>NZ_QPER01000001.1 GCF_009455635.1 Paraburkholderia agricolaris
ATGAACGATTTCTGGCAACACTGTTCCGCATTGCTGGAGCGTGAGCTTACGCCCCAGCAGTACGTGACGTGGATCAAACCGTTGGCCCCGGTCGCCTTCGACGCCGCTGCGAACACGCTTAGCATCGCCGCGCCGAATCGCTTCAAGCTCGACTGGGTCAAGAGCCAGTTCTCCGGCCGCATCGCGGATATGGCCCGCGATTTCTGGCATACCCCGGTCGACGTGCAATTTGTGCTGGACCCGAAAGCCGGCATGCGCGCCCCCGCGGCAGCGTCGTCGGCGCCGTCGCGTCCGGCTTCCGCGCCTGCTTCGATGGGCGCTGGGCATTCGTCTGGTTCGAACGGCGGCGGGGCCGCCGTGGACGCAGCCGTCGGCGCCGTGCAGGCGTCGCAGGCCGCGCGCGCCAACAGCGCGAACAGCGCCATGGCGAATCTCAACGCGAATGCTCGCGCTGCGGCTGACCACAACGCAAACGCCCGCGCGGCCGCTGACGATGCCGCCGACCTCGATCTGCCCAGCCTCGACGCGAACGAAGCCGCGGCCGCACGCCGCACATGGCGTCCGGGCCAGAGCGCCAGCTCGAACGGCAACGGCGAGAACGACTCGATGTACGAGCGCTCGAAGCTCAACCCCGTGCTGACCTTCGACAACTTCGTGACCGGTAAGGCCAACCAGTTGGCGCGCGCCGCGGCGATTCAGGTCGCGGACAACCCGGGCATCTCGTACAACCCGCTGTTTCTCTACGGCGGCGTGGGCCTGGGCAAGACCCACCTGATCCACGCGATCGGCAACCAGCTTCTGATGGACAAGGCCGGCGCGCGGATTCGCTACATCCACGCGGAACAGTATGTGTCCGACGTGGTGAAGGCCTACCAGCGCAAGGCGTTCGACGACTTCAAGCGCTACTACCACTCGCTCGACCTGCTGCTGATCGACGATATTCAATTTTTCTCAGGCAAGTCGCGCACACAAGAGGAATTCTTCTACGCGTTCGAGGCGCTGGTCGCGAACAAGGCGCAGGTGATCATCACCAGCGACACGTATCCGAAGGAAATCTCCGGCATCGACGATCGCCTGATCTCGCGCTTCGACTCTGGCCTCACGGTGGCGATCGAGCCGCCCGAGTTGGAAATGCGCGTCGCGATTCTGATGCGCAAGGCGCAATCCGAGTTCGTGAGCCTGAATGAAGACGTCGCGTTCTTCGTCGCCAAGCATCTGCGCTCGAACGTGCGTGAACTGGAAGGCGCGCTGCGCAAGATCCTCGCGTATTCGAAGTTCCACGGCCGCGAAATCACGATTGAAGTGACGAAAGAAGCGCTGAAAGACCTGCTGACGGTGCAAAACCGGCAGATTTCGGTGGAAAACATCCAGAAGACCACGGCTGACTTCTACAGCATCAAGGTCGCGGATATGTATTCGAAGAAGCGTCCGGCGAACATTGCGCGGCCGCGGCAGATCGCGATGTATCTGGCGAAGGAGCTGACCCAGAAGAGTTTGCCGGAAATCGGCGAGCTGTTTGGCGGGCGCGACCACACCACCGTGCTGCACGCGGTGCGCAAGATTGCCGCCGAGCGCGGCACGGACGCGCAGCTGAACCACGAACTGCACGTGCTGGAGCAAACGCTGAAAGGTTAAGCAGGTTGTATGGGAAATTCGACCTGTTTATTTCGGAACTCGCCCCCATTTTAGTGGAGCGGTTCCGTTTTCAGGCACAATACAGGTTTAACCGCCCGGCGGCCGCGGGCGGAATTCACGCCGTGACAGGCGCTGCGTGGCGCCGGCGGGGAGCCGCGGCTGCGCGCTGTAAGGCTGGCAAGTCAGGCGCGCAGGCCGTCATATCAACGAAGGAACTCTATGCAACTGGTCAAGACCGAACGCGATAACCTCCTCAGGCCGCTGCAAACCGTGAGCGGCATCGTCGAACGCCGCCATACGTTGCCGATCCTCGCCAATTTGCTGATTACCAAGAACGGCCCTGACGTGTCGTTCCTGTCGACCGACCTCGAGTTGCAGATCACCACGCGTGCCGATTTTGGCGTGGGCGGCGATTCGGTCGCGACCACGGTGGCAGCAAGAAAGCTCCTCGACATTTTGCGCGCGATGCCCGACGGGCAAGTTACGCTGACCTTGAACGACAAGCGTTTGACCGTGCAATCCGGCAAGAGCCGCTTTGCGCTGCAAACTCTCGCGGCCGACGAGTTCCCGACCGTCGCTCAGGCTAAAGACTACGGCGCGAACCTGGTGGTTCCCCAGAAAACGTTCCGCCAGTTGCTCGGCATGGTCCATTTTTCGATGGCCCAGCAGGACATTCGCTACTACCTGAACGGCATGCTGCTGGTGGTAGATGGCGACCAACTGATGGCAGTCGCAACCGACGGCCACCGCCTCGCGTTCTCGTCGATGAAGATCGAAGGCTCGTTCGCGCGTCAGGAAGTGATCATTCCGCGCAAGACGATTCTGGAACTGCAGCGTCTCCTGGAAGACATCGACGACACGCTGAAGATCGACATCGCGCCGACGCAGGTGAAGTTCACCTTCGGCCAGGTCGAACTGGTGTCGAAGCTGGTGGAAGGCAAATTCCCCGACTTCCAGCGCGTGATTCCGAAGTCGCACAAGAATCAGTTCGTGATCGGCCGTGAAGAACTGCAGCGTTCGCTGCAACGCGCCGCGATTCTGACGTCGGACAAATTCAAGGGCGTGCGCTGCATTATCGAGCCGGGCCAGTTGAAGATCATGTCGACCAACGCCGATCAGGAAGAGGCGCAGGAAGAACTGGAAATCGCGTACGACGGCGACAGCGTCGATATCGGGTTCAACGTCACGTATCTGCTCGACGTGCTCGCGAACCTGAAGGTCGACATGTTGCAAGTGAGCCTTGGCGACGCCAGCTCCAGCGCGTTGATCACGATTCCCGAGAACGACGAATTCAAATACGTCGTGATGCCGATGCGCATCTAACGCGTCCAAAAACCAAGAACACACCAAGGGGCGCAGCGCCCCTTTGGCGTTTTTATGGTGTTTTGAAAAGTCCCGAGCAGCAACCAAGCAGCAACGCAGAACCGGAAAAAATCCATGACTGAAACGAACAATTCGCAACCCGATAACAGCTACGGCGCCTCCTCGATTCAGATCCTCGAAGGTCTGGAGGCGGTACGCAAGCGGCCGGGGATGTACATCGGGGATACGTCAGACGGGACCGGTTTGCATCACCTCGTATTCGAAGTGCTGGACAACTCCATCGACGAAGCGTTGGCGGGGCATTGCAACGATATCCAGGTGATCATTCACGCGGACAACTCGATCTCGATCACCGACAACGGCCGCGGTGTGCCGACCGGCCTGAAGATGGACGACAAGCACGATCCGAAGCGCAGCGCCGCTGAAATCGTGATGACCGAACTGCACGCCGGCGGCAAGTTCGACCAGAACAGCTACAAGGTGTCCGGCGGCCTGCACGGCGTGGGCGTCTCGTGCGTGAACGCGCTCTCGGCGTGGCTGCGCCTGACCATTCGCCGCGACGGCAAGAAGCACTTCATGGAATTCCACCGTGGCGTGCCGCAGAACCGCGTGATCGAAGAGATCGACGGCGTGGCTGTCTCGCCGATTCAGCTGATTGGCGACACCGAAAACCGCGGCACCGAAGTGCACTTCCTGGCTGACGAGACGATCTTCGGCAATGTCGAATATCACTACGACATTCTGGCCAAGCGGATTCGCGAACTGTCGTTCCTGAATAACGGCGTGCGCATCAAGCTGACCGACCAGCGCACGGGCAAGGAAGAAGATTTCGCGTTCGTGGGCGGCGTGAAGGGTTTTGTTGAGTACATCAACAAGAACAAGGCCGTGCTGCACCCGAACATTTTCCACATCAGCGGCGAGAAAGACGGCGTGGGCGTGGAAGTGGCGATGCAGTGGAACGACAGCTACAACGAAAACGTGCTGTGCTTCACGAACAACATTCCGCAGCGCGACGGCGGCACCCACCTGACCGGGTTGCGTGCGGCGATGACGCGCGTGTTGAACAAGTACATCAACGATCACGAAGTCGCGAAGAAAGCGAAGGTCGAGACGTCCGGCGACGACATGCGCGAAGGGCTCTCGTGCGTGCTGTCGGTGAAGGTGCCGGAGCCGAAGTTCAGCGCGCAGACCAAGGACAAGCTGGTGTCGTCGGAAGTGCGCGCGCCGGTGGAGGATGTGGTCGCGAAGGCGCTCGAAGAATTCCTGCTGGAAACGCCGAACGACGCGAAGATCATTTGCGGCAAGATCGTCGACGCAGCGCGGGCGCGGGATGCGGCTCGCAAGGCGCGTGAAATGACGCGTCGTAAGGGCGTTCTGGATGGCGTGGGTCTGCCGGGCAAGCTGGCGGATTGCCAGGAGAAGGACCCGGCGAAGTCGGAAATTTATATCGTCGAGGGCGACTCGGCAGGCGGCTCGGCGAAGCAGGGGCGTGACCGGAAGTTTCAGGCGATCTTGCCGCTACGGGGCAAGGTGCTCAACGTGGAGAAGGCGCGCTATGACAAGCTGCTTTCTTCGGAGCAGATTGTGACTTTGATTACTGCCTTGGGTTGTGGGATTGGTAAGGAAGACTACAACCTGGACAAGCTGCGTTATCACCGCATCATCATCATGACCGATGCTGACGTGGACGGCGCGCACATCCGTACGCTGCTGCTGACGTTCTTCTATCGTCAGATGCCCGACATGATCGAGCGTGGGTATATCTATATCGCGCAGCCGCCGCTGTTCAAGATCAAGGCGGGTAAGGATGAGCGGTATTTGAAGGATGAGGCTGAGGTTAATGCTCACATCCTGAAGTTGGCGTTGCAGGGGTCGGAGTTGTTGGCTTCTGAGGGCGCTACGCCGATTACCGGGGATGCGTTGGGTGAGTTGGCTCGGGCTTATTTGTTGGCTCAAGCTGTGGTGAACCGACTGAGCCGGTTGTATGACGCTGGGGCGCTTGAGGCTGTGATGGATGGGGTTGTTATCGACCTCTCCAGCGAGGAAGCGGCTGCGGCGTCGGCGGCGGCGCTTGAGGCGAAGCTGCGGGATGATGCGTTGAAGCCTGAGGTTACCGTTACGACGATGTATGACCCGGTGCGTGAGCTGCGCTCGCTGCGCGTTGCGCGGACCCATCACGGTAATCAGAAGATTTCTGTGCTGGATCAGGATTTCCAACTCACTGCTGATTACCAGCAGCTGATCAATACCGCTAATACGTTTAAGGGGTTGATTGGGACTGGGGCTGTCATTAAACGTGGCGAGCGCAGTATGGCTGTTACCGACTTCAAGAGCGCTATGAAGTGGTTGCTGGCTGATGCTGAACGCAATATTTCGAAGCAGCGCTATAAGGGTCTCGGTGAGATGAACCCTGGGCAGCTTTGGGAGACGACGATGGATCCGACCGTGCGTCGCTTGCTTCGTGTGCAGATTGAGGATGCTATTGCGGCGGATGGCATCTTTACGACGCTCATGGGGGATGATGTGGAGCCGCGTCGGGCGTTTATTGAGTCGAATGCGTTGAGGGCGGGGAATATTGATGTTTGACAATGTTGTTGTCGCAAAGGGCGCCAGAGTAAATGTGACTGGCGCCAAAGGTTTGCGACGGGTACGACCGCTTAATGCGTTTGACTTCGTGTCTGCCCTTGAAACTTCCGCAGAATTCGAGGCACTTCCGAAGAAGTCCGAAAACCCCGTGTCCCGAAAGGCTCACGGGGTTTTTTGTTTCCATTTCGGGAGGATAGATCCCGTGGACAGCTGAGGACCTTTCGGAGCAGATTGGGGCATCGGGCTAATTTTCGGCTCGGCCAGAAATGTATGCCCCCATGCCCGGAGCGGTGTCCGTTGGATCTTCCGCGATGAATCTTTTTAATCGTCGTTGTGTTCATGTGTCTTAGAATTCGAAACCGTACATTGCCCGACTGATTAGGCAGAGACCGACTCCCGTTCCCATACGAGCCAATGGCAATCAAGAAATCCGAGCTTTACTCTTCCCTCTGGGAATCCTGCGACCTGTTGCGCGGAGGGATGGACGCGAGCCAGTACAAGGACTACGTGCTGGTCCTGCTGTTCATCAAGTACGTCAGCGATAAATACGCCGGGCAGCGCTATGCGCCAATCACGATTCCCGACGGTGCCAACTTCGCGGACATGGTTGCCCTGAAAGGCAAGCCGGACATTGGTGACCAGATCAACAAGAAAATCGTCGGACCGCTGGCCGCAGCTAATAAGCTGTCGGACATGCCGGACTTCAACGATACCGGCAAACTCGGCACGGACAAGGATATGGTCGCGCGCCTTACGGAACTGATTGCCGTGTTCGAGAACCCCGATCTGGATTTCTCGAAGAACCGTGCCGACGGTGACGACATTCTCGGTGACGCGTACGAATACCTGATGCGTCACTTCGCAACGGAAAGTGGCAAGAGCAAGGGGCAGTTCTATACGCCAGCCGAAGTCAGCCGTATTCTGGCCGCTGTCATCGGTATCGGCAGTGCGCAGACCAGCACAGACACCACCGTGTACGACCCGACATGCGGCTCCGGCTCCTTGCTGCTGAAAGTGGGCGATGCGGCGCACACCGCAGTCACCCTGTACGGTCAGGAAAAGGATTCGGCGACCAGTGGTCTTGCGCGCATGAACATGATCCTACACGACAACCCCACGGCGTTGATCGGCCAGGGCAACACGCTGACCGACCCAAAGTTCCGGGATGGTGCCGCCCTGAAGACCTTTGACTTCGTGGTCGCAAATCCGCCGTTCTCCGACAAGCGCTGGAGCACGGGGCTTGATCCGCTCCACGACCCGTATGGGCGTTTCGATACGTTCGGCGTGCCTCCGGCCAAGCAGGGCGACTACGCCTATTTGCTGCATATCGTGCGCAGCCTGAAATCCAACGGCAAGGGCGCGTGCATCTTGCCGCACGGCGTGCTGTTCCGTAGCAATGCGGAAAGCGAAATCCGCAAAAACCTGATTCGCCACGGCTACATCAAGGGCATCATCGGCCTGCCGGCCAACCTCTTCTACGGCACGGGCATTCCGGCCTGCATCATTGTCATCGACAAGGAAAACGCCCAGGCACGCAAGGGTATCTTCATGATCGATGCCAGCAGCGGCTTCATCAAGGATGGTCCCAAGAACCGCCTGCGCGAGCAGGATATTCATCGCATTGTGGACGTGTTCAACCGCCAGGACGAGAGCGATCCGCGCTACGCCCGCATGGTGGGTCTGGCCGAGATCGAGAAGAATGACTTCAACCTCAACCTGCCACGCTACATCGACAGCAGCGTGGTCGAGGATATTCAGGACATTCACGGCCACCTGCAGGGCGGCATCCCTCTGGCAGACGTGGAAGCCTTGAGCGACTACTGGGCGGTCTGCCCGCAGCTTAGACGCGCACTGTTCAATCCGCTGCGGGAAGGCTATGCCACGCTGGCCGTGGACAAGGCCGCCATCAAGCTCACCATCTTCCAGCACCCGCAGTTCGCTGCTTATCTCGAGAAGATGGGACAACACTTCGGTGCTTGGCGGGCGCAGGCCGTTCTCGAGCTGAAGGCGCTGGACAAGGGCTTTCACCCGAAGCAGCTCATTGTTGAGCTGGCCGATGGCCTGCTCAACCACTACGAAGGAAAGCCGCTGATCGATGCCTACGACGTGTACCAGCACCTGATGGATTACTGGGCGGAAACCATGCAGGACGATGCTTACCTGCTGGCAGCCGATGGTTGGGTGGCACAGACCTATCGTGTCATCGAGAAGACGAAGAAAGGCAAGGGCGACAACGCCAAGGTAGTCGAAAAGGACAAGGGGTGGGCGTGCGACTTGGTACCCAAGCAGTACGTCGTGGCGCGTTATTTCGCTGCGGAGCAGAAGGCGATTGATGAGGCGAGCGCCACGCTGGAAGCCGCCAGCAGCGCCCTGGCCGAGCTGGAGGAAGAACAAAGCGGCGATGAAAGCGCGTTCAGCGGCTTCGACAAAATCAACGCGGCGGCAGTGAAGGAGCGTATCAAAGAAATTGGCAAAGACGAAGATGCTTCCGAGGAACTTGCTGTGTTGAAGCAATGGCAGTCGCTGTCCGATAAGGAATCGGGGCTGAAGAAGACGCTCAAGACACTGGAAGCCGAGCTGGATGCCAAGGCTTACGCGCAATACCCCAAGCTCACTATCGAGGAAATTAAGGCGCTCGTTGTCGAGGATAAGTGGCTCGCGGCTTTGTCTGCGACCGTGTCCGGTGAACTTGAGCGTGTATCGCAAAAGCTCACCAGCCGTGTTCGCGACTTGGCCTTGCGCTATGAATCCCCATTGCCAGTGTTGGTCGATGACGTCGCCGCACTGTCTGCTCGCGTTGAGGAGCATCTACGCAAGATGGGGGCGGTGTGGAACTGAGGCCGGGATACAAGCAAACGGAAGTTGGTGTTATCCCAGAGGATTGGGATGTGACACCGCTTGGTCGATTGGTCACGTCCGTCGAATATGGTTCGTCAGCAAAGTCCAGCACGAAAGGTTTGGTGCCAGTGCTACGCATGGGCAACCTGCAAGGCGGCAAGATCGATTGGAACGACCTTGTTTACACCGCTGACGAGAGAGAAATTGCGAAGTACGCGCTTCGCTCCGGTGACGTTTTGTTCAATCGCACGAACACGATTGACCTAGTGGGCAAGACATCCATCTATCGTGGGGAGCAGCCTGCAATCTTTGCTGGCTATCTGATTCGCATAAACGCCAAGAAGGATCTCTTGGATTCGCACTTTCTCAACTACACCCTGAACACGGAACTAGCCAAGAAATACAGCTTCAAGGTTTTGAGCGTTGCTGTCGGCCAAGCGAACATCAACGGCCAAAAACTCAAGACCTATCCAATTCCGCTTCCGCCTACCACCGCCGAACAATCCGCCATCGCCACCGCCCTGAGCGACGTGGACGCCCTGCTGTCGGGCGTGGACAAACTCATCGCCAAGAAGCGCGACCTAAAGCAGGCTGCCATGCAGCAGTTGCTTACGGGTAAAACGCGGTTGCCGGGGTTTGATGGGGAGTGGGAAGTGAAGCGGCTCGATCAGCTTGCGAACATTCGCAGCGGTGGAACGCCAAGCACCAGCATTGCCCGATTCTGGGATGGCGGAATTCCGTGGTGTACGCCAACGGACATCACGCAGCTGAATGGCTCCAAGTACCTTGCGCAGACGAGCCGCACGATTACGCAGGACGGCCTGTTGAACAGTTCTGCGGAATTGATTCCGGCCAACTCCGTGGTGATGACGTCACGTGCCACCATCGGTGAGTGCGCCATCAACTCAGTTCCCGTCACAACAAATCAAGGCTTCAAGAACTTCGTGCCGTTCGAGGCTACGGACGTGGAATTTCTCTATTACTTGCTGCAAACGCAGAAGCAAGGATTCGTTCGCTTGTGCGCAGGCAGCACATTTCTTGAAATAGGCAAAACGCAGTTGGCGGCTTATGAAGTCCAGCTGCCAACAACGAAGGAAGAACAAGCCGCGATTGCAGAAGTGTTGAGCGACATGGACGCCGAACTCGCAGCGCTGGAGGCGCGGCGCGACAAGTCCCATCTGCTGAAACAGGGCATGATGCGGGAACTGCTGACCGGCAAGACACGGCTGGTGTAAGGGACTCCAATGACGGATGAGATCGGAAAATCAGAAAAAGCCACGCAGAACCGGGTCATCAAGCTGTTCACCGAGCAGCTAGGCTACGCCCCGCTCGGCGATTGGACTGATCGCGCCGGTAACAGCAACATCGAAGAAGCGTTGCTGGCGGCGTACCTGCTTGAGGCCGGTTATCGTCCTGCGCAAATCAGCCAGGCAATTTACCGGCTGAAGACCGAAGCCAACCATCCGCAGCGCAAGCTGGACGCAAACAACGAGGCGGTCTATCAGCTTCTTCGCTACGGCATCCCGGTGAAGGTCGAAGGCGACAAGGTGGCCGACACGGTCTGGCTCATCGATTGGGAACACCCGTCCCGAAACCACTTCGCGATCGCCGAGGAAGTCACCCTGGAAGGCGGGCACGAGCGCCGTCCTGACATCGTGCTCTACGTCAACGGCATCGCCATTGGCGTGCTGGAACTGAAAAACAGCCGGGTCAGTATCGGCAATGGCATCCGGCAGAACCTGTCTAACCAGCTGCCCGAGTTCAACGAATGGTTTTTCAGCACCGTGCAGTTCGTCTTTGCCGGGAACGATTCGGAAGGGTTGCAATACGGCACGACAGGCACGCAGGAAAAGTTCTTCCTCCATTGGAAAGAGGACGAAGCGGATAACAGCGGCTACAAGCTGGACAAGTATCTGCTGAAGATGTGCGAAAAGGCACGCCTCGTCGAGTTGATGCACGACTTTATCCTGTTCGACGGCGGCATCAAAAAGCTGCCGCGTGTGCACCAGTATTTCGGTATCAAAGCAGCGCAGGAGCACGTGCGCAAACGCCAGGGAGGGATCATCTGGCACACCCAGGGGGCGGGCAAGAGCATCCTGATGGTGCTGCTGGCCAAGTGGATTCTGGAAAACAACCCGCACGCTCGTGTCGTCGTGATCACGGACCGCGACGAACTGGACAAACAGATCAAGCGTGTCTTTGAGAGTAGCGGGGAAAAGATCCATCGCACCAGTAGCGGGCGTGACCTGATGACCCGGCTGAGCGACCCGACACCGCGCCTGCTGTGTTCGCTAGTGCATAAGTTCGGCGCCGGCAAGGGGCTTGGGGACGGAGATTTCGATACCTTCATCAAGGAGCTGCAATCTCAGTCGGGCAAGACGGTGGGCGATCTCTTTGTGTTCGTGGATGAATGTCACCGCACCCAGGGTGGTCGCCTCAACCGGGTGATGAAAGCGATGATGCCATCGGCCGTGTTCATCGGCTTTACCGGCACGCCGTTGCTGAAGAGGGATGCGGCAACCAGTCTCGAGGTGTTTGGTAGTTACATCCACACTTATAAATTTAGCGAGGCGGTGGAAGACGGTGTCGTGCTTGATCTGGTCTATGAGGCACGGGACATTGACCAGACGCTCGGCTCCCAGGGCAAGATCGATACTTGGTTCGAAGCCAAAACCAAGGGCTTAAACGACTGGCAGAAAAACGAACTGAAGAAGCAGTGGGGCACGATGCAGCACGTGCTCAGTTCGCGCTCGCGCATGGATCGGGTTGTCGAAGACATTATTTACGACTTCAGCACCAAGCCTCGGATATCCGACGAACGCGGCAATGCGATGCTCGTGGCATCGAGCATCTACGAGGCGTGTAAGTATTTCGCGTTGTTCCAGAAAACCCCGTTCAAGGGCAAGTGTGCGGTTGTCACGTCGTATAACCCACTGGCGAAAGATGTGACGCTCGAAGAGACCGGGGCGAATACGGAAACCGACAAGCAGTTCATCTACAACACCTACACCGAACTGTTGAAGGACGTGCAGCCGAAGGCGGGCATGTCCAAAACGGAGACGTATGAGGATCAGGCCAAGGCCAGGTTCATCAAGGAACCGGCCAACATGAAGCTGCTGATCGTCGTGGACAAGCTGCTGACCGGATTCGACGCCCCACCCTGTACATACCTCTACATCGACAAGTCCATGCAGGATCATGGCCTGTTTCAGGCCATCTGCCGCACCAACCGGCTGGATACAGACGACAAGGATTTCGGCTATATCGTCGATTACAAGGACCTGTTCAAGAAGGTAGAGAACGCCATCGCCGTGTATTCGTCCGAGCTTGACCACAGCGCGGGCGGCGTCGAACCGGAAGTCCTGCTCGAGAGTCGGATCCATAAAGGCCGGGAGCGTCTCGACGCGGCATTGGAAGCCTTGGCGCTGCTGGTAGAAAAGGTAAAACCACCCAAGGGCGAGCTGGAATACATCCACTACTTCTGTGGAAACACCGAGATCGCGGACGACTTGAAAGCCCGCGAACCGCAGCGGGTCGCCTTTTATACCGGCGCGGTCGGCTTGCTCCGCGCCTATGCCTGTATTGCCGATGAGCTCGACGAAGCCGGCTACAGTACCGCGCAACAGGCGTTGATCCGGCAGAAACTGGAGCAGTACGTGAAGCTGCGCGAGACGATCCGCCTCGCGAGCGGCGAGACGCTGGATCTCAAGCCGTATGAGGCGGACATGCGCCACCTGATTGACACGTACATCCAAGCCAGTGAGCCGCGCAAGATTTCCGAATTTGAGAATATCGGCTTGCTTGACCTGATCGTGAAGACTGGCATTGCCGATGCAATCGCGAAGAAGCTCAGTGAGATTAAAGATCGGCAGTCAGTTGCCGAGACCATTGAGAACAACGTCCGCAGCAAGATCGTCAAGGATCACCTGACCGATCCGGCGTACTTTGCAAAGATGTCCGCGCTGCTGGATGAGATCATCAAGAAGCGCAAGGAAAAGGCCGTCGACTACGAGGAATATCTGAAGCAGATGGCCGATCTGGCGACGAAGGTGCACAACGGCAAGGCTGGCGATACTCCGGCGGCATTGGATACTCCCGGCAAGCGGGCACTGTTCAATAATCTGAAAATTGCCAACGGCCGTACACCGGAACAGGCGCTGGCGCTTTCGCTCGAATTGGATGCGGCCGTCAGGCGTGTGCGTCCCGACGGCTGGCGTGGCGTGTTGCCTCGTGAGAACGTCATCAAGCAGGCGCTTTGGGACGTCTTGAAGGAAGATGGCGAGGTCGAGCGCATATTCCTGATCATCGAAACCCAGTGGCAGGAGTATTGAGCGTGGAGCTATGCAGTAGCATTGACTTGGGCGACATGCAAGTCGATGTGGTGAGGAAGGACATCAAGCATGTCCATCTGAGCGTGTATCCGCCAGATGGTCGTGTCCGTATTTCCGCCCCCCTGCACATGGCGCCCGACATCATCCGGGTGTATGCCATTACCCGGCTGGACTGGATCAGGCGACAGCAACGCAAGCTGCTTGCTCAGGAACGGGAGACGCCCCGTGAATATCTGGACCGAGAGAGCCATTACGTCTGGGGCAAGCGTTACCTGTTGCGTATAGTCGAAACCGATGCGGCACCGACGGTGAAGCTGAAGCATTCCACGCTCGAACTCGGTCTGCGTCCTAGCAGTGACGTCAACAAACGCCGTGACGCGCTTGATGCATGGTATCGGGCGCAGCTGAGGGCGGCTGTCCTGCCGCTACTGGGGAAATGGGAGCCGGTGCTGGGAGTCAAGGCCCAGCATATCCTCATCCAGCACATGAAGACGAAGTGGGGCAGCTGCAACCCGGTGTCCGGCAATATCCGCTTGAATACGGACCTGGCGCTTAAGCCGTCAGAGTGCTTGGAATACATCCTCGTGCATGAGCTGCTGCACTTGATCGAGCCAACCCACAATGCGCAGTTTCAGTCGTTGATGGATCGGTTCATGCCGCAGTGGCGGCAAGTGCGGGATCAACTGAATCGCCTGCCGGTGCGGCATGAAAAATGGGGGTATTAGTCGGTGCGTGACCGATCGCCGTGCGGTAGTTTCAGTCGCCCCACTATTCGGCGAAGAGCCGGTATCGACGCGGCTTTTGTTCCGTGGGAGACGGTAACTAGGCGAGCGAGAATAGGCATTAATCATGAGCCGTGACGAGAAAAGGCCGCGCATCTCACTGAACTACCTCTTGCCAGCAGAATTCGCCGAGAACTATCGGGCAAACGGCGGATGCTCCTGCCGCAGTTTAGGAGCGGATGAAGGGACGTTGCTAGAAGCCGGCTGAGTCCAATTGGACGGGGCGCGTCATATGGGTTTGCCAAGGTGTTGAATTCAACAATGCATCATGGCGATGCTGCTCGGGAAATCAAATTATGAAAAAGCGAGAAGAAATCTCTTTTCTGGGCTATGGGGGATTCATTCTTACGTTCGAGCCTGCGCGAACCGAGAGAGTCGCAGAGATTCTCGCGGAGTACGGGGAAGCGTCTGAGTCGTTTTCCGCAGAGGACTGGGCATTCGAGCGATGCGAATTTGTGTTTTTGATCCGTCGAAATCCGAACTTAGCGATATTCGCTGCTGCGCTAATGGCACGAATGAGGGGGAGTGGAGGTACGAGACGAGTCAAGATGCGTCTAAGCGACGCCGTGATTTTTCAAGATCCAATTTCGGTTCACGAGGCAAACAACAGCAATGGATTTGTTGAGAAGATCTCGACCGCAGAACAGCTGCAGCGCATTGACGCTCAAGCGTGGACGGCACTTATAGACTTGGTTAAGAAGCTGCGTCCATTGCGTGCGCAGGACATTGATCGACTCGTCGCAAAGCGCTTGGAAGAACGCCGACTGCTTGGAGACGACAATCGTATGAGCCGGCTTACGGAGCAGCGAGATGCGGTCGGACTTTGCCTCGACATTGCAGGTTTGGATCGTAGGGCGATTTTGCGATCTGGAAACGCGTCGCGTGCGGATAGCGCGCTCTCCGTGTTGGACCTATTGGATGCTCAACCCGTGTCTGAACGCTCCCTGATAGAGCGAGACGCAAGGGTTTTTGAAGCCGCACTGGCGATAGGGAGCGTTACAGGGGAATTTGTCGGAGCAGCTGGCCGGAGCGTTCGAACATATGTTACAGACGCGACACCGATCGAGACCGCTACTGGTGTCGACCTCCTGATTTTCCAGGAGCAATACAACAGCTTCCTGATGCTCCAATATAAAGGTATGCAGAAGGACGATGTCGTGCGAGGTTGGAGCTACCGCGTTGATGGGAGCAATCTCGATCACCAAATTTCGACGATGAAGCGAATCCGTTCAGCTTCGCCTCCACCCGCAGGACTCACCGCACTGAGAGATCTGCGGCTTAACGACGAGCCCTTCTATTTCAAGTTTTGCGAGCGTACGAGACCAGACGCAAGTGACGATAGCTTGATCGCTGGGATCACGATGAGCGCCCCCCACATCGAGCATTTTCTTTCACTTCCGGAAGCAACCCAGCAAGGCCGCGGCCGACGAATTGGTTATGAAAATTGCCCAAGGTATTTCAATAATTCAGAGTTTGTTACCTTGGCACGTTCAGGTTGGATCGGCTGTGGCGCGGCAACCACGAGCCTGATGGCAGAAATCCTTTCTGTTCGCGAAAGAGGGCGCTCGGCTATTCTGGCGGTAATCGGGGGTCCTTCGGAACTCCGGGCGTCGGATCGGGGGCGACGCGTTTGAGCTAGCGAAATTGCACGTCGCCAGCATAATGGAATTTCTGCCATTAGAGTCGACCTTTCCGTTCGGCACTTGTGTGATAGCGGCCAGCGGCTGGGAATTCGCGCGTTAACTGCGGTCCCGAGTGCTGGCGGTTACACCTAGAAACCTCATCCGACCGGCCTGGTTAGTTGCTGGAGAACAGCTATATTGAGTTTCAATGGATACTTCCGGGGCGAATGCCAGCCAGCCTGCGCGTTTGAGCAATTCGTTAAAATGCGAGCGAAACCCAAATTGCACTCCTTAACTCATCCGCGGGCCGTGTACGACTGCTTTGCGAAACTGGGGTACCCACGAATGTGGGAGGGGCGTCGCCTTGCGGCTACCTATATCACGATTTCTTTGTACCAAGTAACCGCTGCGCAGCCAAATTTCATCCGCTCCGATCAGCGTAGATGCATATCAAATTTGTGCTAACCGGAACGAGAGCGACCTGGATAACAGAGAGGGCAATTACCGGCATGGTTCGGCAAGCGTGAATGAGTTGGATGACTCACATGTGCCTGCCGACCGCCGTAGCCAGCGACTTACTCTACAGGCGAAAAGGCAAATCCCACAAATGGAGAAACTGTATCTTGACTGACTACAAGAAACTTTTCGAGGACGTTTCCGAGTTCTTAACTGCGCGTGGCTACTTGGTCGTCGTAGAGCAGGTGCGAGACGAGCTTGCAACAGGTCGACTCTCTGAAGAAAAGATTCAAACGCTCAAGGAGGTTGACGGTCGAACTATTTCGATGTTGGATGACGCGACATTTAAAAGAAGTCCGCCTGCGGAGTTTGTGCGCCGGCAAGACTACTCAGACACTGAAGCGCTAGTACTTCTTGTGGAAGCTGCAAGGCGCGCGATCGTTGATGGCTCGGCAATGGCAGCACATATCAAATCGGATCTAGAAGATTTTGGCCTTCAAGGCCTTACATTCGAATCTGATCGAGTTGATAGGCAAGGCTACGTCGTTCCGTTAGACAGCCTTGATAGCTTGATCGTTGCGAGGGAGCGAGCATTGGCGATTGATGAACTTATCCGTTCGATCCGGGAGTCCTAAATGTTGACGGAAATTTCATCTGTCCTTGGAGCGGCCATTTCCGCTTCTCCGATTGCTTCGTCTGCTTTGTCCGACATTTTCGAAGCCTATATTTTTACGCTTCTTGTCCGAGCAGCTCGCGATGAAGGCGCTACGATCAATTTCAAAAGCCGCAGCGGCGGAGCTGCAACTTCACTCATTCTCCGAACGTCTCCTGGCTGGCTTTATTCTTCAGCGCAGGATTACACGCATGCACTTCTCGAATTCCCTGGGCGACCAGCTCTGGAAGCTCACACAGGAATCAAGGTGGCGGGCAAGTCCGGTGTCCTGCATGAGTTGGATGTAGCGGTACTTGATCGAGCCGAAGCTGAGAACTGCCGCTTTAACCGTGTTTCTCCACGCTCTTCAAGGGTTCTTGTCGGGGTTGAATGTAAGTTCTACACGTCTGCATTGCAGTTGCATTTGGCTCGTGGGTTTATAGGGCTAGTCGCTGACGTGTCCTGCAAGAGTCCATTTTTTGTCACGAACACCTCATCCCCGAGTGTGGACAAGCTGCTCAGCCACAGAGCCAAGAACGGATGGGAGAGAGATATTTCGCCGACATGTAAGAACTCTGAGGTTGAAAGGCTGGTGCATGCGTTTCGAAGCACTTTTAAGAACTACAAGGCACAGTAAGCATTTCATTTTTCACTCGAATCTTGGAGCGTAGACAGTGGCTATAAGCGCTAAAGCTCATGTCGTTGTCCGCGCGCTCCGAAAGAGCTAGCTATGTAATGACCCGTACATTGACGCCCATGGTTTGCCCACGTCGTGAATGTGACTGTCCTTCACCCAGTACGGTGAAATCTGTGGGGCAAAATGTAAGCAGGCGCTGGGGGACGATGATCCACCTCTGATCGACCAGTACGTTATTGCGGAACGGGCATAACGGCCAGCGCTAGGCTGCCGGCCGTATCGCAGGCAGGGGTTTGCAGTAAGCTGGTCATGCCGTTGCGCTCGCGGTGTCTCGTACCGGAAGGGCGCGATGGGCACCAAGTGGCACTAGGTTCGATAGTAGATCAAAGCGCCCTCGCCTAAGCCTCACGTTGGGGGCACTTTCAAAGATCAAAACTCCTCTCGCCTGCCCTGCAGGCCTAAGCGAGATTGTTCGATTCTCTTCCTCGGCCGGCCGTTGCCGAGCGCTCTGTTACGCGGCCCTCATGTGCTAGCTGTAGTGAACACGACAGCAGCTCTTACGTTCATGCTGCTGCCTTAGCTAACTGCAGGACTGGCATTGGATCGCGTGAGGACCGTCATAAGCGCGCAACAGTCTTAATGATTTAAGATTGAAATTGACGAGTATGCCGATTCTGGCTCAAGCTATTTCCCAGAATGCGTGTTCATCATGCTAATGAATTCATTGTCTGCAGCAATTCTCAACTATTCCCGAGAAATTTTTCATCCCATGGCCATCCCTGACTATCAGACTTACATGCTTCCTCTCCTTCGCCACTTGGCGGACGGAAAGGAGCACTCGCTTCGAGAGACTGAAGATGCACTCGCTGAGCATTTCAAGCTCTCCGCAACCGAGCGCGCAGAACTGTTGCCAAGTGGCCAACAGGGGATCTTCAAGAACCGTGTGGGCTGGGCACGAACGTACCTAAAGAAGGCGTCTCTTCTTGACGCTCCGCGACGTGGTGTCTTCAAGATCACCGAAAGGGGAATTCAGACGCTCGCATCTAATCCGGCCCGCATTGACGTGAAATATTTGGAGCGCTGGCCTGAATTTATCGAGTTTCGCGACACGGCAAAACCGCCCGGCGAATCAGCTCCGGCTGCCGACTTACCCGCTACAAAGAATACCCCGGAGGAAGCGATTGAACTTGCCTATCAGGGACTACGGGAACAACTTGGGCTGGAACTGTTGTCTCGGATACTTTCGTGCTCACCTACATTTTTTGAGCAACTTGTCGTTGAGTTGCTCGTGGAGATGGGCTACGGTGGGTCGCGCCGCGATGCCGGGGAAAGAGTGGGCCAGACCGGTGACGGAGGTATTGACGGAATTATCAAGGAAGATCGCTTAGGACTCGACACAATTTTTATCCAAGCGAAGCGTTGGCAAGGAACAGTTGGTCGTCCTGAGATCCAGAAGTTCGTGGGGGCACTTCAGGGGCAGCGTGCCAAGAAAGGTGTTTTCATCACGACCTCGACCTATACCGCGGAGGCGACAGAATACGCTTCACGGATCGATACGAAGGTGGTTTTGATCGATGGAAAGCAGCTCACCGAGCTTATGATTGACTTTGATGTCGGGGTCTCAGGCTCCGCATCGTATATCGTCAAGCGTATCGATTCGGATTACTTTGAGGATGCCTGAGACGCTCATTATTCCCCTCTCGACTTGTGACGCAGCGAAGAGTTTGCGAAGCGGACATTTCATTCACTGATTCGGAGCTGGCAGTCTCCGCGGCTGCCAACGATGGTTTGTTTAAGTGGGCGTAATAACCAACCTGCCGTGCTGTATATCTACCCGAATCCTCCCACTAATCTCAAACCCCGCCTCCTCCAACCACCTCCCCGAAAGCCGAATCCAAGGCGCGGGCGGCAAATCTGGAAAAAATTTGACATGATCCGGCGCGAACGTTTTCATCGGCCGTGGGCGTCTTTGTGACGAAATGGTCAAGATGCGTTGGGTTACGGATGCAACTGCTTTATGATTGGCGTCAGCCATGATCAACTCCTAGTGAAGTTAGGGTTGTTTGCGGTCAGCGGGTCGTGTGGGTGGCAGCCCATGCGTCCCGCGCTTCATCTCCTTCCTCGTTCTCCTTGATGCTCGGGTCGGCGCTTTTGCGTCTCCTTCTACCTTCCAGCGAACCAATCGTTCAGTGATGCTTTATAAACTTAACGCGGCGTGATGATCGGCTATGTTGTTAGGCATCCGATACATTTTCGCGCATTGTCGAGGGTTGTGCAACAGTATCGAACGCTCGATGAACAGCAGAACAGGGCGCACATTTCATCGCCAGCTTTGAGACAGGCTCGCCCTGACAGACGTCGTATGAGGTCAAGCTGGTCGAAGCCCGACCGACGCCCCGCATCGCTCGACTTTCCGCCCTAAGCAGATCCAACCAAGCCTCAATAAAACCCACCGCAATGCCTAATGCATATTAGAGCGTCTATATAAGAGATATTTAACATTTTTCAATAATTCAATTTGCGCCACCCCGTAAATGTTTTGTAAAATCGCGCGATTAGCGAGGCGCGTGAAAAGCAAAGCGAACTAAAAAGAGGCGGCACATGTGAGCACATCACATAAGCAGTAGCGTGAGCGGCGGCGCCAAGCCCAGCGCCTCACAACAAACGCATCAACCAAATAAATCAGCCGTTTAAATCCGAGCAACAAATCCGGCAATAAGAGAAATACTCAAAACAAAAGCCCGCCAGAACCCGAGAGCCAAACAACCCATAACGCCCCCGCGACAGACACCCAAAGAGACCACCGTGAATTCCGCCGACCTGCTCCGCGCCTTTGCCTCCCCGTCCCTGACGCAAGCCAATCGCGCCTTCCGCCTGCACTGGGGCTCAGCCCAGTCGAGCCTTGAGCAAGTGCTGATCGCGCATCGCATCGACATCAGCGAGGGCCTGTGCTCAGGCATTGTGGGTCACGTGACGTGTCTGTCGACGCGCGCGGACTTGCCGCTCAATGCGTTCATCGGCTTGCCGCTGTCGGTGCAGATGGTCACCGACCGTGGCGCCTTGCACCCGATCTGCGCGATCGTCACCGACGCGCGCGCGGGCCAGTCGGACGGGTCGCTGGCGACCTACCAGTTGACCATGCGCGATGCGTTATCGGTGCTGGAGGGGCGAACCAATACGCGCATCTTCCGCACGCTGAGTGTCCCCGATGTGATTGAGAAGCTGCTGGGCGAATGGCAGAAAAAGAGTCCGGCGCTCGCGCGCGCGTTCGATTTCGACCTGTCGTCGCTGGATCGCGCGAAGTATCCGGTGCGCGAGACGCTGTTGCAGTTTCACGAGTCGGACGCGGATTTCATCCGGCGGCTGTGCCGGCGCGATGGCATCGCGTGGTTCACGGCGGCGGGCAAGCGGGGCGCGGCCCCATCGTCCGACGGCGCCGGTGAGTCGCCGGTGCACACGCTGGTGCTGCTGGACGACCCGATGAAACTGCCGAAGTCGTCGGCCGGCACGGTGCGCTATCACCGCGACGCGGCCACCGAAGCGCGCGACTCGATCACGCTGTGGTCGGCCTCGCGTCAGCTCGTACCGGGCAACGTGCAGCGCGCGAGCTGGGACTACAAGAGCGCGACGGTGGCGCAGGCGTCGGAGACGAGCATCGTCGATCAGGGCGAAGCCGGCAACGACCTCGCGCAGCTGCTGCGCGATGCGGTCATCGACGTGCCGCACGCGGGCGATTCGTGGTCGGACTATGAGCGCGTCAGCAAGGCGCGCATGCTCGCCCATGAGTTGCGCTCGGCGAATGTCGATGGCGTGAGCGGCGTGCGGGATCTGGCTGTCGGCAGATGGTTCGAGTTGACCGGGCATCCGGAGGTGGATACCCATCCGCAGGAGGAGCGGCAGTTTATTGTCACCACGCTGCATCATCGTGGAGAGAATAGTCTGCCCAAAACGCTGAATGAGCGCGCGCAGGCGTTGTTTGAGGCGAATCGGTGGAGGGTGGAGGGGCCTTCGAAGGTGGCTGCTTCTGCATCGTCGGCTGGGCAGGGAAGGGCGGCGAGTAGTGCGGATGAGGAAGAGAGCCGCTATGAGAACACCTTCAGTTGCGTGAGGCGTGGTGTGCCGCTGACGCCGGCCTATGATCCGCGGATCGATTTGCCGCGGGTTTATCCGATTACCGCGCTGGTGGTCGGGCCGCAGGGCGAGGAGGTGTATTGCGATTCGCTTGGGCGGATCAAGGTGCAGCTTCAGGGCCTGGATCCGGATGATCATGCGCACGCGCAAGGGGCGGGTACGAGCGGGACGGATAAGGACAGCGCGTTTGTGCGGGTGAGCAGTAGTTGGGCTGGGACGAACTACGGGCACGATACGTTGCCGCGCATCGGGATGGAGGTCGCGCTGGATTTCCTGAATGGGGATCCGGACAAGATGTTTGTCACCGGTGTGCTGCACAACGGGCCGAATAAGCCGGCGACGTTTAGTCATACCGGGGCGTTGCCGGGGAATCGGTTTTTGTCGGGGGTGAAGACGAAGGAGATTAAGGGTGCCCGCTATAACCAGCTCCGCTTTGACGACACGGCAGGGGAGATCAGCAGCCAACTGGCGAGCGAGCATACCTACAGTCAGTTGAACCTCGGGTATTTAACGCAACCCCGCGATAACGGTACCGGCGAAGCGCGAGGCGAAGGCGCGGAATTGCGTAGTGACGCCAACGTCGCAATTCGCAGCGGCAAGGCGATGCTGATTTCGGCGTGGCAGCGGTTGAACGCGAAGGATGGGCAACTGGCGCGCGATGAGTACCTGCAGCTGATGCAGGAATGCGTCGAACTGTTCAAGAGTCTGGGCGACTACGCCGCGCAGCATCAGGGCGTCGCGATGGACACGCAGCCGCAGACCGATCTCGCGACTGCGGTGAAGTCCTGGAGTGACGGGAAGACATCGAGCGGCAGTGGTGATGCGTCGTCACAAGCCGTTGTCGGCGTGACTGCGCCAGCAGGGATCAGCATGGCGACGCCGAAGACCGTAGCGACTTATGCCGGCGGCAACGTGGATACCGTCGCACAGAACCATCTTCAACTGACTGGCGGCCAGCGCGTCAACGTCAACGCGGGCCAAGGCGTCTCGCTGTTCGCACATCAGAACGGCGTGTCGGCGATCGCGAATCTCGGCAAGGTGCGCCTACAGAGTCAGGCCGACGATACGCAGATTGATTCTGCGAAGAACATCCTGCTCACCGCTGCGGGTGGAAAGCTGTCAGGTATGGCAAGCGATCAGGTCGTGCTGGTCACTTCCGGCGGCGCGTATCTGAAGCTGCAAGGGGCAAATATCGAACTCGGCTGCCCAGGCAGTTTCACGGTCAAGGCCGCAGGTCATACGTGGGCGGGTCCGGCCAGTATGAGTGCCGACATGCCGAAGTTCGACAACGCGCCGCTTGGACGAGTACCGAAGCTTGTACGTGCGACCGATGGGCAGGCCGTGACAGGCATTGACGCAGAGGTACAGAAAGCCGCTGGCGACGTCGTCAAAGGTCAAACCGACGCGGCCGGCAAGCTATCGCCGATCAGCAGCGACCAGTTCCAGCAACTGGCCGTGAAATTCTTCAAAAAACCTACCTAATTGAACCTCGGGGCATCACAACAACATGGCGTTCCTGAATCCAGACAATCGAGTGCAAGTAGGATCGTGCCAGGGAACCACGCTCTTCGATACCCAGAACGAACTGATCGGCGTCATGCAAATGCCGCTGCCGGGTATCGTAATCTTCGTACACGGCGTGAACTCAGATGGCGAATGGTTTAAGGCGAGCGAAGAAGGGTTGTGTGCCGGACTGAATCGCCGGATGGGCCGCTATGACGACCAGTTGTTTCACTTCGGCCCCGTTGCGGGACAAATGTCACCGGCTAGCTACATCGAAAGCTTGACCGCCGACGGCTTCATCAATCCCAATATGAAGCCGGACACCTACATCAATCCCGATCCGTCGTTTTCACCGGTGATCCATTTCAGGTGGGGGTACAAGGCGAACAAGGAGGAACTGAAGCGGTACGGCGATAAGGTTATGCTCAATGAGCAGAACTATTGGGGAGGTGGCCCCTTCGCGAACGGCTGTTCGAGCCTTCCGGATCTGTGGCACGAAGGATTGAACGATCGGCTGTTTCTCTGGATCACCGTCCAGCATTTGAACTCAGTCAATGCCCGCAAGGTGTACGCTACGCCGCCCCGCACGTACGGGGTGCTCGCGGCACTGCGGCTGGCCAAACTGATCGAATCCATCCGGAAGAAACAGGCAGACGTGCCGATCACAGTGGTGTGTCACAGCCAGGGGAACATGGTGGGAATTGCCGCCGCTTTTCTGGGCGATCGCCTACCCGAAGTAACCGATCCACTTGGGAAGAGCGGTCGCTGTGTCGCGGATAGCTATGTCCTCGCCAATCCGCCATATAGTCTTGTCGCTGAATTGGGCACAGACAACTGGGCGCAACGCGGTGTTCGCGACTCGTCTGGCAATGTGGGGCGCGAGATATTCGAGGCTCGCAAAGAGACGTTGAAGGAGTATTTCAATATTCTGCGAGCGCGGGCAGATCTGGAGATGGAGGCGGCGGAACTCGACCAGGCTATGGCGAATTCACGTCCTTCGAAAAATGGCGGCAAACCGTACGCTGCAGCGACAGATCGTGCGGCACATGGATTGAACAACAAGACCTACGGGCGGGTGACGCTCTATTGCTGTCCTCACGATCAGGTCATTTCCGCAACGACGGTACAAGGGATCGGTTGGAGAGGATTGAATCAGGACGAGATCGAGAAGACCGGAGGAGATGGTGTGTTCACGCAGCGAGTGTTCGCCTCGGGTTTCGAGGTAGGCGGCGACCAACCCTCTTATGGCTATTGGAAAGATGACTGGCGCAAGGACAAGAACCAGACACAAGGGTTTTGGTTTCCGCCATCGCCGAAAGCGCGCTTTGCGCTGGGGCGCGCGCTGCATTCGAATCAATCGACCGGGGCCAAGGTGATGACAGCTATCACCAGTCCGGTTCTCTATCTCTTCAATTTTACTAGCGTGCCCGTAAATGCTGATCCGCCAAGGGATTGGGTCGTGCCAGTAACAGCACCCAAGCTTGATGAATCGACACGGTTCAAGCCGCAGGCGATTCGGTACGGAAAAGTGTCCGAAGTGAAAGACGGCGATGATACTAGCGATTTTAACGAGGGATACGACCCGTCTGCCGCTGCACGCAACGCGGATAAAACCAACCTTCAGGACAGTGACCCCTACGACAGCTTCAAAGGAACTGGCGCGCTAGCTGCGCAAGGCAACGAGCAAACCGAAGCGGCACAGAGGTATGAGGACCACGCGGTGTTGCGGATGGAAGCTCGACGGACCAAGAACGATGGATGGCTTGACGAACAGGGCAATGTGGCGGGTGAGGATGATCCGACCAAAGCATCCGCGGACTATACAAAATGGCGAGATGAACAGATAACGGAGTTCCTTCGCGAAGGCGAGGAAAACAATCCGACTAATCACTCGACGATCATGACTAACCCGATGCATGCGGAGAAAGCACTGGCATATGATGTGGCAGTTGGTCTGTGTTATCTGTCGGACGCCGATCTACATGATCTGCGCTTAGAAGCTGACTGGCGGTTCGTCAGCGGGTTGAGCAAAGACAATCCGAGCGTGAAATTTGCTGAGTATTTCCAGTATGGGAAATATCAGAAAGTCTTTCTGTCAGACTGGGTCAAGACGGACGCTGACGCGAAGATCCCTGAGAAGATCCATGACCAACGTGATGGTGGCTTCTTCTTGAAGGTGGGAGGCTATCTATGAGCGCATTTATCGCGACTCGACCGCGCCGCTTGGGTTTGGCGATCAGCGTCATGCTGCTTGCAGCCGTGCTGTCGTTAGTATTCATGGTTCGTTCGAACGGGGTAGCCCTACAACTTTCGAGTACCGAGGAATTGATGAAACGTCTGGTCGTGTTGCCTGGCCTACTGGCCATTGCCTTCTTTGTGTTGACCACCGCGCTGGTCAGTCAACGGGCGCAAGCAAGTTCCACGGTGCCAGCTGCCACGCCAGTCGCAGCAACCGGAACTACTCGCTCTTTTACCGCGCAAGTGGTCGGAGTCGAATGGCTGAACCCGCTGCAGCGACGCGACTATCCGACCGAATGGCAATTGCTGTGGACGCTTGGGCTTGTTAAACCCAACAAGAACGACGACATGGTGAAGGCCGACGCAACGAAGTTCACCACGCTTCAAGCGGTTGCTTCTATCGCTGACGCAAGTAGCGGCCGGGAAACACTGAACGGTTACTACCAGAAATACATCGACCAATTGCTGGTACTGTTTGGCGATCCCTATGTGATGAACCCCAAGTACTTTTATACCGTCAAAGCGGAGGATCGCAGGAAGTGGCGTGAACTGGCTGGCATGCGTGTGGAGTTGGCAATACCCAGCGGACGCCTTGATCCCGAAGAGGCAAAAAAGTACTTGCGCGATCAGGTCGTGAACGCATTTGAGATCGGGAACCGTTCGGCTACCGATTTGTGGAGCCACGATACACCTCCCGACGTACACGTCACATCCGGCGGCCCCAACGCAGGTTTCACGTCCTTAAACGCTGCACTCGACTATCTTCAGACTCGTCCTCAACAGAGCGTCTGGGTAATGAACTGGGACGCCCCGAGTTACCCGCCGAAGTTCCGGCAAATCAACGAGAACCTGGTCTTGCTGATTCTGGCCGGACCTGAAATGAAGACCGAGCGCGAACCACTCGCGTGGATCGGCCGGGCGGCAACGGGCAATGTGAAGGACTTTGACGCGAAGGCAGGCACAACGCGCGCTGTACAGGCATGGAAATCGACCATCGAGGCCGCAGCGCAAAACGCCGGCAAGAATCTGCATGATATTCAGTACATCATCCACGATGCAGGGAAAGGCTCGGATGCAGCGTCTGAACGTATCGGTTCACTGTCCCGTACGCTAACGGAAAACTTGCCTGAGTTCGACTATCAGAAACAGACGTTCAATACGGCGGGATTGCTAGGCGATATGGGCGCGGGGAGCGCGCTGACAAACGTGGCGCTGGCAATTGCACGCGCAAACCATCTCGGCGGCAGCGTACTTGTTACAGGGACGGCCGATCAAGACCATCCGGTTGCCGTTGTGGTATCAGCACCGTCAAAACTCACGCCCATCGTTGCGGATCAGGACTGGTTTCGCGCCCGTGGTGAGAACAACGCCTATCTTCCGTGGTGGGGGCGTCGTCATGACACGGACTATAAACAGCAAGGCTACTCGTACTAGGAGCGGGTCAGATGCGCGGCATCATTCGTGTGGGAGACGCAACCAGTCATGGCGGCAGGGTGACGACCGGCAGCGCAGTGAGTGAGGTCATGGGCAGGCCAGTCGCACGAATCGGCGACATGTGTATATGTCCCATCGCGGGTCATCAGACCTGCGTGATTGTGGAAGGGGATCCAAACGTGAACGTCGACGGAAAACCTGCGGCCTTTGACGGACACAAGACATCGTGTGGTGCGACACTCATATCGTCGATGCCGACGTCGGGAATAGCGTAGAAACCGGACAATTCTGGGTGTCATCGTCGGCATCTCCTCCACACATCTTCCGCCTGCGCTGGGGCTCAGCCCAGTCGAGCCTTGAGCAAGTGCTGATCGCGCATCGCATCGACATCAGCGAGGGCCTGTGCTCAGGCATTGTGGGTCACGTGACGTGTCTGTCGACGCGCGCGGACTTGCCGCTCAATGCGTTCATCGGCTTGCCGCTGTCGGTGCAGATGGTCACCGACCGTGGCGCCTTGCACCCGATCTGCGCGATCGTCACCGACGCGCGCGACTCGATCACGCTGTGGTCGGCCTCGCGTCAACTCGCGCCGGGCAACGTCGATCAGGGCGAAACCGGCAACGACCTCGCGCAAGTGCTGCGCGATGCGGTCATCGACGTGCCACACGCGGGCGATTCGTGGTCGGACTATGAGCGCGTCAGCACGGCGATGCAACAGTGGGTTTCCTCATTCCTTTTCATGACACCCGCACCAGCAATATTCGTTTGAGCTGACATGTTATGCATGCCGTACGGCGTGCCAATTATTCGGATCTGCCCGCGAGGCTCCATGAATTTGACATCAATTAAGCGGAAACAGTTACGAGTCTTCGCGTTGTTGCCTCTCATATTCCTTTCTTTTGCTGCTTGCTCTATGGATGACCTGCCCCGCAACATGTCCCTGAAGGCCTTCGATCCGCATCGCGCCGATTTCGTGTGCAAGCACGAGGCAGATGCTGTTCCACCGGTCGATCCAGAGGCTGAGAAATGGTTTGAGGAAGGCCTGTCTTTAACCAGCCCACTGTTGTGGCCGGATAAGCGCGACTACAAGAAGGCTGTCGAACTTTGGACGAAGGCAGCAGATCGCCAGCACTGGAAGGCCATGATCAATTTGGCTAACGCATATGCCGAAGGTGAGGGAGTTGACCGCGACACTGAGCATGCGGTTCAGATTGTCGAAGCAGCTATGAAGTTAGGAATCCCGGCCGCCTTTGATTTGATGGGCACATATCATATGAACGGCGTGGGTGTGAAACAGGACGCGAGCCGTGCTTATGCTTTCTGGGAGTTGGCTGCTGACAAAGGCAGTCCGAGTGCGCAAGCATATATCGGTTCAAAGCTGGTAGGAACGTACGACGATCCTAAGGCCGGGTTCTGGGGGAACCGAAAAATAGCACTGAAGATGCTGGAATGCGGTGTTGCGCAAGGCAACGGTGACGCCGCGTACGCCCTCGGCGTTACCCTAAAAGGGACGCGCCGCGAATTGGACGAGGACAATCAGCGAGCAGTCAGAGTCCTTCAGGAGGGCGTCAAATTCGGTAACGCCGACAGCGCAAATTACCTGTTTTCCGTCTTTAACAACGGCGACGTCATGGTTAATCACGTGATCGACCACGCACGAGCGGAAAGATATAACGTGCTGGGCGACGTCCTTGAGCGCAATCCTGACCTCAGGTTCCCCAACCTCGATAAAGTGCTTCCTCTGCCGCCAGCGCCACTTCCTAAATGGGATGGAAATAAACAGACTCTAATTGATGCGGCTAAGGCAGTTGTGCCGAAGGTATCAGCGCTGACTGAGCCAGCATCACACTCTATCGCCCAACTGAGTGGCCGAGCTCATATTCCGGAGGGCTTCACTCTCCCCGCCAAGCCGTTGATCGCAGTCCCCGCTCAATATGAAACAACGGCCGCACCTGTGACCGGCTATTGGCTGGCGCAACTGACTCACCCTCGCAGCGAACGCCACACTCAATGGAATACCCAACAGGTTGCTTTGCGTTATGAAAAAGACGAGCTTTTCGATCGCACTCGCCCTGGACTTGTACCGGAAGACGGCCGGCTCCTGTTTCACTACGTGGGGGAACCGATACCGCAAGCGATTCCAGCGTCAGCGAACACACATCCTCGTGTGGCACAAGGATTAGCTCGCGAAGCGACATTTGCCGAACCGGCGATTCAATGTCGTGGCACGCGTGCCTGTCCGTCGACGGGTATCTGGCAAGGCACTGTTTCAGCCGATCATCCGCAAGCCGCGACCTTCAACCAATGGTATCGACAGGCTTATGTACTGCAGGGGCAGCCGTTCCCGGATCCACGCGACGTTCATCTCAGCGTTGAACCAAATCAGATCACTTGGGTTTGGTGGAACCAGGCCAACCATCTCGGCTTCGGAAAGATTCCGCAGGTGAGCGTGGGTGATCAGGTACTCGAAGCGTAAGGAGGCACGATGCGAACATCAACATTGGGGAAGCTCGTCACTCTGGCCGGTGTGGCTATAGCGGTTTGGTCAGTATTGGCCACTATGGCGGCGGTGGTCTGGACAGCATCCGGCTCGACAGAAACCAGCCCCACGGCGGATTTTGCGTCACAAAACCTCTTCGTTCCCGGCGTACTCGTGTTTGGTATCGGCGTGGTGATGTGGATTGCGGGGCGACACAACGAAAGCGAGGAACCATCGTCCGAGAACGCCGAGAGGCGAGACAGTTCTGAGTCGGCGGAACAGTGACGGACGCATCATGAGTTCTCAAGAAATAATTCTTAAGCACGATATGTGGCGCAAGGGTGTTGGCGGGGCGCCAGCCGGACTTTCTGGGCAGTCCGATAGCTCGTCCTATAGCGGCCTGGATCTGGGGCTAGCGCAGTTCGTCGGCAGTACGTTTTCGGGTAGCAGTTTCACTGGCATTTCGTTCAAGCAGGCTGTGTGGACGAATTGCCAGTTCACCAACTGCACGTTCAGCACTTGCGATTTCTCAAACATAGCGATTACTGATTGCACTTTCGACCACTGCACGTTGGAAGAAGCGCAGTTTAAGGACAGTACGCTGGGGAAGGTCCGATTCAACCAGTGCAGTTGGAACGGCATCAACTTCGATCATGGACAATGGAGCGACGTCCAAGTGCTCGGCTGCACCGGCACTACCGTAGAAGCCCACGGCTTGAAAGGCGAGCGTGTGGACTTTACAGGTAGCTATTTCGAGCATCTTGAGTTTGAAGACACGTTGCTCAACGTCGGTAACTGACGCTTGAAGAGGCACTACGACTCGAGTTGTGGATACAGGGCATAAGAAACACTCGCGGCCGACGAGGCACTTTCTCAATTCCTCTATGGCTGGACGGTCCGCCTGATGTGTCGGGGACACAGATATCGATATGAGTGAACATGTACGAGGTTGGCTGATTCCGCTGCTGATTTTGGTGGCGGTCGTTATGTTTGGACACGCCGCAATTGCGGGTACTTCAAAACAAACGCAAGGCAATGAGAAGTCACCGACTGATCCACTCGGCGCTGCGTCCGCGCTCGTGGTGACACCAACCGACGCACGCTTCACACTTGAAATTCGCGGCCTTGGCGTGGTGGTGGACAAATATCGACAAGGGGCTCTACTGAACCGCCTGGATGAAACTGGTCCTAAGGGCACGCTGCTATCACAGAATCCAAAGGACTATCCATGGCCAAGAAATGACCGCTCGTTTGCAGCCGATCAACGCGAAGGCAATGCATTGGAATATGCACTGCCGAACGGATGGGTCGAGCGCTGGCCGATCCCAACGATGGTCATCGGTCCCGCACGCAACGAACAAGACAAAGATGCGGACCGAATTGAAGGCCATGTCGTCTCCGCCCGTCAGAAAGCGGGGCTGGGAATCACGCTCTTCGTCCAGCTTGGTGCCATTCAGGCCAATGACAGCGACAGCGGTATTCGCACCTTGTTTCGAACATTTGAGCAGCACCCGGACTTGCCCGCCGTCGTCGTACTGGTAAATGATGGTGTCTGGACCCGCAACTATATGGGCACTCCCGGGACGGAGCGACCTGAGAACGGCAATTCGGTGCCTAAACAGCCAGACAGCATTGTGGCGCTGCTGGTAAGCAGGAAAGATCGCGTCGATCGCGACGTACGTCCCTACGTTATCGATGTTCCGTACAAAATCAATTTAAACGATACCAGGTACGACGTTATCAAACTGTGGAACTACTATTGGACACAGGAAAAAATCTTTGACAAGACTCATCCTGGATTCATGACATCGGACTATTGGCAAAAGCTGGTGCCCGGATTGGAGAACCAGGTGGACAACCGAGGCCCCGGCGACTTCAAACCGAATCCATGGGTACCGATCCGCTGGACCGACTGGCAGCTTAAGCAATATGACGACGCACCGCTGCTTGGCTATCTCCATCGCCCGGTTGAAGTGTCCTTCACCGACGAACAGGGCGCGCCGCTGAAGCGCCTCGCGCGCGTCGCCAAACTGAAAGAAGGCTGGACGCAGGCAATAGGCGCCCTTCCGGAGGGGCAGGCACCCTCACGTGTGTTCTTCGACCCGGGTTCATCGTCCGATTCGTGGATCGCGCTTACGCAGGCTCTGCACGGCAATGAACAACATCTGGATCTTGACGATCCGGAGGAAGGGTTCAACACGGCGCAACGCGTTGGCGATACTGGGACCGCTTCGCCGTGGGTACAGATCGGACTTGCTGTCATGCGTGGATATGCAAAGGGCGGAACGACTGCGACGGTGAATCTGCGGAACCCCAATCACGCCAGCATTGTGATGGTCAGCCCGCCTGATGACGCCTATCGCCAAAAGCATCCGCAACTGTTCGACTACGGCGTCAAGTAAGCGCGCGGATCACCATGTCTAAACCATTTATCCGTGTTGGAGACACACACAGTCATGGCGGACAGGTCGTCGCTGGCGCACCGAATTCCAACGCGAGTGGCAAAGCCATCGCTCGCGTTGGAGATCCTGCGATTTGCCAGATTCACGGGCCGACTACTATCGTGACGGGGGACAGTAACGTCAAATACGACAGCCAGTTCGTCGCCCGTGAAGGGGACAAACTGGCCTGCGGTGCGTCGTTGATTGTGAGTCAGGCTAAGACTGGCAGTCTTTGAAATCATGGGCCTTCAAGAACCCGAGGTCCTACATCGATTCGCGCAGGACTCCAGGCCGTGCCGCAGTCAGTCCGCATGACAGATGCCATACCATAACGGGATGGCACCGCGCGTGTTTTTGACAGCGTGTCCCCGCAACCGGTAAGCATTGAGGATTTAATGAAACGTCTGGACAAGTTGCCACGCCTGCTTCACTTTGTCGTGCTTGCTTTAACCGCCGTATTCTTGAATCACGAGGCGGACGCGGTGCTTCCGATGACAGACCAGACGCTAGCCAATTCAACTGGCACGGGATATCCCTTTGCTGCCCAGGTAGTCGGAGTCGAATGGCTGAATCCGCTGCAGCGACGCGACTATCCGACCGAATGGCAACTGCTATGGACGCTTGGACTTGTTAAGCCCAACAAGAACGACGACATGGTGAAGGTCGACGCAAAGAAGTTCACCACGCTCCAAGCGGTCGCTTCTATCGCTGACGCAAACGGTGGCCGGGAAACGCTGGATGGTTACTACGAGAAATACATCGATCAGTTGCTTGTGCTGTTCGGTGATCCTTACGTCATGAACGCGAAGTACTTCTATTCCGTTAAAGCGCAGGATCGGAGGAAGTGGCGTGAACTGGCCGGTATGCACGTGGAGTTTGCGATTCCGTCTGGCCGGCTCAATCCGACTGAGGCTGGGCAATATTTGCGCAAGGGCATCGTCAGCGAGTTCAATATAGGTAATGACGAATTCACTGACCTTTGGAGCCACGATACGCCTCCCGACGTACACGTCACATCCGGCGGCCCCAACGCAGGTTTCACGTCCTTAAACGCTGCACTCGACTATCTTCAGACTCGTCCTCAACAGAGCGTCTGGGTAATGAACTGGGACGCCCCGAGTTACCCGCCGAAGTTCCGGCAAATCAACGAGAACCTGGTCTTGCTGATTCTGGCCGGACCTGAAATGAAGACCGAGCGCGAACCACTCGCGTGGATCGGCCGGGCGGCAACGGGCAATGTGAAGGACTTTGACGCGAAGGCAGGCACAACGCGCGCTGTACAGGCATGGAAATCGACCATCGAGGCCGCAGCGCAAAACGCCGGCAAGAATCTGCATGATATTCAGTACATCATCCACGATGCAGGGAAAGGCTCGGATGCAGCGTCTGAACGTATCGGTTCACTGTCCCGTACGCTAACGGAAAACTTGCCTGAGTTCGACTATCAGAAACAGACGTTCAATACGGCGGGATTGCTAGGCGATATGGGCGCGGGGAGCGCGCTGACAAACGTGGCGCTGGCAATTGCACGCGCAAACCATCTCGGCGGCAGCGTACTTGTTACAGGGACGGCCGATCAAGACCATCCGGTTGCCGTTGTGGTATCAGCACCGTCAAAACTCACGCCCATCGTTGCGGATCAGGACTGGTTTCGCGCCCGTGGTGAGAACAACGCCTATCTTCCGTGGTGGGGGCGTCGTCATGACACGGACTATAAACAGCAAGGCTACTCGTACTAGGAGCGGGTCAGATGCGCGGCATCATTCGTGTGGGAGACGCAACCAGTCATGGCGGCAGGGTGACGACCGGCAGCGCAGTGAGTGAGGTCATGGGCAGGCCAGTCGCACGAATCGGCGACATGTGTATATGTCCCATCGCGGGTCATCGGACCTGCGTGATTGTGGAAGGGGATCCAAACGTGAACGTCGACGGAAAACCTGCGGCCTTTGACGGACACAAGACATCGTGTGGTGCGACACTCATATCGTCGATGCCGACGTCGGTGCTATCTCCATCAACGTCGAGAATTTAGGCTCTCGGAGCGGATCAGCCGCGTGCGAATGGTCGTTGTGTAAATAGGCGCGAGCAGCGACTTCAATCAGAGGCTCGTCCGCGTAACAAGCAGTCGATACGTTTCGAGTTCGTCGGCAGTTGAAACTCGAGCATGACGCCCTGGTTGCCTCAACCCGGCGCGCGAAAGTTTGATTCTTAGTCTTGGTAATCGGAGTACTTACGCGAATCTCCCCGGACTTTTTCGGCGGGATATTTCACCCCATTGATATCCATTTTTTCCAGGCAGGCTTGATAGAGGTCGACATCGAGCTTGTCTGCAAGTCGGACGAGGTAGAGCAATACGTCCGCCATTTCGTGACGAATGGCGGTTTGTTTGCCGTCGTCCAGTTCGCTCTTGTGTCCGGTGGTCAGCCACTGAAATGGCTCCAGTAGCTCACTCGCCTCGACGCTTAGAGCAGTCGCCAGATTCTTTGGCGTGTGAAATTTGTCCCAGTCGCGTTCATCCGCGAATTGACGAACGAGGTCACGCAAGCTAGCAAGGTCACTTTGCATTTCAAAATCTCTTCGGGGTGGTGGCTTCATCAATCAATCGGCAAACATCCCTTCCGTCAGTTTCACCGGTTCGCCATTGACAGAAAACTTGTACTGCATGATGTTCTTGTTCTCCAACGTGGAAAAGGAGATTGCCGCGCCGCTAGTCGAAAATTTCTTATTGACCTCTTCGCCTGCGATTTTTCCCGAAACAATAGCGGCAGAATACGGCGACAGAGCAGGGGGCATGCTCAAGTCTTTCACCAATTTGCGCATCTTCGGATTCTGCGCGGACTGATCGACAAGGCTCGCTTCGTAGATATATTTCCAGCCGGTGATCTTCTTGAGGTGACCCGCGATGTCGTCATCCCACCGATATTTTTTCAGCAACTCCGCCAGCGTGATAGACGAATTCCTGCTGACTTTCACGCAACAAAGCACGCTGTTCTTTGTACCGGCATCCACCAGCCCGCTGAACACCGTATCGTCGGCAATTTTTTGATCGACGAAAACAATATTGTGGCGCACCGCATTGGATCCCCCATTAGCATCGGCAACAGGAAGTTGCTCCCACACACCAACGATCGGGGCCTGTTGGGCATTCGCAAAATTGCAAATCAAAACGACAAAAACTGATACTGCGATCCTTCGCATAATTTTCCCTGTTAATGACCCGTGTCAGACCAATGCATGTTTCCATGGGAATGATAAGTTACCCCATAGCCGTCGCCAACGTGCTTCGGGTCGGCAAATGATCTGACTTCGACGTCATGACCTGCCGCATCCTTGACTCGCTTGCCCAGGTTCCGAGTGATATTCAGATGGACTGCCGCGCCATAGTTATGGCGAGGCGCTGCATTGGCGGACGAATACGGAGTTGTACTCGATTCACTATTCGCCGCGCGACCGGTGCTGGCCGTCGCCGCAACTTGCTGCGTTGACGCTGGAAGGTTATTTCCGGCAGCGCTGTTCACCGCCGTAGCCATGGCGTGCATGGCAGAGCCAGCAACGGATTTAGCGCCGGTGACTGGGATGTGTGATTGATCGGCTGGTTGAGATTGGGCATTGAGTTAGCGCCGGCGACACTGCGGATGCGCAGACATGAGCCCCTTATGCGCGATCTCGTGAGCAAGGCCTGTATTGAAGGCTAGAGTTCGCCTCGTGCGCTAAATTTCAGTCCGACCTACAGTTCGGCATACAACGGCAATAAATCCTGATCGACCAACCGCAGTTCAATCGCATTCGCGGCCGCCACATGCTCCTCCTTCGCCGCCGAAAACGGTTCATCGACGACACTGACCACAATTGTCCCTTTCTGCAACTCGCCATCCATCACAGGAATGAGGGAAGCGGCTTCCGGCACTTGCCGTGACGTGAGAACTCTCGGCAAATAAAGCATCCAACCGGCGCCGGGTCGTTTTTCGAAAGCTTGCTGCTGCGAAAAATACTTGAATGGCCCGACCTGAACGCTCGACGCGGACCAGATGCGCGCCGCTTCCGAAACAACGTCCGCGACCAGTGTTGTCTGCTGAAATCCGACAATGCCTTTCATCTGGAAGGTCACCGAGCACACACTGTCAATGCCCTGCGAGTCGGAAAAAGCAGCTTCACCGTCTCCCTCCAAGCCATTCCACACCCCGAGCGACCTGACTCTAGTGCCATTGGATAAAGCGGAACTCTTGGCCATGGCAATCGCCGCGCTGGTCGGTCCATTGGCATCGAAGGCCGCGTTTTGCAACGACGCTTTTTTCGTATCCGCCGCTGGATACCATTTGTCCACGGGGAAGCCGGCTCGCGTCAGGACGTTCGCAAACTGCCAAAGTCGATCGTACCCCGACTCGATGGTCGGCAATTGCGGGGCAGCTACGCGATAGGTGACATCAATGTTCAAATGAAAGGCCATGTTCGTCAACGTTCAGTGTTCGTACTCGTCAAAGTGGCTTCAATTCTGTGTTGACCAGCGGCGCGGTGGTGCGAAAGCTGCGGCCGAAATGCTGTTCGTACTGCAGGCCATCGACCAGCGCATACGCACGCAGCCCCGACGCATCCGCACGCAAACGCTCCAGCCGTTCAGCGAGAGTCGTTGGGATCATGAGCGCACGACAGTGGAAGCGCCCGTTTCTGCGGCATGAGCGAGGCACTCGCGACACAAGGTCGGCGCGACTGTGGACTCCGCCGCCGCGGCTGTCGTGCCCTGCATCGACGCAGGTACATTGCCGGTGGTCTCGGATTGCGCGGCGATCAACACCGCACCGCACGAAATCTTGTCGCCGTGCAACGTGCTATCGCCTTCACATGCGATCGAAGTCACAAGTCACCTGCCATCAATCTCGAATATCGAATCACGTTCAAAGCTAGGTCCGTTTGCTGTGGCGCCCACCGCTGAAGTCGACGGTGCTGACAAAGAACACACCAACGGCGAAGAACGGCAAGCCGATGACAAAGAGGATGGCAGGCAGTCCCCAGTGCTCCCAGAAGCTGTCGATCATCGCGCGATCGGGCGTATTCGCATCGTAGAGAACACTGACCTCATCACCGCTGCCGAGATCGTTATGCGATGACGACGAACCCTGCGCAAAGGTGACTTCTCTCCCCGTCGCGGTTTTGAACGCGACAATCGCCGAGTACATGTGCGAGCGCGGCTGATAAGGCCGCTCGGCTTCCTGGACTTCGACGACCTTGCCAGTCGTGCGCGTATAGCTTCCAATGATCTGCCGTTCGCGCATCGCCGAAGCGGCAGCGCCCAGCAGAAATCCCGCGCCGATGACAATCGGAATCAGGCAGATCAGTAGATTCTGTCGGCCGCGTTTGCGCCTCGCCTGCGAGTACGACGAAGGCGCGACATCTTTAACCTTGCCGCGCTCGATTACGAACATCACCACGCCAATCGCCGAAAACACCACGCTGAGCAACATCACTACGCCGACAGGAAACCAGCGCTGCCCAAAGTCGTCGATGATCGCCGAGTGTGCGGGGTCCGCAGGGTCGTAGAACACGCGCAACTTTTGGCCGATATCGTAGGCCGGCTGCGTCGACGACGTCTGGCCCGTGATCTGTTCGCGCTCGCCGCGTGCGGTCGTGAAGACAATCACGGGTTGATACGAACGCCAGCTCCGGCCGCCCTGGTCGTAACTCACCACGGTTCCTTCGGCGACCGTCATGCGATGCGTGGCGATCAGCGAAGACACGAGCCAGCACAGCGAAAAAAGCAGCGCGCCGAGACTGAGCGTCAGGATGACGAGCGTGCTTCGGCTGTGCGGCGACGGGGCGGCGGCTGAATTCATCATGAGTGGACGGTTGGAGCGTGCGTGCGCATCTCACTGACCTGTTGGCGAAGACGGGTTGAGCACGCATCGAAACCCGAGATCGGCCTTCGCGGTATCGGGCGCGAAGCCCGTGCGGTCGATGACGAGTCGCGTGCGGCTATCGGTTGCATACCGGACGCTGCGCAGGCTGCCTCGCTCCGGACCTCGCGGATCGTGCGGCGCCGCGTGGCTATAGTAGTTCTTGTCGAACCAGTCATAAGTCCATTCCTTGCCGCGGCCAAACACGTCCGACACGCCCAGCCGATTGTCGCCATACGTGCCTACCGGCCGGCTAGCCAGCGGCTCCGGGCTGGTGCCGTTCTCTTCCATTTTATCGATGATGTTGTCGAGCTGTTCGAGGTTGTATTTGCCGTCGACAACCGGCACCGCGGCGCTGGGAATCACCCACAACTCGCCGCGCGAACGTGCTGCATATTCCCACTGCGCCTCAGTCGGCAAATCGACCGGCAGACTCACGAGCTTACCGACCCATGCGCAGAAATCGCGCGACTGTTGCCACGTGATATGCGCCACGGGGTAGTCGGGGAAACGGAACTCCAGGTCTCCGTGTTTGCTGATCGCGATCGGCGGCAAGCCATTGGCGCGTGTGTAAAGGTCATAGTCGGCGTAAGTCACGCGATGCTTGAAAATCGAGTAACTGTCGAGCGTTACGTTGTGTGCGGGCGCGGCGCCGTCGTTGGCGGAGTAGGGCAGTCTTTCCTGCGACTTTTCCGGACCGAAATCGCCCATCAGGAACTGGCCGCCTTTGACGAAGACCAGTTCGCGATGCACCTTGTCCTTGAATCTGGCGAGTTCGTCATTAGAAGGCGGCGGCAACGACTTGAAGTAATCCTGCAAGATGCGGATGGTGTCGTCGTACGGCTTACCGGTTCCCCAGTTCAGCACAGTGCTGAGATGTTCCCACGTGTCCTTCTTCGGTGATGGTGTCGTAATCTCGCGGATCAATCGATCTTTGTCAGCGGGTGCGTTCACGTCGACTTTCTGTGCAAAAACGCTGCCCGACAACAGCAACGATATTCCAGCAACCAACAGCACCCGTGATTTCTCTTGAGCCAGACGAGACCGATAACCCATACAGCACCACTCCTGTATTCTCTATTGAACCGATGTCGCCGCTCAAGCCATCTGGGAGCCGTCGCCCGCGGTCGTTTTTGGATCCATCCAGGCGGGCGCGGTTCCTTGTTGCATCTGGTACGCGGCCGAATCGTTGACGACAAAGCCGAAACCCGGCGCCGGATCGACACGCATACGGCTTTCCACCATCGCCAGCTGGCCGTGCCGACGACCTGTCCGATCTCATTGCGCGCAACTTGCGCATTGCCCTTAACCGCAATTTCCGACGAGGTGAACGGGTAGACGTTCTCCAGTTCGTTCCTTATCTGGGCGGCTGCAAGAATACGGCTGATCGCATCGGTCGCTTCCAGCCGCCATTCGTCGAATCGGTCGACGATGGACTTTAACGCATAAACGATATAGCCTTTCACCTCCGCAAGACTGTTCAGCAGTGAGTCATGCGCGTTCCTGATTGCGTTGAGAAATGCCCGAGGCTGGGTACGGATAAAGTCGGTCAGCTCGGTTCTCATTTCGTCGAACGACTTGATGGTGCTTTCCGCTTTGGCGCTGGCGCGAGCGCTCGCAATAAGCACACTATGGAGCACGGGTTGCTTCTCGAGTGAACCCGGCGCCTACGGACCGTACAATGTGATTGGCTACAACTACACGGAACGAAGTATCGCCAGTTTTTGGGTCAATGGTTTCTGGGGAGCCAATTCTACGGCTCATCAGCCTGCAGGAGGCGGAAAGATAACCTGCTGCTTGAGTCTGTCAAGACGAGCAAATAATCTGCACGTCAAGATCAGATACGAACTAACGAAGGAACAGTTCGAGAACGATCTGCCGGGAGACGTCTTCAAAACAGACATTCCCATGCCTTCACTGCCAAACAAGCATGACGGATTTATCGAGTTCCACTTTCTGCCGAATCAGCGGATTGAGGCAAAGTGGGTCGACTTTCCGACAAAGCCGGAAATCCCTAATGTCGGTTCAGCAAAGCGCTAGTTGTTCATTCGGCAACATACGGGTCCTTGAGCACGCTACGGTGAAACTCGGGACCTCGTTTTTCGCGTGATCCCCAACTGAAGGCGTTCGTTGTTACGAAGCACATTTGTAAGGGAAGCGGCAGTCGCTCGCCGATCTCAAGCCAGGTAGGGCCGTAGCACTCAGTATTTCGTATCGAGCGTCGACAGGGGCAACCGTGTCGGCCGCACCTTTTGAAGTTTGGGAGTTAACGATGTTGGGCACCTTCAATTTTTTGACCGGTGAACTGGATGTCGGCACCGGGCTCGTACTCGCCCCTGGCCGCACGACCGTGCCGGATTTGATCGCAGCGGGATGGAAGGCACTGGACGCTCGCAACGGCTGGGAGTCGTTCAGCGTCGACGAGATAGTGATTTGGCGGCACTCATTTGCAGTGTCGGCCCGCTTTCGTGAGGGGACGTTCGTCGCAATCGACAGCGTTTGGAAAGACGGAAGCATTCGCAAACAGGACTGGTCGGCAACAGATGACGACCTCGTTCGTGAAAAGAAGACGTTAGCGAAACTGATCATGACAGAGGCACAAACGACGCGCGTCGCCACTTCACAAGGTGTCGATTCGTTTGTATTCAACTGGGGGACGATATCGGTACGCGCCGATCCGCGGTCAATGATGGTCATGCTCACCATCGCCTATACCGGGTAGCCAGCGAAGTCTACGGTGACGATCTTCCAAGAAGCGAGCCTCTCATCGAGAATCTCTATGAGAGACAGGCTTCTTCTCAGCGCTAATGTGTGGATCGACACGCCTGTCACCTACCTACGCCGGTGCAACGAGAAGCGCCCCCGCGGTATCGAAAACCTGACTCCTACCCATGGAAGAAGTAACACCGCTCAATACTCCGAAGCGCCGTATCGACCGGCGCTACTTTGTCCTGGCTGCTCTGGTGGTTCTTGCCGCAATAGGATTCGGATTGGATAGGAGTCGACGCGTACCGCTAATTTACGTGATTCCAGAAAGCTACGTGGGTCCGGTCGTGTCGTTGTTCGATCAACCGGATGGTGTCGAACCGACCCACACCAAGGACGGACTCGAAGTACGTGTTCCCGAGAACGGCGTTGTCAAAATCAGAACCAATCCGACACTGGGATACTCATCGGCCTTCCCGAAGAGCACGGTCGTCTTCGAACTGGAGAAGCGTGACGGTAGCCGCACGATTCTTTCCGAGGCGGTCAATCCGTGGCAGGACTACGACCAGAATGACAATCCGCATTGGAAGGTCGGTATCCGGGATGTACAAGGAAATCTGCGCATCATTCCCGTTGCCGATCAGACAGGCGGATTTGTGTTCGACGATTTCCCTGACGCCGATAAAAACCGGCCCATGATTTTCTGGCACGAGTCCTGCCAGGATCGCGTGTTTCGTCCTGACTGGAAGACATTTACGTCAGGCGAGAAGTCCGCCGAGGAACTGCACGTTCCACCGTGTGGCGAATTTGTCGTGGGCACAGTAAACCATGTACGGCAGTGGCCCGAGTGGATGTTTCTGCGCGGCAAAGGCAAACAGGAAAAACTCGGCATCAGCAATCCTGTTTATACGTCGATTCAGCAACTGGTCGACGAGGCCGACGCTCGTGTGGTCAGAAAAAATTCCGAGAACATCAACTGATTGATCCCGCATTGCTCGGCTCGAGTGCACGAGCCATTCCAGTTCGGGATGCGGTAATCGTAACGAACTGTCGGAACGTATCTGGTGTTGGCATTACCGTTTGCACCTGTCACGATGCCGCGGTCGGATAAAGCCAGGTTAAACATCACTAAACTGACGCGCGGTCAACGTCGTGCCAAAGAAGTTGGCCACGTTCGTCATGACACTAAGCAGTTCGAATGCGACTTCGGCCGTCCACTGCCCGTCGAATATGAAGCTTTCAGCTTCGACGTTTTGAAGCCACGCCTTGGACGTCTGCTCGTCGCGTAGCACGCAAACTGCCCATAACTGGAAATACCCCGAGCAGCGCGCTGGCATGGCCGTTTCGAGGGCGAAACCCAGAAGAGACGCCCTGCGAAAACGAAAGCTTTCGTCGCGCCACCGGAAGCCGATCCACTCGGCGTCACGCGAGCGAAACGCGAAGAAGTGTGCAGGGTCATCGGTTGGCGATATCGATTGCCCGGCGCCGAAAGCGGCAAACTCAGCATCGCTCGTCATCGATGCGGGCGAACCTGAGCGCCCGGCCTCGATATCGGTCATTGAGCCAAACACCTTCTTCAACCCTGCGAACATTTCGCCATTGAGACGACCACCGAAGGCGCGCCATTCATCCCTGGTGGGTACGTTGATGCGCGGACGCAGTCCGATATGCTCGAACAAGGCCTCGTTGCCTAGCAATCCATAAAGGCGGTTGTCGTCGACGGGATCGCCGGCATGGCGCTTGCCGAGCGGATAAGGCAAATCTTCGGCCGGCATGCGTTTATCGGTGATTCGGGTAGCCTGCGGATCTTGCGAGGTGATTGGCTCGGAGTTCATCGGTCAATGTTCTCGGCGATTGATTGGGTTACAGACTATGGTGTTCGCCAACGGAAACGGCACGTGACATCACCTATCCTTCTGGACCGACCTCTATCGTAACGGTCGTGTTACATCGTTTTCCAGAGGTTCGGAGGATTCGAGCGAGCATCCTTTGCACAAGGATCGCCAGGATCGACTGCGCACATTTCCTCTATGTTTTGTGGCCAGACCGGAATTCTGCAACTGCGCATCGCAAACCATCGCGCAAAGGAAAACAGCAGAAGGGCCGGCGACAACAGCAGTTGCGCAAAAGTTTGACCGGGCAAATTCAGGGCGAGTCGCAACAAACCAAACCGCCATGTCTCGCGCCGATCGGAAATGGGCAGATACGCCGGCGTGCACGGTATGATCGCCGCCGCACCGTCCTCCATATATCGCCGGACGTATTCCCAATACCGGTAAAGCTCTTCTTTTACCGGCCACGCCAGCGCAAAACAGAATGTCTCGACCACGGTCACGCCATCATCGGCGAGAACATGTCCGCGTATGTCCCATGTTTGAATGCCAAACGGTCGATTACCCCGGCCCAGGGCGAAAAAAACCTTATCCCATGGAACGGACAGCACGGTCTCATCTAACCGGAACACATGCACTACCCTACGCTCCCGGTCGAGACGAATCGGGTAGTGCGTATACCGGAAACACTCCCTGCAAATAAGCCAGAGCAGAACCGCAACCAGACAGATCCCTAGCAGCAACGGAATCGCGCCGAAGACAAGATTTCCAGACCGTTCGTCTGGATTACCCAGCAATCCATCGACAAAGAAAATGTCCGCGCCGACTCCCGCTATGAACAGGCAGATCACGGTCAGGATTCCCATCACGCATGTCAGCGCGCCTTTCCAGCCGTAATACTTATCCGCAACCTCCAGGTACCGGCTATTCACCCTGATAGTGGAGCTGAAATAATTTGGGGAAACGTCCAGGCGCTTCGCGGGATCGAGACGGTTCTGACGTTCTTCGTCCGTAAGCGGGCGATTGATTTTGTACTTATTGATGAGGCCGGTGTACTCCATCATTAACCTTTCGTTGCCACGTCCAGTTGCTGCATTTCTATCTCCATGGTCTGATACTTGCCCTGCTTTGTTTTCCCCCAATACGTCAACTCCAGCCAATCCTGGATCTTGTTGTTGACGAGCAGTGTCATCACAAACGCCCAAATTACCATCAGCCCGACGACCAGCAGACCCCAGCCAGTCCAGCCGATAAACAACAGCATCGTCGCGGCGGCGCCCAATAGCCCGGACACCCCATACGCTGCGGCAGCGCCGTTGTGACCGGCTTTATGTTCCTGGTATGCACGCCATCCGTCCCATGCGGCCATCAATATCCCGGCCGCGACGCCCACAATGCGGCCCACAACGCCGAAGATCTTGGCGCCCGCCTGCATGGTCGCCTGACCGAGCCGCACACCGGCGACCGACAATCGAGTAAGTCCGCCTTCGACGGCGTCCGCCACGGCGCCAAAAATGGCGAGGCCCTGCGTGTAGACTCGACGCAGCATCTCGTTCTTGTGTACGGTCAGCGCTTCCTCCTCGCCCTGCATGATGGAATGCATGGCCCAACCGTTAGCGAGCAGAGCCAAAACAGCGAAGGTAAAGGGAATATTCACCTTGATGCGTTCGCTCCCCCGCAGGACCGCTTCGCGATAGTTCGCCAGATTCAGTTCGTCAACTTGTTCCGGCGTCCGGATGCTCTTCGCAAGCCACTTCGCCTGATCGTCAACGCTCAGGTTTTTGGGCATGTTGCGCACTTCATCCGGGTCGATCATCAATAGCCAGGTTTTCTTGTCACTGCCTTTGGTGTCGACACCGCATATCTCCTGGCGCCGTAGTTCGTCGGCAACAGCCTTTTCCATCTTATTGTCGGGTATCGATTTCGCCTTGCCGCTCAGCTTCAGCATATTCTTGATGAGCGACGCGCGAAATGCCTTCTTCCCGCCTTCAATCGTCACCAGTACGTAGGGCTTGCGCGCCATTACCCCGAGCGCAACGAGGCCGGAGTAAATCCGCTGACTCTCGCCGACCTTCTTTAAGGTCGCGGTAATAGCGCCTGAAACCACGCTCGCAAGGCGGCCGATTTCGTCCTTTTGAGCTTCGAGCAACTGATCGAAAGTTGCCTTTCCGATGCCCATCAGTTTGTCCCATGGCAGCTCTGCCCATGCTGCAGAGTTTTGAGCGGCGCTCTGGATGGCTTTCGCCTGAGTATCCTGATTTAAGCAAAGAGCCCGCAACAGGATATTGCGCTTGTCGGTCAGATTGCCCTGAAGCCATTCGTTATAAAGATCCGCACTACATCCCTTATCCTGGGTGCCTGCAATACATTGCCCGAACACGATCGTGTAGACGACACCGCTCGCTACAACTGTGCTGTCGAAATTACAGTCGAAATAGTTATGGAATCGATCGCCTTTGATCAAGTCGCGATGGGCCAGCGCAAGCGGACCTATAACGCTCTGGTCGAAGGACTGCAAGGCGGCATTGAAACCATTCTGCCAGTCAGTGCGTTGCTTGTCGGAATACAGATCGTCATACTTCTTCCACGCGTCGTCACCGGCCTGACGCAATTGATCCGGCGTAATGGCGCGGTCCATTGCTGCCAGCGCAGCGTTACCGGGTACCTGCATCCCTCCCATTAGCCCGGCAGACATCGAGTAACCCTGCTCGTCGTGCTGAGCACGCTTTTCCCGATCGTCGACGAAATCTTGCTCAGCCTGAATCCGGATCGCGTCTCGAATCTGCTCGATAACGCCGGACAAAGCGGTCTTGCGAGGCCGGTCCTTATCGTTACGCTCGTCGCGCATAAACGCCTGCATGCGTATACGCATGAGAAGCGCCAGTTCAGCGGCAATGCCGGCGGGATCGGGGACGGCAACCATAACAGCTTCATACGGTTTGGCCACCTGCTTTCCCCATTCCATCAAACCCTTGGACTGATCGCCCAGGAAATTGAGGGGTTGCTGCGAAAAGCCCAACGCACGGTCCGACACGATAGTCACTTCCGGCAGCCACGTCCCTGCCATGTTCTGTTTCAGCTCAGCGAGGCGTGCCCGTGCCTCGGCCTCCTGCTTCTGTTCGACGCGAGCCGCAGAACCCGTCAACGGGTGCGCCGCTCGCGCCTGCTCCATTTGTTTGATCTGCTGCTCAAGCGTGGCGGCTTGTTTGGCAAGCGCATCGCGCGCGTTCGTTGCTCCGGTATCCGGCTTGAGTACCTTCGAGAATTCGGCCACATTCTTGAGCTTACTGAACGTGTCCACGTGCGCAGCCGCCTTTTGTGCACGCACGTCGGCCATGTTGATACAGCGCATGTGCCGCTTTCGATAGGCGGCTTCCGAGTGTGCAGCCAGTACATTTTCCGTCCACATCACGTCGGAAAACGCCAGCCAGATATTCCCCGCCTGGGCCGCATCCTTGACCGTGATGCAGCGCGCCAGATATGGATCGGCCTTGCGGACGCAAGCTTCGTTAAAAGTTTTGTCCGGAACCTGCGGCGGCACCTTCGCATGGATATCGAAATGGTAGAGCAGTCCCTGACCGTTCACGATATAAGCGCCCCACTCGCCTCTGACTTCGTCGAACACGTAGAGATAGCCCGGTCGCAAAATACGCAGCGTGTATTTGGCGCTTTCGCCCGGCAAAGCCACCTTGCCGGCATTGAACGGAGCGACGACGTCCGGGGCCTTCCCGCCGAGGTCGGTACGCGCCACTGCGTAGCGCAGCGGAAGAATCGGCAAGCCGCTTCTGTCGCAGAATGGACAGGTTTGGACCGGCGGGGTGGTGGCGGCAGTCATGTGCGCTCCTTCAATTGTGCTAATTCACTGCTTATGCGTTGCATGGCTGCTTCGTCCAGATGATGGCAAGCGCCAACATAAGTGAGCTCCCCGGTGAGCGCGAGAGCGAGGCAGGCTCGCATTTCCTGATGAGCGTGAATATCGGGATGAAAACGGACAGCCTGTTCCGCATAGAGCTGCCGGTCGCTGGATTCGGTCAAACGATGCACCGTCCATGCCCTGTCGAGTGCGGCGTCGATCCGCCGGGCGAGCGCTGCGTCATTCGGAAGATCAGGCGCGTTGCGCCTCAAGCGCTTGACCGTCTCGTTGATGTCGCCAAGCCTTAGCAACGTGTCCCATTGCGGCGGAGAAAAGAATAGGCGCGACTGCTCATCGCTGGTCTCCGGGGCGTGTTCGCGAGATTGCCAGGAACCGTCGAAGACCGGCCACGCCCAGCGCTGCAGAGGACCCAGCAAGCTTTCCCACTGCGAGGGCTCAAGGAGCCAGTTGAGATGCCACAGGACCCGCGGATCGTACAACCGGACGATGTCGTATGCACGGCGGGCATGATGATATTGCGCCATCTGCCTCGTCAGATGGTCGCGCACCCTGTCGGCATCGGCTTGCGCCTGCAGCAATGAGCAAAAATAGGGGGTACCGCATTCGGCTTCCCATCGTTGCGCGCGGCCTGATAAGTCAGCGCGCGCGCGGTCGTCCATGCGGTGTAACTCGACCAGCCTGGGGAAGAGTTCGGCTTGCCCTTTGAATCGCTGAGGCACAACCGGCTCAGAGGGCAGATCGCTCCACTCGGCCTCATCCACCTGCAGCGGATTGATTAGCGCGTACGGATACGTCAGCAAGGTAGCTTCGTTTAGCAACGGCGCAACCATATCAGGACGCGTTCATGGTACCGGCACCGATCGCGTCGGCACCACGGGCTTTGAATTCGCAAAGCTTGGGTTCGCTTCGCGGTAGTTCGGCTTGGGCTTGCGCGCTTTTCGGCCCGGTGAGCGTGTGGCTTGCGGCATGAAACTCGACGGTGCCAGGCGCCCCCACCTCAATGCCATTACCCTCCATTTTCAGATACGCTTTGGCGGCATTGAGCAGTACGCGCTTCGGCGCTTGCAGGCTGACTCCAGACTGCGCACTGGCCAACGTCACTGCCTTCTGCGCCGACGCACTGAGCGTCCCGCCGTTCTGCGCCTGCACGCTCACCGAACCCGTCGCGGCATGCAGCGCGATGCCTTGCCCGGAGACGGGCCGGCCCTGGCCGGCTATGCCTTGCGTATAAAGCGCGATGCCCTGATTGGCAACCACGCTGGTCTTGCCCTTTGCAGTCAGTTGCAAATCCTGTCCCGCGCTAAGTACAGTCTCCGTGCCCGACACCCACACGTGACTCTTCGCGGACACCGCAGCGACGCCTTGCTCGCCATGCGCAAGCAGATGCGGACGGCTCCATGCAATGGCGCTCCCGCTGCCGCCGCCTTCGCCCGCAGCGCCGTTTTCTCGCACACCGCCGAGAGCATCGTGACTTTGCTGAATACCCTTGGCCGCAGCCAACTGCGGCGCCTGACCGGATGCAGCGCCTTGCGCCGCGGTATCCGTTGCGCCGGGTGCCGCAGCCGAAGAGGGTGCCGCCCCCAACTCGGCTTGATCCGTGTTCGCGGTATCGGCAAGACGCTGCAATACCTGCTGACTCTGCGCGAGCACCTGGCCCGACGCCACTGCGTCCATCTGACTCACGCCTGGTGCGGAGCTGATCAGCATGCCCGATCCGCCGCGCAGCGCGCCGGCGCCGTCGGTCTTCAGTTCGGCGCCGTACCCGCGATCCGTCTGCCGCTGGTTGTCCTGTATCTGTTTGATATGGCCTAGCGTCAAGCCGCTGTTGTGATCGGTCGTGTACAGATGCGCAGCGGACTGACCTGCCGAATCGTCGAGGAGAAACTGACGATAGCCGCCCGTGCCCTGCTGGCTCAAACTCATGTTCTGCGTCTTGAAGCCTGTGAGCGCAGCCGGGTGTCCATTGCCCGCAAACCAGGCCGCGGCATTGCCCGTGCTGCTGCTCGGGCCGCCTGCCTGGGCATTGTGCTGGGCATCGGCATTACCCTGGCCGTTGTAGAGCGCCGCCACCGCCACCGGGCGATCGGGCTGGCCCTCCAGCCATTCAGTCCACACCTCTTGCCCGACGCGCGGGACATTCACCCCGCCCCAGTTGTTGCCGCCGACCGGAGTCAGCATCCGCGTCCAGGTGCCGGCCCCTTGATCGGCAGGGGCATTGGCCGCGTACGGATGATCTTCACGGCTGGCGGCGTTTTGCCCTCGCTGAGCATGGTGCTGAATCCGGATCCTGTGGTCCCGGTCAGTATGGACGGGATTGCCAGCGCCCACCGTGATCGCCGTTTGCGCGCCTTGTGCGACTGCAACGGGATGAGCGCGTGCGCCATGACCGGCATCCGCGAGTGGACGATAACTCTGAGTGGCCGGCAGAGCGAGAAAGCGGTTTCGATAAACCGAATCGCCGTCCGTCAATGGGCTGCTGTCGTGGGTGCCGGCGCCAAGCACCGCTTGCAACGCCGTCGCCATGCCTTGTCCGGTCGTATCCGCGTCGCGCATCGGCGGTATCGTGCCAAGTCGTTGCGAGATCGCGCTATGAACATCCGCGTCGATGTTCGCGCGGGCTTCGTGCTGCACACGCAGGCAGATAAACGCGTCCGATGCACTCAGCGTCGGATGCTGGCTGATTGCAAAGCGCAAGCCGGGCCGCAGGTCTCGGCGCGTGCTCGCCCCTTCGCTGCGCAACGCGGCGACCCGCTGGGCATCCAATTGCTGCTGCGCACGCTGATCGCCGATTGAACCTGTCTGAAACGCGTAGGGGCCTGAGACGTCCCGGTCCACGCCAGGGACTACGGCGCCGTTCGCACGCGCGCCGGTAGGCCGGGTCGACAGGCTCCGATGATCCCAACTTGCTCGTACGACACTGCCGATGCGCCAACGCCGCGCCGGCATGAAATGTTGAATGCTCCCTTGCGGGTCGCCGTCGCTCGTCTGGTGAAAACCAATGATCTCGGGATTGTCCGGGGTGAAGCGCTGGTTCGAATCGGCCAGAACGAGCGTGTGCTTGCCGAAGCTCGAGGAATCGGCGTCTCCCTCATGCTCGAACCAATAGAAGATGCCTTCTTCCGCCCACAGGCGCTCGAGGAAATCGAAATCGGATTCGCCGGCTTGCGCAGTGAGACTGCGCTTGCGGTATTTCGAGCGATCACCCAACGCCCAGCGCCACGCGGGGGTCACCGCGCCGCGTGTGTGGTAGCCAAAAATCTGCTCGCTGATGTCGATGACACTCGCGTCCTGATAGTTATAGCTGTCCACTCGCTGACGCAGCAGTGCGAGCCAAGGCTCCACCACCAGGCGGTAGCGGGCCAGACCACCGTTGTAGCCGACAAGCTCGGCCGCCACGACATGGCCGTGCAACGGGCGACGCGCATCGCTGCCTTCGGCCACCAGCCATTCGGCCAGCACAGGAGCGCCGACCAACTGGGCGAGAGGCAAGCCGGGACGCTCGGACAGCGCCGTCACCTGGAACCGGAAACCGCCGTGGTCGATCGCCTCCCACCCTTGCAGGCTTTCGGCCACTAGCGCCTGGACACCCAATGACGTGGTCAGCCACAAGAAGCGGTTCTGCTGTGACCAGCCGCTGAGCAGTGCCTGCCGAATATCCAGAGTCGTCACCATTTCTCTATGCCTCAAAATCGCTGCGATGGTATGAGCCGCCGCGAGATATCACTGCGCCTGTAGCTCGATCGACTGCACGTCGTTCATCGGCGTGTAGATCCTTCCCTGCATCTCAGCCGGCGCAAGAACGTCGACCGTCATCTCACCGATGAACCGATAGCTTCCTGAAGTAACCCGACGCGAGGAAGAGGTGTCGGTGAAGGTAAGAGCGGAGTAGGGAACGGAGAACGCCAGCGTGACCGGCTCGCCCGGCTTCACGGTGATCTCTTTGGCATAGCGCCGCGATGCTTCGCTCAGATACTTGCTGACAAGCCGAACATAAAAGCCGGTGCCCGCGCTGTTGATCGCGCCGATTCGCACGTTCAGCAGGTCGGGACGGGCGAGGTCAGGCGACCATGTGTCCGGTCCCGCGATGCTGATCTCCTTCTGCCCGTCATTGCGGAACGTCAGTTCGAGAACGAATCCGTCTCTGCCCGAGTGCGCAGCAAAGACCGGATGGAGATTGATCTCCGGGTGGCCGTGCTTCAAGGCCTTGTCGGCAATTTGATAAAGCGGGGAAAGCTTGTTGTTGAACGCTTCGCCCAACTGATAGTTATATTCGCCCTGATAGTGCTGACCGTTCCTCTCGAACGAAAAATCCAGCACGGGGCCGTTTCCCAAACCATGCACTGGCGCAAAGGTACGGCTACTCAAAGCCTCCTTCAACGAGTCGATCTGCTGCCCGGTATGCCTATCCACATCCAGCACATATTTGCCGATCCCCACATAAGCGGTTTCGGGTAGGGCGCTCATGCTGCGCCCGCGCGAATAGAACGCAATCTTGCCTTCCTCGACCGTGACGATCATCGGCGGGGCGGGATTGACCTCGCCTTGCCCGCTATGAATCGCGAAAGAGTCGGAGGGATTTTTACCGCTCGCCATTTCTGTCACTCCGAAAAGAAACACGGAAACCAATGCCATCAATGCAATCCGATTCATTTCAACACATCCCATTCGATGCCGGTCCTGCCTTTGAACCAGTCGCGAAAGCCGTACATGTAGTACTTCGCTATCGCCGGCGCAGCGTTATACATGCCAAGCCCCATTAAATTCGTGTTGGTGGATCGCTGCCAGTTGTCGGTCAGTTCGTTCATCGTGACATCGACAACCTTCTGAGCGTTGATGTAGCCCTTGTAGACGGCGCCTCCGTCAAGGAAGTACTCGTCCGGCCAGCCGAACAGGTGGCCTGTCTCGTGCACCACGGCGTTCTGCGTCGAGATTGGCTTGAACTGTTGCGTCAAGCCGTCCCACGCCACCTGTACTTCCCCCCAGTTTTGGGAGTTGAAGCGGGTGCTGGTCGGAAACAGGTTGATGGTCTTGTGACATCTGCCCTGCTCGACGAACTTCACTTTCAGCGCAATAGCGACCTTACATGTGCAAGCGCCAGCGCGGGGGCAGGCCTTCGGCCGCATGTAGTACTTGCTCGCATTCAACCCGTGCTCGATCCGCTTCTGAAAGCCCGCAACTTTGGCCAGCCCTCCCGGGCGATTGACGGTCTTTAACTGGATGCCTGGAGCGGGGCCACTGCTATCAAAGGGAATCGATCTGGGCTTACCGGCTGCGTCCATGACGACTTGTCCGTTGGCGCCGAGGAGGTACTGATCTTTCAATGCAACCTTGATGATGACGGTGGCAGTCAACGTCGAGGTCGAAGGCGAATATTCGATGTCGAATGTCCCGCTTTGTCCCCCAAAATTCAGGAGCACGGGTTGACCGGCGCTGTTCAGAACCTTGTGGCCCGACCCGTCCGTCTGGTAATAATCGGCACAGCCCATGCTGACGGTGTAGTCGACCTGTTTTGCAGCCTGCAGTTGCTGGGCGCATACGCTCGGCGGCGGCGCGGGCTGCTTCGAAGGCGGTCCGGCCAATTCGCTGGAAATCGGTACGTAGGGCCTCGGCCCCGACGCACCCTTAGCCTGCGTCGCAGGGCCCGGTCCTGGCGGCGCAGCTGGCGCGGACGCCGATGCTGCGGCTAGTGCCGGAGCGGCTGCAGACGCCGACGCGAATGCAGGAGCTGTTGCGGACATCGACGCCGCCGATGCCGAAGCCGATGCTGGCACCGCCGCGGACGCCGACGTCGCAGCAAGCGACGAGACGCCCCCAGCGCCGCTGCTTGTGAAGCCTCCGGCGAGAAAGTCGCAGACGTCCCCGGGTGGCGGCGTCACGGGCAGCGCGGGTAACGACACTGTCGTCGTCGCCGGCCCCGGGAAGGGATGCGAGCCCGCCTTCACGAGGAATTGCCCCGGTGTCTCGACGGTGATGTCCGCGCCCTTGAGCGTGATCCGGTTCGGTCCCTGCTGCAGCACGATGGCATCCTGCGCCAGCACGTCGAGGCGGTCTTCGGTCGACATGATGCGTACCGATTGATCCGCGAGAATCTCCATGGTGGCCGTGTGCGCCTCGATGCTCACCGGCCCCTGATTGGCGATCGCCTTGAGCCCGCCGGCGGCGCTGAACAAGCTCACGGCATCACCCGACGCACCTGCCACCGTCGCGCCGGCGGCCAGATGCGCATCACCCTGCGCAGTTAGATGCACATGCTCGGCGGCATATGAAACGGCACTGGCCGGCGTGGTGAACGCGATGTTTTCCGGCGACTCCAGCACGATGGCCGGCGTCGCGAAGCGCTCGACCGGGTCGCCGCCGTCGCGTTGCGTGCCCACTGGCCGGGTTGCGCTCTGGCCGTTGACGGCGCCCGTGTACTTACCATCCTGCTGCGGATCGATCGCCTTCAGGAAATCGGCTTGTGCGGCGTTACCCGCGAAGCCACCGGCTTTCGCGCCGGTGGCCGAGCCGTCGAGGCGTTTGGCGGTTGCGACAGCCTGTTTCAACTGGCCCACGCTTTCGGCGACATCCATCTGGGTCGAGGTCGCTTGCGCTCGCGCGGTACTCGACACGAGCACGCCCTCGCCGCCTCGCACGACGCTCCAGCCCTGCGTGGCCAGCTCGAATCCTTCACCGCGATACGCGCCACGCACGGCGCCCTGCTGAGCGATCAGATAGCCCTGCGACAGGCTGCTGTTCGCAACCGAGTTGACCAACTCATGCCGCGACTGCCCCGACGCGTCGTCCATCACCCAGCGGCTGCCGGACTGGCCGTCCAGCGTCTGCGTTTGCATGCCCGACAAGGTGCCCGGGTGATTCGCACTGCTGCCTTCACCGGCGGCGAACGGCGGCTGCACACGTCCGCCGTAAACCTGCCCGAGCACCACCGGCATATCGATGTTGCCGGAGTCAAAACCGACCACCACTTCCGCACCGATCCGCGGCGTGAAGCTGTGCCCGAAATTGGGACCGGCCGTTTGCTCGGCGAGGCGTGCCACGACGCCTGACTGATGGTTGCCCGGCGCATGCCCGGCCGGATTCGAGCGGCTCGCCGTGTCGGTGAGACCGCCGGGCAGCGGAGCTACGCCCCGCATCCACGGGAACTGGATGCGCACCTGGTGATCCCGCGTACTGCTGACCCGACTGCCGGGCTCGCCGACCACGATGGCGGTCTGCACGCCGGATACCGTCGGCCGGTCGCGATAAGGCGGCACGATCGACGCGCCCGCGGGCACCGCGATGAAGCGATTGCGATAATGCCCCTGCTCCAATTCACCGTGCTCCAGCAGTTGTGCGATCTCAGCACCGAGGTTGTTGACCGCTTCATGCTCGATCGACAGCGGGACAAACGAAATCGTCTTGTCCAGATAGCCGGTCAGCGTATGAACCTTACCGGCCTCCAAGGTGCGCGACGAACCGGCGCCGTGATGGATCAGCTTCGGCAGACGCAAGGCGTCGAAGCGTTGCTCGGCATAACGCTGAGCGCCGTCGACCGTGTCGAAACGCCCGGCGCGCTGCCCATCGAAAATCTCCCGGACGGGCATGACGGGCGCCCCGGAATCGGGTTGGCCCTGAGCGTGACCGGCGAGCGCCAGCAACTCACTGGCTTTCCAACTCGTCGCGATGACGCGGTCGGGCACGATCTGATGGCGCTCGGTGAACTGCGTCATCACGCCATCCGGATCGCCCACGTCCTGTTGATTGAACGCAATCGTGCTGCCCTTGCCGAGCTCGGCCCGGCGGTCGAACACCACAACCGTGTGGTTGCCTGACGGCGCCGTGCCACCATCCTGCGCGTGTTCGATGCGAAAGGACAAGCCGGTTTCCGATAGCTGGCGCATCACGAAAGCGAAATCGGTCTCGCGATATTGGCCCCGCAGAGCGAACGTGCGCAGCGGCTCCTTGAGCTCGTAACGCCGGCGCGACTCCGGATAATCGCCGAATACCCGTTCACAGATACCTTCCGTATCGAGATCGGCGAAGTACAGGCAATTGCGGCGCAGATGCAGGAAGGCAAGCCACGATTCCAGCGTCAGCCGGTAGCGGGTGATCTCACCATCGCTATCGGCATAGGCGGCATGGGTGATGTAGCCGTTCCAGCAGCGTTCGCCCGCGCCGGTCGCGAGACGCAAACGCGCGGCGCTGCCGAGTAGCGGCGTCAGGTCGAGGAACGGCTCGTTCGACAGCACGTCGATTTCAAAACGAAACGATTCGTTGACGGCTTCTCGACCGTGAAAGCGTTCGACCGCAAACTTGCGCGGCAATGCGGTATCGATCTGGATATGGCGAGTAGCCTGCGAATATCCTGTCAATGCGGCAACAAGATCCATGTCATTTCCCCGTGTTCTTGCGCGAGCACTGCACGCTCAAGTGCATTGCCTGCCTCGGCGATTTTGAATTGGCGATTTGCATCAGGCTGCCTTCGCGGCCAAAGCACTACCCGATTCCATTGCGTGCAACAGACACTCCACGCAAACCTTGTCGGGGAAATTGGGCATTTGCGTATCCAGCTGATCCGGCCCGTCGAACGAGTGGTCGGCTGCATGCACCACCAACGCGCCCGGGCAACCGAAGGTCACATTGCCGCCTTCGATGGTCAGATGCGCGCCACCGCTCACCGCGAGGTGCACGGTTTTCTTTGCGGCCAGCTCGACATCCGCGCCGATGGACGCCACCTTCAGCTCGTCCCGCGAACGCAGCGCCAGCGTGTCGTGCTGGGCCTGCAGGTCGAGATTGTCCTTGCCCGAGATCACGCTCAAGCCCACACCGTTCGCCGCGTTGGCGCCGGCGAGCCAGCCAATGCCCTGGCCGCTGTGCACGCGCAGTGTCTGGTTGACGGCCACGTTGGTGTCGAGGCCGCTGCCGACGGTCAGGGTTTCGCCAGCTACCCACTGCAGTGCCTGGCCGGCGAGGACACCCTGGCCGCCCTGCGCTTCGATGCCCAGCACGGCGTCGCCGGTGTGAGGCAGCGGCTTGTCCGTCGCCCGGTGCGGGGCATCGGCCACTCCTTGCTGGAAGCCGTCCGCACTTACCGTGGTCCCGAAGCTTTGTGCCAGCGCGTCGAGCGGCGCGGCCTGGCCGTTGATCGTCGACTGATTGGCGCTCGTCACGCCGCGCTGTGCTGCCAGCGGCAGGGTCTGGTGCGTGTCGGCCGTCTTGTCGAGCAGGCGGGCCAGGGTGGTTTGCTGCGCGAGCAACGACCGCAGAGGGGCAACGTCGCCCGCGGGCTGCCCCGCGCCCGCCGCGTAACTGCTGACCAGCACGCCCCGCTCGCCGCGCACGGCACCGTAAGCATCCGAGCGCAACTCGAGGCCCTGCCCACGGAAACTGCCGAGGTAGTTATCCGCCTGGTAGCGCAGATGACCCAGATTGAGCTGTGTGGCCGCATGACTCGCGCTCATCTGCAGGCGGCCCATGCCGTCGCTGTCGTCCGCCACCAGTTGATTGCTGCCCTGACCGTCAAAGCCCTGGCTCTTGAAACCCGACAGCGCGCCAGCGTGATTGTGCCGGTTCGCGCCCGCACCCGCGCCATGCCAAGCCGGACCGTGACCGCCGGAAAGATTGCCTTGAGCGCTCGCCATCTGGTCCGCCGCTTGCCGGTAGACAGATTCGTCGAGCGGCTGCCCCGGTTCGCCGCCGGGCGTCGGTGCTTCGCCGCCTTCCCCGCGGCCGTTGAACAGGCCGCCGAGCACGATCGGCCGGTCGATCAAGCCGTGGTGGAACTGCACCAGCACTTCCTGGCCGATCCGCTGGATCTGCTGCAGCCCATGCCCGTCGCTGGCAAGCCGCTGCATGGTGCGGGTCGGATAGGTGCCGTTGTCGCCCTCGGCCTGCCAGTGAAAGCGCAGCCGCAACCGGCCCTGTGCATCCATGTGAACCGGACCGGTCGCACCCGGACTGGACTCTCCCTGCGGACCGACCACGATGGCGGTCTGCGCGCCGAGCGCCGTCGACACCGGGTTCAAGCGCTGCCCCGTGCCGTCCTCCAGCGTGGGGCGCCAGGGCTGTGAGCGCGGTACTGCCTCGAAACGATTCGCGTAGCCTCCGGCCTTCGCCTGCTTGAGCACGCGCGAATCGAGATCTGCCGACGGCAATGCACCGAGACTCCGCTCAACCGTTTCCATGACGGTCTGCGGCAGATTGTTGACGCCGACATGCTGCACTGCTGTCAGCAGAAACGCATCGGGCACCTGTGCCCCGCCACGAACCTGCCCCCACGGCGCCTGCGTTGGCCGCAGCGCCCGGCCGGACGTGGCAGTGCGCAACGTGCTGCAGCCGGTCCAGAAGCGCGCGTCGGAAACGATCGCTTGCGCCTGGCGTCGCGCGGTGTCCTCGGCCTGACGAAGGCTGGCGAAGGCCTCCGGCCCGACGTCGTCGTACAGTTCGCGGGGCCCGCCGGGATTGCCGAGGCTCGCCGCCGCCGTGGTTGACTGGTTGCTGCGATAGTCGCTGCTGATCAACGTGAGACGGTCGGCCGTTAGCGACAGCGACTGCCCCATGCCGAGGATCATGTCGTCCGCCGCCGTTGCCATGTCGCTCAGGCGTTGCGGCACACCGCCGAGGCGAACGGAAGTATCGTCTTCGGGAAGCTGCGTGCTGTCGTCGAAAATCAGCAACGTATGGCCGGACGGCGCATCCGCATCTTCGACGAAGCAAAAGCCCAGGCCCGCCGCGGCAAGCAGATGGCGGACGAAATCGTAGTGGCTGTGAGTGCGGTACTGGACGATGTAATCGCTCGGGCCAAGCGTCTCGATGCGCTGATTCGCATCCGTCGTGAAGCGCCATTGGGCGATATTGGCGTAATCGCCGAAGATCGTGCCGAGTACCTCGGCCACCGTCTGGTTGACGAACGTGCGCTCGTCGCGGCCGTGGGCCAATGCCGCCAGCCAGGGCACCAATTGCAGATAGTAGCGGGCGAGGCCCGCGTCGTAGCCGATACATTCGGCCTCGGCCACGAGGCCGCTACGGGTCGCGACCGTACCGTCGCCCAACGTGGTTCGAATCGTGGCGCGCTGACCGAGCATCGCCTCCAGATCCAGGCCCGGATCGGTGGCCAACGCGTAGACATCCCATTGATAGTTGTTGCCAAGCGACTCGCGGCCAACCCAGCGCTCAATCTGCATGGCCGATAAAGGCCCGCTCCCCTCGAGCGAATAGAGACGATTAAACGTGCTGAACATCGACGTGAATTGCGCGATAACGCTCATGTAGGTCCCGCCCTCAAATTAAGACCGCTTTTTTTGAGTACATATTGCCGCGCAGGAAACTGAAAATTCATTAGTCGGGCAATATGACCGCTTTCTTGAGGCGCAGGCGGCGCCACCCACGTATTCAGATGCGTGTTGATGCGGCCCCGTTTGCGGTCAGATATTTTAAATGACAGTCCACGGCTTATGCCATAAAAACTCTGATATTTAACAAATGGCCCGACATTGGCAGCACTATGCCGAAGCAATTCAAATCCTCGATGACACCATTGCCTTATATGAAAAAGGGGAATCGCGGATACCTCAATTAAAACGCCGGATTGGAGTATCGCTTCCTATCGGCATTAGCAAGTAAAATCGGGAATCCCCGTTTCAGCCAATCGGCCGAGTGCGATCGGTCCATCCAATACACATGGCGCAAACGGATAGAACGAAAGGAAACCAGCGCATGACACGTCCATTCATTGTCCTCGGCGACAAACACAGCCACGGCGGCTCCGTTACGAGCGCGGCAACCAGCGCCAAAATCGGCGGCAAGAACATTGCCCGCCGCAACGATAAGGTAACCTGCCCGATTCACGGCCCCAACCACATCGCCGACGGCGACGACACGGCCATCATCGAAAACGAAGGCGCGGCCCGCGACGGCTACAAAACCGCCTGCGGCGCGACACTGATTGCAAGCCAATCGACCACCGGCGGCGCATGAGCACGGCACAGGGATCGGCAGGGGAAAGCGTGATTCAGCGTTCGAGATTGAGCACGGCCCTGACAGCGGTCGCGATATGCGTTTCTGTATGGATTGTCGCTGCGTTGTACTGGAAGACAACCTATCATCTGCCTACCTGGCGGGACCTGCTGCTATTCGGCGCGGCACTGCCCATGCTGTTGGTCGTGGGGCTCGCACTGGGCCGCAGGAGTATCGAGCGGATACGCCAGCCGGAGCGCGTCGTCCAACCCTCCGGTCAGGCGCCAGACACGGCCTCCAGCGACGATTCCGCACAACAGTGGACGATGGCGCTACTCGACAGCAGCGTGCGCCTGCCGTCGGGCATCACGCCCGAGGAAATCGGCGAGGCTGCGCGCGAAGCGGCCGTGGTCACACTGCACCCGGATCTGGCGCGCCACGACGGCGTGAGAATCTTTGCCAGCGGGGTCGCCGCAATCGCGCCAGATCGTTTCGACGAAAGTCTGCTGCCGCCCAATTCGGCAGAGGCGTTGAACGACGAGCACCGGCGCGCGATGCTGCTGGCTGTCGAGACGCTCGACGAGTTGATGGAGCGCCAGGCAGGCGCCGCGAGCGCTGATGCCAACATCTCGACGGAACAACCGTCGTTCAAACTGCATCTGCTATTTCCCGAACGTTGGCAGCCGGTGGCGGCAACGCTCGCCGCATGGCTCGATGCACACCTCGCCCGAGAGAAATGGATGCCGCGCATGGAGCGCGTCACCCCGGTGTGCGTGGCCGATCCGGTCGAAGCCTTGGCGATGCTGGACCGACTGAACGAGGTCCTCCATGGGCAGCCGCTCACGACACGTCACATCGTGCTGGCTCTCGACTCATCCCTCAGCAGGGCTACGGTCGATTCGCTCGACAATCTCGGCCAACTCTACGCGCAGCAGCGCCCCAACGGGCACGTGCTCGGCGAAGGCGCCTGCGCATTGCTGCTCGCACATCCCGCCGCGGTGGATGTCGTTCCGGCAGCACAGATTCATCGGCTCGCCGCAAGCCGCCTTTCTGCTCCCATCGAGCAACCCGACCAGCAGCGCGGAGACGCGGTGATGCAATTGCTCGATTCGGCACGCAAGCACACCGCGCCTGAACTGGAGATCGCGGCTTGCGCGCTGGTCAGCGATGCCGACCAACGGATCAGCCGGCGTGCGGAAATTACGGCTGTGGCCGAACTGGCGTGGCCAAACTCGGACACTAGCGGGCGCTGCCTGCATCTGGGTCTCGCAAACGGCGAGAGCAGTGCGGTGCTGGCGCTGAGCGCGATCGCGGTGGCCGGCGACCACAGCCTCAGGGAGCAACAGCCAACTTTCGTCGTCTCGACCAGCGATGCGACAGCACGAGGGGTGATGCTTGTGAGTCTCCCGCAGAAGCCGCCCGCGCCGACGAACGCTCCGGTCTCGCTGTGATGTCATGGTCGTGCGTGTGCGCGAAAGTCACGCTCACGTCAGAAACGCACTGCCGGTGCGGCGTGGGCATCTCAGCAATTCCTCACCGTCCTTGCCGGAAAGCAACACCAACTGGGTAAAACTATTGGTGGTCACATACAAGCTCATGAGTTCGTCCATCACTTTTGCGAAGACATGAACCCCCGTGCCGGCAAAGCAGTCCGGGTCGACGGTCAGGTGAATTTCAATGCCACGGACCATGCCCGCGAAGGGCTGGCTGGGCACCCATGCTGTTACAACTTTCTGCGTCAGATCCACCACGCCCTCTATCTGACGGGCGGAGATCGCGGAGCCCTGAAGGTCGTGAAGTTTAAGCAAATCCCGAATCGGTTCAGCGCCCCCAGTCAACAGCACAGGGTTGAGCGACAACTGCGAAATCAACCGCCACAGGGCATTGTGTCCGTGCCTGAAGCGGATCGCCTTGGTAGGCCGGTGTAGCAGGGAAATACGCCGGGCGAGCGTTCCGCCCTCCAGCGTCAAATCTCCGCCCGGCAAGCCATACTCGAGATGTGCGGGCAGGTCGCGATTACTACAGGTGAGCTTGCAATCCAGGGCATTCGGCGGTGGCGCGACTTCGAGATCGCCGTTCACGAAACTCAAGGCTACTTCCAGACCGGGACTATTGCGCGCGGCCAGATCGTCTCTGTGCAACTTCCAGTAGATCGTGTCGCGGGTGGGACGAAGACTGTGCCGCAATGAATAAAGCGGATCGAACACCGTGACTTTATCGCCTTGCGGGGTTTGTTTCGTCTGGACGACGGAGTCGACTGAATACACCTCGTAAGCGTGCGCAGTCTGCTCGTCCACTACCAGCGGATACGCGGCCTCGGTCGATGAGGCGCTGGCCTGATCGCCAAGTTTGCCGGACGTCTCGAACAGGTTGACGACCGGCGTGCAACCCAGCAGAACGTGCTCCGTTGCGAGACCCTGCAGAACGCGCGCCTCGGCAGAATCGGCCAGAATATCCTTCAGCAACACATGCAAGGTGAACTGTCTGCCGCCTAAACGGCCGGCCTGCCGGAGATCACAATCGAAGAAGCCGAACTTTTCCGGGTAAGCAAAATATTCGCTGAGCAGTAGATAGGCAGGATCCGACGTTTCAGGGTACGGTACCAGCGCGTCGGCACGAGCCATTCCGGCAGCGGTGAAGGGAAAGCGGTCGAGGGCAATCCAGCGGCCGCTTTGGCCGGGTTCCACATAGGCGCATAACGCGCGCATCGACAGCGCGTCGCGAAGCGCTGCCGTAAATAGCGGTTCGCCCTGCGTGTAGAGCCGCACCGAATCCAACTGCAATTCCGTTGCCGAAGCATGGCCTGACTGGATAGCGAACGTCAGCGAAATCTGCGCGCTGGCTCCCGCTGGCGCACGAGAGAGGCTTGGCACCTGCGCGATGGCGTGAAAGCGAGCTCCGGTCAATCGCAATGGTGACAACGTCACATCGTAGGCAGTCCGGAAGAATACCTTCGTTCCCCGTACGGGGCGACTGTAGAGCTCTGTACCGCGCGGGATAGTAACCGACGAGGACATTTGCGCGGCCCGGCTGCTGTCCACGTCGAAGCAGGCGATGGAGCAGGAGGGGAACGGGCGCAGGTAGTGCGGGTACAACGTCCCGATCAATGCTTTCGTGAACTCTGGATAGTCATCTTCGATGTTTTTTGCCGCGCGCGCCGCGAGCAACGCGAACGTTTCGAACAGGCGCTCGGCATGAGGATCTTCGCTCCCGCTATCGCCCCGGAGGGCGAGGCGCGTGGCGATCTTGGGGTAACGCTCCGCGAACTCGCGTGCCCGCTCGCGCAAGAGGGCAAGCTCCCGTTCGTAATAGCGTACCAGGTCGTCCATGAGTCATTCTCTCGCAGGGATATCGTTCGCACAGGATACGGGAAGCGCGCAGCCCATACGAACCCGGCTGCCACTCCGCGGCCCGGCTTGTGCGGATGCGCTCATGCGGCAGCGTCCGTTACCGCCTCGGTTTGCGCGTCCGCCGGCGCCGTCCGGGGCGCGCTGACCAGCACCACGGCGCGCGCCAGAGGGTCGGCGAGAGAAACTGCAAAAGTCGGTTGCATTTCGTTGAGGCTATGGACTGCGGCGATCGCGACCGCGCTCAGCGCCAGTACGGCACCGCTCTCCCCATTGGCGAGACCAAGGTGCTGGCACTGGCTTTGCGCATCCGAATCAGGCCAGACCGACTCGGCCACGCCGGTAATCTCGGTGCGCCGGCTGGTGCGTTGACTGGCGTCGCTGACCAGCGCGCAGGCCTTCATCTCCAGACCGGGCGCCGCCGTTTGTGCGCGCGCATTGTCGAGTAGACGCATCGTCGTGTCGTCGCGCGCTTGCGCCGGCTCGTCGGCGGAGGACAAACGCTCGGCCGCCCTCATGCGATGGACCCGCGCCACCGGTAACGCAGCGTTTTCGCCTCGAAGTGCGAGCAGCAGGGCACAAGCGCCTTCGCCAGGAACATGGCCGTCCGGGCGATCGCGGCCGTAAAGCCGGTCGGTGCGTTCGAGAACGCTCAACTCGTCCTCGCCTAGCCACGAGTCGCACGCCAGCACGATATGACGGACCGGCGATGAGTCGCGATTGAGCGACGCATTCAGATCGTCTACTACAGCCAAGGCCTGAACTGGATTGGCGACGATCGTCACGCGCGCGCGCGTCGTACCTGGCGACCATGGTTCGCGAGCCAGGTGCGCATCTAACCAGGCGGCGAGGGTCGGCGCCACGTCCTGCCAGCGCTTGGGCAGCAGCAGATGAAGTTCGAAGGGCGCGGCAGGGGGCGGCGGGTCTGCCTGAGCGGTGAGAGTCACGGCCGCGTGGCGTTGCATCAGATCGTCGAGCACCTCGCCGGCCAGCGTCAGCGCGCGCCTGTGCTGGTCGCCAAGGTCCGCGGCGGTGCCGTTGGGCAGCAGGCTTTCATCGAAATCGTCTAGCGAAACCGAGGCGACGTTGCTTGCAAAAATAGGGGTCTGGTCGGCCCGCTTCAGTTCGGCATGCAATCCGACCACCTGCTGTTGCCTTGCCAGCGCGCCAATTTCGTCGGAGGCGGTGCCAGCAGGCAGGGACAGGCTACTGTCGAGCACGGCCAGCGTCCATGTGGACGAATCGTCGTCGGCAATGGAGGGTGTGCGTGCGGCAGCCATTATCTTGTGGGCGCCGGGTGTTGGCGTCAGGGTAATGCCCTTGCGTACGCCGATAAAACTGGCGATCAACAGCACCGGCAGGGCGATGCCTACCAGCAGCAGATCTTGCCCGTCAGGTACCCGGGAGATCGACCGCCAGTAAAATAGTGCGATCCCCCACACCAGGACGAACACCGTGGCCACAGCAGCCACGTTGCGTAACGTCGAACGCTGGCTCATGCATTTTCCCCGTTCATCGTTCTTTTATTTTCAGCCTGCGCCTTCAATAACAACCGTATCGTTGCCGTCCGCAATTTGATTAGCGCTGTTAATGGGATACGGGACCCTGCCGTGGCGGCGCGCAATACCTTTGCCGGCTGTCGCCGCAATTGTCGAGGCGTTAGTAACCGCGCCGTCGCGACTGTGTTTGCCGCCTAATGCGATAAATGGACGTGTCATTACCGGTCTTCCCCGCGGGCAGCAATAGTAAATGAACCAGGCGAAACTCGACAGGCTGCGCCACCGTATTCCTATGGTAAATTCCATCGCAGATTCTACTGAGGATTAGCGTGGATTTCATCTGAATACGCTCCGATCCGGCTGAAACTGACGGCAATTGGTGAGTAAATATTTCCGCAACCGGATCATCCGTTGCCGCATCGCAGGTAAATAAAACACGCTCGAATAGGTAACGGGACCCGCATGGACGCTATTTCCCAGTTAACAGCCACGCGGCTAACAACATTAATTCAGCAAGCATTCGTCGGCACGGACCAGATGCAAACGCCCCTTCCCCAATTTCCAGAGAAAGTCCGCGTCTCGTGCCTGTTGCTCGCGATGCAGTCGGATAGCCCTCTGGTCACCAAGCTCGCGTGATCGTGGACGCTACCGATTGGATTGATCCGTATCCGGATGACGCGCTGGAGCAGCTGCGCAAAGCGTTCAACGAAGCGCCGTTGGGCAACGGGCGGTACTACGCCTTGTTCGATATGGGCTTCCTGCCGTCGTTGCGTGATGAGTTGCCGTCGCTAGGTTTGGGCAGCACTGTTGTGACGCTTTACGAGGGGACGTACGAAGGCGAAGACCTGATGCAGATATCGCCTTGCCTCATGCAGCTACCTGAGTTGGCGGAGCAACGCGATGCGGTCTGTTCGGCGTTGCTGCAGCGAACCAATGGGCGGCCGATGTTCAGTATGTTGCGCCCGACGACGTATCGGCTCGCGGAGTTGGCGTCGCATTTGCGTCGGCAACTGGAAGCGCGGACTGAAGACGGTGAGGCCTTTCTTGTGCGTTTTGCCGATACACGATGCCTGCCTGTGTGGACCAATGTGTTGACTGCGGCCCAGCGTGCGCGTTTTTTTGCTGGGATCGATGCGTGGTGGTTTTTTGATCGTAAGGGAGCACTGGTGCCGGTTGAGGCGCTGGCTTCTGTTCAAGGTGATGGGCAAGCCCATGAGTCGACTATCGCTGAAGAAAAACCCTACCAGGTGGACGCGTCGCAATTGGAGCCGCTCAAGCTGGCAGCGAAAGTCGACACGCTGATTTTTCATATTCGACAGCGACCGGAGAGTTTCGGGCAGTTCACGGCGTCACCGTCGCGAGTCCATGAGTGTGTCAGCGCGGCAATGGCGGGTGAGCTGCCATCGCCTGCGGCTGCTTCGCGGGTTGCTTTGCAGGCGCTTGAGGCGGCTGGATTGCTGGCTGAGGTTTGAACGTGGAGCACGCGCTGGGTGTGAGGCGGTTGGCGGTGGTGAGAGCGGCTGCGTCGCTGGGGTTGGTTGTGGTTTTGCTACGCGTGGTCGTGGGGTGTTCGCGGGGGACGGGATCGGATTCGGCCGCGAAATCGGATGCGGCTTCTGCGGAACACGAGTCGATGGGGCTCAAGCTTAATGGGCTGAATTACACGGAAGTTCCGATCGGGGATTTTTACGTTGACGGAACTTGGGGCGCGGCGATTCCCAGTCGCATCGGGAGTTGGGGAAGCAAGTTCATCTGTTGCGCCTCATTGCCTCACGAATGGCATCCTGGGCTGACGGTCACAGTGAAGTGGCAAGACGACAACTTGTATAAAAAGGATCCAAATGCAATGGCGAGCCGCGAGGTACCCGTCGAGAAGTATGAGTACTTTTCCGATGGATTTTTGTGGGTGCTGTTTTTTCCGAATGACAGGATCAGGGTTTATGCATCGCTATGGATGCCGGGGTTTCCTGATTTTCCGGAGGGTCTGCAAGAGCCTGGAGAATCCTGCGCCGATCACTTCACGCTGAAGAACAGTGATCCGCATTGTCCGGCACCTGATAAGAGAATGAAGCCATCATGAATCTCCGCGTGATGATGCGTGACATCGCTCGATGGCTGGTTCCGTTGATGGTTGCAACGTTGGCTATCTCGGCATGCTCGAGAACGACCGATTCGTCTGAGACGAAAGCGGAAGACGAGACGATGGACCTGAAGCTGAATGCGTTGAACTACACCGACATTCCTATAGGTGTGTTCTACGTGGATGGCAAGTCAGGTGCCAATGTTTCGAGTCGGATCGGTAGTGGCGGTGGAACCATTATCTGTTGCGTTTCTGTACCTAGAAAATGGTACCCCGGATTGACCGTCACCGTGCAATGGCAGGATGACAATTTGTACCAGAAAGACCCGAAGGCGATGGCGAGCCGCGAGGTACCCGTCGAGCGCTACGAATACTTCTCGGATGGATTTTTATGGGTACTGTTTTTTCCCGACGACAAGATCAGGATTTATGCGTCACCGTGGATGCCAGGGTTTCCTGCATTTCCTGAAGGCTTGCAAGCACCTAATGAAGCGTGTCCTGACCACTTCACCCTATTGAACAGCGATCCTCGTTGTCCGAAGCCCGATCCGAGGATCAAGTCATGAACTCTCGGTTGACGATGGCGAGTATCGCTCGATGGCTAGTGATGCTGCTGGTTGTGCCGCTAGCTGTTTCAGCATGCTCACGAGCGACGGATTCGTCTGAGACGAAAGTGGAAGACCAGACGATGGGTTTGAAGCTGGTTGGCTTGAACTACACGGAGATACCGATTGGAGATTTCTATACGGACGGCACGTGGGGAGCAGCTATTCCCAGCCGTATCGGTAGCTGGAGTGGGACGATCATCTGTTGTGTTTCGTTGCCGAAGAAGTGGCATCCAGGATTGACCGTCACCGTGCAATGGCAGGATGACAATCTGTACAAGAAAGATCCGAACGCGCTGGCAGGGCGGCAGGTGCCAGTTGAGCACTATGAATACTTTTCGGACGGATTTTTATATGTGCTCTTTTTCCCCAATGACAAGATCAAGGTATATGCATCGCCCTGGCTGCCGGGATTTCCTGATTTCCCCGAAGGATTGCAACAACCGGGAGAGTCCTGCCCTGATCACTTCACCCTGAAGAACAGCGATCCGCGCTGCCCGGCACCTGATAAGAGAATGAAGTCATGAATTTACGTTTTCCGATGGCAAAGATCTCGCGATGGCTGGCTCCACTTGTGATCGTATTGCTGGTCCTTCCGGCATGCTCGCGAGCAACAGATTCGCCCTCTTCTGACTCGCAAAATGCAGCGCAAGTAAAAGACGACACAATGGGGCTCAAGCTGGTTGGTTTGAACTACACAGAGATACCGATCGGGGATTTTTACACCAACGGTACTTGGGGGGCAGACATTCCTAGCCGCATCGGTAGCTGGAGTGGGACCATTATCTGTTGCGTTTCGTTACCGAAGAGGTGGCATCCCGGCCTGACTGTTACGGTTCAATGGCGAAACGACGAAATGTATAAGAAAGATCCTGAGTCGCTGGCAAGCCGCGTAGTACCTGTAGAACCCTATCAACCTTTTTTTGATGGTTCTCTCTGGGTAATGTTTTTTCCAGGCGACAAGATCAAGGTATATGCCTCACAGTGGTCACCAGGGTTCCCAGGCTTTCCGGAAGGCCTGCAAGAGCCGGGGGCTGCCTGTCCAAATCATTTTACTTTGAAGAACGACGATCCCCATTGTCCTTTGCCCGATAAGAGGATTAAGCCATGAGTTTCCGTTTTGCATCGGCCGAGCGGCCCGATATTGGTGTGTCGACAAAGGATGAACAGTCAGCAATTCTGCGCCGTCTAGCTGAGGACGATGGTATGAGTTGCTGCAAAACTCTGCATATCGGTTTCTTCTTTGATGGCACGCGGAACAATGCGGACAAAGATAGTGCCGGTCATAAGCATAGTAACGTAGCCCGGCTATTGGCTACCCATCCGCTTGATCAATATAATCGGCGTATCTACGTCGCGGGTGTCGGTACACCGTTCACCAGTGAGATCGGTGACTATGGTGCGGGATTGCAAGCAGCAGCCGGCGCCGCAACTGGCTGGGCCGGGGAAGGTAGAATTAATTGGGCGTTGCTACAACTACATAATACTTTGCATAATTATGTTTATGGTGCTTCGCTAAGTTCTGTCACGCAAAAAACCGACAAAGACATCGTAAAAGCCATGAGCGCCGACATGAATTTCGTCGGCATGGGCCTCGGCAATAACCCACCTACCCCCGGTTCCATTCGTGACATCAATGCTCGCGCCAGTGCCAGCTCGGGCGCTCTGACGTTGATGGTTTCCGAACACACCGGCACCGAGTTGCGCTGGGACAGGGACACGTTGTGGGCGCAACTATGGAAAGACACGGCCAATTCCGAAAATTGGAAACAGGCGCTGCAAGTATGGGATCAAAACCGGCGCAAGATATTGGCCGAGCGTCGTGCGCAACTGAACGCACGTGTCGGAAATAAATTAACCACAGGCAAACCGAAACTGCAGCGCATACGCCTGTCGGTGTTCGGATTTTCGCGCGGCTCCGCAGAGGCGCGCACGTTCTGCAACTGGCTGGTCGATGCGTTGGACGATGGCTTCACGCTGTGCGGTGTGCCCGTCACGGTCGATTTTCTCGGCCTCTTCGACACAGTAGCGTCGGTGGGCATCGCCCAAGGTGCCTCCGCCACCTTGTTCGATGGACATGGCGGCTGGGGGCGTGCCGAGAACATGGCCGTGCCGCTACATGTTCGCCGCTGCGTCCACATGGTCGCGGCGCATGAGCCGCGCGGATCATTTCCGCTGGACCTGATCGATCACGCTACGGGCGACCGCGAGGAAATCGTCTATCCCGGCGTGCACTCCGATGTCGGCGGCGGCTACGGACCTGCTGAGCAAGGGCGCGGTCAAAGTGATTCCGATAAGTTGTCGCAGGTGCCGTTGCTAGATATGTATCGTGAAGCGCGTAAGGCTGGCGTGCCGCTCGCTATCAAAGGGCCGGGTATAACCGCGGAAGCTGTTGACGCCTTCAAAATTTCGACCGGTCTGAAACAGGCTTTCTCCGCCTACGTCAACGCTAGTCCCAGCGATTCCTCCGTGATGGAAAATGGCACGCCGGGCTTGATGCGAGCACATTACGGCCTCTACCTGCGCTGGCGCAAGCAACGGCTCACAGACCTCAAAGCGCAGCCGAGTTTCAAGGCCGCACAAGCTGGCTATCCTCAGGACGCCGTGGACCTCGACAGTGCGAACGAGGAGCTTAGGGCGGAATGGCAAGATCTGCTTGAAAGCGAGAAAGAAGGCGGCCCGAGTTTGGCACGCTACGCGGTGAAAGGTGCTGACGATTTCGCTCGCAGCCACCCGAAGATCGTCGCTACGCTCGCGCCTGTCATCTTGCCCCTAACTGTCGCCGCCGGAGCATTGGCGTCTCCGTTTGAATCTACGGCGATAACAGCCGCCGAAGCCTTGCTAAACGAAAAATGGCAGCAGTGGCTGGAAGTACGTACCGATTGGAACATGGGCGCGCCGGAGAAGCCGATTAGCGCGCTTTATGACAATTACATGCACGATTCACGCGCCTGGTTCAAGCCGTTCGGCGCGGATGACGACGTATGGAATTACGAACAGATCAAGGCGCTGAAAGACAAGCAGGCCGCGTTCGAGCGCCAGCATGCCGCATGGCAGACGCAGTCTAAAGTGGTGATGCCCGCGAATTATTCAGGCTATCCGGCTGTAACGGCTGGCCCGGAACCCAAATCGCCTCTCACCGCTCAGGAAACGGACCAGTTGAAGCGCTACGATTCGGCCATGCAGTCGGCACAAACGGCGCGTCAGGCGAAAGACCCGTCGGCGCCTAATGACAGCGCCGTATTGACCGACCCCAAAGTGAGCAAAGGATTGGCCTACCAGAAAAGCGGCCGCGAGTTCTATTTCATGTGGGGCTACTTGCGTTGGCGCACGGTGTACATCAATGGCGTACGTTGGGATGCACCGCATGTGAAGACGGTAGAGGAAACGCAGGAGGATGGGCGGAGAGCTGCGCAGCAAATAGTTAACATGCAAGGCTTGAGCGCGCTCTCTCATTGAGTGGTTGGCTTTGTTTATCTGGATAGACGGCTCGGCGCCGACGCGTGCGGACGTGCCTTGCTGCCTGTCACCGTAAATGAGGCCAGTGACGGCGGTGTGGCCGAACCGGCTGCATCTACGCCTTCGGCACCGGCACCCGGCACGATCCGGATCCGGCTGCCACGAGGTGAGGTACGCGTTGAAGGGAGCGTCGATCCCGATACGCTGCGCGTGGTGATCCACTTCGCCGCGACCATCGCTCCTGTTTCAATATCAATGTAATGCTCCAGTATCCAACGCTGTGTTTCATTGAAAAGTCCCGCTGGTTCCCGGTGCGCAATGTGGATAGTTATCGACGGCTCATAACCGCTATCTATCGCAGCCTTTTCCAACTGTGGCGCAGCGAAGACCGACGCCGAATTCCTTAAGCGTTCGGACAGTGGCTATTCTGATGCGGTGTGCTCGGAGGCCAGCATGCCAGGCGCATGAGATGTGCAAATCGAACAGTGATTCTGGCTTCATCGCGAATCGATCGCCGGATGAACTCCTCAGGAACAACGGAGCATGCCACTCGAATATGGCCAAAGCGCCAGACACGTGTCGCCGGCTGATATTCTGAGGAGATCATCGCAGAGCACGGCGGCGATAAAATTGCCTCAATCGTAAACGTTAGTTTGAAACGAATGGGGTGTACAGGTGAACCCATGGAAAAAGCAGTACCGCTGAATACCCCGAAGCGCGACATCAAGAGGCGTTACCTTATCTTGCTCGCTCTCGTGCTTCTTGCCGCGATAGGGTTCGGTCTGGATCGGAGTCGGCGCATGCCGCTGATTTATGTGATTCCGGAGAGCTATGTCGGTCCGGTGGCCGCGTTGTTCGATCAACCCGATGGCATTGAACCGGTTCATACGAAGGATGGGCTGGAGGTACGTGTTCCTGAGAACGGCATTATCAAAATCAAAGGCAATCCTAAGCTTGGAAATTCTCGGACCTTTCCAAAAAGTACGGTGGTATTCGAACTGGAGAAACGTGACGGTAGCCGCGACGTTCTCTCGGAAGCGATCAACCCGTGGCAAGACTACGACCAGAATGACAATCCACACTGGAAAGTTGGCATTCGCGACGTACAGGGAAATCTGCGCACCATTGCCGTTTCCGACAAGAAAGAAGGTTTTGTATTTGACGATTTTCCTGAGGTAGACAGAAGCAGGACCATGATTTTCTGGCACGAGTCCTGTCAGGACCGCGTGTTTGGTCCGGAGTCGGAGGCTTATCTTGCAGGCGAAAAGACCGCCGAGGAGTTGCATGTCCCACCCTGCGGCGAGTTCGTCGTCGGAAGCTTCAACCATATCCGGCAATGGCCCGAATGGATGTTCTTGAGAGGAAAAGGCAAGCAGGAAAAGATGCACGTAAGAAATCCGACCTATAGCTCCATCCAGGAATTGGTCGACGAGGCCAACGCTCGCGCGGTCAAAAAGAAGGCTGACGGCATCAATTGATTGATCCTGTATCGATCTGCCCCGAGCACCGAAGAAACACAGAAAGCCGAAAGACAAGTTTCTTTGCGGGTGGCTTTTTTTCGTAACATACCGTGACTGTCTCTCAAAGCAGGTTGCCATATGAGTCGAAATAGTCCTGAAAGAAAAGCATGGCGCAAGAGCGTGATTGAAGCCAAAGCGCTCGAGGCTGCGGCTGCGCCTCCGGTAATTACAGCAAAACTAAGGGGTATGGTACGCAGTACACCCATACGGACTCTCCTTGCGTTGATCGTCACGGCGGTGTGTGCATACCTCCTGCTTAAAGCACTGGTTTGGGGAGCGAATCGCCTCGGCGTGATGACGTGGGTCCACTATGACTACCCTGTTACGCGCACTGTCTATCTGAATCACAGTCCGTACCTGACGTCCATAAGCAGCGAATACACGTTGAGCTGGCAACTGCTTGCGCTGCTGTCCCTCGTGCTGGCTTCTTTTGTGGGACGTTGCGTTTGGTACGGCGACTTTCGTGCGGCGTTCACGCGGCGCGCGCGCTGGCTCATGGTTGGCTGGATACTGGGCCTCGGCTTGCTGATCGCCGAGATGGAACTGGCGTTGAGAGGCGATATACCGCTAGCCACGCGCATCACCGGGTGGAAGATGGATGTATTCGTGGTCGCGTGGATGCTGTCCGGCAGCTATTTCTGTGGATTCTGGAGCTGGCTGATGCGCCGGTTGGGCGTTCCGAAAGAAGACGTGTTCACCAGCGATATGCGGTAAAGGGTAGTGTCATATCTCCGGTGGAAAAAACAACGGTGTTAATAGATGAATGCGTAACTAAGCTCTTTGAGCGGGAAAGTGTCCAACCTGCGATATTCGCTGGAGGAGCGCCAATCGAAGGCGCGGGAGTTCGAGCGGAAAGCCGCGCTGCTATCTCCCATCCTGCTCGCACTGAGTGGCAATGGCGGACTGGCCGTAGGCAATATGGCGGTCAACTACGGCATGTCGAATGCCAGGGGCAAGGCTTACTGGGTCGAGTTCGACGTGGACGGGAGGGCACTAAAGGGGTGGCTCGGCGGCGTCTATTTCAAAGACGGCGATGCGGTTGATGTCGTGGTGGAACGGAACGAAACTTTGTTGGCTGTGAGCAGCGCTGAAGAACGGGTCATCGCCATTTTGCCGCCGTGCGGCAGTAGCCCAAAAATGATCTATAAATACATCCGTTATACGTTCATTGGAATTTTTCTATTCCTTTTCCTGTTTCTCGGCGTAGGCTTTTTCTTTGTTGCCGCCCGAGAAGATCTCGCCGAGCTGATCTCCATTGCCTTCCCCTGCGCGATTGCTGTGGCATTGTTTGTTGCGGTCGGTGCGAACTGGCGCGAGTTGCTTCATGCCGTGCGTACAAGAAAAATTCTGACGGCGCTGGAACTGCCAGAAGCGGACTCTCTCGATTTACCGACAAGGTCCTACGAGCTTCTCGGCAAGGGCAAGGTACAGGGCAGTGTGGGCACGGTGTATCGCTATTGACGGTCCTCTTCCAAATCGAGGAGGTTCCGCTATCGAAAGTCGACCTCGCTACTAGCGACACCTTGGTCGTCGATTAAGAATCAAGATTCCACACGATCCGATCGAAGATCGCTTTTAACTTCTCTCCTCTGGCCGCATTCAGCATTGCAGCATGCGCAACGCGACCTGCCAGGTGCGCCCGAAAATCCGCATGCCTCTCGCGATTCTGCGAGCCCGGTCCGTGCCTCACGCAATTTGTGAGCACCGCTTTCAAAGTATCAAACTCCGGCCGCGCAAGATTCGGATGGCTGTTCACCACAACCCCGGCCAGATGCTGTCTTGCGCCACGCCGCATCACCCGCGTCTTTCTTAGATTGACTGCAAACCCTTCCTCAATAGCGATCGCCGCCACGCGAATCTCAACCCGCTGAGCCATCCGCGCGAGGTCATCGCCACCGGAAAACGCCAGATCATCGGCATACCGCGTATACGTCGCACCGAGAGACCGCGCCAGCCCAGCCAGCCTCAGGTCCAGTCGAAACGCACACAAATTCGCCAGCGCCGGCGAACTGGGCGCCCCTTGCGGCAAATGCCGGTTTCGATACCGCTGCCGCTCCTGCCAATCGACCCCGTCCCGCACATCCGGCGCCAGCAGGCGGCCACTCGGCACCCGATTGGTACACAGCGCAGTTAATGCCCGGGCAACTCCCAGTGGATAACCCAAAGCACGTATCGTGGAGTAAACGCGTCCTTCGTGGACAGACGCAAAGAAATCCGTCAGATCGAAGCGGATCACAACCGCTTTCCCGGCATGTGGCGCCGCGAACGTAACCGCATTCCGTCCACGTCGAAAACCGTGCACTGCATCGTGAGCAGGAACCCGATCGAGTAAGCCATGAAGCACTTTCCGCTGCAAAGCCCGCAAACGCGATTTGGGCACCTCGATAATCCGACACCGACCGTCGCGTTTCTCGATCACTTTGTACGAATAGTGATGAAGCGGCGTCCCCGCATTTCGAGCGGGTACACGCCAGCGATCGGCAAACCAGTCCAGCTCGTCCGGTGCAATTTCCAGCCACACGGCCAGATCACCGAGCGTCGGCAACTGCGGTAGCGCCACGTCATGCAACCAGGGCGGAGGTGGCCGCTGAAAAGGCGGCCGGCGCAAAACACGCAAAACCCTCGGCCGGTTGTCACCCCTCCACGCCGAGACAAACCCCGTGGTCTCAGCAATGACCTTCGACAGCTCTTTGCTTTCAACGCTGTCCCAGCGCGAGCCAAATCGCTTCGCAACCCTTCCCGCCAACCGATTCATCCAATCCGCGGGGCCGCCCAACACAAGCGTCATCCGCGCGACCATCGCCGTTGGCTCGGGCGTCCCGGCCAACATGGCATCGGCGATCGCGTAAGTGACAAACTGCAGAGAAGTTGACGGCATAGAGCAAAGAGAGGGGCGGGGCGGCCAGTCAACGCGTCTTGTGCTGCGTGAGCTCATTTGCGCAACGCGCAAGTCGGCTCATGCGACGAACTGCGGAGGTCTTTCTGATCCACGGGGTAGCCCCGTAGCGCCCGGAACGAATACTGCCTGTACCCTGGCAAGCTTGACCAGCCGTCCCGCGGATCGAAGATAAGCGACGCAGCCAAGCGTTGTCAACGCATTGGCAGTACGAAACAATCTTTCTCGACAAAGTTTCACACAAGTGTCGATCGAACGACACGTGCACAAACATCCCCTCCGTTTGTCGCCGGGTCATAACAGGCGACCCAAGCCACCGGCAAGGAGCCACCCACTTATCCACAACCCCCTCTGGACAACTTTTGTACAAGACACCGGACACGTTGTGGGCGAAACCTTGATAAATCCGCGATCTCGCCAGGTCAGTCAGAAGTTTTCCCTGGCTCCGCCTGCCTGTTCGCACGCGCTCCGCAGGGTTATCGATTTCGCAGCCCCTTGATCCGTAAACGAAGATTCAAGTTATCCACAGCCAGGCGGGGTGCTTGTTAACTATTACTACGTATACATATACAAAGACTATAAAAACCAGAGAGGCATCCGGGAAGCACGCTGCGTAAACATGCACAAAGCAGGCAGAACAAACAGGACCAGGCCAAGCCATCAAACCAGCGGCAAACAAATCTCCGTCAGCAACTCAGCAGGCGCAGTCTCCTTCGGGCTATTCAGATACTCCTCGAACACCGGCGCATCCGCAGCCTCACGCCCCGATTGCACGAGCCAAGTCCCATACAACCACTCATAAGCCGCACGCATATCGCTGTACGGTCCCTTATGCCGCAACACCGCGTACTCCCCACCCTTCACATGCGCCACCGAAACTGGCGGACTCACCGTCACCGAAGCCTGCACCGGATGCGGCAACAACACCCCAGCCTTCGAGCGCAACTCATCCTCCGCAACCACACCCGGATCGTCGTAGTAAATCCCGATCATGCGCATCTGGCCCATTAGCAAATTGTGTTTTGCCAACCAGCCGAACAAGCCGTCGAACGCCTTGCCGATCTGCATATACGACCCCACGTGATCCACCGACAAAATCTCCATCGGCTCAACGTGGCGAATTACCACTTCACGTATCGTCATTTGATCGTCTCCTGAAAGCGCCGGACGAAACCGGCTATGGGTTCCCTGCTTGCGGTACTGCGCCGGCGGAATGCCGAACACGGCGCGAAAAGTGCGGGAGAAAGACTGCAAACTGCTATAGCCCGAACGCTCGGCAATTTCCGCGATCGGCATCGAGCCATTCGCCAGATATCCCGCCGCGCGATGCAGTCGCAAGCGCCGCACGGTTGTCGCGACCGTTTCGCCATACATCGCCTGATAGATGCGATGCCAGTGATACGGCGACATGCAGGCAATCTCCGCCAACCGTTCGATATCCAGCGGTTCGTCGAGATGATCGTAAATATGGTCGAGCACGCGGCTCAACCGGGTTTCGTAGCGCGCCCGATTATCCGATGGGTTCATGAGTGAGTAGAGTGGCGTGGCTAACCACCAGAAGATTGCCGAAGGAATGCGGACAAAAGTACCACGTCCCCGTTTACCAAATCCTGCGAACTTCACATAGCGCAAGCAAATGGAGTTAAACATTCGCTGATACGCGCGCATCCCGAACTTTGCCGAGTTTCGATGACACCTCTAATAATGGCTCACGACTAAGCGTCCACTCGCTCTACCGGATGGGTGTCTAGCCACGCGTTTTCATCGTCTTCGAAGAGTCGCGAGCGCGTGAGAAAACGCAACCCGCTCGGCCGCTCCAGAGAAAACATGCCGCCATTGCCCGGCACCACGTCGATGATCAATTGCGTGTGCTGCCAGTACTCGAACTGCGATTCACTCATGTAGAACGGCACGCCGGCAATCGTGCCGAGTTTCACATCGGACGAGCCGACCATGAACTCGCTCTGCGGGAACATCATCGGCGCGCTACCGTCGCAGCATCCACCGGATTGGTGAAACAGCACGGCACCGTGTTCGGCACATAGCTTATCGATCAATTCGATCGCGGCTGGCGTGGCGATCACGCGGGCCACTTGCTTCTCGTCAGCCATCACATACCCTCGCTGAAAAAAGAGCGAGCCGCACAATGCGGCTCGCCCGGACAGGAGACGTTACGCTCAGAAGAAGCCGAGCGGCTTATCGCTATAGCTGACGAGCAGGTTCTTGGTCTGTTGATAGTGGTTGAGCATCATCTTGTGATTCTCGCGGCCGATGCCCGATTGCTTGTAGCCACCAAACGCAGCATGGGCCGGATACGCGTGATAGCAGTTGGTCCACACGCGGCCAGCCTGGATTTGCCGGCCGAAGCGATAGGCGCGCGTACCGTCGCGCGTCCACACGCCGGCGCCCAGACCATAGAGCGTATCGTTGGCGATCTCGAGCGCTTCGTCTTCGTTCCTGAAGGTGGTCACGGAAACGACCGGCCCGAAGATTTCTTCCTGGAAGATGCGCATCTTGTTGTGGCCACGGAATACGGTCGGCTTCACGTAATAGCCTTTGCTAAGTTCGCCGCCGAGCGTATTGCGCTCACCGCCGATCAGACACTCGGCGCCTTCCTGTTTGCCAAGGTCGACGTACGAGAGGATTTTTTCCAGCTGTTCCTGTGAGGCTTGCGCGCCGATCATCGTCTTCGTGTCGAGCGGATGGCCTTGCGTGATCGCGGCCACGCGTTTCAATGCGCGCTCCATGAAGCGGTCGTAAATCTTTTCGTCGATCAGCACACGCGACGGACACGTGCACACTTCGCCCTGATTCAGCGCGAACATCGTGAAGCCTTCGAGCGCCTTGTCGAAATAGCTGTCGTCTTCGTTCATCACGTCGGCGAAGAAAATGTTCGGGCTTTTGCCGCCGAGTTCGAGCGTGACCGGAATGATGTTCTGGCTTGCGTACTGCATGATCAGGCGACCGGTGGTCGTCTCACCTGTAAACGCGATCTTCGCGATGCGCTTGCTCGACGCGAGCGGCTTGCCGGCGTCGAGGCCAAACCCGTTCACCACGTTTAAGACACCCGGCGGCAGCAGATCGTGGATCAGTTCGAGCAGGACAAGAATCGACGCAGGCGTTTGCTCGGCCGGCTTCAGTACGACGCAGTTGCCGGCAGCCAATGCGGGGGCGAGTTTCCACACCGCCATCAGGATCGGGAAATTCCACGGAATGATCTGACCGACCACGCCGAGCGGTTCGTGAAAGTGATAGGCAACGGTATCGTGGTCGATCTCGGAGATCGAGCCTTCCTGCGCACGCACGGCGCCGGCGAAATAGCGGAAATGATCGATGGCGAGCGGGATATCGGCGGCCATTGTTTCGCGCAACGGCTTGCCGTTGTCGATCGTTTCAGCCACGGCGATGCGTTGCAGATTCGCTTCCATCCGGTCGGCGATGCGGTTCAGTATGTTCGCGCGTTCGGTCGTCGACGTTTTACCCCACGCTGCCTTTGCACGATGCGCGGCGTCGAGGGCGAGTTCGATGTCGGCTTCGCGTGAGCGCGGGATCGATGTAAACGGCTCACCGGTGATCGGCGACACGTTGTCGAAGTACTCGCCCCCCACCGGCTTTACCCATTCGCCGCCGATAAAATTCGCATACTGTTTTTTGTACGGAAATTCGGTAGTCAGAAACTGCATCTCTGCGTGATTCATCTGTGTGCTCCTCACATGATTGAATGGGCTATATTCGGCGCGATATTTCGCTTGGCCGCGAGAGCTTAGAGCCAGAACTGTGCCAACGCACCGCAGCCACGCCCGCGAAGCGCGAGTGCGTGGTCTGGTTCACCTTGCCGGGAATTGAACGTGGCGTTTCTGATCAGTGTGCGCAGCGCTGTTCAGGAATTGAACAATTGAACAGCGCTGGGCACCTGCGGGGAAGATCGAAGCAACGGCGGGCAGCCTGGAATGCCCACGCGCGGGTGCGGGGAGATTACTTGCGCAACAGCCTCAGACCGTTCGCCACTACCAGCAGGCTCGCGCCCACATCCGCGAACACGGCCATCCACATCGTGCCCAGACCCATCATCGTCAGCACGAGAAACACGCTCTTGATACCCAGCGCCAGCGTAATGTTCTGCACCAGCACCGAATGCGTTGCCTTCGACAGACGGATGAACTGCGGAATCTTGCGCAGATCGTCGTCCATCAAGGCGACGTCGGCGGTTTCGATCGCGGTGTCGGTGCCCATTGCGCCCATTGCGAAACCAATATCGGCACGCGCGAGAGCGGGAGCGTCGTTGATGCCGTCGCCAACCATGCCGACCGTCGCGCCGTCTTTCGACCAGCCGTCCACGGCGTTCAGCTTGTCCTCGGGCAACTGATTGCCGCGCGCTTCGTCGATGCCGACTTGCTGCGCGATCGCGGCAGCCGTGTGCGGGTTGTCACCGGTGAGCATGGCGGCATGCACACCGAGGCGCTGCAATTCGGCAATGGCGGCGCGGCTCGTGTCCTTCACCGTGTCCGCGACGGCAAACAGCGCGAGCACGCGTTCAGAGTCCACTAGCATCACGACGGTTTTGCCTTGCCCTTCGAGCGTGTCCAGCCGCGCTTCGAGCGACGCCGAACAGCGCCCGAGTTCTTCGACCAGCCGATGATTGCCGAGCCAGTACGGCAAGCCATCGATTTCGCCTCGCACGCCGCGGCCTGCCAGTGCCTCGAAGGCATCGACCGTGGCACTGGTGACGCTGTCGTTTTTTGCCGCTGCGGCGATTGCCATCGACACCGGGTGATCCGAACGACCCGCCAGGCTGGCGGCGAGTGTCCGGCAACGCACGATCTCGACGTCGGCCAGGATCTCGAACTCGGTTTGCACGGGTTTGCCGTGCGTGAGCGTGCCGGTTTTGTCGAGCGCGAGCCGGCTCAGCTTGCGGCCCTGTTCAAGGTAGGCGCCGCCTTTGATCAGGATGCCCTTACGCGCGGCAGCCGCGAGGCCGCTGACGATCGTGACCGGTGTCGAGATCACCAGCGCGCACGGACAGGCGATCACCAGCATCACGAGTGCCTTGTAGACCCATTCGTGCCACTGTCCGCCGAACAGCAGCGGCGGCAACACTGCTACCGCGAGTGCGGCCGCGAATACGATCGGCGTATAGACGCGGGCGAACTGATCGACGAAACGCTGGGTCGGCGCCTTGGTGCCTTGCGCTTCCTCGACCGCGTGAATGATGCGTGCGAGCGTCGTGTTGCTGGCGGCGGCCGTGACGCGATAGTCGAACGAGCCGGCCTGGTTGATCGTGCCGGCGAACACCGCGTCGCCCACGGTCTTGTCGACCGGCAGGCTTTCGCCGGTGATCGGCGCCTGATCGATGCTCGAACGGCCCGCGACGATTTCACCATCGAGCGCAATCCGCTCACCCGGCTTCACGCGTACCACTGCGCCGAGCGCGATCGACTTGAGGTCCGCGAGCTGCCAGCTGCCGTCGGCCTGTTGCACGCTGGCCTGTTCCGGCGTGAGTTGCATCAGCCCCTGGATGGCGTTGCGGGCGCGGTCGAGCGATTTCGCTTCGATCAGTTCGGCAATCGTGAAGAGCACCATCACCATGGCGGCTTCCGGCCATTGCTGGAGGACCAGCGCGCCGGTCACCGCAATGCTCATCAACGCGTTGATGTTCAGGTTGCCGTTGCGGATCGCAACCCAGCCCTTTCTGTACGTTGTGAGGCCGCAGGCGGCGATTGCGAGGATCGCCAGACCCGCAGCCAGCCAGGTGGAGGCGCCAAGCCAGCTGGCCGCCTCTGAGCCTACCGCGGCGACGCCGGCGAGCGCCAGTGGCCACCACGGCTTGGCCGGCGCTTCAAGGGCGGCGGCTGCCGCGTCCAGGTTCGCGTCCGCCAGTTCAGGCGTGAAGTCGAGCGAACGGATCGCGGCGAGGATCGACTCGAGCGCGTCCGGCGCGTGGACGACGGTCAACACGCGCTGCATCAGGTTGAAGTCCATGCTGCGCACCTGCGGCATGCGGCTGAATTTCTTGCGGATTAGCGCTTCTTCGGTCGGGCAATCCATCTGCATGATGCGGATCGCGGTGCGCAAGTCGTTGCCGACGGCTTCCGATTGCGGCAGCTTGACCGGCGCGGCTGCGACATGCGTCGTTCCGCAACAGCCTGCTTCGGCGTGACGGTGGGCTTGGTGGGTGTGCGCATGGCCATGGTCGTGCGCTTTGTGGTCGTGGCCGTCGCTTCCGCCTTGGGCATGATCGTCATGCTGGTCATGGTCGTGCGTTTCGTGACCGTGGCTGCAGCTTTCGCCGTGCTCATGAGCGTGTACGTGGTCCGGCTCATGTGTCCCCGTTTTGTTGCCGTGAGCGCAGTTTTCACCATGCCCGTGGCTGTGAGCATCGTCATGCGCATGCTCGTGGGCATGCCCTTCGTGCCCGTGGGCACGGGCTTTGGCTTGTTCCGGGCGATCTGCTTCGGCGAGGTCGGCGTGTGGCATGGCTGGCTTCCTGGTTCGATTTGTGGTCTAGTAAACACCTTGAAGCCACTACAAGGTCAAGGCCGCAATCCGGGAGGGTCCATGAAAATCGGCGAACTGGCGAAAATCGCCCATTGCACGACCGAAACCATCCGTTTCTACGAAAAAGAGGGCCTGTTGCCCGAAGCGGAGCGCACCGAGGCCAATTACCGCAGCTATACGGCGAAGCACGTCGAACGCCTGCGCTTCATCCGCAATTGCCGCGCGCTCGACATGACCCACGACGAAATCCGTGCATTGCTGCGTCTGACGGACGCACCGGCGGATGGCTGCGGCAGCATCAATGCCTTGATCGACGAGCACATTGCGCACGTCGACACGCGTATCGAAGAACTGAAGCAACTGAAAGTGCAACTGACCACGCTGCGCGAGCAATGCCACGGCGAACAGGCTGTTGAAGACTGCGGCATCGTCCAGGGTCTCAACGAGATGGACGTGAGCGCAACGCGGGTGCGGCATACGCATCTGGGTTGAAGCGCTCGGCCTGTACTGACGGCGGCGCCGACCATGGCAGTGACGGCATTCACGGTTGGGCCATTGATCCGGCTCGCCCAATAAACAATCGAATCCTGTTGGAGAATCAACGTGTTTACCTGTAGAAACCAGCCCTGCGGCGAGCAGTGGGAAATGTCGGACGTCGTCATCAAGAATGAAGGACAGGGACTTCTGTTCCGTTGCCCGATGTGCGGCGCGCGCAATTACGTCGAACGTTTCGACGGGGAAGATGGCTCGGTGCTGTACGAGCAGATCGAAGGCCGGCCCGCCACCGGCCCGATGGCCGAATAGTCCCTGGCCTTCGGTCCCTTCAGCCTCTTCAGTCGATAGCGAGCCCTCACCCTATGAACACTCCCACTCAAGCCGGCGCGCCGTTTAGCCAGCTACCGCTACCGCCCGCGACGCTCGCCAATCTGACGCAGCTCGGCTACGTCGAGATGACGCCGATTCAGGCCGCAAGCCTGCCGATCGCGCTGGCCGGCAACGATCTGATCGCTCAGGCGAAAACCGGCAGCGGCAAGACCGCGGCGTTTTCGCTGGCGCTGCTCAACCGCCTCGACGTGCGCAATTTCGCCGTGCAAGCGATGGTGCTGTGCCCGACACGCGAACTCGCCGATCAGGTCACGCAGGAAATCCGCCGTTTGGCGCGCGCCGAGGAAAACATCAAGGTGCTGACGCTGTGCGGCGGTACGCCGATGCGTCCGCAAACCGCCAGCCTCGAACACGGTGCGCACATCGTGGTCGGCACGCCGGGCCGGATCATGGATCACCTGGAGCGTGGCAGCCTGCCGTTGCAATCGCTCAATACGCTGGTGCTGGACGAAGCGGACCGCATGCTCGACATGGGTTTCTTCGACGATATCGCGACCGTCGTGAAGCAATGCCCGAAAGAGCGGCAAACGCTGCTGTTTTCCGCCACCTACCCCGACGGCATCGTCAAGCTGAGCCAGCAATTCCTGCGTAATCCGAAGGAAGTGAAACTCGCCGAGCGGCACGACAACACCAAGATTCGTCAGCGCTTTTATGAAGTCACTGAAGATCAGCGTCTGCATGCGGTGGGTTTGTTGCTGAACCACTATCGTCCGGTGAGCACGCTGGCGTTCTGCAATACCAAGCAGCAGTGCCGCGATCTGCTCGACGTGCTGCGTGCGCAGGGTTTTCATGCGCTCGCGCTGCACGGCGAACTCGATCAGCGTGAACGCGATCAGGTGCTGATCCAGTTCGCAAACCGCAGTTGCTCAGTGCTGGTCGCCACCGACGTCGCCTCGCGCGGCCTCGACATTGCGGAGCTCGAAGCGGTGATCAACGTCGACGTGACGCCGGACCCGGAAGTCCATGTGCACCGCATTGGCCGCACGGGGCGCGCCGATCAGGAAGGCTGGGCGCTCAGTCTCGCCAGCATGAATGAGATGGGGCGCGTGGGCAGTCTCGAACAGGCGCAAAAGCGTGAAGTCGAGTGGCACAAGCTGGCCGATCTCAAGCCTGCGAGCAATGAACGCCTGCTGCCGCCGATGGAAACGCTGCAGATTCTCGGCGGCCGCAAGGAAAAGATCCGTCCCGGCGACGTGCTCGGCGCGCTAACCGGCGAAGCCGGCTTCGCCGGTTCGCAGATCGGCAAGATCAACGTGACCGAAATGTCGACCTATGTGGCCGTGGAGCGCAGCATCGCGCGCGACGCGCTGCGCAAGCTCAGCGCCGGCAAGGTGAAGGGCAAGAAGGTCAAAGTCCGCATGATGGACGACGCCTGAGCGTCGGTTAGTCAGCTAGCCGGCTGCGATCGCCCGGTCGCAGCCGTCCCCCTCGCATCACATTACGTCATACCTCGGCTGTTTTGCGCGCTCCCTGCGCGCTGCATTTTCTTCCGCTAAACCCCCGAATTCATTGCCTTAGGCCGCCCCAGCGCGGCATTGCGCGAGCCATGACGTAAACGCATGCCGCGCATGACAAAGTTTCGATTGTGACGGTTCTTTGGCTGATGCCTAATCCATCAAACCGGATTGAGAAAGGGAGAACGCATTATGCAGAGCGCCATGCAAGCCCGCTCGAAATTGCCTGACGTAGGCACAACGATTTTTACCGTGATTGGCCAACTGGCCGCACAGCACGATGCGCTGAACCTGTCGCAAGGCGCACCGAATTTCGCGCCCGACGCAAAATTGATCGAAGGTGTCGCGCAAGCCATGCGCGCCGGTCATAACCAGTACGCGCCGATGGCCGGCATCGCCGCGTTGCGCGAAGCGCTCGCTGACAAAGTCGAGACGCTGTACGGCGTGCGCTACGACCCGTCGAGCGAAGTCACCGTGATCGCCAGCGCCAGCGAGGGCCTGTATTCCACGATCAGCGCATTGGTGCATCCCGGCGACGAAGTGATTTACTTCGAACCCTCATTCGACAGCTACGGCCCGATCGTTCGCCTGCAAGGCGCGACGCCGATTGCGATCAAACTGTCGCTCACCGATTTTCGCGTGAACTGGGACGAGGTGGCCGCCGCGATCACGCCGAAAACGCGCATGATCATCATCAACACGCCGCACAACCCGACCGCGACCGTGTTCAGCGAAGCCGACATCGCGCGCCTGAAGGCGGTGACGCGCAATACCGATATCGTGATTCTTGCCGACGAGGTCTACGAACACGTGGTGTTCGACGGCGCCAAACATCAAAGCATGGCGTGCGATGCCGAACTCGCGGAGCGCAGCGTAATCGTGTCGTCGTTCGGCAAGTCGTATCACGTGACCGGCTGGCGCGTCGGCTATTGTCTTGCCCCGGCGGCACTCATGGATGAAATTCGCAAAGTCCATCAGTTCATGGTGTTTTCTGCCGATACACCGATGCAGTACGCGTTCGTCGATGCGCTGGCCAATCGCGAGAGCTATCTCGGCCTGTCCGCGTTCTATCAGAAGAAGCGCGATCTGCTCGCCCATGCGCTGCGTGAATCGCGCTTCGAGTTGTTGCCGAGTGAAGGCAGCTTCTTCATGCTGGCGCGTTTTCGCGGCTTCTCCGACGAAAGCGATAGCGATTTCGTGCTGCGCCTGATTCGCGACGCGCGGGTCGCGACGATTCCGCTGTCGGCGTTCTATACCGACGGCACGGATTCCGGCCTGATCCGCCTGAGCTTCTCGAAAGATGACGCGACCTTGATCGAAGGCGCGCGGCGCTTGTGTGAAATCTGATCTATCGAAGAAAAAGGGAGCTGTTATGAATGTGCTCAAACCTCTATTGGCGCTGGTCTGCGTATTGACCGCGAGCGCCGCATCGTCGGCTGCTTTCGCCGCGGACACATCGACGCTGCGTTTCGGGCTCGAAGCGCAGTATCCGCCGTTCGAATCGAAAGGGCCGAATGGTGGACTGCAAGGTCTCGACATCGACGTCGGCACTGCCGTGTGCGCCGCGGCGCATATGACGTGCAAATGGGTCGAAACCTCATTCGACGGTCTGATTCCCGCGCTGCAGGGACGCAAGTTCGACGCGATCAATTCGGCGATGAACGCCACCGAGCAGCGCCGCCAGGCGATCGATTTCACCACCGTCGTGTATCGCGTGCCGACGCAACTGATCGCGAAACGCGACAGCGGTTTGCTGCCGACGCCGGCGTCGTTGAAGGGCAAACGCGTCGGCGTGTTGCAGGCGTCGATCCAGGAAACCTTCGCGAAGACACATTGGGAGCCGGCCGGCGTCACCGTCGTGCCGTATCAGGATCAGAACCAGGTGTACACGGATCTCGTGGCGGGCCGGCTCGATGCAACGCTCGTTCTCGCGCCGGCTGGACAGACGGGTTTTCTGTCGAAGCCTAATGGCAAGGACTACGCATTTGTCGGTCAACCGGTGCGCGACGACAAGATCCTCGGCAGCGGTATTGCCTACGGGATTCGCAAGGGCGACACCGCGCTGCGCGAGCAACTGAACGCGGCGATTGCGAAAGTCCAGGCCGACGGTACGGTGAAGACGCTGGCAGCGAAATATCTCGGCAATATCGACGTGAGCGCGAAGTAACAGATTGACCGTGTTACTGACCGGGCGCGGCTGCCGCCGCGTCGCGATCGTGACGATCGACGCCGCGAAATTCATTCTCGGCGTCGATCATGCGGCGCTTGAGCATCGGCACATTGTTCACCACGCGCAAGGTGGTGCGCATCGCACTCAGCGCCATTCGTCCGACCACCGGCCGATGCAGCGCGCCACTCGCGTCGAACTGCTTGCGCGATTCCGCGACCGCGTGGAAGCCGTAGCGGCGCATCTCTTCTTCGTAACCCGCGACCGCGTCGTGCCCCGACAGCTTGCCCTGTTGCGCATCGGCCAGACGTGAGGCGAGCAGCGCGGCATCGCGCAGCGCGGTGTTCGCGCCCACGCCGCGGCCCGGCGTCATCAGATGTACCGCATCGCCCAGCACGGTGACATTGGTGGTCGGCCATGCGTCCACGGGAACCGAGGTGCGCACATCGACACTGAACGCGGTAGACGGATCCGATGCGCGAATCAGCGCGCGCAGATTGGGATGCCAGCCGTCGGTGATCTGCGTCGCGAGCGCGAGTAGCGCGGCTTGTCCGAGCGATTTGGGATCGGCCGGCAAGTTGTGCAATGCGCCCCAGACCCCCCACATCAGATAATCGCGCGTGTTGTCGTAGAGCAGTCCGGGCCAACGCGAAAGCAGTTCGGCGTCGTTGCTGCCGATGCCTTCCTTCATTCCGCTGCCGTCCGCGCGCCACGGAAATTCCATCACGTGCACGATGCCGCCGTAACCCTTCGGCGCGTTGATCAGCGTAATGCCGTCGAGAACCTTGGGCGGCAGCAGCGCGCGTGACGCTTCGTCCATCGGCACCTTGGCGCCAACGCTGACGATGCCGGTGTTCTCCAGCCGCGCGTGCGGCAGTAACTGGCGGCGCACCTTCGAGCGCGCGCCGTCCGCGCCGATCAGCAGGTCTGCCGTGACGTGGGTGCCGTCCGCGAAATGCGCGGTCACGCTGCCGTCGGCATGCTGTTCGTACGACGTGAAAGTCTTGTCGAAATGCACGTGCGCTTCGAGGCCCGTGAGCAGCACTTGCCGGAGTGTCATCCGGCTGACCGATTTGCCGCCGCTCATCGACTCGTCTTCGAGCGGCACCGTGAGCAGTTCGGTCATTCGCTCGGTCAGGATGTTGAAGTGGCCGGGCGTGCGCGCGCAAGTCGCGAGGAAGGTCGCGTAAAGTTCCGGCGGCAGGCAGGCTTCCAGCGACGCCAGTCCGTGCGGATTGATGCCGACCCGATAGCCCTGCAAACCGTCCGCGCGAGTGCGATCGCGTTCGTAGACATTCACATTGATACCAGCGCGCTTCAATCCGTGTGCCAGACAGAGACCGCCCGTGCCGGCCCCGATCACGATCACTTCCATGGGTTCGCGACTCATGACTTCGTCCCCTTCTTTGCGGCAGGTTGGATCGGCCGGTACCTGGTTTCGCCGGCCGGCAGTATGAAACGTTGAGCGATCTCTTCAAGCCATTCCGGACTCCAGGTCAACGTGCCGGCTTTCAGATCGGCCACTACGCTGCGAACCCAGTCCAGTTCGACCACCAGTTGTGCGCGCATCAGTTCGCCTTCGAGCAGAAAAAGCCGCGGTACTTGTATCTCGGTGGACTGGCGCGTGGTCTCGTCGAAGCGGATCAATTCCCGTTCGAGAGCGCCGATGCGGGTAACGAGTTGACGGCACACGTCGTCGGGCGAGAGCAGCGGCAGGAAGGAGAGCGCGGCCGGAAAGGCCGGGAAATCCCGGGCCGGTTGCGCGAGCTGTTCGCGCAGCCACAGACGGCCGGTGTCGCGGCCGGCTTCGGCAATTTCATAGACGGTGCGCTCCGGGAACGCGCCGTCGCGTTCCGTTTCGCGGATGGCGATCAGATCGCCGCGCAACAGGCGATCGATCGTCTGGTACAGGCTGTTGCGCTGACCGACGTTGATGACTTCGTCCTTGCCGCGTGCCTTGATGAGCTGCTGCATCCGGTACGGATGCATCGGCGCTTCAGTCAGCATGGCGAGGACGGCGAGGGCAAGCGGAGAGTGACGGACCATTGGCGGAGTCGGCATAAACTAGTCTTTGTGTGTCTAGTCATAATATAACTATGTTATTGAGATTGGCAAGCGTGGAATGCCGAAATTTCTGTGCCCGCGGCGGATTGCACCGTTACGATGTGGTTCGCGCTAACGTGCTTAGGCACGGGCCGAAGACTGTGATGGAACAAAGCGCATGACCGAGGAGCAGGCGATGAGCGGGACGAACGACTGGAGTGAGTCAGCGGTGGCGGCTGCGGCGCCGAAGTTCTGGCGCGATGAAGCGTTGCCGTTCATCGAGGCGCGTTCCATCGAAGATGGCCGCGAGGTCTGCTATGCCAAACACTCGCACGAGACGTTCTCGATAGGCGCGGTGACCGGCGGCCATAGCGTGTATGTGAATCGCCACGCGAGTGAATGGATCGGCGCCGGCGCGGTGGTGATGATGAATCCGGACGACGTGCACGCGTGTAACCCGGTTGCCGACGAGCGCTGGTCGTATCGGATGCTGCACGTCGAAGTCGATTGGCTCACGGGGCTGCAACACGACCTGGGTTTCAGCGACAACCACGCGTTTCGCGCTTTCTCGCAGACCATGACGACGGACCCGGCGTTGTTCGATGGTTTGAACCGTCTATACGCGATCCTCGTGGACGACGATAGCGAACTCATGCGCAAGGAAAGCGCCGCCGTTACCTTCTTCTCCGAAGTGCAACAGAAGTTGAATCCGGCACCCTTGCCGGATGACGACGCGAGCGGTCAACTCGCGCGAGCTGCGGAATTCATCGCCGAAAACTGTACCCGTCCGCTGAAGCTGGAGGACGTTTGCAAGGCGGCCGGGCTTTCCGCCTCGCATCTGATCCGCGCGTTCAAACAGCGCTATGGCATGACGCCGCATGCGTATCTGATCAACCGGCGCATCCAGTTCAGCCGCGCGCAGTTGCGGCGTGGCTATCCGATAGCGGACGTGGCGCTCGATGCGGGCTTTGCCGATCAGGCGCATCTGCAGCGGACCTTCAAGCGGCTGGTTGCTGCCACGCCGGGGCAGTATCGCAGTTGAATGGCGGAGGTGTGACCCGTGTCACGCGATCAGCAGATACAGCGCGCTAGCCGCGAGCAGCGCTGCCATCGCGCGATTGAATAGCCTCACGCGCTTCGGCTCCTGCAAGTATCGACGCAGGAAGGTGCCGGCATACGCCCAACTGGCAATCGACAGATAGCAAACCACGAAGTACACGACTGTGAATTGCCAGACGAGCCGGCCGTCGCCATCTGCCGCGTAGGCGCCCATGCCGGCTAATGACGCGAGCCAGGCTTTCGGATTGAGCCACTGCATTGCGGCGCCGTAGGCGAAGGATGGTCCTCGAGTGGGCTTGTCTGCGCCGAGCTTGCCATCATCGACGGCGAGTTTGTAGGCCATGTAAAGCAGAAAGCCAATCCCGGCCCATTTGACGACGTCGATCAGATTGGGGAAATACGCGAGCAACTCATGCAGCCCCAGGCCGATGAGCAACAGCAGCAACGTGAACCCGACGGTTGCGCCGGTCACATGCCGCATGCTTGCGTTGAAGCCATGTTGCGCGCCGGCGCTGAGCGCAACGACGTTGACCGGACCGGGAGAAATCGACGAGGCCAGCGCGAACGCGGCCATGGAGAGTAAGACGGTCATCTGATGCCTCGATACGTGAGTGCGCGGGATTTGCGACGCTCAACGGTATCGGGCAGTGGGCAGAGGTGTATTGAAGGAAATTGCTTTCAGTGAAGTTCCGCCGCGGCGCCGCAGCATTTTTTGAATTTCTTGCCGCTGCCGCAAGGACATGGATCGTTGCGGCGAGCTTCCGTTCATGGACAGCCTGGCGGTGGGGGAGCCAGAAGCGATAGATCGCGGCGATGCTAGCGGGAATCTGTTTGGTGAGGGCTTCGCGCTGTTCGGCCGTGGCGATCAACTGCAACTCTTCAGGCGTCAGCCCGTCTGAACCCATCAGGTGTAGCGGATTCAGCCATGTCTGGCCCTGCTCGCTATCGAACAGCGCTTGCCAATCTGCCCGAACCAGCGCGAGGCCCTGCATGAAGCCGAAAGCCCACGCTTCGCCGTCGATGTATTCGCGTTCGCTGTCGTCGACGCGGCTGAAGCCGAACACCGGTTCGAATTCATCGGGGTTATCTTCCAGACTAATGACGATGCCGTTCATGTTCCGCAAGATCAATCCGAGAATGTGCTGCGCCTGATCCATTGTTTCGAATGCAGGAGCGTCATCCTCACTCGGCCCCCAGACTCCCGGCAGCCAGTAGCTGGGCGGTACGGTAGTCGGCCCGATGGCCATCGCGGTCAGGTATCCGTCGAGCCCCTCGATCGTTAGCGTTTCTTCCGACGTCAGATCGGAAACCAGAAATTCATCGAGTTCGTCGAATTCTTTTTCAGAAAGCGGAATGCCCAGATCGCCCGGGCTCAACTTAGACTTGGACATAGCGATGAGGCTCCGCAACTACGAATCGTGGGTCCCGATGGCATGTCGGGGGAATGAGGAGGCGGCATTTTTATACCGCGCCTGCTTTGCAACGAAGCTTATTTTACGGTAGTGAATGCTTGCCGGCTGAGATGTATTCCAGGCGTGTCTGAGAATTGGACTTGCCTTGTGTTCTTTATCCACGCTCTCATGAAAGGAGTGCCATGAGTAGAAGGCCCGCGGGTGAGCTTCGGGATAGTCAAACCGCCGTTCAGATATTCAATGTCAGGACGGAATGGTCCTCTGCGATATCACTGATGTTAGCGACGTATCAAAATCCAATATACGGAAAAGTCAGGGTAGCGGTACACGACGTTCGCCGGGCGTTAGCATTGATGGCGTTGGTTTCCATGTTGCTTTTCGGCTTGACAGAAATGGCGAGCGGTAAAAATCCCTCCGACTCTTTCGTGATTCGTAGTGGACCAGGTACGATCAACCCCGCTCCGCCGATGCTAATCAGCGTCGAGGGCGGCAAGATCTCGTACTACGCGCGCGGACGCGACGTTAGCGTCTTACCCGCAACCACATACACGGGCATCGGCAAATACGTACTGGCTGTCGACAAGGCAACCGGGCAACAGATCGACACGTTGAAGGAGGCTTTGAGCAGCCGCGTCTTTGCTCCCGTGCACGGCATGACTGGCCGTCCCGTGCTGGCCTTTTCGTTCGACAAGGACGGGCGACACTATGAGGGCGAATACGACTATAAGGTCGGCGAAGCGTTCAACACCCGGCTCGATCCGTTCTTTGAGGTTGCCGGCAAGGCCTTGAAAAACGGCCAACCGGAGATCAATCTCCATCCACTCTTCACCGCGCATTCGGGCGGCGACGGCTTCGTTCTCGAACTGACGTTCGGCAATGACGGGCAGAAGGACATCAGCATCGCGGGACCTGACACGTGGTCGCCTGACCTCGCGCGTCCCGACCTGCTGAACGTGCGAATCGGCGCGATCAATAGCGCCGGCACTGACTTCGACGTTCGACTTGTCAGCAAGTATCTGAATGAAGCTTCGCGACGCTATGCCAAAGAGATCACGGTGAAGCCCGGCGCGCCGGTCACCTTGGTATTCCGGGTTCCGTACTCCGCCGTTACTTTCAGCAACGCCTCTGCTTCGCGTCGAGTCACGCCAGGAAAGTACCGGTTCATCGGTGAGATGACAGTCGACGTTCTCGCGCCGGGTGAGATGCAAGGAAAGATCTACACCCCAATGAACGACGTGCAGTCGATTGAGCTACAGGCGCAGTGATATCTCGTGGCGAACCGTCCCATACCAGCGATTCCGATGCGTCGTGATGACGCTGCTGGTCAACAACAAGATTCAGGATTGGCTGGAGTGGACGGACTGAGGAACGCAAAGAATCGAGAACTCAAGCATCAGACTCTGGAGATAGAAATGCAGCAACCGAACGTGGCAACGAAAGGTTAATGATGGAGTACACCGGCCTCATCAATAAGTACAAAATCAATCGCCCGCTTACGGACGAAGAACGTCAGAACCGTCTCGATCCCGCGAAGCGCCTGGACGTTTCCCCAAATTATTTCAGCTCCACTATCAGGGTGAATAGCCGGTACCTGGAGGTTGCGGATAAGTATTACGGCTGGAAAGGCGCGCTGACATGCGTGATGGGAATCCTGACCGTGATCTGCCTGTTCATAGCGGGAGTCGGCGCGGACATTTTCTTTGTCGATGGATTGCTGGGTAATCCAGACGAACGGTCTGGAAATCTTGTCTTCGGCGCGATTCCGTTGCTGCTAGGGATCTGTCTGGTTGCGGTTCTGCTCTGGCTTATTTGCAGGGAGTGTTTCCGGTATACGCACTACCCGATTCGTCTCGACCGGGAGCGTAGGGTAGTGCATGTGTTCCGGTTAGATGGGACCGTGCTGTCCGTTCCATGGGATAAGGTTTTTTTCGCCCTGGGCCGGGGTAATCGACCGTTTGGCATTCAAACATGGGATGTACGCGGACATGTCCTTGCCGATGATGGCGTGACCGTGGTCGAGACATTCTGTTTTGCGCTGGCGTGGCCGGTAAAAGAAGAGCTTTACCGGTATTGGGAATACGTCCGGCGATATATGGAGGACGGTGCGGCGGCGATCATACCGTGCACGCCGGCGTATCTGCCCATTTCCGATCGGCGCGAGACATGGCGGTTTGGTTTGTTGCGACTCGCCCTGAATTTGCCCGGTCAAACTTTTGCGCAACTGCTGTTGTCGCCGGCCCTTCTGCTGTTTTCCTTTGCGCGATGGTTTGCGATGCGCAGTTGCAGAATTCCGGTCTGGCCACAAAACATAGAGGAAATGTGCGCAGTCGATCCTGGCGATCCTTGTGCAAAGGATGCTCGTTCGAATCCTCCGAACCTCTGGAAAACGATGTAACACGACCGTCATCACGCGATGCGCGTGACCAGTTGGATCGGGGAAAAAGTGCGCGTATCAACGGTTTAAAGAAATACCGCATGGCGCGCGCAGCAGCGTTTTCTTTTGTCCTGTGGTTTAGAGCTTGCGGCTGAAAGGCCAGCGGGCGTTGGCGAGGCGGAGGCCGGGAATGGATCTGAGAAACGCATAAAAGCCGCAAAGCTTTCGCTAGCGATCATGAACGGAGCCGGTTTCGTGGACAGTACCTGACGACCCATAACCTCGCTCACGGCGCTATCGCCCCTTCGCTTTGTGAGTCCTTCGCCGTGTACGGGCGATTGTCGTAGATCACTTCGTGCGCATCGATCGACGTCGTTTCGCTCATTCGGTCGACCGTCTTGGTGAGCAAGCCAGATCCATCGAAACGCTCATGTCTTCGGCGAACAAGGAGAAGATCAACCGCGCCATGAAGTGGTTCATATTGTGATGGCAGTCTTCCGAGGCTCAGTCCGGTTTTTCCGCCATCTGTTTCAGGTACAAGTTGGTCAGGCGGCCGGTGGCCTGAATGTCGATCGTACTGTCCTTGATTTCTTTGATGGGGAAATATTGGCTAAGGGCAGGAAGACGACGAAATGACCCGTGAACCTTGGAAGATTTCTCAAGGGACATGCGGGCGGGACTTAAAGTATGAGCCAGCAACCTGAAGGCTGGACGGGCTTCATGTACGCCGGGCCGTGCAGTGTTGGGAGCGTTGATCCGCATGGAAGCATGCGGACCTAAAATACCTACATGGCATCTACACGAAATCCTGAAAGCAAAAAGCCCAGTCACGAGGACTGGGCTAAGTGCCTGAATTTCTTGGTGGGGCGTGAGTGACTCGAACACTCGACCTACGGATTAAGAGTCCGCTGCTCTACCAACTGAGCTAACGCCCCCAACAGAAGCGAAATTATGCCGAAACTTTCCGAGATTGCCAAGCCCCTTTAGCAGATTTCTTAAAAAATCTGGAGTCGGGCTCCCGGTGCCCGCAGCTCGCTGCCGTCAGGCACCGGAAAGGCGCATGGATCACCGTCCCGGTATCATGTCGCGGACACCTGCCGCGCGAAGCCTCGCGCGGCGTTCGACCGGGGACCGCCATGGATGACAAAGAAATTAACGAGCTGCTCGACCGCATCCTCGCGCCCTGGGTCCGTGCGCTCACGCTGACCCCGGTAAAGGTCGACGAAGAAAGCGCGACCTTGCGCCTGCCGTTTTCCGGCGGCTTGCGTCATTCGGGCGGTGTGATCTGCGGGCAAGTCTTCATGGCGGCTGCCGATACGGCAATGATCGTCGCCATCTCGGCCGCGCTCGGCGGCTTCAAGCCGATGAGCACGGTGTCGCTCAACATCAGTTTCATGCGTGCGGTCCGCAACGGCGACGTCCTGATTACCGCGCGCGTGTTGCGCATGGGCCGCAATCTCGTGTTCGGTGAAGTCGAGTTATTCGACGAAGCCGGCAACATGGCCGTCCACGCCACCACCACTTACGCGCTGCTCGACTGAGGCCCAAAACGGGCTCGCAAGCTGTATTAGAGGAAAAAGCCAAGATGTTCGATCAGGTCGTATTCGCTGGCGGCGGCAATCGCTGCTGGTGGCAGGCGGGGTTCTGGGACGTGGTGCAGCCGAAGCTAGCGATCCGCCCGCGCGTCATCGCCGGCATTTCGGCCGGCGCGGCTACCGCGTGCATGCTCTATACGCGCGATTCCGACTGGGTTATGCGCTATTACGAAGAGGCGTTACGCCACAACACCCGCAACGCGTACTGGGGCAATCTGCTGCGCGGCCAATCGGTTTTTCCGCATTACCGGATCTACCGGCAGGCGCTACTCGACATCTACAGCGACAAATTCTCCACGCTTGCCGACGCTCCCGAAATCCGCATCGGCGTGTCGCACCTGCCTCGCTGGCTCGGCGCACGAAGCGCGGTCGCCGCGGGCCTGATTGCGTACAACATCGAGAAATACGTGCGGAAAACGCTGCATCCGACGCTGGGTCAGACGCTCGGCTTTCATCCGGAATTCGTGCGCGCGCAGGATTGCGCGACAGTCGAGGATCTCGCCGATCTGATTCTGCAATCCTCGAGTACGCCACCGTTCACGCCGGTTTTGCGACGCAATGGCCGGCCGGTGCTGGATGGCGGAATGGTCGACAACGTGCCGGTCGGCGCGCTCGACGCGGAAGCGCCCGGCAACGTACTGGTCATGGTCACGCGTCTTTACCCGCGGCCACAGATGTTCGTCGTGTCGCACGGCGTGCAGCAACGGTTGTACGTGCAGCCGTCGCGCAAGGTACCGATTTCGAGTTGGGATTACACGAGCCCGTCGCAGATGGTGCACGCGTACAACCTCGGCCGAACCGATGGCGAGACCTTTCTGGCACGCATGCCCGATCTGCTGGAAGCCGGCGCGCACGAAGCGCGCTGAGCTGAGAGGAGTTGAGTTGAGCTGAGTTGAGCAAGGGCGCCGCGGCGCTGAAAATTACCGCCGACGCCCGCCCTGCAAGGCTTCCGGATTCGCGACGCTGGACGTATCGCCGGCATCGAAAGCCAGAATGTTCTGGAATGCCGCGGTGAAATACAACTCGTAGCTCTCGCGTTCCACGTACCCAATGTGCGGTGTGCAGATCACATTTTCCATGCGCAGCAGGCTGTAGCCCTGCAGAATCGGCTCGCTTTCGTAGACATCGATCGCCACCATCCCCGGACGGTTGTGCGACAGCGCGTTCACCAGCGCGTTTTCGTCGAGTAGTTCGGCCCGGCTGGTGTTCACGAGCAATGCGGTCGGCTTCATCCGCATCAGATCTTCCTGCTTGACGATGCCGCGGGTGTCGTCGTGCAGACGCAGGTGCAGCGACAACACGTCGCTCTGCTCGAACAGCGCCTCGCGGCTCTCGGCCACGTTATATCCGTCCGCGCGCGCCGCTTCGCGCGAATGCTCGCGACCCCAGATCAGCACGTTCATACCGAATGCCTTGCCGTACCCGGCAAGCAGGCGGCCGATCTTGCCGTAACCCCAAATTCCCAGCGTCTGGCCCCGCAACACCTGGCCCAAACCGAAGTTCGGCGGCAGCGCCGACGTCTTCAAACCAGACTGCTGCCAGGCCCCTTGCTTAAGGTTTGCTACGTATTGCGGAATCCGTCGCTGAGCCGCCATGATGAGTGCCCAGGTCAACTCGGCCGGCGCGATCGGCGAGCCGCTGCCTTCCAGCACGGCGATGCCGCGCTCGGTACAGGCCGCCAGATCGATATGGCTGGAGACTTTGCCAGTCTGACTGATCATGCGCAAACGCGGCAACTTGTCGAGTAGTTGCGAGCTGATGCGTGTGCGTTCGCGAATCAGGACAAGGGCGTCGACTTCGGAAAGACGGCTCGCCAGTTGGCCCAGACCGCGGACCGTGTTGTTGAAAACCTTGACCTCATGGTCGGCCAGCAGTTGAAAGCAGTCGAGCTTGCGGACGGCGTCCTGGTAATCGTCGAGGATGGCAATCTTCATGGTATGTGTCTTGCGGCGCACCATAGCGGTGCGGAACGGAGTGTTATGCTGACTGTCCCACCATGTGACCCAGGTCACATGCCGGTCTGGCTGAATGCCTTACTGTAGAAGCTGCCGCAAAGAACGGTAGCGCCACGGCAAGGCCGATTGACATCGTTTTTAACAGTTTGTTGCGTGTTGAGGCAAGCCGCTTTACAGACGGTTGCAGACAAACCGTCGGCAAGACGGTGGATCGGCGCCTCCGCGCAACAGGTTGTGTGGCCCACGATGACCTGCACAATAACGCGTCGGTTTGTAGAAATGTCGGCGCGGTGAATTGAACGCCTCTCGCATGCAGCGTCTCTGGGCTTGTACCGTTTTTCTATTGCTTTCAAAACGGAGACAAGTCGATGAATCATCCCTCATTCGAAGGACAGCCCAACGTCGAGGTGTCCGCAGCGGCGCCCACGTGGGTCAAACACCGAAAACTGATCGAATGGGTCCAGCGCGTTGCCGCCCTGACCAGGCCCGATCGGATCGTCTGGTGCGATGGTTCACAGGAAGAATACGACCGCCTCTGTGCCCAGATGGTCGAAGCCGGCACCCTCAAGAAGCTTAATCCCGCCAAACGTCCCAACTCCTATCTGGCATGGTCCGATCCGTCGGACGTGGCGCGCGTCGAAAACCGCACGTTTATCTGCTCGAAACGCCGGGAAGATGCCGGGCCAACCAATAACTGGATCGAACCCGCGGAGATGCGCTCGACGCTCGACGGCCTCTTCGAGGGCGCCATGCGCGGCCGGACCATGTACGTGGTGCCGTTTTCGATGGGGCCGCTCGGTTCGCCGATTGCGCACATCGGCATCGAGTTGAGCGACAGCCCGTACGTGGCGACCAACATGCGCATCATGACCCGCATGGGGCGCAAAGTGTACGACGTGCTGGGCGAGGACGGCGAATTCGTGCCGTGCGTGCATTCGGTCGGCGCACCGCTCGCGGCGGGCGAAAAAGACGTGTCGTGGCCGTGCAACGACACCAAATACATCGTCCATTTCCCTGAGTCGCGCGAAATCTGGAGCTACGGCTCGGGCTACGGCGGCAATGCGCTGCTCGGCAAGAAGTGCTTCGCGCTGCGCATCGCATCCACCATGGGCCGCGCCGAAGGTTGGCTCGCCGAACACATGCTGATTCTCGGCGTGACGTCGCCGGAAGGGCGCAAACATCACGTCGCGGCGGCGTTTCCGTCGGCTTGCGGCAAGACCAACTTCGCGATGCTGATCCCGCCGGAAGGCCTGAACGGCTGGAAAATCTCCACGATCGGCGACGATATCGCGTGGATCAAGCCAGGTAAGGACGGTCGTTTGTACGCGATCAATCCGGAGGCGGGCTATTTCGGCGTCGCCCCGGGCACGAGCGAGAAAACAAACTTCAACGCGATGGCCACGCTGAAGGAAAACGTCATCTTCACGAACGTCGCGCTGACGGACGACGGCGACGTGTGGTGGGAAGGCATGACCGATGAGCCGCCCGCGCACCTGATCGACTGGCAGGGCAAGGACTGGACGCCGGCCAGCGCGAAGGAAAGCGGGCGCAAGGCCGCCCACCCGAATGCGCGCTTCACGGCGCCGGCCTCGCAGTGTCCGTCGATCGATGCCGACTGGGAGAACCCGGCGGGTGTCGCGATCGACGCGTTCATCTTCGGCGGCCGTCGCTCGACCACCGTGCCGCTCGTCACCGAAGCGCGCAACTGGGTCGAAGGCGTCTACATGGCGGCGACCATGGGCTCGGAAACCACCGCGGCGGCGGCGGGGCAGCAAGGCGTGGTGCGCCGCGACCCGTTCGCGATGCTGCCGTTCTGTGGTTACAACATGAGCGAGTACTTCGGACACTGGCTGAAAACCGGCGAGCGTCTCGAGCAACTGAACGCCAGGCTGCCGAAAATCTTCTGCGTCAACTGGTTCCGCAAGGGTCCTGACGGCAAGTTCGTCTGGCCGGGCTTCGGCGAGAACATGCGGGTGTTGAGCTGGATGGTCGGACGTATCGAAGGCAACGCGCAAGGCGAAGAACACGCGTTCGGCGTGTCGCCGCACTATGAAGACATCGACTGGAGCGGCCTGGATTTCAGCCGCGAGCAATTCCAGCAGGTGATCTCGGTCGACGACGCGGCTTGGCGCGACGAACTCGAACTGCATGCCGAACTGTTTGACACGTTGCAGCAAGGTCTGCCGCCGGCTTTGACCGAGGCAAAACGTGCGCTTGAAGGAAAACTTGCGGCTTGAATATGTGAGTATTCACTTCGCATAAGAACCGCCTTCGGGCGGTTTTTCTTTGCCGTATCGCTCCTGCATCTCGATTTTTTCTGATTTCACGATGCCGGGGTGACCTTTGCATCTGTTCGAACAAAAAAGACAGTGCAAGCTGCGGTGCAGCAGATTGTTTCCATTGTCGGAACAATCGCGACTCATGCCCCACACTGGGGAGCACAGTGGCACAAATATCGACAATATTTCCGCTTTGACGGGCAACTTCTGCACGATTTCGCGAGTCGTAGGAGAATTCCAAGTTCGCTTCACTGGTTTTCACTAATTGTCAGGAAGCTGTAACACGGCAGGAGTTGTCCCATGGATCATTTGCAGTCGATGCGAGTTTTCGTCAAAGTGGCGGATCTCGGCAGTTTTGCCCGCGCTGCGAGCGCGATGGATATTTCCAACGCAGTTGCCACCCGTCACGTTGCGGATCTCGAAGGCCGTCTTGGTACACGGCTGCTCAATCGCACAACCCGCAGCTTGTCCCTGACCGAATCCGGTCAGGTTTATCTTGAGCGTGCCCGCCAGATTCTCGACGAACTGGAAGACGTCGAGCAGATGGTCGTCGCGCGCAATCACGAACCCGTCGGCACGTTGCGAATCGTCGCTCCGGTCGTGTTCGGGTTACATAACCTTGCGCCCGTGCTGCAGACATACGCGGAGCGCTATCCGAAAGTCATTCCCGATGTCACGCTGGTCGACCGTCAGGTCGATCTGGTCGAAGAAGGTTTCGACGTGGGCGTGGTGGTCACGCGGCAGATGCGCAGCGCAAGCATTGTCACGCGGCGTTTGACCACGGGTTGTATGACGGTGTGTGCGACGCCCGCTTATCTGGAGAAGCACGGCACGCCGACGCGTCCCGAGCATCTGCTTGAGCATCCGTGCCTGAGTTTGCCGTCCGAGTATTGGGGCGACGAGCGTGTGTTCACGGGTTCGGAAGGCGAAGTGCGTGTGCGTCCGTCTAACGTGATCGTGGCGAACAACACGGAAATGCTGCGGCAGTTTGCGTTGCTCGGCATGGGGATCGCGATTTTGCCGAGCTATCTGATCGGTCGCGACATGACGCGCGGCAGGCTCGTGCGCTTGCTCGGCGATTTCCGTTTGCCGCAGGTCGAGATCAACATTGCGTATCCGAGCCGCCGTCACTTGCCGGCCAAGGTGCGTACGTTCATCGATCATCTGGTCGAGCATTTCAGCCAGACGCCGAACAGTCTGCTCGGCGAGCAGTGGATCAAGGACGGCCTTGAGAGGCCTGCCACGTCCACCGCGCTCGATGCCGCGGATCACATGCCGCCGGAAGCGTTCGACGGCGCTGAGCCGCTGTCACGGCTGCTGGATAGCGAACTGTCGCCGATGCCGAAGACGTTGGCAAAGACGACGAACCGACCACGGCCTACCGCTATATCGCCGCTGTAACTTATTTGGCCGACAAATAAAAAGGCGCAGTCACGGAAGTGACTGCGCCTTTTTTACTGGCAATTTCGGAACTGACCGGAAGCTCGGCGTGCTTCCGGTCACACACCCTAAGAATTACGACCCGGTCTTGCGGGCTGCCGTTTTCTTCGCGGGTGCTTTTTTGGCCGCTGCGGTCTTTGTAGCGGCGGTCTTGGCCGCGGGCGCTTTCTTCGCTGCTGCCTTCTTGGTGGCAGGCACAGCCTTCACTGCGACCGCTGTATCTTCGTCATCCGACTCCGGCGCCGCCTTTGCTGCTGCCTTGGCCGCTGCGGTCTTCGCAGCTGTTTTGGCCGAAGGTTCTTTCTTCTCGAATTCGAAGCCGATCTTGCCGTCGTTCTGCTTGACGAGGAATGCCTTGAAGTTACGGCCGGTGCGCGACGACTTGAAGTTCGTCAGCAGATCAGTGCGTCCTTCTTCGAGCAATTTCGCCATCTGCTCGCGCGCGATTTCCTGCTGCAGAATCACCTTGCCTGAGCGGAAGTCGCAAGTCTTCGGATTGGCAACCGAGTTCTCGCAGACATAGCTCATGCCGTGTTCGAACACGCGACCCTTGCACTTCGGGCATGCGCCGACCGCTTGCTGATCGGAGAAGTCAGGCGGTTCACCGTCCTCACCGCCCGAATCCTGACCGAAGTCGAATTCGAGCTTGTAGTTCTTGATCTCGTCGTCGAGCGAGAGCTTCAGGATCGCGGAGAACGGACGGCCCATCTTGCTGCGGAAACCCGACAGCGGTCCGATCGTCTTGTTCTGCAAAAGCTCTTCAACTTCCGGGATTTCGAACTGACGTCCGCCCGGAATCTTGGAGATTGAGAACTCGCATTTCGAGCACGCGAAGCGCCGGTAGTTTTCCTTCACCTGGCCGCCGCAATTCGGACACGGCGTCTGCAACGTCGCGTAATCGCCCGGGATCGTGTCGGAATCGTATTCCTTTGCGCGCTTGACGATGGTCTGCGTCATGCGGGCGATTTCCTGCATGAACGCGTCGCGCGGCAGGTTGCCCCGCTCCATTTGCGAGAGCTTGTATTCCCACTCGCCGGTCAATTCCGGCGCGGTCAATTCCTTCACGCCGAGGCCGCGCAACAGCGTCATCAACTGGAATGCCTTGGCGGTCGGGATCAGATCGCGGCCTTCGCGGATCAGATACTTTTCGCCGAGCAGCCCTTCGATAATGGCGGCGCGCGTGGCCGGCGTACCGAGCCCCTTGGCCGCCATGGCTTCGCGCAATTCGTCGTCTTCGACCAGCTTGCCCGCGCCTTCCATGGCCGACAGCAAGGTTGCTTCGTTGTAACGCGCGGGCGGTTTCGTCACCAGTTGCTGCGCGGCGATCTTGTCCGTCTTGACCTTCTCGTTCGCCTGCACCGGCACGAGGTTCGCATCTTCACCGCCGATTTCGCGGCCATAGATCTGCAACCAGCCCGGCTCAACCAGCACCTTGCCTTCGGTCTTGAAGTGATGGCCGACCACTTCCGTGATGCGCGTCGTCACCCGGAATTCGGCAGCAGGGAAGAATACCGACAGGAAGCGCTTCACCACCAGGTCGTAGAGCTTCTGTTCCGGTTCGGACAGATTCTTCGGCGCCTGCAGCGTGGGGATAATTGCAAAGTGGTCGCTGATCTTCGAGTTGTCGAAGATGCGCTTGTTCGGCTTCACCCAGCCCTTGTCCAACACCTGCTTCGCAAACGGCAGATAGTTGTTGCTCTCCTTGAGCATGCCGAGCGTCTGCTTGACCGTATCCATATAGTCTTCCGGCAACGCACGTGCGTCGGTCCGGGGATAGGTCAGCACCTTGTGCTTTTCGTACAGCGCCTGAGCAAGACCGAGCGTGTTCTTGGCCGAGAAGCCGAAGCGGCCGTTGGCTTCCCGCTGCAAGCTGGTCAAGTCAAAGAGAGCCGGCGACAGTTGCGTGGACGGCTTCGATTCTTCCGTCACCGTGCCGATCTGGCCACGGCAGGCCGCGACGATCGTTTCAGCCGCGGGCAGTGCCCACAGGCGCGAATCGCGTTTTTCCGGATCGAACTCGTCGCGCTTGAATTTCGGGTCGAACCAGCGGCCTTCGTAGAAACCGGCCGCGCAGACGAACTCCGCCTTCACTTCCCAGTAATCGCGCGGCACGAAGCGGCGAATCTTTTCTTCGCGCTCGACCACGATCGACAGCGTGGGGGTCTGCACCCGCCCGACCGTGGTCAGGAAGAAGCCGCCGCCCTTGCTGTTGAACGCGGTCATGGCTCGCGTGCCGTTGATGCCGACCAGCCAGTCCGCTTCGGAGCGGCAGCGTGCCGCATCGGCGAGCGGCTGCATTTCTTCGTCGCTACGCAGACGGGCAAAGCCGTCGCGGATCGCGCCCGACGTCATGGATTGCAGCCACAGGCGCTGCACCGGCTGCTTGGCTTTTGCGTGCTGCGCGATCAGACGGAAAATCAGCTCGCCCTCGCGCCCCGCGTCACATGCGTTGATCAGGCGATCGATATCTTTACGCTTGAGCAGCTTGGTCAGCACCTTCAGGCGCGACTCGCTCTTGGCGATCGGATTCAGATCGAAATGCGGCGGAATGACGGGCAGATTGGCGAAGCTCCACTTGCCGCGTTTGACTTCATAGTCTTCGGGCGCGGCGATTTCCAGCAAGTGGCCGACTGCCGAGGAAAGGACGTAGTCGTCGCTTTCGTAGTATTCGTCATGCTTGGTAAAACCGCCCAAAGCGCGCGCGATGTCGTTCGCGACGGAAGGCTTTTCGGCGATGATCAGTGCTTTGGACATGACTCGATGTGAGGTTGGTAGATCCGGGTTGATGGCCTTGAGTGCGCTTTTGCCAGCGCGACCCTCGTTTGCGACCTTTGCGACCCAATAACGACCGCTTTATAGCACACGGCGCGAGAGCGGCGTGTCAAGTGCCATAAAAAGCGCGCCATGATAATTGCGCGCTCAGTAACCGTGCAAGCTGCGGAAAACGCGCCGTGTACCGCTCGCAACGCCCGTGCCGCAAGGTTCAGCGGCCGGCGGGCCACATTCACGCGACAGTCAGCGCGGGCCGCAGTTTGGGCGCGCCGCTGATGCCCGGCACAGCCGTCAGGTCGGACAACATCCGCTCCACAATTGCCGCCTGCGGCAAAACCGTGCCAAAAAAACGTGTCGTTACTGAGTCTTCGATCAGGATGGTCGGGAAATTCTCGACGTCCAGATCGTCGAAGCGGTCCGCATGGGTTTCGATGTCGATCCATGCGAAACAGATATCCGGATGTTTATCCGCCAGGCGGTTGAAGGCTTCCCGATAGTCACGGCAGGTTCCGCACCACTCCGCGCACAGGCAGGCGACGAACAGCGTGTCGGGTTCGTTGACGCGCTCGGCAATCCGGTCTTGGTCGGTGTCGAGATTCAGCGCGGGCATGGTGGTTCCTTGCGTACTTTTATCAGGTGCTTTGGCGCGAATGTAGCATGGCCGATCCCAAATCGCGGTCAACCCTGGTCAATGCGGGGTCAGCCATGGGTTGATCGTGCAAAGCGGCCGCCGGGCAGCGCGGTTACGTGGCCGGCGAGTTCGAGTTGCAGCAGCGTGTTTTGTAATGCTGCGTCTCCCATCTCGGTGCGGGTGGCAAGAATTTCAAGCGTGGCGGGGGCGTGACCGAGTGCGTCGAGGAGTTGCAGCGCTTCGGCGCTCATAGTTGGCTGTGTCTCTACTGACGATGCGGGCGCCGTAGCTGCCCCGTGCTGGATCGCCATTGAGTGCGCCGTTGTCAAATCCTGCTGAACACCTTCCGCCGTAGGCGTTTTGGGCGATTCAGGCGTGCCCGCGCCGTTCCAGAGAGCCGTCAGCCGGCCGACGGCCTTCGCTGCCACATGCTTGCCGAAGCCCAGTTCCTCCAGCACTTCGTCCGGTGTCTCCACCAGCTTCGCGCCCTGCTTGATAATCCGATGACAACCGCGCGACAACGGCGCATGGATCGAGCCCGGCAACGCGAAGATATCGCGCCCCATTTCATTGGCGAGACGAGCTGTGATCAGCGAACCGGAGCGCATTGCGGCCTCGACGATTACAACCCCGCTGACCAGGCCAGCGATCAAGCGGTTACGTTGCGGAAAATTGGCGGCGCGCGCGGGCGTGCCGAGCGGCCACTCCGAAAGGATCGCGCCTTGCGCCGCAATCTGCCGCGCCAGCGCATGATGCGCGGCTGGATACACGAGATCCGCGCCGGTGCCGATCACGGCCACGGTGCTACCGACACCTTCGAGGCCGCCCCGGTGCGCGGCGCCGTCGATACCCAGCGCCAGCCCCGACACGATAGTGACGCCCGCTTGTGAAAGCTCACGCGCGAAGCGTTCGGCGTCTTCGGCGCCCTGTGGGGTCGCGCTGCGGCTCCCCACCAGCGCGACCGCTCTTGTGTGCAGCAGATTCAACCGGCCCTTTATATATAGTAGCGGCGGCGGATCAGGCATGGTGAGTAACGCGGGCGGGTAGGCAGGATCATCGAGGGTCACCACATGGTTGCCGGACAGCTCGCGCCACGCGATTACCGCATCGAGTTGCGCGTCGAAGTCCGGGCTGGACGGTGCCAGTACAGCACGCGCCGCAGCCTCGCCTGCAATCCCGGCAAGGGCCTCGAGCGGCTGATTAAAAATCGCTTCCGGCAGTCCAAAAGCGCTCAGCAGCAGACGCAGCGCGGCGGGTTTCAGCCCTGGCGCGAGCGAAAGCCGCAGCCAGGCGGCGAGTTCAATATGGGTTGCGGGCAAGGTACGCATTGAGAGTCGATCCTCTTACAGGGCCAGCGGGCAGGCGGGCGCCATGCTAAAATTTTCATCATCCGAAATAACTGCAGCGCCGCGCCCACCCGCGCGGGCTCGTCGTTTAGCGCACGTGGCGCGTTGAATCGAACCGGTTCGACACCATCTATCGTCTGCGTAACGCGATGCGTCCACAACCTGGCCGAATGGCCAACGCTAGCCTTCCACCGGGCAGCGGCGCCTATAAAACACACTCAAGATCATGGCTTTACTGAACATCCTCAATTACCCGGACAAGCGGCTGCACAAGATTGCGAAGCCGGTCGAAGTGGTCAACGACCGCATCCGCCGGCTCGTCGCCGACATGGCCGAAACGATGTACGCCGCGCCGGGCGTCGGCCTCGCGGCGACCCAGGTGGACGTGCATGAACGCGTGGTCGTGATCGACGTGTCGGAAACGCACGACGAACTGCTCGCCTTCATCAACCCGGAAATCATCTGGTCGAGTAACGAGAAGAAGCTCTCGGAAGAGGGCTGCCTCTCGGTGCCGGGCATTTATGACAACGTCGAGCGCGCTGAGAAAGTGCGCGTGCGGGCGCAGAACGAGAAGGGCGAAACCTTCGAGATCGATTGCGAAGGCTTGCTGGCTGTGTGTATTCAGCACGAAATGGATCACCTGATGGGCCGCGTGTTCGTCGAGTACCTGTCGTCGCTGAAGCAGACGCGCATCAAGAGCAAGATGAAGAAGCTCGCCCACGCGATGTAATGCGCGTCCACCTCGCCTACCGCACCCGTTCATGAGTCATTCGTTGCGCGTCATCTTTGCCGGCACGCCGGAGTTCGCCGCGGCCGCGCTGGCCGCGATCCACAGCGCCGGCTTTCCGGTGCCGCTCGTGCTGACCCGGCAGGATCAACCTGCGGGACGCGGGATGAAATTACAGGCGAGCCCGGTCAAACGCTACGCGCAGGAGCATGGTATTGCCGTCGCGCAGCCGCCATCGCTGCGCCGCGCCGGCAAATATCCGGCTGAAGCCACCGCTGCGATCGATCAACTGCGCGCCACGCCTCACGACGTGATGGTGGTGGCCGCCTATGGTCTGATCCTGCCGCAGGAAGTGCTCGATATTCCGCCGCTAGGCTGCATCAACATTCACGCATCGTTGTTGCCGCGTTGGCGCGGCGCCGCGCCGATCCATCGGGCGATCGAAGCGGGCGACGCCGAAACCGGCATCACCCTGATGCAGATGGACGCCGGCCTCGATACCGGCGCGATGATCTCCGAAGCGCGCACGCCGATTTCCGACAACGACACCACGGCCCTCCTGCATGACCGTCTCGCGCAAGACGGTGCCAGGCTGATCGTCGAAGCGCTGATCGAACTCGAGCGCAGCGGCAAGCTGACGGCAACGCCGCAACCGGCGGACGGCGTCACCTACGCGGAAAAGATCGGCAAGCACGAGGCTGCGCTCGACTGGCGTAAGCCGGCTGCGGTTCTCGCCCGCCAGGTGCGCGCGTTCGATCCGTTTCCCGGTGGCGTGGGTACGCTGGAAGACGGCACGTCGATCAAGATATGGGCGGCAGTCCCGGTCGAGGCGCAAGGCAGCAGCGCGCCCGGTGTGATCGTGGACGTATCTCCAGAGGGCGTCGTGGTTGCCTGTGGCGAGGGCGCACTGCGTCTCACGCAACTGCAAAAGCCCGGTGGCAAGCGCTTGCCGGTGCGCGAATTCCTGGCCGGTGCAACGCTGGCGGCCGGTCAGCGTTTCCAGCTTCCCGAAGCAAAATAACCGAGTTGAACCTACCTTGAACATCGTCCGTTCGGCCGATGTTCAGGAGTCCCGCCGGGAGCCTGTGGCGCGTTAGAATCCTCTATGCAACGGGCCGTGAACAGGCCGTGTTTAGAGGATCCCCATGTTTGGCATCACCCATTTCGAGTTTTTCGTCGTCGCGGTCTTTCTGCTGAACGTGACGCCCGGTCCCGATACGGCCTACATCGTAGGGCGCAGCGTCGCCCAAGGGCGTGGCGCAGGCTTGATGTCCGCGCTCGGCATCTCCGCCGGTTGCTGCGTTCATTCGCTGGCTTGCGCGTTTGGCTTGACGGCGCTGCTGGCCGCGTCGGCCACCGCGTTCACGGTCATCAAGTTCGTCGGCGCTATTTATCTGATCTATCTCGGCGTGCGGCTGGTTTTCGCCAAGCCGGCGGCTGACCAGGCCGTGGGCGAAGCGCGCGGGGCCGGGGCGCCGAAATCGCTGCGTCAGCTGTTCCTGCAAGGCTTCTGGACCAATGTGCTGAACCCCAAGGTCGTACTGTTCTTCGTATCGTTTTTTCCGCAATTCGTCACAACCGGCAGCGACCATAAGGCGCTGGCGTTCCTCATGCTCGGCGTGGTCTTCGTCGTGATGAGCATGATCTGGAACAGTTTTGTCGCGTGGATTGCCGGCAGCGTGACCCGTCGTTTCTCCGGCAAGCCGTCGGTGAAGAAATGGCTGGACCGCGGCGTCGGCAGCGCATTCGTTGGCTTGGGCCTCAAGCTCGCCACTGCATCAAGATGATTGAATTTTCCTCGCGCACCCATATCTAACAATTAGCTTACAATCAGTCGCCGCGATCATGCGGTGCAGATATGAACCCGTGTTAGGGCAAGGAGTTGCAGACATGTTCAATTGGGTCAAAACCGCGATGTTGATGGCCGCGATCACGGCCCTTTTCATCGTGATCGGCGGGATGATCGGCGGGTCGCGCGGCATGATGATCGCGCTCGTGATCGCCCTTGGGATGAATTTCTTTTCGTACTGGTTCTCGGACAAGATGGTCCTGCGCATGTACAACGCGCAGGAAGTGGACGAAAACAGTGCGCCGCAGTTCTACCGCATGGTGCGCGAACTCGCCACCCGCGCGAATCTGCCGATGCCGCGCGTCTACCTGATCAACGAAGACGCGCCGAACGCGTTCGCCACGGGCCGCAATCCGGAGCATGCGGCTGTTGCCGCCACTACCGGCATCTTGCGCGTGCTGTCCGAGCGCGAAATGCGCGGCGTGATGGCGCACGAACTGGCGCACGTGAAGCACCGCGACATCCTGATCTCCACGGTGTCGGCAACCATGGCGGGTGCCATTTCCGCGCTGGCGAACTTCGCGATGTTCTTTGGCAGCCGGGACGAAAACGGTCGTCCGACCAACCCGATTGCGGGCATCGCTGTTGCGTTGCTCGCGCCGATCGCCGGCGCGCTGATTCAGATGGCGATTTCGCGTGCCCGCGAATTCGAGGCGGACCGTGGCGGCGCGCAGATTTCCGGCGATCCTCAGGCGCTCGCCTCGGCACTCGACAAGATCCATCGCTACGCGAGCGGAATCCCGTTCCCCACGGCCGAGCAGCATCCGGCCACCGCGCAGATGATGATCATGAATCCGCTGGCGGGCGGCGGCATTGCAAATCTGTTCTCCACGCACCCGGCTACCGAGGAACGTATCGCACGGTTGATGGAAATGGCGCGTACGGGGCGCTTCGAGTAACGGGTTCACTGACCCGGCGTGACGAAAGGCGAGTCTGCGGGCTCGCCTTTTTGTTTGAGCCCTCACACCCCCGGTCCGCGCTCGGCGGTCCCCGTCCCGCACCACGCTACAATGTGTGCTGTTTGGGTTGCGCGCACCGCGCGGCCTGCCTTTGCCTCTTTCATGACTCCAAAGCCTTCTTCGCGTTCTGCTACTCCCTCGGCGCGTCCGCGCGAATCCCGTCTGTCGATGCTGCACCTCGCGCCCGAATCGCTCGGTTTTGCGCTCGATTGCGCGGGCCAGTCCATCGGCGCCGTGCGCCTCGGCGCGGCTTTGCCCGCCGCGCTGCAATCCGTATTCGTGTCCGCGCCTGAAGGCAGCGTTGCGGCCGCGCGCGGAGCCGTGCAGGATATCGCGTACCGCACCATGCGGCGTCTGGGGACCGCCGAGTGGCTGATCGCGAAGCTGGTGAAGAAGGCGCCGCCGCCGCACGTCGGCCATGTGCTTGCCTGTGCGCTCGCCTTGCTGATCGATGATGAAGCGAATGCCGCCTACGCGCCGTTCACTGTCGTCGATCAGGCTGTGAGCGCCATCGCCGCGCGCCGTGAGTTCTCGTTTGCGAAGGGTCTTGTCAACGCTGTGCTGCGCAGTTTCCTTCGCGAGCGCGAGACGCTGTTGAGCGCGGCGCAAGCCGACGAAGTTGCGCGCTGGAACTACCCGGTGTGGTGGATCGATGCCGTCAGAGCCGCGTGGCCCGACGCATGGCAAGCCGTGCTCGCTGCCGGCAATACGCAGGGCCCGCTGACGTTGCGCGTGAACGCACGCCGCTCGACAGTCGATGCGTATCTGCAAGTGCTGCACGACCATCATATTCCCGCGAGCCGGGCCGGTGAGTACGCCGTCAAGCTCGCCACGCCAATGCCGGTTGACCGCATTCCCGGCTTTAGCGACGGCGTGGTATCCGTGCAGGACGCCGCCGCGCAGCTCGCCGCACAACTGCTTGGCGTGCGTGACGGCATGCGCGTACTCGACGCGTGCGCGGCGCCTGGCGGCAAGACCGGCCATCTGCTCGAACTCGCCAACGTGCAACTGGTGGCGCTCGAAAGTGACGCATCGCGCGCGCGGCGGATCGGTGAAAACTTGCTGCGGCTCAAGCTCGAAGCGGAAGTGCGTATCGGCGACGCGGGCGCACCGGCAAAATGGCATGACGACATTGACCAGCCGTTCGACCGCATCCTGGCGGACGTCCCGTGTTCGGCCTCGGGCATCGTGCGGCGGCATCCGGATATTCGCTGGCTGCGCCGCGCGTCGGATATTCCCGCGCTGGTCGCCGAGCAGCGCCGCATTCTCGACGCGCTTTGGCCGCTTGTGAAGCCAGGCGGCGAGTTGCTCTATGTTACGTGTTCGATCTTCCCTGAAGAAGGCGAGTTGCAGGCACAGTGGTTTGGAAACAAGTATCAGGATGCGGTACGATTGGACGCGCCGGGGCAACTTTTACCCTCAGTTGCCCGCGCGCCCGCCGACACATCGGCCGGGTCCCATGCCGGAGATGCCGCTGAAGATAGCGCCGGCTCGAACTCAGACCACGACGGATTTTTCTACGCGCGCTTTCAGAAACGGTGACCATCAAACGCTTCTTCCCGCTTCGGCTCGCTGCCGTGCTCTGGATCGCGCTGGCCGTCTGGCTTGCCGTGCCGGGCGCGGCGTATGCCGATTCGATTGCGGTCCAGCGCGCCTCGCTGCAATCGGACAACACTGGCTGGAACCTCGACGCGCGTTTCGACTTCGACCTGAACAGCAATCTCGAAGACGCCGTCAACAAGGGGATTCCGCTGTATTTCACGACCGACTTCGAACTCAGCCGGCCACGCTGGTACTGGTTCGACGAGCAGCCAGTCAGCGTGTCGCAGAGCATTCGCCTGTCGTTCCAGCCGCTCACGCGTGAGTATCGTGTGTCGAGCGTGTCGTCGGGCGGGTTGCAACTCGGCTTCACCACGCTCAAGGATGCGCTCGCCGTGATCAAGCACATCACGTCGTGGCATGTGATCGACCGCAGTCAGGTGCGTGTCGGGGAAACCTACAACGCGTCGGTGCGCATGCAGCTCGACATCGCGCTGATGCCCAAGCCGTTCCAGATCGACGCGGTGAATAACCGCGACTGGAGCCTTTCGTCGGATTGGAAGCGCTTTACCTTCACGGTGACCGAACGTGCTAAATAGAGTGCGCCGCGCCACCAGTGTCAGCAGCATCGTCGTGCGCGTGCTGGTGTCCACGGTCGCCGTGACGGCCGTGCTGCTGCTCGTGCTGCTTGCAGCGGCGAGCGCGAATACCGAATTTTTCGACCGCTATTACCAGTGGCTGTACGCGGCCAACCTCGTGGTCGCGATGATCTTTTTGCTGGTGGTGGCGACGCTCGTCATCATCATCATTGCGCGGCTCAGGAAAGGTAAGTTCGGTACGCGGCTTTTAGCCAAACTCGCGTTTTTCATGGCGCTGGTCGGCGTGGTGCCGGGCGGCATCATTTACGTCGTCTCGTACCAGTTCGTGTCTCGCAGTATCGAGTCGTGGTTCGACGTGAACGTCGAAACCGCGTTGACCTCGGGTCTGAATCTCGGCCGCGGCATGCTCGACGCGTCGCTGTCCGATCTGCAGACCAAGGGCCGCTTGATGTCCGAGCAGTTGGCGAGCGCGGACGCCGCCGGCACGACACTCACGCTGCTGCGCCTGCGCGATCAGTTCGGCGTGCAGGACGCGACGATCGTCGAACCCACGCGCAGCATGTCGGGCGCGACGCCGGAGATGCACGTGGTCGCGCAGGCATCCGGCAATTACGCGACGCTCGTGTCGAACGACTTGCCCACGCCGCTGATGATCGATCAGGCGCGTGGCCGCGGCTATGCGGCGATCGAGGGTGAAGTCGACGGCGATCCGAACGCGCATGGCGGCAAGGGTGCGCTGCGGCTACGCGTCGTGCAGCGCATTCCCGATTCGAACGCGTCGCTGCTGCAGCCCGCCGAGCGCTTCCTGCAACTCACTCAGCCGGTGTCGCCCACGCTCGCGCGCAATGCCGACGCGGTGCAGCGGGCCTATCGCGAGTATCAGGAGAAGGCGCTGGGCCGCACCGGCTTGCGCAAGATGTATATCGGCACGCTGACGCTCGCGCTGTTCCTCGCCACCTTCATCGCGATGATGCTGGCGCTCGCGCTCGGTAATCAGCTGGCCCGGCCGTTGTTTCTGCTCGCGCAGGGCACCAAGGAAGTGACCGAAGGCGACTACACGCCAAAGCGCGAAATCAAATCGCGCGACGAACTGGGTTTTCTCACGCAGTCGTTCAATGCGATGACGCGGCAGTTGTCCGAGGCACGCGCGGCGGTCGAGAACAACCGCATCGCGCTCGAGCATTCCAAGGCCTATCTGGAAAGCATTCTCGCGAATTTGACGGCGGGCGTGTTCGTGTTCGACCGGCAGTTCCGCCTCACCACGGCGAACCGTGGCGCTGAGCGGATTTTCCGCCAGCAGTTCCAGGAAGTGCTGGGCTCGGCACTTGAACAGATCGGCGTGTTGAGCGAATTTGGCGGCATGGTGCGCAAGGCGTTTGCCGATCGTGAAGCCGCAAGCGGTGACGGTCACGACGATCGCGGCCACTGGCAGCAGCAGTTCTCGGTACAGGTGCCGGGCGAAACCGAGCCGCTCACGCTGCTTGTGCGTGGCGCGCGCCTCGTGTCCGCCACGGATCGCGACGCGGAAGACATGCAGACCTCCGGCTACGTCGTCGTGTTCGACGATATTTCGGATGTGATCTCGGCGCAGCGCTCGATCGCCTGGGGCGAAGTGGCGCGGCGTCTCGCGCACGAGATCAAGAATCCGCTCACGCCGATTCAGCTTTCCGCCGAGCGTTTGCAGATGAAGCTTGCCGACAAGCTGTCGCCGTCGGATGCCGACGTGCTGAAGCGCGGCGCCACCACGATCGTCAACCAGGTCGCGGCGATGAAGCAGATGGTCGACAATTTCCGCGACTACGCGCGTACGCCGCCGGCGGTGCTCGCCCACCTGCAGTTAAACGAACTGGTCAGCGAAGTGCTGACGTTGTACGGTATCGAAGAAGGCAAGGGCGCGATTCAGGTGGAACTCGCAGACTTGCCGGCGATTCGCGGCGACGCGACGCAATTGCGCCAGGTGATTCACAACCTGCTGCAGAATGCACAGGACGCCGTGGCCGACGCCGAACAGCCGCATGTGTTGCTCGAGACGAGGACAGTAGAATACGGAGACCCCGACGCGGAAGGCAAGGTACGCGTCGCGGTGCGTCTGACAGTGTCGGATAACGGACCGGGCTTCCCAGCGCGTATCCTCACACGTGCATTCGAACCTTACGTGACGACCAAGGCCAAAGGTACAGGTCTGGGTCTTGCGATGGTCAAGAAGATCGTCGACGAACACGGCGCGCGCATCGACATTCGCAACCGCATGAAAGCGGGCGATGTGATCGAAGGCGCGCAGATATCGATCCTCTTCCTTCAACTGGCAGACGATGCCGCGGCACCTGGAGCAGGGCTGCGGCCGGCGCATGGCAATGCGTCGCAGGGAACGACAAAAGCAACAGTGCAGACAAGGGCAGCGTAAATGGCAACCATCCTGGTGGTAGATGATGAAATGGGCATCCGGGAATTGCTCTCGGAGATCCTGAGCGACGAGGGGCATGTCGTGGAGGCCGCGGAAAACGCGCAGGAAGCGCGCGAGTTCCGCTTGCGTCAGGCGCCGGACCTGGTGCTGCTCGACATCTGGATGCCCGATACCGACGGTGTGACCTTGCTCAAAGAGTGGGCCGCGCAAGGGCAACTGACCATGCCGGTGATCATGATGTCCGGCCATGCAACCATCGATACGGCGGTTGAAGCGACCAAGATCGGCGCACTCAATTTCCTTGAGAAGCCGATTGCGTTGCAGAAGCTGCTGAAGGCGGTCGAGCAGGGCCTCGCCCGCGGCAATGCCGCAACTGCGCCGGGCGGCGCGGTCGCCAAGCAGGCGTTGCCGGTCAGCGCTTCGACCGTGGCATCGGCGGCTGCGTTGCCGATGCTGTCGTCGGATGGCATGGGCAGCGGCGCATTGGCCGCGCAAACGGCGTCGATTTCGTTCGATATCCCGTTGCGCGACGCGCGCGATGCGTTCGAGCGCGCTTACTTCGAATATCACCTCGCGCGCGAGAATGGCAGCATGACGCGCGTCGCGGAGAAGACCGGCCTCGAGCGTACGCACCTGTATCGCAAGCTCAAGCAGCTCGGTGTCGATCTCGGTAAGAACAAAGGGGAGTAACGGCTGCGCAATGCGCTGGGTCGGGCAAGCCAGATTTTTTCGAGAGGGGGCTTGCCGTGCTGCTGACCCTTTGATATCATTTCGTTCTTCGTTGGCCCGGTAGCTCAGTTGGTAGAGCAGCGGATTGAAAATCCGCGTGTCGATGGTTCGATTCCGTCCCAGGCCACCAGGATTCAGCCCCAGGAAATCGCAAGATTCCTGGGGCTTTTCCTTTTGTGGGCGTTCTCGTGGCGGCGTCGCCCGTTTGGTACTGCGATGGGGCGTGCTCGGCGGCATTGTGCGTCGCGTGATAAAATCGCGCCAGTTCAAGGACTTGCGTGCGGTCGCACGATTGGCGCGGCACTGCACCAGACATGTCTTTTCGTATCCCGAAGCTGGGCTTTTTTGTGCGCGCTGCTGCGACACGGCAACGCCGCAACAGGTGCCGAACCCTTCGCCCGACGATTAACGGTATAAGCGCCCAGCGACTCTGCATGCGGAAGGCGCGGCCTATACTGCTTTGGGCCGGCAACAGTGCCGGCACGCGTCGCGCCGCGTTGCTTGCATGGCGCACCTCGCGCAGCGCGACGTGGCACTCATCATTCACGGAGTTTCACGGTGATCCGCAAAGACGCTAAACGTAGCGCTCTGGTGCTGTTTTCCGGCGGCCAGGATTCCGCCACGTGCCTCGCCTGGGCGCTCGAACGTTATGAAACGGTCGAGACGCTGGGCTTCGATTATGGGCAGCGGCACCGAGTCGAACTCGAATGCCGCGAAGGGTTTCGCAACGCTGTGGCACGGGCCTTCCCGGCGTGGGCCGAGCGCCTCGGCGAAGATCACATGATCGACCTGTCGGTGCTCGGTTCGATCAGCGATACCGCGATGACGCGCGAGATCGAGATCCACGCCACCGCCAACGGTTTGCCGAATACGTTCGTGCCGGGCCGCAATCTGATGTTCATGACGATTGCAGGCGCCATCGCGTATCGGCGTGGTTTGCAGGTGCTGGTCGGCGGTATGTGCGAGACGGACTTCTCGGGCTACCCCGATTGCCGCGACGACACGATGAAGGCCTTGCAGGTCGCGCTGAACCTCGGCATGGACACGCGCTTCCTGCTCGAAACGCCGCTAATGTGGCTCGACAAGGCCGACACGTGGCGTCTCGCGCACGAGTTGGGCGGCGAAGAACTGGTCGAGCTGGTACGCGTCGAGACGCATACCTGTTATGTCGGCGAGCGCGCCGAATTGCATGCATGGGGCTTCGGCTGTGGCGAATGCCCGGCGTGCCGCTTGCGCAAGCGCGGTTATGAAGCATACCTGGCCGGCGAGAAGGTGACGGAGCCGGTCTGACGGTCTCACGGCAGTTCTGCGCGCGCGTTGTCGAGGCGTGCGCAGCGCAGGCAATTATTTTCAGGAACACAAGGCAGACAGCAGCATGACTTACGCGGTCAAGGAAATCTTCTACACATTGCAGGGCGAGGGCGCGAATGCCGGGCGTCCGGCCGTGTTCTGCCGGTTCGCCGGCTGCAATCTGTGGTCGGGCCGCGAAGAAGATCGTGCGGAAGCTGTGTGCCGCTTCTGCGATACGGACTTTGTCGGCACCGACGGCGAGAACGGTGGCAAGTACCGTACGCCCGAAGAACTGGTGCAGATGATTGCGTCGCAGTGGCCGGAAGGCGAGGGCGAGCGCTTCGTAGTCTGCACGGGCGGCGAACCGATGCTGCAGATCGATCAGCCGTTTGTCGATGCACTGCATGCCGCCGGCTTCGAAATCGCCATCGAAACCAACGGCTCGCTGCCGGTGCTCGAGACGATCGACTGGATCTGCGTGAGCCCGAAGGCCGACGCGCCGCTCGTCGTCACCAAGGGCAACGAACTGAAGGTCGTGATACCGCAGGACAACCAGCGTTTGTCCGAGTATGCGAAGCTCGACTTCGAGTATTTCCTCGTCCAGCCGATGGACGGCCCGTCGCGCGACCTCAATACGAAGCTCGCGATCGACTGGTGCAAACGCCATCCGCAATGGCGCCTGTCGATGCAGACCCACAAGTATCTGAACATTCCCTGATTTGCCGTGCTGACGATTACACGAAAACTCGAATTCGACGCGGGCCACCGCATCCCCGATCACCGCAGCCAGTGCCGCAATCTGCACGGCCATCGCTACGTGCTCGAAATTACGCTGCAAGGCGACCTGGTCGACACCGAAGGTGCGCCGGATCGCGGCATGGTGATGGACTTCGCCGACGTGAAGTCGCTGGCCGTCGAGCATCTGGTCGACAAATGGGACCATGCGTTCCTCGTCTACGAAGGCGATACGCAGGTGCGCGGCTTTCTGGAAACCATGGCGGGGCACAAGACGGTCGTGCTCGATCGCATCCCCACCGTTGAAAATCTCGCCGCTGTTGCGTTCGATATCCTCGCGAATGTCTACGACGCGCATTACGGCGTGAATCTGCGTCTGCACAAGGTGCGTCTGTTCGAGACGCCGAACTGCTGGGCCGACGTCGCTCGGGATTAAATCCGGGGCCGCGCGATTCAGCTTTGCGGCCCAACCCCCGCGTTATTGTCACGGTATGATCGCTCCGATAACCACACGGAGCGAGACATGCTGGTCACCGCATTGCGTCGCAGCAAGCAGTCAGGCCGTCAAGGCCCAGGCGTTGGCCGGTTCCGGCACGCCAGCATCCTCAACCGCGCTTCAGGCGATGTGTCCCTTCGCCGGGGAGCGAGGCAATGAGTACCTTCACGAATCCTCTCAAGCAACGTCTGAAAGAAGCCGATCCGCTGTTCGGCCTATGGCTTTCGCTCGGCAGCGATTCGGCCGCCGAGGCGCTCGCGCACGCCGGTTTCGACTGGCTGCTGATCGACATGGAGCACGCGCCAAACGATAGCGGCGACGTCACCTCGCAATTGCGCGCCATCGCCGCCGCGCATCTGCCGAGCGAGCCGGTCGTACGTGTGCCCGCCAGCGAGGCATGGCTCGTCAAGCGCGTACTGGACGCGGGTGCGCGCACGCTGATGTTCCCGAATATCGAAACCGCTGAAGAGGCGGCACAGGCTGTGCGTTTGACGCAGTATCCGACGGCCGCTGCGCTCGACGGTCAGCGTGGCGTCGCCGGCGTGGTGCGAGCGGCATCGTACGGCATGCGGCGCGACTACGTGCAGAGCGCCAATGCGCAGATCGCGACCATCGTGCAGATCGAGTCGGCGCGAGGTTTGCAAGAAGTCGAAAAGATCGCGGCGACGCCGGGCGTCGATTGCCTGTTCGTCGGACCGGCGGATCTGGCCGCGAGCCTCGGGCACCTCGGCGATTCGAAGCATGCCGACGTGCAGGCGGCGATGGCGCGCATTGTGAGTGCCGCCGACAAGGCCGGCATCGCCAGTGGAATTTTTGCCATGGACGCTGCGGGCGCAAAGCAGCATCGCGATGCCGGTTTTCGTTTTATCGCTCTGGCCGCCGACGTCATGTGGATGTTGCGCGCGACCCGCCAGGCGCTGCAGGAGGTGAGGACATGAAGGGGATGGTGCAGTGCGTCGCGGTACGTCTGGCGGTCGCGGCGGCGTTGACGGTGAGCGCGACGGCGTATGCGCAGGACAACCGCGTCGCGAAGTCGAACGATCCGGAGACGCAAACCGCAGTCGCCGACTACAACGCCGGCAATCTGGGCGCGGCGCTGACCGAGTTCCGTAAAGCGGCGGAGCACGGCAGCCGGCTTGCCGAGTTCAACTACGCGATGATGCTGCTCAACGGTGAAGGCGCCCCGGCCAACGTCGACGAAGGCAAGAAGTGGCTGCGCAAAGCCGCCGACGCCAACATGTCGCACGCGCAGTACGTGTACGGCAAGATGTACGACGATGGTGAGTTCGTCGAACGCGATCCGGTCGAGGCGCACCGGTGGTTCCTGAAGGCTGCGCAACAGGGGCATGTGCAGGCACAACTCGCGCTGGCCAACCAGTTCCTCGATGGCCGCGGCACGACGCGCGATAACCGGCAGGCGTTCGTCTGGTACAAGAAGGCCGCGCAAGGCGGCGACATGACCGCGCAGTATGTGACCGGTTCGTTCTACGAGCGTGGTGGCGACGGCGTGGACAAGAATCTGAACGTAGCGCGCGCGTACTACGCGGCAGCGGCCGTGCAGGGCGATCCGGCGGCGAAACTCAAGTATCAGGAACTGAGCGCGCAATTGCGGGATCAGAAGGAAGTGAAACCGCAGTAAATGGAACCGCAGTAAATGAAAAAGGGGCGCTCCTGAGTGGAGTGCCCCTTTTGTTTATCCAGGCTTCATTCCGTGGTCTGCGGTGTTTTTTCGCCCTGTGTCTGTCGGCGTTCACCTCGGCAGCCGGAGCGCCACGCCGCTCTAACTCTGCATCAAGCGCTTTTGCCGCGCGATGCTCATGATGAGCCCAATCGCGACCCCCAGCGTGGTCAGCGCGGTACCGCCGTAGCTCATGAATGGCAACGGCACGCCCACCACCGGCAAGATCCCGCTCACCATGCCGATGTTGACGAACGCATAGGTGAAGAACGCCATGGTCAGCGATCCGGCCAGCAGCCGCCCAAACAGCGTCGCCCCATTGGCCGCGATATACAGCCCGCGCGCGATCAGCAGCATATAAAGCGTGAGCAACACGATTCCGCCCGCCAGACCGAACTCTTCGGAAAACACCGCGAAGATGAAGTCAGTGTGCTTCTCAGGAATGAACTCCAGATGCGCCTGGGTACCCTTGAGCCAACCCTTGCCGAGCGGGCCGCCCGAGCCGATTGCAATCACCGCCTGAATGGTGTGAAAGCCCTTGCCGAGCGGATCGGAGGTTGGATCGAGCAGCGTACAGATACGGTGCTTCTGATAATCGTGCATCAGCGGCCATTGCACTTCCGGCTGACAGATCTTGTCCTGGAACGCCGCGATCGACCCGACCGCGATCACGCCCGCAATCAGCACCGGCACGATCAGCTTGAAACTGAGCCCCGCGAAGTAAATCACGAAGAAACCGGCCGCGAACACCAGCACGGCGGTGCCAAGGTCAGGCTGCTTGGCGATCAGACCGACCGGCACGATCAGGATCACGAAGCCGACCAGAAAGTCGTACCAGCGCATCACGCCCTCGCGGCGCTGGTAGTACCAGGCAAGCATCAGCGGTGTGGCGATCTTCAGGATTTCCGACGGCTGTATCACCACACCGACGTTGATCCAGCGCTTGGCGCCCTTGCGTGTGAGGCCGAACAGCGCCACCGCCACCAGTAACGCGATCCCGAACGTATAGAGCGGGACCGCGAAGCGCATCAGCGTGGTGGGTGGGACATTGGCCAGCGCCCACATCAGGACGAACGTCAGCAGGATGTTGCGCAACTGGTCTTCCACTCGGCCAGGCATGTCCAGCGTGGCGCTGTACAGCGTGACGATGCCGACGCACAGCAGCAGAAACACGATCAGGGCGAGCGGCCGGTCGAAACCCACAAACATCCGCTTGATGCGGTCGAGCCAGGCGCGCTTGTCGAATTGCATGCCTTTCTCCTTACTCGTCGATGCCGCCGGAAACCGGCTGGTGTGGCGACGTAGGCTGAATACTGTCGTCCCGCGACGGCGCGGCGGCGGTCGGCGTCGGCTCGCTGCCCGGACGGGGTTTATGTGGGACACCGGATTTACGCGGCGCAGGATTCTTCGCTGCGGCAGACGCGGATGCGGGCACCGGTGCGCCGGAGGTGCCGGACGCAGAAGCCGCCGCCGCTGCTGTTGACGATGCTGTCACAGGAGCCGATGCGGCCGCCGCCGCGGAAGCTGCCGCCGCGGCCGAAGCGGCGCCAGGCATCGGCAGTGCCGTGAAGCCTGCCGCGACCTTGACCGGCTGCGCCGTGTCCTGCGGCGTCGGTGCTCCACCCACTTCAGGCGCGGATGCATCCAGGGTCGCCGAGGCAGCTGCCGCGACCGCCGCCGCTTCAGCGCCGGGCTTGTTCTTGCCGACCAGGTAGTAATCGAGCACACGGCGCGCGATCGGACCGGCCGCTTCCGCACCCCAGCCGCCGTTTTCGACGATCAGCGCGACTGCGATTTTCGGTTGTTCGACCGGCGCAAAGGCGATGAACAGCGCGTGGTCGCGTAGATGTTCGGCGATCGCGTGGCCTTTGTAGTTCGCGCCTTGCAGCGAGTAGACCTGTGCCGTGCCGGTCTTGGCGGCGGCCTGATACTGCGCGCCGATGAACACCTTCGACGCCGTCCCGTTGGTCACGACGCCTTCCATCGCGTGCTTGATGAAGTCGATGTCCGATTGCTTCACGGCGATCCGGTCGCTCGGATCGCGCACGACCGGGCGCGTCTCTTTGGTGATCGGGTTTTCGATGTCGCGCACGAGGTGCGGCTTCATCACGATGCCGTTGTTCGCGAGCGTGGCCGTGGCGTGGGCGAGCTGCAGAATGGTGAACGAGTTATAGCCCTGGCCGATGCCCAGGCTGATCGTTTCGCCTTCGTACCAGCGCTGCTGTTCGGGCTTGCGGTAGGCCTTGCGCTTCCATTCCGTCGACGGCAGGATGCCGCGCGCTTCGCCCGAAATGTCGATGCCGGTGATCTGGCCGAAGCCCCACGGCTTCATGAAGTTCGCGATGTTGTTGACGCCCAGATCGTGCGCGAGCATGTAGAAATACGTGTCGTTCGACACCACGATCGCGCGGTTCATGTCGACCCAGCCCTGGCCCGAGCGCACGTCGTTGCGGAACGTATGGCCACCGAACGTGTACGAGCCCGGATCCTGGAAGCCCCAACCCGGCGTGCGCTTGTGCAGCGTCAGCGCGGCGAGGGCCATGAACGGCTTGTAGGTCGAGCCCGGCGGATAGGTGCCGTGCAGCGGGCGGTTCAGGAGCGGATGGTCGGGCGAGTTGTTGAGCTCGTCCCAGGTCTGTTGATCGATGCCGTCGACGAACGAATTCGGATCGAAGCTCGGCGCCGACACGAACGCCAGCACGTCGCCGGTTGCCGGTTCGATCGCGACCAGCGCGCCGCGGCGGCCGGCGAAGGCCTGCTCGGCAACCTGCTGCAAGCCGATATCGATCGACAGTTCCAGGTTATTGCCCGGCGTTGCCTGGGTGCGCGACAGCGTGCGCACAGGCCGGCCGCCGGCGGTTACTTCGACTTCCTCAAAACCGGTCTGGCCGTGCAGCTCCGTCTCGTAGCTCTGCTCGACGCCGATCTTGCCGATGTAGTCGGTGCCCTTGTAGTTGTTCGCGTCGAGGCGCGGATCGTAATGATCCGGATCGCTATCGTTCTGATCGCTGGCGTCGTCGATACGGTCCTGATCGCGCTGCGAAATCCGGCCGATGTAGCCGATCACGTGCGCCGCGGTGGGCCCGAGCGGGTATTGACGGAACAGGCGCGCGCGCACTTCCACGCCCGGAAAGCGGAAGCGTTGCGCGGTGAAGCGCGCGACTTCGTCGTCGGTGAGGCGGGTGCGGATCGGCAGGCTCTCGAAGTTCTTCGAGTCTTCCTGCAGCTTCTTGAAGCGGCGCCGGTCGCGCGCGTCGATCGAGACCACGGTGGCCAGGTTGTCGATCACGTTTTCGAGCGTGTCGTTCAGCTTCGACGGGGTGATTTCGAGCGTGTACGCCGAGTAGTTCTTGGCCAGCACGACCCCGTTACGGTCGGTGATGATGCCCCGGTTCGGCACGATCGGCGCGACCGAGATGCGGTTTTCGTCGGCTTGCAGCGAGTACTTGCTGTAGTGCCAGACCTGCAGGACCAGGAAACGGAAACCGATCAGCCCGAAGCAGACGAACACGAACACGCCCGCCGCCGCGACGCGCAGGCGGAACTTCGAGAGCTGTTGCTGAGTGTCCTTGAATTCGGTCATGCGATTCTGCAAAAGGCCGTGTGACGGCCATCATGAGTGTGCGCCCAAACCGGCCCGAACCGGGAGGCATGAACAGCGATGCGCGCCGGGCGGGCCGGGGTTCCATCGGAACGGCCGGCGGGCTCGATGCGTGATTAAATCGGCCGCGTATCGTCCGGATCGGCCGGGCGGCGTTGCGGCATCAGCAGCAGGACGCTGGCGATCGGCCACAGCGCCGCTTCGACGAAGCCGTCGATCAGGTAACTCCAGCCCGGAAACGCCGCGCCCGTCAGCAGACGGATCACGAACGGCACCAGTTGCGCGACGACCAGCAGCGGCATCACCGCGAAAGTCTGCACGCCGAGCGACATCCACAGCACCCGGCGATGGATCGTAATCGCGCCATACGACAACAACGTATACGCCAGCGCGTGCTCACCGAGCAGGCTGGCGTTGTGCACGTCCATCAGTAAGCCGAGAAAGAACGCGATGCCCATGCCCACTTTGCGCGGCTGGTGCACGTTCCAGAACAGCAGTACGAGCGCCACGAAGTCAGGCACGCCGGCAAGGCGCCCCCACGGCATCAGGTTCAGCAGGAATGCCGCAGCAAGGCTGAACGCGATGAAATACGGATTGACCGGCTGCAGGATGTATTGCGGACGGTTCATGGTTGTGCCCCCGGCGTGGCTGGCGGCTTCGTGTTCTTTTCAGTCTTTTCAGCGGCTGGTTTCTTTTCGGCGGCGGCTTTCTTCTCCGCGGCAGCGGTTTTGGCCGACGGCTTTTCCGCGGGTTTGGCAGGCGTGGCCGGCTTTTCCGCAGGCTTCACAGCAGATTTATCCGCCGCGGCCTTGCTGTCGGCAGGCTTGCCGCCCTTCTTCGCTTTCGCGTCTTTCGCGGTCGTGGCCGCGTCGGGCTCTTCCGCCGGACGCGGCGGCACGTTGTTCTGGTAGTGCAGCACCAGCAACTGACGCGCACCGCGCACGGGCGCAACCGGCAAGCAGATCACGCGCGCGAACGCCGTATCGGCCTGTTTGTCGACCCGCACGACCTTGGCGACCGGCAGCCCCGGCGGATAAACGCCGTCGAGCCCGCTGGTGACGAGTTCGTCGCCGGTTTGCACGTCGGCGCTGATCGGTACGAAGCGCAGATCGAGCGTATCGCCCTTCGGTGTGCCGTAAATCACGCTGCGCAAGCCGGTGCGCACGATCTGCACGGGCACGGCCTGGTCCTTGTCGGTGAGCAGCGTTACCTCGGCTTGCAGCGGGAATACGCGCGTCACCTGCCCGATCACGCCGTCTTCGTTGACGACCGGCGAACCGTCCTGGACACCTTGCTGGGCGCCGCGGCCGATCACGACTTTCTGCGTGAACGGATCGCGCGTGTCGTACTGGATTTCAGCCGGTAGCGATTGGGTGGTCGAGCGCTGCGAGAGTTGCAGCAGCGCGCGCAAATGGGTGTTCTCGGCGGCCAGTTCGGCGGCCGTATTGGCTTGCTGCGCGAGCTGAAGATCTTTGGCGCGCAGCTTGTCGTTCTCGCTGCGCAACGTGGCGCTGGTCACCGCCAGGTCGGCCGCGCCCATGAAAACGTCGCGCGGCACGAGGGCTGCGCGTTGCAACGGATAAAGACCCGCGCCGAGCACGCCGCGAACGATTTCGAGCGTTTTGAAGCGTGCATCGGAGATCAGCAGGGCCAGCGCGAGCACGACGAAAAACATCAGCCGTGCGAGGGCGGAAGGGCCTTGCTTGAACAGGGGCGGCGGACTGTATTCCATGGTCGCCGGGGGCGTGAGCGGTTGGGTGAGACGGCGGCGCGCTAGGGATGCGCGTTCAGCACGCGGAGGCTGGCAGGCCCAGCCAACGGCAAACCGGCCCACATGGGGCCGTTTGCCTGATCCGCGCTACTGACATGGAGACGGGCTCGCTTACTCGTACGAGAAGATGCTGCCCAGCTTGTCCATGCGTTCGAGCGCCATGCCCGAGCCGCGCACAACGCAGGTCAGCGGGTCTTCGGCGACGAGCACCGGCAGGCCGGTTTCTTCGGCGAGCAGGCGGTCCAGATCGCGCAGCAATGCGCCACCGCCTGTAAGCATCATGCCGCGCTCGGCGATGTCGGCGCCCAGTTCCGGCGGCGTTTGTTCGAGCGCGATCTTCACCGACGACACGATCTGGTTCAGCGGATCGGTGAGGGCTTCGAGAATTTCGTTGCTGGAGATCGTGAAGCTGCGCGGAATGCCTTCCGACAGATTGCGGCCCTTCACTTCCATTTCCTTGACTTCGGAACCCGGGAACGCGGAGCCGATTTCCTTCTTGATCGCCTCGGCGGTTTGTTCGCCGATCAGCATGCCGTAGTTGCGGCGGATATAGTTGACGATAGCTTCGTCGAACTTGTCGCCACCTACGCGCACCGAACCCTTGTACACGATGCCGCCGAGCGAGATCACGCCGACTTCGGTCGTGCCGCCGCCAATGTCGACAACCATCGAGCCGGTTGCTTCCGACACCGGCAGGCCGGCGCCGATTGCCGCAGCCATCGGCTCTTCAATAAGGTAGACCTGCGAAGCGCCCGCACCGTGTGCGGCTTCTTTAATGGCGCGGCGCTCGACCTGGGTCGAACCGCACGGCACGCAGATGATGATGCGCGGCGACGGCGAGAACATGCGCGATTCGTGAGCAGTTTTGATGAACTGCTTGATCATCTGTTCGGTGACGGTGAAGTCGGCGATCACGCCGTCTTTCATCGGGCGGATCGCCTCGATATTGCCTGGCACCTTGCCAAGCATCTGCTTGGCTTCCTTGCCGACGGCCTGAATGGTCTTTTTACCGTTGGGACCGCCTTCCTGGCGGATCGAGACCACCGACGGTTCGTCAAGAACGATACCCTTGCCACGCATGTAGATCAGCGTGTTGGCAGTGCCAAGGTCAATCGCCAGGTCGTTGGAGAAGTAGCTGCGCAAAAAACCGAACATTCAAAATCCTGTCTCGCTTGGGGCCGGCCCTCACAACGTATGCGCAGGGCGGCAGCGGAAAAAATAACAGCTTCAACCGGGCGGAAGCGGCGCCACAGGAACTTGAAGCTGCGAGGGAGTCTACCGGAGGCCGGTGCAAGGCCAAGACAGAAAAATCCGAACGATCTTTGGGAATTGTTCAGAAAGGCCTTGGTAAGTCGGTCCGGGTTTGGGTCGAACGCGTAATGATACCTTATAATTTTGGATGTTTTGAAGGAAACGGACGGCACTTTTTGCCGCCGCTGGCCCCTTTTTTGAGGTCTTCCTCCAGTGTCGTAACCCGCTGTCGCAGCATTGTTTTTCCCGCGCTGCGGCGGTCCACCACATTTTCCGGTGACAGCATGGCTCTGACCCTGACCGATGTTAAACGCATCGCGCATCTCGCGCGGCTCGAACTGGCTGATGCTGAAGCCGAGCACACGCTTGCCCAGCTCAATGATTTCTTCGGCCTCGTCGAGCAAATGCAGGCGGTCGATACCACCGGCATCGCCCCGCTGGCCCATCCGATCGAGCAGATCGAAGACGTCGCGCTGCGTCTGCGTAACGACGCGGTGACCGAAGCCGTCGACCGTGAAGCTTTCCAGCGCCCGGCGCCCGCCGTGCAAGACGGTCTGTACCTCGTGCCGAAGGTGATCGAGTAAGTGATCGACCAAGACTCGCGAATCAAGCCCAGGATAAAACGCAATGCATGAAAAAAGCTTGACCGAACTGCGTGCCGCCCTAGCGGCCAAGGAATGCTCCGCAGTGGAATTGGCGCAGCTCTATCTGAAGCGGATCGACGCGGCCAATAGCCTGAACGCCTTCATCCAGGTCGACGCCGACCTGACGCTCGCGCAGGCGAAAGCGGCCGACGCGCTGCTTCACACCGGCCACGCGGGCCCGCTGGTCGGCCTGCCGATCGCGCACAAAGACGTGTTCGTCACCAAAGGCTGGCGCTCCACGGCCGGCTCGAAGATGCTGTCGAACTACGAGAGCCCGTTCGACGCGACGGTGGTCGCGCGTCTGCAGAACGCCGGCATGGTGTGCGTGGGCAAGACCAACATGGACGAGTTCGCGATGGGCTCGTCCAACGAGAATTCGTACTTTGGCCCCGTGCAGAATCCGTGGGATCGTCAGGCTGTGCCGGGCGGTTCGTCGGGCGGCTCGGCGGCGGCCGTAGCAGCGCGCCTCGCGCCCGCTGCCACCGGCACGGATACCGGCGGCTCGATTCGCCAGCCGGCTTCGTTCTCGGGCATTACCGGCATCAAGCCGACGTATGGCCGTGTGTCGCGCTACGGCATGATCGCGTTTGCCTCGTCGCTGGATCAGGGCGGCCCGATGGCCCAAACCGCCGCGGATTGTGCGACGCTGCTCAACGCCATGGCCGGTTTCGACGAGCGCGATTCGACCAGCCTCACGCGCGAAGATGAAGACTTCACGCGCTACATCGGCAAGACGTGGAAAGAAGACGGCGCGGACAAACCGCTCGCCGGCCTGCGCATCGGCCTGCCGAAAGAGTATTTCGGCGAAGGTTTGGCTGACGACGTGCGCGCTTCGATCGACGCTGCATTGAAGCAATATGAAGCGTTGGGCGCGACGCTGGTGGAAGTCTCGCTGCCGAAAACCGAGTTGTCGATCCCGGTGTACTACGTGATCGCACCGGCGGAAGCTTCGTCGAACCTGTCGCGTTTCGACGGTGTGCGCTTCGGCCATCGTGCCGCGGAGTATCGCGATCTGCTCGATATGTACAAGAAGTCGCGGGCCGAAGGCTTCGGTCCGGAAGTGAAGCGCCGCATTCTGGTGGGCGCCTATGTGCTGTCGCATGGCTATTACGACGCGTACTACCTGCAAGCGCAGAAGATCCGCCGCATCATTGCGCAGGACTTCCAGGAAGCGTTCAAGCAGTGCGACGTGATCATGGGGCCGGTCGCGCCGTCGGTGGCGTGGGACCTCGGCGCGAAGGGCGACGATCCGGTGCAGATGTATCTGGCCGACATCTACACGCTGTCGGTGAGCCTTGCCGGTTTGCCGGGCATGAGCGTGCCGTGCGGCTTTGGCGCGGGCGCGAATGCACAGCGGCCGGTGGGTCTGCAGATCATCGGCAACTATTTCAATGAAGCCCGGATGCTGCAAGTGGCCGACGCGTTCCAGCGCGCGACCGACTGGCACCGCAAAGCACCGGCAGGAGTGTGAGCACCATGGCCAAGCAATGGGAAGTCGTGATCGGTCTGGAGACCCACGCGCAACTGTCGACCCAATCGAAGATTTTCTCGGGCACCGCCACGCAATTCGGCGCCGCGCCGAACACGCAGGCCAGCCCCGTCGATCTGGCATTGCCGGGCACGCTGCCGGTGATGAACCGCGGCGCCGTGGAGCGTGCGATCCAGTTCGGTCTCGCGATCGGCTCGACGATTGCGCCGCGCAGCATTTTCGCGCGCAAGAATTACTTTTACCCTGATCTGCCGAAGGGCTATCAGATCAGCCAGTACGAAATCCCCGTGGTGCAGGGCGGCCAGGTGACGATTCAGGTCCCGGCTAACGAAAAGGCGGGTAAGGAAGCGTACGAAAAGGTCGTCAACCTGACGCGCGCTCACCTTGAAGAAGATGCGGGCAAGTCGTTGCACGAAGACTTCGCGGGCATGACCGGCATCGACCTGAATCGCGCCGGCACGCCGCTGCTCGAAATCGTCACCGAGCCGGAAATGCGCAGCGCGGCTGAGGCGGTCGCGTATGCGAAGACGCTGCACACGCTGGTCACCTGGCTCGGCATCTGCGACGGCAACATGCAGGAAGGCTCGTTCCGTTGCGACGCGAACGTGTCGGTGCGCCCGGTCGGTCAGGCGGAATTCGGCACGCGTGCCGAGATCAAGAACCTGAACTCGTTCCGCTTCCTCGAAGAAGCGATCCAGTACGAAGTGCGCCGTCAGATCGAATTGATCGAAGACGGCGGCACGGTGGTGCAGGAAACGCGTCTGTACGATCCGGACAAGCGCGAAACGCGCTCGATGCGCAGCAAGGAAGACGCGCACGATTACCGCTATTTCCCCGATCCCGACCTGATGCCGCTCGTGATCGATGCAGCGTGGGTCGAACGCGTGAAGGGTGAAATGCCGGAACTGCCGGTCGCGATTCAACAGCGCTTCGTCACGCAATACGGCCTGACGCCGTATGACGCAAACGTGCTGACGTCGAGCAAGGCGATGGCCGCGTACTACGAGGCGGTTGTGCTCAAGGTCGGTCCGGCGAATGCCAAGGTCGCGGCTAACTGGCTGATGGGCGAAGTGTCGTCGCAATTGAATCGCGAGGGCCTGGACATTGCTGACAGCCCGGTTTCGTCGGCGCAACTCGCGTTGTTGTTGCAACGTATCGCCGACGGCACGATCTCGAACAAGATCGCGAAGGAAATTTTTGTCGCGATCTGGGAAGAGAAGGCCACCGACGAAGCCGCTGCCGATCGCATCATCGAAGCGAAGGGTTTGAAGCAGATTTCAGACACCGGCGCGCTCGAAGCGATTATCGACGAAGTGCTCGCCGCGAATGCGAAGTCGGTCGAGGAATTCCGCGCCGGCAAGGAAAAGGCGTTCAACGCACTGATCGGTCAGGCGATGAAAGCCACCAAGGGCAAGGCCAATCCGGCGCAGGTCAACGAACTGCTGAAGAAGAAGCTGTCCTGAGTCGAAGCAATGTGGCCGGTGCGGATGCGCCGGTCATCGCGGGCTGTTGCCGGAAACGAAAGTGGGGCAACGGCCCGTTTCATTTGCGGGCGATGTTTTAACGCAGATCACGGAGTGTGTGAATGGCGAAGCAACCCGAACTCGACGATTTCCGCGTGCCGTATTTCGACGACGGCAAGAAGAACAACAAATTCTCACTCGACGCTTTCGACCCGTCCGCAAAACCTTTTTCGTCCGGTTCGAAAGATGCCGACCGGGCGCGTTTGTCGGAGATCGGCGCGATCCTCGACACGCAGCAGGAGTGCCTGCACGCGCAGCGGACGCGCCGGGTGTTGCTGGTGTTGCAAGGCATGGACACGAGCGGCAAGGACGGCACGATCCGCGCGGTGTTTCATGAAGTCGATCCGCTTGGTTTGCGCATCGTGCCGTTCAAGGCGCCGACGCCTGTGGAACTGGCGCACGATTTTCTATGGCGCGTGCATGCGCAGGCACCCGCTGCCGGCGAGTTGACGATTTTCAACCGTAGCCACTACGAAGATTTGCTGGTGCCGAGCGTGCTTGGCAGTCTGGACGCCGAAGCATTCGAGCAACGCTGTTGCCACATTCGCCAGTTCGAGAAACTGTTGGCCGACAGTGGGACGGCTATCGTCAAGTGCATGCTGCACATTTCGAAAGACGAGCAGCGCGCGCGTTTGCAGGCTCGTATCGACGATCCGAACAAGCACTGGAAATTCGACGTCTCCGATCTCGAAGCACGCAAGCAGTGGGACCAGTATCAGGCGGCGTACTGCGATATGCTGGCCGTGACGTCGACCGAATACGCGCCGTGGTACGTGGTGCCTGCCGATTCGAAGACGCATCGCAATGTGATGGTCGCCGAGTTGTTGCTGCGCACGTTCGAAGCGTTAAAGCTCGAATATCCACCGGCCAAAGAATCGCTGAAGGGCGTCAAGGTCGAATGATCCTGTGCCTTCGGTACTCTGCTCCACAAACGAATTGAACATAAAGGGAACGACATGTTGCGTGTGATTACCGCCAACCTGAACGGCATCCGCTCAGCGGCAAAGAAGGGTTTTTTTGACTGGTTCGGCGAACAGAAAGCCGACGTGCTGTGCGTGCAGGAAATCAAATGTTCGCAAGACGATCTGACACCGGAGTTCATGTCGCCACACGGTTTCACCGGCTATTTCCAGCACGCGGTGAAGAAAGGTTATAGCGGCGCGGGCGTGTACACGCGACATGAGCCGGATGAAGTGGTGATCGGCTTCGGCAGCGAGGAATTCGATCCGGAAGGGCGCTATGTCGAATTGCGTTTCGGCAAACTGTCGGTGATCTCGGTGTACGTGCCGTCGGGATCGAGCGGTGACGAACGTCAGCAGGCCAAGTTCCGTTTCATGGACGAGTTCATGCCGCATCTCGCCGAGTTGGCCCAGGAACGGGAAGTGATCGTGTGCGGCGACGTGAACATCGTCCACAAAGAGATCGACATCAAGAACTGGAAGAGCAACCAGAAGAATTCAGGTTGCCTGCCGGAAGAGCGCGAGTGGCTCACCAAGCTGTTTGATGAAGTGGGTTACGTCGACGTATTTCGCACGCTCGATCAGCGGCCCGAGCAATACACGTGGTGGAGTAACCGCGGTCAGGCGTATGCGAAGAACGTGGGGTGGCGGATCGATTATCAGATCGCCACGGCGGGCATTGCCGGCAAGGCGAAACGCACCGACGTGTTCCGCGATATCAAGTTCAGCGACCATGCGCCGCTGACCGTCGATTACGATCACAAGGTCAAGAAGTAAGGACGGCTAGCCGAGCCGCAAGGAACCGTGCAAGCCGCAAGCGCCGCGGCTTGCACGCCTCACTCGCTACTGATGGGTTTGCGGCGCGGGCGGCCCATGCCGGCATAGTCCGGCAGTGCATCGACGCTCTTGCCGATTGCCTTCGCATAGAGCGGCAGCATATCCGGCAAGCGCTTGATGATGTCCTGGCGCCGCGCCGGTGTGTACGGATGCACGTAGATAAAGCCCTGATCGCGGTTGCTGCGCGTTGCCGTGGCCAGCTTGTCCCATAGCGTGACCGCGGCGCGCGGATCGAAACCGGCGCGCGAGGCAATATCGCTACCGATCACGTCGGCCTCGGTTTCGTCGGTGCTCTCGTACTTCATCTCCAGCAGGCGCGAACCGATGCCGAGCGGCGCCGCGCCCAGATCGGCGAGCCCGAATAGCTGCGGGATCGTACCGGATGAGTCGAGCTGGCTGGCCTGCAGTTCACCGAGCCGCTCGCGCGCATGCTCGCGCAGCGCGTGGGCGATCTCGTGACCGATCAGCATGCCAAGTTCGTTGTCGTTCAGACGCACGCGATCGAGCAGGCCGCTGTACACAACGATCTTGCCGCCCGGCAGGCAGTACATGCGGATATCGGGCGAGCGTACTACCGCCAGATCCCACTTCCAGTTCTTTGCCCGCTCGTTCCATTTCAGCGAGTAGGGAATCATTTTGTCGATGATCGAACGCACCCGTGTGACGTGGGCGTCGGTGTCACCGTACAGACTGTTCGCGTGCTCGGCGCCGTAGACGATCTCGTTGAACTCCTGAGCGGCTTGCGCCTCGAGCATCGGCGACGGGATCAGGTTGCGAAACACGAGGTAGCCGCCATAGCGCAACTGTGTGTTCGGCGCGCTGTATGTCGGCGGCGTGGGAACGCTGGAGGTCGCGGCGGGCGCTGACGTGGGAGCGGGTGCCTTCGCGGCAGTGGCCGGTGTCGAGGTCGCCGCGGGCGTCCTTGCCGTAACCGGTGCGGTAGGCTGCTGCGTGGAAGCTGGCGGCGTGGTGGCTGCGGGCGTGCTGCCGGCGTTTGTAGCGCTGTTCGCGCTGGGTGCCGTCGATGTCGCGTTTTCGGGGCCTGCCGTGCCCACTGCGGCCTTTGCCGCTGGCGTCGCCGCGGGTGCCGGCGTAGGCGACGACGTTGGCGACGGCGCGCTGGTGCCGGCCGCCGTCGTGGCGGTGGCGTAGGCGTTCAACGGTGCACCGACTGTGAGGCTCGTCGCGCAACCCAGCGCCAACGCCGCGCGCAGCAGCGCGTGGCCAGGCTTGGGCGAAGCAATTCCCGAGGCATCCGATTCCGGGCGCACGACGCGCTTTGACTGAAGCACCGTCACGACCGGGTTCTCCACGGAGCGATACGCAGCAGAAGCAGCATGCCGGGCAGCGCCAGCGCGGTACACACGATGAAGTAGTCGAACCAGCCGATCCGCGCGACCACATAGCCGCTTGCCGCCGATGCCAACGTGCGTGGCACCGAAGCCAGGCTCGTAAAGAGCGCGAACTGCGTGGCGGTGTAGCGCGGGTCGGTGGTGCTGGCAATGTAAGCGGTGAAGGCCGCCATCGTCAGACCCGTCGCGAAGGTTTCGAGACCGTAGACCAGCGCCAGCGCGACCGAGCGCGGATCGAGCTGCACTGTCCAGTCGATGCCGACTAGCGCGAGCAGCTTCGACGTACCCTGGCTCAGCCAGACAGCGATGTCATAGATCACGGCAAGACCCGGCGACGCCGGACCAAGATGCGCAAGCCATGCAAAGCCGAGCGTGGACACCATCTGCAGGATGCCGAAGATCCACAGCCCGCGGCCGATGCCGATTTTCATCAGCCAGATTCCGCCGACAATCCCGCCCGCCAGACTCGCGCCGAACGCGGTGGTCTTGGCGATCACGCCGATCTGCGTGCGCGAATAGCCGATGTCGAGAAAGAACGACGTGGACAGCGTGGTCGCCATCGTGTCGCCGAGCTTATAAAGAAAGATGAAGCCGAGCACGAACAGCGCACCGCGCCAGCCGTCGCGTTGAATGAACTCGTGGAATGGCTCGATGATCGCGTCGCGCAGATTCTTCGGCGGCGTGCCGTGCACTTCGGGCTCGCGCACTACCAGCGTCATAACCATGCCCGGCAGCATGAATGCAGCGGTGACAATGAAAACGGTGGTCCACGGCAGATGGTCGGACAAAATCAGCGCCAGCGAACCCGGCACCAGCGCGGCGATCTTGTACGCGTTCACGTGCACCGCATTGCCAAGACCCTGCTGGGTGTCGCTCAGCAATTCGCGCCGGTAGGCGTCGATCGAGATATCCTGGCTCGCGCCGAAGAACGCGACCAGCGCGGTCAAGGCCGCCACCGTCCAGATCGAGTCGCGCGGCGACACGAAACCTAGCGTCGCAATCGCGCCCGCGACCAGAATCTGCGTGACCAGCATCCAGCCGCGCCGTCTGCCCGGACGCCAGCCCGGCAAACGCGGCACGTAGCGGTCCATCAGCGGCGCCCAGACGAATTTCCAGGTGTACGGGAACTGGATCAGCGCAAACAGGCCGATTTCCTTCAGATTGACGCCTTCAGAGCGTAGCCAGGCCTGCACCAGATAGACGAGCGTGAACAGCGGCAGTCCCGACGTAAAGCCGAGAAAGACGCAGATCAGCATGCGCGTATTCAGAAACGCGCGCCAGCCGGGATGTTCTTCGTGAGCGGTAAGTGCAGGCGCCTCGTGCGGCGGGTTCGACATGTGGATAAGTGGTGTTAGCTTTTCTTGACGCGATAGACCGCAAGACTACCACGCCAGTTCACCCCCCATCGCACCACCTGGCCGTCGTGAAGCACCACGCGGTCGAGAATCTCGATGCCGACTTCCGGCGCAAGCGCCTCGAAATCCTTGATTGTCAGCACTCGCACGTTCGGCGTGTTGTGCCACTGGTAAGGCAGCGACTTCGATACCGGCATGCGGCCTTTCAGCACCGACAGCCGGTGCGCCCAGTAACCGAAATTCGGGAACGAGACGATGCACTCCTTGCCCACCCGGACCGTCTCGCGCAGGATCGCAGCCGTTTGATGGATGGTTTGCAGCGTTTGCGACAAAACCGCGAAATCGAAGCTGCGATCTTCGAACAGGCGCAAGCCGTCTTCCAGATTCTGCTGGATCACGTTGACGCCGTTTTGCGTCGACGCCAGCACCCCGGCGTCGTTGATTTCGATGCCGTAGCCCTGCACGTCCAGTTCTTCGGTCAGGAGCGACAGCAAGGAGCCGTCGCCGCAACCCAGATCGAGCACGGTGGCGCGCGGTTCGACCCAGCGGGCGATTGCGCGGAAGTCCGGGCGCAACGCCAGATAATCGAGTGCTCGCTGGTTCATGCGTTCACCTCGTTTGCAATGCGTTCGTAGTAGGCGCGCATCAGGTTGTGATAGCGCGCGTCGTCTAGCAGGAAGGCGTCGTGGCCGTGTGGGGCGTCGATTTCCGCGTAGGTCACGGTGCGCTTGTGGTCGAGCAGTGCCTTCACCAGTTCGCGCGAGCGGGCCGGCGCGAAACGCCAGTCGGTCGAGAAACTGGCGATCAGGTATTTCGCGGTGGTGTGCGCGACGGCGGCGGTTAAGTCGCCGTCGAAGGCTTTGGCCGGATCGAAATAGTCGAGCGCGCGGGTGATCAGCAAGTAGGTGTTCGCATCGAAGTAATCGGCGAATTTGTCGCCCTGATAGCGCAGGTACGACTCCACTTCGAACTCGACGTCGAAGTTGAAGTTGTACGCGTCCACCGCGCCTTCCGCGCGACGCAGCGAACGGCCGAATTTCTCGGCCATGTCGTCGTCCGACAAATACGTGATGTGGCCGATCATGCGCGCGACGCGCAAGCCGCGCTTCGGTTTCACGTTGTGCGCGTAGTAGTTGCCGCCATGGAAGTCGGGGTCCGAGAGGATCGCCGAGCGCGCCACTTCGTTGAACGCGATGTTTTGCGCGGACAGCTTCGGAGTGGACGCCACGACGATGCAATGGCCCACGCGTTCCGGATACATCATGCTCCACGCGAGCGCCTGCATGCCGCCGAGGCTGCCGCCCATCACCGCCGCGAAGCGCGCGATGCCGAATTCATCGGCGACGCGCGCCTGGGCGTTCACCCAATCTTCCACCGTCACGACGGGGAAAGTCGCGCCGTACGGATTGCCGGTGGCCGGATCGATGCTCATCGGCCCGGTCGAGCCGAAGCACGAGCCCAGGTTGTTCACGCCGATCACGAAGAATCTGTTGGTGTCGAGCGGCTTGCCCGGGCCGACCATGTTGTCCCACCAGCCGATGTCCTTCGGATTGTCCGCGTACACGCCCGCCACGTGGTGCGACGCGTTGAGCGCGTGGCACACCAGCACGGCATTGCTGCGCGCGGCGTTGAGCGTGCCGTAGGTCTCGACCATCAGGTCGTAACCGGCCAGCGAGCTGCCGTTCTGCATGAGCAGCGGCTCGGTGAAATGCATTTTTTGGGGAGCGACGATACCGATCGATTCCATTCATCCCGCCATTTAACAGATACAGGGCGGCTAGATTGGCGTCGGCGAGGCACGGAGGAAAAACGATGTGCGCAGCTGACGACCTCTTTAGCCGCATTTATAGTGAACCGCGGGAAAGACGTTCCCGGCAGTTCGCGCGCCCGCAATCGAGTCAGCAAATCGGCGCGTGATACTACGTGTTCAGGTGTTCAAGGTGCTCTGGACAGAGGTCTCGGGTACTTCGGCGAGCCGCGGTCAGGCGCAAAGTATAGCGGAAAATTCCGTGCGGCAGCGTCGCGGGCGCCGCTGTGAGTTCGCGTACCGCGCGGACTACTGAAGAATCAGCAGCAGTTGCGCATCGGCGTGTTCGGCGGGCTGCCGCGCAAAGCCACTGCGCACATAGCGATGCCAGCGGCCGATGATGTAGCTCAGCAGCAGGCTCGCCCGGATCGCCGGATCGTAGCCTGGCGGCAGCGGGGCCGCCTGCGCATTGGCGTTCGGGCTTGCGTTTTCAGCTGCGCTTGCGTTCGCTTCCAGTTGGGCCACGCGCAAACACTGCTTCAACGACGCCTCGACCCGTTCCAGCATCTGATTGACCCGCTCGGTCAGCCGTTCGTGTTCGCCGACCAGCGCTTCGCAGGTCAACACGCGTGTCATGCCGGGATTCTTCGCAGGGAAGTTGAGCAACATCAGCGCAATCGCGCGGGCCTGCAGCACGCCGTTGTTTTCCTTGTCGGCGATCTGGTTGATCAGGCCGAAGATGGTTTGCTCGATGAACTCGATAAGTCCTTCGAACATTTGCGCTTTGCTGGCGAAATGGCGGTACAGCGCGGCCTCCGAGACGCCGAGCCGGGCGGCGAGGGCCGCTGTGGTGATCTTTTCGCTCTTCGGTGCCTCCAGCATCGCGGCAAGCGTCTGCAGGATGTGCACGCGGCGCTCGCCCGGCTTCAGGCGCGGCGCGCGCGGGGCGGCCGGCTGGGTGGGTTCGTCTTCGGCTACGGCTTCGTCAGGCTTGTCGATCGGCTGCATGGCTGTCGTCCCGTCTGCTGTCCCTTCAATCGAACCGAGCGGGTGCCCAGTCTTAGCGATTTTAACGAACGAATGCATCGGTCGACATAGTGCGGCCGGCCGGTGCCCGGCAGACGCGTCGGGATGCCGTCCGCGTGCGGTTTGCGCGGCAGATGACCGGTGATCCACACCGTGCGGATGCCGAGTTGCCGGTAGTTCTTCAGATGCGAACGCGTGTCTTCCACGAGGATCACGTCTTTGAGCGAGACGTGCGCGTCGCGCATCGCCTTACGCAGCATCGCATGGTCAGGTTTGGCGCGCCAGCTGCGGCGATCGCGCATATGTTCGATGGCAATCACCTGTTCGAACAGGCGCTCGATGCGCAGTTTCGCCAGTACCGCACGCGCGTAGGCCTCAGGGGCATTGGTCAGCACGATCTTGCGCCCGGGCAGCGCCGCGACTAGCCGCGCCACACCGCGTTCGTGACGGATCATCGAACCGAGATCGGGGAACGTGTGGACGACTTTCAGAAAATCGTTCGGGTCGAGCGGATGATGACGGGCCAGGCCGAGCAGCGTCGCGCCGTAGCGTTGCGTGTAGCCGGTGCGTAGGCGGTTGGCTTCGTCGATGTCGACCTGCAACGCGTCGATGATGTACTGCGTCATGCCCTGATTGATCGCCGGGAAGATCGCGTGCGAGGCGTGATGCAGCGTGTTGTCGAGATCGAACAGCCAGACCGGACTGCCACCTGCGATGTGCGGACGACGGCGTCGGGAAGTGGGGGTGCGCATGATGGAGGACGCCGTTCAGGCGCAGGCAGCCGCTTCGCGTGGCGAACGCTGACGACGGCTCGCGACGCGCAGGGCGATAGAAAAGGGAGGCGTGTCGTTGCGCCGGAGGGTGGCGCGTTGTGCGTCACAGTTGGGCGCGGCGGCGGTGCAACTGCACGACCCACGCGGCACGCCTGACTGGCGTACCGCGTGGGCCGGGTTTGAGGCAGGAATCAATGCGAGCGGATCATCGTGCCGAACGGCTGTTCGGTGAGAATTTCCAGCAGCACCGAGTGCTCGATGCGCCCGTCGATGATGTGCACCGAACGCACGCCACTCTTCGCCGCATCCAGCGCCGACGAGATTTTCGGCAGCATGCCGCCGGAGATCGTGCCGTCTGCGAACAGGCCGTCGATTTCGCGTGCCGACAGATCGGTCAGCAGATTGCCTTCCTTATCCATCACGCCCGGGATGTTGGTCATGATCACGAGCTTTTCGGCGTTCAGCACGACCGCCAGTTTGCCCGCAACCAGATCCGCATTAATGTTGTATGACAGGCCGTCTTCGCCGAAGCCGATCGGCGAGATCACCGGAATGAACGCGTCGTCCTGCAGCGCTTTCACGACTGCGGGATTGATCGCCTCGACTTCGCCCACTTGGCCGATATCGACGTACTGGCCCGGATTGTCGCGATCCGGCATCTGCATCTTGCGCGCGTGGATCAGGCCGCCGTCTTTGCCGGTCAGACCGACCGCGTGGCCGCCGAAGTGGTTGATCAGCGTGACGATGTCCTGCTGCACTTCGCCGCCGAGCACCCATTCGACGACTTCCATCGTCTCTTCGTCGGTGACGCGCATGCCCTGAATGAACGTACCCTGCTTGCCGATTTTCTTCAGCGCCTGGTCGATTTGCGGACCGCCGCCGTGCACGATGACCGGATTGATACCGACCAGCTTCAGCAGAATCACGTCGCGCGCGAAGCCTTGCTTCAGGCGCTCTTCCGTCATGGCGTTGCCGCCGTATTTAATGACCACGGTCTTACCGTGATACTGGCGAATGTAGGGCAGCGCCTCGGCCAGGATTTCAGCCTTCAGGGTGGGCGCGATCTGCGAAAGGTCAGGAAGCTCGGACATGGCGGCAGGCTCTGGCACGGAACAGTTAAAACAGGGCGAATTGTACAGGACTGGCGCGCTGCAACAGGGTTTTCGATACGGTCCCCGGTGACGGGCGGCGCGGGCTTTGCGCACTGCGCAACGGACGGCCTGAAGCTGCGACCGGCAAGCAAGCTTACCGCCGTTCGGGTGGCCCCGTGAATTGGCCGAATGGCCAACTGACGGGGGGCCGCGAGTCGTGGCATTATTTCCTGTGTTTCCTGATCCAGGCTGAAGCGAGATCATCCGGCCCTTATGAAATCGTCAGCGTCCCGCTCTGAAAGCAGCGCGCTTTGTCCGCGCTGCGGTCATGCTTTCGATTGCGCCATGCACGGGGTGCCGTTCGACTGCTGGTGCCGTGAGATGCCGGCTCTGCCGTTAGACCGGCTCGAGCCGTCCGGCCGCTGCCTGTGCCCTGAATGTCTCGCCGCAGAACTTGCGAGGTCCGTGCACCCGGCGCCGGGTGCCGGTTTGCCTTGAAGGCGGCGCGGCTCTGGTAGTCGCGTTGTACGGATCTATGTCGCGTGATGCCGGGCCGCGAGCACCTCAAGATCGCGTGCAATGGTCTTCAGTGCCGGGTCCCACTGGCCGAACTGTGGTTGCCGGTAGAGCGTTGCGTCGGGATACCAGGGGCTGTCGGAACGGTCGAGCAACCAGACCCAATGTGGATTGACGTCCAGCAGGACCCAGGTGCGCTGGCCGAGCGCGCCGCTCAGATGCGCCACGGACGTGCAAACCGTAATGACCAGATCGAGCGCGCTGACAAACGCCGCCGTGTCGTCGAAGTTGGCGAATTCGGCGCTGTAGTCCGACATCGGCAGACCCGCTGCCCGGGCGGCCGCGACGTCTGCGTCGGCACCCGGTTGCAGCGAATAGAACGCCACGTTTTGCATGTGGCTGAAATATTCCGCATAGCGCTCCCAGCCAACTCGCCGGAATGGATTGCGCTGATGGCCGGCGCTGCCGGTCCACACCAATCCGACCTTGAGTCTCGTTTCTTCACCAAGCCTCTTTTGCCACGATTTGCTGGCTGCGATGTCCGCATGCAAGTACGGAATTTCAGCGGGGATGGTCTCTTCGCTTGTGCCGAATATCAAAGGCAAGCTGAGCAGCGGAATTTCGTAGTCGAACGGCGGCAAAGCGTCGACGCCGCCGCCAGCCGAATAACCGTCCACCTGATTGCCGAGGCTGCGAGCGAGCAGCGCACCCATTTGCGGAAATGAATTCCAGACGAGACGGCCGCCTTCGTGATGAACACGTGCGGCCAGCAGAGGGATATAGCGGCTGAATTGCAAGACGTCGCCCATGCCTTGTTCGCCCCACACCAGCAGTGTTTTGCCGACGAGCGACTCACCCTGCCAGGTCGGCGCGGGCATGACTGGGCGGAGGCCGCCCAATTCAAGCGAGCCATCCCAGCGCGCTTCATGGGACTGCCAGCCGTGCGTGTAATCGCCGCGCACGAGTTGCAGCATGCCGAGATTGGAGCGCATGGCGGCATTGTTGGGTGCTAAGGCACTGGCAGTTTTTGCGGCTTGCTCCGCCTCGTCCCAGCGTTGCGCTTCACGCAGCGCCAGCGCATAGTTGTTGTGCGCCAGCGGGCTATGCGGCGCGCATTGCACGGCTCGTGCGCCGGCTTCGAGTGCGCGCGGCAGATTCAAATTGACGCGATGTGCCTGAGTCAGATTGATCCATGCGTCGCCCTGGTTGGGATCGTCATGAACAGCACTTTCCAGTAGAGCGAGTTGCTCGTTGAGATCGCCGTCCGTGAGTGCGAGGGCGCCAGCGAGATTGTTGCGCAACTGCGGGAATGCTGGATTGATGGCGAGTGCGCGACGATAGGGGGCGATTGCGTCGCCATGCCGGTTTGCCATCTGCAGCGCGTAGCCGACACGGAAGTGTGCAAGAGCGCGATGGGGATCGAGTTGGGCAATAATGGCGGCGAGTTCGATCGCGTCATTTTGACGATGTTGCTCGAGCAGCGTAGCGATGAGCGTTGCGATCGATGCATCGTCGAGCGGATGAAGCTGTGCGGCGCTATCGAGCCACGTGGCCTCTGCTTGTGCGGTGCCGTTTTGTCTGGCTGCGGCAGCATGTCGCAGAAAAGTCAGGAAAGCTGATGAGATGGGCGTCGCGCTGTCAGAGGTAGGTAGCATGGAAGGGTTGAGGCGGTGCACGAACCGGTGATCACTGATCGGCGGCCGTGCAGCGCTATCGCAAAAATTCCATGTTAGCGGCGTGAGTTCGCGAGGTCAGTCGGACGAGTCCGAACAGGTAAACTAAAGTCATGCATCGTATAACCAACACCGGCCGCGTCAACCTCGGCCATCTGTTCTGGCTGCGCAGCCTCGCCATCATCGGCCAACTGGTGACGATCGCGGTCGTGCAGATCTTCTTCGGCGTGCACCTGCCGCTGCCCGCCATGCTGCTCGTGATCGCCCTCGAAGTGATCTTCAACGGACTCACGTGGTGGCGTGTTTCGCAACAGCGGCCCGAGTCAAATCTCGAACTGTTCGGCCAGATCTGGGTCGATCTCGGCGCGCTGTCGGCGCTGCTGTTCCTCTCGGGCGGTACTACCAACCCATTCGTTTCGCTGTACCTGCCATCGCTCGCGATCGCCGCGGCCGTGTTGCCATGGCAACTGATGGCGTGGCTCGCCGCGTTCGCCGTAGCCTGCTACGCAGTGTTGGGCTTCGATTCCGTACCGCTCAATCTCGACAATCCGGCGAATCTGTTCGACTACTATCGCGCCGGCATGTGGGTGAACTTCATGGTCAGCGTTGGCCTGATTGCATGGTTCGTCGCGCGCATGTCACGCGCTCTGCGACTACGTGACGCAGCGCTCGGGGACGCGCAGCAGCGCTTGCTTCACGATGAACGTGCCGTCGCGCTCGGCGTGCAGGCAGCCACGGTCGCGCACGAAATCGGTACGCCGCTGTCTACAATTGCGATGTTGTCCGAAGAATTGCGCGACGCCGCGCGAACCGATCAAGGCCTCGCGCCGTACAGCGCCGATCTGGAGTTGCTTGAACAGCAAATGACGCTCTGTACGTCTGCGCTTGCGCGGCTGCGTAGCCGTGCATCGACAACGACCAACCGGCAAGCGGTCGGCGAATGGCTCGAGTCGTTTGCCGAGCAGTGGCGCTTGCGCCATCCGCATGTGAAGTTCGAGCGGATCGGTGTGCCGCCCGAGGGTGTCAGTCTTGACGATACGGTTGCCGTCAGTCAGATTCTCACAATTCTGCTCGACAACGCCGCGCGTGCGAGCCGCGATCACGTCACGCTGTCGTGCAAGCTCGCAGAGCGCGTGGATCAGATCGTATTCGAGGTATGCGACGCCGGTCCCGGCATTCCAGCCGCTTTGCGCGGATCGCTCGGCACGATGCCGGTCGACAGCACACAGGGTGGACATGGCGTGGGCCTGTATCTGGCGTTTTCAGCGGCGGCACGTCTGAAGGGATCGATCGAACTGGCCGACGTCAGTGAGATCAAGCCGCGTGGCACGCGTGCAGTATTGAGACTGCCGCTTGCCGCGCGCAAGTTATCAGGGGCGGGCCGTCAAGGCACTACGCCATCCAACACGGAGAAACAGGCATGAGCGATATGAATTTTCTGGTGATCGACGACGATGAAGTGTTCTCCGGCATCCTCGCCCGTGGTTTGACGCGGCGCGGTTATACGGTGGCCGAAGCGCACAACGCGGATGAAGCGATCAAGTTGGCGAACCAGCAGAAGTTCAGCCAGATCACAGTAGATCTGCATCTCGGCAACGATTCCGGCCTGACGCTCGTCGCGCCGTTGCGCGATTTGCAGCCGGACGCGCGCATGCTGGTGCTGACCGGTTATGCGAGCATTGCCACGGCGGTACAGGCAGTGAAAGACGGCGCCGATAACTACCTGGCGAAGCCTGCCAATGTCGAGACGATCCTGTCTGCGCTGCAAAGCGAAGCGAGCGCTTTGCAAGCTGAAGAAGCAATCGAGCATCCCACACCGCTGTCGGTCGCTCGTCTGGAGTGGGAGCATATTCAACGTGTGCTCGCGGAACACGGCGGCAATATTTCGGCTACGGCACGTGCGCTCAACATGCATCGTCGAACGCTGCAACGCAAACTGGCAAAGCGGCCGGTCAAGCAGTAAGCGCTGAGACCCGCCCGCGCTTGTGGGCCGTGAAGCATCAAGCAAAACGGGCCGTCTTTTTCAAGACGGCCCGTTTTTTTACGTCTCACACATGATCGGATCACGTGCGAGGCGCGTGGCTGTGACATGGCGTCCACATCGACGCCGGTTTCGGTATTACAGCACGTAGCGCGACAGATCCTCGTCTTCCGCCACTTCGTTCAGCGCGCGATCCACATACGCCGCGTCGATCTGTACTGCCTTGCCCGAATGATTGCCGGCCGCGAACGACACTTCCTCGAGCAGCTTTTCGATCACCGTGTACAGACGGCGTGCGCCGATGTTTTCGGTCTTCTCGTTCACCGAATACGCGATCTCGGCGAGACGGCGAATACCGTCGTCGGCGAATTCCAGGTGCACGTCTTCCGTAGCCAGCAGCGCCTGGTATTGCTTGACGAGGCTCGCGTCGGTCGACACCAGAATCGATTCGAAATCTTTCACTGACAGCGAATCCAGTTCGACCCGAATCGGGAAGCGGCCCTGCAGTTCCGGAATCAGATCGCTCGGCTTGGCCAGATGAAACGCGCCACTCGCGATGAACAGAATGTGGTCGGTCTTCACCATGCCGTACTTGGTATTGATCGTGGTGCCTTCGACCAGTGGCAACAGATCGCGCTGTACGCCCTGACGGGACACTTCACCGCCGCCGGCTTCATTACGCGACGCGATCTTGTCGATTTCGTCGAGAAACACAATGCCGTTCTGCTCGACGTTCTGCACCGCCTTGGTTTTCACCTCTTCGTCGTTGAGCATCTTGCCGGCTTCTTCGTCGGTGAGGACTTTGAGCGCTTCCTTCACTTTCAGCTTGCGGCGCGTTTTCTTGCCGCCGCCGATGTTCGCGAACATTGAACGGATCTGCTCGGTCATGTCTTCCATGCCCGGCGGCCCCATGATGTCCATGCCCACTTGCGGCTGTTCGACGTCGAGTTCGATTTCCTTGTCGTCGAGCAGGCCTTCACGCAGACGCTTGCGGAAGGTCTGGCGCGTGGTGCTGCCTTCGTCGGCAGTATCCGTCGCGCTCGAACTTGCGCCGAAACCTACCGGCCGGGCGCTCGGCAACAGGATGTCGAGGATGCGGTCTTCGGCCTGATCTTCCGCCTTGGTCCGCACTTTGCGCATTTCCGTTTCGCGCGTCTGTTTGACCGAGATTTCGATCAGATCGCGCACGATGCTGTCGACGTCGCGGCCTACATAGCCGACTTCGGTGAATTTGGTGGCTTCGATCTTGATGAACGGTGCGTCGGCCAGTTTCGCCAGACGCCGCGCGATTTCGGTTTTACCGACGCCGGTCGGTCCGATCATCAAGATGTTCTTCGGCGTGATTTCCTGACGCAGCGGGTCGGCAACCTGCTGACGGCGCCAGCGGTTGCGCAGCGCCACGGCAACCGCTTTCTTCGCACGGCCTTGGCCGATGATGTGCTTGTCGAGTTCCGAGACGATCTCGGCAGGGGTCATGGTGCTCATCGTAGGTCCTTACTCGATCGTCTCGATGACGCGGTTATGGTTCGTATAGATGCACATGTCGCCGGCAATCTCCAGCGACTTCTCCACGATCTCGCGCGGCGACAACTCGGTGTTGTCGACGAGCGCCTTCGCGGCGGCTTGCGCGTAAGCGCCGCCCGAACCGATCGCGCAGATGCCGCCTTCCGGATCGAGCACGTCGCCGTTACCGGTAATGACGAGGGTGGTGGTGGCATCCGCTGCGATCAGCATCGCTTCGAGGCGGCGCAGCATGCGGTCGGTGCGCCAGTCTTTGGCGAGTTCGACGGCGGCGCGGGTCAGATTGCCCTGATGTTTTTCCAGCTTCGCTTCGAAGCGGTCGAGCAGCGAGAACGCGTCGGCCGTGCCGCCGGCGAAGCCAACCATCACCTTGCCGTTATAGATGCGCCGGACTTTCTTCGCCCCGCCTTTCATGACGATGTTGCCCAGTGTGACCTGACCGTCGCCGCCAAGCGCGACCTTGTCGCCGCGGCGTACGGAGACGATCGTCGTGCCGTGAAATTGCTCCATATGCGTTCCTCTTTGCAAAACGGGTAGGACGCGGTGGCGCAGCACCACCGCACGAATCCTGTGAATCCTGGAAGCGGACGGCGCGCAACGCTGAACCGATCAACCGGTTGGCGCGCGCTCGTGCAACGCATGTCCGACCTATTTAAGGGCGTGCACGGTCATATCAAGAGCCGGCAAATGTCATAAGACAAAAACACGGGATTCAGGGCGGGGAATTGTGCGGAGGAGCACACAAAAGAAAAAAGGCGCACAGATCACCGTGCGCCTCTCGACGAAGCAGCTTAAAAGGGCGCGGAGCCGAAGCCGCGCCGCAGGCGTTCAGTCGCCGAACAGCTTCTGGCGCAGTTCGCGGCGTTCCTGCGCTTCGAGCGACAGGGTGGCCGTGGGCCGTGCGAGCAGACGCGGAATGCCAATCGGCTCGCCGGTTTCTTCGCACCAGCCGTAATCGCCCGAATCGATGCGCGCGATCGATTGCTGCACCTTCTTCAGCAGCTTGCGCTCGCGGTCGCGCGTGCGCAGTTCGAGCGCATGCTCTTCCTCGATCGTTGCGCGGTCGGCCGGATCCGGCACGATTACTGTTTCGCGCAGGTTCTCGGTCGTCTGGCCGGCATTGCGGAGAATGTCCGCTTGCAGCTGTTCGAGCTTGTTCTTGAAGAAAGCGAGCTGATCCTCATTCATGTAATCCTTGTCGCTCATCTTCAGGATTTCGGCTTCAGTCAAGAGTCGTTTCGTCGTCATCTGGCTTGCTTCTTCAATGTGAGGCAAAACTCATACATAGTGCCCGCACTTTCGTATTGCCCGCAAAGGCGCCACGGGGGACGCTGAGCGCTGGGCGGGCACGGACGGTGGACTGTCGGTGACGCCGAGGCGCCTTGCGCCCACGCGCCGGGCGTCGTTACGCCGGGCGTCGTTACGCCAATGCGGGGCCGAACTCCTCTGGAAACCGTTTCTCAATTGCTCCTGAGGCATTGCTTGCCGGCAGCGCGCCTTATCAGCTGTGCCAGCCGGCATTGTCGGCGTGATATCCGGACAAGGTTTTCCGGCGCCGTTTCAGGCCCGGCGCGGACTACGCGCAGACCGGGCAATTCGTTGTCATTCTCCAGTGGGCACGTATTGTAACTGAATCACAATCCAGCACCGCAACTGGTGAAAATCCCCCGGCGGCGCATTGATATCCCGAAAATATAACGCGCGCACGACCAAAAAGCGATGGTCGTGCACGGTTTAATACAGCAGGGTTTTCACGTGTTTTTCACACAGCCGACATTTCGGCGGGCTTTCGGGCACTTTTTTCTGCGTATTCCGCAGACAATTGTTTGTTGTTCGCAGGGCGTACGCTCGCCATCCGCGTACGCCGACACGCCTGCCATGCCGAGCCACCTCGGCTTGGCACGGTCAAAGCGTGAGGTTTATGCCAGACAGGCGTCCAGGCCGTCGGTGATCAGGTCCTGCGGCAGTTCGATGCCAATGAACACCATTTTGTTGGTCTTCTTTTCGATCGGCTGCCATTTCGCGGCCAGATCGCTGCCCATCATCTGGTGGACGCCCTGGAACACTACCTTGCGGTCAACCCCCTTCATATAGAGCACGCCCTTATAACGCAGCAGGCGCTCGCCATAAATTTGCAGAATGCCGCCGAGGAAGTCTTCGAGTTTGTTCGGATCGAACGGACGGTCGCTGCGGTAGACGAACGATTTGATCTTGTCGTCGTGGTGCGCGTGATGGTGATGCGCGTGGTCGTGGCCTTCGTGGTCGCACTTGCCGTGGTCGTGATCGCAGTTTTCGTGATCGTGATCGTCGTGGTCGGCATGGGTGTGGCCGTGCTCGTCATGCGCGTGAGCGTGGCTGTGCGCATGTTCGTCTTCAGCGAGGAAGTCCGGGTCGATTTCGAGCTTCGAATTCAGATTGAAGCCGCGCAGATCGAAGATTTCCTTGATGTCCGCTTCGCCGAAATTGACGACCTTGATCGCCGCCCGCGGGTTCATGTGCAGCAGGCGATGGCGCAGATCGTCCAGGTGTTTTTCGTCGACCAGATCCGACTTGGTGATGAACAGGCGATCGGCGAAGCCGACCTGGCGCTGCACCACTTCATGCTCGTCCAGTTGGTGGTTCGCGTGCTTCGCGTCGACCAGCGTGATGATCGCGTCGAGCAGGAATTCATTGGCGATCTGGTCGTCCATGAAGAACGTCTGCGCGACCGGGCCCGGATTGGCGAGGCCGGTGGTTTCGATCACGACACGGTCGAAATCCAGTTCGCCGGACTGCTTCTTCGCCGCCAGGTCGCCCAGCACGCGCGACAGGTCGCCGCGAATCGTGCAGCAGATGCAGCCGTTGCTCATCTGGATGATCTGCTCGCTCGTGTCCTGCACGAGGATTTCGTTATCGATGTTCTCTTCGCCGAACTCGTTCTCGATCACGGCGATCTTCATGCCGTGCTTTTCGTTCAGGATGCGCTTGAGCAGGGTGGTTTTGCCGCTGCCGAGAAAGCCGGTCAGGATGGTGACTGGGATCATGGTGGTCGCCTGTATGTACGTGAGTCTGTGCGTAATCGAATTACTGCGCGAATTACCGCGCGAATTTACCGAGCAAATTTACCGAGCAAATTTACCGAGCAAACTTGCCGCGCGAAATCTGCGGCGCGGGATTTGCAGCGAACGCGCCTGCGAATCCGGTTTGCCGGGCGCGGCAGCCTGATGGCGCGCGACCCGATCTAGCCGGATATTGAAACATATCTGTCAAGCCGGCGCTGGCGGCGGGGCGAATCCCTTTCGCCGCGCACGGGAAATAACCGTCAAGCTATGGGCAATCAGGCAATTTGCAACAGCAAACCCTTCAGATATTCGCCTTCAGGGAAGGCGGTGAGCAACGGGTGGTCGACTCCCGCGCCGAGGCGCTTGAGAATCCGCGCATCGACGCGTGCATCGGCCGCCGCGCCGGAGACGATTTTCTGGAACAGTTCCGAGTCGATCGCGCCGGAGCAGGAGTAGGTGAACAGCAGGCCGCCCGGGCGCAGCAGCTTCAGGCCGGTCAGGTTGATGTCCTTGTAGGCGCGCGCGGCGCGGTCCACGTGTTCACGCGAAGGCGCGAATTTCGGCGGATCCAGCACGACCAGGTCGAAGCGCTCGCCTTCGTCGTGGAGGCGGCGCAGGGTTTTGAACGCGTCGGCGTCGAGCCAGGTGGCGCGCCCGGCGTCGAAACCGTTGGCGGCCATGTTCTGTTGCGCGATCGCCAGTGCGTCGCCCGACGAATCGATCGATACCACGCGCTTCGCCCCGCCTTTCAATGCCGCCAGTGAGAAGCCACCGGTGTAGCAGAAGCAGTTCAACACGTCGCGATCTTTCGCCAGTTCCTGCACCAGCAAGCGGTTGTCGCGCTGGTCGACGTAGAAGCCGGTTTTGTGGCCGTTGCGCACGTCGACGTGGTAGCGCACGCCGTTTTCGCTCGCAATCAGCGCTTCCGACGGTGCTTCGCCCGCCAGCACGCCGGTAATCTGCTCGAGCCCTTCCTTCTGGCGGATCGATACGTCCGAACGCTCGTAGACATTCGGGCAACCGGTCGCGTCGACCAGCGCGGCGACGATCGCTTCCTTCCATGCTTCGACGCCTGTCGCCATGAACTGGCATACCAACTGGCTGCGCTGGCCTTCGTCCTCAGCGATGTAATGGTCGACGATCAACCCCGGCAGGCCGTCTGCTTCGCCGAAAATCAGCCGGACCGCGCCGGTGTTATGCACCATCGTTTGACGATGCGCGAGCGCGCGCTGCACACGGCGCTTGAAGAACGCGTGATCGATCGGCTCCATCTCGTCGAAGCTCCACACGCGCGCGCGAATCTGCGAATGCGGGCTGTAGGCCGCGCGCGCGAGGAACCGGCCGTCGTGCGCGCGTACCAGCACGGTCGCGCCAGGAGCGGGATTGCCGTCGACGCGATCGATCACGTTGGCATAAACCCACGGATGGCGGCGCAGCAGCGATTTTTCTTTCGACGGTTTGAGCGTAACGGTATTCATCAGGGTGTCAGCAGGAGCAGTAGGCCGCGTGGACAAAGACGCACACGGCAGGTGAAGCAAAGAGGGAGACCGCAAGCCGCAAGTAGCAAACAACAGGCAAAGAGCGGAATCAGTCGCGTTTTTTGGCGCGCGGATGCGCCTGATCGTAGACGTGCGCGAGATGCTGGAAATCGAGCGCGGTGTAGACCTGCGTGGCGGTGATGCTGGCGTGCCCGAGCAGTTCCTGCACGGCCCGCAGATCGCCGCTCGACTGCAGCACGTGCGTGGCGAACGAATGCCGCAACACGTGCGGATGCACGTTGGCCGGAATGCCGGCGACCAGCGCCGCGCGCTTCACACGATCACGCACGACATTGGGCGACAGCCGATTGCCGCGCGCCGATAGAAACAGCGGATGCGGATCGTGTTTGATCATCTGGTCACGCACCGCGAGCCACGCGTTCAAGGCTCCGAGCGCTTTGCTGCCGACCGGCACGATGCGGCGCCGGTTGCCTTTGCCGAGCACTTCGACTTCGGCGGAGTCGAGCTTGAGCCAGCCCGCGGAGCGGTAGCCGTCGGCATCGGCAAAACGGGCGTCGAGGCCGACCAGTTCGGACAGCCGCAGGCCTGACGAGTAGAACAGTTCGAGCATTGCGTGGTCGCGCAAACCTTCGGGCGTCGCGGCGGGCGGGCTTTCCATCAGGCGCGTGGCGTCGTCGACGGAAAGCGCCTTGGGCAGCGACTTGGCCTGCTTCGGCGCGCGCACGGTGGCGACCGGGTTGGCCGGCAGATCGACGCGGCCCGCGAACCAGCGGTAAAACGCGCGCCAGCACGACAGCCGATGGCTGATCGAACGGGCGGTCAGTCCGCCGGCATGAGCCCGCGAAACCGCGCCGCGAATATCGACGGCGGTGAGGCTTTCGAGCGGCCGGCCTTTGGCCAGCAGCTTGAGCTCCTCGAGTTCGTGGGTGTAGCCGCGCAACGTATGCGCCGACAGCCGCCGCTCATGTTCGAGATTCGACAGATAGGCGGCGATCGGGTCGGCGTCGGTCACGATGGCCTTTGCGGGATTGGCGGCTCAGCGCGGCAGCAGGCGGCTCAGCGCCGCGCTCGCCAACGCACCGATCTGCGTCAGGAAATCGGTGGCCATGCCGTCGTGAAAGCGGCGTGCGTCGGCCGAACCCATGACCAGCAGGCCGAAGGTGGGCGCTTCTTCCTTGCCTTCGGGGTCGCGCAGCGCGAGCAGCGCAATCGACTCGGTAGCGTGCGCGGACTCGCCTGTACCTGTACCGTCTGCGGATGCGTCGTCGTTCACCGCCGAGACCGCCGGCGTCAGCCACTGCGCTGCTTCGAAGCCGGTGTTCGCGCCACAGTACGGCGTGGTGAGACTGTTCGCGAAGATGCGCACTTCTTCACCGACATGGCGTGCGAAATCGGCCTGTGCATACGGCTCGGAGACGTCCCATACGCGCAGCGCCGCTTGCGGCACATCGAAAATATCGCGCAAGCCAGTGGAAATCGTGCGCGGCAGCGCGTACGGATCACGCTCGGCCATCACACGGATGGTCCAGCGATTGAATTTCGAGGCAATGCTGTCGTTTTCGTGACCGTAGCGCAGCAACTCGGCCAAACGCCGTTCGAGATGCTTGTTCTTGTCGCGCAGCATTTCCATCTGCCGTTCCTGCAGCGACACCGCGGCTTTGCCGTGTGGGTTCGCAAGCCGGATCGTCGCGAGCATTTCCGCGTGTTCGGCGAAGAATTCGGGGTTGGCGAGCAGATATTCGGCGACTTCGCGATCGTTCATGGTTTCGGCTAAAGGACTACGGGACGACGCCTTCGGGCGGCGCATCGGTCATGAGTTCAGTCGGCCGGTGAAAGAGCCGCTCGGTCCGGCTCTTCATCGGCCTGTTCAGCGGCCCGTTCCAGGCCGCGTGTCGGGTATTGCCTTGGCCGATCGCTCGGCCGTTCAATCAGGTAATGCGTCGGTACTTTGCCGGCGCGGCTCAATCGGCCAGTTCGATCTCGCCTTCGAAAACGGTTGCCGCAGGGCCGGCCATGAACAGCGGCGCGCCTTCTTGCGTGCTATCCCAGCTGATGGTCAGCTTGCCGCCGTGCGTGTGCACCAGCACAGGCGCGTCCAGCAGCCCGCGGCGAATGCCGGCAGCGACGGCAGCGCACGCGCCCGTGCCGCACGCCAGCGTTTCGCCGGCGCCGCGCTCGTAGACGCGCAGCTTGATCTCGCTGCGGCCGACGATCTGCATGAAGCCCGCGTTCACCCGCTGCGGAAAGCGTGCATGCCGCTCGATCACCGGGCCTTCGACGAGCACCGGAAAATCTTCGACGTCGTCGACCACTTGCACCGCGTGCGGATTGCCCATGGACACCACCGAAATCCAGCGCGTCACGCCGTTCACGTCGAGTGGCCAGAGCGTATCGGCGCCCTCGCTGCGGCCTTCGATGCCCTTGGTGGCGAACGGTACGCGCGCCGGTTCGAACACGGGCGCGCCCATATCGACCAGCACTTCGCCGTTTTCCTGCATGGTCAGCAGGAGTGTGCTGTTCTGCACTTGCACACGCACGCTGCGCTTGTCGGTCAGGCCGTTGTCACGTACGAACTTGACGAAGCAGCGCGCGCCGTTGCCGCAGTGCTCGACCTCGCCGCCGTCGCAATTGAAGATGCGATATCTGAAATCGAAGCCTTCCGCGGTGGGCTTTTCGACCAGCAGCAACTGGTCGGCGCCGACGCCGAAATGCCGGTCCGCGAGCGCGCGCACCTGCGCCGGCGTCAGGTTGACCGGTTGGGTGTAGCCGTCGAGCACGACGAAGTCGTTACCCGCGCCGTGCATCTTGGTGAATTTCAGTTTCATCACGCTATTGTAAGTGACGCGCCTGCAGGTGGGCCGCACAGCGCTTTATTTGCCACCTTATTTGTCATTTTATTTCCGTGTTCTGACGCTTTTTGAGAGCCGCTCAGTACACGCTCGGCTCGCCCGGCGGACGGGTCTTGAAGCGCTTGTGCACCCAGTAGTACTGCTCGGGCATCAGCGGGATCTGCTCTTCGAGGAAGGCATTCATGCGGCGCGCGTCGGCGTCGTCGTCGCCGGTGGGGTAGTTTTCCCACGGCTTGAACACCCTCAGCCGATAACCCTTGTAGTTCGGCAGTACCTCGCCGATGAACGGCACCACCTGCGCATGCCCGACCTTCGCCAGACGGCCGACCGCGGTCAGCGTGCAGGCGGGCACGCCGAAAAACGGCACGAACGTGGAATTACGCGCGCCGTAGTCCATATCCGCGCCGAGCATCACCGGTTTGCGGTCGCGCAGCCAGCGCAGCACGATGCGCGCGCTGTCGGCACGGCTCGCCATATCGGCGCCGAAGCGTGCCCGCGCTGCTTTGGCAACTTCTTCGAGCTCGGGGTTCGACATTGGCTGATACAGCGAGCCGCATTGGCGCTTGAGCGAGTAGTTCAGAAAGATCGAACCCGCTTCGATCCCGACGAAGTGAAAGCCGAGGAACAGCGTGGGCGGCAGATCCGGGTCGGTGAGGTCGATTTCGCTGTCGAGCTGGATCAGCTTTTCGAGCTTTTCCGCCGAGCCGAACCATTGCACGCTGCGCTCGACGTAACTGCGGATCGCATGCCGGAAATGCTTCTGGGCGACCTCTTCGCGGCGCGCGCGATCCCATTCGGGGAAGCACAGTTCCAGATTGATATGGACAATGCGCTTGCGCCGGCTCGGGACCTGGTAAAGCAGCCAGCCGAGTCCGTCGCCCAGGCGGGCGACGAAACCATACGGCAACAATGCAAATAATTTCAGCAGCCCGATTGCGAGCTTCGCGCCATAGCGGCTCAGCATGCGGCACCCCGCAACGGGGCGCCTTGCAGGGCAGTCTTCAGGAAAGCGGAAAGATGGACGTAATACCGCACGCGTGGACACTCTGTGACAATCAAAGGAAGTCGCTATAATAAGGGCTTCGCCGAGTTAATAGACAACTTGCGGGGCGAAGCTGGCGGGTGCGATCCATGGGATATGCGTCTGCCGGTAAGGTAATCCGCTAAAGCGTCGCCGCTTCAAGGCTCCCGAAGCTGGCTACGTGAAACTCAACCGTAACCACACAACAGGAGTCTGCAACGTGGCAAACGACTATCTCTTCACCTCCGAATCCGTTTCCGAAGGCCATCCCGACAAAGTCGCGGATCAGATTTCGGACGCCATTCTCGACGCTATCCTGACGCAGGACAAATATTCGCGTGTTGCAGCCGAAACGCTGTGCAACACGGGTCTCGTCGTGCTGGCCGGCGAAATCACCACGACGGCGAACGTCGACTACATCCAGGTCGCGCGCAACACGATCAAGCGCATCGGCTACGACAACACCGACTACGGTATCGACTACCGCGGCTGTGCCGTGCTGGTGGCGTACGACAAGCAATCGCCGGACATCGCCCAGGGCGTGGACCGCGCGCACGACAACAACCTCGATCAAGGCGCTGGCGACCAGGGCCTGATGTTCGGTTACGCGTGCGAAGAAACGCCGGAACTGATGCCGCTGCCGATCCATCTGTCGCATCGTCTGGTGGAGCGTCAGGCGAATCTGCGCCGCGACGGCCGTCTGCCCTGGCTGCGTCCGGATGCGAAGTCGCAGGTCACCGTGCGCTATGTCGACGGCAAGCCGCATGCGATCGACACCGTGGTGCTGTCCACGCAGCATTCGCCGGATATCGATCTGGCCACGCTGCGCGAAGCCGTGATCGAAGAAGTCATCAAGCCGACGCTGCCGGCTGATCTGATCAAGGGCGACATCAAGTTCCTGGTGAACCCGACTGGCCGGTTCGTGATCGGCGGCCCGCAAGGCGATTGCGGTCTGACGGGCCGCAAGATCATCGTCGATACGTACGGCGGTGCTGCGCCGCACGGCGGCGGCGCGTTCTCGGGCAAGGATCCGTCGAAGGTCGACCGTTCGGCGGCGTATGCAGGCCGTTATGTCGCGAAGAACATCGTGGCGGCCGGTTTGGCGTCGCGCTGCCTGATCCAGGTGTCGTACGCAATCGGCGTGGCTCAGCCGACGTCGGTGATGGTCAATACCTTCGGCACGGGCCGCGTGTCGGATGCAACGATCACGAAGCTTGTGCAGGAGCATTTCGACCTGCGTCCGAAGGGCATCATCCAGATGCTCGACCTGCTGCGCCCGATCTACGAGAAGAGCGCGGCTTATGGTCACTTCGGCCGCGAAGAGCCGGAATTCACGTGGGAAGCCACGGACAAGGCTTTGGCGCTGGCTGAAGCAGCCGGTACCGAACCGGTCGCCGCGCTCGCCTGATAAGCACAAGAGCGATCCGCTTCAGTAAAAAACCCCGCCGGCGCAAGCCGTGCGGGGTTTTTTTTATTGCATCTTCAGCGGCTCATTCGGCCTTGATTCGGCCTTGATTCACCGGCTCGCAAACGCGAACGCAAACCAGCCGGAACTGCCGCTCGTCGACATGCGGCGCGGTCGGCGGCTCGTGTTTTGCGGCGCTGCGACCGGTGCGCGGCGCGGCGCGGCGAGGCGCAGCGGCGTCGGTTTGCGCAGCAGCGTGCGCAGCGAGAAGCGCCGCGAACCGCCTTGCAGGCGCAACGCCGAGAAGAACGTATGGAACCACGTGCGAATGCCGTCGACTGCTTTGGCTTCACGCCATTGTTCGCCTAAAGCGCGAGTCCGGGTGGCATGGTGACGCAGCGCGCGCACCACATGGCGGCGTGCGGGACGCGCCGCTTTCAACGCGGCGCGGGTAAGACGGGTGCTCAGAAGAGTATGCATGGCTTCACAAGTAGGCAACGTGTCGCGCGAAAGAGCGTACGCCAGAAAGAGCACCAAATGTGCCAATGGCGGTGTCGCGATGAACGGCGCGAAAGCCTGGAATTCGGGGGAAAAGGGCACGGATGACGGCGGAGCCGGTCAGAACGGCGCTTGCGCGCCGCGAAAGTGCGGGAGTAGCGATCAACATACGTGCAGGCTACACGTGATTCGTGACGTCAGAAAGTCGGTTTTTACCCTGCGAATGCGGGTTTTTACGGGTAAGAGCAATGTGCGCGCTGACAGGGTCGCGCCCCGTTGCGGTCGGTTTTCGTGCATGCCTGCCCTGACAGGGTGCCGTGCAAACCGCCAGTGCGCGTGAAAGTAGTGCGTAAGGCATGCCCGAAACTCTGGCTTTTCGAAAGGCGAAACAGCGCGCAGTCCGATCGCGCCCGTTTTACAATCGAGCATCAGCCAGTCGAAAGTAACGGAACACCATGTCACTTCATTCGAAGAAAGAGCAGATTCAAACGTTGCGGGAGCAAGGATTTGTCGTTGTGCCTGGATTGGTGTCGCCGGAGCGCTGTGGCGAACTGAAGCAGATTGCGGAGCGACAATTGCAGGAAGCGGCGGTGCCGATCGAATTCGAGGCGGATCTTCGCTATCCGGGCGCACCGGAATCAAAACATGCGCCGGGCGGCCATACGGTTCGCCGGCTGCTGGATGCGTACGGGCGCCATCCGCAATTTGCGCAATGGGCAACCGCGCCGGAAATTCGCGGCTGGATGGAGTTGTACTTCGGTGAGGAGCCGCGCTTATCGCGGGCGCATCACAATTGCATGATGACCAAGCATCCGGCCTATGGCAGCTTGACCGGCTGGCATCGTGACGTGCGGTACTGGTCGTTCGAGCGTGACGATCTAGTGTCGGTGTGGCTCGCGGTCGGGTCGGAGACGGTCGATAACGGCGCATTGTGGCTGGTGCCGAAGTCGCATAGCGTCGCGTTCACGTCCGAGCGCTTCGACGAAGCCAAGTTTTTCCGCTCCGATCTGGAGGAGAATCAGGCGTTGATTCGCACCGCGGTTTCGCCCGAACTCAAGGCCGGAGACGTGGTGTTCTTCCATTGCAACACGCTGCACTCGGCTGGCAAGAACATCAGCGATCAGGTGAAGTTCTCTTTGGTGTTTACCTATCACGGGGCGAGCAATGTGCCGCTTCCGGGGTCCCGTTCGGCGGCCAAGCCTGAAATTGCCTTTTAGGTTTCTTGCCCTGCGCGGCGCGGAGGTTCGCTGATTCCGCACCGCGCAGGCAATTAACGCTTTACCGCTTGCGGCCCGAAACAGCCACGCCGGTCAGGCCGGCGATGGTAGCGATAACGCCCCCCACAATCAGCATGATCGCCTTATTGGTCGGCGACCCGGTAAACACGCGAGACACCTCGCTGCTGACCGAATTGAATGCCTGCCCGCCGAAATACAACAACACGACACCGCCGACTATCAGCGCGATTGAAATCGCCTTCACCATGAACCCGCCCCTATCGATAAACTTTGACCGGCCAAAGTGTAGGGGAGCCGCAAGCCGTCGTCCATCTCGCATAGTGGGTGTGTGCAGGCTGCACGGCGATTGGCTACCATAGCGCTCTGGCTTCACCCATATCAGAACATAAAACCCGCACGCCTCTCGCAGTACGTGATGATTTCCTCACGCCCGTGATCGCCGGGCGACCTCAACATCAAGGACACTAGCAATGGCTTACGAAGCAGCTTCAGAACGCTATTCGGACATGCAATACCGCGTCTGCGGCAAGTCGGGTCTCAAACTGCCGGCGCTGTCGCTGGGCTTGTGGCACAACTTCGGCGATACCACGCCGATCTCCACGCAGCGCGATATCCTGCGCACGGCCTTCGACCTGGGTATCACGCACTTCGATCTTGCCAACAACTATGGCCCCCCGTACGGAAGCGCCGAAACCAATTTCGGCCGGCTCTTCAAAGACGACTTCAAGCCGTATCGCGATGAACTTCTGATCTCGTCGAAAGCGGGCTGGGACATGTGGCCGGGTCCGTACGGCCAGGGCGGCGGCTCGCGCAAATATGTGCTGGCGAGTCTCGATCAAAGCCTGCAGCGCATGGGTCTCGACTACGTCGATATCTTCTATTCGCATCGTTTCGATGCCGATACGCCGCTCGAGGAAACCGCCGGTGCATTGGCGAGCGCGGTGCAGCAGGGCAAGGCGCTGTACATCGGTATTTCGTCATACTCGGCAACCAAGACGCTCGAAATGGCAAAGCTGCTTGCCGAGTACAAGGTGCCGCTGCTGATCCATCAGCCGGCGTACAACATGCTCAACCGCTGGATCGAACGCGAGCTGCTGGACACGCTCGAGAAAGTCGGTGCGGGCGCTATCGCGTTCACGCCGCTCGCGCAGGGCTTGCTCACGGGCAAGTATCTGAACGGCGTGCCCGAAGACGCGCGCGTCAACAAGCCGGGCGGCGGCTCGTTGAAGCAGGAGCATCTGAGCCCGCAAAATATCGAGCACGTGCGCAAGCTCAACGACATCGCGCAGCGTCGCGGACAAAGCCTCGCGCAGATGGCGCTTGCCTGGGCGCTGCGCGATCCGCGCGTGACGTCCGTGCTGATCGGTGCAAGCCGCGCGGAGCAGGTGCGCGAGAACGTCGGTGCGTTGAAGAATCTCGCGTTCTCGAAGGACGAGTTGGCGGAGATCGATCGCTACGCGACTGAGGGCGGCATTAACCTGTGGGAAAAGCCGTCGACGGATCAGGCGATCTGATCGCACAGTGTCCGATGTCGTAGAAACAGAAAAGCCGCCTATCAGGCGGCTTTTTTTTGTCGATACGCTCAAGCACACGCGTTTCCCGCGCAGTGGCCGAAACGACTGCGTTCAGTCGACCGAACCGTCGGCGAAGCGTAGAGGCCGTCTTCGCCGGTCCGCGCTAAACCAGCGCAGGCAAGCCCTCAACCAGCACGACCGCGAACACCACGCCGAGCAGCGCGCCTAGCACCCGCAGCGCGTTGTGACGCAACTCCGTTTTGCAAGGAAGCGCGCCGACAAATAACGCGCCGGCAAGCGCCATCGGAATGACCAGGATGAAATCGCCAATCGTGAAGTAGGTCGTCATACCCGTCTCCTTATTTAGTACTGGCGCGGGCAGTGGCTCTATTTGCTGGAGTCATGGCACTGCCAACGCTCGATTTGAGTATAGGTGACGGTTAGATCAACATAACAACGCTTGCGGCGCTGCAACGCAGTTTTCGCAGGCTGCAGAACCCAGCGCGGCAAGGGGTGGCACGATTGGCGCGGCGCAGCAAAAACGCCGCAAAAAATGAAGTATTTGCTTACACGAACCTTACTTTTTAAGCCGATTCGATGCACACCGGATGGCTTTCGCATGGCTCGGGTCTACTTCACGCAAGCTCTTTAAGCGTGGTTCCATGCTGCGTCCGGGTCGGTTTTTCATAGGGGCGATCAGCAGCGCTTTCTCACGCGGCGGTTCGTTCGCGTTGACGCAAACGCGTGGCGGCAACGATGCCGATAACGAGCAGCGCTCCCACCAATCCAGCGACACCGTTCCAGCCATAACCGGTCCACACATGGCCGCCATAAGAGCCGACGACGCTCGAACCGATGTAGTACGCAAGCAGATATAGCGCCGCTGCTTGCCCCTTCGCTTCCTTCGCGAGACGTCCGACCCAGCCACTCGCCACCGAATGTCCGGCGAAGAAACCGAACGTCACGCAGGCGATCCCGATTGCAATCGCCGTGATCGGATGGAGCATGGTGAGGGCGAGTCCGAACGCCATCAGCAGCAAACTGGCGGTCAGCACGCGCGCCCGGCCGAACATGTCGGCCATGCGTCCCGACCACGGCGAGGCCACCACGCCCGTCAGATACACGACGAAAATCGCGCCGATCTCCGTCTGACTCAACAGATAGGGCGGTGCGAGCAGCCGGTAGCCGATGTAGTTGTACAGCGTGACGAAGCTGCCCATCAGCACAAAGCCGAGCAGAAACAGCAGAGGCAGACCAGGCCGCGTGAATTGCTTGAGCAGGGCGGTGCGATGATGAGCAAAGCCGAGCCCACGACGCGGCACAAAATGGCGCGACGGCGGCAGCAGCGCGCGAAACGCGAGCATGGAGAGAATGCCGAGCACGCCAATCGTGCCGATCGCCACGCGCCACGAAAACAGATCCGCGACAACGCCGGTAATCACGCGCCCGGCCATCCCGCCGATCGCGGTGCCGCCGACGTACAGCCCCATTGCAAGACCGAGTCCGTCGGGGTGCACTTCTTCTGCGAGGTAGGCCATCGCAACGGCGGGCACGCCGCCGAGCGCGAGGCCTTCGAGCGCGCGCAACACGAGCAGTTGATGCCAATGCGGTGCGATCGACACAGCAATCGTCAATAGCGCGGACAGCGTGAGCGACGCGGTCATCAGCTTGTGACGGCTCCAGCCTTCCGAAACGAAACCGGCCACGAATATCGCGAGCGCGAGCGCGGCTGTGGTCAGCGAGAGCGAGAGACTGCTCTGTGCCGGCGTCACGCCGAATGCGCTCGAGAACGCGGGCAGCAAGGGTTGCACGCAATACAGCAGCGAGAAGGTGGCGTAACCGGCGAACAGCAGCGCGATGCTGGCGCGCCAATAGGCACGCGTGCCGCGTTCGAGATAAGGCGTGTTGGAGGGCTCAGGCACGGCGGTGGAGCTGGAAGAAGCAGATGAAACAGGAACAGCCGAAGTAGCAGTCCGGTTGAATTCCGGCGATGCGGTCACGAAACAATCTCCTCGGGGAACGCAAAGTACACAAAGGAGTTAAGGATACGCTGAAAAAGCTGTGCGGGTGTGCGCCGTGCGACGACCCTGCACGTGAATATTCGCGCTTCGCGATGACGACATCAGTGACGGCATGATTTTGAAATATCGCCCCGGCAGGGTTTATGATGGCCTCATTACGACGCGTGACACCCAGAGCATCGGTCCGGCGCGCCGTAATGGGAATAGGGCGAAACGACGGGTAAACAGCCTCGAGTTCGCGCTTTCCATGGCCCCGCAAAACGGGAACAATGACTCAAACCTCTCACGCGTCTTACGCGCAGCAGATTGGGTGCGTACGCAACGTTATTGGCGAAGCGGCGCTTTTATCATCACCTTGACCGGCGAGGAAACCATAAAGCCGGCTATGGGAGAAACGGGGAAACATCATGCAAATCGGTTCCATTGTCCGATCGGTGCATATCGCCGTGCCGCAAGGCGCACGCGGGATCGTCATGCGCATTCTCGGCGACATGGCAATGGTGGCCTGGTATGCCGGCGAGCCCGGCACGTCAGAGCATCTGAATACTGAACCCTTTTTCCTCGAAGACTTGATCGATACGGGCGAGCAGGTGCGTCCGGCGAGCGCGCAGGTGCATTGAGACTGGTTGGTTTGAGTTCGATTCATATCGTTGCCATGCCGTAGTCATGTCGTTGCAGCAGGCAGTCAACCGCAAGGTGCGCCGACACCCTCGTCTTTGACGGCGGCGCGGCGCACAATGCGGAGATGAACGACGACAATCTCGACTCGCAGGACGGCGCCGATAGCGCCGTCCCTTTCGCCCGGCTCAAGCCGGAAATCGTGCTCGACGCGCTCGACAGCGTGCTCAGCAGCGTCGGTGTGTACACCGACGGCCGCATGCTCCCGCTCAACAGCTACGAAAACCGCGTGTACCAGGTGGGCGTGGAAGACGGTCCGCCGGTGGTCGCCAAGTTCTATCGTCCCGAGCGTTGGACTGACGCCGCCATTCTCGAAGAGCACGCTTTTGTCGCCGATCTCGCCGCGCGCGAGATTCCGGCGGTGCCCGCGCGTGTTTTCGAAGGCCGTACGTTGCATACCTTCGACGGTTTCCGGTTCTCGATCTTCGAACGCCGTGGCGGCCGCGCGCCCGATCTGGACCGGCGCGACACGCTCGAGTGGTTAGGGCGTTTTATCGGCCGCATTCATGCGGTCGGGCAGACACAGAACTACACTGAACGTCCCACGCTCGACATCAACACGTTCGGCTACGAGCCGCGCGATTTCCTGCTGTCGCACCGCTTCGTGCCTGACGATGTGCGGCCCGCTTGGGAAACCGTGGTGAATCTCGCGCTTGAAGGCGTTGAACGCGCCTTCGAACGTGCTGGCGATATTCGCATGTTGCGAATGCACGGCGATTGTCATCCGAGCAATGTATTGTGGACCGACGCGGGCCCGCATTTCGTCGACTTCGACGACAGCCGCATGGGTCCGGCGGTGCAGGATTTGTGGCTGCTGCTGCCGGGTGAACGTGTCGAGGCTTCGCGGGCGTTGGCGGATCTGCTCGCCGGCTACGAAGACTTCTGCGATTTTGAGCCGCGCGAACTCTATCTTGTCGAAGCATTGCGCACGCTGCGGCTGATTCATTATCAGGCGTGGCTCGCGCGCCGCTGGGACGACCCGGCCTTTCCGGCGGCGTTTCCGTGGTTCAACACGCAGCGGTATTGGGAAGACCGCATTCTCGAACTGCGCGAGCAGCTCGGCGCGATGCAGGAAGGGCCGCTCTGGCCGGTTTGAGCGTTGGCGTTTCTACGGCGCCTGTGACGCCACGCTCGACGATTCCACTAGCGTCGATTTGACGATCACTTCGGCGCGCACGTCGCGCCCGATTGCTTCGATCGCGGGGCGCATCTTCGCGAAGTCGTCGGGCGTGCAGACGTCGCTGTCGAAATGCGTGGTGCCGTCGCGCGCCATCGTCACCACGTTGCTCAGCGGATCGAACGTGTACTGCGATTGAAAATCGACGTAGCGGTCTTGAGTTCGTTTTGCTTCCGGCATGTCGAGCACGTGGAAATTCGCCGGCAATTCAATGCGCGCGCGTTCATGCAACGCCAGGTTATGACAGACGAACGGCTGGGTGCGCTGCCGTTCGCCAAGCCAGTAGCGCGTATCCGCGTCCAGGCCGCCGGCCAGACTCGTCAGCGCCGGAATCGATGCCGCCGCGCCCGGCACCACGAGACTTTCGAGCGTGCCTTTCATCGTGATCGTCAACGGGCCGTCGGCTACGCTGAGATCGTTGGTGGTCAGCGTAGCCGTGCCGCGCAGGTTCGCGCTGCGCAGTTCCGCCTGGATCGATTCCTCACGTTGCGCGGGCGTCTGCGCGCGCAACATCGCGCGTGCCTGTTCGGCGGTGGCGCCCGATGCCTCCAGCCGGTACGTGAAGCTTGCCGAGCCATCGGGCTCGACCTTGATCGACAGGTCGGTGCTGCGCGTTGTCAATTCGGTGGCCGGCGTTTGCGCAACGACTCCCTGATTGACGAGGACGGTAGGCCGGTTCATATCGGACCACGGCAGAAAACCGAATTCGACATTCGACGCCGTCGAGTCGGCGTATTGCTGCAGATCGGGCAGCCATGTGATGGCGTGATTAATGACGCCGTAGCCCGGCACGCTGGGCAGCGTATAGATCGAACCGCTGCTGATCAGCGCCGGCTCGTTGTGAACGCCGACTGCGTCGAGCAGCGCGCCGTATAACGCCACATGATCCTTGCAGTCGCCATAGCGGTTCGCGAGGATCGCGCTTGCGCTGTGCGGCACCACTGAACCGCGTCCGACATAGATCGCCACGTAGCGGACGTTGCGGCGCACCCAGTCGTACAGTGTCTTGGCTTTGTCGCGCGGGGTGTGGTCGTGCGCGGTGAGGTTTTGCGCGAGACGCGTGACGGTGACGTCGGCCGTGGTTGGGTCGGCGGAGGACGCCTTGTAGCTGGCGGCGAACGTGGCGTAGTCCGGAAAGGTCGAGACCATCAACCGGTCGCCATACGATACGTACGCGATCGAGCCGCGCTCGAGCCGGCTGAAATGCGCCTTGTCGTAACGATATTCGTAGCGTGTACGGCCCTCGCGCGTGACCGGCTGCAGAACCGTGAAGCCACGCGCATCGGCATAAAGCGGCTTGTTGGCGGGCAGGTCGTAGATGAGGCGGAAGTTCCGCGTCGGCACGAGATCGGGCGGCGTGAAGTCGCTGAACTCGCCTGGCACGAGTGGCTGCTTCTGCGTTTTGCGATAGGTGAGGTGCACGCGCGCGCCGGGTTCGACGGCGGGGAACACGATCACCTTTTCCTGGATGTCCTGAAACATCGGCGCATTGAATGAACGCGCTTCCTGCACGTCGCGAATCTGGTCGGGTTGCACGTCGTGACGCACGCCGTCGGCGGTGATCGTGTACGCCTCGAGGATCTGCACGTCGGCCATATTCCGGTTGAACCAGACGTACTGCTGCGCCACCCGCGCGACACCTGCTTCGCTGTTCACGCGCAGCGTCATCGAATCGAGCTTGGAGAAGGAGCCGTCGGCGTTGACCGTGAAGGTCTGCGTTTCGCCCTCGTTGGTGTAGGGATCGTCCAGCCTGGCAGTGATGCTCGCGTTCGCGGCGTGAGCGCACGCAAGCCAGCCGAGAGACGCAAGATAGACCCAGGAGACGAGGCGCATGGCAGGCAGGTATCCGGACGGTGACGGGATCGCTGCCTAGAGTCGGGTTGCGAGGCCCGGATGTCAAGCGGATGCCGCGCATTGCGATTGAGCAAATGCTCCAATTATGTAATGATATCCATTCTCAATTGAAAGGCGTCGCCAGCTTTCTGTCACATTTCTCCTCCTCTGTGACTGCCAGCCAGCCTCTCAGCCGGACGACCTGGACCGCAAGCCGGGTTTGTCCGGCCCCTCCTTTCAAACTTTTCTTTACCGCTGATGTGAGTGAGCGCCTTGTCGTTGCGCGTCGCCGTCGGTGAGGGTTTAACTTGCTGCGCCTGGAGCCTGGATGTGAACGCGCCTGATTCGATCGATATGAAACCTGCTGTTGGCGGGGGCACGCAATACACGGCTCATAAGCCGGAGCGGGGTCATCATCTGATGGACGATGCCGAGCAGGCGGCGCGGCGTCAGCGTTCGCGGCGGGCGAATTTCATCAAGTGGTTGCGCAAGGTGCACGGCTGGGTGGGTTTGTGGGGTGCGGTGTTGGGGTTGTTGTTTGGGGCTACGGGTTTTTTGCTGAACCATCGGGCGGGGCCGTTGAAGGTGTCGTCGGGTGAGCCGCAGGTTGAGGAGATGCAGATTCCTGTGCCGCAGAAAAAGCTGGGTTCGCCGATGGAGATGGCGAAGTGGCTCAAGGGCGAGTTGAAAATCGACGGTAAGCCGGGGCGGATGAAGCGTGAGCCGGCGCATCCGGTGGCGTGGGGCGATCGCAGCACGATGCAGCCCGAGTTCTGGCAGGTCGGGATTTTTGGGCCTACTCAGAATGTGCAGGCCGAGTATTGGGTGGGGAATGGGTTTGTTGCGGTGAAACGTACGCAGAACTCGTTTCTCACTACGATGAATAATTTGCACCGTGGCGTGGGGTTGAGTGTTGGGTGGGTTTTGTTGATCGACACGATCGCGGGTGGGATGATTTTGCTTTCTTTGACTGGCGTTTTGTTGTGGACTGAATTGAATAAGCGGCGTGTTGTGGGGGTGGTGTTGGTGGGTGGGTCGGTGGTTGCTGCTGTGGTTTGCGGATTGCTATAAGGGTTGTTTTTTTGCCTGTTCGGCGGTTTTGTTTGGTTGTGCTTGTGTGGTTTTTGGCCTTTCCTTGAATTGTTAGTGGTCTATTAGCGTTGCCCCTGTGCGGGGCGGCACCTACTTCTCTTTGCCGCCGCAAAGAGAAGTAGGCAAGAGAAAGCGGCTCAAACCGCTAATTCTTAAGCGGGTCCCCCGCACAGTAGCGGTAGTGGTGCATCTGGAATCCGTCGCCTCGCGCATTCGGCGCTCGTGACAAGGCAGTCATACCTCCGGCGGTGCTATGCGCGCCGATACCCGGTTCCAAAAAACCATCAGTTATGCAAAGCGTCGGCCAGGTTTACCAAGCAGACCCGTCCGCGACGCACGTAGTGCGGAGTGGGAGCTGATGAGCGCTTTGTCGCTAACGCGGAGTGTGCGGGAACACAGATTCCAGATGCACCACTACCCCCTCCAAGCCAGGGGACCCGCTTAAGAATTAGCGGTTTGAGCCGCTTTCTTTTGCCTACTTTTCTTTGCGGCAGGCCGGTGTGTGTCAAGGTAGTTGTCGCGTGAACCGTTACGCTGCCTGCCTGTACATTTGGGCCGAGGCCGAGGTTCGTTCCGGATTCAGATAGACCGCGTCTGCCAGATGCCAGTTCCGGATAGCTCCTGACCAGCGCGCCGGGTTTCGCATGCGTGCGCTCCGGTACAGCGCTCGCCGTCGGGCCAGCAGGTCACTGGCTTCGCCCCGGTGACGTTGGCCCGGGCTGACATACTTCAGACCGCTGTGACAGTGCTCTTCGTTGTACCACTGCACGAAGCGCTGCACCCATTGCCGAGCCGCCTCCAGCGTGTCGAACGGCTGCTCTGGCCACAACGGACAGTACTTCGCCGTTCGGAACAGCGATTCGGCAAAAGCGTTGTCGTTGCTCACACGCGGCCGGCTGAACGAAGGCTGCACACCCAGATCGATCATCGCCGCGCGCATGGTGGCGCCTTTCATTGCACTGCCGTTATCAGAGTGCAGCACCAGCGGACGCCCGGCGACGCCTTCACGCAGACACCCCTTGGCCAGCAGCACGCTCGCGTGCTCGGCCGACTCCTGCTCCCAGACCTCGTTCATCACCAGCTTGCGGCTGTAGATGTCCTTCATCATGTACCAGTAGAAGTACCGGCCCCTTACCGTGGTCGGCATCCAGGTGATATCCCAGCACCACACCTGATTCGGACCATCGGCACAATGCGTCGTGAGCGTGCGTCGTTGCGGGGCACGCGCGCGGCCCCGGCGCTGGCCCTGTCCTGCCGCTTTCAGCACCCGGTAGAACGTCGATTCGGAAGCCAGATAAACCCCCTCATCGGCCAGTTTCGGCACGATCTGGTGCGGCGTCAGGCTCGCGTAGCCCGGGCGGTTGGCCGCATCGAGTACGGCCTGCCGCTCGGCTTCACTCAGCCTGTTGGGCGGCGCTGCACGCTTCACCTGAGTGCGCCCGTCATGCGGCAACAGGCGCCAGCGCTGGACACTGCGTATGCTGAGCCCCAACTGCTCGCATGCTCGCGAGCGGCATGCCCCTTGCCGTACGGCTTCATCGATCAACTGCATGGCTTCATCGCGATCCGGGCTGCTGATCAGTCTTCCTCTTCCTTGCCCCAGATCGCGTCGGCTTTTTTTCGCAGGTTCAGCAACGCCGCCGCCTCCGCACGGGCCGCATCGCTGCGCTTGAGCTGGCGCTCCAGTTCACGGATGCGCTTCTGGTGAGCCTTCACTTCCTTGCGCTGGGCAGCCGTGAGTTTCGCCTCCGGCACGTTGGCCTGCTCGCACGCCTGACGCCACTGCCGGATCTGCTCCGGATAAATGCCCTTGCTACGGCAGTATTCTGAGGTCTCCACCTCGTTCAGCGATGCCGTCTCCAGCACCACCCTGAACTTGTCGGCGCTCGACCATTGATCGCTTGTCTTGCCATTGCCCGGCATGAATCCCCCAGCCTGTCTCGCGCTCTGCCGCCAGGCACGCAGTGTCACCGTCGTGATGCCCGTCGCCCCTGCCAGCTCGATGACCGCACGATTGAACGGCGGCATCATCTGTTTGACTACCCATTCCCGCGTCTCTGCTGAATAGCGTCTCATATTCCATTCGCTGTCCGCCCTCCATCTTTACATCAATCGTTCGAGTGAGGCGACAACTAGCCTGACATGGAGGGCGGCAAAGAAAAGTAGGTGCCGCCCCGCACAGGGGCAACGCTAATAGACCACTAACACAACAAGGAAAGGCCAAAGAGCCAGACCAACAACAAAACCGCTTAACAGGCCAAAACCTTAAACACTACAAGCAGCACCCCCCGAAGCCGCTATCTCCCGCGCGGCCTTAGCGCCCTCAACCTGCAATAAAGTCGGCAACGAAACCCCATTCTTGGCCGCTGTGACTTCGGCAAGAATAGAAACCGCAATTTCAGGCGGCGTCCGGCTGCCGATATAAATCCCCACCGGCCCATGCAACCGGGCCAACTCAGCCTCATTCAGATCGAACTCTTTCAGCCGCTCGCGCCGCGCCTGATTGTTCCTTCTCGACCCCAAAGCCCCCACATAAAAAGCCGGCGTCTTCAACGCTTCCATCAAAGCAAGATCATCCAGCTTCGGATCATGCGTCAACGCAATCATCGCACACCGCTCATCGAGCTTCATCTCGATCACCGTATCATCCGGCATCGTCCGCACGATCTTCGTGCCGGGAATATTCCACTCCTCGGTGTACTCCTCGCGTGGATCGCACACGGTGACCTGATAGTCGAGCCCAACCGCGATATTGCACAGATAGCGCGACAACTGCCCCGCGCCGATCACCAGCATCCGGTACCGCGGGCCGTGAATCGTCAACAGACGCTCACCGTCGAAATGCACGCCGTCCGTTGCCTGCGCCGCATCGAGCCGCACCGCGCCCGTCACCATGTCGACTTCGCGTGCCACCAGACGGCCGTCCTCCACCGCATCGCACAGCTCGGCAATCCCGCTTTGCGGCGTCAAAGGCTCCAGCACCAATTGGATCGTTCCTCCGCATGGCAAGCCGAAGCGATGCGCTTCCTCAGCCGTGATGCCGTACTTCACCGCCTCCGGGCGGGTCTGCTCAATACCCCTTTGCCGCACGCGGTCGATCAGGTCGTCTTCGATACAGCCGCCCGATACCGATCCCACCACAAGTCCGTCGTCTCGCACCGCGAGCATCGCGCCCTCAGGACGCGGCGACGAGCCCCACGTTTTCACCACCGTTACCAGTAGCGCGCGATGTCCTTCCTCCAGCCAACGGGCGCTGGACTTCAGAACTTCGAGATCCACGCTTTCCATGATTTCTTCCCTTTTGTTTCGTCGCCGCCAGACTCAGTGTCCGCAGCCTCGTTCGATTCCGTATTCTGCGCCGTCGTGTCAGCAACTGCAGGGTCGCCGTCTTCCGGAGTCGTTGCGCTATCCGTGTCGCCGCCGACCTGCGCGCCGAAGCGCTTGAAAAATTCGCCCGCGATTTTACGCGCCGCGCCGTCGACCAGCCTGGAACCGATCTGCGCGAGCTTGCCGCCGACCTGAGCCGTTGCCGTGTAGGTGAGCTTCGTGGCGTCATCGCCTTCGGATTCGAGCGTGACATGCGCATTGCCTTTGCCGAAGCCCGCCGCGCCACCCTGGCCTTCGAAAACGATGGTGTAAGTGTTCGGCGCCTCGATGTCGGTCAGCAGCATACGCCCTTTGAAGCGAGCCTTCACCGGACCGACCGATGCGCTCATCACCACCGCGTACGCATTGTCGCCATCGGGGTCGATGCTCTCGCAGCCGGGAATGCAAGCGCGCAGGATTTCAGTGTCGTTCAGCGCATCCCAGGCGCGCTGCTGGGAAACCGGCAGCGTATGGGTTTCACTCAATTCCATGGCGTTGCTCCTGCAATTGTCGTGGCGGATACGGCGAAACGAGCCACACGTGGCGCTCGCGTGAGTTGCGAGAGATCGCGGCCGAACGCCGTCAGACTGTCCAGGTTATGGACGGAACGATGTGCGTCGACGTACGGCAGGATCGCCTGCACGCCGCGCGCTTTCGGTGAGAAACCGCTGAACCGCAACAGCGGATTGAGCCACACGATACGGTGTGCGAAGCGGCGCAGGCGGGCCATCTCGGCGTCGAGCACGTCGATCGCTTCGTGGTCGAGGCCATCGGTGACGAGCAGCACGGTGGCTCGGCCAGTCAACACGCGGCGAGCCCAGCGCCGGTTGAATTCGGCGAGCGCGGCGCCGATCCGTGTGCCGCCCGACCAGTCGACCACCTGATCGGTGAGCGTCGCGATTGCCACGTCGGGATCGCGTTCGCGCAGCGCGCGCGTCGCATTGGTCAGGCGCGTGCCGAAGAGGAACACCTGCAGGCGCTCACGCGATTGCAGCAGCGCGTGGCAGAAGTACAGCACCGCGCGCGAGTAGTTGCTCATCGATCCGGAGATATCGAGCAGCAGGACCAGCGGCGGTTTGCGTTCCACCACCGCGCGATATTTCCACACCGTCCAGTCGCCCCCCGCGCGCACCGCGTGCCAGGCGCTCGCGCGCAAGTCCGCGTGAGTGCCGTGCGAGGCGGCTTTCAGACGGCGCGTCGGTTCGGTGGCGAGCGGCAGACGCTGGCCACGGATCAGGTGACGCAAGGTGCGCCATTCGTCTGCGGAAAGCGTGTCGAAATCGCGATGACGCAGCCGCTCTTCGGCACTGAAGGTGACGTGCGCGTGCAGTTCGTGCTGTTCGGTTTCCTGCGGCGGGGGGCGGTGCGGTGAGGGTGGCGTGCGCACGGCCAGTGCATCGGCGAGGCGGTTGTTGCGTTTGGGCGGCGGCAGACCATCGCGGACTTTGGGCAGCAGCAGCGCGCGCAGCTTGCCTTCCCAATCCGGATCGCGCCAGAACAGATCGAAAGCGGCGTTGAAGAGGTCGCGTTCGTCCGGCGCACGGACCAATAGCGTGGCGAGCGCGGCACGGACATCGTCGCGCCGGCCGAGGTCGATCCAGTGCAACGCGGCAAGAGCATCGACGGCCTGGGCCGGTGACATCGGCAAACCCGCACTGCGCAGCACGCGCACAAAGTGCACGACGTTGCGCGCCAAGGTGGGCGTATCGAGCGGCGCGGGTGGCGTGGCCGGCGATCCGGCGGAGGCGGTCATCGCCGCTACCCTGGCGTCGCGAGACATTGCGCGATCTGCGCGGCATCCACGCGCGCCAGATCGTCCTGATACTTGAGTAGCACCCCCAGGGTGTTCTGCACCGATTGCGGGTCGAGTTCCGTCACTGACAGTGCTTCCAATGCACGGCACCAGTCGATCGTTTCGGCGATGCCGGGCGCCTTGAACAGATCCATGCCACGCAGCCGGTGCACGAAATCGACGGCACGCCGTTGCAATTCCGCCGACGTCTGCGGTGCACGCGCGGCGACGATTTCAAGTTCACGGTCGCGCTCGGGATAGCCGATCCATTGATACAGGCAACGGCGCTTCAAGGCGTCGTGCACTTCGCGTGTCCGGTTCGACGTCATTACGACAAGCGGCCGCTGCGCCGCGCGCACCGTGCCGTACTCGGGAATCGATATCTGGAAGTCCGAAAGCAGTTCCAGCAGGAAGGCTTCGAACGGCTCGTCGGCACGGTCGATTTCGTCGATCAGCAGCACGCGCCGCGCGCCCGGGTGATTTTCGTCGGGCATCAGTGCTTGCAGCAGGGGCCGCTTCAGCAGGAATTCGCTGCGATACAGCGTGTCGTTGCCGGGCCGCTCACCGGCGGCTTCGGCGAGACGTAGCGCCATGATCTGGCGCGGATAGTCCCACTCGTACAACGCGCTGGCGGTGTCGAGGCCTTCGTAGCATTGCAGCCGCAGCATCGAGGTGCCGAGCATCCCCGCCGCGGCTTTGGCGAGTTCGGTCTTGCCGACACCCGGCTCACCTTCGACGAACAGCGGCCGTTCCATGCGCAGCGCGAGATACAACGCGGTCGCGAGTTCACGGCTCGCGAAGTAATTCTGGGCGGCGAGCTGCGCGAGGGTGTCGTCGATTGAAGCCGGTTGCATGATGTTCCTGAGTCTGCAGGGTGAAACGCGGCTAACGCGCCATGCCGGGGCACGCCACGTTAGTCGCTGACCAGAAGGATCGCTAACCGTTTGCCTTCGTCACCGCGCGCGCGGCCAGCACCGGAATCAGATGCGCGCGATATTCGGCGCTCGCGTGCATGTCGGTGTTCAGGTCGGCGTCGGAGACGCTCACCGCTCGCGCGGCGTCGGGTGTGAAATTCGCCGATAGCGCGCTTTCCAGTTCCGGCACGCGAAATACCGAAGCCGCTGCGCCCGTTACCGCGACCCGCACACCGCTCGCGAACTTGGCGACGAATACACCGACCAACGCAAAATGCGAAGCTGGATTGCGGAATTTCTCGTAGGCCGCGCGTTCGGGCACGGGAAACTCAACGGCGACGATCAACTCATCGGGCGCCAATGCGGTCTCATACATGCCGACGAAGAAGTCGCTCGATGAAATCCTTCGCCGATCGGTGATGATGGTTGCATCCAGGGCCATCGCCGCCGCCGGATAGCAGGCGGCCGGATCGTTGTTGGCGAGCGAACCACCGATCGTGCCAAGCGCGCGCACCTGACGATCGCCGATGTGTCCAGCGAGGTCTGCTAGCGCCGGCAGTCCGCGCCGAAGCTCGGCGTGATCCGCGACATCCGCGTGGCAGACGGCTGCGCCGACAGTCACCTTGCCGGCATCGACGCTGATCGATTTAAGTGCCGGAATCCGCGTCACGTCGATCAGTTGCGAGGGCTGCGCGAGACGCAGGCGCATGGTCGGCAACAGGCTTTGCCCGCCAGCGAGAAACTTTGCGTCGCTGTCGGCGTTCATGGCTGCAACGGCCGCTTTCGGATCCGTCGCGCGTTGATACTCGAATGAATACATGTCGAATGCTCCGCTCAGGATCTTAGTGGGGTTGCTTGGCAGCGTGAATCGCGGACCACACGCGATGCGGTGTGGCCGGCATTTGCAGGTCGGTCACGCCGAGCGGCGCGAGGGCGTCGAGGATCGCGTTGATCACCGCCGGCGGCGAGCCGATTGCGCCTGCCTCGCCGCAGCCTTTCACACCGAGCGGATTGTGCGTGCATGGCGTGCCCTTCGCGGTTTCGACGGTGAAGTTCGGCAGATCGGACGCGTGCGGCATCGCGTAGTCCATGTAGGAACCGGACAGCAACTGGCCGCTCTCGTTGTCGTACACGCAGCGCTCCAGCATCGCCTGGCCGATGCCTTGGGCGAGGCCGCCGTGCACCTGGCCTTCGACAATCATCGGATTGATCACGTTGCCGAAATCGTCGACCGCGGTGAACTGCTGAATGCGGCATACGCCGGTCTGCGGATCGACCTCGATTTCGCAGACGTAGGAACCCGCCGGATACGTGAAGTTGCTCGGATCGTAGAACGCGCACTCGTCGAGACCCGGTTCGAGTACGTCGAGCGGATAGTTGTGCGGCACGTAGGCGGCGAGCGAAATCTCGGCGAATGCCTTGGTCCGATCGGTGCCCGCGACGCGGAACACGCCGTCCTTGAACTCGATATCTTCCGCTGCGGCTTCCAGCAAATGCGCGGCAATCTTCTTCGCCTTGATTTCGATCTTGTCGAGCGCCTTCATGATCGCCGAGCCGCCGACCGCGATCGAGCGCGAGCCGTAGGTGCCCATGCCGAACGGAATGCGCCCGGTGTCGCCGTGCACGATCTCGACGCTTTCCAGTGCAATGCCGAGCCGGTCCGCGACCACTTGCGCGAAGGTCGTCTCATGCCCCTGGCCGTGACTGTGGGAGCCGGTGAAGACGGTGACCGAACCCGTCGGATGCACGCGAATCTGGCCGACCTCGAATAGCCCGGCGCGTGCGCCGAGTGCCCCGGCGATGTTCGACGGCGCCAGCCCGCAGGCTTCGATGTAGCACGAGTAACCGAGGCCACGCAGCTTGCCGTTCTTTTCGGATTCCTGCTTGCGCGCCGGGAAGCCTTTCACGTCCGCGAGTTCGAGGGCACGGTTCAGCGTGGCGTCGTAGTCGCCGGTATCGTAGGTGAGGCCGACCGGCGTCGCGTACGGAAATGAACGGATGAAGTTGCGGCGGCGGATTTCCGCGGGATCGAGCTTCATCTCGCGTGCTGCGGTTTCGACCAGACGCTCGACCACGTACGTCGCTTCCGGACGGCCTGCGCCGCGGTAGGCGTCGACTGGAACGGTGTTGGTGAAAACCGCTTTCACCTCGGCGTAGATGGCGGGCGTGGTGTACTGCCCGGCGAGCAGCGTGGCGTACAGGATGGTCGGCACGCTCGACGCGAAGGTCGACAGATACGCGCCCATGTTGGCGGTCGTATGAATGCGCATGCCGAGGAACTTGCCGTCGGCGTCCATCGCCAGTTCGGCTTTGGTCACGTGATCGCGGCCGTGCGCGTCGGAGACGAACGCTTCCGAGCGCTCCGCTGTCCATTTGATCGGACGGCGAATCTTCTTCGATGCCCACGTTAGCGCGACATCTTCGGCGTAGAGGAAAATCTTCGATCCGAAGCCGCCGCCGACATCCGGCGCGATGATACGCAGTTTCGATTCCGGCAACGACAGCACGAAAGCGGCCATCAACAGGCGTTCCACGTGCGGATTCTGGTTCGCGACGTAGACCGTGTAGCTGTCGTCCTGCGCCGAGTAGCTGGCGTTGACCGCGCGCGGCTCGATCGCATTCGGGATCAGGCGGTTATTGACGATGTCGAGTGTGGTGACGTGCGCGGCTTTGGCGAAGGCGGCGTCGGTCGCGGCTTTGTCGCCGTGACCCCAGTTGTAGCAGACGTTATCCGGCACTTCGTCGTGAACCGCGGCCTGGCCCGGATCGGCTGCGTGCGCGGTGTCGACTACCGCCGGCAGCACGTCGTAATCGACCTCGATCAGTTCGGCGGCGTCTTTCGCGGCCTTGATCGAATCGGCGACGACGAGCGCGACCTGGTCGCCGACGTGGCGCGCTTTCGTATGCGCAATGATCGGATGCGGCGGCTCGTTCATCGGCTTGCCGTCGGTGCTGTGGATCAGCCAGCCGCACGGCAGTCCGCCGACGTTGTCCGCGGCCATATCCGCGCCCGTGAAGATCGCGACGACGCCGGGTGACTGTTTGGCGGCGGTGAGGTCGATGCTATTGATTTTTGCGTGTGCGTGCGGCGAGCGCAGGAACACCGCGTAGGTTTGCTGCGGCAGGACGATGTCGTCGGTGTACTGACCGTTGCCGGTGAGGAACCGATAGTCTTCCTTACGTTCGACGGAGGTGCCGATGAAATGGGTGTCGGGTGCGTTCATCGTCGTCTCCTCAGGCGGTGACGGGCGCAGTGGCCGCCGCGGTAGCGTTGGCCGTGCCGGCGGACTTCATGCCGTTGGCGCCTTCGAGCACTGCTTTGACGATGTTGTGATATCCCGTACAGCGGCAGAGATTGCCGTCGAGTTGGGCCCGGACGTCGTCGCCCGTGAGATTGGGCTGGCGCTCGACGAGCGAGACCGCGCTCATCACCATGCCGGGCGTACAGAAACCGCACTGCAGGCCATGGCAGTGTTTGAAGGCGGCTTGCATCGGATGCAGCGCGCCGTCTTTGCTGAGACCTTCGATGGTGGTCACGTCCGCGCCTTCGGCCTGGACCGCGAGGATATTGCAGGATTTGATGGCGCGGCCGTTCAGGTGGACCGTGCATGCGCCGCACTGGGCGGTGTCGCAGCCGATGTGCGTTCCTGTTAGGCGAAGTTGATCGCGCAGGAATTGGACAAGCAGGGTGTTAGGGTCGATTGAGGCGCTGATGGGCGCGCCGTTCACCGTCAGACTGATGCTGATCGCCATGAAGTTGTCTCCTTATGGGGTGAGACCGGACCGTTGTTTTTCCTGCCTTCAGCTGCCTGTTCCGTAGGGTCCGATGAGGGGACTGCAAGCTTGGCCGCTTTCGCGGTTGGGGTTTTTTATGGGTCTGCCGAAAAGTAAAGCACAAATTGGGTGGGGGCGCTATTGGGTTGTGTGCCTGCGGCGGGTTTGTTGTTGGTCTGGCTCGTTGGGCCTTTTCTTGCTGTGCTCGTGGTCTGTTCTGGTGTTGGTCTTTTGGTCTTTGGGCCTTTCCTTGCTGTGTTAGTGGTGTATTAGCGTTGCCCCTGTGCGGGGCGGCACCTACTTTTCTTTGCCCGCCCTCCATGTCAGGCTAGTTGTCGCCTCACTCGAACGATTGATGTAAAGATGGAGGGCGGACAGCGAATGGAATATGAGACGCTATTCAGCAGAGACGCGGGAATGGGTAGTCAAACAGATGATGCCGCCGTTCAATCGTGCGGTCATCGAGCTGGCAGGGGCGACGGGCATCACGACGGTGACACTGCGTGCCTGGCGGCAGAGCGCGAGACAGGCTGGGGGATTCATGCCGGGCAATGGCAAGACAAGCGATCAATGGTCGAGCGCCGACAAGTTCAGGGTGGTGCTGGAGACGGCATCGCTGAACGAGGTGGAGACCTCAGAATACTGCCGTAGCAAGGGCATTTATCCGGAGCAGATCCGGCAGTGGCGTCAGGCGTGCGAGCAGGCCAACGTGCCGGAGGCGAAACTCACGGCTGCCCAGCGCAAGGAAGTGAAGGCTCACCAGAAGCGCATCCGTGAACTGGAGCGCCAGCTCAAGCGCAGCGATGCGGCCCGTGCGGAGGCGGCGGCGTTGCTGAACCTGCGAAAAAAAGCCGACGCGATCTGGGGCAAGGAAGAGGAAGACTGATCAGCAGCCCGGATCGCGATGAAGCCATGCAGTTGATCGATGAAGCCGTACGGCAAGGGGCATGCCGCTCGCGAGCATGCGAGCAGTTGGGGCTCAGCATACGCAGTGTCCAGCGCTGGCGCCTGTTGCCGCATGACGGGCGCACTCAGGTGAAGCGTGCAGCGCCGCCCAACAGGCTGAGTGAAGCCGAGCGGCAGGCCGTACTCGATGCGGCCAACCGCCCGGGCTACGCGAGCCTGACGCCGCACCAGATCGTGCCGAAACTGGCCGATGAGGGGGTTTATCTGGCTTCCGAATCGACGTTCTACCGGGTGCTGAAAGCGGCAGGACAGGGCCAGCGCCGGGGCCGCGCGCGTGCCCCGCAACGACGCACGCTCACGACGCATTGTGCCGATGGTCCGAATCAGGTGTGGTGCTGGGATATCACCTGGATGCCGACCACGGTAAGGGGCCGGTACTTCTACTGGTACATGATGAAGGACATCTACAGCCGCAAGCTGGTGATGAACGAGGTCTGGGAGCAGGAGTCGGCCGAGCACGCGAGCGTGCTGCTGGCCAAGGGGTGTCTGCGTGAAGGCGTCGCCGGGCGTCCGCTGGTGCTGCACTCTGATAACGGCAGTGCAATGAAAGGCGCCACCATGCGCGCGGCGATGATCGATCTGGGTGTGCAGCCTTCGTTCAGCCGGCCGCGTGTGAGCAACGACAACGCTTTTGCCGAATCGCTGTTCCGAACGGCGAAGTACTGTCCGTTGTGGCCAGAGCAGCCGTTCGACACGCTGGAGGCGGTTCGGCAATGGGTGCAGCGCTTCGTGCAGTGGTACAACGAAGAGCACTGTCACAGCGGTCTGAAGTATGTCAGCCCGGGCCAACGTCACCGGGGCGAAGCCAGTGACCTGCTGGCCCGACGGCGAGCGCTGTACCGGAGCGCACGCATGCGAAACCCGGCGCGCTGGTCAGGAGCTATCCGGAACTGGCATCTGGCAGACGCGGTCTATCTGAATCCGGAACGAACCTCGGCCTCGGCCCAAATGTACAGGCAGGCAGCGTAACGGTTCACGCGACAACTACCTTGACACACACCGCAGGCAAAGAAAAGTAGGTGCCGCCCCGCACAGGGGCAACGCTAATAGACCACTAACAAAGCAAGGAAAGGCCAAATGACCAAAAAGGGGCAACCCCAAACAGACCACGAACACAGCAAAAAAAGGCCAAAAGCGCACCACCAACAACCGACTACCCGGCAACGCCAAAAACACCCCCCCAGCCGCCCAGGCTAACCCCTCACTCTTCACTTAGCCAACTTGGAATGCCGCCGCGAATACCCAAAGTAAATCACCATCCCAATGAGTAACCAAACCACAAACGCGATCCAGGTCACAGCCTGAAGATTAACCATCAAGAACAGGCAAGAGGCGACAGCCAACACCGGCACAACCGGCACACCCGGACACCGGAACGCCCGCGGCAACTCAGGATGCGTCTTACGCAAAACCAGAACCGCAATCGACACCATCGAAAACGCGGCCAACGTGCCGATATTGATCAACTCAGCCAGCACATTCAACGGCACCAGCGCGCCAATCAACCCGAAGAAAATCCCCACCAGCCATGTCGTAAAGAACGGCGTAGCAAACTTCGGATGCACCTTCGAAAGCTTCGCAGGCAACAAGCCATCCCGCGACATCGCGAAAATGACCCGCGTCTGGCCATACGCCATCACCAGAATCACCGTCAGCATGCCCAGCACGGCGCCAAGGTCGATAAATCCCGCGACCCACTTCTCACCCACGACCTGCAACGCATACGACACCGGATGCGAAATGTTCGCGAATTGCGCCGACGGCACAATGCCGGTCACCACAGCCGCCACAGCGACGTACAGCACCGCGCACACCCCCAGCGAGGCAATAATCCCGATCGGCAAATCACGCTTCGGATTCTTCACTTCTTCCGCCGCGGACGACACGGAATCGAACCCGATAAACGCAAAGAACATCACCGCCGCCGCGCCGAACACGCCGTTCCAGCCGTTCGGCATGAACGGATGCCAGTTCGCCGGCGTCACGTGGAAAACGCCCACGCCGATCACCAGCAGCACCACGGTCACCTTGATCGCCACCATGATGTTGTTGATTCGCGCAGACTCACGCACGCCAATCGACAACAACGCCGTAATCGCCATCATCACGAGAAAAGCCGGCAGGTTGAACAATGTCTCGTGCCCCGGCAAGGCGCCCGGCGCCGCAGTCAGTGCAACGGGCAGGCTCACACCGAAACCCGACAGCAGCGATTGCAGATAACCCGACCAGCCGACCGATACCGCCGACGTCGCCAGTCCGTACTCGAGCATCAAGTCCCAGCCAATGATCCACGCAGCCAGTTCGCCAAGCGTGGCGTACGAATACGTGTAGATGGACCCCGCGACCGGAATGGTCGACGCAAACTCGGCATAGGCGAGCGCAGCGAAACCGCAGGCAACCGCCGCGATCAGGAACGACACCATCAGCGCCGGGCCGGCCTGAACGGCGCCCGTGCCGGTCAGCACGAAAATGCCGGTGCCGATAATCGCGCCGACGCCAAGGAAAGTCAGATCGAGCGCGCCAAGCGCTTTTTTCAGGCCGGCGTTCTGAACGCTCGCGGCGATCATGTGCTCGACGTTCTTCTTGCGGAACAGGGACATTGGCGGTGGGTCTCCAGTAGTGCACGCATCTTGCGCGCCGAATGTCGGGAAACCTTCGATTTTAGCGGATACGCGCTCACGCACCATTTTGGGACGGTGTTTCTGGCGGGGATGCGGCGGGCGGAAAATACTTGAGGGACGGGTGCCGGGCGAGGCATTTGTCTGAAGAATCCGCGCAGGGGAAAGATTTTCGCCCGCTGCGCCGCCAATCAGGATGGGAATCGCTCTCTTGCCGTTCTGCCCGTAGCGCTCGCGTGCTCTGCAGCGAGCGCCGAAGAAGAAACCTCAGCCGGCCATCGCCGGATTCAGATCGACGAGACGATTGCTCATCACATAAAAGGTCAGTTCGGCGTTATTGCGCAGCTTCATCTTCTCGAGCAGCCGCGTGCGGTACACGCTGACCGTCTTCACCGACAGCGATAACGTCGTGGCGATGTCCGTCAGCCGCTTGCCGGACGCCAGCATGCACAGCGTCTGGTATTCGCGGTCCGAGAGCTTTTCGTGGGGCAATTGTTCGCCGTCGAAAGAGACATAGTCCGCCAGCGCTTCGGCCATGGCCGGGCTGACGTACTTGCGGCCCGCCGCGACCTGCTGGATTGCGCCGATCATCTGCGCGGCGTCGACGGTTTTCGACAGGTAGCCGGCGGCGCCGGCTTTCAACGCGCGCACGGCGTACTGGTCCTCGCGGTACATCGAGAACATCAGCACGGCCACGCGCGGCGCCTTGCGTTTCAGGCGCTTGAGCACTTCGACGCCGTTCATGTCGGGCAGCGAAATGTCGAGCAGCACCACGTCGTAGCTGTGCTGGGCGACGGCGTCGAGCGCCTCGACGCCGCTTTGCGCCTCGGTGACTTCGCGCGCGATGCCGCGGTCGAGCAGCAACTGGCGGACGCCCTGGCGAACCACGGCATGGTCGTCGGCGAGCAGGATGCGCAGGCTCATGATGGCGTGCTCACGATTGCAGCGCGCGGCGCGTGGCGCCCGGTGCGCCCGCCAGCATCGCATCCCACGCAAAGCGTGCGCGTACCAGCGTGCCGCGCAACGTTTCACCGCTGTCGTTGCGGCGCGACGCAACCCGCCGGGCGCTAATGCGCAGGGTGCCGTCGAAAGCGGCGCAGCGCGCCTGCATGCCGCTCAGGCCGAAGTGGCCGCGACGGCTGCGCGCGTTGCGCGTCACGCCGATGCCGTCGTCGCTGACGATCAGCGTCAGATGACGGCGGCCGGTTTCGATCCGCACGTCGGCGGATTCGGCGCGCGCATGCTTTGCGATGTTGTTCAATGCTTCCTGGGCGACCCGGAACACGGCCAGCGCAGCGTCGGTGGGCAGGCGCGTGAGCCGTACGTCGGCGGCGCAGACGAAGCTCGTGCGCAGGTTGGTGCGTGCGGCGAAGTCGCGAGTCCATTGCGACAGCGAGCCGACGATCCCCGCTTCGAGCGACGGCGCATGCAGTTCCGCGACGGCCTGGCGGCTGGCGGCGCACACGGCGTCGAGCGAACGATTCGCGACGGCAAGCGCGGCGGCGCATTGCTGCGGCGCATCGGCGGGCAGCCAGGTTTCGACGCCGGCAAGGGCGAAACGCGTCGCGGTGAGCTCGGCGCCCACGCCGTCGTGCAGTTCGCGCGCTACATGGCGGCAAGCCGCTTCCTGCGCCTGAACGAGTTCGGCCGACAGTTCGCGCACGCGCGCGCGCAGCAGCGCGAGTTCGCGCTCAGCAGCGGATTGCGGCGCGGCGTGAGCAAGTGAGGGCGCAATGTGAGTGCCAAACGGGACGACAACCGGGGCGACAACCGACGTATCCATGACTTTCCCTCTCAGGAAGCAGTGTGGCCGGCGAAGCGGGTGCGCATCGGCGCGAAGACAAAAGAACGCATGCGAGTCTCTGGCCTCCAGTGATGTCTTTGAAGCGTTGTGCGCGACGGACAAATTGCTACGCTGTGGCGTAACGAAATTTACATTCTGTAACATGCGGCTCATGCCATTGGATGGCATGTAAATCGACCGATCGTGCGCCGCGATGATATCTTAAAAAAAGAAAAAATGCAGGTGCACCAAGGGTTAGCGCGTATATTTCACGCAATGGTTGATGTTCTGCAACATTTGATCTGTAGGAATAATACCGACGTCAAATGTTAAAACAATGGCATTAATTTGTAACTGCGCAACAAAAAAGGAGCCCGGAGGCTCCTTTTTGCTGATGCGCGGCGCTGACCGCTCAATCCAGGTGTCCGCTCAACCCACGAACGCCTTTTCGACCACGTAGTGACCCGGCGCATTGTTGCTGCCTTCCTGGAAACCCAGGTCGTCGAGCAGCTTGCGCGTGTCGCGCAGCATGTGCGGGCTGCCGCACAGCATCACGCGGTCGTCTTCGAGCGAGAAGCCCGGCACGCCGAGGTCGGCGAACAGTTTTTCGGTTTCGATCAGCTCGGTGATGCGGCCGCGGTTCTGGAACGCTTCGCGCGTCACGGTCGGGTAGTACAGCAGCTTTTCCTGCACCAGTTCGCCCAGATGCTCGTGCGCCGGCAGGTGGTCCGTGATGTATTCCTTGTACGCCAGTTCGTCGACGAAACGGCAGGTATGGGTCAGGACCACGCGCTCATAGCGATCGTAAATGTCCGGATCCTTGATGATCGACATGAATGGCGCGAGGCCGGTGCCGGTGGACAGCAGCCACAGCGTCTTGCCCGGCAGCAGGTTGTCGGCCATCAGCGTGCCGACCGGCTTCTTGCCGATCAGGACTTCGTCGCCGACCTTCAAATGCTGCAAACGCGACGTGAGCGGGCCGTCCTGCACCTTGATGCTCAGGAATTCGAGGTGCTCTTCATAGTTCGCACTCGCGAGGCTGTAGGCGCGGATCAGCGGCTTGCCTTCCACTTCGAGACCCACCATCGTGAACTGGCCGTTTTCGAAACGGAACGACGGATCGCGCGTGCAGGTGAAGCTGAAAAGCGTATCAGTCCAGTGATGGACGCTCAGGACGGTTTGTGAATTCAGGTTGCTCATGGCTTCTTGGATAGTGCGAAAAAGGCGGCCAGTCGTTGGAGCCGGCCGGCACGGCAAGGGCGATGCTGCGCTAACCCGAGCTCGGGAATCACGCGCAATCTGCTATTTTACCGCGCTCGCTGCCAGAGGGCTGCGGCGCGGCGGTTTAGCGCGGTAAAGCGGATTACCGGACCTGGAAGCGGCGGCGCCAGCAGTTGTCACGATTGGCGCCGCGAAGTACGTTGGCGTGGCGATATCCGCGCTTCAGCAGGGGTACGGCGACGGGCGCAAACCGCGCTGGGCGGCTGCCACCGGCTGTCCGGCATGCGCCGGATAGGCGCGCCGCGCCGGCAACATTTTCAGGATGATACCGAAACCTGCCGTGCACCGCAGCATTGACCCTGCTGATAAAACTGGCAAAGCATCGCGTGCGGCGCGTTGCCGGTCAGGCCGGGGCCGTCACACGCTTCTTGCCGCGCTGCTTCAGGACCCTTGCCTGCAGCACGATCACCAGCAGCAGGAAAACCCCGCGAATCACCGATTGCCAGTACGCCGAGAGGCTGATGAACCCAAGCCCATTCTCGAAATTCAGCAGATTGAACACCAGTCCGAGCAGTAGCACACCGGCGATCGTCATCGCAATCGAGCCTTCGCCACCGGTGAGCAAAGTGCCGCCGAGCACCACCGCCGAGATCGCGAACAACTCCCAGCCGACGCCTTCGTTCGGCTGTCCCGCGCCGAACTGCGCGGCGAGGATGACGCCCGCCATGCCGGCGAGCAGGCCGCTTACCGCGTAAGCCATCACCAGCGTGCGGTCGACGTTCAGGCCCATCAGCCGCGCCGCTTCGTCGCTGCCGCCGATGGCCAGCGAATGCCGCCCGAAGCGCGTGCTGCGCAGCGCGAGCCAGCCGGCCACGGCGGCCACCACCGCGACGATCCCCGGGATCGGCAGGCCGAACAGATCGCCTTGACCGAAGTTGCCGAAGTTCGAGTCGGCGGCAATCGACACCGCATCGTTCTTGCCGAGCAGCAGCGCGACGCCGTGCGCGCCGAGACTGGTGGCGAGCGTCACGATGAAGGGCAGGATTTTCAGTCGCGTGATGATCAGACCGTTGAGCACGCCGACGGCCATGCCCGCCGCACAACCGGCCAGAACGGCGACCCAGCCGCCGTACACGCTGGTCAACGCGGCGACGACGCTGGCCAGAGCGGCCACCGTGCCGACCGACAAATCGATCCCGCCCGTGATGATGACGAAGGCCATGCCGATCGAGATCAGCGCGAACATCGAGTTGTAGCGCCAGAACGAGGTGATGTTGTAGGCCGAGCCGAAATGGTCGTAACGCACGAGGCCGAGCACGACGAGCGCGACGAGGGCGATCAGGATGGGGAGGTTCTTTTTCATCGCATCGAATCCGGGAGTGTCTTACCGTGAGCGCCGCTGCACATAAACTGCCGCGATGATGATGCCGGCTTTCACTACCAGGGCCGCCGCGTCGGGAATGCCGTGCGCGAGCAGCGTATAGCGCAGCATCTGGATGATCAGCGCGCCGATCAGCGTGCCGCCGATATACGCCTTGCCACCCGTCAGCGCCGTGCCGCCGACCGCCACTGCGGCGATCGCGTCGAGTTCGACGCCGAGTCCCACCACATTCGCATCCGACGACGAATTCACCGAGATCGAGATCAGTCCGGCCAGTCCCGCGAGCGCGGCGCATACCGTGTAGGCGATGAGCTTCACGGTGGCCGTCGGCACGCCGCAGAGATAGGCGGCCTTTTCGTTGCCGCCGGTGATCAGCAGATACTGGCCGAACAGCGTTTTGCGCACGATCCACGCGAACAGCACGACCAGCGCAAGCATCAGCAATACCTGAAACGGCACGCCGGCGACCTTGCCCAAGGCGATCCACTGGAAGGCGGGCGTGTTGAACGCCTGCAAGCTGCCGTCGGTGACGACCTGGGCGATGCCGCGCCCGGCGATGAACAGCACCAGCGTCGCGACAATCGGCTGGACGGATAGCCTCGTCACCAGCAAGCCGTTGAAGACGCCGCAGGCGGCCGCCGCCAGCACCGGCAGCACGAACGCGAGCGCAATGCCGCCGGGTCCCGGAATGTTCAGGAACAGCATCGGCGCGAGCGCGCCCGAGATCGCCATCGACGCGCCCACCGACAGATCGATGCCGCCGGTCGCCACCACCAGCGTCATGCCGATGCCGACGATCACGATCGTCACCACCTGCGTCATGTTGACGTTGAAGGTTTGCAGCGACCAGAAGTGCGGGGTGAAGATCAGGTTGAACAGCACCATCGCGAGCAGCACGATCACTTCGCGTTGCATGGCGAGGTGCCGCCATTTCTTCACCGTCGAGGCCGCCGTGGCGCGCGGCGCGGCGTTGTCCGGCAGCGGCATCGGCTGCGTGGCTTGGGTGGGCTGCGTATGCAACGACTCGGTGTGCAACTTAAGCGCCATGACGGTCGCCCTCCAACGCGTCTTCGATATGTGCGGCGTTTGCCGTTTGCGCGGCTTCGACCAGTTGCGACTGGCCGTCGCTGCCGTAGGCGATAGCGTCCATGATCGCGGTCTCGCTCATGTCCGCACCGTTCAGTTCGGCGACCGTGCGGCCGTCGCGGATCACCACCGCGCGGTCGGCTACGGCGGTCAGTTCTTCGAGCTCGGAAGCGGACAGCAGCACGGCAAGGCCCGCATCGCGCAGTTCGCGCACGATCTTCGCGACATCGGCTTTCGCGCCGACGTCGATGCCGCGCGTCGGCTCGTCGAGCAGCAGGAGCGAAGGCTCAGCGGCAAGCCAGCGGGCGAGCAGCACCTTCTGCTGATTGCCGCCGGACAATTCGCGAATCGGCTGATCGGCCGAGCGCAGCTTGATGCCGAGCGACGCAATGAAACGCTCGACAATCGCCTGCTGTTTCTTCACGTCCACCACGCCGTTCTTCGCCAGCGTGCGCAAGCAGACGAGCGTGAGGTTGTCGCGCACCGAGAGTTCGGGGACGATGCCTTCGGCCTTGCGGTCCTCGGTGAGGTAAGCGAGGCCGCGCGCGATGGCATCCTGTGGCGACTTCAACGTCACCGCCTCGCCGCCAATCGACAACGAGCCTTGTTCAAGCGGATCGGCGCCGAACATCAGGCGCATGGTTTCGGTGCGGCCCGAGCCGAGCAGGCCCGCGAGACCGACCGCTTCGCCCGCATGCACTTCGAGCGACACATCGCTCACTTTCGGATGTGTGCCCAGATGCATCGCGGCGATCGCCTGCTTGCCGCGCCGCGCGAGATTCGCCTCGCGCGCGGCGGCATCTTCCTGCACGACGGCGGCGAGGGTGCGGCCGAGCATCGTCGTGACGAGTTGCAGCTTGTCCATCTCCGCCATCGTGCTTTGCGCGACCGTCTGGCCGTCGCGCATCACGGTGACGCGGTCGCATAGCGCATACAGTTCGTCGAGCCGGTGCGAGACGAAGATCACCGCGCGGCCGTCGTCGCGCAGCTTGCGCACCACGGTGAAGAGCAGTTCCACTTCGCGTTCGTCGAGCGACGAGGTGGACTCGTCCATGATGACCATCTTCGCATCCGACGAGACGGCGCGCGCCAGCGCCACCATCTGCTGGATCGCAGTCGAATAGCGGCCGACCGGTTTCTTCACATCGATCTGCAAGCCGAACGATTCGAGCAGGGCGGCGGCGCGCGTCTGCACCGCACGCCAGTCGATCAGACCGAAACGGCGTGGCTCACGGCCGAGGAAAATGTTCTCTGCCACGGAGCGGAACGGCACCAGGTTGATCTCCTGATAGATCGTGCTGATGCCCGCTTCGCGCGCCTGTTTCGGGGTGCGGAAATCGACTTCGCGGCCTTCGAAGCGCACGCTGCCCGAGCCGCGCCGATAAGCGCCGGTCAGGATCTTGATCATGGTCGATTTGCCGGCGCCGTTCTGGCCGATCAGCGCGTGCACTTCGCCGGCCGCCACGCTCAGATTGGCGCTGCGCAGCGCGGGTACGCCGCCGAAGCTGATGCCGATATCCTGCATCTCCAGCAGCGGCGTGCGGATGTGGGGGGCGTGTGGTGTCTGCGTGCCGGATTCCGTCACGGGTGTCCTCCTGATGCGTGTGCTGCTTCACGTGCCGGCTGAGCTTGCAGCATGAGACGCACGTGCGAGCCGCTGTGACCATTCGTTCGGGTGCTATGCCGACGGTGCCGCCGAACCATATTACGCCGCACCAAAGCAAAGCGACGGCTCATGAAAAGCGAAGCGACGGCCCGTGCTGCCACGAACGCGTCGCTCCGAACCCTTCTCGCCACCCGCCCCCGAGGAGACTGATTCGGGGCGGGGACGTCCTGCGGGCACTGCCCTGAAGAGGCTTGCCGCGCGGTACGGAGCGCGTGGACCACGCCGTTCAGGCATGGTCCTCAAGCTGCATAACCGCGTGTACGACGGCGCCTGTCGATCAATAGCCGTACTGCATGTTCTGCTGCACGTTGCTCTTGTCGTAGAAGCGGTCCGACACCTTGACCCACGTCGGGATCTTCTCGCCCTTCGCGTAACGCTGGGCGACGTCACAGGCGAGCGGGCCGAAGAACGGGCTCGATTGCACGCTTGCGCCGAGTTCACCGGCGGCGATTGCATCCATGCCGCCCTTGGTGCCGTCGATCGTGACGATCTGGATGTCCTTGCCCGGCTGCTTGCCGGCTGCCTTGATCGCGGCGATCGCGCCGAGCGCCATTTCATCGTTATGCGCATAGACGGCGGTCACGTCAGGATGCGCCTGCAACAGCGTTTCCATGACCTGGCGACCCTTGTCGCGCGCGAAGTCGCCGCTTTGCGAGGCGATGAGCGTCATGCCCGGATTCTTCGCGATGACTTCGTCGAAGCCCTTCTTGCGATCGTTCGCAGCCGACGCGCCGGTGGTGCCTTCGAGTTCGATGATCTTCGCCTTGCCGCCGGTCGCCTTGACCAGCCAGTCGGCGGCGCGATGGCCCTGATCGATGAAGTCGGAGCCGATGAAGGTGATGTAGTCGCGGCCCGCCTTGGCGACCGACTGATCGACGTCGCGGTCGACCAGGATTACCGGAATGCCGGCCTTCTTGGCCTGCAGCACGACCGGCGCGAGCGGCTTTTCTTCGCGCGGCGGGAACACCAGCAGATCGACGTGCTGCGCGATCATGTTCTGGATATCCGATACCTGTTTCGCGTTCGAACTGTTGGCGTCGGTCATGACCAGCTGCCAGCCGCACTTCGCGGCGATGTCCTTGAAGCTCTTGGTCTCCGCGAGACGCCACGGATTGTTGCTTTCGGTCTGCGCGAAGCCGACTTTCAGCGGGGTCTTGTTGGGCAACTTCGGCAACGCGTCGTCGGCGTGCGCAGTGGCGACGCCGAACCCGATTGCCAGAGCCAGCAGCGAACCTGCCAGCGGACGAATCTGTTGCTTGCGCACGTGCTTGCGCGACTGCGTGTTGAGCGACGCCATTGTCTTCCTCCAGTACCGGTGAGATGTATTTGCTTTTTAGTGTTTCTCCTGTCGGCGAGGTTGCTTCACCCCGACCGCACGTGCCGATTATTTCACCGAGAATTATTATCGGTCAATCACTAATAATATTAATTGCTGGCTTTTTTGCCTCGGTAATTACCCTCACCGAGCCGCGTTCGACGAGCGGTCCGTCGAGTTTTACCAGCCGGTGCCGCACCGGTGCGCCGGCCGCGCGGTTGTGTTCTTCCTGCAGCAAGGTTTCGACGGCCCAGCGCCCCAGTTCATAGTTCGGCAGCACCACCGTCGACAGCGGCGGATGCGTGTGACGGGCAATTTCCTGGTCGTCGTAGCCGAGTACGGAAATGTCTTCGGGCACACGCAGGCCGAGTTGCTTCAACGCCTCGATCGCACCCAGCGCGGTCAGGTCGTTGGCGCAGAAGATGGCGGTCGGCGGATGGGCTTCGCGCATCAGGGAGAGTGTCATTTCGAAGCCGACCCCCGAACTCCAGTCGCCGTCGCGCACCAGTTCCGGCGCGAACGGCAGATCGGCGGTGGCGAGTGCGGTGCGATAGCCCTTGAGGCGGTCTTTCGAGGCGTCCTGCCACGGCTCGCCGTTGATATAGCCGATCCGCCGATGTCCCGCCTGCAGCAGATAGTCGGTTGCCAGATGGCCGCCCGCGACCTCGGCGGGCACCACCGACGACACCGCGCTTTCGCTCGTGTAGCAGTTCAGCAGCACGGTGGGCACCTGCGAGAGCGCCGTTGGCAGGGTGACCTTGCGGGTGTAGACGGTCGCGTAGATCACACCGAATACGTGCGGGTTCGACAGCGTGGCGTCGAGCACCTGCTTTTCGATGTCGGCATTGCCGTGGGTCGAGTAGACGGCGAGCATCTTGCCGTTTGCATAGGCCGCATCGCGTGCGCCGTCGACGTTGACGACCGGGTGGGGGCTGGTGGAAATCTCGTCCGCCAGGTAGACGATCAGGTTGCGCTCGTCGTTCGAAGCCGACACCGGCTCGCGTAGCGAAAGCCGGTAGCCGAGGTCGTGCGCGGCCTTCAGCACCTTGTTGCGGGTGGTCTCGGAGAATTTTGCGCCGGTCGCGTTGTTCAGGACCAGCGAGACCGTGGATTGCGACACGCCGGTGAGCTTGGCGATGTCGGTCATGGTCGGACGGCGTTGAGTCGATTTTTTCATTGTGCGGGCCGCGTTACAGCGGCGCGAAAACAAGGGCATGCCGGTGGCATTCGTGGTGCGACGGTACCACTAATAATATGCGCGCAGCAACGCGCGCTAACCCGCCATTTGGGAGCTTCTAACAGCACGCGAATGGGTCAAATCAGACAAATTTATGACTAATAATATTGACCGATGTGCTTTGGCGTGCGATTCTCGGTCGCGCGGACCCTGGCGGTCCGCCGGCCGCGCGCTGTGTGCGGCATGTCATAGGAGACATTGATGGGCGTTCATGCCGCCATCCGCCTGAGGCCCGGCCTTTTCTGACCATGCGCGACGTTTCCTTGAATCCGGTCCGGCCCTTCGGCCATGAACTCACCGAGCTCGCGTGGCTTGACGACCCCGCGATCGCGCCGACGCTTGTCATGCTGACTTCAGGCGCCACACGCGTGGTGGTCGCGCCTGAAATCGGCGGCGCGCTGGCGGCTTACTACGAGTCGACGCCCGCAGGCCCGCTGCACTGGCTGCGGCCAGCCACGCAGGGAGCGTTCGAAGAACGCGATCCGCTGCGCATGGCGAGCTTCCCGCTTTTTCCCTACTGCAACCGGATTCGCGACGCACGCTTTCAGTTCGACGGCGGCATGGTCGATCTGAACGGCAATGACGTGCGTTTTGCGCACGCGCTGCACGGCAACGCGTGGCGGAGTCCCTGGCAGGTGGGGACGCGCACGGAGCGCTCGGTGGAGTTGCACTTTGAACACGAACCGGATTCGCAGCGGCCAGGTGACTGGCCATTCCGTTATCGCGCGAGGCAACGCATCGAGTTGATTGGCGGCGCGCTGCGTATCGCGATGTCCGCGCAGAATCTGAGTGAACGGCCAATGCCCTTTGGCATGGGCCATCATCCGTACTATCCGCGCACTGCGCAGACCCGTGTCTTTGCCAATGTGCAAGGCATGTGGCACGCCGACGCGGACGTGCTGCCCACGCATCTCGGTCCGCACCCGGCGGTCGAGGCGCTGCGTCACGGCATGTCGCCGGATGCGTTCGCGCTCGACAACAACTTCGCCAACTGGTCGCGCGAGGCGACGATTGCGTGGCCCGACGAACACCGTCAATTGACGATGACCGCCGATGCGCCCTTCGATCATATGGTGGTATTCGCGCCCGCCAACGATACGCAGCTATGCGTGGAACCGGTGACCAACACCACCGATTGTTTCAACGCGGTCGGCATGCGGGAGCAGGTGGGCGGCTGCGTGTTGCAGCCAGGCGAGGAGATTGCCGCGGCGCTGAACTGGACACCGCGCAGGGGCTAGCTCAGGGACTAGCTTAGAGACTAGCTCAGGGGCGGGTTCACTCCACCCGCAACCGCGCCATGTACGGCAGGTGATCCGACAGCCACGCGGTTTCCTGCGTCGGCTGGATCCATTCGATCGGTTTCATTCCGCGCACGAACATCTTGTCGAGCGCGAGCGCCGGCGAGAAGGCCGGGAACGTGCGGGCGGATTCGCCGAGCAATGTGGCCACTTCCTGCAGACCGTGTTCGGCAAAGAGCGGCACGGAGTCGTTGCGCCAGTCGTTGAAGTCGCCGGCCAGCACCAGCGGACCGTCCGGTGCTTCTTTCGCGATCCAGTGCGCGATCCAGTTCATCTGCCGCAAGCGCGCCGAGCGCGTGAGCGCGAGATGCGCGCACAGCAGCGTGACCGAATGACCGCCGAAGGTGGCTCGCGCTACCAGCAACCCGCGCCTTTCGAAGCGATGCGCGGAGATATCCCAGCGTCCGCCGAGGTCGAGCGGATGTGGCGACAGAATCGCATTGCCATGCCGCCACGACGGCTTGAACACGTTTGGTCCAAGCGCGATTTCGAGTTCGGCCGCGCGTGCGATCTCAGTGGCCTGACAATGCCAGACATCGCTTAACGGATCGGCGAGCGGCGAGCCGAAACTGCTCGCCAGCATCGGCGAGGGCATGCGTCGCGCCATCGCTTCCTGTAAAAAATACGCGTCCGCGTGGGTCGACTGAACCCAGCGCTGCATGGCCTGCCACGCCTGAAAACCGAGCGGTGTGCGGCCTTTGTGCAGATTCCAGCTCACCGCAATGAAATCCTTCGGCGCTACGCTCTCGCGGATCAATTCTTCTGGGTTTCGCATGCCGCGTTGTCCACGTGTTCTGTTGAGGCTTCGGTTGTTCGCTTGAGTTTGCTCGAGTTTGCCTGGACCTGCGCTGGTTTGCGGCTGCTTCAGCTCCAGCTCCAGCTCCAGCTCCAGCTCCGGCCTAATCCGGACTGCTTGCGAGGCTTGCACGCACGCGGTAGACCAGCTTCGGATCCTTGTCGACGATTGTCCAGCTGGCCCATTGGCCGGCCGGCACTGTCAGACCGGGATGGCTCGCGCTCACCTGACGCGGTTGCGGCGGCAGCTTGCAGCCGGTGTCGGTTTGCTGCGGGGCGTCTTCCTCGAAGGTTTCCTGCGCGTCGATCGACAACGTGACCGCGTTCGCATCCGCCCGCAGCGGCGAGACCGTCAGCGTGCGCGCCAGATCGATGCTGCCGCCAGGCTGGTCTTTACAGCCGACGTTGTGCTGCACCACCTTGTGATGCGTGTCCGTGCGCGCCTGGCCGACGGTCGTGGTGCCGTCGAACGAATCGATCTGCTGGCCGTCGCGCATGACCTGCAACTGCCATTGCACGACCTGCTGCGCCGACCCTTGCGCGTTGGCAAGCAGTGAGGTGCCGAACAGCGCGGCGGTCAGCACCGCGGCGATACTGGTTTTCCACATAAACAAAGTCTCCGGTCACTGCATCCGGCAGGGTAGACAGAAGGCCATCTTACGCCTGATGCGCTGAACGCCTTTCTGACATTTCAAACAGGGCCGGGTTCAGCAATACAGTATTTCAGGTGGGGTGGGGTATCACCGAAAACAAGCCGTTGTTAGCAGCAGAGCCGCACGACTGCTGGCTTGCACACGAAAATGTCATCGTTACACTGGACTTGAAACGGCGCCCATCAGGCGCCGCAGCAGCAAGGCCAGCCAGACGGGGTGAGCGATGACAACAGCCATGGTCAAACAGGAAATCGCCGTAGCATCTTTCAGCCGGGTGTACGACCTCGATCAGGTCGAGCACGCACTGAACGATCTCGGTGAAGGCGCGAACGAAGCACTGCGCGCCACATACGAAAAGATGCTGAAAACCGGCAATCTGCGCTTCTGCGTCAAGCCGAACCGGATGCCCTCGATCGACGATCTGATCGACGCGCTGCCCAACTTTTCAGCACCGCTCGACGACATCCGCAAGCAGGTCGCCTTGTGTCTCGAGACCGAGGACCGTCTCGAACTCATGCCGATCCTGCTGCTGGGCGACCCGGGTATCGGCAAGACTCACTTTGCCAAGCAGTTGGCGCGCCTGCTCGGTACCGCCTACCAGTACGTGGCGATGAGTTCGTTGACCGCGGGGTGGATCTTGTCGGGTGCCTCGTCGCAGTGGAAGAACGCCAAGCCGGGCAAGGTGTTCGATGCGCTCGTGAACGGCAGTTACGCGAATCCCGTGATCACGGTCGACGAAATCGACAAGGCCACCGGCGATTCGCAATACGATCCGCTCGGCGCGCTTTATGCGCTGCTGGAACACGACACGGCACAGGCTTTTATCGACGAATTCGCCGAGATCCCGATCAATGCCGGCCACGTGATCTGGATTGCGACGGCAAACGACGAGCGCTCGATCCCGGAGCCGATTCTGAACCGGATGAACGTGTACGAGATTCCGCCGCCGGATCACGACGGCGCGCGCCGTATCGCCCAATCGATCTATCACGAGATTCGCTCGGCGCATAACTGGGGGCTGCGCTTTCCGGAAACACTCGGCGACGCCGCGCTCGATGCGCTGAAGCTGGCATCACCCCGTGAAATGCGGCGGGCGATTCTGAATGGCTTCGGCGCGGCGCGCATTGACGGGCGCGATGGGATCGAAGCCGGGGATATCAGGCTGGATTACGGAAATCGCCGAAAACCGATCGGTTTTTGAGGTTTTTTACGCCGTTTTTGTGCGAAAACCGCCTTCAGAGGGGTTTATTGAGGTTGCAAATCGGGTATCCATACCGAAAATAAGATGAATGCTTCGGCAATTGTTGCTAATTACGAGGTGCGATTGCGTCGTGGTACATGCCATCTGCGCCGCCGTCGTGCATCCGGCCCGCATGAAGAGTCGAGCGCGGCGGCCGTCGGCGGCGTACACTAATCCTGTCCGAAGCATGCGTTTTAGACCTGTTCAAGACCGAATGCCCGCAGTTCCGACTGCGGGCATTTGTGTCTGTGCAGCGTCGTGCAATTTTTCCAGACGGTTGCGGAAGGCCAGGAGCGTTCGACAGCGAGCGGTGTGCGGTTCTCGATAGCCGCACCCTGTCTTCATGGTTATCGGGTGAACGAGGCAGCGCGCGGCAAGGTTGGCCGCGTCAAGGGACATGGATCAAATCGAATGTGTAGTGATCGGCGCAGGCGTGATTGGCCTCGCCGTGGCGCGCGCCCTCGCGGCGCGCGGGCGCGAAGTGATCGTGCTGGAAGCGGCCGAGGCGATCGGTGTGGGCACCAGTTCGCGCAATAGCGAAGTGATTCACGCGGGGATCTACTACCCACGCGGCTCGCTAAAAGCGGCGCTCTGTGTGCGCGGCCGCGAGATGCTCTACGAGTACTGCGCCGAGCACAACGTGCCGCATTCGCGCTGCGGCAAACTGCTGGTGGCCACCTCGCGCAATCAGATTCCTCAGCTCGAAAGCATTATGGCGAAAGGGCGCGAGAACGGCGTGCTCGACCTGATGCGGATCAACGGCGATCAGGCGCAAGCGCTCGAACCCGCGCTCGAATGTGTGGAGGCCGTGTTTTCGCCGCAGACAGGCATTGTCGATAGTCACCAGTTGATGCTGGCGATTCAGGGCGACGCCGAGCGCGACGGCGCGGTGTGTGCGTTCCACGCGCCGGTCGAGGCGATCGAGGCGAGCAACGGCCGCTTCATCATCAAGGTGGGCGGCAGCGCGCCGACCACGATCAGCGCCGCCTGCGTGATCAACAGCGCCGGCTTGCAGGCGAACGCGCTGGCCCGCACGATTCGCGGCCTCGATGCGCGCCATGTGCCGCCGCTTTATCTCGCACGCGGCAACTACTTCAGCATCTCTGGGCGCGCACCGTTCAGCAGACTGATTTATCCAATGCCGAACGAAGCCGGCCTTGGCGTGCATCTGACTATCGATCTCGGCGGCCAGGCGCGCTTCGGTCCGGACGTCGAATGGGTCGATGCGATCAATTACGACGTCGACCCGCATCGCGCGGATGCCTTTTACGCGGCGATTCGCGCGTACTGGCCCGCGCTTCCCGACCATGCGCTGCAGCCCGCTTATGCGGGAATTCGTCCGAAGCTTTCCGGTCCGGGCGAACCCGCCGCCGATTTCGTGATTCAGGGGCCGGCCGCGCATGGCGTGCGCGGGCTCGTCAATCTGTTCGGTATCGAGTCACCAGGATTGACAGCCTCGCTGGCGATTGCGCAGCGCGTCTGCGAATTGAGCGGGCGCGCCTAATCGTCGCACCGCGGGTTTTCACTCAGATTCTCACACTCATGCGATTAACCGGCACACCGCGCTCGATATTCAGGCGCGGTGTCGTACCAATTCGCTTATCTCTATCATTTGGGTCGTCACGCGTAACGGCTTCATTGCTATCCTTGGGGACCGCTGTCACCAGAACGGCGATCAGTTCAATATAAATGGAGTGAGTCTCCCATGAAATCTTCCCGTCGTACGTTTTTGATCACCAGCATTGGCGTGGCATCGACTTTCGCGCTGTCGCGCCAGGCTTTCGCCGACGCGCCGCAGGTTGCCGAAACCGATCCGACCGCTCAGGCGCTCGGCTACAAGGCTGACGCAAGCAAAGTCGACAAGGCGAAGTTCGCGAAGTACGCAGCCGGCCAGGATTGCGGCAACTGCAGCTTCTATCAAGGCAAGCCGACCGACCCGTACGCGGGCTGCCCGATGTTCGCGGGCAAGCAGGTCGCGAGCAAGGGTTGGTGCAGCGCATATAACAAGAAGGCCTGATTTCGTTTCAGCCGCGCGCACGTTCAGTGGCGCGGCCAATGCGCTGCAACATGGCAGCGCCGGACTACCGTCCGATCATCGAGGCGTCTGCCGCTCTGCGCGGCAGACGCTTTTTTGTTGGTGAGCGATCTGCCGACCTTCGCGGTCAGGCAAATGAAGTGGCCCGACTGAGCCGATACGCCATGAGGCGCCTCTTCGTCTAGCTGCGTGCCTGCATCAACGGCGGCCGTTTGTCGAACCATGGCCGAGCCGTTTCGAGTTGCGCGGCTAGCCGCAACAGCGTTGCTTCACCGCCGTTGCGTGCGGCGAACTGCACGCCGATAGGCAGCCCGCGCGCGTTCCAGTAGAGCGGCACCGACATCGCCGGTTGTCCGCTCAGATTGAACAGCTCCGTGCATCCCGCCCACGCGAACGCCTTGTTCGACGCTTCGGTCAACAGCTTCTTCATCAGCGGTTCGAGCGGCATGGCCGTGACGGCGCGCATCTGCATGCGTTCCGCTGAGGTAGGGTGCATTTCGCCGATCTTGATCGGCGCGCCCGCAAGCGTCGCACACAGAAGCACGTCGTAGCGGTTCAGCAAATCGGTAAGGCGGTCAGTGATGCGGCGTTGTTCTTCCAGTGCGCTCGGCAGGCCACGTTCGCCAAGCTTGCGGCCGACATGCGCCATGGCCCATGTCGAGATCTCGAATTCGTCGCGCAGCGGTTTGCGGCCCGTGATGCGGTCGGCGTTCAGCACCATTTCTTCCGCCGTCACCGACCAGAGCATCAGGAACGCATGGCGGACCGCCGCGAAATCGATCCCGAGCGATACCGGCTCGATGTTGTGCCCAAGCGAACTGGCGAGTTGCGCGGCATCTTCGAGCGCGGTGCGCGAGTCGGTGGAGAGCGAAGGCGCCAGCATCGAATCGGTGACGTAGGCAATGTTCAGCGGCTTGCATGGTTCGCGGGTCGCGCCAAGGAAAGTGCCCGGCGCGCCGAGCGGTCTATCCGCGTTGCCCGCCAGCAGATCGAGCAGCAATGCGCTATCGCGCACGCTGCGCGATACCGCGTGATCGACACCGAGTTCGCCGACCGCCGCAGTCGGCGCCGCGCGCGGCACACGTCCGCGGGAAGGCTTGAGACCGAATAGTCCGCAACATGACGCGGGAATGCGGATCGAGCCGCCGCCGTCCGAGGCATGTGCAAGCGGCACAATGCCTGCGGCGACAGCCGCGGCCGCACCGCCGCTCGAACCACCCGGCGTGTGGTCGAGACTCCATGGATTACGGCACGGGCCGAACAGTTCGGGCTCCGTATAAGGCATCTGGCCGAGTTCGGAAGTGCTGGTCTTGGCGAAAATATTGAGGCCCGCCGCCTTCGCCAGTGCGACAACCGGGGCGTCCTCGGTGGGGATGAAGTGGCGATAGTGGCGGCTGCCCATCGACATGCGCAAGCCGGCCACCGCCGCACCCAGATCCTTGATCAGAAAGGGCACGCCCGCGAGCGCTGCCTGCGCGCTTTCACGGTCCGAATGGTTTGCGCGATTCGTTCTGCTCTCGTCATCGCGCGAGGCACGCTGACGCGCGGCGTCGTAGTCCTTCAGAACGATCGCATTGATCGCGGGATTGACGGCCTCCGTACGGGAGATCGCGATGTCCAGCAATTCGCGTGCGCTTGCTGCGCGGTTTCGAACCAGTTCGGCGAGGCCGATGGCGTCATGGGCGAGATAGTCTGATTGCACGACGCTAGGGCCCTCTCTATTTTGAATGTTGGGTTTGCCGGTTGCAGCCTCGGGCTACAAGCGGGCGTTCCGGCCATGCCATGAGTTACAGGCGCTCGCCGAGGAAGGTCAGCGTGCGGCCATGCGCGAGCGCCGCGGCGCGCTGGTTGTACGACGCGCGGTCCGAGCAGTTGAAGCCATGATCGGCGTTCGGATAGATGTTGAATTCCGCGTCGGTGCGCCCGGCGAAGCGCTCCTGAATCTGGCCGACGGCCGACAGCGGGATATGCGCGTCGAGTTCGCCGTAGTGGAATTGCATCGGCACCTTGATCTTCGCAGCCTCATCGAGCTTGTTCTGGATGCCGCCGCCGTAGTACGCAACCGCGCCGTCGAGCGAACCTTGCGCGGCCGCCAGATACGCGAGCTGGCCACCGAAGCAGAAGCCGATCGCCGCAATCTTGCCGGTCACTTCCGGCATGGCGCGCAAGGCCGCAGCCGCTGCGCCGATGTCGGCCACGGCCTGGTCGACGTTGGTCTTCTGCATCAGCTCGATGCCCTTCGTGCGATCCGCGCCGTCGTATGTCAATTCGACGCGCGGCTGGACACGCCAGAACACATCCGGTGCGAGCGCGATGTAGCCGTCTTGCGCGTATTGATCCGCGACCGAGCGAATATGGCTGTTCACGCCGAAGATTTCCTGGATGATGATGACGGCCGGTCCCTTGCCGCCTTTGGGCAGCGCCAGATAGCCGCCGAAACTATCGTTGCCGGCGGGAATGTCGATCCAGCGGGAAGTCGTGCTCATGTTGCTCTCCATTTACCAGTGCGTTGATGCGTGAGGTCGGTCTGAATGAATGCCAGAGGCGTGAATGCCTGAAGCGGGCCGGTCAGTTTGCCATCAAAAGAAACGCCTTGCAGCGAGCCCGAGTGTGGCCCGGCGACGCTTGCAGCGCCCATAGTGCGCTACTGATCTCGTAAGGCGATTGAAACATTCTCGATAATTCATTTTCCCGCGCATGCCCGGCTCGGTACAGTCGAACGTATCGGCTCGCGCGTGCCGCGCGGGTCCTGGTAAAGGAGGAATCGATTATGAGCAAGCGCAGTTTTGCGACGCCATTTGCCGAACGTTTCGGCATGCGGGTGCCGATTGTGCAGGCGCCGATGGTCGGCGGCGCGACCACGCCGGCGATGGTCGCGGCAGCTTCGAACGCGGGCGCATTCGGTTGTCTTGCCGGCGCGGCGCTGGCGCCGGAGAAGATCGCGAGCGAAGTCGCGGCGATCCGCGCGCTGACTGATCGTCCGTTCGGCATCAATCTGTTTGTGCTGCCGCCCGTTACGCCTGATGAGATGACCGTGCGCTGCGCGCTCGAAGCGATCGATCCGATCCGCGCGGAACTCGGCTTGCCGCCGGGCAGCCCGCTCGAACGCTATGCGCCCGACTTCCGCGCGCAACTGGACATGCTGATCGAATTGCGCGTGCCGGTGGTCAGCTTCACGTTTGGGCTGCTTTCCAAAGACGACGTCGCCCGTTTGCACGCGGCGGGTTCATATGTCATAGGCACCGCGACCCATGTCGCAGAAGGACTGGCGTGGCGCGAAGCGGGGGCTGACGCGCTTGTGGCGCAAGGGGCGGAAGCCGGCGGTCATCGCGGCACGTTCATCGGCGCTTTCGAAGACGCGCTGATTGGCACCATGGCGCTGGTGCCGCAACTCGTCGACGCGACCGGCCTGCCGGTGCTCGCGGCGGGTGGCATCATGGACGGACGCGGTATCGCCGCAGCACTGGCGCTGGGCGCACAGGCGGCGATGATGGGGAGTGCATTCATCACCTGCGCCGAGAGCGCGATCTCCCCGGCATGGAAAGCGCGTTTGCGCTCAATGTCCGATACCTCGACTGCCGTAACGCGCGCGATCACCGGGCGCCATGCGCGCGGCATACGCAATCCGTTGATGCTGCGCTTGAGCGAGTCGATGAATAAGGTCGCGCCTTATCCGGTGCAAAACGCCTTGACGCAGGAACTACGACAAATCGCGAGCCGTGCGGAGAAAAGCGACTATCTGTCTCTATGGTCAGGCCAGGGCGCGCCGCTTGGCCAGAAGCGTCGCGAAGGCCTCGGCGTCGCGGAACTGGTCGGGCAACTCGAAGAGGAATGGCACGCCGCGGCCACACGGATCGCGGCGTTCGAAGCTTGATTCAAGCAGGTTCAGGGGCGTCTCGCAGCAAACTGCGGAGCGCCTCGTTTTTAAGCACAAAGCCTATTCGAAACATCAACGGTTTAACACGCTAAAAGCTTTAGGGCGTGTTGTCAGACGCACGGCTCACCTGGCGGAAACCCGCATGGGCTGGTGCTTTCCAGCCTATCCTTCCGATTTGAATCGCCTCCTGGTGGATAAACGCTATTAGTGTTCATCCCACTTCCTCAAAAAAGTCCCACAATTTAATTTGTTGGCCTACACTTGCGCGCAAGTACGGTTTGCCGCCTGTCACAAACAGTCCGGTGAACGTGCTGGCCAAGTGCATGAACGATGCAACCGGCGTGGTCGTCCACGGGACTGAGCGACACGTGTAGGGAAGCGGGGGCACAGGGCGATTACGTTGTTTTTGGGACCGAAACTGGAGACTTACATGAACATCAAGATTCAAAAGCTGTTGCCGATCAGCGCTGCGGCCATGTTGTTTGCGTCGTTGGCAACCGGCGCGGTAGCGGACGAGGTCGTCAAGATCGGCCACGTTGCACCGTTGACCGGCGGTATCGCTCACCTGGGTAAAGACAACGAAAACGGCGCGCGCCTGGCAGTTGAGGAAATCAACGCCAAGGGCCTGACGATCGGCGGCCAGAAGATCACGCTGCAACTCGACGCACAAGACGACGCAGCTGACCCGCGTACGGCTACGCAAGTCGCGCAGAAGCTGGTTGACGATAAGGTCGTCGCAGTGGTCGGCCACCTGAACTCGGGCACTTCGATCCCGGCTTCGAAGATCTATAGCGATGCAGGCATCGTGCAGATCTCGCCGTCGGCAACGAACCCGGCTTACACGCAACAGGGTTTCAAGACGACGTACCGCGTCGTGGCGACCGATGCGCAACAAGGTCCGGCACTGGCTAACTACGCAGCCAAGACCATGAAGATGAAGAGCGTCGCGATCGTCGACGACTCGACCGCTTACGGCCAGGGTCTCGCCAACGAATTCGAAAAGACCGCCAAGTCGCTGGGCCTGAACGTGATGTCGCATGACGCGACGAACGACAAGGCTGTCGACTTCCGCGCGATTCTGACGAAGATCAAGGGCGAAAATCCGGACGCGATCATGTACGGCGGTATGGATGCAACCGGCGGCCCGTTCGCCAAGCAAGCCAAGCAACTTGGCCTGCGCGCGAAGGTTCTGGCTGGCGACGGCGTGTGTACCGACAAGCTGTCGGACCTGGCTGGCGACGCAACCGACAACATCGTCTGCTCGGAAGCCGGTATGGCGCTCGAGAAGATGGCTGGCGGCCCGGCGTTCCTCGCCAAGTATCAGAAGCGTTTCGGTCAGCCGATCCAGATCTACGCTCCGTTCACGTATGACGCTGTGTACATCATCGTCGACGCTATGAAGCGTGCGAACTCGACCGATCCGGCGAAAATCCTGGCAGCGATGCCGTCGACCGACTACAAGGGTGTGATCGGCGAAACCACGTTCGACTCGAAGGGCGACCTGCAACACGGCGTGATCTCGCTGTACAACTACAAGGCAGGCAAGAAGACGCTGCTCGACGTAGTCAAGATGTAAGAACCGCATGACCGAAGACAGCTTTGTTGGTCTTCGGTCAAGCAGTTAAAAGGCACGCGCGCCGCATGGCTCGCGTGCCTTTTCTTTTTGGGTGCGGGCTGCGAAGCTGGCGGGTATGGGAACATTGTTTGGGAGAATGCCGTGACCACTGCGATCCATTCGATCGATAACAGCTGGCGCCGCTGGATTGCTGAGAATCTGCTGCTCGATGCACCGCCGCCTGCTGTGCACGGTGCGCTGGTCGGGCATGGTTTCGATCCGGCCGAAGCCGCCCACGAAATCGAGGCAGCGCTCGCGAGTCCTTACTTTGAGGGTGCCGCGCGTTTGCGCAATCGTTTGCGTAAGCGCGAATGGATATTGTCGGTGTACGGCGCGCTCAATCGCATGCGTGCCGGAAGCGGCGAAATCGAAAGGCGCGAGCGCTTATCGCGTGACGAATTCTTTGAGCAGTACTACTTTCAGAACCGGCCGGTGATCATCACCGGCGCTTTCGATTTCTGGCCGGCGCGCACGCAGTGGAGCTTCGATTACTTTCGCGAGCGCTGTGGGGATTGCGAAGTCGAGGTGCAGTTCGGGCGCGAGTCGGACGCGGATTATGAAATAAATCAGCCGAAGCTCAAGCGCATGATGCGCTTCGCCGATTATGCCGATCTCGTCGAGCGCAGCGGCCCGACTAACGATTTCTACATGACCGCCAATAACACCTCGCACAATCGCGCGGCACTCGCGGCGTTATGGTCCGACGTGCCGGCTATCGGCGAATATCTCGATGCCGGGTCGCCCGATACCGGCTTCTTCTGGATGGGGCCGGCGGGAACGAAGACGCCGTTTCACCATGATCTGACCAATAACTTCATGGCGCAGGTGATTGGCCGCAAACGGATCAAGCTGGTTCCGTTGTCCGATACGCCGCATATGGCGAATATGCTGCATTGCTTCTCGCAGGTGGACGGCAGTGCGATCGACTACGAGCGTTTCCCGTCGATGCGCAATGCTCATTTGATCGACTGCACGCTCGAACCCGGCGAATTGCTGTTTCTGCCGATCGGCTGGTGGCATTACGTAGAAGGACTGGATGCAACGGTGACGATGACCTTCACCAATTTTCTGCAAGGTAACGACTTCTCGCGCGATTACGTGACGTACCACCAGGTGTGATGGAGCGATAAAAAACAGCGAGCCGGTTGACCCGGCTCGCTGCCCCCCTTCAACGCTTGTTTTGCCGCGTCGTTATTTGCTGTCGTTATTCGTCACTTCTTCGGCGCCAGAGTGCCCAGACCGCCGAGCAAACCACCCCCTGTCGTGCCGCCCGCCGAGCCCGCCGTACCGGTCAATGCGCCGGTCACGGTGTTCAGCAGACCGGTGATCGGTGCCAGCGGATTGCTGGCGCCCCCGCTTCCACCGGTACCGCCGGAGCCGCCCGAACCTGCCGCCGATCCAAGCGCGCCTGTCAGCGACGACACCGCCGACGTCACCGTTGCCAGCGGGTTGCCGCTGCTGCCGGCCGCGCCGGTCAGGACGCCGGTGACCGAGCTGACCACACCGGTTAGCGGTGCAAGCGGACTGCCGGAGCCGCCGGTGCCGCCGGAGAGTCCGCCGAGACTGCCGGTCACTGTATTGAGGGCATTGGTTAGCGGTGCAAGCGGACTGCTCGAGCTGCCGCCGGCGCCGCCGAGACTACCGAGACTGCCGGTCACCGTGCTGAGGATGTTGGTCAGCGGCGCAAGCGGACTGCTCGAGCCGCTGCCGCCGGTCAGGCCGCCGCTCAAGGTGCCGGGCAGCGCGGTGAGAATACTCGTCAAAGGCGCGAGCGGATTGCCGCTCGTGCCGCCGCTGCCGCCCGGATTCAGAATCCCGGTGAGACCGCCGAGCGGGTTGCCGCTGCTCGAGCCACCTGCCGTCAGCAGGCCGCCAGCGGATGTGACGGTGTCGCCGAGCTTGCTCACGACATTGCCGAGGTTCTGACCGATCGGATTGTTCGTCGCGCTGCTCACCTGGCTGCCCGCGCTGTCGAGGCCATGACCGATGGTCGATAGCAGACCGTTCAGCGGCGCGCCGAGACCCGTCGTATCGCCGACCGTTTGAGTCGTCTGCGCCAGCGTAGTGGTGATCGGCGTGATCGCGGTGCTGACGGTTTGCGTCACTTGCTGGATCGGGCCGTTCGTCAACTGCGAGGTCAGTTGCGTGCCGAGGCCGCTGACGGCATTGCCGAGCGTCGAGACCGTGGCGCCGAGCGGCGTGGTCAACGGACTGAGCGGCGCGGTGGGGCCGGTGCCGAGACTCGTCACGAGCTGGCCGGCGCTGTTGACAGCCTGGCCTGCGTCATAAACCAGATTGCCGCTGCTCGCCAGCGTCGTGCCAAGCGGATCCTTGGCGTTGCCGAGCTGGCCGAGGCCGTTCGCCGTGCCCGTGCCGACCGCTGTGACGCCTGCACCGAGATTCGAGACGACGTTGCCGAGCGCGGTCGTGGTGGCCGGGTTCGCGCCGGGGATCGGCGTGAGGCCGATCTGGTTGCCGATCGCGGAGACGGTCTGGCCGGTCGTGCTGATTACATTGCCGGTGTTCTGGACGACGACCCCGATCGGATTGGCGCTTGTTGGCGTCGGGGTTGGCGTTGGCGTTGGCGTTGGCGTTGGCGTAGGTGTTGGAGTCGGCGTCGGTGTCGGTGTCGGAGTAGGCGTCGGCGTCGGCGTCGGAGTAGGCGTCGGAGTAGGCGTAGGCGTAGGTGTTGGCGTTCCACCACCGCCTCCGCCGCCTGCACCGCCGCCTGCACCGGCACCCGCCCCTCCGCCCGAAAGGCCTGGATTGATCGACGTGGTTCCGCATCCGGTCAGTAAGATCATCGACGTCACGCACATGGCGATCGCCGACAGTTTGAAATTGCGATTCATGGTCTGCTCCCCCGTAATTTGGAAACTGCTGGGGAGCTAACTGCAAGGCTTATGCCATTCGCGCTAGGAAGACCGGATCGTCGGATAAACTCAAACAAATCAACGATTTGACGGAGTTCGAGAGAGGCGGCGAGCGCATTGAGGCCGCCGATGTGGTGGGGAACACGTCAGTGTGCAGGCCTCGCGTAACGTAACGTAAGGTCGCGCGTTTTCATATGGCGCGAGCTCGGCCGATGTAGCCGCAATGCACGTCTGCGTCAGATCTTCAAACGCCGCAGCACCTTTGGACCGGTGATCGCAATCAGCGCCGAACACACGGCTACCACGGACAACCCGATCGGCAGACTGGTTACCTGTGTCACCGCGCCGATCATGACCGGCCCGAACAACAGTCCGAAGTAGGCCAGTCCGGCAACATGCGCGAGTCCTTCGGCCGCGTGAATGCCTTTGACGCTCGCCGCTGCAGCGAACAGCACGGGCATCATGTTCGCGAGCCCAAGACCCATTAGCGTGAAGCCAATCAGCGCGGCAACCGGATTTGGCAACAATAGCGCGCCGACCATCCCGGCGCAGGCAAGCGACGCGCTCGCCATCACCAGTTGCGGTGCGCCGAAGCGGGCACGCACGGCGTCACCGGCGAAACGCGCCGCAGCCATGCCGCCGGAAAACGCCGCGTACGCCGCGCTCGCGAGAGCCGGTGTGGACAGCACGACGTCGCGCATGTACACGGTCGCCCAGTCGTACATCGCGCCTTCGGCGATTAGCGCGACCAGCGCAATCGCTCCGAGCGCCCACAAGGCTGGCGATCGCCAGCGGTTGGCGCGCGGCGTGGCTGCGTCGGGATGATCGGCGTGCGGTACATGTGGCAGCACGGATGGGCACGCTGCTATCAGCACCAGCGTGCTGACCGCGGCAGCCAGCGCGAGATGTACAGCCGGCGCCATGCCGCGCGCCAGCAAGGCGCCGCCCGCTGCCGCGCCAAACATCCCACCGAGGCTGAACATACCGTGCAGCGCCGACATGATCGGCTTGCCGAGCGCTTTCTCGACAGCGCTGGCTTCCGCGTTCATCGCGACGTCGAGCGTGGCCATGCCGGCGCCGAACACGGCCAGCACGATCAGCAGCATCCAGTAAGCCGGCACGATCAGGATCAGCGCCGCACACGCGGTCATCACACAGCCGCCGGTCAGACAGGCGCGGCGCGTCCCGACCCGGGCGATCCACGGAGCATTCGCCGCCATCGCGACGATCGAGCCTCCGGCCACGGCCAGCAGCGCGAACGAGAGCATCGCCGGATTCAGATGGAAGCGGTCGCGCACGGTTGGCACATGCACTCCCCAAGACGCGTACATCATGCCGGCAATGAAGAACACCGCCATCGTGGCAATCCGGGCGCGCTGGCGTGCGGTGTCGGAGAGATCGCGATGAGCGGCGGGAAGGGAGGCGAATTCGGACGAGCGGTCGGACACTGAAATCTCGTGGAAGAGACGCGTGAGAAAGCGCCTTGTAAGCGAATTTCCGATTCTAACGAAGCTCGCTACCTTATGCTTGAAGCGAAGTGATCCAACACCTATCTATTGAGGACCGCGCACGTGAACATTCCCGCTCACGCTCCGCTACATCTGCTGCATAAGGCTGCTATCGGTACGCTCGCCACCCACGCGCGTCAGCCGGAAGGTTTTCCTTATCCTTCAGTGCTGCCGTTCGCGCCGGACCCGCAACACCGCCCGACAATTCTCGTAAGCCGGCTCGCCGAGCATACGCACAATCTGCACGCCGACCCGCGCGCGGGCTTTCTGGTAGTCGACGCGCCTGACGACGACGTGCTGAGCGGCGAGCGCGTCACTTTGCTCGGTACGTTCGAACCGGTCGACTCGACTCCCGACGTCGTGCAACGCTATCTGCGCTATCACGCAGACGCGGAGCGGTACCTGCTTCTCGGCGATTTCACTTTCTGGGCGATGCGGCTCGAACGGTTGCGCTACATTGGCGGTTTTGGCGCGATGGGCTGGCTGGCCGGCGCCGAACTCGATCCCCTGCCGCCACTCGGCTTCGACGAAGAAAATGCGCTGATCGAACACTTCACCGCTCGTTCTTCAGGCACCCGGGGACCTCAGCTGCTCGGCGTCGATCGATATGGCGCCGATCTGAAACGGGACGGCGTGCGCACCCGCTTTGCCTTTGACGATGCGAAACGCAATACCGAAACCTTGCATGCGGCGCTCGAAGATTGCATCCAGCGCCACGCTAATTAAGCCTTGATTGCTGTTTTGGGGAAAACACGCATGCTGCAATAACAGTACAGCGTTGACACCGCAATATGTTCCGATGTTTCATGTAAAAGCTTTCATGGCATGAAATGTTGACGTGATTTTTTTATCTTAAATTTCATTTTTTGATAGTTAATTCGGCCATTACTGATGTGTGGCTGCTGTTTTCAGCAAAATGCGAAAATTAGCTATTTGAAAGGCGCCGCGTAACGTCGCCGCCGCTTGAAATTTTTTGAAACGAATTCGGATTAATTTTTCGACGGTGCTTTTGCAGTCTTTCTATTTTGTGTTAATCTCGCCATCAAATTCCGAGGCATGATCACCTTCAAAGGGCAAGCTGGCTTAAGACTGGCAGTCATTTATCCAAACCACAAGGGAACCTATGTCGTCATACAAGGAACTACTCGCCCAGCGCGAGAAGCTCGAAAAGCAGATCGAAGAAGCAAAGTCACGTGAATACGCTGAAGTGCTGAATGAGATCAAGCAGAAAATGGCCGATTACGGCATTACTCTGGCTGAACTCGGCGGTGGCCGTGGTGCCAAGGCTGCTAAAGCCGGTCGTCCGCGCGCAGGTGTCGCACCGAAGTATCGCGACCCGGATAGCGGCAGCACGTGGTCGGGCCGTGGCAAGCCGCCGCGCTGGATCGCAGGTCTGGATCGCGAGAAGTTTTTGATCCAGAAGTAATATCAGTAGGGTCAATCAGCCGCGCTTATAGCGTCTGCTGTTTGCCAGAAAAAACCGCGTACCGTTCAGGGCGCGGTTTTTTTTCGCCCTGAAAACTGTTGTGGCTCTTTGTCACAGGTACTCCATGAAACTGGAACGCGAATGCTTTTCGTTTAGATAAACAACTGATTTAAAAGGATTTTTTTGTCTCTCTCCAGCGCATATCGAGGTGCCCCGGGTAGAATGCAGGCATTGAACTTTTTCATTCGATTCAAAGATGCCCTCCATCGCCGCCGTTCAGTCCGCCGAGAAACATCGCGTCGCGCGTAAAAGTACTTTTGTCAGTATTGCGCTCAATACGGTGCTGATGGCGCTGCAAATCGTCATCGGGGTGTTTGCCCATTCCCAGGCGCTGGTGGCTGACGGTATCCATTCGTTAGCCGATTTGATTTCCGATTTTGTCGTGCTAATCGCCAATCGGCACAGTGGCGCCAAGCCTGACGCGGATCACAATTACGGACACAGCCGCTATGAAACGGTTGCGTCATTGTTTTTGGGCGCGCTGCTGATTGTGGTCGGCGTCGGTATGTTGTGGCGCGCCGGAACGCGTCTCGCCGATTTGCAAAACATTCCCGCCGTGCATATGAGCGCGCTCGCGGTCGCGGTGCTGGTGCTGATTTCCAAAGAGAGCCTGTTTCGCTACATGCTGCGCGAAGCGCAACGCGTGCGTTCAGCCATGTTGATTGCCAACGCGTGGCACGCTCGCTCAGACGCTGCTTCGTCGTTGGTCGTCGCGCTCGGCATTGTCGGGAGTCTTGCGGGCGTGCGCCTGCTCGATCCGATAGCCGCGGCCATTGTCGGCTTTATGGTGGCTCGCATGGGCTGGACGTTCGGCTGGGACGCGCTGCAGGATCTGTCCGACCGGGCGCTCGACGAAGCCGCCTCCGCCGACATGCGCGCGCTGTTGCTGGCTACGCCCGGCGTGCGCGACGTGCACGAAATGCGTACCCGCAAGATGGGCGACTTCGCGCTTGTCGACGCGCATATTCTGGTGGACCCGCTGATCTCGGTCTCGGAAGGGCACTACATCGCCGAATCAGCGCGCTTGCGCGTGCTGGCCGACAACCGCGTGCTCGACGCGCTGATCCATGTCGACCCGGAGAATGACGCGATCGCCCGCCCGCCTGTCAATCTGCCGGCGCGTGAGCGGATCGTCGCCGAAGTCAACGCGGCGCTGGCCGCGGGCGGCGTGAAGGCCGCGTCGGTCAATCTGCACTACTTGAGCACAGGGCTCGATGTCGAAGTGGTTTTGCCGGCGTCGGGTTCGCGCGCTGCCCAGCGGGATGCACCTGCCCTTGCCGGTGTCGATCTGGACGCGCTCAGACGCAGTCTGGGTGCCCGCAAGCTGGAGGTGCGGCAAGGATTGGACCTATTAGCGGACGAGGACGACGCCTCGACGGAAGCAAGGCTGGCTCAGGCCACGGCCCGCGTCAAGGCCGCGGAACCGCACGGCAACGCCTGATCGGCGTCGCGCGAATCGAAAAACCGTTCGGAACGCCTGAACCGCCGCTTTACCGCTTCACAGTGGCAACTGCGTATCGAATTTGATTTCGCGTAGCACGACGCTCGTGCGCACCTGAGCGACGGCGGGAATCTTGAAGATGCGTTCGTGCAGAAAGCTGTCGTACGCCTTGATGTCCGGCGCGACGATCTTGAGGATGTAGTCGGATTCGCCGGTCGTGCTGTAGCACTCGGTGACTTCCGGGCAGGTAGCGATTTCCCGCTCGAACTGCTCGACCCCGCCTTCGGTATGGCGCGTGAGATGGATATGGGCGAGCGCGCAGACGTGCAGGCCCAGCTTTTCGCGATCGAGCAAGGCCGTGTAGCGCTGGATCACCCCAGATTGCTCCATGTCCTTGATACGGCGCCAACATGGAGTGCTCGAGAGGCCGACCTGGTCAGAAATCTCTTGCACGGACCGGCGTGCGTCGAGCTGCAGCAGGCGCAGGATTTTTTGTGAGAACGTATCGAGTGTCAACTGCGCCTCCGTTGGCGTCGCCCTATCAACGCATGGTAGAGGTCTCGAAAACGAAACGCAATGTAAAACGGCTTCGAGGAGGGAGATTACCTAATTTGCCGGTTCCTCAGCGGGGTTTTGTCCTGTGCCGTCCCCATCTTGACCCGCCGCCAGCGTGGCTGCCTGAATTGCGCGCAGATCCTTGAGCATGTTGCAGAACAAGGCGCCCTGTTCGATCGCATCGTCCAACGCGACGTGCGTATGCGGGTGTTCATCGAACCAGTGCTTCGGGAAGCGTGGCTTGATGTTCTTGCGGTACGGCAGGCCGGTCAGCGCGAAGGCCAGCGTCTTGATGTCGAGTGCCGACCACGAAAACGGGCAGCGGCCGACAAAGCGCATCATGTACCAGAACATATAGGTGAAGTCGAAACCCGCCGGCATCGCCACGAACACCGGTTTGCCCGGCAACGCCTCGACCCATTCGACGTAGGCTGTGAGGGCGGCCTGCGGATCCTGCAAATCCTTGCGGCAGGCCTCCCACGCTTCCGGCTGCGTCTTCCACCATGCTTCCTGCACCGGATGCGGCGTGGCGCCCTCGAGCAGCTCCAGATTCGCCGAGAAGGTGGCGATCAACTGTTTGTCTTCCGTGTACGCGGCGGAGGCGAAACTAAGCATCGAATGCGGACCGGGAATTGGACCGTCCGCTTCGACATCTGTGCTCACATAGATTTCGCCGCTCATGCCTCAACTCCGTCGGCCACGTATGGATTGGTGCGGCGCTCGGCGCCGAACGTGGAGGTGGGGCCGTGGCCCGGCACGAAGGTGACGTCGTCGCCGAGCGGCCAGAGCTTTTCGCGGATCGCGCGTATCAGGTCGGCGTGATTGCCGCGCGGAAAATCCGTGCGGCCGATCGACCCGGCGAACAGCACGTCGCCCACCAGCGCGAGTCGATGTGCGCGGCTGAAGAACACCACGTGGCCCGGTGTGTGGCCGGGGCAATGATAGACCTCCAGGGTTTCGTTGCCGAATTGCACGGTCTCGCCGTCTTGCAGCCAGCGATCCGGTTCGAACGCCTCGGCAGCGGGAAAACCGAAGCGCGTGCTTTGATCCGGCAGCTTGTCGAGCCAGAAGCTTTCGTCGGGATGTGGGCCTTCGATCGGCACGCCGTAATGCGTGGCCAGCGTCTTTGCGCCGGCGCAGTGGTCGATGTGGCCGTGCGTGAGGAACACTTTTTCGACCGTCACGTTCTGGCGCGCGATTTCCCCCTGGATGACATCCAGGTCGCCGCCCGGATCGACGACGGCCGCGCGTCCGGTTGCCTCGCAAACGAGCAGCGAGCTGTTCTGCTGGAATGGCGTGACGGGGATCAAGGTGACTTTCATGGGTGACGGCGCCGCTGGAAAAACGTTGATTGTACCGGCGTCTCGTCGATACTCGCCGAGGGCGCTGAAGCCCCGCCACAGCAGGCTTTCGGGTGCCCATTTTTGCAGCACGAGTGAAAATTCTTCAAGGTTTTCAGTCGCTTGTCATCCCAAAAATTTCTTTTGGGTATAATGCAGCCCATGCACAAGGAATTGTGCATGCCACAAGGCGATGCGTCCCCATCAAAAATGGGCACGCGGATTGCCACTCAAGTATGGGCTACCGGTGTTTTGCCGGTGGCCATCAGGTATCGATGCTTTCGATGCACACGTCTTACCCAGCCAGGCGCCGCGCGCCTGCAACGGACTTAAATGCCGTGACGCTGGGTGGGGCCTACGCCGCTGTTCCTGTGCGCTGAGTTACGCGCGCAAGAACGTGTTTGCCACGTTCGATGGCGGCATGTGGGGTCTGGTCAGGCTGCCGGGGACAGGTTGCGCCAGACGTGAAAATTAACCGTGCGGTAGCGGCTGTATGAGCCGCATCCGGGCTTTGACGTACTGCGCTTTTCCGCGCGGCGCGTTGTCGTCCATTGCCGCCGGAGTCGCAGGCAACACGCTCAACTTTTCGCGTGATGCGGCTCGACAATTTGATTGCACGTCTTATGAAAACTCGGTTATCCCGTGGTCTGGGGACTATTTTTGCCTTTTTTGTGCTGGCCGGTTGTGCTACGCCTCCGGGCGCGAACACCACGGCTGACAGCGGCGCTCCGCTGAGCACGAAGAAAGTGCAAGCAGGCTCCTTCGGCCCACAAGCTTTTGGCAGCGCGCCGGCCTCCGATGCCGCCGCCAAAAGCCCGTCACTGGCCGATGCCAAGCCGCTAACGGACGAAGGTTCGGACATTTCGGACTTTGAGCAAACCGGGCGCGCCTCGTGGTACGGCCGCGGCTTCCATGGCCGCCGCACCGCCAACGGTGAACGCTACGACATGCACGCGCTTACGGCCGCGCATCGTACGTTGCCGCTTGGCTCGTATGTTCGCGTGACCAATCCGGCCACTTCGCGCTCGGTCGTCGTTCGTATCAACGACCGTGGCCCGTATGCGCGCGGCCGGGTGATCGACCTGTCGATGGCCGCCGCAACCGCGCTCGATATGCGCCATGCCGGTACGGCGCGCGTCAAGATTGAAGGATTGACGCGGCAGGAAGCTCGCGCTGAGATGAATGAAACGCTGGCGTCGAACTCGGGTTCGAACGCGGACAAGTAATTTAGTGGCTGCGCACGCGCCGCAAGCGCATTCGTAACGGCTGGCTGCACGGCGGCAGCGCATGTTGTGTCAGCCGAAAGATGAAGGGCCGCATCGCGCGGCCCTTTTCTTTTGCTCATCGACGGCAGTTGAATGCATGCAGCCGTGGGAGCCCTGCGATCATGGTTCGCGCTGCGAGCCCGATTTGCCAGCGGACATTCCTTCCTTCTCCCGCCTTATCCCTCGTCTTTCTTCAGCGCTAACGCGCGCGTGTAGAGCGCGTTGCGCGACGCTCCGGTGAGGGTCGCTGCGATTTTTGCCGCGCTGCTCACCGTCAATTCTTCCAGCAGGATGCCCAGCAACGCGTCGTGATCGTGTTCGCCGACGGCTTCCGGCTGTGCGCCTTCCACCACCAGAACGAACTCACCGCGTTGCCGGTTCGGATCGGCGGCGAGCCACGCTGGCCCTTCGGCCAGGGTGCCGCGGTGCAGCGCTTCATGTAACTTCGTCAATTCGCGTGCGATCAGCAGCTTGCGTTCGCCGCCGAATGCGTCGGCCAATGCCTGCACCGTTTCGACGATCCGATGCGGCGCCTCGTAGAACACCATTGCATGAGGATGGTTCGCGAGCGGTTGCAGTGCGGCGGCGCGGGCTTTGGCCTTCGGCGGCAGGAAGCCGAGGAACGAGAACGTCGCGACCCAGTCGCCGGCCGCGCTCAAGGCGGTGGCGAGCGCGCTTGCGCCGGGCAGCGGAATCACCGGGAAACCGGCTTCGCGCACCGCGTCGACGAGTTTCGCGCCGGGGTCCGAGATGCCCGGCGTGCCCGCATCGGATACGTAGGCCACCCGTTCGCCCGCTTGCAGATGCTCGATCAGGCGCAGCGCCGCGGTCCGCTCGTTGTGCTGATGAACCGCGACGAGTGGTTTCGAGATGCCGTAGCGCGCGAGTAGCTGGCCTGTGTTGCGGGTGTCTTCGGCGGCGATGCGATCCACCAGTCCGAGTACATGCAACGCACGCAGCGTCACGTCGGCGATGTTGCCGATCGGCGTGGCCACCACATAAAGCGCGGCGGCAGGGTACTGCTGCCCTTGCGCGAGTTCGGAGAGAGGAGTCATGAGGCAGAAAACGCAGACAGACGGAACGAGGCCGCCATTGTGCCACCCAATCCAGCCGCACAACTTTTCGAGACCAACGGGGTCCAAACTCGTCGGCGCAGCTTTCGAAGCGCGTGCGATGGAGTTTTTGCAACGGCAGCGTTTGCGCTTCGTCGCGCGCAATGTGCTGTGCCGGGGCGGTGAGATCGATCTGGTGATGCGCGATCGTGACGGTGTGCTGGTGTTCGTCGAAGTTCGCGCGCGTGCGCAGCGGCATTACGGCGGTGCGGCCGCAAGCATCGGGTGGCAGAAGAAGCAGCGTATCGTGCGTGCTGCGCGGCATTATCTGGCTACCCGCTGCAGGCATTCGCACGATGAGCCTGCCTGCCGTTTCGACGTGATTGCGTTCGAAGCCGGCCGGCTCGTGTGGCTGCGCGATGCTTTTCGCGCGGACGAAGTCTGACGCAGTGCGCTGAGAATGCACGTGAGTGCGATAAACTTGCGCTCGCGTACGGGCCTGGCCGGTACGGCTCGCAATACGACTTCATAACACGACTTCACAACACGATCGCGCATTGCGGTCCATTCGCGGTAGAAAACAGAGACTCGATGTCAGTCGAACGCATTCAACAACACTTCCGCGACAGTGCGGCGGTCAAACTCGAAGCCCTCGAAACCCTGTCGATGCCGATTGCCGCTGCGATCGACACGCTGTTCGCCGCGTTGGCCAACGGCAGCCGCATTCTTGCGTGCGGCAACGGTGGCTCGGCGGCCGGCGCGCAACAATTCGCCGCCGAACTGATCGGCCGCTTCGAGCGCGAGCGCCCGGGCTTGCCCGCGATCGCGCTGAGTACCGATACGTCGGTGCTCACCGCCATCGCCAACGACTACTCATTCGAGCAGATTTTTTCGAAGCAGGTGTGGGCCCTTGGCCAGCCCGGCGATGCGCTGCTGGCGATCACCACGTCCGGTAGTTCCGCCAATGTGCTGGCTGCGATCGAGGCCGCGCACGAGCGTGAAATGATCGTGGTGGCGCTGACTGGCAAGGGCGGCGGCCGCATGCAGGAAGTGCTGGGCGATACCGATATCCATATTTGTGTGCCGTCCGATCGCACCGCGCGTATTCAGGAAGTGCATTTGCTGACCATCCATTGTCTGTGCGACGGCATCGATGCCATGTTGCTGGGCGAAGACTGAGATTGATTCCGAAGGAGAGCTAGTTGATGAGCGTATTCCGCGTCAAGAAGACACTGGTGAGAACCGTGCTGGTGGTTGGGTTCGCGGCGGGATTGTCCGCGACGTTGCAGGGTTGCTTTCTGGCCGTCGCCGGGGCGGCGGGCGGCGGCGCGCTGGTGGCAACCGACCGGCGCACGCTCGGCGCGCAGACCGAGGATCGTGAATTGCAGGTGAAGGCGCTGTCGCAGATCAGCCAGAACTTGCCCGACAACGCGCACGTCAACGTGACGGTGTTCAATCGCCGTGTGCTGCTGACGGGTGAGGTGGCCGGGGACGTGTCGAAGCAGCGGGCGGAGACCATCGTGCGTGGCTTGAATAACGTCAACACGATCGTTAACGAACTGGCGATCATGCCGGCCAGCTCGTTCTCGTCGCGTACCAATGACACGTACCTGGAAACGCGCGTCAAGACTGCGCTGATCGCCGAGAAGAACATTTCGGCGAACAACTTCAAGGTCGTGGCCGAGCGCGGCTCGGTGTATCTGATGGGCCTCGTCACCATGGACGAAGGCAATCGCGGCGCCGACGTTGCGAGCCGCGTGCCAGGCGTGGTGCAGGTTGTGAAGGTGTTCCAGTACATCCAGCCGCAGGAAGCGGCCGCGGCTGCCGCGGCGGCCAGCACGCCGGCAGTTGCTGCGCAGCCGGACGCGAATGCGCCGACCGTCGGTGCGATTCCTGACTCATCGGTGAGCGCGCGTCCGCTCGAGCAGCAGGCGCCGGCGCCGGTCAGCAATTCGAACTCGGTGCATCCGGGTAATCCGGCGGCGACGACACCATGAAGCGGCGCATTGCTTTCATTGCCGCGATGTTGACGGTTAGCGCATTGGGCAGCGCGCTTGCGTCTTCAGCGCATGCAGCCGATGCGCCGCGCGGTCAGATCGTTGCGAACTCGAATGCCTGCATGGGATGTCACGCGGTGGACCGCAAGCTGGTCGGCCCGTCGTTCCAGCAGATCGCTGCAAAGTACAAGGGTGATGCGCAGGCGCCGGCGAAATTGGCGCGCAAGGTGAAAGATGGCGGCTCCGGCGTGTGGGGCATGATTCCGATGCCCGCGCATCAATCGATGAGCGATGCGGATATCCGCACGGTAGTGGATTGGGTGCTGGCTGGCGCACCGTCCAAGTGATGTTTTGCCACGCGTTTTGCCGCCGGGTTTTACCCCCGCGGGGGCTTGGCAAAACGCAAAATGCCTGTGCTAGAATTGTTTGCACGTTGGGGGGGTAGCTCAGCTGGGAGAGCGTCGCGTTCGCAATGCGAAGGTCGGGAGTTCGATCCTCCTCCTCTCCACCAAAGATCACATCCAAGGTTGTCTACGAAAGTCCGGAAACCCCGCAGCCGAAAGGCTCGCGGGGTTTTTTATTTCCAGCGAAGCGCAAACGCATCCATCACCCCCGGAAGAGATGTCGTGAATGGATGTCGTGAACGCGACCCACCTCTACTCCCGAAACTCCACCCCATCCAAGCGCCTCAACTGCGCAATGTCGCGAAGCGGCGGCGCACCGAAGTGCCGGCTATATTCGCGACTGAACTGCGAGGGGCTGTCATACCCGACCCGGATCGCCACCGACCCGACATCTCCAGTCTGCCGGAGCAGCAATCTGCGGGCTTCGTGTAGCCGCAACTGCTTCTGATACTGCAGCGGAGTCAGCGTCGTGACGTTCTTGAAGTGATGATGGAGCGACGACACGCTCATGTTCACCGCCTGTGCCAGCGTCTCCATTCGCAAAAGCTCGGTGTAGTGCGTCTGGATCCACTCGATCGCCCGCGCGATCCGGTAGGTCTGACTCCCGTTCACCGCAACGTGCCGCAGCCGTTTTCCCTGCTCGCTCGTCATCAGCCGGTAGAGCAATTCCTTTTCGATGAGCGGTGCGAGTACGGGAATGTCACCCGGAGTATCGAGCAATCGTACTAGCCGCAATGCCGCGTCGAAAACCGGTGCCGACAACGAGCCCACGGCGATGCCTTCGCCTGCCGATGCGGCATCCGGTTCGGGCAGACGTAACTGCGTTGCCAGTTCGACGATGCGCTGTGGATCGAGTGTGAACTTCACGCACAGATAAGGCGCGTCGGGCGACGCCCGCGTCACCTGCGACATCACCGGCAGATCGACCGACGTCACGAGGCAATGCAGATGATCGTAGACGTACGCCTGCCCCGCGACCATGACCCGCTTGGCGCCCTGCGCCGCGAACACGAATGCGGAGCTCGTCACGCCGCAGCCGAGATCCACAGGCTGTGAGTAGCGATAGAACGTCAGCGACGGAATCGCCGTCTGGTGGGTGCCGTCGGTTGGCGCGAAGCGGCTGATGAGCGCGGCGAGTTCGCAGCGCGCCGCTTCGCGTGCTGCCGAAGGATCGAGCCGGGAAGAGTGCTGTTTCATGCGCATGGAAATCCGTGGACGGAATCGAGCATACCCAACTGCTGCCAGGCAAGCGCGGCCTGCCTGTTGGATTTGCAGCATTGTTCAATAAATTTGCAGGATTGTGTAAGCGCAACGGCAGGCGCCGGGTACACACTGCCGCGTACACCCGGCGCCAAGTCCGGGCTTTCCCCACGGAGAGGTTCCATGTCTACATCGTTTGTCCTCAACGGCAAGAACGTTACGGTCGATGCCGATCCCACCACGCCGCTCCTTTGGGCAATCCGCGAGGACGCGGGCCTGCACGGCACCAAGTTCGGCTGCGGCATGGCGCAATGCGGCGCCTGCACGGTTCATCTGGAAGGCGAGGCCACCCGTTCGTGCGTGCTGCCGATCGCGGCGATTGCCGGCAAGCGCATCACGACCATCGAAGGCATCGAAAGCCGGCCCGCCAAAGCTATCCAGGCCGCCTGGGTCAAGCTGCAGGTGCCGCAGTGCGGGTACTGTCAGTCCGGACAGATCATGTCCGCGACAGCCTTGCTCGAACATAATGCCACGCCCACTGACGCCGACATCGACGCCGCGATGAACGGCAACATCTGCCGCTGTGCTACCTATACCCGCATCCGCGCGGCCATCCACGAAGCCGCTGCCACCCTGAAGGCCTGACCATGACGACCGATCTCGATCTCAAGGATGCGGTACGCCCGTCGCGCCGGACCTTCCTGAAAGCAGCCGGCGCCGTCGCGGCAGTCGGTCTTACCATCGGCTTCGAATGGGCGGGCACGGGCCGCCGCGCGCTCGCCGCCACCATGCCCGACGCGACGTTCGCGCCCAATGCGTTCCTGCGCGTTGCGCCGGACAACAGCGTCACGGTCATCGCGAAGCACGTCGAGATGGGCCAGGGCGCGTACACCGGTATCGCAACGATCGTCGCGGAAGAGCTGGATGCGAACTGGCAGGACGTGCGTGTCGAAAGCGCGCCCGCCGATGCGAAGCGCTACGCGAATCTGGCGTTCGGCACGATCCAGGGTACGGGCGGCAGCTCGGCGATGGCCAACTCGTGGATGCAATTGCGCGAAGCCGGCGCGAAAGCGCGCGCGATGCTGGTCTCCGCCGCCGCCGCGCAGTGGCAGGTGCCCGCGTCCGAGCTGACAACGCGCGACGGCAGCGTTCATCACGCGGCCACTGACCGGACCGCGACCTACGGCTCGCTCGCGTCGGCCGCGGCCCGCTTGCCGGTGCCGGACACGGTCACGCTCAAGTCGCCGAAAGATTTTCGTTTGATCGGCCAGCAGTTGCCGCGCGTCGATGTGCCAGCGAAAACCAACGGCACCGCGCAGTTCACGCTCGACGTGACGTTCCCCGGCATGCTGGTGGCGCTGCTGCAGCGTCCGCCGCTCTTCGGTGCGACGGTCAAGTCATTCGATGCATCAGCCGCGAAAGCGGTGCCCGGCGTCGTCTCGGTCGTGCAGGTGCCGGGTGGCGTCGCGGTGGCCGCGAAGGGCTTCTGGGCGGCGAAGCAGGGCCGCGACGCGCTGAAGATCGAATGGGACGATTCGGCGGCCGAAAAGCGCAGCTCGGACGCGATCATGGCCGAATACCGGAAGCTCGCCGAGCAGCCCGGCGCATCCGCCCGCAAGGACGGCGATGCGACGCACGCAATCGCGGGCGCGGCGAAGAAAATCTCGGCCACGTATACGTTCCCGTACCTCGCTCACGCACCGATGGAGCCGCTCGACGCCGTCGTCAAGCTCACCGCCGACAGTTGCGAGATCTGGGCCGGCGACCAGTTTCAGACCGTCGACCAGGGCAACGCCGCGCGCACGGCCGGGCTCGATCCGCAGCAGGTGAAGATTCACACGCTGTATGCGGGCGGCAGCTTCGGGCGGCGCGCGAACACACGCTCGGACTATATCGTCGAGGCCGTGTCGATCGCGAAGGCGCTGGGTGCGAACGGCACGCCGGTCAAACTGCAGTGGACCCGTGAGGACGACATCCACGGTGGTCTCTACCGGCCGATGTACTTCCACAAGCTCGACGCGGGCCTCACCGCCGACGGCAAGCTGGTGGGCTGGCGGCACCGGATTGTCGGTCAGTCGATCCTCGCCGGCACGCCGTTCGCCAGCGTGATGGTCAAGAACGGGATCGACTCGACGTCTGTCGAAGGGGCCGCTAACGTTGCCTACGCGATTCCGAACATCTCGGTCGAACTGACGACTACGCAGACCGGTGTGCCCGTGTTGTGGTGGCGGGTGGTCGGCAGCTCGCACACGGCATTTGCGGTCGAGGCGTTCATCGACGAAGCCGCGCACGCGGCAGGCAAGGATCCGTTCGCTTTCCGCCGCGATCTGCTCGCGCATGAACCGCGCATGCGGGGCGTGCTCGAACTCGCCGCGCAGAAAGCGGGCTGGGACCCGGCCAAACCGTTGCCGAAAGGCCGCGGGCGCGGCATCGCGGTGGCCGAGGCGTTCAACACGTTTGTTGCGCAAGTCGCGGAGGTTTCCGTCGACAAGGACGGTAACGTGAAGGTGGAGCGCGTCGTCTGTGCGGTGGATTGCGGCACGCCGATCAATCCGGATGTTATCGCGGCACAGATGGAAGGCGGCATCGGCTTCGGCTTAGGCGCGGTGTTACACAGCGCGATTACGCTGAAGGACGGCAAGGTCGAGCAGAACAACTTCGACGGCTATCAGGTGCTGCGGTTCGCCGAGATGCCCAAGGTTGAGGTGCATATCGTGCAGTCTGGCGAAGCACCGACGGGTGTCGGCGAGCCGGGTGTCGCCCCGGTCGGGCCGGCGGTGGCGAACGCGATCTTCGCCGCCACCGGCAGGCGGATTCAGTCGCTGCCGTTTCCTGCCGCTGCAGAAAAAAGCGCCTGACCGGCCGGCGCGAAGACGACGCGCCGAGTCGTGATGAACTGCGCTTCCCGCGTGCTTGTCATGCGGGAAGCGCGGTACTTTCATGAATCAGAACTTATCCCACCCGTCATCCGCACCCACAGTAGCAAGCGCGGCAACCGGTGCAATCGGTGCAACTGACGCAGCCCGCACAACGCGCTTAGGGGCAACCGCAACCTCGCGCCGCGGCGCTTCCCGCCGAACCGGCGCAGCCGCTGCAGTCGCTACCGTGTGCGGCGCGTCCTTCACCTGAAAAAACGCCACGGCTTCATTCAATTGCTGCCCCTGGTCTTCCATCGACCGCGAAGCCGCCGCGGCCTCTTCCACCAGCGCTGCATTCTGCTGCGTGACGTTGTCCATCTGGGTAATCGCGAGATTGACCTGTTCGATCCCACGGCTCTGTTCAACGGATGCCGCTGCAATCTCCGACATGATGTCGGTCACGCGCGCCACCGCCTGAGTCACTTCGGCCATCGTCTTGCCCGCTTCGCCGGCAAGCGCCGAGCCATCGCGGATCCTGTCCACCGAGGTGGCGATCAGATCCTTGATCTCCTTTGCCGCGCTCGATGAACGTTGCGCGAGGCTTCTGACTTCGCTTGCGACCACCGCGAAACCCCGCCCTTGTTCGCCCGCCCGCGCGGCTTCGACGGCCGCGTTCAGCGCGAGGATGTTCGTCTGGAACGCAATGCCTTCGATGATGCCCGTGATGTCCGCGATCTTGGTCGAGCTGTCGCTGATCTCGTGCATCGTGCTCACCACCTGACCGACCACCTCGCTACCCTTTTGCGCCACCGACGATGCATTCGCCGCCAGCGTGCTGCCTTGCTGCGCGTTGTCGGCATTCTGCTTAACGGTGGAGGTGAGTTCCTCCATGCTCGAAGCGGTCTCCTGCAACGACGCGGCCTGCTGCTCGGTACGCTGACTCAGATCCATATTGCCCGCCGCAATCTGGCGCGCCGCGCCGGCGATGCTGGTGCTGCTGTCACGCACGCGTCCGACGATCGCCGTCAGCCGTTCGTTCATCTCGCGCAGGGCGCTCAGCAGCTTGCTGGTTTCGTCGCGGCCGTCGACGGTGATCTGCGTGCGCAGATCGCCTTCCGATACGGTGCGCGCGACATCGATCGCAAAACGCAGCGGTCCGGTCACGGCGCGCGTGATCATCACGCACGAGCCGACGGCGAGCCCCAGCGCGATGAGGCAGATCGCGATCAGCATGTTGCGCTGGCTTTCGTAGTGCGCCGTGTATTCGTTGACCAGTTGTTCCTGGCGTGAACGTGTGTAGTCGGCATACGCATCGGTCGCGCGAATCAGCTTGGCGAGCAGCGGGCGGCAATGCGTATCCATCTCGACGATCGCCTCGTCTTTCTTGTTGGTGAGCGCAAGATTGACGATGTTGAGGGCCACCGGACCATAATCCGCTTCGACCCGGCTGATCTCCGCGACGAGGCTGCGTGCTTTATCCGACGTATCGGTCGCGTTCGCGGTCATGTCGTTGAGCTTTTTCAGGTCGGCTGCCACGTCTTCGTGCGCGCGTGTCACATCGGCTTTTTCTATTTCGAGGTCCTGAGGGGTGGTGACAAGCACAAGGTTGCGTGCCGCGATCGCCCTGCGGTCGACGGCGGTTCGAACCTGCACGACCATGTCGGCGCGTGCGTTGATGCCATGTACAAAGTTGGTAAACCCATCGGTCGAATCGCTTAGCGCTTTCAGGGAAAGGCCGGAAACCGCGACGACAATGAGCGACAGCATGCCGAAGCCGCCGATGAGTTTGGTCTTGATGGTGAGGTTTTTTAATGACACGTTTTTTCTCCAATAACGAAACGTTGAAGTGTTCGTAATGGACTCTCAGGTCCGAGCATGGGAGCGTCTATCTGACTGCCGTTCATGCCGGCAGCCCCGCGCGGTTTCTCCTTTGTGCCTCCCATAAGACGCCTCACGAAAGCGCGTCGAACGTCGGGCAACAAATGGGTATCCCATTTACCGGTTATCGGACCGGATTCTCATGACCTGAAGGAATTGCGGGTATTCCTCTACTAAATTTGCATGCGATGCACGAAGAACGGGCCTTCTTGCATGGTTTTAAGTGTATTTAGGCATGTGATGAAAACATTAATCTTTCATTATCATTTCATTTGCAGACGTATCCCATTGAAGCAATGGAGGTCTGGTCAGCAGCAAGCAACAAAAATAACTTGAACCGGCGAGCTGCCCTGGATATGATTGAGCAATCACTCATTTATTATTTGTAGCCAGAACAGCCCGTATGGCCCGTCCGAAAAGCGAAGACAAACGCAACGCCATCCTTGCCGCCGCCACGGAGATTGTTGCCGAGCAGGGCCCGGGCGCGCCCACTGCGCGCATTGCGAAACTCGCGGGCGTGGCGGAAGGCACGTTGTTCACTTACTTCGACAACAAGGATGAGTTGCTGAACGAGCTCTACCTGGACATCAAGGCGGACCTGCGCGACGTGATGATGACGACTTACCCGAAGCAAGCCAGCGTGCACGATCGCATGCAGCATGTGTGGAACAAGTTTGTCGACTGGGGCGTGGCCCAGCCACAAAAGCGCCGGGCCATGGCGCAACTGACCGTGTCGGAGCGGTTGAGCGATTGCACGCGTGCAACGGGTATGGAGTCCTTCGCGGACATCAATGCAATGATTCAGGCAAGCGTGACGAGCGGCGCTTTGCGTGATCATCCGCCGGCTTTCCTGTCGGCGATCATGGGGGCGTTGGCCGAAACCACCATGGATTTCATCGCTCGCGAACCGGCTGACGCTGACCGTTATCGCAAGGCCGGCTTTGAAGCGTTCTGGCACGCGATTGCCCAAGACTAAATTTTTCTGATTTTTTTGTCTAATTAATGAGTGATTGCTTGCTCATTTAAATTCAAGGAGCACATGATGTCGAAGGTCTGGTTGGTTACTGGAAGTGCCCGTGGGCTTGGGCGTGAAATTGTCGAGGCAGCGTTGCGCGCCGGTGAGCGCGTCGTGGCGACAGCGCGCGATCCGCGTCAGTTGGCGGAGTTGCTGACGCGCTATGGCGAACAGGTTCGAGCCGTTGCGCTAGACGTGACGGATCCGGCGGCGGCCCGCCACGCGGTGCAAGCCGCTATCGATGCATTCGGCCGGCTCGACGTGGTCGTGAATAATGCGGGCTTCGGCCACCTGTCGCCGTTCGAGCAAACCACCGAGGACGATTTCCGCGCGCAGATCGACACCAACTTCTATGGTGTGGTGAACGTCACGCGTGCGGCTTTGCCGGTGATGCGGGAACAGCGAGCCGGCCACATCATCCAGATTTCGTCGGTGGGCGGCCGGGTGGGCATTGCCGGATTGAGTGCGTATCAGGCTGCCAAATGGGCGGTCGGCGGGTTCACCGAGGTGATCAGTCAGGAGCTTGCGCCGTTCGGTGTCCACGTGACGGCTCTCGAACCCGGTGGCATGAAAACCGACTGGGGCACGGAGGCGAGCGGTGCGATGCCGACCTTGCTGCCGGACTATGTGCTGTCGATCGGCGCGGTGGTGGAGATGTTGTCCCAGCATATTGGTCATGAAGCCGGCGATCCCGCGAAGGTTGCACAAGTCGTGCTGAAGCTCGCGTATCACGATTCATTGCCGGCGCATCTCCTGCTCGGTACCGACGCGTTGCATTACGCAGGCGAAGGCGACAAGGCGCGCGCCGCGAGCGGCGAAGCCTGGCGAGCGGTCAGCGCCGCGACCGATTTTTCCGCACCGTCGCCGCTGCCGCCGTTTCCCGCTGCGCCGGCGAAAGCCTGAACACTGAGCGGGCAGCTCAGCTCAAGGTCACCTGAGGACGAACGACATGGCAAACTGGACCACGCGGGACATTGCGCGTCAGATCGGCCGGCCGCCGGGTGACGCTCAACTCGCCCGCAACGCGCAGGACAAAGCAGTCGCCGCGCGCTTGCGGGATATCTCCGAAGGACGTTTCAACGTGCGCTGGCCGAGCGCGATCATGGAGCACGCATCATGAAGGTTCTGATATTCGGCGCGACCGGCATGGTCGGGCAGGGCGTCTTGCGCGAATGCCTGCGCGCACAAGACGTCGAGGTGGTTCAGACGGTTGGCCGCACCGGCACCGGCCAGCTCGACCCGCGCCTCGTCGAACTGATTCAGCCGGACCTGATGGACTACCGGGCAGTTGAGGGCGCGTTGACGGGCTTCGACGCGTGCTTTTTCTGTTTGGGTGTATCGTCCGCGGGCATGCAGGAGGCCGACTATGCACGGCTCACTTATGACCTGACGCTGGCCGCCGCGCAAACCCTGGCCCGCCTCAATCCGCAGATGACCTTTGTCTATGTGTCCGGTGCGGGCACCGACAGCACTGAACGCGGCCGCAGCATGTGGGCGCGGGTCAAGGGAAAAACCGAGAACGCGCTGCAGCGACTGCCGTTCAAAGGGGTCTACCTGTTTCGCCCCGGCGTGATCGAACCGCTGAACGGCGCCCGTTCGAAGACCCGCTCGTACCGGCTGTTCTACGCAGCAGCCAGGTTTGTCCTGCCGATCCTGCGCGCGCTTTTCCCCAACCATATTCTGAGTACTGTAGACATTGGCCAGGCGATGCTGGAGGTTGCCCGTCGTGGCGCGCCCAAAGCGGTGCTCGAGGTCGCCGACATCCGTGCACTCAGCCGCGCGGCATCCCAGCCTGAGCTCGATTTACGTGCGGGATGAGCGTTGGGGTGACGTAGACGCGTTAATTCCGGCGGCTTGTCAGGGCCGTTCTCGTCAGAAGCCCTTGCCTAGCCTGCCAAAAACCCCCCTTTTCCCTCATTTGACGCGCCTCAGCCTCTGGTAGGCTACTGTTTCAGAGGACGCGCCTTCCTGGCGCGGCCAATTTCTCACGCGCGTAGGCCAGCGCAGGCTCGAACGAAAAGCTCATGGTGACGCGCCGACCCAACATCGTGATTGCTATCAGCATCGTGCTGGCCAGCGCGATTCTCGCGATTGCGGTGTGGGTATTGGCGCAGATGCGCGATGACGCATTGCGCCGCGCGCAGGATTCCGTCTTCAATGTTTCGCTGCTGGTCGAACGCGACGTGTCGCGCAATCTCGAGATCTACGACCTGTCGCTGCGGGCCGTCATCGACGGCCTGAAACAGCCCGGCGTGCTGGAATTGCCGCCGAAGATCCGCCAGATGGTGCTGTTCGACGGCGCTGCCAGCGCAAAAGACCTCGGTTCGCTTCTCGTCCTCGACCCCGCTGGCAACATCATCTTCGATTCGCAATCCACGCCTCCGCGTCGAATCAATCTTGCCGAGCGCGACTATTTTCAGGTTCAGCGCGATTCGCCCAATGTCGGGCTGTATGTCAGCCATCCGTTTGTGCCCAAGGTGACCGGCAAGGACGTGAGTATCGCGCTGAGCCGTCGCATCACGCGGCCGGACGGCAGCTTTGGCGGCGTAGTGGTCGGCACGATGCGGCTAACGTACTTCAGGCACCTGTTCGCCGGCATGAATCTCGGCCCGGGCGGTTCGATGGCGCTAATGCTGAGCGACGGCACGATGCTGATGCGGCGCCCATACGATCCCAACATCATTGGCCGGGGGCTGGTCGGCACCTCGAACTATTCGCGCTTTCTCCAGGAGCCGAGCGGCGATTTCTTCGGCACGGCGGCGATCGACGGTGTCGAGCGCTGGTACGCGTTCCGCCATATCGATATGTACCCGCTGATTCTCGACGTGGCGCTCTCCACGCACGATATCTACGTGGAGTGGCGGCGGCGCGCGTGGATCATCGGCACGCTGATCGCGGCGCTCGACGTGGCGATCATTGCGCTCGCCATCCTGTTCTCGCAGCAACTGCGGCAGCGCCGCGCGGCCGAAGAAGAACTGCGCGTGCTGGCGCGCACCGACGGGCTGACCGGTCTGAACAATCGCCGCACTTTCGAGGAACACGCAGAGGAGGAGTGGCGGCGCGCGCAACGTAACGGCTGGCCGTTGTCGATGCTGCTGATCGACGTCGACACGTTCAAAGGCTTCAACGATCTATACGGTCACTCGGCCGGCGATGACGCGCTCACTGCCGTGGCACGCTGCATCGGGCAGAACGTGCGGCGCCCGGGCGATACTGCGGCGCGCTACGGCGGTGAAGAGTTTGCTGTGCTGCTGCCTGATACAAACGAAGCCGCAGCGGCGGGTATCGCCGAGAAAATTCGCGCCGCGGTTCAGGCGCTCGAGCTTCGCCATGTCGCGAGTTCGCACCATGTGTTGACCATCAGCGTCGGCATTGCGTGCAGCAGCAACCAGGTATTCGCGACGAGCCGCGCGCTCGTCGATGCCGCGGACGAGGCGCTCTACGAGGCCAAGGACGCCGGCCGTAACCGCGTGCTGTGCTATCCGGTTCCGGCGCGGGCGGATCGGCACAGCGACGTGATGTCACCGGCGCGGTGAGGCAGCGTCATTTCACCGGTGTGCCGGTCGACGGAGCACGTCGAGTTCGAGCGGCAGGCCGGCGCTGACTAGCGCATGCCAAATCGCGCGCGCGATTTGGAGTGATTTTACCCGGGTAAATTATTGCGTTTAATTTATACCCGGGTATAATTCGACAAATTCATTTTTCCTGGAGTTTGTCATGACCCCCCATCCTGCTATCTGCATCGCCTTCGAGGGGCACCGCCGTATCGCCTCGGGCACACCGCCCGAGGTGGCGCTTGCTGTGCGAGAGGTGCTGGCGCGCGGCGAACAGGCGCCTGTGCTGATTTTCGACACCGTCACGAGTCGCCCGGTCGAATTTGATTTGCGCGGCACGCCTGAGGAGATTCTTGCCCGGCTGGCAAGCCAGGCGCCCATCGGGCAGTCCGCGCCAACCGCCGACGCGGGAGAAGACGACACCCCGCGTGGCCGTGGCCGGCCCAAGCTTGGTGTGGTGGCGAGGGAGGTCACGCTGCTGCCGCGTCATTGGGACTGGCTCAACGGGCAATCGGGGGGCGCTTCGGTTGCGTTGCGCAAACTGGTTGAAGCGGCGCGGCTGGCGGGCGAAGACAAGGACCGCAAACGTGCGGCGCAAGAAGCGGTGTATCGCTTCATGACCGCGCTCGCCGGCAATCTGCCTGCTTACGAAGATGCCACGCGCGCACTCTACGCCGACGATCAGGTGCGTTTTGACGATATCGTCGCCGCGTGGCCAGAGGATGTGCGTGACCACACACTCTGTCTTGCCGCTGATGCATTCGTCAGGCATCCGTAGATTCGAACGCGCACGGATGGGTGCATGGCTAACGATACGTGCAGACGAAATGCAGGCAAAAAAAAGCCGCTCACGCTGGGGAGCGTGAGCGGAAAGTCGGAGAGTTACAACAACATCGCGTGCGCTCATGGGGGCGAACGCAGCAAAGAAAGTCTAAGGGTTGAGCCCCCTTCCATATATCAGACAAATCCCAATCGCGAGCCCGCTGCGCGATGCGCATGGCGCAGCGATCCGGCCCCGTGCGCCGGTCATTGCTTACATCATCCTGTCTCGGTTATTCCCGCCATTTATCGTGTCAAGTCTCTGTTATGGGCGCCGTAAAAGAGGTGAGAGCGTCGCCACGTATCCGGAAAAACGCGAAATGTTTCGCGGTGGCATGAAGGCGCGAATGTCCCCCAAGGACTTATGAAGGATGGTGAGATGAAGTGGTTCGACCGCATGACCGTATTCAGGAAACTGCTGTTGGCGTTTGCCGTTGTGATCGGGTTTTGTCTCGTGATCGGCGGGACTTCGCTGAAGACGCTGTCGTCGATGCATGACATTACCAAGGCCATCTGCGACCAGCATATGAATGGCCTCTACTGGATGGAAGAGGCGAACCGCCACAAGATCGATTCCGATCTTGCCGCCGCGAACCTCGGCTATGCAGCCGACGATGCCGGTCGTCAAAAGTTGAAGGACGGCATCGTCGCATCGCTCAGGGAGATGCACGCGGCCTATGACCAGTATCGCCCTACGATCGCGACCAGCAAGGGCCAGGAAATGTTCGACGACGTGTTGCGCAAGTCGGCCGTCTGGGAAGGCATCGTGCATCAGCAGATCGGGCTTGAACCGATTCCGGCCGGCGTCGACAGCAACGAACTCGTGCGTCGCGCGATTGCGTCGAGCGAGGCGCTGCGCGATCGCATTACAGCGCTGATCGACTATCGCCGTCAGCAAGCCACCGAAGCTCAACAGGAGGCGAGTGCGGATTATCGGCACATGCGCATCGTGATGCTTGCGCTGGTGCTGAGCGCGATCGCGGCGGGCGCCTTGCTCGCGACGGTGATCGCGCGGCGGCTCGCGCGTCAACTCGGCGGCGAACCCGACTACGCGATGCACATCGCCAATCGTATCGCCGATGGCGACCTGAGCGTGCGCGTCGACACGCGTGCGGGCGACACCGACAGCATGCTGTTCGCACTGCGCAACATGCGCGAGCGGCTGGCGGGCATCGTCTCGGGTATCAGCGAATCGAGCGAGTCGATCCTGATGGCCTCGGGCGAGATCGCGCAGGGCAACACCGACCTGTCGCAACGCACCGAAGAGCAGGCGGCCGCCTTGCAGCAAACCGCGTCGAGCATGCAGGAACTGACGTCGACGGTGAAGATGAATGCCGAGAACGCGCAGCAGGCGGGGGGCGTCGCGCATGGTGCTTCGGAAGTGGCGGCGCGTGGCAGCAGCCTGGTCGGCGACGTGGTCGAAACGATGCGCGAGTTGGCGGCGGGTTCGAAGCGCATGACCGACATCATTGCGGTGATCGAAGGCATCGCGTTCCAGACCAATATTCTCGCGCTGAACGCGGCGGTCGAAGCGGCGCGCGCGGGCGAACAGGGCCGTGGTTTTGCGGTGGTGGCGGGGGAAGTGCGGTCATTGGCGCAACGCAGCGCGGTGTCGGCCAAAGAGATCAAGGAACTGATCGAAAGCTCGACGGCGCGCGTGGGCAGCGGCGCCGAACTGGCCGAGCGGGCCGGTCGAACGATGGCCGAAGTCACGCATGCGGTGCAGCGCGTGACTGACATCATGGGCGAGATTTCGTCGGCGTCGCAGGAGCAGAGTACCGGCATCGAGGAAGTGAATCGCGCCGTCGCGCAGATGGACGACGTGACCCAGCAGAACGCTGCGCTGGTCGAACAGGCCGCGGCCGCGGCGGCGTCGATGGCGGATCAGGCGAGGCAGTTGCAGGCGGCGGTCACGGTGTTCTCGCTGGACGCGCGGCACGGCTGATTCACGTGATGATTTTCTGAGGCGCGGTCTTCATGCCGTGTCCGTCACGCGCGATCGTGGCGTTCGTCATGCCCATGCGCGCGCCGGACTGGCCTATTTTGCCGCCCTTGCCAGGCCTGATTGCTCTCCGTACACTCGCGCGTAATTCACCGACGGCGCATATCCCGGCGCCGTCCACCATAACGCCGACAGAGGAGAACCCCCACCATGGCCGATTCTTACTTCCCACGCTGGCGTGTCCAGCCGAACGCGGCCGAGGGCCGCATTGTCGGCACTGACGAGCGGCTCGCGTGGCCGCAGATGTTGGCGATGGGCATTCAGCACGTTGTCGCGATGTTCGGTTCGACCGTGCTTGCGCCGTTGCTGATGGGCTTCGATCCGAATCTGTGCATCTTCATGTCGGGGATCGGCACGTTGCTGTTCTTCGTGCTGGTGGGTGGGCGCATACCGAGCTATCTCGGTTCGAGTTTCGCGTTCATCGGTCTGGTGATCGCCGTGACGGGGTATGGCGGGCACGGTCCGAACCTGAACATTCCGGTCGCGTTGGGCGGGATCATTGCGTGCGGGGCCGTGTACGCGGTCATTGGTCTGATCGTGTCGGCGATCGGCACGAAGTGGATTGAAACGTTGATGCCGCCGGTCGTGACTGGGGCGATCGTCTGCGTGATCGGGTTGAATCTTGCGCCGATCGCGGTGCATGGCGTGAGCGGCAGCAACTTCGATTCGTGGATGGCGCTGGTGACGGTGCTGTGCGTTGGCGCGGTTGCGGTGTTTGCGCGTGGCATGCTGCAGCGATTGTTGATTCTGGTGGGATTGCTGATGGCGTATGTGATTTACGCGATCGTCACGAATGGCCTCGGCATGGGTAAGCCGATCGACTTCGCGATTGTGGCGAACGCAGCGTGGTTTGGGATGCCGCACTTTACTGCGCCGGTTTTCGACATGCGGGCGATGACTTTGCTTGCACCGATTGCGGTGATTCTTGTTGCTGAGAATCTTGGGCACATCAAGGCGGTGAGCGCGATGACGGGGCAGAACCTCGATCGTTATGTCGGCCGCGCATTTCTCGGCGACGGACTGGCGACGATGCTGTCGGGTTTTGCCGGCGGCACTGGGGTGACGACGTATGCCGAGAATATTGGCGTGATGGCCGTGACCAAGATTTATTCGACGCTGGTGTTTGTGATTGCTGCGGTGATTGCTCTTGTGCTTGGGTTCTCGCCGAAGTTTGGCGCGGTGATCCAGACCATTCCCGGACCTGTTCTGGGTGGAGTGTCGATTGTTGTGTTTGGGTTGATTGCCGTGACCGGTGCACGGATCTGGGTCGTCAATAAGGTGGATTTTTCCGACAATCGGAATCTGATTGTCGCGGCGGTGACGCTTGTGCTTGGGGCTGGGGATTTTTCTTTGAAGCTTGGCGGTTTTGGGTTGGGGGGGATTGGGACTGCGACCTTTGGGGCGATTATTCTTTACGCTCTTTTGAGGAGGAAGCCGGCGCAAGGGCCGGTGGCTTGAAGGTTTTGGGTTTTGGTTTTGGCCGTTCGGCGGTTTTTGTTTGGTTGTGCTTGTGTGGCCTTTGGCCTTTCCTTGCTGTGTTAGTGGTCTATTAGCGTTGCCCCTGTGCGGGGCGGCACCTACTTCTCTTTGCCGCCGCAAAGAGAAGTAGGCAAGAGAAAGCGGCTCAAACCGCTAATTCTTAAGCGGGTCCCCCGCACAGTAGCGGTAGTGGTGCATCTGGAATCTGTCTCCTCGCACATTCGGCCTCAGTGACAAAGGAGTCATACCTCCGGCGGCGCTGCGCGCGCCGATACCCTGTTCATAAAACCACTCTCCAACTTTTTTGCTCCCGCTGCGCGAGCAGAGCCCTTGGTTTCCCTGCCATACCCGTCCGCGACGCACGCAGTGCGGAGTGGGAGCTGATGAGCCCTTTGTCAACGGCGCGGAGTGTGCGGGGGCACGGATTCCAGATGCACCACTACCGCTACTGCGCGGGGGACCCGCTTAAGAATTAGCGGTTTGGGCCGCTTTCTCTTGCCTACTTCTCTTTGCGGCGGCAAAGAGAAGTAGGTGCCGCCCCGCACAGGGGCAACGCTAATAGACCACTAACAAAGCAAGGAAAGGCCAAAAGCCCAACAACAGACCCAAAGACCAAACCACGAACACAGCAAGAAAAGGCCAAAGGCCAAAACCAAACCTAAACCCTCATTTCCTCCGCACAGTAAGTGCGGTCTCAGCAAGATCCACCTCCCGCATGAGCTTATTCAAAGTCTCATCATTAATCTCCTGAGAACTCCGCAGCGCAAGCAGCGCCTTCCTCTCCGCCCGCATAGCCGCCAACTTCATCCGGAACTCCAGCGCATCGGCGCGGCGCGCCATCTCCCGTGGCTCCTGCTCCTCGTCGAGCGTCGCAAGCCGCCGTCGATACACATCCATCACCCTCGCGGTGACATCCGCGGCATACGCGGATGCCGACTCATCGAGATCCGCGCACTCGGTATCGTGCACCTCATCGACAGCACGGATCGCCGCCTGTGCCGCCGTCGTGCGTGCCATCGCCTCCTCCGCAGCGTGCGGATCCTTGCCGCGCCGCCAACCTCGCAACAACAGCGGCAACGCCACCACCGCCACCAGCAGCGATAAAAGTATCACCCCCGACGCAATGAAAATCGCCAGATCCCGCCCCGGCAGCGGCGCGCCGCCAGGCAACACCTCAGGCAGCGACAACACGCCCGCCAGCGTCACCGCGCCACGTACGCCGGCCACCGTCGTCACGGTCACCGTGCGCAAACCAGGCACGGCGTTCGCCACGCCGTGCCTGGCCGCGCCGCGGCTCGCGAACCAGCGCAACAGCCATACCCACACGAAGCGCATCGCGTACAGCGCCGCCGCCACCGCAGCAATGTAGCCAATCAGCAAACCCACCTGCGCGTCGCTGGTCTCGTGCGCGTCGAGCAGCGCACGGCCAAGAATGTGCGGGAACTGCAGCCCCAGCAGAATGAACACCATGCCGTTGAAGACGAACTCGATCATCGTCCACGTACTGCTCGCCCGCACGCGCGACGACACCGGCCCGACGTTCACTATGCTCGCGTAATTCATCATCATGCCGGCCGCGACCGCAGCTAGAATGCCCGACAATTCGAAACGCTCGGCAATCAGATACGCAGCAAACGGAATCAGCAGTGTCATCACGACGCCCGGCGCCGGATCGCCCTCTTCGTTAAGACTCAGAAAGCGCGCCGATACAAAGCTGAACGCCCAACTCACCGCGGCTCCCGTCGCCAGCCCCCCCACCGCGATGATCACGAAGCTGATCGACGCGTCGCGCAACGAAAACACACCGGTCAGCGCCGCGGCAATCGCGAACTTCAACGCGACCAGGCCCGACGCGTCGTTCATCAACGCCTCGCCTTCAAGGATATGCATCAGCCGCCCGGGAATCCTGCCCTTGCCGGCGATACCGCTGAGCGCCACCGCATCGGTCGGCGACAGCACCGCAGCAAGCGCGAAGGCGACCGGCAGCGAGATCGACGGCACCAGCGCATGCACGAAGTAGCCGACGGCCAGCACCGTCATGAAAACCAGGCCGAGTGCCAGCATCAGAATCGAACGGCGCGCCATGAATAATTCGCGCTTGGGAATGCGCCATCCATCCGCGAACAGCAGCGGCGGAATAAACAGCATCATGAAAATTTCCGGATCGAAGGTGACGTGCAGTCCGAGCCTCGGCCACGCGAGCAAAGCGCCGATCGCGATCTGAACGAGCGGCAATGGCAACGCAATCGGCAGCATCCGGATAACGACGCCGGATGCGGAGACGGCGAGCAAAAGAATCAGTACGGTAAAGACAATATCCATCGGTCTATTTCTGGAGATATAGCGGTGCTGCCCCGGCGAATCCTGGCGATGTCGCCGCAACCCGGCCACGAGGCGTGCGTAAGGCGTAAGGCCGAAGTTTAGCCCGACGATGCGACACGCCCTCGTCAACCCTGCAAGCCCCCGTGCACTCATCGTGCAAATCCCGGGCGCACTCGTCCTGCAAGTCCCCGTGCGCGTTGGCGGCGAGCATCTCATCAACGCAATGCACCTAAACGGTGCGCACCACGCCCGTGAGCGGCGCATCGTCCCTTGCGCCGGTGCAGCCGACTATGCAAATTTCGTTCGAATGTGCGCCAGCGTGCGCATGGAGCTTGCTTAAGGAATATCGATGACGCACATTTTGGGAATCGGTGCCGAGGTTGTTCGCTTCCGCGTCCGGACCGGCCCGGCTCTCGCATGAGAGGATTGCATGACGATTGCGCAACAGGAAAGGACGGCCGCGGCGCCGCATGGTTTCGATGTCGAGGTGACATCGGGGCTCGAACGTTTTTCGGCGCAGCATGGCGAGCTGACGCTGACCAGCGTGTTTCAACCGATTTTCAGCCTCTCGCATATGCGGGCGGTTGGCTACGAAGGTTTGCTGCGTGCGCACGATGCGCTCGACCGGCCGGTGTCGCCGCTTGACGTGTTCGGCGAGGCAGCGCGTCTGGGCGACGTGTTGCAAGTCGACCGGCTCGCTCAGACGCTGCATCTGGAGAACTTCAAGGTGCTCGGCGCCGAGCGCGAATGGCTGTTCCTGAACATTCATCCCGGCGCGCTCACCGATCCGTATCTCGCCGCCGCGTTGCTGGCCAACCTCCGGCGCCTCGATCTGTCGCCGCGGCGGATCGTGCTCGAAGTGCTCGAACAGCAGGCGGAAGATCTCGAGCGTCTCGTCGACGCAGTGCGCCAGTTCCGTGAGCGCGGCTTCCTGATCGCACTCGACGATTTCGGTGCGGGGCACTCGAATGTCGAACGGATCTGGCAATTGAATCCCGATATCGTCAAGCTGGACCGCATCATGCTGTCGCATGCCGCGCATCGTGCAGATATGGCGACCATCCTGCCAGGGCTGGTGGCGCTGCTGCACGAAGCCGGCAAGCTGGTGCTGATCGAAGGCGTGGAAACGGAACATGAAGCGCAGATGGCGCTCGCCTGCGACGCCGACTTTGTGCAGGGTTTTTTCTTCGGCCGGCCGAATCCTGGCGCGGCCGACGCGGCGCACGCCGCGACTTGCATCAGCGAAGTCACCGATCGCTATCGCGATCAGGCCGAAGCGCGCGAGCGCCGCAATGCGAGCCGTCTTACCCCGTACCTGCGGGCCTTCGAGCGCGCCGCGGAACGGCTTGCCGCCGGCGAACCGCTCGAGGAAGTGTGCTGGAATTTCCTTGCGCTCGACCATGCGGCACGCTGTTTTCTGCTCGACGCGAAGGGCAAGCAGGCGGGCCGCAATGTCGTGTTGCGCGCCGATCGCGCGGCGCATGAAACGCGCTTTCTGCCGCTGGCCGACGCGCAAGGGGCGAACTGGCTGCGTCGTCCGTATTTCCGTGCGGCGATCAATGCGCCGGAACGCGTGCATGTGACGCGTCCGTATCTGTCGATCAATGAGGCCTTGCCATGCGTGACGCTTTCGATGGCCACGCGCGTTGGCGATCAGACCTGCGTGCTATGTGGCGATATCGATTGGATCGAAGAATAGCGGTTCTGATCGGGCGCTCGGGAGGGCGAGCGAAGGGAGACTGGCAGTTCAGAGTGGAACGGTGAGTAGCGGCGCTCGTGGTTCAGATTGGCAGGGCGAGCGGCGGTTCTGCGATCATGTCGTTTTTAACGACCCTCAGCCACGCTTATGTCTGTTCTACTCGAAGTCATCGCCACGACCGTTGCCGACGCCCGGCTTGGCCTTCAGGCGGGAGCGGACCGGCTTGAACTCGTCACCGCGATGGGCGAGGGCGGTTTGACACCGAGTCTTGGCCTGATCGAAGCGGTGGTTGCCGTGTCGGCACCCGCGCCGGTCAACGTGATCGTACGTCCGCATAGCCGCTCGTTCGTGTACGACGCCGACGACTACGCCGTCATGCTGCGCGACGTGCGTGCGGTCAAAGCGGCCGGCGCGAACGGTGTGGTGATCGGCATGCTGACGGCAGACGGTGAGGTCGACCGTGAAGGTCTCGCGCGCGCAATCGATGCGGCAGATGGCCTGGCGATCACGTTCCACCGCGCGTTCGACGAAACGCGTGATCTGCAAAAAGCGCTCGACGTGCTGCTCGGTTTCGATGCCGTGACGAATGTGCTGACCTCGGGCGGCAAACCTTCGGTATTGCAAGCGGAGTCGATCGTGCGTGAGTTGGTGCGGCAAGCGGCCGGCTCACATTGCACGGTGCTGGCGGGCGCGGGTTTGACCATCGACGCGGTTGCAGGTTTCGTGAGCGCGACGCAAGTTCAGGCGGTGCACTTCGGTTCGGGGGTGCGAGTTGGCGGCAACGGTCTTGCACCCGTCGATGCGGAGAAAGTCGCGCAGGTGAGAGCGCTACTAGACGCAAAGCAGAGCTGATTCGTCAGGAAGATAGCCAGCGCTCTGGGACGCAGCGCGTAGCAAAACGATCCGGCAGACAATCAACGCTACGAGATGCGACGCGTCACCAATCCAGCAAGCAAAAAAATGCCGCTTCGAGGTTCAACTCGAAGCGGCATTTTTCATCGTACAGAGCGAAAGAACTACTTCGCGACAACCACCGGAATGCCGCGCAACTGACCGGCACCCTTTACCTCGTCCAACGACTTCTTCACCGACGCGCTGGTCGCCGCTTCGATCTGCAAGCGCGCCGCGAGATCGCGCTCGCCGCGCTTCACGCCCGCCAGATTTGCCAGCTTCACGTGACCGTAACCCCGTACACGCGCATGCAGATCAGCGAGCTTTGCAACGTCTTCGAGATTGTTCGCGTTGAGCTTCGAGAGCGCGCGTTGCAACGTGGTTTCATAGTCGTCGGCAAGTTCGCGTTCCATCTTGCGCTCCAGCGTACGGCCGAACGGATCGAGCATTGTGCCGCGCAAACTGCTGAATTTCGCCATCACGCCGAGCACCGGCCACATCCATTGACCGAAGGTCTTCTTGGTCGGATTGACGCCTGGCTGTGCACGCGTGAGCGTCGGCGGCGCGAGGTTGAACTTGATGCCGAAGTCCTTGCCCGCCACGCCTTCGAATTGCGCTTCCAGTGCTTCACGGAAAGCCGCATCCGTATGCAGACGCGCGACTTCGTATTCGTCCTTAACCGCAAGCAGGCGATAGAACGTTGTCGCCACAGCACGCGCGAGGCGCTCGCTCTTTGCATCGACAGCGGTTTCGGCACGGCGCGCGGCATCGACCAGCGCGCGATAGCGCTTCACATAGCTCGCGCCACCGTACGTTTGCAGACGGCTCTCGCGATGCGCGATCAGTTCGTCGAGCGTATCGACGCGTACCGCATGCTTCGCCAGGTGCCGTGCTTGCCACAGCGATTCCAGCGCAGCCGGATCTTCCGCAGCCACACGCCCGATCGAAAACGCCAGTTGATTCATCTGCACCGCGACGTTGTTCAATTCGATCGCGCGCATCATCGCGGCGAACGACACCGGCACTAAACCGAGTTGCCAGGCATAACCGAGCATCAGAATGTTCGCGCCAATCGTGTCGCCGAGGAAACGCGTGGCGAGCGCCTGAGCGTCGCACGCCGACATGCGCTCTTCACCCGCGGCGTGGTGCATCTTGTCGATCAATGCATCGGCATGCAGTGTCGCGTCCGGGTTCTGCACGAAGGTCGCATTCGGAATGGCGTGCGTGTTGACGACGATGCGCGTGCGGCCATGACGCACCGTTTGCAGGGCATCCGCGCTCGCGCCCACCACCATGTCGCAGGCGAGCAGCACGTCGGCCTGTTGCGTGTCGATACGCACCTGGTTGAGCCACTCGTCGCGTGCGGCGAAGCGCACGAACGACAGCACCGAGCCGCCCTTTTGCGCGAAGCCCATGAAGTCGAGCACCGACGCGCTCTTGCCTTCCAGATGCGCAGCCATGCTGATCAATGCGCCGACCGTCACGACGCCGGTGCCGCCAACGCCCGTCACCAGGATGTCGTACGGCGCGGCATCGAGATGCGTCGCGGGAATCGGCAACGCGTCGACGCGTGCAGCGAGCGCGACCGGATCGAACGCGGCGCCCGCGGCTTTCTTCAACTTGCCGCCTTCCACCGTGACGAAGCTCGGGCAGAAACCGTTCACGCAGGAATAGTCCTTGTTGCACGACGATTGATCGATGCGGCGCTTGCGTCCCAACGCGGTCTCAACCGGTTCGACCGACAGACAGTTCGATTGCACGCCGCAATCGCCGCAGCCTTCGCAGACTTCCTCGTTGATGAAAAGACGTTTATCCGGATCGGGAAACTCGCCTTTTTTCCTGCGACGCCTTTTTTCCGCCGCACAGGTCTGGTCGTAGATCAGCACGGTTACGCCGTCGGTGTCGCGCAATTCGCGCTGCACGGTATCCATTTCGCTGCGATGGTGGAACGTCGTGCCTTTCGGGAACTGGTCGTGATGACCGTCGTATTTCTCCGGCTCGTCGCTGACCACGACGAAACGCGACACGCCTTCGGCTTCCACCTGACGCGCGATCTGCGGCACGGAGATGCTGCCGTCGACCGGTTGGCCGCCCGTCATCGCGACCGCGTCGTTATAGAGAATCTTGTACGTGATGGTGGCTTTCGCGGCCACCGCCTGGCGAATCGCGAGAATGCCCGAGTGAAAGTAGGTGCCGTCGCCGAGGTTCTGGAACACGTGGCGCGTTTTCGTGAACATCGAGTGCGAAGCCCAATCCACACCTTCACCGCCCATCTGAATCAGGCCGGTGGTGTCGCGTTCCATCCACGACGCCATGAAGTGACAGCCGATCCCCGCATGCGCGATTGAACCTTCAGGCACTTTGGTCGATGTGTTGTGCGGGCAGCCCGAGCAGAAATACGGCGTACGTTTGACGCTATCCGCAGCATTCGAAAGAATTTGCGGCGCGACCAGATCGACCACACGCTCGCGACGATCGAGCGCCGGCTTGTGCTTCGCGAGCCAGTTCGCGAACACCGGCAGAATGCGCGACGGCCGCAATTCACCCAGCGACGACAGCAGCAACGTGCCGTCTTGGGCGTTCTTGCCGACCACAATCGGCCGCGTGCCTTGCGTGCGGTTGTACAGATAGTCTTTGATCTGCTGCTCGATGACCGGACCCTTCTCTTCGATCACCAGCACTTCAGACAGACCGGACACGAACGCGTCGATGCGCGTCATCTCCAATGGGAACGACAAACCGACCTTGTAGATCCGCACGCCGGCCGCTTCCAGATCGGCCACCGTCAGATCGAGCCGGCGCAGCGTTTCCATCAGGTCGAGGTGGGCCTTGCCGCAGGTGACGATGCCCACGTTCGCATGCGGACTCGGCGCAATCCATTTGTCGATGCTATTGGTGCGCGCAAAATGACGAACCGCGTCGAGCTTCGCGTGCATCCGCGATTCGATGGTCAGGCTCGGCAGATCGGGCCAGCGGTTATGCAGGCCGCCGGCAGGTGTCGCGAAATCCGGTGGGGTTGCCCATTCGGTTGTCAGTGCATCGAGGTCCACCGTCGAGCCGGACTCGACTGTCTCCGAGATCGCCTTGTAGCCGACCCATGCACCCGAGAAACGGGAGAGCGCCCAGCCATACAGGCCGAACTCGAGCATGTCGGCAATGTTCGACGGATTCACCACCGGCATATGCCATGCCATCAACGCGAAGTCGCTCTGATGCGGCATCGACGACGATACGCAGCCGTGGTCGTCGCCCGCCACCACCAGCACGCCGCCGTGCGGCGACGAGCCGTACGCGTTGCCGTGCTTCAGCGCGTCGCCCGCGCGATCCACGCCCGGGCCCTTGCCGTACCACATCGCGAATACGCCTTCGACGGTGCGCTCCGGGTCCGATTCCACCCGCTGCGTGCCGAGCACGGCGGTGCCGCCAAGTTCTTCGTTGATCGCCGGCAAAAAGCGAATATCACTCGCCGTGAGCAGTTTCTTTGCTTTCCACAACTGCTGGTCGACCATGCCGAGCGGCGAGCCGCGATAGCCGCTGATGAAACCGGCGGTGTTCATGCCGTGTGCGCGGTCAGCGGCGCGCTGCATCAGCGCAAGTCGCACCAGCGCCTGGGTACCGGTCAGGAAAATCCGGCCGCGCGTGGCGGTGAGGTTGTCGGACAGCTTGTAGTCGGCGAGAGCGGGCGTGCCGTCGATGGGCAGGCGAGCGGTCATGGGTGAGTCTCCATTTTTTGCATCCGCGCGCCGTGGGTGGGGACCACAAAAGGTGATGCGGCGAAAGAGACTCTATTTTTTAGCGCCGATTGGAGTGAATTTTTTCTACTTGGCGACGCGTTCAGCGAAACAGCGCGACGGGTCGCGCTTTTTAATGAAGTTTTGAGATGGATCTGCCACGCGACGGAAGGGTTCGGGTATGCCCTGGTGTGTCGCGTGACGGTGAAATCGGCATTGGCGCGCGCCCAGCCGGCCGTTTCGCGGCCGGAGGGCGAATACCGTTCAATGCGGCTGGCCTGAGGTTCAGTACCCAGTCCAGACGGCCAACGCCAGTGCGCCGCCCGAGAGCAACAGCAGCACCACGAACAAGGGCAGGATGAACCTGATCCACTGACCGAAGCCGACCCGCGCGGTGGCGAGATACGCGAGCAGCATTCCCGAGGTCGGCGTGACCATATTCGTCAAACCGCCGCCCAACACGAAGGCGAGTACCGAGGTCTGGCCACTGACACCGGACAACTGCGCAATCGGCCCGATGATCGGCATGCTGACCGCGGCCTTGCCGGACACGGACGGAATGAACACGTCGAGCACCATCTGCACGGCCATCAGGCCGTTCGCCACCCATACCGCGGATTGGCCGCGCGCGAGTCGCGTGAAATGCTCGATCAGCGTGTCGAGAACGAGACTATTTTGCAGAATCAGTTCGACGGATGCCGCGAGCCCGATCAGCAGGCCGGCGAGAATCATCCCCTTCATGCCGTCGACGAAAGCATCGGCCGCACTGCGCGAATCGAGCCTGCCCACGGCCGCCGTCACGATACTGATGAACACGTAGAACGCGGACAACTCCACGTTGCCCCAATGCAGTTCACGCGTGCCGATCACGAGCATTGCAGCGGCGACGGTTAGCACGATCAGCGTCGCTTTGTGGCGCCCCGACAGCTTTGCTTGCGGATGCTGATCGACGCTTTGACGTGCGACAGCCAGCCGGTAGCCGCTCAAACGCACGTGGGCCAGCAGATACAGAATGCCCAGCGTCAGGAACACAACGAACACGCCGATGCGCATCGCGATGCCGCTGAAGAGCGGCACGCCGACGATCGGCTGCGCGACGGCGAGCGACAGCGGATTGGTCACCGAGGCGATATAGCCGACCTTCGCGGCAATCGCGACCAGCCCGACCGCGAACAGGTTCGACAAACCGAGCCGCCGCGCCAGCACCATCACCATCGGAATGATCACGAGGTATTCGGAGATGAACCCGAGCAAGGTGCTGCCCAAGCCGATCAGCACCATCAGCAGTGGCGCCAGCACATAGATGTTGCCCGCGGTGAGTTGCAGGAGCCGGTCGATTCCCGCGTCCACGACGCCGGTCTTGCGCATCACGCCGAACATGCCGCCGACGAACATCACCATGAAAATCAGCGGTGCGTTCTTGATGAGGCCATTGGGCACCACGACGAACGCCGACACCAGGCTCGCCGGCGCGGCCTGTTCGGGCGTGCTTTTGCTGACGCCCGGCGCGACCAGCGTGGCGAGGCTGTGACTCTTCGGCACCACCTGATAGGTGCCCGGCACCACCAGCTTGTCGTGACGCTCGAAGCGGCCGGCGTCGATCAGATAGGTCATCGCCACGGCGGCGAGTACGACCCAGATCATCATCACCACCGGATGCAGCATCTTGCCGTGCGGCTTCTTCTCTTCGCTGCCGCTGCCGGGATGGCTGCCAGGCGGTTGGTCGTCGTCGGCGGTGGGGGCCGCGGGTGGGGCGAGCGTGGTCATGGATGGATTCCTGTCATGCCGGCAGCGGGTTCATTTGCGGCGCGGTGTAGCCGAGTTCGGCGGAGATGGTGCGGCTGCACGCTTGCAGGCGTTCGAGGTAATCGGGAATCTCGATCCGGCTAATGCGCATTTCCGGCCCTGACACACTGACCGCGGCCACCGCTTCTCCGGTGACGTCGCGCACCGGCACCGAAATCGCCACCGCGCCGGCCGTCACTTCGCCCACGCTGACCGCATAGCCTTTGCGCGCGATCGCATCGAGTTCGTCGACGAGCTTCATCAGGTCCGGTGACTGCGGCAGCTTTTTCAGGCGCGCGAAGTATTCGGTCTTGACGGCGTCCGGCGCGAACGCGAGCAGGATCTTGCCGGACGCGCCGCTGTTGAGCGCACGCCGGTTGCCCACCGCGCCGATGGTGCGCATCTCGTGCGTGCTTTCGCAACGTGCGACGCATACGGTTTCGAGCCCTTCGCGCACGCGCAGCACGACGTTCTCGTTGATTGCCTGGTTGAGCGCGAGCATGTGTTTTTGCGCCGAGCGCACCAGCGTGTTCTGCTGCGCGGCCGCGACGCCGATCACGAAGGCCTGCGGACCCAGCGCGTAGGTTGAGGCACGCGTGTCCTGCACCACGAAGCGATGCAATTCGAGCGTGCACAGCATGCGATAAGCGCGCGATTTGTTGATGCCGAGTTGATTGGCGAGCTCGGTGACGCCGAGGCCTGGATGTTCGGCCACGTGGCTTAGCAGCTTGAGCGCGCTGTCGACGGAATCGACGATGTAGTTCACGGTTGTTCCTTCATTCGTTGCGTCATTGCGCCGTACGGGGCGCGGCAAGTTGGGCGCGGACATAGTCGGCGAGCGCGGCGGCGAAAGCGTCGAGGTTGCGCTTGAGCGTGTCGAAGCCGGCGTTTTTGACGAACGCGGCTTCGTCCATGTACAGCCCGCGATTCAGTTCGATCTGGATGCTGTGTCTGTGCCGCGCGGGATCGCTGACGGCGGTGAGCAGATCGCCGCCCTGATATGGCTCGTTGATCTGAACGCGATAGCCAGTGCCGCTGAAATAGTCCGCCACCCATTGTGTGAAGGCCGGGTCCGCGGTGGTGCCGCGACGGTCGCTGATAACAAAGTCGGGGCGCGCCGCGCCGGCGTCGACGTTCATCTCGTTGCCGCGTGATTTCATCGAATGACAGTCGACGTGCCACAGCGCACCGTGCTGCGCGTAAGCACGCTCGGCGGCGGCGCTGAGCGCCGCGCGATAGGGCAGGTAGTACGTGTCGATGCGATGCCGTACTTCGGCGATCGACAGTTTGCGGTCGTACATCGGCACATTCGGCAGTGCGTCGCGGCGGATCAGACCCATGCCGCGCAACGTGTACTTCTCCGGGGCGAGCGGTTCGGGCCACGGCTCGGCGAGCAATTGCACGTCGATGTCGGTGATCGCCCGGTTCGGGTCGATATAGGCGCGCGGGAAATGTGCGCCGATCAGCACGCCGCCTTGCTCGGGCACGCCGGCCCACAGTTCGTCGACGAATGCGTCCCACGAACTGCGAATCGCGGCGGCCGGCGCGGACGTGCCGAAGTCGGCCGGCAGCGCGATGCCACTGTGCGGCGAATCGAACAGGATCGGTAACGCAGCCGCAGTGGGTTTCGCGATAAAGAACGGCGCGTCTGCCGGCGCGGCAAGAGTGTTGCTATCGGGCGTCAAAACAAATTCCTTTCGGGTGGCCGACGCGCTTTGAAGATCGTCGTGGCTTGAGTCAGCGGCTTGTGTGTTTTATTAAATAAAACAGCATATCAATATTTAACGACGAACCTTATTGCCGGTCAAGTCACTCGTCGAAAGCCTTGCTATCCGGATCGTCAATTTTTAAATCCTTGCCGGTCAAGGATTTGCGCTGTGTTACTCAGTAAAACCCCCAGCGGTGCGTCATGCCGTCAATGCGGGCAAACCAGTATTTCTGCGACGCCTTGACCAAGCAATTTTGCATTTCGAATAATAAACGATACGTTGTTTTATTAAATAAAACAAAATGATCGAGGCAAGCAGGCAATAAGCGACCGGCTTCGACAAGACCGGTTCACACACTCATAACAAGGAAACGCAGATGAACAGCAAAGGTTTGGCGATGGCGCTTACAGGCACGGCGATCGGTGCGGTGCTCGTAGTGTCGGGAGGCAAGGCCATGGCGCAGTCGAGCGTGACGCTGTACGGCATCGTCGACTCAGGCATCACCTACACGAGCAACCAGAAAGGCAGCACGACCTGGCAGGCGACCGGCGGCAACGAACAGGGCACGCGCTGGGGCATGGTGGGCACGGAGGATCTGGGCGGCGGCACCACGGCGATCTTCAAGCTGGAGAACGGCTTCAACATCGAGACCGGCACCGCGAGCGCAAATGGCCGCATGTTCGGCCGTCAGGCGTGGGTGGGATTGTCGAACCAGCGCTGGGGGACTTTTACGATGGGCCGCCAGTACAACGCCGCACAGGATTCGCTGGCGCCGTTGCAGATTGGCGCGAGCACGTCGCTAACGCAGTACGCGCTGCATCCGTTCGACACCGACGACCTGAACAACTCGTTTCGCACCGACAATTCGGTGAAGTACGTGACGCCGACTTTCGCGGGCTTTCAGGGCAATGCGATGTACGGTTTCTCCAACGCGACCAACTTCGCGGCGAACCGCAGCTGGAGCGTCGGCGGCACGTATGCGCAGGGCCCGTTGCATCTGGGTGTCGCGTACGTGGTGCTCGATAACCCGGCGCTCGATCCGAGCGGCGCGATTCCGTCGGACAACTACTTCACCTTCCTGAAGGGCATCACGAAACAGCAGATCTGGGGCGCGGCCGGTACGTACGACTTCGGCAATGCGACGTTCGGCATGCTGTACACCACCTCGCTGTTCAATCTGCAAACCGGTGCGTCACAGCGTTTCAACAACTACGAAGGCAGTTTCCGTTATCGCTTCACGCCGGCCGTGATGTTCGCAATCGGCGAAACGTACACGCAGGTCAATACGACGCAAAGCGCGAAGCCGAGCGTGCATTACCTGCAAACCAGCGCGGGCGTGCAGTATTACCTGTCCAAGCGTACGGATTTGTATGTGAACGCGATCTATCAGCGCTCGTCGTCGAATACGGTGGCAGCGATTGAAGGGATCAGCAATCCGTCGAGCTCGAGCATTCAGGTGGCGGGCGTGGTGGGGATTCGCCACAAGTTCTGACGGAAGCAATTTCGCCGAGGCTGCGCGGCTTACGATGCAGGAGCCTTCGCCACCGGCGCGGCAACAGGCACCGGGTCGAGCGGCACGACGTCGTTGAAATGCGAGTAGTCGATGTGACTCACGCCGTTTTCCTCATGCATGATGTCGACGTACTTGTGCTGCCAGCGGATCTGCTCGCAAGACCACATGTGACGCGCCTGCATGGTCTGCGAGGTCGATTCGTCGACACCCTCGAGCGTGAGCCAAAGCGACGCCTCGCGGCCTTTCAACGTTTCGGCTGTTTCGCCGAATAGCGGACTGCTTTCGTCGATGACGTGCATCAGGCTCCAGCCCAGTTTGAAAACCGGGTGCTGATTGCGCACCAGCGTCAGGTCGTAGAGCTTGCGCAATGTAAAGCCTTCGATCGTGGTCTCCAGCCGCATGAGGCGCAGGTTCGCCCGCGCCTCGGCGATAACGTTCTGACGCGCGTTGGCCGCACGCACCACCAGCGTCATGCGGCCTTCGAGCGGCCGCACGATCGCGTAGCGGGCGAACATGATCTTGGCGTGCGGGCGTGAAAAGCGCGCGAAGATCAGCCCCGTCGCCAACGCGATACTGGACATGCCGACAAAGATCTCCAGGGTCGCGATCCAATGCGCGTAGACGGTTTGCGGATGCATGTCGCCATAACCGACCGTCGCGAGCGTTTCGACGCTGAAGAAAAATGCGCCGCCGAAACCCGCTGGGAACTGATTGGCGATCGGCGCGGTGCCGAGCATGTAGAGCGACGCGAACACGGTATTGAGCAGCAGGAACAAAACCGCGAGCGAGACAAAAAACGTCGGCCAGCGCACGACCAGGGCGCGGTGGTAGAGATCCTGCCAGAGCGGCGTGGGCATGCCGTGCGCGACCACGACGCGATCGTCCAGGCGCATTTCCCGGCTGCCGCGCGCGCGACGTCTCGGCGCAGGCGTTTCGTCGTCGCCGATGCTGGAAAGACGGTCGGGTGAGTCAGTCGCCATCGCGTGCTCGTGAAGATGGAAAACGCGCAAAGCGTAGCACGCCGGTTAGCGCGCGGCGGGTGATTTTCCGCGCGCTGCAGGGGCGGTGGAGGTGGCGCTGCCCGGCGCTCAACACGCCCGCGGCGAGTGAGTCTACGGAAAGGCTCGCGGCTTCGGAATGCCGGCGCCGTGTTCGATGTCGTCGACGGCTTGCTGGTGCGCTGCGGCGATGGCTTCGGTTTCATCCGCGTAGCCGTTGTCACCGCCCACGGTGGTCCACGACTTGACGGCTTTCTCGCGATGCCGGATTTCATATTCCGCGTCCCAGCGCGCACCGCTGAGTTCGAGAGGGCGGACGTGAATCGAGTACACGCCGTAGAGGAAGAGCTGTTCAGCCATGTTCGCCTCCAGCCGGTTGATTCGCGAAAAGGCGCCGTGCGATGGGCGCGGCGCCGGGTTGCCTAGAGTTCGATTTCCCCGAGGATGCGGTGGGCGAGGGCTTTGGCTTCCTCGAGCGCTTCCTCCGGCGTGGACGACGTGGCGTCGACCTCGTAGACCGTGGTCTCCTGGTCGGCGCTGGCTTCGCCTTCGTCGCGGGAAAGGGTGACGAGGCCCTGCCACGTGTCGCTTTGTACTTCTCTTATCGACGCGGTGGCCGTGTAGATGCCTTTGGTGTAGGTGATGTCCTCCATGGCAACGCTCCTTCTTCCAAAAGGAAGGGTCTTTTCATCCTAGCACGATGATCGCGGTTCGGTTTTTCGCCTGCACGGCGCTCGATTTCTGCAGCCGGCGTGTACTACTGCATCTGTCACTGCATCTGCCACCCCATCTGCCACCATACGCGCCGCACAAGGCAAAAAAGCTACAGCAGCGCCACCACCTCGTCCAAAGAAGGCGCATGCGCGCCGGCGTGGCGGCAAGCGGCGGCGCCTGCTGCCAACGAAAAGGCAAGATGCTCCGGCCATGCCCGCTGCGGCGCGGTCATCAGGCTGAACAGCAGCCCGCCAATCGACGCATCCCCGGCACCCACGGTATCGACCACTTCGACCCGAGGCGGCTGGGCTTCCACCACTGTGGCGCCGTCGATCAACATGGACGTCTCCGGTCCGCGTGTCACCAGCACGGTGGCGGCTGGATTCATGGCCCGCAACTGCGCAAGCGCGCCGGCCTCGTCGTCCGTCTTGAACAGCATCCGCAAATCCTCGTCCGACACCTTGATCAGGTCGGCCAGCGCGGCCATTTTCCGCAATGTGGGCTCGTATCCGTGTTCCATCAGGTTCCGGTAATTCGGATCGAAACTGATCTTCACGCCGCGCGAACGCAACTCGGCCGCCAACGCGGCCAGCGTGTCGCCGAGCGGCTGACGCACGAGGCTGATGCAACCGAAATGCGCCCACTTCACCTGCTCCATCCAGCCCGCCGGCAGGCGCGCCGGATCGAAAGCCAGGTCGGCGCCATTTTCACCCATGAAAAAGTACGCAGGCGGATGCGTCTGATGGACGATTGCCAGCAGAGGTGGCCGCTCCACGCGCTGCATGAAGCGCATGTCGAGCCCTGCCGCAATGCTCGCGTTCCACAGGTCGTCCGAGAAGTTATCGATGCCTAGCGAGCCGGCGCTCGCCGTAGGCAAACCAAGGCGCGCCACGCAGCGCGCGACGTTCCAGCCGGCGCCGCCGGGGCGCGAGAGCCATTGTGAGGCGCCGGTCCGCACGAGATCGGTGAGGATGTCGCCGGCGGAGACGAAGTGGGGGAATTCAGTGTTCGCGTTCAGGTTGCTCATTGTGCTTACTCCGCGGATTCGGACCCAGCGGCCGCGCCGTCAGGCAGTGCGTGCGCCAGCACCTCGTAGCACGCGCCCATCGTGTGATAGTCGGTCTTGCCGGCGGGACTCTTTTCGTCGCTGTACTTACGGTTGTCGCAGGTGAGAATGCGGTACCACGCGCCATACTTGTGATCGACGAAATGCGCCCAGCTGTAGCGCCAGATCTCGTCGTACCAGTCCCAGAAACGCTCGTTGCCGGTGCGCTTGCCGAGTAGCGCGGCGGTCGCGAACGTCTCCGCCTGAACCCAGAAATACTTGTCGTGGTCGCACACGGTGCCGTCCGGGCCGAAGCCGTAATAGAGGCCGCCGTGATCTTCGTCCCAGGCATGCGTCATGGCCGCGTCGAATAGCTCGATGGCGCGCGGCAGCAGCCACGGCAACGGACGAAAGCGCTCCAGAATCAGCAGCAGCTTGGCCCACTCGGTCTGATGGCCGGGCTGGAAGCCCCACGGACGGAAGATGTTAGAGCTGTCTTCCTCGTTGTAATGCCAATCGACCGACCAGTCCGCGTGAAAGTGCTCCCACACGAGACCCTGCGAGAGCTTCGCCTGGCGCAGCGTGATGTTCGACGCCACCCGTTCCGCGCGATCCAGATAGACCAGATGCCCGGTTGCCTCGTGCGCGGCCAGCAGCGCTTCGGTGGTGTGCATATTCGCGTTCTGGCCGCGGTACGAACTGACGCGCCAGTCGGCTGTCGCCTCGTCGGCGTAGAGGCCGGCGGCGGCGTCCCAGAAGCGGTGTTCCATCAACTCGAAGGTTGCGCCGATCATCGGTTTCGCTTCCTCGATGCCGGCCATCGCCGCATGCGAATACGCGAGCAGCACGAACGCGAGGCCGTAGCAGTGGCGCGTTGCGTCGAGCGTGCGTTTGCGGCCGTCGCGCCATTCGAGTTCCCAGTCGTAGCCCTGGTGTTCCGCGTCCCAATGCGCTTCGCGCAGGAAGCGCAAACCGCGGCGCGCGTACTCGAGATGCTGCGGATCGCCGAACTGGCGATAGGCCATCGCATAGTTGAAGACGTAGCGGCAGGTGCTCACCAGATGCCGCGTGGTCTTGTCGTAGACGGAGCCGTCATCGCGGAAAAAATGGAAGAAGCCGCCGCTCGGATCGAGCACGTTCGGCGCGTAGAACTTCAGCGTGTCCTGCACATGCGAGAGCAGGAAGTCGCGGTTGCGGAAGCTCTCGACGAGCGGCGCGGCGGCGCCATTGGCGGAGTGAAGCAGATCGGATTGCGTCATGGCGTTTTTACCAAAGTACTGGCACGGGCAATGAGATGGACGGGCAAGTGGACTTCGAGTTCAAGGGGGGCATCTTCAAGCAGCAACTCGACGCCGCGCCGCCCAAGCGCTTCCTTGTCGACCGAAATGGTCGACAGTGGCGGCGTGGCATGAGCGGCGGCGGGAATGTCGTCGAAGCCGATGATCGCGATTTCCTCGGGGACGCGGATGCCGCGTACCAGGCACGTGCGCAGCGCGGCGAGCGCCGCGGCGTCGTTGTAGGCGAACACGGCGTCGGGCCGCGGACCGGGCGCGTCGAGCAGCTGGTGCATCGCGCGCGCCGCGCCGCTAGCGGGATCGAGGCCGGCGTCGATCGTGACTTCAAGTGAGGGGTCGAACAGCAAGCCCGCTTCGAAAAACGCGCGCCTGTAACCGAGCGCGCGCTGGGCAATGCTGAAGTGTGCGAGCGAGCCGCCGATGAACGCGACGCGCTTGCGCTGCTGTTCGAACAGATGCCGCATGGCGAGCGTGGCGCCCGCGGCGTTGTCGAGATTCACCGAGCGCAGGCCAGGCGCCCACAGATCGATCAGCACGAGCGGACGTTGCATTGCCACCAGCGTGGTCAGCGTTTCAGGCTCGACGAAACCGGCGATCGCCACCGCATCCGGCGCATGCAGGCGCATCTGCTGGATCACGTCTTCGGTCGGACCGGCAGTCAGCACGGAAGGAACAATCCCGCGTTCGCGGCACGCGTCTTCCACGCCGTGCAGCACGTGCGAGAAGAACGGGCTGACGGCGAAGTTGTTGTGCTGACGATGCAGCAAAAAAGTCAGACGGCGGATGCGCGGACGCAACTGGGCGGCGTCGTAGCCGAGCTGCCGCGCCGCTTCGATCACGCGTTCGCGAGTGGCCTCGGAAAGGCCGGGCTGATTCTTCAGGGCGCGTGAGACGGTGCCGATCGACACGCTGGCCGCGCGGGCGACGTCGCGGATGGTTGTAGCCATCGAATGAAGCGGCCGCGGGCGGCGCGACCGTACGGTGTTTGGGTTCGGGCGATTGTATAGTAAAACATCGCTAAAACCGCCTCGTAAACCGTCGATGCGCCCCCGTAAATACCCGTAAGTATGGGTGTTAGTCTGATTTATGTTGTTTAGTAAAAATACTAAACAACGTGTCAATACTGGTGTTGACGCGTTCGCGCACTCAGTCGAAAGACATCGCCGCCACGTCGGCCTGTCCGCGCAGCAGGGCCACGCTCTCATCCGCCTCGATCAGCACGAAACCGCTCGCCTCGTGCTTCGCGCGCCGCTTCGCCAGCGCCGCGACGGACGCAATTTCTTCGCTGCTATAGAACGACGGACCACCGTCCGACTCGACGCGCACGCAGCCGATCGCCATTGTCACGAAGCCAAAGAAGGTCGGATTGCCGCGCCGGTCTTCACCGTGGATGCCGCCGGCGAGCCGGTCGGCGGGCGCGTAAAAGCGCTGGGCGCCTTCGTTGAACAGGTGAATCGCGCGCAGTACGCGGTCATTCCAGTCCTCGCTCTGGAACAGGATCAGGAAGTCGTCGCCGCCGACGTGGCCGAGGAAATCGCGGGTCGGGTCGCACACGTCGGCGAGTACGGCGGCCGCGAATTTCAGCACTTCATCGCCTTGCCAGTAACCGTACTGATCGTTGAAGGGCTTGAAGTGGTTCAGATCGACATAGCACGCGTAGAAACCGGCGTCGTTGCCGAGCAGGCGGGCGATGTGCGAACTGATCGGGATGTTGCCCGGCAGGAAGGTCAGCGGGTTCGCGTAGCGCGCGGCTTCGATGCGCACCTCGGTGACCGCGCGCACCAGATTCTCGCCGGTGCCGAGACCGGCGTATTTGCCGTGTTTGTCGGTGATGACGAAGCCGTCGGCGAGGTAACGCTGGTCGTCGCTGGCAAGCAGTTTGGCCATTTGCTCGACGGTCATCGATTGTTCGATGATTACCGGCGATGCGTTCGCAAACTGCAGGCAGGGCCGCTTGCCGAACAACTCACGGTGGTACGGCAGTGCGTAGCGATCCATGAAACTGCGGCGGTTGATGAGCGCCACCGGTTCGTCGTTCTCGACCACCGCCACCGCGTGCAGATCGGGCAGACGGTTGAACAGTTCGAGCACGTCGTTGTTGGTGGCATGACGCGGTAAGGCGGGCGCATGCACCATCATCTTTGCCGACGCCATGCCGCCCGACGGCGATGCGCTGCTCAACGTGCGCGTCGTTTCCGGGAACACGGCGATGTGGCCGGAGAGCAGCGCGTCGCGGGCGTCGTCGGTGACGCTGCGGGACGGCTGCGCATGCGGGCGGCCGAAGAAATAGCCTTGCCCGCAGCCGATCCCCATGTCGCGCACCACGATCAGATCCGCTTCGTCCTCGATGCCTTCGGCCACCAGTCTGGCGCCGCTCGCGTTGGCGAAGTGCTGCATGGCGCGCACGGCTTCGAACTTGAGCGAATCGCTGGAGATGCCGTGAATGAAGAATCGGTCGATCTTCACGACGTCCGGTTGCAGGCGCACCCATAGATTCATGCTGGCGTTCGCGGTGCCGTAGTCATCGAGTGCGAATTGCGCGCCCTCGGTCCGCAGCGCCGAAATCACCGGCACAAAACTGGCGACGTCCAGAATCGTGCTCTGCTCGGTCAGCTCGATCACGATCCGTTGCGGATCGACGCCGCGATGGCGCAGCAGTGCGAGCGTGTCGTCGCGTGCTTCGGCCAGCCGGCGGATCGCGCCCGCGCTGAAATTGAGAAACAGCTTGCCGTCGAAATCGAGCCTCGCGAACGCGTCGATGCACGTGCGTGCGGCGGCCTGCTCGAGTTCGAGCGTGCAGCCCTCGGCGAGTGCCTGCGAAAAAAGCGCGAACGGTGCTTCGAGCGAGGTGCCGGACGGCCCGCGAATCAGACCTTCGTAGCCGAGGATCGCGCCGCCGTCGAAATCGATGATTGGCTGGAATACGGCGGACAGATCACGCCGGGCGATCAACTCCTCGATGCGCGGCGTAGCGGATCGGGAGGGCGAACGAGGTTGCATGGCAGTTAGGCGTAGCGATCGACCTACGACTTATCGACCTATCCGGCATGGAATTAAGTGAACTTTTAGTGAAGCGTTGCACCGGCGTGGTGCGCCCGCCAGTATCGGCGGCGGGCTCGCTACCGTCTGGGTTTGCCGCGGCCAGGACTTTGCCTATGCCGTCCGGCTGAGGCGACAGCGGCGGCATTTGAGCGTGAAATAACAAAAAAGCCGCACAAGGCGGCTTTCTTCAAATGACGCTCAGGGAGGGCGCTTATGAATGTCCTGTTTGCATTGCGCGCATATTCACCGGCGCGCGACGGCAGCGGCGGCCCGCTCGCGCGAGGCCGCGCGGGTTTCACCGCTCATGTCGCGAGCCCCCCAGCGCTGCGCGAGCGCGGCGCACACCATCAACTGGATCTGGTGGAACAACATCAGCGGCAAGACCACGGCCCCCACCGCGTGCGCGGCGAAAATCACTTTGGCCATCGGCACTCCGGCAGCGAGGCTTTTCTTCGAACCGCAGAAGATGATCGTGATCTGGTCGGCGCGGTCGAAGCCGAGCCGCTTGCTGACCACGATCGTCACGGCCAGCGCGAGGGCGAGCAGCACAACGCTGATCAACACCAGTCCGCCGAGCGCGGACAGCGGGATCTGGTGCCACAGGCCTTCGTTCACGGCCTCGCTGAATGCTCCGTACACCACCAGCAGGATCGAGCCCTGGTCGACGAACTTCAGCACGCCGCGGTTGCGCTCGATCCACTTGCCGATCAGCGGGCGCAGCAGTTGTCCGGCCACGAACGGCACCAGCAATTGCAGAACGATATTGCCTACCGTATGCCACGGCGAGGCGCCGCCGCTTGCAGCCTGATTGGTGACAACGAGGCTGACGAGCGCGGGGGTGATGAAGATGCCCAGCAGGCTCGAGGCCGACGCGCTGCATACGGCGGCCGGTACGTTGCCTTTGGCAATCGAGGTGAACGCAATAGACGACTGAACCGTCGACGGCAGCGTGCAGAGGAAGAGGACCCCCGCATAGAGCGCCGGCGTGACAAGTGGCGAAAGGAGCGGCTTAAGCGCGAGACCGAGCAGCGGGAACAGCGCGAACGTGCTGAGCAGTACGACCAGATGCAGGCGCCAATGCGTCGCGCCCGCTACGATCGCCTCGCGTGAGAGCTTGGCGCCGTGCAGGAAAAACAGTAGGCCGACTGCAACGTTCGTCACCCAGTTGAACCCGACAGCGGCCTGCCCATGGACCGGCAGGAAGCTGGCAAGGATCACGGTGCTCACAAGACACAAGGTGAAATTGTCGGGAAGCAGTTTCGGGCGAGCCATGGCGGAATCTCGATTCGGTGATGCGAAAAGCGGGGCGCGCGAATGCGCCCGACTCAGGCTATGAAAAACGCCTATTGTTGCTAAAAACCGATTGAATATGCAAATTCATTTGCCGAATCGATTAATGAGCGTTGCGCATTAAAACGCTGAATCAGCGGGCCTCAGTCCATGCTCACGGTCAGTTCCAGTATTGGCGAGCGCATCGGTTTGGTCCACTGCCGTTTTGACAATCCGGCGAAAAATCCGCGGGGGATTCGTCATGCGAAAGCACCTTCCGCGGATCTCGGGACAGCCGTTCCAGCAAGCTGTTTCAATGCTTTCGCGCAAGGGCTCTGTCGCGGAAAAACGTCGCAGTAACAAGGTGTTACAACAGCCGTCGAGGCCTAACACTTTTTGGCTCGACACCCTTTGCCGGCAACCATAAATTACTGATCAAAGGCCATCGGGATGCCCCGCGCCGCAGCAGACATGCGGCGCGTGCGCCGATCCCAGAACAAGTCCATCGCAGCTCGAACGGTGGGCTTCAGGCAGCTCTTCGGGCATGTGAGTCACTTGGTGGACGGGTTGTCGAGAACGAAGCACTGGGCATTGGGCGCGGTTATCACTGCGTTGTGCTCGTTCGCCTACGCAAAAGTGCCGGGCATGCCGCACGGCGGCGGCGGTTCGCATGCGGTGTTTAGCCACGCAATGCGAGGCGATGCGCACAACGGTGGCTACTACCATGGCGCCGCCAATGTCAGGCAGCCTCGCACCAACGTGGCCGACAATAACGCACGCTTGCCGCGTGGCGGCGCGAATTTCGCCGGCAACTACCGCAACGGCTTTGGCGGCTACAATCCGGGTATGCGCCGTGTGGCCGGCCCGGGTGGATATCCCAACGACGGCCGCGGCGGTATGCAGTACGCCGACGCTATGACACCGGTCAGCGCCGAATCGCGCGGGGTACCGCGGCCACCGCCTAACGCGCCAATTCGCACCGGTTCGATTCGTGCCGACGTCGCCCGGTATAACGAAGAGCGCGGTGCCGCGCGCGCCATGCAGCGTCCGGGGGATGACCCACGTCAGCAGGAAGGTCCGTACCGCAACTAATCACCGCGTGGGCGTCGAGTTCGTCGCCCGCGCTCAAGGTGCTCCCACAGCGCTTTTCGTCCCACCGAATTTCCCTGGTTCCTACCGCGAAATCCGCATCTCCGGCTCTCAAACCGGCTTACTGCGGGATTACACGCCACTGCTGTTCAAAACCCCCTGTCAATGTGACGTTTCGACGCCACACTTTTTTGAAAACATCCGGCAGCAAATCGTGACCCGTTGTCAAATTCGAGCGATTTTGGCGCGGCGCGTCATCCACCTGTCATCTGAGCCGTTATCAACCGGTCGGGCGCAATCTCAGTAACGCTTTGCGCCGAACCGCGAAGTCCGCCGCGATGCGGTGACGGCATGCGCCGCGACAGCTTTATCAGGCTGATAAATGACAAAACTAATCAGAACGCTATACCCGCAATAACCCACGATATTTTTGTCCATAAAAATGGTCCGCAAAGATGGTCTCGCCCAGATTGGCTCGATGATCGAACGGACAACAACAACGGTTCGCGCGAGCGCCCCCTTTCGCACAGCCACACCCTTTTGACAAAGACAGGAGAACCCATGAAAACAAGCATCAGCCGTGCGCTGAAGACCACCCTCAAGGCAACCGCGTGTGCCGCTCTGCTGGCCAGTGCCTCATCTGCTTTTGCGCAATCGAGCGTGCAACTCTACGGCCAGGTCGACGAGTGGGTCGGTGCGCAGAAATTCCCGGGCAACAAGACCTCGGTCCAGGTATCCGGCGGCGGCATGTCCACGTCGTACTGGGGCCTGAAGGGGGCTGAGGATCTGGGCAACGGCTACAAGGCGATTTTCGCAATCGAAGGCTTCTTCCTCGCGCAGAACGGCCAGTACGGCCGCTTCACGGGCGACACGATGTTCTCGCGTAACGCGTACGTCGGTATCGAATCGCCCTACGGCACGGTGACGGCAGGCCGTCTGACCACGCCGCTGTTCGTGTCGACGATTCTGTTCAACCCGTTCATCGACTCGTACGTGTTCTCGCCGATGATCGCTCACACGTATCTCGGTCTCGGCACGTTCCCGACCTACACGACCGATCAGGGCGTGACCGGCGACTCGGGCTGGAGCAACGCAGTGTCGTACTCGTCGCCGAACTTCAACGGCCTGACCGCGACCGCGATGTACGCACTCGGCAATACCGCGGGCCAGAACGGCGCGAAGAAGTGGAGCGGCCAGGTGCTGTACTTCCACGGCCCGTTCGCAGCGACCGCGGTGTACCAGTACGTGAACTTCAACAACGTGCCGGGCGACCTCGGCAGCTTCGATACGTCGGGCGTTCCGGGGCTGAAGAGCCAGAGCGTGGCGCAAGCCGGCGTGACGTACGACCTGAAGTTCGTGAAGTTCTACGGCCAATACATGTACACGTATAACCAGCAGACCATCTCGAGCTGGCACGTGAATACGGGTCAGGGCGGCGTAACGGTACCGGCCGGCCCGGGTTCGGTGATGGCGTCGTATGCCTATTCGCGCGACGGCGGCGGCCTGAACCAGACTCGCCAGACGGCATCGATTGGCTACGATTACCCGCTGTCCAAGCGCACGGATATCTACGCGGCTTATATGTACGACAAGATCAGCAGCCAGTCGAGCGGCGACACGTACGGCGTCGGCCTGCGCGCCAAGTTCTAGGCGTCCGGGTCGAGGCGGGCGGCATTTGCAAGCGGATGCCGCGAGACGCCATGCCGGCTGATACCGGCACTGACACGCAGCAATACGCAGCAACGCGCAACACCGCCAAAGCCCACCTTCCCAGGAAGGTGGGCTTTGGCGCTTCTGGCGTTCATTCTTCGTTTGCGCATCGGCTCGATTTGCCGCCCGGCTTTTGATAAACCCGGCAGAATGGCGTCGATTGATTCCTGAAGCGAGCGATTGAGATGGATACCCTCGTCAGCATGAAAGTGTTCCGCCACGTGGTTGAAGTCGGCAGCTTTGTCGGAGCGGCCGAACGCATGGAGATGTCGGCGGCCATGGCGAGCAAGCACGTCATGCACCTCGAACAGCAACTCGGCGCACGTTTGCTCAACCGCACCACGCGTCGCGTCGCACCGACCGAGGCGGGCCGCGAATACTATGAGCGCCTGAGCCAGGTGCTCACCGAACTCGAAGAAGCCGAACAGGTGGTCGGCGCGGCGAGCGTCGTGCCGCAGGGACGCTTGCGGGTGTCGTCGTTGTCGGCGTTCGGCTTGAGCCACGTGATGGCCGCCGTGGCCGACTATGCCGCACAGTATCCGCAGGTCACCGTCGACATGACCTTGTCCGACCGGGTAGTGGAACTGATCGACGAAGGTTTTGACGTGGCGATCCGGGCGTCGCCGAGCGGGCTGAAATCGTCTTCGCTGATTGCCCGGCAGATTGCGACTGCTCATCTGGTGCTGTGCGCGTCGCCCGCCTATCTGCGCCGGCACGGCACGCCAAAGACCGTCGCCGAGCTGGCGCGTCACAATTATCTGCAGTACGCAGGCGTGTCCGCGCTCGAAATCGCACCCGCAACCGGCGATGCTTCGTCGCGCGTGCGATTAACCGGAAATCTGATCGTCAACCACCTGGAGGCGCAGCGCGTGATCGTACTGCAAGGCGCGGGAATCGCGATGCTCGGCACCGAGGTGATCGGCGACGATCTGGCGGCCGGGCGCCTCGTGCCCTTGCTGGTGGACGACGTGCCGCCGCGCGAGTTGCCGATCCATGTGGTTTATGCGAGCCGTCGGCATCTGTCGGCCAAGGTGCGCTCGTTTGTCGACTTCCTGGCCGACCGTTTTGCCAATGAATCGCTTTGGCCTTCGCTCGAGCAGATCAAGGCACTGGCGGTTCGCTAGGCACGTTGCCTGGCTATGTCGGGCGGCGCCTGCGTTCGGTCACCGCCGTCCTGCCGTTTCTGCGCCTGTTATTGCAACTTACCGTGCTATGCCGAGCCGCGCTTTGGCGTCGTTATATTCCTTCGCCAAACGCTGGACCAGCTCATCGACGCTGGGCACATCGTCCATCAGGCCGACGCCCTGGCCTGCGCCCCAGATGTCCTTCCACGCCTTCGCCTTATCGCTGCCGAAGTTCATCGCGGTCTTGTCCGATTCCGGCAGCGCGTCCGGGTCCAGCCCCGCGTTCACGATACTTTCGCGGATGTAGTTGCCGTGTACACCGGTGAACAGGTTCGTGTAGATGATGTCCGACGCCGTGGAATTGACGATCGCCTGCTTATAGCTGTCGACCGCGTGCGCCTCTTTGGTCGCGATGAAACGCGTGCCCATGTAGGCGAGGTCCGCGCCCATGGCCTGCGCGGCGAGAATCGAGCCGCCGTTGGCGATCGAGCCGGACAGCACGATCGGGCCGTCGAACATGCGCCGGACTTCGCCCACCAGCGCGAACGGCGAGGTCGTGCCCGCATGGCCGCCGGCACCCGACGCTACCAGGATCAGCCCGTCGACGCCCGCTTCCAGTGCTTTCTGCGCATGCCGAAGATTGATCACGTCGTGTAGCACGATGCCGCCGTAGCTATGCACCGCGTCGACGATTTCACGCGCCGGTGCGCGCAGGCTGGTGATGAAGATCGGCACCTTGTGCTCGACGCATACACGCACGTCGTGCTCGAGCCGCGTATTCGACTGATGAACGATCTGATTGACAGCGATGGGTCCGATGATCGCGTCGGGATTAGCTGCCTTGTGCTCGGCGAGCTGGGCCTGAATCTGCGTGAGCCATTCGTCGAGCAGTTCGGCCGGCCGGGCATTCAACGCGGGGAATGAACCGACGATACCGGCCTTACATTGAGCCAGCACGAGTTCGGGATAGCTGACGATGAACATCGGCGAAGCGACGACGGGCAGCGCAAGTTTTTGCAGGACGGCGGGCAATGCCATGATGCGAGTCTCCTGATAAGCGGACCGGTGCGGCACGGGGCGCCCGGCGATAATGAGTTTAGCGGCACATGGCCTCGGGTGCGTCGAAACTGACCGGCTTCAGGCAGCCGCCACGATCTCACCACGCGTTCACCACAGTCGCCCAAAAATTTAAGAACGATCGTTCGATTATAGGCGAAGCTGTAGCACCCTGTGCGTTTTGAACAGTTGGAAGGAGTGTTCAGGTTCTATGCTTGCGTGGGCTATCCCACTCCGCTTGGACACATTGCGCTCCTACAATGGTTTGACTTCCAAACACAAGAGACCTGCTATGGCCTTCGAGGATTTCGCGCCCTTTCGTGTCGCCGTGGGCGACGTCGATATTTTCGGAGTGAAGGGCGGAGCGGGCCCGCCGCTTCTGTTGTTGCACGGTCATCCTGAGTCGCATCTGATCTGGCAACGGTGCGCCGCGCAACTGGCGCAGCACTTTACCGTCATCGCTACCGATTTGCGCGGCTACGGCGCCTCGGGCAAACCGCCGAGCGACGCCGACCACACGCCGTATTCCAAACGTTCAATGGCGGCCGATCAGGTCGCCGTGATGCGCCACTTCGGCTTCGAACGATTCCTGGTGTGCGCCCACGATCGCGGCGCCAGGGTTGCGCACCGGATGGCGCTCGATCATGCCGACGCCGTCGAGCGTTTGATGCTGCTCGACATCGCGCCCACGCTCGCGATGTACGAAGCCACCGACCGCACTTTCGCGACGTACTACTTCCACTGGTTCTTCCTGATTCAGCCGGAGCCGCTGCCGGAGACGCTGATCGGCGCGAACCCGGCCGCGTATGTCGACGCTGTGATGGGGAGCCGTCACGCCGGCCTGGCGGCGTTCGCTCCCGAAGCGCTCGACGCGTATCGCCGCGCGCTGGCACAACCCGGCGCCGTGCATGCAATGTGCGAGGACTACCGGGCCTCGGCGGGCATCGATCTCGAACACGATCGGGCCGATATCGAGCGTGGCCACAAGATCGGTTGTCCGCTGCGTGTGCTGTGGGGCGAGCAGGGCGTGATCGAGAAATGTTTCGACGCGCTGGCGGAATGGCGTCACGTCGCGCGGGACGTGAGCGGGCGTTCACTACCGTGCGGGCATTACATTCCTGAAGAAGCGCCGGAGGAACTGGTCGCGGAAATGCTGTCGTTCTTCGAAGCGGTTGAACAGTAAGTCGCTGCGCTTCATACGCAAGGCGGCAGCCTTTCAGGCAGGCGCGAGTGTAAGGCAGCGCGCCTGCCTCAGCCCAGCGGCGGCAAGCGGCGCGCGATCGGTGTCGACTTGATGATCGCGGTGCTGGTCTCCGCGCGCTCGGTGACCTTCGACAGAATCTCGTCGAGCTGCTCGATCGAATGCAGATAGAGGCGGCAGATGAAACAGTCGTCGCCCGTCACTTTGTCGCATTCGACAAATTCCGGAATCCGCCGGATCACGTCTTCCACCAGATGCAGTTGTCCGGGCAAGGGCTTTACGCGCACGATGGCCTGCAACGTGAAGCCGAGCGCGCGTGGATCGATCTGCACGGTAAAGCGCTCGATCACGCCTTGCGCTTCGAGTCTTCGGACGCGCTCGGCCGTACTCGGCGCTGAAAGGCCAACCAGACGCGCCAGTTCGCTGACCGGCTGGCGAGCATCTGCGGCCAGTGCGGCGAGCAGCGCGCGGTCGGTTTCATCGAGTGTCGCGGGTGTGGCGGGAGCAAGGCGTTTAGACATGATGGCCTTCGATTATTAGGTTCCTCTGCAGGAAGACTTAAGTTTAGCCATGTATTCGGGTCGCCGGATTAATTACACTGCTTCTCATGCAGGAATCCATTCGAGGATCGAATCATGGCGTCAAATGAGATTCGCCGCGGCGCGGCGGAAATGAGCATGGCCATGCTGATGTCCGGCACCATCGGCTGGCTGGTGGTGTCGTCGCAGCAGAGCCCGTTCAATGTCGTGTTCTTTCGCTGCATCTTCGGCGGCGCGACGCTTGCGCTCGTGTGCGCGGTGCTCGGCCTGTTCAGGCGCAAGCTCTTTTCGTGGAAGATGCTCGGCCTCGCGCTGCTTGGCGGCGCGGCGATCGTCATCAACTGGCTGTTGCTGTTCGCAGCCTATTCACGTGCGTCGATTTCGATGGCAACGGCCGTCTATAACACGCAGCCGTTTATGCTGGTCGCGCTCGGCGCATTGGTGTTTCGCGAGCGCATCAGCGCGTCGACTGTAGCCTGGCTGGTGGTCGCGTTTGTCGGTCTCGTGTTCGTGGTGAAGGTTGAACCGGCGGTGTTGGCGGTGCCGGGTCATTATCTGGTCGGGGTTGCCTATGCCGTGGGCGCGGCGGCGATGTATGCGATTTCGTCGATCATCACGAAGCGCCTGAAGGGCACGCCGCCGCATCTGATTGCGTTGATCCAGGTATCGCTCGGCGTCGTGATGCTGGCGCCGTTTGTGCGCTTCGACGCGCTGCCGGCCAGTGGCGTGCAGTGGCTCGAATTGATCGTGCTCGGTATCGTCAATACGGGACTCATGTACGTGCTGCTCTACGGGGCAATCCAGAAGCTGCCGACCTCGATGACCGGTGCGTTGTCGTTCATCTATCCGGTGGTGGCGATCATTGTCGACCGGGTTGCGTTCGGGCAGAAGCTCGCATGGATTCAGGTGCTCGGCGCGGTGCTGATCCTGCTCGCGGCGGCCGGCGTGAATCTCGGCTGGCGGATCGTGCCGCAAAGACGCCTGTCCTCAACCTGATGTGATGGCCGCTGTGCCGTTGCATCAGCAGACAATGGTACGGATTCCGGAGCAAAAATGCGATGCATTGTTCGTATCGACGAACCAATGAGATCCCGTTCGCCGCCACTACGGTGTTTCGTAGCAGGGGTTGTATGCGGGTTTAAAAGGCGGCGTCAAGCTTCTGTAGGGAAATCACTGATGCGGTCAAAAAACCGGCACGCGTATCATTCGTACCGACGCTGATCACGTCCGACAGAATTTCCGCCGCTCGCCATGATGGTCGAGCGGCTTTCTTTTTGTGGCGACGGTTCTGGTGTTCTGCGTGCGTGTCGCGTCAACCCCGGCGCGCGACGATACGCTCGCCGTCGATTTCCAATGGCCCGTTCTGCGCCGCCAATTCCTCAACGATCGCATGCACCAGCGTGGACCATTCGCCGCGCGGCTTGAGCATCGATGCGGCGGCGTGCATCACGGCGGCGTCATCGAGCATTTGCAGCACGGTGTCGAAGCGCATCGCGCGAACTTCGAGCAGCTTGAACACGATCAACACCTTCAACGCATTCTTCGCGTTACGCGCCGGGTCGGCCCGTAGCCACGCGACGCGTGAAAACGCCCGCTCAAGCGCCTCGTCGACGTTCGTGAAGGGCGAGCCGTGCCCTGGAATCACAAGCCGCACGTTGAGCTTCGCGATGGCTTCGAGAACCGCCTGTTCTTCGGCGAAACCGCTTTCACCTTCCAGTTCGGGAAAGATCACGCCAAAGCCGTTTTCCCACAGCGCGTCCGCACTGATCAGGATGCGTTCGCTCGCGCAGTACAGCATCAACGAATGCGGATCGTGGCCCGGCGCGCCGAGCACCTGCCAGTCGAGCGCGCCGAGCCGCAATTGCGCGCCGGGTGCGATCGTCCCGGTGAAGGTGAAGCGCTCGCAGCGCTGGCCGGTGGCGCGAAACGTCAGACGGGTTTCGTCCCAGTCGCGCACCGCGTCGGCTTCGGATGCGGGAATCGCGGTACGGCACGGCCATGTCGACTGCAATAGCGCGTTGCCGCCGCAGTGATCCGAATGCAGGTGTGTGTTGACGATCAGATCGAGCGCGCGCGCACCGAGCGCCTGCTTCACCAGCGCGACGGTTTGCGGCGCGTGCGTCGCGTAGCCGGTATCGACCAGCGCGGCGCACGTGTCGTCAACCAGCAGTACGTTGTTCGACGAAAGCCAGCCGCGTTCGAAAACTCGAATCGATTCAGGCAGTGTGATCATGGTGCGTTTGTGTTCGCGTTCGTTTCCGCCGACGCTTCGGATTTCGCCATCACAAGAATGGTCGACGTGCCGATTAGCATGGTGTCGCCACGCTGATTCACCACGCTTCCTTCGAGATGCGTCAGATCGCCGTTCAGACTCGGCTTCCAGTAAGCGTCGCGCACACGCCAGGTGATCGTCAGCGTATCGTCCGCGTGGACCGCTTTCTTCAGCTTGATATCGAACTCGAGTCCGAGCGGCTGCGCGTAGGTTGAAAAATGGGTGGCCAGCAGCGCCATGAAATACGCGGTGGGTTGCGTGCCCGATGCGATCAAACCGCCGAAGCGGCTTTGCGCGGCATAGGCGTCGTCGTGATGCAGCGGGTTGAGGTCGTTGACGAGCGTGGCGAACGATTTCACCGATTCCGCCGAGAGTTCGAGCGTCGAGCTGAACGTTTCGCCGACCGTCACGATGCGAGGCGCGGCGTTCATCGCTGGACCTTTGCCTGTCTGGCCATGAATTCCGCGTGACGTTCCTCGATCGCGTTCCAGACCGTGCGCTTCGCGTCGTCGTCGAACAACGACCAGCCGGCGATTTCGTCGATGGTGCGCAAACAGCCTTCGCACCAGCCGGTGGAGGCGTCCATCCTGCACACGCTGATGCAGGGTGACGGCACGGCGGCCTCGTCGTCTTCGTTGTCGATGCCCGCTGTCATGGCGTCACGCCGTCTCGCGCAGCGCCACGTCGATCACCGGCGCGCCCGTGAGCGCAATCAACTCCTGCGCCGTCAGATTGAACACGGCGTGCGGATGACCTGCCGCCGCCCACAGACTATCGAGCGCCAGCAGATCGGCATCGATCAGCGTGACGGGTTCCGTGGCATGGCCGATCGGGCACACGCCGCCGATTGCATAGCCGGTTTTCTCGCGCACGAACTTCGCATCCGCACGGCCGATCTCGCCGACTTGCGCCGCAACCTTCTTTTCGTCGACGCGATTCGCGCCGCTCGCAACCACTAGCACCGGTGCGTCGTCTTCGCGGCGGCGAAACAGGATCGATTTGGCGATCTGCGCAACCGAACAGCCGAGGCCGGCAGCAGCTTCGGCGGACGTCTTGCCGGTTTCCGGCAGCATCACGATCCGGCCCGCGTGGCCGCGTTCGCGCAACAACTGCGCGACGCGGCGTGCGGAATCGGGCAACGCGGTGAGATCGTCTGGTTCGAGAGAAGCGTGGTCCGTCATTGTTCTATGTCCTGATCGAGGTGCGGGGTCAAACGCAGTTGGCCTGTTCGCTGCGTGCTTTGGCAAGCAGGGCCTTGCCGGCGCGCGACACGTTCGGCCGGCCAATCGACGTGGAAATGAAATCGCCGATCGCGACGACTTGCGCGAGGTCGATGCCGGTTTCAATGCCGAGGCCGTTCATCAGATACAGCACGTCTTCGGTCGCGACATTGCCGGTTGCGCCCTTGGCATACGGACAGCCGCCAAGCCCAGCCACTGACGCGTGATAGATCTCGATGCCTTCCTGCAACGCGGCGTAGATGTTCGCGAGCGCTTGCCCATAGGTGTCGTGGAAGTGCCCCGACAGACGTTCGCGCGGGAACACTCTGGTGACCGCCTCGAACACTTCGCGCGTGCGCTTCGGCGTACCGACGCCGATGGTGTCCGCGATATCGATTTCGTCGCAGCCGAGCGCCGCGAAACGTTCGACCACATCGACCACCGACGCGACCGGCACCTCGCCCTGGTACGGGCAACCGAGCGCGCACGACACGCTGCCGCGAATTCGCAGGCCGTGTTCCTTCGCTGCCTGCGCGACCGGTGCGAATCGATCGATGCTTTCCGCGATGCTGCAATTGATGTTCTTCTGCGAGAACGCTTCGCTGGCCGCGCCGAAGATCACGATCTCATCCGCGCGCGCGGCGAGTGCGCCTTCGAAGCCGCGCAGGTTCGGCGTCAGCACCGAGTAGATCGTGCCGGCCCGGCGGTCGATGCCGGCCATCACGTCGGCGCCATCGGCCATTTGCGGCACCCATTTTGGCGAGACGAACGACGCGGCTTCGACGTTGCGAAAGCCCGCCGCCGCCAGGCGGTTGATCAGTTCGATCTTGACCGCGGTGGGGACGAATTCTTTTTCGTTCTGCAGTCCGTCACGCGGACCGACTTCGACGATTTTGACGCGTTGTGGCAAGGCCATGATATGTCTCCGTCCCATGCAATGAGCCCGCGCGTGGCGGTGCTCTTTCAGTTACTCAACTGGATTCGATGGCGGTGTTCAAAGCCGCCCTCAGTATCCACGTTCGATATTGACCACGCCGCTCACCGTCTCGCCGCGCGTGAGCGCCACCATCTTCTGTGCGACTTGCGCGACGCTCTCTTCGCGCAAGGTGAGCGCCGACATGTGCGGCGTAATCGTGATGCGCGGTTCCCGCCAGAACAGATGATCGGGCGGCAACGGTTCTTCGCGGAACACGTCCAGCGTCGCGGCGGCGATCTGGCCACAGGCGAGCGCTTCAAGCAGATCCTGTTCGACCAGATGCCCGCCGCGTGCGACGTTGATCAGATAGGCACCCTTCGCAAGCTTCGAGAAAGTATGCCGGTTCAGCACGTCGCCCGTATCCGGCGTATGCGGCAACAGATTCACCAGCACCTTCACGCCGTCGAGAAACGCGTCGAACTGCGCGTCGCCGGCAAAGGTCGTGATGCCGTCGATTTGCCGCGCGTTGCGGCTATACCCGCGCACCGGCATGCCGAACGCCGCGACCGCTTGCGCGACGTGCGCACCAAGCACGCCGAGACCGAGCACGCCAACCGTGAAGGTGTCGCGTGGGTGCGGATCGAGCACTTCCCAGCGGCGCTCGGTTTGCAGCGTCTGATATTCGTCGAAACGGCGCAGATAGCGCAGCACGGCATGCGTTACATATTCGGCCATCTGCAGAGCCATGCCGGTGTCTTCGAGCCGGATCAACTGGGCGTTGCGCGGCAGCGTGCCGGGTTGCTCGTGTTCGAGCCCGAGAATCGCATCGACGCCCGCGCCGAGATTGAAGATCGCGCGCAGATCGTCGCGGCCGGCCAGCATCTCACGCGGCGGACGCCACACGACCGCGAAATCGGCGGGTGCGGTGTCGCCGGGCTGCCATTCGCGCAGTTCGGCCTCCGGCAGGGCGCGGGCGAAGTCGTGAAGCCACGCGGCGGCGTTGGCATGCTGCATGTAGAAGAGGATTTTCATACGGTCCGGAGTGCGCATGCGTGCTCGAGTCTGATGACGGGAAAGGCCCGGTAGAACGGCTGCACCGCCCGCCGCGCTTCAGACGACGCTTGCTGCATGGGGCCTCCTCCTTTTATGGATAGGCTTCATTCTACTTTTTCGACGCGAATCGCGCGCGTTTGCGCACGGGCGTGCGCTTTTGGCCCTGTATTCGCCCCATAAACAAAGCACAAAAACTTGGTTCGCCCTTGCGGCGCCTGGCGGGACAATCATTTCCCGGATTCCGGCAGCGAGGGACTCACATGCTTTCATGCACCAAATCGACATGGCCGCCGCGGCTAGTCACCGTTCCCGGTCTGCACGGCAGCGAGGGCGCGCACTGGCAAACCTGGCTCGAACGGCAATTCGCGCGCTCGCTGCGCGTCGAGCAGGCCGACTGGGATGCACCGGACGTCGCGCTGTGGGCGAAGTCGCTGCGCGATCTGCTCGCGCGCGAACGTGGCCCGTTCGTACTGGCCGCCCACAGCTTCGGTTGCCTCGCGACCGCGCACGCGTTGCAGCAGGCGTCGTATGCGAACGATGTAGTTGGCGTGCTGTTCGTCGCGCCGGCGAGCCCGCAGAAATTTGCCTTCGCCGGACCGTTCGACGCGCGACGTCTCGGCGTGCCGTCGATTCTGATCGGCAGCGAAACCGATCCGTGGATGACGCTCGCCGGTTCGCGCGATCTCGCGCAGCGCTTCGGCAGCGCGTTCGTCAATCTGGGCGACGCAGGTCACATCAACACCGCCGCGGGATTCGGCCCATGGCCGCGTGCCAAGTATTTCGTGGACACCCTGGTGCATTGCGCGGCGCCGCTGCGCTTTCGCGAGGAGACGCTCGAGGTCGCGCAGCATGCGTTCGTTTGAGCGCCCAAACGGGCGCGAGTGAATACGTAAGCAATCCGTTAGAATCCCGCTTCACGCCGCACGTTCGTGTGGCCGCAGTTTTTCATCATCGACAGGCGGGGACAAGAAAGATGGCAGGCAACACGGGGACATCGCGCTGGCTGGCAGCCGGCATGACGGCAATCACGCTCGCGCTCGGCGGCGTATCCACGGCACACGCGGACACGTCGCTGCTGAATGTGTCGTACGACGTGACGCGCGAGCTGTACAAGGACATCAACGCCGGCTTCATTGCGGCATATAAGCAGAAGAGCGGCGAGACCGTTTCGATTCGCCAGTCGCATGGCGCGTCGAGCGCGCAGGCGCTGTCGGTGCTGCAAGGACTGCAGGCCGACGTCGTGACGATGAACCAGCCGAACGACATCGACCTGCTCGCGGAAAAGGGCCAGCTGGTGCCCGCCAACTGGCGCGCGCGTCTGCCTGACGACAGCGCGCCGTACACCACGACGATGGTGTTCCTCGTGCGCAAGGGCAATCCGAAGCACATCAAGGACTGGGACGACCTCGCCAAACCGGGCGTGCAAGTGGTGATCGCCAATCCGAAGACTTCGGGCAACGGCCGCTACGCGTATCTGGCGGCATGGGGTTATCGCAAGCAGCACGGTGGCAGCGATGCGCAGGCACTCGACTTCGAAAAGGCCATCTTCAAGAACGTGCCGGTGCTCGACACGGGCGGCCGCGGCGCGACTACGACCTTCACGCAACGCGGTATCGGCGACGTGCTGGTGACGTTCGAAAACGAAGTGTCGTTGATCGACACGGGTGTCGGCGCAGGCAATTTCGAAGCGGTGTATCCGTCGGTGAGCCTGCTGGCCGCGCCGCCGGTTTCGATCGTCGACAAGGTGGTCGACAAGCGCGGCACGCGCAAGGAAGCGCAGGCGTATCTCGACTATCTGTGGTCGCCGGCCGCGCAGGAAATCATTGCGGAACATCATCTGCGTCCGCGTGACAAGAACGTGCTCGCCAAGCACGCGGGCGAATTCAAGCCGATCAAGACCTTCACGGTCGAAGAGATGTTCGGCAGCTGGCAGAAAGCGCAGCAAACGCATTTCTCTGACGGCGGCACGTTCGATCAGATCATCGTCGACAAGAAGTAATCGTCATCAGGACGTAGAAAGGCCACCTCGCAAACGAGGTGGCCTTTTTTATTGCACGTGCTTCGTAAGCAGCTTAGTTCGGTGCTGCGTGCGTGTTGTGCTCATGCGCGCAGCCCTGTTCGCAACCGTTCTGATCCTGCGGCATCTGTTGCGCCGCTTCCGCGCGGATACCCAGCCGTTCGAGCAGCTTGCGGTCCGCTTCGGCTTGCGGGTTGCTGGTGGTCAGCAACTGGTCGCCGTAGAAAATCGAGTTTGCGCCGGCGAGGAAGCACAAGGCCTGCAACGCTTCGTCCATCTGTTCGCGTCCTGCCGACAGACGTACCATCGCGCGCGGCATCGTAATGCGTGCAACCGCAATCGTGCGGACGAACTCGAACGGATCGATCGCTTCGGTGCCGGTCAGCGGCGTGCCTTCCACCTGCACCAGGTTGTTGATCGGCACCGATTCCGGATACGGCTCCATGTTCGCCAGTTGCGCGATCAGGCCGGCGCGCTCGCGGCGCGATTCGCCCAGCCCGACAATCCCGCCGCAGCACACGTTGATGCCCGCATCGCGTACGCGTTCCAGCGTGTCGAGGCGGTCCTGATAGGTGCGCGTCGAAATGATCTGGCCGTAGAACTCCGGCGACGTATCGAGGTTGTGGTTGTAGTAATCGAGGCCCGCTTCGCGCAGACCTTGTGCCTGATGCGTTTCCAGCATGCCGAGGGTCACGCAGGTTTCGAGACCCATCGCCTTCACGCCGCGGATCATGTCCTTGATCGGCTCGAGGTGGCGGTCCTTCGGATTGCGCCACGCCGCGCCCATGCAGAAGCGCGTCGCACCGTTTTGCTTCGCGGCCCTGGCGGCAGCCAGTACTTCATCGACCGGCATCAGCTTGTCGGCCTGCAGCCCCGTGTCGTGATGCACCGACTGCGGACAGTATGCGCAATCTTCTTCGCAGCCGCCGGTCTTGATCGACAGCAGCGTCGAAAGTTGCACCGTGTTCGCGTCGAAGTGTTCGCGATGGGTTTGCTGCGCGCGGAACATCAGGTCGCTGAACGGCAGTTCGTACAGCGCGACGATGTCGGCGACACGCCATTTGGCCATCGGCTTGGCGCCTGCGGCGGCGTGGTTGGCGTTCTGGTTGGAGGCGGCCGTATCGGCAGGCGTCGGAGCGATGTTCAGTTGCGTCATGTCGTCAATCCTCATGGATGGATGTAATGGGTTTTCAGCGCTGCGCGTGGCGCAGCGTCTGCAGGAGTCGGTTGATGTCGAGTTGATCCGCCGCGAGCTCGGGCGAAGCCGGGTTCAAATGCGGCACGATGCCGAGCAGGGGCGCGTCGTATTCGCGCGCCAGATGCTCGCGAATCGAGGCGATGTTTTCATCGGGGAACGTCATGGCCGGATCGACGCGATTCGCCACCCAGCCGGCGAGCGTCAACCCACGCGCGGCGATCGCTTCGGCGGTGAGCAATGCGTGGCTGATGCAGCCGAGGCGCATGCCGACCACCAGCACGACCGGCAGCTTCAGCTCGACAGCGAGATCGGCGGTGTCTTGCGTGGCGGTCAGCGGCACGCGAAAACCGCCGACGCCTTCGACCACGACGATCTCCGCCTGCTGCACAGCCTGCCGATGGCAAGCGACGATGTGATCGAGATCGAACGTGACGTTTTCCAGCGCGGCGGCGATATGCGGTGCCGCGGGTTCTTTCAGCAGATACGGCGTGCGAATCGCCGGTGGCAGCAGGACGCTCGACGCGGCGTCGAGTTGATCCGCGTCTTCGTTATGCAATACACCGTTCACTTCGAACGCACCGGCGGCAATCGGCTTCATCGCGGCGGCTTGCAGGCCCTCGCGAACGAAACCGCGCAGGAGTGCCGCGGACACAAAGGTCTTGCCGATTTCCGTATCGGTGCCGGTGACGAATAGCGACAGTGCGCTTTGATTCGGGCTACTCATGCCGCCTTCGCTTCGAGTTGTTGCAAGCCCGCTTCGAGCCGGTCCAGATCCGCTTGCGAATGCGCGGCGGAAAGCGAAATGCGTAGCCGCGACGTACCCACGGGCACGGTCGGCGGACGGATCGCCGGCACCCAGAGACCCGCGCGATCGAGCGTCGCCGCGATATCGAGCGTCGCGTCGTTCGCGCCGATGATCAGCGGTTGCACGGCGGTGTGCGAATCGACCGGCAGCCACGGCGTGGCCTTCAGCATCGCGCGTGTGCGTTCGATCAGTTGCTGGAGATGGGCGCGCCGCGCGTCACCTTCTTCGCCACCGATGATCCGCAGACTCGCTGACACCGCATGCGCCGCAGCAGGCACCGACGCGGTCGTGAAGATATACGGACGCGCGCGCTGCACGAGCCATTCGATCACGGTCTCATGCGCGACGACGAATGCGCCGGATACGCCCGCCGCCTTGCCGAGCGTGCCGATCGAAATCAGATTCGGCGAGCGCAACGCGGCCTGGGCGATGGCGCCGCGACCTTGCGGGCCGAGCACGCCGAAACCGTGCGCATCGTCGACGATCAGCCATGCGCCGTGTTGTTCCGCGAGTTCGAGCAAACGCGCGAGCGGGGCGATATCGCCGTCCATGCTGAACACGGTATCGGAGACGATGACTTTGACGTCCGCATCCGACGCGTCGAGCATCGCGCTCAGAGCATCCGTGTCGCAGTGCGGATAGATCTGCACGTCGGCGCGCGACAGGCGCGCGCCGTCGATCAGCGACGCGTGATTCAGCGCATCCGAGAAGAGTGTCGTGCCGCGGCCCGCGAGCGCGGTGAGCGTCGCGAGATTCGCCATGTAGCCGGTGCTGAAGTAGAGCGCGCGTGCATTGTCGACGAAGCCGCCGGCGAACTCGGCCAGATCGTCTTCCAGTTGCGCATGCGCGCGCGAGTGGCCGCCGAGCAGATGCGAACCACCGCTGCCTGCGCCGTAGCGTTGTGCGCCTTCGGCGATGGCCGCGATCAGTTGCGGATGTGCGGCGAGACCGAGATAGTCGTTACTGGCGAAGCCGATGATTGCGCGGCCGTCGACCGTCATGTGCGCGGCGCACGGCGTGTCGGCCGTACGGCGGCGACGACGCAGACCGCGCGCGTCGATCTCCTTGAGGCCTTCGGTAAGTGTGTCGAGCAGATGCATTAGCGGGTCTCCACGAGCGTGGCTTCGAAGGTTTCGCGTGTGCGCGACGCGAGCAGCGCGATTTCTTCGTCGTCCAGGATGTAGGGGGGCATCAGATACACCGTCGTCGAAATCGGGCGCAGCAGCAATTCACGCTGCAACGCGTTTTCGAAGAAACGGCGCGAGAATGTTTTGGCTTGCTGAGCATCGTCGATCACGGCGTCGAACGCGAAGATCGTGCCGCACTGGCGCAGATTGCGCACTTGCGGGTAGTCGGCGAGCGGTGCGAGCGCGGCCTTCAGCTTCGCCGATTTCTGCCTGTTGACGGCGAGTACGTTGTCGCTCGCGAACAGATCGAGTGTGGCGAGCGCCGCGCGGCACGCGAGCGGATTGCCCGTGTACGAATGCGAGTGCAGGAAACCGCGCGCGGTGTCGTCGTGATAGAAGGCTTCGAAAATTTCATCGCGCGACAGCACGATCGAGAGCGGCAGATAGCCGCCGCTGATGCCTTTCGACAGACACAGGAAGTCCGGCCAGATGCCGGCCTGTTCGCATGCGAAGAAGGTGCCTGTGCGACCGCAACCGACTGCGATTTCATCGGCGATCAGATGCACGCCGTACTGATCGCACAGTGCGCGCAAGCCGGCGATATAAGACGGATCGTGCATGGCCATGCCGGCCGCGCATTGCACCAGCGGCTCGACGATCAGCGCGGCGATTTTCGTGGCACGCGCTTCGAATAGCGAGCGGACCTGATCGAGTGCGTGGCGCGCGACGTCGGCTGCGCTTTCGCCTGGCTGCGCGAGGCGCGCATCGGGCGACGCGACGACGTGTGCGTTGCGGATCAGGGGATCATAGGCGTCCTTGAAGAGTGCGACGTCGGTGACACCGAGCGCGCCGATGGTTTCGCCGTGATAGCTGTTGGCGACGCAGACGAATTCCTGCTTGTCGGCGAAGCCGCGATTGCGCCACGAGTGGAAGCTCATCTTCAATGCGATCTCGACGGCCGATGCGCCATCGGATGCGAAGAACGCGTGGCCGAGCGTGTTGCCGGTGAGCGCGCCGAGGCGCTCCGCGAGTTCGATGGCGGGCTCGTGCGTGCAGCCGGCGAGCATGGCGTGTTCGAGCGTATCGAGCTGATCCTTGAGGGCTGCGTTGATGCGCGGATTCGCGTGACCGAACAGGTTGACCCACCAGGAGCTGATCGCGTCCAGATAGCGGTTGTTTGCGCGGTCGTAGAGCCATGCACCCTGGCCGCGCGCAACCGGGATGAGCGGCAGGCGCTCGTGGTGCTTCATCTGGGTGCAGGGGTGCCAGACGGCACGCAGGCTGCGGGTGATCCAGTCTTCAGGGGAGGCTGACTTTTCCAAAGGGTACTCCGAGGTGCTTTTTTTGCCGTTGCATGGCGGGCTTTTTTAGGGCCTTTTCATTCGCGCGGCGGTTTTTTCTGTGCGCTGCGCGCGGCCTTGGGGTGGCGTGCGGGGTCGAGATTAGCCGTTTATTTCGCGCTGTGCACTAGGGGTTCGGGTTGGGTTTTTGCCTGCGGCTCTGGGGTTGGGTGCTGTTCCGTGCAGGTGGTTTCTGTTTCGTTCAGAAGGTTGCCGATCGGCGGAGTTGACGACGGCAAAGTAGTTGGTCCTTGTGGGCGGGAAATGGGGGGGACGGGTTGAGTTTTGGTTGTTTGGTGGGGTTTTTGGCCTTTCCTTGCTGTGTTAGTGGTCTATTAGCGTTGCCCCTGTGCGGGGCGGCACCTACTTCTCTTTGCCGCCGCAAAGAGAAGTAGGCAAGAGAAAGCGGCCAAAACCGCTAATTCTTAAGCGGGTCCCCCGCGCAGTAGCGGTAGTGGTGCATCTGGAATCCGTGCCCCCGCACACTCCGCGCCGTTGACAAAGGGCTCATCAGCTCCCACTCCGCACTGCGTGCGTCGCGGACAGGTATGGCAGGGAAACCAGGGGCTCTGCTCGCGCAGCGGGAGCAAAAAAGTTGGAGAGTGGTTTTATGAACAGGGTATCGGCGCGCGCAGCGCCGCCGGAGGTATGACTCCTTTGTCACTGAGGCCGAATGTGCGAGGAGACAGATTCCAGATGCACCACTACCGCTACTGTGCGGGGGACCCGCTTAAGAATTAGCGGTTTGAGCCGCTTTCTCTTGCCTACTTCTCTTTGCGGCGGCAAAGAGAAGTAGGTGCCGCCCCGCACAGGGGCAACGCTAATAGACCGATAAGAAAGCAAGGAAAGGCCAAAAGACCAAAAGGCCAAAAGACCAAAAGACCAAAAGACCAAAAGACCAAAAGACCAAGGAGAGCAACGCCAAACAGACCACGAACACAGCAAGGCAACGCCCAAAATCCAGATCAACAACAAACCCGCCGAGCAGGCCCCAACCCTTAACCCTCAATTCCGGCTAGCAATAGCCCCCTGCCCACCAGCAGAATCCGCCGTCTGCGAAGACCCAGCCGCCCCCCAAACAACGGAGTTATTAACCGCATACAACCGGCACGGCGCCGAACTCTGCTTCTGGCAATTAGCAATCGCCACGGTCATCGGATCATCGCCACCCTCGGCCCACGACCACGCACCCGTATCCGACACAGCAAAAGCCCGGCTAGGATACTGATGCAGGAAATTCCGATATCCATTACGGCCAGCTTCATCGACATACGGCACGGAGTCGACCGCATCGACAGCAGCAAACCCACTCGCCTTAGGCGTGGAAGGATCCGCCACGCGGTACTGCACGCCGGTAGGCATCCCCACCCTGGCAAGGAAAGCCTCAACCGCAGGCCACCACACATGCACGCCGTCACGATCGCCCACGAGCCGATGCGCGTCATTCTTGTAGTTGCCGAAATCCACCATCGTCGCGCCCGCACCGTGCGCGGCATACGCGGCATACATGCCGGCCACCAGCGGCGCGGTCCACACCGAATCGTTATCGCCGTACAACCACAGCGAGGGCACCTTCGTTTTCTCGCCATACGCGCCGAATGCACGCGTCAGATTGCCCTGCCAGTCAGCGCATGCGTCCTGCCGCAAACCACCCGAGAAATTGATCAGCGCCCGCACGCCCGGTGCCGCGTCAGGACCGTAAGCGATCGTCGCCAGACCGCCGTGCGAGGTGCCGGCCACCACGATGTGCGTGGCGTCCACGTACGGTTGCTTCGACATGTAGTTGATCGTCGCGGCCACGTCGCCGGCCTGGTCGATACCGTTGCGCTCGACGTCGCAACCGTCCTGCTGATATGTGCCACCCGAATGGCCGAAGCCCTGGCGGTTCGGCGCCACCACCACATAGCCGCGACGCACAAATTCACGCGCGAACGGCAGCGGGTCGCTGCGCTCCTGCGTACGCGGGTCGCCAGGAATCTTGCCGTGGTTGAAAACGATCATCGGAAACGGACCGGGGCCGTCCGGCTTGTAGATCGTCGTTTCGAGCGTGATGCTGCCGGCAGCGTCGACCGGCACGCGGATGATCTGTTCGTTGAGACCGGCGGTGGGCAGATAGACGTCGTCGTCGAGCGCAATGCGCGGCACGTGCGCGCGGGTGAGAGGCCCTGCCTGGGTGTCGGCAAGCGGCTCGGCATGCGCGAGCGCGACAGCGCATATCGCCGTTGCACACGTCACCGCACACTTCGTCAGAACCTTGCTGAACACCATTGACGCACCTGCCTCAAAAACCTGCCCAGAACACCGTGATGCCTTGTCTGTCGAATGTCATCGCTGACAGTTGCCTTTCATCGGCGTTTTCGACAAACAAAAACACACTCGCGTACGTAGTGCGCTACGCGCACGCTGATCGAGATCGCACGGGATGAACCCAAACGGCTGACGCGACCCCACGCGCCGATGATGAGCGCCACACACGCCGCCTGAACCGCCGTCGAACCCTTACTGGGGGGCTATCGGCAGGAGCCTGCGCATTTTGCGGATTCGGTATGCACCTGTTCTCGCAACGTGACGTCACAAACCTACGACTCCATCCTGGCATGACAATTTTGTTTTGTGCAATCAAGGAGAACCCGTGGCGCAAAAATTGCCATGTGCGGATCAGGGTGCTTTCGCCCCCGAGGCGCAGGAAAGCTGCCTGTCGGACGCTGCGTGGCTGTGCGAAGTAATGTGCTGCAACACACGCGCTGTGGTGTCGAGCCAACACGAAAAAAAAGCCCTCATCAGAGGGCCATATGTAAGCACGACGCTCTTTGCGTCATTGCATCCTGTAAGGCCAGGAAAGGCGCAGCTTATTCATTGACGTCACCGTCGACATAGCGCCAGCATCCGTCGCCGCCGCGGACGAAGCGGCTCAGTTCGTGCAGCCGGTGAGCACGCCCGCCGACCTTATATCGTGCGACGAATTCAACGGTTGCATGCTCGATGTCGATTTCGGTGAAGGCCTTGATCTGGAGTCCGAGCCAACGCGGTGCGTCGGGGGCAGCAGGGTCGGCGTCGAGGTCCGCGGGGCAGGTGTGCGGTGCCCAGCTCGCCCGCAAGTAATCCGTTGCGCCCACAACATATGCGCTGTAACGCGAGCGCATCAGTTCGAGCGCGCGCGGCGCGGTTTCGCCGCCATCGATATAGCGGCCGCAACATTGCGCGAAGCGGGGCGGTTTGGCGCCGCTGCGCTGATCGGGCGCGGCGCCGCCGCATGGGCAGTCGGAAGGTCGTTGCATTGACAACAATGGCTTATTCATCAGACTTTCAGGTGAGACCGCGCGCGATCAGTATTTTCTGGATGTCGCTGGTGCCTTCGTAAATCTGGCACACGCGCACATCGCGGTAGATGCGCTCGACCGGGAAGTCGTTCAGATAGCCGTAGCCGCCGTGGATCTGCAAGGCTGCCGAGCAGATGCGTTCGGCAGCCTCCGAGGCGAACAGCTTGGCCATCGCGGCCTCGGTCAGACAAGGCTGGCCGGCGTCTTTCAGCGAAGCCGCGTGCCAGATCAACTGGCGCGCAGCTTCGAGTTGCGTCGCCATATCGGCGAGACGGAACTGCACGGCCTGGTGCGAAAAGAGCGGCTGACCGAAGCTCTCGCGTTCCTTCGCGTAGCCCAACGCCGCTTCGAACGCAGCACGCGCCATTCCGACGCTCTGCGCCGCGATTCCGATCCGGCCGCCTTCGAGCCCCGACAGCGCAATCCGATAGCCTTCGCCTTCTGCGCCAATCAGATTCGCGGCCGGCACACGGCAGTCCTCAAAAATAATCTGCGCCGTGTCTGACGAATGCTGGCCGAGCTTTTCCTCGACTCGTGCAACGACGTATCCCTTCGTGTCGGTCGGCACGATAAACGCGCTGATGCCGCGCTTGCCTGCTGCCTTGTCGGTCACGGCCATGACGATCGCAACGTCGCCGTTCTTGCCGCTTGTGATGAACTGTTTGACACCGTTCAGCACGTAGCCGTCGCCATCGCGTGTCGCGGTGGTGCGCAGCGCGGATGCGTCCGAGCCCGCTTGCGGTTCGGTCAGGCAGAACGCGCCGAGCATCTCACCGCGCGCGAGCGGTGTGAGCCAGTCGCGTTTCTGCGCGTCGTTGCCATAGGTCAGCAGAATGCTGCACACCGGGCAATTGTTTACGGAAATCGTGGTCGAGGTACCGCCGTCGCCGGCCGCGATTTCCTCGAGGATCAGTGCGAGCGCCAGCGCGTCCATGCCGGCGCCGCCATACGCTTCGGGTACCAGCACGCCGTACGCGCCGAGTTCGGCCAGCTGGCGATGCACATCCTTCGGAAAAATGCGCTCGCGGTCCCATTGCGCCGCGTGCGGGGTGACCGCTTCGCGGACGAACGTACGTACCGCGTCGCGGATCATCTGGTGATCCTGATCAAGCACCATGGCTCGGTCTCCTTTTTAGTCTCTCCAGGTGTCTTCTCACCAGTCGAGCGCCGTGCCGTCATATTGATAGAAGCGGCCGTTGAACGCGTCGTGCGCGGCTGCGGCCTGTGCGAGCACTTCGCGCATGCCGGTCACGCTGCGCGCAGGATCGATCGCCGCCTGCGCGCCACCCATGTCGGTGCGCACCCAACCCGGATGCAGCGAAATACACGTGGCGCGCGTGGTAGTCAGCGAGGCGACTTTCAGCGCGTCGTTGAGCGCCGCCTTACTCGCCCGATACAGCCAGCCGGTCGTGCCACTTGCGTCGCTGATGCTGCCCATCTTGCTCGAAATCACCGCGAACACGCCGCCGGCTTCTTCGACGAGCGGCAGCAGGATCGGCATCAACTGCATCGGACCACGCACATTGGTGTGCATGACCTGATCGAAGTCTTCGGCCGTGATCGTTTCGATGTCCTCGGTGTGCGGGCCGAACACGCCCGATACCACGACCGCCGCGTCGAGCCGTTCGCCGTCGAGCCTCCAGCCGAACGCGGCGATTTCCTCGGCCTCGGTGACGTCGAGTGAGAAGGTCTCCGCGCCGAGCGTTTTCAGCGCGTCGAGCGCGGCACCATCGCGAGCGGTGGCGAGTACGCGCCAGCCGCTTTTCTTGTACTGCCGCACAAACTCCTGACCGATGCCGCGCGACGCACCCACGATCAACACTGTCTTCATCGAATCACCTCGAGCTCCAGAACGCCGGCAGGCGGCGCGTCAAACCAGTTCGATACCCATCGCGGTCGCTTCGCCACCGCCGATGCACAGTGTCGCGACGCCGCGCTTGCCGCCGCGCTTTCTCAACGCGCCGATCAGCGTGACGAGAATCCGCGCGCCCGATGCGCCGATCGGGTGGCCAAGTGCGCAGGCGCCGCCGTTCACATTGACCTTATCGTGCGGCAGATGGTGTTCTTTCATCGCGGCCATCGTGACCACCGCGAAGGCCTCGTTGATTTCGTACAGATCCACCTCGTCGGCGCGCCAGCCGTTCTTCTCGAACAGCTTGCGAATTGCACCGACCGGCGCGGTGGTGAACTTCGCCGGTTCCTGGGCGAAGGTGGCGTGGCCGACCACGCGAGCAAGCGGCTCGACACCGAGACGTTTCGCGGTCGATTCACGCATCATTACGAGCGCAGCCGCGCCGTCGGAAATCGACGATGAGTTCGCCGCCGTGACCGTGCCGGTTTTGCTGAACGCGGGCTTGAGCGTCGGAATCTTGTCGAGGTTCGCTTTGAACGGCTGCTCGTCGTGGTCGATGGTCACGTCGCCCTTGCGGCTTTCCACCTTCACCGGCGCGATTTCCCACGCGAACGAACCGTCTTCATTCGCGCGCTTCGCCCGATTCAGGGACTCGACGGCGAACGCGTCCTGCGCTTCGCGCGTGAAGTCGAACGATGCCGCGCATTCTTCGGCAAAGGTGCCCATCAAACGGCCTTTTTCGTAGGCGTCTTCGAGACCGTCGTAGAACATGTGGTCGATCACCTGGCCGTGGCCCATGCGCATGCCGTTACGCGCTTTCGGCAACAGGTAAGGTGCGTTGGTCATGCTCTCCATGCCGCCCGCGACGATCACGTCGACCGAGCCGGCGGCCAGCATGTCATGCGCGAACATCGCCGCGCGCATGCCGGAGCCGCACATCTTGTTGACCGTGGTGCTGCCGGTGGCGAGCGGCAAGCCCGCACCGAGCGCGGCCTGACGCGCGGGCGCCTGGCCCTGGCCGGCGGGCAGCACGCAACCCATTACCACTTCGTCGATCTGCTCCGGCTTCAGGCCGGCGCGTTGCACGGCGGCCTCGATCGCCGCCGAGCCCAACTGCGGCGCGGTGAGCGAAGCGAAATCGCCCTGAAATGCCGCCATGGGCGTGCGGGCCACACCGACGATCACGATCGGATCAGCTTTTGTATCACTCATGTTTGTCTCCTTCATGTTTGAGTTCCTTGATCACACCTTCGACGATGGCCGGCACGTCACCGAGCTGGGCCGCATCGGCGGCAGCCATGTCGCTGTCTTCCTTGTACACGCCGCCGGCCGATACCGCGGCGAGGCAGTTCCTGTAGGTTGCATCGAGCGCCGCCGGGTCGTTGACGGTCATACCGAGGTTGCGAACCTTGCCGTCGTGCACGCCATACACCCAGCCATGCACGGCGAGTTCCTGGCCGCGTGCCCATGCGTCGTTGACGATGGTGGTCCGGCATACGTTCATCACCTGCTCGATCGCGTTCAGTTCGACCAGACGCCGATGCCGCGCCTCGCCGATCGGCCACTCCTCGATCAGCGCGGCATGCTTCGTGCGCACGTCCTGCACGTGATGCAGCCAGTTGTCCGCGAGGCCCACGCGCCGGCCATGCAGCGCCGCGGCGACACCCGAGCAGCCATAGTGGCCCACCACCATGATGTGCTTGACCTTCAGCAGATCGACGGCGAACTGGATTACCGACAGGCAGTTCAGATCCGTATGCACCACTACATTGGCGATATTTCTGTGCACGAACACTTCGCCAGGCGGCAGGCCGATGATCTGATTGGCCGGCACGCGCGAATCGGAGCAGCCGATCCACAGATATTCGGGTGTCTGCTGGTGCGCGAGGCGTGAGAAGTACTCAGGATCTTCGGATAGTTTGCGGGCCACCCACGCGTCGTTGTTGTCGAACAGGTGAGCGAGCGGATTGGCAGCGGGAGAATCGTTCGTATTCATGGATGAGTCTGGGCGGTTGCTCGACCGATTGACCGGTCGATGTCGTATAAGGTTCGGACGATGCAGTCGACGATGCGGGCAGCACGTGAGACGCCAGAGGCGCGCCAGGTTCAAGCCACGCGCACGGTGGGTTCGTCTGCCGGATTCTCCGCTTGTCCGGACGCCGTATCGGCGAATCGTTCCGGATAGCGGATGCAGAAGCGCACGCTGCTGTCGTACGGGAAAAAGTCGGGCAGTTCGCCTTTCAGGAGATGATCCTTGTGCCGTTGCCATAGCGCAGGATCGAAAAAGTCCGCGTGGTGCTGCATGAAGGATCGGCGCACGCGTGGGTCGCCGAGTAAAAACGTGCCGTATGTCTCCGGGAAAATGTCGTGCGGGCCGACCGAGTACCACGGCTCGCCCGACATTTCGTCTTCCTCGTTACGTGGCGCCGGCACCGCGCGCACGTTGCATTCAGTCAGGTATTCGATCTCATCGTAGTCGTAGAACACGACGCGGCCGTGACGGGTCACGCCGAAGTTCTTGTACAGCATGTCGCCAGGGAAGATGTTCGCCTGCATCAATTCCTTGATCGCGTTGCCGTATTCCTTGATGCCGTGATCGACGTCCTCGTCGCTGCCGTTCTGCAGGAACAGATTGAGCGGCACCATCCGGCGTTCGATATACAGATGGCGAATCACGAGGTTGTCGCCGTCGTATTCGATCAGGGACGGCACTTCCTTCTCGAGCTCGCGCATCAGCGCTTCGTCGAGCCGGGAAATGGGCAGCGCCACGCTCGAATATTCGAGCGTGTCGGCCATGCGGCCCAGCCGGTCGTGCCGTTTGACGAGCTGATACTTTCCCTTGATCTTCTCGCGCGTGGTTTCCTTGGGTGGCGGAAAGTGGTCTTTGATCAGCTTGAAGACGTACGGAAACGAGGGCAGCGTGAACACCAGCATCACGAGCCCCTTGATGCCGGGCGCGATGATGAACGGGTCGCTCGAATGCTTCAGGTGGTGCAGCAGATCGCGATAGAACAGATTCTTGCCCTGCTTCTGCAAACCCACCGACGTGTAGATTTCCGCCTTCGGTTTGCCCGGCATGATCGTGCAGAGAAACTCGACGTAAGCGGAGGGCACTTCCATGTCCACCAGGAAGTATGAATGCGAGAAGCTGAAGATGATCAGCAACTGTTCACGTTTGAGCAGCACCGTATCGAGTGCCAGCACGCCGGGTTTCACATGGCGCAGCGGCACGGCGAACGGCAACAGCAAATCGCCGTTGATGATCCGCCCAATGATGTACGCCGTCTTGTTCCGGTAGAACAGCGACGAGAGCACGTGAATCTGGAAGTTGGCCGCTTCGTCGAACACGCCGAACGCGTCGTGGATCGTTTGCATTACGCACTCGACGTCGCGTGTCAGATCCTCGAACGGCGGCTCGAGCTGGAAGTTGGTGACGATGCGTTCGAGCGTCGCAGCGAGGCCGTCTTTGCCGGGGTAATACGCACGATAAGTCGGCTTCGCCGCCGGTTCGTCGTTCTCGATGTACTCGGTCGAAATCGCCGGGCGCACGAAAATGAAGTCGTTGTTGAAATACGAACGGTGCAGGATCTTGCAACACACCGAATTGAAGAACGTCTCAGCGCACTCGGGCTGACGGTGCGTGGTCAGGAGGCCGATGTAGTGGAGCTTGATCTGTTGCCACACTTCGCTGTCGATATTCTCGGCGTCGTATTCGTCTTCGAGCAACTCGACGCATTCCTCGACGCGCTCGTCATACGAGGTAATGCGTTCTCGCGCCAGCGTTTGCAGGCCGTGCCAGTCGGCCGCCTCGAACAGCGTTTTGGCATGAATCGCGGCGTCGCGGAAAATCCGGTAGTGCCGATCGAACCCTTCGAGCATCGTCTGGGCGACGTCGAAGCCGATCTGGGACGACAGCAGTTTGGGAAAGTGATTCATGTCGAATTCGCCTGGTCGCAGCTTACGCAGACTGGGTTCCGCGTGCGCCGCTCTCCAGCAGCGCGCGCGCCTGGGCTTCGTATTGTGCGAGGTCTTCGAGCGTCGCGTTCAGATCTTCGAGTTGACGTTCGAGCACATCGCGATGGCGCGACACCGTGGCAAGGAAAGCGTGCAATTGCGGCACGGTGTCGGTTGGCGACTCGTAAACGTCGAGCAGATCGCGGATTTCCGACAGCGTGAAGCCGAGCCGCTTGCCACGCAGCGTGAGTTTCAGGCGAGTTCGGTCGCGACCTGAATAAACGCGCCGCAAGCCGCTCGAACCCTCTCGGGTGGGTGAGAGTAAACCCTGGTCTTCATAGAAGCGGATCGCTCGGGGCGTGACGTCGAATTCCCGCGCGAGCTCGGTGATCGTGTATTGCGTGTTCATCGGGGCGTCCCGTGTCCGGGCAGAAAATCGGATTGAACGATAGAATCGACGTTTACGTTATCGTCAACCTGAGCGAAACGCAACTAGAGAGCAATACGGCACCGGACTGTCCCGGCCGGGCCGCAACCACGCTGTGCGGCATCGCATACCTCGCCATGCCGGACGGCCGACGGAGGAAGACAACCCCAATGAATGCACTCGAACATCAACTCGACTACCCGTTCAACGACACGATGCCCGAAGCGGGCCATGCGATGGAAGTCGCGCCCGGCGTGTTCTGGCTGCGCATGCCGCTACCGTTCGCCCTCGATCACATCAATCTGTGGCTGCTACGCGATGAAATCGACGGTCAGCGTGGCTGGACGGTAGTCGACTGCGGGATTGCATCGGATGCGATCAGGGAGAATTGGGAGAAGGTGTTCGACTCCGTGCTCGACGGCCTGCCGGTGCTGCGCGTGATCGCCACGCATTGCCACCCGGATCACATTGGCCTCGCACACTGGATCTGCGGCGGCGGCGACAAGAAACGCTGGAACGTGCGCCTGTGGACGACGCTTGGCGAATACATGCAGGCACGTGTGATGGCGGCCGGCGACGGTTCGAATGCGGGCGGTGAGGGCGCGGCACAGCATTTTGCACGGCATGGTCTGAACGATCAGGCGTCGCTCGAGAAGCTGCGCAATCGCACGAGCTACTACGCGAGTCTCGTGCCGGCTCTTCCCGATCAATACCGCCGCCTGCGCGAAGCCGATGGCGTGCGGATTGGCGGCAAGACGTGGCGGGTAGTGACCGGCTTCGGCCATTCGCCGGAACACTGTGCGCTGTATTGCGAGGAGACCGGCACGCTGATCTCCGGCGATATGGTGCTGCCGCGCATCTCGACGAACGTTTCTGTGTTCGCCATGGAGCCGGAAAGCACGCCGCTTGCGCTGTATCTGGAATCGCTCGGCCGCTACGAGACGATGCCCGAAGACACGCTCGTGCTGCCGTCGCATGGCAAGCCGTTCCGTGGCGTACGCACGCGCATCAGGCAACTGCGTGAGCATCATGACGCGCGTCTGGCTGAAGTGCGCGAGGCCTGTGCGGAGAAGCCGCAGAGCGCGGCGGATATCGTGCCGTTGATGTTCAAGCGCCAGCTCGACATCCATCAAATGACGTTCGCAATGGGCGAAGCGCTGGCGCACTTGCATCTGCTATGGCTCGCGGGCGAACTGCAGCGCAGGCAGGATGCGGACGGCGTGATCCGGTTTAGCGGCGCGGCCGATCTGAAGCGCTGATCTGGCCGCGACGTCACCGGGCCGCCGATGCTACACGGTGGCCGGTTCGAAACGCCAACCTGCCGGCGTCCACCGCATGGTGTGGGTGGGCTGCAATGCCGCCAGAAAATCGGCGTCGTGCGACACCGCGACAATCGCGCCCGGGAAGTCCACTAGCGCATCTTCGAATGCCAGCACCGACTCGAGGTCCAGGTGATTGGTCGGCTCGTCGAGCAGCAGTAACTGCGCCGGCGTGCCGCGCCATAACGCACAGGCGAGTGCCGCTTTCAGCCGCTCGCCGCCACTCAGATTTCGCGAGGGTTGCGTCGCGCATTGGGCGTCGAGTTGCAGCAAGGCGAGCCGGCTGCGTAACTCGCCTTCGGCTAGCGGCGTATCGAGCAAGCCCAACTGCTCGACGATCGAACGTTCAGGATCGAGCAGAGCCAGGCGTTGGTCGAGATAGGCGCACGGCACGTGCGTCAGACGCGTGCCGCCCAGTGGCGGGACTTCACCTGCCAGCACACGCAGCAGCGTCGATTTTCCGCAACCGTTCGGCCCCGTTAGTGCGATACGTACGGGGCCTTCGACTGCCCATGTGACCGTTGCCGCCGGGTCGTTTGCTTCCAGCCAGGGCAGGCGCGCCCCGTCGAGCGTGAAAACTTTGCGACGTGCAGGAAGCCCGGCGCCGGGTAATGAGAGCAGGACTGCGCTGTCCGGTATGACAGCGCGCTGTCGCTTCGCTGACCTTGTCGTTCAGATCGGTTTTAACCGCTTGCTGGGACTTGTGGACATGTCCCATCGCCTCCGTCGCTCGACCTTTTATCTTCGCGCGTTCCATACGTGAGACGTTGGCCGTATCGGCATAGTGCCGTGTGCCCGCTGCGCGGCGCTGAATCGTGTCGTGTTCCCGTGCGAGGCGGCGGCGTTCACGTGCGCGCTCCGTGCGGGCATGTTCAAGCGCGGCGTGGGCGGCCTGTTGCTCCGCGTCGCGCTGCGCATGAAAAACCGCGTAGTTGCCGCCATACACGCGCGGCCCATGAGGCGTCAACTCGACGATCCGTTCAACCTCGCCGAGCACCTGACGGTCATGGCTGACAACGATCAGGCCGCCGCGCCACTCATTAAGCTGCGCGCGCAACCACGCCCGGCCATCGCGATCGAGGTGGTTAGTGGGTTCGTCGAGCACGAGCAGATCGGCGCCGGAGAGTAACGCGCCGACCAGCGCGACGCGTGCGCGTTGGCCGCCGCTCAGATTGTCCGCGCTGTCGTGCGCTTGCAGCTCAGGCAGATTTGCCTGCTGCAACGCGATTTGAAAGCGCGTGGCGAGATCCCAGCGGTCGCCCACTACCTCGAGATCGTCGGGGTGAGTGGTGCCCGCGGCAAGGCGTGCGAGCGCATCCAGCGGGGCATCGAGTCCGGCAGTTTGCGCGATCGTTTCGCCTTCCTGCGCGACCGTATTCTGCTTGACGTAGGCGATCGAGCCGAAGCGGTCGACTTTGCCGGCCGACGGCGTCAGTTCCCCCGCAATCAGTCGAGCGAGCACGCTTTTGCCCGCGCCATTGCGACCGACAATAGCCGTCGGCGTGGTGTCGAACGTGAGATTGAGGGAGTCGAACAGCGTCGCTCCATCGTCGAAATGGAACGAGAGCTGATGAAGCGAGACGAGTGTGGATGCTGGCGTGACATGAGCCATAAGCACCTCCGAAAATGTGTTGCACCTTTCGCCCGGCAAGCAAGGCTTGCGTGAAGCGAAAACATTTAAGGAACGCTTAGTTGTTCATTTTGGCTGATGTCCGGAAAGAATGATCTGTAAAAAAGTATAGCAAGCGCAACAGATCGGATGCAAGCGGGGCGCCGCGGTGCGTTGTCGCGTGTGGACGCTGCCTGAGCGGTGAACGCTGAAGGGGGAGGATAAAAAAACAGACCCGGTGCATTGCAGCGGGTCTGTCGTGATGCTCACCATCGAGCGTGGCGTCATGCAGTGGTTTTACTGCACCGCCACCGCGCCAAAGTTCTGCCGTCCGAACGGACTGACGTGATAGCCGCTCACATTCGTGCGCGTGATGGCTGCTGCCGTCGGGTAACCCAGCGGAATCCACAGCGCCTGATCGTGGATGATCTGTTGTGCCTGTTCATACGCTTTCGCGCGTTTGGCCTGATCGGGCGTTGCCTTGCCGTCGGCGATCAGTTTGTCCAGATCCTGATCGCAGAAGCGCGCAAAGTTGATGCCCGACTTCACCGCGTTGCAACTGAAGAGCGGCGACAGATAGTTGTCCGGATCGCCGTTGTCACCGGCCCAGCCCATGAACAGCGTGTCATGCTGACCTTGCTTCGCCTGCTTGATCAACTCGCCCCATTCGATCACCTTCACCTCGGCCTTCACGCCGATCTTCGCGAAGTCGGCCTGCAACAGTTCGGCGCCGGCCTTCGGATTCGGGTTCAGTACGCTGCCGTTCGGCCGCACCCAGATAGTCGTTTCGAAGCCGTTCGGATAACCCGCGTCCGCGAGCAGTTTCTTTGCCTTCACCGGATCGTACGGCCACGGCTTCACGGACTTGTCGTAGCTCCACGTGTTAGGCGGATACGGATTGACGGCCGGCGTCGCGGTGTTGTCGAAGATCGCCTTCAGATAAGTGGTGCGGTCGAACGCCATGTTCAGCGCGGCGCGCACCTTCTGGTTGTCGAGCGGCTTCTTCTGCGTGTTCAGCGCGACGAAGGCGGTCATGAAGGCCGGTGTCTGAACGATGGCGAGCGACTTGTCGCCCTTCGCTTCGGCGAGATCCTGCGGTTTCGGCGACAGCGCGATCTGGCATTCGCCGGCTTTCACCTTTTGCGCGCGCACCGTGGCGTCCGGCGTGATCGCGTAGATCAGGCGATCGATCTTCGGTTTCGGGCCCCAATACGTCGGATTCACGTCGTAGCGGATCACCGCGTCTTTGGTGTAGCTCTTCAACTCGAACGGGCCGGTGCCGATCGGCTTTGCATTCAGGTCGACCTGTTTGCCGGCCTTGAGCAACTGGTCGGCGTATTCGGCCGAATAGATCGAGGCGAAACCCATCGTCAGGATCGACACGAAGGTCGCGTCCGGGGCGTTCAGTTCGAACTTGACGGTGTTGTCGTCAACCTTGCTGATCGACTTGATGAGCTTCGGCAAGCCCATTGATTGGGCGTGCGGGAAGCCGCTCGCGCCCGCCACCTTGTGCCACGGATTGCTGTCGTTGAGCATGCGGTCGAACGTGAAGACGACGTCGTCGGCATTCAGCGGCCGGGTGGGCTTGAAGTAATCGGTGGTCTGGAACTGCACGTTCGGGCGCAGGTGGAACGTGTAGGTGAGGCCATCGGCGCTCACGTCCCACTTGTCGGCCAGCGAAGGCACAACTTTCTTCGCGGCCTCGTCGTATGAGACCAGCGAATTGAAAATCACGTCGGCCGACGCATTGGTCGTGACGAGCGAATTGAATTGCACGACATCGAAACCGTCAGGGCTCGATTCGGTACAGACGGTCAGCGGTTTGGCGAGCACGAGCGCGGGCGCCGTGAACAGTACGGCGGCTGCGAGCAGTTTGAAGCGCATAGGATCTCCCATAACAAGCGCAGTCAGGCAGTGCGTCTGGTTGTGTGGTTGTATTCCGTTGACGGGCGGCGACCGGTCTGGCCGTCGTCTTTATTGTGATACGTTTCCGGCGCCTGCGCATGGTTTGGCGGATACCGTACACGCGCGCTTTGGCCTTCGCGAAAGCTTATCGAAGGGTGGTTGTGACGACAACAATTTAATCCGCATATCCATATGGATAGCGGATGTCGGTGTCAGCGCTCAGGACGCGGCAGCGCGCGTTTTCGTCGATATTGACGCAGTGCGTTCGATTTACTCGGTGACGGCGCGGGGCTTGCGTGGCGCACGTTCGAACGCGCGATCGTAGAGCCAGCGCGGCAGCACATGCAACAGCATGGCCGCAATGCGCATCTGCCACGGGAACACCGCAAAGGATGTCTGCCGCTCGATCGCGCCCGCGACCTTCACGGCGAAGCGGTCGGCGTCCATCAGAAACGGCATGCCGTACGGATTGTGCTCGGTCATCGGCGTGCGGATATAGCCGGGCGCGATGGTGACCACGCCGACGCCCAGAGGGCGCATCTCGACGCGCAGCGCTTCCAGATACTTGAGCGCCGCCGACTTCGACGCGCTGTACGCACCCGACCCCGGCAAGCCCCGCACCCCGGCCACGCTGGCAATGCCGACCAGCGTGCCTTTCTTCGCGGCCACCATTGCGGCGGCGAACGGCTCGAAAGTGGCGACCATGCCGAAGTAGTTGATATCCATCACTTCGCGGAAGGTGCGCAGGTCGCCGTGCCCGGTGACCGCGCCGCGGCTGATGCCGGCATTGGCGATCACGATGTCCGGCAAACCATGCTGCGCGATGAACTGTGCGGCCGCTTCAGCGAGCGCTTCGGCGTCGCGGACGTCGACGGAATAGGTGGAGATGGAATTCTGCGGATGGGACTGCTGGAAAGCGGCGAGCGCGTCGCCGCGGCGGGCAACCAGGCCGAGAATCGCGCCGCGCCGCGCATATTCGGCGGCGAGCGCGAGGCCGATGCCACTCGAGGCGCCGGTAATGAAAACCTTCAAGGGTGAACTCATTCCGGCGCCTCGGCTTTACATCTTCTTGGCGCGGACCTGCTGCACCAGGTAGTCGAGCACCTGAATCGTGCCCGGCAGGCTGTTGGTCGCCGCCGGACCGGTTTCATACTTGCCCTGCACGGCCAGCGTCGGCACGCCGTCGATCTTGTAGTCGTCCATCAGTTTCTTATCCTTCTGCAACGCGCTTTGCGTCGAGAACGAGTTGTACGCGTCCATGTACTTCTTCGGATCGACGCCGTTCTTCGCGAGGAACTTGGCCTGGTCTTCCGGCGTCAGCAGGTAGTTTTTGTTGACGTGGATTTCGTTGAAAACCTTCGGCGTGAGTTGCTGGGCGAGACCGAGCGCGTCGAGCGCATGGAACATTTTCGAGTGCGGAATGAAGTCGTCGCGGAAGGCGACCGGCACGCGCTTGAACACGACGTCCGGACCTTGCTTCTTGATCCAGGCTTCCAGGTAGGGGTCGAATTCATTGCAGTGCGGGCAGCCGTACCAGAAGAATTCGGTGACTTCGATCTTGCCGGCCGGCGCGTCCGTAGGTTGCGGCGTGGCCAGCACGGTGTAGTCCTTGCCGGACACCGGCGCGGCCGGCGATGCATGCGCCGTGGCGGCAACCAGGCCCAGCGAGAGGAACAGAATGCTCAGCAGTTTTTTCATGTTGTGTTGACCCAAGTAGGCGATAAAGCGGTGGCGCCACGCAAATGCCCGTCACCGTTTTCATTGTCGGCGTAGACGTTCTAGTCGGTTGTGTTTGTCGATTGTGTTTGTGACACGCGCCGCACGCCGGGAGTTCGGCGTGCGGCGCGTTCCGGTAAAAATCACCGTTTATTGATTGCCTGCTTATTGTTTCGTAAAGCGGATGACGGCTGTATCCACGCCCGCGTCGGACAGACGCTGACGGCTCGAATTCATGTCTTCAAACTTCGAGAACGGGCCGATCCGCACACGGTAGTACGTCACGCCGCCAGCATCGCGCTGCGTGACCTTCGACTCGAAGCCCTGGAAGGCGAGACGCGCACGTTGCTGCTCGGCGTCGGCCGAGGTCTTGTAGGCGCCCACTTGCAGGAAGTAGCCCGTGTTCGCGTCACCTGGCGCCGGCGCTGCGCCCGAACCGGGCTTGGCGTTGGCAGCCGTACTCTTCGGCGCCGAGCCCGCCGCGGTGGCGGCCGGTGCGCTGGAACCTTGCGGTTTCTTCGCCGTTGCAGTGGCCGTGCCGTTGTCCTGCGCGGGTTTCGGCGCGACTGCGGTGCCGTTCGCGTTGTCACCCGACGGCGGCACTTCGACGATCTGCGGTTCTTCCAGCATGCCGGACTGCGTTTGCGAATTGGTCTGGCCCGGGGCGGTGTTCGGCGGTGCCGGCTGCGCGGCTTGCGGCACCGGCTGGCCCGGCGTCTTGCCTTGCAGCGGACGGTTCGGGTCGTATTGCTGTGCCTGGCTTGCGCCGGTGTCAGGCGCCGCGGGCGGCGCGACCTTCGAGACAAACGGCGTAGGTGCGCGGGTGATATACAGCGCCACCACTACCGCGATCGCGAGACCGACGATCAGGCCCAGCACGATACCGAGAAAAGTCCCCCCGGTTTGTTTCGATTGCGATTGCTTTGTTGTGCGGCGTGGTTTTGCCATCGTATGAATCACCTGCAAAAAGAATCCTGGAACGGCCGTCGATTATAACGACGGCCGCATGCATGTTGCGCCGGAGGACTTACATCTTGACGGGAGCGGAGACGCCGATCGTCGCGAGACCGTTGGCCAACACCTGACGCGTGGCCGCAAGCAGCGCGACGCGCGCATTGCGCTCGGCCGCGTCGTCGACCAGCACGCGTTCAGCTTTGTCATTGTAGAACGAGTGGAATTCCCCGGCGAGGTCGCGCAGATAGAACGCGACCGCGTGCGGCGCGAGTTCGTCGGCGGCGTGCTCGAGCATGTCCGGGAACTCGGCGAGCTTGTTCAGCAAGGCCATGGCGCGTTCGCTGGTGAGCGGCGACACGTCGAGCTGGGCCAGCGTGCTTTCGTCCGTGTTGTAGCGCGCCTTGCATTCGGCGATGACCGAGCAGATCCGTGCATGCGCGTACTGCACGTAGTGCACCGGATTCTCGTCGTTCTGTTTCAACGCCAGGTCGATGTCGAACACGAATTCCGTGTCAGCCTTGCGCGAAATCAGGAAGAAGCGCACAGCGTCGCGACCGCGGCGAATCGTCTCTTCGTCGATCAGGTCGATCGCGGCTTCCGAGCCCGGCGTGGCGCCGCCCGACCATTCGATCAGGTCGCGCACGGTCACATAGCTGCCGGCGCGCTTGGAGATCTTCACCTCTTCGCCGTTGCGCATGACCGTGACCATCTTGTGCAGGATGTAGTCGGGATAGCCCTTCGGAATGCCGATGCCGAGGCCTTGCAGGCCGGCGCGCACCCGCGCGATCGTGCCGTGGTGGTCCGAGCCCTGCACGTTGATGACCTTGGTGAAGCCGCGTTCCCACTTGGCGACGTGATACGCGACGTCCGGCACGAAGTACGTGTAGGTGCCGTCGGTCTTGCGCATCACGCGGTCTTTGTCGTCGCCGTCGTCGGTGGTGCGCAGCCACAGTGCGCCTTCCTGTTCGTAGGTCTTGCCGGCGGCGATCAGCGCATCCACGGTTTTCTCGACCCGGCCTTCCTTGTACAGCGACGACTCCAGGTAGTACTGGTCGAACTTCACGCCGAACGCCTGCAGGTCCATATCCTGCTCGCGGCGCAGATAGGCCACCGCAAAGCGGCGGATCGCGTCGAGGTTTTCGATGTCGCCCGCGCCCGTCACGGGCTCGCCGTCGCTCGCGGCCACGGTGACGCCGTTCAGATAGTCTTTCGCGATATCGGCGATGTACTCGCCGTTGTATGCCGAAGCCGGCCAGCCTTCGTCGCCCGGAGCGAGGCCGCGGGCGCGCGCCTGGGTCGACACGGCGAGCGTGTGGATCTGCACGCCGGCGTCGTTGTAGTAGAACTCGCGGTGCACGTCATAGCCCTGGCTAGCCAGCACGTTCGACAGCGCGTCGCCGAGCGCGGCCTGGCGGCCGTGGCCGACGTGCAGCGGGCCGGTCGGGTTGGCCGAGACGAATTCGATCAGTACGTGCTTGCCGGCGTCGCGCTGCGAGCGGCCGAAGGCTTCCTTTTCAGCGAATACGGCCGCGATCACGGCCTGCTTCGCGGCCGCCGCGAGGCGCAGGTTGATGAAGCCGGGGCCGGCCACTTCGGCGGCGTCCACGAGCCCCTTGGCCTGCGGCTGCGCGAGCAGCGCGTCGACGATCTGCTGGGCCAACTGGCGCGGGTTGGCGCGCAACGGCTTGGCGAGTTGCATCGCCACATTGCACGCGACGTCGCCGTGCGCGGCCACCTTGGGACGCTCCAGCGTGATCGTGGGCGAGACGAAGGCGGCTTCGGTCGCGCCTTGGGTTGCTTCAGCAACCTGCTTCACCGTGTCGGCGAGCAGTGTTTCGAGGGTTTGTTTATGTGCGGGCAGCATGCTTGTTGCGAGTCCAGTGAGGCAATCCGGTAATGCGGAAGAAGCGGCGGCCGCGCGCGACGCGCAGCCGATTCGTCAGAAGCGTGGAAAGCGGCGATGCCCCGGCCGGTAGGCAGCAGGCACACCGTGGCGCCATCAGGCGCGCGGCGTGCTTGCCGCCAGGCTTGGCGCGCTTGTGCGCGGTTTCGCGTGATTTTGGCCAACCGCTCCGGCTCGGCCACCCGCGCAACGCCGTACACAGCGCATTGCAGCGCGCTTTTCCGTTCAGACGGATTTTAGCAGGTGCTAATATGTTCAATGAGATGCCCACCAAGGGCCGTGGCCGCCGTGCCTGATCGGCGTGTCAACGCAAAGCGCGCGGGCGGCGAGTTTTTGGGCGGCACGTGCGTCGATCCAACATAACGAAAAAGGGAACAGTCATGCTGATTACTTTTAAATGCCGGGCCTGCCCGGATGTGATGATGCTGGAGAATCTTGCACAGTACCTCGTGGGCATTGTCGGCAAGCGCCTGGGCGAGCGTGGCGTCATCATCCACGACGAACTTGACGTTGCAATCAGCAAACTCGAAGCGGCGATTACCTTCGACAAACAGGAACGTGCCGAGCACGATGGCCATTTCCACGAAGGTGAAGAGGGCCACGAGCATCACGAAATTCCGCCGGGGCTCGCCCAGCGTGCGTATCCGTTCCTCGACATGCTACGTGCCGCGAAGAAGGAAAACGCCGATATCGTCTGGGGTATCTGAGCCGGGCTTCGTCCGCCAGCGGTGGCGCTTGCAGCGCCCGGCGGCGCGGCGCGGACCGGGTTGCGCCGCGCGCAATATGACGTATCAATGAAAAGAGCCCGCATCTGCGGGCTCTTTGTCTTTTACGGGGCTTAACAGCCCGTCTGCCAGGCCTGCTTACTGGCTGGCGCCGTCTGCCGGCGCTGCCATCGGTGCCGACGCACCCTTCTTCATTTTCTGCTTCTTGGGCTTCTTGACGTGCTTTTGTGTAGGCGGCGAATAGGAACTGACCGAGCTGGCGGGCTGGGCCAGCGCCACCGAGGCGCCTGCGGCGAGCGAAACAGCAGTCAATAACAGCGTCAGCTTCTTCATACGATTCTCTCCGTTGACGATTGCAATTTGATAAGCCGACGCGTTTTGGCCACGTCTGGCGGGGTGAAGCTATTTCAGTCTACAAAGCCGAAAATTGCACTGCCGCAAATATTCAGCCTAGCGTGCCCGATATAGTGGGTTCCCCGCCCCGCAAGGCTTACAGCAAAGGCGCGAGCGCCCGCTCGGCGTCTGTTTTCGACAACGACATGCGTACTGCGTAGTCTTCCAGCTGGTCCTGGCCGATCTTGCCGACCGAGAAATAGGTGCTGTCCGGGTGCGCCAGATAGAAGCCGGACACGCTGGCCGCCGGCAGCATGGCCAGCGATTCGGTCACGCTCATGCCGATTTCGGTGGCTTGCAGCACGTCGAACATATCGCGTTTCACGAGGTGGTCCGGGCAGGCCGGGTAGCCCGGTGCCGGACGGATGCCGTGGTACTTTTCGGCGATCAGGTCGTCGTTCGAAAGGCTTTCGGTGTTCGCGTAACCCCACAGATCGCGGCGCACACGGGCATGCAAGGCTTCGGCAAAGGCCTCGGCGAAGCGGTCGGCGAGCGCCTTCAACATGATCGCGCTGTAGTCGTCGTGATCCTTTTCGAACTGCTTTTCCTTCACGTCGACGCCCAGACCCGCCGTGACCGCGAACATGCCGATGTAATCGGCCACGCCCGAGTCTTTCGGCGCGATGAAGTCGGCGAGCGAGCGGTTCGGGCGCATCACGCCGTCCACCACCGGCCGCACGCTTTGCTGGCGCAGGTTGCGCCACGTGAGCGCGACCTCCGAACGCGATTCGTCCGTGTAGATCTCGATGTCGTCGTCGTTCACCGTGTTGGCCGGGAGCAGGCAGATCACGCCGTTAGCCTGCAGCCAGCGGCCCTGGATCAGACGCGCGAGCATCGACTTGCCGTCCGAGAACACGCGGCGGGCCGATTCGCCGACGATCTCGTCGTTCAGGATCGCCGGGTACGGGCCGGCCAGGTCCCAGGTCTGGAAGAACGGACCCCAGTCGATATAGTTCGCCAGCTCGTTCAGATCGAAATTCTTGAACACACGGCGGCCGATGAACTTCGGCTTGACCGGCTGGTAGCCAGCCCAGTCGATCTTGGTCTTGTTCGCACGGGCTTCGGCGAGCGTGACCATCGGCTGGGCTTTCTTGTTGGCGTGCTGGTCACGGATCCGGTCGTAGTCGGTCTTCAGCTCGTCGAGGTACTTGGCCGCGCCTTCATCGGACAGCAGGCTCGAGGCCACCGAGACCGAGCGCGAGGCGTCCGGCACGTAGACCACCGGGCCTTCGTAATGCGGCGCGATCTTCACGGCAGTGTGCACGCGCGAGGTGGTCGCGCCGCCGATCAGCAGCGGGATCTTCTTCACGCGGAAATAGTCGTCGCGCTGCATTTCCGAGGCAACGTAGGCCATTTCTTCGAGGCTTGGCGTAATCAGGCCAGACAAGCCGATGATGTCCGCGCCCTCGACCTTGGCTTTGGCGAGAATGTCGTTGCACGACACCATCACGCCCATGTTGACCACTTCGAAGTTATTGCACTGAAGCACCACCGAAACGATGTTCTTGCCGATGTCGTGCACATCGCCCTTTACCGTGGCGATGACGATCTTGCCTTTCGCGCGCACGTCGGCGCCGGCTTCGGCCATCAGCTTCTTTTCTTCCTCGATGTACGGGATCAGATGCGCGACCGCCTGCTTCATCACGCGCGCCGACTTCACGACCTGCGGCAGGAACATCTTGCCCTGACCGAACAGGTCGCCGACGATGTTCATGCCGTCCATCAGCGGGCCTTCGATCACGGTGATCGGACGGCCACCGGCTGCCGCGATCTTCGCGCGCACTTCCTCGGTGTCTTCAACGATGAAGTTGGTGATGCCGTGCACCAGCGCATGCGACAGACGCTTCTCGACGGGCTGGTTGCGCCATTCGAGGTTCTCTTCTTTCTTCGCGGCGCCGGTCTTGAACTTGTCGGCGATTTCCAGCAGACGATCGGTGCCGTCTTCACGACGGTTCAACACGACGTCTTCCACACGCTCGCGCAACTCCGGATCGAGATCGGCATAGACGCCGAGCTGGCCCGCGTTGACGATGCCCATGTCCATTCCCGCCTGAATCGCGTGATAGAGGAACACGGTGTGGATCGCCTCGCGTACCGGATCGTTGCCGCGGAACGAGAACGACACGTTCGACACACCGCCGCTGATCTTCGCGTACGGCAGGTTTTCCTTGATCCAGCGCGTGGCGTTGATGAAATCGACGGCGTAGTTGTTGTGCTCTTCGATGCCGGTCGCAATCGCGAAGATGTTTGGATCGAAGATGATGTCTTCCGGCGGGAAGCCAACTTCGTTCACGAGGAAATCGTAGGAGCGCTTGCAGATCTCGGTCTTGCGCTTATACGTGTCGGCCTGGCCTTGTTCGTCGAAGGCCATCACGACAGCCGCTGCGCCATAACGGCGGATCAGGTTCGCGTGATGACGGAACGCTTCTTCGCCTTCCTTCAGCGAGATCGAGTTGACGATCGCCTTGCCTTGCACGCACTTCAGGCCGGCTTCGATCACATCCCATTTCGACGAGTCGATCATGATCGGCACGCGTGCGATGTCCGGCTCGGAGGCGATCAGATTCATGAAGCGGACCATTGCCGCTTTCGAATCGAGCATGGCCTCGTCCATGTTGACGTCGATGATCTGCGCACCGTTTTCGACCTGCTGCCGCGCGACCGCGATCGCGTCGTCGAACTGATCGTTCAGGATCATTCGCGCGAACGCCTTCGAACCGGTCACGTTGGTACGCTCACCGACGTTGATGAAGAGCGTCCCGGTCGTGACGTTGAACGGCTCGAGGCCGGAAAGGCGCATGGTGTGATCGGTCATGGCGTGAGTGCGGTTCGGTTGCGTGCGGTTACGTACGGTGGCGTGCGATTACGTTCGATTACGTGCGATTACGTGCGTCGGGTTCGATAGCGGAACAGCGGCGGCTCAGCGGCGAGCCGCGGCTCAGGCCGCGTTGCGGTATTGACTCGGCCATTGGCGCGGTTTCACTTCTGCCAGCGCCTTGGCAATTGCCGCAATATGCTCAGGCGTCGTGCCGCAGCACCCGCCGGCGATATTTACGAGGCCTGCCTGCGCGAACTCCTTCAGCAATCCCGACGTATCCGCCGGCAATTCGTCAAAACCGGTATCGCTCATCGGATTCGGCAAACCGGCGTTTGGATAGCACGACACATAGGTGTCGCACAGCTTTGCCAGTTCGGCGATGTACGGGCGCATCAGCGCCGCGCCCAGCGCGCAGTTCAAACCGAAGGTGAGCGGTTTGGCGTGACGCAGCGAGTTCCAGAAGGCCTCGACGGTTTGTCCTGACAGAATCCGGCCCGATGCATCGGTGACGGTGCCCGAGATCATGATCGGCAGACGCTCGCCGGTGTCTTCGAACAACTCGTCCAGCGCGAACAGCGCGGCCTTTGCATTGAGCGTGTCGAAGATCGTTTCGACGAGAAACAGGTCGCAACCGCCGTCCAGCAACGCCTTCGCCTGCTCGTAGTACGCCGTGCGCAGTTCGTCGAAGGTCACGTTGCGGGCGCCCGGATCGTTCACATCAGGAGAAATGCTCGCGGTCTTCGGCGTCGGTCCGATCGCGCCGGCGACAAAGCGCGGCTTGTCGGGCGTCGAGTACTTGTTGCAGGCGGCGCGCGCCAGCTTCGCCGATTCGAGATTCATCTCGATGGCGAGGTCTTCCATTCCGTAGTCGGCCTGCGCAACCGTGGTGGCGCCGAACGTGTTGGTCTCGATGATGTCCGCGCCCGCCGCGAGATACTGCTCGTGAATCTCGCCGATGATCTGCGGTTGCGTGATCGACAGCAACTCGTTGTTGCCTTTGATGTCGCGCCCGTAGTCTTTGAAGCGTTCGCCGCGATAGCGGGCTTCGTCGAGCTTGTAGCGCTGGATCATCGTACCCATGGCGCCGTCCAGAATCAGGATGCGCGACTTGAGCAGCGCGGGTAGTTCCGCGCCGCGCGTGTAGGCGGCATCGGCACGGGCTGGCTTGGCGATTTGAGCAGGCTGGTTCATGGCGGACGAGGGCTTGCGCCGGCTTTTGCGGGAAACCTGTCATTGTAGCCGCTGTGCGGCGGTTCCGCCGGGCGCAGGCCGGGCGGGGGCGCGTCCGGCGGCTGCCGCCAGCGCGGAAACACAATGACGAAAACGAAATGATGGAAACAACGGGTTGAAACCAGGGGCGGAAACAACGGTGGAAACAGAACGGCCCAGTCAGGTGAAAGCCTGCTGGGCCGTGTTACTACTGCTAACCGACTTGTAAAGGCCGCCGGCTAAGCCGGTCGGCGCGGTCGATGGTTGTCGCCAAACCGTTACGTTAAACCCTTCGGTTAGTGAAGAATCACCGGTTGATGCATCAGGCTGTCGAATTGCCCGAGGAATTCGTCGACCTCGTCGAGCGACGGTTCATCTTCGATCAGTTTTTGCACGTGCTCGCGGAAGCTCGCTGCCATTGCACCGTCTATGTAGATTTCGCGCTGCATGTTCTTGTCCACGATCTCATAGCCTCCTGATTTCATGGCCAGAGGACCTTCCTGCGGCGGAAACTCGACGACACAATAGTTGGGGCTGTTATAGATCATTTGCATGGCGACACTCCTTATTTCCGTTGGCTCCTGGCCATTCCTGCGCCATAGGTGGAGCTTGTGGTGTGGAATTCAAGGGGTGGGTCCGGATTGACGCTTGTGAAGTTCCGAACCTACCGGTTAGACCGGCTTTCCAAGAAACGTTTCAAGCAGTGCAGCAAAACGGTGAGATTGTTCGATCGGCGTGAGACGAGCCGCATCGAGCATTCGAACTGTGCGCCTTCGAAGGCGTCTGCTATTGCCTGCGTTGCAGCAGGTGGCGTGCCCGTATCGTGGCAGCCCACCACGGTCAACGTCGGGCGACATACTGTTACCAGCTTACCGCGTACACGGAAATCTCGCAGGGCTTCACACGCCACGGCGTAGCCTTCTGACAACGTAAGTGTTAATTCGTGAAAATTTCTGCGATCTGTTCGAGACCCTACCCGAGTTCAGGGCTTTTCTGGCAGGGTGTCAGGAGCGGTCGAATTGACCGATGAGGCAGAGGCGGCTTTGGGCGTCATCGCGGGTGCGTTGGTCGTGGACGGCTGGTTTGCCGGACTGCCAGACGAAATAATGTCGCCACCGTTGGCGCCACCAGCACCGTTCGTACCGTTGGTGTCATTGGAACCGTTGCCCGGAGCGTCGGTTTCGTCTGCATTGAGCTTGCCGCGCCACACGAGTTCGACTTGCGTGCCGTTCGGCTCGGTCTGCATGATTCGCGCGGGCAGCCAGCCAAGCGATGGCGCGAGCCATACGTCGATACGGCGCAGATCGCCATCGTGGCGAGGCAATCGTTTGAAGTGACGCGTCTCGAGATAACCCTGCGCGGTGCGGATAGTCTCGTCGCCGATTGTTTCGATGGGCCAGTTCTCCCCGCTATCGTTATCGACGACGAAAAATTGCCGCGTCACACCCGGCTTGTAAGCGGCAGGGTCGCCACGCACGAGGCTGGCAAGCTGCATCACCATGCTGAAGCGGTCTTGCGCACCGTCCGGCAGCGGCAGTGAAGCCGGTGTGCGTGTGAAGACGATCATTTTGTCGGTGCGATTGAAGATCGCCACGTCTTCCGGACGACGGCCACGTTTTTCGATGTACTGATCCGGCGCGAGGCCGAATGCATCGATGCGGCCATGGCTCGAATACGTGAACGTGCCGACGAACGGCAGTGGCACGGAAACGACCATCTCATAGCTTTGCGCGTTGCTGGTCCAATGGATTGTGCCGGGCTGGTTGCGCACGCCGTTATAGAACGTGTCGTATTGCAGTTCCCCGGATGGCGGAACAGAGAATTTCACACCCGCTGCAGCTTTGGGCGCGCTGGCGGGGGCGGGAGCACTGGCCGCGCCTGAGGCGGCCGCACTCGCATTGGCTGTGGCATTGGAAGGGCTCGTCGCGGCGGCTGCGCTCGCCACGGTATCGGACGCGGCCGTGACCGCGGGTGCCTGCTTTGCCGGTTGCATTGCCGTCAGCACGTGTTCGCGAGGTTTGCTCGCGGCGGCCTTGTGCGCCGGCGCTGGCGCCGCAGCTTTGGGCGCCTCGGCCGCGGGATTGCGCTCGACCCGCTCGGGTGTCAGCAGGGCGACCTGCACGGGCACATGCTCGTTATCCGATGGATTCAGCGTCGCGCGGTTGCGTTCGACCCATTGCGCCGCAATCCAGTGCAGGACGGCCACCACCAGCAGAACCGCAAGCCATCGCCACACTCGCAAACCGGCGCGCGGCCCGGCGAGCGGCGTGCGATCAGTGCGGCGTGTGGCGGAAGGTGAGGACATGGCCGGGTGAGTTCGAACGGGCAGACGGTAACGGAGTAGGCGGGGACATATCCAGCACCCCTGCGCGGCGGCAATGGCAAAAGCCGCCAGGTCTGGGCACGGAACGGGCCGCGAACGGATTCGACCCGCCGCCGGCGAACGATGTTCCTGAACTCAGCGCGTCAGCGCGGCGACGCACTATACCCGAGCTCATACGAAAGCTTTTGCGCACAGTCGCGTAGTGCCGTATCGATCTCGCCACCCCAGCGAATATCGAACGCGCCTTCATGACCGAGCGCGACCAGGCCGAGCGCGAGATCGCCGGTCGAGTCGAACACCGGCATGCAGAACGCGTGGATGGTCGGCAGCAACATGCCTTCAACACGCGCCGCTCCGTGCTGCCGCACCTCCGCCAGCACCTGCTCGACGGCTTCCGGCGTACGCGGGCCGCCCATGTACGACGAGCGGCGCGAGTCGGCCAGTTCGCGCTCCAGCATCGCGGCGGTTTTGCTCGACGGCAGATAGGCGGCGAACAGCAAACCCGTGGCCGAACTGAGCAGCGGCATTACATCGCCGAGTTTGAGCGACGCCTTGGCCGGATGACTCGATTCCATCCAATGGACCATCGTGGGCCCCTGATTGCCCCATACCGCGATGCCCACAGTCAGATCGAGGCGGTCGCGCAGTTCGGCAAGCGCAATGCGCGCAAGCTTCACACCGTCGACGCGAGCAAGCCGTGCCAGCCCCAATTGCAATGCGAAGCCACCCAGTTCGTACCGGCCCGACAGCGGATCCTGCGCCACCACACCGAGACGCAGGAAGCTCACCAGATAACGGTGCGCTTTGGCCGGGCTCATGCCTGCCCGCTGGGCCAGATCGCGCAGCATCATCGCGCGCGGTTCGTGGGTCAGCACCTCGAGCAATCTGAACCCGACTTCGATCGACTGGATGCCCGAGCGCAGCTTCTCCTCGCCAGCCTCGATGCTTTCGTCGTCGGATTCGGGCGTGCCGTGCGGTTCGAGCGGTTCAGCGGAGTCGGCGTCGGTGCGGATCGCGCCGGAGCGGGCAGTAGGCGGCATGAGCAAGGCGCACGGAGCGCGTTCAAAAGCAGTGAGAAGTGAGAAAGGGCGCGGGTACTTGGGCCGCGCCGATTCACCATCGTAGAATAGATTCCTTCTATCGTCACTAACGGTTCACTTTCCTATGAAACTTGCCACGCTGAAGGACGGCACGCGCGACGGTCAACTGATCGTCGTGTCCCGCGACCTGCACACCGCGGCCATCGCCGACGCGATCGCGCCCACCATGCAGCGCGTGCTCGACGACTGGGCCTTCTACGCGCCGCAACTACAGGACCTGTACGACGCGCTCAACCAGGGCCGTGCGCGCAACACCTTCCCGTTCGACGCCAGGGAATGCATGGCGCCGCTGCCGCGCGCGTTCCAGTGGGCCGACGGTTCGTCGTACGTGAACCATGTCGAACTGGTGCGCCGCGCGCGTGGCGCGGAAATGCCGCCGGAATTCTGGACCGATCCGCTGATGTACCAGGGCGGCAGCGACGACTTCATCGGGCCGAAAGACGATGTGCTGTGCGCGTCTGAAGAATTCGGCATCGACTTCGAAGCGGAGGTCGCCGTGATCACCACCGACGTGCCGATGGGCGCTACGCCCGATCAGGCGCTGAGGAGTGTGCGTCTGGTGACGCTCGTCAACGACGTCTCGCTGCGCAATCTGATCCCCGCTGAACTCGCGAAGGGCTTTGGCTTTTTCCAGAGCAAACCGGCCACGTCGTTCGCGCCGGTGGCGGTGACGCCGGACGAACTCGGCGAGAGCTGGCGCGAAGGGCGCCTGCACCGGCCGATGATCGTCCACTGGAACAACAAGAAGGTCGGCCAGCCCGACGCCGGCACGGACATGGTGTTCCACTTCGGGCAACTGATCTCGCACGCCGCGAAAACGCGTAATCTGCGCGCCGGTGCGATTGTCGGCTCGGGCACGGTGTCGAACAAGGACGCGAAGCGCGGCTATTGCTGCATCGCAGAGAAGCGTTGCCTCGAAACCATCGAGCACGGCGCGCCGCAAACGGAGTTCATGAAGTTCGGCGATACCGTGAAGATCGAGATGTTCGACGAAGCAGGCAAGTCGATTTTCGGTTCGATCGATCAGGGCATCGCGCCGCTGGACTAAAGCGACTGATTGAGACGCGGGTTTTTGCGCGAGAGGTGGCATCGAGGCGGCGTCGGCACGTGCTTTATTTGACATCTACGAAAGGGTTTCGCCCGATGCCGGCGCCACCACGCGCCGCTACACTGACTGGCGCGGTGGCGCGCCACGGGGTAGCGGCTGTCCGTTGCATGTGGAACCAGCGTGAAACAGCACGTGAACTGGGCGCCGGCAGCACACCGGTGCAACGCAGGCACAGCGCAAGCACAAGACAAGCAGCACATCGGCAGTACATCAAAACGAAAAACCGACGTGAGGAGACAGCATGCCGCGATTTGAATCACTGGAACGAGAAACCCGGCGCGCTCGCGCATCGAGCGTACGCGCAACACCATCCAGGCGCGGGCTCGGCCGCCTTGCCGCTGCGCTATGTGCCGCGCTACCCACCATCGCCTTGGCGCAGGTGAAGATCGGCCTCGTGCTGTCGCTGACCGGGCCGGCCGCGTCGCTCGGGATTCCCGCGCGCGATACCGTCGCGCTGCTGCCCAAACAGATTGGCGGGCAGAACGTCGAATACATCGTGCTCGACGACGCGTCCGACACCACACAGGCGGTGCAGGACACCAAGAAACTGATCTCCGAGAATCACGTCGACGCGATCATCGGATCGTCGATCACGCCGAATTCGCTCTCCATGATCGATGTGGTTGCCGACGGTGAAACGCCGATGATCTCACTGGCCTCGTCGGCGAAAATCATCGAACCCGTGGACGCTAAACGCCACTGGGTGTTCAAGACCCCGCAGACCGACGCAATGATGGCCTCGGCGATCGCCGCGCACGCCAGCGCACACGGCGTCAAAACGATGGCGTTCATCGGCCAGGCCGATGCGCTCGGCGAAACGTTCTACACCGAAGTCGCCAAATTCGCGCAGTTGCATCACATCGATATGGTGGCGAGCGAGCGCTTCAATCGCACCGATCCGAGCGTGACCGGCCAGGTCCTGAAGATTCTCGCGACCCACCCGGATGCGGTGGTGGTCGGTGCTGCCGGCACGCCCGCCGCGCTGCCGCCGAAGACGCTCAGGGAACGTGGCTACAAAGGGCTGATCTATCACAATCATGGGGTCGGCAATAACGACTTCCTGCGCGTGTGCGGCGCCGATTGCAACGGCACGTTCCTGCCCGCGAGCCCGGTGCTGGTCGCTGCGCAATTGCCGGCGGATCATCCGGCCAAACGTCTCGCGCTCGACTACATCGCGCGCTTTGAAGCGTTGCGCGGAGCGGGCAGCGTGTCGGCGTTCGGTTCGTACACGTGGGACGCCGGCATGTTGCTCGGGAACGCGATACCGATCGCGCTCAAGCAGGCCGCGCCCGGCACACCTGAATTTCGCCGTGCGCTGCGCAACGCGCTGGAAGCGACGCGTGGTCTTGCGGATACCAACGGCGTGGTCAACATGAGCGCCACCGATCACCTCGGACTCGATCAACGGGCCCGCGTGATGGTCGAAATCAAGAATGGGAAGTGGGTTTATCAACCGAATTGAGTTTGCGTGGGGAGTTTGTGTGAGTTTCGCGCTGACATAGCGCGAAACAGGCCGAATGAGCTGAACCTACCGAAGGGGCTCTTAAGGCGACGGTTTCAACAGATACATCGATAGACGGATTGCTCACCATGTCTCAGGCACCACACCGTAACGACGCGTTTTACGCGCACTACCAGTCGCTGCAATTGCACCGTCATCCGCACGGCGTGCTCGAAGTCGTGATGAGCGGCGAGGGCGCGAACAAAAGCGGGCTGGCCACCGCCAACGCGCGGATGCACTTCGAGCTCGCCGAAATCTGGCGCGATATCGATCGGGATCCCGAAACGCGTGTCGCGATTATCCGCGGCGAGGGCAAAGGCTTTTCGGCGGGTGGCGACCTGCAACTGGTCGAAGACATGGCGACCGATTTCGACGTCCGCGCACGCGTGTGGCGCGAGGCGCGCGATCTGGTCTACAACGTGATCAATTGCAGCAAGCCGATCGTTTCGGCGATGCACGGTCCGGCGGTCGGCGCGGGGCTCGTGGCAGGTCTGCTCGCCGATATCTCGATTGCGTCGAAAACGGCGCGCATTATCGACGGCCATACGCGCCTTGGCGTTGCCGCCGGCGATCACGCGGCCATCGTCTGGCCGCTTCTGTGCGGCATGGCGAAAGCCAAGTACTACCTGCTGCTGTGCGAGCCGGTGAGCGGCGAGGAGGCTGAGCGGATCGGTCTCGTGTCGCTTGCCGTCGATGAAAACGATCTGCGGCCCAAAGCATTCGAAGTCGCGCAAAAACTGGCCAACGGCTCGCAAACGGCGATTCGTTGGACCAAATACGCGTTGAACAACTGGCTGCGCTCGGCCGGCCCGGCGTTCGATACGTCACTGGCGCTGGAATTCATGGGTTTCGCCGGGCCGGACGTGCGCGAAGGCGTGACCTCGCTGCGCGAGCGGCGCGCGCCGGATTTTGGCGGCGCGGACCCGTGGAGCGGACGGCCGCGGCACACGCCGGACAGCGGCGCCAAGGACGACGAAGGTTCCTGAAACCGGCGACCGGCGCAGCTTGCGCAAAGCCTCCGCCGGTCCGCGCTTGAGGTGCCGCGCGAGGGGCGCAAACGGTTGTCCGAAGCGCTGCCCAAACTCAGCGTGGTGCGCCGCGCCGCGCGCGGTATGATCGAATCAGACGCGTCCGGGATGGCGCTATTTCCTTCCCTTTATGCAGCGAGGCGACAAGCATGACCGATACACCTGGCACCACGCCGCCCTTTCCCGGTTTCCCCGGGTTTCCGCCCGCTGAAATGCTCGAACGCATGTGGGGCATGATGCGTCTCTCGCCGTTCAGTTCGGCGTTTTCCGGCGGGCAGGCGGGCAGTAGCCTCGGGCCGTCGCTGTCGATGATGTCCGACATGATGGCGCCGCTGACCAATGTCGAAGAGCTCGACAAGCGCATCACGGATATGCGCGCGGTCGAGCAATGGCTGAAGCTCAATCTGAACATGCTGCAATCCGCCATTCAGGCGCTCGAAGTGCAGCGCGCCACGCTCGCGACACTGCGCGCATTCGGTGCGTTCGCGCAGTCGTCGATGGCGCAGCCGGCTTCCGCCGGTGCGGCGCCGAGCCCCGCGCCGGCTGGCTGGCCGCATCCGGAGGCAGCTTCGGCTTCAAGTCCGGCTTCAAGCAATGCGAACTCGTCGGCCGCCGCCGAGCCGGCAACCGAGGAGGGTGAGGTCGCTACGCCGCCGTTCGACGCCTCCGCCTGGTGGAATCTGCTGCAATCGCAGTTCAACCAGATCGCCCAGTTTGCGATGACGCAACCCGCTGCGGGCGCCTCCGCGTCAGGCGATTCGGCGACGGACTCGCCCGGAGCGGCGGGCGCTGCGGCGTCGGCAAAGGGTGCGGCTGACGCACCGGATGAAGCCGCTGACGCCGGGCCTGCCGCCAAACGGCCGGCGGCGAAGCGGGCCGCGTCGGCAACCTCGACTTCGACGGCGAAGCGTGCCGGCAGTACGGGCACCGCTGCGCGCGCGACGAAGAAACCCGTTTAACGGTAGGCGCGAAGCCGGGCGATGCAACCCACGCGATGGCGGCGCAAAGCCCGGCGGACTCTCGGCGCGGCGAGGCAAATTCGCCACATGTCATGGTTTTGACCCCGATCGTCCGCCACACTTCGTGAATCGGATTGTTTATTGAGAGAAGTCAATCGGGCACCAGAATTGCGACTGTTAGTGCACGGGATCCGTAAAGTCAGCGTGCTATCATTGTGTAAGCTTCATTTGGCTTTTGGGCGTGCACTGAAAAACAACCAATCCAGCCGCCCTTGCTCCAATCGCCGCCGGTATCCCCGGCGCAGGGCTGGACGGTGCGGATTCATCGCAAACTGGCTCGACCTCAGGCATAGGGTATCCCTCACCCACGGTTGGCCGCGTAGCGCGTAACTTCTGGTTAGCAGCGCCGCGCAAACGGCTGGACTTCTTTGCTGCCCGATGCATCTAGGCAGCCGATTACCGCGTAAAATTGAATGCTTGGCCGATAAACGGCGCACAAAACAGTGCGTTTCGTTCGTCATCAGCAAAAGTGCTACATGTAGTAGTGACAGACACAGACAGTATGCGCAGAACAGGGGTGGGACTATGAACACCATGCTTTATCCGGAACTTTATAAATCGCTCGAATCCGTTCGATGGGACATGGAGAAAGACATTCCCTGGGACAAGTTCGATGCATCGCTATTGACCGACGAGCAGGCAGCGACGATCAAGATGAACGCGATCACCGAATGGTCGGCGTTGCCCGCCACGGAAATGTTCCTCCGTGACAACCATCACGACAGCGATTTTTCCGCATTCATGAGCGTGTGGTTCTTTGAAGAACAGAAGCATTCGCTGGTGCTGATGGAATATCTGCGCCGCTTCAAGCCGGAAATGTGCCCGACCGAAGAAGAGCTGCACGCCGTGCGCTTTGAATTCGACCCGGCGCCGCCGCTCGAAACGCTGATGCTGCACTTCTGTGGCGAAATCCGCCTGAACCACTGGTATCGCCGTGCAGCCGAATGGCACACCGAACCGGTCATCAAGGCCATTTACGAAACCATCTCGCGCGACGAAGCGCGCCATGGCGGCGCGTATCTGCGCTACATGAAGAAAGCGATGGTGCAAACCGGTGACATCGCGCGTGCTGCGTTCGCCAAGATCGGCGTCCTGATGGCATCGGCTCGCCGCACGGAAAAGCCGCTGCACCCCACCAACCTGCACGTGAATCAGGCGCTGTTCCCGCGCGACACGATTCAATCGCGTCTGCCGGATCCGGAATGGCTCGAGCGCTGGCTCGACGAACAGATCCGTTTCGACGACGGTTGGGAAAAGAAAGTGGTGGAGCGGATTCTGCACAACCTGTCGATCCTGTTCGAGCGTACGTTCAACACGGCGCAGGAATTGAACCGCTATCGCAAGGAAGTGGTCGCGCGCCTGCAGGCCGATCAGAAATCGGCGGAACAGCCGGCTTGATGATTTAGAAGGCTTAAGGTTTCATGAACGGCCCGGCAGGCGTCAGCTTGCCGGGCCGTTTTGCTTCATGCCGTTCGCCGTGTATCGTGGCGGCACTTCTTTTTTCTTCGCGACTCCATCATGGCTGCTACTTTTGAACGCAAGATTCTTACGCGCGACGCGCTGGTGAAGCTTCGCGCTTCGATGGCCGCCCCGGTTGTCTTTACCAACGGGGTGTTCGACATCCTGCACCGCGGGCATGTGACTTATCTTGCCGATGCCAAAGCGCTCGGTGCTTGCCTGATTGTCGGCGTCAATAGCGACGCGTCCGTGCGCATGCTCGGCAAAGGCGATGACCGGCCGATCAATAACGAGGCCGATCGGATGGCTTTGCTGGCGGCGCTGGAGAGCGTCGATTACGTGGTTTGTTTTGGCGAGAAAACGCCTGTCGAGTTGATTTCGGCGCTGCGACCGGATGTGCTGGTCAAAGGCGGCGACTACGACATGGATGCTCTGCCCGAATCGGCCATTGTGCGGGGATGGGGCGGCAAGGCGCTGGCGATTCCCTTCGAGCATGAGCGTTCGACCACCGCGTTATTGAAGAAGGTGCGCGCGCAAGGGTGAGGTGTTTGTCCGGGTTCGGACGGTGCTTTCTTCTTTTCGTCGCCGAAGCGAGACGTAGTGCCGGGGCTTGGCGCCCCTTGCCGCTTCTCTCTACTGCGGCAATGCCGATGCCGCTATCGGCGCCGCCGGCACCGGGCCGCCTACCACTGCCTGGTCGGCTGCTTCCGCTGCCGTGAGGGGTTGCACCTTCAACCATTCCGCGTGCAGCTGACGGTTCAGGTGGTTCGGCTCGCGGCTGCCGGCTGTGGGCGTCGGGCCGAATACGCCGCGCATCGCGACGAATGCCAGCATGTTGGCAAGAAACAATATGGCGATCAGCCAGCGCAGCATCGTTAGTCTTTCCCGGTCGATAAGTTCAGCCGCTGTTATCCGTATGGCCGCGACTCAGGCGCCGTCTGCCAATGTGCGTTCGGCGGCAATCAGCGCGAGCCCCGACAGCACCAGCGAATCGTGGCGAGTATGCGGCACTTTGAGCGCACTTGTCACTTCGTCCACGGCGCCGCCGCTTACCACGAGCCGTACTGGCACTTGCCACTCGTCCTGCAAATCGCGCCACATGCGTTCGATCAAACCGGCTTGCGCCAATGTGCACCCGGCCGACAACGAGCGCGGCGTATCGGTCGCGAAAAACGGGCCGTGGCGTTCCCCGCCTGACGTGGAATTCGCGTCGAGCAAGCCGCGTGCGGCGTTGGCGTCGAGCGTCGGCAGTTGCGCCGTGTGCTCGCCGAGCGAGCGCATCATCAAGGTCCAGCCCGGCGCGATCAGACCGCCGACAAAGCAGCCGTCCGCACGCAACGCTTCAAGCGTGGTAGCCGTGCCGAACGTCGCAATCAGCAGATTCTCGCGGGGAAACGCCGCGTGTGCGCCGATCAGGCCAGCCCAGCGATCGCTGCCGAGCGTATCCGGCGCCGTGTAGCTGTTGGTCACACCGCATTGCTGTGCGCAGGCACGGATCGTCGTACGCGGCAGTTGTGGCCAGTGAGTGTCGAGGAGTGCGGCAATTCGCGCCGCGACACTTTCGCCGGCCACGTTCGATAACCATGCGCCGCCCGGCGTCGGCAAACTCGACCAGTCAGGTTGGTCAGTGCCGCCGTGCGCAAGCGCGCCGGCCGCGATTTGCGTGCCGTCCGGCTTGACCAGCGCCCACTTGATGCGGCTATTGCCTGCGTCGATCAACAGATAAGGCGCGCCGCTCGTCATGCAGCACCGTCGGCCAGACGCAGCGAGACGTCACCGGTCGCCACAGTCAAACGGCCCGCGGCGGTGTTGAGCAGCAGTTGCCCGCGCTCGTCGACCCCTGCCGCCACGCCGCGTGCCAGCTCCTGACCTTGCTCCAGCAACACCACTTCGCGGCCTGCGTAGGCGTGCACGGCGTTCCAGCGCGCCTGGAACGGCGCGAAGCCTTCGGCGCCGAAGCGCTGCAGCGCCGGTTCAAGCGCATTCAGTTCCGCTGCCAGCGTATCGGTGAGGTTCGCGTTCGGCAGCGCGCGTTGCAGCGCGGTCGGCATGGTGCCGCGCGCCTGCGCCGGCACGTCGGCATTCAGCTTGCCGACCTTGGCCGCGAGTTCGTCCGCGCCCTTCACGTTGGTGCCGATACCGATCACCACGGCGCTCGCTTCGTCCGTGCTCCATGCGGTCTCGATCAGGATGCCGGCCAGCTTGTCGCCTTCGAGCAGGACGTCGTTGGGCCACTTCAGCGCGATCTGCCCTGGACCCGCGACGGGCAACGAGCGCAGCCCGTCGACCAGCGCCACACCGACCGCGAGGCTCAAACCCGCCAGCCCTTCGAGCGGCCGCGGCAGCACACACGCCACTGAAAACAGCAGCGCATTGCCCGGTTCGGCATACCAGGGGCGGCCACGGCGGCCGCGCCCCGCGGTTTGCAGATACGCGACCCGCACGATCGGGCGGGGCAGCGCGCCGGCTTTGCGCGGCAATGCCTTGACGCGCGTCATCAAGTCGGCGTTGGTCGAGCCGGTTTCCTCGACGATCTCGATCGGCCAGTCATGCGCGTGCGGGCCGAATAGCGCGACCGCGCGCTCGCGGTCGATGCGCCAGTCGGCAGCCGCAGCGGCTTGGGGTGGGGTCTTGGAGGCGTTCATGAGGCATATTGTAGCGACAGCGAACGCCGTGAGCCCACGAGCCCGGTTCATCAGCCGCGCCTTCGTTACAATGGCCCCTAATCCGATAACCAGATTGCAGCGATCCTTGAACTACGACACTCCGCCCGGCCTTGAAGTCGCGGCAGGCAGCCAAGGCAAGATCGTCCGGCTTTCGGGCCAGTGGACGGCGCTCGCGCTCGCACGCGACAAGGCCACCGGCCACGTGATCCCCTTGTTGCATTCGCTGAGCGGCGCCCAAGGCATCCACGAATGGGACCTGTCCCGTATCGTCCGGATGGACCACGTCGGCGGGCAGGCACTGTGGCGCGTGTGGGGCCACAGAATGCCGCCGGACACCACGCTCACCGACACGCAACGCGACATTTTCGAGCGCATCGCGCTGCTCGACACAGGGCGCGAAAAGGTCGAACCGGTGGTCAAGGTCGATCCCTTCACCCGCCTGGGCCTCTCGATCTTCTCGTTCTTCGAGCATCTGTACGGCGGATTCGGCATGCTCGGGCAAGTCGTGCTCGATATTCTTGCGATCCTGCGCAAGCCGAAAATCACGCCATGGACCGAAATCTCCGCGAACATCTATAACGCCGGCACCAGGGCGTTGCCGATCACCGCGCTGGTCGCGTTCCTGATCGGCATCGTGCTGAGCTATCTGTCGGCGCAGCAACTGCGGCTTTTTGGCGCGAATCAGTACATCGTCAATATTCTCGGGCTGTCGGTGATTCGCGAACTGGGGCCGGTGCTGTCGGCGATTCTGGTGGCGGGCCGCTCAGGCTCGGCGATTACCGCGCAGATCGGCGTGATGCGCGTCACCGAAGAACTCGACGCCATGCGCGTGATGGGCATTCCTCACGGCCTGCGGCTGATTCTGCCGCGCGTGGTCGCACTCGGCGTGGCGATGCCGCTGCTCGTGATGTGGACTAACATCATCGCGTTGACCGGCGGCGCGCTCGCCGCGAAGATCGTGCTCGGCATCGACATGAGCTACTTCGCACGCGCGTTGCCGGGCGTCGTGCCGGTCGCGAATCTGTGGATCGGTTTGGGCAAGGGCGTCGCGTTCGGCATGCTGATCGCGATCGTCGGCTGTCACTTCGGCTTCCGTATCAAGGCCAATTCGCAAAGCCTCGGTGAAGGCACGACCACCTCGGTGGTGACCTCGATCACCATCGTGATTCTCGCGGACGCGGTGTTCGCGATCCTCTTCCAGAACGTGGGGCTAGGATGATCGCGCCACTGACCCAGGCCGTACGCGGCCAACCGATGCCGGAGATCGCGGAGCCGGTGATCGAAGTGATCGACATCACCAAGCGCTACGGCCGCAACATCGTGCATCAGCATCTGAATTTCGACGTGCGGCGTGGCGAGATCGTCTCGATCGTGGGCGGCTCGGGTTCGGGCAAAACCACGCTGGTGCGGCAGATTCTCGGGCTGGAGCGGCCGTCGTCGGGAACCATCAAGCTGTTCGGCGAAGACATTTCCACCATTTCGCCGGAAACCGCGCTGCTCATGCGCAGCCGCTCCGGCATGCTGTTTCAGCGTGGCGCGCTGTTTTCGTCGCTGTCGGTGTTCGACAACGTCGCGCAGCCGTTGCGCGAACTCGGCAAGGTGCCTGAGGATCTGCTGCGCGACATCGTGATGCTCAAGCTCGAGATGGTCGGCCTGCCGTGCAAGCACGCGTCGAAGATGCCGTCGGCGCTCTCTGGTGGGATGATCAAGCGCGTGGGTATCGCGCGCGCCATCGCGCTCGAACCCGAACTGCTGTTTCTCGACGAGCCGACCGCCGGCCTCGATCCACAGGCATCCGACGAATTTGTCGAACTGATCTCGGCGCTGCATCGTGCGCTCGGTCTGACGGTGGTAATGGTCACGCACGATCTGGACACGATGATCGCGCTCTCCACCCGTGTCGCCGTGCTGGCGGACCGCAAGGTGCTGGTCGCCGCGCCGGTCGAAGAGGCGGCGGGCGTCGATCATCCTTTTATCCGCGAGTATTTCCTCGGCCTGCGCGGGCGCCGCGCGCTGCAGGCGCTGCCGCCGGAACGCCGCGCGAAATTGCCGCGCGCGGCGCTCGAATCGGCATCGTCCGAATTGCCGCTGTGAACCAGGGAACCTGACAATGGAAAACAAATCACATGCCTTCTGGGCGGGACTTTTTACGGTGGTCCTGCTGGCTGCGATCGCGGTGGCGGCTTTCTTGTTTAACGTCGACCGTTCGGTGCGGGTGCCGTACGACCTGATCGCGCGCACCAACGTTACGGGGCTGTATACCGACGCGGCGGTGCGCTATCGCGGGCTCGACGTCGGCAAGGTGCAGTCGATCAAATTCGACCGGGATCATCCGGGGCAGATTCTGATCCGCATCCTCGTCGACACGCACGCGCCGATCACGCACTCCACGTTCGGCAGCCTCGGGTTCCAGGGCGTGACGGGTATCGCCTTCATCCAGCTGGATGACAATGGGCGCGATCCGACGCCGCTCGCGTCGTCGGTGAAAGATGTGGCGCAATTGCCGATGCGTCCAGGCTTGCTCGATCAGTTACAGCAACGCGGCGACATCTTGCTGCGCAAACTCGAAAGAGTCACCGACGACGTCGACAATCTGTTGTCGCCGGAAATGGTTAGCCAGTTGCAGGGCACGGCCGCGAGCATTCAGAAAGCCGCCGACGGCGTCGCCACGCTGACCCAGCAGATGGCCCCGGCGGCCGGCAAGCTGCCCGCCACGCTGAACACGCTGGATCGCACGCTGGCATCGACCAACGAGCTGATCACCAGTCTGAACCGTCCGGACGGGCCGTTCGAGACCAATCTGAACAAGGTCGGGACGGCGGCGCAGCAAGCTGGGGACGCGCTGGTCTCAATGGACAGTTCGATTCAGGAACTGTCGGCGCGCGTGGGTTACGACACGCTGCCGCGCGTCAATTCGCTCGCCGAAGACGTGCGCTCGGCGGCCCGTTCGGTTGACCGCGCTGCTGACACGTTCAGCACCAATCCGCGCAGCGTGCTGTTCGGCGCACCGAAATCGGCACCGGGCCCAGGCGAAGCCGGCTTCACATGGCCCGCCGCGCACGCTGCTCAATGAAATGATTTGAAGGTTTTGAAGAAGGAACATGGTTATGTCACGCTCGATTCACCGATTGTTGTCCTCGAGCACCGCGCTTGCGGTATTGCTCGCGTTCGGCGTGTTGGCTGCCGGCTGCGCCGGCAACCCTGCGGCGATCTCGGACATTCGCTACGACCTTGGGCCGCCGAATCCGGCGGCCTCGGCCGGCACGTTGCCGGCAGTGAAGGTGCTCGATGTCACCGCGTCCGACAATCTCGAATCCGACAAGCTGATTTACCGGCTCAGCTACGCCGACGCACAGCAGACGGCGTCGTATGCGAATAGCCACTGGACCATGGCGCCGTCGCAATTGCTGACCCAACGTCTGCGCGGCGCATTGAGTTCGCGCGGCACGGTACTGACCGGCGCCGACGGCGTGCATGCCCCGGTGCTGAAGGTCGATCTGAGCGAGTTCGAACAGGTCTTCGATAGCCAGTCGGAAAGCCACGCGGCGGTCACCGCGCGCGCCACGTTGACGCAAAACGGCAAGGTGATCGGCCAGCGCACCTTCATCGCACGGGCGCCGTCCAGTTCGGCGGACGCGGCCGGCGGCGCGCAGGCGCTTGCCACGGCCAGCGACGATCTCGTCGCGCAGATCAGCGCATGGCTGGGCGTGCAGGCGCTGGTCGCCGCGCAATGACCGGCATGCAGCGCACGCAACGGAGCGCTGCATGAGCGTCAAATCCTGGCAGCGCCGCCCGTCGGCGCTTGCCCGGCAGGCCTTGGGGCTTTATGCGGCGCTGATCGTCTACGGTTCGTGGTATCCGTTTTCCGGCTGGCGTTCGCTCGGCCTCGCGCCGTTTGCGTATCTGTCCGATCCCATGCCGCAATACCTGACGGCGTTCGACGTGGTTACGAACGTGCTCGGCTATATGCCGTTCGGCGCGCTGGTGGTGCTCGCGGTGTATCCGCACTGGCGCGGCCCGCTGGCGGTTGCGTTGGCTTTCGTGCTCGGTGGATTGCTGTCGGGCGTGATGGAAGCGGTGCAGACCTATCTGCCGACGCGGGTTGCGTCCAATCTCGATCTGGCTGCCAACGCGCTCGGCGCGCTGCTGGGCGCGGCAATCGTGTCGCCGGCCACGGGCGCGTTGCTCGATCGCGGTTTGCTGCGGCGTTTGCGGCTGCTCTGGTTCGAGCGTGACACGGCGGCGCTCGCGTGTCTCGTCGCCTCGTGGCCGTTCGCGACGATGTATCCGGCGCCTCGCCTGTTCGGACTGGGCAACTGGCCGCGCGAGCTTTGGCTGCGTTTCGATTCGACGACGCAAGATGCGTTGCTCGCATGGACGCCGTCGGCGTGGCATGTCGGCACGTGGCCGGCGCTGGTTGCCGCCTGGTTGCCGGACGACGCCTGGGAAGCCGTGATCACGACGCTCAATCTGTTCGCCGCACTCGTGCTGGCTTCGCTGCCGGTGCGCCGCCATGCGCCACTGGTGCGGCTGCTGATCGTGTTTATCGTCACGACCTTGTGTGTGAAGGCGGGCGCGACATTTCTGCAATCGCAATCCGGCCTTGCGTTCGACTGGGCAACGCCCGGCGCGCTGGCAGGGCTCGTGGGCGGCACCGTCGCGGCACTGCTGGCGTTGCGCTTGCGACGCAGGTCGCGTGCCGCGCTGGCGGCCTGTGCGCTGACGGTGGCCCTGGTGTTCGTCAATCTGCTGCCGGTGAATCCGTATTTCGATGCCGTACTGGCCGACTGGCGCCAGGGCCGCTATCTGCATTTCAACGGTCTCGCGCACTGGATCGCGTGGATCTGGCCATATGCCGCGCTGGTGTGGCTCGCCTATCTCGTCGAACAGGTGTGGCTCAAGCGGCGCGCGAAGCCCGTATAAGCGCAGGCGGCGCGTGGGGCCGGTCGAATGACTGCACATCGTCCGCCGTTCGGCGGCTGCCAGCCTCGCTCGCTATAATCGTCCGCACAACAGGCGCGCCACAGCGCTAGCAGCGCCACTCCCCACTCTTACAGGCCCGCTCCCGGACATCATGGACTCCTTCTACAAGCACCACGTCTTCTTCTGCCTCAACCAGCGTGAACCCGGCGCGGAGCGCCCGAGTTGCGCGAATTGCAACGCGCAGGAAATGCAGGAATACGCGAAAAAGCGGGTGAAGACACTGGGCCTCGCCGGCCCCGGCCAGGTGCGTATCAACAAGGCCGGCTGTCTGGATCGCTGCGAACTCGGCCCGACGCTCGTCGTGTATCCGGAAGGCGTCTGGTACACCTACGTCGACAAGAGCGACATCGATGAAATCGTCGATTCGCACCTTCTAAACGGCAAGATCGTCGAGCGTCTGAAAATCGATCAATAAGCGTCGCCATGAATGTACATACACAGAAGTATCTGATCGACGGCCCGGTCGGCCAGATCGAGGTCGCGCTGGATCTGCCCGACGACATGCGTGAGAACGGCGCCGCGCCGCGCGGCATCGCGCTGGTCGCGCATCCGCATCCGCTGTTCGGCGGCACGATGGACAACAAGGTCGCGCAGACGCTCGCGCGCACACTCGTGCAGTTGAACTACGTGACGTACCGCTCGAATTTCCGCGGTGTCGGCGAAACGCAAGGCGAGCACGATGCCGGCATCGGCGAGCGCGACGATCTGCGCGCCGTGCTCGATCACATGCGCGCGCAAGCCGGGCAGGCTGATCTGCCCCTCGTATTGGCGGGCTTTTCGTTTGGCACTTTCGTGCTGTCGCACGTGGCGGCCAGGCTGCGTGAAGAAGGCCAGGCGATCGAGCGGATTGTTTTCGTCGGCACTGCGGCGAGCCGTTGGGAAGTCGCACCCGTGCCGGAAAACACGCTTGTGATTCATGGCGAGACCGATGAGACCGTTCCCATTCAGTCGGTTTACGACTGGGCCCGGCCGCAGGAATTGCCGGTTGTCGTGATTCCGGGGGCAGAACATTTTCTGCATCGCAAGCTGCACGTCCTGAAGCGGATCATCGTCGACGCATGGCGCTAATTGACGCCACGCGTGCGTTTTCCGGGGTACAGGTACGTGCAAACGCAAATTAAACGCCACCCTTTGCTCAAAGATACCAGGATAGCGCGCGTATAATGGGCGCTCTTTTTTGGGCGCAGCATCGCCCACCCGGCAGTTCGCGCGACGCGTAGCTTCTTTCTCGCGCGCAGCGGTGCCGGATGCGAGGCGTGCTGCGCGAACCGATCGCGCTGCCGGAAGTCCAATGGGCGCCGTGCCGTTTTTTACGGCCTGACGCTCGCCGACCGGCTCCTCCAAACTATGCGCCCTGCGCGCGATGTATTTTTCCGCACGAATCGACCCTATGCGTTTCTCCATGTCCGGCCGCACGTCATTCCCGTCAGTTTCCTCTTTCGTTCCCCATTCGCTTAGCCGTGCCGTGACCCTCGGCATCGTGCTGCCGGCCACGCTGGTCGCCAGCACGGCGTTCGCGCAAGTGCCGCCGCCCGCGGTGAACGCGCGCTCGTGGGTGCTCGTCGATGCAACCAGCAATCAGGTGCTTGCATCGGGCAATGCCGACGAACGCGTCGAACCGGCTTCGCTGACCAAGCTGATGACCGCGTACCTCGTCTTCGAAGCACTGCAGACGAAGAAGATCACGATGGACCAGACGGTGATGCCGAGCGAAGCGGTGCGTCGCGTGAAAACCGACGAATCGCGCATGTTCATCGAGGCGAACAAGCCGGTGACCGTGCACGATCTGGTGTACGGCATGATCGTCCAGTCGGGTAACGACGCGGCGATCGCGCTGGCCGAACTGGTGGGCGGCAGCGAGGCGCAGTTCGTCAACATGATGAACACCGAAGCGCAGAAACTCGGCATGGCGCATACGCATTTCGCCGACGTGAACGGTATGCCCGACCCGCAGCACTACACCACGGCGGGTGACCTCGCGGTGCTGTCGGCGCGTCTGATCCGTGACTTCCCCGACTACTACAACATCTTCTCGGTCAAGGAATTCACGTACAACAAGATCAAGCAGCCGAACCGCAACCGTCTGCTGTGGATCGACCCGACGGTGGACGGCCTGAAGACCGGTCACACGCAAGCCGCGGGTTACTGCCTGATCGCGAGCGCCAAGCGCCCGCTGCCGGGCGCCAACGACGGTTCGCGCCGTCTCGTCTCGGTGATGATGGGCGAGACCAAGGAACACGACCGCGTGCAGGACAGCCTGAAGATGCTGAACTACGGCTACACCGCGTATGACACGGTGCGTCTGTACAAGGCGAATCAGGTCGTGGGCACGCCGCGCGTCTACAAGGGTGCGCAGGACACTGTGCAGATCGGCGTGAAGGGTGATCAGTACATCACCGTGCCGAAGGGCATGGGCGACAAGGTGAAGCCGCAGATCGAGCAGATCGATCCGCTGATCGCACCGATCGCGAATGGTCAGCAGGTCGGCACCGCGAAGCTGGTGGCCGACGGCAAGGTGTTGGCGCAATTCCCGATCGTCGCGTTGCAAGCTGTGCCGCAAGCCGGCGTGGTCGGCCGCGTCTGGGATTCGCTGATGCTGATGTTCAACAAGAAGAAATAAGAGCCTGATTGCGATGACCGCTGTTGCCGATGTTCCGCTCGACCCCATCGTTTATCTGAACGGCGAGCTGGTGCCCTTGTCCGAAGCGCGGGTGCCGGTTCTCGACCGCGGCTTTATTTTCGGCGACGGCATTTACGAAGTCGCGCCCTTGTATCACCACGCGGGCGGCCGCACGGCGTTTCGCTTCAGGCATCATCTGGCGCGCCTCGCGCGTTCGCTGGACAAGATCGGTATCGCCAATCCATTCGACGACGCCGGCTGGCGTGGGCTGATCGAACGCGTGGTCGCGGCTAATGAAGCGGACGCGGGCCTGCGCTCCGATCAGGACGCGATCGCCTACGTTCAGATCACACGGGGCGTCGCGAAGCGCGGTCACGCATTTCCGGCCGGTATCCAGCCGACCGTGTTCGTGATGGTCACGCCGCTGAGCTTGCCGGGCGCCGCACAGCGCGCACAGGGCGTGCGTTGCGTCACGGCTGAAGACCGCCGCTGGCTCAATTGCGATATCAAATCGGTGTCGCTGCTCGGCAACGTGCTGATGGCGCAGTACGCGGCCGAAAACGATGCGTTCGAAACGATCCAGTTTCGCGACGGCATGCTGACCGAAGGTTCGTCTTCGAATATCTGGATGGTGAAGGACGGTGTGCTGCACGCACCGCCGCGCAGCCACAAGATTCTCGAAGGGATTCGCTACGGGTTGATCGAAGAGCTGACGAGCGAATGCGGCATCCGCTTCGAAGCGCGCGAGATCGCCGAAGCCGAGGTGCGTGCCGCTGACGAGATTCTGGTCAGCTCCGCCACCAAGGAAGTGCTGCCAGTCACGCAGCTCGATGGCCAGCCTGTTGGCGATGGCAAGCCGGGCGCGGTGTTTGCGGCGTTGTACGCCGCCTATCAGCGCGCCAAGGCCAAGGAAGCGCAAGAAGCGCAGCAAGGAGTAGAGAGTGAATCCCGCGAAAGAATCATTGCTTGAGTTCCCGTGCGACTTTCCCATCAAGATCATGGGCAAGTCGCATCCCGAGTTCGCCGACACGATTGTCACGGTGGTGCGGCAATTCGATAGCGAAGTCGACCCTGCACGTGTGGAAACGCGGCCGTCCAGCGGCGGCAATTACACCGGTTTGACGGTCACGGTGCGCGCCACGAGCCAGGCGCAGCTCGACGATATCTATCGCGCGCTCACCGGCCATCCGATGGTGAAGGTGGTGCTTTAACGCCGGGCTTCGTGCCCATGGATTACGGCGTGACACGCAAGGTGTCCACCGCCAGATCGGCGCTTGCTGCCGGCCCCGCCGAGCAAGCCCGCTCGAAAAGCTGCTTGAACCGTCCCACCTCTTCGAACACCCAATCGCGGAACGCCTTGACGCGCGCGGTCTCGAGCATCTGCGGCGGGCAGATGAAGTAGTACTGCCACGGGCTCGGCCCATCCACATCGAATAGCCGCACAAGGCGGCCTGCCGCGATTTCGTGCATTGCCAGCGAACGGCGCGTGAGCGCGATCCCCTGGCCGTCGATGGCCGCCTGCAGCAGATTCGACGAATCCTGATACAGCACGCCGCGCTTCGGCTCTGGCCAGTCGGTGAGGCCGGCGGCGTCGAACCATGGGCGCCAGAGTTCGTCGTCCGAGCGCAGCAGCGGGACTTTGGCCAGATCGGCCGGCGTTTGCGGCAGCTTGCCGCCGTTGAAATTCGGCGCGCAGGCCGGAAAGAAGATTTCCTCCAGCAGCAACTCCGCGTGCAGCCCGGAATATTTGCCGTAGCCGAAACGGATCGCCACGTCGACGTCGTCGCGCGCGAAGTCGGTCAACGCGTTGGTGGACAGCAGTTCGAGGTCCCATTGGGGATGCTCCTCGATAAAGCTGCCGATGCGTGGCGTTACCCAGCGCGCCGCAAACGAAGACAGCATGGAAACCACCAGGCGCCGCTCGCGGTCGCCGGCGCGGATTTCGCGGGTGGCCTCGACCAGCGCCGTCAGCGCGGCGCGCACGCGCGTGGCATAGCGGCGGCCGGTGTCCGTGAGCCGGACGCGCTTGCCGTCGCGGGCGAACAGCGTGACGCCCAACTCCGCCTCAAGCGCGCGAATCTGGTGGCTGACGGCGCCGTGCGTGACGAACAGTTCGTCTGCGGCGCGCGAGAAGCTCTCGTGGCGGGCTGCGGCTTCGAACGCCTTGACGGCGTTTAGCGGGGGTAGATGCCGGAGATCCATCGCAATATTTCTCACATAGAGGTGAAAATAGATCGTTTTGCGTAAACCCTTGCTACGCATACGATTGTAGCCATGAAACGAACTTTGGCGAGGGCATCATGCGAGAAATTTCCTCTAGTATCGCTTTTGAAATCCGCAACGGCGAAACCATTCCTATGAAGGTAGCGCGCAGCACCAAGCTGGTTGTGCACGGCGGTGCGGTGTGGGTGACGCGTAGCGACGACACGGAAGACTACTGGCTGCAGCCCGGCCATACCTTGCGGCTGCGGCGCGGCGAACGGTTGTGGTTGAGCGCCGAAGGCAGTACGCATGCGAAGGTCGCGTTTTCCGTACCCACGCGTTGCGATGAACGTGCGCTGAACTGGTTCGCGCTGGTCGGCGAACGGCTGGCGGCCCGCATGCGTGGGGGCTGGCGCACGGTGTGAGGGCGCTGCGGCACTGCGCCTGCCATGGCGAGCCGGCGCCGCAGTTGATTGCCGTTCGGGCGTGCAGAGAAGCAGAGACACGGCGCTGGCTCATGCAGACACCTTCGGCGGGGATGTCCAGATTTCGGTAAACTGTCGGGATCATGTGCGCCACCCCGGTTTTTCCGTCTCCCTCGTCTGCCACGGCGCCGCTTACGCTGCGCTGGCTTGGCAGCGAACCTTACGAAGCCAGTTTCGAAGCGATGCGCGCGTTCACCGACGCGCGCACTGCCGATACACCCGACGAAATCTGGCTGGTCGAACATCCTCCTGTCTTTACGCTCGGCCAGGCCGGCGATCCGGCGCATCTATTGGCCGCCGATAGCGGCATTCCGCTCGTCAAGGTCGACCGGGGCGGGCAGATCACGTATCACGGGCCCGGCCAGGTGGTGGCTTACCTGCTGCTGGACCTGCGCCGCCGCAAGCTGATGGTGCGCGAGATGGTCACGCGGATCGAGCAGGCCGTGATCGACACCCTCGCGGCGTATAATCTCGCCGGAGAACGCAAGGCGGGCGCCCCTGGTATCTACGTGGCGCCCGGGCCGGACGCCGGGCTGCACGCCGGCGCCAAGATCGCCGCGCTGGGTCTGAAAATCCGCAACGGCTGCAGCTATCACGGCGCGAGCCTCAATGTGAATATGGACTTGCGGCCGTTTCTGGCCATTAATCCATGCGGCTACGCGGGGCTCGAAACAGTCGATATGGCAACGCTGGGCGTTGTCGCCGGCTGGGACGACGTGGCCCGTACCTTTGCAGCACGCCTCACCGCAAACCTCGACGGCAGTCCCGCGGCCGTCGCCCAACCGCAGGCCGGTGTACTTACCGCCTGACTGGACCGAACGAATGACTGACGTTACCGCGAACCTCGCAGCTTCTCCCGCTCCTGACGCCGTGCCGGCCGCCGCCGCTGCCTACGACGCCACCGCAAAGCAGAAGGCGCAAGCCAAAACCGCCCGTATCCCGATCAAGATCGTCCCGATCGAAAAGCTGAAAAAGCCGGATTGGATCCGCGTCAAAGCGGCCACCGGCAATTCGCGCTTCTACGAAATCAAGCAGATTCTGCGCGAGCACAACCTGCACACGGTGTGCGAAGAGGCGAGTTGCCCGAATATCGGCGAATGCTTCGGCAAGGGCACTGCGACATTCATGATCATGGGCGACAAGTGCACGCGCCGTTGCCCGTTCTGCGACGTCGGCCATGGCCGCCCCGATCCGCTCGATGTGGATGAGCCGGGCAACCTGGCGCGCACCATTGCCGCGCTGAAGCTGAAGTACGTGGTGATTACGAGCGTTGACCGTGACGATTTGCGCGACGGTGGCGCGGCTCACTTTGTAGAATGTATCCGCCAGACGCGCGAGCTGTCGCCGGAAACACGCATCGAAATTCTGACGCCGGACTTCCGCGGCCGCCTGGATCGCGCGATCGGCATTCTGAACGCCGCACCGCCCGATGTGATGAACCACAACCTCGAAACGGTACCGCGTTTGTACAAGGAAGCGCGTCCGGGTTCGGACTATGCGCATTCGCTGAAGCTGCTGAAGGACTTCAAGGCGCTGCATCCGGACGTCGCGACCAAATCGGGTTTGATGGTCGGCCTCGGCGAAACCGAAGAGGAAATCTTGCAGGTGATGCGCGATTTGCGCGAGCACGACGTGGACATGCTGACGATCGGCCAGTATCTGCAGCCGTCGGAACACCATCTGCCGGTGCGCTCGTACGTGCATCCGGACACGTTCAAGATGTACGAAGAAGAAGCGTACAAGATGGGCTTCACGCACGCAGCCGTGGGCGCGATGGTTCGCTCGAGCTACCACGCCGATCTGCAGGCGCACGGAGCCGGGGTGGTTTGAGCGATTTAGACCGGGTTGCTGTCTAAAAAATAAAGCCCGCACTGGTTGCGGGCTTTGTTCTTTCTGGCAGGCCGGTTTTTGCCGCCTGAGTCATGCGCTGGCGCCCTACTTGCGCGAGTGACCGGTAGTACCGTGCGAGCAGCATACAAATCGAAGCGCTGGCGCAGATGGAAATGACGACCCACAGTAACTGACCGTCCCGGATAGCAATCATTCGCTAGAACCCATCTACTGCCCACCGCAGCAGTTGTGCCGATCCAACTCAGCGTGAAAAGCAATGCCTGAACAGCGTCATTAGTAATCGCGGATTAATTAGAACCGCCCGCGCACAAACTCCCTATAGTCGAAATCCTCCCAGACAATACACACTAAAGGGGCTTCTCGATGAACCGCTTTCTTCGTCCGCTCGCCGCGTTCGCTGCGCTGCTCGCGCTGTCCGCGCCGTTTTCTTCCGCTGCATACGCGGACAGCAAAGAAGTCGTGATCGCGTATCAGGACATGGTCGTGCCGTGGCGCTATGCGCAAGCCACGGGCGAAGTCGAGAAAGCCACCGGCTACAAAGTCACCTATCGCAAACTCGGCAGCGGCGCCGACGTGATCCGCGCGCTGGCCTCCGGCTCCGTGCAACTCGGCGAAGCGGGGTCGAGCCCGATCGCGGCAGGGCTGTCGCAAGGCGTCGATATTTCGCTGTTCTGGATTCTGGACAACATCAACGACGCCGAAGCGCTGGTTGCGCGCGACGGTTCGAACGTCACCAGTGTTGCCGGCTTGAAAGGCAAGAAGATTGGCGTACCGTTCGTGTCCACCTCGCACTTTCACACACTGGTCGCGCTGCAGAATGCCGGCGTGAATCCGTCGGATGTAAAGATCGTCAATCTGCGGCCGCCTGAAATCGCGGCGGCGTGGGAGCGTGGCGACATCGACGCCACTTACATCTGGGACCCGGTGCTGGCGAAGGTGAAGAAGAACGGCAAGGTGCTGATCACCTCGGGCCAGGTCGCGCAGCAAACCGGTAAGGCGACCTTCGACGGTTTCGTCGTCGACCGTAAGTTCGCGAGCCAGAACGCCGAGTTCGTCGCGCGTTTCGTGAAGGTGCTAGCCGCAACCGATGCAAGCTACCGCGATCACACGTCGGCATGGACCGCGGCGTCTCCGCAGGTCGAGGCGGTCGCGAAGGAGTCCGGCGCCACTGCGCAGGACGTGCCCGCGAGTCTCGCGTTGTATGCATTCCCGACGCCGGCCCAGCAGGCGTCGAACGCATGGCTTGGCGGTGGTGCGCAATCCGGCGCGGCTAAATCGCTCGCCGCGACCGCTGCGTTTCTGAAGACGCAAGGCACGATTCAGAACGTGCTGGCCGATTATTCGACCGGCGTCGATCCGCAATTCGTGCAGCGTGCGGCGCATTGATTGTTGAGCAAGTCTATCCATCAGCATCATGAGGCACGGCGATGAGCGGTCTTGAGATCCGGCGGCTGCATGTCGCCTACGAAGGCGTCCGCGGCACGGCGCCGACCATCGCGCTCGCCGACGTCGATTTGCGCATCGAGCCAGGTGAATTCGTCGTCGCGCTGGGTGCGTCCGGTTGCGGCAAGACAACCTTGCTCAATTGCATCGCCGGTTTCATTCAACCGACCGGCGGCGAGGTGCGGCTGAACGATGAACCCGTGCTTGGGCCGGGCGCGGATCGCGGTGTCGTGTTCCAGAAGTACGCGCTGATGCCCTGGCTCGACGTGCTCGACAACGTTGCGCTCGGTTTGCGTTTTCAGCGCGTGCCGAAGGCGCAGCGCGAACGCATCGCGCTGGAGAAGCTGGCCTTGGTTGGTCTCGAGAAGCATGCGCGCTCGCGCGTCTACGCGCTGTCGGGCGGCATGCAGCAGCGCGTGGGCATTGCGCGCGCACTAGCAAGCGATCCGCAGGTGCTGCTGATGGATGAACCCATGGGCGCGCTCGACGCGATGACGCGCGAGTCGATGCAGGAACTCGTGCTGGACGTCTGGGGCCGCACGCGCAAGACGGTGTTCTTCATTACGCATAGCGTGGAGGAGGCGCTGTTTCTGGCGACGCGCCTCGTCGTGATGACGCCGGGACCGGGCCGTATCGCCGAGAGCTACGACCTGCCATTCGCGCGGCGCTTTCTCGAGACACGCGATGCGCGTGCGGTCAAGTCGTCGCCGGCGTTCATCGAATGGCGCGAACGGCTGGTGCGCCGTCTGCACGAGCGAAATGAACGGAATCAGGAAGAGGTGCTGTCGTGACGGCTTCGCGTGAATCTTTGGGCAAGGTGCCGCTAACCCAGGCAAGCGAGCCGCCGCGACGCAACGCGCGGCCGGTACGCGGCTGGCGTTTGCCGGGCGAAGGGCCGACCGCGGCGCTGAGCGCGGTTTCGGTCACGACGCTCGCGGCACTGTGGTGGTTCGCGACGCACCTCCACTGGCTGCCACCGCTATTTCTGCCGACGCCCGAGGCGGTTTGGGCCGCGTTTCTGGACGCGTGGCACGGACGCATTCAAGGCGGTTTGCCGCTCTCCGAACATCTCGCATGGAGCGCGTTGCGCGTGTTCGGCGCGTTCGCACTGGCTGCCGTCACGGCGGTGCCGGTCGGGATTCTGATGGGCGTGAGCCGGGTTGCCCGCGGCTTGCTCGATCCGCCGCTGGAGTTCTACCGGCCGTTGCCGCCGCTCGCGTATCTGCCGCTGGTGGTGATCTGGTTCGGCATCGACGAGACGGCGAAGATCGTCGTGATCTATCTCGCCTGTTTCGCGCCGATTGCGATGGCGGCGCGGGCCGGTGTGCGCAGCGCGACTATCGAGCAGATTCATGCGGCCTATTCGCTGGGTGGACGCTTCACGCAGATCGTGCGCCATGTGGTTTTGCCGGCAGCGTTGCCCGAGATTCTGACCGGCTTGCGGATTGCGATCGGCTTCGGCTGGACCACGCTGGTTGCCGCGGAGATGGTCGCGGCAACTGCGGGGCTGGGTCAGATGGTGCTCAACGCGTCGAGCTTTTTGCGTACCGATGTGGTGGTGATGGGTATCGTGCTGATCGGACTGATCGCATGGCTATTCGATCTCGGCATGCGTGCGCTGGAACGGCGGCTGGTGCCGTGGAAGGGGCGTGTGTAGTCGGCTCTACCTCGTGGCCACCCCAAGGCCACCCCGCGCCGTGCGCAATCTCAAGCAAATAATTTAATCACCGGCCAGCCGCGTTCCGCGGCAATGGCTCGCAAACGCGGGTCGGGATTGGTGGCGACCGGATGCGTGACGCGTTCGAGCAACGGCACGTCGTTGATCGAGTCGCTATAGAACCAGCTCTGCGGAAAATCTTCCAGACGATGGCCAAGCGAAGCCAGCCAACCCTCGGTGCGGACGATCTTGCCTTCGCGGAAGGTGGGTACACCGACTGCGGTTCCAGTAAAGCGTGCCAGCGGATCGCCGCCTTCGGTGCCGAGATCGATCCCCAGCAGATGTTCGAAACCGAGCGCTTTGCCGATCGGTTTCGTAATGAACACATTGGTGGCCGTGACGATGCAGCACAGATCGCCCGCATCGATGTGACGTTGCACGAGTTCCCGCGCAGCCGGCAGGATGGCCGGCGCAATCACCTCCTGCATGAACTTCGCATGCCACGCGTCGAGTTGCTCGCGTGAGTGGCGCGCCAGCGGCGCCAGGGTGTAGTTCAGATAGGCGGTCATATCGAGCGTGCCGGCCACATACTGCCGGTAGTAATCGTCGATTTCCTCCGCATGCCGCGCAGCGCCTTCTATGCCCAGATTGGCGATGAAGTGGGCCCACGCCTGATCGCTGTCGAGCGGCAGCAACGTGTGGTCCAGGTCGAATAGCGCAAGGTTGCGGCTCATCCAGAGTCCTTGTGATGAAGTGGGCAAACAAAGTGATCGAGTGAACCGTGTTCCGGACGATGAGCAGGCACACAGCAACTCGCAGCTTTGCGCGAGCGTATATTTAAAAGCACAAAATTACAATAAGGCAAAAATGTGCAACACTACTGTCATAAACACCCCGGGTGCCGATTCGCGCGGCATGCGGTTCGGGTCATGGCAGCAGGAATGGATGCGTAGCGTTTTATGTTGATTCTCCTTAACCTTCTGGCTGGTGTGGCGCTCCTCGTGTGGGGGTCGCACATCGTACGTACCGGCATCCTGCGCGTGCTCGGCGCCGATCTGCGCAGCGTCCTCGGGCGCAGCACCAGCAGCCGCTGGCGGGCCTTCCTGTCGGGCGTCGGTGTGACGAGCCTCGTGCAGAGCAGCAACGCAACGGCGGTGATCGTCACGTCGTTCGCCGCGCAAGGTCTTTTACCGCTCACCAGCGGCCTTGCGATCATGCTTGGCGCCGACGTCGGCACCGCACTGATGGCGCGCCTGCTGACGCTCGATCTGTCATGGCTGTCGCCGATCCTGATTCTGCTCGGCGTGCCGCTCTTTCTGTCGCGCAAGCAAACCCGTCTCGGCCAGGCCGGCCGTACGCTGATCGGGCTCGGCCTGATTCTGCTGGCGCTGCACCTGATCGTCGAAGCCGCCCAGCCGATGATGCAAGGCGCCGGCGTGCGCGTGATGTTCGGTGCGCTGACCGGCGACACCATGCTCGACGCGCTGGTCGGCGCGGCATTTGCGATGCTGTCCTACTCGAGTCTCGCCGCGGTCCTGTTGACCGCGACGCTTGCCTCGTCCGGCGTTATCTCGTTGAAGGTGGCGCTGTGTCTGGTGATCGGCGCGAATCTCGGCAGCGGCTTGCTGGCGTTGATGGGCACGCTCGCTCAGAACGCCGCGGCGCGGCGTCTGGCCTTGGGCAGCCTCGCGTTCAAGCTGGCCGGCGCGCTGCTGATCCTGCCGTTCGCGCCGCTGCTCGCCCGCGGGCTGCCGGTGCTGATTGCAAATCCACGCGAAGCGGTGGTTGGCTTTCATGTGATCTACAACACGCTGCGCTGCTGCGCCTGCCTGTTGCTGATCGATCCGGTCGCGCGCATCTGCACGCGAGTGTTGCCGGACCGGCCGCAGGCCAACGGCGAGCTGCGGCCGCTGCATCTGGATGCCGCCGCGCTTCCCACGCCCACGCTCGCACTCGCGCATGCGGCACGGGAGGTGCTGCGCATCGGCGACATCGTGCGCACCATGCTCGATAACGTTGCCGAGCTGATTCACGACAATAGCCTCGAGAAGGCGCGCGAAACGGTTCGCATGGACGACGACGTCGACCAGCTCTACGCCGCAGTCAAAAGCTATCTGACGCTGATTTCCCGCGAGCAGCTCGATGAGGCCGATAGCCGCCGCTGGACCGACATCATCTCGCTGACAATCAACCTGGAACATGCGGGCGACATCATCGAGCGGATCGTGCGCGATATCGAGGAAAAGAAGATCGCGCACCGTCTGTCGTTTTCGGCGGAGGGGCTGGGCGAGCTGGACGATCTGCACACACGGCTCGTCAGCAATCTGCAACTTGGCCTGTCGGTGTTTCTGAATAACGATTTGCGTTGTGCCGAGCGGCTGCTGGCGGAAAAGGAGCGCTTTCGCGATCTGGAGCGCGCATATTCGTACAAACACCTGGACCGGCTCGCCGGGCAAACCTTACGCAGCATCGAAACCAGTGCGTTGCACCTGGATCTGATCAGCGATATGAAACGGCTCAATTCGCTGTTCTGTTCGACGGCGTATCCGGTGCTCGACGCTGCCGGCGCGTTGCGTGACACGCGCTTGCGCAAGCGTGCGCTCGATACGATGCATGTGAAGGAATAGGGCGAAGCCCTACGAGGTCCCAAAGAGGCCCTAAGCCCTTAAGCCCCTAAGCCCCTAAGCCAGAACGATCTCTTCCAGCTTCTTTTTGAGTGCCGCAAAGTCAGCAGCTTCGGCCGCCTTTTTGTTGGTGACCAGCACATCGATCCGATCGACCGGGCAGTACGAAATCCGGCTGCGCTGACCGATCTTGCTGTAGTCGGCGAGGATCACCACGCGGTCCGCGTTGGCAACCATGGCACGCGCCACTTCGGTTTCGGCGTGATCGTAGTTGGTCGCTCCATGCCGGTGATCGATGCCGACCGGCGAGAGCAAGGCCATATCCGCCCGATAGCGCTGGATGTCGAGCACGGTGGTGGCGCCGGTAGTCGCCATGGCGCGATCGCTGATCGAGCCGCCGAGCAGGATCACTTCGTTGGCCGCTTCCGTTTGATCCACGGCACCGCGCATTTTCAGTGCGACGTCGATGGAATTGGTCACGATCGTCAGGTTCGCCAGTTTCGCCAGTTCCTCGGCGAGCGCCGCGGTGGTGGTGCCCGCGTCGATGAAGAGTGTCTGGCCGCTCGCGATCAAACCGGTGGCCGCCTTCGCAATCGCGGTTTTTGACTTGACGCGCATATGGGCGCGCTCGGCGATCGGTGCCTCGTCGGCGGGTTTGATCGCGCCGCCATGCACGCGCCGCAATTCACCGAGTGCCTCGAGGTCGAGCAGATCGCGCCGTACGGTTTCGCGCGATACCCCGAGATCCGCCATGATCCGTTCGGTCGACACGCGTTGCAGCGTGGACAGCAACGCGCGAATTCTCTGATGACGGTCTTCCTGCCACATGCATTTTTCCTTGGGTGCGAACGCTCGCTGACACGGCTTGTTCTTAAAGTGTCATCGTGGACACGGATGTGTGTCCAGACTATGTCAAGCCTACTACTTTAGTCGAATTGTGTTGTATTTTTTTGGCAGCTTGCAAGTTTGTGTATTTCATCTTAGCCTTCGCAGATCGAAGTGCTATGCCTATTTCGAACATCAAATGTTCGGAAAGGAATTGAAATGTCCGATTTCGAGCAATTTGCGGCGTTTTTTGGCAATTTGATTGATCCATGTCGTTGCCATAATGGACCTTGGGATCTGCCGCCTGAACCGTTTGTTGCTGCACGCGGCGCCGCCCGGAAGCGACATGGTTCGGCATCCTGACAATAAGATCGCGGGGCCGCCACGCGACGCAATGAGCCGCGGCGTTGGCCGTGCGGCCAGCTATCGCAGCGTTGCCCATTGACGTGACACTACGCGCGGGGCTCGCGCGTAAAGGTTGCATGGCGGCAGTAGCGGCAGGGAACGTGTCGAGAGCATACTCAACTCGCTCTATCTGGATGGAAGGTAACGAGACGTGGCAAACGGGACTGATCGCACTTTATCCGCCAACTGGCCCTATCCGAGGCTGGTTGCGCACCGCTGCGGCGGCACGCTGGCGCCGGAGAACACGTTGGCCGGTTTCGACGCCTGCGTGCGTTACGGCTACCGCATGGTCGAATTCGACGCCAAGCTCTCCGCCGACAACCAGCTCTTCCTGCTGCACGACGACACGCTGGAACGTACCAGCAATGGTCATGGCGCCGCTGCCGAACACACGTGGGACCAACTGGCCAGGCTCGACGCCGGTGCCTGGTTCGGGCCGCAGTTCGCCGGCACCCACCTGCCGACACTCGCCGAGGCCGCCGGGCGTTGCGCGCGAGATGGCATTGCCGCCAACATCGAAATCAAACCTTGTCCGGGGCGTGACGAGATCACGGGAAGCCTGGTTGCAAGCGGCGCGCTGACTTTGTGGCAAGGGCAAACCCCACCTTTGCTGTCGTCATTTTCGTTCGAGGCGCTTGCTGCGGCGCGCGTTGCAGCGCCTGTGCTGCAGCGCGGCATGTTGTTCGAAGAGGTTCCGGCGGACTGGCTGCGCATTGTGCGGGAACTGGATTGCGTGTCGTTGCACGCGAGCCACCGGTATCTGAACGAGCCGCTGGTTGCCGAGATCAAGGCGGCCGGGCTGCGCGTGCTGGCCTACACGGTGAACGACCCTGAGCGCGCGCGGCTGCTCGTCCACTGGGGCGTCGACATGATTTGTACAGATCGCATCGATAAGCTTGAACACGACATGTTCTCGGCGCCGGCGAAACCGGGCTGAGCGTGACGCGGGCGCGGGCTTGTTCAGATGCGCGCCCATGAAGCTGAAAACCAGAAATTTTCCAAACGTAGCAATTTCGGCAGAGGATGGGGAAGACTATGAAGCGCACCGCGTTAGCTCGTTTATTTTCGATGTCGGCCGCTGCGGGTGTCGCCGCAGCCGGTGTGAGCAGCGCCTCGGCCGCGCCGCTCGACGCACTGATCGCCGCCGCCAAGCAGGAAGGCCAACTCACCGTGATCGCGTTGCCGCACGACTGGTGCAACTACGGTCAACTGGTGGCGGGATTCCAGAAGAAGTACGGCATCAAGATCAACGAGCTGAATCCGGATGCGGGTTCGGGCGACGAAGTGGAAGCCATCAAGGCGAACAAGGGCAACAAGGGGCCGCAGGCGCCCGACGTGATCGACGTGGGTTTGTCGTTCGGTCCGACCGCGAAGGCCCAGGGTTTGCTGCAGCCGTACAAGGTTGCTACGTGGAACTCGATTCCGAAAGAGTCGAAAGATCCTGACGGTTATTGGTATGGCGATTACTACGGCGTACTGTCGTTTGAAGTGAACGCCGACATGATCGACAAGGTGCCGTCCGACTGGAGCGATCTGCTCAAGCCTGACTATAAGAACGCAGTCTCGCTGGCAGGCGACCCGCGCACGGCCAATCAGGCAATCCAGGCCGTGTTTGCCGCCGGCATGTCGCAAAGCAAAGGCGATGTGAGCAAGGCCGACACGGCCGGTCTCAAGTATTTCGCCGACCTGAACAAGAGCGGCAACTTCGTACCGGTGATCGGCAAGGCCGCATCGCTTGCACAGGGCACCACGCCGATCATCGTGCGTTGGGACTACAACGCGCTCGCCGACCGCGACACCCTGAAGGGCAACCCGAAGGTGCAGGTGGTGATTCCGAAAACGGGTGTGGTCGCCGGTGTGTACGTGCAGGCGATCAGCGCCTACGCGCCGCATCCGAATGCGGCCAAACTGTGGATGGAGTATCTGTACTCCGATGAAGGCCAGATTGGCTGGCTGAGCGGCTATTGCCATCCGATGCGCTACAACGAACTGGTAGCGCAGAAGAAGGTTCCGCAAGCGCTGCTCGACAAGCTGCCGCCGCCTTCGTCATACAAGAATGTGGTGTTCCCGACGCTGTCCCAGCAGGACGCCTACAAAGACACCATCACGAAACACTGGGACGAAGCGGTCGGCGCGAACGTCAAATAATCATCGTGGCGCACGCGGTGGCGGCGGTGGAGCGGCGTTCAATCGCACGCCGCATATGCCGCGGCTTTTACCCGTAACGCGCAGTTTTCAAAAGATGACGCGTCGCTCCCTGAGGGCGGCGCGTCAGGCGTTAATCAGAAAGCCCCAAGGGTGAGCTATGAGCGCTTCATCGGATGCTGGGTCGGTGCAGCCGGAATTACTGGTTCCGCCTGTGCCCACGCCAACACCTCGCGCCGGCGGTCCGAGCCGCGCGTCGCATTTTCTCGCCTGGATCGGCGTGGTGCCGTTTTTTGCTTTCGCACTGTTGTTCCTGATTCTGCCGACCGGCTTTCTGATGGTGGGTGCGTTTCAGGATCCCCAAGGCCACTTCACCCTCGCGAATTTCCGCGACCTGCTGCAGCCCACGGTGCTGGACGCCTACTGGATCAGCTTCAAGGTGAGCGCCGCGTCTGCGATCGGCGGCGGCGTAATCGGCTTGCTGCTCGCGTGGGCGGCGGTGCAGGGCAAACTGCCGGGCTGGATTCGCCCTACGCTGATGACGTTCTCCGGCGTCGCTTCTAATTTTGCCGGCGTGCCGCTCGCGTTCGCCTTCATCTGCACGCTGGGGCGCGTCGGCCTCGTGACCGTCCTGCTGAAGAAATACCTCGACTTCAATCTGTACTCGACGGGCTTCAGTGTGCTGAGCTTCTCGGGACTCACGCTGACTTACCTGTACTTCCAGATTCCCCTGATGGTGCTGATCGTCACGCCGGCGCTTGATGGCCTGAAGCGCGAATGGCGCGAAGCATGCGACTGCCTCGGCGGCACGGCCTTCCAATACTGGCGCCACGTCGCGTTACCGGTGCTGTGGCCGAGCGTGCTCGGCGCGACCCTGCTGCTGTTCGCCAATTCGTTCGGCGCGGTCGCCACGGCATACGCGCTGACCGGCAGTTCGCTTAACATCGTCACGATCCTGCTCTACGCGCAGATTCGCGGCGACGTGATGCACAACCAGAACCTCGGCTACGCGCTCGCGCTCGGCATGGTGCTCGTGACCGGACTGTCGAATGGCGGGTACATCTGGTTGCGTTCGCGCGCAGAAAGGGGGCGCCGATGAAAGGCCAATCGCGTGCGGGCGCGTGGATCGCGATGATCGCCGGTTCGCTGTACTTTCTGATTCCGTTGCTCGCGACCTTCGAATTCAGCCTGCGCATGAAGCGTGGCGTCTACAGCTTCGAGGCGTACCACGTGGTGCTGAGCGACCCGCGTTTTCAGGCCTCGTTCGGTTACTCGATCCTGATGGCAATCCTGACGATCATTGTCGGCGTGTTGCTGGTAGTGCCGACCGCGTACTACGTGCAGTTGCGGTTGCCGAAACTGCGGCCGGTCGTCGAGTTCATTACGTTGTTGCCGCTGGTGGTGCCGGCGATTGTGATCGTGTTCGGTTATCTGCGCATCTACAACAGCAGTTCGATTCTGCCGCTCACCGGCAACGAACGCGCAACCGATCTGTTGCTGGTGTTCGGCTATGTGACGCTTTCGCTGCCGTACATGTATCGCGCGGTCGACGCCGGTTTGCGCGCGGTCGACGTGCGCTCGCTGACCGAAGCCGCCGAATGTCTCGGGGCAAGCTGGCCGACGATTCTGTTCAAGGTGATCTTCCCCAATATCCGCTCGGGCATTCTGTCCGGCGCCTTCCTCACCTTTGCCGTGGTGATCGGCGAGTTCACGCTGGCGAGTCTGCTCGACCGTCCCGCGTTCGGTCCGTATCTGCAGTTGATCGGTGCGAACCGCGCGTACGAACCGTCGGCGCTCGCGATTATCGCGTTCGTGATTACGTGGGCGGCGATGGGATTGATCCAGGTATTCGGTTCGGCCCGCGCGCTTAGCGGCCAGAAAATTTGACGGATTCATTTGACCGGATAAGGCAGAGAATCATGGCATTCCTTGAGATAGAAAATCTGCATAAGGCCTTCGGGGCGAACACGGCGCTGCATCACTTCGACATGAAGATCGAGCGCGGCGAATTCATCACGTTTCTTGGGCCGTCCGGCTGCGGCAAGACGACGGTGCTGCGGATGATCGCCGGTTTCGAAACGCCGACGCGCGGCACCATCCGGCTCGATAACAAGGACGTGACGCATTTGCGCACGCGGCAGCGTAAGGTCGGCATGGTGTTTCAGTCGTATGCGCTGTTTCCGAACATGACCGTGGCCGATAACATCGGTTTCGGGCTGAAGATCACGCACCGTCCCCAGGCGGAGATCAGCAAGCGTGTCGAGGAGATGTTGCAACTGATCAAGCTGCCGCACCTCGGCGCGCGCTATCCGTGGCAACTGTCGGGCGGTCAGCAGCAGCGCGTGGCGCTGGCGCGCGCGCTCGCCGGCAAGCCCCAGGTGCTGCTGCTCGACGAACCACTCTCCGCGCTCGACGCGAAGATTCGCATTTCGTTGCGGCAGGACATTCGGGCGCTGCAACGCGAGTTGGGCATCACGTCGATTTTCGTCACGCACGACCAGGAAGAGGCGTTGTCGATTTCGGACCGCATCGTGGTGATGAATGAGGGGCGCGTCGAACAGATCGGTTCGCCTTCGGAGATCTACAACTATCCGCGCACGCGCTTTGTCGCATCGTTTGTCGGCACATTGAACATTCTCGCGGGGCATGTGATCGACCCGAAATCCGGCAGGATGGCCGTCGACGGTCAGGAGCTGACCACTACGCAAGCGTTGCCTGCGGACGACGCGGGCAAGCAACGCATGCTTGCGCTACGGCCTGAAGCCATCGTTCTGGAACCGGCCGCGCCGGGCCGCAATACGCTCAGCGCGATCGTCGAAGAAGTGAATTTTCTCGGTGCGGTGGTGCGCATCAGAACACGCGTGAAGGATGCGGTCATCTCACTCGATGTGTTCAATGATCCGAATCGCGGCTTGCCCGAACGCGGTCAACCGGTGTCGCTGGGTTTCTCGCACGAAAACCTGTTGGTGCTGGAAGAGGGCGGCGCATAGAAGTCAGACAGCCGCGTCTGACATGGATGAGCGTCACACTTAAACGCTACGCGGCTTCGCGCTGAAGTGAGCGGAAGCCACGCCCGAAAAGCTTCTCCGGGTTTTCCCGGAGGTGCCGCCGGTACGGATTCCGGATTCCCCGACACCCCTCGTCCGGATTTCCGGAATCCCGGACGGTGTGAGCGGCGACACGCCAAAAAACCTATATAAATCAAAGCGATTCGCTTCGCACTAAGCTGGCATCGACCTTGCAATTTAGAACCCGCGGCCGCAACGGTCCGACAACTAAAGCAAGGAGACAACGATGTCTGATTTCCCTTCCCGGTATTTCTGAATTCGTCGTCTTGTCGCGGCCTAATGCCGTGCACAAACGTGACGATTATTCGTTCGCATGGTGCGCAGCGTGGCAGGCCTTGAGCTCACCCATATCGCAGGAAACATCGTGAAGAAACCCATTCATAAAGTGCTGTACGTCCAGGTGATCGTGGCGATCATCATCGGCATTGCGCTTGGCCATTATTCGCCGGACTTCGCCGTCGACATGAAGCCGCTCGGTGACGGCTTCATCAAGCTGATCAAGATGGTGATCGGGCCGATCATCTTCTGCACGGTGGTGACGGGTATCGCCGGCATGGAAGACATGAAGAAGGTCGGGCGCGTCGGCGGCAAGGCGCTGCTGTACTTCGAAATCGTCTCGACGTTCGCGCTGGTGCTCGGTCTGATCGCGACACACGTGCTGAAGCCGGGCGTGGGCTTCAATATCGATCCCGCTACGCTCGACGGTAAGGCTGTCGCGTCGTATGCCGCGAAGGCACACGGCCAGAGCACGGTCGAATTCCTGATGCACATCATTCCGGACACGCTCGTGTCCGCGTTCGCTCAGGGCGAAATCCTGCAGATCCTGCTGATCGCGTTGCTGTTTGGCGCGGTGCTGGCCACGGCTGGTGAGAAGGGCAAGGTCGTCACGAACTTCATCGACGGAATCTCGCACGTGCTGTTCGGCATTGTGCGCATCATCACGAAGCTGGCGCCGATCGGCGCGTTCGGCGCGATGGCGTTCACGATCGGCAAGTACGGCATCGGCTCGCTGCTGCCCATGCTCAAGCTGATCGGCACGTTCTATCTGACCTCGATCGTGTTCGTGGTGGTCGTGCTCGGCATCATCGCGCGTGTGGTGGGCTTCAACATCCTGCGCTTTGTCGGCTACATCAAGGAAGAGATGCTGATCGTGCTTGGCACGAGTTCGTCGGAAGCCGCGCTGCCGCAACTGATGCTGAAACTCGAAAAGCTCGGCTGCTCGCGCTCGGTGGTGGGCCTCGTAGTGCCGACCGGTTACTCGTTCAACCTCGACGGCACCAACATCTACATGACGATGGCCGTGCTGTTCATCGCCCAGGCAACCAACACTGACCTCACGTGGACGCAGCAACTCACGCTGCTGGCGGTGACGATGCTGACGTCGAAGGGCGCAAGCGGCGTGACGGGCGCGGGTTTCATCACGCTGGCCGCCACGCTCGCGGTGGTGCCGACCATTCCGCTGTCGGGCATGGTGCTGATTCTCGGAATCGACCGCTTCATGAGCGAATGCCGCGCGCTGACGAACATCGTCGGCAACGGTGTGGCGACGGTGGTGGTGTCGGCATGGGAAAAGGAACTGGACCGCAACAAGCTGAACGCCGCGTTGCGGGGTGACGTGCCGGTTAAAGAGCCGGCTGGCGTTTAAGCCGCGTACCGGCCCCGCCACCACTCCGATCACGGCCGCGGACGTTCCGGCATGAAAGCGTCCGCGCACCGTGATCCCGCGCCGTCGGCCGAGGAAGCTCGCGCCGGCGGCGCGCCGCCTTATGCCACAATATCCGATCCACACCGATCGGGAATTGCCAACGTGACGCGCCGCCTGCTGATCCTCTTCGCGCTCGTCGCCGGGCTCGTGGCGGCGTGCGGGCTCACGTACAGCATTGCGTGGCAAAGCGGCATCGACAACTTGCGGCACAACGCCGCGGTACGGGTCGATCGCACCACGAGCGCGCTGAAAAGCACGCTCGAGCGTTACGAATCGCTGCCTTATTTGCTGGCCGAACATCCCATCGTGCAGGACGTGCTGGTCAATCCCACTCCTGCCAACGTCCAGCGCGCCAATCTCTATCTCGAAGACCTCAACCGCCACGCGCGGGCAACGGTCACCTACATCATTCCGCTCGACGGCTATTGCGTCGCCGCGAGCAACTGGCACGGGCCGGGCAGCTTCATCGGCGCGGGCTATCAATTCCGGCCATATTTTCTCGATGCGGTGAAGGGCGGCGTGGGTCGCTTCTTCGGTATCGGCACGATTTCGCAGGCGCCGGGTTATTACATCTCGCAGCCGGTGCGGCGCGACGGCAGGATCGTCGGCGTGGCGGTCGTCAAACTCGATCTCGAATGGTTTCAGGGCGCGGATGCGTCCGAGCCGCTGGTGGTTACCGACGACCACGGCGTGATCTTTTTGTCGTCGGTGCCGGCGTGGAAATATCACACGATCCGGCCGTTGTCGGGACAGGTCGCCGATTCGATCTATCAGGCGCGCCAGTACGCGCAACAGCCGATTGCGCCACTGCCGGTGACGATCGAGCGCACGCTCGAAGGCAATGCGCAGATCGTGCGCATCGGCGGCGGCCGTTATGCGCCGCGCTATCTGGCGTCGCGGCGCGGCATGGGTGAGCCGGACTGGCATCTGATCACAATGTCGCCCGTCAATCCGGTCGACGCCGACGCGCGCAACGCGACTATCGTTACCGGTTTCGGATATGTGTCGCTGGTCCTGCTCGCGTTCTACTGGAGAATGCGCCGCGCCCGTGTGCGCGAAGTGATGCGTAGCCGTTCCCTGCTGCAAAAGGCCTATGCGGAATTGAACCAGCGCGTGGCCGAGCGCACCGCGGATCTCTCGCAGGCGAACGAACAGTTGCAGAAGGAAGTGGCCGAGCGGACGCGCGCCGAACAGGAGTTGCGCGCGGCGCACGATGAGCTGATCCAGGCGAGCAAGCTCGCCGCGTTGGGTCAGATGGCGGCCGGCATTACGCATGAATTGAATCAGCCACTTGCGGCGCTGCGCGGTTTCTCCGACAACACGCGGGTGCTGCTCGAGCGCGGTGACCAGGCTTCGGCGCGCGAGAATCTCGAAGCGATCGCGGCGCTTACCGAACGCATGGGCAAGATCACCAATCAGTTGAAGCTGTTCGTCGGGCGCGCCCGGCCGCGTAGCGCGCGTGCGCCGATCATGCGAGCGTTGCGCAACGTCGTTGCGCTGCTGCAAAAACGCCTGCAAGGCGTCGACGTCGAACTCGTGTTGCTCGATGCCGACACTGGCGTGCGTACATCGCTGAATCTGGCCGACGACCATCCCGATCTGATCGCCCATTGCGACGATCTGCGGCTCGAACAGGTGCTGATCAATCTGCTCGGCAACGCGCTCGACGCGACGGCGGGAATGGCACCCCCGCGCATCTGGATCGAGGTTGAAGCCACGGAGTCGAGCGTTTCGTTCGCGGTGCGCGACAACGGCCCCGGCATTCCCGACGACGTGCTGCCGCGTCTGTTCGAACCATTTTTCACGACGAAGGAAATGGGCCAGGGGCTGGGACTCGGTCTCGCGATTTCATCGTCGATTGCGCGCGACTGCGGCGGCACGCTGGTAGCGGGCAACGCGCCGGACGGCGGTGCATTATTCGTGTTGACGCTGCGCCGCGCGCGCGTGCAGACGAGCCATACTTCGGATCCGCTTATCGCCGGTTCCTGAATCAAATGAGAACGACATGCTGAACCACGGCCTGCAAGTGCTGTACATCGAAGACGACGAACTGGTGCGCCGCGCCAGCGTGCAGAGTTTGCAACTCGCGGGCTTCGACGTGATCGGCCATGCGTCGGCGGAATCCGCGGCGAAAATGATTAGCGCGGATTTCTCCGGGGTGATCGTCAGCGATATTCGCTTGCCTGGCGCAAGCGGTCTTGAGCTGCTCGCGCAGTGCCACGAGCGTGCGCCCGACGTGCCGGTGATTCTGGTTACCGGTCACGGCGATATTTCGATGGCCGTGCAGGCGATGCGCGACGGCGCGTATGACTTCATCGAAAAGCCGTTCGCCTCCGAGCGTCTGATCGAAACCGTACGGCGTGCGCTGGAGCGCCGCAAGCTGGTGCTTGAGAATCTCGCGTTGCGCCGTGAACTGGCCGGGCAGAACTCGGTGGCGCCGCGCATCATTGGCCGTAGTCCGGCGATCGAGCAGGTGCGCCGGCTGATCGCGAATATCGCGCCGACCGACGCGTCAGTGCTGATCAACGGCGACACCGGTGCGGGCAAGGAGTTGATCGCGCGCAGTCTGCATGAACTGTCGCCACGGCGGGACAAACCGTTTATCGCGGTGAACTGCGGCGCGCTGCCGGAGCAGATGTTCGAGTCGGAAATGTTCGGCTACGAACCCGGCGCATTCACCGGTGCGGCCAAACGCCGGATCGGCAAGCTCGAACATGCTTCGGGCGGCACGTTGTTCCTCGACGAAATCGAAAGTATGCCGCTCGCGTTGCAGGTCAAGTTGCTGCGCGTATTGCAGGACGGCGTGCTGGAACGGCTCGGTTCGAATCAGCCGATTCGCGTGAATTGCCGCGTGGTGGCAGCCGCGAAGGGCGACATGGCTGAGCATGTCGCGGACGGTTCGTTTCGTCGCGATTTGCTGTACCGGTTGAACGTGGTGACGATCGCGCTGCCGCCTTTGGGTGAGCGGCGCGAAGACATCGTGCCGTTGTTCGAACACTTTCTGCTGGATGCCGCGGTGCGTTATCAACGCCCCGCGCCGATTCTCACAGACCGGCAGCGCGCGAGCCTGATGCAGCGCGACTGGCCGGGCAATGTGCGCGAACTGCGCAATGCCGCCGACCGTTTCGTGCTCGGTGTGGCCGACGATCCAGTCATGTCTTTCGCCGACGATAGCGTAGCGGCGCAACCGCTAAAGGAACGTGTCGAGCAATTCGAGCGGGCGGTGATCGCGGAGGCGTTGGAGCAGGCCGGCGGCGTCGTCGCGCTGGCGGCGGACAAGCTGCAGCTTGGGAAGGCGACGCTCTACGAGAAGATCAAACGATATGGCCTTGCGGCCAAGGGAGAAGGGGAGCGCTGAGGATTTGATGCGCCGGCGGCGAACTGCGGCGCCGGCGTGTTTGAATCAGGATGCTTTGCTTCAGGTGTTGCGCGATTGCGCAGCAATCAGGCCGCGTTCAGCGCTTTTTCCAGCAACTGGTCGAGTTCCGCGAATTGCGGCTCGCCGACGTAGCGCTTCAGGATCTTGCCGTCCTTGTCGACCAGGAAGGTGGTCGGCGTGAGCTGGACGTTGCCGAACTGCTTGGCGGCCGAGCCGTCGTCCATGGCGACCTTGAACGGCAACTGGCGGGTTTGCGTGTAGTTGGTCACGTACATCGGCGCGTCGTAATTCATTGCGACGGCGACGAACTCGAGCCCTTTGCCCTTGAAGCGGTTATAGGTCTGGACCATCTGCGGCATTTCCTTCATGCAGGTGTCGCAGCTGGTTGCCCAGAAGTTGACCAGGTAGACCTTGCCTTTCAGGTCGGCGGTCGAGATTTTCTGGCCCGACAACAACGTGAAGGTCGCATCAGGCACGCGTTGCTGGCCGGCGAACGCAAGATAGCCGGCAGTCGCAAGCGCGATAGCCACGACGGCGATGATGATGGCGCGAATCGGATTCGCGCGCCGTGTGGCGGTGGACGGGGTGGAGCTCATGTACGGAACCTCGAAAGTCGCGCGGAACGCGCGGGACAGTGCGTTGGTTTGGGACTGCATTTGGACCTGTGCTTTTGGACCCGCGTTGGGACGATTAAATCCGTTGCGGCCAAGCGTCGCTATTGTAGCCCCATTCCGGCTGCGCGGCAGTGGGCGGCCCGGGAGGGGATAATAGGACTTTACGTTCCTGTCAGCCTGATCTTCTGTCCCCATGCTCCGAACTGCATTTCGCTTCCTCGCCCGAATCTCGACAACCCCGTTTGACCGTCCCGTCAGCCGTTCTGCAGATTTCTCCGTGACCGATGGCCGCCCGGCCGGCGGCGTTTCCCGCTTACAGCGGGCGCGCACCGTACTCGGCACGCTGGCTTGCGCACTGGCATTAGGCGGAGCGTTGAGCGCGTGTTCGCCGACCTTCGACTGGCGCACCATCATGAATAACGACAACGGCTATACGGTTGACCTGCCGGCCAAGCCAGGCAACGATCAGCGCGTGATCCAGATCGATGGCAAGCCCATGCAGATGGCGATGCAAACCGCCGAAGCCGGCGACGCCGTGTTCGCGGTAGGCACCGTGATGCTGCCGAGCGACGACGCGGCGACACAGCGCGCCGCCCTCGAGTTCCTGCGCACCGGTCTCGCCCGCAACGTCGGCGCCGCGCCGGATGCGCACGCGGTGCAAATCCCGCTTGCTGCCGGTGGTCAAGTGCTGGGTCTGGAAATGAAGCTGACCGGCGAGGCGGGTTCGCAGCACGAAACGCGCACAGTCTATGCACGGCTGGTGGCACGTGGGCGGCATGTCTATCAGGCTGCGATCATCGCGTCCAAGCCCCTGCAGCAGGAGCAGGTCGATCAGTTTTTTTCGTCGTTCCAACTCTACTGAAACCGCAGTTCCGGCCGAGTCGCGCGTGAGAAGATCGTTGTGCACAGTGAAAGTTCCTTCGTAGCATCGCGCGCTAATACTCGGTTTACGTTGAAGTTTTCCGATTACCCACAGGCGCTGTGGATAACTCTGTTGAGAACTTCGCGTTTTTTGCCGCAGAGGCCCATCCCACGGGCATCCGGTCAGGTTTTGCCTGCTCTGGGCGTTCGAAATAACTCAATTAAATCAATGCCTTTTGGGTGCATGCTTGCGTGTGCCTTTCAGATGTTTCCAGATTTGTCTAAAGCGCGAACATGTGCATAAGTCAAGTCTTGACAGCCGATTTTTCGCCTTATACCGACCCAAAAGCCCGGCGATATTGAACGGCTTCACCGATCTGATTCGCGCCCGGCATGGCGGTGCCGGCCAGATCGGCAATGGTCCGCGCCACCTTCAGGACTCTGTAGTGAGCCCGCGCTGACCAGCCGAAGCGTTCTCCGGCCTGACGCAGTAAAGCTTCACCGGCTGCGTCGGGGCGGCAAACCTCGTCCACTTCCCGTCCACCCAGTTCCCGATTGGTTTTGCCTTGCCGCGTGAGTTGCCGCTCGCGAGCCGCATTCACCCGCAGTGCGATCGTCGCACTGGATTCACTGGCGGCCGTGGAACGTGCCGCCAACTCCGCTGGCGTCAGCGCGGGAATTTCCAGCTGAATGTCGATCCGGTCGAGCAGCGGCCCGGACAGCTTGCGTAGATAACGCGCCGCGATCTCCGGCGTGCAACGGCAGCGCCCGTTGGGGTCGCCGCGCCATCCGCATGGACACGGGTTCATCGCGGCGATCAACTGGCAGGCGGCCGGAAAGTCCGCTTGCCAGGCGGCGCGCGAAATGGTGATACGGCCGGCTTCAAGGGGTTCGCGCAAAGTTTCCAGCACATGACGGTCGAACTCCGGCAACTCGTCCAGAAACAGCACACCGAGGTGCGCCAAGGTGATCTCGCCGGGTTGCGGTGGGTTGCGCCCGCCGACCAGCGCCGGTGCGCTCGACGAATGATGAGGCGCGCGAAACGGCCGTTGCCTCCATTGCGAAGGCTTAAAACCCGCCCGGCTGGCGGACAGCAACGCCGCCGAGCTGAGCGCTTCGGCATCGGTCATGGCGGGGAGCAGGCCTGGCAGACGAGCGGCAAGCATCGATTTGCCCGCGCCGGGCGGCCCGACCAGCAAGACGTGGTGCCCACCGGCCGCAGCGACTTCAAGTGCGCGGCGCGCGCCACGCTGGCCGATCACGTCCTTCATGTCTGGAAAAGCGGCGGGGGCGTTCTCGCTGAGGTCGGGTGCGGCGACCGGGTAGAGCCGGGCGTCGGGCGCGCCGGCAAGATGCGCGCACAGCGACGGCAGATCGGAGGCGCCATAGACATCGACCCCAGGCACAAGGGCTGCCTCGGCCGCACTTGCAGCAGGCAAATAGAGCTGTGGTGTGTGCTGAACGGACGACGTGGAGCTTGTCTCCTCGCCGGCCGAAGTGAACGCTGACGTACAAGCACCATGGGAAGCGCCGCCGAAGCCATCGTGGGACGCAGCGCTGCGGGCCGTCCCGCAGGCCATCGCGAAAGCCCCCCGCATTGGCCGGAGCGCACCGGTCAGCGACAGCTCGCCGGCGAACTCACGGTGTAGCAGGGACTCGGGTGGAATCTGCCCGCTCGCCGCCAGAATGCCTAAAGCGATCGGCAGATCGAAGCGTCCGGACTCCTTTGGCAAATCGGCGGGCGCGAGATTGACGGTGATACGCCGCACAGGGAAATCGAAGCTGCAGTTCTGCAGCGCCGCGCGTACACGCTCACGGCTTTCGCGCACTTCCAGATCGGGGAGGCCGACGATCGAAAAAGAGGGTAATCCGTTCGCGAGGTGAACCTCGACGGTTACTTCGGGCGCGCGGCCAGAGGCCGGCGCGCGACTGCGCACCACGGCAAGCGACATGTTTTCTCCCGTCGGACGGCGCGCGCAGGCGCGCGAGAGTCCCCTAAAACGCTGATGACGTCACGGCTCGCTTGCCAGTGATGTGCAGCACTGCGCAGCTAAAGCGCTGCGAGCAAAGCTTCAGGACGTTTGCGTCGTGACCGGCAGCTTCTGCTCGAGTTCGGCGACGCGGCGCTCCAATTCTTCGAGGCGCGCGCGGGTGCGTACCAGCACCTGGGTTTGCGTATCGAATTCCTCACGCGTGACCAGGTCGAGCTTGGAAAAGCCCTGCGACAGCATCGCTTTCACGTTGCGTTCGACATCTTTGGCCGGCGAGTTCTTGAACAGCTCGCTCATGCGAGCCTGCAAATCGTTAAAGACATCGTTCGGTTGTTTCATGGTGTTCCCCTTGATGCACAAAAAATGTGCATGTTTCGTTACGTCTGTGCTTTGGTCCGGCGAATGGTTCGTCTTGGTGCATGACCGGTTACCCGCCGCTGCCGCGTGAGCCCGTTTGGTGCGCGCTCAAACGTTAAATGCCTTCGAACACTCTAGCAACGATCCATACGCCGCGCCACCGTGCCCCGCCAACGTTGGCCGTTCAGCCAGGGCCGCTTGGGCCCCTTTCGCAGCGAGCCCCGGACGAAGTCTGACACAACATGGCATGCGAGTTGCTGTTACTGCCCCGCGCGCACTGCCGGGTGCTTTTACCGGCATCGGAACGAGACCACGCGAACGGGTTACAGGTAAGCAAACAGGGTACGCAACGGGTTACGCAACTTAGCGAGGGATTTCATGAAACTCATTACCGCAATCATCAAGCCGTTCAAGCTCGATGAGGCGCGCGAAGCCTTGTCGGCCATCGGCGTCTCGGGCATCACGGTGACGGAAGTCAAAGGCTTCGGTCGTCAGAAGGGCCACACGGAACTCTATCGGGGCGCTGAATACGTCGTCGATTTCCTGCCGAAGGTGAAGATCGAGGCGGCTGTCTCGGACGACATCGTCGATCAGGCGATCGAGGCGCTCGAGCGCGCGGCACGCACCGGCAAGATCGGCGACGGCAAGATTTTCGTCACCCCGATCGAGCAGGTGATTCGGATTCGCACCGGGGAGACCGGCGCGGACGCTCTGTAACAACAAAAGATAGCGACACAGATAGCGACAAGAGGAAATGAAGATGCGCAAATTAATGATGTCCTTGCTGATGGCCGGTTCGCTGCTCGCGGGCGGTATCGGCGCCGCCCTCGCGGACGACGCTTCCGCCCCCGCAGCCGCCTCGGCAGCGGCTTCCGATACGACGGCGAGCGCGCCGGCACCGGACGCCTCGGCAGCACCTGCTGCTGCCGCGGCTTCGGCACCGGCCGCTGACGCGTCCGCCGCACCGGCTGCCAGCGCCGCCGCAGCCGCGCCGGCAGCCTCGGACGCCGCACCTGCCGCACCGACCGCGCCGTTCTCGGTCGATTCGTCGAAGATCAATTCGGGCGACACCGCCTGGATGCTGACCTCCACCGCGCTCGTGCTGTTCATGACGATCCCGGGTCTGGCGCTGTTCTACGGCGGCATGGTCCGCAAGAAGAACGTGCTCGCGATCCTGATGCAGAGCTTCGCGATTACGTGTCTGGTGTCGATCATCTGGGTCGTGATCGGCTACAGCCTCGCGTTCACGCCGGGCAACTCGTTCATCGGCGGCTTCTCGCGCTTCTTCATGGCGGGCATGAACTACATCAAGGGCGACAAGGCGACCACGCTGACGGTCAGCCACCTCGCCCCGACGATCCCGGAAACGGTCTACGTCGTTTATCAGATGACGTTCGCGATCATCACCCCGGCGCTGATCACGGGTGCGTTTGCCGACCGTATGAAGTTCTCAGCAATGCTGGTGTTCATGACGCTGTGGTCGATCATCGTCTACTCGCCGATCGCTCACATGGTCTGGGAACCGACCGGCTGGCTGGCTAGCGCGGGCATCCTCGACTTCGCGGGCGGTACGGTGGTGCACATCAACGCCGGTATTGCGGCGCTGGTCTGCGCGCTGGTGCTCGGCAAGCGTATCGGCTACGGCAAGGAAGCGATGGCGCCGCACAATCTGACGCTCACGCTGATCGGTGGCGCCATGCTGTGGGTGGGCTGGTTCGGCTTCAACGCGGGTTCGGCAGTGGCAGCAGACGGCCGTGCCGGTTTCGCGATGTTCGCAACGCAAGTGGCAACCGCGGCAGCAGCACTGGCATGGATGTTCGCTGAATGGGCAGCCAAGGGTAAGCCGTCGGTACTCGGTATCGTGTCGGGTGCTGTGGCAGGTCTGGTGGCGATTACGCCGGCTTCGGGCTTCGTCGGTATGACGGGCTCGCTGGTGATCGGTATCGCGGCAGGCGTAATCTGCTTCTGGTCGGCCACTTGGCTCAAGCACAAGCTCGGTTACGACGATTCGCTCGACGCGTTCGGCGTGCACTGCATCGGCGGTATCGTGGGTGCGCTGCTGACCGGCGTGTTCGCGGTCAAGGACATCGGCGGTGCGGACGGCAGCGTGATCCTGCAAGCCAAGGGCGTGCTGACGACGCTGATCTACAGCGGCGTGGTGAGCTACATCCTGCTGAAGGTCATCGACATGACAATGGGTATCCGCGTGACGGAAGAAGAGGAACGCGAAGGCCTGGACGTGAGCCTGCACGGCGAACACGTCGAATAAGGATTCCCCTGCAAGCCGAAGGGGCTTGCGGGTCAGCAACAAGCGCAGCGATTTTGGCCCGCCTTTATGGCGGGCTTTTTTATTGCGGCCTATCTTGTAAACAGCAGATTTCCCTGCCTATCATCGCGATAGCGAGAATGCATTCGCATCCGCTTGCGAATGGAGAAACCGTCCCCAAATGGACAAAGCATTTGCTCTACAATCTTTTTTCTCCAGTCTGCGAGTGATCAATGGTTCCGCACCTAGTTACGGCGTTAAACGGCCCGCTGCTCGATCTCGAGCGGAAGATCCTCGACGCTACGCCCGCTATCGAACGCTGGTTCCGGCTTGAATGGCAGGAGCACACGCCGCCGTTCTACTGTTCGGTCGATCTGCGTAACGCGGGGTTCAAGCTCGCACCGGTCGACACCAATCTGTTTCCCGGCGCATTCAACAATCTGCCGCAGGAAGTGCTGCCGCTTGCCGTGCAGGCCGCGATGGCGTCGATCGAAAAGATCTGCCCGGACGCGAAGAATCTGCTGGTGATTCCGGAGCGCCATACGCGCAACGCGTTTTATCTCGAGAATGTTGCCCGTCTGGCTGCGATCATGCGTCAGGCCGGCTTGAACGTGCGCTTCGGCACGCTCGACGAAAGCATCGTCGGGCCGGTCACGATTGCCTTGTCCGACGGCCAGAAGCTGGTGCTCGAACCGCTCGAGCGGTCGCAGCGGCGCCTCGGTCTGAAGAATTTCGACCCATGTTCGATTCTGCTGAACAATGACCTGTCGGGCGGCATTCCGCCGGTGCTGGAAAATCTGCATGAGCAGTATTTGCTGCCGCCGCTGCACGCCGGCTGGGCCGTGCGCCGCAAATCGACACATTTCTCCTGCTATGACGACGTCGCGAAGAAGTTCGCGAAAATGGTCGAAATCGATCCGTGGATGATCAATCCGTACTTCGCGCATGTCGAAGGGGTCGATTTCCAGGAGCGCACGGGTGAAGAAGCGCTGGCCGATGCGATCGACGGCGTGCTCAAGAAGATCGCCAGGAAGTATCGCGAGTACGGCATTTCCGAGAAACCGTATGTTGTCATCAAATCGGATGCGGGCACCTATGGCATGGGTGTGATGACCGTGCACGACGCGTCGGAAGTGGCCGCGCTGACCAAGCGCGAGCGCGCCAAGATGGCCGCCACCAAAGACGGCCTCGAAGTGCATGACGTGATCGTGCAGGAAGGCGTGTACACCTTCGAGCGGATCGGCGAGGAAGTGGCCGAGCCGGTGGTGTATATGATCGACCGTTACGTGGTCGGCGGCTTCTACCGCGTGCACGGCAGCCGCGAGCGCGATCAGAATCTGAACGCACCGGGCATGCACTTCGTGCCGCTCGGCTTCGAGCATACGGCGCTGCCGGATGCGCATGCCAAGCCCGGCGCGGCGGTGCCGAACCGTTTCTATATGTACGGCGTGGTGGCGCGACTCGGGTTGCTGGCCGCATCGGTCGAACTGGAAAAGACCGATCCGGAAGCGATTCAGGTTTAAATCTCGCGAGATGGGCGAAAAGCGGCGTGCGTGCCGCCGTCGCCATTTTCACCGACCCTATTGACGATCAATGCCAAGCCCTAAGGGCGCACCGGAATCCTCATGGACATTCTTTTCATCGCCGATCCGCTTACGCAGTTCAAGATCTACAAAGACTCGACCTACGCGATGATGGCCGAAGCCGCGCGCCGTGGCCATACGCTTTACACCTGCGAGCCGAAGCATCTGGCGTGGACAGGCGGCGACGTCGAGGCGAACGTGCAGCGCTTTGCGATCGTCGGCGACGTGACGGACCTGCATCGCGATACCTGGTACGCCGCCGAAGCAGCCGCGCCGCGTTCGCTGAAACAATTCAGCGCGGTGGTGATGCGTAAAGACCCGCCGTTCGATATGGAATACGTGACGTCGACCTGGCTGCTGGAAATGGCCGAGCGCGGCGGCGCGCGCATCTTCAACAAGCCGCAGGCGATTCGCGATCATTCGGAAAAACTGGCGATCGGCGAGTTTGCGCAATTCGTGGCGCCGACCTTGGTGACGCGCGACGCCGCCCGCTTGCGCGCTTTCCATGAAGAACACGGCGACGTGATCCTGAAGCCGCTCGACGGCATGGGCGGCATGGGCGTGTTTCGCGTGAAGGCCGACGGCATGAATCTGGGCTCGATCATCGAAATGCTGAGCCACGACGGCGCGCGCTCGGTGATGGCGCAAAAATTCATCCCCGAAATCAAGGAAGGCGACAAGCGCATTCTGCTGATCGGCGGCGAAGCGGTGCCGTTTTCGCTCGCGCGGATTCCTCAGGGTAATGAGGTGCGCGGCAATCTGGCGGCTGGCGGACTGGGCGTGGCTCGACCGCTCACTGAGCACGACCGCAAGATCGCCGACACGCTCGCGCCGGTGCTCGCCGCACGCGGTCTGCTGCTGGTCGGGCTGGACGCGATCGGCGACTGGCTCACCGAGGTGAACGTGACGAGCCCGACATGTTTCCGCGAGATCATGGATCAGACCGGCTTCGACGTCGCGGCGATGTTCATCGACGCGCTGGAGCGCGCGGCAGCTTGAGGCGCAACTGAGGCGCAACCCTTGAATGGCCGCCATGGCCCCCAAACTGTGTAGTAAATCCGCATCAAGCGAGACACCGGCTTTGGCGCGAAAATGAGCCTGATACAATGCCCGCTCTCCCGCACCAAGCCGCATCGAGGGCGTCTGCGAGGCGCTGCAGGCATGGATTGCGGACTGTAGGCGAGTTGTTTTCCGCCAACGCCGTCGCGGCATCAGGCGACGCGGGCCGCTCGCCAGATAGTGCGTTCCGGCGCTCCCGACCCACGGCCGGTCGAGGGTGCTTACGAACCGGGTTTCGTCCCGGTCCACGGTTCGGGGCCGATCTTTTGCAGTAAGGCTGACATGGCAGGCATTCTGATCATTGCGCACGCTCCGTTCGCCACCGCGTTGCGCGATTGTATTTCGCACATTTACGGTGGCTTGCCGGCGCGTATCGGTGTGATCGACGTATCGCCGGATTGCGATCCGGCACAGCAGGTTGCATTCGCGCATTCGGAGATCGAGCGGCTCAAGGAAGAAAACGGCGCGCTCGTGCTCACTGACATGTTTGGCGCCACGCCGGCGAATATCGCCGGGCGACTCGCCTCGGTGCCGAACGTCCGCGTGCTGTGCGGCGTCAATCTGCCGATGCTGGTGCGCGCGGTCTGTTATCGCGCCACGCCGCTCGACACGCTGGTCGACAAGGCGCTCGCCGGAGCCACCAAGGGCGTGCATGCAATCGGACCTGCCACGCCGGCACCGGTTGCGCCTCCCGCGGGATCCGGCGACTGTTTGCCCGCGTTGCCACCCGAGGCCGACCTGACCCAGAAAGTGGGCTCGACCGGGTTGTAAGCGGACCGTACGGTTTTAAACGATTGCGATCGGGTTGCGGCCCGATTGCAGCTGGTTTGCAGTTTCACCTTTCACCACAACATTCACCCGCGCTTCGGACCATCACATGCTGCAACAGGAAACGACTATTGTGAACAAGCTGGGGCTGCACGCGCGCGCGTCGGCCAAGTTGACGCAACTCGCGGGCAACTACCAGGCGGAAATCTGGATGAGCCGCAATGGCCGCCGTATCAACGCCAAGAGCATCATGGGTGTGATGATGCTGGCCGCGGGTATAGGCAGCACGGTGCTGATCGAAACCGAGGGCACCGACGAGAAAGAGGCAATGGACGCATTGCTGAAACTGATTGCCGATAAATTTGGCGAAGGTCAGTGAATTCGCGCGTTCTCTTTGCCTGAAGCAAAATGCCGCGGCTGTCCGCGGCATTTTTTTTAGCGCGAGACAATCGTGCAAGAGTAGTGCACGAGCGGTGCGAAGGCGCATGAGCCGATAGTGCCGGCGGCGCGTGGGGAGCGTTGCCGGAACGCCGGGCCAATGAAGGCGCATTGTCGTGGCCGCTTACGGTATTTCGTGCTGCGCTGCACACAGCCCCGACGTACTTGCAAAGGGCGCGGAATTTATAATGACAATGAGAGTCTGAGAGCATTGCAGCGGTTTGCCGCGGCATCACACAACTAGAGGAGGTGCGCGTGTCATTCACGCTGCATGGAATTCCCGTGTCACGCGGTATCGCCATCGGGCGGGCTTATCTGATCGCCCCGGCTGCACTTGACGTAGACCACTATTTGATCGAACCCGCCCAGATCGAGGGCGAGATCGAGCGTTTCCGCACGGCCCAGCAACAGGTGCATCAAGAACTCGACGCGTTGCGCGCCGATCTTGCCGCGGATGCGCCGAGCGAAATGGGCGCGTTCATCAACGTTCATTCAATGATCCTGAACGATGCGATGCTCGTGCAGGAAACCATCGACCTGATCCGCACGCGCCGCTACAACGTCGAGTGGGCGCTGACCGAACAACTCGAGCGCCTGTCGCGCCATTTCGACGATATCGAAGACGAATACCTGCGTGAACGCAAAGCGGACATCGAACAGGTGGTCGAGCGCGTGCTGAAGGCGCTCGCCGGCGCGACGGGGGCGCTGGTGGACGGCGTGCACGGTACCTGTGACGAGATGATTGTGGTCGCGCACGACATCGCGCCGGCCGACATGATGCAATTCAAAACGCAAACGTTTCAGGGTTTCGTCACCGATCTGGGCGGACGGACCTCGCATACGGCGATCGTCGCGCGCAGTCTCGGCATTCCGGCGGCGGTCGGCGTGCAGCATGCGAGCGCGCTGATCCGGCAGGACGACCTGATCATTGTCGACGGCGATCACGGCATTGTGATCGTCGATCCCGCGCCGATCGTGCTGGAAGAGTACTCATACCGGCAGAGCGAAAAGGCGCTTGAGCAGCGCAAGCTGCAACGGCTGAAGTTCTCGCCCACGCAGACGCTGTGCGGCACGCGTATTGAACTGTGCGCGAACATCGAATTGCCGGAGGACGCGCGCGCAGCGGTCGATTCCGGCGCGACCGGGGTGGGCCTGTTCCGCACCGAGTTTCTGTTCATGAATCACAAGCACCACATGCCGGAAGAGGAGGAGCAGTTTGCAGCCTACCGGCGCGCGGTCGAGCTGATGAACGGCTTGCCGGTAACGATCCGTACGATCGACGTCGGCGCCGACAAGCCACTCGATTCGATGGGAGGCGGCGACGGCTACGAAACCGCACCGAACCCCGCTTTGGGGCTCAGAGCGATTCGCTGGAGCCTCTCCGAGCCGCAGATGTTCCTGACGCAGTTGCGTGCGATTCTCCGCGCGTCGGCGTTCGGCAAGGTGAAGATTCTGATTCCGATGCTCGCGCATGCGCAGGAGATCGATCAGACGCTCGATCTGATTCGCGAAGCCAAGCGGCAGCTTGACGATGCCGGCATCGCCTACGATCCGAACGTGCAGGTTGGCGCGATGATCGAGATTCCGGCTGCCGCGATTGCGTTGCCGCTGTTTCTCAAGCGGCTGGATTTTCTGTCGATCGGCACGAACGATCTGATCCAGTACACGCTGGCGATCGATCGCGCGGATAACTCCGTCGCGCATCTATACGACCCGCTGCATCCGGCGGTGCTGCATCTGATCGCCTTTACGCTGCGTGAGGCGAAGCGGGCGGGGGTGCCGGTGTCGGTATGCGGCGAGATGGCGGGCGATCCGGCGTTGACGCGTCTGTTGCTCGGCATGGGTCTCACCGAGTTTTCGATGCATCCGAGCCAGTTGCTGGTGGTCAAGCAGGAAGTCCTGCGCTCGCATCTGAAGACGCTCGAGAAGCCGGTGGCCGACGTGCTGGCTTCGTTCGAACCGGAAGAAGTACAGGCGGCCCTCAAGCGTGTGGTGCTGGCTTGAAACTGAAGATTGCTTAGGTTCAAACGGAAAACGCCGCACATGTGCGGCGTTTTTTATTCGGGTCTCGTTCGGACTCAAACGTGATGCCGTTGCCCACATACCGGGCAATCCGGCTGGCGCGCAATGCGCATCGTGTTCCATTCCATTCGCAGCGAATCGAGCATCGTGAGGCGGCCCACCAGCGGCGTGCCGATTTCGCCGATCACTTTTAGCGCTTCAGCGGCCTGCATTGAACCAATGATGCCGACCGTGGGCGCGAACACGCCCATGGTCGAGCACGCGACTTCCTCGAACGGCTGATCTTCAGGGAACACGCACGCATAGCAGGGCGACGTTTCGTCGCGGAAATCGAAGGTGCTGATCTGGCCGTCGAAGCGCAACGCCGCACCCGACACCAGCGGCACGCCGTGTTTTACGCATGCCCGGTTGATCGCGTGGCGGGTCGCGAAGTTGTCGGTGCAATCCAGCACGACGGTGGCGTGCGGCACCTCGCGATCGAGCCACGCATCGTCGACACGTTCGGCTACCGCGTTCACCACCACCTCGGGATTGATCTGGGCGATCGCGTCGCGCCCGGACTCCACCTTCTTGCGCCCGACCGACGCGCTCACGTGCAGAATCTGCCGCTGCAGATTGGTCAGGTCGACCGTATCGGCATCGACCAGCGTCAGGCGACCGACGCCTGCCGCCGCCAGATACATCGCCGCAGGCGAGCCCAGACCGCCCGCACCGACGATGATCGCGTGCGCGTCGATAAAGCGCTGCTGCGCCTCGATGCCGATTTCGTCGACGAGGATATGGCGGGAATAGCGGAGGAGTTGATCGTCGTTCATGGCGGGGCGCGTGGAGTGTCGCGCAATGAAGAGCAGGGCCGGCGGCCTGCCATGCGCGTTTTCGTTATTTTAATCGCGCGAGGACGTGGGTGTTCGTGCTGGTGCTGGGGTTGGGTATTGCGCTACGTATTGCGATGCATGCTCCAGCGTCCACAGCGACGTGCGCTCGCAGCCGAACAGACTGCGAGGGCACGTTGGGCTTGCCGCTTAGTTGCTTTGCGTAGCAGGCGCCGAGGCCGGGACCGGGCCCGAAGCGCCCGGCACCGGTTGCGTCGGCTTCACCGCGACCGGCGCGGACGCCGACGTTGCCGGCTTGTTCTGCGCCAGACGCCGCTCAGTCAGCGACTTCGATTCCTGAACCGGCTTGCCTTCCAGCTTGTTCAGCGCCTGTTGCAGCATGAAGTCGTCGGGCGAACCGAACTCGACCGGCTTGCGTTCACGATCCTTCTGACGCTGTTCCGGCGTCTTCTTGTCGTTCTGCTCTTCAAGCTGGCGCAGTTGGTCCATGCGCTCCTGTTCGCGCTGTTCCGCTTCCTTCTTCTCGTTCGGATCCTGCGTGTTCGCAAGGTGGTTCGAGTAGTCGACTTCGCGGGTAACGAGTGCGTCGTCCGGATCGCCTTCCGCGTACTGATCGACCGCGATGTCAGGACGGATGCCCTTGTTCTGGATCGAACGGCCGCTCGGCGTGTAGTAGTACGCCGTGGTCAGACGCAGGGCCGTGTCGGCCGTCATCGGGCGGACGGTTTGCACCGAACCCTTGCCGAACGTGGTCTTGCCGACGATCAGCGCACGATGCTGGTCCTGCAGCGCGCCCGCGACGATTTCCGAAGCCGATGCCGAGTAGGCGTTGGTCAGCACGATCATCGGCACAGTCTTGAAGATCGGTGCTTCGTCTTTCAGCGGATCGCTGTCGAACGATTGCAGGCGGTAGTTATCGTAGGTGTCGCGATAGACCTGCTTCGAATCCGGAATCTGGCCGTTGGTGGACACCACCACCGAATTCGGCGGCAGGAACGCGCCGGCAACGCCAACCGCACTTTGCAGCAGACCGCCGCCGTTATTGCGCAGATCGAGCACGAGGCCCTTCAGGTTCGGCTGTTGACGGGCGATGTCCTGCAGCTTCGCGGCCAGATCAGGCGTGGTGCGTTCCTGGAAGCTGGTGATGCGGATATATGCGTAGCCTGGCGCCAGGATCTTCATCTTGACCGACTGGACCTTGATGATCGCGCGCGTCACCGTGAGCGGGAACGTGCGGTCGTCGGTCTTGCGGAAGATGGTCAGCGTGACCTTGGTGCCGGGATCGCCGCGCATTTGCTTGACGGCCTGGTCGAGCGTCATGCCGCGCACAGGTTTGTCGTTGATGCGGGTGATCAGGTCGCCCGGACGGATACCGGCGCGGAAGGCAGGCGTGTCTTCAATCGGCGAGATCACCTTGATCAGGCCGTCTTCGGACGAAATTTCGATGCCGAGACCCGCGAAGCGACCCTTGGTCTGCTCCTGCAGTTCTTCGTAATCGGTCTTGTCGAGATACGACGAGTGCGGGTCGAGGCTCGACACCATGCCCTTGATGGCGGCGGTGAGGAGCTTCTTGTCGTCGACCGGTTCGACGTATTCATGCTTGATTTGCCCGAAAACTTCGGCAAACAGCCTGAGTTGGTCCAGCGGCAGCGGTGCAACGGCGCTCGAGGCGGCGCTGGCGGGTTGCTGGGCCGAGGCGGAGAGTTGCAGGGTGGCGAATACGCCGGTAGCAAGGCCCGCGGCAATCAGGCCGATATTTTTCAGGTTCTTTCGCATAGAGTCTGTTGCGGTCGGAAGCGCGTGGCAGCGTCGATAGAGATGGGGACGGACAAGTATAACTGCACACTCGCCCAGTCAGGGCGCAGCACAGGCTATCGTGCTTCGACAGCCCGGGTCAGGCCTGGTTCGTGAGAGCGGCGCTGCGATGATGAAGTAATGTGCGGTAACAGTAAGATGGCAGCCAGATGGCGCGCGAGCCATGCGGGCCGCGCCCCGGCCCGTCTTCGGCAACCCAGCGGCAACCCAGCGGCAACCCAGCGGCAACCCCGCGGCATTTTTCGGCGCAGGGTTGCGGCTCGAGAACGGGCTTAGCCCGCTTTGCCTTGCTTGGCCACGGCGGCTTGCGCCTTGGCGATCGCGTCCTGGTCGCCCAGATAGTAGTGCTTGATCGGCTTCAGGTTTTCGTCGAGCTCATAGACGAGCGGCACGCCGTTTGGAATGTTCAGGCCGACGATGTCTTCGTCCGAAATGTTGTCGAGGTACTTCACCATGGCGCGGATCGAGTTGCCGTGCGCGGCGATCACGACCTTGCGGCCCGACTTGATGGCCGGCGCAATCGACTCGTTCCACAGCGGCAAAACGCGCGCGACGGTGTCTTTCAGGCACTCGGTGAGCGGCAACTGCTCGCGCGGCACCTTGGCGTAGCGCGAATCGTTGTAGGGCGCGCGTTCGTCTGCCGGTTCCAGCGCCGGCGGCGGCGTATCGTAGCTGCGGCGCCAGACCAGCACCTGCTCGTCGCCGAACTTGGCGGCGGTTTCCGCCTTGTTCAGACCCGACAGCGCACCGTAGTGGCGTTCGTTCAGGCGCCATGAATGCACGACCGGCAGATACATCAGGTCCATCTGATCCTGCACGTGCCACAAGGTGCGGATCGCGCGCTTGAGCACTGACGTGTAGGCGATATCGAACGTGTAGCCCGATTCCTTCAGCAGCACGCCCGCTTGCTGCGCTTCACGATTGCCCTGCTCGGTCAGGTCGACGTCGACCCAGCCCGTGAAGCGGTTTTCCTTGTTCCACGTCGATTCGCCGTGGCGGATGAGAACGAGTTTGTACATGAGATTGCCGGTCGGTAGTAAGGAAGCGGTAAAGCGTTGCGAGGGTCCTCTAAAGGAGCGCCGCCATCGCGTCAGACGGTTATTTTATAATGGGTGGATTGCCCTTTTCGATTTCTCTCTTTTTCGGCGGATTTTCCGTGAAGTTTTTCACTGATTACACAAACCTTGTACTGATCGCAATCGTCCTCATCTCCGGTGGGTTGCTGCTGTGGCCAACGATCAGCCGGCGTGGCCGCGGTGGCCTGTCGGCCGCTGAGGCGACCCAGCTGATCAACCGGCGCAATGCGGCGGTCATCGATCTGCGTTCGTCCGCCGATTTTGCCAAGGGCCATCTGCCCGCGGCGCGGAACCTTGAATTTGCAGAGTTGCAGGCGAAAGTCGCGCAACTCGTGAAGAACAAGAACAACCCGGTGTTGCTGGTGTGCCAGACCGGCCAGCAGTCGAACAAGGCAGCGCGTATCGTGCAGGATGCGGGATACGGCGAAGTGCATGTTCTCGACGGCGGTGTCGACGCCTGGCAGAAGGCCGGTATGCCGGTTGTGAAACAAGGAGCAGCCAAGTGAACAAAGTGATCATGTACAGCACGCAGGTGTGCCCGTATTGCCAGATGGCCGAACGTCTTTTAAAGTCGCGCGGCGTCGAGCACGTTGAAAAGGTACTGATCGACAAAGACCCGGCCCGTCGCGAAGAAATGATGACCCGGACCGGTCGGCGCACGGTGCCTCAGGTGTTCATCGGCGAGACGCATGTCGGCGGGTACGATGATCTGTCCGCGCTCGATCGCGCGGGCGGTTTGATGCCTTTGCTCGAAGCTGCCTGAACGAAGCTGCCTTGCTCATGCGCCGGCTAGCGCGCGAGTGGGGCGGATGAAATACAAGTCGGCGCGTGTCGGCCCTGCCAGGGCAGGCGATGCGCCGCAACGATCTGGCGGTCCGTGAAGCCATGGGCCGCCGCCATGCATACCTATCAGGGAATCACTCAATCATGTCCGACGAGAACAATCAGCCGTTTTTCAACATCCAGCGCATCTACCTGAAGGACATGTCGCTCGAGCAGCCGAATTCGCCGGGCATCTTCCTCGAGCAGGAAATGCCGTCGGTTGAAGTCGAAGTCGATGTGAAGGCCGAACGCCTCGCCGACACCGTGTTCGAAATCCTCGTGACGGGCACGGTCACGGCCAAGGTGTCGGACAAGGTTGCGTTCCTGATCGAAGCCAAGCAAGCCGGCATTTTCGACATCCGCAACATTCCGGCTGAACAGATCGACCCGCTGGTCGGCATTGCCTGCCCGACGATCCTGTTCCCGTACCTGCGCTCGAACATCGCCGACGCGATCACCCGTGCAGGCTTCCCGCCGATCCACCTCGCCGAAATCAACTTCCAGGCGCTGTACGAGCAACGTCTCGCGCAAATGGGCGGCCAGGAAGGCGCGGTGCAAAACGGCGTCACGCATTAACGCGTCCGTTCGGTGCCGGCTATGAAGGTTGCTGTCCTCGGCGCCGGTGCATGGGGCACAGCCCTCGCCGGCCATCTGGCCGCGCGGCACGACACGGTGCTGTGGGCGCGCGAACCCGCGCTCATCGCCGATCTCTCCGCTTCGCACGAAAACGCCCGCTATCTGGCGGGCGTTGCTTTGCCGCCGTCCCTTCGCTATGAAACGGATCTGAACGCCGCGCTCGACCACGCGCTTGCCGACGACGCGTTGTGCGTCGTGGCAACACCGGTTGCCGGTCTGCGGGGTCTGTTCCGGGCGATGCACGACGCGGGCAAGGTGCCGGCGCACGTAGTGTGGTTGTGCAAAGGTTTCGAAGCCGACTCGCAGTTGTTGCCGCATCAGGTGGTCGCGGCTGAATTGCCGGGACATGGCAGCAACGGCGTGCTGTCGGGTCCGAGCTTCGCGCGCGAAGTCGGGCAGGGCTTGCCGGTCGCGCTGACGATCGCGAGTACGTCGTTGACGTGCCGCGAACGCACGGTGGCCGCGTTCCATCATGGCGCCATGCGTATCTATACCGGCGACGACATCGTCGGCGTGGAGGTGGGCGGCGCGGTGAAGAACGTGCTGGCGATTGCCACGGGTATTGCCGATGGCCTCGGCCTCGGTCTCAACGCCCGTGCGGCGCTGATCACGCGTGGCCTGGCGGAAATGTCGCGCCTTGGCGTGACGCTCGGCGGACGAGCGGAGACGTTCACCGGCCTGACCGGGCTGGGCGATCTGATCCTGACCGCCACGGGCGATCTGTCGCGCAATCGCACAGTCGGCGTGCAGCTCGCCGCAGGCCGTACGCTCGACGATATCCTCGGTGCACTCGGTCACGTGGCCGAGGGCGTGCGTTGTGCACAAGCCGTGCTGGCGATTGCTCGCGCTCATGCGATCGAGATGCCGATCACGCAGGCAGTCTGCGCCGTGCTGTTCGACGGTGTAGCACCTCGCGACGCCGTCAGCGCCCTGCTGCGGCGCGATTCGAAAGCAGAATAAGTCTTGTCTTTCAGCCGTTTAGCGCGAAAAGCGCTGAACGGCTGCCCGCTATCGCTGTCCACGTTTAATCGACGCTTCGGACCAGCGAGGTTCCCATGCCCAGTTTCAACAATTGCACACTGGAAGCGCGCCGGGTCGATATCACGACACTCGCGGTGGATGCGATCGTCAACGCCGCGAATACCTCGTTGCTAGGGGGCGGTGGCGTGGATGGCGCGATTCACCGTGCAGCCGGCAAGGAACTGCTGCATGAGTGCGAGACGCTCGACGGCTGCGCAACCGGCGACGCGAAGATCACCGGCGGCTACCGTTTGCCGGCCAAACATGTGATTCACGCGGTTGGCCCGGTGTGGCGAGGCGGTGGGCACGGTGAGGCAGACCTTCTCGCCTCCTGCTACCAGCGCGCGCTCGAAGTGGCGTATCAGGCGCACTGCACGAGCATTGCGTTTCCCGCGATTAGTTGCGGCATCTATCATTTTCCCGCCGACGAAGCAGTGAAGATCGCCGTTGGCACCGTGCTCGAAACCTTGCCGCGCACGCCGAAAATCGGGAGTGTGATATTCGCCTGCTTCGACGACACCATGCTCGCGCTCTACGAAGCTGAATTGGAGCGCCGTCAGGCGCCGCCGTCGAAACCGGTCTGACGCCAGGCTTCGAACACGACTACGGCAACCGTGTTCGAGAGATTCAGGCTGCGGTTGCCTGGCCGCATCGGCAGACGCACGCGCTGCTCGTTGGCGAACTGGTCGAGCACGGTGTCAGGCAGGCCGCGCGTTTCGGCGCCGAACACGAACCAGTCGCCGGATTGAAACGCGTGCTCGTGGAACCGTCCCGAGCCGCGGGTGGTGAAAGCGAACATGCGCGCCGGATCGGGTGTTTCCCTGGCGACGAACGCTGCCCAATCGGCGTGCACGTTCATCTGCGCATACTCGTGGTAGTCGAGTCCGGCACGGCGCAATTTGGCGTCGTCGAGCGGAAAGCCGAGCGGCTCGATCAGATGCAGGCGCGCGCCGGTGTTGGCGCACAGGCGGATAACGTTGCCGGTGTTCGGCGGGATTTCCGGTTCGACGAGAACGACATTGAACATGATGGCTTCAGGTAGGGACTAGTTTTTCGGCGTGCGCAGCGCGACGAAGTTGGTGACGCGCCGCGCACCGGCTGTTTTGAGCGTACGTGCCAGGGCTTCGAGGGTCGCGCCGGTCGTCATCACGTCATCGACGATGCCGACATGCAGGCCCTGCACCGGCTTGGCGACCGTGAACGCGCGGCCCACATTCAGCCGGCGTGCGTCCAGGTCGAGCCGTGATTGAGGCGCGGTGTGGATCACACGATGTAGCAAGGTCGCGTCGCTGCGCACATTGAGCGCGCGGGCCAGGGGCCTGGCAATCTGCCAGGCCTGGTTGTAGCCGCGCTCGGTCAGACGTTTGCTGGCCAGCGGCACGGGGGCGAGCACGTCGGGTTTTTCGGACGCGTCGACCCAGGTATCCTGCGCGAGACGCGCAAGGCGTTGTGCGAACTCGCGCGCCAGCATCAGCCGGGCGCGGAATTTCAGGCCAAGCGCCAGTGCGTCCAGCGGCTGGCGGTAATCGGCGAGAGCCAAGGTTGCCTCGAACGGCGGCGGCTCGCCGACGCAATCCGCACAACGATAGTGTGCGTGAGCCGCCCAGCGCATTCCGGACAGAGGGACCGCGCATACCGTGCAACGCAACCTGCCTTCGTTCCAATAAGTCTCGTCACAACCGGCGCACAACGTCTTGTGCGACAAATTGCCGCACAATGCGCACAGGTTGGGCAGCACGGCGTGCACCATATGCGGCCATGCCGAATACAAGCCACGCGTGAATCGTGCAAAACGTCCGTTCGCGCTGCCGGGAGACAAGGAATTTTTTCGGAATGGCATGATTGGACCGCCCGCGAAGGCCTTTCACGCTGAATGGAAGGAAGCGAACGAGTATACTTCGTGCTCTACGCCAGTACGACACCCATGCCCCCAACTACGTCTCAATCTGGCCGTCCGGCCTATGATTCCCGGCGCCTCAGGCAGATTTTCGACCGCCGTGCGGCTAGCTTCGACAACGTGGCGTTCCTGCCGCGCGAAATCGCGCAGCGCATGCGCGAGCGCCTCGACTACATCAAGGTTACGCCAGCGAGCGTGCTCGACGCTGGGTGCGGCGCGGGCGAAGACATCCCCGCATTGCGCGAACGCTTCCCCGAGGCGCCGGTGTTCGGCACCGACCTGTCGCACGGCATGCTCAGCCGCGCGCTGCGTCACGATTCCGGCGACACGAGCTGGCGGCGTTTTCTGCCGGCCACGCTCGGCAAGGCGCTCGGCGCCCGCGGCCCGCGTTTCGCCCAGGCTGACTTCTCGGCCCTCCCGTTCGCGGCCGGCGCCTTCGAATTCATCTGGTCCAATCTTGCCTTGCACTGGCACTCGCGGCCCGACGTCGTGTTTCCCGAGTGGCAACGAGTGCTGAAAGTGAATGGCCTGCTGATGTTCAGCACGCTCGGCCCCGATTCGCTGAAGGAGTTGCGTGGCGCCTACGCCGAGGTCGAGGCGGCGCACGGCGTGGCTTCGCGCAAGCATGTGATCGACTTTGTCGACATGCACGACCTTGGAGACATGCTGGTCGAGAGCGGTTTCGAGATTCCCGTGATGGACCAGGAAACCCTCACCATTACGTATAAGTCGCCCGGGTCGCTGCTCGCGGACGTGCGCCGCTGGGGCGCCTATCCGTTCGAACGCGAGGCCAGCTCGAATGCCGTCGCGCGTAGGCTGCACAAGGCTTTGCTGGCGGCGCTCGAGGCTCGCCGGCGGCCCGACGGCACGATTGCGCTGACCTTCGAAGTAATCTACGGACACGCCTGGAAAGCCGTGCCGCGCACCACGGCCGAAGGTCATGGGATCGTGCGGATCGAGGACATCGGACGAGGTTCGTCGAGGAGCCGGTGAGGAATCAGTGAAGCGGTAAAGAGGACATCTGTTATGTCTGAAATTACCGCTTCAAAAGACGCGTGAAAGCTGCGTCAAAACGGCGCGGAGGCTTGTCGCACCTGGCTTGTGGGCCGATTGAGGCTTGCTTGTGGATGCTATGGATCGCGCCTATAATGCGTCAGTTTGTCGCCCGGAGTTCCCACATTTGGGGCGGCAGGCCCGAGGTACAGGGCTGCAATATGACGTGACGCGGAGTGGATGGAGGAGCCGTTCAGCGGTCGCGAGTAATGGCCGCAGGCGGCGATTGGAGAGGGTCGGCAGGAGGCAGCGATGGAAGCATCAGATCTGCTGGCGGATTCAGAACCAGTTCTCAAAGACTGGACGATGAAACGCAACTGTTCGATTTCGCCGCGGCAGTTTGTATGTTTCTACGTATCGCTTGCGTTGTTCTCGTTGGCAATTGCTTTCATGCTGGTTCTGGTCGGCGCCTGGCTGGTGTTGCCGTTCACCGGTATCGAATTGCTGGCGGTGGGCATCGCGTTTGCCATATACGCGCGTCATGCTGTCGATTACGAGCGTGTCCGGCTGTTTCAGAACCGGCTCGTGATCGAGCAGGTCAGCGCCGAGCGGCTCACGCAGTTCGAATTCAATCCGCGCTGGGTGCGGATCGAACCGGGTGCAACGCCGCGTGACCAGATCAAACTGGTCTCGCGCGGCCAGACGATCATGATTGGGCAACATCTCGCGCAGTATCGGCGCGCGCAGTTTGCAGGCGAACTGCGTATGTGGCTCACGCGTTGTTAGACGTATCGGGACGCGCGGCGTTCACGGGGAGCGTGAGACAGCCTTCCAGCGGGGTCGAGGGTTTGAATGGAAATTTTGGGTAAGGAAGCTATGAAAACAATCAAGCGAGCCCTCATGGGCGTGCTGGCGATGAGCGGACTGCTTTTCGCCGGTGCGGCCCTGGCAGTGGGCGATGTTCCGGGCGGCCCTGCCGTCAACGAGATCAATCTCCAGCCGCCTGCGACAAAAATCGCTGAGGAGCTCTTCAGCCTCCACATGTTCATGCTGGTTCTTTGCCTGGTGATCTTCGTCGGCGTGTTCGGCGTGATGTTCTATTCGATCTTTGCTCACCGCAAATCGAAAGGTCACAAGGCTTCGAATTTCCACGAAAGCACCACCGTCGAAATCATCTGGACGATCGTGCCGTTCATCATCGTCGTGCTGATGGCGCTCCCCGCCACCAAGACCGTCGTCGCGATGAAAGACACCACGAATGCCGACCTCACCATCAAGGTCACCGGCTATCAGTGGAAATGGGGCTACGACTACGTGAAGGGCCCGGGCGAAGGCATCAACTTCCTGTCCACGCTGGCCACGCCGCGTGCGGAAACCGATGGCCGTCAGCCGATTTCCACCACGTATCTGCAGGAAGTCGACAATCCGCTCGTCGTCCCGGTCGACAAGAAAATCCGCATCATCACCACCGCGAACGACGTGGTCCACTCCTGGTACGTGCCGGCGTTCGGCGTGAAGCAGGATGCGATCCCGGGTTTCGTGCGCGATACGTGGTTCAAGGCTGACAAGACCGGCACGTTCCGCGGCTTCTGTACCGAACTGTGCGGCAAGGAACACGCGTTCATGCCGGTAGTGGTCGAAGTGCTGTCGGCAGACGACTACGCGAAGTGGGTCGACGTGCAGAAGCAGAAAATGGCGGCGAGCCAGGACGACCCGAACAAGACCTACACGATGGCCGAGTTGATGGAGCGCGGCGGCAAGGTGTATTCGGCGAACTGCGCGGTCTGCCACCAGCCGACCGGCAAGGGCGCAGGCGTGTTCCCGGCGCTGGACGGCAGCAAGATCGCCAACGGTCCGATCGCCGAGCACGTCAGCCTGGTGCTGAAGGGCAAGAACGCGATGCCTTCGTGGGCGCCGACGTTGAACGACGTCGAAATCGCTTCGGTCATCACGTACGAACGTAACTCGTGGGGCAACCACACCGGCGATATTCTCCAGCCGAAGCAGGTTGCGGACGCCCGTAACGGCAAGCTGCCGGAAGGCGGTAATCATCTGGCCGACGCAGGCGCGGCAGCGAGCGGTGCAGAAGCGGCTTCGGGTGCAGCGGCGGCTTCGGGCGCCTCGGGCACGGAAGCAGCGGCGGCCGGTTCGGATAGCGCGGCGGCAGCGGCGGCCGCACTCCCGGCAAGCATCTACTTCGACACCGGCAAGAGCACGCTGCCGGCCGACGCGAAAGCGGCGGTCGACGCAGCCGCGGCCTACGCGAAGGCACATCCGGACGCGAAGTTCACGCTGTCGGGCTTCACCGACGCCACCGGTTCTGCCGAAGTCAACGCGAAGCTTGCGAAGACCCGTGCCGAAGCCGTGCGCGACGCGCTGAAAGCAGCCGGCATTGCCGAAGATCACATTATTTTAAAGAAGCCGGAAACGATCACGGGCGGCAGCGATGCGAAAGAAGCCCGGCGTGTCCAGATCAGCCCGGCTGCCTGACGTGTTCATGGTCAGCACCGCAGTATTCGTATTAGGAGATTGTCATGTCTAGCATCGGACACGATGTAACCGCGGGCCACGAGCACGTGCACGGCGACCATGCCCACGAAACGCCGCATGGCTGGCGTCGGTGGCTGTTCGCAACCAATCACAAGGACATCGGTACGCTGTACCTGATCTTCTCGTTCACCATGTTCCTCTCCGGGGGCGTGATGGCGCTGATGATCCGTGCCGAACTGTTCGAACCGGGTCTGCAGATCATGCGCCCCGAGTTCTTCAACCAGTTGACCACCATGCACGGCCTGATCATGGTGTTCGGCGCGATCATGCCGGCCTTCGTCGGCTTCGCGAACTGGATGGTGCCGCTGCAGATCGGCGCCTCGGACATGGCTTTTGCGCGGATGAACAACTTCAGCTTCTGGCTGCTGCCGGTGGCCGCGGTGTTGCTGGTCGGTTCGTTCTTCGCACCGGGCGGCGCGACTGCCGCGGGCTGGACGCTGTACGCGCCGTTGTCGACGCAGATGGGCCCGGGCATGGACTTCGCGATTTTCGCGATCCACTTGATGGGTGCTTCGTCGATCATGGGCGGGATCAACATCGTCGTGACGATCCTGAACATGCGCGCGCCTGGCCTCACGCTGATGAAGATGCCGATGTTCGTCTGGACATGGCTGATCACCGCGTACCTGCTGATCGCCGTGATGCCGGTTCTGGCGGGCGCGATCACCATGGTGCTGTTCGATCGCCACTTCGGCACGTCGTTCTTTAATGCGGCAGGCGGCGGCGACCCGGTGATGTACCAGCATATTTTCTGGTTCTTCGGGCACCCCGAGGTGTACATCATGATCTTGCCGGCGTTCGGGATCGTGTCGCAGGTGATCCCGGCGTTCTCGCGCAAGCCGCTGTTTGGCTACAGCTCGATGGTGTACGCAACCTCGTCGATCGCGATTCTGTCGTTCATGGTCTGGGCGCACCACATGTTCGCAACCGGCATGCCGGTGACGGGCCAGTTGTTCTTCATGTACGCGACGATGCTGATCGCCGTGCCGACGGGCGTGAAGGTGTTCAACTGGGTCGCGACGATGTGGCGCGGTTCGCTGTCCTTCGAAACGCCGATGCTGTTCGCGGTGGGCTTCCTGCTGGTGTTCACGTTCGGCGGTCTGTCGGGCCTGATGCTCGCCATGGCGCCGCTGGATATCCAGTACCACGGGACTTATTTCGTGGTGGCCCACTTCCACTATGTGCTTGTTGCGGGTTCGCTCTTCGCGCTGTTCTCAGGGTGGTACTACTGGGCGCCGAAGTGGACCGGCTGGATGTACAACGAAACGCGCGGCAAGATCCACTTCTGGGCGTCGATGTTCTTCTTCAACCTCGCGTTCCTGCCGATGCACTTCGTTGGCCTCGCAGGTATGCCGCGTCGTTATGCCGACTACCCGGCACAGTTCACGGACTGGAACCAGGTGATCTCGATCGGTGCTTTCGGCTTCGGTCTGGCACAGGTCTACTTCCTGTTCGCGGTTGCATTGCCGGCCTATCGTGGCGGCGGTGAACTTGAAAAGGCTGGCGACAAGCCGTGGGACGGTGCAACGGGCCTCGAATGGACCGTGCCGAGCCCGGCTCCGTTCCATACGTTTGAGCACCCGCCGACCGTCGAGTAATCGCGGTTCCGCAAGGTTGCCGGTTCGGGTGGCGGCGTTGATATGTCGCCCGCCTGAACCTGGCAGCTACGCGAGCGGTGGCTGCGCCCTGTAGTTACGAAGGTATTCAGAAAGTCGAGCATGACGCGCAATCCTCAAGAAAGACGTACATCCGAGCAGATTCGCGCGGGCAACCGGCGCATAGGTATTGTGATGTTTGTCATCGCAGCGGCTTTTTTTGCGAGCGTCATCATCCATCAGAAGTGGTTCACCTGACGCGGCAGTTCGAGTCTGGTTTGCAAGTTTGTTGAGGATTGAGATGTCGACGCAACCGCCGGCTCAGGCCGATCGCTCTTTTAACCGTTCGATGCTGATCAAGCTGTTCGTCGTCGCGTTGATGATGTTCGGCTTCGGCTTCGCACTGGTGCCCATGTACCGCGCGATCTGCGAGGTCACCGGCATCAACAACCTCGTGCAGCGTGATGCCACGGCGCGCGAGGCGAAGAACACGCAGGTCGACATGAGCCGCACGATTTCAATCGAATTCGATGCGAACGCGCGCGGCCCGCTGGGTTTCAAGCCGGAGCAGCGCAGTCTCGACGTGCATCCGGGCGAAGTGACGACGGTGATGTACGAGGTCAGCAACGAACAGGCGCGCACGATTCAGGCGCAGGCCATTCCGAGCTACGCGCCGAAGCAGGCCACTGAGTACTTCAAGAAGATTGAGTGTTTTTGCTTTACGCAGCAGACGTTGACTGCGAATCAGACGAAGCGGATGCCGGTGGTGTTCGTGGTTGACCCGAAGTTGCCAAAGGATGTGAAAACGATCACGTTGTCGTACACGTTCTTTGAGTTGAGTACGCCGGCAGCGGCGACGGCCGGAAGTGCCTCACCCACGGCGAATACGGCGGCAACCACCGCCAATCCCGCTTGACGGTTTTTGCCGCAGGCGAAGGAAGAAGACGTAATGAGCGATAACAGCGGCGCCCCACGCAAGAGCAGTTTCGGCCAGTCGATGAAAGCCGTGTTCTGGTCGTTTTTCGGGGTGCGCAAGCGTCGGGATCTGGAAGCAGACGCTGTGCAGCTGAACCCGCTGCATGTGATCCTGGCGGCGTTGATCAGTGCGGCCATTTTCATCGGCGTGCTGATCCTGATCGTGCGCGCGGTGGTGGGTTGACGCGTTCGGGCTCACGGGGTAGTACGGGGCGCAGCAGAGCCTACGAATTAGAGTGAAGCGGTGCGGTATCGACGCGCCGCCGAAGATACAGCCGGAGATTCCGGAACAACTGGACTGAAGTGGAGAATCAAGAATGAGCGGTCAAAACGAGAGCCCGTACTATTTCGTACCGCATCCGTCGCGGCATCCGATCAGCGCCGCTGCCGGGTTGCTGGTCATGCTCGGATCGCTTGCGGCCTGGATCAACGACCATGAATTGGCGCCGCTCGGCGTCGTCGTCGGCCTGCTGTGGCTGCTGTATACGTTGTGGCACTGGTTCGGCGACGCGATCGCGGAATCCGAAGGCGGCATGTATGGCAAGAACGTCGACAAGTCGTACCGCTGGAGCATGAGCTGGTTCATCTTCTCCGAAGTGATGTTCTTCGGTGCCTTCTTCGGTGCGCTGTTCTACGCACGCGAAATCGCGCTGCATCAGCTCGGCAGTCTCGACTACAAGCTGATCTGGCCGGATTTCTCGGCGGTATGGCCGAACAACGGTCCGGCAGCGCTGGTTTCGACCTTCAAGTCGATGCAGCCGTGGCCGGTGCCGACCATCAACACGGCGCTGCTGCTGTCGTCCGGCGCTACGTTGACGGTTTCGCACCACGCACTGCGTGAAGATCATCGCAAGAAAGCGATCATCTGGCTGGCGGCTACGCTGGTGCTTGGCGTCTGCTTCCTGTTCCTGCAGGCTTTCGAGTATTTCCACGCGTATAACGAACTGAACCTGACGCTGTCCTCGGGTGTGTACGGTTCGACGTTCTTCCTGCTGACGGGTTTCCACGGTTTCCACGTATTCCTCGGCGGCACGATGCTGGCGGTGGTGCTGGTGCGGATGATTCGCGGCCACTTCACGGCGGAGCATCACTTCGCATTCGAAGGCGCCGCCTGGTACTGGCACTTTGTGGACGTTGTGTGGCTTGGGCTGTACATCGTCGTGTACTGGCTGTAACGCAGTCTGGCCTGCATACGTACTGGAAACCGACCGGTTTTTCCGAGTGCGTGCAGGCCGTTCGCGCATCGCCTCTTAAAGGCGCGGCGCACGAGCAGTACGCAAGTTATGCAGCGCCGCCCTCGACCCTGTCAGGGCGGCGTTTTGTTTGGTGAGTCTGATAGCGTGATGTGCTTTCCGCCGGGCTCAACGCCCGTAAGGAATGCCGGTCGACTGAATCCAGCCCATCCAGTGAGCGAACAGGATGAACAGGAACAACGAGATCGACAGGCCCACCCGCGTGGCGAGTGACCAGACCATCCGCTTGGTTTTGCCCTTGTCATGCATCATGAAATACAGCGCCGACACCATGCTGGCGATGATCAGGACGAAGGCGATGGGAACGAGAATGTGCATGGAACCAACTGAAACCAGAAAGCGCAGAGGCAAGACAGTTATTATCGCACCGCGCGCCGGCGTCTGCCGTTCGTTCCGGGCGGGTCCGCAGGTGGCGGTGGAGCGTGTTCGATGAAGTTTCGCCTGGTTCCCGCACTGCTGATTCTGCTTGTCATCGTGGTGACGGTGCGTCTCGGTTTCTGGCAGCGCGACCGCGCCCATCAGAAGGAAGCGCTCGAAGCGCAGATTACGCAGTTCGAAGACGCGCCCGCTCTGGCTGTTAGTGCCAGGCCGGTCGAACTGAAGGACATCGAATTCCATCGGGTGAAGGCGCGTGGCAGTTTCGTCGCGGACAAAGTTGTCTATCTGGATAATCGCCCGTATAACGATCAGCCGGGCTTTTACCTCGTGATGCCTTTTAAACTGGCCGACGGCGGTTATGTGCTGGTCAATCGCGGCTGGTTGCCACGCAACACGAGCAATCGCGAAACCATCGCGCCGTACACCACGCCGCAAGGCGAGATCGAAATCGAAGGCATTGCACGTGCCGATGCCTCGCGTGCTTTCGAGTTGGGGCAGGGCGGATCGGCCGCGCATCAGAAGATCCGCCAGAATCTGGATACGGCGGCGTACGCTGCCGAAACCGGGCTGCCATTGCAATCGTTCGTGATCCAGCAATTGAGCGACGACGGTGACAAGCTGGTGCGCGACTGGCCGGCGCCGACCACCGGTGTCGAAACCAACTACGGCTACATGTTCCAGTGGTGGGGCATGGCGGCCGCGGCCTTGGCCTTCGGCCTGTATGCCGCGCGCCGCGCCGCGAAGAAAGAGCACGCTCCGCGCGCATAACGCATCACCGCGGTTTCTCGTACTCCGAACAGGGGCCTTGAAGCCGCGCAATCATTGAAAGAGGTCCTGTAGTGTCGACGCAATCTCCCCGTTCGCCGCAAGCCGGCAAACCCGCAGCTCCGAAAGTGATGCCTGGTCAACCCAATGGCGGGGGATCGTGGAAGCGTGGCCGCTGGATGCTGCTGTTACTGGCGGTCATCTGTGCCGCACCGATCGCCGTGTCGTACTTCGTTTATTACGTGGTCAAGCCGACCGGCGGTAGCACGAGCTACGGCACGCTGGTCGAACCACAGCGGCCGATTCCGGATTCGCTCGTCGTGACGGGTGAAGACGGCAAGCCGCTTAAGCTCGCGTCGCTGCGCGGCCACTGGCTGATGATCTCCGTCGACAACAGCGCATGCGACAAAGCCTGCGCTACCAAGCTGTACTTCATGCGACAAATACGCGCAGCTCAGGGCCCGGAACGCGAACGCGTCGTAGAAGTGTGGCTGCGCACCGATGCAGGCAACGTGTCCGACGTGATACAAAAGGCCTATCCCGACACCGACATGCTGATTGCCAACCCGGCGGAGGTGTCCGCGTGGTTGCCGACCGACACCGGCACCCAACTCACCGACCACATCTACATGGTCGATCCGAACGGCAATCTGATGATGCGTTTCCCGAAAGATCCCAACCCCAGCAAGATCAAAGGTGACGTGACCAAGCTGCTCAAATGGTCGAGCATCGGTTGATGCCGCAACAAGGGTAAGAAAGATGTTCGTACTGCAACTGGCCCTGATTGGCTTTTGTATCGCGGCGTTGCCGCTGTCCTACGTTTGGGTCAAAGCCGACGACGGCAAATTCCGCAAGCTGGTGTGGCTTACCACCTTCCTGACGCTGGACCTGGTGATGTTCGGCGGCTTTACGCGGCTCACCGATTCCGGTCTCGGCTGCCCCGACTGGCCTGGTTGCTATGGCACGTCGTCGCCGTTCATCGCGCACGCCGCGATTACCGCCGCGCATCAATTGATGCCCACCGGCCCGGTCAGCATGACCAAAGCCTGGATCGAGATGATCCACCGCTACTTCGCGATGGCAATCGGCGTGCTGATCATCGCGCAGACCTTGATTGCGTGGACTGCGCGCATCAAGCGCCGTCCGCTGCATGTGTCGCCGTGGTGGCCGACTTCGCTGCTGCTGCTGATTCTCGTGCAGGGCGCGTTCGGTGCGTGGACCGTGACCATGAAGCTGCAGCCGATTATCGTCACGACCCATTTGCTGCTCGGCCTCGCATTGCTCGGCACGCTCGGCTGGCTGGCCGCGCGCCAAACGCCGCTGCCGGCCCATGAGCCCGAGGCCGCGCGCTGGCGTGCGGCGGCGCTCGCCGGTCTCGTACTGCTGGTCGTGCAGATCGCGTTGGGCGGCTGGGTCAGCACCAACTACGCGGTGCTCGCCTGCACGGACTTCCCGACCTGCAACGGCCAATGGATCCCGCCGATGGACTTCGCGCATGGCTTCCACTTGTGGCGCGCACTCGGCATGACCGGCGACGGCGACATGATCACGCAAGATGCGCTGGTCGCCATTCACTGGACGCATCGCACGTTCGCGATTGTCGTGGTCGCGTATCTGGTGTGGCTGGCGCTGAAACTGCGCCGTTTCGAGTCGCTGCGGCGCCCGGCCAACGGCGTGTTGCTGGTGGTGCTGATCCAGTTCATCACCGGCTTATCGAACATCGTTCTGCAATGGCCGTTGCCCATTGCGGTCGCGCATAACGGGGGGGCCGCAATCCTGCTGCTTCTGCTCGTTATGTTAAACTTTCGGATCGCTTATAGCCGTCCCGGCCGCGCCGTGTTGCCTGCGCGCGATGCCGCGCCAGCGTGACCCCACATGGACAGCACAACACTCTCCCAAACGCCCGGTAGCCGGGTCTCCCAGTACATCGCCCTGACGAAGCCGCGCGTCACGCAGCTCGCTGTGTTCTGCGCAGTCATCGGCATGTTTCTGTCGACGCCCGGCATGGTGCCGTGGACCGTTCTGATCGGCGGCACCGTCGGCATCTGGCTGCTGGCCGGTGCGGCGTTCGCCATCAATTGCCTGATGGAACAGAAGATCGACGCGAAGATGCGTCGCACGTCATGGCGGCCGTCCGCGCGCGGCGAAATCACGACCCCACAGATCCTGCTGTTTTCGGCCGTGCTCGGCGGCCTCGGCATGTGGACGCTCTACACGTTCGCCAATCCGCTGACCATGTGGCTCACGCTCGCCACTTTCGTCGGCTATGCGGTCATCTATACGCTGCTGCTCAAACCGGCCACGCCACAGAACATCGTGATCGGCGGCGCGTCCGGCGCGATGCCGCCGGCGCTCGGTTGGGCCGCGGTCACCGGCCACGTGCCGGGTGACGCATGGATTCTCGTGCTGATCATTTTCGTGTGGACTCCGCCGCATTTCTGGGCACTCGCACTGTATCGCCGCAAAGACTACGAAAACGCCGGTCTGCCGATGCTGCCGAATACGCACGGCGAAAAGTACACGCGCCTGCATATTCTGCTGTACACCGTGATCCTGTTCGCGGTCACGATGATGCCGTTTATCTCCGGCATGAGCGGCGTGGTGTACCTCGTGGCGGCCGTGTTGCTCGGTGCCGTATTCCTCGCGTATGCGTGGAAGATCTATCGGGAGTATTCCGACGATCTGGCGCGCAAGACTTTCCGTTATTCGATCGTCTATCTGTCGGTGCTGTTCGTCGCGCTGTTGATCGACCACTATGCGCGCGTCGTGATCGGCGCGTAACACCCATGCTTACACAACGCTTTGTGCGCAAGGCGCGTGCCGCCGCGCGTGTCACCCTGATCGCTTGCGCACTTGGCGGTGCGCTGCTGGTTGCGGGCTGCGGCAAGCAGCCGCCGGCTTTCCAGAATCTCGACATCACCGGCAACACGCAATTCGGTAGCGACTTTTCGCTCCCCGACACATCCGGCAAGATCCGCACAATGGCGGATTACAAGGGCAAAGTAGTGGTGCTGTTCTTTGGCTACACGCATTGCCCGGACGTCTGCCCGACCACGATGGCCGAGCTCTCGCAAGCTCTCCAGCAACTCGGTCCGGAAGACGCGAAGCGCGTGCAGGTGCTGTTCGTCACCGTCGATCCCGATCGCGACACACCGGCCCTGCTCGCGCAATACGTGCCGGCGTTTAATCCGACGTTCGTCGGCTTGCGTCCGGCGGACCAGGCACAACTCACCAAAATCACGAAAGACTTCCGCGTCTACTACGCGAAAGTACCGGGCAAGACACCCGATAGCTACACGATGGACCACACGGCGGCGAGCTATGTGTTCGACACAGATGGCAAGCTACGTCTGTTCGCGCGCGATGGTCAGGGCGCCACGCCGTGGGTGCACGATATCAAGCTGCTGCTCGATTGACGTATTGATGCAGACGGGCGCGTGCATCTGCCGCGCGCCCGTATTCAAATCCCTTCGCTGTAATCCTCAAGCCGGCATCGGCAAAGTCATTCCCGGCGCGAGGCGTGTCGCCCTGAACTCCGTCACCTCGTAACGCGCGAGCTTCTGCTGGGCAAACGGGTCGCTGGCGAGAATCTCATCCAGCTTATCGCGCTCGATGCGCACCGCCAGAATGATGCCGCCGTCGCGCGGTACTTTCGGCCCGGCAGCCACGAATACTCCCGATTCGAAGTGTCTTGTCAGAAACGTGCGGTGCGCTTCGAGCGCGTCGTCCACGCGTTCGAGCGATGCGGTGTAGATGAGATTGATGACGTACATGAGCGTTCTCGTAAGCGAATGGCTGGGCCGCATGGATTCGCGGGCAATGGCCTTCAATTATCTGTCACCGGACGATTCGTTGCGCACCATCAATACCTGCTCATGTTGTGCTCTCACGGTTGTCGCTTCCTTACAAGTTGCCTCAAGTTGAGCGGCTGACATGCCGATATACCTGTGGCAATCGTTTGCGCGTCAGGTCGTCAGCGCTCGCAGCGCGAGACGACGGCGACATCGGCATGCAAACAGAACACGACCACAAGAGAGAGATCACAGCAATGAGCAGGATGAGTTTGAATCGCAAACTATGGTTGTCGCTCGCGCTCGTCTGGCTGGGACTGCTCGGCGTCGGGCTGTGGAGCGCGGTTGAAACGCGCAGCACGATGCTGGCCGAGCGCAAGGCGGGCATGGTGAACCTCGTCGACGCGGCGCAGGGTGTTGTGAAGGGCTACTACGCGCTTTCGCAGAGCGGCAAGATGAGCGAGGCCGACGCCCAGCGCGAAGCGCTCGCCCGTCTCGCTACCATGCGTTACGGCGAATCCGGCTATCTGTTCGTGATGGACTCGAAGCCGGTCGTGCTGATGCACCCGACGCTGCCGCAAATGACCGGCAAGGCGGTCGGCGACTTCAAGGATCCGGACGGCAAGCTGCTGTATGTGACGATCGTCGACGCGGCCAAAGCAAGCGGCCGAGGCTTCGCTGAATATCGCGGACGCTTGCCGCACAGTGAAACCGCAGTACCGAAAATCAGCTACGTGGTGCGTTTCGCGCCATGGGACTGGAACATCACGAGCGGCGTGTTCATCAAGGACATCGACACGGTTTACTACGAAACGCTGCTGGGCCACCTGCTCGTCGTGCTGGTGATCGGCGCGATCATTTCGCTGGCGATGGTGCTGATCATCCGCAACGTGCGCGCGAGTCTCGGCGGTGAACCGGACCACGCGGCGCGTCTTGCCGCCAGCATCGCCAAGGGCGATCTCACCCAGGTAGTCGACGTTCGCGCGCAAGACAAGACCAGCATGATGGCGGCCATGCACGAGATGCAGAGCCGTTTGCAGCGGACCATCGGCGAGATTCGTCATTCGGCGGAATCGATTGCCTCGGCGACCCAGCAGATCGCCGCCGGCAATGGCGATCTGTCACAGCGCACCGAGCAGCAGGCGGCCTCGTTGCAGGAGACGGCGGCGAGCATGGAAGAGCTCACCGCGACGGTCAAGCAGAACGCGGACAACGCGCGCCAGGCGAGTGGCCTGGCTCACAGTGCATCGGAAATCGCGACGCGCGGCAACGACGTGGTGAGCCGCGTGATCGGTACGATGGGCGAGATCAACGACAGCTCGCGGCAGATTGCCGACATCATCGGTGTGATCGAAGGCATTGCGTTCCAGACCAATATTCTGGCGCTGAACGCGGCGGTCGAAGCCGCCCGCGCCGGCGAGCAAGGTCGCGGCTTTGCGGTGGTCGCAGGAGAAGTGCGCAGCCTCGCGCAACGCTCGGGAACGGCAGCCAAGGAGATCAAGCAGTTGATCGGCGCTTCGGTGGAGCGCGTGCACAACGGTTCGACGCTGGTCCAGCAGGCCGGCACGACGATGGGCGAGATTCTGCAAGCGGTGCAGCGTGTCACGGACATCATGGGCGAGATCGCGGCGGCCTCCGAAGAGCAGAGCAGCGGGATTTCGCAAGTGGGCCGCGCAGTCACGCAGATGGACGAAGTGACGCAGCAGAACGCCGCGCTGGTCGAACAGGCCGCGGCTGCGGCGGCATCATTGCAGGATCAGGCTGGGCGTCTGCGTGACACAGTGAGCGCATTTCGCGTAAACGCCGCCGCATAAGACGCATAAGGATATGCGATCGTGATATTTCCCATCTCGCTGGGCATATGAGACCATTTGCGGTCCAGTTGGCGGCGCGAGCGTAGCAGCGCTGCCGCCGGCTTCCACCCGAATCTGACATCGATCAGAAAAAGCGAGATTTACATGCAGCGCAGAAATATCCTCAAAGCCCTCTCGGCTGTGGTCGCCGGTGCGGCGATCTTCACCAGCCTCGGCGCACATGCCGACGACAAGGTCATCAAGGTCGGCACGATTGGCGGCCCGGATGCGCAAATCTGGGAAGTCGTCACGAAAGTAGCGAAGCGCGAAGGCCTGAACGTAAAGGTCGTCGAATTCAACGATTACGTGCAGCCGAACGCCGCGCTCGACGCAGGCGATCTGGACGCCAACAGCTTCCAGCACCAGCCGTACCTCGACAGCCAGGTCAAGCAGCGCGGCTACAAGATCGTCAACGCCGGTCTGACCTACATTTCGCCGCTCGGCATCTATTCGAAGAAGCTGAAGTCGCTGAAAGATCTGGCGCAAGGCGCGAAGATCGCGGTGCCGAACGATCCGTCGAACGAGAACCGCGCGCTGCTGCTGTTGCAGGCGCAAGGCGTGATCAAGCTGAAGGCGGGCGCGGGTACGGACGGCAATAACGCCACGCCGCTCGACGTCGCCGAGAACCCGAAGAAGATCAAGCTGGTCGAGCTCGACGCAGCCCAACTGCCGCGTTCGCTGTCGGACGTCGACGCCGCCGCGATCAACACGAACTTCGCGTTGGCAGCCGGTCTGCAGCCGACCAAAGACGCGATCGCGCTCGAAGACATCCACAGCCCGTACGCGAACCTGATCGCCGTGCGTGCGCAGGACAAGGACAAGCCGTGGGTCAAGAAGCTGGTCGCGGCTTACCAGTCGGAAGACGTGCGCCAGTTCATCAAGACGCAGTTCAAGGGTTCGGTGGTGCCGTCGTTCTAAGCGGCATCCTTACCTAAGTCGTAAAACGAAAACGCCACGGTCGCAAGCCGTGGCGTTTTTTTGTTCCCGCGTCGCGCATGGTTTGGCGAAGCTACAGATCCAACTCCCACCGCTCGATCATCAGATCCTTGCCGAAGCGCCGCTCCGCAGTCGTGCAGGCGAGCTGGAAGCCGGCGCGCTCGCATAGCCGCCTTGGCTCCTCGAGCGCGCTGGCCGTGGTCAGTGTGAGTTTGGTGTAACCCGCGCGTCGCGCGAACCGCACGCATTCGTTCATCAACTGCGAGCCGATGCCAAGACGCTGCACGTCCGGTTCGACCCACAAGAGCCGCACGCCCGCCACCGTCGTCGAGACCCCGACGATGCACACCGAGCCGACCACCATGCCGTCCTGATCGGCGACCCAGCACATTTCGCGCACTGGATCATGGCGTTGCGTGTAATCGGCGACGATGCGCGAAAGCAGGCCTTCGAACGATTGATCCCAGCCGTATTGCGTGGAGAACCACTGCGCCTGCCGATGCACGAGCCAACCGCAGTCGCCGGCACGGGGTTGTCGAAGGATCACGAGATCGTGTTTCGGCTTGCTGTCGAGCATCCGCTCGATCACCTTCATCGAGGTGATCAACTGTTCCTGCGAGAGCACGGTGAGGCCGTTCAGCAGCGTCGATACCTCTTCGATGGCTGCGGTATCGAGCGGCGCGTAGGCCGCGTGACCGTTGTCGGTGAGCGCAATGAGCGACTGACGCGCGTCCGAGTCGGACGGGCGCCGCGTAATCAGGTCGCGTCGTTCGAAGCTGGTCAGAAGGCGGCTGAGGTAACCGCTGTCGAGGCCGAGATTGCGCCCGAGCACCGACGCCGTCTGCGCGCGTCCGCGGGACAGTTCGTGCAGAACGCGTACTTCTGTCAGCGAGAAGGCGCTTTTAGCCAGATGCTCGTGCAGGGCACCGATGTGCTGGGTATAGAAGCGGTTGAAATGGCGGACGGCCTGAGCACGCCGCAGCGCCTCGGAATCTGTCAAATGCTGCTCCCCGGGGAGTTTTTGTGGCTTGCTACCCAGCACTATATTGGAAGGCATCTCATTAAAAAAGCCGCACGGCTTAAGGTCACATCAAAGTGGTATCAGACAGGTATCGCTCTCTTGGTATGCCGATGACCCGATAGAGGACCAGTGGGCCTGCCGGATACTCCGCACATCTCGAATACGGGTAAATCCCGATCCCTGTAAACCACCCTCCAGAGCCCGAAAATCGCCTTATAACGCCGATGCAGCAAGGCTTTCCGCCAATCCGCAGAAGCATGGGACCAGTTGATTGACTGGTATTATGTTGGTTATATAATGGGCTCTCATTTTCGTAGGCTGCATTCTTCGAGACGACCGCCGGAGCCCCATGGAAACTCGCTGGTCCGCACTGATGCCTGACGCTCGCAACGTCACGCCACTCTATCTGCAGCTCGCGCGCAATCTGGCGACGGCGATCCACTGCGGCGTGTGGTCGGCGGGGGAGGCGCTGCCGTCGGAGCGCACGCTCTCGGACGCGATCGGCGTGTCGCGCATCACCGCACGCAAGGCAATCGAGCTGCTGGTCGAGCAGGGTCTGATCCGGCGGGCGCGAGGCGCGGGCAGCTTCATTACGCCGCGTGTCGAAGACCCGCTGTCGCGGCTCACCGGTTTCACGAAGAAGATGCAGCAACGCGGCTTCCGGCCTGACTCGGTGTGGCTCGAGCGCGATATCCGCGCCGCCAACCGTGATGAGCTGGTGCACCTCGGCCTGTCGCCCGGCGCGGCGGTGACGAGCTTGCGGCGCCTACGGCGCGCGGACGGCATCGTCATGGCGGTCGAGCATTCGGCGCTGCCCGCCGCGATCGTGCCCGATCCGCAGGCGATCGGCGTGTCGCTTTACAGCTATCTCGAACAACGCGGCGCCGCCATCGTGCGCGCCTTGCAGCACTTTCGCGCGGTCAACGCCTCGAGCGAGATCGCCGCGTTGATGGATATTGAACCGCGCTCGGCGCTGCTGGTCATCACCCGTATCGGGTATAGCGCGGACCAGCGTGCGATCGAATTGACCGACACCTATTGCCGCGACGATTACTACGATTTTGTCGCTGAATTGCGCACCTGATCGATGTGCCTGACAGGCGCATGCGAGCAGGCCGCGCGGCTCGCTGTCATGTGCGGCGCCATCGAGCGCATTTCAGTCGCACCCCGCATTACGCCTCACCAGAGAGACTCATGCTGACCGGAAACATACTCACCACCGATGGGTGGATTCACGGCACGCTCGAATACGAAAACGGCCGCATCACGGCACTGACCGGCGAACGCGCCGATCCGGCGAAGAACGACGCGCCCTACATCCTGCCTGGCTTCATCGATCTGCACGTGCATGGCGGCGGCGGTTCCGACGTGATGGAAGGCGGCGACGCGATCGAAACCATCACCCGCACGCATGCGCGTTACGGTACGACCAGCCTGCTCGCTACCACGATGACCGCGCCGCGCGCCGAGCTGATGAATGTCGTCGCGGGGTTGGGCAACAACGCGCGGATTCGCACACCAGGCGGCGCGCGCGTGCTCGGCGTTCATCTTGAAGGTCCGTATATCAATCCCGGCAAACTCGGCGCGCAGCCGGACGCCGCCGTGTCCGCGGTGATGGACGAAGTGCTGAAGTATCTGTCGATCGCGCCGATTCGCGTGGTCACGCTGGCGCCGGAAATCGCCGGCCATATGGAGATCATTTCCGAGATGGCGGCGCGTGGTGTGCGCGTGCAGCTTGGCCATTCACTCGGCACTTACGACGACGCCGTCGCCGCGCTCAAGCACGGTGCATGCGGTTTCACACACCTGTTCAACGCGATGTCGCCGCTGCATCACCGTAACCCAGGCCTCGTCGGCGCCGCGCTCGCGCACGCCGAATTCGCCGAAATCATTCCCGACTTGCTGCACGTTCATCCGGGCGCGATCCGTGCCGCGTTGCGCGCGATTCCGCGCCTCTACGTGGTGACGGACAGCACTTCGGCCACCGGCATGCCCGACGGCGAATACCGCCTCGGCAGCCAGCATGTGACGAAGTGCCTCGGCGGTGTGCGTCTTGCCGACGGCACACTCGCCGGCAGCACCCTGACGATGGATCAGGCGCTGCGCAATCTTGTATCGATCGGCTTGCCGATCGCCGATGTTTCAAACCGTTTGTCGCGCTACGCCGCCGACTACCTCGGCATCGAAGACCGCGGCCGCATTGCACGCGGCGCGTGGGCCGATGTGGTCGTGTTCGATCGTGAACTGGCGTTGACCGCGACATACGTCGAAGGAGAATCAATTGTCGAATATGCTTAAAGAGGCGCTGGCGTCCGCTGAAACGGTCGCCGCGCAACTCGCGGACACCTCGCGCGTCGAGGCGCTGGCAGCGAAGCTCGCCCAGCAACCGCGCCATGTCGCACTGACAGTCGCGCGCGGCAGCTCGGATCATGCGGCGAGTTACTTCGCAAGCCTGACGATGAGCCGTCTCGGCGTGCCGGTCGCCTCGCTGCCGATGTCGGTTGCGACGCTTCAGCAAGCGCCGCTGCAGGTACGCGATCAGCTCGCGCTGGCGTTCTCGCAGTCGGGCAAGAGCCCGGATCTGGTCGGCACGATGGAAGCGCTGCGCAAGGCCGGTGCGTTGACGGTGGCTGCGGTGAACGCGCCGAACTCGCCGTTGGCGGACGCGTGCGAATTCCACTTGCCGCTCATGGCCGGCCCGGAACTGAGCGTTGCGGCAACCAAGAGCTATATCGCCATGCTGTCGATCTCCGCGCAACTGGTCGCTCACTGGCAGAAGGACGACGCGTTGCTTGGCGCGTTGAACACGTTGCCGGACGCGCTTCAGAGCGCCGGCAAGCTCGACTGGTCGAAAGCCGTGGACGAACTACGCGGCATCGAACGCATGATCGTGATCGGCCGTGGTCTGGGTCTCGCGATTGCGCAGGAAGCCGCGCTGAAATTGAAAGAGACGTCCGGCATTCAGGCTGAAGCGTTTTCGAGCGCCGAAGTGCGCCACGGTCCGATGGAACTGATCGACCGCGACTATCCGCTGCTGGTGTTCGCACCGCGCGGCCCCGAACAGGCCGGCCTGCTGCAACTCGCGCGCGACATGCAGGCGCGCGGCGCGCGCGTGCTGCTCGCAGCGCCGGGCGATGTGCCCGAAGCAACGCTGCCGCTTGCCACTACCGCTCATGCGGCGCTCGATCCGATCGCCGCGATCCTGTCCTTTTATGTGATGGCTGCCGGCCTTGCCGCCGCACGCGGGCGCAATCCTGACGCGCCACGCCATCTCAACAAAGTCACCGAAACTCACTGACGAGAAATCAGATGCGACGTGTCGAGGAGTCCCGCTTGATCAGCCATTCTGAAGGCCAAATTGTTTTGCTCGCGCCGATGACCGGTCCGGTCGTGCCGTTGGCGAATGTGCCCGACCCTGTGTTTTCGGGCGGCATGTTCGGCGATGGCATTGGCATCGATCCGCTCGAGGGGCGACTCGTCGCGCCGTGCGACGGCACGATCACCCATCTCGCGCGCACCGGCCACGCGGTCACGCTCGCGACAGCCGAAGGCGTGGAGATTCTGCTGCACATCGGCATCGACACAGTCGAGCTGAACGGTCAAGGTTTCGCGCCGATGGTCGCGCAAGGCGCAACCGTGCGCACCGGCGACATCCTGATCGAATTCGATCAGGACCGGGTCGCGCTGAACGCGCCGAGCCTCGTCTCGGTGATCGCGATCGCCAACTCGGATGCGTTCGAGATTGTCGAGCGCGCGCCGGGCGGCATGCTGAAGGCCGGTGAAACGCCGCTACTGGTGCTGCGTGCTCGCGGCGGAGAAGCGGCGCAGGCGTCGCGCCAGGCCAGTGCGACCAACGTGACCGAAGAGGCCCGTCAGCAAGTCACGCTGGTGCACGCAGGCGGTCTGCACGCACGGCCTGCCGCACGTGCTCGTGAAGCGGCGCGCGGTTTCGATGCGCGTGTCGAGGTGCGTTACGAAGGGCGCAAGGCGGCAATCGAGAGCGTGGTCGGTTTGCTAGGCCTCGGCGCGGGCGAAGGTGCGACGGTCGAGTTGCTCGGCGTCGGTCCGCAAGCCAAAGCCGCGATCGAAGCGATCGCCCATGAATTGACACGTGAAGCGCACGGCGAAGTCGAAGAAAAACCGGCACGTCAAAGCTCGCCGGCGCCGCAAGCCGTTGCCCACGCAGCGGGTGAAACGCTTGCGCCGAATACGCTCGCGGGTGTGTGCGCGGCGCCGGGCGTCGCGGTCGGCAAGCTGGTGCGTTGGGACGATGCGGATATCGATCCGCCGGAAAAGGCGAATGGCACGTCGGCGGCTGAAAGCCGTCTGCTGGACAAAGCGATTGCTACCGTCGACGCCGATCTCGGTACCACGGTGCGCGATGCGTCGCAACGTGGTGCGGTGGGTGAAGCGGGTATTTTCGCGGTGCATCGCGTCTTGCTTGAAGATCCGACCCTGGTCGATGCCGCGCGCGATCTGATCAGTCTCGGCAAGAGCGCCGGCTTTGCGTGGCGCGAAGCGATCCGTGCACAGATCGCCATCCTGATGAATATCGAAGACGCCTTGCTCGCAGAGCGTGCCGCCGATCTGCGCGACATCGAAAAACGTGTGTTGCGCGCGCTCGGTTATACGAATGCGGCGGCGCGCACGCTGCCGGACGAAGCGGTTCTGGCGGCCGAAGAGTTCACGCCTTCCGATCTTTCCACGCTGGATCGCTCGCGCGTCACGGCCCTCGTGATGGCGCGCGGCGGAGCGACCTCGCATGCGGCGATTCTCGCGCGTCAGGCCGGCATTCCGGCGCTGGTGGCAGTCGGCGATGCATTGCATGCGATCCCTGAAGGTACGCAGGTCGTGGTGAACGCCACTACCGGCCGCCTCGAATTTGCTCCGACCGAACTCGACGTCGAACGCGCGCGTCTTGAACGTAGCCGCCTCGCCGGCGTGCGCGAAGCAAATCGCCGCACGTCGCAACAAGCCGCGGTCACCGCAGACGGCCGCGCGATCGAAGTCGCCGCCAACATCGCCACGCTCGACGATGCGAAAACCGCCGTCGACAACGGCGCGGATTCCGTCGGTCTGCTGCGCACCGAACTGCTGTTCATTCACCGCGCCGCAGCGCCGACCACCGACGAACATCGCCAGAGCTACCAGGCCATCGTCGATGCATTGAGCGGCCGCACCGCGATCATTCGCACGCTGGACGTCGGCGCGGACAAGGAAGTCGACTACCTGACGCTGCCGCCCGAACCGAATCCGGCGCTTGGGCTGCGCGGCATCCGCCTCGCACAGGTGCGCCCGGATCTGCTCGACGACCAATTGCGTGGTCTGCTGGCGGTGCAGCCGCTCGGCGCCGTCCGCATCCTGTTGCCGATGGTGACCGATGTGGGCGAGCTGATCCGCATCCGCAAGCGCATCGGCGAATTTGCCCGTGAATCGGGCCGTACGGAACCGATTGAAGTTGGCGTGATGATCGAAGTGCCGTCGGCCGCGTTGCTCGCCGATCAACTGTCGCAGCACGCGGATTTCCTCTCGATCGGCACCAACGATCTGACGCAATACACGCTTGCCATGGATCGCTGCCAGGCCGACCTCGCCGCTCAGGCGGACGGTTTGCATCCGGCGGTGCTGCGTTTGATCGCAGCGACCGTGCAGGGCGCGAACAAGCATGGCAAATGGGTCGGCGTATGCGGCGCACTGGCGGGCGATCCCGTTGCCATGCCGCTGCTCGTCGGCCTCGGTGTGACCGAGCTTTCGGTGGACCCGGTGTCGGTGCCTGGCATCAAGGCGCGCGTGCGCAACCTCGATTATCAGCTGTGCCGCCAACGCGCCCAGGATGCCCTGGCGCTCGAATCGGCGCAGGCGGTAAGAGCAGTAAGTCGCGAAACCTGGCCTTTGGACTGAACCCACACAGTCCGCAACCAGTTTCGCATAGTCAGGACGTATCGCTACAAAACTCAACGACGACAGTCGACAACGAGACAAGGATTGGAGGTGTCAATGGATGGGAATCCGTTTCTGAAGATTCAGCGCCTGGGCCGGGCGCTGATGTTGCCGATTGCAGTGCTGCCGGTTGCCGGCTTGCTGCTGCGATTGGGCCAACCCGATGTGTTCAACATCAAGATGATCGCCGACGCCGGCGGCGCGATCTTCGACAACCTGCCGTTGCTGTTCGCAATCGGCGTGGCGGTTGGCTTCGCGAAAGATAACAACGGCGTGGCGGGTCTCGCGGGTGCGATCGGTTATCTGATCGAAATCGCGGTGATGAAGGACATCAACGACAAGCTCAACATGGGCGTGTTGTCCGGGATCGTGGCGGGTATCGTCGCGGGCTTGCTGTACAACAAGTACAAGGACATCAAGCTGCCTGACTACCTCGCATTCTTCGGAGGGAAACGCTTCGTGCCGATTGTCACCGGCGTGGTCTGTCTGGTGATAGGCATTGTGTTCGGCTACGTATGGCAGCCGGTGCAAGGCGTGATCGACACGGCCGGTCATTGGCTGACCACCGCGGGTGCGCTCGGTGCGTTCGTGTTCGGTGTGCTGAACCGTTTGCTGCTCGTCACGGGTCTGCATCACATTCTCAATTCGCTGACGTGGTTCGTGTTCGGCACCTTCACGCCGCCAGGCGGTGTTCCGGTGACGGGCGACCTGCATCGCTTCTTTGCGGGCGACCCGACTGCGGGCACGTTCATGACGGGCTTCTTCCCGGTCATGATGTTCGGCCTGCCGGCCGCGTGTCTTGCGATGTATCACGAGGCACCGAAAGAGCGTCGCGCGATGGTGTTCGGCCTGCTGGCCTCGATGGCGCTCACCTCGTTCCTGACGGGCGTGACCGAGCCGATCGAATTCAGCTTCATGTTCCTCGCACCGGTGCTGTATGCGATCCATGCGGTGCTGACGGGCTTGTCGCTGGCAATCTGCTCGGCGCTCGGGATTCATCTCGGCTTTACCTTCTCGGCCGGCTTTATCGACTACGTGCTGAACTACGGCTTGTCGACCAAGGGCTGGTGGGCGATTCCGCTCGGCGTTGTGTACGCGGTGGTGTACTACGGCCTGTTCCGCTTCTTCATCCGCAAGTTCAACATGGCGACGCCGGGTCGTGAACCCGCCGCTGAAGAAGAACAGATCGAGTCGTTCGAGGCTGGCGGTTTTGTGTCGCCGGTTGCGGGCGCCGCGGTGCCGCGTGCGCAGCGTTATATCGCTGCGCTGGGTGGTGCGTCGAATCTTTCAGTGGTGGATGCCTGCACGACGCGTCTGCGTCTGTCGGTGGTCGATGCCAACAAGGTCTCGGAAAGCGAGCTGAAGACGATCGGCGCGCGTGGTGTGCTCAAGCGCGGTGCGACTAACGTGCAGGTGATTATCGGACCTGAAGCGGACATCATCGCCGATGAAATTCGTACGGTGATCGCACAAGGCGGTGGCGAAGCGGTGAAGCCGGCAGTTGCGGCCGCGCCTGCTGTTGCTGCGGCTCCGGTGGCGGCTGCAAGCGGTGCCCAGAGCGGTGCGCTCGACCCGGACCCGATGCGTTGGCTCGCCGTGTTCGGCGGCGCGGGCAACGTTGTTTCGCTGGATGCGGTGGCGGCAACGCGTCTGCGTATCGTGGTTCGCGATCCGTCGGCGGTTGATCGTCAACGTCTCGCTACGCTCGACACGGCGTGGGTTTCGGCCGACACGTTTCACATCGTAGTGGGTGACGCAGCCCAGCGTTACGCCGCACAACTGGCGACGCGTCTGTCGCCCGGTGCGGGTGCCGGTACGGCGCCGCAACCCGCGTAATCGCATCAAGACTTCGAGCTGAGCTGACTTCGGTCTTCCGTCGAGCTTCGTCGAAGTAAGGACGCGAACAAAAAAGCGGCACCTTGGATCAAGGTGCCGCTTTTGCGTTTACCGGTGCTCAACTGGCAATGGATGCATCAACGTGCTTTCTGCTTGCCCGCTTCCAGAGGCCGGCGCGATTCCAGCCACATCACGTTGATTACGCCGAACGCCAACGCCACGCCAATGCCGAGAAGCCAACTGAAGTACCACATCACAAACTCCTGTTATCCGTATTCCTGATCAATACATCGAATGATGATTTTCCTTGAGCGCCGCGGCGGTAACCTTGCCTCGCATCACGCGATACACCCAGCTCGTGTAGATCAGGATGATCGGCAGGAAGATGATCACGGCGACGAGCATGATCTGCAGCGTCATGCGGCTCGAGGTCGAGTCCCACACCGTGAGACTGCTGCGGCCGTCGAGCGAGGAGGGCATGATGAATGGGAACATCGAGAAGCCCGCCGTCAGAATCACGCCGATGACCATCAGCGAAGTCGACAGGAAGGCGCTCTTTTCAAAGCGTGAGCGCGCCAGCAACAAGGCGAGTACGCCACCGGCAATGCCCGCCACCGGCGCGGCCACCATCCACGGATAGTGCGCGTAGTTGTTGAGCCAAAGGCCAGGTGCGCCGATCACGTTCTTCAGCAGCGGATTGGCCACCGTGTCTAGCGGCGCGGCGTCGACGATCTGATAGCCGCCGATCATCGTGGCGATAAGCGCGCCCGCGAGCAGGAACAGCACCACGGCGGCGAGCGAAGCGATCCGCAGCGCGAGCGATGCACGCTCGGCGACGACGTCGTCCGCTTTCATCTTCACGAAGGCCGCACCGTGCGCGGCCAGCATCGACACACTGACGAGCCCGCACAGCACGGCGAACGGGTTGAGCAGTGCGAAGAAACCGCCGTGATACGTGACGCGCAGATCGGTGTCGAACGAGAACGGCACGCCTTGCAGCAGGTTGCCGAACGCCACACCGAACACCAGCGCGGGTACAAAACCGCCGACAAACAACGCCCAATCCCATGCGCTGCGCCAGCGCGGGTCTTCACGTTTGCTGCGGTAGTCGAAGCCGACCGGCCGGAAGAACAGTGAGAACAGCACCAGCAGCATCGCGAAGTAGAAGCCCGAGAAGGACGCGGCGTACACCAGCGGCCACGCGGCGAACATCGCGCCGCCCGCGGTGATGAGCCACACCTGATTGCCTTCCCACGTTGCGCCAACCGTGTTCACGACAATGCGCCGCTCCGCGTCGGTTTTGGCGATGAACGGCAGCAGAATCGCCGCGCCCATGTCGAAGCCGTCGGTGAGCGCGAAGCCGATCAGCAGCACGCCGATCAACACCCACCAGATCAGTTTGAGGGTTGCGTAATCCATGATGATCTTTCCCTTGGAACAGAGTGGCGGCGAATCATGCGGCCGTGTTGGTCGGCAGCGGCTGATTCAGCGGCTGTTCGTGGTGATAGCGCCCAGTGTGCAGCGACGAAGGGCCGAGTCGCGCGTACTTGAACATCAACATGATTTCGATGATGAATAGCACTGTGTAGAACACGACGAAGCCGGCAATGCTCAGGTAGAGATCGCCCGGCGTCAGGCTCGAGGCGGACAAGGCGGTCGGCAGAATACCGGCGATGGTCCACGGCTGACGGCCCACTTCAGCCACAATCCAGCCGAACTCAGCCGCAAGCCACGGCAACGGAATGGCCCACACGGCCCAGCGCAGGAACCAGCGGCGCTTCTCCAGCAGCAGCGAGCGCTGCGCGCAGAACCAGAACGCCAGTACAAAGGTCGCGAGGAACAGGATGCCGAGGCCGACCATCAGGCGGAACGAGAAGAACACGGGTGCCACCGGCGGGATGGTCTTTTTGGCGGCCTGCGCGATCTGATCCGGCGTGGCATCGGTGACGTTCGGCGTGAACTGCTTGAGCATCAGGCCGTAGCCGAGATCTTCTTTGTGCGCGTCAAAAGCGGCTTTGGCTTCGTCCGTGGCGTCGCCGAGCTTGAGCTTCTGCAACGCGGCGTAGGCGAGCATGCCGTTCTTGATGCGCACTTCGTTCTGCGCCATCAGGTCTTTCAGGCCGAGTACCGGTTCGTCGATCGAGCGCGTGGCGATGAGGCCGAGCGCATACGGAATGCGGATCGCATAGTCGGTGCGTTCTTCCTTCTGGTTCGGAATGCCGAAGATCGTGAACGGCGCGGGTGCGGGTGCCGTTTCCCATTCGGATTCGATGGCGGCCAGCTTGACCTGCTGAACTTCGCCGGTGCGATAACCGGATTCGTCGCCAAGCACGATCACGCATAACGTCGAGGCCAGGCCGAAGCCGGCGGCAATAGCGAACGAGCGCAACGCAAACTCGGTGTCGCGGCGTTTCAACAGATACCACGACGACACACCGAGCACAAACATCGAGGCGGTCACGTAACCGGCCGATACGGTGTGCACGAACTTCACCTGGGCGACCGGATTGAACAGCACCGAGAAGATGCTGTCGAGCTCCATGCGCATGGTCTGATAGTTAAAGGTTGCACCGACCGGGTTGTTCATCCAGCCGTTGGCCACCAGAATCCACAGCGCCGACAGGTTCGAGCCAAGTGCCACGAGGAACGTGACGATCACGTGCTGAACTCTCGAGAGCCGCTTCCACCCGAAGAAGAACAGGCCGACGAAGGTGGACTCGAGGAAAAACGCCATCAACCCTTCAACGGCCAGCGGCACGCCGAAGATGTCGCCGACATAGTGCGAGTAGTACGACCAGTTGGTGCCGAACTGGAATTCCAGGGTAAGACCGGTGGTGACGCCCATTGCAAAGTTGATGCCGAACAGCTTGCCCCAGAACTGGGTCATGTCTTTGTAGATCTGCTTGCCGGTCATCACATAGACAGACTCCATGATGACGAGCAACCAGGACAGACCGAGCGTGAGTGGCACGAACAGAAAGTGATAAAGCGCCGTGATGGCGAACTGGAGGCGCGACAGTTCTACGACTTCGCTAACGGGCATGTTGATCACCTTGGGACGGATGCGGGGCAGGCACGGACAGCAGCGCCTGCGCGACTTGATCAGGCGGCAGCGACATATGCTCCGCCTGCGGATGATTGAAGAACGCGTACTTGAGCACCATCAGTAATGCGAATTTGATGGCGAGGACGATGGCGATATCCCGTGCCAGCGTCGGACCGCGCGCCCAGGCGGCGAACCGTTTGCGCAGGCTCGGGCGAGGGTTGCTGTTGCGATTCAGGGCTATGGTCATTATCGGTCGAAGGCAACTTCACGCCGGTGAATCCGGCTGGAACCAGGCCACTTGAGTGGTCTGGCAAGTGCATCTCGATTTTAGGATCGAGGACCTTGTACGTATAAGTTCGACGCTGCGGCATTGGGTCGCGAATGTCAGCCCGTGCGAACAGTATTGCTATGAGGTTTGTGATACGTCAAGAAACACATGTTTGAAAGGCATGTTCTTGAGTGAGGGCGACGGGCGTCGCGATTGAGTGCGAGCCTTATTGAGCGGGCACAAAAAAGCCCTGCCTTCTTGCGAGGGCAGGGCTTTGCGGCTAGCCTATGCGCACCGGACTAGCCAGTACGACCAAATGTTTAAGTCCTGGCTTTTAAGCCTTACGCATATTCGGCTAATGCGCCACGCATTTTCTTCATTGCGCTCGCCTCGATCTGGCGAATACGCTCAGCCGACACGCCGAATTCGTCGGCCAGTTCATGCAGCGTCGAGCCACCCGAACCGTCGTCTTCCACCTTCAGCCAGCGTGCTTCGATGATGCGGCGGCTGCGGGCGTCCAGCGCGTCTAGTGCGCTCGCGATACCGTCGCTTTGCAGCTTGTCGCGCTGACGCGAAGCCAGCACTGCAGTCGGCTCGCTATGCGAGTCGGCGAGGTAGGCGATCGGCGCATACGACTCTTCGCCGTCTTCGACCTGACCTTCCAGCGCGATATCGCCGCCGGACAAGCGCGTTTCCATCTCGGCCACTTCTTCGCGCTTCACGTTAAGCTCCTGGGCGAGACCTTCGATCTCGTCCGGCGTGAATGCGCCAAGGCCCTGCTTGTGGCTGCGCAGGTTGAAGAACAGCTTGCGCTGCGCTTTGGTGGTGGCGACCTTCACCATCCGCCAGTTACGCAGAATATATTCGTGGATCTCAGCCTTGATCCAGTGCATGGCATACGACACGAGCCGTACGTTTTGCTCCGGATCGAAGCGCTTCACGGCCTTCATCAGGCCGATATTGCCTTCCTGGATCAGGTCGGCGTGCGGCAGTCCATAACCGAGGTAATTGCGCGCGATCGAGACGACCAGCCGCAGGTGCGACAGGACGAGGCGGCGTGCGGACTCAAGGTTGTCCTGCTCGCGAAATTCGGTGGCGAACTGGCGTTCTTCCGCCGGCGTCAGCATCGGAATCCGATTTACGGCCTGGATGTAGGCGTCGATATTGCCCAGTTGACCGGGCAGCAGCGAGGAATGCGAGAGCGCCAGTGCACCTGCCGAAGCGGCCTTAGCCGACGACGGGCTCAAAGTACTCGGAAGGGTCATTGCATGGCTCACGTAGGAAACTCCTTTGGAATCAGACAAAAGCGTATTCAGTTAACGACTCCAGCGTTGGATGTTAGCACTCTGATTTGCCGAGTGCTAATACTTAGAAGGCGTAGGGGCATCCAAGTTCCGCAAATTCCTATTGAAATTTAGAGTTTGATAGCCAATTGGAGGCTCCGCACTAGATTTTCAAGAGCGCGTATGATTTTCCTAACAAAGCGCTTTCGCTCTCATAAATGACCGATTTTTTCTAAAATTGAAGTGACTAATTGCGAGAATTTGCCTTTCTTCATACGAAGCGCCAGATGTACATTGTCTCTAAAATAGGGACTGTGGTCCGCTGATCAACGTTCGGCTAGCTCTCGGGTGTCCGATGAAGAACAAAAAAAATGCGTTGCGTGGTCTGACTCTAAAAAGCGTTTCGGCGGCTATTCTGTTCACTGCTTCGGGACTGGCTGCAGCTGACCAGTTCGGCGTGCAGATTGCCGGCGGCGTAGGCGATCACCACATTAAAAAACTCGATCTCGGCTTTGTTTGGGATCCGAATCTGACCTGGTGGCAGATCGGCGACTGGCACTTTGCGCTGATCGGCGAAGCGCACGTGGCCTGGTGGCACACCAACGAAGGGAATGTGCACGAAAACATCGGGGAGATCGGTGTGACGCCGATCATTCGCTTCATCAAGGCCGCGGGAGCGATTCGCCCTTATATCGAAGCGGGCGCCGGTGTCCGCCTCCTGACGAGTCCCAGAATTTCTTCTGACCTCACGTTCGCCACAGCGTTCCAGTTCGCCCCCATGGCGGGCGTCGGCCTGCAATTCGGCAGCCACCAGCAGTACGAGGCCGGCTATCGCTTCCAGCATATTTCCAACGGCGGTATCAAAGAGCCCAATCCTGGTATAAATTTCCACCAGCTATATTTGCAATATAACTTCTGACGACCGAGGCCACGTTCGGCTTACCGGTGCAAGGGGCTGAGCAATGGCGGCAAAGATAATCGAAGCGATTCGCGGGCTGGAGCGAGAACGCTTTCGTGCGATGGTCGACGGTGACGGGCAGTTGCTCGATACGCTGCTCGCGGACAACGTGAGCTACGTCCACACGAACGGCAAGCGCGAAACGAAGCGACAGTTCATTGACGGTATTACGGCGGGGCGCCGCCGCTATCGGCAGATCGAGGTGCAGTCGCAAGAGGTGCTGCCGGTGGGGCGCGAGACCTGCGTCGTCACCGGCCGCGCGCTGATCGAAATGGAGGCGAATAACGGGGCGCTGCTGTTTCCGATCGCGTACACGGCGATTCACACCCAGGAAGACGGGCAATGGCGTCTGATCGCGTGGCAGGCGACGCGTTGCGCGATCGAGTGAGAGTGAGCCTTTTGAGCTCACCGTATTTCGCCGCATCGCACCGGTTACGCCTTGTGAGCGCCCGGTGGGCACAAGCCGGCGGGTTGCGCCGCGTGTGCTGAATTGTGGTTGCCCCGTTTCAGGCCGCTCAGGCAGCTGCGCGCTGCAGATCCTCATCGCGCCACACCGGCCTATGCGCCGCATCCCCCGCGTACGGGTGCCGCGGATGCACCGGAATCTGGTTGCAGCGCTCAACCACGCGCCGCACCGCGCCAATATCGGAGAAGTCGAGGCCTGAGTCGACGCCCTGCGCGTGAAGGTTCATCGCGACCGTAACAAGGTCTACGTTACCGGTGCGCTCGCCATTGCCGAACAGACATCCTTCAACGCGATCCGCGCCGGCCAGCAGCGCCAATTCCGTAGCGGCTACGGCGGTACCGCGGTCGTTATGCGGATGCACCGACAGTACGATGCTGTCGCGGTAGCTGAGATTGCGGTCCATCCATTCGATCTGGTCGGCGAACACGTTGGGCGTCGCGGCCTCGACGCTCGCAGGCAGGTTGATGATCATCTTGTGATCGCGCGTGGGCCGCCATGTCTGCGCGACCGCGTCGCATACTTCGCGGGCGTATGGGAGTTCGGTCGTGTTGAAGGTTTCGGGCGAATACTGGAAGATCCAGTGCGTACCGGGCCGCGCCTCGGCGTGCTCCTTGATGATGCGCGTGCCTTCTACCGCGAGCGCCTTGATCTGCTGCTTCGACTGGTTGAAGACGATCTTGCGAAACGACGGGCAGATCGCGTTGTACAGATGCACGATGGCGCGCGGTGCGCCTTCGAGCGCTTCGAACGTGCGCGCGATCAGCTCAGCGCGCGAGGGCACGAACACTTCGATCGTCACGTCGTCGGGAATGCGCTTTTCTTCGATCAGTTTACGGACGAAATCGAAATCGGTTTGCGAGGCCGACGGAAAACCGGCTTCGATCTCCTTGAAGCCGATCGCCACCAGCATTTCGAAGAATTCGAGCTTTTGCGCGGCATTCATCGGTTCGATCAAGGCCTGATTGCCGTCACGCAGATCGGTACTCATCCAGATCGGGGCCTGGTTGATCGTGCGGCTCGGCCATTTACGGCCGGTGAGGCGCACAGCGGGGAAGGGGCGGTATTTCTCAGCGGGATTGCGCAACATGTTGAGCCTCGTTCGTTGTGTCGTATGCGAAAGGGTGTGGCCTCGAGCGGCTGGCGCGCTGCCACGAATGCACGGCGCGCCAGCCGGTGGCTAGCGGCAATAACGAACGGGCGCGAACGAATCCCGTCGTGTTGACGGCGAAAACGAACGTGGATGCTGCCCATGTGACGTGCATTGGATCCTCGCGCTTCGTCCGAACGGTAAACGGACGAATGCAAACGACTACAGGTTGTGAAGAGCTACGGTTGGAGGTGAAACGGGAACTGCGGAACTGCTTTGAAGACCGCGCTTTGGGCAACGCAAGCTGCCAACGCGCGGCGCTACGCCTGGCTTACGCTAGACGTAGCGATAGGGGCCGCGCTAGGCGGCCGGAGGTAATTCGGAGGGTGTTCGGAAGGGAACGCATAGGTCTAATGTATGACGGCTTGCAGCGGCCTGTCAACCCGCGGTCGTCATCTCCTGCGTGCGAGTACGGCGTGTGCGCACGGCGGCGCAAGCGCTGCGTTGCACTCACGCCGGGCACGTTGCGCGGGCGCTACGTGGGCATTTGCGCGACATCCACGATCAACTCCACCTGCCGTTCGATCGCACTCGGCACGGGCGCCTCGCCGCGCAGCACGGCATTGATCCACGCGGCCGTCGTCGCAGCGTCGCGAGCTTCGGGCAAGTCGACTTCCGGCGCGTCGGGCGAAGAGCGCTCATGCGGCACGCGCGTTTCGCAGATGCCGTCATGCAGCCAATCCACCTGCACCTGGCGCCGTGTGTCGGCCACCGCTTCGCCTTCGGTGCCGCGCGCGAGCAGGGCGCCGCCTGTCGCGGCGTCCGGGTGCGTATTGAACAACTGCGTGAGACTGTCACGGTAGGGCGGATGCGTGTAGTTCACGAGCCGCAGCCCCGCAGGCGCGAACGGTTGCAGGATTTTCACCAGCGTGTGCGTGGAATTGCGCACGCCCATTCGCCGGCGCAACGAAAGAAGGTGCGCGAGCTTCGGTGCCAGGACGTCGATCGGTGCGAACGCGAGGCGCCGCTCGGCGAGACCGTCTTCGATATCGGCGTGCGATTGCGCGTGCGGGATCTGCAGATGCGTGAAGATTTCGGCGCTTGTCACGCGGCCCGGATCTTCTGTGACGCCATGCACCAGCACCGGCACACCCTCGCGTGCCAGCAGCAGCGCCAGCAGCGGCACCAGGTTGGGCTGCTTGCGCGCGCCGTTGTAGGTGGGTATCGAGACGGGGCGGAACGCCGCATGCGGCAAATGAACCGGCTCGAACGATGCATGCGCGCTAGCCAGCATGGCGGCGAGTTCGTCGGCGGTTTCGCCCTTCACGCGATACGCGAGCAACACGGCGCCGAGCTCGAGTTCGGCCACGCGGCCGTCGAGCATCGCGGTGTAGAGCGCACGCGTGTCCTCGGCGGTCAGCGCGCGGGCGCCGTTCGGGCCGCGGCCGATTTCCTTGATATAGCGGGCACAGGGGAACGGATTGACGGTATCGGCGGAGTCGGTCATCGGGCGCAGTGGGACGAGGGCGTACCGCCTTAGGGCGGTCGGCCACGGTATTTAAAGGACACTATTCGGTGTGAGTATCGCATCTATGGCGGTCCGGCGGTCCGGCAACCCCGCGAGACGATGCGCCGGGACCGTCGGTCCGCACATGCCCGTGCCGATTGGCTGCAGCGCGCTTTGCCGCGCGTTACACTCGATGTTTTATCGCCGCGCGCGCGGCACAATCCAGAAAACGGAGAACGGGATGAGTTACGTATTTGCACCCGCACCGGTGGTCGCGGTGCCGGTCGTGGGGTCCAGCGAGCAGTTCGCGGTGCGTCGCATCTACTGTGTGGGCCGCAACTACGAGGCGCACGCGCGCGAGATGGGGCACGACCCCGACCGCGAACCGCCGTTCTTCTTTGCCAAGCCGGCCGACGCCGTGCTGTATGTCGCGCCGGGCGCGACTGGCGAATTCCCCTATCCGTCGCTGTCGAAAAACGTTCACTTCGAGATGGAGCTGGTGGCCGCTATCGGCAAAGGCGGCAAGGACATTCCGGCCGAGAGCGCACTCGACCACGTGTACGGCTATGCGCTCGGTCTCGACATGACGCGCCGCGATCTGCAGGCCGAAGCTAAGAAGCTGGGCCGTCCGTGGGATACCGCGAAGGGCTTCGACCACTCGGCGCCGCTCGGCCCGATTCATCCGGTAACGACCGTCGGCCATATCGACAAGGGCGCGATCTGGCTATCGGTGAACGGCGAGGAAAAACAGAATTCAGACGTATCGCAACTGATCTGGTCGGTGGCCGAGACGATCGCCTATCTGTCGACGCTGTTCGAATTGCAACCGGGAGACCTGATTTTCACCGGCACGCCGGAGGGCGTCGGCGCCGTAGTGCAGGGCGACCTCATGAAAGGCGGTGTGGACGGGCTCGGCGAGCTCAGCGTACGCGTTGTCTGAAGCGCGGCTGGAGGAGACCCATAACATGAAGCTTTACAGCTATTTCCGCAGCTCGGCGTCTTATCGCGTGCGTATCGCGCTGAACCTGAAGAATCTGCCATACGACTACGTGCCGGTGCACCTCGTGCGCGACGGCGGCGAGCAGTTGAAGCCCGAGTACCGCAAGGTGAATGTGGACGGCATCGTGCCCACGTTCGTCGACGGTAACGACGTCATGCCGCAGTCGCTCGCGATTATCGAGTATCTGGAGGAAACGCATCCGGAGCCGCCGCTCCTGCCCGGTACGCCGGCCGACCGCGCTTATGTGCGCGCGGTGGCGTTGCAGGTGGCGTGCGAGATTCATCCGCTGAATAATCTGCGCGTGCTGAAGTACCTGAAACACACGCTGCATGTCGACGACGAAGCGAAAGACGCGTGGTACAAGCATTGGGTCGAAGCGGGTTTTGCGACGCTCGAGGCGCATCTGGCAGGCGATCCGCGCACCGGCAAGCTGTGCTTTGGCGACACCCCGACGTTGGCCGATGCGTGTCTGATTCCGCAGGTGTTCAACGCACAGCGCTTCAAGGTCGATACGGCGAAGTTTCCGACCATTCAGCGTATCTACGATCACGCAACGCAACTTGACGCGTTCGCTCGTGCAGCACCGGGTGTTCAACCCGACGCGGAATAATCCGGTGGTTGGAATGAAAAAAGGGCGCTCGAAAGAGCGCCCTTTTTGCTGGTTTCGCGACGAACGCCGCCAGGTTCAACCGCCCAGCAACGCATCCGAAAATTCTTCCGCGCTGAAAGGCTGCAAGTCCTCCACCTTTTCGCCGACGCCGATGAAGTACACCGGGATCGGACGCTGGCGTGCGATTGCCGCGAGAATGCCGCCCTTCGCCGTACCGTCGAGTTTGGTGACGATCAGGCCGGTGAGGCCGAGCGCGTCGTCAAAGGATTTCACCTGCGCGAGCGCATTCTGGCCGGTGTTCGCATCGATCACCAGCAGCACCTCATGCGGCGCGCCATCTTGCGCCTTGCCGATCACGCGCTTCACCTTGCGCAGTTCTTCCATCAGATGCAGCTGGGTCGGCAGACGGCCGGCCGTGTCCGCCATCATGACGTCGATCTTGCGCGCCCGCGCGGCGCCAACCGCGTCGAAAATCACGGCGGCCGGATCGCCGCTTTCCTGCGACACCACCGTAACGTTGTTGCGCTGGCCCCAGATCGCGAGTTGCTCGCGTGCGGCGGCGCGGAAGGTGTCGCCCGCAGCCAGCAGCACCGACTGATCGAAACTTTGCAAATGCTTGGCGAGCTTGCCGATGCTGGTGGTTTTGCCCGCCCCGTTCACGCCTGCGATCATCACGACGAGTGGTTGCGCGTGGCCGAGCATCAGCGATTTTTCCAGCGGCTTCAGCAGGTCGATCAGCAGCGTGCGCAGCGCCGCTTTCACCTGCTGGGGATCGGTGAGACGCTCGGTGCGCACTTTCTCGCGCAACGATTCGAGCAGGAACTCGGTGGCCTCGACGCCGGCATCCGACATCAGCAATGCGGTTTCGAGCTCTTCGTACAAATCCTCGTCGATCTTCGTGCCGACGAAAATGCCGGTCAGGCTCGAACTCGTTTTCGACAAACCAGTTTTCAGGCGAGTGAGCCAGGAGCGCTTGGCGCTCGCGTCCTGCTGGGGCGGCGGGACGATTTCGACGGTTTCGAGCGCGGCCGCTTCAGGTTCATTGGTGGACGGCGCGGCAGCCGGCTGCGTATCGACGCTAGCGGGCACAGCCGGCCGAGGCGCGGGGGGCGTGGCGGGCGCAACTGGCATAACCGGCACAATCGGCGCCTCCGCGGCGGGTTCGGCCGCCAAGGCTTCCGGCGCGGTCTGCGATTCTTCTGGCGCGTTATCGGACTCTTTCGAACCCTTGAATCGTTTGAAAAAGCTGAACATGATCTGGCGTGGTGAGAGCGCGCGCCGATGCGCGCAGCCGGGACAAGCCCGTGGGAGCGGCAGACAGCGTTGCGATGCGGGATGCAAGGCGCTGGAAGCGGCACATTTTATCAGGCGCGCCGCCAGCCGTCGTATTGGCCGAATGGCCAGGCTGGACGCCGCGCGCCCCTGTGGTAACGTTGGCCCTCCAGCCCCCACGCATCGGCGCGCGGGCCCTCTTATTACGTATTCGAAACTGCATGCCCCGTTCTGCTCCCTCACGCGCCCACGGCGCCTCGTCCAAAGGCGGCAAGCCGCACGCCATCCGTATCATTGGCGGCGACTGGAAGCGCACACCGCTGCCCGTGCTCGACCTCGACGGCCTGCGCCCCACCCCCGACCGTGTACGCGAAACGCTATTCAACTGGCTTGGCCAACGGCTGGACGGCCAGCGTTGCCTCGATCTGTTCGCCGGCAGCGGTGCGCTCGGCTTCGAGGCCGCCTCGCGCGGTGCGGCACAAGTGCTGATGGTCGAGCGCAACGCACGGGCAGCGAGCCAGTTGCGCGCGAACCAAGGGCGCCTGGCGGCACGTACGATCGAAATCGCGGAAGCCGACGGTTTGCGCCTTGCCGCGAGTCTCGCGCCGGGATCGTTTGACGTGGTTTTCCTCGATCCGCCGTTCGGCGACGACCTGCTCGACAAGGCGCTCGCACTGGCGGTGCCGCTGCTCAGCCCGGAAGGCTTTCTGTACGTGGAGGCGGGCGCTGCGCTCGATCTCGAGGGGAACGAAACACTCGCCGGTTGGGAAATCGTGCGGCAAGGCAAAGCGGGCGCTGTCCACTTTCATTTGCTGCAGCGCGAAAATAAGGAATAATGCGCGTTCCAAAACAAGCGGCGGACAGGTTACTGTCACGCGTGCGGTCGGTGCCAAATGCGTCGCGTGGACGCTTTGACGTGCCCATTTGTCTGAAGAGAGGAGAAGTCTCATGGTAGTCGCCGTGTACCCGGGCACGTTCGACCCGCTGACGCGCGGTCACGAAGACCTCGTTCGACGCGCGTCGAGCATTTTCGACACGCTGGTGGTGGGCGTTGCCGACAGCCGCAACAAGAAGCCGTTTTTCACCCTGAAGGAGCGTCTCGATATCGCTCATGAAGTGCTCGGGCACTACCCGAACGTTCAGGTGATGAGCTTCAAAGGGCTATTGAAAGACTTTGTCCGCAGCAATAACGCGCGGGTGATCGTGCGCGGCCTGCGTGCCGTTTCGGACTTTGAATATGAGTTCCAGATGGCCGGTATGAACCGCTACCTGCTGCCGGACGTCGAAACCATGTTCATGACGCCCTCCGATCAATACCAGTTCATCTCCGGCACCATCGTGCGTGAAATCGCGCAACTGGGCGGCGACGTGAGCAAGTTTGTGTTCCCGTCGGTCGAAAAATGGCTGAAGGAGAAGGTTGCTGCGCTGGATCCGAATGACGGTATCTCGGCGGGACAACCGTAACCGGCGTAAACTAGCGGTTTGACGGATCAAAGCTGGCTTCGGCCGGCGCGAAGTGAGAGAAGTATGGCCTTGATGATTACCGACGAGTGCATCAATTGCGACGTGTGCGAGCCCGAGTGCCCGAACGACGCAATTTCGATGGGCGCGGAAATCTACGTGATCGACCCGAAGAAATGCACCGAGTGTGTCGGCCATTTCGACGAGCCCCAGTGTATTCAGGTGTGTCCGGTCGAGTGCATTCCGCGCGATCCCGAGCATCTGGAGACGGCGGAAGGTTTGATGGCGAAGTATCACGCACTACAGGCTGCGAAGAGCGCCTGAGAGAGCGTTGGATGAGAGAAAACGGCGAGGCGCCTGCCTCGCCGTTTTCTTTTGCGGCAACGTTTTGGGCTACACGCCGGATTAGCCGATCACTGACCGATCTTTATCCGACATACCCGCTGAAAATGTCGCGCAGCGCATCCAGCAGAATGCCGCATTCGGCGTCCGTGCCGACCGAGATACGCAGATGCTGGTCGATTCGCGCCGCCTTGAAGTGGCGCACGAAGATTTCCTTTTCCCTAAGCCGTGCCACGAGCGTTGCTGCGTCGTAGCCGTCGTGGCGCGCGAACAGCAGATTCGCCGCCGACGGCACCACCTCGAAGCCCAGCGCTGTCAAGCCTGCCGCCAGCCGCTCACGGCTGGTAATTACCTTGGCACAGTTGCCGCGGAACCACGCGTCGTCTTCGTATGCTGCGATGGCCGCGACTTGCGCCAGCCGGTCGAGCGGATACGAATTGAAGCTGTCCTTCACGCGGTTCAGTGCGTCGATCAGTTCCGGATTGCCGAATGCGAAGCCGACGCGCATGCCGGCCAGCGAGCGGGACTTCGATACCGTCTGGATTACCAGTAGGTTGGGATAGCGGTCGATCAGAGCGATGGCCGATTCGGCGCCGAAATCGACGTAGGCCTCGTCGATTACCACCACCGATTCGGTGTTTCTTGCCACCAGGCGCTCGATATCGGCGAGCGGCAGCGGTCGTCCGGTCGGCGCGTTCGGGTTCGGGAACAGTACGCCGCCGTTAGGCGCAGTGTAATCGTCGACATGGATGGCGAAGCTGTCGTCGAGTGCGATAGTCCGATAATCGATTTCGAAGAGCCGCGCGTAGGTCGGATAGAAGCTGTAAGTGATATCGGGAAACAGCAGCGGTTTGTCGTGCTTCAGCAAGGCCTGAAAGGTCAGCGCGAGCACTTCGTCCGAACCGTTGCCCGCGAACACCTGCTCCGCGCGAATGCCGTGATAGGCGGCTACCGTTTCGCGTAACTTGCGCGCGCTCGGGTCGGGATAGCGCCGCAGTGACTCCCCCGCGGCGCCCAATTCCTGCCGGATCGCTTCCAGCACGCGCGGCGATGGCGGATAAGGATTTTCGTTGGTATTCAGCTTCACCGGATGCGCAACCGCCGGTTGCTCGCCCGGCACATACGGCGTCAGACGGTGGACGATGTCACTCCAGTAGCGGCTCAAGCGATTCTCCTGTCGATGGCGGTACGGCAAGTCGGGCAAGTCAGGCGATGTGGATGCGGTGGGTGAACCGGCCGTTCAGGGATTGCGATGCAATTGCATCATCGCCCGCTCGAGTTCGCCTTTGATGATTTGCGGCATCACGGCCAATGCCCGTTCGACCGACGCATCGATTACGTCCTGTTCTTCCCGCCGCGGCGGTTTCAGCACGTAATTGGCGACGTCCGGCTTGGCACCGGCTCGCGCGCTTTCGGGAATCAGGTCGCGCGGATGGCCGATGCCGATCCGCAGCCGCCAGTACTGTTGCGAGGACAAATGCGCGGTGATGTCTTTCAGCCCGTTATGGCCGCCGCTGCCGCCGCCGAGCTTCAGCTTGACGCTGCCAGGCGGCATATCGAGTTCGTCGTGCGCGACCAGAATTTCGTCCGGAAGAATTTTGAAGAACTGTGCAAGCGCCACAACGGACTGCCCCGAGCGATTCATATACGTCTGCGGTTCAAGCAGATGCACTTCTTCGCCGTGAAGCCGGGCCTTCGCGTAGAAACCGTGGAAGCGCCGCTCGTCGCGCAGCGTCGTGCCTGCTTCGCGCGCCAGTTGATCGACCAGCCAGAAGCCGGCGTTGTGGCGCGTCGCGGTGTACTCAGCGCCCGGATTGCCGAGCCCGACGATCAGCTTGATCATGATTGTGTAGGTCCATCTGGCCCAGACGTCGAATGCGGCCGAGCCGAAAAAAACCGAAAAAAAAACCCGCCGGGGCGAACCTCGGCGGGTCACATCGACCGTTTCATTGAAACGGCTCGAGAGGATTGCTCGCTCAGTGCCAAAAGGCCTTAGGCAGCCGGCGTTTCGCCTTCGCTTGCAGCAGCGGCGTCGCCTTCAGCGATTGCGCCAGCCGGGATCGTTGCCGAAGCGACGACCGGGTTTTCTGCTTCAACGTGAGCAACCAGCGCCACGCCTGCCGGCAGGACGATGTCCTTGGCGTGCAGCGAGTGACCCGCTTCGATCGTCGCCAGGTCAACTTCGAGGAATTCCGGCAGTGCCGACGGCAGGCACTCGATTTCGATTTCGTTGAGGACGTGCGAGATCACCGCGCTCGACAGCTTCACTGCCGGGTTGGTTTCCTGGTTCATGAAGTGCAGCGGCACCTTGGTGTGCAGCTTCTTCTTCGCGTCGACACGTTGGAAGTCCACGTGCAGCACGAGCTGACGGAACGGGTGGTATTGCACGTCGCGCAGCAGAACCTGTTGCGACTTGCCTGCCACTTCCAATTCGAGGATCGACGAGTGGAAAACTTCTTTCTTCAGCGCGTGCCAAAGTGCGTTGTGGTCCAGTTCGACCAATTGCGTTTCAGCACCAGCGCCATATACGATGCCCGGGGTCTTACCCGAGATACGCAGGCGGCGGCTCGCACCCGTACCTTGCAAAGAACGCTCGAAAGCGACTACTTTCATGTTGAATCTCCAATGCACTGCCCGCGACCAGGCAGTAAAAACGGGGCCTCCAAGCCGTTATGGCTGAGGCCCCAGAGCGATGGCACGAACCTTCGTTCGTTCATGCCAATTGTGCAAAAGCGCAGCGTGCGGTACTGCAATGCGCGCTGCGCCTTCGCAAATACTTAACTTTCAGCGAACAGCGACATCACCGAATCGCCGCGGCGAATCCGCGAGAACGTTTCGGCGAGCAAGCCGGCGCTGCTCAACGAACGGATCTTTGCGCACGAGCGGGCTTCTTCGCCGAGCGGGATCGTATCGGTGACAACGAGTTCGTCGAGTGCGGAAGCTGCAATACGCTCGCCTGCACCGCCCGACAGAACCGGGTGGGTGGCGTAAGCGAACACCTGCTTCGCACCGCGTTCCTTCAAAACCTGAGCTGCCTTGCAGAGCGTGCCAGCGGTATCGACCATGTCGTCCATGATCACGCAGGTGCGGCCTTCGACTTCACCGATGATGTTCATCACTTCGGCAACGTTCGCCTTCGGGCGGCGTTTGTCGATGATCGCGAGATCGCAATTCAGTTGCTTGGCCAATGCACGGGCACGCACCACGCCGCCGACGTCCGGCGAAACGACCAGCAGGTTCTCGTAGTTCTGCTTGCGCAGATCGCCGAGCAGCACGGGCGTAGCGTAGATATTGTCGACCGGGATGTCGAAGAAGCCTTGAATCTGGTCGGCGTGCAGATCCATCGTAATGATCCGCTCGACACCGGCGATTTCCAGCATGTTCGCCACGATCTTCGCCGAGATGGCGACGCGCGCCGAACGCGGGCGTCGATCTTGACGGGCATAACCGAAGTAGGGGATGGCGGCGGTGATCCGGCCGGCGGATGCGCGCTTGAGCGCATCGACCATGATCATCAGTTCCATCAGATTGTCATTCGCCGGCGCGCACGTGGATTGCAGGACGAAGACATCCTTGCCACGCACGTTTTCCTGAATCTCGACCTGGATTTCACCGTCCGAGAAACGGCTAACCATTGCTTTGCCGAGGGGAATACCGAGGATTTTGACGACTTCCTGTGCAAGCGCGGGATTTGCGTTGCCAGTAAAAACCATCAGGCCGTCATGGCTGCTCATCGTGCACCTACTTCAGGCTGGGGGCGAGGGAAATGCGAGAATTTTTGGCAGGGGAGGAAGGAGTCGAACCTTCGAATGCCGGAATCAAAATCCGGTGCCTTAACCAACTTGGCGACTCCCCTACACTAACTTTGAGCTTCACCGAACGAGGGAACGTTCGACGACGCAAAACTTATGACGCGAAAGCAAAGAGTGGATGCTGATCGAGACCTGCAGTCACTGCGCTGTTCCATTCGCTGGGCACTTTGGCTTGCGCCGCTTCTGCTTCAGCTTTACTACGGAACGCTGCAAATACACTTGCACCTGACCCAGACATCCGCGCTGGTGCGATGTTTTCAAACCACCGCAGCACTTGCGCTACTTCCGCGTATTTTCCCACGACAACCTGCTGCATGTCATTGCGGCCAAAACTTTCTGGCCAATCAGTGTTGCAGCTAAGTTCTGCAGGAAAGTCCGTAATTATGAGGGGTTTCGAATCTCTTGTCAACGCTTTTTCGGAAAAAATCGCTGCAGTCGGAACATGAACCCTCGGCGTTACGACCAGGAAATGACGCGGCGGCAATTGTACAACGTCTAAAGCCTCTCCGACACCCTGTGCGAACGCATTTTTCCCAAAAACAAAGAATGGCACGTCCGCGCCGAGTTTCAACGCCAGCGCCTGCAACTCCAGTCGCGGCAAATCGAGTTTCCAGAGACGGTTCAGCGCGAGCAGCGTGGTTGCCGCGTCGGAGCTGCCACCGCCAAGGCCCGCACCCATCGGCAGGCGCTTCTCGATTTCGATATCGACACCCTCGGGCGAGCCGGTATGCGCTTTCAGGAGCGTTGCCGCGCGCACAGTAAGGTCGTGTTCGGGCGGAACGTCGGCGATTTCGGTGCTGCGCGTGATAAGGCCGTCGTCGCGCCGCCTGAAGTGCAGCGTGTCGCCCCAGTCGAGTAACTGGAAGACGGTTTGCAGTGTGTGATAGCCATCCGGGCGGCGCCCGGTGATGTGCAGGAAGAGGTTGAGTTTCGCTGGCGCGAGGCAATCGCGCAGCGAATCGGTCGTTTCAATCATGAGTTAGGGCTACATGCGCCATCGCGACGCGGAAGAAGCGGTAAAGGTTGCGCGAACAGGCGCGACTACTGATCCAGCACGAGCTTGATGTCGAGCGGCGGTTCCGAGCGGCTCAGGTTCAGACGCTTCACGCCGGTGGCCGGTGCATCGGCATAGGCCAGGTAATCGATCGTCCAGCCGTCCTGCATGATCTGCTTCAGGCGCGAGGGCTGCTCCGGATCCTTCTCGGTCCTGGCGCGCGAAGTGGGGGCCGGCGAAGGCTGCAGCCAGTAGCGCAGTCCTTCGACCGGCAGCGCGAAGCCGAGTGCGTTCTGCATGAGTGTCGAGACGTTGTCGGCGGTGAGCGGTTGACGGTTCGGCAGTTCGAGCGTGGCGGACGCCGGCGACGAGGTCACGATCGCCAATGTCTGGCCGAGCGGGTTGCGCAATTGCAAGGTGACCGTATCACCCGTTTCCTGCCAGGTGAAATTGCCGTAAGCATTGCGCTGCTGGCCGTTCTGATCGTTGTACTGGATCGCGAAACGGCCCTGATACGCGCGGCTTGTCTGCGCAGTGACGGCCGTCGCCGCATTCGACGTGGACGGCCCTTGCGGCTTCACCGATGCACAACCGGCCAACGCGACAACCGCTGCCGCTACGAATCCGAGCGCCGCGCCACGCGGCGCCCGGAGGAAGGAGATCAAGCGGGAAAGACGCATCAAAGATCGTTTACCTGAAGGCGTTGCAGCGTTTTGACTAGCGTGTCGTTGTCCGGTTCGAGCTTGCGCGCGTCACGGAAGGCGGCGCGAGCCTGATCCTGCGCGCCGGTTTTCCACAGCACTTCGCCGAGGTGCGCGCCGATTTCGGCGTTCGGCTGGAGGTCGTACGCTTTGCGCAGCAGCTTGATTGCATCTGTCGTATCGCCCATCCGGTACTTGACCCAACCGACGCTGTCCATGATGAAGGCGTCGTTCGGCGCCAGTGACGAGGCTTTCTCGATCAGCTTGTCGGCTTCCGGCAGGCGCTGATTGCGATCGGCCAGCGAATAACCCAGCGCGTTATACGCCTGCGGATTATCCGGCTGCGTCTGGATCAGCTTGCGCAGTTGTGCTTCCATGACATCGTAATGACCGGTCTTTTCGGCGGCCATGGCGTAGTCGTAGGTCAGATCGGGATCGTCGGGGAAGGCCGCCGTTGCTTGTTGCAGGCGTGTTTCCGCCTCCGGGTAGCGCTTCGCGTCGAACAGAATCGCCGCGTCGGTGCGGGCAATCAGCGCCTGGTCGCGCGGGTCGGGCGATTGCAGGCTGGCCAGCAGCTTGCGCGCGTCGTCAGTCTTGCCCTGCTTGGCGAGCAGTTGCGCCCGTGTGATCTGCGCCGGCATGAATTGCTGGCTCGACGGTGAAACCTTGTTCAACCAGTCGGTCGCCGCCGCTTCGTTCTTCTGTTCGAGCGACAGTTGCGCAAGATAGATATACGCCTGGCCCGGATCGGCACCCGGCGTTTTCTCGGCTTGCTGCGCGTACTGGGTCAGGTAGGTTTGCGCGTCGTTGAAATTCTTCTGCTGGATCTTGATCAGCGCGAGCGCCATCAGCGGCGTGAGATCGGCCGCGTTGTTCTTGTGCATGACCTCGAACTGCTTTTGCGCGTCGTCCAGACGGTCGCTCGCGAGATACATCTGGGCGAGCGCGAGACGGGCGTCATGCGATTTCGGATTCTGCTGCACATACTTTTCGAGCGATGCGATGCCTTCCTTGCGCTCCTCCGGACCCATCTGCGACAGCATCAATGCGGCCGGCAAATAGTCGGGCTTGAGCGTGAGCGCCTGTTCGAGCGACTTGCGCGCGCCCGGCGCGTCGTCGGAAACGAGTTGCTGGCGGGCGATAGCCAGTTGCGCTTCCGGCCGGTTCAGGTCGTCTTTCAGCAGATCTTGCAGCACATGCAAACCGCCGATCCGGTTGGGACCGCGCGAGAGCAGCAGTTGCAGCGCCAGAATCGCGCTGCCGCGATTGTCGGCCGGCACTTTCGCGAGTTCTCGCGCGAGGATCGGCGAGGCGTCGTCAGGCTTGCCTGACAATACGAGCAGGGACGCGTCGAGTTGCGCGGCGCGTTCCGAATTCGGCGCATACTGCTGCCACAATTGCGCGGCGGCCAAAGCGTCCGACGGACTTTGCGCGGCCAGCGCGATTTCCGTGGCGCGTTGCGCCATGCGCGGGTCGTGCGTATCGCGTGCGAGCGCGAGGTAGGTTTGATAGGCAGGCGCCGGCTGGTCGCGTTGCAAGGCGACTTCGGCGGCGAGCACCTGGAATACGATCTGGCTGGACAGCGGCACATTCGGCAGCGACTTCTGGTCGTCCGCCGTTGCCGGGCCTAGTGGGTCCGGCAGCGTGACGGAAGTGTCATCCGAGTCGGGCGATGGATCCTGCGCGTGCGCGGGCACGGCAGCCAGTGCCCAGACGGCGAGCGCGGCGGCACCGAGCATACGGCGAGCGGACACGGCGTGCGGCACGCGGAATGCGCTAGCCGGGCGCTTCGAAAACAGCTTCACGAAGGACAAGTTCATGGAAATCCGTTCAATGTTTCGGACGATTGTAACGCGCTCGCTACAATAAGCGCACAACCACTCACGCAAGTTGCACACCAGTTAGACATGCCAGAGTTACCAGAAGTTGAGGTTACCCGAAGGGGAATTGAACCGTATGTGTCCGGGCGCAAGGTTGAACGCGTCGATGTGCGCACGCCCGCGCTGCGTTGGCCGATTCCGGCTGACCTTGCGAAAACCTTGCGCGGCAGCGTGGTGCGCAAGGTCGAGCGGCGCGGCAAGTATCTGCTGTTCGAAATCGATGCCGGCTGGTTCATTGTGCATCTCGGCATGACCGGCACGCTGCGGGTGTTGCGCCATGTGCCGCATCCGCCGGCGGCGGCGAAGCACGACCACATCGACTGGATTTTCGACGAATTCATTTTGCGCTATCGCGATCCACGCCGCTTCGGCGCGGTGCTGTGGCATCCGCGTGAAACCGGCGACGTGCTCGGGCATCCATTGCTCGCGGGGCTCGGTGTCGAGCCGTTTTCGCCGGGTTTTTCCGGCGCGCTGATGCACCGGCTTACGCGCGGGCGCAAGGTGTCGGTGAAGCAGGCGTTGCTGGCGGGGGAGATCGTGGTCGGGGTGGGTAATATCTACGCATCCGAAAGCCTTTTTCGCGCCGGTATCCGGCCCGCCACCGCGGCGGGTCGGGTCTCGCTCGTGCGCTACGATTTGCTGGCGGACGCGGTCCGCGTCACGCTCGCCGCCGCGATCGAGAAGGGTGGCAGCACGCTGCGCGATTTCGTCGGCAGCGATGGCGAAAGCGGTTACTTCCAGCTCGACTATTTCGTCTATGATCGCGCGGGGCTGCCATGCCGTGTGTGTGGAACGCCGATCAAACAGATCGTGCAGGGGCAGCGCTCCACGTATTTTTGTCCCACCTGCCAGCGCTAATTTTCAATGCCATCTCGCTTACGCCCGTCTGCTCCGTCCGTTGCTCCAGCTTTCCCGCTTATGTCTGATTTTTCCGCGCGGCTGATTGCGTGGCAGCGCCAGCATGGCCGTCATGATCTGCCATGGCAGAACACGCGTGACCCATATCGCATCTGGCTGTCGGAAATCATGCTGCAGCAGACGCAGGTATCGACGGTGATTCCGTACTACGCAAAGTTTCTTGCGCGTTGTCCGGATGTCGCCTCGCTTGCCGCCGCGCCGGCGGACGATGTGATGGCGTTGTGGGCCGGCCTCGGTTATTACTCGCGCGCGCGCAATCTGCACCGCTGCGCGCAGGTGGTCGTCGAACAGCATGGCGGCGCGTTTCCCGCATCTGCCGATGAACTCGCGGAATTGCCTGGCATCGGCCGCTCCACGGCAGCGGCGATTGCCTCGTTCGCGTTCGGCGCGCGGGCCACGATTCTCGACGGCAACGTGAAGCGCGTACTGGCACGCGTATTCGGCGTCGAAGGTTTTCCAGGCGAAAAGAAAGTCGAGAATGCGATGTGGACGCTGGCGGAATCGCTGCTGCCGTCCAATGCATCGGAAGATGAGGTCAGTGCATACACGCAAGGTCTGATGGACCTCGGCGCAACCTTGTGCGTGCGCGGCAAGCCGGATTGTCTGCGCTGTCCGTTCGCCGTCGACTGCGTGGCCAACGTAACCGGACGTCAGCGTGTACTGCCTACAGCAAGGCCAAAGAAGGCTGTGCCGACGCGCCGCACATGGATGCTGGTGCTGCGCGACGGCAATGCCGTGATGCTGGAAAAGCGCCCGCCGTCGGGCATCTGGGGCGGTTTGTGGAGCCTGCCCGAAGCCGCCGACGAAGCCGCGCTCGCCGAACGTGCGCGCGCCTTCGGTGGCGACGGAGCGGCTTCGCCGCTCGCACCGCTCACGCATGTTTTCACGCATTTCAAGCTGGATATCGAGCCGCGGCTGGTTGAACTGGATCGCGGCGCGGGTGCATTCTCGGCGCTAGGCGACGCGGATACCGCATGGGTCCCACTGAGCGATCTTGACTCTTTCGGCGTGCCTGCGCCGGTGCGCAAACTGCTGGACGGCTTGCAGGGCTCGTTGATCTAGGCAATCACAGCAAAACGCACGTCACATCAAAGCAGTTGATGCTGCTGCATATAGTGATGAACCACGTCGATTCGCGCGCCTGCGTCTTGCAATTCCATTAGTTTCTGTCGTGCGCGAAGGGCGATCGGCAGCACTTCCGCGAGCCGGTTCGATACCCATGACGGATCTTCGAGCCTGAACGGCTCAGCGAACGGCAAGCTATCGGGATCCCGCTCGCGAATCGTAGCGATAATCCGTTCGAGCACTTCCGCGCACGCGCCAAATTTGGCCAGTTGCTCATTACCCTCGAGCGGGATGTCTTCTCCAAGCGGCTCGGCCATGCCTACGAGCAAGCCACTCGCCTCCACACGATGCGACAGCAGGCGAAATCGTCGCGTGCCTCGTGCTCGAATCAGCAGCATGCCGAACGCTTCGACATCGCACTCTTCGATTTCGGCGAGACAGCCAATTGCTTCGGGGACCGAAGGCTCTTCGGCGCGTGCCACTTCGGCGCCGCTCTTCAGCAGACACACGCCGAACGGCGTCTTGTCACGCAGACAGTCGCGCGCCATGTCGAGGTAGCGCGCTTCGAAGATTTTCAGTGGCAGCAGTCCATCGGGAAACAGCACCGTATGCAGCGGAAACAGCGGCACATCGGCAAGCACAGTAGAAGAAGACATGGCGCAACGCTTCGAGTTGAGGCCGCGCGACGCGGCCGGTTAAGCCACTAACTTCGATGATTCGCCGATGGGAACCGGCGCATCGCGGTGCCGCACAATGACATTCGCCGACGTTGCGAGACGCGCGGCAAGCGTCTCCGCAATAAACACCGAGCGGTGCTGGCCGCCCGTGCAACCGATCGCGACTGTCAGGTAACTACGATTGTCGTCGCGGAAATGCGGAAGCCATTTGACGAGGAATTTCTCGATGTCGTCGATCATTTCATGCACGACCGGCAGCGCGTCGAGAAAATCCATCACCGGTTTGTCGAGACCCGTGAGCGGACGCAACTCATGATCGTAGTACGGATTCGGCAGCGTGCGTACATCGAAAACAAAATCGGCGTCGAGCGGCACGCCACGTTTGAAACCGAAGGACTCGAACATCAGCACGAGCCCCGCATCTTCCTGTTCGATGAAGCGCTTCACCCATGCACGCAGCACATTTGCGCGCAGATTGCTGGTGTCGATCTGATGGCCAAATTCGGCGAGTCCTGCCACGAGTTCGCGTTCGCGTTCAATTGCTTCGGCGAGCGACGTCAACAAGCCGACGTCCGCATCATGCGCGGTGGAGCCGGACAGCGGGTGGCGGCGGCGCGTTTCGGAGAAGCGTTGAATCAGCGACTGCGTGCTTGCGTTCAGGAAGAGCACCCGGACGTCGTGGGCGCGCGACAGATCGCGGATCATCGCGGGCATTTCGTCGAGCGAAGCGCTCGAGCGCGCGTCAATGGCGACCGCGAGGCGCTCCTGGCCATCGTCGGCGAGATAGTTGGCCAGTTGCGGCAAAAAACGCGGCGGCAGATTGTCGACGCAGTAATAACCTGCGTCTTCTAGCGCGTTCAGGGCAACTGACTTGCCGGAGCCGGAAATACCGGTGATCAGGATTATGCGCATGGGGTCGTGAAATCCGTACAGTTCATCATAGCATCTGGTCCCCGCGCGCGTGCCGCTGTAGCCGCCATTCGCGGCTCTGGCACGGCGCCGCGGAGTGTCGCGGATTCAGATCAATTTGCCGGGAAACTGGCTGTCCGGGTCCTGCATGGCCAGACGCTGGCGATCCATGAAGTCGCGCAGCGTATCGATGCCGCGTAGTTGCAGGATCGTGTTGCGCACGGCCGCTTCAACCAGCACGGCGAGGTTGCGGCCGGCCGCAACCTGAATCGTGACTTTGCTGATCGGCAAGCCGAGCACGTCGACGGTTTGGCTTTCCAGCGGCAGCCGCTGGAATTCGCCGTCGGGGCGGCGCACCAGTTGCACGATCAGTTTCAGCTTCATTTTGCGGCGTACCGCGGTTTCACCGAAGATCGTCTTGATGTCGAGCAGGCCGAGGCCGCGTACTTCGAGCAGATTCTGCAGCAGCGGCGGGCAGCGTCCTTCGACGAAATCCGGGCCGAGGCGCACGAAATCCACTGCGTCGTCGGCGACGAGGCCGTGGCCGCGGCTGATCAGTTCCAGCCCGAGTTCGCTTTTGCCGAGCCCGGAATCGCCGGTGAGCAGCACACCCATGCCGAGAATGTCGAGAAACACACCGTGCAGCGTGGCACGCGGCGCAAGAATGCGCGACATGTAGAGGCGCAAGCTGTCGATCACCGCGGCGGCGGACATGGGGGTGGTGAACAGCGGTGTGGACGAGCGCGTGCAGCGCAGCACCAGTTCAGGGGGCGCCGCGACGCCGCCTGCCACCACCAGAAATGGCGGCTCCAACGCGATCAGCTCGGCCATGTGGCGCGAGCGGTCTTCGTCGGTTTGGCGCTTGTAGTAGTCAATTTCAGCGTCGCCGAGTACCTGGATCCGGTTTGGGTGGATCAGATTCAAGTGGCCGACGAGGTCGGCGCTCGACGTGGCATTGGCGACCGATTCCGAAGAAAAGCCGCGCTCCCAGCCTTCATGCCCCGTCAGCCAGCTCAGCTTCAGCGTGGCGGCGTTGTCGTCGAAAATGCTCTGGGCGTTGATGCTGGACGTATCCATGAGTCAGTGACTCCAGTGTGGGCCGCTTGCCGGGCAAAGGGTGGCGCTAGCGCGGACCGTTTTCCTTGCCCAACTCTACCCGCACGCCGGCGGGTAACCCGCTGCATGAGCAGGTGGATAAGCAGGCGGGTAAACGGCGCGCGGACAATCGCCGATGCATCAAGGTTGCCACTGAGTGAGCAGGCGATGCAACGATTCGCGGTCTTCTTCCGTGTGCAGGCGCTCGCGGGTCTCACGGTCGGACAGCAACTGGGCGATTTCCGAAAGGATTTCGAGGTGTTGCTGGGTGGCCTGCTCGGGCACGAGCAGGAAGATCAGCAGCGAGACCGGCTGGCCGTCGGGCGATTCGAAGGGGATGGGTTCAGCGAGCCGGACGAACGCGGCGAGCGGTTGCTTCAAGCCTTTGATCCGGCCATGCGGAATCGCGACGCCTTCGCCCAGCCCCGTCGATCCGAGGCGCTCGCGCGCAAACAGATTGTCAGTGACCGTGCTACGGGCGATGCCGTTCTGGTTCTCGAAGATCAGGCCCGCTTGCTCGAATACGCGCTTCTTGCTGGTGACCGATAGTCCGACGACGACGTTCTCGAGGGGAAGAAATTTGGCTAAACGATTCATGTTGACAGGCGAAAACGTGGCCTGGGTTCTCCTCGCTGGGGCGTTTGAGTGGTGTTCCATTCGTTTGATGCTCACGGAAGACGTGCGTTGGAGTCCGAAAGCACAGGACTCCGGCAGACCGATTTCCGTATGAGCTAGCTTGACCCCGATGGTAACCGGAACATTATAGAACAGGGTAGCCACGGATGGTGCGGCGCGCCATCCATGCTTCATGGGTTTCTTTGCCGGATTGATCCGACTTGTGCCGCGGGGTGAGAAAGCTGCCCGAAAACGAAAAACCGCCCGGTTTCGGGCGGTTTGGCTGGGTAAATAACGGCAAATGGGAAAAAGCGAAGGAATGTGAAAAAAGCCTTCTAATCTTCCTTATTGCGGCGGCACGTCCAGTAGCGGCGCCGGCTGGTACTTGATCGCGTCATGCTGATGGCCTTGCAGGCGATCTTTATGGCGTATCACTTGCCTGTCGAGCTTGTCGATCATCAGATCGATTGCAGCGTAGAGGTCGCTGTCACAACTCTCGACGAAGATATCTTTACCCTTGAGATGCAGGTTGATTTCAACCTTTTGACGCTTTTCCTTTTCCTTGTGGTTGTCGACCGAGAGGACCACACTGCCGTCGATGACCTGATCGAAATGTCTTAGCACCCTATCCAGTTTGGTGATCACGTATTCGCGCAACGCAGGCGTTACTTCGAGGTGGTGTCCACTGATCTGCAGATTCATAGTGCTTCTCCAAGCTAGAGGCCGCTTGTTCCGCACGATGACGAAGGTCCGGTCGATCTGTCGGCTTGCCTGAGTCGCCCCCCGGTGACTGACTTCTGGCAGGTCGCATCGGCCGGCCTGTCCGCCAACTGCGGAGCGGCCGGTAAATGCCCGTCGCGGGAGGCGGCGGGCTACAGAGACTTGCGCAGGTTGACTGCCGGAATCTTGAGGGCCTCGCGATATTTCGCCACGGTACGCCGTGCGACCACGAAGCCCTGTTCCGCCAGCAGTTCGGCTATGCGGCTGTCTGAAAGAGGAGATTTCGGGTTTTCCGCTCCTATCAGTTGCTTGATGAGCGCGCGAATAGCCGTGGAAGAGGCCGCGCCGCCCGTGTCAGTCGAAACGTGTGATCCGAAGAAGTACTTAAATTCAAGCGTCCCGAATGGGGTCAGCATGTATTTACCGGTTGTCACACGCGAGACAGTTGACTCGTGTAGGCCCAGCGTATCAGCAATTTCTCGCAAAACCAAGGGGCGCATGGCAATTTCGCCGTGCACAAAAAAGCTCTTTTGACGCTCGACAATAGCCTGTGCGACCCGCAGGATCGTCTCGAACCGCTGCTGGATATTTTTGATCAGCCAGCGTGCTTCCTGCAGTTGCTGGCGCAACGATCCACTGCCCGGATCGCCGCGGTTATTGCGCAGGATATTCGCGTACAGATGATTGATGCGCAGCTTCGGCACCACTTCCGGATTGAGTTCCGCCTGCCAGCCCTGTGCCGTTTTGCGCACCATGATGTCCGGCACCACGTAGTCCGCTTCGGCCTTGCCGTACGCAGCGCCCGGAAACGGCTCGAGCGAGCGGATCAGAATATGCGCATCGCGCAGATCGTCGTCGTTCGCCTTCAGATGCTTGCGCAGGCGCGTGAAATCACGTGCCGCGAGCAGTTCCAGATGATGGGCGACGATGTCGAGCGCAAGCGTGCGGGTAGGCGACTGCTCGAGCCGCAGCAATTGCAGCTTGAGACATTCAGACGCGGAACGCGCGCCAACGCCTGCCGGATCGAAGCTGTGCAGCAACGCCAGCGCGGCATTCATTTCGTCGAGATCGACTTCGAGCTCATCGGGCAGATCGGTCAGCACTTCTTCGAGCGTGGCGGCAAGATAGCCGTCGTCGTCGAGCGATTCGATCAGGAAGGTGATCAGCGCGCGGTCGCGCTGGCTCGCCTGGGTGACGCGAAGTTGCGCCATCAGGTGATCGCGCAGCGAGGTGCTCGATTCGTGGATTTGCAGCGGCGGCAGATCGTCGTCGTCCGACGCATTGCCGGAGCGGCCGTAATCGTCGAGATTCCATTGCGACGCATCGCCGTTGCCGTCGCTCGCGAGGCCGTTGTATTCGTCTACACCCTGCGGTTCGCCGTTCTCGGCACGCTCGCTGCTGCTGGTGGACGAAGACGACGTATTGCCGCCCATCTGGTCGGACGGTGGCGAGGAATTGGGCGCCTGGGCGATCAATGAACCGTCGGCCGCCACGCGCAGGGGGCTCGCGATCCAGTCGTCCTCGTTCTCGAGGAGCGGATTCTGCGAGATCGCCATTGCGACTTCCTGCTGCAGTTCGAGCGTGGACAGCTGAAGCAGCCGGATGGACTGCTGCAGTTGCGGGGTCAGCGCAAGATGCTGCGATAGGCGGAGTTGGAGGCTGGCTTTCATGGCAAGTTGAGATTCATTGTAGAGAGTTTGCCACGACCGCGATACATTGCGACATTCGCAATTACGCGTGCGCCCGTTTTCGGCGGCGCTGGGCGCGGGACGGCCCAGGTCAAAAATGCTGATGTGCGGATGCCGCAAAGGATCCGGCGCAGGCGCGCTCGCGCCCCCGGTAATCCCTTGGGCACTTACATGCGGAAGTGTTCGCCCAGATAGACGCGCCGCACGCTTTCGTTTTCGATGATTTCGCTCGGCGCGCCGGCGGCCAGCACACTGCCGTCGCTGATGATGTAGGCATGGTCACAGATGCCGAGGGTCTCGCGCACGTTGTGGTCGGTGATCAGCACGCCGATATTACGCTGCTTCAGAAATTTAACGATCTTCTGGATTTCCAGCACCGCGATCGGATCGACGCCCGCGAACGGTTCGTCGAGCAGAATGAAGCTCGGATTGGTGGCCAGCGCGCGGGCGATTTCAACCCGCCGGCGCTCGCCGCCGGACAGCGACAGCGCCGGATTCTCACGCAGGTGAGCGATCTGCAGTTCGTCGAGCAAGGCCTCGGTGCGGTTCGTGATGGTGTCCTTGCTGAGCCGCTTGCCGTTGTCTTCGTACTGCAATTCCAGCACCGCGCGAATGTTTTCCTCGACGGTGAGCTTGCGGAACACCGACGCTTCCTGCGGCAGATACGACAGGCCCAGCGACGCGCGCTTGTGAATCGGCAGCAGGCTGATCGATTTGCCGTCCAGATCGATCTCACCCGCATCGAGCGGCACGAGGCCGACGATCATATAGAACGAGGTGGTCTTGCCGGCGCCATTGGGGCCGAGCAGGCCGACTACTTCACCGCTTTTCACGTCGAGCGAGACGTCCTTGACGACGGTGCGCGAGCCGTAACGCTTCTTCAGGTTGCGGACCACCAGCGAACTGCTGGTGCCGGCCGGTTTGCGATTAGGGAGGGAGGCGGAGGAGCTCACTGGTTCGGTGCTCCCTGGATCGTGGTGGACGGCGCGAGTGTGGCAGACGCGCCGTTCAGCGGCGCGGGGCCGCCATTGCGCGGCGACAGCATCGCGCGCACGCGGCCGGTCGGATTGCCCGGGCCCGCTACGTCTTTACCCGCCTTCGCGGTGTAGAAGTCGTTCTGGCCGTCATAAGTGATGACGCTGCCGTGCACCTGATCCATCACCGTCGAAAGACCTTGCAGGCGTTTCACGGTGGCGTTGGTGGTGAGCGTGGTCAGATCCTGCTTGCCGTCGTAGTCGATACGAACCGCGGTGCCTTCGATGTATTCGTCGAGGCCTTCGCGTTTCTGGCGGAAATACGACAGATTGCCGCCGCTCGACGTGCCGGTGGCGTACTGGTAGCCCTGCGGGTCTTGCGTCACTTCGACCCGGTCGGCCTTGATCACGATCGTGCCTTTGGTGGCGACCACGTGGCCGGTGAAGATGTTGACCTGTTTGAGGTCGTCGTAAGTCATGTTGTCCGCTTCGACGTTCAGCGGCTTGTCCTTGTCGGCGCGGTCGGCGTGCGCAAGCGGCGCGAAACCGGCGAGCGGCAACGCGACGAGCAGCGCAGCGAGTCCGGCGCGGCACGCGGACAGGGTACGCGCGCGGCCGGTGTCAAAACGGGGGAACGATTCGTTCATGCAGTCACGCCTGGAATGGATTACCCGGGTTGCTTGGGCGAGCTGGCGGAGCCTTCAGACGCGGCAATCGCGCCCTTCACATTGCCGAACAGCTGCATCACCCGGGTGACGTTGTTGTAATTCATGCCGCTGGCAGTCATCACCGACATGCCGCGCTGAAGTTTAACCGGCTTTTCGGTCTCGATCACATCGTCGTTGACCAGCACCCTAAAATGCTGCGAATCTGCTTGCATCTGCGGATCGCCGTTGCCGGCGGCCCGCACGATGCGCGCGTTGTTGTACAGATTGACGATCGAGGCGTCGGCGTTCACCGTGCCGGTGTCGCCGGTCGCGGTGACGATCGGCTTGCCGGGCTGGAACGCGCGCATGGCCGGCTTGACCAGATCGCTCAGCTCGTCATCCTCGTAATGGATCAGGGACTGGGCGGTCAGCCGGTACTGCGTCGAGCCCGACTGGTCGAGTTCGGACACTGAGAAATTGTCCGCGAAGTAGTCGGGCGTGTGCTCCTTGGGGCGCACCAGGCTTTCGTTCGGCCGCGGCAGCGTGGCTTGCAGCAGCCACCACGTAATGCCGGCGAGCGCCGCCATCGCGACGAGCGGAATCAGCGAGGTCCAGCGAAACTGATTCATCCGACGAGGCCCCGCTGTTCGCCGCTGCAGGCCGCCGCGAGCAACGCTTCATATTTGTGCTGCGCACGCAGCAGGGTGTCGCAGACTTCACGCGCCGCCCCATGGCCGCCGCGTGCCTCGCTGACCCAATGGGCGCGGGCAATCACTTCAGGATGCGAATTGGCCGGCGCCGCCGCGAACCCGACCTTCAGCATCACGCCGAGGTCGACCCAGTCGTCGCCCATATAGCCGCATTGTTCCGCCGTCATGCCGGTTTGCTTGAGCAGGTCGGCGAACGCCTGGGGTTTGTCTTGCACACCCTGATAGACGTGGGTGATATTCATTTCCTTTACCCGCGCCGCGACGATGCCCGACTTGCGCCCGGTGATGATCGCCGTTTCGATGCCGGCCTCGCGCAGCAGTTTCATGCCGTGGCCGTCCATGGAGTTGAACGCCTTCATCGTGTCGCCTTCCGCCGTAAACAGCAGGCCGCCGTCGGTCAGCACGCCGTCGACGTCGAAAATCATCAGCTTGACGCGGCTCGCGCGTTCGGTGGCGGTAAGGGGGGCGACGGGCATCAGATCACCTTCTTCGAGAACAGGTCGTGCATGTTGAGTGCGCCGATCAGCTTGCCTGCTTCGTCGACGACCAGCATCTGATTGATACGGTGGCGCTCCATCAGTTCCACGGCTTCCACGGCAAGTTGATCCGGACCGATGGTGCGCGGGCCGGCGGTCATCACCGAGGCAATCGACAGTTCGCGGAAATCGCCGTCGCGTTCGAGCACGCGGCGCAGGTCGCCGTCGGTGAAGATGCCGGTCACGCGATCGTCGCGATCGACGATCGCCGTCATGCCCATGCGCTTGGCGGTCAACTGGAACAGCGCGTCGCGTACGGTGGCGTCGGGCGTTACTTTCGGCACCTGGTCGCCGGTGCGCATCACGTCGCGCACATAAGTGAGCAGGCGCCGGCCGAGCGCGCCGCCCGGATGCGAGCGCGCGAAGTCGTCGCGGCCAAAGCCGCGCGCGTCCAGCACGGCGACCGCGAGCGCATCGCCGAGCGCGAGCGCGGCGGTGGTGCTGGCAGTCGGCGCAAGATTCATCGGACAGGCTTCTTTTGACACGCCAGAATTCAGATGCACGTCGGCCAGTTGTGCGAGACTCGATGACGGGCGGCCCGTCATTGCAATCAGCTTCGCGCCGAGCCGCTTGATGAGCGGCAGGATCGCCACGAGTTCTTCAGTTTCACCGGAATTGGACAGCGCGAGGAACACGTCGTCTGCGGTCACCATGCCGAGGTCGCCGTGGCTCGCTTCCGCCGGGTGAACGAAGAACGCCGGTGTGCCGGTGCTGGCGAGCGTGGCCGCGAGCTTGCGAGCCACGTGGCCGGATTTGCCGATGCCGGAAACGACAACGCGCCCACGGCAACCCAGGATGAAGTCGACCGCCCCGACGAAACCCTCGTCGAGTTGATCGCAAAGCGCGCGCACGGCGTCCGCTTCGATGTCGAGCACGTCGCGAGCGAGCGCGAGTGCCCGGTCGCCATTGATTTTCGCTATCATTCGCGGAGTATAGCAAAGGCGCTTGTTCGCCGCGCCGGGCCTGCTGTGCCAAGCCATTGCCTTTATTGCTGTTTTTAACGGCCCCACAACCTTGTCGCACGGCGTTTGGCGTGCGCGGTTCCGCTGACGAACGAGGACGCTTTACCGATGCGTTTTTGCCGATGATTTCCCCGCTCGAAATGACGCTGTTCCTGCTGCTTGCATCGGTGGCGGGCGTGGTGATCTTTCGCTTTCTGAATCTTCCGCCGATGCTCGGCTATCTGACGGTCGGCATCGTCGTCGGGCCGCATGCGTTCGGTCTGGTTCCGGATTCGGTGGGCGCGCAGAACCTGGCCGAATTCGGCGTCGTGTTTCTGATGTTTTCCATCGGGCTGGAGTTTTCGCTGTCCAAGCTGCGCTCCATGCGCCGGCTCGTGTTCGGCCTCGGCCTGTTGCAGGTGATCGGCACGATTGCCGTGGCGGTCACGCTCGGTTTTGTGCTGGAGCGCTGGGTGCATATCACATGGCAGGCGAGCGTGGCGCTGGGAGGCGCGCTGGCGATGTCGTCGACGGCGATCGTGAGCAAGATGCTGGCCGAGCGGCTCGAGATCGAAACGGAGCATGGCCGCAATATCTTCGGTGTGCTGCTGTTCCAGGATCTGGCGGTGGTGCCGCTGTTGATCGTCATTGCGGCGCTGGGCGGCGATTCGAAAGATCTCGCCAGCGCGCTCGGGGTGGCGGCCATCAAGATCGTCGTGGCGTTGGCCTTGCTGCTGATCGTGGGGCAGCGCTTCATGACGCGCTGGTTCAACGTGGTGGCGCGGCGCCGTTCGCAGGAACTGTTCATTCTCAATCTGCTGCTGGTCACGCTCGGCGCGGCATTCATCACGGACAAATTCGGCTTGTCGCTCGCGCTCGGCGCGTTCATCGCCGGGATGTTGATCGCCGAAACACCGTACCGGCATCAGGTGGAAGAGGACATCAAACCGTTTCGCGACGTGCTGCTCGGCCTCTTTTTCATCACGACCGGCATGCTGCTGAATCCGCGCGTGATCTGGGACCATCCGTTCATCGTGCTCGGCTTTCTGCTCGGCCCGATTCTGCTGAAGGCGGTGATGGTGACCGGGCTTTCGCGCCTGTTCGGTGCGTCGCCGGGCGTCGCGATGCGCACCGGTATTGGCCTCGCGCAGGCCGGCGAGTTCGGTTTCGTGCTGCTAAACCTGATTCTCGACAAGCATCTCGTCGACGCGACCCTGTTGCAGGCGATTCTCGCCGCGATGCTGCTCTCGATGCTGGCCGCGCCGTTCCTGATCCAGAACGCGGATCGAATCGTGCTGCGGCTGTCGTCGACTGAATGGATGATGCAGTCCCTGCAGATGACGCGTATCGCGACGCAGAGCCTGAAGCAAAGCGGTCACGTGATCATCTGCGGTTACGGCCGGGCCGGGCAGAATCTGGCGCGCATGCTGGAGCACGAGGGGTTGTCGTACGTCGCGTTGGACCTGGACCCCGATCGCGTGCAGGCCGCGGCGGCGGCGGGTGAATCGGTGGTGTTCGGCGATGCGGGGCGGCGCGAATCGCTGCTTGCGGCCGGTATCCATCGCGCTGCGGCGATCGCGATTACCTACGCGAACACGCCGTCGGCTCTGCGTGTGCTACACAATATCCACGAGCTGGAACCCACGCTGCCGGTGATCGTTCGTACCGTCGACGACGCCGATCTGGAAAAGCTGCTGGCCGCCGGCGCGACCGAGGTGATTCCCGAAATCGTCGAGGGCAGCCTGATGCTGGCTTCGCATACGCTGGTGCTAATGGGTGTGCCGATGCGGCGCGTGGTGCGGCGGGTCGAGGAAATGCGTGACGAGCGCTATGCGCTGTTGCGCGGCTATTTCCATGGCGCGGACGACGTCGAAGACGACGACGGCCACGAACAGGTGCGGCTACAATCGGTGCCGGTCGACGAAAACTCGGACGCCGTGGGCCGCACGCTGGCGGAACTGGGCCTGTTCGATCTGGGCGTCGAGGTGACGGCAATCCGGCGGCACGGCATTCGCGGCGTCGAGCCGGACCCGTCCACCAAGCTGCGCGCGAGCGACATTGTGGTGCTGCGCGGTCTGCCCGAACGGCTGGCCGAAGCCGAAGAGCGGCTTTCGAAGCATCGCCGGGCGGGTGCGGCCGCAGCCTAGCGCGTAAGGTCGGCGTGGCATGATCTCGCCGGTTGGCGTTGCGTGGGCAGCCATGCCTGCGCCGGCCGCACCTGAATTGGCATTTCATCGGACCTGTCGAGGTCCATCCGGAGACATCATGTCCAACGCGTTCGCGAGCGCGCCGCTCGATGCGGCCGACTACATCAAAAGCCACATCCGCACGGTGTCCGACTGGCCGCAGCCGGGCGTGCAGTTTCGCGACATCACGCCGCTCCTGCAGGAGCCGAAGTCGCTACGCGTGCTGATCGATCTGTTCGTTCAACGCTATATCGACGCGAAGCTCGACTACGTCGCCGGGCTGGATGCGCGTGGCTTCATCATCGGGCCGATTCTGGCTTACGAGCTGAACCTCGGCTTCATTCCGATCCGCAAGCAAGGCAAGCTGCCGTACAAGCGGGTCGCGCAGTCGTATGAGCTCGAATACGGCACCGCGACCGTCGAGATTCACGAGGACGCCTGCAAGCCGGGCGACCGTGTCGTGATCGTCGACGATCTGATCGCCACCGGCGGCACCATGATGGCCGGCAAGATCCTGCTCGAGCGGCTGGGCGCGGTGGTGGTAGAGGGCGCGGCGATTATCGATCTGCCTGAACTCGGCGGCTCGGCTCTGCTGCGCAGCGGGGGCCTGCCGCTTTATACCGTGACTGAATTCAGCGGCCACTGATCGCCGCATGCGAACTTCTTCCTGCACATAAAGAAGGTAAGAAAGATGCCCAACTTCCTGTTGTTCCTCGCGACTTCGATCGCTATTACGATGGCGCCCGGCCCCGACAATCTGCAAGTGCTCGCGCGCGGTATCTCGCAGGGGCGTGCGGCCGGCCTCGTCGCCGCGCTCGGCTTTGCGGCCGGCATCACATTCCACACCACCCTCGCCGCGCTTGGCGTGGCCGCGCTGCTGCGTTCGTCGCCGGTTGCGTTTGAAGTGATCAAGCTGGCCGGCGCCGCGTACCTGGTCTGGATCGGCATCAAGGCGCTGCGCAGCCAGGGTCTCGCCACCGCGCATGAACGCGCGCCGCAACCGTTGATGGCGGTATTCCGTCAGAGCGTGCTCGGCAATCTGCTGAACCCGAAGGTGACGTTGTTCTTCGTCGTGTTCCTGCCGCAGTTCGTGCAACCGCACGGCACGCAAAGCGTCACGGTGCAGATGCTTGAACTCGGCGTGCTGTTCATGTTGCAGACCGTGGTGGTGTTTTCGCTGTTCGGCGTGTGCGCGGGGATGATCGGCGGCTGGCTGAAGCGTCGGCCACGCGTGGGCGTGTGGCTCGATCGGCTCGCGGGTGCGACCTTCATCGCGATTGGGATTCGTGTCGCCTTGCGTGATTGATGCGAGTGAGGCCGCTGAAGTGGCTGAATGAATGACTGAATAAGCGGCCGGGCGAACGCCGGCAACCGGGCGCGCCAGAAGAACAGTTTGGAGTTTTGAATGACTTTGCCTTGCATCACCGCCGCGCGCCGCTTCGACGCCCGCGCGCATTTGCCGTTCTGGATCGATGCCGAACAGGTTGGCTGGATCCGCTCGACCGATGTGCCCTTGCTCGCGCGCTGGCCCGATGTGTTTGAAATCGACGGTAGGCGCGTGGTGCTCGCATCGGTGTTCAACACCGTCGATCTGCGCAGCGCGGCGCTCGGTTCCGTGATAGGCGCGCTTGCCGCCGAGGGTCGTATTCCCGGCTGGCGCAACGAGACCTACGCGATCCGTAATGCATTCGATGCGCCGCCGCTCGCGTACATCGAACGCGCGGCGTCGCGCTTCTTTGGCGTGATGACCTACGCGGTGCATCTGAACGGCGTCGTAGAATACGCAGATGGCGCCTCGCGGACGGCCGCCCCGCAATTGTGGATCGCGCGCCGCAGCGACACCAAGGCAACCGACCCGGGCATGCTCGACAATGTCGTGGCAGGCGGGATCGGCTGGGGCTTTGGCGTCGAGGCGACAATCGTCAAGGAGTGCTGGGAAGAAGCCGGCATTCCCGAGGAGATTGCCGCGCGCGCCACGGCCGGCCGCACCGCGCACGTGCTGCAATCGTTGCCGGAAGGCACGCAGGCCGAGCAGATTTTTATCTACGACCTCGCGCTGCCGGCCGATTTCGCGCCGCGCAACCAGGACGGGGAAGTGGGCGAACATAGGCTCGCGCGCATCGACGAAGTGGCGGCCTGGATCGAGGAAGGCGCGATGACTGTAGATGCGAGTCTCGCCACGTTGGACTGCTTGCTGCGCCGCCGCTGGATCGACGAGGACGCCTGTCAGGGCATCGAGACCTTGTTCGCGCCGCCGGTGCTTGTATAGCGATCAGCGCGGGTCGGGCGCCGATGTGACGACCAGACTGCGTCGCGCCCAGGCAGCACCTTGCATCGAGCAGAGCACACCGAATACATCACGCACTGAAGAAGGGAGTCACCCAGGTCATGTCGACCGATCACAGCTTTATCCTCAAACTGTCGTGCGCCGACCGGCCCGGCATCGTCCACGCGGTTTCGGGCTTTCTGTTCGAGCGTGGCAGCAATATTCTCGACTCCGCGCAGTTCGGCGACGGCCGTACCGGCGAGTTCTTCATGCGCGTGCATTTCCAGCAGGTGGGCGGCGATCCGGGTCTGGACGCGTTGCGTACGTCGTTCTCGACGCTGGCTGAGCAGTTCGGCATGCGTTGGGAGATGCACGATGCGTCGGTGAAGCCGCGCGTCGTCATTATGGTGTCGAAGATCGGTCATTGTCTGAACGATCTGTTGTTCCGCTATCGCACCGGTCAATTAGGTATCGAGATTCCGGCAATTATCTCGAACCACAAGGAGTTTTATCAGCTCGCGGCCAGTTACGATATTCCGTTCCATCACTTCCCGCTGCTGGGCGGCACGCCGGACGCGAAGGTTGCGCAGGAAGCGCGCGTGCTCGAAGTGATCAACGAGCATCAGGCCGATCTGGTGGTGCTCGCGCGCTACATGCAGATTCTGTCGCCGCAACTGTGCGAATCCCTCGCCGGCCGCGCGATCAACATTCACCATTCATTCCTGCCGAGCTTCAAGGGTGCGAAGCCGTATTACCAGGCGTTCGACCGCGGCGTGAAGCTGATCGGTGCAACCGCGCACTACGTGACGACGGATCTCGACGAAGGTCCGATCATCGAGCAGGAAGTGGAGCGGGTCGATCACAGCATGACGCCGGAGCAACTGACGGCGATCGGCCGTGACGTCGAATGCGTGACGCTCGCGCGTGCGGTGAAGTGGCACGTCGAGCACCGCGTCGTGTTGAACGGCAGTAAGACGGTGGTGTTTCGTTAACAGCGGATCAGGACCGCATCGCGGTCCCGCCCGCGTTCCGCGCGCCCTGTGCGAGCCGTGCGTTTTGTGCCGAACGGCGGCGCGCATTCAGTTTCTTCAGCCAGATCAGCAGTCCCGTTGCGCTCAGCACGGCGACTGCAATCCCCATCGCGCTAATCACAATCCGCCCGCCGAGACCGAGGATGCGTCCTGAGTGCAGCGGGAATTGCACCTGCATGAAGATGTCGCCGGCGGTGCCCTTGCCGGGAATCTGCGCGCCTAGCGGTTTGCCAGTGGCCGCGTCCCAATACATCCACGGATTGCCGAGGCCGAGATCGCCGTGATCGTTGCCCGGCGCGTAGAAGCCGACGCCGTACGCGTGCAGGAGTTCCGCGTAGTAGACGCCGCCCGGCGGCACCGTCAGGTTCTGTGCTTTGCCGGCTTGCTCGGCCAGTTGAACGATGCGCTCCCGGCTCAGGACCTGATCGCCGGGCTGAGGTTTGCGCAGGATCTCGGGGTTGTTGATCGGATCAGGCGTGAGCGTCGAGAACATCGACACGACGGGCCGAACGACCGGTGCCGACAGATTCATCGACACGGACGTCAACGCGACGATCACCAGCAGGCCCCAGATCCACACGCCGCCTGAGCGGTGCAGATCGAAGGTGAGCGCATAGCTGCCGCGCCCGAAGCGAAACGCGAACGACTTGCGCCATGCCTTGAAGCTCGGAAACGACAGCCATAGCGCAATCACGCTATCGAACAGCCACACGATCCCGACAATGCCCATCAGCCACGTGCCGGTATCGATACCGCCGGTGAACGGCAAGTGCAGCGTGTAGTGCAGCTTGTAGATGAACGGAATCAGATTGAGCGGCGCGAGCGAAACGGCGCCCCATTCACGGCGACCTTGTATGGCGCCGGTGGCGGGGTCGACGGCGATCTGATTGAAGTCGAGCGGGTAGGGCTGCTGCGTGGCAGGGTTGGTGCGCGGCAGCACCATCATTTGCAACGTGTGACCAGGTTCAGCGATGAGCGGCAGATAGGTCACCTGCAGACGCGGATCAGCCGCTTCGACGCGACGTGCCAACTCGAGACCAGACAGCGCCGGGCCGGCGGTGCGCGCCTTGAAGAAGGACGGGTTCAGCGCCGCATCGAGTTCGTGATCCCACGCGATGATCGCGCCAGTCAGGCCGGCAATGAACAGAAACAGCGCAATGGCGATACCGAACCAGCGGTGCAGGCGGACGAGTTGCCGCCTCATAGCTGAGTCGGCGAAAAGCGGCGGGGAGTCTGAAGAAATATCACAGCAAAGGCGTAGTGCAAATGGGAATTGTTCTCATCTTATGGAATCGTGCCGCCGACTGCAAGTTTCTCGTAAGTACGTCGCAGCGATGCCAAGGCAGCGCGCTCGCTCACACCGTGTGAACCACTTTCTGGTATGGCTTTCAGCCCGAATTAGCATCGCATGTGCGACAAAATGTCGCAGCTTAAAGCTTACAATTAGCATAATTTTTCGGCATCATCGCGGCCATTATTGAATGGGAATGATTCTCATTTGAATGGTTTTCTTAGAAAAATCGGAATCAGCGATGAGCGTAAAGAGCGGGGTAAAGCAGTCGAAGAAACGGTTGATGGTGCGGCCATTGCACGTGGCGGCGTGTCTGGCATTTGCGGCGAGTCATGGGGCGTGGGCGCAACAGGCGTCCGTCACCCAGGGGACGCCGGACGTAAGCGAAAAAGCGCTGCCGACTGTCAAGGTCACAGCGACGCAAGACACGGCGCAGCACCTGAAAGAAGACGTGAGCAGTGGGGCGCTCGGCGCGCGCTCGCAACTCGACACGCCGTTCTCCACCACCGTGGTCACCAGCGAAGAATTGCAGGACCGCCAGCCGTCCAAACTCGGCGATGTCTTCGCCACCGACGCCTCCGTAACCGACAACGGCAACGCTTACAACGCATGGGCCACCTATGTGACGGTGCGCGGTATGCAACTCGACTGGCAGTCGGGCTTCAAGATCGACGGTCTGCCCTTTAACAGCTATGGCATCACGATGCCGTACGAGCAACTCGAAAAAGTGGAACTGCTGAAGGGGCTGACTGGTTTCATGTACGGCTTCGGCGCACCGGGTGGCGTGGTCAACTACGTGACGAAGAAACCGCCGGTTTCGACCACACCGATACGCAGCATCGACATCGGCTATCAGAGCGCCGGCGTGTGGAGCGAACATGTCGATCTTGGTGGCCGCGTCGGCCCGAACGGCATGTTCGGCTACCGCCTGAACGCGACGCACGAAGAAGGCAAGACGTACAACGAAGGTAATGTGCGGCGCGACTCCGTGTCGCTGGCACTCGATGCCCGTATCACCCGTGACCTCAAGGCGAGCTTCGGCGCGCTGTATCAGGAGCGTCATTCGAGCGGCATTACCGGCGCGATCTCGACGGCGCAATATCCGGGCACGAGCTTGCCGCGCACGTTGAGCGGCGGCACGGGCGACCTCTCCGGTCCCGACCAGCATCTGAACACGAATGTTCAGCTCTACACCGCCGGCGTGCAGTACAACCTGAGCCCGGACTGGACGCTTAACGCGACCTATAGCTACAGCAAAAGCTCGCGTGACCGCAACGAGAGCACGTACTACCTGCTGAACAGCGCGGGCGATTACACGGATAGCCGTTTCGCCGGCAAGGAAGGGCATCAGATGAGCTTGTGGCAGGTGTCGGCGGAGGGCAGCGTCAAGACCGGGCCGTTCCAGCATCAGCTCGTATTCGGCGCGGCTTATCAGCGGCAAACCAACGACTACGGCGCGAACAGTTTCTTCGGCCAGCTCGGCACGGGCAACCTTTATCAGCCGAACACCAATACCTTCGACAGCGCACCGAATTACTACACGTATCGCAACAGCGACATCACGCAAAAGGCCCTGTTCGCGAGCGATACGATCCAACTGACACAGCGCTGGTCGGTGCTCGGCGGCGTGCGTTATACGAACTACGAACAACACGGTTATTCGACTACCGGCGCAACCACGTCGAGCTACAGCCAGAACGGAGTCGTGACGCCGACCGTCGCGCTGATGTTCAAACTCGCGCCGACCACCACGCTGTACACCAGCTACGTCGAATCGCTGGAAGCGGGCAGCATCGTGGGCGATACGTACGCGAACCGTGGGGTGCAGCTCAAGCCGTTGCGCAGCAAGCAGTACGAAGTCGGGATCAAGAGCGAGCACGCGCGCTGGAGCGCGACGGCCGCGCTGTTCCGGATCGAACGCGGCTCGGAATACGCAAACAGTGCGAACGTCTTCACGCAGGACGGTCAATCGATCTTTCAGGGCGTGGAGTTCGGTGGCGACGTGCGTCTGGGCTCGAGCTGGAATGTCGGCGGCGATCTCATGTGGATCAACACGAAGTACGAAAAAGGCGCGGCAAATAACGGCAATCGCGTGGCCGGCGCGCCGCAGTTCGTCGTGGCGGGTCATGCGGCTTACTCGGTGCCGTATGTGCCGGGCTTACGCATCGGCGCCGATGCAAAATTCACCGGCAACACCAACGTGCGCCCAAGCGCCAGTCTCAATGCGCCGGGCTACCTGCTGGTCAATCTCGGTGCGAGCTATGCCACGCGTATCGGTGGCTACGACGTGACGTTTCGCGCGGCGATCGACAATCTGCTCAATCGCCGCTACTGGCAATATCAGTATGCGGACTACGTGACGCCGGGCGATCCGCGCACGCTTTCATTGAACGCGCGCATCGACTTCTGAGCGTAAAAAAAGCGGCCAGCAGGGGCCGCTTTTTTTGTTTGCTGCTGCCTGCTCACACCAGCCGCAGATAAATCAATTCCCGCTTGATGTACGCATAGAAGATCGGCGCCGCGACCACGCCGGGGAGGCCGAACGCGGCTTCCATCACGAGCATCGCGATCAGCAATTCCCACGCGCGCGCCTCGATCTGGCCGCCGACGATGCGCGCATTCAGGAAGTATTCCAGCTTGTGGATCACGATCAGGAATATCAGCGACATGATCGCCGCCGGAAAGCTCACCGAGAGCGCCACCGCGACAATGATCGTATTCGAGATCAGATTGCCGATCACCGGCAGCAAGCCGGCGATAAACGTCACCAGCACCAGCGTCTTGGAGAGCGGCAAGGTGTCGTGAAATAACGGCAGGATCACCAGCAGGAAGATGCCGGTGAAAACCGCGTTGATCGCGGAAATCTTGACCTGAGCGAAGACGATGCGGCGGAAGGCGTCGGCGAAACGGGTCACGCGTGTGACGAACGCCGTGGATAGCGGCAGCCGTTGCATATGCTTCTGCGCCCCGACCGCGATGATCGCACCGATGATCATGCCGATCAGGATGTGCGTGAAGCCGCGCGCCGCGGTTTTGCCGCTTTGCTGCAGCATGTTCGCGTGCGTTTGCATTAGCTCGGTCGCTTTCGTCTTCATCTGCTCGGTGTCGACCGGCAGATAGTTGGCGATGAATTGCGGAATCCGGCCGCGCGCCTCGTCGATCAACTGCATTGCCTGGTCGAGCAGTTTCTGCACGCTCGGCACGTCGCTCTCGAAATGCTCGATGATGCCGAGCGTCAGCCCTGTCAATGCGCCGACTATCACGGCCGAGAGAATCACCACCGCGAGCCAGCGTGCGCGCTGGCTCGACATATGCCGCTCGATGCGCGGCGCAATGGTATGCACGAGTTGATACACGAGCAGCCCGGCCAGCAAGGCTCCGAGCAACCGCAGTTCGATGACCGCCCACATTCCGATCAGCATCAGCACGTAACTGCCGATTTCGACTGCCGACAGCTTCGGCAGGCTCATGTCGCTAGTCAGCCTGACCGGGCGTGGGCGTAGGTCCTGCACTTCCCCGTCGTCGCGCGCCTGATTCCGCTTGGCCATGGCTTATTCCGTCTCCAACCCGTGTTGTGCTGCGTTACTTTCTGCTGGCAGTGCGTTTCAACAGCGGCGCCAGATACCTGCCGGTAAAACTTGCCTTCGACTTGGCGACCTGCTCCGGCGTGCCTTGCGCAATGATCTGGCCGCCGCCGGCACCGCCCTCGGGGCCGAGATCGATGACCCAGTCGGCGGTCTTTATTACATCGAGATTATGCTCGATGATCACGACGGTATTACCCTGGTCTCGCAAACGATGAATGACTTCCAGCAGCAATGCGATGTCGTGAAAGTGCAGACCGGTGGTCGGCTCGTCCAGGATGTATAGCGTGCGACCGGTATCCCGCTTGCTCAGTTCCAAAGATAGTTTGACGCGTTGCGCCTCGCCGCCCGACAGGGTGGTGGCCGACTGGCCCAGCCGGATATAGCCCAAACCCACGTCCAGCAAGGTTTTCAGCTTGCGCGCGACGACCGGGACCGGCTTGAAGAACTCGTAGGCGTTCTCCACCGTCATGTCGAGCACTTCGCTGATGTTCTTGCCCTTGTACTGCACGTCGAGCGTTTCACGGTTGTAGCGCTTGCCGTGGCAGACGTCGCAGGGAACATAGACGTCCGGCAAAAAGTGCATTTCCACCTTCAGCACGCCGTCGCCCTGGCAGGATTCGCAGCGTCCGCCCTTCACGTTGAACGAGAAGCGGCCCGGATCGTAGCCGCGTTCTTTCGCCGCCGGCACGCCCGCGAACAGTTCGCGGATCGGCGTGAACAGGCCCGTGTAGGTCGCGGGATTCGAGCGCGGCGTGCGGCCGATCGGCGACTGGTCGACGTTGATGACTTTGTCGAAATGCTCCAGACCTTCGATCGATTCGTACGGTGCCGGCTCGGTAGACGAGCCATACAGGTGATGCGCGACCGCGTGGTACAGCGTGTCGTTGATCAGCGTGGACTTGCCCGAGCCGGACACGCCGGTCACGCAAGTCAGGAGGCCCACCGGCAGATCGAGCGAGACGTGCTGCAGATTGTTGCCGTACGCCTCGATGATGCGCAGACGCCGTTCGTCCGGTTCCTTGCGCTCGTCCGGGAATTCGATGTTGCGGGCGCCGGACATGTACTGCCCGGTCATCGATGCAGCGTTTGCCTCGACCTGCTTGGGCGTGCCTTCTGCGATCACCATGCCGCCGTGCTCACCCGCGCCCGGACCCATGTCGACCACATAGTCGGCCATGCGAATCATGTCTTCATCGTGCTCGACGACGATCACCGAGTTGCCGAGGTCGCGCAAATGCTTGAGCGTGGCGATCAGTCGATCGTTGTCGCGCTGATGCAGACCGATCGACGGCTCGTCCAGCACATACATCACGCCGGTCAAACCCGAACCGATCTGCGAGGCGAGGCGAATCCGCTGCGCTTCACCGCCCGACAGCGTTTCCGCGCTGCGTTCGAGCGACAGGTAATCGAGCCCGACGTTATTCAGGAACATCAGACGCGCGACGATTTCCTTGACCACCTTGTCGGCGATTTCGCGCTTCGAGCCTTCGAGCCGCAACGTCTGGAAATAGCCGAGCGCGTCGCGCAACGGCCAGCCGCTGATTTCGAAGATGCCGCGCGCGTCGCCGTCAGAGCCGATCCGCACGAAACGGGCCTCCCGGCGCAGCCGCGTGCCGGCGCAGGCCGGGCAGGGCTGGTTGTTCTGATACTTCGCGAGTTCCTCGCGCACCGCGACCGAATCGGTCTCGCGGTAGCGTCGCTCCAGATTCGGGATGATCCCTTCGAACACATGCTCGCGCACGGAAGTGCGGCCGCGCTCGTTGATGTACGAGAACGGAATTTCCTGCTTGCCCGAACCGAACAGCAGAATCTTACGGACTTTCTCCGGCAGGTCTTCGACGGCCGTGTCGATGTCGAACTCGTAGAACGCCGCGAGACTTTGCAGCATCTGGAAGTAAAACTGATTGCGCCGGTCCCAGCCCTTCACCGCGCCTGCCGCCAGCGATAGCGACGGATGCGCGACGACCCGCTTCGGATCGAAGAAGGTGATCTGGCCGAGGCCGTCGCACTCCGGGCAAGCACCCATCGGGTTGTTGAACGAGAAGAGGCGCGGCTCCAGTTCCTGCAGCGAATACGAGCAGATTGGGCAGGCGAACTTCGAGCTGAACAGATGCTCCTTGTCCGTGTCCATTTCCAGCGCGATTGCCCGGCCGTCGGCGAGGCGTAGCGCCGTTTCGAACGATTCGGCGAGACGCTGCTTCATATCGCCGCGCACCTTCAGACGGTCGACGACGACGTCGATCGTATGCTTGTCGTTTTTCTTCAGCTTCGGCAGCGAGTCGACTTCATAGATCTTCGCGACGCCTTCGTTGGCGGTGCCGCCGCCCGAGCGCACGCGAAAACGGATGAAGCCCTGCGCCTGCATCTCCTCGAACAGTTCGACGTGCTCGCCTTTGCGGTTCGCTACCACCGGCGCGAGGATCATCAGCTTCGTCTCTTCCGGCAGGGCGAGCGCCGCGTCGACCATCTGCGAGACGCTTTGCGCTTCCAGCGGAATTTCGTGGTCCGGACAGTATGGCGTGCCGACCCGGGCGAACAGCAGCCGCAGATAGTCATGAATTTCGGTGACGGTGCCGACCGTGGAGCGCGGATTGTGCGAGGTCGCTTTCTGCTCGATCGAGATCGCCGGCGACAGGCCTTCGATCAGATCGACGTCCGGCTTTTCCATCAATTGCAGGAACTGGCGGGCGTAAGCCGAAAGACTTTCGACGTAACGCCGCTGTCCTTCCGCATAGAGCGTGTCGAACGCGAGCGACGATTTACCCGAACCGGACAGGCCCGTAATCACGACAAGCTTGTGACGTGGGAGGTCGAGATTGACGTTCTTCAGGTTGTGGGTGCGAGCCCCACGGATACGGATTTGTTCCACGCGTTATTCCAAGACTTGGCCCGTGACCTGGCGGAAAGAGGAGGAGGCTAAACCTGCTACTATAACGACTTTTCAAGACCGCCGTTACGGCTTCCTGACAGCCCGAAGAAGGCATGAGGCAAGCTGTAAGGCAGCGGTCCAGCGCCGCGGAGAAGAGGTCTAACTGGGGCCGATTTCCGCGAGTACAAGGCGCCGCGAGGCTCCAGACGGGCGTGTAGCAAGGCCGCCGGCCCGAATGCCGCGCCGCATGCTTGCCGCCCAGCTCATTCAAAGAACGCTCCCGATGTCCAATCCGTCTGCTACATCCTCACGCATGAGCGCGCCTGAAATGCGCGCGACCGTGTCGCTTGCCGCCATCTTCGCGCTGCGCATGCTCGGTCTCTTCATGATCATGCCGGTGTTCTCGATCTACGCGAAGACCATCCCTGGCGGCGACAACGTGCTGCTGGTGGGGATCGCGCTCGGTGCGTACGGCGTAACGCAGTCGATGCTGTACATCTTCTACGGCTGGGTCTCCGACAAGGTTGGCCGCAAACCGGTCATTGCGACCGGCCTGCTGATCTTCGCGCTCGGCAGCTTCGTCGCGGCGGGCGCCCACGACATGACATGGATTATCGTTGGCCGGGTAATTCAGGGCATGGGCGCGGTGTCGTCCGCAGTGATCGCGTTTATTGCCGACCTGACCTCCGAAGAGCATCGCACCAAGGCGATGGCGATGGTCGGCGGCAGTATCGGCATTTCGTTCGCGGTGGCGATTGTCGGTGCGCCGATCGTGTTCCAGTGGGTCGGCATGAGTGGTCTGTTCACGCTGGTCGGCATCTTCTCGATTCTGGCGATCGGTCTCGTGCTGTGGGTCGTGCCCGATGCGCCCAAGCCGGTGCACGTGCGCGCGCCGTTCGCCGAGGTGTTGCATAACGTCGAACTGCTGCGTTTGAACTTCGGCGTGCTCGTGCTGCATGCCACGCAAACGGCGTTGTTCCTCGTCGTGCCGCGTATTCTCGAGGCCGGCGGCCTGCCGGTCGCGTCGCACTGGAAGGTGTATCTGCCGGTGATGGGTCTCTCGTTCGTGATGATGGTCCCGGCGATCATCGCGGCAGAAAAGCGCGGAAAAATGAAAATCGTGCTGCTGTCGGCGATCGGTCTTATCCTGATCGGACAGTTGTTGTTAGGCGTCGCACCGCATACGATTCTGAGTGTGGCGGCGATCCTCTTTGTTTATTTTCTGGGCTTCAATATTCTTGAAGCGTCGCAACCTTCGCTGGTGTCGAAACTGGCGCCTGGCACCCGCAAGGGCGCGGCGGCAGGCGTGTACAACACCACGCAGTCGATCGGTCTTGCACTGGGCGGCGTGGTCGGCGGCTGGCTGCTGAAAGTGGACGGCCAAAGCGCCGTATTCTTTACCTGCTCGGGCCTGGTCTTTTGCTGGCTTATAATCGCCGCACAGATGAAACAGCCGCCGCGCAAGGCGTAAAAAGGCTCACTCAGAACTCACCTGGCGGCGGGCTGAGGCGCAGTTCCGGTCTCCGGCCCGCTGGCTTGAGACGTGAATCGTGTGTTGCCGCGCCGCCCGCAACGGAATCAACAGGAGAAACTCATGGCATCCGTGAACAAGGTCATTCTCGTCGGCAATCTCGGAGCCGATCCGGAAGTCCGTTATCTTCCGAGCGGCGACGCAGTGGCGAACATCCGCCTTGCAACGACGGATCGGTACAAGGACAAGGCGTCCGGCGAAATGAAGGAAGCGACTGAATGGCACCGCGTGTCGTTCTTCGGCCGGCTGGCTGAAATCGTGTCCGAATATCTGAAGAAGGGCTCGTCGGTGTACCTGGAAGGGCGCATCCGCACCCGCAAGTGGCAGGCGCAGGACGGCACCGACCGTTACTCGACCGAAATCGTCGCCGAGCAGATGCAAATGCTGGGTGGCCGTGGCGGCTCGATGGGCGGCGGTGGCGACGAAGGCGGTTACAGCCGCGGTGAGCCGTCGGAGCGTAGCGGCGGTGGTGGTGGTGGTGGCGGCCGTGCGGTCTCGGGCGGCGGCGCTTCGCGTGGCGGCAGCGGTGGCGGCGGCGGTGGTTCGAGCCGTCCGAGCGCGCCGGCCGGCGGCGGGTTTGACGAGATGGACGACGATATTCCGTTCTGAGGTCGCGTAACCACAGAATGTAAAATCGGCCCCGCTTTCTAGCGGGGCTTTTCTTTTTGTATCTATAAAAACCGACGCGTATCACGCCCTGGTCGTGTCGACGCCATCTTTCGGACATGCGATCATCGCCCGTCCAATTGTCCATCTCCTGTCTATGCCGATCCGGAACGCCCTGGCGACCTGCTTGCTGACGATCTGTCTTACCGTGAATGGCCCCGCTTGCGTCGCTGCCGGAACACCCAGCGCGCCAGCAATCGGGAACACAACACTGCATTTTAAAGAGCAGGGCCAGACGGCCGACGTCACGGTCGCCGAAGGTCCGGCGATTGATGGCAGACGCTCCGTGCACTATCGCGTCGAATATGCTGCCTCTGCGCAATGTCACGCTGTGTTCGAGGGCAACGCGCGGTTTTACTCGACGACCGACGACGCGGGCGATACCAGTGAAGCCCTGCCGAACGGTGACTGGGCGACGCTTAACCAGTTCCGCGACGCGAGCGCCAATGGCCTCGTCAAGATCGACCTCGATGTCGATACTGCGCATCCGCGCTATGTCGACTTTGCCCTGGAGCATCCGTCGAGCGTCGCGCCTCATTGTCTCGGCGCGGACGGCGTCGGGTTCATGGTGTTCGCCGGCCCGCCGATGAAGCTATCGAACCCGCCGGCCAAGCAGGCCGGCAAACCGCCCGCGACTTACGCAAACGTGCGCTACGCCTACACGATCGACTATCCCGACGACCTGCTGGTTGCCGGCCGGGAAGCCGACAACAGCGACGGCGTTGTCTTTTCGGCGAAATCGGGTAAGGCACAAGTCGCTGTGTGGGGCAGGTTCAACGCGAGCGAGGAGACAGCGGCGAAGATCTTGCGCGGCGAAGAAGAACTTCCTTGCGCTGGCGTGAGGGCCAGTTACGAGGTCAGCAAGCGGGATCTCGTCGCGTTTTCCTGCCAGACACCGAAGAACGAAATCGTGTATGAAAAGATGATCATTCACGGCGACACGCTCGTCGGCGTGCAATTTACCTATCCCGTCGCGGAGCAGGCGATCTGGTCGCCCGTGGTCAAGCAAATGGCGGGTTCGCTGCGTGTCGAGTAATCACCGTTCAACTTCGTCAGCGAGAATCCCTCACCGCCGGAGGTGTTCCAGCGCATCTCTCATCGGCGAACTGGAAATCACAATTGGCCCGGTAAACGGCGTATCCAGATCGACGATCACATAGATAGCGGAAGCAATAGAAACGGCTCCCAGCGAGATCATGACCAATGCCAACGCATTGCGCGGCGCGATCAAGCCGAAGCTGAGAAAAATCACGCACAACCAGAAGGTCAGCGTCACGAAGAACGGCAGGGAAATCGAACTGTGCGCTTCCTCGATGATTTTCCACCGGGCATCCACGGTTCGTCGATATTGCGTCAGCGCATCATTGAGCGCGCGCTGTTGTAAAGGATCGTGCGCTCGCAGTTGCCGCAACTGCCGGCCCACGGCGGTCAGCATGTCGCCGAGCCGCACGTTCTCCAGCTTCTGTGTGTTGTCCTGCGTTCCGATGTCCCGCGGATAGTCACCGGTCGGAGCCGTCTCGCCTGGCCACGTCGATGCAATCGCGGCCGCGGTGTAGAGGCGCAGCAGGTGCCGGGCCTCATCCGTATCGCTGCCGTATTCCCGCATGGTCGTGTCGAATTCGATCAGATCAGCCGCGAAGGTGCGCAGATCATTCGATTCGGTATCGAAGCTGGTTTTCGCCGACGCCGTCATCAGCCCGAGCACCAGAGCGGCGAACGTCACCAGCATGCCGATAACCAACTGGATGAGTTGCACGGTTTCGTGCGCCTTGTGCTCCTCGGGCAGCAACGGTCGCACCCATACGCCAAAGCCGGTACCGACAAGCAACAAAGCGAAAACCAGCAGAGCCGAGCCTATTTCTGACATAGAAATGCTCCGGAAACGCGCGCCTTGTTACTTTCTACCAACAGCCGTTCGCCGACCACCCGGGTAGTCCCGCAAATGTCCTTGCGCGAGCGGCCGCCGACTTCCGTTCGTAGGTTGAGGCAGCGCAAACGCATGCGTAACCAACCATAAAGTTTTCTGTAATCCCGCCGTAGACCCTCTATGTGGCATTCGCTTAAATTTCAAACAAAAGTTGCGGGCCTGGCCGATGGGCTTGGGCGCAGCACGCGTGGCCGAGGCTAATTCTCTGAACATCCAGCCAGGCAGCCCAATGGAGACCAGCCCGATGCTGAAAAATCTGTCGATTCGAACCTGCCTGACCCTGATGATTGTGTTCTTTGGTGTGGTGCTGTTGTTCGGCGCCGCTGCCGGACTGTTGTCGTTGCGTTCGAGCAACGCGTCGCTGCAGCAGATGTACACCGTGGACACGCCCGCAGTCGCCGATCTCGAAGGCAGCGCCGGACAGCTGTTGCGCCTGCGTCTGGCTTTGGCGACCTATGCGTCGTTGGTGGACCTGAACGATCAGGACGGCGCGACCGCGGTGCTCAAGCGGTTCGATCAGTACCAGAAAGCGTCGAACGATCGTCTTGCCCACTATCTGAGCCGTGCGAGCACGGATGCCGACGAACAACGTTTGATCAAGGACATGCAGGACAAGCGCGACACGTTCCTGCATGAGGGGGTCGATCCGGCGCTGGCCGCGCTCAAGTCGGGCGACAAGACCGCATTCGAGCAGTTGCAGGCACACAAGCTGCCGTCGCTCTATAGCGCGTACGAAAAGGCGATGCTTACGCTCGAGCAGTTGCAGCTCGATCACGGCGCCCAGCGCTATCAGGACGCACAGGATCTGTTCTACGCGATCTGCATTGCGGTGGCGGTCGGCATGGGCTTGTCGCTGCTGGGCTCCTTGATCGGGCGGGCGGTCATGGTGCGGGCCATTGTCACTCCGGTCGACGCGACTATTGCGCAGTTTCAGCGAATTGCCAACGGGGACCTGACCAGCCAGATCGACGTGACGAGCAACAATGAAATGGGCCGTCTCGCTGCGGCGTTGCGCAAGATGCAGGACTCGCTGATCGAGACGGTGAATGCCGTGCGTCACGGCACAGAGTCTATTGATACGGGCGTGAGCGAGATCGCGGCGGGCAATACCGATCTGTCGCAACGTACCGAGGAGCAGGCCGCGTCGCTTGAAGAAACGGCGGCCAGCATTGAAGAACTGACTTCGACGGTCAAGCAGACGGCGGACAATGCGAAACAGGCGAGTTCATTGGCCCAGGGGGCATCGAGCCTGGCGGCACAAGGTGGGGACCTGACCGAGCAGGTGGTGGGCACGATGCATGGCATCGTCGACGACTCGCGGCGGATTGCCGACATTGTCGGCGTGATCGAAGGGATTGCATTCCAGACCAATATTCTGGCGCTGAACGCTGCGGTCGAAGCCGCGCGTGCGGGCGAGCAGGGGCGTGGCTTTGCGGTGGTGGCGAGCGAAGTGCGCTCGTTGGCACAGCGAAGCGCGGCGGCGGCCAAGGAGATCAAAGGCTTGATCGATGCTTCGACGGCGCGGGTGCAGGCCGGCTCGCAACTGGTCGAACGTTCGGGTTCGACGATGACCGAAATTGTCGAGGCGATTTCTCGTGTGAGTTCGATCATGGGTGAGATTGCGGCGGCGGCGATTGAGCAGAGTACAGGGATCGATCAGGTGAATCTGGCCGTCGCCCAGATGGATGAAGTGACTCAGCAGAACGCTGCGCTGGTGGAGCAGGCTGCTGCGGCGGCTAGTTCGCTGGAGGAGCAGGCTCGCAGGTTGACTTCGGCTGTGGCGGTCTTCCAGACGGGGAGTGGTGTTTCTTCTTTTGCCGGTCGGCGAGGGGGAGTTGGTGCTGCGCCGGTGATGGGGGATTTGAGTGGGGTTGTAGTGGGGTGATGGTTTTTTGCCTGGTCGGCGGTTTCCTTGTTGATCTGGCTTTTTGGCCTTTCCTTGCTGTGTTAGTGGTCTATTGGCGTTGCCCCTGTGCGGGGCGGCACTTACTTTCTTTGCCGCCGTGTATAGACCGGAGACATAGCTGACAGGTGTGCGGGGACATGGTTGACACTTCCGGGTACTAAAACACCCGGTCCCGACCATGCCCTGGAACGCAAGAGACACTATGAGCCTCCGACAGGAATTTGTTCATCTGGCCAGTCAGGACACGCTGACGATGACCGAGCTGTGCCAGCGCTTTAACATCAGCCGGCAGACCGGCTACAAATGGCTCCATCGCGGCGAGCATGCGCTGGCAGATCAATCCCGACGCCCGCTCAGCAGTCCGTCGAAGACCCCCACTGCGATGGAGCAGGAAGTGGTACGGCTGCGCCAGGCCCATCCGCGCTGGGGCGGCCGCAAGATCAGCCGGCGCCTGCGTGATCTGGGCCTTGAGGCGGTGCCGCAGCCCAGCACCGTGACCGACATCCTGCACCGGCACAACCTGATCCTGCCGGCCGATTCAGCGATGAGCCAACCCTGGAAGCGCTTTGAGCACGAGCAGCCTAACGTACTCTGGCAGATGGACTTCAAGGGGCACTTTGAGACCCTCGGGAAGGAGCGCTGCAGCCCCCTGACGGTACTCGACGACCACTCGCGCTTCAGCATCCTGCTGCGCGCCTGTGGACCCACCGACACCGCTACCGTGCAGACAGGATTACGGGAGGCGTTTGGACACTATGGCCTGCCGTTACGCATCAATACCGATAACGGCTCGCCGTGGGGTTCGCCTGGCAGTCCGGGTCAGCTCACCGAGCTGGCCGTCTGGCTGATCCGGCTGGGTATCCGCATCAGTTACAGCCGGCCTTACCACCCGCAGACCAACGGCAAGGACGAGCGGTTTCACCGTACGCTGAAGGCTGAAGTACTGAACGGACGAAGCTTCGCTACCCAGCAGCACGTGCAACAGGAACTGGACCGCTGGCGCACCGTATATAACTGCGAGCGCCCGCATGAGGCGATCGGCATGGACACGCCCATCAGCCGTTACCGGCCGAGCCCCCGGGCGTATCCATCGATCCTGCCGGAGCCGGAGTACGGCCCGGATGACGTGGTGCTGCTGGTTAAATCGGATGGCCGGCTACGCTTTGAAGGACGGCACCTCAAGGTCTCGAATGCACTTTATGGACTGCCGGTTGCGGCACGCGCAAAGCCGGGCGAAGACGGCGTATTTGAATTCTGGTTTGCCCATCACCGCATCCTCACCCTTGACCTGAGGAGCGACAATCACTGACCATAAAGTGTCAATGATGTCTCCGCACGTTTGTCAACCATGTCTCCGGTCTATACACGGCGGCAAAGAAAGTAAGTGCCGCCCCGCACAGGGGCAACGCTAATAGACCACTAACACAGCAAGGAAAGGCCAAAAGACCACCGCGAAACAGACTATTAGCGAGGCAACGCCAAAAAGGCAACCCAACGAAACCGCCGAGCAGCCCAAAACCCAAACCCCAAACCCAGCCCCCAGCAAGGCTAAATCCCATTATATGAATCCAACACTCACATATTGGAGATTTTCAAAAAACCGCCCTACAATTCAGCCAACACGTTTCGTTAGCCAGAAAAAAACGGCCACAACGAGCGACAGCAAGAAAAAAACCGGAGACAAGCCACCCCATGCCCAAGACCCAAAGGCAGCACCCGCATGTCCGCGCCACCGGCAACCCGCCCTGTGCCGCGAACAAAACTGCGAGCAAAACAGGCCTCCTCTCCGGTCCCGCGCTGTAAGCGCAAAAAACCATCGAAAAGCCAATCGCCATGAATAAAGCGATGCCCACTCACGCCGCGAGCGCGTCCGAAGCCGAGCTGGCGCCGTCAGCCAATCACGCGACCCGTGCAGCGCCACAGCGGGCTCATGCCGCCAAAGCCCCGCGCGCCAGTGCGCAACCGGCCGTGGTCGACGAAATCGCGTTGCCGAGCACGCTGCTCGACGTCACACCGCAACAAGCCGGCACGCAAACGCTGTTGCGCGGCCTCGCGATTCTGGAAGCCGCCGCCGCCGGCGTGCGCGATCTGCGCACCTTCGGCGCCGCACTCGGCACGACACGCAGCACCACGCACCGGCTGGTGAGCAGCCTCGTGCAGGCGCGCTATCTCCGCCAGGTGCAAGGCGGCTATCTACTCGGCCCGAAGCTGATCGAACTCGGCACCATCGCGCTCGAACAGATGCCGCTCACCGCAGTCGCGCGTCCCCATCTCGAATCGCTCGCTGAACAGACACTCGACACGATCCACCTCGGCGTGCGCGACGGCGACGACGTGCTGTACATCGACAAAATCCCCGGCACCCGTGGCCTCGAAATGCGCTCGCGCGTCGGTCACCGGATGCCGCTGGCGTCGACGGGTATCGGCAAAGCCATGATGCTCGACCTCACGCCGGATGTGTGGCAGTCGCTTTTCGAAGCATCGCGGCGTGCGCTCGCCGGCGTCAGTTTCAAGCCGGATAACCGCCCCGACGCGCCAACCTTCATGCAACGCATGACCAACTACGCTGCCGGCGGCTATACCTTCGACCTCGAAGAAAACGAAGCATCGATCCGTTGCGTCGCAGCGCCGGTGCGCGATGCATCGGGCTCGGTGGTGGCGGCGCTGTCGGTGGCGAGCACGATTCCGTATATGTCGCTCGAACGCATGGATGAACTGATCCCGGTCGTGCAGCGCGAAGCGCGCGCGATCTCGGAAGAACTCGGCTGGCGTGCGCCGCAACCGGCAACGCGCAGGATCAAACGATGAAGCAAGTGGGTTCTCAAACGCAGGCGCTCGATCCGGTGAACGGCACCGCGGCCGCCGACGCCAGGCTCCAACACGCTGCGCTGATCGCGCTCGATTGGGGTACGACGTCGCTGCGCGCGTATCTGTATGACGCAGCCGGTAACGTACTGGCAACACGGGCCTCGACGGCCGGCATCATGAATCTGCCGCGCAGCGCGGAACAGGGTGGCTTCGACGCCGCCTTCGATGACGCGTGCGGCGCCTGGCTCGAGCAGGCACCCGATGCGTCGGTGATCGCCGCCGGCATGGTCGGCAGCGCGCAAGGCTGGGTCGAAGCACCGTATGTCGACGCACCGGCAAATGCCGATGCGCTGGTGGCCGGCATCGTCCGTGTCAAAGCCGCGGGCGGCGTGACGCTGCACATCGTGCCGGGCGTCCTGCAGCGCGGCGACCTGCCGAATGTGATGCGCGGCGAGGAAACCCAGATCTTCGGGGCACTCGGTCAGGACACCGGCGTCGTGGACAGCAGCAAGCGCGCGCTGATCGGCTTGCCTGGCACCCACGCGAAGTGGGCCGTCGTGCAGGCAGGCCGCATCGAACGTTTTCATACCTTCATGACCGGTGAAGTGTTCGCAGCACTGCGCGAACACACCATCCTCGGCCGCACGATGGATACGCCAGATCGTCCGGATACCGATGCATTCCTGCATGGCGTGAAGATCGCCCGCGACAAAGGTCAGGCGGGCCTGCTGGCTACCGTATTCAGTTCCCGCACGCTCGGGCTCACTGGACAGCTTTCGCGTGAACAGCAGCCGGACTATCTGTCGGGCCTGCTGATCGGGCACGAACTGGCCGGTCTCGAAGCCGTGCTCGCGCAACAGCACAACTCGCTCGCCGGGCAGCAGTTGCGCCTGATCGGCAATGAGGCGCTGTGCGAGCGCTATCGCGTCGCACTCGCACAATTTGGCTGCACTCACGCGGAGCTGGTGAAGTACGCCACCGAACGCGGCTTGTGGCGCGTCGCGACCCAGGCGGGGCTCGTCAATCCCACGCCCCAAGCGGCGCACGCGGGCTAACCGGTAGCGCCGCCGCTCACGAAACAAGGAACCGACATGCAACCTCACATCAATCTGCCCGCCCCGTACATGCCGCACGCGGGTCTGATCGCGGCGTTCGAGGTCTGTCCGCTGATCGCGATCATGCGCGGCGTGACACCCGCCGATGCCGCCGAGCACGCTCAGGCGCTGTACGAAGCCGGTTTTCGCATCGTCGAAGTGCCGTTGAATTCGCCGCAGCCGTTCGACAGCATCGCGGCGATTCGCAAGACATTGCCGGCCGATGCGATCGTCGGTGCCGGCACGGTGCTGCATCCGAGTTTCGTCAACGACGTTAAGTCCGCCGGCGGCGAGCTGATCGTGATGCCCCATAGCGATCCGGAAGTCGTCAGCGCCGCGAAGGCGCAAGGCATGGCGTGCGCACCGGGCGTGGCGACGCCGAATGAAGCCTTCATCGCGCTGAAAAACGGCGCGGACGTGCTGAAGATGTTCCCTGCGGAACAACTCGGCTGCCAGGTTGTGAAGGCGTGGCGCGCGGTGATCGCGGCGCAAGTGCCGCTGGTGCCCGTCGGTGGGATCACGCCGGACAACATGGGGCCGTTTTTGAGTGCCGGCGCGAACGGTTTCGGCCTCGGCTCGGCGCTGTATAAGCCGGGCCAGAGCGCGGCGGTGACCGCCTCGCATGCGAAAGCGTTCGTCAACGGATTGCGCATCGCTCGCGCAGGCGCGAAGAAATGAAGCGGCTCGCCGACAAGGTCGCGTTGATCACCGGTGCCGGGCGCGGCATCGGCGCGGCGATTGCATTCGCGTTTGCACGCGAGGGCGCGGCGGTTGTACTGGCGGAACTGGATATAGAAACGGCGCGGCAGACGGCAGAGCAGATCAGCGCGCAAACCGGTGCGCGTGCGCTCGCGGTGCATACGGATGTGACGCAATCGGCGTCGGTTCAGCACGCGGTGAGCGAGGCGGAACATGCGTTCGGCGCGCTCGACGTGCTAGTCAACAACGCCGGCATCAACGTGTTCTGCGATCCGCTGACGATGACCGACGAAGACTGGCGCCGCTGCTTCGCGGTCGATCTCGACGGCGTATGGAACGGGTGTCGCGCGGTGTTGCCGGGCATGGTCGAACGCGGCGCGGGCAGCATCGTGAATATCGCGTCGACGCATGCATTCAAGATCATTCCGGGATGCTTTCCGTACCCGGTCGCGAAGCACGGCGTAATCGGTTTGACGCGCGCGCTCGGCATCGAGTACGCGCCGCGCAATGTGCGGGTCAACGCGATCGCGCCGGGGTACGTCGAGACGCAACTGACGCATGACTGGTGGAACGAACAAGCCGATCCGGCCGCCGCGAAACAGGCAACGCTCGATCTGCAACCGATGAAGCGCATCGGCCGCCCGGAAGAAGTGGCGATGACGGCGGTGTTTCTCGCGTCGGACGAAGCACCGTTCATCAACGCCACCTGCATCACCGTGGATGGCGGCCGCTCGGCGCTGTATCACGACTGAAAAGTTTCACCGGACGACGCGCTGGCCGCGTGTGTCACAACCGGTACAAGAAGACGCGGCCGATACCTTCTCGTTATCAATTAGTCAGGAGACACGCATTATGAAACGAAGAATTTTCCTCACGCTGGCAGCAGCGGCGACGGGTGTGCTCTTCAACGCACCGGTCGCGCAGGCCGCTGATCCGGTGAAGATTGGCTTCCTCGTGAAGCAGCCGGAAGAACCGTGGTTCCAGGACGAGTGGAAGTTCGCCGAAATCGCCGCCAAGCAAAAGGGTTTCACGCTGGTGAAGATCGGCGCGCCGTCGGGCGAGAAGGTGATGAGCGCTATCGACAACCTGGCGGCTCAGAAAGCGCAAGGCTTTGTGATCTGCACGCCTGACGTCAAGCTCGGACCGGGCATCGTCGCCAAGGCGAAAGCCGACGGCCTGAAGATGATGACGGTCGACGACCGCCTCGTCGACGGCGCCGGCAAGCCGATCGCATCGGTGCCGCATATGGGCATCTCGGCTTACAACATCGGCAAGCAGGTGGGCGACGGTCTGGCTGCGGAAATCAAGAAGCGCGGCTGGGACATGAAAGACGTGGGCGCGATCGACGTGACCTACAACCAGTTGCCGACCGCGGTTGATCGCACTACCGGTGCAACCGACGCGCTCGTCGCCGCCGGTTTCCCGAAGGCCAACGTGATTGAAGCGCCGCAAGCGAAGACCGACACGGAAAACGCTTTCAACGCTGCCAACATCGCGTTCACCAAGAACCCGCAGTTCAAGCACTGGGTGGCCTATGCATTGAACGACGAAGGCGTGCTCGGTGCGGTGCGCGCGGCGGAAGGCCGTGGCTTCAAGGCGGACAACATGATCGGTATCGGTATCGGCGGCTCGGACTCGGCATTGAACGAGTTCAAGAAGCCGTCGCCGACCGGCTTCTACGGCACGGTCATCATCAGCCCGAAGCGTCACGGCGAAGAAACCTCCACGCTGATGTACGACTGGATCACGCAAGGCAAGGAGCCGCCGATGCTCACGCTGACGACCGGCATGCTGGCCACGCGTGACAACGTGGGTGAAGTACGCGAGAAGATGGGCCTTGCATCGAAGTAAGCAGTTGTTGTACCGCAGTGCAATGAAGTGAACTGCCGGTGCGTCATTCTCCAAGGATTGGGCGCATCGGCAGCCTTCACCGACAGCAATAAAAGACGAGTAGTTGAGACAGACCACGCTTGGTGTCCATGAGGCACCTGAAGAAGCACGGTTCATACGAAGCAATGGGACGGCAGTAAGCGTTAGAGCGCTAACTTCCGTCGACATAGGAGGCGAAGTGTCAGCGACGCTACGTTTTGACAATATCGGCAAAGTCTTTCCAGGCGTGCGCGCGCTTGACGGAGTGTCCTTCGACGTCAACGTCGGCCAGGTGCACGGCCTGATGGGCGAAAACGGCGCAGGGAAATCGACCCTGCTGAAGATTCTCGGCGGTGAATATCAGCCCGACTCCGGTCGCGTGATGATCGACGGCAATGAGGTGCGCTTTACGAGCGCGGCGGCGTCGATCGGGGCGGGAATCGCGGTGATTCACCAGGAACTGCAATACGTGCCCGATCTGACGGTCGCGGAAAACCTGCTGTTGGGCCAACTGCCGAACTCGCTCGGCTGGGTCAACAAGCGTGAAGCCAAGCGTTTCGTGAGGGAACGTCTCGAAGCGATGGGCGTGGCGCTCGATCCGAACGCGAAACTGAGAAAGCTCTCGATCGCACAACGGCAAATGGTCGAAATCTGCAAGGCCTTGCTGCGTAACGCGCGCGTGATTGCACTGGATGAACCGACCAGTTCGCTGTCGCATCGCGAGACCGAGGTGCTGTTCAAGCTGGTGCGCGACCTGCGCGCCGACAACCGCGCGATGATCTACATCTCGCACCGCATGGACGAGATCTACGAACTGTGCGATGCCTGCACGATTTTCCGCGACGGCCGCAAGATCGCCTCGCATCCGACGCTCGAAGGCGTGTCGCGCGACACCATCGTGAGCGAAATGGTCGGACGTGAAATCGCCGACATCTACAACTATTCAGCACGTCCGTTGGGCGAGGTGCGCTTCGCGGCGAAAGCGATCGAAGGCCACGCGCTCGCGCAGCCGGCCAGCTTCGAAGTGCGGCGCGGCGAAATCGTCGGCTTCTTCGGTCTGGTGGGCGCGGGCCGTAGCGAACTGATGCATCTGGTGTACGGCGCCGACCACAAGAAGGCCGGCGAAATCGTGCTCGACGGCAAGCCGATCAAGGTGCGCAGCGCGGGCGAGGCGATCCGGCATGGCATCGTGCTGTGCCCGGAAGACCGCAAGGAAGAGGGCATTGTCGCGATGGCGACCGTGTCGGAGAACATCAATATCAGTTGCCGCCGTCACTATCTGCGGGCGGGGATGTTCCTCGACCGCAAGAAGGAAGCGGAAACCGCGGACCGTTTTATCAAGCTGCTGAAGATCAAGACGCCGAGCCGTCGCCAGAAGATTCGCTTTTTGTCGGGCGGCAACCAGCAGAAGGCGATTCTGTCGCGCTGGCTGGCCGAGCCCGATCTGAAGGTGGTGATTCTCGACGAACCGACGCGCGGAATCGATGTGGGTGCGAAGCATGAGATCTATAACGTGATTTATCAGCTTGCGGAACGCGGCTGCGCGATCGTGATGATTTCGTCTGAACTACCGGAAGTGCTCGGTGTGTCCGATCGGATCGTCGTAATGCGTCAAGGCCGCATTTCCGGCGAGCTGTCGCGCACGGAAGCAACGGAACAAACGGTGTTGAGCCTCGCGTTGCCGCAGAGCTCGACCGCCATGCCCGGAACCGCAGCCACCGAGCAAGCGGCCTGAACATTACTTGGACGAAAGTCCGGCAACCCGTGGGGAACGGGAGGAGTCTTCAAAATGCAAGCCAGAGAAAACCTCGCGCAACAAGCCGCCAAAGGCGCGGCTGAAGCGCTGATTCCGCAGTCGAACGACAAGGCGAAATGGTGGCAGCAGATCACCGAGTACAGCCTGATCCTGATTTTCGTCGTGATGTTCGTCACGATGTCGTTGACGGTCGATCACTTCTTCTCGATCGAGAACATGCTCGGTCTCGCGCTGTCGATTTCACAGATCGGCATGGTCGCGTGCACGATGATGTTCTGTCTGGCCTCGCGCGATTTCGACCTGTCGGTGGGTTCGACGGTCGCCTTCGCGGGTGTGCTGTGCGCGATGGTCCTGAACGCGACCGGTAACACCTTCATCGCGATCATCGCGGCGGTGGCGGCGGGCGCGGTGATCGGGTTTGTCAACGGCGCGGTGATTGCGTATCTGCGCATCAACGCGCTGATCACGACGCTCGCGACGATGGAAATCGTCCGCGGTCTCGGCTTTATCGTGTCGCACGGGCAAGCCGTGGGCGTGTCGTCGGATACGTTTATCGCGCTGGGTGGTCTGAGCTTCTTCGGCGTGTCGCTGCCGATCTGGGTCACGCTGCTGTGCTTTATCGTGTTCGGCGTGATGCTCAATCAGACCGTGTATGGTCGTAACACGCTGGCCATCGGCGGCAATCCGGAAGCTTCGCGTCTCGCCGGTATCAACGTCGAACGCACGCGCGTTTATATCTTCCTGATTCAGGGTGCTGTTACCGCGCTCGCCGGTGTGATTCTGGCTTCGCGGATTACGTCGGGTCAGCCGAACGCGGCGGAAGGTTTCGAACTGAACGTGATTTCGGCTTGCGTGCTGGGCGGCGTGTCGCTGCTCGGCGGTCGCGCGACGATTTCCGGTGTCGTGATCGGCGTGCTGATCATGGGCACGGTCGAGAACGTGATGAACCTGATGAACATCGACGCGTTCTATCAGTACCTCGTGCGCGGCGCGATTCTGCTCGCCGCCGTGCTGCTCGATCAGTTGAAGAACCGCGGCTCGCGAGATTAAACCCGGGACTGAACCCGCGCTCAACTCGCGACTCACTTACTTTGCTCTAAAAGGAATCGAACGATGTCGTCTCCGGCCAATGCAAACGACCGCCTCGCGGACAACGCGTTTGCCCGCTATCCGAGTCTCGTCGACCGAACCGTGCTGATTACGGGTGGCGCGACCGGTATCGGCGCATCGTTCGTCGAGCATTTCGCGGCGCAGGGCGCGCGCGTCGCGTTCTTCGATATCGATGCGAGCGCAGGTGAAGCGCTCGCCGATGAACTCGGCGACTCGAAACATAAGCCTATGTTTTTGCCGTGCGATCTGACCGACATCGACGCGCTGCAAAAAGCGATTGCCGACGTGAAGGCCGCGCTCGGCCCGATTCAGGTGCTGGTGAACAACGCGGCAAACGACAAGCGTCACACGATCGGCGAAGTGACGCGCGAGTCTTTCGACGCCGGCATCGCGGTGAATATTCGCCACCAGTTCTTCGCGGCGCAAGCGGTGATGGACGATATGAAAGCCGCCAACAGCGGCTCGATCATCAACCTCGGCTCGATTAGCTGGATGCTGAAGAACGGCGGCTATCCGGTGTACGTGATGTCGAAATCGGCGGTGCAGGGTTTGACGCGCGGCCTCGCGCGCGACCTCGGTCACTTCAACATTCGCGTCAATACGCTGGTGCCGGGTTGGGTGATGACGGAAAAGCAGAAGCGTTTGTGGCTCGACGACGCAGGCCGCCGTTCGATCAAGGAAGGTCAGTGCATCGACGCTGAACTGCAACCCGCCGACCTCGCCCGCATGGCGTTGTTCCTCGCCGCCGACGACAGCCGGATGATCACCGCGCAGGATCTCATCGTCGACGGAGGCTGGGCGTGAGTGCGGGGCTGCGTACAGGTCAGCCGGCGCCTCGCGCGGTGTTGCTGCTCGATACGCAATGCACGCTCGGCGAAGGCGCGACATGGTGCGCCAGAACGGGCCGCTTCTACTGGACCGATATCGAAGGCGCGCGTTTATGGCGCTATGACCCGAGCGACGGACAAAGCACGTCCTGGCTCATGTCCGAGCGTCTTGCCACGTTTGCGTTGTGTGCCGACCCCCGCTACCTGCTGCTCGGATTGGCGACGCATCTGGCGTTCTTCGATCTGGCAACAGGTGTGACGCAGCATATCGTCGACGTCGAAGCGGATTTGAATACGCGCGTGAACGACGGCCGTTGCGACCGTCAGGGCCGTTTCGTATTCGGCACGAAAGACGAAGGCTCTCCACTGCAGGCGCTCGGCGGGTTTTATCGTCTGAATCATGATTTGTCGCTGGAGCGGTTGCCGTTACCCGCGCCGGCGATCTCGAACAGCATCGCGTTCAGTCCGGACGGTGCGACGATGTACTACTGCGATTCGCCAACCCGTGAAATTCGCGTTTGCGACTATCGCGCGGACGGCGGCATCGCCAACGATCGCGTGTTCACGACATTGACCGACGCAACCGGCGAACCCGACGGTTCGACCGTCGACGGTGACGGCGGTGTATGGAATGCGCAATGGGGCGGCAGGCGAGTGGTTCGATATGGACCCGACGGCGTGGAAACCGAACGCGTCGACGTACCGACTGCGCAACCGAGCTGCGTCGCGTTTGGCGGTCCTCCGAGCGGACTTCCCGCGGGACACGCTGCGCAACTGGACACGCTGTACATCACGAGTGCGCGCATCGATCTCGATGCCGTGGCGCTCGCGACCGATGCTCACGCGGGCGGAGTATTTATCGCAACGCCTGGGCGACACGGTTTGCAGGAGCCGGTGTTTCAAGGCTCGCCTGCCTAGCGCAAAATAACCCGGCCTCGGTGTCGAGGCGGCAGCGGAGGGTAGTCGAGCCGTGTTTGAGAAAGTGCAAGGAGTCGATGTCGCAAAACCAGTGGCAGCAAATCGGCAGCATGCCGTTCGGACCCAGAGGCGACCGGTGCAAGAAAATCGCCCAACAGCATCCGTCAGCAATGACGGCAATGTCCCACGCCTCTCGATGGAGCCAGATATGACTGTTGCGAATCCTGTTTCTGCTTCTTCCCAGAGTCGGCGCGCGCGACTCAATGCGGCGGCCAATCCGGTGCTTCCGGGGCCGAGTACGTCGGCGGTTGCGGTCGGTGAGACAAGCGGCGGCGAACTTGCGTGCATCACGCTTGCCAACGCGCATTTGCGTCTCGACGTCGCGCCGACGCTCGGCGGCGGCATCACCCGTTTCGATTGGCGCAACGACGGCGCGCTCACGCCGATTTTCCGGCGCTGCCGTCATGTCGCCGCCGATACCCAGCCGAACGAGCTGGCCTGCTATCCGTTGCTGCCGTATTCGAACCGGATCGGCGGCGGTCATTTCAATGTGGCGGGGCGGCGTATCGAAGTGCCAAAGAATCGCGCCGACGAACCGCTGCCGATTCATGGCGACGGTTGGCTCTCTGCCTGGCAGGTCGCGGAATCGGACCGTGAAAATGTCCGTCTGACGCTCGATCGCCAGGACGGCAAACCGTACGCATTCCACGCGACGCAAACCTATTCGCTGGACGGCCCCACGCTCGTCATCACGCTGGAAATCGAGAATGCCGGCCGCGAGGCGTTGCCTTTCGGGTTGGGAGTGCATCCGTTTTTCGTGCGCGACACGGATACCGAACTGTCCGCGGCCGCCGGCGGCCTGTGGCTCTCCGGCGACGACTGGCTGCCGGTGCGTCACGTGCCGGCGCCGCCCGCGTGGCAATTCGGCGTGGCGTATCCGCTGCCGGAAGCCATCGTCAATCACGCATTCACGGGCTGGAGCGGGCAGGCGGCTGTGGTGTGGCCGAAGCGGCGCCTGTCGCTGAATATTGCCGCCGACACCGACTACTATGTGCTCTACACGCCACCCGGCGAAGAGTTCTTCTGCTTCGAGCCGGTCGATCACCCGATCAACGCGATGAATCTGGCGGGCGGCGCGTGCGAGAACGGCATGACGATGCTGAAACGCGGCGAGCGTCTGACGCGCACGTTCCGCTTCAGCGTTGAACGCACGGGTTTGCGCTCGATGCCGGGTACGCGTGGATCGCGGCGCCGCCAGTAGTCAGCGGGCAGGGCCGACCGGCAGGGCGCATCCGTCACGTCCGCGGCGCCCGCCGGTGTGGCGCTTCGGCGCGGCCTCGCGCGCGAGACAGGTAAAATACGCGCCACTTCCGTTATCGGCTCGCCGCGAGACACACTATGTCCAATTTCATCCAGACACTCAACGACGCCTGGCAGCGCACGAACTCGCTGCTGTGCGTCGGCCTCGATCCCGAGCCCGGCAAATTCCCGGGCGCGCTTGCGGGCCGCCCCGAGGCGATTTTCGACTTCTGCCGCACCATCGTCGATGCCACCGCGCCGTATGCGTCGTCGTTCAAGCCGCAGATCGCGTACTTCGCGGCGCATCGCGCGGAAGATCAACTCGAGCAACTGATCGCGCACATTCATGCGAACCACCCGGGCTTGCCGGTGATTCTGGACGCGAAGCGTGGCGACATCGGCAGCACCGCCGAGCAGTATGCGCGCGAGGCGTTCGAGCGTTATCGGGCGGATGCCGTGACGGTGAATCCGTATATGGGTTTTGATTCGATCGAGCCGTACCTGGAGCACGCGGGCAAGGGCGTGATCGTGTTGTGCCGGACCTCGAATCCGGGCGGCTCCGATCTGCAGTTTCTGGAGGCGGGTGGGCGCCCGTTGTATCAGGTCGTTGCGCAACTGGCGGCGGATAAGTGGAACGCGAGCGGCCAGTTGGGTCTCGTGGTCGGCGCGACGTTCCCGAAAGAGATCGAAGTGGTGCGTGGAATCGTCGGCGATATGCCGCTGCTGATTCCGGGCATCGGCGCGCAAGGCGGCGATGTTCAGGCGACGGTCAATGCCGGTCGTACGGCGAACGGCACCGGTATGCTGATCAACTCGTCGCGGGCGATTATTTATGCCGGCAAGGACGACGATTTCGCTGAAGCCGCGGCGAAAGCGGCGATGGAAACGCGTGACCGGATCAATGCGTTCCGGTGAGCGACGGCGCTGTGAAGTGCTTTCCGCTTCTGTTCAGACTGGTTGAGCGCTTGGCCCCAGCCGCTCGATAAACACCGCATGCTGCGGATGTTGCGCCTTCAGCGCTGCAACATTCGCCAGCTCGAATTCGCTGAATTCAAATCCTGGCGCGACTGTGCAGCCCACCAGCGCGAACGTCGCCGGGTCCGCACATTCCGCGGCAAACCACCGGCCTGCGGGCACTACCGCTTGAAACACGGCATCCGGATGGGTTAGCGCATTGCCCAGCTTGTGCGTAATCAGCGAACCCGCTTCGTCGAGCACGTGGACGTTCAACGGCTCGCCGGCGTAGAAATGCCAGACCTCGTCGGATTTGATCCGATGCCACGCCGAATGCGCGCCGTCACAGAGCAGGTAGTAAATCGCCGTGGACGCCGAGCGCGTCTGCGTCGAACCGTCATCGCGAAGAACAGTGTCCACGGACCGATACGTCTCGCTAAAGAATCCCCCTTCCGGATGCGGCTTCAGATCGAAGCGGCGGATCAGTTCGTCTTTGGCTGCGGGTGAAGTCGGCGTGTCGGGCATCGTGATGGCGCCTCAGGGTTTGAACCGGACGTTAATGTTCGCGTTCGTCGAGCAGGGCCAGCACGCCGCGCAACGCGTGCGCGGCAGCCTGCACGCGGATCTTCTCGCGGTCGCCCTTGAATACTTTGGTTTCCACCGACGTATGCAGCCGATTGCTCCAGCCGAACGACACCATGCCTACCGGCTTGGTTTCTGTGCCGCCGCCCGGACCGGCCACGCCGGTAATCGACAACGACACCTGCGCGCGGCTGTTGCGTAGCGCACCCTCGGCCATCGCGCGTGCCACCTGCTCGCTGACCGCGCCGTGCTTTTCGATCAGCTCGGCTGGCACGCCGATCATCTCGGATTTCGCCTGATTCGAATACGTGACGAAACCGCGCTCGAACCAGCCGCTGCTGCCGGAAATATCGGTGATCGCGGTTGCCACCATGCCGCCCGTGCAGGATTCGGCGGTGACGAGCATCAGGCGCTCGTCGCGCAGACGGTTGCTCACGCGAATCGCGAGCTGATGAACCACGGAATCGGTAGGCATGACATCAATCCGGAAAACGAGGAACTGCTGCAAGAGGCTGCCGGCCCGCAGCCATTGGCCAACACTGGCCAACGGGCAACGGTTAAACCGACATGCGCCAGAGCGCAATCACGAGCAGCGTGAAAAACGCGGCGACCAGGTCATCGAACATGATGCCAAAGCCACCTTTCAGTCGGCGATCGAAATAGCCGATTGGCGGCGGCTTCACCATATCGAAGAAACGGAACACGATGAACGCGACGAACTGCCCGGTCAGCGTGACCGGCGTGACCATCAGCAGCACCAGCCAGAACGCGACGATTTCGTCCCAGACGACCGGCGACGGATCGTCGGTGCCGAGCTTTTTGGCGGTGAAGCCGCAAATGGCAATGCCGCCGAGAAAGCTGGCGACGATCAGCACGCCCCAGTCGATCACGGTCAGGTAACGGCTCAGGACCGCGAACGATGCCCATGCGAACAGCGTGCCGACCGTGCCCGGCGCAACCGGCGACAAACCGCTGCCGAAACCCAGCGACAGGATGTGCAGCGGGTGCGACAGCATGAAGCGCGCGGTGGCGCGGCGCGGCTGAGGGCGTGGCGCGCGAGGACCGGACGTGTTGGGCGGCGGATTGCCGATGACTTCGTCAGCGGGCACCAGCGGGGGATCAGTCTGCATGGAAATGGTCGAAGCCTTGCAACGTCAGGGTGAGAGGCGTGCCGGCGGCATTGCGCCAACCGATCGCCGGTCGGTCGGCCGCCGATTGAAGAGCGCTTATTGTACCGATGCGCGTGACCGGTATCGCGACCTCGCGGCCGGCTGATTCGACCGCGGCGCGTGCCGCAGCCGGTGCGGTGAAGCAGAGCTCGTAATCGTCGCCGCCGGCTAGCGTGCAACGTTGCTGGATCTCGGGCGAGAGGCGGCGCAACGCGTCTGAACGCGGCACGGCGTCGACGTCGACGGTGGCCTGCACGTTCGAGCGTTTCAGGATGTGCAGCAGGTCGCCGGCAAGTCCGTCTGACAGGTCGAGCGCGGCGTGTGCGATTCCTCGCAACGCGAGCCCCAGGCGGATGCGCGGCTCCGGGCGTTCGAGGGCGCGACGAAACGTCGCAGTGTCGCTGGCATCGGCAGGCCACTCGCCGCGCTGCACACCCAGCCCCGCACGGGCGTCGCCAAGTGTGCCCGAGATCCAGATGTCGTCGCCCGGTTGCGCGGCGTCGCGGCGCAGCGCGGCTTGCGGCGGCACGCTGCCGAACACGGTAAGGCACAAATTCAATGGACCGCCGGTCGTATCGCCGCCGATCAGATCGCAGCCGTAGCGCTCAGCCAGGGCGAAGAGTCCCTCGCTAAAGGCGGCCAGCCAGGCTTCGTCGGCCTTCGGCAAGGAGAACCCCAGTGTGAACGCCTGCGGTTTCGCGCCCATCGCGGCCAGGTCCGACAGGTTCACCGCGAGCGCCTTATGACCGAGTGCCTCGGGATCGACATCGGGAAAGAAGTGACGGCCTTCCACCAGCATATCCGTCGATATCGCCAGCATTTCTCCCCGCCGCGGCGCGAGGAGCGCGCAGTCGTCGCCGATGCCGAGTGAGCCGTCATCGGCACGGGGTGCCGCGGCGGCGCGGCGGGCGAAGAAGCGATCGATCAGCGAGAACTCGGAGAGCATGGTGGTAATGGGTGAACGGATAACTGCAACGAAAAGCTGCTAACGGCGCGCATTGTATGAAGAGGCGCCCGGGTAAACACTCTATTCGTACTCAACGCCGATTTGACGGGCAATTGGCCGACCGCGCGCGACGTTTGCCTTTCACTATGTTTCAGTCGCGGCAGTTGTACCCGTATTGAAGGAATTGGGCCGGCAATTGGGGCTACAATGCCGTCGAACGTCTATTCTAATCCGCACTTCGAAGCCCGCCTTATGTCGACTCCCGTCAATAGTAAACTCCGCGAAGCCGCCCTCGATTATCACGAGTTCCCGACTCCGGGCAAGATCGCGATCGCACCGACCAAGCAGATGATCAACCAGCGCGACCTCGCGCTGGCGTACTCGCCGGGCGTCGCGTTCGCGTGTGAGGAAATTGTCGAGAATCCGCTGAACGCCGCGCGTTTCACCGCGCGCAGCAACCTGGTCGGCGTCGTCACGAACGGCACCGCCGTGCTGGGTCTGGGCAACATCGGACCGCTCGCGTCGAAGCCGGTCATGGAAGGCAAGGCCGTCCTGTTCAAGAAGTTCGCCGGCATCGACGTGTTCGATATCGAGTTGAACGAGTCCGATCCGCACAAGCTGGTCGACGTGATCGCCGCGCTGGAACCGACCTTCGGCGGCATCAACCTCGAAGACATCAAGGCGCCGGATTGCTTCATCGTCGAACGCGAATGCCGCAAGCGCATGAAGATTCCGGTTTTCCACGACGACCAGCATGGCACGGCCATTGTTGTCGCGGCCGCCATCACCAATGGTCTGAAGGTGGTTGGTAAAGACATCAAGAGCGTCAAGCTGGTGTCGTCCGGCGCGGGCGCAGCGGCACTGGCGTGTCTGGATCTGCTGGTCGACATCGGTCTGCCGCTCGAAAACATCACCGTCACTGACCTGGCCGGCGTGGTCTACAAGGGCCGCGTCGAGTTGATGGACCCGGACAAGGAACGCTTTGCACGCGAAACCGACGCTCGCACGCTCGCTGAGGCGATCGGCGGCGCGGACATTTTCCTCGGCCTCTCGGCCGGCGGCGTGCTGAAGCAGGACATGGTCAAGCAGATGGCCGACAAGCCGCTGATTCTGGCGCTGGCCAATCCGACCCCCGAAATCCTGCCGGAACTGGCGCTCGAAGTGCGTCCGGACGCCGTGCTCTGCACGGGCCGTACGGACTACCCGAACCAGGTGAACAACGTGCTGGTGTTCCCGTTCCTGTTCCGCGGTGCGCTGGATGCGGGCGCGACAACCGTCACGCGTGAAATGGAAATCGCCGCGGTCAACGCGATTGCCGAACTGGCGCGCCAGGAGCAGAGCGATATCGTCGCGACCGCGTACGGCATCCAGGATCTCTCGTTTGGCCCGGAATACCTGATTCCGAAGCCGTTCGACCCGCGCCTGATCGTCAAGGTCGCGCCGGCGGTGGCGAAGGCCGCGATGGATTCCGGTGTTGCCGAGCGTCCGATCGAGGACATGGAAGCGTACGAACAGCATCTGCAGCAGTTCGTGTACCACAGCGGCACCACCATGAAGCCGATTTTCCAGCTGGCGCGGGGCGTCGAGCCGGAGAAGAAGCGCATTGTGTTCGCGGAAGGCGAGGAAGAGCGCGTGCTGCGCGCCATGCAGATCATCGTCGACGAAAAGCTCGCGAAGCCGATCCTGATCGGTCGTCCGGCGGTGATCGAACAGCGCATCGCGCGTTACGGCCTGCGCCTGGTCGCGGGTCAGGACTACACGGTCGTGAACACCGATCACGACGAGCGTTATCGCGATTTCTGGCAGCAATATCACAAGATGATGTCGCGCAAGGGCATCACCGAGCAGATGGCCAAGCTCGAAATGCGCCGCCGTACCACGCTGATCGGCGCGATGATGGTGGAACGCGGCGAGGCGGACGGCATGATCTGCGGCACGGTGTCCACCACGCATCGCCACCTGCACTTCATCGATCAGGTGATCGGCAAGAAGGAAGGCGCGAAGGTCTACGCGGCAATGAATGCGCTGGTGTTGCCGAACCGGCAGATTTTCCTCGTCGACACGCACGTGAACGTCGACCCGACGCCGGAGCAGTTGGCCGAGATCACGATCATGGCGGCGGAAGAAGTACGCCGCTTCGGTATCGAACCGAAGGTCGCGCTGCTGTCGCATTCGAACTTCGGCTCGAGCAATGCGCCGACCGCGCAGAAAATGCGCGACACGCTGGCGATCTTGCGCGAGCGCGCGCCGGACTTGCAAGTGGACGGCGAAATGCACGGCGACCTCGCGCTCGACGCGAACCTGCGCCGCGAAGTGCTGCCCGACTCGACGCTCGAAGGCGACGCGAACCTGCTGGTGCTGCCGAACATCGACGCGGCCAACATCTCGTACAACCTGCTGAAGACCGCCGCGGGCAACAACATCGCGATTGGTCCGATGCTGCTCGGCGCGGCCAAGCCGGTGCACGTGCTGACGGCCTCGGCGACGGTTCGCCGGATCGTCAACATGACCGCGCTGCTGGTGGCTGACGTAATTGCAGCCCGCTGATTCTTGAGCCGGGACTGAAGCGTGGCGTCGCCCTACTGTAGGCGTCACGCAAAAAAAAGGCGTGCCCGCAACGGGCACGCCTGCGGGTGAACAGGGGATAGTCACCCTAAAAAAGGCTGAATGAAACCATTCAGCCTTTGAGAGACTGCAGCAACGGCAAGGCTTTCACTCCAGAGAACGAACTACGCAACGGACGCCGTGCGCGCCCGGTTTTGCCCTGTATTTGCTTGATTGAGTTAATTTTAGCTTGTATAGGCTAAATATTCTGTCAAAAGTCGTCAAAGCCAGTTCCGTGGCTCTTTCCCGCGCGATAGGATGCGTTTGCCGGTCCGGTGAACGTTGATTCTGTGGGGTTTTAGCGATACCCTTACGACTTTCATGGTCGTAAAACTCGTGATCTAACAGCGGGGAACCTTGATTCATGGCACGCAAGTGGCAGCGCATTAAAGGCGTGCTGATCGGTGCTTTGACGCTCTGCGCTTTATCCGGCTCCGTGCCTGGCGCGTTTGCGCGCGACTACACGGCACCCGCCGATACACAAGCACAGGTGCAGGGCACCATCGCTGCGGCGCAGTTGCCGCGCGAAGCAGTCAATACATTGAACTTGATTGCCGCGGGCGGGCCTTACCCGTATGAGAAGGACGGCATCGTATTCGGCAATCGCGAACGGTTGCTACCGCCGCATCGGCGCGGCTATTACCACGAATACACCGTTCCCACGCCTCGCTCGAGAAACCGCGGGGCGCGTCGCATCGTCTGCGGAGGTCCGCCACAGCGGATCGACAACTGTTACTACTCGGACGACCATTACACCAGTTTTAATCGTATTGTTGAATGACATCGGGATGAACGGCATGAGCGACAACGTCTACGCGCACGACTCCGGAGTCGCGACGGATCTTTTCGCGGCCGGCGACGGCAATTTGTTCCAGCGCGTCATGCGGATGCGCGCCGGCGACCAGGGCCGGGATAACCAGAGCGAAGGCAGCACTGTGCTTTCATCGAACGAGGAGCCCATGAGCCTTTTCAAGACCGTACGACCGAACATCGTACAGTCGATCCGCGCGTTTCGCGTGCAGGATCTCGCTGACGAGGCCAATCAACTCGGCCAGCATTTTCTTTATGCGTACTGCGCGAATGCCCAGTCCAAACAGGAAGTGCTGGAGACCATTGCCACGTCGTTTCTGTTTCCGAAGCATTTCGGCAAAAATTACGACGCGCTCTACGATTGCCTGACCGATCTGGTCCATAAGGCCGGCACGCAGCCCGGGTTCGTGATCGTGCTCGAGCAGTTGCCGGTCGCGCAGAAGTTCGACAAGGAAGGGCGTGAGACGCTCCTCGACGTGTTTCGCGAGGCGGCCGAGTTCTGGGCCGAGCGCAAGGTCGCGTTCCGAGTGTTTTATTCGTTTGCCTAACGGATGCGTTGAGCATTGCTCACCACCACAAAAAAGAGAAAGGCCCGCCGATTGGCGGGCCTTTCTCTTTTGCGTTTCAAATCAGTGGCTTGGCTTACCAACCGCCCCAGCGGGCGGCCAACGCCGAGAGTACCGCGATGCCGGCGGTTTCCGTACGCAACACACGTGGACCGAGACCGACTGCGGTAAATCCGTGATCGGTCGCAGCGGCTTCTTCCGCTGCGGAAAAACCGCCTTCGGGGCCGACCAGCACCGTTACACGCCCGAACGGCGGATTGGCGGGCAGCGCTGAAAAGCTGATGCTTGCACGCGGCGACAGCAGAATGCGCAACTCGCCTTCTTCAGGTGCGCGGGGGAGCGCGCCGAGCCACGTGGCGATCTCGCGCACCGGTACCACCTCAGGCAGGCGATTGCGCCCGCATTGTTCGCACGACGCCCGCACGATGCCCTGCCAGTGAACATGCCGCCGCTGCGCGCGGTCGCCGGAAAGACGCACGACGCTGCGCGTGGTGGTCAGCGGCACGAAACACGATGCCCCGAGTTCGACGGCCTTCTCGATGAGCCAGTCCATCTTGTCGCCGCCGGCAATGCCTTGCGCGAGTGTGAGGTGATACGGCGGCTCCACTTCGATATTGCGGAATTCGTGAATTCTCACCTTGGCCGAGCGGCGTTCGACTTCGACGAGTTCGGCGCTGTATTCGCCGCCTTCGCCATTGAAAAGCACGATCGAATCGCCGGGCTGCAAACGCAGTACGAGGATGTGGCGCGTGACGTCATCGGGCAACTGCATGATGTCGTCGGGCTTGAGAGGCGTACCGACGAAGAAGCGAGGCATCAGAAAAATACTCATTAGTTCAGGAAAGGTGGCGAGCGAGCGCCCAACGGTAGCCGTCCAGATCTTCGACCTGGGCAAACCGGTCGCCCCAGAACTGATCCTGTGGCTCGCTCAGCGATTTTGCGCCGGCGGCCAGCGCCCGCGTGTAAACCGCGTCGACATCGTCGACATAGACATAAAACGATTGCGGCGCAATCGCGCCCGCGCTCTTGGGGGTTTTCGCCGCCGAGCCGAACGCGCCTTCCGGCGCGAACATCACGATCAGCTGGCCTTGATAGGTCATCTCGACATGCATGACGACGCCGTCGTCCTGAACGCTATCGCGTATCTCGAAGCCGAATGCCGCTTCGAAAAACGCGGTCGCGGCACGTGCGTCGCGCACCGTCAGATAGGGGGTCAACCAGGGCACACCGGCTGGGCGGGAGGCGGTCATGGGGTTCTCCGGATCTATTGGGTTTGCGGGATGCATGTTGCGAGGCCAGGTGAGCGCTTGCGTATCGATGTACCGATAGCGCGCGCCGACCGAACCGTGCATTTTGCCCACGCGTTAGCTTGATGGCTTTAAGAATTGACTTAGTTTATCGCGCACGGAGCGGGAAGCCGAGAACAGTCCGGTGTGCAGAGCGGCATCGTAGTGTTTTAGCGAATCGATTCGGCGCGCGGCGAGGCGCTGGGTAAGTGTTTCGGCGGTGAGAGCTGCAGGGTCGAGCGTATCGCTGGCGCTCGCCATCATCCAGAGCGAGCCGTAGAGCGGGATGAAGGTATGCATCGTGCGCACGACGGCGAAGGTGTCGCGCAGATCGTCGAGCAGGCCGGCGACTCGTTCAGCGTGGAAGTACGGTGAGCCGAGATGCAGCGTGAGGACGGCGCCCGGACTCATGACTCGCTTGAGTTGCCGATAGAAGTCCAGTGTGTACAGGCTCGCGGCAGGTGAATCCGGCGGGGTCAGGTCGAAGACAACCAGATCGAACTGCGCTGCGGCCTTTGCATCGATCCCCGCGACATAATCCGCGGCATCGCCAATCACCAGTTCGACACGTGGATCGTCGAAAGCGCCGTCTTGCACGTCGGCGAGATACTCGCGGGTCAGACGCACGACTTCGGCATCGAGCTCCGCCACCACGATTCGCGCGATGCCGGCGTGTTTCAGCAATTGCCGCGCGGCGCCGCCATCGCCGCCGCCCAGCACCAGCGCTGCTTTCGGCGCAGGATGCGCCAGCGCGGCTGGATGCACCATGCATTCGTGGTAGATGAATTCGTCGCCGGTCGAGGTCATCGGGCGGCCGTCGAGCGTAAACAGCCGGCCGAGCTGCGGCGTGTCCCATACCTCGATACGCTGATAGGGCGAATCGACGCACGCAAGCCGCCGAGCGTTCGGAAATCCGTAGACGGCGTCGGCGGTGGGTCGAAAAAGCAGGGGAGCGCTCACGGATGGCGGGCTCCGTTCGGAGCGCGGCGGGTTGGTCTCGCTCAATTGTAAAGGCGCAAACGCGGCGCGGCTCCGTTCGCACGCGGCGCCGGCCCGAAACCAGCGTGCGGGCACCCAGGAGCCAGCACGCAGTCAGGCCGGGAACCAACGCGGAACCAGCCAGGAACCAGGCAGCGAGGGGGCCTGCGCGCGGGAGGGCGCTGAACGTTCTGTTAGAATGTCACGCTTTCAGCCTTGTCCGTTTGCTCTGCCCGTTTCGCGTCTCCTGGCGCCGCACCGTGCGCCGAAGTGGACTGGCATTCGAGCATCCGGGCCTCAAGCGCGCACCGCTTTCTGACTCTGTCTCCGGACTCGACATGACGACCCCGTCTCCCGCACCCACTTCCCTGATGGCTAACGCAATCCGTGCGTTGTCCATGGATGCCGTTCAAAAAGCGAATTCCGGCCACCCCGGCATGCCGATGGGCATGGCCGAAATCGGCGTGGCCTTGTGGTCGCGTCATCTGCGCCACAACCCGAAGAACCCGCAGTGGGCCGATCGCGACCGTTTCATTCTGTCGAACGGCCACGGCTCGATGCTGCTGTACTCGCTTCTGCACCTGACCGGCTATGACCTGCCGATGGAAGAGCTGAAGAACTTCCGCCAGATGCATTCGAAGACGCCGGGCCACCCGGAATACGGCATCACGCCGGGCGTCGAAACGACCACCGGCCCGCTCGGCCAGGGTCTCGCGAACGCAGTCGGCATGGCGCTCGCCGAATCGCTGCTCGCCACCGAATTCAACAAACCTGACGCGAAGATTGTCGACCACCACACGTACGTGTTCGTTGGCGACGGCTGCCTGATGGAAGGCATCTCGCACGAAGCCTGCTCGCTCGCAGGCGTGCTGAAGCTGAACAAGCTGATCGCGTTCTACGACGACAACGGCATCTCGATCGACGGCGAAGTGGTCCACTGGTTCCACGACGACACGCCGAAGCGCTTCGAAGCTTACGGCTGGAACGTGATCCCGAACGTGGTCGGCCATGACGTCGATGCGGTGGACGCCGCAATCAAGCAAGCCAAGCTGTCGGACAAGCCCACGCTGATCTGCTGCAAGACCGTGATCGGCGAAGGCGCGCCGACCAAGGCCGGCAGCCACGATTCACACGGCTCGCCGCTCGGCGACAAGGAAATCGCGGCCACCCGTGAAGCGATCGGCTGGAAGTGGGAGCCGTTCGTGATCCCGCAGGAAGTCTATGCAGCGTGGGATGCGACGGAAGCCGGCGCGCGCAACGAATCCGAGTGGGACAAGGCGTTTGCCGCGTACGCAGCCAAATACCCGCAGGAGGCCGCTGAATTCAAGCGCCGCGACGCGAAGCAATTGCCCGCCGACTGGAAGGAAAAGGCGCAGGCCATCATCGCCGGCGCTAACGAACGCAAGGAAACCGTCGCGACGCGTAAGGCATCGCAACAGGCTATCGAAGGTTTGTCGGCCGTGCTGCCGGAACTGCTCGGCGGCTCCGCCGACCTGACCGGTTCGAACCTGACCAACTGGAAGGCCGCCAAGCCGGTGCGCGTGAACGCCGAAGGCAAGGCCGCCGGCAACTACGTGAACTACGGCGTGCGCGAGTTCGGCATGAGCGCCGCGATCAACGGCATCGCGCTGCATGGTGGCTTCAAGGCCTTCGGCGGCACGTTCCTGACGTTCTCGGACTACAGCCGCAATGCGCTGCGCGTTGCCGCTTTGATGAAGGCGCCGTCGATCTTCGTGTTCACGCACGACTCGATCGGTCTGGGCGAAGACGGTCCGACCCACCAGTCGATCGAACATGTCGCAAGCCTGCGTCTGATTCCGAACCTACAAGTGTGGCGTCCGGCTGATACGGTCGAAACGGCGGTGGCCTGGACCCACGCGGTCGAGCATCACGGTCCGTCGTGCCTGATCTTCAGCCGCCAGAATCTGCCGTTCTCGGAGCGTACCGACGCGCAGATCGCCAATATCGAGAAGGGTGGTTACGTGCTGCGCGACTGGAACGACGAAATCGTCGCGCGCAAGATCATCCTGATCGCCACCGGTTCGGAAGTCGAACTGGCGTTGAATGCTGTCGAGGCGCTGGCTCGCGAAGGCATCGCGGCGCGCGTCGTGTCGATGCCGTCGACCACGGTGTTCGACAAGCAGGACGCCGAGTACCGTGAACGCGTGCTGCCGCAAGGCGTGCGCCGCGTCGCGATCGAAGCGGGCGTTACGGATTTCTGGCGCAAGTACGTGGGTCTGGAAGGCGGCGTGGTCGGCATCGACACGTTCGGCGAATCGGCCCCGGCTGGCGTGCTGTTCAAGCATTTCGGCTTCACCGTCGAGAACGTGGTAGAGACGGCCAAAGCCGCACTCGGCTGATCTGCATGCGAGGCTGCCGCGCGGACCCCACGCGCGGCAATCCCGGCAAATCAGACCAACATGGACGATTTTTTTTCAGCCATCAGGAGATAGACCATGACGATTCGCGTCGCAATCAACGGCTACGGCCGGATCGGCCGCAACACGCTGCGCGCCTTCTATGAAAACGGCAAGAAGCACGATATCGAAATCGTCGCCATCAACGATCTTGGCGACGCCAAGACCAACGCCCACCTGACGCAATACGATACGGCGCACGGCAAGTTCCCGGGCGAAGTTTCGGTGGACGGCGATTACCTGGTCGTGAACGGCGACAAGATCCGCGTGCTGGCTAACCGCAACCCGGCAGAACTGCCGTGGGGCGAGCTGAACGTCGACGTCGTGCTGGAATGCACGGGCTTTTTCACGACCAAGGAAAAGGCCAGCGCGCACATCAAGGGCGGCGCAAAGAAGGTCATCATCTCGGCGCCGGGCGGTAAAGACGTCGACGCAACGATCGTCTACGGCGTGAACCACAACGTCCTGAAGGCGTCGGACACGGTGATCTCGAACGCATCGTGCACGACCAACTGCCTGGCACCGCTCGTCAAGCCGCTGAACGACAAGATCGGCCTGGTGAACGGTCTGATGACCACGATCCACGCGTACACGAACGACCAGGTTCTGACGGACGTGTACCACGAAGACCTGCGCCGCGCGCGCTCGGCCACGCACAGCCAGATCCCGACCAAGACCGGTGCTGCATCGGCGGTCGGCCTGGTGCTGCCGGAACTGAACGGCAAGCTGGACGGCTACGCGATTCGCGTCCCGACGATCAACGTGTCGGTCGTCGATCTGTCGTTCATCGCCGCGCGCGATACGACGGTCGAGGAAGTCAACGCGATCATGAAGGAAGCATCGGAAGGCGCGCTGAAGGGCATCCTCGGTTACAACGAGGCACCGCTGGTGTCGATCGACTTCAACCACAACCCGGCTTCGTCGACGTTCGACGCAACGCTGACCAAGGTGTCGGGCCGTCTGGTGAAGGTGTCGAGCTGGTACGACAACGAGTGGGGCTTCTCGAACCGCATGCTGGACACGGCTGTGGCGCTCGCCAACGCGAAGTAAGCTGTTTGCTTTGCATGCCCTGCGGCCTGTGCGGCCGGCAGGGCAAAAAGATAAAAGCCGCTCCTCGGAGCGGCTTTTTTTACGCCTGTGGCGTCGGGAAATAGACGCCGGCGCGCTGCGCGGCGTTCGAAATATGGGTTTCGATTGCCTTGCCGGCCGCCGCGGAATCGCGCGCCTTGAGTGCGTCGAGAATCACCCGATGCTCGGTGTACGTGGACAGCACCAACTCCCGCCGATAAAACGGCATCCGCTGGCTTTCTTTCATGATTTCCGCGGCACTACTCAGGATCGATTCGATTGCCGCGTTGCCGGCAATGCTCACGATGCGCATGTGAAAGTCGTAGTCGAGGCGGGCGGCTTCGTCGAGTTCGTCGCAGGCGAGCGCTGTTTGCATGGCGGCGATATTGTCTTCGAACCAGGCGAGGTCGGAATCGCTGATCGCCAGCGCTGCCATGCGGGCAATAAAGCCTTCCAGCGCGAAACGCATCTGGTATGTATCCGGCAACGAAGACTGGTCCGCGAACCGCCATGCCTGGGCGGTCACCGCCTGCGCACTGTCTACATAGACGCCCTTACCGGGGCGGATCGTCAGCAGACCGAGCGCTTCGAGCGTGGAGAGCGCCTCGCGCAACGATGCGCGGCTGATCGCGAGTTCTTCGGAGAGTTGGCGCTGCGCCGGCAGCAAACTGCCCACAGGATAGACGCCCGCTTCGATCCGTTCGCGGATGATCGCGATGGCGGCATCGGTGACGGTATGCGGAACATTTTTCATCGTGGCTCACTTTGGGTGCGCGGTCTGACCAGCATTGTATGCGTGTTCTGAACGCTCGTACGATGAGTCGTTAAAGATGCGCAATCCCGCCCCAAAACGGTTAAAAAACAGCGGGTAAACGCTATTTAATGATTTCTTGACGTCAGTATATCGGCTTCCTACTATTTGCCATAACAGCACTGGTCGGACCAGTCTGAACAGATGTGATTCCTAACCAGGAGGAAGCCGTGTTGAAGTTCTTCAATTCGCTGTTTGGCCGGGTCGTCATAGCGCTAGTGGCGGGTATTGTGATCGGCGCCGTGTTTCCGCATTTCGCCCAATCGCTGCGCCCGCTCGGCGATGGCTTTCTCAAGCTGATCAAGATGGTGATCGGCCCGATCGTCTTCTGCGTGGTGGTGAGCGGCATGGCGCATGCCGGCGATCTGCGTAAAGTCGGCCGCGTCGGCCTGAAGGCGGTGGTCTATTTCGAGGCCATGACGACGATTGCGCTCGTGATCGGCGCGGTGCTGGCCTACGCAACGCGGCCCGGCGTCGGCATGAACATCAACCTGCACTCGCTCGACCCCGCATCGCTCGCGACCTACACCGAGAACGCCAAGAGCCTGAAAGACACAGCCGGCTTTCTGCTGAAGATCATCCCCGACACGGCGATCAACGCATTCGCGACTGGCGACATCCTGCAAATCCTTGTTTTTTCCGTGCTGTTCGGCTCGGCGCTGTCGCTGCTCGGCAATAAGGCGCAACGCGTGAGCAGCCTGATCGACGAGCTTTCGCAGGTGTTCTTCCGCGTGATGGGTTTCATCATCAAGCTCGCGCCGCTCGGCGTGCTCGGTGCGATTGCGTTCACGACCGGCACGTACGGGGTCGAGTCGCTCAAGCAACTCGGCATGCTCGTGGTGGTGTTCTACGCGAGCTGCATTGTGTTCGTGGTGGTTGTGCTGGGCGTGGTGATGCGCCTGGCAGGCTTCAGCATCTTCAAGCTGATCCGCTATCTGCGCGAAGAGCTTTCCATCGTGCTCGGCACGGCTTCTTCAGACGCCGTGCTGCCGCAGATCATGCGCAAGCTCGAATGGATGGGCGTCAAGGATTCGACCGTCGGGCTGGTCATTCCGACCGGCTACTCCTTCAATCTCGACGGCTTCTCCATCTATCTGACCCTTGCGGTGATTTTCATCGCACAGGCGACCAATACGCCGCTGTCGCTGCACGATCTGATTGTGGTGGTGCTGGTGTCGCTGGTGACGTCGAAGGGCGCGCACGGCATTCCCGGCTCGGCCATCGTGATTCTGGCTGCGACGCTGTCCGCGATTCCGGCGATTCCCGTGCTTGGCCTCGTGCTGATTCTGCCGGTCGACTGGTTTGTGGGCATTGCCCGCGCGCTGACCAACCTGATCGGCAACTGCGTGGCAACCGTGGTGGTCGCCGTGTGGGAAAACGACATCGACCGGGCGCGCGCCCATCGTGTGCTGAATCGCGACGAAGCACTGCGCTACGTGCCCGCTGGCGATGATGCCGGCGCCGAGCCCGCGGCCGGCGACCATGTGCCGGCAGTCTGACGCGGCTTAACCCCGTCACACAGCGGCCAGCTTGACAGTTATTCCACAGCGCGCCGACGCAGCGCGCGTTCTGCTCCGGCGGATGCTCTGACTCCGCCGGTTCCCCTTACTTTTCGTCGCCTGACTGAGACTATGGCTAATCCGATCCTCGACCCCAACGCTCCTGCTTTCACCCGTCGCTACATGAACCTCGCCGACCCGCGGCTGGGCGCGAAGGCGCTCTACGCGAGCGACGAATTCTTCGCGCCGAAAGAACGCATGCTCGAGCCGCAGCCGGCAGTGTTCATTCCCGGCAAGTACGACGATCACGGCAAATGGATGGACGGCTGGGAAACCCGTCGCAAGCGCACCACCGGCCACGACTATTGCGTGATCCGGCTCGCGCGCCCGGGCGTCGTGCACGGTGTCGACCTGGACACGAGCCACTTCACCGGCAATTTCCCGCCGGCCGCGTCGATCGACGCGTGCTATGTGGACGGCGAAGTCCCGCCCGACAACGCCGACTGGCAATCGCTCGTGCCTGCCACCACGCTGCAGGGCAACACCCACCATTACGTCGACGTGAACGACGCCCGCGCTTTTACGCATCTGCGCGTGAATCTGTATCCGGACGGCGGTCTCGCTCGTCTGCGTGTGTATGGCCAACCGAAGCGCGACTGGGAGCGCGTCGAACGCGGCACGTTGCTGGACCTCGCCGCGATCGAAAACGGCGCGTACCTGGTTGCTGCGAATAATCAGCATTTCGGGCCGGCCTCGCAGATGCTGATGCCGGGCCGCGGCGTCAATATGGGCGACGGCTGGGAAACGCGCCGCCGTCGGGAGCCGGGCAACGACTGGGCGATTGTCGCGCTGGCGCGGCCGGGCGTGATTCACAAGATCGAAGTGGACACGGCGCACTTCAAGGGTAATTACCCCGATCGCTGCTCGCTGCAGGCGGCCTCCGTAACGGGCGGCACCGACGACTCACTGATCACGCAGGCGATGTTCTGGCCGGTGCTGATCGGCGAACAGAAGTTGCAGATGGACCACGTGCATACATTCGCGGACGGCATCGCATCCCTTGGACCGGTGACGCACGTGCGTTTCAATATCTTCCCCGACGGCGGCGCGTCGCGCCTGCGCTTGTGGGGCGAGATCGCGTAACGGAGTCGCGCCGATGAAGACCTTACATGTGGAACGGCTGACGCGCGCGGCTTTCGCGCTGTTTGGCGACGTCATCGAACTGGACGGCGCGCGCCATTTTCCGATCAACGGCGGCACGACCGAGCGCTATCACGACCTCGCGAATGTCGACGTAACGGACAATGGCGGCCGGCCGCTGATCAATCTGTTTCGCGCGCAGCCTCGCGAGTTGCCGATCGAAATCGCCATGATGGAACGGCATCCACTGGGCAGTCAGGCTTTCGTTCCCTTAACGGCTCGCCGCTATCTGGTGGTCGTCGCGCCGGCCGGCGAACTGGATCCGGCGCGCATGCGGGCGTTCTGGAGCGACGGCTGGCAGGGCGTGAACTATGCCAAAGGCGTTTGGCATCACCCGCTGCTCGCACTCGATCAGGTGAGCGATTTTGTGGTGGTGGATCGTGGTGGCGAGCAGCCCAACTGCGACGAATTGCCGTTGGCCGAGCCATGGCGGCTGCTGTTTGAAGCGAGCGCTGAGTTGGTCGATTGAACTGGGACCAGGTTGGCGTCGCAACGCGGCGGCCATGCCGGTCATGTGGGGCATGCCACAAGGCACGAGCCTCTCCGTGCGGCCGCAGAGCCGCACACGCAAAAAACCCGGCTGATTTTCATCGGCCGGGTTTTTTCTTTCTTCTTTCGTTACCCACCGTGCCGCGAACCCCGACGCGGCCGACATCGCACTAATCCAGCTTCAGTGCTTGCGATGTGGGCAATTTTCCTTGGTGCACGCGCCGTACAGCGCCAGCGCATGCTCCTGCAGCTTGAAGCCGCGTTCCTTTGCGATGGACTGCTGGCGGCTCTCGATCTCGGAGTCGAAAAACTCTTCGACGAGCCCGCAATCGAGGCAGACGAGGTGGTCGTGATGCGACCCTTCGTTCAATTCGAACACCGCCTTACCCGACTCGAAATTGCTGCGCGAGAGCAGGCCGGCCTGCTCGAACTGCGTCAGCACGCGATATACGGTGGCAAGACCGATATCGAGTTCTTCGTGCAGAAGGTTACGGTAGACGTCTTCTGCGGTCAGGTGGCGTACCGGGCTATGCTGAAAAATCTCAAGGATTTTGAGGCGCGGAAGGGTCGCCTTGAGCCCGATATTCTTGAGATCGGTTGGATTGGTCATGACAAGGGATCCCTAGAGTACAATGCTGGGCTCTCATAGTAATGTGTTTTTGCCGTTCTGGTCATCTTCGATGGAATGAAACTCGCGCGGCTCGTCAGCGGGCCCGCACGGTGAGTGAAATGATTTCAAAATCTCAATTGATCTACCGGGGGAGCCGCATGCGGGGTACCTTGATCGCTGTTGCGACTGTCGCGGTTCTTGCCGGATGTTCCACCTACGACAGCCTGACGCAGCGCGTTGCCCAGAGTATTACGCCGTACCGTATTACGGTGGTGCAAGGCAATTTCGTTTCGAAGGAAGCAGCTGCACAGATGCAGGTCGGCATGTCGCGCGCCCAGGTGAAGCAGTTGCTCGGCACGCCGCTCCTGACCGACATGTTCCACGCGGACCGCTGGGACTACGTGTTCTATTTCAAACGCGGCTCGACTAACGTCGTGCAACAGCGTGACTTCGTGATCCTGTTCTCGGGTGACCGCGTCGCCAGCTGGACGGGTGGCGAAGATCTGCCTTCCAACCTCGAGTTGCTGGCTGAAATCGACGGCGACAAGCTCGGCAAGAAGAAGGCCGCCGTGCCGAACGTGGCAAGCGCAGCCACTGGCGCCAGCGCGCCGGTGGCTGCTGCGGCGTCCGTGGACACCACGCGTTCGCCTTCCGTCGACGCCGCCGCGGCCGCTGCGGCCCTGCCGTCAACGGACGCCAACGCCGAAGCCGCGCAGGCCGCCAATCGACTGACCAATGCGGTGCAGACGCCGTCGAATGCGCAGCCGTCCGTGCGCTCGGCCGTGCCGACCGCCAACGGGGGCGGTATTCCGTCGCAAGGCCCGACGGCTGCCGGGCAGCCGCAGTTCCAGTTCCACCGTCCGCCGCCGCCGCAGGTTCAGGGCGCGCAGGACAATCCGGTGGGACCAACAGGCTCGCAAAACGGCAGTGGCGGCCCGACGTTGAACGCACCGCTGACTGCTTCGCCTGCTTCGCCTGCTTCTCCCGCGTCTTCGGGAACAGGCAACTAATCGCGCTGTCCGTGTCTTAATAAGACACGGCGAGAACGTTGTGCAGGCGTCACGTATGGGCAACACGCCGTGCGTGGCGGCTTTCAGGCATTCTGCTGTTTCAGTCTCAGTCAGTGCGGCGCCAGGGCGTGCTGTCCGCCGCCGCTTTTGCCCGCAATTGTCGGAATTTGCCGGGTTTTACCCCTTTCGAACCCTCGTAGCCATGAAAATTGCCATTGCTGGCGCATCGGGCCGTATGGGCCGGATGCTCATCGAAACCGTCCTCAACGATTCCGGCGCGACGCTGTCCGGCGCGCTCGACCGTGCGGGCTCCCCGCAACTTGGTCAGGACGCCGGCGCGTTTCTCGGCAAACAGACCGGCGTGCTGCTGACGGACGATGTCGAACGCGTGTTCGCCGAATCCGACTACCTGATCGACTTCACGCGTCCCGAAGGCACGCTGATGCATCTGGAAGCCGCGCAGCGCCACAACGTCAAAATGGTGATCGGCACCACCGGTTTCGACAACGAGCAGAAAGCGCAACTGCGCGCCGCGGCGGACAAGATCGCGATCATGTTTGCGTCGAACATGAGCGTGGGCGTCAACGTTACGCTCAAGCTGCTCGAGTACGCCGCAAAGCATTTCGCGACTGGCTACGACATCGAAATCATCGAGGCCCATCACCGTCACAAGGTCGACGCACCGTCCGGCACGGCGCTGACCATGGGCGAAGTGATCGCTCATGCGCTCGGCCGCAATCTCGATGAGTGCGCGGTCTATAGCCGCGAAGGCGTGACCGGCGAACGCGATCCGTCCACGATCGGCTTTTCGGCGATTCGCGGCGGCGACATTGTCGGCGACCATACGGTGCTGTTTGCCGGTATCGGCGAGCGCATCGAAATCACGCACAAATCGGCGAGCCGCCTGTCGTATGCGCAAGGCGCGCTTCGTGCGGTACGTTTCCTCGAAGGCCACAAAAACGGCTTCTTCGACATGCAGGACGTGCTCGGCCTGCGCTGAGCGTGTCATGAGGCCACGGGGCCGGTTACGGCCCCGATCGCTCTTTTGCAGCACCCCTGTAATCACTTTCCATCGGCGAGATCAGATGACAGGCAGCAGCGGCATCCTCCATTACCTGGAAACCAGCGACGCAATCACGCATGGCGTCGCGTATGTGCTGCTGGCTATGTCGATTGCGAGCTGGTGCTTTCTGATTGTCAAAAGCTGGATCCTCACACGCGCGAAACGCCAGGCCACCCCGGCCATCACGCAGTTCTGGCAGGCACCCACATTGGCCGAAGGCGTTGCCGCACTGAAGCGCGTGGACCGCGAGCGCGTTTTCACGCCGCTTGCCGAGACTGCGTTGCATGCAGCCGAAGTGGACATTCCCGGTGCGCTGCTCGCTCGCGTCGAACGCGGCGAGCGGGTGCTGCGGGCGCTGCGTCAGGCGCTCAACGTGTCGCAGCGGCGGCTCGAGTTCGGCCAGGTGCTGCTGGCTTCGGTGGGCAGCACGGCGCCCTTCGTTGGCCTGCTCGGCACGGTTTGGGGCATCTATCACGCGCTCGGCAGCATTGCGGCGAGCGGGCAGGCGCAGATCGAGAACGTCGCCGGACCGGTCGGCGAGGCGCTGATCATGACGGCCTTCGGCCTCGTGGTCGCGATTCCGGCGGTGCTTGCCTATAACGTGCTGGGGCGGATGGTGCGGCAGTTGTCGGAAGAACTCGACGGCTTCGCGCACGATCTGCACGCCTATGTGTGCGCGCCGGCGGATCAACCCCGGCCCCAATCCCCGGCGCAGCAAGCTCAGGCTTGGACTCCCGAGGCGCAGCGCTGAGACCGGACGACGGAAGGAGGCGACATGGCATTCGGCGGACTCGAGAAAAAGCAGACGGCCGCGCCGATGGCCGAGATCAACATGACGCCGTTAATCGACGTGATGCTGGTGTTGCTGGTGATTTTCATCATTACCGCGCCTTTATTCACGCACGCGATCCGGCTCGATTTGCCTAAAGTCGCGGCGGCGCCCGCGCGGCAAACGCCGCAAACCATTTCTCTTTCAATCGATGCCGCCGGCAAGCTGTACTGGAACGGCACCGTCATTACGCTGCAGCAGATGCGCGCGCGCTTCGTTGAGGCAGGCAAAGCGGGGCAGGCCGACCAGCCGGAAATCCAGCTGCGCGCCGAGCGCTCCACGCGCTACGAGGTGATCGCGCAGGTGATGGGCGCGGCGCAACAGGCCGGGCTCGAGCGGATCGGTTTCGTGACGGACCCGCCGCCACCGGGCGCGAAGCCATAGCGGTCCTGGCAACACTGCTCCCGCCCAGGCGCAACCCAGCCGAACCCAGGCACCACGCCGCGCGGCGCACCCGTCCGCGAACGGTATAATCAGCCCTTTCCCCCGCAAAAGGGGAAACGAAGCCATTTCATCCAGCAGAGCACCAAAGCGGCCGGTGCGAAAGCACCGAACCAGCGATTCCATCACACCATGCACGAAAAATACGTTCCCTCCGACGTCGAATCCGCCGCGCAAGGGCAATGGCGCGCCATCGACGCGTACAAGACATCGGAAACCACTGACAAGCCCAAGTTCTATTGCGTCTCGATGCTGCCGTACCCGTCGGGCAAGCTGCACATGGGGCACGTGCGGAACTACACGATCAACGACGTGATGTACCGCTATCTGCGGATGAACGGCTACAACGTGCTGATGCCAATGGGTTGGGACGCGTTCGGCATGCCGGCGGAAAACGCCGCGATGGCCAATAACGTGCCGCCCGCGCAGTGGACCTACGACAACATCGCTTACATGAAGAAGCAGATGCAGTCGATGGGCCTCGCGATCGACTGGTCGCGCGAAGTCGCGACCTGCAGCCCGGACTACTACAAGTGGAACCAGTGGCTGTTCCTGAAAATGCTCGAAAAGGGCATCGCGTACAAGAAAACCGGCACCGTCAACTGGGACCCGGTCGATCAGACCGTGCTCGCCAACGAGCAGGTGATCGACGGCCGCGGCTGGCGTTCGGGCGCGCTGATCGAAAAGCGCGAAATCCCGATGTACTACATGCGCATCACGCAGTACGCGGATGAGTTGCTGAACGACCTCGAAGGCCTCGGCTGGCCCGAGCGCGTCAAGATCATGCAGCAGAACTGGATCGGCAAGAGCTTCGGCGTGAACTTCGGTTTCCCGTATGAAATCGACGGCGAACAGAAGCTGCTGCGCGTGTTCACCACGCGCGCCGACACGATCATGGGCGTGACCTTCTGCGCGGTTGCCGCCGAGCATCCGCTCGCCACGCGTCTCGCGCAAGACAAGCCGGAACTGCAGGCCTTCATCGAAGAATGCAAGCGCGGCGGCGTCGCCGAAGCCGACATGGCGACGATGGAAAAGAAGGGCATGGCCACCGGCTTCACCGTCACGCATCCGCTGACGCAGGAACAGGTCGAAGTGTGGATCGGCAACTACGTGCTGATGAGCTACGGCGAAGGCGCGGTGATGGGCGTGCCTTCGCACGACGAGCGCGACTTCGCGTTCGCGAAGAAATACAGCCTGCCGATCAAGCAGGTGGTCGCTGTTGAAGGCAAGGATTACTCGACTGACGTCTGGCAGGAATGGTACGGCGACAAGGACGGCACGCTCGTCAACAGCGGTAAGTACGACGGCCTGAACTACACGCAGGCAGTCGATGCGATTGCGGCCGATCTGAAGGAACTTGGCCTCGGCGACAAGCAGATCACGTGGCGTCTGCGCGACTGGGGCGTGTCGCGCCAGCGGTACTGGGGCACGCCGATTCCGATCATTCACTGCCCGACCTGCGGCGACGTGCCAGTGCCGGAAAAGGACCTGCCGGTGGTGCTGCCGGAAGACCTCGTGCCGGACGGCACGGGCAATCCGCTTGCGAAGTCCGAAGCGTTCGTGAACTGCACCTGCCCGACCTGCGGCGGCGCGGCCAGGCGTGAAACCGACACGATGGACACCTTCGTCGATTCGTCCTGGTACTTCTACCGCTATGCGGCGCCGGACGCGAAAACCATGGTCGACGAGCGCACCGATTACTGGGCGCCGATGGATCAGTACATCGGCGGCATCGAGCACGCGATTCTGCACCTGTTGTACTCGCGTTTCTGGGCGAAGGTGATGCGTGACATGGGCTTGATCGAGTTCGGCGAGCCGGCAAAGAACCTGCTCACGCAGGGCATGGTGCTCAACGAAACCTATTACCGCGAGAACGAAGCGGGTAAGAAGACCTGGTACAACCCGGCCGACGTGACCGTGTCGTTCGACGACAAAGGCCGCCCGGTTGGCGCCGTGCTGAACTCGGACGGCCAGCCGGTGGTGCTCGGCGGCGTCGAGAAAATGTCGAAGTCGAAGAACAACGGCGTCGATCCGCAACTGCTGATCGATCAACACGGCGCGGATACCGCGCGTCTGTTCGTGATGTTCGCCGCACCGCCCGAGCAGCAGCTCGAATGGTCGGGTTCGGGCGTGGAAGGCGCGAGCCGCTTCCTGCGTCGCGTGTGGGGCTTCGGTCACACGAACGAAGCCGCGCTGCGTGCCGGCGGCAAGATCGACCTCGCGCAACTCGGCGAAGTCGACAAGGTGCTGCGCCGCGAGATCTACAGCGTGCTGAAGCAGGCCGATTTCGACTATCAGCGTTTGCAATACAACACGGTGGTGTCGGCGGCGATGAAGATGCTTAACGCGCTCGACAGCGCGAAGGGCGCGCAACCGGCGGTGCTGCGCGAGACGTACAGCGTGATGCTGCGTGTGCTGTATCCGGTCGTGCCGCACCAGACCTTCCAGTTGTGGCAGGAACTCGGTTACGCCGACGAATTTGGCTCGCTGCTCGACGCAGCGTGGCCGAAGGTCGACGAGCAGGCGCTGGAACAGGCCGAAATCGAACTCGTGCTGCAGGTGAACGGCAAAGTGCGCGGCGCACTCACGGTGGCGAAAGATGTGACGCGTGAAGCGATCGAACAGCTCGCCGCCGCGCATGAAGCGGTCGAGAAGTTCAGCGAAGGCAAGGCGCCGAAGAAGATCGTCGTGGTGCCGGGCCGTCTGGTGAATGTGGTCGTTTGAAGCCCTTTGACAGTTTGACAGCCCACCGGGACATGACAGCAGACAAGCGCCGCCGCCTGCGGCAGTGCTTGTCTCTCGCTGCGGAATCTACTGCGAACCAGGAGCCAATGTGACTCGCAGATCGTTATTGACGCTGGTGTGCAGCGTGCTGATGTTGTCCGCCTGCGGCTTCCAGCTGCGCGGCCAGCAGGACTACGCATTCAAACGACTCTATATCTCCGGCGGTTCGGCAGCGGCCGGCGCGCGGCTGACCCGCATCGTGCAGGGCGGCAGCGACACGGTGGTGGTCAGTTCCGTCGCGAATGCCGACGCAACCTTGCAGATCACCGAAGGGCGCGCCGTCAATTCGCTCACGCTGAATTCGCTCGGTGTCGTCGAAGAGTATGCGATGAATCTCTCGATGACCTACACGCTGGTCGGCAAGGACGGGACCGTGCTGATTCCGCCGAGTGTGATTGCGCTGAACCGTGCAATGACCTACAGCGACCAGTACTCGCAGGCCAAGGCCGCCGAAGCCGATATTCTGTTCGCGGACATGGAGAACGACGCGATCGACCAGCTCACGCGCCGTCTGTCGCTGGTGCGCTCGCTGCATCCGGCGCCGGGTCAGCAGGTGCCGGCAGTTGCGCCGCGCGCGCCGTTGCCGCCGCCGCCGTTGTGAGCGTCACGCGTTCGTTTATGCACTCAATCAATCTTGCCGATCGGTAGCCATGCAACTGCGACTTGACGCGCTCGAAGCGCATCTCGCCAAGGGACTCGCTGGACTGTACGTTGTGTACGGCGACGAGCATCTGCTTGCGCAGGAAGCGTGCGACCGGATTCGCGCAACGGCGCGCGCGGCCGGTTTTACCGATCGCTCGGTGTTCACAGTCGAGCGCGGTTTCGACTGGAGTTCGCTGCTTGGCGCGAGTCAGTCGATGTCGCTGTTCGGCGACCGTCAACTGGTCGAGTTGCGCATTCCGTCGGGCAAGCCCGGCAAAGAAGGCGCGGATGCGCTGAAGGCGCTTGCCGCCGCTGTGAATGACGACGTGCTGACGATGATCACGCTGCCGCGGCTCGATGCGGCGACGCAAAAGTCTGCATGGTTCACCGCGCTGTCCGATGCCGGCGTAGCGCTGAAGATCGATCCGGTGGAGCGTGCGCAGTTGCCGAATTGGGTCGGTCAACGGCTCGCGGCGCAGGGCCAGCGGGTTGTGGCCGGCGAAGAAGGGCGTCGCGCGTTGGCGTTCATTGCCGAGCGGGTTGAAGGCAATCTGCTGGCGGCGCATCAGGAAATCCAGAAGCTCGGGCTGCTGTATCCGGCGGGTTCATTGAGCTTCGAACAGATTCAGGACGCGGTGCTGAACGTCGCCCGTTACGACGTTTTCAAGCTGAACGAGGCGATGCTGGCGGGTGATGTCGGCCGCTTATCGCGCATGCTCGATGGTTTGCGCGGCGAAGGCGAGGCTGCGGTGCTGGTGCTGTGGGCGGTTGTTGAAGAAGTGCGGACGCTGTTGCGGATCAAGCGCGGCGTCGCGGCGGGCAAGCCGCTTGCGATGCTGGTGCGTGAGAACCGTGTCTGGGGTCCGCGTGAGCGGCTGATTGGGCCGGCGCTGTCGCGCGTCACGGAAAGCGCGCTTGAGAAGGCGCTCGCTTTAGCCGCGCGGCTGGATCGGCAGGTGAAGGGATTGTCGGGCGGCACGCCGGGCAATCATCGCAACGATCCGCCGCCCGATCCGTGGGATGGTCTGTTTGAGCTGGCGATGACGGTGGCTTCGCCGTCCAAAGCGGCGCCCGTGCCGCCGCCGCGACCTCGTTCGGCGGCAACTGCGCCGGTGCGAAGGCCAGTCTGATCTGGGCGATCGACGTCGGCGGCGCTAAGGATCTCACCTCAGCCACTCGCCCACGTGACAAGCAAAGCTCCGCCACCCGACTTACAATCGTTTCATCTTTTTGCTAATTCTGCCTGTCCGCTGCACTTCGATGTGCGCGGCATCATGAGAATCACCATGGATATCGACCAGTACATGACCGACCTCGGTCGTCGCGCCCGCCACGCTTCGCGCGCGATGGCACGTGCGTCGACTGCGGCGAAGAATGCTGCGCTCGCGGCCGTTGCCGAGGCGATCGAGCGCGATGCCGCGTTGTTGAAAGATGCCAACGCGCGTGATGTCGCTCGCGCTCGCGACAAAGGTCTCGACGCTGCGTTTATCGATCGCTTGACGCTGTCGGACAAGGCGCTGAAGACGATGGTCGAAGGTTTGCGGCAAGTCGCCGCGCTGGCCGATCCGATTGGTGAGATCAGCAATCTGAAGTACCGGCCAAGCGGCATTCAGGTCGGTCAGATGCGCGTGCCGCTCGGCGTGATCGGCATCATCTATGAATCGCGTCCGAACGTGACGATCGACGCCGCCGCGTTGTGCCTGAAGTCGGGCAACGCGACGATTCTGCGCGGCGGTTCGGAGGCGCTCGAATGCAACACGGCGCTGGCGAAGCTGATCGGCGAAGGGCTGGAGGCTGCAGGTTTGCCGCAGGACGCCGTGCAAGTGGTGGCTACTTCGGATCGGGCTGCGGTGGGCAAGCTGATTACGATGACCGAATACGTCGACGTGATCGTGCCTCGTGGCGGCAAGAGCCTGATCGAGCGGCTGATCAACGAAGCGCGCGTGCCGATGATCAAGCACCTCGACGGCATTTGCCACGTGTACGTGGACGATCGCGCCGACATTGCGAAGGCGCTGACCGTTTGCGACAACGCCAAGACGCATCGTTACGGCACCTGCAATACGATGGAAACGCTGCTGATCGCGCGAGGCATTGCCGCCGAAGTACTGCCGCCGCTGGGTAAGTTGTATCGCGACAAGGAGGTCGAGTTGCGAGTGGATGCCGCGGCGCGCACGGTGCTTGCTGACGCGGGTATTGGTCCGCTAGTGGATGCCACCGAAGAAGACTGGCGCACCGAATATCTCGCCCCGGTGCTCGCGATCAAGGTGGTCGACAACCTCGACGCGGCGATCGAACATATTAACGAGTACAGTTCGCATCACACGGATGCGATCGTCACCGAAGATCACGACCGCGCCATGCGGTTCCTGCGTGAAGTGGATTCGGCGAGTGTAATGGTGAACGCCTCGACGCGTTTCGCTGATGGCTTTGAATTCGGGCTGGGCGCGGAGATCGGTATTTCCAACGATAAGTTGCATGCGCGTGGACCGGTGGGGCTGGAAGGGCTGACGTCGCTGAAGTATGTTGTGCTTGGGCACGGTGAGGGTCGGCAGTAGGCAGTAACGGACCGACGGCGGACCAGCGGTGGACATGAGCTGCCGCCAACAGTCGCATTTTTTCGGGAGTGCGCCGACCGGAGGGCGACCTGATACGCCGTCAATACGTTGCAAAAGCTTGAACAAGGATCGCTGATGCTTTGGGTAAAGACGTTTCACATCGTTCTGATTGCCTCCTGGTTTGCCGGCCTGTTCTACCTGCCGCGCATTTTCGTCAATCTGGCGATGGAAACGGAGCCCGCCGCGACGGCGCGACTGTTGATCATGGCGCGCAAGCTGTTCCGGTTTATGACGTTCATCGCGGTGCCGGCGTTGGCCTGTGGGCTCTGGCTGTGGCTTGCGGTTGGCATTGGTCGCGGGCAAGGCTGGATTCACGCGAAGGTGGGCGTGGTTGTACTGCTGATCATCTATCACGCGTATTGCGGCGTGCTGCTGCGGACGTTCGAGCGCGGCGAGAACAAGCGCACGGACAAGTGGTATCGGATGTTCAATGAACTGCCGGTGTTGGGGATGTTGGCTGCGGTGGCGTTGGTGGTGATCAAGCCGTTTTAAGAATAAGAAATCTCTTATTTACTTTTTGCTGATTTATTAATTGTTTCGCGCGGTATGTATCAGTCGCGCTGAAATTAATCTTGTAGTCAGTTATCCTGGCGACTTTGATCGTCGGCGATTCCGGGTTGGCGCATTTCTACGCTAACTATTCTTCCGAAAAAAATCGCGATGTGTTTGACCGGTGCGTTCAGATTGTCTGAATCCGCATGCAGGGCCAATGGCGCGTCAATTGTTGCTTGCGCCAGGTGCGCTTGGCATTGAAGGTTCCGGGTCTTGACACTCGGTGCGGCGATACCTCATCAATCTCGTGTTTATAAAGCGAATCCTCTTACGGACCAATCCGGTTTAAGAGTCATCTGATTCATCGTCCGACAGATAAATCCTACATTGACGTCATCCCAGAAGGATTAATGGGATGGTCCGAGAATCCTTATCGAAACGACCACTTTTTCAATCCTTCTGTTACCGGCTGACGTATGCAGATTTCCTGGTACGCGCCTCTTCAAACACAGATCCTGTTATCAGGAAGGATGAAAACGTGAACAAGTCGTATAAAAGCGTATGGAATGAAGCTACTGGCACCTATGTCGCTGCGCCGGAAGGGGCGAGAAGTCGTGGGAAGAAAGGCTCGAGCAAGATAGCGCTGGTTTTGGCGATGCTCGCGACGGGCTGTGCTGCGGATGCTTTTGCTGCAACGGGGACAGCCATAGGCGGCTGCACCACCAGTACTGTCGATTCCAATATTGCAATCGACGGCGCGAATTCTGCCTATTGCACGAAGGCGACGGGGACGAGTTCTATTGCCATTGGGCCGTCCGCAACGGCTGGTGGAGCGGGAACAGGCACTTCGGTCAACGGTGCCGCAGCGGGAGACTACAATCAGGTCGCCCTGGGGGTGAGCGCCACGGCTTCCGCTGCCAACGCGGTGGCTCTCGGCGCATCGTCGACGGTCAGCGGAATCGGTGCGGTCGGTTTGGGGGGGCTCGCATCCGCGACGGCAAACTCGACTGTCGCCATCGGCGAAGCCGCGGTCGCCTCGCAGCTTGGAGCGATCGCCGTCGGCGCGACGGCAATCGCTCAGGCTGCCAACGCTGTCGCTTTGGGCGCTGGCGCAGTGGTAAGCGGAATCAATTCGGTTGCTTTGGGCGCCAATACGGTTGCCGACCGTGCTAACACCGTCTCGGTCGGTTCGACGACCGCACAACGTCAAATTGTGAACGTGGCGGCGGGTACGCAGAACACGGACGCCGTGAACGTTGCACAGTTGAAGGCAGCAGGCCTGACGACGGACACCAGCGGCAACGTGACGAACGCGTTCGTGGCGTATGACGACAGCACGAAGGCGAAGATCAGCTTGGGCGGAGGTGTGGCGGGCACGACGATCACGAACGTGAAGGCGGGCGCGCTGGGCGCGTCGAGCACGGACGCGGTGAACGGCTCACAGCTGTTCGCGACAAATACGAACGTGACGAATCTCACCAGCACTGTGAACAGCATGGCCACCGGTAATGCGGTGATCAATTCTGCTTATATCAAGACGAATGGCGCCAACGATGGTACGGACAATGCCGTGAACAATGTGTCGGATGGCGTCGTAATCGGTGCAAATGCGAAAGCGGACACTGCTGGCGGGGGTGTTGGAGTGATTGCGATCGGCTCCGGCGCTCACGCGGGAAGCTATGGTTTGACGGGGGCGACGGCGCTGGGTGCCGGGTCGAGCGGCTTGTATAACGGTACCGCGATCGGCTACGGCGCCAAGTCTACTGCACGACAGACCGTGGCCGTGGGGATGAATTCCGCAGCTTCCCAGTCGGAATCCACCGCACTGGGTTTTAATGCCAGCGCAAGCGCTATTGGTTCGAGTGCTTTCGGCAAGGACTCCAGTGCAACCGCGGATCTCGCGGTTGCACTGGGTAAGGGGTCTGTTGCAGATCGTGTGAGCACGGTATCAGTAGGCACCGAAACGGCGCAGCGCCAGATCGTAAACGTGGCTGCCGGTACGGCAGACACGGATGCGGTGAACCTGAAGCAGCTAAAGACAGTGGGTCTGAACGTGGACACGTCTGGCAACGTAACGAACGCTTTCGTGGCATACGACGACAGCACGAAGGCGAAGATCAGCCTGGGCGGTGGTGTGGCAGGCACGACGATCACGAACGTGAACGCGGGCGCGATAGGCGCGTCGAGCACCGACGCGGTGAACGGCTCACAGCTGTACGGCACGGCCAGCAGCGTCGCAACGGCGCTGGGTGGCAATGCATCGGTGAACGCGGACGGCACTGTCCACGCACCGTCGTACGTGGTACAGGGCGGAACATTTAGCGACGTTGGCTCGGCGCTGAGCAAGCTCGATACGGCGACAGCGATGAACACCGGTGACATCACGACGCTGAACACGACGGTCAACAACATCAGCAGCGGCACGGTTGGACTGGTCCAGCAGGACGCGACGACCAAAGCGATAGCGGTGGCAGGTACGACGGCTGGCACGACGGTGGACTTCACCGGCACGGCAGGCGCACGTCAACTGAAGGGTGTAGCAGCGGGAACGCAGAATACGGATGCAGTGAACGTGGCGCAACTGAAGGCAGCGGGCTTGTCGACAGACACGTCGGGCAACGTGACGAACGCGTTCGTGGCATATGACGACAGCACGAAGGACAAGGTAACGCTCGGCGGCGCGGCTGGCGCGACCCTCACGAATCTGAAAGCCGGCGCGTTGTCTGCATCGAGCACCGATGCCGTCGTCGGCTCGCAGTTGTACACGACGAACCAGAACATTACTCAGAACACCGCCGCGATCGCGCAAAACACGACCGACATCGCGAAGAACGCCGGCGATATCACGAATATCGATTCGCGTGTGTCAACTGTCGAAGGTTCGGTGACGAACATCACGAATCAGATCAACAGCGGTGAACTCGGTCTCGTGCAGCAGGACCAGACTTCGCGCAACCTGACCGTAGCTGCGGCGACGGACGGCACACAGATCAGCGTGGCCGGCACGGCTGGCAATCGTGCGGTGACAGGTGTAGCTGCCGGTAGCCTCACCGCGTCGAGCAATGATGCCGTGAACGGTTCGCAGCTCTACGCGACGAACCAGAATGTCGCGCAGAACGCCGCCGCTATTGCACAGAACACCAGCGATATCGCGGAGAATGCAAGCGCCATCACGACGCTCAATACGACGGTCAATAACATCAACAGCGGATCGGTAGGCCTCGTGCAACAGGATGCGACGAGCCATAAAATTACTGTCGCGAACGCGACCGCCGGCACGACCGTGGACTTTGCCGGCACCGCCGGCGCACGCCAGTTGAAGGGTGTGGCAACCGGTATCGCCGACACCGACGCAGTCAACGTTGCGCAGTTGAAGGCAGCGGGTCTGTCCACTGACGCAAGCGGCAATGTGACCAATGCTTTCGTCGCGTATGACGACAACACGAAGGATGCGTTGACCTTGGGTGGCGGCGTGGTGGGTACGTCGATCACGAACCTGAAGGCCGGTGTCCTTTCCGCGTCCAGCACGGATGCAGTTAATGGTTCGCAGCTTTACACGACGAACCAGAATGTCGCGCAGAACACCGCCGCAATCACGCAAAACGAGAGCGACATCGCCCAGAACACGAGCGACATCGCGAAGAATGCTGGAGACATCACGAGCATCGATTCGCGTGTCACGAATGTTGAAGGCTCGATGACCAATATCACGAACCAGATCAACAGCGGCGAATTGGGTCTCGTGCAACAGGATCAGACGTCACGCGATCTGACTGTCGCAAAGAATACGGACGGTACTCATGTCGATTTCGCCGGGACAGCGGGTGCACGTGAACTGCTCGGCGTCGCAGCCGGCACGACCCTCGGCTCGGCTGTGAATCTGGGCCAGTTGAGTCCGGTCGTGGCAGCTCTCGGCGGCGGCGCGCAGGTGAACGCGGACGGTTCGATCATCAGCCCGACGTACCACATGCAGGGCGGCACGCAGACCACCGTCGGCGGCGCACTGGATGCGTTGAACACCAATCTGTCCTCGCTGACCTCGCAGATCAATACCGGCAGCATCGGCATGGTCACGCAGGACAGCACGTCGCGTGATCTGCGCGTTGGCGCGAGCACCGATGGCCTGCGCATCAGCATGGCGGGCACCGCTGGAAATCGCGTTGTGACCGGCGTGGCAGCGGGCGCGGTCAATGCATCGAGCAGCGACGTGATGAACGGTTCGCAGTTGTACGCGAATGCAGGCAGCACGGCCTCCGCACTGGGTGGCGGTTCGGTCGTCAATGCGGACGGCACGATTTCGGCGCCGACCTATAGCGTGGGCGGCACGACTGTGAACAACGTCGGCGCGGCGATCAGCAATATCGATGGCCGCGTCAGCCAGAACACTTCGGACATCGCCAGTCTGCAAACTACGGTCGGCACGATGAGCGGTTCGGTGGCGAACGCGGTGCAGTACGATTCCGCCGCGCACGACAAGGTGACGCTGGGTGGCGTGGACAGCGCGTCGAAGGTGGCGCTGACGAACCTGCAGGATGGCGAAGTATCGGCAACCAGCACGGACGCCGTGACCGGTGCGCAGTTGTGGAACACCAATCAGCAGATCTCCGATCTGAATCAGACGGTGCAGAACTATCAGACCACCGGCGCTGCCGGCATGTCGATCGATAACGGCGGCGCACCAGCGGCCGCCGCGACCGGCAGCGGTTCGATGGCGATGGGTGGCGGTTCACAGGCGAGCGGTGATAATTCGATGGCCATGGGTAGCGGCGCGAACGCAAGCGGCAGCGGCTCGATGGCGATGGGCGCAGGTGCGCAAGCCAGCGCGGACAATTCCGTCGCGCTTGGCGCGGGCTCGGTGGCAGATCAGGCGAACACCGTGTCGGTCGGTTCGCCAGGTAACGAGCGCCGCATCACGAACGTTGCCGACGGCAAGGCGCCGACGGACGCTGTGAACATGCGCCAGTTCCAGTCGGGCATGGGCGCTGTGGCACGCAATGCTTACAGCGGTGTGGCAGCAGCTACTGCATTGACGATGATTCCCGAAGTCGATCCGGCCAAGACCCTGGCGGTCGGTGTGGCAGGTGGCAGCTACAAGGGTTATCAGGCTGCGGCGATTGGTGCTTCGGCGCGTATCACCGCGAACCTGAAGGTCAAAGTGGGCGCGGGTATCAGCGCGGCCGACACGACCTACGGTGTCGGTGCGTCGTACCAGTGGTAAGCCGATGAGGATGGCGGGAAGCGGTGTGGGTGGGCCGCGATTCGCCAGCCAGCCTCAACTATAGCGTTGTGCTGAAGTAGAAAACAAGACGGGCTCCCATCAGGGAGCCCGTCTTGTTTTGCACGCCGATTCAAGAACGACAGACAGATGCTGAGCCGGTTGCCGCGCAAACCAGGCTACTGGCGCGTGGTGCAGCTCGACTACGCGCCTGGATCGATCCGCCGCCGGGTGATCACTTCCTTCGCCTGCGCCATTTTTTCCACCAACTCCGGTCCCCGGCTCAGCGCGACCCCCACCGCCAGAATATCGCCGATCGCGAGGTGCGAAACGCGCGAGGTCATCGGCGAAAAAATATCCGTGTCTTCGTCGACGTTGGCGAACAGGCCGACCGTAGCCAGCCGCGCCAACGGCGAATTGCCGTGCGTGATTGCAATCACCTTGGCGCCGGTCGCAAGCGCGGACTTCACCGCGTCCACGATGTCGCGTGTGCGGCCCGTGTTCGAGATCGCCACCACCACGTCACCCTCTCCAAGCAATGCGGCCGACATCAAAAACGTATGCGGGTCCGAATACGCGACGCTCGGCATTCCCAGCCGGAAGAACTTGTGCTGCACGTCCAGCGCGGCGATGCCCGAGCCCCCCGCGCCATAAAACTCGATTCGCCGTGCGCGGGCCAGCAATTCGATCGCCGCCGCCACGCTGTCCGAAGAAAGGTTGTTGCGCACCTGGATCAGCGCGCCAATGGTCCGGTCCAGCACCTTCGCGGCAACGCCCGGCGCCGGCTCGTCCGGCCGCACGTCGCGATAGACAGCCGGTACTTCCGCGGCAATTCCCTGCGCGAGCCGGATCTTGAACTCGCGGAAACCCGAAAATCCGAGTGCATGACAGAACCGCGCGATGGTCGGCTGGCTGACGCCCGCGCGTGCGGCCACCTCGGTCATCGAAAGATCGAGCACCTCGCGCGGCGCTTCGATCACGTAATCGGCCAGCTTGCGCTCGGACGGGCGCAACTGGTCGCGCATCTCTTCCACCTGAGACAGCATCATCGGAAAACTCGCACTATGCTGAAGAATGCGTGGACTATATCTGATTGCAGAAGAAGGTACAAAAACTACATATTAGAGGCTAGGTGTATTCCCTAGGTTTTGGTGCTTGTGCCGCCAAGGTAAAGCCAGTAAGGAAGTGAGGCTGTTCCGAGATGCCGTGACGCAGCATGGATCGTCGTTGCGATCGTGTAGTTTTTCTACTAAGATTGCGTCGTCGACTGATTCGACATCCCCGCGATACCTGCCTGGCATAGTGCGTGCGCGCCTCAAGCCAGCGACGAAGGAGCTCCGATGGTTTCCCCGCATTCGCAATTGTTGAAGGTCACGCAACGCGTGATCGAGCGCAGCAAACCCACCCGCGAGTCATATCTGGCGCGCATCGAGCATGCCCAAGGCAAATTTCCGGCGCGCGGCGCGCTCTCCTGCGCCAATCTGGCCCACGGTTTTGCCGGTCTCGTCGGCAACGACAAGCTCGTGATCAAGCAGATTCGTGAACCGAACATCGGCATCGTGTCGTCGTATAACGAAATGCTGTCCGCGCACGCGCCGTACAAAAACTACCCGGACATCATCAAAGAGGCCGCGCGGGAAAACGGCGGCGTCGCCCAATTCGCGGGCGGCGTGCCGGCCATGTGCGACGGCGTCACGCAGGGCAACGCGGGCATGGAACTGTCGTTGTTCTCGCGCGAAGTGATCGCGATGAGCACGGCGGTCGCCCTCACGCACAACATGTTCGACGCGGCCCTGTGCCTGGGCATCTGCGACAAGATCGTGCCGGGTCTGCTGATCGGCGCGCTGCAATTCGGCCATCTGCCGACGATTTTCGTGCCGGCCGGCCCGATGGGCAGCGGCCTGTCGAACGACGACAAAGCCAAGACCCGCCAACTCTTCGCCACCGGCCAGTGCGGCCGCGACGCGCTGCTTGAAGCGGAAGCCGCGGCGTATCACAGCCAGGGCACCTGCACGTTCTACGGCACGGCGAACAGCAATCAGATGCTGATGGAAGTCATGGGCCTGCATCTGCCGGGCTCAGCCTTCGTGCATCCGCATACGGCGTTGCGCGACGCGCTGACCGCCCAGGCCGCACGCCGCGTGCTCGATCTGACGGTGGAGCGCGGCAACTACACGCCGATTGGCCATGTGGTCGACGAGAAAGCGGTCGTCAACGGCATCGTCGCGTTGCTGGCAACGGGCGGATCGACCAACCATACGCTGCACCTGGTGGCGATTGCGCGGGCGGCCGGCATCGTGATCGACTGGAACGACTTCGACACGTTGTCGCAAGCCGTGCCGCTGCTCGCGAAGATTTACCCGAACGGCAAAGCCGACGTGAATCACTTCCACGCGGCCGGCGGCGTTGCGTTCCTGGTTCGCAATCTGCTCGAAGGCGGTTTGCTGCATGAAGACGTAAACACTGTCGCGGGCAAGGGGCTCAAGCACTACACGGAAGAGCCGAAGCTGATCGACGGCAAGTTGCAATGGGTGCCGGGCGCGGACAAGAGCGAAGACACGGCGGTGCTGCGCGGCATCAAGGAGCCGTTCCAGCCGGATGGCGGCTTGCGTCTGATGCAGGGCAAGCTCGGTCGCGGCGTGATCAAGATTTCTGCGGTGGCGGCGCAGCATCGCAAGGTGAAGGCGCCGGCCATCGTGTTCGATTCGCAGGAAGCGGTGCAGGCCGCGTTCGACAACGGCGAACTGAAGCGCGATTTCATCGCGGTGGTGCGCTTCCAGGGCGCGCGCGCAAACGGCATGCCAGAGCTGCATCGTTTGACGCCGCTGCTCGGTGTGTTGCAGGATCAGGGTTTCCATGTCGCGCTGGTGACCGACGGCCGCATGTCGGGCGCTTCGGGCAAGGTGCCGGCGGTGATTCATCTGTCGCCGGAAGCGTTGCTGCAAGGCCCGATCGGCAAGGTTCGCACGGGCGACATGCTGGTGATCGACGCGGACGCCGGCGTGCTCGACATCGAGATCGACGCAGCCGAATGGGCGGCGCGGCCGGAAGCGGTGCCGCAGCATCAGGCGGAAAACGAAGTTGGTTTCGGCCGTGAACTGTTCGGCGTGTTTCGCGCGGCGGCGGCGCCGGCGGAGCTCGGTGCCTCGGTATTCGGTCCGATGGTGGGCGAGCGCGCGCTGCACCACGGTGAGCCGGCCCAGGCACGTACCGAAGCACACAGCAAAGCACATACAAGCACCACGCAAGCCAGCTAAACGCTGCAGAAATAAGGAGTCTGACTATGACGTCGAAAACAGTAAGCGAGATTGTGCGCCTCGGCCCGGTGATTCCGGTGCTCGCGTTCGATTCGGTCGAGCAGGGTGTGCACGTGTCGCGCGCCTTGCACGCGGGTGGCGTAAAAGTGCTGGAAATCACGCTGCGCACCGCAGCCGGTCTGGAAGCGATCGAACGCGCGAGCCAACTGGCGGAAGACATCGTGGTCGGCGTCGGCACGATCACGAAGCCCGAGCACTGCGCTCAGGCAAAGAAGGCCGGCGCGCAGTTCGGCGTTTCGCCCGGCCTCACGAAAGACATGCACAAGGCTGCGCAGGATGCGGGTTTGCCGCTGCTGCCGGGCGTGATGACGCCGTCCGACATCATCGCCGCGCTCGAACTCGGCTACGAGATCGTCAAGTTCTTCCCGGCGCAGCAGGCCGGTGGCGTGCCGATGCTGCAGGCATTTCATGGACCGTTCCCGGCACTGAAGTTCTGCCCGACCGGCGGCATTACCGCCGAAACGGCCCCTAACTTCCTCGCACTGCCAAACGTGGTGTGTGTCGGCGGCTCGTGGTTGACGCCGAAAGCCGCGCTCGCCGCGCAGAACTGGGACGAAGTCACGCGTCTCGCGCGTGCCGCAAGCCAGTTGGCTGCACCTGCCCATTGAATTGAAGCGGTCCGTACTTTAGTCCGGTAACCTGGCTCCAGGAAAAAGAGCCTCGTCGAAGCAGCCTGTCAGGTTGTCGCGGCGAGGCTCTTTTCGATATGTGCGCCGGATTCGCACGCGTTTAGCTGCAACAAACAGTAAAATTCAGCGTCCGCGCGGCTTGCCGGGTTTTCTGGCACCGCTGCAGGTCGCCGTGAGACAGGTGCCGGCCGTGTTCCGCACCGACATCAATAACGCAAAGGAGGAGCTTCATGGAAGCTGTCCACGGCAGCACGCTGCTGGTCTTCGCGGTGATCGCCATCGCACTTCTGATCCTGCTGATCACCCGCTACAAGGTTTATCCGTTCCTCGTCCTGATCATCGTTTCGCTGCTGCTGGGTCTCGCATCCGGCATGCCGATCGGCACGATCGTCAAATCATTCGAAACCGGCAACGGCAACACGCTCGGCCACATTGCGATCGTGGTTGGCCTCGGCACGATGCTCGGCAAAATGATGGCCGAATCGGGCGGCGCGGAGCGTATCGCGACCACGCTGATCGACAAGTTCGGCGAGAAGCACATTCACTGGGCGATGATGGTCGTGGCGATCATCGTCGGCTTGCCGGTGTTTTTTGAAGTCGGTTTCGTGCTGCTGATTCCGATCGCGTTCAACGTCGCCAAACGCACCAACAAATCGTTGCTACTGATCGGCTTGCCGATGGTCGCGGGTCTGTCCGTCGTGCACGGTCTGATTCCGCCGCACCCCGCTGCAATGCTGGCGGTGCAGGCGTATCACGCTGACATCGGCAAGACCATTGCGTACGGTCTGATCGTGGGCGTGCCGACGGCAATCGTCGCCGGTCCGTTGTTTTCGCTGCTGATCAGCCGTTACATCAAGCTGCCGGAAAACAATCCACTTTCCGCGCAGTTTCTAGGCGAGGCCAGCAAGCAAAAGGAAGCGCGCGAACTGCCGGGTTTCGGCATCACGCTGTTCACGATCCTGCTGCCGGTGATTCTGATGCTGATCGGCAGTTGGGCCGATCTCGTGTTCGAGCCGAAAACCCTCGCGAACGACCTGCTGCGTTTCGTCGGCAACTCGGACGTCGCGCTATTGATCGCCGTGCTGGTCAGTTTCTGGACCTTCGGCGCGAGCCGCGGCTTCAATCGTGAGCAGATTCAGAAGTTCTGCGGCGAATGTCTGGCGCCGATCGCAGGCATCACGCTGATCGTGGGCGCGGGCGGCGGTTTCGGGCGTGTGCTGATGGACAGCGGCATCTCGAAGGAAATCGTCAACGTCGCAACGGCCATGCATCTGTCGCCGCTGCTGTTCGGCTGGCTGGTGGCCGCGCTGATTCGTCTGGCTACGGGCTCGGCGACCGTGGCGATGACAACCGCCTGCGGCATCGTCGCGCCGATCGCCTCGGCTAGCGGTGTGCAGGTCACGCCGGAATTGCTGGTGCTCGCCACTGGTTCGGGCTCGCTGATTTTCTCGCATGTGAACGACGGCGGTTTCTGGCTGATCAAGGAATACTTTGGTATGACAGTGGGGCAGACCTTCAAGACCTGGTCGCTCCTCGAAACGATCATTTCGCTGATGGGCTTGGGTTTGACTTTCGCGCTCGCGACGGTCGTGTAAGGAGTTTTTGATGATTCTGATCGCAATGGGCGTGTCGGGCGCCGGCAAAACGAGGATTGGTGAAATGCTGGCGGAGCGCCTGCACTGCGCGTTCACTGACGGCGACGCGTTTCACAGCGCTGCCAACAAAGAGAAAATGCACCACGGCATTCCGCTTACCGACGAAGACCGTTGGCCGTGGTTGCAAACCATCCGTGCGGCGATCGAAGAGAAGCAGAGGGCTGGCGAGAAGGCGGTGTTCACGTGTTCGTCGCTGAAGCGTTCGTATCGCGACGTGTTGCGCGGCGGTAGTAATGGCGACAAAGGTGTTTGCTTCGTTTATCTGAAGGGCTCGTTTGAAGTGCTGCGCGAGCGGTTGACGACGCGTACCGGTCACTTCTTCGATCCTTCCCTGCTGCAAAGCCAGCTCGATACGCTCGAGGAGCCGGGTCCGGAGGAGGCGATCACGGTCAGTATCGAACTGTCGCCGGAACAGATCGTCGACGAGGTATTGAGGCAACTGGCAGTGCGCTAAGGCTTCACGGCTGACGCTGCAGATCGACGACCCGGCCGCGCAAGTGGCCGGGTCGTTTCAATTTGAGCGCGATGTGGTTTGTGCATGCGCACCGACGTTTCACTCAGGAAGCGGTGTGCTTTGGGATGTGTCCGATTCTCTTGTTTTCCGCGCTTTGATCCAATCGCAGTCTTTCTGACGGATCGAAACTCAAAGGCGGTGAACATGGTGCACATCGAGGGCGACAGGCTCGACCCAGTCGCAAGCATTTCAAGCTGCAAGATTTGCCGGGGCACGGCGCCGCTTTGCGGCGTGGTCGACTTCAACAAGAACTGCGAAGAACGCCGCGGCCATTTCTTGCCGCTTGCCGCGATCCCGATTTACTACCACCGCTGCGGCGAATGCGGGCTGGTTTTCACGCATGCGTTTGATCGATGGAGCAAGCATGCGTTCGCGAGGCACATTTACAACGCCGCTTATGCAGACGTCGATCCCGACTATATCGCGGCCCGTCCCGCAGCCAATGCAATGGCGATTGCGAATATGGTCGCGCGGGGCGACGGGCTCAAATGTCTCGACTACGGCGGCGGCAATGGGCGGCTGGCCGCGTTGTTGCGTGAACGTGGCGTGGATGCCCACAGTTGGGATCCGATGGAGCAAGCTGGTACCGAACCGTCGCCGGACTCATTCGACCTGGTGACGGCGTTCGAAGTGCTGGAACATACGCCTGAGCCGCGCGTGACGGTTGCGAACGCGCTCAGTAAGCTCAGGCCGCAGGGCGTGATGCTGTTTACAACTTTGACGATCGATACGCTGCCGCCGCGTGCGATGGACCATTGGTACATTGCGCCGCGCAACGGCCACATCACGATTCACACGTGCCGCTCACTGGATGCGCTCTTCGAGGCGTTCGGCTATCGCGTGCATCACCTCGACCAGAATACTCACCTCGCCTTGCGCGAAGTGCCGGACTGGTTGTCTTAACCCGTTTGCGGCGGCTCAAATGAAAAACGCCGTTCAGTGTTCAACTGAACGGCGTTAATTGCGCGGGAGGTTTCCGCGCCGCGGAGTGCTGCCTTAAGCCTTAAGCGATCCGCTTGGCCAGCTCCACAGCCTTGCCGATATACGAACCCGGCGTCATGGCGAGCAAACGGTCCTTCGCATCTTGCGGAATCGCGAGGCCGCTCACGAACGTTTGCAACGCTTCACGCGTGATGCCCTTGCCGCGCGTCAATTCCTTCAATTGCTCGTACGGGTTCTCGATGCCGTAACGGCGCATCACCGTTTGCACAGGTTCAGCCAGCACTTCCCAGCAGTTGTCGAGGTCTTCGTTCAGACGCTGCGCATTCACTTCAAGCTTGTCCAGACCGCGGATCAGCGAGTCGTACGCAAGCAGCGAGTAGCCGAACGCGACGCCGATATTGCGCAGCACCGTCGAGTCGGTCAGGTCACGCTGCCAGCGCGAAATCGGCAGCTTGTCGGCGAGGTGGCGCAGCGTGGCGTTGGCGAGACCGAGGTTGCCTTCCGAGTTTTCGAAATCGATCGGATTGACCTTGTGCGGCATCGTGGACGAACCGATTTCGCCGGCCTTCGTGCGTTGCTTGAAGTAACCGACGGAGATGTAGCCCCACACGTCGCGGTCCAGGTCCAGCAGGATCGTGTTGGCGCGCGACACGGCGTCGAACAGCTCAGCCATGTAGTCGTGCGGCTCGATCTGGATCGTGTACGGATTGAACGTGAGCTTCAGACGCTTCTCCACTACTTCGCGCGAGAACGCTTCCCAGTCGAATTCCGGATACGCGGACAGATGCGCATTGAAGTTGCCGACCGCGCCGTTCATCTTGCCCAGCAGTTCGACCTTCGCGATGCGCTCGATCGCACGTTCCAGACGCGCGGCGACGTTCGCGATTTCCTTGCCGAGCGTGGTGGGGCTGGCCGGCTGGCCGTGCGTGCGGGACAGCATCGGCTGTTCGGCTTGCGCGTGCGCCAGCGCCACGAGGCGTTGGTGCACCGAGCGCAGCGCCGGCAGGATCACGTGTTCGCGTGCGCCCGCCAGCATCAGGCCGTGTGACGTGTTGTTGATGTCTTCCGAGGTGCAGGCGAAATGGATGAACTCGCTGGCGCGTTCCAGTTCTTCCTGACCCTTGACCGATTCCTTCAGCCAGTATTCGACGGCTTTCACGTCGTGATTCGTTACGCGTTCGATGTCCTTGATGCGCGCGGCGTCGTGAGCGGTGAAACGCTCGGCCAGTTGCAGCAGGAATTGTTCTGACGCTTCGGAAAAGCGCGGCACTTCGGCGAAACCGGCGTGCGAGAGCGCAATCAGCCAGTGGATTTCGACCGTGACGCGATTGCGCATGAACGCGGCTTCCGAGAGCCAGTCGCGCAGGGCTTCGGTCTTCGAGGCGTAACGGCCGTCGAGCGGGGAGAGCGCGTTCAGCGCGAACAGGGTGTCGGGGCGGGTGTCGGACATGGTGGAGGCGCGAGTTGTGGCTGATTGGGGCGTTGAGCGTTCGGGGGGCGCTCAATGACCGGTTCTGGAACGGAGGGAAGCGCGAATTTTACCACTGTGCGGCGCGCGGCCCGAAGTTGGCGGCTTTGCCGGTGGTGATCGGAAGGGATTGGGACCGGTACGGGGCGTCGGCGCCTCGCTTGCCGTTCCGGCCGGCAGAATTCCGGGCAATCTTTACAGGTGAGTTCAGTGCAAGCCTGGCGCGGAACCCCGCGCCCTGGCCGCGCGGCTAGAATGCTGACTTCTTCCCTTCCGCTGGCAGCAGGCTTCGCATGGAACTGAAATGGCTCGAAGACTTCGTTTCGCTCGCGGAAACGCGTAGTTTCAGCCGCTCGGCCGAATCGCGCCACGTTACGCAGCCGGCGTTTTCGCGACGGATTCAGGCACTGGAAGCGTGGCTCGGCACGGAACTGATTGATCGTTCGGTGTACCCGACGCGGCTGACGGCAGCGGGACAGGTGTTCTACGAGCAGGCGCTCGCCATGCTGTCGCAGTTCCACGAGGCGCGTGCTCTGCTGCGCGGACACACGGCGACGCCGCAAGCGACCATCGAGTTCGCGGTGCCGCACACGCTGTCGCTCACGTACTTTCCGCGCTGGCTGCAACGCATCGAGGCTCAAATGGGCCCGATCCATACCCGGCTGCGGGCGCTGAACGTGCACGATGCGGCGCTGGCGCTGGTGGAAGGCGGCTGCGATCTGATGATGGCCTATCACCATCCGAGCCACCCCATCGCCCTCGATCCGGCACGCTACGACATGCTCACGCTCGGCAACGAGCCGATCAGTCCATTCTCGGCGCCAGGCCGCGCCGGCCGGCCGCGACACACGCTGCCGGGCACGGCGCAGAACCCGACGCCCTATCTGACCTACACACCGAACGCGTACCTGGGCCGGATGACCGAAGTGATCCTCGCCAATGCGCCAGAGCGTCTCTATCTCGACCGGCTGTACGAAACCGACATGGCCGAAGGGCTCAAGGCAATGGCGCTGGCCGGTCACGGCATCGCCTTTCTGCCCTACAGCGCGGTGGAAGACGCGGTTGCCGACGGCAAGCTGATTCGCCTCGATCGCGCCATGCGTGGCACGCCCGAGGGGCAGCTCACGCTGACCATGGAGATTCGCCTCTATCGCGACAAGCTGGCTGCGAAAGGCGACGATGCGCGGCAGATACTCGTGCGGCAGTTGTGGGATGTGGTGTCGGAGGAGTTGGCGCAGGGCACGGGTGCTACCTGAAAACCTGCGTCCCCACGACGTGAATTTGCGGCTTCTTGATGGTTATGCAAAAAAAACATAACCGGATAAGGAAACGGCATTGGATTTCAAAACGGCGTTTTTCGACAATGCTGTTATTCGATCAACGCCGGAGCGTTCATGTCATCCCAGCAACAAGCCGCACAATCCGCATCAACGTTGCAGTCCGTTCCTTCCTACCTCAATAAAGACGACCTCGGCCCGTGGGGCAACTACCTGCGTCAGGTCGACCGCGTCGCGCCGTACCTCGGCTCCCTGTCCCGCTGGCTCGAAACCCTGAAGCGCCCGAAGCGCATTCTGATCGTCGACGTGCCTATCGAACTCGATAACGGCACGGTGGCGCACTTCGAGGGCTATCGCGTGCAGCACAACGTGTCGCGCGGTCCGGGTAAGGGCGGCGTGCGCTATCACCAGGACGTGACGCTTTCGGAAGTGATGGCGCTGTCGGCGTGGATGTCGGTGAAGAACGCGGCTGTGAACGTGCCGTACGGCGGCGCGAAGGGCGGTATTCGTGTCGACCCGCGCACCTTGTCGCGTGGCGAGCTGGAGCGCGTGACGCGCCGCTACACGAGCGAAATCGGCATCATCATCGGACCGAACACCGACATCCCCGCGCCGGACGTGAACACGAACGAGCAGATCATGGCGTGGATGATGGACACGTACTCCATGAACCAGGGCCAAACGGCGACGGGCGTCGTGACCGGCAAGCCGATCGCGCTGGGCGGTTCGCTGGGCCGTCGTGAAGCGACGGGCCGCGGCGTGTTCGTGGTGGCTTCCGAAGCGGCGCGCCGCATCGGCGTCGACATTGAAGGCGCGCGTATTGCCGTGCAGGGCTTCGGCAACGTGGGCGGCATTGCCGCGCGTCTGTTCCAGGAAGCGGGTTCGAAGCTGGTGGCGGTGCAGGATCACACCGGCTCGCTGTACAAGTCGACCGGTATCGACGCGGTCGCGCTGGCGGATTACGTGGCGAAGAACGGCGGCGTGGGCGGTTTCCCGGAAGCCGATGCAGTCACGAACGAAGAATTCTGGACGGTCGAATCGGACATCCTGATTCCGGCCGCGCTGGAAAACCAGATCACCGAACAGAACGCCGGCAAGATCAAGACGAAGATCGTCGTGGAAGGCGCCAACGGCCCGACCACCACGGCAGCGGACGATATTCTGCACGACCGCGGCATCCTGGTGATTCCGGACGTGGTGGCCAATGCCGGCGGCGTGACGGTGTCGTACTTCGAGTGGGTGCAAGACTTCTCGAGCTTCTTCTGGACTGAAGACGAGATCAACCAGCGTCTCGAGCGCGTGATGCGCGAAGCATTTGCCGCCGTATGGCAAGTGTCGAGCGAACAGAAGGTGTCCGTGCGGACCGCGGCGTTTATCGTTGCGTGTAAGCGGATCCTCGAAGCGCGCGAACTGCGCGGCCTGTACCCCTGATCTGATTGCGTGAAACGGCGGGTCCGCTACCTCGCGGGCCTGACCGATCCTTGCTTCAACGCGGTTCAAAAGACCGCGTGTTCGACCCGGCGGGCGGCATCGTATCGATGCCGCCCGCCTTCGTATGTCCGGAAAGGTTGACCGACCGTCCCGGAAGCGCCGCCTGGAGCGACAAGCCGCGTAACGGCGCGCCGACGCGCAAGCGCTTTGGGCGACACACAACAACATGGTTTATAGCAATACTTTCAGAATAATTACTTTGCTAAACTGGCGCCGGTTCTTGCCAAGGAGATCACCACATGAAGGTTAAAAAAGCTGCGCTGCTGCTCGCGACTCTCGGACTGTTCACGGTCGGCGCGCACGCGCAAGACGCTGGTACGCTGAAAAAAATCAAGGACACGGGTGTCATTTCGCTGGGCCACCGCGAATCGTCGATCCCGTTCTCGTATTACGACGACAAGCAGAATGTCATCGGCTACTCGCAAGAATTCGCGCTGAAGGTGGTTGAGGCGGTCAAGCAGAAGCTGAATATGCCGAACCTGAAGGTCAAGCTGACGCCTGTCACGTCGCAAAACCGGATTCCGCTGGTGCAGAACGGCACCGTCGACATGGAATGCGGCTCGACCACGAATAACGCCGAGCGCCAGCAACAGGCTGCCTTCTCGAACACGATCTTCGTGATCGGTACGCGCCTGATGACCAAGAAAGACTCCGGCATCAAGGACTGGGCCGACCTGAAGGGCAAGACAGTCGTGACCACCGCCGGTACGACGTCCGAGCGCCTGCTTCGCAAGATGAATCAGGACAAGAGCATGGGCATGAACATCATCAGCGCGAAAGACCACGGCGAGTCGTTCCTGACGCTCTCCACCGGCCGCGCTGCCGCATTCATGATGGACGACGCGCTGCTCGCAGGCGAGCGCGCCAAGTCGAACAACCCGGGCGATTTCGTGATCGTCGGCACGCCGCAATCGCATGAAGCTTACGGCTGCATGATTCGCAAGAACGATCCGGAATTCAAGAAGGTGGTGGACGACGCGATCGCGAAGGTCGAAACTTCGGGCGAAGCCGATCAGATCTACAAGAAGTGGTTCGAATCGCCGATTCCGCCGAAGGGCCTGAACCTGAACTTCCCGGAAAGCGACGACATGAAGGCGCTCTTCAAGAGCCCGAATGACAAGGCAATCGATTAAACCTTAGCCGTTTTTTTGAAACGCTGAACGAAACGGAAGGGGCCACGCGCTTCTTCCGTTTCTTTTTGCTGGAGTCTTGGTCATGTCATATCACTGGAACTGGGGCATACTGCTGAGTCCCGTCTCCACCGGCGAGCCGACCACTTATCTGGGCTGGCTGATGTCCGGCTTCTGGGTGACGATTACCGTGTCGCTGTCGGCATGGGTGATCGCGCTGATCGTCGGCTCGTTTTTCGGTGTGCTGCGCACGGTGCCGAACAAATGGGCGTCAGGTATCGGCACGCTGTATGTCGCGATTTTCCGCAACATCCCCCTCATCGTGCAGTTCTTCATCTGGTATCTGGTGATACCGGAGTTGCTGCCGGTGTCGATCGGCAACTGGTTCAAGCAACTGCCGCCGGGCGCGCAGTTCTTCTCGTCGTCGATCCTCTGTCTTGGGCTGTTCACTGCCGCGCGCGTCTGCGAGCAGGTTCGCTCGGGCATCAACGCGCTGCCGAAGGGCCAGCGCGCCGCGGGTCTGGCCATGGGGTTCACGCAATGGCAGACGTATCGCTACGTGCTGCTGCCGGTGGCGTACCGGATCATCGTGCCGCCGCTTACGTCCGAGTTTCTGAACATCTTCAAGAACTCGGCGGTTGCGTCGACCATCGGTCTGCTGGACCTGTCCGCGCAGGCGCGGCAACTGGTCGACTACACGTCGCAGACGTATGAGTCGTTCATTGCGGTCACGCTGGCCTATGTGCTGATCAACCTGGTCGTGATGCAACTGATGCGCTGGGTCGAGCACAAGTCCCGGTTGCCCGGCTATATCGGAGGTAAGTGATGCATCATTTCGACTGGAGCGGTATTCCGGGCGCACTGCCTACGCTATGGACCGGCGCTATCGTCACCATCAAGATCACGCTGATCGCGATCGTGATCGGCATTATCTGGGGCACGATTCTCGCGATCATGCGGCTCTCGCCGTTCAAGCCGTTCGCATGGTTCGCGAAGGCTTACGTCACGATTTTCCGTTCGATCCCGCTGGTGATGGTGCTGCTGTGGTTCTTCCTGATCGTGCCGCAGGTGCTGCAGAACGTGCTGGGTTTGTCGCCGGATATCGACATCCGGCTGGCTTCGGCAATGGTCGCTTTCTCGCTGTTCGAGGCTGCGTACTATTCGGAGATCATCCGCGCCGGCATTCAGGCAGTGCCGCGCGGGCAGGTCAATGCCGCGTTTGCGCTCGGCATGAGCTACCCGCAGGCAATGCGCCTCATCGTGCTGCCGCAGGCGTTCCGCGCGATGGTGCCGCTGCTGCTTACGCAAGGTATCGTGCTGTTTCAGGATACGTCGCTCGTCTACGTGATCAGCCTCGCCGACTTCTTCCGCACCGCCACGAATATTGGCGACCGTGACGGTACGAATGTCGAAATGGTACTGTTCGCGGGCGCGTGTTATTTCGTGGTCTGCGTGATCGCGTCGAGCCTCGTCAAAGGTCTTCAGAAAAAGGTCGCAAGATGATCTCTATCAAGAATGTTTCGAAGTGGTACGGTCAGTTTCAAGTGCTGACCGACTGCACGACGGAAGTCAAAAAAGGTGAAGTGGTGGTGGTGTGCGGGCCGTCTGGCTCGGGCAAGTCCACTCTGATCAAAACCGTCAACGGCCTCGAGCCGTTCCAGAAGGGTGAGATCGTCATCAACGGTCAATCGCTGACCGATAAGAAAACCAATCTGTCGAAGCTGCGTGCGAAGGTCGGCATGGTATTCCAGCACTTCGAGCTGTTCCCGCATCTGTCGATTGTCGAGAATCTCACGCTGGCACAAATCAAGGTGCTCGGCCGCTCGAAAGACGAAGCTACGGCGAAGGGGCTGAAGCTGCTCGATCGCGTCGGTCTGCGCGCGCATGCGGATAAGTTTCCTGGGCAGTTGTCGGGTGGTCAGCAGCAGCGTGTGGCGATTGCGCGCGCATTGTCGATGGACCCGATCGCGATGCTGTTCGACGAACCGACTTCCGCTCTCGATCCGGAAATGATCAACGAAGTGCTCGACGTGATGGTCGAACTCGCACAGGAAGGCATGACGATGATGTGCGTCACGCACGAAATGGGCTTTGCCAGGAAGGTCGCGCACCGCGTGATCTTCATGGACAAGGGTTTGATCGTGGAAGACGACAAGAAGGAAGATTTCTTCGCGAATCCGAAGTCGGATCGCGCGAAAGACTTTCTGGCGAAGATCCTGCACTGAGCTTGTTGCTAGGTCACGTCGATTAGTTGGCGTGGTCTGGGCAGAAAAAAAGCCGCTTCGGAAGAGGCGGCTTTTTTTGTATCAATTTAGGATCAGGACTCGAACGCGGCGGTATCGTCCGCGGCTTCAAGGTCAAGCTCGGCCGCGCCTGTCGCCATTATCTCGACCGAAGCCGCGATCGTGGTTGCCGAAGCCGACGCGTCCAGCGCCGGATTGCGCAGCTTCTCCAGCACCGAAGCCGGCACCGGTACGTTGACCCGGCCAATCACTTCGCCGTGCTGGAACATCAACAGATCGCCCGGGTTGAAGGCGGACCACACTTCGTTATCGGTCAGCGGCTTGGTCGCGATTACGGCGACGCGGTCTTCCGGCGTGGTGTATTTGGCGAAATCGATCGACACGTCCGCATCGACCAGGTGCGCGGTCGAAAACGGCCAGCGCCGCACAATGTAATGCAGATGTGTCGAGCAATGCGCGAACAACGCCTGGCCGTTCGACATCAGAAAATTGAACACGCCGAATTGCGTGATCTCGCGCGTGAGCGTTTCGAGCGCCGCGAACAGTTCTTCCAGCGGCGGCTGGCAGCCCGGAAAAGCCTTGCGTAAGCCTTGCAGCAGCGCGCAGAACGCAAGCTCGCTATCGGTTGTGCCGACCGGTTGATAGACGCCGGTCAGCGCCGGCGAGTAGTCTTTCAGATCGCCGTTGTGGGCGAAGATCCAGTGGCGCCCCCACAGTTCGCGCATGAACGGATGGCAATTTTCGAGCAGGATGTGCCCTTGCGTCGCTTTGCGAATATGCGCGATCGTGTTCTTCGATTTGATCGGGTAGCGCTTGACCATCTCGGCGATCGGCGAGGTTGCCGAAGATTGATGGTCGATGAACAGGCGGCAGGCTTTATCTTCGAAGAAGGCGATGCCCCAGCCGTCTGCGTGGTGATCGGTGACGCCGCCGCGCGCCGCAAAGCCGGTGAACGAGAACGTGACGTCCGTTGGCGCGGCGCAGTTCATTCCGAGAAGTTGGCACATGTTGCAGGTAAGCCTGTGAACGGGGCGAGCCGTTACAATGATGATTTTCCAAGCATATCACCGAGCCAGAAGCGCCAAATAGCAAAATTGACGTGTGTTTAGGTCCTAGCGCTGCGATTTGCTGTGATTTGTACCGCTTTGAGCATGCTGATCTGCTTTTTTGCCGCCGAATCTCGCCCCCTTCTCGCCATGACCGCTTCCAACGCTCCTCTCGATTCCGTCGACTCCATCGACTCCGTTACGCTCGCCCGCCCGGACGACTGGCACCTGCACGTTCGCGACGGCGAGATGCTCGCTGCGGTGCTGCCGGACACCGCGCGCCAGTTCGGCCGCGCGATCATCATGCCTAACCTGAAGCCGCCGGTCACCACGACCGCGATGGCGCAGGCGTACCGCGAGCGCATCGTCGCCGCGATCCCGGCCGGGGCGAAGTTCGAACCGTTGATGACGCTGTACCTGACCGACAACACGCCGCCCGACGAAATCCGCCGCGCGCGTGAAAGCGGCTTCGTGCATGGCGTGAAGCTGTACCCGGCGGGCGCGACCACGAACTCGGACGCGGGCGTCACCGACATCATGAAGTGCGCCAAAACGCTCGAGGTGATGCAGGAAACCGGTATGCCGCTGCTGGTGCACGGCGAAGTGACGGATTCGTCGATCGACCTGTTCGACCGCGAGAAGGTGTTTATCGACCGCGTGATGACGCCGCTGCGCCGCGCGTTTCCGGCGCTGAAAGTAGTGTTCGAGCACATCACCACGAAGGATGCCGTCGACTACATCCGTGAAGCCGGCGTGGCGCCGGGGCTGCTGGGCGCGACGATCACCGCGCATCACCTGCTGTACAACCGCAACGCGATCTTCCAGGGCGGCATCCGTCCGCATTACTACTGCCTGCCGGTGTTGAAGCGTGAGACGCATCGCGTGGCGCTAGTCGATGCGGCGACCTCGGGCAATCCGCGCTTCTTCCTCGGCACCGATAGCGCGCCGCATCCGAAGGGTTTGAAGGAACACGCCTGCGGCTGTGCAGGTTGCTACACGGCGCTGCATGCGCTTGAGCTCTATACGGAAGCCTTCGACAAAGCCGGCGCGCTGGACAAGCTTGAAGGCTTCGCCAGCTTCTTCGGCGCGGATTTTTATGGTCTGCCGCGCAGCGAAGAGAAGGTCACGCTGCGTCGTGAGGAATGGACGCTGCCGGCTGAATTGCCGGTTGGCGACACGCCCGTGGTACCGCTGCGTGGCGGCGAGTCGATTGGCTGGCGGCTCGTTTGAGCTTGCGTTAGATGCAGGACCAAGAGGCGACGCGCGTGAGCTTTGGTTTCGCCGATATCGATTGGTCGAAGCCGTGGTTCGCGCAGTTCGCGGCACGCGGCGAACGCTGGCAGCAGGCCGCGCTTCAAAGCTATGCGGCCTTGCTTGCCGAGATGAATGCGGATGCGCACGCCATGCAGCAGCGTACCGGCCGTGGCCAGCGTCTCGCGTTCATCGCGCAGGACGATCTGCCGCCCGGCGCGGCTTACGAGGCACACATCGCATCGACCGGCTGCGTGCCTACGCGCCATAACCTGCATGACTTCTTCAACGGGTCGATGTGGTTCGCGTTTCCGCGCATCAAGGCGGCGCTGAATGCTCGGCAGTCAGCGGCAATCGACGTGTTGGGCGTTGGACCGACCCGCGGTGGGGTGCGCGACACGTTGACCTTATTCGACGAAAACGCGTTGTTGTTCGCCTGCGCCGACCCGGTTCTGAGCGCGGCATTGCGCGGATTCGACTGGCAGACGCTACTGGTGGCTCACCGTGATGCCTGGGGCAAGCGCTGCGAAGTTCGCTGCTTCGGTCACGCACTGCTGGAAAAGCTGATCGCGCCGTTCAAAGCCTGCACGGGGCATGCGTGGATCGTCGATGTTCCATCCGGGTACTTCGGCTGGGGCGTTGCGGCACGCGACGCGTGGCTCGACGAGTCTGTCAGCGCGGCACTCCTGAACACCGATGCATTGACCAGCCGCATGTTTGCCCCGCTGCCTGTGCTGGGAATTCCAGGCTGGTGCGGGGAGAACGAGTCCCCGACGTTTTACGACGACACTTCCGTCTTTCGCACGGGGCGGCGCGCGCGTTAAAGCTCTTCCCGATCCACCGCAGTGTTAAAATGCGCCCCAGCAAAGCAGGCCAGGCAGTCGCGGCCTCTGCGGTTTCGGCCAAAGAGGGCGAGGAAAGTCCGGACTCCATAGGGCAGGGTGATGGCTAACGGCCATCCGTGGCGACACGCGGAACAGGGCAACAGAAAGCAAACCGCCGATGGCCCGGCGCAAGCCGGGATCAGGTAAGGGTGAAACGGTGCGGTAAGAGCGCACCGCGGCTGCTGCAAGGCAGACCGGCACGGTAACCTCCACCCGGAGCAATTCCAAGTAGGCAGGCTAGCATCTTCGAGATGCAGGACGGGGCCCCCGTCACGTCTGCGGGTAGGAAGCTTGAGCGCGTCAGTAATGGCGTGCCTAGAGGAATGACTGCTACGCGCGTCACGTTTTCGGACGCGGCGCGTGCACAGAATCCGGCTTATCGGCTTGCTTTGCCACCTAATGAAAAAAGCCGGCGTCCAAACGGACGCCGGCTTTTTGTTTTTTGTGCGCGCTTCGGCTGCTTGCGCCGAGGCCGCCACCATGCCGGACTTAACCCGCGACGATATCGAACGAGTGCGACAGTTCGGCGGTCTTCGCGATCATGATCGACGCCGAGCAGTATTTGTCATGCGACAGATTGATCGCCCGTTCCACGGTAGCCGGGTTCAGATTCTTGCCGGTCACGGTGAAGTGGAAGTGGATCCTGGTGAACACCTTCGGATCTTCGCTGGCGCGTTCGGCCTTCAGCGTCACCGAGCAGCCGGCCACTTCCTGGCGACTTTTCTTCAGGATCATCACGACGTCGTAGGCCGTGCAGCCGCCCGTGCCGAGCAGAACCATTTCCATTGGACGTGGCGCGAGATTGCGGCCGCCGCCTTCCGGCGCGCCGTCCATCATGACCAGATGGCCGCTGCCCGTCTCGGCGGCGAACGCCATTCCGTCCTGCCCCATCCAGCTAACTTTGCATTCCATGCTGTGCTCCACCGCGCTGTGCTGATATCGAAACGGCATTGTAGCCCGGTGTTTGCGTGTCCGCCCGGAGGGACTTTCGCCGGAACTTATGCGCGATGGCTGCTTGCGTGTTGCGGTGCGGCATGTTCCGCCGATTCGGGAATGCCCCGACTGCTTTAGGGGTTTTACTCTAGTTGATGTCCACTTTCGCCGTCACTTACGCACATATTTGATATTGATTTCAAAGGGAATTTTATGATTTTTCATCCATAGTGCTAATTGCCACATTGTAAAATCACATTTCACAATGCAAATGTTCTTGCGTCGCACAAGGGTGCCTCATATAATCAGTTCCATCGGTTGCAGCAGTTCTGCAACCTCCGCTGTCTCCTCCACCTCCTCCTTTGGTGGATTAAACCCGAACCGCTCGTTCGGGTTTTTTTTCGTCCGTGGATTGCCGGGCAATGCCCTCTACCTGGAGTCCAGTCCAGGCATTTTCTGCGGATGAATCGGCACGTAGAGCACCGAGCCGGATACCGGCGCGACCTCCCGGAGCAGGGAGCCGTAGTCGAGGTCTTCACCGGCCGTCAGGCTGTCCAGACCCACCCGGTTCACCCGATACGGCGTCAGATAAGAGATGATCGCGCGACCGCGGGCGTCGGTGCGGGTGGACAACTGACCGTCCACGCTGGCATCCGCGTAACCGGGCGCGTCGACCACGGCAATCGTGTCGCCCAGCGACTGACCGAGCACGATGCCTTTCGCCGCCCGGTCGTCGCGGCTGTGAAAACCCACCACGCTTCCCGCCACCGCCATGTCCACTTTCCGGTAGCCGCGGCCTTGTCCGTAGCCGGCATCGATGCGCCCGCCGTCGCCCTGATAGGAAACGTGGCCAGTCCCTTCGCTGCCCACAGCGCTGGAATGCTGCTGGGTCAGCGCGTAATTGAGCCGGTAGTCACGGAGCGCGGAGCCGGACAGGCTATTGCTCCAGACCAGCGCGCCGTCGTCGTCGCGGCTGGCAGCAAGGCCGTAGCGCAGGCTGCCCGTTTTGCTGCCCAGCGAAAGCGGGATCGAGAGCGTGGCCTGAAACGATTTGCTGCGCGTGCCGCCAATCTGCCGGATGCCGGCCTGCAGATCGACGTCGAATTTGTCGCCGTACCAGGTCGCGCCCAGTTGCAGCGTCCCGCGCGCGGGATGGCTGCTGGCGTAATTATTCGCGCTCAGGGTGGCGTAGACGTTGCCGGTGTCGCCCACGTTCTGTTGAACGTTGAGGCGGATCTGCCGACGCGGCACGGATTCATTGAATGGCACGCCATCCGTGTCGCCGAACAGATCGCGCCAGAATGCGGCGTCCGCATCGCGCTGCAACATGTCTTCCATTGTGCGGAAATGGCCGCCGCCGAATTGCCTCCAATCGACGCTCATGCCGGTCCCGGTCGACGCGAACGACTTCGCGTAGCGCGTGCGAAAGCGCACGCCGCTGGGCATCGTCACGGATGGCGCGTCGACTTGCGAGCGCGCGAGGTCGAAAGAAAGCGCGCCGGCTTCGCCCAGGTCCCAGCCGAGTCCGGCCGCCATGCTACGGTAGCCGCGCGCCTGCAGCGCGCCCCCGAATGCGCTCAGACGGTGCGGCAGTCCGATGCCGAGCGTGGCCTGCACGAATGGCGGCTGGTCGAAAGCCGCGTTCATGCTCGCGCGACGGTAGCGTCCGGCGTTGAACGCGTACTTGATCGCATCCTGATGTACGAGCAACGGCATCGCGATAAACGGCACGACCGACACATGTTCGGTGCCGTCCGCCTCGCGCACCGTCACGCTGAGGTCGCCGCTACTGGAAGGCGGCCGCACGTCGTAGAACGCAAACGGGCCGGGCGCGACCACCGCGTGATAGAAGAGCAGCCCGCGCTGGCGAATGAACACTTCGGCGCTGCCGAGCGCGTTGCCTCGCACCACGGGCGGCGCGGCGCTCAGATGGTCGGGCAGGAGATTGTCGTCGGAGGCGAGCTGCGCGCCGGAGAAAGGGATGCTGTCGAACAGAAGACTGTCTGTTGCGCCGTCGCCCAGCAGTAACTTGCCCCGCACGCGTCGCACGTCGCGCTGCACGTAGGTTTCGAGGCGCTCCCATTCGGGTTTGCCGATCGTGGGGCTCGAGTAGACGTGGTTCGAACGGAACTGCCACACGCCGACGTTCGCGCCGGCGTTGAGCGTGGCGAATGCGGACGTGCGGCGGCTGTAGTCGAGCGCGTTCGCGCCTTCGGTATGTGACGCGCTCAACTGGTAGTCGAACCGCACGGCGTCGACGCCGTTATCGAGTCGCGCGGGCGCAACGTAACCGCGCGCGCGGCTCATCAACGGATCGACGATGCGCACGTTGAGTTGCTGCTGATGCTCATCGTATCGCACGCGCGCCGCCGGCTCGGCCGCTTCCTCCAGGGCTTCCTCGGCCGCTTCGCGTTCCTCGGGTGTAGCGTCGTCTGGGATGTCCGGCGGCGCGGCGTCGGCGTCGTGCGGGTGTTGTGAACGCTGCGGCATCACGCAACGCGCGTCGCCGGCGTCCGCTTGAGCCGCGAACTCGGCCGCCGGCATGACGCCCCACTCGAGCCAATCGGCCACTTCAGCGCAAGGTTTGCCGTCCGCGCCCGTCGCGAGCCATGAGAAGCCGCTCCAGTGTCCATTGACCACCACGGCGTACCGTTTGAACTCGCGCTGCGGCGCACCTTCGTCTCCAGGCGGCGCTACTTCTGCGCCGGGCTCCGGCTCACCCTTCAAGGCGCCCAGCACCGCCGCCCGAAAGGGCGCATCGGCAAGGCGTGCACCGTCGGCGGGGCCGTCGTCCGCGCTGGACGAGCGTGCTTCATTGGCAAAGGCGAAGGCCGGGGCAAGCCAGGCCAGGCTCCAGGCGGAAGAGAGTAGGCGCTTGCGCAAAATGATCCGTCGGACGCGAAAAACAAAAAACAGGGGCGAGAGGCCCCTGTTGGCTCCGAAACGAAGCGCCGCGCGCGGCGCTTCTGGCGTTTAGCCCTTCAGTGCGGCGAGATCGGCTTGCGCGCTGCGCAGGTCGTCCATTTTTTCGCGCAGTTTGTCCTGCTTGTCGCTGACTTTTTCCTGGGCCTTCTGGATCTTCTTGGCGTCATTGCGTGCCTGTGCTTCACGCAGCCTGGCTTCGGCGTCGCGCACTTCGTCCTGCGCCTTGCGCACGTCGTTCTGCTTATCCTGAACCTTGCGCTCGGCGCGCTGCACCTGGCCTGCGTCGGTACAATGCGCCTGCACTTCGGCGAGCGCGCCTTGCAGCGCACGGACCTTTTGCGTGTTGCCGAATTGTTGGGCCGTCTGGATCTCGGACTTGAGGGCGCTGACGCGCGTCGCGCAGTCCTGCGTGCCGGCGAAAGCAGTCGTGCTCAGGAGGACGAAAGGAATAACAGCGGCGATCAAAGTCTTTTTCATTGGGATACCTTTCTACTTCAGGTTAAGAGCGGCGGGGTGTGCCGTTCGATGACACTTTGCCCGGCCGCGAGGGCGCCTGCCATCGTATAGATTCGAAAGTGCAGGCCGTTTCTTTTAGAGATGGCCTGCGTTCACGACGGCGACGTGACGTTGCAGCAGCGCTTCGAGCCGCGCGTACTGCGCGTTCAATGCGGTGGCGACATCCGGCGCACGTCGGCAGGCCTGCATCTCCAGAACGATGCAGGCGTGATCGACGGCTTCATCGGGCGACGCACAGGCGATCACGCCGCGCATCCGATGCGCGTAGTCGGCGGCGGTTTGCCATGCGCCGCGATCAATCGAGGCCTTCAGCGCAGCGAGATCTTCCGCGAGGCTGGCGGCGAGTTCAGGTGTGACCGGTTGCGGCGCCGCATCGCATTCGGGAGGCTCGTGCGTCTCGCTCATCACGAAGCGCGCCGGCAACCAGCGCGCCAACGCAGCCGCGAGTTGCCCCAGCGCAAGTGGCTTCACCAGCACCTGATCCATGCCCGCAGCAAGGCAATCGGCATGCGCGTTGGGCAGCGCGTTGGCGGTGTAGCCGAGAATCGGCAGGCGAGGGCGAGCGGCGCCGTTTTCGGCGGCGCGAATGAGGCGCGTGAGTTCGAGGCCCGACATGCCCGGCATGTTGCAATCGGTGAACATCAGGTCCACGCCGGAGTCGAGTGCGGCCAGCGAGGCCAGCGCGGCGTCTGCGTCGCAGGCCTCGACGGGCGTGCAACCCAGTTCCCTCAACTGGTCCGCCAGAATGCGCAGGTTCAACGGATGATCGTCGACCGCGAGGACGCGCAACGAAGCGCCCGCGCGCGGCCTCGCCGGCGTGCCTGACGAACCGGACTCGAACGCGTCGCCGGATGCCACAGTCGGCGGATCGCACGCCATGCACGGCAGGCGCAGCAGGACGCAGGTACCGCGTCCTGCTGCGCTGGTAACGTCCACGCTGCCGTTCATCAGCGCGACCAGCCGCTTGACGACCACGAGGCCCAGGCCCGTCCCCACGCGCACCGCCGCCGCCGACGTCTGTCTGAACGGTTCGAACAGACGGTCGAGTTCGTCGGGCGCGATGCCTTCGCCGGTGTCGCGGATGTCGATGCACAAGATTGGCTTGCCATCAGGATCGACCTCGAGCGAGGCGTGCAGCACGACCTCGCCGCGCTCGGTGAACTTCACCGCGTTCGACAGCACGTTGCCGATCACCTGGCGAAGCCGGAGCGGATCGAAGCGGGCGCCGTGCGGCACATCGGGCGCCGTCTCTGCGCGCAGTTCGATGCCTTTCTCATGCGCGGCGGCGGCGAAAAGCGTCGCGGTCTCGGCGAGCAGGGCGCGCAGATCGACGGCGCGCGGCGTGACGCGCAGCTCGCCGGCCTCGGACTTGTGCACGTCGAGCAGATCGCCGACCAGTTCCAGCAGACCAAGCGCGGAGCGGCGCGCGATCGCCAGCGGCGCGGGGTCGGCGATGCCCGCTGCCGCGCGCCGTTGTGCCTGTTCCAGCAGGCCGAGCACGGCGCTCATCGGCGTGCGGATTTCGTGGCTCATCAGCGCGAGAAATTCGCTCTTGTCCGCGCTCGCCCGTTCGGCAGCATCGCGCGCCGCTCGAAGTTCGCGCTCCACTTGGCGCCGTCGGCGGATCTGGTATTGCAGCAGGCTGTTCCACACTACCGCGAGCGCCAGCGCCGCGAGCCCCCACGGCAGCCAGCGGAATACCGAGCGGCGCAGACTGTCCCACGTGCCGCTCGGATAGTTGATGTGCGCGAGCCAGCGTGATGCGATCGCGGCGCGCTCGGCCGGCGTGATCGCGGCAAGCGCCTTGTCGAGGATGCCGAGCAGTTCGGGCGCCGCGGGCGAGACACCGAACCGGACCTGATCGGGGTCGTCGAACGCGGTGCCGGCGATGCGCAGCCGGTCGGGGAAAAATCGCTCGATCGAATAACTCGCGCCGCCCATGGTTTGCAGCGTGGCGTCCGCGCCGCCCCGGGCGACCAGATCGAGCGCGTCGGCGGCGGTGCGCACGAACACGAGCCGGATCGATGGATGCACGGCCAGCACGATGCTCGCAAGCGCATGTCCGGTGACCAGCGCGAGCCGTTTGCCGTGCAGACTGCGCAGACTCGTGATGGACGCGTCGCCTTCGCGCGCGACGATTGCCCAGATCAGCGGCATGACGGGGTCGGAAAATGTCATGAAGGCGTTGCGCGCGGGTGTGGGCATGAGCGTCGTGACGAGCGCGGTGTGTCCGGCGCGCAGATCGGCCTCTAGTGCCGGCAGGGTGTCCCGCGCGACGACCTCGAAGCGCAGCCCCGTGCGCCGGCCGATCAACTTGAGCAATTCCGCGTGCACGCCCGAGAATTCGCCGGCCGAATCCACGAAGGTGTACGGCGCGTCGGCCGTATCGACGCCCACCGGCACGACCGGGTGCGCTGCGATCCAGGCGCGCTCGGCCGGACTCAACGGCAGCGGGCCGTCCTGCATATCTTGCGCCGCGCCGGCCGCCCAGCGGCGCAGCACGCTCGCTTCGAGCCACGCGGGGAGTGCGCCGAAGGAGGTCTCGACGGCGTCTTTCAAGGCCGGCCGGTCGGACGCCACGGCGACGGAAAACGCGGTTTGCGTACTGTCGACTCGCGCCACGCGGAGGTTGAGATACATCCCTTGCTCCACGCAAAACGTCGCGGAGACCAGGTCGCCGATGTAATAGTCCGCTTCGCCGAGCGAGACGGCGGCGAGCGCCCGGTACAGCGATGGTTCGTCGAGCGGTGGGGCCGCTGCGGGCTGATGGCGCCGCAGCACCGCAAGGGCGTCCCGCTGATCTTCGATGACGGCCGCGCGCCCATGCCACGCGCCGTCTGTGTCCAGCGCGGGGCCGGCGCGACGCACGATTGCGAGGGGCATGCGCAGATACGGCACGCGCTCGACGTCGTCGAACGCCTGGGCGCCCGGCGAGCCAATCACGCTGAGCAGGTCGATATCGTGCGACTTGAGGGCCGCGAGCGCAGCCGCCTGGCTCGCGAACCAGCGGACGCGGATCGGCGTGTCGAGCGAATTGGCCAGCAGGTGCAGGTAGTCCGCGGCAATGCCGGCCATCGTGTTGTTGCCTGGGCGGAACTGGACCGGCGCGTAGTCGTTGCCCCACACGCCCACGGTCAGCATGCGGTGACTGGCGAGCCATTGACGGGACGCGAGCGTCAGCGGCGCGGCGAATCGGGTGGGCGCCAGTTGACTGCCGAGACGCAGCAGCGCGGCGGAGGGCGCGCTCTGGCGGCCGGGCGCCCGAGCCAGCAGCGCCGGACTGGCGCGCTCCGACGCCTCAGCGCCGGACGCGATGCCAGCGGCGCTGAGGCGGGGAGCCGCCGCCAGCATCGTGACGCAGGCCGCCGCCCCGAGAGCCCGCCGCAACCGGGTTGTCGTGCACCTGATTGCGCCCGGGTCTCGCACGTCAGGCAATGCCGAGCTCGTAGGCGTAGCGGACCAGTTCCGCGTTGCTCGTGAGCCCGAGCTTCTGCATGGCGTTCTGTTTGTGCGTGGCCACGGTAGTTTTGGCGCGATTCAGACTGGTCGCGATCTCGTCGAGCGAGTGGCCTTGAGCGAACAACCGGACCACGTCGGTTTCTCGTTGGCTGAGCGGCTGCGGCGCGCGGCTCCTGCGCGCGCCGATCGACGCCCGCACGCCGGGCGATAGAATAGGCGGCTCGCCGCCGGCTGATAGCGCGCGCATGGCGGCCAGCACTTCGGCGCGGTCGTCGCTCTTGCTGACGATCCCATGCACGCCGAGCGCGGCGAGCTGTTCGCAAAGCGCCGGATTGGCGAGCATGGTGAAGACGATAACCCGCACGGTGGGAAACTGGCGCAGCAACTGCGCGATTAGCGCGAGACCGTCGCCGCCGGACATGCCTTGGGCCATGGAGTAATCCGTGACCACGGCGTCGCAGGGCTGGGCGCGCAGCGCCTCGATCAACTGGGCGCCGGTGCGCGCCTTGAACACGACGCTGAATCCGCCCGCTTCGACAAAGGCCGATTCGAGCGCGTCCATGATCACGGGATGGTCGTCCGCCAGACCGATCCGGAGCATTGGAGATCCTTACGGAGTGAAAGTCGGACAACCTTAGCAAACCCGGGCTATCGATTTGTGCGCTTTGATGTCGCAATGGGCGCAGTTCGTGACGTGGAACGCCGTTTTCGATGAAGAAAATTCACTTTCACGGGCGGTCATCAGCATTCACGCCGGGCCGTCGCGCCACGTTAGGCGCCACTTTTGACTTGCGCCTTGATTTTCCTTTATAATTCAGAGCTTTTCCGCATCCGCGCCCGCGGAGGAAGAACCAGGGAGAGCCTGCACGCGCCTCGATGCGCACACTACAAGCAGGAAAAAACACATTGGGCGCAGCAATTTTTTTGGATCGATCATGAAGACGTTTTCCGCAAAAGCCCATGAGGTTACGCGTGAATGGTACGTGATTGACGCGACGGATAAGGTTCTCGGGCGTGTCGCCAGCGAAGTGGCACACCGTCTTCGCGGCAAGCACAAGCCTGAATTCACTCCGCACGTCGACACCGGTGATTTCATCATCGTTATCAACGCCGGCAAGCTGCGTGTCACGGGCAACAAGGCTACTGACAAGAAGTACTACCGTCACTCGGGCTACCCGGGCGGTATCTATGAAACGACGTTCGGCAAGATGCAAGAACGCTTCCCGGGCCGTGCGCTCGAGAAAGCGGTCAAGGGCATGCTGCCGAAGGGCCCGCTCGGCTACGCGATGATCAAGAAGCTGAAGGTCTACGCTGAAGCAACGCATCCGCATTCGGCACAACAGCCGAAAGCGCTCGAGATCTAAGGGGAGCCCACATGATCGGTAACTGGAATTACGGCACGGGCCGCCGCAAGAGCGCCGTCGCACGCGTCTTCATCAAGGCTGGCAAGGGCGAGATCATTGTAAACGGCAAGCCTATCGCCGACTACTTCTCGCGCGAAACGTCGCTGATGATCGTGCGTCAGCCGCTGGAACTCACGAACCATGGCGTCACGTTCGACATCAAAGTCAACGTGAACGGTGGCGGTGAAACGGGTCAAGCCGGTGCGGTTCGCCACGGCATCACCCGCGCGCTGATGGACTACGACGCAACGCTGAAGCCGGAACTGTCGAAGGCTGGCTTCGTTACGCGTGATGCTCGTGAAGTCGAACGTAAGAAGGTCGGCTTCCACAAGGCACGTCGCAGGAAGCAATTCTCGAAGCGTTAATCGCTTCGGGTGCGATTCGGCTTTCGGGCTGGAGCGCTGCAAAAGCCGCCAACGCTTTCGCGAAGGCGGCTTTTTTTATGGTTTTCCACGTCGGTTGGCGGCAACGGTTTTTTCGCTTTGGCGGCGGGGTAAGCCGCTCAGGCAGGCTGACGGCGGCTAGCGCCCCGATCGCTCGTGTTTCCTGGAAGAACCCATTGATTTTGTGGGCTTCAGCACGATATTGAGATCAGCCCTACAATAGCGGTTAGAAGCTTTTTGGAGAGTTCGAATGAACGCAGTCACCGATACACCCGTGACCGAGATGCCCGCCCCCTTCGTTTTTACCGACGCAGCGGCTGACAAGGTCAAGCAACTGATCGAAGAAGAAGGCAATGCGGACCTCAAACTGCGCGTTTTCGTGCAGGGCGGCGGCTGCTCGGGCTTTCAGTACGGTTTTACGTTCGACGAAGCCGTCAATGAAGACGACACCGTCATGAACAAGAGCGGCGTCCAGCTGCTGATCGATTCGATGAGCTACCAGTACCTGGTCGGCGCTGAGATCGATTATAAGGACGACATCAACGGCGCCCAGTTTGTCATCAAGAACCCGAATGCGACCACGACCTGTGGTTGCGGCTCGTCGTTCTCGGTTTGATGGCTGTCTAGGCGGCAGGTTGTAGAAGAAAACGGGGCTGCTTTCGGCCCCGTTTTTTATTGCTTGAGCTAAAACCCAGATACCCGGCTTAGCGTGGGTAGATCGCGCCCAGCACGCGCTCCGCCGCAGCACCGGTGACGGCCGGTAAATTGCCCGGCAAGCGCGCCACGCAGCGCATGGCGAGCCATGCAAACGCCAGCGGCTCGACCTGGCTCGGCGGGACGCCGAGCGCGTCGGTCGTCATCACGGGCACGCCGCTTACGCCGCTGTCCTCCAGCGCCTGCTGCAGGGCTTTCATAATCTCCGCATTGCGCGCGCCGCCACCACACACATAGACCGCCTTGGCGTCCGATGCATGCCGTTCGATTTCGCGAGCAACCGTTACCGCGGTCAGCGCGACCAATGTGGCTTGGACATCGGCGGGCGCGAGCGCGGCGAACGGCTGGAGTTTGGCATCCAGCCATTGCGCATTGAACAGGTCGCGACCTGTGCTTTTCGGCGGTTGTTGCGAGAAAAAGGGCTCATCGAGCAGCGCGTTCAGCAATGTCCGGTCGACCTGTCCGCTCGCGGCGAAATGGCCGTTTTCATCGAACGGCTTGCCGAGATGGCGCTGCGCCCATTCGTCGAGCAGCGCGTTCGCCGGTCCGCAGTCGAACCCGCGCACGCCGCCGGTCGCGTTCAGGATCGTGATGTTGCTGATGCCGCCGAGATTGCAGACCACCCGCGTTTCGTCTTTCGCGCCGAACACCGTGGCGTGAAACGCCGGCACGAGCGGCGCGCCCTGACCGCCAGCCGCGACGTCGCGGCTGCGGAAGTCGGCCACCACGTCGATGTGCAACATTTCCGCGAGCAGCGCGGGGTTGTTGATCTGCCGCGTGTAACCCTTTTCGGGCCTATGCCGCACCGTCTGGCCATGGACGCCGACCGCACGGACTTCCGCGGCCGGCACGCGGCTGGCTTGCAGCAATTCGTGGCAGCACACCGTGTAGCGCGTGGCGAGCGCATTGGCGGCCAGCGCTTCGCGTTCGATCTCGTTGTCTCCCGGCTGTTGAAGCGCGAATAGCGCTTCGCGCAAACCTGCCGCGAAGCCGACAAACGCTTCGGCCAGCACCACCGGCGGCTTGCCTTGGGCAAATCGGACCGCCACACCGTCGACACCGTCCATGCTCGTGCCGGACATCAATCCAAAGTAGACGCCGTCTGCTGGGTCTTGCGCCACGTTGCTGCTCCTCTCGATGACTCATTGCGATCTGTTTTAGCAGATTATCGACGCAAGCGCGGCCGAATATAAAGCGTCACGACGCCAATGGCGCGGCCGGCCAGCCGAAATCATGCGCCGCCAGGGGGCTTATGGCCGAGTCAGTGGGCGCGGCGGCGCGCATCTATGGGACAATCTCCTTTTTTCGCGACTTCACGTTTCCAGCATGACCACCGAGTCCACCAAGCCTAACCCCGCTGCCGCCTTCCCGATCACCGACGAAGTCCGTCACGCGCTCGCCGTTACCAAGCGCGGCGTCGACGAACTGCTGATCGAAGACGAATTCGCGCAAAAGCTCGCGAAGAGCGCGGCAACAGGCAAGCCGCTGCGTATCAAGCTCGGCCTCGATCCGACCGCGCCTGACATCCACATCGGCCACACGGTCGTGCTGAACAAGATGCGCCAGTTGCAGGATCTGGGCCATACGGTGATTTTCCTGATCGGCGACTTCACGTCGCTGATTGGCGACCCGTCGGGGCGCAACGCCACGCGCCCGCCGCTTACGCGCGAGCAGATCGAATCGAACGCGAAAACGTATTTCGAGCAGGCCGCGCTGGTGCTCGACCGCGACAAGACCGAAATCCGCTACAACAGCGAATGGTCGATGCCGCTCGGTGCCGACGGCATGATCAAGCTGGCATCGCGCTACACCGTGGCGCGTATTCTCGAGCGCGAAGATTTCACCAAGCGCTTCCAGGGCGGTGTGCCGATCTCGATCCATGAATTCCTGTACCCGCTGATGCAAGGCTACGACTCGGTCGCGCTCAATGCGGATCTGGAACTGGGCGGCACGGACCAGAAGTTCAACCTGCTGGTGGGACGTGAGTTGCAGAAGCAGTATGGCCAGGAGCAGCAGTGCATCTTGACGATGCCCTTGCTCGAAGGCCTCGACGGCGTCGAGAAGATGTCGAAGTCGAAGAACAACTACATCGGCATCAGCGAAAAGCCGACGGACATGTTCGGCAAGCTGATGAGCATCTCCGACGTCCTGATGTGGCGCTACTTCGAACTGCTGTCGTTCCGTCCGATGGATGAGATCGCCGGCTTCAGGAAAGAGATCGAAGCAGGGCGCAATCCGCGCGATTTCAAAGTGATGCTCGGCCAGGAAATCGTCGCGCGCTTTCACTCGCAAGCCGACGCCGAGCGCGCGCTCGAAGACTTCAATCATCGCGCGAAGGGCGGCGTGCCGGACGACATTCCGGCGGTGACGCTCGCGGGCGCGCCGCTCGCGATCGGCCAGTTGCTCAAGCAGGCCAACCTCGTGCCGTCGACCAGCGAGGCGTTGCGCAACATCGAGCAGGGCGGCGTGAAGATCGACGGCGTGACCGTGTCCGACAAGGGCTTGAAGATTGAAGCCGGCGAGTACGTCGTGCAGGTCGGTAAGCGTCGTTTTGCGCGCGTCACGCTGACCGCTTGACCGCGCGGCCATAGCACGATGAGCACGATGGTGACGCGAGCGTCGTTGCATCCGGAGTCGAGCGCATGATCGCGCTGATCCAGCGCGTTCGGCGCGCGGAAGTGCGCGTGGGCGAGCGCGTGACCGGCGCGATCGAGACGGGCCTGCTCGCGCTCGTCTGCGCCGAACGCGGCGACACCGAAGCCGCCGCCGACCGCTTGCTCGCCAAGATGCTCGGCTACCGTGTCTTCAGCGATGCAGCCGGCAAGATGAATCTCTCCGTGCAGAATCTCGACGGCGCCGGGCGCGCAGGCGGCTTGCTGCTCGTTTCGCAGTTCACGCTGGCTGCGGACACCAACAGCGGCCTGCGTCCCAGCTTTACGCCCGCCGCACCGCCCGACGAGGGCAAGCGGCTATTCGACTACTTCGTCTCAGCAGCCCGCGCCAGGCACCCGATCGTCGAGACCGGCGAATTCGGCGCCGATATGCAGGTATCGCTCGTCAACGACGGGCCGGTCACGTTCTGGCTGCAGACCAACGCCTGAATTTCAACTACCGTCGCCTGGCGCACGCGGCGGCACGCTTCTACTTCTGCAGCCGCTTTTTGCGACAATAGCGGCTCGGCATAAACCGGCTACTGGCGCCCACTCATCCCATGACCACGCAGATTCTGTTCATCCGCCACGGCGAGACCGACTGGAACCAGATCAAGCGCATTCAAGGCCACATCGACATCCCACTCGCGACGACCGGCCTAGCGCAGGCACAACGCCTTGCGCGCCGTATCGCGAATGAGGCGAAAGAGGGCGCGCGGCTCGATGCGATTTATTCGAGCGATCTGCAACGCGCGCAGCAGACCGCCCAGCCGATCGCCGACGCGCTCGGCCTGCCGCTGCAACTGCGTGAAGGCTTGCGCGAGCGTTCATACGGCGCGTTCCAGGGGCATGATAGCGACGAGATCGCCGTCCGTTTCCCTGATGAATACGCGCACTGGCAAACCCGCGATCCGGGTTTCGCACCACCCGAGGGAGAATCGCAGCGCGTGTTTTACCATCGCGTGCTGCATGCGGTCGAACCTTTGGTGGCGGCACATCCGGGCGGACGGATCGCTGTCGTCGCGCATGGCGGTGTGCTTGATTGCGTGCGCCGTTTTGCGTGCGGATTGTCACTCGAAGTGCCGCGCGATTACGCGCTGCTGAACACGAGCGTCAACGTGGTGGACTACGCCGACGACGGCAGCAAGGCAACGGTGACCGCGTGGGCGGATGTGTCGCATCTCGATGCGCCCAGCGCGGACGATAGCTTCAAGCGGGTGCCGGAACCGGGCCGTTAAGCGGCGCGCTTCCAGAGCTCTGCGGTGTGGGGTTGTTGCCGGTGGTCAGATGCGCGACGTTCAGGTCGCGGCCGAATCCCACAGGCCGGGTATTGGGCTCGAAGCGTCCGGCGCGGCGAGGCCGAAATGCCGGTACGTAAGCAGCGTGGCGACGCGGCCGCGCGGGGTGCGCTGCAGGAAGCCTTGCTGGATCAGATACGGTTCGAGCACGTCTTCGATCGTGTCGCGTTCTTCGCCGATTGCCGCTGCCAGGTTGTCGACGCCGACCGGGCCGCCGTCGAACTTGTGCAGGATCGCCTCAAGCAGCTTGCGGTCCATCAGGTCGAAACCGACCGCGTCCACGTCGAGCATTTTGAGCGCGGCGTCGGCCACCTGCGCGGTGATATTGCCGTCCGCTTTCACCTCGGCGAAATCGCGCACACGGCGCAGCAGCCGGTTCGCGATCCGCGGCGTGCCGCGCGCGCGCTTGGCGATTTCGAACGCGCCGTCCGGGTGAATCTGCGCATTTAGCAGCGACGCCGAACGGGTGACGATGCGCGCCAGTTCTTCGGCGTTATAAAACTCGAGCCGCGCGACGATGCCGAAGCGATCGCGCAACGGATTGGTCAGCATGCCCGCGCGAGTGGTGGCACCGACTAGCGTGAAAGGTTGCAGATCCAGCTTCACGCTGCGCGCGGCCGGTCCTTCGCCAATCATGATGTCGATCTGATAATCCTCCAACGCCGGATACAGAATTTCTTCGACGACCGGCGAGAGCCGGTGGATTTCGTCGATGAACAGGACGTCGTTGGCTTCGAGATTAGTGAGCAACGCGGCAAGGTCGCCAGCGCGTTCGAGCACCGGGCCGGAGGTTTGCCGCAGATTGACACCCATTTCCCGCGCGATGATGTGCGCGAGCGTGGTTTTGCCGAGACCCGGCGGCCCGAACAGCAGCACGTGGTCGAGCGATTCCGAGCGGCGCTTGGCGGCTTCGATGAAGATTTCCAGCTGACCGCGCACTTTTTCCTGCCCGACATACTCGTCGAGCTGGCGCGGGCGCAGCGCGCGCTCGAACGCTTCTTCGTTCGGCGAGACGGGCGTGGCCGCGATGATGCGCTCGGCGGCGAGTTTGTCGGTTTCGATCATGCGGTCATTGTACCGCGCCCCGCCCATTGCGAAACCCGGCCGAACGGCCAGGGTGTGCGTCGCGCAGCCGTGTGCGAAGCTCTACGTATCGCACGCAGCGCCACCGTCACGGCATGAGCTATTAACCCTTGGAGAGCGCCTTCAGCGCGAGCTTGATCCCTTCGGAAACGCCGGTGCCCGCCGGCACGTTCTTGACGGCCGCCAGCGCTTCTTTTTCGGAGTAGCCCAACGAGATCAGTGCGTTCAGGATGTCGGAGGCGTGATCGGAGGCCGATACCGTGCCCGCCATCGCGCCCAGGTCGGCGCCGATCTTGCCCTTCAATTCGAGAAGCAGACGCTCTGCCGTTTTCTTGCCGATACCGGGCACGCGTGTCAGGCGCGCAGCGTCCTGCATCGTGACCGTCTGCGCCAGTTCATGCACGCTCATGCCGGAGAGCACGGCGAGCGCCATGCGTGCGCCGATGCCGGTGATTTTCAGCAATTCGCGGAAGGTCGAGCGTTCCTCGGCCGTGCCGAAGCCATAGAGCAGATGCGCATCTTCACGCACGATCATTTGCGTGAGCAGCACGACGCGCTCGCCGGTCGAGGGCAGGTTGTAGAACGTGCTCATCGGTACATCGACTTCGTAACCCACGCCGTTGCAGTCGATGAGCAGATGTGGCGGGTTTTTTTCCAGCAGAACGCCGGCAATGCGACCGATCATGGCGGATTCAATCTCGAGAGAAAGGGCGAGTGTAGCGCAGCGAGTGAGCGGCGGGCGTGGTAGCGCGATGGCGCGCCGGCAAGCTGCGCAGTGGCGCGCTGCATTATGCGTGATCGCGGTTGACCAGCGTGTTGCGGCCCCCTAGACTGAGATCCCTTTTGGCGGGTTCTCGCCCGGCACAACCAGAAGGAGCTTCCATGCTGAGCCTTACCACTCTCGCGCTGTTTGCCGGCGCGTGTCTCGCGTTGACCGCCACACCCGGCCCCGACATGCTGCTAATCGCTTCGCGCAGTGTGAGCCAGGGACGTCCCGCTGGTTTCGCCTCGTTGGCGGGTATTCTGGTCGGCACTTACTGTCATGCGCTGGCTGCCGCATTCGGCCTGTCGCAACTGTTTCTGGCCGTGCCCACGGCCTATGACGTCGTGCGTTTCGCCGGCGCCGCTTATCTGCTGTACCTCGCCTGGAAGACCTTCCGCACGCAAGGCACGGTGCTGTCGCCGAATGCCTCGATGAGCCGTTATCCGGTCGGCCGCATCTTCCGGCAGGGTCTCTTCACCAATTTGCTGAACCCCAAAGTCGCGCTGTTCGTACTCGCGCTATTTCCGCAGTTCGTGCGGCCCGAAGCGGGCTCGGTGGCGTTGCAGATCATGGTGCTCGCGACCGTGCTGAATCTGATCGGCTTCTGTGTGAACGGCGCGGTGATTCTGATGGCGAGCAAGCTGAGCCGTAAGCTCAGTGCCGGGCGCCGGCCGTCGCGTCTGCCGCAGTATCTGCTGGGAACCGTGTTCGCCGGGCTGGCTTGCCGGCTGGCGCTGGCAAGCCGGAACTGAGGGCCTAGCCCACCAGCCGTCCACGCCGCACACGCAAGCCTTTCTTCGCGAGCGACGGTGCAATACCACCCAGCGTACTAAGCGTCGAGCCCCCATGTGCGTGGCAGATCGCCATGCCGAGGGCGTCGGCGGCGTCAGTGCCGGGCACGCCGGAGAGGTTGAGCAGCCGTACCACCATCTGCTGCATCTGCTCTTTGGTTGCGCGGCCGTAGCCGACCACGGCCTGCTTCAACTGCAAGGCCGTGTATTCGGCAACCGGCACGCCGCCTGCCACCAGCCCACAGATCGCCGCGCCGCGTGCCTGGCCGAGCAGCAGAGTGGATTGCGGATTGACGTTGACGAACACCTTTTCGATCGCCGACTGATCCGGTGAATGCTGACGGATCAGTGTCGAAATGCCTTCGAAAATAGTGCCGAGACGCGAGGGCAGATCGGCGTCGGCGGTTTTAATCGTGCCGCTCGCGACGTAGCTGAGCTTGTGGCCGTGTTGATCGATCACGCCGAAGCCGGTCACGCGCAAGCCGGGGTCGATACCGAGAATTCTCATGAGGTGCCGCATAAGCGGTTAAAAGCAGGTGCTTGCGATACTACAACGAACGCGCTGCGTGGCGGTCGGTGAGCAGCGATGCAGGCGGAATAAAAACGGGCGCATGCGTCGAAAAGAGATCGCGTAGACACGCGAAAGAAAACGGCCCGGCGGAAAACTCCGCCGGGCCGTTTCACTCAAGCCACGCTGGCGAGCATCGCATCACAAAGACGCCGCCCGCGAAGCCGAAATCAATGCCGGAAGTGACGCACGCCGGTCAACACCATCGCGATGTTGTGCTCGTCCGCCGCGCCGACCACTTCGTCGTCACGCATCGAACCGCCCGGTTGAATCACGCAGGTTGCGCCTGCTGCGACCACCACATCCAGACCGTCGCGGAACGGGAAGAACGCGTCCGACGCCACGGCCGAACCCGTCAGCGTCAGCCCGGCGTTCTGCGCCTTGATGCTGGCGATACGCGCCGAGTCCACGCGGCTCATCTGGCCCGCGCCGACGCCGAGCGTCATGCCGTTGCCGCAGAAGACGATCGCGTTCGACTTCACGTACTTCGCGACGCGCCATGCGAACAGCAGGTCGTCCATTTCCTTCGGCGTCGGGTGACGCTTCGTGACCACGCGCAATTCGCGCGGCTGCACGTTCTTCGAATCGAGCGATTGCACCAGCAGGCCGCCGCCGACGCGCTTCAGATCGAACGCGTTATGGCCTTCGCCCAAAGCGATTTCCAGGAGACGCACGTTCTGCTTGGCCGCGAACACCTGGCGGGCCGCCGCGCTGAACGACGGGGCGATCAGCACTTCGACGAACTGTTTGGCCACTGCCTGGGCGGTCGTTTCGTCGACTTCACGGTTGAACGCGATGATGCCGCCGAACGCCGAGGTCGGATCGGTCTGGAACGCCTTTGCATACGCTTCGTTCGCGTCCGCGCCGACTGCCACGCCGCACGGATTCGCGTGCTTGACGATCACGCAGGCCGGCACGTCGAACGTCTTCACGCATTCCCACGCTGCATCGGAATCGGCGATGTTGTTGTACGACAGTTCCTTGCCTTGCAACTGGTTGTAGTTCGCCAGCGCGCCCGGCTGCACCGCCAGGTCGCGGTAGAACGCGGCGCTCTGGTGCGGGTTTTCGCCGTAGCGCAGGTCCTGCACCTTGCTGAACGCCAGATTGAAGGTTGCCGGATACGTGTTGCGCGACGAGTGTTGCAGTTCGTCGGTCAGGCTCGTCAGGTAGTTCGTGATCGCGCCGTCGTACTGCGCGGTGTGCGCGAACACTTTGGTGGCGAGGCGGAAGTTCGTCTTGTACGAAACGGCGTTGCTGTTCGCGCGCATTTCGTCGAGCACGACCGCGTAATCCGCCGGATCGACCACCACGGTCACGTCGCGATGATTCTTCGCGGCCGAGCGAAGCATGGTCGGGCCGCCGATGTCGATGTTCTCGATCGCGTCTTCCAGCGAGCACTCTTCTTTCGACACGGTCTGCACGAACGGATACAGATTCACGACCAGCAGGTCGATCGTCGGGATGTCGTGCTTTTCAAGCGCTGCCATGTGTTCCGGCAGGTCGCGGCGCGCCAGAATGCCGCCGTGCACCTTCGGATGCAGCGTTTTCACGCGCCCGTCCAGCATTTCCGGGAAGCCCGTGTAGTCGGCGACCTCGGTGACGGAGAGGCCCGCGTCCGCGAGCAGTTTCGCGGTGCCGCCGGTCGACAGGATCTTGACGCCGAGGTCCGACAGCGACTTGGCGAAGTCGACGATGCCGGACTTGTCGGAAACGGAGATGAGCGCTTGCTTGATCATGATGAAGACGAAAAGCCGAAGGGAAACGTGGCAGGGCGCCTGAAACTACAACGAACTACAACAGACCGTGCTGTTGCAGTTTCTTGCGCAGCGTATTGCGGTTGATGCCGAGATACTCGGCGGCCAGCGACTGATTGCCACCGGCCTGCTCGAGCACCACTTCGAGCAAAGGTTTTTCCACGCATGAAATGACCATGTCGTAGACGTCATGCGGATTGGAGCCGTCGAGATCCTGGAAATACATCCCCAGGCTGTCGCGGACAGATTGTTCGATATTGTTCTTGCTCATGCTGCTAGTCGGTCGGTATGGTCCGGCTCGCCGTCGTTCTTGCTGAGCGTCTCGTCGACGTAGACGAGGCGGTCGGAGATCGCCTTTTGGGCGTCGAAGAATTCGTTGACGGCGAGGAGTTGTTCGCGCGTGGTGTCCAGCGTATTCATACGGTGCCGGAACACGTTGGCGCCAGAAAGGCCGCGAGTGTACCAGCCGATATGCTTACGCGCAGTGCGCACGCCCGTAAATTCGCCGTAGAACGCGTAGTGATCTTCGAGATGTTCGTTCATCACCTGCTGGATTTCATCGATGCGCGGCGGCGGCAGCAGCTCACCCGTTTGCAGGAAATACTCGATCTCGCGGAACAGCCACGGCCGCCCCTGTGCGGCGCGGCCGATCATGATGGCGTCGGCGCCGGTGGCGGCGAGCACCTCGCGGGCTTTTTGCGGCGACGTAATGTCGCCATTGGCGACCACCGGAATGCGTACCGCTGCTTTGACGGCAGCGATGGTCTCGTATTCGGCGTCGCCGTGATACAGATCGGCGCGAGTGCGGCCGTGCACGGTCAGCATGGCAATGCCGGCGGCTTCGGCCAGACGGGCGACCGTCAAAGCGTTTTTATTGTCGCGATCCCAGCCGGTGCGGATTTTCAGCGTGACGGGCACAGCATCGGGCCCGACGCCCACCGCGCCCACCACGGCCTCGACGATGCGCTGCACCAGCGGTTCGTTCTGCAGCAACGCAGAACCCGCGGCCACGTTACACACCTTCTTGGCCGGGCAGCCCATGTTGATGTCGATGATCTGCGCGCCGTTCGCTACGTTGTAGCGCGCGGCTTCAGCCATCATGGCCGGATCGGCGCCGGCGATCTGCACGGCAATCGGTTCGACCTCGCCCGTGTGATTGGCACGGCGCATGGTCTTTTCGCTTTTCCACAACTGCGCATTCGAGGCGACCATTTCCGACACCGCATAGCCTGCGCCCAGCCGTTTGCACAATTGCCGGAACGGACGGTCGGTCACGCCGGCCATGGGGGCGACGAACAGGTTATTACGCAGATTGTGGGAGCCGAGAGTGGGCATGACTTGGACGCGCCTGCGACCGATTGCTTCAGTTTCTTTTCAGATTCTGTCAATCGGAGCGTTCGCGAAATGCGAGGGAAAACCGCTATTTTAGCGTTAACGGATAGCCGGCACCCGACTTGAATCCGTCGTAACTTGTTAAATCTTCTATGAAAGTGGTCCGGTTCATAGAATCGACACCGCTCGCGCGGCGCCGTGGACGCTGCCTAAAAAGGCTGCAGCGGCCGTGGGCCGCGAGCGGGGAGTGCGCTCAGCGGCGTTGGCCGAACATCATTTGCCGGGCCAGCGCGGTTTTCACCGGCGGCACGAATTCGAGCGCGGTGAGGGCGAGACCGCGCAAGGCGGCGAGCGGTGGGAAGTCGACGGTGAAAAGGCGGGCGAGCGTGTCGGTCGCGCCGATTGTCAGGCGCCGGTCGAGCGCGCGGCGTTGTGCGAACGTGGCGAGAGCGAGCGGCGTGGGGCCTTCCGCCGACAGGGCGTCGGCGAGTGCGTGCGCGTCACGCAGACCGAGATTGAGACCCTGACCCGCCACCGGATGCAGCGTCTGCGCCGCATTGCCGATGGCGACGACATGACCCTTCACGAGCGTGTCGGCGGCGTTCAACCCCAGCGGAAACGACGCGCGCCCCTTGATTTGCGTAAAGCTACCCATGCGGCTGCCGAAGGCGGCGCCGAGTTCGCGCAGGAATTCGGCGTCCGGGAGCTGGGCGCGCCGCGCGGCTTCGTCGGGGGCGCAGCACCACACCAGGGCGTAATCCGCGCCACGCACGCCGCCCATTGGCAGCAGCGCGATGGGTCCTTGCGACGTGAAACGCTCCCACGCCACATGCGGTTGCGGCGCCGACACCGTGACCGTGCCGAGCAGCGCGGTTTGTCCGTAATCGCGTGTACCGCCGCCGGCGCTGTTGCCCGCGCGCCCGGCGGTTTTCTGGTCGCCGAACAGGCCGCCCTCGGCATTCACCAGAATCCGCGTGCGCAGATTGCGTGTGACACCCGCAGTTTCGATCGGCAGCGTGACGCCGTCGAGTTCCTGAGTCGGCGCCGAGGCGGCGGTGGAGCGGAACCAGTGCACCGCGCTCGCGTGAACCGCTTCGGCGAGACCGTGCACGATCGCGCCATAACGCAGCACGTAGCCGAGCGCCGGCAAGCCGTGCTCGCTGTGGTCGATCAAGGTGCGGCCGAAATGGCCGCGCTGCGATACGTGGATGCGGTGGATCGCGGTGGCATCGGCAGGCCAGCGCAGCGGCTCGAGAATCATCCGGCTACCCTGCGAGACGGCGATCGCGCGTGGATCGGCAATCGAATCTTCCGGCTCGCGTGCGTCGATCAACGCGATTTTCAGCGCCTGAGTCGCGCTGCGGCGTGCCAGCCAGCCGGCCAGCGCGAGCCCGACCGGTCCGGCGCCGACGATCGTCACGTCAAAATCGAAGGCGCGGTCGGCCGCGGCGGGTTTCAGAATCACCGTCGACTGGGAAACGTCGTTCATTGCGGGTTGCTTCCTTCGCTTACTTCCTGAATTACTGCCGAGTTGGCTGGGCCGCGCGGGCTTCCTGCATCAACGCTTCGATCTCGTCGGCGGCCGCCGGCACGTCGCGCGTGATCAACTCGCAGCCGGCCGGTGTGACGATCGCGTCGTCTTCGATGCGGATACCGATGTTCCAGTAGCGCTCGGGCACGCCTTCGGCCGGACGAATGTACAAGCCGGGCTCGATGGTCAGTGTCATCCCTGCCTGCAGCGTGCGCCACGGCAGTGCGCCTGCCTCGTCGCGCGGCGCGCCGCGTTCGCGGTAGTCGCCGACGTCGTGCACGTCCATGCCGAGCCAGTGGCCGGTGCGGTGCATATAGAACGGCGAGTAGGCGCGCTCGGCGATCACCTCGTCGACCGAGGCGAATCTGGTTCGATCGAGGATGCCGGTATCGAGCAAGCCTTGCGACAGCACGCGCACAGCAGCCTGGTGCGGATCGTCGAACGTGGCGCCGACGCGTGTGGCGTCGACGGCAGCCTGCTGCGCGGCCAGCACGATGTCGTACAGCTCGCGCTGCGCCGGCGTAAAGCGGCCGCTCGCCGGGAAGGTACGCGTGATGTCGGACGCATAGCCGTCGAGTTCGCAGGCGGCGTCGATAAGGATCAGGTCGCCGTCCCGGGCAATCGCGTTGCCGGCCGGGTAGTGCAGCACGCAAGCGTTGGCGCCCGCCGCGACGATCGAGGTGTATGCCGGCGCCTGCGCGCCGAACTTGCGGAACGTGTAGAGCAGTTCGGCTTCGAGTTCGTACTCGCGCACGCCGGGGTGGCAGGCGGCCATGGCACGGCGATGCGCCTGCGCTGAAATCTGTCCGGCGCGGCGCATGATGGCGAGTTCGTGATGATCCTTGACGAGCCGCATGTCGTCGAGCAAGGGGATCAGGTCTCGCGCGACGGCGGGCGGGGCGACGCCGCTGCGGCCCTGCGCGCGCACGGTATCGAGCCAGCCACGTACCTGTTCGTCCAGTTCCGCCGACGTGCCAAGCGCGTAGTGCAGCGCCGGCTTGTCGGCAAGAATCGGCGGCAGCCGCGTATCGAGTTCGCCCACGGCGAAGGCGGCGTCGAAGCCGAACGCCTCGCGCGCGCCGTCCGGTCCGAAACGGAAGCCTTCCCACGTCTCGCGCTCGACATTCTTGTCGCGGCAGAACAGGATCGAAGCCGGCTCGCCGGGCGCCGCGCTCGCATCGAGCACCAGCCAAGCCTCGGGTTCGGTGAAACCCGTCAGATAGTAAAAGTAGCTATCGTGCCGGTAGGGGTAGTCGGCGTCCCGGTTGCGCAGCTTTTCCGGCGCGGTGGGGACGATGGCGACGCCCCCGCCCGCTGCGCGCAACGCGGCGAGTACGCGCTCGCGGCGCGTGCGGTAGACGTCAACGGCGATGGTGGGTTCGGTCGGCTGGTTCATGTCGCGATTGTAGCGCCCAATGCGCAGACTTATTTTGCGCGGATACTGACGGGGAGAAGGTGGTTGTCCCGGCCGCATTGGCCATTCGGCCGGGTAGACGGCGTGCGGGCGCTGCGGCAATGTTGCAATCCATCCACAGCGAGCATCCATGCGGCTTGCGAAGCGGCCCCGCCGTGTTCGGGAAGGCCGCCGACCACTTATACTTTCGCCGAATTCAAGAAAAGGCAGATGGTCATGATGAAACTCATCGGTTCGCTCGCCAGCCCGTTCGTGCGTAAAGCGCGGATCGTTCTGGCCGACAAGAAGATCGACTACGAACTCGTGCCCGAGAACGTCTGGGCGCCGGAGACCACGATTCACACCTTCAATCCGCTCGGCAAAGTGCCGTGCCTTGTGATGGAAGACGGCGAAGCAGTGTTCGACTCGCGGGTGATCTGCGAATACGTGGATACGCTGTCGCCGGTCGGCAAGCTGATTCCGCCGTCGGGTCGCGAGCGCGTCGAGGTGCGGTGCTGGGAGGCGCTCGCCGACGGCATCCTGGACGCGGCGGTGCTGATTCGTCTCGAAGGCACGCAGCGCACGCCCGAGCAGCGCGTGGAAGCGTGGGTCGCGCGGCAGCAACGCAAGATCGACGAAGGCCTGATCGCGATGTCGCAGGGCCTCGGCAGCAAACCCTGGTGCACGGGCAATCACTACACGCTGGCGGACATCGCGGTGGGCTGCGCGCTGGGCTACCTCGATTTCCGCATGCCTGAGTTGAACTGGCGCGAAGGGTATCCGAATCTGGATAAGCATTTCCAGAAGCTGTCGTTGCGCCAGTCATTCATTGATACGGTGCCGGCGGATTGAGTGAGGTACTCGTTGCCGCGTGGCGGTGAGGTTGTCTGGAATCGCCCCGCCCGCCATCCTCGTTAAATTGCAAAATGAGGTTATCCATGCTTTCATAAGTATGAATATAAGCTTACGTTTGTGGTAAAAATGCGCCTGCCCGTCAGGCGCATTTTTTTGTCTGCCGCGTGGTGCAATGGTTTATTCAATCGACATACGCGGGGGCTTTTCCCCGTGATATGCGGCCATTGTGAATGGGCGGTGCATTACAACGCGCCGCCGATATTAATAACGTCCGCAAAAGAGACTTCCACATGAACCCGTACCGCTTTGTTATTGCCGCTTCTGCCTGTGGGCTGTTTGCTGCGTGCTCGAGCGTCAGCGACGTTAATCCGACTGCGCTGATCCAGTCCGGCCAGCAGGCCGCTCAGGCCGCCACACTCAGCGACGCCGACGTGCGCGCGCTGACCGACAAGTCGTGCGCGCAACTGGATAGCGAAAACCAGATTGCCGCCGCGAACAGCAAGTATCAGAAACGCCTGAACAAGATCGCCGCGCAACTGGGCAACAACATCAACGGCGTGCCGGTGAACTACAAGGTGTACGTGACCAAGGACGTCAATGCATGGGCGATGGCCAACGGCTGCGTGCGTGTCTACAGCGGCCTGATGGACATGATGAACGACAACGAAGTGCGCGGTGTGGTCGGCCACGAAATGGGCCACGTTGCGCTCGGCCATACGAAGAAGGCGATGCAGGTCGCGTATGCGGCCTCGGCGGCGCGCTCGGTCGCTTCATCGGCAGGTGGCGTGGCGGGGGCGTTGTCCAGTTCGCAGCTTGGTGACTTTTCGGAGAAGCTGATTAACGCGCAGTTCTCGCAAACCCAGGAAAGCGCCGCCGACGATTATTCATTCGATTTGCAGAAAAAGAAGAATCTCGATCCGTCGGGATTGGTGACGGCATTCAACAAGCTCTCGCAACTGGACGGCGGCAAGTCGAGTATGCTGAGTTCGCATCCGTCATCGCCTGCCCGTGCGCAGCATATTCAGCAGCGGATCGCATCGAATCAGTAAGACCTGATTCTTGATAAAGCGCGCTCGCGGTTTTCCGGAGCGCGCTTTATTTTTTGCCGTTTTGCCGCCGTGTAATCGCCGGACCGAACGCTAAACCGAACGCCAGCAGCAGTAACGAAATCGCCAGCACGGTATTGTTGCCGCTCGTCACATAGGGCGTGCTGCCCGAGGTTCCTTGTACCGTCACGTCGAGCGAGCCGATCGTGTACGGCGTCAGACGCCCGATCACCCGGCCGTTGGCATCGATCGCGGCGGTCATGCCGGTGTTGGTGGCGCGCAGCATCGGCCGGCCGGTTTCCAGCGAGCGCATGCGTGCAATCTGCAGGTGCTGATCCAGTGCGATGGTGTCGCCGAACCAGGCAAGATTGGTCGAGTTGACCAGCACGCCGGCCGGCGTAGCGCTCTCGCGAATGCTCCGCGCGATTTCCTCGCCGAAAATATCCTCGTAGCAGATGTCGACGGCGACCGGCTGGTTGTGCACGATGAATGGTTTTTGCACCGGTGCGCCGCGTGCGAAATCACCAAGCGGAATGCGCATCAGGTTCACGAACCAGCGGAAGCCCCATGGCACGAATTCGCCGAACGGCACGAGGTGGTGTTTGTCGTAGCGATACACGTCGCGCGTGCCCGGCGTGACGCCGAACAGGCTGTTCGTATAGTCGATTACCTGACCTTCCGGCGTGATAGTGCCGCCGATTGCGCCGAACACGATCGCGGTGCCGGTGGTATCGGAGAAGTTGCGCACCGCCGACGCGAACTGCGGCGGCAATTGCTGCGCGAGCACCGGAATGGCGGTTTCCGGTGTGACGACCAGGTCGGCCGGCTTCGACGTGATCATCTGCTGATACTGGTCGATCGCGGCGCGCATGCCGGATTCTTCGAACTTCATTTCCTGCTTGATGTTGCCCTGGAGCAGGCGCACCGTTAGCGGCGCGTTGGCCGGCAGGGTCCATTGCACGAGTGGCAGGAGGAGGCCGGCCGCGATCAGCGCAAGCGCGATGGCCGCCGGTACCGCGACGCGTGCGACACCAGGCTTTGCCGTATTGCCGGCGCTTCCGCTGTCGTCAGCCTTGGCTTGCCCGCGCGAGGCCAGCAGCGGCAACAGCGCCTGCACGATCAACGCCGCTACCAGCGCCAGCATCCAGCCGACGCCGTACACACCCGCCACGGGCGCAAACCCGGCGAACGGGCCGTCTACCTGCGCGTAACCGCTCGCGAGCCAGGGAAAGCCGGTGAACACCGTGCCGCGCAACCATTCGCCGATCGCCCACGCGCTCGCAAACGCCAGCGCGCCGTGCCAGGTCGGCGAGAACGGCTGTTCGGCACCGGACGCGTTACTGCGTGCGTGGCCGGCGCAGAACGACCAGATGCCCGCAGCCAGAGCCGGGTACACGGCCAGATACAGCGAGAACAGCGCGACCGCCGCGCCTGCGAGCGGTGCGGCCATGCCGCCGTAGTCGTGCATGCTGACATACAGCCACCACACACCGGTGACGTAGTTGCCGAAGCCGAAAGCGCCGCCTGTCAGCGCGGCGCTTTTCCAGCTGGTGGTCCGTGTCAGCCACGCAAAGAAAAACACGAAGATCACGAGTTCGAGCCAGCCGCCGTGCGGCGTCGGGGCGAACGACAGCGTATTGGCCGCACCGGCGGCCAACGCGACGAGGTAGTGCCAGCGGGGCAGTGCGCGGCCGCGGGTTTCCCGGGTGGCGGGGGCGGCAGGAGCACTCACGCCGCGGCGCGAACGGGATGTAATCGGGTCGGCCATTGTTGCGCGGTCGGCGTGAGGAGTTGAGGAAGCAAAGAGAGAAAGCGACTCAGAAGCGGATCAGAAACGACTCAAAAGCGGATCAGGTCTGCACGTGCTGGGCTTCGCGCTCACGCTGGCCGGCGAGCGGGTCGCGGCGCACCAGCAGCATGTGAATCTGGCGGGCATCGCCGCGCAGAATCTCGAAGATCAGATCGTCGAGCCGGACTTTCTCGCCGCGATGCGGCACCCGTCCGAAATGATGCGTGACGAGACCGCCGATCGTATCGACTTCGTCGTCTGAGTAATGCGTGCCGAACGCCTCGTTGAACTGCTCGATTTCGGTGAGCGCGCGCACGCGGAAACGGCCGTCCGGCGAGGCAATGATGTTGCCGCTTTCCTCGTCGAAATCGTATTCGTCTTCGATATCGCCGACGATCTGCTCCAGCACGTCTTCGATCGTGATCAGGCCGGCCACGCCGCCGTATTCGTCGACCACCACCGCGAGGTGATTGCGGTTCACGCGAAAGTCGTGCAGCAGCACGTTCAGGCGCTTCGACTCCGGGATGAAAACAGCGGGGCGCAGCATGCCGCGCACGTCGAATTCTTCTTCAGCGTAATAGCGCAGCAGGTCTTTCGCGAGCAGCACGCCGATGATGTTGTCGCGATTGCCCTCGTAGACCGGATAGCGCGAGTGCGCTTTTTCCAGCACGTAGGGGATGAATTCGGCGGGATTGTCCGCGATGTTGATCGCGTCCATTTGTGCGCGCGGCACCATGATGTCGCGGGCGCTGAGTTCGGACACCTGGAACACGCCCTCGATCATCGACAGCGAGTCGGCGTCGATCAGGTTGCGCTCGTGGGCGTCCTGGAGAATTTCCAGGAGCTCCGCGCGCGAGTCGGGCTCAGGCGAGATGAAGTCGGTCAGACGCTCGAGGAGTGAGCGTTTTTCTTGCGTTTTGTCGGTTTGGCGTCGACTGGGATACGTGTCGTTCATGGTAGTGCGCCCGGCGAGACTGGGCGCGCTGTTGCAGAGCATTAAGGATACACCAGGCACATGGCAGGACCGTGTCCCGCCTGGCTGGGCGATGAGTGAAGCTGTAATGAAAGCCTCCAGCCGCGCGCGGCAAAGGCGTGGGTCAATCCTAACTGATTACGGGAGAAAAAGCGTTTTCGAGCAAAAAAGCGTGGTTACCCGCGCTTACTTCGCGTCCGCTTTACGCCTGCCCGGCCTCGCGGCCTTCTTCACGGCAGCGCTCAAGCAACGCTTCGAGCGCGCGGTCGGGCATGCCGCTTTCGCGCAGTGCGTGGACGGTGCGGCTGACATAGTCGAGTGTGGTGCCGTAACGGCCGCTCGCGCAGCCGAACACGGCTTTGACGACCTCGTCGCGCAGCTTGCCGGTGTAGGTCGGCACATCGCGGCGCATCACGAACGCGAGCGCATCGACGCGCCGGCCGTCGGCGAGCACGCAGGGCAGCCACGCCGGGCGGTACGACCCCATCGGCATTTCGCGGCGCCACAAGGCCTCCAGATGCGGCATCGCGCCCTCGGCGGCGAGGCGGAAGGCGATGCCGGAGCACGAGCCGCCGCGGTCGAGCGCGAGCACGAGGCCCGGCTGTTCGGGCGTGCCGCGATTCACGCGCGACCACAGATACAGTCCGCGGTGATAGCCGTGCACTCTCGAACGAGCGGCTTCGGCGGTGGGCAAACCGGGATTCCAGATCAGCGACCCATAGCCGAACAGCCACAGATCGCTCTTGCGGTCCCAATCGCGCAACGTGCATTCGAGCGACGCGCGCAATTCCTCGTCCGTCAACAGCCGCGATTCGCCTAGCGCGGGCGGATAGTCCGGGCAGGGCGTGTTGCGAAGATCGGCTTCAGGAGAGGACGTGCTCACGGTAGTTTTTAACGGTGATGGCAAAGACTATTGATAAGGATCCGGGAAACCGAGCTTGCCGAGGATTTCAGTCTCGATCGCTTCCATTTCCTCGGCCTCTTCCTCGACCTCGTGGTCGTAACCTTGCGCATGGAGGGTGCCGTGCACCAGCAGATGCGCGTAGTGCGCAAGCAGCGGTTTGCCCTGTTCGGTGGCTTCTTTCTCCACCACGGGGCAGCACAGGATCAGGTCGCCGGTTACCGGATCGTCTTCCGATTCAGCGTAGGCGAACGTCAGCACGTTGGTCGAATAGTCTTTGCCGCGATAGGTGCGGTTAAGCGTGCGGCCTTCTTCGGCGTCGACGAAACGCACGGTCAGCTCGCCGTCCGCGAACAGCGCCGCCTTGATCCAGCCGGCCACGGTGGCGCGCGGCAGCAGCGCCTTGTGTTCCGGCCAGGCCTTGGCGGCGGGGAATTGCAGATTCAACGTCAGTTTCGGTGCGCGGCTCATGCGGTTTTGACGACTTGTTGCTCTTGTTGCTTGGGTTGCTGCGACATATCGAGTGAATTTTGATGCAAATCAGCGCAAATTAGCGTGAATCCGCCGGACCGGCGGTTTTCTGCGAATGCGCATCGTACGCCTCCACAATTCGCGCGACCAGCGGATGCCGCACCACGTCGGCGCTCGTGAAACGCGTGAGCGCAATGCCGCGCACGTCCGACAGCACCTGCTGCGCTTCGATCAGCCCACTCTTCGCGCCGCGCGGCAAGTCGACCTGAGTCGTGTCGCCTGTCACCACGGCCTTCGAGCCGAAGCCGATCCGCGTGAGGAACATCTTCATCTGTTCGGGCGTGGTGTTCTGCGCCTCGTCGAGGATGATGAACGCGTGATTCAGCGTGCGGCCGCGCATATAGGCGAGCGGCGCAATTTCGATCATCTGCCGCTCGAACATCTTGGCGGTTTTATCGAAGCCGAGCAGGTCGTACAGCGCGTCGTACAGCGGACGCAGATACGGATCGACCTTCTGCGCCAGATCGCCCGGCAGGAAGCCGAGACGCTCGCCCGCTTCGACGGCCGGACGCGTCAGCACGATGCGTTTGACCTGATCGCGCTCCAGCGCGTCCACCGCGCAAGCCACCGCGAGATACGTCTTGCCCGTACCGGCCGGGCCGACGCCGAACGTCACGTCGTGCGAAATGATCTGCTTCAAATACTCGCGTTGCGCCGGCGTGCGGCCGCGCAGGTCGGCGCGCCGCGTGTACAGCTTCGGGCCGAGTTCTTCGAGGTCGTCTTCGCCGGTGTCGGCGGGTTGGTCGAACGGATGATCCGGGTTGCCGGGGAAACGCGAGTCGATCGTTTCCGCGCCCTGGCCCTGGCCGTTGCCGTTCGCGCGATGGCGCGCCGGGTGGCGCACTTCGACGAGCGCGAGCTGGATGTCGTCGACCGACAGCGGCTCGCGCGCGTTGTTGTAGAAGTTTTCGAGCGCGGTGAGCGCGAGTTTCGCGCCGCGCCCGCGAATCGTGATGCGGTGGCCACGGCGTTGCAGCGTCACGTCGAGCGCCTGCTCGATCTGCCGCAGATTTTCGTCGAGCGGTCCGCAGAGGTTGGCGAGCCGCGCGTTGTCGTCGCGCGGTGCGGTGAATTCCAGATGCTGCTGAGTGGTCTTCAAGGCGGTGGATCGATCCTGTCGGGTTCGTGACGCCGGGCGGGCGTCGCTCAGTGAGTGGTCGCGGGTGCGTCGTCGTGCACCAGCACGAGTTCGCCGCGTAACGAATGTGGGTACGCATGGACGATTTTCACGTCCACCATCTGGCCGATCAGCCGCGCGTGCGAGGCGACCGGTGCGGGGAAATTCACCACGCGATTGTTTTCCGTGCGGCCTGCGAGTTCGTTCGGGTCCTTGCGTGCCGGGCGTTCGACCAGAATCCGCTCGACTTTGCCAACCATCGAATCGCTGATGCGTTGCACGTTTTCTTCGATCGTAGCCTGCAGATGTTGCAGACGTTTGAGTTTCACTTCACGCGGCGTGTCGTCGTGCAGATTCGCGGCGGGCGTGCCGGGACGCGGGCTGTAGATGAACGAGAAGCTCGTGTCGTATTTCATTTCGTGGATCAGCGCCATCATCTTGTCGAAGTCTTCCTCGGTCTCGCCGGGGAAGCCGACGATCATGTCGGTCGACAAGGACAGGTCCGGGCGGATCGCGCGCAGCTTGCGGATCACCGACTTGTATTCGAGCACCGTATAGCCGCGCTTCATTGCCATCAGAATGCGGTCGGAGCCGTGCTGCACCGGCAGATGCAGATGGCTGACGAGCTTCGGCACCTTGGCGTAGGTGTCGATCAGGCGCTGCGTGAATTCCTTCGGGTGCGACGTGGTATAGCGAATCCGTTCGATGCCCGGGATATCGGCGACGTATTCGATCAACTGGGCGAAGTCGGCGATTTCGGTCGAACCAAGCGTGATGCCCGCACGGTATGCATTCACGTTCTGGCCGAGCAGCGTGACTTCATGCACACCCTGGTCGGCGAGACCGGCGATTTCGGTCAGCACGTCGTCCAGTGGGCGCGACACTTCTTCGCCACGCGTATAAGGCACGACGCAGTAGCTGCAGTACTTGCTGCAACCTTCCATGATCGACACGAACGCGCTCGGACCGTCGACGCGCGCGGGCGGCAGGTGATCGAACTTTTCGATTTCCGGGAACGAGATGTCGACCTGCGCGCGGCCGCTTGCGCGGCGTTTGTCGATCATTTGCGGCAGACGGTGCAGCGTTTGCGGACCGAACACCAGATCGACATAGGGCGCGCGCGACACGATCGACGCGCCTTCCTGGCTCGCCACGCAGCCGCCCACGCCGATGATCAGATTCGGATTCGCTTCCTTCAGCTCGCGCACGCGGCCGAGATCGGAGAAAACTTTTTCCTGCGCTTTTTCGCGCACCGAGCACGTGTTGAACAGAATGACGTCCGCGTCTTCCGGCGTGTCGGTCTTGACGAGTCCTTCAGCCGCGCCGAGTACGTCGACCATCTTGTCGGAGTCGTACTCATTCATCTGGCAGCCAAAGGTTTTTACATAAACTTTCTTGATCATCGATTTTCGCCGGTCGCAGTGGTTAACCTGGGGGCGTCGTTTAAAAGGTGTAGAGGGGGCGAACGTGCGGGTAGCGTGCGGGCGGCCCGCGGGATGGTGTTTGAGTCCGCTCGAGCCGGCCTGGGACCTGCGAGGGTCAATTCCGGTCCACGTTCGTGACCCATTCGACACATTCGACACGTTCGCAACGTAGCTCAACATTATAGCCCTTCATCGGCTGCGCTTTCTGCCGCGGCGGTTGCCCGCGACTGCTCCGGCGGCAAGCCCAGCAGGGCTTCCAGTTCGTCCGATACCTGCGCGAAGCGCTCGCTCAGGAAATCCAGCAACACGCGCACGCGCGGCGCCATGAACCGGTTGCGGTGGTAGAGCGCGTGCAACGGCGCGTCCGGATAGCGCCATTCGGGTAGCAGGATTTTCAGGCAGTCGCCCCGTAAGTCCGCTTCCACGTCCCACATCGACTTGATGACGATCCCGTAGCCGCGCCGGGCCCATTCGCGGGCCACGGCGCCGTCGTTGGTTTCCCGGGAGGTCTCGAACGGCACGGTGTAGTTCTGCACTTCATCGCCGCGCGTGAAGCGCCATTCGTTGACGGGTCCTGAAGCGGTGCCAAGAACGATGCAATCGAAATTCGCCAGATCGTGCGGATCTTTCGGCTCGCCCTTGCGCGCGATGTAGTCAGGCGACGCGCACAGCACCCGCCGGTTCGGCGCCAGCTTGCGGGCGACCAGCGAGCTGTCCTGCGGCACGCCGAAGCGGATCGCCAGATCGATGTCTTCCTGCACCAGATTCGATAGCGAATCCGACAGCGTCAGCGCGAACGTGACTTCCGGGTAGAGCGCGTTGAACTCGTCGAGCCAGTGCATCAGCAGATTGCGGCCGAAGTCCGAGGTTGCCGAGACCCGGACCTTGCCGCGCACCACGCCCTGGCCGGCTTGCAGTGCGGCCTCGGCGTCGTCGAGCGATTGCAGCGCCTGGCGGCAGCAGTTCAGATACAGGCGCCCTTCGTCTGTCAGCCTGAGCTGGCGGGTGGTGCGCTCAAACAGACGGGCTTTCAGGCCGGCTTCGAGCTTGGCCAGCCGCGCGCTGGCGGCGGCCGGAGTCAGGCCCATCTTGCGGCCCGCGGCCGAGAGGCTGCCTTGCTGTGCCGCTTCGACGAACAGGCGGATGTCACCGAGGCTATCCATTACGATCTTTCAACAGAATTTGAAAATGCTTCAAATGCTACGCCAATTATCAAATTGACGTGCCGCGCTCACAATGCAGTCCTCGTAAACCCTTTGTGCTGCGTGCAGCCCACACCATGCAACTCGATCACGCAACGATCGTCACCGCCGATCTCGACGCCGCCCGACGTTTCTTCGTCGACGTCGCCGGGCTGACCCAGGGTGCGCGCCCGCCGTTTTCGATCGATGGCTACTGGTTGTACGCAAACGGCCGTCCGCTGATTCATCTGATCGACGCGACCGTGGCCGTCCAGGCGGGCAGGGTCGCGCCGCGCATCGACCATATCGCTTTCCGGCTGGAGAGCGCTGACGAATGGCAGGCGTTATTGCAGCGCCTGCATGCGGCAGACACGCGTTATCAGCTCGCCGAAGTACCGCAGACGGGGCCGCAGCAAGCCGAGTTGCAACTGTTCGTCGCGCTCGCGCCGGGTGTGGTCATCGAATTTGTGACCGCGCCGCGGCACGCCCGCCGTAGCTAACACGCTTAACTTTAGAACCTGGAGTAGAAAAAATGCCCATTCCATTACTGGCGCTAGCGATCAGCGCTTTTGCGATCGGCACGACCGAGTTCGTAATCATGGGCCTGTTGCCCGAGGTTGCGCGCGATCTGGCCGTGTCGATTCCGTCGGCCGGTTTGCTGGTGAGCGGCTATGCGCTCGGCGTCGCGGTCGGTGCACCGCTGCTCGCGGTGGCGACCAGCAAGATGCCGCGCAAGCTCGCGTTGCAGTTGCTGATGGGCGTGTTCATTGTCGGCAACACGCTGTGCGCGATCGCGTCCAGCTATTCCGTGCTGATGATTGCGCGCGTGGTGACGTCGTTCGCGCATGGCTCGTTCTTCGGCATCGGCGCGGTGGTGGCGGCTTCGCTCGTGCCGGCTGAGAAGCGGGCAAGCGCGATTGCGCTGATGTTCACCGGCTTGACGCTCGCCAATGTGCTCGGCGTGCCATTCGGGACGTTCGTCGGTCAGCAATTTGGCTGGCGTGCGGCGTTCTGGATCGTCAGTGCGTTTGGGGTGCTGTCGCTCGCGGGGGTGTCGCTGCTGGTGCCGAATCGTCACGATTCCGGTCCGGTCGGCTTGATGCATGAAGTGCGCGTGCTGAAGGACCCGCAAGTCTGGACCGCGCTCGCGATGACGGTGCTCGGCTTCGGCGGCGTGTTCGTCGTGTTCACCTATATCGCGCCAATTCTCGAGCAGGTGAGCGGTTTCTCGCCGCGTGGCGTGACGCTGATTCTGGTGCTGTTCGGCATCGGCCTCACGGTCGGCAATACCGTGGGCGGCAAGCTCGCGGACCGCGCGTTGATGCCTTCGCTGATGGGCATTCTGGTGGCGCTCGCGATCGTGATGGCGATCTTCGCGCGTACCAGTCATTCGCAGGTGGCCGCGGCGATCACCATTTTCGTATGGGGCATTGCTGCGTTCGCCACGGTGCCGCCGTTGCAGATGCGCGTGGTCGAGAAGGCCGCTGCGGCGCCGAATCTGGCTTCGACCTTGAACATTGGTGCGTTCAACGTGGGCAATGCGGGCGGCGCGTGGCTTGGTGGTCTGGTGATCAGTCACGGTTATGCGCTCGATACGCTGCCATGGGTCGCGGCGGGTGTCAGCGTGGTGGCGTTGCTGCTCACGTGGTTCGCGGCGCGCATGGATGCGCCGACGGCAGCCGTGGCGCAACGGGCGTGACGGTGGGGCGCGCCGGATGTCTGCCGATGGACTTGAGTGCGCACGAGGGTTCGGGCGTAGCAGAGCCCGCACCCGCCCATATGAAAAATTCGCACAAGCTTTGCGAGAATCGTCCTCCGCAATGCTGATAACAGTGTGAAGATAACTTCGTTGGGCGCGGCGGGGCGCGATGCTATCTTGCTTCCACTAACCGCTTGCCCGCCGTACGGCGGCGCTTCTGGAGGCAATCATGCATTCCCCGCTTGCGCTGGTTCGGGACCCCACGGCTGACACTCATGCGTCGCCGCGTGCCGCCGAACCTTTCGATGCTCTTGAACATCTGGTCGGCGTGAATCTCGCCCGTTTGCGCGCCGAGCGCCAACTTTCACTTGACGCTCTGGCTCGCGCTTCGGGCGTCTCACGGGCAATGCTCGCGCAGATCGAGTCGGCGCGCAGCGTGCCCTCGATCAAGGTACTGTGCAAGGTGGCCTCGGCGTTGAAGGTATCGGTGGCGGCTTTCCTGCGTCGCCATGCGACCAACGGCTTCGAGCATTTGCCGGCGGAGCGTTCGTCGCGTCTGGTCAGTTCGAATGGGCGGTACTCGGCCCGGCCGCTTTATCCCGACGCCGAACCGACCGCCGCCGAGTTTCACGAGTTGCGTATCGCGCCCTTGCATACCGAGGCCGGCACGCGCCGCGCGCCGGGCACCACGGTGAATCTGGTGGTGAGCGAGGGCACGCTGGAAGTCAGCGTGCACGACCAGCGCCAATTACTCGCCACGGGCGACGCGATTGTGTTCGATGCCGACCAGCCGCACAGCCTGCGCAATCCTGGCGACACCGAGGCGCGCGCGTTTCGCGTGACGCTGAAGGCGGAAACGCCGCCGCGCTGGGATGTACCGGCGCCGCACGATTTGACGCGGCAGGCCGAGCCGGTTTGAAGCACAGGGTTTTCAGGCGGACCGGCTGTAAAGCAGAGATGTCCGTCTAATCAGTAGGGGTTGCGCTGCAGGTCTCGCGCGACTGTTGTATCCTTTGCGAGCCGGTTGATCCGGCAATCAGTGCGTCTTCAGGGCGGGGTGAAATTCCCCACCGGCGGTATACCGGCAGCGCGAAAGCGTGAGCCGGTGAGCCCGCGAGCGCCCGCGTCGTCAATGTATTTGGCGCTGTGCAACTACGTTGCATAGGACCAGAGTTAGCGCTAAAGCGCTAACTCTGATCGACATGGGGTCAGCAGATCTGGTGAGAAGCCAGAGCCGACGGTTAGAGTCCGGATGGAAGAAGATGTGCAGATAGTCATGTTCGTTTCCGTGTCGCCGCTAGAGGTTGGAGCGGTGCGTGAGCGTCGCTTTGCGCGGCGTTCAACGGCGCGTCTTTGTCTGTTTGCAATGCCCTGAAACGTTTTTCGCCCAACTTTTGCGATGAGCGTTTCAACTATGTCCTTTACTACGTTTCCTGCTCCGTCGGTGATTGCGGACAACGCAATTCTCGACATCCCCCTGCTCGCCACCGAGCCCGTTCCGCCGCGTATCGCCGCTGCCTTGCAAGCCATGCGCGATGGCCGTGCCGTCGTTTTGCAAGACGATCACGACCGCGAGAACGAAGCCGATCTGATTGTCTCGGCTGAGCGACTTTCCGTCGAAACCATGGCTTTGCTGATCCGCGAATGCAGCGGCATTGTCTGCCTGTGCCTGCCCGACGAAAAAATCCGTGCGCTCGAACTGCCGCCCATGGCCGTCAATAACGAAAGCCGCCACGGCACCGCGTTCACGGTCTCGATCGAAGCACGCGACGGCGTGACCACCGGCGTGTCCGCACTCGATCGCGTGACGACGATCCGCGCGGCCATCAGCGACACGGCAAAGCCTGCCGATATCGTGCGCCCAGGCCATGTGTTCCCGCTACGCGCGCAGCCGGGCGGCGTACTGGCACGCCGCGGCCACACCGAAGGCACGGTCGATCTGGCAATTCTCGCGGGCCTGAAGCCGGCCGGCGTGCTGTGCGAACTGATGAACGCGGACGGCACGATGACGCGCGGCGCGGACGTGGAGCGCTTCGCGGCGCAACACAATCTGCCGATGCTGACGATCGCGGAACTGGTGGAATTCCGTCAGGCGCTGGCGGCAGCGCGTGAATGCGTAGCCGACGAGGTTTGATTCTGAAAAAATAACCCCACGTTCGGAAAACCGTGGGGTTAGTCAGCAGTTTGATGCTCGAAGCCGGCGATTGCAGCCGGCTTTTTTTATCGCTACGCCCGTTAAGGCCGTTAAGACTGCACGTCGCCAAACTCGCCGCGCGCGCCGGCTTCAACCAGCGCGGGCAGCTCATCCATATGCTTCATGATGCGCGTCATGCCCATCTTGCGCAGCGCGTCGGCATAACCGTCGGGGATATGGCTCGCGCCCACGAAGGCAATCGTTTTCATGCCCGCCGCGCGTGCCGCATTCAACCCGGCTACGCTATCTTCCACGACCACGCATCGCGAAGGCTCCACGCCTAGCGTTTTTGCGGCGAACAGATAGACGTCGGGAAACGGCTTCGGCCGCGCGACCTGTTCGGCGCTGAAAATCCGGTCACCGAAAATCTGCTGTAAGCCCGCGCGCCGCACCGATGCATTGACGCGCGCGAGGCGGCTATTCGAGACGACCGCGGCCGGCAGTGTTACGCGCTGCAATGCGTCGCGCACGCCGTTGATCGGGCTGAGCGATGCGGCGAGCGCGAGTTCGACGTTGTGTTCGATCGTATTGAAGAAGTCGGGTGGCAGTGTGATGTCGAACGACTTCTCGATTCCTTCGAGAAAGCGCGAGGTCTGCTGGCCGAATGCCGTCTTGACGACGGGCTCGAAATCAAGGCCGGGGAAAGTGGCGGACAGCGTTTCGAGCATTACGCGGTCAGCGATGATTTCGCTGTCGACGAGCACGCCGTCGCAGTCACAAATGAGGTGGTCGATCATGCTTTAAGACGGGCAGCGAGAGGCACGCGAGCAGGACAGTTGCAAGCTCATGCGCGGAGATTGAAAGCATCATGATACGTGCTTTGGCGCCGGGTGCGCGGCGCCATCGCCTTCCGTCGGTGCTTAATTGCGTCTTGAGCGTGCTCACGGGGTACATCGGACGCGCTTTTATATGCGCCCGGCGTACCCGCAAGATCAATGCGCGTGCAGGTACAGATACAGCCCCGTTGCCAGCGCGCCGCCCAGCAGCGGACCGCACACCGGAATCCACGAATAACGCCAATCGCTGTCGCGCTTGCCCGGAATCGGCAGCAGCGCGTGCATCAGACGCGGCGACAGATCGCGCGCAGGGCTCATTGCATAGCCGGTCGGGCCGCCGAGCGAAATACCGATGCCGAGCACCAGCAGGCCGACCGGTAGCGCGTCGAGCGCGCCCAGACCCACTTGCGGCGAAGCCAGGTACAGCACGCCGAGGATCAGCACGAAAGTCGCGATCATTTCGGTGAGCAGGTTATGCGGCACGCTGCGAATGGCGGGCGCTGTGCAGAACACGCCGAGTTTCACGTCGGCATCGCCTTCTTTCGCAAAGTGCTGACGATACGCAATCCACACGAGCAGGGCGCCAGCCATACCGCCGAGCATCTGCGCGGCGACGTAGCCCGGCACTTTGGCCCATGCAAATTTGCCCGCCAGCGCGAGACTGATCGTCACGACAGGATTCAGATGCGCACCGCTATACGACGCCGTGACGTATACGGCGATGAACACGGCCATCGCCCAGCCCATCACGATCACGATCAGATCCGCGCCTTTGCCTTTGGTGCGGGCAAGCAGCACGTTGGCGACCGCGCCGTTGCCGAGCAGCACCAGCAGCGCGGTACCGATAAATTCCGCAATGTAAGGAGACATCGTTGGTTATCCGAAATATAGTTGTTAGGGAAGCCGCGGGACAAGCGGCTTCGTTATATCGAGAGGTCGTGGGTGAATTCCGGATCAGGGCGTATCGGCCCAGGCCTTCGCCGCGCGAATCGCGCGCTGCCAGCCGTCGAGACATTCCTTGACGTCGGCGTGCGGCAGGGCAGGCGTGAAGCGGCGGTCGAGCGCCCATTGGCTTTTCAGCTCGTTCACGTCTTTCCAGTAGCCCACCGCGAGACCGGCCAGATACGCCGCGCCCAATGCGGTGGTTTCCGATACCTTCGGCCGTACTGCATCGACACCGAGAATGTCCGCCTGGAATTGCATCAGCAGATTGTTCGCGCAAGCGCCGCCGTCCACCCGCAATTCGCCGATGCGAATACCCGAGTCGGCTTCCATCGCTTTGAGCACGTCGAGCGATTGATAGGCGATCGAATCGAGCGCGGCGCGGGCGATATGCGCCGAGCTCGTGCCACGCGTCACGCCGAACAGCGTGCCGCGTGCCCGGGCGTTCCAGTGCGGCGCGCCGAGACCGGCAAAGGCGGGGACCAGATACACGCCATCGGAATGCGGCACGCTGCGTGCCATCGTTTCGATTTCAGCGGCGTTCTTGATGATGCCCAGGCCGTCGCGCAGCCATTGCACCACCGCGCCGCCGATGAAGATGCTGCCTTCGAGCGCGTAGTTGATCTGATCGCCGATCTGCCAGGCAATCGTGGTGACGAGATTGTTCTTAGATTCGATCGGCTTGTCGCCGGTGTTCATCACGAGGAAACAACCCGTACCGTAGGTGTTCTTCACCATGCCCGATTCCGTGCACATCTGGCCGAACAGGGCCGCATGCTGGTCGCCGGCGATGCCCGCGAGCGGAATTTTGGAGGCGAATACGGTGGTCTTGGTCGGCCCGTACACTTCCGACGACGCACGCACTTCCGGCAGCATGTTGCGCGGAATGTCGAGCGCTTCGAGCAGTTCGTCGTCCCACTTCAGCGTGTGGATGTTGAACAGCATCGTGCGCGACGCGTTGGTCACGTCGGTGACGTGCAGGCCGCCCTTGGTGAAATTCCACACCAGCCAGCTATCCACGGTGCCGAAGGCGAGACGGCCTTGTTTGGCCTTTTCGCGTGCGCCTTCGACGTTGTCGAGAATCCAGCGGATCTTGGTCGCCGAGAAATACGAGTCGATCGGCAGGCCGGTTTTCGCGCGGACTTTTTCTTCGAGACCCTGCTCTTTGAGTTGATCGCAGAAGTCGGCGGTGCGGCGGTCCTGCCAGACAATCGCGTTATAGATCGGGTGGCCGGTTTCGCGATCCCACACGATGGTGGTTTCACGCTGATTGGTAATGCCGATCGCGGCGATCGACGTGCCGTTCATGCCGGCACGCGTGACGGCTTCGGCGGCGACGCCGGCCTGGGTCGACCAGATTTCCTGCGGGTCGTGCTCGACCCAGCCCGGACGCGGATAGATTTGCTGGAATTCTTTCTGAGCGGTCGACACGACATTGCCGAGCCGGTCGAACAGCATCGCGCGTGAGCTGGTGGTGCCTTGGTCAAGCGCGAGGATGTACTGATCCTGCATTGTCTCTTCTCCATGCGTTTTATGAATCGCCGGACTGCTGACCGGCGACGGGAACGGCTTATTGTTTTAAGCGGGCTGCAACAGTTTGAGTATGTGCGTCCCGGCTTTCTCAGTAGCCGAGGGGTGAAAATCGATTCGGTTCATGCGGAGTCACTCGCGTCGCTCAGGCTGCGTTGCGTTGCGTTGCGTTGCGCTGTGTTGCTGTAGCCTGGCCAGGCAGTCTGATCAGGTGACTCAATTCTTCGCTAGTTAGTCAGTCTGGTAAGTGACCCGATCAGGCACTCTGTCGGGAGGGCTCGCGGGCGAGCCACGTGTCGATGTCGCGTGTGATCGAATCGAGCGTGCCGGGCTCGACGTGCAGGCCGAGTTTCGAGCGGCGCCAGAGCACATCCTGCGCGCTGCGTGCCCATTCGACATCGCGCAAATAGGCGAGCTCGGCTTCATAGAGACCGGGCGCGAATGCGCGGCCGAGGTCCGCTACCGAGCGTGCGTTGCCGATGACATGCTTTACACGCGTGCCGTACGCACGCGCGAGGCGGTGTGCCAGATCGGCCGGCAACCATGGATTCTGCTGTTTGAAGCCGGTGAGAAAGCGCTCGAAGTTGGCTTGCGGGATATCGCCGCCGGGCAACGGCACACCGGCCGTCCACGAAGGCGCGCCGTTATGCAGCGCGTGCGCGAGTTTGTCGACGGCTTCCTCCGCCAGCTTGCGGAACGTCGTGATCTTGCCGCCGAACACGGACAGAAGCGGTGCTTCGCCTGCGGGTGCGTCGAGTTCGAGCGAGTAATCGCGCGTGACCGCCGAGGGGTTGTCCGCGCCTTCTTCCTCGAGCAGCGGACGCACGCCCGAGTAGGTCCAGCGCACGTCTTGCGGCGAGATCTTCTGCTTGAAGTAGCGGTTGATCGAATCGCACAGGTACTGTGTTTCTTCGGCGTTGATTGCGACTTGCGACGGGTCGCCGCGATATTCGAGGTCGGTCGTGCCGATCAGCGTGTAATCGTGTTCGTACGGAATCGCAAAGATGATCCGCTTGTCCGGATTCTGGAAGATGTACGCGTGATCGTGCTCGAACAGGCGGCGCGTGACGATATGGCTGCCTTTCACGAGACGCACGCTGTGTGTCGCCTCGCGGCCGAGCGCGCCGTGCAGCAACTCGCCGACCCACGGTCCGGCCGCATTCGCGATCGAGGCCGCGCGCACGTCGAGGATCGTGCCGTCCGCACGCTTGAGTTGCGCGCGCCATTCGCCACCGGCGCGCACCGCGCTCAGCAGTTTGGTGCGCGTGAGAATCTTTGCACCGCGTTCCTGCGCATCCAGCGCGTTCAGCACGACCAGACGCGCGTCGTTCACCCACCCATCCGAATACACGAAACCGCGCTTGATCGAATCGACCAGCGGCGCACCGGCAGGATGATCGCGCATGACGATGCCGCGCGAACCGGGCAGCAGTTCGCGCCTCGCCAGGTGATCGTAAAGGAACAGGCCGGCGCGGATCAGCCAGGCCGGACGCAGATCGGGCATGTGCGGCATCACGAAGCGCAGCGGCCACATGATGTGCGGCGCGGCGCGCAGCAGCGTTTCGCGCTCCTGTAGCGCTTTGCGCACCAGCCCGAACTCGCGGTATTCGAGGTAGCGCAGGCCGCCGTGGATCAGCTTGGTGCTGGCAGACGACGTATGGGCGGCCAGATCGTCCTGTTCGCAGAGCAGTACCGACAGGCCGCGGCCCGCCGCATCGCGTGCGATGCCTGCGCCGTTGATCCCGCCGCCCACGACGAGCAAATCGTATCTCGAGCCTTGCGTCACCTGCTGTATCCCCTGCGTCGTATCCGGAAGTGGTTTAGAAAAACTATCGAACCGATAGTGTTCGTTTGCGAACTTTAATGAACATATTCGAAAAAGTAAAGTTCGGTTTTCTTAGGTATTCCTCTAGTGCCTGGTGAAGGTGGTGGCGTAACGCGCGGCCACGGACGATACTCTCGAAAGGAGCCATTTCGAGGTGAATTCATGCGTGGACTTTGGATGATCGGTGGCGTTGCACTCCTGACGGGGTGCATCAGCTCGCCGAGCTTGAACGGGACGATGGGCGCGCCTTCGTTCGCATCGTTGCAACAGATGTGCGGCGCCCAAACGGTCGACTACGGCAACGACGCGCAAAACGTCTACACGACACTGTTCGATGCGTACGTGGCGAACCGGCGCGGCAAGTTGTCGAAAGAGGATTACTGCGCGTTCCAGACGTCGCTCGCGCAGCGCTATACGGCACAAGGGACGAGTACCGATCCGCAGGTGCGCAATCAGTGGGTGAGTTTCTTCATCGACCAGCGGGCCAAGGCGTTGAGTTGGCGCGCGGCGGCCGATCCGACCTTGCGCGCGGGCTAGCCGCGCTGCGGCTGAGCTCCGCGCCACAACATCCGGCGAATCTGCGCGAACACGTCTTCGCGTGTCGGCGCGCTGCTCGCAGCGGGTCGTTGCGCCTGAGGCAGCGGCAACTGATTGGCGAGCGCCAGCATGGTGAAGCCGTGCAAGCTCGCCCAGTAAGCGTAGCCGATCAGGTAGGGATCGCCCTCCAGAATGCCCGCGGCAACCAGCTTCTCGAGGTGCGCCCCGAGCATCTGCCAGGCGCGTTGCGAGGCGGCGGCGAGTTCCGGGTAGGCCTCGTCCCGCTGGGCTAGATCGAACATCAAACGGTAGGCGTGCGGCTCGTCGAGGGCGAATGCCACGTAGGCGTCGCTGAGCGCGTAGCGGTCGGTCGAGGGAGGTTGTTTCGCCACGGCTTCGAGCCGCGCGGCAAAGCGGTTGAACGCCGCGGCGCGGACCATCGCGAGAATCTCGTCCTTGTCGCGGAAATAGCGGTAGGGCGTCATCGCGCTGCAACCCAGTTCCTTCGCCAGTTCGCGCATCGTCACGCCTTCTGCGCCGCGGGTGGCGAACGCATTTTCAGCGACACGCCGCATGGCTTCGCGAAATTGCTGGATGTCGTCGGAGGTGAGCGTTTTTGGCATGCGCGAGGGCTGAAGATCCGTCGCGACAATTTACAGCGTAAATGAATTGGGCACAACAAAGCGGCCGTTCAGGCGGCCGCTTCAAAAGCCAGCGTATTACGAGAAACGTTTGATGGCACGGAGTGCGCTGTCGCCGCTTTCAGTCACGCGCCACTGTTCGTTGCCCGATGCGAGCCGTTCGAGCTGCACCAACTGGCGTTCCAGCAGGGCATCGAGTTCATCTCGCTCCATGTCGACTTGATTGGGGGCGTCCTTGACGAGCAACAACGTGGCGAATTCATGCGGACTCAGCATCGTTCTCTCCATGTCAAGCTAACGCGGACGGCCTTGCCGGCGACTGGCACGATGCCAGTGAAGTCCGCTAGAGGGTCAGGCGGGAGGTACGGCTCATACACACAGGTTCACACTGCCAGCGCGCCGCGTAGCGCGGAACGGACGCTGGGGAACTGGAGTGTAGTCAACCGCCAGATAAACACCAAAGGGGCCGCAGCAAATTTTCCCTTTGACAATTGGGACCCTCACAGGCGGTTTGGGGTCGCAGCCAGATCCTTGATTTCACTCGAAGTTTTGCGTGCACTGCAACATGGCCGAAGACACCTGGATCACTCGGCGACATACACCTGGCAGTTGGCGGCGGCGAGCGTTTCGTTCATCTCGGCGGGTGGTGCGGCGTCGGTGAAAAGCGCGTCGATCTGGTCGAGATGACCCTGGCGGACGAGTGCCGGGCGGCCGAATTTGGAGTTGTCGGCGGCGAGAAACACGGTGCGCGCGTGCTGGATGATCGCCTCGGCCACGCGCACTTCGCGGGTGTCGAAATCGCGCAGCGTGCCGTCCGTTTCAATGCTCGACGTGCCGATGATCGCGAAGTCCACCTTGAACTGCCGGATAAAGTCGATCGCCAGTTCGCCGACGATGCCCTTGTCCCATGGCCGCACGATCCCGCCCGTCACGAGCACTTCGCAATCCGGATAGCCGCTCATCATGCTGGCGACGTTCAGATTGTTGGTGATCACGCGCAGGCCGCGATGCCGGTTGAGCGCTCGTGCGACTTCCTCGGTGGTGGTGCCGAGATTGATGAAGAGGGACGCCTGGTCGGGAATGTGAGTGGCCACTAGCGCCGCGATGCGCCGCTTCTCTTCATGGAACATCCGTTGACGCGCCGTGTACGAGACGTTCTCGGAGCTGGTCGGCAGACTGGCGCCGCCGTGATAGCGGCGCAGCAGGTTCATGTCGGCGAGCCAGTTGACGTCGCGGCGGATCGTCTGCGGCGTCACGTCGAAGTGGGCCGCGAGGTCGTCCACGGTCACGAAGCCGTCGCGTTGCACCCACTCCAGCAGTTCCTGTTGCCGGGCGTTGAGAGTCAGGCGGGGGTCTCGGGTCATGTGTCTCGGGTCGTGGGTTTTTATCGGCATTCCCCGCCAACAGCACGAAAAGTCGAGCCGGAAAACGGGTCATGCGTGAACGAGGGTGAGCGTATTGTAAGACCATCGCACGTCTTGTCTGCCAACTCGTGCGTCATGGTTCGCATCCTGGGCGACCCGGCAACGAGCTATTCAGATCATTTGCGCATTTATTCATTTGATAAATGAATTTGTTTTTTGTGCCGGATCGCGCTGCAATCCAAGGTTCCGCGCATTACCCCGCGTGTTACCCGAGTCTTACCCGTTTCCCATGGCTTCCGGCGTTCAACAATACGCCGGGCCACGCTTTCGAGAGTGTTCGACATGACTGGCTTCAACTGGCAAAACCCCTATCCGACGCCGCGTCTGCCTGTATTCGCGCGCAACATCGTTTCGACTTCGCATCCGCTCGCCGCACAAGCCGGGCTACGGATGCTGTGGAAAGGCGGGAATGCCGTCGACGCGGCGATCGCGGCGGCCGCGGCTATCACGGTGGTCGAACCGGTGTCTTGCGGCCTTGGCGGCGACGCCTTCGCGCTGGTGTGGGACGGCAAGAAACTGCATGGCCTGAATGCGTCGGGCGTCTCGCCGGCGGCGTGGAATGTCGATTACTTCAAGCGCAAGTACGGCGAAGAAAATGGTCTCGCGAAGCAACCCAAGCGCGGCTGGGACGCAGTGACGGTGCCCGGCGTGATTGCCGGCTGGGAAGCGCTGCATCAGAAATTCGGTTCGCTGCCGTTCGCCGATCTGATGGAGCCGGCGATCGAAATCGCCGAACGCGGTCATGCGGTGGCGAGCATCGTCGCTTATAAATGGGCGGCGGCGGTGCCGGAACTGAAGGACCTGCCGGGTTTCGCGCAAACCTTCATGCCGCGCGGCCGCGCGCCGGAAGTGAGCGAACTGGTGCGCTTTCCCGGTCACGCGAAGACGCTGCGCAAGCTGGCTGAACAAGGCCCGCGTGCGTACTACGAAGGTGAGATCGCCGAACAGATCGCGGCGTTTGCGCGTGAAGGCGGGGCCGCGTTGACCCTCGACGATCTGCGCAACTACAAGGCGGATTGGGTCGAGCCGATCGGCAAGGATTATCGCGGCTACACCGTGCATGAGATTCCGCCGAACGGCCAGGGCATCGCGGCGCTGATCGCGCTGGGCATCCTCGAAAAGTTCGACGTGAAGGAACTCGCCGTCGACAACATCGAGTCGCAGCATTTGCAGATCGAAGCGATGAAGCTGGCGTTCGCCGACGTCTACCGCTACGTTGCCGATCCGCGTTCGATGGACGTCACCCCGGAGCAGATGCTCGACGACGCGTACCTCACGTCGCGCGCGAAGCTGATCGACCCCAGGCGCGCCACGCAGTTCGACTTCGGCATGCCGAAGGCCGGCGGCACGATCTATATGTCGGTGGCGGACGAGCGCGGCATGATGGTCAGCTTCATCCAGTCGAACTACATGGGCTTCGGCTCGGGCATCGTGGTGCCGGACAGCGGCATTGCGATGCAGAACCGCGGCTGCGGCTTCTCGATGGACCCGAAGTCGCCGAACGTGGTGGAAGGCGGCAAGCGGCCGTTCCACACCATCATCCCGTCGTTCCTCACCCAGCAGGTGGACGGCAGGCAGGAGGCGGTGATGAGCTTCGGCGTGATGGGCGGCGACATGCAGCCGCAAGGCCATCTGCAATCGATCGTGCGGATGCTCGACTACGGTCAGCAGCCGCAGGCCGCCTGCGACGCACCGCGCTGGAAGGTCAACCGGGACTTCACGATCGATATCGAATCGACGCTCAATCCGAAGACCGCCGAGGCATTGCAGAAGCTGGGCCACACGATCAAGTCGGTCGACGATCCGTACATGGACTTCGGCTCGGGCCAGTACATCTGGAAGCTCGACCGTAACGATCCGGAGCGCGGCTACGTGGCGGCGAGCGATAGCCGTCGCGACGGGCTGGCAGCCGGCTTCTGAACGACTTAAGCGAAGCGCGGCGCCGCATGGGCGGCGGCCGCGTCTTGTTGCCGCCGTCGACGATGCATGACGCATTGTCGTGAGGCAGACCGATCAGGCAATTAAAGCAGGGCGTCACGCGCAACCACAATAGACTGCGCACGACAGCCGGGCATCGAGCGCCTCGAGCGCTTGCAGCGCGTCAAATATCAGGCAGGGCAGGAGACATCATGAACACCCCCGCGTCGCAACCCGCGACAGCTTCCCCCCATTCCACGTCCGCGCCGCTTTCGAAAGCGATGGTGCGGCGTATCGTGTTTTCGTCGTCGATCGGCAATGCGCTCGAGTGGTTCGATTTTCTGGTCTATGGCTACTTCGCGACGATCATCGCGAAACAGTTCTTTCCGATGCATGACGAGTGGCTCTCGACGCTGCTCGCCATTGCAACCTTCGGCATCTCGTTCCTGATGCGGCCGTTGGGCGCCGTCGTGCTGGGCATGTACGGCGACCGCAAGGGCCGTAAGGCGGCGCTCACGCTCGCGATCGCGCTGATGATGGTCGGTACCTTCACGATGGCGGTGATGCCGCCGTATGCGTCGATCGGTCTCGCGGCACCCGTGTTGATTCTGCTTGCACGGCTCGTGCAAGGTTTCGCGGTGGGTGGCGAGTTCGGCAGTGCGACGGCCTTCATGGTCGAGCATAGCGCGTCGCGTCGCGGCTACTACGCGAGTTGGCAGTTCGCAAGCCAGGGTCTCGCGGCAATCACCGCAGCGGCCTTTGGATCGCTGCTGACCGCGTGGATGCCGCCCGAGCAACTCAATAGCTGGGGCTGGCGCCTGCCGTTCGTGTTCGGTCTGCTGGTCGGGCCAGTGGGCTATTACATCCGTTCGCATCTCGACGAGACGCCGGAGTTTCTCGCGTTGCGTAAAGAGCGTGAAGCGGGTGAGGCGGCGCGCCAGGCCGCCGGCAAGCGTCAGGAGCCGCCGCGGGAAAAGGACACTTCGTTCAGCAATCAATGGGTGAACCTGTTGCTGGCGGTGGGCATCGTTGCGCAGTCCACGGTCGGCGTGTACGTGCTGCAACTCTACATGCCGATGTACGCGGTCAAGCAATTGCATATGCCGGCTGCGGCTTCGTTCGGCGTGGTGGTGCTCAACGGCGGCTTGCAATTCCTGCTCTCGCCGGTGATGGGCGCATTGTCCGACCGCATCGGCCGGATTCGTATCATGCTGACGACATCGATTCTGATGGGCGCGTCGATCTACCCGATGTTTGCGTTGCTGCAATCGCATCCGACGATCGGCTGGCTGCTCCTGCTGCAAGGTACCGCCGGAATCTTCAAGGCGGCTTATTCCGGGCCGATGCCCGCGCTGATGTCGGAGATCTTCCCGACCCAGGTGCGCTCCACCGGTCTTTCAATCGGTTACAGCATTGGCGTGACGATTTTCGGCGGCTTTGCGCCGACGATTGTGGAGACCTTCATTCACTTGACCGGCGACAAGCTTGCGCCGAGTTACTACGTGCTGATTGCCGCAGTGCTGTCGGGCCTGTCGCTGGTCGTGGTTGCGTGGCGTATGCGGCGCGTCCGGCAGCTCGAACGCGTCCAGCTCGCATGACGCCATGACGCTTCGGCCGGCGGCCGTTGTGCTGCGCAGCGAGCCTTGCCGTGCGTGAGGTGCACCCGGTTCAACTCAAAGCCAGCTCTTCGAGCTGGCTTTTTTTCGCCTTGCGGGCGCCGCTTGTAATCAACCGAAGGATTCGACTACCGTGAATTTGGAACTGCGGCGGCACGGCATGGTCTGTGCTGGGTTATCTGCAGAGTTGCTAAACACCGGCTAAGATGCAAGATACAAGGGGTTAACTCTAATTCAAGGCGCTGTATCTGGCACGGCGGACCGTCCTTGCAATAGCGGGCGGTTCCGGGCGCGCTCCACGAGTCGATACAGCTTTCGGAGCAAAGACACAATGCACACTGAGCTGAACCATGTGATGCCCTGGCGGATCGAGGATATTGACCTCACCCGCATAGATCGCCAGAAGGCAGTGGCTAACGAAGACCTGCTGCTTCTGTTGTGCGCCGCTTCGTTTATTGAAAGTGGTACCGATCTTTACACCAGCAACCTGAGCACCTTCTTCGACGGCGATCCGGAAGTTTCGGCGTGGCTCAACCAGGAATGGGAGCCGGAAGAAATGCAGCACGGCCGGGCTCTCAAGACGTATATCGCCTACGTCTGGCCGGAGTTCGACTGGGACACCGCGTTCCGCAATTTCATGGAAGAGTATTCGCTGACCTGCTCGGTCGAAGACTTCGAGAAGACCCGCGCGCTCGAAATGGTTGCACGCTGTGTGGTGGAAACGGGCACCGCCACGCTCTATCGCGCGATCGGCGAATGTTCGGACGAGCCGGTGCTCAAGCAGATCACCGACAACATCCGCACCGACGAAGTCCGTCACTACAAGCACTTTTTCAAGTTCTTCAAGAAGTACAACAAGATCGAAGGAAACGGGCGTCTTGCGGTTCTCGGCGCGTTGATGCGCCGTGTGATGGAAATCAAGAACGAAGACTCGGAGATCGCGTTGCGTCATGTCTTTGCGATTCGATATCCGGAGCGCGTGCACGACTCGGCCTATAACCGCGAACGCGCGGCGCGCATCAATGCGCTGGTGCGGCGCAATCTGTCGGCGGACATGTGCGTGAAAATGCTGCTCAAGCCGCTCGATATTCCGGCCAAGATTCAGCCGGGTGTGCATTACCCGCTCGCCAAGATCACGCAGCACGTGTTTTTCCGTTGATGTTCTTCGGCTGAGTTTGCGGCGCATGGATGAAGAGGAATGGCCCGCTCGCGCGGGTCATTCGTTTTTCGAGGCATGATTGATCGTGGCAACACCAGCGGCGCCAGCAACGCCCGCAGCGCCGGCAATCCGCGCACCCCGCAACCTGTTTCGGACCGGATCGATACGATGAGCGATTTTCCTTCACCCGAACGCCCGCTCGAACAGCACGTGTTCGACGAATGGCCTGACGCGGTCCGCGCGCTGTTCGACGGTTCGTCACTGGCGAGCAAGACGGGGTTCACCGCCGCCCTGCTCACCGTCGATGCGAACGGCCATATGCGCACGTCGCTGCTTGGCGTCGGCGAGTTGTATGCGCCTGATTCGCGCTCGCTCTGCCTCGCGTTGTGGCCACAGGCCCGGGCGGCGCGCGTGATTGCGCAAAGCGGACGGGCCGCGCTGACGTTCGTCTGCGATGAAGCGTTCTATCAGGTGCAGTTGCGCTTGACGCCGCTAGCGGGCGTGGCAGACGACGACAGCGGCCTCGTGTACCTCCGCGGTTCGATCGACACGGGGGAGGCGCAAAGTGTGCGTTATGCGCGCCTGACAAGCGGCATTACGTTTGAATTGCAAGGGGAAGGGGAGGCGGTGCTCGATCGATGGGAACGGCAGATCGAGCACCTGAAGCAAGCTGCCGCTGCGGCTAGCCGTTAGTCTGGGACGGGGCTAGCGAGCAGGCATTGCCTAAAACTTAACGGCCGCGTTGGCCGCTGCGCGTCGGCTGGCCGCCGCGCGGTGCGTCGTTGCGCGGCTTGGCGCCGCCGAGCAGCGCACCCGGATTGCCGCCTTGTGGCTTTGCACCCTGCGGCTTGCGCGGTGCGTGCTGGGCGGCACCGCCTTCGTGCGCCGCTGCACGCGGCTGACCGTCGTGACGCTGACCGTCGCGGCGCGGCTGGCCGCCGTTGCCGGCCGGCTTCGCAGCTTGCGGCTTCGGCTGCTGCTGACCATTGGACGGACGCTGGCCCGAGCGTTGTGCCGGCTTGGCAGCCGACGCGCCATCGCGCCGGGCGCCATCGCGCTGGGCGCCATCGCGCTGGGCGCCATCGCGCTTCGGCGCACCCTGGCTCTGACGCGGCGAACGACCACCACCACCGCCGCCGCCACCACCCTGGCCACGGCGCAGAATCGGCTCTGGCTTCGCGGTCGGATCCGGCTCGAAACCGGCGATCACTTCCTGCGGCACCGGACGCTTGATCAGCTTCTCGATGTCCTTCAGCAGTTGCAGTTCGTCGACACACACCAGCGAGATCGCCTCGCCCGTCGCGCCGGCGCGACCCGTGCGGCCGATGCGGTGCACGTAATCTTCCGGCACGTTCGGCAGATCGTAGTTGACCACGTGCGGCAGTTGATCGATGTCGATGCCGCGCGCCGCGATGTCGGTTGCGACCAGCACTTGCAGCGTGCCGTCCTTGAACTCGGCGAGCGCACGAGTACGGGCCGACTGACTCTTGTTGCCGTGAATCGCCAGCGCACTGATGCTGTCTTTGGTCAACTGTTCGGCGAGGCGGTTCGCGCCGTGCTTGGTACGCGTGAACACCAGCACCTGGAACCAGTTGTGTTGCTTGATGAGGTGCGTGAGCAGTTCACGCTTCTTGTCGCGGTCGACCGGGTGAATCTTCTGCGCAACCGTCTCGGCCGTCGTGTTGCGGCGCGCGACTTCGATCAGCGCCGGCGAATCGAGCAGGTTGTCGGCGAGCGTCTTGATCTCGTCGGAGAAGGTAGCCGAAAACAGCAGGTTCTGCCGCTTCGGCGGCAACTTCGCGAGCACGCGCTTGATGTCGTGAATGAAGCCCATGTCGAGCATGCGATCGGCTTCGTCGAGCACGAGAATCTCGAGATGCGACAGATCGATGGTCTTCTGCTGCATGTGGTCGAGCAAACGGCCCGGCGTCGCGACGACGATGTCCACGCCGCTGCGCAGCGCGCCGATCTGCGGATTGATGCCGACGCCGCCGAACATCACGGTCGACTTCAGCTTCAGGTACTTGCCGTAGGCGCGCACGCTTTCTTCGACCTGGGCGGCCAGCTCGCGCGTCGGCGTGAGGATCAGCGCGCGCACGACGCGCTTGCCCGAGGCCGAGGTGACAGCGGGCATCGTGTTCAGACGCTGCAGGATCGGCAGCGTGAAGCCGGCGGTCTTGCCGGTGCCGGTCTGCGCGCCGGCCAGCAGGTCGCCGCCGTTGAGCACGGCGGGGATTGCTTGCGTCTGGATCGGAGTCGGGGTGGTGTAGCCGAGTTCGTGGACAGCGCGGACCAGCGGTTCGGACAAGCCGAGGGAATCAAAAGACATAAATGCTCTTTGCAATGCAGTTTCGCGAACGGCGCCAGACGGCACCACGTGGACCCAAGCGGGTACAGGCGCGGCATGAACACGCCCGCATGGCGTGTTCGAGGCCAAAGCCCAGTTCCGGTCGCAGAGAAATCGGCGGCACGCGCGATACGCGTGCCGAATGCTTCAACGCGCTATGCAGACACGTTGACTGGCCTTAAGTTGCATTTCGCCGCCGTGGGATGTCATGCGACGTAGCGCGCGACACTGACGAATTGACACAGACTGCCCGCCAGTACGAACAGGTGCCAGATACCATGTCCGTGCCGGATGCGCTCGTCGTTGATGAAGAAGTAGATACCGGCGCTGTAGATGATCCCGCCGGCCACGAGCCAGGCGGTACCCGCTGCCGGTAAAGCTTCAACCAGCGGGCGGACGGCAACGAGCGCGAGCCATCCCATCAATACATACAACACCATCGAAACGCTGCGGGTGCGTCGTCCGAGCGTCAGTTCCTGCACGATGCCGAGAGCGGCAAGCCCCCAGCTTACGCCGAATAGCGACCAGCCCCACGGTCCACGCAACGTAACAAGTGTGAATGGGGTGTAACTGCCGGCGATCAGCAGGTAGATCGCCGAATGGTCGCATTTCTGCAGAACCGCTTTGACCCGCGGATTGCGCACGCTGTGGTAAAGCGTCGAGATAGCATACAGCACGAACAGCATTGCACCGTAGACACTGAAACTCACCACCTTGTACGCGTCGCCGGCGAGCGCGCCCATTGTCACGAGCGTAGCCAGTCCCACCACCGACAGCACGGCGCCGACGAGATGGGTAATGCTGTTGAAACGCTCCCCGACATGCACGGCTCTTTCCTCCTGCGCGGTTTCATAAGGGTTTATCCCCACATGATACCGGTCCTGAAAAAACGAAGGGCGCGGCCGCGTGATTCGCAGGCCGCGCCCCAGGTGCATCACACGCTGCTTAGTCGAGCGGCGCCGAACGCAGATCGGACACTTGCTGCGGCGACACAGCCGTACCGTGGTTGCCCCACGACATACGAATGTAGGTCACGACGGCGGCCACTTCCGTGTTCGACAGTGCCTGGGCAAACGGCGGCATGCCGTACGGATGCGGGTTGGCTGCCGTGCTCGGCGGGTAACCGCCGTTCAGCACCATACGGATCGGATTGACCGCCGACGGCATCTGGATCGACTGGTTGTTCGCCAGCGGCGGGAAGGCCGGCGGCATGCCGAGGCCGTTTTCCGCGTGACACTTCGCACAGTTGTCAGCGTAGATCTTCTGACCTTGCTTCAACAGTTCGCCACCGAACTTTTCCGACGTTTCGAGTTGCAGGGGTTCCGGCGCCTCGCTCTTCTGCGGAATGGTTTTCAGGTACGTAGCCATCGCATTGATGTCTTCGTCCGACATGTACTGCAGGCTGTTGTGAACCACTTCAGCCATCGGACCGAACACCGCGCCGCGATTCGACACGCCGGTCTTCAGCAGATCGGCGATGTCTTTAGTGTCCCAGTCGCCGAGACCGGCTTCCTTGTTCGACGTCAACGACGGGGCATACCAGTTCTGCAGCGGGATCAGGCCGCCGGCGAATGCCGCCGAGCTGACCGGGCCGCCCATTGCGTTGATCGACGTGTGGCACATGCCGCAGTGGCCGAGGCCTTCGATCAGGTACGCGCCGCGGTTCCATTCGACCGACTTGGTCGGATCAGCCTTGTACTCGCCTTCGCGGAAGAACAGCGTGCGCCAGCCGATCAGCATGTTGCGCTGGTTGAACGGGAATTTCAGTTCGTGCGGACGGCTCGGCACATTGACCGGCGTAACCGAGCGCAGGTACGCGTAGATCGCGTCCGAGTCGGCGCGCGTGACCTTCGTGTAGCTCGTGAACGGGAAGCCCGGATACAGCAGGCTGCCGTCTTTCGAACGGCCCGTGTGCATCGCGCGGTAGAAGTCGTCCTGCGTCCACTTGCCGATACCGTACTGGTCGTCAGGCGTGATGTTCGGCGTGAACATCGTGCCGAACGGCGTGAGCATGGGCAGGCCGCCGGCGAACTGCTTGCCGCCGCGCACCGTGTGGCAGGCAATACAGTCGCCGGCGCGGGCGAGGTACTCGCCCTTCTTGATCAGCGCGGCCTGGTCGGCGGGCGTTGCCGCCATAGCCGAGCCGTTATGCAGATTGTCGCCGCCCGACCAGAGGACGGGAACGAGTGCGGCAGCCGCAACGACGACGACTGCCGAGAGGGCGAACAAAGACTTGCGTTTCATTTGAGTGTCTCTCCCGGTGCCTTATTGCGGTTCGCTGCCGCAGGCAAGCGGAGTCTTCATCGAGCGGGCCGGAGCCGGCACGGGGTTTTGTGGGGCCGTTTGCGTGGAAAGCCATGCTGCGACGGCGTTCACGTCGTCATCGGTGAGACGGGTGGCGATGGTGTGCATGCAATCAGGAGCGATGGCATGACGCGAACCCGAACGCCATGCACCCAACTGCGCGCTGATGTAGTCCGAGTGCAGACCGACCAGGCCCGGGATAGCGGGTTCCATACCGGTCAGCGCCTTGCCGTGGCAAGCCGCACAGGCCGGAATCTGTTTGGATGTGTCGCCGTGCAGCACGATCTGCTGGCCGCGCGCAACGATGGCCGCCGACACGGTCGGCTTGGCCGGCGCCGGGTACGGCGGCCGTTGCTGCGAGAAGTACGTGGCGATCTGATGAAGGTAGTCGTCCGAGAGATACGTGACGAGGTAGTTCATGGGCGGATACTTGCGGCGCCCTTCGCGGAAGTTCTGCAACTGGTTGTACAGATACTCGGCCGGCTTGCCCGCCAGACGCGGGAAGTAGTCGTTGTCGGTACCTTGGCCGTGCGAGCCGTGACAGGCCGTGCAACCCTGCACGCGCGCTTCCATCGTATCGGGGGCCTTCGGTTGAGTCTGCGCTTTCGCAGCGCTATAGACACCCGCGGAGCCGATCAGCAGAAGGGCAAGCAGCGGGCGGAAAATGCGTCTTGAAGACACGCGTAACTCCATCAAAATCGGGGACCTGACCGAACTTCGAGCGGCTCGGTGTGAAGGGCAGCCGGCGCTGCGGCGACGCAGCATTCTATCATCGAAGGGTGATGGTGACTATTTGCCACATTAGAGAAGGTTCCTGGTGTGACAGCCATGCGACAGTTTGACGCGCGCCGGCGCCGCTGGGCGGTAAGTGGGCCGGCCGTCTCGATTTTGTCCGGACGACGGCGGGCGCGCGCCCGGTTCATCTCGGTTGGCGTGACAAAGCAGGTTGAACCGACGCGCGCGCCGGCCATCGAAGCGTACACTTCCGGGCTCGCCGGCGTCTGTCCGGCGTCCGTGCCCCTAAGCCCAACGTCCACCGTTTTACTTTCCACAAGCTATCGGCCTTACATGAAGCTATTGAAGCTATTCAATTTTTCCCGCCTGGCGCTGCGTGCGTTGATGGTCGGCGCCGCCGCGCTGGTCGTGACGTCGACGGCTTTCGCTCACGCGCATCTGATCTCGAGTGAGCCGGCGGCGAACGCCGAAGTGGCCGCCCCCACTGAAGTGACGATCCATTTCACCGAGCCGCTCGAGCCGGCTTTCAGCCGGATCGAACTGAGCGACGCGAGCGGCAAGCCCGCCGCGCCCGCTGCGTCGCAAGTCGACCAAAGTGATGCAAAGGTGATGCACCTGGCGCTGCCGCAACTGACGGCCGGCCGCTACGCGGTGCAATGGACCGCGGTTGCCACTGACGGCCACCGGACGCAAGGCAACTTCGCGTTCATCGTCAAATGAGCATGGACGGACTGTGGATCGGGCAGGTCGCGATGGCCGCGCTCATGAATGTCGCGTTTGCGTTTGCCGTCGGTTCGGCGTTGCTCGGCGCGTGGCTCGCTAAAGACGCGCAGGCCAAGATCAACCCTGCGCGACCCGCCTGGTTGCGCGCGCAACGGTCGATGCTGACGGCCACCGTCGTGCTGGTGCTCGCGGATCTCGGCTGGCTGCTGTATCAGGCGGCCTCGATGAGCGGCGTCGCGTTGCCGTCGGCCATCGGGGTGGTGCCGACCGTCCTGACGCAAACCCATGTCGGCTATGGCTGGAGCGTGGCGTTCGCCGGCGCGCTGCTATTGCTGGGCACCGCCATGGCGGGTCATACGGGCATGTTGCGTAATGCGCTGCTGTGGTTCGCGGTGATCGTAATCGCGGCGGGCAAGGCGTCGCTCGGGCACGCGGCCGATGCCGGCCCGCTGTCGGCGGCGATCGCCATGCAGACGCTGCATGTGCTGGTCACGAGCGTGTGGGGCGGCCTGGCCATGGCGGCTGGGCTCTCGGTATTGCCCGCGCTCGGCACCTCGACCGCCCGCGGGATGCTGATCCGCACGGCGACGCAGGTGTCGAACGTATCGATCGTGGCGGTCGGACTGGTGCTGCTTACCGGCATCTTCAATGCCGTGCGCGGTTCGGGCGGCTCGTTTCAGGCGATCGAGATGAGCACGTGGGGGCACGTGCTCACGCTGAAGCTGACGCTGGTCGCGCTTGCGCTGGTGCTGGGCGGACTCAACCGCTTCCTGGCGCTGCCGCGCTTGCGCCGCACAGCCTCGACGATGGACGCGCATACCTTCGTCAACGTGCTGTATCTGGAGGCGTTGGCGATGATCGGCGTGTTCGTCGCAGCGGCCGCGTTGGCGCACAGCGTGCCGGCCTTTGCCGCGTTGGGCTGAGATCAAAAAAAGCGCCGCACAGCAAGAGCGTGCGGCGCAATACACACGGTCGCCCGGCGGTGGCCGGCTGATCCGTTACTACCCGGTGCTGCCCTTTCAGGCGGCGAGTGCGTTGTGCGCCCGCTCCAGCGTTTCTTCCGGAAACATCTCCTGTTGCAGTTCGCCGTCGTCGCCGAACCACTGGCAGATCAGCCAGTTACCCGGCGCGAACAGTACCGGCCCGCTCCAGGTCGCGGTCATCCGGCGTCCACCGGACTTGAGCGTCAGGACGTCGCCGACGCGGTAGATGGGTTTTGCGGGCTTGGTGGGCCTTGCAGGCCGCTTTCCCAGCCGCATCGCGAGCATCCGTTCGATCAGCACGATTATTCGAGGCCGAGCCGATGTCCGACTATCGGTGCGCAGAAGAGCGCGATCGCGCAACCCGCTGCCTTGCCTTCCAGTTCCGCGCCGGCGGCACGCGAGCCGTACATCTGCGTCAGCAGATCGAAGAGTTGCGGCAGGCAGTACAGCACCGCGGCTGCGATAAAGCATTTTTCGACCACGGAGATGCGCCAGCCGCGTTCGTAGGCGAGCATCGCGCCGACGAGACGAAGCACGCCGAACATCACCAGCGCGCCGACGGCGGCCTGTTCTCGGATCAGATAGTCTGGAAGGAATTCGCCCATGATGTTCCCCGCTGCATGTGTTGTTTGAACACATTTGAGCAAGGAGCGGGCCATGTGTATGTCGGCTGCCGGACATACGGCGCCAGAACCTTTATGGATAAGGCTTTGCACAAGTTGGGCGGGGGCGTTTGAACGGTCGGAAAACGCGGTTTCCGACCGTTCCGGTCCTTGATGTTACGTAACTGCGACGGCGCGCGCGTCACGCCACGTAACGCCACGTGACGCGCGCGCCAGACGTCGGGAAAGCGTTCTGAAAGGCGCGTGGCTGATCTTCAGCGAATCCGTTCGATGCGCCCGACCAGAAACAGATACGACAACGCGCCGAGCAGGCCGACGGCGCTCATGAACACCAGCGCGGGTTTGAAGTCGTCGTTCCTGACGATGAGACCGATCACGATCGGCACGCAGATCGACGACAGATTGCCCATCAGGTTGAACATGCCGCCGGTGAGGCCGAGCAACTCCTTCTTCGCCATCGACGACACCAGAACCCACGTGATCGACGAAAAGCCGCTGCCGAAGAAAGCGATCGCCATGAAGAGGATCACCATCGACGGCGTCTCGACATAGTTTGCACCGACGATCGCCGTGGACAGCAGCAAGCCCGTCACGATCGGCACCTTGCGGGCGACGGTGGCCGACACGCCACGCTTGATCATCCAGTCCGACAGCAGTCCCGAACTCAGAATGCCGACGAACGCGGCGAGAAACGGCACGGCCGCCATGAAACCGGCCTTCAGGAAATCCATGTGCCGGTATTTGACGAGATAGGTAGGAAACCACGTCAGGAAAAACCACAGCGTCGAGGTCACCGCGATCTGGCCGATATACACGCCCCATAGCTTGCGGTTGCCGAGTACCGCGCGCCAGTCGGCGGCCGTATAACGCGCGCGGGCGCCGCGCGTGTCGCCCAGTTCGACGAGCCCTCCACCCGCGCGGATCGCTTCGAGTTCAGCTTCATTCACGTCCGACGCTTCCGACGGCTCGCGATACAACGCATACCAGACCAGGCCCCACGCGACGCCAAGCGCGCCGGTCAGAAAAAATACGCCCTGCCAGCCGAAATGCTGCTGGGTAAGAACGAGCGCCGGTGTGAGAAACGCGAGCCCGACATATTGACCGGACGTGTAGGTGGCAATTGCGCGAGCCCGTTCGCTGTCGGGAAACCAGGTGGTGACGACACGATTCAGCGTCGGATAGGCCGGTGCCTCCAGTGCGCCGAGCAGCACGCGCAACGACAGCAGGATCGCGAACGTGCCGGCGAAGCCTTGCAGAATCGTCGCCAGCGACCACAGCCCGATGACGAGCGCCAGCAGCAGCCGCGGCCGCGTGCGGTCGACCAGCATGCCGCCGGGAATCTGCAGCAACGCGTATGACCAGCCGAATGCGGAGAAAACCAGCCCCATATGGGCCGGATCGAGTTGCAGATCTTTAGCGATCGCGGTCGCGGCGATCGACAGATTACTGCGATCGAGATACGTGATGACGACGGTGACGAACAGCATCGCAAGCAGACGGTGGCGCTTGCCGGTGGCATGCGTTCGAAGGTGGGTTGTCTCCACGGCGGGTGTCCTCTTATTGGTTTTGCTGGCGGCGCGGCGGGTGAGCCAAAGAAAACGCCGCCCGCAGGCGGCGTTCAACTACACCATCACCATTCCGCGACGCTGCCGTCCTCGTGGCGCCACACCGGGTTGCGCCAGCGATGGCCGACCTTCGCCATCTCGCGCACCTTCTCTTCGTTCACTTCGATGCCGAGGCCCGGGCCCTGCGGAATCGACACGAAGCCGTCTTCGTATTTGAAGACTTCGGGGTTCCTGATGTAGTCGAGCAGGTCGTTGCCCTGGTTGTAGTGAATGCCCAGGCTCTGTTCCTGGATGAATGCGTTGTAGCTCACGGCGTCGATCTGCAGGCAGGTGGCCAAAGCGATCGGACCGAGCGGGCAGTGCAGCGCGAGCGCGACGTCGTACGCCTCGGCCATCGACGCGATCTTGCGGCACTCGGTAATCCCACCCGCGTGCGACGCGTCCGGCTGAATGATGTCGACGTAGCCGCCCGACAGGATGTGCTTGAAGTCCCAGCGCGAATACAGACGTTCGCCCAACGCGATCGGCGTGTTGGTCTGATTGACGATGTCGCGCAAGGCTTCCGCGTTTTCCGACAGCACCGGCTCTTCGATGAAGAGCAGTTTGTACGGGTCGAGTTCCTTGGCCAGCACCTTCGCCATCGGCTTATGCACGCGGCCGTGGAAGTCCACGCCGATGCCGATGTTCGGCCCGACTGCTTCGCGCACCGCGGCGACGTTGTTGATTACGCCTTGTACCTTGTCGAAGGTGTCGATGATCTGCAACTCTTCCGAGCCGTTCATCTTCACCGCCTTGAAGCCGCGTTCGACCACGGCGCGCGCGTTGTTCGCGACGTCGCTCGGACGGTCGCCGCCGATCCACGAATACACCTTGATCTTGTCGCGCACCTGGCCGCCCAGCAGCGCGTGAATCGGCACGCCATGATGCTTGCCCTTGATATCCCACAACGCCTGGTCGACACCGGCGATCGCGCTCATGGTGATCGGGCCGCCGCGGTAGAAGCCCGCGCGATACATCACCTGCCAATGGTCTTCGATCAGCAGCGGATCTTTGCCGATCAGATAGTCGGACAGTTCCTCGACCGCGGCCGCCACCGTGTGCGCGCGGCCCTCGACCACCGGCTCGCCCCAGCCGACGATGCCTTCGTCGGTCTCGATCTTCAGGAAGCACCAGCGCGGCGGAACGATGAAGGTTTCGAGCTTGGTGATTTTCATGGTGTGCGTCTCCTTGCGGGCTGGGCGTCCGCGTGTGCGGAATATTTCGAGGATTCACATGCTACAACAAAAGCGTGCTTAAGTACTATTAATAGTACTATTGGCCAAATAGTGGCGGGATGCCGGTCGCGATGCTGGCCGGGGCGGCTGGATGGTTGGCGGGCGGCGCCGAGGTCGTGGCCGGGCATGAGCCGCGCCGCAACGGCGTCGAGCCATAGGTAGGCGGGCCGGGATGCCGGATAATCGCGGACCATTGCGGGCTCAGGTCCGATATCAAAAGCGCCGAGAGGCTGAGGGGAGAAAGCTATTCAGCACGATCTGCATGGGCGCGTCGCCCATCTGCTGGCGACCGCGATCCTGCGCGGCGACTACGCGCCCGACTCGATCCTGCCGCGCGAGGCGGAGTTGATGGACACCTTCGGCGTGAGCCGGACGGTGTTGCGCGAGGCGCTGCGCACGCTTACGTCGAAAGGATTGATCGAATCGCGTCCGCGAGTCGGCACGCGCGTGCGGCCGAAACACGCGTGGAATCTGCTGGATGCCGATGTGCTCGACTGGTACTCGCGCGTCGCCGAGCCGATGGCCTTCGCGCTCAAGTTGCAGGAAATGCGCGAGATGATCGAGCCGTACGCGGCGGGTCTGGCCGCGGCCTCGCATATGGACAACACCTTTAATGCGCTGGCGGCGGCCCATGCGTCGATGGTCGCGGCGCGTAATGTCGACGAATGGGTGCGCGCCGATCTGCAGTTTCATCTGAGCGTGCTGACGGCATGCAGCAACGAATTGCTGATTCCGCTCGGCACGCTGATCGAGCGCACGCTGGAAGCGCAGCTTCGCCTGAATGCGAAACGCGCGGACGTGTTCAACGCGTCGTTGGCCGAACACACGGCGGTGTTCGAAGCAATCCGCGACCGTGATGCGACGGCGGCGCGCGAGGCGATGGCGGGATTGCTGGGCGTCACGCGTGGAAGAATCGAAGGGTAAGCGTGACGCGAATGCGCCGCTGCGTCCGTTGACCCGATCCTCGCGTTCAATCCATCGCCGCGTGCGCCACCGACGTATCCGGTGCGTGGCGCGGCGGCCGGATCAACAGCAGGAGTGGGATGACCAGCAAGGTGGCCATGAACATCAGTTTGAAATCGTTCAGATAAGCGATCATCGACGCCTGCTGCGTGATCGACGCGTTCAACACCGCCAGGTCGTAGTTCGATCCACTATTGAGCATCGGCTGGATCGCCGGATTGAACGGCGTGATATTCGCGGCGAGGTCCGCATGCGAGACCTGCGTGTTGCGCGTCATCAGCGTCTGCACGATCGAAATGCCGATACTGCTGCCGATATTGCGCATCAGGCTGTATGTCGCGGTGCCATCCGCGCGCAGTTCAGATGTCAGCGTGGAGAAGGTCAGCGCGCTCAGCGGCACGAACACGAGGCCGAGGCCAAAGCCCTGAATCACACCAGGCCAGACGATGTCCGAGGCCGACAGCACGATCGTGTAATGCATCATCTGCCACAGCGCGAAGGCGGAGATCAGGAAGCCGGCGAGCAGCAACAACCGCGCGTCGATCCGCTTCAGTAGCCGCCCGGCGAACAACATCGCGACCATGGTTCCGGCGCCGCTCGGCGCGGTCACAAGACCCGTGGTTGCGACAGGGTAATTCATCAGGTTCTGCAGCATCGGCGGCAGCAACGCGCGCGTCGCATACATCACGGCGCCGATCACGAAGATGAAGAACGTGCCGGTCGCGAAGTTCGGGTCCTTCAATAACTCGTATTTGAAGAACGATTTTTTGCCGACCGTGGCCGTATGCACGAGGAAGAACGCGAAGCTGATCGCCGCGACCAGCGCCTCGATAACGATCTCATTCGAGCCGAACCAGTCGAGTTGTTCGCCGCGGTCGAGCAGCGCTTGCAGAGCACCGATCGCGAGACCCAGGGTGGCAAAGCCGAACGCGTCGAACTTCGCGTCGTGCTTCGGTTCGCGCGCGGGCAGGAAGGTGGCCACGCCGAATAGCGCGAACGCGCCGATCGGCACGTTGATGAAAAACACCCAGCGCCAGTTGTAGCTGTCGGTGAGCCAGCCGCCGAGCGTCGGCCCGAGAATCGGTCCGACCATCACGCCCATGCCCCACACCGCCATCGCCTGGCCCTGCTTTTCGCGTGGATTGATGTCAAGCAGGATCGACTGCGACAGCGGCACCAGCGAGGCCCCGAAAATCCCCTGTAGCAACCGCGACGCCACGATCTGCGTCAGCGATTCCGACAATCCGCACAGCGCCGAGGCTATTGTGAAGCCGCCGATCGCGAAGAGCAGCAGCCGCTTGACGCTCAGCCGGTCGGACAGCCAGCCCGTCAGCGGCGTGGCGATCGCGGCCGCGACGATATACGACGTCAGCACCCACGTGATCTCGTCCTGCGACGCGGACAGCGTGCCCTGCATGTGCGGCAGCGCGACGTTGGCGATCGTGCTGTCGAGCGTCTGGATCAGCGTCGCGAGCATGATCGAGACCGTGATCATCGGCCGGTTGAGCGGGGCGGCGGCGCTCGTCGGCGTGGAATCGGAGGGCATGGGGGAGGGGATCTTCGATATAGTAAGCATGCTTAGTATATCGGCCGTCAGCACAGGTGCACACCAGGAATTATGCGGAGCCTGAATTGCGCCCGCTTTGTTTCCGCGTTATTTCCGTTGCGTACCCGTTCGCCACGCATTCCGACGATGACAAACCAAAGCCTTCGTATAATCCGCACATGACCATCCAACTCGAAGAACGCTTCGGCTTTCTGATTTCCGACGTCGGACGCCTGACAGGCAAGCGTTTCGATGATCTCGCGAAGTCGTCGGTCGATCTGACGCGCGCGCAGTGCCGCGTGCTGGCCAACCTCGCCCACTACGGCGACGTCAACCAGGCGCGGCTCGCGGACCTGCTCGAAGTCGCGCCGATTTCGGCGGGACGGCTGCTGGACCGTATGGAAGAGGGCGGCTGGATCGAGCGCACGGCCAATCCGAATGACCGTCGCGAGCGTCAGGTGAGCATGACGCCGAAGGCCGAGCGCACGCTCGGCAAAGCGCGCAAGGTGGGCGATAAAGTCGCACTCGAAGCGCTGAACGGTTTTACCGACGAAGAAGCGAAGCAGCTCATCGCGCTACTGCAACGGGTGCGCGGCAATCTCAGCAGCCTCGTGGACCGCTAACGCCGCGCGCACGGTATTGCGTCCGCGCGTTCGCGGCGGCGCTTGCAACTCATTACAAAATCAAAAGCCGTTCGTAACGAAATTGTCACGTAGTGGTAATAAGTTGGAAGTTTTGCCTTTGGCCTTCCATGCTTGCTCCGCTTCTGGTTGCCTTTTACGAAACCGTCCGGCAGGGCAGTGTCACCGCCGCCGCCAAGCGGCTCGAAGTCAGTCAGCCGACCATCACGGCGCGCATCCAGCAACTGGAAAAACAGTACGGTGTCGAGCTGTTCCACCGGCGCGGCAGCCGTTTCGATCTGACCGACGCCGGCGCCGCATTGATGCCGCTGATCGACCGCATGCAGCAAACCGAAAGCGATATCGACTTCACGCTGCGCAATGAACGCGAACTGGCCGCCGGCAATCTGCGGGTCGGCGCGACCGGGCCTTACTACATTCTGCCGGCCATCGCGGCGTTTCATCGGCAGTATCCGGCGGTCAAGATTTGTGTCGAGATTGGCAATTCGCAGCAGATCCTCGATGCGCTTCTCGATTTCCGTGTCGATCTTGCGGTGTCGTCGCAACGGGTCGACGACCCGCGTTTCGCACGCCGTACGATTGCCGACGATCCGCTCGTCGTCGTCGCGCATTGCAGGCATCCGCTGGCCGCACAGAAAGTGGTCAAGCTTGCCGACGTTGCCGCCCATACGCTGCTGCTGCGCGAGCCTGGCTCGCGGACTCGCGAGGCCACCGAGGGCGCGCTCAAGCGTATCGGCGTGGTGCCGGCGAGGCTGATCGAAATCGGCAGCCGTGAGGCGATCTACGAAGCGATCCGCCACAACATGGGCTGCACGCTGATGCCGCTCGGCGAAGCGCCGGCGCATCCCGATTTGCGTCAACTGCCGCTGGACGCCGACGCGCCGGTCCTCCAGGAGTATCTGTATTACCTCGAGGCGCGGGCGGGTTCACGTCTCATCACCGCCTTCATGGCCAACGTCGGCGTGGCCGCTTAACGGCCCCTTAACGGTCCCTAAAAAATGCTGATGCCGGTATCGGCCAGCTTGCGCAGAACGACATAGCCGCGTCGCCCGCGGTCCCTATCGTTGCATCGACTCGCCGGATGGTCCGGCGCATATCGGCATCGAGAGGGGACAAACATGAGACGGCACACCGTCGTGCAATTCGCCTGCGGTCTGGCGCTGCTCGGCGCGCTCGGCGCAACGGCTGCGCTGAGTGGCTGCGGCGGCACATCGCAAACCGGCGGCAACAGTTCCGGCAACGGCGCGGGCAACACGCAAGCCAGCGCGGGTACGCCGGCCAGCACACCGGCGACGTCCGCTGGGCCGGCGGTCAAAAAGATGCTGCTGGTCGAACTCGACGGCGTGACGTACAGCGCGTTGAGCGCGGGGATCGCCGGCGGCAAGCTGCCCAATCTGGCGAAGCTGACCGTGGCGCCCGCGTACAGCGGCGGTGTCAACGGCACGCTGTCGCAGCAACCCAATCTCGATGCACCTGGCTGGGCGACCGTGCTGACCGGCACGTGGGCCGACCGTCACCAGATCAACTCCGACGCGCCTAATCAGGCCTCGCACAGCAGCACGGTATTTCAGATGCTCAAGACCGCGGGCGCCGGCACGGTGGGCGCGACCGTCGATTCGAGCGGTCTCGCGGCCTTGCTGACGCCGGATCAGAATGCCGGCAATCTCGACACGCTCGTGAACTGCGCGTCGGTCGACGCCTGCGTCACGCAGAACGGCGTGAACCTGATCGACAACGGCTACTCGCTGGTGTTCGCGCAATACCACTCGGCGCAGGACGCCGCGTTGAACGACGGGTTGTCGTCGGCGAACTATGCGAGCACCCTGGGGCAACTGGATGCCGCGCTCGGCACGCTGGTCGCTGAAACCGCCAAACGCAGCAACGAGAACTGGTTGATCGTCGTGACCAGCAGTCACGGTCTGAACGCGGCCGGCGGCACCGACGGCTTACCGCTGCCGGCTGAGTCGACCAGCTTCATCGCGCTGAACCAGGCGCCGAATGCGCGCCTCGGCAACACCACCGCGCCGGCCACGATGGCCGCGCTCTACACGCGCGCCAGCATCGCCGACATCACGCCGACGCTGCTCGCCTACAAGGGCATGCTGCCCGATTCGATGACCTATGCGCTCGACGGCGGCCAGTTCATCGGCGCCACGCCCGTATCGCAACTATTAGGCACCACCGGTAGCGATAACGCCAGCCTTGTCCTCACGTGGACCGCGCCCGCGACCGGCGCGATCAGCGTGCTGCGCAACGGCACCTTGATCGCGAGCCTGCCCGCCGGCACCGCGACCTATACCGACAGCCAACTCGGCCTGACGACAACCGGCGTCTACCCGTTCAACTACACGGTAGTGGCCGGCAGCGCGCCGCTCGCGACGATTACCCAGGTTGTGTACGTGCAACCCCCGCCGCCTCCGCCCCCGCCGCCGCCGCTCGCGACCACGCTGACCAACGGTCTGTCCAGCTACTACCCGTTCGGTGCGCTGCCACCGGTTGATCGTCTGAACGCCAGCACGATGGGGCCGTGGGCTGCGGATGCCGACGGTGGCGTGCTGGTCGCCGACCCGTTCGGCGGCAAGGGCTTGCAGATCGATACGCATACGGTCGACAGCAATGGCTTCGATGGCTACAAGCTCACGCAGACCAACGACGTTACGACCCACGCGCAATTCACCATCGGCTTCTGGTTCTACACCTCGTGCGCGAATCTCACGGGTAACGGCACGCCGGTGTTCTCGAACAAGAACTACTACTCGGGCGGCAATGCCGGCATCGCGATCGGCCTGTTCCCGGGCTCGAGCACGAGCTGCAACATCCGCTTCAACCTCGGCGACGGCAGCACGCGTAACGACATCAACAGCCTGAACGTCAGCGCCAACAAGTGGACCTATCTCGCGCTGGCTATCGACACCGCTGCGAAGAAGATCAACGCCTACATCTTCGATCCGGTGCTCGGCGAGCAGAAGGTGCTGGGCCAGGCGCTGAGCGTCAATATCGCCAAGCTGCCGGGCCTCGGTGTGTTCGGCCTGAACGAAGACGGTACCGGCCACTACTACATGAATGCCTGTAACTACACGCCGCCGTACACCGTCGGCAAGTGCGCGGCGACGCCGCCGGATGTACAGGCGTTCGGCGACCTCGCGCTGTGGACCCGTGTCGTCACCGAAACCGAGTTGCAGTCGATCTTCGGTTCGGGACAGCCATTGTCCACGCTCACCCACTGACCGGAGTCCAGCGATGAACCCAATGGTTTCCTTTTCGAAAGCGCCCGGGATGAAGGCGACAGGCGAGGCGCGGCAAGCGCAAACCCGCAGCGGGCCGCGTCGTGCGCGTGACCTGCTGACGATCGCCGCCCTCTGCGCGCTGTGCGTATCGATGGCCGGCTGCGGCGACGGATCGAGCAGCAGCACCAGCAATGGTGCGGGCGGCTCCGGCACCGCCGCGAACAACGCGGCGGCCGGTGCGGGCGGTGCAAGCGCGCCGGTGCCGATCGTCGCGGCACCGGCCTCCGGTGCGTGCGCCGCATCGGGCGCGAGCGCCGCGCAGCCGTTGCAGAACACGCAACTCGTCTGCGCGCCCTGACGTGCTGTTTGCCGCGTGCGCTTTGCCGCCTGCCTGTCGAGCCACTGGCTGCGACGGCCTGGCAAGCGCACAGATTCTGACGATCCCAACACGCCAAACATGACCTCATTGGACCGCCGTACCTTCCTGCGCAGCGCCGCGGGCGCTGCCGCGCTCAGCCTGTTTCCGCCCGCGATCCGCCGCGCGCTTGCGATTCCCGCGAACAACACGACCGGCACCATCAACGACGTCCAGCACGTCGTCATCTTCATGCAGGAGAACCGCTCGTTCGATCATTACTTCGGCACGCTGCCGGGCGTGCGCGGTTTTAGCGACCGCTTCACGATTCCGCAGCCGAGCGGCACGACCGTGTTCCAGCAGAACGACGGCACGCGCACTGTGCTGCCGTTTTACCTCGACAGCACCAAGGGCAACGCGCTGCTAGCTGGCGGCCCGCATTCGTGGACTGACGCGCATCAGGCGTGGGACAACGGCCGCATGACACAGTGGCCGAAAGCGAAAGGCGACGTGTCGATGGGCTATCTGAAGCAGGCCGATCTGCCGTTCCATGTCGCGCTGGCGAACGCGTTCACGATCTGCGACGCCTATCACTGCTCGCTGCATGGCGGCACCAATTCGAACCGGATCTTTTTGTGGACCGGCACCAACGGCGCGAGCGCCGGTTCCAATCCGGTCGTCAACAACGACGGCTGGGACGGCCTCGGCGCCTCGGCGACCGGCCTCACGTGGACGACTTATCCGGAACGTCTGCAGGCAGCGGGTGTGAGCTGGAAGGTCTACCAGAACATGCCGGACAACTACACGGACAACTCGCTCGCCGGCTTTGCGACTTACCGCAAGGTGAACGAGACGCTGCCGGGTTCGCCGTTGTTGCCGTACACGCAGTCACTGGAGGCCGTGGCGCCGTTGTACAAGGGCATTGGCAATACGATGCCCGACGGCGGCTTCCTGCAGTCGCTGAAAGACGATATCGCGGCCGGCCAGATGCCGCAGGTGAGCTGGATCGTTTCGCCGCAGGCCTACTGTGAGCACCCGGGCACGTCGACGCCGGGGCAGGGCGCTTACTACCTGCAACTGCTGCTCGACACGCTGACGGCCAACCCGGATGTGTGGAGCAAGACCGTGCTGTTCGTCAATTACGACGAGAACGATTGCTTCTTCGATCACATGCCGCCGCCCGATGCGCCGAGCAAAAATGCCGACGGCACGTTCGCCGGCAAATCGACGGTCAACGCGCAGTACGAGTACTTCACGAAGGCCAACCCGCCTGGCGATTCGTCGCCGATCGTGCCGGACGGACAATGTTTTGGACCGGGCCCGCGTGTGCCGATGTTCGTCGTGTCGCCGTGGAGCACGGGCGGCTGGGTGAATTCGCAGGTGTTCGACCATACGTCGGTGCTGCGTTTTCTGGAGCAGCGGTTCGGCGTGACCGAGACCAACATCAGCCCGTGGCGGCGCGCGGTGTGCGGCGATCTTACCTCGGCATTCAACTTTCGCAATCCGAACGATGCGCCGGTGGCGGCGCTGCCCGCGCCGACCAAAGCTCAGGCCGATGCGCAGAACACACAGCAGAGCGCGTTGGGCGCAGTGCCGGTGCCTCCGGCGGCGAGCCAGCAGATGCCGCAACAGGTGCTGATGTCGCGGCCGTCGCGTGCACTGCCGTACCTGCTGCACGTGAGCGCCAATGCCGATGTGCAGGACGGTCTGATCTGGCTGATTTTCAGCAACACCGGCACGGCCGGCGCGGTGTTCCATGTGTACGACCAGTTGCACCTCGACCGGCCGCCGCGCCGCTATACCGTCGAAGCAGGCAAGGAGCTATCGGACTCATGGGCCGCGCTCGCCGACGATAAGGGCAATTACAGCTTGTGGGTGCTCGGGCCGAATGGTTTTCATCGGTCGTTTCAGGGCAGCGTGGCGACGGTTGCGACCGGGCCGAATCCGGAGGTGCGGGTCTGCTATGACATCGTCAACAACGCGGTCTATCTGACGATCATGAATACGGGCAATGCAACGGCCAACGTGACCGTGACCTCGAACGCGTATCGCAGCGATGGTCCGTGGACCTACGCGGTGCCCGCGGGAATGCAGGTCGAGCCGTACTGGTCGGTGAGCGCCTCGGGCGGCTGGTATGACTTTACGCTGGCCGCTGCGGGCGGTTTCACGCGGCGTTTTGCGGGGCGAGTCGAAACCGGCAAGGACAGCGTCAGCGATCCGGCGATGGGCGTGGCGAGTTAAGGCAGCAGCAATGTCGCGCTGATTAAGCGAGGAGTGGCATTTGATGGAGTCAGCTTCGGCTGACTCCTTTTTTTATGGCTATCTGGCCGGGTGTTTATTTGGCCTCGGAGCCTGCGCTCGCGCCGGACGGTGGGACCAGCTCGAAGCAGGCCGGCGGCGTGGCCGGTGTTTTCGACTTCGCGTCCGGTTGCTGAGGATCGACGCATTTGAAGGCGCTCTGATCGCGCTGGACGAAAATCGTATCGGCCGAGCCGCCATTGACATGTGCGCCGTTCACGACCGCGACGATTTTGTAGCCGTCCTGCAGCAAGCTCGACAGTGTGATTGGGCTGGCGCGCCACTGACTGCTGGGTGGCGTTTGGGCGTTGGCGGTGAGCGGCGCTACGGCTGCGAGAAGCGCGGCGGTGGCAGCTACGGTACGGGCGGCGGTGCGGAATGTCATCAAGAAACCTCCTTGAAGTTGCAATTTGGAAGACCGAACGGAAGACCAAAACAAAAAAGCCGCTGACCTTGTGGATCAGCGGCTTTTTCTTGCAACTGGTGGCGAATCAGGGACTCGAACCCCGGACCTGCGGATTATGATTCCGTCGCTCTAACCAACTGAGCTAATTCGCCGAAAGAAGCGAGATTATGAGGATAGGGCTGGGGGCTGTCAACCCCCGCTACGCAACTTTTTTAAATTGCCCCGTCCTGGAGGCGTTTCAGTCCTTCGCGTAGATATCCGAGTCCTTGGTTTCCTTGACGAACAGCATGCCGATCACGAGCGTGATGAGCGCGACTACAATCGGATACCACAGCCCCGAGTAGATGTCGCCCTTGGCCGCCACGATCGCGAAGGCGGTCGCCGGCAGGAAGCCGCCGAACCAGCCATTGCCGATGTGATACGGCAGCGACATCGAGGTATAGCGGATGCGCGTCGGGAACATCTCCACCAGCATTGCCGCAATCGGCCCGTAGACCATCGTCACGTAGATCATCATGATCGTCAGGATCACCACGCTCATCGGCCAGTTGATCTGCGACGGATCGGCCTTCGGCGGATAGCCGGCGGTCTTCAGCGTGGTCGCGAGCGTCTTGTCGAACGCCTTGCCCTGATCCTTGGCGTCGGCGGCCTTGCCGTCATACGTGTTGATCACCGTATCGCCGACCTTGATCTCCGCCAGCGTGCCCGCCGGCGCCGCGACGTTCTCGTAGTTCAAGCCGGCTTTCGAAAGCGCGCTCTTGGCGATGTCGCAGGAACTCGTGAACTTCGCCGTGCCGACCGGATTGAACTGGAACGAACACTCGTCCGGGTTCGCGATCACGACGATCGGCGACTTCGCCGTAGCCGCTTCGAGTGCCGGGTTGGTGTAGTGAGTCAGCGCCTTGAACAGCGGGAAGTACGTGCAGGCTGCAATCAGCAGGCCGGCCATGATGATCGGCTTGCGGCCGATACGGTCCGACAGCGAGCCGAAGAACAGGAAGAACGGCGTGCCGATCAGCAGCGCGATCGCGATCAGGATGTTGGCCGTCGCGCCGTCCACCTTCAGTGTCTGCGTCAGGAAGAACAGCGTGTAGAACTGACCCGTATACCAGACCACGGCCTGGCCGGCGGTCAGGCCGATCAGCGCGAGGATCACGATCTTCAGATTCTTCCACTGGCCAAATGCTTCGGTCAGCGGCGCCTTCGAAGTCTTGCCCTCAGCCTTGATGCGCGCGAACACCGGCGATTCGTTCAGCTGCAGGCGAATCCACACCGACACGCCGAGCAGAACGATCGACGCGAGGAACGGAATACGCCAGCCCCACACGCCGAACGCGTCTTCACCCATGGCCGTGCGCACGCCGAGAATCACCAGCAGCGAGAGGAACAGGCCGAGCGTGGCGGTGGTCTGGATCCACGCGGTGTAGAAGCCGCGGCGTCCCGCCGGTGCGTGTTCCGCGACATACGTTGCTGCACCGCCGTATTCGCCGCCGAGCGCGAGACCCTGCAGCATGCGCATCGCGATGAAGATCACCGGCGACGCAATGCCGAGCGACGCGTAACCGGGCAGGAAGCCGACCAGGAAGGTCGACAGACCCATGATCACGATCGTGACGAGGAAGGTGTATTTACGCCCGACCAGATCGCCCAGGCGCCCGAACACGATTGCACCGAACGGCCGCACGGCGAAGCCCGCGGCGAAGCTGAGGAGCGTAAAGATGAAGGCAGCAGTCGGATTGACGCCGGAGAAGAAACTCTTGCTGATGTACAGCGCAAGTGAGCCGGCCAGATAGAAGTCGTACCACTCGAAAACCGTACCCAGCGACGATGCGAAGATCACCCGCTTCTCTTCGTGCGTCATCGGCGCCTGGGAGAGTTGCCCGCCAACGGTAGCCATATGTCGTCTCCAATATTGATATGTACACGTGGTCCGCCGGCAAAGGCGTTCCCGTGAAACGGATTATTGGAGTGGAAACTTACGGCCTACTGACGTGGAAGGGTCAAATGTCAGTGTCGGCTGTGTGCTATAAAATTCCGCCAAAACACGGCAATTGCGATCTAAGTTCTTGCAAGATTCGATAACACCATCTCAATATGGTGGCGGTTCTGATGGGTGTTTTGGCGTCCTTAGGGTAAGTCCTGTGCCCGTTCGAGCACGTGCAAGCTGACACGGACGAGCGTTCCGGCAAGCCGCGGGGAGGTTTGGTAGACGTTATCGTCGATCGTCATCTCGCCGCCGTGCATGATCGTGATCTCGCGCACGATCGCGAGCCCGAGGCCGCTGCCGTCGCCTTCGCGGCCGAGAATCCGGTAAAAACGCTCAACTACCCGCGAGCGCTCGGCCACCGGAATGCCGAGCCCGGTGTCTTCCACTTCCAGGTGTACGCGCCGCGCCGCCACGTCGTGCCGCACCCGCACGGTGATCCGGCCGCCAGCCGGCGTATAGCGGATCGCGTTGTCGATCAGATTCGACAGCATTTCGCGCAGCATGACCGGATTGCCGTCCACTTCGACCGGCTCTTCGGGCGCTTCGTAGCCGAGGTCCATCTGCTTGGCGAGCGCGGCTTGAACCCAGTCGCGCACCGCGCTGCGCGCGACTTCCGTCACCTCGACGGGTGTGAAAATCTGGCCCGACATGCGGTTTTCCGCGCGCGCCAGCGCCAGCAGTTGGGTGACGAGACGCGCCGCCTGCTCCGAACTGGTGGCGATCTGTTCGAGCGAGCGGTGGACTTCCGCGGAGGCGTCCTGGCGCAGCGCCAGTTCAGCCTGGGTGCGCAGGCCGGCCAGCGGTGTTTTCATCTGATGCGCGGCGTCGGCGATAAAGCGCTTTTGCAACTCCATGTTTTGTTCGAGACGCGTCAGCAGATCGTTGAACGACGTCACCAGCGGCTCGATTTCCGGCGGCGCGCGGCGCGCTTCGAGTGGTGACAGATCGTCTGGGCGGCGCGCGCGAATATGCGCCTGCAGCGCATGCAGCGGCGCGAGTCCGCGCGACAGGCCGAACCACACCAGCAGGATCGCCAGCGGCAGGATCACGAACTGCGGCAGGATCACGCCTTTGATGATGTCGTTGGCAAGCTGGCTGCGCTTGTCGAGTGTTTCGGCGACCTGTACCAGCACCGGCTGCGCGCCGGGCGTCTGCGGAAACTCGACGGTCGTATAGGCGACACGGATGTCGTTGCCGCGCAGCACGTCGTCACGGAATTCGACGAGGCCCGGCGGCGGCCGGTCTTCCTCGTGCGGCAGCGGCATGTCGCGCTCGCCGCCCACCAGTTCGCCGCGCGTGCCGAGCACCTGATAGAACACGCTGTCGACATTGTCGGCGCGCAGAAAGTCGCGGGTGGAATCGGGCAGCGACAGCTCCGCCACGCCATTGATCGGATGAATCTGGCGGGCGAGCACGTAGGCGTCGGTTTCGAGCGCGCGGTCGAACGGGCCGTTGGCGATCGACTTGGCGACCAGGTAAGTGACCGCGAGGCTCATGGGCCAAAGCAGCAGGAGCGGCGCCAGCATCCAGTCGAGAATTTCGCCGAACAGCGAGCGTGGGCGTGCTTCAGCGGCGGCTTCGGTCTCGTCGGGCGGGGCGAACGGATTGGCGTAGCGCTCGTCGCGCGCTTCGTCGAGGTCCGCCGCGTGCGCCGTGGCGCGGTCTGCGCGTGCGGACATGGGGGCTCTCTATTTGTAGTGATGGCTCGCCGGCATCGCGGCCGACGGCGGCGACGCCGGTGGTTCGGGCTCGGCGGAGCCGGGCGGCGCGAGCGCGCCGGCGCTGACGTTAGAAGGCTGGGCGGCTTTCTCGAGGCAATATCCGAGGCCGCGCACGGTGATGATGCGTACGCCGCTCGGCTCGATCTTCTTGCGCAACCGGTGCACGTAGACTTCGATTGCGTTATTGCTGACTTCCTCGCCCCATTCGCACAGATGGTCGACCAGTTGTTCCTTCGATACCAGCCGCCCGATCCTTTGTAGCAGCACTTCGAGCAGACCGAGTTCGCGCGCCGACAGGTCGATCACCAGTTCGTTGACGTAGGCGATCCGGCCCACCTGATCGAACGACAGAGAACCGTGCCGCACCACGGTCGGGCCGCCTCCCGCGCCGCGCCGGGTCAGCGCGCGCACGCGTGCTTCGAGCTCGTTCAGGGCGAAGGGCTTGGCCATGTAGTCGTCGGCGCCGAGATCGAGGCCCTTGACGCGTTCGTCGACGCTGTCCGCGGCCGTGAGGATCAGCACCGGCAGGTTCGAATTGCGGGCGCGCAGGCGGCGCAGCACCTCGAGCCCCGACATGCGCGGCAGGCCCAGATCGAGGATTAGCAGGTCGAAAGTTTGCATGGACAGGGCGGTGTCGGCCTCGACGCCGCTCTTCACATGATCGACGGCATAGGCCGATTGGCGGAGTGATCGAACCAGACCGTCCGCGAGTATGCTGTCGTCTTCGGCAATCAGAATTCGCATGGTGCGCCAACCTGGCCTTGCCGGCACCGTGGGGTGTTTCCCCGGCGCACAGCGGTCTCCGAAAATTATTGTGGGTAGTTGGGCAGCGCGGCGGTAAAAATGCGCGTTCGCATGAGAATCGCGCTTGCCAAAACTACTGTTTTTTTATACAGTGTCTGGGTTTCGTGTGCTGTCCGCTAAAAAGGGCGGCACATCTGCCTCAGACGCCGTTCATCATAGCAAAGGACGATTCATGGAAGAAAGCAAGAAAGGCTCGGCTGGACTGACTGCTGAAAAGAGCAAGGCACTGGCTGCCGCACTCGCGCAGATCGAAAAACAGTTCGGCAAAGGGTCGGTCATGCGGCTCGGCGCAGGTGAGGCGGTCGAAGATATCCAGGTGGTCTCAACCGGATCGCTCGGCCTCGACATCGCGTTGGGCGTCGGCGGTTTGCCGCGTGGCCGTGTGGTCGAAATTTATGGTCCGGAATCGTCCGGTAAAACCACGCTGACGTTGCAAGTCGTCGCCGAAATGCAGAAGCTCGGCGGCACGGCAGCGTTTATCGACGCGGAACACGCGCTGGACATCCAGTACGCGGGCAAGCTCGGCGTGAACGTCAACGACCTGCTGGTTTCGCAGCCGGATACCGGCGAACAGGCGCTTGAAATCGCCGACGCACTGGTGCGCTCGGGCTCGATCGACATGATCGTGATCGACTCGGTCGCGGCACTCGTGCCGAAGGCTGAAATCGAAGGCGAAATGGGCGACTCGCTGCCGGGTCTGCAAGCGCGTCTGATGTCGCAAGCGCTGCGCAAGCTCACCGGTACGATCAAGCGCACGAACTGCCTCGTAATCTTCATCAACCAGATCCGTATGAAGATTGGTGTGATGTTCGGCAATCCGGAAACCACTACGGGTGGTAACGCGCTGAAGTTTTACGCGTCGGTGCGTCTGGACATTCGCCGGATCGGTTCGATCAAGAAGAACGACGAAGTGATCGGTAACGAAACGCGAGTGAAGGTGGTGAAGAACAAGGTTGCGCCGCCGTTCCGTGAAGCGATTTTCGACATTCTGTACGGCGAAGGCATTTCCCGTCAGGGCGAAGTCATCGACCTCGGCGTGCAGGCAAAAATCGTCGACAAGGCCGGTGCCTGGTACAGCTACAACGGCGAACGTATCGGTCAGGGCAAGGACAATGCACGTGAATTCCTGCGTGAAAATCCGGACATTGCCCGTGAGATCGAGAACCGTATCCGTGAATCGCTGGGCGTGAATGCCATGGCGGAAGTGGCGACCGGTGCGGCAGCTGAAGTCGCGGGCGAAGAAGAGTAACCAGCACGTGATACGCAAGGGCCGGCCGCTGTCCAATGTTGCTAACGCTGGACGCAACGCGGACGGCCCGCGTGTCGGTGACGGTGATCCGCGCGATCCGTTTGATTCGCTTGATCCTTTCGAGTCGTTCGACGCGCACGATCGCGCAGAGGGCCGTCAGTCGCGGCCCGATTCCTCCGCTCAAGCTGCAGCGGACCCGTCCGAAACCACCTACACCCGCTCGCGCCGCACACCCGGCGAGGCGAAGCCAGGTCAGGACGATGCAAAAAAATCCCAACGCCCAGCCCGTTCGCTAAAAGGACGTGCGCTCGGCTATCTGTCCCGGCGTGAATACAGCCGCACCGAACTCGCGCGCAAGCTCAAGCCGTTCGTCGAAGAAACCGATTCACTCGATACCTTGCTCGATTCGCTGGAAGCCGAAAACTGGCTATCCGATTCGCGCTTTGCGGAAAGCCTGATCCATCGGCGCTCGTCGCGCCTGGGCGCGAGCCGGATTGTCGGTGAATTGAAGCAGCATGCTGTGGACCAAACGCTGGTCGAAGAAGCGAGTGCGCAGCTGCGCGAAACCGAGCTTGCACGCGCTCAGGCCGTCTGGCGGAAGAAATTCGACCGGCTTCCGGAAACCGCCGCCGAGCGGGCGAAGCAAGCGCGCTTTCTGGCGTCGCGCGGGTTCTCGGGTGCAACCATCGGCAAAATTCTTAAAGGGCTCGACGAGGAGTGGAGCGGCGAGTAACCCCACTTTGAGATAGCGTCCGCCGCGCGCCCCGGCCCACCGGGCGGCCCTGCGCGTTCCGCGCTGTCCCAAATACCCAGTATGCTAAAATCCGGGGGTTTTCCAATCCGGCCTTTCCTTTCCGCATGCCGCTCTCCCCGCCAGTGTCCCGTCAGTTGCGCCACCGTCGCGCAATCAGAGCGGAAGCCTATGAGCGAGCCGATGGCCTGTGGGATGTGGAAGCGTGCTTGACCGACGAAAAACCGCGCGATGTGGTGCTTGCGTCGGGCGTCCGGCCCAATGGTCAGCCGATCCATGAACTCTGGCTTCGCATCACCATCGATCGCAAGCTCAATGTCGTCGACGCCGAAGCGTCGTCCGACTGGGTGCCCTATCCAGGGTTGTGCCAAGCCAGCAATCCCGCCTACCGTGCCCTCATCGGGCTCAATCTGTTCAACAACTTCCGTCGCGATGCTGCCCGTTTGCTGGCCGGCACGGCCGGTTGCACGCATCTCACCGAGTTGTGCGCACTCCTGCCGACCGCTGCAATCCAGGCGTTCGCCGGCGACGTGTGGAACACCAATGATGGCGGCAGGCCGGGCGCGGAGACGAGTTCAGGGAACGGCTCGTCGCACAGCACAGACGAGCATTCCAACGATAAACCGCCATTCCAGCTGGGACGCTGCCACGCGCTGCGTTTCGACGGCGAGGCGGTGCAACAGTTTTATCCGCGCTGGTATGGCCGCGCTCCGTATACAGCGGATCGCGCGGCATCGTCAGGCGACGGGGCAGCCCGCCAGACAGGTGAGGGCGGCAACGCGTCCGGCATGAACGACGGTAGCGGAAACGATGTTCAATCCAACTCTCAGACTGAAGGGAATCACGCATGAAGATTCACGAGTACCAGGGTAAGGAAATCCTGCGGAAATTCGGCGTCGCGGTACCGCGCGGCAAGCCGGTCTTCTCGGTGGATGATGCGGTCAAGGCCGCGCAAGAGCTCGGCGGCCCGGTATGGGTCGTGAAGGCTCAGATCCACGCGGGTGGCCGTGGCAAGGGCGGCGGCGTGAAGGTCGCCAAGTCGCTGGATCAGGTTCGCGAGTATTCGGAACAGATCCTCGGCATGCAGCTCGTCACGCACCAGACCGGTCCGGAAGGCCAGAAGGTGAATCGCCTGCTGATCGAAGAAGGCGCTGACATCAAGAAGGAACTGTATGTCGGCCTGGTGATCGATCGCGTTTCGCAGAAGATCGTCGTGATGGCATCGAGCGAAGGCGGCATGGACGTCGAAGAAGTCGCGGAAAAGACGCCTGAGCTGATCCACAAGATCGCCGTCGATCCGGCGACCGGTCTGAAAGACGCCGAAGCCGACGAGCTCGCAACGAAGATCGGCGTGCCCGCCGCTTCGCTGCCGCAAGCACGTGCGATCCTGCAAGGCCTGTACAAGGCATTCTGGGAAACCGACGCATCGCTGGCCGAAATCAACCCGCTGATCCTGACCGGCGACGGCAAGGTCATCGCGTTGGACGCCAAGTTCAACTTCGATTCGAACGCACTGTTCCGTCACCCGGAAATCGTCGCGTATCGCGATCTGGACGAAGAAGATCCGGCTGAAGTCGAAGCATCGAAGTTCGACCTCGCCTACATCTCGCTCGACGGCAACATCGGCTGCCTCGTGAACGGCGCTGGCCTCGCAATGGCAACGATGGACACCATCAAGCTGTTCGGCGGCGAACCGGCGAACTTCCTGGACGTGGGCGGTGGCGCCACGACCGAGAAGGTCACGGAAGCGTTCAAGATCATGCTGAAGAACCCGAACCTGACCGCGATTCTGGTCAACATTTTCGGCGGCATCATGCGCTGCGACGTGATCGCGGAAGGCGTGATCGCGGCGTCGAAGGCTGTGTCGCTGAAGGTGCCGCTCGTGGTCCGCATGAAGGGCACGAACGAAGACCTGGGCAAGAAGATGCTCGCTGAATCCGGCCTGCCGATCATTGCGGCGGACAGCATGGAAGAAGCGGCTCAGAAGGTCGTCGCGGCCGCTGCGGGCAAGGCGTAAGCCAAACCCCAAGCGCGTTTACCAGGATTACGAATGGCGGCGCGTGTGTGATGCATGAGCGGCGCGGGCGAAGAACATCCCGCCGCGCCACGCACCACCGCGACGCCAAACGAACAGAGGTCAATACATGTCGATTCTGATTAACAAAGACACCAAGGTCATCACGCAGGGCATTACCGGCAAGACCGGTCAGTTCCACACGCGTGCTTGCCGTGAATATGCAAACGGCCGCGAAGCGTACGTTGCAGGCGTGAACCCGAAGAAGGCCGGCGAAGATTTCGAAGGCATTCCTATCTACGCTAGCGTTGCTGAAGCCAAGGCTGAAACGGGCGCGACCGTATCGGTGATTTACGTTCCGCCGGCAGGCGCTGCTGCTGCCATCTGGGAAGCCGTCGAAGCCGACCTGGATCTCGCAATCTGTATCACGGAAGGCATTCCTGTCCGTGACATGATCGAGCTCAAGGCTCGCATGCGCGCCAGGAACAGCAAGACGTTGCTGCTCGGACCGAACTGCCCGGGCACGATCACGCCGGACGAACTGAAGATCGGCATCATGCCGGGTCACATTCACCGCAAGGGCCGCATCGGCGTCGTGTCGCGTTCGGGCACGCTGACGTATGAAGCAGTCGGCCAATTGACGGCAATCGGCCTTGGCCAATCGTCGGCAGTCGGTATCGGCGGCGACCCGATCAACGGTCTGAAGCACATCGACGTGATGAAGATGTTCAACGACGATCCGGAAACGGACGCCGTCATCATGATCGGCGAAATCGGCGGTCCGGACGAAGCGAACGCTGCTGAGTGGATCAAGGACAACATGAAGAAGCCGGTGGTTGGCTTTATCGCCGGTGTCACGGCGCCTCCGGGCAAGCGCATGGGCCACGCCGGCGCGCTGATCTCGGGCGGTGCGGACACGGCTGAAGCCAAGCTGGAAATCATGGACGCATGCGGCATCAAGGTTACGAAGAACCCGTCGGAAATGGCGCGTCTTCTGAAGGCGATGCTGTAAATCAAAATTCGCGGCTCGTACAGCGCGTTTTTTGATACGCTTACGAGATCCTTTCGTAAGCGTGCAGTCCTAAAAAGCGGGGGAGTTTCCAACTCCCCCGCTTTTTTGTTGGCTGCGTGTCCGATTCCTTCTTATTCTTCCGTTCATGCTCGAGTTCTTCGCCACCCTCCATTGGGGCGCAGTCATCCAGATCATCGTCATCGACATCCTGCTGGGTGGCGATAACGCCGTTGTGATCGCGCTCGCTTGCCGCAATCTCCCGCCCGCGCAGCGGACCAAGGGCGTGTTGTGGGGCACGGCCGGCGCGATTGTGCTGCGCGTCGCGCTAATCGCGTTTGCCGTGGTACTGCTCGACGTGCCGTTGCTGAAGTTCGCGGGCGGCCTGCTGCTGTTGTGGATCGGCGTACGTCTAATGGCGCCCGCGCATGACGCCCATGAGAACGTGAAGCCGGCCGACAAGCTCATCTCGGCGATCAAAACCATCATCATCGCGGATGCGGTGATGAGCCTCGACAACGTGATCGCAATTGCCGGCGCGGCCGAGGCGGCTGATCCCGAGCATCGTCTCGCGCTGGTGATTTTCGGGCTGCTGGTGAGTATTCCGCTGATCGTGTGGGGCAGCCAGCTGGTGCTGAAACTGCTCGACCGCTTTCCGATCGTCATCACGCTCGGCGCGGCGCTGCTTGGCTGGATCGCGGGCGGCCTGATCATCAACGACCCGGCCGGCGACCGTTGGCCGATCCTCGATACGCCGGCGGCCGAATACGGCATGAGCATTGCCGGCGCGCTGTTCGTCGTGATCCTTGGCTACCTGCTCAAGCGCCGCAACGCGAAGGGCGCGGCCGCCTGACCAGCAAGTCATGACGCGACGCTAGCGCAGCGTTAGCCATCTGGCTGACTGTGTGGAACGAGCGCTGCTGGCTACGATTGAAACGCCTGTCCCCGATTCGAGGGGCAGGCGTTTTTCGTTTCAGGAGCCTGCCGATGATCGTTACTTTGCCGTACCCTCCTTATTCACAGTCCACGCCGTCCGCGCGGCGCGCATTCGAACGGGCGCGCTGGGTTGTGCCGCTCGCGCGTGCTTGCCGCTGCTTCAGTTTCGGTTTCACGCTGATCGAGTTGATGATCGTGCTCGCGATCGTCGGCGTCATCGCGGCCTATGCGATTCCGGCTTATCAGGACTACCTGGCCCGCAGCAGAGTGGGGGAGGGTCTCTCACTCGCCTCATCCGCGCGGCTTGCGGTGTCCGAAAACGCGGCCAGTGGCAATGCGTTCGGCGGGGGTTATGCGTCGCCGCCTGCCACCCGCAATGTCGAATCCGTCCATGTCGATGACGACACCGGCCAGATCACCGTCGCTTTCTCGACGCGCGTCGCGCCAGCCGGTTCGAACACGCTGACGCTTGTGCCCTCGGTGCCCGACAACGCCGAGGCGCCGACAGCGCGGATCGCCTTGAGCAAGGGTGTCGTGCAGGTGGGCGCCGTCACCTGGGAGTGTTTCACCGGCGGCAAAACGGCCTCCTCGCTACCGGCTCCTGGCGCCGGGCCCTCGCCAGTCGATGCGCCATCGTTGCCGTCGAATCTTGCACCACCGGAGTGCCGTTCGTAAGCAGGCGGGTGGACGATCGGGGAGCTGTTATCCGAACGTAAAACACTGATTTCCGGGATATTTCAGCCCAGCCGGCGCACAGCAGGAGGATTTTTTTGTATAGTGCGCCGGTTGCTGACGCCCTCCGGTTATTCGATGCCCACCCCATTTGCGCGCTACCTGTCTCTCAGTCTGTTGTCTCTTGCGTTGGTGCTGCCTTATGCAGTCGTCGGCCATACGTATCCGATTCCGACCTTCTACGCTGAATTCACGGCGCTCGCGCTGTATCTATTGATGGGTGCGGGTGTGGTGCTGCTGGTCTCGACGGCCAGGCCGCGCGTCACGTTCGCGTCGCCGGTGGTCGCGCTCGTGCCGTTGCTGTTCGGGCTGGTGCTGGTGGCGCAGTCGGTGCTGCTGCCGGTCTCGCAGCCGTCGATGAACTGGCTTGGCGGCGGGTACCTGCTCGCCGCGTTGATGGCGACGCACGCCGGCTATGGCTTCACGCGCGTCAAGCTGAACGAAACGGCGCTGCGCTGGGTTGCTGGGTCGTTGATTGTTGGCGGCCTGTTTGCGGTGTTCTGCCAGGTGATCCAGCTGTTTCACCTCGAGGCGCGTGTGTCGCCGCTGGTTGTCGCCTATAACGTGCTGATCGACCGTCGGCCGTTCGGCAACATGGCGCAGGCGAACCATCTCGCCACCTATATCTCGTTCGCGATGGCGGGCGCGCTGTTCCTCGTGCAGACACGCCGCCTTGCCGTCAGCATCTGGCTGCTTGTGTCGACGATTTTTGCCGTCGGCCTCGCGCTGACCGTGTCGCGCGGCCCGTGGTTGCAGATGGGCGTGATCGTGATCGCGGGTTTCTGGATGGCTTTCGCCCAAACGCGTAGTCAGCCGCTTCTCCGCCGCAGCAATCGCGAATGGCTGATTCCGATCGCGTTGGCGGTGCTGTTCTTCGTCGTCAATGCGCTGGTTCGCTGGGCCAATGTCCACTATCACCTGGAACTTGCGCAGTCCGCGGCGGATCGGTTCAAGGACGCTGGCCAGATCGCGCCGCGCCTTGCGCTGTGGAAATACGGCTGGACGATGTTCAAGACGCATCCGCTGCTGGGGGTCGGCTGGGGCGAGTTTCCGAGTTACCAGTTCGAGTACGTGAAATCGCTGGGCGGTGTCGAGATTGCCAATAATTCGCACGACATCTTCATCGACCTGCTCGCGAAAACCGGTTTGATCGGCCTCGCAATCGTGCTGTTCGGCCTGATCACGTGGATCGTGCGCGTGGTTCGCGCGCCGCAAAATGCCGCTCGTGTATTTGGCATCGCGCTGATCGGCGTGCTGGTCATGCATGCGCTGGTCGAATATCCGCAGCAGTACATGTTCTTCCTGCTGCCGGCGATGTTCGTGTTCGGCTTGCTCGAAACGCGGCCGCTGCGCCTCGTGCCGGCGCGCCTGTCGTTCGGTGCGTTTGCCGTCATCGTGTTCGGCGGCATCGCTGCGCTGTATCCGGTGTATCGCGACTACGCCCGTGCCGAGGTGCTGTATTACGGCTCGCGTCCTGCCGAGCAGTATCGGGCCGATCCGTCGTTCCTGTTTCAGGCGTGGGGCGAATACGGCATGGCGACCCTGGAGCCGATGAATTCGATGAATCTGCAACACAAGCTCGCCATGCATAAACAGGCGATCGCGTTGCTGCCGGGTGAAACCGTGCTGCGCCGGTATGCGGTGCTGCAGGCTCTGAGCGGCGATACGGCGGGCGCGTACGACACCGTCGAGCGCCTGAAAATCTTTGCTCAGGAGTTGAAGGACTGGCCGTCGCAATTGGCCTATCTGTACGAGTTGTGCGACGAGCAGAAAACGCTGACCGGTTTCAAGGCGGAACTGGTCAAGCGCTACGGCATGCCGCCGAGCGACGTCAATCAGGACGACGACAGCGACGACGATTGAAGCTGGCTGCGCGCTGCGCTGTCGTGCTGTAGCCGTAGCTTCAGAGGTGCAGCGGGGCGATGACCTTGGCCGTCATCAACCCGCCACCCAATCCCCCGACTTCCCGCCGTGTTTCTCCAGCACTTTCACGTCGGTGATCGTCATGCCGCGATCCACCGCCTTGCACATGTCGTACACGGTCAGCAGTCCGACCTGTACGGCGGTCAGCGCTTCCATCTCCACACCCGTGCGCCCCAGCGTCTCCACCTGCACCGTGCAATGCACACCGGGCAGTTTTTCATCGAGATCGAAATCCACCTTGACCCGCGTGAGTGCGAGCGGATGACATAGCGGGATCAGATCGGCAGTGCGCTTCGAGCCTTGAATCGCGGCGATGCGTGCGATGCCGATCACGTCGCCCTTCTTGGCGTTGCCGTCGCGGATCAGCGCGAAGGTCTCCGGCAGCATGCGGATCGAGCCACGCGCGACGGCGATGCGTTTGGTCTCCTGCTTGCCGCCGACGTCCACCATATGCGCCTGGCCGGCGGCGTCGAAATGAGTGAGTTCAGGCATGGTTGGGCTCCTTCAGAGGGCGCCTATCATAGCAGTGCGGTCGGGCGGCCCGGGATGATTACAATTACCCTGTGCCCGCTATCTTAGTCCGAGCGGCGGGTGTCGCTTTTCGACTTCGTCATACCGACCTCGCGATGCGTTCGAAACCGTTTCTTGCTGTGCTGTTGTCTGTCGCGCTCGCGGCTCCGCCGGGCGCGTTCGCGCAATCGCGCACCGCTTCGGATACGAGCCTCGCGCTCAACACGCAGTCCGCGGAACCGCCGTTGGTAAGCGGTCCGGTCGAGACTTTCGCCGACCCGATCGTGCCGCCCGACATCGCTCAGGGTGTCTTCGGCGTGTATGGTGGCGCGCAGAGCCGCTTCTCCGGCAATAGCGGTGCGGCCACCGGCTGGCGCGCACCGATCGTCACGCAGCAACTGCCCGACCTCGGCAACGGCGGCTCCGGCTCATTGACGCCGCAAGCCGAGCGCAAGCTCGGCGAGCGCGTGATGCGCGAGGTGCGCCGCGACCCCGACTATCTCGACGACTGGCTGGTACGCGACTATCTGAACTCGGTCGCAGCAAAACTCTCCGCGGCGGCGAGCGCGCTGTACATCGGCGGCTACCGGCCGGACTTCGATCTGTTCGCGATCCGCGACCCGCAGATTAATGCCTTCTCGCTGCCAGGTGGATTTATCGGTGTGAACACCGGCCTGATCGTGACGACGCAAACGGAGTCCGAACTCGCCTCCGTGCTCGGTCACGAGATGGGGCACGTTTTGCAGCGGCACATTTCGCGGATGATCACCACCGGCGAACGCAGTTCCTATGCGGCACTTGCCGGCCTGCTATTCGGCATTGTGGCGGGCGTACTCGCACACAGTGGCGACCTGGGCAGCGCAATTGCGATTGGCGGCCAGGCCTATGCGGTCGACAACCAGTTGCGCTTTTCGCGCTCCGCCGAGCATGAAGCGGATCGCGTCGGCTTTCTGCTGCTGGCCGGCGCCGGTTACGATCCCTACGCGATGACGACGTTTTTCGGCCGCCTCGATCGCGCGGCCATGAGCGACACGGGCATCCCGGCCTACGCGCGCACTCATCCGCTGACTGGCGAACGGATTGCCGACATGGAGGACCGTGCGCGTCGCGCGCCATACCGGCAGCCGCATCAGACGCCCGAATACGGTTTTGTACGGGCACGGGCGCGCCTGCTGCAGGACCGCTCGCGCAGCGAATACGCCGATGAGATTTCGCGCCTGCGCTCCGAGATCGAGGACCGCACCGCGGTGAACGTTGCCGCGAACTGGTACGGGATTGCCTATGGGCAAATGCTGCTCGAACGTTACGGTGATGCGGCGGCGTCGCTGGCTGCGTCGCGCTCGGCGTTTGCCACCGGTGAGCGCGGTGAGGGCGGTGAAGGTGAGCTCATGCGCAGTTCGCCGAGTCTCGACGTGCTCGCGGCCGATATCGCACGCCGCGCCGGGCATGACGACGAGGCAGCGCGTCTTGCCGAGTTTGCACAGAAGCGCTGGCCGCAGTCGAACGCCGCTATCGACATGCATATCCAGACCTTGCTGACCTTGAAGCGATTTGCCGATGCGCAGGCGCTGGCTTTGAAGGAAACGCGCGCGCAACCCGATCAGCCCGCCTGGTGGTTGTATCTCGCCCAGGCCAGTGCCGGCACTGGCGATACGTTGACGCGCCGTCGGGCGCTGGCCGAGAAGTTCGCCCTCGAAGGGGCCTGGCCGTCGGCCATCCGGCAACTGAAGGAAGCGCGGGATATGAAGGAAATCGGCTACTACGATCTCGCGACCGTCGATGCCCGGTTACATGAGATGGAGAGCCGCTATAAAGAGGAGCGGCTTGACGAGAAGAGCTAGGCGTTTGCCGCCGGACTCTCGACAAACCCGAACCGCGCGGCCACCTCATCTCGCTGCACGCCCTGCAAAGGCAACTCGACGCCGTGGTTCCAGCGAAACACACCGCTCATCGAGTCATCGCCCAGGCTTGCGTGATCGGAGAAAACGTCGAGGTCGTGATCGTGCAAAACCGCGACCCGCGGCGGCGTCGAGCCATCGACGAACAGAATCCCGCCTTCATCGTCGACAAACACCGCCGTTGGCTCGAAAGTCCCACCGGCCTGGTCGGTCAGGGAAAGCTGCCCGGCGGCATCGGCCGACAGCCTCACCACCCACGGCGTATAACCCAGCTCGATGTACACCCGCTGCGGACCATTCTGGAAAAACCACTGCCCGTGTTCATCGGCGTCGTAATTCCGGTTGATAAATCCGAGCAAGGCTTCATGCCGGATCGGCGTGCCGGGCGCACCGCTGGCCTGAGCAGCTTCATCCCGCATGCGCCAGTTGCCGCGCCGGTCCAGCATCAGCCAGCCGGTGCAACTCGGCACATTGGGCCACTTGGCCAAGGCCTGCTTGACGATGTCATCCATGATCGACGTAGCGCTCCAGATAACCGAGCACGCGCCGCGACAACCAGTCGATGCGGCCCGGGAACGGCCCGGTCATAAAGCCGGCGTGGCCGCCATGCCGGGGTTGATCGAGTTCCACCGATGCCGATACCTCATGCTGCGCCGGCAACGCTTCGGCCGGCAAGAACGGGTCGTTGCGCGCGTTCAGCACCAGGGTCGGCACGGCGATGCCGGGCAGCAGCGGCCGCGTGGTCGCGCTGCTCCAATAGTGATTGGTATCGCGAAAGCCGTGCAGCGGCGCCGTCACCACGTTGTCGAAGTCGTACATCGTGCGGCTTGCCAGCATCGTATCGCGGTCGAACAGCCCCGGAAACTGCAGCAGTTTCTGCTCGGCTTTCTGCTTCAGCGTCTTCAGGAAACTGCGCGTGTAGACCATGTTGAAGCCCTGCGACAACGCGCGGCCGCCCGCGTGCACGTCGATCGGCGTTGAAATTGCCGCGGCGGCCGAGAGCACCGGTACCGCATCTTCGCGCTGTTCGCCGAGCCAGCGCAGCAGCACATTGCCGCCGAGCGACACGCCCGCCGCCACGATCGGCCCGCGATGCGTGGCGCGCAGACGGCGCAGGATCCAGTCGACTTCGTTGCTGTCGGCGAGATGATAGAACCGCGGCAACAGATTCAGCGACCCGCTGCAACTGCGAAAGTGCGGCACGACGCCGTGCCAGCCGTACTCGCGCGCGGCCGCCATCAAGGTGGCGGCGTAGTGCGAGGCGGAACTGCCTTCCAGGCCGTGAAATAGCACGAGCAGCGGCGCGTCTTCTGCCGGGGCTTGACGCACAGAGGGAGGGCTCAGTGCAGAGGCCGGTTGGCCGTCATGCACGACCCAATCGAGATCGATGAAATCGCCATCCGGCGTATCCCAGCGTTCGCGCCGGAACGCGATCGCCGGACGCCGCCCGAACAGTGACGGGACAATGGTCTGCACATGCCGGTTTGGCAGCCAGAGCGGCGCGCGGTAGAGCAGATCGACGGTGCCCTCGATGCTGCGCTCAACGGCGGCTACGGCGCGCGCTGCGCCGTTAGCGGTGGATTGATCGTGTGTTGTCCCCAGGAGGGACTTTCTGCGAGGCGTGCTCATGCCAGCGTCGAAGCCAAAAGGTAAAGCCGGTGAAACAAGGCGAAAAAATGCCTGCCGGGCGTCAGTGCAGCGACCCCTGGCCATGCCGCATCTTGGTAGCGAATTGACTGGCGGCCTCGTTCGGCATCGGGCTCGCGTGAATATGAGCAATTCGCCACTCGCCGCGCTCATGGACCATCACGTAAGTGGTGAACACCATGGTGGGCGCCGCTTTCGGATCGGCCGGGCGATGCGCCTCGGCAATGGCGTAGACGACGGTGCCAAGACTGTCGTAGACGCGAATGTCGAGCGGCTCAATCGCAACCGGCGCGGTTTCGAGCTGGATTTGCAAGCCGGCGCGAATGCTGTCGAGGCCGTGCAGGTGGGAGCCGTCGGCGCAGATGCAGCTCACGAACTCCTCATCGATCCACAGGCCCATCAAACTGTCGATATTCATCTCCGCAACGGCCTGGTAATAGGCGTTCAACGTATCGGCGGCGGCTTCGAAGATATGGGCAAAACGTGGCATGGCTCGTCAGTCTCTTGTGCGCGGCGCGCGGTTGCGGGGCAGCGGTCAGCGGGACAGTCCGGAGCACCGGACAATCGCACCCAAGCGCGAGAATGCCCGCGCCGCAAGGCGCGAACATGACGCGACGCGCTCAGGGGCGTGCGGTGTTGCGTGCAAGTATCAGCCGAATCAGTCTGGTTCAACGTTGCGCAAGCAACATGCCGCGCAAATCGCCAAATACCTGCTCGGCGCTCAACTGCTTAAGGCAGTTCAGATGCCCAAGCGGGCATTCGCGCTGGAAACAGGGGCTGCATTCGAGATGAAGCCATTGTACCTTCGCAAGCTCGGACAAGGGCGGCGTGTGGCGCGGATCGGTCGAACCGTACACGGCCACCAGCGGCCGGCGCAGCGCGGCGGCCACGTGCATCAGACCGGAATCGTTGGTGACGACGGCGCTGGCCCGCGAGATCAGCGCGCAAGCCTCGCCCAGCGCGGTCTGGCCGCACAGGTTACGCACGTTCGGCGCTTTGTCGGCAATCGCCTGGGCCAGCGGCGCGTCTTTGGGCGAGCCGAGCGCAATGATCTGCGTGTACGGGAACGACTGGCCGACGATCTGCGCGAGCGCCGCGAAATGCTCGGGCGGCCAGCGCTTGGCCGGACCGTACTCGGCGCCCGGACAGAACACCAGCAGCGGCACGCGCGTATCCAGATTGAAGCGCGCCGAGACCCGCGACGCTTCGTTCAGGTCCGCGTCGAGCCGCGGCATGGGCAAGTCGTCGGGGATCTTGGCGCCTGGCGCGTAGGCGAGGGCGGCGTAGTGGCCGACCATGGGCGGGCGCTCGTCCTTGCGCGGATTCGCGTGGCGGACGTTCAGCAAGCCGTAGCGGCTTTCGCCGGTGTAGCCGATGCGCAGCGGAATGCCCGCCATCCAGGGAATCAGCGCCGATTTGAGCGAATTCGGCAGGACATAGGCCGCGTCGTAGCCGACATCGCGCAAATCGCTCGCCAGTTGCCAGCGGCGCAGCATCTGCAGCTTGCCGTGCGCCAGGTCGGTTGCGTAGACGTCGCGGATCTCGGGCATCCGTTCGAGCACGGGCGCGACCCACGAGGGCGCGACTGCGTCGATCACGATGCGCGGATGCAATTTCACGAGGCGCGCAAACAGCGGCTGCGCCATCAATGCGTCACCGATCCAGTTCGGTGCGATAACCAACGCGCGACGCATCAGAGTGAGTGTCCGGTGTCGAAACGAAGCGTCGCGCGCGTCATGCGCGTGACGTTCGGAGGGGTAAATGGGAATAAGCCGCGCGCTGCGAGGCGCGGGCCCGGTAAAGCCGGACGCGCCGCAGCGGCGGCAAGCGATTGGCGCTCAGTGATCTGGCCCAGTGCTCAGGTTTAGTGACCCCTGACCACTTCGCCGTCGCGCAGCTTGTAGCGCGTGCTGCAATACGGGCATTTGGCTTCGCCGTGCGTGACGTCGATAAAGACACGCGGATGTGCGCTCCAGCGCGGCATTGCGGGATTCGGGCAATACGCCGGCAGGTCTTTTGCCGACAGTTCGACCAGCGGCATTTCCTTGATTTCGCTCATGAGGACTTTCTCGTTGTATGCAGGGTGCGTGCGTTGCGCCGGCAAAAAAGCCTGGGCCAAATGGCCGGCGCAGCGCGCGTTAAATCTTGGTCAGCCAGTGCGCGTACTTGTCGCTCTTGCCGTTCACGATATCGAAGAAGCCTGATTGCAGCTTCTCCGTGATCGGGCCGCGTGCGCCCGAACCGATCGTGCGGTTGTCGAGTTCGCGGATCGGCGTGACTTCAGCGGCCGTGCCGGTGAAGAACGCCTCGTCGCACGTATAGACCTCGTCGCGCGTGATGCGCTTTTCGATCACCTGGATGCCCGCATCGCGCGCCAGCGTGATGACCGTGTCGCGCGTGATGCCGTCGAGGCACGACGACAGATCCGGCGTGTACAGCTTGCCGTTGTTCACGAGGAAGAAGTTCTCGCCCGAGCCCTCCGACACGTAGCCGTCCACGTCCAGCAGCAGCGCTTCGTCGTAACCGTCGGCAATCGCTTCCTGGTTGGCGAGGATTGAGTTCACGTACCAGCCCGAGGCCTTGGCGCGAACCATCGACACATTCACGTGATGGCGCGTGAACGACGAAGTCTTCACGCGGATGCCCTTGGCAATACCGTCTTCACCGAGGTAAGCGCCCCACGGCCAGGCGGCGATCGCCACGTGGATCGTGTTGCCCTTGGCCGACACGCCGAGCTTTTCCGAGCCGACCCAGATGATCGGGCGCAGGTAGCAGGATTCCAGCTTGTTTTCGCGGACCACCTCACGCTGCGCGGCTGCCAGCGTTTCATGGTCGAACGGCACGTCCATCTGGAAGATCTTGGCCGAGTTCAGCAGGCGCTTGGTGTGTTCCTGGAGGCGGAAAATCGCCGTGCCGCCGTCTGCCGTTTTGTAGGCGCGGACGCCTTCGAAAACGCCCATGCCGTAATGCAGCGTGTGGGTCAGCACGTGGATCTTGGCGTCGCGCCAGTCGATGAGCTTGCCATCCATCCAGATCTTGCCGTCGCGGTCGGCCATTGACATAAGATTCTCCAGCGGGTGCGGTGAAAGAGCGTCATTTTAGCGTCTTTTGCACACGAAACGGGCATTTGGCCGCACGTCGGGCGCTATAATTCGGCGCACGCATAATTCAAATCCGGATGCGCCAGCGGGTGCTTGACGACCTGGCGCCGACTTCCCTTCGTTGTGGCGCCGCCTCGCGCCCGCGTTTCGCCTTCATGCTCGCTCGCCTGTCAGATATCGATCGCCGCGCCTTCCGTCAGGGCGCGCGCGACTATTCGCCTACGCTCATGGCGATATTCTCCTGGGGCCTCGTGACCGGCATTGCGATGAGCAAGTCCGTGCTCACCGTGCCGCAGGCGCTCACCATGTCGCTACTGTGCTACGCCGGTTCCTCGCAGTTGGCCGTGTTGCCGCTGCTGGCCGCCAAGCTGCCGATGTGGACCGTGCTGCTGACTGCCGCCATGGTCAATACGCGTTTTGTGATCTTCAGCGCCGGGCTCGCGCCGCATTTTTCGTATCTGCCGATGTGGCGGCGCATCGTGTTGGGCTACTTCAACGGCGACGTGATCTATCTGCTGTTCCAGAAGAAGAGCTTTCAGACCGGTTACGTGCCGGGCAAGGAGGCTTACTTCTGGGGCATGGCGGTGTGCAGCTGGCTGTCGTGGCAGGTGTCGTCGATCGTTGGCATCCTGCTGGCGAGCCTGATTCCGGATAACTGGGGCCTCGCGCTGGCGGGCACGCTGGCGCTGTTGCCCATCATGGTGTCGGCGATCGCCAACCGTTCCACGCTGGTCGCCGTCAGCATCGCCGGCCTCGTTTCGCTGCTCGCTTTCGACCTGCCGTACCGCCTCGCGCTGCCGCTGGCCGTGATCGCGGCGATTATCGCGGGCAGTGCCGCCGACCTGATGGTCGAGCGTGCCGACTTGCGCCGCATCCGTAACAGCGCCGGAGATTCCCAATGACGTCCACGCAGATCTGGCTGGCCATTATCGGCATGACCTTCGTCACCGCGGTGACACGCGCCATGTTTCTAATCGGCGGCGAGCGCACCGTTTTGCCGGAGCGTGTACAGCGGATGCTGCGCTATGCGCCGGCCGCGGCGCTGGCCGCTGTTGTGCTGCCCGATGTACTGGCGACGCCGGAGGGGCTCTCGTTCGCGCCGTCCAACCACGAGTTTTACGCAACGTTGTCCGGTCTTGTGTGGTTTTTGTGGCGGCGCACCATGCTCGGTACGATTGTCGTGGGAATGGTTGTATTTACGCTCTTGCGCCTCTTTATGTGATTGATCGGGATAGGAATGCTGCGTTGCGGCATGCGCGGCGCATTCTTCAAATACGGGACATTCGCCTCGCCGCGGGTCAGAAGGCAGTGGGGATCAGTTAAAATGCTCGTTTCCGGGATAACCGCGCCGCTGCATGGCGCGACAGCCGCGGCCAGGCCGCCGGCGCCCGATTCAGTGGAGCCGCTGCCGTGCCGAAGCGCTGGAGTTTGCCGCGCCAGGTTGCTGGCGCGTCGTCCGCCACCGCCTTCCCATCAACTCGCACATACACGCCCATGAACAAGGTATTGCGTCTCTCCGATCTGATCGCCGAAGGCAAGCTATCCGGCAAACGCGTGTTCATCCGCGCCGATCTGAACGTGCCGCAGGACGATCAAGGCAACATCACCGAAGACACCCGTATCCGCGCCTCCGTGCCGGCGATCAAGGCCGCGCTGGACGCAGGCGCCGCCGTGATGGTCACGTCGCACCTGGGCCGTCCGACCGAAGGTGAATTCAAGCCGGAAGACTCGCTGGCGCCGGTCGCGAAGCGTCTGGCCGAGCTGCTCGGCCGTGACGTGCCGCTGGTTGCGAACTGGGTCGAAAACGGCGTGAACGTGGCGCCGGGCCAGGTCGTGCTGCTGGAAAACTGTCGCGTCAACAAGGGCGAAAAGAAGGATTCCGACGAGCTCGCGCAGAAAATGGCGAAGCTTTGCGACATCTACGTGAACGATGCATTCGGCACTGCGCACCGCGCCGAAGCCACCACGCACGGCATCGCCAAATACGCGCCGGTCGCCTGTGCCGGCCCGCTGCTGGCCGCTGAACTCGAAGCGCTCGGCAAGGCGCTGGGCGCGCCGAAGCGTCCGCTGGTGGCGATCGTCGCCGGCTCGAAGGTGTCCACCAAGCTGACCATTCTGAAGTCGCTCGCCGACAAGGTCGATCAGTTGATCGTCGGCGGCGGCATCGCCAATACGTTCATGCTGGCGGCCGGCCTGAAGATCGGCAAGTCGCTCGCCGAAGCCGATCTGGTCAACGAAGCGAAAGCCATCATCGACGCTGCGAAAGCTCGTGGCGCCTCAGTGCCGATCCCGACCGACGTGGTGACAGCCAAAGAATTCTCGCCGACCGCCAAGGCCGAAGTGAAGGCCGTCGCCGACGTGCAGGACGACGACCTGATCCTCGACATCGGACCGGAAACCGCCAAGGTGCTCGCCGCACAACTGGAAAAAGCCGGCACGATTGTGTGGAACGGCCCGGTTGGCGTGTTCGAATTCGACCAGTTCGGCAACGGCACCAAGACCCTCGCTGACGCGATCGCCAAATCGCCGGCGTTCTCGATTGCCGGCGGCGGCGATACGCTGGCGGCGATTGCCAAGTACGGCATTCACGACAAGGTCAGCTATATCTCGACGGGCGGCGGCGCCTTCCTCGAGTTCCTCGAGGGCAAGACGCTGCCGGCGGTCGCTGTTCTGGAATCGCGGGCTTAACGTGGCGACGCGCTCCCCCTCGGCGAAGTCTGCAAAAGCGCGCGGCGGCAAGCCGCGCAATACCGCAGCAGCAACGGCAGGGGAGCGCGAAGCGCGCTCCGCCGCCCCGGCAGCGGTGACCACCCAGCAGGAAGAATCCGGGTCGCCCCTCGCGCTCGCGGAGTTGACCACTGCCGGCGAGGCAGCGGAACTGTCCAACGGACAATCCGCCCACTCACCGGCAGAACTCCCGGACGCAGAGGTCGCGCCCGCACCCCCGCCGGCACTCCCCGTGCAGGTGTCGAACACCGCTTCACCCCATAAAGCGACGCTGGTTTCAACCGGCGCGCAGCCCCCCGTAGCACCCTTCGGTGCGCAGCCTCCGCATCCGACTCGCAGCGCTCATTCCAGCGATCCCATCCAGACGAGGAGACTCATGCATCGCGCTACCAAGATTGTCGCTACCATCGGACCGGCTTCCAGTACGCCGGAAATCCTGCTGCAAATGATTCGGGCAGGGTTGGACGTGGTGCGGCTCAATTTCTCGCACGGCACCGCCGACGACCACCGCCAGCGCGCCGAATTCGTGCGCGAGGCGGCCCGCCAGGCCGGCCGTGAAGTTGCCATCATGGCTGACCTGCAAGGCCCGAAGATTCGGGTCGGCAAATTCGAAAACGGCAAGACCACGCTCGTTCCCGGCAACTCGTTCATCCTCGACGCCGAGTGCGAACTCGGTAACGACGAGCGCGTCGGTCTCGACTACAAGGATCTGCCGCGCGACCTGAAACCGGGCGACGTGCTGTTGCTCAACGACGGCCTGATCGTGCTCGACGTGGTGCGTGTGCTCGGCAGCGAGATCCACACCACCGTGAAGGTTGGCGGTGACCTGTCGAACAACAAGGGCATCAACCGCCAGGGCGGTGGCCTGACGGCGCCGGCCCTGACGGCCAAAGACATGGAAGACATCCGCACGGCGATGTCGATCGGCGTGGATTTCGTCGCGGTATCGTTCCCCAAGAACGCCACCGACATGGAAATGGCCCGCCAGCTCGCGAACATCGCGGGCGCGCCCTACGGCATCAAGCCGAAGATGATCGCGAAGATCGAGCGTGCGGAAGCGATTCCGGCGCTGCAAGGCATCCTCGACGCATCGGACGGCATCATGGTTGCGCGCGGCGACTTGGCCGTGGAAGTGGGGAATGCCGCAGTTCCCGCGCTGCAAAAGCGCATGATTCGTATGGCGCGTGAATCGAACAAGTTCGTGATCACCGCGACCCAGATGATGGAATCGATGATCTACGCGCCGGTGCCGACCCGCGCCGAAGTGTCGGACGTCGCCAACGCGGTGCTCGACGGCACCGACGCGGTGATGCTGTCGGCTGAATCCGCCGCGGGCAAGTACCCCGTGCAGACCATCGAGACGATGGCGGCGATCTGTCTGGAAGCCGAGAAGTCGGAGCAGTCGGAGCTGGACAAGGATTTCCTCGACCGCACGTTCACGCGGATCGACCAGTCGATCGCCATGGGCGCGCTGTTCACGGCGTTCCACCTCGGGGCGAAGGCGATTGTCGCGTTGACCGAGTCGGGATCGACCGCGCTGTGGATGTCGCGTCACTGGACGCATGTGCCGATTTTTGCGCTCACGCCGCGTGTCGGCAGCGAGCGGGCAATGGCGATTTATCGCAACGTCACGTCGCTGCATCTGGACACCAGCAGCGACCGCGACACGGCCTTGCAGCAGGCGTTGGAAACCGTGGTCAGCAAGGGCTACGCGTCGCGCGGCGATATGGTGGTGCTGACCGTCGGCGAGCCGATGGGTCAGGCAGGCGGCACGAATACGCTGAAGATCGTGCGCGTCGGCGAGCCGTATTGATTCGCAGCGGACTGCTCGATCGGCACGGGCTGCGTGAGGCCGGAAAGAGCTTTGCTCCAACTCTGGCCGACAGCTCTGCATGGGACCAGAGTAAGAGCTTTGCATGGGATCAGAGTAAGCGCTAACTCTGGCCGACAGGTTTGATTGAGCGAAGCAGGTTGTCATGCCCCGCGAGAGGCGGCGCACAGACTCCAATTGCGCGTGCGGTAAAGGTCCGCAGGTGATGCGCTTTAGGGAATGTGTGACGGGTATGCAGCTTGCTTCGCGATAAAATCGCCATACAAGATGCCGACGGCACAGAATTCGTTTCAATCTAAGGAGTTACAGCATGCCTCTCGTATCAATGCGTCAACTGCTGGACCATGCCGCCGAAAACGGCTATGGCATCCCGGCATTCAACGTGAACAATCTGGAGCAGGTGCAGGCCATCATGGCCGCGGCCGACAAGGTCAATGCCCCGGTCATCATGCAGGCATCGGCCGGCGCGCGTAAGTACGCGGGTGAGCCGTTCCTGCGTCACCTGATCGAAGCCGCGGTCGAGTCGTATCCGCATATTCCGGTCGTGATGCACCAGGATCACGGCCAGTCGCCGGCGGTCTGTATGGCGGCGATCCGCAGCGGGTTCACCAGCGTGATGATGGACGGTTCGCTCGAAGCCGACGGCAAGACGGTCGCATCGTACGAATACAATGTCGAAGTTTCACGCAGGGTGGTTGAAGCGGCGCACTCGATCGGCATCACGGTGGAAGCGGAACTGGGCGTGCTCGGTTCGCTGGAAACCATGAAGGGCGACAAGGAAGACGGCCACGGCGCGGAAGGCACGATGACCCGCGAACAACTGCTGACCGACCCGGAGCAGGCTGCCGACTTCGTCAAGCAGACGCAATGCGACGCACTGGCGATCGCGATCGGCACGTCGCACGGCGCGTACAAGTTCAGCAAGAAGCCCACGGGCGACATTCTGTCGATCCAGCGCATCAAGGAAATTCACCAGCGCATTCCGAACACGCACCTGGTGATGCACGGTTCGTCGTCGGTGCCGCAGGAACTGCTCGCGGAAATCCGCGAATTCGGCGGCGACATGAAGGAAACCTACGGCGTGCCGGTCGAGGAAATTCAGGAAGGCATCAAGCACGGCGTGCGCAAGGTCAATATCGACACCGACCTGCGTCTGGCGATCACCGGCGCGATCCGCCGCTACATGGCGACCAATCCGGGCAAGTTCGATCCGCGCGATTACCTGAAGCCGGCGCGCGAAGCCGCGATGAAGATCTGTCTCGAGCGCTTCACGCAATTCGGCTGCGAAGGCCAGGCTGGCAAGATCAAGCCGGTTTCGCTTGATAAAATCGCGGAGAAGTACAAATCGGGCGAGCTCGCGCAAGTTGTCCGCTAAGCTATAAACAGGCTCTGCACCTGGCTGATTGGCCAGGTTGTCGTTCGATCGCCGTTCCCGCATCATCCGGGGAACGGCGTTTCCCTTTTGTTCCGGTCCCATTTTTGCCCCACTTTTAGCGAACCACGACGATGTCTACCCTTTACGAATCCACGCTCCACTCGCTGCCGCTGCTCGGCCGCGGAAAAGTCCGCGACAACTATGCGGTGGGCAACGACCAGTTGCTGATCGTCACGACCGACCGTCTGTCGGCGTTCGACGTCATCATGGGCGAGCCGATTCCGAACAAGGGCCGCGTGCTCAACGAAATGGCGAACTTCTGGTTCGAGAAGCTCAAGCATGTGGTGCCGAATCACCTCACGGGCGTGGCGCCCGAATCCGTGGTGGCGGCTGACGAAGTCGAGCAGGTCAAGGGCCGCGCGGTGGTGGTGAAGCGCCTCGAGCCGATCCTCGTCGAAGCGGTGGTGCGCGGCTATTTGGCCGGCAGCGGCTGGAAAGACTACCAGGCAACCGGTTCGGTATGCGGTGTTGAACTGCCGCCCGGTCTGCAGAACGCACAAAAGCTGCCTGAGCCGATTTTCACACCGGCAGCCAAGGCCGAAATGGGCCATCACGACGAGAACATCACGTACAACGAGATGGAGCGCCGCATCGGCACCGAACTGTCGGCCACGATCCGCGACATCTCGATCAAGCTGTACAAGGAAGCTGCGGATTATGCCGCCACGCGCGGCATCATCATCGCGGACACGAAGTTCGAATTTGGTCTGGACAACCACGGCCAGCTGTATCTGATGGACGAAGCGCTGACCGCCGATTCGTCGCGTTTCTGGCCGGCTGACCAGTATCAGGTCGGCACCAACCCGCCGTCGTTCGACAAGCAGTTCGTGCGCGACTGGCTCGAAACCCAACCGTGGAAGAAAGAGCCGCCCGCACCGAAGCTGCCGGACGACGTGGTCACGAAGACGGGCGAGAAATATCAGGAAGCGCTCGAACGCCTGACCGGACATAAGCTCGCTTGATTACGCGCACCTGTTCGACCCGCACAGCTTGAGAAACAAGGAAGCCGTAAGATGAGTGAAGTCCAGACTGCCCATATGCATGACGCGCCCGTTGTCGGCGTGCTGATGGGTTCCAGTTCCGACTGGGAAGTAATGAAAAACGCCGTCGCGATTTTGCAGGAATTCGGCGTGCCGTACGAAGCCAAGGTGGTGTCCGCGCACCGCATGCCCGACGAGATGTTTGAGTACGCCGAGCGCGCACGCGAGCGCGGCATTCGCGCGATCATCGCGGGAGCGGGCGGCGCGGCGCATCTGCCGGGCATGCTGGCCGCCAAGACCACGGTGCCGGTACTCGGCGTGCCGGTGGCGAGCAAGTATCTAAAGGGCGTCGATTCGTTGCACTCCATCGTGCAGATGCCCAAGGGCGTGCCGGTCGCCACGTTTGCAATCGGCGAAGCGGGCGCGGCGAATGCGGCGCTGTTCGCGGTGTCGATTCTGAGCGGCACGAGCACCGACTATGCGGAGAAACTCGCGGCGTTCCGCGTGCGCCAGAACGAAGCGGCCCACGCAATGGTGCTGCCGGCGCTGTAAGCGCCAAAGCTGATTGCTTTTAGACGTCCCCCTGTCTGACCCTCGGCCGGATGCCGCTATTGCACGTTTTGCAGGCGCATCCGGCCGCGACCGACCACTAAGATGAATCCAGACAACACACCGGTTTCACCGATTCTGCCCGGCGCATGGCTTGGCATGGTCGGTGGCGGCCAGCTTGGCCGCATGTTCTGCTTTGCCGCTCAGGCGATGGGCTATCGCGTCGCCGTGCTCGACCCGGACGAAAACAGTCCCGCGGGCGCGGTGGCCGACCGCCATATCCGTGCGCCGTACGACGACGAAGCGTCGCTCACCGAACTCGCGCGGTTGTGCGCGGCGGTGTCGACCGAGTTCGAGAACGTGCCGGCCACGAGCCTCGATTTCCTCGCCAAAACCACGTTTGTGAGTCCGGCCGGCCGCTGCGTCGCCGTGGCGCAGGACCGGATTGCCGAGAAGCGCTTTATCGCGTCGTCGGGCGTGACGGTGGCGCCGCACGTCGTGATCGAATCGTCTGACGCGCTGGCCGCGCTCGACGATGCGAAGCTCGAAGCGGTGCTGCCCGGCATTCTCAAGACTGCTCGCATGGGCTACGACGGCAAAGGCCAGATCCGTGTGCGCAACGCGGAAGAAGTGCGCGAGGCGCATGCTTCGCTCGCGGGCGTTCCGTGCGTGCTGGAAAAGCGCTTGCCGTTGAAGTTCGAAGTGTCCGCGCTGATCGCGCGCGCGGCGAGCGGCGCGTCGGTGGTGTATCCGCTGGCGCAGAACACGCATCGTGACGGCGTGCTGTCGCACACTATCGTGCCCGCGCCGGATGCCAGCCCGACCCTGGTCGAGCAGGCGCAACAAGCCGCGCTGCAAATCGCGGACAAGCTCGGCTATGTCGGCGTGCTGTGCGTCGAGTTCTTCATTCTCGAAGACGGTTCACTGGTCGCCAATGAAATGGCGCCGCGTCCGCACAACTCCGGCCATTACACGGTCGATGCCTGTGCGACCAGCCAGTTCGAACAGCAGGTCCGGGCAATGACCGGCATGCCGCTTGGCGACACGCGCCAGCATTCACCGGCTGTGATGCTGAACATCCTCGGCGACATCTGGTTCCCGGACGGCCCGAAGGGCGCGTCGGTCACGCCACCGTGGCACGAAGTTGCCGCGATGCCGGCGGCGCGTCTGCATCTTTACGGCAAGGAAGAAGCACGTTGCGGGCGCAAGATGGGTCACGTGAACTTCACGTCCGCGACGCTTGAAGAAGCCCGCACGGCGGCGCGCGATTGCGCGCGGCTCCTGCACATCATCACGAGCTGACGCGAACGCCATGCCGGATCAAAGCAAACCTGCCGAAGCTGGTGCCGCGGGCGTCTTGCCGGTGAGCGCCGCGCAGATCGAGCACGCTGCCGCGCTGCTCGATGCGGGCGGCCTCGTCGCGTTCCCGACGGAGACGGTCTACGGACTTGGCGGCGACGCCGAAAATCCGGATGCGGTTGCGCGTATTTACGCGGCGAAGGGCAGGCCGGCGAATCATCCGGTGATCGTGCATCTGGCGCCGCAGGGCGACCCGAACTATTGGGTCGAGCATTTGCCGGCCGAGGCGCAGCGTTTGATCGACGCGTTCTGGCCTGGGCCGCTCACCTTGATCCTGAAGCGCGCAGCGCGAATCGATGCCGCGGTGAGTGGCGGGCAGGATTCGGTGGGGTTGCGCTGCCCGTCGCATCCGGTTGCGCAGGCTTTGCTGGAGGCATTCAGCGCGTTGCGCGGCGGGCATGGTGGGGTTGCTGCGCCGTCGGCGAATCGTTTTGGTCATGTGAGCCCGACCACGGCGCAACATGTGCGCGACGAGTTTGGCGGCGCGATTCACGTGCTGGACGGTGGTGCGTCGGAGGTCGGGATCGAATCGACGATACTCGATTTGTCGCGCGGGTTTCCGGCGCTGTTGCGGCCTGGGCGGGTCACGCCGCAGGATATCGCCGACGTGCTCGGCGAGGCGCCACGTTTGCCGGATGGGTCGGATGCGACGGCTCCACGCGCATCGGGTACGTTGAAGGCGCACTATGCGCCGCGGACGCCGTTGGCTTTGCTGCCTTTTGATGCCTTGCAGGCTTTGCTTGCGGCGCGTCGGGGCGACGAACGCGTGGCTCTTGTGGCGCGGGTTTCTCGTGCAGGTGAGTGGGCGCATGCTGAGGGGGTGCATTTCATTGCTGCGCCTGAGGATCCGCATGTTTATGCGCGTGAGTTGTATGGGTTGCTTAGAGCGCTGGATCGCGCGGACGTGACGCGGATTCTGATCGAGAAGTTGCCGGATACCATTGAGTGGATTGCTGTTAATGACCGGTTAGGGCGGGCTGCGGCTGCTTTTGAAGCGCAAAATTAGAGGTGGGGCCTGCTCGGCGGTTTTGTTGTTGATCTGGATTTTGGGCGTTGGCTTGCTGTGTTCGTGGTGTGTTTGGCGTTGCCCTTCTGGTCTTTTGGCCTTTCCTTGATTTGTTAGTGGTCTATTAGCGTTGCCCCTGTGCGGGGCGGCACTTACTTTCTTTGCCGCCGTGCAAAGAAAGATAAGCAAAGAAAGCGGCTCACCCCGCCAGCTCATAAGCGGGTCCCCCGCACAGTAAGGGTAGTGGTGCATCTGGAATCCGTGCCCCCGCACACTCCGCGTTAGTGACAAAGCGCTCATCAGCTCCCACTCCGCACTACGTGCGTCGCGGACGGGTCTGCCAGGGAAACCGGGGGGCGCCTGGCACACCTGATGGTCTTGGGAAACGGGTTTCGGCGGCGTAGCGCCGCCGGAGGTATGACTGCCTTGTCACTGAGGCGAAGTGTGCGATGGGACAGATTCCAGATGCACCACTACCGTGGCTGTGCGGGGGACCCGCTTAAGAATTAGCGGTTTGAGCCGCTTTCTTTTGCCTACTTTTCTTTGCGGCAGGCAAAGAAAAGTAGGTGCCGCCCCGCACAGGGGCAACGCTAATAGACCACTAACAAATCAAGGAAAGGCCAAAGGCCCAAAAGCCCAAAAGCCCAAAAGCCAGATCAAGAAAAGGCCAACGCCGCAGGCAAAAAAACCACCCACACCGAGGCCCCGCCTCAAATCACTTCCCTAATCCCGTCGCAGCAATCTGCTGCTGCACATACTGCGCGAACAGCGCATGCGTATGCGTACTCGGGTGTACCAGATCCGCAAACATGTAAGTCTGATCAGCGCCAGCGACCGTATAAGTCTGCGGTGAGCAGAACAACGACGAGCCAAACTGCGAGCCGTACTGCGCCGGCGTCAGCCCATTCGTTGCGGCCGGATTGGCAGTGGCATACGCAGTTGCGTTCGCTATCATCGACGTCAGATTACATGCCGTGCCGGTGTTGGCCACCGTGAAACCCAGCGCCTGGTAGTTCGGCAACTGCTGATCCAGCCACGAGAACGCATCGGCCACAATAACCTTGCCCGTACCCAGCAGGCCCAGACTGGTCATTTGCTGGACCAGCATGTAGTTATACGCCGCGGTAATCCCGGTCAGCAACGCAGCCGCGCCCGGCGAGGCCGCGTTGGCCTGAACACCTTGCGGCGTATTGCCGATATCCGGCACCGTCGACACCACCACGTGAGTCGCGCCCGAATTGACCATGGTCTGGACTTGCGCGGCAAGCGCGGCAGCGGCCTGCGCGATCTGCGGGGTGGGCTGCTGCTGCAGATAGCCGACGATGAACCCGATCTGGCCCGCCTGCGTGTTCGGCACGACGCCGTGTGCCAAGGCCGTCTGCAGCGCGGTGCCAAGCGCCGTCAGATTGGCAGCGGTCGAAAACTGGAAAATGTCGTTCGCGCCGCCGTTCACCAGCACGAGCTGGTTCGAGTTGAAGCTGGTGTGCGCGCCCAGGTAGTTTGCCACCTGGGTCACCACCGGCACGGTCGTCGCCGCCATGTTGTTGGGCGCCCAACCTTCGCCTTGCGGATTGACAACGTCCGAGCCGCCTTGCGCGTAGCCAAACCCGCCCGCGGCGACCAGCGGTTGACCGAAACCGCCCACATACGCAGCAGTCAATGTGCCGCCGTAGTACTCGGCGACTTTCTGCGTCCACACCTCACCCGGGTTGGTCGTGAAACGGCCGCCGCCGAAGCTCGCCTGAATCACCGGCGCGTACGTGCCGACGTCTGACAAGCTGTCGCCAAACGACACGACCTGCAATTTCACGCCGCCCGCCGGCGTGCTGCTCGAATTGTTGTTGTCGCTGCTGCCGCCGCCGCAAGCCGCGAGTAGCGCAAACGCAGCACTGGCGATAGCGATCTGCGTGACGCGGACGAAATTGCGTTGCTTCGATGTTGTTTGTTTCATGTTGACTACATCTCCTCGTATGTGTGGCCCTGATGCCATGTGTTGCAGGCGGCGCCCACCGCGTCGGCGGCGTGACGACAGCTTACAGAATCTTCTACGGTCTGCGCGGGGTTTGAAACGCGGCCGTATGCTTGTCTTCAATATTCGAATTCCCGCCGGACCCCGCGACAAGGGTACTCGCACCGGCGGCGCGGCGCGCGTGATAATCCGCAGCCCATGCGGGCGGTGCGAACAGCGCGCACAACTTGTTGCGCCAGCCTCGTACGCTCACGAAGTCGGCCGCCATCGACGCCCATTCGTGAAACGTCGCCTTCAGCGGGTTGTAAGTGTGAAGCGGCTCGACGATGCCGTACACCGGCGCATCGTGCGGATCTTCCTCGACATAGCTGCCGAACAGGCGATCCCAGATCACCAGCACGCCAGCATAGTTGCGGTCGATATAGCGGTCGTTGCGCGCGTGATGCACCCGGTGAATCGACGGCGTATTGAACACGTATTCGAGCCAGCCGAGTTTGCCGATCGCCTGGGTATGCACGAAGAACTGAAAGCCGAGATTGATCAGCACGATGGCGACGATCTGCTTCGGCGGAAAGCCCAGCACGGCGAGCGGAATCCAGAAGAGCCACATGCCGGCAACCGGATACATCAGGCTCTGGCGGAACGCGGTCGAAAAATTCATCCGCTCCGACGAATGATGCACGACATGCGCGGCCCACAACCAGCGCACGCGGTGGCTGCACCGGTGGAACACGTAGTAGAGCAGATCCTGCGCGATGAACAGCACGACAAACGACACCCAGGTCGCCGGCCACGTGGCGACGCGATAGTGATCGTAGAAGAATGCATAAACGGGAATGATCGCGAGCCACGCGAGTTTGTCGGCGGCTTGCTGCATCAGTGCGAGCGCGGCGTTGCAAAACGTGTCGCGCCAGCTATAAAGCTGCGCGCCGGGGCGCGTACGCCGCAGGTGCCACGCCTCCCAGCCAATGCATGCGAGAAAGACTGGCGCCATGGCGAGCAGCAGCAATTCGGCATCGAATTGCATGGTGTCTTCCTCCGTGGTCCCTGGCCGCTGCGTTTGCCGCAACGGACGTTGTCGTTTTCGTTTGATCGGGCCACGCCACCGTAACGGCTGCGCGGCTCGTGCGCTACGCGTTGCGTTTTACGCGCGCCTCAAACACTGCCCGACAGCGTACACGCTTGGGCGCGTTGCGGCGCGCGGGTTCTATAGAAGGAATCCTCAATGGGCGTTGCGCTTGTGCGGGTTTTTCCTGGGCTTGCTGCCGCGCGGTTCGGCAACGGTGTCGGAGACCTTCGTAAATCCCTGGGACGGACCCTGATAGACCCATTCGAGCAAGGCGTCGTGCGCGGCGCGCGCGGCCTCCGAATGCGGGTCGTTGATCAGGCTCACCACCACATAGCTATTGCCGTCCGCCGAGGCCACATAGCCGGCGATCGCCCGCACGTCGCGCAGGGTGCCGGTCTTGATGTGCGCGTTGCCGCCCGCGCCCTGGTTGGTCAGGCGGTTGCGCATCGTGCCGTCGACGCCGGCAATCGGCAGCGATTCCACGAACACCTGGGCGACCGGGCTCGCATTGGCCCGCTGCAGCAGATCGGCGAGCGAGAGCGCGGTCACGTGCTCGTCGCGTGACAGGCCCGAGCCGTTGTCGAGCGTCAGGTCCTGCATGTCGACACTGTCGCGGCGCAGAAACGCCTTGATCGCGCGTGCCGATTTGGCGGGCGTGGCGGGTGGCCTTTCTTCCGTTGCGCCGATCGTCAGAAACAGGTTGCGCGCCATCGTGTTGTTGCTGAACTTGTTGATGTCGCGAACGATGTCGGACAGCACCGGCCCCTGGTGCGTGGCGACGAGGCGCGCGCCGACCGGCACCGCGCCTTCGCGGGTCGCGCCAGTGAAGGTGCCGCCGGTTTGCTGCCACAGCGCGAGGAAGCCGCCCGCGAAGAACGCGGTGTGGTCGAGCACGGCGACGTTGAGCGTGCGCGGACCGCAGCGCACCGAGTAGTCGCCGTCGAACGACGCCACCACGGTGCCATTGGGCTGCGGCGTCACGGTGGGCGAGACCGAGGCGGCGTCGCCGCGGCACGGGCCGTTGACGGCGTGCATCTGATTGTCGATCTGCAACTGCGAGAGCGCCGGCAGCACGTCGATTGTGACGGTGCCGTCCGGGGACGGCGTCAACGTGAACGACAGCGATTTGAAGGCGTACAGCAGCGGATCGGGGCCGACGTTGTACGGCGCGGTGGCGTCGTCGTCGAACGGCGGCAGATCGCGCGTGGAGGGGTCGAAGTAGCGCTTGTCGAGTACCAGCGCGCCATCCACACCGGTGATGCCTGCCTTGTGGATCTTCTGCACGAGGTCGATCAGTTCTTCGGGCACGAGTTTCGGATCGCCCGTGCCCTGAATGTACAGATTGCCGTGCAGCACGCCGTTGGCGTCGAGTGTGCCGTCCGCGTAGGCGTTCGTGCGCCAGCGATAGTCCGGGCCCAGGATCGACAGGCCGGAGTAGGTGGTGACGAGCTTCATCGTCGAGGCGGGCATCATCGGCTTGGCCGCGTTCAGCGCGACGATCGGCGTGCGGTCGCCGACTTTTTCGACCACCACGCTGATCGACGACAAGGGCACGTGCGCGCGCTGCAGACCGATCATCACCGATTGCGGCAACACCGTGGTGACATTGACGCTCGGATGGGCGGCCTTGACGCGCGCCTGCGCGGTCAGCGGCAGTGCCGCGCCGCTACCGAGCGCGGCGCAGGCAAAGAGCCATGCCGCCGTGCGCGGCGCGAAGCGGCGCGGCAGGGAGCCGGCAGAGACAGAGGAGCGTGGCCGCAGCGCCACACGGCGTGCGAAGGAAGGCAAACAGGCGGACAAAAAATCAGGGAAAAAAGCGTGCGTCATGGACCAAGCGAAGAAGCAGGATTTCAGGGCGCGGCGGCGCGCGGCAAGCCAGAGTGTGTCGAAGCACTTGTCACGCGCGGAAAACCGCCGCGCGACGCAAAGCGCTCATTGTAGAGACATGCCGCCTGGCTGCGGTGAAAAAGCGTCGCTTGGCGCGCACGTGGGGCCGGGCGCTAGAATGCGGCATCATCAAATGTTTCGGGACCGATTCAACCATGCGCATATTGCTAGTCGAAGACGACCGGATGATCGCCGAAGGCGTGCGCAAGGCGCTACGCGGTGAAGGCTTCGCTGTCGACTGGGTGGAAGACGGCGAAGCGGCGCTCAGCGCGGCGACCGGCCAACCTTACGATCTGGTGCTGCTCGATCTCGGCCTGCCCAAACGCGACGGGCTCGAGGTGTTGCGCACGCTGCGCGCCAAGGGTCACGCCACGCCGGTGCTGATCCTCACCGCACGCGACGCGGTCGCCGACCGCGTCAAAGGACTCGACGCCGGCGCCGACGATTACCTTGTCAAACCTTTCGATCTCGACGAGCTCGGCGCCCGCATGCGCGCGCTGATCCGCCGGCAATCGGGCCGCAGCGATTCGACGATTCGTCACGGCAACCTGACGCTCGATCCCGCCTCGCATCAGGTCACGCTCGACGGCGCGCCGGTCGCGCTGTCGGCGCGCGAATTCGCGCTGCTCGAGGCGTTGATCGCCCGGCCCGGCGCGGTGCTCTCGAAGAGCCAGCTCGAAGAAAAAATGTACGGCTGGGGTGAGGAGATCGGCAGCAATACCGTCGAGGTCTACATTCACGCGCTGCGCAAGAAGCTTGGCGCGGATCTGATCCGCAATGTGCGCGGTCTTGGCTACATGATCGCCAAGGACGCCTGAGCCGATGCGTTCGATTCGCCGTCAATTGTTGTTCTGGCTGCTCGCGCTGGTGTTGCTCGGCGTCGGCATTGCGGGTTGGCTGATCTACCGGCAAGCGCTTGCCGAAGCCAACGAACTATTCGACTACCAGCTGGAGCAGATTGCCGCGGCGCTGCCATCGGAACCGTTCTCGCAGGTGCTCGGTTCGCGCGATACCGGCGACGAAGGCATCGTGCTGCAGATCTGGAACCGCAACGGCGTGTTGATGTACTACTCGCGCCCGCGTGCGCCGCTCGCGCCGCGCGCCGAACTCGGCTTTTCGACCGAGCGCACGGAGCGCGGCGACTGGCGGGTGTACGGCGCGATCGTTGGCGATAACGTCGTGCAACTGGCGCAGCCGGTGTCGGTGCGCAACCGGCTCGCGGCGAACGTCGCATTGCGAACCCTCTGGCCGTTGATCGTGCTGTTGCCGTTGTTGGGGCTGGCGGTGTGGGTGACCGTCGGGCGCGGGCTGCGGCCCTTGCGGCGCGTGACCAGTGCGCTCGACGCGCGCCACCCCGAAGCGCTCGACCCGTTGCCCGATCAGCGTCTGCCGCTCGAAGTGCAGCCGCTCGTGCGCGCGTTGAACGGCCTGCTCGAACGGCTCGCCACCGCGCTCGATATCCAGAAGGCATTTGTCGCCGATGCCGCGCACGAATTGCGCACGCCGCTCGCCGCCGTGCAGATCCAGACGCAGCTGGTGGCCCGCGCGAAAGACGATGCCGCGCGCGGCGAGGCGCTGGCCGATCTGCAGGCGGGTGTCACGCGCGCCACGCGGCTTGCCGAACAGTTGCTGGCGCTCGCGCGATCGGAACCCGATGGTCTTGCCGTCACCAATACGATCGATCTGCGCGCGCTGTTGCAGGACTGCGTGGTGGCGTATGCGCCGCTTGCGCAGAATCGCGGCGTCGATCTCGGTATCGAGGCGAGCGAACCCGCTACGGTGACAGGCGACGCCGACGCGCTGCGCGTCATGTTCAACAACCTCGTTGATAACGCAACCAAATACACGCCGCGAGGCGGGCGCGTCGACGTCAGTCTGTCGGTCGAGGAAGGGCATCCGGTGGTGCGGATTGCCGACAGCGGGCCGGGTATCGAGCCGGCCGAACGCGAGCGCGTATTCGATCGCTTCTACCGGGCCGGCGCCGGCGCGGATCGTGCGCGTACCGACGTGGCGGGCAGCGGTCTCGGCCTTGCGATCGTGCGTCGCATCGCGACCCAGCATCATGCGGCGGTGAAGCTCGACGAGTCCGCCGCGGGTGGTCTGCAGGTCGACGTGCGCTTCTGAATGTGAGGCTTTCTGTTCGTAAAGTGATTCCAACTGGGCTTAAGCGAGGCTTAAAAACGGACTGGAAGCGATCTGGCGCTGCTTAAGACTCTTTTAAGCGATGCCACGTACGCTTCATCTCATTCCAGAGCCTTTTTCTCCAGTCAGGAGTACACGATGAACGCGAAAACCTTGTCCCGCAGCGCTGTTGCAGTGGCTGTCGCCGTAGCGCTTTCCGCCGGCTATGTGGCGGGGCATCGCGACGTGCCCGCGCCGCAGGTGATCACGCCGGCGCAGGCCGCGATGATGCCTGCTGAAGCCGCCGCGAAGACCGGCATCCCCGATTTCTCGGGCCTCGTTGAAACCTATGGCCCGGCCGTCGTCAACATCAGCGCGAAGCATGTGGTCAAGCAGGCCGCATTGCGCGGTAACGGCGGCATGACCGGCAACAGCGGCAACCAGTTGCCGATCGATCCGAGCGATCCGTTCTATCAGTTCTACAAGCACTTCTTCGGCGGCATGCCGGGCATGCAAGGCGGCGACGGCGGCGATGCGCCCGATCAGCCGAGCGCGAGCCTCGGCTCGGGATTCATCGTCAGCAGCGACGGCTACATCCTGACCAATGCCCACGTGGTGGACGGCGCGAACGTCGTCACTGTGAAGCTCACCGACAAGCGCGAATTCAAGGCGAAAGTGGTCGGCGCCGACAAGCAGTCCGACGTCGCCGTGCTGAAGATCGACGCGAGCAATCTGCCCACCGTGAAGATCGGCGATCCGCGTCAGAGCAAGGTCGGCCAATGGGTGGTCGCGATCGGCTCGCCTTACGGTTTCGACAATACGGTGACCTCGGGCATCATCAGCGCGAAGTCGCGCTCGCTGCCGAACGAAAACTACACGCCGTTCATCCAGACCGACGTGCCGGTGAACCCGGGTAATTCGGGTGGTCCGCTGTTCAATCTGCAAGGCGAAGTGATCGGCATCAACTCGATGATCTATTCGCAGACGGGTGGCTTCCAGGGCCTTTCGTTCGCGATTCCGATCAATGAAGCGATCAAGGTCAAGGACGACCTCGTCAAGACTGGCCACGTGAGCCGTGGGCGCCTCGGCGTCGCGGTGCAGGGCATGAATCAGACGCTGGCCGATTCGTTCGGCATGCAGAAGCCGCAAGGCGCGCTCGTCAGCTCGGTCGATCCGGGCGGTCCGGCCGCCAAGGGTGGTTTGCAACCGGGCGACGTGATTTTGTCGGTGAACGGTGACCCGGTCGGCGACTCGTCGGATCTGCCCTCGCAGGTCGCCGGTCTGGCGCCGGGCAGCAAGGCCACCGTGCAGGTATGGCGGGACAAGGCCACCAAGGACCTGACGGTGACGATCGGTTCGTTGTCGGATGCGAAGGTGGCCTCGGATAAGGCCGATCAGCCAACCCAGTTGCAAGGCCGGCTCGGCGTGGCGGTGCGGCCGCTGACGCCGGAAGAGAAGAGCGGCGCCTCGGTGTCGCACGGTCTGCTGGTGCAGCAATCGGGCGGCGCGGCTGAAAGCGCCGGCATCCAGCCGGGCGACGTGATTCTCGCGGTCAATGGCCGGCCCGTCACCAGCGTCGATCAGTTGAAGCAGATGATTGCCAGCGCGGGCAACAGCATCGCGTTGCTGATCCAGCGCGATAACGCGCAGATCTTCGTGCCGGTCGATCTCGGCTAAGCGGGGATTGAGGTAACGTGTGCCGGTCCTTTGCACTTACTGCCGACGGACCGGCATTTTTTTACCCGTCCTGTCATTGCGCAGCCGTGAGGAAGGGCGCTCTGTGCCGCACAGCGTGGCGCAGCAGCAGTTTCTGACGACGCAAACCGATGCCTGGCATGCAGGTTGCGTCTCTCTTGATCCGGACCCACGGGGGACCCCGGACGACAAGATCTTAAAAAGGAGCGAACCGATGAAAACACAACGCAATCAGCGAAGGATCGTAGCCGCCGCGATATGCGCGGCGCTCACGCTCGGTCTGGCGGGCGGCGCTTATGCACAGGCGAGTGACGTATCGGGCGGCACGACCACGGACAATGGCAGCGCAGGCAACACCAATGACGTCGGCATGCCGCAAATCCAGCATAAGGGCGACGTGTCGTTCGTGTCGGGCGGCGTCGGGCTCGACGAATCCACGGCGCTGCGGCACGCAGAGAGCCGGTGGCCGCTGTCGCTGCGCTTCACGGGCCCCGGCTCCGATTTTCTAGCCGACGTCCACGTAAGAATTGTCGACGCGCACGGTGGCGACGTGCTGGGCGCCACCTCGCGCGGGCCGTACATGCTGGTCAAGCTGCGCCCCGGCCGCTACACGGTGCATGCGCAATACAAGGATCGCGACCAGACCCAGACGGTGACGGTCCCGGCCAAGGGCACCGCCAAGGCGGCGTTCTACTGGAAGACGCAATAAGCAGCAGAAGCGCCTCGCCTTCCTGCGCGGCGCCGGGCCAGATACCGCGCCGGCATGCATGAAGGCCGCGCATTCGGCAGAAGTTTGGCCGATAATGAAGCCACGGGTCCACCCCGTGGCTTTATTTTTTGCGCGACCGCACAAGCGAGCTGCACACCAATCCGGAGCCGAGACATGAGCGATGCCTTGACACCCCACGGAAGTCCCGGCGCAAGCACGGGCGCGCATGCCATTGCGATTCGAGCCAATGGCCACCGGGTGCGGGTGATTCACGGCGGCGTGACCATGGCCGACACCCAGTCGGGCCTGACGCTCGCGGAAACCGGTCTGCCGGACGTGTTCTATTTCCCGCGTGGCGACGTGAATATGGCGCGCCTCGAACGCTCGACACATACTTCGCACTGCCCGTTCAAGGGCGAGGCCTCCTACTTCCATCTGCGCACCGAAGACGGTCTGATCGAAAACGCCGTATGGAGCTATGAGACGCCGCTCGAGCCAGTGGCACAGATAAAAGGGTATCTCGCGTTTTACGCATCGCGCGTCGACCGCATCGATCAGACATCCTGACCGGGCTGTCGCGCGCTTATCGGGGAGGCTGCCATGGAGCTGAACGACGCGTTAAGGATTCCGCTTGCGCCGTCCGACGTTTGGGACGCGTTGCAGGATCTCGCCTTGTTGCGTGCCAGCCTCGACAATTGCGAATCGTTCACGCGGCTTGGCCATGGCGAATTTGCACTCACCATGACCGTGCCGCTTGGGCCGTTGCGCGCGCGCTACGACGCCCGGGCTCACGTAGCCGGTCAGGATTCCGGGCCGGCGGAGGCGCAGCGCCGCACCATCAATTTCAAGGCGCGCGCCGAGGGCATCGGCGCATTGCGCGGACAGATCGAAGTGAAGTTGCGCGCGGACGATGCCTCGCACGGCATCGGCAGGGAACGGGGCACACGGATCGAGTACACGATCTGGGCAACTTCGTCCGGGCCGCTTGCCGAACTGCCTACGCGCCAGCTCGAACACGCGCTGCATCAACTGGCCGACGATTTCTTCGACGAATTCGGCGCGGTGGTTCGCGCCAAGCATGGGCAAGGACCGAACCGTGCGCGTGGTTCCGCGGCGCGGCGGCAGCACGTGTTTCTTCGGCCGATCGCGCTGAGCGGTATCGCGCGACGGGCCCGCACGGATCATGGTCATACGCTGACCGGACGGGCGGCGAGCGCGTCGCACGGCGGCTCTCACGGCGTGTCGCACGGGGTCTCGCATCACGATTCCGGTCCGCATGCGATGCCGAACTGGGCATGGGCGGCGATGATTTTTCTGGTGGCGCTGCTGTTGTATGTGGCGCGCTGGTTCAGCGAACGCTGAGCGCATGGTCAGCCTGGCCGGTGCCGCGACGAAGTCTCAGTAATGCGCTGCCGGCGGCGTTGGCGGCGCGGCCCTCATACACCTTCACACGCCGCGAAACTCCCGCCGCCACGCTGATGGCGAAGTGCGGAACGCCTCCGCGAAATGTTGCCGCAGCGAGGCGGTCGAGCCGAAACCGGCAATTCCCGCGATCGCTTCCACGGACTCATCCGTGCTTTCCAGCAGTTGCTGCGCGCGGGCGAGGCGCTGGGTCAGCAGCCACGCGCCGACGGTTGTGCCGGTGGCGAGCCGGAAGCGCCGCGTAAAGGTGCGGCGGCTCATCAAGGCGCGCTCGGCGAGCGTGTCGAGCGTATGCGGCGCATCGAGATTTCCGCTCACCCAATCGAGCAGGCCGGATAAGCGGTCGCCGCGCACATTCGGCGGCACGGGCTGGTCGATGAATTGAGCCTGACCGCCTTGCCGGTGCGGCGGTACGACCAGGCGGCGCGCGACATAGTTCGCCGCCTGCGCGCCACACATCTTGCGCAGCACGTGCAGACAGCAATCGAGGCCGGCGGCAGTGCCGGCCGAGGTCAGCACGTTGCCATCGTCCACATACAGCACGTCGGGATCGAGCCGCACGCGCGGGTAGCGGCGCGCGAAGTCGTCCGCCCACGCCCAATGGGTGGAGGCCGGCCGGCCGTCTAGGATGCCCGCGGCCGCCAGCACGAATGCACCCAGACACAGCCCGACCAGTTGCGCCCCGCGTGCATGGGCGGCGCGCAGCGCGTCGAGCAGCGCGTCGGACGGTGTCTCGTCCGGGTCGCGCCAACTCGGCACGATGATCGTATCGGCGTCGGCGAGCGCTTCGAGCCCATGCGTGACAGCGATCGAGAAGCCGGCGGTGGTGGTCAGCGCGCCGGTTTCGGCGGCACAGACGCGAAAGTCGAACTCAGGCAGGCCGCCGCCTGCGCGATCCTCACCGAACACCACGCACGGCACCGAAAGATGAAATGGGCTGATACGGTCGAACGCGATGACCGCGACGACGTGGCGGGGCGCGTCGTCGTGCTCCGGATGAGGGGAGGAAGTAGCCATGAGTTGCCGCGCCTTGCGAAATTCAACGATGGCCCGATTCTAGCGAATATTGTCATTCGGGTCGCTGTCGGGAAAACAGCGGGGGGCGAACAATGCAGTCATCGCCGCTGGCTGCTCAAGGCCCATCCCGGGCCGCGCGGCGCGAGCCCCGATTGCTCAACCGACAAGGAGTCTTGCCATGACCACACCCCGTCGCGCGCTGATTGTTATCGATGTGCAGAACGAATATGTCACCGGCGATCTGCCGATCGAATATCCGGAGGTGCAAACCTCGCTCGCCAACATTGGCCGGGCAATCGACGCGGCGCGCGCGGCCGGCGTGCCGGTGGTGGTGGTGCAACATCTCTCGTCGGCCAGCTCACCGCTGTTCGCGCGCGGCAGTGAAGGCGCCGAGTTGCATCCGGTGGTGGCTGAGCGGGCGCGCGATCACTATATTGAGAAGTCGATGGCGAGTGCCTTTACCGGTACCGATCTGGCCGACTGGCTGGCCGCGCAACAGATCGACACGCTGACGATCGTCGGCTACATGACCCACAACTGCGACGCGTCCACAATCAACCATGCGTCCCACGCGGGTTTCGCCGTCGAGTTTCTGCACGACGCAACCGGCTCGGTGCCCTATGAGAACAGCGCGGGCTTTGCGAGCGCGCAGCAAATTCACCAGGTTTTCAGCGTGGTCCTGCAGTCGAACTTCGCGGCGGTCGCGAGCACGGATCAATGGATTGCGGCGGTGCAGGGCGGGGCGAAGCTCCAGCGCGGCGACATCTATACGTCAAACCAGAAAGCACGGGGCCGCCGGGTCGCCGCATAGATCTCCCATCTTCATCTAGCTAGTCTGACTGGGGAATCGGGGGTCCGGCGCCGCCCGATTTCCGGTACGCAAGGCCGGACTCAGCTGCAGCGCATCGAACATCCCGGCGACCATCTGCTCGGCATGTTTGCCGAAATCGGTCGCGTCCGGCAAGAACAGCATGTCGCGCAGCGAGCCGCTGACGAACGCGTGCACCATCGCCGCCGCGATCCTGCTGTCGAGATCGGCGGGCAATTGCCCTTTGGAGATCGCATTGCGCAGACCGCCTTCGATCTTCTGCAGCCCTTCGCGCATGTTCGTCTGATAGCGGATCATCACCGGACCCATCTCTTCGACCAGTTCGCACTTCAAAAACAGGATGTCGAACACCCGCCGGCGGCGCGGGTCGTTGGCGGTGTCGCGCAGACAGACTGTGCAGATTTCCGTAAGACGGCCGAGCGGATCGGGCTCATTGGGGTCTTGCGAAGCAGCCTTGAGTTCGTCCAGCGGCAGCAGCACGCGGTCGAACATTTCGGTAAACAGATCGCTTTTGTGAGCGAAGTGCCAATAGATCGCCCCACGCGTGACGCCGGCGGCTTGCGCGATGTCGGCGAGCGAGGTGCGCGACACGCCTTTCTCGAAGAAAACCCGTTCGGCCGCGTCGAGAATGCTGTTACGTGTCTCCTGCGCCTCTTCTTTCGTTCTTCTGACCATAGGGGTGTGACCTGCCCTGATTGTGGGGTTTTCCCGGGCGCTTTTAAGTACGCTCGATGACAATCTGTCTGGGGTTAAGCAATTTGCGAATCGATCTTGCAGGCCTCCCGCCTGCGAGGATTGAAACGCACTTTTACATCCATTCGTGGATGTATATATAATAGCATCCCACGATCGGATAGCCCAAGCCGTGACGACCGGTTAATATCCGTCACTGTTGCCTTTCAAAACGCTCTTGCGCCGTGCCCCGATGGGCGGCGCCGTGCGGCATTTCCCCGGTATGGCGCATTTCGCTCAGGATGCCCCTGCAGGTGTGTTTGCATCCTCGGGCTTCCGGTCTAGCGTCGCAAGACGCATGTGTGCGCTGTCGTCCCCGGGGTAGGGATGCGCGCACTTTTTCATTCTCAGTCATTGACAGAGGTCGCTCCATGCGCGTCGAACGGGTTCCATTCCGCTTAATCAGTGCCGCGACGGCTGCCGTATTGCTGGCAGCGTGCGGACCAAAACAATCTGCCCCGCCGCAACAAACGCCCGAAGTGGGCGTGGTCACCGTCCAGCCGACGGCTGTGCCCGTCGTCACCGAATTGCCCGGCCGCACCAGTGCCTTCCTCGTCGCGCAAGTGCGTGCACGGGTCGACGGTATCGTGCTGCGCCGCGAATTCACGGAAGGCGGCGAGGTCAAGGCGGGTCAGCGTCTGTACAAGATCGATCCGGCGCCCTATATCGCAGCGTTGAACAACGCGAAGGCAACGCTGGCAAAGGCTCAGGCCAATCTCGTGTCGACCACCGCGCAAGCCAATCGCTACAAGGTGCTGGTTGCCGCCAACGCGGTCAGCAAGCAGGACTACGACAACGCGGTGGCCGCAGAAGGCCAGGCCGCGGCTGACGTGGCTGCCGGCAAGGCCGCGGTCGACACGGCGCAGATCAACCTCGGCTACACCGACGTGATTTCGCCGGTGACCGGCCAGGTCGGCGTGTCGCAAGTCACGCCGGGCGCCTATGTGCAGGCGAGCGCCGCCACGCTGATGGCGACGGTCCAGCAACTCGATCCGGTCTACGTGGACCTGACGCAATCCAGCCTCGACGGCCTGAAGTTGCGCCGTGAAGTGCAGGAAGGGCGTCTGAAGACGAGCGGCCCGGACGCCGCCAAGGTCTCGCTGATTCTTGAAGACGGCCGCACCTATTCGGAGAAGGGCAAGCTGCAGTTCACCGACGTGACGGTCGACCAGAGCACCGGTTCGGTGACGGTTCGCGCGATCTTCAAGAACGCGGACAAGGTGTTGCTGCCGGGCATGTTCGTGCGCGCGCGGATCGAGGAAGGCGTCAACGACAACGCGCTCGTCGTGCCGCAAGTCGGCATCACGCATGACCAGAAGGGCACGCCTACCGCGCTCGTGGTCAACAGCGCGAACAAGGTCGAGTTGCGTCAGCTCGTCACCTCGGGCACGTACGGTTCGAACTGGGTGGTGGAAAGCGGCCTGAAGGCCGGCGACCGCGTGATTGTCCAGGGCACCGACAAGGCGCACCCGGGGCAGGACGTCAAGGTCGATGTCGCGAAACTTCCCGCCACACCCGCTTCCGGCGCAGCCGCTCAGGGTGCGCCGGCCGCCAGCGGTGCTACGCAGACGGCTCAACCCGCTTCTGCAGCATCGGGCGCGTAATAACAGGGAGCCCGCCACATGGCAAAGTTCTTTATTGATCGCCCAATTTTTGCGTGGGTGATCGCCATTATTCTGATGCTCGCGGGTATCGCGTCGGTGTTTACATTGCCGATCGCGCAGTATCCGACCATCGCGCCGCCGGCCGTGCAGATCAGCGCGACGTACCCGGGCGCCTCGGCGAAGACGGTGGAAAACACCGTCACGCAGGTGATCGAGCAGCAGATGAGTGGTCTCGACCACTTGCTGTATCTGTCGTCCACCTCGGACGACTCGGGTACGGCAACCATCACGCTGACGTTCGCAGCCGGCACCAATCCTGACATCGCGCAGGTGCAGGTGCAGAACAAGCTGCAGCTCGCCACGCCGCTGTTGCCGCAAGCCGTGCAGCAGTTAGGTACCAAGGTCACGAAGTCGAGCAGCAGCTTCTTGCTGGTGATGGCGTTCGTGTCCGAAGACGGCAGCATGAACAAGTACGACCTGGCGAACTACGTTGCGTCGAACGTTGAAGACCCGGTCAGCCGGATCGACGGCGTGGGTACGGTGACGCTGTTCGGCTCGCAGTACGCAATGCGGATCTGGCTGGATGCGAACAAGCTGACCAACTTCGGCCTGACGCCGGTGGATGTGCAGACGGCTTTGCAGGCGCAAAACGTTCAGGTCGCGGGCGGCTCGCTCGGCGGCACGCCGTCGGTGCCAGGTCAGGTGTTGCAGGCAACCATCACGGAAGCCACGCTGCTGAACACGCCTGAACAGTTTGGCGACGTGCTGCTGAAGGTGAACCCGGACGGTTCGCGAGTCCGTATCAAAGATGTGGGGCGCATCGAACTCGGTGGCGAAAACTATAACTTCGACACCAAGTACAACGGTCAGCCGACGGCAGGTTTCGGTATTCAGCTCGCCACGGGCGCGAACGCGCTGGCAACCGCCAAGGCAGTGCGCGCGAAGATCGACGAACTGTCGAAGTACTTCCCGCACGGTCTCGTCGTGAAGTACCCGTACGACACCACGCCGTTCGTGCGCCTGTCGATCGAAGAAGTGGTCAAGACGCTGCTCGAAGGTATCGTGCTGGTGTTCCTGGTCATGTACCTGTTCCTGCAGAACCTGCGCGCCACGCTGATCCCGACGATCGCCGTGCCGGTGGTGCTGCTGGGCACGTTCGCGATCATGGGGCTGGTGGGCTTCTCGATCAACACGCTGTCCATGTTCGGGCTTGTGCTGGCGATCGGCTTGCTGGTGGACGATGCGATCGTGGTGGTGGAAAACGTCGAGCGGGTGATGGCGGAGGAGGGCTTGTCGCCTCGAGAAGCCACCCGCAAGGCGATGGACCAGATTACCGGCGCGCTGGTTGGCGTGGCGCTCGTGCTGTCGGCAGTGTTCGTGCCGGTGGCGTTCTCGGGCGGCTCGGTCGGGGCCATTTACCGGCAGTTCTCGCTGACGATCGTGGCGGCCATGGTGCTGTCCGTGCTGGTCGCGTTGATTCTGACGCCGGCGCTGTGCGCGACGATTCTCAAGCCGATTCCGAAGGGGCATCACGAAGTCAAGAAGGGCTTCTTCGGCTGGTTCAACCGCACGTTCGAAACGAGCCGCGACAAGTATCACTCGGGTGTTCACCACGTGATCAAGCGCTCGGGCCGCTGGCTGATCATCTATATGGTGGTGATTCTCGCGGTCGGCTTGCTGTTCGTGAAGTTGCCGAAATCGTTCCTGCCTGATGAAGACCAGGGCACGATGTTCGTGCTGGTGCAAACGCCGTCCGGTTCGACGCAGGAAACCACGGCGCATGCGCTGAAGGACGTCTCCGACTACCTGCTCAACAGCGAGAAGAGCATCGTCGAATCGACCTTTACCGTGAACGGCTTCAGCTTCGCCGGCCGCGGCCAGAACGCGGGCCTCGTGTTCGTGCGGATGAAGGACTATTCGGAGCGTCAGCATTCGGATCAGAAGGTGCAGGCACTGGTTGGCCGCCTCTTCATGCACTTCTCGAGCTACAAGAACGCGCTGGTGTATCCGGTGAATCCGCCGTCGATTCCTGAACTCGGCACGGCTGCCGGCTTCGACTTCGAGTTGCAGGATCGCGCGGGCGTTGGCCACGAGAAGCTGATGCAAGCTCGCAACATGCTGCTCGGCATGGCCGCGAAAGATCCGACGCTGGCACAGGTGCGTCCGAACGGCCTGAACGATACGCCGCAGTTCAAGGTGGATATCGATCACGAGAAGGCTTCCGCGCTCGGCGTGTCGCTGTCGGCGATCGACCAGACGTTCTCGATCGCATGGGCATCGCAGTACGTGAACAACTTCCTCGATACCGATGGCCGGATCAAGAAGGTGTATCTGCAAGGCGACGCACCGTTCCGGATGAACCCGGAAGACCTGAACGCCTGGTACGTGCGCAATTCGGCGGGCACCATGGTGCCGTTCTCGTCGTTCGCGAGCGGTTCGTGGACCTACGGTTCGCCGAAGCTCGAACGCTACAACGGTATCTCGGCGGTGGAAATCCAGGGCGCGGCTGCACCGGGCAAGTCGACCGGTCAGGCCATGACGGCGATGGAAGCACTCGTGGCGAAGCTGCCGGCGGGTATCGGCTACGAATGGACGGGCTTGTCGTTGCAGGAACGCCAGTCCGGTTCGCAGGCGCCGATTCTGTACGGCATCTCGATCCTGGTGGTGTTCCTCTGTCTCGCGGCGCTGTATGAAAGCTGGTCGATCCCGTTCTCGGTGATCATGGTGGTGCCGCTCGGCGTGATCGGCGCACTGCTGGCCGCTACGCTGCGTGGGCTCGAGAACGACGTGTTCTTCCAGGTGGGTCTGTTGACCACGGTGGGGCTGTCGGCGAAGAACGCGATTCTGATTGTGGAATTCGCCCGCGAGTTGCAGCAGGGTCAGGGAATGGGGCCGGTCGAGGCCGCGCTCGAAGCGGCGCGTCTGCGGTTGCGTCCGATTCTGATGACCTCGCTCGCCTTCATTCTCGGCGTGATGCCGCTCGCGATCAGTAACGGCGCGGGTTCGGCCAGCCAGCACGCAATCGGTACCGGCGTGATCGGCGGGATGTTGACGGCGACGTTCCTCGCGATTTTCATGATCCCGATGTTCTTCGTCGTGATCCGCGCGAAGTTCGGCGGTGAGAAAGAAGACCCGGATGAGGCGCTCGCACACTACAACCAGCACCATCCGCATGACGACCAGGGTGGCGGTTCGGCTGGCGGGTCGACGGATGCAGGCTCGGGCAAGGACGGACATTGAGATGCAAAAACACTCTTTGATTGCAGTGGCGGTTGCGTTGTTCGCCGCGGGGTGCACGATGGCGCCGAAGTACCATCGCCCCGCCGAACCCGTGACGGCGACCTTCCCGACCGGTGGCGTGTACGACACGCAACCGGGCGCGGCGGGCGCCGCGCGCACCGCGAATGGCCAGGCGGCGGCCGATATCGGCTGGCGTGATTTCTTCGTCGACGCGCGTTTGCAGCGGCTGATCGAAATCGCGCTGAAGAACAACCGCGATCTGCGCGTGTCGGTGCTGAATATCCAGGCATCGCAGGCGCAGTACCAGATCGCTCGCGCGGCACTGTTCCCGACGCTGAACGCGGCGGCCTCGGAAAGCAAACAACGCACGCCGAAGGACTTGTCGTCCACGCCCTCGACGATCGTGACCTCGTATTCGGTCGGCCTGAACGCTTCCTGGGAAATCGACTTCTTCGGGCGGATTCAAAGCCTGAAGGATCAGGCGTTGGCGCAGTACCTGGCCACCGCACAGGCGCGCAAGGCGGCGGAAATCGCGTTGGTCTCGCAAGTGGCCAATCAGTACATGACGGTGCTCGAACTGGACGATCTGCTGAAGGTCACGCAGAACACGTTGAAGACCGCCCAGGAGTCGTACCGGATCGCCAAGCTGCAGTTCGACAACGGCACGGGTTCGGAACTGGATCTGCGTCAGTCGGAAACGGTGGTCGAGCAGGCGCAGGCGAATCTGCAGTCGCAGGCACGTCTGCGGGCGCAGGCGGATAACGCGCTCGTGCTGCTGCTCGGCGAGCCGTTGCCGGATGATCTGCCGCCGGGCATGCAACTGGATAGCCAGAATCTCCTGACGGATATTCCGGCGGGCTTGCCCTCCGATCTGCTCACGCGTCGTCCGGACATCATGGAGGCCGAGGAGAATCTGCTCGCGGCCAACGCGAACATCGGCGCGGCGCGCGCAGCGTTCTTCCCGAAGGTCTCGCTGACCGGCAGCTTCGGCACGCTGAGCCCGTCGCTCGGCGGTCTGTTCAAGCCGGGTTCGGCGGCATGGAGCTTCGCGCCGTCGATCACGTTGCCGATCTTCGAAGGCGGCCAGAACAAGGCCAATCTCGACCTCGCCACCGTGCAGAAGAACATCCAGATCGCGACGTATGAAAAGGCGATCCAGACGGCCTTCCGCGAAGTGGCGGACGCACTGGCGGCACGCGGCACCTACGACCAGCAGATCCAGTCGCTGGAACGCAATGCCTTTGCCGAACAGCGCCGGCTGGATCTGTCGGACCTGCGTTACAAGAACGGCGTCGACAGCTATCTGTCGGTGCTGACCGCGCAGACCGATCTGTATTCGGCGCAGCAGTTGCTGGTGACCGCGCGCATGCAGCGTCTGCAGAACCTGGTCACGCTGTACCAGGCACTCGGCGGCGGCTGGATCGAACGGGCCGGCGATCAGCCGCGTCCGGCCGATGCACCGGTCGATTACGGTGCGGCGAGCGCGCCGGTGGCCGCTTCGGCAGCGACCGCGGGTTGAGGTCGGTAGTCTTGCAGTAGCAGGTGCGCAGGGCGGCTTTCGGTTCTATCGGGAAAGCTGTCTTGCGCAACTGGCAATAAAAAAAGCCACGGCATGCCGTGGCTTTTTTTATTGATGCCTGGATCGAATCGAATTCGCCCCGGCGCTCAGCGCGATCTATGTCGCACGGTGCCGGTTCCAGTCAGACGCTCAGTGCGCATCCGCAGCGCGCAGCAGTTCGTCGCCTGCGGGCGGTTCATTGCCGCCGCGTCCGTCGAAATCATGTCCGGCCCGGCGAATTTCGCACTGTGCTTTCTTCTCGCTCTTCACACCGTTGAAGATCAGGTTCAGCACGACCGCCGACACCGACGCCAGCAAGATCCCGCTATGCAACAGCGGCGACAGCGCCGGCGGCAGCTTCGAGAAGAATTGCGGCGACACCACCGGCACCAGACCCATGCCGATACTGACCGCGACGATGAACAGGTTGTGGTGGTTCTTCACGAAGTCGACCTTGGCCAGCACCTTGATGCCGTTTGCCGCGACCATGCCGAACATCACGATGCCCGCGCCGCCCAGCACGAAGGCCGGCACCGAAGCAACCACTTGCGCCATCTTCGGGAACAGGCCCAGCAACACCAGAATCACGCCGCCCATCGCGCAGACAAAGCGGCTCTTCACACCGGTCACACCGATCAGGCCGACGTTCTGCGAGAACGAGGTATGCGGAAACGAGTTGAAGATGCCGCCGATCAGCGTGCCCAGACCGTCGACGCGCAGACCGCGCACCAGCGTCTTCTGATCCACCGGACGATCCACCATGTCGCCCACCGCGAGGAACATGCCGGTCGATTCGATGAAGGTGACGAACATCACGGTGACCATCGTCGCGATGGCGAGCGGATCGAAATGCGGCAGGCCAAAGTGGAACGGCATGACGAAACCGACCCACGGTGCGTGCGTGACGCCGTCCATGTTGACGCGGCCAAGTGCCAGCGCGATCACGAAACCCGCGACGATGCCGAGCAACACGGAGATATTCGCCATGAAGCCCTTGGCGAACTTGTTGATCAGCAGAATCAGCATCAGCACGATCAGCGACAGGCCGAGGTAGATCGGATTGCCGTAATCAGGATTGCCGACGCCGCCGGCTGCCCAGTTGATGCCCACTTCCATCAGTGAGAGGCCGATCACCGAGATCACCACGCCGATCACCACCGGCGGGAAGAAGCGCAACAGCTTGCCGACCGCCGGCGCGAGGATGATGCCGATCACGCCGGCCGCGATCGTCGAGCCGAAGATATCGAGGATACCGAGCGAGGGATTCGTGCCGATCGCGACCATCGGGCCGACGGCCGCGAATGTGCAACCCATGATGACCGGCAGACGAATGCCGAAGATCCACAGACCGAGCGTCTGAATCAGCGTAGCGATGCCACAGGAAAACAGATCCGCGCTGATCAGGAACGCGATCTGGTCTTTCGGCAGTTTCAACGCGGCGCCAATGATGAGCGGCACCGCAACTGCGCCTGCGTACATCACCAAAACGTGCTGAATGCCGAGCGTCAGCAACTGGCCTGCGGGCAGTCGCTCGTCGCACGGGTGAACCGTGTTCGATTGCATTTTGTCTCTCTCCACCATCTCGTTTTGGGATGACTCCAAGGTATGCGGAACGAAAAAGCGCAACAAGACCACTGGGGCCTATTCCGGCATTCCCGGTGACGATATGCATGAGACTCATTTGAAAGCAAAAAGAAATGACCGCACCGCACAAATCGGCCGTCAGGCCCATGCAGTGGCGATGGGCGCTCATGCGCGGTGCGCGCTCGCCTCAACGTGATATGTGTGAGAATCAATGGGGTGTATCTCGCTCAACGCATAGTGCTGTTTTTGTACAACTCGCGACAGGGCGGGGTTAACCCGCGATTTCCGGTTTTCTGCGTGCATCGGGGTGCACTTCCGAAACGACGCAGCGGTGATGGAAAATATGCCGTTCCAGACATCTTTCGCGTGCTTGTCTCCACGCTCAAATTGACGTTCTATCGCCCATGAGTTTTCTTGGCATCGACCTCGGCACCGGCTCGCTCAAAGTAGCAATCGTCGACAAAAGCGGCCGCGAACTGGCTGCGGCGAGTGTCGCGTACGCACTCGAAACGCCACACCCCGGCTGGGCCGAAACTTCGGTGCAGACCTGGTGGCGCGCGCTTCGCGAAGCGGCGGCGCGTTTGCCCGAGGATTTGCGCCGCGAGGTGCAGGCAATCGGTTTCTCCGGACAGATGCATGGCGTGGTTCTGATCGACGCGAATGGCGTAGCAGTGCGCCCCGCGATGCTCTGGCCCGACACGCGCGCATTGGGTTTGCTCGATCAATGGCCCGAGCCGCAGCCGAATCCGGTTGCGCCCGGCATGGCCGGTCCTTTGCTGCGCTGGATCGTGCAGAACGAACCGCAAGCCGCGCGCAGGACGCGTTGGGCGCTGCAACCGAAAGACTGGCTGCGCGTCGCGCTGGGCGGTGCGCTCGCAACCGATCCTTCCGATGCCTGTGCGACCGCGCTTGCCGATCCGGCAGGCGTGTGGGATCTGACGCTGCTCGAGCGATTCGAGTTGCCGCATGAATGGTTTGCGCCGCTCGCACCTTCCTATGCGGCAGGCGGCACGCTGTCGCGGGAAGCGGCACAGGAACTGGGCCTGCGCGCCGGCATCGTGCTCGCGATCGGCGCGGCCGATACGCCGTGTGCCGCACTCGGCAGCGGTCTCGCGAGCGATGGCGACGCATTGCTCACCACCGGCACCGGTGGACAAATCGTCGTGCTCGCCGAACACGCGCCGCCAGCCGTGAGAGGCCTGCATCGCTATCGCGCCGCGAGCGATCACTGGTATCGCATGGCGGCGATGCAAAACGTCGGCGTCGCGCTCGAACGCGTGCGGGGCTGGCTGTCGTATGAATGGGCCGATGCGTATCGCGACGCGTTCGCTGATGCATCCGACGCTGCCGCAGGCGCTACAACCGCAACCGGCCTCACCTTCCTGCCGTACCTCACCGGCGAGCGCACTCCATGGCTCAACCCGGCGGCCCGCGGCGGTTGGCTCGGCCTCGCGCTTGACCACACGCGCGGCACGATGATGCGCGCCGCGTTCGAAGGCGTTGCCTTCTCGTTGCGCGCTGGGCTCGACGCGATCCGCGCGAGCGGCGCGACCGTGACGGCCCTGAAACTCGCGGGCGGCGGTTCCGTCGATGCGCGCTGGCGGCAGTTGCTAGCCGACGCGCTGAACGTCGAACTCTATGCGGTGGATTGTCCCAACGCGGCGCCACGTGGCGCGGCCATTCTCGGCGGATTGGCAAGCGGGCATTGGCACGCGAGGGATCTCGCCGCGCTTGCCCCAGGCGCGACGCGCGTTGCCGGACCGCAAGGCGACGCGGCGCTTGCCGAACGTTATGCGCGCTTTCTGGATCTGTATGGTCGCGTCGAATCCTGGTTCGGCGAACCTCCGCTTCGGTAACCCGAGCGATGTCAGCTACGGACAATGCGGCGACGCACTTTGCAATACCATTACGGCTTTTGCACGCTAAGGTATAGGCCGGCCCATGAGTCGGACGAAAGCAGCATCGTCCGTTCATAGCCCGGCAGACGAATTAGGAATTAACTGCGGCAGGCGATCCTGCGGCAGGCGATCCTGCGGCAGGCGATCCTGCGGCAGACGACCCGCGACACCGGCGCGCCGCGCGATATTTCTGCGCGACGCGCGAGGCATTCACAGACTCACAGGAGCATTCACGATGAAGACCAAAGCAGCAATCGCATGGAAAGCCGGCGCCCCGTTGACGATCGAGGAAGTGGATCTGGAAGGCCCGCGCGCCGGCGAAGTCCTGATCGAAGTGAAGGCCACCGGGATCTGCCATACCGATTACTACACGCTCTCCGGCGCCGATCCGGAAGGCATCTTCCCGGCGATTCTCGGCCACGAAGGCGCGGGCGTGATCGTCGACGTCGGTCCGGGTGTCGGCACGCTGAAGAAGGGCGACCACGTGATTCCGCTCTACACGCCGGAATGCCGCCAGTGCAAATTCTGTCTATCGCGCAAGACCAATCTTTGCCAGGCGATCCGTTCGACGCAGGGCAAAGGGTTGATGCCCGACGCCACATCGCGTTTCTCGCTGGATGGCAAGCCGCTGTTTCACTACATGGGCACATCCACGTTTTCGAACTACATCGTCGTGCCGGAAATCGCGGTGGCGAAGGTGCGCGAAGATGCGCCGTTCGACAAGATCTGCTACATCGGCTGTGGCGTGACGACGGGCGTGGGCGCGGTCGTGTATTCGGCGAAGGTCGAAGCGGGCGCGAACGTGGTGGTGTTCGGTCTCGGCGGCATCGGCCTCAATGTGATCCAGGGTGCGAAGATGGTCGGCGCGGATAAGATCATCGGTGTCGACATCAATCCGGGACGCGTCGAACTGGCGAAGAAATTCGGCATGACCCACTTCATCAACCCGAACGAAGTGGAGAACGTGGTCGATCACATCGTGCAACTCACCGATGGCGGCGCGGACTACTCGTTCGAATGTATCGGCAATACGAAAGTGATGCGTCAGGCGCTGGAGTGCACGCACAAGGGCTGGGGGCAATCGTTCATCATCGGCGTGGCGGCGGCGGGCGAGGAGATCAGCACCCGGCCGTTCCAGCTGGTGACGGGCCGCGAGTGGAAGGGCTCGGCGTTCGGCGGTGCACGTGGCCGCACGGACGTGCCGAAGATCGTCGACTGGTACATGGAAGGCAAGATCAATATCGACGACCTGATCACGCACCGTCTGCCGCTCGAACGCATCAACGAAGGCTTCGACCTGATGAAGAAGGGCGAGTCGATCCGCTCGGTCGTGCTGTACTAAAGCGGGAGTTTCGCCATGCTTGAACTATTGTCGTCGCATGCCTGCCATGGCGGCGAGCAGCGCATCTATCGTCACGACTCGCAGACCGTCGGTCTGCCGATGCGTTTCTCGGTGTATCTGCCGCCGCAGGCCTTGCAGGCCAACGCGAATGTGCCCGCGCTGTTCTATCTCGCGGGTCTGACCTGCACGGAAGAAACCTTTCCGGTCAAGGCGGGCGCGCAGCGCTTCGCGGCGCAGCACGGCATCGCGCTGATCGCGCCGGACACCAGTCCGCGCGGTGCGGGCGTGCCGGGCGAAAGTGCAGCATGGGACTTCGGCGTGGGCGCGGGCTTTTACGTCGACGCGACCCAGCAGCCGTGGGCGAAGCATTACCGGATGTACTCGTACGTGCGCGACGAACTGCGTGAAACGGTGCTCGCGAATCTGCCGGTGGACGGCGCGCGTCTGGGCATTTTCGGGCATTCGATGGGTGGTCATGGTGCGTTGATGCTGGCGCTGCGCAACCCGGAGATCTACCGGTCGGTGTCGGCGTTCGCGCCGATCGCGGCGCCTTCACAGTGCCCGTGGGGCGTGAAGGCGTTCAGCGGATATCTGGGTGAAGACCGGGAAGGGTGGCGCAAGTACGACTCGAGCGAACTCGTCGCGCAGTCGTCGCGCAAGTTCAAGGAAGGGATTCTGGTCGATCAGGGGCTGGCGGATCAGTTCCTTGCCGAGCAGTTGAATCCGGATGTGTTCGAAGCGGCCTGCAAAGCCGCGGGGCAGCCGCTGACGTTGCGCCGTCACGCAGGCTACGACCACGGCTACTACTTCATCTCGACGTTCATCGAAGATCACATCGCGCATCACGCGAAGGTGCTCAACGCCGCCGCAACAAACTCCCGCCATACACCACCGCCGACAGCACCGTGATCCAGAAGCTCGTCGGCCAATCGGTATAGAACGCCAGCGTCAGACCCAGCCACGCCTGAATCAGCGCAAACACGGCGGCGAGTACGAGACCGGTCGAGAGCCGCGTAGTCATGTTTTGCGCCGCGGCGGCCGGTCCCACCATCAGCGTGAAGACCAGCAGCACGCCGACAATCTGCGTGCACGCTGCAACGGCCAGCGCGGCAATCGCCAGAAACAGCACCGACACCTTGCGCAGCGACACGCCCTTCGCTTCGGCCAATTCCGGTTGCAGCGAAGCAAATAGCAACGGCCGCATGATCGCCGCAAGCGCTAGCAAGCTGACGATACCCAACCCCGCCAGCACGCCGAGCGTCGACGCATTCACGCCGAGCACGTTGCCGAACAGCAGCGCGGTCACCTGGGTCGCGTACGCCGTGAAGAAGTGCAGGAACAGCAAGCCGAAGCCTAGCGACAGCGACAGGATCACGCCGATCGCCACATCGCGTCCGGCGAGCCGCTCGCCGAGCGCGCCCATGCCGACACCTGCGGCGAGCGTGAAGCCGATCATCCCCCAGATCGGCGAGATGCCGATCAGCACCGCGCCGGTCGCACCCGTGAAGCCGACGTGCGAGAGCGCGTGGCCCGCGAAGGTCTGCCCGCGCATCACCAGAAAATAGCCCACCACGCCTGCCAGCACCGCGACGATCCCCGACGCCGCGAACGCGTTCACCATGAAATCGTATTCAAACATCGTGCGTGTGTCCGTCGCGTGAGTCGTGCTGGTGTGAGTGGCCGTGATCGTGGCCATGATCGTGCGAGTGCGAATGGCTATGGCCGCCGTTCTCGTCGTGTTCGTGCTCGTGGTCGTGTTTTTCGACTTCGACGTCGCCCGACATCACGAAGATGCGGCCGTTCACGCGCATCACGTCGATCGGCGAGCCGTAGAGGCGCGACAGTACCGGCCGCGTAATGACTTCGTCGACCGTGCCGAGCGCGGCGACGCCGCTGCCGAGATACAGCACGCGATCGAGCGCGTGCAAAAGCGGATTCAACTCATGCGCCGAGAACAGCACGGCGATGCCGAGTTCCTGCTGAACGCGCCGCACCAGTTCGACGACGCTTTTCTGATGATGCGGATCGAGACTGATCAGCGGTTCGTCGAGCAACAGCAGTTTGGGGTTGCCAAGCAGGCATTGAGCGAGCAGCAAACGCTGACGCTCGCCACCCGACAGTTCAGACAACGGCCGCTCGGCCAACTGGCGGCCGCCCACCAGATCCAGCACCCGTTCGACGTCCGCGCGGGTTTTGCTGTCTGCATGGGGCAGGCCCCAGCGGTGCCCATCGGCGGCCATCGCGACGAAGTCGCGGCCGCGCACGCGACGCCCGGCCAGCGCGCTGCGTGTCTGCGGCATATAACCGATCGCCGCGTTGCCGCGCTCGACCGGTTGCCCCAGCACGCGGATCGCGCCGCTCGCGGCCGGCACGAGGCCGAGCACCGCGCGCATCAGTGTGGTTTTGCCCGCGCCGTTCGGCCCGAGCACACCGATGAATTCGCCCTGGTTCACCACGAAGCCGGTGTCGCGCAGAATCGTGCGGCCACCGAGTTCGAGCGTTACGTGCTCGAGTTCGAGCACGGGCGCAGTGGTGCGTCCGCTGGTTGATGCATTGTTCGATGCATTAGCTGGCGTGCCGCGGCCAGTCTCAGTCATTGGGTTTTTCCTTTGGGCGGAGTGGCCGCCGCATTCGCTGCACTCGCATCGCCCGCGGCCAGCGCCGTGGAGAGCGCGTCAAGCTGCGTCAGCATCCACGTCTGATAGGTCTTGCCGGCCGGTTCGGTTTCGGTGACGCTCATGGTCGGCACCTTCGATTGCTGCGCGAGCTTCAACATGCGTTTGGTCAGGGCCTCGGTTGCCTGGCTGTTATAGATCAGAACGCGCACGCGCTTTTCGCGCAGATCGCGTTCGAACGCGGCGATATCCGCCGCGCTTGCTTCAGTGTCGTTCATCGTCGCCAACTGGAAGCGCAAATTGCGCATCGAGAGGCCGATCGCGTCCGACATATAGCCGAACACCGGCTCGGTCGCCGTGACCGGCACGCCGGCGTAGCGGCCATGCAGATCGGCGACCTTGGCGTCGATCGGCTTCAGCGAATCGAGAAACTTCGCGAGGTTCGCATCGTACGCCGACTTGTGCGCCGGGTCAGCCGCGACGAGCGCCTCGCTTACCGCGCGCGCCACTTTCGGCATGGTCGCCGGGTCGTACCAGAGGTGCGGATTATCGCCGCCTTTCTTGCCGACCAGATCCGCCGCGACGATCGTGGTGCGCTTCGCGCTCTTCGAGGCGCCCAGCAATTTTGCCATCCACGGATCGTAGTCGGCGCCGTTGTAGACCACAAGGCTTGCATGCTGCAGCGCGCGCGCCGTCTTCGGGCTGGCTTCGAACAGATGCGGGTCCTGATCCGGATTGCTCAGGATGCTCGTGACATCGACGCGATCGCCGCCCAGTTGTTGCACGACGTCGCCGTAAAAATTCTCTGCTGCCACTACCGGGATTTTCGCATCCGCGGCAAACGCGGCATGGCTGAGCGTGAAAGCAGCAGCGGCCGTCGCGCCCATGGCCACGGTCTTCGACAGCGTCAGCGCACGGCGCGCCCCGTTCAACATCGAGCCGAATTTTTTCATCGTCGTTTCCTGCTGCGTGAGAGTTGAATGAATGACAAACGTAAGGGACGGTACGCCCGGTGTTCTTACAGTCGCTCGTGCGCACACGCCAGCGCGCCGCGCGGAGGCCGCGCTTATGCCGATGGCCACAGGCCGAGCGAGTTCGAAATGATATAACGTATCTCGATTTTTTGGCAGCGGCGTCGGCAAAAGGCTGCCTTGCCGTCTTCGATCTTTCTTTCCCGCAGGCGTGTTGGGCGAGGCGGCAGGCGGAGAGCGGGTGCGCCACGGACACATAAGGGCTGCAAGCGAGTCCTGCCGCGCTGCACCATCGAAATCTGATCGAGCGCCTTGACATGACCCGGTCCGTATCCGATCATTCGATCACTAACAGAGCAATTGTTCGCGCAACGAGCGTTCGCTCACCGCGCCACAAGAAGCGAAACGAACCGGAGACAGGCAGTGGCGGCACGATTGCAAGACAAGGTGGCCATTCTGACGGGCGCGGCAAGCGGAATCGGTGAAGCCGTGGCCCGGCGCTATCTGGACGAAGGCGCGCGTTGCGTGCTGGTCGATGTGAAGCCGGCGGACAGTTTCGGCGACGCGCTATCCGCCGCTTATGGCGACCGGGTGCTGACTGTCAGCGCCGACGTGACGCGCCGCGAAGACATCGAACGCATTCTCGCGAGTACGCTGGAGCGCTTCGGCCAGGTCGATATCCTGTTCAACAACGCGGCGCTCTTCGATATGCGCCCGATCCTCGACGAATCCTGGGACGTATTCGACCGCCTCTTCGCGGTGAACGTGAAAGGCATGTTTTTCCTGATGCAAACCGTCGCCCGGAAAATGGTCGAGCAGGGCCGCGGCGGCAAGATCATCAATATGTCGTCGCAAGCCGGCCGGCGCGGTGAGGCGCTGGTGTCGCACTACTGCGCAACCAAAGCCGCCGTACTCAGCTATACGCAGTCCGCAGCCTTGGCCCTTGCACCGCATAAGATCAATGTGAACGGCATCGCGCCGGGCGTTGTCGATACGCCGATGTGGAAAGAGGTCGACGCGCTCTTCGCCCGCTATGAAAACCGGCCGCTCGGCGAGAAGAAACGCCTGGTCGGTGAAGCGGTGCCGCTCGGCCGAATGGGTGTGCCGGACGATCTGACCGGCGCTGCCCTGTTTCTCGCGTCGGCGGATGCCGACTACATCACCGCGCAAACCCTGAACGTGGACGGTGGGAACTGGATGAGCTGAGCGGATAGCAGCGCGGGATGAGCCGAGCCGGCTTGACCTACCCGCTTCACCCTTCGTCATTTTCGTAGAACAAACGCAGCACTACATAACGTACGAGAAAGGAGACAACACATGAAACCAGCTACTCAATCCGCGCTGAAGGCGCTCAGTGCCGGTGCTCTGGCGTGCTTTGCGTTGAGCGCGTCGGCGGCCACGGTGACCATTGCCACGTTGAACAATCCGGACATGATCGAGCTGAAGAAGCTCTCGCCCGCTTTCGAGCAGGCCAATCCGGACATCAAGCTCAACTGGGTGATTCTCGAAGAAAACGTGCTGCGTCAACGCGCCACCACCGACATCACGACCGGCAGCGGCCAGTTCGACGTGATGACGATCGGCGCGTACGAAACGCCGCAATGGGGCAAGCGCGGCTGGCTCACGCCGCTGACGGGCCTGCCCGCCGATTACGATCTGAACGACGTCGTGAAGACGGCCCGCGACGGCCTCTCGAGCGGCGGCCAGCTGTACGCGCTGCCGTTCTACGTCGAAAGCTCGATGACGTATTACCGCAAGGACCTGTTCGCGGCCAAGGGCCTGAAAATGCCCGATCAGCCGACCTACGACCAGATCGCGCAGTTCGCCGACAAGCTCACCGACAAAGCCAACGGCATCTATGGCATCTGTCTGCGCGGCAAGGCCGGCTGGGGCGAAAACATGGCGTACGCGACGACAGTCGTGAATACGTTTGGCGGCCGCTGGTTCGACGAAAAGTGGCAGGCGCAACTGACCTCGCCGGAATGGAAGAAGGCCATCACCTTCTACGTCAACCTGTTGAAGAAAGACGGCCCTCCGGGAGCGAGCTCGAACGGCTTCAACGAAAACCTCACGCTGATGTCTTCGGGCAAGTGCGGGATGTGGATCGACGCCACGGTGGCCGCCGGCATGCTCTACAACAAGCAGCAGTCGCAGATCGCCGACAAGGTGGGCTTTGCAGCGGCGCCGATCGAAGTCACGCCGAAGGGCTCGCACTGGCTGTGGGCGTGGGCGCTGGCCATTCCGAAGTCGTCAAAGCAGGCCGACGCGGCGAAGAAGTTCATCGCCTGGGCTACCTCGAAGCAGTACATTGAACTGGTTGCGAAGGACGAAGGCTGGGCATCGGTGCCGCCGGGAACGCGTCAATCGACCTACGCGCGCCCTGAATACAAGCAGGCAGCCCCGTTCGGCGACTTCGTGCTGAAGGCAATCGAGACGGCGGATCCGGATCATCCGACGCTCAAGCCGGTGCCCTACACCGGTGTGCAGTTCGTCGGCATCCCTGAGTTCCAGTCGTTCGGCACGGTGGTCGGTCAGAGCATCTCCGGCGCGGTTGCCGGTCAGATGACGGTCGATCAGGCACTGGCAGCCGGACAGGCAACGGCGAATCGCGCCGTACAACAGGCCGGCTATCAGAAGTAAGAAGTAAGCCGCACTATCGGTACTGGAGCCAGGTACCGGAGCGTAACGTGAAACGCGCCGGCTGACGCCCGTCAGCCGGCTCACGCAGCACAGCGGGCCGTCCCGGCATGTGTCGCCGCTTATTTGCCGCTTATCTGCCGGTTAACTACCGGCCAATTGCCACTCACGCGCCGCGACATCGCCTGGCGTCGCGGCGAGTGATGTGGCTAAAGCGCGGCTAAGGCGGTGTCTTTGGCGGACAACCCGCGCATTACCGAACAGGTGGTCAATCATGCGTCCTCTGCGCCTACCTCTCATGCATGCCCATCCCCAGACAGAAAAAGAACGCGAAACCCGCAAAGCCAATTCCGCCCGCTGGCTCGTCTCGCCCTCGGTCGCGGTACTCGTGCTGTGGATGGCTATTCCGCTGGCGATGACGATCTGGTTTTCGTTCTCGCGCTACAACCTGCTGAATCCGGATCTCAAAGGCTTCGCCGGATTCGACAACTACAAGTATCTGGCCACCGATCCTTCATTCGGACCGTCGATCGGGCACACCCTCGAACTGATTATCTCGGTGCTGGTGATTACGGTGGTCGGCGGCGTGCTGATGGCGATCCTGTTCGACCGCAAGTTCTACGGACAGGGCATCGCGCGGCTGCTGGCGATCGCACCGTTCTTTGTGATGCCGACAGTCAGCGCGCTGATCTGGAAGAACATGATCCTGCATCCGGTGTATGGCCTGATCGCCCAGGGCATGCGCGCGATCGGTCTGCAGCCGATCGACTGGTTCGCCGATTATCCGTTGACGGCAGTGATCATGATCGTTGCGTGGCAATGGTTGCCGTTCGCGTTCCTGATTCTGTTCACCGCGATCCAGTCGCTCGATCAGGAGCAGAAGGAAGCAGCGCGTATCGACGGTGCGGGTCCGTTCTCGATGTTCTTCTACATCACGCTGCCTCACCTGAAACGGGCGATCGCGGTGGTGGTGATGATGGAGACGATTTTCCTGCTGTCGATCTTCGCCGAAATCTATACGACCACGGGCGGCGGTCCGGGCACCGCGACCACCAATCTGTCGTACCTGATCTATTCGCTGGGCCTGCAACAGTTCGACGTCGGTCTTGCTTCGGCAGGCGGCATTCTGGCTGTCGTGCTGGCTAACATCGTGTCGTTCTTCCTCGTGCGGATGCTCGCGAAGAACCTGAAAGGGGAGTACGAAAAATGAGCCACGTTGCCTCTACACCGGCGTCGAGCACGACGTCCATTACTGTGCCGGCCAAGTCGCCGTTCGACGCGATTCGCCGCGGCATTCCTGGCGTGATCGCATGGCTGGTCGCGTTGCTGCTGTTCTTCCCGATCTTCTGGATGACGATCACCGCGTTCAAGACGGAGCAGCAGGCGTATTCGTCGTCGCTTTTTTTCATCCCGACGCTCGATAGCTTCCGCGAGGTGTTCGCGCGCAGCAATTACTTTGCGTTCGCGTGGAATTCGATCCTGATCTCGTTGGGCGTCACGGTGTTGTGCCTGCTGCTCGCCGTGCCGGCCGCGTACGCGATGGCTTTCTTTCCGACGCGCCGCACGCAGAAAGTGCTGCTGTGGATGCTGTCGACCAAGATGATGCCGTCGGTCGGCGTGCTGGTGCCGATTTATCTGCTGTGGAAGAACAGCGGGCTGCTCGATACCGTGTCGGGTCTGGTGATCGTCTACACGCTGATCAATCTGCCGATCGCGGTGTGGATGTCGTTCACGTACTTCGCTGAAATTCCGCGCGACATTCTCGAAGCCGGACGGATCGACGGCGCGGCCACCTGGCAGGAAATCGTCTATCTGCTGATGCCGATGTCGTTGCCGGGGCTCGCCTCCACTGCGCTGCTGCTGGTGATCCTGTCGTGGAACGAGGCGTTCTGGAGCATCAACCTGTCGAGTTCGAACGCTGCGCCGCTGACGGTGTTCATCGCGTCGTATTCGAGTCCGGAAGGCTTGTTCTGGGCGAAGCTTTCCGCCGCGTCGCTGCTCGCGGTCGCACCGATCCTGATCGTCGGCTGGCTGTCGCAGAAGCAACTGGTGCGCGGCCTTACGTTCGGGGCGGTCAAATGACCGCAAGCACGAATGGAGGTCAGTTCGCGTTGATCTGCGATTGCGACGGCGTGCTGATCGACAGCGAAGCCGTAGCGGCGCGCATGCTGGTGCACGAACTCGAAGCGCGCTGGCCCGATGCCGATGTCGAACCGGTGGTGCTGCCGCTGCTCGGCCTGCGCATCGAAAAGGTGCTGCAAGGCACGGCGGCGCAACTGGGCAGGAGCCTCAGCGCCGACGATGTCGAGGCAATCCGCGGGGCGGTGGAAGCGGCGGCGATGCAGGCGCCGACAGTTGAAGGAATCGAAACCGCGCTGGCCCAGGTGCCGCTCACCAAGGCCTGCGCGAGCAACAGTTTCCGGCCCTATGTGGAGAGCGTGCTGGCGCGCACGGGTCTCGTGAAGTTCTTCGGCAATCGGCTTTTTTGCGCCGACGCGGTGCCGAATCCGAAACCTGCACCGGACGTCTATCTCGCTGCCGCGCAAGGTCTCGGTCTCGCGCCGTCGGCCTGCCTCGTGGTGGAGGACAGCGTGACGGGTGTGACGGCGGCGAGCGCGGCGGGTATGACGGTGCTGGGCTTTATCGGCGGCGGTCATGCGAGCGACGCGCAGATCGATGCATTGCATGCAGCCGGCGCGCGCCACGTTTTCGACGACATGCTGCAGTTGCCGGAACTGGTCGCGCAATGGACGCTGAGCGCAACGGCCGCGGCGCCATAAGCGCGGCCGCGTTGGCGCGGCATCTGGCACAGCCCCTGGACAAACGAATTAACGCAGTAAGAGCAACACACGGAGACACATCATGGCAAGCGTAACTCTGCGCAACATCAGGAAGGCTTACGACGACAACGAGGTGATGCGCGACATCAACCTCGACATCCTGGACGGCGAATTCGTCGTGTTCGTGGGCCCGAGCGGTTGTGGTAAATCGACGCTGATGCGGATGATCGCCGGCCTCGAAGACATCACCGGCGGCGATCTGACCATCGACAATGCACGCGTGAACGACGTGCCGCCCGCCAAGCGCGGCATCGCGATGGTGTTCCAGTCGTACGCGCTGTATCCGCACATGACGCTGTACGACAACATGGCCTTCGGTCTGAAACTCGCCGGCACCAAGAAGCCCGAGATCGACGCCGCCGTGCGCAATGCAGCGAAGATTCTGCACATCGACCATCTGCTCGATCGCAAGCCGAAGCAGCTCTCCGGCGGTCAACGTCAGCGGGTTGCAATCGGCCGCGCGATTACGCGCAAGCCGAAAGTGTTCCTGTTCGACGAACCCTTGTCGAATCTGGACGCCGCGCTGCGCGTGAAAATGCGCCTCGAATTCGCGCGTTTGCACGACGAGCTGAAGACCACGATGATCTACGTGACGCACGATCAGGTCGAAGCCATGACGCTGGCCGACAAGATCGTCGTGCTGTCGGCGGGCAATGTGGAGCAGGTCGGCAGCCCGACCATGCTGTATCACGCGCCGGCCAATCGCTTCGTCGCCGGTTTTATCGGTTCGCCGAAGATGAATTTCATGGAGGGAGTGGTGCAGTCGGTGACGCATGATGGCGTCACGGTGCGCTACGAAACCGGCGAGACGCAGCGTGTCGCGGTGGAGCCGGGCGCGGTGAAGCAGGGCGACAAGGTCACCGTCGGCATTCGTCCGGAGCATCTGCACGTGGGCATGGCCGACGACGGTGTGTCGGCGAAAACCATGGCGGTCGAATCGCTCGGTGACGCAGCGTATCTATACGCGGAATCGAGCGTGGCGCCGGACGGCCTGATTGCGCGGATTCCGCCGCTCGAGCGCCACAGCAAGGGCGAAACGCAGCGGCTCGGCGCGACGCCGGAACACTGCCATCTGTTCGACAGCGAAGGCAAAGCGTTCCAGCGCAAGATCGTCGAAGTGCTGGCTGCGTGAGTCAGTGAAGGGGAAAGCGGCGAGGGCGCCGCTTTCCCCTTCAATCACGCTTCGAGCGCCGCTCGCGCGCACGACTCGTCGGTCACCAGTCCCGACAGCCAGCCGCCTTTGAGCACCGCGATCAGCGCCTCGCGCTTGCGCTCACCGCCGGCAAAGCCGATGGTAGGGCGCCGCGGTGGCGAGTCGAGCGCGATACTGGTAACGCGCCGGCCGGTCGGCGATTCGACGTGCGCGCCGGCTGCATCGATCGGCAGGCCGAGCATTTCGGCCACCGCGCTGTTCTGCATCAATTCCTTCACCTCCGCGGAGGTGATGAAGCCGTCTTCGTGCAACGGACATTTCGGTCCGATATTGCCGATACCCACGAACGCGACATCCGCCTTGGCCAACAACGATTCGACGATCCGGTAAAGCCGGTGATTGCACCACTGCGCGCGCTCGGCTTCGCTATCGGCGAGCAATGGCGCGGGCAGCAGAAAATGCTTGCCGCCGGTCTTCTCCGAAATGTGCAGCGCGACGTCATAGCGGTTCGAGGAGCCGTCCTGGGCGATCGCCCCGACCATCGATACCAACCGGTGCTGCGGACGCTCCAGTTGCGCGATCTGATCGACCGCGGCTTTCAGCGTACGGCCGCTGCCCACGGCGACCACCATCGGCTTTTCTTCCACGAGATAGCGTTCCATGACCTGCGCGCCGGCCACTGCCAGCTTGCGGTCGACTTCCTCCGAGGTGTCGCTGTCGATCGGGACGACTTCGCACATGCTCAGGCCGTAGCGCTTCGAGAGCTGGTCGGCCAGCGCGAGGCAATCGGCCAGTTTGTGATCGACGCGCACGCGAATCAGGTTCTTTTCCACGGCGAAAGCAACCAGCCGCTGCGCGACCGGGCGTGACACCTGGAGTTTCTCGGCGATCTCGTTCTGGGTATTGCCAGCGACGTAGTACAGCCACGCGGCGCGGGTAGCTAGATCTAATTTTTCTGTGGACTTGGGCACGGTGACGGTTCGCTTGAAGTGCGCCGATGATAGCAGCCGGTCCCCGCGTCTCAACGGGAACCGGCTGCGGTTTGCCGATCAGGCGAGCGGTGGCCGCGCGGGGTCGAACAGCGGCCGCACGTGGCGATAGAGCGCACGATATGCTTCGAGCCGGCTGCGCAGTTCGGCGTGCCGTCGCGGGTTCGGCGTGAACTCCTTTTCGATCGGCGGCTTGGTCAACACTTTGGCCGGATCGCCGCCCGCGGCCAGCCAGCCGAGCCGTGCCGCGCCGAGCGCCGCGCCGGTTTCGCCGCCGCCGTGCTTGCGGGTGGCGGTGTCGAGCGCGTCGGCCAGCAGTTGGGCCCAGTAGTCGCTGCGTGCACCGCCGCCGAGCAGGGACAGCGCCTTCGCTTCGGTGCCGGCCGCGCGCAATGCGTCGAGGCCATCGGTGAGCGCGAGCGTGACGCCTTCGAGCACCGCGTAGCCGAGCAGCGCGCGATCGGTCGCGTGATTCATGCCGAAGAACACGCCCTGTGCGTACGGGTCGTTGTGCGGCGTGCGTTCACCGGACAGATAGGGCAAAAAGAGCGGCGCGGTGGTCAATGCTTCCGCTGGCAGTGCCTCGATTTCGGCGAGCAACGTCGGCTCGTCGGTCGAGGTGAGCTTGCAGACCCAGCGCAAACAACTGGCCGCCGACAGCACCACGCTCATCTGATGCCAGCGATCCGGAATCGCGTGGCAGAACGCATGCACTGCCGACGCGGGGTTCGGCCGGAAGCTGTCACCGACCACGCACAACACGCCTGACGTGCCCAGCGAAACGAAGCCGTCGCCCGGTTGTGTCGCGCCGATGCCAATCGCACTCGTGGCGTTGTCGCCACCGCCGGCTGCGACGATCACGCCGTCGCTCAAACCGAACTCGCGCGCTACGGCGGGAAGCAGGGTGCCGGATGGCGCGCTGCCTTCGCACAGGCTGGGCATCTGCGCGCGCGTCATGTTGCAGGCGGCGAGCAGCGAATCGGACCAGTCGCGCCTGGCCACGTCGAGCCACAACGTGCCCGCCGCATCCGAGGGATCGGACACCTTGCCGCCTGTCAGTTGCAGGCGCAGGTAGTCCTTCGGCAGCAGCACGCAGGCCGTCCGCGCGAAGATCTCCGGCTCGTGGCGCGCCACCCAGAGCAGCTTCGGTGCGGTGAATCCGGGCATCGCGAGATTACCGGCCACGGTATGCAACTCTGGCGCGCGCTCGGTCAACTCGGCGCATTCCTTGTCGCTGCGCATGTCGTTCCACAGGATCGCGGGCCGCAATACGCGATTTTCCGCATCGAGCAGGACGGCCCCGTGCATTTGCCCCGACAGGCCAATGCCGCGAATCTGCGCGAACTCATCCGGATGTTTGGCGCGCAACGCGGCCAGCGCCGCGCGCGTGCCGGCCCACCAGTCTTCGGGATTCTGTTCGGCCCAGCGCTGGTGCGGACGCGAAACGGTAAAGGGTGAGCCTGCGGTGCCGATCACGCGTCCATCGGAGGCGAGCAGCAGGACTTTCACTTCGGACGTGCCGAGGTCGATGCCGAGATACATGGGCGCGAAACCTTCGTCGTTAGGGATGCGCTACTTTAGCCGCAAGCGCGAGGCGCTGCCATGCGCATTAAGCCTGGCACCGGCGTGGTTCACGTGGTTCGCGTGCTCCGACACCGCGTGGCTCAGGCGGCGCCGCGTTTGGCGAGCCATACGTCGACACGCGCCAACGCGCCCGCCAGGGCCGATTCCAGTTCCGGTGTCTGCGCCATGCTGCCCCATAGCAGGCGATCAGCGGCGAATGCCTTGAGCGGATCGGGGGCGCTAAAGAAAGCACGCGCGACCTGCTCGTCCATTACGCCATCCTGATACGCATACGGCAGCGTGCCGGCGTTCCAGCGCTCGAGGAAACGGAAGAACAGCGCCGGCAACATCGCCGTAGCCGTGGGCGTGACGCCGCGTTCGAAGCATTCCGAGAGCGTCGGCGCGATAAAGCCAGGCAGCTTCGAAAAACCGTCGGCCGCGACGCGCTGGTTAGTGTCCTGGATGTAGGGATTGCCGAAACGTTCGAGCACCACGTCGCGATAGCGTTCGAGGTCGAGCGGGCTCGGCGTGAGACACGGAATCACGTCTTCGGTCACATAGTCGAAGGCGAATTTGTTGATGTCCGGATCGAGTGTGCCTTCGTGGATGTAGTTCAGTCCGACCAGTGTGCCCGCCCATGCAATGCAGCTATGCGTCGCGTTGAGAATGCGGATCTTCGCTTCCTCGTACGGCAGCACCGAATCGACCAGTTCCGCACCGACCTTTTCCCATGCGGGGCGTCCGGCGATGAAGCGGTCTTCGATCACCCACTGGATGAAGGATTCGCCCATGACGGGGCAGGCATCGTCGACGCCGGTAGCGGCTTTGACGCGTTCGCGCACATCCGGCGTGGGACGCGGCGTGATGCGATCGACCATCGAACTCGGGCACTCGGTGTTGTCGTCGAACCATTGCGCCAGTTCGTTCGCGCCGCGCCGCTCGAGAAACTCGCTCATGCCCGCATGAAAACGCTCGCCGTTGCTGCGCAGGTTATCGCAAGTCTGCAGCGTGACCGGGCCGCCGCCGCGCTTCATGCGGGCGTCGAGAATCGCCGCGAGCGCGCCGTAAATGGTGGTGTGGCCGCCTTTCAGGTCAACCGCGAGATCCGCATTGGCGGTATCGAGTTCGTCCTGTTCGTCGAGGTAATAGCCGCCTTCCGTGACGGTGAAGGCGATGATCTTGCAGGCCGGATCGGCGCCCGCTTCGATCAAGCCGTCGAGGCTCTCGGTCCACGGTAAGACGCGGTCGATCGAGCGAATCGTTTCGTACGCGCGCTCGCCCTGCGGTGTGACGGTCTCGAGCGTATAGACGCCGTTCTGCGCGGCGAGCGCGTCGAGCACGGCGTTCATGTCGTTGCGGATATTGCCTACCGTCAGCGACCAGTGCGGCTCACCCGCCACGTTCGCCTCGTTCAGCCGATGGAGATACCACGCCTGATGGGCGCGATGAAACGATCCCGCGCCGATGTGCAGGATCACGTGTGCGGCCGCGCCGCTGCCTTGTCCGCTGCTCATGTACGTCTCCTGAATGTCTTCGATCGCCTGGCTCGGAGCCCGCGTTTTTTCTTGGGGCGGAGCATTTGCTCTGTCTGTGAGCGAATGATCGTACCCGGCGAAACGAATGTCAAGGCGAGCTCAGCGGCTTTTCGTGGCGCAGCGCGGCGTGGCGGGCGTTCTGGCAGTAGTTGCGAGGTGCCCGTGCGTTGCGGGACGTGTGTCGCGGTGCGTATTGCATTGCATCAAATTTGACTTTGGCTGCGCCAGGACTAACCCGAATGCAAAAAAGTATCGGTCCGCGGTTTGATTTTTAGTGGTGGATCAGGTCATAGAAGACTACTTTTCGCTATACAAGACGAAGCTCAGCGGCACTCGCAACACGCCGCTTCATGGAGGAAGACGCGAATGCAACCCGATCTGGAAGTCGTCGCCGTACGGCGTGACGAATCCTTCAAAGTGTGGTCGCACGGCTATCCGTACCGTACGGTGCGCTGGCACTTTCACCCGGAATACGAAATCCATCTGATCGTGGCGACGACCGGCAAGATGTTCGTCGGCGATCACATCAGCAGCTTTACGCCTGGCAATCTCGTGCTGATGGGGCCGAACCTGCCGCACAACTGGGTCAGCGACGTGCCGGAAGGCGAGACGATTGCGCAGCGCAATCTGGTCGTGCAATTCGGTCAGGAGTTCGTGTCGAGTTGTCTTGAGAGTTTTCCGGAGTGGCGCCAGGTCGAGGCGCTGCTGGCCGACTCGCGCCGCGGCGTGTCGTTCGGGGCGCAAACGAGCGCCGCGATCCAGCCGCTGTTCCTCGAATTGCTGGCCGCGCGCGGATTGCGCCGGCTCGTGCTGTTCATGTCGATGCTTGAGATTCTGATGAACGCCGACGATCGCGAGACACTTGCGAGCCCCGCTTATCAGGCCGACCCGACCGGTTTCGCGTCGACGCGCATCAATCATGCGCTCTCGTATATCGGCAAGAATCTGTCCAACGATCTGCGCGAATCGGACCTCGCGCAACTTGCCGGACAAAGCGTGAGTGCGTTCTCACGTTACTTCCGCCGTCATACGGGGTTGCCGTTCGTGCAGTACGTGAACCGCATGCGCATCAATCTCGCCTGTCAGCTGTTGACGGACGGAGAACTGAGCGTGACCGATATCTGCTTCAAGGCGGGCTTTAACAACCTGTCGAATTTCAATCGGCAGTTCCTCGCGGTCAAAGGCATGGCGCCTTCGAAATTTCGCCACTATCAACAACTGAACGACGCGAGCCGCGACGCTTCCGAAGAAGCCGCCGCGCGCGGTGCGGGCATCGACAACGCGCCCGCGATCGTGCTCGCGCCGGGCTTGCCGCGCACCGCGGCGGCTGCCTATCCGCCGACGAGTCCCCTTACGCCACGCTAAAAGCCGAAGCGTTCTAATTCATCCGCGTTTCAACACCTGTCGCGCTGTCTTTGGACAGCGTGAGGGACGTGCTCATTTCATCGAACAGTTTTAATAACGGAGACAACCATGACGCAATCCATTTCGAAGCCGACATCGTTGAAGACCTTCGCGCGCAGCACGGCAGCGCTCGCGACGCTTGCATTCGGCCTGTCGTTGAGCGCCGCGCCCGCGGCACAGGCTGCGCCGTTGAAGATCGGCATGACGTTTCAGGAACTGAACAACCCGTATTTCGTAACGATGCAAAAGGCCTTGAACGATGCCGCTGCGTCGATTGGCGCGACGGTGGTCGTCACCGACGCGCACCACGACGTCAGCAAGCAGGTCAGTGACGTCGAGGACATGCTGCAAAAGAAGATCGACATCCTGCTCGTGAATCCGACCGATTCGACCGGTATTCAATCGGCAGTGACGTCGGCGAAGAAAGCGGGCGTGGTGGTGGTCGCCGTCGATGCGAATGCGAACGGTCCGGTCGATTCCTTCGTTGGGTCGAAGAATTTCGACGCCGGTGAGATGGCCTGCGACTATCTGGCGAAGGCGCTTGGCGGCAGCGGCGAAGTGGCGATTCTCGACGGCATTCCGGTGGTGCCGATTCTTGAGCGGGTGCGCGGCTGCAAGGCGGCACTCGCGAAAGTGCCCGGCATCAAAGTCGTGGATACGCAGAACGGCAAGCAGGAACGCGCCACGGCCTTGTCCGTCACCGAGAACATGATTCAGGCGCATCCGAATCTGAAGGGCGTGTTCAGCGTGAACGACGGCGGCTCGATGGGTGCGCTCTCGGCAATCGAATCGTCGGGCAAGGATATCAAGCTGACCAGCGTCGACGGTGCGCCGGAAGCGATTGCTGCAATCCAGAAGCCCGGTTCGAAGTTCATCGAAACCTCGGCGCAATTCCCGGCCGACCAGGTGCGGATCGCACTCGGCATTGCGCTCGCGAAGAAGTGGGGCGCGAATGTGCCGAAAGCGATTCCGGTCGACGTGAAGATGATCGACAAGAGCAATGCCAAGGGCTTCAGCTGGTAAAGCGAACGCACGTCGCCGTGCTTCTTGATGAACATGGCGGCGAGCAGCAGAGGAGGACCCGATGGACACGATACTCAAGCTCGACAACATCACCAAAAGCTTTCCCGGTGTGAAAGCGCTGCGAGGCATTCATCTGGAAATCGCACGCGGCGAGATTCACGCGTTGCTCGGTGAAAACGGCGCGGGCAAATCGACGTTGATGAAGATCCTGTGCGGTATCTACCAGCCTGACGAAGGCTCGATCACGATCGCTGGCGAGACGCGCCATTTCACGAACTATCACGATGCGGTGGCTGCGGGCGTCGGTATCGTGTTTCAGGAGTTCAGCCTGATCCCGTATCTGAATGCGGTGGAGAACATGTTTCTCGGCCGTGAGTTGAAGAACGCTTTGGGTTTGCTCGAACGCGGCAAGATGCGGTGCGCGGCTGCTGCGATTTTTCAGCGTCTGGGCGTGGCAATCGACCTATCGGTGCCGATTCGCGAGTTGTCGGTCGCGCAGCAGCAGTTTGTCGAAATCGGCAAGGCCTTGTCGTTAGAAGCACGCATTCTGATCCTGGATGAGCCGACTGCCACACTGACGCCCGCCGAAGCCGGGCATCTGTTCGCGATCATGCGCGATCTGAAGCAGCAAGGCGTCGCGATGATCTTCATCTCGCATCACCTGGAAGAGATCTTTGAAGTGTGCGACCGCATTACCGTATTGCGCGACGGTCAATACGTCGGCATGACCGAAGTTGCGCAATCCGATGTGAACCACCTTGTGGAAATGATGGTGGGGCGCCGCATCGAAAACAGTTTTCCGCCGAAGCCGCCGCTGCGCGCCGACGCGAAGATCGTGCTCGAAGTGGACAAGCTACAGTTGCTCAAAGATAGTCCGATACTGCGCTTCACGTTGCGGGAGGGCGAAATTCTCGGTTTCGCGGGACTGGTCGGCTCGGGTCGCACGGAAACCGCGCTCGCCGTGATTGGGGCCGACCCGGCTTACGTGAAGGAAATCCGTATCAACGGCACGGCCGCGAAACTGTCCGATCCCGCCGATGCGTTGCGCGCCGGCGTCGGCATTCTGCCGGAGAGCCGCAAGACCGAAGGCCTGATCACCGACTTCTCGATCAAGCAGAACATCTCGATCAACAACCTCGGCAAATACCGCTCGCTGCGTTTCTTTATCGACCAGCGCAGCGAAGCGCGTGCCACCGCCGACATCATGAAACGCGTCGGCGTGAAAGCCCCGACGATGCACACCGAAGTCGCGACGCTCTCAGGTGGTAATCAGCAGAAAGTGGTGATCGCGCGCTGGCTGAATCACCACACCAACATTCTCATCTTCGACGAACCGACGCGCGGTATCGACGTCGGCGCCAAAGCCGAAATCTATCTGCTGATGCGCGAACTCACCGCGCGCGGCTACTCGATCATCATGATCTCGTCCGAACTGCCGGAGATCGTCGGCATGTGCGACCGCGTTGCCGTGTTCCGGCAGGGCCGCATCGAGGCGGTGCTGGAAGGCGACCAGATCGACTCGAACGCCGTGATGACCTATGCCACAGCCGGTACCCGTGGAGCAACTCATGAACATGCCTAATCGTTCTTCATCGCCGAAAACCTCGGCCGTCAGTAGCGACACACCGGGCGCACCCGTGCGTTTCACATGGGCGGCGTTGAAACGCTCGACCCTCTTCTATCCGTTTATCGGCTTGCTGGTGGTCTGCATCGTGATGGTATTCGCGAGCGACAGCTTCCTCTCCGCCGCCAATATCGAGAATGTGCTGCGCCAGGTGTCGATCAACGCGATCATCGCCGTGGGGATGACGTGCGTGATTCTGACCGGTGGCATCGACTTGTCGGTCGGCTCGGTGATGGCTTTGTCCGGCACGCTAGCCGCGGGCCTGATGGTCGCCGGGATGAACGCCGTGGCGGCGTTGGCGATCGGCATCGCGGTCGGCTTGGGCTTTGGCGCCGCGAACGGTTTCTTCGTCGCCTTCGCCGGCATGCCGCCGATCATCGTCACGCTTGCCACGATGGGTATCGCTCGCGGTCTCGCGCTGATCTACACGGGTGGATATCCGATCGACGGTCTGCCGGATTGGGTCAGTTTCTTCGGCAGCGGCAAGATTCTCGGCGTTCAGGCGCCTGTGGTGATCATGGTGGTGATCTATGCGATTGCCTGGGTGTTGCTCGAACGCATGCCGTTCGGCCGCTACGTGTATGCGATTGGTGGCAACGAACAGGCGACGCGTCTTTCGGGCGTGCGCGTGGCGCGCGTGAAACTGATCGTTTACACGCTCGCCGGGTTGACCTCCGCTTTTGCAGCGATCGTATTGACCGCGCGTTTGATGAGCGGCCAGCCGAACGCGGGCGTCGGTTTCGAACTCGATGCGATTGCCGCGGTGGTGATGGGCGGTACATCGATCTCCGGCGGACGCGGTTCGATCATCGGCACCCTGATCGGTGCATTGTTGCTCGGCGTCCTGAACAACGGACTGAATATGGTTGGCGTGAATCCGTATGTGCAGAACGTGATCAAGGGCGGAATTATTTTGCTGGCGATCTACATCAGCCGCGACCGTAGAAAGTAACTTTCCACTGACCCATTTTTTCCAGCAGGACCATGCAATGACTCAAACTACGCAATCCGATATGCACGACATGACGGCGATCGTCTGCCACGCACCGAAAGACTATCGCGTCGAACAGGTAGCCAAACCCAAGGCACGCGCGCATGAACTGGTGATCCGCATCGCCGCGTGTGGCATCTGCGCGAGCGACTGCAAATGCCATTCGGGCGCGAAGATGTTTTGGGGCGGCCCGAACCCGTGGGTCAAGGCGCCGGTGATTCCGGGGCATGAGTTCTTCGGTTTCGTCGAGGAAATTGGCGAGGGCGCAGCCGATCATTTTGGCGTGAAGCTGGGCGACCGCGTAATCGCCGAACAGATCGTACCGTGCGGCAAGTGCCGCTATTGCAAATCCGGCCAGTACTGGATGTGCGAAGTGCACAACATCTTCGGCTTCCAGCGCGAAGTCGCGGACGGCGGCATGGCCGAGTACATGCGTATTCCGCCGACCGCGATCGTCCACAAGATTCCCGACGGCATTTCGCTTGAAGACGCCGCGATCATCGAACCGCTCGCGTGCGCGATCCACACGGTGAACCGCGGCGACCTGCAACTCGACGATGTGGTGGTGATTGCGGGCGCGGGTCCGCTTGGTTTGATGATGACGCAAGTTGCGCATCTGAAGACACCGAAGAAGCTGGTCGTGATCGATCTGGTTGAGGAGCGCCTGGCACTCGCACGTGAATATGGCGCGGACGTAACCATCAATCCGAAACAGGACGATGCACTGGCGATCATTCATTCGTTGACCGACGGTTATGGTTGCGACGTGTACATCGAAACGACCGGCGCGCCGATCGGTGTCAATCAGGGCATGGAGATGATCCGCAAGCTGGGGCGTTTCGTCGAGTTTTCCGTGTTCGGCGCGGATACCACGCTGGACTGGTCGGTGATCGGCGACCGCAAGGAGCTCGATGTACGTGGCGCGCATCTCGGCCCATACTGTTATCCAATTGCGATCGATTTGCTGGCGCGTGGGCTCGTGACGTCGAAGGGCATTGTCACGCATGGCTTTTCGCTGGAAGAATGGGACGAAGCGATCAAGGTCGCCAACTCGCTCGATTCGATCAAGGTGTTGATGAAACCGCGCGCCTGAGGGGCGAGCGCAGCGCGGGCCATGGACGAACGGCACATAAACGGAGACTGTATGGATTACGTCATCGGCGTCGATATCGGCACGCAGAGCACCAAGGCGCTGCTGGTCGATCAGCACGGCGCGATCGTCGCGCAGCATGCGTCGAGCTATCAGCCGGATACGCCCAAGCCGCTATGGGCTGAACAATGGCCGGCAGTGTGGTTGAACGCGGTGATGGAGTGCGTTGCCGCGTGTGTCGGCAAGGCGAAAGCGGCGGGTGTCGCGGCGAAGTCGATTAAGGCCGTATGTGTGAGCAGCCTGTACGGCGGTTCGGGGATTCCTGTCGATAGCGAGATGCGGCCGCTTTATCCGTGTTTGATCTGGATGGATCGGCGCGCAACCGACCAGGTCGAGTGGGTGCGTGCGAACATCGACCTCGAACGCCTGTATGCGGTCACCGGCAATGGCGTGGACAGCTACTACGGTTACACGAAGATGCTGTGGCTGCGCGACCATGAGCCGGATGTGTGGGCGCATACGCGTTACTTCCTGCCGCCTAATGCTTATGTGATTTACATGCTGACCGGCGAGGTCGCCATCGACCATAGCTCGGCGGGCAATATCGGCGGTGTTTACGACATAGCGAAGCGTGACTGGTCGGATGAGGCGCTCGACATGCTCGGCATTCCCGCGACGATGATGCCGGAGCGGCTGGTGGAATCGTCGGACGTGGTGGGCGGATTGCTGTCGCAGTGGACCGGACAGCTTGGCCTGGAACCGGGCACCGCGATCGTTGCGGGCGGTGTAGATGCGGCGGTGGCGACATTTGCCGCCGGCGTCACGCGCGCCGGGCAGCACGTTGCGATGATTGGCACGAGCATGTGCTGGGGATATATCAATCAGAACGTCGATGCGCGGCATGGTTTGATCAGCATGCCGCATGTGTTCAACGGTCAGCGCGATATCTATGTGTTCGGCGGCGCGATTACGGCGGGCGCTTCGGTGACGTGGTATCGCGAGCAGTTCTGTCACGCGGAGACCGAGGCCGCGCGCGCGCTACCGAATGGGGACCCGCATCGCTTGCTGGAAGAGAACGCGTCACAGATCCCGGCGGGGTCGGACGGCGTGATGTTCCTGCCGTATCTGATGGGCGAACGAAGCCCTGTTTGGGATGCGAAGGCGAGTGGGGCGTTTGTCGGCTTGAGTCTGTTTCATACCCGGGCGCATCTTTATCGGGCGGTGTTGGAGGGCGTGTCGTTCGCGCTGAAGCACAACATCGAGGCAGGGCGTAAAGGCGCGCAGTCGTTGGATGACAAGTTGATTGTCGTGGGCGGCGCCGCGCACTCTGATCTATGGATGCAGATCATCGCGGATGTCACCGGCTATCCGGTCTACACGATCGAGCAGGACGTCGAGGCGGCGATGGGTGCAGCGTTGCTGGCCGGCGTCGGCGTAGGTCTGGTTTCGCGTGAGGAGGCGCAGAAAGGATGGGTCACGCTGGTTGAACGCGCGGAGCCGAACGCGCAACGGATGGCGCTGTACGAGCAGCGGTTTGGTGTTTATACGGATTTGTATCCGGCGTTGAAATCGGTCATGCATCGGTTGCAGACATCATGAATGCTACTTTCGATTTTTCTGGCCGCTCGATTCTGGTGACAGGCGCATCGAGCGGCATTGGGCGAGCGACGGTGGAAGCGTTGTGCGCTTCCGGCGCGAATGTGGTCGCTGCGGCGCGGAATGCGAATGAGCTTGCGCGTTTGGCTAAGGAGACGGGCTGCGAGCCGTTGATGCTTGATGTGAGCGATGAATCGGCCATAGACGAGGCATTGGGCTCGCTCGAAGCGTTCGATGGGTTGGTGAACTGTGCGGGGATTGCTTTGCTTGAGCGTGCCGTGGATACGACCGGTGCGAGTTTCGATCGTGTGATGGGAGTGAATGCGCGCGGGGCGGTGCTGGTGGCCAAGCACGTGGCTCGCGGAATGATCGAGGCGAAGCGTGCCGGCAGTATTGTGAATGTCTCCAGTCAGGCTGCGCTCGTGGCGCTTGACGATCACTTGAGTTATTCGGCTTCGAAGGCGGCGCTCGATGCGGTTACGCGGGCTTTGTGTGTCGAGTTGGGGCCTTTTGGTATTCGGGTGAATAGTGTCAATCCGACGGTGACGTTGACGCCGATGGCTGTGCAGGCGTGGAGCGATCCTGTGAAACGCGATCCTGCTTTGAAGGCGATTCCTTTGGGGCGGTTTGCCGAGTCCGCTGAAGTCGCTGCGCCGATTATGTTTTTGTTGAGCGACGCGGCTTCGATGATTAGTGGGGTTTGTCTGCCGATCGATGGGGGGTATACGGCGAGGTAAGGGTTATGTGCGAGAGGTTGACGATTTGCGTATCTAAATGAAACGCTCAACCGTTTCGCATGCTCAGGATGTTGCCGGACGGCTTGACTAGAGAATGAAAGGGACTTCCTCGTCCCGAGGCTGCGGCGGAAGCCGCGAGTCTGCATCGACGTGCCATGATGAAGTTTCGAACGTTCATCAACACCAGCGCGAGAGGAAGTCCCTTTCATTCTCTAATTATGCGAGCATGTCGCTCGACTCCACTCGCATAGCGCGTTGCGCACGTCTTCAATCACGGCGGTCCAGTCGCCCAACTCGCGCTGGCGGAACAAGCGCATCGATGGATACCAGGGACTATCAGTTCGGTCCGTGAGCCATCGCCATTCAGTGTAGGCGGGAACGAGTGTCCATACCGGTAGTCCAGCAGCCCCCGCAAGATGTGCAACGGAAGTATCTACCGTAATGAGAAGATCGAGCGAATGCAGGATTGCGAGCGTATCCGTGAAGTTTTCGATTTCCGGCCCTAGCGTATGAATATTGAAGTTATCGGAAAGACTTTCACTCTCCTGCTCGCTTTCGCCTTTCTGAACCGAAAACCAGCTTACGCCAGGGACCGAAAAAAGCGGCTCCATGCCGGCAAGTCCAACGCTGCGGAACCGGTCGTGAACATGATACGGTCCCCCGGACCATACTATGCCGACGCGTCGCTGATTACACCGCTCGCCGGATGAAATTACGTTGATGCGATCGCGCCAATGGCCTACTTTTTCCGGCAATGCAAAGATGTATGGAACAGGACCTGGAAGAGTGGAAAGATTCACTTTCAAATGCTCGGGGATCCGCATCATATGACACCAGTAGTCGTAAGGACCGGCGGGCACTTGGGTTAGAACCTTCCGCACACCCGTCATGCTCCGGGCGATTTCAACGATGGGTTTGCTGACCAGTACATCGACAATTCCACCTCGCTGCTTGAGCCATTCAGCGAAACGCATGAACTGAATTTCGTCGCCGCGTCCTTGCTCACCAACGAGCAGGAAGCTGCGCCCAGCCACCGGTTCGCCAAGCCACAGGCGAAAATTCGGGTGCACACGTGTGCGTCGCGCAAGCGGCGTCGAATAGTACGTATTGCGCCGTGCCCAGCCGTTCTCGAACTCACCAATGCTTAGTTCGAGGCATCCAAGCTGATATTGCATAATAGGATCGTCCGGCAAAAGCTGGACGGCCGCCCTGCTGTGTGCAATTGCTTCCCTATTGTCACCGCACATGCTCAATGCGTGTGCCGCATAGTGATGGAGTGCGCCACACTTTAGATGGCTACCGATTCCCTGCCGTGCAACGCTCAACATCTTGTCGAAGCAGTCGCTTTTGTGCAGTGCCAGGCACAGCGCGTCTAATGCGTCGACATCAGCTGCAAACCGCCTCCTGATCTGGAAGACGACCTCGTCGATCAGCGCCGCACGCCCAGCGTTTCCCAATGCGATGATCAGGTCAAGTCCGTCTTGCAGATCGGCTGGATCGATTTCCCAGGCACGAAGCCAATAGGTCGCGGCGTCTTCTATTTCACCGAGTTCACTAGAGATGCGCGCTAGTGCTCTAATCGCATGGTGAAGGTCTGGTTGTATCGCAACTGATTGCTTGTACTGCTCCTCGGCTTCGGCGGTACGCCCCGACTTTCGAAGAACGTCTGCGAGATTCCGATGGAGACTCGCTGTACCACTTCCAAAATCGAGCGCGCGACGATAGTACGCTTCGGCCTCGATATCATCATTTGTGAGTGCCGCTAGCAATCCGCACTGTTCGAGAATATCTGACCTCTCCGGCGCCACGAGGGCCGCGCGCGCCAGAATCCCACGGGCTCGTTCAATTTGGTTATCAAGTACGCAAGCTAAACCCATGCAATGAAGAGCGTGCAAGTTTTGCGGTTGACGGTCCAGTATCCGGCCGTATTCGACGATTGCCATCGTTAGTTTTCTTTCGGCAAAATATGCGTCCGCATACGAGGCGAAATCGATCACGTCTGAACACATAGGAGAAAGGTCAATCGAAGAAATGTTTGCATAAAGGACATCGATAAAGCCGGATTTTGCATTTCGATAGAAACAGAAATACATTCGCTTTGCCTACAGGTCATCCGAAAGAGGCGCTCCCATACGCCCCATGTTACTGAGCGTAAGTGCCACGAATGGTAGCCCCGCTCAGAGCGGTACTAGGGTTAACTGCGCCATAGTAAATCCCTGCTGCAGGGTCTTGTATGGTACATGTGGCGGGCTCCCCCCTTACGGCCGTAGACTCGCAAACAGCATTGCGTGTGGTAGGGGAGCCTGCCCTAAGAAAGAGCGTTCCGATGTCACTGTAATTTTTTTGCGACAGTGTGAAAGTCACGCTCTTTGCACCCGATGGAACATTCAACGCGAAATATCGCATGACGCGTATGTTCGCAGAAAAGGTTGCGGGAACGTTTGCCGTGAGATCGGTAGTTTCAGGGGCGGTGACAGTAAAGGGCCGCGTCAGTGTGCTAGAGGTGCCCATACTATCTGTGACCGTTAACGTAATGTTGTAGGTGCCAGGATATTCGTAGTCGTAGTATGGATTGACGGATTGGGTACGCATAATATTGTTCGGATCGCCAAAGCCTAAATTCCAGGCCCATGAACTGATCTGTGTGGTACCTCGTGCGGTGGAGCGATCGGAGCATGTCACTATCATGCCACCTGCACCTTGGGTGCACTTGAAGTCGGCCGCTGCCGGAATTTCGCCAGCCTTGGCAGCGGTAACCGCCGCCGCATCCAGAATACCCGAGCCCAGCGGATGGTCGAGTTTTTTCGGAAAAGACTGTGCGTGCTGCGTGATTAGGGTGCGTATCTCCGCGACGGTTAATGGCGTCGGCGCTACTGATTGTATAAGCGCGATCACACCGCTAACCATCGGTGCGGACATTGAAGTGCCGGACGCGTAAGCGTAACTCTCCATTCCCAATGACTTTGCGCCAGTGTTCGACGTGGAATAAATGTCGGTGCCTGGTGCGGCGATATCGACAATCGGTCCAAAGTTAGAGTCGCCGGCCCTGAGGCCGTCGCGCTGGGTATTGCCTACGGCGATCACGCCTCGACAATTAGCTGGCTGATAGTTTGCTGCATCAGCGTTATTGTTTGAGGCGCCAGCAACTACCACCGCTCCGCGGGTGGCAGCGTAATCAATGGCATCCTGGAAGGCTCGGGAACATTGCCCCGGACCGCTTAGACTTGCATTGATAACGCTTACCGGATGAAGGTTGGTCGGAATTCCCGACACTGAACCGCCAGCGGCCCACATGATGGCGTCAGAGGCAGCAGACGCCAAACCAGTGCCACACTCATTAAGTGCTCTGGCAGATACAATTTTCGCAGAAGGAGCGATTCCAGCGATCCCGATGCCGTTATTAGTTACAGCCGCCAAAACTCCGGCCACGAGAGTCCCGTGATACGAAACACCACAACTTCTTCCTATACCTGGATTCGATCCATCGAGGGGACCGTCTAGATAAGTAAAGTCTCGACCCTGTGGAAGGATGTTGGCGTTGAGGTCACTATGACTCGTCACACCATTATCAATCAGACCGATCGTAATACCCATGCCGGTGGTGATATCCCACGCGTTCTCCGCGCGAATTCCAGCGTCGGTCTGCCCTGGATCTTCGTTTGAAGAAAGACCCCATTGCAGGCTGTAGAAAGGATCGTTCGGCGCCGAGCTAGCTGAAAGCGGCGCATCGGGTTCTACATACTCGACGTCCGGATCCGATGCAATGGCACGCATAAACGCTTTTGCATCTCTGGTATTTAGTTTCCGGCTTGTCTGGACAACATCGGAGCCAATCCCCATACGGCGAACATGACGCGTCGTAGCGGGAAGTGCACTACCTAACTTGTCGAGCCGGGACTGTACCGCTGCGATCGACTTGCGTTCTGAAGTACCGTCCTTGTACTTGATGATAAATCGATCGACAGAACCATCCGCCGTGAGGCTACTCGCGTTTATCTTCAAAGAAAGCGCTAGCGGAACGGTCGGGTTTGCCGCTGCCATTGATGCTGTTTGTTCGAGCGTTTGCGGCTCTTTCGATTGCTGCGCGGGCGTATCGCCGCCGCCTCCACCGCACCCACCAAGTACGAGAGAAAGAAAAGCGCCGACGATGCACGTTACAACACCGCGTTGCTTTTTTATCGTGCTGGAACAATGAAATTGACAGGGTTCGGAGCGCCAGCCATGCAATCTTTTACGTGTCGTATTTCGCATGCTTTATTTTCCCGAAGTTCTTATTGTCGGACATCTTCTGCCGATGAGCGCGATGGATCCTTCAGCGTGTGCGCATTCTTCTCTGACCTGTGACGCGTTTCCGCGCAGGTTATGTAGTTGAAGCTATCGTGATCGTTTGTAATGTCTACGAGAGTAAACGGAGGAATCCAAATGAACAATCGGTCATATCCGGTTGAGGGCAGGACATTTCCGAATTGAGAGTAAGGTGTTACGAAATGGAAAAGAGCTGGTGCGATATTTCGCATCAGTTCTACTGGTTCTCTGGTTTCGCCCCTGTGGCGTGGCTAGTGTGTCAATGCTGTGGAGCGCTGTTCGCCTGGCGTGGCTGTGTTACGCATATTGTGAACGTAAGTTGCCTCTTTGTTCTGCAAACCGCTTTCGGCATTGCACGTCGTGAGTCGACGATTAGGAAAATCGCGCGCGTCGATTGCGATTACAAGGTAAAGATATTGAAAACATGTAAGCTCACGCTCGTACCCGTCAGGTCCGATCCAGGCTAATACAAAAGAAAAGGCGCGGCTTGTTCGCGCCTTTTCTTTTCGCAGCGTGGTAGCCGCCGCTTCATCTTAATGCTTTACTGTTGCGTGTTGTGCATCAGTTCGCGCACGGGCGGCAGTCTTGATGCGCTCCTGCTTGCATGTCGCAGCTTTGTCTGGTGTTGCTTCGGCTTCGGCCGCAACTTCCGCTGCTTCACGTCCCGCCTCCGCGGCATCCGAGAGGAGTTTCGCCGCATGTTTGGCGGTGATGCAACTGTGAGGAACGCCCTTCGCATCGAGCGCGATTACCTGGTAAAGCTCGCGGTCGCATTCAGCTTCCTGCTGGTATTGCTCGACGGTATCGAGCAGGTGTTCAAGCAGATTGCGCTCACGGCGTCTTTCGTCAACCGTCGTAGCCGGGCATCGTGTGATGCTGGCCGCGAGATTGATCAGTGTTTCAAGCTGCCGGATTTGCCGGTCGCATGCGCCGAATGCCGACAGTGCGAGCTTTTCGTATTGAAGCGCATCAACAGGCGGGCGTGACGCAGGTTTAGTTTTTTTGGTGTGTTTGCTCATGGCGCGGTTTCCGGTGTGTTCCTGAATTGCCCGACACTCGCTGAAATAACAGATGGGGTGAGCGGGCACGTAGCGAGTTTGAGAGACCGGGCGTAAAACCGAAACCGGCGAGCCTCGCGGCTCCCTCACCACAGCCCGCCCGTAGAAACAGACGTGCATGATGGGTTGCGCAATACCCACTTGCGCAGGTAGTGCGGGTTTACGCTGCGGGCTCTCATACCCGGCCGCTTTGTCTAACGGCGGGAACAATTTAAACCAGATATTTTTTAAGACGAGCAACCACGCAGGCTAAACGCGCGAATTATAACGAATCTTTACATTCGAGCCGGCACGCCCATGGATCTCCATGAGTCGCGCGGACGTTGCCGATTCATCGCGCATTGACGACGATGCCGATACCCTTAAAGCATCGTCCTCACATGCCAAAGCTCAGGAAACAGAACCACATCCAGCATCTTGCGCAGATAGGGCGCGCCGCTTGTACCGCCCGTACCTTGCTTGAATCCGATGATTCTCTCGACGGTCGTCACATGCCTGAAGCGCCACTGCCGAAATGCATCCTCGAGATCGACAAGCTCCTCCGCCATCTCGTACAGCTCCCAATGTTGCGAAGGATTCCGATAGACCTCCAGCCAGGCTGCCTCGACGGAAGCATCATGCGTAGTCGGCTGCGTCCAGTCTCTCTCCAACCTGGAAGGTGAAATTGCAAATCCACGCCGCGCCAGCAAGCGCACGACTTCATCGTAGAAAGAGGGTGATTCCAGCGAAGCCTTAACCTCTGCGAATACATCGGCCCGATGCGCATGCGGTTTCAGCATCTGTTCATTCTTATTGCCGAGCAAAAACTCGATCTGCCGATACTGATAAGACTGGAACCCGGAAGAGCTGCCCAGATAAGGCCGCATCGCGGTGTACTCGGACGGCGTCATCGTCGCGAGAACGCTCCATGCCTGCACCAACTGCTCCATGATCCGCGACACGCGTGCCAGCATCTTGAACGCCGGCGGCAACTCGTCGCGATGCACCGCCTTCAACGCCGCCCGCAGCTCGTACAGCGCGAGCTTCATCCACAACTCACTCGTCTGGTGCTGGATGATAAACAGCATCTCGTTGTGATCCGGCGACAGCGGATGCTGCGCCTCCAGCACCTTCCCCAGCGAAAGATAATCGCCGTAACTCATCGATTCCGAAAAATCGAGTTGCGCGTCATGCCAGCCATCGCCGGAATCTGCGGCAGCAGCGGCCGTAGCGGAGGCCGCCGCCGGGGCCGAATGGGCAGCCCCACTGCCGTGCCCAAACGGACAGCCTTGCGCCGGCTTCTCTTCCGGCAATCCCGGCGTTTGCATGTGATCGGTCATTACGTGTTCCTCAGGTCACTGCGCCGCGTGCGGCAAACTCGGGTGCTCGCCAGCTCTCTTGCGTGAGCACTTCACGCAGCGTCTCCACCGCATCCCATACATCGACAAAGCGCGTATACAGCGGTGTAAAACCAAACCGCAACACATGGGGCTCACGATAGTCGCCGATCACGCCACGCGCAATCAACGCCTGCATCACTTCATAGCCATGCGGATGCTCGAAGCTCGCATGCGAACCGCGTTGCGCATGCTCACGCGGCGTGACGAGCTTCAAAGGAAACTCGCCGCAACGCGCTTCGACCAGTTCGATAAACAGATCGGTCAACGCGAGCGACTTGGCGCGGATCGTTTGCATATCCGTTTGCAGGAACACATCGAGTCCACATTCGACGAGCGACATCGACACCATCGGCTGCGTGCCGCACAGGAAGCGGCCGATGCCGTCATCGGGCTGATAGGCCGGGTCCATCTTGAACGGCGCGCGATGACCCCACCAGCCGGACAGTGGTTGTGCAAAATCATTCTGATGGCGCTTCGGTACCCAGACGAACGCCGGTGAACCCGGGCCGCCATTCAGATATTTATACGTGCAGCCCACTGCGTAGTCGGCGCCGACGCCGTTCAGATCGACCGGCACCGCGCCCGCCGAATGCGCGAGATCCCACAGCGCGAGTGCGCCCTTGTCGTGGATGAGTCTGGTCAGCGCGGCCATGTCGTGCATGTAGCCGGTGCGGTAATTCACGTGCGTGATCATCGCGATTGCGGTGTCGTCGCCGATCGCGGCGGGCAACTCGGAGGGATCGTCGACAAGGCGCAATTCATAACCGCGGTCGAGCTGTTCGATCAGCCCTTGCGCGATGTACAGATCGGTCGGGAAATTCGAGCGCTCGGAAACAATCACGCGACGCTTCGGATCGCGCGCGTTTGCCAGCCGCACGGCCGCCGACAAAAGCTTGAACAGGTTGATCGAAATCGTGTCCGTGACGACCACTTCGTTGTCGGCCGCGCCGATCAGCGGCGCGAGCTTGTTGCCGAGACGGCGCGGCAATTCGAACCAGCCCGCAGTGTTCCAACTGCGGATCAGGCCTTCACCCCATTCGGCGCCGATCACGGTCTGCGCGCGTTGGGCGGCGGCGGCCGGCGGCACGCCGAGCGAATTGCCGTCGAGATAGATGGTGCTCGGCGAGAGTGCGAACTGGTCGCGCAGCGGCGCGAGCGGGTCGGCGTTATCGAGCGCCAGTGCTTCGTCACGAGTGTTCATGTTGGTCCAGTTAAAGGGATTGGGGAGTTCGGTGAATGTGATTCAGTTTCGCCAGGCACCTGCAACGTGTGTGGCGCCTGTATTCAGGGCGATTCGGGCAGCGCCCGCAATACGGCGCGCACAGGGCTCGCGTCGAGCGTGGTCAGCTTGAGCGGCAGCGCGATCAACTCGTAGTCCCCGGGCGCGACGGCATCCAGCACGATGCCTTCGAGGATCGCCATGCGGTGCGCGCGAATCCGGTGATGCGCGTCCATCGTCTTCGATTCCTGCGGATCGAGCGACGGCGTGTCGATGCCGATCAGCTTCGCCCCTCTCGCTGCCAGCAAGTCGATCGTTTCCGGCGCGACCGCGCAGAACGCGCTGTCCCAGACCGCGGTCGGCGCGTTTTTGTAAGTGCGTAGTAAGACTCGCGGCGGCAGGTCGTCGAGCGAGCCGCTCAGGTGTTGTGGCGTCACAACAGGCGAAGCGCCGATGCAATGAATCACGCGGCAGCGTCCAAGGTACGCATCGAGCGAGACCTGGCCGATTGCGGCGCCTTCAGCGTCGTAGTGAAGCGGGGCGTCGGTGTGGGCGCCGGTGTGCGGCGACAGTGTCAGGCGCGCGACGTTGACGGGCGAGCCCGCCTCCATGCGCCACACGCGTTCAATGCCGACCGGCGTATCGCCCGGCCAGACGGGTGTCGCCGTATCGACGGCGGGGGTGATGTCCCAGAGTGTGTCCATGTCTCCATCAACGGATTGTGTCTATCCACAAATGATAGGTGGCTTGGCGCGAAATGTGATTGCGAAAAAATCTCCTTCTGAGCCGTGTCTTGGAACATAATTTGAGTCAAATGGGAAAGGGAGACCGAATATGAACGCGATCTCGCTCGACGCCACCGATTGCCGTATCTTGACGGTGCTTCAGCAAGAAGGACGGATCAGCAATCTCGATTTAGCGGAGCGCATTTCGCTTTCGCCGTCGGCCTGTCTACGACGCCTGCGCCTGCTGGAAGAGCAGGGCGTCATTGAACATTATCGCGCGTGTCTGAACCGCGAAGTGCTGGGATTCGAACTGGAAGCGTTCGTGCAGGTGTCGATGCGCAACGACCAGGAGAACTGGCACGAGCGTTTTGCTGAAGCGGTGCGGGATTGGCCAGAGGTCGTCGGCGCATTTGTCGTGACCGGCGAAACCCATTATCTGCTGCGGGTACTCGCCCACAATCTCAAACACTATTCGGATTTCGTGCTGCAACGCCTCTATAAGGCGCCGGGCGTGATGGATATTCGTTCGAATATCGTGCTGCAGACGCTGAAGGAAGACTCCGGCGTGCCGGTGTCGCTAGTGACGAAAAGCAGCGGACACAGCGCGACGCATAGCTGAATGCCGGCGGCAGGGCCGCTTACGCCGGCCTGTATGGGCGCGCGGCAGCCGTCGATCCAAAGGCCGCCGCCCCGTCTGTTCAGAACGGCTTGAGTCCGTGAAACTGGCCGTTCTGGAACACCAGCGGCGCAATCTCCGCAGCATGCTCGTGAACGCCGCAGCGCTCCACTTCGCCGACGAAAATCACGTGGTCGCCTTCTTCGTAGCGGCTACGGTTATGGCATTCGAACCAGGCGAGCGCACCGTCGAGCACCGGCATGCCGGTGTCGCCCTCGGCATGTGACACCCCCTCGAAACGATCTCCCTTCACCGTCGCAAAGCGTTTGCACAGGTCGAGCTGCGACGCGGCCAGCACGTTGACCACGTAGTGACTGTTCGCCTGGAACACCGGCATCGAAGCCGAACGCGTGGCGAGGCTCCACAGCACCAGCGGCGGATTGAGCGAAACCGAATTGAACGAGCTGGCCGTGATACCGATCAATTGGCCGGACGCCGCGCGTGTCGTAATCACGGTGACGCCGGTGGCGAATTGACTGAGCGCCTGTTTAAAGGCGGGCTGGTCGAAGTTGGGCGGACTGGCGCGCTTCATTGGACGGAAGCCTTTGCGCCAAACCGGGTGAGCCTCGGGTTGGACCCATCGTGCATGCGCCCAGAAACAAATGATTCAAAAGTCATAGTGAAAATCGTCGATTTGTCCCAATTTTAACTGCAATCGCGGTGGACCGGCCGCGCCCCCTGCCAGTTAGTGGAAAAACCGCTAAGCTGGAAAGTCTGGGCGGTGGCACGAGCGTTGCGGTTAACTGGGACCGGCATCGGCCGGCTATGGGTATCAAGGAGCAAGCAGCATGAGTCAGACAGGCGAAGTCGCCACCCTCGGTGGCGGATGTTTCTGGTGTCTCGAAGCGGTGTATCTGGGCGTCGAAGGCGTGAACTCGGTGGAGTCCGGCTATGCGGGCGGCCAGACCCAGCGGCCGACCTATGAGCAGGTGTGCGACGGCGTGACCGGCCACGCGGAGGTCGTGAACGTCGACTTCGATCCGGCGAAGATCAGCTATCGTGAGATTCTCGATATTTTCTTTGCGATTCACGATCCGACCCAATTGAACCGGCAGGGCAACGACGTCGGCACGCAATACCGCTCGGTGATTTTTACCCACTCCGACGCGCAGCGCGAAACGGCCTTGCAGGCGATCCGCGAGATCGGCGAACAGGGCATCTACGACGGCCAGATCGTCACCCAGGTGCTGCCGCTCGACGGCAACTACTGGCCGGCCGAGGCGTATCACCAGAACTATTTCGCGCAGCATCCGAATCAGGGCTACTGCTCGTTCGTGGTGGCGCCAAAGGTCGCAAAATTCCGTCAGAAGTTCGCGCATCGGATCAAGGCGAGCTGAGCCTTTGGCGGCGGTCCGGTGGTCCGATGGCGGCTTGCTTTACCTGCGCCGGCAGATCAGTTCCGGCTGCCGGGGTCGCCGCCTTCGTGCCGCTCACTCTGATCCGGTTGCGGCTCCGCTTCAGGTGCCGCTTGCGTGTCGTCGTGCTCATGTTCATGAGCCAGCCGCGCATACGCTTCGACAATCTCCCGCGCCAGTTCCACGCAGCTTAACGGCGCCGACCCTTCCGCCTTGTTGTTGACGGCGATCACCACCGGCTGGCCGGCCAGCGCGTAGCGCGCGGCCAGTTCGGCGAGCGCGGCGCGGGTGCCCGGGTCCTGATCGACCAGCCGGTTGAACGGTTCGTACTTGGCTTTCGCCTGTTCGTATTTGAAGCCGCCGTGCAAACTCCAGCGCACGATCAGCGGGCCGGCCGGCTCGCCGTCCAGCAGCGCGAGCGCCGCCGCCTGACGTAACGGGTCCGGCATCCGCGCATGAATCCCCACGCAATAGCGCACCCCCGCCGCTTTCAGCGTGCGGATGAAGCGCGGCGTGAGCAGACTTGCATCGCGGATTTCGATCGCATAGCAGGTGCCGTCGGGCAGCTTCGGCAACGCTGCCAGGAATTCCGCGAGTCGCTCGATGAATACCGCCGGTTGCGCGAGCATCTGGTCGGGCAGCGGCGAGAGCTGGAACACCAGCGCACCGGCTTTGGCACCGAGGCCTTCAAGGCATGGCGTGACGAAGTCGTCGATCGCCATTTGCGCGTTCAGAAAGCACGGATTCAGCGAGACCGGCTCGCCGCGTTCGGCGCGCACGGTGGCGTCGGTGATCGTCATCGGGGCTTTGACGATGAAGCGGAAGTGCTCCGGCACCTGCTGCGCGTAGCGCAAGTATTCGGTGACCGTGAGCGCCTGGTAAAACGACCGGTCGATGCTGACGGTCTTTAGCAGCGGATGCGCGCCATAGGCCGTCAGGCCTTCGCGCGAGAGTTTGCTATTGCTGTACTCGTCGCCGTAGACGATGCCGTTCCAGCCCGGAAACGACCATGTCGACGTGCCGAGATGCACTTGCGGCGGCAGTTCGGCAGCGATCGCGAGGAGTTCGGGAGAGGGCGGTGCGGCGAGAACGTCGCGTGAGGAGCGGCGTTTCCTCGGCGTATCGGCCGTTGCCGGTGCGGCATTGGCTTGCGTAGTCGCACGCGGTGGTTTTGCTCCGGCGTCAGGCTTCGGTGCGGATGCTGGTGCCGATACCGGCGTCTGTTCCACCGGCATCCCGAACAGATCGAACTGCACGGCGTCGGCCTGTGCCTCATCTGCGCCGCTCACCGGCTGTTCAACTTCGCTTGTCCCGCTCTGATCCATCTATGTTCGACCTGCTGTTGTTTAAGGTTTGCGCCGCGTCGGCCTGCTCATGCAATGCCCGTAGCCCCGGCACGCGGCGACGGTAAATCGCCACGGCGCAACCGTATCACAACGTTTTGTCGTACATATAGCGACGCGACCACGGCAAGGTTTTCGCGCTGCGGCCGGCTTTGCGGCACACCACCTGGTAGATCGAGACGTCGTCGTTTTCGAATGCATACGCGCAACCGGCCAGATACACGCGCCAGATGCGGAATTTTTCGTCGTCGACGAGCTTGCGGGCTTCGTCCGCGTGCGTTTCGAAGTTATCCGCCCAGATGTCCAGCGTGTGCGCATAGTGACGGCGCAGGCTTTCGACGTCAACCGCTTCAAGCCCGCCGCGCTGCATCGATTCGAGCGCAAGGCTGATGTGCGGCAGTTCGCCGTCCGGGAACACATAACGGTCGATGAATTCGCCGCCGCCCAGCGCGGTTTCGCCACTATCCGAATCGCTCGACGTAATACCGTGATTCATGGCGACGCCGTCGTCGACGAGCAGATCGTGAATCTTCTGGAAGTAGCCCGGCAGATTCTTGCGGCCGACGTGCTCGAACATGCCGACGCTGGTGATGCGATCGAATTGCCCGTCGACGTCGCGATAATCCTGCAGACGAATCTCAATCTGGTTTTCCAGGCCCGCGGCTTTCACGCGTGCGGTCGCGAGATCGAACTGGTTCTGCGACAACGTCACGCCGACACACCTGGCGCCGAATTTCTGCGCGGCGCGCAGGACGAGCGCGCCCCAGCCGCAGCCGATATCGAGCAGGCGCTGCCCCGGTTGCAACTGGATCTTGGTGAGGATGTGATCGATTTTCTTGATCTGCGCGGTGGCGAGATCTTCATTGCCGTTTTCGAAGTACGCACACGAGTACACCATATTCTCGTCGAGCCACAACTTGTAGAACTCGTTCGAGACGTCGTAGTGATACTGAATGGCCTTCTTGTCCGACGACTTCGAGTGATTGAAATAGCGTCGCACGCGCGCCAGCTTGCTTGCGCTGGTGACAGTGTTGCGCGCCAGCTGATAGCCGACGTTGATGATGTCGGACAGCTTGCCTTCAATATCGATCTTGCCCTTCACATACGCCTCGCCCAGATTGTCGAGGCTCGGTTCGAGCAGATAAGGCAGCGCCGTGGCGCTTTTGACATGTAGCGTGACCTGAGGCGCGGCGAACTGCCCGAAGTCATGTTGCTGACCGTCCCACAGCACAAGGCGTGCTGGCAGGTTAGCCTTGGTTTTTACCTCTTCCACCCACTGCGCCAGCTTTTTCTCCCAGAACATGTGATCTCTCCGTGTCCGTTGAATTAAAGCAAAGCCTGTGTGGATTGCGGCTCCGTGCGGCGCAACTCCTATGCCGCGAGACGCAGTCCTTCCGGCGCGCGCTGCTGCGTTGGCAACGCGCGTATGGTGTCGTATTTCGATTCAAGGCGATAGGCGGGAGATTTGCCAGTCGCTGTTTTCGCTTGAACGTGTATAGAGCAAACGGTCGTGCAAACGCGACGGCCGGCCCTGCCAGAATTCGATTGCTTCGGGTACCAAACGATAGCCGCCCCAGTGCGGTGGGCGCGGCGGTTGGTCGCCGTATTGCAGGCTGATTTCGCGTTCGCGTGTTTCGAGCTGCGAACGGCTTTCAATTACCTGACTTTGATTGGATGCCCACGCACCGATACGTGAACCGAGTGGACGCGACGCAAAATACGTATCGCTTTCTTCCGCGCTGGTTTTGACAATGCGGCCTTCAATACGCACCTGGCGTTCGAGTTCGATCCAGTAAAACAGCAGGCTTGCGTACGGGTTGGCGGCCAGTTCGCGGCCCTTGCGGCTTTCGTAGTTGGTGAAGAACACAAAGCCGCGCTCGTCAACGCCCTTGATCAGCACGATGCGCGCCGACGGCCGGCCACGCGGGTCGACCGTGGCCAGCGTCATCGTATTCGGCTCGGGCAACTGGGCGTCTACCGCTTGCTGAAACCACGTGTCGAATTGACGAAACGGGTTGCGGTTGATATCGGCCACGTCCAAAGAACCCAGCGAATAGTTTTTTCGAAGTTCGGCGAGTGAGGTCATATTCTTATGCGAACGCTTCAGTCCAATCAGTATAGCCAGGGCTTGAAGTTTTTGCCCGCGACCAGATCAAGGCCCGCCGGGCTGTGTGGATATGCACGCTACAACGCTGGCCGCCATTCGTGCCTCCAGGTTGGCGTGGCCATGCGGATTGACGCGATCAGGCAAAATACGGGCTGGGAACGCTTGGGTGTGCCTGCGCGTTGTCATCACTTTGTGTTTTGCCTGCTTTGAACGAGCCTTCCACCATGTCCAGCACCACCGCGCCTTCTGATCTTACTACCAGCCTCGACGGGAGTGAAACCGCCGACCGCGCACGGCGCTTCGGCGGCGTTGCCCGGCTGTACGGCGCGCCGGCGCTCGCTGCGTTCGAAGGAGCACACGTCGCCGTGATCGGCATTGGCGGGGTGGGTTCGTGGGTGGCGGAGGCGTTGGCGCGCAGCGCGGTCGGCACGCTGACCCTGATCGATCTGGACAATGTCGCCGAGAGCAACACTAACCGCCAGATCCATGCGCTGGACGGTAACTACGGAAAACCGAAAGTCGAAGCGATGGCCGAACGCATTGCGGCAATCAATCCGTTCTGCGACGTGCGGCTGGTGGAAGACTTCGTCGAGCCGGACAATTTCGCGGCGACGCTCGGCGGCGGTTTCGACTACGTGATCGATGCGATCGACAGCGTGCGTACCAAAACCGCGTTGATCGCGTGGTGCGTCGAGAAGAAACAGCCATTGATTACGGTAGGCGGCGCGGGTGGCCAACTGGACCCAACGCGGATCCGGATCGACGATCTCGCGCTGACCATCCAGGACCCGCTGCTATCGAAAGTGCGTGGGCAACTGCGCAAACAGCATGGTTTCCCACGTGCTCCGAAGGCGAAGTTCAAGGTGAGCGCGGTGTACTCCGACGAACCGTTGATCTATCCGGAAGCCGCCGTGTGCGATATCGACGAGGAAGCGGAGCACGTCACCACGTCGCCGGGGCATACGGGGCCGGTGGGTCTGAACTGTGCGGGATTTGGATCGAGCGTGTGCGTGACCGCGAGTTTCGGCTTTGCCGCGGCAGCGCATGTGTTGCGGGCCTTGGCAAAGCAGGCAGCGGGTTGATGCGGTAGGGCGGTAGGGCGGTTTACGCCGTGTGTATGGCAGCGCGTTCAGACGCGGCTGCCGCACCGCACCTGAACGCAGTACGGACTGGAACTAGAACAGCAGCGCGCTCAGCTTGCGCCGCCATTGCGACACCAGCTCCGGCTGATGCGCGGCGAGATCGAACACCGAAAGCATCGTCTTACGGCCGATGTCTTCGCGGAACGTGCGGTCGCGTTGCACGATGGCTAGCAGATGCTCAAGTGCGCCTTCGTATTTGCGGCGGGCAATGAGCGCACTAGCCAGATCGAAGCGGGCTTCGAGATCGTCCGGATGCGCCGCGACTTTGGCTTCGAGCGCGTCCGTAGGCGGCAGATCTGCCGCTGCATCCACGGCGTCGAGCCGGGTCTTGATCGCGTTGAAGCGGGCGTCGATCCCTTGCGTGGTTTTCGGCGACAGCAGGTCGACTTCATTGCGCGCTTCGTCGATGCGGTGATCTTCGAGCAGCATCTCGATGCGGTCCATGCGCGCATCGTCGAAACCCGGGTCGTAGGCGAGCGCGGCTTGCAGCGCGTTGTAGGCATCTTCGCGGCGGCCTTCAGCCAGTGCGGCTTGCGCTTCAAGACGTGACGCGTCCGCACCTTGCGGTACGAGGCGCTCGATGAATTCGCGCAACTGGCCTTCCGGCAGCACGCCGACGAATTGATCGACCGGCTGGCCATCGGCAAACGCCATCACGTGCGGAATGCTGCGCACCTGGAAGTGCGCGGCCAGTTCCTGATTCTCGTCCACGTTCACCTTGACGAGCTTCCATTTGCCGGCGGCTTCGGCTTCGAGCTTCTCCAGCATTGGGCCGAGCGTCTTGCAGGGACCGCACCACGGTGCCCAGAAATCGACCAGCACAGGGGCCAGTGTCGACGCCGTGATGACGTCCCGTTCGAAAGTGGCCAGCGTGGTATCCATTACGTCCTCGTCGATAAAACAGTTGATGGTTAGGTGGGGGCGTGTGCAGCGAATTCAATGACTCGGCGCGGCGAATGCAGGCCGCCGCCACGCTGGCTTATTTTTTCAGCGGCAGCGGAATCCACTCGGTTTCACCCGGCACCTTGCCCATCTCCTGATTGGTCCACGCCAGCTTCGCGGCTTCGATCTTCTCGCGCGAACTGGCGACGAAATTCCATTCGATAAAGCGCTCGCCATCCAGTTTTTCACCACCGAGCAGCATGACACGCGCGCCGTGGGTGCTGGCAAGCGTGACGGTTTCGTCGAGCGCGAGCACGGCCATCTGACCTGCTTCGAGCGGTGTGCCGTCGATCTCCAGATCGCCTTCTGCCAGATAGACGCCGCGCTCCTCGTGTTCCGGTTCGAGCGCGAAGGCGCCACCCGGGGCGAACTCCGCAGCCACATACAGCGTGCCGGAAAAGGTCGCGACCGGCGAGGTCGCGCCGAACGCGGTGCCCGCGATCACGCGCAGTGTGACGCCGTTGCGTTCGACCACCGGCAGCGTGTCGGCCGTGTGATGAGAGAAGGACGGCTCGATATCTTCGTCTTCGAGCGGTAGCGCGACCCAGGTCTGGATGCCGTGCATGGTCTGGCCGCTCGCGCGCTCTTCGGCGGGCGTGCGTTCGGAATGGACGATGCCGCGGCCCGACGTCATCCAGTTGACGTCGCCCGGGACGATCTTCTGCTCGGAGCCGAGGCTGTCGCGATGCATGATCGAACCTTCGAACAGATACGTGACGGTTGCGAGGCCGATATGCGGGTGGGGACGTACGTCGAGTCCGACGCCGGGATCGAGCGTGGCAGGGCCCATGTGGTCGAAAAAGATGAACGGACCGATCAGGCGCGCCGCCATGGCCGGCAGCACGCGCCGCACGGTGAGGTTGCCGACGTCGCGTAAATGCGGTTTGAGAACGGCTTTGATCGAGGAAGACATGGGCGGGCTCGGCTGAAAGGGGGGAGTCGGTTTTTTTGCTCGATAGACGATTCTACTGCGGAGGGCGGAATGCCGACGGTTTGCGCCGCATGGCGACTTCGGGATTCCGTAATGCGCGCGGCTCCCCTGGCGCGGCGGGCTCCGCTAAACTGCCAGATCGAACAACCAAATGGAGACTGGGATGTCGCCCAGGGACTTACTGCTCGCGCTGGTCGTCGTGGTGGCGTGGGGCGTCAATTTCGTGGTGATCAAGGTGGGTCTGCACGGCGTGCCGCCCATGCTGCTCGGCGCGCTGCGCTTCACGCTCGCCGCGGTGCCCGCTGTGTTCTTCGTCAAACGGCCGCAGATGCCCTGGCGCTGGCTGTTTGCTTACGGCGCGACGATTTCATTCGGGCAATTCGCTTTCCTGTTCTCGGCCATGTACGTCGGCATGCCGGCGGGGCTCGCTTCGCTTGTCTTGCAGGCACAGGCGTTCTTCACGCTGATTTTCGCGGCCCTCTTTCTGCATGAGCGCTTTCGCGTGCCGAACGTGGTCGGGTTGTTGATCGCGGCGGGCGGTCTCGCGATCATCGGCATGCAAGGCGGCCATGCGATGACGCTCGCCGGTTTCGTCCTCACGTTGTGCGCTGCATGTTCGTGGGCGCTCGGCAACATCGTCACCAAGAAGGTCGGCAAGGTCGATCTGGTCGGGCTGGTGGTGTGGGGCAGCCTGATTCCGCCGTTGCCGTTCCTCGCGCTGTCGTACGCATTCGAAGGGCCGCAGCGGATCGTCGCGGCGTTGTCCGGGATCAGCGCGATGTCGATTTTCGCCATCGTGTACCTCGCGTTTATCGCGACGTTGATCGGCTATGGTCTGTGGAGCCGGCTTTTGTCGCGCTATCCGGCCAGCCAGGTGGCGCCGTTCTCGCTGCTGGTGCCGATTGTCGGACTGGCGTCGGCTTCCCTGTTTCTCGACGAGCACTTGTCCACGGTGCAGATCGTGGGCGCCTTGCTGGTGATGGCGGGTTTGGCGGTGAATGTGTTCGGCGGTTGGGTCGTGCAACGTTTTTCACCGGCGCGTTGAATAGCGCTCAAGCGTGACGCAGAAAAAAACGGCCGCATCGAGCGGCCGTTTTCTTGTTGGCTGCGTGCCACGCCGCATCAAGTCATGCGGTTCTTGGCCAAGGGCGGATTCGCCGCGAAATAGCGCTTGATGCCGGTCATGATCGCATCGGCCATCTTGTCGCGATATGCGTCGTCGTTCAGGCGGCGCTCCTCGTCCGGGTTGCTGATGAACGCGGTCTCCACCAGGATCGACGGAATGTCCGGCGCCTTCAGCACGGCGAATCCGGCCTGCTCGACCGAACCCTTGTGCAGCTTGTTGATACCGCCGATCTCCTTCAGCACGAAGTTGCCGTAGCGCATCGAATCGCGAATCTGCGCGGTGGTCGACATATCGAACAGCGCGCGGTTGACGGTGGCGTCGGCGGACTTGATGTTGATACCGCCGATCTGATCCGACGAGTTCTCCTTGTTTGCCATCCAGCGCGCCGCGGCGCTCGACGCGCCGTGCTCCGACAAGGCGAACACGGACGAGCCCTTCGCTTCGGGCGTGGTGAACGCGTCGGCGTGGATCGACACGAACAGGTCCGCGCCTACGCGACGCGCCTTCTGCACGCGCACGTTGAGCGGCACGAAGAAATCGGCGTCGCGCGTCATCATGGAACGCATGTTCGGTTGTGCGTCGATTTTCGCGCGCAGCTTCTTCGCGATGTCGAGGGCAACGTGCTTCTCGTAGGTCCCTCCGCCGCCAATCGCGCCCGGATCTTCGCCGCCGTGACCCGGATCGATTGCGACCGTGAGCAAACGCACGGTGTTGCTCTTGCCGGTCTTCGGGTTGGTGAAGGCGTAGTTATCGCTGCTGTCGCTGTCGTCGCCGCCCAGATTGCTGCCGCTCGTGCCGCCCTTGTTGCGGGCGATCGCGGTGGGCGGCGCGACGGGCGCCGTCGGTGTGGCAGGTTTGCCGAGGATGGGCGGAACGGGCGTCGGCGCGATATGTGCCGGCGGGCGTGGCACGCCCGAGCCGTTCCCGCTACTGCCGTTCTGCGCATAACGCTCGAAGAAGGCTTCGCTGTTGTCGGCGGTGGGCGGCGTGGTGCCCGGGCCGCTTAGCGTGGCGGGCGGCGCGTTGTTTTCTTCCAGCGTTTGCTGCTTGCGCTCGGTCTGTGCGAGCAGATCCATCAGCGGATCGGGTGCGACCGCGGGGTACAGGTCGAACACCAGCCGGTATTTGTACGCGCCGACGGGCGGCAGCGTGAACACCTGCGGCTTCACCGAGCCCTTCAGATCGAACACCATGCGCACGACGTGCGGCTGATATTGACCGACGCGCACCGACTGGATCTGCGGGTCGTTCGGCGTAATCTTCGATACCAGATCCTTCAGCGCCTGATCCAGGTCGAGGCCGCTCAGATCGACCACCAGCCGGTCCGGACCCTGCAGCAACTGCTGCGTGTTCTGCAAAGGCTGATCCGACTCGATCGTTACGCGTGTGTAATCGCGCGCCGGCCAGACCCGCACACCCAGCACCGAACTCGCCCACGCGAGGCGCGGAGCGACCAGGCCGAGTACCAGCGTGGAAGCGCCTGCGCGCAGAATCTGCCGGCGCCGCCAGTTATGCGTTGCGGTGGCCGCCGATTCGATCGAGCGGAACGGTTTGATTAACATCTTTCGAGACATGCCTTTCCTGATTCGCTGTATGCCCGTGCAACGAGTACCCGGCCCTCGCCCTCCTGGTCCAGGTCGAGCGCGAAGACGAGATCCGGTACGCCAAGCAGACGCCCGGCGCGCTGCGGCCATTCGACGAGGCAAATAGCGCCGCTGTCGAAGTACTCGCGAAAGCCGGCGTCGGCCCATTCGGCCGGGTCGGTGAATCTGTACAGATCGAAGTGATAGAGCGCGAGTTCCCCAACGGGCCGCTCGAGCACGTAGGGTTCGACAAGCGTGTAAGTGGGACTGCGCACGCGGCCTGTGTGGCCGAGGCCGCGCAAGGTCGCGCGCACGAGTGTGGTTTTGCCGGCGCCGAGGTCGCCGACGAGTTGTACTTGCAGGCCCTGGAATGCCTGATGAGTTTCCGTGCCCGGCGTGGCTTGCTGCGGGTTTTGCCGCGGGTTTTGCTGCAATTCGCGCACGCTTTCGATTGCCCGTGCAAAGCGCTCGCCGAATGCATTGCTGGCGGCCTCGTCCGCGAGCGCGAAGGAGCGTTCGAGCAGGATATCGGCGGGCGGTTGGATCGCGAGATCGGGATTGACGGGCATTCTCGTAAAATGGCGTGATGAACCGAAGTCCGGAGTCCCCTGTTTCCTGCACGTCCGCGTCTGACGACGATGCGCATGCTGAGCGTCATTTCGATGAAACGGCGCTGAATGCGCTCGCGCTCAACATCAAAACGTGGGGCCGTGAACTGGGTTTCGGGGCAATCGGTATCAGCGACACCGATCTCTCCGCTGCCGAAGCGCCGCTTGCAGCATGGCTGGACGCGGGTTGCCACGGCGAGATGGATTATATGGCGAAACACGGTATGAAACGCGCGCGGCCCGCCGAGCTTGTGGCCGGCACGCGACGTGTGATTACCGCGCGCATTGCCTATTTGCCCGCTCAGACATTGAGTGGAAAGGCGCGCGAAAGCGCTTTGCAGGACTCGCCGCGGATACCGCAAGACTGGCGCGCAGCCGAGCATGCGCGGCTTGCGGACCCATCGGCGGCGGTGGTCTCGATCTATGCGCGGGGTCGCGATTATCACAAGGTGATGCGTAACCGTCTGCAACAACTAGCCGAGAAAATCGAGGCGGCGATCGGTGCATTCGGCTACCGCGTATTTACCGATTCGGCGCCGGTGCTCGAAGTTGAACTTGCGCAGAAGGCTGGGATCGGCTGGCGCGGCAAGCACACGCTGCTGCTGCAGCGGGATGCGGGGTCGCTGTTTTTTCTCGGCGAGATCTACGTCGACGTGCCCTTGCCTACCGATGCCGAGACCTCGCCTGACGATGCGCCTGAAACGCCGGGCGCGCATTGCGGCAGTTGCACGCGCTGCATCGGCGCTTGCCCGACGGGTGCGATTGTTGCGCCGTACAAGGTCGATGCGCGCCTCTGTATTTCGTATCTGACGATCGAATTGAAGGGCAATATTCCCCTGGAAATGCGGCCGCTGATCGGTAATCGTGTGTATGGCTGCGACGATTGCCAGCTCGTCTGTCCGTGGAACAAGTTTGCGCAGGCCGCACCGGTCGCCGATTTCGATGTGCGGCACGGGCTCGATCGCGCGACGCTGGTTGAACTGTTTGCATGGAGCGCGGAAGACTTCGATACGCGCATGCAGGGGAGTGCGATTCGCCGTATCGGCTATGAGAGCTGGCTGCGCAATCTGGCGGTGGGGATGGGTAATGCGCTGCGGGCCTCTTCGGAGCATCTGGACGCGGATGCGCGCGCGGCGATTGTCCACGCGCTTGAATTGCGCGTCGGAGACCCTTCTGCCGTTGTGCGAGAGCATGTGGAATGGGCGTTGGAAGCGGCGTAAAGTAGCGGCAATCCGGCGGCGGGTGGCATGCCTGCAACCCATGCAGGTACGCTACCGTGAGGTTTAAAAGGCACCGGTTCAGTCATGAGGCAAGCACCATGTTCAACGCAGTGATCGATGCACCGTTCGGCAAGGTCGGCATTCGTCTCGAAGGCGAGGCCGTGCGCGAGATCGTCTACTTGCCGGAGTCGGTGCAGAGCGTTGCACCGGACACGCTATTGGCCAGACAGGCCGCCGGGCAGATCGAGCGTTATTTCGAGCGTGCGTCCGCGAAGTTCGAATTGCCACTGGCGGAGGTCGGCACCGCGTTCCAGCGCCGCGTGTGGCAAGCGATCAGCGACATTCCGCCTGGCGTCGTGCTGACCTATGGACAACTGGCACGGCAGGTCGGCAGCGTCCCGCGCGCGGTCGGCCAGGCGTGCGGCTCCAACTATTTCCCGATTGTGGTTCCATGTCATCGGGTGGTGAGTTCGAGCGGTATCGGCGGATTCGCGCATACGGGTGGAGACGGCTTCTTTCGCAACGTCAAGCGTTGGCTTCTGGCGCATGAAGGCATTCCCTACGCATGAGCGACACCGTGACTGAAGACGCGCTCGTCGCGTCGCCTTTGTTTGTGGCGAGCTCGGCCTCGATCGATGCATTCTGCGACGCGCTGTGGCTCGAACACGGCTTGTCGCGCAACACGCTCGACGCGTACCGGCGCGATCTGCGGCTGTTCTGCGAATGGCTCGCACAAACCCGCAACACGTCGCTCGACACCGCCAGCGAGGCCGATCTCAACGCCTACAGCGCGGCGCGCCAGAAAGACAAATCGACCTCGGCGAACCGGCGGCTCTCGGTGTTTCGCCGCTACTACGGCTGGGCGGTGCGCGAACATCGCGCAAAGGTCGATCCGACGGTACGCATCCGTTCGGCCAAGCAGCCGCCGCGTTTTCCGTCGACGCTCACTGAAGCACAGGTTGAGGCGCTGCTCGGTGCGCCGGATATCGATACGCCCTTGGGCCTGCGCGACCGCACCATGCTGGAGTTGATGTACGCGAGCGGTTTGCGTGTAACCGAACTCGTCACGTTGAAGACCGTGGAAGTGGGCCTGAACGAAGGCGTCGTGCGTGTGATGGGCAAGGGTTCGAAAGAGCGCCTGATTCCATTCGGCGAAGAGGCTCACGGCTGGATCGAACGCTATCTGCGCGAAGCGCGCCCCGCGTTGCTGGGGGCGCGCGCGACGGATGCGCTGTTCGTCACGAGCCGCGCGGAGGGCATGACCCGTCAGCAGTTCTGGAACATCATCAAGCGTCACGCGGCAGCGGCCGATGTGCACGCGCCGCTCTCGCCGCATACGCTGCGGCACGCGTTCGCGACGCACCTGCTGAACCATGGCGCCGACTTGCGCGTCGTGCAGCTGCTGCTCGGTCATACGGATATCTCGACCACGCAGATCTATACGCACGTGGCCCGCGAACGGCTGAAGTCGTTGCATGCGCAGCATCATCCGCGCGGATGATCCACACAAGGTGCGCTACTTGCGTTTAGCCGCGCCGTTAGATGAACTCGCGCAACCGGTGCTTGAGAATCTTGCCCGTCGACGCCGCCGGCAGCGCGGCGAGCACCTTCACTTCAGCAGGGCGCTTGTAGGGCGCGAGACGCTCGCCGCACCACGCGATCAGTTCCGCTGGCGACACCGTTGCTCCCGCGATCAATTCGACGAACGCGACCACTTCCTCGTTGCCCTCTACCGCGCGCCCGATCACGGCCGATTGCACCACCTGCGGATGCGCGTTCAACACATGCTCGACTTCCGACGGGTACACGTTGAAGCCCGAGCGGATGATCAACTCCTTGCTGCGCCCGACGATATGCAATGCACCGTCTGCGTCCTGGCGGGCGAGGTCGCCGGTTTTGAGCCAGCCCTCTTCGGTGACGGCAGTACGGGTTTGCTCAGGGTTCCGGTAATAGCCGAGCATCACATTCGGGCCGCGCACCCATAGTTCGCCGATTTCGCCCGCCGCGGCATCCACGCCATCGGGTCGGACGAATCGCACGTCGACGCCGGGAATGACTTCGCCGACCGAGCAATCGCTGCGCGGTGCGTCGAGCATGGTGTGCGCGACGGTCGGGCTGCTTTCGGTCATACCGTAGCCGTTGTGCAGCGTAAGGCCGTAGACGCTTTCGACGTGCGCCTTTAGTGCAGCATCGAGCGGCGAGCCGCCCGAATAGGCGAAGCGCAGATGTGGCGCGGACCAGGTGTGGCCATGCGTGTGCAAATGTTCGAGCAGTTTGGCGTGCATGGCCGGAACGCCCTGGAAGATCGATACGCGTTCTTCGGCGAGCGCGCGCCGCACCGCTTCCGGCGCGAAACGCGGCGCGAGACGCAAGGTTGCACCGGCGTGCAGGCTGCCGAGGCAAACCGAGGCGAAACCGTACACGTGCGAGATCGGCAGAACGGCGTACACCACATCGTCCGGCCCGACTTTGCGCAAGCGGCTCGACACGGCCGCGATGAAGAGCAGATTGCGATGCGACAGCATCACACCCTTAGGCGCACCGGTGGTTCCCGTGGTGTAGATCAGCGCGGCGCATTGGCGGTGATTGGCGGCTTCGACCGGCTCGGTTTTCGCGTTGGCGTCGATCGCGTACGACCAGCCGCCGATATCCGGCGTGATGGCAGGCGCCTTGACGGCTTGATGCCGCTCGGCATGCTGTTGGGCATCCACGGAGCTTTCGACCGCGTAGGCGACCACGCGAGGCTGCGCATGCGCACGGATTGCGTCGAGTTCCGCAGCCGACAGGCGTGCGTTCGACACCAGCGCCCACGCGTCGAGTTTCGCGGTCGCGAACAGCAGCACGATCTGCGCGATGCTGTTCTCGGCCACGATCATCACGCGATCGCCGCCACGCACCCCCCATGCGCGCAGCAGCGCGGTGGCGGCGTCGACGGCTTCCAGAAGCTGTGCATTGGTCAAGCGGCGCGCGTCCTCGATCAAGGCGACGTGCTGCGGATCGCGCGCGGCCGCAAGCACCGGGATTTCGGCGATGCGCGCGGGCAGGCCGGCCAGTAACGCGGGGATGTCGATAGTGGAACGGGTGGCGGAATCGAGGTTCAACGCTGTCTCCAGGAGGCAATCCGGTACCCGGCATGCGGTGCGCCGGAACATTTGCGAACGATCGTGCCACAATCGCCGGGCCCGCACAATTGGCCGTTCGGCAAATAGCCGTTGTGCAAACTCGCTATTACAATGCGCCGATGAGCAAATCCAGACACGTCTCCGAAACGCCCGCGACGCAGTTTCTGCGCCGCCATGGCGTCACTTTCGGCGAGCATCCTTACGATTATGTCGAGCATGGCGGCACTGAAGAGTCGGCGCGCCAGCTTGGCGTGGACGAACATCATGTCGTGAAGACTTTGGTGATGGAAGACGAGCACGCCAAGCCGCTGATCGTGCTGATGCACGGCGACCGCACCGTCAGCACCAAGAATCTGGCGCGGCAGATTGGCGCGAAACGCGTCGAGCCGTGCAAGCCCGAGGTAGCGAACCGGCATTCGGGTTATCTGATCGGCGGGACGTCGCCGTTCGGGACGCGCAAGCAGATGCCGGTGTATGTGGAGTCCAGCATTCTCGAGATGGACAAAATCTGGCTGAACGGCGGCCGGCGAGGTTTTCTGGTCAGCATCGAGCCCGGGATCTTGACCGGTTTGCTGGCGGCGCAGCCGGTTCAGTGCGCGAGCGTCGATTGACGTTTGCCTGAATGTTGGCCGGGCAGGCGGGTTCGGTAGAATGTGCGCCGCCTTGTTCCCTGTTGCGGTTGGAGTATCGAGTTTCAGACCGCCGATCCTTATAAGAGTCCCCAGATGCAAAACCTGATCGTTGCTGTCGTTGCCTACCTGATCGGCTCGGTGTCGTTTGCCGTGATCGTGAGCGCCGCGATGGGGCTAGACGACCCGCGCTCGTATGGTTCGGGCAATCCGGGCGCCACTAACGTGCTACGCAGCGGCAGCAAGAAGGCCGCGATTCTCACGCTGATCGGCGACGCCTTCAAAGGCTGGTTGCCGGTGTGGTGCGTGGTGCACTTCGGCGCGCGCTACGGCCTCGACGATACGTCGGTTGCGATTGCGTGCATCGCCGTGTTTCTCGGCCACCTGTATCCGGTCTTCTTCCGCTTCAAAGGCGGCAAGGGCGTGGCGACCGCCGCGGGTGTGCTGCTCGCGATCAATCCGATCCTCGGTATTGCTACTTTGCTGACGTGGCTGATCGTGGCGTTCTTCACGCGCTATTCCTCGCTGGCGGCTTTAGCCGCGGCCGTATTCGCACCGCTCTTCGACGGTTTTCTGTTCGGGCCGCATATCATCGCGCTGGCGATTGTCGTGATGAGTTCGCTGCTGGTATGGCGTCACCGCGGCAATATCGCCAAGCTGATGCGCGGCCAGGAAAGCCGCATCGGCGACAAGAAGAAAGCCGACGCGGCGGGGAGCGCGGCGGGCGGTAACGAGTCTTGAGTGTGGGCCCGCTGGCGGGCCTCAACGGGGCCTCAACGCACGCCCACTACCAGGCGTCAACGCGCGCCTGGTTTTAAGCGTCACGCGCGTTCAGTCACGGAAGTTGTTGAAGTCGAGCGGCGTGTCAGTCACGTCCTTGCGCAGCATCGCGATCACACTTTGCAGATCGTCGCGCTTGCCGCCGGTGATGCGCACCGCGTCGCCCTGAATGCTCGCCTGGACCTTGATCTTGCTGTCCTTCACGAGACGCACGATTTTCTTCGACAGATCGCCGGACACGCCTTTCTTGATCTTGATGACCTGCTTGACCTTGTCGCCGCCGATCTTCTCGATCTTGCCGTAGTCGAGAAAGCGCACGTCCACATTGCGCTTGGCCATTTTCGACAGCAGGACGTCTTTGACCTGGCCGAGCTTGAAATCGTCGTCGGCGTAGGCCGTGATTTCACTTTCCTTGTGCTCGACACGCGCGTCCGACCCTTTGAAGTCGAAGCGGGTTGAAATTTCCTTGTTGGACTGCTCGATCGCGTTCTTGACTTCGATCATGTCCGCTTCGCAGACGACGTCAAACGATGGCATTGTTTTCTCCCAATGGTGCTGCGGTGCGTGGCGCAACCGGTCGGCTGCTCACGGGGCACTCGCTATAATCACGAACCTGGTGTCATTTTACCGATGCCACTCCCTTTTGCCTAAGGCCGCCGCGCATTGTCGCGCGGCTGGGGCCAGATGCCGTTTCGTTCGCCGTCCCATTCTTCCTATTCCGATGTCTCTATTCGACTCCGCCGCGTTCGTTGCCGGCTATCCGCTGAAGGCGCATAACACCTTCGGTTTCGATGTTCGCGCGCACTTCGCGTGCCGGATCGAGCACGAAGCGCAACTGATGGCTGCCGTGCGCGATCCGCGCGGCGCCGGCTTGCCGCGGCTGGTGCTGGGCGGCGGCAGCAATGTCGTGCTGACGAACGACTTCGCCGGACTGGTGCTGCTGGTGGCGCTGCGAGGCCGCCGCGTCGTGCGTGAGGACGATGACGCCTGGTACGTCGAGGCGGCCGCCGGCGAGCCGTGGCACGAGTTTGTCGCATGGACTTTGTCGCAAGGGCTGCCTGGATTGGAGAACCTCGCGCTGATTCCCGGGACGGTGGGCGCGGCGCCGATTCAGAACATCGGCGCGTACGGGCTGGAAATGTGCGAGCGGTTTGCGTCGCTGCGAGCGGTTGAGCTGGAAACGGGCGCCGTGGTCGAACTCGATGCCGCCGCTTGCCGATTCGGCTACCGTGACAGTTTTTTCAAGCGGGAAGGGCGCGACCGTTTTGTGATTACTTCGGTCACGTTCCGTTTGCCGAAGGTTTGGCAGCCGCGCGCCGGCTATGCGGATATCGCGCGCGAACTGGCTGCGGGCGGCCATGCCGCGGCCGCGCCGAGTGCGCAGGCGATTTTCGACGCTGTAGTCGCAGTGCGGCGCGCCAAGCTGCCCGACCCGCTTCAGCTTGGTAACGCGGGGAGTTTCTTCAAGAATCCGGTCGTGGAGGCGGCGCAGTTCGAGGCGCTGAAGCTCAAGGAGCCGGAGGTCGTGTCTTACCTTCAACCGGACGGCCGGGTGAAGCTCGCCGCGGGCTGGTTGATCGATCGATGTGGCTGGAAAGGCCGTGCGATGGGCGCGGCGGCGGTGCATCAGCGGCAGGCGCTGGTGCTGGTGAATCTCGGCGGCGCGAGCGGGGCGGAGGTATTGGCGCTTGCAAAGGCGGTGCAGCGGGACGTGCTGGCACGGTTTGGGGTGGAGTTGGAGGCGGAACCGGTTTGTTTGTGATGGCGTAAGTGGCTTGCGGCAAGGAAAAAAGGCGCCGGGAGAAAACTCCCGGCGCCTTTTTTTGCGTCTGTGATTCAGTGCCGGCCGCGCCTCGCGGCGCTTAACTTCGCTTACGCGAAGTTAGCCTTCACCGAAACGCCCGTGCTCAGCCGCGCTGACGACGTGCGTTTTCAGCAATCCGCATACGCAGCGCGTTCAGCTTGATGAAGCCGCCAGCATCGGCCTGGTTGTAAGCGCCGCCGTCGTCGTCGAACGTGGCAATGGTCTTGTCGAACAGCGTTTCTTTCGAATCGCGCGCGACAACCGAGACGCTGCCCTTGTACAGCTTCACACGCACCCAGCCATTGACCTTCTCTTGCGTATGGTCGATCAGCACCTGGATTGCGCGGCGCTCCGGGCTCCACCAGTAGCCGTTATAAATCAGCGACGCGTAACGGGCCATCAGATCGTCTTTCAGATGAGCCACTTCACGGTCGAGCGTGATCGACTCGATACCGCGGTGCGCCTTCAGCATGATCGTGCCGCCCGGCGTTTCATAGCAGCCGCGCGACTTCATGCCGACGTAACGGTTTTCGACCAGATCCAGACGGCCGATGCCGTGCTTGCCGCCCAGGCGGTTCAGCTCGGTCAGCATCTCAGCCGGCGACAAACGCTTGCCGTTGATCGCGACCGGGTCGCCGTGCTCATACTCGATGTCGAGGTACTCAGCCTGATCCGGCGCCTGTTCCGGCGACACCGTCCAACGCCACATATCGGCTTCGGCCTCGGCCTTCGGGTCTTCCAGGTGACGGCCTTCGAACGAGATGTGCAGCAGGTTCGCGTCCATCGAATACGGCGCGCCGCCTTGCTTGTGCTTCATTTCGATCGGAATACCGGCCTTTTCGGCGTACGCGAGCAGCTTTTCGCGCGACAGCAGATCCCATTCACGCCACGGCGCGATCACCTTGATGCCCGGTTCCAGCGCGTAGTAACCGAGTTCGAAACGAACCTGGTCGTTGCCCTTGCCGGTTGCGCCGTGCGAGACCGCTTGCGCGCCGGTGGCACGAGCGATTTCGATCTGACGCTTGGCGATCAGCGGACGCGCGATCGACGTACCCAGCAGGTACTCGCCTTCGTAGATCGTGTTGGCGCGGAACATCGGGAACACGTAGTCGCGCACGAATTCTTCGCGCAGGTCTTCAATGAAGATGTTGTCCTGCTTGATGCCGAGTTGCAGGGCTTTTTTGCGCGCCGGTTCCAGCTCTTCGCCCTGGCCGATGTCGGCCGTAAACGTGACGACTTCGGCGTCGTAGTTGTCCTGCAACCACTTCAGGATGACGGAGGTGTCGAGGCCGCCCGAATAGGCGAGCACGACTTTCTTGATATCGCTCATGGTGAACTCGTAGCTGGAGAAAGCTGGAAAACAAGGCGCACCGGCGGTTCCGGAGCGCGGAAAACCACTATTTTGACACTAAACCGCCGCTTGCCCGCGTTTTTGGAGCAAGGCGGCGGATAAGCCGGGTCCGCTTACAACCGTGGACAACCCGTGGACGCCGGCCTGATGCGTGGCGCTAAACGTGGATGCCTTGCCTCGTATTCAAGGCCCCGTCGCGCTTCACGCAGGTGCTGCGTAGCGGCTCGCTCAATGATTGAGCTTGCCGAGCAGCAGATATTCCATCAACGCCTTTTGCACGTGCAGACGATTTTCCGCTTCGTCCCACACGACGCTTTGCGGGCCGTCGATCACTTCCGCGCTGACTTCCTCGCCGCGATGGGCGGGCAGGCAGTGCATGAACAATGCGTCGGAATTGGCGCGCGCCATCATGTCAGCGTCTACGCACCAGTCCGCGAAGGCTTTCTTGCGGGCTTCGTTTTCGGCCTCGAAGCCCATGCTGGTCCACACGTCGGTGGTGACCAGATCGGCACCCGTGCAAGCCTCGTTCGGATCGTCGAATTCCTGATAGAACGGGGCGCTTTCAGGCGCGACCATCGCGTGGTCGAGTTTGTAGCCCGGCGGCGTGGATAGGCGCAGCTTGAAGCCGAGAATCTGGGCGGCTTCGATCCACGTGTACAGCATGTTGTTGGCGTCGCCGACCCATGCGACCGTCTTGCCGCGAATCGGACCGCGATGCTCGAAATACGTGAAGATGTCCGCCAGCACCTGGCACGGGTGATATTCATTGGTCAGCCCATTGATCACCGGCACGCGCGAATTCTCGGCGAAGCGCTGAAGAATGTCCTGGCCGAACGTACGGATCATGATGATGTCGACCATGCGCGAGATCACCTGCGCCGCGTCTTCAATCGGTTCGCCGCGGCCGAGTTGCGTGTCGCGCGTGCTCATGAAGACGGCGTGGCCGCCTAGCTGGAAGATGCCGGCTTCGAACGACAGGCGCGTGCGCGTCGAATTTTTTTCGAAGATCATCGCCAGCGTGCGGTCGTGCAGCGGGTGGTAGGTCTCGTAGTTCTTGAACTTGCGTTTCAGAATGCGCGCGCGTTCCAGCACGTACTCGTAGTCGTCCAGCGAGAAATCCTTGAACTGCAGGTAGTGGCGAATTTTCTTGGCGGTCATGAAACAAATACGGCGGTCTCACCCGGCAGGATTGCCGGACGGCGCCGCCGTCGTTTGTGGTAACTCAATGCAGCATAAAGGATTTCGCCCCGTTTGACGAGTCGGCTAAAAGGTCGGGCAAGCCGGCTGAAAGCCTTTCGCAACCCTCAAACGGGGCTTGTGTGCGCTGCGGAAAAAGGTCCGCTGCGCTATAATCTACCGGTTATCCCTAAGCCCAGCAGGCCGGTATTGAGCTTGCGGGACACGGCTCGCGCGCTCCGGAAAGTTTCCTCGCGGTGCGCCGTCATGATGAGCGCCGCGGCGGCTTGTCCGGCCCTTCGCGGTATCTGGCGGCGCAGCTCGCCAATCAGGCGTGGTCACGTGTTCAGGCATCCCAAAGCCGCTTTGCAGTCAGCTTTGCCGTCATTCCGCTGGGCAGTCACACAGGTATTCCTACATGGCCGAAGCAGCTCCAACCGAATATTTCATTCAGGGCATCACGTCGACCGGGAAAAAGTTTCGGCCGAGCGACTGGTCGGAGCGGCTCGCAGGCGTCATGGCATGCTTTGGCCCCAGCCCGGGCGGCAAGGGGCCGAACGCTTATCTGCAATACTCGCTGTACGTGCGGCCCACCATGATCGGCGACCTCAAGTGCGTGATTCTCGATTCGCGCTTGCGCGATATCGAACCGATGGCGTTCGACTTCGTTCTGAACTTCGCGAAAGACAACGATCTTCTCGTGACGGAGGCTTGCGAGTTGCAACTCGAGCAGCATGCCGCGCCGAAAGAGAAGCGGCATGTGATTTAGCGGCAGCCTCTGCCGGATCGGCAAAAAAACAAAAACCCGCAGCTAGCGGGTTTTTTTGTGCCTGAAGCAGTGGCTTCGGGGCGGGCGGCTCCGGTGCGGTGGCTTCGATGGGCCGCCAACTGAGTCGCGAACAGGCGAGAGTCAGTATCCGGTTCCGTCAGTGCCAGGCAAAACCCAGGCAAACCCAAGCAAAAAAGCCCGCCGAAGCGAGCCTTTCCGTTGCAGCGGAAACAGGAGGTAGCCCACCGAAGCGGGCTGACCGAATTTACTGCGCTGCAGGCGCTTGCAGACCCTTGAGGGCTGCAGCCAGACGGCTCTTGTTACGAGCTGCCTTGTTCTTGTGAACGATTTTCTTGTCGGCGATGATGTCGATGGTCTTCGACGATGCCTGGAAGATCTCAACGGCCTTAGCCTTGTCGCCGGCTTCGATTGCCTTGCGAACAGCCTTGATAGCCGTGCGGAACTTCGAGCGCAGTGCCGAGTTGTGCGAGTTTGCCTTGGCGGCCTGGCGGGCGCGCTTACGTGCTTGTGCGGAGTTAGCCATGACGGTTCCTTATCCTGTTCCTGTTTCCAGTACCTGACCTTCAAGTGGGTGAGGTGCTGCTTTTAGATCGAACTCTTGGAAGCGATTGCCCAAGAGCGCAAAAAGTGTCGAAAAAAATCGATCGGACTACGCGAAGGCGCGCCCGTGTTCGGAGTATTTCGAGGATAAAGGTGACCGTTTGATGCCGACCTGAACCCCGTCCGAAAATTGAGCGAGCTTCGAAACCGGCGATTATAGCAACAAAATTAGGCACGTGGCAACGGGGAATCGTCAAACCCGGCGTGCCGGCTGCCGCGCGAGATCCGGGATTCTGCCAGCCCTGACTGGGGCGGGATCGCCTGCGGGCGTGCCGGCGACTGTGCGGCAACAGGTGAGCGGATGGCAGGCCCGGCACGCAAGTGGTACGGCGGGCAGCAAAAAAAACAAACAAAAAACGGCCCGATTCGCTCGTCTGAACGAACGTCTGCGGCGCAAATCGGTCCGATTCGCGTTCTGGCTCGTCGTTCGCCCCTGTGGCACCCGTATAATAAGCGCCCCATGAATCTATTCCGAGCCCTGCTGACGGTCAGCGGCTTCACGCTGCTGTCGCGCGTGACCGGACTGGCCCGCGAAACGCTGATCGCCCGCGCGTTTGGTGCCAGTCAATACACTGACGCGTTTTACGTCGCCTTCCGCATCCCGAACCTGTTGCGTCGCATTTCCGCCGAGGGTGCGTTCTCACAGGCCTTCGTGCCGATTCTCGCCGAGTTCAAGAACCAGCAAGGACACGACGCCACCAAGGCGCTGGTCGACGCTACCTCGACGGTGCTGGCCTGGGCGCTCGCGATTCTCTCGGTGATCGGCGTGGTGGGAGCCTCGGGCGTGGTGTTCATCGTCGCGTCGGGGCTCGCGCATGAAGGCCAGGCCTATGCGCTCGCGGTCACGATGACGCGCATCATGTTCCCGTACATCATTTTCATCTCGCTGACGTCGCTGGCGTCGGGCGTGCTGAATACGTACAAGAATTTTTCGCTGCCCGCGTTCGCCCCGGTCCTGCTGAACGTGGCGTTCATCTTCGCGGCGGTGTTCGTCGCGCCGCGCCTGCAAACGCCGGTGTATGCGCTTGCGTGGGCGGTGATCGCCGGCGGTGTGCTGCAGTTCATCGTGCAGCTGCCAGGTCTGAAGAAGATCGACATGCTGCCGCGCATCGGCCTGAATCCGCTGAAAGCGCTCGCGCATCGCGGTGTGAAGCGGGTCCTGTCGAAGATGGTGCCGGCAATGTTCGCCGTATCGGTCGCGCAGATTAGTCTGATCATCAACACCAACATTGCGTCGCGGATCGGCCCGGGTGCTGTTTCCTGGATCAATTACGCCGACCGGCTGATGGAGTTTCCGACCGCGCTGCTCGGTGTCGCACTTGGCACGATCCTGCTGCCGAGCCTGTCGAAGGCGCACGTGGATGCCGATTCGCACGAGTATTCGTCGCTGCTCGACTGGGGGCTGCGCGTCACCTTCCTGCTGGCCGCGCCGAGCGCCATCGCGCTGTTTTTCTTCGCTCAGCCGCTCACCGCGACGCTGTTCCACTACGGTAAGTTCGACGGCAACTCCGTGGTGATGGTCGGTCGCGCGCTGTCTGCCTATGGCATCGGCCTGATCGGCCTGATTCTCATCAAGATCCTTGCGCCCGGCTTTTACGCCAAGCAGGACATCAAGACGCCGGTGAAGATCGGCGTCGGCGTGCTGATTGCCACACAAGTGAGCAACTATCTGTTCGTGCCGATTTTCGCGCATGCGGGCCTCACGCTGAGCGTCGGGCTCGGTGCTTGCGTCAACGCGCTGTTCCTGTTCCTCGGTTTGCGCAAGCGCGGCATCTATACACCGTCGAAAGGCTGGTTGAAGTTCTTCGTGCAATTGTTCGGCGCCTGCCTGGTGCTGGCCGGCGTGATGCATTGGTTCGCGATCAGCTTCGACTGGATCGGCATGCACAGCCGGCCGGTCGATCGCATCGTGTTGCTGGGGGCGTGCCTCGTTCTGTTCGCCGCGCTATATTTCGGTATGCTTTGGCTGATGGGCTTCAAGTACGCGTATTTCAAAAGGCGAGTGAAGTGATCACGATGACGCGAGTTCTCGACTATTTCAGTACGCTGGTTGCCGAAGATGACAGCCTGCCGCTGACCGAGGCGGCGCTCTCGCTCGCGCAGGACGCTTATCCCGATCTCGATTTGCAAGGCACGCTGGCCGAGATCGACGAGCTGGTTTTGCGTTTGCAGCGCCGCATGCCGGACGACGCCGACATCAGGCAGAAGGTCGGCATTCTGAACCGGTTCTTCTTTCGCGAGCTGGGTTTCGCCAGCAACCTCAACGATTATTACGACCCCGACAACAGTCATCTGAACGCAGTGCTGAAGCGCCGCCGCGGCATTCCGATTTCGCTGGCGGTGCTGTATCTGGAGATGGCCGAGCAGATCGGCATTCCGGCACGCGGCGTGTCGTTTCCGGGTCACTTCCTGTTGCGCGTGACAACGCCGGATGGCGACGTGATGCTCGATCCGACTACCGGGCATTCGCTGTCCGAGTCGCAGATGGTGGATATGCTGGAGCCCTATGTGGCGTCGGCGGGCGACTCGGTGAGCCGGGCATTGCGCATGTTGCTGCAGCCGGCTACGCGCCGCGAAATCATCGCTCGTATGCTGCGGAATCTGAAGTCGACTTATCTTCAGACAGAACGCTGGCAGCGTCTGTTGGCGGTGCAGCAGCGTCTTGTGATCCTGCTGCCGGACAGCATCGAGGAAGTGCGCGACCGCGGGTTCGCCTATGCGCGGCTCGATTACCTGCGCCCGGCGCTCGAAGATCTCGAGCGCTATCTCGGCGACCGGCCGGACGCGGAAGACGCGACGGTGGTGGAATCGCAGTTGCATGAACTGCGCCAACGCACCCAATACGACGACCGCGACTGAGAGCGGTTCAACGGCGCAAAACAGAACGCCTGCCAGCGAGTCATGCTGATTCACTGGCAGGCGTTTTTCATTGGCACAGCCGCGCAATACTGCACGCCGGATGCATTGTTACTTCGGCTGCATCCGGATCGCGCCGTCCAGACGAATCACTTCGCCGTTGAGCATCGGATTGTCGAAGATCTGCTTGGCCAGCATTGCGTACTCCGCCGGTTTGCCCAGGCGCGGCGGGAACGGCACCATTGCGCCGAGCGCGTCCTGCACTTCCTGCGGCATGCCGAGCAGCATGGGCGTTTCGAAGATGCCCGGCGCAATCGTCATCACACGAATCGCGTTGCGCGACAGATCACGGGCGATCGGCAGCGTCATGCCGACCACGCCGCTCTTGGACGCCGCATACGCGGCCTGGCCGATCTGGCCGTCAAATGCCGCCACCGAGGCCGTGTTGATGATCACGCCACGCTCGCCATTCGCATTCGGTTCGTTCTTCGACATGGCCGCGGCGGCGAGCCGGATCATGTTAAAGGTGCCGATCAGATTGATGGAGATGGTGCGGGAAAACGATTCGAGCGGATGCGGGCCGTCTTTGCCGACCGTCTTGATGGCGGGCGCAACACCCGCGCAATTGACGAGGCCGCGCAGCGTGCCGAGTTTTGTGGCGGCTTCGACGGCTTGCGTGGCGTCGTCTTCCCGGCTCACGTCGCATTTGACGAATACGCCGCCGAGTTCTTTCGCGAGCGCGTCACCCGCGTCCTGATTCAGATCGGCCAGCACTACCTTGCCGCCGTTCTCGACGAGAAGGCGCGCTGTGGCCGCGCCGAGTCCCGATGCACCGCCGGTGATCAGGAATACGTTGTCACGAATCTCCATGTCTTCTCCTTTGCTTCGGTTCAGTAATGTCTTGATCGAATATTTTTTCGATGATCGATTGTAACGGCTATGCTGCAATGCGGAAAGTGAGGCTGGCTCCGACCGCCGTGCGCCTTCGCGGGCAGCCTGCAGCACCGCCAGGCTGATACGGATGGCTAATTAATATCGGGCAGGGTGGGCGCCGCCGGCGCATGGCGATGCATGCCGTGCGATATAGCACGCAATAAAAAAACCCGCCGGCATGGGCGGGTTTTTCATACGGCAGGCAAGCACAGACGCGAGCTTATTTCAACGCGTCGAACGCGCGGCCGCGAATTTCTTCGACCGTGCCGAGGCCCGAAATGCGGCGATATTGCGGTGCCTTCAACGAGGTCGCCGGGTCGCCGTTCTGCGCCCAGTTGTTGTAGTACTCGATCAGCGGCTTGGTTTGCGCAACGTACACGTCGAGGCGCTTCTTGACCGTTTCTTCCTTGTCGTCGTCGCGCTGGATCAGCGGTTCGCCGGTCACGTCGTCCACACCTTCGACCTTCGGCGGGTTGAACTTGACGTGGTACGTACGGCCCGACGCGGCGTGCGAGCGGCGGCCGCTCATCCGCACGATGATCTCGTCGAACGGCACGTCGATTTCCAGCACGTAGTCGATCGCGACGCCCGCCTGCTTCATCGCTTCGGCTTGCGGAATAGTGCGCGGAAAACCGTCGAACAGATAGCCGTTCACGCAATCCGGCTGTTGCAGACGTTCCTTCACCAGGTTGATGATCAACTCGTCTGTTACCAGCTCGCCGGCGTCCATGAAGCGCTTTGCCTCAATGCCGAGCGGCGTGCCTGCCTTAACGGCGGCACGCAGCATGTCACCGGTGGAAATTTGCGGAATGCCGAACTTTTCCTTGATGAAGTTTGCCTGAGTGCCCTTGCCCGCGCCGGGCGCACCCAAAAGGATCAAACGCATGTGATATCTCCAGATCTATGTGAATTCTTTGGTAGCGCTGCAGTCATCCCACGATTCGTCGAGGGACCCGCGTCGGCAGCCGTTTCGAGTCTCGCGCTGCACGTCGATAACGACGGCGCTGCAAGGCGGTAACGGCGCGACCGGGGCAAACCCTGACTCTCGCATTTAACGGGAGGCGCGCACAACCGTCCGATTATGCCATGGGTTTTTACGCTCACGCCCCGAATAAAGCCTGCACGCGCGCGAGATCGGCGGGCGTGTCGACGCCGGGCAGCGGCGCATTCTCCGTGACCAGCACCGCGATTCGCTCGCCGTGCCACATCGCGCGCAGTTGTTCGAGCGCTTCGACCTGCTCGATCGGCGAAATCGCGAGGCTCGGATAGGTGCGCAGGAACTGGGCGCGATACGCGTACAGGCCGATATGGCGATAGACGACCGCGGGTGCCGGCGGCGTAGGCATCGACGCCACATCGGGCCAATGCGGTTGATACGCGTCGCGTGCCCACGGAATCGGTGCGCGCGAGAAATACAGCGCGACGGCGCGCGCGTCGAGCACGACCTTGACGACGTTCGGATTGAAAATTTCCGCGGCATCGGTGATCGGATGCGCGGCGGTGGCGATCGCGCATCCGTGGCTCGACGCCAGGTGCGACGCGACGCCGCACACGAGCGCCGGATCGATCAACGGCTCGTCGCCTTGCACGTTCACCACGATCGTGTCGTCGCTCCAGCCGAACTGTGCCGCCACTTCCGCGAGACGGTCGGTGCCCGACGGATGATCGGCGCGCGTCAGCACGGCGTCGAAGCCGTGCTCGCGGGCCACATCCAGCACCGCTTGCGCGTCGGAGGCGATCAGCACCTGTTGCGCGCCCGATTCGCGTGCACGTTCGGCGACCCGCACCACCATCGGCTTGCCGCCAATGTCGGCGAGCGGTTTGTTGGGCAGGCGCGACGAGGCGAGCCGGGCCGGTACGACGGCGACAAACGGAGGAGTGGTGACGTTAGCGTTGGTCATCGGAAGGACGGGCGGCGATTAAGCCGGAAGAAAGCGCTCGCAAGTCGTGCACTGCGCGCGCCAATGAGAAAGAGGGCAAATACGACGGTGAATTGCGGCGGATCGGAGAGCCAGGGCGCGCCGAATCTCGCCACCCCGCATCTTGCCCGCACCGGGCACAACCCCGATTCAGGCGACCGAGCCCGGATTCAGGTCGACCGGTGTGCCTTCGACGGTCTGGCGCGCTTCGTCGACCAGCATCACGGGAATACCGTCGCGGATGGGATAGGCAAGCTTGTCCGCGTTGCAGATCAGTTCCTGCGCAGAACGGTCGTAGCTGAGCGGGCCCTTGCAGATCGGGCAGACGAGAATTTCAAGCAGGCGAGCGTCCACGGACTTTCTCCACAACTAATGCAATGAGGCGATGATCGAGCGCGGCTTCGACAGGAACAACCCAGATGCGCGCGTCGCGCCAGGACCCTAATTTTACCGCATCCTTTTCGGTTATCAGGATGGTGTCCGCGTCGACGTCCGTAAAAGGATTGCGCTCGAACGCGTAGTGATCCGGCAAAGCGCGGGTGGTCGGCGTGAGACCGGCCGCGCGCAGCGTCGCGAAAAAGCGTTCGGGTGAGCCGATGCCGGCCGCCGCCAGCACGCGCTCGCCGCTGAATTGCACGAGCGGGCGGCGCAGACCGGGGTTGTCGAGATGCCAGGCGTCGCCGGGCGCAAGTTGCAGCGCGAACGTATTCGGCCAGGGGGGCAGCGTGCGGGCGTATGGATCGTTGACCAGCGTCGCGTCGCGGCGGCGCGACAGCGGCTCGCGCAGCGGACCGGCCGGCAGCAGAAAACCGTTGCCGCCGAGCCGGTGATCGAAGACCACCAGTTCGGCGTCGCGCTCGAGGCGGTAGTGCTGCAAGCCGTCGTCGCTGACAATCACGTCGACTTCGCGATGCGCGGCGCACAATGCCTGCGCGGCCGCGACGCGATCCGGGCAGACCCACACCGGTGCGCCGGTGCGGCGCGCGATCAGCAACGGTTCGTCGCCGCCGACGTTTGCCGCCGAGGCCGCGAGAACCGGCGTCGGTTCTTTGACGCGCGCGCCATAGCCGCGCGACACCACGCCGGGCTTGAAGCCGGCGGCGCGCAAGGCTTCGACCAGCGCGATGACGGTCGGTGTCTTGCCGGTGCCGCCGACGGTCACGTTGCCGACCACCACCACCGGCACGCCAATGCGCACGGATTTCAGCCAGCCGAACGAGAAGGCGGCGCGGCGCGCGGCGGCAATCGCGCCGAATACACACGCGAAGGGTGTCAGCGCCCACGCAAGCGGGCCACGCTGCTGCCATTCGCGCGCAAGGCGTGCTTCGAGACGGTTGTTCAGGCCGCTCATTGGCGAGCCGCAAGGACGGGCGATGCACCGCGCGCCCGAAGGAGGCGGGGCGGCATGGAAGTGCCAGGTGCGATACGCGGGGCAAGCATCAACGCGGTTCTCCGGACAATCGAAAAGGGCAGCAAAAAGGTGCAGCGGGATGAAGCAGCGGCCGCAGCCGATGCGCTCGCGCAGCGTGGCGTCAGTGTGCCGTAATGGCGAGCGCCGCGGGGCTTTCGGCATGCTGTCGAACCCGCCACTCTAGCGCGCGGGCGTCCCGCCCGGCAAGTCGCGCGTCCCGCATCGCGTGGCAGGCAGCGGCGCCGGACGATGCCCACAGCCTGTGGATAACTTTGTGGAGAACCTGCCTGTCAATCGGCTGGGAGGGCCGCGCCGAGCGCTCCGTATCGGCAATCGTTCTCTTTAATGAGATGCAAATGCCATATAAATCAACGACATGCTTCCAATTCACACGGTCTGGCGGGCGATCTGGACGGTATTTGTCTAATGGGTCCCGGCATGTGGACACTTTTAACAATTTGGCCGCCGCGCTGGACGCCGCTGGCCACTCGGTCTATCGTCTGTCCGGCCAGTCACAGATATTCCTCGCATGAATTCCGAAAGCCCTTTTGCTTCGTCGGCTACGCCCGGCGGTGAAGTCGTCGTCCCCGTTTCCGCGCTCAACCGGGCGATCGGCACGATGCTCGAACGCTCGTTTCCGCTCGTCTGGGTGGCGGGAGAAGTGTCGAACTTCACCCGTGCCGCGAGCGGCCACTGGTATTTCTCGATCAAGGACGCCCAGGCGCAGATGCGCTGCGTGATGTTCCGCGGCCGCGCGCAATACGCCGAGTTCACGCCGCGCGAAGGCGACCGCATCGAAGTACGCGCGTTGGTGACCATGTATGAGCCGCGCGGCGAGTTGCAACTCAATGTGGAAGCGGTGCGCCGCACCGGGCAAGGGCGTCTTTACGAAGCCTTTCTCAAGCTGAAGGCGCAGCTCGAAGCCGAGGGTCTCTTTGCCGCCGAGCGCAAACGCCCGTTGCCGGCCCATCCACGTGCGATCGGCATCGTGACATCGCTCCAGGCGGCGGCATTGCGCGACGTCCTGACCACCTTGTCGCGCCGCGCGCCGCATATTCCGGTGATCGTCTATCCGGCGCCGGTGCAGGGTGTGGGCGTGAGCGCCAAGCTGGCCGACATGGTCGACGCGGCCAACGCGCGGCGCGAAGTCGAGGTGCTGATCGTGTGCCGCGGCGGCGGTTCGATTGAAGACCTGTGGGCGTTCAACGAAGAAGTGCTGGCGCGTGCAATCGCCGAAAGCGCCATTCCGGTGGTGAGTGGCGTGGGGCACGAAACCGATTTCACGATCGCCGACTTTGCCGCCGATGTGCGCGCGCCGACGCCCACCGGCGCCGCCGAACTCGTCAGCCCGCAGCGTGTGCTGTTGCTGCGCGAACTCGATCATCGGCATGCGACGCTCGCCCGCGGTTTTGGCCGCATGATGGAGCGGCGCGCCCAGCAACTCGACTGGCTCGCGCGGCGGCTCGTGTCGCCGGCCGAGCGGCTCACGCGGCAGCGCACCCATTTGCAGCAATTGAGCGTGCGGCTGGCATCGGCGGGGGCGCGCCCGGTGCGTGACGCCCGAGCGCGGTTTTCTCTGCTGCAGATGCGCTGGCAGCGCTGGCGTCCCGATCTCGCCGCGCATCAGGCGAAACTCGGCAACCTCTCGCAACGTCTGGACGCGGCATTGTTACGCCAGCATGAACGTCAGTCCGCGCGGATCGACACGCTGGCCGCGCGGCTCGAAGTGTTGAGTCCGAAGCGCACGCTGGAGCGCGGCTATGCCGCCGTGCTCGACGCGCAGAGCGGCCGCGCGGTGCGCGCGCCGTCGTCGCTGAAACCGGGGCGGCGCCTGACGGTGCATCTCGCCGAAGGGGCCGCGGACATTGCGCTCGCCGATGTGCAGCCGCGTCTGACCGACGCTTTCTGACAGTTCGCCGGCAGCCGCCCGAGGCGTCTTTTCGACATCCGCATGGGGCAGGCACAACTCATGCGAAAGCACTAATTACGCTATGTGTGCGGCAAGTTCGCCGATGCCGGACATAAAGTCCGTTGGTTTGCGGGGTTATTCCAACTCGCCTACAATCGAGTGCTCAATAGCGTTATCCCGCAGACTCCCCCACAACAGATACAGACTGAAGGAAAGCACCATGGAACATACGCTCCCGCCGCTGCCGTTCGCCAGAAACGCACTCGTTCCGAACATGTCGGAAGAGACGCTCGATTATCACTACGGCAAGCACCATCAGGCCTATGTGACTAACCTGAACAATCTGATCAAGGGCACGGAGTTCGAGAACCTCTCGCTCGAAGAGATCGTCAAGAAGGCATCGGGCGGCATCTTCAACAACGCTGCTCAAGTGTGGAACCACACGTTCTTCTGGAACAGCCTGTCGCCGCAAGGTGGCGGCGCCCCGACCGGCGCACTGGCTGACGCGATCAACGCCAAGTGGGGTTCGTTCGACAAGTTCAAGGAAGAATTCGCCAAGACCGCAGTCGGCACGTTCGGCTCGGGTTGGGCATGGCTGGTGAAGAAGGCTGACGGTTCGCTCGACCTGGTGTCGACGAGCAACGCCGCAACGCCGCTGACCACGGACGCGAAGGCGCTCCTGACGATCGACGTGTGGGAACACGCGTACTACATCGACTACCGCAATCTGCGTCCGAAGTTCGTTGAAGCGTACTGGAACATCGTCAACTGGGAATTCGCGTCGAAGAACTTCGCGTGAGATTGCCGGTTGCAGCGTGACGAGATAGTTCGGATTTCCAGGTAAATTGAAAATCCGAATCGATCGCTGCGATTAAGTCTGAAAAAGGTAGTAAAACAGAAAGCCCTCCTTCGCGAGGGCTTTTTGCTTTTTGGGCGCTTCGCAAGTGGGCGCAGCCAGTCGCCGGTTGAATCATCGGCCACGCAAATACATTAAATCTGAATTCACGATTTCTTTTATCGATCAGATATCCCTAGACTTGGCAAACGTCAATACGGTTGCTGCCATGCCGATTGAATCACTCATGCACGCGCATTTTCGCGGCATCGGCCGTTCGAACAACAACAAGGAGAGACAGGCATGACTAACCCGACTACGCGCCGCAACGCGTTAAAGACGTTTGGCTTCGCCGCCGGTACGGCGCTGCTGGGCGCCACCGGGCAATCGCAGGCAATGGCCGCTGAGACGGCCTCGCTGCTGCCTGGCGGGGCAAACAATCTGACCGGATTGGCTCAGCGGCTGGCTGCGGCGCCAAGGCGGCGTGACTTCAAAACAGTGCCCATGATTCTCGATCATCCTGAGCAATGGGATCATGAGGCGCTGTCTACTGTCATCGGGTATCGGGGTGGTCCAAAACAGGTTTGGGACAATACCGAGCTTGGCGGACCGTGGCTGAACCTGATGCGCAATTCCCTCAATGCGCAGATCTGGTCGTACAGGCATCCGGATTTCCTCGTGGTATCGGCGACGCATGGGTCGGCCCATCTGGCCTTGTTCGACCAGGCAGCGTGGGACAAGTACGGTCTGGCGAAAATAAGCGGCAACAAACTCGCGGCCAACACGCTGCTCGACAGCAAGCCGGCCGAGGCGATAGGTAACGGCGACCATGAAAGCGCCGAAGGTGCCTTTTCTTCGCACGACAACAGCATTCCGGCATTGCTGAAACGAGGGGCGGTCTTTCTGTCATGTCACAACGCGATCTGGGAGCTGGCGGAGCGATTGCTCGTTGCCAACGTGAACCCGGACAAGTTGCAGCTGGACGCGCTTGCAGCCGATCTGACCAACCATGTCATCCCGAGTGCGATCGTGACACCGGGCGCGGTGGCGACTCTCGTCGAACTCCAGCAGGTCGGTTTTCACTACGCAAGTTAAGGATCCCCATGGCATTCACGCGCGCTCATCATCCGTTGCACGGGGCCCGACGGTTCTTGCGGTTAACGCTTGCGGCCTCGCTGTGTTCGCTCTGCTGCACAGCCGGAATTGCGTCTGCGTCGCCGGCTTCGCCGGAGACCGACGTTTTCCCGCCGTGGCAGCATGGCGAAAATAACGACTCGCTTGATCGGGGACTCGAGTTCACTGTCCCGCAGGTCGACGTACTGGCCGATTTCCACGGCAACCTCTCTTCGCCGAAGCTTGTGCTGTTCGTGGGCGGCAACTATTTCTTCGCGATGGCGCCACTTGTCGCGCAGTTCGAGAAAGACAACCCTGAATATCGCGGGCGGATTTTCTGGGAAACGATTCCGCCTGGTTTACTGGTCAAGCAGATGAAAGCCGGCGGTACGATCACGGTCGGCAATATGACGTGGACGGTCAAACCCGATGCCTATTTCGCCGGTCTGGCGAAGGTGAAAGAGCTCATTGCGGACGGTACGCTAACGGCTCCAGCCGTTCCCTACGTGACGAATCAATTGACGATCATGGTTCGTCGCGACAACCCTCAGCACGTCACGTCGCTCAAGGATCTGGCGAGACCCGGGTTGCGACTTGCCATGCCCAATCCGGAATTTGAAGGCGTGTCGCGACAGATCAAGGCATCGCTGGTGAAAGCGGGCGGCGACGCACTCGAGAAGGTCGTCTACGAGGATAAGGTGCGCGACGGATCGACCGTACTGACGCAGATACATCATCGGCAAACCGCGCTGTTTCTGATGCAGGATCGCGCCGACGCCGGTGTGCTCTGGAAGTCCGAAGCCTTGTTCCAGGAGCAGATCGGACATCCTCTTGCCCACGTCGATATTCCGGCCGATGAAAACACGACCGCGATCTATGCCGGCGCGCTGGTCAACGGCGCACCGCACCGGCAAGCGGCTCGCCAATGGCTCAGCTTCATTCAGTCTCCTGCCGCGTTTCAGATCTTCCAGCGATACGGCTTCGGCAAGTACGAACCGGCGTCGGGTCCGAGCATGCAATGATGCGTCGTGTCGATTCGACGAGAACAGTCGAACGCTGGTTGGCTGAAGACCAATACAAGAGCCAGAGCGGGTTACAACTCGCGACAATTTGAAGGAGACGAAGTGGACTATTCGGTCATGGGAGCGCGGCGCAGATACCTGAGCGTGCATCTGGCGTTGGCGAGCACGGTATTAGCAATGTCCGGTGCTCACGCTGAGGAGGTGGGCGCGGGACAAACCATCGCGATGCACGGCACAGCAAAGGGTGTCGCCGCCTGCATCAGTTGTCATGGGGCGAAGGGCGAGGGCAACGCCGCGGCGGGCTTTCCGCGTCTTGCGGGCATTAGTGCGGCCTATCTCGCGGCCCAGTTGACGGCGTTCGCCGACGGGAGCCGCCAGAACCCGATCATGCAGCCAATGGCGAAATTGCTGTCGGCGCGCGAGCGTGATGCGGTTGCGCAGTACTTCGCCGGACTGGCGCCACCTACTGGTATAAAAGCGGGCGACAGCGAGTCAGCCAGGCCTTCGGACGTGGGCGCATGGATCGCCACGCGCGGACGCTGGGATGTGGGTTTGCCGGCCTGTGTGCAATGCCATGGACCGGGTGGAATCGGTGTGGGCGCCACGTTTCCGCCATTAGCCGGCCAGCCGGCGTCTTACATAGCGAGTCAGCTGAACGGCTGGAAGAGCGGCACCCGGCCGCCTGGGCCCATGGCGTTGATGCCGGCCGTCGCGAGCAAGCTCTCCAGTACGGATATCACCGCCGTCGCCGCCTACTACGGCGCAGCTGATGCGCCGGCCGAAGGAATCTCTGCGAACGGGAGCAAGCAATGATCGATCGAACCTGGTTGGTTTGCTGTGTGCTTACCGGCATGTTGAGCGTGGTTGCCGGTTCGTGCCTCGCTGCCGGCGGTGAGATGCCGGCGTTGCCCGCTTCTTCTGCGCAAGCCCCGGCGTCGTCACCGATGACATCGTTCACGCCGCCGGCAGAATCGAGCATGCCGACGGACGGCTTCGGCAAGTCGGTCAGGCTGGGCGAGCAAATCTTTACGCAGACCAAAACGTTCGCCGGGAAGTACGTCGGTAATACCCTGAACTGCGCCAGTTGCCACCTCGATGCCGGCCGCAAGGCCAATTCGAGTCCGCTATGGGGCGCCTATCCGTTGTATCCGGCCTATCGGGCCAAGAACGGCCACGTGAACTCGTTCGCCGAGCGTCTCCAGGGATGTTTCATGTACAGCATGAACGGCAAGGCGCCACCGCTTGGCGATCCCGTGCTGGTGGCTTTGGAATCGTACGCGTACTGGCTCGCGAAAGGCGCGCCTATCGGTGAAAAGCTGCCCGGACAAGGCTATCCAAAACTTCCCGCACCCGCGCAAAAGGCGGACTACGCGAGAGGGAGTGCTGTCTATGCGCAGCACTGTGCGCTATGTCACGGCGCCGATGGGCGAGGTCAGTCGAGCGGCGGTCAAACCGTCTTCCCGCCATTATGGGGGGCTCATTCGTTCAATTGGGGTGCCGGCATGGGCGACATTCAGAACGCAGCCGGTTTCATCAAGGCGAATATGCCCCTGGGTCTGGCCGGTACGCTGACGGACCAGCAGGCGTGGGACGTGGCAACGTTTATGGACAGCCAGGAGCGCCCGCAAGATCCGCGCTTCAAGGACTCAGTTGCCGCGACGCGCGCCAGGTTCCATGACTCGCCGTACTCGATGTACGGTCAAAGCGTGAATGGCCAGGTGCTAGGCGCGTCCGGACCGCGATAACGGAATGCGTTGCCGCCGCGGCACAAGCTTGTGCGCGGCGGCTGATAGACCGCGCTTGCACATCCCCATGCTGTCGTATTCGCGCATCACATCTTTGCCGATTTATATCCATTGTTACTGACGGATTACTGAATATTTCTTTCGGCTGGCAAGCTTCGTCGGCATTCCGAATTGGGCATACGGTCTTGCCGAAAGCTCCCGGTCTCAGCATCGAAAGATTCGTCTTCTCCGTCCCCATCCTTTGAGCATAGTGCGCGCCGTACTGGGTATGCCCAGTACGGCCGCCATGCATGCTTACAGCCTCGCACCGCCAAGGTTTCCACGATGTTCCGCCACCCGGTCGGGGGCGGCGTCAATGCATTGCAACATGTTTCAGACGGTGGGCACCGGTAAACATCGGTAAGAACTGGCTCGTTATCGTTCGCTGGCGTTTATCCCCTTCGCGTAGCCAGCAGCCTGTCTCGCGCGATGGCATCACATCGACGTGATGCGGACCAGCGGTCCGGGTCGACGTGAGATCGACGACGAAATAGCAGTTCACCCGCGGGGCATGATGGAAACCACTCAGATTCTGGAACGCGCGACGGCACATCATCTCGCGGGTGAGTTCGGTCATGCGCGCGCGCTGTACGAAGCTGCGCTCGCGATTGCGCCCGACGACGCGAACGTGATGTTCCGTCTCGGTGTGCTCGACATGCAAGGCGGCGCGTACGACGCCGCGCTCGCCTGGCTCGATAGGGCGCTGACGCGCGCGCCTGACAACGCGCGATATCACTTCGTTCGCGGACAAGTCTTTGCCGCGGCCCAGCGGTTCGCTGAGGCGATCGACGCCTATCTGCAAGCGTTGTCATTCGACGCCAATTCCACCGACATACTGTTCGCGCTCGCCGCGGCGTTGCAATCGGCCGGTGAAGATGCGGCTGCGATCGAGACCTACGGATCGTTGCTGGCGCTCGAGCCGAACCACATCGACGCGCTTAACAACCTAGGCAACTGCTACCGGCAGCAGGGCGACGCGAAGGCGGCCGAAGCTGCATACCGCCGCGCGATCGCGGCGCAACCCGGCGATGCCAACGCCCTGACGAATCTCGGCACGCTGCTCGAGGCGGCCGGTCGTCTGGACGAAGCCGTGACTTTGCTCGAAGCGGCGGTGCGCGTGGCGCCCGATTCGCCGTGCGGCCTCGTGAACCTTGGTGTCGCGCTGCACCAGCGCGGCGAATTCGAGTCGAGTGCCATGTTGCTGGCGCGCGCGTTCGCGTTGGACCCCGCGTTCCCCGAAGCCGCCTACAACCTGGCCAACGCGCTGCATGCGCTAGGCCGGCGGCGCGAAGCGGTGGTTGCCTATCGGCGCGCCATTGAGCAGGCGCCCGCCCACGCGGATGCGTACAACAATCTGGGTATCGTCTATCAGGAGTCGGGCGAGCGCGAAGAGGCGGCGCAGGCGTTCGACGCGGCGATTCGCCTGCGCCCCGGCTTTGTGGCCGCGCTCAACAACGCCGCTACGCTGATGCGCACGCTTGGCCGCTTTGCCGAAGCGGAATCTCATTTGCACGAGGCGCTTGCCGTCGACCCGCACTACGCCGTCACGCAAAACAACCTGGGCAACGTGCTCAAGGACCAAGGGCGCCTCGACGACGGCATCGACTGCTATCGCCGCGCGCTCGCGTGCGATCCGTCGAACGTCGTTGCGCACAGCAACCTCGCTTATGCATTGACTTTTCAGGCAGAGCAATCCCAGCCGCTGCTGAACGAATGCCGCCGATGGTCCGCACAGCACGAGGCGCCTTATCGCGACACGCATGAACCGCATTCGAACGATGCGACACCGTCGCGCCGCTTGCATATCGGCTACGTGTCGCCGGACTTTCGTGAACACTGTCAGTCGCTGTTCACGCTGCCGCTTCTGTCGCATCACGACCACGCGCAGTTCGAGGTGTTCTGTTATGCGAGCGTCACGCGGCCGGACGATCAGACGCAGCGCGTGGCCCGTCATGCCGACGTATGGCGCGACGTACGCGACCTCGACGACGAGCGGCTTGCACAGGTGATTCGTGACGACCGCATCGACATTCTGGTCGACCTGACCATGCACATGGCGGACGGCCGCCCGCTGCTGTTCGCGCGCAAACCAGCGCCAGTGCAGATTGCGTGGCTGGCTTATCCGGGGACCACCGGCATCGAGGCGATCGACTACCGGCTGACCGATCCATGGCTCGACCCAGCCGGCACGGATGCACAGTACAGCGAACAGTCGATCCGTCTGCCGGATTCGTTCTGGTGCTACGACCCCTTGACCGATACGCCGGAGGTCAACGCGTTGCCCGCGTTATCGAAGGGCTATCCGACCTTCGGTTGCCTGAATAACCCGTGCAAGCTGAGCGACGCGACGTTCAGACTGTGGGGCGGCGTGATGCGCGAGGTGACGGAGGCCCGGCTCCTGCTGATGGCCCCGGATGGCGCGGCCCGTGCGAGTCTGCTCGACCGGCTCGGGTGCCATGGGATAAGCGCGGAGCGGGTTTCTTTTACGCCGTTCCGGCCGCGCGCGGACTATCTGCGCACGTATCACCAGATCGATGTCGGGCTCGATACGTTTCCGTACAACGGCCATACGACGAGCCTTGACTCGTACTGGATGGGCGTTCCTGTCGTTACGCGGGTCGGCGGCACGTCGGTGGGCCGCGCGGGGCTGAGCCAGCTGGAGAATCTGGGTCTGCGCGAACTCGCGGCGGACAGCGACGCACGGTTTGTCGAGGCCGCGGTTCAGTTGGTGCGCGATCTGCCGCGGCTGCGCGAGATGCGGGAAAACCTGCGGGCACGGCTCGCTGCTTCGCCGTTGATGGACGGCGCGCGTTTTGCGCACCACGTCGAGGCCGTTTATCGCGGCGTCTGGCTGGCGTGGTGCGAGCAGGTTCATCGTAGAGCGTCCGTTGGAGGCGAGCGCGCTACCGCTGTGCACTGATGCGCGAACGTCCGCCCGCCGCGCCCAATCTCAGGCGCAAACGGTCCACGTAAAGATAGATCACCGGTGTCGTGTAAAGCGTCAGTAACTGACTCACGATCAATCCCCCCACGATCGAAATTCCCAGCGGCCGGCGCAGATCCGCGCCTTCGCCGCTGCCGAGCGCCAGCGGCAGCGCGCCGAGCAACGCCGCGCAGGTCGTCATCATGATCGGCCGGAAGCGCATCAGGCTCGCCGTGTAAATGGCGTCGCGCGAGGACATGCCTTCACGCGATGCCACGATGGCAAAGTCCACCATCATGATTGCGTTTTTCTTCACGATACCGATCAGCAGGATCACGCCGATCAGAGCCATCACGGTGAATTCGACGTGAAATAGCATCAGCGCGAGCAGTGCACCGACGCCGGCCGAGGGCAGCGTCGACAGAATCGTCAACGGATGCGCGTAACTCTCGTAAAGCACTCCGAGCACGATATATACCGCGATCAGGGCGGCGAGGATCAGCAACGGTTCGTCTCGCAGCGATTGCTGATAAGTCCGTGCCGTGCCCTCGAAACTGCCGTGAATCGAGGGCGGCATACCGAGTTCGGCCATGGTCCGGTCGATAGCCGCCACGGCGGTCGAGAGCGGCTCGCCTGGCGGCAGATTGAACGAGATCGTGGTGGCGACGAAGTTGCCCTGGTGATTGACGCCGAGCGGGGTATGCCCCGGGTCGAAGCGTGCGAACGCGCTGAACGGGATCATCGTTTCGATCGAGGTACTGACCGACGCGCCAGCGGAAGCACTCGAATGACCGCTCGCTGCGATCGAGTTGATCGCGAGATTGCGGGCGGAATCGGCAGCAACCGATGCCGCGGTTGTAGCCGTCGTGCTTGAGGCGGTCCCCGCGCTGCCGCCGGACGATCCTATCGTCGCAAACGGCATTGCGCCGATGGCGGCTGTTGATGTCGTTGCCGTAGCGGTTGCGGTAGCGCTCGTGCTGCTTGCCGCCGACGCATCCAGCACGCTCGCTGTGCTACTGGTCGATGTGACGGTGGACACCGGCGGTTGCGTGGGGATCGCCGTTCCGCCTGCGCTCACCACCGCGCCCGCGCCGGTCGGCGGCATGGCGGGGTTCGACGGACCGCCTGTGCCCGCGTTCAGGTTCGCCGCACTCGCCACGATCACGGTGCCTGCCACTGCGTTGGTGGATTGCGTGCCGCTCGGATTGCCGGCGGACGTGCTCACGTACAGATCGTTGAGGGTTTGCGGTTGCTGCCAGTAACGCGGCGCGACCTCCATCACGACGTAGTACTGATTGAGCGGGTTGTAGATGGTCGAGACCAGCCGCTGTCCGTAGGCGTCGTAGAGCGTGTTGTCGAGCTGGGCCGGGGTGACGCCGAGCCTCGCGGCCGTCGCCCGGTCGATATCGATGTCTGCTTCCAGTCCACCCTGCTGCTGGTCGGAGTTGACGTCTTCCAGTTCCGGCAGCCCTTGCAGCGCCCGTGTCAGCCGCGGCGCCCACGCATACAGCTCTTTGCTCGAATCGCCGAGCAAGGTGAACTGGTATTGCGCGTTGCTTTGCCGTCCGCCGACGCGAATATCCTGCACCGATTGAAGATAGAGCCGTCCTCCCGGCACTGCGTTGAGTTGCGGACGCAAACGCGCAATCACCTGGTCCGCCGTTTCGTGACGCTCGGACAGCGGCTTGAGCGCGACGTACACCGAACCGGTATTGGTCTGCCGTCCGCCGGTGAAGCCGACTACGCTATCCACCGCCGGGTCGCCGCCGATGATCTTCATGATCTGTCTGAGCTTCGGCTCCATTGCCTGGAAGGAGATGCTTTGATCGGCCTGAATGCCGCCGATCAGGCGTCCCGTGTCTTCCTGCGGAAAGAAACCTTTCGGGATCACGATGTACAGATAGATGTTCAGACCAATCGTGGCGACGAGAATGGCGAGCAACAGTAATGGATGACGCAAAGACCATTCAAGCGAGCGCGCGTAGCCATCGTGCAGCGCTTGCAGCGGGCGGCCCAGGAAGCGCTGCCAGCCCTTGAGTCTGTTGCTGTTGCTTTGATCGCCGTGACCGTCTGCTGCATCCGCGCGCGTGCGCAGCAGACGCGAGCACATGACGGGCGTGGTGGTGAGCGAGACCACCAGCGATACGAGAATCGCCAGCGACAACGTGATCGCGAACTCGCGAAACAGCCGTCCGACAATGCCGCTCATCAGCAGAATCGGCGTGAACACGGCGATCAGCGAGATCGAGATCGACAGCACGGTAAAGCCGACTTCACGTGCGCCGACCAGCGCGGCCTGCATCCGCGTCATGCCGTTTTCCATATGCCGCGAGATGTTTTCCAGCACGACGATCGCATCGTCGACCACGAAACCGGTCGCGATGGTGAGTGCCATCAGCGAGAGGTTGTCGATCGAATAACCGAGCAGGTACATGAAGCCGAATGTGCCGATGATCGAAACCGGCACGGCCGCGGTCGGGATCAACGCCGCGCGGCCGCTGCCGAGAAACGCGAACACCACCAGGATCACCAGGACGACCGCGATCAGCAGCGTGGCCTCGGTATCGTGCAGCGAGGCCCGGATGGTGGTCGAGCGGTCGGAGGCTTCGAGCACGTCGACATCGGCGGGTAACGCCGGCTTCAGTTGCCTGATCAGCGCGCGCACGCTGTCCACGGTGCGAAGAATATTGGCGCCCGGTTGCCGGTACAGCATGACCAGCACGGACGGCTGATTGTCGCGCGAGAGGCCGAGATTGCGCAGGTCTTCGACGGAGTCGTCGATCTCCGCGACGTCGGAGAGTTTGACGCCGGCGCCGTTACGGTACGCGATGATCAGATCCTTGTACTGGTCGGCAGCGCGCGCCTGATCGTTGGCATAAAGCTGGTAGCGCGCGCCTTCGCTTTCGATGACGCCTTTCGGGCTGTTGGCGTTGGCGGACGCCAGCGCGGCACGCACGTCTTCAAGGCCGATGCCGTAGTGATAGAGCGCGGTGGGATTGAGCTCGACCCGCACGGCCGGGTTCGCCGACCCATTCACGTCGACTTCGCCGATTCCGGGCAACTGCGAGAGCGCCTGCGAGAGGATGGTCGAGGCGAGATCGTAGAGTTTGGCGCGCGGCAAGGTGTGCGAGGTCAGCGCCAGAATCAGGATCGGGGCGTCGGCGGGATTGACCTTGTGATAGGTCGGATTGCTTTTCAGACTGGCCGGCAAGTCGGCGCGCGCCGCGTTGATGGCCGCCTGGACGTCGCGCGCCGCCCCGTTGATGTCCCGATCGAGGCCGAACTGCAAGGTCACACGGGCCGAGCCGACGGAGCTTTGCGAGGTCATTTCGGTCACGTCGGCAATCGTCCCCAGGTGCCGTTCCAACGGACTCGCCACGCTGTTGGCGACGGTCTCCGGACTGGCACCGGGCAGGCTCGCCTGCACGGAGATGGTGGGAAAGTCCACCTGAGGCAGCGGCGCGACCGGCAAGCGGACGAAAGCGAACATGCCGGCGAGCGCAAGACCGAGCGACAGCAGGGTGGTGGCGACGGGGCGGTCGATAAAGGGACGCGAAGGGTTCATCAGCGATCGTCAGCGCGACAACAGGCGGGGGTGTGACGATGCTAGGGAAGGGCTTCGGTTGACGGGTTACGGATGTTTTTCCGGCGGTTACCCGGTAATGGGGTGGGAAACAATTGTCAGGTCGGAGCCTGCCGGGCTGGCGCCGAGTGCAAGCTTTGTCACAGTTGGTAACTGCGGCGAGCCCGGAGGACCCATGTCCGGCGCAGATTCAGACCGTGCGGACATCCAATCAAGGTTGCGTGGAAGCGGCCCCGGTCGAATCGGAATCCGTCGACATCTGCCGATGCCGGTGACCGCGGCCGCCGCCGGTGGATGCAACCGTGCTTGCCGGCGCGGGCGGTGGCGGTGGGTGATTCATGTACTGAAAATTCTGCGCGATCGAGGCACTGGGAAATGTCGTTGTCGGCGCGACGAGCACGCTGCTCGTCAGCGGCGCGTCCGACTGCGCGAAGGCGGGCGATATGCTGCCGGCGCAAGCCGCGGCCACTACGAAAACAAGCCGGTTCATCGAGTGATCCTCTTTCTCTCATGCATGGATTGACGCGGCACGAGCCATGGGTGAGCGCATGTTTGGCGGCGTTGCCGTGCGGTTCGCGATTGCATGCTTCGCCGGTCCGATAGCGCGACGCAGGTGCCATGCTGGTGTCGGCCAGTTTAGGCCGGATGGTGTGAAATCAGATTGCCGTCACGCTTACAAGCGTTACCTCATATGACGTCGCCGGACCGGCGAGCGAGGCATCATTCCCGCACGGTGAGGACAGTGCGCAGGCCACGCCGCGGGTCGCAGTCCGGGTCGAAGTCCGGGTCGAAGTCCGAATGTAAGCGAAAAACTTTCTGTAACGATCTGGTAACCAAGGACGGTAGCGATTGGCCTAACGTTTAAATTCCAATGTCCTTGAAGCGTACCAACATGATCTCCAGCACCAAGTCGATAAGCATCGCCATACCTGCTGCGGCCGTCGCGCTCGCGCTCGGTGGTTGCGCGGTGATGCCGCCGAGCGGTCCGAGCGTGGTTGCCCTGCCGCGCAGTGGCGAGCCGCTCGGCCAGTTCCAGCAGGACGACTATGCATGCCGCGACTACGCGAATCGCTCGACGGATCCGAACGGCACCGCGTCGCAGGCAGCAACCACGAACAGCGTGAACAGCGCGGCGATCGGCACGCTCGGCGGCGCGGCGGTTGGCGCACTGATCGGCGCGGCGGCGGGCAATGCCGGCGCGGGCGCGGCGATCGGCGCGGGCAGCGGGCTGTTGCTCGGCGGCGCGAACGGCGCGAATGGCGCCCAGTATTCGGCCGCGGGTTTGCAGGCCCGCTACGACGCCTCCTACGCGCAGTGCATGACCTCGAAGGGCAACACGATCTCGCAGCCGCCACAGCCGGCCTATTACGCGCCGCAGCCAGCCTACTACGCACCGCAGCCGTACTACTACGCGCCGCCGCCGAGGTATGTCGCGCCGCCCCCGGTGATGTACGCGCCTTATCCTTACTACTGAGGTCGGCTGCCTCGCTTAACTGGGGCGAAGCGTTTGCGCCGGGTACCAGGCAAGCTTGTTGCTGTAAAGCTTTTGTCATGTCTGGCGGAAAGACACGAAACCATGGCGGCTAAGCGCCCGGCAAACGGCGTACGTTTGGATCGAGGGCTGGGGCCGCCGCCTGTCTGGCGGTGCCGCGCAGCCCGCGAACGCCACTCCGCCCCTGCCGACACACGCCGTTTCTGACTTCGCCGCGCGACGTAGCCCGAACGTAGGGAGTCGGCCGGGCATCGTGCAAGCGAGGCGACCATGCAGCGACGGCGAACCGGCACGTTCAGTCCGAGTGTAGTGTCCCGGGTGTGTGAGTGGCTGGCGGTTGCATTCGTTGCCGTCTTCTTCCTTTCTTGCGGTGGTGGTTCGGGAAGCGGGTCGGGTCCGCTCTCGGGTTCGGCCGCCGGTGGCACCAACAGCGGCGGCGGCTCGACAACGGGTGGCAGCACGAGCGGGACCGGCTCAACCGGTTCAGGCGGCATGGCCACAGCCACGACGGCCTACGCGACCGACGTGCTGATGCATCACAACGATCTCGCTCGCACTGGCCAGATGCTTGCCGAGACGACCCTCACGCTCGCGAACGTCAATTCGGCGAGCTTCGGCAAAGTCGCGTCTCTTCCCGCGGACGGCAAGGTTGACGCACAGCCGCTGTTCGTCACCAGTCTGTCGCTCGGCGGAACGCCCCACGACGTGGTCTACGTGGCGACCGAACACGACAGCGTGTACGCCTACGACGCTACGACCTTCGCGCAATTGTGGAAAGTTTCGTTGATCGGCAACGGCGAAACACCCAGCGATGACTTTAGTTGTCCCGACTTCACACCGGAAATCGGCATTACGTCGACACCGGTGATCGACCGCAATCGCGGCCCGAACGGCGTCCTTTATGCCATAGCGATGACCAAAGACAGCAGCGGTGCGTACCATCACCGTCTGCATGCGCTCGATCTGACGACCGGTGCCGACACACTGGGCGGCCCGACCGAGATCGCGGCGACCTACCCGGGCAACGGCGCGGGCAGCGTCAACGGTGTGATTACTTTCAATCCAGCGCTGCATACCGAGCGCGCGGCGCTCACGCTGGTTGGCGGCAACCTCTATATGGGCTGGACCGCGCATTGCATGGCGGGTGCGTATACCGGCTGGCTGATGGCCTACAGCGCCGACACGCTGCAACAGACCAGCGCCCTTAACATCACGCCGAACGGCAGCCAGGGATCGATCTGGATGGCCGGCTCGGGGATGGCGTCGGACGGCACCTCGATTTACGTCGTGGACGGCAACGGCACGTTCGGCACCACGCTCAACGCGCAGGGTTTCCCGGTCGACGGCGATTTCGGCAACTCGCTGATGAAGCTGTCGCTGGGAAACCTGCAGGTCACCGATTACTTCGCGATGGATAACGTCGTGGCCGAGGCAAACGCCGACAACGATTTCGGTTCGGGCGGCGTGATGCTACTACCGGATCAGACGACCGCAAGCGGCGTCGTCAAGCATCTGGCGGTGGCGGCGGGCAAGGACAATCTGATCTATGTCGTCGATCGCGACTCGATGGGTAAATTCAGTCCGACGGCGAACAATATCTGGCAGGTGTTGACCGGCACGCTCGCCGGCGGCATCTGGGGATCGCCGGCTTACTACGCGGGTGTGGTGTACTACGGCGGCTTGAACGACAACCTGAAGGCGTTGCCGGTATCGGGTGCGTATCTCGCGACCACCGCCGCATCGAAGAGTCCCACAACGTTTGCCTATCCCGGCGCGACACCGGCCGTGTCGGCCAACGGCAGCAGCAACGGCATCGTCTGGGCGGCGGAAAACGGCACGACGGGTGCCTTGCACGCGTACGATGCCAGCAACCTCGCGAGCGAGCTATACAACAGCAATCAGGCCGGCACGCGCGATCAATGGGGGGCTGGCAACAAGTTCATCACACCGATGATCGCGCGCGGCAAGGTGTATGTCGGCGCGACCAATGGGGTGGCGGTGTTTGGTTTGCTGTAGGCGGAGCTGCCGCACTCACATTGCGTTAGTGTCAGTACATGTCACGCAATGTGGGGGGCTTATTCCGCGTCGCTCGTTGCCGCTGTCTTGCGTGGACGGCGACTGCGTGGAGCCGCTTTGCGCGCTGCCTTTTTAGCGGCCACAGGCGGTTTTTCTTCGGCGACAGACGCGGCCGGCGCTTCAGCAGGCGCCGCGATTTCCGGCACCTCGTCGATCTTTCGCGGGCTTGCCTTCTTCGTTTTTTTCGCGGCTGTCTTGCGCGGTGCGCGTTCCTTGCGGCGCTTCGGTTGAGTGCCGTTCGCTTCCTGCGCTTCTTCGACGGCCGGCGCGGCGGGTTCCGCTGCAAAGGCCTCCGGTTCTGCCCAAGCCGCTTCTGGCCGTTCGAAAACGGACTCACCGGCCGACGGCGTAGGCGCGTGCACGGCTTCCGCTTCTGCGGGACCCCGCGCGTGGCTGCCGCGCTCGAGCGCCGCGCGTTCTTCGTGCGCCGTTTCCTGCTGGCCACGACCCGGCTTGCGATTGCCACGGCTTCTGCGGCGCGACTCGTGCTTGTTGCCCGATTCGGCCACTACGGTGTCGGCAAATTGCGCCTCAACGACCTGTTCCACCGATTCGCCCGATTCACCCGCTCCGGACGGCTCGGTCACGTTCTCGGCGACCACATTCGCAGCCGTGCCCCGGTAAACATACGCACCCGACTTCTCGTCGCGGCCGAACTCGAGCAGTCCGCGCGCCTGCGCCTCTTCCAGCAGATTGCCGAAAGCGCGAAAACCGTAGTACGTCTCGTTGAAATCCGGCTTGCGGCGCTTGATCGCGTTCTTTAGCACCGAGGCCCAGATCTTGCCGCCGTCGCCACGTTCGGACGCGAGCGCGTCGAACGTTTGCACCGCGATCTCGACCGCTTTGGTGCGGCGCTTCTCGAGGTCTTCCTTGTTGCGCGACTTTTCTTCGTCGGGCGCGCGTTTGGCTGTCTGCTGCGCGGCCTGTTGCGGGCGTGACGATTCCCGTTTGGCGACCGTGCGCTGACTTTCGCGCACGAGGTCGTCGTAAAAGAAGAACTCGTCGCAGTTGGCGATCAGCAGATCGGAGGTGGATTGCTGCACGCCGACGCCGATCACCTGTTTGTTGTTTTCGCGCAGCTTCGACACCAGCGGCGAAAAGTCCGAGTCGCCGCTGATGATGACGAAGGTGTTGACATGCGATTTCGTATAGCAGAGGTCGAGCGCGTCGACCACGAGCCGGATGTCGGCCGAATTCTTGCCTGACTGGCGCACGTGCGGAATCTCGATCAACTCGAAATTAGCCTCGTGCATCGCGCCTTTGAAACTCTTGTAGCGGTCCCAGTCGCAATACGCTTTCTTCACGACAATGCTGCCTTTGAGCAGCAGACGTTCGAGCACCAGCTTGATGTCGAACTTGTCGTACTTCGCGTCGCGCACACCGAGCGCCACGTTTTCGAAGTCGCAAAATAGCGCCATGCTGACGGTTTCGTTGGATGACGCCATGAATATCTCCATTGAAGCGATCGTCAAATTCGACGAATCGCGACCATGATAGCGATTCCGGCGCCGGCGATCAGCTTTTGTGTTGCGCGCGTGTTTCCAGCACCTCGTCGACGAGGCCATACGCCTTGGCGTCGTGGGCCGACATGAAGTTGTCGCGATCGGTGTCGCGGACGATATCTTCGATGCTGCGCCCAGTGCACTCGGCCATCATCGCGTTGAGGCGTTGGCGTTGGTAGAGCACTTCTCTTGCCTGGATTTCGACGTCCGCAGCCGTGCCCTGGCTGCCGCCGGACGGCTGGTGAATCATGATGCGCGCGTTCGGCAGCGCGAAGCGTTTGCCGTGTTGTCCGGCGGTCAGCAAAAACGTTCCCATGCTGGCGGCAAAGCCGGTGCACAAGGTGGACACCTCGGGCTTGATGAATTGCATCGTGTCGTAGATGGCAAGGCCGTCGTACACTGAGCCGCCCGGCGAATTGATGTAAAAAGAAATATCCTTGTCGGGATTCTCGGATTCCAGAAACAGCAATTGGGCGACGATCAGACTCGCCGACTGTTCATTCACCGGGCCGACCAGAAAAACGATCCGCTCGCGTAGCAGGCGCGAATAAATGTCATAGGCGCGCTCGCCGCGGCCGGACTGTTCGATCACGGTGGGCACAAGGCCGAGGCCGGTGATGGCAGGATAGCTGGAATGCATGTTTACCTCGTTTGGGACGGTAAGTAAGTTGCCGGCAGCAGCGAGCGGCACGGTGCGGTGACCGATTCGAACCGCCGCGCGCCGTTTGCGCGGGTTGTTGTCCGTATGACGAGGGGGAAGGCGGCCGTGTGACGGGAATATTTTTTCGCCGGCCTGTCACATCGGCGAGGGCTCGGGCGTCAAGCTGGAAAGGATGCAGATCTGGAGGTGTACGCATGACAGAACAGGCAATCGACAAGGCATCCCGCTTCGAGGCCGTGCGCGCCCGCCTGGTCGCGCTGGCGTACCGGATGCTCGGCAGCCGCGCCGAGGCGGAAGACGTGGTGCAGGACGTCTGGCTCAAATGGCATCTCGCCGATACGCGCGAGGTGCGGGCACCGGCTGCCTGGCTCACCACGATCACCACGCGCGCGGCCATCGACCGGTTGCGCCACGTGCAGCGCGAACGCGCGTCACAGGCCGCCGGCTGGTTGCCGGAGCCCTGGCTCGACGAGGTGGCGCCCTCGGCGGAGGACCTCGCGTTGCGCGCGGCGGAGATGTCGTACGGCGTGATGCTGCTGCTCGAGCGGCTGAAGCCCGACGAGCGGGCAGCATTCGTGCTGCACGAGGCTTTCGATTGCGACTACGCGGAGATTGCAAAAATCCTCGACCGCACGCCGGCCGGTTGCCGTCAGATGGTCCACCGGGCCAAAGCGCGTTTGCAGCGTGAGGGCGCGCCGCTCGAACGGCCCGATCCCGCCGCGCATGCACGGGTCGTCGAGCGCTTGCGCGCCGCGCTGGAGGCGCAGGATCGGGTGAGTTTGCTGCGTCTCTTTAGCGACGCACCGGAAGTCGTCAGCGACGCGCCGGTGTGCACGCAGGAACGGGCACCTGTGGCCTGGGGGGATACGGTGACAGCGCTCGCGCAGCAGGCGAGCCATGCAGAGACGGTGTCAGTGGAAGGCGCAATGGGTATTGCGCTGCTCTTCGAAGGCGAGGTCGTCGGGGTCATCGACGTGTCCACGCAGATTCTTGCGGACGGCTCGGTCAAAATCGTCGCGTTGCGCGCTGTCACCCGCGCGGCGCGGTTGCAGGCAGTCAATCGCGTGCTGGGGCGCGCGGCCATCGTGAAGCTGCTCGCGCGAATCCAGCACCACGCTGCCGTGTCAATTACGATGCGCAGCGACTTCCCAGTTAATGTCGACGCATAGCACCTGGGTGCCGTGCGGCGTATGCGCGGCGATCGAAGCTGTCACGCACAGGTGCGCTTCGTTGATCGACAGGTAAGGCGGCGTGAGGTGCACCTGATCGGGCACGCGCATGGCCTGAATGAAATACGGCCGGCGTTCCCAACTCGCGCCTTCCGAATGCAGCAAGGGCCGGAAGCGCTTCGCACGTTGCGAAGTGCGGCCCGGCGGCAGTACGTTGTCGCCGATTTGCCGCCCCGAACCGTCGAGCACGAAGCAGCGTGCCGTTTCACCGAGCGCAAGCAATGGCGCGCTCGCCTCGGTAACCGATTCGCCGGCCACGAGTTGGGCGGCCGCCGTTTCCAGCGCCGTGACGTAGGGTGCAAGCCGCGTGGACTGTGCGCGTTCGCGCGCGGCAACCCGTTCGCGCAGCGCCGCGGATAGGGAGTCCATCAGGCCGGCCGCCGCTTGCGGTTTCACCGGCTCGACGCTCGGGCCCGCGAAGAACGCGCCCTGTACGAAATCGACGTTGCATTCGAGCGCAATCAGCGCATCGCGCTCGGTGCTCAGCCCGCCCATCAGCACAAGTTGACCGGATTCGTGCAGCAGCGAGACGAGGCCCGGCAGCACGCGCTCGATATGCGAGTGTTCGCTTGCCTGCGCCAGGATGCAGCGGTCGAGCGTGACGATGTCCGGACGCAGATTCCACACGCGATCGATGTTCGAATGCTTCGCGCCGAAGCCGTCCAGCGCGATCAGGAAGCCGGATTTGCGCAACGCGTCGATGATCTCGGCGAAGCGCGTGGTTTCGCCACCTGCCTGCTCGGACACTTCCAGCACCACCCGTTGCGGCGGCAAGCCCAGCGCCTTGAGGCCGGCGAGCAGCGCGTCGCCGTAACTGGTGTCCATCAGCGCCGCCGGGTGCAGGCTGAGGAAAAGCCATTCGTCGTGACTGTCGAATGCGTTGAAATTGCCCAGATGCAGCGATTCGGCGAGCCGTCCGAGTTCCAGCAGGTCGCCGCGCCGTGCCGCCTGCGTGAAAACCTCGTGCGAAGGCACTTGCAGCGCATGTTCGTCGTGGGCGCGCAATGAAGCGTGATAACCGATCGCGCGCCGGTGCGACACCGAGAAAACCGGCTGGAACACGCTGAAGACGGTGTAGCCGCCGTACAGAACGGTGCGCCGGGAGCCTTCGTCGCCGGCCATCGGGCGCGGTGGCTGGAAACCGGGAGGATCGAGTTCGATCATGCTCATCATGTCAGTCGTGTCTGGAGGTGGCGGCGCGCCTGCATGCTCGGCACGAGTCCGCACGCGCAAATTGTGAGTTTACAGGATAGGCGAGCAAGAACTATGCGCGAGCGGAAACACGCTGCGCGCGCCCGGTTACCACGGTCAGTACGCCGATTGTGCGCCAGCGCGGCCGCGAAAGCGACGGTTCGCACATTGGTGGTGCGGTCCGCGCCCCGTTGCGGGTCGGTGGCGGCTAACGGTGAATCGCGGTAGCGCTATCGCGGCAACGCTGCCGCCCGTCGCAAAATTTAGGTCCGCTCTGAAGGATCGGTCTTTTTCGCGGGTGTGCGGATGTCCGGCGACAGTTGCGCGAAGATCCACGACGAGCCCGCGGTGATGATGCCGACACACAGGAACGTCGCATGGAACGCCGGCAGCGAGTTGGCGGCCGTCACGCGCGGCAGGAGGCCGGTGAAGGTCGCGAGCAAGGCGCCGGCGACCGTTACGCCGAGACTCATCGACAGCATTTGCACCAGCGAGAACAGGCTGTTGCCGCTGCTCGCGCCGCCGGTGCCGAGATCCTTGAGCGTTAGCGTGTTCATTGCGGTGAACTGCATCGAATTGACGCCGCCGAAGAACGCCAGTTGCACGAGCCGCAGCCACAGCGGCTGGCCGGCGCTGGTCAGCGCGAAGCTCGCCATGGTCAGGCCCACTAGCACCGTGTTGACGATCAGCACGCGCCGGTAGCTGTATCTGACGATCAGCGTCGTGACGAGGCGCTTGGCCGCCATGCCCGCGGCCGCCACCGGCAGCATCATCATGCCGGCTTCGAAAGCGCTATAACCGAGACTCACCTGCAATAGCAGCGGGATCAGATACGGCATCGCGCCGCTGCCGATCCGCGCGAACAGATTGCCGAGCAGCCCGACGCTGAAGGTGTGGATCCGGAACAGGTCGAGCGGGAAGATCGGCGCGGGTTCGCGCACCGCGTGCAAACCATAGGCGACGAAGCAGGCGAGGCTCAGGATCAGCAGCACCAGCACGGTGGCGTGCTGGATGCCGAACTCCGTGCGGCCGTCGAGCGCGAACGAAATCGCCACCATGCCGAAGATCAGCAGCAGATAGCCTTTCAGATCGAACTTGCCGGTGTGCTCGTTGCGGCTATCCGGCATGAAGATGAACGTGGCGATGCAACCCACGATCCCCACCGGCACGTTGATCAGAAAAATCCAGTGCCACGAAGCGATCTTCACGAGCCAGCCGCCGAGCGTCGGCCCGATCAGCGGCCCGATCAACCCCGGGATCGCCACGAACGACAACGCCGGCAAATAGCGTTCCGCCGGGAAGGTGCGCAGCACCGCGAGCCGGCCAACCGGCAGCAGCATCGCCCCACCCACGCCTTGCACAATGCGGTAGATCACCAGTTGATTCAGGGTATGCGCGTTCGCGCACAGCAGCGAGCCGACCGCGAAGACGAGGATCGCGCTGAAGAACACGCGCCGCGTGCCGAGTTTGTCGGCGAGCCAGCCGGACACCGGGATCATCACCGCCATGGTCAACGAATACGCGATCACCACCGATTGCATGCGCAGCGGCAACTCGCCCAAGCTCGTCGCCATCGCGGGGAGCGCGGTGTTGACGATGGTCGAATCGAGCGTCTGCATGAAGAAGCCGGTGGCGACCAGCCACAGCATCACCGTGAGCGAGCGGGCCGAAGGTGCCGGCGTGGCCGGGGCGGGAGAGGAGGCGGGCAGGGTCGGCGGCGTGGACATGGAGGGCGGCAGGGCGCGCAGGGACGGACTGGGGACTCGCTATTCTAGGGAAAAGCGGGACCCGGCGCAGCGAACAAGCGCCGGCCGCGATAACGACTCAAGCCGCTCGTGCCGCAGCCGGCAACGCCACGGCAGCATGGAAAAATGCCTGCGCGCGCGGCTCATTGCCGAACGCCGCGTGAATTCTGATCCACGGGCTGACTGCGGTGTTCGGCCGGAAATAGCTGCCGGGAATCACTGTCACGCCGAGCGGCGCGGCACATGCCACGAACCGTTCGGAGTTGTCGACGTGCGGTACACGCGCCCATACAAATTTGCCGCCGACGGGTTTGTCGAACAGCTCCCAGCCGGCATCTTCGAGTGTCTGGATGGTCGATCCGAGTGCGTCGCGCATGCGGCGGCGCAGACGCTCCAGATACTTGCGGTACGCGCCGCGCTCCAGCAGCGACACCGCGACCGCCTCGGCAAAACGCGACCCGCCAATGCTCGTCAGCATCTTGATGTCGACCAGATCCTTGATGATCGTGTGGCTTGCCACCACACAGCCGATGCGCAGCGAAGACGACAGCGTCTTCGACAGGCCGCCCACGTAGATCACGTGCTCGAGCTGGTCGAGGGTTGCGAGGCGGTCGGTGACGTCGCTCTGGAAGTCGGCGTAGATGTCGTCTTCGATGATCTTGAAGCCGTGTTCGCGCGCCAGTTGCAGCAGCCGGAACGCGACCGGCGGCGCGACCGTGGTGCCGGTCGGATTGTGGAACACCGTGTTGATGAACATCAGCTTGGGCCGGTGCAGTTGCAACTGTGCCTGCAATACGTCGAGATCGGGGCCGTTGCGGGTGCGTGGAATGCCGATCAGCTTCACGCCGTGCAGCTTCAGCAGACCGTACAGATTGTAGTAACCGGGGTCCTCGACGAACATCGTGTCACCGGCTTTGAGCATGTAGCGCATCAGCAGATCGAGCGCCTGGCTCGCGCCGTTCGTGATCAGAATCTGCGAGGCGTCTGCCTGAATCCCCAACTGACCGATGCGGCTTTGCAGATGCTCGCGCAAGGTCAGATTGCCGAGCGGGGTCGCGTAGTCGACCATGCTTGCGGCGTCGGTGCGCGATACGTGGCGGATCGCCTGCGCGAGGCTATCCATGTCGCGCCACGCGTCCGGAATGAAGCCGCTGCAGAGCTTGAGCGTTTCACCCGGGTGGTTGAACTGCTGGAGAAGGTGCCCCGATTCGTCCTCGGCGCGGCGCGGGTCCGAGGTGCCCTGGCACTGCGTGCTGGCCGGCTGGCGCTCGGAGACATAGAAGCCCGAGCCGTGGCGCGAGTCGACGTAACCGAGCGACACCAGCCGGTCGTAAGCCTCGATCACGGGGAAACGGCTCACCTCGTAGTCGGCGGCAAACTGGCGGATCGACGGCAGCTTGGCGCCCGGGTGAACCGTACGCGACCGAATCCAGGTGGTGACGCTAGCGACGATCTGTTCGGTGAGCGGCACACCGCTATCCCGATCGAGTTGGATTTCGAGTTTCATGGTTCTTTCCTTCAACGGATAGCGGGTCCGCCGCACGCTCTTCTGAAGCGTGTTTACCCCAACTGTCCGTTTTTTCGACTGAACAGTTCCGATGAAAGTGTTCGGAACTGTGCATGGGTATCTGATGATCGCACGTCAATAATCCATACAACAGGAAAGTTCTTCGAAGGAGAAAAGCGATGCGTGAAGTCCGTATTTTCGAAATGGAACATGACGAGCCCGCGGCGGCCTGGCGTGTCGCGCGTCCGTCCACCTTCAAGGCGATCTCGGGCGAGATCTGGCTGACTGTTGAGGGTGAGCATGACGATCACTGGCTGGCAACGGGGCAATCGATCGAGTTGCCGCGCGGCGCGGTGGCGTGGGTCAGCGCCGGGCGGGCCGGTGCGCGGTTCGCGCTGGCTAGCGGGTCGGAACACCTGGCCATGCGGTCACTGCGCGGGTTGCCGGGCTTGAACTGGCTGCCGCGTTGGCTGGGTGTGGCGTAAGGTGGAGCCACGGCTGCGTGTACTGCCGCGGCTGAGGTAAGCACGGATTACGTGCGGCATCCGCTCAAGGCCGCGCCTCAGCCGGCCGCATCAACCTCCCCGATATAGCGCGCGCGTGGCCGGATCAACCGGCCGTCGCGCGTCTGTTCGATTGCATGGGCAATCCAGCCGACCACGCGGCCGAGCGCAAACAGCGTGAATGCGGCGCCGGTCGGCAGACCGAGTACCCGTTCGATCGCGGCCAGGGCAAAGTCGACGTTCGGCCCCACGCCGGTCGTGTCGCGCACCGCGCGCGCGAGCTTTTCCACTTCGGCTAGCGGCGAGCGGGCCGGCGCGCAGTCGGCAAGCATCCCGAGCAGCAGACGTGCGCGCGGATCGCCTTGCGGATACAGCAGATGACCGAAGCCCGACAGCACGGGCCGATGCATGCTCTGTTCGTGGTGCGCAAGCCGGTTCGCCAGATAGCGATCCAGATCGGGCGCGCGCGACGCTTCGTCGAAAAGCGCGGCAATCCTCACTGTCTCGCCACCATGCCGCGGGCCGGCCAACGCGGCCAGACCGCCGGCCACCGCGCCGAACAGGTGCGTTCCCGTCGACGTGATGCAGCGAACCGTGAAGGTCGACGCGTTCAGTTCATGATCGGCGCATGCCACCAGCGCAGCGCGTAGCAGCCCGGCCTGCTGACGGTTGCGCACGTTCCACGCCGAAGCCAATTGCCGGTGCAGCGGTTCGTTCGACGGCGCCGCCGAGACCATCGCCGCCGCCAGCAAACGCATGACCGAGCACGCGGTATCGAGTTGCGCATCGCGGCCGAGCGCCCATACCCGCGGCATTTGCGCCGCGGCGGCCGGCAGCAGCACGAGCGCGCGGTCGAGCGGCGTGCTGTCGCTCCAGAGCTTGAGCCACGCCGCCCACTGAGCGGTGGCGAACGGTACGGCCGGCGCCTCGGCGATACGTCTCGCACTGCATTCCCACAACAGCGCCGCGACCTCTTCCAGTGACGCCGTGCGCGCCAGTTCCATCGCGTCATGTCCGCGATAGAGCAGGCGCCCCTCGGCCACCAGCGTGATAGACGATTCGAGCACCGGCACGCCCCAGTCCAGCACCTTTTGCGCGACCTTGCCGGCACGCTTGCCGTCTTCCTTGCGCCGCGCGAGCCGCCGCACTTCGCCGGCATCGTAGAGCCGGCGCTTGCCTTGCGCATCGGGCGACGAACTTAGCATGCCGCGGCTGACATACGCGTACAGGGTAGGCAGGCTGATGCCGAGTTCGGCGGCGGCTTCGGCAGCGGTCAGAGTAGGGGCGAGTGGCATGGAAACGCGTGGAAACCGAAGAAATCAATATATATTGATTATCATAATCAAGATTGATTGCGGCAAGGCGGAATTCTAGACTCGGTTCACTTTCTTTCTGTTCCAACCTGAACGAGATGAACGCCATGACGCCTGAACTCGCGCTCAAACATATCTGGACGACGGCGGGATGCGACCCGACTGCGTTGAAGTCCGTGTCGCTTGCCGGTGCTGATCCGGGGCTGCCGTCGGTCTATCGGGTCGGCACGCTGGCCTCGGCGACCATCGCCGCCGCGGGTCTTGCCGCGGCCGAATACCAGCGCTTGCGCACGGGGCATCGGCAACACGTTACGGTTGAGATGCGGCGCGCGCTGGCCTCGTTTCGCAGCGAGCGCTATCTGCGCATCGACGAGGGGCCGCCGCCTGCCTTGCGCGATCCGGTGATGGGTTTCTATGCGACGCGTGACGGCCGCTGGATTCAACTGCATACCAACTTTCCGCATCATCTTGCCGGGGTATTGCAGGTGCTCGGCTGCGCGAACGATCGCGCGGCAGTGGCCGAGGCCATTCGCGGCTGGGATGGCGCGACGCTCGACCAAACGCTCGCCGACGCCGGCTTGTGCGCCGCCTTGATTCGCTCACCCGACGAATGGGCCGCGCTCGATCAGGCAAAAGCGATTGCGAGGCTGCCGCTGTTCGAGATCGAGCGCATTGGCGACGCACCGGTCGAACCGCCGCGCCGGGACGGTGCGCAGCGGCCGCTGGCGGACGTGCGGGTGCTGGATCTGTCGCGGATCATTGCCGGGCCGGTGGCGGGGCGCGCGCTCGCGCAACATGGCGCGGACGTGTTGATGATCAACGGTCCGCACTTGCCGAACATTGCGCCGCTGGTGATCGACAACGGACGCGGCAAGCGTTCGGCTGTCGTCGATCTGCGCGATGACGCCGGGCGGGAAACGTTGCGTGGCCTCGCCGGCGGCGCCGACGTGTTTTTGCAGGCGTATCGGCCAGGCGCCCTGACGGCGCACGGGTTTGGTCCCGAGGAACTGGCGCGGGTGCGGCCGGGGATCGTCTATGTTTCGGTTTGCGCTTATGGGCACACGGGACCGTGGGCCGGGCGGCGCGGCTTCGATAGCCTGGTGCAGTCGGCAAGTGGGATTGCCGTGACTGAGCGCGACGCGGCGGGATGGACTGAGCCGAAGCATTTGCCTTGTCAGGCACTGGATCACGCGACGGGCTATCTGGCCGCTTTCGGCGCGATGGCCGCATTGGCGCGGCGCGCCACCGAAGGCGGGAGCTGGCACGTGCGGGTGTCGCTCGCGCAGACCGGACGATGGCTGCAGTCGTTTGGATTGTTGCCGGACGGCTGGAAGACGCCCGATGTTTCGATCGACGACGTGCGGGATTGCCTTGCGGCTGTTGAGTCCGAGTTTGGGCGTGTGCTCGGCGTGCTGCCGGCCGAGCGGCTGGATGAGACGCCCGCCGGTTTCGCGTTGCCGCCGGCCAGGATCGGGGCGCACGAGGCGAAGTGGGCGTGAAGACGGTTTGCCGGCCACGCGCCGGCTTTTACCCGCATGGCGCCTGGCCGCAGGCGCCGCGAAAAATCGCCGCCTGAGCGGAAAACTACTTCCTCAACTCCGCCACGAAATCATAGTAATCGTTGCGGCAGTAGGTATCGGTCAGCTCGATCGCGCGCTGATCCGCCGTGTACCCGACGCGAGTAATCAGCAACAGCGCTTCGTTATTCGCAATGCTCATTTGCTGCGCGATCTCTTCATTCGCGTTCACCGCGCGAAAATGCTGCAGCGCGCGCACGATCGTCAGTCCGCGACTTTCCAGGTACGAGTACAACGACTCGCCAATTGCCTGAGGATCGGGAATCACCGCAGCCGGGAACGTGGAGTTTTCCACGGCCATCACGATGCCGTCGGCGAGGCGCAAGCGGCGCAGGCGCGTCACGGCTGCTGCCGGGGACAAGCCCAGTTGAATCACTTCATCGCGGTTGGCCGGCGAAATTTCCCGCGACAGCCACTTCGAACTCGGTGTAAAACCGCGCCGCCGCAGCATTTCGCTGAAACTCGACAGACGCGACAGTGGATCTTCGTAGCGTGGCGTGATGAAGCTGCCGGCGCCCTGGGTGCGCCGGATCAATCCCTGTTCGACCAGCAGGGCAATGGCTTTGCGCGACGTGATCCGCGACACACCGAGCGCTTCGGACAGCACGCGCTCGGAGGGCAGCGCCTCGCCCGCGTTCCAACGGTTTTCGTGAATCGCAGTGCCGAGCTTGCGCGCGAGTTGCAGATACAGCGGCGTGTCGTTTTCCGGGTCCGGGCGCAGATCGCGCCAGCGGTCTTCCGAGGCAGAGGTCATGGGGCTCACGCAAGAAGGGCAAGCGGCAATTCTATGACATCGGCGCGCTCCGTTATAGCGGGCTTTTGCCGGAAGCCCGATCCGCTGCCCGGGCAACCGCTAAACTCGTCCCTATGATTTCCGTAGCGTCCGCCTGCGTCACCGCGGCGGCGGCCACGCGTTACTCCCCATCCGCTTGACCATTTTCTGCCACTTTAGCCACATCGAGGAGAAAGCATGACGACCGATATCGCAAGCGTAAGCCTGCCCGACGGCGAGCGTATTCCGAAACTGGGGCAGGGCACCTGGGAGATGGGCGAACAGCCGGCACGCCGCGCTGCGGAAATCGCCGCGCTGCGCTGCGGCATCGAATTGGGCATGACGCTGATCGATACGGCGGAGATGTATGGCGACGGCGCGACCGAATCGCTCCTGAGTGAGGCGCTGGCGGGGCTGCGCGACCGGGTATTTCTCGTCAGCAAGGTGTATCCGCATAACGCCAGCCGGCGCGGTGTGATCGCGGCCTGCGAGCAGAGCCTGAAGCGGTTGAAGACGGATCGGCTCGATCTGTATCTGTTGCACTGGCGCGGCTCGGTGCCGCTCGCGGAAACCGTCGAAGCATTCGAAGCGTTGCGCCGCGCGGGCAAGATTCGCCACTGGGGCGTCAGCAATTTCGACACCGACGACATGGAAGAACTCGTCGCCACGCCTGGCGGCGACGCATGCGCGACCAATCAGATTCTCTACAACGTCGCGCGCCGCGGAGCCGAATTCGACCTGTTGCCGTGGCTCGCCGCGCGTAGCATGCCGGCGATGGCATACAGCCCGGTCGATCACGCGCGTCTGCCGAAGCGCTCGCCGCTCGACGACATTGCCGACACACGCGGTGTTTCGATATTTCAGGTGGCGCTAGCGTGGGCATTGCAAAACCCCGGCGTGTTCGCCATTCCTAAAGCAGGCCGCGTCGAGCATGTGCGCGACAACCATCGGGCTTCGCAACTGCAACTCCACGCTGACGAACTCGCCGCCATCGACACGTACTTCAAACCGCCACGCAGCAAGCGACCGCTCGAAATGCTGTAAGGGCCGCTGCGGACCGTGGTAGCCCGCGCGCGGCCAGCGGTGAAGTTGCTGCGCGCGGCGCCTCGCAGTGGCTCGCTGCGCCGGCCTTACGCCGGCTAATTGCAGCTGTGATGCAGGTGCACGGAACCCAGAACAGCGACTTCAGCGGGCGTGTGCCTGAGCGAATCTTCGTTGACCTGGGCGGCGTCGGCGATGAATTCGTCGACGATCGACGACACCGGCGTATTGTTCAAACACAGCGATACCCGCTGCGTTTCGTTGGGGGGCAGCGACGCGCGCTGGCCGAGGAACAGCACCCCGTATTGATAGCCGTGGATGATGCCGCGGATCGCGCCGACGCATTGGCCTTGCGCGACGTTGTCGTTTTTTCCGTTTGCAGGTTTGTGCGAGTGAATAGGCGGAGAAGCTTGGGTCGACCGGCGGGGCGGCTTGCGACAGGGTTTGTGGTTGCGGCCCGGCCGACGTGGCGGCGGCTTGCGCCGGGGTTTGAGCCGGGGTTTGAGCATAAGCGAGCGATGCGAGGCCGAGAGCGGTGATCATCAGCAGGCCGGCGGCCGTGCGCGCCATCGCGTGGGGGACGTTTCGTTGCATGTTGTGGTGCCCTCATATCGAACGTTGAATCTGATATGAGGCAATCGCTTCGGTTTGGTTCCGGTCATGCGCGACGCGATCGATTGGCTGGGCTTTCAACGCGTGCAGGAGCACGCTGGTCAGCTTGCCGGAGGTGCGCCACGGTTCGTGCCGTGGCCCCGCTTGCCCACGAACGTTGTCGATTCAAACCGGCCTCGGGCGGTGACGCTCGACCGGGGGATCGAGACATCACCGCCGTTGCCGGGGGACTGCGGGCGGGATACGGAGGGTTGTCGTTAGCGACGGGTAGGGCGCGGGGGCCCCCTACCCGGGAATCAGGCGACTGCTAATGCCCGTTTCCTCCGCCATTGCCACCGCCGTTGCCACCGTTACCGCCACTACCCTTGCCTCCGTGGCCGCCGCCGAAGCCTCCGCCAAAGCCGCCGCCGAAACCGCCACCGAAGCCACCACCGGGGCCGCCACCGCAACCGCAGCCGCCGCTCCCGCTGCTGCCGCCACTGCTACCACCGCCACTGCTGCCACCGCCACTGCTGCCACCGCCACTGCTGCCACCGCCGCTGCTGCCACCGCCGCTGCTTCCGCCGCCGCTGCTGCCACCGCCGCTGCTGCCACCGCCGCTGCTGCCGCCGCCACTGCTGCCACCGCCACTGCTGCCACCGCCGCTGCTTCCGCCGCCACTGCTGCCACCGCCACTGCTGCCACCGCCGCTGCTTCCGCCGCCGCTGCTTCCGCCGCCGCTGCTGCCACCACCGCTGCTTCCGCCACCACTGCTACCACCGCCGTTACCTCTACCTCCGCCGCCGGCCGCTCCCGAGCCTGCTGCGCCACCGGCGCCACCGGCACCATTGCCGCTCGCACCACTGCTACTGCTGCCGGCACTCGCAGCACCACTGCTGCTACCGTTGCCGGCATAACGCAAGCACCCTCCAACACTGGTGCTTATGCAATTGCGCGGACTGAACACCACGGCCGCATCATCGGCAGCCGTTGGTTCGTCGGGCGGCGTACCGGTGGTTGCTGCACCCGCCGCGCCCGCTGCCGCGCCGTCGTCCTGCGCGAGTTGTGTCGCGCTGTGCACGCTGCTGGCAGGCAGTGGCGCGTTGGCGGACGCCGTCCACTTGGGGACCGGATCCGTCGACGCTGAATACGCGACCTGGGTGACGAGCAAAGCTACACCTGCCACGATCGCCGCACTTCGCAGAACCCCGCAGTAGTACTGATTGAATTTTCTGGTTTTCATCACGTCTCTCCCGAGGGAATGCCGACACCTCGCTGCCGCCAATTCCCACGCTGACTCCTCGACGACTGGCCTGTCTGAACGCGGGCCGCATCGTCCCCCCGGACTCTGGCTTGCGGATGCAAGTCAAGCACCATCACTGCCTTCCCGGCTGCGTAGCCGGTGCGGCTGACAAGCGCCTTTACGCGCTTCAGCCGATACCGTCCGGGCACGCTTTTCGTCACGTATCGCTTCTTGCCATGGCGATTCGCAAAAGCGGCGCTTCAGACGTTTTCTCGATCTCTTTGGTCCTGAGTGTCTGGACAGTACTTAGCGATATCCATGCCATTGCCCGCAAAGCCTTGCGGTGACGGGTGTCGAATAGGGGGCTGTGATGCCGGCGAGGAAAAAATGCATGAAAACGTTTCGGCGATGAAACGCACCCCCGGAAAGCCGCGTTATTGCGCGTTATTCGTTGCGCGCGGCGTCTTCCGGGGTGTTTTCCGAACCATTGCCGGTGGCCTTGCCGGTACCGTCGCGCGAGGCGGTCTGGAGCGCGCGCAGTTCGTCGACGGGGATATGGCAGCGGATGCGATGCGCGGACGCTTGGGCAGACTCGCCGCTGCCGGCTTCAAGGAAGGGCGGATCTTGCTGCTCGCAGATCGCACCGAGCTTGCGCGGGCAGCGCGTATGGAACACGCACCCGGAAGGCGGCGTGGCGGCGCTCGGCAGATCGCCCGACAGGCGGATGCGGGCGTGGCTGTCGTGGGCGTCGAGTGTCGGCACTGAGGACAGAAGCGCTTCCGTATAAGGATGATGCGGCCCACCGAAGACCGCGGCCGCCGGTCCGATCTCCAGTAGCCGGCCGAGGTACAGCACCGCGATGCGATCCGACAGATAGCGCACTACGTGCAGATCGTGTGAAATGAACACGTAGCTCACGCCGCGCTCGCGTTGCAGATCGGCGAGTAGATTGAGAATCGCGGCCTGCACGGAGACGTCGAGCGCGGAGGTGGGTTCGTCGCAGACCACCACGCGCGGCTCACCGGCAAACGCGCGCGCGATCGCCACGCGCTGCTTGAGTCCACCGGACAACTGGCGCGTGCGCGAGCCGAGATAGCGCTCGGGCAAGCGCACAGCGGCCGTCAAGGTGGCGAGCCGTTCGTCGATCGCGGCGCCGCGCAAGGCGGTGAGGCGCGACAACGCGCGGCCGATCAGGCGCTTCACCGAATGCGCGCGATTGAGTGCCGAGTCCGGATTCTGAAACACGATCTGCAAGGACTTGACCTGCTCGTCGTTGCGTCGCGTGACGCGCGCGGCGAGTGGCGTGCCGTCGAGTTCGAGCACGCTGCCCGGGTCCGGTGTCAGCAGGCCCAGCATCAGTTTCGCGAGCGTCGTCTTGCCGCTGCCGGATTCGCCGACAAGACCGAGCGTTTCGCCACTGGCGAGGTCGATCGAGACATCGTCGACGGCGCGCAGCGGGGCGCCGGACACGTGGAACGTCTTCGAGAGTTTTTCCGCGCGCAGCACGAGAGAAGGGCGTTCGCCGTCGCGCGACGCGCCAACATGCAGCGGCAATCCCTCCACGGCCGCACGCGGCAATTCGGTTGCGCGCTCGTGATAATGGCAGCGCGACATCTGATCGCCGTGCGCGGCGCTCACCCGGTATGGCGGTGGTGCTTCACGACGGCAGCGGTCGTCTGCGAGGCGGCAACGGTCCGCGTAAATGCAGCCTTGTGTGACCGAACCCGGCGAGGGCAGATGGCCCGCGATGGTGTCGAGCCGCTCGGTATCCTTGCTGCGCCCCGCGCCGGGCAAACAGCGCAGCAGTCCAACCGTATAGGGATGACGTGGCCGGGCGAACACGTCCTGGGTCGCGCCTTCCTCGACCAGCTTGCCCGCATACAGCACGCCGACACGCTCGCACATGCGCCCGATCACCGCGAGATTGTGGCTGATGAACAGCACGGCGGTGCCGAGTTCCGCGCGCAGTTGCGCCACGAGGTCGAGCACTTCCGCTTCGACGGTGGCGTCGAGCCCGGTGGTCGGTTCGTCGAGAATCAGCAGCGCCGGGTCCGAGGCGAGCGCCATCGCGATCACCACGCGCTGCTGCATGCCGCCCGACAACTGATGCGGGTAGCTGTCCATCACGCGCTCGGGTGAGGCGATGCGCACACGCTGCAGAATCTCGACCGTGCGCTGCACCGCTTCTTCACGTGAGACTCCGGCCGCTTCGAAGGCTTCCGTGACTTGCCGCGCAATCGTCAGTGACGGATTCAATGCGCGCCCAGGGTCCTGATAGACCATCGAAATCGCGTTCGCGCGCATCGTGCGCAAGGCGTCGGCGTCGAGCTTCTGTACGTCCTGACCGGCGATGACGATCTTGCCCGCCTTCACCTTGCCGTTGCGCGGCAAATAGCGCAGCGCTGCCATTGCGACCGTCGATTTACCGCAACCCGATTCGCCGACGAGACCATACGCTTCACCGCGCCGCACGCGAAACGAGATGTCCTGCAACACTTCGCGATCGCGTCCGCGCATCCGGTACGTGACCGTCAGGCCCACCACGGTCAGCGCATCTGTACGATCGCTCTTCGACACGTCGAAAGCCGGGAACGAGGCGGGCGGCGGGCCGTTCATCGGTCGAGCACTCCTTGCACGCTATCGGCGATCAGATTCACGCCGACCACCAGCGAGGCGATGGCGCCGGCCGCGAACACGACGGTCCACCACGCACCGCCCGCCATCAGCGTGTACGACTCGGACAGCGCGAGCCCCCAGTCGGCGGAAGGCGGTTGAATGCCGAAGCCGAGAAACGACAGCGTCGCGACCGCAAAAATGGCATAGCCGAGCCGCACGGTCGCCTCGACGATGATCGGCGGCAACACGTTCGGCAGAATCTCCGCGAACATGATGTACGGCGCGCGCTCGCCGCGTAGTTGCGCGGCGGCGACGTAGTCCAGATGCCGTTCGGCAAACACGGCGGCGCGTACCGTGCGCGCGGTGATCGGCGTGAAGGTGATGCCGATCACGAGAATCACGGTGAAGTTCGATGCGCCGACCGCGGCGAGCGCGAGCAACGCGACGATCACGAGCGGCAGCGCGAGCACGGCGTCGATCGCGCGGCCCACGATATTGTCGACCCAGCCCTCGAAGTAGCCGACGATCAAACCGAGGGCGGTTCCGGCAACCGTGCCAAGCAGGGTCGCCAAGGGCGCGATGGTCAGAATGTCGCGCGCGCCGACGATCACGCGCGAGAACACGTCGCGGCCGAGCTGATCGGTGCCGAACCAATGCGTGCTGTCAGGCGGCATCAGCGAGTTGAGCGGATCGGAGGCGTAGGGATCGATCCGTACGATCCATTGCCCGGCGATCGCGCATACGATCCACCATCCGACGATCAACACGCCGATCACGAACGTAGGTGAGCGCAGCAGCACGCGCAACTGGTCGAAGCGCGGTTCGCCGGCCGGACGTGGCGTGGGTGGCGCGGCCGGTGGAACGATGGTGCTCATTCGGCGCTCCTCACTCGCAACCGCGGATTGAGCAGCACATGCAGCGCATCGGCGACGAGATTGGCGACGGTGTAGACCACACCGATCGTCAGCACGCCTGCTTCGAGCATGGGGAAGTCTTTGGCCTTGGCGGCGTTGTAGATCAACGAGCCGATGCCTTGGTAGTGGAACAGCGTCTCGACCACCACGAGACCACCGATCATGTAGCCGAGCTGCGTTGCGGCCACGGTGATGGTCGGCAGCAATGCATTGCGCAATACATGCCGCCAGATCACGGTGCGGCGCGGCAGGCCTTTGAGGATCGCGGTGCGGGTGTAGTCCGCATCGAGTGCTTCGACGGTGCCCGCACGCGCCATCCGCGCGATGTAGCCGAAAAACACCAGCACCAGCGGCAGCACCGGCAAAATCAGATGCCGCAGTTGTTCGAGCGCGCCCGCTTCCGGCGGATACGACGCTTCGATCGGCAGCCAGCGCAGCCACACGCCGAACACCAGAATCAGCACGATCGACGAGACGAACTCCGGCACCACGGTGGCCGACAAACCGGCGATGCTGATGGTGCGATCGAGCCAGCGGCCGGCATGCATGGCCGACCACACACCGCCCGCAATGCCGAGCGGAACGACGACGATAAACGCGAGCAGGCCAAGCTTGGCCGAATGCGCCAGCGCGTCGGCGATAAACGGCCCAACCGGCTCGCGGTACGCATAGGAGAGCCCCATGTCGCCGCGCACGAAATGCGAGATCCACTCCACGTATTGCGTCATGAGCGGACGGTCCGCGCCGAGCTGGTGATTGAGCGCGGCGACCGCGCGCGCATCGGCGAGTGGCCCGAGCACCGCACGGCCGATATCGCCCGGCAGCAGCTGGCCGCCCGCGAACACGATCACCGACAGCAGCCACAACGTGATCAACGACAAACCAAGCCGCGTTGCCAGAAATCGCACGACGCGGCCGGCGTTGCCGCTCGACACCGGGGAGGCGGAAGGGGTCACCGTGGTCGACATCGTGCGCTCCCGTCAAAGAAGTGCCGTGCGCTCAACATTACGCGCTCAACACCGCGCGATCGAAATAGAGTTGCGCGAGCGCGGTGAAGCGTACGCCGTTCACGCCCTTGCGCATGGCGATCAGTTGATCGTAAAAGAACGGGATGATCACGGGCGTTTCGTCGAGCAACAAGGTCTGGATCTGTCCGGAAATCTTCCGCTGCGAGCTCAGATCGATCGCCGCGACGAATTGCGCAACCAGTTGATCGTACTGCGGGTTCCGGAAGTGCGCGGCGTTCCATGTGCCGGTGCTGGTGAGCGGCGCGTTCAGGAACACATTCGGCACGCCGCGATGGCCGTAATCGGTGATGCCGAGCGGCGAGTCGAGCCAATCCGATTTGCCCGGCGTGCCCGCGCCGTAGTACAGCGACTGGCTTTCCACTTTCAGATTGATGCGCACGCCGATCGCCTTCGCCGCGTTCTGCACGACCACCGCGAGATCGGGAATCTCCATGTACTTTTCGGTGGTCAGCGTGACGTCGAAACCGTTCGGCACACCCGCTTGCGCGAGCAGTTGCTTTGCTTTCGCGATGTCGATCCTGCGTTGTGCGACGCCGGCGTCGGAAGACGGAAACACCGGTGCGAACGGGCTGTCGTTGCCGAGTTGCGCGCGGCCCTTGAACAGACCCCGCACGAGCACGTCGCGATCGAGCGACAACGCCATTGCCTGGCGCACACGCTTGTCCTTGAACAACGGGCTGTCGTTGCGCATGTGAATCTGGCGATGCGCGCTCGACTTCACACCGACTGCCTTGTAGTCCGGATTGTTCAGAATGCCGGCGCCACCCTGCACGGTGAAGGTGCCCATCACGTCGGCCTGATGACCTTGCAGTGCAAGCAATTGAGCCTGTTCGTCGGCATAGAAGGAGAACTGTACGCGTTGCGGTAACGCTTTGTCGCCCCAGTAATCCGGATTGCGCACGAACGATGCACCGACCTTCGCCTGATACTTTTCGAGCTTGAACGGGCCGGTGCCGATGAAGCTCTTTTCATAACCACCCGCATAGTTCGCGGGCAGGATCACTGCGTTGTAATTGTCGGAGGAAACGTAGTACGGGAAGTTGCCGTTCGGAGCATCGAGGTGGAAGGCGACCGTGTGCTCGTCGACCACTTTCGCGCCGCCTTTCGACAACACGCCCTTGAGCACCGACAGCGCCGCCGAACCGCTGGCCGGATCGGCGAGACGATCGAAAGTGGCGACGACATCTTTGGCGGTGAATGCCTGGCCGTCGTGGAATTTGACGTTCGGCCGCAGCTTGAAAGTCCACACGTCGCCTTTGTCGTTCGGCTTCCACGACAAGGCGAGCGCGGGCTTCAGCACGAGCTTTTCGCCGTCGTCGTCGATCAGGAATTCGCCGGTCTGGTTCAGCAGCGCGAGACTCGCGGCATCGGTCACGGTGAGCGGATCGACCGCACCGGCCGGCGTCAGGTGGGCCACGCGGATCGTCTGGTTAGACGGGCCCGGCGCGCCTTGTGCGCGTGCCAGCGGCGCATTCAGCACGCCGCCGCCGGCCAGCGATAAACCGATCACGCCGGCATAGCGCAGCAGATCGCGGCGCGTGATGCGGCCGGCGATGAATTCGTCGATAGCGTGGTTGCCGTAGGCGTCGGCGGTGTGGCGGGCCAGGTCGAGTCCGGAAAGTCGATCCGCGGGAGTCTTCATCGATGGAGTATCCAGTCCGTTCTGTTGTCGGTTCTGAAGGGCCGCGCCGGATGCGCGCGGCAGGGTAGCGGGTTTGCGATGACGCAACGCGGTTTCAGTGTAAGCGATTGCCTGCGGATTCGGCGCGCCTGCAAGGGCGCGGGGGGCCGGTTTCGCGGATAAAAGAGCCCCCGTGTATCGTCGGGACAACGCTCGATGCATGCTGCGCAGCGCCCGGCCACGGATCGTATGGCGCGCTTCCTGCGCGAGGCCGATGCCGTAGCGCAGGAAGCGCTGCTGCGATGGCATCCTTACCGATCAGGCCGGTACCGGCGAGTTGGATTTACCGCGCGCCGGGGGCGGGCCACTGGCACGACACGCGAGACGGCGCGGACAAGAGATTCAATGTTCGTGCGGATGTTTGTGAATCGGATCGACCCAGAAGACCGTTTCCGGTGCTTCCACCGCGTCGATGTTCAGATTTACCACCACGGCCTCATTGTCGCTGCGTACCAGCACGCATTCGAGCGGCTCGTCGGTACTCGCGTTGATTTCCTGATGCGGCACATAGGGCGGCACGAAGATGAAATCGCCCGGGCCGGCCTCGGCTGTGAACTCCAGATGTTCGCCCCAGCGCATGCGGGCCTGGCCTCGCACGACGTAAATCACGCTTTCGAGCGCGCCGTGATGGTGCGCGCCGGTCTTTGCATTCGGATGGATCGTCACGGTGCCGGCCCAGATTTTCTGCGCCCCGACCCGTGCCGCATTGATCGCCGCCGCCCGATTCATACCGGGCGTTTGCGCGGTATTGCTGTCGAGCTGGTCGGCCTTGATGACCTTCACGCCGTGCTCGCGCCAGTCGACCGGTGCCGACGGGTGCTCGTCCTTGTAATGCGGGTGTTCGTGATCCTGGCTCATGGTGTGTCTCCTCGTGGGCGGCCGTCCGGGTGCTGGGCACGTCGCCTTGCGGCATTTTTGCACGTTCAGAAACAGGCGTGTGGCTCGCCGATGCGTGCGTTCGCATTTTCCGAACCCGCCCGGAACCCTTGTCGTTTGTCTCGTGCGGGCTGCTTTTACGAGTAGTCCGATAGCGCCGCCGCATGCGCTAACGCAGGCTGGCGCTCTGTCAATTTTCAAGGGTTTAACCACCATGAAGCAGATTAAACGATTGTCCGGTGGCGTGTTGCTATGCATGGCCTTTGCCGCGTCCAGCGCCTGGGCCGAACCCGGCCACGAATGGGGCTACAGTGGCGACCACGGCCCTGCTCACTGGGGGGCAATCAGCAAAGACTTTCATGCTTGCGAAAGCGGCCGCGCTGAATCGCCGATCAATATCGAAAGTGCGAAGAAGGCGCCCGCCGATATGCCCAGGCTGAAAATCAACTACCAGCCGCTGCCCATCGACATTTCCAACACCGGGCACTCCGTACAGTTCAACGCGGCACCGGGCACGGATAGCATTTCGCTTGGTGGCCGTGCCTACCAACTGGTCCAGTTCCACTTTCACGCACCGGGTGAAGAGCGCTTCGCCGGCAACGCAAGCGTGATGGATGCTCACTTCGTTCACCGTGCCGACGATGGCAAACTGCTCGTACTCGCGGTTCAGTTCAAACTCGGGGCGCAAGCCAATCCGGTTATTCAGGCCTTGCTGGATCGTATCCCTCATGAGAAGGGCGCTGAGCTGGTGGCGAGTGGCGTCGCGATCAACCCGCTCGACCTGCTGCCGGGGAATCCCGGTTACTACACCTATAGCGGCTCGCTGACCACGCCGCCTTGCTCGGAAGGGGTGACCTGGATCGAGTTCAAGGAACCCGTCACGATCACGCCGCAGCAACTGCACGCGATGGAGGCGTTCTATCACGGCAATCAACGCCCTGTGCAAGCGCTTAACGGTCGCGATATCTGGGACGTCGAGTGATTCGCCGGCACGTGAAGCGTGCCGGTATTCACGATCCCCGCGCCACGGTGAAAAAAAAGCCCGTCCAAAAAAAGACGGGCTTTTTTGCTTCAGTCTGGGTGGCCGCACATTGCGTGCAGCTACCTCGTGCTTACTTCTGCTTCGAGCTGATCACGGCTTCCGCGACGTTGTTCGGCGTTTCCGCGTAGTGCTTGAACTCCATCGTGTAGGTCGCGCGGCCTTGCGTGGCTGAACGCAGCGACGTCGAATAGCCGAACATCTCCGCGAGCGGCACTTCGGCGCGCACCAGCTTGCCGCCACCGCCGGCGATGTCTTCCATGCCCTGCACCATGCCGCGACGGCTCGACAGATCGCCCATCACGTTGCCCATGAAGTCTTCCGGCGTTTCCACTTCGACGGCCATCATCGGTTCGAGCAACACGGGCCTTGCCTTGCGCATCGCATCCTTGAAGGCCATCGAACCGGCCATGCGGAAGGCGTTTTCGTTCGAGTCGACGTCGTGGTACGAACCGAAGGTCAGTGTCACTTTCACGTCGACCACCGGATAGCCCGCCAGCACGCCGGCCTTCAGCGTTTCCTGAATGCCCTTGTCGACCGCCGGAATGTATTCACGTGGAATCACGCCACCCTTGATCGCGTCGACGAACTCGTAGCCTTTGCCTTGCGCCGACGGCTCGAGCGTAATCACCGCGTGGCCGTACTGGCCACGGCCGCCCGACTGCTTGACGAACTTGCCTTCGACATCTTCGACCTTGTTGCGCACCGTTTCGCGGTAAGCCACCTGCGGCTTGCCGACGGTCGCCTCGACGCCGAACTCGCGCTTCATCCGGTCGACCAGAATTTCCAGGTGCAACTCGCCCATCCCGGAGATGATCGTCTGGCCGGATTCTTCATCCGTCTGCACGCGGAACGACGGGTCTTCCTGCGCGAGACGATTGAGCGCGATGCCCATCTTCTCCTGATCGACCTTGGTCTTCGGCTCGACGGCCTGCGAAATCACCGGTTCCGGGAAGATCATCCGTTCGAGAATGATCACGTGCTGCGGATCGCACAGCGTGTCGCCGGTGGTCGCTTCCTTCAGGCCGACTGCCGCGGCGATGTCGCCTGCGTAGACTTCCTTGATTTCCTTGCGCTCGTTCGCATGCATCTGCAGGATCCGGCCAAGGCGCTCCTTCTTCTCCTTGACCGCGTTGTAGACGGTGTCGCCCGAATTCACCACGCCCGAATACACGCGGAAGAAGATCAGCTGGCCGACGAACGGGTCGGTCATGATCTTGAAGGCGAGCGCCGAGAACGGATCGTCGTCGCGCGGATGACGCTCGATTTCCCTGTCGTGTTCGTCGTGGCCTGTGATGGCGGGCACATCGACCGGCGACGGCAGATAGTCGATCACCGCGTCGAGCATGGCCTGCACGCCCTTGTTCTTGAACGCGCTGCCACACAGCATCGGCACGATCTCGTTGGCGATGGTGCGCACACGGATGCCGTGCTTGATTTCCTCTTCGGTCAGCGTTCCGCCGTGCAGGTATTTGTCGAGCAGTTCCTCGTTCGCTTCAGCGGCGGCCTCGACCATCTTGTCGTGCCATTCCTTCGCGGTATCCGCGAGTTCCGCCGGGATGTCGCGATACTCGAACTTGATCCCCTGGTTCTCTTCGTCCCAGTAGATCGCCTTCATCTTGACGAGGTCGACCACACCCTGGAAATGGTCTTCCGCGCCGACCGGAATCTGGATCGGCACCGCGACGCCCTTCAGGCGATCGCCGATCTGCCGCTGCACGCGAAAGAAGTCCGCGCCAACCCGGTCCATCTTGTTGACGAACGCGATGCGCGGCACCTTGTACTTGTTCGCCTGGCGCCACACGGTTTCGGATTGCGGCTGCACGCCGCCGACCGAGTCGTACACCATGCACGCGCCGTCGAGCACGCGCATCGAGCGTTCCACTTCAATCGTGAAGTCGACGTGGCCCGGGGTGTCGATGATGTTGATCCGGTGTTCGGGATAGTTGCCGGCCATGCCCTTCCAGAAGGCGGTGGTAGCCGCCGACGTGATGGTGATGCCGCGCTCCTGCTCCTGTTCCATCCAGTCCATCGTCGCAGCACCGTCGTGAACCTCGCCGATCTTGTGGGTCACGCCTGTGTAGAACAGGATGCGTTCGGTGGTGGTGGTTTTGCCGGCGTCGATGTGAGCGCTAATGCCGATATTCCGGTAGCGCTCGATGGGAGTCTTGCGGGGCACGTGAACCTCCTTGAAATGGCGCGCCTGAAACGCTTGCCGGGCGACACGCTGTGCCGCCCGGGGAGCCTGTGTGCTGCTTTACTGAGAATACTAGGATAGCGCGTCGGCCCGTCTTTTGCAGGAATCTTGCCAGCCGCGTGTGATGGCCTGCTGGCATGGCTCTCCGCCCGGCGCCAGGCATGGCCTGCTCCGCGTGGAACGCAAAAAAAGCCGGCACCTCGTGAAAGGCACCGGCTTTTCCGGACAGCGGCCGCTCGAGGAACGGCGGGGTGACGCCGTGGCGGCGCGCGTTTAGTGCGTTTATTGCGCGGCCGGCAACCCCTGGATTTTCATCCCCGGTTTGATGCCCTTCGACGAGAACCAGCCCTTGCTCATTTCCAGCGCATACACGCCGTTGTTCTTCGGGCAGTGATTGTTGGTCGTCTCGGCCTGCATTTCGTCGATATCGGTGACCGTGCCGTCGGCGCGCATGAAGGCGATCGACAACGGGATCAACGTGTTCTTCATCCAGAAGCAATGCACGGCGTTTTCATTGAAAACGAACAACATGCCTTCATTCGGCGCGAGGGTCGTGCGATACATCAGGCCTTGTTCGCGGTCGGCGTCATTCGCGGCGACGGCTGCGTCGATCACGAACATGCCCGCGGTCAGCTTTGCGCGCGGAAAGTCGCCGGGCTGCTTCGCGCCGGCCGGCATCTGTTGCGCGTGAGCGGGGGCAGCGGTGGTCGCGGCGAACGAGATCGCGGCGAGCGGCAGTGCAACGGCAACAGCGAAACGCGCAATCAACGAGCGCATGGGAAATCGCACGGCATGACTCCTTGCTGGAAATTAACCCGCGAATGTTACGCGAGCGCGTCAAAAACAAAAAGGCAGATCGCCTTGCGGTGATCTGCCTTTCAACGCCGTAAGAACGGCAATGAAGCGAGTTCTTGACTGCGTTTTTACAACAAACTTACTCCGATGCGCCCGAAGCTGCAGCTGCTGCTGCTGCCTTCTTGTGCGACTTCTTGTGCGACTTCTTGTGTTCAGCCTTCTTTGCCGACGAAGCTGCTGCTGCCGGAGCTGCCGAAGCTGCTGCCGGTGCCGAAGCTTGTGCGAATGCTGCCGTTGCGAAGAGGCCAGCGACCAGAGCGGCGATCAGTTTGTTCATTTTGTAAATCCTCAGCTTGAGTTAATTAACCAAATGACCCGGTTATATGTAGAGTCATGTCGGTAAACGTGCCATCCACCTTTCGGTTGACAGCCGCATCGACATTTTTTTCGACGCGTCTGTTTAGCGTTCAGACTCCCTGTACTCGCCGCGTGAGCGGCTTGTGCAAAGGCCCTTAAGGCTGAATGCCGGATAGCTTCGGGCGGCATCTGCGTCGAATAACGCGTGAGCTCGCGCACCGGTTGACGTGTTTTTTGTGGAAAATTTATATGCTGATGTGCTGATGCAAATGAATAGCCGCGCAGTGGTCACGGACGCAATTGTTTCACGCGTTTTCAGCTTGGTTTCACGCGCTATTTTTGTTTGCGGATACAACGAGTTAGCTTTTTTCTCGCCGGTCAGAATACAAACTTGATGCCGGTTCGGCGCAGACATGGCGTGCAGGTGAACCGTTTCAAACCCTGCCTTCCCATGGCGCCTTCAGCGGCAATTCGACACTCTCTCCGGGCTGCAGTCCGAGCGAAAAAATATCGAGTGCGCCGATGCCCGCGCGTACGAGACGCAACGTCGGAAACCCGACCGCGGCAGTCATGCGACGTACCTGGCGGTTCTTGCCTTCGGTGATCGACAACTCGATCCATGTGGTGGGAATCGCGGCGCGGTAGCGGATCGGCGGTGTGCGTGCCCAGAGCGACCCGCCTGGCTCGACATAGTCGGCGCGACAGGGCTGCGTGACGTAATCGCCGAGATCGACGCCGCGCGCGAGTTTCTTCAACGCGGCATCGTCGACTGCGCCTTCCACTTGTGCCCAATAGCGTTTGACCAGTTTGTGGCGCGGTTCGGCGATGCGCGCTTGCAGCGCACCGTCGTCGGTGAGGAGCAGCAGCCCTTCGCTATCGGAGTCGAGCCGGCCCGCGGGATAAACGCCGGGCACTTTTACCCAGTCGGCTAGCGACGCCCGCGTTTCGTGCGGCGAAAACTGGCAAATGGTGCCGAACGGTTTGTTCAGGGCGATAAGTCGCATAAGGGAATCGATGAAGGTCGGCTGGCGCCGGCTGCGGCGGTGGCGTGCCACTCAAGCCGGGAGAGGTGCTGGCCCAATAGTAAATCGCGGAATAGTAATGCATAATCGCTTGCTGTAAGTCTTGTATCTTATATAAGACATAAGAATAAACCGCCTTGCGGATCTGATTTTCGACAATGTTGGAAAACCCCGAGCCGCTACGGCCTCGTTGCTGCGTCGGCGTGGGCTAGAATAGGCGACCAGGCCGCTCGCGGGCGTCCGGCATTGCGCGCAGCGAGGAGCACCCAGTTTCCGCAGTCTCCCCATCAGCTTTCAGCACAGCCTTCACTGGAGTCGATCATGCCGTATCAGCACATCAAGGTTCCGACCGGTGGTGACAAGATCACTGTCAACGCAGATTTCTCGCTCAACGTTTCCGACCAGCCGATCATTCCGTATATCGAAGGCGATGGAACAGGCCTCGACATCACGCCGGTGATGTTGAAAGTGGTGGATGCCGCAGTAGAAAAAGCCTATGCGGGCAAGAAGAAAATCCACTGGATGGAAATCTATGCCGGCGAGAAATCGACCAAGGTGTACGGCCCGGATGTGTGGCTGCCGGAAGAAACGCTGCAGGTGCTGAAGGAATACGTTGTCTCGATCAAGGGTCCGCTTACCACGCCGGTTGGCGGCGGCATCCGTTCGCTGAACGTTGCGCTACGTCAGGAACTCGATCTGTATGTTTGCCTGCGCCCGGTACAGTACTTCAAGGGTGTGCCTTCGCCGGTGCGTGAGCCTGAGAAGATCGACATGGTGATCTTCCGCGAGAACTCGGAAGACATTTACGCCGGCATCGAATGGCCTGCCGGGTCGGAAGACGCGAAGAAGGTCATCAAGTTCCTGCGCGAGGAAATGGGCGTGAAGAAGATCCGCTTCCCGGAAACCTCGGGGATCGGTGTCAAGCCCGTGTCGCGCGAAGGCACGGAGCGTCTGGTGCGCAAGGCGATCCAGTACGCGATCGACAACGAGCGCCGCTCGGTCACGCTTGTGCACAAGGGCAACATCATGAAGTTCACGGAAGGCGCATTCCGCGACTACGGCTATGCGCTGGCGCAGAAGGAATTCGCGGCGGAGCTGATCGACGGCGGTCCGTGGATGAAGATCAAGAACCCGAAAACGGGTGGCGACATCGTGGTGAAAGATGTGATTGCCGACGCGTTCCTCCAGCAGATCCTGCTGCGCCCGGCCGAATACGACGTGATCGCCACGCTGAATCTGAACGGCGACTATGTTTCGGACGCGCTGGCTGCGCAAGTCGGCGGTATCGGGATTGCGCCGGGTGCAAATATGTCGGATTCGGTCGCCATGTTCGAAGCCACGCACGGCACGGCGCCGAAATATGCCGGCAAAGACTATGTGAATCCGGGTTCGGAAATTCTCTCGGCCGAGATGATGCTGCGTCACCTGGGCTGGACTGAAGCGGCGGATCTGATCATCAAATCGATGGAAAAGTCGATTCTGCAAAAACGGGTCACATATGACTTCGCGCGCCTGATGGAAGGTGCGACGCAAGTGTCCTGTTCAGGCTTCGGTCAGGTGTTGATCGAAAACATGTAAGCGATTCGCGCCGGTTTGTCCGGCTGAATTCAAAACCCCGGCGCCGTGAGGTGGCCGGGGTTTTTTTGTATGTTCGTTATCAGGTGGGTATCGAAAGCGTTCGGAAAGGAAGTTCGGTGTCCAGTATTTGAGATATTCGATCAACCCACATCCCGAGCCGCAATACCGACTCGCTTCAAGATGCGCCTCAAACTGGAAGGCGCCGCCCAAAAAAGAAACCCGGCACGAAGCCGGGTTTCAAAGGACGGGTAACGAACAGTTTCAGGCAGGTGCCTGGATGTTCGATGCCTGTTTGCCTTTCGGGCCTTGCACGACCTCGAAGGTTACTTTTTGACCTTCCTTGAGGGTCTTGAACCCATTCATCTGGATGGCCGAGAAGTGTGCAAACAGATCCTCACCACCTTCGTCAGGCGTGATGAATCCGAAACCTTTTGCGTCATTGAACCATTTGACCGTACCAGTTGCCATTCCAACTTCCCCTGTAACTCATGTCACTACCACGAGCCCTCGAAAAGCTCGACGACCGCATGATGCAGCCGCTCCCTCCTCACAAGCTCACCAACGGCATTTTTTCGAAATTATGGCGCAGTGAAAAAAGTGCCAGCTTGATTGTTGAGGCTCTTTATTCGAGTGTCAAGAAAATTTTGAGACGCCGTTGTCGTGTTGCAAACAGGCGTTTCCAGGGTTTTTCCCGCTTTTGTTTTCTTATGTGCGGTTGCCCGAGCGTGGTGTCTTGAAAAGTCGCATAATCGACTCACATGCTGTTCTGCGGGTGGCAGAACCTACCGATGCGGCGGCGCGAGCGCCTTCAGCCAGTACCGGCAGGTTGTGCGATACTCGATCCGACTGCGGCGCAGCACGACTGCGACGCTTCACAGGATAGGGGCCGGCTCCGCAATCGGCTCGTCGAATGACGCAACGCCGTGGGGGTAATTACCCATAGGCGGTAGCGAACGGGCTCACCGGCCGGTTGGCCGGGTTTTGACAGGATTGCGGGCCTGTCCTAGTTGTTTAGAATGGGTGTATGGCGATTATCCCGGACAAGCAGGACAGCACCGTACTGGAGCGGCAGGAGAAAAAGCTCAAGCCGCCATCCATGTACAAGGTGGTGCTGCTGAATGACGACTTCACGCCAATGGAATTTGTCGTGATGATCGTGCAGGAGTATTTCAATAAAGATCGTGAAACCGCAACGCAGGTGATGTTGAAGGTGCATCGCGAGGGCAGGGGAGTTTGTGGGGTCTATACGCGGGACATCGCGTCGACCAAAGTCGAGCAAGTCGTTACCCACGCACGGCAGGCCGGGCATCCGCTGCAGTGTGTGATGGAGGAAGCATGATTGCCCAGGAACTGGAAGTCAGCCTGCACATGGCGTTCATGGAAGCACGCCAGGCGCGGCACGAGTTCATAACGGTCGAACATCTTTTGCTGGCACTGTTGGACAATCCAACGGCCGCGGAGGTGTTGCGTGCATGCGCGGCCAATATCGAGGATCTGCGCCAGAACCTGCGCAATTTCATTCATGACAACACGCCAACCGTGCCCGGCACGGACGACGTCGACACGCAGCCCACACTGGGTTTCCAGCGTGTGATTCAGCGCGCGATCATGCATGTGCAGTCCACCTCGAATGGCAAGAAGGAAGTGACCGGCGCGAACGTGCTGGTGGCGATCTTCGGCGAGAAGGACTCGCATGCGGTGTACTACCTGCAGCAGCAGGGCGTGACGCGTCTGGATGTGGTGAATTTCATTTCGCATGGCATCGCGAAGACCAGCAGCACGGACGCCGCGAAAGCGAGCGACGCGAATGCCGAGTCCGACGAAGCCGCCGCGCAGAAAGAAACGCCGCTCGCCCAGTTCACGCAGAACCTGAACCAGATGGCGAAAGACGGCCGCATCGATCCGCTGATCGGGCGTGAGTCGGAAGTCGAGCGCGTGGTGCAGGTGTTGTGCCGCAGGCGCAAAAACAATCCGCTACTGGTCGGTGAGGCCGGTGTGGGTAAGACCGCGATTGCCGAAGGGCTCGCGTGGCGCATTACGCGCGGCGAAGTGCCGGACATTCTGGCGGATGCGCAGGTGTATTCGCTCGATATGGGCGCGCTGCTCGCCGGCACCAAGTATCGCGGCGACTTTGAGCAACGCCTGAAGACCGTCCTCAAGGAATTGAAGGAACGTCCGCACGCCATTCTGTTCATCGACGAAATTCATACGCTGATCGGCGCGGGTGCTGCGTCGGGCGGCACGCTGGATGCATCGAATCTGCTGAAGCCGGCGTTGTCGTCGGGTACGCTCAAGTGCATCGGTGCGACCACGTTCACCGAATATCGCGGCATCTTCGAAAAAGACGCGGCTTTGTCGCGCCGTTTCCAGAAGGTCGACGTGACCGAGCCGACCGTCGAACAGACGGTGGCGATCCTGCGCGGGCTGAAGTCGCGCTTCGAAGAGCATCACGGCGTGAAGTACTCGTCGGGTGCGCTGTCGGCGGCGGCTGAGTTGTCGGCACGCTTCATTACGGATCGTCATTTGCCGGACAAGGCGATCGACGTGATCGACGAAGCCGGCGCAGCGCAACGCATCCTGCCGAAGTCGAAGCAGAAGAAGACCATCGGCAAGAACGAGATCGAAGAAATCATCTCGAAGATTGCCCGCGTCCCGCCGCAAAGCGTGTCGCAAGACGATCGCAGCAAGCTGCAAACGCTCGATCGCGATCTGAAGAGCGTGGTGTTCGGGCAAGACCCGGCCATCGACGCGCTGTCGGCCGCGATCAAGATGGCGCGTGCGGGTCTCGGCAAGCTGGACAAGCCGATCGGCGCGTTCCTGTTTTCCGGCCCCACGGGCGTCGGCAAGACGGAAGTGGCGAAGCAACTGGCGTTCACGCTGGGGATCGAGTTGATCCGCTTCGACATGTCGGAGTATATGGAGCGTCATGCGGTGAGCCGGTTGATCGGCGCGCCGCCGGGCTATGTCGGTTTCGATCAGGGCGGTCTGCTGACCGAAGCGGTTACGAAGAAGCCGCATTGCGTGCTGCTGCTCGACGAAATCGAGAAGGCGCATCCGGACATCTACAACGTGCTGCTGCAGGTGATGGACCACGGCACGCTGACGGACAACAACGGCCGAAAGGCGGATTTCCGCAACGTCATCATCATCATGACGACGAATGCGGGCGCCGAGGCCATGGGCAAGTCGGTGATCGGCTTCACGAATCGTCGGGAAACCGGCGACGAAATGGTCGACATCAAGCGCATGTTCACGCCGGAGTTCCGTAACCGTCTGGACGCAACGATCAGCTTCCGCTCGCTCGATGAAGAAATCATCATGCGTGTGGTCGACAAGTTCCTGATGCAGCTGGAAGATCAGCTGCACGAGAAGAAGGTCGACGCGCTCTTTACCGACGCGCTGCGCAAGCATCTCGCCAAGCACGGTTTCGATCCGTTGATGGGCGCGCGGCCGATGCAGCGTCTGATTCAGGACACGATCCGTCGTGCGCTGGCCGACGAACTGCTGTTCGGCAAGCTGATGAACGGCGGCCGCGTGACGGTCGACGTGGATGCGGAAGACAAGGTGCAGCTGACCTTCGACGAACATCCGGCGCCGCGCAATCCGAATCCGGAAGCGGTCGAAGTCGAGTAAGTTTCAGGCGTTACGCCAGACAAAAAAACGGCGCGGGTTTAAACCCGCGCCGTTTTTTATGGGTATTTCGCTTGACTTCGATCAGTGCTTGCCCGTGCTGCCGAATCCACCCGCACCACGCTCGCTGCTTTCGAAATCGTCGACGATATTGAACTCGGCCTGGACCACCGGCACGATCACGAGTTGCGCGAGGCGCTCCATCGGATTCAGCACGAACGTGGTCTCGCCGCGGTTCCACGTCGAGATCATCAGTTGACCCTGGTAATCCGAATCGATCAGGCCGACCAGATTTCCCAGTACGATCCCATGCTTATGACCCAGGCCCGAACGCGGCAGAATCAACGCTGCGTAACCCGGATCGCCGACGTGAATCGCCAGACCTGTCGGCACCAGCGCGGTTTCGCCCGGCTTCAGCGTCAACGGTTCGTCGAGGCAGGCACGCAGGTCGAGGCCCGCGCTGCCGGTGGTTGCGTAGGCCGGGAGTTGGTCGCGCATGCGCGCATCGAGAATCTTCAGGTCGAGTTTCATGCAGGTTCGAAGGTTAGGGAGTGGAGGCCGGGCGTCCGAGCTGGAACGCGTCGGCGAGAAGTTCATAGGAGCGCAGCCGGGCGCGATAGCTGCCGGCTACGGTGAGCACAATCAGTTCGTCGGCCTGGAACTGCTCCTGCAAGTCATGCAGCCGCTCAGTGACGGTTTCCGGCGTGCCGATGATACTGCGTGGTTTCTCGCGGTCGATCACGAGACGCTCGCGTTCGCCGTATTCCTGAGCGATGCCTTGTTCGACGGTGGGAATCGGTGCGTTCAGACCATAGGCCATTTGCACGCGGCGCAGGTCGACGGCTTTTTCCAGATCGGCTGCTTCCTGCTCGGTGTCCGCGCAGATCACGAATACGGCGGCGGCCAGATACGGCTGCTGCGTCTCCAGGCTGGGTTTGAAACGATCGCGATAGGCATGCGCCACCTGGTGCCCGAAATGCGCGTTGATGAAATGCGCGAACGCAAAGCGGATCCCGAGTTGTGCCGCCAGCAAGCCGCCGAATTCACTCGAACCGAGCATCCACAGTTGCGGGCGCGTGGCGATCTGCGGTTGCAGCAGCACGCCGTGCGCGAGATGATCTTCGGGCAACGTGCCGTGCATCAGGCCGACCAGATCGGCAACTTGCTGCGTGAAAATGTCGCCGCGATTGTAGGCGTCGGCCGCGACTGCCTGAGCGGTGCGCATGTCGCCACCGGGCGCGCGCCCTACGCCGAGATCGATGCGGTTGGGAAACAGCGCCTCGAGCATCATGAATTGCTCGGCGACCTTGAACGGACTGTAGTACGGCAGCATCACGCCGCCGGAGCCCACGCGTATGCGTTTGGTGACGCTGCCGAGGCGCGCCAGCATCACCTCCGGGCATGGGTTCGACACGCCGCGCAAGCCGTGATGCTCGGCGCACCAGTAGCGCGTGTAGCCGAGATCGTCAGCCAGTTGCGCGAGTTCGACGGTGGCGGCGATGGCGTCCGCCACTGAGTGCCCGTCGATCACGGGCGTTTGATCGAGCACGGAAAGTAGCGTCATGTCAGTACTGCTCCAGATACAGATAACTTGGTGCGCGGGAGGCGCTCGCGGTGAAGCCGGCGTGCGCCACCCGCGAGCGGCCTTAGCGGATCAGACTTGTGTCGGGCAGACGTCTGGCAATTTCCACGATCAAGGCGCGCGCGAGCGTCTGCTTGTCGGCGCGCGGCAGCTTCGTTGCACCCCCTGCTTCGAACAGGATGACCTCGTTGTCGTCGAGACCGAACGTCAGCGGGCCGAGATTGCCGATCAGCAGCGGTACGTTCTTGCGTACGCGCTTTTCTTCGCCATGCACTTCGAGATCGCCGCTTTCCGCTGCAAAGCCGACGGCGAAAGGCGGATGCGGCAGTTTGGCCACCGACGCCAGAATGTCCGGATTCTCGACGAACGTGAACGTGGGCAGTGCGCGATCGGCGGTTTTCTTGATCTTCTGTTCGCTGGCGTGATCGACGCGCCAGTCGGCCACCGCGGCCACGCCGATAAAGATGTCGGCGTCCGCGACCGCGCGCATCACCGCGTCGTGCATTTGCTGCGCGGTTTGCACGTCTTCGCGGAACACGCCCCACGGCGTTTCCAGCGCGACGGGGCCGGCGATCAGATGCACCTCGGCGCCCGCTTGCTGTGCGGCGCGCGCCAGTGCAAAGCCCATTTTGCCGCTCGAACGATTGGTGATGCCGCGCACCGGATCGAGTGGCTCGAAGGTCGGGCCGGCGGTCAGCAATACGCGACGGCCGGACAGGATCTTGGGCGAGAAGAACGACGCGATCGCTTCAAACGTGGCCGCTGCTTCCAGCATGCGCCCGTCGCCGATTTCGCCGCACGCTTGCGGACCCGAATCGGGGCCGAGCACTTCGATGCCGTCCGCGCGCAGTTGCGCAACGTTGCGCTGGGTCGCCGGGTTTTGCCACATCTGCCGGTTCATCGCCGGCACGACGAGCAGCGGACAATCTCGCGCGACACAGAGTGTCGAGAGCAGATCGTCGGCCATGCCGTGCGCGAGTTTGGCGAGGAAGTCAGTCGAGGCGGGCGCAATGACGATGGCGTCGGCTTCACGCGACAGATCGATGTGCGCCATGTTGTTCGGCACGCGCCCGTCCCACTGGCTCGAGTAGACCGGCCGGCCGGACAGCGCCTGCATCGTGACGGGGGTAATGAATTGCGTGGCCGCTTCGGTCATGACGACCTGGACGGTCGCGCCGGCCTTGGTCAGCAGACGCGTGAGTTCGGCGATCTTGTAGCAGGCAATGCCGCCCGTCATGCCGAGGACGAGGTGTTTTCCTGCGAGTTCTGCGGTTGCCAACGAAAGCCTCCGACAAAGCGTGGTGGCGGGCAGCGGTGCGGGTGCCGCGCCGTTGGCCGCCTACGAATCGGCGCGTAAGCGCTCATCTGAGCACAAACCCAAGCCTCGGACGCAAGCGCCACATGAGCGTGGCTCAGGCCCCCAAGGCGGCGCTGATACGCGCCGTTTAGCGCGAGCCGCGTACGCGCCGCAACTCGTCGAGCACGAGCAGGATCGCGCCGATCGTGATCGCGCTGTCGGCGAGATTGAACGCCGGCCAATGCCATGCCCGTACGTGGAAATCGAGAAAGTCGATCACGTGGCCGTACGCGAGCCGGTCGATCACGTTGCCGAGCGCACCGCCGAGAATCAGCGAGAGCGCCGTGCAGAACATCTTCTGTCCGCCATGACGCTTGAGCAGATAGCAGATCACGAGCGCCGCAACCACGCCGAGCGCGGTGAACGCCCAGCGCTGCCAGCCGCCCGCCATCGCGAGGAAGCTGAAGGCGGCGCCACGGTTGTACACGAGGATCAGGTTGAAAAACGGCGTGACCTCGTGCGGAACACCGTAGGCGAACACCTTCTGGATCGCGATCTTGGTGAGCTGATCGAACAGAATCACGATCAGCGCCACGCCAAGCCAGGGCGCCAGCGAGCTGTTTCCGGACGACGCTTTCGACACGGTTCTTGCCATTATGCCGCGCTCCTCGTTTCGCCGTTGCCGAACAGATTGCTGAAGCAGCGGCCGCACAGGGTGGGGTGCTCGGCGTTGGCGCCGACGTCCGCGCGATAGTGCCAGCAGCGCTCGCACTTCAGATACTTCGAGGCGATCACTTCGACGCTTTCGTCCGCTTCGCTGTCGACTTTCACGACGCTTGCCGCCGACGTGATCAGCACAAACTTGAGGTCGTCGCCGAGGCTCGTGAGCGCGTCATAACGCGCGCCGCTCGCCCGGATTTCGACTTCCGCCTGCAGCGACGAGCCGATCAGGTTGGCGACGCGTGCTTCTTCCAACGCCTTGGTCACGTCGCTGCGCGCGGCGCGCAGCAGCGTCCACTTGTCGAGCAGCTCACCGGCTTGCGGCACTGCCGGGAACGCGTGATACGTCTCGGTGAAGATCGTTTCGCTGTTCGGCTGGAACACCTTCCACGCTTCTTCCGCGGTGAACGACATGAACGGCGCCATCAGACGCAGCAGGCCGTGCGCGATGTGATACAGCGCGGTCTGCGCCGAGCGGCGTGCGACGGAGTCGGCCGCCGTGGTGTACAGGCGGTCTTTCAGCACGTCGAGATAGAAACCGCCCAGGTCTTCCGAGCAGAACGTCTGCAGCTTGGCGACCACCGGGTGGAACTCGTACTTGTCGTAGTGCGAGAGGATGTCGTTCTGCAGATTCGCCGACAGCGCCACTGCGTAACGATCGATCTCGAGCCAGTCTTCGACCGGACGCGCGTGTTGCGCGAAGTCGAAGTCCGACAGGTTCGCGAGCAGGAAGCGCAGCGTGTTGCGGATGCGGCGATAACTTTCCGTCACCCGCTTCAGGATTTCCTCGGAGATCGCCAGTTCGCCCGAGTAATCGGTCGAGGCGATCCACAGACGAATGATTTCCGCGCCGAGGCGGTTCGCCACCTCATGCGGGTCGATCCCGTTGCCGAGCGACTTGCTCATCTTGCGGCCTTCGCCGTCGACGGTGAAGCCGTGCGTGAGCAGCGCGTTATACGGCGGACGGCCGTCGAGCATCGACGCGGTCAGCAGCGACGAGTGGAACCAGCCGCGATGCTGGTCCGAGCCTTCCAGATACAGGTCGGCCGGGAATTGCAGTTCGTCTTTATGCGAGCCGCGCAGCACGTGCCAATGCGTGGTGCCCGAATCGAACCAGACGTCGAGCGTGTCGCGGTTCTTTTCGTACATGTTGGCGTCGTCGCCGAGCAGTTCGCGCGGGTCGAGCGTTTGCCATGCTTCAATGCCGGCCTTCTCGACGCGTTGCGCGACTTCTTCGAGCAGCTCCAGCGTACGCGGATGCAGTTCGCCGGTTTCCTTGTGCACGAAGAACGCCATCGGCACGCCCCATTGGCGCTGGCGTGACAGTGTCCAGTCCGGGCGATTTGCGATCATGCTGAACAGGCGCTGTTTGCCCCACGACGGATAGAAGGCGGTGTTCTCGATGCCTTCGAGCGCGGTTTCGCGCAGCGTCTTGTCGGAGTCGTTCGGCTTCACATCCATGCCGGCAAACCATTGCGAGGTCGCGCGGTAGATGATCGGCGTCTTGTGGCGCCAGCAATGCATGTAGCTGTGCCGGTAGTTCTCGGTGCGCAGCAGCGAGCCTGCGGCCCGCAGGGCTTCGACGATCTGCGGGTTGGCCGCCCAGATCGACAGGCCGCCGAACAGCGCGAGCGATTCGATGTAACGGCCGTCGCCCATCACGGGGTTGATGATGTCGGAATCGGCCATGCCGTGCGCCTTGCACGACACAAAGTCTTCCACGCCGTAGGCCGGCGACGAGTGGACGACACCCGTACCCGATTCAGTCGTCACGTAGTCGCCGAGATAAACCGGCGCCGTGCGCTTGTAGGCCGGATGCGCGGCTGCGAGCGGATGATTGAAGCGCAGGTTGACGAGTTTCGCGCCCGGCGCGGTCGCGATGACCGTGCCTTCCAGTTCGTACTGTTTCAGGCACGCTTCAACACGCTCTTCGGCGAGGATCAGCAAGCCGCGCGGCGTATCGACCAGCGCGTAAACGATTTCCGGATGCAGGTTCAGCGCCTGGTTGGCGGGGATGGTCCACGGCGTGGTGGTCCAGATCACGATGCCGCCTTCGTTGCGCGGCAGTGCTTTCAGGCCGAAGGCCTGCGCGGTCTTTTCCGGTTCGGCGAAGCTGAACAGCACGTCGATGGTCGGGTCGGTCTTGTCCGCGTATTCGACTTCCGCTTCGGCCAGCGCCGAGCCGCAGTCGAAACACCAGTTGACCGGCTTCAGGCCGCGATACACATAGCCCTTTTCCATGATCTTCGCGAGCGCGCGGATTTCGCCGGCTTCGTTCGTGAAGTTCATCGTCTTATACGGGTTGTCCCAGTCACCGAGCACGCCGAGACGGCGGAAACCAACCTTCTGCTTCTCGATCTGCTCGGTCGCGTAGGCGCGCGCTTTCTGCATCACCTCAGCGGCCGGCAGCGATTTGCCGAATTGTTTTTCGATCTGGATTTCGATCGGCATGCCGTGGCAATCCCAGCCCGGCACGTAGACCGCGTCGAAGCCCGCCAGATTGCGTGCCTTGACGATCATGTCCTTGAGAATCTTGTTCACCGCGTGGCCGAGGTGGATGTCGCCGTTCGCATACGGCGGCCCGTCGTGCAGGATGAACTTCTTGCGGCCCTTGGAAGCGGCGCGGATCTTCTCGTAGATCTTGCGTTCCTGCCATTCCTTGACCCATTGCGGTTCGCGCTTGGGCAGGTCGCCACGCATCGGAAACGGCGTGTCGAGCAGGTTGACCGGGTAGCGTGACTGCGGTTTCGAATCGGCTTTCTTGTTGCTCATGATGAGGTCGCGGTGAATTCTTTCTAAGCGCAGCGAAGCTGCGGTATGCGCACGAAGCGCAGGGCGTGGGGCGCGCCCGGCAGGCATGTCGCGTAATCCACGGACGCCCTTCGATGCGCGCAGCAGTGGGTACATGCAGCGCTTAAACGCGCTCGCATGTACCGCGGCGGCTATCTAATTCGGTCGGTGGCCGAGGTGGCGAATCCGGTGGAACGGCTGCCCGGCGTGCCGGCACCGACAGCCGCGAACCACGCGCGCGCATTGGCGACGTCGCGCGCGATGGCGGCGGTCAGGGTTTCGAGGTCGACGTACTTCTCCTCGTCACGCAGCTTTTTCAGGAATTCGACGCGCACGAGTTTGCCATACGCGTCGCCGTGCCAGTCGAGCAGGTGTACTTCGAGCAGCACACGGCCGGAATCGTCGACGGTGGGGCGCAGGCCGAGGCTGGCGACGCCGGGCAACGGTTGATCAGCCACGCCATGCACGCGCACCACGAAAATACCGGCGAGCGCCGGACGCTTGTGCGCGATCGGCAGATTGAGCGTGGGGAAACCGAGGTCGCGGCCGAGCTTCATGCCGTGCACGACGTGGCCGCTGATCAGGTAATCACGGCCCAGCGCGGCGCGCGCGGAGTCGAGATCACCCGCCACCAGTGCCGCGCGCACGCCCGAGCTGGAAATGCGCGCGCCGGACGGATCGGCCACGGTGGCCATCTGCTCGACTTCGAAGCCGTGCTGTTGGCCCGCGGCCTTGAGCGACGAAAAATCGCCCGCGCGTTTGGCGCCGTAGCGGAAGTCGTCGCCGATCATGACCCAGCGGGCATGCAGCCCGTTGACGATGATCCGCTCGACAAACGCATCCGGCGACTGGCTCGCGAAGGTGTGATTGAAATGTTCGACCACCACCCGGTCGACGCCGTTGGTGCGCAGCGCCTCGAGCTTGTCGCGCAGCATGGCGATCCGGGGCGGCGCGCCGGCCGGGTTGAAGAACTCGCGCGGGTGCGGCTCGAAGGTCATCACGCAGACGGGCAGGCCGCGTGCATCGGCTGCGGCCCGGACGTGGGCGAGCAAAGCCTGATGGCCGCGGTGGACACCGTCGAAGTTGCCGATGGTCAGTGCGCAGGGCGCACGGCTTTCAGCATTGGGAAGACCGCGGAAGACTCTCACGATAGCGGGTTTGAGGTAGGGCGGCCGAGGTGCCGCAAAACAAACGATTATAAACGCTCAGCGCACGAGACGGCGGCGCGTCGCCGTTTCAGTGTCCCCCGAATGATAAAATCCGCGGATGAAAAAACTCGTCATCCTGATTTCCGGACGGGGCAGCAACATGGAAGCGATCGTTCGCGCTTGCGCGGACGAGGGCTGGCCGGCGCAAGTCGCCGCCGTGATTGCCAACCGTCCTGACGCCGCGGGCCTTGCGTTCGCGGCGTCGCACGGCATTGCCACGGCGGTGGTCGACCACCGCCAGTTTCACGATCGCGAGAGCTTCGACGCCGCGCTGGCGCGCGAAATCGACAGCTTTGCGCCCGACCTGGTGGTGCTCGCCGGCTTTATGCGAGTGCTCACAGCCGGTTTTGTCGACCGCTACGCCGGACGCATGCTGAACGTGCATCCGTCGCTGCTGCCGAGCTTTCCCGGCCTGAAAACCCATCAACAGGCGCTGGACGCCGGCGTGCGGCTGCACGGCGCGTCGGTGCATTTTGTCACGTCGCAGCTGGATCACGGGCCGATCGTCGCGCAGGCGGCAGTCCCCGTTGAGGCTGGCGACACTCCCGCCATGCTCGCAGAACGCGTGCTGGCAACCGAACACATTATCTATCCACGCGCGGTGCGCTGGTTCGTCGAAGGGCGCCTTGCCCTTGACGGCTTGCGCGTCACGCTTACGCCGCCGGAGCCGCAATGGCTCTTTGCCGGTCACACCGCCGGAGAGGGCGCATGAGATTACATGGTTTTTTGATTGGACAAACTGAGACTTTGCTGGCTGAAGTCCTGAAACTGAACGGCCCGGCCGACGCCACGACGAGCCGCTTTTTCCGCGCGCATCCGAAGCTCGGGCACGGCGAGCGCGGCGTGATTGCCGAGGCGGTTTTCGCCGTGCTGCGTCGCCGGATGGAGTTCGCTCACCTGGCCGAAGGCGGCGCGGGCAACCCGGCGCGCCGCATGGCCTTGCTGGGATTGATGCAGACGGCCGGCCGCACGGCCCTCAAGCCGTTCTTGTCGGACACCGAATCGCATTGGCTCGAACACGTCGCGAAGATCGACCCGGAAAGCCTGCCGCTGCGGATTCGCCTGAATCTGCCCGACTGGATCTACCAGGCGCTCTCCAAGCGTTTCGAACCCGCGGAACTGGCGCAACTTGCCGCCGCGCTGAATTACCCGGCGCCGCTGGACCTGCGCGCGAACCCGATCAAGGCAAGCCGCGACGACGTGCTGAACGCGCTGTCGAAGGCCGGCATCGAGGGTGGCGCGACGCCTTTCGCGCCGTTTGGCGTGCGGGTGGTCGGCAAGCCGCCGCTCACCAAGCTCGACGCGTTCCAGCACGGCTGGGTTGAGGTTCAGGACGAAGGCAGCCAGTTGCTGTGCTCGCTGGTTGCGCCCAAGCGTGGCGAGATGATCGTCGACTTCTGTGCGGGCGCGGGCGGCAAGACGCTGGCGCTGGGCGCGGCGATGCGCTCTACCGGGCGTCTGTACGCCTTCGACATTTCCGAGCGGCGTTTGGCCAAACTCAAGCCGCGCCTTGCGCGCAGCGGGTTGTCGAACGTGAATCCGGTGCTGATCGACAGTGAGCACGACAGCAAGATCAAGCGTCTGGCCGGCAAGATCGACCGCGTGCTGGTCGATGCGCCTTGCAGCGGCCTCGGTACGTTGCGTCGCAACCCTGACCTGAAGTGGCGCCAGTCGCCGGAATCGGTCGCTGAACTGGCGCCGAAGCAACTGTCGATCCTGACCAGTGCCTCGCGTCTGGTGAAGAAGGGCGGCCGTCTCGTCTACGCGACCTGCTCGATTCTGGAAGCGGAAAACGAAGCCATCGTGCAGCAGTTCCTCGCTGACCACCCCGACTTCGCGCTGGTGCCGGCGCGCGATGTGCTCGCTGAGCAGCGTATCGAGCTGGAAATGGGCGATTACCTGTCGCTGTGGCCGCACCGTCACGCAACCGACGGCTTCTTCGCCGCCGTGCTGGAACGTCAGAGCTAAACGCAGCAGGCTATCTGCCGGCGCGGCCGGATTCTTTTCCTGAACCCGGCCGCGCCGGCGATTTCGGCGACATCATGCTAAATCGCATTTTTCCTCACATGTTCGGCGACCTCGCGCGTGACTTCGGACAGCCGGTCATGCTGTGGCAGGTCGGCGTGCTGCTGGGGACGCTCGCCGTCGCGTGGCTGCTCGCGCGCTTCGTGCGCCGCACGCTCGACCTGCGGCGCCAGACGCGCTACCAGACCCTGCGGTTCGGCGCGGAAAGCCTGAACCGTGCATTCTTTCCGCTGATCGGTGCGGGGCTCGTCTGGCTCGCGCAGGCGATCACCGGACAGTTCATGCACACCTCGCTGCTTGATCTGGCGCTGGTGCCGCTGTTCGGTATCGGACTGATTTACATCGTATTTTTCTTCGCGCGGCGAGTTTTCAGCCAGGACGGCGCGAATCATCCGTGGCTGTTCCTGGTCGAGAAGATCGTCTCGCTGGTGGTTTGGGTCGGCATGATCCTCACCGTGATGGGCATTCAGGACGACGTGATCGCCTGGATGGGCAGCGTGCGCTTCAGGGTTGCGAATGCGCACATGACGCTGCTCTCGCTCACCACGGGCCTCCTGTGGGTGTGCGTGACGATGATCGTCGCGATGTGGCTCGGCGCCACGTTCGAAGATCGCCTGATGCGCTCAAAGACGCTCGACGCCAACCTCAAGGTGGTAGTGGCGCGCGTCGGCCGTGCGGCGTTCGTGCTGGCGGCAATCCTGATCAGCCTGTCGCTGGTCGGTATCGACATCACCGTGCTAGGGGTATTTGGCGGCGCGCTGGGTGTGGGGCTTGGGTTCGGGCTGCAGAAGATCGCCAGCAATTACGTCTCGGGTTTCATCATCCTGATCGACCGCTCGCTGCGCATCGGCGACACGATTAACGTCAGCGGCCTGCAGGGCATGGTCACGCAGATCCGTACGCGCTATACGGTGGTGCGAGGTCTCGACGGCATTGAAACGCTGATTCCGAACGAAAAGCTGATTACGGACGTGGTGCAGAACCAGTCCTCTTATCTGACGCGCGGCCATGCCAAGGTGGCGGTGCAGGTTGCCTATTCCTGCGACGTGGAGCAGGCGATGACGTTACTCGCCGAGGCCGCGCAGGGCGTCCCGCGCGTGTTGCAGGAACCGGCGCCCACGCCTTACCTGGTGGGCTTCGGCGCCGACGGCATCAATCTCGAATTGGGTTTCTGGATCGAAGATGCGGCGACCGGTACATCAGGCGTGCGCTCGTCCGTAAATCGCAATATCTGGCGTCTGTTCTCCGAACACGACATCTCGATTCCCTTCGCGCAACGCGAAGTACGAATCGTCGGCAACGTAAGCGATGCAATGCCGCAAGTGGTAAAAATGACCGCTGCGGCGGCCAATCAGCCCGACAGCGCCCATTGACGGGCACTTCGAACGCGCCGGCGGGTGAAAAAAACATCGCCGGCGCGTTCCATCCGTTGATACCGCACAAAAAATCCCTATTTGTTACAAACACTTGGAACGCTTCAAGTAGAATATCGTCCAATCCCGTTGTATGCTTTCACTTTCTTGACACACGTATTTTGCGTGTGTCCGGCGTCTCTTGTTCCACAGGTAAATTGCCTTGTTGAATTCCTTGCTCGATTTTCTTGCCCACGGCCTGCTGCACTTCTCGTGGTGGCAACTTGTGCTGTACACGCTGGTCGCGACGCATATCACGATCATTGGCGTGACGGTCTATCTGCATCGCTGCCAGGCGCACCGCGCATTGGAGCTGCATCCGATCGTCAGTCATTTTTTCCGTTTCTGGCTGTGGATGACCACCGGTATGCTGACCGGCCAATGGGCCGCGATTCACCGTAAGCACCACGCCAAGTGCGAGACCGAAGAGGATCCGCACAGCCCGCAAACGCGCGGCATCTGGAAGGTGCTGCTCGAAGGCGCGGAGCTGTATCGCACCGAAGCCAAGAATGAAGAAACCATGCGCAAATTCAGTCACGGCACGCCGAACGACTGGATGGAGCGCAACGTCTATACCAAGTACCCGATTCTCGGCGTGAGCCTGATGATGGTGCTGAACGTCGCGCTGTTCGGCGTCGTCGGTTTGACCATCTGGGCTGTGCAGATGGTATGGATTCCGTTCTGGGCGGCCGGTGTGGTGAACGGTCTTGCGCACTGGTGGGGTTACCGCAACTTCAACTCGTCGGACGCCAGCACGAACATCTTCCCGTGGGGCATCATCATCGGCGGTGAAGAGCTGCATAACAATCACCACACGTATGCCACGTCCGCCAAGCTGTCGAACAAGTGGTACGAGTTCGATATCGGCTGGATGTACATCCGCATCATGTCGGCGTTCCGTCTGGCCAAAGTGAAGAAGATTGCGCCTACGCCGCGTCTGACCACCGGCAAGCTGGTGCTCGATCAGGACACGCTGCAAGCTGTGCTGGCAAACCGCTATGAAGTGATGGCGCGTTACGGCAAAGCGCTCAAGCGTGCCTATCGCCAGGAATTGGCGCATCTGAAGGAAGTGGGCGCGCGCGAGAAATATCAGGTCATGCGCGGCGCGCGTAGCTGGTTCCACAAGGAAGAGGCGGGTCTCGACGAGCCGCAGAAGCGTCAGTTGCCGCAGATTTTCGCGAATAGCCAGAAGCTCAAGACCTACATCGACATGCGCAATGAACTCGCGGCAATGTGGGAACGTTCCAATGCGTCGCGCGATCAACTGCTGATCCAGTTGCAAGACTGGTGTCATCGCGCTGAGCAGAGCGGTATTAAAGCGCTGCAGGAATTCGCGATGCGTCTGCGTCGCTATGCTTGATCGTATGCCTGGCCGCGAAATCCATTAAAATTTCGTTACGTCACAAAACCCCGCGTTGGCGGGGTTTTGCTTTTTGGGCCGCGGTAATTTCAACGACACGCGATTGAAAGGCTGCGGCGGCAGAGCGAGGGCAGAGGAGATCATGGATCAGCAGGCGATCAGGGCCGTCGAATACGATCGGCCACAGGCGCAGGGCATGACCTGCGGGATCGGGCAGGCGTGGGCGAAGGTGCCCGATACGCCGTCGGCGGAGCAAAGGGTGGCGCTGAAGGAGCGCATCCGCGCGTTGCTTAAGCGCGAAAAGGCCGTGCTCGTCGCACATTACTATGTCGACGCGGAACTGCAGGAACTCGCCGACGAGACCGGCGGGTGCGTAGCCGATTCGCTGGAGATGGCGCGTTTCGGCCGCGATCATGACGCGCAAACGCTGGTGGTCGCAGGCGTGCGCTTCATGGGTGAGACCGCGAAAATCCTGAGTCCGGACAAGCGCATTCTGATGCCCGATCTCGACGCGACCTGTTCGCTCGACCTGGGCTGTCCAGTCGATGAATTCTCGGCTTTCTGTGACGCTCACCCGGATCGCACAGTGGTCGTGTACGCGAACACCAGCGCGGCGGTTAAGGCGCGTGCGGACTGGATGGTGACGTCGTCGATCGGGCTGGAGATCGTTGCCGATCTGCACGCACGCGGCGAGAAGATCATCTGGGCGCCGGATCGGCATCTTGGCGGCTATATCCAAAGTAAGACCGGCGCCGACATGCTGTTGTGGCAGGGCTCGTGTCTCGTGCACGACGAATTCAAGGGCATCGAACTCGATCTGTTGCGCGCCGAATATCCGGGCGCGAAAGTGCTGGTGCACCCGGAGTCGCCGGCTAACGTGGTCGCGCAGGCGGACGTGGTGGGTTCGACAACCCAGCTGATCGACGCCGCCCAGAAACTCGACGCAACGCATTTCATCGTGGCGACCGATCTCGGCATTCTGCACAAGATGCAGCTTGCCGCACCTGGCAAGACCTTGATTGCCGCGCCCACGGCCGGCAACAGCGCGACCTGCAAGAGTTGCGCGCATTGCCCGTGGATGGCGATGAACGGCCTGGCCAATCTGGCCGACGTGCTCGAGCGCGGCCACAACGAGATCTTCGTCGACCGGGCTATCGGCGAGCGTGCGCGTTTGCCAATCGACCGGATGCTCGACTTCGCGGCGCGTCACAAGAAGCGCGTGCAGGCCAGCGGCGATCTCGCGCGCGACGGGCAACTGTATTCAAACGTGGGAGCGGCGTAATGGGGGCGGTGGAACACAATCAGATCGAGGCGGTGTCGCCGCTGTTCGCGGAGATTCAGGCGCAGTACGGCGCCGCATTCGATGCTGCGTTGGCACGCAACGTCGCTGATGCGCTGGCCGAAGATGTTGGCGCTGGTGATCAGACCGGCCGTCTTGTCCCCGCGGACGACATGCGTGACGCGCGCATCATCGTGCGCGAAGATGCCGTGCTGTGTGGCGTGCCCTGGTTCAACGCGGTGATGCGTCAGGTCGATCCGCGCATCGACTTGCGGTGGCGTTATCGCGAGGGCGATCGGATGACCGCGGATACGCCGGTCTGCGAACTACATGGTCCTGTCCGTGCGTTACTGACCGCCGAACGCAATGCGCTGAATTTCCTGCAATTGCTGTCGGGCGTGGCGAGCGCGACGCGCCGCTATGTCGACGCCATTGCTCACACTCAGACGCGTGTTCTTGATACACGTAAGACTTTGCCGGGCTTGCGGCTCGCGCAGAAGTACGCAGTGCGCGTGGGCGGCGGTGCGAATCAGCGGCTTGCGTTGTACGACGGCATTCTGATCAAGGAAAACCACATCGCCGCAGCGGGCGGCGTTGGTGCCGCGATGGATGCGGCGCTGGCGCTGAACGCCGGCGTATCGATTCAGATCGAAGTCGAAACACTGGCGCAATTGGAAATCGCGTTGGCGCACCGCGCGCAATCCATTCTGCTGGACAACTTTTCGTTCGATGCAATGCGTGACGCCGTGCGCATCACCGCAGGGCGGGCGGTGCTGGAAGTGTCTGGCGGGGTGAACTTCGACACAGTGCGGACCATCGCTGAAACTGGCGTTGATCGCGTGTCGATTGGTGCGCTGACCAAAGATGTGCGCGCAACGGATTACTCGATGCGGATTGTTTGAGCCGCGCGCACTTAAACGTTCGCGATTCATGAAAAGGCCATCGCCGGAAAACTGGCGATGGCCTTTTCACTACCGCTTCAGAAATCACACGTTGCGGTTACGCACATGCTCTGGTGATAGCACCGTCGGCAGCGCTTTAGGCAACGTGGCCGGCCAATCGCGGCTGAAGTGCAAGCCGCGGCTCTCCCGTCGCGAGCGAGCGCCTTCAACAATCAGCGACGCCACGTCGACCAGATTGCGCAGTTCAAGCAAATCGCGGCTCACCTTGAAATTCGCGTAGTACTCGTGGATCTCGTCGCGCAGCAGCGCAAGCCGATGCTTGGCCCGCATGAGCCGCTTGTCCGTGCGCACGATGCCCACGTAGTTCCACATCAGGCGGCGCAGTTCGTCCCAGTTGTGCGCGACTACCACTTCTTCGTCCGGATCGGACACGCGGCTTTCGTCCCAGTCCGGCAGCGGCGCGTGAACAGCGGCGCTGAAGCCTTCTTCCTCGATAGCCTGCGCGGCGGAACGTCCGATCACGAGGCATTCGAGTAAGGAGTTGCTGGCAAGTCGGTTTGCGCCGTGCAGGCCGGTGCAGGACGTTTCACCCACTGCGTAGAGACCCGCGAGATCGGTGCGGCCAGCCAGATCGGTCACGACGCCGCCGCACGTGTAGTGCGCGGCGGGCACAACCGGAATCGGCTCCTTGGTGATGTCGATGCCGAATTCGAGGCAGCGGGCCAAAATCGTCGGGAAGTGTTCGCGCAGGAATTCGGGCGATTGATGGCTGATGTCGAGATACACGCAATCAATGCCGCGTTTCTTGATCTCGAAGTCGATCGCACGCGCGACGATGTCGCGCGGCGCGAGTTCGGCGCGTTCGTCGTGGTTAGGCATGAAGCGCGTGCCGTCGGGCAGCTTCAGGATGCCGCCTTCGCCGCGCACCGCTTCCGAGATCAGGAAGGACTTTGCATAAGGATGGAACAGGCAGGTCGGATGGAACTGAATGAATTCCATGTTCGACACGCGGCAGCCCGCGCGCCAGGCCATTGCGATACCGTCGCCGGTCGCGGTGTCGGGGTTGGTGGTGTACAGGTAGACCTTGCCGGCGCCGCCGGTGGCGAGCACGGTATGCGGCGCTTCGATGGTCACGGTGCGGCCGCTTTGCAGATCGAGCGCGTACAAACCGTGGCAGCGACGCCCAGGCAACCCGAGACGGTCGGACGTGATCAGGTCGATCGCGTAGTGGTCTTCGAGCAACGTGATGTTGGGGTGGCGCCGCACGCGCTCGCTGAGCGTGGCGACCACGGCATGGCCCGTTGCATCGGCGGCATGAATGATCCGGCGATGGCTGTGGCCGCCTTCGCGTGTCAGGTGAAAGCCAAGTTCGGCGGCGTCGTCTTTGGTGAATGGCACGCCTTGCTCGATCAGCCATTCGATCGCGGCGCGCCCATGTTCGACGATAAAGCGGGTTGCCGTCTCATCGCACAAACCGCCCCCGGCGATCAGCGTGTCGCTCACGTGGTTTTCGATGCTGTCCGCCGAATCCAGTACGGCGGCGATCCCGCCTTGCGCCCAATCGCTTGCGCCTTCGGTCATCGATCGCTTGGCGACCACCGCAACCCGCCGGGTCTGCGCGAGATTGAGCGCGACGCTCAAACCTGCCAGACCGCTACCGACAATTGCTACATCGAATTCCATCGCCCGCATCTCCGCTCTCGTTTTTGCCATGACAGCATGCCTTTCGCATGCCGCTAAAACGAGAAAGGATACGCGCCGCAGCGAATGAGGGAAAGCTGGCCGAACGGGATAAGACTGTCCTAGTGGGTATTGGACAGTTAAATCGCGCGAAAGTGGGGTGTGGAAAACAAAAAAGCCCCGCACGAATGCGAGGCTTTTTTGCAAATCTGTTTGCCTTCGTCAGGCAGGAACCAAGATTTATTTAATCTTGGTTTCCTTGTACTCAACGTGCTTACGGACGACCGGATCAAATTTCTTGATCAGCATCTTTTCCGGCATGTTGCGTTTGTTCTTCGTCGTCGTGTAGAAGTGACCCGTGCCTGCGGTCGATTCCAGCTTGATCTTGTCGCGTGCGCCTTTCGCCATGATTTACTCCTTAGGCTTCACCGCGTGCGCGCAGATCTGCGAGCACAGCGTCGATACCGTTCTTGTCGATCAGGCGCAGGCCGGCGTTCGAAACGCGCAGACGCACCCAACGGTTTTCGCTTTCCACCCAAATACGGCGGTTTTGCAGGTTCGGCAGGAACCGGCGCTTGGTTTTGTTGTTCGCGTGGGAAACGTTGTTGCCGCTCATCGGCGCTTTCCCAGTTACTTGGCATACGCGTGCCATGAGAGCACTCCTAATACGCTAATTCTGAGTTCGAACGCCGTGAAAGTTTCCCGAAAAGAGCCGCGCTTGAGAGTTTATGGAAACTCGAGGCACGTTTCCTTTCCGGAACGCCTTGGTGGCTTCGGAACAGGGGGTTGGAAATAGGCAAACCGGAATTCTAGCAGAAAAAAAGCCGCAAAATCAAACCTTATTTGCGATGCCGAACACGGCGCGACGTTGCCGGGACCCAGGTTCAGGCCATTTCAGGGCCAGCCGGCGTGGGCAAACGAGTAGGTATTGTCGGCGCCAATTACCAGATGATCGATCAGCCGCACGTCGATCAGCGCAAGCGCGTCGCGCAGCGTATGCGTCAGGCGGCAGTCGCTCGCACTCGGCTGGACGGCGCCGGAAGGGTGATTATGCGCGACGATCAGACTGGCGGCATTCAGACTCAGCGCGCGCCGGACGATCTCGCGTGGGTAGACCGCCATGCGCGTCAGCGTGCCGCGTGCGCTTTCTTCGCAACGGATCAGCCGATGCCGGGCGTCGAGAAAGAGCGACACGAAGACCTCTTGCGCCTTGCCGCCTATATAGAGGCGCAGATAGTCTTTCACGGCCTCAGGCGAGTTCATCAGCACACGGTCACGCATTTTATCGACCAGCGAGCGCCGCGCCATCTCCATGATGGCGAGCAACTGCGCTTTTTTGGCCGGCCCGATGCCGCGCAGGCCGTCGAAGTCCGAATAGGTCGCGTCGAGCATGGCGCGCAGCGAGCCGAACCGGTCGAGCAGAGTGCGCGCGACATTGAATACATCGTGGCCAGGCAGGCCTGAGCCGAGCACCAGCACGATCATTTCGGTGTCGGACAGCACGCCCGGCCCGTGCTCGATCAGCCGTTCGCGTGGCATGTCGTGTTTAAGCCATTTGCCGCGTACGAGCCGCCGGGGCGCGGGTATGCCGACGTTCGCCGCGGCCTTGGCGATGCGAGCGCCAGGACCGGCGGCGGTACTGGCGGTACTATCAGCTGCGGCGCAAGCGCGCGGTGACGCCCGCGCCGGCGCCGCGGCGGTGGGCGCAGCCGGCTCCGGCAGGCTTGCCTCGGGTATCGCTTCGTCTATTGTGCAGGCGTAATCAGCCATATTAGGTACGCATCCTCCAGTTCGGTTTGGGGCGGCGCGCGGTGCCCAGCCGTGCCGCGATGCGTGCGACGGACCCAAGCCGCCGCACGCTATGTGGCTTACAATAGGCGCTTTGCGCACGGCACCCCGACGGTTTGCCACACGCGTCGACTGCGCCCGCGGCGCACGCGTGCAGCGCGCTTCGACTGAGCGAGCATTGCATGAGCATCATCGACATTTCCGAAGTGAAACCCGGTTCACATGTGACGCTTCACTACCGGCTTTCCCTTGCCGATGGCGCCGAAGTCATCAATACGTTTACCGACAGGCCAGCCACGCTGCTGCTCGGCGCAGGTCAACTGGCGCCGCCGCTGGAAGATATTCTGCTGGGTTTGAAGGTGGGCCACCACTCGACCTTTCAGCTAACGCCGGAGCAGGCATTCGGCCCGCGCAATCCGGAGCTGATCCAGCGGGTCTCACTGGCCACGCTGCGTGAAAACAGCATGATCGGCGAGGATTTTTCGCCGGGTGATCTGGTCGAATTCAACGCGCCGGGCGGCGGCCGCTATGCCGGCGTCCTGAAAGAAGTGGGCGAAACGTCGGCGCTGTTCGATTTCAACCATCCGCTTGCCGGCCAGACGCTGGCGTTTGAAGTGAAAATCATCGGGATTCTGTAAACATGAGCATCACGGATACGACTCTTGCCGAAGCCGAGATCCTGCTGGCGCAGCCGCGCGGGTTCTGTGCCGGCGTCGATCGGGCCATTGAAATCGTTGAGCGGGCTATCAAGCTGCACGGCTCGCCGATCTACGTGCGCCACGAAATCGTCCATAACGCCTATGTCGTCGAGGATTTGCGCAAGAAGGGCGCGATTTTCATCGAACAGCTGGAAGAGGTGCCGGCCGGCAATACCGTCATTTTCAGCGCGCATGGCGTGTCGAAAGCGGTGCGCTCGGAAGCCGAATCGCGCGGCCTGCGGGTGTACGACGCCACCTGTCCGCTCGTCACCAAGGTGCATATCGAAGTCGCGAAAATGCGCCAGGACGGCTTCGATATCGTGATGATCGGCCATAAGGGCCACCCGGAAGTCGAGGGCACGATGGGCCAGGCGGGCGAGGGCATGCATCTGGTGGAAGACATCAAGGATGTACAGGCGCTGCAACTGGCCGACCCCGAGCGGATCGCGTTCGTGACGCAAACCACCCTGTCGGTCGACGATGCGGCTGAGATCATCGGTGCCCTGAAGTCGAAGTACCCGGCGATCCGCGAACCGAAGAAGCAGGACATCTGCTACGCCACGCAGAACCGTCAGGACGCGGTCAAGTTTATGGCGCCGCAATGCGACGTCGTGATCGTAGTCGGCAGCCCGAATAGTTCGAACTCGAACCGCTTGCGCGAACTGGCCGAAAAGCTCGGCGTGCCTTCTTATATGGTGGACTCGCCGGATCAGATCGATCCGGTCTGGGTCGAAGGCAAGCGCCGGATCGGCGTGACGGCGGGCGCTTCGGCGCCGGAAGCGCTGGCGCAAGCAGTGATTGGCCGCTTGCATGAACTCGGCGTGCGCAACGTGCGCGCGCTTGAAGGTATCGAAGAAAACATCGCGTTTCCGCTGCCGCGCGGGCTGGGTTTGCCTGCCTGACGATTAGCCGACGTTTCTGAAAGAAAGGCGCGCCCAAGGGCGCGCTTTTTTTTCGTTCGCAGATTCGTGAGGTTGTGGAAATAAAGTGCCAGAACACTGGTCCGAGCCTTTTTACGTGTGTTTCCACACGAATTCTTTTGAATTGTGATTTGGCATTTAATCGTTTTCCGATCGATATGGCCCTGTTTAAATCTTCCCAAACGCGTTGCATTGATTTTTGACGCACTAAAATAGTGCGCACATCCTGGTATCAATGGAAACGTAATACTTAACGCGAACCACGGTGTAACCGGGGATCGGGCCAATTCGCTGCAACACTTGATGCCATTGGGCGCGACGGTGGTGCAACTGGTGCACGAAAATTAGTCGCAACCCGGTTGCGCCTGTCGCGGGATTTCTCTCTCAAAATAAGGTTGCAATGCAGGAAAACCCCACCGTTTCAACAATATTGCGCGTCGCATAATTGGAGTTACAATGCGCGCGTTCTCAAGGCCTCCGGGTCCCGAACAACGGATTTTGCAAGGCGCGGGAGACCTACTTAATGCGAGTCAAATTTGCTTACACCGTGTCCATCGTGACCGCGGTTGCGATGTTGACCGCGTGCGGCAAGAAGCAGGATGGTGAGGTTGGAGCCGGTGCATCGGCTGCCACGGTGGCAGCGGCCCCGGCGAGCGAAGCGATTGTCGTGAAGATCGGCCATGCGGCCCCATTGACGGGTCCCATTGCGCATCTCGGTAAAGACAATGAAAACGGTGCGCGTCTGGCAGTCGAGGAAATCAACACGCAGGGTTTAACGATCGACGGTCACAAGATCCAGTTGGAGCTCGACGCCGAGGACGATGCGGCGGACCCGAAAACGGGAACGGCGGTTGCCGAGAAGCTCGTCGAGGATCACGTCGTCGCGGTGGTTGGGGATCTGAATTCAGGCGTCTCGATTCCGGCCTCGAAGATCTATAGCGATGCCGGCATCGTGCAGATCTCGCCCTCGTCGACAAACCCGGGATATACGCAGCAAGGTTTCAAGACGACTTATCGGGTGGTCGCGACCGATGCCCAGCAAGGGCCGGCGCTGGCCAACTACGCGACGAAGGTGCTCGGCGCGAAACGCATCGCAATCGTCGACGACTCGACTGTATACGGTAAGGGACTGGCCGACGAGTTCGCGAAGACGGTACAGGCGAGCGGCGCGAAGATCGTCGCGCGTGAAGCCACGAATGACAGGGCTACGGAGTTTCAGGCCGTCCTTAGAAAGATTAAGAGTGTTCAGCCGGATGTGATCATGTTCGGTGGAATGGACGCGACGGGCGGGCCGTTTACCAAACAGGCGGCGGCGCTCGGTATCAGGGCAAAAATCCTTGGCGGCGACGGCGTGTGTACCGACAAGGTGGGTGAGCTGGCGGGAACCGCCGTGCAAAACCTGGTCTGTTCGGAAGCGGGACTCGCGCTTTCCAAAATGGACAAGGGAGCGGACTTCGAAAAGAAGTACGTGGACCGCTTCCACACGCCGGTGCAGATTTACGCACCGTTCACGTATGACGCTGTGTACGTGATTGTCGATGCAATGAAGCGCGCTAATTCGATCGAGGCGCCCAAGGTGCTGGCTGCGATGCCGTCCACCGATTACAACGGGGTAATCGGCCACATCGCGTTCGACGACAAGGGTGATTTGAAAGAGGGCGCCATTACGCTTTACGACTTCAAGGACGGCAAGAAAGCGGTTCTCGACGTCGTGAAGATGTGATGACGGGACGTACAGCCTGACGGCACCGAAACCACCCAACGGTGCCGTTTTTGCATCCGCCATCGGCAAGTGAACGACTGCATCACAGTCGCAAGACGAACCGGGCGGCGGATAACCCTTACCGGTCTTTTACATCAGTACCCGCAGTGCCGTTGAGATTGGCGTACCGCATCACCGCCCACCGGCTGATGAAGAACGCGAATCCAGTCGCACGGGCTAAGGAGCATTAAATGGATATCTTCATCCAGCAGGTCCTCAACGGGCTGGTGCTTGGCAGCGTTTACGCCATCATCGCACTGGGCTATACGATGGTTTACGGCATTCTGGGCATCATCAACTTCGCGCATGGCGATGTGTTGATGGTGGGCGCGATGGTCGCGCTCTCAGCCATAGGCGTGCTGCAGAACCACTTCCCCGGCCTCGGCAATGTGCCGACGTTATGCATTGCGCTGGTCATCGCCGCGGTTGTGTGTGCCGTCGTCGGCTACACGATCGAGCGCGTGGCCTACCGGCCGTTGCGTAAAGCGCCGCGCCTCGCCCCGCTGATCACCGCGATCGGCGTGTCGATCCTGCTGCAAACCCTCGCGATGATGATCTGGTCGCGCAACCCGCTGCCGTTCCCGCAGCTGTTGCCCACGGATCCGATCAACGTGATCAAGGCCACCGACACGACGCCGGGCGCCGTGATCTCGATGACCGAAATCGTGATCATCGTGGTGGCGTTCCTCGTGATGGGCGGCCTGCTGCTGCTGGTTCACAAGACCAAGCTGGGCCGCGCGATGCGTGCGATCGCCGAGAACCCGGGCGTTGCCAGCCTGATGGGCGTGAACCCGAACTTCGTGATTTCCGCGACCTTCATGATCGGCTCGGCGCTGGCCGCTCTCGCCGGCGTGATGATCGCGTCCGAATACGGTAACGCACACTTCTATATGGGCTTCATCCCAGGTCTGAAAGCCTTTACCGCAGCGGTGCTGGGCGGGATCGGCAATCTCGGCGGGGCGATGGTGGGCGGCGTGCTGCTCGGCCTGATCGAACAGTTGGGGGCCGGTTATATCGGCAACCTCACGGGCGGTGTCTTCGGCAGTAACTACCAGGACGTGTTCGCATTCATCGTGCTGATCATCGTGCTGGTGTTCCGTCCGTCGGGCCTCTTGGGCGAACGTGTTGCGGATCGAGCATAAGGAGTAGACAGACATGACCTCAATTCAACCGATCGAGCCGTCCACGACGCTCATCCCCGAAAAGAACATGACGAAGACGTTGGCCGTCGGCATCCTCACCGCGGTCTTCGTGATCGCGGCGCCGATGATTATTGGCGCGGCCGGCGGCAACTACTGGGTCCGCGTGCTCGACTTCGCGATGCTGTACGTGATGCTGGCGCTAGGCCTCAATGTGGTGGTCGGCTTTGCCGGCCTGCTGGATTTGGGCTACATCGCGTTCTATGCAATCGGCGCTTACGTTGCCGCGCTGCTGAGTTCGCCGCACCTGACCTCGCAGTTCGAGTGGATCGCGCATCTGTTCCCGAACGGCCTGCATACGCCGATCTGGATCATCGTGCCGATCGCCATGGCGCTCGCGGCGACCTTCGGCGTGCTGCTCGGCGCACCGACCTTGCGTCTGCGGGGCGACTATCTCGCGATCGTGACCCTGGGCTTCGGGGAAATCGTGCGGATCTTCATGAACAACCTCGACCGTCCGGTGAACATCACCAATGGTCCGAAGGGGATCACGGGGATCGACCCGGTGTCGGTGGGCGGCTTCAGTCTCGCGCAAACCCACTCGCTGTTCGGCTTCCAGTTCCCGTCGGTGTACTCGTACTACTACCTGTTCGTGCTGTGCTCGCTGTTCGTGATCTGGACCTGTACGCGTTTGCAGCACTCGCGGATCGGCCGTGCATGGGCCGCAATCCGTGAAGACGAAATCGCCGCCAAGGCAATGGGCATCAACACCCGTAACGTGAAGCTGCTGGCTTTTGCGATGGGTGCGTCGTTCGGCGGCCTGTCGGGCGCGATGTTCGGGTCGTTCCAGGGCTTCGTGTCGCCGGAATCGTTCACGTTCTGGGAATCGGTCGTGGTGCTGGCGTGCGTGGTGCTGGGCGGTATGGGCCACATTCCGGGCGTGATTCTCGGCGCGGTGCTGCTCGCCGTGTTCCCGGAATTCCTGCGCTCGACCATGGGTCCGCTGCAAAACGCGATCTTCGGCCATGAAATCGTCGATACCGAAGTGATCCGTCAGTTGCTGTACGGCCTCGCGATGGTCGTGATCATGCTGTACCGCTCGGAAGGCCTGTGGCCGTCGCCGAAGCACGAAGACAAGATTGCGAAACTGGCGAAGCGCGCCGGCAAGAAACCGGTGCGGGCGTAAGGACGCGGAGAAAAATATGAGCGACAACATTCGACTGTCCGTCAAAGGCGTCAACAAGCGCTTCGGCGGCTTGCAGGCACTCTCCGACGTTGGGCTTGAGATCAAGTCGGGCCAGATTTATGGCCTGATCGGCCCGAACGGCGCCGGCAAGACGACCTTCTTTAATGTGATCACGGGCCTGTACACGCCGGATTCGGGCGAGTTCAAGCTCGACGGCACGGAATACACGCCGACCGCCGTCTATCAGGTGGCGAAGGCGGGCATTGCCCGTACGTTCCAGAACATCCGTCTGTTCGGCGGCATGACCGCGCTGGAAAACGTGATGGTCGGCCGTCACGTGCGCACGAAGCATGGTCTGATCGGCGCGGTGTTCCAGACACCGGCCGAACGCAAGGAAGAACGCGAGATCAAGGAGCGTGCAATCGAGCTGCTGGAGTACGTCGGCATTGCGCAGTACGCGGACTACACGTCGCGCAATCTGTCGTACGGCCACCAGCGCCGTCTGGAAATCGCCCGCGCGCTGGCAACAGATCCAAAGCTGCTCGCGCTGGATGAACCGGCTGCCGGCATGAACGCTACGGAAAAGGTCGAGCTGACCAAGCTGCTCGACAAGATCCGTGCGGACGGCAAGACGATCCTGCTGATCGAACACGACGTGAAACTGGTGATGGGTCTGTGCAACCAGATGACGGTGCTCGACTACGGCAAGGTGATTGCGCAAGGACTGCCGTCGGACGTGCAGAAGGATCCGAAAGTGATCGAAGCTTATCTGGGTGCGGGGGTCCACTAATGGCTACGGCAATGTTGAAAATCAAGGGCCTGCAGGTCAATTACGGCGGCATTCAGGCAGTCAAGGGCATCGATCTCGAAGTCGCACAGGGCGAACTGGTCACGCTGATCGGCGCGAACGGCGCGGGCAAGACCACGACGATGAAGGCGATCACGGGTCTGAAGCCTTACTCGGCAGGCGATATCGAGTACATGGGCCAGTCGATCAAGGGCATCCCGGCGCACGAGCTGCTCAAGCGCGGTCTGGCGATGGTGCCGGAAGGCCGTGGCATTTTCTCGCGCATGTCGATCGTCGAGAACATGCAGATGGGGGCGTATCTGCGCAATGACACGGACGCCATCAAGGCGGACGTCGATCGCATGTTCGGCTTCTTTCCGCGTCTGAAGGAACGAGCGACGCAATACGCGGGTACGCTCTCGGGCGGCGAGCAGCAGATGCTGGCGATGGCGCGCGCAATCATCAGCAAGCCTAAACTGTTGTTGCTGGATGAGCCGTCGATGGGTCTGTCGCCGATCATGGTCGAGAAGATCTTCGAAGTGGTGCGGGCGATCTCGGCCGAAGGCATGACTGTGCTGCTGGTCGAGCAGAACGCGCGCCTCGCGTTGCAGGCGGCGAACCGCGGCTATGTGATGGACTCGGGTCTCGTCACCATGTCCGGCGACGCGAAGCAGATGCTGGACGATCCGAAGGTGCGGGCGGCTTATTTGGGTGAATAAGTTGGGTGAATGAGCTGGGTGAACAACCCGGACCAGGTTTGCTTTAGCCGCTAAAAAAGGCCGCATGCGCGATTGAAGCGCATGCGGCCTTTCTCTTTTCAGGCGCTTGTCCGACGCTCAGGCAGCCGGCGTTTCCGCCAGTTCGCCAAGGCGTTTGCCGAGACTGATGACGGCATCCGTGCGATAACCGAGCGCTTCATAAAACGCCCGCACGTCGGCCTTCGCGGACAGCACCTGCAAGTTCAGCTTCGGGCAGCCACGTTCGGTCAACGCGTTCTCGACATGCGCGACCAGCCTCGTGCCGATGCCATGACGCCGCAACGATTCATCCACCGCGAGCGAATACAGCCAGCCTCGGTGCCCGTCGTAGCCACCCATCACCGTGCCGACGATACGCTCGCCGAACACCGCGACAAAGAACAGCTCCGGTTGCGTCGCCAGCTTGTTGGCGATCGACAGATGCGGATTGCGCTGCGGCCTCGTCACGTCCCGGTACTCGGGGAACGCTTGCTGCCACAGCGCGACCACGGCGTCGGTGTCGCTCGCTTCGAAGCGGCGGATCGAGAGGGTTGCGGTCGTCGTCATACGCGCTTTTCCGTGTGATTACAGCGTGTCGAGAATCGAACGCAGCATCGCCATCATCTGGTCGATTTCTTCGTTCGTGACGTTCAGCGCCGGCATGAAGCGCAGCAGGTTCGGACGCGCCGCGTTCAGCAACAGCCCGTCCGGTTGCATCACACGCGCCTTCTCGACGATCTGATTGCCGATGTCCTTGCCGAGCAGCAGCGCGCGCAGCAGGCCCTCACCGCGTTCGCCTTCGAAGCCGCGTTCTTCCGACAGTTCGAGCAGCCTCGCGCGCAGATACTCGCCGCGCGCACGCACGCCCTCGAGGAAGCCCGGCGCGGTCAACTGCGAAATCACCGAATAGCCGACCGCGGTCATCAGCGGATTGCCGTTGTATGTGCCGCCCTGGTCGCCTGCTTCAAACACGGCGATTTCGGCTTTCGAAAGCAATGCGGCAAGCGGCACGCCGCCGCCGATGCCCTTGCCGAGCGTCATGATGTCGGGTTCGATACCCGACAGTTCGTAGGCGAACAGCGTGCCGGCGCGGCCACAACCGCTTTGCACTTCGTCGACGATCAGCAGCAGGTTGTGCTGTTTGGTCAGCGCGCGCAGTTGCTGCATGAACTCACGGGTTGCGGGAATCACGCCGCCTTCGCCCTGAATCGGCTCGAGCATCACCGCGACGGTCTTCGCGTTGATGAGCTTTTCAACCGATGCGATGTCGTTCAGATCCGCCTTCGGGAAACCCGGCACTTGCGGTGCGTAGATCGTGTCCCAGCCAGGTTTGCCGCTGGCGGACATGGTGGCGAGCGTGCGGCCGTGGAAGCTGTGATCGAACGTGATGATTTCGAACGCGCCGTCCTTGAACTTCTTGCCCCACTTACGCGCGAGCTTGATTGCGCCTTCGTTGGCTTCGGCGCCGCTGTTCGCGAAGAACACCTTGTCGAAACAGCTGTGCTGCGTGAGCAGGCCCGCGAGTTTCGCCATCGGTTCGTTGTAGAAGGCCGGCGACGGATTCAACAACAGTTGCGCCTGCTTGTTCAGCGCTTCGATCATGCCCTCGTTGCAGTGGCCGAGGCTGTTGACTGCCCAACCCTGGATGAAGTCCAGATATCGCTTGCCGTTATTGTCATAGAGCCACGAGCCCTTGCCGTGCGTGAAAACGATTTCGGGCCGGTTCGTGATGTACATCAGCGACTCGATCGGGTACTCATTGAAATTCATGACGGCAGGCTCCAGACAGCGGGGTGAAGGTTAGTGAGCGGTTTGGCCACACAATGCAATACGGGCCGGGGAAAGCAAAAAAGGCAAACAAAAAAGCCACGGCATGCCGTGGCTTTCATGATTCGAACTGCTTGCGCCCTTGTGCGGCGCGAATCCGTGACGAAGCCAGCGGCGCCCCTAAGGGAGCGGCGAGCGGCGACGTCGAAGTTCGGATTGAATGCGGTTCATGCGCGAAAGAATACGACAAGAAAAGCGCTGGTGTAAACCATGAATTTGCACAAATTCGCGTCAACGCGGATTTAGGCAAGTCTGCCAGCGTGCCTGTTTCGGTTTGATGAATGGGTTGAAAGGCGTGCAGTCAACCCATTCACCGCCTCAAACCGCGTTCGCCAGATCCGCTGCACTCGTGAAGGAATCCGCGTAGAACTCGTCTTCCGGCAGACCGTGATGCTGGGTGAAATCGCGCTGCGCCGACTCGACCATCACCGGCGCGCCGCACGCGTACACCTGATACGGCGACAGGTCGGGCAGATCCTCGATCACCGCGCGATGCACGAAGCCGACACGGCCCGTCCACGCGTCGCTTGCGTCCGGTTCCGACAGCACCGGCACGAACTTGAAGTTCGGAATCTCGCGGGCCCATTGCTCGGCGAGTTCGAGCAGGTACAGGTCTTTCTTGCGGCGTGCGCCCCAGTAAAGCGTCATGGGCCGGTCCAGATTCTTGAACACCGCATGTTCGACAATCGCCTTCAGCGGCGCGAAGCCCGTGCCCGAGGCGAGCAGCACGATCGGCTTGTCCGAGTCTTCACGCAGGAAGAAGGTGCCGAGCGGCGCTTCGAAGCGCAGGATGTCGCGCTCCTTCATCGCATTGAAGACGTGATCGGTGAACGCGCCGCCGGGCATATGACGGATGTGCAATTCGATCGGGCCTTCCGTGTGCGGCGCGCTCGCCATCGAATAGCTGCGGCGCTTGCCGTCTTTCAGAATGAATTCGAGGTACTGGCCGGCCAGATACTGCAGACGTTCGTTGGCGGGCAGTTGCAACTTCAGCACGACGACGTCGTCGGCCTTGCGCTCGATGGCGTTCACGCGGCACGGCAGTTTCTTGACCTGCACGTCGCCCACGCCGGCCACTTCGCGGATATCCACTTCGAGATCGGAGCATGCGGTCGCGCAGCAGAGGAGCGCCATGCCGCGCGTTCTTTCGTCGTTCGACAAGGCCGATGACGAATGCTGACGCTGTTCGATCTGACCGCTGATCACGGTGCCTTTGCATGAGCCGCAGGCGCCGTTCTTGCAGCCGTACGGCAGGCCGATGCCTTGCCGCAGCGCTGCGATCAGGACCGGTTCGTCCTGTTCTACCTGAAACTGCCGGCCGCTTTGCCGGAGCGTGACGTTAAATGCCATAGAGTGAGTATTCGAAATCGAGGAGTCGGTAATCGTTATCGGAGCCGCCGGTTCAACTGTGCGGTACCTGCCGCGCTTGACGGCTACAATGCATCCACCATGAAAGCGACACGAAATTTACGCCGGCCGCGCGTATTGATAGTTGGCTGCGGCGACGTCGGCATGCGTTGTGTGCCTTTGTTACGGCCACGCGCGCATGTCTTCGCGCTTACCAGTCACGCCGAACGCAGCGCCGAATTGCGCGCTGCCGGGGTCACGCCGCTGCTCGGCGATCTCGACGTGCGCCGCAGCCTGAAACGGCTTGCCGGGCTCGCGCCGACGGTGCTGCATCTCGCGCCGCCGCAAAAAACCGGCGACGACGACCGCCGTACCCGTGCGTTGCTCGCTACGCTGAGCGCGCGCCGCGATCGGGCGCTGCGTGCCGCGCGCGGCGCGGTGGCGCCGGTGGGGCGGCTACGCCGCGGGTTGCGCAACATGAATGCCTCGTGGGCTGAATCTGAAACAGCCAATATTGTACCCGACAGGGTGCGCTGGACTGCCGCTCCGCAGGCGCCGGTGAAGTTGGTGTACGCGAGCACGACGGGAGTCTATGGCGATTGTGGCGGCGCGTGGATCGACGAGACGCGCGCGCCGCAGCCCGCCAATGCGCGTGCCAAACGTCGTGTGTCGGCCGAGCGGCAATTGCGGCGCGCCACTGCGCGCGGTGTGGTCGCGGCCAGCATGGCGCGGATTCCGGGCATCTACGCGAGCAACCGTCTGCCGCTCGCGCGGCTCGAAAAGCGCACGCCCGCCCTGATCGATGCCGACGACGTGTACACCAACCATATTCACGCCGACGACCTCGCTGCGATCCTCGTGCGCCTCGCCACCCACGGGCGGCCGGGGCGCGTGATTCACGCATCGGACGATACGTCGCTGAAAATGGGGGAATATTTCGATGCGGTGGCCGATGCGTTCGGCCTCGAGCACGCGCCGCGCATCACGCGCGCGCAGGCGGAGCAGCAGATCGAACCGACCTTGCTGTCCTTCATGCGTGAATCGAGGCGCCTGGTGAACCGGCGCCTCAAAGCGGAATTGCGCGTGCGCTTGCGCTATCCGAGCGTCGAAGACTTTCTGCACCCGGCTTCGTAGGCATCGCGGGCCTGCCTTTGCAGGCTTACGTCAGCGCCGGCAACGCCTCCAGCAACAGGAAGCACAGCATGGCGCCGATCAGCGCGCCGATCAGGTTCGGATGATATTTATGCCGCAGCCGCATCATGACCAGCAGTCCGCCGATCAGAACCAGGCCGAGGCACACGAAAGCGATCATCACATTCGCGATCGAGATGGTGTCGTGAGTGACCATGGCGCGCCCTCCTTGAACCCTTTGTAGTCGTTGTTTAAACGAGTATAGGGCGAGTTGTAAGGAAGAACATGCTGCGCCGCAGCGAGTAATCAGGATTCTCCAGGGCCGTGCGCGGGCGCGCACACGATTCTCCTGATGCATCAAGGCCTTAAAAGGGCCCTACCGGTTTACCCGCTCCGTAGAGATCCGAGGTCGGTTTCATCGAGCCATTGCCACGCGCCTTGTGCGAGTGTCGCAGGCAAGGTGAGCCCGCCGATCCGCTCGCGATGCAGTGCCTCGCAGCGGTTGCCGGCTGCCGCGATCATCCGCTTGACCTGGTGATACTTGCCTTCCATCACGGTGAGGGCCAGCGCGTGCTCGCCGCGCGCCTGGGCGTCGACGGCGGCGATCGGTTTGGGCTCGCCGTGCAGCAGGACACCGTTGCGCAACGCGCCCAGCTGGGTGTCGTCGATAGGGTGCCGGGTGGTTGCGATGTACAGCTTCGGCACTTTGCGTTTCGGCGACGTGAACATGTGAACGAACTTGCCGTCGTCGGAGAGCAGCAGGAGGCCGGTGGTGTCCTGATCGAGGCGGCCCACGCATTGCACGCCACGTTCGGCGAACTGCGGCGGCAGCAGGCTGAACACGCTCAGATGATGCTGCGGATCGCGCGAACATTCATAGCCAGCGGGCTTGTTCAGCAGCAGATAGGCGTGCTCGCGATACGGCCAGACGGCGCCGTCCACGCTAAAGCAGAACGTGCCGTCGTGGGTGGGGAAATCGGTGTCGGCATCGGCGCACACTGAGCCGCCGATACTCACGCGGCCGTCGCCGATCAACGCCCGGCATTGGCGGCGCGAGCCGAAACCTTGAGTGAAGAGGATGCTTTCGAGATTCATGGCGAGCGAAGAATAACACCGCAAGAAGCGGAGCGCCGCGCAACTCCATAGCGGCGACGATGGTCTCCCAACGTTCAAGCGCAGGAGTTCATCGATGTCCGCCACGTCATCTTCGCCGTCTTCATCCGCGATTCGTTTGCCGGCCGCATTCCAGCGGCTTGCATGGTCGAATCTGGTCGCGCAATCCGCCGAACAGATCAGCCTCGCCGCCGCACCGCTCGTCGCCGTGTTCGCACTGGGCGCCGGCGCGCGCGAGACCGGCCTGTTGCAAACCGCGCAGACGCTGCCGTTCCTGTTGTTGTCGATTCCGCTCGGCGTGTGGGCCGACCGCCGCTCGCGCCGCACCTTGATGACGCTCGCGGAGAGCGTACGCGTGGTCGCCATGCTGTGCGTGCTGCTGCTGGTGATGACGCACTCGCTGAGCTTGCCGCTGCTTGCCGCGCTCGGCTTCATTGCCGCGACCGGCACGGTGGCGTACAACGTCGCGGCGCCTTCGCTGGTGCCCTCGATCGTGCCGCGCGAGGCGTACGCCCAGGCGAACGGCCGGCTCGAACTGGCGCGCAGCGTCGCGTATTCGGCGGGGCCGGCGCTTGGCGGGCTGCTGGTCGGCTGGATCGGCGCGGGCTGGGCGTATGGCTGCGCGGCCGGGCTATCGGCGCTGGCCGTCGCGCTGCTCGCGGGCTTGCGCGAACCGCCGCGAGCAAGCGCTTCCCAGCGCCACTTCCTGCTCGAACTGCGCGACGGTACGCGCTTCGTTTTGCACGACGCGCTGCTGCGCCCAATGCTGGCCACCGCGATCTTCTTTAATCTCGGCTTCTTCGTGCTGCAAGCGGTGTATGTGCCGTATGCCGTGCATCGCCTTGGATTGAGCGCGTCGATGGTCGGCGTGACGCTCGGCGCGTACGGCGTCGGTATGGTGTGCGGCGCACTCGCCGCACCGGCCATCGCGCGACGCCTCGCGTTTGGACGCGTGCTGACCATCGGGCCGTCATGCGGTTTGCTCGCCTCGCTGGTGATGGTGGCGACGATCGTCGCGCCGTCGTTCTGGCTGGCGATGCTGAGCTTCTTCCTGCTCGGTGCCGGACCGATTCTGTGGGTGGTCGGCTCGACCACGCTGCGTCAGGCGATCACACCTGAACGGATGATGGGCCGCGTGTCGGCGCTCAACAGCACCGCGACTTTCGGTGCGCGGCCGCTGGGCGCATTGCTCGGTGCGGCGATCAGCGCGCGCTGGGGAGTGGATGCCTGTCTGGTCGCGGCTGCGGCGGCCTTCCTCGTGCAGGCGCTGATTATCGTCATGTCGCCGGCAGCGCGGCTAGCGAATATTCCCGAGGGCGCTGCGGTCGCGCCATGAAAACTGGTTTTCATTGGAAGGCCGTGGTGCGTGGCCACGTGGCCGCGAGCGACGCGCGTCCTCCGTGAAAACCCTCGAAAATGAAAATGAATTTTTTTCTGGACGATTTCTATGTAAATATACTTTCATTCATTTTGATTACAGTCGCCGCATCGCAGCGGTCGGCTCGCTCGCATGATTCATCACTCGTCCGCTGCTTCCAACCTTGCCGAACAGGCGATCGCTTCACGCATCGCCGCAGCGATGCCGACCCTCACGCCGATCCATCGGCGCATGGGCGAGTACGTGCTGGCGAATCTGTTCCGCGCGGCGACGATGCGAATCGACGAACTGGCGAGCGTGGTCGGCGCATCGGTGGCGACGGCGAATCGCTTTGCTCGCGCGCTCGGCTTCGACGGCTATCCGCAGTTTCGCGAAGCGCTGGTACGCGGCTTCGAAGCGACGCTTGCACCGGTCGAGCGGCTGCGTAGCGCGCAGGAATCGCTCGCCTCCGGCGACGCTCTGCTCGATGCATTGCTTGAGCAGGCGGCGGCCAATCTTCATTCCACCCGCACCGCGATCGATAGCGCCGCCGCCGAAGCAGCGGTCGAAGCGATCATCGCCGCGCGCCGGGTATTCGTGCTCGGCTACGGGGCCAGCGCGTTTCTCGCCGGTTTGATGGAACACGGCCTGATGCCGTATCACGACAACGTGCAGTCCCTCGCGTTGATCGGCGGACCGTCGCATGCCGCACGGCGCCTGTTCACTGCGGACAGCGCCGATCTGGTGATCGGCATTGCGTTTCCGCGTTATGTCGACGACACCATCGAACTCGCCCGGCGAGCGGCAAGTCGCGGCGCACGCGTGCTTGCGCTTACCGATAGTCCGCGCTCACCGCTCGCGCAATTTGCCGATCTCAAGCTCTACATCCGTTCTGAACGGCGGCTCGCGGCCAATGCCGATTCCGCTGTGCTGGCCGTGATCGAAGCACTCTGCGACGCGGTTGCCTATCGCGCCCAGCGCTCGGTCAAAGCCGCCGCGGGTGTCAGCGAATTTGTGTTGCCCTGGCTGACCGATCCGCAAGCCGAGCCTTCCAGCGCGGCTGAGAACCCCGCGCGTATTTCTACCCGTACCACCCGCACTACGAAAGCCAAGAAATGAACTCCAACGCAGTCATTGCCATTCACGGCGGGGCAGGCACGATCCTGCGCGCGTCGATGTCGGCCAGCGCCGAAGCCGACTACCACGCCGCCTTGCATGCCGTGCTGAGCGCCGGCCAGCGCGTGCTCGCCGACGGCGGCAGCGCGCTCGACGCTGTCAGCGAAGCCGTGCGTCTGCTCGAAGATTGCCCGCTCTTCAACGCGGGCCGCGGCGCGGTTTACACGGCAGCCGGCACGCATGAACTCGACGCGGCCATCATGGACGGCAGCACACTCGACGCCGGCGCGATCTGCTGCGTGACGCGCATACGCAATCCGATTCTGGCGGCGCGCCGCGTACTCGAACGCAGTGAACACGTTCTGTTCACCGGCGCCGGCGCGGAAGCTTTCGCGGCCGCGCAAGGACTCGAATTCGTCGAGCCCGAGTATTTCCATACCGAAGCCCGCCATCGCCAATGGCAACTCGCACGCGGCCAGGCGCGCGCCATGCTCGACCACGACGGCGCGACGCTGGCCTCGAACAATGACGATCCCACGCCGCATGAGCCGATCGATCCGAACCGCAAGTTCGGCACGGTCGGGGCGGTTGCGCTCGATCAGCATGGCCACGTGGCGGCTGCCACTTCGACGGGCGGCGTCACCAACAAGCAGGTTGGGCGGGTCGGCGATACGCCGCTGATCGGCGCGGGCTGCTATGCCGACGACGCCACCTGCGCGGTCTCGACCACCGGCTCTGGCGAGATGTTCATGCGCATGGTCGCCGCGTACGACGTCGCGGCGCAGATGGCGTACCGCAACGTCTCGCTTGAAGAGGCGGCGCACGACGTGGTGATGACCCGCTTGCCGAAGATCGACGGTCGCGGCGGTCTGGTCGCCGTCGATGCGCGCGGCAACGTCACGCTGCCGTTCAATACCGAGGGCATGTATCGCGGTTTCGCGCGAATCGGCGAGACGCCGGTGACGGCGATCTATCGCTAATGCTGTTGCTGTTCTGTTGCACTCCCGTTTGAGTTTTTTGCCTGAGCCATCGTTAGCCGCGTTCGAAACAAAAGGAACCATCGTGCCGACTTCATCGCACACCGCCCGTCCGCTTATTGAAACCCTGCCGCCGCAACGCGTGCTTGCGGTCGACGATCTGTCGGTCGCATTTCGCAGCGGCGAGAAGACCTTCAACGCGGTGCGCAATCTTTCGCTGACTGTCGAGCGCGGCGAGACGCTGGCGATCGTCGGTGAATCGGGTTCGGGAAAATCGGTGACATCGCTTGCATTGATGCGGCTGATCGAGCATGGCGGTGGGCGCCTTGCCGGCGGCAGCATCGCTTTCCGGCGCCGCGACGGCAGCGTGCTCGACCTTGCGAAAGCGTCGTCCGGCACGATGCGCTCGATTCGCGGCGCCGACATCGCGATGATCTTCCAGGAGCCGATGACCTCGCTCAATCCGGTGTTCACGGTTGGCGATCAGATCAGCGAAGCGATTGCCTTGCATCAGGGCAAGAGCCGTTCGGCCGCGCACGCTGAAACGCTGCGCCTGCTCGAACTCGTCCGGATTCCGGAAGCACGCCGGGTGGCGGCACGTTTTCCGCATCAACTGTCGGGTGGTATGCGCCAGCGCGTGATGATCGCGATGGCGCTGTCGTGCAAGCCCGCATTGCTGATTGCCGACGAACCGACCACCGCGCTCGACGTCACGATTCAGGCGCAGATTCTGCAATTGATTCGCGGCTTGCAGGACGAGATGGACATGGGCGTGATCTTCATCACGCACGACATGGGTGTGGTGGCAGAGGTGGCCGATCGCGTGCTGGTGATGTATCGCGGCGAGAAAGTGGAAGAGGGGGCATCGGACACGCTGTTCGCCGCGCCTTCTCATCCTTATACGAAGGCTTTGCTCGCCGCGGTTCCGCGACTGGGCGCGATGGAGGGCACCGATCATCCCGCCAGGTTCCCGATTCTGACCATCGAGCAGGCGGCCCTGATTGGCACCGATGAAGCCGTGCGTCCCGCTGCGGCCGTCGCCGAAGAATCGCAACCGGTGATCCACGACAGCACGCCGCCGATTCTGCGCGTGCGTGATCTGGTCACGCGCTTTCCGGTCAAGAGCGGCATGTTCGGACGCCTGACGGGGCGCGTGCATGCGGTCGAGAAAGTCAGCTTCGATCTGCGTCCGGGCGAGACGCTCGCGCTGGTCGGCGAGTCGGGTTGCGGTAAATCGACCACAGGCCGTTCATTGCTGCGTCTGGTCGAAAGTCAGAGCGGGTCGATCGAATTCGACGGCAAAGAGATCAGTTCGCTGACCGGTCCCGCGTTGCAAGCGCTGCGCCGCGATATCCAGTTCATTTTCCAGGACCCGTTCGCTTCACTGAATCCGCGCCTGACGGTCGGCTTCTCGATCATGGAGCCGCTGCTTGTGCATGGCGTGGCTCAAGGTGAGGAAGCGCAGGCGCGCGTTGCCTGGCTGCTCGACAAGGTCGGCTTGCCGCGCGAAGCCGCGCGCCGCTATCCGCACGAGTTTTCAGGTGGGCAACGGCAACGCATTGCGATTGCGCGCGCTCTCGCATTGAACCCGAAGGTCGTGATCGCCGACGAATCCGTGTCCGCGCTGGATGTCTCCGTGCAGGCGCAGATCGTCAACCTGATGCTCGATCTGCAACGCGAACTCGGCGTCGCGTATCTGTTCATTTCGCATGACATGGCGGTGGTTGAGCGTGTCAGCCATCGCGTGGCGGTGATGTATCTCGGCCAGATCGTCGAGATCGGTCCACGCCGCGCGGTGTTCGAAGCGCCGCAGCATCCGTATACGAAGAAGCTGATGGGCGCGGTGCCGGTTGCCGATCCGGCGCGCCGTCACGCGAAACGCATGCTTGCCGCCGACGAGATTCCGAGCCCGATTCGCGCGCTGAACGATGAACCCGTCGTGGCGCCGCTGGTGGCGGTGGGACCGGATCATTTCGTGGCGCAGCATCGGGTCGGCGGGGCTTACTAGGCCTGAACAAGAAACCCGAACGCAGTACCAGACCTGAACCGAAGCAATTTTCTCTCGCAGCACATAACCCTGTTTCATTTCGCAGCCTGGAGCAACCTCATGAACCTGCTGGTCCCGTCTTCTCCGTTTCGTTTGCGCGCGCTGGTCAGCGGCGGCGCGGTGGTGTTCGCGATGCTCGCGGGCAATGTGGCGCACGCTGACACCAGCGTCGTGATGGCGGTCGCGTCGAACTTCACGACGCTGGATCCGTACGATGCCAACGACACGCTGTCGCAAGCCGTCTCCAAGTCGTTCTATCAAGGCCTGTTCGGTTTCGACAAGGACATGAAACTGGTCAACGTGCTGGCCGACAGCTACGAAGCGAGCCCGGATGCGACGGTCTACACGTTCAAGCTGCGTCATGGCGTGAAATTCCAGGACGGTACCGACTTCAACGCCGCGGCAGTGAAAGCGAACTTCGATCGCGTGACCGATCCGGCGAACAAGTTGAAGCGTTACAACATGTTCAACCAGATCGCGAAAACCGAGGTGGTCGACCCGTACACGGTGAAAATCACGTTGAAGGCGCCGTTCTCGGCCTTCATCAACGTGTTGGCGCATCCTTCGGCGGTGATGATTTCGCCCGCCGCGCTGAAAAAATACGGGAAAGACATCGCTTTCCACCCGGTTGGCACGGGTCCGTTCGAACTCGTGAAGTGGGATCCGGCTGGTGATCTGACGGTGAAGAAATTCACCGGTTACTGGAAGACGGGCTATCCGAAGGTCGATGCGATCGACTGGAAGCCGGTGGTCGACAACAATACGCGCGCGGCGTTGATGCGTACCGGCGAAGCGGACTTCGCGTTCCAGGTGCCGTTCGAACAGGCCGCGCAATTGCAGTCGAGCCCGAAGGTCGATCTGATCGCGTCGCCCTCGATCATCCAGCGCTACATCAGCCTGAACGTCAACCAAAAGCCATTCGACAACCCGAAGGTGCGCGAAGCGCTTAACTACGCGATCAACAAGGATGCGCTGACCAAGGTCGCGTTCGCCGGTTATGCGACGCCGGCTGACGGTGTGGTGCCGCAAGGCGTCGACTACGCGGTGAAGCTCGGCCCCTGGCCGTACGACCCGGCCAAAGCGCGTGAGCTGCTGAAGGAGGCGGGTTATCCGAACGGCTTTGAAACCACGCTGTGGTCTGCGTATAACTACTCGACCGCGCAGAAGGTGATCCAGTTCGTGCAGCAACAACTGTCGCAAGTCGGTATCAAGGCACAGGTCGAAGCGCTCGAAGCAGGCCAGGCCGTGGCGAGGGTAGAGAGCGCGCAAAACCCGGCGACTGCGCCCGTGCGGATGTACTACATCGGCTGGTCGGCGTCGACGGGCGAAGCGAATTGGGCGCTGTCGCCGCTACTCGCTTCCGCGTCGATGCCGCCGAAGTTGATGAATACCGCGTACTACAAGAACGACGCGGTCGATAGCGATCTGACGAAGGCGCTCCAAACCACGGACCGTGCACAGAAGACTGCGCTCTATACGGACGCGCAAAAGCGCATCTGGGCCGACGCGCCGTGGATTTTCCTCGTCAAGGAGAAGATCGTCTACGCGCGTAGCAAGCGTCTGTCGGGTGCTTATGTGGCGCCGGACGGTTCGTTCAATTTCGACGAGATCGCGGTCAAGTAAGGACCTGCTGCCCGGCCCAGCTCTTTCCTCTGGAATGCGCCGGCCGGGCGGGAAGGTTCTGTTTTTGTCGCTGTCATCGTTGCACACGATCCTTCGTTGCCCGCATCATTGCCGGATTGGGTTTCATGCTGAACTTCCTTGTCAAACGTCTCTTTGGGCTGGTGCCGACGCTCTTCATCGTCGCGGTGCTGGTTTTTCTGTTCGTGCATCTGTTGCCGGGTGATCCCGCGCGGCTTGCGGCTGGTCCCGAAGCCGACGAAGCCACCGTTGCGCTCGTGCGGGCCGACCTGGGCCTCGACAAACCGATGCCGGAGCAATTCGCCAATTTCTTCGTCAAGCTGGCGCACGGCGACTTCGGCACGTCCACACGCAGCAAGCGGCCGGTCAGTCAGGAAATCGGCGAACGCTTCATGCCGACGCTGCTGCTGACATTGACCAGCATGGTGTGGGCCGTGGTGCTCGGTATGGGCATCGGCATCGTCTCGGCGGTGTGGCGCAATCGCTGGCCGGACCGGCTCGGCATGACGCTGGCCGTGTCGGGTATTTCGTTTCCCGCCTTCGCCCTGGGCATGCTGTTGATGGAAATCTTTTCGGTAGGACTGGGCTGGCTGCCGATCGTCGGCGACGGTTCGTGGAAGAGTTACGTACTGCCGTCGCTCACGCTCGGCGCCGCAGTGGCTGCGGTCATGGCGCGCTTCACGCGAGCTTCGTTCGTCGAAGTGATGAACGAGGATTTCGTGCGGACCGCCCGCGCGAAAGGGGTGCCCGAACGTCTCGTGATTATCAAACACTGCCTGCGCAATGCGATGATTCCCGTTGTCACGATGATGGGGCTGCAATTCGGTTTTCTGCTGGGCGGTTCGATCGTGGTCGAAGTGGTGTTCAACTGGCCGGGCCTTGGACGCCTGCTGGTGGACTCCGTCACGATGCGCGACTATCCGGTGATTCAGGCTGAAGTGCTGTTGTTCTCGCTTGAATTCATCATCATCAACCTGGTTGTGGACGTGCTGTACGCCGTCATCAACCCGACTATCCGTTTCAAGTGAGGCCCGCATGAGCATCTCAGCTACCGAGGCGAATGCGGCCAAGGCCGCTCTTGTAGAAAGCGCGATCCGCACGCCGTGGAGTGAATTCTGGCGCAAATTCCGTAAGCAGCATGTGGCGCTCGCCGCCGGCATTTTCGTGCTGCTGCTGATCGTGGTCGCGATTGTCGCGCCGCATATCGTGCCGTACGATCCGGAGAATTTCTTCGACTACGACGCGTTGAACGCAGGGCCGTCCGCCGCGCACTGGTTCGGCGTCGATTCACTGGGCCGCGATATTTTCAGCCGCATTCTGGCGGGTTCACGCATCTCGCTCGCGGCCGGTTTTCTGTCGGTGGCGATCGGCGCGGTGATCGGCACGTTTTTCGGTTTGCTGGCCGGTTACTACGAAGGCTGGTGGGACCGCATCACCATGCGCGTCGCCGATGTGCTGTTCGCGTTTCCTGGCATTCTGCTGGCGATCGGCGTGGTCGCGATTCTCGGCAACGGCATGATCAATGTGATCTGCGCGGTGGCGATTTTCAGCATCCCGGCGTTTGCGCGGCTCGTGCGCGGCAACACGCTGATGCTCAAGCAACTTACGTATATCGAAGCAGCGCGCAGCATCGGCGCATCGGACTGGACCATCATCGTGCGGCATATTCTGCCGGGGACGATTTCGTCGATCGTGGTGTACTTCACAATGCGCATCGGTACCTCGATCATCACGGCGGCGAGCTTGTCGTTTCTCGGACTCGGCGCGCAACCGCCGACGCCGGAGTGGGGCGCGATGCTTAACGAGGCGCGTGCCGATATGGTGACCGCGCCGCATATCGCGCTGTTTCCGAGCCTCGCGATTTTTCTCACCGTGCTGGCATTCAATCTGCTCGGCGACGGTTTGCGCGATGCGCTCGATCCGAAGCTTGACCGCCCATGAGTTCGACTGAAGCTTCACGCGAAGGCGCGCCGCATATCGGTGTGCTGCAGCGCGGTCCGCTTGGATCGATTGCCGATGTGAAGGGCGTGACGGTCGGACATTGCACGCTCGATGACGGAGCGGTGCAAACCGGCGTCACCGTGATTCGCCCACACCCTGGCGATCCTTTTCTCGCGAAGGTGCCCGCGGCTGCTTCGGTGATCAACGGTTTTGGCAAAAGCATCGGGCTCGTTCAGGTTGAAGAACTTGGCGTGCTGGAGACGCCGATTGCGTTGACCAATACCTTTGGTGTTGCTGCGCTCGCGCAAGCGCAGATTCGCGCTGCCATTCATGCCAATCCACAAATCGGACGCGAGTGGTCGACCGTCAATCCGCTGGTGTTCGAATGCAATGACGGATACCTGAACGATATTCAGGCTTTGGCGGTAAGCGAGCAGCATTACAACGACGCCTATGAAGCGGCGACCACGAACGTCGCAAGCGGTTCGGTCGGCGCGGGCCGCGGCATGTCGTGCTTCGACCTGAAAGGTGGAATCGGCAACGCGTCGCGTACCGTCGACGTAGCAGGTCAGCGTTATACGGTCGGCGCGCTGGTGTTGGCCAACTTTGGCCGCCTGCCGATGTTGACGATCGACGGCACGCCGCTTGGCCGCGTACTCGCCGAACGCGCAACCAGAGCCACCTCGAAACCCGAGCAAGGCTCGATCATCATGATCGCCGCCACCGACGCGCCGCTCGACGCCCGCCAGCTCAAGCGTCTGTCATTGCGCGCCGCAGCGGGTCTTGCCCGAACCGGTTCGGTATATGGCCACGGCAGCGGCGATATTGCGCTGGCGTTTTCAACGGCCTACACCGTGCCGCACGAATCCGATTTCGTCACGCTGCCGCCCGTGCTTGCCGATGCACGCCTCGATCCGCTATTCCGTGCCTGCGCGGACAGTGTCGAGCAGGCGATCGTCGATGCGCTATGGAGCGCGACTTCGGTCACGGGTCGCGACAGCCATCGTCGCCTGTCGCTGCACGACACTGCCCCGGACCTTGCTCAACTCCTCAACTGAACCTCGCTGATGAAAGTCCTGATTTCCGCCGACATCGAAGGTGTGGCCGGCGTGTTCCACCCCGAGCAAACGCGCGCGGGTAACGGCGAATACGAAGCTGCGCGCCGCTGGATGACGCTCGAAGCCAACGCCGCGATCGAAGGTGCGTTCGCAGGCGGCGCGACCCACGTGTGGGTCAACGATTCGCATGGCGGTTTCCGCAATCTGCTGCCCGATCTACTCGATGCGCGCGCGCAGGTGGTGCTCGGCAAACCGCGTACGCTTGGCATGATGGCGGGCCTCGAGTACGGCGCGGCGCTGGTGTTCATGATCGGCTATCACGCCCGCTCGCAAACGCGCGGCATTCTTTCGCATACGATCAATAGCTTCGCGTTCGCGCGTGTCTCGCTGAACGGTGTCGAAGTCGGCGAGGCTGGATTGTATGGCGCGCTGGCGGAAGAATATGGTGCACAGGTCGCACTTTTATCCGGCGACGATGTATTCGCCGAGGAAACCGCACCGCGCTTTCCGGGCGCGCGTTTCGTGATTACCAAAAGCGCGACGGGGCATGCGAGCGGTGTGACGCAGACGCCGGCGAGCGCCCGTGATGCGATTGAAAACGCCGCGCGCGAAGTGGTGAGGCATCACATCGGCAAGGGCCAAGCGCCGCAAGCCACGCGCGCCGCGGCAAAGCCTGTCGAATGCGAGTTGCGTGTGCAGACCACCGCGCTTGCCGATCTGTTCTGCCAATGGCCGACACTCACGCGCGTCGATGCCGTCACGTTGCGCTTTGGCGCGGAGTCGGCGGAACATGCGGTGCGCATGCTGAACTGCCTGTCGGCCATGTCGTTCATGCTGCGCTGAGCCGTGTGATGACGCGGGATACCAGGCAAACTCGGCCATTTCCAAGCTTACGTTTCAATAAAACGCTGCGGGCGCGGTGACACGTTTCGCGAGGAAGCGGTACGCTCTGGCATTCCAGAGGTACCGTCTCTCTCACTTAGCGGAGCACAGCATGGGTAAGCAGACTATCGCGGATTATCTGGCCAGAACCCTGGCGGCAGCAGATGTCGAACGGATTTGGGGCGTGACGGGCGACAGCCTGAACGGCCTGTCCGACAGCTTGCAACGGCTTGGCTCGATTCGCTGGATGCATACGCGCCACGAGGAGGTCGCGGCCTTCGCCGCCGGCGCCGAAGCCGCCGCCACGGGCAAGCTCGCCGTCTGCGCGGGCAGCTGCGGTCCAGGCAATCTGCATCTGATCAACGGCCTGTACGACTGTCACCGCAATCACCAGCCCGTGCTTGCCATCGCCGCGCACATTCCCTCGTCGGAGATCGGTCTCGGTTACTTCCAGGAAACGCATCCACAAGAGTTGTTCAAGGAATGCAGCCACTACGTCGAACTGGTGACGAACCCGTCGCAGTTTCCGCGCGTGCTGGCGCGCGCGATGCATACGGCGATCGAGGAACGTGGCGTCGCGGTGATCGTGCTGCCGGGCGATGTCGCGCTCAGCGAAGCGCCCGACGAAACACCGGCATGGGCCGGCACGCTCGAACGCTCGAGCGTGGTGCCCTCCGGCGCGGATCTCGACCGGCTTGCCGATCTGCTCAATCAGGCCGGCGGCGTGACGCTGCTATGCGGCAGCGGCTGTGCCGATGCGCACGACGAAGTGGTGGCCTTCGCCGATCAGCTCGGTGCGCCCATCGTGCACGCATTACGCGGCAAACAATACGTGGAGTGGGATAACCCGTTCGACGTCGGCATGACGGGTCTGATCGGTTTCAGTTCCGGCTATCACGCGATGATGTCGTGCGACACGCTCGTGATGCTCGGCACCGATTTTCCGTATCGCAACTTTTATCCGTCGCACGGCAACGTGGTGCAGATCGATCGGCGCGGCTCCGCGCTCGGCAAGCGCGCGCCATTGAAGCTGGGTCTTGTCGGCGACGTCAAGGCGACCTTGCAGGCGCTGCTGCCGCTGATCAAACGCAAGACCGATCGGCGCTTTCTCGAGAACGCCCGCAAGCACTACGCCGATACGCGCAAGGACCTCGACGATCTCGCCCGCCCGTCCGATCCAGGGCGCGCGATTCATCCGCAATATCTGACCAGCATCATCGACAAGGTGGCGAACGAAGACGCCGTATTTGCCGCCGACGTCGGCACGCCCACGCTTTGGGCCGCGCGTTATCTGACGATGAACGGCAAGCGCAGTCTGCATGGCTCGTTCAATCACGGTTCGATGGCCAATGCGATGCCGCAGGCGCTGGGCGCACAGGCGGCCGAGCCGGGGCGCCAGGTGATTTCGCTATCGGGCGACGGCGGTTTGTCGATGCTGCTTGGCGATCTGCTCACCGCGCGTCAACTGAATCTGCCCATTAAGGTGGTCGTGTTCAACAACAGCACGCTCGGCTTCGTTGCGATGGAGATGAAGGCCGGCGGGTACCTCGAAAGCGGCACCGATCTCGCCGCCACCGACTTCGCGGCGATTGCGCGCGGCGCGGGCATTTATGGCGCGCGGATCGAACTGTCGGAGAACATCGAGCCGGCGTTGCGCGAGGCCTTCGCGCACCCCGGGCCCGCGGTGATCGATGTGGTGACGGCCAAGCACGAACTCGCACTGCCGCCGAAGATTCAGTGGGCGCAGGCGAAGGGTTTCAGCCTATATATGCTGCGCGCGGTGCTCAATGGCCGCGGTGACGAAGTGGTCGAACTGGCGGCGACGAATCTACGCTAAGGGGCGTTGGAGCCGGCCGCGGCTTGCTGTCTTACTGTTGCCGGCTCAACTCGCGCGCGGCGCGATCGATCACATCCGCCACAGCCCCCGCGTGCGACACCGGCACGAGATGGCTCGATGCGATCGGCACGATCTTCGCCCCCATCCGGTCGGCCATGAATTTTTCGACGGCGGGCGACACCGCGCGGTCCCGGGTGGTCAGCACGTACCACGACGGTTTCTCTCTCCACGCGACCTGGCTGACTGTTTCACTGAACGCGGTCGCGGCGATTGGGACTTGCGCCGTGGCCAGTACGCGTGTGAGATTTTCGGGCACGTCGGCGGCGAAGTCGGCATGGTATTTCGTGCGGTCGAGCCACAGGAAACCCGTCGGGTCCGCGACGATGCTTTGGCCCGCGGGCATCGGCGCCGCGCGCTTCATCAGGTCCGTGGTCGATTCATGCAGGTCGGGCGCAATCGCCGCCACGTAGACGAGACCCACGACGTTCGGTGCGTTCGCCCCGGCTTGCGTGATCACGACACCGCCCCATGAGTGGCCCACCAGGATGGTTGGACCGTCCTGGCGCGCGAGCACACGGCGCGTGGCGGCGACATCGTCGGCGAGCGACGTGAGCGGGTTCTGCACCGAACTCACGTGATATCCCTTCTGCTGCAACTTCGCGATGACGCCGTTCCAGCTCGATCCATCGACGAACGCACCGTGAACCAGCACGACGTTGTGTACAGGGCCGGTCATTGGCGCGGCGGGTGGTGCGGGAGCGTTGGCTCCTCGCGTGGCAGGTGTGGCAGGTGCGGCGGGCGTGGGGACGGTCCCGACAGGCGGCGCGGGCACCGTTGGGGTTGCGGGGGCCACGGCTGGTGCGGCGGGTGGCGGGGCCGGGGCCTCCGGTGCGCTCGCCTCCATCCCGGGTATGTCGGCCGGTTCGGCGGCGGGTTCTGCCGAAGGCGCGGCGGTTTGCGCGAGCGCGGCCGCCCCGGCGAAGCAGAGACACAAAACAGCGGCGCAAAGCAGACGTTTGGGCGACATGTTGAATCTCCGCAGGCTGAGACCTCGACTAGGGCAACATACCGAAGCGCTTCGCCAGTGACAATCACTATCCTCGCCGTTAAGTGCGGCGCAGAACCAAGCGCGGGTTGGCCCCAGTATTGAGCGAATATCGGTCGCGGTAAAATTTCAGGTTCTGCCGGGGCAGGCCATAAGTCTGATCGGGCGATTGATATCCATACACTGGGGCGCAATTTTGAATAGTGCACAGCAGCAAGACGGCCTGAAGCGCGGGCTTAAGAATCGCCACATCCAGCTGATCGCGCTGGGCGGGGCAATCGGCACCGGCTTGTTTCTCGGCTCCGCCAGCGTGTTGAAGGCAGCCGGCCCGTCGATGATTCTCGGTTACGCGATCGGCGGCATCATCGCCTTCATGATCATGCGCCAGCTTGGCGAAATGGTCGCGCAGGAACCGGTTGCCGGTTCGTTCAGCCACTTCGCGTACAAGTATTGGGGCGACTTCCCCGGTTTTCTGTCCGGCTGGAACTATTGGGTGCTGTACGTGCTCGTGAGCATGGCCGAACTGACCGCGGTCGGCACGTACGTGCATTTCTGGTGGCCAGGGGTGCCCACATGGGTCTCCGCGCTGGTGTGCTTCGTCGTTATCAACGCGATCAATCTCGCCAACGTCAAAGCGTACGGCGAAACCGAATTCTGGTTTGCGATCATCAAGGTGGTAGCGGTGATCGGCATGATCCTGTTCGGCGGCTATCTGCTGATCAGCGGGCACGGTGGCCCGCAAGCCTCGATCACCAATCTCTGGGCCGACGGCGGCTTTTTCCCGCACGGTTTTCATGGTCTCTTCATGATGCTCGCAGTCATCATGTTCTCGTTCGGTGGCCTCGAATTGATCGGCATTACGGCGGCTGAAGCGGCCGACCCGCAGAGGAGCATTCCGAAGGCCGTGAATCAGGTGATCTACCGGATTCTGATTTTCTACATCTGCTCGCTGGCGGTGCTGCTCTCGTTGTACCCGTGGAATCAGGTGGCGGCTGGCGGCAGCCCGTTCGTCATGATCTTCTCGCAGATCGGCTCGACGCTAACCGCGAATGTGCTCAACGTGGTGGTGCTGACCGCTGCGCTGTCGGTGTACAACAGCGGCGTGTACGCGAATAGCCGCATGCTCTACGGTCTCGCGGAACAGGGCAACGCACCGCGTGCGCTGATGAAGGTCGACCGGCGCGGCGTGCCGTATATGGCGATCGGGTTGTCGGCGCTCGCCACGTTCACCTGCGTGATCATCAACTATCTGATTCCCGCGGAAGCACTCGGCTTGCTGATGGCGCTGGTAGTTGCCGCGCTCGTGCTGAACTGGGCGCTGATCAGCCTGACGCATCTGAAGTCGCGCAAGGCGATGGTGGCGGCGGGCGAGACGCTCGTGTTCAAGTCGTTATGGTTTCCGGTCAGCAACTGGATCTGCCTCGCCTTCATGGTGCTGATCCTCGTGATTCTGGCCATGACGCCGGGCCTCTCGGTCTCGGTGTGGCTCGTACCCGCATGGCTCGTTGTGATGTGGGCCGGCTATGTCTTCAAGCGCCGGCGTGCGGCGCTGCATGGCGGTGCGCGGGTGGCCGGGCAGTAAGGCATGCGGGTGGCGTGAGCGGCGGATGTTGCGCGCTCACGCCGTTTGCGTTTTCTGTGCAGCGCGCGGTCAGGAGGATCGATTTAGATTCTGTGGTGCGCTCACGATTTATCCAGCGTGATGTTTCTGGAGCGCAATCGGGACGCCAGAAACAACAAACCCCGCAGGCAGCAGGCGCTGGCGGGGTTTGAGGATAATGCTGAACAGCGGTCAATCGGGATTATGGAAATTCTTTGGTGCCCAGGGCCGGAATCGAACCGGCACGCCTTGCGGCGGGGGATTTTGAGTCCCCTGCGTCTACCAATTTCACCACCTGGGCAGGTCTTGCAGCATACGCACCAGACTTTGGCGCGCGGCGAAGACGCAGATTATGGCCGAAAAATCGATGGCGAGCAAGCCGCCCGCCTTCTTCGGCTGCCCGGCCGTCAAACCGTGCGTGAAAACCGTTCGAGCGCCTGCTGGCCGAGGTAGCGGTCGAACACCATCGCGATGTTGCGCACGAGCATGCGTCCGGCCATCTGCACTTCGAGCTTGTGGCCGCTCACTGACACCAGCCCGTCCTGCTCGAAGCCGCGCAGGCGCTCCAGCTCCGGCTCGAACGTATCGGCGAAGCGGATGCCGTACGCAGCTTCGACTTCATCGAAACGCAACTCCAGATTGCACATCAATTGCGTGATCACGTCGCGACGCAGACGGTCGTCCGCCGTGAGGCGCACGCCGCGCGTGATTGCGAGCTTGCCGGCATCGATTGCCGCGGCGTAGCCGGGTCGATCCTTGACGTTCTGCGCGTACACGTCGCCGACTTTGCCGATCGACGACGCGCCGAAGCCAATCAGATCGCATTCCGCGCGCGTGCTATACCCCTGGAAATTCCGATGCAACGTACGCTGCGCTTGCGCGCGTGCGAGTTCGTCCGTGGGCAGCGCGAAATGATCCATGCCGATGTAGACATAGCCCGCGCCCGTCAGCCGTTCGACCACCCGTTGCAGGATCGCAAGCCGCATGGCCGGGGAGGGCAGCGTGGCCGGATCCATCTGCCGTTGCATCTTGAAGAGCTGCGGCATGTGCGCGTACGCAAACACCGAAAGACGGTCGGGCGCGAGCTCAATCATCGTGTCGAGCGTGCGGCTGAAGCTGTCGACCGTTTGATGCGGCAGCCCGTAAATCAGATCGACGCCGATCGAGTGGAAGCCCGTGGCGCGCGCGGCTTGCATCACCGACACGGTCATATCCAGCGGTTGAATGCGATTGATCGCCCGCTGCACCACCGGCTCGAAATCCTGTACACCGAGACTGAGCCGGTTAAAGCCCAGCGTGCGCAAATGCGCAATGGTCTCGGGCGACGCTTCGCGTGGGTCGACTTCGATCGAATACTCGCCCTCGCCCTCGGTATCGGACAGCAAGGTGAAGTGCTCGCGTGCCGCGGCCATCAGTTCCGCCATTTCTTCGTGCGACAGGAACGTGGGCGTGCCGCCGCCCCAGTGCAATTGCGACACGGGGCGCCGCGTGTCGAAACACGCCGCCTGCAGTGCCATTTCCCGCTTCAGGCGGTCGACGTAAGGACGCGCGTGCGCGCGGTTTTTCGTGGCGACCTTGTTGCAGCCGCAGTAGAAGCACACGGTGTCGCAAAAGGGGATGTGGAAGTACAGCGAGAGATCGGTGGCCGATGCCCCTGGGTCGGCGGCGGCACGTAAATAGTCGGCGGGATCGAACTCGTCGCGGAACTGGAGGGCGGTCGGATAGGACGTATACCGTGGGCCATTCGCGTTGTACTTGGCGAGCAGGTCGGGGCGGAATAGCAGGTTGGCGGTGGTCATGGGGCGCTCGGGTTGGGCAGCCACCCTTGAAGAGGCACGAGCCGGCGGGGTTCTCGGCACCGGATCGAACAGCACAAACGCCTCTTGAGCGTGGCCTTTCGTATCCATTGAGTTTACGTGGGCGGTCCTCGGACGGATTGTGTAAAAAGGTCGCACGCGACGCGATGGCACAATGCGGGTCTGGCGCTGCGTTGCATGTTGTGTTGCGTGTTTTTGAGTTCAGGAAGAATGTCGTGAGTGATGTGTCGAACCGCGCTCTGAAGCGCGAGTCCCCGTTCAACGTGACCGGTCACGCGTGCCGCCCCGATTGCGGCGCGTGCTGTATCGCGCCGTCGATTTCAAGCCCGATCCCGGGCATGCCGAATGGCAAACCGGCGGGCGTGCGCTGTGTGCAACTCGGTGACGATCTGCGTTGTGCGATCTTCGGTCAGCCGGAGCGGCCGGCGTGTTGCTCCGGTTTGCAGCCGCAGATGGACATGTGCGGCGCGAGCCGTCATGAAGCACTCGCGTGGCTCGGCCAGCTGGAAACGCAAACTCAGCCGGCGGTGCGCCGCTAGCGCCTGAACGAGATTCCGCCATGCCATCCGTTCCATCCGTTCGGACAGGTACGCCTCAACCCAAGCGCATGCACGAAAAGGCTTCCACAGGAGATTCCGTATGACTCAACCCGCTGCGCCGACCCGGCGCCGCTTCCTGCTCGCAGCGCTGACAGGCTGCAGCGCGCTCGGCATCACCGTATCGCTGGCGGCGTGCGCGACGCCGATCTTTCCGTTCATCCCCTCGCATTACACGTTCTCGCAGCAGCAGGTGCAGGACGCGGTACAGCGCAAATTCCCGTATCAGCGTACGGTTTCGCAGGTGTTTGAGGTCGCGCTGACCAATCCGGTGGTCGGCTTCCTGCCGGACGCGAACCGTGTTTCGGTGAAGCTCGACGCACGGCTCGTGAGTCCGTTCATGCAGCAACCGGTCGATGGTGTATTCACGCTGTCGAGCGAACTGGCCTACGACGCAGCTAGCAAATCCGTCGTGCTGAAGTCGCCGAACGTCGACAACGTCAGCGTGAGCGGACAGGCACAGGCTTACACGCAGCAGATCAACGCGGCGGCGGCCGTACTCGCCACGCAGTTGCTGACCAACTACCCGATCTACACCTTCAAACCCGAACAGTTGCAATTTGCCGGGGTGAACTACGAACCCGGTACAATCACGATCCTTACAAACGGCATACGCGTACAAATCGTCGAGAAATGACGTCGCGCGCGGCCGGCAGGGTCGCGCGGGCGTCGTGCGGGCCCTGTTCGTTCCGACTATCTACAGCGATGAGGGTCACGGATGGACTGGCTAATGGCTTGCAAGGCACTGATTCTGGGCGTCGTCGAGGGGTTGACGGAATTTTTGCCGGTGTCGAGCACCGGTCATCTGATCGTCGCGGGCAGTCTGCTCAATTTTACGGATGACCACGCGAAAACCTTCGATGTCGTGATCCAGCTCGGCGCCATTCTGGCCGTGTGCTGGGAGTTTCGCCGCCGCATCGGCAGCGTGGTGGCCGGTTTGCCCAGCCGGCCCGACGCCAGGCGCTTCACGCTGAACGTGATCATCGCGACGATTCCGGCGGTCGTGCTCGGCTTGCTGTTTGAGAAGAGCATCAAGGCTGCGCTGTTTTCGCCGGTGCCGGTCGCGTTCGCGCTGGTGGCGGGCGGGGTGGTGATCCTGTGGGCGGAAGCGCGCCAGCGCGCGCGAGGCCAAACAGCGGCGCGCGTTCAGCACGTCGACGATTTGAGTCCGCTCGATGCGTTGAAAGTCGGGCTCGCTCAATGTTTTGCGTTGATTCCGGGCATGTCGCGTTCGGGGTCGACGATCATCGGCGGAATGCTGTTTGGTCTTGAACGGCGCGTCGCCACCGAGTTTTCCTTCTTCCTTGCGATTCCGATCATCTTCGGCGCGACGGCTTACGAACTCTATAAAGACTGGCATTTGCTTTCCGTCGACGCCTTGGGCAGTTTCGCGCTGGGCTTCGTGGCTGCCTTTGTCAGCGCCTTCGCCTGCGTGCGCTGGCTGCTGCGCTATATCTCCGCGCACGACTTCACCGTGTTCGCGTGGTACCGGATCGGCTTTGGCCTGCTGATCCTGCTGGTTGGCTATAGCGGTGCATTGAGCTGGGCGGATTGAACTTTCAGCTGTTTTTGGAAGCATGAAAAAAGGTCCGCGTTCGCGGACCTTTTTCTTATGGCGGGTGAGTTATCGCGCGTGGTTTTACGCCGTGGCGCGCTTTCTGAACACCAGATCCCACACGCCATGTCCCAGCCGTAGCCCGCGGCGTTCGAACTTCGTTACCGGACGATATTCGGGACGCGGTGCGTAGCCGTCGGCGGTGTTTTCCAGAGCCGGATCGGCGCCCAGTACTTCGAGCATCTGCTCGGCGTAGTTTTGCCAGTCGGTTGCGCAATGCAGATACGCGCCCGGCTTCAGACGGGAAACCAGCAGCGCGACGAACTTCGGCTGGATCAGCCGGCGCTTATGGTGGCGCGCCTTGTGCCAGGGGTCCGGGAAGAAGATATGAACGCCGTCGAGGCTGTCCGGGGCAATCATCTGCTCGAGCACTTCGACCGCATCGTGCTGAATGATGCGGATGTTCGACAGTGTCTGCTCGCCCATCAACTTCAGCAGCGCACCGACGCCCGGCTCGTGCACTTCGACACCGAGGAAATCGTCGCCGGGACGGTGCGAGGCGATCTCCGCCGTGGTCGCGCCCATTCCGAAGCCGATTTCCAGCACACGCGGCGCGGCGCGGCCGAACACGTTATTCCAGTCGGGTTGTTGCGGGGTGAAGGGCACGACGAAACGCGGGCCAAGTTCGTCCATCGCGCGGCGCTGGCCGGTCGAGACGCGGCCCGCACGCGTGACAAAGCTGCGGATGCGGCGCCGGTGCAGGGCTTCTTCTGACGGGGCGCCGACATCGGTATCGGTATCGGCCGGTTGGCCTTCGGTTGCGGTGGAAGGCGGCGGGAGTTGGTCCGGCAGGCCGGCGTCGTTTGGATCGTGGATCATGGTCGATGCTGCTACAAGGGTGAGGGCATGGCGGCTTGCGTGGCGTATCGCGAGGTGCCTTTGCGCTGGTGCGGGCCGGGCCGCGGTTCGCTCGAATCGCTCTGCCTTGCCGCTGCCACTACAAAAAAGCCGCCTTCATGGGAGGCGGCTCGTGCTGATTTCTGCTGAAGGCTCAGCAGGAAGGTGGAGCGGGCGTTGCAAGTGCGCGTAAGGTAGCACACCCGAAAAGGGTGCGTCCAGACGGTGACCGGCTTGACGGGGCCCCAAGCCGGCGTCGAGATTACGTTTTCATAACCATAATTACAATTCGTATGTTTTAATCGAGTTGTAAGCCATCCCTTTGTAACGGTTATCAAAACGAAAATTCATTATGGGTAAATACGCACACAACCATCGTCAGACGAAACCTGCTAAAACCGGTTGGGCGGCGGTCGATCCAACCGCCGTTCCAACGACTTCCCGGAATGCGCTTCGCAAAGCCATGGCCATTGAAGGCGTGCCGCTCACGCAATTCAACGATTTACTGTGGATCATGGCGCAGGAGTCCGGTGGCACGGTAGGCATGCGCAACGGCAAGTTGGCCACGCGCGGCATGTATCAATTGCTGCCGTCGCAATGTGAATTGAATCCGAATGGCGAAAAATCATTCGGCAACGCAGTCGAGGAATGTCAGGGTGGGATTCGCTATATTCTCGGCCGGTATCACACTGCGGCATCGGCGCGGCTGGTGTGGGAGGCGAATCACTGGTGCTGAATGCCGTGCGGGTTCATTGCAGCGATATGCGACTTCCTGAATGACAGAGCGGGAGTAGGTAGCAGGTGGGCAATACGGCAGACTCAGATTCCTTCGCAAAGCCGCCTGATTAATCCCTGGTTAATCGCCAGGCTGGCTGAAGGGATCTGGAGCGGGCGATGGGAATCGAACCCACGGCTCTAGCTTGGGAAGCTAGGGTATTACCATTATACGACGCCCGCAGAGCCCGCAATTTTACAGCGGTTTCGGCGCTTTGGGGAGTTCGAATCGTGTGAAGTGGGGTGAAAAGTGTATGCACTTCGGAAATTCTTGCTGGCATCGCCAGTACGGCTGGTCACGAAAGTCTCGGATCGGCCAGTTGCAGCCGTTCGAGCGACTGCTTGAGGCAATCTATAGCCAATCGTAAGGAGTGGGTGGCCGTGCAGACGGAAGTGTGAATAGTCACTGACTGGCGAGCGGGCGCTCGTCGGCCATGAAAGGCAGCTCGCCCCCTTTCCTATGGACTGACATACGCGGACTCCTTGCACGTGCCGGACGTTCGGCAAATGCGCGCGCATCTTATGTCATCGACGTCCCACAGCTTCGAGCCGAGTAACACTCTTCTTGCCGGAATCTTTTTCACTGGCCTGAAATTGATCAATCGTTGCTGACTGAATAGCTGTCGTTATAGGCCTCAAGTTAATCGAATTGGTGCCGATACTTCTTTTTTGGGGGCGCTATCGATTGCGGCGTTCCGTACCAATACCGCCGGTTTTTTCAAGTAAGTGAGAGCACGGATGTTTGACTTGTCCCAAGAAATGGCAGACAGCGTCTTTGGTCTGTCGAACATAGCGCTTACGATTGGCGCCGCACTCGTGCTGGTCGGTACGGCCGGAGCGTTTTGGAGTGGCGGCATTCGAGACAGATACTCCGACGAACGAATAACCAGCAATGAAGCAAAAACAGCGCAAGCTGTCGCGCAGGCTGCACAGGCAAACCAACGAGCAGAAGAAGAAAGGCTCGCACGTGTCAAGATAGAAGAGCGATTGGCACCGCGATCGTTAACGGGTGCTCAAGAGACCAACCTTCAAAACCAACTAAGCAAATTCGCAGGCACATCGCTAGACATTCTAATTTACGGCGGCGGAAGCGAGGACGCGCTTCCGTTTGCCGGCATGATTGCGACAACCCTGAACGCAGCGGGTTGGAAGGTACGTGTCTGGAACACCATTTCTCCTGGGAGATGGTATCGCGGTGTAGGGTTGAGCACGAGTAGTGGGAGTGATCAAAGCGCTGAAAATGCCGCCAACGAATTGGTGGGTTCGCTGGCCAGGGAGGGGATTGGCGTCGGTCGGCTTGACCAGTTTGTGACCGGCGAGTTGCCCGACAACGTAAATGGTCCCCCGTGGGACGCTAACAACGTCGCACCGATTCGAATGGTGATCGGCAGCAAGCCGTGACAAGCAAAGACATCTGTCCGGGCGGCGACAAACGTCCGCTTCGCTTTACAAAGGGCCATCAAGGTTCCGCCGCGCGCAGAGCCGGCTCCGGGTCGGCAGCAGTCGGCCAGAAGCCGTCGTCCACGATTGACTGCTTTCGAGTAGGCTCTGCCCCGATATGGAGCCCCTGATTGCCGAGGTTATCCGACCTGCCTTCGCCTACCCGGCCTTGAGCAAAGAAAGAGTCGTCAACTCACATTGACGCAAAGGTATAGATGCCCACATTGCGAATAAACGACCGAGACGTGAAGCCCCACAAGGCCACAGTTAGTCCGAATCTGGGTGCCCGCACGGTCCTGACCAACAGTCACTGGGAGTACGTATCCCTTTGGCTCCGTCGTGCCAAAAAGCCCAATGCGTTGTTCTATTGGGAGCAAGCGCATTCATTCTTTACGGCATCACAGGGAATGCCAGTCGAGTCTGCCCCGCTGTTGCTCTACTACACGTTTATGAACGCCACGAAGGCATTGCTTTCTGCCAAAGGCGTCGTTTTCGATGAGCACCATGGTGTTCGCGCGCACAACATGAGAGGACCGTCCAGCAAGATCGCTCTGTCAAACGAAGGAGTAAGAATCATGCAAAGGGGTATTGCGCCTGCACTGTCGCAGTACCTAGGTGAATTGGAAGCATCGCAGCACCACAGTTTGGAGGAGATCTTTTTTAACTTGCCGTGCATCCATCGAACCTTCTGCCTGAGCTATGCGAACCAGCGCGATCTGTTCGTTCCGCTGACGGACTGTGAGATTAAGTTTGATGCGTCAACTGGCGCTGCCTACTTCTCGGCACTCCTGTCGAAGGACTTCACCGGGGCGGCCCACATGCGTCGCCTTCCGCCCTCGCTCATTGCCGATCCAACAGTGAACGATGCAAGAACGATCAGGTCTGTTGCGACGGCGATAGTTACTGGGAGAGATGCCAGCTCGGCAGCGGATAAAACCGCCGTCGCAGGACTGTTGCGCGGACTTCGGCCCGACATCAATTACCTTGCCGGCGCCCAGACGCTTTGGTATGCGAAATGTGTCATCCATGGCCCGTCTAGACTGAAACGTTCGCCACTCACACTGACGCTACTCGCGATGCACAGGCTCAGCGAGATTTGCCGCTATCGGCCAATCGAACTGGCCTCTTTTCTAAATGGCCAAAAGAACTGGCTGTTGACGGAGTTTGTCCGGATGTCGCCAGCTCAGTTTCTTGACGAACTGGTAGCGGAACTGACTGGTCAACAGTTCATGTTTCCCAATGTGCGCCCCTCAAACTAAAGTGCACCTATCAAAATGAAAATCTATCTGGCATGCGGGCTGACGCACGTACCTCGCTCCGAGTTTCCTGCCTACGTGAACCTTTTGCAGAGCCTGGCGGTGCGCTTGACTGACATGCATGATATCGAGGTCAAGTACGCCCTTCACGACAGTGATCCGCAACTTGGGCAGAAACCGTTCGTTGATCGAGCCCGACTCTGCTACGCGTGGGATAAGGAAATGGTCGAGTGGGCGGACTTAGTTGTTGCCGAAGCAAGCTTTCCGTCCACAGGACTCGGCATCGAACTGCAAATTGCTTGTGCTCGCAACACTCCAATCATCGTCGCCTTTAAGCTGGACGAGAGGCACAAGGCCCCGCCCGTCGAGTATCGAACTCCGGATCACGACCTCCATAGCCTTCAACTCGGAGAGGGCTACGTTTCACTTATGGCTCTGGGCTTGCCAACGATCGCTAAAGTGCTGTCGTACAGAGATGATGCCGATGCTCTTTCAAAGGTCGGCGCAGCTGTCGACGCGCACCGCTCAAGTTCAAGCCTACTGGCGTCAGCCCCGGCGGGTTCTCAATGAACATTTCATTGCACGCGGGATAACTTCTGACTCTTCTGGATGCGAGAGGCTGTACGTCCGTTTTCAGGCGTCGAAACGTGGTCTGTCGACCGACAGCAACGGGGCGGACTTGGACGATTGACTCGCCGAAGCGCATAGCGTTCGTCATGTTGTGCCGATCATGCGGTTGACGGGATAGTCATCGCATGAACGACATCAATTCTCAGGGCGATCTCCCGCCCTTAACCGCCGATCAGATTCGCGATCTGGCCGCTGCCCTTCGCGACGTTTTCGGACGCAACCTTTCTCGGGCATAGTTTGCCGACAAGATGCTGGTCTTTCTTGAGGATGTGCCGGGATATGAATCTGGTGCCGTAAACGCATCTATACTCGTGGCTCAATGTGAATCGGTGAGCATAAGTGCATGAACATCTTCCAGTCGTTATCGCAAGGCTACGGTCGCTTGACCGAGACGAATCTCAGTGCGTTTCTTCGCTTTCTGCTAAGTCCACATGAGGCCCACGGATTCTCGGACCTAGTGCTGCGTCAGTTTCTCAAGGCTGTAGCTTCTGCGAGTGGAGAAGCGAGCCGCTTTGACGACGCGCTGCGTAGCGGAGTCCTCGAAGCGCGCATCGCCTTGGAGGTGATTTATCCGGGCGAGCAAGGTCAGCGGATCGATTTGGAGATTGAGATCTTCAATCGAACTGGCGAGCAGCAACGCAAGCTGCATCACATTGTCGTAGAAAACAAGATAAAGGCCTCGTCCGCTCAAGTCGACCAGCTTGTTCGGCAGTTTGAATGCATCTCTCAAGCAATGTCAGAAGAGGAGCCTGCGCCGATCACGATGGTTTTTTTAACACCCCCGGGGGACGACAGGCGCCTGCAGCAGCAATTTGCCAGTCTTTCGATAGATCAGTCATCGCCTCATCGCAAGGCATGGCTGCGCTGGCACGACTCACACGAGACGCAAGATACGATCGTTTCCTTGCTTCGAAGAGTACTTGTCATCGAGGCCCTTGCTCAGATCGAGCCAATCACGGACTACATGAGGCACACGCTGAAGGCGTTTGCCATGTTCCTCGAACGCAACGTGGAAATGTCGCGACAGAAGCGAATGGAGAGGGCAGAACCCGGTTCAATCGTGGGACAGGCGAATGTAACTCTCGACGAACGCGTTTACACGATTACGCGAACGGCGGATGGCGTTGTTCAGGTGTTCGACGACGCGGACGAAGAGGTGCGTGCCTATCCAGTGCTTCGACAGGTTAACGCGACGTACGGATTGGGCTTGGCTCTCACGGGTTCGACGGGGAGAAAGGTCAACACTCAACTATTCGGTCGCAGGGTGATCGAACGTCTTGCACATCGCGAATAAAAGCTTCAGCGGAATCGATTTATATAGCAGCAGATATATTGACTCCGACCCGCGCCTTGGTCGCGTGCCCCCGAGCAGGATTTGCCTGATCGCTTCAGGCGAGCGAGTCGTCGCAATCGCAATTTTCTACAGCAAATGTTTTCCAGCCGGAGTACCTGTCAATAAGCACAGGATGTGCTTCGGCCATAGTTTGTGCGTGCAATTCGAGGAGCCCACCGTGAATCGTTACACCAGCATCCTCAAAGACGCGCGCGAGGCGCTCGGTCAAAGCCGCATTTTCGCCCCCAGACTTTTTATAAATGCCAGCCCAGACAAGCAACAGGTTGTCGGCAAGCCCATAAGTTCTGATTGCTCCGTGAACGCCGAGGTATCGTTCGTTGCTAACCTCGATGTGAGAAGCAATGTCGGTATTAGCGGAAACCTCATTCAAATCTTGAGCGACGCCCAATAACGTATCTAAGTCTTTTTCAGCTCCATCACGCAATGCGTCACCAAGCTGTCCGCTTAGCGTCGCACGAGGATGAAATTTCAACTCAACTACTGCGATCACGTTTCTTGTGTCGCAAATCACCATGTCCGGCATGCGCCGCCACGTGCGGCCTTTTGCGTAGATAGTCGGTTCAATAAAAATACGGCGGCGGTCGCCCATCCCGTCGGTTTTGAACTGTTCGGTTAATCGATGGTACAAACATGCCTGAAGGGCACGCTCACCGTTGACAACGCCGTTGGCATAGTCGAACTGAACACACTCGGCCCAAACTTTTTCCAACTGTCTTTTTAGAACGGTTCTTCTTTTCATTTTTCCCTTCACGGTGCATCGGCGAGTAAACGCAATGCAGGCAAAAAACTCCAAACTAGCACTTTAGATACTCCGAGAGCCCCATGTTTGTCGGACATCACGACGCTGCCCCTCTCAAGGCGAGGGGACAAGCGTCAGAAAAGGGACGAACACAGACGAATGGGCCGCCGACGAACATAGCTTTCGTTATGTTGCCGAAAGCGCGGCATCGCCCGGATAGTCTTTGCATGAACAATACCCAGTGCCACGGCGATTTCCCGCCGCTTACTACCAGCCAGATTCGCGACCTGGCCGCTGCCCTTCGCGACATTTTCGGAAGCAAACTTCCCCATAAGCAGTTTAACGACAGGCTGCTGATGTTTCTTGAGGATGTGCCGGGATATGAATCTGGTGAGGCGTCGTCAGCGCTGATCGAGTCGGCATGGGCCGCGTATGGCGAGGCCGGAGAATGATGCAGCCACTATTTCATATCGGCGAGGTTGTTGCGACGCGTGGTGTCTTCGCGCATCTTGAACATCACCGCATCGCGGCCTTTTCATATCTCAGGCGTCACGCCTGCGGAGACTGGGGAATGGTGCCGCCCGAGGATGCAGCGGCGAACCGGCTTGCGGTCGAGCATGGTGCACGCATCCTGTCGAGCTACGACATTGCGGGCAAACGCGTTTGGATCATCACCGAAGCAGATCGCGGCATGACGACACTGCTGTTTCCGGACGAATATTGATCGACACGGATGGCATCGGGCCAAGCCAGGCGTGCTATTTGCGTCGAGGGCTCTTGCTCGAATGCCGCGACCTGAGCATATCAGTGAACTGCTGCACAAAATTTACGACGAGCGCGCGTTCGTCCGCATCCAATCCGGTCAGGGCGTTGGCCACATTAGCCAGTTGATCGTCAGGCCGCTTCGACCCACGCTGCAGTAGTTGATCTACCGAGCATTCCAAGGCGTCGCTTAGTTGTTGGAGGCGGAGTAGCGTTGGGACCCGGGTTCCTCGTTCCCAGCGGCTGACTGCTTCCTGTTCAAGGTCGATCATTTCTGCGAGCTGCGCTTGAGTCAAACCCTTTGCGCGTCGTAGCTCGGCAATGGATTCGCCCACACGGACCGCGAGTTGTGCGTCCTGAGTGTCGTTGGCGCGCTGATTTGAGCGAATTGGCATAGGACAGAATGGTGGTCTCTATACCAAACTTGATGAACACCCTATATGGAATGTATATTCCGTATGGGATGCATTTCGCGCTTTGACACCAGATACTTGCACTCGGCGGTACGGTTCGGCGGACTCGGCGTGCCGCGCTAGGTCCATCAAGAGGACCAGAGCAATCAAAAGCAGCAACGAACTCAAAAACACGAATATTCACCGGCTTAATGCCGTTGACGGAAGAACGATCGGGGCCAAACAGATGACCAAGCTGAGTATCAGTCTTACGGGGGCAGGGCGAATCGCCACCGCAACGGTTGCAGCAATTACGTTGACGGCAGGTTCCTGCCAAGCCGACGAGCTAGGCCCGAGCTGCAAGCAGTTTCTTCAACTGAAGATGCTGTGTCTTAGCGCCAAAGCAAACACGATTGAATCGAACGGGAATGCGCAGAAAGCTCATGAAGTTCGACGCAGCATTCCGTTCGAAATGCATCAGGCAATTTACTACCTCGCGAAGAACAAGGAGTTCACGGATTCTTATCGCATGGAGCTGCGGTGTTCGGAGGATGCCTGGTATATCAAGAATGCAGACAGTCCAAAAAACTACCGTCCGCAGAAAAGCGTGCAGCTATGCAGCGTAACAACGAGTTGGCCGGAAAATTACAAAATCACGCCGGATAGCGATTCGAAGGTCGAGGCACGCATTCGACAGATGGAAGCCGAGATCGGCATTTCAAAATAACAGACCAACGCATCTTGTCGGGGTTGTGATGAATAAAGCGGTAATGGCGTTCTATAAGCTCGGCTTGGGAATCCTCGTAATGACGAGTGCCTGCGTAAGTTCGGCAAAGACTCCAATTGACCAGACACTCGATTTTCTGGTCGGGCCGAACATGGGCGGGTCAAGAAGTTTCAAGTGTAGGGAGGTGATCAATGAGAAGGTCACCGATGAGCATGCCTATTATAAGTTTAATGACGATGGATCTTACTCAAGGTTGAGTTCACATCCAGACCCACGAACTGGATTTCTACAGCCCCTCAACGTGAGGGGAATATTCAGGGTAAAGATTGCGAATGGGTTGTTGATCGTTTCCTTCACAGACGAGTTTGTGGGTGAGGTGTATTTGAATGATCACAAACCTTACGACGCCGTCTTGATCGGAACCGACAACAACGACACGATGGCGATGATGATGGATCGGCCCGTGCCGGAGAGGCCTGACATCCGGGAGCGTCTGCGTCTTGTGTGCATCGGAGATAAACCGTCAGGTAATGGACCGCAGAGAAGCTATTAAGCGCTGAAAGGCGAGTGCAGAGTGGCGGAATGGCAATGGGGGCATCACGAATGAAGCAAATCATATTTTCTGTTGTCGTTGCGGGTTTTTGCGTCGTCACTTTGGCCAATGCAGCCACGACGATCCCTACGTCGTTTCAGGGCAACTGGGCAGCTAACTGCAAGCAGGCAAGGAACCCGCAAGACACGGAGGCCGCCATGTCGGTCGTGCGTATTGATACGACCAGCGTTTCTTACGGCGAAGTGCAATGCACGTTGATCAAGACATCGACTAACGATGCGACCCACATTGGTGGGACCTTTGATTGCCTCGGGGATGGCGTTGGCGGAAAAGAGGCGTTGAGCCTACGGCTGGAAGGCGGGAAGCTGCGGCTGATCGACAGGGCCGGGAATATCTGGCAGAGCACTGACGAACTCTCTCGCTGCATGTGATGCTTTGCGTCCGAATTGCGCGCGGGGAAGCTGACCAAAAAAAGTTGAATCGAGGACCACGTTCACATGCTGACTGATTGCCCACACTGCTATAAGAAAATGCACGATGAGGCAGATTTCTGCCCTCATTGCAGAGAGCATGTCCCGAACGCCTCCGAAATTTCGAGCAGTAGCATTGAAGTGGAGGGCATTCTCAAATATCTAATAATCTCGGCAGCGATTTTCTTTGGCTTGGGTATGGCGCTAGACTATCTGTCATGGTGGGGTGACTGGGAGTTTGTCCCGTCCGCGCTGGTAGCACTGGTATTGGGTGGTGTGGTTACGGCGAAGCTTCCCGATTGACCCAAGCGACTGTTGATTTCGCAACACGGAAGTCTTGTGATGGAATTCGGACAGGTTTTCAGAGACAAAGAACATCCGAAGATCACTGAACGGATCGGCGTGATGTCCATCGATTCGCTCACGCGGCAATGGGAGCCGGTTGGTGAAGAGAACGGCTATCTGATAGCTCGGTCGAAGGACGGAAAAGCAGCATTGCTTGGCCGGATGGGCAAACGCGACGACGGCAAGTTCTGCATCGAAATTACCATCCGCGCGACCATCGAGAACAACCGCCTCTCAGCTCCTGAATTCTGGCACGTCGTTCCGGCCCAAAAGCATCATCTCTACGGCATGATGCAGCGCCTCTTCTGGATGGATCAGCTGGATGGCGATCAATGAAGTCGCAGGGATCTTGAGGGGTGCTCCCGAGATTCGCTGCGTCGCGAATCCCGGGTTTGTACGCCTTCAATAAGGCATGGAAAGTGACCTATTTCTCAGCCGGTTGAACCAGCCAAGGTCCCCGAGTTTATGCAGGATCCAGCAGCAGCGAGTCGATGACTTTTACGGCCTTGCGACTCGCGTCGTTCGGGCTCAAATGAGCGTAACGCTGCGTCATTTTTGGATCGCTGTGGCCTAGCAACACGGACACTTCATACAGGCTGACGCCGGCCTTAACCAGCTTACTCGCGAACGTATGTCGGAACGTGTGAAGCGTAACGCGTCCGCCGCGCTCCTTGACCGCTGCTGGGGCATTCAGCCCTGCACGTTCGATCGCCTTCTTGATCGACTTCGTGCTGTAGCCGCGCTCGTTGCCCGTGCGATCTTCAAACACGTACCGCTGACCCGGTCTGCGTTCTTCCCACCGGCGACGAAGGATCGCTTCGAGCCGGGAGGTCATGTACAGCACATCCTCATTTCTTACCTTGCTCCGGTACAGGTTGATTGTGCAGGCATCAAGGCTGATCGCCGACCACGGAATGTTTGCGACCTCGGAGTAGCGACACCCCGTATCCAGCAGAAAAACCGTGATGTCGTAATTGTCCTGCACATTCCGCGTCATCTCAGGTGTTCGCGTCTCTAACGGCTTTAAACCGTTTCTAAGCCGCTCCGGCTCGAGTTCGAGCAATAACGCCGACTCTTCGATGGAATCCAGATATCGAAGCCTATAAGAAGTCTTAAGCGCGGGAAACACGATTTCACGATTCACTTTGAAGCCGAGCTTCGTCATTTCGTTGATGGTTGCACGCAGCAGGCCAATCTCGTGTTTGATCGTTGCAGGTTTGTCGCCTTCGGCCTTGCGTTTCGCAACGAGGACTTCGAAATCGCGTGTTGTCAGTTCGTGCAGCAGCGTGTCGGGCGAAAATCCATAGCAGGGAAGCTTCGCCTTCGTCTTCGAATGAAGTTTGTACCCCATCGCTTTACGGATACCCGACCACATGCCGCTGTAGTAGGCGGTGCCCTTGCGGGACTCAACGTATTGCTCCAGCGCATCCTTGACTGTGATTTCGGGCGAGTCGCCGAGGTATCGTTCGCTGTGTGCGCGATTGCGGAATTCACGTTCCACCTGTGCGGCCTTCGTCTTGTTCGGCGTGCCGGTCGAACCGAAGAACTTCTTTCCCTGAATCTGGAACTGGTAATACCAGTTTTTGCTGTTGTTTCGACGGATTAGCGTCATGGTGTTGCTCCTTACAGAATGTAATTGATGAGCAACACCGTCCGGGCTGACTCGGAGTATGACAACAGCTTTCGCCCATGCCAGTCGCAAAATATTACGGTGGCGCGGAGATTGTGCGGGTCAGGTGAGGTATCTTACGGTTGATGTCCAATGGCCAATGGAGGACAAATATAGGTGCGCCGTTCAGCAAGAGGTTTGAAGCGTTGGCAGCGCTCGGGGAGCGACCGATGCGCCTTTTCCCTTCAATATATGCGGGGCCGGGATGTGCCGAGAGCTTCGAGCCAATCGGCACGAATGGCGGTACATTCCGTTTTCGATTGGGGAACAGAATAACGAAAGGTAAGTTAGAGAATAACGTCTGTCTGATGGAAGTCGAAGCCTGCGGCATCATCGGAGTTGTCGCACTGGCAGCAGATTCCATAATTTCTAAGTGAACCGTGGTAGACAGGGACCCCACATTCCCTGCAAGGGATTTCCTGAGCCGATAGCGACCAGTAGTCGATGTCGCATTCTTTGCAATAAAATCCGAGCGAGGATGCGTATTCAATATACGGCCGGCAGAGAATGTGCTGATTCTGATGCATGGGGCACACAAGAGGGATTTCTTTACTATAAAAGTAGCCCATTTCGTATTTGGTCCCAATCACATCCGAGAAAAGCATCTCTTCGGGGAAATAGGCTGTGCCTGACATGTTGATCGGTGCGTACAGTTCTCGATCTATGCAGGCAAAGAGCCGACGATTGATTGGAGCGCGTTCCTTGGATGTATGCGTATTGTTAGCCATCGTGGATTTCCTAAAAAATTCAACGGCATCACACAGGAATGTGGCGGACACCGTCGATCATTACGTTAAAAGGACGTATCTGACCGAGGGGACCCCACCGCACTTGAATAACAAGTTGGCATCACAACGGGCGTGATTGCCAGGTCAGTCGCACTACCGCTGACCGCACGTAGAATGGAGTAGAGCACAGATTGAGTTAGTGCTCTCGAGTGTTCGTTTCCTCGTTGAGGAAAGAATATTAAGGATTGTTGATCATATAATCAAGAAAAAAGTGAAGCTATAGTAAACGCATGACTACATAGGATTCGAGCGGATAGAGGCGAAAAACTACGAATCCGACAAGTGACCGTATATCTGGTTTTTGAGGTTGAAAAGATGCGCACTCGTCGGATGGCGTTGTTTGGACTGCACGGGACAATGATCCCGTGCAGTCCAGTCGCTACTTTTACCCCATCATTCCTCAAAAGCGGGTTCGGTCAGATAGACCTTTTCTCCATCCGGGTTAAGTACGTACGGCGTTCCAATATATGAGTGAACAGGTGGGCGATTCCGCGTCTTGAGCCGATACTTCGCGAAGCCCATCGTCCGTTCAAGGAGAGTCGGGTCGAGGCGGTAGAAGTTGGTACGCTTGCCGCCAGCATCGCTCTTGCCGTCCGTCACGGTGTCGAGGCCGACCAGATCGAGGAAGTCTTTGAGCTGAGCAAGCGGTTTGTCCTCGACGTCCCTGCGCAAAGCCATGTCGAACAGGTGTGCGATTTGAGCCCTGTAGTTCAGGGAGCAATCAACGAAGCTCCGCATGTTGTCCTTATGCAGCCGGTGAGAGGTATCGAACACCCGTTTCCCGTCGTAGATGCCTGATGCCATCAGTACCTCCTTCAAGGTCGATTGACGCTTGGCCGCCATGTCCTTATCAAGTGCGTGGACCTTCGTGTTCCCGTACGTCCGGACGAGCGCGACCGTTTCGGGTTCCAGCAATTCGCACATGGCGGTGACCTGGGCGCGATAGCGTCCGCGGTTGTCAATCAATACGAGTTCTGGCGTGATGTCCTGACCATAAAATTTCTCGATTGCATAACGGTCGCGGCGCAGTTGTTCGTCGGAAGTCAACATCATCGCGTCGTTCAGTGCCTTATATTCCTCCTCGGTGAGCGGTTCTGCATTGCAGACCTCCGCAGCATGCATTTCTTCGAGCCGCTTCCGCGCTTCCACCGCTTGCATGCCGACATTTGAACCTGATTCACCGGATGAGCCGCGACCGGGTTTCGGTGGAGCAACATGCTTGATCTCCCAGCCGTTACGTTCTTTGAGCTTGATGAAATTGCCGCGCAGATCGTTCTTCGATGCGTTTTGCATCGAGACCGCATGGGCGTAGACGTGCAAAAGGGGATCATCGTCATCGATAACAGGCATCCCGTGAGCACCGTATCCCCGGATGGCCGCTGGCAGTTTATCGAGATCAACGATTACCCGCTTGATGGCGGACGGTTCAGTTTCATATTGCAGGCTTGATTCGGCTACCCACGCTTTAACCTGCTTTGGATGCCGCACGCGGCAGAGTTGCTGGTCCATATCGAAATGCGTGTTGATTTTGTCGGAGAAGAAACCCCATACGCAATCGATCCATTGCTCTTTATCATCAAATGTGATGTCGATACCCGTGCCGAGGGAAGGCGATGCCACCAAGACGTCGTAGTCGCGGATGTGATCGATGATATTGTTGATGAAGTGCTTGATTTCAGGGTCTTGTGAATTGGCCGATGTGATGCACATAACACGCAATCCGGTGCCCACGCGAATCATCTCCGCAAAGTTTTCTGCATCCGACTTTGAGTTGCATGTGACGTAATGCTTGCCGCCTACGCGCATCGTGTCCAGCATATCCTTCGTAAGGTGATTCTTGGATTGATAGAGGTCCATAGAACGCCCTGATGCGGTGTAGTCGTTCACGTAAAAAAAGTAGGTGTCCATATTAAATGAAGTATTTCCGTATATTGTGTTAGGCGCGTGTTCGCGCCCATGCATGAAAAGTGGCTAGTCCTGAATCTCGGGCTCGGCTTCTTTCCGCAGGTGGCCTTTCATACCTACTCCGTCCCGGCAGCACTTAATCGCCTCGAAAGACAGCCGGCCGAGATCAGCGTCGCACACAATGACGGTCGTTGCCTCACGTACGTAAAAGCTCAGCGTGTGAAATACCGACTCACGTTTGCCGTCCAACGTCGAGGACAAAAAGTGCGAGAAAAGCTGTTCCGACTCGTCAATGATGACGTGATCGAACGAGTGAACGCCCGGTTTCAGCCGCCTGCGCAAGCTGTCGAGGCAAACGGCATAGGCCAGGTACCGATCGCCTCCGATTTCCCGGTCATACTTGTCCAGATAGCAGAACATACCGAGACGGTTTGCGCTGGCAGACGCAAGCGCGATCCGGTGAGAAACAAGCAGAACCGATTCGCCGGTATCAATACAATGCTGGACGAACGGCTGCAGGAGTTTGGTTTTCCCACTGCCTTTCGGGCTTTTGATGAAGTTCACGCCGGGACGGAAGGGAATCAGCGTGGGCGAAAGGTACCGAGCATTCAGTTCCTTGACGACGACATTATGTGTTGCATCCGACAGTTCGCCTGCAATGAGTGCCCGGTTGAATTGCTCGAAGTCATGCTCCTTCAGGTCGCCGCGCCGCATGGTTTCCGGCCAGAATGTTTGCTGGCATGTGCTGCAATGGATACCCCGAATACCCTGAGCTGACATCGTAACGAAAGCGCTCGGATTGCGGTCGGAGTGGTGCGGGCAGTGCACAGGAGTTCCAGTCGCGAGAGCTGAGAGGGGGGCTTGCTTCCCACCACGAGTTTGCAGCAAATGGTCATCGTTGACGTGCAAGGACGAACGGACGTAGTTGTTTGCGTTGTGGTTGCCGCCGTCCTTCCCGTCATCGCCGCCTTGGGTAGCTCCGAGCTTCTTGAGGTATTCGATTTGCCCGATGGTCAAAGTCTTGTCGATGATATGGGGCTCGCATCCTTCATGGCCGTAGTACACGCGACACGGATCGACGCATGACTCATCCGCGCCGAACGTGCGGACGAGGCCACGAACGACTTTCCGCATTTCGTCGGCGTCGATGATGGTGTATGGCGTGCGAAACATGAGCCGCAGACGCTGATGCTCGGGAGTGGAACTATAGGTCTCGTAGATCATGAGCCCGTGTTCTCCCACGAGATCGTGCGCCAACAGCGCTTCGAATGTCCAGCCCTCGTCCAGATCGACACCGAGGACATCGGTGCAGACGAAGTTCGATGCCTTCCGGCGTGTGAGATGTTGTGCGCACCAACTAAAACCCTGAGCAATAGTGGACGCGATTTCGCCGAGCGTCAGTGTGACGTTCTCGAATTCTGTCGCGAGAAATTTGAAATCGTCCGTGCCGGGGCGCGCTTTATTTTTGACCAGACGGTTGATGGCGATTTTCATCGCGCTGGATGTCATGGTAAGTTCGGGTGGAAAAAGAGGTTCGATCACATCATGCTCGAACGTTCCATAATTTTCGTCACCTGTACCTATTGAATTGGGCAAAGACATGTCGTTGGAGATGCTAAGGGGAGCCGCGATTCCTTCTTCCATGAATTCAGAAAATCTATTAGTGGAATATTTTTTCATAATTTAGTAGTGCATATTTAATAACGAGATCGGGCTTGTACCTAGAAACTATTTTCCGAGTCGGGGTAGAGCGCTAACTAGCGATCGACGAAGTCGATTTCAATAACCCAGTTGCCTGCGGATGTCCTCGTAGTACTCGCCAATATTTGAGAATGCCGGAGAAGGAGATGGAGCCAGCGTCAGAAAATAGTAGATGTGCTTACACAGCGGGCAAAGAATGCCCTCGGCGAGACCGCCTTCGCGGCCAACTGTATAACCTACGCGCTGACGTGCGCCCCTGTGGGGCTTTGGACACAATACGACGACTCCCGCAGGCAGCGCCCGGAGCGCGCGCGCGTCACCAAGGCGATTTCCATCCGGCGTTGCGGGGAAGACAGGAGTCCGCGGATCGAGCGTAAAAGAGGCGCTGTAACCGGCGGGAATTTCCGGCAACTTGTTTTTGCTGCGCTTGGGGTGCGATGTCCGCTCGAAATAAACAGCATCCGAGGCAAAGATGTAATCGGGGAATTCGGGGGACGTAGGCAGATAGACCGAATCTTCCCGTTGTTGGGCGGTCGTAGTAGAAGTACGTTGATGCATCGTGATCTCCTGTAAAAGCAAAAGTTAAAAAATAACTTGCTATACAGGACGATCAGAGTTTGGTTCTGGCCTGTATAGTGGTCTTGAACCAAACTTTTATAAGGACTCGATAGAACGAGTTCTTGTAAAAGCCTAGTCCAAGGTTATACAGGCCAAGCAATCGATCGAAATCGACGATCGTAGTGGTTGCGACTACGATCCAACCACCCGGCTCGATTCTTTCAGGTAGTTGTACTTCGCCCCAATCTCCGCTTTCGCGAAATCTGAGCTTGCTTCCTTGATTGAGTCTGCTGCCTCAACGAGACGAATCTTTCCATGAGTCAGGGGCAGGTGTCAAATCACGGCCGGGGCGAACCGGAAATTCGACGCGCCGAAACAACAACAAAAGTTGTTCGTGTTCTTCTTTCTATCGCTTGGCTCTTGGCTCTTGGCGACAAGCGACAACTGTTGAGATTGTTTTTTGAAGATTGAAAAAGAGCGGACTTGTCGGATCGAACCGCGAGTTGGCCCCACGGCAGAATCTTAATAAGCTGGTGATCTTGCTCACAAATTCTCGTTAAATCAGTGGGTTATGAGGCGGAGGAGAAAGGTGACGTGGAAACTGTCGCTGTTGTGGGCCAGAGTCCACGCTGTCGGTTATTACTGCGCTTGACTCGTCACGTCGTGACGTACTCGTCTCAGCTTGTGAGGCTGAACTTCGGCGCGAGAGTCTGCTTGTTTTGTCGTAGGACTCGGTTGATCTGACGATGAGACAGCTGGCGGACCTCCTCTGAGCGCTGCTGTCCATCCGGAGGCGAAAGTCTGAATTTGGGCGGGGGTGGTTTGCGTTAGCTGTGCCAATCCGAGTATTCCGATGAATACGCCGAGCACTGTTAGACGTTTTTGCACCTTTGCTTCAAAAGCAGACTCAGTTGCCGTTCTCTCTATCCGGATAATTTCTGCGATTCGCCCAAGCTGATCAACGAGTTCGTGACGAAGCGAAGCGAGAAGCAAGCGGTCGTGGATAGCTTTATACAGTGGGCCGACTTCCGTTGTGAAGACTCGGGCGGGTGCATCAAAGTAGTAGCTCGCGATGAAGCGCGAGATTTCCGAATGCATTGCTTCAGTGCGCTTGACCTTCGAGTCGTCACGGCAGCATTCGGCGAGGTCGTGGATTGCCTGCTCTAGGACTCGGTGGTAGGCGAGCCCAAGCATATATGCTGTTAAGGCTCGTCCAGCGCGCTCGCCGCCGGGTTCTGTAGAAAGTATCGCCATGCCTTTTGCATCGACGGTCGCTCTTACGCGTGCGACGGGCAGGTAGTCATTTTCAGTCAACGTGGCTGAGCTTCGGAAGAACGTCGAAATTTCACTGATCGTCGTTACGGTCGAATTGTTTGACCAAACGAAACGGCCGATCTCTTCAGGAACTGCACCTCGTTCCACAAGCTGAGTTGCTCGACCCCACGCTTGTCCGACGGCACCGGTGGTTAGACTGTCAGTCGGACAGAAACAGAATACGACTGAACGGTCTGATCCGGAGAAGAAGCGAAATAAGAGCGGATCATTTGCGGTTTGGCGGCCGCTGGTCATGGTCGAACTGTGGACGGGCTGGAGAAGGTACTTCCCCTCTAGAGGCGCTGTCAGTTGCAGCGATTTCAGGGGTTGATCGATACGGTAGATGATTCCTTGCACTTCAATCTCCGGCTGGGATGCCGTGGAGGCAAGCCCGGTTGGCTTTATTTGTCCGCGTGTTTACGGCAGCCGTTTAAAAAACTGAAGTGGAAGAAGGCTTGATCTATTGTCGGCATGTCATCTGCCCGACTTACGAGCCAGCAACGAGTCGGTCCCACGGCATACTCTCATTAAGCTAACGGCCTAGCAAAAAAATACTTTATAAATCAAGTGGATAGGGGTGATGTGGACGAGGGTGACGTGAAAACTGTCACTGTTGCTCGTCGATTTCGCGTTGGTCCCCGACAACTTGTTACGATGTGGCTGGCGCGGAACGATGTTTCGGCTGGCCGTTGCTGTCCAGAGATCGTGTGCGCCAATTTTCGTCTGGCACGTAGACGTGCGTTAAAGAAAATTCATTGATCTGCGGGGGGCATTGGTGAAGGTTTCGGACCCAGAATATCAAAAGCACGTCATCTTCGATGAACTGCAGCAATACGCGAACTTCTACGAGAACCTTGCCGATGGTGTTTTCCAATTCGTCTCGGTAGGAACGACCGCCATTTGCAACATCGATACCTATGTCTACTCAGCTATCGCGGGTACGATTACATCAATCGGCATGGTCCTGAAAGACGGCAGAATCAACGATGCTTATGCCTTGCTCAGAAAATACTATGATTCCGCAGTCATCAACGTCTATTCGAATCTGTACCTTCGGGAGTACCGCAAGGGGTGGGACTTTGCTGCGAAGCCGTTGCTTGCTGAGCATATCAACGGCTGGCTTCATGGGCGAGTGAAGTTACCCGAATACCGTGTAATGTCGAACTACATACGGTCCAGCGAAACGCTTCGTACGATCAACGGCCTTCTCCACGCGGACGACACCTACAAGGAAATCCGAGGCCGATGCAATGATCACACGCACTACAATTTCTTCGAAAACGTCGTGCTGAACAATCGAGAAGTGTCTATCCGTAATCGAGGTACAGCTCTCGAACAGATTCGGTTGGACGCGATTGCGATCTTCGTTCTCCATTTTTCCTACGTGGTATCTGTGAACGAACACTACGTGATATCGAGCGACTACATGGATCACATGGAGTGCGGGTCAACCCCTCCCGACGGGTGTGAGCATTGGGTTGCACCCTACGCACAGGAGGCGTTTCACTCGATCCTGCGTGTCCGCAGGCCAGATATAGCAGAAGTCATTCAGCAAAATAGCGCAATGCAATTTGATAACTGACGGTAGATAAGATGTTGCAGATTTAATCGTAAGCCTTTCGTCCACAACCTTATCTGAGCAAAACGCTCCAGCTACCATGGGCACGGAAATTTCTCTTGATATCGGCGGCCTTACCGTTGACTGGAGCAAAAATGTGAGGGGCACCGATCACGGGCCTCTTTACCAGGAGCGGGACCGAAAACGCGTCCTGTGCGACGGAATCGACTATGAATACCTCCAATCTGAAGGGGAAGACCCTGCTGGGTTCGAGATGTCATTCAGTCGGTCGCTCGGCACCATCTCTCGTCGTTTGGAATTGTTGGGCTTTCGTCTAGATGCAGTTCGCCATTTCTATGAAGTGGCCACGAAGCAGTGGCGGGAGGACCGTCTCACACTAATGGACGCTTCGGAGGCCAACGGAGTTGGGGCGGAGACAATCCCCGAGCCGATGAATTTCGAAGAATACTTGACGTTCATAAGAACCCATCCGCTTGAAACCCTGAGCGACCAAGTTATAGAGGATATGAGCGATAACGGCGAGCGAAGGTTCGGAGACCGATTCGGCGGCAAGGAGCAGCTTGCGCGGATACCCGGAGACTCAGAGGGCAAGAGTTGGGCGTATTCGGAAAGATCTTTCTTCGGAGCGTTGATCAATTTTCTCGGCCCGTACTCAATGTTGCGACTACTTGCGGAATGCCCGGACAACCTCAACCTAACAGTGGACTGGGGGTATGGTCCACTAGTTGAAGAAGGACGTGCAAGCGTAGATGAGTTCACTCCCTGTGCGCGACGGAGCCAAACTTTTCTGATCGTTACTGAAGGATCATCGGACGTCCATATCCTGAAACACGCGATTCAGCTACTGCGACCCGAGGTGGCGGATTTCTTCCGTTTTATCGATGTTAGCGAGCGACATCCGTTCTCGGGCACAGGCGGGTTGGTTAGGTTCGCGGAGGGGTTGGCAAAGATTGACGTCCAAAACAAGATCGTTTTCCTGTTTGACAATGATGCTGAGGGGGTTGAGGCCTTGAAGGCGGTGCGCCGGTTCAAGTTGCCTCTGAATATGGGAACTCTGGTTTTACCTGATATGGAGGAGTTCCGGCAATTTCCCTCGCAGGGGCCCGATGGCATCACAAACTCGGATATCAACGGTCGTGCAGCCGCGATCGAGTGCTACCTCGACTTGAATCTGCCGCAGTATGGACCGGCGAAAGTTGTGTGGACAAACTACAAGAAGGACAGCGGCGTCTACCACGGCGCGTTGGAGCACAAGGAATCCTACGCCAACGAGTTCTTCGATCAGAAAGCAGAGACAATTCGAGACGGAGGCTACGACGTGAGCAAGATTGAGCGCGTGCTGGACGCATTGATAGAAGAATGCAGTTGGTTGGCGGTGGCGGATTTTTGCTGACAGCAAAGATGGGCTAACTGCGAGCCCTCACTGCGACAGTAAATTGCTATGCGTAACAGGACACTATCCCCGGTGTGGCGTGGGGCGATGCATCATACTGAATGGGGATTGGCAGCACTGCTTAACCCTAATAAGCTGATGATCTGGCTCGGAAATTCCCGTTAGATCAAGGGTATAGAGCGCCGGTGCGTAAGGGTGACGTGAAAACTGTCACTGTTGCTCGTTGAATTTCGAAGTGGTTGCCGTCGTGCTGGTCGTGGTTGCCTGCTTGCAGTTGCCTTGAAGGTCGATCTGCTGGACCCTGGACTCACTTTCAACGAATGGAGTGCGATCATGGTCGATCAGAAGCAAGGTGTGGCAAGCAAGGATGAGAAAGCAGGCAAGTTGGTTGCCGCTGATCCGAAGGCAAGTGCTGTTGTTCCGGGTGCGAACGTGACGACAAACGATACCGCAGCGAAGGCCGAACCAGCTACGCCGACGAAGATGGATCTGGCGACGGAGATCTATAAGCGCATGCGTGCGGTAAAGGACGTGACAAGGAAAGACATCATCGAGAAGTTCATCGCCGATGTGAAACTGACGAAGGCTGGCGCGAGCACGTACTACCAGATGATCAAGGACAAGCACGAGCCGATGGGCAAGAAGTGACTTTCCGCTAGATGTCTTGTTCTGCGAAAGGCTCCTACCGGAGCCTTCGTTTTAGGTCCGAAACACATTGATCTCATGCCAAGCGAGAAATGGCAGGATATCTGAATGTTCCGTGGATTTAAGCCGCAAGTCACGAGTCACATTGAGCTGATTGAGAATGCCGTCTTTCAGCTTGGTGCTGATTTTGATGCGAAATTTTTGATCGAAGGTAATGAGGCCACTGTCGAAGAGCCGATCAAGATTGGGCGTGAGTAGCAATCCGTTTGCAACATTGATCCTGTCTTTAGGGTTTTCACATTTGCTCCATGGGCGAATATGACTTGCAATGAGAAGATCGCGTTCCTTGCAACCGAACACTGAACAACCTCCCCATCTGTTGATCAGGGCATCTCGAAAGCGACTCTGACCAACGCGGACTTTGATCATTGCATCCCGCTCTGTATCACTCAGCTTGGAAATGAAATCCAAAAACGCAGGGTCGCTTGTAACGCCATCTTCTAGTTCAATTCCTTCCCCATCCCGGATCTTGTTGGACTTGAGTCCGCGGACTATTCGATACTCACCCGAGTCTTGGTCGTACGATTGGACGTACCAAGCTGTGGAGTCGAGAGATCGTGCATCGACAGTGGACGTTTCAAATGCACCCGCATCCTTGTCGCCTCGGTTGCCGGCAACCATTATCGGACGGATGGGCTTATTGTCTGAGAGGGCGGTGTAAAGCGCATCATCGAACTCCTTGGAGCGGTTTGTCCACGCTCTCAACTTGCTACGGACGTTATCCTTTTTTTCGCCTCTGTCTCGATCGATAAGGCGCTGGCGATACTGGCGCCCATTCGATACATGAACGTGCAGTCCGTCGATTGTCTCGATGTCGTCAAACCATATGCACAGTACGACAGCCTCTGTTGGTTTTCCCACAAACGCCCATTTTGTATTGCGAAAGCTGTTCGTATTTGGATTTGCAAGAGGTTTCCCTTCCTGATCAAAGCTCCATTCCTCTACGTCATGCTCGGCTTGGGTAAGTAATTCGCGAACAGGCGGCTTGCTAGTTGGCGGGATGAGTGGCGGCAGGTTCATTTACCAAATCCAAGTACGTACGATAAGGCGCGGCTATTGGGCTAAACGGACAGGTTCTTTATCTCCACAGCCGCCGCCGCGTGGCCTGCTTGCGTAAGCCGGTAGCCCGACTTCGTGTCGCCATGTGTGAGTTTCTCTGCGTGTAGATCTCGCAGGCGGTTGTGAACAGTGCCAGCGCTCCGGCGACTCAAACTCCTCAGCACTGCATCTACGGGAACGGCGTCGGGATAGTGGCTGTGCAGAAGGAACAGCAGCTCGGTTCGGACTGGGACGTCCGCGTGGATCAGCCTTGTGCCGTCTATTTCTTCAACGAGCGTCCCCACGGGCGCTTGCACGAGTTCGATCAACGCGCCGGCCTCCTGCATTGATATGCCCGTCGCGTGCCTAAGAAGCTCGGCAGTTACCCAAGCCGCACCTTGGTGAGTGAATGCCAAGTCGTGTGTGTTCGTGTCGACGTCGTTCTTGTGGGCGATGTTTCGCTTGTTTCGGAAGGTGTACATAGCACGCGCGACCCGCGCGGCGCATATCCGCAACCCCTCGGGAAGTGTCGTGTTCTCGACCTTCTTGCCAAGATAGTCATCCACACTTGGCTTCGCGTCATAAGTTCCGGTGTCGATGTGCTGAAGGCACTGCACGAACGTCTCGACAAACTTCCCCGGCGCAGCCCTCTCAAGGGTCCTCGTTGCACAATCCCGCCTGATCTTCATAAGATCGGCCACTAGGTCAGCGGCTAGCGTTGGACCGACGAGGCTGGACAGGGCGGCTGCGAGCCGCGACTCATCCACCGATCATCCCCTCGACGCGCTTAACTCCCTCGTGACTGACTTTATAGAGCTTACGGGCCTGACGACTGTTCCCGCTTTTCTTGAGCTGTAGGATCAGCATCGGCTTCTGGTTCTTCATCGAGTCGATTGCGTCGGTGATGTTCGCGACCTTGTGTCCGAGGTGAGTTAGTTCTTTGTTAGCCGAGGCAGCCGTGAAGTTCTCTGCCCCTTGGCAGACCTGTAACCAGTAACCAACGACGAGCGCCCTCTCGCCGTTGTTTTTCGGGCCAGCGGCTGCGTAAAGCTCCGCGAAGGTAGAGAATGTCGGCGCATCCTTGGCTGCCTCGTCCGCGGCCTTTTCTGCTGCTGCCTCGTCGGCTGGCTCGGCATCGACAAGCGCTGCGCTGCTCCTGTTTGTTACCTTTGCATCAATACCTAGCAGGCTCGTGATGTAGGTCAGGACGCGGGTTCTTGCTTCTTCGTCCAGCGGCTCTAGCGCGTCATGCACGGTTCTGATGGCGCTGAATTCCTTTGCTGCCTCTTCGCTCATGACAAAAGTCCCCGGACGAATTGTATGACAGCATTGTATTCGTAGCATCTTGAGTGTCAAACAACTCATGTTGCTCCGAATGTGGCCGGCGGGTCACGCGTAATGCTGACTGACGCGACGGCACGCAGGCCGCGGTTTAGGATGCCGCCGGATACATGTGTGTCGCGAACGTTGTGGTCGCTGCGAAGCAGCAACAACGATGCATCGTGCGTGACGTGCTGAGGTGGCGTACAGGAAGTTAGTGGCTGCGCGGTGAGGTGGTACCAAGGGTTCGCGGGACAACAGCGCGAATTTTTGACGCTCGATCAGCAGCTTTTCGAGGCTACGTACTGGGGTGAAAACTGGCGTCGCCGTCGAACCCGCATGACACGTGGTTTTCAATGGTGCCCGCTAGAAAACCACGTCTAAAACCCGCATGAATAGTGGGTTTGCTCAAGCCGTTGCAGCTTGGGAAGCTAGGGTATTACCATTATACGACGCCCGCAGAGCCCGCAATTTTACAGGGGTTTCGGCGCTTTGGGGAGTCGGAATCGTGTGAAGTGGCGTGAAAAGTGTATCCACTTCGGAAATTCTTGCTGGCATCGCGAGCGGAACCGTTGGCAGGAGTTCCAGACAGGTTGGAGACCGCTGTTCAAAGATGAACTGCAAATGCCTGCTGATCGGTGCACGCGCGACCGTTACTGGAGCCTTTTGTTACTGTTCCACCGGCTGCGATCGCGCAAGCGAGGTCCTTCGATATGTGGTCCCGTGTTCCTCCGACGGAACTATCGGTGCTTGGAACTTGATCTACGTGCCCGTTCTTGGCACGATGTTGTAAACACCGGGAAGAATTTCTGATACAGAAAACTAACTAAACGTACGGGGGCCGCTTGAGCAGCTATTTGGAAAGAAAAGACAACCGAATAATCGTGGCGGGGGAGCTATTTGACTTTCACCGATTTCTATCTCTTGTTCACGCAGCGATTGAAAAGATGTCGTATCGAGAAGTGATACTTGATTTTGAAAAGTGTACTTCGGCATTTCAAAATGCCATGCTTTCAGTGTGCGCCCAAGTGCTAGCATATCGAAATAGCGGAATTGATTTTTCGGTAATTCCACCCACTGATAAAAAGACTGAAAATCTATTTAGAAATACAAACTGGGGGCATTTTCTTGATCCGCGTCGGTTTGATCCTTCGACGTTTAAAGGGCATACACGAATTCCGGCCACCCAGTATAGAGACCCGACCGAGCAACAGGCCGCTGTAAATCGGATTGTAAACGTTATGCTCGGTGCTATTCCAGAGCTAGAGCGAACGGATTTTGCCGCTTTTGAATGGGCTGTTAACGAACTCACCGACAATGTTTTAGTGCACTCCGAGTCAAATGTAGGCGGATTGGTCCAAGTTTCCACTTTTGTAAAATTCAGCAAGCGTGTTCAATTCGTCGTCGCTGATGCAGGCATTGGAATTCCAAACTCCCTTCGGAGCGGCTATCCGGAAATTAATTCCGATACCGACGCCCTTGATAGGGCGATCCGCGAGGGAGTCACCAGAGATCTGTCGGTGGGTCAAGGAAACGGTATGTTTGGAAGCTACCAGATTTGCAGCAAATCCGGAGGCGATTTTCTCATTGATTCTGGTTATGCCAGATTAAAATATACTAAAAATTCTGGCTTATCCATAGCGAACCAAGCCGTACCGTATTCGGGGACATTAGTTGTTGCTACTATTGACTTTTCGGATCCCAGTCTCTTGGCCGATGCCCTTAATTTTAAGGGGATAAAACACACGCCTCTGGATTTCATTGAAACAAAATACGAAAAAAATGTAGCGGGAGATATCTATTTCAAGTTGATCGAAGAATGCTCGTCATTTGGAAGTAGAGTGTCGGGAAGGCCTGCCAGAAACAAGTTAGTAAACCTTCTTAAAATGAGTGGCGAAGGCGTCGTAGAGATAGACTTCGAGGGTGTTCCTTTGCTCTCTAGTAGTTTTGCCGACGAAGTTTTTGGAAAACTATTTCTCTCTATTGGGCCAATAAAATTTATGCAAAGAATCAAGCTGAAAAACATGATGGGGACTGTAGAGGGCCTAGTTAATAAGGCAATCGCTCAACGAATGCAAGTTGGAATATCTGATGCAGATCTTTAAAAGTTGACTCTACTCCGAAACCGGAAGCGGTGTGCTCTTCATCGCGCTTATTGCCTCGAAGAGCTTGATTGTCACGTTTCCATCAAGCGTATCGCCTTGATAGCGAACCTCGTAGAGTCCCTGTAGGTTTGATGGCAACTTGACGCCGTCACGCACGAGTAGGATGAAACGACGCCCGTAGAGTGCCATTGCTGCACCGATCTCGATTAACACGTTCTCGTTGATAACTGTGTGTTCGTTGGCACTGCTATCCATCAGCTGCCGTTCTCCATCCACATGAATGATGGCGGCAGCGCAGTCTCGCATATCATTCATAACTTTGTCAGGGACAGGCATCGAGACGGACTGTTTCTCCACGGAAACTACAGGAATCATTTCGCCGAAACCGAGTAGTTTTTTTATTGGCTCGATAAACGCCATATTTTTGCCGTGCGTGATGAACACCTTTCGATTCTGAGCGGTGATCTTTGCCACAGGCGTGGATGCAACCGCAGAGCCAGGCGCACTGGCCGCCGGAGGCGCAGCAACCTCGGTTGCAAGTTCAAAAGCCGGATCAGGGATAGGGGCGCCTTGCTCACCGCCGTTGCTGGGGGCTAGCGGAGCGGGCGCCGTTCCCGCGCCCAAATGCACATAGCTCTTATCTTTGATCTTGCGGATGTATCCGACAGCGTCGGCCGTTTCAAGAATAAGCGTCCAAACACCAGCGGCCCTATCTGCTGGTACGCCCATCGACCTCAGCACGTTTTGACCTATGTCTTCGCGCGGAACCGCGTTGCCCGAATACTTGGACAAAAACTCCTTCAATACTCTCGGTTTCATGACGGCCTCTCGCTTCGCGAGAAGGTCGTCTCCTTCAGCCAGAGGGTTCAAGATTCGTTTCGCCAATTCGGTTGGAGCAATGCTCGCTGCCTTGGCGCTTGCGTCCGTCAGGCCGTACGCGAGTGCTGCGCCGCACAACATGCGAAAAATACTGCTCGCAGGTTGCAGGTTTAGCGCTGATGCGACGTCTATTGGAGCCGTTGCGCTGCTTCCGTAATGGTCGATGATTGCTTGGGGGACTCGAAGTGCTTCGGTAATCGAGTAGGCGGGCACATCATCTTGAGACACGTAAGCTCGAGATTGCGTTTGAGTCGTTGTTCGAGTTCGCCCGTTGACAGCAGATCGACCAGTGTTCGTTGCTTTTTTTTCAGGTGTCTTTGCCACGCCAGGCTCCTATTATTGTTAGCCATTAATGTACCTAAAAATAGCCGCTTATGCGATGCCCGTTATTGACGGATGCATCGTACCTTGGCCCACACAACGCAACGCAACTTCTGGCAGCTGCATCTCGATTCTTAAAGTACATCGTGAACTGATCACCGGGATGTCTGGTGCTCGAAGGGCAGAAGCCGGTCGCGTACTGCCGACGACGGGCTTACGAAGTTCTGGCCACATATGCTGATTGCATAAGACGGTTTCCCCCCGGCTCACTGGCGTTCACCTAGCCTTACACGCGAACAGTCGAACATCGTTTTCACCTCGCAAACGGTCAATGCAGGCGTGGGGAAACGACCGGCTGTTTTGGGTCAGAACTGGAATGGCTCGCCCAGCGAAGCACATAGCCTTCGCCATGTTGCTCAGAGCGCGACATCGCCCGGATAGTCTTCGCATGGAAGACATCCAACACCACAGCGATTTCCCGCCGCTAACTGCCCGTCAGATTCGCGAACTGGCCGCTGCCCTTCACGAAGTTTTCGGAAGCAACCTCTCTCGGGCGCAGTTTGCCGACAAGCTGCGGATGTTTCTTGAGGATGTGCCGGGATATGAATCTGGTGAGGCGTCGTCATTACTGATTGCCTCGGCGTGGTCGGCGTATCAAGGGACCGAAGAATGACGCCACCACTATTTCATATCGGCGAGGTTGTTGCGACGCGCGGCGTCTTCGCGCATCTTAAGCATCACCGCATCGCGGCCTTTTCATATCTGAGACGCCACGCTTGCGGAGACTGGGGAATGGTGCCGCCCGAGGATGCGGCGGCGAACCGGTCTGCGGTCGAGGATGGTGCGCGAATCGTGTCGAACTACGACATTGCAGGAAAACGGGTCTGGATCATCACCGAAGCAGATCGCAGCATGACGACACTGCTGTTTCCGGACGAGTATTGATCGACAGGATGGCAGTGGGCCAGGCTTTGAAGGCTATTTGCGTCGATGGCCCTTGCCCGCATGCTTCGCCTTGAGCATATCGGTGAACTGCTGCACGAAATTTACGACGAGCGCGCGTTCGTCAGCATCCAGCCCGTTCAGTGCATTTGCCACATTAGCCAGTTGATCGTCAGGCCGCGTTGACCCACGCTGCAATAGCTGATCTACCGAGCATTCCAGTGCATCGCTCAGTTGCTGAAGGCGATGCAGAGTTGGTACCCGGGTTCCGCGTTCCCACCGGCTGACTGCCTCTTGTTCCAAGTCGATCATCTCCGCGAGTTGCGCTTGGGTCAAACCCTTTGCTCGTCGTAGCCCGGCAATGGATTCGCCCACCCGCGCCGCGAGTTGCGCGTCCTGCGTGTCGTTGGTGGACTGATTTGAGCGAGTAGGCATAGGACAGAATGGTGGTCTCTATGCCAAACTTGATGAACACCCTAAATGGAATGTATATTCCTAATTAGATGATTAACGTATCTATGAAGCCATTTATTTCCCGCTAGGTCGCGTGACTGGGCGAAATCGGCGCTCCGAGCTAGGTTGCGTGTCCAACGTCTAAGCGGCATCGGAAGCAGTAACGAATTCTGAAAAATTATGAATAGCCACCGGCTCAGTTTTGATGTCGGGTAGCTCACGAGGCCAAACAAATGATCAAACTGGAAATCAGTCTCACGGGGGCAGGGCAGGACGAGTTGCGTCAGCTGGAAGCGCTGCTACAGAAAGTCGTTGCCTCACTGCAACCACACATGAAGGGGATCGAGGCTACCGTTGCCTCGATCCCGGTCGTGGATCCGCTTGAATCAACGAAGAAGAAGATTCTCGACCATATCCGATGGCGGAAGATCGACTCGAGGTGCATGACACGAGATTTTTGGGATGTCGATATCCAAGACTGGCTGAATCCCAAGGACAAGAACAGGCTGAGCGCGGCGCTCGATTCGTTGTGCAAAGATGGGATGCTGGAGTGCACGGGGAAGTGGGAGTATTACCTGACGACCGAAGGATATAACGCGATCTACTGACGACAGGCGGAGGCAGTATGTCGCATAACTCGGAAAGCGGCTTGTTCGCAATGATCGAGCGCCTTTGGCGCGCTTTCATGGCTGTGTTTTGGGTCGCAGTCATGGTGTTGCTGCCAATCTTGGGGATTCGCGGCCTGTATGTCGCGTGTCGCAGAAAACGCATCGCTGCGGACAAGTACGAGCGGCGCTATTGGAGCAACGAGATCGTATTCAATGGGTGTCTTCTGTATGGGGTCTTGGTGATTTACTACCATCTGTTCCAAGACATCATCTTTTACCCGTTTGGGTTGCAAGCACAGGCGGATTTCACGAACTACTTCGACACGATCATGGGGCTTCCAGCAGCTATCTGGTATGCCTTTACCGATCGCAATTTGGCGATGAGTGATGATCCGCTGACCTTTCTTACGCCGACATTTTTCGGTGTATTTGCGCTGTTCCTTTGTTCGTTCGCATTGAGCTATTTTCGCGTCTTTGGACATGTGGGACCGGATGGCGTGTGGGGACCGAGCGAAAGACGATGTCGTGAACTCTGTGAGCAATTTGACCGCGAGGAAGCACCATCGCGAGCGCTGTCGAAAGAACTCCATCAGCATGAAAAACGTCACCCAAGCAATCATCCAGCTTGGAGCGAACTATCCGTTGACCAGCAGCAAAATTTAACGGCTAAATGGGAGACGGAGAAAGAGGGCATATGGAAAAAGATCGAGGAATGCCCTCGGGCGTCTTACTTCAATAAATCCAAATAGCCATGCTACGACTGATTGAACACATCCACGCTATCGCAATGGCCATGCTTGCGGCGGGACGGAGGTGTCCAATGATGATGGTCTTGTGATGAAATTCGAGAACTTGTTCGAAGGAAAATCGTGGCCGCACGCGAAGGAGCGGCTCGGTGTCATGTCGGTCGATACGCTCAATCGTATCTGGCTACTTGTTCGTGAAGAGGATGGTTATCTCATCGCCATCGCGAAGGACGGCAAGGATGCATTGCTCGGTCGCATGTGCAAGCGTGATGATGGCAAGTTCTGCATCGAAATCGTTGTGCGTGCCCCAATCGAAAACAATACGCTTGGCCGCTACGTGTTTTGGCATGTTCATTCAACCGATAAGCAGCGTCACGCCCGGCGGCTCTATGAGGTGATGCGAAGCCACCTTGATAGGGCAGTAGATAAAGAAATTTGACGGTGACGGTATAGAGGAAGGAATACAAATGCTGCGCCCGACAAAGGAAGAGTTCCAGCGGTGGCGCGGAACAGGCCTCGCGTTCTTCGGAACGTACCTGCATCCGAATCCGAATCCGAAGCTGTACAAATACACGTGGCAGATATGGACGCCAGATTCGCCGCTCGAAGGATCAGAATTCTTTGAGCAGGGTCCGCGCTATAGCACAGCAAAGTACCGGGAAATAGAGAGGCAGATGTTCAATGCTGGCGCTTCGGGATTTGTCTACAATCGCCAGCTTCCGCGTCTCGGTATCGGCAAGCCGTTTGACCTGACGCACCCTCGATGGGCAAACCGGGTATGGGCACCAGCATGGGAAGATGACCCGGACCCGGAATGTGACGGGCACAAGTAAGAGGGTACAGAGCTGGGATTCGTTGCGTGGCGAATCCCGGTTTTGTACGCCTTTTATAACAGATGCAAAGTGACCCAAATTCATGCGGGTCGAAGCAGCCAAGACCCCTGAGTTTATGCGGGGTCCAGCAGCAGCGAGTCGATGACTTTTACGGCCTTGCGACTTGCATCATTCGGGCTCAAGTGAGCATAGCGCTGCGTCATCTTCGGATCGCTGTGGCCTAGCAACACGGACACTTCATACAGGCTGACACCAGCCTTGACCAGCTTGCTCGCGAACGTATGCCGAAACGTGTGCAGGGTAACGCGTCCACCGCGCTCCTTGACCGCTGCCGGATCATTCAGCCCCGCGCGCTCAATAGCCTTCTTGATTGACTTCGTGCTGTAGCCGCGCTCGTTGCCGGTGCGGTCTTCGAACACGTACCGTTGACCCTGCCTGCGTTCTTCCCACCGGCGACGAAGGATCGCTTCGAGTCGGGAGGTCATGTACAGCACATCCTCGTTCCTTACCTTGCTCCGGTACAGGTTGATTGTGCAGGCATCAAGGCTGATCGCCGACCACGGAATGTTTGCGACCTCGGAGTAGCGACACCCCGTATCCAGCAGAAAAACCGTGATGTCGTAATTGTCCTGCACATTCCGCGTCATCTCAGGTGTTCGCGTCTCTAACGGCTTTAAACCGTTTCTAAGCCGCTCCGGCTCGAGTTCGAGCAATAACGCCGACTCTTCGATGGAATCCAGATATCGAAGCCTATAAGAAGTCTTAAGCGCGGGAAACACGATTTCACGATTCACTTTGAAGCCGAGCTTCGTCATTTCGTTGATGGTTGCACGCAGCAGGCCAATCTCGTGTTTGATCGTTGCAGGTTTGTCGCCTTCGGCCTTGCGTTTCGCAACGAGGACTTCGAAATCGCGTGTTGTCAGTTCGTGCAGCAGCGTGTCGGGCGAAAATCCATAGCAGGGAAGCTTCGCCTTCGTTTTCGAATGAAGCTTGTACCCCATCGCTTTCCGGATACCCGACCACATGCCGCTGTAGTAAGCGGTGCCCTTGCGGGATTCAACGTACTGCTCAAGCGCATCCTTGATTGTGATTTCGGGCGAGTCGCCCAGATACCGCTCGCTGTGCGCGCGGTTGCGGAATTCGCGTTCGACCTGAGCGGCCTTCGTCTTGTTCGGCGTGCCGGTCGAACCGAAGAATTTCTTGCCCTGAATCTGGAACTGGTAGTACCAGTTTTTGCTGTTGTTTCGACGGATTAGCGTCATGGCGTTGCTCCTTACGGAATGTAATTGATGAGCAACACCATCCGGGCTGACGCGGAGTATGACAACAGCTTTCGCCCATGCCAGCGAACAGGTTCAGGGGAGAGATCGCTGAGGCGGACAGCGACATCTTCAGGCGGGTCGAGCGGTCGGTGCAGATAACACGCCCCTTTAGCAACTCAGAAAAAGAACTTATCTATTTTTAATGAACACCCCCGCGCTTGTCGGGTAATTGGAATTTTCTCAGGTTCAGGGCGAGATCGTTAGGCCGGAGAGGGCGGCGCGGAACAGGGGCGCAGATGGCGATGGCGTTTGCCAGGCGCAATGGACGGTGTGCGGGCCGTCTGGAGGGCGATTGGCAAATTCGGTTCTTTCAGCAGATAAGACGCCGCTTTAACAACACAAACAAAACACTTATCTACGAATTAATGAATACCCGCGCGCTTGTCGGATGGGGCGGTCCAGACCAGTGATTTGACAGTCAGGAGTCTGGTGCGGTAATCTGCGGCCCGCTGATTCGAGAGTAGGCATGCGTGAGACACGCTACTGATACAAAGGTAGTGGTATTGAACCTTTCCGGCGACAGGTAACGTGCGTCGTCATGGGCTTCCAGGTGGAAGCCGGCCCGGGGTGAGACCGGGCGGTTAGGGGGTATAGGCAATCGAACCAGCCTATAGCGAATGATCTTCGGGGTCATTCGTTATAGGCTGGCCCGTGTGCCTGCCCACTCTCCTGGTTGGTAGCCATTGGTCAAGTCCTTTTTCATGGAGATGACGATGGTTACGAACACTTCCCCTGAGACCCCCCGGCGTCAGATTGCTGAGGGCGTCTGCGCAACACAAAACCCCCTTTCGGGTGCTCCGTCCGAGCCGTTTCCGATATTGGTATCGAGCATTGCGACGCTGAAGGTTGCGATCAATCGGCACATCAAAAATAAGATCACCCGCGATGATTCCGATGGCTGGTCCAAGGCCACCTATAAATTCGAGAATCTTGAGCTTGCGCCGGATGCCTGCATTGAGGAAGTGCGGGCAGGTCATGCGCTCTGTGCGTGGTTGAAAGGCCCACGGAAATCGAAGAATTTCCTGTGCATGCAAGTACTGGCGGTCGATATCGATTCCGGTCTGACGATCGAAGAAGTGCTTGCGCACTCATTCTTCCAGAAATTTGGCTGGTTCATCTACACGACGCCGAGTCATCGCGCGGACGCCCATCGTTTCCGGATTGTGTTCCTGATGGAGCAGCCAATCGAGACCGAGCAGCGGATGAAACTGGCGTACACCGGCATCATCCGTATGTTTGCGGGCGATCGGTCCTGTACGGATGCGAGCCGCTTGTTCTTCGGATCGGAGAACTGCGAGGTCCATCGCGTAGATCGCGTGCTCCCAATAGAGCAGGTCGAGCACGTGATCGAACTGGGAGGGAACGTGATTCATAACGATGGTCGCGCAATCTCAAACGACGGTCTTGCAAATAGTCGGTCGTCGGTGACGCTCGATAAAAACGAGATGATCAGGACCGAGGGCGACGGGACATATCTGCTTCACGAGTTGACGCGAGGAACGCGTGTCTTCTGCCCGCATCATATGGACAAGCACGCCAGCGCGTTCGTTGTCACGTCCAAAGCTGGGCAGAACGGCGTGTATTGCAGTGCCTGCGCGCAAACTTTCTGGCCGCAGTGGAATCATCGGTCGCACCTCCACGAGTTCGATTTTTACTCTTTCGAAGATGGGCTGATCGAGATCGACCACGAGGAGCAGCAGCATCCATCGGAGTGGCTCGATGCGGAGGCTCCGGTCGAGTATCGGGAGATGATCGACGAGAAGGCGGTTTATATCAGGGATTCAGAATATCTCGATGAGGCTGGTTTTCCTGATCTCGATGACGACGGGGTATATGGAATTCGGAGCCCAAAAGGAACTGGGAAGACGGAACAGTTGGAACGCGCCGTCAAGAAATGGAGGACACAGGGAAAGTCTGTCTTGTTGATCGTACATAGGCAAGCCTTGGCTGGATCATTGGCGGACAGGCTGAGCATGCACTGTTATCTGGATAGGCTGGATGATTATGTGGATCGCCAGGAAGCTCTCAAGTACTGCGTGGTATGCATGGATAGCCTGGATCGCTATCTTGACCCGAAGCGTCACAAGTACGATGTGGTTCTGATCGATGAGAGCGAGCAGGTGTACTCCCATGTATTGTCCAGCACCTTGGGACATAAGAGGAAGCCGTGTTTCAAGAAAATGCACCACTATATTCGGTGCGCGAAACAGGTTGTGTTGTGTGACGCGGACCTCGGGTGGTTGACCTTCAATATCACGGCTTTGCTTCGTGACGACGAAGGGGCCGTGCGGTTCTATGTCAATCGGTTCCGCAAGAATCGGGATCAAATGCAACGGAAACATGTGGTGCATCTATATAACAGCGAACTGGAATTGCGGGATTACCTGATCGGTGTGGTCGGAAATGGCGGAAAGCAGTTCGTAGCATGCAATTCGAAGGATACGGCGAAAGGTATCAAGAAGGTATTGGAGTGGCGGTATGGGGATAAGATCCGTATTCGGATCATTACGTCCGACAACTCGACGACCGAAGAAGTCCGTAGGTTCATTACGCAGATCCGGAAAACCTCGGCTACTTACGATGTTCTGATTGTGTCGCCCTCAGTTGGAACGGGTGTGGACATCAATATTCCCGAAGGCTTGCCTCAATTTACTCATGTATTCGGTTTTTTTGGTGCGGGGATTACGACACACTTCGAAATGGACCAGCAACTCGCCCGGGTGCGGAAGGTGAGGGACCAACATGTATGGATTTCCTCAGCGCGCCTGTATCTCGAATACGAGGTCGATGCGATACGTCAGAGCATTCTTGCGCGCGGCGAGCTTCCAGAGGTGCTGAAGGGGTACGACTGGCAAGGGCGCCCACAATATGACGAAGACGACAAACTAATCGAGGTCTATGCTCAGGTGAAGTCGATGCGTCATGCGTCGCTCAACAACGTCCGCAAACATTTCGTGGACTTGAAGAAGCGCGAGGGCTGGGAAGTTCGCGAAGCAGATCACGACATTTCGGAAGATCCGAAAAAGCTGCAGAAAGAATATTTTGGCGCTAAGAAAAAGGTCAGGGAAGAGGAAATTGAGGTGGTCGCAAATGCCTCCCGGATCCCCCTCAAGCGTTACCTCGAACTGTGCGACAAGCAGACTGTAACCACCGACGAGAAGGCGCAGATGTCTCGTTTCCAGATCGAAGATTTCTACGATGTGAAGGAGGTTTCTATCGATTTGGTGAAACTCGACAATCGCGGGCGATTTCGCGAATGCGTGTGGCTTTATTCGGTGTTCTTGGCCAACACGTATCAACGGAATCAGTTTGCTCTGCTTGAGCAGGGTGTATCAGTAACGGAGCGCGACGACTACATCAGGAAGTGCGAACTGCTGAAGACGCTCCTTCGTGCTGCGGGTGTCGTAGACGAGCATGGGAAGTTGGACACGTTCGCCGAGTTTGAGTCGGGGACGCTCGGTGCTTTCGTCGATGCCGTTGAATTGCATGTGCGGCAAATTGGGCTGATGTTTGAGACGAGCGTTCGTGACGACCTGCGCAAGAAGCCCATGTATCAGCTTAAGGTGTTCCTTAAGATGCTTGGACTCAATACCACAAGGACGAACAAATACGAAGGCAAGAAAAAGATTTACAAGTACATGCTTGATCTGGAGTCAATCGAGTTGATGGAAAAGTATCGGAAGAGCTTCGTGAAAGGGGCGAAGGAGATTAAGGTCCAACACAACGTGTTGGACGGCGGGCACATGATGGTCATGACTGAGACGCCTGAAAAGCCGAAGCGGATTAGGTTTGTGAACGTCGATAAGAAGCCTGAGAAAAAGTGGGAGGAACTCACACCTCGTCAAAAGCAACGGGAGTCGCTCAAGATGCCGAGGAAGATTTCCTCCGGCAAAAAGAAGAAGGAGATGTTTATCGCTATTCCTGTCGAGCCAAACAACGATTGATCGTAGTGCTGATTAATGATTCGCGATATTCAATGATTTGTAGATAGGTGTTTTTTCTGTGTTGATAAAGCGGCGACTTATCTACTCGAAAGTGGGGCCAACGATAAGTTGGCCCCACAGCAGAATCTAGTTAAGCTGATGATCTGGTTCGAAAATTCTCGTTAGATCAAGGGGGTAGAGAGCCGGTGCGTGAGGGTGACGTGAAAACTGTCACTGTTGCTCGCTGAATTTCGAAGTGGTCGCCGTCGTGCAGGTCGTGGTCGTTCGCTTGCCGTTGCCTTGAAGGTCGATCTGCTGGACCCTGGACGCACTTTCAACGAATGGAGTGCGATCATGGTTGATCAGAAGCAAGGTGTGACGGGCAAAGACGAGAAAGCAGGTAAGCCTGTTGCCGTTGACTCGAAGGCAGGAACTGTTGCTCCAGCTGCGAGCGTGACGACGAACGATACCGCAGCGAAGTCGGCACCAGCTACGCCGACGAAGATGGAACTGGCGACGGAAATCTACAAGCGGATGCGGACCGTCAAGGACGTGACGCGGAAAGACATCATTGAGAAGTTCATTGCCGATGTGAAACTGACGAAGGCCGGTGCGAGTACGTACTACCAGATGATAAAGGACAAGCACGAGCCGCAAGGCAAGAAGTGATTTGCCATTGGAAGCATATTTCTACGAAAGGCTCCCACGGGGCCTTTCACTTTACCGTGACGCACCGAGTCAAAGCGTAGTTGTTGCTCACATCTTCGATGGTGCCGAACGTCTCAAGACGCCGCCGGCGCTATCTTAACTTCGCCCGGATTGAGGCCAGCGAATTCATCAAAATTTTGGAAACCGGCGACCCATACACTGAAGATGGTGCCATTTTCCAATGGCTTATCGTTGCCAGAGACATGCTGTGGAGCATTGAGCTGATTTAGCATCGTCGTCTCTTCCCCTACGCTTCTCGCGGCAGCTGTGACGGTGTTGCGCACACAATCCTCGACTGCTAGCGCGAATGCAAGATTCTTTGCTCTGTCAAAGATCATTCGGCTTTGATTGATTGAGATTCCTATGTGAAGGGTTGCGCTTGGTATGAATATCGTGCCATCGTTGATTTTCGCAACTATCGGCTTGGGCGGTGCCAAATTTACGGTGACACGCGCCCTTAGCGTTGCGTCGAACTTTCCGTCTGCCGAAAATGCTGCCGGTTGGTAAACCTTTTGTGCTGCATCTTTTGCCGCGTGTTCGATTCCTTCCTCAAGCGTTTTGAACGATCTTCCAGGCCATGTAATCGGAGTGCTGCTATTCGTCTCCGCGTTGCCGAGCCGGAGGTCCATACGTGTGCTTGTCGGCTGACTTCCCGGGAGTGAAAAAGTGCGCTCTGTCGAGAAGCCCCCGATTGAAATCGATATCACATGAAGAAAAAAATCAATGATCTTGCCGGGCGCTCCCCATTCGTCGTTCGTAAGATCTCTAACAAGAAACAGATCTATTGAGTCTGCTTTGGCCTGCGTCACCGCACCAGATTGAAAACCGTTGTTGGAAAATATGACGCCGCGGGAGGCGCCGACTTCGCGGACGGTTGTCGCCATCGAATCGACCGTTGCTCGATCGACGGCCTTGTTCCAGAATTTGCACTCGGCTACGATAAGATGCTCGTAGAGCCCTTGCTTGTGGCGGATAAGGACGTCGATTTGCCGTGGAGCCCCCGACCGCCCAGGCAGCACGACGTTATGCTCGACACTGACTTCGCCCGTCCTGTTCAGTTCAGCAACAAGTTGTTCGAAACCGCCCCAATCTTTGACTAAATGAGAAAGTTGCATAGGTTGAGCTCTATCCATAAACGAGATGCGTAGCCTTCGTACCGACTAGCGTTCCGGAAGAGCAAGCAGATTGTCTGTTGTCCGCCCGTCCGCAACGGTCTGGACATATTTAACGTGTCCGTTGTTGTGGACGTGAACCCATGCGCCCGGTTGGTTGGGGTTGCGATCGGGACACCAAACGCTGTATTCGCCATATTGCTCGATATAGCTCACCATCTCAGCTCGCGAGCAGGCCCCTTCCTTCCCAGTTGCATTCTCTCCTTCGAGCTGTATCCACCAAAGGAAGGCAATGTGCTCGTGCCCCCGCCCCCCGGCCATTCGCCGTGCAACACACTTGATCGTTGTCGTCATATCGGACCTTTCTATTCGGGACCGCGCGGATGAACTCGCGGGCGGGTTGGCACCGACCACCGATGCCCGATTCGATTGATGTGGCACTAATTATAGCGCTTCGGAGTAGCCGGAAAGTCACGCCCACCAGCCTGCGAGAAGCGTAACACGTTGTTCCCAAAATGGGAACAACGTGTTAGATTGTGGCATGAACGAATACGGCTCCGGACGGCGATGAAGGTACACGGTCTCGACAAGCTAGCGGATTTCACGGCGAAGCACCCTCTCGCACGGGCTTGGATTCGCTCTTGGTTGGCGGATGCGCGCGATGCGAAGTGGGTATGCTCGCACGACATCAAATTCAGATACCCCACTGCCAGTTTTTTAGGCGGCAACCGGGTGATCTTCAACGTGAAGGGCAACGACTATCGAATGGTAAGTAATGTGGCATATCAGATGGGAATCATCGTAGTCGCTTGGGTTGGTACCCACGATGAGTACAGTAAGATTAATTGGGAAGTTAGGCAAAATGAAGCCAGCAGTCGTTAAGTCTGAGGCTCAATATCGGGAATACATGTCTCGGGTCGAGACACTTGTCATGCTTGATCCGATGCCTAATTCGCCGGAAGGGGCTGAGTTGGAACTCCTATCGCTCTTGGTCGAGGACTATGAGCGCCGAATCTATCCGTTCGAGAAACCGGACCCCGTTGAGGCGGTGAAATTTCGCATGGTGGAGCAGGGTCTTCGACAGACAGATCTGATCCCCTATTTCGGATCACGCAGCAGGGTGTCCGAATTCCTATCGCGGCAACGGCCGCTCACGGTCAACATGATTCGAGAACTCTCTGCTGGACTCGGTATTCCGACCGATGTCCTTGTGCAGGACTCAACTACCACACCGATTGACAGCATTCAGGCGGAAACTGAGGAGATAGATTGGTCCAGATTTCCTGTAAAGGAGATGCTTACCAGGGGTTGGATAAATGTAGAACGCCGTCGTGCTGACGCAGCAAAGAGTGCTGAAGTCGTTCGGATTTTTATCGAAAAGTCTTTGGGCGGGGCGAGGCCCGGCGTATTGGCACGTCGGACGATCAAGGGTGACGCCTTCACGCCGGAGGCCCTATACGCGCTCACAGCGTGGCAAGCTAGAGTATTGCAAAAAGCGGCGGAGCCAGCGTACTGCGCACGTGGTCCATTTCATATTGAAAAGCTAACTGAGCCGTTTTTCAAGCAATTGATCGGCCTTAGTCGGGAAGAGGATGGTCCTTTGCGAGCTGTTGAGTTCCTAAGAGATGCCGGAATAGCGGTGGTGGTGGAAGAACACCTCACAAAAACGAAGCTGGACGGAGCAGCTATGCTCTCTGGATCGGGGTTGCCTGTGATTGGATTAACGCTTCGATTCGATAGGATAGATAACTTCTGGTTCACTCTATTGCACGAGTGTGCTCACGTTTGGAAGCATTTGAGTCGGCCAGGCGACGTTATCTTGGATCGACTTGTTGATGCCGAGAGCAATGATGCAATTGAAAAAGAAGCTAACAGAGTTGCTCGAGATTTGTTGATTTCTCGAGCGCACTGGCGGAGCGCGTCCGTGCGTCAGATGCCGACGAAGGCAGGGATCGTGAATTTTGCTCGGGAGCAAGGAATCCATCCCGCGATTGTGGCCGGGCGTCTGCAAAGAGAGGCTGAAAACTACGCGATTTTTACAGATTTAACCGGGCAGGGCGCAGTCAGGAAGCTTTTCACTAATCAATAGCCTGTCGGTTGATATCGTTGAAATGAGAGGGAAGCCGTGAACTCTAACTTTGCATATTGTCCCGTAATCAAAGGTAAGATCAACGATATCAAGGCGATGGCATACGTCCAGCCAGCTCTTTCGGCGTTCATAAAGCCGCTTTACGAGCTACCGCCGTTCTTGCCCACTCATAAACCGGAAGAGTTGCTTGCGCGCTTTGCCACACGCTTGTCTAAGCTTTCCGGCACCCGGCCATGCTACGTGGATTTCCCTCTTCTCAAGCCTGGTACTCTTGTGGCGAGCGGAGAGCCTGCTCTGGACGCGGGTTTTTCTCTGCTGAACAGTGCGGACGTCCCCTTTGAGCCTGTCTACGGCTTTGACCGGGATGAAGCGGGATTGGCGACTGCGGTGAAGTGGGCCGTGCGCCGGGGCGGGATGCTCTTGAGGCTGGATCACGACGACATAGAGTTTCCTGACGAGACTATCGAGCGGATTTTTGATTTGCGCGGTATGGGACTTGACCTGCGTATGCTGGATATCATGCTAGATCATCGCTATCTTGGGACGGAAGCCGAGACGTTGGCAGCCGCAAGCGATACACGCGATTTCATTGATGCGTTGATGGGTTTCGTCAATATCCGAAAAATTATTGTTTCCGGTTCAAGTGCGCCGAAAACCGTATCTGCCATCGAGAAAAACTCATGTGGAACGGTTGATCGAAGCGAGCTTACTCTGTGGGCCAACGTAGTCACTGAGCAGCTTCCCGTGATGCCCATTTACAGTGACTACGGGGTGATTCATCCGGATTTCAGTGATCTCACGCCTAGCCCTCATATCAACGGCAAAATTCGCTACACCCAAGGGTCAAAGCTACACGTTCATCGCGGCCAAAGTTTGCGGCAGGGAGACAAGTACGAGCAATACCGTAGACTTGCGTCGGAAGTCTTGCACAGTTCGCACTATCAAGGCGGCGCTTTCAGTTATGGGGATCAATACATACATGACTGTGCGACCGGCCATGCGGGAACTGGTAATCCGGGCACATGGGTACTTGTGGATCAAAATCACCACATCTCTTATGCCGTTCAGCAGATTCAGCGGTTAGTCGCCTTGGCGAGCCAAGGCATCCCTGCTGAGGTTTTGCTGACGCTTGCTTAAGGCAGATGGCGTCAAACGTATAGCTTTAGCTTTTTGCCGCGAACGCTGGGGTGAAAACTGGCGTCGCCTTCAAACCCGCATGACACGTGGTTTTCAATGGTGCCTGCTGGAAAACCACGTCTAAAACCCGCATGAATAGTGGGTTTGCTCAAGCCGTTGCAGCTTGGGAAGCTAGGGTATTACCATTATACGACGCCCGCAGAGCGCATGATTCTACTCGGGAAGGGGCGGTTAGCGCAAATCACACCACCGCCACCCTTACCCGCAAGGCGCACGGAGCGCCGGTCAGATTACGAAGTAGGTCAACTGAACGGCCGCACGCGTCACCACCATCAGCAGCACCTGCACGATCACGAACAGCAGAATCGGCGAGAGGTCGAGGCCGCCGAGTTGCGGCACCACACGGCGCAGCGGATTCAGGAACGGTGCGGTCAACTGGTACAGGATCGGCATGGCCGGCGAGCGCGGATTGAGCCAGGACAGCAGCGCCATCAGAATCGTCATCCAGATGATCAGATTCAACGCCCACTTGATGACGGTCAGCACGGCAACGATCAGCAGCGTCGGCACCAGCGTGAGCGGATCGGCGCCCGTGAGCACCACCATCAGCACCACATAGACGATTGCCGCGATCAGCGCCGCGGCGAGGCTCGCCCAGTCGATGTTGCGGGTACTGTGCAGGACGTGCCGCAGGGGCAGTACGATCCAGTTGGTGACTTGCAGCACGGCGTTCGTGACCGGGTTGTACGGCGGCATGCGCACGACCTGCAGCCATGCGCGCAGCAGCAACGCTGCGCCGAACAGCGTAAAGACGGTATTGAGCAGAAAACGGGCGATATCGCCAAACATCTCGTGTCCTTATCCTTCGAATCGCGGCTGTCGATCAACCGCAGGGTGCCGGCGCTGACCGATCGGTGCGCCGGCATGTTCATTTGGATTACCTGCGCCGTTCCCGCACGAAGGCGCCTATGCGTCCAAATGGGGACGCAGTGGATCAATTTCCAGACGTTCGCATGAGACTAATCGGCAAACTGTATGCCGACAAGCCACACCCGACCAGGGGACATCACACAGAAATCTTGATTTCGCTAATCAGAATCGTGCCGTTGCCGCTGTCGGTGTAATTCGGAATGTCGGCAAGCAACTGCTCCGAGGCCGGCTTGAAGACCTTATAGAAGTCGTCCGCGCTCTCGAACAGGAAGTGGCCTGCGGCGACATACGGCGGCGGCGTTCCCGGCGGCCCGGCGTTGATGCCGACATCGACCGACCAGCCTTTCAGCGACGGTCCGAACAGTCTGGCCGCAAGCGGCATATGCGTGACGCAGTAATAGTCCACGTCGAAGTGGCCGTTTTCCCGATACGGATAGAGGATGCTGACCTTGATCATTGTGCGTTCTCGTCTGTTGGTCCCGAAGCGCAGCGCAGGCGGATTGCGCGCGGCGCCGGACGTCACATTATCACGGCTTACTTGACGCTTGCACCTGCCGCCGCCTGATTCAGCGAGCGGTTGAGCGATTCTTCCACCGTCTGGGCAATCGCCTCGATCGCGGCCGGCGGTTTGACGCGGCGTTCGGCCAGTCCAACCGCACGCCGCGTCAGCAAACCGTAGAGCGCTGCATGGTCGCCGCCGAGGCCTTCGAGCAACGCCAACTGCTTCTCAACAACGCCCGTGTCGCCGCGCGACACAGGGCCGGCGAGCGCGTTCGGCAGGCCTTTGTCGCGGGCGGTTTCGATGGTGCCGGAGAGCATCGGCAGCAGCGCGCGCAGCGCGTCGTCTTCATCAAAACCCAGCGTGCGCCATAGCGCGACGCATTCGGCGAGGCTGCACAGCGCGAAGCTGGCGGCGTAGTGCGCGGCGGCGTGGTACAGCATGCGTCCACCCGCCGGAATCGACAGCGGATGGCAACGCAGAGCGACCGCCAGTGCCGTCAATGCGTCCTTGAGCGCGCCATCGGCCTCGATCGTCACCGAGCAGCCGGCGATCCGGTCGAGGTCGGCGAGATCGCCGCCAAAGAGGTAGAGTGGGTGAAAGCCACCTATCGAAACACCCTGGTCGCGCGCCGTGGCCAGCAATTCCACCGGCGAGGCGCCGCTGCAATGCACGAGCGCTTTGCCGTGCGGGGCGCGTGTCGCATCGGCCGTGAACCGCAGTGTGTGCGCTGTCGTACCGATGCTGTCATCCGGAACCGCTAAAAAGACGATATCGGCGGCATCGACGACCTGTTGAGGGTCGCCGAATGCCGCGCAAGATTCGATTTGACTGGCGAGCCGGCTGGCCGAGGCTGCTGTACGGCTCGCCACCGCCGTGACGGCGTAGCCGGCGCGTGAAAAGCTCAGCGCGAGACAGCGCGCGAGCCGGCCCGCACCGATGAAGCCGAGGCGCGGCAGAGAGGGCTGGGACATGGTTGCCTGCTCCAGACGGGATGCTTGAACGGGAAAGCAGAAGTATCGCCCATCCATTAAGCAGTGGCTTGTACTGCTGCCGGCATTCCTCTGATCAGTGCGCGCGAGATATGGCGCATGCGGTCGGTCATCCGGCCTTGCGCGCCCCGCAGGTCTGAAAACTGCTCACAATTTCTTTCATGAGTTCGTTTGTAGTTGCTGTTCTGGGTTTTTCGTCTCGCAGTCAGATTCGGGAGGTAACGATGAATATTTTTTCTTACCGAAAGCACTTGCGGTTTTTGACGCACTCGCAGCGCCGTCGCTGGTGGGACCAGAAGAAGCGCTTGACGCCACGCGTGTGCATCAGCGGCGCGTATGTCCCGCCGAACGTCTCCCGAGAATTCGCCTATGTGAAAGTAGGCTGAAGCCACTGTCTGCTCGTAGGTAAGAAATGCCCGGCGCTGTTGCGCCGGGCATTTTTCATTTCGGCCGTCAGGATTGAAGCTAATTTGTAATCAAAGATTACTGACAAATGCGCCCCACAGGCGCTCAGGGGCCGCAAGACCATAGCTTCACATCCGTCAAGGCGCCAGCAAACCCGCTGGCAAACCCTTAGTTGTCAGTCCGTTCTCAATCCGATGAGCTGTGGGTCCCGGCGGCGCAATGTCGGCGCACGTTCCGGCCTGATGCCGCCGATTGCAATTTGCAACAAATGCGCACATCTATGTACAGGCTTTTTCGATACATTGAATTCATAGCATGCAAGGCATGCGAAGTCGGCGACCTTAGTGGGCCGCGCCAGGAGAACAAAAGTGAAAAAGATCGTTCCGTTTGTCGTTGCCGCCGCACTCGGCGTGGGGTTCGCCACTGCTGCCGAAGCGCACGTTTCCGTCGGTATCGGTATTGGTATTCCAGTCGCACCGGCGTACCCGGTTTATGCCGCGCCGCCGCCAGTCTATTACGCGCCGCCGCCGCCTCCGCCGCCGGTAGTGTATGCGCCGGGTTACTATGCGCCGCCAGCAGTCGTGGTGGGTGGGTACTACGGCGGTTATCGTCCTTATTATCACCACGGCTATTACCGCGGTTACTACGGCCACGGCTACTATCGCCGCTAATCGCTACAGGAACACAGAGTGTGTGTTGACGGCGTAACGCCGGCTTGATCGCCGGGTTACGCCGTTTATGTTTTAGCGCGGCATACCAAAGCATCGGCGAAGCTGGGAGAATGGCTGTTTAGCCACCGCTTCTGGAGAGTTTTGCCGATGCAAGTGCTTCCCGCCCCCACCTTTGATGACGTACTCGACGCCGCCGCGCGTCTTGAAGGCGTCGCCCACCGTACCCCCGTTCTGACGTCGAGCACGTTCAATGAACGCACGGGTGCGTCGGTATTCTTCAAGTGCGAAAACTTTCAGCGCATGGGCGCATTCAAGTTTCGCGGCGCCTACAACGCGATTTCCCATTTCGACGCGGAGCAACGCAAAGCAGGCGTGTTGACGTACTCGTCGGGCAACCATGCACAAGCGATCGCGCTATCGGCACGCCTCGCCGGCATTCGCGCGACGATCATCATGCCGCACGACGCGCCCGCTGCCAAAGTCGCGGCGACCAAAGGCTATGGCGGCGAAGTGATCAGCTACGACCGCTACACGGAGAATCGCGAAGAGATCGGCCGGCGGCTCGCCGAAGAGCGCGGCATGACGCTGATTCCGCCGTACGACCATCCGCACGTAATCGCGGGGCAGGGCACCGCGGTGAAGGAGCTGATCGAAGAAACCGGCCCGCTCGACATGCTGTTCGTTTGCCTTGGCGGCGGTGGTTTGATTGGCGGCAGCGCATTGTCGGCGGCGGCCTTGAGCCCGGAGTGCACCGTGATCGGCGTCGAGCCCGAAGCGGGCAACGACGGCCAGCAATCGCTGGCCCGCGGCGAGATCGTGCATATCGCCACGCCGCGCACGATTGCAGATGGCGCCGCCGCCACGCATCTCGGCGACTACACGTTCGCGATCATTCAGAAGCTGGTCGCACAAATCGAAACGGTCAGCGACGCGCAGTTGATCGAGACCCTGCGATTCTTCGCGCAGCGCATGAAGATCGTGGTCGAGCCGACGGGCTGCCTCGCGGCTGCTGCCGTGCTCAACGGCATCGTGCCCGTGAAGGGCAAGCGCGTGGGCGTGGTGGTGAGCGGCGGCAACGTCGATCTTGAGAAGCTCGCGCAGTATCTGGCCTGACAGGCTGCCTGATCGTTTTTACGACGCGCAGTGTAAGGCTGTGCAGATTGACATTGATGGAAAACGGCTCGCTTAGGCGGGCCGTTTTTTCTAGCTTACCGCGTGCGCGGTCTGCACGATCAGATCGCGATAACCGTTCACGATCACGCTATACGAGAAGTACGCGAACAGCAGTGCCGACAACACATGACAAGCGCGCAGCAAACCGGTGCCGGCGCGTTTGCGTCCGTGACTGCCGAGTCCGCAGATAAAGATCGTCCAGCACAAGCCACCCAGGAAGAAGCCGCCGAGGAATACCGGCGCCGTCGTCGCGCTGGTGGCGCCGGCTTTTGCAATCAACGCGCCGCCCACCGCGGCAAACCACAAAATCGCCGACGGCGACGACATCGCCAGCAACATGCCGCGCAAGAAACCCCGCCATGGGGAAAGCGGCGGCGCATTGGCATCTGCCTCTCCGGCAACGGCAGGTGCCGAAGCCGGGAACAATGCTTCACGCGCCATCTTCCACGTGAGAAACAGCAGGATCGCCGCGCCGCCGATCCACACCACCCAGCGTACCGATTCGAACTGCAGCAGCGCAGCCATTCCCGCGAGCGCGAGCGCTGCGTAAACCAGATCGCCGAAACAGGAACCCAGGCCCAGCCAGAAGCCCGGCTTGAAGCCGTGCGACAGCGTCAGCGAAATCATCGCGACGTTGACGAGACCGATATCCAGACACAACGACAACGACAGAAAAAAACCATCCGACATCATTGAAAAGGCATGCATCCGCGCAACTGCTCCATCAGTTTTGTTATTCAGACTTGTTCGAGCGGGAGCGATCCGGCGGGTCAATGGATCGCTTCGATGCCGACAGAATCAAGGAGCTCAATGGTGTGATTCGAGGCCTGTTTCTACAGTCCCAACTCATCCCACAAGGTGTCGATGCGCTGCTTGACCGCGCTGTCCATCTCGATCGGGCGACCCCATTCGCGATCTGTTTCGCCGGGCCATTTGTTGGTGGCGTCGAGCCCCATCTTCGATCCGAGGCCTGCTACCGGCGAAGCGAAATCCAGATAGTCGATCGGCGTGCGATCGACCAGCACGGTGTCGCGTGCCGGATCGATGCGCGTGGTGATCGCCCAGATCACTTCCTTCCAGTCGCGGATATTCACGTCCTCGTCGACCACGACGATGAACTTCGTATACATGAATTGCCGCAGGAAGCTCCACACGCCGAACATCACGCGTTTGGCGTGGCCGGGGTAGCTCTTTTTCATCTGCACGATCGCCATCCGGTAGCTGCATCCTTCGGGTGGCAGATAGAAGTCGGTGATCTCGGTGAATTGCTTCTGCAACAGCGGCACAAACACTTCGTTGAGCGCGACGCCGAGCACGGCGGGTTCATCGGGCGGTTTGCCGGTGTAGGTGGAGTGGTAGATCGCGTCGCGCCGCATCGTGATGCGCTCGACCGTGAAGACGGGAAACCACTCCTGCTCGTTGTAGTAGCCGGTGTGATCGCCGTAAGGGCCTTCCAGCGCGTGTTCGTAAGCGGCCGACGCGCCCTTGGCCGGACGTGGCGGCGCGCCAGCCGGAGCGGGCGAGGGCGTGCCTTCCTGCGGATAGATGAAGCCTTCCAGAACGATCTCCGCGCGCGCGGGCACCTGCAAGCCATCGACCCCGGGCGTGATGCACTTCGCGAGCTCGGTGCGCCCGCCGCGCAGCAGCCCGGCGAACTGATATTCGGAAAGCGTATCGGGCACCGGCGTGACCGCCCCGAGGATGGTCGCCGGATCGGCGCCCAGCACCACGGCCACGGGATATGGCTTACCTGGATTCTGCAGCGCGAACTCGCGGAAATCGAGTGCGCCGCCGCGATGTGCGAGCCAGCGCATGATCAGTTTGTTACGTCCGATCAGTTGCTGGCGATATATGCCTAAGTTTTGTCGGCTCTTGTTCGGGCCTTTCGTGACGGTCAGGCCCCATGTGATCAGCGGCCCTGCATCGCCCGGCCAGCAGGTCTGAATCGGCAACTTGCCGAGGTCGACGTCGTTGCCTTCCCAGACGATTTCCTGGCAAGGCGGCGCGCTCACCGTTTTAGGCGCCATGTCCCAAACCGCCTTCGCGAGTGAGAACAGTTTGCCCGCGTCCTTGAGTCCCTTCGGCGGCTCCGGTTCCTTCAACGCGGAAAGCAGGCGGCCGACGTCGCGCAGCGACTCCAGCGCAGCGCCATCGCCTTCACCTGGCTGCGCGTCGATCCCCATGCCGAGCGCGACGCGGCGCGGCGTGCCGAACAGGTTGCCGAGGACGGGGAACGCATGCTGTTGCCGGCTCTCGAACAATATCGCCGGACCGCCGGCGCGCAGGACGCGGTCGCACAGTTCGGTCATTTCCAGGACGGGCGAGACGTTTTGCGAGATACGGCGCAATTCACCGATCGTTTCGAGACGGCCGACGAAATCGCGCAGGTCTTTGTATTTCATCTGGTGCGGTAGATAGCCGGGCTAACGGCAAAAAGAAAGGGCGTCGCAGGATTTCACGGTGCCAGAACGATTGTCGATTTTACCTGTGTTGGCACGCGCACGTAGTTTGGCCAAATCGCCTGCTTTGGACGACGTATTTGAGATAGCTCAAGAAGCGCGCGCCACGCGGTTCTGAACGGACTGAACACTGTTCATTATTACAATTAGTTATACATTTGCCTATCTATAGTGTTGACGATCTATAAAACCCTGCATAGAATCCGTCCACATTGGTTGCAGGGCGTGAACCTTTTTACCACTGCCCCCGGTCCCTTTTGACGCAACGCGTCACCGTTTACCGACCCCCTGCACGGTATCTGACGGCCTTACTGAAGTCCTCGCCAGCGCCAACTGACGCTGGTTTTTCGCGTGGGAGCTACCGCCTGCATGCTTTTTTGGCATGCCGCGGACGTCTTTTCAAGATGGCTCCCCACAAACGGTATGTACCGTTTTCCCGACGTCGCTGCTGCCCTAACCAGACAGAGCGCGCGATGTCTTGATTCTGCGAACGTGTGTTACCGCCTGTTCAACTGGCGGGGTTCGCGGATCATGCAACATGGGAGATCTGAATGAACGCCTGGTTATCGTGGCGTCCCGATGAACGTATTGCGCAAGTTGTGCGTGGTGCGTTGCGACGCGGGACGCGAATGAGTCATCACCTGTTCAGCATCGTCGGCGGTATCGCTGTCGTGCTGGCACTTGCGCTGTGGCTGATGCCAACCTGGCGCGGCACCCTTGCCGCCAGGTTGATGCCGGTCATTTCCGCTGCTGTGCAGGCCGGTCCCGCCCGCCTGCTGCAGGGCAACCCGCTACCCGCCTTTGGGCCGCCTGGCGCGTCCTCTGACGACTCGCTGTCCGCGAACTCGGCCGGTAACGATGCCGCTGGCGGCGCGAACAGCGGCGCCACCGTCAGCAACACCAGCTACGACGGCGCTTTCGACGGCAGTGGCACGTCCGGTATGGGCGTGGCTGCGCTGAACGGACTCGATCCGCGCACCATGCAGAGCGTCTCCGCGCTGGCTCGGCTGATCCCGGCGCAGCGCGTCTCGGCCGACGCACGCGACGATCGCGTGCTGGTTTCGACCCGCGAACAGGATCTGGTCTCTTCTTACCTCGCGCGGCGTTACCGCGTTGCTCAGGAGCCCGTTAGCGAGCTCGTGAAGGCTGCGTTCGACACCGGCCGCGAAGTCGGCCTCGACCCGCTTCTCCTGCTGTCCGTGATGGCAATCGAATCGGGCTTCAACCCGTACGCCGAGAGCGGCGTTGGCGCGCAGGGCCTGATGCAGGTGATGTCCAAGGTTCATTCGGACAAGTTTCAGTATTTCGGCGGCCAGAGCGCCGCGCTAGAACCGGTTGCGAACATCAAGGTGGGCGCGCTGGTGCTGAAGGATTGCATCGCTCGCGGCGGTTCGCTGCCAGGCGGCCTGCGTCTCTACGTCGGCTCGACCTCGCAGGACGATGGCGGCTATGGCGCCAAGGTGATGGCCGAGCGTGGCCGTCTGCGCGACGTGGCGCGCGGCCGCAAGGTGCCGATCAATGCACCGCAGGCTCCGGTTATCACGGCGTCGAACACGGCTCCGGCAGCTGCTACGGCTTCGGCTAACGGCAAGCGTGTGCAGGTGACGCTCGATGCGAGCCATCCGCTTAGCGCGGCAACCACGGCGAAGACGCCGGTGTCCGAGCAGGACGACGCGAGCTCCAATGCCACGAAGCACGTGGCATCAGCTTCGGAGCTGGGCGCCTGAGGTTGGCCTAACTAACTCCCGGTTCGCTGGACACGAAAGCTTGCAGGTATAAAAAAGGACACCCACGGTGTCCTTTTCTTTTTGTGGCCGCGCGCAAACAGGTCACAGTACTTATTCCGGTCCTGTCAGTGCCGTCCAAAGAGCTTCGCCAGCCGTTCGACGGCTTCTTCCAGTTTCGGCAGGGCGGTTGCATACGATAGCCGGATGTAGTCTTTCGGTGCGTGCGTGCCGAAGTCCATGCCCGGCACCAACACCACGCCTGCGTCGTGCAGCATTGCTTTGGTCAATGCCGCGCTGTCTCCGGCCGCCTGGTGGGCGACCGTGCGGCAATCGGCGTACACGTAGAATGCGCCGTCAGGCATCACCGGCACCGAGAAACCCAGCGATCCGAGCGCCGGCGCAATGAAGTCGCGGCGACGCTTGAATTCGAGGCGGCGGCCTTCGTAGATGGCGATCGTTTCCGGTTCGAAGCAGGCCAGCGCCGCATGCTGCGCGAGCGCCGACGCGCAGATGAACAGGTTCTGCGCGAGCTTTTCGAACGCGCCGACCATGCCGGGCGGCACCACCAGCCAGCCCAAACGCCAGCCGGTCATGTTGAAGTACTTCGAGAAGCTGTTGACGGTGATGACGTCGTCACCGAACGAGAGCGCTGAGACAGGCTTGGCGTCATAGCTCAGGCCTTGATAGATCTCGTCGACGATCGTAAAGCCGCCACGCGCCCGCACAGCCTTGACGATGCGTTCGAGCTCGGCGGGTTCGATCGACGTGCCGGTCGGGTTCGACGGCGACGCCAGCAGCACGCCGCGAGTGCGCTCGTTCCAGAGGCGCTCGACGTCGGCGGCGGTGAGCTGGAAGCGCTCGGCCGGCCCACTTGGCACCATCACCGGCTTGCCTTCGGCCGCGATCACGAAGTGGCGGTTGCACGGGTAGCACGGGTCGGGCATCAGCACTTCGTCGTCGCGATCGACCAGCGCCGCGCAAGCCAGCAGCAGCGCGGCAGACGCGCCGGCGGTAACGACGATCCGCGCCGGATCGACGCTGACGCCGTAGAACCCGGCGTAATGCGCCGAGATCGCCTCACGCAGCGCGTGCAGCCCAAGTGCATTGGTGTATTGGGTAACGCCGCGGCGCAGGGCGCTCGCAGCCGCTTCGATGACCGGCTCGGGTGCGGTGAAATCAGGTTCGCCGATTCCCATGTGGATGATGTCGCGTCCATCGCGCTCGAGCAGCGCGGCTTCCTTGGCCAGTTCCATCACGTAGAAAGGCTGGATGGCGTCGACGCGGGCAGCAAGCCGCACCAGGGGTTCGGTCACGGAGTTCATACGATCAAATCCAGTTCAGAAGCAAAAGCAGGACGGCGCATGGCACATGGGTTCAGTCACGTGCGCTGCGGCGTCCTTGCAGGCACCCGGCAATATGGGGCTGCGGCATGGAGCAGGCGCATGACCAGGTCGAGCGCCTCACTCTCAATGCTTGCGGGCTGCCTGCGTTTCAGCGGCGCGCAGTTGCGCCGACAGTTTGTCCAGCACGCCGTTCACGTACTTGTAGCCGTCCGCGCCACCAAACGTCTTGGCGAGTTCGACTGCTTCGTTGATGACCACGCGATAAGGAATATCGACGTGATTCTTCAACTCGAACGCAGCGACCAGCAGCACGGCACGTTCGACCGGTGAAAGCTGGTCGATCGGGCGGTCGAGGCACGGTGCGATATCTGCGGAAAGCGCTTCCGAATCGCGAATCACGCCGTGCAGGATGGCGTCCAGATGTTCGTGGTCGGCCTTGTCGAAACCTTGCGCGCCGCGCAGCTGCGCGTCGATTTCACCGCCGGGCGAGCCCGACAGCAGCCACTGATAAAGTCCCTGCGTGGCCAGTTCGCGGGAGCGTCGGCGTGCGCTCTTCATGCCTCTTCCTCTTCTTCGTCTTCTTCTTCGTCGTCACCGCCGAGTTGTTCGAGCGCGACGGCGAGATTCGCCATTTCGACGGCCACGCGTGCTGCGTCACGACCCTTCTCGGTCATGCGCGCGACGGCTTGCTCGTCGTTTTCCGTGGTCAGCACGGCGTTCGCAACCGGAATGCCAAAGTCGAGGCCGATACGCGTGATGCCCGCACCGCTTTCGTTCGACACCAGCTCGAAGTGGTACGTCTCGCCGCGAATCACCGCGCCCAGCGCGATCAATGCGTCGAATTGCGCGCTTTCGGCCAGCTTTTGCAGCGCCAGCGGGATTTCCAGCGCGCCCGGCACGGTGACCAGCAGCACGTCTTCGCCCGTCACGCCGAGGCGTTCGAGTTCTTCGATGCACGAGTCTGCAAGACCGTTGCAGACGGGTTCGTTAAAACGCGCCTGAACGATGCCGATACGCAGTCCGTCGCCGTCGAGATTCGGTTGGTATTGTCCGATTTCCATGTGAATTCCGTAGTGTTTTGAGTGGGCGCCTAAGCGCGTGAATGGTCGGATCAGCCTTGTTGCGGAGCTTGAGCTGCGCTGCCCGGCATGGGTACGAAGCCGGTGACCTCAAGGCCGTAGCCTGACATGCTGCCAAGCTTGCGCGGGTTCGACAGCACCTGCATTTTTCCGACACCGAGTTCGCGAAGAATCTGCGCACCGATGCCATACGTCTTGAAGTCGACCGGCCGGCGTTTGAGCGCCTCGGCTTTTTCTTTCGAGTCGAACGCCTTGAACACGTCGACCAGATGATCCTTCGAATCGCCGCAATTCAGCAGCACGATCACACCGAGGTCGCGCTGGGCGATCTCTTTCATGGCCGCATCCAGCGTCCACGAGTGAGTCGACTTGCCGACTTCGAGCAGATCCAGCATCGACAGCGGTTCGTGCACGCGTACCAGCGTTTCCTGCTCCGGGCTCGGTGTGCCGCGCACCAGCGCGATGTGCGGCTGGCCGCTCGGCTGGTCGAGATACATCACTGCGCGAAACGCGCCGTGCGCGGTTTGCATGGTGCGTTCGCAAATGCGCTCGACGATCGATTCGGTCTGGCTGCGGTAGTGAATCAGATCCGCGATTGTGCCGATTTTCAGATCGTGCTCTTTGGCGAATTCCATCAGGTCCGGCAGGCGCGCCATCGTGCCGTCGTCCTTGATGACTTCGCAGATCACCGCGGCCGGCGTGAGGCCTGCCAACGCGGTGAAATCGCAGCCGGCCTCGGTGTGGCCGGCGCGCACCAGCACGCCGCCGGGTTGCGCCATGATCGGGAACACGTGTCCTGGCTGCACGATGTGATCGGCCTTGGCGTCCGGCGCGACCGCCGCGGCGATCGTGCGGGCGCGGTCGGCTGCCGAAATGCCGGTCGTCACGCCTTCTGCTGCTTCGATGCTGACGGTGAACGCCGTGCCGTACTGCGTACCGTTGCGGTAGGTCATGAGCGGCAGGTTCAACTGTTTGCAGCGTTCCTGCGTGAGCGTCAGGCAGACCAGGCCACGGCCGTAGCGGGCCATGAAGTTGATCGCTTCCGGCGTGACGAATTCGGCGGCGATTACGAGGTCGCCCTCGTTTTCGCGGTCTTCTTCGTCGACGAGGATCACCATCCGGCCTGCTTTCAGTTCGGCAATGATCTCTTGAGTGGAGGCGAGCGTCATGTTGGCGGAGTTTTTCGGAGAAAGCGCGTATTTTACGCCACGCGCGCCCTCAAGTCGCCTGGGCCGGACGGTATAGGCCGTTTGGCCGACTGGCGTTGCGCCGCCCCGTGCCGATATGCTTGACGAAACGATGGACCTGAAGGTCAGCGTGCGCAGCCTCGAGCCCGGCTAGTCGGCCAGCGCCGACAGCAACTGATTCTTGACGATCGCGGTTGCCAGCGGCTGCCGGCCAAACTCGTACCAGCCGATATGCCGGCGCCACGTGGTGCCGGGAATCGGCTTCACGTACAGCAGCGGGTCGTCGTCCCAAGCGGCATGCCGCAGGCGCGGCACGATCGATATCCCGACGTTTTGCCGCACCAGATCGGCAATCGCAGCAATCGAGTTCATTTCCAGCACCAGGTTGACCTCCGCGCGTAAGCGGCGCAGCAGGCTGGTGACATGAGCGCCGGTGAGCGAGGTCGCTTCGAAGCCAATGAACGGGAAGCGCTTGAGCAGTGAGGCTACCGGCGCGTCGGCCGGTGCAATCGCGGGATTGGCCAGCAGCACAAGGGGTTCGTCGTACAGACGTTCCCATAATTCGGGCAGCGTGGTTGCCCTCGGCTCGCTGATGATCACCGCCGCGTCGATCTCGCCAGTGCGCACCTGACGTTCCAGGTCCGGGGTGCTGCCATGAGTGAGGCGCACGTTCAGGCCGGGGTATGACACTTTCAGGCGGATCACGTTGGCCGCGAGAAAGCCCATTGAGGAAACCGTTGAGCCGATCGTGATCGAGCCTTCGAAGCTGCGCTGGTCGGCTACGCCACGCAATAGCGAGTCGTAGGCGGCAACCACCGCGCGCGCCTGCTCGATGATCGAGCGGCCGGCGTTGTTCAACTGGATGCTTCGTCCGCTGCGGTTGAACAACTGCCGCTGGCATACGCGCTCCAGCGTGCGCATCTGCGCGCCGACAGCCGCGTGCGTGAGCGCCATGCGATCGGCAGCGGCGGCCATTGTTCCGTGTTTCTCGATCGCCAGAAACGTCCGGAGCATACGAATTTCACTCATGCAAAAACCTCCTGAAAGGTGGGCGGGAAGGGCGTAAGCGGCACGCTTTCCCGGCATCGCCGTGCGTTGCACGATCACATAATACGAAAAAAAATCTTTCCTTTGCGACAAGAAAATAACGCTTTTTATTTTATTTATCGCGTCCGAGAATCGCTTTATCAAGTCGAGCCGATGCCAGCAGCGCGGACGCGGAGCGGACAGGGGCGAGGTGCCCGCAGTGAGTCCCATCGTGACCTTTGACGCGTTTGACTGACCCGGCGCTTTCCAGGGTGAGGAGTCCCACGATGTCGCAAATCCAGCAATTTCCTTTTGTCAGTGTGTCCGGCAAGCCGTATGACCGCGGCGTGCAATACGGCCGCGCGGTGGCCGCGCGCGTACAGTTGAGCGCGTCCCGATACGGGCAGACGCTGCGCAACATCGGCTATAGCGAAGCGTCGCAGATGGCGCTGATCCGCTCGCTCGAACAGGCTATCGGTGAGTTTCAGCCGGCGTATCTGGAAGAAATGCGGGGCATCGCCGCGGGCGCCGAGGTGCCTTACGAGGACATCGTGATGATCAACGCCCGTACCGAGGTGCTGGCGAAGGCACGTGTGGAAAAGACGATGCCGGCCGACGCCGAGGACGAAGACGGCTGCACCGGCGTGCTGGTGTTGCCGTCGCGTTCGGCGACCGGGCAGTTGATTCACGCGCAGAACTGGGACTGGAAAGCCGATTGCGTCGATACCGGTATCGTCTTGCGCGTGCGCAACGACGACGGTCCCGATTTCCTGACGTTCGTCGAGGCAGGCGGTCTCGCGCGCAGCGGGCTGAACGCTGCCGGCGTGTCGATCACGGCGAACTATCTCGAATCCGACCGCGACTATACCCAGCTCGGCGTGCCGCTTTCGCTACTGCGCCGCCGCGTGCTTGAAGAGCCGGTGTTCGCCAACGCGCTGCGCGTGATCGCCACGACGCCGAAATCGTGCTCGAACAACATCATGCTCGGCATGGCCGAAGGCTTCGGCATCGATTTCGAATGTGCGCCGGACGAGGCTTTCCCGATCTATCCGGGCGACGATCAATTGATCGTGCACGCGAACCACTGGATGAGTCCGATCGCCCGCACCAAGCTGCGCGACACCGGGTGCGAGAACTCGCCGGACAGCTATTACCGCGACTGGCGCGTGCGTCAATTGCTGAACGCGGCACCGAAGGTGGATCGCAACGCAGTCAAGGCTGCCTTGTTCGATAACTTCGGCACGCCGTACTCGGTATGCCGTCCGCCACGCATGGGCACGCGCCACACGATGACGGCAACGGTCGCGATGATCGTCATGCATCCTGGCAATGGCGAGATGGACGTTGCGCCCATGCCCGCGCTCAATCGGATCTTCACCCGTTACAGCCTGGACCGCGAGCCGCTGCACGAAGCAGCTTGAGGCCGCTTGAGGCCACATGAGACAGCTTGATCTGCCGTTGCCCGCGCACGCCCTGTATCCCGCTGGGTGTCCACGATATGTTTGAGTCAGTGTTGGAGGAATGACAGATGTTCGATATTGCCCAGAAGCCGTCGGGTCCCGGTCACGAGAAAGCCAAGGCGCTGTACGACCTGGATTCGACCACCGTCTACGCCAGCCGTCACGATCCCCGCTTTCCGTACGCGTTGTACGTGCCGCACGAAATACTGACCCCCGGCAACGATGTCGAGCTGGTGGTCGTGATGCATGGCACGGGGCGGCAATTCACCCAATACCGCGACGCGTTCGCGCCGTTTGGCCGCTGGAATCGCTGCATCGTGCTGTGTCCGCTCTTCCCGGTGGGCGTGCGCGGCGACGGCAATCGTAACGGCTTCAAGCGTCTGATCGAAGGCGATATCCGTTACGACAAGGTGCTGCTGGACATGGTGAGCGAAGTCGGCGAGCGCTACGGCAAGCGCTTCGACAAATTCGCGCTGTTCGGCTACTCGGGTGGCGGCCAGTACGTCAACCGCTTTGCCTACGTTCATCCCGAGCGCCTGTGGGCCGCGTCCATCGGTGCGCCGGGCAATGTGACCGTGCTCGATCAATCGAAGGACTGGTGGCTGGGCGTCGGCGGTTTCGAGCGGCACTTCGGCAAACCGTTCGACGCGGCAGCATTGCAGCGCGTTCCGGTACAGATGGTGGTTGGCCGGGCCGATCTCGAAACCTGGGAAATCACGGTGCCCGAGGACAGCCCGATGTATCTGCCGGGTATCAACGACGCGGGGGCGACACGGCCGGATCGGCTCAGGACCCTCAAGGCATCGTTCGAAGCGGCCGGCGTCCAGGTACGCTTTGACGAACTCGACAATATTGCGCACAACGGTATGCAGGTCGTCGAGGTAGTTCAGGACTTTTTTGCGCGGATACTGCGCAAGATGCGCGTCGGAGAATAAAAACATGCGTACCGACAGCGAGGAGACAAAAATCCGCAAAGTCATCGTTTCGACCGTGATTGGCGGCACGTTCGAATGGTTTGACTTTATGGTGTACGGCTACTTTTCCGGCCTGATCGCACGAGCGTTTTTCGGCGGCGCCGGTCGCGATGAGTCATTGCTGCTGACGTTCGCGACGTTTGCGGTCGGGTTCCTGGTGAGACCGATCGGTGGTGTGGTGATGGGCATGTACGCGGACCGTGCGGGGCGCGTCAAGGCGCTGTCGTGGATCATGGTGGCGATGTCGATCGGTTCGCTGCTGCTGGGTTTGACGCCGGGTTCCGCAACCCTGGGTCTCGCCGCGCCGATGCTGGTGGTGATCGGCCGGCTCGTGCAAGGCTTCGCGGTCGGTGCGCAGTTTGCACTGTCGTCGGTAACGATTTACGAGGTCGCGCCCCCGGGCAAGAAGATGTTCTACGGCAGTTTCAACATGCTGTCGCTGGGCATTGCGGCGATGTTGTCCTCGGGGTGCAGCTTTTTGCTGTCGAAGCATCTGTCGCATGCCGAGATGGCGGAATGGGGATGGCGCGTGCCGTTCCTGATCGGCGCGCTGGTCGGTCCGCTCGGCTTTTACATCCGGCATCACCTCGCGGAGTCGGATGAATTCCACCGGATGCAGGCGCGTCCGGCCGCGCGGGCTCCGCTGGGCCAGCGTATGCGCGAATTCATTCGCGAGAACGGCGATGCACTCGTCTGCGCGATGGGCGTGATGATTGCCGGCACCTCGCTCAACTACGTATGGAATGCGTATTTGCCGAACTACGCGCAGTACCAGTTGCATCTATCGTTGAGTTCTTCGCTGCAAGCGGTGTTCGTCACGAGCATCATGGCGTGCGTGTTGTCGCCGGTATTCGGCAAGCTGGCGGATCGCATTGGCGCCTATCGGCTGTTCTGCTTCTTTATTGCCGGCTGGATGACATGCGTTTTTCCGCTGTTCTGGTATTTGCTGGCCTCGCCGACGGAAACGAGATTGATGGTGGTGCAGTTGATCGGCATGCTGTTCGTAACGCTGCAAGGGGCCGCGCATCCGGGGATGCTGGTGCAGATCTTCACCGTGCAGGGCCGTTCGACCGGGGTGGCGATCTCGTATAACACCGCGGTGATGCTGTTTGGCGGATTGGCGCCCTTGTACATTTCGGTGGTGGCGCGGTTCACCGATGCCCACTTCATCCCGCCGAGCTATCTGTTCGGCACCAGTTTGCTGGCGATCACGCTCGTGCTGATCTCGCGCACGGGGCGCAGGGTGTTGAAGGAGGATCGCATGGCGCGGCGAAGCGGTGCTGTGCTGGCCGCCAATTGTTCGGGGCCGAGCAGCGAAGCGGGGCGAACCTGAGCGGGGCGTGTGGCGTAGTTGAGTGGCTGCAGGTGCGACGGGGTAGCGTGATTGTGGCTATATCCCGCCCTGGTCGAGCGTCGACTGGAAACGGCGCGGCCGGATCAGGTGCTTTTCGCGCGCCGCGGCCGTGCAGTCTGCCAGTGCCGCATTTGAGCGAACCAGTCGGTCAGAAAATCGATCAGCGCGCTGACTCGCGCAGAAAGGTTCGCCCGCTCGCCGTACACGGCATACACGTCCGCCTGCGGCAACGACCACTCGGGTAAGACTTCGCGGAGGGCGCCCGAATCGAGGTGCTGCCGGACGTCCCACTCCGAACGCATCAGAATGCCGTGTCCGTTGAGCGCCCAGGCCAACGCCGTCTCACCGTCGTTGGTGCTTAGCGAGCCGCGTACCTTGACTGACTCCTCCTTGCGGCCGCGGGCAAGATGCCAGGTGCCGTACGTGGCGTCGCTCTCGCGCAGCACAATGCATTGATGGCGCTGCAGATCGTGTGGCGTCGCCGGTGTGCCCGCGCGTTTCAGATAACCGGGTGCCGCGCATAAGAAACGCTGGTTCGCGGCAATCTTGCGCGCCACCATGCGCGAATCGGGCACCATGCCAAACCAGATGCCGACATCGAACGCCTGGTCCGTCAGATTGACCGCGCGGTCGGTCAGCACAAGCTGCACCTCTACTTCTGAATAGCGCTCGACGAATGCCGAGATTGCCGGTGCAATATGCCGCCGGCCAAAGCCAAACGTTGCATTCACCCGCAGCAGACCCTTGGGCTCGGTTCGCCGGCTCGAAACCAGCGCGTCGAGTTCGTCGAGTTCGGCGAGCAGGCGCGAACCCTTCTCAAGATAAAGCTCCCCCTCCTGCGTGACGCTCAGGCGCCGCGTGGTGCGATTCAGCAAACGCACGCCAAGCCTCTTCTCAAGTATCAACAGCCGCGTGCTGATTGCCGGCGGCGTGACGCCGAGCTCACGCGCTAATGCCGAAAGGCTGCCGTGCTTGACCAAACGGACAAAGAACGAAAGATCGGAAACCTGATCCATTGCGTCGTCTCCCTCACTTGTTAATTGAATTTAATAATAACTTAGTTGAGATTGCATTATTAGCAGTGAGCTGCGTCGCTATACTTTTTTCACCTGCTACACGGACATCTGGACGCCGCCGCAGTTGCAGCGAGCACGCGGCGGCTCTGCGCGGTGCGGCTACCGGTGTTGCGTTCCGGGCAGTGGAAGGGCGTGGTCGATCCACCCGAACATTCGAAATCAAGGAAGACAAGACGATGAAACCCACCATTGGACTCATGCTCGGCGACGTGACCGGCATCGGCCCCGAATTGATTGCCAGGCTGCTGAGTTCTCCGGCCACCCGTACGCAGGCGAACGTTGTGGTTATCGGCGACGAGCGCGTGTTCCGGCTTGGCATGCGCGATGCCGGCGTCGAATTGCCTTACCGCAAGATCAAGAGCGTGCGCGAGGCCGACTTCGATGCCGCCGCCGTACCGCTGATCGACCTCGGGAACATCGATCCGGAGACGCTTCCGCGCGGCGTGCTGTCCGCCGAATCCGGCCGGCTCACGGGCGAAACGCTCAAGTACATGACCGACCTGGCGCTTGCCGGCGAACTGGACGGCATCTGCTTCGCACCCCTCAACAAGGCGGCGCTACATAAAGGTGGCTGGAACTATCACGACGAGCATCAGATGTTCGCGGACTGGACCGGGCATGTCGGGTATTTTGGCGAGGTCAACATCATCAATCTGTTCTCGACGTTTCGCGTGACCTCGCACGTCGCGTTACGCGTAGCCGTCGATATGGTCAAGCCCGAGCGCATCGAGGGCGCGGTGCGCCTCGCCTATGACACGCTGCGGGCGGCCGGCAAGAGCTCGCCGCGCATCGGCGTGGCGGCGCTCAATCCGCACGGCGGTGAAAACGGCCTGTTCGGCGACGAAGAGATCACGGTGATCCGCCCGACGCTCGACGCGCTGCGCGAAGCCGGGCTGCCATGCACGGGCCCATTGCCGTCCGACACCATCTTCATCAAGGCACGCAACGGCGAATTCGACGGCGTGGTCATCATGTACCACGACCAGGGGCAGATCGCGACCAAGCTGCTCGGCTTCAGCGAAGGCGTGACGATGACCGGCGGCCTCAAGGCCGTCTATACGACTCCGGCGCATGGCGTTGCGTATGACATCGTTGGCACGGGGCGAGCCGATGTCGGTGCGATGACCCGGGCCTTCGAGGTCGCCTGCTCGAATGCGCTTGCCCGGCGTACGCAGAAGACGCTCGCGAACGCCTGAGGGTTCAACGGCGAGCGGGTGGTGCGCGCCGTCTGGCGCAGCACCACACCGCTACGCGCAGAGCCCCGCCGTCGGCAGCCTGCTGCGCGACGACTATAAAAGGAGGAGACATGATGGGCCTGATCAATGACACGGCGTCCGCGTCGTATGTGGTGCCGCACAAGCGTACCCGGCGCGCTTACTGGAGACACCCGAATCTGCTGATCGTGCTCGCCGTCGGATGCGGCGCCATGATCGGCTGGATCGATCCGAAGCTGGGTGTTGCATTGCGGCCGCTCGCGGACATGTTTATCGGTCTGATCAAGCTGGTCATCGGGCCGATCGTGTTTCTGATCATCACGACCGGCATCGCGCAGGTTGGCGACATGCGCAAAGTCGGCCGTATCGGCATCAAGGCACTCATTTACTTTGAAATCCTCACGACGATAGCGTTGATCTTCGGGTTCATCATCGGCAACCTCGTACGGCCCGGCGACGGCGTCACGCCGCCCGCCGGCGGCGTATCCGGGGAAATCGCCCGATATACGGCCGGACAAGGCGTGCTGTCGTTCTCGAGCTTTTTCTTCAAGCTGATCCCGAACAACCTGCTCGTGCCGTTCCTTCACGGCGACCTGCTTCAGATTCTCGTACTCGCCGTTCTGTTCGGGACCGCGCTGGTGCTCTCCCGCGAGAAGGGGCAACCTATCGTCGAGGGGCTTGAGCGGATGACCACGGTCGTATTCAAGGTCACCGGCATCGTGATGCTGTTCGCGCCGCTGGGTGTGCTGGGCGCAATCGGCTTCACGGTCGGCGAGTTTGGCATCACCACGCTGCTTGCACTCGCGAAACTGGTAGTGACCGCGTATGCGAGTGTGGTGCTGTTCGTTGGCATCGTTCTCGCACTTGTATGCCGTATCGTCGGGCTGCGCCTGATGCCGATCCTGCGCTATATCCGGAGTGAAATCCTGATTGCGCTGGCGACCTCGTCGTCCGAATCGGTGTTGCCCGAGCTTGCGGTCAAGCTCGATCGGCTTGGCGTTTCGCGAGCCGTGGTCGGGCTCGTGTTGCCGACCAGCTATTCATTCAATCTGACCGGTGTCGCGTTGACGCTGCCGATCAGCGTGTTGTTCATTGAGCAGGTTTATGGACTGCACCTGACGTGGCTCCAGCAGGCGAGCATTTTCGGCCTGATGCTGCTGACCTCGAAGGGTGCCGCGGGCGTCACCGGCGCCGCCTTTGTGACACTCGCCGCAACCGTGGCCGCGACCGGCGTACTGCCGCTGCAGGGGTTGGTGTTGTTGCTGGCCGTCGATCGTTTCCTCTCGGAGGCGCGCGCGGTGATCAACATCGTCGGCAATGTGATCGCGACGATCGTCGTCGGGAAATGGGAAGGCGAATGCGATGCGCAGAAGATGCGCAGTGAACTGCGCCTGGACGCGTAGCCGATGGGCGCCGGCGCATGGGCGGCATAGCGTCGCCTACGCGCCTATCGCTGCACGCCGCCGTAGTATGCCGTCACCTTCGCTGCCTGACCGGCATCGTTCAAGACGACACAGTCGATCACGCGATTCCCGTTTTCCCTGCTATACAGGATTGCGTAGCCCGAGGGTGCAAGGAGCACCTGTTCGAGTTGAAACTTCAGCTGCGGTGCCAGTTTCAGACCTAGGGCGAAGTGTTTCCGCAGTTCCGCGATTCCGCGGAGCTTGCCGTCCGGTTTCTCCCAGCGTGTCTTAACTGTCTCGGCCTCGAACACTACGTCTTGTGAGTAATGCGACATAATCCGCTCCAGATCGTGGGCGTTCCAGGCTTCGATCCAGTCCTTCGCGTGCGCTTGGGCATCTTCGTATGTCATTGTCGTTTCCCTCAGCAAGGTTTGCGGTGGTCAATTCAATTGTAGTGAGGCCCCGGATTTTTCGAGTCGTGCTTGACATGCCACACCGGCCAACCCCGGCCAACCCCGGCTACGCCAATGGACAAGCAATCGGCCAACTTGTCGCCCGGCTTGAGGATGGTTTCGCTCTCCCCAACTCGAGTGGTCAATTGCCCGTTGCAGGTCGATCAGCAAGAGTACGGCACCAGCGGGAGAAAGTGAGAAGCGCATGTGTACGGATAGACGAAGTTTTGAATCGAACTGAGGGGCGGCGCCGCTGCGGGTACCGATCGCTCGCCTGGCAGGCCGGCGCGGCGATTACCTGAAGAGGCTTCATCCACACCGGTATCCCGGTCCTCGACCGGCCACCTGCAACGCATTGCGTATCATTGTGCAGCTAACTCATTCTGTTGGCGGCGGACTTCTTACGTCGAATAAGCCGATGGGTTCTTCGCCACCACCGTGCTGCTGAACTATAGCTAGAGATCGCAATTTGCACGTCGTTCATACTGATCCGGAACGTGTGATCAGGTCTTTTGCACGACACTGTTGAGATACCTGGCCGGTGGCTTTCCGAGCGCCTTTTTGAACATCGTGATAAAGGCCGTTACCGATTCATAACCGAGATCGGCCGAAACGCGCTGCACGCTCGCGCCCGAGGCTAGCTCCCGGATTGCGACGATCAAGTGCAATTGTTGACGCCAGCGCCCGAAGGTTAGCCCTGTCTCCTTGACCACGAGACGTGCAAGACTGCTCTCGCTCAGCGCGACGTGACTGGCCCATTCCGCCAACGTGCAACGGTCTGCGGGATTTTCCACCAAGGCTGCGGCGATCCGCTTCAGGCGCGGCTCGGCCGAGAGCGGCAAATGTAGCTGCTGAACAGGCATGCGCGGCAACTCGCCGAGAAAGACGCCAATCAGGCGCGCCTCCCTCCCATCGTCGTGCTGCGTGAGGTCGGATAACTCGACGATCAATTCGCGCAGCAATGGCGAGATCGAAATAGTGCAGCACCGATCCGGCAGGACGACCAGATCTGCCTCGATGTAGACGAAAAAAAGCCGTGCATTTGCGGTGGCGAGATTGCTGTGCGCCATGCCACCAGGAATCCAGACCCCACAGTGGGGTGGCACCATCCACAGGCCGCCGGGAACGCGGCACGTGACGCTCCCACCCAACGAGAACACCAGTTGTCCCTTGCGATGCCGGTGGTCGGGCACCTCCGCCTGCGTCCCATCTGCGTCAACGCGCACGACAATCACCGGCGTGGACTGATCATCCACATCCAGATTGAGCCACGGGTAAAGCAGAGGCTGTCTCATGATTGACGGTTTTTAGCGATTGATTGCGATGATACGTAAATTAATCGAGCGGGAAAACCGATAAATTTCAGCTTGCCGATAGCACGAGCATGCGGCGCTCCCAGACGGCGCCGAGCTGATTGTTTCCATCTTCGGATGATCGTCTCGTCGCAGTCGCCCAATCAGGAGATACGACGGTGCATACCTTCATAACCGCGACAGTAGTGGAACTGGGGCGCCAGATTCGCACGCGAGCCGGCCTGGTGCTTGGCCACCAGCGAGATGCAAGCGGGGTGCTGGCGTTCAAGGGCATCCCGTACGCCGCGCCACCCATCGGGCCGCTACGTTGGCGCGCACCGCAGCCGCCGGCGCCCTGGAACGATGTGCGCGATGCGACGACATTTGGCGCGGGGTGTCTTTCGGCACTCGAAAATGATCAACGGCCCGGGCCGCGCAGTGAGGACTGCCTTTATCTCAATGTTTGGACCGCCGCGAAGCAGGCTGACGAGAAGCGGCCCGTGATGGTGTGGATTCACGGCGGCGGCTTTCAATTCGGCTCTTCCGCCAATCCCGCTACTGATGGCGGCTTATTGGCAGCCAAGGGTGTCGTTGTCGTCAGCTTCAACTATCGGCTCGGCATCTTCGGCTTTCTCGCTCATCCCGATCTCGATCTGGAAGCGCAATCAGGCAACTATGGGCTACAGGATCAGTTGGCGGCGCTGCGTTGGGTCAAAACCAATATCGCCGACTTTGGCGGTGATCCCGACAACGTCACCGTGTTCGGCAATTCCGCCGGCGCCATGGCCATCGGCATTTTGATGGCGTCGCCGCTCGCTCATGGCCTGTTCCACAAAGCCATTGGAGAAAGCGGCGCATTCTGGGATGGCAGACACGGGCCACTCCAGGGGGTTGAGGAAGCCAGAATGCGCGGGCTCGCCTTTGCTCGTCAGCAAGGCAATGCGTCTATCGCGGCGTTGCGCGCCATGCCGGCCGAACAGTTGAATGCTGCCGCGCCCTGGAGCTTCAGGACCAACCCCGTCGTGACGGCATTCACGCCGAGTGTCGATCATTATGTTGTGCCGGACGTGCCTGCGCTGCGCTTCCTGCGAGGCGAGCAGATGCACATCCCCTTGCTGGCCGGTTGGAACGCCGCAGAGGAAGTCCCGTTCGTTTCACAGTCACTTCCCGATCAATCAGCGCAAGCGTTTCGTGCCGCAGCCGAGGAGATGTTCGGCAAGGACCGGCTGGCGGATTTTCTGAAGGCCTATCCCGCCGACACCGACGCGCAAGCCAAGGCTTCCGCCGCCGCGCTCACGGGTGACTATGTGGTCGGCGAACAATGTTGGCAGTGGCTGCGGCTGCATCGAGGAAGCAGCCTCGCGCCCGTCTATGGCTACCTGTTCAACTATACGTCGCCCTACACGCCAGTTGCTTCGCACGTCACCGAAGTCCCCTTTGTGTTCGGCACTTTGACACCGCAACAGGTTATCGGCTGCGCCACGCCGCCTGCCGAAGCCGACCGCGCTCTGGCGCAGACGATCATGAGCTATTGGGTAAATTTCGCGAGGCATGGGGATCCCAACGGAGCCGGCCTGTCGTCCTGGCCGGCCTATGATGAGAAAGATGTTGTGCAGATCCTCGGCACGGCGATCGAAGCCCGCCCCAATCCGCAAGCCGTTCGCTTCCGTTTCCTCGGCAGTTTCAGAGAGAACGGTATTCTTCCGATGCGTTGGCGCGATGTGCCGTAGACGACGGGAAGCCAGGTATCCCAAGGGCGGCAGGGCGGCCAGGCGAGGCGGTTTGCTGGTGGCGGGACGGCATACGTGGCGCGAAAAATGGCCGCATACCGTCACCAGGCAGTAGATTTAGCTGGTCCTGATGAAACGACCGTAGACGCTGATTGTTGACGCGTGTGGTTACTTCAACGGGTTTTGGCCGTCCTGAGACGTGCTCAACATCCGCTCCACATACCGTGCAATCAGATCGATCTCCAGATTGACCGGCGAACCCTCGCGCAAATTCTTGAGCGACGTCACCTGCACGGTGTGCGGAATCAGGTTGATCGAAAACTCGCAGCCGTCGTCGCGATCTTTAACCGAGTTGACGGTCAGGCTCACACCGTTGACCGTGATCGAGCCTTTATAGGCGAGATAGCGGCCGATCTCACGCGGTGCCAGCACCCGCAGTTCGTGCGATTCGCCGACCGGCGCAAAATGCGTGACCGTGCCGAGGCCGTCCACGTGTCCGGAGACGATATGGCCGCCGAGCCGATCGTGCGCGCGCAGCGCCTTCTCGAGATTGACTTCGCCAGGCTCGCCCAAACCTGCCGTGCAGTTCAGGCTTTCGCGCGACACGTCGACTTCAAACGAATGCGTGGTTTTTTCCACGACCGTCATGCAGGCGCCTTGAATCGTGATGCTGTCGCCAAGCTGGACGTCTTCGAGATCGAGACCGCCGGCTTCGACATTCAGGCGCACGCCCGCGTCCCCGTCCGTGCCGAGGGGTGTGACTGATTCGATGCGGCCCACCGCCGCGACGATTCCTGTAAACATCGTGCTAATCCTTGATCAATTCGAAGTTGGTTGGGGTGCGGGCCCGGTGCCGCCCTCGATGGCCGGTTGCGGCACGGAGCGGGGCACAAAGCGCGCGAGAATCCGCAGATCGTCGCCGATCCGCTCGACCGCGTGGAAGTTCAGTTGCGTGCGGCCTTCGAGCGTTTCCGGTGCGTTGAGATTGAACATGCTCATCGAATCCATGCCGAGCAGGCTAGGGGCGAGATAGACCAGCAACTCGTCGACGCAGCCCTCGCGCAGCAGCGAGCCATTCAGCTTGTAGCCCGCTTCCACGTGCAGTTCGTTCACGTTACGCTCGCCGAGCACTTTCAACATGGCAGGCAGGTCGACTTTGCCCGCCGCGTTCGCCAGTTGCACGATTTCCGCGCCGCGCTCGCGCAGCGCGCCCGCCCGCTCTGCATGACGCTCATCGAGGTTGCCGCAAAAAATCAGCGTGGGTGCGCCGGCCAGAATCTGCGCGTCGGGCGGCACGTCGAGCTGGCTGTCGATCAGTACGCGTTGCGGCTGGCGTGGCGTGTCGACAGCGCGCACGGTCATGCGCGGATCGTCTTCCCTGACCGTACCGATGCCCGTCAGGATGGCTGACGCGCGGGCGCGCCATGCGTGACCGTCGGCGCGTGCCGCTTCGCCGGTAATCCATTGGCTGATGCCCGACGGCAAGCCAGTGCGGCCGTCCAGCGAGGCAGCGACTTTCATGCGGACCCATGGGCGGCCACGCGTCATGCGCGACACGAAGCCGATGTTCAGTTCGTGCGCTTCGTTGGCGAGCAGCCCACAACGCACTTCAATGCCGGCGTCGCGCAGCATCTTGAGGCCGCGCCCGGAGACTTGCGGATTCGGATCTTCCATCGCCGCGACCACGCGTTCGACCTGTGCTTCGATCAACGCATTCGCGCACGGCGGCGTGCGGCCGAAATGGCTGCACGGTTCGAGCGTTACGTAGGCAGTAGCCCCGCGCAGATCATGGCCGCGCGACCGTGCGTCCTTCAACGCGCGTACTTCGGCGTGATCCTGGCCGGCTGGTTGCGTGAAGCCTTCGCCGATCACCTCGCCGTTCTTGACGAGTACGCAGCCGACGCGCGGATTCGGGTCGGTCGTGTACATGCCGCGTTTGGCCAGCGCGAGCGCGCGTTCCATATGGACGAAGTCGGTTTGCGAAAACATCGTTATCCGGTCGGGTGCGGTGGCTAGGCAGTATCAGGTTTCGGCGGCTTCCGTGTCGTGCCGGTCTCAGGCCGCGAGCGAGGCGAACGCGCTGCGCGCCGCGTCGATCGTGGCGTCGATGGTCGCGTCGTCGTGTGCGATCGAAACAAAGCCCGCTTCATAGGCCGACGGCGCGAAGTACACACCCGCGTCGAGCATCTTGTGGAAGAAAGCGTTGAAGCGCGGCACATCGCTCTTCGTGACTTCGGCGAAGCTGGTCGGGACCGAGCCGGTGAAGTAGAGGCCGAACATGCCGCCGAGCGAATCGGCCGAGAACGGCACCTTTGCTTCGCGCGCGACATTGGCGAGACCTTGCGCGAGACGTGCGGTGCGGGCGGCGAGCGTGTCGTAAAAGCCCGGCGCCTGGATCAGTTGCAGCGTTTTCAGGCCTGCGGCGACTGCGATCGGATTGCCCGACAACGTACCCGCCTGGTAGACGCCGCCGAGCGGCGCGAGGTGAGCCATGATGTCGCGCCGACCGCCGAAGGCCGCCGCCGGCATGCCGCCGCCGATCACCTTGCCGAGGCATGTCAGATCCGGCGTGATGCCGTAGACCTCTTGCGCACCGCCGAGAGCGACGCGGAAACCGCACATCACTTCGTCGAAAATCAGAACCGAGCCGTACTCGGTACACAGGCGCCGCAACGCTTGCAGGAATTCAGGCGTGGCGCGCACGAGGTTCATGTTGCCGGCCACCGGTTCGACGATCACCGAGGCGATCTCGTTGCCGAACGCCTTGAACGCTTCTTCGAGTTCCGCGACATTGTTGTACTCGAGCACCGTGGTGTGCTTGGCGATATCGACCGGCACGCCCGCCGAGGTCGGATTGCCGAACGTGAGGAGGCCCGAGCCGGCTTTGACCAGCAGGCTATCGGCGTGGCCGTGATAGCAGCCTTCGAACTTGACGATACGGCTGCGGTTCGTGAAGCCGCGCGCGAGACGCAGCGCGCTCATGGTCGCTTCGGTGCCGCTCGAGACCATGCGGACCTGTTCGATCGACGGCACCAGCTTGCAGATTTCTTCGGCGATTTCCACTTCCGATTCGGTCGGCGCGCCGAAGGAGAAGCCGTTGGCCAGTACTCGCTGGACCGCTTCCAGGACCTCCGGGTGCACGTGGCCGAGGATCATCGGGCCCCACGAGCCGATGTAGTCGATATAGCGTTGGCCGTCGGCGTCCCAGAAGTAGGGGCCTTGCGCGCGCTCGATGAAGCGCGGGGTGCCGCCTACTGAACGAAAGGCGCGGACCGGGGAGTTCACGCCGCCCGGGATGGTGCGCTGGGCGCGCTCGAAGAGGGTTTCGTTTTTTGACATGGTGATGGGCGGAATTTGGGTTGCGCAGCGGCATGCGAGCTGTGGTTCTTGCGCTTCGCGCGGTGCCGGCTGGTTGGTGGGGAAATTGTACCGGAGTCGGGGGGAAGAGGTTTTGGGGCTTGTGAGCTTGCCGGGCGGGGCCGTTGGTCTTTCCTTGTTCTGGTGTTTTGGCTCTTTGGCCTTTCCTTGCTGCGTTAGTGGTCTATTAGCGTTGCCCCTGTGCGGGGCGGCACTTACTTTCTTTGCCGCCGCAAAGAAAGATAAGCAAAGAAAGCGGCGGCGGATTCAACCGGTCATTGCAACACCTCTGTTCCAATACGGAAATGGAGTGTGGAGCACGATGGAACGACAAAGAAAACATTGGTTGAGCGCGGAGCAGAAGAACGAGATATGGAGGATGTGGCGCGAGGGTGAGTCGTTGAGCACAATCGCGCGCATGCTCGAGCGTCAGCCGAGTGGGGTTTATCGGGTTGTTCACAAGACCGGTGGAATCTCTCCGGTCGCTCGTACACGATCTGCCCGGTCACTGACACTTGCCGAACGCGAGGAGATATCGCGGGCCTTGGGGGCAGACAGATCGTTGGGCCAGATTGCCCTGCAACTGGGGCGCTCGAAATCGACCATCAGCCGGGAGATCGGGCGCAATGGCGGTATTCAGCGATATCGGGCGCACGAGGCCGATGCGAATGCCTGGGAGCGTGCACGGCGGCCCAAGGCGTGTGCGTTGTCGGGCAACGCGCGTCTGCGCCGGCTGGTGGCAGCCAAGCTCAAATTACAATGGGCTCCTGTACAGATAGCGGGATGGCTCAGGCGCGAGTTCCGGGTCAACAAGGACATGCAGATATCTCACGAGACGATCTACCGCAGCCTGTTCATCCAGGCGCGCGGGGTGCTTAAAAAGGAACTCGTCACCCATCTTCGTACGAACCGTACGATGCGTCAGGCGAAGAGCGCCTCGGCAAGCGGCCAGAACAGGGGCAAGATAATCGGGGCAGTGTCGATCAGCGAAAGACCCGCTGAAGTGGAGGACCGCGCGCTGCCCGGTCACTGGGAGGGCGATCTGCTGGCGGGTTCGAACAACACCTACATTGCCACACTGGTGGAGCGGCACTCGCGTTATGTGATGCTGGTCAAGGTGGCAGGCAAGGACACGGCAAGTGTGGTGTCCGCGTTGATAAAACAGGTGAACAAGCTGCCAAAAGAACTGCGTGGATCGCTGACATGGGACCGCGGCACGGAAATGGCGAGCCACCGGAACTTCACGATTGCCACGGACGTGCAGGTGTATTTCTGCGATCCGCGAAGTCCATGGCAACGGGGCAGTAATGAAAACACGAATGGCCTGCTGCGTCAGTACTTCCCCAAAGGCGAGCCGGTGGGCGGCTATTCGCAGTCAGAATTGAACAAGGTCGCCGCGCGCCTGAACGGTCGGCCCCGGCAAACCTTGCAATTTATGAACCCGGCTGAAAAACTGGCAGAAACGTTGGGTGTTGCGTTGACCGGTTGAATCCGCCGCTTCACACCGCCAGCTCATAAGCGGGTCCCCCGCGCAGCCACGGTAGTGGTGCATCTGGAATCTGTGTTCTCGCACATTCGGCGCTAGTGACAAGGCCGTCATACTTCCGGCGGCGCTGTGCGCGCCGACGCGGTGCTTCGCCAACCCTTGGCGGCGTTTAGGTCTTGTGTGCGCGTTTTGCTGCGGGTTTCCTGGACGGCTCCGGCTTTGTTTTCGCGCGGCTTTCTGTCGCGGTTTTCGCCGCTGCCGCCTTGTGGGCCGTTACCTTGCTTGAGCGAATGAGGCCTCCTGGCTCATCCAGCTTTGGCGGCTTGCGCTTGCCTGTGAGTTCGGCCCAACGCTTTTCCAATGCGCCTTCGGCGATCGGCTTGATGACGGTCCCCGAGCTTTGCGCATCCCATGTCTGTACCGAAAACGGATGCGTGCGCAGCATGTCGCGCGCAATCACGACGCCCTCGTGGGCGTCGACCACCCAGTCATACACGAAGTCGATGCACAAGCGGTAGCCTCGCTTCGTCGCCGGGTCGGGGACCTCGTACGGCGCGCGCGTGACGTAGCCCGAGCCAAAAATGCCCTTGGGCTCCTGCGCGACACGGTGCAGGAATACGCGGTCACCCGGCAGGATGCTGCGGGCAAATCCGCATCCCCAGACGTCAGCCACCGCCACGCCCGCGGCAACCCGTTTCGCTACGGCAGGCAACTCGGGCCACGGCCATTTCTTGGGGCTCCAGATCAGCAGGAAAGCAGTCATGTCGGGGTCGGGGTAGGCTGGGTTGGCTTCAGGTGAAGGGTGGTGCGGGCGGCGTTGCGGGGCGCGCCCCAAGAGTTCTCGCGGCAGCTTAACCGATCGGCGGGGCGCCTGTCGCGGTGCAGGGGCGGCCCGTCCAGCCAGGTTCCGGGCGCGGCGGATGCTTGAGTCGTCGCGTACAATTGAGGTCGTCAGGCTGCGGTTTGAGCCGTTTCACCGCGTTTCGCTGCCGATCACGGCGCGGCGCTTCATCTGGATTCCCATGTCTCACGTCACCAGACGCCGGCCCGATGGCCGGCTGATTCTGTTGCTCGGTGCGCTTGCCGCATGCGGGCCGATTTCCATCGATATGTACTTGCCGAGCCTGCCGACCATCGCGCAGGCATTCGCCATCAGCACCGGCGCCGCGCAAACCACTCTCACCAGCTTCATGTTCGGTTTTTCGATCGGCATGCTGCTCTATGGTCCGCTGTCGGACACCTATGGCCGCCGGCCTGTGCTGCTCGGCGGCATCATCATGTATGCGCTGGCGAGCGTGGCCTGCGCGCTGTCGTTTTCGATCGAGTCGCTGGTGACGTTCCGCTTCGTGCAGGCGCTCGGCGCGGGTGCGGCTTCGGTGCTGGCGCGCGCAATCGCTCGTGACGCGCACGGGCCGACCGACGCCGCGCGCGTGCTGTCGATGCTGGCCATCGTCACGTCGATCGGGCCGTTGCTCGCGCCGTTGATCGGCGGGCAGTTGCTGCTGCTTGGCGGCTGGCGCGTCGTCTTTATCGTGCTGACGCTATTCGGCGCAGTGTGCGCGGTGACCGCGTTTCTCAAGGTGCCGGAAACCTGGCCGCCCGAAAAGCGCGCGCATTCGGCGCTGCTGAAATCGTTCGGTGCCTATGGCAAGTTGCTGCGCGATCCGGTCGCGTGGGGGCACATGCTGTGCGGCGGTATGGCGTTCGCGTCGATGTTCGCTTACATCACCGCGACGCCTTTCGTTTACATCGAATATTTCCACGTGTCGGCGCAGCATTACGGCTTTCTGTTCGCGTTGAACATCGTCGGCATCATGTTCGGTAACTTCATGAATACGCGTCTTGTCGGGCGGCTGGGTTCGTTGCCCATCATTTCGTTTGCCGCGACGGTGAGTTGCATCGCGTCGCTGTTCGTCTGTCTCGTTTCGCTCACAGGGTGGGGCGGACTCTGGTCGATCGTCTTCGGTCTGTTCTTCGTGGTCGGCGTCGTTGGACTGTTGTCCGCCAACTGTACGACCGATCTTATGCATCGGTATCCGGTGAATGCCGGCGCCGCGGCCGCCGTGTTCGGCGCCGTGCAGTTGGCGCTTGGCGCGTTGTCGAGCCTCGCAGTGGGACTCTGGCAGGACGGTTCGCCTAAGGGCATGGGCGTGGTTGTGGGCGTTGCTGGCGTGTTGTGTTACGTCGGCCGGATTCTGGTTGTTAAATGGCACGGAATGAAGGTGCCCGTCGCCGCGGTTTGAGGCGGACCGTGTCCGAATGAGTCTGTATGAGGCCGCTTGAGGCGCGAGTCCGTTGCTCAAGGAGGATCATCGTTCCTTAGCCGAAACGCGCGGCAAACCTGTGTCTGCGCCCAGCATTAATCAGCGTGTCTACGGAAAACACCAGGTGTTGCGCGCGCGCTACCGTGCGTTTTGATTTGCATTGCTATGATGGAGTCACTGTTCCTCGGAGCGGCAATCATGGCGATCAGAGATTTGATGAACGGCGAGCGGCAACATGCTGCCTTTGCCGAAGCGCAGAAGCTGGCAGACAGCGGCGCCTATCACGATTACACGGACATCGAATACGTCTTGCGCTTTGATTACGGTTTGTCTGATGTATCAGCGCTGCTCGACAGTCAGCTGATGCATCGCGACCTGAATCGCCGTTGCGCCGATGCGCGTGAGAAGCTGGATGTGCCTGCTTAGCGTGTGAGCGCGTGACACGCGCGGCGAGTGCTTGCAGTGCCCCGCGCGTAGCCATGCGCCGCTTAGGCGCGATCCCCTTTGGAGTTTTCATGGCCGTTAGCCAGCACGACCTGCACCTGCCGCACCTGGATAATCCCGCTGCTTTGGCGAAGCCAGGTGGCCACTACAGCCACGTCGCGATTGCGAATGGTTTTGTTTTCGTCTCGGGGCAGTTACCGATCAACCCGCAAGGCGAAAAACTCGCGGATGCCTCGTTCGAGATTCAGGCCGAGCAGGTGCTGGCGAATCTTCAGGCTGCGCTCGAAGGCGCCGGCAGCAGCATGGCGCAACTAGTGCAGGTGCGCGTCTATATCGTCGATGTCGAAAACTGGGCGAGCTTTAATCAGATTTACGCGCGTTGGGCCGGCGACGTGCGGCCGGCGCGTGCCGTCGTGCCGGTCCCTCATCTGCATTACGGCTTGAAGATCGAGATCGAAGCGACCGCGCTGGTTTAAGTCGTGGTTAAAGTGTTTTTGCGCACTGGCTTAGTGAATCACGAGCCCATTGAACTGGGCATTGCCCACGCCGGCCGCGATATTCACGCCGACGTTGCCGCTCACTGCCGCCAGTGAACCGGCACCGAGTCTCGCAGTGGCGTTGCCCGTCAACTGCGCGGTGGTCTGCAGATTCTGTTGGGAGGCGATCGCGGTCTGCGGTGTGCCGGCGAGGGCGATCTGATTGGTCTGCGCATTCAGCGTTCCGGCCGCCAGATTCACGCCGATATTGCCGCTTGCGCCTTTCAGCGCATTCGCGCCAACCGTAGCTGCGCACGCTCCAGTCGACGCACTGCCGTGTACATTCTGCAAACTGGACAACCCAGCGGAGCCGAACACCGCGGCGCTGTCGCCGTCGGACAGCGCTGTTGACGTGCCCGCAAATGTATCTGCAAACGCGGACGGAACGACCGTGCTCGCGGCAACCCAAATCGATGCAACGGCTAAAGCTCGGATTTTCATGAGCAGCTCCCTAGCTTGTGCTGAGCGCACAGATAGTCTTGATATCGACCGGGGGAGCAAGATATTGAGGGAGGGGTTCCCCTTAATAGCGGACAGCGCCAGGAAATAGAAATCGACTGGCGCCAGCCTGACTGCGGCTTACCATCTCCCGTGACCGCCGTAATAACCGCCGACGCCAACCCCCACGCTGACGCTCGGGGCGGCGTAGTAGCCGGGGGCATATCCGTATGCCGGTGCGTAGCCGTACGGCGGCGCGACGACACATCCGGTCAGGCCCAATGCGAAGCCGATCACAAACAGTAGTTTGACCATGGTTCCTCCCTCTTTAAGACTTGGAGGAGCCGGGAGCAGGGTTCGTTCGGGCTGCCGTGTGACGGCAAATTACGAAACCTCGATTTGATCGGGCTTCATTTACAGTTGCTTACCCGTTCGACGTATTGCGTGATGGCAGACCTTACTGGCATGTCGCCAATTGACGGGTTGTTCGGTGGCCGGAAACGAAAAACGGGCCGAGTGGCCCGTTTTCATTGAGTGTCTGGCGGAGGCGGTGTCTTTCACTAATCCTTACTGGGTAAGGCTTTGCGTCGAAGTGTGCCCAAAGGTACCCGAAAAAGTACCCGGAATTCGGCCATGTCGCGGTGGAAACTGGAGGGCAATGCGCCGCGCTCTGACGAACGAAAACGTTTGGAGACGTGGAGACAGTATCTGTTTTTCCATAAAAACCCTTACTCCATAACACTTTGCCGTGTCTCCAGGTTGTCTCCAAAGTGTCTCCAATGATTTGGCACTTGGGAGACAGAGAAAACGGTCAGTCACGGCATATGGCGACTAAGTACCCGCCTCTGGAACGCTCCGCGCAAAGGACACCCCGCGCCGCCACCTACCACGGCGCTGGCAAGTCCGGAAACCGAGTTTTCCACGTTGGAGGAACCGGCTAGGAAAACGGCTAACAAGCCGCTCGCCAGCATCGAGTACGCTGATCTTCCGACTAACGAATATTGGAGAGCGCAGTGGATCTCGATCAATCCAAGGACGATGAGGGCGAGCGCGAATATCTGAAGGGGCTTCGCGCGACCTTCAAGGACGAAATTGTAGTGTTGAAGCTGGCAGGCCCGATGGGTATGCAATATTGGGAGTCGAGGGTCGTGCGCCACCGGCTCGCTGACGCATCGGACGACGAACTGTTGATGCTGTATCCGATGCCCAAATAGCGCGGTGCGCTGACTCCGCAACCTCTCGCTGAGTTGAACGAAAACGGGCTTCGCGGCCCGTCGAAGGCTAGTTTGGATGACGAGGCTTTAGGCGGCGTTGCGCAGCGCCTTGAGGATGGTCGGGTGAGAAACGCCATATTCGACCGCCAAACCCCGCGCCGTCGCGCCGCCAGTTGTTATCCGCTTCCGTATCTCCGCCTTCTGTTCGTCGGTCAGGCTCGCCTTGCGGCCGAGCTTCCGGCCTTCCTCTTTCGCCCGCGCGAGGCCCGCGTGTGTGCGCTCAATCAGTATGTCACGCTCGAACTGTGCGACGGCCGCCAGTACGGTCATATGCAGCCGTCCGCTCGCGCTGGTGAGGTCAACGCCCTTGAGGGCGAGGCAATGAACATGCACGCCAATTGCTGCCAGCATTTCGACGGTGACCAGCACGTCCGTGGTATTGCGCCCCAGACGGTCGAGCTTCGTCACGACAAGCGTGTCACCTTCGTCCAGCTTGTCGAGCAGTTTGGAAAAGCCGGGGCGCTCCGCTGCTGGAACGCTGCCCGATACTGTTTCCGTGATCGTGTGGCGAGGTTGCACCGTGAAACCGGCCGCGCGCACTTCGAGCAGTTGGTTATCGGTGGTCTGCTCGGCGGTCGATACGCGGGCGTAGAGGAAGGTGCGGGCCATGTCGTTTCTTGGTAATCAATCGTGGTAATTATCATAGATGGTAATCAATGTGTTTACAAGGGATTGATTACCGATTTAGATGCCCGAGAGTTTGCGGTAGATAAACGCTCGTTTGTTTACCGCTATCCGCGTCCTGCACGGTATATTCATGCGCGCTGAAATAACCGGGAGTAATCCAATGAGTTCGCACAGAAGCGAAGCGGAGCTGCGACTTAGCACGACGCACACTCTGGAGTTTGATGTATATCGGACGCCTTTCTGGCTACCTAACGATAGACCGCAATCGAAATCAAGGAGCGTTGCGCTAGTTTGTGGCGAGTGCGTCAGCACAGACCGGCTTGAAATCAAACTCGATTACATCGAGTCATCGGGAGGCCTCCCGGGCGACCAAATCGTTGCGGATTCGTACGAGTGTCCGCGCTGCGGTGTTCGGCTTGTTCTCGCGAGCGCAAAGGCGTCGAGCCGCGTTGTCAAAAAGGGAGCGGTTTAGGGCTCCGTTCCAATGTCTGGCCGTGGCGGGCCTGTTCGGCACATCACGGGATAGAATGGGAACCGCGAGGCATAGGGCGGCTACCTGAAAACCGGACACCTTCCCCGGCTGGCCTCCCCCCATCAGAAGGCGCATCAGAAGGATGCACTATGAGCAAAGGTCCAGTTCGTGAGCTGTCAGACTATGAAATTCTGGCTTCGGCCGACGCGTTCGGTGAAGCGTTGAAATCGTCCATTCTCGGAAGCTCCGGCGATTGGGAATCGCTCGTTGTCGGAAATGCCAACTCGGTTTTTGAACATGAGCGACGGGCTCTACTCGCGGCATCCGAGACCATGATTGAACGGTTTCTAAACGACACAAAATACGTGCGTGAATGGCTTGCAAAGCCGGAAGTGAAGCGCGCGATTGCCGAGCTCGAAAAGCTTGGCCTGATGGAAGAAGAGGATAGCCGGTTCGTCTCGCTTGCCGTCAAGCTGGTGACGCTGTCCCGGAACGGCGATGTCGAGTCACGACAGGCGTTCCGGCAAATCTGGAATGACGAACGGTGCGATGCCAACATGGCGCTTATGCTGTGTGCGCTGGCAAAGAACAAGCCGAGCGGCCTCGTTCATCAGGACGACGCTGAAGATTTCCGGAAATGGGCAAAGGACAACAGCATCACCGTGTCGAACTTCCCCGAATTAAAAGCCCAGGTCCTCGCCGATGAACACATTGCCTGGATAGCGGACAAGTACCGGCCAGAGACATTGCGGCGCTGGTACGACGAGGCACGGCCGAGGATGTTGAGGCCCGGCCGCCCGCCAAAGAAAAAATAGTCGCCATTGGTTGAAAATCAATTTCAACGGTTCGCGTGAATTTTAATTTCCCACTGAATTTCAAATAATCCACCTCATACCGCTATGGCGGGTCTCCCATAAGCCTTGCGGGAATTCATGAGGTGATTCATGTCACAAACCACATTCCCGGCCGCACCCGCTAGCGGCCAGCTTTATCGCCTGCCTGCCGTCATGGCAAAAACGGGCCTGTCCAAATCTGAAATCTATCGACGGCTAAAAAACGGTACGTTCCCCGTTCCAGTCGAGTTGGGCCTACGCGCTCGCGCATGGCGTGACGAAGATTTGCAAGCATGGTTCCAAACTCTGGTGAAGCGGGGGCAACAATGAGCGCTCCCGCATCCGAAACCCGTCAGGACGCGAAAGCGCGGATTGTCGCGAAGAGAAAAGCGGACAGGGAAAATACGCTCGCTATCCGCGTCGCCGAAGCGGCCCTGTACGCTTCCCAGCTTAACGAACTACGCGACAGGTATTGCTCCGCATTCGGGCAGTGTATGGACCGCGAGCGTACAGCGGCTGCACGAAACATGTTCGTTGTGGCCGGAATATTCGAGCGCGACGCCCGCCATTTTCCGAGGCGCGTAACAAAGGCTATTGAACTGATGAAGCTTGCTGTTTTCCTGCTGGAAAGCAAGGTGGCGTCATGAGACAGGGCCAGTTGAGCAAGCACGAATCGCAATCAGTGTCGCTGCAATTGCCATTGGTCGATGTGAATGCTAACGCGGGAGCGCTTGTGCATCTGCATCGGGGCGTGGCGGTAACAGACTCGCTGACCATTGCGCGTGAATTCGGACGCCAGCATAAAGACGTGTTGCGTACGCTGGATGGTCTCATTGCTGACGCAACGATAGATCGGCGCAATTTTGCGCTGACCTCCTACACGGACGAAATGAACCGGCAACAACGCGCAATCGAACTTGATGAACGCGCGGCGTTGATCGCAATGCCTTTTGTTGGCGGCCGTAATTCCCGTGTCGGACAAGCACGTCTGGTCGATGCCTTTCTCGCACTGCGCGAGCGGACGGCTCTGCCTGATGCCGCTGACTGGCTGGAATCACGCCGACAGACCCGCGCCAGCTTTCGCATGATGGCATCCGCTCTGGAACTGACGCGCGCCGACGCGGGCAAGCTCACGAAACCGCACCACTACGCGAACGAAGCCCGGTTGCTGAACAGCGTCATTACCGGCCAGTACGGCCCGCTTGAACGCGACGCGCTGTCACTTTCCGATCTGGGGTTGCTGGAAGAACTGGAAGCCCGCAATGCGATCCTGATTGCGCGCGGGAGGGCATATGACGAACGGAAGGCCGTGTTGTTGCAGATTGCGGCGGTTTTTCGTTCGGCGCTCTGCGTCGGCGGTATGCAGTGACGGCCGCCCAATCCCGGTTTGCCTGTGCCGCGCCGCCGCTTGCGCGGATCGGCGGCGCGCAGTATGCTGGGCGCGTCGCTGAAACAGCAGCGGCCGGGCTTGGAACCCCGACTAATGTAAGCGCACGGCCGCGCAGAGCGGCTTTTTTGTGCGTGTCGCCTTCGCGCGTCGCTTTCAATGGGCGGGCCTTGGTAGGGACGGCTTCGGCCGTGCCGGGTGCTTACGTTACCGGTGTTCCAACCCTGTCAATGTGCCCGTCCACCCCGTTTGGAACCGGGGGGCGGGTCTTAACCGCTAACGTAAGAGGCCGCACCATGCGCCATATTCCCGCTCGTCCTGAGCAAATTCAATCCGCTATCGAAATCATCCGCGCCGCCCTTCGCGCCGCTGCACTCGCACCGGACGACGCTGCCGCGCTCGATGCGACCGGCGACGCGTTGCGCCGTCTGTTCGAGCTGGCCCGCGTGGAGGTGCGTCATGGCTGAAATTCTGAACGCAGACCGCGAGCAATCCCGTACAGACGCCTTCGACATTGCCGTGATTCGCGTCGATCAGTTGCAGGCGCTGGCTTCGCTGTTGAGCTTGGAAGAGGTTGCAAGCGAATTCGCTGGCCTTGAAGTTTCCGGCCAAGTAGCGATTTTCGGGCTATTTGAGGATGCACTCTCAGATGTGCGTTTGGCTCTGGAGCGAACAACGGAGGCACACGCATGAATGCATCTCTCAAAATTATCTGTGCCGCTCTACGCGATGCCGCGACAGCGCCGACCCTCTTTGATGCACTCGACGCAACCGGCGACGCACCGCGCTGTCCGGCAGAACTGGCCCGCATGGAGGTTCGTCATGGCTAACGCACTCTTACGACCCACGAGCATCAACTGGGTGTCCCTACGCGGTATTCAGTTGGAGTATGACGCGGTGGACGAACAGACCCTTATCGGCGCCGGCCTGATTGAACCGGAACACATGCCGGGTGCGGCTTGCCGCAGTTACGTCAGGCGCGATCACATCTTCGTTAGTCGTCGGAAGGACGGCAGGGTGAACGCCCGTCTAGACGCGGACTATGTGCTGTCCCGCGACGGCAGCTTTAAACGATTCCTTGGCGCTCTCATGGCCGATACAAGGCTATCGCTTGTGCAGGGGGAAATTTCAAACGACTAACCTGATAGACCGGTAGACCGAATCCCCGCATTCCATGCTGATTTTCTGTGGGCGGTGCATGCCGCCCGCTAAGGAGTACTACATGCAAAACTATACCTGCATTATTCACTTCCCTGGCGACGACGCGCCGCCCTTCGAAACGCGCGTCGCCGTGGTTCATGAGGTTGCCGTCACGGCAGGCGCACTGGCTGCCGATGCCGTTATCGATACGCTGGATAAAACAGATATGGCGGCGGAGATGCAACACGCCGTCAGCTTGTTTATGGGGACGTGCGTTCGAGATTTTGAGCCGTCCGGGCGACCCGGCCGGATCGTCGCGCTATTCGACATACAGTCCGCATTCCTTGCCGGGTTCGTCGGGCGGGTGCAGCAAGTCATGATGCATGCCGGGATCGGCGTCACGCGGCATTGAGGGTGCGCCGTGGCCGATAGTCTGCATGATGAACTCGAACGCGCACGCATCGCATTGGGCTATATCCCGCCTGATGATCGCGAGACATGGCGCAAGGTGGGAATGGCGCTTAAGGCCGAATTTGGCGAGGAAGGGTTTGCTCTCTGGAGCGAATGGAGTCAGGGTGCGTCGAACTACAACACCAGGGATGCGCGCGACGCATGGAAATCGTTCAAGGGCGGCCGGATTACGATCAATACGCTTTTCCATATCGCGAAGGGACACGGTTTCGACCCGCGCGCATGTAAGGCAAAGCCGGTTGACCCCGCAGAGCGCAAGCGCCGCGATATAGAGCGCGCGAATCGTAAAGCGGTCGAGCTGGCAGAGGAAACCGCGCGGCACAAAGCCGCGGCCATGGAGGCGGCGCGGATATGGGACGCGGCCGGTGCGGCTCCGGTCGATCATCCCTACCTTGTGCGTAAGTTGATCCAGCCGGGGGAGCTGCGCCTGTATCGTGGGCCGCTACGTTTCGGCACAACCGCGTGCGACGGCGCGTTGATCGTTCCGGTGTGCGACGCTGCGGGGAAGCTCTGGACGCTCGAATTCATCCTCGAAGATGGACAGAAACGCTACCTGAAAGACGGCCAGAAGGCGGGACACTTCGCTATCGTCGGCGGCCCGGTGGGCGAGACGTTGCTGATTGCGGAGGGCTATGCGACCGCCAGTACGCTCGCCGACGCTACGGGGTTGCCGTGTGCGGTGGCATTCGACGTGGGGAACCTGCTGGCGGTTGCCAGGGGGTTGCGCGACCGGCATCGTGACGCGCGCATTGTCCTGTGTGCCGATGACGACTACCGCACAAAGGGCAATCCGGGCGTGACGACCGCGAAGGCGGCGGCCGCCGCTGTTAGCGGCGCGGTGGCCGTGCCTGACTTTGGCGACAAGCGCCCCGTCTCTGGAACGGACTTCAATGATCTGGCCGCGCATCGGAGTGTGCAAGTGGTAGCCGCCGTCGTGCGTTCTGCGATGGATACAGGCAGTGCGGACGGTGCGGGCAATGCCAAGACGCCCACGGCGGCGACGAAGCCCGCCAAGGCCCGGAAAACGGCTCGGGCGCTCGATGGGAAATCACGCTTCGAGGTGGACGATACCGGCGTCTGGTATCACGGCTTCAACGGTCAGGGCGAGGCGTTGCCGCCGCATTGGATCAGCACGCGCGTGGACGTGACCGCAGAGACGCGCAACGAAGCCAATAGCGAATGGGGCTACCTACTCGACTTTACAGATCGCGACGGCGTGACGAAGCGATGGGCCGCGCCCGCTGCACTGTTCGCGGGTGACGGGACCGAATTGCGGCGCGAGCTGCTGGCAATGGGCGTCAAGATCGGCCATACCCAGACCGCCCGTCAGCAAATCGCGAACTACATTCAAATGTCGCGGCCGGATGCGCGCTACCGCTGCGTGCCGCGCATCGGCTGGCATCAGGGCGCGTTCGTGTTGCCGGATCGCGTGATAGGCGAAGGCCGCGAGCCGATGATTTACCAGTCGGATGCGCCGATACAAAGTCAGTTTCGCGAGAACGGCACGCTGGCCGAATGGCGGCGCGAGGTGGCCGCGTATTGCGTTGGCAATAGCCGCCTGCTGTTCTGTGTGTCCGTCGCGCTGGCGGGGCCGCTATTGCACTTTGCGGGGCTGCAATCGGGCGGGTTTCACCTGCTCGGTTCCACCTCCGAGGGCAAGTCAACGGGCGGTGCGGTGGCCGCGTCGGTGTACGGCTCGAAAGACTACGTGCGCGGCTGGCGGGCGACCGATAACGCGCTGGAGGCGGTAGCCGCGCAACACGCGGACGCGGTGCTGATACTCGACGAAATTGGGCAGGTCGAGCCGCGCATCGTGGGCGACGTGGTTTATATGCTGGCGAACGAAGCGGGCAAGTCGCGCGGTGCGCGTGCTGGCGGCGCGAAGCCGGTTTTGAGCTGGCGGCTGCTGTTCCTCTCGAACGGTGAGAAAAGCATTGACGCACTAATGGCTGAGGGCGGGCGACCGATGAAGGGCGGCATTGAAGCACGATTGCCCGCCATACCCGCCGATGCGGGCAGGGGAATGGGCGCGATTGAGGCGCTACACGGCTTCGATTCGTCACGCGCCCTTGTGGAGCATCTGAAACACGCCGCCGGCCGGTTCTACGGCACGGCAGGACCGGCCATGATTCAGTGCGCTTCGGAGCTTGCGGACGATCTGCCCGATGTGTTGCGCGCGGCTGTATCGGCGCTGGTGGACGAATGGGTGCCACGCGATGCTAACGCGGCCGTTGCGCGCGTGGCTGAACGGTTCGCGTTGGTTGGTGCAGCGGGAGAACTGGCGGCAGCAAACGGCATTACCGGATGGCCAAAGGGTGAGGCAGAAGCGGCGGCGCGGGCGTGTCTTGATGCGTGGATCAATGCGCGGGGCGGCACGGGCAGCGCCGACCATGCGGCAATGCTGCGTCAGGTGGCTTTGTTCTTTCAGGCGCACGGCGCGGCCCGGTTCGAATGGCTCCACCGGATGCAGGACGATCATCGCGCCAACGTCATGCACCGGGCCGGGTTCAAGAAGTTGATGAGGCACGGCGCGGACGGCACTACGGCGGTGGAGACGAATGAAGCGTGGGTCGCGGAATATGGCACTGGCAAGGAGATGAGCGTTGCGGATGCCAACGATAGCGAAACGGAGTACTGGGTGTTGACCGAGGTTTTCCGCAATGAGGTTTGCAAGGGCTTTGACTACAAGCTGATTGAGCGGTTGCTGCTGGAGCGCGAAGTCTTGAGGCCGCGAGCGGACGGCCATGCAACGCGCCGTGAGCGCGTGCCGACAATCGGGCATGTTCAGGTGTACCGCGTTATGCCGTCGATTCATTCACTCGCAGCTTGATTGCGTGACCCGCGCCGGGAGGGCGGCGGCGCGGCGGTGTACTTCGCGCGCAAACTAGGTTTCAACTGCGTTCCAGCATCGGAATGGGTCGGTTCGCCTTGGTGATTAAGTCGATATCGGTAACAATGCAAGCGCATTGTCTCCATGTCTCCAGACACAAGGCGGCTGTCTCCAACCGTCTAGGAGACCCTGAAAGCCTTGTCCAGTATGGGTTGCGGCCAGAACCGTGGCGTTGTCTCCATGTCTCCAGCCGATTCGAGGCGAGGTCAAGATCGAGCACGGCGTGCCATCTTACGGTGCCTTGAATACAGGCAGCCTTGTGTGGCAAAGGGTTGACGGCTGGAGACCGTCGAAAGTGTCGTCTTTCATGGCGGGGGGTAGGGGCGCTTTACCGGGGGTAGACGTTCCCGGCTGGCGGTTGATCCTTGCGGTATCTGCAACAGCGCTCCCTCTGTCCAGGCGTCCAAGGTACTCCCGGCATCATTCCCAATGAGGGTAATTCGAACCTCGTTTTCCGCGCAGATCGGACGCCCGTAGGTTTCCTTCCTTGGTCCCCTTGTGGGTCCTTCCGATGCTTTGTCTGATGAGGGTAATTCGAACCCCACCACGCACGCCATACATAGCATTTTTCAGGGTAGCCACCAGGGTAGTCAGTAGTCACACGACAAGGGCCACGCGATGCCGCTACAGCCCATGCGGTGCCGCGCATGGGTAGCCACTAGGTATGACAGGTAGCCAGCGGGTAGTCACTCGGTGGTCATGTCGAACGGGCAAGTCGCGCCGCCTTCCGAACTTCGGCCTTGATGTGCTTCGCCCACGCTTCCATCAGCTCGCGCCGCTTGTCGAACAGATCGCCGCGACGGTACGCGCTTTCGGTTTTGTCGCGGATCGCGTGCGCGAGCGCCATCTCCACAACTTCATTGGGAAACGGAGTGCATTCGGCGGCCCAATCGCGGAACGTCGAGCGGAAGCCGTGGACGGTCAGCTCTCCCCGGCCCATGCGTTCGAGGAGTTGCAGCATCGCCATGTTCGAGAGCGGCCGGCCTTCGCGCCGCCCCTCGAAGATCGGGCCATCCGTGGACAGGGTCGGGAGTGCGCGCAGCAATACAAGCGCGTCAGCCGACAGCGGAACACGGTGCGGGCGCTTCGCCTTCATCCTCTCCGCTGGAACGGTCCAAAGCCGTGCTGACAGGTCGAACTCGGCCGGACGAGCTCCGATCACTTCGCCGGTCCGCATGGCCGTGAGAATCGCAAATTCGAGCGCCCGCGCCGCCGTTCCCACCATACCTCGCAACTCGATCACGAACGCCCCGATTTCCAGGTAGGGGAGTGCCGCATGATGGTTTGGCTTCTGCACCTTCGCCGGGGCTGCCAGCAATTGATCCAGGTGGCCGTTCCAGCGAGCCGGGTTTTCGCCTTCGCGCAGGCCGCGCACCTTCGCCCAGTCAAGGATATTTTCGAGCCGTCCGCGAAGGCGCGAGGCGGTTTCATTCTTGGTGAGCCAGATTGGTTCTAGCACGCGCCGTATCAGGTCCGTGTCAATGTCGGCGGGCCGAAGTGCGCCGATGAACGGGTAGGCGTAGGTGGTTAGCGTGTTGGTCCACTGCTGGGTGTGTTTCGGGTTCACCCATTCGGCGCTGCGCGCCTCAATGTACGCGGCGGCGCATTGCTTGAACGTAAGCGAGCGGGCTGCGTCAATCTTACGGCGGGCCTTGTCCTGCTTCCGTAGCGTGGCCGGATCATCACCGCGCGATACGGCGGCGCGGTGTTCATTGCGAGCCGTCCGCGCTGCGTCGAGCGTGACGCGTGGATATGGGCCGATCTGAATCAGCCCTTCACGGCCGTCCGGCTTCATATAGCGGAACTGCCAGTAACGCAAGCCGTTGGGCCTGACTTGCAGAAACAGGCCGCCGCCGTCGCGCAGACGATAGGCACTCGCGCGAGGCTTCGCGTTGCGGCACTGGAGGTCACGTAAAAGGCTTTCGGGCATCGCTGGAAACCCCTGAAAAAGTACCCGGAAAAGTACCCGTCGAAAATGGGTATTTTACGGTATTTTCCGGGACTTCCTGAAACTTCAGATTCGCCGGAAAGCCTTGTTGGTATTGGCTTTCTGGGATTTTGTGAGACTGCCTGAAACGTCGTTCTGGCGGAGGCGGTGAGATTCGAACTCACGGAAGGATCACTCCTTCGCCGGTTTTCAAGACCGGTGCCTTAAACCGCTCGGCCACACCTCCAAGCCCGAAATTGTAACCTGAAAAATCCCTGTTGCGGGGCTCAGCGGCTCTGCAATTACTGCGGATCCTTCAGAAACAGCGCTTGCAGATCGTTCAGGAAGGCTTGGCCAAGCGGCGTCGGGGCGATCTTTTCGTGGTCGCGCGTGATCAGCTTGCGCCGTTCCGCCTCCTGCAAAGCTGGCTCGATCGAGGTCATCGACATTCCCGTGCGTTCGATGAAACGATGAACCGGAAACCCTTCCACCAGTCGCAGCGCGTTCAACATGAACTCGAACGGCAGATCGCGCGTCCCGACCTCGTGCTCTTCCTGCACAGCCGTGCCGGTCTTGGCCTGCTCGATGAACGTGGTCGGATGCTTGTAGCGCATCTGACGCAGCACGCGGTTCGGAAACGACAGCTTGGTATGCGCGCCCGCGCCGATGCCGAGATAATCGCCGAAGCGCCAGTAGTTCAGATTGTGCTTGCTCTGCCGATGCGGCTGCGCATACGCGGATACCTCATAGCGTTCATAGCCGGCGGCCGTTGTGCGTTCGTGAATCCAGTCCTGCATGTCGGCGGATGCATCGTCGTCGGGGAGTGCCGGCGGGAATTTGGCAAACAGCGTGTTCGGTTCGAGCGTGAGGTGATACAGCGACAAATGCGGCGGCGCGAATGACAGTGCTGTTTCCACGTCGGCCTGACATTGTGCGAGCGTTTGCCCTGGCAGGGCGAACATCAGATCGAGGTTGAAGTTGTCGAAGGTGGTCGCGGCCACGTCGACCGCATGGCGTGCCTGCGTCAAATCATGAATCCGGCCAAGCGCTTTCAGATGCGCTTCATTGAAACTCTGGATGCCCACCGACAGGCGATTCACCCCGCTCGCGCGAAACTGCGCGAACTTGTCCGCTTCGAACGTACCCGGGTTGGCTTCGAGCGTGATTTCCGCGTCGGCGTCGAGCGGCAGCAGCGCGCGGATGTCGGACAGCATGCGGTCGAGCCCGGCAGCCGACAGCAGGCTGGGCGTGCCGCCGCCAATGAATACCGTGTGGACCTGACGCCCCCACACGAGCGGCAGCGCGAGCTCCAGATCGGCGCGCAGCGCGTCGAGGTACTCCGTCTCCGGGAATGTGTCGCCTTTCCACTCGTGCGAGTTGAAATCGCAGTACGGGCATTTGCGCACGCACCACGGAAAGTGCACATACAACGCCAGCGGCGGCAACGACGTCAGACGAATGCTGCCCGGCGACGTGAAAGCCTTAATGACGCCGTTGCCGATGTCGGCAGGCGCCGGTTTGATCGGAATCACGCTTCCTCCGTCAGCCGCGCGAGCAGGTGGCGCAACGCAATCGCGCGATGGCTGCTGGCGTTCTTCACGGCCGGTTCGAGTTCCGCGGCGGTTGCTTTCAGTGACGGCAGGAAAAAGTACGGGTCATAACCGAAGCCATGCCCGCCGCGTGGCGCATCCAGCATTTCGCCGTGCCAGCGGCCTTCGGCGATCAGCGGCTCGGGATCATCCGCATGACGCACGAGCGCCAGCACGCAGTAGTAATACGCGCGACGATCCGATTCGCCAGCCAGCGCTGAAACGAGCTGCGCGTTGTTCGCCGCGTCGCTCTTTTCGCCGCCGGCGCGCTGCGCGTAACGTGCTGAATAAACGCCGGGGGCACCACGCAGTGCGCGCACGCACAAGCCGGAATCGTCGGCCAGCGCGGGCAGGCCGGTCAGCTTTGCCGCGTGACGCGCCTTGGTCAGCGCGTTTTCGACGAAAGTCGGATACGGTTCTTCGGCTTCCGGCACGTTCAGCTCGCCCTGCGGAATCAACTCGATGCCCGCCGCGCCAAGCAGCGCCGCGAACTCGCGCAGCTTGCCCGCGTTGTTCGACGCCAGCACGACTTTCTTCAACGGAGAGTCAGACGCAACCCCGCCATTGTCTTGACGGCCTTCACTCACTCTTTTGCTCCAATGCTTCCTTCTGCTTCGCGATCAGCGTGTTGATGCCGTCGCTTGCCAGATCGAGCAGCGCATTCATTTCATCGCGCGAGAACGGCGCGCCTTCGGCCGTGCCCTGAATTTCGACGAAGCCGCCCGCGCCCGTCATCACCACGTTCATGTCGGTGTCGCATTGCGAGTCTTCGTCGTAGTCGAGGTCCAGCACCGGCAGGCCGTCGTACACGCCGACGGAAATCGCCGCGATGTAGTCGGTGATAGGCGAGCTTCCGATGCGCCCCGCAGCCAGCAGTTTGGCCACCGCGTCATGCGCGGCGACGAACGCGCCGGTGATGCTGGCTGTGCGAGTGCCGCCGTCGGCCTGGATCACGTCGCAATCGATATGCAGCGTGCGCGCGCCGAGCTTCTCGAGATCGAATACCGAGCGCAAGGCGCGGCCGATCAGGCGCTGGATTTCCTGCGTGCGGCCAGTTTGCTTGCCGCGCGCGGCTTCGCGGTCGCTACGGGTATGCGTGGCGCGCGGCAGCATGCCGTATTCGGCGGTCAGCCAGCCCTGGCCGCGGTCGCGCAGGAACGACGGCACGCTCTCGGCGATGCTCGCCGTGCAGATAACCTTGGTGTCGCCGAATTCGACCAGCACCGAGCCCTCCGCATGCTTCGTATAGTGGCGCGTGATGCGCACGTCGCGCAGCTGGTTGGCCTGGCGGCCGCTGGGGCGTTGGGTGTTGTTGGTCATGTTGGGATCGGTCTGGAAAAAAGCGGGAGGGAAAGCGCGATTTTACCGCCGATCGCGCCGGGCGCGGGGCGGGCTGTCGACCGGGCGCTTACCCGCATGTGCCGGGGCTTCGGGCGAGGCGGTGCGGCGCAGGCGGCGACCCGCGTATAAAGGGCCTTGCCGGTAAAAATGGGATAATGCGGATTCCCCGCCCCGCGTCTCGTACACGCCGGGCGATTCGACTCTCCGGCCATCGTCAAAACGCATGGCCACAATCGCGAGAAATACGATGATCTACAGCATGACTGGCTATGCGAGCGCCACGCGCGAACTCGTCGCGGCCTCAGGCACCGGCGGTGTGAGCGTATCGGTCGAATTGCGCACGGTGAACTCGCGCTTTCTCGATCTGAACTTCCGGATGCCGGAAGACGTGCGCGTCTGCGAACCGACGCTGCGCGAAATGCTGATGAACAAACTTTCGCGCGGCAAGGTCGATATTCGTATCAACCTGCAGCGCAGCGAACAGTCGGCCAACGCAGGCTCGGTCAATCGCGACGCACTGACGCAACTCGCGCTGCTCGAGCGCACCGTGCTGTCGACGTTCCCGGAAGCAGGGCGCCTGCGCACCGGCGAAATTCTGCGCTGGCCTGGTGTGCTGGCCGAAACCGGCGTGGCGCCGGAAGTGTTGCGCGACGCGGTGCTTGCATGCGGCAAGCAGGCGATTACCGATCTGATCGACGTGCGTGCCCGTGAAGGCGCGCAACTGGCGACGATGCTGCTCGCCAACGTCACCGAGATGGAAGCGATCGTCACGAAGATCACGCCGCTGGTGCCGGAACTGATCACCAGGCATCAGCAGAAGATCGTCGAACGTTTGCAGGAAGCGCTTGGTATTGCCGCGCCCGATACGGCGGCAACGATCGTCTCACGCGAGGAAATCAACGAGCGGATTCGCCAGGAAGTGACGATGTACGGCATCCGCATCGACATCGCCGAAGAACTGTCGCGCCTCACGGCTCACCTGAACGAAACGCGTCACGTGATCGAGAAGGGCGGCAAGGTCGGCAAGCGCCTCGACTTCATGATGCAGGAACTGAATCGCGAAGCGAACACGCTCGGCTCGAAGGCCGCCGCGAAGGAACTGGCCGATTCGTCGATGACCCTGAAGCTGCTCATCGAACAGATGCGCGAGCAAGTACAGAATCTGGAGTAAGGCAGGAGCCCCGAGAACATGACCGACCACACACGCGAAACCAGCGCCCCGCGCAACCCTTACGCCGGCGCTTACCCCGGCAACCTGTTCATGGTGGTCGCGCCTTCGGGCGCGGGCAAGTCGACGCTCGTGAACGCACTGCTCGCCGGCGACGACGCGATCCGTCTGTCGATTTCGTACACCACGCGCCCGCCGCGTCCGAAAGAGCAGGACGGCGAGCACTATCACTTCACGACGGTCGACGATTTCCTGACCCGTCACGCGGCCGGCGAGTTTCTGGAAAGCGCGGAAGTGCACGGCAACTACTACGCGACTTCGCGCGTGTGGATCGAAGAGCAGATGAAAAGCGGCCATGACGTGCTGCTCGAAATCGACTGGCAAGGCGCGCAACAGGTCAAGAAGCAGTTTCACAACGCAGTGGAAATTTTCATCCTGCCGCCGTCTCTCGACGCGCTCGAAGAGCGTTTGAAAAAGCGCGGCCAGGACGAACCGAACGTGATCACGCGTCGTTTGCTTGCAGCCGGCAGCGAGATGGCGCACGCGGCCGAAGCGGAGTACGTCGTGATCAACGACAACTTCGATCGTGCGCTCGGTGAACTGCGCTGCCTCGTGGCGGCGACGCGTTCGCGCTTCGCCTCGCAATACGCACGGCACACGCAGCTTTTCGTGCAGCTCGGCATCCACCTGCCGCACGCGTGAACGCGGCGGTGGTTCGAGCACATAAGGTAGAATAAGCGACATACTGAGAAGGAACCCAACATGGCCCGCATTACCGTCGAAGACTGTCTCAAACAGATCCCGAACCGTTTCGAACTCGCGCTTGCCGCGACCTATCGCGCGCGTCAGCTCGCTCAAGGTCACACGCCGAAGATCGAAAGCCGCGACAAGCCCACCGTCGTTGCACTGCGCGAAATCGCAGCCGGCCAGGTTGGCGTCGAAATGCTGAAGAAGGTGCCGGTTTAAGGCGCACTGTTCGGTTTTCGATTGCCTGTATTTGCCAGGTCTATTTGCTACACGTAATTGCATCACCGTGCAGACCGGCGTCTAACCCTAACCGCTACGGAGGCGAAAATGAGTACGACCCCGCCCACCGCCACGGAAGTGGAACACGACGCTGACTCGCCCTCGTCTGCACGGAAGTACATCGACGCGGTCCTCGAACAGTCGTTTCGCCATCTGTTCGGGCCGACCGCCACGCCGGAGCAACCGCGCCGGCATGACGTCGTTTCGATCGCCAAACTGACCTCCGTTCTGTCCGGCTATTTGCAGCCGGAAGAGATCAAGGACATCAAGGCGGCGTTCCATTTCAGCGACGAAGCCCACCTCGGCCAGTATCGGCAGAGCGGCGAACCCTACATTACCCATCCTGTCGCCGTCGCGGAAATCTGCGCCGGCTGGAATCTCGACGCCCAGTCGATCATGGCGGCGCTGCTGCACGACGTGATGGAAGACCAGGGCGTGACCAAGGCCGAACTCGCCGAGCGATTCGGCGCAAAGGTCGCGGAACTGGTCGACGGGTTGTCAAAGCTGGACAAGATGGAGTTTCGCAATCGCGAAGAGGCGCAGGCGGAAAACTTCCGCAAGATGCTGCTCGCGATGGCGCGCGACGTCCGCGTGATTCTGGTGAAGCTCGCCGACCGGCTGCACAACATGCGCACGCTGGGTGCGGTGCCGCATGAAAAGCGCCGCCGCGTGGCGCGCGAGACGCTGGACATCTACGCGCCGATCGCCCACCGGCTCGGCCTGAACAATACCTATCGCGAGCTGCAAGACCTGAGCTTCGCGAACTTCAACCCGCACCGCTACGCCACGCTCGAGAAGGCCGTCAAGGCCGCGCGCGGCAACCGGCGCGAAGTGGTCGGCAAGATTCTGGAGTCGGTGCAGCGCGCGATTGCCGACGCGAAGCTCGACGCCGAAGTCACTGGCCGCGAGAAAACCATCTTCAGTATCTACAAGAAGATGCGCGACAAGCAGTTGTCGTTCTCGCAGGTGCTCGACGTGTACGGCTTCCGCGTGGTGGTCGAAAGCGCGCTCGAGTGCTACACCTGCATCGGCGCGTTGCATGCGCTCTACAAGCCGGTGCCGGGCAAGTTCAAGGATTACATCGCGATCCCGAAGGTGAACGGCTATCAATCGCTGCACACCACGCTGGTCGGCCCGTTCGGCGCACCGATCGAGTTCCAGGTGCGCACGCGCAAGATGCACGAGATTGCCGAAGCGGGCGTCGCGGCGCACTGGCTGTACAAGAACGGCGGCGCGGATCTGAACGACGTGCAGAAGCGCGCGCACCAGTGGCTGAAGTCGCTGCTCGACATTCAGAGCGAAGCAGGCGATTCGAGCGAATTCCTCGAACACGTCAAGATCGATCTGTTCCCGGACGCGGTCTACGTGTTTACGCCAAAGTCGAAGATCATGGCGCTGCCGCGCGGCGCCACTGCGCTCGATTTTGCGTATTCGATCCACAGCGACCTGGGCAACCAGTGCGTCGCCGTGAAGATCAATAACGAACTGCTGCCGCTGCGCACCGAGTTGAAGAGCGGTGACATCGTTGAAGTGATCACCGCACCGTACTCGAAGCCGAATCCGGCGTGGCTCGGTTTCGTGCGCACCGGCAAGGCGCGTTCGGCAATCCGCCATTATCTGAAGACGATGCGCCTGAATGAGTCCGTCCAGCTCGGCGAGCGTCTTGTCGACCAGGCGCTGAAGGGCTACGGGCTGGCGCTGTCGGACGTGACGCCGGAGGCGTGGGAAAAGCTCGTGCAGTGGACGGGCAACAAGAACCGTCAGGAAATCTTCGCGGATATCGGCCTCGGCCGGCGTGTCGCCGCGGTCATGGCCAAGCGCATCGAAGTGCTGATGAGCGGCCGCGACGCGGACGACGACGGCTCGCGCGACGGCACAGCGCCGCATGCGCCACCGGTCGTTATCACCGGCACCGAAGGCATGTCCGTGCAGTTGTCCGCGTGCTGCCGTCCGATTCCGGGTGACGACATCATGGGCTATATCGGCATTGGCCTCGGCATGGCGATCCACACCACCGATTGCCGGGTCGCGCAGCGTATCCACAAGCGCGATCCAGGCCGCTGGATCGACGTTGCATGGGCGCCGCAGCCGGGGCGTCTGTTCGACGTCGCGGTGAAGGTGCTCGTCAAGAACACCAAGGGCGTATTCGCCCGTGTAGCGGCCGACATCACGTCGGCGGATGCGAACATCGTCCACATCGCGATGGACGAAGATCTGTCGCAGGAATCCACGGTGCTGCGCTTTGTGATCCAGGTTAGCGACCGCGTCCATCTCGCCAATGTCATGCGCCGCGTGCGGACGAATCCGGACGTGATGCGCATTGCGCGCGAGCGGCCGAGCGAGGAAGGGCATCACCGCCACGACGGCGGGATGCGGATCGACCGCGAGCGGGCGGATTACTGATCTGTGGCTGGCTGAAGCTGCTCGCAGCGGGCGTCTGAGCGCCCTGTGGGTGGCTCCGGGAAGCGCCTTCGTTGAGTCTCCGCGAACACCTCCGCCGTCGGTAAGTCTCATCTGTTCTTCAGGGAGAACCCTTATGAACGTAGCTGACCTCACCGGCGTGGCGCTCGACTATTGGGTCGCCCGCAGCCTGTACGACTTCGTGCGCGAAATCTACTTTACCGACAGCGGCGAAACGGTCTCGATTCGCGGCATTGACCGTGGCCGGCCATGGGACGGCCGTTTTACGCCGTCCAGGTCATGGGAGGCAGCCTCTGCGGTGCTGGAACGTACGCAGCGGCTGGAGGTGCGTGAGCGGACTGATCGGGGCGCGGCACATTGCATTGCGGAATTCGAGGGCGGCCATCGAACTGTGGAAGGGCGCGGAGACTCGCTGCAGATCGCGCTACTGCGGGCGTTCGTGGAAAGTCGCTTCGGCGATAGTGTGGACGACGTGTTGCGCCAGGAGCAGGCGGTTACCGGCGAGCGTGCGCGGCCGATCGGCGAGGACACGGTGGGTAGTTCGTTTGAAGATATACCGACTCCCGACGGGCAGATCGGTGATATTCAGTCGGCGCCGCGATAGTTGCCGTGACGCTGGCCCGGGCGTAAAAGCCGGACTTGGCGGCGGGGCGTGCCGATAGCAGAACCGGTCACGCAAAAACAAAGGGCCTTCCGATCGGAAGGCCCTTTATAGGTGGTGCGGCTGGCAGGATTCGAACCCACGACCCCTTGGTTCGTAGCCAAGTACTCTATCCAACTGAGCTACAGCCGCACGCTAAAGAGATGATGCCAGTTTCAGTGAAACTGCGCATAAATCCGGATAAAACAATCGGAGTAAAACACAGGGCCTCCCCGGAGGGAGGCCCTCGAATAAGTGGTGCGGCTGGCAGGATTCGAACCCACGACCCCTTGGTTCGTAGCCAAGTACTCTATCCAACTGAGCTACAGCCGCACGCAGAAACGAGATTATAGCAAAGGTTTTGAAAAAGGGAAGCATGTAACTACGATTTGTCTCATTGCCCTGATCGTGTACCCTTGATAGGCAGTCGTTTGCTGCGGTTACCGGATCATCATGAACAAGGCCTTTGTCAAAGAGTCGAGTGAAGAGAATGACGACGATCTCGACGTCGCGCAGCCCGAAATCCCACCGGGTACGAAAAACTACATCACGCCTGCCGGCTACCGGCGAATGCGCGATGAACTGCTGCATCTGATCGATGTCGAGCGGCCGGAGGTGGTCAGACTGGTGTCGTGGGCAGCCTCGAACGGCGACCGCTCGGAAAACGGCGATTACATTTACGGCAAACGTCGTCTGCGAGAGATCGACCGGCGGATCCGCTTTCTGACCAAGCGACTCGATATTGCCGAGGTAGTCGATAGCAGCAAGCAGGAAAACGTCGATCAGGTTTTCTTCGGCGCGACCGTCGAATATGCAACGGAAGACGGCGAGGAGCATACCCTGACGATTGTCGGCGTCGACGAGGTCGATCTGGATGTCGGCCACGTGAGCTGGATCTCGCCCATCGCGCGGGCGCTGCTCAAGGCGAAAATTGGTGATACGGTGACTTTGTACACGCCGGCCGGCCCGCAGCCGATCGACATACTAGACGTCAAATATCCGCCGCCCGATACCGGCGGCTAGGTCGTTATCGGCGTGTCGGAAGAGGCGGGTTGGAGTGCCCGTTTCGGGTTGTTGCGACACAAGCGGGGGCAATTTGCTCCGCTCGGCCTCGGGCAGCCAGCCCGTCTCGTTCTCGCCTGCAGCGCGTATTTTCGGTACGGCGTAAAAAAAGGCGCCGCGAACGGCGCCTTCGATACTGCGGATGCTGCCAGCTGCTTCAGAAGCGGTGACGCAGACCTGCGGTCACAGCAACCTGGCTGTTCGTTGCCGATGCACCGCCCACGCCATTGATATTCGCAACCATGCCCGAACCTTCGTTCACGCGCTGGTACACACCCTGCAGGTACACGTCCGTACGCTTCGACAGTGCGTAGTCCGTTTGCAGGTTGAACTGGTTGTAGTTCGGACGCACGCCGTTGAGGCTTGCGCGCGTGTAGGTGTACGAACCCGCGAGGCTCAGTGCCGGTGTGAGCGAGTAGCGGCCATTCACTTCGAAGTTCTGGAAGTGAGCGCTGTTGCTTGCGAAAGTCTCGCCGGCGCTGAAGCCCGATGCGGTTGCGCCAATGCCGGTCAGGCCAGTCAGGTTGGTCTGCGTGTACAGAATGCCAGCCGTTGCCGGTCCGAACGAGTAGTTTGCGCCCGCGCCCCAGGTCTGTTGACGCGTTGCGGCGAACGTGAAGTCGTCCGACACTGCGCCGCCGGTGTTCGTCGAGCCGCCGTTGTTCAGTTGCAAGTACGCGGCGGCGACGTTCAGGCCGCCCCAGTTGTACGACGCACCAGCGCTGTACTCACGGTTGTTCGCAAAGGCGCCAGCCGCGTTCGAGAAGCCGTACGTAGCGCCGAACTTGAAGCCGCCGTAGTTCACGCTCTGATACTTGATCGCATTGTTCACGCGGAACGAGTTGTTCAGGTTGTCGTTATCGAACGGGTGAGCGAACTGGGTGCCGCCATATTGCGTGCCAGTCAGCGACAGCGGGCCGACATAGTCCACCACGCTGTCATATTGACGACCGAGGGTCACCGCGCCGAACTGGTCGCTCGTCAGACCCACGAATGCCTGACGACCAAACTCACGACCACCCTGGCCAAGCTTGCCGTTGGCGATATTGAAGCCGTTTTCCAACGTGAAGATGGCCTTGAGACCGCCGCCCAGATCTTCGGCGCCGCGCAAACCCCACCGGCTACCGTTGATCGAGCCGCTGGTTTCTTGCCAGCTGCTGTGACCGTGCTGGTTATTCGTATAGGTGATGCCGGCGTCGATCAAGCCATACAGCGTGACGCTGCTCTGGGCATGTGCTGCCGTTGCAAAAACGCCCGTGAGGGCCGCGACCATGAGTGTCTTTTTCATCTTGTAACTCCGAGAGCGAGAGTGGGTTTTTTGAACCCAGGCTTAAGGAGACCTTCACGCGGGCGCAGCGAGAGGCGAAATCCGCATGAGAAGCGCGCTGTACTCCAGGCGCGCCGGTTTCCGGTTAGGCAGAGTGTAGAGAGACGCTCACAAAAGCGGACATTCCGAATTTCGCAATAAAGTATTACTGGATGTGAAACGATAGGCGAATGCCGCTTAAGCCTTGCTGATAAAGGCTTTCGGCGCTATTGATGGAGAGTGGAAAGCGAATTGGCGGAGTCGCGTTGCTCATTTGCGACAGTAATCGATGCAAAAAAGCAACGCGATAAATCGTACAAAAAAGATTGTTGTTGCTATGGAAACAGATGGTTGTTAATTATGCGAATAATCGATTGCGGTTAAACCGCTATACTGGAAGTTCTGCTTTCCGAAGCAGACTTTTTCGTTGACGAAAAAGATCTCCAAACCTTTGTCGGCGCGACTTCCCAGTCGCGCTTTTTTTTGCCTGCTGGTTATGGATTCGCGGGCGTCAGTCAGTGTGCTGGCGCGGCGTTGTCCACTTCGCTCCAGTCCGTCAAGGTTGGGATGCTCCAGTCTTCCATCACGTAGCGGCGTGCGTCCATGGGTGACGACAGCAAATTTTGCCAATGGTCCCCGTGCCACATCGGATCAAATTCGAACACTGAAGGTGACGCGGCGGCCGGTTCAGATTGAGCTGGAACCGTCTTTACGTGTGGGTGGTGCGGTTGCGTGAGCCAGGTAATAAGGCGGCGGAATTCATTGAGCAGCATAGTAATCTCCCCTGAAGCGAATTACTTCTCGCTACTGATTTCCATCATGCGGCGATGAGTGCAGCGCAACAACTCGGATAAACACTTACCAAAAACATGTCTTGTTACATATTTTCATTGGTGTGGAGAAGTTTTTGCCGATATTGCCAGTATCTGGCACCGATGGAGTAATATTGACTTGGAAGATTGTCTGGTTTTTGCTGACTATGCTGCTGTGATTTTTTGATTCATCTCGCATTGCATTATCGTGGGCCGTACTAAGGGCATATGAAAAATTCGCTTGACGGTAATTCTTCGTTCCCCGTATAACGGCAATGCTGAATTTCAATCGCCAGATCTGATTGTGCAGGCCTTCTGAAATGTTCTGTCGCGGACGCAATGGCAATGAAGTGCGGCTTGAGGGCAATGTCCCCATTTTGATAAACGTCGAGGGAAACTGGAATATGGAAACTGGTATCGTCAAATGGTTCAACGATGCTAAAGGCTTTGGCTTCATTACATCGGATTCGGGTGGCGAAGACCTGTTCGCGCACTTTTCGGAGATCCGCTCCGAAGGTTTCAAGTCGCTGAAGGAGAATCAGCGCGTTTCCTTCGAGGTCAAGGCGGGCCCGAAGGGCAAGCAGGCGGCGAACATCCAGCCGCTGTAAGTTGCGCGGCTCTGCATGTGCCTCAGGGCAGCGTGATCCTGATCGCCCAAAAGCCTTCGCTAGATGCGAAGGCTTTTTTACATCCGCTCATTATATCGACGCACCTGATTTTATTAACTATCTGGTTCGTATTAAATATATGGGCAATGCGAGCGGCAAAGTGGTGTTTCGCGAAGTTTCAAACCAGGGTCATAAAAATATAATAATACGCAGCGCAGTGAGCGGTTCATGGATCGTGCGAAATGTAGTCTTTGCAGCGCGTAGCGCCCAAGGCAAAGCAATACGGGGTGGGTGCGCGGCGGCTAACTGGTGCATACTTGCCGCAAAGCCACGCGTCCAAAGTATCCTTTTCCATGTCTGAACAGTTTGTGCCAGAGTCGGCTCTGGCTATGCCGATCGTCTTCGTCGACCTTGAAACCACCGGTGGCTCGACCAGCGAACATCGCATCACCGAAGTTGGGGTGGTTGAAATAGGGCCGGCCGGCGTATCGCGTTGGAGCAGCCTGGTTGACCCCCAGCAACCGATTCCCTCTTTTATTCAGCAACTGACCGGCATCACGAACGCGATGGTGCGAGGTGCGCCGACGTTCGATGCCATCGCCCCGGCCCTGTTCGAACGCCTGAATGGCAAACTTTTCGTGGCGCACAACGCGAGTTTCGACCGCGGCTTTCTGCGCGGGGAGTTTCGCCGGGCCGGGCTCGCGTTCGATCCGGATGTGCTGTGCACGGTGCGGCTGTCGCGCGCATTGTTTCCGGCGGAAAAACGCCACGGGCTCGACGCGCTGGTGGAGCGTCATGGCCTCGTTCCGTCCGATCGTCACCGCGCGCTGGCCGACGCCGATCTGATCTGGCAGTTCTGGCAGCGTCTGCACGGCGGTCTCGTGCCATTAGAGGTTTTGCAAGCGCAGATCGAACGCACCACACGGCGCTATCGGCTTGCGGGCGACATCACTGAAGACCTGCTCGATACCGCGCCGGCGGGATGCGGCGTGTATGCCTTCTATGGAGAAGACGACCTCCCGCTGTATGTCGGGCGAAGCGTCCGCGTGCGTCAGCGGCTGCGCTCACATCTGACGGGCGAGCGACGTTCGTCGAAGGACATGCGGCTCGCGCAGCAAGTGCGGCGGGTCGAATGGCGTGCGACGGGCGGTGAACTGGGCGCCATGCTCGCGGAGGCGCAGTTGATCGCAACACTGCGTCCCGGCCATAACCGCATGCCGCGCGTCACGAAGAGTGATCCGGTGGATGCGCCCTGGCCGTTCGAAGGTCCGGTCGTATTTGAGGAGCGTGAAGAAGCGTCACACGCACGCGCTTTTCACGTTGTCGACCGGTGGCATTACCTCGGGCATGCGCCCTCGCTCGCGCAGGCGGCGGTACTGCATGCGTCGAGCGTGACTGGCCCGTTCGAGTTGTCGACCTATCGGCTTCTGCAAAGTCATCTTGCGCGCGGCTTGCGTGTGATGCCGTTGAGCGTTTCGAACGGCATACCGGTGGCGAGTCTGGCTTAAGACGGGTTTTGCCCGGCAGCGTCCCGCCGCTGCTTGATATCGGTGCAATCCGTCTTTAGGGCGGTGGCCTGATGTAAGTTACTTGAGGCCCCGATCCGGCCGCGCAGACCGCACAGAGCGACTAGCCCGTCGCACCGACTCCACCTGTTTCGCACACATGGCCGAGCGCGCGCGTCAATGCGCTCGAGCGGGTCGAGTCGTAGCGCGTCAGCGATTTCCAGTTAGCGAGCGACTGCGCCACGCGCGACGGACAATCCTGCGCCGTGCGCAGCGGCTGCACGCGCGCGAGTCCGGCCACGAGTGACTGCGTCAACCGGTCCAACTGCGGCCTCGTGCTGGTGGCCAGGTCGGGCGCGGGACCTTCGGGCGGGCGCGTGCTGCGCCAGTTGGCAAACAGCGCGTTCTGCACGTCCTTGCTGGCGTCGATCTGATCCTGGAAGAAGGCGCGCGCAAACGCCGGATCGACGTTCGCCGCGACGGCGCGCTTTTCGACGTCGGCGAGCAGCGCGTTCTCCCGTGGCGTATCCGTAATCGGTTGATGGTTCGCCCATTTCCAGCGTGCTACCGGTTCCGCGAGCGCGAGACGCTGCGATGCCAGTGCGATCAAGCTGGTCAGCGCGGTGTCGTCGCCATCCGCGACGGCGGGAGCGGGCGCCAGCGCGAGCGCGGTGAATAAAGCGAGCGCGCATGACGCTCCAAAGCGATACGAGCGATTCATCGAAGAGGGGAGTGGCCGGATGGCCGCAGAAGAAAAACCAGAAGAATAGACGATGCGCGGAGCAAATGGCCTTAAGCGGGATTAGGTAGGCCGGGCGGGCTCAGGCTGGCGCGCCGATCGATTGCACCAAACGACCACCAAACGACCGGGTATTCAAAGACGCCCGTCAGAGACGTGCGCTAACAAGGCGCCAGGCCACATGAGCCAGGCGTCGCAATCAAGCAGGCGTAACCCGTGCCGCGCAAGCGGCAAAAGACAATCGTAGGGGCGCGTGCAAACCGTCACCGCGCGCCGGACGCGCGGACGCGGATGCTGCATCGCGCCACAGCCCAATTACTTCGAGTCGCACGACTTGCGTTGTTCGTCGAAAAATGCGCGAACGTGCTCAGGCAGTTCGGCACCCAAAAACTCGACGCCAGCGGGTTCCGGATCCGGGCTAAAGACTTTATCCGGGGTCGGAATCTTCGGTGGTTTGGCATCCATGATCTTTCTCCTTTACAAACCGATTATCTGCCTCGGTCCCCGTTTTACACCAGCGTCCGATGCGGCTCAGATGTTGTGTGTTGCTTTAACGGTACAGGCCGACATGGGAGCGGAATGTTTGAATAGAATTTATCGGTTGACTGCATCCGGCCGAATTCGCCGCTGTCAAACAAAGCAGTCCAATATCTCCGCCGTTCCTTCTTCAGCCTTGCCCCGCGCGCCTTCCGCTCATTATCTCCATTGCATCACAGTACGGCCTGTTCATCTGTGAGCATATGAACAAATCGCAGTGTTTTTTGTGCACTGCCGCATTGGAAGGATTTTCTTTGCGTTAGGCCGAACGTTCGTTAATTACCGATTCGTTCAGTGCGGTCATTCAGCCCCCCATTTGTTGGTAAACGAACGATTGCCCGAATTCGTTGACGATCGGGAGTGCTTTTCAAGTTATTTTTCGCAAATAAAAAGGCGCCGCGTCCTGGAAGAAGCGCGGCGCTTGCGTCGGATGATTTTTACGCTTTCGGCGCTGGAATTTTCACGGGTGCGGAGTAGGCCGCGGGCTTGTCGGCGACTTCGACCTGTCCGTGAATCCGCGCCTGATGGCCGTCCGCAAACATGTAGTACGGGAACGGACGGGCAGGCTCCGAGACGGCATCGAGCCGTGCGGCCAATTCCGGCGCAAGCGTGAAATCGAGCGAGCCGAGCGACTCCTGCAACTGTTCCGGCCGGGTCGCGCCGACAATGATGCTCGACACGCCGCGCTTCTGATGCAGCCAGTTCAGCGCGACTTGAGCCATCGGCCGTCCTGCCAGATTCGCAACAGCCTCGAGTTCCGCAACGATGCGAAAGTTGCGCTCAGTCAGCTTGTCGAATCCCGGCGGCGGTGCGCTCGCGAGGCTCGCAAGGCGCCCGTCGCCGGAAATGGCTTTTGCCGCTCCGCTTTGCGAAGGATGATATTTGCCCGAGAGCACCCCCATACCTAGCGGACTCCACGGCACGAGACCCATGCCGAGATTGGCGGCGAGATCCGCGAACTCGTTTTCGGCGTTGCGTTCGATCATCGAGTACTCGAGTTGCATGGCCGCGACGGGCTCGAAACCGCGCCAGTCAGCCAACGTCTGCGCGCGTCCGGCGAACCACGCGGGCGTGTCGGACAGGCCAACGTAGCGGATCTTGCCCGCGCGCACAGCGTCGTCCATCGCGCGCATCACTTCGTCGACCGGAGTGACGCGGTCCCATGTGTGCAGGTAGTACAGGTCGATGTAGTCGGTGCCCAGGCGCTTGAGCGAGCCGTCGAGCGCACGCAGCAGATTCTTCCGGTGGTTGCCGCCCGCGTTTGGATTGCCGGTCTCGGCGTTGTAGCCGTACTTGGTGGCGATCACCAGCCGGTCGCGCAGACCGCGCGCCGCGACGAATTTGCCCAGCCATTTTTCGCTGGTGCCTTCGGTGTACAGATCGGCGGTATCGATGAAGTTGCCGCCGGCATCCACATACAGGTCAAACAGACGTTGCGCCGATTGTTCCTCTGCGCCCCAGCCCCATTCGGTGCCGAAGGTCATCGTGCCAAGTGCGATCGGGCTTACGCGAAGGCCCGAGCGGCCGAGCAGGTTGTAGCGGTCCATCGTCATGTCAGTCTCCTTGAGTGATCAGGCGGGAAGAGTTGAATCGATGGAGTTATCGTGCGCTGATTTTTTACTTGGAAAAATGCCCTCTGTCTGCAAGCATTGTGAAGTGCGACTTAATAATGGAGATCGAGATGGATCCAGCCCAGCTGCCGGCGCTGACAGCGTTCGTATGCGTGGCGCGTCACGGCAACTTTACGCGCGCGGCTGCTGAATCCGGGGTGACGGCGTCGGCGCTGTCGCAAAGCATTCGTTCGCTCGAGACGCAGCTAAATGTGCGCCTCTTCAATCGGACCACCCGGCGCGTCGCCCTGACGGAGGCGGGCGCACAATTCCTCGCTCGCGTGCTGCCTGCGCTGGGTGAGTTGGAAGCCGCTTTCGAGGCGCTCGATGAAACCCGCGATCAGCCTACCGGCACGCTGCGCATTAATTTGCCGAGGGTCGCGAGCGAGATGCTGGTGCTGCCGCATCTGGCTGAGTTCACACAACGATATCCGCAGATCCGCCTCGACCTGACGCTTGACGATGGTTTCGCGGACATGGTCGGCGAAGGCTTCGACGCGGGTATCCGGCTCGGAGAACGGGTCGCGCAGGATATGGTGGCGGTGCAGCTGGGCGGCGATATCCGCATTGCCGTCGCTGGCTCACCGGCTTACTTCGAACGCTACCCGGTACCGGTGACGCCTGCCGATCTCGCTGCTCATGATTGTTTGCGTTACCGCTTCTCGACCAGCGGCGGTATTTATCGATGGGAGTTCGCGCCGCCCGACGATTCGTCGCGCGTGTTCGAAGTCGAGACGCGCGGGAGTCTGGTCACTAACGATCTGCGTACGATGGTGAGGGCGGCAGAGCAGGGCGTGGGCCTTCTTCACGTGATCGACGACTACGTGAAGGAGCAACTCGCAGATGGTCGTCTGGTGAGTGTGCTGGACGCATGGTGTCCAAGCTTTCCGGGTTTTTATCTGTACACGGCGAGCCGCGCGCAGATGCCTTTCAAGTTACGCGTGCTGATCGATTTCCTGAAGGAGAAGCGCGGGTTTCAATAGAGATTCCGCGCCATTTTAGTAGCGAATTGCGCCATCGGGCGGTGAGTACGCGCCTCGCCGTCTATGGTTGTTGCAGCGATCCACGGCGTACGGTGCGCTGGCTAACGGACGCACCGGGCCTCGCGCGGAAGATGGCTGTCTTCGCCCCTCAGAGAGTTCACCATGGAAAACGCTGTCTACTGGAAAGGATGCCAGGTAGGAATCGAGTGTGCCGGCCGGATCTCGTGGTTTCCGTCGGCGCCGCAGGAAGCGGTGTTGGCGTATGACACGAAGCCGGCTGAGAACCTGATCGTTGCAGATGCAGTGGTCGCTCGCAATCTTGGCATGACCGCGCGAAGCGATCGATGGGACTTTGGCGGGTAGATTCCGCGGACTCATAAAGTCGCCGATAGAAAGCAAAAGCCCGGTCACGAGGACTGGGCTTTTTGCTTGAATCTTGTGGTGCCGGAAAGAGGAATCGAACCCCCGACCTTCGCATTACGAATGCGCTGCTCTACCGTCTGAGCTATTCCGGCATCAGGAGAAACGAGATTATAGGGACTTTTTTACGAACTTGGCAAGCCCCTGCGATTACTTTTTTGCTTCCAGATGGTAACGGGTGACGCGGTCGACTTCGTTCTTCGAGCCGAGGAACACCGCCACACGCTCGTGCAGGCTTTTCGGCTGGATGTCCAGAATGCGCTTCTCGCCGTTGGTCGCGGCGCCGCCCGCCTGCTCGACGATGAACGCCATCGGGTTCGCTTCGTACATCAGGCGCAGCTTGCCCGGCTTGTCCGGCGTGCGCTTGTCGGCCGGATACATGAAGACGCCGCCGCGGTTCAGGATACGGTGCACATCGGCCACCATCGACGCGATCCAGCGCATGTTGAAGTCGCTCTGGCGCGGACCTTCCTTGCCTGCCTTCAACTCGCCGATGTATTTCTCGACCGGGGGATACCAGTGGCGCTCGTTCGATGCGTTGATCGCGTATTCACGCGTCTCAACCGGAATGCGCATATCGCTTTGCGTGAGTACCCACGAACCCAGCTCACGGTCGAGCGTAAAGCAGTTCACGCCGTTGCCGGTGGTCAGCACCAGCACGGTTTGCGGGCCGTAAACCGCATAACCTGCCGCGACCTGCTGCGTGCCGGGTTGCAGGAACGACTGTTCGGTGGGTTGCTGGCCGTCCGGGCAGCGCAGCACCGAGAAGATCGTGCCGATCGAAACGTTGACGTCGATGTTCGACGAGCCGTCGAGCGGATCGAACACCAGCAGGTATTCGCCCTTCGGGTAGTTGGCCGGGATCGGGAAGAACTGTTCCATTTCCTCGGACGCCATGCCCGCGAGGTTGCCGCCCCATTCATTCGCTTCGAGCAGGATTTCGTTCGACAGGATGTCGAGCTTCTTCTGCACTTCGCCCTGAACATTTTCGCTGCCTGCCGTGCCGAGTGCGTCGCCCAGCGCGCCCTTGCTGACGTGGTAGCTGATCGCCTTGCATGCGCGCGCGACGACTTCAATCAGAAGGCGCAGGTCGGCCGGCAGGTTGTTGGTCTCGCGCTGCTGCTCGATCAGGTACTTTGTGAGAGTGGTACGACGTTGCAAAGCCATTGCTGTACTCCGGGAAGGCTTGAGGAATGTCTCGATTTTAACCGCTCGCCGTGTCGGTTCCGTGCTTTTGAGATGCAAGGGCCGGCGACGGGGCTGCCGGGCCCTGCAAAAGCCCGTGAATTCAGGCTTTGCGGCGAGCCTTGATGGCCGTGACATTGCCGGTGAGGCTCGCCGCAAGCGCTGCCGCCCGGGCGTGTTCGGCCGAGACTTTCGGCAGTTTCGGCCGGTTCGCCCTAGGCATCGGCTCGATCTCGCGTTCGATCTGCTCGCCGGCCGCGGCGGTGGCGATGCGCAGGTCGTACGCGATCTGCAGATTTAGCCAGAACTGCGCACTCGCGCCAAAGTAGCGTTCGAGCCGCAGTGCGGTGTCAGCCGAGATGGCGCGTTTGCCGCGCACGATGTCGTTGATGCGCGGCGCCGGTACACGCAGCGCAAGTGCGAGCGCATTGACGGACATGCCGAGCGGGTCGAGGAACTCGCTGCGCAGAATCTCCCCCGGGTGAGTCTCCGGGATGCTTTCTCCCGTGCCGATGTCGGAGAAGTCGATGCTGCCCAGATCGGAGCGTTTGATGACCATGCTGGTCTCCCAATAATCAGTGATAGTCGACAACTTCGACATTCAGCGCCGCCCCGTCGACAAAATGAAAACAGATGCGCCACTGCGCGTTGATGCGAATGCTCCACTGCCCGCTGCGCTGGCCTTGCAAGGTTTCGAGCCGGTTGCCCGGCGGCGCATGCAGGCTGCGGATGGACTCCGCGGCGTCGATCATCAGCAGCTTGCGGCGTGCGAGCGCCTGCATGTAGAGCGGCAGTGAATGCACGAACTTGCCCTGGAAGATTGCTGCCGCAGCCTTGTCGCCAAATGTCGTGATCATGGGATGATATAACGCGATGCGTTAAACGTAAACCGTTAAATGAATGCGTTTACTTTCACCCTGCCACGCCGGCATGAACAGTCGTCCAGACGGCTAACGTCGAGGACTGCAACGCCGCGCCACGGCGCAAATTCAAGACGCAAAAAAGCCGGCAACACGTGCCGGCTTTCCGCTGCGGGAAGCGTCTTCAGAAGCGCCTTCAGAAGAACCTCAGGCCAACGCTTTCTCCACGATCTCGCGCACGTCACGCGATTTCGCCTGCGACGCCACTTTCTCCAGCGCCGCGCGCATGCCGTCACGCAGCGCCGGCGTGAAGCGGCGCCACAGTTCCAGCGAACGGGCGAGGCGGGCGGCCACTTGCGGGTTGATGGCGTCGAGCGCGATCACCTGGTCGGCCCAGAACGCGTAGCCCGAGCCGTCTTCGGCGTGGAACTGCGCCGGGTTTGCCGCACAGAAGCTGAAAATCAGCGAGCGAGCGCGGTTCGGGTTCTTCAGGTTGAACGCCGGGTGCGCCATCAGCTTGCGCACGGTTTCGATCACCGGACGCTGTGCGCTGCCGCGCTGTGTGGCTTGCAAGGCGAACCACTTGTCGATGACGAGCGGCTCCTTTTCGAAGCGCCGGTAGAAGTCGTCCAGCGCCTGCTGCGCCTGAACGCTGCCGCCGTTCGCGGCCGATGCATTGAGCAACGTGGAGAGCGCCGCGGAGCGGTCGGTCATGTTGTTGGCGGTGTCGTATTGCGCGGACGCGAGGCGCACGGCTTCAGCCGGATCGTCCAGTTCCGCCAGATACGACAAGGCAAGATTCTTCAACGCGCGATGACCGGAAGCCTCCGGCGTGGCTTCGTAGGCGCCCGGCGTGCGGTGCTTCTCGTACACCGCAAGCCAGTCTTTCCTGAGCGCATTCGCGAGGCGCTTGCGCACGAATTGCCGCGCGGCGTGCACGGCCGCCGGATTCGATTCGGCCATCTGCTCAGCCAGATAGGCTTCCGACGGCAGCATCAACGCCAGCTCGCGGAAAGCGGGCGAGAGCGTTTCGTCGGTCAGCACACGGGCGAACGCGTCGACAACCGAGTCGTCGAGTTGCAGGGGCACGCCGGTAGCAGCGCGCCCGGCGAGCGTCAGCAACTCGCGGGTGGCGAGCCGCTGGCCGGCTTCCCAGCGGTTGAACGGATCGCTGTCGTGTGCGAGCAGGAACGCGAGCTGGTCGGCTGAATAGTCGTATTCGACAATCACCGGCGCCGAGAAATTGCGCAGCAACGAGGGCAGCGGTTCCTGCGCGACGTTGACGAACGTGAAGGTCTGTTCGGTCTGCGTGAATTCCAGTACGCGCGTGGTGGCGTCCGAAGCTTTGCTTTCGCCTTCCAGTTGCAGCGGCAGGTCGTGGCCGTCGTTGCCGATCAAACCGATCGCGAACGGAATCAGCAACGGCCCCTTTTGTGTTTCACGCGCGGACGGCGCTGCATCGCCATAAGCTTGCGTGAGCGTCATGCTATAGCGCTGTTGTGCGGCGTCGTACCTGGTACGGACCGAGACGCGCGGTGTGCCGGCCTGGCTATACCAGCGCTCGAATTGCGCGAGATCGCGGCCGTTCGCGTCGGCGAGCGCGTGACGGAAATCGTCGCACGTCACCGCCTGGCCGTCATGACGCTTGAAGTACAGGTCCATGCCCTTGCGGAAGCCGTCGCGGCCGAACAGCGTCTGATACATCCGCACGACTTCGGAGCCTTTTTCGTAGACCGTCATCGTGTAGAAGTTGTTGATTTCGACGTAGCTTTCCGGGCGCACCGGGTGCGCCATCGGACCCGCGTCTTCGGCGAACTGCATCTGGCGCAGCACGCGCACGTCTTCGATGCGTTTGGTGGCGCGTGCGGCTTCATCGGTCGCGCCGCCTGCCATGTCGGCCGAGAATTCCTGATCGCGGAACACCGTCAGGCCTTCTTTCAGGCTCAGCTGGAACCAGTCGCGGCACGTCACGCGGTTGCCGGTCCAGTTGTGGAAGTACTCGTGGCCGACCACCGCCTCGATGTTCGCGAAGTCGGTGTCGGTTGCCGTTTCGGGGTTCGCCAGCACGTACTTCGTGTTGAAGATGTTGAGCCCCTTGTTCTCCATTGCGCCCATGTTGAAGTCGCTCACCGCGACGATCATGAAGCGGTCCAGATCCAGCTCCAGCCCGAAACGCTGCTCGTCCCAGCGGATCGAGTTGATCAGCGAATCCATGGCGTGACGCGTCTTGTCCAGATCGTGCGGTTCGACCCACACCTGCAGCAGCTTTTCCTTGCCCGAGCCGCTCGTCACGCGTTCTTCGAGCGCAACCAGCTTGCCCGCGACCAGCGCGAACAGATAACTCGGCTTCCTGAACGGGTCTTCCCAGCGGGCGAAATGGCGGCCGTCCGGCAGATCGCCTTCTTCGAGCAGATTGCCGTTCGACAGCAGCACCGGATAGTCGGCCTTGCTGGCGCGCAGCGTGACCGTGAAGGTCGCCATCACGTCAGGGCGGTCGAGGAAATAAGTGATGCGACGAAAACCCTCGGCCTCACACTGCGTGAAGAAGTTGCCGCCCGACACATACAGGCCCGACAGCGTGGTGTTTTCCGCCGGATTGCAGATGCTGGTGAGCGTGAGTTCGAAGTTATCCGGCACGTTCTTGAGCGTGAGGCCGTGCTCGTGCGCATGCGCGCTGGCGAACGCGGCGCCGTCGATCGCGGCGCTGACGAACTCGAGTTGTTCGCCCATCAGTTCGAGATTCGAAGCGCGGGACGCGTCCGGGTTGCGGCGCACCCGCATCGTGTTCCTGACGACGGTGCGTTCGGGGACCAGATCGAACTCCAGCGCGACGGTGTCGATCAGGAAGGCGGGTGGCGCGTAGTCTGCGCGGCGAATCACATTGGGCGTTGCGGTATCGGCCATGGCGTTCTGTAGTGATGGGACTCGAGCCGTCACGCGTGCTCATGGCGCGCGAGCCGGGCTTGTCGAGCCATTGTACAAAGGCTCGGCGGATCGTGCGGGTCGAACTTTTTACCGAATTGCCAGGTCAGCGTATTATCGGACGCCCGCGCGGCAACGGCCGCGCGCCAACGAACCCGATCAGGACTGGCAATAACAGGCAACACGAGGTAGACCATGAAAACCAATCGATGGACCCGCCACGCCGCGCTGCTGCTGGGCGCGCTGACGGTGCTGCTGTCCGGCTGCACAAGCTACGTGACTTCCCAGGTCACGGCGTTTTCCGACTGGAGCGGCAGCGACGCCACCCGTACGTATGCCTTCACGCGGCCGGCGGATCAGAAGAGCAATCTCGAACTCACTACTTACGAACGTATCGTCTGCAACGAACTCGCCACGCACGCATTCCGTCAGGTCGACGCTTCAACGGCGCGCTACCTGGTCGGGCTGTCGTACGGGATTCGTTCGGACATGGTGACAGTCGCGCAGCCGGTGTATTACAGCCCCTGGCCGTCGCCGTACTGGGGCCGGCCGTTCGATCCGTGGGGCCCGTGGGGTCCATGGGGACCGTATCCGACGGCATACGTGAACCAGAGCTACCCGATTTTCACGCATCTGCTCGGCGTGCGGATCACCGAGCGTGCTAGCGGCAAGGAGGTCTATAACGTGACGGCGCGTAGCTCGGACGACGAGTCGTCGCTGGTGAGAGCCATGCCGTATCTGGCGCGCAGCGCGCTGGCCGACTTCCCGCTCGGCAATGGGGTGGTCCGTACGGTGAAGATTCCCGTCGACAAGAATGGCGGGATCTCGAACGAGGTCGCTACGACGAGCGCCTCACCGGCGGCTGCGCCGGCAGCGGCGTCGGGCGCGAAGGTCGTGCAGTAAGCGGAAGCGACGGGTCGTTACATCGAACGGCCTGCATTGCGATGCAGTAAAAAAACGGCCCGGCAGGTTGTTCCTGCCGGGCCGTTTGCTTTGCAAGCCCGGGTGTCTCCGATCGGGCGAGATCCGATAGCAGCAGGCACGACCTTGCAAAAATGGCTGAAGGGTAAGCGTCCGTAAGTCGTGAGTATGATTGACCGATCGCACTGAAGCATTGAAGTGTTCCGAAACGAAACACGAATTTTCGAAAGTTAGTTGAAAGTTTCGGCATCTATTGCTGTGTACCGATCGAGACCGCTCACCGCGAGCTTGTCCGCGAAGCTCGCGGCAAGTGGCTTTGCGGGCCGGTCGCCGGTCGTGCAAGGGCCGCCAGGCTTGCCTCTTTGAGTTTGTCCAGTGATCCGTCGCACCTGCGACACGGATACAGATAGATACGTCTTTTGTGGCTGATTTAATCCACAATATTCAGTATGATTCCGGCGACCGTAGGGAGCCTGAGCCAATCCGCAGATTAATTGTCAAAAGGCACCTAAATAATCGGGGCCACGTGCCGTTAAATCGCTGAACCTATATAACAAGATTGGATTGACCCCCGGCTGGAGATTGTCGTTCCGCGCGGCGCGCACACGCTGTGACGGTTGCATATTCCGTCAGTGGCCCTCAGCCCTCATCGCTTTTACGCGCGAACACCGATATGCCCGATCTGCACTGGACCATTCCGGTCGCTCGCTGGTCTAGCTGGCCTGCTGCCGCATCTGTCGCACCCGATATCGGCTTTATCGAGCCGATTGTGCGGCGTCGTCTGAGCACGCTGTCCAAGGTTGCCCTGAAGGTTGCACACGATTGCGTGGCGCAAGACGAGGTGCGGGTCGTGTTTGCTTCACGCCACGGCGAATTGCGGCGCACAACGGACATTCTGCGCCAGATCAGCGCGGGCGAACCGGTCTCGCCGACCGCCTTCAGCCTGTCGGTGCTGAACGCCATGACCGGCGTGTTCGGTATCGCGCGCGACGATCGCTCCGCTGCCAGCGCGATTTCGGCCGGCGCTCAGACGCTCGGTTATGCGCTGCTGGAAGCGTATGCGCAGTACGCAACGCAACCCGGCTCGCCGGTGCTGCTGGTATACGCCGACGAGCCGGCCGATCCTGCATACGGCACGATTGAAGACGAAGTGCAGGGCGGCGCGGTCGCGATCCTGCTGAACGGCGCAGCGGCGGCGGGGCAGTTGGCCTGCACGTTGTCCGGCGCGGGCGAGCCGGAGGCTGCAGAGACCGTGCAACCGGCAAACCCCGCAAGCGAGGCAGGCGCGGAGGAAAGTTTCGCGACCCAGAGCCAGGCGCTGCTGCACTGTCTGGAAACCGGCAAGCCTGCCGTCTGGCAAGGCGCCGGCGCCACCTGGCATTGGAGGTGGCATGAACAAGCGGTTTGATTATGTTTGGCGGTTCTGCGCGACAGGCATGGCCTTCGTCGTGTTTGGCGTCTGCGGCCTGCTGTTTTCGGTGCTGGTGTTCCCGCTCGCGTGGCTATGGCCGCACCGGGCCTCGCGCCAGCTTGCAGTGACAACAGTGATCCACTGGTTCTTCCGCGCACTGGTTGCGGTATTGCGGTACATCGGCGTGATGGAGCTCGAGGTGTCGGGCGCGCACGCATTGCGCGCGGGCGCCCCGGCAATCGTGGTCGCGAACCACCCGACCTACCTCGACGTGATGGTGCTGTTGTCGCTCACGCCGCGGGCCTGTTGCGTGGTGAAAAACGCGCACTGGGGCAACCCGTGTTTCTGGGGAATCGTGCGTTCGGCGGAGTATGTGAGCAATGCCGATCCCTCGGAACTCGTCGAAGCCGGCGCGCGGCAGCTCGCAGCGGGCTACACGATGATCATTTTTCCCGAAGGCACGCGCAGCCCCGCGCCGAACCGGCTGCACGCGTTTTCACGCGGTTTCGCGCACATGGCGTTGAAGGTCGGTGCGCCGATCGTGCCGGTTCTGATGGATTGCGATCCGCCGGCATTTACGAAGCAGATGCGCTGGTACGACGTGCCGGCGCGCGCGTTCCGGATACGCGTGAACGTGCTCGAGCCGTTCGGCGTCGAGCAACTTGCGGACCATGACACTTCACCGTCTCTCGCGGCGCGCAGTGTGACCAGCGCCATCGAAGCACATATCACCCAGCACCTGTTCGATTATGGATTCTTTAAAACTGGAAATTAAACAGCTCCTGATCGAAGCCCTCGATCTGGAGGACCTGAGCCCGGCCGATATCGACGACGATGCACCGTTGTTCGATACCGACGGCATCGGTCTCGATTCGATCGACGCGCTCGAAATCGGCATCGTGCTGCGCAAACAATACCAACTGACCATCGCAGCGAACGACGAACGCACCCGCGAACACTTCCGCTCGATCAGCACGCTGGCCGCGCTGGTTGCGAGTCAACGCGAAACGGTGGACGCTGTGAACGAAACCACAAAAAAAGGGGATTAATCGTGTCCGAGGCAGAGATTCTTGAACGCATCCGCGCCATCTTCAAAGAGAACTTCGCGATCGAGCCGGAGCGCGTGACGCCCGAGGCGCACCTCTTCGAAGAACTCGATCTCGACAGCATCGACGCCGTGGACCTTGCGATCAAACTGCAGGAAATGACCGGCCGCCGGATCAAGCCGGAAGAGTTCAAGTCGGTACGCACGGTCGGCGATGTGATCGTTGCGGTCGAGTCGCTGCTGGCGGCACAGGGCTGATGCCATCCGTGCGCTCGCGAATGCAAGCGGCGACGAGCGAGCCTGTCGAGGTATCGTCCGGTGCTCAGCGCCACTGGGCCAAAGCGGCGCTGCAGCTCCTGTTGAAACTCGCGTATCCCGCGTTGATTCTGTGCGCCTGGCGCTGGGACACGCCGCGCTACATCGGCTGCATGCTGTTTGCGATTCTGTGGCTGCAGCGCTGGGCCGGCAGCGGTCCGGTCGCGACCTCGTTGCGCCGGCTTTCGTCGATAGATTGGACCGTGGTCGGCTTGCTGAGCTGCGCCTCGGCGGCGATCGTGTTCACCAACAGCGAGTTGTTACTGCGCCTCTATCCGTCGCTCGTCAATCTGGGGCTGCTGATCGCGTTCGGCGCGACGCTCGTGCGCGGGCCGTCGATGATCGAAAAATTCGCGCGGCTGGGCAATCCGAACCTGTTGCCAGGTGCCGTGCGCCATACGCGGCGCGTGACCCAGGTATGGTGTGCTTTCTTCGCGCTGAACGGCGTGTTCTCCGCTTATACAGCGCTGTACTGGAGCCGTGCGAGCTGGTCGCTCTATAACGGCGCGATCGCTTATGGATTGATCGGCGTGCTGCTGGTAGCCGAGATTATCTGGCGTTATCTGGTGGTGCTGCCGCGAGCCGCGCGTTCGGAGGCGGCATGATTGCGTTGCATGATTTGTTGTCGGCGGCCCTTGAGGCCTCCGTCGCGAATGCACCGGTATGCCGCGACGGCGCCACGGTGCTCGACCGTGCTGCGTTTCGCGCGCGCGTTTCAGCGCTGGTCGCGTTACTGCAAGCGCAAAATGCGCAACGCTACGCGCTGTGTATCGACGATCCGTTCGATTTCGCCTGCGCGCTGTTTGCGTTGTTCGCATGCGGCAAGGAGCCGGTGATTCCGGCCAACGCGACACCGGGCTATCTCGCCGATCTCGCCGACGCGTACGACGCCGTGCTGACCGACGCCGACCTGCCGCATCGTATGCAGGACGCCGATGCGGTACCCGGGCCGGCCACCCATACGATCGATCCGCACGCCCCGTTGACGCTCTATACCTCCGGCAGCAGCGGTATCCCCAAACCGATCCGCAAGTCACTCGCGCAATTCAATGCCGAAGTGCACACGCTCGAAAAGCAGTGGGGCGTGCTGGTCGGCAATGCGACGATGCTTGCGAGCGTGCCGCATCATCACATCTACGGTTTGCTGTTTCGCATAATGTGGCCGCTCGCAGCGGGCCGCGCCTTTGACCGCGCGATCAGTATCGAGCCGATGCATTTGCAGGCGCAGATCGAGCAGTGTGGGGCGACGGTGGTCGTCTCCACGCCCGCTCAATTGTCGCGTTGGCCCGCGTTGCCAGGCTTCGCCGCGTTGACGCCGGCACCGCGCGCATTCTTCTCTTCAGGTGGCCCGCTTGCCTCGGAAGCCGCGCAGGAATATGCGGCTGCCTACGGTGCCGCGCCGCTCGAAATCTACGGCAGTACGGAAACCGGCGGCATTGCGTGGCGTCGTCAGGATCAAACCGATGCCTGGCAACCGGTGAGCGGCATCGAAGTGCGCTGCGACGAAGACGGTGCGCTGAACGTTCGCTCGCCGCATCTCGATCACACCGGCTGGCATCGTACGGACGACAAGATCGCGTTCGACGCCGAGGGCCGCTTCCGCCTGCAGGGCCGGCTCGATCGTGTGCTCAAGCTGGATGGCAAGCGCGTGTCTCTGCCGGAGCTCGAAGCGCGTCTCGCACTGCATCCGTATGTCGCGCAAGCGGCGATCGTGCCGCTGGAAGGTGCCTCGCGCGAGCGCGTCGGTGCCGTGGTGGCGCTCACTGAAGCCGGCAGCGAAGCATTGCGCACCGAAGGCCGTGTGCAATTCGCGAAGATCTTGCGTCGGCATCTCGCTGCGTATTTCGATGTGGTGGTGCTGCCGCGCCATTGGCGTTTTCGCCTCGCATTGCCGTTCGACGCGCGCGGCAAACTGCCGGTGGCGGCGCTCGCTGCGGCGTTCGCGCCGCGCGCGGACGGCATGGAAATGCTTGCCGAAGCCCGCAGCGTCGATACCTTGCACTACGAATTACGCGTGCCGCCCACGCTCGTGCATTTCGCCGGCCATTTCCCCGGTTTGCCGATTCTGCCGGGTGTCGTTCAGGTGCACTGGGCCGTGCATCTGGCTGCCGAGCATGTGCCGGCCGTGAGCGCGCTGGCATCGATCGACCGGCTCAAGTTCATGGCGCCGGTGCCCCCTGGCGCGGTGCTGAATCTCACGCTCGCGCACGACGCAGCACGTGGACGCGTGCAGTTCAGCTACCGGTTGAGCGGGCGTGAATGCGCGTCCGGCGTGATCGTGTATCGGGAGGCTGCATGATGAGCATCGCTGCATGCATCGTGATTCCGATTTACAACCACAAGGACGCGATCGGCGCGACCGTTGCGCACCTCGCGGTGCACGGCTTGCCGATCTTTGTTGTCGACGATGGCAGCGATGAGGCGACCCAACAGGTGCTCGCCGCACTCGCGCAACAATACGCAGGGCAGCTCACGCTGCTGCGTTTGCCGGTCAACGGCGGCAAGGGTGCGGCGGTGATGGCGGGGCTGCGTGCCGCGCGCGCCGCGGCTTACACGCATGCGCTGCAGATCGATGCCGACGGTCAGCACGATGCGACGGATGTGCCACGCTTCATCGAAGCGGCGCGTGCGGAACCGGGTGCGGTGATCCTCGGTCGCCCGGTCTATGACGAGAGCGTGCCGAAATCGCGCCTTTATGGCCGTTATCTGACGCACGTATGGGTGTGGATCGAAACGCTCTCGCTGACGATTCGCGATTCGATGTGCGGCTTTCGCCTTTATCCACTGGCGCTGGCCTGCGAGCTGATCGACAGCGTGCAACTGCCGACCCGCATGGACTTCGACATCGAAATTCTCGTGCGTCTCTACTGGCGGCGCGCGGCCTTCCGCTCGATCCCAACGCGCGTCACGTATGCAAGCGACGGCGTCTCGCATTTCGATGTGCTGTGGGACAACGTGCGTATCAGCCGCAGTCATACGCGGCTCGTGTTCGGCATGCTGTGGCGTCTGCCGATGCTGCTCGCGCACAAGGTGATGCCACGCCGCGCGGCTGTTGCAAGTGAGCCGGATCAGCCGGGTGAACCGGGCAAGCCGGCCGGGTCGCGCGAACAGAATCAGCAAGACTGGTGGCGCATCGCCGAACGCGGCAGCCACCTGGGCATGTCCTTGCTCGCGCTCAGTTGCAAGCTGTTCGGCCGCCGTTTCACCGCGCTCTGGCTGCATCCGATCGTCGCGTATTTTCTGCTCACGGGCCGTGCCGCGCGCGAGGCGTCGAGCAATTACTTCACGCATCTCAGTCAAACCGCGCCGCACGGCGATACGCCGCGTCCGGGTTGGCTGTCCGCCTATCGCCATATGCTGGCGTTCGCGCAATCGGGCTTCGACAAGCTGGCGGCATGGTCCGGCCGTGTCAACAACGGCGACGTCAAATTCGAAGATCCGTCGGCATTCGAAGCCCTGGTCGCGAGCGGCAAGGGTGCGCTCGTGATCGGTGCGCATCTCGGCAATCTGGAAATGACTCGTGCGCTCGCCGCGCAAGGCGCCTACGCGAAAGTCACCGCCGTGGTCTACACCGAACACGCGCGGCGCTTCAATAGCGTGCTGGCGTCGGCGAATAGCCAGTTCGCGCGGCATCTGCTCGAAGTCAGCGACTTCGGTCCGGAGACCGCCATGATGATGCAGGAGCGCGTCGACTCGGGCGAGTTGCTGGTGATCGTCGGCGATCGCGTGCCGGCTCATGAAGCGGGACGCACGATCGATGCGCAATTTCTCGGCTCGACCGCTCCGTTCGCGCAAGGCCCCTACGTGCTGGCGCATGCGCTGGGCTGCCCGGTCTATCTGTTCTTCTGCCTGAAAGAGCGTGATGGTTACCGTCTGTACTTCGAACCGTTTGCCGAGCGCATCGAGTTGCCACGCCGTGAACGCACGCAGCATCTTGCGGCGTGGGCGCAGCGTTACGCCGCGCGGCTCGAACACTATTGCCGTAAGGCACCTTATCAATGGTTCAATTTCTTCGACTTCTGGGCCAGCCCCAAGCGAGGCACACATGGCCGAACATGATCTGATCGACGCACCGAATGCCAGCGCGAATGAGAACACCCGCGCAAACACGGCGGCCGTGACGATCGGCGGGCGCAAGCTGACGATCGAAGAGGTCGTCGCGATTGCCCAGCACCGCTTGCCGGTTGCATTGAGCGCCGATCCGGCGTGGCGCGCACGCATTCAGCGCGGCGCGGATTTTCTGCGCCGGCATCTGGCAGCGGGCGCGACCGTGTACGGCGTCAACACCGGCTATGGCGACGCATGCGTGGTCGACGTGCCGATGGAACTCGTCGAGGCCTTGCCGCTGCAACTGACGCGCTACCACGGCTGCGGAATGGGTCAGTATCTCGACGATGCGCAAACGCTCGCGGTGATCGCCGCGCGTCTGAACTCGCTCGCGTACGGTTTCTCCGGCGTGCGTCCCGTGTTGCTCGAGCGTCTCGCCGATCTGATCAATCATCGCGTGCTGCCGCGTATTCCGTCCGAAGGTTCGGTTGGTGCAAGCGGCGATCTGACGCCGCTCTCGTATGTGGCCGCCGCGCTTGCCGGCGAGCGCGACGTGATGTTCGAGGGCGCGTTGCGCAATGTGCGCGAGGTATGGACCGAACTCGGTCACACACCCTTGACGCTCGCGCCGAAAGAAGGTCTCGCGCTGATGAACGGCACCGCGGTGATGACGGGCCTCGCGTGTCTCGCCTTCGCGCGTGCGGATCATCTGACGCGCCTGAGCGCGCGTCTCACGGCGCTCTCTACCGTGGCGCTCGACGGTCGCGCCGCGCATTTTGATGCAACGCTGTTCGAGGTGAAACCGCACGTAGGCCAGGCCGAAGCCGCCGCATGGATTCGCAGCGATCTGAGCGGGCGCGACGATACGCCGGGGCATCGTCTGCAAGACCGCTACTCGATTCGCTGTGCGCCGCATGTGATCGGCGTCGCTCGCGATGCGTTGTCGTGGGTGCGCCGCGATGTCGAGAACGAACTGAACAGCGCGAACGACAACCCGTTGATCGATCCCGACAACGAGCGCGTGCTGCACGGCGGCAACTTCTACGGCGGCCATATCGCGTTCGCGATGGACTCGCTGAAAGTCGCGGTCGCCAATCTTGCCGATCTGATGGACCGGCAACTCGCGCTGCTGGTCGACGTGAATTTCAATAACGGCTTGCCGCGCAACCTGTCGGGCGCGGCTCCTGCGCGCGCCGCGATCAATCACGGTTTCAAGGCGGTGCAGATTTCATCGTCCGCATGGACCGCCGAAGCGTTGAAGAACACGATGCCCGCGAGCGTGTTCTCGCGTTCGACCGAGGCGCACAATCAGGACAAGGTCAGCATGGGCACGATCGCGGCGCGCGACTGTTTGCGCGTGCTGGAGTTGACCGAGCAGGTCGCCGCCGCGCATACGCTAGCAACGGTGCAAGCGGCCCGTCTGCGCTTGAAGATCGACAGCAGCACGCCGGTTCCCGTACCGCTGCAAACCTTTATCGATAGCGTGACGGCGCACTCGCCGTTCGTCGACGAAGACCGCGCGCTGGAAAGCGATCTGCGCGCGCTGACCGCACGCATCGCCGCATGCGATTTGCTGCACGACTATCGCGGAGGCTCGAACGCATGACCGGCTCCCCTAAGGTGCTGACAGCCAGCGCGACGGTCGAAGTGCCGTTTCACGACGTCGACGCGATGAACGTGTGCTGGCATGGCCACTATCTGAAGTACTTCGAGATCGGCCGCGCGGCGCTGTTACGCACGTTCGACTACGATTACCGCGAGATGCAGGCTTCGGGTTACCTATGGCCCATCGTGGAGGCGCATCTGAAGTATGTGCGCCCGGCCACCTACGGCCAGGCGATCGAAGTACGCACGCAACTGCTCGAACACGAAAACCGCCTGAAAATAGGCTATGAAATCGTCGATTGTGCATCCGGTACACGGCTGACGAAGGGTTACACGATCCAGGTCGCGGTCGACGCCGCGACCCAGGAATTGCAGTTCGTGTCGCCGCCGGTCGTGTTCGAAAAGCTGGAGCGCGTATGGGGACGATGAACTTGCGCAGCAGGGTAGCGGGCACCGCCGCGTGGCTCGTGCTGGGCACGTTGACCCTGGTTGGCGTATCAGGCCTGACAGCCTGGCCGACAGTAGCGTTTGCGGTAGAGGCAACGCAGGCCGCCGGTAACCCGGCGCTGGTTTCGCAAATCGCCTCCCATCTTGCACAAGCCAAAGGCGTGCGCGCGCAATTCACGCAGACGCAGACGCTCGCCGCGATGAAGCAACCGCTCGTCAGCACCGGCTCGCTGCTGTTCTTCCGCGAGCGTGGCGTGATCTGGCAGATCGAGACACCGTACAAGGCCACCTACGTGATCACCGATGCGGGCGTGACCGAAATCAACGCCAACGGTCAGCGCGTAACGGCTCGCAGTGCTCAGGGCACGCGCGGCGTCGCTCAGGTCTCGAAGATGATGCGCGCGATGCTCGGCGGCGATCTGTCGGCGCTGTATTCGCAATTCGACGTGCAGGCCGAAGGCAGCGCCGCGCAGTGGCGCATGCAACTCACGCCAAACCAGCCGCAGATTGCGCAGTCGATCAAAGGCTTGCAGATGAATGGCGGCGACTATCTGCAAAGTCTGCGCATCACGCTCGCGAACGGCGACGTCACGAAGCTCGATTTTGCAAAAAGTGCGGCAGTAAGCGAGCCGACGCCGGCTGAGCGCAGCCTGTTCGGAGTGCCGTAATGCAGGTGCTGCGCCAGCGGTCCGCGAAACAGGCGTGGGGCATACGCGCCGCGTGGCTGCTGCTCGCGCTCGCCGCGGCGCTTTACTGTGGCTGGCGTTTCGCCGGACCTTCGCCGTTGCAGACCAATCTGCTGGTGTTGCTGCCTGCCACCGAGGCGGATCCGGTCGCCGAAAAGGCGGTCGACACGCTGGCAGGTGCGCTTGGCGACCGCACGGTTTTTCTCGTCACCAGCAATGACGACGCGCATGCGAAGGCGGCCGCAAAACAGCTCGGCGCGTCGTTGCAGAAGAGCGGGGCGTTCGGCTCGGTGACGGCGGAATTGCCACCGTTCGATCTGTCGCAGATCGCGGCGCTGTATCTGCCTTATCGTTTCGGTCTGCTGACACCTGCCGACCGCGCGACGCTCGCGCAGAGCAGTGCTTTGAATGCGAGCTTGCGCGACGCGCTCGCGCAGCGTATCTACAGCCCGTTGCGCGGTGCGCTGAGCACGTCGCTCGCCGACGATCCGTTCGGCTGGCTCGAACACTGGCTCGGCGGCTTGCCGCTCGCCACGTCGAATCTCGAACTCGAAGACAACATGCTGGTGTCGCATCGCGGCGCCGCGACGAGTGTGCTGATCGTCGCCACGCTGCCAGGTTCGGCTTACGAATCGAAGACCCAGCGTGCCGTGCTCAGCGCGCTCGCGCACGGCGAGAGCGCATTGAAGCAGGCGTTCCCCGACGTGTCGGTAGCGAGAACCGGTGCGGTGTTTTACGCGGAATCGGCGCGCAGCGCATCGGAGCGCGAGGTGCACCTGATCGGCATCGCGTCGCTGTGCGGGATTGCGCTGTTGATGATGTGGGTGTTCCGCTCGCCGCGGCTATTGCTGCTGGGTTTTGTCTCGACAGCGCTCGGCATTGTCTGCGCGCTCGCGGCGACGATGCTGGTGTTCGGCCAATTGCATCTGTTGACGCTGGTATTCGGCGCGAGCCTGATCGGCGAGGCGGTCGATTACTCGATTCAGTATTTCGTGGTCTATCTTGGCGCGGGCCGTGATTGGGATTCGCGCCGCGGTGCGCGCGCGGTACGTCCGGCCTTGACGGTTGCCCTTGCCACCAGCCTGCTCGGCTACGCGATTCTCATGTGGGTGCCGTTTCCCGCGCTCAAGCAAATTGCCTGCTTCGCGATGGTGGGGATTACGACGGCGTTTGCCTCCGTGCTGTGCCTGTTGCCCGCGCTGCTCACGCGGCCGCCGAAACGCAGCCCGCAGCGCCTGTTTGCTGGCGCGGCGCGGCTGCTGACGGTTTGGCATCGGACGATCGGCGGCAAGCGCGCATGGTTCGTCGCGGCGCTGCTGCTGATCGTGGCGATTCCCGGCTGGCTGCGTTTGACGAGCGACGACGATATCCATTTGCTGATCCAGCGTGATCCTTCGCTGGTCGCGCAGGAAGACAAGGTACGCGCGGCGGTTGGCGTGGATAACAGCGCACAGTTTTTTGTGGTCCGTGGCGAGACGCCGGAGATCGTGCTGCAACGGGCCGAAGCGCTGGGTGCGAAGCTCGACGAACTGAACGGCACCGCGAACAGGGTCGGCACTTATCAGTCGGTGGCGCAGTTCGTGCCGTCCACGAAACAGCAGAACGAAGACCGTGCATTGCTCGCGCAGCACGTCTTCAACGATCCCGCGGCATTGCGTGCGCTGCTGCTGCAGGCCGGGTTCAAGGACGAAGTCGCTGACGCCTGGCTTGCCGCGCAGGCGAAACCGCAACCGCTGCTCACCGTCGATACGTGGCTCGCCACACCGTGGTCACGGCCGTACCAACATCTGTGGCTAGGCGTTGTCGACCCGGCTACCAGAGCGTATGCAGCCGTTGTGATTCCGCAAGGCGTGACGCCACAGAACGAACCCGCGCTGATCGCCATCGCGCGGACGGTTTCCGGCGTCGTATTCGTCGACAAGGCGGCGAGCGTGTCGAAACTGTTCGGCGAGTATCGCGTGGACAGCGGCTGGTGGCTCGGCGGCGCGCTGGCGCTCGTGCTCGTTTTGTTGATTCTGCGATACGCCCGGAAGGACGTTTCTGTGGGGGACCGGTTGCGCGGCGGCATCGCCGTGACGCTGCCGGTGTTGCTCGCGGTCGGCGTCACGCTCGCGGTGTTCGGTTACGTTCACGTGCCGCTCAATCTTTTCAATTGGCTCGCGCTGATGCTGGTGCTCGGTGTAGGCGCAAACTATGCGGTATTCCTGCGCGAAGGCTGTTTGCGCGCGGACGCCGATCTCGGCGCGGTGTGGACGGGCGTGCTGCTCTCGGCTGCCACCACGTTGTTGTCGTTCGGCATGCTCGGCATGAGCGCGATGCCTGCGCTAAGGAGTTTCGGCGCCACGCTCGCACTCGGCATCGCGGTGTCGGTGCTGCTTGCGCCGATCGGCATGCCATCGGAATCAAGGAGGGCCGCATGAAGGCGCCATCAGTTTATTTGCATGCGCTCGGCATGATCAATGCGCTCGGCAACGGCCTCGACGCGATCGTTCCGGCGCTTGCCGCCGCTCACGCACCCGGTATGGCGAACGCGCACACCGGCATTGGCGAAGCGTTTGTCGGCAGCGTGCTCGCACCGCTCGATCTGGCGCCGCCGGCCGCGCTCGCGCGTTACGACTGCCGTAATAACCGCTTGCTGCTGGCCACGCTGGAGCAGATCGCACCGGCAGTCGCTGCGGCGCGCGAGCGTTACGGCGCGCATCGGATCGGTGTGGTGCTCGGCACCAGCACGTCGGGGATCGAAGCGGCCGAAGCCGCGTTCGTTTACCAGGCGCAAGCGGGCAACCTGCCCCCCAACTTCAATTACCGGCAGATGGAGATCGGCACCGTCGCGCCATTTGCCGCCGCCGTGCTCGGCGTGCAGGGTCCGGCGTTCACGATCTCGACCGCTTGTACGTCGAGTGCGAAGGCTTTTGCGTCAGCGCGCCGGCTGCTGCAATTACGGCTCTGCGATGCGGTGGTGGTGGGGGGCGTCGATTCGTTGTGCGAGCTGACGGTGCAAGGTTTCGCCTCGCTCGAATCGACCAGCGCCATGCGTACCAATCCGATGAGCCGCAATCGCTGCGGGATCAACGTCGGCGAAGGCGCCGCGGTGTTCCTGATGAGCCGCGACGAAGCGGAAGTACGGCTCGCGGGCGTCGGCGAATCGAGCGACGCCCATCACATTTCCTCGCCGGACCCGCAGGGTGTGGGCGGCGAACTCGCGTTGCACGCGGCGTTGGCCGACGCGGGCATCGCGTCGTCGGCGATCGGCTATGTGAATCTGCATGCCACCGCTACGCGCAAGAACGACGACATGGAAGCGAAATTGATGGCGCGTGTTTTTCCCGCAGGCGTGGCGACGAGCGGCACCAAACCGCTGACCGGCCATCAACTCGGCGCGGCGGGTGCCACCGAACTGGCCTTCGCGTGGCTGACGCTGGCGCGCGCGAACGAGGCCCAACCCGTGCCGCTGCCGCGTCATGTGTGGGACGGCGAGGCCGACCCCGCTTTGCCGGCCCTGGACCTGGTCGAAACCGAACGTTTTCTGCCGCACGGCGCGGGGTCGCAGTACGTGATGAGTAATTCGTTTGCGTTTGGCGGCAGCAATGTCAGCCTGATCCTCGGACGGTGACCACGCGATGATTCAGGCGCGCTCTACTCAGGACCTCGTCCAGCAACCGATCGAAGCGATCATCCCGCATCGCGGCACGATGCTGCTGCTCGATGGCGTCAATACCTTCGGCGAAGACACCGTGAGCGCGCGGGCGACCGTTCGCGCCGACGCCTGGTATGCCGACGCCGCCGGCGCGATGCCCGCATGGATCGGCATCGAGCTGATGGCGCAGACCATTGCGGCGCACGTCGCGCTGCTGGCCATGCGCGGCGGCGGCAGGGCGCGTCCTGGCGTGCTGCTCGGCTCGCGCAGCTTCCGGGCCTTGCAACCGTCATTCGCCGGTGGTGCCCAATTGCTGATCCAGGCAACGGAATTGCTGCGCAGCGAAGAAGGCCACGGCGCCTACGAATGCACGATCCACCACGGCGAGGTGTGTTGCGCCGAGGCGGTTATCAAGGTTTTTCAGCCGCGCGATTTTCAGTCATTCATCGAAGGGAGTTTCAGTTCATGAGCCGGCGTGTTCTCGTTACCGGCGCAAGCCGCGGCATTGGCCGTGCGATTGCGTATCAGTTGGCCGCCGACGGTTTCGCGGTGTCCGTGCATTGCCGCACGGGCCGTACCGAAGCTGAAGCAGTCGCCACGGGCATTGCCGCGCAAGGCGGCACGGCGCGCGTGCTGCAGTTCGACGTGCGTGAGCGCGCCGTGTGCCGCGAAGTGCTCGAAGCGGATGTCGCCGCACACGGCGCGCACTACGGCATCGTGTGCAGCGCGGGCGTGACCCGCGACGCTGCGTTCCCCGCGCTCACTGAAGAAGACTGGGACATCGTGATCGAAACCGGTCTCGACTCGTTCTACAACGTGGTCCATCCGTTGACCATGCCGATGGTGCGGGCGAAGAAGGGCGGCCGCATCGTCACGATTGCGTCGGTCTCCGGCGTGATGGGCAATCGCGGCCAGGTCAACTACAGCGCAGCGAAGGCCGGTCTGATCGGCGCGAGCAAGGCGCTTGCCGTCGAACTGGCGACGCGCAACATCACCGTCAATTGCGTGGCGCCGGGCTTGATCGAAACCGGCATGCTCGACGAGATGCCGCTCGAGCACGCGTTGAAGACGGTGCCGATGAACCGCGTCGGCCAGCCTGCGGAAGTGGCGTCCGTGGTCAGCTTCCTGATGTCGGATGCGGCCTCGTACGTCACGCGCCAGGTGATCGGCGTCAATGGTGGGATGGTGTGATGAAACGCGTCGTCATTACCGGCATGGGGGGCGTCACGGCGTTTGGCGATAGCTGGGACGTGATCGAAACGCGCCTGAAGAGCGGCGTGAACGCGGTGCGCCGGATATCCGAATGGGATTATTTCCAGTCGCTGCATACGCGGCTCGCGTGTCCGTTGCCGGGCTTCACGGCGCCCGCGCATTATCCGCGCAAGAAAACCCGCTCGATGGGTCCGGTCTCGATGTATTCGGTGCGCGCGAGCGAACTGGCGCTCGCCGACGCGGGCCTGACCGAAGACCTCAGCATCAAGGACGGCCGCATGGGCGTTGCTTATGGTTCGTCGTCAGGTTCGGTGCAGCCGATTCGCGCGTTCGGCACGATGCTCGAAACGGGCTCGATGACCGACGTTACGTCGAACAGCTACGTGCAGATGATGCCGCATACCACCGCGGTCAACGTCAGCCTGTTCTGGGATCTGAAAGGGCGCATCATTCCGACCTCGTGCGCGTGCGCGTCGGGCAGCCAGGCGATCGGCTATGCCTATGAAGCGATCCAGACCGGCAAGCAGACGCTGATGCTGGCGGGCGGCGCGGAAGAACTTTCGGGCCCGGCGGTTGCGGTGTTCGATACCTTGTACGCGACCAGCACGCGCAACGACGAGCCGCATCTCACGCCGCGTCCGTTCGATGCCTCGCGCGACGGTCTTGTGGTCGGCGAAGGCGCGGCGACGCTGGTGCTCGAAGAATACGAACACGCAGTGGCGCGCGGCGCGCGCATTCATGCGGAGATCGTCGGCTTCGGCTGCAATTCGGACGGCGCGCACATGACCCAGCCGACCGCCGAAACCATGGCGATTGCCATGCAACTCGCCCTCAAGGATGCGCAACTGGCGCCGGAAGCGATCGCCTATGTGAATGCGCACGGCACGTCGACGGACCGCGGTGACATTGCCGAAAGCCATGCGACCGCGCAGACCTTCGGCGCGCGCATGCCGATCAGTTCGCTCAAGAGCTATGTCGGCCATACGCTCGGCGCGTGCGGTGCGCTGGAAGCGTGGTGGACCATCGAGATGATGAAACGCAACTGGTATGCGCCGACCTTGAACCTGGATAACGTCGATCCGGCCTGCGCACCGCTCGATTACATCGTCGGTGCGGGACGCGAGATCGACGCCGAACATGTGATGAGCAATAACTTTGCATTTGGCGGCATCAATACGTCGCTGATTTTCAGGCGCGTTCGATGAGCATGGCGCTGCACCGCGTGGTCATTACCGGCATGGGGATCGTATCGTGCCTCGGCAATACGCTCGACAGCGTGTCGGCCGCGTTGCGCACGGGCCGCTCGCGTATCGAGCGGATCGACGCGTGGCGTGAGCGCGGTTTCGGCTCGCAGGTGGCAGCCGTCGCGTCGGTCGCACAGGAGCCGCCGTTCGATCGCAAGCTCGAACGCTTCATGGGCGACACCGCGCGCTTTGCCTGTCATGCCGCGAAAAAGGCGATCGACGACGCCGGGCTCGATCCCGCCGCGTTGCGTTCGCCGCGCGCCGGTACGGTGATCGGTTCGGGCGTCGGCACGATGTCGAGTTACGACGTGGCGATGTCGATTGCGAACGCCCGTGGCGTCGATAGAGTGCCGCCGTACACGGTTCCGCATGCGATGAGCAGCACTGCATCGGCCAATGTCGCGCAGGTGTTCGGACTGGAGGGCGTGAGCTATTCGCCGTCGTCGGCGTGCACGACGTCGGCGCTCGCCATCGGTCAGGCAATGCAACTGATTCAGACCGGGCGCCAGCAGATCGTGCTGGCCGGCGGCAGCGAGTCGTTGCACGACAACATGACGCTGATGTTCGATTCGATGGGCGCGTTGTCGCGCGGTTTCAACGACACGCCCCAGCGCGCTTCGCGTCCTTACGACACGGCACGCGACGGCTTTGTGATCGCGTCGGGCGGCGGCGTGCTGGTGCTCGAGGCGCTCGATCATGCGTTGGCGCGCGGAGCCCGTATTTACGCCGAGCTGACCGGGTTCGGCGACTGTACGGATAGTGCCGGCATGGTTACGCCACGTGCGGCCGGTATCGCGCGAGCGATGCGCGGCGCGCTGGGCGAAGCGGGTGCGACGGGTGCAATGAGTGCAACGGGTGCAATGGATGGCAGCGCCAGACGTCCGGACTACATCAACACGCACGCGCCGTCGACCCCGCTTGGCGATGTCGAGGAACTGCATGCCTTGCGCGACGTATTCGGCGGCGAAGTGCCCGCGTTCTCATCGACCAAAGGCATGACCGGACATCCGCTCGGCGCATGCGGCGCGCATGAGGCGATCTACACGCTGCTGATGATGCGCGACGGTTTCATCGCGGGGACGGCGGGCATTGAGACGCCGGAGCCCGCCGTCGACGGGTTGCCGCTGGTGCGCACGACGCGTGACGCGCGCATCGGCACGGCGATGTCGAATTCATTCGGGTTCGGCGGCAGTTGCGCGAGCCTGATGTTTGCAGTGTGGCAGGGCGGTTGAAACGGCCGTCATTTAAAAACGAGGGCAACAAAAATGAAAAAACGTTTTGTACTGGGAGCACTCGCGGTGGTGGTGCTGACGCAGGCGGGCTGCGCGACCGACGTGAAATCGGTGCCGCTCGCGGCGGCGGCCGGTCAGTCGCGTGGCGGCGTGCCGGTCTATTTCGGTCAGCAGGACCACCCGCCGGTGACGGCTAATCTGGGGGAAGTGTCCTACTCGGCGCGGATCGCGCGCAAGGTATCGAGCCCGGACGACGCATGCCACGAAGCGCTGGCTGAAGCCGTGCAGAAGCTGCGCGCGGCAGCTCACGAACGCAACGCGAACGCCGTGATCGACGTGTCGACGCGTTTTCACAGCACGAAGACCGACTCATCGACCGACTTCACCTGTGGCGTGAGCCCCAGCGCGGCAGCGGTCGCGGTGAGCGGCCAGCTCGTCGTGCTGCAGGCGAACTAGGTCAAATCGAATCTGGAACTCACTAAAGCAACAACAACCACCAAGGAGTCTCAATGAAACGCAATGTACTGTTTGCCGCGCTGTTTGCTTCGCTCGCCACGCTGAGTGCCACTCAGGCTTTTGCTCGCGATACGGTCGACAACTATCCGATCGCGCCGGCGCTGCAAAGCGAACCGGGCAAGGTCAGTGACGACGTTGCGCTGTATTTCGCGGGTCAGCCGCATCCGGGCGTGCTGAAAAAGATGGGTGAATTCGCCACCAACAAGAAGACCAACGCTTTCGGCAAGAGCGACCTGGAAGCGTGCCAGCACGTATTCCTTTCGGCTGTGATCGAGTTGCAGGATCGCGCGCGCAAGGAAGGCGGCAATGCGGTGATCAACATCAAGAGCAACTACAAGAACGAAGTGCGCGAGAGCGCGACGGAGTTCACGTGTGGGGCGGGTGCGGTGATCGCCGGCGTGGCGTTGACGGGTGAGGTAGTGACGCTGCGCGGCAAATAAGTACGCCGCGAAGCTTGCCAGGGCGATGGCGACGCCACCGCCCTGGCAAGAAAGATTCAATCCGCCTTGACCGCCGCGACATTGACCAGCGTTTCACGGCGCTTGCCAGGTTGCGGATGGTACAGGCCGAGTCGTTCGAGCAGGCCGAAGTCTTTCGCGCGGCTCCACCAGAGATACGGCAGCGAGACGTTGCGCTGCTCGAAGCGAAAACCGCCAGCGCGGATCATGTCGAGGTACCCGTCCGCGCTTTTCTGCACGTGCATGGGATGGCGGAACAGCAACCGGATCACCCACGATTTGATGTACGCGTCGGTGGATTCGGCGAACAGCAGGATGCCGCCCGGTTTGAGCACGCGGCGGAACTCGGCGAGCGCGCGGTCCTGCTCGACCAGATGGTGGAAGGTTTGATGGCAGAACACGATGTCGGCGCTGGCATCGGGCAACGGCAATTGCGCGCAGTCGCCGTGCAGCACGTCGATGTCGGCGAGCTTGTCGCGGCAGGCGCGGGCCGCATTGGCGGCAAGCGTCAGCGACGGTTCGTGAAAATCGACGCCGACAATGCGGCGCGGCTTGAACGCGTCGGCCAGCAGGTGGAACGAAATGCCTTGTCCACAGCCGACGTCGACGATAACCGGTGCCACAGGCAGGGGCGCGTCGATCAGCCGTTTGAGGTCGTTGATCGCGACCCGCAGAACATGATGTTCCCACGTATAGGTACGCAGGAACCAGATCCCGAAGGCCGTTTCCGGCACGAAAGGCACGCTGGATGTTTCGGATGGCGACACGCTGGGCTCCCCGGCGAAATGGTGTTTTTGCTGCGAGTGTTCTTGCTGTGATGCGTAATTGTAACGAGAAGTAAGGATGCAGCGTAACGCTGCCTAGAGCAAGCAAACGATTGAGGCAACCTTGAGTACACATTCGTCAAAGCGCGTGACCGTCGATGTCGCGATCATCGGCGCAGGTCCGGCAGGTGCGGTCGCGGCGGCGCTCTTGCGCCGGGCTGGGCGTTCGGTGCTGGTGCTGGAGCGCCAGCATTTTCCGCGTTTCTCGATCGGCGAGAGTTTGCTGCCGCAAAGCATGGCCTACCTCGAAGAAGCGGGCATGCTGCAGGCAGTGGTCGAGGCCGGGTTCCAGTACAAGAACGGCGCGCATTTCATTCACCGCGGCCAGTCGTCGGCGTTCGACTTCCGCGATAAGCATTCCGCTGGCTGGGGCACCACTTACCAGGTCGAGCGCGCGGTGTTCGACGATATTCTGATTCGTTGCGCAGCCCAGCAGGGCGCCGACGTGCGCTTTGGCCACACGGTCCGCGCGATGCATCCGGGCACGGCGGGCGAGGGCGGCAATAAACCGGTACTCGAGGTGATCGACGAAGCGGACAACGCGTACGAAGTGGAGGCGCATTTCGTGTTCGACGCGAGCGGCTTCGGCCGGGTGCTGCCGCGCTTGCTGAACCTCGAAGCGCCGACGCGCATGCCGACCCGCGCCGCGATCTTCTCGCACGTTCTGGACGGCATTCCGGCCGGCGCGACCGACCGCAACAAGATTTGCGTGGCGACACACCCGGAGCGCCGCGACGTGTGGTTCTGGATGATTCCGTTGGCGGGTGGCCGCTCTTCAGTGGGTTGCGTGGCCGAGGCGAATTTCCTCGATGTGCCGGAAGCTGAACGCGACGCGAAACTGCGTACGTTGATCCAGCAGGAGCCGACACTCGGGCCGCTGATCGGCAACGCGCCGTTCCTGATGCCGGTGCGTCATATCGGCGGCTATGCGGCGAATGTGGAGCGTTTGCATGGGCCGGGCTATGCCCTGCTCGGCAATGCGGGCGAATTCCTCGATCCGGTGTTTTCATCCGGTGTGACGATCGCGCTGCGTTCCGCACATCTCGCGGTACAGACCTTGAACCGGCAACTGGACGGCGAGCAGGTCGACTGGTCGGCTGCTTACGACGTGCCGTTGCGCAAGGGGATCGATACGTTCCGCGCCTTCGTCGAACGCTGGTACACGGGCGAATTGCAGGACATCATTTTCTATCCGGACCAGACGCCTTCGATTCGCCGCATGATCAGCGCGGTGCTGGCGGGTTATGCGTGGGATGAATCGAATCCTTACGTCGCCGATCCGGTGCGCCGTCTGAATGCGTTGCACGACGTGTGTACGCATCGTTGATCGGCCCGCATCGCATGGGCAAATAAAAACGGCGCTTCTTGAAGGAAGCGCCGTTTTTTATTCAACTGTCCGAATCGGCTCGGGACTCAGCCCAACAATCCCATCAGGCCGCGATTTTCGCCGCACGCGGCGCATGCTGACGCACGTCGTCGCGACGATGCACACGCTTGCCCGCCGCATACGTTTCGTAGATCGCGCGGTCGTCGCCGAGCAGCGCGAACGCGAACAGCAGTTCTTCGAGCGATTCCGTGCGTGCGGTACGGCGCGCGAGCAGCGGCGTGGCTTGCGGATCGAGCACGACAAAGTCGGCTTCCGACTTTGGCTTCAAGGTGCCGACCTTGTCGGCCAGATCGAGTGCTTCCGCTGCGCCTGCCGTGGCCAGATAGAACATACGCGTAGCCGTCAGATGATGGCCGGTCAGGCGCGCGACCTTATGCGCCTCGTTCATGGTTTGCAGCATCGAGAACGAGGTGCCGCCGCCGACGTCCGTTGCCAGCGCGATCGGCGTGCCGGCTTCGTCGGCTTTGTCGAAGTCGAACAGGCCGCTGCCGAGGAACAGGTTCGAGGTCGGGCAGTGCGAGGCGACCGTGCCGGTTTGCGCCATGCGCTTGCGGTCTTCGTCGTCGAGGTAAATGCAGTGGCCATACACCGCGCGGCGGCGCAGCAGACCGTAGTGATCGTAGATGTCCAGGTAGCTGCGGTGCCCCGGGAACAGATCGGCGACCCACTTCACCTCGTCGGTGTTTTCGGCCACGTGGCTCTGGATGAAGATGTCCGGATGCTTGCCCGCCAGCACGCCGCACGCTTCGAGCTGCGCTTCGGTCGAGGTCGGCGCGAAACGCGGCGTGAGCGCGTACATCTGGCGGCCACGGTTGTGCCAGCGGCCGATCAATTCGGCGCTGTCGTCATAGCCCGATTGCGCGGTGTCGCGCAGGAATTCCGGGCAGTTGCGGTCCATCAGCACCTTGCCGGCCACCATGCGCAGATTGCGCGCTTCGCTTTCGGTGAAGAGCGCGTCGGCCGAGTCCTTGTGGACCGTGCAATACACGAGCGCGGTGGTCGTGCCGCAAGCCAGCAGTTCGTCGACAAAGAAGCTCGCCGTGTCGCGTGCATAGGCCGGGTCGGCAAAGCGGCGCTCCGTCGGGAACGTGTACGTGTCGAGCCACGGCAAGAGCCCGGGCGCCGGCGACGCGATCATGTCGGTTTGCGGATAGTGGATGTGCGTATCGATGAAACCCGGCACGATCAGCTTGTCGCGCATCTCCTGCACATGGGTGCCCGGCGCGAGTCGGGACGCGAGCTCGGCATACGCGCCTGCTGCGACGACATGGCCGTCTTCGACGATCAGCAAGCCGTCTTCGTTGAAGACCGCCGCGTTGGGCGATTGCGCGGGGTCACCGTTGAAGGTCAGCAGTTGTGCGCGGAATGCTGATTGGGCGGGTTGTGCCGAGGGTGCCGCTGGTGCCGCTGGTGCCGATTGAGTCATGGGAAAAGCCGTCTCCGTATTGTGGGGAGCTACGCAGCACGGGCGGCGGTTTTAGTCTGGCTCTGAAACGAACCCGTGCCGCCGCCGGCTGCTATTCATTGGCCCGTCAGTGCGGGCCGCCTGGGTGCCAGTGCGCGTCGAGCTTCGCGATCAGTTCGCTGCGTTGCTCGGGCGTGACGAACGACGCTTCGAAGCTGTTGCGGATGATCGTGTAGACCTCGGCATCGTTGAGCTTCAACGCGTCGATGATGGCGAAATAGTTGGCGTTCACGTAACCGCCGAAATAAGCCGGATCGTCGGAATTCACCGTGACGGCGACGCCGCGATCGAGCAGGTCCTTCAGTGTGTGTTGAGTCATGTCGTCGAACACGCAGAGCTTGAGGTTCGACAACGGGCACACGGTCAGCGCGACGCGCGTGTCGGCGAGGCGCGTGACGAGCGCCGGATCTTCGATGCTGCGCACGCCGTGATCGACGCGATCCACGTTCAGCAGATCGAGCGCTTCGTAGATATACGACGGCGGCCCTTCTTCGCCCGCATGTGCGACCAGTTTCAGACCGAGCGCGCGCGCCTTGGCGAAGACGCGTTCGAACTTCGACGGCGGATGGCCACGCTCCGATGAATCGAGCCCCACGCCGATCAGGCGGTGTTTGTATTGCTCGAACAAGGGCCGCGCTTCTTCAAAGGTTGCGAGCGCATCTTCTTCCGATAGATGGCGCAGGAAGCACAGAATCAGCTTGCTCGTCATGCCGCGCTTTTCCGCGTCGGCGAGCGCGCGTTCGATGCCGGCCACCGCCGTTGCGATCGGCACGCCACGCTCCGTGTGCGTCTGCGGGTCGAAGAAAATTTCGCTGTGGATCACGTTGTCGGCGAGGCAGCGTTCGACATAGGCCGTCGTCATGTCGTAGAAATCCTGCTCGTGCAGCAGCACGCTCGCGCCGGCGTAGTAGATGTCGAGGAACGATTGCAGATCGGTGAACGCGTACGCGGCGCGCAAGGCGTCGATCGAGTCGTACGCAAGCTTCACGCCGTTGCGCTCGGCGAGCGCGAAGATCAGCTCGGGTTCGAGCGAGCCTTCGATATGGATGTGCAACTCGGCCTTCGGCGCGCGAGCGGCTTTCTCGACGAGCGAAAGAGGGGTAGCGGTTGTTGTATTCATGGTCGGTCAGGAGTTCGTTGGAGTCGGTTCGCGCCGGATGCGGGATGCGTGGCAGGATGCAATCGCGTTCGGCGGCAGGTCGATTGTGCTGCAAATCAGACCGTCTGCGCCGCACGCGCGCCCGCATTCGCCTCCACGGCTTGCAACACCTGGGCGGCCGCCGAGATCGCGATGATCTCCGGCGACTTGTCGACGATACCGTCGACGCCAAGCGGGCATTTCATCCGCGCAATCTGCGAAGGATCGATGCCGCGCGCGGCCAGCCGATGTTCGAACTGCTTGCGCTTGGTGTGCGAGCCGATCATGCCGAAGAACGCGAAATCGCCGCGCCGCAGAATGCGCTCGGCCAACTCGAGATCGAGCGCATGGTTGTGCGTCATCACGATGAAGTACGTGTGCGGCGCGGCCTGGTCGATGGCTTCGTCAGGCGCGTCGTTCGGATCGATCTTCACATTCGGCGCATGCAGCGTTTCCAGCGGCGCAAACTGCGCGTCGCGCTCGTCGACCCAGCGCACGGTGCAAGGCAGCGTGGCGAGCACGCGAACCAGCGCCGCGCCCACGTGACCGGCGCCGAACAGCACGACCTGGAAGTCGCCTGGCGCGATGGTTTCGGTGAGCAGTGCGCCGCTGTCGTCGAAACCGGCGCCGTCCCATAGCAGGCAGTCGGCGGCATCGACACCCGGTTCGGGGTCGGACAGCATCACCGCATCCGGTGCGGGGCCGAATGATACGCTACGCACCGTCGAAAGGCCCGCGGCCACGCGTTTTGCGAGCGACGTGATCCAGCCGAGGTCGCCGATGTCGAGGCGCTCGAAGGCGAGAATCACCGCGCCGCCGCAGCATTGGCCGAGACTCGGCCCAAGCGCGAAGCGTTCGAGGCGGCGTGTGTGCGGCGAGCGCATGCCGTCGCGCAGCACCTGGCGGGCTGTCTCGATGGCTTTCCATTCGAGATGGCCGCCGCCGATCGTATGTTTGGCCGATTCGCGCGTGACGATCATCTTGGTACCGGCTTCGCGGGGCGCCGAACCTTCGACGCGCGCGACCGTTACCAGCACGGCGGCGTCGCCGTGCGCGAGCAGTTGTTGCAGGTCAGGTAGCCAGGCTTGCATCCGGCGGTTCTCCATACGTGGCCGCGCGGGGTGTCCGTGCGGCCGGTTGAGCGTGGCCCGACGCGTTCGTGTCGCGTCGGGCTCTGGCTTAAATTGCTGAAATCGTTGTGGTTGGGGGCGCGCTTGCCGCTTGCGTCGATTGTCCTGGTGCGTGTTCCTTTGCTGTCGTCAGCGATTGCAACGCGTCCAGCGCGTCGAGAATCGCTTCGGGTGTCGCCGGCGCGCGTAACGGCGGCGCATGATCCGCATCCGGCGCCGCAGCCGCAATCGCGTCACGAATCGCGAGGAATACCGAGAACGGCAACAACAGAGGCGGCTCGCCCACGGCCTTCGAATGGAACACCGTCGGCTCGGCGTTCCGGTTCTGATAGAGCTGTACGTTGAACGCCGCTGGCGTATCGCTCACGGCGGGAATCTTGTACGTCGACGGCGCGTGTGTCATCAGGCGGCCATCGCGGTTCCACCACAATTCTTCCGTGGTGAGCCAGCCCATGCCCTGAATGAAGCCGCCTTCCACCTGGCCGATATCGATCGCCGGATTGATCGATTGGCCGGCGTCGTGCAACACGTCCGCGCGTACCAGTTTCCATTCGCCGGTCAGCGTGTCGATCACCACTTCCGACACCGCCGCGCCGTATGCAAAATAATAAAACGGGTGACCGGTTAGCGTTTGCGCGTCCCAATGCACTTTCGGCGTTGTATAGAAACCGTCCGACCACAACTGCACGCGCGCCAGATACGCCGCGCCGACCAGTTGTTCGAACGGCATCGCACCGCCGTTCACCGACACTTCGCCGTGGGCGAATTCCACCGCATCGGCGCTACCGCCGAGCTGCCTCGCGGCGAGTTCGGCGAGCCGGCTGCGAATAGTCCGCGCCGCGGCTTCGGCGGCTTTGCCGTTCAGGTCGCTGCCGGTGGAGGCCGCCGTCGCCGAGGTGTTGGCGATTTTCGACGTATCGGCCGCCGTGACGCGCACGCGCGAAAGCGGCAACCCGAGTTGATTCGCGACGACCTGGGCGACTTTCGTGTTGAGCCCCTGGCCCATCTCGGTGCCGCCGTGATTGACGAGCACCGAACCGTCTTTGTACACATGTACCAGCGCGCCGGCCTGATTCAGAAACGGCACGTTGAACGAGATGCCGAACTTCACCGGCGAGAACGCGAGGCCGCGTTTGAGCACCGGACTCTGCGTATTGAACGCGGCGATCGCTTCGCGGCGCGCGCGGTAGTCGCTGGTTTCCAGCAGCTCGTCGGTCAGCGGCGCGATGATGTTGTCTTCGACGCGTTGTCCGTACGGCGTCGTATCACGTTCACCGATCCCGTAGTAGTTGGCGAGCCGCACGTCGAGCGGATCGCAATGCAATTGACGCGCAATGCTGTCGAGCATTACTTCCATCACCAGCGCGCCTTGCGGGCCGCCGAAGCCGCGAAACGCGGTGTTCGATTGCGTATTCGTCTTGCAGCACAGCGCGACGATATCGACGTCGGACAGGTAGTACGCGTTGTCGAAGTGACAGACGGCGCGGGTTGCGACCGCGCCCGACAGGTCGGCGGAATAGCCTGCCCGCAAAGCGATTTCCACGCGCGCGCCGAGAATCCGGCCGCTATCGTCGAAGCCGGCTTCATACTCGTAGACCGCGTCGTGACGCTTGCCGGTGATCATGAAATCGTCGTCGCGATCGGCGCGCAGTTTGACCGGGCGGCGCAGCAGTTTCGCAGCCAGCGACGCCGCACACGCAAACAGCGCCGATTGCGATTCCTTGCCGCCGAAGCCGCCGCCCATACGCCGGCATTCGCACACGACGTTGTGCGCCGGCCAACCGAGCATATGCGCGACCACCTGCTGCATTTCGCTCGGGTGCTGCGTCGAACTGTAGACCAGCATGCCGTCCATTTCCTTCGGCACGGCGTACGCGATCTGGCCTTCGAGATAAAACTGTTCCTGGCCGCCGACCTCGAAGGTGCCGCGGATCTGATGCGGCGCGGCGGCGATTTTCGCGTCGGGGTCGCCCCGCTTCAGGTGTAGCGGCGGCAGGACGAACTGCTTGTTGGCTTTCGCTTCGGCGGCCGTGAGGACGACTTCGAGTGGTTCGTAGCGCACCACGTCGTCGCTTTTGGCCAGCGCGGCGGCGCGGCGCGCGAGTTCATGACTCTCGGCGATCACCGCGAACACCGGTTGGCCGAGATACAGCACTTCGTCAACGGCGAGAATCGGATCGTCGTGCAGCACCGGGCCGCAATTGTTCTCGCCGGGGATATCTTCGGCAGTCAGAACCGCGACGACGCCAGGCGCTTTTCGTACGGCATCCAGATCGAGCGACACGATCCGCGCATGCGCGTGCCGCGAGAGTCCCAGCGCAGCGTGCAGCGTGCCTTGGCATTCGGGAAGATCGTCGGTGTAGGTGGCCTCACCGCTCACATGCAGCGTGGCGGATTCGTGCGGCAGCGACACACCGATCGCCGTCTCGCTTTCGTGGGCGGCAGCGTGCCTCGCGGCATGTTCGACAAAAGCATCGGTCCGGTTCATCACGACGACTCCTTTGCAACGGCCACGGCCCCGTCCGGTACACCGGATTCGTACGCGAACGCATTCACGTCGCAGAGGGCGAGCGGCGCTTCATCGCGCGTTTCGAGGTGGAAGCGCCACAGCAGGTTGCGCGCCACGTTGAGCCGATAGGCGCTCGATGCGCGCATGTCGGTGAGCGGCTGGTAATCGGCGACGAGTGCGTTCATCGCTTGCCGCGCGGTGCTTTCGTTCCATGTTGCGCCGGTGAGCGCAGCTTCGGTTTGCGCGGCGCGTTTCGGGGTCGCGGCCATGCCGCCGAAGGCGATGCGGGCATCCGTGATCACGCCGTTTTCGCCGATGTGCAGTGCAAACGCGGCGCACACAGCGGAAATGTCCTGATCGTAGCGCTTCGACACCTTATACGTGCGGAACCGCAAATCGCGAGCCGGACGCGGCACGCGTAGTGCCGCGACGAATTCGCCTGCCGCGAGCGCGGTTTTCTGGTAGCCGAGGTAGAACGCGTCGAGCGTGAGCGTGCGGGTTTTGGCGCCGTGGCGCAGCACGACTTCGGCACCGAGCGCGAGCAGCGCGGGCATCGAATCGCCGATCGGCGAGCCGTTCGCGACGTTGCCGCCAAGCGTGCCGGCATTGCGGATCGGCAGCGATGCGAAGCGCGTCCACAACTCAGCCAGTTCGGGATAATCGACGGCGAGCGCGGCGTAGGCGTCTTCGAGCGTAACCGCGGCGCCGATGGTCAGCGTCTGCGCATCGCGTTCGATCGTCTTCAATTCGGCGACATTGCCGATGTACAGAATGTCACCGAGATCGCGGAATTGCTTGGTGACCCACAGACCGACGTCGGTGCTGCCGGCCAGCAGGCGTGCCTGCGGATGTTCGGCGCGCAGTCTGGCGAACGCGTCGAGTTTGACCGGTGCACGGAAGATGAGCGAGCCGAATTCGGCGCCACGCGTATCGGGTGCGCTGTACTCGAAGGTGTCACGGCGCTGGATCTTACGCAGCGTGTCGGCGACCGCCTTGCGGTCCAGCGTCACGCGGGGGTATTGCGGATAGTCGAACATCTTCTGCGATGCGTCGACAATCGGGCGATAACCCGTGCAGCGGCACAGATTGCCGGACAGCGCGGCATTGATTTCGTCACGGGTGGGCAGGCCGGCGGCGGCCGGCTGGTTTTCGTACAGCGCCCACATCGACATCACGAAGCCAGGGGTGCAGAAACCGCACTGGGAGCCGTGGCAATCGACCATGGCCTGCTGGACGGGGTGCAGGGCGCCGTCGGCGGCGCGCAGGTCTTCGACGGTGAAAAGGGCTTTGCCGTCAAGCGTCGGCAGAAACTGGATACAGGCGTTGACCGCTTTCAGCGCGAGGCTGCCGTGCGCATCCAGTTCGCCGATCACAACCGTGCAGGCGCCGCAGTCGCCTTCCGCGCAACCTTCCTTGGTGCCCGTGCAATGCAGATCCTCGCGCAGGTGCTGAAGCACGGTGCGCGTCGCCGGGACGCCCGCGACCTCACGGACGGACCTCTGGTGATAAAAGCGGATGGTTTGCGTTGTCATGGCGAATCCGAAAGACAGTGCGGACCGGGCGCGCGTTACGCATGGGGTCGCGCCAAAGCCGGCCTCGCGCACGTAGATCGCCATCCAGTTCCGAAGATAGCATTACCTTGTCCCGAAAATATTTCCCAACTCGCATGAAGCTTATTCGGAAGCGGTCATGTAATTAATACGATTCGCGCCGCGCCGGGAAGTTGCGTGAGGCGGGGTGGGTCGGGAAAATCAGGCGGGATGGGGCAGAGCGGGGGAGTGACGAGCGTTGGGTGATGGTTCGCAGGGCGCCGGTGGTCAGGTTTTACCGAAGCCGCGGGGTCAGAGCCGGCATGAAAACGCCGGCCTTCGAGCCGCCATAACAGACGGTGCAAAGGCCGGCGCGAAGCCGGTTACGTCAACCGGAGCAGCCGAGAAGGCTGGCTCGGCGGGCTCAGGCGAACCGGCGGCGATTCTTGGCCAGGCTTAGCGCTAGCGGCACGAAGGCTACGACGAAAGCCACCAGCGACCAGGTGGGCAGCGACAGACCCAGAATCGGCGGATAGGCGGTTTCGCAGAGCCCTGCCACCTTGAAGACGCCCGGCAGCCAGTGCGCGGGCGGCAAACTGTCGACGACCGGCTGCAGTGCGTCGAAACCGCAGCTGAAACCCGGATTGGCCTGCACATACACGTGCCGCGCGGCGGTCACGATGCCGCCGAGGGCCGACAGGGCCGCCAGTACTTCCAGTAGCCGCACGCCGCGCCAGCTGTTGAAACGCGCGCCGAGGAACGCAAAAATCGCGATCAACAGGAAGAAATAGCGCTGGATGATGCACAGCGGGCAGGGATCTTCATGCAAGCCGTATTGCAGATAGAGCGCGCCGGCGACGAGGCCGACGCAGATCAGGCCAAGCAGAACCAGCAGGGAGCGCTCGCGGCGCAGCATCGCATTGTCGTTATTCATGGGTCGTGTGGCTGTCTGGAAACGGAAAGGGCGGGTGCCCGCGATTCTAGCGCGAACCCCCGCCCTGGCGCTTATCGCGCTTTTAAGTCGCAATCCGGCTGAATGCCCGCTCAGTGCCCCGATCCTCCTGATCAGCGAATCGCATTGAGTACCGCCTGGGCGCCGCGGCCGATGGCCAGCAACGCGTCGTCGGCGTGCGGCGCGCCTGCCAGCATCAGACCTACCGGTGCGTCGCCGCGCAGATGGCAGGGCAGCGACAGTGCGCAGGCGTCGAGGAAGTTGAACGCGCTCGGATTGCGCAGGATCAACGCGTTGGTGCGGCCAAAAGCGTCGTCATCGTGAATCAGATCGGCCACGCGCGGCGGCACCACCGGCACGGTCGGCGCGACAACCGCGTCGAAACGCTGCCACAGTGTGCGCGCGGCTTCGTCGAGCATGGCCTGACGCTCGGCGAGCAGGTCCAGATAATCGGCGGCGCTGGCGGGTTGACCCTTCAGGATGCGCACCAGCACGCGCGGATCGTACTGCTCGCGGTGTTTTTCCAGCAGCGGACGGTGCCACGCATACGCTTCGATCGGCGAAAAGCCGAAGCGGTTGATCTCGGCCAGACGGTCGAGCGGCGCAAAGCGCACTTCCGTAACGATAGCGCCGGCCGCTTCCAGATGCTTCAGGGCCGTGTCGATTGCGGCGGCGACTGCCGGTTCGACACCGTCGGTCACGAAATTGGTCAGCACGCCAAGGCGCACGCCTTCGAGCGGCCGGGCCGACGGAATGCGCGGCTCGAGCCCGGCCAGCATGCGATCGACCAGCGCGCAGCAGGCGACCGAGACGCCGATCGGCCCGAACGAGTCGAGCGTCGGAGAAAGCGGCACGCCGCCTTGCTTGGGGATACGGTCGGCGGTGGGCTTGAAGCCGGTCAGGCCGCACAGTGCCGCCGGGATGCGGATCGACCCGCCGGTGTCGGTGCCGAGCGCGACGGCCGCCATGCCGTCCGCGACCGACGCCGCCGCGCCCGACGACGAACCGCCCGAAATTCGCTCGTCGCCCTTCACGCCGCGCTGATACGGCGACAGCGGGTTCCCGTAATGCGGATTCAGGCCGAGTCCGGAAAATGCGAATTCGCTCATGTTGGTGCGCCCGACGATCACCGCGCCGGCCCGCTTCAGTCGCGCGACGGCGACAGCGTCTGCCTTGGCGGCGGGCGCGTCGGCCAGCACCACGGAACCCGCGCGAGTCGGCTGGCCTTCAATATCGAACAGATCTTTGACCGACACCGGGATGCCGGCGAGCGGCGAGAGGACCGTGCCGGCGGCGCGCAGACGGTCGTGCGCATCGGCGGCGGCGCGGGCGCTGTCGGCGTCGACGTGCATGAAGACGGCAGCGCCCTGGCCGGCCGGATCGGCGATCCGTTCGAGCGCGGTTTCGACGAGCGCGCGACTCGTGGTGCGGCCGGCGGCGAGGTCGGCGGCAAGCTGGGCTAGCGGCGGGAAGGGCGTGAATTCAGTAGCCATGGTGTCGGGGGAATCCGGTTGAACCGGCTAAAACCGGTCGAGGTCGATTGGTTGCGTACGATGAAATGCGTTCGATCAGATGCGGCTGAACAAGGTCGCGCGAAACGCTTCGATATGCTTTTGCACCGATTGGCGGGCGCCTTCGGCATCGCGTTCGCGCAGCAAGCGAAACAGTTCGAGATGTTCTTCGTGCACGTCTTCCAGATGATGCGGCTCGGACAGCGAAATGAACCAGAAGCGCAGCGAGCGTTCATGCAACCCACGCAGGATGTCGGCCAGCACCGGGTTGCGCGAGGCCGCCGAAATCGCCAGATGGAACTCGCGGTCGATATCCATCATGCCTTCAATATCGTGCGCGGCGACGCAAACCGCCGAGCGTTCGAGCAAGGCCTGCATCGCGTCGAAATCGTGTTGCTGCGCATGGCGCGCGGCCAGCTCGACGCAGTAGCTCTCGTTGACGAGCCGCACGTCGATGATCGCCAGCACGTCGTCGAGTGAAACCGGGCGGACCATGATGCCCTTTCTCGGCATGATGGTGAGCATGCCTTCGTGCACCAGCCGATGCAGCGCCTGATGAACCGGCGTTCTGCCGATGCCCGTCAACACCATCAATTCCGCTTCGTTCAGCACCTCGCTCGGCCGCAGACGCATCGTGATGATCTCGCGCTTGACGAAGGCGTAGGCCTGTTCGGCGAGACTCGCCGAGGCGGTTTCGCGGGGGGCACTGGAACGGCGGGCAGTCTGCAAAAGCGTCATGTGAAGAAAGAGCGGGCGGTGTCGTCCGCATTGTAGAGCAAGGTTTTGCGCGGACGGCGGCCGGTGGGCGGTTGCTCTGCGGCGCCGTTTGCGTATGACGTGCGGCTGCGCGTCATACGCAATCACGGGAACCGCGCTATATGTCAGGCGCTCCTCGGTGTCACGGCGGCGGCGTGCTGCACCTTGACGCGCGGCATCATCAGCGTGACGAGGCCGCCGACGATCAACGCGCCCGCGATCAGCACCAGCCCGAAGGTCACGCTATGCGTCGCGTCCTTGACGATGCCGAGTACGTAAGGACTCACGTAGCCAGCCAGATTCGCAATCGAGTTGATCACGGCGATGCCGGCAACGGCCGCGGTGCCTTGCAGGAAGGTGGTGGACATCGACCAGAAAATGCCGAAGCCCGCCAGAATGCCGATATAGGCGATCGACAAACCGGTGACGGCGAGCGGAATCGAATTCGTCACGGAGGCACTGCCGAGCAGGCCCGCCGCACCGATGAAACAGCACACGGCATAGTGCCAGCGCCGTTCGCCGGTGATATCCGACGAGCGTCCGATCAGGATCATGCCGATACCTGCCGCAAGGTACGGAATCGCGGTGACGAAGCCGTTCGTGACGAGATTCGTGACACCGAGGTCCTTGACGATCTGCGGCAGCCAGAACGAGAAGCCCGCGTTGCCGGTGACGAGGCAGAAGTAGATCAGCGTGAGCAGCCAGAAGCGGCCCGAGCGCAAGGCAACCGAGAGGCTATGCTCGGCGCCGGCTGCCGCGGCGGCCGTATTTTCGCGCGCGAGGCGGCCGAGAATCACGCGCTTTTCGTCGTCGCTCAACCAGGCGGCTTCGGCGGGCGTGTTGCGCAACACGGCGAGCGCCCAGAAGCCGGCGAGGATCGACGGAATACCTTCGATCAGGAACATCCACTGCCAGCCGCGCAAGCCGTGCGCTTCGTGCAGCGCCGACATCAGAAAGCCCGACAAGGGCGCACCGATGATGCCCGCGACCGGAATTGCCGCCATGAACACGGCGACCATCCGCGCGCGCCGGTCGGACGGAAACCAGAAAGTCAGATACAGCACCACGCCCGGCACCAGCCCGGCCTCGGCGACGCCGAGGAAAAAGCGCAGCACGTAGAACGCCGTTTCCGAGCGCACGAACATCATCAGGCACGACAGCAGGCCCCACAGCATGGTGATGCGGGCGATGGTGGCGCGTGCGCCGAATTTCTTCAGCAGCAGATTGCTCGGCACTTCGAACACGAAATAGCCGAAGAAAAAAATCCCCGCGCCGAGGCCATACGCCGCATTCGAAAGGCCGAGATCGCCGGTGAACTGCAACTTCGCGTAGCCGATGTTGACGCGGTCCAGGTACGACAACACGTAGACGAGAAACAGGAACGGCATGATGCGCCAGGTGATCTTGCGCAGGGCGGCGGCCTCGATCCACGCGTCGGAAGACGTGTCGGCGTTGGCGGATAGCGGGGGGGTGCTCATGGGTGCCTCATTCGACGATGGGGAGCGCGTGCACGCGATAAGCGTGATGCAGTGTGCGTTTCAGGACGGGGTCGTGCAGTTCGAGTTCAAGCGCGTCGCCGTCGGCCATGCCGACGATCCCGCCTTGTACGGCCAGCGTGCCGCAGAACATCGCGGCGCCTTCTGCCACCGGCGCGCGTTCCAGCAGGTCGGCAGCCGCCAGCAGCGACGCGACGCTGCCTTGCTGATAGAGGCGCCGCTCGCCGTTGCTGGTCACGGCGAAAGCGCGCAGTTCAAGCTGATCCCAGTGGCCGGCCACATCGTCGAAGCGCCAGGCGTCGCGCGCGACCGGTTTCGGGCAGACCTGTTTGGAGACGGTGACGCCGTAGGCCTCGACTTCGCGATCGGTGTGATCCGAGCCGACGGTGACGAGCAGTCCCGCTTTCGAGCGGACCAGCACGCATTCGGCTTCCCCGCTGGACTTCACGCCAACCACGTCGATCTGTTCGGCCTGCGTCAGCAGTTCGGCGCCGAGGCGATAGAAGCAGGGCGTGGTCGACGGACGCTTCACGCCAAGTTCGGCCAGCTCGGCGATGTGATGCTCGATCGCCGCCTGATCGCGGCCGGCCCAGCCTGCAATTGTCAGACGATTCACTTCGACGATATCGGCGTGGCTGTCGCCGGAACGATCTACAACATTGAAGGACACCTGCTGCATCACTCGACTCCCAAGAAAATATGCAGCAAATATTATTGTGATATTTCACACGTGTCCAGCGTGTCAAAAAAGTTTCGGACGAAACGGCCGGCCGGTCCGCTGGCAGTTCGCTGCCGGTTTGACCAATCCCGCGCCCTTTCGGCGTTTGCGCGTTGCCGGCCGGTCGCATGAGTACGTTACACTGCGTTTTTTGAAACATTACTTTTTGTAAGGGACGCATCCATGCATCATGGCATCGGCTTCATTCAGGACCTGGCGGTCGTGATGGCGCTCGCCGGCGTCGTCACCGTGCTGTTCCATCGCCTGAAACAGCCGGTGGTGCTGGGGTACATCGCCGCGGGCGTGATCATCGGGCCGTACACGCCGCCGTTCCAGCTGATCCACGACGAGCAGACCATCCAGACGCTCGGCGAACTCGGCGTGGTGTTCCTGATGTTTTCGCTCGGGCTCGAGTTCAGCTTGCGCAAGCTCTTCAAGGTCGGTGCGACGGCGATCGTCGCGGCGCTTTCCGAAATCGTGCTGATGCTGTGGATCGGTTACGAAATCGGCAGCGCATTCGGCTGGAGTTCGATGGACTCGCTGTTTCTCGGCGCGATTCTCGCAATCTCGTCGACCACCATCATCGTCAAGGCGCTCTCCGAGTTGGGTCTCAAGCGCGAGAGCTTCGCGCAACTGGTGTTCGGGATTCTGATCGTCGAGGACATTCTCGCCATTGCGATGCTGGTGCTGCTCTCCGGCATTGCGCAGACGGGGGAGTTGAGCGCCGGTGTCGCCGTCGTGACGCTCGGCAAACTGCTGCTCTTCATGACGGTGTCGCTCGTGGTCGGTATTCTGGTCGTGCCGCGTGCGCTGAACTATGTGGCGCGCGCCAAAAGCGACGAAATGCTGCTGGTATCGGTGCTCGGCTTCTGTTTTGGCTTCTGTCTGCTGGTGGTGAAGCTCGACTACAGCATGGCTCTCGGCGCGTTCCTGATCGGCGCGATCATGGCCGAGTCGCGCCATCTGCATCGCATCGAGCATCTGATCGCGCCGCTGCGCGACGCCTTCTCCGCGATCTTCTTCGTGACGATCGGTCTGATGCTGAACCCGACCGTGCTGCTCGACTACGCGTGGCCGATTGCGGTGATTACGGTGGCGGTGATCGTCGGCAAGATCGTGTCCTGCGGGCTCGGCACTTTTCTCGCCGGCAAGGATGGGCGCACGGCGATGCGGGTCGGCATGACCGTTTCGCAGATCGGCGAGTTCTCGTTCATCATCGCCTCGCTTGGCTTGACCTTGAAGGTGACGAGCGCGTTTCTGTATCCGATCGCGGTAGCCGTTTCCGCGTTGACCACGCTTTTCACGCCTTACCTGATTCGCGCCGCCGACCCGTTGACGCAGCGCCTCGGCCGGGCGATGCCACCCACGCTGGCCAATGTGTTCAGCCTGTATGGGCAGTGGTTGCGCAGCTTGAGCACCGGGAGCGGTGAGCCGACGCTATTCAGCATGACGCGGCGGATCATTTTGCAGATCGCCGTCAATCTTGCGCTGGTCGCGGCGATCTTCCTGATCGTGTCGTATAGCGCGCCGTACACCAGCACCGTGCTCGCGCACTGGGTGGCGTCCGAGCCGATGCAGCGTGTGGTGCTGTGGAGCATTGCGCTGGTACTGTCGCTGCCGTTTCTGGTTGCGGTCTATCGCAAGACTAAATCGCTTGCGCTGTTGCTCGCCGAGGTCAGTGTGCAGCCGGCAACCGCGGGGCGCTTCACCAGCGCGATCCGTTATGCGATTTCGGACCTGGTGCCGGTGGTTTCGATGGTCGGCGTATTTCTGCTGGTGGCGGCGCTCTCCGGCAGTATCTTGCCGCCGACCGGCCTTCTGACCGTGGTGCTGGTGTGCGCCGCGCTGCTGCTGGCGCTGGTCTGGCGCTGGTGCGTGAAAATCCACGCGGCGATGCAGATTGCCTTGCGCGAAACCTTTGAAGAGCAGCCTGATCCCTAAGCTCGACGGCCTCACGGCTTGAGCCGTAACAATGTGAGCAATTGTGTGCGGGTTTGCCGGGCTTGCCGCGCTAGCGGATAATCAGGGCATATTCATTCGTTCGCGTGGAAGGCGCCTGTCTGACAGTTATGAGCGAAAACAAACCTGAAAACGCCGGCAAGCCCGGCAGCCCATCGTCGCCTTCGGGGACGCCATCGCCCTCAACGTCGCCAACGTCCGCAACGGCGCCAGCTTCGTCCGGCTCCACGCCCGGCATGTCGAAACCCGACATCTCGTCGCCTGAGCCGGCGGTTACGCTACCGCTCTCGCACGAAGACTCGATCCAGTCTCCAGTCAAGGACGTGGTGACACCGGCTGCCGCAGAGGCCGCGGTGAGATCGTCGACCGACAACCCTGACAGCGCTTCCACGGTCACTCCCACCCATCCGCAAACGGCGCAGCAACGCGACGCGGCCGAAGCGCGCAGTTCAGCGGCCGCGTCGACCGCGCGGCAGGAGGCCGAGGTTCACGAGCGCGCGGCGGCCAAAGCCGAACGTGCCGCCAAGGTTCAAGCGTCACGTCCGGCTACGCTCGAGAGCAACGAAACGCTTGCGAGCGGATTGAACGTGCCGGCCGACGAGGTGGTTCTGACAGAAAAGGCGGAAAAAGCGGAAGAAGCCGCGGCCGCAACTCGCCCGGCCGGCTCGCCGCCGCCGGGGTTCGGCGCTGCGCCAGATTTCACGGCAACGAACCCGCCGCCGCCGAACGCATTGCCGCCGTCGCCACCGCGCTATCTGAAGCAAAGCGACTCGGCGTGGACCGTGTTTGGGCGCATCATCGCGGCCCGCGCGCGTCAGTTGTTCGATCGCGCCGGTCAGCGGATCACGCAGCGCACGCTGCGCATCGGCGTGTCGGCACGCATCTTCCACCCCGAACCGGGTGCGAAGGGGCTGCGAGGCAAGACCTTGCAATATCTCGAGGAATCGATCGCGCACTGGGTCATGTCGCGTGACGTGCTGGTGTTCATGATTCCGACGGTCGGCCATCAAGGCATGCTGCACCCGAGCAATATCCGTTTGCGCGACTATGCGAAGCACCTTGACGGTCTGCTGCTGCAGGGCGGCGCGGATGTGTCGCCGCAGTCCTACGCCGAACAGGCGACGAGCCCCGAGTGGCCGGGCGACCGCGTGCGCGACATGTACGAGCTCGAACTGCTGCATGAGTTCATCGAGTCGGGCAAGCCGGTGCTTGGCGTATGCCGCGGTTGCCAGTTGATCAATGTGGCGTTCGGCGGCACCTTGTATCAGGACATCGCCACCGACGTGCCGACCGCCGGCGCGCACGTCAACGAGAACTACGACCAGCATCGGCACAGCATTCATTTCCCGGACGGCTCGACGCTCGCCAATATGTTTCCGGGCCGGCGCGAGGCGATCGTCAACTCGATTCACCATCAGGCGGTCAAGACGCTCGGCCGCGATCTGAATATCGAGGCCGTCTCGGCGTCGGACGGCATCATCGAGGCCGTGCGCTATCGGCGCGCACCGTTCGTGATGGGTGTGCAGTGGCACCCGGAGTTTCATCGCGCAGGCGGCCCCGAATTGCTCGATTGCACACCGTTGCTCGACACGTTCCTGCGGGTGGCACGCGAAACGCGGTTTTAGACGCGCGGTTTTAAAGACGCGGTTCCAGAAACGCGGTTTAAAGGCCATGCCTTTAAACCGCGCTTTCGCGTGCGGTCGTTCACGAAGATTCTTGCAGCGTGCCGCCACCATCTTCGCGGCGGCTATCTCTTATTGTCACGATGCTTGATGTCGAATTCGTGCGACTGCGGTGCAGATTGGGAAACGTCCGCACGAGTCAGATTGTTGTGTTTTTGTCCTATCTGAAATCTTTTATTTCGCGACTGACGTCTCCGTCCGGCCAAATCATTCGGTATCGATTTATCTCGATTTAAAGTCCGTCAGTGTGGCGTTTGAATGCTTCGCTTAACGGCTATTCCGCGCGATAATCCGAGGCTGTTTTGGATTTGCATGGAGCATGCACGTATGAAGTACCCCTTAATAGTACGGCGCGCCATGCTGCTCGCGACCTCGTGTGCGCTGTTGCAGCATGGCGGTTTCGTGCTGGCAGCACAAAGCGACGAGGCCGCGCCTCTGGTCGGCACGCGGCCGGCCATGAACACGCTAACGCCGCAACCGGTCGCGGATGCGCTGCGTAGTGCGGCATCGAGTACATCGGCTACCGCTGGCGACGTACAAGGTAATGTTGCCGAACTGATGCAAATGATTCACGACGCCAGGCTGAGCGAATTACGCACCACGTACAACGGCAGTTACGGCGCAAGTCTGTTTTTCTATCCACAGGAAATGACGTACTACGTCGCGCTTTTTCAGGACAAGCATTTCTGGCGGGTGATCAGATCGGAAGACGTTGGCCGTGCTGAAGCGATCTACGCGGGTTTCGTCCAGCAGACGGCACAACTCGCGGACGTCGAGATTCGCCGCACGCAACTGCAAGCGCAGAAGGCGTATATCGAAAATATTATCGCGTTGTCGGAAGATCGCGCGCGGCGCTTGCAGGCCGATCTCGAGGTTGCGCGTACGCAGCAGGCCAAGGTCAACGACTATCAGCGGCAGACGCAAGGCGAGGCGGCTGCGTTACACGCGGAAAAGGAACGGGTACAAGCGCAGTTGCGTCAGGTGCAGGGCGAAGTGATGCAGTTGCAGCGGCAAACCGAGTTCGGATTGCCAACCCAGAAGTAGGCGCATGAATGTAAAAAAAGCCCGGCAAGATGAATTGCCGGGTTTTTTTTGTGCCGCGTTTTTTAGATAACGGCGCTTACCTGGCGAACTGATCGGGCACCTCGGTCACGCGACGTTGCGACATGTGATTGATCCATTCTGTCCCGCTGGTTCCGGGCGGATTGATCGACGAAGCTGGGCGCGATGGCGGCGCGATATTGCGCAGGTGTGTGCCGGCCGACATGATCGCCGGCGCGTATTCATCGGCGCCGAGCCGCGATGGCGCGAGTGGCGAGTAAGGTCCCGCCGACGATGGTTTCGGCGACGTTTGTTGTGCATTTTCCGGCGCCGCGATCTGCGGCACTCCGTAGCTCATTGGCGCGAAGCCTGGCAACTGTGGTGGCCGCGGCGTCGCGATGCTGGCCTGCGAACTGCGGCCATGTCTTTGGTGCGAACCCGGCGCGACGTCGCGCAACTTATCCCGGCGTCGCGATATCTTTTTGCCGGTTGCAGCGCGCGGCAGCGTTGCCTTGACTGACGCGACGATTTCCGTGGCGGGACTTGCCTTGAAATCGCGCAGCGGAGCTGCGTCAATGGTGCCCGGCAATTTTTCAGGCGTTGCGGGTGCGGATGTTTGCGCAGATCCAGAAGCACCTGCGACGCGTGCAGGCAACGACGCGGCGCCCGGAGCAAGCGTCACTGCGCGGTTGTTCGCCGATGCGTAGGGCGTGGCAGTAGCATCAGGCGAGTGACGATTCGCCAGTTGCGCTTGCTGGCGCACCGGAATCCTGTTCGTCGGTTTGACATCGCCAGGCGCGTGGCGCTGCGCCAGATGACCGAACGCAATCCACGCAAGCATTGCGGCGCCGCCAAGTGCGCAGGCGCCGCCGGCTAGCGCGCCCCAATGCATCGATCGGCCGCGCGGCGCGGCAACAACCGCCGGCGTGCTAACCGGTGAGAACGATGCGGCTTCGGCGGAGGTTCGCAATGATTCGTCGGCCGGCGCGTCGAGCACGCTTGTCGAAGTCGCCGGCGCGGCGAACGCCGAGGACGCAGCTGGCGGTTTGCGTAACGATTCCCAGTGGCAGAGTGCGGGAATCGTTTCCGCGTTCAGACAGAAGGTGCGTAGCACGGCCGCATAGAGTGCCTTGAGTTCCGCGCGCAAACTGCGCACCGGCGGCACTAACGACCAATCGCGACCGAATGGCGGCGGCAGCAGGCGGCACTGTGGCGACAGGCTCGGCAGCGCCATGGTGCCTTCGATCAGCGTGAGGGGAATAGTGGTCGACATCGGTTTCTTCGCAGCGCCTCGTAAAAGGGCCGCGGACAGGCGGCTCAGGGGCTCTGGCTTCGAGCGATGTGTAGGGAAATGCGGTACACAACGCCATAGGGAAACGCCGTACTCAGATCGAGCACGCCGCCGCATGAGCGGTCACTGTGAAGCCATCGGGGTGCGGAAGATGATGCCGGGAAGCCGCTGAACTAACGATCGGATTGCTCTGAAAAAATGCGCTGCTTCGTTTTATGTCAGCCCTGGTCCGGGGCAGCGATCAAAGCAAGCGCATCTCGTTCATCGATCCAGCCGGTACACATAGCGCAATGCAGTAATATCCACGCCGCCCATATGATCCGGTTCGGCGCCGACGAACTGCCAGCCGTGTTTTTCATAGAAGCCGATCGCCGGTGTGTTGCCTTCAAGCACGTAAAGGTACAACTGCGTCTCCCCCTGTGCGCGAGCCCAGTCTTCGGCCGCACGCATCAACAGCTTGCCTGCGCCGATCCCCTGGTGCCCAGGCAGCGCATGCAGGTTGTCGAGCAGGACTCCCCACGCGGACGCCGGTTGCCGCTCGACGCAGACGAAACCGATCGGCTCGCCCGCGAGTTCGGCAATCAGAACCATGCGACGTTCGCTGCCCGGTGCACGCAGGCGCGCTTCCCAATAGGCGGCACGCTCCCGCGTCACTTCGCCGTCGAGGAAGGCGTCCGGCAACAGGCCGCGATAGGTGGCCTGCCAACTGGTGCTATGGATCGAGGCGATCAGCGTTGCATCCGCGAGGGTCGCAGGGCGCAGCGAAAGCGCGGGGGAGGTTTGCGTCGGGAGGGTGGTCAACGGGAATTGCCTGTCTGCAAAAAGATTATCGCGAGGGTGAGCAAGCACGGTCTGTAATGAAACTGTATGGAATACGCGACAGTGCCATGAACGGTAACATTACGTGTTGCAGGCTCCGGGTATTTCACAACGTTTACCCTGATACCGTGTAAATGTGTTCAGCATGAAAATGCAGCGCCCCCGGCGCGTTTTAAATTGCCCGTGGCATCCGCTTGCCGAACGCGGTGGATCGTTTCAACTGCCCGAGCGCCGCCAGTCTGCGTGGCGACGGGCTACTCAGAGAATGTCATGTCTACTGCGTCACACGCTGCTTCCTCATCCAGAGAATCCAAGGTCAAGACAGTTTTCCGCGTGGTCAGCGGCAACTTTCTTGAGATGTACGACTTCATGGTCTACGGCTATTACGCATCCGCGATCGCCAAGACCTATTTCCCGAGCGGCAACGAATTCGCCTCGCTGATGCTGTCGCTGTCGGTATTCGGCGCGGGGTTCCTGATGCGTCCGCTCGGCGCGATCATACTGGGCGCCTACATCGACCATCACGGCCGGCGCAAAGGCCTGATCCTCACGCTTGGTCTAATGGCGCTCGGCACGCTCACGGTCGCCGCGATTCCAGGCTACGCGACCATCGGCGTGCTTGCCCCGGCGCTCGTGCTATTCGGCCGGCTGCTGCAAGGCTTCTCCGCCGGGGTCGAACTGGGCGGCGTGTCGGTCTATCTGTCGGAGATCGCTACCAAGGGTAACAAGGGTTTCTATTGCGCGTGGCAATCGGGCAGCCAGCAGGTCGCCGTGGTGTTCGCCGCGCTGATCGGCGTGGTGCTCAACAAGGTGCTGCCGGCCGACCAGATGACGGCCTGGGGCTGGCGCGTGCCGTTCCTGATCGGCTGCCTGATCGTACCGTTCCTGTTCCTGATTCGCCGTTCGCTGCAGGAAACCGAGGAATTCACGGCGCGCAAGCATCATCCGAGCATGGGCGAAATCATGAAGACGATGGCCGCGAACTGGGGCATCGTGCTGGGCGGGATGGGCATGGTCATTATGACCACGGTGTCGTTCTACATGATCACGGCCTACACGCCGACCTTCGGCAAGGAAGTGCTGAAGCTGTCGTCGATCGATACACTCGTTGTCACCGTTTGTATCGGTTTGTCGAACCTGATCTGGTTGCCGCTCGCGGGCGCGTTGTCGGATCGCATCGGCCGCCGTCCGGTACTGCTGGCCTTCACGATTCTGACGATCATCACCGCGTATCCGGCGCTGCAATGGCTGGTTGCCGAGCCGTCGTTCGTTCGCCTGCTGGCGGTCGAGTTGTGGTTGTCGTTCCTGTACGGCAGCTATAACGGCGCAATGGTGGTGGCGCTGACCGAAGTGATGCCGGTCGAAGTGCGGACCGCCGGTTTCTCGCTGGCGTACAGCCTTGCTACGACGATCGGCGGCTTCACGCCGGCCATCTCGACGCTGCTGATTCACACTACCGCCAATAAGGCCGCACCGGGGTTGTTCCTCGGCGCGGCGGCAATCTGCGGGTTGATCGCGACGCTGGTGCTGTATCGCACGCCGGAATCGCGCAATCAGTATCGAACGGCCTGAGGGACGCCTGGCTGAAGGTTCACCAGTTGGTCTGGACAAACAAAAACCCCGCGCTCGTGAGAACGCGGGGTTTTTTTCTGAGCTCCGCACTGCCACATCGGCAATGGGCTCCAGACGAATCTGGCCTTGCTAACCGCGGCGCAATTCGTTTGCCACTGCCTCTACCACCTCGTTCCACGCGCCGGGTTGCGGCTGGCGCAGCAGCGTCGCGCCCGGATACCACGGGCTGCGCGTCTCGTTGACGAACCAGCGCCAATCCGCCGCGAACGGCAGCATCAGCCACAGGGGTTTTTTTAGCGCGCCGGCGAGGTGAGCGATCGACGTATCGATCGATACCACGGCGTCGAGCCGCTCGATGATCGCCGCGGTATCCGCAAAATCGCCGATCCGTTTATCCATGCGATGAATCGACGCCGCACGCGGATGCGTGTCGAGCGCCGCGCGTTCTTCAGCGCTCAGTTCAGGTTGCAGCACGATCCAGTCGATGCCTTCAAGCGCGAATAGCGGTGCAAGCGCGGCGAGCGGCATCGAACGGGTTTCGTTCTGCTGGATGCGTCCTGACCACGCAATGCCGATCTTGCGCTTCGCGTGACCGCCGAGCGAACCGCGCCATTTGCGGCCGTATGCGGGCGGTACGTTGAGGTAGGGCGTGCGGGCGGGAATCGTGTCGTAGGTCGTGCCGAGCGCGAGCGGCAGGCTCAGCAGCGGACAGTGCAGATCCGCCGCGGGGCGGGGTGTGCCCTGCGCGATCAGGGTGACACGCCAGGCTTGCGCGGCCGGTGCGAGCAGCGGCAGTAGTTGCGGCTGCACCTCGAGTACGACGCGCGCGGCGCGCTGTGCGGCCAGCGGCACGAAGCGCACGAACTGCAAGGTATCGCCGAAACCCTGCTCGGCATGCACGAGCAGCGTGCGCTGTTCGATCGGCTCGCCGTGCCAACGCGGCAAGGTCTGGATGACCGGCTGCGCGGTAGTTTGCAGCCGCCATTCGTACTCCGGCAGCCCGCGCGCGAAATCGCGCAGCGCGAGCCAGGCAAGCGCACGGTTCATGTGCGCCGACGCGAGATCGGGGCGCAGACGCAGCGCCTGATCAAAAGCCCGCACCGCCGCGGCATGCGCGCCTAGCGCCTGATGGGCTGTGCCGAGACTCAGCCAGGCGAGCGCGAATTGCGGATCGAGGCCGACTGCGCGCTCGAGATAGGGCAGCGCCTGGGCGTGGCGTCCCAGCGCCGCGAGCGCGTTGCCGAGCCCGAAGATGGTGGGCGGCAGGTTCGGCTGCAATGCGAGCGCTGCCTGGAAAGAAGCGACCGCCTCTTCGTGACGGCCGGTGGCGTCGAGCGTATTGGCGAGATTGAAGTGCGCTGCGACGAAACGCGGTTCGGCTGCCAGTGCCGCCTGAAAGTGCTGGATCGCCTCGTCTGCCCGTTCAAGCGCGTTCAGCGACATGCCCATGTTGTTGAGTGCACCCGCATGCCCCGGGCGCAATTCGAGCGCGCGCTGGAACGACGCGATCGCTTCCGCATGACGGCCGAGCGCATGCAATGCGTTGCCGAGATTGTTATGCGATGAGGCGTCGTTCGGTTGCAGGCGCAGCGATTTCTCGAAAGCGTCGGCGGCGTCTTCGTGGCGCCCCACCGACGCGTACGCATTGCCCAGGTTGTAGTGCGCCATCGGGAAAGTCGGCGCCAGCGTGAGCGCATTGCGGAACTGTTCGATGGCGTTGTCTATCTGGCCCAGCGCCTTGAGTGCGTTGCCGAGGTTCAACTGCAGCGCGGCATCTTCCGGGCGCAGGTTCACCGCGCGCCGCACGAGCTCGGCGGCTTCGGCGTGCTGGCCCTGCTGGTGGCGCAGAACGCCCAGCAGGTGCAACGCATCGACGTGCACGGGATTGCCGTCGAGCGTCGCGCGGTAGCCGCGTTCGGCATCGTCGAGGCGGCCGTCACGATGCGCCGCGAAAGCGCGGTCAAATACTTGTTGCATGACGCAGGGATGGGATTTCGGGTGAGGCAGACGCCGCATTTTCCCACACTCGCCGGGCCACCCTCCGATTTGACCTGTCGTCTCGATATCTATAACATATGAATACCTGTTCATATGTGTGTCAATCATGCCGTTTGCTCTGGCTTCCGCTGCGTTGCCTGCTGGTTTCGAAGACCGCCCGGTGGGGACGATCGGGCCGCTGGCCGACCTGTTTCGCCTGCTCGGCGACCCGACGCGCTTGCGCATCGTGCTCGCTTGCGTCGAGGAGCGGCGCGCGGTCGGCGCGATTGCCCAGGGGCTGGGTTTGTCGCCGTCGCTGGTGAGCCACCATCTGCGGCTGCTGCGTGCGGCGCGGATCGTGCGCGCCGAGCGGCAGGGCAAGCAGGTGTTCTATCTTGCCGCCGACCGCCATATCAGCGCGATGCTGACCGGCATGCTCGAGCACGTGGCTGAGCCGGCCGGCGAATTTCCTCTGGATCCGTCATGAGAAAAACCACCACGCCGAACCAGGCAGCCGAAGAGCGCGAGGACGACCACGCGCCGGTGTGGCTCGACGGGGAATCCGACGGGACCGATGGCGACGATGCGCAGGTCGAGGGCAAAGCGCGCGCGGCCGATGATCAGGACGGGCGTCACCATGGCGCGGTTCGTCCAGATGCCGACGACGCTCATGAGCGCAGCACGCAGGACCACGGCGCACACCTGCACGGTTCGCACGACGACAGCGCCGACCACATCCACACCCACAGCCACGGCACCGACAGCGGTCACAGCCACGATAGTCACAGCACGCACAACCACGGCGATCACAGTCACGATAGCCACGCCGGCCATAGTCACGGCGCCCACAGCCACGCCGGCCACAGCCACGCCCATGCCCCCGTCGCAGGCCACGGCCGCGCCTTCGCACTGGCCGTCGCACTGAACGTAGCGATCGTGGTGGTTCAAGCCGTCTACGGCGTGATCGCGCACTCCACCGCGCTGCTTGCCGACGCCGGCCACAATCTCTCCGACGTGCTCGGCCTGCTGCTTGCCTGGGGCGCAGCCTGGCTCTCCACGCGCCGGCCTTCGGCACGCTATACCTTCGGCTACGGCAGTTCGTCGATCCTCGCGTCGCTTGCCAACGCGGGGCTGTTGCTGTTCGCATGCGGCGTGATCGTCGCCGAGGCGATCGGGCGTCTGATGAACCCGGCGCCGGTCGCAGGACTGGTGGTGTTCGTCGTCGCGACGGTCGGTGTGATCGTCAACGGCTTTTCCGCATGGCTCTTCATGCGCGGCCAGAAAGAAGATCTGAACATTCGCGGCGCTTTTCTGCATATGGCCGCGGATGCCGGCATCTCCGCCGCGGTCGCGATCAGCGGCCTCGTGATTCTCTATACCAACTGGACCTGGCTCGACCCGGTGATGAGCCTACTGGTGGTCGCGGTGGTGGTCTACGGCACCTGGGGTCTGCTGCGCGATTCGGTGCGCATGGCGCTCGACGCCGTGCCGCCGGGCGTCGACCTGCAGCCGATCCGCGACTATCTCGCCGGACAGCCAGGTGTCACCGACGTGCACGATCTGCATGTCTGGGCGTTGTCGACCACCGGCAATGCGCTCAGCGCCCATCTGGTGATGCCGGCAGGCCATCCCGGCGACGAGTCGATCGACGGCATCGTGATCACGCTGCGCGAACGGTTTTCGATGCAGCACGCCACACTGCAAGTCGACCTCGGCACCACCGAGCATCAATGCGCGATGGGTCATCCCCGCGATTGATGCAGCGCACCGTTAAGCGGACTATCGGCGGCGTACACTAGGACGTCCTGTTGTCTCCGGAGGTCCGCATGGATGCTGCCGCACACGATGCGTCGCCGGTGCTGGTCGTCGGCGCGGGTCCGACCGGGCTCGCCGCGGCGATGAGTCTCGCGCGTGCCCACATCCCCGTGCGTCTGGTCGACAAGGCGTTGCAGCCGAACCCGTACTCGCGGGCCATCGGCATTCAGGCGCGCACACTCGAACTGTTTGAACAACACCGGCTGATCGAACCGTTTCTCGAACTCGGTCATCGCGCGCGCATCGCCAATCTTTTTTCCAATGGCATGCGTCTCGCGCGCCTCGATTTCGATCCGCTGCACACCCGCTATCCGTATCTGCTGTTCCTCGATCAGTCCGTGACCGAACGTTTGCTCACCGAGCATCTCGCGACGTTCGGCGTGACGATCGAACGCGGCGCTGAGCTGACGACGTTCTCGCAAGGTTCAGCCGGCATGCAGGCGACTTTGCGGCACGTGGACGGCCGCACGGAAACGATCCGCCCGTCGTACATGATCGCCGCCGACGGCGCGCATAGCACGATCCGTCACCGGCTCGGCTTAAGCTTTGAGGGCAACACCTTCGAGCAGACATTCCTGCTTGCCGATCTGCACGCCGAAACCGATTGGCCCGACGACGAATTCCATATCTTTGCTTCCGGCGAGGGTCTCGTCGCGTTGTTTCCGATGGGCCATGGCCGTCATCGTCTGATTGCGGATCATCCCGCCGAACCGGTTACGGTTTTGACATCGGCCACGCCCGCCGTACTCGGTGAACCGCCGCTCAACCAGGTTGCGCCGCCGTCGCTCGCCGAATGCAAGGCGCTGATCGCCCGGCGCGTGCGCGAGCGCGTCGACGTGTCTGACCTGGCATGGTCGTCACATTTCCGTCTGAACAGCAGGATGGTGGACAGGCTGCGTGTGGGCCGCATTTTCCTGGCAGGCGACGCGGCCCATGTCCACAGCCCGGCCGGTGCGCAAGGGATGAACACGGGCATTCAGGAAGCGTTCAATCTCGGCTGGAAGCTCGCGCGCGTGCTGCAAGGCGGCGCGCCTGACCGGCTGCTCGATACGTACTATCACGAACGGCATCCCATCGAGCGCGACGTGCTGCGGCAAACCGGTTTCATCACGCAGATGGCCGAGGCCGATCATGGTCCGCTGAAGCTGCTACGCGAGCGCGTGATGCCGGTGCTGGCCGCGCTCGGCCCGTTGCGCGATGCGGCGCGGATGACCATCAGCGAGTTGTCGATCCAGTACCGGCGCAGTCCGCTGACGCTCGAGCGCGTACTCGACGGCGGTCCGCGTGCCGGTGAGCGCGCGCCGGATGCGCTGGTGCATGTGGTGGATGGCCCGCTTGGCCGCGCGCCGGGTGTCGGGTGCATCTTCGATCTGCATGATCCCGCGTTCTTCTCGCTCTTCCTGCTGGTCCCGCCGCAACCCGTCGACGACACGCCGCTCGATCCCGCCGCGAAGCACGCGCCGCCGCCGGACCCGGAACTGGAGAGAGTGACCGCCGAAGTCGAAAGATTATTGCCGGGCGCGGTACGTATCTGGCGCGTGACCGATACGAGCGGCGAGGGCGCTCCGGCGCTCTCCGAATCCTATGGACGCACACGGCCTTCGTTCTATCTGGTGCGGCCGGACGGCTACATCTGCGCGCGCGGGCGCACCGGTTCCGATCTGAACGGCTTGCTGCGGCATTGCGAAGCGTGGTTTGCCGTAGGGGGAGTAATACCGGAACAGGCGGCCTTGTGAAATGACCGTGCAGGCCGGCCCGTGAGGTGGGCCGCCTTATCGATGGATGACTGGCGCCGTTCGAACGGCGCCTCGCCTATACCGCCGTAGAAAGTGCTGCCGGTGTCAATCCGTCACGATGCTTGACGAGCGCCTCCGTGACGATGCCCGACATCTCGACGCCGTTCGCGTCGGGCTCATCGAGCGTCGACAGCAAAGCGCGCCGCATGCGCGGCTCCCAGAAGCGGCGGATATGATCGGCGATGCCGTCGAGCGCTTCTTCGCGATCCGGCATCGAATCGAAAAAATCGCCGATCCGGTTCGCCATGTCGATCAGATTCTGATTGTCCATGGCTTGCCTCACTTACCCGAGCTTGCATTGGCCAACTCGCGCTGCTTCAGCAGATCGAGCTGCTCGGTGTTGAAGCGCGAATAGTCCTTTTGCCATTGCGACGGTTGCTCGACCGGCATCACCTGCACCGCGGTCACCTTGTACTCAGGACAGTTGGTGGCCCAGTCCGAACTATCGGTGGTGATCACGTTCGCACCCGATTCGGGGAAGTGGAATGTCGTGTAGACGACACCCGGCTGCATCCGCTCGGTCACTTTCGCGCGCAATACGGTTTGTCCCGCGCGCGATTCGATGCCGACCCAATCGTCATCCCTGATGCCGCGCTCCTCCGCATCGTGCGGGTGGATCTCGAGACGGTCTTCGTCATGCCAGCGCGAATTTTCGGTGCGGCGTGTCTGTGCGCCGACGTTGTACTGCGACAGGATGCGGCCCGTGGTCAGCAACAGCGGGAACTTGCGCGTGACCTTTTCCGGTGTGGCGATGAACTTCGTAATCACGAATTTGCCCTTGCCGCGCACGAAAGTATCGATGTGCATGGTTGGCGTACCGTCGGGCGCGTCTTCGTTACACGGCCACTGGATGCTGCCGAGCTCGTCGAGCTTCCGGTACGACACGCCGTGGAAGGTCGGCGTGAGACGCGCGATCTCGTCCATGATCTGCGACGGATGCGTGTAGTCCATCTCGTAGCCGAGCGCCCGCGCCAGCATCACCGTGACTTCCCAGTCGGCGTAACCCGGCACCGGCGGCATCACCTTGCGCACGCGCGAGATGCGGCGCTCCGCGTTAGTGAAGGTGCCGTCCTTTTCGAGGAACGACGAACCCGGCAGCAGCACGTGCGCGTACTTCGCGGTCTCGTTGAGGAAAATATCCTGCACGACGATGCATTCCATCGACGATAGCGCCGCTGACACGTGATGCGTATTCGGATCGGACTGCACGATGTCTTCGCCCTGGCAGTACAGGCCCTTGAAGGTGCCGTGCACGGCGGCGTCGAACATGTTCGGAATGCGCAGGCCCGGTTCCGGCTGCAGCGTGACATTCCAGGCTTCTTCGAACAGCGCGCGCGTGATCGAATCGCTGATATGACGATAGCCGGGCAGTTCGTGCGGGAACGAGCCCATGTCGCACGAGCCCTGCACGTTGTTCTGCCCGCGCAGAGGGTTCACGCCGACACCTTCGCGACCGATGTTGCCGGTGGCCATCGCCAGATTTGCGATGCCCATCACCATCGTCGAGCCCTGGGCGTGTTCGGTGACGCCAAGGCCGTAGTAGATCGCGGCATTGCCGCCGGTGGCATAGATGCGGGCGGCTTCACGGATGGAGGCGGCGGGCACGCCGGTGAGTTCCTCCGTCGCTTCCGGTGCATTCTCGGGCAGCGCGACGAACGCACGCCATTGCTCGAAGGCGCGCGTTTCGCAGCGCTCGGCGATGAACGCTTCGTTCAGCAGGCCTTCGGTGACGATCACGTGTGCCAGTGCGTTGACCACCGCGACGTTGGTGCCCGGACGCAATTGCAGATGATGCGACGCCTTCACATGCGGCGTATCGACGATATCGATGCGGCGCGGGTCGACGACGATCAGCTTCGCGCCTTCGCGCACGCGGCGCTTCATACGCGAGCCGAACACCGGGTGGCCGTCGGTCGGATTCGCGCCGATCACCATGATCACGTCGGCTTTGTCGACCGAGGCAAAGGTCTGGGTGCCGGCGGATTCGCCGAGCGTGGTCTTCAGGCCGTAGCCGGTTGGCGAATGGCACACGCGCGCGCAGGTGTCGACGTTATTGTTGCCGAACGCGGCACGCACGAGCTTCTGCACCAGATACGTTTCTTCGTTCGTACAACGCGACGAGGTGATGCCGCCGATCGAATCGCGGCCGTGCTTCGCCTGAATCCGGCGGAATTCCGAGGCCGCGTAAGTGAGCGCCTCTTCCCAGCTGACTTCGCGCCACGGATCGGTGATCTTTGCGCGGATCATCGGTTTGGTGATGCGGTCCTTGTGCGTCGCGTAGCCCCATGCGAAGCGGCCCTTCACGCACGCGTGCCCTTCGTTAGCCTGACCGTTCTTGTGCGGCACCATCCGCACGACCTCGTTGCCCTTCATCTCGGCCTTGAACGAGCAGCCGACGCCGCAATACGCGCATGTCGTGACGACAGAATGCTCGGCCTGGCCGAGCATGATGACGGTTTTCTCCTGCAACGTGGCGGTCGGGCACGCGGCGACGCAGGCGCCGCACGACACGCATTCCGATTCCATGAACGGCTTGTTTTCGCTGGCAGCCACGCGCGATTCGAAACCGCGTCCGGCAATGGTCAGCGCAAACGTGCCCTGGGTTTCTTCACACGCGCGCACGCAACGATTGCAGACGATGCACTTCGACGGGTCGTAGGTGAAGTACGGGTTCGATTCGTCTTTCTTGTCTTTCAGATGGTTCGCGCCGTCGAAGCCGTAGCGCACTTCGCGCAAGCCGGTAACGCCTGCCATGTCCTGCAATTCGCAGTCGCCGTTGGCGGGGCAGGTCAGGCAGTCGAGCGGGTGATCGGAGATGTACAGCTCCATCACATTACGGCGCAGCGATTGCAGACGATCGGTTTGCGTGCGGACCTTCATGCCGGCTTCGACAGGCGTCGTGCACGAAGCAGGGTAGCCGCGCTTGCCTTCGATTTCGACCAGGCACAACCGGCATGAGCCGAACGGTTCGAGCGAATCGGTCGCGCAGAGCTTCGGCACGTTGACGCCGGCTTCGACGGCGGCGCGCATCACGGACGTGCCGGCCGGAACCGTCACCGCCTGACCGTCGATTTCCAGCGTGACGTCGACGTCGGCATAACGTAGCGGTGTGCCGTAGTCGGTATCGTCAAACGGTGAGCGCGTGGCGCGTTGTTGCGCCGGGGATTTGCACGCGCAGTTTCCGGAGCCGCAGCCGCCGGCAGGGGAGTTGAGCACATCGGACATGTGAGGCTCCTGGGTCAGGCCGCAGCCGCCTTGGGCGCGTGGTCGTGTACGTGGTCGAGACCGAAGTCTTCGGGGAAATGATCGAGCGCGGATAGCACCGGGAACGGTGTCATGCCGCCCATTGCGCAGAGCGAACCGGACACCATCGTGTCGCACAGGTCGCGCAGCAACTGCACTTGCCGCGTGGACGTGTCGCCGTTGCGGATCCGTCCGATGACTTCGACGCCACGTGTCGAGCCGATCCGGCACGGGGTGCACTTGCCGCACGATTCGAGCGCGCAGAAGTGCATCGCGTATTGCGCGAGTTCGGCGAGATTCGACGTGTCGTCATGCACGACGATGCCGCCGTGGCCGACCACCGCGCCGACGGCCGCGTATGCTTCGTAGTCCATGGGGATGTCCCACTGGCTTTCCGGCAAATACGTGCCGAGCGGGCCGCCGACCTGCACGGCGCGCGCCGGGCGTCCGCTTGCCGTGCCGCCGCCATAGTCATACAGCAGCTCACGCAGCGTGACGCCGAACGCCAGTTCGACCAGGCCGCCTTGCTTCACATTGCCGGCGAGCTGGAATGGCAGCGTGCCGCGCGAGCGGCCCATACCGAAATCTTTGTAGAACGCCGCGCCGCGCGCGAAGATGATCGGCACCGTCGCGAGCGTGATGACGTTGTTGATCACCGTTGGTTGGCCATAGAGGCCGACTAGCGCCGGCACTGGCGGCTTTGCGCGCACGATGCCGCGTTTGCCTTCGAGCGATTCGAGTAGCGCGGTTTCTTCGCCGCATACATAAGCGCCTGCGCCTTTCGCCACGAACAGTTCGAAGCGGTGCGCCGCCGAGCCGAGCACGCTGTCGCCGAGCCAGCCGGCGGCGCGTGCTTTCGCGATCGCGGCTTCGAGCGTTGCGATCGAGTGCGGATATTCGCTGCGGACATAGATGTAGCCGACCGTCGCGCCCGTTACCACGCCCGCGATGATCATCCCTTCGATCAGCACGTACGGGTCGCTTTCCATCACGAGGCGATCGGAGAAAGTGCCGGAATCGCCTTCGTCCGCATTGCAGACGATGTATTTTTGCGCCGCTTTGGCGCCGCGCACGGTGCGCCATTTGATGCCGGCGGGGAAGGCCGCGCCACCGCGACCGCGCAGCCCGGATTCGATCAGCGCTTCACAAGCGGCGTCGCCGTCGGTTTTCAGGGCTTGCTTGAGACCTTCGAGGCCGCCGTGGGCGACGTAGTCGTCGATGGAAAGCGGGTCGGTGATGCCGATGCGCGCGAAGGTCAGGCGCTGCTGCTTCTTCAGATAGGGTATTTCATCGACCACACCGACACGGCTGGCGTGCTCGCCGCCTTCAATAAAACCGGCGTCGAAGAGCGCGGCAACATCGCTTTCTTCGACGTTCGCATAGCCGACGCGGCCTTCAGCCGTGGCAACTTCGACGAGCGGTTCGAGCCAGAGCAAACCACGCGAACCGTTGCGAACCAGTTCGACTGCAATGCCGCGACGGGCGCCTTCGGCTTCGATCGCTTGAGCCAGTGCATCGGCGCCGAGCGCAAGCGCCGACGAATCGCAGGGTACGTAAATGCGCGTCATGCTGTTACCTCCACGCATTTACTGGCGGCCGCGAACAGCGCGTCGAATTTTTGCGGTGTGACTTTTGCGTGCAGCGTGCCGTTGAGCATCAGCGCCGGCGACAGTGCGCATTGGCCGAGACAATACACCGATTCCAGTTCGACCGCCGCACCATGCCGATGCTCAGCGTCAAAACGGCAGCCGGTGTGCGCTTCGATATGCTGCGCGAGCGCCTCGGTGCCCATGCTGCGGCAGGCTTCGGCGCGGCACAGTTGTACCGTGACGGGCGCCGCGGGCTGCGTGCGGAAGTGATGGTAGTAGGTGATGACGCCATGCACTTCCGCGCGCGACAGGTTCATGGCGCGCGCGAGAGGCGCGACTGTGTCGGCGGGTACGTAGCCGAGCTCGTCCTGAATCGCGTGCAATACCGCTAGCAGTGACCTGCCCGGCTGCGCGTGACGCTGCACGAGTTGTTCCGGCGCGACAGCGATGGAATCGTCCAAGTGGGGCTCCTCCAAAGTCATATATGCACTTGTTATTCATAATGCGTGCACTTATGCTTCGTATATTCGATATGGGATAGCCGAACAATAGGCGGGTGATACGCCTCGTGCAATAGGAAAGAGTTGAGCATATATGATCAGAATCGAGTGTCAGGCGCAGCTGGTCGTGAAGGGCCCGGATGGCCGTGAGGCAAGCCTGTCGGACGTCGTGCCGCTGCTTGCGCTGGTGGACGAATCCGGCAGCATCGCGCAGGCGGCGACGCTTAAGGGTTTGTCCTACCGTCACGCGTGGGGTTTGTTGCGCAGCATCGAGGAGCGTTTGGGTGGTCCGCTGATCGCGAAGGAGCGGGGGCGTGGCTCGGTGCTGTCCGAACTCGGGCAGGCCGTGTTGCGCGCGCAGCGTCTGTGCGGTGAGCGGCTCGATGGCAACATGCAGGCACTTGCTAGCGAAGTCGCCAGCGATCTGAACCGGTGGCTCGCGCCAGCCGCCGACGACGTGAGGATCTATGCGTCGCACGGTTACGCCGTGGCGGCGCTGGTGACGGCGCTGGTCGCGAACGATCTGCCGGTCGATATCAAATACCGCGACAGCGCGGACGCGGTGAGTGCGCTCGCTCGTGGCGAATGCGATCTGGCTGGTTTCCACTTGCCACTGGGCGAATTTCGCGCGATCTGTGCCGATACGTACCGGCGCTGGCTCGATCCGCAGCGTCACGTGCTCGTGCACTTGACGAGGCGCAAGCAGGGTCTCTTTCTCGGCAAGGGGAATCCGAAGGGAATCGGCGGCCTGGGCGACCTCGCGCGCGACGACATTCGCTTCGTCAATCGTCAGCCCGGTTCCGGCACGCGCATGTTGCTCGACCTCGCGCTACGCAAGGTCGGGGTCGATCCGGACCGGGTCAACGGGTATGCATCTACGGAACTCACGCATTCGGCGATCGCGGCCTTCGTGGCCAGCGGCATGGCGGATGTGGGTTTCGGCGTCGAGCCGGCGGCGCATCACTTTGGGCTCGACTTCATTCCGGTCGTTGACGAAGACTATTATTTCGCCTGCGACCGGGCGCGGCTCGAGCGCACGCCGCTCGCAACCGTGATCGGTTTGCTGCGCGGCGCCGCCTTCCGGCATAACGTCGACCAGCTCGAAGGCTACGATCCGCACGACTGCGGCAAGCTGCTCGATCTCGATACCGGGCTCGGCCCAACGGCGCTGTAAGCGACTGTAAACTTTTTAGTGCGGCGGCCACTGCGTGAGGCGTTCGTTTGGGATAATCTCTAACCTTCCGCTTACGCCTTAACCGCGCGCTGTGCCGCGCTGAATCGATATGAAAGTTCTTCTTCACGCATGTGCTGCAGCAGCGACGGCCACGGTGCTGCTCGCTACCGCTTCGGTTGCCTTCGCCCAGAATTCGCCGGGTGTGCCGGGCGGCATCCTGCAAGATCAGTTCCGTCTTGCCGAGCATCCGCAACTGCCATTCGCAGCGTCGGCGCCCTCGGACAAATACCAGTCCAACAAGAAGTCAGCCATGCGCAAGCGCGGCGACAACGGCGATCCGAACGGGTGTAATTTGCAATGCCCTAAAGACGAGTAAGCGCGCGAGCTAGCGGTTTTTGCTTGCGTGGTTCATCTTCGGGTTCTGCTTTTGTGTTGATTTGAGACGCCGGCATGCTGCCGGCGTTTTCGTTTGAGGCGTTCTATTGTGAGCTTCGCGGCGCTGGCAACAAAAAACCCCGAGAGCCTTACGCTGTCGGGGTTTCTGGTAAAACTTTGCTGCTACGTGCAAGGTGTTTGGTGGAGGCGGCGGGAATCGAACCCGCGTCCAGAAGCACTCTACGACTAGTTCTACATACTTAGTTCTGTCATTTGATTTAACCACCACGACGCGGACGAACACGCTGCGTGACGGCGATTCACTAGGTTTTCGACCCGGGCGTCGTGACGCCGCCAAGGCTTAACTGACGTATATGACCTCTGTCGGTATTGCTACCGGTCTTGCGACTCTAGCCCGTCAGTGAACTAGGCAGAGGACGGCGGCCCTTAGGCTGCCAGTGCGAACGTTTCGTCGTTTGCAGTTACGTTTTTCCCATTGATTAACGAGGTGACGGGTCCTCGGTATGCCCTAGCCGCTTCGCAACCCCTGTCGAAACCAGGTCGCCCCCGCGGTTCGTTGCCCAAAAATCTGGGCCAACGACCATTTTACAATAGTTTGACAGCCACGTCCTGTCTGATTGCTTCGCTGTCTTGCTGTTCCGGCAACGCTGCGGCATTGCCGCGGTGAAGCAGCAAAGCGCTGCGTTACGCCCGGTGCGCCGTGTCCATTTATGCGCTCAGCCGATATCGCGCAGCAGCTTCAGCAATTCAGCGGGCGATTGCACGACATGTTGCGCATGCCACTGTGTAGGCGGGATGTCGTTGCCGCAGTAGCCGTAGGCGGCCGCAATGGTCTTCATGCCGGCCGCGAAACCTGCCTGCACGTCGCGCAGGTCGTCGCCGACGTAGACAATGCGCTCCGGCAGCACATCCAGCTCGCGTGCCGCGTGTAGCAAGGGTGCGGGGTGCGGTTTCGAATGGGGCGTCGTGTCGCCGCTTACCACGCAGCCGGCGCGCTCTTCGAGGCCCAGTAGGGCAACTAGCGGGTCGGTGAGCCTTGCCGCCTTGTTTGTCACAATGCCCCACCGCACGCCCCGTGCATCGAGGTCGTCGAGCAACTCGGGAATGCCGGGAAACAGCGTGGTCTCGATGCACAAGTCCGCTTCGTAATTGGCGAGAAACTCCTCGCGCATCGACGCGAACTCATGGTCTTGCGGACCGATGCCGAAGGCTCCGCCGATCAGCCCGCGTGCTCCTGCCGACGCGAGCGGTCGCAGGTCTTCGAGCGGCACCATCTCGAGGTTGCGATCATGGCGCATTTTGTTGACGGCCGCCGCCAGATCGGGCGCGGTGTCGGCCAGCGTGCCGTCGAGGTCGAACAGGACAGCCTGGCAAAGACCGAGGGCGTCCTCGTTGTCTTCGCGTTGGGGCAGGGGCGTGGGATCGCTCATTGAGTGGCTTGAGTCCGGGCAGGTCGGGGGATCAGGCGTCGCGGCGGCAGGCGAGCATGTAGTTCACGCTCGTGTCGTCGGACAGCGTGAAATGCTTGCTGAGCGGGTTATAAACGATACCTTTGATATCGGCGGTGCGCAGGCCGGCGGCGCGCACGAAGCTCGCCAATTCCGACGGGCGGATGAAGCGCGCGTAATCATGGGTGCCCTTGGGCAACATCCGCGCGATATATTCGGCGCCAATGACCGCGAACAGATAGGACTTCACGTTGCGGTTGAGCGTGGAGAAGAACACCCAGCCGCCCGGTTTCACCAGTGTCTTGCATGCCTCGACGATAGCTGCCGGTTGAGGCACGTGTTCGAGCATTTCCATGCAGGTGACGACGTCGTACGTGCCCGGTTCGCGGGCCGCCAGCGCTTCAGCTGCGATTTCTTCGTAACTAACGGTTACACCACTTTCAAGGCTGTGAAGATCCGCCACGCCGAGCGCCTGGCTCGACAGGTCGATTCCTTTTACGTGCGCCCCTAATCCCGCCATCGACTCCGTCAGAATGCCGCCGCCGCAGCCGATATCCAGCACGGTCTTGCCGGCGAGATGCGCATGCGCGTCGATCCACCCCAGGCGGATCGGATTGAGTTCATGCAGGGGTTTGAATTCGGCATTCGGGTCCCACCAACGATGTGCAAGGTCGCTGAATTTCTGCAGTTCGTGGGGATCGGCGTTGGTCATAGCGGAAGCTGCCTCGATGAGAGCGTTGAGCGGGCGCTCGAGGATAAACCCTGAGTATATAGGCCGAGTGTCGGGGCGGCAAAATGCCGCGCGATGGCTGGCGTGTGCTGTTCCGGCAAATCAGGCGCGCACTCGGAGGAGAAGGCGAGCGGCGCCAGCGGCATAAAAAAAGCCCCGCCGAAGCGGGGCTTTGATACTGCGGTAATTTGTAGCTTACTGCTTCGAAGTACCGACAACTTCGACTTCCACGCGGCGATCCGGTGCGAGGCAGGCGATGAGTTGCTTGTGGTTCTTCTGGTTGCAACCGGTCGTGACCGGGTTGCGCTTGCCCTTGCCTTCCGTATAGATACGGTTGGATTCGATGCCCTTGCTGACCAGGTATGCCTTGACAGCTTGAGCACGGCGCAGCGACAGACGGTCGTTGTACTTGTCCGAACCGATACGGTCCGTGTAACCCGTTGCGACGACGACTTCCAGGTTCAGCGCGCCGATCTTCGATGCCAGATCGTCCAGCTTTTCCTTGCCAGCCGGCTTCAGGATAGCCTTGTCGAAGTCGAACAGAGCGTCAGCTTGATACGTAATCTTTTGGCTCGTAATAGCCGGTGCAGGTGCGACCGGAGCCGGCGGGGTCGGAGCCTGGGCAACCAGGGCGCCATCGCACTTTGCGTTGGCCGTTGCCGGCGTCCAGAATGCATCGCGCCAGCAAAGCTCGTTCGTGCCGTTCATCCACACGTATTCGCCGGTACCATTCACCCAGTTGTCGTTCGTGGCTTGTCGCGACGCCGGCACCGATTGCGCCATGGCGGATGCAGCCATAACTGCGGTAGCTGCAATGAACGCGAGCTTTGAAAGTTTATTCATATTTCTCCTCTCGAAATTGAGATTACCGCAGGTTTACTGCGAGCCTGTTGACGAAGACAAGTCATACATTGCTCGAAGTATAACATCGGTGTAGAACAAAAAACGTGCTGTGTAGACTTCGAGCAGTGTCTAACTCTTTGTGCGTTGGCATTTTGCCATATCGTTCCCTTCCAACGATAAAAAAATCTGCCCCCGATCAAATCGCCCTCCAATTGTGGTGCATGCGCAACAGAAGCAATCCGCTGGAGGCACCGCCAGTCATGGCTGAGCGGCGGATTGGCCCACGCACAAATCGAGCCTGCCCCAAGTCGATCATGGGGCGTTCAGGCGCCGTTTCCGTTCGCCTGCTAATAGGTATACGTACCCCCGCCGGGGGCGGATGCGCGGCATGTTAGAATCGCGTGATGCGTTGCGCCTGCAATGCTTACGCGAAGGCACGGCGAGTTGGGCTTCAAGCGAGCTTCACGCCGTCGCCTTGGCACGTAAAAGATACGGATAATGGATCAATTCGCCAAAGAGACTCTGCCAATCTCCCTTGAGGAGGAAATGCGCCGTTCGTATCTCGATTACGCGATGAGCGTGATCGTGGGGCGTGCGCTTCCCGATGTTCGCGATGGCCTGAAGCCGGTGCACCGGCGCGTGCTGTACGCGATGCACGAACTGAACAACGACTGGAACCGGGCTTACAAGAAGTCGGCGCGTATTGTCGGCGACGTCATCGGTAAATATCACCCGCACGGCGACACGGCTGTATACGACACGATTGTCCGGATGGCGCAGGACTTCTCGCTGCGTTACATGCTGGTAGACGGCCAGGGCAACTTCGGTTCGGTCGACGGCGACAATGCCGCGGCGATGCGGTACACCGAAATCCGCATGGCAAAGATCGGCCACGAGCTGCTGGCCGACATCGACAAGGAAACGGTCGATTTCACGCCGAACTACGACGGCAGCGAAAACGAACCGGCCATCCTGCCGGCGCGTATCCCCAATCTGCTGATCAATGGCTCGTCCGGTATCGCGGTCGGCATGGCGACCAACATCCCGCCGCACAACCTCAACGAGGTTGTCGACGCTTGTCAGCATCTGCTGAAAAACCCGGAAGCCACGATCGACGAACTGATCGAAATCATTCCGGCGCCCGATTTCCCGACCGCCGGCATCATCTACGGCGTGGCCGGCGTGCGCGATGGCTATCGCACCGGCCGTGGCCGTGTCGTGATGCGCGCGCTTACGCACTTCGAAGAAATCGACCGCGGTCAGCGCATGTCGATCATTGTCGACGAGTTGCCGTACCAGGTGAACAAGCGCTCACTTCTGGAGCGTATCGCCGAGCTGGTCAACGAGAAGAAGCTCGAAGGCATCTCCGACATCCGCGACGAATCCGACAAGAGCGGCATGCGCGTCGTGATCGAGCTGAAGCGTGGCGAAGTGCCGGAAGTCGTTCTCAACAATCTGTATAAGGCGACCCAGCTTCAGGACACCTTCGGCATGAACATGGTCGCGCTGGTCGACGGCCAGCCGAAGCTGTTGAACCTGAAGGAAATGCTGTCGTGCTTCCTGTCGCATCGCCGGGAAGTGCTGACGCGGCGCACTGTATACGAACTGCGCAAAGCCCGTGAACGCGGCCATGTGCTCGAAGGTCTGGCGGTTGCGCTGGCCAATATCGACGAGTTCATCGCGATCATCAAGGCGGCGCCTACCCCTCCGATCGCCAAGCAGGAATTGATGGCGCGTCCGTGGGATTCGTCGCTGGTGCGGGAAATGCTGGCACGCGCCGAGGCGGAAAACGCGTCGGCCGGTGGCCGCGAGGCTTACCGTCCTGACGGTCTGAACCCGTCCTTCGGTATGCAGTCCGACGGCCTCTACCGCTTGTCCGACACTCAGGCTCAGGAAATCTTGCAGATGCGTCTGCAACGCCTGACGGGTCTGGAGCAGGACAAGATCATCGGCGAGTACCGCGAAGTGATGGCGCAAATCGCCGACCTGCTGGACATTCTGGCTCGCCCGGAACGCATTACGGCGATCATCGTCGACGAACTGACGTCGATCAAAGCCGAATTCGGCGACGCGCGCCGCTCGAAGATCGAGCTCAACGCAACCGAGCTGAACACCGAAGACTTGATCACGCCGCAAGAGATGGTCGTGACCATGTCTCATGCCGGCTATGTGAAATCGCAGCCGTTGTCCGAATATCGTGCCCAGAAACGCGGTGGTCGCGGCAAACAGGCAACTTCCATGAAGGAAGACGACTGGATCGACACGCTCTTCATCGCCAACACGCACGATCACATCCTGTGCTTCTCGAATCGCGGCCGCGTCTACTGGGTCAAGGTTTATGAAGTGCCGCAGGGGTCGCGGAACTCGCGCGGCCGTCCGATCGTCAATATGTTCCCGTTGCAGGACGGTGAAAAGATCACGGTCGTGCTGCCGGTCAAGGAATTCACGGCAGACAAGTTCGTGTTCATGGCCACCGCGTTAGGAACGGTAAAGAAGACGCCGCTGGAAGCCTTCAGCCGGCCGTTGCGCAAGGGTATTATTGCGGTCGGTCTGGATGACGGCGATTACCTGATTGGTGCCGCCATTACAGACGGTCAGCACGACGTGATGCTGTTCTCGGATTCCGGCAAGGCAGTGCGTTTCGACGAGAACGACGTTCGTCCGATGGGCCGTGAAGCGCGGGGTGTGCGCGGCATGCAGCTTGAAGAAAGCCAGAGCGTGATTGCGTTGCTGGTGGCGGGCGACGAGCAGCAGTCGGTGCTTACCGCAACCGAAAACGGCTATGGCAAGCGCACGCCGATCACCGAATACACGCGTCACGGTCGTGGTACGAAGGGAATGATCGCGATCCAGACGTCGGAGCGTAACGGCAAGGTCGTCGCCGCCACGCTGGTGGATCAGGAGGCGCAGATCATGCTGATCACCGATACGGGCGTGTTGATTCGTACGCGCGTATCGGAAATTCGGGAAATGGGACGCGCAACCCAAGGTGTTACACTCATCAGCCTTGACGAAGGGACCAAGCTTTCAGGTCTGCAACAGGTTGCTGAGGCAGAAGCGGATGGTGATGTGGAAGGCGACGCCGAAGGTCCTGCCGAAAGTGATAACGGCGGTGAAGATGGCGGTGCGGCCTGATCCGCGTCAGCGGCTTTCAGTCTCAGTTATTAGTTGAAAGCTGCGCAGGGAGCAATGGCGTGTCGGGCCGACACGCATCCCGCGCGGCTCGCTGTTCAAGTTAATTTCTCTTAGGGAGTAATGATGCAAAAACGATTCAAACAACTGATGTTGCTGGCTGCTCTCGTGCCGACCTTCGCTATGGCTCAAGCGCTTCAGAGCCAGGCCCCGGCGGCTCCGGCTGCTGCCGCTGCAGCACCGGTTGATCCGGCCAAGCAGGCTGCAATCAAGGACCTGCTGGACGCAATCGATGCACAAAAGCTGGTTGGCGCAATCGGCAACAGCGCCCAGATGCAAGCCAAGCAGCTGGTTCCGGCGATCCTGTCGGACGCCCTGAGCGAAAACAAGACGATGACGGACAAGCAGAAGCAGGCTTCAGTCCCGACGCTGCAAAAGAACGCTGTGCCGAAGCTGGTTGACGGCGCAGGCCAGGTGTTCGCAACGGACGCTTTCCGTCAAGACGCCATGCAAGCTCAGTACGACGCTTACGCGAAGTACTACAGCACGTCGGAAATCAAGGATCTGACCACGTTCTACAAGAGCCCGACCGGCCGCAAGTTCATCCAGGTGCAAGACCAGGTTGGCCGCGACGTCGTGAATGGCTTGATGCAAAAGTACATGCCGCAATCGATCAAGGCAACGCGCGACCAGGCTGACAAGGAAGTCGCTTCGGTCAAGCCGGCTAAATAAGTCAGCTAACTAAGCCAGCTGACTAAGCCAGCTGACTAAGCCAGCTGACTAAGCCAGCTTCAGGTCCAAAGATCGACAGGCAGCGCTGACGCGCCAGCCGTTGCTTGGCAAGCTGTACGGCGTGCTGAGTGGCGTTCCGGTTTGGCGGGTTTGCGGTGACAATGCGATAATGGCTGTTTGCGCACATGCGCAGACGGCCATTTTCTTTTTGGGCGCGGAAATGTTGCCAGATGCGTGTTGCCAAATACGCACCGTCAAACTCGGGTTGTCGGGTTCGCGGCGCTGATTTTGCGGTGGCTACCTTTGTGGCTGCCAACTTCGCCGATTTTCGCGCGATCTGTTCGTTTTTCGCGCCAGCTTCCAGGATCTCACGATGCGCGTCTTTAATTTCTCCGCCGGCCCCGCTGCCATGCCCGAAGAAGTGCTGCGTCAGGCAGCCGACGAAATGCTCGATTGGCAGGGCAGCGGCATGAGCGTGATGGAAATGAGCCACCGCGGCAAAGAATTCATGTCGATCCATGAGGAAGCGCTCGTCGATCTGCGTGAGTTGCTCGAGGTGCCCGCCAGCCATCGCATCCTGTTTCTGCAAGGCGGCGGTCTGGGCGAAAACGCCATCGTGCCGATGAACCTGATGGGTGCGAAAGCGCGCGCGGATTTCATCGTGACGGGTTCGTGGTCGCAGAAGTCGTTCAAGGAAGCGCAAAAGTACGGTGCGGCACATCTTGCGGCGAGCGGCCAGACGGCCGAAGGCTTCACGCGCGCGCCGGCACGCTCGGAATGGCAACTGTCGGACGATCCGGCCTACGTGCATCTGTGCACCAACGAGACCATTCACGGTGTCGAGACGTTCGAAATTCCCGAGCTTGGCAATATTCCGCTGGTGGCGGACGCCTCGTCGCACATCCTGTCGCGCCCGATGGATATCGCCAAATACGGCGTGCTGTTCGGTGGTGCGCAGAAGAACATCGGCATGGCTGGTGTGACGGTCGTGATCGTGCGCGAAGACATGCTGGATCGCGCGCAAGCGATCTGCCCGTCGGCGTTTGAATGGAAAACCGTCGCCGAAAACAATTCGATGTACAACACGCCGCCCACGTACGCGATTTACGTCGCGGGGCTGGTGTTCAAGTGGTTGAAGAAGCAGGGCGGCCTTACCGCGATGGAAGCGCGTAACCTCGAAAAATCGAAGCTGTTGTACGACGCGATCGATTCGAGCAGCTTCTATCTGAACAAGGTCGAACGTGGCTCGCGCTCGCGGATGAACGTACCGTTTTTCCTCGCCGACGAGTCGCGCAACGAAGATTTCCTGGCCGGCGCGAAAGCGCGGGGAATGGTGCAGCTAAAGGGCCACAAGTCCGTCGGCGGCATGCGGGCGTCGATTTATAACGCTGTCCCGCTCGAAGGCGTCAAAGCGCTTGTCGAATACATGAAGGAATTCGAACAGCGCAGCGCCTGAGTCTGTCAGATATTCAGGCACGCGTATCCTTTCCAGCACGCATTTGTGCAGCAGCTACCGGCAGGGCCGTTTTCACGCATGGACGACGAACTCAATACCCGACTCAAGCCCCTTCGCGAACGCATCGATGCGCTCGACGCGCAACTGATCGCGCTCCTCAATCAGCGCGCCGCGGTGGCGCTCGAAGTGGGCGAGGTGAAGAAGCATTTCAACGCGCCGGTGTTCCGCCCCGAGCGCGAGCAGCAGGTGATCGCGCGTCTGCAGGATATGAGCAACGGCCCGCTGGCCGGCGAGCATATCAGCGCGATCTGGCGCGAGATCATGGCCGCGAGCCGCGCGCTCGAAAAGACCATCAAGGCCGCGTATCTCGGCCCGGTCGGCACGTATAGCGAACAGGCAATGCATGAGTACTTCGGTCAATCGATCGAAGGTCTGCCGTGCCCGTCGATCGACGAGGTGTTTCGCTCGGTCGAAGCCGGCGCGGCTGAATTCGGCGTCGTTCCGGTCGAGAATTCGACTGAAGGCGCGGTGTCGCGCACGCTCGATCTGCTGCTGCAAACCCAGCTCACGATTGGCGGTGAACTGGCGTTGCCGATTCATCACAACCTCCTGACCCTGAGCAGTGGTCTCACCGGTGTGAAGCGGGTGTGTGCGCACGCGCAGGCGCTCGCCCAGTGCCAGCGCTGGCTCGCGACCAACGCGCCGCATCTCGAGCGCCAGGCGGTGTCGAGCAATGCCGAAGCCGCGCGCATGGCGGCGGAAGATCCGACCGTTGCGGCTATCGCCGGCGATCGCGCCGCGACGCATTACGGGCTGCAAGTCGCCTACGCGCTGATCCAGGACGATCCGCACAATCGCACGCGGTTCGTGATGATCGGCAAGGAACGCACCGGTGTTAGCGGACACGACCAGACTTCGTTGATTGTTTCGGTGGCGAACGAGCCGGGTGCCGTGTTCAAGTTGCTGGAGCCGTTGGCGCGCCACAGCGTATCCATGACCCGTTTCGAGTCGCGCCCGGCGCGCGTCGGCACGTGGGAGTATTACTTCTATATCGACGTCGAAGGCCATCGCGACGAACCGGCGGTTGCCGCCGCGCTGACCGAACTCGGCCAGAAGGCTGAATTCCTGAAGATACTCGGCTCGTATCCGCGCGCCCGTTAATGTTTGTCGAGGCACGCTCATACCGCTCGGGCGTGCCTGTCGCATATTCATCTACTACTAATTAGTCGTTCGGAGATTTTCATGACAACGTCCTTCGGCCCTTCCTATGTGCGCGCGATTGCGCCTTACATCGCCGGCAAGCCGATCTCGGAAGTGGCTCGCGAGTTCGGCCTCGACGAAGCGACCATCGTGAAGCTGGCGTCGAACGAAAATCCGCTGGGCATGCCGGAGTCGGCGCAACGCGCCATGGCGCAAGCGGCCAGCGAACTTGGCCGCTATCCGGACGCGAATGCATTCGAACTGAAGGCCGCGCTGAGTGAGCGTTACGGCGTGCCGGCCGACTGGGTCACGCTTGGCAACGGCAGCAACGACATTCTCGAAATTGCCGCGCACGCGCTCGTCGAGAAGGGGCAATCGATCGTCTACGCCCAGTACTCGTTCGCGGTGTACGCGCTCGCCACGCAAGGTGTGGGCGCGCGGGCGATCGTCGTACCGGCCGTCAGATACGGCCACGACCTCGACGCGATGCTCGCCGCGATCACCGACGACACCCGCCTGATTTTCGTCGCCAATCCGAACAACCCGACCGGCACGTTCATCGAAGGCGCGAAGCTCGAAGCGTTTCTCGACAAGGTGCCGCGCAACGTAGTCGTCGTGCTTGACGAGGCATACACGGAATATCTGCCGGAAGAAAAGCGCTACGACTCGATCGCATGGGTGCGTCGTTATCCCAATTTGCTGGTGTCGCGCACCTTCTCGAAGGCGTTCGGTCTGGCCGGATTGCGGGTCGGCTTCGCCATCGCACAGCCCGAATTGACCGACTTGCTGAACCGTCTGCGTCAGCCGTTCAATGTGAACACGCTGGCGCAAGCCGCGGCGATCGCGGCGCTGAACGACAAGGCATTTCTGGAAAAGAGCGCGGCCTTGAATGCGCAGGGCTATCGCCGTCTGACCGAGGCGTTCGACAAACTCGGTCTCGAATATGTACCGTCGGACGGCAACTTCGTGCTGGTGCGCGTCGGTAACGACGACGCAGCCGGCAACCGCGTCAACCTCGAGCTGTTGAAGCGGGGCGTGATCGTTCGTCCGGTCGGCAACTACGGTTTGCCGCAATGGCTGCGCATCACGATCGGCCTGCCGGAAGAAAACGAAGCATTCCTCGCGGCGCTCGAAAAGACGCTTGCCGCCGCGTAAGCGGTTGACCTTGACCTACGCGCCTCATTTGACGGAAGGTGCGCTTTTTCTGTGACCGACGTGGCCGCGTTTTCTTTTAACAAGTTGGTGATTTTCGGTGTCGGCCTGATCGGCGGATCGCTCTCGCGCGCGCTGCGTGAGCGGGGTGAGCAGAGTGAGGCGACGGGCGCGCGCACCGTGATCGGCGTCGGGCGTTCGTCCGCGTCGACGGCGCGCGCGTTGGAATTGGGCCTGATCGATCAATCGGCGGCGTTGGCCGACGATGCTGCGTTGCGTGCCGCGCTCTCCGGCGCGGATATCGTGCTGCTTGCCGCGCCCGTTGCGCAGACACAAGCGCTGCTCGAGCGCATTGTGCCGTTTCTCGACGCAGGCACGATTGTCACCGATGCCGGCAGCACCAAATCCGACGTGGTTGCATCCGCACGCGCGGCGCTCGGCGTGCGCATCGGCCAGTTCGTGCCGGGGCATCCGATTGCCGGCCGTGAAGCGAGCGGCCCGGATGCCGCGTTGCCTGATCTGTACGTGAATCGCAATGTCGTGCTGTGCCCGCTGCCGGAGAACCCGCCGGAAGCGGTCGAGCGCGTTGCCGCGATGTGGCGCGCAACCGGCGCCTGCGTGCGGGACATGACGCCTGAACAGCATGACCGGGTGCTCGCATCGGTCAGCCATCTGCCGCACGTTTTGTCTTTCGCGCTGGTCGAGCAGATTCTCAATTCGCCCGACGCTGCGCTGAAATTCTCGTTCGCTGCCGGCGGTTTCCGCGACTTCACGCGCATCGCCGCGTCGAGCCCGGAAATGTGGCGCGACGTGTGCGTGGCGAACCGCGCCGCGTTGCTCGACGAACTCGATGCGTACACGGCGGTGCTCGCACGCCTGCGCGCGGCGATCGAAGCCGCCGATGGCGCCGCACTCGAAGCCGTGTTCACGCGTTCGCGAGTCGCGCGCAGCGAATGGCAGGAGCAGCGCACCGCCGGGGCAGCCCTCGGCGACGCTTCGAAATAACCGGAACTGGACTCAATCATGGAATTCCTCGATCTCGGACCATTCTCTCGTGCGTCCGGCACGGTTCGTTTGCCCGGCTCGAAAAGCATTTCGAATCGTGTGCTGCTGCTCGCGGCGCTCGCCGAAGGCGAAACGACGATCACGAATCTGCTCGACTCCGACGACACCCGCGTGATGCTCGACGCGCTTGAAAAGCTCGGCGTGCGTCTGAAGCGCGAGGGCGACACTTGTGTCGTGACCGGTACGCGTGGCGCGTTTACAGCACGCACCGCCGATCTGTTCCTCGGCAATGCCGGCACGGCGGTGCGTCCGCTGACCGCGGCGCTCGCGGTGAACGGCGGCGATTATCGTATTCACGGCGTGCCGCGCATGCACGAACGGCCGATCGGCGATCTGGTCGACGGCTTGCGCCAGCTTGGCGCGAAAGTCGACTATGAAGAGAACGAAGGTTATCCGCCGCTGCGGATTCGCCCGGCGCAAATCACGGCCGACGCGCCGATCCGCGTGCGTGGCGACGTGTCGAGCCAGTTCCTGACTTCACTGCTGATGACCTTGCCGCTGCTGCGCACGGAAAGCGGCGTAACCGTCGTGCAGGTGGACGGCGAGCTGATCTCGAAGCCGTACATCGAGATCACGATCAAGCTGATGGAGCGTTTCGGCATCAAGGTCGAGCGCCATGAATGGCATCGCTTCGTCGTGCCGGCGGGGCAGCGCTATCAGTCGCCGGGCACCATCATGGTGGAAGGCGATGCATCGTCGGCGTCGTATTTCCTCGCGGCCGGCGCGCTCGGCGGCGGACCGCTACGAGTGGAAGGCGTGGGCCGCTCCAGCATCCAGGGCGACGTCGGCTTTGCCGATGCGCTGATCAAGATGGGCGCGAACCTGCAGATGGGCGACGACTGGATCGAAGTGCGCGGAGTCGGCAACGACAACGGCAAGCTCGATCCGATCGACATGGACTTCAACCTGATTCCCGATGCCGCCATGACGATCGCCGTTGCCGCGCTGTTCGCGGACGGCACGACCACGCTGCGCAATATTGCCAGTTGGCGTGTGAAGGAAACCGACCGGATCGCCGCGATGGCCACCGAGTTGCGCAAGGTCGGCGCGAAAGTGCAGGAGGGTGAGGATTTCCTCGTCGTCACGCCGCCTGAAAAATTGATTCCGAACGCCTCGATCGACACTTACGACGATCACCGCATGGCGATGTGCTTCTCGCTCGTGAGCTTGGGCGGCGTGCCGATCCGGATCAACGACCCGAAGTGCGTCGGCAAGACGTTCCCCGATTATTTCGAGCGCTTCACCGCGCTCGCTCAACCCTGATTCGCTTCTGAATCGACTGACGTGCGACTTTTTCGATGAAACCGATCCGTCCCTTTCACCAAACGCCCGTCATTACGATCGACGGCCCCAGCGCCTCCGGCAAAGGCACCGTGGCTGCGCTGGTCGCCGCGAATCTTGGCTTCCATTTGCTGGATAGCGGCGCGCTGTACCGGCTCGCCGCGTTGGCCAGCATGCGCTACAACATCGTGGCGGATGACGTCGAGGCGCTGGTAAAACTGATCGACGATCTGCATATCACGTTCCGCGAGGGGCTGGCGCAGCTCGACGGTGCCGACGTATCCGCCGACATTCGCGCCGAGGAAGTCGGCAGCCGGGCTTCGTCGATTGCCGTGCACGCCCCCGTAAGAACCGCGCTGGTGGCCCGTCAGCGGGCTTTTCGCAGGGAGCCGGGGCTGGTCGCGGACGGCCGCGACATGGGCACTGTGATCTTTCAGGACGCCGTGCTGAAGGTGTTCATGACCGCCAGCGTCGAAGCCCGTGCGGCGCGCCGGCATAAGCAATTGATCCAAAAAGGATTTTCTGCTAATATAGATGACTTGCTCCGGGATTTGCGTGAGCGCGACGAGCGTGACAGTCAGCGCGCGGCCGCGCCGCTCAAGCCCGCAGCGGATGCAAAGCTGCTTGATACTTCGGCATTGTCGATCGACCAGGCGGTTGAACAGGTGGTGCAGTGGTATGAAGCATTGGTCCCGCATGCTTGATGTCTGAGTGGTATCTGACTGAGTAGCGGGCGCAGTAGAAGTAGGCGTTGTCAGTAGGTGCTCCACGAGTGTCGTGGAGCGTGTTTTAACCCCTTAACCCCGCGTGGCATTCGCACACAGCCGTCATTGCTGATCATCCGGTCAGCCGGGCACCGCGAGAACCATGCAAATTTTGATTTTTATGTCCGACCTGCAAACTTCCAACCCGAATACCGAATCTTTTGCGGCTCTGTTCGAAGAGTCGCTGACCAAGCAAGACATGCGCGCCGGCGAAGTGATCTCCGCCGAAGTCGTGCGTGTTGACCACAACTTCGTGGTCGTCAACGCTGGTCTCAAGTCCGAAGCCTACATCCCGCTCGAAGAGTTCCTGAACGACGCGGGCGAGGTAGAAGTGCAGGCGGGCGACTTCGTTTCCGTCGCGATCGACGCGCTGGAAAACGGCTATGGCGACACGATCCTGTCGCGCGACAAGGCGAAGCGCCTCGCTTCGTGGCTGTCGCTGGAAAAGGCTCTCGACAACAACGAACTCGTGACCGGCACGATCACGGGCAAGGTCAAGGGCGGCATGACCGTCATGGTCAACGGCATCCGCGCGTTCCTGCCGGGTTCGCTGGTTGACACGCGTCCGGTCAAGGACACGACCCCGTACGAAGGCAAGACGCTGGAATTCCGCGTCATCAAGCTCGACCGCAAGCGTAACAACGTCGTGCTGTCGCGCCGTGCCGTGATCGAAGCTACCCAGGGCGAAGAGCGCGCAAAGCTGCTCGAAACGCTGAAGGAAGGCGCGATCGTGGAAGGCGTGGTGAAGAACATCACCGATTACGGCGCGTTCGTGGACCTCGGCGGTATCGACGGCCTGCTGCACATCACCGACATCGCATGGCGCCGTGTGCGTCACCCGAGCGAAGTTCTGTCGGTTGGCCAGGAAGTCACCGCGAAGATCCTCAAGTTCGACCAAGAGAAGAACCGCGTTTCGCTGGGTATCAAGCAACTGGGCGACGATCCGTGGGAAGGCATTTCCCGCCGTTACCCGTCGGGCACGCGCCTGTTCGGTAAGGTCACCAACATCACCGACTACGGCGCATTCGTCGAAGTCGAATCGGGCATCGAAGGCCTGGTTCACGTGTCGGAAATGGACTGGACGAACAAGAACGTTGCACCGTCGAAGGTTGTGCAGCTGGGCGACGAAGTCGAAGTCATGGTTCTGGAAATCGACGAAGACCGCCGCCGTATCAGCCTCGGCATGAAGCAATGCAAGCCGAACCCGTGGGACGACTTCAGCCGCAACTTCAAGAAGGGCGACAAGCTGCAAGGCGCAATCAAGTCGATCACCGACTTCGGCGTCTTCATCGGTCTGCCGGGCGGCATCGACGGTCTGGTTCACCTGTCGGATCTGTCGTGGTCGGAAACGGGCGAAGAAGCAGTTCGCAAGTACAAGAAGGGCGACGAAGTGGAAGCGATTGTTCTCGGCATCGACGTCGAGAAGGAACGCATTTCGCTGGGTATCAAGCAGCTCGAAGGCGACCCGTTCAGCAACTTCGTTGCAATGAACGACAAGGGTTCGATCGTCGACGGCGTGGTCAAGACGGTAGATGCGAAGGGTGCAGTGGTTCAGCTGTCGGCGGAAGTCGAAGGCTATCTGCGCGCTTCGGAACTGTCGCAAGACCGCGTGGAAGATGCTCGCAACGTGCTGAAGGAAGGCGACAAGGTCAACGCGATGATCATCAACATCGATCGCAAGTCGCGTGGCATCAACCTGTCGATCAAGGCCAAGGATTCGGCTGAGCAACAGGAAGCGATCCGCGGCCTGGCTTCGTCGGATTCGAGCTCGGCTGCTACCGGCACGACGAACCTCGGCGCGCTGCTGAAGGCCAAGCTCGACGGTCAGAACCAGTAATTGAGGAACGCCCCCAACCTGGCGCTTTGCGCCAGGTCCTCCGAGGGGACTTCCTTCGGGGCGAAAAACATGGGGGCGACCCGGCGTTTTCTTGAGAGGTCTGCTGCAGTATGACCAAATCGGAATTGGTCGCCCAGCTGGCTACGCGATTTCCGCAACTTGTACTTAAAGATGCGGATTTTGCGGTGAAGACGATGCTTGATGCGATGTCGGAGGCGCTTGCCAACGGTCATCGGATTGAAATTCGCGGCTTCGGCAGCTTCGGCCTTAATCGTCGTCCGTCCCGCGTCGGGCGTAATCCGAAGTCAGGCGAGAAGGTGCTGGTACCTGAGAAGTATGTACCGCACTTCAAGCCGGGCAAGGAATTGCGCGAGCGGGTAGACCGACGTTCGGGCGAGCCGTTGAAGGCCGATGAGCCGGATGACGACGACCTGTAAATGCTTCGCTGTGCGGTTCGCAGCATGGCATTGGTAGCGTCAGCGGCCAAAGCCAGACGGCAAAAGACCAGAAAAAGCGCCTTCGGGCGCTTTTTTTTCGTCTGTAATTTCCCCCGCGTCGGTCCTCTGTTAGCCAGTTCCTGCCCAGCCGCGAGGGCATCCATTACAATACGGGTCACTTCGGCGCGGGCAACACCGTGGCGCGACGCGTCATCAAGCCGGCGTCACCCCGCAACTGCCGTCAAGAGACCTATTCATGAAATTTATCGTCTGGCTGATCCGTGTGCTGGTGTTCGTGCTCCTGCTGGTGCTCGCGCTCTCCAATACGCAACCTGCTACGCTGAATTTCCTCGCCGGCTACGCGTGGTCGGCGCCTTTGATCCTGATCGGCCTCGCGTTCTTCGTGGTGGGGCTGCTGGCCGGACTGGTGTCGTCGATGCCGGCGATGGTGCGCCTGCGCATGGAGAATGGCCGGCTCAAGCGCGAGTTGCGTGTGGCGCGCGAAGCCCCGGTCGTGGTCGAACAACCGCCCATGCCGCCGCTGATCTAAGTTGTCTTCTGCCGCGCCTTTCAAGCGCGGCTTTCCGTTTCCGCTGTCCCGCACATTTGCCTTAATCGCATGGATCTAGACTTCTGGTGGCTGCTTGTCATACCCGTCGCTTTTGCGTTCGGCTGGATGGCCGCACGCTACGACCTCAAGACGCTGCTGTCTGAAAGCGCCAACCTGCCGCGTTCGTACTTCCGTGGCCTGAATTTCCTGCTCAATGAGCAGCCCGACCAGGCCATCGACGCGTTTATCGAAGTCGTCAAACTCGACCCGGAAACGATCGAGTTGCACTTCGCGCTGGGTAATCTGTTCCGCCGCCGCGGTGAGACGGACCGCGCGATTCGCGTGCACCAGAACCTGCTGAGCCGTACCGATCTGCCCGTCACCGAGCGCGATCACGCGCTGTACGAGCTGGGCCAGGACTTTCTGAAGGCCGGGTTGCTCGATCGCGCCGAAGAGACTTTCCGCACGCTCGAAACCGGCAGCTACGCGCTGGGTGCGCAGCGTGCGCTGCTCACCATCTACCAGATCGAGAAAGACTGGGTTAAGTCGATCGACACCGCGCGTCACCTGGAAACCATGGGTGCCGAGTCGCTCGACAAGGAAATCGCGCAGTTCCATTGCGAGCTCGCCCAGGAAGCACTGCAGCAGAAAAATGCCGACGAGGCACGCCGCCAGCTAGGTTTTGCGTTAAAAGCGAACCCGACCAACGTACGCGCCACGATCCTGTTCGGCGACGTCGATGCGTCGGCCGGTTCGCAAGAGGCGGCGATCGTCCAGTGGCGGCGCGTCGAGGACCAGAACTCCGCCTATCTGCCGCTCGTCGCGGAGAAACTGATGAAGGCCTATGAGGCGCTCGGCCGTCCGCAAGATGGTGCCGATCTGCTTACCACATGGGTTGACCGCTATCCGTCGAACGATCTGCTCGACGTGACCTATCCGCATATCGCGGCGATACGCGGCGCTGACGCCGCACATGCGCTGGCGCGCTCGCAGATGCAGAAGTCGCCGAATCTGGCGGGCATGACGCGTCTTCTGGAAGCTCAGGAAGCCGTCGCGGAAGAGCCGCGGCGCAGCGAGCTCGAATTGATGCGTACGCTAATTCGGCAACGCACCAAAAATCTGCCACGGTATACGTGCCAGAATTGTGGTTTCAGGGCGCGACTGTTCTACTGGCAGTGCCCGGGTTGCAGCGGTTGGGAAACCTATGCGCCGCGTCGCGTCGAACCGATCACGGCGTCGAATTGACGCGGACGCAGTCGCGGATGCAATTGCGAATGCATCCGTATAGCCGCGCCGCAACGACGGCGGCCCGTCGGGCGGATTAGGCCGACGGGATCATGACGGCCTTGTTTACTACGAGAAACCCTCACCGGAACCCTCCACCGGAAAGCGTATGAAAATCACCATTATCGGCACGGGCTATGTTGGCCTCGTCACTGGCGCGTGCCTCGCCGAAATCGGCCATGACGTCTTCTGTCTCGACGTCGATCCGCGCAAGATCGAAATCCTCAACAACGGCGGCGTGCCGATTCACGAGCCGGGTTTGCTGGAGATCATTGCCCGCACGCGCGCGGCGCGCCGCATCACGTTTTCGACGGATATCGAAGCGAGCGTGGCGCACGGCGAGGTGCAATTCATCGCCGTCGGCACACCGCCCGATGAAGACGGTTCGGCCGACCTGCAATACGTGCTCGAAGCGGCGCGCAACATTGGCCGTACGATGAACGGCTTCAAGGTGATCGTCGACAAATCGACGGTGCCGGTCGGCACCGCGCAACGTGTGCGCGCGGTGGTCGAAGAGGAACTGGCTAAACGCGGGCTCGCCAATAGCGCGCAGCACCGCTTTTCGGTGGTGTCGAACCCTGAATTTCTGAAGGAAGGCGCGGCCGTCGACGACTTCATGCGTCCCGATCGCATCGTACTCGGCAGCGACGAAGACGAAGCCGGCCTGCGCGCGCGCGAACTGATGAAGCGTTTGTACGCGCCGTTCAACCGCAATCACGAACGCACGCTGTACATGGACGTGCGCTCGGCTGAATTCACGAAGTACGCAGCCAATGCGATGCTCGCCACGCGCATCTCGTTCATGAACGAGATGTCGAATCTGGCGGATCGGGTCGGCGCGGATATCGAAGCGGTGCGTCGCGGTATCGGCTCGGACCCGCGCATCGGTTACCACTTTCTGTATGCCGGTTGCGGCTACGGTGGCTCATGCTTCCCGAAGGACGTGCAGGCGCTGATCCGCACCGCCGCCGAAACCGGCCACAATCTGCGCATCCTCGAAGCGGTCGAGGAAGTGAATTACAAGCAGAAGGACGTGCTGGTGCGCAAGATCACGGGCAAGCTCGGTGAAGACCTGAGCGGCCGCACGTTCGCCGTGTGGGGCCTCGCGTTCAAACCGAATACCGACGACATGCGCGAGGCGCCGAGCCGCCGCGTGATCGCTGAACTGCTGGCGCGTGGCGCGCAGGTTCGCGCCTACGATCCGGTGGCGGTGGCCGAAGCACGCCGCGTGTTCGCGCTCGATTTGCACGACGCACCGGATCAACTCGCGCGTCTGCATTTCACCAGCACCCAGGACGAAACGCTCACCGGCGCCGACGCGCTGGTGGTCGTCACCGAATGGAAGGAATTCAAGAGCCCGGATTTCTTGCATCTGAAATCAGTGCTGAAGTCGCCACTGATTTTCGACGGCCGCAATCTGTACGAGCCGGACGCAATGACCGAACTCGGCATCGACTATCACTCGATCGGACGACCTTATGCCCAGCCCTCTGAACTTCCGGCCGGTGTCTCCAGCGATGCCTGAGGCTGCTCACTCCGCACCCACAGCGGCACTGACCGTGGTGCCGCGCGAACGCCTCGGGGCGGCGCGCGTGCTGGTAGTCGGCGACGTCATGCTCGATCGCTACTGGTTCGGCGACGTGAACCGTATCTCGCCGGAAGCGCCGGTGCCGGTCGTGCATGTGCAGCGCCAGGAAGATCGGCTCGGCGGCGCGGCGAACGTGGCGCGCAATGCGGTTGCGCTCGGCGCGCAAGCGGGGTTGCTGTGCGTGGTCGGCCACGACGAGCCCGGCGAGCGCATCGTGCAATTACTCGACGAAAGTGGCGTGGTGCCGCATCTGGAACGCGATCCGGATTTGCTCACCACCATCAAACTGCGCGTGCTGTCGCGTCAGCAGCAGTTGCTGCGCGTCGACTTTGAAAACTCGCCGGCGCACGAAGTGCTGCTCGCGGGCCTCGCGCGTTTCGACGACCTGCTGCCGTCGCACGATGTGATCCTGATGTCCGATTACGCGAAGGGTGGTCTCACGCACGTCACGCAGATGATCGCGAAGGCGCACGCGGCGGACAAACCGGTGCTGGTCGATCCGAAGGGCGACGACTGGGAGCGCTATCGCGGCGCCACGCTGATCACGCCGAATCGCGCCGAGTTGCGCGAGGTGGTCGGCCAATGGAAATCCGAAGAAGATCTGATCGCGCGTGTGACTAAACTCCGCACCGATCTCGAGTTCAAGGCCTTGCTGCTGACGCGCTCGGAAGAGGGCATGACGCTCTTCTCCGACGACGGCATCCTGCATGCTTCGGCCGTTGCACGTGAAGTGTATGATGTATCGGGCGCGGGCGACACCGTGATCGCCACGCTCGCCGCCATGCTTGGCGCGGGTTTGACGCTGGTCGAGGCGGTCGGACTCGCGAATCGCGCAGCCGGCATCGTGGTCGGCAAACTCGGCACCGCCACTGTCAACTACGACGAACTCTTTCATTGATGCGGCCCGCGGGAATCCCGGCTTTGCGCGCTTCGGTTTCAGCGGCGCAAAAGAGGAACCCGCGAGGCGTCAACTGAACACATTACCGCAGGATCATCATGACCCTCATCGTCACCGGCGCGGCCGGCTTTATCGGCAGCAATCTCGTGAAGGCGCTCAACGAGCGCGGTGAACAACGCATCATTGCGGTGGATAACCTCACGCGCGCGGACAAGTTCAAGAATCTGGTCGACTGCGAGGTCGACGATTATCTCGACAAGACCGAATTCGTCGAACGCTTCAAGCGCGGCGACTTCGGCAAGGTGCGCGCGATTTTCCACGAAGGCGCCTGCTCGGACACGATGGAAACCGACGGCCGCTACATGATGGACAACAACTTCCGCTATAGCCGTGAAGTGCTCGACGTCTGTCTCGCGCAGAACATCCAGTTTCTGTATGCATCCTCGGCGGCAACGTATGGCGGTTCGAGCCGGTTTGTCGAAGAGCGCGAAGTCGAGCAGCCGCTGAACGTGTACGGCTATTCGAAATTCCTGTTCGACCAGGTGATTCGCCGCGTGCTGCCCACAGCGAAAAGTCAGATTGCCGGCTTCCGTTACTTCAACGTGTATGGGCCGCGCGAGACCCACAAGGCGCGCATGGCATCGGTGGCGTTTCACAACTTCAACCAGTTTCGCGCGGAAGGCAAAGTCAAGCTGTTCGGCGAATACAACGGCTATGCCGCCGGCGAACAGACGCGCGATTTCGTCTCCGTCGAAGACGTGGTCAAGGTGAACCTGTTCTTCTTCGACAATCCGGACAAGTCGGGCATCTTCAACCTGGGCAGCGGCCGTGCGCAGCCGTTCAACGACATCGCGAGCACGGTGGTCAACACGCTGCGTGCGTTGAATAACGAGCCGCCGTTGTCGCTCGCGGATCAGGTGCAGCGCGGACTGATCGAGTACATTCCGTTCCCCGATGCATTGCGCGGCAAGTACCAGTGCTTCACGCAAGCCGACTTGACGAAGCTGCGTGCCACCGGCTACGACGCGCCGTTCCTGAGCGTGCAGGAAGGTGTCGATCGGTACGTACGTTGGCTATTCGGCCAGGTGTAAATCTTTCGGATACCTCTTTAAACTGGAATCTCCCGGTTGGTGATGTCGCCAACCGGTTGTACGAGGGAGATTCCATATGTTTCGAAAAATTCTGGTTACCGCGGCCATGCTCGCCGCTTTCGGCCACGCGTATGCGGCGGTCGACGTCAACACGGCTAACGAGGATGCGCTGCGCGGCATCAAGGGCATCGGTCCTGCCAAAGCGAAAGCCATTCTCGAAGAGCGTTCAGCGCATGGTCCATTCAAGGACCCGGTCGATCTCGGCAAGCGCGTCAAAGGCATGGGCGGGCATACCGTCGAGCGCCTGCAGGCGGAGGGTCTCGCTGTCGGTCCGGCTGGCGCGGCTGCTAACACGCAGGCTGCGGCGTCTGCACAGAGCAAAGGCGTGCCCGCTTCGGGTAACGGTGCCAACCCGGCCAACTCGACTAGCGCGGCCGCTACTCAAAAGAGCAACGCCACTGTGGCGGTGAAGAAATAGCCTGACGCGGGCCGGGCGCGCGAGGCGGGTCACCTCTGCGCGGCCGGTCCCGCATCTCGTCAGTTACCGTCGTTCCCCTTCATGGTCGGAGTGGGTAAGAACACTCCTTCAGCTGTCATGCAGATGACTGGCTCCCGCGGTCCTCAGCCGCGGGTTTTTTGCGTTCGGGCGGGGGCTCGCTCGCAACGCCTGCATCCATACGCTCAGAAGGGCCGCGCGGCGACCGTGCGAATGGTGGTTTAGAATCGATAGATTAGAGACCCCGCGCATCTATCGAGAGCACCAGAACCGATATGGCTTACAAAACGATTGAAGACACGATCGGCAATACGCCGCTCGTGCAACTCGTCCGGCTGACTGACGACGAGATCCGCAGCCGCAATAACGTGATCCTTGCAAAGCTCGAGGGCAACAACCCCGCGGGGTCGGTGAAGGACCGTCCGGCGCTGTCGATGATCAAGAAGGCGGAAGCGCGTGGGCGCATCAAGCCGGGCGACACGCTGATCGAATCGACCAGCGGCAACACCGGCATCGCATTGGCCATGGCGGCGGCAATCCGCGGCTACAAGATGGTGCTGATCATGCCGGAAGATCTGTCGGTGGAGCGCCGTCAGAGCATGGCTGCTTATGGCGCGCAGATCGTACTGACGCCGGTCACGGGCGGCATGGAATACGCGCGCGATCTGGCCGAACAGATGCAGCGCGAAGGCAAGGGCATCATCCTCGACCAGTTCGCGAACCCGGACAATCCGGCCGCGCATGTCGAAGGCACGGGTCCGGAAATCTGGCGCGATACCGAAGGGCGAATTACGCACTTCGTCTCGTCGATGGGCACGACCGGCACGATCATGGGCGTGTCCACCTACCTGAAGGAACAGAATCCGGCGATCGAGATCATCGGCGCACAGCCTGAAGAGGGTTCGCGCATTCCGGGCATCCGCAAATGGCCGGAAGCCTATTTGCCGAAGATTTTCGATCGTAGCCGCGTGGACCGCGTCGAGAATGTGAGTCAGGCCGCAGCCGAAGCGATGGCGCGGCGCATGGCTTCGGTCGAAGGGATCTTCGCCGGCATCTCGTCGGGCGGGGCCTGTGAGGTGGCGCTGCGCATCGCGCGCCAGGTCGAGAACGCGACGATCGTGTTTATCGTCTGCGATCGGGGCGACCGGTATCTGTCGACGGGTGTGTTCCCGGCTTGATTGCGCCTGGGCGCATTCAGCGATCCTCGAACTGAGATGGCCAAAAAAAAGCGCCGGTTTAACCGGCGCTTTTTTTGTGTCGCTTGCTATCTGTTTGTAATGTGGACCGGACCTGACGGGCCAGTGACTGGCAAGCGTCGCTCAGCTTACTGCGAAGCCGCGCCAGGCGCCGCCGCATTACCGCTGCTGGCGTTGTTCGCAGCGTCGCTCGCTTCCATCTGCGCCTTGACTCGCTGACCCAGTTGATAAACCGCGAGTGCGTAAAAGAAACTGCGGTTATAGCGTGTCAGCACGTAGAAGTTCTTCAGGCCCAGCATGTACTCGGTGCCACGCCCCGGCGACGGCAGATCCACCACGGTCACCGGCGTGCCGGCTTCCGCCGCGACATCGACGCCTGGCTCGTTCAGCAGCAATCCGGCACGCAGCAACTGGTCCAGCGGCCAATGCGGCTCTGGCTTGCCGTCGGCGGCCGCTTGCGCCACACCCAGGCTGCCGGCATCCGAGCCAATCTTCCACACGACCGGCCGGCCGTTTTCCCAGCCGTTCTGGCGCAGATAATTCGCCACGCTGCCGATCGCATCCGCCTGGCTCGTGCGCAGGTCGATCTGTTTGTTGCCGTCGTAGTTCACCGCGTATTCCACGATGCTGCTCGGCAGGAACTGCGGAATCCCGATTGCGCCGGTATAGGAACCGAGCACGGTGGTCGGATCGATTTGCGAATCGCGCGTCCACACCAGGTAGTCTTCGAGATTCTTGCGGAAGGTCGCCTGGCGATCCGCGCGATTGGCGGTATTCGGATAGTCGAACGTGAGCGTGGTCAGAGCATCGAGCACACGGAAGTTGCCCATGAAGCGCCCGTAGATCGTCTCCACGCCAATGATGCCGACGATCACTTCCGGCGGCACGCCGAACTCTTCATAGGCGCGCTGCAGCGTGGCCTGGTTGGCGCGCCAGAAGCGCACGCCGGCGTTGATGCGTACCGGGTCGAGAAAGCGCGACTGATACACGCGCCAGTTCTTGATCGACGGCGAGGGCGACGGCGTGACGAGTTTGACCGCCGTGGCCGAATAGCTCACGCGCGCGAAAAGGGCGTGCAGGCCGGCTTCGTCGAAGTCATAGCGCGCTGCCATGTCGCTGATGAACGCGTCCACATTGGCGTTGTTCGCGTAGCGCTGCGGAATAATCTCTTCTTCGAAGGTTTGCCCTTGCGGCACGGCCGGTTGCGGCTGGCTTTGCGCCACCAGCAGCGGTTTCTTCGTAACGCTTTGCGCGATCGCCGGACTGGTTGCCATGAACATGCACGATGCGATAGACAGTGCGGCGGCCGCGGTCTTCGTGCGTAGCCGGTTTCGTGCGGACAGAGCAAGCTTGACGGTCATAGTGAGCTGAGGGCGCAGTGCAAAAGAGACAGGGGAAAACGGATCGGGGCAGTATACCCGACGCCTCCCGCAAAACTGTGCCCAGCGCGTCACAGTCGCATCGTGTGGTAACTTGGCAAATGTTGGTGCGCCTGGTGTGCGCGCCCTGGACGGAGACACGCCGCGCGCGCTTTGAGAGCGCCGCGCCGCATACGAGAATCATGGCAACAGGCTTTTATTCCCACGCCGATTGTTTGCTGCACGATATGGGGCAGTGGCATCCCGAATGCCCGGCCCGGCTGCAGGCAATCGAAGACCAATTGATCGCGAGCCGCATCGACTCGCTGATCGAACGCGAATCGCCGCCGCTCGCCGACGATGCCGCGCTGTTGCGCGTGCATACGCAAGCCCACGTCGACTACATCCGCAGCCGTTCGCCTGCGCAGGGGCTCGCGGAAATCGATCCCGACACGTCGATGAACCCGCACACCTTGCAGGCCGCGTTGCGCGCAGCGGGTGCCGCGGTGGCCGCGACCGACGCCGTTATCGAAGGCCGCTTCGATAACGCGTTCTGCAGCGTGCGCCCGCCTGGCCACCATGCGGAGCCGGCACGCGCAATGGGCTTCTGCTTTTTCAACAACGTGGCGATCGCCGCGCGTCATGCGCTCGAAGTGCACGGCATGCAGCGCGTGGCGATCATCGACTTCGACGTCCATCACGGTAACGGTACCGAAGCGGCCTTTGCGGGCGATTCGCGCGTTCTGATGTGCAGCATCTTCCAGCATCCGTTCTATCCGTTCACCGGCGCCGACAACCAGGCGCCCAACATGTGCAACGTGCCGATGCCGGCGCGCTCGAAAGGCATGGCGGTGCGCGAGGCGGTCGACATGCTGTGGCTGCCTCGCCTGCAAGAATTCAAGCCGGAAATGATCTTCATCTCGGCGGGCTTCGACGCGCATCGCGAAGACGATCTGGGCAACATGGGGCTGGTCGAAGACGACTACGCATGGATCACCGACCAGGTGCGCGAGATCGCAAAGCGCTATGCGGGTGGGCGGATCGTCAGTTGTCTCGAAGGCGGGTACAACCTGTCGGCGCTCGGGCGCAGCGTGGTCGCGCACGTGCGCGCGCTGGCCGGAATCTGAGCTTCCACGCGGCAAGCGTTAGTCGAGTGCCGCGAACCGTACGAGTTCAACGAGGGGCAAGCCATGAATGCCGAAGTGCGCAGCGCTTCTTCACTGGTCGAAATCGAACACGACGCGTACGGCGTGCCAGGCGTTGTCCGTTTGACGATGAACCGGCCTGATGCCTTCAACGCGCTCTCCGAAGCATTGCTCGACGCGTTGCAGTCGGCGCTGACGGCGTTGGCGCAGTCCAATGCGCGGGTGGTGGTGATCGCCGGCGCCGGCCGCGCCTTTTGCGCCGGACACGATCTGAAGGAAATGCGCGCGGCGCCGTCGCTGGCCTACTACCAGGCCTTGTTCGCACGCTGCACGAAACTGATGTTGACGATCCAGCGCCTGCCGCAACCGGTGATCGCGAGGGTGCACGGCATTGCCACGGCGGCCGGATGTCAGCTGGTCGCGATGTGCGATCTGGCCGTTTCCGCCGATACCGCGCGTTTTGCCGTCTCAGGCGTCAACCTGGGGCTCTTTTGTGCGACGCCTGCAGTGCCGCTGTCGCGCAATCTGTCGCGTAAGGCGGCGCTCGAAATGCTGCTCACCGGCGATTTCATCGACGCCGTGCAGGCGCGACAGCAAGGCCTCGTGAACCGCGTCGCGCCGGCCGATGCGCTCGATGCGGAGGTCGCGCGACTCGCGAAGAGCATCTGCGCGAAACCTGTCGAGGCGGTGAGCGCCGGAAAGGGCCTGTTCTATCGCCAGCTCGAAATGGGCATCGAAGCGGCGTATCAGCTGGCTGGACAGACCATGGCCTGCAACATGATGGACGACTCCGCGCTCGAGGGCGTGCAGGCCTTCATCGATAAACGGCCGCCGGACTGGAAGCGTTAGCCGGGCCGTTGCTGGCCGCTGGCCGGGTTCGGTGCCGTTGCTGTAGGCAAACCCGAACATCTACAAGCCGGCCATTGCTCAGGCTCTGTGCAGCCGCTTCTCCATCCAGTCGATCAACGCGCCGATCACCCGATCCCGGTCGAGATCGTTCATTGTCTCGTGATAGCTGCCTTCGTGCATCGTGAGCGTTTTGTCCGGCGAACCGGCGTGCGCGCCGAAATCGCGGCTGCCTTCGGGTTCAGTGAGTTTGTCGGCGGTGCCGTGATACACCAGCAGCGGGACGCGTAGTGCGGCCCGGCCGCGTTCGATGCGCGCCATCGCCAGCAACAACTCCGCGCCCGTACGCGCGGGAATCGCGCCGTGATGAACCAGCGGATCGTTGCGATTGGCGTTCACCACGGGCTCAAGCCGCGAGAGCAAGGCCGCGTCGATTTTCATCGCCGGGAAGGTCGGCCAGATGCCGCTAATCACCTGGCTCACCTTGAGCATCCAGCGCGGCACGTCACGACCCGGTGCGAGCGCGGGGCTCGACAGGATCAGGCCACTGAGCCGGCGCCCGCTCGCCTCGAGCCGTTCGATCGCGTATAGCGCCGCGACCGCGCCGCCCATGCTGTGCCCCATCAGGAACAGCGGGGCGCAACTGGTGGCCGCTTCATCGAGCAAGGCCTGGGCGTCGAGCAGATAGTCGTCGAAACGGTTCACCCATACGCGTTTGCCCGGCGCATGCCCATGTCCGCGCAAATCGATGGCGACGAGTTCAACGCCGGCCGAATTCAGCCGGTCCGCCAGCGCCGCGTAACGCCCTGCGTGCTCCGCCAGTCCATGTACCAGCGCGACCGTGCCGCGCAAGGGCGTTGTCGCGGGCCAGCGATACAGAGGCAGTTCGATGCCGTCGCTCGTCGTGACGGTCGAACGCTGCGCAGCGCCGCCTTTCGGGGCGCCCGCAATGGGACGCGCATTGCCGGGTCGGGTTGTGTCCATGGCTGCCCTTTATCCTGAATGTGTCCTGATTTCGAATCGCCCGATCATAGTCGCAGCGGGCGCGCGCACGCGAGCGTCTCACGCCGGGCACGCCTCTAATGCTTTATGGTTATGAAAAGATCGTAATTGATTATTAAAGGGAATGACGGCGCTGCGGTAGAATCGCGGGTTCAAATCCCAATAAAAGCAACGGCGGCCGCTTGTCGGGAGCGCACAACGCTCGTTGGCAAACTCCGCCGTTTTGTTTTCCATGATCGAAATACGCAATATCTCTCAGCGGTTTGCCGGGCCCCGGGGCTGGGTCGAGGCGTTGCATAACGTCAATCTGTCGATTCCGGCGGGTGAGGTGTTCGGCATCATCGGCCGCAGCGGCGCGGGCAAGAGTACGCTCGTGCGTACCATCAACCTGCTGACGCGCCCGAGTGAAGGCAACATCGTTGTCAACGGCCGCGATCTGACGACGCTGCCCGCCGCGCAATTGCGCGAAGCACGTCGCGAGATCGGCATGATTTTTCAGCACTTCAACCTGCTGTCGTCGCGCACGGTGTACGAGAACGTGGCGTTGCCGCTCGAACTCGCCGGCATGAAGCGCGACGAGATCGAGGCGAACGTGTTGCCGCTGCTCGAACTGGTCGGCCTGTCGGCGCAGAAGGACCGTTATCCGGCGCAGATCAGCGGTGGGCAGAAGCAGCGTGTCGGCATTGCACGCGCGCTCGCGAGCAAGCCGAAGGTGCTGCTTTCCGACGAAGCGACCTCGGCGCTCGACCCCGAAACCACACGCGCGATCCTCGAACTGCTCAAGCGCATCAATCGTGAACTGAACCTGACGATCGTGCTGATCACGCACCAGATGGACGTGATCAAGCAGGTCTGCGACCGCGTCGCGGTGCTGGACGCAGGCCGTGTGGTCGAGGAGGGAAAGGTCATCGACGTGTTCCTGCAACCGCATCATGAAGTCACGCGCGCGCTGATCGGCGACGTGATCGCGCAGGAACTGCCGCCCGCAATGAAGGCGCGCGTGGCTGAACGCCTCAAGACCGGTAGCGGCCATTTGCTGCGCCTCGCATTCACCGGCTCGGGCGTCGATCAACCGATTCTGTCGGAAACGATTCGCCGCTACGAACTCGACTTCAACATTCTGCACGGCCAGATCGACGAGATTCAGGGGCAGGCGTTCGGCTCGCTCGCGGTGCTGGCGGGCGGTGAACCGGCGAAGGTGGCGCAGGCGCTGACGTATCTGCGCGAACAGGGTGTGGTGGTGGAGGAGCTGTCGTATGTTGAGTGAAATGTTCGATATGTTCGTCCAGTCGTTCTGGGAAACGCTCGTGATGGTGGGCATTTCCGGACTGGTCGGCGCGGCGGTCGGCCTGCCGCTCGGCGTGCTGCTGTATTTGACGGACCGTCAGGGCGTGCTGCAGAACATCGCCGTGAATCGTGTGATGGGGGTGATCGTCAACGCGGTGCGTTCCACGCCGTTCATCATTTTGCTGGTCGCCGTGATTCCCTTCACGCGCCTCGTGGTGGGCTCGTCGATCGGCACGGCTGCGGCCGTGGTGCCGCTGACTATTGCCGCGGCGCCGTTTATCGCGCGTCTGGTCGAGACGGCGTTGCGCGAAGTCGATCGCGGTCTGATTGAAGCCGCGCAGGCAATGGGCGCGACCACCAGCCAGATCGTTTTCAAAGTGCTGTTGCCGGAGTCGCTGCCGGGTGTGGTCGCCGGATTGACGATTACGTTCGTGTCGCTGGTCGGCTATTCGGCGATGGCCGGTGCGATCGGTGGCGGCGGGCTCGGGGATCTGGGCATTCGTTACGGGTATCAGCGGTTTTTACCGGAAGTGATGGTGACGGTCGTGGTGATCCTGATCGTCTTCGTGCAACTGGTGCAGTCGTTCGGGGATTGGCTCGTGCGTCGTTTGAGCCATAAATAAACAAGGGTCATCGGAACCCGCCAAGCAGAATCGAGAAAAGGTCCATCATGCAACGTCGTTTCATTCTCAAGCTGGCCGCCACGCTCGGCGCCGCGTCGCTGTTCGCTGCCGCCACGGTGGCTCACGCTGACGACACGATCAAGGTCGGCGTCACCGGCGGCCCGCACGCGCAGATCATGGAAGTCGTGAAGACGGTCGCGGCAAAGAACGGTCTGAACATCAAGATCGTCGAATTCTCCGACTACGTGCAGCCGAACGCGGCGCTTGCCGGCGGCGATCTGGATGCGAACAGCTACCAGCATGACCCGTACTTGCAGGCACAGGTGAAGGATCGCGGCTACAAGCTGATCCGCATCGCCGACACGGTCACGTACCCGATGGGCCTCTACTCGAAGAAGGTGAAGACGCTGGCCGAATTGCAGCCGGGCGCGAAGATCGCCGTGCCGAACGATCCGACCAATGGCGGCCGGGCACTCCTGTTGCTGCAAAAACAAGGTCTGCTGAAGCTGCGCGCGGATGCGGGTCTGAAGGCAACGCCGCTCGATATCGTCGACAACCCGAAGAAGCTGAAGATCGTCGAACTGGACGCCGCGCAAATCCCGCGTTCGCTGAACGACGTGGACGCCGCCGCGATCAATACGAACTTTGCGATGGAAGCGGGCCTGAAGCCCAAGCAGGACGCCATCGCAATTGAAGACCCGAAGGGTCCGTACGTGAACATCATCGCAATCCGCGAAGCGGACAGGAACAAGCCGTGGGTTGCGAAGCTGGTCGCGGCGTATCATTCGCCGGAAGTGAAGCAGTTCGTCGAAAGCAAGTTCGGCGGGTCGGTGATCACGGCCTGGTGATTTGACGGCCGGTTGTTCGGCCGTTTTCCAACTGTTGGCATGGCAAGACACGGCGGCAATGCAAAATTAGAGTCGTAAGTCTTAACCCGGGGTTGTCGCCCGGGTTTTTTCGAGATTAAAATAGAACGATCGTTCGATATTGCCGTCACGCCGCTGAGGAGCGATATCCTCCTGCTAGAGCGCCCGCGACACGGCTGCTGCGAAAGGGCAGTCGTTATAATGTTCGTTGGGTTGACGTATTCGTAACTTTGGAGCGTGTGCATGAAAATCCTGGTGCCAGTGAAGAGAGTGGTCGATTACAACGTGAAAGTCCGGGTGAAATCGGACGGCACGGGCGTCGACATCGCGAACGTGAAGATGTCGATGAATCCGTTCGACGAAATTGCGGTTGAAGAAGCCGTGCGTCTGCGCGAAGCGGGCGTGGCGACCGAAGTGATTGCCGTGTCGGCGGGTGTGGCGCAAGCGCAGGAAACGCTGCGCACGGCGCTCGCGATCGGCGCGGACCGCGCGATCCTGATCGAGTCGAATGAAGAATTGCAGCCGCTGGCCGTGGCCAAGCTGCTCAAGGCGCTGGTCGACAAGGAACAGCCGCAACTGGTGATCCTCGGCAAGCAGGCGATCGACGACGATTCGAACCAGACCGGCCAGATGCTGGCTGCGCTGGCGAATTTGCCGCAAGCCACGTTCGCCTCGAAGGTGGTCGTGGCCGACGGTAAGGCGACGGTGTCGCGCGAAGTGGACGGCGGCGCGGAAACGCTGTCGCTGAGCCTGCCGGCCGTGATCACGACCGACCTGCGCCTGAACGAGCCGCGCTACGTGACGCTGCCGAACATCATGAAGGCGAAGAAGAAGCCGCTGGAAGTCATCAAACCGGAAGACCTCGGCGTTGATGTGACGCCGCGCCTGAAGATGCTGAAAGTCGTTGAGCCGCCGAAGCGTTCCGCCGGTGTGAAGGTGCCGGATGTGAAGACGCTGGTCGAGAAGCTGAAGACCGAAGCCAAGGTGCTGTGAGGAGACGGACGAAATGACGAATCTGGTAATTGCAGAACACGATAACGCGTCGATCAGGGCCGCGACGCTGAACACGATTGCAGCCGCGCAGAAGATTGGTGGCGATATTCACGTGCTGGTGGCAGGCGAAAACGCGCAGGGCGCAGCGGATGCGGCTGCGAAGATTGCAGGCGTGAGCAAGGTGTTGCTGGCTGACGCGCCGCAACTCGCAGCGGGTCTGGCAGAAAACGTTGAAGCCACGGTGCTGAACATTGCGAAGGACTATTCGCACATCCTCACGCCGGCCACCGCTTACGGTAAAAACATCGCGCCGCGTATCGCCGCGAAGCTGGACGTCGCGCAGATCAGCGACATCACCGCAGTGGACAGCGCCGACACGTTCGAGCGCCCGATCTATGCAGGCAACGCGATCGCTACCGTTCAATCGGCTGACCCGATCAAGGTCATCACGGTCCGCACGACCGGTTTCGACCCCGTCGCGGCCGTTGGCGGCAGCGCAACGGTCGAGAAGATCGAAGCAGCCGCCGATAGCGGCCTGTCGCAATTCGTGAGCCGTGAAGTGACGAAGCTGGACCGTCCGGAACTGACCTCGGCGAAGATCATCGTCTCGGGTGGCCGCGGTCTGGGCAACGGCGAGAACTACACCAAGGTTCTGGAACCGCTGGCCGACAAGCTGAACGCAGCGCTGGGCGCCTCGCGTGCCGCAGTGGACGCGGGCTTCGTGCCGAACGACTATCAGGTCGGTCAGACCGGCAAGATCGTCGCGCCGCAACTGTACGTGGCGGTCGGTATCTCGGGTGCGATCCAGCATCTGGCCGGCATGAAGGACTCGAAGGTGATCGTGGCGATCAACAAGGATCCGGAAGCGCCGATCTTCAGCGTCGCCGATTACGGTCTGGTGGGCGATCTGTTCACGGTCGTGCCGGAACTCGTGAGCGAGCTTGGCTAAGCGCCGCAGCGCCGGTTAAAAGGCGTCTGGCAGCACACGAAAGGGCGCGGGACCTATCAAGTCCAGCGCCCTTTTTTTATCGACAGACAGGCAGGAGGAGAACTGAAATGAGCTATACGGCGCCCATCAAGGACATGCTGTTCGTGATGAAAGAACTGGCCGGTCTCGAAGACATCGCGACGCTGCCGGGTTTCGAGGACGCGAACCTCGACACGGCTCAGGCCGTGCTCGATGAGTCAGCGAAACTGTGCGGCGAAGTGCTGGCGCCGCTGAACGTCGAAGGCGATCGCAATCCGAGCAGCTGGAAGGATGGCGTGGTTACTGCGACGCCCGGTTTCAAGGATGCGTTCCGCCAGTTCGGCGAAGGCGGCTGGCAAGGCGTGCAGCATCCGGTCGACTACGAAGGCCAGGGTCTGCCCAAGCTGATCGCCACCGCCTGTATCGAGATGCTGAACGCGTCGAACCTGTCGTTCGCGTTGTGCCCGCTACTCACGGATGGCGCCATCGAAGCGCTGCTCACGGCGGGCAGCGAAGAGCAGAAGCAAACCTACGTGCCCAAGCTGATTTCCGGCGAGTGGACCGGCACGATGAACCTGACCGAGCCACAGGCCGGCTCCGATCTCGCGCTGGTGCGCACGCGCGCCGAGCCGCAAGGTGACGGTTCGTTCAAGCTGTTCGGCACCAAGATTTTCATTACGTGGGGCGAGCACGATATGGCGAAGAACATCGCCCATCTCGTGCTGGCGCGCACGCCGAATGCACCGGAAGGCGTAAAGGGCATTTCGCTCTTCATCGTGCCGAAGTTTCTGGTCAATGAGGATGGTTCGCTCGGTGAGCGTAACGACGTACATTGCGTGTCGATCGAACACAAGCTCGGCATCAAGGCGAGCCCGACGGCGGTGCTGCAATTCGGCGATCACGGCGGCGCGATCGGGCACCTGATCGGCGAAGAAAATCGCGGCCTGGAGTACATGTTCATTATGATGAACGCGGCGCGCTTCGCGGTGGGCATGCAGGGCGTTGCCGTGTCGGACCGTGCGTATCAGAAGGCTGTGGCGTATGCGAAGGATCGCGTGCAAAGCCGGCCGGTCGATGGCTCCGCGAAGCAGTCGGTGGCGATCATTCAGCACCCGGACGTGCGCCGCATGCTCGCGACGATGCGTGGTCTCACCGAAGCGTCGCGAGCGTTGGCTTATGTCGCCGCGGCTCATTGCGATATCGCGCATCGTCATCCTGAGGAAGCCACGCGCGCTGAACATCAGGCGATCTACGAATACCTCGTGCCGATCGTGAAGGGCTGGAGCACGGAGCTGTCGATCGACGTGACGAGCCTCGGCGTGCAGGTGCATGGCGGCATGGGCTTCATCGAAGAAACCGGCGCCGCGCAGTATTACCGCGATGCGCGCATTCTGCCGATCTATGAAGGCACGACGGCGATCCAGGCCAATGACCTGATCGGCCGTAAGACCGTGCGCGACGGCGGCAAGGTGGCGAAGTCGCTGCTGGCCGGCGTGGCTGAAACGATCGAAGCACTCGGCGCACAACAGGGCGCTGCGTTCGAATCGATGAAGACGTATCTGGCGCACGGGCATCGTTCGCTGAGCGCGGTGGTCGATTTTGTTGTCACCAACACGAAGAACGATCCGAACGCGGTGTTCGCCGGCAGCGTGCCGTATCTGAAGCTGGCGGGTGTCGTCCTGGGCGGCTGGCAGATGGCGCGCGCGTTGCTCGTGGCCGCTGAAAAACGCGCCGAGGATCCGTCGTTCTACGGCGCGAAGATCGCGACCGCGCAGTTCTATGCCGAGCACGTGTTGCCGCTGGCTTCGGCGCTGGAGGCGTCGATTGTCAGCGCGAAGGGTGGGGAGAGTGTGCTGGCGTTGTCGGACGATCAGTTCTGATACTGCCTGTTTCTCGAGTCAGCTAGTAGAAGGAGAAGGCTCGTGCGTAAAAAGACAAACGGCGCCTTGTGGGCGCCGTTTGTCTTTGTCAGGCCGGTCTGTCTGCGATGACGAACCGGCTCAACCGCTCGCGAAGCGTTAAAGCATTAAACCTTATGCATAAGCCGGGCGATGCGCGCCGCCGGTTTCGCCGAGATAGCGATGCACCGACAGATCGTCGGCCTTGATCACCGGCTGCTTGCCTGACATCACGTCGGCCAGCAGTTGACCCGAGCCGCACGACATCGTCCAGCCCAGCGTGCCGTGACCCGTGTTCAGGAACAGGTTCGGCACGGGTGTGCGGCCGACGATCGGCGTGCCGTCCGGCGTCATCGGACGCAGGCCGGTCCAGAAGGTGGCTTTCGACGTGTCGCCACCGCCCGGGAACAGATCGTTCACGCACAGTTCCAGTGTTTCGCGGCGCGCCTCGCGCAACGATTTGTCGAAGCCGACGATCTCGGCCATGCCGCCGACACGAATCCGGTCGTCGAAGCGGGTGATCGCGATCTTGTAGGTTTCATCGAGCACGGTCGAAACCGGCGCTGACGCTTCGTTGACGATCGGTGCGGTGATCGAATAACCCTTGAGCGGATAGACCGGAATCTTCACGAGGCCGGACAGGAATTTCGTCGAGTACGAACCGAGCGCCACGACGAACGAATCCGCGCGCACCAGTTCAGCGCCGCATTGCACGCCGGCGATGCGGTCGCCCGCCATGGCGAGCGCGTCGATCGGCGTGTTGTAGCGGAACTTGACGCCCAGTTCTTCGGCCAGCGCGGCGAGGCGCGTGGTGAACATCTGGCAGTCACCGGTTTCGTCGCCCGGCAGGCGCAGACCGCCCGTGAGCTTGTGCGAGACCGCGGCGAGTGCCGGTTCGGCCTGCGCGAGTTCGGCCGGCGACAGCAGTTCGTACGGCACGTTGGCTTCCTGCAGCACGGCGATGTCTTTCGCGGCGCCGTCGAACTGCTGTTGCGTGCGGAACACCTGCAGCGTGCCACCTGTGCGGCCTTCGTACTGGATGCCGGTTTCGGCGCGCAGCGCCTGCAAACACTCGCGGCTGTATTCGGCGAGACGGACCATGCGGCCCTTGTTCACCGCATAACGGGACGACGTGCAGTTCTGCAGCATCTGCCACATCCATTGCAACTGGAATTGCGTGCCGTCGAGGCGGATTGCCAGCGGCGCGTGTTTCTGGAACATCCACTTGACGGCCTTTAACGGCACGCCCGGCGCGGCCCATGGCGACGCGTAGCCCGGCGATATCTGGCCCGCATTGGCAAAGCTGGTTTCGAGCGCAGGGCCGGCCTCGCGATCGATCACCGTCACTTCATGACCGGCACGCGCCAGATAATAAGCACTCGTCACCCCGACGACGCCACTGCCCAAAACGACGACTCGCATAACTGCTCCAGAGAAAGGTCTGAGGGCGGCGCGCTCGTCGATTCGTTGAATTCGTTCGATTAACGAGGTGTAACGCGGATCGCCCAGTGTTAACCGCTATACTATTAACAGTCAGGCAGGTTTTGTTATTGTATTTTCAAGATTTTCAGCAAAAACACTATGCGTACACAGCGCCAACCGGTCCGGGCTCTCGACAAACTCGATCACAAGATCCTGCGGCTACTGCAACAGGACGGCCGGATGGCAATGAAAGACCTCGCGGAACAGGTCGGGTTGTCAGTTACGCCGTGCATCGAGCGCGTCAAGCGGATGGAGCGCGACGGCGTGATCATCGGCTATCACGCCCGGGTGAACCCGGCTGAGCTGGGTGCTGCGCTGCTGGTGTTCGTCGAGATCACGCTCGATCACAAAAGCGGCAACATGTTCGACCAGTTCCGCCGCGAGGTGCAGAAGATCCCAGAGGTGCTGGAGTGCCACCTCGTGTCAGGCGATTTCGACTATCTGATCAAGGCGCGTATCGGTGAGATGGCCGATTACCGCAAACTGCTGGGGGACATCCTGCTGCAACTGCCTGGCGCCGTGCAGTCGAAGAGCTACGTGGTGATGGAAGAGATCAAGGAAACGCTGACGATTGCGGTTGGCGATTAGTTGGCCACGAAGGTCCTTAGCTGGGCTCGACAAACGGCGTAAACACTGTATATTTATACAGGTGTTTTGCGCCGTTTCTCGTTTTTTACGTGCTCCAGCCGTGACCGATTCCAACCCCGACCCCGACTTCGCGAACGAATTTCCGATCGCTCCGCCCGCGCCTCGCAAGGGGCGCGGCGCGGTAACGAACATGCAGGGCCGCTATGAAGTCGACCAGCGCGAAGGGGTGGACGACGGCTGGGTTTCGTCGTCCGAGGAAGACGGCGAGCCGAAGGTATTGCGCACGCAGGTGTTCGAAGAGCGGGTCAAGACCATTCTCACGCGCAATGCGTCGCCGGATATTCCGTTCAGCGTGTCGTTGAACCCTTATCGGGGCTGCGAACATGGCTGTATCTACTGCTTCGCGCGGCCGACACATAGTTATCTGGGGCTCTCGCCCGGTCTCGACTTCGAAAGCCGCATTTACGCGAAGATCAACGCGCCGGAATTGCTCGAGCGCGAGTTGTCGAAAAAGTCTTATGTACCCGAGCCGATCGCACTCGGCGTGATTACCGACGCCTGGCAGCCGGCCGAACGCGACTTGCGGCTTACACGGCGGGTGATCGAAGTGCTCAGCGAGCGGGAGCATCCATTTGCGGCGATCACCAAATCGTCGCTGATCGAGCGCGATATCGATCTGCTCGCGCCTATGGCGGCGCGCGGGCAGTTCATGGCGGCCATTACTATCACCACGCTGGATGCGGATATTGCACGCACGCTCGAGCCGCGTGCGGCTACGCCTTCGCGTCGATTGCGCACCATCCGTACGCTGAGTGAGGCGGGTATTCCCGTTGGCGTGAGCATCGCGCCGGTGATTCCATTCGTCACCGAGCAGGACATGGAGCGGGTGCTGGAAGCCTGTGCCGAGGCGGGCGCATGCAATGCAAGCTACATCGTGTTGCGCTTGCCGTGGGAAGTGGCACCGCTATTCAAGGATTGGCTCGCGGCACATTTCCCCGATCGTGCTGACCGGGTGATGAGTCGCGTGCGCGATATGCGGGGTGGGAAAGACTACGACTCGAACTTCTCCACTCGCATGAAGGGAGAAGGGTTGTGGGCAGACTTGCTGAAGCAACGCTTCCATAAGGCGGCGCGGCGGCTCGGGTTAAACCGGCGCGATCGCGGCATTCTGGATATGTCGCACTTCCGCCGGGTCGAGTTGGCGCGTGCGGAACCGCCGCCGCGGGACAATCCGCAATTGAGGCTTTTTTAGCGCGATGCGCGGCGGCAGCTTACTGCGACAGCGCTTTGGCGGCCTGAACCTGACTTTCGAAGTAAGTCTGAAACGAGATTGCGAGGCCCGTCATCAGCAGGAACGCACCGATCAGCAGCGAAAAAATCACGATGAAAATGACAGTCCAGCCCGAGCGGCTTTTGCGCTGGGTTTGCGGGTTGAACTGTGCGTCCCATTTTTCATCCGGACGCAGGCCATAGACGATCGCAGCCAGAAAAGCGGAAAGCAGCGAAACGGCGCCGAAAAAAGCCAGTACCCAGCCGAGCATCGAGGCCCGCTCGCTCGCCACCACCAGCATGGCGCCGGGAATCCCGATCAGCGTGCCGAGCAGATGAGCCCAGCCGTAAATGTCGCGCATGCCGTACAGATAGAAGCGGTGAGCACCGAGGCTGCCGAAGAAGAATGCGAGCGCAGCGGTAATCGTCTTGGATCTGAAATGCGAGGAAGTCGAAGCAAGGGTGGACATGGAGGCGAGAGCAGAGTGACAGGCGGCCGAAAGGAGCGGTGCGCCGGTGGGCGCGGACCGTCGGGCATTCTACGCCACGCCGTGTGGTGGTGCTCACGTGACAGGTGAGCGCGTCGATGGTTAAGGCGCGGAGTAGGTCACTCGGTAAACCGCGCCGGCGTAATCGTCGCTGATCAGGAGTGAACCGTCAGGCATCGGTTGCACGTCGGCCGGGCGGCCCCATACCGTTTCGCCGGGCTGCAGCCAACCCTCGGCAAAGACTTCCTGGCGCGCGTTGCTGCCGTCCGGGTTGGTGATCACCCGCACGACACGGTAACCGACCTTTTTGCTGCGATTCCACGAACCGTGTTCGGCGATAAAAATATTGTCCCGATAGGCGGCCGGAAACATCGAGCCGGTGTAAAAGCGCATGCCGAGCGAGGCGACGTGCGCCCCGAGTTTGACAACCGGTGGCGTGAAGGCGCTGCACGGATGATCTTTGCCGAATTCGGGGTCGGGCGTGTCACCGCCATGGCAGTAGGGAAATCCGAAGTCCATGCCGGCGCGTGGCGCGCGGTTGAGTTTGTCGTCCGGTACGTCGTCGCCCATCAGATCGCGGCCGTTGTCGGTGAACCACAGTTCGTGCGTTACCGGGTGCCACGCGAAGCCGACCGTGTTGCGAATGCCGCGCGCCACGACTTCATAGTGGCTGCCGTCCGGGTTCATGCGGCCAATCAGTCCAAAGCGGTCACGGTCTTTCAGGCAGACGTTGCAGGGCGCGCCTTGCGGCACGTACAGCTTGCCATCCGGTCCGAAAGCAATGAATTTCCAGCCGTGATGCGTTTCGGTCGGCAGTGTGTCGGTGACGACGGCCGGTTTGGGCGGGTCGTTCAGGTGAGCGTCGATCGCGTCGAAGCGTAGAATTTTCGACACCGCGGACACATACAGCGCGCCGTCCCGCCATGCGACACCGGCCGGCGTTTCCAATCCGGACGTAATCACGTGACGTGCTGTCACGTGCCCATCGCGCAACTCGAGCGCGTAGACATGGCCGTCAAGGCTGCCTATATAAAGGATGCCTTTCGGCGAGAGCGCCATACCCCGCGCGCTGGGTAGCGCGTCCGACAGAACTTCGATATGGAAGCCCGGCGGCAGTTTGATACGCTCGATCGGCAACGCGGCCAACGCCGGCAGGGCGGTGGCCGCAAGCAACAACGTTGCGCCGACTCGCAGGGTCTGAACGCGGGAGGCGCCCGAAAGGCCGGCAACTAGCGAAAATCCGGTGATTCGCCGAAAGACGGCGCGTGAAACGGAAAAAAACGCAGGTGGCAGCAGGAGTTTCATGGGCGCTCCGTCAGGTAATTCGGGCGTTTCGGCGCGGTCCAAGCCCCCCGCCTGTATGGCCGGCGCAACCCGGTCACTCAGTTTATCCCCGTAAGTGTTTGTTATGGCGTCGGTTTCCCGCTATAATCGCGTGTTTCAGTCGTTCCGCACCCCGGTTTTCAAGGATTCTAATATGGTCATCATCCGCTTGGCTCGTGGCGGCTCCAAGAAGCGCCCGTTCTACAACATCGTCGCAACCGATTCGCGCAACCGTCGTGACGGCCGCTTCATCGAACGCGTTGGCTTCTACAACCCGGTCGCTACGAAGGGTGAGTCGCTGCGTATCGCTCAAGACCGCCTGACGTACTGGCAAGGCGTTGGCGCACAACTGTCGCCGACCGTCGAGCGTCTCGTGAAAGAAGCGCAAAAGGCGCAGCCGGCTGCTTAATGGTAGCTAGCGGGCGTATCGTCGTCGGTTCGGCCGGCGGCTCGCGCAGCTTGCGTGAGCAGTCCGATGCGCGAGTTTTACTGAAGCAGACGTCGAAGTCGGCAGCGAGGTGTTCTTATGTCTGAGCGTGATTCCGGCGGTTCAGGTAGCGTAAAGGCAAAAGCGGCGGCCCCGCGCGCGAAGACGTCTGGTCAGGCGCCGTTCGGTGCATTCGTCCGCAAGCCGGTCGAAGGGGCCGAAGGCAAGGCGAAAGCCAAAGTTGCAAACGCCGCTTCCAGCGCAGCAGAAATGCGGGCGGAAACGGTGGAAAGCTGGCCGGCCGACGCGGTCGAGGTCGGTGCAATCGTCGACGCTTACGGCCTCAAAGGCTGGGTCAAGGTAGCCGCGCATGCGGATGCCGGACATGGCGGAGACGCGTTGCTAAGCGCAAAGCGCTGGTGGTTGCTGAAAGGCCACGAGCGCAAGTCGGCGCCGTCTTTACAGGCAAAAACGCATAGCGACAGTATCGTTGCCCATCTGGGCGGCGTCACTGACCGCGATGTTGCACTGGCACTGCGCGGCACGCGCGTTTACATCAGCCGCAGCGAATTTCCGGCCCTCGGGGCCGATGAATTCTACTGGGTCGACCTGCTCGGCCTGGATGTGGTGAACGTTGCCGGGGTCCACCTCGGCAAGGTTGCAGACATGATCGACAACGGTGCGCACTCGGTGTTGCGCATCGAATATCCGGATACCGACAAAAGCGGTAAGCCGGTCACCGGCGAGCGTTTGATCCCGTTCGTCGGCGTCTTTGTCAAAACGGTGGATCAGGCGGCGAAGCAGATCATCGTCGACTGGGAAGCCGATTACTAAATAATTTCGCTGACTGGAGAGAGCGATGCAGTTCGATGTCGTGACGCTCTTTCCTGACATGTTTCGTGCGCTGACCGACTGGGGTATCACCAGCCGTGCGGCGAAGCAGGAGCGCTACGGGTTGCGTACGTGGAATCCGCGCGATTTCACCACCGACAACTACCGCACAATCGACGATCGCCCCTACGGCGGCGGCCCCGGCATGGTCATGCTGGCCAAGCCTCTGGAAGACGCGATCGGTGCGGCGAAGGCCGCGCAGGCGGAGCAGGGCATCGGCGCGCCGCGCGTCGTGATGATGTCGCCGCAAGGCGCCACACTGAATCACGATCGCGTTATGCAGTTCGCGGCTGAACCCGGTCTGATCCTGTTGTGCGGGCGCTATGAAGCGATCGATCAGCGTTTGCTCGACCGTGTTGTCGACGAAGAAGTCAGTCTCGGCGACTTCGTGCTGTCCGGCGGCGAATTGCCTGCAATGGCTTTGATGGACGCGGTGGTGCGTCAGTTGCCCGGCGTGCTGAACGACTCGCAATCGGCGGTGCAGGACAGTTTTGTCGACGTGTTGCTGGATTGTCCGCATTACACGCGCCCGGAGGAATACAACGGCGTGCGTGTGCCTGATGTGCTGCTCGGCGGCCATCATGCGGAAATCGAAGCGTGGCGTCGGCGTGAGGCTTTGCGTAACACGTTGAACAAGCGGCCCGATCTGATCGTGAAGGCCAGAAAGAACAAGATGTTGAGCCGTGCCGACGAGGCATGGCTTACGAGTCTCGCAAAGGAAGCGTCGAAGGCGTAAAGCCTCGGTCTTTCGAGCGGACATAGGCGGCGCCGCACATGCGTGTACGGTGCCAGATGTGAACCCATCCTCTATCGGGGCCGTAGCCAAGTGTTTTCACGAGGCAGGTACGAACGCCGACAAGATGGACTTAGGAGTCAGTGATGAATCTGATTGCAATACTCGAGCAGGAAGAAATCGGCCGCGCCCTCGGCGAGAAGACCATCCCCGAATTCGCCCCCGGCGATACGGTGATCGTCAGCGTGAACGTGGTTGAAGGTACGCGCAAGCGTGTTCAGGCTTACGAAGGCGTTGTGATCGCCAAGCGTAACCGTGGTCTGAATTCGTCGTTCATCGTCCGCAAGATTTCGTCGGGCGAAGGCGTCGAGCGTACGTTCCAGACGTACTCGCCGTTGCTGGCAAGCATCGTCGTGAAGCGTCGCGGCGATGTGCGTCGTGCGAAGCTGTACTACCTGCGCGACCGTTCGGGCAAGTCGGCTCGGATCAAGGAAAAGCTGGTCGCCAAGAAAGACCGCGCTGCTCCGGAAGCGTAAAAGCTGTAAGAAAAAGCACCCTCGCGGGTGCTTTTTTGTTTGCCAGGTCAAAATAGCGGCATGTCCCCTATCCGCTCATTCCGAGAGACCCGTTGATCCGCCCCGCCTTTGAGCCTGAAACTCTGCCTGTCGAAGCGACGGGTGCCGATCTGCCGCCGGTGGTTGCCGGGCGCCTGACGCCCGATGGTCTGCGCGGGCGGTTCGAGCAGCGTCTCAGCTGGACGCCTGAACCGATTATCGAAGCGCCCTGGCGCGATAAGCACGTCGATCCGCGCGTGGCCGCCGTGCTGGTGCCGCTGGTTGTGCGCGACAACGGTCTCACCGTGCTCCTGACTCAACGTGCCGACCATCTGAACGACCATGCCGGCCAGGTGAGCTTCCCCGGCGGCCGCCACGAGCCGTTCGACGCCGACGCGACCGCCACGGCATTGCGCGAGGCGCAGGAAGAAGTCGGTCTCGATCCGTCGCGCGTTGAAATTCTCGGTGCGTTGCCCGACTATCTGACGGGCACCGGGTTTCGCGTGACGCCCGTCATTGGTCTTGTGCATCCCCCTTTCACGTTGAAAATGGATGCACTTGAAGTAGCCGACGTCTTCGAAGTCCCGCTCGCGTTTCTGATGGACCCCGCGCATCACGAGGAACGCGTGTTTCGTTACGAAGGCGGCGAGCGGCGCTTTTTCGCGATGCCCTATCCGCGGGCTGCGTCGGCGCAGACGGAAGATCGCGAGGGTCAACCGGGCGGCCATTATTTCATTTGGGGCGCAACGGCGGCGATGCTGCGCAACTTCTATCGCTTTCTCGCGGCGTAAGCCACGGCGGTCTGTGCAGTTGTTGGGTGTTTGTCAACGTCTGCGCTCAGTCGCATCCGACCCTGTGCTATCGTTATAAAACAATCGTAAAACTCGAAAAGCACGGCGCATCGCATGACTTTTTTCTCCGTATTGCTGGCTCTGATCATTGAACAGGTGCGCGCGCTGTCGCCGAACAATCCGGTGTCCGCGCTGCTTCAATACCATGCGGAGTCGGCGGCGCACGGATTCGATGCCGGCAAGCCCAGACATGGCCTGCTCGCGTGGCTTGTGGTGGTGGTGCCGTGGACGCTGGCTGTCGCGCTTGTCTACTACGTGCTTTACCACATTCACTTTGCACTGGCCTTCCTGTGGAACGTCGCCGTGCTGTACTTCACGCTCGGCTTCCGGCAGTTCAGCCATTACTTCACCGACATCCACCTCGCGTTGAACAACGACGATGTGCCGCGCGCGCGTGAAATCCTGAATGAATGGACCGGGCTCGACACTGTCGACATGCCCGTTAGCGAAATCGTGCGCCATACGCTGATTCATGCGGTGGTGGCCTCGCATCGGCACGTGTTCGGGGTGTTCTTCTGGTTCCTGATTCCGGTCGGGCCGGCGGGCGCGGTGCTGTACCGGATCGCCGAGTACCTGGCGCGCACATGGGCACGGCCAGTCGACGACCGCACGGTCGCGTTTTCGAGTTTTGCGCAGCGGGCCTTTTTCGTGATCGACTGGGTTCCGGCGCGGCTCACGTCGCTGGGTTTCGCGATTGTCGGCAATTTCGAGGACGCGATTTATGCGTGGCGCAACCACGCGCGCCAGTGGCCGGATGCGAATGACGGCGTGCTGCTGGCTGCGGGCAGTGGGGCGCTTGGCGCGCGTTTGAGTGGGCCGCTCGCTGAGCAGTCGAGCCTCGACGCGCTCGCCACAGGCGACGGTGGCCCGATGCAGGTCGGTGACGATTGCACGCCGCGCACGCTGCAATCGGCAGTGGGTCTCGTGTGGCGCGCGGTGGTGCTATGGATGATTTTGTTGTTGATGCTGACGATCGCGGTATGGCTCGCGTGAGTCAGCGCGCCGCTAACGCGATGCAATAAAAAAAGCCGGGTTCTTACCCGGCTTTTTTGCGCTCACCGCAGTGGCCTCACTACCTGCCACCCGAACCCGACTGCGTCACCCATCCAGCGGATCCCGTGCCGTTCCGCACTGCCAGCACACCGTGAACTGCGCTTCGAGCGTCTCCCCACACTGATGGCATCGCCATGAAGGCGAACCTGGCGCTGGTCCATGCGCAGCTGCGTCGATCAATCGTCGCGCCATCGCCTCGTCGCGTTCGTCGACAAGCCACAACTCCGGCGCGCACTGATCTGCCGGAATATCGCCGAGCGCGCCGTTCAGGTAACGGTTGTGCAACTCGCAAGCGATGCCCGCCGTCTCCAGCACATTGACCCAATGCTGTCCGATGATCAGATTCGGCGCGCGCATCAGTTTCATCGTGAATCCGTGGGTTGAAAGCGACGCGCGTTAGCGCACGATCTGACTGGCTTCATGCACGAGTTGCGCATACAGTGCATGCCGTTCGCGCCGGATCCGGCCATCGGCAACCGCTTCGAGAATCGCGCAACCCGGCTCCTGCAAATGATGGCAATTGTAGAAGCGGCAGTTTGGCAGCAACGGCCGGAACTCGGGAAATGCGCGTTCGAGCCTGCCTTCGGTCAGGTGATGCAGACCGAATTCCTGGAAACCCGGCGAATCGATCAACGCGCCGCCGTCGGCACCGGGTAAAGGATAGAGCCGCGTGAAGGTGGTGGTATGCCGGCCGCTGTTCAGTGCGGTCGAGATCTCACGGGTGGCGACTTCGGCATCTGGAATCAGCAGATTCACCAAGGTCGATTTGCCCATGCCCGACTGGCCGAGCAGCAGCGTCGAATGACCTTGCAGATGTTCCAGCAAAGCAGGTCGTGCGGTATCAGGTTGCGTCTTGATCGAGACTTCGACCACGGTGTAGCCGAGCGCACGGTACGGTTCAAGCCGTTTGCGCGCGCCCTCCAGCGCACCGGTCACGTCGATCTTGTTGAGCACGATCAACGGCTTCAGTTCGTTCGCTTCGGCGGCGACCAGCGCACGGCCGAGCAGGTCTTCGCTGAAATGCGGCTCGGTCGCGAGCACGATCAGCAACTGATCCAGATTCGCGGCAAACAGCTTCGACTTGTACTGATCCGAGCGATACAGCAGATTGCGACGTTCGCCGATCTCGACGATCACGCCCTGATCCGCTGAAGTCGGCTCGTAAATCACGCGATCGCCGACCGCCACCTCGCTGCGCTTGCCGCGCGGGAAGCACTGGAGCATCGGGCCGCCGTCTTCCGGGGCGACCAGGTAGTGGCGCCCATGCGCGGCAATCACGAGCCCGCCTACGCGGGTGCTGGACGGCGCGCGCGGCGCTTTCGGGGAGCGGCCGCTCATGCGTGCCGCAGCAGGCGGTCGATCCGCTGCGACGCCGGCGGATGCGAGTAATAGAACGCGGTATAGATCGGATCGGGCGTCAGGGTCGACGCGTTGTCCTCGTATAGCTTGACGAGCGCGTTGACGAGGTCTTGCGCATCGGTTTGCGTGGCGGCGAAGGCGTCGGCTTCGAACTCGTGCTTGCGCGAACTGAGGCTGCCGAGCGGCGTGACAAAGAACAGGAACACCGGCAGCGCGAGGAAGAACAGCACCAGCGCGAGGCCGCTATTGCCGCCGATCAGCGACGGCCGCACGCCTAGTCCTTCGTAGAACCACACGCATTGCGTCAGCCAGCCGAGCAGGGCGAGCATCACGAGACTGATCGCGAACGTGACGATCATCCGTTTGATCACGTGACGGCGCTTGAAGTGACCGAGTTCGTGCGCGAGCACCGCTTCGATCTCGCTGCCCGACAGGCGCGCGATCAGCGTGTCGAAGAACACGATCCGCTTGGCCGCGCCGAAGCCGGTGAAGTAGGCGTTGCCGTGTGCCGAACGGCGGCTGCCGTCCATCACGAACAGGCCCTTCGCGGCGAAACCGCAGCGCTGCATCAGTGCTTCGATGCGGCTTTTCAGCGCTTCGTCCTTGAGCGGTTCGAACTTGTTGAAGATCGGTGCGATAAACGACGGATACAGCACCAGCACGAGCATCTGGAATGCGACCCAGACGATCCACGTCCACAGCCACCACAGGCTGCCGGCCTGGTTCATCAGCCACAGCACGACGAACAGCAGCGGCAGGCCGAATGCGGCGCCGAGCAGCAGGCCCTTGAGACGGTCGAGGAAGAAAATACCCTTGCTCATCCGGTTGAAGCCGAAGCGCTGCTCGACCACGAATTGCCGGTAGTACTCGAACGGCAGATCGATCACGCCGGTGATCGCGATTACCGCTGCGACCAGTACGATCTGGCCGACGTAGCCGCGGCCCAGCCAGTCCGAGATCGCCAGATCGAGTGCCTGAACGCCGCCCAGCAGCGTCAGTCCGATCAGGACGGCAGCGCCGACGACGACCTCGATCATCGCCAGCCGTGTGCGTTCGATGGTGTAGTCGGCGGCGCGCTGGTGCGCGGTGAGCGCGATGGTGCCGGCAAACTGGCTCGGCACCTGCTCGCGATGGCCGGCGACGAAGCGGATCTGCCGCGACGCGAGCCACAGTTTGGTGCCGACCATCGCCACGACGGCGACGACGAACAGGACGGTGAAGTACAGGGTGGGCATCCGGGGATTCCGTGGTAACTATGCGAGAATTATATGTTTCTTCCCGCCTCGTGGCGGGAGGGTAAGTCCAAAACTGGACAAAACCGGCCCAGGCCGGCACAAACCAATCTCATACGAACAATCGGCGCGGCCATTCTGCTTCCTGCGAAGCGATTTGCCGGGCCCTCAGGGTTGCCCTCATGACTGACATCCTCGCATCCACCGAACCGCCGTCGCTCGTGCGCAGCGACATGAATCTCGTCTGGCTGGACATGGAAATGACCGGGCTCGAACCGGACACCGACCGCATCATCGAAATCGCGGTGGTGGTGACGAATTCGACGCTCGACCGGTTGGTCGAAGGGCCGGTGCTGGCGATTCATCAGAGCGACGAAACGCTCGCCAGAATGGACCAGTGGAACCAGAACACGCATGGCCGCTCGGGCCTGATCGACCGGGTGAAGGCGTCGACGGTGAGCGAAGCCGATGCTACCGAGCAGATTCGCGAGTTTCTTGGCGCTTATGTGCCGCCGGGCAAGTCGCCGATGTGCGGCAATTCGATCTGCCAGGACCGCCGTTTCATGGCGCGCTGGATGCCGGATCTGGAGCGCTTCTTCCATTACCGCAATCTCGACGTCAGCACCCTGAAGGAACTGTGCCGCCGCTGGCAGCCCACGATCTACAAGGGCTTCCAGAAACGCGCGATGCACACGGCGCTGGCCGACATCCACGAATCGATCGACGAGCTGAAGTACTACCGCGAGCACTTCCTGATTCCGGCGGCGCCGGACGCAGCGGCTGCGGAGTAATACCGCTGCGGCCCGGGGGCCGCGGCGGCGAAAGTCATGCTGTCGCGGCTTCGGCGATGCTTGCAGTGCAAATACACGGCCACCGCCGCAGCTTCGGCCTCAAGCCTGCTGGGGCGCGCGTACTGCGTTTTTCGGCCGGAACGCTTTCACCACATCGGCATTCGTTTCCACATACGGGCCGCCGATCAGGTCGATGCAATAGGGCACCGCGGCGAAAATGCCCGGCACCTTCACCGCGCCGCCTGCTTCGGCGTCGCGCAGCCCCTCCAGCGTTTCCTTGATCGACTTCGGCTGGCCAGGCAGATTGATGATCAGCGCCGCGTGTTCCGCAGTTTCGCGAATTACCGCCACCTGACGCGACAGAATCGCGGTCGGCACGAAATTCAGGCTGATTTGCCGCATCTGCTCGCCGAAACCCGGCATTTCCTTCGTCGCAACCGCGAGAGTCGCTTCCGGCGTCACGTCGCGGCGCGACGGGCCGGTGCCACCGGTAGTCAGCACCAGATCGCAGCCGGTTTCGTCTACCAGTTCGACCAGCGTGGCGGAGATCGTGGCCGCGTCGTCCTGAATCAGGCGCGTGACCACCTGAAACGGCGAACTCAGGGCGGCGCCGAGCCATTCCTGTAGTGCCGGAAGGCCTTTGTCCTCGTACACGCCGGTGGATGCGCGGTCGCTGATCGACACGAGGCCGATCACGATTTCATCCGGATGCTGACGTACTGCCTTATGCGTCGCGGTCGTCATCGTCGTCTTCCAGAGCATCTTCAGCATCGGAATCGGTGTCGGCAGACGGCCCGTCGGCGTTCTTGATCCATTGGAACAGCTCGCGGAAGTAGCGCGGCGGCTTGCTTTGCTGCGCTTCCTTGCGGGCATTGCGGATCAGCGTGCGACCCTGCTGCGGATCGGCGTTCGGGTGCTGGCGGATGAATTCGGTCAGCGCGGCGTCGTCGGCGAGCAGTTTCTCGCGGGTGCGCTCGATCCAGTGCAATTTGGCCGTTTCCGCCTTGTTGACGCCGTTATAGGTGTCGAGCGCGGTGCGCAGCGCGGCGGTTTCTTCTTCCAGCAGCGAGCGCATCACGCGCCCGACGTACTGCACCTGGCGGCGCTTGCCTTCGTGGTCGGTGATGCGGCGCGCCTCGCGCACGGCGTCGTCGAGCTTTTCGGGCATCGGCATGCGCTTGAGCGCGTCTTTGGGCAGGGCGATCAGCGCCGAGCCCAGTTCCTGCAGCTCGTGCATTTCGCGCTTGAGCTGGGACTTGCTGGGACGGTCGTAGCCGTTCTCGTCGACTTCCGGCTCGGCGGATTCGATGGGTTGAATGCGGGTTTTGCGTGTCATACCGATATTGTAGCGTGCCGCGCCCTTCGAACCCGCCGTGCTGCTGTGCACAAGGCTTCTGGCGGGGTTTTTCGCATGCACGGCCAGGCCGGCTCCAGCACGAAACCGGAGCCGGGCCACGACGGCGTCACACGGCGTCACAACCACGTCACGACGGCGCCGCAACCAGGCCGAGGCAACGCAAGGCTCAGCGAATGCCAGGTACAGCTTCGCGTACCTTGCTATGATCGCGGGATGCGTGACTACGCAAATGAGCAGGCAAATGAGCACGTGAATGGCGCCCGTAAAATGCGAGCGCATGCGTGTGGCATGGGCGAACACACAGGGCCGCTCGGCCCCGAACAGGACGGCAACGACAATGGCAGCAGACATGGACGTCAAGCAGCGCTTTTTTCCGCATACCCAGGATGAACTGAAGGAAATCGCCTCGGACATCCTTCGTCACGCGAAGTCGCTCGGCGGTACCGACGCGGCAACCGAGATTTCCGAAGGCGACGGTCTGTCCGTCTCCGTGCGGCGCGGCGAAGTCGAAACGATCGAACACAATCGCGACAAGATGGTCGGCGTGACGGTGTTCATCGGCAACAAGCGCGGCAATGCGAGCACTTCGGACTTTTCGTCGCAGGCTCTGAAGGACACGGTCGCGGCGGCGTACAACATCGCCCGCTTTACGGCTGAAGACGATTGCGCGGGTCTCGCCGAAGCCGACCTGCTCGAAACCGCACCACGCGATCTCGATCTGTATCACCCGTGGAATCTGACGGCCGACGAAGCGGTGGAAATCGCCCGCCGCTCGGAAGACGCCGCTTTCGCCACCGATCCGCAGATCAAGAACTCTGAGGGCGCGAGCGTCTCGGCGCAGCACTCGCAATTCGTGCTGGCCACCTCGCGCGGCTTTCTCGCGGGCTATCCGTACTCGCGCCACTACATCGCCTGCGCGCCGATCGCCGGCAGTGGCCGCAACATGCAGCGCGACGACTGGTACACGTCGACCCGCAGCGCGTCCGACCTCGCCGACCCGGAAGCAGTAGGCCGTTACGCGGCGCAGCGGGCGTTGTCGCGCATCGGTGCGCGCGGGCTCGATACGCGCAAGGTGCCGGTGCTGTTCGAAGCGCCGCTCGCCGCCGGGATTCTCGGCGCGTTCGTTCAGGCCACCAGCGGCGGCGCGCTGTACCGCAAGACCTCGTTCCTCGTCGATAGCCTCGGCAAGCCGGTGTTCGCGCCGCACATCCAGGTGGTCGAAGATCCGCACGTTGCGCGGGCCATGGGCAGCGCGCCGTTCGACGAAGAAGGCGTGCGCACCAAACAGCGCTCCGTGGTGAAGGACGGTGTGGTGGAAGGCTACTTCCTGTCCACCTACTCGGCGCGCAAGCTCGGCATGCAGACCACCGGCAACGCCGGCGGCTCGCACAATCTGTCGCTGCGCAGCTCGAAGACACGTCCGGAAGACGACTTCGAGGCAATGCTGAAGAAGCTCGGCACGGGTCTGCTGCTGACCGAACTGATGGGGCAGGGCGTGAATTACGTGACGGGCGATTATTCGCGCGGCGCGTCGGGCTTCTGGGTCGAGAACGGCAAGATCCAGTATCCGGTCGAGGAAATCACCGTGGCGAGCACGCTGCAGGAGATGTTCCGCCATATCGTCGCGATCGGTGCGGATACGATCACGCGCGGGACCAAGGAAACGGGCTCGGTGCTGATCGAACGGATGACGATCGCGGGCCAGTAAGCGCTCGGCAACAGCGTTGAAAGCAGCGCTGAAAACAGAAACGCCACGCAGTTGCATGCGTGGCGTTTTTTTATGCGTGTGGGGCGGCGGGAGGCGAAAGATGAATGCGCGAATCCCGGCGCCAGATGCATGAACCGTCAGTTAGTCAGTCAGTCAGGCAGGTGCGGCGCGTGACCTTCACGCGCCCTTACGCTTATAAGTCACGAAGGCGTAATCGAAGTCGTTCGGTGCATCCGCGCGATGGGTTTCATGCGCGACTTCTTCCCATTCGTTTTCATCGAGCTCCGGGAAGGTGGCGTCGCCTTCGAAATCCGCGGAGATTTCGGTGACGATCAGCTTGTCTGCCTGACGCAAGCCTTCCGCATACAGTTGCGCGCCGCCGATCAGAAACGCTTCCGGCGCCTGGTCCTGGGCGGCGAGCTTGAGCGCGTCTTCGAGCGTGGTGGCTGCGTCGCAGCCCTGAAAGCGCCGCGTGGCGTCCCGTGTCACGACAATGTTGCGGCGTCCCGGCAACGGCCGGCCGATCGATTCATGCGTCTTGCGGCCCATGATGATGGGCGCGCCCATCGTGGTGCGCTTGAAGAACGCGAGGTCTTCGGGAAGTCGCCAGGGCAACTGGTTGTCGCGGCCGATCACGCCGTTATTGGCGCGAGCGACGATCAGGGTGAGCGTCGTCATCGAATGGAAAGGGGAACGTAACCGGGATGATTCTACCTGAGGCGAAAAGGGGCGCCCCGGTCGGGTGCCTGGTCAGGTGTCCCCGACCAGGCGCTCCTGGCTACGCGTCCCGCTCATTCGTGCGCGGGCTCATCGGCGGCGAGCGCCTCAAGCGCCGCTTTCTCGTCGGCCGCGCTGGGATCCCGCAAGCCGTGCTGACCCATTAGCCGGTATAGCGTGACGCGCGAAATGTTCAGATCGATCGCCGCCTCGTTCAGCCGGTGGCGATGCCGCAGCAGCGCCGCTTCGATCGCGCGCTTCTCGGCGGCTTCGCGTGCCTGCGAGAGGCTCATGGTCTGTTGCCCGGTGAATTGCGCGAGGTCGAGGTCGTCGGCGGAAATCAGCTTGTTTTCCGCCATCACGATCGCGCGGCGCACCCGGTTGATCAGTTCGCGCACATTGCCAGGCCAGCTGTAGTTGTACATCGCCTCGATCGCAGACGGCGTAAAGCCGCGGATCTTGCGCGCGCTGTCGGTCTTGAACTTGTGCATGATGTGATGCGCAAGAATCTCGATGTCCTTGCCGCGAGCGCGCAGCGGTGGTTCGTCGACCCGCAGCACGCACAGACGGTGAAACAGGTCGGCGCGGAATCGTCCTTCGCGCATCGCGATTTCGAGGTCCACGTGAGTCGCCGAGATAATGCGCACGTCCACCTGGATCGATTCGCGGCCGCCGAGCCGCTCGATCTTGCCTTCCTGCAGAAAGCGCAGCAGGCTGGCCTGACTTTCCATCGGCAGATCGCCGATTTCGTCGAGCAGCAAGGTGCCGCCGTCCGCGGCCTCGACCCGGCCGATCTTGCGCTGGTTCGCGCCGGTGAACGCACCGCGTTCGTAACCGAATAGTTCGGACTGCAGCAGATGATGCGGAATCGCGCCGCAGTTGATGGCGATGAACGGCGCCTTGCGGCGCGGCGAGCGTTCGTGGATCGCCAGCGCGGTGAGTTCCTTGCCGGTGCCGGATTCACCCGAGATAAACACGCTGGCGTCGGTATTGGCGACTTTGCGGATGGTGCGGAACAATTGCTGCATCGCTTCGCAGGTACCGACCATTTCGTCTTCGTCGTCGGCCGCGGTGGGCGCGGCAGGCGGGATCTCATCGGCATCGCACAAGGTCACCATGCCGAATGCGTGGCTGACGAGATAGTCGATCGTGGCGTTGGCTACCGGCGTCTTGACGTAGTCGAAGCAGTAGTGGCGGATCAGGCGGCGCACGCCCGGGTCGGCGAGGCGCTCCGGCGTGACGAGCGCAATCCAGCCAATCTGCTGTTGACGCAGGCTCGCTTCGAGGCCGCCCAGGTCGCGCGGCGCAAAGCTCGCCAGGTCGGCGATGCCGGCGCACACCACGTCGGGCTTGAGCAGGCGCGTAACCTCATGCGCCGAGCGGGCCACCAGCACGTGCCAGCCACGGCTCTGCAGATGGGCGCTCAGCGTCTCGTCCGGCGTGCGCGCGACGTAGAGCAGGGTCCGCTCGGTCTGCGCGTGCGGCAGACCGCCTCCTTTTGCGGCGGAAGAGGGCTCATGCAAGCGCTCCACAACAGCCTCCTGAGGACGCACCAAAGAGACTTCCGATGGGCGCCCCCCGAGGACGCCCGTTGCTCGTGTCACAGGACCTTCCGGCGCCCGGGCAATCGACAGATGAGCGCCGGAGGGCGGTGTAACGCTGCTCAGATGGGGTGATTCGCGCACGATCAGCCTCGTATCGTTGGCACGTCAAAAAGTGTAGGGAAAGCGCACACCGATCACGAAGTTCGGCGTGTCGGGCGTGAGGCCCACCGACACCGAACCGTTGATCGTCAAGTGCTTGTTCACTACGTGATTCAGGCCGAAGGTCAATGCGGCCGCCGTGGTTTCGCTGCCCGGCACCTTCGAATAGGTTCCGCCTGGCGCCTTGGTTTGCGATTCGGGTTCCAGCGCCATCGTGTACGAGATGCTGGCCGAATCCTTGTCCGAGAACGCGAGCGCGACGCCACCGCCGAACTGCACGACGTCGCCGATCTTGACCGTCGCCGGCTCGGTCTGGCCGATCACCGACGAGATGTCCGAGAACGAGCGGGCAATGTTGTAGGTGTACGAAACGCTGCCGAACAGCACGACCGGATCGTAGGTCTTCAATACCGACAGACCCGCTGTGATGTTCCAGAAGCCGGTGCCGGTGGGCAGCTTGGTGGGCGCGACGAGGTTGGTGTTGTCGGCATCGACCTGTTGCAGCTTGATGCCGAACGGCGACGTGCCGGTCGGCGCCTTGATGCGCAGGCTGCCCACCAGGTCCGGCAGGCTGTTGGTTTCCTTCAGGATCTGGTAGTAGATCCCGAAGTTGACGTCGCCGATGGCGCTCGAATTCGCCGAGGCGTCCGAGACCGTATTGGCGGCTCCGCCGGCGCCGCCGACGATAAAGTTGCTGTGCCGGTAGACATAGGGCACGTCGACGTCGACGCTGATGCGGTCGGTCAGACCGTAGCGCGTGTCGAGGTCGGCCATCACCTGGTGCGACTTGGTTTCGCCGAGGTTGATGTTGCCGAGGAAAATCGCATCGAGCGCGAGGAAGCCGGACAGTTGCAACTGGCGGCGGTCGTAGTAGGTATCGCTGATGCCCCAGTCCATGGTCAGCTTGTGCTCGAACAGCGGCGTGTGCTGCTGGTTCTGCACCACCGCGTCTTCGGCTTGCGTGCGCACCGGCTGCGCGGCTTTCTGGGTCTGGCCGACCGCGCCGCTGCCGTCGGTCGCGGCAGGCAGGCTGCCTCCGCCGCTGTTGTCCGGCACCGGCGGATTGACCGGCACGCCTGTCGCGGTGCCCGTCGCGCTGCCGGGCGCGGGGGTGCCGGGGTTCACCTGAGCCAGCGGCGGCAACGGCACAGGCAGGCCGTCCGCGCCGGGTTGCTCGGCGACCGCGGCGTCGCCGGTCGGCTCGCCGTAGCCCGGCGCGCCGCGGCCGCGCTGCGCCATCTCGAGATTCGTGACCTGTCGTTCGAGTGAGACGATCTGCTTTTGCTGCTCGCTGACGACACGCATGAGCGTGTTCAGCCGGTCTTCAACCGATTGATCGGCGAGCGCCTGCGCGCTGGCCCCCTGCGATAACGCGAACAGCATGACTGCGGCCGGAATGGCCGCTAACGCCATGCGTGGCGTACCGGTCCTTGAGAATCTGATCATTTTTGTTCCCCCGGTATTCTGACCGTGCGTCGCATGTCTCCTATGCTTCGCACGGTCGTTTTGGTACTGCTGTGATACTTGGTCTTGGTCCTGAGCGGGTGGCGGCCCGTGTTATCTCCTTACGGTGTTTTGCAGGGCTTGTAGGACACCCAACTGGCGCAGCATCGAGGCCGACATCTGCTGTGTCTGCAAATGCAGTTGCAACTGGTTGGCGACTTGCTGGTTATTGCCTGCGATCTGCAAGAGTTGGGCGATCATCCCGGCTTGTTGCGCGCTGCTCGGCGCGATGCTTTGCGTGGCGATACCGGCCGGCGTTTGCAGTGCGATCGAAATTCCGCCGTTGGCGAGACTGACGGAGGCCTTTATCGAGCCGTTCGCATTGCTGGCGGCAGCCGAGCTTGCGTTGTTATAGGTACCGCCGGTCAGACTGCCCGGCGAGGCGTCGAAATCGATCAGTGCCTGGTTGGTGCCGAGGTTGCCGTTGCCGGCCACCTGAGCGATCTGCGAGACGCCGTTGACGCTGACGTTCTGCCCGCCGCTCGCGCTGGCGTTGTGGTTGGCTCCGCTACCCGATGGCGCGTTCGGGCTGGTCACGGAGGCCGATGAATTGAACTGCACGCTCGGCGTGTTGAGGGCGTTGGTGACGATGGCGAGCGCGCCTGAGGCGACAGCGGTGGCGCCGTTCGGCAGCTGCCATTGCGACAGCAGGTTGATGACGACGCCCGAGATGATGTCCCCGACAATTCCCTTGCCGGTCTGGCTGGCGAGGATGGTGTCGTCGACGGGTTGCAGCTTGAGGGCGCCGACGTCTTCAAACACCGTCGGCGCCTGCTCGGCAGCCTGCGCGGCGGATGCGAGGCCGCACGTCGTGACACACAACGCACAGCCAATGGCGATTAAGTTTCGGTCCATGATGAGTTAGAACAACTCTGCCTTGATCAAACCGTATTCAACAAAGGGAGTCGCAGCCGTGCCGTTTTCCAGCGCGCGTTCGCGCAGCTTGAGCGCGAGCGACTCGTTGCCTTGCAAGAGCGGAGAATCCTCCTTGAATGGCTTGCCGACGACCGCGAACACGAGGCCGTTCCACTTCTTGACGAAGTCGTCTTCCATGACGATGCGGTTGCCGAGGGCGGGGTCGGCAATGAAGATGCGGCCGTCTTCCGCGTGCTTGACGATGACGAAGTGCTCGTAGCCGTCGCTGTTCATCAGCACGAGCACGGGAATCTGCAGGTGATAAAGCGCTTCGGCCGTGACACGGAAACCTCGGCCGCGCAGGCCGATCGTTTCGACGAACTTCTTCATGTCGAGCATCGAGAAGCCGTTCTTGACCACCACCTCGGGTGTCGAAAACACCATCATGCGGCGGATCATTTCGGTTTCGGGAATGTCGATGCCGTAGCCGTACTTCAGCAACGTGGCCAGAGCGGCCGAGCCGCAGCTGTAGTCGTAACGCTGCGAAACGATGTGGTTGTAGCGTAGCTCGCGAATCGAGCGCACGTTCACGTCGAACGGCACGCCCGCTGCGGCATTCATGGAAAGGGCACTCTGCGCGTGACCCGTTTGTGACAGCACGAGTCCAGCGAAGAGCGCCGCAAAAAAGCCATGCGTTGCCCTGCTCACCCCGAACATGGTCTATCCCCCCCTGGGGAGACACCGGTCAGCCCGAAGGCTGACCGGTTGTCTTCCTGCTATACAGCTTTAATTACTGATTACGGACTGCTGATTACTGATGCGACACGCTGGCAACTGCGAGGCCGTTGTGTTGCAGGTTGCCTACACCCGACGCGATATTCACACCGATGTTGCCGTCAGCGTGGTTGAGCGCACCCGAGCCGAGCATCGCCGAGCCGGTGAACTCGCCAGTGACGCCTGCTGCAGCGGTCTGACAGTTCTGGTCGCTGGCGATGACTTCGCCACCTTGCATGCCGCCATGCCGGCCCGCCGTGCTGCTGTCGGTCGTAGCCGATGCTGCCAGGCTGTTGTTTTGCACGTTGCCCGCACCCGAAGCCACGTTCACGCCGATATTGCCCGTCGCATTGGCCAGCGCGTTTGCGCCGACGGAAGCCACAAAGTTGAAGTCACCCACTGTCGCCGAGCCGCTCGAGGCCTGGGTCGAGTAGATCTGGGCGCTGCCGAACACGGGGCCGACATCCATGTTCGACAAGGCGGCGTCGTTGGACTGGGCGTTGTTTACGCCGGTGGAGATGTTGACGCCGATGTTGCCGCTTGCGGTATCCAGCGCATCCTTGCCGATGCCGGCGGACATCGTCGTCGGCTTTTCGGTGTCGATGTACTGGGTCACAGAGCCGGTCACCGTGACGGTGCCCTTGTTGTCTTCATAGTTGTGAGCCCATCCGTAGGCGTGGCTGCCTTCCGAGTAGCTTTCGCTCACCTTGCCGCCATAGCCGCTGCGGGTTTCCGTCGCCGTACTCTGGCTGGCCGCTGCGTAGCCGCCATACGCCACGCCGTAGCCGGCTGCCTGCGCTTCGAGCCCGGCACCGAAATTGTTCGCGACATGGGTGTTCAGCGCGCCGGCGAAGCCTGCTGCGATACCGCCGACGATCACGCCAGGGCCGACGCCGAGACCGGCGATAACGCCCGCGGCGAGGAAGCCGTTCGCGGAGGCATGCGTATTTGCGTAGTTGTAGCCGTTGTATGAGGCTTCGATGCCGGTCGCGAAGCCGCCGCCTGCGATAAACCCGGCGCTCGACGAAGCCGTATTGGTTTGCGTGTTGCTCTTGTCATAGGCCCACGCGTTGGTGCTATACGACTGGCTCACGCCCCAGCCGCCACCGCCGCCGCTTGCATTGTTCCAGCTTTTGGAGGCGTTGATGGACGTGGTCACCGCACCGGCGGTGTAGCTCTGCGGCGGCGTCTGCATGTTGACGCCGGCGACGCTCACGTTTTGCGTATTGTTGACCGTGGCGCCGGAGCTGCTCGATACGTTGACCCTGCCGCGCAGCGTGATGAAGCCGAACTCGCCGATGTCGGTGTAGATGTTCGTTGCCGTAAAGAGCTCAGCCGGGTCGCAACCGGCCGTGCATTCGGCGTAAGCCGAGCTTGCTGCCATCGTCGACAGGACAGCCGCTGCAATGATAGTGCGCTTCATGATGACGCTCCGATAAAGAGTGTGGCTCGTTAGAAAAAGGTGCCCGCCGGGGGACGGAGCACAAAACTGTTTGAACTGACGTTACCTGAGCCGGCAGTCTGGTTGATCTGGACGATTCCACTGACGCTCTTGAGCGCGTCCGCACCGATGGACACCTCGCGCGCGTCGTGGTTATTGCCAGACTTTCCCAGCCCGCCTCCCTTGGCGGTCGTAGCGGATAGCACCCCATCCGCTACGATCTCCGCTTCAACCGGTCCAGAACCGATCACGGCGCTGTTCCGCTGAAGATTCCCTACACCCGCCGACTGATTCACTTCGATAAGGCCAGAGGTGTTTGAAAATGCGTTATTGCTGATCGTGCTTTTCGCAGCCGTCGTTTTGGCGTTGGTGGACGCGCTCTGCGAACTGCCGATCAGATTGAAAGGGATTTGCCCGTTGGTGAGCACACCCTGATTTGCTTGCACGTTGTCCAGACCCGCCGCCTCGTTGATGGCGACGACCCCAGTTGCACCATTGACCGCGCCGTTGCCGATCACCGACTGCACGTCGACGAGCGCGGACGGCGTTTGAGCGTGTGCCGCGACGCTCGCAAGGCCTAGGAAGGCGCAGAGCATCAGGGGCCAGCGCGGCTGCTTGCGTGACGGAAGGCGCTTCGCTGCCGGTGCGTGTGTGGTCTTCATTTCATCGCTCCCAACGCAGCGCCGAGGGGTGCGAGGGCACCGTTGACCGACTGGGCGATCGAGCTGCCGATTCCGCCGGCGCCGCCGAAGCTGGCGCCCGCGCCAACCGGGACGGTGTTGCCGGCCCCTGCGAGCATGTGCTGGATGCCGTTTGCGCCGACCAGCGCCGGCATGAAGCCGTTGCCGGCGATGCCGCTGGTGCCGTGCGCGCCGTTCAGGTCGAGATCGCTCGCCATCGCGCCGATCGCGCCGTCGAAGGCTGCGCTCGGGAAGGTTTGGACCTGCACCGAAATCGGATCCTGGCTCTTCGGCACCGGCACGAACGCATCGCGCGGTGTGATGTCACGCTCGATGATCAGATTGCCCGGCTGGGTCGCCTGCTGCGCGGCGGCACTCGTGACGGCACCCGCAGCGAGCACGCCGAGCAGCGCGGACAGCAGGGCCGCGCGTGGGCGGCGGCTGCTCGGCATCTGGGTTGAGGCGTTCATGTCAGCTCCTTGCTGGCGGACGATCGGCCGGTGCGGTCTTGGGCAGCGAACGGATCGCCGCGCTAATTTCTCTGATAGCTTGTGACGTTGCCTTGCGCAGAGCGGGCGACGTCGACGGGCACCGGCAACTGCGACGGCGGAGCAATTTCGTCCCACAGCGTCACGCCGTTGCCGCCGCTGTTGAAGCTGCGCATCATTTGCGGGGTGGCCGCGACCATCAACATGCCGCTGAAGCCGCCGCGCTGACTGGACAGCGCCTGGTCGTCCAGCACGAGATCGCTCACGGACGCGGTGTCGGCGGCAATGCTCAGCGCGTTGCCGGCCAGATCGCTGCGCGACGTGGCGCTGTCGATCGTGTCGGCTGCCTTGTTGTCCGCCACCGCGTTGTCCATCGAAGCGGCGCTCGCCGTATGGATGGCCGCCATGTCCGGCGTTGCCACCGCTGCGAGCGTCGTGCTCGCGAGGGTGGCGGAACCGGTATCGGCGGTTTCGGCCACCGTGGCGGATTGAGGCAGGGTGAATTCCTGTGCATTGACGCCGGCGGGCAGCACGATCAGGACCATCGCGACGGCGCACAGTGCGGCGCAAGGTGCAATGCTGTTCAGGTCGATGCGGAAAGCGAGTCGCATGATGTGTCTCCTTGGTGCACAGCATTTAGCGAAACGTGTGCCATGAGTCGCAATCCATTGATGCGTCTGGAGGCGACCCGCATACCGCGGAGAAAGAACTGAGAAATCGGACAAAAACGTTTCAGTGCTGAAACGGCAGGCAGAAAATACCTGTAATTCGTTAAATCGGACGGTATGAACTACCTTGGGGTGAACGCCAGGAAAAGCGCTTCCACAATGCTTTTATTCGTAAGTTGAATAAGATTGGATCGCCCGCCCGGCCTTGCTGAGAAAGGAGTCCCCGATTAAATTCGCATAATTGTTTTCCAAGTGGCGCGTGTATAGTAAGCTCTCGAAAACAGCTTCAGATTTAAAAAAGCCCGCTAACGGGCCGTCTCAAACACACACGCCGCTTTCTTGGGGATCAGCTGTCCGCACGGAATGGAATGACCGTTCGGGTTTTGCTATTTCGCGAATCCCGAATGAGTCAGCGTGTCTGAACCGCGGTTCAGGTGCGTACGTCATCCTTAACGTTCGTTGACGAGAGGATCTGAATAATGGAACCCGCAACGCGGCAACTGATTTACGTTTCACGCGATCCGAGCGCGGAACTGAATACACGCTTCAATCAGCGCGGCTGGCATGTCGAAGTCGTGGGATCGGCGCGCGACGTGCGCCGTGCTGTTCGCGCCGGCATGGCGGCGGGCGGCCTGCTCGACCTGTCTAGCGAATTTCAGCCACACGAAATCGCCGCTTTCGAGTCCTGTCTGACCATTCCGAATGTTGGCTGGGTTGCGGCCACCACACCTGGGCAACTGCAGGACGCGGCCTTGCGCCGGCTCGTACGGGACTATTGTTTCGACTATGTAACGGTGCCTTACTCAGGCGACAGGATCGTCGATTCGGTGGGGCATGCGTACGGCATGATCTCGCTGGGAGAGCCGGCATCGAATGACGGCTCGCAAGGCGCAGAAGGCGAAATGGTCGGTTCGTGCGACGCGATGCTCGCGCTGTTCCGTTCGATTCGCAAAGTGGCGATGACCGACGCGCCGGTATTTATCTCGGGCGAATCGGGCACGGGCAAGGAGCTGACCGCGGTCGCGATCCATGAACGCTCGGCGCGCCGCAATGCGCCTTTTGTGCCGATCAACTGCGGCGCAATTCCGCCACATCTATTGCAATCCGAACTATTCGGTTATGAGCGCGGCGCGTTCACTGGCGCCAGTCAGCGCAAGATCGGCCGGGTGGAAGCGGCCAACGGCGGCACGCTGTTTCTCGATGAAATCGGCGATCTGCCGCTCGAAAGCCAGGCGAGCCTGCTGCGTTTTCTGCAGGAACGCAAGGTGGAGCGGCTGGGCGGTCACGGTTCGATCGACGTCGACGTGCGCATCATCTCGGCCACGCACGTGGATATGACGGCGGCGATGATCGAAGGGCGGTTCCGCTCCGATCTATATCACCGCCTGTGCGTGCTGCAAATCGACGAACCGCCGTTGCGTGCACGTGGTAAGGATATCGAACTGCTTGCGCGGCATATGCTGGAACGTTTCAAGAAAGATGCAAGCCGCCGTCTGCGCGGTTTCGCGCCCGACGCCATCGCGGCGCTGCATAACTACGGCTGGCCCGGCAACGTACGCGAGTTGATCAATCGCGTGCGGCGCGCGATCGTGATGTCGGAAGGGCGCGCGATCACGGCACGCGATCTCGAGTTGGCCGAATATGTGGAGATCGTGCCGGTGTCGCTCGCCCAGGCGCGCGAAGCGGCCGAGCGTCAGGCAATCGAGCTCGCGCTCCTGCGCCATCGCGGCCGTCTCGGCGACGCTGCCCAGGAACTCGGCATTTCGCGCGTGACACTGTATCGCCTGTTGTGCTCCCACGGCATGCGCCATATGGAAGGCGAACCGCTGGCTACCCCGCACGGCGAGCTGCCGGCCTCGGTGCCGCATCTCTAGCAGGCTTTCCCGCCGATATTTTCTGCGCCGCGCGCCCCAATCGGGCGCCGCGCGGCTGCGCTTGTTAAAATCGGGTTTTCCGCTCACTCTCCGTGGCGCATGCTCCCGACTGAAGGGCGCGCTGCGTCGAAGGAACCCGCATGAAACAATATCTCGACCTCGTCCGCACGATTCTCGACACCGGTACGTGGCAGGAGAACCGCACCGGCATTCGCACGATCAGCATGCCGGGCGCCATGTTGCGCTTCGACCTCCAGCAGGGCTTTCCCGCCGTCACCACGAAGAAGCTGGCGTTTAAATCGGCAGTTGGCGAACTGGTCGGGTTTCTGCGCGCTTCGCGCAGCGCCGCGGATTTTCGCGATCTGGGCTGCAAGGTGTGGGACGCGAACGCCAACCAGAATCCGCAATGGCTCGCCAATCCGTATCGTCAGGGCCCGGACGACCTCGGCGACGTGTACGGCGTGCAGTGGCGCCAGTGGCCGGCTTACAAGGTGCTGGACGCAGGCGCCGGCGCGCAACTGGCCGACGCCACCGCGCGTGGCTTCCAGGTGGTGACGGAGTTCGACGAGGACGGCAGCCGCAAAGTGCTGCTGTACAAAGCGGTCGACCAGTTGCGGCAGTGTCTCGACACGATCATGCAGAACCCCGCCGACCGTCGAATTCTGTTTCATGGCTGGAACCCCGCCGTGCTGGATCAGATCGCGCTGCCGGCTTGCCACCTCCTTTATCAGTTCCTGCCGAATGTCGCGCGCCGTGAGATTTCGCTGTGCCTGTACATTCGCAGCAACGATGTCGGCCTCGGCACGCCGTTCAATCTGACTGAAGGCGCAGCTTTGCTGCATCTGGTTGGCCGCCTGACGGGCTACACGCCGCGCTGGTTCACGTACTTCATCGGCGACGCGCATATCTACGAGAACCAGCTCGATATGTTGCAGCAACAACTCACGCGCGAGCCGTACGAAAGCCCGGCCTTTGCGATTTCGGACCGCGTGCCGGACTATGCGAAAACCGGCGTGTACGAACCGGAATGGCTCGAGAAAATCGAACCGTCGGATTTCTCGCTGATCGGCTACCGTCATCACGAACCGCTTACGGCGCCGATGGCAGTCTGAGTAGGGTCAGAGCGCCGGCTTGCAGTCTGCTCAAAGAAAAACCCCCGCGAGGTAAGTCGCGGGGGTTTTTTTATTGCCGCCTTCCGACGGTCACGTTGCGCGCGCATCTAGCCGCGCGCGTCATCGTTAGCTTTTGTGATGCTCGTCACGATTGGCGCTGCTCGAGTGCTGCTCCTCATGCTGGGGATGCGGCTCCGGGCGCGGCTGCTGCACCTGCTGCGGACGCGGTTCGGGGCGTGGCTGCTGCACCTGTTGCGGACGCGGTTCGGGGCGCGGCTGCTGCACCTGTTGCGGACGCGGTTCAGGACGCGGCTGCTGTGCCTGTTGCGGCTGCGGACGATATTCCTCACGCGGTTGCTGCTGCGGCTGGGCGTGTACTTCAGGCGCACGCGGCGGTTGCGCTTCCGGCTGACGCTGGGCCTGTTGCTGCGGCTCAGGACGGCCCTCCGGCTGACGTGCCTGCTCTTGCGGGGCGCCATGTTGCTGCGCCTGCTGAGCCATCGGCGCATGCGGCTGCGTCCATGCCGGCTCACGCCGTGCTTCCGCACCCGCTTGCTGACCCGTTTGCCCCGGCGCACCGTGCTGCTGTGCGTAAGCGTTCGGGTTGGCGCCGTTAGCTTGCGGCGGGTGCGGCACGCCATTCGACTGACGTGCTGCTTCGCCGGGCTGCTCGTGCAGATTGGCCATTTGCGGCGGCGTGCCCGGCCGGGCTTGCGGTTCGCCGCCACGCTGCGGTTGAGCGTTCGGCGCTGCGCCGGGCCGCTGACCGGCCTGTTGCATGCCCTGTTGCATGCCATTAGGCGCACCCGGTGCTGCACCCGGCATCCGCCCGGCCATATGCGATTGCACGACCCGCACGTTCTGCACCGGCACGGCTCCTGGAGCGCCCGCCATGTGCGCCGGCACCGAGGTTCGCACGATCGGCTCTCCCGCGCCCGGCACCCGTCCGCCGCTCTGCGCAAAGCGCTGCGCGAGCGTGTCGTGGTACGCAGCCGGTACGGCCGGGCTGCGCGTGGCGACGACCGGGCGCGCCATCACGGCGGCCGGCGGACGATAGTTCGCGTTACGCAGGCCCGGCCCGAAGCTTTGCTTCACCGGCGCGATCCCCGGACCGCCCGGATTGATCTGCGCGTTGCGCCATTGTTGCGGATCGACCTTCTGCGCGAAGCGGCCAACCGGTTGACCGTGCACGAAAGCCGTCGCCGGCACCGCGGTTACGCCACCCGGCGCGCGATAGTTGATGTACGTATTGTGAATGTTGGTCACATTCACATTCGTCACGTTGATGTTGCGGTTGTAGTTGTTGACAACCGTCGTGTTGTTGACGCGATTGTAGTAACCCGGGCTCCAGTTATTGTGGCCACCCCAGTTCGGGTGCCACGGCTCGCCAGGGCCAAGCGGGAACCACGCGACACCGGCTGCGACAGCGCCGCCAATCGCCAGACTGACCCCCCAGTTGACTCCGCCGCCGCCACCGCCCACGAAGGCAACCAGTGCCGGTGCGTAGACCGGCGGCGCGCTGACCACGATCGGCCCAGGCACCCACGCCCACGAGTCGTCGACGTAAGCCCAGCGGCCATAGTGGTAGGGTGCGAAACCCCACGGCGCGTCGTCTACCCAGGTCCAGCCCCACGGTGCCTGCCATACCCAATGGCCGTCGTGATACGGCGCCCAGCCGGCCGGGGTTGCGCGCGGCACCCATACTTCACCGTACTGCGGGCTGCTCTGCCACGTGCCGTTGGCGTCGAGATCCTGATAGCCGGGGATGTCGCGCGACACGTAGCGTGCCGACACCGAGCGGTCTTCCGCTGCGTCGCGGCTTGCCGCCCATTGGTCGAACGGGTCGAGACCGGGTGCGCCGTTGTCGGCGACCTGTTGCAGGTTGGTGCCGGCAAAGCGGATCTGCTGACCTGCCGCGACCGGCACCTGACCGCTGTCGCCGTACACCGTCGCGCTGCCGCTGCGTACGGTGACGGTGGTGCTGCTGCCGTCCGGCGCGACGTCGACGCGATAGTCGCCAGGGCCGCTCAGGCCGAGCGCCAGATTCGGCGTGTCGATTTCATAGGAGGAACCGGGCGCCAGTTCGCGCACCCGCGTCGACAACGTGCCCTGCGCGACTTTCAACTGCGCGCTGTTGTCGTCGAGATTGAGGATGTCGAGGCTGGTGGACTGGTCGAGCCGCAGCGCGGTCGAGCCGATATGCAGTTCGGAGCGCGCATTCTGATCGTTCCACAATTGATCGCCCGTGGTGAGCGGGCGATTGATTTGCGCGTACGACCAGTCGGTTGCGCCGGCCGGCTCGGTGGTCACGGCGCCGGCCGTATAGTTCAGACGCGCCACGCGCCCCGGCGGATCGGTATTTTGCGTCGCTGCGCCCGGCGGTGCCTGTTCGGCTTCCTGTGCAAAGGTGGCTTGCGCGGCGAACAGAAATGCCGCGGCAGCGATCAGCGTGTAGCCGGTCATCTGGCGTTTCGAGTGTTGGGGTGTGGTCACTGTTCTCATGGTTTATCTCCGACGGACGCGGCATTGTGCCGCAACCGTGAGAACCACTCTACCCGTACGGATTGTTTCAAGGCCCCCAGTTTTGTAAGGCTCTCTCGCGAGCGTGTAACAAAAGGTCTCGATAAGGCGTTTCGTAAGCTGATAGAACAAATTTTGTAATTACGTCAATCAGTTAGGCGCGACTCAGGCGGCGAGGAACGCGTCGAAATGACGGTGGCCCGCGGGGGTGATTCGCAGGATTCTCGGGCGCTCCGTGCGCTCGACCCAGCCATGCGTCGACCATGAATCGAGCAGTGCCGCGCCGAGCGCGCCACCCAGGTGGGGACGCCGTTCGCTCCAGTCGGGACAGGTACAGGCGAAGCGCCGGCGGCGGCTCTTCTGGGCGGACATGTCGATGCCCCAATCGGCGAAGCGCGCGGCGCCGTTAGCGGTGGCTTCAAGCGACGAACCGTGCAGCGTCAGCAGACCGCCCTCGACCATCCGCTCGAACACCCGCACCGACAGTTCTCCCGCCATGTGGTCGTAGCAGGTGCGGGCGTAGCGCATGTCGACTGGCACGGTGCGCACCGGACGCGGCACCGCCCGCTGCGGCGCGCTGACCTGTGCGACGTTGGCGAGTGCTTCGATCGACGCCGCGATATCCGGCGAGGCGATCCGGAAGTAACGATGCCGGCCGCGCACTTCGAGCGCGAGCAGGCCACCGTCAGTCAGGCGCGCCAGATGAGCGCTGGCCGCCGACGGCGAGAGCCCGGCGATCATCGTCAGTTCGCCGGCCGGGCGGGCGCTGCCGTCCATCAGCGCCCACAGCATTGCGGCGCGGCCGGGGTCGGCGAGCAGCGCGCCGATACGGCTCAAGCCTGGAAAATGGTTTTGCTCGTCTGCGAGGTTCGCGGGCATCGTGCGTCTCCGGTTGGTGGCGCGGGCAGAGCGCCATGCAGTCCACTCTATAGGGTTGCTGCATTCGATGTTTCAGCTTAGCGTGAATTGTCGAATGCAGTGGCTACGAAAACCTGGCGGCGATCAAGGCCGGGCAGCGTGTGCATCATGGCCGCTTCAAGGCCGCTTCAAGGCCGCTTCTGAGCCGTCTCGGGCGGCCAGGCTAAAATCGAAGCCTGTCCTTGCAGGAACACGCTGTCATGAAATTTCTTCTTGCCGCCACTGCCGCGGTTCTGCTGTTCAGCGCATGCGCGCAGGGCGGTTCGGGTTCGAGCTCGGGTGCGGGTACGGGCAGCATCACGATGTACGGCACGATCGACGAGGGCATTACCGTCCACAAGTAGTCCGGAGGCGGCTGCGGCCGCTTTTTCAGGCGGATGAGTGCCGTGGCTGGAATTGATGCATCATTGGCATTCCTGCCATCACCGGCCATGTGACGATCTGGGCATCGCCACTTTCGCCGACCGAGGCCTACCGATGCCGCCCGCTGCTTCTTCCCCACCTTCCACCGCTGCCCCCTTTGCCGCCAGTCAAACCGGCTCCGGCCATTCAGATCCCAACGGCCGGCGCGCCGCGCGCGTGCTGGCGATCTGCCAGGCGCTCTATACCTCGTCTGTCTCAATCGATCTGACTTTGACGGGTCTGGTCGGCTACACGCTTGCCGACGACAAGGCGCTCGCGACACTGCCGTTCTCGCTGATCACCGTCGCTGCCGCGTTGACCACGATCTTTGCTTCGTTCCTGATGGCACGCATCGGCCGGCGCGCGGGCTTCGTGCTGGGCGCGGGCGTCGGCGCACTGGGCGGGGCCGTCTCCGTCTGGGCGATCTTTCATCACAGTTTCTGGGCGTTCTGTACGGGTACAGCGACAGTCGGTGTGTTTCAGGCGTTCGCGCAGTATTACCGGCTGGCGGCCGCGGATGCCGTCGGCATCGAAGGTAAGAGCCGGGCGATTTCAACTGTGCTCACCGGCGGCGTGGTGGCCGCTGTCTGCGGGCCGCTTCTCGCCGCCTGGAGCAAGGACTGGCTCGCGCCGGTCGCTTTTGCGGGCTCCTATGCGCTGGTCACGGGCTTCGGGCTCGTATCGATCGCGATGCTGGCGCTGCTGTATCGCGACGCCGCGCCGCACGCGAGCGCGGCCCTGACTCACGAAGCGGCCCGGCCGCTCGGCGAAATCGTCCGGCAACCGATTTTTGCCGCGGCACTCGCCAACAATGCACTCGGCTACGCCGTGATGATGTTCGTGATGACCGCGACGCCGATTGCGGCGGTCGCGTGCGGCCACACGATCGGCGACGGCGCCGAGATCATTCAATGGCATCTGGTCGGCATGTTCGCGCCGTCGCTGTTTTCCGCGCGACTGATCCAGCGCTTCGGCGTGCTGCCGGTGATCGGCGCGGGGATCGTGCTGTCGGCGATGTGCGGCGTGCTGGCGTTGCGCTCCACCGATCTGCCGCACTTCTATGCGGCGCTCGCGTGTCTTGGCGTGGGTTGGAATTTCATGTTCGTCGGCGGATCGACGCTGCTCGCGCAATCGTACCGGCCGTCCGAGCGCGCCAAGACGCAGGCCACCAGCGAGTTCACGACCTTTGCGTTTTCCGCGTTGGGCTCGCTGTTCGCCGGGCAATTGCTGGCGCGCTTCGGCTGGGCGACGATCAACGCCGCGATTTTTCCGCTGCTCGGGATCGCGGCGTTGGCCACGCTGGGCTATGCGTGGTCGAGCAAGCGGCAACTCGCAAAAGGGGTTTCCTGATGGTTGCACGTCATATCGTTTTCGCGGTGGCGCCTGAACTCGTGTTGCTCGATGCCTGCGGTCCGCTCGAAGCGTTCTGGCGTGCCGAGTTGACCATGGCGGCTGCGGCAGGCGCTGCGACCCGTACCACAAACTCAGTCGGCAACCCTGCCGGACCAGTTGCCTATCGCACGACCGTTGCGTCGATCGACGGTGGCGTGTTGCAAACTTTCCCGGGCCTGCCGGTTGTCACGGAACGGCTCGATTCGCTCGACGACCAGCCGATCGACACGTTGATCGTCCCGGGCGTTCCGATCGACGAGGCCTGCACCTTGCAGCCGGAACTCGTCGCGTGGATCCGACGCCGTGCGCCGCAGGCGCGGCGCGTGTGCTCGGTCTGCACGGGCGCTTTCTATCTGGCGGCCGCGGGCCTGCTCGACGGCCGCCGCGCAACCACCCACTGGCGCGAGGCGCCGCATCTGGCGCGCCGTTTCCCGAACGTGCAGGTCGATGCCGACCCGATCTTCATCCGCGACGCGGGGCGCGGGGAAGATGAGAGCGTCGTCTGGACATCGGCGGGCGTCACGGCGGGTATCGATCTGGCGCTCGCGCTGATCGAAGAGGATGTCGGCCACGCGGTCGCGATGCAGGTGGCGCGGCGGTTGGTGGTGTTCATGAAGCGGCCCGGCGGGCAGTCGCAATTCAGCGCCGCGTTGGCGGCCCAGGCTTCGGCGCGCGGACCATTCGAGGCGCTGCATAGCTGGATGGCGGCCAATTTACGCGACGATCTGTCGGTCGAGCGCCTGGCCGCGCGCGCGCGGATGAGCCCGCGGACTTTCGCGCGGCGCTACGTCGACGAGGTCGGCCGCACGCCGGCCAAAACCGTCTCGGCACTGCGGCTGGAGGAAGCCGCACGGGTGCTCGCCGAATCGCACCGGCCGCTCAAGCGGATTGCGCTCGATTGCGGCTTCGGCAGCGAACAGAACTTGCGGCGCGCATTTGTGAGGCGTTTCGGCGTGTTGCCGCTCGAGTATCGGGAGCGGTTCGAGTCAGCGGTCGCGCCACGGCGCGAATGAAAGCTCGACGAAAGCATGGCGGCCGCCCCGGCGGAAATTCCGCAAGATAACCCGGTCCGACTCGCGACGGAGTCAATATTGCGCTCGTATAATCGCCTCCTTTAATGCATCCGATTGACCGGAGTCAAGATGAGCACCCCTGCCTTAGCGCCGCTGGACCGTTCCGAAACCACCTTTCGCTTTCTCGCCGAACCCAGTTCGGTCAACTTCGGCGGCAAGGTGCATGGCGGCGCGTTGATGAAGTGGATCGACGAGACCGCCTATGCGTGCTCGGCGGTATGGTCGGGGCGCTACTGCGTGACGGTCAGCGTCGGCAATATCCGCTTTCGCCGGCCGATTCTGGTCGGCAACCTGGTCGAGCTGCGCGCGCGGGTCGTGGCGACGGGCCGCACCAGCATGCACATCCACGTGTCGGTGCAGGCGGGCGATCCGAAGGGCGGCGAGCTGTTGCAAACCACGGACTGTCTGGTGGTGATGGTGGCCGTCAACGAGAACGGCCATCCGGTGCCGGTGCCGGCATTCGTGCCGGAAACGGATGAGCAGAAGCGCCTCGCCAAGTACGCGATGGACGTCAAGGAAGCGCTCGACGCGATCGTCGAGCTGAAGCCGGAAGAAGTGGCGCAGGGAAAGGTTTAAGCCGCGCCGGCAGGCCGCGCGATCGTTGCATTCGCGGCCTGCTGTACAACCCGCGTCGGGAAACCGGTCACCGGGCCCAATGCCGCCCGGTGACGTAGCCGGTCATTTGGCCGGATGCCCGACCATATCCTTCGGCCGTACCCATTCGTCGAACTGCTGCCCGGTGACATAGCCGAGCGCGAGCGCCGCCGCCTTCAACGTGGTGCCTTCCTTATGCGCTTTCTTCGCGATCTGCGCGGCCTTGTCGTAGCCGATGTGCGGATTGAGCGCCGTCACCAGCATCAGCGATTCGTTGAGCAGCGTATCGATACGCTCGCGATTCGGCTCGATGCCCACCGCGCAGTTGTCGTTGAAGCTGTGCGCGCCGTCGGCGAGCAAACGGATCGATTGCAGCACGTTGTGCGCGATCATCGGCCGGAACACGTTCAATTCGAAGTTGCCGCTCGCGCCGCCGATATTCACCGCGACGTCGTTGCCGAACACCTGTGAGCACAGCATTGTCAGGGCTTCGGATTGGGTCGGATTGACCTTGCCCGGCATGATCGAGCTGCCGGGTTCGTTTTCCGGAATCGACAGTTCGCCGAGCCCGCAGCGCGGACCGCTCGCGAGCCAGCGGATGTCGTTGGCGATCTTGTTCAGGCTGGCCGCCACCGTCTTCAATGCACCGTGCGCGAACACCAGTGCATCGGCCCCTGCCATGACTTCGAATTTGTTCGGCGCGGAGACGAACGGCAAACCGGTTAGCTTGCCGATCGCGGCCGCCACGTTGTCCGCGAATTGCGGATGCGCGTTCAGGCCCGTGCCGACCGCCGTGCCGCCCTGTGCGAGTTCGTACAGATGCGGCAGCGCCGACTCCAGATGACGGAGGCCATGATCGAGTTGCGCGACGTAGCCGGAGAATTCCTGGCCGAGCGTCAGCGGTGTAGCGTCCTGCAGGTGCGTGCGGCCGATCTTGACGACGTCGGCGAAGGCTTTGGCCTTGCTGTCGAGCGTATCGCGCAGCGTTTTCAGCGCCGGCAGCAGATGCTTGACGATCGCGTAGGCAGCGGCTACGTGCATCGCGGTCGGAAAGACGTCGTTCGACGACTGGCCACGATTCACGTCGTCGTTCGGATGCACTTTGCGCGCTTCGCCGCGCTCGCCGCCGAGCAGTTCGCTCGCGCGATTCGCGATCACCTCGTTGAGGTTCATGTTGGTCTGCGTGCCGGAGCCGGTTTGCCAGACCGCGAGCGGAAATTCCTCCGGATGCTTGCCGTCGATGATCTCGTCGGCCGCTTGCATGATCGCCTTCGCCTTGCTCTCGTCGAGTACACCGAGACCCAGATTGACTTCCGCGGCGGCGCGCTTGATGACGGCTAGCGCGGTGATCAGTTCGGGCGACTGTTTCTCCGACGAAATGCGGAAATTCTGCAGTGAGCGCTGGGTTTGCGCGCCCCATAGACGAGCGTTCGGTACGGCGATTTCGCCGAACGTGTCGCGCTCCATTCGTACGTCTTCAGTCATGGTTCAACTCCGCTTCTCAAAGTGGTGCGATCAAAGTTGTGCGTTAACCGGTAATAAGGAGAATAGACCGGTTAGCGCGTTCCGGTAAAAACCCGCTTGCGGATCGAAGATATAGGTACGGCGCGTGCCGTCCTCGACGTCGGTCCAGACCAGAGGCGAAAGGGGCGCGCCGATCGAGCGCAGATAGGCGAGTTGCGCCGGATCGGCTAGCGTGACGCGGTAGCTCGCGTCGGGCGCGATGGCGCGCTCGAAGATTTGCGCGACCTGTTCGGCAAGCGCGGGGCTATGGATGACCAGCGTCTGCTCAGTGTTCAGATTGGCCGAGCGCGGATCGAGATTCATCGAGCCGATCACCAGAATCTTGCGGTCGATCACGTAGGTCTTGGCATGCAGGCTGGCGCGCGAGTGAGATCCGGTGAAGCGGACGCGAGCCGTATTCTGCTGCGGTTTGAATTCGTACAACTCCACGCCCTGTTGCAGCAGCGGCACGCGAAAAGGACTGTAGCCCGCTTGCACGGCTACCGCGTCGGTTGCGGCGAGCGAGTTGGTCAGCACGGCGATGCGCACGCCGCGATGCGTGAGTTCGCCGGCCGCCTTGACGCCGCTCTCGTGCGGTACGAAGTAGGGCGAAATGATCAGAAAGTCTTTCTGTGCGTCGCGCATCAGTTCGGCGAGGCGCTGCATCGGCGGACTGACGTAGTCCGGCGACGGATGTTCGATTTTCTCCGGCAGGTCCGCCTTGAATTCAGCGGGTGCCCACGTCAGGCCGAGTTGATCCTGGGCGATCTGCGAGGCGAGCGGTGTGGCGTTCAGCGGCTTCGCGTTGTAGGGGTCGGCGTTGGTGCGCCAGTGTTGGCGTAAATCGTCGCGTGTCTGGTCGAGCTCTTTCGCATCGAACTTCTGTTTGTTCAGCACCTGCAGCGGATAGGCGATGCTGCTGTTCCAGTAGTCGTCGAAACTCGCGGAGACGTCGGCGGTAATCGGGCCGGCGGCGAGCACGTCGAGGTCGCGAAACTGCAGCGTTTCGCTGGCGCTGAAATATTCGTCGCCGAGGTTGCGGCCGCCGACGATCGCCAACTGGTTGTCGGTGATCATCGACTTGTTGTGCATGCGTCGCGTGAAATGATCGATCTGCGTGAACAGGTTGGTGGTGCGTTGGAACACGCCCTCCTGCGCGCTGCCGAACGGATTGAAGACGCGGATCGCAATGTTGGGATGCGAGTTCAGACCCGCCATCGTGCGGTCGATGTCCTTGAAGTTCAGATCGTCGACCAGCATGCGCACCCGCACGCCGTGATCGGCCGCGTAGAGTGCGGCGCCGAGCAGCAGCTTGCCGGTGGTGTCCTCATTGGCGATGTAGTACTGCATGTCGAGGGTTTTCGTCGCCGCGCGCGCGAGGGCAATGCGCATCTGCAAGGCGTCGGTGCCGCTCGGCAAGAGCCGGAAACCGGACTCGTTCGGATGCGCCGCTTCGAGCGGCGCGAGGGCCGTGCGAAGCGGCGTTGACTCGGTGACCGGCAGTGCGTGGGTGACGGGGCGCTCGAATGCGGTGGCGGGAGGCTTGGCGGCGCAAGCGGTCAAACATGCCGCCGCGCAGCACAGCAGGAAGAAACGTATCGTTGTCCAGCCATCCCGCGATTCCCTACTGAAACTTCCTGCGCGGCGCGGCGCGTCCTTCGGCGTGGAGGGCTTCCCCATGGGCGTGCTCAAAGCGGACTTGCGATGCAGTGCGGTCTGATTCTTGTCTTGATGCCACGACACGCTGTTTCTCCCGTTGGCAGGCCTCTCATGGCGGCAGCGCGTGTGGCTTGATCGCGCTGCCGAGAAATGCATTCTAAGGGGAATCAGACGGGCGGGCTTTCGTTCCTGGCTTTGACGGTAACGCGGGACCTTGGTCTGCTTGCCTGCGTGATGGTGTCGGGCCGGTGTCGGACCGGTGTCTGACGGTATCTGCCGGCACGCTGTGAACGTGAGGGCAGATACCGTCAGATAAAGCCAGCGGCGTGAGAGCCGTGGCGCCCCGGCCGCCGCCGGGTTGTAACTTGCTGGTCGCTTGCGGGTGCTTATCCGCGTTCGGCGTTCAACGCGCGCTGGCCATCTGGGTGCGTCGACCCTTTCGCGGGACGTCCCGCCCAGTAACCCGCGAGCAGCGAGCCTGAGAGGTTGTGCCATACCGAAAACAACGCGCCCGGCAACGCTGCGATCGGCGTGAAATACAGCTTGCCGAGCGTCGCCGCGAGTCCCGAATTCTGCATGCCCACTTCGATAGCGAGCGTGCGGCAGACGGCTTCGTCGAAGCCGAGCAAGCGGCCGCCCCAGTAACCGCCGAGCAGACCGATGCCGTTGTGCAGCACGACGCCCAGCATCACCACGAGGCCCACCGACGCGATGCTCTTCTGCGTGCCGCCGACCACCGCGCCGATGATCAGCAGAATCGCCACCATCGAGATCAGCGGCAGGATCGGTTCGACCTTGCGCACCGCCTTGTTGAACAACTGGTTGACGACGAGCCCGACCACGATCGGCAACGCGACGATCTGCAGGATGCTCATCAGCATGCCGTGCACGTCGACGGCAATCGATGCGTCCACATAAAGACGCGTGAGCAGTGGCGTCGCGAATACGCCGACCAGTGTCGACAATGCGCTGATCGTTACCGACAGCGCCACGTCGCCGCGTGCCAGATAGATCATGACGTTCGACGCCGTGCCGCTTGCCACGCTGCCCACCAGCACCATGCCGGCGGTCAGATCAGGCGGCATGCGCAGTGCCTTGGCGATAACCCACGCAGCGAGCGGCATCACGAGGTAATGCAGCACGATGCCGGCGATCACCGGCGCGGGGCGCGTGAAGACGCGCTGGAAATCGGCCACCGAGAGCGTGACGCCCATGGCCAGCATGATGATCGTCAGCAGCGTGGTGACATGCGGCGCAATGCTGGTGAACGAGGCCGGCGAGGAGTATGCGGCGATCGAGACGAGCACGGCCCAGAGCGGAAATAAACGGGTGACGCGGGCAAGCATGACGGGTGGTCCCTGGTTGTGTTTTATGGCGAGAATTGAAGGTCGGCCGAACGGCACGCGGCAAGAAGCGGTGCATGTTCGAGGTGCTGTTCGCGAGAGCGGTATGCCCCGACGTCAGGTGTCGAGCCGTCGGGTGACGCGGGCCTTCGTGAGGCGCGCGAGTGGCGTTACGCGGGTGCGCGCAGTGTCGCCAGAGTACGCATTTTACCGTTGACGGCAGCTTTTCCGGGAAACGATGGTTGCGGGCGCAACCATCCGGGCGTTACCTGGACCTGGTTCAGAGCGGCTCGCTCCAGGCTCAGGCGGACTTCACGTCAAACTCAGGCCGAGGTGGCCGGCGGCGCGCCTGGCGTGACCGGCACGCGCCGCAAGCTTAGCTTGTGAAAGCGCAAGGTCATCAGCAGCGCCACGCTTGCGAGGCCGGCCGCGAGACCCCACCACAAACCGCGCGCGCCTAGCCCGAAGTGAAAGGCCAGCACGTAGCCGGTCGGAAAGCCGATCACCCAGTACCCGAACGTCGCGGCGATCATCGGCACGCGCGTGTCCTTCAGGCCGCGCAGGCAGCCTGAGCCGACCGTCTGCATGCCGTCGACGATCTGGAAGATCGCGGCCACGCCGAGCAGCGAACTCGCCAGCGTGACCGTGGCCGCGTTGACCGGGTCGTCGAGATGCAGATACAGGCCCACGATCCAATGCGGTGCCGCGATCAGCACGATGCCCGACAGCGTCATGAAGCCGACGCCGAGCGCGAGCGCGACGAAACCCGCGTGGCGCGCGGCGAGCGGCTGCCCTGCGCCGGACCAGTAGCCGACCCGCACATTGGCTGCCTGTCCGATCGCGAGCGGCACCATGAAGGCGACGGACGCGACGTTCAACGCGATCTGATGCGCGGCCAGTTGCGACTCGCCGAGCAGGCCGACCATCAGGCCGGTGGCGAGGAACAGGGTCGACTCGACACCGTAGGTAATCGCGACCGGCCAGCCGATGCCGAATAGCTCGCCCATCAGCGGCACGTTCGGCCGGGTGGCGACGACAAAGTGTTTATAGCGTGGCCGCAGATGCAACAAGGCCATCAGCACGAGCGCGCTCAGCCAGACGGTGATCGAGGTGGCCGCGGCCGAACCGAGAAAGCCCAGGCGAGGCAACCCGTAGACGCCATGAATCAGCCCGTAGTTGAGAAAACCGTTGAGGAACACGCTGACGAGCGACACCCACAGGAGCCGTTTGGCCGCGCCGATGGCCGGCAGGAACGAGCGCATCAGGCCGACGCCGATCAGGCTGCCGAGCGAGCCCCAGCGCAGCACCGCCGCGTATTCGCCGACGTTGTGCGCAAGCAGCGCGGGTTCGCCGAACGCCAGCAGGATCGGCGTGGCGAACGACAGCAGGAAGAACGCCGGCACCGAGAGCAGGACGGATAACACGAAACCGGTCCAGTAGATGTGCGGTACGCGGCCTTCGTCCTGCGCGCCGCGCGCATGCGACACGCTCACGCTGACGGAGGTCAGCACACCTTGCAGCAGCGTGACCACGACGAAGAACAGATTGGCGCCGAGGCCGCCGGCGGCAAGCGCGTCGGGGCCGAGCGAGCCGAGCAGGATCGTATCGGTCACGCCCATCGCCATTTGCGACAGTTGTGCGATGGCGAGCGGCGCCGCGAGCCGGGCGGTATCGGCGGCGTGGCGGGACAAGGTCGGCGGCCGGGCGGCCACCCGGGTGAAGCCGGATTGAGTCATGGAGCGCCTGGAGGCGGAAGGGATGACAGCGTGGCGGCGGGCATAAGCCGCACGGCGCATGCGACTCCCGCGGCTTGCGTGCCGCCGGCGGGGTGGCGCGTAGGCGGCTCACCGGGGCGTAGGGCGGCTGTCAGCCGATTGTTTGTCTGTCGAAACTGACAGCTTATTGCTTCAGCACGGGGATGTCGATGGAGGAAGCACGATTTTGGTGCGTGCGGTCTTCCGAGTTCTCGGAATAGTTTTCAGACTCCGCGTGCGTCAGGCCTCGTGCACCGCAATTCGCGTATCGCCGAGCAGCACGACCTGGCCCGCGCGGATTTTGCAGGTTTTACGCGTTTCGACCCGGCCGTCGACGGTCACCGCACCGTCCGCGACCATCATTTTTGCAGACCCGCCACTGTCGGCAAGCCCCGTTATCTTCAGAAGATTGTGCAGTTCGACGTAGTCGCCGGTCAGTGTGAAATCGAGGTTGGGCATGACGTTTGCGCGTTGAAGCAAAGGGTTCGCATCATAAGCCAGAAGCTTGACTTGAATGAAAGTCCCGGTGGGTTTGGACCTTGCACCGCCAATTGCAAGCAGTTGTTATGTGAATGTTGTACTTTTGTCAGAAAATGAAACGTTCCGTAACACTGGTCGTACATAACGAACTTCACTCGTAAAGTGCGGGTCTGTAGGAAAGCCTGCTGAATTTTTCCAGCAGCGAATAGACCGGGCGAGGTGGGCATGAATCGCTCATCCCTATGCAGCACCGGATACGGCGCCCGTGTCACAACAATTTTAGAGAGGATTTCGCCATGACTCAGATTCGTACGCTCCTGATCGGTACCGCCCTGACTGCTTTTGCCGCTACCGCTGCTTTCGCGCAGACCGCGCAACCGGCCGCGGGTATGAATGGCCAGGCACAAGTCCAGACCCAGGGTGCCGTTGACGCGCCCGCAGCACCGGCCGCGCAGGGTGTGCAGCCGGTCACGCCGGCGCCGACGCGCCTGACGGCATCGGGTTCGACCGATCCGCTGGTTCAGAAGCGCGATGCCAACGCGCAGGCTAATGCCGAATACAAGGCGTCGAAGAAGGCGTCCAAGACCGAGCTGAAGCAGCAGCAAAAGGCTGCCAAGTCGCAGTACAAGGAGCAGGTGCATGACGCCAAGATCAACCAGAAGGCTGACAAGCAGACCGCCAACAACGAAATGAAGATGAACATGCAAGGCCAGGCTGCTGCCCAGGACAACGGCGCCGACGTGAAGCACTAAATCCACACGTCCTCTGCGGCCCGCTTCACCCAGCTTTCTGCGGAGTGAAGCGGGGCTGTGCAAGCTGTCTGATTGACCCGCATTCCCGTTGTACGGAGGTATCGCATGAACATCACCCAGCCGATGAAGAACCGGATTTACGCCGCGCTGATCGCCGGTTGCCTGTCGTCAGTCGCGTTCGCGCAGGCGAGCGGGCCGGCCGCCGCGCCGGTGACCCACGCCGACAAGAAAGCGGCGAAGGAACAGTCGAAGGCTGACAAGAAAGCCTCGGTGGCGCAAGTCAAGGCCGACAAGAAAAAGACCGATGCCCAGGCCGACGCCGACAAGGCGAACGCCGATGCCAGTCTGAAGGACGCGAAGAAGCAGTAAGAGTGTTTCGATGGGAGGCAAGGCGTCGCGAACGCGTTGCCCGACGCCGTCGCCAAAATGGCCCGGAGCGCGTGTGCGCCCGGGTCATTTTTTATGCTTGCTTTGCTTGGTCGACCGGCCGCGACGCTCATTTCGCAAGACCTCGCGGTGCCTGGCGTTGTTGTTAAAAAGGGTCGCTTGTCTCAGTGGGTTGTATGGATATACAGTATGCGTCGCCGCGTCCACTCCCTCTCAGGCCCGAATCCATCGTGCTCTCCGTCGCTGAATCTCCGTCACCGGTCGATGCCGATTCCGGGACCCATTCCCATCCTGATACCGCCGACTGGCTGGCCAAACTCAACGACGCGCAACGCGAAGCCGTCGAATACGGCGCCGATAGTCCCAACGCGCCGCCCGGTGCGCTGCTGGTAATAGCGGGGGCGGGTTCCGGCAAGACCAATACGCTGGCGCATCGGGTCGCCAATCTGGTGGTGAAGGGCGCCGATCCGCGGCGTATTCTGCTGCTGACCTTCTCCCGCCGCGCTGCGCTCGAAATGACCCGCCGCGTCACGCGCATCGCCGGCGCGGCGCTCGGTACGCGGGCTGCGTTGGCGCAAGGGCTGACGTGGTCCGGAACCTTCCATAGCGTCGGCGCGCGGCTCTTGCGCGAATACGCGGACCTGATCGGCCTCGCGCCCGCCTTTACGATCAACGACCGTGAGGATTCCGCCGACCTGATGAATCTGGTGCGCCACGAGCTCGGTTTGTCCGCGAAAGAGCGGCGCTTTCCGGCCAAGGGCACCTGCTTTGCGATTTACTCGCGCGTGGTGAACACCGGCGCGTCGCTCGCCGACGTGCTCGACAGCGCGTTCCCCTGGTGCCGCGAGTGGGAGGCCGATCTGCGCAGGCTGTTCGCGGCATACGTCGAGGCCAAGCAGAAGCAGAGCGTGCTCGACTATGACGATCTGCTGCTCTACTGGTCGCATATGGCCGCCGAGCCGGCCATCGCGGCCGATCTGTCGGCGCGCTTCGATCACGTGCTGGTTGACGAGTATCAGGACACCAATCGCCTGCAGGCGTCGATCCTGCTCGCGCTAAAACCCGACGGCCGGGGCCTGACCGTGGTCGGCGACGACGCCCAGTCGATCTATTCGTTTCGCGGCGCGACCGTGCGCAATATTCTGGATTTTCCGGCGCACTTCGATCCGCCCGCGAGGCAGATTACGCTTGAGCGCAATTACCGCTCGACCGAGCCGATTCTGGCGGCGTCGAATGCGGTGATCGAGCTGGCCAGCGAGCGCTACACGAAGAATCTGTGGACCGACAAGGCCTCGGCGCAGCGCCCGCGTCTGGTGACCGTCGCCGACGAAGCAGATCAGGCGCGCTATATCGTCGAGCAGGTACTCGAAGCGCGCGAGCAAGGCATGAAGCTCAAGTCACAGGCGGTGCTGTTTCGCGCGGCTCATCACAGCGCGGCGCTCGAGATCGAATTGACCCGCCGCAACATTCCGTTCGTGAAGTTCGGCGGCCTGAAGTTTCTCGATTCGGTGCATGTCAAGGATGTGCTCGCCGTGCTGCGCTGGGCGGAGAATCCACGCGACCGCGTCGCCGGTTTTCGGGTCGTGCAATTGCTGCCGGGCGTCGGTCCCACGACCGCCGCGAAGGTGCTGGACGAGGTCGTGGCGCGGGCGGGTGCCGGCAATCCGGTCGACTTCGCCCAGAGCGCCGCTGGTGCGCTGGCTGCCTTTGCGCCGCCCGCCCGCGCGCGGGAAGACTGGCATCCGTTCGTCAAGCTGATGTCGAGCGTGTACGGGCGCCAGACGCCGTGGCCGGCCGAGTTCGAAATGGTGCGGCGCTGGTACGAGCCGCATCTCGAACGCAATCATGAAGACGCGGCGATCCGTCATGCGGACGTGCTGCAGATGGAAAGCATCGCGGGCACGTACCCGTCGCGCGAGCGTTTTCTGACCGAGTTGACGCTCGATCCGCCAGACGCCACCAGCGACGAATCCGGCGTGCCGCTGATCGACGAGGACTACCTGATCCTGTCCACGATTCATTCGGCGAAGGGGCAGGAGTGGCGCAACGTGTTCGTCTTGAATGGCGTCGATGGCTGCATTCCGTCCGATCTCGGCACCGGCAGCGAAGAGGAAATCGACGAGGAGCGCCGCCTGCTATACGTGGCGATGACGCGCGCGAAGGAGGACCTGCATATCGTCGTGCCGCAGCGTTTTTACGTGCACAACCAGACCCATCTGGGCGACCGTCATGTATGGGCGTCGCGCACCCGGTTCATTCCGGCGCATCTGATGCCTTTGTTCGACGCCTATGCGTGGCCGCGTGTGCCGGTGCCGAGCGCGCCGACGGCAGCGGGGCTGGCCGCGGCGGCGCAGGCGAAGATCGAAATTGGCGCGAGGCTCAGGAAGATGTGGGACTGAGCCGGTTTTTACTGCGATTACCGTGACTGCCGCTGTTGTTGCTGCTGTTGCGGCGCCGGACGCGGCGGCACAAAGAAATTGCGCAGCCATGCGGCGAGGCGTGAGAACACGTCATACGGTTCTTCGATGAAAATCTCCGGCTTCAGCAAGCGCAGGTACTCCATGATCTGCTGCGCTTCCTGCTTCTGGAACGAGCCATGCGAAATTCCCAGGCGCAGCAGCCCGCGCAACTCACCGAGCTTTTCGCGCGCCGTGCTGCCCACGCTCGTTTCGCACGCCACCTTGGCTTCGTAGACACGTTGACGCAGCGATTCCACCAGACGCCAGGCCGGCGTCTGCATGATTTCCTCGAGCGCCTGGATGTCCTGCGCCGCGCTTTTGATCTGGGCCGCGAGCGGATCGATCAGTGCAGCGTCGCCTTCCGCTTCCTTGACGATGGCCGCGGCCCAGTCGCGGCAGTGCTTGGCGAGCTCTTCAGGCGTCCATTCCGAGCGGGCCGCAAAGCCGAAACCGAATTCCTCCGCCTGCCGCATCAGAATCGCCACGACGTCGGGGAACTCCTTGTCCAGCGTGCGTTTCGCCCATGCGTACTGGCCGCCTTGCAGCATCCGCTGAACCGCGTGCTCCGTCAGCGGCACCATATTGTCGAGCAGCTTGGCGCGCAAAAAGTCCTCAAACGACGGCGTCGCGAACTGCGGATCGAGCTTCAGCGAAACCCGCAGAAACGCTTCGAAGTCCTTGCGCAGCGTCGCAATGGTCTCGTCTTTGAGCGTGAGGGTGATTTGACCCATGTGTTATCCCGTTTGGTCCTGCCGCGCGGCCTCGTCGCATCGCCCGATCGCATCCGGGCCCAGTGAGACGCGACGCCAAATGCCGGCGCGGTTGATTCCTGCCTGTTGCCGCGTAACCAGCGGGGGGTATCCCGATGAGCGGACCTCGACTGCATATCGGCGGAATTAAGGGAAACTTAAGGGTAGGCGACGTTTTGGCGGCGGCTTTAGAGGGATGCGCCGCCAGAGCGCGCGGGGCATGCCTATTTCAGCACGACGCCTTGCCAGACAAAAAAGACCGTCAGGCCGACCGCGATGGTCAGGAGTGGCCGCCGCGTCAGCGCGCTGACCGCAATGGCCGCCAGCGCCCCGACCAGCTGTGGATTGCGCCAGGTCAATTCGGCCTGGGTGCCGTGCGGCGAGACCGCCATCGGGACGATGATCGCGGTCAGCACGGTAACGGGGACGAAACCGAGCGCGGTGCGCATGAGCGGCGGAAAGACCAGCCGGTCGCCGAGTACGAAGACGGCGGCGCGGATCACCCACGTAATCGCGGCCATGCCGAGGATCAGAACGACGTAGTTCATCGCGACGCCTCCATGGTTTCCTGCGAGGGTTGGCGCGGGGTTCCCCGCGGGGTTTCCCGTCGAATCGCCTGCGAGTTATCGCGCGAGGCGTCCGGGGACGATTCACGATTTCCCTGCGCGCCTCGCCCAAATCGTGGCGCCGACAGCAGGACACCGATTGCCACACCCGCGAACACCGCGCCAAGCAGGCCGAGCTTGTACGGCCAGGCTTGCCAGAAGAAAGCCAGCGTACCCGCGGTGACCGCCGCCGCGATATAGCGCAGCGCGACGAGTTGCGGCACGACGATCGCGATGAAGGTCGCGACCATCGCGAAGTCGAGCCCGAGCGACTGCAGTCCCGGAAAGGCTGCACCGAACAGCAGGCCGGCGACGGTCCAGATTTGCCAGTTCAGGTACATGGCCAGACCCGCGCCAAAGAAATAGTGCGGGCCGACGGTGCCGGGCTCCCGGTGCCGGTAATGCTCCCACGCGACCGCGAAGACTTCGTCGGTGAGCAGCGCGCCGAGCGCCCAGCGCCAGCGCGCGGACAGATGCGCGACGTGCGGCGCGAGCGTCGCGCTGTACAGCACGTGACGCAGGTTGACGACGAGCGTGGTCGCCCAGATCACCGCAAAGCTGGCGTGGCCGGCGATCAGGCCTAGCGCGATGAATTGCGCCGAGCCGGCGAATACGACGAGCGACATCAGTTGTCCGTGCCATAGATGCAGCGGGCCGGATGCGACGAGGGTGCCAAAGATCACGCCGAAGGGCGCCGCGCCGACCATCATCGGGATGATGTCGCGCGCGCCGGCGGTGAATTCTTTTAAGTGGCCTGTGCCCGAGGGCTGACCGGGGTTGGAATGGGTCAATCTTGCCTCCTTGATTGGGCAAGCATAGCGACCGCAGGCGGCTGGCGCTTGTACGTTCTTGCGGTGGGAGATGAGGCGGTGCGGATCGTGTGCTTCCGGCGCTCAGGCTGCGTTGGCGGCGATTGCGCGGATGGGGCCTGAATGCCGGGGCGCTGCCGGGGTTTGAGTGCCCCAAGGGCGCTTCGCGTCAGGTTCCTTGCCAGCGTCCTGGCGGCACGCCGAACATGCGCCGGAAATGGCGCGTGAAATGGCTCTGATCCGTGAAACCGGAGGCCGCGGCGACCTCCGTGACGGAGACGCCGGCCCGTAGCGGTGCGAGCGCGCGTTGCAAGCGCACCTGATTGCGCCATGCATGCGGCGGCAAGCCGGTTGTCTGCGTGAAAAGGCGGGCCGCGTGAAAGGACGACAACCCCGCGGCCTGTGCGACTTCGGCGAGCGTAACCGGCTCGGCGAGGTCGCCTGTCAGGCGCTCCTGCATTGTCGCGACACGGGCGTCGTCGGTGGCGGGGCGCGACGCTCCCGGACGCGATTGGGCGTACCGGACCAGCAAGGTGGACAGCGCGTCGAGCATCGCGGCTTCGGCGGCGAGCGGGTCGTCGCCGGCCTCCAGCAAACGGTGCGCGCGCGCCAGCCGCCGCGCCAGATCGGGATCGCGGATCACACCCGGCGCAAACCACGGCAACGCTTGCGGTTTGCCGGCGACCTCGCTGGCGAGGTCGTGGATGAAGGGCACAGGCGCGTACATCACGCGATACCGCCAGCCTGCCTCGATAGCTTTCGACCCTGTATGCAACTCGCCGGGATTGATGATCGGCACGCTGCCCGCTTCGGCGACATAGTCCGAGCCCAGATACCGATAACACTCCGCGCCCGCGACAATCACCGGAATCGTGTACGCATCGTGCCAATGCGGCGTGAACTCGTGATCGTGATATTCGGCCGTGAGCAGATCCGCGCCGGGCAGAAGCGGCGTGCGCCAGTAGCGGGCGGAATCCTGGAAGTGATGGGCGGTCATGGTGAAAGTCCGTGGTCCGGCAAACCAGCTGCTGGCGGGCATACCGGTGGCCGGCAGGCCGGTCGGCTGGACCGCTTAGTGTAGCGCGGCGTGGCCGCCGCGGGTGCCGTCACGCATCTGACCCAAGCCTTTACGCAGTGAGTTTTGCCGTAGGCTCCAGCGCTTACTTGACCGGGATCGTCGTGCCGGCCGGCATCGCCACGGCGGTCACGCTGTTTTTCGCGCTGCCGCTCACGACCCGGTCGCTATAGGTCATGTACACGAGCGTGTTGCGCTTCGTGTCGACCACGCGCACCACATGCAGCGATTTGAAGATCAGCGACATGCTCACTGAGAACACGTCGGCCTGCTTTTTCACTGGCCCCGTGAAGTGAATCTCGCTGACCTGGCGGCAGGCGATCGACGCTTCGGTCGGATCTTCGGCGATGCCGAGCGTACCCTTGACGCCGCCGGTGCGCGCCCGCGACACGTAACAGGTCACGCCCTGGACCAGCGGGTCGTCATAGGCTTCGACGACCACGCGGTCGGAGCCCGTGACGCGGAAGTTGGTATTGACGCTGCCCACTTCTTCGCTGTGTGCCGGGGACAGCAGCAGGGCGGTGGTGGCTGCAAGCGCGATGCGCAACAAGGTCGATTTCATGATCTGGCCGGGAAAGATGGAGGGATTGAGCGCGAGGGGGCGTTGCGCCGATAAAGCAGCATCGTATAACGGCGTGGGTGTCAGAGGGCCGGTGCAAATGCCCTGGATCGTGCGCTATTTTCCAGCTGGAGAAAAAGGGCCGACCCCCGAGTTCAGCCACCTGATCCGGGGTTGACGCAGGCAGCGCCAGGAGGTTTGATCAAAACGTGCAGCCAAAACAAAAAGGCCCGCACGAATGCGGGCCTTCTAAATTTTTTGGCTCCTCGACCTGGGCTCGAACCAGGGACCTACGGATTAACAGTCCGGCGCTCTACCGACTGAGCTATCGAGGAACAGCAGTACAACTTGATCTACATAAAAAAGCCCGTATTGGTTAACGGGCTTTTGCAATTCTTGGCTCCTCGACCTGGGCTCGAACCAGGGACCTACGGATTAACAGTCCGGCGCTCTACCGACTGAGCTATCGAGGAACAGAACAACAAACAGCAGAGAAGCGAAATTGTAGGGGCAGCTTAGGAGCCTGTCAATACCTTGCGTTCATCTCGATTCGGGTCGAATCAGGCAAGGCGGCAGGCAGGGCGCGCCGCTCAGCGTGCGAGCAGGGCCAGCTTTTCCTTCACGTCCTTGAATTCATCAGCTTCCGGCAGCGGTGCTTTGGTCTTGGTGATGCTCGGCCAGTTCTTCGCCAGATCGGCATTCAGCTCGATGAAGTTCTGCTGGTCGCCCGGCACGTCTTCTTCGGCATAAATGGCATTCACCGGGCACTCGGCCACGCACACGGCGCAGTCGATGCATTCATCGGGGTCGATCGCGAGGAAGTTGGGACCTTCGCGAAAGCAGTCCACCGGGCACACATCGACGCAGTCGGTATAGCGGCACTTGATGCAGCTTTCGGTCACAACGTGAGTCATTCAGGCAGCTCCTGCATGCGGAATCAGGGGAGGCGAAACGCCAAAAGCGCTATTGTAACGTAACGTCAAGAGCCGCATATGGCATCGCACAACGGCTTTTATACGTTTTTGTGATTAGTTTATGGGGTCCGGCACAGCCGCCCGGCGGCACGCTGAATCCGGGCGCATTCGGGTAACATGCCGTCAGACCGGTGCGCACGGGGCGCGCCGCACGCGCATGGGTTGACGTGTCTGGTCGAGCCAAGCCTTCCGTTTTACCTGCAGTCCAGTTCGCGCCATCATGATTATTACTTCGCTGCTCGACACCGATCTGTACAAGTTCACGATGATGCAAGTGGTGTTGCATCACTTTCCCGCGGCGAATGTCGAGTACCGGTTTCGCTGCCGCACGCCGAATGTCGACCTCGTGCCGTACATCGGCGAGATTCGCGAAGAAGTGCGCAAGCTGTGCGATCTGCGCTTCGCCGACGACGAACTCGATTACCTGCGGCGCATGCGCTTCATCAAGGGCGACTTCATCGAGTTTCTCGCGCTGTTCCATCTGAACGAGAAATACATTTCGATCGAGCCGTCGCCGAAGGGCAATGGCGAAATCGACATCGAGATCAAGGGGCCGTGGCTGCACACGATCCTGTTCGAGATCCCGATGCTCGCGATCGTGAACGAGGTCTATTTCCGCAACACCCAGCAAAAGCCTGACTACAGCGAAGGGCGCGGCCGTCTCGTCGAGAAGATCAAGCTGCTGGGCGCGCGCCCGGAATTCGCCGACTGCAAGATCGCCGATTACGGCACACGCCGCCGTTTCTCGAAGCAATGGCACGAGGAAGTGATCCTCACGCTGAAAGACGGCCTGGGTGAGCAGTTCGCCGGCACCAGCAACGTCTTCTATGCAATGAAGCACAGTCTCACGCCGCTCGGCACGATGGCGCATGAATACCTGCAGGCATGTCAGGCGCTCGGTCCGCGGCTGCGCGATTCGCAGATCTATGGCTTTGAAATGTGGGCGAAGGAATATCGCGGCGACCTGGGTATCGCCCTGTCGGACGTGTACGGCATGGAGGCGTTCCTGCGCGACTTCGACATGTACTTCTGCAAGCTGTTCGACGGCGCGCGCCACGATTCCGGCGACCCGTTCGACTGGGGCGAGCGCCTGCTCAAACACTACGAGGCGAACCGCTGCGACCCGCGCACCAAGATCCTGGTGTTTTCCGACGCGCTCGACATTCCGAAGGTGCTGCAACTGTACGAGCGTTTCCGTGGCCGCTGCAAGCTGGCCTTCGGCGTAGGAACCAATCTGACCAACGATCTCGGCTATAACCCGTTGCAGATCGTCATCAAGATGGTTCGCTGCAATGGCCAGCCGGTCGCCAAGCTGTCGGATTCGCCGGGCAAGAACATGTGCGAGGACAAGGCTTATCTGGCGTATCTGCGCCAGGTGTTCGGTATTGCGCAACCCGAGGAAGATGGCGCTGCGAAGTGACGCCGCGCCATCCCGGCCCATGGGCGACTCATGGGCCGATACCTCACGGAGATCGCGCTCGCGGCGGGCTTGATACGCGGCGCCAGGCCGTTCGGCCAGGGTGTTCGCGCGCAGGGTGGCCGGTATAATCCTCGCCATATCGCACGGCTGTCGACACGAGGATTTCGCATATGGATACATCGATTGCCCGCCGTAACATCCTGGCGCGCATCCGCGCGGCGCAAGGGCGCGAGCCTGAGCCGGCCGCTTCCGAGCGCGAGGCGGCCGCTGATTATCTGGCGCGCCATCCCCAAGGTCCGCGTCCCGAGATGCCGGCCGATCTGACCACGCGTTTCATTGAAGAAGCGCAAAAAATGGCAACCACGGTCGATACGGTCGAAACGCTCAGCGAGGTGCCTTCAGCCGTGCATCGCTACCTCACCGAACATGCCTTGCCGCTGCAGGCGATCGCCTGGCAAACACTACAAGATCTGCAATGGGCCGAAGCCGGGCTCAGCGTCGAATTCCGCAAGCCCGAAGACGGCGACGTGGTCGGCATCACCGGCTGCTTCTGCGCGACCGCGGAGACAGGCACCCTTGTGCTGCTGTCCGGGCCGCAAACCTACGCATCGGCTGGCTTGCTGCCGGAAACGCATATTGCGATCGTGCCGGCTTCGCGCATCGTCTCTGGGCATGAAGATGCCTTCGCGCTGATCCGCAGCGAACGCGGCGAACTTCCGCGTGCGGTCAATTTCGTCTCCGGGCCCTCGCGTACCGGCGATATCGAACAGACTATCGTGCTTGGCGCGCATGGACCTTACCGGGTCCATGCGATTGTCGTACGCGGCGCCTGAGCGCGGTGCACGTCGGCGTATCTTCACGGCGCGAGCCGCCGCCGTTATAACAAGGACTTCAAAGATATGAAACGACATGCCGTAGGGGCGAGCATGGTGCTTGCCGCCGCACTGACATTGGCAATGTGGCCTCAACTGGCCGCGGCAGCCACGCTCGACGGCGCGACGTTGTCGGCGCTGTGGGGCTTGCCGTTTGCGGGCGTGTTGTTGTCGATCGCGGTGTTCCCGCTGGTCGCGCCGGCATTCTGGCATCACCATTTCGGCAAGATCGCAGCAGCGTGGGCGCTGCTGTTCCTGGTGCCGTTTGCGCTGACCTTCGGTACCGGCATTGCATTCGGCACGCTGGTCCATGCATTGCTCGAAGAATACATTCCGTTCATCGTATTGTTGACGGCGCTCTACACAGTCGCGGGCGGCATCTGCGTGCGCGGCAATCTGCACGGCACACCGCGGCTGAATACCGCCATTCTTGCGCTGGGCACCTTGCTGGCCAGCATCATGGGAACGACCGGCGCGGCGATGCTGCTGATTCGCCCTTTGCTGCGCGCCAACGACAATCGCAAGCATGTTGTTCACGTGGTGGTGTTCTTCATCTTTCTGGTCGCGAACGCGGGTGGCTCCTTGTCGCCACTCGGCGACCCGCCGCTCTTTCTCGGCTTTCTGCAGGGTGTCAGTTTCTTCTGGACCACCACGCATCTGGCGTTGCCGATGCTATTCGTCTGCGTTGTGCTGCTCACCGCGTTCTATGCGCTGGATTCGTACTATTTTCATCGGCGTGAAGAAGAGCGCTCGCGCTTTCTCGATCCGACGCCGGATTCGCCGCCGTTGGGTATCGACGGCAAGATCAACTTCGTGCTTCTTGTTGCGGTGATTGCGCTGGTTCTGATGAGTGGACTGTGGAAGTCGGATGTCGTGTTCGATGTCTTCGGTACGCATGTCGCGTTGCAGAATGGCGTGCGCGATGTCGCGCTGATCGGCGTCACTCTGCTTTCGCTCGCGTTGACGCCGCGCGCCGCACGCACGGGCAATGACTTTAACTGGGCGCCGATCGAAGAAGTCGCCAAGCTGTTCGCCGGTATTTTCGTGACGATCGCGCCGGTCATCACGATCCTGCGGGCCGGCGAGGCGGGTGCGTTTGCCGGTATCGTCCATCTGGTCAATCCGGCCGGCCAGCCGCACGACCTGATGTACTTCTGGGCGACCGGCCTGCTATCGTCGTTTCTCGACAATGCACCGACCTACCTGGTGTTCTTCAACCTGGCCGGCGGCGACGCGCAGACGCTGATGACCGCCGGCGCCACCACGCTCGCGGCGATCTCGGCCGGGGCGGTGTTCATGGGCGCCAACACGTACATCGGCAATGCGCCGAATTTCATGGTGAAAGCGATCGCGGAGTCGCGCGGTATTCGCATGCCGAGCTTTTTCGCGTATCTCGGCTGGTCGGTCGTGGTGCTCGTGCCCGTGTTTCTCGTCACCGGCTGGCTGTTTTTTTGACGCCTGGTTTCCCGCTTATTTTGACGCCGGGGCCATTGAACCCGGCGCGCTATTCGGAGAATTGCAATGCAGAAGATCCTCGTCGCCCGTCCGATCTTTCCCGATGTAATCGAACGGCTCAAACAGTATTTCGACGTCGACTGGAATCAGGGCGATGTGTTGTCCGCCGAGGCACTGACACGCCGTCTCGCGGATAAAGACGGCGCGCTGACTGCGGGCGATCCGGTCGGTGCGGCGACGCTTGCCGCGGCGCCGCGCCTGCGTGTGGTGTCGAACATGGCAGTGGGCTACAACAACTTCGACATGGCCGCCTTTAATGCGGCCAACGTGCTCGGTACCAATACGCCGGACGTACTGAACGAATCGACCGCGGATTTTGGCTGGGCGCTGATGATGGCCGCGGCGCGCCGCGTTGCCGAATCGGAGCACTGGCTGCGCGCCGGCAAATGGCAGAAGTGGGCCTATGACGGCTTTCTCGGCACGGATCTGTACGGTTCCACACTGGGCGTGATCGGCATGGGCCGGATCGGGCAGGCGCTGGCTCGTCGCGCGAAGGGCTTCAATATGCAGGTGATCTATCACAACCGTTCGCGCGTCGCACCGGAGATCGAGGCGGAGTTGAACGCCGAATACGTGTCCAAGCCGGACCTGCTGAAACGCGCCGATCACGTGGTGCTGGTGCTGCCGTACACGAAGGAAAATCATCACACGATCGGCGCGGCCGAACTCGCGCAGATGAAGCCGACTGCAACGCTGACCAACATCGCACGCGGCGGTATCGTCGACGATGCGGCACTGGTCGAGGCGCTGCGCACGAAACAGATTGCCGCGGCGGGTCTGGATGTCTACGAAGGCGAGCCGAATCTGAATCCGGATTTGCTGACCGTGTCCAACGTCGTGTTGACGCCGCACATCGCCAGCGCAACCGAAGCCACGCGCCGCGCCATGGCGAACCTCGCCGCGGACAATCTGATCGCGGCCTTGGGTGAAGGGCCGCGCGCCGGCCGGCCGCCTAATCCGGTCAACCCCGAGGTCATCGGCAAGGCGCGTTCATGACCATGATTCTGGTGGCGGCCGTTGCTGTGCTGGCGGTCGCCTTGGTCATCGCGTTGGCATTGCTGATGCGCGGCAGCAGTCGCGCTGACGCAAACGAGCAGTTCGAGATTCTCGGCGAGCGTATCGACGCGGCAGCGGATGCGCAGTCGCATGCCTATGAGCGGCTCGAGCGGCAACTGCGTAATGACATCGCCGAAACCGCGCGCGTTTCGCGTACCGAGCAGAGCAGCGGTTTCGCGCAGTTTCAGCAAACACTGGCATCGCAATTCAGCAGTATGACGACGGTGCAGGCCGGCAAGATCGACGGTTTCGCGCAGCAACTCGATACAGTGCGCCACAGCCTGCAACAGCAGGCGCAGCAGGCACGCGATGAGCAGGGACGCACGCTCAAGCAGTTCGGCGAAACGCTGGCCTTGCAGTTGGGCCAACTCACCGAGGCGAACGATCGCCGCTTCGCCGAGGTGCGCGCGACCATCGAGCAGCGTCTGAAAGACATCGAGGCGAACAATTCGACCAAGCTCGAAGAAATGCGCCGCACGGTCGACGAAAAATTGCATGCCACGCTCGAACAACGCCTGGGAGAATCGTTCAAGCTGGTGTCGGACCGGCTGGAACAGGTACATCGCGGTCTGGGCGAGATGCAGACGCTGGCCGCGGGCGTCGGCGATCTGAAGAAGGTGCTTACCAACGTCAAGACGCGCGGCACCTGGGGCGAAGTGCAGCTTGAGGCATTGCTCGAACAATTGCTCACAGCTGATCAATATGCGAAGAACGTCGCGACGGTGCCGAAGAGCGCTGATCGGGTCGAGTTCGCAATCAAACTGCCGGGCCGTGCTGAGACGGGTGCTCCTGCCACGCCGGTCTGGCTGCCGATCGACGCCAAGTTTCCGCGCGAAGACTACGAGCGGCTGATCGAAGCACAGGAACGCGCCGACCCCGTTGCGGTGGAGGAGGCGTCGCGCGCGCTCGAAGCGCGGATACGCGCGGAGGCGCGCACGATCGCGGAAAAGTATGTGTCGCCGCCGCACACCACGGATTTCGCACTGCTGTTCCTGCCGACCGAAGGGCTGTACGCGGAAGTCCTGCGCCGGCCGGGTCTGACGGACCTGCTGCAACGCGACTACCGCGTGACGATTGCCGGCCCGACCACGCTCACTGCGCTGCTCAATAGTTTGCAGATGGGGTTCCGCACGCTGGCAATCGAGAAGCGTTCTAGCGAGGTGTGGCAGGTGCTCGGCGCGGTTAAAACGGAGTTCGGCAAATTCGGCGACGTGCTGGCGAGAACCAAGGCACAGCTTGAAACTGTCACGCGTTCGATCGAGGCCGCTGAAACACGCACCCGCGTGATGGGCCGCAAGCTGCGTGACGTCGAGGCATTGCCGGGGGAAGAGGCGAGCGGGTTGCTCGGCGACGCGCTAACGGGTGTGGACCCGGACGAGCAGTAGAGCTGCATGGTTTTCTGGACTGACTTTTTTCGACACGAAACGAGAGCCGGGCCCGGGCCCGGACGCCGGGCCAGCGCGAGCTCAGGAAGCAGCGTCTGCGGCCAGTCGTTCCAGCGCCTCGCCCGTTAAGCGCACAACGCGCCAGTCCGGCATGACCTTGGCGCCCAGCTTTTCGTAGAAGCTAATGGCCTGCTTGTTCCAGTCGAGCACGGTCCATTCAAAGCGCGCGCATTTGCGCTCGACTGCCAGCGCCGCCAGCCGGGCGAGTATCGCGGCGCCTAGCCCGCTGCCGCGTTGACCCGGTTGAACATAGACATCTTCGAGATACAGCCCGCGCTTGCCGGCGAAGCTCGAGTAATTGTGGAAGAACAGCGCGTAGCCGACGATGTGTCCTTCGTTTTCCGCCACCAGCGCTTCGACGGAGGGCCGCGCGCCGAACAGGGCGTCACGCAAACCGTCTTCAGTCGCGGTGAATACGTGCGTGAGGCTTTCGAATTCGGCCAGCTCGTACGTCAACGCGAAGATAGCGCCCGTATCTTCAGGCGTCGCGGCGCGGATCGTCGCGCTCATTACGCCTCTTCCGGCGCGTCGGTCAGCTGGATTTCGATGCCGCCGAAGCGCGAGGCCACCCAGTTGTACGCGTGGCAGGCGATCCACAGCAGAACGAAGCCAAGAATCGCGTTCAGCAGCAGCGCGCTGAACACCGTGCTCAGTTCGACCTTGCCGTAGCGGATGAACGCCACCAGCACGCCGAGCAGCACGATCGGCACCGAGAATGTCAGGTACACGAGGATAAGCGCTTTGGCGGTTTGTCCCGGTGCAATGAACGAGATCTGTTTTTTCATGTAAGTCAAACCCGTGTGTCTTAGTGGTAATGGGTAGGGCTGCAAAGAAGCCGCAACGGCAGCGTTGCCTCAGGCATCAGATGAGACCGTCGAACAGCATGATATCGACATGCTCGCCCTCGGCAATGTCGGATTCATCGTGCCCGAGAACGATGAAACAATTGGCTTCGCTCATCGAACTCAGCACGCCTGAGCTTTGCGAGCCGGTTGGCGTGACATGCCATTGGCCGTGCGCGTCCTGCTCGGCGACGCCGCGCTGGTACTCGGTGCGCCCGGCGCGCTTGCGGATGAGCTGGCGGCTGGCGGCCCGCAGCAACGGCAGCGCCTGCGGCGTTGCGCCGGACATCAGCAGCAGCGCTTCGCGCACGATCTGGTAGAACGTCACCATCACGGCCACCGGATTGCCGGGCAAGCCAAAGAATAGGGCGGGCAGCCCGAGACCCGGATGGTCGCCCGACCAGACGCGGCCAAAAGCGAGCGGCCGGCCTGGACGCATCGCGAGACTCCAGAACGCGACGTCGCCGAACGTCTGCAGCAATTGCCTCGTGAAATCCGCCTCGCCGACCGAGACGCCGCCCGAGGTCAACACCACATCGGCGCTGGCGGCGGCGCTGCGCAACGCGGCTTCGAGCGCGGCGGGTTCGTCGCGCACCACACCGAGATCGAGCGTATCCATATTCAGGCGCCGGAGCATCGCAAATAGCGTGTAGCGATTGCTGTCGTACACCGAACCCGGGTCGAGCGGTTCGCCGAGTGAACGCAGTTCGTCGCCGGTGGAGAAAAATGCGACGCGCAAGCGCCTCCGCACGTAGATTTCGCCAATGCCGAGCGACGCCAGCAAGCCGAGATCCGACGCACGCATGATGCGGCCGGCGCGCAGCGCGGCATGGCCGCGGGCGAGGTCTTCGCCGGCCAGGCGCCGGTTCGCGCCGGCCTGCACGGCGTTGGCCGCAAAACGGATCGAGAGGGAATCGGTACTGCGCTCGACAAGCTCCTGTGGCACGACGGTGTCGCACTCAGGCGGCATGCAGGCGCCCGTCATGATGCGTACGCATTGTGTCGCGCCGACGTGGCCCGCGAACGGATGACCGGCCAGCGCTTTGCCGACGATCGTTAAAGCGACCGTGGACTCGTGCATCGCCAATGCGGCGCGATTGAACGCGTAGCCGTCCATCGCCGAATTGTCGTGCGACGGGACGTCGATTGGCGAGACGATGTCGGCGGCCAGTACCCGGTCGAGCGCATCGCGCAAGGGCACTCGTTCGACCGCCGTGACGGGCGCGGCCCATTGACGGACGATCGCCTGGGCGGCTGAAACAGGTAGCGCGTGAGGATCGTACTGCGCGACGCAGCGGGAAAATTCGTTAAGCGTGGTCATGGAGGGCTGAGCGTCGCGACCGGGGGCGGGTGTGGCTGGCTGTTGCCGTGAGGCCGGAGCAGGATTTCAACCGGGGCCTCAACAACGCTGGAGGTCGGCGAGTTCTTGTAACGAATTGATATTGTAAAACGCGCGCTCGTCGGCAAAGGCGACTTCGACCGTCTTGTGGCGCGCGTACCACGCGCGCACTTTGCGCTCACCGGCATCCAGAAAGGCCGCAAGGTCGTCTGCGAGACTCGTGCGCAGCAACGCGAAGACAGGGTGGAGCGAGACCTGACCCGCAGTGTCGGTCGTCGTGACGGTGGCGATATCGGCTTGATTCGATTCGAGTGCCTGTGCGAGGCGCTCGGCGAGTTCTGCGGGCAGCCCGGGCGTGTCGCAGGGCGCGCTCAGCATGTAGGCGGTGCCGGCTGCGCGCAACCCGGCAAGCAGCCCGGCCAGCGGTCCGGGAAAACCGGGCAGGGTATCGGCCAGCACCTTGGCGCCGAACGGCGCACCGAGCGTGCTGTAGACGTCAGGGTGACGATTGGCGCTGATCAGCAGGGTGCCGGTCTGCGGCGCGAGCCGCTTCAGCACATGGGCGGCGAGCGGCTCGCCGTGCAGCATTTGCAGCCCCTTGTCGACGCCCCCCATGCGCATGCCGCGCCCACCCGCGAGGACCAGGCCGGTGATGTGTTCGCGGGTCGGATTCATGGATTCGGGCTGTCTTAGCCGCCGATATACGACATTTCGACGCGACGGCCGTCCTGCTCGCGCGGTGCGGCGGCGCCGCTGCCACGTAACTGCGAATAGCGGTCGCGGCGGTCTTGCCAGATTTCGGCGACGGCGGTGGCGATATCGGCGTCGCTCGCCCCGCTGCGCAGCAACGCGCGCAGATCGTGACCCGACGATGCAAACAGGCACAGGTACAGCTTGCCCTCCGTCGACAGACGTGCGCGCGTGCAACTGCCGCAAAACGCGCGTGTCACGCTCGAAATCACACCGATCTCGCCGCCGCCGTCCACGTAACCCCAGCGCTGGGCGGTCTCAGCTGCGCTGTGCGCTTCGAGCGGCGCGAGCGGGAAATGCTCGGCAATGCGCGTCACGACATCGGCGGAAGGCAGCACTTCGGTCATGTTCCAGCCGTTCGACGTACCCACGTCCATGTACTCGATAAAGCGCAGTACTGTGCCCGAGCCTTTGAAGTGACGCGCCATCGGCACGATCTCGCCGTCGTTGGTGCCGCGTTTGACGACCATGTTGACCTTGACCGGCGCGAGCCCCACCGCATGGGCCGCGGCGATTCCGTCCAGCACGTCGGCGACCGCGAAGTCGGCGTCGTTCATGCGGCGAAACAGGGTGTCGTCGAGCGCGTCGAGGCTCACTGTCACCCGGGTCAGGCCGGCGTTTTTCAGGCTGCGCGCCTTGCGCTCCAGCAGCGAGCCGTTGGTGGTCAGCGTCAAGTCGAGGGGGCGGCCTTCCGGCGTGGTGAGTTGCGCGAGCCGTTCGATCAGGTGTTCCAGATTCTTGCGCAGAAGCGGCTCGCCGCCCGTAAGGCGGATTTTCTCGACGCCGTGTGCGACGAAGAGCCGCGCCAACCGTTCGATTTCTTCGAAGCTGAGCAGGGCGCTGTGCGGCAAAAACGCATAGTTCTTGTCGAACACCGCGCGTGGCATGCAGTAGACGCAGCGAAAGTTGCAGCGATCCGTCACCGAGATGCGCAGATCACGCAACGGGCGCGCCAGCGTGTCGTGCAGCACGCCGCTGGGCGCCTGCACGGGGCCGGAAATAACCGGCACCGCGCTGAGATCGGCAACAGGGATGATGCGTCGGGACATGAATTGCTTCGTTTGATGCTTCGTTTTGGGCTGCTAAGGTGCTCTAACCGCTGCTGCGATTGACGCTCAGATCTTCATTCTAGCGGAAATGTACCCGGTCGCTGCCGGCCTCCGGACGCCGTCCGGGTATATGGGGAGTGACATGCAACTTGTAATCCGGGCGGCGCGCGATGCCATAAAACAAAAAGCCCGCCGGTGAAGGCGGGCTTTTTGCATGGGGGCAGTTCGCTTACTGCGGGTGCTTACCGGTTTCCACCATTTGCATCGGCGCGGTTTCGAGCGGCGGCAACGCCTTACGCTCGCGACCTACGCGAACCGGCCTGGCTGCCTGCGCTGCCGCTTCCTGCGCGGCCCGCAGCTTGTCGGCGTCGGTGTTCACCCAGACGAGACCGGCTTGTTCCAGCACCGGCTTCAGGGTTTCCGCCGACACAGCGGCGCTGCGCGGTGCTTGCGGTGCGGCTTCGACTGGCGCCGGGGCGACGATCGCTTCAACTGCCGGAGCAACGGCCGCGACGGCCGGTTGTGCTTCGACGATCTCAGCTTGCGGCGCCGGTTCGGCGGCCGGTGCTTCGACCACGGCCACGGGGGCTGCGGTTTCTACCGGAGCCGGTGCGGCTTGCGTTTCGACGACCGGGGCTACTGCCGGTGTTTCGATCCGCGCTTCAGCGGGGGCTTCGACGCGAGTCTCGACTGCAGTTTCAGCCACAGTTTCGGCATGAGCGACCGGTTCGACGAGCGAAACCGTTTCGCTGACAGCCGGCGCAACTTGCGCGGCTTCGACCGGCGCGGCAGCGGCTTGCGCCACCGGCGCTTCCACAGCTTGCTCGACCACAACCGGTGCTTCCGCGACCGGCACAACCGTTTCCGTCTTCGCCGCCTGCTCGACCGCCAGAGCGGGCGTTTCGGCTACAGCATGCAGTTCGCTGACGACAGCGGTTTGCGTCGCGACAGCAGCGACAACCACTTCCACCGGCTTGACGTCGTTTGCTTCGTTGACTTCAGCCTTGTGCTCGACCGGCTGATGCGCGGTGCGTACCGGTGCTTCGTCGGTCACGTTGGCGGTGTCGCTTTCGCCTTCCGCGACGTCTGCAGCCAGGTTGCCGTTGACGTCTTCTTCGCGCTCACGACGGCCACCACGACGGCCGCGACGGCGGCGACGGCGCTCTTCACCTTCACGCGCCACCGCTTCCTGATCGACCGGCGCACCGTTCTCGCCCAAGGCGGTCTGGTTTTGCGCCAGATCTTCCGCTGTTTGCGCGTCGTTTTGCGTCAGTGCCTCTGCTGCTTCCGGCTGCTGTTTGCGGCGTTCGCCACGTTCAGCACGCTCGCCGCGCTCACGGCGCTCGCCGCGTTCGGCACGCGGTGCACCGTCGACGGTTTCCGCACGGTCGGCGCCACGATTTTCGCGGGCTTCACGACCTTCACGCGGCTCACGAGCCTCGCGCGGTTCGCGGCCTTCACGGGCCTCACGCGGCTCGCGCTGCTCACGGTTAGCACGCGGCTCACGCGATTCACGAGCCTCGCGCGGTTCACGCCCTTCGCGAGTCTCACGACCTTCACGCGGTTCGCGTTCCTCGCGACGCTGCGACGGCTGCTGGCCCTGAGCCTGACGACCGCCACTTGTGCCGTCGCCACGACCCGCTGCATCGCGTGCGCCTGCGCCGCCACGGCGATTGCGGTTGCGATCGCCGCCGTGTTCGCCGGTGCGCTCACCGCGCTCCGTGCGTTCGCCGCGTTGCGGACGCGCCTGCTTCTCAGTGGTAGCCGGTGCGACAGGCGCCGGCGCGGCCGGCTGCATGCCGAACAGATTCTTCAGCCAGCCGATAAAGCCGCCGGTGGCCGGAGTAACAGCGACCGGAGCCGGGGTTGCCGGACGGACCGGCGCGCTCGGGGCCGGCTTCTCAGGCGTGATGCCCTTGACCGCGGCTTCCTGTTTCGGCTTCACTTCTTCAGCGCGCTTGCTGTAACCGGTTTCCGATTCCAGTTCGCGGGCCGCTTCTTCGGCCATCTTCCACGAAGCGCGCGGCTCGTCGAGGCGCGCGTCGTCGTGACGCAGGCGCTCGAGCTTGTAATGCGGCGTGTCGAGGTGCTTGTTCGGGATCAGAACGACGTTGACCTTGAAGCGCGACTCGATCTTGTTGATTTCCGCGCGCTTTTCATTCAACAGGAAGGCGGTCACTTCGACCGGCACCTGGCAATGGATCGCCGCGGTGTTTTCCTTCATCGCTTCTTCCTGAATGATCCGCAGCACTTGCAGCGCGGACGATTCGGTATCGCGGATGTGGCCCGTGCCGTTACAGCGCGGGCAGGTCACATGGCTGCCTTCCGACAAGGCCGGGCGCAGACGTTGACGCGACAGTTCCATCAGGCCGAAACGCGAGATCTTGCCCATCTGGACGCGCGCACGGTCATGCTTCAACGCGTCTTTCAGGCGTTGCTCGACTTCGCGCTGGCTCTTGGCCGATTCCATGTCGATGAAGTCGATCACGATCAGGCCGCCCAGGTCGCGTAGGCGCAACTGGCGGGCCACTTCGTCGGCGGCTTCGAGGTTGGTGCGCGCAGCGGTTTCCTCGATGTCGGCGCCCTTGGTGGCGCGCGCCGAGTTCACGTCGATCGCGACCAGTGCTTCCGTGTGGTCGATCACGATAGCGCCGCCCGAGGGCAGCGGCACCGTGCGCGAATACGCGGTTTCGATCTGGTGTTCGATCTGGAAGCGCGAGAACAGCGGCACGTCGTCGTGATACCGCTTCACCTTGCTGACATTGTCCGGCATCACGATATCCATGAAGGCGCGGGCCTGGTCATGAATTTCGGTGGTGTCGATCAGGATTTCGCCGATATCCGGCTGGAAATAGTCGCGAATCGCGCGAATCACGAGGCTCGATTCGAGATAAATCAGCATCGGCTGGCCGCTCGAACCGCTTTGCGACGCGGCCTCGATGGCGCGCCACAGTTGCATCAGGTAGTTCAGGTCCCACTGCAGCTCTTCGGCGCTGCGGCCAATCCCGGCCGTGCGCGCGATGATGCTCATGCCTTCCGGCAATTGCAGCTGCGCCATGGTTTCGCGCAATTCCTGACGGTCGTCGCCTTCGATCCGGCGCGACACACCGCCGCCGCGCGGGTTGTTCGGCATCAAAACCAGATACCGGCCGGCGAGCGAGATGAAGGTGGTGAGGGCCGCGCCCTTGTTGCCGCGCTCTTCCTTTTCGACCTGAACGATCAGTTCCTGACCTTCTTTCAGGGCGTCCTGGATGCGCGCGGAGCGCATGTCGACGCCGTCACGGAAATACTGACGGGCGACTTCCTTGAACGGCAAAAAGCCGTGGCGGTCTTCGCCGTAGTTGACGAAGCAGGCTTCGAGTGAAGGCTCGATGCGGGTGATGATGCCCTTGTAAATATTGCCTTTGCGCTGTTCGCGCCCGGCGGTTTCGATGTCGATATCGATGAGTTTTTGCCCATCGACGATGGCAACGCGCAGTTCTTCCTGCTGCGTCGCGTTGAACAACATTCGTTTCATTGAACGGCTCCAGAGCGGCTTAGCCAGACCCCCTGGCTGCGCGGTTGTCAGTCGCGAGAGCCAGGCGGGCAGCGGCATGCCGCGCCTTATTGTGTTTTCACAAGCACGCTGGAGCGGGAAAAATGGCGGGAGAATTGCCTGAGAGGGCCCGGCCCCATTAAAAAATGGGCACGGTGCCGCAGGGCACATGCGAACACGGCTTCAAATAACGACCCGACACGCCGCGGGTTCTGCCAGCAGACCTTCATAAGCCTTGCGTCCACTCGCGCCGGTGCGCCAACTGGGCGCGTGACCGGAGGGTCGAAGGCTGCGGTCATGCCGCAGCGGGAAGTTCGCGCAGTCGGCGCGTCTTTTCTCGCTGGGGGTGTCTCGCCTCATTTTGACGTCGCCATGTCTTGTACTTTCTACAAGACGCCTCGGGCGCACGCCGTATTTTCGCAACTCGCAGCTTCTTACAGCAGGGCGTCAGACCGCCCGATACCGAAGCTGAAAGTTAAATTCTTTTTTACCAAAATTCCGTTACCGTCGAAGCCGACCTTGACCGAACGCGCCTGTGGGCGCCGTCCCTGCCGGGTACTGACCTCGTGCGTGCAACATGTTGCATCTCATTTTCAGGGTGAGCAACCAGACCCCGGCGCAAGTAAAATAACGGTTTATCGCTTGCGCCTGCGCAATCCGCCCGAATTCCGGACACTGCGCCGGCCGCCGCAGACTGCTGGGCAAATTATATTCATAATGAAAGAGTTAGGCAAAATATCCCAGAAATCGGTCGCAAGCGACCAGGTCTCGATGATCGAGATCGACGACAGTGCGGCCGGCCAGCGCATTGATAACTTCCTCCTGCGCGTCTGTAAGGGCGTGCCAAAGAGCCATATTTACCGCATCCTGCGCAGCGGGGAAGTGCGGGTGAATAAGGGCCGGATAGACGCGCAGTACCGCCTCGAACTGGGCGATCTGGTGCGCGTACCGCCCATTCGCGTCGCTCAACCGAACGAAGCCATCGCCCAGGCGCCGGTGCCGAGCGCCGATTTCAAAATTATTTTTGAAGACGAGCATATGCTCGTGATCGATAAACCGGCTGGCGTGGCGGTCCACGGCGGCAGCGGCGTCGCGTTCGGCGTGATCGAACAGATGCGCGAAGCACGGCCACAGGCAAAGTTCCTCGAACTGGTGCATCGGCTGGACCGCGAGACCTCCGGCATCCTGATGCTCGCCAAGAAGCGCTCGGCGCTGGTCAATCTGCATGAGCAGATTCGCGAGAACAAAATGGATAAGCGCTACTATGCGTGCGTCCACGGCGAGTGGGCGAGCGACTGGGGCCGCCGCCGCGCGGTCAAGGAGCCGCTGCACAAGTATCTGACTGCGGACGGTGAAAGGCGTGTACGCGTCCAGGCCGATGGCCTTGCGTCGCACACGGTTTTCAATCTGATCGACCGCTGGCCGGAGTACGCGCTGCTCGAAGCGGAACTGAAGACCGGCCGCACGCATCAGATTCGGGTCCATCTGCAACATCTGGAACTGCCGATCGTCGGTGACGCCAAGTACGGCGACTTCGCGCTGAACAAGGCGCTGGCCCGGGCCAACGCCAGGCCGGGCCTGAAGCGCATGTTCCTGCACGCATACCGTCTTAAGCTGACGCACCCGGCAACCGGTGAGCCCGTGCAGTTCGAGGCGCCGCTGCCGGCCGAATGCCGTAGCTTCGTCGCGCAGCTCAATGAATTACGTGAATCACGAAATGGGTCAAACCCGGAGACGACACCGCATGGCTAGAGAGCAATTTGATCTGATCGTCTTCGACTGGGACGGAACGCTGATGGATTCGACCGCGCACATCACGCGCAGTATCCAGTCGGCATGCCGCGACCTCGGTCTGCCGGTTCCCGCCGATGAGGCTGCCAGCTATGTGATCGGCCTCGGCTTGCGCGACGCGCTGCAAATCGCCGCGCCCACGCTCGATCCGGCCGATTACCCGCGTTTGGCGGAGCGCTATCGTTTCCACTATCTGGTGAAGGATCAGACCACCGAGCTGTTCACCGGTGTGCGCGAGATGCTCCAGGACCTGCGCGATCAGGGATATCTGCTGGCGGTCGCGACCGGCAAGAGCCGCGTCGGGCTGAACCGCGCGCTTGATCAATCACGGCTGACGAGCCTGTTCGACGGCACCCGCTGTGCGGACGAAACCTTCTCGAAACCCCATCCGGCCATGCTGCACGAGCTTACACGCGAACTGGGGCAGGATCCGGTGCGCACGGTAATGGTGGGTGACACGACGCACGATCTGCAGATGGCGATCAACGCGGGCGTTGCGGGTATTGGTGTCACATACGGCGCGCACCCTGCGAGCTCGCTGACTGCGCTGTCGCCGAAATTCGTCGCTTCCAGCGTCAGCGCGCTGTCTGGCTGGCTGCGAGAGAACGCATGAGCACGAGTGTGACCGAGGCGGCGACCGAGGCGGTTCGCATTTGCGCATCCGACGAGCTGGTCGACGGCGGCGCGGGTGTGCGGCGCGCGGCGAGGTTCGGCGGCGGCGACGTCGTGGTATTTTTTGTTCGCTATGATGGCCGTGCATACGGCTATCTGAACCGTTGCGCCCACGTGCCGATGGAACTCGACTGGGCTGAAGGGCAGTTCTTCGAATCGTCCGGTTTATACTTGATGTGCGCTACACATGGCGCGATTTATGCGCCTGATACGGGCAAATGTGTCGGCGGCCCGTGCCGCGGCGGCCGTTTGCGTCCCGTCCAGGTCGACGAGCGGGACACACCTGAAGGCCGCGCCGTATTCTGGCTGCCGGACGGGGAACTACGCCCGGTCACGCCCTGATTTTTCTCTTCTTCGACCTTTCCACTGCACCGCATGTCTGACAATTTGACTCCCGAACCGAAGGAACCGTCCTTGACAGGCCGCCCCCGCACGCCTGCCGATGAGCCGGGCTGGGAGCGCGCCGCTCTCGAGCGTATTGCGCTTGCGGCCATCAACGAGCAGCGTGCGGCACGTCGCTGGAAGATCTTCTTCCGCTTTGTGTTCCTGATCGTTCTGCTGGTGGCGGTATGGGGTGCATTCGATTTCTCCGGCGACAAAGTTTCGACCACTGGCCGGCATACGGCAATGGTCACGCTTGACGGCGAAATCTCCGCTGATACGAACGCGAACGCGGAAGATATCAATACCGCGCTGGAAAGTGCGTTCGACGACGCGGGTACGGCCGGTGTGATCCTGCGTTGTAACAGCCCGGGCGGCAGTCCGGTGCAGGCGGGCATTATCTACAACGAGATTCGCCGGCTGCGCGCCAAGTATCCGTCGATCCCGTTGTATGTGGTGGTCGGCGATATGTGCGCATCGGGTGGCTACTACGCGGCGGCGGCGGCAGACAAGATTTACGTGGACAAGGCGAGCATCGTCGGTTCGATTGGCGTGCTGATGGACAGCTTCGGTTTCACCGGTCTGATGGATAAGCTGGGGATTCAGCGTCGTCTGCACACTTCGGGTGAGAATAAGGGCTTTTTCGATCCGTTCTCGCCGGAAACGCCGAAGATGGACGAACATGCGCAGGACATGCTCGATCAGATCCATGCTCAGTTCATTGACGCCGTGCGTCAGGGCCGTGGCAAGCGCCTGCATGAGACGCCCGACATGTTCTCCGGACTCTTCTGGACTGGCCAGAAGAGTGTCGAGCTGGGTCTGGCCGATGGTTTCGGCGATGCGGATTACGTCGCGCGCGACCTTTTCAAGGCGCCGGATATCGTCGACTACACGGTCAAGGAGAGTATTACGGACCGCGTGGCGCGCAAGTTCGGTGCGGCGGTCGGCAGTGGCGCCGTTCATGCAATGGCGCTCGGCGGGAAGATGAGCCTGCGGTGATCGGGTGAGAAAAAGCCCCGTGCGGTCGATTTTTTCGATCGCACGGGGCTTTTTGTTTTGCGCCGCCAGCTTGGGGCTCGGCAGGCTGATCCGCTTGAGGCGCGGCAGCGATCAGGCAGCGATCAGACGGCGATCAGACGGCGAGGATCAGGAAAATTGCCGGCCGCTTGTTCAGATCGATAGCTGGTTTCTTCCTCCAGTCGGCCACGCTGCGGCTGGCGATGGTTTCCGTCTCCAGTGTCAGATCGACGGCGACGCAAACGAGCGTGGAGGGTGCGCACGTTGCCAGCAAGGTATCGAGCAGCGGCTTGTTCCGATAAGGCGTTTCGATAAAAATCTGCGTTTGCCTGGCTTTGCGCGACTGTTGCTCCAGCTCGCGCAGGCGTTTGGCCCGTTCGGTGGCGTCGACCGGCAGATAGCCGTGGAATGCAAAGCTCTGGCCGTTCAGGCCGGAGGCCATCAACGCGAGCAGAATCGAGCTCGGCCCGACAAATGGCACGACCTTGACGCCGCGCTCATGCGCGCGACGCACCAGCAGGGCGCCCGGGTCGGCGACCGCGGGGCAGCCGGCTTCGGATACCAGGCCGGCGTCCGTGCCCACCAACAAAGGCGCGAGCAGCTTGTCGATCTCGCCGGCCGGCGTATTGACGTTCAATTCGCGAATCTCGATTTCCTGAATCGGTTTTTCAGTGCCGACCTTCTTCAGGAAAGCGCGCGTGGTTTTCGCGTTTTCGCCGATGTAATAGTGCAACGACGCGGCGCGCGCGCGCACTGGCGCGGGCAGGACAGCGTCGAGGGCGTCGGCGTCGCCTTCACCGAGCGTGTTCGGGATCAGGTATAACGTGCCGCTCATGATGCCCCCAAAAGTGGATAACCCACTGCGAGCAGCATGCGCGACAGTGCGATCAACGGCAGCCCGACCAGCGCGGTCGGGTCGTCCGAATGAATGGCTTCGAGCAGTGCGATGCCGAGGCCTTCGGATTTGGCGCTGCCCGCGACGTCGTATGGCGTTTCGGCGCGCAGATAGGCGTTGAGCGCGGCGTCTGGCAGATCGCGAAACTGCACGCGAGTGATGACATCGGCGGCTTGCGCCACCCCCGAGCGGCTGTCGAGCAGGCAGAGTGCGCTATGAAACAGCACCTCGCGGCCGCGCATGGCCTGCAACTGGGCGAGCGCCTTGTCGTGCGTGCCGGGCTTGCCGATCTGCAGGCCGTCATAAGTGGCCACCTGATCCGAGCCGATCACGAGCGCGGTTTCACCGGCGCCAAGTCCCTCGGCTACCGCCCGGGCTTTTGCTTCGGCGAGGCGCAGGGCGGTTACTTCAGGCGATTCGCCGGCGAGCGGCGTTTCGTCGATTGCCGGCACGACGACATCGAACGGAATGCGCAGGCGCTCGAGCAGCTCGCGACGATAAGGTGAACTCGACGCCAGGATCAGGCGTGGCGGGCGATTGAGGGAATCTGACATGTGCAACCAACGGCTAGAGAGGCGGGTCGTACGGGCTTGTGCGGGCATCGCACGTGTACGGGCTTAAGTGTTTGACTCGAAAAGACAAAACGGATATGATTTCGGGCTTTTCATCGGTATGCTATTGCACAAGCGGTCGCGCAGGCAGGCACCGCGTGGGCAGTCCGTGTGGTTAACATGCGGCAGCGCATGAGTTCCGCGGGCTGCTTTCAAACCGATGCTTTGCAAACCGATTTACCCCCGGCGAAATCCTTGCCGACGCAGGAGCGCACATGACTCAACATCCTGGCAACCCTGCTGGTCTGTCCGACCCGCACGATATCGATCTGTTCGAATTTGCGCGGAGTGGGCGCCAGGCCGCGGGTGTCGTGCGCGTCTCGCAACTGCCGCGCATGTTAAACGAAGTCCCGGCAGAAGCGCCAGACCGCGATACCGCGTTCACCTGGCAAGCCGAAGGGGCGACGCAGCCGGAATTGCAGGACGACGGCACCGAGGGTCCGCAGCCTTATTTGAGGCTGGCGATTCACGGCGCTGCATGGCTCGAATGTCAGCGGTGCATGACACCGTATTTACAGTCGTTCAATGTCGACGCAACTTACCGGATCGTCAACACTGAGGCGGAAGCCGAAGAGTTTCCGCTCGACGAGGATGAAGTCGAAGTGATCGTAGGCTCGCGCCAGTTCGATCTCATCGACTTGATCGAAGAAGAGTTGCTGCTTTCCTTGCCGCTCGTGCCCAAGCACGAGGTGTGTCCCGAAGTGCACGAGAGCCTCGTCTCTGGTGTGGCCGGTACAGAAGGCGAGGGCGACGAGGCTGCGCCGGACGAAGCTGCTGAGGGTGGTGAGCCCGAACGGCCCAATCCGTTTGCTGCGCTCGAAAGTCTCAAGCGCGGTGAGCCGGGCGACAAGAAGCACTGAACAGTTGCATGGGAGCGCGAAGCGGGCGCATTGGCCATTCGGCCGATGGCGGACACCGGGTCGGGCTGTGTTAGAATTCGGAAAATTTTTAGGAGTTAGTCATGGCAGTTCAACAAAATAAGAAGTCGCCGTCGAAGCGCGGCATGCACCGTTCGCACGATTTCCTGACGACAGCGCCGCTGGCCGTGGAGCCGAGCACGGGTGAAGTGCATTTGCGTCACCACATCAGCCCGAACGGCTACTATCGCGGTAAGAAAGTCGTCAAGACGAAGAACGACTAATCGTTTCACTGCGTTGCGCCCCTTGGCGTTTCGCGTGGCGATCGGCTCGCTTGACATTTTCCCGGCTCGGCAAAAAGGCGGCATTCATCTGCCGCTTTTTTGTGTCGATCGCAATTGGCGCTTTGGCGCTTACTGCGGTTCCATGCAGGGAGCCTGAAATTCGTCGCACTCCATGACAGTAAAGCTCACGATAGATTGCATGGGAGGCGACCACGGCCCGTCCGTGACCGTTCCCGCTGCCGTCAACTTCGTTCGTTCGCATCCTGATGCTGAGCTGTTGCTCGTCGGCATTGAGGGTGCGATTCGTGCGCAGCTGAAAAAGTTGAAGGCTCAGGACCTGCCGGCGCTGACCGTCGTACCTGCTTCCGAGATCGTCGCCATGGACGATCCGGTCGAAGTCGCGCTGCGCAAGAAAAAAGACTCCTCCATGCGCGTGGCGCTGAATCGCGTCAAGGAAAACGAGGCGCAAGCCTGTATTTCCGCCGGCAATACCGGCGCGCTGATGGCGGTCTCGCGCTATGTGCTGAAAACGCTGTCGGGCATCGAACGCCCGGCCATCGCGTTCGCACTGCCCAATCCCGATGGTTACACGATGATGCTCGATCTGGGCGCTAACGTCGACTGTGAGCCGCAGCATCTGCTGCAGTTCGCGGAGATGGGGCACGCGCTCGTGTCCGCGCTCGAAAGTAAGGAGCGGCCCACCATCGGGTTGCTCAACATCGGCGAAGAAGTCATCAAGGGCAACGAAACCATCAAACGAGCCGGCGAACTGCTGCGCGCGAGTACACTTAACTTTCACGGCAACGTTGAAGGCAACGACATCTTCAAAGGCACGGTTGACGTAATCGTCTGTGACGGGTTTGTCGGCAATGTCGCGCTGAAGACGTCGGAAGGTCTCGCGCAGATGCTGACCAACATCATCAAGGAAGAGTTCGGCCGCTCTTGGCTCACCAAGGTCATGGCGGTGCTCGCAATGCCGGTATTGATGCGTTTCAAGAAACGGGTCGATCATCGGCAATACAATGGTGCCGCGTTGCTGGGCCTGCGTGGGCTGGTGATCAAGAGCCACGGCTCGGCGGATGCCTACGGGTTTGAGTGGGCTATCAAACGCGGGTATGATGCCGTCAAAAACGGCGTGCTGGAGCGCCTTGCGCGAGCAATGGAAGAGAATGCAGGTTCTCTCGAACAGGCGGCGCGCGACGCAAGCGGTGCGGGCCACGCAAGCCCGATCGCAGGCCAGCCGGCCGAGCCCTACGCTGCGCAATCCTCGAAGGCATAATGGCTCAATCAACAATTTATTCCCGCGTGCTGGGGACCGGCAGCTACCTGCCGCCCGGACGCGTCACCAATCAGGATCTGGCCGAACGTCTCGCCAGAGAAGGCGTTGAGACCAGCGACGAATGGATCGTTGCCCGCACGGGCATCCACGCGCGCCATTTCGCTGAACCCAATGTCACCACCAGCGATCTCGCGCTGATCGCCTCGCAGCGTGCGATCGAAGCGGCTGATATCGATCCGCAATCCATCGATCTGATCATCGTTGCAACCTCCACGCCCGACTTTGTGTTTCCGAGCACGGCGTGTCTGTTGCAGAACAAGCTCGGTATCAAGAATCACGGCGCGGCATTCGACGTGCAGGCCGTCTGTTCGGGCTTTGCTTATGCGGTTGCCACCGCGGACAGCTTCATTCGCAGCGGTCAGCATCGCACGGCGCTCGTGATCGGCGCGGAAACTTTCTCGCGCATTCTCGATTTCAAGGACCGCACCACCTGCGTGCTGTTCGGCGACGGCGCCGGTGCGGTGATCCTGCAGGCGTCCGAAGAGCCGGGCGTATTGGCTAGCGCTTTGCACGCCGACGGCAGCCACTCGAACATTCTGTGCACGCCGGGCAATGTGAACGGCGGTGTGATCGAGGGCAGCGCGTTCCTGCATATGGATGGGCAGGCGGTGTTCAAGCTCGCGGTCAATGTGCTCGAAAAGGTCGCGGTCGAAGCACTCGCAAAAGCGAATCTGTCGGCCGAACAGATCGACTGGCTGATTCCGCATCAGGCCAATATCCGCATCATGCAAAGCACCTGTCGCAAGCTCGGCTTGCCGCAGGAGCGCATGGTCGTCACGGTGGGCGAACACGGCAATACGTCGGCTGCGTCCATTCCGCTCGCATTTGACGTCGCAGTGCGCGACGGCCGCATCAAGCGCGGCCAGAACGTGCTGATCGAAGGTGTCGGCGGCGGCTTCACGTGGGGCGCGTCAGTTATCCGCTACTGATAGCGGCGACGTTATGGCGGGCGCTCCTCGTGGCGCTCCATTACGCTTGAGCGCGCCCGCCATCAACCGGGCGTGCCACCCACATCTGACAACATCGATTTTGGGGACGATATGAAATTTGCGTTCGTTTTTCCTGGGCAAGGTTCGCAGTCGGTCGGCATGCTCAATGCATTCGCCGATCACGCGATCGTGCGTGAGACGGTTCAGGAAGCATCCGATGCGCTCAATCAGGACCTCGGCAAGCTGATTGCCGAAGGCCCCGCCGAAGATCTGAACCTCACCACCAATACCCAGCCTGTCATGCTGACCGCCGCGTATGCGATTTATCGCGCGTGGCAACAGGCGGGCGGTCCGAAGCCGGCCATCGTCGCCGGCCATAGCCTCGGCGAATACACGGCGCTGGTCGCGGCGGGCGCGATCGCGTTTCGCGATGCTGTGCCGCTCGTGCGTTTTCGTGCGCAAGCCATGCAAACGGCGGTGCCGGTCGGCGTTGGCGGCATGGCCGCGATTCTCGGCCTCGATGACGATACGGTGCGCGCGGTTTGCGCCGAAGCGTCGGTCGCGGGCATTGTTGAGGCGGTGAATTTCAACGCGCCGGCGCAAGTCGTGATCGCGGGTCACAAGGCCGCAGTCGAGAAGGCTTGCGAAGTCGCGAAGGCAAAGGGCGCAAAACGCGCGCTGCCGCTGCCGGTTTCGGCACCGTTTCACTCGTCGCTGCTCAAGCCGGCCTCGGACCAATTGCGCGAATATCTGGCTGGAGTCGACGTGCAAGTGCCGTCAATTCCGGTGCTCAACAACGTCGACGTCGCAGTGGTCAACGAGCCGGCCAAGATCAAGGACGCGCTGGTGCGCCAGGCGGCAGGTCCGGTGCGTTGGGTCGAAAGCGTGCAGGCAATGACGGCGCAAGGCGTCACGCACGTGATCGAATGCGGTCCTGGCAAGGTCCTCGCAGGCTTGACGAAGCGCATCGATGGCAATCTGGTCGGCGCTTCGGTGTTCGACCCGGCTTCGCTCGAAGAAACGCTCAAGCTCGTGACGGCGGCCTGAACGCCGCTTCATACGGCGCAGGCTCGACCTCAAGAACCAATCAGCCCTCCGAAAGGGCATCCGGACTGACAGATGGAAAAGACTCTCGACAAGCAAATCGCAATCGTGACGGGCGCGTCGCGCGGCATTGGCCGTGCGATCGCGATGGAACTGGCGCGCCAGGGCGCGACGGTGATTGGCACGGCAACTAGCGAAAGCGGCGCGGCGGCGATCAGCGAAGCCTTTAACGCAGCCGGTGTGAGCGGCCGCGGCGCGGTGCTCAACGTGAACGACGCTGCCGCAGCCGAAGCGCTGATCGACGGCACCGTGAAGGAGTTCGGCGCGCTGCACGTGCTGGTGAACAATGCCGGCATCACGCAGGATCAGCTCGCCATGCGCATGAAGGACGACGACTGGGACGCGGTGATCGACACCAATCTCAAGTCCGTGTTCCGTCTGTCGCGCGCGGTGCTGCGCCCGATGATGAAAGCGAAGGGCGGCCGTATCATCAACATCACCTCGGTGGTCGGCTCGGCTGGCAACCCGGGGCAGGTCAATTATGCCGCCGCGAAAGCGGGCGTTGCGGGCATGACGCGCGCGCTGGCGCGTGAGATCGGCAGCCGTGGCATCACGGTGAATTGCGTCGCGCCGGGCTTCATCGATACCGACATGACCAAGACCTTGCCGGAAGATCAGCAAACCGCGCTGAAAACGCAGATTCCGCTCGGCCGCCTTGGCAGTCCGGACGATATCGCGCACGCCGTGGCGTTCCTCGCGTCGCCGCAAGCGGGGTATATCACTGGCACGACACTGCATGTGAACGGCGGAATGTACATGTCGTAACCAAATTCGGTTACTATCCGCGCCTTGATGCGTTTGCAAAAGCGTAAGGCGCATGCCTTGACAGGAACCCGATGCGCCGCTTTTTTGCCGGGTCAAACCTGATAAAATGCGCGCACCTGTATTTTTGAACTTCTTTTCCCTTGGAGGGGTAATGGACAATATCGAACAGCGCGTCAAGAAGATCGTCGCAGAACAACTGGGCGTTGCAGAAGCTGAGATCAAGAACGAAGCTTCGTTCGTGAACGACCTCGGCGCCGACTCGCTCGACACCGTTGAACTCGTGATGGCCCTCGAAGACGAATTCGGCATGGAAATTCCGGATGAAGAAGCCGAGAAGATCACCACCGTTCAACAAGCGATCGACTACGCTCGCGCGAACGTCAAGGCCTAAAGTCATTCGCGCCTGCGTTTCTGCGTTGGCGGCGTATGACGCCCTGCCGTGCCGGTTTCCGGCGCCAGCAGGGCTGGCGCTTTTTGCCGCGCCGGTTGCCATGCAGGAGCAAGCGATGTTGACAGCGCATTTTTCCGCGCGATTGCCGAGATAAACAGCCACAGGGCACACAGGGCAAGTTCCTGTGGCCGCTGTGGCTTTTGCTTTTGTCATCTATGAAAAAGGGGTTACCGTGAGCCGCCGTCGTGTTGTTGTTACAGGCCTGGGGCTGATTTCGCCTGTTGGCAATAATGTTGCCGACGGCTGGGCCAATCTGGTCGCCGGCAAGTCGGGTATTGCCAATATCACGAAGTTCGACGCGTCGAACTTTTCGACTCGTTTTGCCGGCGAGGTGAAGGGCTTCAATATTGAGGACTACATCCCCGGTAAGGAAGCGCGCCACATGGATACGTTCATCCATTACGGCGTCGCAGCCGGCATCCAGGCGATGCAGGACAGCGGCCTCGAAGTCACCGACGAGAATTCGGAGCGCATCGGCGTGGTGGTCGGTTCGGGCATCGGCGGCCTGCCGATGATCGAAGTGACGCAAACCGAACTGCTGAACCGCGGCCCGCGCCGTATTTCGCCGTTCTTCGTGCCGGCGTCGATCATCAACATGATCTCGGGCCATCTGTCGATCAAGTTCGGCATCAAGGGTCCGAATCTGGCGATCGTGACCGCGTGTACCACGGGTCTGCACTGTATCGGCGAGGCTTCACGCCTGATCGAATACGGCGACGCCGACGTGATGATCGCCGGTGGCGCGGAATCCACCGTGTCGCCGCTCGGTATCGGCGGCTTTGCGGCGGCGCGTGCGCTGTCGCAACGCAACGACGATCCGGCAACGGCGAGCCGTCCGTGGGACAAAGACCGCGACGGTTTCGTGCTGGGCGAGGGCGCCGGCGTGATGGTGCTCGAAGAGTACGAACACGCGAAGGCACGCGGCGCGAAGATTTACGCCGAAGTCAGCGGCTATGGGATGAGCGGCGACGCCTATCACATGACCGCGCCGCTGGAAGACGGCGACGGCGCGCGCCGCTGCATGCTGGCCGCGATGAAGAACGCGGGCATCAATGCCGATCAGGTGAATTATCTGAACGCGCACGGCACGTCCACGCCGCTTGGCGACCTGGCTGAAACCACCGGCATCAAGCGTGCTTTCGGCGACCACGCCAAAGACATGGTCGTGAATTCGACCAAGTCGATGACCGGTCACCTGTTGGGCGGCGCCGGCGGTCTGGAGTCTGTGTTCACCGTGCTGGCCGTGCATCATCAGGTGTCGCCGCCGACGATCAACATCTTCAATCAGGATCCGGCCTGCGATCTCGATTACTGCGCCAACACCGCGCGGGAGATGAAGATCGACGTCGCGCTGAAGAACTCGTTCGGGTTCGGCGGCACGAACGGCACGCTCGTCTTCAAGCGCGCCTGATCGCCTGATCGTTTGGTGATACGTCAGTCGAAAACGCCGGCTTGCCCGGCGGTTTCCCCCGGATCGGCAACGTTCGACGGAGCGTCGCAACGGATTGCGTTGCGGCCTTCCGCCGCCATGCGCGCCGCTTCGGGGGTGTTCATCCTGATCGCGACGCTGGCTGCCTATCGCTGTTTCGCCTCGCATCTGGGCGGGTGGCAGGCGGTTCCGTTGACGTTTGCCATGTGGGCGCTGCTGATGCTCTGCGCGGTAAAACATGAGCGTGCGCAACCTGTCGCGCTGAAAATCGGCCCGGACGGTCTGTCCGCCTGGGACCGGGCAGGTGGTTTGCTGACGCAGGGCCGCATTGCCGGCTGTTCGCAATGGAGCGGGCGCCTGCTCGTTCTGGCGTTGGCGTCGGACCACGGGCGCTCCCGCACGCTACTCCTTGCCGCCGACGCGCTTCCAGCGCCCGTTTTCCGGGAGCTCGCCGTGCTGGGCCGGCGTGGCGCCGGTGCGTGACTGTAACGACTGTAACCGCTGTTACCGGAGTAACGTGCCGAGTTGATGGGGACGCTACAATGGTCCCCCGCCATGCGCCCTATAGTTAACGGATTTATCAGGTGAGCGAAAAAGAAATTGATCAGGTGCTGGTCGAGCGCGTCCAGAAGGGCGACAAGGCCGCGTTCGAGCTTCTGGTCTCCAAATACCACCGTAAGATTCTCCGGCTGATCTCGCGCCTCGTGCGCGACCCGGCCGAAGTGGAAGACGTCGCCCAGGACGCCTTTATCAAGGCGTACCGGGCGTTGCCGCAATTTCGTGGGGAATCGGCCTTTTATACGTGGTTGTACCGGATTGCCGTCAATACGGCCAAGAATTACCTTGCGACCCAGGGGCGGCGCGCGCCGACTTCGACCGAAGCAGATGCTGAAGAAGCTGAAACTTTCTCGGACGCCGACCAACTAAGGGATATCAACACGCCTGAGTCGATGTTGATGAGCAAGCAGATCGCTGAGACGGTCAATGCTGCGATGGCGGTTTTACCGGAAGAGTTGCGCACCGCCATTACTCTTCGTGAAATTGAAGGTTTGAGCTACGAGGAAATCGCTGAGATGATGGGTTGCCCAATTGGCACAGTCAGATCACGAATTTTCCGCGCTCGCGAAGCCATTGCGGCAAAATTGCGTCCGTTGCTTGACACACCTGAAGGCAAGCGCTGGTAAACACTGGCTCGCCGGGCGGGGCGCGGGTGCAATATCTGGATTAGTGGTGTCACTACGGGGTATTCGTAAGATGGGGAGCATCATGGGGTCGGTCTCGATGCAATCGCAAGCCAGCTCGCGCGGCGAGCGTCTGTCCGCTTTTGTCGACGGCGAGTTGTTCGGCGAAGAGCATCTGAACACGTTTGTTTCTGAACTGAACGGCGAGGATCGTGCCGCCTGGTCGTGCTATCACCTGATCGGCGACGCGCTGCGTTCCGACGATCTGGCGGTCAGCCCGGCGGCGAGCAGCGCGTTCCTGAGCGGGTTTGCTGCCCGTTTCGACAACGAGCCGCACGTGCTCGCACCGGCTGCCATGCCGGTTGCGCGCCGTTTGCTGGCGCTGCGCCGCCGCGTTGTACCGGCCTTTGCTGTTGCCGCTGCCGCTGCCACGCTGACGTGGATCGTTGTGCCGCAACTGCAAGGCGTGCCGGGCGGTCCCGGCGTCGCGCAGGTCGCGTCGCTGCAGTCACATGGCGATTCGCTGCAACGCGTGGCTATGGCATCGGTGCCTGTCGCGACGGTCCAGCCGGTTGCGCAAGACGCCAACATCATTCGTGACGCAAGTCTCGATCAGTATCTGGAAGCTCATCAGCAATTCGCGCAGCAGCCGGTCATGCCGGGCTCGATGCCGCTGATTCGCGCTGCCGCAGTTTCTACGCAAGGCCAATAGTTTGATGCAGACTCCGCGGTTGATTAAAACGACTATCTGGGGGCGGCTGCCGGCATTTCTGTTCTGCGCAGCCGTATTGTTGTCCGCTACACCGCGGGTCTTTGCCCAAACCGACGATCCACTCGTCGCCCGTCGCACGGCTGCCGAGCTGCTCGATCGAATTCATCAGGCCGCCCAGCAGCAGAACTACGAGGGCGCGTTCGTCTATCAGCGCGGCAATTTCGTTCAAACGTCACGGATCTCGCACTACGCAACCCGTACTGACGGCGAATTCGAGCAACTCGAAAGCCTCGACGGCAAGCCGCGCAAAATGCTTCGTCATAACGAAGATCTCTACACGTTCGTACCTGAGCGGCATCTGTGCGTGGTCGAGAAGCGTCAGAACAAGGATTCGTTCCCTGCATTGCTGGCCGTAAGCGGCGAGCAGGTGCTGTCCGTGTACGAGCCGAAGCTGCTCGGCGACGACCGCGTCGCGGGTATCGACAGCCAGGTGATCGAGCTCGACCCGAAAGACGCATACCGTTTTGCTTACAAGCTGTGGGCCGACAAGAAGACCGGCCTGCTGCTGCGCGCGCAAACGCTTGACCCGAACGGTCAGGTGCTCGAGCAATTGTCGTTTTCGCAGATTCGCATCGGCGTGCCGGTCGACAAGACTCCCATTGTCAACGGCATTCGTAATCTGACGGGCTGGACGGTAGTGCGGCCGCCGGTCGAGCCGGTCGATATGGCCGCGCAAGGCTGGCAGATCACGCCGACCGTGCCGGGCTTCCACAAGATTCGCGAGTTGCGTCGCCCCATGGCAGCGCGCGACGCGGGCCAACCGACCATTCCGGTCGATCAGGCAGTATTCTCCGACGGCCTCGCGGCCATTTCGGTGTTCGTCGAGCCGGTCGAGAACAATACTCGCAAGGAAGGGGCGGGCAGCAGTGGCGCCACGCACGTGCTAGTCAAGCGGCGCGGCGACTTCTGGATTACTCTGCTTGGTGAAGTGCCCCAGACCACATTGCAGCAATTTGCGTCTGCCATAGAATATAAAGCTCCGAAGTAATCTTCCGAATCACACGAATCCCTCGGCTTGCTACGATATGACGACTTTCTCGGTGCGCAAATTCCTCGCGACCGCGGTGGTAGTGGCGTGTTTGCCGCTCATGCCGCACACGGCGTCGGCGGCTCCTGCAGCAGCTAATCTGCCCGACTTCACTGACCTCGTCGACAAGGTCGGCCCAGCCGTCGTCAACATTCGCACGACCACGCGCGTGTCGAACAGCGGTACCCGTGGCGGATTGCCGCCAGGCATGGACGACGGCGATATGTCGGAGTTTTTCCGTCGCTTCTTCGGCATTCCGTTGCCACAGTCGCCTCAATCGCCGGGTTCGCCGCGCGGTGGCGATAACGGCGGGAGCGGTAGCGGCGGCAGCCAGGACTCTCCGGATAACAGCGATGCCGAACAGAACAGCGGCGTTGGCTCAGGCTTCATTCTGTCGGCTGACGGTTACGTGATGACCAACGCGCACGTCGTAGACGACGCGGATACCATCTACGTCACCCTCACCGACAAGCGCGAGTTCAAGGCCAAACTGATTGGCGTGGACGATCGGACCGATGTTGCCGTCGTGAAGATCAGCGCCGCCAATTTGCCGACCATCACGATCGGCGATTCGAACAAGGTCCGGGTGGGCGAATGGGTGGTCGCGATCGGTTCGCCGTTCGGCCTCGAGAACACGGTGACGGCCGGTATCGTCAGCGCCAAAGGGCGCGACACGGGCGACTATCTGCCGTTCATCCAGACGGACGTAGCCGTCAATCCGGGTAATTCAGGCGGTCCGCTGATCAATATGCAGGGCGAAGTAATCGGCATCAATTCGCAGATTTATAGCCGTACCGGCGGCTTCATGGGTATTTCCTTCGCGATTCCGATCGACGAGGCGATGCGCGTGGCAGATCAGTTGAAAACCTCAGGTAAGGTCGTGCGCGGCCGGATCGCTGTGGCGATCGGCGAGGTGACGAAAGACGTGGCCGACTCGCTCGGTCTGCCGAAGGCGCAGGGCGCGCTGGTCAGCAGCGTCGAGCCGGGCGGTCCGGCGGACAAGGCCGGCGTGCAGCCTGGCGATATCATCCTCAAGTTCAACGGCCATTCGGTCGACACGGCAACGGATCTGCCGCGCATGGTTGGCGATACCAAGCCGGGCACCAAGTCGACCATTACGATCTGGCGCAAGGGTCAGACGCGCGATTTGCCGGTCACGATTGCCGAGATGCAGCCGGACAAGACCACCAAGGCGGATGATAAAAAGCCGCCGGCGCCGAAGCAGCGCGCCACGAACGTGTTGGGTCTTGCCGTCAGCGATATCCCGGCTGACCAGATGAAGGCGCTGAAGCTGCGCAATGGTGTGCAGATCGACGCGGTAGATGGCCCGGCGGTGCGCGTCGGACTGCAAAAGGGCGACATCGTCTTGCGTGTGGGCGATACGGATATCACGAGCGCGAAACAGTTCGACGAAGTGATTTCGCACCTCGACTCGCAGAAGATGGTCGCGCTGCTGGTTCGTCGCGGCGAGAACACGCAGTTCGTGCCGATTCGCCCGCGCAGCGCCCAGAAATGACGGGGGTGGCGCCGCTCACGCTATACGGGCGCGCGTGGTGCCACCTGTGCGACGAGATGCGTGCCGCACTTGAGCCTTTGCTGGTTGAGTTCGGCGCGCAGGTCGTCGTGATCGACATCGACACCGATCCGGTGCTGGAAGCCCGTTATAACGAACTGGTGCCGGTTCTGGTCTGCGACGGCGTCGAACTGTGTCACTATCATCTTGATGCGGCGCGGGTTCGTGCCGCGCTCGCCGCACGGTTTGTGGCGGCGCCTTCGGGATCCGCGCGTTAGGAGCCTTGCATCTGGCTGGCTTCCACGTATTTGGAGTCCATGCATCTGAAGCCGGATTAAGGGCTCAAACCAGACGCGAACATGCGTCGTTCACACCCCGTTTCACGCCTCTCCTGAGCCGTCTTTTCCGCCCGAGCCTCGCAAGATGCGCCGGGCGACAGCCTTTTCGGCTAAAATAGATAGGTTTTTCACCTACTTACAAGGCGTGCTCCGCTATTGTCCGAGCGCGCCTTTTTTGCTTGATCGGCACTGAATGGATCATATTCGTAACTTCTCGATCATTGCGCACATCGACCATGGCAAGTCGACGCTCGCCGATCGCATCATCCAGATTTGCGGTGGTTTGTCCGACCGCGAGATGGAATCTCAAGTGCTCGACTCGATGGATCTCGAGCGCGAGCGCGGCATCACCATCAAGGCGCAAACTGCAGCACTAACGTACAAAGCCCGTGACGGGCAGATCTACAACCTGAACATGATCGACACGCCGGGCCACGTCGACTTCTCGTATGAAGTCAGCCGCTCGCTGTCCGCCTGTGAAGGTGCGTTGCTGGTCGTCGATGCAAGCCAGGGCGTGGAAGCGCAAACCGTGGCCAATTGCTACACGGCGATCGAGCTTGGCGTCGACGTGATTCCGGTGCTTAACAAGATCGACTTGCCGGCTGCGAATCCCGAGAATGCAATCGCAGAAATCGAAGACGTGATCGGCATCGACGCAACCGACGCCACGCATTGCAGCGCGAAGACCGGCCTCGGTGTGGAAGACGTGCTCGAAGCGCTGATCGCCAAGGTGCCGCCGCCCAAGGGCGACCCGGAAGCACCGCTGCAAGCGTTGATCATCGACTCCTGGTTCGACAACTACGTGGGCGTTGTGATGCTGGTGCGTATCGTCAACGGCACGCTGCGTCCGAAAGACAAGATCCGCATGATGGCGACCGGCGCGCAGTACCCGGTCGAGCATGTCGGCGTGTTCACGCCGAAGTCGAAAAACCTCGAATCGCTGTCCGCCGGGCAGGTGGGCTTCATCATTGCCGGTATCAAGGAGCTGGCCGCCGCGAAGGTGGGCGACACCGTTACGCTGGTGAATCGTCCTGCTCCCGAGCCGCTGCCGGGCTTCAAGGAAGTGAAGCCGCAGGTGTTCGCCGGTCTCTATCCGGTCGAAGCGAACCAGTACGACGCGCTGCGCGATTCGCTGGAAAAGCTGAAGCTGAACGACGCCTCGCTGATGTACGAGCCGGAGGTGTCGCAGGCGCTCGGCTTTGGTTTCCGCTGCGGCTTCCTTGGCCTGCTGCACATGGAAATTGTGCAGGAGCGGCTCGAGCGCGAGTTCGACATGGACCTGATCACCACGGCGCCGACCGTGGTGTACGAAGTCCTGCAGCGCGACGGCACGACCATCATGGTCGAAAATCCGGCCAAGATGCCGGAGCCTTCGAAGATCGAGGAAGTGCGCGAGCCGATCGTCACCGTCAATCTGTATATGCCGCAAGACTACGTCGGCTCGGTGATCACGCTGTGCACGCAAAAGCGCGGCACGCAGATCAACATGCAGTACCACGGCCGTCAGGTGCAGTTGACCTATGAAATCCCGATGGGCGAAGTCGTGCTCGATTTCTTCGATCGTCTGAAGTCGATCTCGCGCGGTTATGCGTCGATGGATTACGAGTTCAAGGAATACCGCGCGGCGGATGTCGTGAAGGTCGACATGCTGATCAACGGCGACAAGGTGGATGCATTGTCCGTGATCGTGCACCGTTCGCAGAGCCAGTATCGCGGCCGCGAAGTGGCGTCGAAAATGCGGGAACTGATTCCGCGTCAAATGTACGACGTCGCGATCCAGGCGACCATCGGTGCGAATATTATCGCCCGCGAGAACATTAAAGCGTTGCGTAAGAACGTGCTGGCAAAATGCTACGGCGGCGATATTAGCCGTAAGAAGAAACTGCTGGAAAAGCAAAAGGCAGGCAAGAAGCGAATGAAGCAGGTCGGGTCCGTCGAGATCCCGCAAGAGGCTTTCCTCGCGATTCTGCGTGTCGAAGACAAATAAGACGAACAACGGAACCCTATGAATTTTGCGCTGATTCTTTTTGTGCTCGTCATTTTGACGGGCGTCGCATGGGTCGCAGACAAACTGGTTTTCATGCCGCAACGGCGCCGTGCGGCGGAGGCTGTGGTCGCCGAGTTTGACCGCCAGCAGGCACGCGTCGGCGAACGTTTCGCCGACGAAAACGCGGCGCAAACACGCGCCCGTCTGCGCGACGACAAACTGCGTCAACCGTGGTGGCTCGAGTATTCGGCGAGCTTCTTCCCGGTGATTCTGGTGGTGTTCGTGGTGCGCTCGTTCGTGGTCGAACCCTTCAAGATTCCGTCGGGCTCGATGGTGCCGACGCTGCTGGTGGGCGACTTCATCCTCGTCAATAAATTCGACTACGGTCTGCGTCTGCCGATCACCAACACGAAGGTCACTGAAGGCCGCCCGCTCGAGCGTGGCGACGTGGTGGTGTTCCGCTACCCGAAAGACGAGTCCGTCGACTACATCAAGCGCGTGATCGGCCTGCCGGGCGACACGGTCGCTTATCAGGACAAGCAACTGACGATCAACGGCAAGCCCGTGCCGGAAACGCCGCGGCCTGACTATCTCGACGAAGAACGCCTCGGCTACGCCAAGCAATTCGAAGAAGATATCGACGGCCGCAAGAACGCGATTCTGAACAACCCGGCCGTGCCGCCGTTCATTGTCGGCGCAGAAGATTATCCGTATCGCGATAACTGCACGTACAACGCACGCGGCGTGATCTGCAAAGTGCCGCCTGGCAATTACTTCATGATGGGCGACAACCGCGATAACAGCGCGGATAGCCGCTACTGGGGTTTTGCGCCGGACAAGAATATTGTGGGTCGCGCGTTTTTTATCTGGATGAACTTCAGCGATCTGAAACGCATCGGCCCATTCCACTGAGCACGCATGCCTTGATTGCACGACACGCCGCGCAGGTGGCCCACACTTAGGGCACATCGGTCGCGGCGTGTTAGCACGCTACTTTAAGAATCTGCGGTAACGTCGCTTCACCACGCTTTTTCCGCTGGCCGTCCCGCGTTTTCGCCGGGGCAGGCGCCCGCGTTATACTCTGCCCATGCCCCTATCTCCGTTGGAAAGCCGTCTGCGCTACGAATTTCGCAATGCGGAATTGTTGCGCCAGGCTTTAACGCACCGCAGTCATAGTTCCACGCATAACGAACGGCTCGAGTTTCTCGGCGACTCCGTCCTGAATTGCGCGGTGGCTGCGCTTTTGTTCCAACGTTTCGGCAAACTGGACGAAGGCGACCTGTCGCGCGTCCGCGCCAATCTGGTCAAGCAGCAATCGCTTTACGAAATTGCTCAGGCCCTCAATATTTCCGAAGGCCTGCGCCTTGGTGAAGGCGAATTGCGCAGCGGTGGCTTCCGCCGCCCGTCGATCCTTGCGGACACGCTGGAAGCCGTGCTGGGCGCGGTGTTTCTCGACGGTGGCTTCGATGCCGCGCAAACGGTCATCAAGCGTCTTTACGTGCCGATTCTCGATCACATCGACCCACGGACGCTCGGCAAAGACGCCAAGACGCTGCTGCAGGAATATCTGCAGGGTCACAAGATCGCGTTGCCTACGTACACGGTTGTTGCAACGCATGGTGCGGCGCACAATCAACAATTTGAAGTCGAATGCACGGTGCCCAAGCTGGACGTCAAAGTGTCCGGTTCTGGCGCGAGCCGTCGTGCCGCCGAGCAGGCTGCGGCCAAGAAGGCGCTTGACGAGGTGATGGCCGCGGCACCTGCCGTGGTTGCCAAGCCTAAGCGTTCGAAAAAAGGCGCTCGTGCTGCGAAGAACGCCGAACAGGAGATCGTGCCCGGTGTGACCGGCGTACAGGCTGCCCTCGATTTGCGCAGCCCGGATCGGAAGAACGAGCGTGGGGCTGGGCGAGGCGAGGCCCGTACTGCGCCGGTGGCTGAGCCCGCTGCTGTGACCTCTGCGCCGCTGGCCGTGATTCGAGCCGCACACGTGGAATACAGCGGACAGGACAAGTCGGAGCGCACGGATAGGTCGGAAAGAGCGGACCGGGCAGCGGCCCACGTGAGTGACAGACCTGCTGACAAAGCAGCGGTGGATAAGTCAGTCGACAAGCCAGCCGACAAGCCAGCCGACAAGCTGGACGCCAAATCCGCTGAAGCCAGATCCGAGGGCGCAAAGCCTGCAGAAGCAAAACCCGCTGACGCCAAACCGGAAGCCGCCGTCCGCATTGCCGACAAACACCGCAGCCGGGACACCACACCCGGCGCAGCCGTGCCCACGCCCGCCGTGCCGGCACCCATCGAACACGAACCCGGCGTAGCCGACGCGGCGCAAACCCGCGTCGCCGATGCGGGCCATTGAATGCCATCGGCACGCCAATCCGCGCGCGTCGATCTGAACTTGCCGTAGCCCGAATATGAACGCTCCCACTCCCACTGGTTTTCGCTGCGGCATGGTCGCGATCGTCGGCCGCCCGAACGTCGGCAAGTCCACGCTGATGAACGCGCTGGTCGGCCAGAAGGTCAGTATCACGTCGCGCAAGGCGCAGACTACCCGCCATCGCATCACCGGCATTCATACGTTTGAAGACGCGCAGTACATCTTCGTCGACACGCCGGGTTTCCAGACCAAACACAGCGGCGCGCTGAACCGCTCGCTCAATCGCGCGGTCACGTCCACGCTGAGTTCGGTCGACGCGATCCTGTTCGTGATCGAAGCCGGCCGCTTTGGCCCGGACGACCAGAAGGTGCTCGACCTGATTCCGCCGTCGGTGCCCACGCTGCTGATCGCAAACAAGCTCGATCGCGTGACGGATAAGGACTCGCTGTATCCGTTCATGCAGCAGGTGAGCGCCCTGCGTCAGTTCAACGAGATCGTGCCGCTGTCGGCGAAGAATCCGGACGACATCAAACGTTTGCTGGCGACGATCAAGCCGTTCCTGCCGGAAGGCGCGCCGATCTACGGCGAAGACGACCTGACCGATCGTAGCGAGCGCTTTCTTGCCGCCGAAATCCTGCGCGAAAAAGTGTTCCGCTGGACCGGCGACGAACTGCCGTACACGAGCACCGTGCTGATCGACAAGTTCGAAACCGAAGGGCGTCTGCGGCGCATTTTCGCGACCATCCTGGTGGAGCGCGATACGCAGAAAGCGATGATCATCGGCCAGAAGGGCGCCAAGCTGAAGCAGATCAGCACCGAAGCGCGCCTCGACATGGAAAAGCTGTTCGACGGCCCCGTGTATCTGGAAACCTTTATCAAGGTGAAGAGCGGCTGGGCTGACAACGAAGCCGGACTCCGTGCGTATGGGTACGAATGACGCGTGGATGACGCTGAATCCCGACGCTGACCCGGACGACGCGGCGCCGGCAGTGCCGGCGCGCGAGCCGTCCAAACCCGCGCGCAGTGCCAAAAAAATTTCCTCGGGTGCCAGAAACACTCAGGGTGCTCAAAGCGCTACCCAGGGCGCCGAAGGCGAGCCGCGCAAAGCGCCCGCACGCCGTGCACCGCGCAGTTCCGCTTCCGATTACCGGGTCGCCGAGCAACCCGCTTTCGTCCTGCATAGCTATCCGTACCGTGAGACCAGTCTGATCATCGACGTGTTGTCGCGCGATCACGGCCGGCTCGCCCTCGTCGCGAAGGGCGCGAAGCGTCCGCACTCCGCGTTGCGCGGCGTGCTGCAGACCTTCCAGCCGCTCGCGTTGTCCTGGTCCGGCAAATCCGAAGTGCGCACGCTGACCGGCGCCGAATGGGTCGGTGGCATGTTGCCTTTAGCGGGCGACGCGTTGCTCTGCGGTTTCTACGTCAACGAATTGCTGGTCAAATTCTGCGCACGTGAAGACCCGCATCCACAACTGTTCCATCACTACGTCGTCACGATGACGCGCCTCGCGCATGACGAACCGCCCGTGCAGGTGCTGCGTTCGTTCGAACGTGTGCTGCTGCGGGAAACCGGTTATGCAATGGCGCTCGATCGCACGGTCTCGCGCAAAGCCGTGCAGGCCGACGGCCGCTATGTATTCGACCCGGAGCGCGGCGTGCGCGAAGCATCCGACGATCTGCCCGCGCAATGGCCGGTAATCGCCGGACAGACCTTGCTCGATATGGAAAAGGACGATTACCATCGAGCGCAGACGGTAGCGCAAAGCAAAACGCTGATGCGCTTTCTGCTCAACACTTACCTTGGCGGCACGCCGCTCGCGACGCGCCAGATACTGATCGACTTGCAGAACTTATGAGCTTCTTTCTTACGTCGCCGAATGTGATTGACCTGGGCGTGAACATCGATCACGTCGCAACGCTGCGCAACGCGCGCGGCACCTCTTATCCGGATCCGATCCGCGCCGCGTTGATGGCCGAAGAGGCGGGTGCCGATGTGATCACGCTGCATCTGCGTGAAGATCGTCGCCATATCGTCGATGCCGACGTGCGCAAGCTGCGTCCGCTGTTGAAAACCCGCATGAATCTGGAGTGCGCGGTCACGCAGGAGATGCTCGACATCGCGTGCGAGGTGCAGCCGCACGACGTATGCCTTGTGCCGGAAAAGCGTCAGGAATTGACGACTGAAGGCGGCCTCGACGTTGCCGGTCAGTTCGAAGCCGTGCGCGCCGCATGCAAGCAACTCGCCGCTGCGAACTCGCGGGTGTCGCTCTTCATCGATCCGGACGAAACGCAAATCCGTGCCGCGCACGAAGCAGGGGCGCCGGTGATCGAATTGCACACCGGCCGTTATGCCGAAGCGCACGATCCTGCCGAGCAACAGCGCGAGTATGAGCGCGTGGTGCGTGCGGTCGAGTTCGGCGCCACGCTCGGCATCAAGGTCAACGCGGGTCACGGCCTGCATTACACCAACGTTCAGCAGATCGCCGCGATCGAAGGTATCGTCGAGTTGAATATCGGCCACGCGATCGTCGCGCATGCGATCTTCGCGGGCTGGGACAACGCCGTGCGCGAGATGAAGGCGATCATGGTCGCCGCGCGTCTCGGCGCAAGCGCGTAACGCCGCGGCGCCGCCCATGACGATCTACGGCATCGGTACGGACATCGTTCAGGTCAGCCGCGTGGCCGCCGTGATGACGCGCACCAACGGCCGCTTTGCGGAGAAAGTGCTCGGTCCGGACGAACTGCGCGTTTATCACGCTCGCCATGCGCGCTCAGCGGCCCGTGGACTCGCATTTCTCGCCACGCGATTCTCGGCCAAGGAAGCATTTTCGAAAGCGATCGGCCTCGGCATGCGCTGGCCGATGACGTGGCGTGCGCTGCAAACGCTCAACAAGCCGAGCGGCGAACCGATGGTGGTGGCATCGGGCGAACTGGCTGAATGGCTCGACGCGCGCGGCATCACGGCGCGTGTAACGATCAGCGACGAACGCGATTACGCCGTGTCCTTCGTGATTGCTGAAACAGGAGCGGTGGTGCAACAGCCCACCGCCCCGCGCGCGCCCGCTAGCGACGAATAAAAAATCTTGAACGCGGCGCACGTCGGCCGTGTCTTTCTTTGCTCTCAGGCTTTTTTCTAGCGAAAACCGATGAAAACCACTCCCGGACCGGTCATGCTCGACGTGGTCGGCACCACGCTGAATCACGACGACAAACGCCGCCTTGCGCATCCGATGACCGGCGGCGTAATCCTGTTCGCGCGCCATTACGAAAGCCGCGCGCAACTGATCGCGCTCACCGATTCGATTCGCGCGATCCGCGACGATTTGCTGATTGCGGTCGACCACGAAGGCGGCCGCGTGCAGCGCTTTCGCACCGACGGCTTTACCGTGCTGCCGGCGATGGGCAAGCTCGGTGCATTGTGGGACAGCGACGTGCTGCACGCCACCAAAGTGACCACCGCGGTTGGTTATATCCTTGCGGCTGAATTGCGCGCGTGCGGCATCGATATGAGTTTCACGCCGGTGCTCGATCTGAATTACGGCCAGTCGCAGGTGATCGGCGATCGCTCGTTTCATCGCGATCCGCGCGTCGTGGCCTTGCTGGCGAAGAGCCTGAATCACGGCCTTGCGTTGGCCGGCATGAGCAATTGCGGCAAGCATTTTCCGGGGCACGGCTTTGCGCATGCGGACTCGCACGTTGCCATGCCGGTCGATGACCGTTCGCTCGAAGCAATTCTGCGCGAGGACGTGGCGCCGTACGACTGGCTCGGCGTGTCGCTCGGCGCCGTGCTGCCCGCCCATGTGGTTTATCCGCAAGTCGACTCGAAGCCGGCGGGTTTCTCGCGTGTCTGGCTGCAGGACATCTTGCGCAAAAAATTGCGCTTTGAGGGCGCTGTATTCAGCGACGATCTCTCGATGGAAGCCGCGCGCCAGGGCGGCACGCTGACGGAAGGCGCGAGCGCGGCGCTGGAGGCCGGCTGCGACATGGTGCTGATCTGCAATCAGCCGGACGAGGCGGAAAAGGTGCTGGATGCGCTGCGCTTCAGGCCGTCGAAGGAGTCGCAGCAGCGGCTTAAGCGCATGCGCCCGCGCGGCAAGGCGCTCAAGTGGAGCAAGCTGGTTGCCGAGCCGCAATATCTGCAAGCGCAGGCCTTGTTGCGCAGCGCGTTCGCATAAATCCACGTGCGCAACCGGTAACCAGCGGACCAGCGTCTCGAGCGTCTGCATCGAGCAAAAAAACGGCGCCTTTTTTAAGGCGCCGTTTTTTATTCAAACCTGGCTAGCCACGCAGCCAGCCCGGCCTCGTCAGTTCAACCGCATCCGTTGCAGCTTGTTATACAGCGTCTTCGGACTGATCCCCAGCAGCGATGCAGCGCGATGGCGCGTCCCGCCGACTGCGTCGAGCGTCGCGCGGATCAGCATTTCCTCGACGTCCGCGAGAGGGGTGCCGACGGTGACCTGCACACGGCTGCCGTTCAGATCGCGTCCGTTTGCCGAGCCCGCTTCATCGGCGCGCAGCGATTCCAGCACGTCACCCGAGGCTTGATACGCCCGGCGCACGCGATCCTGTAACTCGCGCACATTGCCCGGCCACTCGTACGAAAGACACTCGCGCAGGAAATTCGGTCCGACCTGCTTGGCCACCTCCGGCGTACCACGCGAGGTTGCTTCGTGATTCAGTTCATCGACCACGGCTTGCGCGATCAGCGCCGGATCGTCGCCGCGCTCGCGCAACGGCGGCAGCGTGATAGCCGCCGCTTCGAGACGCAGCGCGAGGTCCTGATGCAAGCTGCCGTCGGCAACCGCCGCGCGCGGGTTTTTGCGTGTCGATGCGATCAGCCTGAAATCGGTCACCACCTGATTCGTGCCCCCGACGCGCATGAAGGTCTGCGAATCCAGTGCGCGCAGCAGCGCTTCCTGCTGGGCACGCGGCAGCTCGGCGATTTCTTCGATGAACAGCGTGCCGCCGCTGGCTTGCTCGAATAGCCCCGGTTCGCGCTGGTCGGCGCCGCTGAACGCACCGCGCTCGTGGCCGAACAGCAGACTGTCGAGCGAGCGGTGCGCCGCGAGGCTGCCTGCGCTCCGGCAATCGAATGTGACAAACGGCCCTTTGCGGCGCCGGCTCATGTCGTGCAGCGTGCGCGCGGCAATCTGCTTGCCCGTGCCGGTTTCGCCGGAAATCAGCACGGCGGCTTCGGTCGGCGCGATATGCTCGATCGTGTCGTACACATGCTGGACCGCGCCGCTGCGGCCCAATAATGAGCCGAAACGGCCGAGTTGACGCAGCGACGCACGCAGGGTCTGGACTTCCTCGGTCAGCTCGTATGGACGCGGAATCCGGGCGAGCAGACTGCGCAGACGCGGGATATTGACCGGCTTGAGCAGGTAATCCCAGATGCCATGCCGCAAACCCTCGATCGCACTTTCGACTGTTGCGTTGCCGGTCATCACGATCACGGGCAAGGCGCCACCGGGCGGGTGCGCGGGCAGGTGCTGCAGCACATCGAGCCCGCTGCCGTCCGGCAGATTCAGGTCGACCAGCACGACATCGGGAATAAAGCGTGTCAGCGCGGCCCGGGCCTCGGCGATGGTGGTCGCGGTGTCGACGGAGAAGCCGTCGGCGGCGAGGATGGCGGACAGGCCAGACAGGCTATTGGGATCGTCTTCAACAATCAGGGCATGTGGCATGGCGAGCGCTATTTTTAGATGGACGGAATACCCGGGACGCCGCGCCGGTACTCTGGCGCGCGAACTGGGCGCGATGGCTGGCCGGTAATGTTGTCGGTCGAACGCCGCACCGCGCGAGCAATGTCTGCCACCGCGGCGCAACCGCTGCGGGCCGACTTGCATGGGCGTCGCGCAGATCGTGGGACACGATGTGCACGCAGAGTTGGGGCGATTCGACTCATTTAGTTTTCTGGGTCCTTTGCTTTTCAGTGGATGTCCGCCCTGATGCGATCTGGCGAGTGGGCGGGCACCGGTATTTCCTTCATTCGACAGGTCAGAAATCCCGCTCACCGTCGAAGAAGCGTCCTATCTCAAACTTCACCTTTCTTCAGCGATGTCGTGATTCATGTCGCATCTCAAGAGTTGGGGAAATAAAGCCTTAGTGACCTAAGTCGGAGAGAAGCATGGATTATGCCAAAGCCAATTACTTAAGTTTATCAATGGTTTGTTTGACGCAGAGACGGAAGGTAAACGGAGCGGACAGGCATTTTTTAGAAGATTGCCGGTAAAGTTTTCCTCCACCATACACGGCGGCACAAAAAAGAAAAAGCGCCCAGTGCGGGCGCTTTTTTTGCCATTTTTTTCACTGCGCCGGACTTGGCTCCCGCGCAGGCTGCAGGCGCTTAGGCGCGGCTGCGGTACTCGTGCGTACGCGTGTCGATTTCGATCTTGTCGCCGATGTTGCAGAAAAGCGGCACTTGCAGTTCGAAACCGGTGGTCAGCTTGGCATTCTTCAACACCTTGCCCGACGACGTGTCGCCCTTGACTGCCGGTTCCGTGTAGATGATTTCACGGACCAGCGTGGTCGGCAGTTCGACCGAGATGGCTTTCTCGTTGTAGAACACGACTTCGCAAGCCATGCCGTCTTCGAGGTAGTGAAGGGCGTCGCCCATCATTTCGCCTTCGACTTCGAACTGGTTGTAGTCGGCGTCCATGAACACGTACATCGGGTCGGCGAAGTACGAATACGTGACTTCCTTGCGTTCCAGCACCACGACGTCGAACTTGTCGTCTGCCTTGTACACGCTTTCCATGCCTGCGCCGGTCAGCAGGTTCTTGAACTTCATCTTGACGACGGCGGAGTTGCGGCCCGATTTGTTGTATTCGGCCTTTTGCACGACCATCGCGTCTGCGCCGATCATGACTACGTTGCCGGTGCGGAGTTCCTGTGCGGTCTTCATAAAACTGTCCTGTACGAAATAAGTAGCTTCAACTGTTGCTCAACGGCATACGGCGCAAGCGGATTGGCCTGCAGGGTTTGCCTCGCGAATTAGTCAGGCCAGCTAGCCTGGCGAATCTGCCAGACCAATTCGCGAGACGAATTCGAATTTACCAGACGAATTTGCCAACAAAATCGCTGCGATCGGGTCGCGCTTGTGTCGTCGGCCGTTGGATAACCGCTTATTTTAACTGAGTTTTTGCGAACAAGGCCAGATTTCCGGCGAGGTCGCCTATCAGGGTCAGTTCGCCGGCCCATTCGGCTGCGCGCCGCTTCAACACCGCGCGGTGACGCTGGAATTCCGCCCAGTCAGGCTTGCCGGCGCCGTTCCATGCGTGCCAGAAACGCGCAAGGGCGTTCCGGGCATCGCCGGGCAGGCTGCGCGCATAGTGGGCGAGCGCGGCGTCGAGCTTGGGCAGATGGGCATCGTCGGCTTGCGGGTAGATGTGCCAGACAAAGGGTTTAGCGGCCCATTGGGCGCGCACGAACGAATCTTCGCCGCGCACGAAATTGACGTCGCTCGCCCACAGCAACGGGTCGTAGCCGGCTTGCGCGGTAAATGCGAGCGCGTGGGCACTGAGGCTGCCGCGCTCGGCGTGCGAACCCGCGGTGAACGACGGCAGGCCAAAAAAGCGCGCGACCGCGCCCGAAATGCGGCCTTCCGGCACCAGCAGAACAACCGCTTCGGCGCCGTCGCGCCATTGTTCGAGCAGGCTGTCGGCGGCGGGGTTTTCGTAGGCGAACAGTGAAATGACGGTGGCGGTGGCCGGGGGCGGCGCGCGGCCGGTGGTTTCCAGCCACCACGCCTCGCGCGCCGGTTGCGACGCCTCGAAGGCCATGCGCGCCGCGTCGAGATGTCGTTCTTTCAGCACGCCGCCCGTGCCGGGGCCGAGTCCGGGGAAAAAGAAGGTCTTGGTCAGCGGGTAGCGCGGGTGCGGCGACGGCCGCAGATGGAAATCCGCAACCCAGTCTTCGGCGCTCAGATATTCGAGGTTCAACCAGACCGGCGCGCGCTCACGCCGCGCCATCGCGGCGACATAGATCGGCGGCAACTCGCAGGCGAATGCCTCGATCACGACGTCAGCCACCTCGAGCGTATCGCCCGCATGGGCCGGTTCGCGCCAGTGTTCGATGACGATGCCGCCGATCGCCTGACGCGCGCGATCCAGTGCCAGCGACGGGCACAGTTTCTGGAACGCGTGCAGGTCGTCGACGAATACGCGCACCAGCCAGCCGTGCTCGCTTGCCAGCTGGCGAGCGAGGCGCCAGCACACGCCGATGTCACCGAAATTGTCGATCACCGCGCAAAAGATATCGCAAGCGATCACCGTGGGCGCGGCAGCGGGTTGGGCGGACGGCGGTGTAGCGGAGGACATGGTGGCGTGGGTTTCAGAGTGACACGGGTGGCGTGGAGAGGGCGCAAGGTCTTGCGGGCGGGCGGGCCAGGCGGGTCATGCAATCAGTTCAGCCGCCGGCTCGGCACCGCACCATCGCACCGTTCGATGCAGCAAGGTTCGAACACGCGCGGAATGCTCTAAACTGGCGATTCTAAAGCACTCATCCGCGGTTTCGCGTCTAAACGACCGCTTGGCGCGCAACACGCGGGCAGAGGCTTCGCAACACTGTCCCAGCCAATCGATTCTGCATGACCGAACCCGAAGCAACTGACGTTTTCGAGCCGAAGAAAGTGCTCGCCCAATTGCCGCATCTGCCTGGCGTCTATCGCTATTACGACACGCAGGGCGCGGTGCTTTATGTGGGCAAGGCGCGCGACCTCAAGAAACGCGTCTCGAGCTACTTCACGAAGACGCAACTGTCCCCGCGTATCGCGATGATGGTGACGCGCATTGCGCGCATCGAGACGACCGTCACGCGCTCCGAGGCTGAGGCGTTGCTGCTCGAAAACAATCTGATCAAGGCGCTGGCGCCGCGTTACAACATCCTGTTTCGCGACGACAAGTCCTATCCCTATCTCAAACTGACCGGCCACAAGTTTCCGCGCATGGCGTATTACCGCGGCTCGGTGGATCGCAAGAATCAGTACTTCGGACCGTTCCCGAGTGCGTGGGCGGTGCGCGAGAGCATCCAGATCCTGCAGCGTGTGTTCCAGTTGCGCACGTGTGAAGATTCCGTGTTCAACAATCGCACACGGCCCTGCCTGCTGCATCAGATCGGCCGCTGCACGGCGCCTTGCGTCGGGGCCATCAGCGAAGAGGATTACGCGCGCGACGTTGCCAATGCGTCGCGCTTTCTGCTCGGCCGGCAAGGCGAGGTGATGAACGAACTCGAGCAGAAAATGCATGCGTTCGCGAGCGAGCTGAAGTTCGAGCAGGCCGCGGCGGTGCGCAATCAGATGAGTTCGCTGTCGACGGTGCTGCATCAGCAGGCGATTGAAGTGGGTGGCGACAGCGATGTGGATATTCTCGCGGTCGTGGCGCTCGGCGGGCGCGTGTGCGTGAATCTGGCGATGGTGCGCGGCGGGCGGCATCTGGGTGACAAGGCGTATTTCCCGGCGCATGTGGAAAGCGCCCTGACGATCGGCGAGGGTGGACTTGAAGAGGGCGGCGACGATGAGTTGCTAGCCGATGTCGCGGCTGGTGAAGGCTTGGTGCTGAACGAGGGCGACAACGGCGCAAACGCAGCGTCCGATGCAGGTGACGCGCTCGCGATTGCTGAGGAGATGCCGTCCGAAGAAGCCGATGACGAGGAAGACGAAGACGCTGCGCTCGACGTAGAGACGGATGACGCGGGCGAGTCCGGGTCTGAATCCGGAGCTCCAGCGCCGCGCAAAGGCCGTGCAACTACCGGCGGCATCGAATCTGAAGTGCTGGAGGCGTTCATCGCGCAGCACTACATCGGCAACCGCGTGCCGCCGGTGCTCGTGGTCAGCCACGCGCCGGCCACGCGCGAACTGGTCGACGTGCTGATCGAGCAGGCCGGCCACAAGGTGACGGTATTGCGCCAGCCGCAAGGTCAACGGCGCGCGTGGCTCGCGATGGCCGAGCAGAACGCACGGCTCGCACTCGCGCGCCTGCTTTCGGAACAAGGCTCGCAGCAGGCCCGCACGCGCGCGCTTACCGACACGCTCGGCATGGAGTGCGACGATCTCGCGCATCTGCGTATCGAGTGCTTCGACATCAGCCACACGATGGGCGAGGCGACGCAGGCGTCGTGCGTGGTGTATCACCATCACAAGATGCAGTCGTCCGAGTACCGCCGCTACAACATCACTGGCATTACCCCGGGCGACGACTACGCGGCGATGCGCCAGGTGCTGATGCGCCGATACGAAAAGATGGTGGCGCAAGCGGCCGCGAACGCGGCGGATGAAGCCGCCGAATTGCAAACCGACGCGGCCGTGGACCCGTCGCTCGCGGCGGATGCCGCGGAACCGGCCGCGGCGGGCGGCATCCTGCCGACCATCGTGCTGATCGATGGCGGTAAGGGACAGGTCGAAATCGCGCGTCAGGTGTTCACCGAGCTGGGTCTCGATACCGGCATGCTGGTCGGCGTCGCGAAGGGCGAGGGGCGCAAGGTGGGGCTGGAAACCCTGATTTTCGCGGACGGCCGCGCTCCGCTCGAACTCGGCAAGGAAAGCGCGGCGCTCATGCTGGTCGCGCAAATCCGCGACGAGGCGCACCGTTTCGCCATCACCGGCATGCGTGCAAAGCGCGGCAAGACCCGTCAGACCTCGCGGCTCGAAGAACTCGAAGGGGTGGGCGCGAAGCGGCGTCAGCGGTTGTTGGCGCGTTTCGGTGGGCTGCGTGGGGTGGTTGCGGCAAGCGTCGAGGATCTGGCGAGCGTCGAAGGGATTTCGCAGGCGCTGGCCGAGCAGATCTACCGGCAACTGCACTAATTGCACTGCTCGCGGCACGCCAGGCGGCACGGAGGCGCGGCGGCGAGCGGTCGACGAATGACGCAAAAGCGGCCGGCAAGCAGATGCCAGGCGGCTGATAAGCGTTGCTCCGGCGTTGCGCGTGCCAAGCTCCGCGCGCCGCTTTGCTTGTGGCAGGCCTTGCGACACGGCACAATTGCATCTCCCTTGTCAGACGCTGCGCCTGCCCATGCCGTTTAATTTTCCGATTTTCCTGACTTGGCTGCGGATCGTTCTGATTCCGCTCGTCGTCGGTGTGTTTTATTTGCCTGACATGATGATGAGCCCGGCACACCGCAATCTGGCGGCCGCGACGATCTTCATTCTGGCAGCGCTCACCGACTGGTTCGACGGCTTTCTGGCCCGTAAATGGAATCAGACCTCGGCGTTCGGCGCGTTCCTCGATCCGGTCGCCGATAAGCTGATGGTGACGGCTGCGTTGCTGGTGCTCGTGCAACTCGCCCGGATCGATTCGGCAATCGCACTGGTGATCGTCGGGCGCGAGATCGCCATCTCGGCGCTGCGCGAGTGGATGGCGCAGATCGGTGCGTCGAAGAGCGTTGCGGTGAATTCGCTCGGCAAGTTCAAGACCGTGTGCCAGATGGTCGCGATTCCGATGCTGCTGTTCTACGGGCCGTTGCCGTTCGGCGGTGGTGTGTCCGTCGATACGCGAGTGTGGGGCTTGTGGCTGATCTATCTGGCTGCGTTCCTGACGATCTGGTCGATGCTCTACTACATGAAACTCGCATGGCCGCAGATCCGCGAGCGGGGCGGCGTGGCCTGATTGTGTCTGATCGAAGATCAAGCGAGACGCGAGAGACGCGACGCCTCTACAACTCACGCTTGTTCGAACGTCGCGCAAGCGTGAGTGAAATCTTTTCAGTTAAAGACATTCGCAAAAGGGGTTGACACGTTTCGGTCGTTTCTCCATAATCTCGTTTCTCCGATGCACGCAGTTCGAAACGTCAAAGGCAGCAACGGAGACAGTAAGCGTGTAGTTGCAGTAACAAGGCAGCAGTTAGTAGGGCAAAAGCAGCACAATGCGGGAGTAGCTCAGTTGGTAGAGCGCAACCTTGCCAAGGTTGAGGTCGCGAGTTCGAGCCTCGTCTCCCGCTCCAATTTTTGAAGCAACGCGTTGTTTGGCGAAGTAAAAGTGCAAGGCGTTGTGAAGTAGGGCAATGCGGGAGTAGCTCAGTTGGTAGAGCGCAACCTTGCCAAGGTTGAGGTCGCGAGTTCGAGCCTCGTCTCCCGCTCCAATCATAAGGGGAAGCAGTGCTTCCCTTTTTGTTTGATGGGCCGGTCCTTATGGTGGCTCACCAGACAAATCTGAGAATCTGCAGCTAGATTCCAGTCCGCTTGCGGCGCGATAGCAAAGCGGTTATGCAGCGGCCTGCAAAGCCGTTTAGGCCGGTTCGACTCCGGCTCGCGCCTCCAGTAGTTGATGTAAAGAAAAGCCCCGACTTGTCGGGGCTTTTCTTTTTTCAGTGTCGTGTTATCTCGCACTTGGTGGCCCTGCTCCCGGCCGATATGCAACTGTGTCCAGCAGTGTGCTTTGCTCTGCGCAACGCTATAGTTCGCAGACTCCCCCTCGCATCGACATCATGCGCATCCCGGATACCGAACGCCGCTCCTTCTATCTACGCCTGATCTACGCGCTGTGCCTGTGCGGCGCCACCTGGACGCATCTGCAAGTGGCCCTGGTTCACGGGCTCTGGTGGGACTACGGTGGCGCGGCACCGCTCACGCGAATCTACTGGACGTCGCTGCTCTTCATCGATCCGCTCACCGTGCTGCTCCTGCTATTAAGCCCGCGGGCGGGGCTGATCCTTTGCGTTGCCGTCATCGTGACGGACGTGGTGCACAATTCATGGTTCGCATTCCATCATCCAATCCGTATGGACCTGTATCTTTCGCAGATCGTCTTTCTGCTGTTTGTCATGTTCACGATACGGACTGCCTGGCGCGGAGCCGTGAGACGGTCTGTCGCGCTGCGCACAGTGGATTGAATTGCGCCCGTCCACTTGAGGTTGCATGTACCTACAACTCACCGGCACCAACGTCCGTCTGCTCGGCTCAATGCATCTGTTCCCTGCGACGAGTCGCAGAACGCCGCCATGGATTGCCGAAGCGTATGACTGGGCCGAATCGCTGGTCTTCGAATCGGATCCGCCGACGATTCTGCCGTTTCTGAAGGCTCCTCCGCAGGGTGGTGCCGATCAACTGCAGCCGTTGCTATCCGCCGATGCCTGGAATCAGCTACAAGCCGTGTGGCCTGCAGAAGGGCCGTTGGCGCCGCTCGTCGAGCTGCGTCCGTGGGCCACGCTGATCGTCGCGCCAACATTGTTCCAGCAGGTCGTCGAAGGTGTCGAGCCGCGCATGCTGCGCTCAGCGCTGGCGCAAGCCAAGCCGTATGAGTATCTCGAGACCGCAGAAGACGTGGCGGCATCGCTCGAGTCGATTCCGCTCGAAGCAGTGGGCGCCGCGCTCGGCATGCTGATGTCCGATCTCGGCGAACCGCAGCGCACGCTCGAGCGGATGCACACCGCCTGGTTACACGGCGATTTGCAGGCCGTGCACCAGATCGCCGTCGAGTCGCCGATGTTCAACCTGCCCGGCATCCGCAACGCCATTCTCGATGCACGCAATCGCGCGTGGGCGGCGCGAGTGAAGGAATTGGCCGGACGGCCAGAGCGGATCTTGGTCGTGGTGGGCGCGCTGCATCTGTGCGGGCCCGGTAACCTGATCGAATGTCTCGCACAGCCCGTCGAGCCGGTTTTCGTCGGCAGCTAGAGGGGTTTGCCAGCGACATAGCCTAAGAGCGCCACGCGCGGCATAATTCTCCTTTGCCGCCTTCCGTTAAGGGGCGCTTCCTTTGAAGATTTCCATGACTGAACCGCAGCACACCGCCGCCACGCGACTGGCGCAACTCGAATGGCGCTGGAAAGCGTTCGACGACCTCACGACCGCGGAAGTCTATGCGATGCTGGCCGCCCGCAGCGCCGTGTTCGTCGTCGAGCAGAACTGCGTATATGGCGACATCGACGGGCTCGATTCAGAGGCGTGGCATTTGCTCGCGTTTGGTCCCGGTAGCGCATCCAGCACCAAAAATGCGCCGCTCGCGGGCTATCTGCGCGTGTTGCTGCCGGACGCCGACGACACCGATATCCGCATCGGCCGTGTTCTGACCACCGCGGAATTCCGCGGCATTGGCCTGGGCAACGCGATGCTCGAACGCTCGCTCGCGCATATCCGGGCACAGTGGCCTGGTACACCGATTCGCTTGCATGCACAGGCTCATCTGCAAGGCTTCTACGGTGCATTCGGCTTTACGCCGGTGTCTGAGATTCACGACGAGGACGGCATCCCGCACGTGTGGATGCGCTCGGCCTAACTCAGTCAGATGGGGCAACGGGGATGGCAACCGGACCCGGCGCATGCGCCGACCGGCTGCAAGCGCCGCGGCTTCTTCAACAGATTCGGAATCTCAGCGGTGGCCGCTCGCAGGCGCTGTTGCAGCTTGCGCCAGGCCTTGCGCCGTCTTTACGCGCCGCTCGCCACGCAGACGCCCGCGTGCCGACAGCCGCATCCAGTGACGCAACGCCACCAGCGCGCCGATCACGCTCATCATCGAGCCGGGAATCCACAGCAATAATCCGCCGATCTGCTGATCGCGCATCGGGCTTAGCCACGTGAAGGCGCGCCCGCAAATCGAGTAGATCGGATAAAGCTCGCGCGGCGTAAAGAAGATAAACGCGCCGAGCATGATCTGCGGCGGAATCGCGGCGATCACAACCAGCACGCGCTTGCCGGGCGACAAACGCGCCGGCGGCGCGGGCCGCGGATCGAGCACGAGCCACCAGAACAGCAGACCGTCGATCACCATGCTCCAGTTCATCACGCGATAGAGCCGCCAGTCGAGCATCGCCACGAAATGGATCGGCGACATCAGCCAGAAGTAGATCAGCCCGACGAACAATGTGACCGCAACCACCGGATGCATCACCACGTCGAGCAGCTTGCGTACTACCGGAGTCTCCAGCGCGGGCTGCACGAAGCGCTGCCGCCATCTGAACGGAATGCCCGCGCGCAACGCGGCGCCCGGATACGACAGCGCGATAAAGAACGGGCCGAGGTGATGCAGCACCAGATGCTGCAAGCGATGCATGAAGAACTCATGCTCGAAGAAATAATCGAGCCGCGTATGCAGCGCGACATACAACGCGACCAGCCCGAACCAGAAGGAAATGCGCCGGCGAATCGACAGTTTCGCCTTGTGCGCGCCACGCACGAAAAGGATCGCCGGCACCAGCAAGGCGATCACGACAGTCGGCGAAAACTCCCAGGGGTCGAGCCAGTAGAGCAGATTCATCGCGGCGTGTTACTTGGTCTGGGCGGGTGACTTGACGGCGAACGGCGTATCGAGCGTTTCGCCGTCGGAGAACTTCAGCGTCAGATGCACGGTGTCGCCCGGCGCGATCTTGTGCTTCGCGTCTTCGAGCATCACGTGATAGCCGCCCGGCGCAATCGCCACCTGGCCGTGCGCGGGCACCGTCAGCTTGTCGACCATCACCATCTTCTGCGTCGAGCCGTTCGACACGGTTTGATGCAGCATCGCGTCGCCGTAGTCGTTGCTGGAAATATCGACGAGGTCGACCGGCTTATCGCTCGCGTTCACCAGCGTTGCATAGCCGGCGGCAGGGAGGTTGTTCGGCAGCCAGCGCACCCACGCGTCTTTGACGCTGATCGCGTTAGCACCAGCGGCAAACGCGGCGGACGTGAAACCGCATGAGAGGGCGAGGGTGCAGCTCAGTGCGGCGAACGTTTTGATCTTGATCGACATGAATGAACTCGGGAAAGGTCAGGAACGGTCATCAATGATACGGCGCAGGTCTTGTGCGATCGCATCGGGAGTATCGTGATCGGTGGCGAGCAGGCGCGCGTGGCCCTGTTGATCGAACACGTAGACGGCCGAGCTATGGGTGACTTCGTAGTTGCCGTTGGGGTCGCGCTTTTCCATCTGATAGGCGACCCGGTAACGTTTGGCGAGCGACTCGATCTGCCAGGCGGTGCCGGTCAGGCCTTCGGCGTGTTGCGAGTCGAAGGCGCCCACGTAGTCATGCAAGGCTTTGGGCGTGTCGCGTGCCGGATCGACGGTAATGAACAGGATGCGCACCTTTTGCGCGTCCGGGCCGAGTTTGCCGAGAACCTGCATCAGGCGGCCCATCGTCTCGGGGCAGACATCCGGACAATGCGTATAGCCAAAGTAGACCAGTGAGGTGCGGCCTTTGAGCGAATCACCGGTTACGGGGCGGCCGTCGTCGCCGGTCAGTGTGAAATCGAGATCCGGCAAGTGGCCGGTCACGTTGGTCAACTGGAACGGTTCGTCGGGATGCGTGCAGCCGCTCAGTGCACCGAGCGCGCCCACCATGACGGTTAGCGTGGCCAGGCGCCTAAGCCACGGCCGGCGGGGCGTTACGAGATTCGGCTGGCGGCGGGACGAGATAATGGGGAACAAAGCAGGGTTCAATTACTCGATTGAAGAGCGGCGCGTGACGCTGCCCGTGAATGGACGCAGCGTGGTTCGTGCAAAGCGCGCGGCCCGTCATAGTGTGCAAATATGGTCGTCACTGCAATGGTCTGCGTGGCTGCGACTGTATCGCAAAATCTCCGACGACGTCGCGCAGCGCCCGCAGGCGCGCGCTTTGCGAGGCAATTTGACGCAGGCGGATGAAAGCTGGTTGAAGCCGGATTGTTCTCTTTTTGAACGCAATCGTGAGCGGCATTGGCCGTATCGCCCGGCCGCGCTTAGGTCCCAGCTTACTTTCTCGAAAAATTGACGGATGCGCGGTAAGATGCGCACACTTTTCCGGCCGCAGAAGGCCGAAAGGCAAACTTAACCGATGCAAGCACTTCCGGCTGTCCTGTCTCCAGGTGAGACTGCATTTTTCTTCGACTTCGACGGCACGCTTGTCGAACTCGCGCCCACGCCGGACGGCGTGCTGGTGCAACCGCGCGTGATCGGCTTGCTGACCGAATTGCGCAATCTCACGAATGGCGCCGTCGCGATCGTGTCGGGCCGCGGCATTGACAGCATCGACAGTTTTCTCGGCATGCCCGATCTGCCGATTGCCGGTTTGCATGGCGCCGAGCGGCGCGACGCGAACGGCGACACGCAGCGCATTGGTTTTCACGACGAACGGCTCCTGCGCATGGAGCAGGTGCTCGCGCAAGTCGTCAACGAGCACCCCGGCATGCTGCTCGAGATCAAAGGCGCGGCGCTGGCGCTGCATTACCGTAACGCACCCGACCGCGAGCCGGTGGCACGCGAGGCGACTGAGCGGCTGGTGGCCGATTATCCCGGCTCGTATGTGTTGCAGCCGGGCAAGATGGTCTACGAAATCAAGCCGAAGGATGTCGACAAGGGCCGCGCAATGCGCGCGTTCCTGGATGAACCGCCGTTCGTCGGCCGCACCCCCGTGTTTGCCGGAGACGACCTGACCGACGAGAAAGGCTTTGCCGTCGTCAACGAGCGCGGTGGGCTATCGATCAAGGTGGGCGCGGGCGACACGATGGCGCATACACGCGCCGGGTCGGTCACGGCGCTGCTCGACTGGCTGGAATCGATTGTCGCGGCCGCGCGCGGAGCGTGATGGTGACACCGTATCGCCCAACGACTATGACTTACTGCATCGGGAATCGCGCTTCATGAGCCGACTGATCATCGTATCGAACCGGGTCGCACCGATCTCGGAGGGTGGCCCGGCGGCGGGCGGCCTCGCAGTCGGCGTCTACGACGCATTGAAGGAAACCGGCGGCATGTGGTTTGGCTGGAGCGGCGACGTGCTCAGCTCCGGCCAGCCGCAGATCAAGGTGGAAGAGCGCGGGCCGGTGACCTTCGCGACCATCGCGTTGATGCGCCGCGACTACGACCAGTACTACCGCGGCTTCTCGAACGCCACGCTGTGGCCGGCGTTCCACTATCGCGCCGATCTGCTGCAATACGATCGGCACGACTTCGGCGGTTATTGCCGCGTCAATGCGTGGCTCGCGCAGCAGCTCGTGCCGCTATTGCGTGAAGACGACGTGATCTGGGTCCACGACTATCACCTGATTCCATTCGCCCAGGCGTTGCGTGCGGCCGGCGTGAAAAATCGGATCGGTTTCTTTCTGCATATCCCGTTTCCGGCCTCGCAGGTGTTGCTGGCGGTGCCGCCTCATCGCGAGCTGGTTGAAGCGCTCTGTTCGTTCGATCTGCTCGGTTTCCAGACCGCGCCTGATTTGCGGGCGTTCTGCGACTACATCGTCAACGAGGCGAACGGCACGGTCGACGTGTCGGCCAGCGGTCCGCTGACTGTCCATGCGTTTGGCCGGACTCTGCGTGCGGCGGCTTACCCGATCGGCGTCTATCCGGACGAAATCGCCGAGCTGGCGAAAGCGGGTGAGCGGGGCAAGCCGGTGCGCACGATGAAGGCCACGCTGCATTCCCGCAAGCTGATCATGAGCGTGGACCGGCTGGATTATTCGAAGGGCTTGGTCGAGCGTTTCCGTGCGTTCGAGCGTCTGCTCGAACATTCCACGGCACAACGCAACAAGGTGTCGTTCCTGCAAATTGCACCGCCCACGCGTGCCGACATGCACGCGTATCAGGACATTCGTCTGCAGCTCGAAGGGGAGTCAGGGCGCATCAATGGCCGCTTTGCCGAACTCGACTGGACGCCGATCCTGTACATTCATAAGCAGTACGAGCGCTCGGTGCTGGCCGCGCTGTTTCGTACGGCGCATGTCGGCTACGTCACGCCGCTGCGCGACGGCATGAATCTCGTTGCGAAGGAATATGTGTCGGCGCAGGACCCGGAGAATCCCGGCGTGCTCGTGCTGTCACGTTTTGCCGGCGCGGCGCAGGAGCTGGGCGGCGCGTTGATCGTGAATCCGGTCGATATCGACGGCATGGCCGAAGCGCTCGCGAGCGCGCTGGCGATGCCGCTTGCGGAGCGCCAGGCGCGTCATCGCGACATGATGGCGCAGCTGCGCGAGAACAACGTGTCGGTGTGGCGCGATAACTTCATGCGCGATCTTCAGAGGGCGCAGGGTGCGAAGAGCCCGCGAACCGTGAAGGTGCGGGCCGGGTCGGGTAAGCGGGCTGTGCGTGAGATCAGCGTCGGATAGGTGGCGATCAGTCCGGATCAGGCCGGATGTCCATTCGCAGGGAGAAACAAAAAAGCCGCTTTCGAGCGGCTTTTTTGCTGGTTACCGGCCTGGTGAAGGAGCGGGCCGTGCGTTGTTCAGACCACGTGCTGCTCGTCCACCTTCTTGCCGCCGACATGCAGTGTCGCGCCCTTGCCGTACTGCTTCGAGAGCAGATCGCGATACAGGCCAGGTCGCAGGCGCAACTCTTCCGGACTGCCGTCGTCGATTACCTTGCCCTGGCTCATCACGATGATCCGGTCGAAGTTGTTCAGCGTCGACAGCCGGTGCGCGATCGCGATCACCGTGCGGCCCACCATCAGCCGGTCGAGCGCCTTCTGGATCGCTTCTTCCGACGCACTATCGAGCGCCGAGGTGGCTTCGTCGAGCAGAAGGATCGGCGCGTTCTTCAGAATCGCGCGCGCAATCGCGATGCGCTGGCGTTGTCCGCCAGACAGTTTGACGCCGCGGTCGCCGACGATCGTGTCGAATCCCTCCGGCATGGCGTCGATGAAATCGCTGCAACGGGCTTCACGCGCGGCGGCGATCACTTCATCCCGGCTCGCTTCAGGGCGGCCGTAAGCGATGTTTTCGTACACCGTGCGGTGGAACAGCGAGATATCCTGCGGTACCAGCGCGATTGCATGGCGCAGGCTGTCCTGGGTGATGGTGGCGATGTCCTGGCCGTCGATCTTGATGGCGCCGCCCTGCGTCTCGTAGAAGCGTTGTAGCAGCGCCAGCACGGTGGATTTGCCCGCGCCCGACTTGCCGATCAGGCCAACTCGCTGGCCCGGCTCGATATGCAGGTCGAAGTGATCGAGAATCGGCCGGCGGCGCGGGTAGGCAAACGTCACGCTTTCGAAATCGACCCGGCCGCCTTGCGGCACGAGTTCGGTAGCGCCGTCGCGGTCCGGCATGCCGTGTGGCTCGAGCAGGGTGCGAACAGCCTCCGCGAGCCGCGCGACGTGCTGGGTGACGTCGACCAGCGCCACGGCCAGGTCGCGCGTGCCGTGCAGGATCGTGAAACCGAGCGAGCTGACCAGCACGATGTCGCCGGAGGTTGCCTTGCCTTGATCCCACAGCCACAGCGCCCAGCCCAGCAAACCTGCAGATAGCAGGGCGGTGATCACCGCATGCAGCAGGCGCAACTTTTCCAGATAAAGCAGGCTCTGCTGGCGGGCTTCCATTTCCGCCTTGACGGTCGCACCGAAACGCTGCTGCTCGCGAAACGTCATGCCGAAGGCGCGCACCAGGCCCATGTTGCTGATTACGTCGACCAACTCACCGTCCACTGACGCTGCTTTGGTGGCGAAATGATGATGCCGCGCCGAGCCACGCCCGGCCAGCTTGTAAAGCACGACCGACAGGATGGCCGAGCACAGCATCAGGCCGCCCGCCATCAGCGGATTCACCGCGATGATCATGACGATCGCGCCGAGCACCGCGATACACGGGGGCAACACGTTCCAGGCGGTGGTGTTTTCGGCGGTGTAGACCGCGTTCGACGTTGCCGTGATGCGGCTCGCCAGCATACCGGGCTGCTTTTCCGAGTAGTAAGTCGGCGAGTGGCCGCTCAGGTACTGGAACAGGTCGCGCCGCAAGTCGCCGGTCACGGCCACGAAGGTGTGCGCGGCAACCCAGCCACCGACCCGCCACAGCAGGTTGTCGGCGGCAATCAGGCCGACTAGGATGGCAAACGCGCCCCACAGCGGACCGGGGTGATGGCGGCCTTCGCCGAGCACGTCGATCAGATGCTTGATTGCGTATTGCGAAGCGAGCGCACAGCCCACGGCCGCAAACACGCTGCACAGGACGATCGCGTGCGCGAGCGGATGGCGGCGAATAAAGCGGAAAAGAAACGCAAGCGGCCTATGCGCATAGCTCGCGAGCTTTGCGTTCTGGGCATTACGCTGGGCGATGGTTAAGTGTTCCAATTGATTGTGAGGTCGGTGTGTTTCAGGTTGTTCATGCAAGGCACGGGCCACAGCCAAAGCGTTCGCCGCGAAGCCGATGCTTCGCATTGTAAACATGCAAAAGCGATTGCGCCCTGTGTATCCGGGCGATGGCGCGACTGATTTCGCGATAGACGACCGCGACCTATTATTGCTCGACCCGCCAATGGAGCGGCGGTTCACACAGGCTGCGGAAAATTTCGAGATATAATTACAAATTGCATTCAACTGCGGTGCGGCATTTCTTCAATGTCTACCGGCAAAGTTGACATAGGCGCTTAGCGCCGCCACCGTCGGGTCAGCGTCGCAAGCCAGTTGCTACTGTAGAACTGTCTTATAAAACAAGGGTTTGTAAAGTGTTTCGCCTTTGTAACAACGTAAAGACTTTGAAATGTTGTGGTGCAGCGAGGCGGCCGGCACCGATAATGCATGCTCTGTTGGCCCACCGAAATTTCTGACAGTTTGTCAACGTAGGTGCCCTGTATGCGTTGTTTACCGGCACATGCGCAGACAGCGAACTGTTGATCTGGGCTCATTACCCAAGCGATCCATCGCAGGATTTCTCGAAAGAATCAGGCCCGCGCCGGCATATCCGGCCAGACTGCCCTGGCGAGCAAGCGAGTCGCTTTTACCAAACGCAGCACTTTTGCCTGATTTTTTACGAGGAGTTCTTCATTATGCGAATCGCTCAAATCGCTCCCTTGCACGAGGCGGTTCCTCCCAAGCTTTACGGCGGTACGGAACGCGTAGTGTCCTACCTGACCGAAGCGCTGGTTGAACAGGGCCATGACGTCACGCTTTTCGCAAGCGGCGATTCGCAAACCTCGGCGAAACTCGAAGCTTTCTGGCCGCAGGCGCTGCGCCTCGACCCGACCATCCGCGACGTAATGGCGCCGCACATGCTGCTGCTCGAAGAAGTGCGCCGCCGTGCGGACGAATTCGACGTGCTGCATTTTCACATCGATTACTACCCGTTCTCGCTGTTCGCCCGCCAGCCGGTGCCGTTCCTGACCACGCTGCATGGCCGTCTCGACCTGCCGGAACTGCAGCCGATTTTCAACACGTTCAGCGACGTGCCGGTGGTGTCGATTTCGGACAACCAGCGCATCCCGCTGCAACAGGCGAACTGGCTGCAAACCGTTTATCACGGTCTGCCGGAAAACGTGCTCACGCCGATCAAGGACGTCGAGCCCGGCTACCTCGCATTCCTTGGCCGCGTCTCGCCGGAGAAGGGTCTCGACCGTGCGATCCGAATCGCCGGCCAGGCAGGCATGAAGCTCAAGGTCGCCGCCAAGATCGACAAGGCCGACCGTGCCTATTACGAAGAAGTGATCAAGCCGCTGATGGCGCTCCCGCACGTCGAATACATCGGCGAAATCGGCGAAGCCGAAAAGCGTGAGTTCCTCGGCAACGCGCATGCACTGGTGTTCCCGATCGACTGGCCGGAGCCCTTCGGTCTGGTGATGATCGAAGCAATGGCTTGCGGCACGCCGGTGATCGCGTTCAATCGTGGTTCGGTGCCGGAAGTGATCGAAAACGGCGTGTCGGGTTTCGTCGTCGAAGACGAAATCAGCGCGGTCGCCGCATTGAAGCGTCTGCACACGCTGCCGCGCGCCAAGGTGCGTGCCGCATTCGAAGCGCGCTTCTCGTCGAAAGTGATGGCGCAGAACTACGTCGCCGCGTACGAAGAGTTGCTGCGTCAGAAGCATCGCACGGTGCTGCGCGAAGTCAACGCCAGCTAACGCGCGGTAATTGTAGTAAACGCAGTCAGGCCGGCTTGCCGGAGAGGTTTCAGCCAGGTGCCCCCGGCTAGGCGCCCCCGGCGATTTACCGGTCCGGCTTTGGCCCCGCAACGCCCCACGTGCACCTTGCCCGCGGGGCGTTGTTGCATATGCGCCGCGTTTTTGCCCGTGTGCGCTAGAAAGTGCGGGTTTGAGACCGGCAAGAATGAGCCAGTCTCCGTAATATCCCTATAATGGCCGTGCCGCAAATTTGGCTGCGGCGCCGCCGACGACAGGAGGATGCCTTGGCGAGAACGAAAGAGACGCGTGCGAACGCGGCGCCCGGCGCCGGAATGATTTTCGCGCTGCGCGCCATCGGTCTCGTGCTCCTTGCTCGCTGGCTGTTTTCGATGGCGCAGATGGACCTGGGTGCGTCGCTGTCGGCAATGGTGTCCTCGCCCTGGGCGTGCATCAACCTCGTCTTCCTGTTCCTGCTGATCTTCCTGCCGGGCGCGCGCGCCGTGGCCGAGCGTCCGCTCCATCCGCTGCCGCAATGGCTGCGGCAGGCGCTGCGTGTGTTTGCTTTCCTTGGATTCCTGTTTGCGGCCTGGTCGGTCGGCGCGTTTGCCACGAGCGCGGGTTGGCGTCGTGCGGTGCAGGCGGTGGCGGCCACCAATGGCTGGCTGGTAGCAGCGCCGGCGTTGTACGCGGCGGTGATGTGGATTTGCCGGCCACGTGCGCTATGGCGAACCAATATCGCCGCGCGTCGCTTTGCGATAGGCCGCTATGCGGTCGCGCTCGATCCGGCTACGCGCACGGTGGTCGTTTGGGCCGAGCGTCGCAAGGTGGGTCAGTACGACGCGCGTGAATTATCCGTGCGATGGGCGGCGGCGCCCGGCGCGAGCACACCGCCGACACCCACTCCTGTCGTGGCGTTTGGTGTCGCCGGTGAACCGTCCGGCCCCGTGGCGCAGGCCGGCGCGCCTGCGCTGGCCCGCGGTACCTTCGGCCGGCGTCCAAAAATCGAATTGCTGTGGGATTCGCCGGCTGCGGCGGGCCACAATCGGCAAACCGTGTTCCGCACCGCGTTGACGACCGAGGGCGACCGGGTCGCCGCGCGTGCGCTCGACACCTCGTTGCGGCAAGTCTGAATCTGTCGCTTTGTACCGTAGGCCACGCCCCACGGTCGAAGCAGGCGTCGTAAAGTACGGGGTAGCTGACAATAAGACGTGTCACCCGCATGCAGCCCGGCGTTTCAGAGGTGGGTGAGACATACATCGATCGTATTGCGTCGTTTCCAGGAGTCGCCATGCTGGTTCGCTGGTTGCTTGCCGCCATTCATCTGCTCGCTTATGGTTTTGCCCTCGCGTCGATTCTCCGGCGCACCTGGTCATTGCGACGAGCCAGCGTGCCCGCTGCTTTGCGCTCCGTATTTCGCTCCGATGCCCGGTGGGGTCTTTCTGCATTGGTGTTGGTCGTCACCGGTCTGATGCGCGCCTTCGGTGGTTTTGAAAAGGGCGCCGACTATTACCTTCATGAGCCGCTCTTTCACGTCAAGATGACGCTGCTCGTGCTGATCCTGATTCTCGAAGTCCCGACGATGCTCGGCTTGATACGGTGGCGTGCCGCGATCAGAAACGGCACCCCGCCCGATTTAAAGAAAGCGCGTACGTATGCGCGTTTCAGCGTGATCCAGACCGTGCTGCTCGTGTTGATGGTGTTCGCGGCTAGCGGCATGGCGCGCGGTATCGGGCTGCCCACAGGCGTGGTTTAGTCGCGCGTTGAGGTGTTTGTGAAGGCGTGCGTCACGCCAGCGGAAAACGCCGGTAACAACCGGCGGCTTCCGCATGACGCTCCGCATACTTCCCGGCAATTTACTGCTCGACTAGCAAGCTCGAATCATCCGGCAGATTCGCCTTTGCGTTATCGGTCTTGCGCGTGACCTCCGAATCGCCCAGACCTTTGATCAATTCCAGCGCCTGACGTTCGAACAGCCGCCTGTAAAGGCCGTTCTCGAGTCTGATCAAGGCATCGTGGCTGCCTTCCTCGATCACCTTGCCCTTGTCCAGCACCAGCAACCTGTCCAGCGCACGCACCGTGGAAAGACGGTGCGCCACCACCAGCGTGGTGCGGCCCGTCATCAGCCGCTCCATGGCTTGCTGGATCAGCACTTCGCTTTCGCTGTCGAGACTCGAGGTCGCTTCGTCCAGAATCAGGATCGGCGCGTCCGCAAGAAACGCCCGTGCGATTGCCACGCGCTGACGTTCGCCGCCGGAGAGCTTGATACCGCGTTCACCCACCAGCGTGTCGTAACCTTGAGGCAGCGTCGCGATAAAGTCGTGCGCGCTCGCGAGCCTCGCGGCGCGTTCGATCTCGGCGCGGCTCGCACCGGGTCGTGCATAGGCGATGTTCTCCGCCAGCGAGCGGTGAAACAGTACCGGCTCCTGCTGAACGATCGCGATCTGGCTGCGCAACGACGCCTGCCGCACACGGGCAATGTCCTGGCCATCGATCGTGATCCGGCCTTCCGAAATGTCGTACAGCCGCTGGATCAGCTTGATGAAGGTCGTCTTCCCGGAGCCCGAGTGCCCGACCAGCCCGACGCGCTCTCCCGGCGCGATGCGCACGGAGAAATTCTCATAGAGCGGCGTGGCTTTCGCACCGTAGTGGAAAGTGACGTGCTCGAAGCGAATTTCGCCTTTGCCGATCGCGATCGGACCCGCGCCGGGCCGATCTTCGATGCCCAGCGGCTGACTCTCCAGCGACACCAGTTCTTCCATGTCGTTGATCGAGCGCTGCAGGTTACGGATGTGCATGCCCACGTCGCGCAGATAGCCTTGCAGCATGAAGAACATCGTCAACGCGAACGTGATGTCGCCGACACTCGCTTCGCCGCGCATCCACAACAGCAGCGCGGCGCCGAGAATGGCGGCCTGGATCGCCACCAGCATGCCGCCTTGCAAGCCGCCGTTGATCGTGCCGCGAATCCATGTACGGCGCGTGCGGTGACGCCACTTGACGATCACGCGGTCGAGCAGGGCTTCTTCGCGCTCTTCGGCGCCGAACGCTTTCACCACGCCGTTGCAACTGACTGCGTCGGCGAGGGCGCCGCCCATACGGGTGTCCCATGCGTTAGCGAGGCGCGCGGCGGGCGCGACGAATCCGAGCGACACGATCACGGTGACCGCGATATACAGCACGGACCCGACACCCACGACCGCGCCCATCATCGGCCAGCGCCAGCCGAGCAGCACCGTTGAGCCGACCAGCATGACTACCGAGGGCAACAGCGCGACCAGCAGCGTGTCGTTGAGCAGATCGAGCGCCCACATGCCGCGCGTGATCTTGCGCACCGTGGATCCGGCGAAGCTGTTGGCGTGCCAGTCGGTCGAAAAGCGCTGCACGCGATGAAATGCGTTCGACGCGATTTCGCTCATCATCTTGAGCGTCAGCCTGATGAGATTGAAGAACACCCCTTGGCGAAGCAGTTCGGCGCCGAGCCCAAGTGCGCTCAGTACGCAAAAGGCGGTGATCGCCGCGCGCCACGCGAGCGCGTCGCCGGCAGAACCGGACGCGATTGCGTCGACGAGCCGTCCGGCGAACATCGGCGTGAGTACGTCGGCCAATGCCGAGAGCAGCACCAGCGCGGTAATCGCGCAAATGCGCCAAGGCTGTTTGGCCCAGTGACGGAAGGTAAAGCCGAGGACATTCCTGAAGGCGTGTCCACGAAGGTCGAGTTTTTTTATGGTCATTTGCCACGACTCGGTGACGCGTGAGCGGACCGAGGTTCCAGTCAGAAGCGAAAGGAAGAGACAGTCGAGCGAGCCGGAAAATGTCGATAACGACGCCGGCAATGGGACGACGGACTGTCTGGGATTTTCGCGGACGGCCTGTTCAGGCAGAACCGCGTGAGCGACGACGCGACGGAGTTAAGGTCGCGAAAATGGCCGTGAGGCCATCCCAGGGATGGCGATATGCACTGCGAACATGTGACGCCTCCCTGTAGTCGAAAGAGGTGGAAAAAGTAGACGGGGCGTGTGCCCGAAAACTGACTATATCAGCAGTATTTGGCGGCCGCAATCGTACGAAAGTTCGGTGTTGACTTCGAAACGAAGCGGGCGCTTGTGCGCGAGAGGGTACGTGGTGCGTATTAACGTGCGTACACCTGAGCGATTGATCTGCCGCGCGCATACAAAGCCGAGGCAAAAACAAAAAAGCCCTCGACTCAAGTTCGAGGGCTTTCTTTTGCGGTTCTTCGGAAACCAGCGAATCTGGTGGGTGGTACAGGGATTGAACCTGTGACCCCTGCCGTGTGAAGGCAGTGCTCTACCGCTGAGCTAACCACCCGAAGAGAGCCGAATTATGTCAGGGATTTTTCTGCTCGTCTAGTGTTTTTTAAGCGGTTTGCCCATCCGCGGCCGGCGACGGATCAAGGCGCCACACGCTCGTGCCTTTGACCGCTTTGTCGAGACCGTCGAGCACCGCCTGATGTTCGGCGACTTCTTCGTCGCTCGCGGCAATCACCAGCAGATTCAGCGAATCGATTGCGATGCGCGGGGCGTGCGAGTCGCCGCCGCCGTGCGAGTCGCCGAGCATGTCGATGACGAGGCTTTCCTGGCCACGGGTCATCGCCAGATACACCTCAGCGAGCAGTTCCGAGTCGAGCAGTGCGCCGTGCAACGTGCGGTGCGCGTTGCTGATGCCGAAGCGGTCGCACAGCGCGTCGAGCGAATTGCGTTTGCCTGGGAACATCTGCTTGGCGCGCGCCAATGTATCGATGATCTCGCCGCAGCAGGTTTTCACCGGCGGCAAACCCAGCAGCGCAAATTCGGCGTCGAGAAAGCCGATGTCGAAAGGTGCGTTATGAATGATCAGATCCGCGTCCTGAATGAAGTCGCGAATCTGATCGGCAATCTCGGCGAATTTCGGCTTATCGCTCAGGAACTCGGTGGTCAACCCGTGAACGGCCAATGCGCCCGGATCGCTGTCGCGTTCCGGGTTGATGTAGAAATGCAGGTTGTTGCCAGTGAGCCGGCGGTTCACCATTTCGACGCAACCGAGTTCAAGAATCCGGTCGCCGGTTCGTGCATTCAGGCCGGTGGTTTCGGTGTCGAGGATGAGTTGACGCATGTCGGATTAGCCTGCTCTAAAAAATCAGCAAAAGAAGAAGGGCGCGCGCGTCGGTGTCGCCGCGGGCATGACGGCGCACATCACACTTGTGCGAGTGACGCGACGCCGCGATTAGCCAGTTGATCCGCGCGTTCGTTTTCCGGATGGCCGTTGTGACCGCGCACCCAGCGCCATTCGATTTCGTGCTGCGCAACGAGCGCATCGAGCCGCTTCCACAGATCGGCGTTCTTCACCGGTTGCTTTGCAGCGGTGATCCAGCCTTTTTTCTTCCAGCCGTGAATCCATTCGCTGATGCCTTTCTGCACATACTGCGAGTCGGTATGCACGACGGCTTTGCAGGGACGCTTGAGCGCCTCGAGTGCAGCGATCACCCCCATCAGTTCCATGCGGTTGTTGGTGGTGTTGGGTTCACCGCCGAACAGTTCTTTTTCCTGGTCGCCAAAGCGCAGCAGTGCGCCCCAGCCGCCGGGGCCGGGGTTGCCCTTGCAGGCGCCGTCGGTATAAATATCGATGATGTCGGAAGTCATTGAGTATGGTTGCGTGTGTTCGGGGTGGCGGGCGCGAGGCCCGCGGCAAGGACCGGTTTCTTCACTTTCAGCGGGCCGACGAGGCGCATGCCGCGCACGCGCTTGATCGCCTTGATCATGTAAGTGGCGCCGAAAATTGGCCACCAGCGGTCGCCTGCGGCCTCCATGAATCCATAGCGGGACAGCCACTGTTCGCTGGCGAGCGGCGGACGATAGCAGCCGAAGCGCCCGCGTTCAAGGTCGAAGCCCAGCAGCTTGATCCAGTCTTTCAGGCGCGTGAAGGCAATCAGATCGACTGCCGCGGGCACGAACGGCCGGCCGGTCATCTTGCCGACCGATTGGCGCGCGCCCCACAGCGACAGCGAATTGAAGCCGAGAATGATCAACTGGCCTTCGGGCATCAGCACACGTTCGGCTTCGCGCAGCAGACGGTGCGGGTCGCTCGTGAATTCCAGCGTGTGCGGCATCACGATCAGATCGACGCTTTGTGCTTCGAACGGCAGGTCGAGCAGATCGCACCAGACCGTGCTGCGCCCGAGCGGCGCCGGCAATCCCGCGGGCAGATCCTGCGCGGCACCGCTTCTCAAGCCATTCCCTGCGCCATTCCCGGCACGCCCCAAGCCGCGCGGCAACGTGTAGGGCGCACTCGCGCCGCTTGCCGCGTCGAGCACGAGTCCGCGGCACGGCATGCGGTTCTCGCGCAAGGCGTCCAGCTGCGGCAGGCCGAGTTGCAGCGCATGGTAACCGAACACGTCGGACACCACGCGATCGAGCTGGGTTTGTTCCCACTCGAGTACGTAGCGGCCGGGTGGCGAATCGGTCCAGGCAGGCCAGTCTATAATCGCTCGGTCAGTCATATCAGAGAATGCGTCGCCTATGAATGCGCTCGAGTACGTACCGGTCCCGGCGTTTGAAGACAATTACATCTGGGTCGTTTCCGACGGGCATCATGCGGTGGTCGTCGATCCGGGTGAGGCCGCCCCCGTGCGCGCATATCTCGCGAAACGGGGTTGGCGGCTGAGCGCTATTTTACTCACGCACCATCACCAAGACCATGTCGGTGGGGTCGCCGATCTGCTGAATGGCCAGGCCGTGCCCGTTTACGGCCCCGCCGGTGAAGCGATCCGGCACCTCACGCACCGTCTTGAAAACGGCGATCATGTGACGATTGCTGCGCCCGCACTCGAATTCGACGTACTCGACGTGCCCGGTCACACGAGCGGCCATATCGCCTATTTTCAGCCAACCGACCCGCGCGGCACGCCGCACGTGTTTTGTGGCGATACGCTGTTCGCGTGCGGCTGCGGCCGCTTGTTCGAGGGTACGCCAACGCAGATGCTGGCGTCGCTGGATTCGCTGGCCGCACTCCCTGGCTCGACCGAAGTGCATTGCGCGCACGAGTACACGTTGTCGAACATCCGCTTTGCGCTCGCCTGCGAGCCGGGCAATGCCGAACTGCAAGCCTGGCGTGACAAGGCGAGCGAATTGCGCGCGCGTCACGTGCCGACCCTGCCGACCACCATTGCCCACGAACGCGCCGTGAACCCATTTTTGCGCGCGGATAATCCGGCGATTCAAGCAAGCTTGCAAGAGCAGCTGCATGAAAAAGTGCCCGATCGTTTGACGGCATTTACGCTGATGCGCGAATGGAAAAACCGCTTCCGTTGACCCGGCCGCCATCAGGGTATTCCTCACGCGAAGAATCGGAAAAATTCGCCAAGCCTTAGATTTCCTTGATTTTTTTCGTCATTTTCCGATTGACGTAAACGTTGCCGTTTCGTACTATCGGCTGCAAATTCCAGCCCTTGTGGAAGCCGAGACGTTCATGCGATTTATCTTTAGTGCGTTATTGGTCCTGACACTCGCCGCCTGCGCGAGTCAAGGACCGACAACGAATAGCCCTACCACCGCAACTAATCCCGCCAGTCAGCAAGCCGTCGCTGACGCCCTTCGCAAGACAGCTACTGCCAAAGAGACGATCAATGTCGACCAGGGTTCAGTCGATCAACTGACGAGCCCGGACGCCGATCTCTGGAGTCGTATTCGCCGTGGTTTTCAAATGCCGGATCTGCAAACCGACCTCGTCGACATGCAGGTCAACTGGTATGCGCAGCGCCCGGACTACGTGCAGCGCATGACCGAGCGCTCGCAGAAGTATCTGTACCACATCGTCGAAGAGCTCGAAGCGCGTCACATGCCAACCGAGCTTGCCTTGTTGCCGTTCATCGAATCCGCGTATAGCCCGCAGGCGTTGTCGGTGGCGAAGGCCGCCGGCATGTGGCAGTTCATGCCGGGCACGGGCCGCACCTACAACCTCAAGCAGAATATGTGGCAAGACGAGCGCCGCGACGTGCTGGCCTCCACCAGCGCCGCGCTCGACTATCTGTCGCGTCTGCATGACATGTTCGGCGACTGGCAACTGGCGCTCGCTGCCTACAACTGGGGTGAGGGCAACGTGCAGCGCGCGATCGCGCGCAACGAAGCGGCAGGGCTGCCTACCGACTACCTCAGCCTGCGCATGCCGAACGAGACGCGCAACTATGTGCCCAAGCTGCAGGCGGTGAAGAACATCGTCATGAACCCGCAGATGTACGGGCTCACGCTGCCGTCGATTCCGAACCACCCGTATTTCGTCACGGTCACGACCTCGCACGACATTGACGTGGACATGGCGGCGAAGCTCGCGAATCTCTCTCCAGACGAATTCCGCTCGTTGAACCCGTCGTTCAGAAAGCCGGTGATTCTCGGCGCCACCCAGCCGCAGATTCTGCTGCCGTTCGACAACGCGAGCGCGTTTGAGCGCAATCTGAAGGCCTACTCCGGTTCGTTGTCGTCGTGGACCACGTACACGGTCACCGAGCGTGCTGCGCCGGCGGCGATCGCGCAAAAGATCGGTGTCGACGCTGACACGCTGATGGAAGTGAACAAGATTCCGGCCGGTATGCGCCTGAAGCCGGGCTCGACGATCGTGGTGCCGCGTGGTTCGGACGACGACGAAGACATCAGCGCCGACGTCGCCGAAAGCGCGGTGCTGGCCATGGAGCCTGACGTTCCCGACACCCGCAAGATGTTGATCCGCGTGCGCCGTAATCAATCGATGGCCGCCATCGCGGTGCGTTACGGCGTCTCGATCGGTCAGTTGAAGGCGTGGAATCGCACGCATCGCGATCAGGTTTCGCGTGGTCAGGTGATCGTGCTGCACGTGCCGGTTGGTAAGGCCATGCCGAGCGAACCAGGTCCGGAGCGCATCGCGACTGACGTGCAGGGTGGCGGAGTCGAGAAGATCGGCACCCGCGTCGCAGACACGAGAAGCGAATCGCGCTACGATAAGAAGAAGGGTCGTGGCCGCACCGCCGTGGTGAAGGTGTCTGAGCCGGTGGGTAAAGTCAGCAAGCCGACAACGTCTAGCGCCAGCAAGGGCAAGGTGACGAAGGTGTCGGCTTCCACGTCCAGCAAGGCGTCGAAGGCCGCGGCAGATAGCCGCCCGAAGACCGCGGCCAACGCGAAGAAGGGTAAGTAGACCAAAAGCGGCCATCACGGTAGTGACCATATGCGTTGCGGGGGCAACGCGTGAATTGCGCTCCGATCACGCACCGTGTTATTCCGACGCCGTCACCAGTGGTGACGGCGTTTTTCATTCTGCAGACCAGTCGAGGCGAAATTCGCGCGTTTCGTTTATCTTTCGGGCCTGGGCCAAACCCGGCCGCTTATTTCAAAACTTATGTCGTCGACTCAGCTGCGCGTTTTTCTCCTGTTTTCCGCCGGTTACTTCGTTTCTTATGTATTTCGCGGCGTCAATCTCGGCTTTGCCCCTTTCATCACGCACGATCTCGGCTTGTCGGCCACGGATCTCGGTCTGCTGACCAGTCTGTATTTCCTCGGCTTCGCGGGCGCACAGATTCCGGCCGGCGTGTTGCTGGACCACTTCGGCGCGCGTCGGGTGACGGCGGTCACCCTGCTGTTTGCGGCGCTGGGAATCTGGGTGTTCGGCGCCGCGCACAGCGTTGGCATAATGATGGTTGGGCGCCTGCTGATTGGTGTGGGTGTGTCGGTGTGTCTTGGCGCCGCGTTCAAGGCGTTGGCGCAGCATTTCGCGTCGGCACGGTTGCCGTTGATGAACGGTTTGGTGATGGCGATCGGCGGTTTCGGCGGGGTGATGGTCGGTTCGCCGCTTACGTGGGTGTTGGGTTTTGCCAGTTGGCGCACGGTCTGTATCGGTCTGGGGCTGCTCACGGTACTGGTGGCGGTGGCGCAATGGACGCTCACACCGGACAGCAGGGAAACTCACCATCAGGCGAGTATCGGTGTCCAGTTCAAAGGGACGCTGCATATTCTGAAGAGCGCGGCATTCTGGAAAATCGGCTCATTTTCAGTCCTTACGCAAGGCGTGTTTTACGCGATGCAATCGCTATGGGTCGGCGCCTGGTTGCGCGACGTGCAAGGCTTCGCGCCGCGTGAGGCTGCCGCGCTGGTGTCGATTCTCGGCTTTGCAATGATGGCCGGCTGCGTGGGCTTCGGCGCGGCGGCGCGCAGCCTCGAGCGGCGCGGGGTCTCGCTGTATGCGTTTTGCGGCATCGGTATGGCGCTGTTCGTCGTTACCCAGCTATTGATCATGTTCAACGCGCCGCTGCCGGCGAGCCTGCTGTGGGCGGCGTACGGGATCTTCGGCGGGACGGGAATTCTCAGTTATGCGGTCATGGCGCGCCATTTCCCGGCGCAGATGATCGGCCGGGTGAATACCACCCTCACGCTGATCATTTTTCTGCTGATTTTCGGTTTCCAGATCGGTGTCGGAGCGGTGCTGTCGCGCTGGCCGGCCAGTGGCGGCCATTATCCGGCGGCCGCGCATCTGACCGCCTGGGGTATTCTGGTGGCGCTTCAGATATTGAGTGCGATCTGGTACGTACTGCCGGGCCGGACGCAGCCTCAGCCGGCGCATGTGCAAGCCGGACAGCAGGTCTAAGCTTGCCGCGCGGGGCTCGCAGAAAGGGCATGAGATTCACCGGCTCTATCCCGATTCAGCCCCGTGTAAATTGTGCCAAATCGCTTCCGAGCCATACACGGCAAGGCTTGAGCCTGATTCGGGCGGTACCGGGCTACGCTGACGCCTCATCTCGGATTTGGAGGGAAGGGTAGTTTCGCGCTATAATTCCAAGGTTTGAGCTTATCAACCCGCACCCTAGCGCCTACCTCTCCCATACCGTTCATCCGCCGCGCGCTTTTGACGCCCCGCACCCCAGCCGATCCGTCCACACAATGGACCCATCGCGCTCCTTGCGACGTCACCAGCAGTACGCGAGCGAGTCTGCGCGCGCATCCTGTCGATGCGTTTCGCTGCGGCTCGCAGTCGGATAGACAGGTCGGCAACAGGGTGTTCCCCAAGGAGTCTCCCGTGTTGCCGTCATTTTCTCCCGCTTTGCTCGCACTCGCCGACGGCACGGTCTTTCGTGGTTACTCGATCGGTGCCCCCGGGCATACGATCGGCGAAGTCGTGTTCAACACCGCTATCACCGGCTATCAGGAAATCCTGACCGACCCGAGCTACGCGCGCCAGATCGTGACCCTCACGTATCCGCATATCGGTAACGTCGGCGTGAATGCCGAAGATGTCGAAGCCACGAAAGTCCATGCCGCCGGCCTGATCATCCGTGATCTGCCGGTTCTCGCGTCGAATTTCCGCATGGAGCGCACGCTCCCGCAATACCTGAAGGACGAAGGCGTGGTCGCCATCGCCGGTCTCGACACCCGTATGCTGACGCGCGTGCTGCGCGACAAGGGTGCGCAGAACGGCGCCATTCTGGCCGGTTCGAATGACGAGGCGAAGGCAATCGAACTCGCACGCTCGTTCCCAGGTTTGTCGGGCATGGACCTCGCGAAGGTCGTGTCCACCAAAGAAACCTACGAATGGACCCAGACCGAATGGCGTCTGGGCACCGGTTACGGCAAGCAGAACGCGCCGAAGTACCGTGTCGTCGCGTTCGATTACGGCGTGAAGTACAACATTCTGCGCATGCTGGCCGAGCGCGGCTGCCACGTCACCGTGCTGCCTGCAGAAGCCTCCGCGGCTGACGCACTGGCGCTCAACCCGGACGGCATCTTCCTGTCGAACGGTCCTGGCGATCCGGAGCCGTGCGATTACGCGATTGCCGCCACCAGGGAGTTGATCGAACGCGGTATCCCGACCTTTGGTATCTGCCTTGGCCACCAGATCATGGGCCTCGCTGTCGGCGCAAAGACCATGAAGATGAAGACCGGCCACCACGGCGCGAACCATCCGGTGAAGGATCTGGGCGATGGCCGCGTGGTCATCACGTCGCAGAACCACGGTTTCGCGGTCGACGCCGACACGCTGCCGGCCAACGCCAAGGTCACACACATCTCGCTGTTCGACGGCACGCTGCAAGGCTTCGCGCTGACCGACAAGCCGGCATTCTGCTTCCAGGGCCACCCGGAAGCGTCGCCGGGTCCGCACGACATCGCGTATCTGTTCGACCGCTTCACCGCGTTGATGGACGCGCAGAAGGCCGGCAAGACCGCAGCGGCATAAGCAGGTTGTGAAGCGCCCAGGCGGCGCGCGGCTCGCAACGCGATTGGCGCGCCACGCGCGAAGCCGGGCGAGCCGCACACAACACAACACAGCGCGCGCAACGTTTGAACGGCGCGCGCCGACGGAAAGAATTCAGGAATACATTAGCGAGAGCGTTATGCCCAAGCGGACAGACATTAAAAGCATTCTCATCATCGGCGCGGGTCCGATCATCATCGGCCAGGCGTGCGAGTTCGACTACTCGGGCGCGCAGGCATGCAAGGCGCTGCGTGAGGAAGGCTACAAGGTCATTCTCGTCAACAGCAATCCGGCGACGATCATGACCGACCCGAACACGGCCGACGTCACCTACATCGAGCCGATCACGTGGGAAGTGGTTGAACGCATCATCGCCAAGGAGCGCCCGGACGCGATCCTGCCGACGATGGGCGGCCAGACCGCGCTGAACTGCGCGCTGGATCTCCACGCGCATGGCGTGCTGGAGAAGTACAAGGTCGAGCTGATCGGCGCGTCGCCGGAGGCGATCGACAAGGCGGAAGACCGTCAGAAGTTCAAGGACGCGATGACCAAGATCGGCCTCGGTTCGGCCAAGTCGGGCACCGCGCATTCGATGGAAGAAGCACTGCAGGTGCAAGCCGACATCGCTGTGCAAACGGGTAGCGGCGGCTATCCGGTCGTGATCCGTCCGTCGTTCACGTTGGGCGGTTCGGGCGGCGGCATCGCGTACAACCGCGACGAATTCGAAGAGATCTGCAAGCGCGGCCTCGACCTGTCGCCTACGCGCGAGTTGCTGATCGAAGAATCGCTACTCGGCTGGAAAGAGTACGAGATGGAAGTGGTCCGCGATAAGAAGGACAACTGCATCATCGTCTGCTCGATCGAAAACCTGGACCCGATGGGTATTCACACCGGCGACTCGATTACCGTCGCGCCGGCGCAAACGCTCACCGATAAGGAATACCAGATCCTGCGTAACGCATCGCTCGCGGTGCTGCGCGAGATCGGCGTGGACACGGGCGGTTCGAACGTGCAGTTCTCGATCAATCCGAAAGATGGCCGGATGATCGTGATCGAAATGAACCCGCGTGTGTCGCGTTCGTCGGCATTGGCTTCGAAGGCGACCGGTTTCCCGATCGCGAAGGTCGCGGCTAAGCTCGCTTGCGGTTACACGCTGGACGAGTTGAAGAACGAAATCACCGGTGGCCAGACCCCGGCATCGTTCGAACCGACGATCGACTATGTCGTCACCAAGATTCCGCGTTTCGCCTTCGAGAAATTCCGCGAAGCCGATTCGCGCCTGACCACGCAGATGAAGTCGGTCGGCGAAGTGATGGCCATCGGCCGTACTTTCCAGGAGTCGTTCCAGAAGGCGCTGCGCGGTCTCGAAGTGGGCGTGGACGGTCTGGACGAAAAGACCGACAACCGCGACGAGATCATCCGCGAGATCGGTGAAGCCGGTCCGGACCGCATCTGGTATGTGGGCGACGCGTTCCGTATCGGCATGACGGCCGAAGAGATTTTCGAAGAGACCTCGATCGACCCGTGGTTCCTCGCGCAAATCGAACAGATCATCCTGAAGGAAAAGGCGCTGGCCGGCCGTACGCTGGCAAGCCTGTCGAAGGAAGAACTCAAGTATCTGAAGCAAAGCGGCTTCTCGGACCGGCGTCTCGCGAAGCTGCTCGGCGCGAAGCCGGCAGAGGTGCGCCTGCGCCGTATCGAACTGAACGTGCGCCCGGTCTACAAGCGTGTCGACACGTGCGCCGCCGAGTTCGCCACGAAAACCGCCTACATGTACTCGACCTACGAGGAAGAGTGCGAAGCGAACCCCACGAACAACAAGAAGATCATGGTGCTGGGCGGCGGCCCGAACCGGATCGGCCAGGGCATCGAGTTCGACTACTGCTGCGTGCACGCCGCGCTCGCCATGCGCGAAGACGGCTACGAAACGATCATGGTCAACTGCAACCCTGAAACCGTTTCGACCGACTACGACACGTCCGATCGTCTGTACTTCGAATCGCTGACGCTCGAAGACGTGCTCGAAATCGTCGACAAGGAAAAGCCGGTCGGCGTGATCGTGCAATACGGCGGTCAAACGCCGTTGAAGCTCGCGCTCGATCTCGAAGCGAACGGTGTGCCGATCGTCGGCACATCGCCGGACATGATCGACGCCGCGGAAGACCGCGAGCGTTTCCAGAAGCTGCTGCAGGACCTCGGCCTGCGTCAACCGCCGAACCGCACCGCGCGTGCTGAAGACGAAGCGCTGAAGCTCGCCGAGGAAATCGGCTATCCGCTGGTGGTGCGTCCGTCGTACGTGCTGGGCGGCCGCGCAATGGAAATCGTTCATGAGCCGCGCGACCTCGAACGCTATATGCGCGAAGCCGTGAAGGTGTCGAACGATTCGCCGGTGCTGCTCGACCGCTTCCTCAACGACGCGATCGAATGCGACGTCGATTGCATCTCCGATGGCGAGGCCGTGTTCATCGGCGGCGTGATGGAACACATCGAACAGGCGGGCGTTCACTCGGGCGACTCGGCTTGCTCGCTGCCGCCGTACTCGCTGTCGAAGGAAACCATTGCCGAGCTGAAGCGCCAGACTGGTGCAATGGCCAAGGCGCTGAATGTGGTCGGCCTGATGAACGTGCAGTTCGCGATCCAGCAGGTGCCGCAGGCCGATGGTTCGAAAGAAGACATCATCTACGTGCTGGAAGTGAATCCGCGCGCATCGCGCACGGTGCCGTACGTGTCGAAGGCGACCAGCCTGCCGCTCGCGAAAATCGCGGCGCGCGCGATGGTCGGCCAGAAGCTCGCCGATCAGGGCGTGACGAAGGAAATCGATCCGCCGTACTTCAGCGTGAAGGAAGCCGTGTTCCCGTTCGTCAAGTTCCCGGCAGTCGATCCGGTGCTCGGACCGGAAATGCGTTCGACCGGTGAAGTGATGGGTGTGGGGCAGACATTCGGCGAAGCGCTGTTCAAGTCGCAACTGGCGGCGGGTTCGCGTCTGCCGGAGTCGGGCACGGTGCTCCTGACCGTGATGGATGCTGACAAGCCGAAGGCCGTCGAAGTCGCGCGCATGCTGCACGAACTCGGCTATCCGATCGTCGCGACCAAGGGCACGGCTGCCGCGATTGAAGCGGCCGGCGTCCCGGTCAAGGTCGTCAACAAGGTGAAGGACGGCCGTCCGCACATCGTCGACATGATCAAGAACGGCGAAATCGCGCTGGTCTTCACGACTGTCGACGAAACCCGTGCGGCGATCGCCGACTCGCGCTCGATCCGCATGAGCGCGCAGGCAAACAAGGTCACGTACTACACGACGATGTCCGGTGCACGGGCCGCAGTTGAAGGTTTGCGCTATTTGAAGAACCTGGAAGTCTATGATTTACAAGGACTCCACGCTCGCCTAAACTAAGGCTTCGAATACCTGTCCAAGATGTAAGTGCCGCGGTTAAGCGGCGTTCCGCAGGTGCTGTGGCCCGGCTTTTTGCCCGGAGCGTCAGCCCCGCGGAATGCACTTAACCGCGGTGATTTTTTTTACGGCTGTTTTTTGCATAGAGTTGTTTATGAGCACTGTTCCATTGACGAAGCGCGGCGCGGAAATGTTGCGCGATGAATTGCAGCGCCTGAAATCGGTTGAGCGTCCGTCGGTGATCAATTCGATCGCTGAAGCGCGTGCCCAGGGCGATCTGTCGGAGAACGCGGAATACGACGCGGCGAAGGAAAAGCAGGGCTTCATCGAAGGCCGGATTGCCGAAATCGAATCGAAGCTGGCCGGCGCGCAGGTGATCGACCCGGCCGCGGTCGAAGCGGACGGGCGCGTGGTGTTTGGCGCGACCGTCGAGCTGGAGGATCTGGATTCGGGTGCGCCGGTCAAGTATCAGATCGTCGGCGACGACGAAGCGGACATCGACCACGGCCTGATCTCGATCAGCTCGCCGATCGCGCGTGCGTTGATCGGCAAGTCGGAAGGCGACGTTGCATCGGTGCAGGCACCGGGCGGCGTGCGCGAATACGAAATCATCGCGGTGAGCTACGTTTGAAGGCGGCGCCGGTGTCCCTGATGCCGCATCGTTTCTTCCGCCTGTTGACGGTGGTGTGGGTCGGTAGTCTCCTGACGATCGGCTATGCCGTCGCGCCAGTGCTGTTTACGTCGCTCGACCGCATGACGGCAGGTGCCGTGGCGGCGCAACTGTTCCGCATCGAAGGCGTGCTGGGCGCGGTGTGCGGTATTTTGCTGCTGGTTCTGGCGAACATCCTGATTCGCCGCGGCAGCGAGGCTTATCGCCGGTTGCGCTGGTTGATCGCCGGTATGCTGGTGTGCGTGCTGGTGGGGTACTTTGCGTTGCAGCCGTTCATGAACGCGATGCGCATTGCCGCGTTGGAAGCGGGCAGTGATGTCGGGCATTCGGCTTATGCGACACGCTTCGGCATCCTGCACGGCGTGTCGAGTCTGTTTTACCTGATCGAAAGCCTACTGGGCGTGGCGCTGGTATGGAAGCTGCCGGCGAGCGTCGGCGTTGTGACTGCGGAGCAGGGCGCTCGTAGCGCCACCGGGAAAGTCACCGGCTGAGTGGTGCGAGGCCAGGAGCCGGCCCAGGCGGTTTTGTCTGTCGCGCTACGGATTGCCTAAGCGGCGTTGCCCAGGCGATCTGAGCAGTTCACGCCAAAGTGCGGACACCGCCCGCACTTCTCATCATTCGCTTATTTCGACGACTGATGCGCGCGTTTCGCGCTGGTCTGGCGTTTCTTGGCACGCTTGATGTTGCCGCCCTGCGTGACGCGCTCATTGCCGCGCACCACGACTGCCTTTGCCTTTGGCTTGCGCATTGGAACTTCGCTGGGTTTCACCACCGTGACCACGCGCGGTGCGCGGCCCTTGCCCGGTTTGGCTTCGACAGCCGCTTCGCGGGCGCTCGGCAGGGCGCCGCGCTTGGCCTTCACCGCTGGCTGCGCCGCTGCTTCCGGCTTCCAGATTACCAGCAGCTTGCCGATATGCTGGATCGGCGCGGCGTTCAGCTGGTCGCAGATCTGTTCGTAGATGGCGATGCGCTCTTCGCGTTCGTCGCCAAATACGCGGATTTTGATCAGTTGATGTGCGCCAAGGTGAACCTTGATCTCCGACAGCACAGCGTCGGTCAAGCCTTCGGCGCCGACGAGCACGACCGGTTTGAGCGCATGTGCCTGGGAGCGCAATTCGGCGCGTTGATCGGAAGAGACTTTAAGGGCTGGCATGGAAAGTGGGAGACTCGACTAAAATGGCGGCACCTGCAGTCCGGATAGATTCGGACCATGGCGCAGGGCGGCGCGTCAGAACAACAGAATCGCGGATGACTGCCAGTTTTGGCGGTGGCCGCGCGAATTAACCGCGTATTATCCCCTAAAGCGCGACATCACGCAGCAAGAGTTCTACCATTAATGGCAAAAAACAAGTTCAACACCGCGTGGCTGCACGATCACATCAACGACCCGTACGTAAAAATGGCGCAGCGGGAGGGTTACCGCGCCCGCGCTGCCTATAAGCTGAAGGAAATCGACGAGCAGGACAAGCTGATCCGGCCCGGTCAGGTGATCGTCGACCTCGGCTCCACGCCGGGCAGCTGGAGTCAGTACGCCCGCAACAAGCTGGCCAAGGGCGCGCAGCGCGACGCTGAGCGCGAGGGCGGGATCGACGGCACGATCATCGCGCTGGATATGCTGCCTATGGAGCCGATCTCCGACGTTCACTTCATTCAGGGCGACTTCCGCGAAGACTCGGTGCTTCTCCAATTGGAAGAATTGGTCGGAGAACGACAAGTTGATCTTGTAATTTCGGATATGGCGCCCAACCTGTCGGGAGTGGCGGTGGCGGATGCCGCGCGAATCGAGCATTTGTGCGATATCGCGATGGAATTTGCGCAAAACCACCTGAAGCCGGATGGCGCCCTTTTAGTCAAATGTTTTCATGGCAGCGGTTATAGCCAGATTGTCGAAAAGTTCAAGCGCCAGTTCAAGGTGGTGGCGGCCCGCAAGCCGAAAGCTTCGCGGGACAAGTCGTCAGAAACGTTTATTTTAGGTAGGCACCTCAAGCGGCCCGCATAGGGGCGCTGCAGGAAGGTTCCGCATCTGCCGATAATGTGCCCAGGGCGCCGGAAATTGGCGCTCCGACAGCCCGCTACGCTATTTATGTGGTAGCGAAACCTTATGGCAGGGGTCTGCGGACTGGATTAGAATGCTTTCGTGGTGCCGCAAGGAAAATGTAGGCGCCCGTCTAAGTGAAGGAGTGGTGCTTTGAACAACAATATGTTTTCGAAAGCAGCAGTGTGGCTGGTTATCGCACTGGTGCTGTTTACGGTGTTCAAGCAGTTCGACAAGCCCCGTGTCCAGGAAGGCGTTTCCTATTCGCAGTTCATGGACGACGCAAAGAACGGCAAAGTCAAGAACGTCATTGTCCAGGGGCGGAACCTCACGGTCACTCCAGCAGACGGCCAGAAGTACCAGATCGTGTCGCCCGGCGACATCTGGATGGTCGGCGATCTGATGAAGTATGGCGTTCAGGTGAGCGGCAAGGCTGATGACGAACCGAATGCGCTGGTGTCCGCGCTGTACTACCTCGGACCGACGATCCTGATCATCGGCTTCTGGTTCTACATGATGCGACAGATGCAGGGGGGCGGGAAAGGCGGTGCGTTCTCGTTCGGTAAATCCCGTGCACGTCTGATCGACGAAAACAACAACGCAATCAATTTCACCGACGTCGCCGGTTGCGACGAAGCCAAGGAAGAAGTCTCCGAACTGGTCGACTTCCTGCGCGATCCGCAGAAGTTCCAGAAGCTGGGCGGGCGCATCCCGCGCGGCGTGCTGCTGGTCGGCCCGCCGGGAACGGGTAAGACGTTGCTGGCGCGGGCTATCGCCGGCGAAGCCAAGGTGCCGTTCTTCAGCATTTCGGGTTCGGACTTCGTGGAAATGTTCGTGGGTGTCGGTGCGGCTCGTGTGCGCGACATGTTCGAGCAGGCCAAGAAGCATGCACCTTGTATCGTGTTCATCGACGAAATCGATGCGGTCGGCCGTCATCGCGGCGCCGGCATGGGCGGCGGTAACGACGAACGCGAACAGACCTTGAACCAGATGCTGGTCGAGATGGACGGTTTCGAAGCGAACTCGGGCGTGATCGTGATTGCTGCCACGAACCGTTCGGACGTGCTGGACAAGGCGCTGCTGCGTCCGGGCCGTTTCGACCGTCAGGTGTACGTCGGTTTGCCGGATATCCGCGGCCGCGAACACATCATGAAGGTTCACCTGCGCAAGGTGCCGATTTCGAACGACGTCGACGCAGCGGTTATCGCACGCGGCACGCCGGGCTTCTCGGGCGCCGATCTGGCGAACCTGGTCAACGAAGCAGCGCTGTTCGCGGCTCGCCGCGGCAAGCGCATCGTCGAAATGAACGACTTCGAAGACGCGAAAGACAAGATTTTCATGGGCCCGGAGCGCAAGTCGGCCGTGATCCGCGAAGAATCGAAGCGTGCTACGGCGTATCACGAATCGGGTCACGCGGTCATCGCCAAGCTGTTGCCGAAGGCCGATCCGGTGCACAAGGTCACGATCATTCCGCGCGGCCGTGCGCTGGGCGTCACGTGGCAGTTGCCGGAGCATGACAACGAAACGTATTCGAAGGACTACCTGCTGGACCGCCTCGCGATCCTGTTCGGTGGCCGTGTCGCGGAAGAATTGTTCCTGAACCTGATCAGCACCGGCGCATCGGACGACTTCAACAAGGCAACGGCTACTGCCCGCGCCATGGTGGCTCGCTTCGGCATGACGGACGCACTCGGACCGATGGTCTACGTCGACGACGAAAACGACGCAACACCGTTTGGCCGCGGCTTCACGCGGACCATTTCGGAAGCGACGCAGCAGAAGGTCGACGCGGAAATCCGCCGCGTGCTCGACGAGCAGTACAACCTCGCCAAGCGCCTGCTGGACGAGAATCGCGACAAGGTCGAAGCGATGACCGCCGCGCTGATGGAGTGGGAAACGATCGACGCCGATCAGATCAACGACATCATGGCAGGCCGTCCGCCGCGTTCGCCGAAGAGCTCGCCGCCGTCGGCAAGCGACGCCTCGTCGGGTGGCAGCCCGGGCACCGAGGTCAAGCCGGGCAGCGCGACCGCGCCGGCCTGATAGGCGACCAGTAGAAAGTGCGGGCCGGTGTGTTTCACACCGGCCCGTTTTGCATTTATCTGTTTTACGTGATTGACCGCTACGTGCCGAAAGTCGAATTCCCCTCTCTTCCTATTCCCGAACCGCTGCAATGCGGCCGCTTCAAGCTGACCTTCGAACGCCCGTTGGTCATGGGCATCCTGAACGTCACCCCCGATTCTTTTTCCGATGGCGGCCAGTACGCGATGCGCGGCGATGCGCTGCGTCAGGCCGAGCGCATGCTGCTCGATGGCGCGGACATCATCGACATCGGCGGCGAGTCGACTCGCCCGGGCGCGCCGCCCGTGCCGCTCGATGAAGAACTGGAGCGGGTGATTCCGCTGATCGAGCAACTGCACGGCGCGAACGTGCCGCTGTCGGTCGATACGTACAAGCCGGAAGTGATGCGCCGCGCGCTGGCCGCGGGCGCCGATCTGATCAACGACATCTGGGGTTTCCGGATGCCCGGTGCGATCGATGCCGTGCGCCACAGCGAGTGCGGTTTGTGCGTGATGCATATGTTCGGTGAGCCGCAGACCATGCAACTTCGCGAGCCTGATTATCAAGACGTGGTGAGCGAGGTGCGGCAGTTTCTCGAAGAACGGGTGACGACGCTGAAGCAGGCCGGTATTGCCCGCGCGCGCATCAGCGTGGATCCTGGCTTTGGCTTCGGCAAGTCGGTGGTCGAACACAATTACGCGCTGCTCGCGCATCTGCCGGACACGGCGCCGCAGGCTGAGCCGCCATACCCCATTCTCGCCGGCATGTCGCGCAAGTCGATGGTCGGCGCGGTCGTCGGACGCCCGGCGCCGGAGCGCGTCGCGGGCAGCCTCGCCGCAGCGGTGTGCGCCGCCGAGCGTGGCGCGGCCATTTTGCGCGTACACGATGTCGCGCAAACAGTGGATGCATTGAAAGTATGGGCGGCCATGCGCGACGCGGCACACCACAGCCGCGCGCGTGGCTGACCCAAAAAAGCCAAGGAGGAACATAAAAGATGGCACGTCGTTATTTCGGAACGGACGGAATTCGGGGCAAGGTTGGCGAAGGGCCCATTACGCCCGAGTTTGTATTGCGGCTCGGCTATGCCGCCGGCAAAGTGCTCGCGGGCGCGGACCGCTGGGCCAAAACCGGTACGCGTCCCACGGTGCTGATTGGGAAAGACACGCGGGTGTCGGGTTATATGCTCGAAGCCGCGCTCGAAGCGGGTTTTTCCGCGGCCGGCGTCGACGTCATGCTGGCTGGGCCGATGCCGACCCCGGGCATTGCGTATCTGACGCGCGCCCTGCGGCTCGCCGCCGGCGTCGTGATCAGTGCGTCGCATAACCCGTACTACGACAACGGCATCAAATTCTTCTCCGCCGATGGCAACAAGCTGCCCGACGAAGTGGAATTGCAGATTGAGGAACAACTCGATCTGCCGCTCGCCTGCGCCGCCTCCGAGCAACTCGGCAAGGCACGGCGCCTCGACGACGCAGCCGGCCGCTACATCGAATTTTGCAAAAGCACTTTCCCGGCAGCGTTTGACTTGCGAGGCATGAAGCTGGTGGTCGACTGCGCGCACGGTGCCGCGTACGACGTCGCGCCGCACGTGTTCCATGAACTCGGTGCCGATGTGATTCCGATCGGTGTCGCGCCGAACGGATTCAACATCAATGATGGCGTCGGTGCGACCGCGCCGGACGCGCTGGTGCGCGCGGTGCGCGCGAACCACGCGGACCTCGGCATCGCGCTCGACGGCGACGCCGACCGGCTGCAGGTCGTGGACTCGGCCGGCCGGCTGTATAACGGCGACGAGTTGCTGTACGTGCTGGTCAAGGACCGCATGGCGACCGACGGCAAAGTGGAAGGCGCGGTCGGTACCTTGATGACCAATATGGCAGTCGAAGTCGCGCTGCAGGAATCCGGCGTGAAGTTTGTCCGCGCGGCGGTGGGCGACCGCTATGTGCTCGAGCAGTTGCGTGAGCACGGCTGGCAGTTGGGCGCGGAAGGCTCCGGCCATATTCTCTCTCTTGACCGCCATTCGACCGGCGACGGCATTGTGTCGGCCCTCCTGGTGCTGGCCGCGATGAAGCGCAGCGACAAAACGCTCTCGGAGCTGCTCCGTGGCGTCACGCTGTTCCCGCAGAAGCTGATCAACGTGCGGATGCAGCCCGGCGCGGACTGGAAGGGCAGCGCCGCAATTCGCGGCGCGATCAGCAAGGCCGAGGATGCGCTGAACGGCCGCGGCCGCGTGCTGATCCGTGCGTCCGGCACCGAGCCCGTGTTGCGCGTGATGGTGGAGGCGGAAAACGTCAACGACGCGGTTCGCCATGCCGAAACGATCGCTGACGCAGTGAAGCAGGCTACGGCCTAAGCCAGCCATACCGTCGTGACGGCGAGGGCGGCGAGGCGGCTTTGAGCACACAAGCCGTCCCGTCGTCAGTCGGCCGCTCCCGGTGCGGTATTGAGCCGCAGTGCGGAGCTTTCAACGAGATAACGCACCTCGCATCATCTCGCAATCGCATGCACACTCCCACGCAAACGTTCGCGCCCCATCTTTTTCGCCTAATCTGTAGAACGGCGCCCGCAGCTCCGCTAAACCGGCAATTTCACCGCGTGAACGCCTTTCACCTCGTAATCCCACTGTCACATCCGTTTCACGGTTAGTCACGTTACTGTCACAAAGAGACCCTAAGCTTCGCGGTGTTCGTGTTATTCGCTCACACCGCTCACACCCTTGGAGGTCTCATGAAATTGATGCAAACCGTGTTCGCTGGCGTCGCTGGCGCGCTTTTCGCGATCGCAGCGCAAGCCGCAGACATCACCGGCGCGGGCAGCACCTTCGCAGCACCGATTTACACGAAGTGGGCTGACGCCTACCAGAAGTCGGGTGGCGGCAAGGTCAACTATCAAGGTATCGGCTCGTCGGGCGGTATCAAGCAGATCGAAGCGAAGACTGTTGATTTCGCAGGCTCGGACGCTCCGCTGAAGGACGATGAACTCGCGAAGGCAGGTCTGTTCCAGTTTCCGACGGTGGTCGGCGGCGTGGTGCCGGCTGTCAACGTGCCGGGCGTGAAGGCGGGTGAACTGACGCTGTCGGGCGAAGTGCTCGGCGACATCTACCTGGGCAAGATCAAGAAGTGGAATGATCCGGCAATCGTCGCGTTGAACCCGAAGCTCAAGCTGCCGGATACCGACATCGCCGTGGTTCGCCGCGCTGACGGTTCGGGCACCACGTTCATCTGGACGAACTACCTGTCGAAGGTCAATGCGGACTGGAAGGCGAAGGTCGGCGAAGGCGCAACGGTCAGCTGGCCGACGGGTACGGGCGGCAAGGGTAACGACGGCGTCGCCGCTTTCGTTCAACGTCTGCCGGGCGCAATCGGCTACGTGGAATGGGCATACGCGAAGCAGAACCACATGACGTACGCAGCCATGAAGAACTCGACGGGCGCCGTGGTCGAGCCGAAGACGGAAACGTTCAAGGCAGCGGCAGCGGGCGCGGACTGGTCGAAGTCGTTCTACCAGATCCTGACGAACGAGCCGGGCAAGGACGCATGGCCGATCGTCGGCGCAACCTTCGTGCTGCTGCACACGGCGCAGGACAAGCCGGCGCAAGGCACGGAAACGCTGAAGTTCTTCGACTGGGCGTTCAAGAACGGCACCCAGGCTGCAAACGATCTGGATTACATCTCGCTGCCGGATTCGGTAACGGCTGAAATCCGTTCGCAGTGGAAGTCGAAGGTGAAGGACGCCACGGGCAAGGCTATCGCCGAGTAAGCGAGGCGGTAAGCAGTAGGCATGCAGCAAGACATTGGCCGTCCTCATTCGAGGACGGCCAATGGCATTACCCCGACACTACGTCAGCTTTATCCGCCGCACGACAAGTGTCATACGGCAACTGGAAACAGGTCCATCAGGCTCTCATGTCCGATATCCAACTAGCGTCTGGCGCGTCGAGATCGACACCGCCTGGCAGCGCGTCGCAGCAGAAAGCCCCCAGTCGCGCCGGCGACGTCATCTTCGGCGGCCTCGCCCGTCTCGCCGCCATCATCACGCTGTTGCTGCTCGGCGGCATCATCGTTTCACTGGTCGTCGCCTCCATGCCGTCGATCAAACAGTTCGGCCTCGCGTTTCTGTGGACCGCCGACTGGGATCCACCTAGCAAACAATTCGGCGCGCTGGTGCCCATTTACGGCACGATCGCGACCTCGCTCATCGCACTTATCATCGCGGTGCCCGTCAGCTTCGGCATCGCGCTTTTCCTGACCGAACTCGCGCCCGCGTGGCTGCGCCGTCCGCTCGGTATCGCCATCGAACTGCTCGCCGCGATCCCGTCGATCGTCTACGGCATGTGGGGTCTGCTGGTGTTTGCACCGATTTTCGCCACGTGGTTCGAAAAGCCGCTCGGCACACTCCTTGGCGGCATTCCTATCGTCGGTGCGCTGTTTCAGGGTGCGCCGATCGGGATCGGCATCCTGTGTGCCGGGGTCATTCTTGCGATCATGATCATCCCGTACATCGCCTCGGTGATGCGCGATGTGTTCGAAGTCACGCCGGTCCTCCTGAAGGAGTCGGCGTACGGCATCGGCTGCACGACCTGGGAAGTGATGTGGAAGATCGTACTGCCCTTCACCAAGAGCGGTGTGATCGGCGGCGTGATGCTCGGCCTCGGCCGCGCGCTCGGCGAGACGATGGCCGTCACCTTCGTGATCGGCAACACCAATCTGCTCGACAACGTCTCGCTGTTCTCGCCGGGTAACAGCATTACCTCGGCGCTCGCCAACGAATTCGCGGAAGCGGATCCGGGCCTGCACACGTCGGCGCTCATGGAACTCGGGTTGATTCTCTTTGTGATTACTTTCATCGTCCTCGCAATCTCGAAGGTCATGCTGCTTCGCCTGGAAAAAGGGGAGGGCGCGAAATGAGCCAGCCTACCTTGAATATGCCGGGTTCGAACGACGCCGCTGCGCTCGAAGCAATGCGCGTGCGTCTGCAAGGCCGCCGCCGCGCGAAGAACGCGGTGGCGCTGACCATGTCGCTCGCGGCCATGGCCTTCGGCCTGCTGTGGCTGGTGTGGATTCTCTATACGACGCTGCGGCTGGGCATCGGCGGTTTGTCGATCGAATTGTTCACGCAATCCACGCCGCCGCCGAACACCGATGGCGGCGGTCTCGCCAATGCGATTGTCGGCAGCGTGATGCTGGTTGCGCTGGCAACCTTCGTCGGCACGCCGATCGGCATTCTGGCGGGGGTGTATCTCGCCGAGTACGGTCAGAAGGGCTGGCTTGCCAGTCTCACGCGCTTCATCAACGACATTCTGCTGTCGGCGCCGTCGATCGTCGTGGGCCTGTTCGTCTACGCGCTCGTCGTTGCGAAGATGGGGCACTTCAGCGGCTGGGCCGGCGTGTTCGCGCTCGCGCTGCTGCAGATTCCGATCGTGATCCGTACCACCGAAAACATGTTGAAGCTGGTGCCGAATGCACTGCGCGAAGCCGCTTTCGCGTTAGGTACGCCGAAGTGGAAGATGGTGCTGTCGATCACGCTGAAGGCATCGATCGCCGGTATCGTCACGGGCGTGCTGCTCGGTGTCGCGCGCATTGCCGGTGAAACCGCGCCGCTGCTGTTCACCGCGTTGTCGAATCAGTTCTTCTCGATGGACATGAACCAGCCGGTCGCGAACCTGCCGGTCACGATCTACAAGTTCGCGATGAGCCCGTTTGCGCAATGGCAATCGCTCGCGTGGGCCGGCGTCTTCCTGATCACGCTCGCGGTGCTGGGATTGAACATCCTCGCGCGCACGATCTTTTCGAATAAGTAAGGGCGGAGTGTAATCCGATGAATATGGCAGAAACTCAACTCAATCCGACCGCGCGTCCCACGGCGCCCGCCGGTTTCGATCCCGCCCAAAGCGGCCAGGCGCAAGCGCCGTCGCGTCCGAAGATCGAGATCAACGATCTGAACTTCTTCTACGGCAAGTATCACGCGCTGAAGAACATCAACCTGCGCATTCCCGAAGGCAAGGTGACCGCGTTCATCGGCCCGTCGGGTTGCGGCAAGTCCACCTTGCTGCGCACGTTGAACAAGATGTACGCGCTTTATCCGGAGCAGCGCGCCGAAGGCGAAATCCTGATGGACGGTGAAAACCTGCTGACCTCCAAGCGCGATATTTCGCTGCTGCGCGCGCGGATCGGCATGGTGTTCCAGAAACCGACGCCGTTTCCGATGTCGATCTACGACAACATCGCGTTCGGTGTGAAGATGTTCGAGACACTGCCGCGCTCGGAAATGGACGACCGCGTGGAGTGGGCGCTGACCAAGGCCGCGCTGTGGAACGAAGTGAAGGATAAGCTGGGCCAGAGCGGCTACGGTTTGTCTGGTGGCCAGCAGCAGCGTCTGTGCATTGCGCGCGGTATTGCGATCCGTCCTGAAGTGCTGCTGCTCGACGAGCCGTGTTCCGCGCTGGACCCGATTTCCACGGGTCGTATCGAAGAGCTGATCGCTGAATTGAAGAGCGATTACACGGTGGTGATCGTCACTCACAACATGCAACAGGCCGCACGCTGTTCGGACTACACTGCCTATATGTACCTCGGTGAACTGATCGAATTCGGCGATACCGAAAAGATCTTCATCAAGCCGGTCCGCAAGGAAACCGAGGACTACATCACTGGCCGCTTCGGCTAAGCCGCCGCGCAAAACAAAGGGGTACGACATGTCCGATAAACATTTGTCCAGCCAGTTCGACGCCGACCTGAACCTCGTTTCCTCGAAGGTGCTCGAAATGGGCGGCCTGGTCGAGTCGCAGATCGTCAACGCGATGATCGCGCTCAACAACTTCGACCTCGACGTCGCCGAACAGGTGATCGCGGCCGAAGAGCGCCTGAACACGATGGAAGTCGAAATCGACGAAGAGTGCAGCAACATCATCGCGCGCCGTCAACCGGCCGCACGCGATTTGCGCCTCCTGATCGCGATTTCGAAGACCATCACGAATCTAGAGCGCGCCGGCGACGAAGCCGAAAAAATCGCCAAGCGCACCAAGCGTCTGATGGAAGACGGCGCGTCGCGCACTATCAATATCGCCGAGATCAAATTGTCGGGCGAAATGGCGGTGTCGATCCTGCGCCGCGCGCTGGACGCATTTGCGCGCCTGGACACGGTGGCCGCCGCGCAGATCGTGCGCGACGACAAGGCGATCGACGAAGAATTCCGCGCTTTCGTTCGCAAGCTGATTTCGTACATGACGGAAGATCCGCGTTCGATTTCGGTGGGCCTCGATTTCCTGTTCATCGCCAAGGCGATCGAACGGATCGGCGACCACGCGAAGAACATCGCCGAATTCATTATTTACATCGTCAAGGGCACCGACGTGCGGCACAAGTCGCGCGACGCGCTCGAACGCGAAGCGCTAAGTTAATCCAGAGATAAGGACCAGAGGTGCCGATGCCCAGCAGCATTCTCGTCATTGAAGATGAGCCCGCCATTTCCGAACTGATTTCGGTCAATCTTCAACACGCCGGACACTGCCCGATTCGCGCGTACAACGCGGAGCAGGCGCAGAACCTGATCAGCGACGTGCTGCCCGACCTCGTCCTGCTCGACTGGATGTTGCCGGGCAAGTCAGGCATTGCGTTCGCCCGCGATCTGCGCAACAACGAGCGCACGAAGCACATTCCGATCATCATGCTGACTGCGCGTGGCGATGAACAGGATAAGGTGCTCGGCCTCGAAATCGGTGCGGACGACTACGTCACCAAGCCGTTTTCGCCGAAGGAACTGATGGCGCGTATCAAGGCGGTGTTGCGCCGCCGTGCGCCGCAGTTGACCGAAGACCTCGTGGCGATCAACGGTTTGAAACTCGACCCGGCAACGCATCGCGTCGCCGCGCATGCGGAAGGCAGCGAGATCAAGCTCGATCTCGGCCCGACCGAGTTCCGTTTGCTGCACTTCTTCATGACGCACCCCGAGCGCGTGCATAGCCGCACGCAATTGCTCGATCAGGTGTGGGGCGACCACGTGTTCGTCGAAGAGCGCACGGTGGACGTGCATATCAAGCGTTTGCGCGCGGCGCTCAAGCCGGCCGGATGCGATGCTATGATTGAGACGGTACGCGGCAGCGGCTACCGGCTCGCGAAGAGCGCCTGACGCCTGAGTTCGCGGTAGTACCTTTCTCTTCGATCGCTAGAACATGAACATCATCTGGGCACGTTCCATCGTGTCGGTCGTGCTGCTGGCTGTTCTGTGCGTGGTGGTCGGCGCACTCGTGAACGTCAAGGCAGGACTGATTCTCGCGATCGTCATGCTGCTCGCGCAAAGTCTCTTCAGCACCTTCCACAAGCAGCGCTTGTGGCGTTTGCTCGATGCGCCGGTCTACGGCGAAGTGCCGAGCGCCCCCGGCATCTGGGGCGAAATCTACTACCGTCTGCATAAGCTCGCGAAGCGCTGGCACGCGCAGGTGCGCCAGGTCGAGCAGCAGCATTCGCGTTTCATCCAGGCGATCCAGGCGTCGCCGAATGGCGTGGCGATGCTCGACGATCACGATCAGATCGAGTGGTGCAACGCGATCTCCGAACTTCATTTCGGGCTCGACGCGAAACGCGATCTGCGTCAGCACATCACGCATCTGGTGCGCCAGCCGGATTTCGTGCGTTACCTGAATTCGCAGCGCTACGAACAGATGCTGATTATGCGCGGCATGGGCGACAAGCGTCAGAACGTGCTGTCGGTGCAGGTGTTTCCGTACGGTGAAAATCGCAAGCTGGTGCTCTCGCAAGACATCACCGAGCTGGAGCGTACCGACGCGATGCGGCGCGACTTCGTCGCCAATGTCTCGCACGAATTGAAGACGCCGCTGACCGTGCTGTCCGGTTTTCTCGAGACGATGCGGGAATTGCCGCTAGGCGAAGCCGAGCGTGCGCGCTACCTCGAGTTGATGGAGCAGCAGGCCTCGCGCATGCGCCATATCGTCAACGACTTGCTGGTGCTCGCGAAACTCGAAGGCGACAACAAGCCGCCGAGCGATCAGATGATCGATATGCGCGCGGTGTTGCGCCATCTGAAGGACGACGCGCAAAGCCTGTCGAGCGACCATCACAACATTGTGTTCGACGCCGACGAAGGGCTCACCGTCACCGGCGTGGAAACGGAAATACTCAGCGCGCTCGGCAACCTCGTGACCAATGCGATTCGCTATACGCCGGACGGTGGAGCAATCACGGTGACCTGGCACGGCAACGGCGGCAGTGCGGTTTTCTCGGTCACGGACAGCGGCCTGGGGATTCCGGCCGCGGACATTCCACGTCTGACCGAGCGCTTCTATCGTGTCGACCGCAGCCGTTCGCGGGATACGGGCGGGACGGGCCTCGGTCTCGCCATCGTCAAGCATGTGCTGCAACGGCACGATGCGCAGCTCGACGTGAAGAGCGAGGAGGGGCGTGGCAGCACGTTCACCGTGCGCTTCCCGGTATATCGTACGGCGCGCCGGCAACCAGCGCCGGTCTAGGAGTCGTGGTCCGAAAAAAAGCCCGCCTGTAGCAAAGGCGGGCTTTTTTACGCACGTCGCCGCTGCAGCGGCGGCCGAACGCGATTACTCACTCACGAACAGAATTTCCCCAGCAGACTCATCTGCGCATTGCGCGAGGATTTGCCCGGCCGCCGGCGCCGATAGTGACCGTCGCTTTGCATGAGCCACGCGGACTGGTTGTCGCCGAGAAACGCCGATAGGCCTTCGGCAATCACACGCCGTTTCAGGCGACGGTTGTTGATCGGAAACGCCACTTCCACACGCCGGAAGAAGTTGCGGTCCATCCAGTCGGCGCTCGACAGATACACCTGTTCCTTGCCGTCGTCGTAGAAATAGAAAATGCGATGATGCTCGAGGAAGCGCCCGACAATCGAACGCACCGTGATGTTCTCGGACAAACCCGGCACGCCCGGCTGTAACGAACACACGCCGCGCACGATCAGATCGATCTTCACACCGGCCTGCGAGGCCTCGTACAGCTCGGCGATCACGGTGGGTTCGAGCAGCGCGTTCATCTTCGCGACGATGCGCGCCTTTTTTCCGGCGCGCGCGTGAGCCGCTTCCGCGCGAATCGCCTCAACCAGTTTCGGATGCAGCGTGAATGGCGACTGCCACAACTCGTGCAGCTTCAGTTCGCCGCCGATACCGGTCAGTTGCTGGAATACGTGGTGCACGTCTTCGCAGATCTGCTGATCGGCGGTCATCAGGGCGAAGTCGGTATAAAGACGCGCGGTGCGCGGATGATAGTTGCCGGTGCCCAGATGCACGTAACGCTTGAGCGTTGTCTTGCCGCCCGACGATACCCGCCGCACGATCAGCATCATCTTCGCGTGGCATTTGTGACCCACCACGCCGTACACGACGTGCGCACCCACCGCTTCAAGCTGCGACGCCCAATTGATATTGGTTTCCTCGTCGAAGCGCGCGAGCAGTTCGACCACCACGGTCACTTCCTTGCCGTTGCGCGCCGCCTGCATCAGCGCGTCCATCAGCGGGGAATCGGTGCCGGTGCGGTAGATGGTCTGCTTGATGGCCATCACGTTCGGGTCTTTAGCCGCCTGCAGCAGCAATTCGAGCACCGGCTGAAAGCTTTCGTAAGGATGATGGAGCAGCACGTCGCCGTGGTCGATCACATCGAACATGCTCGCACTGTTGGCGATCTGCGCCGGAATCGCTGGAATATGCGGCACGAATTTCAGATCGGGCCGGTCTACCATCTCCGGCAACTGCATCAGGCGCACCAGATTGACGGGGCCGTTGGCGAAGTAGCAATCCTTGGTGGTCAGGCTGCTTTCGTCGAGCAGGCGCCGCACGACGTGCGTGGGCGTATCCGCCGACACTTCGAGCCGCACCGCGTTGCCCAGATGCCGGGCCGGCAGTTCACCTTGCAATGCGACCCGCAGATTGGTGATTTCGTCTTCGTCGACGAATAGTTCGCTGTTGCGCGTGATGCGAAACTGATTACAGGTGCGCACCACCAGATTCGGAAACAGCTCGCCGACAAAGCGCTGCAGCAACGAGCTCAGCAGCACGAAACCATGCGGATAGCCCGACAGTTCCTGCGGCATGCGCACGAGCCGGGGCAGGGCGCGCGGCGCCTGCACGATGCCCATCATCGCCTGACGGCCGAACGCATCCTTGCCTTCGAGTTCGACCACGAAGTTCAGGCTCTTGTTGAGCACGCGTGGAAACGGGTGAGCCGGATCGAGGCCGATCGGCGTGAGTACCGGCAGCAGTTCGTCGAAGAAGTAATTACGCGCCCATTCGGTCTGCGCTTCGTTCCACGCTTCGGTGCCGTGAAAATAGATACCTTCTGTTTCGAGCGCGGGGAACACCGTGTCGTTCAGCATGGTGTACTGACGATGCACGAGCCGCTGCGCGCGCTCGACCACGAGGTCATATACGTGCTGCAGCGACATGCCGTCCGGCGACATAGCGCCGGGGTTGTCGCGCATCTGTTCCTGCAGTCCGGCCATGCGGACTTCGAAGAATTCGTCGAGGTTGCTACTGGTGATGCAGATGAAGCGCAGGCGTTCGAGCAAAGGGACGGCGGGGTCGGCAGCTTGTGCCAACACACGCTCGTTGAAACCCAGAATGCCCAGCTCGCGATTCAATAAGGGGTAGCGGATGGACATCGGCAGCGAGAATGGAATGTCAGGAAGGGAGACGAAAAGACGCTCGGAAATTCTCACAGTATGATGACGTTGTTATGACATTCGGAATGTTATAAATTCTACGCCGTAATCGTCACGTGTCGTAATTGTGACGCAGTGCGTGTGGGACCATAGGGCACCCCCATCACTGCGAGGCGACATCGTGAGGCCCGGTACGCTTAGAATGGCGTCTTTCAACAGCGCGGCCGGCCATAAGGCGCCCAAGGCACCGAATGGACATCCGGCACCTTCCGCATCCAACGCCGCCGCACACGCGCGCACGGAGTTCGCTTACTCGATGGTCAATACTCCACAACTGCTTGCTGCCGTCGACCTCGGCTCGAACAGCTTCCGGCTGATCGTCGGCCGGGTAGAGGAAACCGATGCAGGCAGCCAGATCTATCAGGTCGACGCGTTGCGCGAGCCGGTACGTCTTGCCGCCGGTCTGTCGCGCGACAAGATGCTCGACCGCGCCTCGCAAGTGCGCGGCTGGGACGCGCTCAAGCGTTTCGGTGAGCGCTTGCGCGACTTTCATCCCGATCACGTTCGCGCCGTCGCCACCAATACGCTGCGCATAGCCAAGAACGCCAGTGAGTTTCTCGGTGAGGCGCAAGCGGCACTCGGCTTCCCGATCGAGGTGATCGCCGGGCGTGAAGAAGCGCGTCTGATCTATGCAGGCGCAGCACACTCCGTGCCTGCCAGCGCGGGCAAGCGTCTCGTGGTGGATATCGGCGGCGGTTCGACGGAATTCATCATCGGCTCGCACTACACGCCGATCAAGATGGAGAGCCTGTATATCGGCTGCGTGAGCCATAGCCGCGCGTTTTTTCCCGCGGGGAATGTCGACGAATACACGATGCGCCAGGCTGAACTCGCCGCAAGCCGTGAAATTCAGATCATTTCCGCGGAGTACAAAAAAACCGGGTGGGAACAGGCCATTGGCTCGTCGGGCACCGCGCGGGCGCTTGCCGAACTGGTCGAGGCCAACGGCTTCAATGATCCGGGCATCACGCACGGCATCTCGCGCGGTGGGCTCGAGCGTCTCAAACGTGCGTTGATCAAGGCGGAGAACGTCAATCGTCTGAAGTTGATCGCGCTGAAGGCCGATCGCATTCCGGTGTTGGCAGGCGGTCTGTCGATCATGATCGCGGTGTTCGACGAACTCGGCGTGGATTACGTCGATACGACAGACGGCGCGTTGCGCCTCGGCGTGCTGTACGACTTGCTGGGCCGCGCGCAGCACGAGGACATGCGTACGCTGACGGTGGAAGGCTTCATGCGCCGTTATGGCGTGGACCGCGCACAGGCCGGGCGTATCGGTGAACTTGCGGTGCGCTTTTACGATCAGTTTGCCGAGCCGGATGAGGAGCGGCGTACCGAGAACCGCATGTTCCTCGGTTGGGCTGCGGCCTTGCACGAAATCGGCTTGTCGATTTCCCACAGCGCCTATCACAAGCATTCGGCCTATATCGCCAGCAACGCCGATATGCCGGGGTTTTCGCGCACCGACCAGGCGCGGCTTGCCGCGCTGGTGCTCGGTCACGCCGGGAAGCTCGGCAAGCTGTCGCAAACGCGCGAAGTGGAATGGCCGCTGTTGTTCTGTCTGCGGCTGGCAGCGCTGCTGTGCCGCCGGCGTGCGGATGTCGGCCTGCCGGGTATCGCGGTTGCGCAGGTCAACGGCGGTTATGAGGTGCGCTTGCCGAACGAGTGGGTGGCTAACAATCCGCTGACCGATTACAGCCTGATCCAGGAGGCTGCGGAGTGGGAGAAGGTTGGCATTCCGTATCGTGTGGTCTACACCGACGATTGAAATCGACGCGCTGTAAATGAAAAGCCCGGCGGATTCGCTGGGCTTTTTTTATCTGTATCGCCAGCCGGCTGAAGCTGCCGGCTGGTGTGCGCGGGCTTGCTCGATGCTTACGATGCTTAGCGCGGTGAGGCGTCGCCGAGGAAGTGCCGTGCGTAACGCGCGTTGATATCCGTCAGGCGCAACAGCGTTAGAAAGTCCGCTGTATTGAAGTCGGGATCCCATGCCGGCGCGCCGCAGATCTTCGCGCCGAGGCGCAGATAACCTTTCACGAGCGGCGGCGGTGCAACGTCGGCGCCGGTCTGCAGTTCTTCGACCGGCAACGGCGTGTGCGGAAACGCGCGATATTCCGGCGCCGTCAGCGCGTTGTCGCGCAGCGAGCAGTAAAGATTCGCTGCGTAGTGGCCACCGTCGACCATCGCGACGCTCGCGCAGCCGAGCATCGTCTCGTAGTTGTTGTGCTGCATGTACGCGGCGAGCCCGGCCCACAGCGACATGATTACCGAGCCGCTGCGATAGTCCGGGTGTACGCAGGAGCGGCCCACTTCGACCATTTTTGCGCGCAGGTGCGTGAGACGCGACACGTCGAATTCGCTTTCGGCATACAGGCGCCCGATACGGGCGGCCTGGTGCGGCGGCAGTGCGCGATAGGTGCCGACCACCTTTAGCGTGTCGAGATCGCGCACCAGCAGGTGATCGCAGTATGAGTCGAACGCATCGACGTCGAGGCCCGCCGGACCCGTCAGGCGCGCACCCATTTCATCGGCGAATACACGGTAGCGCAGACGCTGGGCCTCGCGCAGTTCCTCGTCGGTGCGTGCCCATGTGACTTGCAGGCGATGCTGGGCGGTGACCGTCTCCTCGGCGCGCGGCAGACGGCGCGTTTCGAAGATGGAAGCCAGGGGCAGGGTGGGCGTCGGCAGTTCTCGCATGTGGCGTCCTGGTCGAAAAGAGGGAGATTTCTTTTTTCGCCAATGTAGTAACGCCTGGTGACGCTCGCATGGCAAAGCCATGACGATTAGGTGACGGCCCGTAAGCTGCGTGCGCGCGGCTTGTAATGTCGTGGGCCGCGCGGGCCGTGTTCGCGGTATGTGTTGTTTCCGCGCGACCGGCCTAGACCAGATCCGGGCTCATCGCCGCGCGCAGCACGGCTTGGTCGTCGCCGTCGCGTTCTCGGCTTTCGATCCACCACAGGCCGGCTTTCTTCAGCGGCCAGCTCGCTTCGCTGTTGCCGAGCAGACGCGCCGCAACATGGCCGAGGGTCGGTTGATGGCCGACGATCACAACGGTCGGCGCAATGCCTTTTGACCAGCCGGCGGCCGTGAGCACGTCGTCCGCGCTGGCGTTGGGCGCGAGTTCGCGCACCACGCGATACTGATCGCTCAAGGTTTCCGCGGTCTGGACGGTACGCACGGCGGGACTCGCGAGGACGATGGCATCGTCGGGCAGGCGGGTGCGTAGCCATTTGGCGACGTTTTGCGCCTGTTTGCGGCCCTTCGTGGTCAGCGCACGGGCGAGATCGCTCGGGGCGAAATCTTCGGCTTCGGCGTGACGCCAGAGAATCAGATTCATGCGTGTCTCCTTGACGCTGGTTGCGGCGTGAATAGCGGCGCCGGATATCAATCACTGTCGCATGCGCGCTCGTGAGGGCGCAAGGCGGTGGCGCGGGTGAGGAGTATCGGTGCGGGCGTATGCCGCCGACGGCGCCTATAAGGAGGTGAGCATGAGGCAGCAAAGCAATCGCCCCTGGGTACCGGACGCCAAAAAGCAAAAACCCGCGAAGCCGGAGGCGACGCGGGTTTCGTACTGCTTTTTTCGTGGTCGGAGCGAAAGGATTCGAACCTTCGACCCTCTGATCCCAAATCAGATGCGCTACCAGGCTGCGCTACGCTCCGACGAATCCGAGATTCTACGTGGCATTAGGTGCCAGAGTCAACCACGAATTGCGTCGGAGTGAAAAAAGGCCTAACCGTCGACGAAGTTTGTCCTCTCAATGCCGGCGGCGCATCCAGTGCGGCATGTGCTGGTGCGCGATCCAGTGGTGCAGTAAGCCTTCGCCGTCGTGTTCGCGCCTGTAGGTCCTCGCTTCGAAAATCGACAGGGCAAGCAGCACGAGCAGACCTATTGCAAGTCCGATCAGACCTGCGATCGATTCAGCGTCCATGGCAGTCTCCTATGACACGCAACTGTGCCTTTATAGTAGGTCACGCGTAACAAAATGGGAGGTGGGAGACTGCTTACGGCGACTTCGTCGAATGCGAATTGCAGGTAGACTCTCGGCGCTTCATTGCCGTTATCGTCATTCTGTATCGAGAGTCTATGAACCGCGTTTTATTGTTTGCGTTGATGCTGACCGCCGGACTCGCCGGCTGTGCCAACGATGCTTCCGGGCATCATGGCGGCCCGCCGCCGAAAGATCCCGTCGATTACCACGGCGTACCTACCGACGACCGCCCGCCTGTGATAGCGCCAGCGCCCTGAGCGCCTACTGGTAACAAAAGCGAAGCGCCGGCGCGGGCACGCCGGTGCTTCTGACCCGCGCAGACTGTTTGCGCGGAGAGCGCGGGCTGCAGTTATTCTAGGGCGCGGTGCGCGCGCGATATGTGTGCGCTTGTTTCAAGCCGTAAGTAACCGTGTACGGCGCTGCGGGAATGAACGCATAGCGTGCCGTTCATCCGTGGCGGATCGAGCACGACGTGCGCGTTCCTAAGACAAAACCATGCACCGTCGGCACGCCGGACGCTGCAGCAAAGGTCATGCGGCGACGCCTGCCATGCCACGTACAACGCCGGGCAGGAAGCGCGCAAGCGTGAGGCCGCGCGCCGCCATGAAGATCAGCATGGCGGCCCACAAACCGTGATTGCCGTATAGCGCCAGCAAGGCCCACGAAGCCACGACGAACACCGCAAACGACACCACCATCGACGTCATCAGTTCATGCGTGCGCGTGGCGCCGATGAACACGCCGTCGAGCAGAAACCCCCAGACGGAGATCACCGGCAACAGCGCGGCCCACGGCAGATAAGTCTCGGCCGTGGCACGCACCGCTGCCTGATTGGTCAGGCCGCCGATGATCCATGATCCCGCACCCCAGTACACCAGCGAGAAGCCCAGTGCGCCGAGGGCGGACCACAGCGCCGTCACCCTGATGGCCTGCGCGAAAGCGTGCCGGTCGCGCGCGCCGATCGCAGCGCCTACCAGCGCTTCGGCAGCGTGTGCGAAGCCGTCGAGTCCATAGGCCATGAAGGTCTGAAAATTGAGCAGCAGCGCGTTGGCGGCAAGCGTGACATCACCCTGCCTCGCACCGAGATGCGCGAACCAGCCGAACGACGAAAGCAGGCAGAGCGTGCGCACAAAGATATCGCGATTCAGCACGATCAGACGCTTGAGCGCGGCAGCGTCGAACAGGGCGGCGCGGTTCAGCGCAGGCAGGCCACGCGGTCTGCCGTGCCACAGCAATGCCGCGCTGAGGACGAAGCCGAGCGCGTCGGCCGTGGCCGTGGCCGCGCCGATGCCGGCCACACCCCAATCGAATACGTACACGTACAGCAGCACCGCTGCGATATTCACGCTGTTGATGAAGACCTGCGAGAGTAGCGCGAGCCGAACCTTCTGCGTGCCGAGCAGCCAGCCGAGCGCCACATAATTGCCGAGCGCGAGCGGCGCGGCCCAGATGCGCGCGTGACAGTAGATTTGCGCGTGGCGTTGCACTGCATCGCTGCCGCCGATCGCGCGCAACGCGTAGCCGATCAGCGGCATTTGCAGCAGAAGCACCGCTGCACCGATCACTGCCGCGAGCAACAGTGCGCGTACGACGGTGTTGCGCAATTCGGTATGGTCGCCCGCGCCGTGTGCTTGCGCGACGAGACCGGTGGTGCCCATGCGCAGGAAGCCGAAGCCCCAGAACACGAAGTTGAAGAACAGGCCGCCGAGGGCCACGCCGCCAAGATAGGAGGCGCCGTTCAGATGGCCGGCAACCGCGGTGTCGACCGCGCCGAGAATCGGCTGCGTCAGATTGGCGAGGACGATGGGGAACGCCAGCGTCAGCACCCGGCGGTGCCAGCGCACCGGAACCGCGGGTGGCGCCGCGGCCGCGCCGCCCGCCAGGGGGGCTTCGTTCGGGGCCTGCGCCGGGTCGCTCAATTACGTTCCTGCACGCACACCCATGGCGAGACGACCACTGCCCACAGATCGGGATCGCGCGCCGCGAAATCGGCGGCGGTTTCCGCCTGCACACGCTCGACGAGGCCGGCCGACAGCCATTGCGTGACTTGTGTGGTGTCGTCGCTGGCAATGGCCTCCGCGACGCTCACCAGATCGATATCGCGCGCAACGCGCAGCAGTATGCCGCGCGCAAAAAAGCGTTCGAGTTCGACCCAGCCGATCTTGGCGGTTTCGGCGAGCAGCTTGGCATACAGCGGGCTATGAGTGGCGTCGTTGGAAGTCATCGTAAGCGGGTTCTGACGGGGCCGTTACTATAAACCATCGGCACGGGTCGCCAAGGCGGCGCGCGTTCCGGTACGCTTGAGGTCTTTCGAAATTCATTCTGAACCTTCATGTCACTGGATTCAACGGCGCCGGCTTCGGGCGCACAAGCGCACGTGCTGGCCGGCGCCACACTCACGCGCTCCGACGTGGAGCGCCTCATCGCCGCGAGCGCCGCGGGGACTAAAGAGCCGCTCCATTTCACGGATTGCGATTTCGAAGCCGCCGATCTGTCGCGACTCGATCTGCGCGGCGCCGAATTTCATCGCTGCACGATTGTCGAGACGTCATTTTTCGGCGCGATGCTGTCCCACACCCGCTGGGTCCGGTGTCGTGGCCGCGAGGCGGATTTCGCGTCGGCCGATCTGGTCGACGCGGCGTTTCAGTCGAGCGACCTGAACAACACCAGTTGGCGGCGCACCAAGCTTGCCTCGGCGTCGTTTCACAGTTGCAAGCTGACTGGCGCCAACTTCGAAGCCTGTACGGCGCTCGGTTTGAGCTTCGTCGAAACCTTGCTGGTAGGGGCGCATTTGCGCGGTCTGTCGTTTCGCAAGGCCACGCTGCAGCAACTCGATTTCTCCGATGCCGATCTGGCCGGTGTCGATTTCCGCGAAGCGATCTTCGACGGCGGCAGCCTGAAGGATGCGCATCTGAAAGGTGCGCGTTTTGACGGTGCGGACCTGCGCGAGGCTGACCTGAGTGGCGTGCGGCTCGTCGATGCTGCGCTTTTCAAAGGCGCGACGATTTCGCATCAGCAGGCGGCGGTGCTCGTGACCGAACTGGGTCTGCGAGTCATGTGATCGCTATTTTGAGTTGGCCGGGTTTAGCCATTCGGCCAGCTTGAACGAATGGCGACTCGCGCCTATCATCCGATTTATCGATTCATTAATCGCGGCTGATTTTAAGCTTTGCATTTGTCAGTTGATCTGACAATTCTTTTAATATATTCGCCGTTCGCGAATACGTTGACGGAAGTGCGGCTTCTTATTCATATCGCCCGATATTCGCTAATACGTCAGTATGGTGCGTTGGCGCACTAAAGGTTCGCAATGCATAAAGCGTCCGGATCATACTGGGCAGGGCTAGCGGGAATTGGCCCAAGGGCTTTCGTCAGGCCTTTCCGATAGCGTGCGGGCAGGTGATTGATTCATAAGGTCTTGCAGGCAACGCATGGCTTTTTTTGACGGCCGTTTGCATGCGGTTTCGTCCGGAATGGATCAGGGTATTTACCCCGCTTATTTCCGACATTTTCCTTCACGTAATGCGGATTCCGTACGCCGCGTCACATTTTCAGCGAAATTAATAGATTGCGCTTGTAAAAGCAGGTTGTTAGATTCCGTTTTGGCGCATGGTGAACCGGTCCTTTGCCGATATGCGCCGAACCCCCGTTCGCCCGGCCTCGTGCCGGGCTTTTTTTTCTGCCCGGTCACAGCCGTTTCAAACCGGCGTCACCACGGATTCACACGTGGCGCGGATCATTGAAAATTACTCTTTGCTTTCAATGATCATGACCTGGCTGACCATCTTTTTTGGCATCTGGCCGATTGCGCTCGGCCTGCTGTTCGCGTTCGCCGCACGCATCGACCCGCGTTCCGGACGCTGGCGGCGCCGCTCGCGCTAGCGTCGGAGCACCGTCACTATTGCGTTCTATCCCGCCTTCACTGCTTGCAGCGAATCACCATCGAGCGGTTCTTGACGTTCGCTCCGAAAATTCCGCCGACCGTACCGCCCGAGGTAGCGCCGTTGTCGACGTCTTTCGAAATGACGTCGTAGCCATAGTTGCCGCAGACCTCGCCGGCGCGCTTGTAGCACTCGGCCCAACTGGCGCTCGCGTCGCTGCCGCTGCAGTTGATCGCAAAGCCCGTGTCGCCGCTCGGCAGGTAGGTCATCGTGGTGGTGCTGGAGCAGCCGCCGAGGCTGCCGAGCGTCAGTAGACCGAGGCTGATCGCCGCGGCCGTCGTTAATGACGCGAGTGCGCTCTTCATTGCAGATTCCTTACAGATGACGGGGAAAGACGTGGCGCGAGGCCACGTCGTGCATAGGATTGAGCGTTTTACAGCGCGCCCGGTTCCCTCGACTGTGCAGGGCGCGTGCCTGAGGCCGCGGAAGGCTAGCGCGGCGGCAAGGCCCGTGACGGGTCGATCGAGCGGCCCTGATAGCGCAATTCGAAGTGCAGCATGACACGATCGGTATCGGTGTCGCCCATTTCGGCGATTTTCTCGCCGCGCGCAACGGACTGCCCTTCTTTCACCAGCAGTACGCGGTTGTGCGCGTAGGCGGTCAGATACTCGGCATTGTGCTTGATGATCAGCAGGTTGCCATAACCGCGCAAGCCGTTACCCGCATAGACTACCGTGCCGGCCGCCGCGGCGACCACCGGGGTGCCCGCTGCCGCCGAAATGTCGATGCCCTTCGAATTGCCGCCGTCGAAGCGCCGGATTACCGTGCCGTCGGCCGGCCACACCAGCGAGATTGTCGAAGCCGGCGCGGGCGACGGCGAGCTATCGGCAGGCGCCGGGCGCGGCGCCGTTGAAGCGCTCGCGCTACCTGCGCCGCTGCTACGCACCGCGCCGCTCGTGGACGATGCAGCATTGCCCGGCGGCACGACGCGCAGCACCTGGCCAACCTCGATGCTGTCCGGGTTGGTCAGATTGTTCCAGCGCACGATGCTTTGCACCGATTGCCGGTTGCTGCGCGCGATCTTGGACAGCGTATCGCCCCGTTCGACGCGATAAAAGCCAGGCCCCACCGGAGCGGACCCACAGGCGGCGAGCACCGCTAACAACGACGCGCAGGCGAGCCGTTTCACCATTCTTGTTGTGTTAAGCATTGGACCTCGCAAAGCGCTGCCACGCGCCGATCCTGATCACGCGGCAGGTAAGTGCAAAGCGTCCGATTCTAACGGTTTTGCGCTGCAGCACCCGAAAAACGGATGTCGAGGCGGGTGCGCACACCGGATTACGCGGCGAATGCCGCGTAATCCGGCACGTGGCAAAGTGCGGAAAACCTGCAATCAGCGCGGCTTGCCGGCGTTCTCAGCGACGTTCTCGCTGACGGTGATACGCAGCGTTGCCGTTTCGGTTTGGCCTGCTTCGAGCCAGCGCAACCCCATGCCGTTGTGGATCGCGTCTGGCAGGCCCAGCCACGGCTCGACGCAGTAGAAGTCCGAATCCGCGGCTTCGGTCCATGTCGTGACCGCGTACCAGGGCAGCGAGTCCGGCCGTTGCAGATCGATCGTGATGAGCCGGTTCAGACCTGGCGCGACCACGCGCACGGGTTGGTCCGGCGCACCGACGAGACAATGGAAGCGATCCTGAATGCGCGCCTCGTCGAACGTGTAGCGCGCCGCGCCCGGCTCGGCGGCACTGATCGAGCCATCGTCCTGCTGATAACGCAGCTCGGTGCGCGGCAGTTCCAGCGAGGTTTCGGCGCGTTGCGTGTGCGGCAGCGTGAAATAGAAGTGATGACCCGCGTAATAGGGCAGCCGCGTGTTGCCGGTGTTGGTCGTGCTTAGCGTGACGTCCAGCGTATGCGTATCGGCAAGCCGGTAGATTGCCTCGAAGCGGAAACCGAACGGATAGCCGGCGCGTGTCGCGTCGCTATCGGTGAGGATCATGCGCAAGCCGGCGCCGTTCACGTCCGCGTGGGCTTCGAAAGGCAGATCGCGGGCAAAACCGTGCATCGGCAGTGCGCGCACCGTGCCTTGTGCGTCACGCCAGTAACCGATCTTGCCGTCGACACGATGCCGGCCGAGAAACGGGAAGAGCAGCGGGTTGCCGCCACGAATTCTCGCGGGTTGGCTCCAGTCGGCGTTTTCGGGCCAATGGATCACCTCTTTGTCGTCGATGGTCCACGACAAAAGACGGCCACCGGCTTGCGGCGCGAAACGGAGCACGGAGGTGTCCTGGGCGATCTCGAGAATGTCCTGTTGCGGGGAGAGCGGCATGGTCGGTGGGCTGGTTGATAAAGGGTTGAGGGTGGTTTGAAGGTGGTTCGGCGGCGCGATAAATGTGGGCGAGCGTGACTCGAACGCAGGTTGAGAACGTCCGGGCGGCGCTGCGCGGCAACTCGCGACGGGACGATTCTGCGCTGCTTTGCGCTACGGGGAAACCCTTCTGGGGAAATTGCGGGTGGTCTGGAAGCCCCAACCTTGCCGATAATCCGTTGACTGCCCGGTAACATTGACGATCGGGCGAGACCGGCTCAGGAGGTGTGATGGATCTGGCAATGGCAATGGGGCTGACGCTGTTCGGCATGTTCGCGGCAAGCACTGTCTACTTCTTCTATAAGCTCGAGCGTTGATCCGGTCGTAGCCCGCCGCATTTTCTGCCGGGCTATCGACATGAGCCCGGCGTGAGTCAGGCGCGTCCAGCGCATTGAATGCCTCGTGATGGCAGGGCGGCCGACGGCGGCGCCCGTTTCTTTGCCCGTTTCTTTTCCGCGGCGTAACAACGGTTTCCAGTTGTGACGCAGCGCGTCAATATTTCCCCGAATGTGGCCCAAACGCTTGGCGCTGACTTTGCAGCCAGGCATAATCGGTGCGCTTTTGACGCGCCGTCGACTTTCTATTGCGGCGCGCTGTTCCCCGACATTTTCCTTACAAGGACCGCCGCGTGAACCTGTCGTTTCTGATTTTCCTGAGCGTGCTGCAAGGCGTCACCGAACTGTTCCCGGTCAGCAGCCTCGGCCATACGCTGCTTGTGCCCGCATTGTTCGGTATGCATATCGACAAGCATGCGCCGCAATTGCTGCCGTTCCTCGTCGCGTTGCACCTCGGTACGGCTTTCGCGCTGCTGTGGTACTTCCGCAAGCGTTGGTGCGAGTTGGTGCGAGGCTTCTTCGCGTCGCTCGGCGGCCGTCCCAACGACAACGCACACATGATGTGGGCGCTCATCATCGGCACGATTCCGGCGGGTCTCGTTGGGTTGATCCTCGAGAAACGTCTCGAGCGGATTTTCCACGATCTGCGCATCGTCGCCATCGCGCTGATCGTGAACGGCGTGCTGCTGTGGTTCGGCGATCGCCTGCAACGTTCGCGCGCGCATCAGCCGCCGGAGAAGCTGACCTTCCGCCAGGCATTTTTTGTCGGCCTCGCTCAGATTGGCGCGTTGATTCCGGGTTTCTCTCGCAGCGGTCTGACGATGATCGCCGGCAATGCGGCCGGCCTGACGACGGAGAAGGCTGCGGAGTTCTCGTTCCTGCTCGGCACGCCGATTATCTTCGCGGCCGGCGTACTCGAATTGCCGAAACTGTTTCATGCGCCGGGCCAACTCGCCGATGCATTGCTTGGCGGCGTGCTGACTGCAATCGCCGCCTATCTCAGCGTGCGTTTCCTGATGCGTTATTTCGAAGGCCGCGGACGTCTGGCTTCGTTCGGCGTGTATTGCGTGATCGCGGGGATCGTGTTCCTCGGCTGGTTTATGCTGCATCCGCAGCCGGTCTGATTGCGGCCGATTGATCGTGCCCGATAGGCGTGCGGCTGTCTGCTGAGTGCTGATGCGCGACTAGCGGGCTACTAGCGAGCAAGAAGCGATCGGTTATAATCCGGGCCCGGCTCAACTCGCCGGGCCCGTTTGTTTTGCGATGTCCCGGCACTCGGGGTCGCTGGGCCGGAGCGGATTTCCACAGTCTGCGGCCCGGTCAGTTAGAATTTCGGTATGTGACAGGAGCCTGTGGCAGCGATATTGCACAGGTTCCAATGCCCGATTCGGGTTCCCATTGCGGGCGATGCATGTTGTACACGTTCGTGTAGCATCGCCTCACTTCATTACGGCAGTAGCTCAGCTGGATAGAGCATCGGCCTTCTAAGCCGAGGGTGGGGGGTTCGAGTCCCTCCTGCCGTACCACCAAAATCAACGCGTGATCCTTTTTCTGCGGACTTCAACCCGGATTGTGCGCAGGTCTTCGTAGACATCGCGTTGCGGTATCCCGGAAGTTTCCCTTTGCGCCTCTCGCGAAACTTTATCCGTCGGCTTGACTGAGTCGATCAGCCCTTCCGCGTCGGCAGCATGGGTTGATGGCGAGATCGCGACTCTAGCCAGTTCATCAATCAGGCGGGTACGTTTGTCAGCAACCGTGCGAAGGAAGCGGATGCCGCGAAGAAAGCTGCCAATGATCCGAACCTGACGCCAGACCAGCGCGCAGCGGCGCAGCAACAGGCGGACCAGCTTTCGGCCGAATGGGGGCCTGGCGGATCGTATCGCCAGATTCTGACAGCTCTCACGGTAGCTGCTGGAGGCAACGTAACGGGCGGCATGGGCCAGTTTGCGCAAAGTGCGGCGGTGGCATATCTGCAGGAGCTTGGTGCAAACCAGGTCAAGCAAATCGCCGACCACCTTCAAAGTGAAGACGCACGTGCCGCGCTCCACGCAATTGTCGGCTGCGCAGGCGCAGCGGCCAGCGGCCAGAGTTGCGGCGCAGGCGCAATGGGTGCTGCGACCAGTTCCGTGATCGGAAGTCTGCTTGCACCGGCAGGCAATCTGACGGCGTCGGAACGCGAAGCGCGCGACAATTTGGTGACGAGCCTGATCGCCGGTATTGCTGCAACGTCGGGCTTAAATGCCGCGACGGCGACTGGTGCAGGCAAGATTGAGGTAGAGAATAATCAGGTTTCGCTGACAACGACCACAGGATTCCGGCTACCACCGATTCCAGGGTTCAAGGGTGAAACCGCCAGCAAGGGCGACGGCGTCATTGCTGACCCGGCGACGGAGCTAGATCCGTCGACTAAGCCAGGTTCATTGATTTCACCGTTGCCGGATGCCAAGACAGTCGGCGACTGGATCACGGCTATCATTCCGGATCAGGCCAAGGATTTAGTAGATTATTTCTTCACTGCCGTCAACTCACGTCCATCGGGCTTTAGGAAACAAACGATCCAAGATGCCTGGGATAAGGCGTCAGACGGCTCACAACCTGACACCAAAGCCTGTCCGACATGTGGGAGGGATGTGGCCGTCGCTCCGGGGCAAGGCCCGAGAGACTGGGATGTCGACCATCAGCCACCGTGGAGCACGCGAGATACTTCAGATATGACGAGAAGCGAAGTTATCGACGAGTACAATAAAGACACCCGATTGGAATGCCCGGGCTGTAATCGTTCACGCGGCGCTAAACCAACAGGACAGTAGGATGACTATCATTGATCACTTTGAAAAGTACTTAGGTACCATCAAACAAGGGTGGGGAGGTAAAGATACATCAGAAGAAAAATCAAGCGTAATGGTTGCGCGCTTCTCAAATGTACCGTTTGACGGAGCATCTACATACGCAACTATAGGATTAAGTGATACGGTCCTTGCTTTGACAAACGATCGGCAGGTAAGGCAGGAACTGATGTTCGCAGCGCACGACATCTATTCGGCCGATGCCATCGCATCGTTCCTTCTTACTTTTTCTGACTATGTGCGCTCGAAATCTTGCGCATTAGCTCGCGGTGACGTAGTAGGCCCGAGTTCCCCATTAATTCCAGGTGTTATATCGGACGCGATTTATACATGCCCACCGGTTATCTTTCCAACGGGCATAGATTTTTACAGCGGGTCGTCGCCGTCTACCATTATTGCCTGGCTTGTCCCTTTGATCGGAAATGAAAGTTCGGTCGCAAGGCAAAAAGGGAGCGACTATTTTGAAGGACTATTGGAGGCCCAAGATCCAGACCTTCTTGATTTAAATAGAGTCGCAGTGACGCGTTGAGACTTAGAAAAAACGAATCCTTCCTTGGCGACACACCGGCGCCTGAAGCGACACCGGAAGCGTGATGCCGTAGACGGAGAACACAGGATGCGCCAGTTCGACCGTGCACTGCGCTGGGCTTCATCAGGCGAGATGTCTGGCGAAATCGTGGAAGACGTGTTTACGGAAATCGTGATGTGTATTGCCGTGCAGGCCGACGCCCAAATCGTTTTGGAGGCGAACGGCGGCAGTTGTATCCCGCACTGGGTATCCAAGAAAACATCATGACTGATCTCGCCAATATTTCTCGTTTGGGAGTCGCCAGGGAATGGCCAAGTCGCGCCGCTGTTATCAGAAGGATCGAAAAAACAACGCCTTGGTCAATTGAGCCAGCGATTGCCTACAACGCTCGAATGGATCGTGAAAATGAAGCAAACTCTCCACAGAGAGGCGCGTATATCGGCGTGGGTGCTCGACTACTCGGAGACGCGCAAGCACGAGCGCTGCGTGGGGACAAATGGGAGCACGACGCAATCAATGCTCTAGGCTATCTTTCATTTGCTGCATAGCTCGATCTGTTTTGGCATGTTCAGTTTCGATCATTGTTTCCCAGCCACTCGAGGCCTCTACGAATGACAGATTGGGAGTTGATGACGGAAACGATGTCGATGCTTTTTATTCTTGGACGTGTCGAGGAAAGTGTCTATCAAGGCTACCTTACGCATGCTGCTCTCAATCGAACGTACCAATTACAGTTTTCGTACGATCAACGCCACCGGCGAGTACATGCATTTGTGCTAAGGCTTTTTGCAGCCTGGCGAGGCGATGTGCACCATGAATGGCCGTCGTTCGCATATAGCGAACCCCTCTACGAAGGAATCCTCGAAAGGTGGCATGAGACAAATCCGAAAGCGTTGACGCCCTGGTTGCTGGCGGCCTGCGACCGCCATACTCACGAATCGACGCGCGATAGTGAGACCAAATTTTTCGACTGTTCCGCGTTTCCGCGAACGCCGATCGAAATCCTCTTTCTGTTTCGTTTGCGAGAGCTGATCGGCTTGAAAAACCCCGTGCTCAATCATCCTTTGATGGAGCCGCCTTTCGAAAAACTACCGGAGCCGCAGTCGCCATACATTCCAGACGCACTTGTTGAAGGAACGCTTGCGCGTGTACGAACAGACTGGCCTGAGTTTGATCGTATTGTGTCACTTGAGGCACTGAAGACCGCAGGATAGGAGGACGCACCGGGTATGACCACAGCCTGTTCGCTGAGCGCTTGAACAATCTCGGCCGCAAGGCTCTCTTGCCCACGCGCAGGGCGAGTTTCGCGAGGCGGTCGGCCGGGCTCTTCTCGCTGGTTGCCGCAAGCTCGGCGGGCGACTGGTATCGCTCAAGCAGATCTCGCTTATATGCAGGAGTCGGTCGTGCGTGAACAGGCGCACGGCTCGCGCAACTTTAGGGCCCGCAATTTGCGTAAGCCTGTGCGGCGCTTGTCGGGCCGCCGCGATTCGAGCTTGCGGGCTTAGTGAGCGGCTTGCCGCTCGGCCTTTTCCTCGCGTGGATTTATGTGTCTATCCATTAGAGCCTTTAGCCGCGCCGCCTCCTGTCGTGCGCCTATTCGTTCTATCTTTTCTCCGGTGGTGTGGTCGGTCATGACGTACCGCTCGAGTGGCCGCGCGTCGGGGGCGCCAAGTGGTGAGCGTACCGTCTTCCCGAACAGACGACCTTCAAAAACGTACGCCTCGCGCATCGCGCCTCACAGCCGCGGTGCGCGCCTGACCCTTCCTTCATCCCGCCGGCTTCACTTCGATAGAATCGACCCGGTTCGGATAGAACGCCAGATGCTGCGCGATCTCTTTCACGGGCGCGTAGGGCGATTCGTAGGTCCAGACCGCATCCACCGTACGCTCGCCGCCGCTCGGAATGCTGTAATACGCGCAATCTCCCTTGTACGGGCAATAGGTTGCGTGATCGGTGCGCTCCAGCAGTGTCATCTCGACGTCGTTGCGCGGAATGTAATACACCGGCGGATACGACGCCTCACGCAGTACGAGCGCATTGCGTGTATCCGCGATCACGCGGCCGACTACCGTCACCACCACGCGAGCCTGGGCTGGCTCGACTGTGATCGGATGATCGGGCCCGGGGACCTTGATGATTTTCTCAGTCATGCTGTCGAACTCCTGGATGAGTGGGCAAATCCACAACACGCTGCTAAGGGGCAAGCGGTTGGGAGCGATTGCAAGCGGCCATCGGCGCGAATGGTCGCGTCCTGCGTCGAAGCATACGCCGCTCACGAAAATGCGTTGTGTCGCCGCTCGATCTACGACACGCCGCGTATGCCGTCTTGCGCTGTCCTGTTCTTCGCGCGACGAAAACGAAAAAGGGCAGCCGAAGCTGCCCTGTCAAAGTCCCGTCATCAAGCGGACTGTTGCTTACCGACTTTGCCTGTCTGCGAATCGTGAATCGCGAACCGCTTACTGCTTGATATTCAACGCAGCCGTCAGATCGCCCATCGGCTTGCTGCCGTTGCTGACCAGTGCCGCATCGCGCGTGGCGATACCCGGCAGCGTCGGCAGCGAATAACGGCGCGTGATGAAGCGCAGAATCGACGTCGTGTCGTATTGCGTGTGATCGACAAAACCCTTCTTCGCGTACGGCGAAACGATCAGCGCGGGAATGCGGGTGCCCGGACCCCAGCGATCGGCCTTGGGCGGCGAAACGTGATCCCAGAAGCCGCCGTTTTCGTCATACGTCACGACCACCAGCATGTTGTTCCACTGCGGGCTTTTCTGCAGATGCGAGATCACGTCGGCAATGTGCTGGTCGCCCGATGCGACGTCGGTATAACCCGCGTGCTCGTTCAGGTTGCCCTGCGGCTTGTAGAACGACACCTGGGGCAGCGTGCCTGCGTCGATTGCCTTGATGAACTCGGAGCCTGCGAGACCGCCGTCGAGCAAGTGCTGCGAACGGTTGGCCGAGCCTGGTGCGAGGTCGGCGAAGTAGTTGAACGGCTGGTGATGGGGCTGGAAGTTCGGCGCCGTCAGATTCGCGCCGTAGACCACGTTCGACGTGCCGTTCTGCACCGCCGAGACTGCCGCGCCCCATGCGCCGCCGTACCACGCCCACGACACCTTCGCGTTGTTCAGCAGATCGCCGATGTGCTGTTGCGTCTGGGCCGGCAGCGTGCTGGCCGCGCTCGGATCGGCGAGGTTCGCGTCGCCGCCCGAAGCCGGCTTGTTGCCGCTCGGCTGATACGGCGGCTGCATCGTGTTGATCGCGTAGAAGTCAGGCGTCAGGTTGCCCGAATTCACGTACTTGGGCGCGCCGGTCAAGGCCGAGGCCGGCGAGTTGGTCGCCAGCTTCAGCGTGACGCCGTCGCTTTCGACCGCGGAGATCGAACTGGCCGCCGGGCTCTTGTCCGCGTTCGGATAGGTCGGCGTACACGCGCAGACCAGCCACTGGTGATTCAGGAACGAGCCGCCGAACGCGCCCATGAAGAAGTTGTCGGCCAGCGTGTATTGCTGGGCGATTTTCCACAGCGGCAGCTTGTCGGCGTTGAGCGTGTAGTGACCCATGACGAGGCCGCCCGAATCCGCCCACGCGGCGAACTTGTCGTTCTTGCCGCCGTTGATCTGCATCTGGTTTTCATAGAAGCGGTGATACAGATCGCGCGTCGTGGCCGTAATCGGCGTGTTGAAGCCATTCGGATCGTCGATGGCGAACGGGCTGTTCGGCAGATTGGCCGTCATCGCTTGCGTCACCGCCGGCGTCACGCCGGTTTGTGTCAGGCCGTTCCACACTTGCGGCAGCGTTGCGAGCGGCGTGCCGTTGCGGTCGACCTGCGTGGCGCTTGCCGCCGTCACATTCTGCAGACCGTTGGCGCCCGGGAAGTTGCCGTAGAGATTGTCGAAGCTGCGATTCTCCGCATAGATCACCACGACCGTTTTGATCGACGTGATGTCCGGCTGAGCTGTGACATCGCCGCCGCCGCACGCATACAAGCTCAGCGCTGCTGCGATCGCGATAGGCGTCGCGCAGATCAGTTTTTTGTTCATTTGGTATGTGTTCTCTCTCTCGCGTTGGGGACCGGTCAGGCGCATTACTTACACGACTGACCGCGAGCGAAAGTTTGAATAAGGAATTTGACAGAAAGATGTAAATAATTACGAATTGCCTCTGTTTTTAAATTTTCGTCGGCTGTATGTCATTTTGGCGACATGCGGATGAAATACGCTGCGGGCTTCAATATCGCAAATTCACATCATTCATATGCGGCTTGGTCTCACGGGGATTCGGAAAACGGCGGCTCAACCGCAGGCGCTGCGGGGCGCGGTGCCAGCGGGCACAGGCATGGGGCTTGCAAAACTGACGCTAGCGCTCGCGGTAATGGCCATGAGCGTGGCGGCATGCGACGCTGGTTCGTCGACAGGTAATAGTAAGAATAATGAAATTAATAGTAATGTTAATGAAAGAATAAATGAGCAAGTAAATACCGTGGCGAATCCGAACGCCAGTGCAAATGTGGGTATTGAGGCCAAAGCGAATGCATTGCCTGCGGCTTCCGCTGTGAAAGCAGCCACGCAGGAAGCTGGCCAGACCCGCGCGCAAGTCTATGAATCCGTGCGGAAGATGACGGCGGTGGGCAAGCAGTTGTTCTTCGACCCATCGCTATCCGGCTCGGGCAAGCTGGCGTGCGCGTCGTGTCACAGTCCCGATCACGCTTTCTCGCCGGCGAATTCGCTGGCGGTACAACTGGGCGGCAACGACATGCACCGCACCGGCATGCGTGCCGCGCCCACGCTCAAGTACCTGCAATCGGTGCCGGCGTTCGCCGAGCATTACCACGAGTCGGACGACGAAGGCGATGAAAGCGTCGATGCCGGGCCGACCGGCGGTTTGACGTGGGACGGCCGGGTCGATCGCGGCTCGGACCAGGCGCGCATTCCGCTGCTGTCGTCGTTCGAAATGGGCAGCTCGCCCGCAAAGGTCGCGGCGGCAGTGAAGGTTTCTCCGTATGCCGACGCTTTCCGCGCGGCCTTCGGCGAACATATTTTCGATAGTGACGAAGCCACCTTCAACGCCGTGCTGCAGGCGCTGGAAACCTTCGAGCAGACCCCGGAGATTTTCTACCCGTACACCAGCAAGTACGACGCGTATCTCGCGGGCAAGGCACAGTTGACCAAGGCCGAACTACACGGTCTGGAAGTGTTCAACGACGAAAAGAAGGGGAATTGCGCGAGCTGCCACATCAGTCAGCGCACCATGGACGGCGCGCCGCCGCAGTTCAGCGACTTCGGTCTGATTGCGATCGGCGTGCCGCGCAACCGTGCACTGCCGGTGAATCGCGATCCGCATTTCTACGACCTCGGCGCATGCGGCCCGGAGCGTACCGACCTGGGCGGACGTGCTGAGTTTTGCGGCATCTTCCGCACGCCGACGCTGCGCAATGTTGCGTTGAAGAAGAGTTTTTTCCACAACGGCATCTATCATTCCCTCGATCAGGCCGTGCGTTTTTACGCGCAGCGCGACACCAATCCGGAGAAGTTCTATCCGGTCTCGAAGGGCAAGGTGCAGAAGTTCGACGACCTGCCGCAGCGTTACTGGGCCAATCTGAATACCGAGCCGCCGTTCGATCGTAAACCGGGTGACAAGCCGGCACTCGACGAGGCTGAAATCAAGGACGTGGTGGCGTTTCTGAATACGCTCACGGATGGGTACAAACCGGAAGACAAGCAGGGAAACAAGCCGGAAAAGACCGCGGCCGCGAATTGATTATCGGGCGCTGACCGCGCCGCAGTGCGGACGGTTAGATGCCTGCGCCGGCAAGGATGCAATAGCAGGCGGCCAGCAGTAGTGCGAACGAGATCAGAAGGCATGCAACGCCTGCGCGCGTCAGCAGATTCGGCCAGCGTGCGAGTGGGAGCCTGTCCATTCGCACGATGCGCCGCGCAAGACCGGGATCACGGCCGATGGCGAACGGCACCAGCGCGACGCAGAAGAACGCGAGCGCGACGGTGACGGTTTCGAGAGCAAGTGAGATGTCCATAAGGCGGGTCTGAAGCTTGAGCAGCGCAGTAGCGCGACAGACTTATCTTAGAAAGACGTCTCATAAAAAAATATGGGACTGGTCCTAAAAGTCCTGCTGCCCGTCCGTCTGCCCGTCGGCTCGTCGGTTTCTGAGCGGGCGGAGCGGGCCGCGGCACGCTGCCGCGTCGTGCCGCGACGCGGCATCCGCAAGGCCATTTCGGGAACGACATGCTATGCTTTTGGGGTCCAGATCACGAGCCGCCGCGAGCGCGCTCGATAGAGCCGAACCACTCTTCGAGGAGAACCCTTCATGTCGATGCGAACCCGTGCCCTGTTTCACTTGACCGTCGGTGGCCTGCTGCTTGGCGGCGCGATCGGCGCACAAGCGGCGAACCTCGGTTTTCTGAACGACACGCCGATCAGCTACATGAAGCAACGCGATGTCGATTCGATCAAGGGCGCCGTCATCGGTGCGTTGAATGACAAGCAGGACGGCGAAAGCGCGAGCTGGGTCAACGAAGGCACCGGCAACAGCGTCAAGATCGACGCAACGATCACCATCGCCAGCACCGCGAAGGACGGCGAGCGCACGTGCCGCGACGTCGGCGTCGTACTGAATGCGAAAGGGCAGTCAATGACCCTGCGCCCGCAGTTCTGCAAGCAGGGTAGCGGTAACTGGCAATTGCAGAAAAAGCGCTGAGCGTGCGGGCGGGTATGACCGTGCGTGTCGGCTTGCTGCCGGCGCGGCCTGAAGCTATGCGTCCTTGCGGCGCATTGCGTCGATGAGCACGCGGGTCGTCTCGTGTGGCGTCGTGCTGCTCGACCCGCAAGGGCGGGTGCTGCTCGCACACGCCACCGAAACCTCTCACTGGGACGTTCCCAAAGGGCACGGCGAAGAGGGCGAGGCGCCTCACGTCACAGCGCTGCGCGAGATGGTCGAGGAGACCGGTATCGTGATCGAACCCGAGCGTCTGAAGGATCTCGGACTGTTCGTCTACCGGCGCGACAAGGATCTGCATCTGTTCGCTGCCCGTGCAACTGCCGGCGAACTCGATCTCAGTGCGTGCACCTGCACGTCGCTGTTTCCGCGCCGCTCTGACGGCACGCTGATTCCCGAAATGGATGCATACCGCTGGGTTGCGCCGGACGAAGTCGAGCGGTATGCGAGCCGCAGTCTCACAAGACTCTTTGAGACCACGCTTTCGCTCGCCGAACTGCATCGAACGCTATAGCAGATCGCAGCACGGGCGTGTCGCCTGCGTGTTCAGTCGAGTGCCCGGTCGTTCGGATGAGCGAATAGTGTGCGGTTCTGTTCCGACAGCGGAAAATTCAGATTGATGCCGCGCGGAGGAATCGGCTGCGTGAACCACTGGTTGTACAAACGTTCTGCGTCACCACTAGTCTGGCCGCGCGCGATCACCCCGTTCACCAGCGTGCGGAGCGGCTCGTCACCCTTGCGAAACATGCAGGCGTAAACCTCGGAGCCGAGTGGCGCGCCGGTCACCACGAAATCTTCAGGGTGCGGATCGGTCGACTTGAAACCGTACAGGATCGGTTCGTCCATCACGAAGGCCACCGCCCGGTCGTCCTTGAGCGCGGTGAAGGCTTCCTGATGATCGCGCGCGCTCATGATGCGCATGTTCAGATGTTTCTCGGTATTCAGGCGGCGTAGCAGACGCTCGTCGGAGGTGCCCGCGGTTGTCACCACGGGCTTGCCGGCTAGGTCAGAAAAATCCGTAATGCCGCTGCTCTTGCGCGCGATGATGCGTACCGCGTACTGGAAGAAGCTGTTCGAGAAGGCGGCGACGCTTTCGCGTTCTACCGTATGCGTGGTCGAGCCGCATTCCAGATCGATCTGGTTGTTCAGCAACATCGGCGTGCGGTTCGACGAGGTGACCGTGATTTCGTGCACCTTCAATTGCGGCAGGCCGAGCGTTTTCTTGATTTCGTCGACGATCTGCAGCGCGATGGTTTGCGAATAGCCGACCGTGCGCTTGCCGTCGAAGTACGAGAAGGGAATCGACGCTTCGCGCACGCCGAGCACGACCACACCGTCGTCGTGGATTTTCCTCAGTGTGCCGGTGAGTTCGTCCGCGTGAGCGGTGCCGGCGAGCGACGTTGCGCTGAATGCGGCCAGCGCAGCGAGTGTGCGACGGATGCTTTGCGCGACGCGCGCGGCGCGATTGATGCGCGCTGCAGGCGTAGTATGTGCGTGACGCGTGCCTTCTGCCGTGCTCCCCCATGTTCTCGCCCCGCTGCGGGCTGCAACTTTCATCGGGCCTCCCGGACTGGCGCGGGGATGGTGGCCGCGCTGTCACATGTCGATGGAACGTCGATGCAACGAAAAGGCGTGCATCCCGCTTGCGAAATGCACGCCATGTTCAACGTCAGGTAAGCAACGTTAAATGCGTAACGTCAAATACGCAACGTCAAATGTACTTCGCGTCGCAGTGACTTCAGCTTACGCCGGCTTGCCCCAACTGTCGCGCAAGCTGACGATGCGATTGAACACGGGTTTGCCCGGTTTCGAATCGACGCGATCGGCGACGAAATAGCCGTGGCGTTCGAACTGATAGCGTTGTTCCGGCAGCGCGTCGCGCGCACCCGGTTCCAGGTAGGCGTTGACCACGCGCTTCGAGTCCGGATTCAGCGCTTCGAGGAAGTCGCGGCCACCGGCATCCGGCTGCGGTTCCTTGAACAGACGGTCGTAGATGCGCACTTCGGCCGGGACCGCGTCTGCCGCGCTGACCCAGTGAATGTTGCCCTTGACCTTATAGTTGTTCGCGCCTTCGGTGCCCGATTTGCTGTCCGGGAAGTAATTGCAGTGGACCGCGACGATGTTGCCGTTCTCGTCTTTGTCTGCACCGATGCACTCGATCACATAGCCGTAGCGCAGGCGCACCTTGTTGCCCGGGAACAGGCGGAAGTAGCCCTTCGGCGGCGTTTCGTTGTAGTCATCGCGTTCGATCCACAGCTCGCGCGAAATCGGGAACTCGCGAACCCCCATTTCCGGGTGATGCGGGTGGACGGGCGCGTTGCACGGCTCGGTCGCGCCTTCGGCGAAGTTGTCGATGATCAGCTTGACCGGATCGAGCACGGCAGCGGTACGCGGCGCCTTGTCGTCCAGATCGTCGCGCAGCGCGCCTTCGAACACGCTCATGTCGATCCACGAATCGACCTTGGTGACGCCAACGCGCTCGCAGAACAACTGGATCGCTCCCGGCGTGAAGCCACGGCGGCGTACCCCGACGATGGTCGGCATGCGCGGATCGTCCCAGCCGTCGACATGGCCTTCGGTCACGAGTTGCAGCAGCTTGCGCTTGCTGGTGATCGCATAGGTGAGGTTCAGGCGCGAAAATTCGATCTGTTGCGGCAGCGGGCGCGTGAAGATTCCGGCCTCGGCCAGCTCGTTCAGAATCCAGTCGTACAGCGGACGGTGGTCTTCGAACTCGAGCGTGCACAACGAATGCGTGATGTTTTCCAACGCGTCCGAGATGCAGTGTGTGTAGTCGTACATCGGGTACACGCACCACGTGTCGCCGGTGCGGTAGTGATGCGCAAAGCGGATACGGTAGATGACCGGGTCGCGCATGTTGAAGTTCGGCGACGACATGTCGATCTTCGCGCGCAGCACGTGCTCGCCTTCCTTGAACTCGCCGGCTTTCATGCGGCGGAACAGGTCGAGGTTTTCCTGCACCGAACGCTCGCGGAAGCGCGACGGCGTGCCGACTTCGGAGGCTGAGCCGCGGTTCGCGCGCATTTCTTCGGCCGACTGGCTATCCACATACGCCTTGCCGCGCTCGATCAGCAGTTCGGCGAATTCGTACAGTTTGTCGTAGTAGTCGCTGGCGAAATAAAGCTGTTCCTTGCCGTCTTTTTGCCATTCGAAACCGAGCCAGCGCACGGAATCAATGATCGAGTCGACGTACTCGACGCTTTCCTTTTCCGGATTCGTATCGTCGAAGCGCAGATGGCACACGCCGCCGTAGCTGCGCGCCACGCCGAAGTTCAGACAGATGCTTTTGGCGTGACCAATGTGCAGATAGCCGTTCGGTTCGGGCGGGAAGCGCGTTTCGACGCGCTGGCCCCATTTGCCGGTGCGGTTGTCTTCGTCAATGATGTTGCGGATGAAATTGGATGCCGCTGGCGCGTCGTTGCGTTCGGTATTCATGCGAGAAGGTGAATGTCGGTCGGGGGTGCGCAATGCGCCCACTTATCTGTCAATTCTACCTGACGCGTTCGCTCACGGCAGGCGAGTGCGGCGCGCAGCCAACGTTTGAGCGGTTTCGGCTGGTTTTTGGGGTCAGGCGGGACCCTGCAAGCTGCGTTTAAGGTGCTGTAACAGGAGGTAAAACGTTTTGTTGACGCATGCGCCGGCGACTTAGGATGCGGGCGGCACACTTGCCACCCGCGCGCCGCTCGACCTTTTCCGGGGTAGCGCAAGCCCACGCCCATGCCTTGCCGCGCAACGCGTGCCCGCGTAACCGTGGTCCGGCCACACGGTCCAGTCAGGCCTCGCTCCCTTTTGTCGTTTTGCATGAGCCTCCGCCGTTCGTGCAACATGACGCCCTTAGTTCCCGGAGTTTCTCGGATGTCCGTTTTGTCGCATAGCGCGCCTCGCGTGCCTTTCGCCTCTTTGTCCTTCGCCCGGATCGTGACGGCCACGACCGTGTTCGCCGCGCTCGCGGGCAGCTTCGTGGCGCCCGCACCCGCGCTCGCGAAAACGCCCCCGCCCAAGGCCGTGCTGGACGCGTCGGCAGTCGCCGTGCCGGATCGCTACAGCGCCGACGCCGCGCAACAGATCTTCGCCGCCGGCGGCAATGCGGTTGACGCCGCTGTCGCGATCGCCTTCGCGCTGGCCGTGACCTGCCCGGACGCTGGGAATATCGGCGGCGGCGGCTTCATGACGGTGTTCATGGACGGCAAACCGTATTTTCTCGATTATCGCGAGCGCGCACCGCAGCAGGCGACCCGCGACATGTATCTCGACGACAAAGGCAAGCTCATACCGGGTATGAGTCTCGTCGGCCATCGCGCGGTGGCGGTGCCGGGCACCGTCGAAGGCATGTGGGAAGCGCAGCAGCGCTTCGGCAAGCTGAAGTGGAAGCAGGTGCTGGCGCCCGCGATCCGCTACGCCACCGGCGGCTTCCAGGTCGAACCGGGCTTGCAGCAGCGACATGACGCGGCGGCGAAGAATTTCGCCGGCAAGACCAATTTCGACGCCTACTTCTCGAACCTGAAGGCGGGCGCGACGCTCCGTCAGCCCGAATTGGCGCAGACCCTCTCGCGCATCGCCAGCGACGGCGGCCGCGAGTTTTACGAAGGCCGCACCGCGGATCTGATCGCTCAGCAGATGTACGGCCACGGTCTGGTCACGAAGCAGGACCTGATCCAGTACAAGGCCGTGTGGCGCCAACCGCTCATCGCCGACTGGAACGGCTACAAAGTCGTGACCGCGCCGCCGCCGAGTTCAGGCGGTATCGGGCTGATCCAGATGCTGAAGATGAAAGCCGACCTGAAGCAGGCGTTCGACGGACTGGAACTGAATTCCGTGCCGTATATCCATCTGGTCGCGCAGATCGAAGATCGTGTGTTCGCCGATCGCCAGCAATACATTGGCGACCCCGATTCGTACCGGATACCGGCCGATAAACTGACTGACGACGCCTACCTCGCCCAGCGCGCCGACGAAGTGAAACCCGACGAGGTGCCGGGTGCGACGCCCGTTAAAGGCGGTCTCGGCGATTCGCTGCCGGAAAAGACGCAAACCACGCATTTCTCGGTGGTCGACAAGTGGGGTAACGCCGTTTCGAACACCTACACGCTGGACGGATCGTTCGGTTCCGGTGTGGTGGTGGACGGCGGCGGCTTCCTGCTCAACGACGCGATGGACGACTTCGAGACCAGTCCGGTTGCTGCTGGCGCGCCGGGTGCCACGGCGAATGACCTGAATACCGTAGCGCCGGGACGCCGGCCGCTTTCGTCGATGACGCCGACCATCCTGTTGCAGGACAACAAGGTTTCGCTCGTGATCGGCACGCCTGGCGGCTCGCGAATTCTGACGTCGATTTTCCAGGTGATGACTAACCTGTACGATTTCGGTATGACGCCGGCCGACGCGTTGGCCGCGATGCGATTCCATCATCAGTTGCTGCCGCCGAAGACGATTTACTTTGAGCCGTATCATCCGATTACGGGCGAGTTGGCCGATCAGTTGAAAGCCAAGGGTTACACGCTGGAAGGGCAGTCGTTCAACGGCGACGTGCAGATGATTCGCGTTGAAGGGACGAAGCCCGAGCCGGCGGCCGATCCGCGCGGCACAGGCGTGGGGCGCGTGATGCCTTGACGCGTAGTTTCCGCGGCCCGGCGAAGCAGATCATGGGGAAAGTGGACTGCTGAGGCGGCCTGTGGAAACGCGGTGTGGAAGCGCACTTGATGAACGCGCTTTGAACGCGGCTGAAGAACGAACTTTGAACGTGCCTGAAGAACGAACTTGAAGAACGAACTTGAAGAACGAACTGCGGGGAATGCGATGAGCGGACAAAAATTAAACGTACTCGTGCTGCCGGGCTACCAGAATTCCGGCCCGGGGCATTGGCAGACGCGCTGGGAAGCGCTTGACCCCGCCTTTTTGCGCGTGCAGATGCCGGACTGGGACCGGGTGGAGCGCGACGCGTGGTGCAGCACGCTCGACGCCGCGGTGGCTGAGGCAGACTCGCCCGTGGTGTTCGCCGCGCACAGCCTTGGCTGCCTGACCACCGCCTTCTGGGCGTCGCAGTATGCAAGCGCCGCCCAACTCACGAAGGTGGCGGGCGCGCTGCTGGTGGCGGTGCCCGATCCTTCCGGTGCACATTTTCCACAGGACGCCCACGGCTTCGCGTCGGTGCCGCTGACGCGCTTGCCGTTTGCGAGCATCGTGGTGGCGAGCAGCGACGATCCGTACGGCAGCGTGCCGTTCTCGCAAGCTTGCGCCGAGGCTTGGGGCAGCCGCTGGATCGATATCGGGCCGCGTGGCCACATCAATGCCGACAGCGGGCTCGGCGATTGGGACGAGGGGCGGCGCTGGCTGGCTTCATTGGGCGAGCGGTGCTGAACCTTCATTTCCGCTGATTTCCGTTGATTCGGCGGCCGTACCCGGGCAGCGGGTGAACTGGCGCTGTCGCTGTCGCCGGCGTCACTGAAAACCTCCACCTCAGCCATCCTTAAATCACCGACTGGTCCCGCAGTCGGGCAATCTGTGCTTCGTCATAGCCGAGCACGTCGCGCAGGATACTGTCGGTGTGCTCGCCGAGCATAGGCGGATGAGCCAGCGCTTCGGGCGGCGTGCCGGTCATGTTGATCGGATTGCGCACCAGTTTGACCGTGCCGCCCGACGGATGTGGCAGATCGACCCGCATGCCGCGCGCCACCACCTGCTCGTTTTCGAACACCTCGCCCAGATCGTTGATCGGCCCGCACGGCACACCCGCCGCTTCCAGCGCGGCGATCCATTGCTGCTTGCCCTGCAGGCGCACCATGTCGGCCAGAATCGGCACGAGTACGTCGCGGTGGCGCACGCGCGCCGGATTGGTGGCGAATCGCGCGTCGTCCGCGAGTTCGGGGCGGCCGCCCGCCTCGACGAACTTGCGGAACTGGCCGTCGTTGCCGACCGCGACGATGATCCAGCCGTCGCTGGTCTGGAAGGTCTGGTAGGGCACGATGTTCGGATGAGCGTTACCCCAGCGCACCGGTGGCTGGCCGCTCGCCAGGTAATTCGAATTCATGTTGGCCAGCATGGCCACCTGCACGTCGAGCAGCGCCATGTCGATGTACTGGCCTTCGCCTGTTCGGTCGCGATGCGTGAGTGCTGTGAGCACGGCGATGGTCGAGTACATACCGGTCATCAGGTCGGCGATTGCGACGCCGGCCTTCTGCGGGCCGCCGCCCGGCTGGCCGTCGCGCTCGCCGGTAATGCTCATGAAGCCGCCGATGCCTTGCACGATGAAGTCGTAACCGGCGCGCTGCGCATACGGCCCGGTTTGCCCGAAGCCGGTTACCGAGCAGTAGATCAGATCGGGCTTCACTTCCTTGAGCGACGCGTAATCGAGGCCGTACTTCTTCAACTGCCCAACCTTGTAGTTCTCCAGCACCACGTCGCTGTGCGCGGCCAGTTCGCGGATGATCCGCTGGCCTTCGGGCGAGGCGATATCGACGGTGACCGAGCGCTTGTTGCGATTCGCCGCGAGGTAATAGGCGGCTTCGCGGGTGTCGGCGCCTTCCGGCGTTTTCAGGTACGGCGGCCCCCAGTGGCGCGTGTCGTCGCCGACTTCGGGTCGTTCGATCTTGATGACGTCGGCGCCGAAATCGGCGAGCGTCTGTGCGCACCACGGCCCGGCGAGCACGCGTGTGAGATCCAGCACGCGGATATGACTGAGAGCGCCCATATTCTTCAATGTCTCCAATGTCGGCCGGACTTGGCGCTTTAGCGCTTAGTCCGGCCCCATGCAAAGCGGTCGGCCGGACTTAACGCTTTGGCGCGTACCCCGGCCCTCTGCAAAATTTGCGAGTGATGACGCAGTGCGCATGTCGCAGCGAATGGGGGCAATCTTAAGCGATTCCCGCGCGCCGGCGCAGTCAGCCGAACATCATAGGACGGCCGGCCCACCTTGCGGTGTCACCCGTTACCCGGTCAAACCTGGCTGAATGGCTAACGCGACGAGGCCGGGGCGGGGCCGCTGCCGCGCACGGGCGCCGATCCCGTATAATCAGTCGTTTAAGAAACAAACAGTTGGCGCATCCCCTTGATGCCGCCGGTAACAGCCAGGGAACTGGCAAACCCGTCCCCCGCACGCTATGAAAGCCGCCGAAATCCGCGAGAAATTCCTCAAGTTCTTCGAATCGAAGGGCCATACGATCGTTCGCTCGTCGAGCCTTGTGCCCGGCAACGACCCGACGCTGCTCTTCACTAATTCGGGAATGGTGCAGTTCAAAGATGTGTTCCTCGGCGCGGAATCGCGTCCGTATGCGCGTGCCACGACCGCTCAGCGCAGCGTGCGCGCCGGCGGCAAGCACAACGATCTGGAAAACGTCGGCTACACCGCGCGTCACCACACGTTCTTCGAAATGCTGGGCAATTTCTCGTTCGGCGACTACTTCAAGCGCGACGCGATCCACTACGCGTGGGAACTGCTCACGGGCGTGTACCAGCTGCCGAAAGACAAGCTGTGGGTCACCGTCTATCACGAAGACGACGAAGCGCACGACATCTGGGCGAAGGAAGTGGGTGTGCCGGTCGAGCGCATCATCCGCATCGGCGACAACAAGGGCGCGCGCTACGCGTCGGACAACTTTTGGCAGATGGCCGACGTCGGTCCCTGCGGCCCGTGCTCGGAAATCTTCTACGACCACGGCCCGGACGTGTGGGGCGGCCCCCCGGGGTCTCCTGAGGAAGACGGCGACCGCTACATCGAGATCTGGAATCTCGTGTTCATGCAATTCAGCCGCGACGCGCAAGGCAACATGACGCCGCTGCCCAAGCAGTGCGTCGACACCGGCATGGGTCTCGAGCGCATCGCCGCGGTTTTGCAGCACGTTCACAGCAACTATGAGATCGACCTGTTCCAGGCGCTCATCAAGGCTGCGGGCCGCGAAACCGGCGTGAGCGATCTGACCAACAATTCGCTGAAGGTGATTGCCGATCACATCCGCGCCTGCTCGTTCCTGATTGTCGACGGCGTGATTCCGGGCAACGAAGGCCGCGGCTACGTGCTGCGACGTATCGTGCGTCGCGCGATCCGTCACGGCTACAAGCTGGGCAAGAAGGGTTCGTTCTTCCACCGCATGGTGCCGGACCTCGTCGCGCAAATGGGCGCCGCCTATCCGGAACTGAAGGACGCGGAGCAACGCGTGATCGACGTGCTGCGCCAGGAAGAAGAGCGCTTCTTCGAGACCATTGAGCACGGCATGTCGATTCTCGAAAGCGCGCTGGCCGATCTGGAAGCGAAGGGCGGCAAGACGCTCGACGGCGAACTCGCATTCAAGCTGCACGACACCTACGGTTTTCCGCTCGATCTGACGGCAGACGTCTGCCGCGAACGTGAAGTGACGGTAGACGAGGCTGCATTCGACGAAGCCATGGCGCGTCAGCGCGAACAGGCTCGCGCGGCCGGCAAGTTCAAGATGGCGCAGGGCCTCGAATACTCGGGCGCGAAGACCACGTTCCACGGCTACGAAGAAATCGTCTTCGACGACGCCAAGGTGATCGCGCTGTATGTCGATGGCGCCTCAGTGAAGGAAGTGAATCACGGCCAGCAAGCCGTCGTCGTGCTGGACCACACCCCGTTCTACGCGGAGTCAGGCGGCCAGGTCGGCGACCAGGGCGTGCTGGCGAACGCGAGCGTGCGCTTCGCGGTAACCGACACGTTGAAGGTGCAAGCCGACGTGGTCGGCCACCACGGCACGCTGGAGCAGGGCACGCTGAAAGTCGGCGACGTCGTGAAGGCGGAAATCGACGCGGTGCGTCGTGCCCGCACCGAACGCAATCACTCGGCCACCCACCTGATGCACAAGGCGCTGCGTGAAGTGCTCGGCTCGCACGTGCAGCAGAAGGGTTCGCTGGTCGATGCCGACAAGACCCGTTTCGACTTCGCGCACAACGCGCCAATGACCGACGAGCAGATCCGTCAGGTCGAGGCGATCGTCAATGCGGAAGTGCTGGCGAACGCGCCGGGCATCGTGCGGGTCATGCCGTTCGACGAAGCGGTGAAGGGCGGCGCGATGGCGTTGTTCGGCGAAAAGTACGGCGACGAAGTGCGCGTGCTCGACCTCGGTTTTTCGCGCGAATTGTGCGGCGGTACACACGTGCATCGCACGGGCGACATTGGTCTCTTCAAGATCGTGATGGAAGGCGGCGTGGCTGCCGGTATTCGTCGCGTGGAAGCGATCACTGGCGATAACGCCGTGCGTTTCGTGCAGGATCTCGACGCGCGGATCAATGCGGCTGCCGCCGTGTTGAAGGCGCAACCGTCGGAGCTGACGCAGCGGATCACGCAGGTGCAGGATCAGGTCAAGTCGCTGGAGAAAGAGCTGAGCGCGTTGAAGTCGAAGATGGCTTCGAGCCAGGGCGACGAGCTTGCCGGTCAGGCAATCGAAGTGGCCGGCGTGCATGTGCTGGCTGCAACGCTCGAAGGCGCGGATGTGAAAACCCTGCGCGAGACCGTCGACAAGCTGAAGGACAAGCTGAAGAGCGCGGCGATCGTGCTGGCCTCGGTCGAGGGCGGCAAGGTTAGCCTGATCGCCGGGGTGACGGCGGACGCCAGCAAGAAGGTCAAGGCCGGTGAACTCGTCAACTTCGTTGCCCAGCAAGTCGGCGGCAAGGGTGGCGGCCGGCCGGACATGGCGCAAGCCGGCGGTACCGAACCGGCGAATCTGCCTGCGGCGCTGGCAGGCGTGAAGGCCTGGGTCGAAACCCAGCTTTGATTCGGGTTTGATCGGGCCACGCGGGACGCCGGTGTTTTTTGCGTCCCCGTGGCCCAAGTTGTTTCTGGACTTCGCGTGCACTGCCGCGTATCCACTTGGCCGATTACCGCGGGGTTAGCGTTCCCCGCCACGCTGGCCACGCACCAGACATAAAACCAGGCATAAATTCAGGCATAAATTCAAGCAACACCCACCTTTGCAGCAGGCACCCCCACCGCATCCCCTCCCGACACAAGCGTTTGCCGCAGCGCATTGAGCGCGGACGAAAAATGCCCCCGTCGCCAGACGAGAAGCGTCTCGATTGCGCCAATATCGGGAAGCTCGTGAACCGCAATATTGCTCGCATCGGTTTGCAGATTGAGCACGGATCGCGGCGCCACGGCCACCCCCGCGCCGGCGGCGACACAAGCCACGATCGCGTGATACGAGCCAAGCTCCAGAACGCGAGCCGGTCTCACATCATGCTTCAGATACCACTTCTCGATATACGACCGGTAAGCGCAGCCACGCTCGAACGCGATCAGCGTCGATAACGCAATATCCCGCACCTCGTGAATCGGCCGATGGCCGCGCGGCGACAGCATCACCAGTTCTTCGCGGAAAACCGGCACCGTCTCGAACAATTCACCGAGCGCGGCAGGATCCAGCGGCGTTGCCATCAACGCTGCATCCACTTCGAATTCACGCACCCGCTCGATCAGCTTGCCGGTTGTGCCGGTTTCGAGTTCCAGCGCCACATCCGGCCACTGCTGGTGATAGCGCGCGAGCAGGCCAGGCAGGCGCGTTGCCGCCACGCTTTCCATCGTCCCCAGACGCAGGCGCCCGCTCGGCCGATCCTCACGCAGCGCATGACGTGCCTCGTCGGCGAGCGCGAGCAGACGCTCCGCGTAGGGCAGCAGCGTCTCGCCGGCGGGCGTCAGAACGAGGCGCCGGCCATCGCGGATGAACAGGTCGGTCCCCAGTTGCTCCTCGAGTTGCTTGATGCGCGTCGTGACGTTCGATTGCACGCGATTGAGCTTGGCAGCGGCGCGGGTCACGCCGTTTTCACGCACGACAGCACGAAAAATGGTCAAGGCGGCCAGATCCATGGTTCTCTCCTGGCGATGGTTGGTATCCTAATTATTCATTTTTCATGATCCGAAGGTCAAGTTAGTATGGATTGAAGAAACCGGCGACCGCCGGTGCGAATCCCTTTACTGTCTACTCATGAACAGCCTCGCTTCCAGCGCGCACGACACCTCTGCTGAACGCCACGCTGCCCGCCGCGCGGCGCTTGCCTGCATGGTGACCTTGGCCGTGGTGCTCGGGATTGGACGTTTCGCATTCACGCCGCTCCTGCCGCTGATGCTGCACGGCAGCGCCTTCGGCCAGCCGCAGATCGATATCCAGCATGGCGGCTGGCTCGCCTCGTTTAACTACGCGGGCTATTTCGTCGGAGCACTCACCTGTGCGGCACTGCGGGTCGAACCCGCACGCATGGTGCGCATGGGGCTTGTGGGGACAGTTTTGCTGACGTTGGCCATGGGCGCAACAAGCCAATTCTGGCTTTGGGCTGTCGTGCGTTTCGTCGCCGGCGCGATCAGCGCCTGGACCTTCGTGTTCGCCTCGCAGTGGGGCTTGCGGCGGCTTGCCGAACTGGGCGCGCACGGATGGGGCGGGGTGATCTATACCGGGCCGGGCGTCGGCATTGTCGGGACGGGTTTGCTGGTCAGTGCTGCGGGCGGCTACGGCGCAACAGCGGGTTGGATTGGTTTTGGGCTTATTGCTGCCGTGCTCTCGATCACGGTTTGGCCCGTGTTCGGCACAGTGCACCACATTGCCGCAGAAGGCGCCGCGGCTGCCACGGGCAGCGCAACCGCGGCCACCCGTGCGGGCCCAAGCTCCGCCGCCGGCCAACGCGTCCCCACGAGCCATTCCTCCCATCGCGCCGATGCCCTTTGGCTGGTCCTGTTGTACGGCGTGCCCGGCTTCGGCTACATCATCACCGCGACGTTTCTGCCGGTAATCGCGCGCCACGCGCTGCCGGGCTCGCCCTGGCCTGATCTGTTCTGGCCGATGTTCGGCGCGGCATTGATCGTCGGGGCATTGCTCGCGGCACGCCTGCCGGCGCATTGGGACAACCGTACGCTGCTCGCCAGCTGCTACGTGCTGCAGGCGGCCGGCATTGCGCTCGGCATCGTCTGGCCGACGGCGGGCGGTTTCTCGCTGGGCAGCATCCTGATCGGTCTGCCGTTTACGGCGATCACCCTGTTCGCAATGCGCGAAGCACGGCGTTTGCACGGCGACAATGCGGCCGGTCTGATGGGTTATGCGACCGCGGCGTATGGCGTAGGCCAGATCGTCGGCCCGCTGGTGGCCGCACCGATAGCCGAACACACAGGGTCTTTTTCGCCGGCTTTATGGCTCGCGACAGCAGCTTTACTGCTGGGTGCGGTCGGGCTGATCATCGTGGCACGCATGCCGCGTGGCCGTGGCCGGATGCCCGATTACGGCTGCAACTAACGGTCTTCCCGTTCGGCGCAGGGGCGCTCGCCCCGCCAATCCTCACGGTTGAAAAACAAATTAGCCACCAGCGCACTAAAATGACCGCTTTCCGGTCATCACAGTGCGCCTCTCGCCGGGCGCGCCGCCCGCCATGCAACATTTCGCGTCCGACAACTATGCCGGCATCTGCCCCGAAGCGCTCGCCGCGCTGATCGCCGCCAACACTAGCGGCCACGAACCGGCGTATGGCGACGACTCGTGGACCAACCAGGTCTGCGATCGTCTGCGGGATCTGTTTCAGACCGATTGCGAAGTGTTTTTCGTGTTCAACGGCACGGCCGCCAATTCGTTGGCGCTGGCGTCGCTGTGCCAGTCGTATCACTCGGTGATCTGCCATGAACTCGCGCACATCGAAACCGATGAATGCGGCGGCCCCGAATTCTTCTCGGGCGGCTCGAAGCTGCTGACCGCGCCGGGCGTTAGCGGCAAGCTCACGCCGGATGCGATCGAAGCGGTCGTCACGCGCCGCGCCGATATTCACTACCCGAAGCCGAAGGTCGTCACGCTGACCCAGTCGACGGAAGTAGGCACGGTCTATACCGTCGAGGAAGTGCGCGCGATCGCGGCGATCGCCAAACGGCGTCAGCTGAAAGTGCACATGGACGGTGCGCGGTTCGCGAACGCGGTCGCCGCGCTCGACGTGCATCCGTCCGAGATCACGTGGCGCGCGGGCGTCGACGTGTTGTGCTTCGGCGGGACCAAGAACGGTTTGCCCGTCGGTGAAGCGGTGGTGTTCTTCGACCGCTCGCTCGCCGACGATTTTGCCTACCGTCTGAAGCAGGCCGGCCAACTCGCGTCGAAAATGCGCTTCATTTCCGCTCCGTGGCTCGGTCTGCTGGATAACGACGTCTGGCTGCGCAACGGGCGTCATGCGAACGCGATGGCGCAACTGTTGCAAACGCGGTTGCAGGAAATCCCCGGCGTGAGCATCATGTTCCCGACAGAATCGAACGCGGTCTTTGCGCAATTGCCCGCGCAGGCCGCCAAGGCAATGCGCGCACGCGGCTGGAAGTTTTACGAGTTCATTGGCGCGGGCGGTTGCCGGCTGATGTGCGCCTGGGACACGCAGCCGGAAACCGTCGAGCGTTTCGCGGCGGAAGTGCGCGAGTTGTGCGTGGCCTGACACCACGTTGCGTCCGCGCTGGAACAAGACAATCAGACACAGAACATAAGAAACGACCCACTCGCCATGACCGATTATCAATTTTGTCCGCGTTGCGCCAAGCCTTTGATCGAGCGCGCCGATGCCGAACACGAAGGCGGCCGGATTCGCCAGAGCTGTCCCGATACGGAATGTGGCTACGTCCACTGGAATAATCCGTTGCCGGTGGTGGCCGCGATCGTCGAATACGAAGGCAAGATCCTGCTCGCGCGCAACGCCGCCTGGCCCGAAGGCATGTTCGCGCTGATCACCGGCTTTCTGGAAAACGGCGAGACGCCGGAAGAGGGCATTGCTCGCGAAGTGCTCGAGGAAACCTCGCTGCACGCAGAGACGGTCGAGTTGATCGGCGTGTACGAATTCATCCGCAAGAATGAACTGATCATCGCGTATCACGTGAAGGCGTATGGCACGGTCGCGTTGTCGCCGGAATTGCTCGAATACCGGCTGATCGAACCGGCCAAATTGCGGCCATGGCGCGCGGGCACCGGTCAGGCGCTCGGCGAATGGATGCGGCGGCGCGGCTTGCCGTTCGAGTTTGTCGAAAAGCCGGGGCAGTAAGCGATGAACAAACCCGCCCCCGCCGCGCGCAGCGCCTACCCGCATTTTCTGCCGATCACCACCCGCTGGATGGACAACGACGTCTACGGCCACGTCAACAACGTTGTCTACTACAGCTACTTCGACACGGTGGTGAACGAGTATCTGATCCGCGCTGGTGTGCTCGACTTCGAGCACGGCGCGACGATTGGCCTCGTGGTCGAGACGCACTGCAATTACTTCACACCGCTGGTGTTTCCGGAACGGGTCGAAGCGGGTCTGCGAGTGGTGCGGCTCGGCACCTCGAGCGTGCGCTACGAAGTGGGTCTCTTCAAGGAAGGCGAAGATCAACCCGCCGCTCAGGGCCATTTCGTGCACGTGTATGTGGATCGCGTGACACGCCGTCCGGTGACGTTGCCCGCCGGTCTGCGCGCGGCGCTCGAACCGCTGAGCGTCGCTGTGCAGGCGGAATAGGCGCGTGCAGTCGTTCGTCATCAATCTGCTCAACGGTGTCAGTTACGGCCTGCTGCTGTTCATGTTGTCGGCAGGCTTGACGCTGATCTTCAGCATGCTCGGCGTGCTGAATTTCGCGCACGCGAGCTTCTATATGCTCGGCGCGTACGTCGGCTTTTCGGTGGCGGCGCATGCGGGTTTCTGGAGTGCGCTGGTGATCGCACCGCTGATCGTCGGCGTAATCGGCGCGGCGCTTGAGCGCTGGCTGCTGTGCCGCGTGCGGGTGCACGGCCATCTTCCCGAGTTGCTGCTGACATTCGGCGCCGCGTATCTGCTTGGCGAACTGGTCAAGCTCGGCTGGGGTCTTAGTCCGCTTGGCGCGACTGTGCCGGCCGTGCTCGACGGGCCGCTGTTCACGGTCTACGGTGCGGCGTTCGCACGTTATCGCGCCTTCATGATGGCGGTATCGCTGGCGATGCTGGCGGTGCTCTATGCGGTGCTGCGCGTCTCGAAGGCGGGGTTGATCGTGCGTGCCGCGCTCACGCATGCAAGCGCGGTCGAAGCGCTCGGCCACAACGTGCCGCGCGTGTTCACCGGTGTGTTCGCGGCGGGCACCGCGCTCGCCGCGCTGGCCGGCGTGATCGGCGCGCCGATCTTCGTCATTGAACCGGCGATGGCGGATTCGCTCGGCTCGATCGTATTCGTGGTGGTGGTGATCGGAGGCCTCGGCTCGCTGAGCGGGGCGCTGGCGGCTTCGCTGATCGTCGGTTGTGTGCAGACTTTCGCGGTGGCGAGCGACGTGTCGCTGGGCGATCTCACCGCGGTATTCGGCGACGCGCTGCCGCCCGCATGGGACACGCTCACGCTTGCGCAACTCGCGCCGCTGATTCCGTATCTGCTGCTTGTCGCGATGCTGGCGCTGCGCCCGCGGGGACTGTTCGGCCGGCGTGACGATCATGCGTGAGCCGCTTGAACAGGTCGCCACACCGGGGATCTCGACTCGCTCAGTGGTGCGTAGCTTCGCGCCATGGCTTGCGCTTGTCCTGTTCCTCGCCGTGCCGCCCTTTGTCTGGCCGCAAAGCTGGCTGCTCGCCTATCTCGCGCAGACCGCGACGATGATCGTGTTCGCGCTGTCGTACAACCTGCTGCTTGGCGAAACCGGGCTACTGTCCTTTGGTCACGCCGCTTATTCCGGCCTCGGTGCGCTCATCGCGGCGCAAGTGTTCAACCGCGTTGGTGTGCCGCTCGTACTGCTGCCGTTGATCGGCGGCCTCGGCGGCGCGCTGTGCGGGATCGTGTTCGGTTTCGTGTCGACGCGGCGTGCCGGGACGGCTTTCGCGATGATCACGCTCGGTATCGGCGAACTCGTCGCCGCGGCCGCGTGGACGCTGCCTGACTGGTTCGGCGGTGAGGCCGGTGTGCCGATCGATCGCACGAGCGGGTCGATGCTCGCAAGCTGGAACTTCGGCCCGGCGCGCGAAGCGTATGCGCTGATCGCGCTGTGGTGTGTGCTGGCGAGCGTGGCGATGTTCGCGCTGTCGCGCACGCCGTTCATGCGGCTCGCCAACGCCGTGCGCGACAACCCGGCGCGCGCCGCGGCGATCGGCTGCTATCCGCGTCGCATCCGCTATGGCGTGGTGGTGATGTCGGCGTTCTTCGCGGGTATTGCCGGCACCCTGGGGCTGATCAACGTCGAACTGGTGTCGACGGAAAGTGTCGGCATGATGCGCTCCGGCGCCGTGCTGATCGCGACGGTGATCGGCGGTACCGGGGCATTCTTCGGGCCGGTCGCGGGGGCGATAATCCTGACCTTTTTCAGTGTCGCGGTGGCGAGCGTCACCCGGGCGTGGCTGTTTTATCTGGGGCTGTTCTTCATCGCTGTCGTGGTGAGCTCGCCGGATGGCATAGCGGGTTTTGTGCGGCGGCATTCGGCTCGCGTCGCTGCCTACGGCTGGCGCGCGTGCGGTAAGGCCTATCTGTGGGGAGCGGCGTCAGCGATGCTGTGGACGCTGGCCGTCGTGCTTGCGGTGCAATGGGCGTACGCCGTGCAATTTGGCGCGGACGACGGCACGTTTTTCAGCGTTGCCGGCGTACCGCTGGAGACGGGCTCGCCGCATCTGTGGCTCGGCGCTGTGGTGTTCTTGTTGGCCGCGCCGGGAGCACTCGCCGCACGCTACGCGATTCGCGCCCAGGCACGCCTTGCCGTTCGCACCGTTGTCACGCCGATCGCCGGAGGCGCGCGATGATTCCAGCCCTCGCGGTCTACGGCATCGAAAAACGCTTTGGCGGCACGCGGATTCTGAGCGGCGTCGATCTGGCGATCGAGCCCGGCGAGCGCCACGCATTGATCGGCCCGAACGGCGCGGGTAAGTCGACGCTTTTCAATCTGATCGCCGGGGGCGCGCGGCCGAACGCTGGGCGCATCGATCTGTTCGGCGCGGAAATCACGCGTCTCGCACCGGCCGCGATCACGCGCCGGGGCCTTGCGCGCAGCTTCCAGACCACCAGCGTATTCGCTCGCCTCAGCGTGTTCGACAATCTGCGTTGCGCGGCCATGCTGGGCGAACGCGACCGTACGCGCTGGTGGCAGCGTTTCAGCGGCTCACGCACGGTCGACGCGCGCGCCGAGCAGGTGCTCGAAGCAGTCGGTTTGAGCGCACGGCGAAATAACCTCGCCGGCACACTGAGCTATGCCGAGCAGCGTGCGCTCGACCTCGGCCTCGCGCTCGCCGGCGGCGCGCACACCTTGCTGCTCGATGAGCCTACCGCCGGCATGAACCGCGCCGAAGCGGCGCGCGCCATCGAACTGATTCGCTCGACCACTGCGGGGCGCACGCTTCTGATGGTCGAGCACGACATGGACGCCGTGTTCGCGATCGCCGACCGCATTTCCGTGCTGGTGCAAGGCCGCATCATCGCGACCGGCACGCCGGCGGCGATTCGCGCGGATGCGGCCGTGCGCGCGGCTTATCTTGGCGACGGTTTCCCTACATGAGCGCTTTGCTCGACATCCGCCAGCTTGACGCCTGGTATGGCGCGAGCCAGGCCCTGCATGGCGTCACATTGCAGATCGAGCCGGGCGAAGTCGTCGCGCTGGTCGGGCGCAACGGCTCCGGGCGTTCCACGCTGGCGCGCGCGATCATGGGGCTCGTGCGCAGCGAGGGCGAGTTGCGTTTTGCCGGCCATGCGCTCGGCGGCTTGCGCACCTTCGAGATCGCCCGCCTGGGATTGGGTTACGTACCCGAGCATCGCGACGTCTTCCCGGCGCTGAGCGTCCATGAGAATTTGCAACTCGGTGTGGCACCGCGTGCACGCGAGCGCATCTCACGCTTTACCTTTGACGACGCCTACGAACTGTTCCCCGTCCTGCGCGAAAGAAGGCGCACGCGCGCCGGCGCGTTATCGGGCGGCGAGCAGCAGATGTTGACACTCGCGCGGGCCTTGCTCGGCGACCCCGATCTGCTGGTGGTCGACGAACCCGGCGAGGGGCTGGCCGGTCAGGTGATGGGGCAGGTCGCGCAGTGTCTGCGGAGGTTGCGCGATCGAGGCGTGGCGATGCTGCTGATCGAACAGCGGCTGGTGATCGCGCAGGACATTGCCAGTCGGGTGGCGGTGATGGGGCACGGCGAAATTGTCTTCGATGACGCGCTCGCGTCGTTTGTGAGGCGGCCGGATGTGATGCAGGAATGGCTCGGCGTGGGTTAGCCGGGCGTACCGCACCGCGATTGCTATTCCGCTAGCGCATTTCTGGAGCGTCGTCGTGCGTCACGTGCCCCCGTGCCCGTTCAACCGGCGAGCGTCGGAACCGCGGTTTATTGCAGCGCCGCATTAGAAATTGCGGCCGTTTTGTCGCCCTGAAGTACACCTCACACGCCACGCAATGCGCGTGCACCTCACCGCGCGCCCAGATCGCTTCCAGGATGCCGTTTGAATCCCGTTTTCGCGTGGGCTGCTCAAGCCCGACGCGTGGGGCTCTTCGGCGATTCGGTGGAGCGATTCAAACGCTTGATCGTTTGGTGAGCGTCCTCCAGAAATCTTGTCGGCAGCGCGCCGACAAATCAAGACAATCAGGTTAAAGGCGCGCAACGGCGGCGCGGTGTTTAAAGCCGGCGTATGTGCGACGAACCATGCCGTGCCGGATACGCGAGAGACGCGCCGCGGCTCAAGGAGGAGACATCATGAAAAGAACAGGCGCATTGGGCGAACGATCGGCTAATGGCGTGCCGGCGCAGGCTTCGTTGCGACCGCTGCAAAGGATGCTGCCGCTTCGAATGGCGCAAGCGCCGCTTCGAGAAATATGGCGTACGCGTGCCGGGGCGGGTACTGCGCTGGTGACTGCCGCCCTGCTGATGTCCGCATGCGCCGACGCGAGTTCCACGACCGGCGACGCGGCATCCGCGCCGTCGACGCAAACGAGCGCGAGCGCGAACGTCGTGAGCAACAAGGATAGCCCGCTGACTGCAAAATCGCAGCCGGACGTGGGACTCGTCGCCAACGCCGCGGGTGCCTCCAACGGCGCCGTCGCGAGCGCTGCTCAACCCGCCTCCGCATCGCGTCCCACGCTCGAGGTTGTCAAAGCGAAACAACTGGCCGACGAGCAGCGTGTCGCTGAGCGCGTACCGTCTGCGAGCGGCATGACCGAGAAGCGCAGCCGTCCGTTGACGCTGCGCGATTCCGGTATCGACGGTTCGTTGATGTTCGCGCGCGATGTCGACTTTCGCGTGACCGGCGACATCGGCTTCATGATTCACGACATGGCGGCGACGCTGACCCCGGCGCGCGCCGGCCAGCCGATCGTGTTCGACGACCCGACCAGCGTGACGATCAACGTTCACCGTGGCGATGTCACGCTCGACAGCGCCAGGCTCACCGCGATTTTCGACCGTTACCTGTTCCAGTACCAGGGCTCGCCGCTGCGCAATATGCGCGTCATGCCGCAAGATGGAGGGACGCTGCGCATCACGGGCGAAATGCATCGCGACACGTGGGTGCCGATCGTGCTGACTGGATCGCTGTCGATGCGCAACGCCGACGAACTCGTGTTCCATGCCGATCACGTCGAGGTGGCCGGGGTCGGTGCCGACAGGCTGATGCAGGCCGCGCACGTGAAGATGGCTGACCTTTTGAAAGTGGACACGCCGATCGCGCGTCTCGCTGGTGACGACGTCGTGATGCAGGTGGCCAAGCTGACGCCGCCACCCGCATTGCGCATGACGATCACGCGGATCGACACTAGTGCCGCGGGCGTGCGCTTCACGCTCGACGACCATACGGTGCAGAAGATCGATTGGCCCGCGACGATGCCGCCGCGCGGCATGCTGGTGCAGGGCGGCGACGTGAAGTTCATGCGTTCCATGCCGATGAACATCGACATGGCGTTGATCCCGCTCGATACCAACGCGCCGTTCGTGCTCGATCTGTACCACTATCGCGACCAGATGGCGGCCGGCTACTTTACTTTCGACGAAGCGGGCGCTCTGGATGTGCATCTGCCGTCGTATCCGACGCTAGCCAGCGCGGCGAAAGACGCGCCGACGCAGATGGGCAGTGCGGGCGCGCGTTATAACGACAGCTTCATTCGTGCGCAACAGGCGTCGCTCGCGCAGGCGCGTCTCGTTTGGCAACACGTGCCGCAGACCATGCGGACCGCGTCGGCTGCACATGCGATTCCGGTCGGCACACGGGCGGCGTTTTCCGGGCAGAGCATGTCGACACCGGGTTCTGCGATCGTCGACGAGCGGCACTCGCCGGGACCGTCGCCGTTGATTCACGTCGAGAATGTCGACTTCTACGTATCAGGTCGAATTGGTTTTCATGTGCGTTCGCTGGATGCGCAGATGGTGCCGAAGAAGCCGGGTCAACCGGTCGACCTCGACGACCCCGACCAGTACGACATTCGCATCATTGGGGGCGAGGTGGTGGAGCCGTGGCCCGCGATGGCGGCGTTGTTCAACGATTACCTGCTCGACTATGAGCCGCGTTCGCTGAACGATTTGCAGTTGAAGCCGGTGGACGGCAAGTTGGAAGTGACGGGCGGGATCAAGTTGTGGAATCACTTTCCCGGTGTGTGGCTGCCCACGACGATGAGTGGCACGATTGTGGCGAAAGATGAGCGGCATCTTGTCTATGAGCCCACGTCCGTGAAGGTGTTGGGTGTGCCGCAGGCGGGGTTGTTGCGGGCGTTGGATATTCCGTTGGCGTCGTTGACGCCTTTTACGCGCAAGGGTGTGGCGTTGAAGGGTAACGAACTGGTGTTCGATCAGTACACCGTGTTTCCGCCGCCGGTTCTGCAGGGGCGGCTGGCTAGCGCGACGGTGACTGATGAGGGGTTGGTGTTGAAGTTCAAACGGGATAGTTCGGTTGTGGCTGCGAGGCCGCCTGCTGGCGCGGCGAAGAGCTTTGTGTGGATCGAGTCTGGGGACGTGAAGATGTTTAATTCGTTGGTCACGAATGCCCGGACTTTTATTCGGGATAGTTCTAATCCTGGGGTGATGAAGTTTGATCTTTATGGGTATCGGAGGGATGTTTCTAAAGGGATTGTCAGGATGGGGGTGGATGGGGGGTTAGAGGTTGATCTGGCTGCCAGGAAATAACAGAAAGGGTTGGATTTTCCTGGCGGTGCCTTGCTGTGTTGTTTTGTCTGTTCTGGGGGTGGTCTTTTGGCCTTTCCTTGTTGTGTTGGTGGTCTATTAGCGTTGCCCCTGTGCGGGGCGGCACCTACTTTTCTTTGCCTGCCGCAAAGAAAAGTAGGCAAAAGAAAGCGGCTCACCCCGCTAGCTCATAAGCGGGTCCCCCGCACAGTAGCGGTAGTGGTGCATCTGGAATCTGTCGCCTCGCACATTCGGCGCTAGTGACAAGGCCGTCATACCTCCGGCGGCGCTGCGCCGCCGAAACCCGGTTCCGAAAACCATCAGTTATACAAAGCGCCGGCCTGGTTTCCCTGGCAGACCCATCCGCGACGCACGCAGTGCGGAGTGGGAGCTGATGAGCGCTTTGTCACGAACGCGGAGTGTGCGAGGGCCCGGATTCCAGATGCACCACTACCGCTACTGTGCGGGGGACCCGCTTAAGAATTAGCGGTTTGAGCCGCTTTCTCTTGCCTACTTCTCTTTGCGGCGGCAAAGAGAAGTAGGTGCCGCCCCGCACAGGGGCAACGCTAATAGACCACTAACAAATCAAGGAAAGGCCAAAGAGCCAGATCAACACCAAAACCCGCCGATCAGGCAAAAACCTCACCCATCCTTATTAATAATCCACTCATGCGCCGGATCATTGCGAAAATGCCAAACTCTCTGCCCCCCAGCCATAACATTCAGATAGTAAGACTCATACCCGTAAGGAACAACAACCGGATGATACCCACGCGGCACCATTACAACATCGTGATTCTCAACCGCCATCGATTCATCGATATCCCGCATATCGGTATAAACACGCTGAAAAGCAAACCCCTGCGGCGGATCGAGCCGATGATAATAAGTCTCCTCGAGCGAACTCTCATGAGGCACATTATCGGTATCGTGCTTATGCGGCGGATAGCTTGAAGCATGCCCCCCAGGCGTGCGAACCTCGACCACCAGCAAAGACTCCGCAAGCTCAGTCTGCGGAAGAATATCGCATACGTATCGCGTATTTAGCCCCTTCCCACGCGTGGAACGCTTCATCGTAGACGGCTCGATTAACCTCGCCGGATACTCACCCTTAGCGGGCGCGCTAGCCACGCCAACCTCCGCATCGCGACAAGCCCGAACCGTCGCCCGCACGCCAGGCGGCAAATACACCGCATACGGCGCAGCATCCTCGAACACACTATCGCGCGAACCCAGCGAACTCCATGTGGCGTCAGCCGTTTCAATATCCACCGCGCCCGTGAGCACCACAATGCAAACCTCCCGCGACGGCTCGAACACGTGAACAACTTCACTCGCGCCCAGCCGGTAAGCGGCAAACCCCACATACCGCCAACACGCCGACTCAGGCGTCACCCGCACGATCGTCTGGCCCTCGCGCTGCGCCTTCACCAATAAACTCATGCTGCCTCCTGCGTCGCACCGCCCGCGTCGAGCGGTGCATCGACCAATGCTCGCAGCGTTTTGAAACCCCGCTGCGCATACTCGTACGACGGCGCCACCACCGGATCCTGTTCCGCTTCAACCACCAGCCAGCCACGATAACCGTGTCGCTTCAACCGGTCGATAAGCGCCGGAAAGTTCACCGCGCCATCGCCGGGAACCGTGAATGCACCGTTAATCACCGCGTCGAGAAAACTCCAGTTGCGATTGCGCGCGAGCTTCATGACCGCCGGTCGAACGTCCTTGCAGTGCACATGACATACGCGGTCAATGTACCTGTCGAGTACCGCGAGCGGATCGCCGCCCGCAAACGTAATGTGCCCCGCGTCGAACAGCAGGCCGACGGCGTCGCTCGTACGCGACATCAGCTGATCGACGTCAGCCGGCGTCTCGACATACGCGCCCATGTGATGATGGTACGCCAGCCGCACGCCGCGACTCAGCGTATAGCGCGCGAATTCGTCGACGCGCGCCGCATACGCGGCCCACTGCGTGTCGCTGAAAAAACGTGGACGTTGATACAGCGGTTGTGGTGCCCCCTGAATCGAATCGGCCACTTCACCGTAGACCATCGCGGTCGCGCCGTTCTGCGCCAGCAACTCGAGATGCGGTCCGACCGCGGCGATTTCCTCTTCCACGCTGCGTCGCGCGAGTCGTCCGGAGTACCAGCCGGACACCAGCGCAAGATCGTATTGCGCGAGCAGCGCCTTCAATGCCTGCGGCTCACGCGGAAACTTGTTGCCGAGTTCGAAGCCCTGATAGCCGATCTGGCGCCCTTCGGTCAGCGCGACTTCGAGCGGTGTTTCGCCACCAAGCGATGGCAGATCGTCGTTCATCCACGACAAGGGATTGATGCCGATACGTACGTCGAAAGCAGTCATGCGAGCATCCTCATTCGTTGTCGATATGGCGTGGGCGGTCGCCCGGATCCGTCGGCGCGGCGCGTGCGGCGAGTTGCGCATCGTATTGCGAACGCGCGGCCCGCACGGCGTCGCGTGCCGATACCTCGGGTACGGCGACTTCCCACCACCAGCCGCCCTCATCAGTGGTGCGGGCCGGATCGGTGTCGATGCTGATCACGTAGGTGCGATCGGCGGCGCGCGCCCGCTGCAGCGCGCTTTCAAGTTCGCCGATGTTCGCGACATGCTCGGCCTCTGCGCCGAGCGCGCGCGCATGCGCGGCGAAGTCGATCTTCGGTGCGCCGAGCGGGCCCTGCATGCAGTCGTCGAGCAGGTTGTTGAACGGCGCCCCACCGCAGGCTTGTTGCAAGCGGTTGATGCAACCGTAGCCGCGATTGTCGAGCACCACCACGATCAACTTCGCGCCGATCATCACCGAAGTCGCGATCTCGCTGTTCATCATCAGATAGCTGCCGTCGCCGAGGATCACGATCACTTCACGCGCCGGCCGCGCGAGCTTCACGCCAAGCCCACCGGCGATCTCGTAGCCCATGCACGAGTAGCCGTATTCGACGTGATACGCGCCCGGTTTGCCGGCGCGCCATAGCTTGTGCAATTCGGCCGGCAAGGTTCCCGCCGCGCAAACGACGATGTCGTCCAGCGCGGAGCGCGTGCTCGAACGCTGCACCGCGCCGATCACGTCGCCTTCATAAGGCAGCACGGTGTCGCGTTGCGGCGCGTGCGTGAGCGTGCTCACGGTGTCGCGCCAGCTCGCCGCGAGTTTGTGCGCGCGGGCGGTCCATGAGCGGTCCGCGTGCCAGCCTTGCAGGGGTTCGGCGAGTGCATCCAGGGCAAGACGTGCGTCGGCCTCGACCGCCAGCGCGCGATGCTTGATGCCGTCGAACGGATTGGCGTTGATGCCGATCACATCGGCCTGCGTGAACAAGGTGTTTGAACCGGTGGTGAAGTCCTGCAGGCGCGTACCGATGGCAAGCACGCAGTCGGCGTCGTGGGCCAGCGCGTTGGCGGCAGGCGAGCCGGTCACGCCCAACGCGCCTGCGTTCAACGGGTCGTTCCACGCGAGCGAACCCTTGCCGGCTTGCGTTTCCGCTACCGGAATACCGTGCGCGGCGGCGAAGCGGTGCAGGGCATCGGTCGCGCGGCCATACAGCACGCCGCCGCCGGCAACGATCAGTGGACGCCTGGCGCGGCGCAGACGGGCAACCGCCGCGTCGATATCTTCGGCACGCGGGGCAGGAGAGTGAAAGGTGACAACGCGTGGCGCAAAGAAGTCGGCCGGGAAATCCCACGCCTGCGCCTGCACGTCCTGGGGCAACGCGAGCGTGACAGGACCGCACAACGCAGCGTCGGTCAGCACACGCAAGGCGCGCGGCAATGCATTGAGCAACTGCGCCGGATGTACGATGCGATCGAAGTAGCGCGACACCGGTTTGAACGCATCGTTAGCAGAGACGCCGCCGTCGTGGAAATCTTCGACCTGCTGCAACACCGGATCGGGCGCGCGCGAGATGAACACGTCGCCGGGTAACAGGAGCACGGGCAGACGGTTCACATGAGCGAGCGCGGTGGCAGTAATCAGATTCGTCGCGCCGGGTCCGATCGACGTCGTGACGGCCATCATGCGGCGGCGGAAATGCGCCTTCGCATAGGCAATCGCGCTGTGCGCCATCGCCTGTTCGTTGTGCGCTCGCAGCGTGGGCAACGCTTCGCGGTGCTGATACAGGGCCTCGCCGATGCCGGCCACATTGCCGTGCCCGAAGATCGCGAACACGCCGCCAAAAAGCGGCTCGGTGCCGGTGCCGTCTTCGGTTGTAACCTGTTGCGCGGCGAGGTAGCGAACCAGCGCTTGAGCGGTCGTCAAGCGGACGGTACCGCCTGACGGCACATGTGCCTGGGTGGCGTCGTTAGCGGACGCCGCGTCATGGTGCAATACACGCTGATTCATGCCGCCTGCTCCTGATGTGCCTGGCTCGCCGTGGTGGATTGCGCGCTTGCCGCTCCGCGCGTCGCACGCCACGACGCGATCAGCGTTTCGAACGTGCGACGCACCCGTGCGATCAGTTCGTCGTCGCCGATCTCACCGGCGAGCCACGCGTGGCTCGGCTCGTGAAAGATCGTGCGGCCCACGGTAAAGCCACGGCATGTCGCCGATTGCGCAGCTGCGCGAAAGCCTTCGTTCAATTGCTCGACACCCGCCGACAAACCGAGCAGCACCACGCCCCGGCAGTACGGATCGCGCTCGGCGATCAGCGCGTCGACGGCCTGCCATTGTGCGGCGTCCATTGGTTCGAGCTTCCACCATTCCGGATAGATGCCAATGTTGTACAGCCGCTTCAACGCGCGATAGACGATGTCCGGCGCCTGCGGCAGATGCGCGTGCTTCGGCGGAATGACTTCAAGCAGCAATTCGTGGCCGCTCGCTTGCGTCGCGTCATAAAGCGCACGCAGTTGGGCTTCCTGTTCGAGGCGTTGTTCGACCGGTTCGTCGGGATGGAATTGCACGAGGCATTTGACGATATGTTCCTGCGGCCACGCGACCAGCGTTGTGCCGACCGAACGGCCGTGGTCGAACACGAGCGGCACGGAGCCCGGCAGCTCGACCGGCCGGCCGATCCACCAGCCGCGGCCGGTGGCGGCGTTCAACGCGTCCTGACCGTAGCGGTCGTCGCTCAACATGCCGATGCGGCCCTGCAGCCCCAAGGTCGCCTCCGTCTGCGCAACGGCTTCGACAAACAGGCTTTTCAGTTGCGCGATACGTGCTTCGTCTGCACCGGTCTGCTGCGCGAGTTCGAAGAACTGGTTGCGATGGTCGAACGCGAAGCCGAGTACTTCGTCCCATTGTTTGCGGGCAGGGGAGACGCGGTGCAGGCGTGCGAGCGTTGCGTCGCGGTCGGGGCGGCGCATGCGTTGCGGATCGGCCTTGGCTTCGCGCAGGAAGTAGTCGAGTTCGGCGGGTGTCGGCATCGCGGGCGCGCAGCCGTGACGCGAGACGACGAGCGCGCCGCTCGCATTGGCCGAGCGCGCGCATGCGTCGAGCGGCTGATCGCGTAACCATCCGGAGAGGAAGCCCGATGCGAAGGCGTCGCCCGCGCCGAGCACGTTCAGCACTTCTACTTCGACGCCGCCATGAACCGGCAGGTCATCGAGCGTTGCAGGCACTGTGCCATCGATGATCTGACAGCCCATCGGCCCGCGCTTCAGAACCAATGTGGCCGGCGTCACGGCGCGCACCATCGCGAGGGCTTCGACGAGTTCGGTCTTGCCGCCTGCGATGCGGAATTCTTCCTCGGTGCCGATCACCAGATCGAACAACGGCAGAATGCGTTGCAGATGCGCGGTCACGCCTTCGCTCGCGACGAAGCGGGTTTCGCCATCCGCCTTGCCCGTGAGACCCCACAACACCGGGCGATAGTCGATATCGAGCACAGTGCGCACGTTATTGCGGCGTGCGTAATCCAGCGCGCGGCGGCTCGTGCGGTTCACCTGCTCGGTCGAAAAGTGCGTGCCGGTAATCAGCAGCGATTTCGACGACGCGATATACGCCTCGTCGAAATCCGCTTCATCCACGGCCATATCCGCGCAGTTCTCGCGATAGAAGATCAGCGGAAACGTATCGCGATCCTTCAAACCGAGCAGCACGAGCGCGGTCAAACGCTCCTGATCGACGCGGACATGACTGACATCGCAGCCTTCCTTTGTCAGGGTTTCGGTCAGAAAACGGCCCATATGATCGTTGCCGACACGCGCCAGCATCGCCGCCGCAAGCCCAAGCCGCGCGCAACCGAACGCGATATTCGCCGATGAACCGCCGAGATACTTCGCGAAGCTCGACACGTCTTCGAGCCGCGCGCCGACCTGCTGCGCGTACAGATCGACGGCAAGACGGCCGAGACAGATGATGTCGCGGCTGCGGTCCGGCGCGAAGCGGCTGGCCGTCGCCGCGACTGCGGACGTGGACGCCATGCTGTTCGTGTTGCCGGTCGCGCTGGATGTGCTGGAATGATCCATGAATATTCCTGAATAGCTGAACGCGGGCGTGAGACGCGGCAAGCGCCGGAAACCCGCGCGAATGAATCAGATCGTCGCGCCGTCGAGTTCGCCGATCATCTTCTGCATTTCGGCGCCGCCGGCCATCATGTCGAGCACTTCGTCCTTGCTGATGGTTTCCTTCGTGAACGTGCCGAGCGATTTGCCGCGATTGAGCAGCGTGAACGAATCGCCGATCGGATACGCGTGATGCACGTTGTGCGTGATGAAGATCACTGAAATGCCTTTCGCGCGCGCCGTGTGTATCAGTTTCAGCACGTTGAAGCTCTGCTTGACGCCGAGCGCGGCAGTCGGTTCGTCGAGAATCAGCACGCGTGCGCCGAAATGAATCGCCCGCGCGATCGCCAGGCATTGCTTCTCGCCGCCGGACATCGTGCCGATGGGCTGATGCGGGTCGCGCACGTTAATACCCATTTCGGCGAGCTTGTCGCGTGCGGTGGTTGCGCTGGTTTCGAGGTCCATCACGTTGATGAAACCGAACAGTTTCTTTTGCGGCTCGCGGCCCATGAAGAAGTTGCGTGCGACCGAGAGCAGGGGCACCAGGGCCAGATCCTGATAGACGGTGGCGATGCCGAGGTCGAGTGCGTCTTTCGGCGACTCGAACAGCACGGGTTTGCCGTCGACCAGATATTCGCCTGAAGAAGGTTTATGTACGCCGGCCAGCGTTTTGATCAATGTCGATTTTCCCGCGCCGTTGTCGCCGAGCAGGCAGTGCACTTCACCGCGCTTCAGGCGCAAGGTTACGCCGCTCAGCGCGATGACCTGGCCGAAGTACTTGCTGACGTTTTCGAGTGCGAGGATCACGTCGCCCTGTGGTTCAGCCGGGGTGTTCACGGTATTCGTATCGGACATGGTGGTCTCCTCGTTACGATTGCGCGACGCGGCGGCGCACGTAGTGATTGAACAGCACGGCGATCAGCAGCATCACGCCGAGGAACACGCGGAACCAGTCGGAGTCGACATTCGTGTAGGTGATGCCGATCTGCACGACGCCGAAGATCAGCGCGCCGAAGCAGGCGCCGATCACCGAGCCGTAACCGCCGGTCAGCAGCGTGCCGCCGATCACCGCGGCGATGATGGCTTCGAATTCGGCCTGCAGGCCGCGGTCGGCCGCGGCGGAGCCGATATCGCACACTTGCAGCACGGCGAACAGGCACGCGCAGAAAGCGGTCAGCACGAACAGCGAAATCTTCACGCGCCGCACCGGCACGCCGACGTTCTTGGCCGCGTTGGCGTCGCCGCCGACCGCGAAAATCCAGTTGCCGAAGCGGGTCTTGGCAAGGGTGAACGCGCAGACCGCAGCGAGCGCGAACCACCACAGCAAGACTTTCGGAATGCCCGGCACGAGCGGATTGCCGTTGTCGAGCAACTTCACGACGCCGATGTGGCCGAGCCAGACGAACAGGCCCTTGAACGCGACGCCCTGGAACAAGGTATGAGCGAGCCAGTCGTGAGCGGCGACGTCGCCTACGCCGGAGATGATCGTGCGGTCGGCGAACATGACCGACAGGGCCAGCGTGAGACCGCGCAGTATGAAAAGAAACGCCAGCGTCACGATGAACGACGGCAGCCGCGTGCGCATTACCAGATAGCCGTTGAGCGCGCCGAGCAGCATCGATCCGGCGAACGCGAACAGGATCGACAACGCAATCGGCCAATGGAAGTACATGGTGGGCAGCGCGACCATCATGCCGGAGAAGCCGATCATCGAGCCGATCGACAGATCGAACTCGCCGGCAATCATCAGCAGGCACGCACCGACCGCGATCAGGCCGAGATAGGCGGCCACTTGCGACCAGTTCATTACGCCGTCGAGGTTGAACATGCCGGAGTTGCCGGCCGCTATGCCAAACACGAGGAACACCATCACGGTGCCGGCGAGGGCGGCGAATTCCGGACGGTTCAGCAGATGCCGGAACCACGATTCCTGACGCATACGCTCATCGGCCGCCGCTGGCGCACCACCGGATGTCGACCCTGGTGTGGTCCCCGTGCCGGAAGGGGGTTGCTTGCGGGGATGAGGATGGAAGGGGTTGGCTACGCCCATTGAAGCTCTCCTTGATGCGCCTGGGGATGGCAGTCGCTAGCGGCCCGAATCGAACCGCTGTGACCCCTGGCGCGGAATACACGTAAAGCGCACGTAAAACGCACGTAAAGCGCACGCAAAGCGCACGTAAAACGTAACGAACGCGGACGTGGGGCGGCCTGGCCGGTTGCGGCCGGCCGCTTCCACTTTCTTCATACCCGCCGGAACGGTGCTCCCGTGTCCGCACTTCCAGCGAAATGCGTTAGCGATACTGCCCGGCGTACTTGATCACCTTGTCGATATTGGCCTTGGTGATGAAGCCCGGGCCGGAGCCGATATTGCGCGGCCCATAGGCGGGTGCCAGGCCGTAGGTGGCGAGGCGTTGCTGGAACTTCGGATTCGCCTGCAGGATCTGGCGGATCTTGGCCGGATCTGTGGTGTGCTCCTTCTTCACGATCGCCAGCACGGCAACCGGGATATAGCCTTGCAGGTAGGGTTGCTGGTCGATCGCGAACTGGATCGTGCCGTCCTGGATGCCCTTCGCGATGTCATTGTCGAAATCGAACGTCGCGAACCAGATCTTGCCGGCGAGGCCCATCTGCTGCAGCGCCTTGATCGTCGGCGCCGCCGACAGCGGACCGAGCGTGAGCACCGCCTGGGTGTTCGGGTGGTTGCGCAGATACGCGCTCACTTTCGACTGCACACCGGTCGGGTCCTGGCCGGCGTCGAGCGTGGAGGACTTGAAGTCGACACCGATCGCGTCGGCAAAGCCTCGGCAGCGTTCGAAGGAAGCCGGGTTGGTCGCGTAATGGTTGACGCACAGGAACGACTTGATGCCCGCTGCCTTCGCCTTTTCGCCGGCCGCCTTGCCCGCGGTGTATTCAGGCTGGCCGACGTGCATGATTGCGCCAAGCTGCGCGCTTTGCTCTTCGGTGCCGGAGTTGATCGTGACGAGCGGAATGTGTTTCTCGGTCACTTTGGAGATCGCGCTCTTGAGCACGTCGAAGTCAGCGATCGAGACGATCACGCCGTCGTAATTACGCGCGGCCGCCTGTTCGATCAGGCGCGCCATGTCGGCGATGTCGCCATTCGGCGGATTGCGGTAGTCGGTCTCGACGTTGAAATCTTCGTCGGCCTGTTTGATGGCGTTCTTGATGGTGTTCCACCACGAATCCGAATCCGGCGCGTGGCTGATCAGCACGAAGTGAGCGTCAGCCGCGCGGGCGGCGGATGCCGCTCCGAATCCCATCGCCAACGTTAATGCCGTCGCCAGAATCCTGAGCGTAGCCTTGCCCTTGCAAAGTCTCATTGTCTCCACCTTTCTCGGTCTGTCGTTATTGAAGGGAGCGTCTGGCGGGCGGCCTTCCGACTGCGTGCGTTGCGGCATGCGTCAGCCGATGCGTCATCGCTCACGATCAAGATTAGGCGATCTTCCGAAGCGTTGCAATGAAAATTTCATAACAAATAAAAATAGAAAATACGTTCCATTTGATGCCGCGCCTGCCTATAATCGGCAGCGTCAGGAGGCTGTGCGGCGGGCGCTGGAAGCGCTTTGCGCACTGCAATAAAGCAAGGAAGAAAGAGCCATGGCGGAAGAGAGCACCGAAGATTTGCCGAGCGTCGAAGAATTGATGCAGCGCATCGCGGAAAACTACGAGACGCTGCCGCGTCAATTGAAGAATGTCGCGACGTATATCGAGCAGCATCGCTCGAGCGTGATGGTGGATCGCACCAGTGACATTGCCGCGAGCTGCGGCGTCCATCCGTCGGCCGTGGTGCGCTTTGCACAGCGCTTCGGCTTTTCCGGCTTCTCCGATTTGCAGTCGGTGTTTCGTCAGGCTTATACGGGCCAGGGCACCTCGTCGCCGAGTTACCAGCAGCGGATTCGCAAGCTGATCGACGAGAAGCCCGGCGCGTTATCCGGTGGCGCGGTGGCGCGCGAATTCATCGCGGCCTCACGTGGCGGACTTGAAGAACTCGAAGCCGGTCTCGACGACCAGCAGTTCGATGCTGCCGTGAAGATGCTGCAGCAGGCCGACAACATTTATGTGATCGGCGTGCGGCGCTCGTTTCCGGTGGCGAGCTATATCGTTTACGCGTTGCAGCACACGCCCAAGCGCGTGCATCTGGTGTCCGGTTTCGGCGGAATGTATCGCGAGCAGATTCGCAGCGTGAAGAAGGGCGACGTGGTGATCGCGATCAGTTTCGCGCCCTACGGCAAGGAAACGCAGTACTGCCTGCGTGTCGCGCATCATCACCAGGCGAAGACGCTGGTTATTACGGATAGCCAACTTTCTCCGCTGGCGCGTTATGCCACGACTCAACTGTATGTGAAAGAGGGCAGCGCGTTCGCGTTTCGCTCGCTGACCAGTACGATCTGTTTGTGCCAGGCGTTGTTCATCGCGCTCGCGTACAAGCTCGAACTGAACGTTGAAGAATCCAAAGACACTGGAGGATACGATGACTGACGCGGTAAAGACGATTGACGTGGCGGTGTTCGGCGCGGGAAGAATCGGCAAGATTCATGCGGCGAATCTGGCGCGGCAACCGGGTGTGCGGCTCAAGTATGTGGTCGATGTGAACCGCGAGGCGGCCGCGGCGCTCGCCGCTGCGCACGGCGCGCAGGTTGCGGATATCGATGGCGCGATGGGCGATGCGTCGATCGGCGCGACGGTGATCTGTTCGAGCACGGACACACACGCGGATCTGATTATCAAATCGGCCGCGCAGAAGAAGCATGTGTTCTGCGAGAAACCGGTCGATCTGACTTTGGAGCGGGCGCGTGCCTGTGCCGCGGCGGTGGAAAGTGCGGGCGTGGTCAGCATGATCGGCTTTCAGCGCCGCTTCGACCCGACTTTTTCCGCGTTGAAAGCGCGCATCGACGCAGGCGAAATCGGCACACCGGAGATGCTGGTGGTGACGAGCCGCGATCCGGGCGCGCCGCCGGTTGAGTACATCAAGCATTCGGGCGGCATTTTCAAGGACATGCTGATTCACGACTTCGATATCTTCCGCTGGATTCTCGACGACGAAGCCGACACCTTGCACGCCACCGGCAGTTGCCTGTCCGACCCGGCGATCGCCGACGCGGGCGATATCGATTCGACTGCGGTGACGATCCGCACGAAGCGCGGCCGGCTGTGCCAGATCAACACGGCGCGGCGTGCGGCCTATGGGTACGATCAGCGCTTCGAGGTGCTCGGCAGCACCGGCATGCTGCAGGCGGGCAATGTGCGGCCGACTGAAGTCACCGCGTATTCGAAAACCGAAGTGTCGAGCGACGTACCCGAGGCGTTTTTCCTCGAACGGTATCGTGCGGCGTACGCCTTGGAGATCGCGCATTTCTTCGATGCCGTCACGCATGGCAGGCCGGTGCGCACGACCGTTGCGGACGGCCTGAAAGCGCTCGAACTCGCCGATGCCGCCACGCGCTCGTGGCGCGAGGGTCGCGCGGTGAAACTTGGCGAGGCGCTGTGATGACGACGGCTTCGTCTGGGAGTGGGCGGCTTCGTTTGGGTGTGGTCGGCTTGGGGCGGCTGGGCAAGCGGCATGCGGAAAATCTGGCATATCGGGTGCCGGGGGCGTCGCTCGTGGCCGCTTGCAGTCCGGTGGAAGAGGAGCGGGCGTGGGCGCGCGAGGCGTTGCCCGAACCGCGTCTCTATGACGACTATGCGGCGTTGCTCGCGGATCGCGACGTGGATGCCGTGTGGCTCGTGACGCCGTCGTCGTTGCACGCGCAGCAGATTATCGATGCGCTGCGCGCCGGCAAACATGTGTTTTGCGAGAAACCTTTGTCGCTGGATATCGCCGAGTGCGAGCGCGTGTTGGCTGAGGCTGCGCGCCATCCGCATCTGCTGGCGACGATTGGCTTCATGCGGCGTTTCGATCCGAGCTACAAGGATGCGTTCGACAAGATTCAGTCGGGCGCGATTGGCAGACCTTTTCTTGTGCGTTCGCAGACCACCGATAAGAACGATGAAGACGGCTTTTTTGTGCGTTTCTCGGCGACTTCCGGTGGGATCTTTTTGGACTGTACCGTGCACGATATCGATGTTGCGCGTTGGCTGCTTGGGAAGCCGCGGGCCAAACGCGTTTTTGCGGCGGGCGCGGTTGCGTTGCACGAGGGTTTGCGTGAGTTCGGCGACGTCGATAACGGTGTGGCGATCTGCGAATTCGAGGATGGCAAGCTTGCGATGTTCTATGCGTCGCGCACGCAGGCGCATGGGAATGATACGCATAGCGAAGTGATTGGTACGGCGGGTGCGTTGGCCATTGGGCGCAATCCACGCGCGAATCGCGTTGAGATTTATGATGCCTCCGGCATTCGGAATGAATGTACGCCGAGTTTTTTTGATCGGTTCGAGGAGGCGTTCTTGTTTGAGGCGCGGGAGTTTGTTGCTGCTGTGGCTGGCACTGGTGCGTGTGCCGGTGCGCAAGCGGGGGCCACGCTGGCTGATGCGCTTGAAGCTACGCGGATTGGGATGGCACTGCGGCAGTCGCTGCTGAGCGGGGAGGCTGTGGGGTTGTAGGCTAGGGAGGGTGCCTGCGGCGGTGGGGTTGGGCTTGTTCGGCGGTTTTGTTGTTGATATGGATTTTAGGCGTTGCCGTGGTGGGTTCGTGGTCTGTTCTGTTTTTGGTCTTTTGGTCTTTTGGTCCTTTGGCCTTTCCTTGCTGTGTTAGTGGTCTATTAGCGTTGCCCCTGTGCGGGGCGGTACTTACTTTCTTTGCCGCCGTGTATAGACCGGAGACATGGTTGACAAACGTGCGGAGACATCATTGACACTTTATGGTCAGTGATTGTCGCTCCTCAGGTCAAGGGTGAGGATGCGGTGATGGGCAAACCAGAATTCAAATACGCCGTCTTCGCCCGGCTTTGCGCGTGCCGCAACCGGCAGTCCATAAAGTGCATTCGAGACCTTGAGGTGCCGTCCTTCAAAGCGTAGCCGGCCATCCGATTTAACCAGCAGCACCACGTCATCCGGGCCGTACTCCGGCTCCGGCAGGATCGATGGATACGCCCGGGGGCTCGGCCGGTAACGGCTGATGGGCGTGTCCATGCCGATCGCCTCATGCGGGCGCTCGCAGTTATATACGGTGCGCCAGCGGTCCAGTTCCTGTTGCACGTGCTGCTGGGTAGCGAAGCTTCGTCCGTTCAGTACTTCAGCCTTCAGCGTACGGTGAAACCGCTCGTCCTTGCCGTTGGTCTGCGGGTGGTAAGGCCGGCTGTAACTGATGCGGATACCCAGCCGGATCAGCCAGACGGCCAGCTCGGTGAGCTGACCCGGACTGCCAGGCGAACCCCACGGCGAGCCGTTATCGGTATTGATGCGTAACGGCAGGCCATAGTGTCCAAACGCCTCCCGTAATCCCGTCTGCACGGTAGCGGTGTCGGTGGGTCCACAGGCGCGCAGCAGGATGCTGAAGCGCGAGTGGTCGTCGAGTACCGTCAGGGGGCTGCAGCGCCCCTTCCCGAGGGTCTCAAAGTGCCCCTTGAAGTCCATCTGCCAGAGTACGTTAGGCTGCTCGTGCTCAAAGCGCTTCCAGGGTTGGCTCATCGCTGAATCGGCCGGCAGGATCAGGTTGTGCCGGTGCAGGATGTCGGTCACGGTGCTGGGCTGCGGCACCGCCTCAAGGCCCAGATCACGCAGGCGCCGGCTGATCTTGCGTCCGCCCCAGCGCGGATGGGTCTGGCGCAGCCGTACCACTTCCTGCTCCATCGCAGTGGGGGTCTTCGACGGACTGCTGAGCGGGCGTCGGGATTGATCTGCCAGCGCATGCTCGCCGCGATGGAGCCATTTGTAGCCGGTCTGCCGGCTGATGTTAAAGCGCTGGCACAGCTCGGTCATCGTCAGCGTGTCCTGACTGGCCAGATGAACAAATTCCTGTCGGAGGCTCATGGTGTCTCTTGCGTTCCAGGGCATGGTCGGGACCGGGCGTTTTAGGGGGGTGTCAGAATTTCCGTGTTTAAGGCGTTTGGAGAATTACACGGGTGATCTGATGAAGCGATCCTGATAGAGGATAGCGAATTGGTTCATGGCCGTCTTCCAGTCGTGAGCGGCATGTCCCCAGTTCGCCGTGATATTTCGCAAGGCCAGCCAGATGAGCTTGGTGGCGGCCTCGGCACTCGGGAAGTGGCCGCGGGTCTTGATGATCTTGCGCAACTGGGCATTGATGCTCTCAATGGCATTTGTGGTGTAAATAATCTTGCGTATCGCGGGGGGAAACGCAAAGAACGGGATCACGCGGTCCCAGGCACTGCGCCAGGCCATGCCAATCATCGGGAGTTTCTGGCCCCATGGCCCATCGGCAAACGCGTCGAGTTCAGCTTCGGCCGCTTCCGCGCTGGGTGCCGTGTAGATCGGACGGATCGCTGCGGCCAGTGCCCGACGATCTTTCCAGCTCGAATAATCCAGGCTATTACGGATCAGATGGACGATGCAGGTCTGCAGCGTGGTGGCCGGGAACACGGCGGCCAGTGCTTCGGGCATGCCCTTGAGACCATCCGTGACGGCGATCAGGATGTCGTTGACGCCGCGCGTCTTCAGATCATTGAAGACCTTCATCCAGAACTTGGCGCCTTCGGTGCCTTCGATCCAGAGTCCGAGAATGTCGCGTGTGCCGTCCGGCAGCACGCCCAGTGCCAGATAGACCGCCTTGTTGCGTACCACGGCGTCTTCGCGGATCTTGACGCGCAAGGCATCGAAGAACACGACCGGATACATGGGCTCGAGCGGCCGGGTTTGCCAGGCGCTCACTTCGGCCATCACCTCGTCGGTCACCGAGCTGATGAAATCAGGCGAGACCTCGGTGCCGTACTGCTCTTGCAGGAAACCCTGAATCTCCCGGACCGTCATGCCACGCGCGTACATGGCCACGATCCTGTCGTCGAAGCCGGTGAAGCGGCGTTCATGCTTGGGGATCAATATCGGCTCGAAGCTGCCATCACGGTCGCGGGGCACCTCGATGCGGATTGGACCGTCTTCGGTCAGAACCGTCTTGGCACCACGGCCATTGCGCTGGTTCGTGGCGTGGGCCGGCCTGGCGGCGCCCGACGGATAGCCGAGATGGTGGTTCATCTCGCCACCCAGCGCACGCTCGATCAGGGCCTTCTTGAGCGCCATCGTGGCGGCATTGATGGCTTCGGCCGTCATCGGGCCGTTGCCGAACTGTTCAAGCAGCTCGGCAGGAATTGCCGGCAGGTCTACCGGCTTGGCTTTCGGTTTGCGAGGCATAGTCACTCCTTGGCGACATGTTATGCCTCAAACACGAAATTACTGACAGGCCCCGTTTTAGTACCCGGAAGTGTCAACCATGTCCCCGCACACCTGTCAGCTATGTCTCCGGTCTATACACGGCGGCAAAGAAAGTAAGTGCCGCCCCGCACAGGGGCAACGCCAATAGACCACTAACGCAGCAAGGAAAGGCCAAAAAACCAGGAGGGCAACCCCAAACAGACCACGAACCCAGCAAGAAAAGACCAAAGCACCAAAGAACCACAAAGAGCCAGATCACGAAAACCGCCGAACAGGCCCCAAACCATCCCCCAAAAGCCCGCCGCGCCCAGCGCCCCTTATAATCGAGCATTCTTTGCATCCACCAGCAGACCGAAAAATGAGCGAGACCCCGAGCGACCCGACCTCTACGCTTGCCAAAAGCTTCGAGCCCCACACCATCGAAGCCCACTGGGCCCCCGAATGGGAAAAGCGCGCCTACGCGGCGCCCACCTTCGACGAGAACAAAAAAGACTTCTCGATCCAGTTGCCGCCGCCGAACGTCACCGGCACCCTCCATATGGGCCATGCGTTCAACCAGACGATCATGGACGGCCTCACCCGCTATCACCGAATGCTCGGTGAAAACACCCTGTGGGTGCCGGGCACGGACCACGCAGGCATCGCCACGCAAATCGTCGTCGAACGCCAACTGGACGCCCAAGGCATCTCGCGCCACGATCTCGGCCGCGAAAAATTCACCGAACGCGTCTGGGAATGGAAGCAGCAATCCGGCTCGACCATCACGAATCAGGTGCGCCGCCTCGGCGCGTCGATCGACTGGTCGCGCGAATACTTCACGATGGACGACAAAATGTCGGCCGCCGTGCGCGATGTGTTCGTACGCCTGTATGAACAAGGCCTGATCTACCGCGGCAAGCGCCTCGTGAACTGGGATCCGGTGCTGCTCACCGCCGTCTCCGACCTCGAAGTGGTCAGCGAAGAGGAAAACGGCCACCTCTGGCACATCCAGTATCCGCTCACGGACGGCTCGGGCCATCTGACGGTCGCCACCACGCGCCCGGAAACCATGCTCGGCGACACGGCCGTGATGGTCCATCCGGAAGACGAGCGCTACGCGCACCTGATCGGCAAAACGGTCACGCTGCCGCTGTCCGGCCGCGAAGTCCCGATCATCGCCGACGACTACGTCGACCGCGAGTTCGGCACCGGCGTCGTCAAGGTCACGCCCGCGCACGATTTCAACGACTATCAGGTCGGCCTGCGCCACAAGCTGCCGATGATCGAAATCCTCACGCTCAACGCGAAGATCAACGACAACGCGCCGGAAAAATACCGGGGTCTGGACCGTTTCGAGGCCCGCAAGCAGGTCGTGGCCGATCTCGAAGCGCTCGGCGCGCTCGAATCGGTCAAACCGCACAAGCTGATGGTGCCGCGCGGCGACCGCACGGGCGTCGTGATCGAGCCGATGCTGACGGATCAATGGTTCGTCGCGATGAGCAAGCCGGCGCCGGAAGGCACCTTCAATCCGGGCAAATCGATCGCCGAAACCGCGCTGGACGTGGTGCGCAGCGGCGAAATCAAATTCGTGCCGGAAAACTGGAGCACCACCTATTACCAGTGGCTCGAAAACATTCAGGACTGGTGTATCTCGCGCCAGCTCTGGTGGGGCCACCAGATCCCGGCCTGGTACGGTGAAAACGGCGAAATCTTCGTCGCTCAAACCGAAGAAGGCGCGCGCGAGAAGGCGGCGGCGGCCGGTTACACGGGCTCGCTCAAGCGCGACGACGACGTGCTCGACACGTGGTTCTCGTCCGCGCTAGTGCCGTTTTCGTCGCTCGGCTGGCCTGCGCAGACGCCGGAACTGAAGCACTTCATGCCCTCGTCGGTGCTGGTTACCGGCTTCGACATCATCTTCTTCTGGGTCGCGCGCATGGTCATGATGACCACGCACTTCACCGGCAAGGTGCCGTTCGACACGGTCTACGTGCACGGTCTGGTGCGCGACGCCGAAGGCCAGAAGATGTCGAAGAGCAAGGGCAATACGCTCGATCCGATCGATATCGTCGACGGCATCGACCTCGACGCGCTGGTCGCCAAACGCACCACCGGCCTGATGAATCCGAAGCAGGCTGCGTCGATCGAAAAGAAAACCCGCAAGGAATTCCCGGACGGCATTCCGGCCTTCGGCACGGACGCACTGCGCTTCACGATGGCGTCGATGGCCACGCTCGGCCGCAATGTCAACTTCGACCTGGCGCGTTGCGAGGGCTATCGCAACTTCTGCAACAAGCTGTGGAACGCCACCCGTTTCGTGCTGATGAACTGCGAAGGCCACGATTGCGGTTTCGGCAAGCCGGAACAATGCGGCGAATGCGGCCCGGACGGACACCTGAATTTCTCGGCGGCCGACCGCTGGATCGTGTCGCGCCTGCAACGCGTGGAAGCGGAAATCGCCAAAGGCTTTGCCGACTATCGTTTCGACAATGTGGCCAACGCCCTATACAAGTTCGTATGGGACGAATACTGTGACTGGTATCTCGAACTCGCCAAGGTTCAGATCCAGACGGGTCAGCCGAACCAGCAGCGCGCAACACGCCGCACGCTGCTGCGCGTGCTCGAGACAGTGTTGCGGCTTGCGCATCCGGTGATTCCGTTTATTACCGAAGCGCTGTGGCAAAAAGTAGCGCCGTTGGCCGGCCGTTACCCGCAGGGCAAGGCAGAGGGCGAGGCGTCCATCATGGTGCAGCCTTACCCCATTGCCGAACCGTCGAAGCTCGACGAAGACGCGGAGCAATGGGCGGCCGACCTGAAAGCAGTGATCGATGCGTGCCGGAATCTGCGTGGCGAGATGAATCTGTCGCCGGCGGTCAAGGTGCCGTTGCTCGCGGCTGGCAACGCCGAGCGCCTGCGCACCTTTGCGCCGTACGCTCAGGCATTGGCCCGTTTGTCGGAGGTGCAGATCATTGCCGACGAGGCAAGCCTGGACGCGCAAGCGGATGGCGCGCCAATTGCTATCGTAGGAAATGACAAGCTTGTGTTGAAGGTGGAAATCGATGTCGCCGTTGAGCGCGAGCGTCTGTCAAAGGAAATCGCCCGGCTTGCAACGGAAGTCATCAAATGCAACGCAAAATTGCAAAATGAAAGCTTTGTTGCAAAGGCACCACCGGCGGTCGTTGAGCAGGAGCAGAAAAGGCTGGCAGAATTTGAAACGACTATCGGCAAGCTGAAAGCCCAATTGGCTCGTTTGCCGGCCTGATCGACGCTCCGCGCCTGCCCCGTGGGCGGGTGCGGATCAAAGCTAAACCAGAGGATTCAGGGTAATCACATGCTAAAAGTTACAAAGGCAGTATTTCCGGTAGCAGGTCTGGGCACCCGGTTCCTCCCTGCCACGAAGGCAAGCCCGAAGGAGATGCTGCCGATCGTCGACAAGCCGCTGATTCAATATGCGGTGGAAGAGGCAATGGCGGCCGGCATCACTGAAATGATCTTCGTCACGGGCCGCAGCAAGCGCGCGATCGAGGACCATTTCGATAAGTCATACGAAATCGAGGCGGAACTCGAGGCACGTGGCAAGGCCAAGCTGCTGGAACTGGTGCGCAGCATCAAGCCGAGCCATGTGGACTGCTTCTACGTGCGTCAGCCGGAAGCGCTCGGCCTTGGCCATGCGGTGATGTGCGCCGAAAAGCTGGTGGGCGATAACCCGTTCGCCGTCATTCTCGCGGACGATTTGCTGTACGGCACGCCGCCTGTGATGACGCAGATGATCGAGGTGTTCGATCACTATCACAGCTCGGTGATCGGTGTCGAAGAGATCCCGGCTGCGGAGACGAAGTCGTACGGTATCGTCGACGGCAAGGAGTGGGAAGACTCGATCATCAAGATGTCGGGTATTGTCGAAAAACCGGAGCCGAGCGTGGCGCCGTCGAATCTCGGCGTGGTGGGCCGCTATGTGCTGAAGCCGCGGATTTTCGAGCATCTGCGCGCGCTGAAGCCGGGCGCGGGCGGCGAATTGCAGCTGACGGACGCGATTCAATCGCTGCTCGCCGATGAGCAGGTGCTGGCGTACAAGTACCACGGTACGCGTTTCGACTGCGGCAGCAAGCTGGGTTATCTGAAGGCGACGGTCGAGTTCGCTCTGCGTCACCCGGAAGTGGCAGCCGATTTCGAAGAATATCTGCGTACCCGTTCGCCGGTGCTGGAAGGCTGAGGAACTGGGCAGCTGCGCGCAGCTTCCTGCGCTGTTAGCCTCTCGCGATGGGCGTCAGTCAGGCGTAAAAAAGGCGCTGTGTTCCACATTCGTGGGCGCAGCGCCTTTTTGTTTGTTGTTTGTTCTTTAGCGGCGCTTCATCAGAAAGGTAAAGACCTTGTCATGCGCCGAGCTTTCGACGATTTCGTTGCCGGTTTGCTTCGCGAACGCGGCGAAATCGCGTTGTGAGCCCGGATCGGTCGCCAATACCTTGAGGATCTGGCCGCTTTCCATGTCGGCGAGCGCCTTTTTGGCGCGCAAAATGGGCAGCGGGCACATCAGTCCGCGTGCATCGACTTCCTTATGAACCTGAATTTGCATCGACGATGACCTTCGGGGGGAGACGCTGAAGCGTTGGATTTTACAGTAGGTGGCGGGGGGGCGCCTGAAGGCGGTTTGGGTTTGGTTTTTTTGTTGATCTGGTTTTGGGGTGTTGCTTTGCTGTGTTCGTGGTTTGTTTGGCGTTGCCCTTTTGGTCTTTTGGCCTTTCCTTGCTGTGTTAGTGGTCTATTGGCGTTGCCCCTGTGCGGGGCGGCACTTACTTTCTTTGCGGCGGTGTATAGACCGGAGACATAGCTGACAGGTGTGCGGGGACATGGTTGACACTTCCGGGTACTAAAACGCCCGGTCCCGACCATGCCCTGGAACGCAAGAGACACCATGAGCCTCCGACAGGAATTTGTTCATCTGGCCAGTCAGGACACGCTGACGATGACCGAGCTGTGCCAGCGCTTTAACATCAGCCGGCAGACCGGCTACAAATGGCTCCATCGCGGCGAGCATGCGCTGGCAGATCAATCCCGACGCCCGCTCAGCAGTCCGTCGAAGACCCCCACTGCGATGGAGCAGGAAGTGGTACGGCTGCGCCAGACCCATCCGCGCTGGGGCGGACGCAAGATCAGCCGGCGCCTGCGTGATCTGGGCCTTGAGGCGGTGCCGCAGCCCAGCACCGTGACCGACATCCTGCACCGGCACAACCTGATCCTGCCGGCCGATTCAGCGATGAGCCAACCCTGGAAGCGCTTTGAGCACGAGCAGCCTAACGTACTCTGGCAGATGGACTTCAAGGGGCACTTTGAGACCCTCGGGAAGGGGCGCTGCAGCCCCCTGACGGTACTCGACGACCACTCGCGCTTCAGCATCCTGCTGCGCGCCTGTGGACCCACCGACACCGCTACCGTGCAGACGGGATTACGGGAGGCGTTTGGACACTATGGCCTGCCGTTACGCATCAATACCGATAACGGCTCGCCGTGGGGTTCGCCTGGCAGTCCGGGTCAGCTCACCGAGCTGGCCGTCTGGCTGATCCGGCTGGGTATCCGCATCAGTTACAGCCGGCCTTACCACCCGCAGACCAACGGCAAGGACGAGCGGTTTCACCGTACGCTGAAGGCTGAAGTACTGAACGGACGAAGCTTCGCTACCCAGCAGCACGTGCAACAGGAACTGGACCGCTGGCGCACCGTATATAACTGCGAGCGCCCGCATGAGGCGATCGGCATGGACACGCCCATCAGCCGTTACCGGCCGAGCCCCCGGGCGTATCCATCGATCCTGCCGGAGCCGGAGTACGGCCCGGATGACGTGGTGCTGCTGGTTAAATCGGATGGCCGGCTACGCTTTGAAGGACGGCACCTCAAGGTCTCGAATGCACTTTATGGACTGCCGGTTGCGGCACGCGCAAAGCCGGGCGAAGACGGCGTATTTGAATTCTGGTTTGCCCATCACCGCATCCTCACCCTTGACCTGAGGAGCGACAATCACTGACCATAAAGTGTCAATGATGTCTCCGCACGTTTGTCAACCATGTCTCCGGTCTATACACGGCGGCAAAGAAAGTAAGTGCCGCCCCGCACAGGGGCAACGCTAATAGACCACTAACACAGCAAGGAAAGGCCAAAAGACCAAAAGACCAAAAACAGAACAGACCACTAACACAGCAAGGAAAGGCCAAAAGCCCAGATCAACAACCCCAAACAGACCACGAACCCACCACGGCAACGCCCAAAATCCATATCAACAACAAAACCGCCGAACAGGCAAAAAAACCTGATCCCCTCCCGGGCATATAATGCCGATTGCCCTCGCCGTCCTCCCAAAAAATGCCCGATCTGCTAGCCAATCTAAACCCCGAACAACACGCCGCCGTCACGCTCCCCAACGAGCCAGCGCTGATCCTTGCAGGCGCGGGCAGCGGCAAAACCCGCGTCCTCATCACGCGGATCGCGTGGCTGATCCAGCACGGTCTGGCGTCGCCCGCCACCATCCTCGCGGTGACCTTCACCAACAAAGCCGCCCGCGAAATGATGTCGCGTCTTTCGGCACTCTTGCCGATCGACACGCGCGGCATGTGGATCGGCACCTTCCACGGCCTGTGCAACCGCATGCTTCGCGCGCACCATCGCGACGCGGGCCTGCCGTCCACCTTCCAGATCCTCGATACCGCAGACCAGCTCTCCGCGATCAAGCGTCTGATGAAGGGCCTGAACATCGACGACGAAAAGTACCCGGCGAAAAATCTCCAGTACTTCATCAACAATTCCAAAGAACAAGGCCTGCGGCCGAAAGACGTCGACGCTACCGACAACTTCAACCGCAAATTCGTCGAGCTCTACGAAGCCTACGACCAGCAATGCCAGCGTGAAGGCGTGGTCGACTTCCCGGAACTGCTGCTGCGCTGCTTCGAACTGCTCGCGCACAATCCGCCACTGCGCGCCCACTATCAGGCACGCTTCAGGCACATTCTCGTCGACGAGTTCCAGGACACCAACAAGCTGCAATACGCGTGGCTGAAACTGCTGGCCGGGCAAACCAACTCGATCTTCGCCGTCGGCGACGACGACCAGTCGATCTACGCGTTCCGCGGCGCGAACGTCGGCAACATGCGCGACTTCGAACACGAGTTCAACGTCCGGCACATGATCAAGCTGGAGCAGAACTACCGCTCGCACGGCCATATCCTCGACGCGGCCAATCAGTTGATCGCCAATAACTCCCGGCGTCTGGGCAAGAATCTGCGTACCGACGCGGGGCACGGCGAACCGGTGCGTGTCTACGAATCCGCCACCGACACGCAGGAAGCCGGCTGGATCGTCGAGGAAATCAAGGCGCTGATCAGCACCGGCACCTCGCGCAGCGAAATCGCCATCCTGTATCGCAGCAACGCGCAGTCGCGCACGATCGAACACACGCTGGTCAATGCGGGCATCGCGTACCGGGTGTACGGCGGTCTGCGCTTTTTCGAGCGCCAGGAAGTCAAGCACGCGCTAGCCTATCTGCGCCTGATCGACAATCCGAACGACGACACCGCGTTTGCCCGTGTCGTCAATTTCCCCACGCGCGGTATCGGCGCGCGCTCGATCGAGCAGCTTGCCGACGCGGCGCGTCTGTACAACTGCTCGATGGCCGCGGCGATTCCGTATGTCGCGGGTAAGGCAGGGTCGAGCCTCGCGAGTTTCGCGAACCTGGTCGGCAAGATGCGCGCGGAAACGCAGCAGATGAGCCTGCCGGAAACGGTCGAATACGTGGTCCGCACGAGTGGTCTCACGGAGTTCTATCAGAACGAACGCGAAGGCCAGGACCGGCTGGAGAACTTGCAGGAACTGGTCAATGCGGCCGCTGCTTTCGTCAGCGAAGAAGGCTACGGCATGGATACGCCGGCGCGCTCGATTCCGCTGCGCCCAGGCGCCACCGCGGCGCCCGAGTTGGCTGTCGCCACCGACGATCCGAATACCGTCGTGCTGGACGCACCCAGTATCGACGATCCGGCACAAAATCCGGACACGATGACGCCGCTCGCCGGTTTCCTGTCGCACGCATCGCTGGAAGCGGGCGACAACCAGGCGCAAGCCGGTCAGGAAGCCGTGCAGTTGATGACGGTGCATGCGGCCAAGGGTCTCGAGTTCACGGCGGTGTTCATCACCGGGCTCGAAGAAGGTCTGTTCCCGCATGAAAACAGCGCGATGGAGTCGGACGGTCTGGAAGAAGAGCGCCGTCTGATGTACGTGGCGATCACACGGGCCAAGGAGCGTTTGTATCTGTCGTTTGCGCAGAGCCGGATGCTGCACGGCCAGACGCGCTACAACATCCGTTCGCGCTTCTTCGACGAACTGCCGCAGGAAACCCTCAAGTGGCTCACGCCGAAGGTCGAGGCGGGCGCGCGCTGGGGCGGCCGTTCGGACAACGCCGGTTATGGCCGCGACTGGTTCGCGCGGCCGGGTTACACGGGGGCTTCATCGTCTACGCCGGCGCCGTTGCCGGCGTTCGCCAACGAACAGCGTGCGGCTGAAACGGGTTTTCGCGTCGGCCAGCAGGTATTCCACACCAAGTTCGGCGAAGGCACGATTACCGCGCTGGAAGGCGGCGGCACGGATGCCAAGGCCCAGGTCAAATTCAAGCGGCACGGCGAGAAGTGGCTGGCGCTCGCGGTCGCTAAACTGCAGGCGGTCGAATGAGCGCGGGTGGCATCGATCCAGGCCGCGGCGGCGCACCAGTCTCGCATCGTCCGCTGGGCATTCTGGCGGCCTTGCCGCAGGAACTCGGCGATCTGATCGAAGCGATGCGCGCCGAATCCGGCGTACGCACCATCACGCACGGCCAGCGTGACTATCACCTCGGTACGGTGCATGGCGCGCCTTGCGTCGTGACATTGGCGCGCGTCGGCAAGGTTGCGGCGTCGGCTACCGTCAGCGCGTTGATCCACGCGTTCGATGTCGAAGCGGTGGTGTTTACGGGTGTCGCCGGCGGCGTGGGCGCTGAGGTGCGGGTTGGCGATATTGTCGTCGCCAATGCGCTGATGCAGCACGATCTCGACGCGTCGCCGTTGTTCCCTCGCTTTGAAGTGCCGCTGCTCGGCGTGTCGCGCTTCACAGCCGATGCAGCGCTTGCCGATCAACTGGCTGCGGCATGCGAGCGCTTTGTCGTCGAAGAAGGTGCCGCGTCGGCTGCGCGTTTCGGCACACACGAACCGCGTGTGCACCGCGGCTTGATTATCAGCGGCGATCAATTCGTCGCGAGTGCGACGGGCGTCAAAGCTTTGCGCGACGCGCTGCCGGATGCGCTCGCGGTCGAGATGGAGGGCGCGGCGATCGCGCAGGTCTGCTACGAATACGGCGTGCCGTGTGCGGTGGTGCGCACCATCTCCGACACCGCCGACGATCATGCGCCGCAATCGTTCGTGTCGTTTCTCACCGAGATCGCCGGGACGTACTCGAACGCGATTCTGAAGCGGTTTCTGGAAGCGCGCGGGGTGGCGTGAGGTGCTCGCCGCCTGGGCGCGCAGCGTGTCGATCTGCCTGTGCCTCATAGTAGTCAATCGAACCAGCGGCGCACGAGTGCGTCGCTGGTTCACGGCACGAACGGCCTAGTGTTTCGTTGAGTCTCCGAGAGCCTCGCGCACCTGCTGCAAAGCCGACGGATCCTCGATCGTCGGCAGATCGCCCGGCTCGCGTCCTTCCGCCAGCGCCGCAATCGCACGGCGTAGCAATTTGCCGGAGCGCGTCTTCGGCAGCATCGACACCACCACCACACGCGCCGGCCGTGCAATCGCGCCGAGATGGCGATCGACGGTTGCGGTGAGTTCGGCTTCCAGCTTCGTCCGCGCTTTGTCGTCCGCATAAGCTTGCGCGTCGCGCAGCACGACGAAGGCCATCGCCGCCTGACCTTTCAGCGCATCGTTCACGCCGACCACCGCCACTTCCGCGACCGCCGCGTGGCTCGACAACGCTTCCTCGATCTCGCGCGTGCCGAGCCGATGGCCGGCGACATTGATCACGTCGTCCGTGCGGCCGAGAATCGTGACGTAGCCGTCTTCGTCCTGAATACCCCAGTCGAAGGTCGAGTAGACCTGCTGGTTCGGCACGCTCGACCAGTACGTGCTGATAAAGCGCTTGTCGTCGCCCCATACCGTGGACATGCAGCCCGGCGGCAGCGGGTAGCCCAGCGCGAGCACGCCTTTTTCGCCGGGCGGGCAGGGCTCGCCCGTCAGTTCGTTGCGCAAGGTCAGATCGAAGCCTGCCGACGGTACGCCCGGCGAGCCGAATTTGGTGGGCAAGGCTTCGACGCCGCGCGGAATCGCTAGCATCGGCCAGCCGGTTTCGGTTTGCCAGTAGTTGTCGATCACGGGCTTGCCGAGCGCGCCGGCGATCCAGCTGGCGGTCGGTTCGTCGAGCGGTTCGCCGGCGAGGAACAGCGTGCGCAGGCTCGACAGGTCGGATTTTTTCAGCAGCGCCGGGTCCTGCTTTTTCAGCACGCGCAACGCGGTCGGCGCGGTGAACATCAGATTGATTTTGTGCTGTTCGACGAGGCGCCACCAGATACCGCCATCCGGGCGAATCGGCGTGCCTTCGTACATCACGGTAGTGAGCCCCGCGATCAGCGGCGCATAGACGATGTAGCTGTGGCCGACCACCCAGCCCACGTCCGATGCGGTGAACATCGTGTCGCCGGGCTTGCCCTGAAAGATGTGTTCCATTGACGCCGCCAGCGCCACCGCATAGCCGCCGACGTCGCGCTGCACGCCCTTCGGCTTGCCCGTGGTGCCCGAGGTGTACAGCACATACGACGGCTCGTTCGATTCGAGCCATTCGCACGGCACATGCGCATTGAAGAACTGTTCGCGCAGCGGCTCGTAGGCGACGAGGTAGCTTGCGTTCAGGCGCTCCGGCGCGAGCTGGCGATCGATCAACAATACGTGCGGAGTCTTGTGGGCCGCGCGCGCGAGCGCTTCGTCCACCAGAGGCGTGTAGTCGATCACCTTGCCGCCACGCGCACCGGCGTCGGCGGTGACGATCAGCACAGGTTTCGCGTCGTCGATGCGAGCCGCCAGGTTGGGGGCCGCGAAGCCGCCGAACACCACCGAGTGAATCGCACCGAGCCGCGCGCATGCGAGCATCGCGAACAGCGCTTCGGGGATCATTGGCAAATAGAGCAGCACGACGTCGCCGCGCTTCACGCCCAACGAGCGCATCACCGCGGCCATGCGGTTGATTTCGGCGTGCAGCTCGGCGTAGGTATAACGCCGCTCGATACCGGTTTCCGTCGACACGTACACCAGCGCGTTTTGCTGCGCCCGTTCAGCCAGATGCCGATCCACCGCGTTGTGGCACAGGTTCGTGCGGCCGCCGACGAACCAGCGCGCGAACGGCGGATTCGAGTGATCGAGCACGGTATCGAACGGGGTTTGCCAATGAATCCGCTGCGCCTGCTCACGCCAGAACGCTTCGGGTTGTTCGATCGAACGACGGTGGAAGTCGCGGTAGGTAGTCATCGGCGGCGATCCTTCTGCTGCGTGAGTGAACGGATGGCGAGTCGTACGGCGCCTGGGCGCGGCGAGAGGGCGGCACGACTATCCGCACAAGGATAGTGCAGGCGTGGCGGTGCGGACAACGCGGGTTCACCATGAGCGGGGACAAGAAAAAAGGCGCCGCAGCGCCTTTTTTCTTGTCCCTTCCGGACAGTCAAAGCCATCACGCTTTCGCGCGCTTGCCTTCGACATCCGGCAGGAACACCGTCAGCATGCCGATCAGCGGCAGGAACGAGCAGACCTTATACACATAAGTGATGCTGGTCGCGTCGGCCAACTGCCCGAGCACGGCGGCGCCGACGCCGCCCATGCCGAACGCGAAACCGAAGAAGAGGCCGGCGACCATCCCCACCTTGCCGGGGATCAGCTCCTGCGCATAGACGAGGATCGCCGAGAACGCCGAGGCCAGCACGATACCGATGATCACCGTCAGCACGCCTGTCCAGAACAGGTTGGCGTAGGGCAGCAGCAGCGTGAACGGCGCAACGCCGAGAATCGACACCCAGATCACGTACTTGCGGCCGATCCGGTCGCCGATCGGACCGCCGATCACCGTGCCCGCCGCGACCGCTGCGAGGAACACGAACAGGTGGACCTGCGCGGCCTGTACCGGCAGATGGAATTTGTCGATCAGATAGAACGTGAAATAACTGTTGATGCTGGCGAGGTAGAAGTACTTCGAGAACACCAGCAGCATCAGCACGGCCATCGCGAACATGACCTGGTTGCGCGATAGGGTCGCGTGACCGGCCTGGCTACGCGTCTTCTTCACTGCCGGATGCTGCTTGTACCAGCGGCCGATCTGCGTGAGCACGACGATCGCAACCAGTGCCGCTACCGAAAACCACGCGATGCTGCGCTGGCCGTGCGGGATCACGATCAACGCGGCGAGCAACGGCCCGAGCGACGAACCCGCATTGCCGCCTACCTGGAACAGCGATTGCGCGAGGCCGTGCTTGCCGCCCGACGCCAGACGTGCCACGCGCGACGATTCCGGATGGAACACCGACGAGCCGCAACCGACCAGCGCCGCCGCCACCAGCAGCACGCCGAAACTCGGCGCGACCGACATCAGCAGCAGGCCGGCGAGCGTGAAGCCCATGCCGACAGGCAGCGAATACGGCTTCGGATGCTTGTCGGTATAGCTGCCGACCAGCGGTTGCAGCAGCGACGCGGTGATCTGATAGGTCAGCGTAATCAACCCGATCTGCCCGAACGACAGCGAGAAGTTGTCTTTCAGCATCGGGTAGATCGCCAGAATCAACGACTGGATCATGTCGTTGAGCAGATGCGAAAAGCTGATCGCGCCCAGAACGGAATAGACCGTGCGCTGGACTTTGGCGGCCGGCTGCGCGGCGGCGGGGTTGGCAGCACTGGCGGGAGACGCTGAGGCGCCGGCGAGGGCGCTTTTATCGAGGCTCGTTTCCATACGCTAGATGAGAGAGAAGAAAGGGTGAAAGGTCATGATTTCGGGCTGCCGGCGTTCGGGCTTCCGCGTTCGGGCTTCCGATGCGTGGCCGTTCTTCCGGTTCGCTTGCCTGATAGACGGGGAAGCGAGCGGTGCGGCATTTCGACGCGATATCCGGCTTTGTCAGCTATTTGTCGAAGTTTAATGTGGCTTCGAATAAATGTAAGGACAAGTTTTGTCGCGAATCGGACACTTATGGTTAGCACGGGTGCGATGGCTGCCTGGAAATCGGTCGTCTGGTGCACCGCAGCGGTGCTTTCGGCGAGTGTGTTGCCATTGCCACGCGTGATTGGCAAGCCCTCTGATAAATGCGGTTTCGCGATTTTTGGCCATGTATAAACGGTCGCGGGCGCGAAGCTTACAAAGCGGCGCGTCGAGGACCGGGCATGACGATTGGCATGGCACGAGCGGCGTTAAAGATCGCGGACGTTTATGCCGTAGACCCGGAGAGATAAGCATTAATGCCGGAACCGACCTTTCCGGCAGTCGATACGCGGGGACGAGGAATATGAAAGCAGTTTCGCTGGGTGGCCAGACGGGCGCGGGGTTCGTACCGGACGGGGAGGCGGCGGGCAAGCCGTCGCGCGGGCAGGGCGGCCGTTCGCGTGCCGTGCGGCTCAAGGGTTTGTCGGTGAAGGCGACGCTGCGGCTTGCATTTGCCGTGCTGCTGATCGGCACCCTCGCGATCGGTGTATTTTCGCTGACCCAGATCAGCCGCCTGAACGCTTCCGCGCAATCGATCTACGACCAGGGCCACGTGGCAAGCCGCGCTGCCGAAGAGGCGCGCGGCCACATGCTGCGTGCGAGCCGCGCACAGAAGATGCTTCTCACGGCGACCACGGCCAAGGAGCGTGACGACCTCGGCGCCGACATCGACAAGGGCCTGAGCGGTCTCGGCACGGAACTCGGCACGCTGCAACAGTACGTCGACACTTCCGATGCGAAGGCGGTCGATCAGCAGAAGAAATTTGCCGCGGCCGTTGCAGTGTGGAGTGGCCACTTGCGCGATTTCGTGAAGCTTGTGAAGGCGCAACCGCTCGATCTTTCGCAGATGAACTGGCAGGTCGGCACGCAGGACGTATCGCTGCTGGTCGAGACCGGCAAGCTCGAAAAACTCGTCGACGAACTCGTTGCAGAGCGCGGCACGGCTGCCAAGGCGACGATCGAGGCATCGGGTTTTATCTTCCATTCGTCGTTCGTGATGATCGCCGTGATGACGGTCGGCCTGATTGCCCTGGCGTTCGGCATTAGCGAATGGGTGGTGCGCCGGCTTGCCGGCCAGCTCGGCGGCGAGCCTGCCTACGCCAAGGAAATTGCGAGCCGGATTGCTGCGGGCGACTTATCGAATCAGATCGTGCTGGGCCGCAAGGACAAGTCGAGCATGCTATACGCGCTGCACGACATGCAAAGCGGCCTTGCGACGACGGTTTCCGACATCGCGTCGAGTGCCGACGCGATTGCGACGGCGTCGGGCGAAATCTCGATGGGCAATCTCGACTTGTCGCAGCGTACGGAACAGCAGGCGATGGCGCTCGAGCGGACGGCGAGCAGCATGGAGCAGTTGACCTCGACGGTCAGACAGAACGCCGACAACGCGAAGCAGGCGAGCACCTTGGCCAACAACGCGTCGGAGATTGCGGAGAAGGGTGGTGCCGTAGTAAGCCGCGTGGTGGCGACGATGAACGAGATCAACGACAGCGCGCGCAGCATTGGCGACATCATTGGCGTAATCGAGGGAATTGCATTCCAGACGAACATCCTTGCGTTGAACGCCGCGGTAGAAGCTGCCCGAGCTGGCGAAGAAGGCCGCGGATTCTCGGTAGTCGCGGCCGAAGTGCGCAATCTCGCGCAGCGCAGCGCGGCTGCCGCGAAGGAGATCAAGGGGTTGATCAGTACGTCGGTGGAGCGGGTGAGCAATGGCTCGACGTTGGCGGAAGATGCTGGTCAGACGATGGACGAAGTGGTGAAGGCGGTGAAGCGCGTGACGGACATCATGGGCGAGATTTCGGCGGCGTCGTCCGAGCAAAGCGCGGGGATTGAGGAGATCAATCTGGCGGTAACGCAGATGGATTCCGGCACGCAGCAGAACGCTGCGCTGGTGGAGCAGGCGACGGCGGCTGCCCGATCATTGGATGACCAGGCCCGCGGCCTGAAGCAGATGGTTGGAAAATTCAGGTTATAAACCGACGAAGCCGCAACCAAAAACCCAGGACCGAACTACCGCATCGGCGCGCGCAGCGCCGCCGGAAGTATGACTGCCTTGTCACTGAGGCGGAATGTACGAGGCGACAGATTCCAGATGCACCACTACCGTGGCTGCGCGGGGGACCCGCTTAAGAATTAGCGGTTTGAGCCGCTTTCTTTTGCCTACTTTTCTTTGCGGCCGGCAAAGAAAAGTAGGTGCCGCCCCGCACAGGGGCAACACTAATAGACCACTAAGAAAACAAGGAAAGGCCAACACCCTTCAAGCCCAGCGCAAAACAAGCGCCACCCAGGCAAAAAAAGGGCACCTCAGCTAGGCTTAACAACCACAGTACAGGTAATACCAGCAGCAAGCACAACCCCATCGGGCACAGAATCAATCCTCACCCGCACGGGCACGCGCTGCGCCAACCGAACCCAGTTAAAAGTCGGATTCACATCAGCGAGCAGCTCCCGGCTTTCCGGATTATCGCGATCATAGATTCCTCGAGAGATGCTCTCGACATGTCCTTGCAGCGTCCCCCCACTCATAAGCCGAACTTCAGCCTTATCGCCGATGCGAACATGAGGCAGCTTGGTTTCCTCAAAGTACCCATAAACCCAGAACGAGTGACTATCGACGATCGCCAGTTTGGCGGCCCCAGCCGTGGCATAGTCACCGCGAAAGACGTTCAGATTAGTGACATACCCATCAACCGGCGACACCACCCGAGTCCGCTCGAGATTCAACTTCGCGGCATCGAGCGCGGCCAAAGCCTGCTGATAGGAAGCCTCAGCAGCAGAAGCAGTGTGCGTAGCATTCTCGCGACTCTCTTTGGACACAACCAAAGCATCCATATCCGCCCGCCGCTGCGCATCATCGCGCTTCATCTGCAACTCAGCCTTACGCGCAGCAACGGCAGCTTGCGCCTGCTCAACAGCAATCTGATAGTGCGAAGGATCGATCTGCATCAACAGATCGCCTTTCTTGACCAGTTGGTTATCCTTAACAGGCAAATCAACAACCGCGCCAGACACATCAGGCGCCACATTCACAATCTCAGCGCGCACGCGCCCATCGCGAGTCCACGGTTCATCCATGTAATGAACCCACAACACGCGCCCAATCAAAATCGCGACGATAAAAATAATGGCTGTCGCGACGAAGCCAACAATATTTCGGATGGTCATGTTTCGACTCTGATCAACGATAAACGGCGAGACCCAGCACGCCGCACACACACACGAGCAAGCTGGCCCGGAACAAGGACGGATGCCACACCACGCGATACAGGCCCGTATAGGCAATCACGCGGTCCAACACCCAGGTAAGCGCGGCGCCCGCGATGAACAGCAGCACGATGGCCGGCACGTACGCGTCGAATACGGCGATATCACGTGGCATGACGAACTCCTTCTGACGCGTCGGCACGTCCGTTCACCAGCGGTTCAAGCGGCGATTGCGGATCGAGCAGCGCGGTACGAATGAAATGCAGTTGACTCAGAATGCGTTGCAACTGATGCCGCTCTTCACGCGGCGGCGTGAAGGTCGCCAGCATCAGTTGAACCGCGCCGATAGCGTCGACGGTTGCGGACAGCGCGCGGTCGAAGCGGTCCGCGCGTGGCCGTTCGAACAGCGCGGTCAGCGCATCGCGCATCGCACGCAAGCTGACGCGCCACGGCATCGACCTGGCGTAGCGCGCGTCGGCGGGCAGCGCCGCCACTTCGCGGCGCAGATCGATCATCGCGTTGCCCACTTCGAGTACCGAAAAGAGCCAGCGCAAGGTGTCGCGTTTGAGTTCGGGTTCGTTCTGCGCGAGCGCGTTGATCTGGAACATCAGATCGCGTGCGCCGCTCTCGAAGCGCGAACGCACCCGCCGCATGCCCGCACGGCTCGCCAGCGTGACCTGACGGCGCAGGTCCACCAGCAGACGGTTGCGCAGCCACGGCGTCGAAGGCGGCAGCATCACCGCAAAGGCAACCGCGCAGACCAGCATCGACAGCACCAGCGCGATCGCGTCGTTGATGGTGCCGCTCGGGTCGTAATGAATCAGGTTGTCGGGGCCGGCCAGGAAGCAGAAGAAGATGCAATAGCCGACGCCGTAACCGGCCAGCGCCGGGCGCGTCGTCATGAATACGCCGAGCAGCAGGAATGGCGTGAGCGCCGCGCACAGCAGCGGGAAACCGTCGATGTGCGGATACACGCCGTACACCGCGATCATGCCCATTACCGATGCGACCAGCGTGCCGCCGGCCATCTGGAACGCCGTGCGCTTCGGATTCGGCGACGACGACGCCAGCGCGCATACCGCCGCGGCATCCAGCGTCAAGGTCGAGCCGCTCGGCCACGCGGTCGCGATCCAGAATGCGCCGAGCACGATCATGACGATGGTCGCGCGCAAGCCGGCAACGCTCGCGGCGATCGCGTTGGTCTTCGGTTCGTAACGCTCGATCCAGCGCTCGCGTTCGTGCGTGTCGACCGCAAGCGAGGCGTAGGTGGCCGCGTACGCGTGCAGATCGTCGATGAAGCGGTACAGCAGTTCGGCACCGGTGTCGAAGTCGAGCAGCGGCGCGTCCGGCTGCGTTTCCAGCGCGGCGCGGGTCTCGCGTACCCGCTTGGGCAGCGCTGCTTTGTACGCGTCGAGTTGCGTGGCGGCGTGGGCCGCGTCGGCGGCGCTCAACACCGGTTCGCCGGATTTCGCCAGCAACGGGGCAATTTCCTTGAAGTACGGCTCCAGCGCTTCGACTGCGATGGTTGCGCCGCTCGTATTCGTATCGCGCAGCCGGTTCATCAGTTGATGCAGCGCGTGAAAGCGCGTCGAGGCGGTCATGAATTCGCTGTTCAGGCGCGCCAGACGGCCGCCGCGCATCCGCGAATCGGGGCCTTCGAACACGGCGACACTGCGCGCCGCTTCGAAACCGACGATGTCCGCGACAAAGCCCGCGTTGGTCGCTTCGATCTGCGCGCGGTCGTTGCGGCCGGCCAACGAGGTCGACACATACTCGACGAACGCCGAGAAACGCGCGCGCACCGTGCCGCGCATCTGCAAGCCGGTGAATTGCGGAAACACGAGGCCGCTAACCGCGCCCGCGCAGAGGATGCCAACCACCACTTCGGCCACCCGCGTGAGCGCGCTGAGAAACGCGCCGTCCGGATGCTGTGAAGCCGGAATGCCGATCAGCGCGGCGGTGTAGCCCGCCAGCACGAAACCATACGACTTGAAGTTACGGTTGCGCGCCGCGCCGGCGGTGCAGATGCCGACCCAGATCGCGGTCGTGACGATGAACAGTTCGGGCTGCTGTGCGAACAGGCCGATCAATGCGAGCATCACGACGAGGCCGACGAGCGTGCCGCAGATCCGGTAGAAGCTCTTGGCGAACACCATCCCGCTTTGCGGCTGCATCACGATGAACACGGTGGTCATGGCGGTGCGCGGCTGCGGCAGGTCGAGTTTCATCGCGATACCGAGCGCCAGAAAGCAGGCGGCGAGCGCTTTGAACAGATAGACCCAGGTGAGGCCATCGGTGCGCGCCCAGTCGGCGGCAGCCGAGTAGAGCGCGGCAAACGACGCCGGGCGTGAGGCGGGAGAGGGGGGGGCTGACATGGCCGGCTTCCTTACTCAGCCGCGGGCGCGTTGGTGGACGGCCCCTGTGCGTGCGTGCTGCCGCCCTGGGCTGGCGCCGGCGCGGTGGCACCGGCACGCTCAGCCGAGGCCGTTTGCGCCGATGCGCCCGACGCAGCCGCAGGCGCCACAGCCGCTGGCTGGCCTTTGCCTTTGCCCTGGCCATGCGCCGGCAACGTCTCGTTGGCCTGCGGTCCGTTGGCGGGTTCGTCGAGTCCGCCGCCGAGAGCCGTGACCAGCGACGCGTGCGCCGCGAGCCGCTCAGCCTGAATCTTCGCGACCCCTTCCTGCGCGCGCAGCAACTGACTCTGCGCAACCAGCACATTCAGATAGTCGGTCAAACCGCGCCGATAACCTTCGCGCGACAGATGGTAGTTCTTGCGAGCCGCCGCGACCGAACGGTCGGCGTCCTCGGCCTGGGTGGCGAGTGAACGGATCCGGATCACCTGATCGGAGATGTCCTTCAGCGCGCCGACGATCGACTGGTTGTAGCGATCGACCGCCTCGTCGTACCCCGCCGACGCCGCACCAAGTTGCGAGCGCAGCCGGCCACCGTCGAAGATCGGCAGCGACAGCGCCGGGCCCGCGCTCCAGCTATGCGAGGGGTCTTTCAGGAACTGGAACAGCGGCCCCATGGCCGCATAACCGCCGATCGACGCCAGCAGGTTGATGTCCGGATAAAAACTGGCCTTGGCGACGTCGATGCCGCGCGCTTGCGCCGCGACCGTCCAGCGCGCCGCGACCACGTCCGGCCGATGGCCGATCAGATCCGCGGGCAGGGCACTCGGCAGGGCGGCGGGGGCGTTGTCGAGCGCGAGCGTCGGACGCTGGATCGTGTCGCCGGCGCCCGGACCTTTGCCGGCCAGTGCCGCCAGTTGATTGCGGCCGAGCGCGATCTTTTCCTCGATCGCGTCGATCTGGCGTTCGTATTCCGGCATCGGCGTTTGCGCCTGGCTCACTTCGAGCTGCGTGCCGATGCCGCCTTTCAGACGCCGGTTCGCCAGGTCGACGATCTGCTGCTGTTGCTGCAGCGTGGACTTGGCGATATCGAGCAGCGCGTAGTTCATCGACAGCTCGATGTAGGTGCGCACCACGTTGCCTTCGAGTTCGAGCTGGGCGGCGCGGAAGTCCGCTGCGCTTGCGTGGGCGGCGTCGAGTGCGCGCTCGGCGGCGTTCTTGTCCTTGCCCCAGATATCGAGGTTGTACGACAGACCCAGCGTGCCGGTGTTGTTCCACGACTGCTCGCCCGCGAGCGGGCCCGGGCCGTAGTAGAGGTTGTCGGCCCATTTCTGACGCTGGATCGACAGACTGCCGTTGACTTGCGGTGAGAGCGCCGAACGGGCGACGCCTGCCATCGATACTGCTTCGCGCACGCGCGCCTGGGCGACAGCGAGGCTCGGATTGCCCGCCTGCGCGGCTTCGACCCACTCGTTGAGTTGCGGATCGTTATAGGCGCGCCACCAGTCGGCGGCGGGCCATTGAGCGTCCGCGTTGGCCGCCCGGATAGCGTTGCCAGCGTCGAGCGAGGACGGCTCGATTCCGCGATCTTGCGGTGCGATGCCTCCGGTACTTGCACAGCCGGCGATTGTTAATAGGATCGTAAGAACCGCGGCTGCGGCGATCCCTTTCTGTACCGGAGACTGCACGATTTCCTCCAAAATTGGCTATAGAAGCATGTGCGCCATTATATTTTTTGATTGATTGGGGAATAACCGGTAAAGATGCAAGGCATTTTTACGGAATATGAGACAATCGCCTTTGCGAATCATGTAACAATCGCTGCCGATCATTCGCAATTATGTTGCGACTATGTTGTATGGGACCGGGGTAAGCGCTTTGCGTGGCCGACAGCTAAAGCGCCAACTCCGGATCGACAAGGAAAAGTATGGATACGCTTCAAAACATGCGCGTATTTGTCCGTGTCGTCGAAGCGGGCAGCTTCACGGGTGCCGCGCAGCACCTGAACACGACCACGGCGTACGCGTCGCGCGCGGTTTCCGATCTGGAAGCGCATTTGCGCACGCGCCTGTTGAACCGCACTACGCGCCGCATCGCGTTGACCGAGGCGGGTGAGCGCTATTTGCAGCGCTGCGAGCAGATTCTCGCGTACGTGGATCAGGCGGAAGCGGAGGCCAGCGACGCCCACGCGCGTCCGTCCGGCAAGCTCAAGGTGCATGCGATGACGAGCTTCGGCCAGCATTATGTGGTGCCGGCGGTGGGCCGCTATCAGGAGCGCTATCCGGACGTACATATCGAACTGACGCTCGCGCAGCGTATGCCCGATCTGCTGGACGAAGGTTTCGACGTGTCGCTGACACTGGCAACCGGCCTGCCGGATTCGGGGCTGGTGTCGCAGCGGCTAGGCAGTGCGTTCAGTATCGTGTGCGCGTCGCCGGCTTATCTGCAGCGGCACGGCGTGCCCCAAACGCCCGCGGACCTCGCGCAGCACACCTGCCTGCAGATGGTCACGCCGGTGTTTCCCGCCGACAAATGGACCTTCGACGGCCCGAATGGCGAGGAAACGGTCGCTCTGGGTCCGGCCACCTTCCAGGTAAATGTCGCCGAAGCGATGGCGGTAGCGGCGTGCAACGGCATGGGAATCGGACTGATTCCGATCTATTCGGCGATCAGCGGCTTGCGTAGCGGCGAACTCGTGTGGCTGTTGCCGGAATACACGTCGCAGGAAATGAATCTGTATGCGTTGTATCCGTCGCGGCAGTATCTGGACGCGAAAATTCGCACCTGGGTCGAATTTCTGCGCGACGAATTGCCAGCCACGCTGGCCGTCGATCAGGAAGAGTTGCGCCAGTTCGCGCGGGGTTGAAGCCGCGCCGCGCGGGCGGTTGACCATGATTGACGATGCCACGCAAAGGGGCGTGATAGCCTGTTACATAAGTGCCGCGTCGCAACATTTTCTTACTTCTGCGTCGCGGTCGATTTGCTAACGTGTGGTTTCACGCGCTGCCGCATTCTGCCGGACGCGTTCAATTAGCCGCTGTTCGGCAAACTGCAACAACCGCAACGATTAGGACGAGGAATTCATGGATACGCATCTGATGATCGGCGTGGCCGTCATGCTGGGACTGATTGGAATCGCCGCGTCGCGCGATCTGCTGCGCCGCCTGCGCGACCAGCAGCCGCAACTGGTGCCGGTCAAGGTCGAACGTCCTGATTCGCAGGGGCAACGGCGCGATCGTTGAGGCTTGCCAGTCTGTTTCGATCCGCGTTCCGTACGTTCAAACTAGCGCTTCGATCAGACCCGGTTCGTCGTTGAGCGTGCGGTCCACCTCGAGGCTCACGCGGTGCCAGCGAAATCGCGCGGCGGGTAGACAGGCACCGTGTACGAGTTGTTCGAGTTCGTCGAATTGCAGTGCCGGGTCCAGCCAGCGGCGCGCCGCTTCCGGCGCGAACGCAAGCGGGCGTTGACCGTGTACGTCGACGAGACCCGCGTCGGCGGTGGCCGTCACGATCACCAATCCCATGCCCTCTGTTTGCGGTTCTGTGCCGCGTACGCTCGATAGGGCCGCGAGGTACATCGGTGCATCGCTTTTCAGATGCACAAAATAGGGCTGGCGGACCGTTGCCCCGGCTTCCCCCGTGTTATCCCCGTTTGATGTGCCTGGCGCCGCTTCCATGCGCCACTCGAACCAGCCGTCCGCCGGCACCAATACCCGTCCGGTTTTCCACAAATCTTTGAAGTAGCGCGTGTGCGGCGCGGTTTCGGCGCGCGCGTTGATCGTCTGCGGCAGATGTTGCGCGCGCGCCCAGTCCGGGCAATAACCCCAGTGGATCGCACGCAGCGTTTGGTCTGCGTAAATCGCGAGCGGATGAGTGCCCGGCGCGAGGTTGTAGCCGGGGCGGCGATCGGCGGCGTCGAACAGCATCAGCGGGTCGGCGAGACCAAGCTGCTGTGTGTACAGATGCGGATCGCGGTACTGGCTGATTCGACCACACATGAGCGACACCTCCGGAGATCGCCGGTCCGGCGGGTTTGACCGATTCCAACCCAACCCCGACCCAAACCCGACCCGCATCCGACAACAACCCCAGCGTAGTGCGTGGCGCTCAGCCGCGCTACCCAGATCGGCCCCAAGCCGCCGCTATATCTCGACGACCTTGTCCCACGTGAATTGCGGATTCTCCAACTGACCGGTGCGCCGGTCCAGGTAGCCGCGTGGATTGCACACCACGCGCGTACCGTTCACGGTGTAATCGAACGGCGTATGCGTATGCCCATGAATCCACAGGGCTACAGGCGCGCGCACCAGCTCCGGCAAATGATTGACGAACCCGGCCGATACGTGATCTTCCGCGTAGCGCTCGGCCAGACTCAAGCGGTACGGTGCGTGATGCGTGACGACGATCGTCTTGCCATCGAATGGTCGCGCCAGTTCGCTTTCGAGCCACGCGCGCGCTTTCCGGTGCAACGCGAGGGAATCGTCAGGAGTGAAGTCGCGCGGCGAGTCGTGGGTGTCGTGCGGCCAGTTCATCTGGATCAGGCCGCGGAAGTCGAGCATCACCCGGCGCGATGCGTCGATGCAGCCAGCGAGCGTGTCAGGATCCGCGCCGTATAACGCGAAGTCGGTCCACAAGGTGGTGCCGAGCACGCGCCAGCGGCCTTGCGGGTCGACCAGCGCGGCATTGTTCAGCACATGCACGTTGTCGACTTGCGCGGCTGCATCGTAGAGGGCGGCTTCGAGCGCGCCGAATTCGCCGTCGTAATACTCATGATTGCCGGGCACGTAGACCACCGGCACGGCGCCGTCGAAGGTTTGCGCGGCCCAGCGCGGGCCCGCTGCATGATTATGGATGTCGCCGGCCAGCACGATCAGATCCGCCTGCGCATGCGGGATCAGCTCGGGCTCATCGTATTCCAGATGCAGATCGGACAGCACTCGAATCTTCACGACGACGACTCCTGCAATGGGCCCCGCGCCAATGGCGAAGGCTGCGAACTCTAGCGTAGCACCTTGCCCGGGTTCATCAGGTTCAGTGGGTCGAGCGCGTGTTTGAGCGCGCGCATCATTTGCACCTCGACATCCTGTTTGTAGTGCATCGCCTCGTCGATTTTCAACTGACCGAGGCCGTGTTCCGCGCTAATGCTGCCACGATGCCGGTGCACGCTGTCGTAGACAATCTGATTGATCGGGCTTTGCCAGGTCTTGAGAAATGCCTTCGCGTCGACGCCTTCGGGCGCCTGCACGTTGTAGTGCAGATTGCCGTCGCCGAGATGGCCGAACGTGACCATTCGCACGCCCGGCACGGCTTGCGCGATCGCTGCATCGGTTTCCTCGATGAAGTGGCCGATGCGCGAAATCGGCACTGCAATATCGTGCTTGATGTTCAGACCTTCCTCAGCCTGTGCGAGCGGGATGTGTTCGCGCAGATTCCAGAATGCCCGCGATTGCGTGAGGTTCTCAGCGACCACCGCGTCTTCGACCAGACCTTGTTCGAGCGCGGTTTCCATCAGACGCTCGAACAGGTCGCGCGCGTGCGCCTCGCTTTCGCTGTCCGACAGTTCCAGCAGCACGACCTGCGCGTGCGATTCGGCGAACGGATAGCGCATCTGTTCGAAGTGCCGTCCCACCAGCCGCAGACAGAAATCCGACATCAGTTCGAAGCCGGTCAGCAGCGGCCCGGCGACGCGTTGCGTGAGCGCCAGGAAGTCGAGCGCCGCGTGCGGCGACGCGAGCGCGGCAAGCGCCGTGACACGCGCGGCCGGCTGCGGATGCAGCTTGAGCACGGCAGCGGTGATGATGCCGAGCGTACCTTCCGCGCCGATGAACAGATCGCGCAGATCGTAGCCGGTGTTGTCCTTGCGCAAACCACGCAGGCCGTCCCAGAGTTCGCCTTGCGGCGTGACCACTTCGAGGCCGAGGCACAGCTCGCGCGTGTTGCCGTAGCGCAGCACGCCGGTGCCGCCCGCATTGGTGGCAAGATTGCCGCCGATCGTGCAACTGCCTTCGGCGGCGAGGCTCAGGGGGAACAGGCGGCCGGCTTCTTCCGCGTGCTTTTGCACTTCGGCAAGGATGACGCCGGCTTCGACGGTGATCGTGTTGTTGTGCGGATCGATGTCGCGCACCCGGTTCAGACGCCGCAGACTGATCACGGCCTGCGCGCCGCTCGCATCCGGCGTGGCGCCGCCGGCCAGACCGGTGTTGCCGCCTTGCGGCACCAGCGCGACCCGATGCTCGACGGCGAGTTTGACGAGCGCTGCAACCTCGTCAGGCGCGGCCGGGCAGAGCACCGCGCAGGCTGTGCCGGTGTAGCGGCGGCGCCAGTCGGTGAGGTAGGGGGCGGTGTCATGCGGGTCGGTCAGCACCTGGGCGGTGCCGATGGCGTCGCGGCAAGCGGTGAGGAAAGCGGCTTGGGTCATATTGGTCGGTCAGGAAATTCGGCGGAGCTTGACGGATAGGCTATCTGGCAAGCGGCGTGGGAAGCACGATTCTCATTGCGAGCTTTCCTCGGCCTGCCCGGTGTTCAGTCTGGCGTTCCCGGTTGCGGCTTGCCGCGCCGCCCGTTTTGCCGCGCGCTTGAACGGCGCGACATAGGCGAGCGTGCAGATGAAGAAAACGACGGCGAGGGCGGCTTCGAGCCAGCCGAGGCGGGCGCTCAGACCGGGGTCGCTCCAGCCGCGCACGATGCCCTCCGCAAAGTACAGCAGGATCAGCATCGATGCCCATTGCAGCGTGTAAAGCCGGTGCCGCCACACGCCGGGCAGGGCGAGCAGCAGCGGCACGGCTTTGAGCACCAGCGCCGAGCCGCCCGGACGCAGCGGCGCAAGCCACCATTCCCACGCGACGGACAGCGCGATCAGCGTGAGCAGGCTGGCGGTGGCGCCGAAAGCGGCGGCGCGGTTTTGCTGCACAGGCATGGTGGTTGCGTGCAAGGGAGCGTTCGTTGCTGAATCCGCGGGAGCCGAGCCGGCGTGTTGCGCGTTGCGGCCGCTCACGCGCATCCCGGCATGCGAATCGTTCGAGGCCTTTGGCGTAGTCGGCCCGCTCACGGCCGTTCGCTCATGGACGCCGCCGTCCGGGCAACGCGCGCGCCGAGGGCAATCGCAAGCGTTTTCTCGTCGGCGGAGATGCCTTGTTCGGCCGTGCCCGCGCGCGCGAAATGCGACGCGCCGTAGGGTGTGCCGCCGGTTTGCGTGGTGGAGAGCGTGCTCTCGGTGTACGGAATACCGACGATCAGCATGCCGTGATGCAAAAGCGGCAGCATCATGGACAACAACGTCGACTCCTGGCCGCCGTGCAGGCTGCCGGTGGAGGTAAACACGCAGGCCGGTTTGCCGGACAGCGCACCGGAAAGCCACTGCGGCGTGGTGCCGTCGAGAAAGTATTTCAGCGACGCCGCCATGTTGCCGAAGCGGGTGGGCGAACCGAGCGCCAGGCCCGCGCATTCTTCGAGATCGCGCAGATCGACGTAGGGTGGGCCTTCAGCGGGAATATCCGGCTGGGTCGCTTCGCAAACGGTGGAAACCGCCGGTACGGTGCGCACGCGCGCCTGCATGCCGGGGACGCTGTCGACGCCGTGCGCGATCGCCAGCGCAAGCTCGCGCGTGGCGCCGTGACGGCTGTAATAGAGCACGAGAATGTCTTTCATAGGCCTCATCGGTGAACAGGTATTATAGGGGCTGGGTCCGCTGTAGAGGCCATCCATAGCCATTCGGCCAGGCTTCGCGCAGGGTCCTGAAACACTGTTTGATAAAGCAGGGAGGTAAGAAGGTGGGTGTGTTGTCCAGGGTGCGTTTCGATCTCGACAAGCTCAAACGGCTCGCGCAGTTTGCCGCGAAGCGCAGCAGCGAAGACCGCATTCCGCAGGTGGCCGGCAGCCTCACGTTCACCACCATGCTCGCGCTCGTGCCACTCGCCACGGTCGCGTTCGCGCTGTTCACTGCGTTTCCGATTTTCAGCTCGTTTCAGATGTCGCTGCAGATTTTCCTTGCCGACCATCTGATGCCCGCGCAGCTCAACAGTCAGATTTTCAATTACCTGAACCAGTTCGCGTCGAAGGCGAAAGGGCTGACGACCATCGGCATGATTTTTCTGTTCGTCACCGCCGTCATGACGATGATGACGGTGGAATCCGCTTTCAACGTGATCTGGCGGGTGCGCAAGGCGCGGCCGATCGCGCAGCGCATTCTGGTCTACTGGGCGATCATCACGCTCGGTCCGGTTCTGATCGGCGTGAGCCTGTCGATGTCGTCCTATCTGTTCACGCGCTCCATGGCGTTCACGGCCGCCCAGCATATTCCGCCGGTGATCGACTGGGCGCTGACCGGCGCCGTGCTGCCATTGACGGCACTCGCCTTCACGATGCTTTACGTGTTTCTGCCGAATTGCCGGGTCGAATGGCGCGACGCGGTGATCGGCGGGGTCGCTGCGGCGATCGCCTTCGAACTCGCCAAGCGCGGCTTTGGCTACTACGTACGCCGGATTCCCACCTATACCGCGGTGTACGGTGCATTTGCCGCCGTGCCGCTCTTCCTGTTGTGGATGTATCTATGCTGGTTCATTGCGCTGGCCGGCGCAATGATCGCATCGGCGTTACCTGCGATTCGCATAGGGCAGTTTCACCGGCCGACGTTCGAGGGTAGCGATCTGTTCGATTCGCTTGAACTTCTCGCGCGGCTCTCGGAAGCGCGCGAGGCAGGTAAGCGTGGCTACACGCTGCAGGAACTTTCTCGAATGCTTCGCCGCGAGATGGATACCACGGTCAATCTGCTGCAAAAGCTCGAGGAGATCGAGTGGATTGTGCGCCTGCAGGAGGACGGTACGCGTCCGCATTTCCTGTTGCTGGCAAATCCGGCACAGATTACGGTTGAGCGTTTGTTCGATCTGTTTGTGATCGATCACGCGGAGCTCGAATATCAGCTTGAACTGAACTCCACGCGGGTGGATGGCCAGATGCTTCTGACAGCGCTGGAAAACGACAAACTGAAGGTGACGCTCGCTACGCTGCTGGCGGCGCGTGCTGCTGCGCGGGCGGCGCGCGCTCAGGAAGACGAACAGGGCACGTCTTCAATGCCGCATCAGGCTGCTTGAGCAGGATGTGCCTGATGTGAGCGCAACCTGATTGCTGCCTGATCGCCGCCTGATCCCACCTACAGCGAAATCTTCCCCACACAGATGTCCTTGAACATCACCCAGTCGCCCATCAGGCTATAAAGCGGATGCCGGAAGGTAGCCGGCCGGTTTTTCTCAAAGAAGAAATGCCCGACCCAGGCAAAGCCATATCCGCAGATAACGGCAGCCGGCAGCCATAGCCAGTTACCGGTGGCGAGCGCCATGGCGAGGCAGCCGATTACGCCGAGCGATCCCACGAAATGCAGCCGCCGCGATACCGTATTGCGATGCTCGCTCAGATAGTACGGATAGAACTCCGCAAAACTCGCGAAGTGATCGGTGTGCGCGGTTTGAGCCATTACGGCCTCCGAATGTCGACGCTACTCGATTCCTTGCCCGTCGCTCCCAAGTTACTTCGCCGGGCGCCGGAATGCCCGGAGCGCGCTCGAAACTGGACAGGCTTGACCCATTGTGCGGCTATCGGGCCACGCGCGCAACCTGGCCATCCGGCCGATGGTGCGCGCTTGCCTGTGCGGTTATCGTGACGACTCGCAGCAGCTACTGAACGGCGCTGGCGGCCTTTGAGGCGAAGCTGAACAGCGCGTCGAGCGTGGCATCGGGCTGCTCGGTCATCAATGCGTGGCCGGCTTCGAGCGTGACGGTGTCGACCGGTACGCCGGCTCGGGCGAGCGCGTCGGCGAGCGCTTTGGCCGCGCGCGGCGGCGTCATCGCATCGCGCCGGCCCACGATCAGTCGCGCCGGGCAGCGTACTTCAGTGGCGCGTGCGAGACCGTCCGCATAGCTGTTGCAGGCGGTGAAGTCGGTGTGGAACAACTGCGGCTCGCCGTTTGCCGAGACCCGCTCCATCAGCCGTTGATTCATGCCGTGCAGCCAGAAGCCCGGGCCGGGACACGACGGCTTGGCGGCGAGCGTGGAATGCGACCATTGATTGACCATGCCGATTGCATCGGGCTCGCGATGCAGCGCGGCCTCGAGCAGGGCGTCCGAGACGGCCATCGGCACGGCGGTGGCGAGTAGCGCGAGATGCGTGGCGCGCGCCGCGTAGCGGCCGGCAAAGTCGAGGGCGATCAGTGAGCCCATGCTGTGACCGGCCACGAATGCGCGCTGTACGCCGGCGGCGTCGAGCAGGGCGGCCAGCCAGTCGGCCATGGCTGTCACGGTGGTGAGCGCCGGGCCGGCGCTGCGACAGTGGCCGGGCAGATCGACCGCCAGTACGCCGAAGCCATGGTGCGCGAAGTAACGTGTTTGCAATGCCCACACGCTATGGTCATGCTCGGCGCCGTGAATGAAGACCGCGGTCGGCAGGCTCGAGTCGAATGGTTTGCCGCCGGTGTACACGTAGGCGGGCTTGCCTTGAACGGTGAGGATCATGCGGACTCCGGGCGGGGGGTGGCCGCATTGGCGGGCGGGGCCGATGGCTTGCCTTGAGCCGAAGCAACGGATGAACCGGCGGAACTGTTTTTTGCAGTACTGGACGGAGTGGATTGTCCGCTCGCAGTCGCGCTCGGGCCGCCCGCTTTCTGTGCGGCCTTCAGCGCCCGCTTGAGGTCATCGATCAGATCGTCGGGGTCTTCAAGACCGATCGATAGACGGATCGTGCCTTCGGCGATGCCGGCTGCGGCGAGCGCGGCAGCGTCCATGCGGAAATGCGTTGTCGATGCGGGGTGGATGACCAGTGAGCGCGCGTCGCCGACGTTCGCGAGATGCGAGAACAGCGAAAGCGCTTCGATGAAGCTGCGTCCTGCGGCGCGATCGCCGCGCAGATTGAAGCTGAATACCGCGCCCGCACCCCGTGGCAGCAAACGCTTCGCGAGCGCATGGTCCGGATGCGACGGCAGTTCCGGGTAGGCTACGGCTTCGACGGCAGGGTGGGCGCACAGGAATTCGACTACCTTGCGCGTGTTCGCGACATGCCGCTCCATGCGTAGCGGCAGCGTCTCGATGCCTTGCAGCAGTTGCCACGCGGCCTGCGGATGCAGGCAGGCGCCGAAGTCGCGCAAGCCCTCGCGGCGCGCGCGCAGGAGGAACGGCGCGACGGTGCTTTCCTCGGCGAACACCATGCCGTGAAAGCCCTCGTACGGTTCGGTAAATTCGGGGAAACGTCCGGACGCGTTGAAGTCGAAAATGCCGCCGTCCACCAGTACGCCGCCGATCGTCGTGCCGTGGCCGCCGAGGAATTTGGTCGCCGAGTGATAGACGAAGTCGGCGCCATGCTCGAACGGCTTGAGCAGATACGGCGTGGTAAAGGTCGAATCGACCAGCAGCGGCACGCGGTGCTCATGGGCGAGTTGGGCCACCGCGGCAATATCGAGCACGTCGAGTCCCGGGTTGCCGAGCGTCTCGCCGAACAGCAGGCGTGTATTCGGGCGCAGCGCGGCGCGCCATGCGTCGAGGTCGCCCGGTTTGACGAAGGTCGTCTCGATGCCGAAGCGCCGCAACGTGTAGTGCAGCAGGTTGTGCGAGCCGCCGTACAGCGCGCTGGACGCGACGATATGGGCGCCGGCGCCCATCAGCGTGGCGATCGCCAGATGCAGCGCGGCCTGGCCGCTGGCCGTGCCGATCGCGCCCGCGCCGTTTTCCAGCGCGGCAACGCGCTCCTCGAACACGGCCACGGTCGGATTCGAGATGCGCGAATAGACGTGGCCGGCGCGCTCCATATTGAAGAGCGCCGCGGCGTGGTCCGAGTCGCGGAACGAAAACGAGGTAGTCTGGTAAATCGGCGTGGCGCGCGCGCCGGTGGCTGGGTCGGGCGCTGCGCCGGCGTGCAGCGCAAGCGTGTCGAAACGGTTGGCGGACATCCTGGGCGGCGAGGCCACGGGCGGCCTCGCGAAAGGTGAAAGTGGCGGCCATCCTATCACCGGCGTGAATCGCTTCAAGCGCGGTTTTCCCGATGCGCGCGCTTCGGACGGCACCGCACAGAAGCTGCAAATGCCCGCTGCGCCTTGATGGGCGGGCCGCTTTCCTTTTATGGGCCTTTCCGCTAGGATCGAAAGTCAATCAGGCATTATCAGCTTAGCGGGCATCACGGAGACAGACCATGCGAGTCAGCGACATTCTTAAAGTCAAAGGCAACACCCTTTTCACGGTTACGCCGGATACCACGCTGCACGACGCAGTCAATACCATGGCCGAGCACGATATCGGCTCGCTGGTCGTGATGGAGTACGGCGACCTCGTCGGCATGCTGACGTTTCGTGAAGTTATTCTGACCTTGAGCAAGCATCACGGCAGCCTCGGCACCTCCACGATCCGCAAGTTGATGGACGACCATCCGCTCACGTGCACGCCCGAAACGGACGTCAACGAGGTGCGTCGCATGATGCTCGAGCATCACGTGCGCTATTTGCCGGTGCTGGAAAGTCGCACGCTGATGGGCGTGATCTCGTTTTACGACGTCGCGAAGGCAGTGGTCGAAGAGCAAGGCTTCGAAAATCGCATGCTTAAGGCCTACATTCGCGACTGGCCGGAAGAACAGCAGGAACAGCAATCGGCGCCGCGCTAATTAAAACGCGCGTTGGCTCACTGCGGCGCTCGCGCCGTTAGCGGGAGTGTGAAGATGCGGTCAAGGCGCGCGCGAAAGCGTGCGCTTTTTTTGTGCCCCGCGCTTTCCCGGCCGATTCCCCTTTTTTGTTTCCCTTTAGCCTGTTTTTAGCCCGTTCCCGAACTTCATGAGCGATCGCCCAATACCTGCTGCCCGCCGTCCCGCCCGCTCTCACGAGTCACACGAGTCGCAGTTCCGCCTGCTCAGTCAACGCCGCTTCGCGCCGTTTTTCTGGACCCAGTTTCTCGGCGCAATGAACGACAACGTGTTCAAGATCGGCTTCACGTCGCTAGTCACGTATCAGGCGGCGCGTTTTTCCGGCGTCGATCCGAAAACGGCCGCGTTCCTGATTTCGGCGATTTTCATCCTGCCGTTCGTGCTGCTGTCGGCGACCTCGGGCCAGATCGCGGACAAATACGACAAAGCGATGCTCACGCGTTTCGTCAAAAGCTTCGAAATCGTCGTGATGCTGATCGGCGGCGCGGGTTTCTTGCTGCATAGCGCACCGCTGCTGTATCTGTGCACGTTCCTGATGGGCGTCCATTCGACCGTGTTCGGGCCGGTCAAGTATTCGTACCTGCCGCAGCACCTGTCGAAGTCGGAACTGGTCGGCGGTAACGGCATGGTCGAGATGGGCACCTTCGTCGCCATTCTGATCGGCACGATCGTCGGTGGCGTGGGTGCGGGTTTCGTCGAGCATGGCGCCGCGATGCTGGCCTGCGCATGCGTCGCGATTGCGCTGGTGGGGCGGCTGGTGTCGAACTTCGTGCCGGTTACGGCGGCGCCGCAGCCCGATCTGCGCATCAACTGGAATCCGGTCAGCGAGACGTGGCGCAACCTGAAGCTCGCGCGCGAAAACCGGACGGTGTTTCTGAGCCTGCTGGGGATTTCCTGGCTGTGGTTCGTGGGCGCGACCTTTCTGTCCTCGTTTTTCAGCTTCGCGAAAAACGTGCTGTCCGCCAATCCGGACGTCGTGACCGTGCTGCTCGGCACCTTCTCGATTGGCATCGGCATCGGCTCGCTGCTATGCGAAAAACTCTCCAAGCGGCGCATCGAAATCGGCCTTGTGCCGCTCGGCTCGATCGGCATGAGTGTGTTCGCGATCGATCTGTTCTTTGCGAGCCATGCGCTGCCGGCCGCCGGCCATCTGCTGAGCGTCGGCGAATTCCTCGTGCGGCCGGCCCATTGGCGCGTGCTGGCCGATCTGTTTCTGCTGGCCATGTTCGGCGGCTTCTATAGCGTGCCGCTTTATGCGCTGATCCAGAGCCGCAGCCAGCCGAGCCACCGCGCGCGCATCATCGCGGCGAACAATATTCTGAATTCGCTGTTCATGATCGTGTCGGCGTTGATGGCAATGGGGCTAACCGCGGCGGGTTTCAGTATTCCGGCGATTTTCCTCGTCACCGCGCTGCTGAACATTGTGGTCGCGACGTATATCTATTCGCTCGTGCCCGAGTTTCTGCTGCGCTTTATCGCCTGGGTGCTGGTGCACACGTTCTACCGGATTCGCCTGGTTCATGCCGAACGGATTCCGGAAGAGGGCGCGGCCGTGCTGGTGTGCAACCACGTGAGTTTCGTCGATGCGATCGTCATCATGGCCGAGAGCCCGCGGCCGATCCGCTTCGTGATGGACCATCAGATCTTCAAGTCGCCGTTCGCCGGCTGGGTGTTCCGCCACGCGAAGGCGATTCCGATCGCGCCCGCCCATCAGGATCCGGCGCTGCTGGCGCGCGCTTATGAACGTTGTGCCGAGGCGCTGGCTGAGGGGGATCTGGTCTGCATTTTCCCCGAAGGCAAGCTGACGAAGACCGGCGAAATGAATCCATTCCGCCACGGCGTGACCGAGATCATCCGCCGCACGCCGGCGCCGGTGATACCGATGGCGTTGCGCGGATTGTGGGGCAGCGTGTTTTCGCGCGCCAACGATGCGCGCTGGCCGCGACCGATCCAGAAGGGTGTGATGAGCCGGCTGACGCTGGCCGTGGGCGAGCCGATCGATCCGGCTGAGGCGACGCCGGAACTGCTGCAGCAGATCGTCAGCGAATTGCGCGGGGCGCGGAAGTAGCGCCAGCGGGTAACGGCTTGCCGATCGGGCCCGGAGCCCATCGGCTGTCGCGTACCGCGGCCTTGGCGGCATCAAGGCTGGCATAATAGTGTTTTCCCCGCATTTCTTTGGACGACGCCCATGTCCGGCAACACGCTCGGTACGCTTTTCACTGTCACGACCTTCGGCGAATCGCACGGCCCCGCTATCGGCTGCGTGATCGACGGCTGCCCGCCGGGCATGGCGCTTAACGAAGCCGACATCCAGTTCGAACTCGACCGCCGCAAGCCGGGCACGTCGCGCCACGTCACGCAGCGCCAGGAAGAGGACAAGGTCGAGATCCTGTCGGGCGTGTTCGAAGGCCAGACCACCGGCGCGCCGATCGCACTGCTGATTCGCAATACGGACCAGCGCAGCAAGGATTACGGCAATATCGCGGACACTTTCCGTCCCGGTCACGCTGATTACACCTACTGGCAGAAATACGGCATTCGCGACTATCGCGGCGGCGGCCGGTCGTCGGCCCGTCTGACTGCGCCTACGGTGGCGGCTGGTGCCGTTGCGAAGAAATGGCTGCGTGAGAAATTCGGGACCGAGATTCGCGGCTACATGGCGGCGCTCGGCGAGATCGACGTGCCGTTCGTCGACTGGGTCCATGTGCGCGAGAATCCGTTCTTCGTGCCGAATGCGCAGATCGTGCCGGAACTCGAAACCTACATGGACGCACTGCGTAAAGATGGCGATTCCATTGGCGCACGCATCAATGTCGTGGCTTCCGGCGTGCCGGTTGGGCTTGGCGAGCCGCTGTTCGACCGTCTCGACGCGGACATCGCGCACGCCATGATGGGCATCAATGCGGTGAAGGGCGTCGAGATCGGCGCGGGCTTCGCCAGCGTCGCGCAACGCGGTTCGGTGCATGGCGACGAATTGACGCCGGAAGGCTTCGTCGGCAACCACGCGGGCGGCGTGCTCGGCGGTATTTCGACCGGGCAGGACATCACGGTGTCCATCGCGATCAAGCCGACTTCGAGCATCCGCACGCCGCGCCGTTCTATCGACAAGGCAGGGCAGCCGGCCGTCGTCGAAACGTTCGGGCGCCATGACCCGTGCGTCGGCATTCGCGCTACGCCGATCGCCGAATCCATGCTCGCGCTGGTATTGATCGACCACGCGCTGCGTCACCGTGCGCAATGCGGCGATGTCGCCGTCAGCACGCCGAAGATCGCCGCGAGCGCGCCGTAAAGGGCGCGTTTCGAGCGTCCTCGTAGTGCGCGCGGCATCGTTTTAATGACCGATCCGAACATCGAGCCGGCAAATAGCCAACTCGCGGATTTGCGTGCCCGCGCTGCCGCGCCGCAAGCCGGCGCAGCCGATTGCCTCGCGTTCGGGCAAACATTGTTGCAACACGCCGCTCGCGACAAAGGCAGCCAGCACGAAGCGCTTGCAGCGCTCGTACGGGCCTATCAGCTTGATCCCTCCTGCGAACCCACATTGCTTCACACGATTGCGCAAACGGCGTTCATCGTGCGCGATTGGGCACTCGTCGACTCTGCCACTACGCTGCTTCTCGAACGGAACGCCGAAGACGCCAACGCGTTGATCTGGCGTGCCGCCGCCGTGCAACAACGCAACGACTTCGACACGGCCGAGCACCTGCTGCGCGAAGCGGTGCGCGTCGCGCCCGGTAATCCGGTGGCACTTCACAAACTTGCGTTGTGCATCAAGGAGCAGGCGCGTTTCGAGGAAGCGGAAGCCTTGCTCAGGCAGGTGTTGGAGTTGTCGCCGGATAACGTGCATGCGCTATTCGATCTGTCGGAGCTCGAAATCCGCACCGGGCGTTTCGCCGAAGGCTGGGCGCATTACGAATCACGCGTCGCGTTCGGTGACGATTTGAATAATGCGCAGCATGCGCTTGCTGCAATCAGCGCACATTGGCAGGGCGAATCGCTGCAAGGCAAAACGCTGGTGGTGTACGGCGAGCAAGGCAACGGCGACTGTCTCTGGGCGGTGCGCTTTCTGCCGCTGCTGGCAGAGCGGGCGCGCCGTGAGGGCGGTCGCGTGATTTTCGGTCACGACGGGCCGTTGCGGCATCTATTCGAACGAATGCTGCCTGCCGATTTGCGGCTCGAAACGAGCCTCGAGACCGAGCCTGATTTTCATTGCGGGTTGATGAGCTTGCCGTTGCAGCTTGGCGTCTTCGATGTCAAAGGGTGGGGTGCGCCGTATCTGAGTGCCGAGCCCACGCGTGTGCAGGTTTGGCACGAGCGGGTTGATGCGCACACGGCGCGCAAACCGGGTAATCGCAAAGTCGGTCTGGTGTGGAACGGCAATCCTGACCATGTCCGCGACAGGCGGCGCTCGGTGCCCGTCGAACAACTCGAGCCGTTATTGAGCGTGCCCGGTGTGACCTGGTTTGCCTTGTCGCCTGGGCGCAGCGAGACGGTTGCGCAGTGGCGGGCCCAAGGTCACGATGTCGCCGATTTGACCCATCATTTTCAGTCCGGATTCGATGACGTCGCTGCTTTGCTGGCGAATCTGGATCTGGTTGTCACGATCGATAGCGGGCCGGCGCATCTGGCGGGCGCACTTGGCGTGCCGACCTGTCTGATGATCGATCATGTGTCGGCATGGTTCTGGGGCGACGAATCGCGCACCACGGCCTGGTACGATTTTATTGAGATCTTCCGGCAGCCTGAGATTGGCGCGTGGGCGCCGGTGCTAGCCAAGGTGCGGGAGCGGATTGAAATGATGCGGGGCGTCTGAGTTTTCGGCTTTGCGGCGGCATTGGGGCTGGCATTGACAGTAAGTCTGCCCTGGACGCCTTCTTGTTCTTTACCGACTCAGAACGGTTGATGCAGACCGTGCACGGGCAGACCAACAAGCTCCGCGCACGGCAAATCAACTCCGGATCACATGTTCGGATAGTTCGGACCACCGCCACCTTCAGGCGTCACCCAGACGATGTTCTGGGTCGGGTCCTTGATATCGCAGGTCTTGCAGTGCACGCAGTTCTGCGCGTTGATCACGAGCCGCTCGCTGCCGTCGTCGTTCTTCACGAACTCATAGACTGCGGCCGGGCAGTAGCGCGATTCCGGACCGGCATAGGTCTGCCAGTTCACATTCACCGGCACCGAAGGGTCTTTCAGCGTCAGGTGAGCCGGCTGGTTCTCTTCATGATTCGTGTTCGAAATGAACACCGACGAGAGCCGGTCGAACGTCAGCTTGCCATCCGGCTTCGGATAGACAATCTGCTTGCACTGCGATGCGGGTTTGAGCATCTCGTGATCGGAATGCTGGTGATGCAGCGTCCACGGCACATTGCCGCCCAGCAGCTTCTGCTCGATGCCGACCATCAGCGTACCGAGGTACAGGCCCTTGCTCATCCACTGCTTGAAGTTGCGCGCGCGATGCAGTTCCGTGTGCAGCCACGAAGTCTTGAACGACTCCGGATAGGCCGTCAATTCATCGCTGGTGCGGCCAGCCTGCACGGCCTCAAATGCGGCATCGGCGGCCAGCATGCCGGTCTTGATCGCCGCATGCGAGCCCTTGATCCGCGATGCGTTCAGGAAGCCCGCATCGTCGCCGACCAGCGCGCCGCCCGGGAACACCAGCTTCGGCAACGACATCAGGCCGCCTGCGGTGATGGCCCGTGCGCCGTACGACACCCGCTTGCCGCCTTCCAGAATCGCGCGGATGGCCGGATGCGTCTTGTAGCGCTGGAATTCCTCGAACGGCGACAGGTACGGATTCGTGTAGCCGAGGCCGACCACGAAGCCCACCACCACCTGGTTGTTGTCCATGTGATAGAGGAACGAGCCGCCGTACGTGTCGTTCTCCAGCGGCCAGCCGGCGGTGTGCATCACCAGACCCGGCTTGTGCTTCGCCGGATCGATTTCCCACAGTTCCTTGATGCCGATCCCGTAGACCTGCGGATCGACGCCTTCGCGCAGCTTGAATTTGTCGTTCAACTGGCGGCCCAGGTGCCCACGCGCGCCTTCGCAGAACAGCGTGTACTTGGCGTGCAACTCCATGCCGAGCTGGAAGTTCTCGGTCGGCTCGCCATCCTTGCCGATGCCCAGATTGCCGGTGGCGACACCTTTGACCGAGCCGTCGTCGTTATACAGAATCTCGGCGGCGGGAAAGCCCGGGAAAATCTCGACGCCGAGCGCCTCGGCCTGCTGACCCAGCCAGCGCGTGACGTTCGCGAGGCTCACCACGTAGTTGCCGTGGTTCTTGAAGTTGTCCGGCAGCGCCCAGACCGGCACGCTCTTCGAACCGGTTTCGGTCAGGAACAGGAACTTGTCTTCGGTCACGTCCACCGTCAGTGGTGCGCCTTTTTCTTTCCAGTCAGGGATCAGTTCGGTGATCGCGCGCGGATCCATCACCGCGCCCGACAGGATATGAGCCCCGATCTCCGAGCCTTTTTCCAGTACGCACACGCCAATCTCGACGCCTTTCCCAGCCGCCAGCTGCTTCAGGCGGATCGCCGCGGACAGGCCAGCCGGGCCGCCGCCGACGATCACGACGTCGTATTCCATCGACTCGCGTGGTCCGTATTGCTCAATGAGGCTTGCGGGGGTCATTGATGCTCCTCTTCTTACCGTTAGAATGCTTTTTTCGGGATCGTATTGTGGGCGATGGTCTCCGCCACTGCAACCCGATCAACGGAGATTAGCACGATCGTTCTATTTTTGTGATACGGTGTGACCCGCAGTGGCGGTCTTGCCGTATCCGTCAATCGCGTCTGTAACAACAACCGAACAAGGGAACGACAATGGGCCGTTCGATCAATCTGGAAGGCAAAGTCGCGCTGATTACCGGCGCTTCGAGCGGGTTGGGGAAGCGCTTTGCTCAGGTATTGTCGCAGGCCGGCGCCAAAGTCGTGCTGGCGAGCCGCCGCACCGAGCGTCTGAAGGAATTGCGCGCCGAGATCGAGGCTGCGGGCGGCGCGGCGCATGTTGTCTCGCTCGACGTCACGGATTATCAGAGTATCAAGTCGGCCGTCGCGCACGCGGAAACCGAAGCGGGCACGATCGATATTCTGGTGAACAATTCAGGCGTGTCGACCACACAGAAGCTTTCGGAAGTGACGCCGGCCGATTTCGAGTACGTGTTCGACACGAACACGCGCGGTGCTTTCTTCGTCGCCCAGGAAGTTGCCAAGCGCATGATCATGCGCGGCGGCAACGGGCAGAAGCCGTCATACCGGATCATCAATATCGCGTCGATGGCGGGCTTGCGCGTGCTGCCGCAGATCGGCCTGTATTCGATCAGTAAGGCCGCCGTCGTCCATATGACGAAAGCCATGGCGCTGGAATGGGGCAAGCACGGCATCAACGTGAACGCCATCTGCCCGGGCTATATCGATACCGAGATCAACCATCATCACTGGTCGACCGAGCAGGGGCAGAAGCTGGTGTCGATGCTGCCGCGTCATCGTGTCGGCAAGCCGGAGGATCTGGACGGGCTGTTGCTGCTGCTGGCGGCCGATGAATCGCAGTTCATCAACGGTTCGGTGATTGCCGCCGACGATGGATTCGGGCTCGCCTGAACGCACGGACCGTTCGCCAGAAGACTGCCCGCGTGCCCTTGTTTGTCATGTTTGCGCCGGCTTACTCGCCGGTTTCACCCTCGTTTCAACCCGTTAAAGAAGTACGATGAGCGATTTTCACGCAGTTTTTGAGATGTCTATGCCGATCCGTTGGGGCGACATGGACGCATTCGGCCATGTGAACAACACGGTCTATTTTCGTTATATGGAGCAGGTGCGGATTTCCTGGTTCGAACAAATGGGTATGCTCGGCAGCAACGCCGATGGGCAGGGGCCGGTGATCGTCAATGCGTCGATGGAGTTTCTCAAGCAGTTGCACTATCCCGGCGACGTGATCGGCCGGATGTCTGTGGCGACGCCTGGGCGCAGCAGTTTTGACACGGCCTTCGAGCTCGTGCGTGCCGACGACCCGAACACCGTCTATGCCCGTGGTGCTGCCCGCTGTGTATGGATCGACTACGCGGCCGGCAAATCGGTGCCGGTTCCCGATCAGTTGCGCGAGACCATCGAGCGCGCGGCGCCGGTCAAGGCGGTCTGACCCAAGTAAGCCGATTCAGGCGGCCAGATGCAGGCGGCCTGATCGCCCCTCAATGACCGAGCAAGCGCTGCAGTAGCTCGGTCGCGTTCCCCGTATCGTATTTGCGCATCAGCCGCGCGCGGTAGACGTCGACCGTGCGCGGGCTGATATCCAGCACCCGCCCGATCTGCTTGCTGGTTTTGCCCGTCACCAGTTGCGCGGCGATTTCCCGTTCCCGCGGAGTCAGTTCGACCGCCACGCGCCGCGTCGCGCTCAAATCCTCGAAGGTCCAGACGCCGGCTGCGTGCGCGTCGGCGCGTTGCTGCGCGCGGCCTGTCACGTGGCACCAGAACAGTTCGCCATTGGCCCGCTTCATGATCCGGTCGTCCGCATAGCTGCCTTGCGCGGTCATGATCGGCGCAATCCGTGCGCCGATCCGCTCGAATTCGTCGGTCGACGGGTACAGCACCTGGAACGACTGGCCGAGCAGCGTTTCGCGCGGGTAGCCGAATATCGACGCCAGTTCGTCGTTGCAGTCTTCAATGATCCGTTCGCGCGACAGCACGAGTCCGATCGGGGCGAGGTGAAACGCGGTTTGGTAATCCAGTGCGGGCATGGGCTGGCGGCAAGTACTTATGTATTTTTGCGTATTGTGCCGCATGGCGCGCCCAGCGTACTCTTTCGGGCACATGACAAGGCGGCGAAGCATTCGCGGCGGGCGTTGGCGCAAGGTAGGGCAACCTGAGCGCAGGACCAGCCGCAGATGACTAGAATGACGTGTCGGGCTTTTGCCCGCTGAGCGTCATATCGAGGCCGCAACGAACCGATTTCGGGTTTCCATAAAGGAAGGGACATACAGATGAACAAGGTCTATCCAGGCGCTGCCGAGGCGCTGAAAGACATCGTCAAGGACGGGCAGACGTTTGCCGTCGGCGGTTTCGGGCTGTGCGGCATTCCCGAGGCGCTGATCGCGGCGCTGCGCGATTCGAAGGTGCAGGGCATCACCTGCATCAGCAACAATGCGGGTGTCGACGGTTTCGGCCTCGGTCTGTTGCTCGAAACGCGCCAGGTCAAGAAGATGATTTCGTCGTACGTGGGCGAGAACAAGGAGTTCGAACGCCAGTATCTGGCCGGTGAACTCGAACTGGAATTCACGCCGCAAGGCACGCTCGCCGAGAAGCTGCGCGCCGGCGGCTCGGGCATTCCGGCTTTCTTCACGAACACCGGCTACGGCACGCTGATCGCCGAGGGCAAGGAAACCCGCCAGTTCGGCGAGAACCAATATGTGCTCGAACATTCGCTGACGGCCGACGTCGCGCTGGTCAAGGCATGGAAGGCCGACAAATCGGGCAACCTGATCTATCGCCGTACCGCGCGCAACTTCAATCCGATGTGCGCGATGGCCGGCAAGATCACGGTCGCGGAAGTCGAGGAAATCGTTGAAGTGGGCGAACTCGATCCGGATGCGATCCACACGCCGGGCATTTTCGTGCAGCGCATTGTGCTCAATGCGCATCCGGAAAAACGCATTGAACAACGCGTCGTCCGCGCGAAAGGAGACTGATCATGGCATGGACTCGTGACGAAATGGCCGCCCGCGCGGCGAAGGAATTGCAGGACGGTTTCTACGTGAACCTCGGCATCGGCTTGCCGACCCTGGTGGCGAACCATGTGCCGGCCGGTGTCGAAGTGTGGCTGCAGTCGGAGAACGGCCTGCTCGGCATCGGCCCGTCGCCGACCGAAGAAGAAGTGGATGCCGACCTGATCAATGCCGGCAAGCAGACGGTGACCACGCTGCCGGGTTCGTCGATTTTCTCGTCGGCGGATTCATTTGCGATGATTCGCGGCGGCCACATCAACCTGGCGATTCTGGGCGCGATGCAGATCAGCAAGAAGGGCGATCTGGCCAACTGGATGATCCCCGGCAAGATGATCAAGGGCATGGGCGGCGCGATGGATCTGGTCGCGGGCGTCAAGCGCGTGGTCGTGCTGATGGAGCACGTCGCCAAGGGCGACCAGCACAAGATACTCGAAGACTGCACGTTGCCGTTGACGGGCGTGGGCGTGGTCGATCAGATCATCACCGATCTCGGCGTGATCGAAGTGACGGAAGACGGTCTGAAAGTAACCGAGCTGGCGCCGGGCGTCAGCGTCGAGGAAATCAAGGCGAAGACGGGTGCGCCGCTGGATGTCAGCGCGGTGAGCTGAACGGTTTTGTGAGCCGCCCGCGGTTTCGGTCTGCATGACCGGCACGGGGCGGCGGGGCAGGACCCGGAGCGGGCGAGGCGTGAGTCTCGCCCGCTTTGTTTTGGCGCTTGATGTCCGCTCGATGCCAGTCCCAGGCCGTCCTATGACGTTCGGCTGATCCTTGCCGCACGGCAAAGCGGTTTACAATCTTTCGAAGTTTGGACGCTTATTGATCCCTGCTGTGCCCAGGCCGAATCCGCAGCGCTTTTGCAAGGAAACCCGATGACCGAAACGTCCACTTCCACCGCCGGGCGGCCTGCGCCGCGCCAACGTTACGTGCAATGCGCAAGCGGCGGTGGCTTGCACCGTATCGCCTACACCGAGTGGGGCGACCCGGCCAACCCGCGTGTGCTGCTGTGCGTGCACGGCTTGACGCGCTCGGGGCGCGATTTCGACCGCCTCGCGGCGGAATTTGCCGGCACTTACCGCGTGGTGTGTCCGGATGTGGCGGGGCGGGGCTTGTCTTCATGGCTCGCAAACCCCAACTTCTATACCGTGCCGCAGTACGTCGCCGATATGGTCACGCTGATCGCGCGCCTGAACGTCGAAACGGTCGACTGGTTCGGCACTTCGATGGGCGGTCTGATCGGGCTCGCGCTGGCCGGTCTGCCGGAAACGCCGATTCGCAAGATGCTGCTGAACGACGTCGGTCCGCATCTGGAACCGGTGGCCGTGCAGCGAATCGGCGATTACCTCGGTAAGCCGGTGCGTTTCGAATCGCTGCAGCAGGGTATCGATTACGCCGCGTTGCTTGCGCAAACGTTCGGTCCGCTCACGCCAGAGGAATGGCGCGAGATCAATACGCCGCTTTTGCACGAGCAGGACGGCGCATGGTTGTTCCGCTACGACCCGCGAATCGCGCAGCCATTTACCGCGACAACCGAAGAGGCGGCCAAACTCGGCGAAGCCGCGCTGTGGCATTCGCTGGCGGCGTTTCAGGGGCCGGTGCTGGTGGTGCGCGGCGAGCAATCGGATCTGCTTTCTCGCGAGACCGTCGCGAAGATGGTCGAAACCGGGCGTGCCGTATCGAGCGCGGAAATCGTGGGCGTCGGGCACGCGCCGGCGTTCCTCTCGGCCGATCAGATCGACCTCGCGAGGCAGTTCTTCATCGGGTCGGCCACTGACGCGTCATAATGTAGGGTTCCGCACATCGCCCTTTCGTTTCTGATCGGGTGCAATGCGGAACGCATCTTCGATCAACTTTCAACCCAACTCAGGATTCTTCATGGCAGTCATTCGTCATCACGTCGGCAAGCGCCTCTCGGAAACCGCCGTTTACAACGGTACCGTGTACCTCGCAGGCCAGATCGCCGAAGACGCGGATCAGGACATCACGGGTCAGACGCGCGAAGTGCTTGGCCACATCGACCGTCTGCTGGAGGAAGTGAACAGCGACAAGTCGCATTTGCTGTCCGTGCAGATCTACATCTCGGACATGGTGCATTTCGCCGGCATGAACGCTGTGTGGGACGAGTGGGTCGCACAAGGCGCCACGCCGCCGCGCGCTACCGTGGAAGCGAAGCTCGCGAATCCGAAGTGCCTCGTCGAAATCGTCGTGGTCGCGGCGCAGCGCGATTGAGCGTGACCGAACCCGGTCTCGCAGTTGTTGAAATTCTGTTGATCCGTCTGGCCCGGTGGGCCGTCGCACCATGACTACCGAAATCGTTACGAGCACGCCGGCCCCCATCCCTTCCTTCGACGAAGCGATGGCGTTCGTGCGCGAGCATGCGGGCGAGGTGCGGCTCTCGTCGGGTGAGTTGCTGGCGGATCATGCGGCGGGTACGGCGTCGATCATGCGCACGCTCAATGTCGATCCGCCGGCGGTGCTGGCGGCGGCCCTGTTTGCGCTGACGCCGCATCTGCAAGACCCGGAACGCGTGATCGCCGACAACTTCGGCGAAGAAGTCGCGCAACTGGTCGGCGATGTACGCAAGCTGCTGCGCCTCGGTACGGTGAGCTTGCGCGCCGCGCAAAATGCAATGCCTGAAGCCGGACGCGATGCGCAGGCCGCGCGCCGTGCCCAGGTCGAGGCGCTGCGCAAGATGCTGCTCGCGTTCGCGCAGGACATTCGCGTCGTGCTGATACGACTCGCGTCGCGCCTGCAATCGCTGCGCTATTACGCGGCGGCGAAGATCACACCGTCGCCCGACGTCGCGCGTGAGACGCTCGATATTTATGCGCCGCTCGCCAACCGTCTGGGCATCTGGCAACTGAAATGGGAGCTCGAGGATCTCGCGTTCCGTTTCGAAGAGCCGGTCACGTACAAGCGCATCGCCAAGCTGCTCGACGAAAAACGCGTCGAGCGCGAAAGTTATGTTGCGCAGGCGATCGAGCGATTGCAGCAGGAGTTGGCTGCGGCGAACGTGCAGGCCGAAGTGAGCGGCCGGCCCAAGCATATCTATAGCATCTGGCGCAAGATGCGCGGCAAGGAACTGGACTTCGCCGAACTGTACGACGTGCGCGCGTTTCGCGTGATCGTGCCGGACATCAAGGATTGCTACACGGTGCTCGGCATCGTGCACAACCTGTGGCAGCCGGTGCCCAGAGAGTTCGACGACTACATCTCGCGGCCGAAGCCGAACGGCTATAAATCGCTGCATACGGTTGTGATCGGCGACGACGGCCGTGCGTTCGAAGTGCAGATCCGTACGCAGGAAATGCATCAGTTCGCCGAGTACGGCGTGGCGGCGCACTGGCGCTACAAGGAAGCGGGCACGCGGGGTTACGGTGGCCAGTTCAGCGCCAATGAGAAGTACGACGAGAAGATTGCGTGGTTGCGTCAACTGCTCGCATGGAAAGACGAAGTTTCAGAAGGCGAGCACGGCGAGAAGCGCGCCGCGCAGCCGTGGGAGCAACTGCGCCAGGCCACGCTCGACGACGACCACATCTACGTGCTCACGCCGCAAGCGCGGGTGATTCCGTTGCCGCACGGCGCGACGCCGGTGGACTTCGCGTATCACCTGCATAGCGAGCTGGGGCATCGCTGCCGCGGCGCGCGCGTCGACGGCGCGATGGTGCCGCTCAACACGCCATTGCAGAACGGTCAGACGGTCGAGATCGTCGCGGTGAAAGAGGGCGGTCCGTCGCGCGACTGGCTCAACCCGCAACTCGGATATCTGCAGAGCCATCGGGCACGGCAGAAAGTGCGCGCGTGGTTCAACGCGGTCGAAGTGCAGGAGCACATCGCGAGCGGCCGGGCGATGGTCGAAAAGACCCTGCAGCGCGAGGGTAAGACGTCGGTCAATCTCGATCAGCTTGCCGCCAAACTCGGTTTCAAGACCACCGACGATCTGTTCTCGGTGGTCGGCAAGGAGGAATTCAGTTTACGGCTCGTCGAGCAGGCGTTGCACGATGCGCCGCCGCCCGAGCCCGTCGTCGAGGCGCCGGAACAGTTCGAGAAGCGCAGTAGCGGGGCGAGTGTTGCCCGTGGCGCTTCCACCGGTGTGCTGGTGGTCGGCGTCGACGCGCTGCTTACGCAGCTCGCGCGCTGTTGCCGGCCCGCTCCGCCCGACGACATCAGCGGTTTCGTCACGCGCGGCAAGGGCATGTCGATCCACCGCAGCGATTGCCCGACCTTCCTGCGCATGGCCGATCGCGCGCCGGAGCGCGTGCTGCAAACCGCATGGTCGGCCGATGTGATGAGCGGGCGCGGGCAATCGGTCTATCCTGTCGACCTCAGCATCGAGGCAACGGATCGGCAAGGCCTGCTGCGCGATATCTCCGAAGTTTTCGCGCGCGAGAAAATGAACGTGATTGGTGTGAAAACGCAATCGCGGCGCAACGCCGCGTTCATGCAATTTACCGTCGAGGTATCGAGCGCGGCGCAGATTCAGCGCGCGTGTACGTTGCTCGGTGAGGTGACGGGCGTGATGCGCGCTTCACGCAAGAATTAATGTTTGGACGCCGCGGTGGGTTGCCGGCAGGCATCCCTTCAACGCGCCCGGGCGCGTGAGTAGAAATTTAAAGTCGATGCATAAAAGTACTTGCCAAGCGGTGTGGCGCTCCATATAATCTCGTTTCTTCAGGCTCGTAGCTCAGCTGGTTAGAGCACCACCTTGACATGGTGGGGGTCGTTGGTTCGAGTCCAATCGAGCCTACCAACGAAAGAGAAATTCCGGTTTTGCCGGGGTTTCGCAAACTGCAGTAAGCGCTTCGGCGCAAAAGGCAAATACGGTTATGGCACCGCGAACGTTGACCGAAACTACTTCGGAGCGACGCTAGTCGAGGACCACTTTCGCCAATGTAGTTTGCAAAAAATGTGAATGCGGCCCCTCGAAAGCGGGGCCGCATTTTTTTTGGCTTGTTTGATGGTTGTATGTGCCGCCGCCGGTCGGCACCACGGAGAACACAATGGTTTCGATACGTCTGCCCGACGGTTCTGTTCGACAGTACGAGCATCCGGTGACCGTCGCCGAAGTGGCCGCCTCGATCGGCCCCGGCCTCGCGAAGGCCGCGCTCGGCGGCAAGATCGACGGTGAACTCGTCGACACGTCCACGCTGATCGATCACGATGTGGCGCTTGCCATCGTCACCGAGAAAGACGCAGACGGCCTCGATATCATTCGCCACTCCACGGCGCACTTGCTCGCGTACGCGGTGAAGGATCTGTTCCCGGAAGCGCAAGTCACGATCGGCCCGGTTATCGACAACGGCTTCTACTACGACTTTTCCTACCACCGTCCCTTCACGCCTGAAGATCTCGAGAAGATCGAAAAGCGCATGCAGGAACTCGCGAAGAAAGATGAGCCGGTCTCGCGCCGCGTGGTGTCGCGCGACGAAGCGGTGGACTACTTCAAAAGCATCGGCGAAAAGTACAAGGCCGAAATCATCGAATCGATTCCGGCTACCGACGAAATCAAGCTGTATTCGCACGGCAGCTTCACCGATCTGTGCCGCGGCCCGCACGTGCCGTCCACCGGCAAGCTGAAGGTTTTCAAGCTGATGAAGCTGGCCGGCGCCTACTGGCGCGGCGATTCGAAGAACGAGCAGTTGCAGCGCATTTACGGCACGGCCTGGACGAAGAAAGAAGACCAGGACGCGTATCTGCACATGCTCGAAGAGGCGGAAAAGCGCGACCACCGCAAACTCGGCAAGCAACTCGATCTGTTTCATATGCAGGACGAGTCGCCGGGCATGGTGTTCTGGCATCCGCGTGGCTGGACGCTGTGGCAGCAGGTCGAGCAGTACATGCGCCGCCGCGTGAACGACGCCGGCTACCTTGAAATCAAGACGCCGATGATCATGGACCGCTCGCTATGGGAAGCGTCGGGCCACTGGCAGAACTATCGTGAAAACATGTTCACGACCGAGTCGGAAAAGCGCGACTACGCGATCAAACCGATGAACTGCCCGGGTCACGTGCAGGTGTTCAACCACGGTCTGCGTTCGTATCGCGATCTGCCGCTGCGATACGCGGAATTCGGCTCGTGCCACCGCAACGAATCGTCGGGCGCGCTGCACGGCCTGATGCGCGTGCGCGGTTTCGTGCAGGATGACGCCCACATTTTCTGTACCGAAGACCAGTTCATCAGCGAATCGATCGCGTTCAATACGCTGGCGATGAGCGTCTACAAGGACTTCGGCTTCGAGAATGTCGAAATCAAGCTGTCGTTGCGCCCGGATGCGCGCGCCGGCACGGACGAGACGTGGGATCGCGCGGAGCAGGGTCTGCGCGAGGCGCTGACGGCCTGCGGCGTAACCTGGGAAGAGTTGCCGGGTGAGGGCGCGTTCTACGGTCCGAAGGTCGAATACCACATCAAGGACGCGCTCGGCCGCTCGTGGCAGTGCGGTACGTTGCAGCTCGACATGGTGCTGCCGGAGCGTCTGGGTGCCGAATACGTCGCCGAAGACAATAGCCGCCGCCGCCCGATCATGCTGCACCGGGCAATCGTCGGATCAATGGAGCGCTTCCTCGGGATTCTGATCGAGCACCATGCTGGTGCAATGCCGTCGTGGCTTGCTCCGATGCAGGTTGTGGTGATGAATATCGCGGAAAATCAGGCCGAATATGCGCGGTCTCTAGCCCAATCGTTGCAAAAACAAGGGGTTAGAGTAGAGGCCGATTTGCGCAACGAGAAGATTAGCTATAAAATACGCGAGCACACGCTAGAAAAGGTGCCGTACCTGCTCGTGGTCGGCGACAAAGAGCGTGAAGCCCAAACGGTAGCCGTGCGTGCCCGTGGTGGTGTCGATCTGGGTGTGATGCCTCTCGATACCTTCATTGAGCGTCTGCGTCAGGACGTGCAGTCGTTCAACTGAGCCACTTGGCAGCCCGGCTCGTTTTTTTTAATTTTTAGAGGAAACGTAACATCGCTACTGATAAGTCTGCGCACCGCATCAACGGTGAGATTACTGCACCCGAGGTGCGTCTGGTCGGAGTCGAGAACGAACCGCTCGGCATCGTGAAACTCGCTGATGCGTTCCGCATGTCGGAACAGCAAGATGTGGATCTGGTCGAAATCGCTCCGCAAGCGGTCCCGCCGGTCTGCCGTTTGATGGATTACGGCAAGTTCAAGTACTCGGAAGCGAAGAAGCAGCACGAGGCCAAGCTCAAGCAGAAGGTGGTTCAGGTCAAGGAAGTCAAATTCCGCCCGGGTACCGATGACGGCGATTACAACGTCAAGCTGCGCAACCTCATCCGCTTCCTCGACGACGGCGACAAGACGAAAATCACGTTGCGTTTCCGTGGCCGCGAAATGGCTCACCAGGAAATCGGTATGCGCATGCTCGAGCGTCTGCGTACTGACCTCGACGAAGTCGGTCAGGTCGAGCAGATGCCGAAAATGGAAGGGCGCCAGATGATCATGGTGCTCGCGCCGAAGAAAAAGAAGTAAGCGATTGGAGCGGCGGCGCGCCGTGTGGCGCGCGCTCTGGTTGTCATTGTGAAAGATTGAACGGTGCTGTGCCGGGTGTCCGGCGCGGTATCGGCAGGTTTCGGATCGGTGTCCATGCAAATGGGCGCTGTGTCCTGAAAAGCGGCTGCCGGCGGCATTTTCACTTGCCGGCGGTCTGCATACCAAGTGGAATGGGTTTCGAAGGGCGGGTAATGGCCATCTGGCCGACCGCACACCCATATCCATCTAATAATGGAGTTGTCATGCCGAAGATGAAGACCAAGAAGAGTGCTGCAAAGCGCTTCGTGGTGCGTCCGGGCGGTACCGTCAAGCGCGGTCAAGCCTTCAAGCGCCACATTCTTACCAAGAAGACCACCAAGAACAAACGCCATTTGCGCGGTTCGACGGCAGTTCATGAAGCAGATATGAACTCCGTGCGCGCAATGCTGCCGTTCGCTTAACCCTTAACCGACACTCATAGGAGCAAGATATGCCTCGAGTAAAACGTGGGGTTACCGCACGGGCCCGTCACAAGAAGATCATCAAGCTGGCCAAGGGTTACCGCGGCCGTCGCAATAACGTCTATCGCATCGCCAAGCAGGCGGTCATGCGCGCAGGCCAATACGCCTACCGCGATCGCCGCAACAAGAAGCGTGTGTTCCGTGCATTGTGGATCACGCGTATCAACGCGGCGGTGCGTCAGCACGACATGACGTACAGCGTGTTCATCAACGGCCTGAAGAAGGCTTCGATCGAACTCGACCGCAAGGTGCTGGCCGACATGGCTGTGTTCGACAAGGCTGCTTTTGCTGCGATCGTTCAGCAGGTGAAAGCCGCCGTTGCAGCCTGATTGCGCTTTGGGCAATTAAACTGCGTGGTTCGTTGCAGCGAACATCCGGTAGTCTCGGTGACGCTGCAACAAAAACGGGGCTCCTCACCGAGCCCCGTTTTTGTTGGTAGAACCAGTTTTGCAACGATTGAACACTGACGTTGAAATGATGGGATCAATGGATCTGGACCAGATTGTCGCCGACGCGCAAAAAGCCTTCGCAGAAGCCTCCGACGTCACCACCCTCGAGAACGAGAAAGCCCGCTTTCTCGGTAAATCGGGTGCGCTGACGGAGCTGTTGAAGGGCCTTGGCAAACTTGACCCCGAAACGCGCAAGACCGAAGGCGCACGGATCAACCTCGTCAAGCAACAAGTGGAAGCCGCGTTGACGGCCCGCCGTCAGGCGTTGGCCGACGCGTTGCTGAACCAGCGCCTCGCCGCTGAAGCCATCGACGTTACGCTGCCCGGTCGCGGCACCGGTGCGGGCAGCCTGCACCCGGTGATGCGCACATGGGAGCGCGTCGAACAGATTTTCCGTACGATCGGATTCGACGTGGCCGACGGCCCCGAGATCGAAACCGACTGGTACAACTTCACCTCGCTGAACAGCCCGGAAAACCATCCGGCGCGTTCGATGCAGGACACCTTCTACGTCGACGGCAAAGACGCCGACGGCCGTCAATTGCTGTTGCGCACGCATACCAGCCCGATGCAGGTGCGCTACGCGCGTACCAACACGCCGCCGATCAAGGTGATCGTGCCGGGCCGCACCTATCGTGTGGACAGCGACGCGACTCACTCGCCAATGTTCAATCAGGTCGAAGGCCTGTGGATCGACGAGAACATCAGCTTCGCGGATCTGAAGGGCGTCTACTCCGACTTCCTTAAGAAATTCTTCGAGCGCGACGATATTCAGGTGCGCTTCCGTCCGTCGTACTTTCCGTTTACCGAACCGTCGGCTGAAATCGACATGCTGTTCGAAACGGGCAAGAACGCCGGCAAGTGGCTCGAAATTTCGGGTTCCGGCCAGGTTCACCCCACGGTGATCCGCAACATGGGCCTCGACCCCGAACGCTACATCGGTTTTGCTTTCGGCAGCGGCCTCGAACGGCTCACCATGTTGCGATACGGCGTGCAAGACCTGCGTCTGTTCTTTGAAAACGACCTGCGTTTCCTGCGTCAATTCGCGTGAACCGGCGCGTACGAACGCGACTAGCATAGAGCGCGGCATCGCACGCAGTGCGTGCCGCCAGCAGCGTCCCCGGCAGTGCCCAGCGAATCAATGGGCCGTTTGCCGGACATGGACCTAACCTGATCAGAACGTACACAGAACCATGCAATTCCCGGAATCCTGGCTGAGAACCTTTGTCGATCCGCAACTGACGACCGATGAACTGTCGCACGCTTTGACGATGGCGGGTCTCGAAGTCGAAGACCTGCGGCCGGCCGCGCCGCCGACCTCGAAGATCGTCGTCGGCCAGGTGCTGGAGGTCGTCAAGCATCCGGATGCGGATAAGCTCAACGTGTGTCAGGTCGACGCCGGCACGGGCGCGACGCTGAACATTGTGTGCGGTGCGCCGAATGTCGCGCCGGGCATCAAGGTGCCGGTCGCATTGGTCGGCGCGCAACTGCCGCCGGCCGAAGAGGGCGGCACGCCATTCGCGATCAAGCTTTCGAAGCTGCGCGGCGTGGAAAGTCAGGGCATGCTGTGCTCGGCACGCGAACTGAAGCTCTCGGAAGATCATAGCGGCCTGATGATCCTGCCGGAAGCTACGCCGATCGGCCAGGACATCCGCGAAACGCTCAATCTCGACGACACGGTTTTCGAAATCAAGCTGACGCCGAACAAGGCGGACTGCCTGTCGGTGTTCGGCGTGGCGCGCGAAACTTCGGCGATTACCGGCGCGCCGCTGCGCCCGCTCGAGATCAAGCCGGCCGCAGTGACGCTCAACGAAACCTTGCCCGTCAAAATCTCGGCCCCCGATCTGTGCGGCCGTTTTTCGGGCCGCGTGATTCGTGGCGTGAATGCGCGCGCGAAGTCGCCGCAATGGATGGTTCAGCGTCTCGAGCGCTCGGGCCAGCGCAGCATTTCGGCGCTCGTCGACATTTCGAACTATGTGATGCTCGAACTCGGCCGTCCGTCGCACGTGTTCGATCTGGACAAGATCCACGGCGGCATGGACGTGCGCTGGGGCCGCAAGGGCGAAACGCTCAAGCTGCTGAACGGCAACACCGTCGAACTCGATGAAACCGTCGGCGTGATCGCCGATGAACAGCACATCGAAAGCCTCGCCGGCATCATGGGCGGCGACAGCACGGCCGTTACGCTCGACACCACCAACATCTATCTCGAAGCCGCGTTCTGGTGGCCGGATAGCATTCGTGGCCGCTCGCGCAAGTACAACTTCTCGACCGATGCCGGACATCGTTTCGAGCGCGGCGTCGATTACGCGACCACCGTCGACCACATCGAACGCATTACGCAACTGATTCTCGATATCTGCGGCGGCGAAGCCGGCCCGGTCGACGATCAGATCGTCAACGTGCCGAAGCGCGAGCCGGTGAAGATGCGTGTCTCGCGTGCGAACCGCATTATCGGCATCAAGATCGACGCGGACGAAATCGCGCAGATCTTCACGCGCCTCGGCCTGACGTTCGAACGCGACGGCGATACCTTCGCGGTGAACCCGCCGTCATACCGCTTCGATATCGAAATCGAAGAAGACCTGATCGAAGAGGTCGCGCGTATCTACGGCTTCGAAAAGATCCCCGCGCGTCCGCCGGTCGCCACCAGCGAAATGCTGCCGACCAACGAAACGCAGCGCTCGATCCACGTGATCCGTCACGCGCTTGCCGCGCGCGATTACGCGGAAACGGTCAACTTCAGTTTCGTCGACGCCGAGTGGGAACTGGACTTCGCCGGCAACGACAAGCCGGTACGTCTGCTCAATCCGATTGCAAGCCAGTTGTCGGTGATGCGCACCACGCTGTTCGGCAGCCTGATCAACGTGTTGCGCACCAACCTGAACCGTCGTGCGGCCGATCGCGTGCGCGTGTTCGAAGCCGGCCGCGTGTTCCTGCACGATCCGTCGATCAAGGCGGGTGAGCTGACGGTAGAAGGTTTTGCACAGCCGAAGATGATCGGCGGCCTCGCCTATGGTCCCGCTCTCGAAGAGCAATGGGGGGCGCAAACGCGTGCGGTCGACTACTTCGACGTGAAGGGCGATCTGGAAGCGGTGCTTGCACCGGCCGTGGCGAGCTTTGTGAAAGCGGGGCATCCGGCATTGCATCCGGGCCGCAGCGCGCGTATTGAACTGAATGGCCGCGCAGTGGGCTGGATTGGCGAATTGCATCCGCGCTGGATGCAAAAGTATGATTTGCCGCATGCGCCGATTCTGTTTGAAATTGAAGCGGAAGCATTAATGCAGCGGGTATTGCCCACTCCGGCGGATGTGTCTAAATTCCCACCGGTACGGCGTGATATTGCGCTAGTCGTCGATCAGAAAATCGAGGTGCAGGCGCTGCTGGACGAGCTTCAGAAGGCCCAATCCGAAGCGGCCTGCAAGGCTGTCCAGAAGGTTGCGCTTTTTGACGAATTCCGTCCAAAATCAAACACTTCCGGTGGTCTGGCTGCGCATGAGAAAAGCCTTGCGTTCCGTGTGACCTTGCAAGATACTGGCGGGACCCTTCAGGATGAAACGGTCGAACTGGCCATTCAAACTCTGGTGGAACGTCTGGCTCGAGTATATGGCGCACGGTTGCGTGGATAACCCGCAGTTAACATTTGCACGGCATTTTTCCGCAACTTCCGTTTCTGCTTGGCGCGCCATTTGATAGATATGAATGAAATGAACTCGAGTGATTTCGAAGCCCTTCTTACGGCGCAGCGTAGCGCCATGATTCGCGATATTCCGACATCACCCGCGGCCGTTTCTACCGAAACGCCGACGCTGACCAAAGCTGAACTTGCCGAGTTGCTGTTCGACAATGTCGGGCTCAACAAGCGGGAAGCGAAAGACATGGTTGAAGCATTCTTCGAGGTGATCCGCGACGCGCTGGAGAGTGGCGATAGCGTGAAGCTGTCGGGGTTCGGCAACTTCCAGTTGCGCGACAAACCCCAGCGTCCTGGCAGAAACCCGAAGACCGGCGAGGCGATTCCGATCGCCGCGCGCCGCGTTGTGACGTTCCATGCAAGTCAAAAGCTGAAAGCGCTGGTCGAGAACGGCGCTGAAGCGAGCTTCACGCGCTGATCGACTGGCGCGTCCCTGCGCAACCCACCACGACGGCTAACTGACGATGACAGCGACGATCGAAAAAGTCGTCTTGCCTCCGATTCCGGCGAAGCGCTACTTCACAATTGGTGAGGTCAGCGAACTATGCGGTGTGAAACCGCATGTGCTGCGCTATTGGGAACAGGAGTTCACGCAGTTGAGGCCGGTCAAGCGGCGCGGCAATCGCCGGTACTACCAGCATCATGAGGTGCTGCTGATCCGGCGGATTCGTGAGTTGCTGTACGAGCAGGGTTTTACGATCAACGGTGCGCGCAATCGGCTGGATTCGCACGGCGGCGGCGCCCACGGTGCGCCTGCTGAGATCGCCGGGGAAGGTGAGGACGTGGCGGCACCGGCAGCAAAAACGGCCGCGGTCGACGTGGAGCAGCTGCGCAAGGAGTTGCTGCACGTGATCGATCTGTTGGGCCACTAGTTGGCTTTGTTGGGCTCGGGCAGTTCTAATCGCCTGAAGTGTCTGTTATAATTTTTAGCTGTTCGGGGCGTAGCGCAGCCTGGTAGCGTACCTGCATGGGGTGCAGGTGGTCGGAGGTTCAAATCCTCTCGCCCCGACCAAGAGACATAGCCCGGTAAGTCAAGCCAGTATTGGTAAAGCCAATGCTGGTAAGGCTCACCGGGCTTTCTCGTTTACGGCTGTGTCTCTGGAGTGTGTCAATCCGCTGTGCGAAACTACGGAGATGACAGACATGCCCGTTACTCTTCCTGCTGGCGTTAGCCTTCGCGGCTCCGTGTATCACTTGCGCATCAGAGTGCCTAAAGACATCTAGCCTCGTCAATCGAATGGCAAGCTTGCCGTCGATGCCTATCGTGCAAGCCTCAAGACTTCGAACCGCAACGAAGCTGCCGTTAAAGCGCATGCCATCATCGCTGAGTATCAACGCAAGTTCGCGAAGCTTGCGGCCGACGCGCAACCGCTGCCCTACACGCCGATCACTGACGAGCTAGTTGCATACGTCGTCCAAAAAACCGAGCAAATGATTCTCGCGATGGATGACGTGTTGCGCCACAATCCAGCGTATTTTGCTCAGTGGTATGGCACCCGCAAATGGCAAGGCTACCGCATCACAGAAGCCCACCTCATGAGCCTGTTGCTATCTTTCCCCGCAAATCGGTGATGTCCGCTGCACTTCGCGCTCAAGCGACACCTGCTACGCGCCTCGTGCTTTCGAAAACAGCATGCCACGCGTTTTGGCGCCTGGCATCGCTTCACTGGGATCGTCCACGATCCGCCCGCTTTCGGAGCATGCGGGTGCCCTGTCCGCTATGGAGCGCGAACAATTTACCGTGACAGCCCCAACAATCACGGAACCGGAAGGCGCTTTGCGTTACTCAGCGATGGCGACGACTCACACTGATCGTCCGAATGCTTTGGCGCTCTAGATCTCACTTTGTACCCATGCAAATCTCGACACTCGTCAGGAAGTCAACTATGTCAATGGATGCGATGGAGCGTGCGCTCGCGGGGTTGGGTGCACTCATCGGAATTCCGGATCTGACGTTCGATGATGACGGCATCAGTCACCTCAAGGGCGACAAACAACAGCAGCTCGCGATAAAGCGGGATGACCGGAATTTCCGGTTCGTTGTGGTTGGACTTGTCGCGTTAGCGTTGCCTGAGTGGCTTGACCGGGCGGTCATTGAAGAACTGCTTGCGCTTGGACTGAGCCCGTTGCGAGAAGATGGGGCGGGCGTCGGGCTTGATTCGTCATCCGGGGCAATCGTGTTACATCAAAGCTTTCGGCTTGACCAGAACGATGCTGAACAGCTTCGTGACGGCCTCGTGCAATTCATCCGTTTGCAGACGCATTGGAGTGAGCGTCTGAGCTTCGCGACCATGGCCACACTGATGTGACGTACGCGGCAGCCTTCGCTGCCGGCTTGGAGCCTTCCGTTCATTGCCAGGTTTCACGGTGGCCAGCGCGGCATCACAGTGATGCGGACGAGCCCCGAATACCATTGCACAAGGAGATTGCGTGGATCCGATCACGCCAGGCCTCACCCCCGGGACGATATCAATTTCCTTGCCCGAGGGTGTTGCCAGATCGCAGCAACACTTTACGAGTGTGAAGAAGCCGGACAATTTTATCGACCGGCTATTTAGCGGTCTGTTTGCCAGTTGGTCGGGATTCAGCGTCGCGAAAGGTGGTGTTCTGGCCACACAGGGTTCCACGGGTGCGGGCGCGTCTGCGCCGGTGATCCGGGGCGCCACGATAGCAGGCGCTGTCGTCGAACCCATCACGATTATTCATTCGATTGTGGAAAGCGTGGGCGCTGCGGTCGTCCTTCGAAACGAGGTGTTGAACTACCAGAAAATTTCGCGCAAAGAGGAGGCCGCGCGTGGCAAGGCCGAAATTTACGTGCGCTTGAATTCGGAATATGACAGCCATTCGCTCAGGTTTTTGCGGGACGAAACGAGGAACGACGGAGTCGGCACGGACGGAATCGAGAAGGAGAGAACCGGGCGCCCCTCCCCGAAGGACATCTATGTCGGCGGCGCAAAAGACGCTGTTCATTATCTGAAGTACAGCAAGGCCAGCAGTGATCGCCAGGGCGCTCAACGAACGGTTAGCCGCGTCGCGATCTATTTTGCCCGGGATTGCGTGGCCCAGCTTGCCGGTGTGGGCAACCGCCTCGCGTCCGCGTCCGTCACGCTAGTGGGCCTGCTCGGACGAAATGCGGTACAGGTTTCGTCCATCGCGTCGGGTGTGGCAGGCGGCGCTTTTGCGATGCTTAGTGGGCTGTTGCACGTGGTCCAGGGAGGGCTGGAAATTCGCCACGCCTCGAAAGCGATTTCCGCGGCTCAAAGCGCCAAGGCTCGGGCGGGCAGCTTTGCCGACGGAGGGCGGGTTAGCGTGGATGTACTCGCGAGCAATGCGGCTTGGGAAACACCCGCAGGCAAGCTGCGTGAACGAAAAATTGCCAAACTGACAGAGGCAGCCGGCAGGCTGGGGAAGACCTCGAAAGAAGAGTTGGCACAGGTCAAAAAGGTGATCAAACACTGCTTTTACGCGTTCGAGAAGAACCAGGATACGTCGATCGCCACGAACAGGCGGGCGATCACTGCGGCAAAGTGGAGAATTGCATTCGGTGCGGCAGGAATCGGTATTGGCGTTGCGGTGACGGCGCTGACCGTTATCGGCACCGGTGGCGTTGCACTGCTCGCGATTGGCGCAGTTTCCGCGCTGTTGGGGGTGGGGTGGACAGCGTACGCATGCATCAAGTATCGCAGGGTGGTCCGCGAGACCGGGGAAACCTGCAACGCGGGCGTGGCGTTCAAGGCGCAAGCGCGAAAACTCCTCGATCTTCCACTTGGGGAGGCCGAGAGCCAGTTTCTGAGCACGATGCGGACCAATGGCTATGCGGCGGGCGCATTGCTTGCAAGATACATGGAGGGAGCCAAACAGGCTTCGATGCTGGATGAAGCCGCTGATACACGGCGACGGAACGGTGCAGACTATAAAGCGCTGGTTAGCGAGGCCTGCCACACCTTTATTGCCTCGATAGATGAGAAAAATGCTGGCGCTAAAGACGAGATCGTTGGATTAGCACGTGGCGTCTCTGAGGACGGATTGCCGGGCACCGGAAATGTGGATGACAAAATATTGCCGAGGCTCGGGTTAAGCGATGTGGAGCGGTTAACCCGAATTTGCGAGGCGTACAGGGACTTCGACCAGGAGCAGAGAGTGAGACTGGCGCAATATCTCGGCGCTTTGTCCGGAAGGGAAAATGACGAAGCCTACATTGCGTCATTGATCTTCAAGCAGCTCCACGGCGGTGAGTTCAAGGTGTCAGACCTCGTACTTCGCCGGAAGATGGCAACGCGCTTTTTGCTACTGACGGGAATGGAACGAATTGACGTGCGTGCGATTAAAAGCACGGTGGCACTCGATCTTCACCCGGATACGGTTTTCCAGATTATCGAAGGCTACATCGTAGGCGACACCTCGCGTCAGCGGAACTTCGAACGTTGACGATTTATGTGTGAAACCGGTTGTCAGCAAGCGGATCGACGTTTCGGATTCAGCCTCACGGGGCGGTCAACGCGATCGGCGGCGTCGCGCACGGGCAGTAGGGGAACGATTTCACGTCAGGGGTACATACCGTGACGTACAGAACGGAGACTGTTTCATGGATGTCGAAGTACCATCCAACTACGCTCGGGTAACGCAAGCCGCTCGCGGCACCGCACCGACTTCATCAGGCCTGGTTTCGGGACACTCGTCGAAGAGACTATCTCCACGTGCGGGTTTGCTTGAAAAGTGCAGCGCGTTTCTTGACCGGATACTGGGACGTGTGTCGATCCAGGAGTCGAAGTCTGTCGTTCCCCGTATTCCGCTTTCCGAATGCTGCGCGAAAATCGATCAATGGGCCGCCGACCTCGAGGTTCCCGACGGCGAGTTTCGCGCGCCCGCGGCGGTGCTCATCAAGCACGCACTTTACTCATCGGATCTCGAGCTGGATCTGACGCCATACGGCGTGCTGGCGCTGCCTGCCGAAGTCGCCGTTGCACTGTCGGGAAAGCGCGTCCTTTACGGGCCGATTCTTTGCGGTTCGGCTAGCACACCGCTGACGGCGACGCTGCTGCGTGCCCGCTTCGACGCTCACATAAAAGCCTGGGTTGCGTGCTCGCGAGCGGAGATTTGCGAGCAGCGAGCAGTGGCTGCCAGACGGATCGGCGCTTTCCTCGACAACCCAAACACGGACGTCCTCGACCTCCGGCGGCTCTCCCTGCTCTCGTTGCCGCCGCAACTCGGCGCGCTCGACGAGCTATGCCGGCAGACCGGACACAAACCGCTGCGGCAACTCGTCATCTACTGGAACAAGCTGAACGTGCTACCGGATTCGATCGGCATGCTGCGCGATCTCGAGGTTCTCGACGCCTCGTATAACGAAATCACAACGGTATCCGAGTCGATTGTCCGGCTCGACAAACTGCGCAGTGTCGATCTGACGAGAAATGGCCTGAAGTCGCTGCCGGGTGCGTTGTGCGCGCTACCGGCTCTGACGCGCCTGTGCCTTACGCAAAATGGCATCAGTGCATTGGGAGACGGGATCGGCCAGTTGGCGACGTTACAGGAACTCGACATCAGTGACAATCCGCTGGCCGACCTGTCACCCGGGTTCGGATTGTTATGCGCGCTGCACATCCTGAACGGTTCCAGAACACGTATCAGGTCGTTACCGGATACGTTTGTCAATCTGGTGTCCTTGCGCGTTCTTAAGCTGGTGGACACGCCACTCGAATCGTTGCCTGAGCAATTCGGAAAATTGACTGCGCTCGAACAGGTCGATCTGTCCGAAAGCAACCTCGCCGTAGTACCTGAATCGATCGGGGGGCTGTCCAAGCTGCGTTTTCTCGCGCTAAATCTCAATCCGCTTATTTGTTTGCCGTCCTCGATCGGCGAATTGTCCGAATCATGCCTGATATACGCGTCTCCCGAGCATTTCGTGCCGGAGGAAAAAGAGCGCTTGGAGAGCAATACAGGGGCCGGTCCGCGCGTGCGGTTCGGCAAGCCTTCTGACGAACAGAACGGGCGTACCGAACGCGGCTTGCAGGCGGCACTGAAGATGTGGCTGCCGGCACTGCAAGCGCAAAGCGACGAAGGAAAATGGAGACTATTTCTGGACACGCCATACTGGCGCGACTTCGCCGAGTTGCTGACCCGTCTCAAGGAGACGGCCGAGGCACGTGTGCCGGCCACGCGCGCGCAACTCGCGACGCGCGTGTCGAACGTCGTCGATGCGTTGGCGGTATCGGCGACGCTTCGGGTCACCGTGTTCGATATCGCGCGCGAGGCACTGGGACAGTGTGGCGACCGCGTCGGCTACGGGCTGCAAATGATCGAATTTGCCGTGCTCAATGCCCAGGCCGAATCGGGCGATCTCGATACGGTCGCGCTGGTCACAACGGGCCGGCAAATGTGCCTGCAGTCCGAACTGACGCGCATTGTCATCGAGAAACTGCAAACGCTGAGCGACAAGGAAACAGTAGAGACGTACCTCGGCTATCAGGTCCGGTTGAGAGAACTTGGCGTGGATCTGCCGGGCGGTGCGCCGGGCATGAACCACTGGGCAACATCAGGGCTCACCAACGAGGACATCGAAATCGCCGGTGCGAGGTTGAAAGCGCTGTCGCTCGATGGCAATGAGCAGATGAAGGTCTTCCTGCGCGATTATGGCCCACTGAAGGCGTACGTCGAGCGTGTGTTCAAGGCGGAGCTCAGTGAGGTAGACGCGTTGTTCCGCGACGAGGGTGAAAGGCTCGCTGTGCGGCCTGACGAGATGAGCTATGCCGCGTACGACAAACTTGCGCGCGGTTACATTGAGCGCAAGGAGCGCGCATGGCTCGATAAACGCAACGAACTGATTGATGCAGTCGTCGCGGACGCGAAGGCATCCGCAGCCGAAGCCGCGACGACCGCAAGCACGGGCGGCGGGTTGAACGATTGACGCTACCGCGTGCGGCAGAGCACCGAGAAGGCTCCAGGCGGATAGGTCGGATATGGAACCGGCGTGTACTCGTTGTTACTTACCCGTTGACCAGTATGAATTGGATGCAACGGGTGAAGCGGTTTTTCCTTGAGGAGCGTTTGCCATTACGGGAATTTTTTCTGCTTCATTCCTTTTGAGGAGCAATGAACCATGGTGACGAATTCCACTTCGGCTGTATCCAGATACGCGGGTGCCAATATTCCGATCGCGAAGGTATTCGTCGAAAGTCAGCAGCCGATGCGGCAGATCGACGATTTCGACGAGGAATTTTCGACTGAGTTTGCTACCGACAACTCCGACGTGGCTCCACATATCCAGGTTGGTGAGGAGCCGGTAGACTTTTCGAAGAAGCAGCCTGAGCAAAGCGCGGCGGACTATCTTAAAGAGGTTCTCGCGGAAAAGTCGCTGTGCTCCGGACTTGATCAGGATGAAGTAAAAAGTTTGTGCCGGCTGGTTTGCAATAATCTGACGAACGACGGCGTAATGGGTCGGGCGCTTTATCATCTGGGAGAAACGACGCATGAGAAAAAAGGGCAGTTGAAACTAAACGACCCCACTTCATGGATCAGAATTACGCCGACCGAAGAGGGGTTTCTTGTGCACAAGACGGTTGTCGCTGCCACGATATCCGTAACTGGAAAAGACGGAAAACTGGAAAATGAGGGGTACCACGATGGCGCTGCCGCGAAAATAGATTTCCGGGTCTACTTTCATTACTCCCAGAGCAATGCGGCGACGCATGCATTGAAGACGCTGCTCGGTGTCGAAACCAGCGCAAAGTACCTAGGGGGCGCATACCCCGTGAGCCTGGATGTCGAAACGCGTTCGGCGGATTACCGGGAGTCGATTACTTCGCACAAGGCCACCATTTGGCATTTCCTCGCTAATTTCTTCGCGCAGCTATTCGATGCGCCACGCAGCTACCTCTCCACGGCCAGCAGTGCTGCGTACAAGGAAATGGACGAAACGCGCCACCCGCAAATACCGCTGTCCGCCGGCGGCACAAGTAGATCCACGCTGCTTCTTAACGACAAGCATGTGCAAATAGCGCCGATTCATGCGGACGCGCTCATCGCCTGCGGACTCTCGCCGGATGCCTACTCATTGGCCGATCAGAAGAGCAGGGCTTCCGACCTGGATAAACTCCGTACTCGCAATGAACAAAAGAGATCAACGCTGGAGCTTTGTGAGGATGCCCAGAAAAAAATCAACGAGATCTTTGACAAAGCACTGGAAAGCGATCCTGATTTTCAGCACGAGATAAAAAAGCTTAAAGGTCTTGAAGAGAAAAAGAAGCGTGACCGAGTCGGCACTGGCCCAGGCGCTTTTTCTGAACAGGAGTTCAAGGAGACTATCCTCGGTCTGCCGAGCGCAAAAGGCCGCTCGGAAGCCGACATAACCACTTACATGGAGAAGATAAAGGACGAAGCGGGAGATGGCTGTGGAATGAAGATGATCTACGACTGTATCAGGCGGGCAGGGCCTATTTCTCATCCATCTGGAGGAAAGGATAGCGCTGCCTCGACGTCTCATGAAACGCATGTGAGCAATCTGGTCGTCAATTTAGACAAGAAAATTCGGAGTCTTGAAGAAGACGTCAATGACACAGGGAATGATGATATCAAGGAGCAGGCGGATAAAGTGGCCAAGATGGAAAATAAAATCCGTCTTGATACCAACCTGACAAGACCGGTCAAGCAAGCGGAAAAGGTCCTTGAAAGATTAAAAAAAGAACTGCATAACAAGACCAGACTCTTTGATCTCGAGTTTTCAAGGCGACGTGAAGCTGATTCGGATTGTGCGATGCGTGCATTGGTAGACAGCCTTGCGCCGCAAGCGCATGTTGCCGAATTGAAGCGCGTGCGTCTGGATGGTAATGGCCACAGTCAGATACCCCATACGCCTGCCGCAATGTTGATGTACGCAATGCGTCGGGCAGACAATGCCTTGCAATCCCTAGATGTTACGGCGCGAAACGCTAGCGCCGAGGCAAGACATGAGCAGCTTGAAACTGCTGCCCAGGCTATCGTCAAAACGATGGCGAATGAGACGGATAAGCGTGTACTCTACAACGAAGTGATTACCGCCGTGGCTATCTCCTTCCGGGCCGATACGGTCGCCTCGCGAGAACATAATGTCAGGCATTGCGAAGTCTCGGAAATCTGCAAATCAAATTTTGCAAATGGCCAGAACCTGCTGAAACTGTTTGCCAATGCGCTCGATGCAGCGCAATACAAAAAAGACACGGACGATTTGATGAAACTGCAGCGGCTTGAGTACAATCATGATCCGAAAGACAGAGACGCCAGAGACGTATTACGCAAAAAATTCGGCTCACTGGAGCCGCCGCCCGGATCGGTGGCCAGCATGGCACAGCTGATGTGATTCGGGCGTCGACATGCACGGCAAGCATCCGAATCAGGCGCTCAGAAAGATGAACCGGTGCGGCCCCTCTTGCAACGCAAGATATACCCACCGGCCAGATGGCCGACTTCCCACGCCGTTGCGCGCATGGGAACTTCGCCGGTCACGCCGTTACTGAATGCCGGCGTGGCGCCACTTTTCAAAATAAAAGGCACGCAAGGAGTTCGTGTCGCGTGATCGCGATTCGATTTAAAAGAGGTCTTTGCTTTCCGGAAACACAAAATGAATCGGGTCTTGTTTGCCGAAGAAAATCTCCGCATCGGGCAGGCCGTGGCCGACTATTTGCGGCCATTCAGCTTCAATACCAGAATTGCGTCGAATTGCGACCAGACACTGTTTTTTTTCAGGTCGTTCCAGCCGGACATTATCGTAGTGAACCAGCATTTGCCGACCGGTGGCGCACTTGAAATTTGCCGCCAGATTCGCCGGGTCGGCGATACCCCGATCCTGATCGTCGGACGCGGAGACGAGCCGTTCGAAAGCGTGTGTGGACTCGAAGTCGGCGCGGACGGCTATGTTGCAAGTCCGCTGGAGCCGCGGGTATTGCTCGCGTGGGTGCGGGCGCTGTTGCGCCGCGCCGCGGGAAAGGTCCACTCGCAAGCCGGCGAGGACATCGTGTATGGCAACCTGCGGATCGTGCCGACCCAACATGCGGCATATTGGCACGACAAGCGTTTGCGGATCACGCCACGCCATTTCGAGCTACTACTCATACTCGCGCGCAGCGCCGGCCAGGTCGTGTCTCGCGAACAGATCGTGCGCGAGATGCGCGGCCTGCCGTTCGACTGCTTCGACCGCTCAGTGGACATGGCCGTTTTCCGGCTGCGAAAATGCGTAGGCGACGCGGCCAGTGAGCCGAGGAAGATCCGGACCGAGCGCGGCCGTGGCTATGTGCTCTGTCCGCAGTCGTGGGACTGACGGAACCGCACCGCCTTCGGATGCACAAGCCGCCCGCTGCGGCGCGGATGCCTGGACGGCATCATGCAGCCTTCTGGATAATGCCCTTTAGCGTGTCGCCGATCTCCTTCACGATAGTCGAATCGAGCTGAACGAGCATCGACCACGATTGCAGCTTCTGTTGCATCAACAACATATCCTTTTGAGTGGGCTCGGGCCCGAGCTGGCTGAGGGCGTTCTGCAGATCGGTTTCGGTCTGGTCGACAGAGGTGCCTATCACGTTGGCGAAACCGCCGATGCTAATTGAGTTTGACGAGCTAAAGTTCGGCATGGGGTTGGTCTCCGTAACAAAAAAACGCGAACGCTCAGTGCTGCCTGGGGCCGGCGACGAGCAACACCGCGCGTGCCGCCTCGGTGGCCTTGCGCAACGCGAGCAGATGTTTGAACGTGTCCGGCGGCGATTTTTTGCGCAAGGCCTGTTCGATGCGTTGCGCGATATCGTTGATCTGGGCGCGCAGCATCTGCGCGTGTGCGAGACCGTCGGGCATCGACAGTCTGTCTTCGAGTTCGGTCATTGCACGCGGCTCGTGGCTGCGCTCAGCAGGAAAAGAAGTCATCGTTGCACCATCAGGGTACGGGGGGAATCGAAGACGATGCGGTCCGGCTCGATTGCTTTCAGGTGCCATCCGCTATAGATGCCGCCCGGTGCGACGATCGTGCCATCCGCCGTCATGATGTAGGGATTGTTACCACCCACCACCGAGCGGATCGCGAACGGTAACGGATTGCTCGAGTAGCCGGCGGTGTCGCCGGTGCCGGGAAGGCGCGCAAGGAAGGCGACGCGATTGCGATAGTGAGCGTCGAGTTGCTGAAGCACATCGTTGACCGACGCCTGCCGCCCATCGGGAATGTTGCCTCCGACCACGATCCGCTGGCCGTCCCATTGCGCATTCGCATGCGTGAAGCCGGCCGCGACCAGCGCGTCGTCGGTACGCTTCACAATGTCGTCGGGGTAGTCGATCGTGCCGGTCTCGATCAGAAAATCGGGCAGCGCGCTGCGTAGACGCTGTGTCACCGCTTCGACCTGGCCTGGATTCAACGCGGCGCCCGTCAGCGTGATGACACGTTGTTCGTCGTAATCGAGGCTCAGTAGCGGCGCGTACGAGTCCAGCAGCGAGCGCGTGATGTTCCTGATGTCGTCGCCGGTCAGCACGTTCAGCGCGGGGCGCGGCGTGACTCGCGAAAGCTGGTTGGCGAGGTCGTCGTAGCTGTCACGGTCCGGCACCCGGCCTGACACCACAAACACGCCGTCCGCGCGACGCGACACGCGCAAGCCGGACCATCGGGGCGCGGCGAGAATTGCGGCGAGCGGGGTGGGCGTTACCGGTGGAGCGGGTCTCGCCGGCGGCGCGATCTTCACGGCTGATGCTCTGGCGGAGGTCGGCATGGGCGCGGCGCGCAGTAACTGCGTGAGCGACGGAAGCCGCGGCGTCAGCAGGCATGCCAGCCCCAGCAGCAAGCTCGCAAGCAAGGCGTGACGCCGTGTCGCGGTGGGTTTGCGGCGCGGCGGCAAAGGCCGGCTCTCGGCGTCCGCCGGCTTGCTGCGCTGGCCGTCCGCTGGCGTACTGCCGCTCGCGCCTACGGCCACTTGCTGCCAGTGTGTCGCGTCCTTGATCTCGCTGCCGCCCGGCGCGATAGCGAGCCATACGTCGTCGCCGAGGCGGAGCGCGAGTGGCATGGGTATCCATGCGCGAGGAGCCGGCGCGTCGCCATGCACGTCGCTTGCGTCGGCGTGCACCAGCACATCCCAACCGTCGGTGCGCGAGCGCAATTCGGCGTGGCGCGGCGCAATCGACGCGTCGGCGAGCAGGATGTCGTTGCTGTCGCCCTGGCCAATGCATACTACCTGCGCGCCGCCACGCGCCGGCAACGGCACGCGTGAACCTGCATGAATACCTGAGGCGATATGCAGTTCTTCCAGGGCGTGCGAAGTGGTATCGTCGCTATTCATGAGGTCGGAGACAGAACAAGGAGAACGATATGGCACACCGTGACGTACTGAGCACCACGCTCGAGCATCGAGGCGACGCGCTCGTTGTGACGCTCGTGGGCCGGCTCGACAGCAGCGTAGCCGAGAATTTGCATCAGATGCTGCGCGACGCGATCGTGCCCACCGTGCGGCGCCTCGTGATCGACTTGAACGGGCTCGACTACATCAACTCGGCGGGCTTGCGCATCGTGCTGATGGTCGGCAAGCAGATTCACGGCGCCGAAGGCCGTGTGATTTTCGTCGGCCTGCACGGCATCGTCGAGGAAGTGTTCGGCACGTGTGGCTTTCTGATTATCTTCGACACCGCGCCCTCGCTCGAAGCCGCGCTCGGCGCACCCTGACGCGCGGCGCGCCAGCCATGCAGCCTCACGCCGACTCCGGGCGGACCTTGGGGGGAGCGGGCGTAGAAGCGGGCGTCGTTGCATGAGATTGGCCGGGCGGCGGGTGGTGGCCTGTAGCAATTCAACTTGGTCGAGGTCCATCACAGCCCGATACGTCCTAACGGCTGGATGGTGGTTTCGGTCGCGAGCTCCTGATACGACACCACGGCAAGCTCATACAATTCCTCTTCGATCATCTTTCGCAGATAACGGCGAATATCCATCGACGTCAGCAGCACCGGGCGCAGCGTGGCGTGCGCGAGATCGCCCACTGTTTCACGAATGCTCTGCATGATCTGGCGCGAAACCTCGGGGTCCAACGCGAGATAGCTGCCGGACGAGGTTTGCCGCACCGAATCGCGGATCGTTTCCTCGACATCGGGCGTGAGCATATAGGCGCTCAACACGTTCTGGCCGTTGGTGTAGTGATGGCTGATCTGCCGCTTGAGCGCCGAGCGCACGTATTCGGTGAGCAACACCGAATCCTTTTCCTTCTGGCCGAATTCGAGCAGCGTTTCGAGTATCGTGCGCACGTTGCGAACCGACACGCCTTCGCTCACGATGCGCTGCAGGATCTCGGCAATGCGCTGCGGCGGCAGAATCCGTGTCACCTCCTTGATCAGTTCGCCAAACTGTGCTTCAAGTCCGGAGAGAATGGAGCGGGTTTCCTGTACGCCGATGAAATCCGCCGCATAGCGCTTGAGCACGGCCGCAAGATGAAAGGTAACGATGCGGGTGGGGTTGAAGAAGGTGATGCCGGCATCGCCAAGTGGTTTTTCCAGTTTCGCGGATACCCAGAGCGTAGGAACGCCGGGCAGAAAATCCACTCCGCTTTCGTAGGCGACGCCGAGCGCGTCGAGATTGCGCGGGTTCTCGCGCACGAGTAACTGTGCTGGCCGCAGGTATCCCGATGTCACCGGCACTTCATTGAGCAGAATGGCGTAGCGGCCCGCTTCGAGTTCATTGTTAAAGCGCAGCTGGATACCAGGGAAGGGTACCCCCAGATCGTGATACAGCGCACGACGCACGACACCCAGTTCCTCGTTCAACGCCGCCTGATCGAGCGAGCCCTGCAAGCCCGCCGACACGTCGAGCATTACCGGCACGGACGCGGAATACTCCATCGCACTGTGCTTTGCGCCTCCTTTGCCGTCGTGTCCCGCGCCGCCGCCCACGGACGCCCGTTGGTCGCCTTTGCCGCCCGGCGAAATCTGCGTCAGCGCATAGCCGACTATCGCGATTACCACGCTCAAGGCGAGAAACACGCCACCGGGCATGCCAGGAATGGCCGCCATGGCGAGCATCGCGGCAGCGGCGATCAACAGCGCGCGCGGTTGGGCGAGCACCTGCGAGGTGATGTCTGCACCCACGTTGCTCGCTTCTTCACCCTCGGGCGACACGCGCGTCACGATCATGCCCGCGCTGATGGCGATGAACAGGGCGGGGATTTGCGCGACGAGACCGTCGCCGATCGTCAGCACCGAATAGGTCTGCATGGCCTCGGCCGCCGACATGCCGTGCTGCATCGTGCCGATGATGAGGCCGCCCACCAGATTCACCGCGACGATAATGAGCCCGGCGATCGCGTCGCCCTTGACGAATTTCATCGCGCCATCCATCGCGCCGTACAGCTGACTCTCTTTCTCCACGATCGAGCGGCGGCGGTGCGCTTCTTCCATGTCGATCGAGCCGGCGCGCAGATCGCCGTCAATGGACATCTGCTTGCCCGGCATCGCATCCAGTGAGAAGCGCGCGGCCACCTCCGCGACGCGTTCCGCGCCCTTGGTGATCACCACGAACTGGACGATCGCGAGAATCAGGAATACTACGAGGCCGACCACCAGATTGCCGCCCACGACAAAGTTGCCGAACGTGTAGACGATGTGACCGGCGTCCGCCTGAAGCAGGATCAGGCGCGTGGTCGCGATGCTGATGGCGAGCCGGAACAGCGTGGTAATCAGCAAAACCGAAGGGAACGACGCGAACTTCAGCGCTGAGGGGAGATAGAGCGCCACCAGCAGCAGGATGATGGCCACGCTCATGTTGAAGGCGATCAGCACATCGATCAGGATCGTCGGCAGTGGCAGGATCATCATGAAGATGATCGCGATCACGCTGGCGGCGAGCACGACGTCGCTGCGCGAGGTCGCGCGCACGACAATGCGCTGAAGGCGAGTGCGCAGGGTGTTCATCGCGAGCTCACTCCATTGCGCGGGTTGCGTCGCGCGCGTCGGGCGTTGTCGGTGCGGACGAATCCGCCTGCAACTGAAGGAATTGCAGCATCGCCTCCCTGGCCGCGCCGGCATAGCCGAGCGCGCTCAACGCGCGTGCTCTGAGCATCAGCAGAAATGGCGGGCGCGGCGCGCCGGCGCCGAACGCCTCGATGATGTCGAGTGCTGCCCGTGCGTCGCCGGTGTCGAGCCGCGTGAGCGCGCGCAATCCGGCGGTCTGGGCGCTTGTGTCGCCGCAGAGCCACAGCGTGTCGAGCAACGCGCCCGCCTGCGCTATGCGGCCCTGGCGCCAGAACAGATAGCCGAGCGAGGCGAGCGCGCCCTGCAGATCGGACTCGCCTGGCTCGGTGAAGTAAACGGTCGACATCACGGGCTATCCTTGGTACAGAGCGTTCTTGTAGAGATGCAGGAGTTCGTACAGCCGGTCTTGCTCGTTGAGGACGGCGAGCGCGGTGTCGAGTGTGGTTTCATGTTCCGGGTAGGCGTGCCGGAGCTTCTTCAGATGGGTTCGCAATCGTCGGCGTTGCTGTGAGAGCGTGTGCGCGTCGGCGGCCGCGGGCGGGCGCCATAGCGCCTGCTCCAGATAGCCGTCGAGGCGTGCGCCCGAGAACATCTGCGCAAGACGGTTCGGTTCCGGCGTGTCAGGGCGCGTGAGCCGCAGCGAGCCGGGCAGTGGCGGCGAAGTGTCCCGGTTGTCGACAACGCGGTCTATGCCGTGTTCGAACGATGGCGGGACGGCTGGGCGGATAGCGACCATGGCCGGACGTTACGGGCGGCGAACGCGCGCGAACAGCGTGTCGCCGGTCGTGCGCAACGCCGTCTCGTCGAATGCGAGCGGGGTGTGACGCGCCGCAGCCACCAGCAGCGGACCGGTATCGCCAGGCACGATACCGATGCCCACGAGCGGTTCGTGCGTATCGTCGGTGAGCCAGTTATCCAGCAGCGCAGGGAGCGTCTCCTCGAGATAGGCGTCCACTACCGGCGCGCTCGCGTAGACCAGCACGTCGTGGCCGCTGAAGTCGACCGTAAGGGACGCGCCGTCCTCGAACGACAGTTGCGCGACGTGCTCCGGCCCGCTTTGCCAATGGGCGAGGCCGAGACTGCGGCCATAATCGTCGAGCGTGGTTTCAATCATGTCAGGCGTGGCTCCGGATTCGCCGCGTCGGCGGCCATGTCGGCCTGATCCAGCGCGGCCTGCACCGCGTCGATCACTGCGCCACGCTGTCTGTCGCTGCCGTATGCCTGCACCGGCAGTTGCTTGACGAGCGTGAGCATCTGGTTCATGAACGACGCGCGTGCCGATGGTGCGCCGATGCCAAGTTCGTTGGCGAGCTTTTCGAGGTCGAACGACGTGGGCCGCGCGTTGTCGACGAACACAAGCAGGCCCATCATCAACGTTTCCGTGCGCGGGTCGGCATCTGCGTCAGCAGCCACGTTGGGCCTCCCCAAGTTTGACGAGCTTCATGATCCTGGTGCACTGAACCACGACCGTGTTCAGGCACTGGCAGATCGAACCGTGCCGGTTCAACTGAAACTGCGCGAGCCGCCCAGGCGCGGTGCGGACGGCCAACTGATCGCGGCTGAGCGCCGAGTTCGCGAGATCGAGCACCTGGGGGAGCGACTTACCCGGACACGCTTCCTTCATCTTGCGCAGGTTCGTCAACATGCCGTCGACGCCGGATACCATCTGGCAATATAGATGCCCGAATGTCGACGACGCCGCGGTCGGCAGACTGGTGTCGCGCGCGCATTCAAACGCGGCGAGGTTCGCGCGGATCTCGTCGGCATGCTCTGTTTCGTGCAATCGGAGGGCCTCGCGGAGCAACTCGGGACGGCCGCTTTCGGCGCTGCCGCGCTGCTCCTCGGTATCGAGTGTATGACGCAGCGCCAGATACTTCTCCATCGGACTTTTGAAGCGACGCAGCGTGCTGTCCAGGATGCTTTGGGCTTCGCTCGCGTCGCCTAAATATGCCTCGATCCCGAACCCTTCCAGGTCCTCCAGCACTTCATCGAGACCGTTATCGGCGTCCGCGTCCGAACGCGCCGCGCCGTCGTCATGGTTCGTGCCGCGCTTGCGGCCGATCTGGCGAAGCGAGCGGATGTATTCGGCGATCTCGCCCGGTTCGAAGCTCACCTCGCCGGAGCGCACGACGCTGATGCGCTGTTCCGACGTGGTGCGGCGCGGCGGCACGCTGCGCTGCACGAGCAACGGCACCGGCGTCGCAACGGCTTGCGGTCCGCGCGTTCGTTCCGAACGTTCAGTGTTCGAGGTGCCGCGCGCCCGGACTCCCTGGTTCAGATTGACGGCACGCTGCTTCTGGCCAATATCGGGCGACATGGTGAATACCTGCAAAGCGGGCGGGCCCGCGTGAGTCGGATGGGCGCCGGGTGCGTCGCGCCGGCGCTCGAATGGATGGTCTGATTGCCTGGTGAGTAACAATCGCACGCGTTCGGTTCCCACGCACGCATGCACGCAGCGTGGGTTAGCGCGGGCGAGGCAGTTTGGCCCGGCAGGCACTCGTGAACTTCAGGCGCCGTGCCCGTCAGGTGTCGTGGCCGGATGGACCGAGGTAGGTCACGCTGACGCAGGCAATGTCGTCGGAAGGCGCGCGGCCGTTTTCGAATTGCCGGACCGTGTCGATGATCCGCGTGGGCAGCGTCTGCGAATCGACTTCGGGAATGTCGCGAGGTGCGCCGCTCAGCGCGCCACCAAGCGCGCGCAGCAGGCGATCCTTGCCGAACAGGGAGCCATCTTCGGAGAACGCTTCGCTGACGCCGTCGGTGTAGAGGAACAGCGTGTCGCCCGGCGCGAGCGTGAGTTCGGCCTCGGCAAAACAGTAGTCGTCGACGATACCGAGCGCGGGATTGCCTTGTGCCGCCATGAATGTGCAACTGGCGGCCCGGCACAATACCGGCGGCGGGTGTCCGCAGATCACGTAGGAGAGACGGCCGGTGCGTAGATCGAGCACACCGTGAAACAGCGTCACGAACATCTGCTGTTCGTTGTCCACCGCGAGCCTGGCATTCAGATCGCGCACGCGGCGGGATGGCGAAGGGCTGTGTGAAGGCGCGCCACCGTTATTGAGCAGCGTGCGCACCAGCGCCATGAAGAGCGCGGCCCCCACGCCCTTGCCGGAGACGTCACCGATATCGATCGACAGTCGATGCTCGTCGAGCAGCGTATAGCCGTAGAAGTCGCCGCCGATTTCGTTGGCCGGCACCATGCTCGCCGCGATACGTACCGCCCGGGTATCAGGCGCCGCGCGCGGCAGGATCGACTGCTGGATTTCGCGCGCAATGGCGAGTTCGCGTTGCAGCGCGGCGAGGGCGGTTTTCGCTTCGACCGAGCGCGACAGTTCGGCCAGCAACTGGACCACGCGCTCCTGTTGCGACGCGATGTAACCGGTCATTCGGCTCAGCGTGGCCGATAGCGCGAGCAGCTGGTTGCCCGCCGGTGCGTGGCCGGCGTCTTCCAGTTCGAGCAGGATCGAGTTCTGCTCGTCGTTGTCGAGCCGCTTCGACAGGCTGCGCAACTGCGTGCGGATCATGTCTTCCTGACGTTGCCAGGCGAGCTGGCGCTCGTCGCGCAGCAGGTTCAGTTCGATCAGCGCCCTGCGGATCTCGCCGACGTGGCGTGAGATTTTACCGAATGAGCCCGGCAATTCGTCATCCTCAAGGTCAAGGCGCGCTGCGGTATCGAGCACGGCAAGGCGGCGGGTGACCGACGCGATGCGTTGCAGCGCGCGCGACAGTCCCTGAACGAGTACGGCCAGACAAGCGATGCCGGCGAACACGGTTAGACCAATCGCGGCGACAGTCAGCAGAAAATGACGCTCTGCCGCGGTGAGCATCGTGCCGAGCGCGCGCGCGGCGACCAGCAGGCCGACTGCGTGGCCGGCCGGGTCGTCGATCGGCATGGAGATCGTCTCGTAGCGCTCGCCTTCGATGACTGGCGAGGCGAGCGCGCCCTGGCCGAACGGCAGCCGGCGCGCCTCGTCGCCCAACGCCGTTGTCCCGCTTGCCATCACTTCGTTGCCGTGTACGTTGATCAGAAAGATCTGCGCGCCGGTTGCCGCCGCGATGCGCGCGAGCGCCGGTTCCATATCGGCGCCGAGCGCGAGGTAGCCGAGCGTGCCGGCGCAACGCAAGGTGGTCGCGCGGACCCACAGGTAGCGGTCGTTGCGCCACGGGATCGGACCGCCGATCGCGCGTTCCGGACGCGCCGCAAGTGTCCTGCGCATGACGTCGCCAAGGAGCGGCTGTATCCGTGAGCCTGAGCGGTTCGCGTACAGCCGTGTCCCGTCGGCATCGTAAAGCTCGATCCAGCCGGGGGACGGGCGCGTCGCCACGGTGTCCCGCAGCACGCGCGCGAGCGCGTCGCCATCGTGGGCGCGTAGAGCCTTGCATAGCTGGCGTGAATTCAGCAGAGTTCGTGCTGTGTCATCCAGCAGTTCGAGCTGGTCGTGCTGCGCGTCCAGCCACATCCAGCGCAGCGACTGGATCGCGATCTGTTGCGAGGCGTCGGCGTTCAAGCGGTAGCTCCTCGCAATGAACCATCCGCTGATGCAGCCGACCAGCGTGAGAAGGGCCACCGAGGCCAGCAGGAAGCGGTTACGCGAGAGCATGGCGGCGCGCGAGCGTGCTGGAGCAGAGCCACGCGATGCATACGAGGATGGCGCCGGCGCCGAGGTAGACGAGCGCCGGATCGAGCAGCAGGCCAGGCAGCAGGTTCGCGCTTGCCGCGAGCGTGCCGGCGGCGAACGCCGCGCAGTCGGCTCGCGCGAGCGCGACGACCGGGGCGTGAGCGCGCCGGTACAGCCGCGTGCGGCAACGCATGCTGAGCCACAGCACGGCGCCCGGCACGAGCGGCGCCAGCCAGTGTGTGGTCCAGCCGACCAGCGCCAGAAGCACCAGTGCAAGCATTTGCCATGAAGTGCGGCGTGACGGCTCGCGAGTGCCGGCCCATGCACAGCAGCACAGTACGGCAGCCGTCACGCTGCTGAGCGTCGGGCCCTCGCGCAGAATGATGTCGTCGAGCGCGCCGTGCAGGAGCATCCCGCAGCCCGCGCCCGCGAGCAACGCGCACAGCCACTCCGCGATGCGCGGCGCCTGCTCCGGACGCGCGCGCAGTGCAGCGCTCGAGGCCGACGCGTGCAGTATCGTCATCAGACCCACGCCCTCGGCGAGCGACAGCAGCACGATGGTGCCGGACGGACTCATTCCCTGCACCGCGAGCAGGCCGAACAGCGGGCCGATCAGCAGCGCGCCGAGCACCGCGCCCGCACTCGCAATGTGACGCTGGCGTGCCTGCTGGTCGAAAACCAGCGTTGCGCGCAGGCCGAGCATGGCGGCCGCGCCCAACAGCACCTCGGGCAGCGGCGCGGCTTCGACGATCAGGCCGACCTGGGCGAGGCCCGCTGTGGTAAAGAACAGCAGATACTGCGTACCGGGACGCTGCCGTCCGAGGCTGCCGGCAAGCGCGCCGGCCACGAACGCGAGCCGTCCGGACGGCGCGGGGTGCAGTAGCAGTGCCGTCACTGACCATGCCGAGGCGTGCAGGATCGCCGCGAAGCGGTGATAGCACGCCATGCTGACGGTCAGTCGCTGAACTCGCGCGGGCGCGTCCAGCACGTCGGCGCCCTGCGTGCGCGCGGCGAGTTCGCGCAACAGCGTTTGTCGCGCGGCGTTCGTCTCGATTCGCGCGCGCGATTCGGCGAGGCGCGCGACGCGCTCATAGCGTTCGCTCAATGCCAGCATGCGGCTTGCGAGCAGCGGTGCGCGCAGGTCGGCGTCGCAGCGGCGGGTGCCTTTCCAGACGTGATTGAAGCGGCCGTGCGCAGCGTTGTAAATGAGTCGCCGCACGACCCGTTCGCGTTGCCAGGGGCCGCGCTCCAGCGAAAAGCGCAAGGTTTCGCGGCCGAGCACGGCAACGCCGAGCGTCAGCAACAGGGTGACGAGGCCGATCTCCGTTATATCGCCCATGCTCAGCCGGGCACGCGCCGAAACGGTCAGGCGCGCGCCGGCGAGCGCGCCGTCCGGCACGCGGACTGTGTATTGCGCGCTACTGGCGGCTCCATTGCGGTTTCGTACCGCGACGAACTCGCGTGCTTGTGGGCCGGTGTCGTCGTGCAGTGAGATCGCATCGACGTCCTCGAGCTGGGCGAGGTGGCCTTGCAACAATGCCGTGATGGTGGCGGGGCGGTCGCGGCCGGCCAGTTGGACCCGGCTCACGAGAGCGAGCTCGTGCGCGACGCGCAGAGCATGGAGGCGGGCGTTGGGTATTGCTTCGGCGGCGCGCGATGCCGACAGACTATAGAGCGCCTCGGCGCCACACAGCACGGTCAGCACGATCGCTACCGCGAGCGTCAGCCACGCGAGCCGCGCGTGCATGCGTCCCCTTCGCAGGCTAGTCATCGCGAGGGCCTTCTTTCGAGAGCTGTCGCTCAGCGAAGGCGAGCCGCACCTCGGCTTCCTGCACGCGTGCGAGCGCGGCGGCGAGCGCGTCTTCGTGCGGACAGTCAGCCGCGGCGGCACCGCTGATGCGCTCCAGTTGACGGCGCACAAAGCCGGTCAGCGGACGATAGATGAGCCAGAAGGCGACGCACGCCATCCCCAGCACCAGGGCGGTGCCTGCCATGTCCGGCATGCCGGCCGAAAGCACGGCGGGAGTTGCCGCCGACGGCAGCGAAAACGTCACGCCCACATATGCCGCGTGATCGCGCAAAGGCGGGTCGAGCGCCACGACATAGGTGGACAGGCCGTCCGTCTCGGTACTCCAGTGCGCGGCGGCCGACGGCTGCCAATGGCGCGGCGCGGCGAGCCAGGCGGCCGGCACCGGCGTGCCGACCGCGCTGCCGTCGGTGCTATACAGTGTGCGCCCGTTGAGCGCGAAGACGTCGATCGAAACGAGTTCAGGATGGTCAGCCCATGTTGCCTGCAGGAGATGGCCAATCCGGCTCGCGTCGTCGTCCGCGGATGCGGACGGCAGCGCGCCGATGCGATCGCGCAACTCCCAGGCGGTCGCGCCCAGTTGTTCGACCTCCTCATTGTCATGGAGCGCATGTTGCACTGACTGAAGCGCGCGATGCGTCAGCGCCGTGCAGACGGTGAACGTCGCGAGCCACGGCCACACGGTCTGGGTGAACAGCCTTGCGGCGTGCCGGCGGCGCGTGGACGCCACGCTTTCTACGGTACGGCTGGAATGTACGCGAAATGCTTTGTACACTGCCCGAGGCCGTTGGACGAATTGCATCATCCGGCGCAGCAGGTGGTGGTTCATCGCAATATCGACCTATCCATGAGCGTCCCTGACTTTGATTGTCGCTACCGTGCAAGCCTGCAATCCGTTGCCGAATGCAGCGGTGCATTTGCGTGCTGGATGCAGGCCGCCGCGTTGCCGCGTTCACTGGCTGAGCCGCTTTCGCTCGCGCTCGAAGAACTGCTGGTGAATATCGTCACGCATGGTTGCGCGCAGGACGAGCGCCGCATCTTCTCGGTCGCCGCAGTCTGTTCGGCGGAGGGCGTGGTACTCACGCTGCGCGACGACGGCGCCGGCTTCGACCCCACGCGCGCACGCGCGCCGGATATTCATGCGCCGCTAGCGCAGCGCGAGCCTGGCGGCCTTGGGCTGTGGCTGGTTCATCACCTCGTCGACAAGCTTACCTACCGGCGCGTGGGCAATGAGAACGAACTCACGCTCAACAAGCGCTACACGGCCGGCGGATCCGCGGCGGCGTCAGACGCGACCGGCTAGCAACTGCCAGTCCCGCCGGAAGGCGACTGCGTTCTGCGGCGCGGCGGCGCGTGCGGATGTCCGCGCGTGCATTTCATATTCGGCAACCCAGTACTTCGCCGCGGCGGCGAAGCGCTCCAGGTAATTCTTGAGCGCATCCGCCCCGACCACCATGTCCTCGAGGCGTGCGCACAGGATGATTTCGCCGGCGGGCTCGTCGAATGCGAGACTCGCGCCGCCGGTCTTACTACCGAATGTGTTGCCTTTCAGCAGCATCAGGCAGGCATCGTGCAGCACGCTGTGCACGTTCGATGCGACGATGCTGTACAGGTGCAGACACTGCCCATCTGGATCGGCCTCGATGTGCAGACTCGGGCAGCCTTCAATCTGAACGAGGGCGAGTCCGCGGTCGTCGAGTTGCAACTGCGGCAGACCAATGACGATGCCGATCTGAATTGCCATTGCTTTGGTATCCATAGGGTTTTATTCCGCCAGATGTGGGCTGATGTTGCCGGATGCCGGGAGGGTTGGATGAGGCCGGACTACAGGGAAGGGCCCCGGCCGCATGACGCCCTTTCCCCATGTATTACCGCGAAAGTTAGCCTTCGAGGCCGAGCAGGGTTGCGACGCCAATGACGTCGGCTTCGTTGACGTTTTCGGGCTGGTGATCGAAAACTGGGTTAGGCCACATCCCGCCATCGACGGGTAGGCGATTTTTATGGATGTTATGAACAAATGACACGCATGAGGCCATGACGAGAAATTGCGGTTGCGTCCGCCCCGGCAGAACTTTGCCGAACTGCGAGTCGTTGACCTCGTAATATTTCCGATTGACCGCTGCCAATACGTTGAACAGGCTGGTGACACTATCTTCGTCAAAGAGATGGGCGATCGAGAACGCAAGTTGTTCGGTCAGTTCCCCTTTCTCGTCGCCGCCTATCTCGCTGCTGGCGCCGACAGCCGCCCACGCGTCAGCGGCGGGCCATATTTTTTGTATAAGCGCGTAGGTCACGACCGGGCCGCCAGCTTTCTGAATACTGATCAGGTCTCCTTTTACCTTCTCGGAGGTCTTGATTGGGGAGCCGAACTTGTTCCCTACGTAGAAAGTCATCGGTTCATCCCTTGGAGCCTGCGAGGACGAAGCATCAAGGGGATCCGATAACCCCCCGAATTCATTCGGGTTCTTGAATGCGATATTCAGCCCGCTAACCTTATTCAGTTCCGTAACGACACGCTCATTGCCGGCGCGCCACGATTTCAGCATGAGTCGCTGGGTGTTGCCCTGGCTGAAAGTAACGAGTTTGTCTTCTCTCTCAGTGCTGCGGGCATGAGTCCGTTGTTTTTTAAAGTCCAGATCTGCCGTCAGTTTGATCTGTGCGGTGTCCAGCAGTCGATTTTTCGTATCGAGGGGTATCGTGTCCTTATGAATCGCGGCACGGTGGACGTGTGAGATGCGCACGCGCTGGTCTTCGGGAATCAGCTCCGGCTTGCGCAATTCCGGCAGCGGCTCTTCCGCTGCCGGACGCCCGATCGAATGCGGCAATGTCGGCATCGACCTGTACAACAGGGTTTCCTCCCCGCGGTTGGGCGCGTACACCTCATAGCGAGGGGCGTCAAAGAGCTGCGCAAAGAAATCGATGAGCCTGTCGAGAATCGAGTTGGAACGCGTTACCAGGCTATCACGTAGTTCGCGTGACGGCGTGACGGCATCAGCCGATACGAAATAGCTGGTGGCGGTGTGGGTCTCCTTTCCATTGCCTTGCCATTTGTTGACCGCGCGTTCGACGAGGCTGTCGTCACGCTTGAACTCCACGATATGCCGCAGATGGATTTCGAGCGCGGGTTGAGTCTCGAACTGGATGACTTTGCCCTGCTGGTCGGCGACATGGGCGTAGGAAAGGCGGGTGTGAATGAGAATGCCGTTCTTGAGCGGGACAAGGTTGACGGCCCGCACTGGTTCGCCGACGGGCTTGAGCGGCGAATCCTTGAGCGGCTCGGTGATTACGCCTTCCGCGCCTTTCAGCATGAAATGGTCGAGGGCGGGGCCGAACATTCGCATTGCATCGTCCGCATGGGGAAACTGTGGCCCGTTCGCATTCAGCTCGCCGATCAGGTTGCGATAAATCTGCTCCCTTTCCAGCAGATCGTCATTCTCGCTGGTTTTAAGTGGCGTGCCGTTGATCTGCACCACTCCAGCTTTGGTGAGGTCATCCGCTCGCAGCGCAATGCTAGGGCTTTTACTGAATAACCGTTGAATCGGCGGCATCGATTTCGAGCCATGCGAGATGGTACTACTCGCCAGTGGGCCGGTAGCCATGATGGATTCCTTTTATTGTGCGGTGAGGCGCGAGGCGCCGGATCGGCCTGAAAGCCGCGGCGAGCCCATACCCGCCGCGCACTGAGTAACCGATCCGGCAGCATGAGTTCCGCAGTTCAGGAAATCATATGATCCGTGCCGGCCCGGTAAGGGCTGTTCAAGGCTGAAGACCAAGCAATATCGAAACGCGCGCGACCTCTTCCTTGTCAACCTTCTGAGGCGTGTGATTTGGAACGAAACTAATTTTTGTGTTGGGATCCTCAAGTTTCTGCCCGCTGTGAACGGTATAAAGCATTTCTACAAACCTGGACATTCTCTGAAACTCGCGTTCCTTCAACGCTGGCAGCGTCGCGAACGGGGAGTTGTCCACGTCATAAAACTGTTTGTGGATTTGTGCGAGTACGTCGAACAGGTCGGACACGGTTTTTTTGATAAATAGATCCTTTGTCAATGTGGCAAAGTGCTCCAGCGCTATGACTTCCGCGTCCACTCCAATCGACGGCACCTGTTTTTCGAAGGCGGTGAGGATTCTCTGAATGAGCAGATAGGTCGCGACCGGGCCGCCCTGCTCTTGAATGCTCTGGATGCCCACTTTCGCGTTTGGGGAAACATCGAGACGGTCCTTGATTTCAGCATCGACGTAGAAAGTAATTCGGCTTTGGGTTACGGTTGATTGTTTGTCCTTCTCGTCGGCCTCTTCCTTGAGCTGTTTTTTTTCCGCAGCGTTCAACAGGGAGTTGGGGTCAGTGTCGCCCTTACGCCAGATTTTCAACTTGCGCGGCTCATTTTTCCTGTTATTCACTTCTTCGAAGTCCTGCTGGCTTCCAAATTCGAAGGGAATATCCCGAATCCTTCTGATCATTGAATGGATACTTTCTCCCGTATCCCCGCGCCTCGCGCGCGCAATGAGCCGATCGAGGTTGAGCGCTTCAAACCTCTGATACACGGCATTTTCGGCCGTCAGAGTCTGATCTTGTTCATGGAGTTCGTTCTGCTTTTCAAGCACAAGCTTGCGTTGCTCATCGAAGGCGAAATCTGCGAATGCGTTTATCTTCAAATGTGCAGTCATGGAATGCCCTCGCGATCCGACGTCGAGCGTCCTATGGTGAAACGCTTCGCGGTGGACGTGTGAGATGCGCACGTGCTGGTCTTCGGGAATCAGGCCGGCGACGCGTACCTGCGCCCCATCGGCTTGCAGTTCGGCTGTCGAAGGCGTCAGTTTCGGCGTCGAGTCGAGGAGCCGCACTTTCTCAGAGCGATTGGGCGAGTAGATCTCGTAGCGCGGTGTGTCGAAGAGTTGGGAAAAGAAATCGATGAGTCTGTCGAGAATCGAAGCGGACCGTTCTACCAGGCTGGCACGAAGCTCGGGAGACGGCGTGACGGCATCGGCCGACAGGAAGTAGCAGGTGGCCGTACGATTGTCGATTCCGGAGTCTTTTATCCGGTTCGCTACGCGCATGAGGACGTTGTCGCCATGATCAAATTCCACAACATGGCGTAGATGGATTTCGAGCGCAGGCTGGTTGTCGAAGCAAATCTCCTTGCCGTTCTGGTCCGCACGTTCGTAGGATAGGCGAGTGTGAATGAGGAACCCGTTCTGGTACGGCACCAGGTTGATGGCCCGCGAGGGTTGACCCGCGGGTGTCACAGGTGTACCTGCGAACGATTCGGTGACGATGTTCTCTGCACCTGGTTTCATCAACTGCATGAGCGCCGAATCGAATATTCGCCAGGCCCCAATCTCTTTGGCGAACTTCGGCCCGCTGCTGTTCAAGTCATCGATCATCTGATCGTAAATTCTGTTCGCATCCAGTGGCCTCCCCTGGTCGTCGCACGTTTTCAGCGGTTTGCCGTTGATCTGCACGACTCCATCCTTGGCGAGATCGTCGTATCGCAACGCCATGGAAGGGCTTTTACTGAACAACCGCTGAATTAGTGGCAATGAGCCTGAGTTGTGCGAGATGGATGTACTCGATAGTGGGCCGCAGGCCATAGCCGATTCCTCCTTTGTGTCATGGACCGGTGGGCATCGGGTCAACCGGAAAGCCGGGGTGATCTCCAATCCCATTGCGCATTTGGTAACCGAATTGAAAGCCGGAGTTCCACAACCGGAGATGCGCTCCTGCTAATCCCGGACCGGCATGGAACGATTCCGTGCGTTCGTGTTACTTACGCCATGTCGCGCTTTGCCCGCTTCGCGCCGAAGTCAATCTTCATGGGTGACGTCCATCGGACGACGATCTTCTCGTCGGGTACATGGTCTCGTTAGCGGGCACGTTTCTGGAGAGGGAATATGAGATTTTCTGAGCAGGTTGTATCTCGTTCGTCGCAAAACCAGCCGTTAATGGTGAAGGTACTTAGTGAGCCGACGAGTTCGATGACAGGCGACGCATGTTTCGACGGTTGGCTGAAAGAATATGTGGACCGGCCAGGCGAATGCCAGATCGGCGGAGAGAAGCTCGATTTTCCTGACCTTCGAGGAACCCCCAACGCTGGGCGTGCCGCGTACGAGAAAGTTGTCGATCGCCTCGTCGAACTCAGCGAGCTGAGGGGGGTGAGCCCGGCGGCCGTGCGAAGGGTGTGCGAGACGGTGGCCAGGAATTTGTTGATGAACGGGGTTGCGGGCGCGGACGGCATGGCGTTTCTCCGTCGCCCATCGGACGGCTATGCGGTCAATCCAGACCGTTCGGTCGTCAACGTCGTACCGCTTGACGATGGATTTTTGCTCCACAAGACAAGCCTCTGCAGAACCGTTAAGTTGCTCCGCGAGAACGGCACTGCGGAATATGTCGAGGCGGAACTCGGCGTTCACGCGCTGGAAACCGACTATCGGGCGATCTTTCATGTGGAGACGGAGAACCGCGTCGTGAATGGGATTGCGCACACATTGCACGGTGCAGGAAAGAGCGAGTATCAGGTGAGGGTGCTGCCGGTGTCGTTCGATATCACGACGCCATTCAAGGACGTTCGGGACCAGTTCGTCGCCAGCCAGGAAACCATCTGGGACCGGCTATTCGCCATTTTCGCGCAACTGTTCGACGCACCCCGATACGTATTTTATCAACCCTGCAAGGCAGAAAAACAGTCTCTTGCAGACTCGCGGCCAAAACTTGGAGGGGACTCTGTTCCGGTGCCTGCCAAAGCGTCGGCGAATGGCAATGCTCTGGTACGTCGTCCCGCCACGCTGGTTGGCAAGGAGCGGGTCACCAGGCTGACAACCACGCACCGACTGCCGGTGGAAGCGGAATCGAGAAAAATTGTTCTGGCTGCCGGGATCGATATTGAAATCAATCCGGGCGCGCCTGAGAGCAAGAAAACGCAGCTTGCGGAGTTGACAACGGCCGACCAGAAGCTGAAGGATGCGCGTGATGCGAAGAAACCTAATGCAACGGAATTGTCCTCTCTTAGGGACAAGGAGTCCGCGCTCGGGGGCGCAGTCCGGCGGCATAAATTGATGCTGGAAACGTACGTTGATACTTGCCTGAAGGCCGACCTCGTTGGGGATAACAAGAATCTGATCGAGCAGTTCGTGAAGGTATCCAATGTTACGCCGACCGTCGGTGATCAGTTCGGCAACCTTGTGCACAAAGCGATGTCGGATTCGAACGGCAACCAGACGAGCGCGCTTGCGCGGGTCGACGCGGTTTTGCGCAAGGAGCTTGGCCCGGACGCGGCAAGAAAGCTGGTGGAGAACGTCCGCAACATTGGCAATGAAACGCAGGATGAACTCCCGCCGGACGATGCTGCCGGTGGGGGACTCTCGGTGCATCTGAGGGATCTCGGCACGAGTGACCTTCAAGCGATGCTCGACTTTGTCGAGATGCTGGAGGTCACCCTCAGCCTCGGCACGTCAAACACGGAAAAATTCGAGGAGGAATATTGGAAATCAACTCAAGGGGTGCCGCACCACGAACGGCGGCAGACGTTGCAGGAGATGCGGGAAGGTCTAAAGAAACTGGAAAGCAGTGAGGTTGTCCTAAAGAATGCTGAGACGGCTGGGCAGAACGATTTGGTTCGGGCGATGGAGGCGCTGCAAAACGGCAACATCGAGCGTGCAATCCGGCGTATGTGGGTAGGAGGTTCCGCCGCGCGCGAGGACCTCCGGGACGTGGCGTTCCACCGCTCGAAAGACAACAAGAAGCCAGTCGAGATCAAAAGCCCCGTTTCGCTCTACATAAAGGTCCTCGCCGACATGGCTCTGATCCGAGCGGAATTGGCCGCTTTGCCGCACGATAGCGCCCAGACTTTCGAGGGCAAGTTAGAGGAGCTGGTGACACAGATGCTCAAGAACGGGATAGTGAGCCACTCTCTCGTCCGGAGCACCCTGACACTGCTCGCCACGGCTAACAAAACCGAGGCCAACAACGGGGTGCCCAATGCCAGCGACCCGAAGGCGGGCATCGCGATAGTCGACGAGACAGTTCAGGAGGCGAAAAAAATCCTCGAGAGTCTGGAGGAGAAACTGCGCCCCGACGGGTATCAGGAGCCCGAAGGCGGAAACTCCGACAATGTCAAAGAAATCGACCTGGAAAGAGAGCGGATCCGCATCAATGGGTTCCGTGAACTGATCCTCGTGTAAGCGCGGCCGCGCTTCGAAAGTGTGCGTCGCCGCGAACTTTTTTCGTGTGTTTGTTACTGAACTGCCGACCCCGCCCGCACGTCCACCGGGTGGCGGCCGCGCCGCGGTGCTGGAAGTCTCGGCGCGGCGCACCCGTTGCGTACATGGCGCTCGCCGGTATCCGGCGGCGCCAGAGCGATTGCGTACGCGGCGCGAGGTGGCAGACGGAGGCACGATGAAGATTGAACCGGTGGCGCAATGGCCGCTGCTGACGGACGGCGCAGCCGTGGACGGGGTCTACGCGTATCGTTTCGAATGCGAAGGATTCGGTGCGCAGGCCTTTCTGGTGGCGCAATGGCGCGGCGAGGAGTGCGTGTCGCGGCCTTACCGCTTCGAACTGCTGCTGGCATCACCGCGCGACGACATCGCGCCCGCCGATCTGCGCGGCCGTCGCGCGACGCTTGCCATCACCGGCAGCGAAAACGCGCCGGTGGCGCGGCGTCAGGGGGTGTTGACCGTCGCCGAGCAGTTGGACCGTGACGATCACTGCGCCTGGTATCGCGTCACACTCGAGCCACGCCTTGCGCGATTGCGTGAGACTGTCGGCAGCGCGACCTATCTGGACATCGCGCTGCCGGACCTGATCCGGCAGGTGTTGCGTGATGGCGGACTGGTTGCCGAGGCGTCCGGCGCAGGGGCCACCGGCGACTTTCGGATCGCGTCATCGTCTGTGGACAGCACCCCGACCCATGCGAATTTCGTATGCCAGTACGAGGAAAGCAACCTCGACTTCCTGTCGCGCCGCCTCGAGCACGCGGGCTGGTACTACGCGTTCGAGCAGGGCGAGCGCGGCGAAACGGTCGTGTTCTACGCGGCGCGCGATCAGCAGCCCACGCGCGCCGTCGAACTGGCGTACCGGCCCGCTGGCGTGTTGCGTGCGCAAGCGGATGTTGCCAGCGTGAGCAGTTTTCACCAGCAATCGTGCGATGCGCCGCTAAGCGTGGTGATGCGGGACTTCGCGGGTACACGCGCGCGTCTGTCGCTCGACGTGTCGCAGGCCGTGGATGGCGGCAACGTGGGCGCATGGGCACGCTACGGCGATCATTTCGACAGTGAACGCGACGGCGAGCGCCTTGCCGCATTGCGCGCCGAACTGGCCGCCTGCATGGCGGGGCACTACACGGGCACCTCCGGCGCGGCGACTCTGTGCGCCGGTCAACCGGCGGCGTTGCGCGATCACTTTCGCGACGCTTGCAACATCCGCTTTTATGTCACCGAAGTGCGTCATGCAGGCAGCCAGCCGCTGCCACTTGTCGCGCCGCGCGATGCCGCGCGCGCAAGCAGCTATCACAACACCTTCGTTGCGTTCGAGGAAAGCCGGCAGTTCCGGCCGCCGCTGGCAACGCCCTGGCCACGTATGCCCGGCTGTGTCAGTGCGGTGATCGACGCGCAGGGCGACGGCGGTATCGCCGAGTTGAACGAGCACGGTTGCTACAAGGTGCGCTTCGCGTTTTGCGCGGCACAGAACGCCGGACGCAACTCCGCATGGCTGCGTCTCGCCACGCCGTACGCTGGCGCGACGCACGGGATGCATTTTCCGCTGCACAAGGGCAGCGAAGTGCTGGTGGCATTCGTGAACGACGATCCGGACCGGCCGGTCATCGTCGGTGCGGTGCCCAACTCCGAAAATCCGGGCGTGGTCACGCAGGCCAATCCCACGCAGAACACGGTCCACACGGCGGGCGGCAACAGCCTCGTGATGGACGACCAGGACGGCGCGCAGCGCGTCGCGCTGTCGTCGCCCACGGCCACGAGCAGCTTTGTGCTGGGCGCCGCGGCACAGCAGGGTGCGGCGCTTAGTTCGCAGGGCCATGTGGATGTGCAGGCGGGCAGCTATCACCGGGCGGTGGCGGGCGCGTACGAGGAACACATGTATGGCCTCGGCAAACAGCAGTTGACCCAATCAAAGAAGCCGCCGCACCAGTCTGGCAATTCGACGGTCGAGCAGCTTGTGAACAGTTCGCACCGTGCGGGCCAGCATCTGGCGTTCGAGGCGACTCAAGGCGCGGGCATGATAGTGCAGAACTACCTTGGCGCGACGGTGCAAAATTATGCCGGTCTGCTAAGTGAATTTGTGGAGGGAATCAACACGAACATCAATTCGGGGCTGACGTTCGAGACATTTGTCGGCGCTCACGTCGAGCTGCATCGGGGCATACATTACGAGAAACACTTTGCTCTGAAGGAAACCAGCGTGCCAGAAAAGACGGTCCTGGTTGATGGCCTGATGCTGTTGCAGACCAACCGACTGGTGGCTAGCGGTACGAGTTCCAATTTGCAATTTAACACCGTCATGTCATTCGCGGAAGAGGAGATGATTCTCGAGGCTGGGGAGAATATTTCGCTCAGCGCATTGGACGGGATAACAGTAACGAGTCCCGCGAGTGTTACTTTGACTTCCGGGGAGAATGTGATCGAGGTCAACGATGAGGGCGTCCAGGTTGTGGCGACGGAGGACATCAGTCTCGGCGCGGCCGGCGATCTCGCCGCCACCGCCGCGATGGTGGCAATCGGGGCGACAGCCGAGGTGTCGTTGACCGGCGCCACGGTCACTCTCGAGGCGACGGCCGGGGTGGAAATCGACGGTCTCATCATCTTTCTCGGCTGAACCGCATGCGCATCGACAAGCCAGACGAGCCGCTCGTGTTATTGCATCATGGCGAGCAGGCCGGCCGACCGTGCCTGACGGTCACCGTAGGGTATATGTCCCGCTTTGACGGCGCACTCATGCGCGAGCAGCAGGCTTGGCAGGCGCTCGTCGCGCGGTTCGCGGGACAACCGTTCGACGAGGGTGTGAAAAAGGCGCGCGGCACCTTTGCGGTGGCGGGCGCGGCATGTGCGCCGCGTGGCGAGACGGTGACCTCGCTGATCGTGTCCGCAAGGTTCGCGCAACTTCGCAAGCGTCTCGCGGTGTTCGGTGATCGGTCCTGGCGGCACAGCGCGGCCGGATGGCTCCCGGGCGATCCGCAACCGTTCACGCGGATGCCTGTCGACCTGGCGCATGCGTATGGCGGCCCTGGCTGGCAGGAGAATCCCGCGGGGCGTGGCCACGCTCAGGCGCCGCACGATTGGGCGCGTGTGCCGCTGCCGAATGTCGAATGGATCGACGCGCTCTGCGTGGCGCCTTCGAGTCGTCCGCAGCCGGCCACGCTGGCTATGTTGCCGGGCGGCGTGCCGGCGCGCGCGCAGTGGCTGGGCGATATCGCGGCGCACCTGCGCGCGCGTCGTGGGCGGGGTTACCCAGCGGACATCGACTTGCGCTATTTCGACGCTGTCGCGCAGGACCAATGCGCGACGGGCTACTTTGCCGGCGACGAAACGTTTGCCGTCGAAGGGATGAATGAACGGGCCGGCATTGTCGAAGGCGCGCTGCCGTGTGTGCGTCCGCGTTTGCTGTGGCGCGCGGCCACGCAGAAGGAGGATGCCGCGGATGTTTCGCCAGTGTTCGAGAGTCGGCTCGACCTGGATACGGTCTGGCTGTTTCCGAACGACGAGCAGGTGCTGTGCCTCTATCGCGCCTGCTGGCCCGTCACCGATATCGATGCTGACGACGTCGGCGCGCTGCATATCGTGACCGAGCGTCTCGCCGATGCGCCGGCCACTACCGCGACGTTGGCCGAACGGTGGCGCGAAACGACGGCACGGCGCGCGGTCGCTGCACCGACGCGGGCTGCCGCACCTACGCCGGTACTTGCACCTGACTCTGCCGCGGCACCAGTCGACGATGCGCCGACGCCGCGCGCCGAGAGCGCGTGGGCTGAGCATCTCGCCAGTCATCAACGGGTCATTGAGCAGTTCAGCGCGCAGCCGGACGCGCACTCACTGCTCGCCGAGCTGCCCGCGCCCGATCGTGCGGCATTCGACGCGCTGCGCGCGAAGCAACCCGGCGCGCCGGATACGTTTACACGCGAAGCGTTCGACGCCCGGCTGCGTGTCCATCTGGAGCAAGCGGGTCTGCCAGGCAGCGCGGTGCAGGACATGCCGGGTGCGGGCGGCGCCAGCACGTCGAGCATGGCGCTCGCTGATCTGCCGGCGCAACTCGAAGCCTTGCCGCTGGCGCAGCGCGCGGTGGTGCTCGAACAGTGGCATGGCATCGGCGCCATGCCGGGGACCGCGGCGCAACGCGCGGTGACCGCAGCGGCCGCGCTTGCGGCGCATCCGGCCAAGCCCGCGCCGTCGGCGCAACCGGTCATCGACAAGACCGCGTTGCTGGCGCGGCTCGCCAAGGGTGAACCGGTCCGCGGGATCCGGATGAAAGGTCAATGCCTTGCCGGCCTCGATCTGGGCGGTCTCGATTTCACGGACAGCGTGTTCGAAGCGTGCGATTTCAGCGGTGCGCGTCTCGCGCACGTCCATTTAACAAACGCACGCCTGAACGGCTGCGATCTCTCCAACGCCGGATTGGCACAGACAAGCGCGCGCCGCGCGTATCTGACCGATTGCAAACTCGATGCCGCCGACCTCGCCGCAAGCGACTGGCAGGTCGCCCGCTGGGAGCGCTGCACGGCGATCGGCGCGACGCTGCGCGATGCCGACCTGTCGCAAGCGACGCTGCGCGACGTTGCACTCACGCGTGTCGAAGCCGCGGGTCTGCGCGCGTCGCGCGTATCGTTCGATTCATGCCGGCTCGACGACGCCGATTTCAGCGCTGCCGCCTTATCTCGCTCGACCTTCGCGCATTGCGACGTGGACCGCCTGCGACTCCAGAGCGCCGAACTGGACGGTGCGCAGTGGCGCACGGTGCGGGGCGCGGACCTCGCGCTGTGCTCGGCGCGACTGGCGAACTGGCGCGTGTGGGGCGCCACCTTGCTGCCCGGCGCCGACTTCACCGGAGCGAACCTGTGCGGAGCCAGCCTGCGCGACAGTTCGCTTGTGAAAGCGTCGTTGCGCAATGCGGTGCTTGATCAGGCGGTTGTACTGGGATGCGATCTGAGCGGCACCGACGGCACACGCCTGAGCGCGCGCGGCGCGCAGTTTACAGGCTCGCGTTTCACGGATGCGCGCTGGCGCGGTGCGAATCTGATGGGAGCTTCGCTGCGCAAGACGCACCTCGCGAACGTCGACTTCGAAGGCAGCAATCTTTATGGCGTGCGCTCGCGCGGTGCGACGATTGCGGGCGTGCGTATCGAACGCGCGCTGACAAGCCGCTGCGAACTGCTGGAGACCTTGCCCCATGAATGATCCGAACGCCACTGACATCACGCCCCTGACACGCGAAGCGCTGGCCGAACGTCTGTCGCGGGGCGGCACGGTGCGGCGCGTCTGTTTGCGCGGCGGCGACTATCGCGGGCTGGCGCTCGGCTCGACGCGGTTCGAGGATATCGACGCGCGCGGCGCGCGCTTTGACGATGCGCAGCTGGAAGGAACGCAATGGCTACGCTGCCGGCTCGACAACGCCTGCTTCGACGGCGCGCGACTCGCGCGCGCGCGTTTCAGCGGGTGCGCCGCGACGCAGTCGCGCTGGCGTCGCGCGCAGCTTGTTCGAGCGGCATGGACTCAGTGCGAACTGGCGGGGGCCGGTTTCGACGCGGCAGACCTTACCCGCACGACATGGATTCGCTGTCGTGTATTAGGCATCGTGTTGCGGGACGCGATGTTCACGATCGTCTATCTGAAGGAGTGTGAACTGACCGATGTCGACCTGACCCAGGCGCAATGGAGCAGCGTACAGATGCACGGCGGCAGCCTGCGCGGCACACGCTTCACGCAAGCGCGACTGCATCAGTGCGGCTTCGCGTCGGTAGAGGCGGCCGGCGTCGACTGGTGTGCTATGGACGCTGTCAACGTGGCCTTCGTGGCGTGCGATCTGCAAGGGGCGCGGTTTTCCGGCGCGCAGTTACACGGCGCGAAGTTCAATCGCTCCAACCTGAGCGGCACGGACTGCTCGGGCGCGCAACTCGCGCTCAGCTTCTGGCGTCATGCGAGGGCCGACCACGCGAATCTGCGTGACGCGTGTCTCGACCACGCCGATTTACAGCATGCGTCGTTGCGCGGGACGGACTTCGCGCGCGCGTCGGTAGTCGGTGCGCGTCTGCTGTGCGCGGACCTGGATGGTGCGAACTGGGACGGTTGCGCGCGCGACCAGGCGCGCCGCGACGATCCGCTGTTGCTCGAAGCGCTGCAATGGCAGCCGTCTGTCTGAATGGTGCACGACGAATTTACGAGGGAGAACGAATCATGCAGTCTGTACGGAATTCGCGACGGCAATCACTCACGCAGCAGACCCAGACCTCGTCGGCTGCCGTTTTTCACCACGCGCGGGTCATTGCGCGGGGCACCGACCGCTCCCTTGCTGTCGTTTGCGAGACCGGTTCGCTATGCGCGAGTGTCGCGGACGGCTGCCTGTTACGTCCCGACGTCGGCGACATGGTGCTCGTGTCGGTCACGGAGCGCGACGCCTACGTTGTCACGGTGTTGTCGCGCGCGGCGCAAGCCGGCGGCGCGGTGCTGCTTGACATGGGCGAGGGCGTGACGCTCGCGGCCGAGAGCGGTGTCCTCTCGATCGAGGCCGCACGCGCGTCGCTGCGATTCGCGCATTGCGACTGGTCGAGCGGCGTGCTGCATTGCCATGGCGACGTGGCGGAATTCTCATGGCGCGACCAGCGCACGTGGAGCGAACGCAGTGTGGAGGCCGCGGCGGAAAAGCGCGAGTACTTTGGCGAGGCTTCGCGGCACGTTGCGGGCCATGAGGAGCACAGCGCCAATTCACTGCGTCAACGGGTGACGGAAGACTGGTCCGCGCAAGCGAAGGACATCAGTCTGTTCGGCACCGAGCGCGTGAAGGCGGACACCGACGGCGACATTCAACTGGGCTAGGCCCGCGAAGGAGGCGGCATGTTTCAGATGACCTGCGCGGGCGGCATGGCATTCGCATTTCCTGACGTGTGCTGGACGCCCGCCGGCCCCGCGCTGGTGCCGGTGCCCTATCCGAACCTGGCGTCGGGCGCGTGTGCCGATCCGGATACGGCGGTCGATAGCGTGCTGGTGTGCGGCATGCCGGCGCTCAACCAGACGAGTGTGATTACGTTCAGCCAGGGCGACGAGGCCGGTACCGGCGGTGGCGTGATTTCGGGCGAGATCATGGGGCAGGCTACATTCATAACCGCGAGCATCAGGGTCATGATAAAGGGCGTGCCGGCTACGCGGCTGACGGGCGCAATGGCGCAAAACGGCGCGCTGCCCAATACGGAAGGCGTGGTGATCGTACCGTCTCAAACCGTTGTCATGATTTTGACGTAGGGTTGGGAACGCCAACGGCACCGAGGTTACAAAGCGATAGCTCAAAGCGATTCGATCGGCGGGTCGCAGCAAGGCGGCCGGCGCACCCGGGTCGTGAAAGGGGGCGTAGCTGCCGCGTCGCCTGTAGGTAAAAGCCTTGGACTACATAATTTCGTACGACGGCCCCGATGCCGGTATGACCATCGAACAGATTCGCATGATGGTGCTTGCGCACGACGGGCCCGTGAACCGGCTGGAGCGCGATTTCGAGAATGTTGCCGAGTTCCTGCGCGACGATCCGCTATCCGCGCAGCGGCGCCTGCTGCTGGCCAATCCACCGTTTACGCCACCGGCGGTGGCGATAGTGAACACCATCGTCACGATGACGACGACTTCCCGGCGCAGGCCGGCGTGGGCCGCAATCCTGACGGCGATCGCGCGGCAAGGGCCGATCGCCGTGGCAGAAGACTTCATCTTGCAAGCCGATAGGCAACTCGCGACCTCGTGCGAAAGCCACGCGCTCGCGTGGGCATTTCGCGGCACTTTTATTCGGTATCCAGACGTATTTCTTGGCGACGCAAAAGAAGTGCTGGAGCGCTTTATGCTGTCCCGCATGCGCTAACGAGAATGCGGCTCGCGTTTCGAATGCGCGGGCCGGACTTCACGAACTCTTCGGATCGTCCTTTCCTACTGCACCGCGGGCGCGATACCGAGGCCACTGGACGGCGGGCTGGTCGGCGGTTGCGGCAACGCGGGCAGCGGCCGCAGCGCCGGTGGCTGAATCACAGGCAAGCTTCCCGGCGGCACGCTTTGCGTCACCTCATTCGCGAGCGTCACGACATGCGGGCGGATCAGGAACATCCGTTCACGCTGTTGGGTCGTGCTGTAGCGCCGGCCGAACAGATAGCCCAGTACCGGTATCTTGCTGAGAAACGGCACGCCGCCGCTTGACACGTTTGCCTCGTCGGTGTCGTAGCCACCCACCAGCAGACTCTCGCCGTCGCGTACGACGGCCTGCGTGCTGACCGCGCTGGTCACGACCGTCGGCAGATCGTCCACCGAATGATCGATTACGCGGCCGTCCTGAACGTCGATAGCCATCTGGATGGCGCTTTGCCCGTCGCGCTGCACAACGCGCGGCGTCACCTTTAGCGTGGTGTTCGCAGTGACCGGCGTGACCGACGCCACGCGCTCGCCGACGGTCCTCACGTAAAAGGTCTGGTTCAGGTTTAGCACCGCACCGACGTTGTCGCTCGTGACGACAGACGGGCGCGACACCACGCGTGCGTCGCCTGCTTGCTCGAGCGCGCGGATGCGGCTCGCGAAATAGCTGCCCGCGCTCGCAAGCAGGCCGGTCCCCGCGCCGGCCGCGAGCGCGATCGTGCCGCCGCTCACGCCGCCCGCGACATTGCCGATCTGGCCACGCCAGTTCACGCCGAGTTCGTCGATATGCGACTTTTCCACATCGATGACCATGGCTTCGATTTCGATCAACGCGGTCGGAACGTCCAACTGCTTGATGAGGGCCGCATAGACCGGCATGCGTTCCGGCGCGTCCTGCACGATCACGGCATTGAGCGCCGGGAACGGTTCGACCGCGCCGCGCAGCAGAGCGCCGCCTGGGCCGGCGTTTTGCTGCGTGCCGGCGGCCGGGGCCGCGACCGGCGGCGTCAACCCAGCGGCGGCGCCGGCGAGCGGCGCCGCGGCCGCGAGCGCCGGCAACGACGGCAGTGCGCCGTTCGCAACCGCGCGAGCCGGCGCGCCAGGCTGCATCGTATTGCCGAAGCCGCCCGCGTCCTGCAGCAGATTGCGCAGGGTTGTGGCGACGCCCGGAATCACAATCTGGCTGTCGCGATACTGGATCGCGCGGTCGTCCACCTGCGCGTGCTGCAAACGGAACACTGCGATGTCCTGACGCTGATCCACGCGTGGCAATCCGGCGAGACTGCGCTGTACGAGCGCGACGTATTGCGGCGGTCCGCTGACCATCACGACACCTTGGTCGGGCATGTCGCCCCAGCCGAAGCGTGGATCGAGCACGCCGAGATCCGTGAGCGCCGTGCGCGCGGCCACGGTGTTGCCGCCGCTCACCGGTATCGTGGCGGTCACGGTGTCGCTATTGCGATTGACGTAGAGCGTGCCGCCGTAGGTGTACCAGCTGAAGCCGTAGATGCCGCCGAGACGGTTCAGATAGTCGGTGGGGCTCGCCGTATTGAAGCGGCCGGTGAGGCGTCCTTCGACCGCGGGGCTCATGTCGAGGGTGAGGCTGAAGGCCGCCGCGAAATCGCTGAGCACGCGCGCCAGGCTTTCGTTTTGAGCATAGTATGAGTAGTTGACGGACGGCCACGGCGGGGCCGCGGCCTGCGCGCTCTGCGTTGCCGCAAAGAGCGAGGCGAGCAGTGCGGCGGACACCGATCTGGCCAGGCGGTGACGGACTGGATTCATGACGCTCCCTGCATGCGTGGGTATCGGTTTGGAGGAGGGCTAGCGCGGGAGCACATCGCCGAGCGTTTGCGCGGTGTCCAGAAACGCCGCGAGCGCGGCGTCCACTTCCGGTTCACTCGCGTTGAGCGCCCAGGTGTCCTGCCACCACAACTGCTGGCGTGCGGGATCGACCGCGAGGCCACCGCTGGTTTCGCCGAGTAGCGCGCCGGCGCGAGTCAGCGCTTCGCGCAGCAACTGACTGCGCGACGTGACATTCTGCGGCAGCGGCGCCAGCGGCGAGCGCACCACGACCCGTTGCGCGCCGAGCCGCACATGCAGCGACGACCGCGCGGCGATCTGCAGCTCCAGCTCGTTCTCCGGCTGCCACATCGAACGCCACAGCTGACGTCGTTCAAGCCAGAGCGCAAGGCCGGGGCAGGCTTTCAGCAAATCGGTCATAGCGTGCCTTCCTGTTTCATCTCATTGACGATGCGAATGATCTCGGCCACCGGCCCGATCAGATCGCTGGGGATGTACTGATTTTTCTCGCCATGCTCGTACAGCGACCACGCGAGGTTCACATCGCGCAGCACCGGCACGCCGGCGGCGCGCGCCGCGCCGATCATCTGCTGCGCGTGGCCGTCGCGGCCCCTGGCCCACACCAGCGGCAACGCGGTGCGCGCCTCGTCGTAGAAGAGCGCGACCGCCACATGTGTCGGGTTGACCACCAGCGCGCTGGCGGATGCGCTGCGTTGCACGTCCTCGTTGCTTGCCAGTTCACGGTGCAGCTCCTTGCGGCGTCCCTTGATCTGCTGGTCGCCTTCCGCTTCCTTGTATTCACGGTCCACTTCCTCGCGGCTCATCATCAGTTGCTTGTTATGCTGGCGGCGCTGCCATACCACGTCCGCGCCCGCGAGGGCGATATAGACCGGCGCGAGCGCGAGTGTCAGCGTGGTCACCATGCTCGTGAATACCGCCGCGCCGCCGGAGACGGTCAGGCTCGGCAGCCAGACCAGGTAGCGCAGGTTGTGGGAGATCACAAGCCATACGATGCACGACAGCACGGCGATCTTGATGGCGGACTTGAGCAGTTCCACCACGCTCTTCTTCGAGATGATGTTCGTGGCGTTCTCGGCGACGTTCAGGCGTTTGCCGGACGGCACGAGCGCCTTGAACGACAGCGTGAAACCGACCTGCGCGATTTCGACCGCCATGCCGAGCAGGACCGGGATCAGGATGAACGGCAGCATCAGCGCGATGCCCTCGTCGAGCAGGGTTTTGCCGAGCGAGTCGAGGGCGATGGGAAGCGGCAGGTTTATCACCTCGGCGGGAGCGAGCATCAGCTTGGCCATGTGGTCGGCCATGCCCGAGCCGTTGGTGGTCAGATAGATCAGGTACGCGAGAATCAGTACTGCCTGCGAGAAGTCCTTGCTGTGCGCGACCTGACCTTCCTCACGCGCATCGCGCAGGCGTTTCGAGGTGGGTTGTTCGGTTTTTTCGCTCATGGCCGCCCCAGCAAGACGCCCAGGCGCGGCAGCAGCGTCGCGATACCGTTGAACTGGCGGCCGAGGTAGTCGAACATCGTGACCACGTAGACAGTCAGCACGAACAGCGCGAGTGCGCTCTTGAGCGGCATCGCGAGGAAGAAGACCTGCAATTGCGGCGCGAAGTGCGAGACGAGCGCGAGCCCGAGTTCAACCAGCAACATGGCCAGCACCACCGGTGCGCTCAGCATCAGCATCGTCTCCAGCATGCCGTTCAGACTTGACAGCCAGAACGAGGCATTCGCGCGCGACAGCATCGGCCAGAACGAGAGCGGCGGCCACAGCGTGTACGAGTCGTAGAGAATCCGCAGCAGCCGCGAAAAGCCACCGCTCGTCAGCACGAACACGACGAATGCCACACTGAAAAGCTGGCCGAGCGTGGACGTGTCGTGACCGGCAATCGGATTGAGCGTTGCCGAAATACTTTCGCCGCGCTGGTTGTCGATCAGGAAGCCGACCAGTTCCACTGCCCAGAAAGGCAGCGCGAGCATGAACCCGAGCATCAGACCGACCACGCATTCCTTCAGCGCGATCGCGAGCATCGCCCCGGTCGAGATATCCGTGCCGAGGTGTGGCGCGATCGCGGGCGCGGCGACCAGCGCGAATCCCGCGCTGATCGACACGCTCAGCAGCCCGGGGAACACCGAGCGCGTGATGATAGGAACGAGCGCGAACGCGGCAACGAGACGCGGCAGTGCCGTGAGCCAGCCGAGCGCCAGGGATTTGGCCGAGAGCCCCATCACGAGGGGCAGGTCGAGCTCGCTCATCCCCGCGCCCCGATTTTCGGCAGCAGATCGAAAATGCTGACGGCGTACAGATAGAGTTCGCTGCCCATCCAGCGTGCGGTCAGGAACAGCGTGACACCCGCGACGACGAGCTTGATCGCGGTCGGCAGCGTCTGCTCCTGGATCTGCGTGAGCGCCTGGAGCACCGCGAGCAGCACGCCGACTGTCGAGGCGGCGATGATCACCGGCAGCGAAAGCAGCAAGGACAGGTACAGCATCTGCGCGAGGTACGCGGTGAGATCGACGGATGTCATACGTATGAGAGCACAAGGCCGTGAATCAGGCGCGTCCAGCCGTCGAGCATGACGAACAGAAAGAGCTTGATCGGCAGCGCGATCATCACTGGCGATACCATCATCATGCCCATCGCAAGCAGGATGTTCGACACCACCAGGTCGATGACAAGAAAGGGTAGATAGAGCAGAAAGCCGATCTGGAACGAGCGGGTCAGCTCGCTCACCATGAATGCCGGCATCAATACGAGGAAGTTGTCCTCTTTCAGATCAGCGGGTGTATCGGGACCCCACAGCCGGCGCGCCGTGGCGACGAAGAACGTGCGTTGCGCAGGCTCCGAGTTGCGCATCATGAAGCCGCGCAGCGGATCGGATGCCGCCTGAACCTGCTTGAAGAAGGTGTCGACGCTGCGGGTCTGCTCGGGCGTGGCCGCCACCTGATCGTAGATGCGCTGCGCGACCGGCATCATCACGTAGGCGCTCAGGATCAGCGACAGCGCGTACAGCGCGATGTTCGGCGGAATCTGCTGCACGCCGAGGGCATTGCGCAGCATCAGGAGAACCGTCGAAATCTTCAGAAACGACGTGCAGACGATCACGAGCGTTGGCACGAGCGACAGTAGCGCCAGGGTGATCGACAGGCCAAGCGGATCGATGGGAATGTTCACCGTTCTTCTCCCGGCCAGCGCAGATCGGTCACGGCCACGCCGAGCAGTCCGTCGATTTCAACCAGCTCGCCGTGGCCGACCAGCAGGCCGTTGGTGCGGATCGCCACGGCGCGTCCAGGCGCGCGCCCGAGTTCCAGCACGCTGCCGGGCGCGAGCGCGCGCAGTTGCGCGAGCGTCATGTCACAGTGGCCGAGGTCGAAATGCAGCATGACGGGCACCTGTTCGAGTGCTTCGGCGACGGGTTCGCGCATATCGGCAACGGCTGGCGCGAGCGCCTGAGGTGCGCCGTGCGCGGAAATGGCGTCGCTGTCGGCAATAACGGTGGCCGGATTGCCGTGGCTATCGGTCGTGCCATCGCTGACGCTGGTGTGCGCATGCTCCGGCATGTCGGCGGGGAAATCATCGGTAGACGGGTTCATGATTGAATAAAGTCCGCGGGTCACAATCAGGGTTGATTTTTCGAAGCGCGCGCACCATGCGAGCGTCGGGCTCGCCCGCACCTGCAATTCGCCACTACGCCAGTGCTGGTCCTGCACCACGAGTACGTCGTGCCGGCGCAGCGAGCGCAACGTGCCGCTTGCCACCCGGCAGCAGCCGACGCCCAGGCGCTGCTGCAGCGGCAGCGCGTTGGCGAACGCAATGGTGGTCTTGACGGGCCGGCGGCCGAGCAGGCTCGCCAGCAGGAAGTGTCCGGTGGCGTTGCAATGCAGTTCGCCGGCCGCCTCGGTGGGATGCGTGCTGGCCGCGTGCTGGATACGCCAGCGGTAGCGAAACGGCAGGCTCGCTTGCGACAGTTCCAGGAACTGGGGCGCGCCACGTACGCTCAGTCCGTGGCGCTCGAGCAGTTCGTGCAGCCAGTATTCGAATGCGACGGCCCGCAAGGTGTGCGGCGCTTGCGTGGCCGCCGATGCGCCAAACTGACCGAGCACGATCGCGTCGACGATGCCCGGATCGCCGAACAGATCGAACCGTCCGCCGGACCACGCCATCGACAACAATGGCGGCGCCCGCGATGGCTCGCGCGCGCTGCCGTGTGGCAAGGGGCTGAGCGACGCGACGTGGTTGTCCTCGCCTGGCAACGCGATGTGGCGGCCGTGTTGCGCAATCGCGGTCTGCGCGATGGCTTCGTCTCGGCGCAGACGGGGCGGTGCATAGCGGTGAGGATGCGGGGGGCGGGGCAGGTCGTTATTCATGAGTGGGTTGCGCCACGGCTTCGACGCTTCGTTCCAGATTGCCGGACAGGGCGATCACGACGCTCACGGAGCGCCCGATGCGCTGCGCTAGCGTTGAGGCGATCGTGTAGCGCGCACCGGCCAGCCGCTCGAACGTTTCGTGCGTGGTGCACGCGATCCTCGCGTGCAGCGCGGCCGGTTCGTCGACGACAGTCACAACGATGCCGCCGAGCTCGGGTTCGTTCAGTTCGGCGTGAACGGCTCGCCGGTCGTCGGCAAGGCCGGCCCACAGGCGCGTCGCGCATGCACACACAACGCGGACGTCCTCGTGCGTGAAACGGGTGGCCGTGCGGGCGGATTCGGACGTCGATGCCGGTGTCGGCATCGACCTTGGCGTGACGTCGGCTTGTCGCTCAGTCTGCTGCTGGTGCGCGACTCGCTGCGGCGTACCGGATTCGGCTTGCGCATCGACAGAGCCGTAGATTGGCGGCTGCCGCTTCACAGCGGGCGAGAACGCGTCGTCATTCGACTCGTCCTCGGCCCGCAGCGCGCGCCGGAAGCGGTCTTCATCGCTGGCCGACGCGCCGGTCCGTGTGATCGCGATGAGCGCCGGCTGTCGAGGGCGGTCATCGCCGCGGTCGTTGCGCCGGGCGGTGTCGGCGCCGTGAGGTCCCCGTACTGGTTTCATCGTGTGTGTATTCCGTCTGCGTCCGGCGCCGTGTCCTGCTCCACGTCCAACGTGTTGCGGCGGTGAATCTCCAGGCTGTTTTCGTCCATGTCTTCGTTGTCCCGCTGCTGCTGGATTTGCCGCTCCTCGTCGCCCAGCCGGGTAGCGAGCGTCTCCATTTTCATCACCCGGCGTTCCGCGCGCAGTCGCTGCCGGCGTTTTTCGTCCTCGTCGCGGTGCGCATCGCTCAGCACGCTCTCGCTCGACTTTTCCGCTTCGCGTGCAACGATCACCTGCTGGCGGCTCAAGCTGATGCGGTTGTTGCATGCGTTTAACTGTCCGACCGATACGGTCCCCGCCGCCAGCAGCGCGTGGTCCTCGCGTGCCAGCGTGTCCTGGGCCAGTTGCTGGTTTTCGCTCACGCGTCGGCGTGCTGTTGCGACGTCAGCGACGGCGTTGCGCGTCTGTTCTTGCGCTTTCGCCAGCTCGTGCTCGGCGCTGCGCTCGTGGAGCTGGGCAGTGCGAACAAGGCTGTCTGCCGTGCGGGAGGAATTGATGGAGTGAGTCATGATCAGGTGTGGGTCAACGGCCTGGCGAGGAACTGTCGGCGAGTCGGGCGAGCTGTGCGACCGTGCTGTCGAGGCCGGCATGCTCGTCCGTTTCCTGGCGCAGGAACGCGCGGATCGCGTCGATCTTCTGTACGGCCTCGTCGGCGAGCGGATCACTGCCGGTGCGGTACTCGCCGATCTTCACGAGCAGTTCCACCTCGTTGTATTTCGCGAGCAGCTCGCGCACGCGGCGCGCATGCGTCTGGTGCGCGGGTGTCGCCACGGACGTCATCACGCGGCTCACCGACGCGAGCACGTCGATCGCCGGATAATGACCTGCATTGGCGAGCTGGCGCGACAGCACAATGTGGCCGTCGAGAATGGAGCGGGTCTCGTCGGCGACGGGCTCGGTCATGTCGTCGCCTTCGACGAGCACGGTGTACAGCGCCGTGATCGACCCGCGCTCGACGTTGCCCGGGCGCTCCATCAGCCGGGGCAGCGTGGCGAACACCGAGGGCGGATAGCCGCGGCGGGTCGGCGGCTCGCCGGACGCAAGACCGATTTCGCGCAGGGCGCGGGCGAAACGCGTGACCGAATCCATCAGCAGCAGCACCTTCTTGCCCTGATCGCGGAAGTATTCGGCAATCGCAGTAGCCGCGTAGGCCGCTTTCACGCGCTCCATTGACGATTTATCCGACGTCGCGCACACCACGACCGCGCGCGCGAGGCCGTCCTCACCGAGTTCGTGCTCGATGAACTCGCGTACCTCGCGCCCGCGTTCGCCGATCATCGCGATCACGGTCACGTCGACATCGGCACCCTTGGCCAGCATGGCGAGCAAGGTCGACTTGCCGCCACCGGCGGCGGCAAAAATGCCGATGCGCTGGCCTTCGCCGCACGTGAGCAGGCCGTCGAGCACGCGCACTCCAAGCGGCAACGGCGTTTCGATCGGGCGCCGCCGCAGTGGATGGGGCGCCTCTGCATAGACCGGATAGTGGGCGTCGGCGCGCAAGGGGCCGCGTGCGTCGTAGTCGAGCGGTTGACCGAGCCCGTCCAGGACTCGACCGAGCAGCGCATTGCCCACGGGAATCATGTGGGTGCGGCCGGTCGGAATCACTTCGGTAAACGATGAAATGCCATGCGTGCTGCCAAGTGGTGTCAGCAAAGCGGCTTCGCGCGTGATGCCGACCACCTCCGCCTGCGTTTCGACGGGATCGCCTGGATTGCGCAGCCGGCAGATTTCGCCGATGCGCACGGACGGCGCGGTTGCGCGGATCAGCGTACCGACGACTTGCAGCACGCGCCCTTTGAACTGAATGAGCGGCGCATCCTGGATGGCGAGCGCCATCAGATCGGCGATGTGGCTGAACTGGTTCATTGCAGGCCGGCCGCGAATGGGCCGTCGGCGTCCCGCTGCGGCGTCGTATCCGGAACCGGAACCGGACGACCAGGGCCGAACACTTTTTTCAGCGCGCCGCGCAGCGCGCCGATCTGGCTTTCGAGCGACGTTTCGACAAAGCCGAGTTCCGACTCGAGAATACCGCTGCCGGGCGCGACTTGAGTGTCCGGCTGCACCTGCAAGGCGCGGATGCCCGGATAGGCCGCGAGAATAGCACCCAGTTGCGGCTGCACGAGATCGGCTTCGGTGGGGCACAGGCGCAGCGTCAGTTGCGGTTGATTGCGCGCCGCGCTGAGAATGCTGCGCACCACGCTCGTCACCCGCTCCTGGTCCGGGACTTCGCATACGATGCGGCGTACCGCTGCGAGCACGAGCTCGATCATGCGCGACTCGACAAGCTCCAGGTAGTTGAGCGAGCTGGCTACCTGTTCGACCATATGCAGCGCGTGTTCGCTTCGCGCGGCGTCGCGGCCTTCCCGGTAGCCTTCGCTGCGCGCCTCCTCATAGGCGAGCTGGGCGGCAACGGCAATGCGACGCGCTTCGGCGTGCGCGTCGTCGACAATCTGCGTGGCGCGCGAGAGCAGCCAGACCTGTTCGCGCGGAATCACGCTTTGGCCGGGCGTGAGACGGATGCCCGCCTCGGCCTGGCCACCCGATAGACGCTTCATGAAATCCATGCCGGCTCCAGTTGGGTGGCAACCGATACGCATAGACGCAGCGCATGGTGCGGGTCGAGGGCGGCGTCGGCACGGACCGGCACCGGATGGCGCAACTGCCAGCGCCATGCGAGGCGCGCCGGCACACTCGCCTGTGCGCGCCACAGACAGGCGAAGCCGAGTGGCAGCGTCGCGCGCGCGAGCCGGCGCGGCTGCCACGCGGGCGCGTCGCGCAGCGTGAAGATGTCTTCCTGTTCGAGGCGTTGCGCGAAGCGCACGACGTCGAGCAGATCGCGCGTCGCAAACGGCGCGAGTGCGTCGCGGCTCACGAGCTGACGCAGCGCGCGCGAGAGGCGGGCGGCGCCGACATGCGCGGCGAGCCGACGCTGCTCGCTCGGTGCGAGCAGCGCGAGCCACAGCGCGTCGCCGCATACGTCAATGTCTGGAGCAAGCTGTTCGAGTTCGGCGTGGTGTTCGAGCAGACGGCGCGACCACGGGCGCGCATCACGCCGATGGCTGGTCTCCACGAACGCGGCCGGCACGCCGAGTGCGCCGGCGATGCGCGACGGCAGCGCATCCTGCGCGGGGTTGAGGGCGAAGTTCACGACGTACGGCACGCGCGCGCGTTGCGTCGTAAAGAGTTGATGCCAGGCGGACGAAGTGAACATAGCGTCGCCGCTCAAGTCACGGTTTCGGCGCGCGGCTCGACGCGCGCCACGACGCGCCCGCGCCACGCTAGCGCGCCGCCACCGACCAGGCCAGTCAGCGCGACGAGCGCGGCGGCGATCAGGGTACCGACGAGCGGCGCGTACGAGTCCGCCGCGACCCGCAGACCAAGCAATTCGCGCCAGCGCGTCGACGCTTGCGGATGCGCCTGCGCGAAGGCCGGCGGAGCCAACCCCGGCACGAACACGAACGAGATCTTGTCGGGCGAGAGGGCGGGAATGCTGTCGGCGATAAGCCTGCGCATCTGCGGCTGCAAAGTGTCGAGCGGCGAATCGGGCCGGTACTTGATGAACACCGCGGCGGATGACGGCTGGGGTGCGCCATCGAGCGCATTCTGCTCGGGCAGCACGATGTGGACGCGGGCGCTCAGTACGCCGTCGATCTGGCTGAGCGTATAGGAGAGTTCCTCGGACATCGCGTAGACATAGCGGGCCCGTTCCTCGACCGGCGACGAGATCAACCCGTCCTTGCGGAACATCTGGCCAAACGTGATGTGCGGATCGTGCGGCAGTCCCTGGCTTTGCAGAAGTGTGATGGCTTGCGCGACCCGATCCCGGTCCACCAGCACCGACACGCCACTCTTGACGGTCTGTTTGTCCGCACCGATGCCGGCGTTCAGCAGGACGGCGAGCATCTCGTTCGCCTCGTTTTCGGGTAGCGCGGCAAATAGCTCGGTACGGCTGCTGCAGGCCGCTAGCGTGGCGCACAGCAGCACGATGCCGAGCAGGCGCAGTACGCGGTTCGGCTGGACCTGGCGGGAGAGGCGCGAGCAAGCGCCGAGATGAGTCGTCATTGCATTCTCAACAGTTGATCGACGTCCTGCGAAGCCTTCGCAACCGACTTCGTCAGCAGTTCCGTCTGGTAGGACCACGAGACCAGCGACACCTGCGCGCGCATCACCTCCTGAAGCGTGCCGATACCGTTCGTGACGGCCGAGCTGACCTGGTGCAGGTCGGTTTCCATTGAACTGGACATGGTCCGCAAGCCGTTGAGAATACGTGTGCCGATGGGGCCACCGGCAGTGGCGGCGCCTGGCGTGGCGGCGATCGGCGCCGAAACGGCGTTGCCCGGTGCAAACGCGGCAGCCGTGAGCGCGTTGCGAAAGCGCTCGATGCTCGCGCTGCTCGGCGGCGGGGGCACGGCGACCGGCGCGAGCGTGGTGTCCGGTGAAGCAGGCGGCGCGATGGCCTGCTGGGTGAGTGCGACGGCGGCTGGAGGCGTGGGTGCAGGCATGACGTCGGCGTCCTGGTGGCGGGCAGTGCGGAGCTAGCGTGAGGGGGGGGCGAGCAGCGCTTGCGCGAGGGGCGCAGCTGCGCGAGCCTTGTTGGCCGAAGCGACGATCTGGCGCAGCAGCGCTTCGCTGCGCCCGCTTTCGCCGGCGAGGCGCAACGCGAGCGCGAGAAACGATTGAAGCTCGACGTCGTCGGGGAATTTCTGGAGCGCTTCGGCTTGCAGATAGTGCGCGGCTTCCTGTGGGCGTCGCGCGTTCATCAGAGCGATGGCGTTGCCCACATGTGGAAACGTGCTGTCGGAGCGTAGTAGCGCAAGCGCATTGAAGATGTCGGCTGCGTAGCCCGCGAGCCCCACGCCCGAGGCGAGGAAGCCGACGCTTGCGAGTAGATGCACTTCGTCGCTGGAGAGGAGTGCACCGCCGGGCGTGATTGCCTGCTCACTCATGGTTGACCTCCCAGCAGCGTTTGCCAGCGCGTCAGTTGCTCGCGCACCTCGGCGCTGGCGGGATCAGCGTCGGCGGCGATGCGCGCAAGCGCGTCATGGATCGTCTCGAGCGCCTGCGCGGATTGTCCAAGCGCCGCCTGACATTCGGCGATGCGCAGATCGAACGCGGGCGACAGCGCGCCGAGAGCGATCGCGAGCATGTAGTCGCGCAGCGCGCCGTCGGGGTCTCCGCTCAGCTGACGGGCGCGTGCGAGCCCGTAGCGATACGTAGTGGAGGCCGGCGCGTGCAGCGTGAGGATCGTGAACATCTGCTGTGCCTCGGCGAGTTGCCCGAGGCCAAGCCGTGCGTGTGCAAGCACGGAGATGGCCTCGAGCGTGGCGGGTTGCAGCGGCACAGCCGCGGCGCGCCGCTGCATGTTCGCGAAGCACGCGGCGAGCGTCTGCCCGGCCGCGGCGGCGGAGCGGTCGGGCGTGCTCATGCGCGAACGCTGGCCGCGTTGCGTTGCGCGTCGTTCGTGGAACGGACGATGCCGTCCAGGCTGTCGAGTGTGCGGCCGTATGCGCGCTGAAATTCGCCCGATAGTGTTTCCGCCGACCCAGTTGCGGACTCGTACACCATTCTCGCGGCAGCCAGCTTTTCCTTCTCGGCGTTCTGCTTGTCGGCGGCAAAGGTGAAGCCGGCGCTGCCGGCTCCGGCTGCGCCTTGGCTAAGCGTCGAAAGCGCACGACCTTTCGCGAGATGAAGGTCGACCTCGGTCATCTTGTCGGACCTGGGCTTCGCCTTCGTATTGGTTTTTGCGTCGGGCTTCGGGTCAGACGTCGGGTCTGTCTTTGGGTCGGCCTTCGGGTCGGTCGACGAACTCGATTGTTTGCCAACCGCCTGTTGCGAAGGAGATGTGGTGGTTGTGGTGCCCACCGTCGAACGCTGCGTGTCCGTCGCGTTGGACCCGCTGCTGCTCGACGCCCCGTCGTCCAGATTGCCGCCAACCTTCGCCTGCGTCGTACTGCCGGACTTGGCCTGCGTCGTGATAGCGGTATCTTCGAGCGTCGCTTGCTGGATCTGTTTCGACTGGTTGGACAGATTCGCCGAGGCCGTAGTCTGTTCGATCTGGTTTGTCGAGGCCGCATTCTGTTTGGCGCCGGTGGTGACCTGCTTTGCCGCAGAGCCTCCACGCGCCTCGGTGAGGGTGCTGGAGGCACGGATCGTGAACATGCCGTCCGCGAGTCCCGCCGCCGCCTGGCCGCCCGCCGAAATCAAGCCTCCCGCGAGCCGGATGCCTGCCTCTGATTTGAGCGTGTCGACCTCCTTGTTCTTGGTGGCGATCTGCAGGGTCAGGGTGCGTTGTTTATCGACGGTGGCCTCATGCCGGATCTTGTCGGTTTCCTCCAGCATTTCGGCGATAAACAAGTCGACGATGGCGAACGAGAAGCGCGCGCGAGAGAGGTCGCCAAATGCCGCGGCTGCACGGTTGGCGTCGAGCGGCGCCGTTGCACCGAGCACGGTGGCGTCGATCTTGCGCGAGAGTGCGCCGGGCACGCTGTCAGCGTCGTCGTCGAGCGCTTGAACGACCGTGATGCTCAGGCTCTGGCCGGACACGGCAACGCCGGTAGCCGGCGCGGCGTCTTGCACCGGGATTGAGGACGGCATTGCGTGTTCGATTCGGGTACTGGAAATCATGATATTTTCCTTCGAGTGGCGTGCCGCTCAGGCGTTCTGGTTCGAGAGGGCCGACGAGGGTATTTGCGCTTTCTGCATTTCCGCGCTCTGTTTCAGCATTTCGGTGATCTTCCCCACGAGCAGGGCAAAGATCGACACCGCGGTCTCGTACGTCGAGAGCTGGGTTTGAGTGTCGCGCTGCACACCCATGAGATTCGCCTCGATCCGCGTCGCGTCCACCTTCAGCAGATCGGCCTCGTAGGTGCGCGTGACGGTCGCGGCCTTGAGGCCGCCGCCGGTGATGTTGCCGGCTGACGACACGGCCTGTGTGCCGGTATTGACCCACTTCGCGGCAACCTCCACCGTCGACACGACCTTGCCGGCTGCGGCCGCGGCGCCTGCGCCGCCGCTCATGGCGACGGTGCCGATTGACATGCCGATCTGGGCCACGCCCGTCACGACGCCGCTGATGATCGCCTGAGTGGCTTCGTCGGCACCGGCAAGTTGCGCGATGCCGCCGGCCGCGTTGCCGATCGCCTGAGGCGCCACCACGAACGCGACAATAGCCATGATCTTCCCGCCAGCCTCGGCTTGGTCCTTCGGTACACCGAACGACTCCAGCATCGACGTGAAGCCACGCTGCAACCACTCGGCCGGATCGAGCGAGGGGCCGCCAGCGGCCTGACTGATCGAACTCGCGGTGTCGACGAGCGCGGCGGCGAGGCCGATGCCCGCGACGATGACGAGTGGCGCGGCGAGCCCGCCGGTAAACACAATGGCCGCCCCCAGCGCGAGCGCGGCGCCCGCAAGGCCGACACCCTTGAGCACCCAATCGAGCGTCGAGCTCTGGGTCTTCGATGCTTCGGCGAGCTTCGCGAGGCGGTCTTCGAACAGCGTGGCGCGCTTGGCGGCCAGATCCTCGTTGACCGTCGCGGCGGTTTCCAGCCGTTCGCGTGCACCATTGGTCTGGATCTCGACATTGTCGAATTGCTTGTCGGTGATGAGCGCGATCATCCGGTTCAGGTTCAGCGGGGCGTTCGCGCTTGCGCTCGTGGATGGGCTCAGCATGGGCCGCTGCGTGAACGCCGGCGATGCGGACGATGCCGATTGCGCGCCGCGCGCGGACTGCGCGGATAACCTGGACGGGTCGAGCGTGAGCGTCGGCTCGGCGAGCGGGTCGCCGCCTGCGAGGCGGCGGTCGCTCGAGCGGTTAGACGTTTTTTCGGCGGTCGTGCCGTCTTCGGCGGAACCGCCACGCGGCACATAAGCCGCGCTGCTGGTTTCAGCAATAGTGTTGCTCATTGAATCTCCGTTTTTTCCGGTTCACCCGGCATCAATTCGAGCATCGCGCGGGCGCGATCGGCGAGCGGATCTGCGACGCCGCGCCGCTCGTAGTCGGCGACGATCGCGCGCAAACCATTGCGCGCGTCGCCGGGGCGACCGAGTTGAAGAAAGCATTCGGCCATGTGCAGCGCCGGTGTGTAGTCGTTGGGATCGAGCGTTACGCACAGCACGTAGTACTTCAGTGCGGCTTCATAACGGCCGAGCATCTGCAGACAGGCGCCAAAGGCAAGCGCGAAGCGTCTGTCCAGGTAATCGAGCGTCATCAGGAACCCGAATATCTGCAGCGCGTCTTCGTAAGAACCCTGTTCGTACATTTGATGGCCGACTGAGTACGCAGCCTCGTAATCGCTCGCGGATAACCCGCGCAACGTGGCCGGCGTATGTCCGTCGGCGATGTACTGCATGACGTCCTTGACGATCGCTTCGACCTGCGGGTCGGGGAAGGAGGGGAGCATAGTGTCACTCACCGGTTGAGATTGCCGATAATGGACTTGAGCATCTGATAGCCCGTCGTCAGGACTTCCGACACCATGTCGCTCGCCGTGCTGTACTGCTTGATGCTCGAGTTCAGGTCGATCATCTCGCGCGAGTTCGCGTTGCTGTTGGTGGTCTGCGAGGATTGCAGCGAGCTGACCCAGGCGGAAAGTTGACCGGTCTCGACGTCGGCAGCGTGGTCGTCGTCGGGACCGCGACAGGTGCCGCTGGAGCCATCGTTCCACTTCAGTCCGAGGACCTGTTCAAAGTACGCCTTGGTGACCGCACTGTTGTACTTGGCGTCGTCTCCACCAACTTCGTCCCTGCTCGGCGGAGTGAAGGGTAACTTCATATCGTTCGGTCCGTTCATGACCGATTCATAGTCGACTGGTTGGAGAATATTCCAGTCATCGTCGTTCAGGCCTTTCTGGCTGCTCTGCGCAGCCGCGATGCCGACCTGGATGCAGCGCGATTTGTAGTCGCGCACGTCCATGGTTTGCTTCATCTCCAGGATCGCGGTTTCGCTGCGGTCCATGAATGCAAATTGAACTGCGCGGATGACGTTGATGAGATTGAATTTTCGGCCCCCGGCAGTGGCCAGCAGATCGATCGGGCTGTTCGAAGAGTCGGGCGTTTGCGAGGCGTTAACAACGGGAGAAGTGCTTAGCGATAAGCTCATACAGTGCTCCATTCAGAGGTCGGGCGCGCCGCCGATATGTGGTTGATTCGTTGGACAGGCGGCGCGCCGCATTGGGCCGGACTATCCGGCTAAACGGCTTTGCGTTTGACGCTTTGCCGCGAAACGGCGGGCAACCTCATGTCGGCAGTGTCCGCACTGGCCGCCTGCTGACGACATTCGATGGTGCTCGCCAACTGATCCGAAAATTCTTTTATTTCGAGCAGGCTCTCAGGCATGTCGCTGCCGACCTGCGCGAGTACTTGCGCATATAACTCCCGGAATGACTGGTTTTCGATCTCCACTTTGGCCCGTGCTTCTTTAATCGCACTCAGTGCATCCGCGACAAGGCGATTGCGGTCGTTATCCGTTGTCGCTGCAAAGTCTGATCCGGTGGGCGGAGTATTAACCATGGTCTATCGGCGCGAGCCGTGTTATGTTTGATGCAGCTTGAGTAACGAAAAATGTAAATCCAGTTCCGTCGCAATTACGCTTTATTCGCGAAGTGGAAGTGAGATTCAAAAAAATGCGCCTTTATACGGATCACACCTGTTCGAAGAAAAAGAATGACCGGTCTTGAACGCTGCGGAACATCCAGGCAGCCATTTTTCAGCGATGATTTGACTACCGGGGGGTAGTGCAATATGGCTACGGCATTATTTATTGACGACCACGCGATGTTTCGGGAAGGCGTTGTTCTCGCTATCGGGCAGGGCGAACCCGACCTGCAGATCCGTACCGCGTCGAGCGGTGTCGAGGCACTAAGGGCGCTACGGGTGCATGCCGATATTGCTATCGTGCTGACTGACTACTACCTTCCCGACACGGACGGCACCGAACTGATCGAACAGATCCTGCAATTGCGGCCGCAGGTGCCCGTGATGGTGTTGTCGGGCTCCGATCATCCGGACGACCGCCAGCGCGCGCTCGCGGCGGGCGCGTACGGATTCGTGCACAAATCCGCTGACAGCGAGGCGTTGCTCGACGCCGTGCGCAGGGCGTTGCGTCACGAGCAGTTGCCGCCGCAATATGGCGAGCCGCCCGCCGGCACGCCGATGAACAGCACGGACGAGGCGATGCAGCGACTGACACCGCGTCAGTTCGAGGTGCTGTGGCTGCTGTGCGAAGGGTTGCGCAACGGTGATATCGCCAACCGGCTGAACATGACCGAGAAGACGGTCAAGGCGCACGTGTCAGGGATCTTCGCGGCGCTGGAAGTGCCGAATCGAACCCAGGCGGTACTGATGGCCATGCGCTCGCGCAGCTTCAAGGGCAGAAGGGGCAGCGGGTCGCCTTGACCGGCGCCCGCGCTGCGGGCTTACCGGTTGTTTGCCGTTCGCTGCGCTAGCAGTGTGGCGGCGAGTGCACGCAGACCGTCGGGATCGACCGGCTTGCGCAACACGGGCCAGCCGGATGTGGCTGGCGGGGATGTGTGGTCGCCAATGAAGATGACTGGTAGCGCAGGATCGGCCAGCGCGTCACGTAAAGCGTGTCCAGCCTCGCCACCCGCGCTATCGCCGGGCGCCATGGTGCCGACGATGATGAGCTCCAGCCGGCCGGCTTGTGCGCGTGCTGACGCAAGCAGTTCGGTGACGTTTGCAACGCTCAGTGTCCGATATCCCCACGCTTCGAACAGCAGCGATAGCCCGTCGCGGCTTTCGTCGTCGCGTTCGACCACGCCGACGAAGCGGCCGCGCGAGGGCGCATACGCCTGCTGATTCGCCAGCGTCCCGTCGACGATGTCGTCTGCCGCGCTCGCCGGTATCGCCAGCGAAAATATCGAGCCGCGCCCGAGCGTTGAGCGCAGGACGAGCGGGTGATCGAGGAGGGTCGCGATGCGTTGCGCAATCGGCAGTCCAAGCCCGAGCCCCTTGTTGCGATCCCGCTCGGGGTTCGACAACTGGTAGAACTCCCAGAAGATCCGTTCCCGCTCAGGCTCTGCAATGCCGGGTCCGGTGTCCCATACTTCAATGCGTACCGTGCGGCCCACACGCCGCCACGCAAGCAGAATCCAGCCCTGCTGTGTGTGGCGTACCGCGTTGTCGACGAAATTGCGCACGATGCGACCAACCAGTTCGCGGTCCGAATACACGACCGGCGCGTTTCGGCGCACCCGCAGGATCAGCCCGCGGGACGCCGCCTGTGCGCCGAACTCGACCTTGATTTCATCGAACAGCGCGCTGATAGAAAAGGCGCGGCGCGAAGGTTGCACGACACCGGCGTCCAGTCGCGACACATCGAGCAGCGCGTTGAAGAGCGAACCCATTGCGGCCACGGCCTTCGAAATGTTCTCGACCAGATAGCGGCTCTTTTCCGCGAGCGGCTGCTCCTTTAGCACACCTAGATACAGGCTGAGCGCCTGCACAGGTTGGCGCAGATCATGGCTGGCCGCCGCGAGAAAATGCGTTTTCGCCTGATTGCTGCGTTCAGTGGCCGCCTGCTCCTGTTGCAGTCGCACGCGCAGCGTGGCGTTCTCGCGGTCGGTGCGCTGCGAGCGGCGCTGCGTTCGGTGCATCCGGAGAGACAGTGATGAACTGGCGATCAGGTAAAGCGTGACGATGAACGCCAGCGCGGAATAGTAGATGTTCACGCGGCTGGCGAACATCGCGAGTACGGGCAGGAATGTTGACAGCTGAAAGCCGAAGACCAGCAGCACGCAGGAGCTGTACGCGAGCGCCGCGCCAACGCCGACTGTCAGCAATGACGCGAGAATGAGGGTTTGCTGGGGGGACGGCGCATAGGTCATTGAATAGGCTGCGGGAATGCCCCACAGTGCGCCGGCCAGCGCGGCCGCCGAGATCGCCCAGATTTTCCAGCGGCGCACGGTGCGGACATTGCGCAGCGCGCGCCGGTAGTCGGCGGCGAGCGCATATTGCAGCACGCAGAGCGCGCCGCTCACCGCCAGCCAGCCCAGCAACATAGGCCGGTTGGCGTGGCCCCTGACCGCGAGCGCGACACATGCGCCGCCAATGAGGATCGACGTAGCGGAGACGTGAAGATGATGGCGAAGCGAATCCACCTCGGACGAATCGGGCTTCTCATCGCTCCGGTTGCTGACTGGCCGATCGGGATACCTCATCATATCTCCACGTGTGTATTTGCAACCCCAGCAGATCATTTCCCATGAGATTGCCGCATTAGTCCGAGCTCGGCAAGACGGAATCGGCTAAATTGTGTCCCCTGGACCTTAGTCCAATGCGGAGGACATTGCCGTCCCGTAGCATCGCTTCGCTGTAAAGGTCGGTTCCGAATGCGCCGGCCAGAATGTTGCCATTTGATTGATGAGGTATCCATATTAATTGGGTAGTCGATCGGAGCCGGCGCGCTCAAACTGCCGGCTGCTCCCGACACCTTTGCCGACGTATTGGACCTGCCAGGCGTTGCAGTCCGGCGCGGATTGGGGAGCCTGTGGTAAGTGAATCTGCACGAAAGGCCAGCGAGCGTGCGTCTCGACAGGCCGGAATCAATAAGGAGCCGCGGCACGCGGAGCGGGAATGTCGGGAAAAACTGTTTCGCGATCTGGTCGAGAAGCACGGCGCCAGGTTGTACCGGTTCGTGCTGCGCCGCACGGGGAGTGTCTACATTGCGGAGGAAATCACCCAGCAGACTTTTGTCGAGGCTGCCTGCGGGTTCGACAGCTATCGTGGCGACGCCAGACTCTCGACCTGGTTGTACGGCATAGCCGTGAATCTCATCCGCAATCACCTCAACCGCTGCCCAGAACGACGTTTTATGTTCGAGAGTTGCGAGAACGAGGAGGCGACGCTAGACGTAGGAGCGAGTGTCGAACAGGTTGTGGCAGGGCGTCAGGCGTTCCGCGTGCTGCTCGCGCAGATCGACGCGCTGCCGCAGGAAATGCGCGAGGTCGTGCTGTTGGTGGGCGTGCGGGAAATGAGCTATGAGGAGGTGAGCGCGATGCTGCGCATTCCGATCGGAACTGTGCGCAGCCGGCTTTCGCGGGCACGCGCGGCCCTGCGGGACAGTTTCGGTGCGATGGATTGACCAGCGCGCGGTGCGTAAGCTTCGCGCGCCGAGCACCCGCTATCCTGCCCGACGATGCCGCTGCACGTTTCAGGCGTGGCTGTGTCTTAGCAGCCGCTCGATCCAGTTGCGCAGCATTTCGACGTCCACTGGCTTGTGCAGTAGCGGGATGCCGTTCTCCGCTGCGTCGATGAGCCGGCTAGGGTCGGTGTCGCCGCTCACGATCAAGGCCGGAATGTCGGAGTCGTTGTATTCGTCACGCAGGCGGTCGATCACCTGGATGCCCGTTTCGCGCTCCGGCAACCGATAGTCGCTCACGATGAGAGCGGGTTTCTGCGTCAAATGAACGACTTTCTCCAGAATGTTCGCACCGCTAGAGCCGTCGATCACGCGATACCCCCAGCTTTTTAAGAGCAACGTCAGGCCTTCGCGGTTTTGCGGGTCATCATCCACCACGAGCACCAGTTGTCCTTGCGCGGTTGCGGCATCGCGTGCGCGGGCCCCGGACTCGGGGGTGTGAGGCTGCAGCGTGGGCGGTTGTACCGGCAGCGCCGCCGTTACGCCGCGCTCGACGCATAGGGAGAAAACGGTACCCTTGCCCTCGACGGAGCGCAGCGCAAGCGTGTGCCCGAGCAGCGCGGTGGTGCGACGCACAATCGCCAGTCCGAGTCCGAGCCCCTTGCTACGGTCGCGTTCAGGGTTGCGCAACTGATGGAACTCCCAGAACACGCGTTCCTCTTCCCGTGCGGGAATGCCTGGCCCGGTGTCCCACACCTCGATCCGGACGTGACCGTCGCGTACGCGGCACCCCACGAGGACGCGACCGGTCTCGGTATGGACGATGGCGTTGCTGACGAGATTGCGTATCACGCGTTCGAGCAGGACGGGGTCCGACTGGACCTGGACGTCGCGTGAGCGCACGCGCATGGATAGGCCCTTTTCCTGAGCCTGCGGCGCGTATTCCATCCGGATCTGATCCAGTAGCGTGTTGAGTGCGAAGGACTGACGGCGCACCTGCACAACTCCCGCATCCAGCCGGGAAATGTTGAGTAGCGCGTCGAACAGGTTACCCATTGCCGCCGTCGCGCTGGCGATGTTCTGGACGAGATAAAGGGCGTGCGACGACAGCCGTTCCTTGCTGAGCAGCCCGAGAAAGAGGCTGATGGCGTGCACCGGTTGGCGCAGGTCGTGACTTGCCGCGGCGAGAAAACGTGACTTCTCCAGATCGCTTCGCTCGGCGGCTTCCTTCTCGCGACGCACCTGTTCCAGCAGCGCCAGATTCTCATAGCTCAGGCGTAGCGCGTCGAGGTGAGTCCGGTGCATCCGGTGAATGAAGGCGAGTGTGGCGATGAGGTACGCAAGGCCGCCGGTGACGAGCGCGAGGTTGATGGCCGTCGGCTGGGCGGCGAGAGCGACGAACGGCGGTGCGAATGCGGGTACCTCGAACGCGTAGATGACCGGCAGGATCATGTAGTTCGAGTAGATTGCACCGGTGCCGAGGCCGAACAGGATGACGATGAAAAAGAGTTGATACTCTATTGGCACGAAGAAGGTCCAGTACGCGAACGGCAATCCCCATAACGTGCCCGATGCGAGATTGCCGATAAACATGTGCCGCAGCCAGCGCGCGGCGGCTTGCGGTTGCCCACGCGTGCGATCGTAGTAGAGCATCGCCGCCAGCCGCAACGCGGCGACAATCATTGTCGCAATGAGCCACACGATCACCTGGCGCGGTGGGATGACCGGGCACATCGCATACCCGGTCATGCCTGCGGAGACGACCGAGCCGCCTAACGCGAATGGGAAGCTGCGGCGCAGCGCCGTGACCTGTACTGCGCGGATGCGTTCGGCGTGCATGTGGCCCGCTTCGCTGTCCTGCGGGTCGACGACAAATTGGGCGGTTGTCTCTATGATTGTTCTCCGGAACGAGGCGCGTCGCGCGGCTGGCGACGGCAATATTAGCGTAGAGTCCACCGTCGCGTCGACGTATCGCGCCGGTCAGACGCGAATCCATGTGTGATGGAACCCGATCGATGAAATCGTTACTGAGGTACGCAACGCGGCGGTGACACCTGTCCGGCGCGCCGCCGCAACGGCTTGCCGCGAGATGTGCAAAGCATGCGCGCGGCACACCGGCCTGCGTTTCTCATTCCTTTTTTCAAGCCATCTGTGGGTTCATCATGACTATCAAGAGCATCACGAAAACACTGACCATTGCCTGCCTCGCGGCCACCAGCGCGTATGCATGCGCGTGGGAACAGCAGCCCGTCGAGAACGTTAGCCCCGCGTATCACGGCAATCTGGCAGCTGCGCAGACGTCGATCCGCCAGGCGTTCCGCGATATTGACGCCGCGCAGAATGCGAATCACGGGGAACTCGGCGGCCATGCCGAGCGCGCCAAGCAACTGCTCGATGAGGCGAGCAACGAACTGAAGGCCGCAGCCGAAACCGCCAACTTCCGGTGAGCGCGCGAACCGGGCCGATCGTGGCCTGGTACCGCCCAGCGTTATCGGCGCGGCGCATCGCTTAGCGACATGACAGGGTGCCGTCCGGCACCGTCGCGTCATTCTTCGCGCACGGCGCCTCCCTCTGGCACCGTGCGCACGCTTTAAAGCGGCACTGGATTCGTCCGCATTCGCATTTCCCAGTTTCGTCCTTCTTCTCCCCGCCCCACGAAATATTGCAGCGTTGGACTTTAGTCCGATGCCGCCACCTGCGTGCGTTCCTATCATCCTTCATATAAGCCGTGCACGACGAAAGGCGCATCGCGCTGACGTCGAAATGCACACACCGAGGGGCCAGGTGATTCTAACTACAGGTATCGAAATCATGGCGACGTTAGCGGAGCGGGACACAACGACGTGCACACTGCCGGTGTGCATGCGGGGCAGCGATAATCGTGAACAGGTCTTTTGCGATCTGGTTCGTGAGCATCGCAGACGTCTGTACTACTTCGTACTGCGCCGTATCGGCAGCGCGGTGGACGCCGAAGATATCACTCAGGAAGCCTTCGTCGAGGCAGCGGACGCATACGGCAGCTGGCGCGGCGATTCGCGTCTGTCGACGTGGCTTTACGGAATCGCGATGAACCTCGTGCGCAACCATCTGAACCGCTGTCCTGAACGGCGCTACCGGTTCGAGTCGGACGACGAATCGCTGTTCGAGGCACACGAATGCGAGAGCGTGGAAAATGCGTTCGAACGCAAGCAGACGGTTAACGTGCTGATCGAAGAGATGGGTGGGCTGCCGGTCGAAATGCGCGAGATTCTGATGATGGTCGGCGTTCAGCAGATGAGTTACGAGGAGATATCCGTCGTGCTCGGTATTCCGATCGGAACTGTGCGCAGCCGTCTCTCTCGCGCCCGCTCGACGCTGCGCCGCAAGCTCTCGGCAGTCGGTTGGGAGCACGCCTGACGGTTTGCGGCCGCGAGCGACGCTGAGATGCGTTCCGTGAGTCCATGCCTGCCGCCGCGCGCTCGTGCATTGATGCTAGCGCTGATGCTCGCGAGCGGTGCCGCGGCGCGTGACGCTCACGCCGAGCGCTACGCTTGCGTGACCGCTTCCGGCGTCCGTTACGTGTCGGATCGACCATGGTCCGACTGTTATGCGCTGCTGCTGGGCGCCGATTCATCGGCCGGTCGCCCGGCACCGCGCGCAGTACCTACGCCCGCGCCTCGCGCACCCCGTGGCAGCGAACGCGTTCTGGCCAAGGCATCGCCCTACGGCGCGATCATTGCGGACGCCGCGCTGGCGAGCGGTGTCGATCCGTATCTGCTGACCGCCGTGATCGCAGTCGAGTCCGGCTTCGATCCGTCGGCAGTCTCGCCAAAAGGAGCGGTGGGCTTGATGCAGGTCGTGCCGGCCACCGGGATTCGCTATGGCGTGGGGGCCGCGTCGTCGCTGGAAGTTGTGCGCCAGTTGACCGATCCGGTTATCAACGTACGCACGGGCGCGCGCTATCTGGGCGCGTTGCTGCGCCGTTATCCCGACAACCTCATGCTCGCGCTTGCGGCCTACAACGCCGGCGAGGGCAGTGTGGCGAAGTACGGCGGAACGGTTCCCCCCTACGACGAAACGCGTGCCTATGTGACGCGTGTGCTCGAACACTACCGGCAGTTGTGCGCCTTTCCCGTGCCTCCCGATCAGCCTGTGCCACGGACGGCCGAGGCCAGCGCGCGATGACAATCGCTCGCCGGTTAGCGCCGCGTGGTGCCATCACAGCGATACACGATCGTTGCGCGTGCAACCAGTCGCGCAGCGGCGGTCGAGCACATGCGTGGAGAAAAATGCGCCGCACATGCGAACCTTTTTTCCGCTGGTGTTACAGAGCGTGACAAATCACATGCGGGAGCAGCGGCGATGGACAGCACGAGGCGCAAGGGCATGGACGCATTGAATGGTGGCATCCGATCCGGCCACGGCAGCAATGCCGTTCTGAGGTAGCACATGTTGACACACGCGGAACGCATCGAGACACCTACCAGCGCCATCCGGGCCGCTGGCGATGCACTGTTGCCGGAGCAGGCCACGGCTGTCGAGGTCCGCGAGACGGAAGCGTTTGCGATTCTGCAGGCGGAAATGGACAAGCTGGTGGCGATGGGTGCCTCCACCTCGCCTGACTGGTCACGTGTCGTTGCATCCGCAACCAAAGTGCTGAGCGAACATGGCAAGGATCTGGCGGCAGCGGTATGGCTCGTGCTGGCGGCGTTCAGGACCACGGAGCTTGCCGGACTGGCGGACGCCGTCCATACGCTGCGCGCGACGGTCACCATACACTGGGATTCGCTCACGCCGCCCGCGGCCCGCATGCGGGCGCGTGCCAACCTGATCGACTGGTTGCTCGAACAACTGGATCGCCAGGTGGGCGCGGCCGCTCAAGCGGGCCAGCTCGAGCCACTCGATGCCGCCGTGCATGCGGCGCTGCTCGAGGACTGGGACGAACTCGATCGCTACTGGACCGAGCGGCAGACAGACGGCCCTGCATTCTTTCGAGTGCGCCGCATGCTCGCCGGCCTGCCAGTGCAGGGTGCAGTGGACGATCTGCTGAATGCGCCGCCTGGCGAGGACGGTGGTCAGAGCGCTGTTTCCGTGCAACCCGAAAACGCGGCGAAAGCGCCGCAAGGCGTCGAACGTTCATCCTCGTTGCCCCGGCCGGCGGTCAACGCGTCGACGCCAACCATTATCGCGCCGTCGATGACACCGGTAGACGCCTCAGCCGTGGGCTCTGAGGAAGACGCGCGGCGTGCTGCGGGGCAGTTGATGCGTGGCTGGGGCGCATTCCTGATTGCCTGTATCACCGCCATGCCGGCGCTCGCCTTTGCCTATCGCCTGAAGCGTGCCGCGGCTTGGGCGCTGATCGACACGGTGCCGCCCGCGCAGCAGCACATCACCCGTATCCCACCGCCAGCCGACGCCGTGCGCACCGCGCTTGCAAGCCTGATCGCGGGTGGCAATGCGGCCGCTATCGTGCAGTTCTGCGAGAGCCGCCTCGACGAGTGTCCGCTTTGGCTCGACCTGAATCGCTACTCCGCTGAAGCGCTGCAGCAGTTGGGCGCCGGCCAGGCCGCCGCGGCGGTGATGTGCGACACGCGTGCCTTCGGCGCGCGGCTGCCGTCGCTCGCCGCGCTGCAGTTCGCGGACGGCATGCCGTTCGCGGACCCGGCCACGCAACGGTGGCTTGCTGCGCGAGCCGAAGAGGGCAGTGCGGGGCAAGCGGTGGCGCCTGCCGATCGCGCCGACGCCACGCTCGACGCCACCATCGGGACCGCCCGTGCGCAGGCCATGGGTGGCGCGTTCGACGAAGCAATGCGCACGCTCGAGATGCTCGCGCAGCGTCAGCCGGCCGGACGCGACCGCTATCGGGTGCGTCTCGCGCAGTGCGAGATGCTCGAGGCTCACGGTGCCCGTCATGCCGTGCGCAACGTGATCGGCGCGCTGACCGGCGAAGCGCAACGGCGCGACCTCGCGAGCTGGGAGCCGGTACTCGCGCGGCGGGCCATTGCCCTTGCCGCGACGGCTCAGGCGCCGGTGTCGCGTACGGAGCAACAGAGCTGGATTGCGGCGCTGGCAGCGCTCGATCTGGAAGAGGCGTGGCGGCTCTCGCCGCACGGCGCTTGATCGCGAACGATAACGAGGAGAGTGAAGATGGCGGATAACGGGTCGGTGGCGCCGAAAGAGCGCGTGAATATTGTCTACAAGCCTGCGACGGGCAATGCAAAAGAGGAAGTCGAGCTGCCGCTCAAGCAACTGGTGGTGGGTGACTTCACGATGCGCGCGGATAGCACACCCGTGGAGCAGCGCAAGCCCGTTCAGGTCGACAAGGACAACTTCAACGACGTGCTGAAGGCACAGGACCTGTCGCTCGACTTCATGGTGAAAGACGAGTTGCACGATGGCAGCGGTGGAGCGGACGGCGACGAACAACTGCGCGTGCAGCTGTCATTCGGCCACATTCGCGACTTCGAGCCGGACGTGATCGTCGATCAGGTGCCCGAACTCAGACAACTGATTCTGTTGCGCGAGGCGCTCAAGGCGCTGAAGGGTCCGCTTGGCAACCTGCCGGAGTTCCGCCGCCGCCTCCAGGAGCTCGTGAAGGACGAGGGTACGCGCGAGAGATTGCTGAAGGAACTGGGCGCGGGCAACGCCGCCGCGGACCCAGCCACACAGGATGACACGTCGACGAAGGATGGGAAATGAGCGAAGCGCAAAGCCAGCGGGCAGACGGCCCCGAATCGACGGCAGCAGCCCCAGGCGGCTCGCTGCTCGAGGAACTGATCGAAGTGACCCGCGTCAAGCCGGGCGACGAAGCCTACGCGGTCACGCGGCGCGGGCTGGAGGCATTCATCGCCGAGCTGGTGGAGCCGCGGCGCAGCAACGAGAAGATCAGCCAGGCGATGGTCGACGACATGATCGTCGCGCTCGATCGCAAGCTGTGCCGCCAGGTCGACGCGATTCTGCATCACCCGTCGTATCAGAAGATGGAGTCTTCCTGGCGCTCGCTGCAGTTCCTCATCAACCGCACCGATTTTCGCGAGAACAACCGGATCGAAATTCTCAACGTATCGAAAGAGGCGCTGCTGGAGGATTTCGAGGACGCGCCGGACATTACCCGCTCGGGACTCTACAAGGCGGTATACACCACCGAATTCGGGCAGTTTGGCGGTCAGCCGATTGGTGCGATCGTCGGCAACTACGAGTTCGGCCCGGGCATGCAGGACATCAAGCTGCTGCAATCCATCGCCAGTGTCTCAGCGATGGCGCACGCGCCGTTCATCGGCGCAGCGGGCCCGGCGTTCTTCGGCGTGGATTCGTTCGCGGACCTGCCGAACCTGAAGGATCTCAGCGCGGTGTTCGAGATGCCGCAATTCACCAAGTGGAACGCCTTCCGCCAGAGTGAGGACGCGCGCTTTGTCGGGCTGACGATGCCGCATTTTCTGCTGCGCGTGCCGTACGGCGAGTCGACGGTGCCGGTCAAGAAATTCCACTACGAGGAAGACGTGTCGGCGGGCAACGACCGCTTCCTGTGGGGCAACGCGGCATTTGCGTTCGCGAGCCGGCTGTCGGACAGCTTCGGCCAGTACCGGTGGTGCGCGAACATCATTGGACCGCAGGGCGGCGGCACGGTCGGAGATCTGCCGATCTATACCTACGAGGCAATGGGTGAGACACAGACCAAGATTCCGACCGAGGTGCTGATCTCCGAGCGTCGCGAGTACGAACTCGCGGAGCAGGGCTTCATCGCGCTGACGATGCGCAAGAACACCGACAACGCCGCTTTCTTCTCCGCCAACTCGTGCCAGAAACCGAAGCTGTTCGGCAATACGACCGAGGGCAAGGAAGCGGAGATGAACTACAAGCTCGGCACGCAGTTGCCCTACATCTTCGTGGTGAGCCGGCTCGCCCATTACATCAAGGTCATCCAGCGCGAGAACATCGGCACCTGGAAAGAGCGCAGCGACCTCGAAGCCGAGCTGAACAACTGGATTCGCCAGTACGTCGCTGACATGGATAACGCGACAGCTGGTGTGCGCGGGCGCAGGCCGCTTCGTCAGGCGGAGATCGCCGTGTCGGATGTGGAAGGTGATCCGGGCTGGTACCGCGTCGGACTCAAGGTCCGGCCGCACTTCAAGTATATGGGTGCGTCGTTCACGCTGTCGCTGGTCGGCAAGCTCGACAAGAAATAGAGCCTCGCAACAGGACCGGACAACAGCGTAATTTCAATCTATTGCAGTACTGAATCTGGAGATTTGCTATGCCGATGCCATGTTATTTGACGCTTGAAGGCGCCGATGGGAAGAAGATCGAAGGGTCGTGCGAGATCGACGGTCATCAGGGAAAGATCCTCGTGCAGGCAGCCGACCTGATGGTAGAGCTGCCGAAGAATCCGCAGACCGGTTTGCCTTCTGGCAAGCGCCAGCACCTGGGACTTACGGTCACGAAGGAAATCGACAAGTCGTCGCCGACGATCCAGCAGGCGCTATGCGCGGGGCAGACGCTCAAGTCCGCGCTGCTCGAGTTCTTCCACATCACGAAGGAAGGCAAGGAGGAGAAGTACTACAGCATCCAGTTGGCGAACGCGGCTGTGGTGTCGGCGCGTACGTGGGTGCCGAACTGCCTCGAGCGGGAAAATGCGTCGCTCGGGCACATGGAGACGATCGGCATGACTTACGAAAAAATCGTGTGGACGTGGGTCAAGGACGGCATCGAGTCCGAGGACGATTGGCTCAAGCCGAACAAGAGCTAATGCGCAGGTCAGTCAGGCAATGAGAGAACAGCGGCTCCTCGAACGCATCGCGGCCTGCGAACGCGCCGAGGAGCGCTCGCACTCGACCCGCGCGGACCTGTTGATGCGCTCGATTCTCGATCATCTCGCGCGCATTCTCAACACGCGCCAGGGTTCGGTGCCTTGCGCGCCGGATTTCGGAGTGCCCGACTTCACGAATCTGGCGGGGTCGCTTGAAACCGGCAACCTGGACCAGGTGATCGACGAAGTGCGGCGGCTCGTGCGCCGCTACGAACCCCGTCTGAAGGAGCCACGCCTGACGTTCCTCGCAGGCGACGGCCCGAAGCTCACGCTGAGTTTCGCGATCGAGGGGCACATCTCGATCGACCAGCATGACGTGCGGATGAAGGTGATTTCACAGGTGAGCCCGGAAGGGCGCGTCCTGCTTCGGCGAATGGATCATGCTGAACACGTACTTTGAACAGGAACTCGGCAGGCTGCGCTCGCTCGCCAGCGAGTTCGCCGAGCTCAACCCGGCGCTCGCTCCGATGCTCGGCGCGGATGTCGCGCCGGACCCGGACGTCGAGCGGCTGCTCGAAGGGGTCGCGTTCCTGACTGGCCTGATGCGCCAGCGTCTGGACGACGATTTTCCCGAGTTCGTGCAGACGCTCGTTCAACTGCTGATGCCGCACTTCCTGCGACCGTGGCCCTGCATGACGATCATGCAATTCCAGCCGCAGGGGCCGCTCGGCGGAACGGTCACGCTGGCTGCGAACATCGCGGTCGCGTCGGTGCCGGTGGATGGCATGCGCACGATCTTTCGCACTTCATTCCCGGTAACCGTCGAGCCGCTCGCGTTGCGCAGCGCGAGTTGGGACGGTGGAGCGGGCACGCAGCGCAGCCTGCTGCTCGAGTTCGCCTTCGAGGGCGTGACGCCGCAGGCGTGGCAGGGCCGCAAGCTCGGACTTTATCTGGCGGACGCGATGCCCGATGCGGCACGCCTTCTGTTGTTGCTCGCGCGGTACGTGCGCGAAGTGCACGTGTTCGCGGCCGGCGAAGCGGTCACGGTGCTGCCGGCGGATTCGATCTCGATCACCGGCCTGCACGCGGACGCGCTACTGCTGCCGCAGAGCGAAAACGCGCACCCGGCGTACGAGTTGCTGCGCGAGTACTTTGCGTTTCCCGAGAAGTTTCTGCACATCAGCATTGACGGTTTCGAGCGCTGGCTCGCGCGCGGCAGCAGCGGGCGGTTCTCACTTCGCGTTGTGTTCGACGAGTTGCCCGACTGGGCGCCCGCGGTGCACGACGAGAGCTTTCTGCTCAACACCACACCGGCCGTCAATCTGTTTGACGCCCAGGCTCACCCGCTTCATCTCGATGACCGCCAGCCTGCGTGGCAGCTGCAATTCCCGCAGAAGGACGGACGCCATTTGACGCAGGTCTTTTCGATCGAACAGGTGAGCGGTTACGCGGACGGCGAGACGCAACGCTACGTGGCGTTCGGCACGGCAAACGCGGACGAGCCCGTTTATCACACGACACTGCGCGAATCGCCGCTGCGCGAGGGCGTCGATTGCCATATCAGCGTCGTGCAGCCTCGCGACGGCGCGGGCAATGCGCGCGGCGAGCCACGCGAGAGCGCGACACGAACCCTGTCCGTCGATGCGCTTTGCACCCACGGCGCGCTGCCCGAAGTATTGCGGCTGGGCGATATCTGCCATCCCACCGACAGCTCGCCGGCCCGCATGAACTTTCGCAACATCCGGCGCATATCGCCGTACCGGGTGCCGGTGCTCGATCAGCGGCTGCTCTGGCGGCTCGTGTCGCAACTGAATCTGAATCACCGGCAGCTCGCCGGTCGCGACCAGCTGTGCGCGCTGCTCGCATTGCAGTTCACCGGCGGGCGCAGCACGCCGGCGGACGCCGCGCATCAGCGTCGCGTCGACGCCATCGAATCGTTTGCGGTCAAGCCCGCGGACCGGCTGATGAACGGCCTGCTCGTCAGCGGTTGCGAGATCGAGCTGGTTTGCCGCAGCGATGCCTTCATGAACATCGGCGGCCTGTTTCTGTTCGGCGCGGTGCTAGACGATTTTTTCGCCGGCACCGTCGCGCTGAACGCGTTTTCCGCGTTGTCCATCACGGACTCGCTCACCGGGGGCAAGCTGCAATGGCCAGCGAAAATCGGTCAACAACACCTGCTCTAGACCTGCGCGCGCGGCAGGGCGCCGACTACAACTTCTTTCAGGCGCTGCGCGTGCTGCGCGGCGGCTTCGCCACGCGCGCGCAGTTCGAGTCGGCGGTGCGCTTCCAGGCGAATCTCAGCCTCGCGTTCCCGCGCTCGGACATCGAACGGATCGACGTGGACGAGGCGGGCAGGATCCGCATCGTCGCGAACTTCTTCGGACTCTACGGTGTCGCGTCGCCCCTGCCGACGTTCTATACCGAAGACCTGATCGACGAGTCGCGCAGCGGCGGCCGGGCCATGCGCGACATGATCGACATTGTCCATAACGTGCTGTATCCGATGCTGTTTCAGGCGTGGGAAAAGAACCGCCTGTGGCTCGCGGCCGGCGAGCAGGACGACATGCGCCGGCGCGATCTGCTGATGGCGCTGGTGGGACGCATGGGCCACGCGCCCGATCCGGCCGACGACGCGTTGCGCCTGCGTTTTGCCGGACTGACGTCGCACCGGCCGCGCTCCGCGCTCGCGCTGCGCACCCTGGTGCGCGGCCTCACCGGTTTGCGCGACGTGCGCGTCGAGAGCTGCGTGCAGAACGACGCGACGGTACCCGCGAACGCGCATTGCCTGCTTGGCGTGGCCCGGCTTGGCGCTACGCTGGTCGGCAGGCAGGTCGCGCGACGCAGCGGCGTCGTGGATATTTATCTGGCTGGCTTCGGCACGCTCGAGCTTGCCGCGCTGCTGCCGGGCGGTGCGCTGTGGCGGCGTCTCACGGCTCAGTTGCGGTCGTTTCTCGAGGCACCGCTCGTGTGCCGTCTGCTTCTTACGCCGCGCACCGACGCCGGCTGCGAGCTCGAACTCGGCGCGCGCGACGCGGGGCGGCTCGGCATGAATACCTGGCTCGGTGGCGCACGGCCCGGCGTGCCACTGGAAACGGTGATGCTGACGCTCTTCGGCGCCGGCGCTGTGCGTTCGTTCGATCAAGGAGATTTTGCATGATCCAGCTTGGCCTCAAGCCGCTGTTCGCGCGGCTCAATATCCATAATCGGGCCGCGCTCGAAGATGCCGCCGGCTTTGCGTTGTCGCGCAACCACTATGAGATCACCGTCGAGCATCTGCTGCGCAAGCTGCTCGACGAGCCGTCCGCGGACGTACCGCTGCTGCTCGGGCAGGAGGGCGTCGACGTGGCCCGTCTGCGCGACGCGCTGGAGCGGCAACTCGCCGGGCTGAATACCCGCAACACGGGGCGGCCGGTGTTCTCGCCGCTTCTGAGCGAGTGGCTGCAGGACGCGTGGCTCGTCGCGTCGGTCACACTCGGGCAAGAACAGATTCGCGGTGCCGGGCTGTTGCTCGCGCTGCTCGAACGGCGTGGCTACTACGTGGCCGGTTCGGCCTACGCCGCGGCGCTGGAGGCCGTGTCCGCCGAGCGTGTGCGCGACGCGTTCGCGGCGGTGAGCGAGCAGTCGTGCGAGGGCGGTACGCCGCGCGCCGAAGGCGCGAGCGGCGCCCGCGATGATGGCGCGGCGGCGCGCGGCGACTCCGCGCTCGCGCGGTTTTGCGAGGACTTCACCGCGAAGGCGGCGGCGGGCCGGATCGATCCGGTGTTTGGCCGTGACGCCGAGATTCGGCAGATGGTCGATATCCTCGCGCGGCGGCGCAAAAACAATCCGATTTGCGTCGGCGAGCCGGGCGTGGGCAAGACCGCGGTGGTCGAAGGGCTTGCGCTGCGCATCGCCACCGGCGACGTGCCAGGCAATCTGGCCGGCGCGCGTCTTCTCGGACTCGACCTCGGGTTGCTCGAGGCGGGTGCGAGCGTCAAAGGCGAGTTCGAGAGCCGCCTGCGCGGCGTGATCGACGAGGTGAAGGCATCGACCCAGCCCATCATTCTCTTCATCGACGAAGCGCACATGATGGTCGGCGCGGGCGGTCAGACGGGTGGCGGCGACGCGGCGAACCTGCTCAAGCCGGCGCTGGCGCGCGGGGAGCTGCGCACGATCGCGGCGACCACATGGCGTGAGTACAAGAAGTACTTCGAGAAGGACCCGGCGCTCGCCCGCCGCTTCCAGGTCGTGAAGCTCGACGAACCCGACGTGGCGACCACCGTGCAGATTCTGCGCGGCCTCAGGACAGCCTATGAGGCGAGCCACGGCGTGATGATTCGCGACGAGGCGCTGGTCGCGGCCGCCACGCTGTCGCACCGTTATATCACGGGCCGGCAGTTGCCTGACAAAGCTGTCGACCTGCTCGACACCGCCGCGGCGCGCGTGAAAATCGCGCTCGCCGTGAAGCCGGCGGCGGTGGAGCGCATCGAGCGCACGCTGGCCGCGCTCATCCGCGAAGCCGACGCGTTGACGCGCGACGCATCGTTCGGCTACGGCGATCAGGCGCCACGGCTGGCAGATATCGCGGCGGAGCGCGCGGCGCTCGACACTGAACTCGACGCCCTGACGAAGCGCTGGCAGGCGGAGCGTGCGGCAATGCGCGATCTGCTCGACGCCCGTCGCGAAGAGGCGGATGACGCGGCCGTAACGGCGCATCGCGGGTCGGCCGTCGACGACGCGCCGGCCGACCCGCGCCGGTGTGCCGCCGCGGCGCTGCGCGAACTGCAGGGCGACGATCCGCTGCTGTTTGCCGATGTCGACGCGGACACCGTGGCGAAGGTTGTGTCGGACTGGACCGGCGTGCCGCTCGGACGCATCCAGCGCGATCGCGCGGCCATCGTCATGAGCCTCGCCGACACGCTGAAGAGCCGTATCCGCGGCCAGGACGCGGCGCTCGAGCGGATCGCCGTCCAGATCAAGGCGGCCTCGTCGGGGCTGAAGGACCCGACCCAGCCGCTCGGTGTGTTTCTGCTGGCTGGTCCGAGCGGCGTGGGCAAGACGGAAACGGCGCTGGCCGTTGCGGACATGCTGTTCGGCGGCGAGCAGTCGCTCGTCACGATCAACATGAGCGAGTTTCAGGAGCGTCACACCACGAGCCGGCTCGTCGGCTCGCCGCCGGGCTACGTCGGTTATGGCGAGGGTGGTCTGCTGACCGAGGCTGTGCGTCAACGGCCGTATGCGACCGTGCTGCTCGACGAGGTGGAAAAAGCTCACCTCGACGTGGTCAATCTGTTCTACCAGGTGTTCGACAAAGGCGTGCTGTGCGACGGCGAAGGGCGTGATATCGACTTTAGCAATACCGTCGTGTTTCTCACCTCGAATCTCGCCGCCGAGCAGATCGCGGCAGCATGCGAACGGGCGGCGGCGCAGGGCGTCGAGGCAGATCTCGACAGCGTCGTGCGCGAGATTCATCCGGTGCTGGCTCGGCATTTCAAGCCTGCCTTGCTCGCGCGCACGACCGTCGTGCCGTTTCTCTCGCTGCCGCCCGCTGCGCTGCGCGGGATCGTCACGCTCAAGCTCGCGAAGATCGCGCAGCGGCTGCTGGCCGGCAATCGCGTGGCGCTCACGTTCGCGCCGGAAGTCGCGGACGCGATTACACAGCGGTGCACCGAGGTGGACAGCGGGGCGCGTAACATCGACTTCATCATTCGCCGCCACGTGCTGCCGCAACTGTCCGATGTGCTGCTCGCGGCTCAATGCGATGGACGCACGCCCGGCGCGCTGCATATGAGTGTCGACGCCGGCGGCCAGTGGATCGTGAGCGAGACGCCTGGCGGAGCGACTGACGCAGACCCCGCCGTCCCTGGGGCGGGTCTCGATCCGGCCATGATTTTGCCTGAGGCCGCGCCGATTGCGGCAGCGGCGGCGCTGGAGGAGGATTCGGCATGACGCGCCTGCATAGTCCGCGCGCAGCCGCGATTCGCCGCGTGACTCAGGGCGTGCTGCGATGGCCTGGCCTGGTCTTGCCCGCCGTGCTGCTGGCGGGATGCGGCACGGTCAACGGCATGCTGGGCGGCAACTCGGGCACCGATGCGCTCGCCAAGCTCAAATGGTCCTACGCCGCCGACGCCATCCACATTGCCTGGCAAGCCGACCCCCGCCTCAATGAAGCGGACGGCCAGCCGCACGCGCTGTCGCTGGTCGCCGTGCAGATGACGGACGCGAGCGCATTCGCGCCATACGCGGCGTCGCCGGCCAGGCTCGCGCAGTTGCTCAGTGCGTCGATGCCGCCTGCCGGGCTGCTGTCCTTGCGGGCCTTCTTCGTGCAACCGGGCGAAAACGGCTCGATCGTGCTACCGCGGGTCGAGAGCGCGCAGTACGTCGGCATCGCGGCGGGCTATTACGACATGGACAGCGCCCGCGTGACCAGGCTCTACCGGATCGGCGTGGATGTCGCGACCAGCGGTTGGGTCGTCAAACATCGCGAGGCGGCGCCGGTGCCGCTGCAGATCTCCTTGCAGCTTGGACGCAGCGGCTTCGTCGGCAGCGAACAGGCTGGTGTGCCGGCGAGCGCGCCGTTGCGCACGCCGCCGCGGGCTGGCGAGATACCGGTGCCGGCCGAGCTGCCGCGCGGCACCGGCAATGACGCCGGCACGCCAGCCACGAACGACGAGGTGGGGCCGGCGGCGCAACCCGCAGCGCAATCAGCAATACCGCCGGCAGGCTAGTTACACAGAATCCAGATGAAGGAAACCCGATGACCCGGACGCAAATCGCCGTTGCCGTGAAGGAGCGCGCATGAATCACGACGTGCCGCTTTACTGGCACCAAGGGCAGCTCCTGCAGCCTCAACACCTGCAGCACACCGACCAGCTCAACGCGCGTCGCGTGGCGCATGCACTGGACGGCTTCGTGCCGCATGGGTGGGGGATGGAAAGCGTGCAGATCGCCGAGTCGGCACTCACGGGCGGCCAGTTCGTGCTCGCCTCGTTGACCGCGCGTTTTCGCGACGGCACCTGGGTCCAGTACCCGGGAAACGCGCTGGTCGAGGCGCGCAGCTTCAGCGCGGGAGAACTTGCCGAGCAGGCGCGGGTGGTTTATGTGGGAATCCGACGCATGGCGCCGGGGGAGGCCAATTGCGGCGTGTTCGCCACGCGCGACGACGCGGCGCGCGCCTCGACGCGCTTTGCCGTGCTGAGCGAACCGGACCTCGTGGCCGACGAGCTGGCGGGGGCGGCGTCTGCGCAGGTGCGGCCGATGTACCACGTGCTGCGGCTCTTCTGGAACACGGAACTGGACGAACTCGCGCAGTACGACCTGCTGCCGGTCGCGGCGCTCGACATGGTGGGGGGCAACGTCCGCCTCGCGCCGGCGTTCGTGCCGCCCGTCGTGAATCTCGGCGCGAGTGCCGTGCTGACGCAGACGGTGCGCAACGTGCGCGACGAACTGCTCGGCCGCGCGCACCAGCTCGAAGGCAACAAGATGGCCACCGACATGATGACGGTCGGGATCGACAGCGCGCAGCTGCGGGTGATGATGGCGCTCGGGCTCTTCAGCCGCTACGCGCCGCTGCTCTCGCAACTGGTCGAAACGGCGCAGACACATCCGTGGCACGTCTACGGCGTGCTACGCCAGCTTGCCGGCGAACTGAGCCTGTTCAGCAGCCGCTTTGACATGCTCGGCCGCGGCGCTGACGGCAAGGCCGCAATCGAACCGTACCGTCACGAGGACGCTGGCGGGCAGATCGCGGCGATCGCCGCGTTCATCACCACGATGCTCAACGAGATCACATTCGGCCCGGATCAGGTGATTCCGCTCGAACGCGTCGACGACGTGTGGACGGCCGACTTGCCCGAGAGTTTCGTGACCGGCCGGAATCGCTATTACCTGATCGTTTCCGGTATCGACGACGCCGAGACCGGCACGGCCTTCGCGCAGCAGGCGCGGCTCGCGACGCCGTCGGAGTTGCCCAGGCTGGTGTCGCATGCGCTCGCCGGCCTCGAACTGTTGCATCTCGCGGTGCCGCCGGCCGGCATGCCGCGCAGGCACGACGCGTCGTGCTTTCGCATCGAAACGGTGAGCGATGGCTGGGCTGCCGTGGTTCGCGAGCGCGGGATTGCGCTCTTTTACGGTGGCGCGTCGGAAACGCTTGCCGCGGAACTCGTCATGGTGCGGAGATAGACGATGCGACTGGCCAGTTGCTGGACGCCCTTGATCGAGTACGCGACCGCCACGTTCGACGTCGAGCGCGCGCGGCCGCATGGCGAGCCGTCGGCGGCAAGCGGGGTGGCCGCGGCCACCGTGGTTGCGCGCGAGCTGCTCGACCGGCTGGAAGCCGCGCAGAAGCGTGCGGGCGACGAAGGCCATTCGGCTTTCGCCGTGCATGAGTCGCTGTTCGCAGTGGTTGCGTGGCTCGACGAGCGCGCGATGAACAGCGCGTGGGACGGCGCCGCGGCGTGGCGCGCCGCGCCGCTTCAGCAAACCTGCTTCGGCACGGTGCGCGCAGGCGCCGAATTCTATGAGCGACTCGATGCGTTGCCCGACGATGCCGCGCAGGTTCGCGAAACATTCGCACTGATGCTGCTGCTCGGTTTTCGCGGACGCTTCGCAACGCGGCCGGCCGCCGAATTCGCGAGTTACCGGAATGCATTGCTGGAGCAGGTGGTGGAGGAACTCAGAATGGCGCCGCTCAATGCTCATGCGCCGCTCTTCCCCCAGCCCGATGCCGCACCGCCCACGCGCCCCCGTTTACAGCGCAGCGCCACGATGATCGCTGTGCTGCTGGTGGCGGTTCCGGTCGTCTTCCTGGCGGGCATGATTGGGCTCTACGACGTGCTGCTGTCGCTTCTTTCCTCCAACGTGATGGCAGGCCCCTAATGTTGCACAAGATTCTTCGGGCGGCCGGCGCGTTGTTGAGCTTCGTCGTCGCAGCGATAGGTTGCTGGTACCTGGTGTTGTGGGTCAACTGGCCCACCTGGGGTGTGGGCGTGTTACTCGCCCTCATCGTGTTCGGCGTGTTCGCCGCGGTGTTCACGCGACGGCGCTGGGTGGCCTGGCGAATTCGTCGGCGGCTCGCCGTCGGTATGGTCACGAGCAGCGATCGCGAGGCCGTGCGTGCGCTCGATCGTGCGTGGCGTGCCGGCTTCAACCGATTGCGCCAGCTGCGTCAGCGGCGCGCCGGCGGCGCGTTGTACGCGCTGCCGTGGTTCCTGATGCTGGGCGCGACCGGCGCGGGCAAGTCCACGCTGCTCACCCGCACGCGGCTGGCGTCGACGTTGCGGCCCGTGAGGCAGGACGAGCCGGTTGCCGGGACCGCTGTACTGGACTGGTGGTATTTCGATCGCAGCGTGGTGATCGATCCGGCCGGGCGTTTGATCGAGCGCGACAGCAGCAACGGCGGCAATGCGGAATGGACGCGCCTGCTGCATTGGCTTGGCCGCTCGCGTCGGCGCGAACCGCTCAACGGCATCGTGCTCGCGCTCTCGGTTGCGGAACTGCGTAGCGCGACGGCGCAGTGGCTCGCCGAGACGGGCCGTCTCGCCCGTGCCCGGATCGACGCGCTGACGAGCCTCTACTGCGCGCGGATTCCCGTCTATATCGTGCTAACGCACGCCGAATGCATCGAAGGTTTTGCCGGGTGGACGAGCGGGCTACCGCAGGCGCTGCGCGAGCAGCCGTTCGGCATGACGCTGACGGGCGGCGAAGGCACCGAGGCATTTGTCGACGGGGCATTTGCGCGGATTGTCACGCGCCTCGCCGACATCCGCGTCGAGCAGCGCATGCGAGAGGACAGCGCCGCCGTATTCTTGCTGCCCGAGCGCATCCAGGCATTGTCGACGGCGCTCAAAGCCTATCTGCATCCGGCTTTCGATTTCAATCCGTATGGCGAGACGCCGCTGCTGAGCGGCGTTTTTTTCACCGCCGAGGTCAACGGCGAAAGCGGGGCGCCGCGCGGCTGGTTTTCGCGCGAACTGTTCGACGTTCTGCTGCCGGGCCGCCGCGATGCATTCGTACCAACCGGCCGCTTTGGCCACTGGCAGCGGCTCTTGCGGCATGCGGCCGTGGCAGGCTGGCTTGGCGCGTGCATCCTGGTCGGCGGCGCAATGACCTGGGGCTTTCTGTACGATCGCGCGACGCTGCAGCATCTTGCCGGCGATCCGCCGCAGCGCATCACGTTTGCTGGCCCGTTCGCGGTGCGGCTCGGCGCGCTTTCGCGCTACGCGAAGACGCTGGCGACGGTGGGTCGTCGCGCGGATGGCGCTGTACTCGACTGGCTGCCGTTTCACCGCCACGTGCGGCGTGTCGAGGCTGCGTTAGGTCAAACGTATTGCGAGGACTTCCGGCGCGAGGCGCTGAACACGGGCAGCGACCCGATGCTCGACAGCCGCATCCAGGCCGTCGCGCGCGGCGACAACGACACGCTGGTGGCCGCTTACGCGCAACATCTGGTGAGGCGCATCAATCTGCTCGACGCGGCGCTCGCGCGTCGGTCGCTCGACGGCCTGCCGCAGCTTGGCGCCGACATGGTGGCGATCGAGGCGGATGCGCAGCCGGGCGCGGCGCTCGACCCGCTGATGACGAGCCGCTTCGGCGCGCTCTACAACACTTATCTGCACTGGCAGCGCAAGCGCGGCGTCCTCGCCGACGAACGCGCGCACATGGTGAACCTGCTCGATACGCTCGCATTGCCGTCGCGGCGGGTCGGCTGGCTGCTCGCGTGGGCCGATCTGCAGGGCGATCTTGCACCGGTGACGCTCGCGCAGTTCTGGGGGATTCGCGACCGCAGCGACCTGCCGCGCATTTCGGCGGCCTATACGCCGGACGGGCATGCCGCGATTCGCCGCTTCATCGGCGAAATTCAGCGCACGAAGCAGTACGACGCGATATGGAAGAACGGCACGATGGGTCTCGACGGGCAGTATCGTCGCGCGCTGACCAATGCCTGGTACGCGTTCATGACGGCATTTGTGCAGGCGCCGACTCTGCTGCGCGGCGAAGACGACTGGCGCAGTTCGATGGCTGGCATGCTCGGCGCGCAAAATCCCTATCAGCAACTGTTGCACGAGATTGCCCGCACGTTCACCGATCTGCCGCACGACGGCGATACGGTCACACTCGATGTGCCCTCCTGGGTCGATACCGCCAGGCGGCTCGACAGACTGCAGCGGGCCGTCTATGACGGCAGCCGTTCGACCACGTCGAAAATGATCGATACGCTCCGGCTGTCGAACGACGTGAGCCGCGCGGCGGTGCAGCAGCCTGGCGGCCCGGTCCAGCAGATCTCGGCCATGCGCGACGACTTCGCGCTCGCCCAGCGGCTGGGGCAGTTTCGCGACGAGTTGTACGGCATCGGCAACGAGATCGCGAAGGGTGACGGCCACGCGTTCAAGCTCGCTGCAAACGCGTATGCATTCTCCGCGATAGCCGATCTCAAGACGACACCGCTGGTCGCCGCGGCCGGCACTTTCGAACAGTTGAGCGCACCGGGCGTGACGCGCGCGCCGGCGGATCTGCCAGTCTGGAATCTCGTGCGTGGCCCGCTCGACTTCACGATGCAGTATGTGAGCCGGGTTGTCGCCAGCACGCTGCAGAAGAGCTGGGACGCCCAGGTGCTCGCGCCGTTGCAGGGCGTGTCCGATCCCATCCACACCATGCAGCTCGTGTATGCGGAAAAGGGGCTGGTGCCGGCCTTCATGGACGGCCCAGTGCAGGCGTTTGTCGAACGTCGCACGGACAGCTACGCGCCACGCGAGCTGTGGGGGCAGCGGGTGCCGCTCAACGGATTGTTCTATGCGTTCGTGAGCCGTGCGCAACGCGAGAAGAACAACCTCGCCGACACCGCGCAGCGCGACGCGGCGCAGGAAAAAGCCGACGACGAAGCGCGCGCGGCGCGCGGGCGCGAACGCGAGGACATTGGCCGGCAACTCCAGCAGCTGCAGGCGCAGATCGCCGCGTTGCGCGCGGTGTCCTCGGTGGTCACGCTCAGCGCGAGCCCGCCGGACGTAAACGCGGGTGCGCGTGCCGTGCCGCAGAAGACGTCGCTGTCGCTGCAATGCACTGCGGGCAAGACAGTGCTCGAGAATCTGAACTTCCCCACGAGCGCGACGTTCGCATGGTCGTACGCGACCTGCGGCGAGACGGTGCTGACGATCGAATTTCCCGACATGACGCTCACGCACCAGTGGAGTGGACCGATGGGATTCATCGAATTTTTGCGCACGTTTCGCGATGGCCGGCACACCTTCGGAGCCGAGGATTTTCCCGCCTCGCGCAAGGCGATGGCGGCGTCGAACCTGCAAACGGTGACACTCACGTTCACGCAGCAGGGCGAAGTGATTCTGTTGTCGAGCTTCGCAGAGGCAGACCGGCTGAGTTCGCAGAGCGACGCGCTACGGGCGCGTCAGGCCATGCTGGCTGCTGTGGACGAGCAGGCGACGCAACCATTGCCCGGCATGCCTGCTCAGGCCGCATTCGACCTGTCGGTGCCAATGCGTATCGCGGACCCCTGGAACGAGGCCGCAGCGAACACGTCGCCGCTCACCACGGCGCCGGCGAGCGCTGCCGCGCCGGCGTTGGTGGCCCCGGCGGGCGTGGTTGGCAGCGGTGCGGCGCGTGCGCAGACGACGCATCAGTATGCCGTCCGGGTTGGACTCTTCGCGCAGCCGGCTCATGTCAACCAGGCACTGCGCGAGATGGATATCAGCTATGAGAATCGTCCGGTAACGCGCGCGAGCGGCACCGTCGATTACCTGGTGCTGGCGACCGGCTTCGCGGATCGCGCTGCGGCCCAACAGGCAGCGGACAAGATTGGCAAACAACTGAAAGTCTCGCCGCTGGTTGTGGCAGACAGCGGGGCGTAGCGGTTGTTCTGTGGGCGGGAAGTTGAGACGAACCGCGAGGGCCGCGCGTTACGCGGCAGCCCGTATCGCGGACTTGAAGGCTAAAGAAGGGTAGTGATATCGATCCATGCGATACCGCGTGTTGCGGGGCCGCCTGCTGGATGAAGCAGGGTGACGACCAGCCTGGTTCCATCAGGGGAAAATTTCGCATGTTGTGCGCCGAGCGCCGGATCGGTGATCTGAGTCACGGTGGCTTTCGGAATGCTGTACAGGTAGATCGCGTAACCCCCTTTACGATTGGACTCGAACACGATGCTTTGCCCGTCGGGAGACCACGCCGGTGCGCGGCCCTGATAGGCGGGGTCGAAGCGGGTGACCGACGCGCCGGCTTCCATCGGCGCGCTCGTATAGATCCCGTTCTGACAACTATTGAGAAAAATGTAGTTGTAGTCCTGGTTGTACGCAACATTCGATGCATTGGTGCTGACCCATCCCTCGACAATCGGTTGGCCGGCAAACGCGATCTGCGGAAGGTCATTCGGCCCGACCGTCGGCATGCCGCCGTACAAGGAAAGGGCGCCGGTTGCCGTAGTGCCGTCAATGTTCGTCGCCTGCAGGACGCCGGTCCTGTCGAAGCAGGTGTTGCACGGCAACGGCTTCGCACCCGGTCCGCTGTTCTCGCTGACCAGCTGCTTGCCGTCGATATCCCATTGCGGATAAAAGAAGCCGTCGGTCCCATCGATGCGACGCGCGCCGGAACCATCACCCCTGGCGATCCATGCCGTGGGCCGGCTGGTGTCGGTGGGCGCGCCGTTGAACGCAATTTCGTTGGTTTTCCAGCACCACGCCGGCCGGGTCTGGGAAACCGGCACGGGTTGGCTGGCGTCGAGCAGCAGTGTTGGCGAAGTAGGGGTGCTGAGATTCTCGAGCTTGAACAGTTGTGTCGTGCCACCCGACACCGCTGTGCGCTCGAAAATGACGACATTGCCATCGCCGCTGATGGCCGGCCGGTAGTCGGTGTAACCGGCGTCGGAAGTTAGATAGTGGACGGCGGGAAGGGTCTTTGTGCCATTGCCGCCGCTGTTGCTGTTACCTCCAGGGGCAGCACCGCCCGACGTGTTGGTCGCATCGGCGCCATTCACGCTGGATTCCACGCCGCCACCGCAGGCGGCCAACGTTGAAAGGCCCATGGCGGCCAGAAAGTCGCGTCTTTTCATATTGATTCCATTCGTGGTAGCGAGAACCGCTATGTTTCTCGTAGCGCTCCGCACTCAGCGGTCGCGCCTTCCGTTCAATTCACGAGGATGTCCAAACCTCTTTGACGAAGATCCTCGACCCTTTGCTGTTGAAGGCTTTGGTTTCCGCGCAGATCGATCTTGCAGTCTTTCAGATGGTCGACGGAGCCTGGCAGGTCTTCTAATGGTGTGTTCCGGATGGCCAGATGCTTGAGAGGTAATGTGCCGATATCCGCGGGTAGCGCATGCAGATTGGCACATACAGAAACGTCGAGCGTTAGCAGACCCTTCAACTTGGTGAGGGACGCCGGAAGACTTGAGATCGGGAGGAAGGCGGCGCTCAGATGTTTGAGTGCACCTGCGTTTGAAATAGCGGCCGGAATTTCCTCGATGTCATTCTGGTGAATACGCAGCGTTTCGAGCTTTGGCAAGCTGAAAATCGTGTCTGGCACGCTGCTCAGTTCATTGTTTCCAAGGCTCAGCTTGCGAAGATCGTTCGACCTGCCGATGGAGTCCGGCACGTCCCGCAGTTTGCAACTGCTGAGGTCGAGCTCTTCCAGCTGGAGAAACTTGTCGAACGAAATGGATAGTTTTACGAAAGGGTTGCCGGACAGGTTCAGATGCTTTAACGGGCGCCCGCCATTCTGCTGCCTGATTTCGTCAATTTCCTCGAAACCCGGCGGAGTGCAGTCCAGCTTGCATTCGCTCAACAACAAACGGGTTTCTTCGCCGTTAGCCAGCCATGTCGCGATGATGTGCGCGGCTTTCTGGCGGCTCGGCGAATCCTTGGCCCAGTTCTCCATATTCACCATGAATTTCTTCATGGCTGGTCCAGCTTCGCGTTGCGCGGTTCCGAGGCGAGGCTTGCCCGGCTGGCCAATCGATACCTGACCCAAGAGACCCTTGATGGTGGAAAAAAATGATGTGCTCTGGCCAACACGCTGCGTTTGAGTCGAGGAAGAAGGATTAGCGCCAGTGGACGCCAGCCTGGGCGGCAAGGTGCGGGTTGAGGGCGGTGAAATGTTGTCTGTCATATCGATCTCCCACGGGAATTTCGATGTGAGTAACCGTTTTCGACAGGGCGTTCCAGCCGATTCGACGCAACGTCCTGCCCGAGGAGGCATCGCCTGGTCAGAGCGAGTTCACTGGTGGGCTCACGCATTGACGAGTGGTCTGGCTGTCGGCATGAAATCACTCGCCGTCCTCGCGCTGGAGGCTGCAAGATCAAGGGCGGGGATGCTGCCTTGATTTTGCAGATACTTTTAGCCAACGGTCGAATTTCCTGGCACCCGATAGAAGTACGGTTCCTTGAGATTCGGGAGCTGGGCCTGGATACTTGCCGCCGTGACACCCGACGGGAAGGATTCGCCCGGATTCCTTAGTTAATGAATCACTACGAGGTCCTTCAGTTGCAGAAGGCACGCCGGCAGGCCGGGCATATGGTTGTCGGAGAGATCAAGCTTGAGTAGTTTCGCCTCACCAAATTCCCTCCGTATTTCGTAGATAACTCCAAACTGCGGTGGAAGTCCGATCACGCCTAGTCTATTGAGCTTCAATTCGGTGGCTTCAGCCGAGTTAAGGAACGCGTCGACACGGTTTGCCAGCTCCCGCCGGTTTTCGTCCGTGGACGCACGCGGATCGGTAGCCCACGCGTCCAGATGGGTACGAAAGCGCGAGAGCATTTTGTTGGGCGATGCGAGCTGGCCGATCTGGTTACCCGTCTGGATGGAGCCGATGACCACAGTTGACGATCGCAACCAGCCGCGAACGTTGTCAGGTATCGCGGTCACTCCATAGGGCGTCAGGTCGACAGCAAAGCCTTCTTTTCCGTACGCCTCCATGATGGGTTCGATGGCGGCAAATCGAAGCTCATCGTCGTGATCATGAGCCTCATTCGCCCACTTCGCTAGCGCGGCGCTCAATGCCACTTCGCCACAAGCGTGCTGAATATTTTCGAGTTCGAACGGGTCAAGCGCGCTTGCTGCTGGCGCTGTGCCCAGCTTCGTTCTGTCGGTCCTCGGCGACATCAAGGACCGGCGAAACTGGTCGCCCTGTGTCTCCCGCCTGAATTGTTCGTCGGCCGAAGTTGCGCTGTCTGCCCACGCCGTCAGGCGCAGATCCAGCTGAGAAACCAGTTTCTCGGACTCAGCCAGTGAGGGTGTCACCGGTTTCATCAACCCCAGTCTGAAACTTGGACTGAGTCTATTCGCTATTTCCGGTGGCACGCTCCATATAGAGAAAGGTGTCAGGTCGATGACGTCCTCCCGTCTGGCTGCTGCCAACTTGATCTGCATCCCTGCAGCGCGTCGAAACTCTCGGTCTGATCCGTGCTTGTCATTGACCCACTTATCGACCTTCCTGTTGAGTTCGGAATCCATACGAACGTGTAGTTCAACGATCAGGTTGGTCGCTTCGGCCGATAACGATAGCCCTTCCGTCAGCCCCGAAAAGTCAAGGAATTCGGCCCCCGATTCCACATAATCGCGAATTCGCTGGACGCATGCATCGCGGTGCCCCAGCAGCCCCGGCCGGGCCCTTTGGACCCACGCGTCCAGGTGAACCTCGAGGCGTTCCATCAACGTGCCGATCTCTACGGGTTGATTGAAGTTGGGCGAGCCCATTGAACCTAGCTCGATACTGGTCGGGTTCAGCGTGCTGACGACCTCATGGGGCAGCGACTTGATCAGATACGGAGTCAGATCAAGTTGGGAAGGCCGAACTTTGCTCCCGGTAAAAACATATGCATCGGCAAAAAGCCTGATCTTAAGCCCCGCGGCGGTGCGCAATTCATTTGTCGGCGCGGTAGGATCACCGACCCATGTTTCCAGTGCGCGCAAGAATTCCTCGCGCTTCGTAGGGGAGCTGACGTCACCGTTGACGGGTGTCTGTGTGATGGGATACTTCACAGGCAGACCTGATATGTCTTCGCTCTTCGTTTGCGCGGCGAGGTCAGTCGGGCTCGTACCATTCGATGTCGGGTCAGTTTCAGGCACCGGCGGCGGACTCTTTGGCGGCTGGGGGCCCCACTTGATTCGGGTTGAACCAAGCATGGCGAGAACGTCTGCGGGAAGCGGTGACTCCACGCCGAACCGGGTCAAATCGAGCTCTGGTGCATCTTCAGTAGAGTTGGCGAAGACATAGGATTTAGCGTATTCCACGATCTCTTCCGCGGCTTCCTTGCGCGCTTCACCGGACGGAGCTCTCCGATCATTCGTCCATTGATGAAGCTTGTCTCTCAACTCCATAGTTTTCTTGCGGCTGGCGATTCCCTGGGTGGCTCCGGTATTGATGCCCGTGGGCAGCAGAGGAGGGGGACTGCCGGAGCCGCTGGCGCTGACACGCGGTTCGCCCTGGTTGCTGGGGTTCCCGGGTCTTGATTGCACGTGCGGCGACGATTTGTCCTTGCCATTGACGGGGCGATTGAACATACGATCCGACTTCTGATTGAGATGGCCCATGAGTTGGCAAGATCGTCGAAATGGTTCCATCGGTGCTGTCAATCTGACCGGAAAGAGACGGCACGACGGAGGTCGTGATACTGCCAGGAAGGCAGTCGAGGCATCTTGGAAAAGCTCGGCGAATTCCCGCTATGCAGCGCTCGCGTTCGCGAGTCATCGCTCGCACGAGTGTCGCTAACTTTGACAGTGCCTCCTTGACTCTTCGAGTTAGCCGGTTCTCTTTCAATTCTTTCTGCAGATTGAGCGAACCGGAACACGCTCATTGTTACGAAGACCATGAATTAGCCGCCGATAACCAGCAACCAGTATTTACCGACGGAATAAAAAATGGACCGCCGAAATTTTCTTGCCTTGACCGCGCTTTCCTCGTTGGCCGCATGCGGCGGCGACAAGGGGACATCGACCACACCGAATGCGTCCGCCGCTTCGGGAACAGGGGGCGCGTCCGCACCGATACCCGCGTCTGCACCGATACCCGCATCCGTGCCTACCGCGGGTTCTCTGGCGTCGCAGCAAACGGACCAGTACATTGCGTCGCTGCGGCAGACCTGGGGCGCAGTTTCGCCGTCGATTTCACTGGCCGTGCTAAAAGACGGCAACGTGGTCAAGCAGGCAGCGTATGGATATCGGCAGATCGACCCGCCGCTGCTTGCGGACGATCAGACCGACTACCTGCTGGCATCGGTCACGAAGCAGTTCACGGCGGCGGCGCTGATGGTGATGGTGCAGAACGGGCAGGCGAGCGTTGACGATTATCTGAGCCAATATTTCACGTTGCCGACCGGCGATCCGAACTGGCTATTGATCCAATTGCATCACTTGTTGTCGCATACCGCGGGACTGCCTCGCTACTCGCCTATGCCGAATGTGGATTTGCAGAACGCCGGCAGCCCTGAGCAGGCAATGGCGTCATTCACGCAGATAGAGGGACCGCTAAAGGTTCCGGGCGCAGCGTACCTGTACAGTGACGTAGGGTATGGAATCCTCGGCATGGTGATGCGCCAGATCGCCGGAAAATATCCCGCTTCATATCCGAAAAATACCTTTGCGCCGAGCGAACCGCCAACCTACAACAACATCCTGCAAACGCTGTTATTCGGTCCGCAGGCCGCCAACATGCCCAGCACCGGGATCGACTTTCAGGAAGGCAAGAGCGCGACGTTCGCGGTGGGCTACGGCTGGTCGAACGGGAGCTGGGTCGTTACGCCGGCCTACAACCGGCCTGTCGGCGCAGGGCTCATCAGTTCGCGTCTTTCGGATCTGGCGATCTGGGAGCGGGTACTGCTCAATACCACAATTCTGTCGGAAGCCAGCAAGCAGAAAATGTGGTCGCCTACCTTGCTTAACGATGGCACAACGGCGACTTATGGTTTTGGCTGGGAACTTGGAGAGACGATGGCGGGCGGCGTCGTCATCTATCACGATGGTGACGCGGCTGACGCATTCAATTCGGCGTTCTACCGGTTTGTCGACAGTGGCTATACCGTCATCGTACTCATCAACATGCAGCGCAACGATGCCGGATATGGCGGGGGTCTTCCGGACACGATCGCCGAACAGGTGGCGATGTTTTATTCGGCGGATTTGGCGTTCAAGCAAACCTGACCGATCTGGCCAGTCTAAACACAATACGGCCGCACGCGACTTGATTACATTGAGGCGTCCTCTGGCCGCCATGTCGCACGCGATCGCCTGCCAGAATCAGCACCAGGATTAGAAGAGGATAGAAGTGAAGACGGACATCGTCGCCATTCAGACCTGGCGTGCTATCGCGGCTGGATTGGCCTTATGGCTCGTCACGGGCTGCTCAGCCGGTGTTGAAACACCGGCAAATGCATTCGTTCCTCTCATAGGCAACATGGCGGAACGCCTCGGTACGGCCGACCAGGTCGCTTTGAGCAAGTGGGACTCAGGTCAGCCGGTCTATGATCCTCAGCGGGAAGCGCAAGTTATTGAAAACGTCGTTAGGGTCGCGCCCGGCTACGGCCTGAGCGCTGAGGACGCGACAAACATTTTCGTAGACCAGATCGAAGCCAGCAAAGAAGTTCAGTATGCCCTGCTCGACGACTGGAAACGGCAGGGCAGTGCTCCCGCGACGCCGCGCCAGAGTTTGTCCGGCGTGATTCGGCCGGCACTCGATAAGATGCAGATTTCTATCATGCAGAATCTGCGGGCGGTGGCGCCTTTGCGCAGCACGGAAAATTGCCGGACGCAGGTTGCACTGGCCGTGGACCAGGTCGTCCGGCAAATGTCGATTGACGTCCTTCACTTTGTTGCACTCGACAGCGCGGTTGCGCGTGTATGCCTTAAATCCTGATGAAAGCCTGGACGCTCGATTAATCCGGCAAGCCGTTGCCTTGGCGCGCCCTAACGCGGCTCGCGTGCGGATGGAGGCGGTGCCGAGCGGCATTCCGTCATCAAGGGGCCGGCCTCGGTCAGATCACGACCGGTTGTTCGAGTCGCAAAGCACGACGCGCGGTATCGAGCCGCACTCGCGCACCGAGCGGTAGCGTCAGATTCGGATCGCAGTGTCCGCTGGGCCAACCGGCCAGCACAGGAATGCCAAGCGGTTCAAGTGTCCTGCGCAACAGTGGATTGAGTACCGCGGGATCGACAGCGTCATCCGGTCGCTCGCCGAGCTCGGAAAAATCCCCGACCAGCACACCCTTGAGGGTGGCCAACTTACCGGCGAGCCGCAGTTGTGTCAGTAAGCGGTCGATTCTCGAAGGTGTCTCGCCGACATCTTCGATAAAGAGAACGGCATCTCGCGTATCCACTTCATAGGACGTGCCGAGCATACTGCAATGCAAGGAGAGATTGCCGCCGACCAATCGCCCGGTTGCGACGCCGGGTACGAGTACGGTCAGGGTGAAATCCGCTGGCGGCTCGATCCACGCCCCTTGTGTGACGCCTCCCTGGATCATCGCAAATACATTCGTCTCGGTGGGTGCGCGCTTGTTGACCAGCAAGTCTGACGACAACATTGGACCGTGGAATGTGACGAAGCCCGCGTGCCGCTGAATGGCCGCATGCAGCGCGGTGATGTCGCTGTAGCCGACGAAAGGCTTCGGATTTGCGCGCAACAGCGCATAGTCGATCTTGTCGACTAATTGCGATGAGCCAAAGCCGCCCCGCAGGCACCACACCGCACCGATATCGGGTGCGGCAAAGGCTGCATGCAAATCCTCCCGTCGCGCGTTGTCCGTGCCGGCCAGATACTCGAACGGGGCCGCCAACGGGGCTCGGCTTGCCGGCATGACACGCGCCATGAAGCCGTGTGAGGTGAGCCAGCGCGCCGCTTCATCGACCTTGTCTGGCGCCGTCGAAGCAGGCGCAACGATCGCCACGCCAGCGTCTAACCTGAGCGCCGGCACAGGTGTGAGACTGACCTCGGTAGACGGAGACCCGACGCGAGAGGTGAAAGAAGCGCACCCGCTAACGGTTGCGCTCGCGAAGGACAGCGCACCGGTGCGAGTCAGGAAGTGTCGTCGGTTCATCTCTACTCGTCACAATGTCCGTTGGATACGGCGGTGATCCGGAGGTTCGACAGGTCGTGTTCCCGGGCAGACCTTTCTTGTCGAGTGCTTCGGCTTAGGTGCGAATACGCTGCCCTAGCATGCTGGCGTGACCGTCCGCTGTTTCGATTTGCCGTTTTCTCAACTTGCTGATGACCTCTTGCCCTTCTTTGATGGGATTGAAGTCAAATGTCACGACAGTCAGATTTTCACAGCGAAGCAATGAAGCAGGGATCTTCGTTATCGAGTTCGCTGCAAGCAGAAGAAAGCGTAAGTTCCCCAGTTCCGGCAACCAGTCGGGTACAGACTGGATGTTGTTCTCGAACGCTTGCAGCGTCTGCAGAGCCGAAAGGTTCTTTACCGGGGACGGGATCTCGGTGAAGCGATTCCCGGACAGTGAGAGCGAGGTGAGCGCCCGCAGTTTACCAACCGACTCGGGCAGCACGGTGAGTTTATTGCCGCTCAGGTCCAGTTCATCCAGTACCACGCCGTGCTGCTCACAGAGATCCTGCAAGTCAGGCAGCACGGGTGGCGCTTCTTCCAGACCCAGTTTCGCAAGGCGGAGTTTGAGTTTTATCTCGCCCACTTCGCCCAGGCTTTCCACAGTTCTGACGAAATCGCGAATCTCTTTCGACGCGCCGGATACCGCCTCACTGTCCGGCGAGGCTCTTTCCCAGTCGGCGAGCTTCAGATTGATGCGCTCGATGGGCGCCTTCGCCGATGCGCGCAGCGGCACCTGGTCCGTGTTGCCCCGGCTACTCGGTGGAAGAATCTGATTGAACGCGTTGTGAAAGTGCTTTGCCGCACGTACCACAAAACCGCTCTTCTGCGCTTCGCTATATTGCGTTCCGATGGAAATGACGGAGCCGTTGCGTGTTCCCTCAATCGATTTATTCATGGGTCGCATTCCTCACTTCATGATTAGTATAGTTGATGAGTAACGAGACCTTCAGTGAGGGTTCCAAACAAGTTTGTTCTTCGGTGAGGTGGAACCGGACCCCAGCCGCCGTTACTCAGGGGTAGTCGCCCGGATCGGGTGTGGCTCCGACGAGAGAACGCTCTCTCGCTTTACGTAATGTGACTGATGGGGGAGTTTTCTCCAGTTGATCCATTCACAATGGAATTCGAACTCGGTTCTTCAAACTGCGTGGTACGACTAATCATGGTATCGAAAACGGAGCCGGATTTGAACGCGCTTACACGCACCGCGATTTGCATCCTGCTGTGTCTTGGCCTCGTCGCGTGTTCGCGTTCGAGTGACACGCCATACCAGGGGTATGTTGAAGGCGACTGGATCTATCTCTCCGCGGGTCAGTCCGGTCAAATCGCAAACCTCCAGGTGGGCCGCGGCGAGCAGGTCGCCGCGAATACTGAGCTTTTTTCTCTCAGATCCACCGTCGAGCAGGTAGCCGTGGACGGGGCGATGCAAATGTGGCTCGCGGCAAAGGCCCGACTCGCCGATCTGGTGTCTGGTAAGCGTTCGCTGGAACTCGATGTTCTCAAGGCGAGAATTCTGCAGGCGAAGCTGGACGCGCGTAGAGCCGCGGCGCAATGGAGACGCGACCAGCAACAAGTGGGGCTGGGCGCGGTGGCGCAGCAGCAGGCCGACAACGCGAAGGTGGCCGCGCTCATTGCCGCGGCGCATGTGCAGGAGCTCGAGCGGCAATTGGTGCTGGACAGCCTCGCGCCGCGGGCGCATCGACTCGAGGAGCAGGAGGCGCTCGTGGCGGCCGCTTACGCGTCGTTCGTTCAGGCCCAGCAGATGCTGGATGAGCGCAGCGTGCGAACGCCGGTAGCTGGAACCGTCGACGACACTTTATATAGGCTTGGGGAATGGGTGCCGGCCGGGCGACCCGTCATCAAGTTGCTGCCCGTGGCTGGTATCAAGGTTCGCTTTTTCGTCCCGCGCAAGGCGCTCGATAGCCTGCGGCCAGGAGCTATTGTGCACGTGGTCGTGGGTGAAGGCGTGCCCAGGCTCAATGCAAAAGTGACGTTCATATCCAGCAAGGCCGAATATACGCCGCCTGTCGTGTTCAACAACAACAGTGACGACAGGCTCGTCTATATGGTTGAAGCTCGCCCGAGCACAATCAAAGCGGACGCGTTGCGGCCCGGCGTACCGGTTGAAGTGAGCGTTCGATGAACTACGCGGAAGCCTTCACGCGCTCCGCCAGTGCGACTAACGCTGGCGGCGAAGAGTGGGCGGTCGACACGCATCTGCTTAACAAGCACTTTGGGCACTGGCACGCCGTCAGGGACGTGTCGCTGCAAATCAGGCGCGGCGAAATATTCGGCTTTCTCGGTCCGAACGGAAGTGGCAAGACGACGTGCATGCGCATGCTGTGCGGTCTTCTTGTGCCCGACTCCGGGCGCGGCCGCTGTCTGGGCCTGGACATCGTGCAGGACAGCGTCGCGCTCAGACGCAAGGTGGGGTATGTGACGCAGCGCTTCTCGTATTGGGGCGACCTGTCAGTGCGAGAAAACCTCGACTTCGTTTCGCGTGCGTACGGACTGGAGAACCGGCGTGCGGTTGTCGAGCGTACTCTGGAGGAATTCGGCTTGCGCGAGCGCGCCGGCCAACTGGCAGGGGCACTGTCTGGGGGATGGAAGCAGCGGCTTGCCATGGCGGCTTCATGGATGCACGAGCCGGAATTGCTGCTTCTCGACGAACCGACTGCCGGGGTTGATCCAAACGAACGCCGCGAACTCTGGGAGGAGCTGCATCGTCTCGCGGAGCTGGGCACGACCATTCTGGTCAGCACACACTACCTGGACGAGGCGGAACGATGCAATCGCATCGGGTATCTGGTCCATGGACGGCTTTTGGCCCATGGCGCCGTCAACGATATCGTCGCAGCGCAAGGCCTATCGAAACTTGCGCTCAGCGGGGCAAGTTCTGGCCGGTTGAGAGCGAAACTGCATGGCGCGCCGGGTGTGGAGCGGCTGGTCGCATTCGGCGGCGGATTGTACGTTTGTGGGTGCGATTACGCGTCGCTCGACAGGACCTTGACGTGTCTCGCATCGGACGAGCCTGGTCTGAGAGTGGAGGTCGTGCCGACGCGTCTGGAAGACGTATTGATTTATCTCATGGATACCAGTGAGCAGATGTCGGCCGAGTTCACCCGACCTCTCACATGACGACTCAACCTCGTTTCTCGCTCGCACGCTGGTGGAGCATAGCCGTCAAGGAGTATCTGCAGATTCGCCGTGATCGGCTGGCCTTCGCCATGATGCTCGGATTTCCGCTTCTGCAGATGGCGCTATTCGGCTTTGCGCTCAACTCGGACCCGAGGCATCTACCCACTCAGGTGATCGCACGAGACGACAGTGAGTTCACGCGAAGCTTCATGTCCGCACTTACGATTTCGGCGTATTTCGACATTGTCGCCGACGATTCGGCCGGTCTCGATGCCGATCAGATCCTGGAGCAGAACAAGGCGCTGATCGTGATTCAGATTCCGGCCGGTTTCAGCCGCGATCTGGTGAAGGGTCTCCATCCAGAACTGCTAGTGGAGGTTGACGCTGGCGATTCGGGAGCGGTCGCCAACGCACTGGCCACGTTGCCTGCGATCGTTGATTCCGCCTTGAGGAAAAACCTGAAAGGACCGCTCGAGGCGCTGGTGGCAGGAAGCGCGGCCTTCGGGGTGACGATACATCGACGTTTCAACCCCGAGAACATTGCGCAATACACCGTCATACCAGGGCTAATGGGGGTCATTCTCTCGACCACGATGGTCATGATGACGGCGATGGCAATCACCCGCGAGCGCGAACGGGGGACCATGGAGAATCTACTCGCGATGCCGTTTCTTCCTGTCGAGGTAGTGGCAGGAAAGATTCTTCCGTACATCGTCATCGGCATGCTTCAGGTGAGCATGATCGTGATGAGCGCTCACCTCCTATTTAATGTGCCCATACGAGGCAGTCTGGCGGCGCTCTATACGTGTTCATTCCTTTTCATCATTTCAAATGTCGGGTTGAGCGTGATGCTGTCGTCATTCGCGGAGAATCAACTGCAGGCGATGCAACTCGCGACGTTCTATCTGCTTCCCAACTTGTTGTTGACCGATTTCATGGTCGCCTTCGCGGGTCTGCCCAAATGGGCGCAAGCGATCGGCAATACGTTGCCGCTGACGTATTTCAACCGGATCGTACGCGCCGTGTTTCTGAAAGGCGCCGGTTGGACGGAGCTGTGGCCGCATATCTGGCCGATGATGATTTTGATGGTGGTGACGCTCGGCGTTACTGTGCGTTTCTACCGGCGAACCCTCACGCATTGAAGGGGCGGGCATGGCACGACCGAACCGCGCAACGTCCGCGATCATTCTCCTGCTCGCGACGAACATGGCCGGCTGTACGGTTGGTCCTGATTTTCGCTTGCCCTTGCCGCAGGTCGGCTCAACCTACCCCGACATGCAACGGTCCTCAGGTATTGCAGGCGGCGGCCACGCCGACGACGAGGGCGCACAGCGGCTGATCTTCGAGGCGGAGCCTCCTGGAGATCGATGGTGGCGTGCGTTTGGATCACCTGCGCTTGACGCGCTCGTCGAGCGCGCGTTGGTGTCGAATCTCACGCTGACTCAGGCCGCGATGCGACAAATCGAAGCGCAGCAGGAATATCTGGCCGAATCGGGTGGACACCAGTTTCCGCAGGTGGACCTCAGCATGTCAGCCGAGCGGCAGAAGTCCAATCCCGATTCGCTAGGTCTCGGTACGCTTCCGGCTGGCATTGGCCTTGCGCCCTACACGCTCTATGACACGAGCGTGCGCGTTAGCTATGTATTCGATCTTTTCGGCGCCAATAGACGGGCGCTTGAAGCATTGGCGGCGAGGGCGGAATACCGGAAATACGAGTTTGAAGCGGTGCGCCAGATGCTGGCCGCAAATCTCGTCGCGAGCGCGATTCGACTCGCATGCGTGAGGCAAATGACCGAGGTTGCGCAGCGTCAGCTTGCAATACGCGAACAGCAGCGGCAGATCGATCGGGCGAGCGAACGCCTTGGCGCGATATCGGAGGTTGAGCGCATCGCCAGAGACGAGCAGGTTGAAAAGGCGCGCCAGCGATTGCCGGCGCTGCGCAAGGAAATGGCGCGGCTGCGCAGCCGGATTGCCATTTACGAGGGGCGCTCGCCCGCGAACGTCGAGGCTTTGCCGGATGCGCTCGATGAACTGCGGCTCGACAGGCTCACGTTGCCGGCGACCGTGCCCGTCGTGAAGCCGGCGCAACTGGCGTTGTCGAGACCGGACGTGCGCGCTGCCGCGTCGTTGCTGCACGTAGCGAACGCCGAAGTGGGGCGCGCCACCGCCGCGCTCTATCCGGGCATTTCGCTTGTGGCCGGTGCCGGGAGCCAGCAGACCTCGATCCTCGATTCGCTGGGTTCACTGAACGTATGGAGTGTGGGCGTGGGGCTGACGCAACCGCTCTTCAACGGCGGCAAACTGCGGGCCCACAGGGACGCCGCCCAGGCCGCGTACGAGGCGACGCTCGCCGACTACCAGACCGCGGTATTTCAGGCGGTGCAACAGGTCACCGATTCCATTGAAGCACTCCGTCAGGACACCGACGAGTTGAGTCTGAGCGAGGCCAGCCTCGAACGCGGGGAGCATCGTGCGGACATCGATGCGAAGCGCCATCTGGCGGGAAACATCAGTCTGATAAGCCTACTCGACACCCGGCACGCAATGTTGGCAGCTTCATATCGCCGGATCGAAAAATACATGCAGCAGCTAGTCGATACGGTTGCCTTGTACCAGGCGGTCGGCGTTCGACCCGACTCCCTTCGTTGACAGGACGCGTGAGCGTTCGTATGACGGCCGCCTCCCGGGGCATCCATGCTCTAGTTGGCGATCAATACCAGCGAAGACGCGACAGCTCGCTGCGTCGGATTAGATGGCCAGTTGTCAGAGGGGTGACCGACGTTCGCGCCGTTGACGATCATCGCACTTGAACCACCGCCATCGAGATTGACGGCCGATATTGCGCCAAGCCACTGCATGACGTCCGCCGTCTCCTGGATGGTTGTCCCCAATGCAAGACCGGGCTGCCGTCCATCGACCTCGACCATCAGGATGGTGCCATCGGGGGCCTTGCCGATCATTGTGCGCGGACTGCGTGCGTTGAACCACCCCCAATAGAAACCGGATCGATCGACGCCGGCATAGTTGGGCGACCAGCCCTGCGCGACAGCTCTTTGCCGAACCGTCGCCGCGGGCAACAAGATTGGACCGGCGGCTGCGAGCGACATGCCGGGCGACAGCGTCACGGCCGTGTCGTTCGACTGGACACGCGGTGTGATGTTCAGCATCGTGCCGGGCGTTGCGTTCTGCTGCAACCACGTAGCGCTCGTCCCAAGGCCCTGCAGCACATAGCCGCCCTGAGGCGGCGCTGCACCCAACACTGCGCTCCCCGACACGACCTGGCCGGCACTGTCGACGAGCATCGCATAGGTCAGGCCGCTATAGCCCGCATCGACAGTGACCGACGATGTGCGGCCGCCGTTGAAATTGCCGTCGTACAGGACGAGGTCGTCGTAGTTGGTGCAGGTGTAATCGTGAGCACGCCCCGATGCGGGTAATGCGCCCGGACTGCCGCAATTGTATATTTGACCGAGGATCGACCGGTTGACCCCAACGATCTGGGTGCTCGCGCCTGCCGCGTTGGCGAGCGTAACCGTGGTCGACAGGTTGGGTAAAAAGACCACGCTCGGCTGCCCGTTGACCTGCGTGAATGACACACCGGCTTCTCCGTTTGCGGCCATACCTTCGAGCTTGCCGTTGGACACGATCGTACTGGCCGCGCCCTTCAACTCGACACCCGTAGCGCCAGCATTGGTCGACCAGAACCCGGCATTGATTGCGGCGATACCGCCCAGGCGCGCGGCAGTCGCTTGAGGCGTTTCGCCACCCACCCCTAGCATGCCACCGACGTCCGTCTCGTTACCACCGGCGATGACGTTCTGGAGGTTGCCTTTAAACGTCGGCGAGACGGCTAGAATGTTCACGAGCCAAGGTCCGGTCGACGTGGCGTTGCCGTCGGTTCCGGTGTTGCGCACCGTGGGCCGATACTTGCGGCCGGTCGCTTTGGCTATCGCAAGCGCGACTGCTTGCGCATCGGCCTGGATCGCATACTGCCCGATTGACACATTGAAGCCGAGGGCTGAGCCGTCGGGAGCGAAGCCCGCTGAATCGTAGCGAACCTGATAGCCCGCCGCGGCCATTGCCGCCGCCGCCGGTGCCGCGGCACTCTGCGTCGCGGCGAATTCCACCGTGACTGTCCAGAAATCGGTACTCGCCGTTTGACCGCGCGCGATGTGATAGTACGTTAAGCCGCGCGTCAACTGGGTTGTCGTACGGGCTTCCGGTAGCGCAGATGGACCGAGCGGCAGTTCCGCTGCGGGCAAATGCCAGGCCTCAGCGGCGGGTTGCCATGGACTGCTGCTGCGATTGTCATGCGGGCTGTCGCTCAGACTGTCACTTCCACAGCCCGCTAGTGGTGCCGCGGTTGCGGTGAGCAGCGCCAGGCTTACGATCATGGTACGAAGCATCTTTTTGGCCGATTTCATGACTAACCATGTTGGCATTCGATAGCGTAAAGCCGGATTTCGCTCAATTGCGTATTCGCGATGAACTCAGGTCGACGAAAGCCGCGGTGGACTTCTTACCGGTCCGCGTGAACCTTGCCGGTCGAAGGAGTCTGGAGCGCCCCTTGGGTAACACAGGTTGTCGGAGAGTTCCACAAGCAGTCGATTTCACTCAATAGATGCAACCTGTCTGGCGAGGTTGTCACCTGGACCACGTGTTGGCAAGATCGCGAAAGCCGATGTTCCCCGGGGGGCGATGTCGATCGCCGTGCTCGGGGAATTTCTGTTCTGGGGTGCCCTCGTGAGGCTCCCGAACTCCCGGGCAGGAAAGCCGACCGGGAGGGGCATTCCGTCCTCTTCGACACGAAGCGGTGCAGTGCCGAGGTCTTTTGCCATTAGCCAGCTCTCTTCGCTTTTCTGGCAATAACCTCGCGCGTTTAGAGTCGGCTACGAGTCGCGCACATACACTGAGCGATCGCCGGGTGAAGTGAGCAGTACGTTGTCGTGCGCGAGGCTGTGTGGTCATGACTGAGAGAATCAGCGATTCGGACTCGATATCTCCGATCGAAAAGCCGGTTGCGGAAGCACCACTGCAGCAGCCGGCCAGTGCTTCACGGCTGTCGTCGATGCCGGCCGAACTCGACGCCTTGCGCGAGAGGCGCGCGGCTGGCGGAGCGCTCGGCAACGTGTCCTCCGCCACTTTTCGCACGGCACGCTCGGCACAACTCGTGGCAAACGCGGCCGCGTCCCCGCTTTCCCTGCGGTCGGTCGACGGTCCAACGCCCTTTATCCCCGTCAGTTATTCGGCCAGATCCCATGCAGTGATCGCGCAAAGCCTGGACGGTTCAAACGTCGACATCGCGGTTTATCGTGATGAGTCCAGTCAGGCCGGCGGCTGTGCGGCGATCGAGATCCGCAGCGAAGGGGGTTACGCGGTAGAACATGCGCAGTTGAGCAGGGTGATCGTCGACGCGGTCAACGCGTACGGCCTGCATCCGGGCAACGGTTTTGTCCTGATCAATGGCGACTCATCGATTTCACACACGCCGGCCGCTCTGGAGCGTGCTGTCGGCGACGCACTTGCTTCGCTCGGCTACCGCGAACTCCGGGCACGCGCGATGCGATTTCCGCACCCCATCACGGGTGATATGACCGGCGGCATACAAGTGGAGGGCACAGCGCCGCCTGCGCTCGATGTCGCACAAGCCGTGGACAGTCCGCGCACTGTATTGCATTGCCACCAGACCCTCTGGCGAAAGTCACCTGATATTCTGTTCGCGGCTCATGGGCGTTTGCCCAAGGGGCAGGCAGGAGAAGCGTTCCATGTGCCGCTGGATGCGTACTTCGTCCGTGGCGCGATCCATGCGGACGGTCACGTGATGAGCGCGCATGAGATCGTCTACCGGGTGGTCTCTTCGGGCGCGTACCGGTATGGGCAGCAGCTTGCGTTCTTGGCCGAGCCTGATGGCGCGTTTTCCCAGGAGCACATTGACCGGCTCGCGGAGGATATCGCCGACGTGACACAGGTTCCACTCACGCATATCCGCGACGAACACGCGAAACGCTCACCTGGACCGCCCGGCGCAGCGTTCGAGGTGGTAGCCGAGAACTACGCCCGCTCGATTACGCCAGAGCCGGATTTGCGCCGTCCGTCTTCCAGCGGACTGGGCGTGCTTGAGAATTTCGGCAGGGAGAAGGTCGCGTTCAAAGGCCAGGCTCTCGATCCGCTTTGGGGCGAGCCCGTAGTCGTTACCATTCAGCGCACGCCTAACGGGTCGTCGTTCATCCGCTCGCCGGATCAGATCGTGGAAGCCAAGCGCCGGATTCAGGCGCTCGGTTATCCTGTGGAGCGAATCAGACGTACCGGCAATATCTTCGGATGTCCCGCATGGATTGCCGAGGAACAAGCCTTGATATTCGATTCGAAGTCGAACTACCGGGCGGGTTCGAAGCAAAGCCCCGTCCTGAATGCGCAGACGCTTGAACATCTTCAATATATTCGGGCGCTTGCTGCGGAGAGCGGCAATGAACTGGTCGACGCGCAGATCGGCATCCGCCGCGACGGTGCCGCTGTATTACGCGACACCGGGCTTGCGAGTCTGACAGGCGTGCATGGCAGCGGACGCGGTGTCGACGCGCTTCTTGACGTCGTCGAGGCCGAAACGAGGCTTGGCATCGCAAAGCGCGACGAGACATAGTCGAAGAGATTTTCGGCCCTTCACCATAACCTCGCCGCAACATCCACAAACAGTATCTTCACGATCGTCATAGCCGGAAAGATCATCGCGTAGCCGATGTCCGGCTTGTCGGTCGCCGTGAGCTTATTGGCGAAAGCAAGGATCGCCGGATTACCACAGGCGCCGGCGACGATACCCGCCACTTCGTCGTAGGGCAGCCGGTACACCAGGAGGCCCAGGATCAGAACCGGCACGCCCAGCGCGAGGAGCACGATCGCACCAAGCGCAAGCATCAGCAATCCGGTCTGCGAGACAGTTGCGGCGAACTTCGGCCCTGACGCCATGCCGACCTGCGCAAGAAAAATCGTCAGCCCGAGGTTGCGCAGCACGAGGTTCGCGGGCAGCGGCATCGTCCAGTTGACGCTGCCGGTTCGGCGCAGTTTGCCTAACACGAGCGCCACGATCAACACGCCGCATAGGCCGAGCGCGAGCTTGCCCAGACCCGGCAGCGGAATCTGGATCGCCCCGACCAGAAAACCCAGCGCCATCCCCAGACCGACCGAAATGTAGCTGAACTCGGCGGTGCCCTTGATCGAATCGCCAAAGAAGGTCCGCAATGCCGGAAACGCCGCGCGCTGTGTCAGCAAGCCAACACGATCGCCGTATTCGAGGATGAGATCGGGGTTTGGCATGACGTCCGCGTCGCCGCGCCGCACATGCGCGACGATCGAACCGTCCGGCATCTTCAGTTCGCCGAGTGTGCGGCCCACTACATTCGCCCGCGACGCGAACACACGCAGATAGTCGAGATCGCCACGGTCTCGCAGAACCCGTCCAGGGGCTGCTTCGCCGAGCCGCTTGCGGGCTTCGGCGAGCGCATCTTTTTCCGGACTGACGGCGAGCACCACATCGTTCTCAGTCAGCACGAGTTCAGGCGTGGCCGGCGCGTTGTGATGCGCGCTGCGTACCGCGACGATCTGTACGTTGGCGGGTAGGGCGGCAACCGTCTCGCCGAGCGTCTTGCCGCTGAAAACAGGATTGCGCAGCGCGATTTCGAGGATTTCAAGGCCGGTGTTGGAGGCCGTTCTGATCTTCGGCGCGAGGATCGCGAACGCCAGATAGAGCAACAGGATCGGACCAGCCACGCCAAATGGGTAGGATACCGAATAGCCGACTGCTGCGTCTTCGGTGCCGAGGCTTGCAATGGCCGCCTGCAACGCAGCCGTGCTGGTGCCCGAACCGGAGAAGAGACCGAGTGCATAGCCCGGATTCAGGTGCATGATTCTCTGAATCGCGAAGCTCGCTGCCCCCGCGCATAGCACGCCGATCAACGCGAGAATGTTCGCACGCCGGCCGGCGGCGCTGGTCAGCCCGAGGAAAAACTGTTTGCCGTACTGCACGCCGACCGTGTAGAGGAAGAGCGACAAGCCGAGCGTGCCGATCATCGGTGCAGGTGCCGATTTTGGCGCGAACCAGCCGGCGGCGAGTGCAACGAACAACACAGCGCCGACGCCAAGTGAAAACCCTTTGATATTGATTTCGCCGACGAAATAACCTACCGCGATGGTAAGGAACAACGTCATTAAAGGCTGCTGCTCGAGAAGCGTCTTCAGGAAATCCACGTTGCCTCCGATAGGGGGTGAGACGTCGGGTTCTGCCGGTTTCCTGCGACTGCGCTGCTTATGCTGAATGAGTCAGAGAGCCGCCCTCGCGGGCGGGATGTTCGCCAGTATCTAACAGATTGCGGTTTTTTTCCTTGTGTTTGAAACCGGGCCTCAACCTTTGCCGAGTGCGATATACCGTTCGAGATGGTGATCTTCATCGCCCAGTTGATGGTCGATCATCACGAGGCGTTTTGCATAGTGAGCCAGTGGCAACTCCCATGTCATGCCGATACCGCCATGCAGTTGAATGCACTCCTCGGCGACCAACGCGCCAATCCTGCCAATGCTGTACTTTGCCGCTGAAATGGCGCGTTCCCGCACCGTGCGTTCAGACTCAAGCGCTGCCGCGCCGTTGATCACCGCCGAGCGTGCCTGTTCGATCTCGAGCAGCAGATCGGCCATCCGATGCTGCAAGGCCTGGAAGCTGCCGATCGGCACGCCGAACTGCTTGCGTGTGCGCAGATACTCGAGCGTGTAATCTTTCGCGACATCCATCGCGCCCACCGCTTCGGAGCACAAGGCAAGCACGCCGCAACTGATCGCGTATTCGAGCGTCGCAAAACCTTCACCCGTCATACCGAGTATGGCGTCATCACTCAGCGTGACATTGTCGAACGTGACCTCGGCTGCACGGCCGCCGTCGATCTTGCGGTAGCCGCGCACGCTGACACCTGCTGCGTCGCGCGGGACGAGAAAGAGGGTGATGCCGGCTTCTTCATCTTCAGCACCGGCTGTGCGTGCCGAGACGAGAAAGAGGGCAGCGTTCTCGCCTTGCTGGACCACCGCTTTCGCGCCGCTAAGCTTCCACTGGTTCCCGTTGCGTTCCGCGCGTGTCGTTACGCGTGAGAGTTCGTAGTGGCCGTCCGGCTCGCCATGCGCGAGCGCCACGATGCGGGAGCCGTCGATCAGATCGCCCAGCGTGGCCTTTTGCGTTTCATTGCCGCCATGGGCGATTGCCTGGCCGACCATGAGCGTATCGAGAAACGGCTCGACCACGAGTCCGCGACCCAGACATTCGAATACGACCGCGATATCGAAACCGCCGCCGCCAAAACCGCCATCCGCTTCATCGAACAACGCGCCGACAATGCCGAGTTCCGCAAATCGATTCCATAGGTCGGTGCTAAAGCCTTCGGGCGAGCGTGCAATCCGGTCGCGGGTTTCGAACCTGTATTGCTCCGTGATGAAGCGGTTGAGCGTATCCGCCAGCATGCGGCGGTCTTCGGTGTGCTGAAAATTCATGGCGTTCGCCCCTTAAAGTCCCAGGATCATTTTGGAAATGATGTTCTTCTGGATTTCGTTGGAGCCGCCGAAGATCGACAGCTTGCGGTTATTGAAGTAAAGCGACGCAGCGCTTGCCGCTTCGTCGGGGCCGACCGGCGTGCCTTCGAAACCGTCGTACAAGGCTTCCTCGACAAACGGCTGCGCATACGGTCCCATCGCGCGGCGCGTCAGCGAAGAGATTTCCTGGCGGATCTCGGTGCCGCGAATCTTCAGCATTGAACTTTCGGCACCCGGCACACCGCCGCCGGCTACTGCTGCGATCACGCGCAGGTTGGTGGTCTTCATGTTCTCCAGATCGATCTCGACGCGCGCCATGCGGGCGGCAAACGACGGATCATCCGCCAGCGGCCTGCCGTTGCGCCGCTGTTTCGCAGCGATCTTGCGCAGCCGGTTGAAGGCGGCCACCGAGAAGCCGACGCCCGCGATATTGGTCCGCTCGTACGTGAGCAGATATTTGGCGTAGGTCCAGCCCTTGTTTTCTTCGCCCACGAGGTTCTCGACGGGCACGCGGACGTCCGTGAAAAACACCTCGTTGACTTCGTGCTCGCCGTCGAGCGTGATGATCGGGCGCACTTCGACACCGGGCGTATTCATGTCGATCAGCAGTAAGCTGATGCCTTCCTGCTTGCGCACGTCGGTCGCGCTGCGCACGAGGCAGAAGATCATGTTCGCGTAGTGGCCGAGCGTGGTCCATGTTTTCTGACCGTTGACGATGTAGTGCTCGCCTTGCGCGTCGCTGCCGCGTATCGCGGTGGTCTTGACCGAGGCGAGGTCCGAGCCCGCGCCCGGTTCCGAGTAGCCTTGGCACCACCAGTCGGAGCCGTCGAGAATGCGTGGCAACCAGTGCTGTTTTTGCGCCTCGTTGCCGTATTTGATCAATACCGGCCCGAGCATGTTGACGCCGAACGGCACGACACGCGGCGCACCCGCCAACGCGCATTCGTTCTCGAAGATAAATTTCTGCACGGCGTTCCAGCCTGGGCCGCCGTACTCCTTCGGCCAATGATTGGCGAGCCAGCCTTGCGCGTTGAGAATCGCGTGCCATTCGGCCATGTCGTCGCGTGTGAGACGGCGGCCGCCGTGTACCTTGACGGCGAGCCGTTGCGGGAGCTTGTCGTGCAAAAAGCGCTGTACGTCGGCGCGAAAAGCCTCTTCGTCAGGCGTGAAGTTCAGATCCATGATGGGTTTTTTCCTTGATGTTTAGCGGGCCCGTGGGCCGGCTGACCGGTTAGGCTCAGGCCGTCACCGGTCAGCATGCGCCAGATGACGGGCGCTCTCAAGCTGTCTGGTTGAGGCTCGCGAAATCGGCGCCGCGTTCGACCAGGTCGACCAGCAACGGCGACGCGCGCCAGAAGAGCGGGTCTTCTCTCGCGAACTCGCGAATGTCGGCGAGAACCGTGGCGAGACCAACCGTATCGGCGTATTTCATCGGGCCGCCACGATAGCGCGGAAAACCGTAGCCATAGAGGAAGGTTACGTCGACGTCGAGCGGGCGCAGCGCGATGCCTTCGTGCACGACGTTTGCCCCTTCGTTGATCATGACGGCCATGTAACGGCGGATGATTTCTTCGTCGGTGAACGTACGCGGCGTGACGCCGGCGCGCTCACGCTCGGCTTCGATGATGGCTTCGACCTCGGGGTCGGGCGTGCCGGTGCGCGAACCTTCGGGGTACAGATAGAAACCACGGCCGGTCTTCTGGCCGAACCAGCCGCGTTCGCAAAGACGGTCGGCGATCTGCACGTAGCGTGCGTCGGGGTTGCGGGTGGCGGCGCGCCGCTTGCGCGTGGCCCAGCCAATGTCGCCGCCCGCCAGATCGACTACCTGGAACGGGCCCATCGGGAAGCCGAACGCACGCACGGCCGCATCGATCTGATAGGGCGACGCACCGTCTTCCATCATCGCGTCCGCCGCGCTGCGATACACCGCCAGCACGCGATTGCCGATAAAGCCGTCGCACACGCCGGCCCGCACCGGTGTCTTGCGCAGCTTCTTCGCGAGTTCGAAGGCCGTGGCCACCACGTCTGCGCTGACCTGCTTCGGCACGACCACTTCCAGCAGCTTCATGATGTTGGCGGGCGAGAAGAAGTGCAGGCCGATCACGTCCGCGGGGCGCGAAATGCTGGAGGCAATCGCGTCGATGTCGAGATACGACGTGTTGGTGGCGAGCACCGAGCCGGCTTTGCAGACACGGTCGAGTTCAGCGAATACGGCTTGTTTCACCGACAGGTCCTCGAATACGGCTTCGATCACCAGATCGGCGTCGGCGAGCGCGTCGTACGAGGTGCTGCCCTGCCAGCGCGTCATCACGTCCGCTTTCTTCTCAGCAGTCATGCGGCCTTTGGCGATCAGGCCGTCGTAGACCTTTTCGATGTGCGCGCGGCCGCGTGCGAGCGACGCGTCGTCGCGTTCGATCATCGTTACGGGCAAGCCGGCATCGAGCACGGCGACGGCGATACCCGCGCCCATGGTGCCGCCGCCCACTACGCCGATCCGGTTCAGTGCGCGTGGCTTTGCGTCGCGTGTTTCCGGCGCCTTGAGCACCTCGCGTTCGGCAAAGAACGCGTGAATCAGGCCGGCGCGCTGCGGGCTATCGAGGCATTCCAGGAACAGTTTGCGCTCGAGCCGCAGGCCGTCTTCGAATGTTTGTTCGACAGCCGCTTGCACGGCATCGACGATCTTGAGCGGAGAGAACAGGCCACGCGATTTCTTCGCCGTTTCCGCGCGCGCCGCGGTGACGGCGGCGAGGCTCGCGGCGCGGTCGCTTAGTGCGGCGGCGTCGCGCGTGCGGCGTACCGGCGCGTGAGCGGCCAGTAGTTCGTGCACATAGGCGAGGCCTTCTGCGAGGATGTCGTCGCTGCTGCCGAGCCGGTCGATGAGGCCGAGCGCGAGCGCTTCCTTCGCGCCGGCATGGCGGCCGCTCAGGATCAGGTCAAGGGCCGCCTGCGCGCCGACCAGGCGCGGCGTGCGCTGTGTGCCACCCGCGCCCGGCAGCAGGCCGAGCTGTACCTCGGGCAAACCGAGCTTCGCGCCATCCACGGCAAGCCGGTAGTGTGCCGCGAGGGCCACTTCCAGCCCGCCACCGAGCGCGGCGCCGTGGATCGCGGCCACCACCGGCTTCGAACACGCTTCGATTTGATTGCACACGTCCGGCAGCGAAGGCGGCACCGGCGGCTTGCCGAACTCGCGAATATCCGCACCCGCGATGAAATTGCGCCCGGCGCCGACGATCAGCACCGCCTCGACGGCCTTGTCGGTCTCCGCGGCTTCGATGGCGGCGAGCAGGCCGCGCCGCACGTCGGCGGACAGCGCGTTGACCGGCGGATGGTCGATGGTGACCAGCAGGACTTTGCCGCGCAGTTCGCGCGTGACAACGTCGGCGGAAGGGGTGGGGGTCATCGTGTCGTCTCCTGACTGTTTGCTAGCGAATCAAATCGGATCAAATCGAGCCAGAGCGGGGCATACCGGGTCTGGCGAATTCTCCGATTCTCGGTTGGTCAAGGTTTATTGACAATTACATAGACCGTTGACAGACTGTCAAAATTATTTTGACAAAGGCAGCATCATGGACGTCAATTCGCTGACCCTGCTGGTTGATATCCTCGATGCAGGCAACCTGAGCGAAGCTGCCCGCCGGCTGAAAATGAGCCGGGCGAACGTGAGTTATCACCTGAACCAGTTAGAGCGCTCGATCGGCCTGCAACTCGTGAGGCGCACCACACGCCGGGTCGAGGCGACTGAAATCGGCCTGCAGTTATACGAGCATGGCCGCACGATCCAGAACGCGCTGCTGGCTGCGCGCGAGTCGGTTACCACGCTCGGGCAGAGCTTGCAGGGGCGGGTGCGATTGAGTGTGCCGAGCGGCTATGGGCAACTGGTGATGTCGGATTGGCTGATCGCGTTCAAGCGTCTCTATCCCGGCATCGTGCTCGACGTGATGTTTGAGAATCGCGTTGAGGATCTGATGCGCGACGAGGTCGACATTGCGGTTCGGGTGATGTCCGAACCGCCGCAGAATCTCGTCGCGCGCGACATGGGGCCGGTGCGCTACGTTGCGTGTGCTTCGCCGGATTTTGCCGGAAGCCGTGGCATGCCGGCGCGGCTTGACGATTTGCGCACGGCGCCGGTGATTACGTCGGCGGTGGTTGGCAGACAGTTGCGGGTGGCCGCGTATTTGCGTGAAGAGCGCCATGAAGTGCTGCTCGAACCGGCGATTATTTCGGAAAACTTTCTGTTCTTGCGTCAGGCGGTGCTGGCGGGCCTGGGTGTCGGACTGGTGCCGGACTACGTGGTGCAGGACGACCTGCGTCGCGGCGCTGTGGTGACGGCGCTGGATGAATGGCGTTTAAGCATCTTCGGTACGAACATGTACATGCTCTATATGCCGAATCGTCATCACACGCGGGCCGCGGCGAGTTTTATCGAGTTCATTCTGGAGCAGGCGCACGGCAGCGGGAGATGCGGCGCCGGCTGAGCCGGAGCGGAGCGATTTTCTTCCTGGTTACACCGCTGCCTTGCTCGCGGTATGCTTGACGAAACGGCGCGATAGCCGTGCAGGTGGCAGCACACGAATCTCGGGGGAGACACAGATGAAATGGTCAATCGCATGTTTCGCGTTGCTTGCAATCGCCATTGTCATTGTGTTGGTCTCGCGTTTGCCGGGCGAGGACGCCATCCGTCTCGCTGGCTATGCGGGCACGGCGGGTTTCGCCGCGCTGGTCGGCTTCCTGATTCGCTGGCGCGCAAATCGCGGTCAACGCAACAAACGCGCGGGGTGAGTGCGGCAATCCCGAGTCCAATTTTTTACTGAATGAGAACGATGCATTGTCACATTCGGTTGATATACAGGAGTTGCAATCCGCGTAGGAGATTGATTTGGACGCTCGAAAATCGGTGTTACATGTCGTCGAACCTGCCACGAAGCATCCATTTGAGAGTTGCTTCCTTGACCTCGGCGGCCATTCCGCCGAGCGAGCCTTGACGGTGCTCACTGCAGCGGTTCATGCTGCCCAGCGTGAAATGAATGCTTTTGACTGGATTACAGACGCGCTCCCTGGCGCCACGCTCAAACCGGCCCTGGCGTTTGGAACAGTAGGCGAACTCTACCGCTCGTACACCCGACCTGCCGAACTGGGGCGCCTGAAAGGCGTACTACGTTCCTGACGAGGATATGTCACGGACGTGATCGAATAGCGCGAGTAGAAACGACGACATTATTCGAGCGCGACGCGACACACGACAATTCGATCAGTGAGGCACACCAGGAAACGGTAGCGCAACGCTCCCTAGGTTTCCCTGGCAGACCCGTCCGCGATGCACGTAGTGCGGAGTGGGAGCTGATGAGCGCCTTGTCACTAACGGGGAGTGTGCGGGAACACAGATTCCAGATGCACCACTACCGTGGCTGCGCGGGGGACCCGCTTATGAGCTGGCGGTGTAAAGCCGCTTTCTTTTGCCTACTTTTCTTTGCGGCAGGCAAAGAAAAGTAGGTGCCGCCCCGCACAGGGGCAACGCTAATAGACCACTACCAAAGCAAGAAAAGGCCAAAACCCCACCAGCCTGTCTCGACGCAATTGCCGGGCAAACCCGCACCCAGCGGGCCCACTTCGCCCCCATGCTACGATGCTCCGAACACCATACAGAACGCCGGAGACATAGATGCGCCCCGAGAGTGCCGCCCGTTTCGACGAACAGTTCGCCCCTCGCATTGCCGAGGCAATCGCTGCCTGTTTCGCCACCACCGTGCACACCGAAGTACTGCCTTACGGCGGCCACGGCCACCCCACAAGCGTACGGATTCACGCAGCGCCGCTCGAAGGACTCGGCCACTACCCGCATCCGCTCAACCTGTTCCTGACCTGGGATAGCGACGAGATCGAACGGCTGATGGGGCCCGAAGGACCGGCACGCTTCGCCGGCTATCTGGCTGCGTTGCCACGCAAGCTCGAAGCGTGGCGCCACGTGCGCGAACTGGATTTTCTGTCGCACACCCAGGGCGAGCCGACCATATTGATCGGCGGCCTCGATTTCGGCTCTTAAGAGGCCGTGCCGATCCGGAAGAAACTCACGCTTTGCACCAGACCCGATGCCTTGCTCTGCACCGCATCGGCTGCCGCGGCTGCCTGCTCGACCAACGCCGCGTTGCTCTGCGTCACCTGATCCATTTGTGTGACCGCATCGTTCACCTCCGCAATGCCCGCAGCCTGATCGACGCTGGCCGTCGCGATCGCCTCGACGATGCGTGTCACGCTGCCCGCGCTTTGCACCACGCCGTCCATCGTATTGCTTGCGTGGTTGATCAACTGCGTGCCGGCGTCGATGGTGGCAACCGACTCGCGAATCAGCGCCTTGATTTCGCGCGCGGCATCGGCCGAGCGTTGGGCGAGACTGCGCACTTCGCTTGCGACCACTGCGAAGCCGCGCCCTTGAGTGCCGGCACGCGCCGCTTCAACGGCCGCGTTGAGCGCCAGAATATTGGTCTGCGCGGCAATCGCTTCGACCACCGCGATGATGTCGACGATACGCTTCGACGCCGCGTCGATCTGGCCCATGGTGCGCACCGCGTCGGTCATCACGGCGCCACCGTCGCGCGCCGCTTGCGCCGCGGTTTGCGCGAGGGTAGTGGCCTCGCGTGCGTTGCTGGCGTTGCGCTGAACCGAGTCGGTGAAATGCTGCATCGACGCGGCGGTTTCTTCGAGCGACGCGGCCTGTTGTTCGGTACGTGCCGACAGATCGAGGTTGCCCGCGGCAATCTCCTGCGTCGCCGACGAAATCGTATGCGCGCCTTCGCGAATCTCGCTGACGATGTGCCGCAAGCGATGATTCATTTCGTTGAGCGCGACCAGCAGCTGGCCGGTTTCGTCGCGGCTCACCACGACAACATCGGCGCGCAGATCGCCTGCCGCGACCGCTTGCGCGACCCCCACCGCCTGTCTGACCGGCAGCGTGATGCTGCGGCTCAGGAACCAGATCGCGAACGTGCCCACCCCGAGCGAGCCGGTCACGACCGACAGAAGCAGCACGCAGGCGAGCGCATACGCATGTTCCGCGGCCTCGTTCGTGCGCACGTTGGAGTCTTGCGCCTGCTGCATCACCGAGGCGACGATGTCGTCGATAGCGGCGGTCGGCGCGCGGTCGATGCCTTTGACGAGCCCGTCTACAACGTGTGCCGTATTCGGATCGGCCGTGTCATAGCGTTTGAGCGCGTCGAGGTAGCTGTCCTGCAGCGCGGCGTGGGTGGCGAGCGCCTTGTCGACGCCATCGGCGTTGGCATCCAACGCACCTAGCTGATCCTTCAATCGAAGCAAAGCGGCGTGTGTCGTGCTGCTTTCCTTGCTGAAGGCGTCACGGTAACGGGCGAACGCGGCCGGATCGGCGCCGCGCAGCAACAGGTCCTTCCATTCCTGCACCTGCTTCTTGAACTCGACCTGCGCGACGCGCGCCGTGTCGGCAGCTTGTGCATACTGGCTGAGCGTTTGCGCGGACTGAATTTGCAGCGCATGCGTATTCGTCAAGGCGTGCCAGCCTTCCAGACCCACCACCGTCGTTGCCATTAGCAGCACCGCGCCCAGCAGCGCCAGCTTGACGGCGATTTTCAGATTTCTATAGAACGTCACTGCGATTTCCTTGGATACACCTTAGTCCAGCTTGAATTGCGCGACGGCGCCGGCAAGACTCACGGCCTGGCTTTGCAACGCGGTGGCGGCCGCTGTCGATTCCTCGACCAGTGCGGCATTCTGCTGAACCATTTCGTCGAGCTGGCTGACCGCGCGGTTGACTTCCTGAATCCCGCGCGTTTGTTCGTTGGCCGCCTGGGTGATTTCGGAAATGATGGTTGTCACGTTGGCCACGTTGCTGACGATCTCCGTCATCGTCGCGCCGGCCTGACGGACCTGGCCTGAGCCGGAGCTCACACTCGCCACCGTCGATTCGATCAGCGCCTTGATCTCCTTGGCGGCCTGCGCGCTGCGTTGCGCGAGGCTGCGCACTTCGCCGGCCACCACCGCGAAGCCGCGACCCTGTTCGCCGGCGCGCGCCGCTTCCACCGCCGCGTTCAACGCGAGGATGTTGGTCTGGAACGCGATGCCGTCGATGACGCCGATGATGTCGGAGATTTTCACCGACGCTTGTTCGATCTCGCCCATCGTCGTAATCACGTCGGAGATCACCACGCCGCCGCGCGAAGCGACCTGCGACGCGCACACGGCGGTGTCGTCGGCCTGCTTCGCGGCGCTCGCCGATTGCGTGACCGTCGAGGTGATTTCTTCCATCGACGCAGCGGTCTGCTGCAGGCTGGCCGCAGCGGATTCGGTGCGGCCCGACAGGTCGACGTTGCCCGCGGCGATTTCATTTGCGGCAACGCGCACCGATTCGCTGGCATCGCGAATCTGGCGCATCACGTGGCTGAGTTTGTCGATGAAGGTATTGAACGCGCGTGCGATCTGCGTGACCTCGTCATTGCCGGTGGCGGGCAGACGTTGAGTCAGATCGCCTTCGCCCGAGCCGATTGCGTCCATTGCATCGCGTACTTTCGAAAGCCGCTGGAACGACACGGCGGTGACCGCGGCCACGATCGCGGCGGCAATGACGGCAATCACGATCAGCGCGATGATCGAAGCCGTCAGCAGCGATCGCATGCCTGCCGTCGCTTCCGCTTTGTCGAGTGCGACGACCGCATACCAGTCGGTGCCGGGAATGGCCTGAGCGCGCAGCAGCTTCGTGCTGCCGCTCACGTCGACTTCGATGGGGTGATCGGCGCTGAAGAGTGCGGTTAGTTTGTCGCCTGTGAGCGCGGGCGCCAGGTCCGTGACCGGTTTCAGGGTCAGCTTCGCGTCCGGGTGCGCAACGATATGGCCGCTCGTGTCGATCAGCATGCCGAAGCTCGCGGGTGTCGGGTGAATCGCCTTGACGTTGGCAATCACGCTGTCCATCGCGACGTCGCCGGACACGACACCTTTCACCACGCCGTCGCGCACCGCCGGCACGGCGAACGCGACCACCAGCTTGCCGGTACCCACGTCGACATACGGTGGCGTCACCACCGGTTTGCCGGCTGCCGCGGCCTGCTTGTACCACGGGCGGCCGGTCGGATCGTAGTCGGGCGGAATGCCGGTCGGGTCGGAGAACTTGGCGGTCTTGTCCGCGTAGCCGACGTACACATTGGAGAACTTTCCCGCAGCGGCGATCTGCTTTAACGCGGCGGACGGATCAGGTTGCAACACGGCGTCCTGCAACGAGTTGATCATCTGGCTATTGGAGGCGATCCAGTCCTCGATACCGTCTGCATGTCCGCTTTCGACAGCATTCAAACTGCTTTCGATTGCCTCGGCGTTATACGAGTTGGCGACGACATAGTTGAGAACGGTGTTGGCCGCGAGCGCGACCACAACGATGGCGACGCACAGGGCGACGATGCGCGCGCGAATGGAGGAGAACATGTCGGGAGTTTTCGGAGTAAGCAGTGAGCCGTAGTCGGTGAGGCGGTGGCCTCAGATGCTGTATACGGCCTGGGCAGCGGGGACTTGAGCGGGCAAAACTTTCGATTTATGACGGCCGCCGGTAACACCGCGTGCGGCGGCGCGCCGCGATGCTCCACATTTTTTCGCGCCAGTGGCGGTTTTCAATGGTTACCGAAACACTACCCTTGGTAACGGGCTGGAAGCGTTATATTCGTCTGAATATATCGGGTATGTGTGATGACACGAATACTCAAAAAAAACGGCCGCTGCTTTTTATCGCAGCGACCGCTTCGTTCATGGGCTGAATTGAAAATTGAAGCTGAGTTGAACCCTAGCTCCCCAGCGCCGGATCGCTCATGCTGCTTCTGCCGGTTTCCACGTGTCCGGCGAAGCGCCGCGTGAACGACGGGTCGGTATCGACAGTGATCGTCAGGTCGTACCAGCCGTAGGCGTTGCGCAGATCGAGGTACAACTGTTCGGTATCGCCGCCGCGTACAGAATGCTTGACCACGTTGCCGGTGTCATAGGCGTTGACGATGGTGAACTGGCAGCGCGCGCTGCCCACATTCTCCAGCCGCAATTGCAGGTTGCCGTTCGCGACGTCGTAGCCTTCAGCCACTTCCGGCCGCGCGATATCGGAACCGTTCCACCAGCTTCTCGCGACCGGCTTGCCCGCGAAGCGGCGCAGAAAACCGTTCGGACCGTAGACCGTGTAGTCGTAAGTGCCGTCGGGATTCACCGGCAAGTGATCTTGAAGCCGCTTGCCCGCTTCGACAGTGTACGTAAGCGGTGCGGCGAGTCCATTCGCGGCATAGACGAGAAACACGGCGCCCGCGTGGCCCGAGTTGACGAAACGCATCGTCAACTGGTTCGCCGAACCTTCGCCATGCACGCGCACGAACAGTTCGTACGGCAACGCGCGAGCCGGGCGCACGCCGGGTTCCTGCTTCGGTACGGCCTGCACGAGCGGCGGCAACGGCACGTAGTCCGGATGCCGGTTCTGATCGGGCGGCACATAACCGCTCGTGCTCGGCAGCGTCGGGAACGCATCGTTCGGGGTGCTGAAGTTGAACGCCGACATCAGGTCGCCGCACACCGCACGGCGCCACGGCGTGATGTTCGATTCACCGAGATTGTGATGCTGGCCGAAGCGCTTTTCGATAAAACGGATCACCGAGGTGTGATCGAACAGTTCAGAACACACGTAGCCGCCTTTCGACCACGGCGAGACCACCAGCATCGGCACGCGCGGCCCGAGCCCGTACGGACCGGCAGGCGTGCTGCCGCTGCCCGCATAGTTTTCATTGCTGGTGTCGACGGTCGACAAACCGTTTGCACTCGATGCCGGCGCGAACGGCGGCGCCATGTGATCGAAGAAGCCGTCGTTCTCGTCGTAGTTGATCAGCAGCACCGTCTTGCTCCACACCTCGGGATTCGACGTGAGAATCTGCAAGACCTGATCGATGTACCACGCACCGTAGTTCGACGGCCAGTTCGGGTGCTCGGAATACGCTTCCGGCGCGACAATCCACGAGACTTGCGGCAGGGCGTTGTTCTGCACATCGCGTTTGAGGATGTCGAAGTAGCCGTCGCCGTTCGCCGCGTTCGTGCCCGTGCGGGCGTTGTCGTACAGCGGGTTGCCCGGCTGCGCGTTGCGGTACTGATTGAAGTAGAGCAGCGAGTTGTCGCCGTAATTGCCAATGTACGGGTTTTGGGTCCAGCCCCATGAGCCGTTTGCGTTGAGCCCCGTCCCGATGTCCTGATAGATCTTCCACGTGATGCCGGCGTTCTGCAGGACTTCCGGATAGGTGGACCAGCCGTAGCCGGCCTCTGCATTGTTGATCACCGGGCCGCCGCCGCTGCCGTCGTTGCCGACCCAGCCGCTCCACATGTAGTAGCGGTTCGGGTCGGTAGGGCCCATCAGCGAGCAGTGGTACGCGTCGCAGATCGTGAAGGCGTCGGCGAGCTGGTAGTGAAACGGAATGTCGTCGCGCGTGAGGTAGGCCATCGTCGTGGTGCCCTTGGAGGGCACCCATTGATCGTAGCGCCCGCCGTTCCATGCGGCGTGCGTGCTGGTCCAGTCGTGTGCGAGGTCTTGCAGGAATTGCAGTCCAAGGTTCGGCGCGGTGGGGCGGAACGGCAACACATAGCCGAGGTCCGCGGCGAGCGGCTGATACCACACCGGCTTGCCGTTGGGCAGGTTGATTGCGCGCGTGTCGCCGAAACCGCGTACGCCTTTGAGCGTGCCGAAGTAGTGGTCGAACGAGCGGTTTTCCTGCATCAGCACGACGATATGCTCGACGTCGCGGATGCTGCCGGTCTTGTTGTTGGCGGGAATCGCAAGGGCGTTGCGAATGCCCAGCGGCAGCATGCTCAGCGCGGTCGCAGAACCGGCGGCGTGCGCGGCGGAGCGCAGAAAATCACGGCGATTTTTTGAGGTCATGGTTTTGGCTTTCGATCTTCGGTGAAGGAACGATGCACGCAACACGCGAGCTTCGCCCGCGCAAAGCGTGGCGCGCGAAACTCAATCTACGGTGTGAATGACAGGTGTGACGAGCGGCGTCGACGCGGCGGCGGACAATGCCGGGTCGGCGCTTGATGCGGGTAGTGCAGGGGTTTGAATCGTTACTGCGGTGCTCGCGGGTGCGACGGAGGAAGGATTTGCCGACAGAACCGCGGAGCTGTTGCTGTCTCCGGTGGAACTATCGGTAGAGCTAACCGACTGGGTGTCCGCGGTTTTGTCGTCGTCGTTGCCGCAGGCGCCGAGCAACATGCAGAACGACACGGCGGCCAGTGCGCCTGCCAAACGTTTGCGACAGAAGGCAAAGGAGGGCTTCGACACAATAGACATGGCAATGTCTCCGGCACGGGGAGGATGCACCGGGGCATCCACGTGCCCAGGTCAGCGATGCGCAAGCATAGTCGCTGACCTGTGTAACTTTTGTGAAGATGTGGAAATTTGGGTATTTGTTGAGAATTGGGCGGCCGTCAATCCTGAATTGCGACAATCGCCTCGATCTCGACCGTGATATTGCCGGGCAGCGAGCCGACCCCGACCGCCGAGCGTGAATGCCGACCGGCATCGCCGAATACATCGACGAACAGATCCGAGCAACCGTTGATTACGCGCGGATGCTCGGTGAAATCCGGCGCGGCGTTGACCATGCCCAGCAGCTTGACCACGCGCTTCACGCGCCGCAAATCGCCCAGTTCGTTATGCAGCACGGCGAGCAGATTCAGGCCGACCATTTGCGCGTGGCGGTACGCTTCGTCCGCGCTGACGGTCGTGCCGACCTTGCCGGTCATCAGTGAGCCGGTTTCGTCGAGCGGACCCTGGCCGGACAGAAACAGCAGATTCCCCTCGCGTGTGCAGTGCGTGAAATTGCCGATCGGCGTCGGCACTTGCGGGAGCTTGAGGCCGCGCGTGTGCAGCCGGTCGTAGCAGTTCATCGATGGGGACGTGATGGTGAGCGGTCTGTTAAGGAGTTAGCGTTGCACGCTGCAGTGGGCTTTCGGGCTTTTTGCGTTGTGTTGCGTCGCGTTGTATCGCGGACGTTGAGGTCTTACGGATGCATTACGCCGCCGGTTCCTGCTCGCGATGCCGCCAGCCGAGACGCGCTTCGATGCGGGCGGCCACTGCCTGCACGGCTTGCGCGAAACGCTCGGTGCCGAGCGCGGCTTTTGCCTCGGGCATCACGATGGAAATCGTGAAGACGCACGCGCCGGTGTTATCGAGCACGGGCGCCGCGAGACATGCCACGGACGCATCCGATTCGCCGATCTGAATCGACAGTCGTGCCTCCAACGCTTCGCGCGCAATCTGCGCGAGCACTTGCGGCCGGGTTTCCGCGCGGCCGGTCGGCGAGCTTTGCGCGTGCTGTGCGAAGAAGGTGACCCGTTCGGCATCCGGCAGATGCCCGACCAGCAAACGGCCGGACGCGGTCCAGTTGAGCGGCACGCGGCTGCCTACTCGCGAAGTCACCCGAAAATGCCCGGGACCTTCGGCCATTTGCTGCACGACCATCATGCCGTCTTCGAGTCCGCACACCTGCACGGTCTCTTCGACTTCCGCCGAGAGCCGCTGCATTTCTTCGTGAGCGACCGCAAGGTAGTCGAGCGAGCTCGCGTACGTCAAACCATAACCATACAGACGCGAGCCGAGCCAGATCGTGCCGTCCATGCGCCGGGCCAACAGGTTCTTCTCGACCAGATCGTTGATGATCGAATACACGGTGGAGAGTGGCGCGCCGACCATGCGCGCGACTTCATACGCGGTGGCCGGCCGGTTCGCTTGCTGGAGCGCGTCGAGAATCTGCACGGCGCGATCGATCGCGCTGGTGCGGGTGCGCGGCACCGCGCTTTCTTCCCGGCTTCCAGCCTGGGTTGCGGTGTCGGCGGGTACTGCTTCAGACGCGGAAGGTCGGGACGTGCGAGCCATCGTGCTCCTCTGACGCGAGATGTTTTTGTCCAGTTGACGCAGGTCGATTGTATGCTAGACTGATCCGCAATTACAACATATATTCCATAATTAAGAAATACCGGGTTGGAGGCGCTTCATGGACATTCGCTCTCGCTTTGGCTTACGCCCTGTCATCAATGCTTCGGGCACGATGACGAGTCTTGGCGCGTCCAGTGTCAGTGCACCGGTGATCGACGCGGTGGCACAAGTGCTGCCGCAATTCGTCGAGATCGACGATCTGCAGCGTCGCGCCTCGGCGGCGATTGCCGCTGCATGCGGTAGCGAAGCCGGCTATATCACCGCGTCGTGCTCGGCGGCGATCACGCTTTCCATCGCCGCGATCATGACGGGCGACGACCCCGGCCTGATCGAACGGCTACCCGACACGAGCGCCATGCCGCGCAATGAAGTTGTGATTCAAACCGGCCACCTCGTCAATTATGGCGCACCGGTGGACCAGGCGATCCGTCTGTCCGGCGCGCGGGTCGTGCCGGTGGGGGCGTCGACCGAGGCGCACGGCTATCAACTGAATACCGCCATCACTGAACGCACCGCCGCGGCGCTTTATGTGGTTTCGCATCATACGGTGCAATTCGGCATGATCCCGCTCGAAGAATTCATTGCCGTCGCGCATGCGAAGGGCGTGCCCGTGATCGTCGACGCGGCTTCCGAATACGACCTCAAGCGTTTCATTGCAGCAGGCGCTGATTTCGCGCTCTACTCGGCGCACAAATTTCTCGGTGGACTGACCGCGGGTATTGTCGCGGGCAAGAAAGCGCTGGTACGTGCCGCCTATTTCCAGAATGGCGGTATTGGCCGCGGCATGAAGGTCGGCAAGGAGGGTATCGTGGGCGCAATCGCCGCGCTCGAACAATGGCAGCGGCGCGACCCTGTCGCGGTTCGCGCCCGCGAACGCGGCTACCTCACGCTGTGGCGTGAAACCTTAAATCGCTGCGACGGTGTATGGGCGGAAATCGATGCCGACCCGACCGGCAATCCGCTCGACCGCCTGAAACTGCATATCGATCCCGCGCAAGCTCGCATTACCGCGTGGGATCTCGCCGATGCGCTCGCGCGGCCGCCCGAAGGCCAGGTGCCGGTGATCGTGCGCGATCACGAAGCCGAACTGCATTTCTTTTTCCTCGATCCGTGCAATCTGCATCCGGGCGAGGAGCAGATCGTACTGGCGCGGCTTACCGCCGAACTCGAGCGCGCGCGGCAGTCGCCTGAACCGGTCGTCACACCGTTCTATCTGCGCGACGCACGCCGCATTGCCGCGCGCCGGAACTGGCCTGACTGATTTTCCCCGGCCCATATCGATTCATCGATGACCGTTGTTTGACCGTAGCACCGGATCGCGACCCGGTGTCGCTTTGACTTGCCTGCTAAGTACTACTTATATAGCTGGAACATCGTTGTGTAACCGGCATTTGTCTCTCTTTCGACTTGAGGAAACCATGAAGCACAAACAGATTCTTCGCACAGCCATTGCCTTCGCTGCCGCCGGACTTGCTGCACAGGCAGCCCACGCGCAAAGCAGCGTAACGCTGTACGGCATCGTCGATGCTGGCTTTACCTTCACCAATAACCAGAAGGGCGAGAAGGCGTATCAGGCGACCCAGGGCAATGTGCAGGGCTCGCGCTGGGGCCTGCTCGGCACCGAAGATCTGGGCGGCGGCAACAAGGTCATGTTCAAGCTCGAGAACGGCTTTAGCCTGGAGAGTGGCGCATCCGGTCAGGGCGGCCGCATGTTCGGCCGTAGCGCATGGGTGGCGCTCTCCAACAACACGGCGGGTACGATCACGCTCGGCCGTCAGTACAACAGCGTGCAGGACTATCTGTCGAACATGCAGATCAATGGCATTGGCGCGATGAGTCAGTACGGCAACGCGATCTACGACAACGACGATATCAACAATACGTACCGCACCGATAACGCGATCAAGTACACCACGCCGACCTATGCAGGGTTTACCGCGAACGCAATGTACGCGTTCTCGAATACGGCGGGCCAGTTCGCCAACAATCGTGCATGGAGCGTCGGCGCCGACTACGTGAATGGTCCGCTGCATCTCGACGCGGCCTACTCGCTGGTCAATCAGCCGGCTAGCAATACCGCGGGCGCGGCGCCGTCGGACAACTACTACGGCACCGGCTCGTCGATCATTAGCGGCGTACAGCGCAACCAGGTGTGGGGCGCGGGCGGCTCGTACGTGTTCGGCCCGGCAACCGTCCTGCTGCTATACACGAACTCGCAATTCCAGTTGCTCAACGGCGGCAGCCTGCATTTCGCCAACTATGAAGCCGCGGTGAAGTATCAGCTCACACCGGCCGCGCTGCTCGCGCTGGGTTATATCTACACGACGCAGAACGCCAGCGGCACCACGGCCACCAATGCGCACTACAACCAGTTGAGCCTGGGCGGCGAGTACTTCCTATCGAAGACCACCGACCTCTACCTGAACGGCATCTACCAACGTGGCTCCGGTTCGCACGCATGGGTCGAAGGCATTTCGAATCCGTCGAGCAACAACGGCCAGTTCGTGACCGTCGCCGGCATCCGCCACAAGTTCTAAGTCCGCCGCCCGCGCCGCTGCTCATACAACATTCCGCTTAACGGAAGCCGCGGCGCGGATCTATCTCTTCAGGAGCACCTATGGCGACCGTTCAAGGAAGTCTGTTACTCGTCTATGCATTGATTGCCATCATCGCGCTGGTCGTGCTGATCGCGCGCTTCAAGATGAATCCGTTCATCACGTTGATGATGGTGTCGGTAGCGTTGGCGCTTGCCGTCGGCATGCCGGCGACGTCGATTCTCAAGTCGTTCGAAACCGGTGTGGGTGGCACGCTCGGCCACATTGCCATCGTGGTCGGGCTCGGTACGATGCTCGGCAAGATGATGGCCGAGTCGGGCGGCGCGGAGCGTATCGCGCGTACGCTGATCGACCTGTTCGGGCCGAAGAATGTGCATTGGGCGATGATGTGCATCGCGTTCCTCGTCGGTCTGCCGGTGTTTTTCGAAGTCGGTTTCGTGCTGCTGATTCCGATCGCGTTCAACGTGGCGCAGCGAACCGGCACGTCGATGATACGCGTCGGTATTCCGATGGTGGCGGGTTTGTCCGTCGTGCACGGTCTGATTCCGCCGCACCCGGCTGCGCTGCTCGCGGTCACGGCGTACAACGCGGATATCGGTCATACGATTTTCTACGCATTGATCGTCGGCATTCCGACCGCTGCCGTTGCGGGTCCGCTGTTCTCCAGACTGATCGCGCGTTTTGTCGTGCTGGACGGCGTCAATCCGATGGCGCAGCAGTTCATCGAACAGGATGCGAAGCGCTCGCAGCAGGAACTGCCGGGTTTCGGCATCACGCTGCTGACGGTACTGTTGCCGGTGTTGTTGATGCTGGTCGGCAGCTGGGCCGATCTGATCGTGCCGGCCAAATCGTCGTTGAACAATGCACTGCGTCTGATCGGCCATCCGGATATGGCGCTGTTGCTGGCCGTGCTGTTGAGCTTCTACACGTTCGGCAAGTCGCGCGGCTTTAACCGTGAGCAGATTCTCAAGTTCACCAACGAGTGTCTTGCGCCGACCGCGAGTATCACGCTGGTGGTGGGAGCGGGCGCGGGTTTCGGACGCATCCTGATCGACAGTGGCGCATCGAAGGCGATCGTCGATGTCGCGACAGGCGCGCACGTGCCGCTGCTGATTCTCGCGTGGCTGGTGGCGGCGTTGATTCGCGTGGCGACCGGTTCGGCAACTGTCGCAATGGCGACAGCGGCCGGCATCATCGCACCGATTGCCGCAGCGGCGGCGGGTACGGTGGGCGGTGTGCGGCCCGAGTTGCTGGTGCTGGCCACGGGTGCAGGTTCGCTGATCCTGTCGCACGTGAACGACGGCGGTTTCTGGCTCGTGAAGGAGTACTTCGGCATGACAGTGCCGCAAACCTTCAAGACGTGGACCGTCTGCGAAACGATTATTTCGGTGACGGCGTTGGTGTTGACGTTGGGCCTTTCGACCGTGATTTGAACGGGGAGTCTTGTCGCGGCGCGTCTTGAGGACGCGCCGCGATTCTGTTCAGCGCTGCCGCGAGATAAAGGCCGCAATCGCATCATTCAGCGCGTCCGGCGCGTCGCGATGCGGCGAGTGTCCGCAGGCATCGAGCTTCATCAGTTGCGCATGCGGCACGCGCTCGCCAATCGTATCGATCTGGGCCATCGTGCCGTAGTTGTCGTCGTGGCCTTGTACCGCGAGCAGAGGCTGCTTGATCGAATCCAGTTCATCGACAATGCGCCATTCCCTGAACGCCGGATTCAACCAGATATCGTTCCAGCCATAGAACGCGGAATCGACATCGGCATGATAGCGGCTGAGCTTGCCGCGCAGATCCGTGGTTTCGTAAAGCTGTCTGGTTTGCGCGATGCTCTCCACCGAAATGTCTTCGACGAATACATGCGGGGCGATGGCAACCGCGCCGGCCAATTCATCCGGGTGCAGCGCCGCATAGAGCAGCGTGATCGAGCCGCCGTCGCTATGACCGATCAACCACATGCGTTTGCGTTCCTGCGCGCCGATATCGAGCGCATCGAATAATGCGGGCAGGATATCGCGCGCCTGCGCGGTCATGAAATCGACCGGCCATTTGATCTCCTGCACGCGCGGTGTGGACAAGCCATAACCGGGCCGGGAATAGACGAGGCCACGCATGCCGAGCCGCTCGCACAAGGCTTGCGGCCAGTCGCGCCACATCGCAATCGATCCAAGTCCTTCATGCAGGAATACGGCGATGGGTGCATGGGCTGCGGCCTGATTCACCCAACGGTACTCGATGCGCAACGACCCATGCGATGGCGTGGCGGCCAGTTCCGCAAAGTTGCTGGCCGAGGTCGCGGTTAAGGGGTTCTGCATGGATCACCTTATGACTGTTCGCGCAATTTGAAGCGTTGAATCTTGCCGGTAGCGGTTTTCGGCAAATCGTCGACGAACAGGATATCGCGCGGGTACTTATGCGGCGCGAGCCGTTCCTTGACGAAAGCCTTCAATTCATCCGCGAGTATCTCAGACGGCACGAATTCACGCTTCAACACCACGAACGCGCGAGTCTTGACGAGGCCACCGTGATCGACGCCAACCACGGCCGCTTCCAGCACGGCGTTGTGCTGCATCAGAACCATTTCCACTTCGACGGGCGAGACATACTGGCCGCTCACTTTCAGCATGTCGTCGCTACGGCCCGCATATACGTAGCAGCCGTTCGCAAGCCGGCGGTATTTGTCGCCGCTTCGAATCCACTCGCCGAGGAACGTGGCACGCGATTTCTCGCGATTGCTCCAGTACATGAGTGCGGCGCTCGGTCCTTTGATATACAGGTCACCGACTTCGCCGTCGGGCACGGCAAGACCGGCTTCGTCACGCAGTTCAACTTCATAGCCGGGCACAGGGCGGCCCGTGGTGCCGTATTCGACAGCCCCCGCGCGATTCGACAGGAAGATATGCAGCATCTCGGTCGAGCCGATGCCGTCAAGAATCTCGCAGCCGAAGTGGGCGGTAAAACGCTCACCGATTTCGCGCGGCAAGGCTTCGCCCGCGGACGTGCATACGCGCATCGCGACGTCGGCACGTGCGGGCAGGTTGGGCGAGACGAGCATGCTGGCGTAGAGCGTCGGCACGCCGTAGAAAACGCTCGGGCGATACCGCACGAGGCGTGTGAAAATCGCATCCGCGGTGGGGCGCTCGGCCATCAGCACGGCCGTGGCGCCGACCGAGAGCGGGAATGTGAGGCCGTTGCCCAGACCGTACGCGAAGAACAATTTGGCCGCGGAGAAAACCACGTCGCTTTCAACGATGCCGAGAACCGGTTTTGCGTACAACTCAGCGGTCCAGTACAGATTCGCATGCGTGTGGACCGTGCCTTTCGGCTTACCGGTCGAGCCTGACGAGTACAGCCAGAACGCGATATCGTCGCAACCGGTCGTGCATCCTTTGCTAGCCGGAGCAGCCACGTCGATCAGATCTTTGAGGCATGGTGTGGCTAAGGATTCGCTCTCGGGCTGTGAGACGATCAACTGGCAACCGTCGTGTTCGGCCGTATCGAGCGCCTGAATGACAGTCGGCAGCAACGCGCCCGACGCGATCACGGCGCGCGCGTGACTGTGCGTCAGCATATACACGTAGTCGGCAGCGGTGAGCAGCGTGTTCGCAACGACCGGGACCACGCCCGCATAGAGCGCGCCGAGAAACGCGATCGGCAGTTCGACGGTATCGAGCATCACCAGCAGCACGCGCTCTTCCGGATGCACGCCGAGCGTGCGCAATGCGCTCGCGAAACGCCGGGCCCGGTCCTCGAGTTCGCCGTAGGTGATGATGCCGGTGTCGTCGATATAAGCGGTCTTGCCGGCGCGCGATTGATTCAATCGAAACAGGTAGGCCGCGAAATTGAATACCGCGGGCGGCGGTTCGGCCGTCACGGCGGGCTGACGCGCAGCCGGTTCCAGCAGGGCTTCCATATGTCTCCTCCAACGGGTGGGGGCGGTCCGGCGGTTATGTGCTCATGATCCACGCGATGCTTACTGTGTGATTGCTTCCTTCCTTGCTTCGTGCCTGACTTGTGCGCGCTATGCCGCGGGCAAATGCGTGGCTTGCGTCAATGCGTCGAGTGCGGCGCCCGCTGCCTGAACCGCCGAGCGCCTGTGGTAGAAACCCAAGGCACGCAGGCCGCCGAGTTCTTCGCCGCCACCCGCGCGGCCCGGTCCACCATGCAGCGACATCGGCATCACGTTGCCGTGGCCGGTCTGGCTCTGTTGAACCGCGGGCGAGATCGCGTGGACACGTCCATGCGAATCGGCGAGTTCCAGTGCGAGCTTGCCAGGATGGGCGTCGTCGTTCGCATAGATCGAAGCGACAAGCGAGCCCTGGCCGCGTCGCGCGAGTGCGATTGCGTGCGCTTCCGGGAGAGTTCCGCTTGCTGCCGAAGCGACGCGATACGGCGCCACGGTTGCGACCGGTCCAAACACTTCGACGTCATGCAGCAGCGTCGCGCTATCGGGATCGTTGACCACGAACAGATGAGGTCCGACGCAAGCCGAAATCGCTGCATCGGCATCGATAAAGGGTGTCGCCGAGCCGTCGTACGCGAGCACCGCTTCCTCGCGCAACGCGGCGATGCCGGCCAGCACGTTGTCGCGTTGCTCGCGGCTTACGAGCGAGCCCATTCGCACGGCCTCGTTGCGCGGATTGCCTACCGTGATTTTCGCGAGCTTTGCTTTGAGTGCTTCGAGCACCGCTTCGAGCGATGCTTCCGGCACGAACGCACGCCGGATCGCCGTGCATTTCTGACCGGACTTCACGGTCATTTCCCGCACCACTTCCTTGATGAACAGTTCGAAGGCGAGGGTATCGGGTGTCGCATCGGCACAGAGAATCGCGCTGTTAAGACTGTCGGCCTCGACATTCAGCCGTGCGCCGCGTTCGACGAAAGCCGGATGCGCACGCAAGGTTGCAGCGGTTTGCGCTGAGCCGGTGAACGACACCACGTCGAAGGCCTGAATCTGCTCGAGCAGACCCGCGGAACTGCCGCAGATAACGGATAGCGCGCCGGGCGGAAGAATGCCCGCGTCGATCACATCGGCAACCATTCGTTGTGTAAGCCATGCTGTCGCCGTGGCGGGCTTGATGATCACCGGCACGCCGGATAGCAGAGCCGGCGCTGCCTTCTCCCACAAACCCCACGACGGGAAATTGAACGCGTTGATAAAGAGCGCGACACCACGTGTCGGCGTGAGCACATGCTGCACGCTGAACGATTGGTCCTTGCTCAGCGATACGGCGTTGCCGTCGCGCAGCGCATGCACGTCGCCGAGCGAGGCGCCGAGTTTCGCGTAGTACGACAGCGTGAAGATGCCGCCGTCGATGTCGACTGCCGAATCATTGCGCGTGGTGCCCGAGTTCGCGGTTGCGATCGCATAGTAGTCGTCGCGTTTCGTCTGCAGCAGTTTGACGATTTCGGCGAGGCGGGCGGCGCGCTGCGCATAGGTCAGCGCGCGCAAGGCGGCGCCGCCTTCTTCACGCGCGAAAGCGAATGCATGGGTGAGATCGAGGCCCTGGCTCGAGACGCGCACGAGCGCTTCGCCGGTGACCGGGTCGGTCAATGTGATGCCGTCGCCGCTGCCCGCGACCCATTGGCCTGCAACGTAGTTATTCAATAGTTCGGTCATGGCGAGTCTCAGGCGGAAGGAGGCGGGGCGGTGAACTCGATCGCGCCTTGCGGCAGCAGATACAGCACCAGCGCCTGGCCGTCCGCGACGGTCGGGCGATGCGCGCTGCCGGGGCTATACACGCACCAGCCGGCAGGATGACCGTCGAAGGTGGCGCCTTCGGTGAGCGGCATGATCAGATCGATTTCGCCGTTCGGGTGAACGTGATGTGGACCGGCAATATCCTTCATATCCACGACGTCCACAGAAAAACCGTGGGTCTCCGGCAGCGCCTTGAAGATCCGGCCATAGCGAATGCCGCCGCCTTCGCGGTTGCACAACCAGCCTTCGGCCACGCCGGTGCGGCAGGCGTCCGTCAGATTGCGGAAGGTTGCGCTATCCGCGGGATAGGTGTCGTTGAGCCATGTGGCCAGCGTGCTGTCGAGCGGCCGGCCGGCAAGCTGCTCGGTCACGCCCGCAACCAGGCGTTGGAAGTTATGTGGGGACATGCAAGCCTCCAGATCGACGCGCGTACGCAGGTTAATTCATGCGTGTCGTCGCACCGTTTCCGTAACGCTGCCGAAAAACCTCGGTAGCGTTTGTTATTGGATCAATATTTGGCGAAAATTAACCGTTCACTCTGCACCTGTCAAGCACTATAGTACATGTAACGTATTCAAGAGGCAGTTAAACATGAACCAAAATTACTCTTCCACACCGCTGGATGATTCTGCCGATGAAGACGCAAGCCGCACGGAGCGGGCCGCCGGCGCCACTGAGCGCGCCGGCGAACGCGAGGAGCGTGATCCTTTTCTCACCGCAATGGGCGAGCGTGTGCGCCTGCTGCGCGCGCGCCGCGGCATGACGCGCAAAACGCTGGCGACCGAAACCGGCTTGTCCGAGCGTCATCTGGCGAATCTGGAGTCCGGGGTGGGCAACGCGTCGGTGCTGGTGCTGCGGCAAATCGCAGCGACGCTGAACTGTCCGCTGGCTGAAGTCATCGGCGACGAAACCACCGCATCCGCCGAATGGCTGCTGATCCGCGAATTGCTGCAAGGGCGCGACCAGGCGGCGCTGCAGCGCGCCCGCGTGGCGCTTGCCGAGATGTTTGCGCAAGCGCCGCGCGACCCGCATCGCAGGGACCGGATCGCGCTGATTGGCTTGCGTGGGGCCGGCAAGTCGACCTTTGGGCGGATGCTGGCGCAGGAGCGCAAGGTGCCGTTCGTCGAACTCACGCGCGTGATCGAGCAACTGGCCGGCTGCCCGCCGTCCGAGATTCATTCCCTCTATGGCGCGAGCGCGTACCGGCGCTATGAGCATCGCGCGCTCGAGGCGGTGATTCAGGAACACGAGCGCGCGGTGATTGCGTCGCCGGGCGGGCTGGTGTCGGAGTCCGGCACCTTCAACGCACTGCTGTCGCACTGCTTCACCGTATGGCTGCAAGCCACGCCGGAAGAGCATATGCGCCGTGTCGTGGCGCAAGGCGACCTGCGCCCGATGTCCGGTAACAAGGAGGCGATGGACGACCTCAAGCGCATCCTCGCGGGGCGCAGTGAGCTTTACGGCCGCGCCGACATGACCTTCGATACCAGCGAAAAAACCTTGGCCGACGCCTACTTGCAACTGCGCGACCGGCTTGCTGCAAGGCTCGCGGCCGAATCGCCGGATGAAGTACGGATCGGCTGACGTGCAGTGGGGTTCCAGGGTTTACTAGCAAACATGCACTAAAGTGCTTTACATGGGGTTGACGATGCACTATTGTTCGAGAAACAAGTTTCGCATCGTCCAGTCAGGAGACGCCCCATGTCCACAGCAGAAACCGCAATCGCGCCGGTCGATTACCGCACCGATCCCTCGCAGTACAAGCATTGGAAGCTGAGTTTCAACGGTCCGGTCGCGACCCTCGGCATCGATATCGCCGAGGACGGCGGCATCCGGGACGGTTACAAGCTGAAGCTGAATTCATACGACCTCGGGGTCGATATCGAATTGCACGACGCGATACAGCGCATCCGCTTCGAACATCCTGAAGTCAGAACGGTCGTGCTGACGAGTCTCAAGGACCGGGTGTTCTGCTCGGGCGCGAACATCTTCATGCTGGGCCTCTCCACGCATGCGTGGAAGGTCAACTTCTGCAAGTTCACCAACGAAACGCGCAACGGTCTCGAAGACTCGTCGCGTTATTCGGGTCTGAAGTTTCTCGCTGCCGTGAACGGTGCGTGCGCGGGCGGCGGTTATGAACTCGCGCTCGCTTGCGACGAAATCTATCTGGTGGATGACCGCTCGTCGTCGGTATCGCTGCCGGAGGTGCCGCTGCTGGGCGTGCTGCCGGGCACCGGTGGCCTGACGCGCGTCACCGATAAACGCAAGGTGCGTCACGACCGTGCGGACATCTTCTGCACGGTGGTGGAAGGCATTCGCGGTGAGCGCGCGAAAGCATGGCGTCTCGTGGATGAAGTCGTGAAGCCGAATCAGTTCGACCAGGCGATTCAGGCACGCGCGCTCGAACTCGCCGAACAAAGCGATCGTCCATCGGATGCGCAAGGCGTGATGCTCACGCGTATCGAACGCACCGATCGCGAAGACGGCCTGACTTACAAAACGCTCGACGTCACGATCGATCGGGCGAAACGCATCGCCACTTTTACGGCCAGGGCGCCGCAAGCCGGACAACCCACCGGGATCGACGCGATCGTCGCCGCCGGCACGAGCTGGTGGCCGCTGCAGTTTGCGCGCGAACTCGACGATGCGATCCTGTCGATGCGCACCAACGAGCTCGACGTCGGCACCTGGGTCTTCAAGACCGAAGGCGATGCACGCAATCTGCTCGCCGCCGACGCCACGCTGATGCAGCACAAGGACCACTGGTTCGTGCGCGAAACCATCGGCCTCCTGCGCCGCACGCTGGCGCGTATCGACGTGTCGTCGCGTTCGCTATTCGCGCTGATCGAACCGGGCTCGTGCTTTGCGGGCACCTTCGCGGAACTCGCGTTTGCCTGCGACCGCAGCTATATGGCGGCACTGCCAAGCAACGAAGACGAAGAGCCGGCTATAACGCTGACAGAAGCTAACTTCGGTCTCTATCCGATGGTCACGCATCAATCGCGCCTTGCGCGGCGCTTCTATGAAGAAGTCGAGCCGCTCGACGCGGTGCGCTCGAAGATCGGCCAGGCGATCAAACCGGTTGAAGCCGAGCGTCTGGGCCTCGTGACCGCTTCGCCCGACGATATCGATTGGGCCGACGAAATTCGCATCGCGCTCGAAGAACGTGCTGCCATGTCGCCGGATGCGTTGACCGGCCTGGAAGCGAATCTGCGCTTCAACGGCCCGGAAACCATGGAGACGCGTATTTTCGGGCGTCTCACCGCATGGCAGAACTGGATCTTCAACCGGCCGAACGCAGTGGGCGAGAAGGGCGCGCTCAAGGTGTACGGCAAAGGCAGCAAGGCGCAATTCGACGTCTCACGTGTTTGAGTTTCTTCGACACGACACGACGTAACGTTTAGCGACGCCACCTGCCCGGCGCGCGCCTCTCATCCGCAAGCTCTGTATTCCGACCAGGGAACCGACCATGTCTACGATCAATTACAGCGAAAAGATTCCGAACAACGTCAATCTCGCCGACGACCGCGCCCTGCAACGCGCGCTCGAACAATGGCAGCCGAATTTTCTGTCGTGGTGGGGCGATATGGGCCCGGAAGGCTCGCATGGCTACGACGTGTATCTGCGCACGGCGGTGAGCGTCGACGCGGGCGGCTGGGCGCATTTCGATCACGTGAAGATGCCGGATTATCGCTGGGGCATTTTCCTCACGCCCGGCGAGCAGGACCGCAAGATTCATTTCGGTGAGCACAAGGGCGAAGCGGCATGGCAGGACGTGCCCGGCGAGCATCGCGCGAATCTGCGCCGCATTATCGTGACGCAAGGCGATACGGAGCCGGCTTCGGTGGAGCAGCAGCGGCATCTGGGTTTGACCGCGCCGTCCATGTACGACCTGCGCAACCTGTTCCAGGTGAACGTGGAAGAGGGCCGCCACCTGTGGGCGATGGTCTATCTGCTGCACCGTTACTTCGGCCGCGACGGTCGTGAGGAAGCCGAAGCACTGCTCGGCCGCCGTTCGGGTGACGATGACAACCCACGCATTCTCGGCGCGTTCAACGAGAAAACGCCGGACTGGCTGGCGTTCTACATGTTCACGTACTTTACCGACCGTGACGGCAAGTTCCAGTTGTCGGCACTCGCCGAGTCGGGTTTCGATCCGCTCGCACGCACCACGAAGTTCATGCTGACCGAAGAAGCGCATCACATGTTTGTCGGCGAATCGGGCGTGTCGCGCGTGATCCAGCGCACCGCGCAGGTGATGAACGAACTGGGCACGGACGACGTCGCGAAGATTCGCGCGGCCGGTGTGATCGATCTGCCGACTATCCAGCGTTATCTGAACTTCCATTATTCCGTGACGATCGACCTGTTCGGCGCCGATCATTCGTCGAATGCGGCTACGTTCTATAGCTCGGGCCTGAAGGGTCGCTATGAAGAGAACAAGCGCGACGACGATCATCAATTGAACGGTCAAAGCTACAAGCTGCTCGACGTGCAGAACGGCAAACTGGTGGAGCGCGAAGTACCGATGCTCAACGCGATGAACGAAGTGCTGCGCGACGACTACATTAAAGATTCGGTGGCGGGCGTCGGTCGCTGGAACAAGGTGCTCGAGAAGGCCGGAATCGATTTCCGCATGACGGTGCCGCATAAAGCGTTCAACCGCCAGATCGGCACCTTTGCGGGTACTCGTGTGTCGCCCGATGGCCGGGTGGTCAGCGAAACCGAGTGGGCCGCCAACGAAGCGAAGTGGCTCGCAACGCCGGAAGATCGTGCGTACGTCGCTTCGTTGATGGGCCGCGTGGTCGAGCCCGGCAAGTTCGCGAACTGGATTGCGCCGCCGGCCATGGGTGTGAACCGTCAGCCGGTCGATTTCGAGTACGTGCGTTTCAATTGAGTACGGTGATTGGAAACGCGCGGTGTCGTATTCGCGCGAATATAGGGTGGAGGAAGTCATGAACGGCCCAGTATCGATCGAAGTTCTCAGGCAGCATCTGATCGATCCGGAAATCTGCATTCGCTGCAATACGTGCGAAGAGACTTGCCCGGTCGATGCGATCACGCACGACGAGAACAACTATGTCGTCAAGGCGGATGTTTGCAACGGCTGCATGGCGTGCGTGCCACCGTGTCCCACCGGCGCGATCGATAACTGGCGCACCGTGCTGAAGGCCGACGCATATCCCATTGACGAGCAACTCAAATGGGACGTGCTGCCGGAGCAGAACACGATGGCCGTGCCGGCGCCGGAAGAGGGCGACACCGGCGCATCGGGCGATGCGCCGGCAGACGCGAGCGGTATCGAAGTCGATACCGTGCGCGGCTCGGTCGTGCCGCCATGGTCTGCCGCGAAGCCCTACGTGAATCTCTATACCCACAAGGCGCCGACTACCGCAACGGTGGTCGGCAACTACCGGCTCACCGACGCTTCGACCGATAGCGATATCCATCACATCGTGCTCGATTTCGGTTCGATGCCGTTCCCTGTTCTGGAAGGCCAGTCGATCGGCATCCTGCCGCCTGGAGCCGCCGCCGATGGCCGCACGCATCACGCGCGGCAATATTCGATTGCGAGCCCACGCGACGGCGAACGCCCTGGCTATAACAACGTTTCACTTACCGTGAAGCGGGTTTCCCGACAGCATGGCGACGCGCTCGATGGAGTCTGCTCGAACTATCTGTGCGATCTGAAAAAGGGCGACGTGGTGAGCGTGATCGGCCCGTTCGGCGGCACGTTCCTGATGCCGAATCATCCGAACTCGCATCTGCTGATGATTTGCACGGGCACCGGATCGGCGCCGATGCGCGCGATGACCGAGTACCGTAGGCGGCGGCGCCTGAAAGGCGCGACCGGCAAGCTGATGTTGTTCTTCGGCGCGCGCACCAAGGAAGAGTTGCCGTACTTCGGCCCGTTGACGAATCTGCCGAAGGATTTCATCGACACGAACCTGGCGTTCTCGCGTACGCCGGGTCAGCCCAAGCGCTACGTGCAGGACGCGATGCGTGAGCGTGGGGTGGACGTCGCGCACATGCTCAAGGACGACAACACGCATATCTACGTGTGCGGATTGAAGGGCATGGAAGACGGTGTGCTGCAGGCGCTCAAGGAAATCGGCGAACAGCATCAACTCGACTGGGAAGCGCTGTGGATGAAGCTGAAGCGGGAAGGGCGGTTGCATCTGGAGACGTATTGAACGGGTAAGCGAGCTGCCAAGCCGCGAGAGCGATCTCACGCACTAGTATGAAAACCGGCTGACCGTGAAAAACGCAGCCGGTTTTTTTGCTTTCTATCTGGACGGGTCCGCGCCGTCCTCGTGCTGCGCCGGCGACACCGCGCCACACGCGCGGATCACCAACTGCACGACTTCCTCCGTGGTTGCTTCGAATGCCTTCTGTGTCAGCGCGCGCTTGCCTTTAAGCGCGCGAATCTGCGCGTCGAAGTCGGCGTAATGCTGGGTAGTCGCCCAGATCATGTACATCAATGTTTGCGCATTCACCGGCGCCAGCAGTCCGCGTGCGATCCAGTTGTCGATCACCTTCACTCTGCTGTCCAGCCAGGGCTTCACGCGCCCCGTGAGAATGTCCTCCATGTGTTCCGCGCCGTGAATGATCTCGCTCGCCCACACTTTCGAGCCTAAGGGCCGGCGGCGCGACAACTCCATTTTCGCGCGTACGTATCCGCCGATCGCTTCGACCGGATCGTCGCTGCACTCGAACGTATCCGCCGCGCGGTGCCAGTCCTCGAACAGGTCTTCCAGCACACGCCGGTACAGCGCGAGCTTTGTTGGGAAGTAGTAATGCAGGTTAGCTTTCGGTAAGCCTGCGCGCTCCGCGATCATCGCCGTGCTGGTGCCGTCGAGTCCTCGTTCCGCGAAAACGGCTTCGGCGCACGCCAACAAATGCGTTTCATTCGACTCGCGAATGTGCGCCTTGCGCCGCCGCAAAGGTGCGGGCGTTTCGTCCTTTGTCTCGTTGTTTTCGGTGATGTCGGCAGCCACGTTGTCGTCTCTCATGTTGGCCTTCATCGGCATGTGTGCCGCGTCGCGCTTCATTCTAGTCGTTTGAGCGCGGATGGGCGCACGCATTCGATACCGCCGATAAACGCGTGCTGCACTGCAATGGCACGCTTCTCGCTATGTTTTCCACCGTACGAAAGGTGTTGATTTGGCGGGCTTAATCGTCTACAACCTGTCCAACTGGACAGGATTGAGAGAGCGGGCGATGCCCCAGGGTTTGCCCTCTGAACAGGAGGCGATCGAAAGCATCGAGTGTGCACCGCCGCCGTGCGGCCACGCCCCAAAACCCGCCGCCCCTGCACCAGTTTCATGTCGGTTCACCGAAAGGAGCGAGACGAATGAACGCGGTATCCGAAGCGCTGAAGAGCGCAGAACCCACTACGTCGATCAAGGTCGACGGCAAGCGGTTGTGGGACAGCCTGATGACGATGGCGAAGATCGGCGCGACGCCCAAAGGCGGCGTCTGCCGGCTGGCGCTGACCGACCTCGACAAACAGGGACGTGACCTGATCGTGAGCTGGGCGAAGGAAGCCGGCTGCACGGTCAGTGTCGATCAGATGGGCAATGTGTTCATGCGCCGCACCGGCCGCAATCCCGCTGCATTGCCGGTCATGACCGGCTCGCACGCGGACTCGCAGCCAACCGGCGGCCGCTTCGACGGCATCTATGGCGTGCTCGGCGGACTCGAAGTAATTCGCAGTCTGAACGACCATGGCATCGAGACAGAACATCCGGTTGAAGTGGTGATCTGGACTAACGAAGAAGGCTCGCGTTTCGCGCCTGCAATGGTTGCCTCCGGTGTGTTTGCCGGCGTCTTCACGCTGGACTACGGTCTCTCGCGTAAGGACGTGGACGGCAAGACCATCGGCGAGGAACTCAAACGGATCGGCTATGCCGGCGATCTTCCTTGTGGCGGCCGCCCCTTGCACGCCGCGTTCGAATTGCACATCGAGCAAGGGCCGATTCTCGAAGCCGAGCAAAAAACCATTGGCGTGGTGACCGATGCGCAAGGTCAGCGCTGGTACGAAATCACGCTGACGGGGCAAGAGGCTCACGCAGGTCCCACGCCTATGCCGCGCCGTCGCGATGCTTTGCTCGGCGCCGCGCGCGTGGTCGATCTGGTCAATCGCATCGGGCTGGATAACGCGCCGTTCGGCTGCGCGACGGTCGGCATGATGCAGGTCTATCCGAACTCGCGCAATGTGATTCCCGGTCGTGTGTTCTTCACGGTCGATTTTCGTCATCCGGACGATGCCGTGCTCGCGAAGATGGATGCCGCGTTGCGTCAAGGCGTGGCGGATATCACGAGCGCGATTGGTCTGGAAACCGAACTCGAACAGATCTTTTACTACGCGCCAGTGGCTTTCGACGAAGCCTGCGTGAAGTCCGTGCGCGCCGCGGCCGAACGCTTCGGCTACCCGCATCGCAACATGGTGTCCGGTGCGGGACACGACGCCTGCTATCTGTCGCAAGTCGCACCGACCTCGATGGTGTTTGTGCCGTGCGTCGACGGGATCAGTCACAACGAGATCGAAGACGCCACCTTCGAATGGATCGAAGCGGGCGCCAACGTGCTATTGCACGCGATGCTCGGACGAGCGTGCGAGCCGGTTTCATAACGCTTTAGCGGTAGCCTCACCGTAGTGCCCATAAAACAAGCCGTCCCGGCTCCGCGTCAGCGCAGCCGGCAGGACCGGCTACGTCCTCACATCGAAGAAGGAACGTGTATGGCCATCAAGCAAACCGGCGATATTGCGGCTCACCGTCTATCGGCCGATCAACTCTCGTGCGAGTTCTCGGACATTGCGCCGCTGCTCGACGCGAGTGCCGCGGCTGCGGCGGCGAGCCGCTGTCATTACTGTTACGACGCGCCCTGTGTGAACGCGTGTCCGACGCAAATCGACATTCCCAGTTTCATTCGCAAGATCGGCAACGGCAATCTGAAGGGCGCGGCCGTCGACATTCTGTCGGCGAATCCGTTAGGCGGCATGTGCGCGCGCGTTTGCCCGACCGAGATCCTGTGCGAAGGGGCTTGCGTGCGCAACCATCAGGATGCGAAGCCGGTGGCGATCGGCGCGCTGCAACGGCATGCGACTGATTGGGCGATGGCGCGCGGTGAAGTGCTGTTCAAGCGTGCGGCCGAAACAGGGCGGCATGTCGCGGTGGTCGGTGCGGGACCGGCTGGCCTGGCGTGTGCGCATCGGCTTGCGTTGGCCGGCCATAACGTGACCATCTATGACGCGCACGAGAAAGCGGGCGGCCTGAACGAATACGGCATCGCCGCTTATAAAACCGTCGACGATTTTGCCCAGCGCGAAGTGGCGTGGCTGTGCTCGATCGGCGGCATAGAAATCAGGCATGGCGTAACGCTTGGACGCGACGTGGATCTCGACACGCTGCGCAAACAGCATGACGCGGTCTTCCTCGCGATCGGTCTGACGGGCGTGCGCGCGTTGGCGATGGAAGGCGAGGACCTGAGTGGCGTGATGAACGCGGTGGATTTCATCGAGCAGGTGCGCACCGCGAACGATTTCGGCACAGTGCCGGTGGGCCGCCGGGTCGTTGTGATCGGCGGTGGCAATACGGCCGTGGATGCGGCCGTGCAAAGCCGCAAGCTCGGCGCGAGCTCGGTGACGATGGTGTATCGGCGTGGCGTCGAATCGATGAGCGCGACGTGGGCGGAACGCGACTTCGCGCAGACCAACGGCGTCACGCTGGTCACGCACGCAACGCCGGTACGTTTGATTGGAGACGGTGGCGTGGTCATCGGCGTCGAGTTTGAACGTACGTCAGGCGATGGCAATCATGAACGCTTCGTAGTCGAGGCCGATATGGTGCTCAAGGCCATTGGACAGACCCTGGTGCCCGTCGGTATCGAGCGCGAATTGCTGACGCTGGACGGCAGCCGCATTGCTGTCGACGCAAACGGACAAACCTTGTTGTGTGGCGTGTGGGCGGGCGGCGATTGCGCGGCAACGGGTGGGATCGATCTGACGGTGCAAGCGGTGCAGGACGGCAAGACCGCTGCTGCCGCGATTGACGCCGAATTCGCCCGTACGGCCGTCAAAGCCGCGTAAGGCGACATAAACCTGCCTTAGCTACGCATCACACAAGATAAAACAGCAGTCCCCCAAGGAGCCGAACATGGCCGATCTGCGCTGTACGATTGCCGGCATTACGTCGCCGAATCCTTTCTGGCTCGCCTCCGCGCCGCCGACCGACAAAGCCTATAACGTGAACCGCGCGTTCGAAGCGGGCTGGGGCGGGGTGGTGTGGAAGACGTTGGGCCTCGACCCGCATGTGGTGAACGTCAGCTCGCGCTACGGCGCCGTGCAATGGAACGGCCAGCGCATCGCGGGCCTGAACAACATCGAATTGATTACCGATCGCCCGCTCGACGTCAACCTCAAGGAAATCGCACAGGTCAAACGCGACTGGCCCGAGCGCGCGATGATCGTTTCGCTGATGGTGCCGTGCAACGAACGCGACTGGAAGTGGATCTTGCCGCTCGTCGAAGATACCGGCGCCGATGCGGTGGAATTGAACTTCGGCTGCCCGCACGGCATGAGCGAGCGGGGTATGGGGGCGGCGGTGGGCCAGGTGCCCGAGTACATCGAAATGGTCACGCGCTGGGTGAAAGAAGGCTCGAAGCTGCCGTGCCTCGTCAAACTCACGCCGAATATCAGCGACATCCGCCTCGGTTCGCGGGCGGCCTATAAAGGCGGCGCGGACGGCGTGTCGCTGATCAATACGATCAACTCGATTGTCGCGGTGGATCTCGATGCAATGTCGCCGTTGCCGATGGTCGACGGCAAAGGCACGCACGGCGGCTACTGCGGTCCGGCGGTCAAACCGATCGCGCTGAACATGGTGGCCGAAATCGCACGCGACGTGGAAACGCCGAATCTGCCGATTTCCGGCATCGGCGGTATTTCGACGTGGCGCGATGCGGCCGAATTCATGGTGCTCGGCGCGGGCAGCGTGCAGGTGTGCACCGCGGCGATGCATTATGGATTTCGTATCGTCTCCGATCTCGCGGATGGCCTCTCGAACTGGATGGACGAGAAAGGTTACGCGACGCTCGACGACATTCGCGGCCGTGCCGTGCCGAACGTCACCGACTGGAAATACCTGAACCTCAAATACGACATCAAGGCGCGCATCGATCAGGACAAGTGCATCCAGTGCGGCCTCTGTCATATCGCCTGTGAAGACACGGCTCACCAGGCGATCATGAAAGAAAAAGATGGCGTTCGGCATTTTGAAGTGATGGACTCCGAATGTGTCGGCTGCAATCTGTGCATGCATGTGTGCCCGGTCGAGCAGTGCATCACGATGGAGCGGGTGGACAGCGGCGAGTACGCGAACTGGACCACGCATCCGAACAACCCTGCGCGGGTCAATGCTGGAGCAGGCGACACGTCGGACGCGGCTGAAGCCGTCGAGCACGCCCATGCCGCAAAAGCAGCCTGAAACATGGGCTATCTGTAAGAAAGGAAACGCAGCGTTTGTACTGAACCTGGTGTTTTCCCAAGGCCCGACGCGCCATCAGAAGTCGCGCGGGCCTCAACGATCAGTGGAGATCTTTCGATGAAGCAGACAGCGCAACCCGTCGATCCGCAGTTTGCGGCCGGCGCGCAGGGCAGCAGTCTTTATAACGACGACCTTGCGCCCACCGGCATCGCGCAGCGTACGTGGCGTTGGTATCACTTTGCCGCGCTCTGGGTCGGGATGGTGATGAACATTGCGTCGTACATGCTCGCAGCCGGGTTGACGGAGGAGGGCATGTCGCCGTGGCAGGCGGTGGCGACGGTGCTGCTCGGCAATCTGATCGTGCTGGTGCCGATGCTGCTGATCGGACATGCGGGCGCGAAGCACGGCATTCCTTATGCGGTGCTGGTGCGTTCCTCGTTCGGCACGCAAGGCGCGAAATTGCCGGCGATGCTGCGCGCGATCGTCGCGTGCGGCTGGTACGGCATTCAGACATGGCTTGGCGGCAGCGCGATCTACACACTGCTGAACATTCTGACCGGCAACGCGCTGCACGGCGCGGCCTTGCCATTTCTCGACATCTCGCTCACGCAACTCGCGTGTTTCCTGGTGTTCTGGGCGCTGCAGATCTACTTCATCATTCACGGCACCGATTCGATCCGCTGGCTCGAAAGCTGGTCCGCGCCGATCAAGATCGTGATGTGTATCGCGCTGGTGTGGTGGGCGACCTCGAAGGCGGGCGGACTCGGTTCGATGCTGTCGGCGCCGTCGCAGTTCGTGCCGGGTGGCAAGAAGGAGGGCATGTTCTGGGTGACCTTCTGGCCAGGCCTCACAGCAATGGTGGGTTTCTGGGCGACGCTGGCGCTGAATATCCCCGACTTCACCCGCTTTGCCAGGACGCAGCGCGATCAGGTGATCGGCCAGTCAATTGGCTTGCCGATTCCGATGGCGCTGCTCTCGGTGATCTCCGTGGTGGTGACCTCGGCGACGGTGGTGATCTACGGCAAGGCGATCTGGGACCCGATCGACCTGACGAGCCGCATGACCGGCATCGGCGTCGGCCTTGCATTGATTATTCTGACGCTGGATACGATGTGCTGCAATCTGGCGGCGAATCTCGTCGGTCCGGCTTATGATTTTTCGAGCCTGTGGCCCAAGGGTATTTCATACCGCGTCGGCGGCATGATTACCGCAACCATCGCCATCGTGATGATGCCGTGGAAGATTCTCGCCACCACGCAGGGCTATATCTTCACTTGGCTGGTCGGCTACTCGGCTTTGCTCGGTCCGGTGGCGGGCATTCTGATGGTCGACTACTTCCTGATTCGCGGCACGCGGTTGAACGCGCGTGAACTGTTCGACGAGCATGGTGAGTACAGCTACACCGGCGGCTGGAATATCGGCGCGGTGGTGGCGCTTGTGATCGGCGTGCTGCCCAATCTGCCTGGTTTTTTGCACACCGCGTTTCCGGCATCGTTCCCGAACGTTCCGGCCATTTTCAATACGCTCTATACCTATGCCTGGTTTGTCGGGCTCGCGTTGGCGTCGATCGTATACAGCGCATGGATGAAGCTGAGCAAGGGGCCGAGCGCGCGCGTGGCGAGTGCGTGAGTGGGCAAATGCTTGAATGCTTGAATGCATGCGCATGAGCCAGGCGCGCAGCAGACGAAATAGGTAATACGTAGCACCGAAACCAGCAGTTCATAAGGAGGCGGCAACATGACGACCCTGATTCGCGGCGGCACGATTATCGACGCGGACGACACGTATCGTGCGGACGTGTTGTGTGCGGACCCGCAGGATGGCGGCACGATCCTGCAGATCGGAGCGGACCTGGCAGCGCCGGCCGGCGCCACGATCGTCGATGCGGGTGGGCAGTATGTGATGCCCGGCGGCATCGATCCGCACACGCACATGGAATTGCCGTTCATGGGCACCACGGCCAGCGACGATTTCTATACGGGTACGGCCGCGGGTTTATCCGGCGGCACGACCAGCATCATCGACTTTGTGATTCCGAGTCCGAAGCAGCCGTTGATGGAGGCGTTCAAGGAATGGCGGGGCTGGGCGGAAAAGGCTTCGGCGGACTACGGTTTTCACGTCGCGGTAACGTGGTGGGACGATTCGGTCTATCGCGACATGGGCACCCTGGTGCACGAACATGGCGTGTCGAGTTTCAAGCACTTCATGGCCTATAAGAACGCGATCATGGCCGATGACGAAGTGCTGGTGAACAGCTTTTCACGTTCGCTCGAACTCGGCGCGCTGCCTACCGTGCATGCGGAAAACGGCGAACTGGTGTTTCAGTTGCAGCGTCAGTTGCTGGCAAAGGGCTTTACGGGCCCGGAAGCGCATCCGTTGTCGCGGCCGCCGGAAGTCGAGGGTGAGGCTGCCAACCGCGCGATTCGCATCGCCCAGGTGCTGGGCGTACCGGTCTACATCGTTCACGTCTCCTCGAAAGATGCGGTCGACGCGATCGCGCGCGCTCGCAGCGAAGGCCTTCGCGTGTTCGGTGAAGTGCTGCCGGGCCATCTGGTGATCGACGAAGCCGTGTATCGCGATCCCGACTGGACCCGTGCCGCAGCGCATGTCATGAGCCCGCCGTTCCGTTCCGCGGAGCATCGCGAAGCGTTGTGGCGGGGGCTGCAAGCAGGGCAGTTGCACACCACCGCGACCGATCACTGCGTGTTCTGCGCGTCGCAGAAGGCCATGGGGCGCGATGACTTCACAAAGATCCCGAACGGCTGCGGCGGTGTTGAAGATCGCATGGCGGTGCTTTGGCATCACGGTGTGAATTCGGGGCGTCTCACGCCGAATGAGTTCGTGCGCATCACGTCGACTAACGCCGCGCAGATCTTCAACCTGTATCCGCGCAAGGGTGCAGTGCAGGTGGGCGCGGATGCCGACCTGGTCGTATGGGACCCGGCGGCCAGCAAAACGATCTCGGTGAAGACGCATCATCAGAAAGTCGACTTCAACGTGTTCGAAGGAATGACGGTGCAGGGTGTGGCGATGCACACGCTCACGCGTGGCGCACTGGCATGGACCGATGGCGAGTTGCGGGCCGTGCGTGGCGCTGGGCGTTATCTGAAGCGCCCGCCGAATCCGGCTTATTTCGACGCGATCCGGGTGGCCAACAAGCGCAAGGAGCCGCATCCGGTGGAACGGTAAGCCGTTTGCAATCTGACGGGCGGCCTCCTCGCGCCGCCCGGACTGACCCTTTTCGACGCCGCGCGTTCGCCGCGGCGATACCCCTCCCGCGTTTTCCCCGATGGCGTCCGGCACGTGTTCCGTGGTGCGATGCATGCCGCGTCTTCAATATCTGCTGTAAAGCCGAATTCGACGTTGCATGAGATGTTCTGGCTGTTCGCTTAGCACGCACGCGCATATTGATCGGAAACCTGATCCTTTGTAAAAACGCGGACCGTTTGCTACAGTCCGCCCACTCTGTCTGGCCCGACCGCCGGCGGAATGCCGCACACCACACCATGCAAACGACGTAGCAAACTTTACGGAGCCACCTGATGAAGTCGATTCGTTCCATTCTGCTGATCGCACTGCTGCAAGCGGTAGCCCTGAGCCCGGCATTCGCTGCTGACGAGCTCGCGCAGATCAAGTCCGCGGGCGTGTTCAAGATCGGCACCGAAGGCACTTACGCACCGTTCACGTACCACGATGAATCCGGCAAGCTAACGGGTTTCGACGTCGAGATCGGCACGGCGATTGCGCAACGCCTGGGCGTCAAGCCGCAATTCGTCGAAGGTAAGTGGGACGGCCTGATCGCCGGCCTCGACGTGAACCGCTACGATGCGGTGATCAACGAAGTCGCCGTCACCGACGCGCGCAAAGTCAAATACGATTTCTCGGACCCATACATCACTTCGCACGCGGCGCTGATCGTGCGTTCGGACAACACCACGATCAAGACGTTTGACGACCTGAAGGGTAAGAAGTCGGCGAATACGTTGACCAGCAACTTCGGCAAGATCGCGGCCGCGCATGGCGCGGATGTGATTCCCGTGCAGGGCTTCAACGAATCGATCGATCTGTTGACGTCGGGCCGCGTCGACGCGACCGTCAACGATTCGCTGTCGTTCCTCGACTTCAAGAAGCACAAGCCGGACGCGAAGGTGAAGATCGCCGCGCTCGATACGTCGGCGGACAGCAGCGACAAGTCCGCGGTGCTGATCCGCAAGGGCAATCCTGATTTGCAGGCGGCGATCAATAAGGCGCTTGCCGATATGAGGAAAGACGGCACGTACCTGAAGATTTCGGAAAAGTACTTCGGTAAAGACGTTTCCCAATAAGCGCTACCAGCGAGTCTGAATCATGCCGGCATGGTTGCATCTGATGGCGCAGTCGCTGTGGCCTCTGCTGTATGCGGGGCTGGTCTTTACCGTGCCGCTCACGCTGGCATCGTTTGCGATTGGTATTGTCGTGGCGTTCATCGTCGCGCTGGTCAGGCTATTCGGGCCGCGCTGGGCGATAGCGTGCGTGCGCTTCTATGTGTGGCTATTTCGAGGCTCGCCGTTGCTGGTGCAACTGTTCGTGATTTTCTACGGACTGCCGAACGTGGGCATCGTGCTCGACCCGTTGACGGCGGCGATCATCGGCTTCTCGCTGAATGTCGGCGCGTATAACTCAGAGGTCATCCGCGGCGTGATCGAGTCGATTCCGAAGGGGCAGTGGGAAGCGGCGTATTCGATGGGGATGACGCGGGAGCAGGCGCTGCGCCGCGCGATCCTGCCGCAGGCGGCGCGCGTTGCGTTGCCGCCGCTGTCGAACTCGTTCATTGCGTTGGTGAAGGACACTTCGCTTGCCGCGGTGCTGACTGTGCCCGAGGTGTTTCAGGCGGCGCAGCGGATTGCCTCGGTAACGTATGAGCCGTTGATTCTGTACACCGAAGCGGCACTGGTTTATCTCGTGTTCAGTTCGGTGTTGTCGTCGGCGCAAGTGCGGCTCGAGCGCAAGTTTGGCCGTCACGCACTTTTTCAGGCGAGCAACTGATGATTCGACTGGAGAACATCGACAAGTACTTCGGCGAGAACCGCGTACTGAGTTCAGTGGACTTGCAACTTGAGCCGGGTAATGTGACTGCGCTGATCGGGCCGTCCGGCAGCGGCAAGAGTACGCTGTTGCGCTGCGTGAATCTGCTGGAAATTCCGGAGGCCGGATCACTTGAGTTAGGCGACCAGCGCCTTGAATTCAGCCGGGATCACAAACCATCGCGCGAGACGGTGCTAACGCTTCGCCGCCGCACTGGCATGGTGTTCCAGAATTTCCAGTTGTTTCCGCATCTGACGGTACGGCAGAACGTGATGGAGGGTTTGCTGACCGTACTGAAGTGGGACAAGGAGCGGGCGCGCGTACGTGCGGACGAATTGCTGGAGAAAGTTGGCATTGCGCACAAGGCGGACGCATGGCCTTCGACGCTGTCCGGCGGCCAGCAACAGCGGGTAGCGATTGCGCGCGCGCTGGCGCCGTCACCGGAGGTATTGTTATGCGATGAGCCGACGTCGGCGCTCGACCCCGGCCTGGCAGCGGAAGTAGTTGATGTTCTGAAGCAACTGGCCACAGAAGGCATGACGATGTTGATGGCGACGCATGACCTGCGGCTTGCCGCGACGATTGCGCGGGACGTGGTGTTTCTGAACAATGGTGTGGTGGTAGAGGCGGGCCCGTCGAGGGACATTTTCATGCAACCGCGCGAACGGGAAACGGAGCGTTTCGTATCAACGCTGACACACAGCCTCCCGGACGCATGGACAGCGCAAGGCTGACGGGGCAGACCAAACGAGAACGAAAGCGCCCTCATCAGCCCCCGGTCAGCAAAAAGAAGAGGGGCGCCGAAGCGCCCCAAAAGAATACGACAGCACGAAACCAGCAACCACTGGTTTGCCGGCAGACCTTTCCGGCGAGCGCGCAGCGCGAGTCGGGAGGTATGACTGCCTTGTCACTGAGGTGGAATGTGCGAGGAGACAGATTCCAGATGTACCACTACCGCGGCTGTGCGGGGGACCCGCTTAAGAGCTAGCGGTGTAAAGCCGCTTTCTTTTGCCTACTTTTCTTTGCGGCAGGCAAAGAAAAGTAGGTGCCGCCCCGCACAGGGGCAACGCTAATAGACCACTAACACAGCAAGGAAAGGCCAAAGATCAAAAGACCAAAGGCCAGACCAGCAAATCAAACCACAACGCGCTCCGCGTCATCCCTCAACGCAACATCAAAAAACCGCCCTTGTGCCTCAGCACCAGCCCTCACATAAGCCCGATTAACCCCACTAATCACAGCCCGAATCGAAGCCGTGACAAGGTTGGCATCGATGCCAACTCCAAAAGCACTCCCAACCACATCAGCCCCAGCCATCTCGGCGACAGCCACAGCACGAGCATCGGCACCCTGCGTCAAAGCCCGTTCCTCATAGTGCTGAATCCGCACAGGCACACCAATCGCGTGCATCAACGCATCAAGTGGCCCATTCCCTTCGCCATTCAGCACGCGCCGCGAGCCATTAATCTCGACGGTGAGCTTGATATGCTCACGCCCATCGTGTTCAGACAGACTATGTCCAACATAGTGAATCGGCGCAGTACTGCGCACATACTCCTGCTGGAACAATTCCCAGATCTGCGAAGGCGTAACTTCCTGACCGCTGTCATCGGTAAACCGCTGCACAGCAGAGCTAAAATCGACCTGCAAGCGCCGCGGCAACACCACCCCATAGCTCTGCTCGAGCAAGTAGGCAATCCCGCCCTTACCAGACTGACTATTCACGCGAATCACCGAATCGTAGGTCCGACCGAGATCGCTCGGATCGATCGGCATATACGGCACTTCCCACATCGCATCCGGTTTCTGCACAGCAAAACCCTTCTTGATCGCATCCTGATGCGAACCGGAGAACGCGGTGAACACGAGATCGCCGACATACGGATGACGCGGATGCACCGGCAACTGCGTGCATTCCTCGGCGGTACGCGCGACTTCATTGATATTCGAAAAGTCGAGTTCAGGATCGATACCCTGCGTGTAGAGATTCAACGCAAGCGTCACGAGATCGACATTGCCGGTGCGCTCACCGTTGCCGAACAAACAGCCTTCGATCCGATCTGCTCCAGCCATCACAGCCAGTTCCGCGGCAGCCACCGCGGTACCCCGATCGTTATGCGGATGCACTGAAACGATCAACGAATCGCGGCGTGCGAGATTGCGGTGCATCCATTCGATCTGGTCGGCGTAAACATTCGGCGTCGCCATTTCCACGGTAGCGGGCAGGTTGACGATCGCTTTGTGGTCGGGCGTCGGCTGCCAGATATCGAACACGGCGTCGCACACTTCCTTGGCGAATTCGAGTTCGGTGCCGCTGAACACTTCCGGACTGTATTGCAGCGTGAAGTGGGTTTCCGGCGCGGCATCGGCGAGACGCTTCATGGTGCGCGCCGCATTCTGTGTGAGTTCTTTCACGCCGCTCTTGTCGAGGCCGAATACGATACGGCGGAATTCGGGCGCGGTGGCGTTGTACAGATGGACGATGGCGCGCGGTACACCACGCAAGGATTCGAAGGTGCGTTCGATCAGGTCGTCGCGAGCTTGGGTCAATACTTCGATCGTAACGTCGTCGGGGATATGACCGCCTTCGATCAACTCGCGGACGAAATTGAAGTCGGTTTGCGACGCAGACGGAAACGCGACTTCGATTTGCTTGAAGCCGATCTGCACCAGCGTCTTGAACATGCGCATCTTGCGTTGCGCGTTCATCGGCTCGAACAGCGCCTGATTGCCGTCACGCAGATCGGTACTCATCCAGATCGGCGCACGTGTGATGCTGCGCGACGGCCACTGGCGGTCCGTCAAGTTGATGGGCTTGAACGAACGATATTTGGTAGCAGGGTTTTTCAACATTTTCATCATCCTTGGGATCGATCAACCTGGGTGTCGACCGGACGACGAACAGACAAAAGCATGGCCGCCGGTCGGAAACCGGGGCTGGGTCAGTTACTGGGGAATTGAGCGGTGCTTCGGGTGTTTCAGATGGAAGCGCGCAGCAGCAGACCTAGCCCGGTAGAGCGGGCTAGTAGTAGCGATAGGGTGGTCTGGGCGCGGTACATAGTGAGCAATAAGAACATACTATTGAGATCGCGTCAAGCGGAGCGCACTGAGGCGTGGGCCCGCCGGAGGAGGCTTATCGTGCCGCGCAGCGCGCTGGGGTTGCTCTGGAACCCGAGCACGGCAAGCCTGTCACCTTGGCTTCACGAAACGCAAGGTCATACGGTCCGATTCGCCGATCGCTGCATATTTCGCCCGGTCGACGTCATGGCCTTCATACGTGGGCGGCAGCGACCACACGCCATGCGGATAATTTTTCGTGTCCCGCGGATTGCTGTTCACCTCGCTTTGGGCGGCCAGTTCGAACCCTGCCGCGCGGGCGTGCTCGATGACATAGGCTTCGGTCACATAGCCGCTGTCGATGGTCTGTTGCAGGGAGGTGCCCGGCGCCGCGCGATGTTCCTCGACACCGAGAATGCCGCCCGGTTTAAGTGCCGCGTAGAAGGCGCGCAGGTTCGCGTCGATCTCGCCGTCCTTGATCCAGTTGTGGATATTGCGGAAGGTCAGCACCTCGTCGACGCTGCCATTGGCCGGAAAACCATTGAACTGGCCGGCGCGCAGCGTGCCGACTACCACATTGCCGTAGATAGCCGGCGTGTTCGCCAGCTTTTGGGCGAAAGAGACTCGGCCGGCCTGTTCTTCAGCCGCCGACGCGGCGTCCGGGCTGTCGTATTGCGCTTCGTACAGTTTGCCGTGGTCGTGCAAATAGGGCGCGAGTATTTCCGTGTACCAGCCTCCGCCCGGCGCGATCTCAAGTACGGTTTGCGAAGACGCCACTTCGAAGAATTGCAGCGTTTCCTTCGGATGGCGGTAGATATCGCGTGCACGGTTCCTGTCGCTGCGCTGTGGCCCGGAGATTGCCGCATCGAGCGCGGCAGAATCGGCCGCCGCGGAAGAGTTCGACGTGGCCGGGGCGGCGCAGGCGGCCAGCAACAGCGCTGCGCTCAGGGCTGCGAGTGTGGCGCGCAGTGTGCGAGCCTGGGGCGTGGGGTGGAGGTTCATGGGCTCATTATCGGGTGCGATCCGCCCGGAAAGAAATCGCCAATCGGCATAACGATATGCGCTGGCGCTATTTGCCGCGACCGCATCGGCCGCCTCACGCCTGTTCCACATCCGCCCCACGCCCGTTTCAGATTCCGAACACAATCCGCAACGTATCGTTTTCCATGATCACAGAGACGCCGATTATCAGCAGAATCAGCGGCAGCAATGCGGTACCGTAGCGCCGGATCGGCGCGCCCAGCAACGGATGCTCCACCAGCCAGACCGCGCCCGCGCACCAGATGCCGATCATGACGACGAATATCAGCGAGATGAACATGCCCTCGCTATGCGAATGACTTGCGTACAAGGGCACATAGACGGCGATATTGTCAGAGCCGTTGGCGAGCGCGACGCAAGCCACGGTCCACCATGACGAGCCGGTGCCGGACGGAGTTGGCGTGGTCGAGTTAGTTGGCCTGGCCGGTGCATTCCTATGCGCGACGGTGCGCGCCTCGTTCTCGCGATCCGTGTTGCCTGGCCGAAACCGCGTCCAGGCTTTACTCACACCCACACCGATCGGCAAGATGCCGAGCAGGCCGACATAGCCGGTGGGTAACCGTTCCAGCAACGCGGCAACCAGTATCGCCCCCGCGATCAGGGCGAGCGAACCGGCGAACTGCCCGGTGATTACGCGTCGCCGCTGGCCGCCTGCTTCCGCAAGGAAGGCGAGCAGCACGAAAAGGTTGTCGATATTGGTGGCGGCATAGGCCGCCACCGAGAGCAGGGTAAGGCTGAGCATGCGGCAAAGGAAAGCGGGTCAATCACGGTGGAAAAACGGATCTGCACCCGCGAAGCAGGTCCAGCCGGAGAAACAGCAAAAACAACAGCGCGCCGCGGGCATGGGGCCGGTCAACACGATGCCGATGCCGGGCGTTGTGGTCAAGCCGTCTCTTTGTCCGGCACGACGTGTGCGTCTTGAGGCTCGATGCGTTTGCGTACTGTGCCGTCTCGCGACTGAGCCGTTTTCATGGTCGGAGGAATGCCGGCCCGTCAGCCCGTAAGCTACAATTGCCGACGGCTTGAAAAACGGAACATCAATGAAGATTCGGATTATCTCTATCGCTTGCATGACGACCGCTGCCGCGTTGCTTGCGGCCTGCACGGCCGTCTACAAGAACTCGGATGCATGCGAGCAGTTGATGCGAAGCAAGCTGGCTGAATCGTCGCCGGATACGCTCAAGGTCAGCCACAAAGGCGTCGGCATCGATGGTTCGCGGGTGGTTGTCGAAGGATCGATCGAGCATGTGGTGACGGCTTCGGAGGTTGCGGCTTCGGCGGCTGCTTCCGCCGCGCAGGCGGCGAAGGCGCCACGTCCGACCTCGGGTGCGCAGGCGGCGTCCGCCGTGTCGGTGGCTTCCGCGGCTTCAGGCGCTGTGGCTGCGTCTAGTGCGATGGCTGGCGTGGCTTCGGACGCTTCGGCCGCTACGGCCGCTTCGAGTACCGTCGCAACCTCGGTCAAACCGGTGAAGCCGAAGAAGACCAGCACGGCCGCTGCCGCCGAATGCACGTTCCACGGTTCGACGCTGGCCTTGTTCAGCTGGTTGGCGCCGGCCAGGCTGGCTTCGCCGCTTGGTCCCGCCAGCGAAGCCACCGAGTAATAATTCGATTTCGGTCCAGCGCGTCCGGATGCTTCATGCCGTGCATAACGCGCACGGCCCGATCCGGCTAGCGCAAGACGAGTTTCAAGCCGCCCCTCAAGCCGCCCCGTTCGCGAGGCGGCTTTTGTTTTTGTGCAGCAGTTTCAGCACACTTTCGCCGAACGCCTGCGGCCGCCCTTCAAAGCAGCGCTGTACGGCGTGTGTATCGATCAGGCGCTGCCGCAATGCAGTGCGCTCGTCATGCTGGTCGATCATGCGCACGGCCGTGGCGATGTAAGCCTCGACGCTGTCCGTGACGGTCCACGACGGCATGCCCACGCGCTCGAACAGCGCGCCGTCGATCTGCTCGAATACCTCCGGCCCGCGTTTGCACACGCCCGGCAAGCCGAGCGTCAATGCATCGACGATACCGTTGGTATTGCCGAACGGAAACGGGCTGAGGAACAGGTCGGATTGATTGACGCGCGCCAGATACTCAGCGTAGCCATGAAAGTCATGTACGACGGCACCTGGCACCGCTCGCACGACGACGTTGCGCAGATGGTCGAACTGCAGGCCTGAGGGCACGCCCGTCATGAAGTGAAACTCGATGGGCGTCACGGCGCGTGTGCCGATCTCACGGCACGCGTCGAGAAAGCCGGGATTGAGCTTCATCGCACTGGCCGTGACAACGACTTGCAGTGTCTCGCGCGCCGGCGGAATCTGCGCGACGATGTCCGGCAGCGCGACCGACGGGCGATACGGCTGACCGTCTTTAGGCAACTTCATCAACTGTTCGCTGAAGCAGGCAGGATCACCGACATAATCCTCTTCGACACTGATGTAGTCGATCTTGTCGGAATGCGTGGTGGCCGGATGGCCGAGCGCGGCGATCTGCAACGGCGCAATACGCAGATTGGACATGAACACCGTCAGCACGAACATGCCGACGCTCGGCATATACAGCACGTCCGGTTGTTCGGCCTCGGCAAAGTCGCGAATTGTTTTCAGGCATTCGCCGATGTACTCCGGCTCCTTCAGTTCAATGAAGCGGTCGAAGATTTTCCGTCCCGCTTCGTCGACAGCGTAATCGAAGCCGAAGCCCACCACCTCGAAATGTTCGCGCGCGGCTTCGAGCGTACGCGAGTGCGTGCGGTAGATCGAATGCGCGCCGGTGAACCACTCCAGCATGACTAGCATCACGGGCTTCCTGACGCGCTGCGATTTGCCTTTGGCAGGCGTGCGTTTCGGTGCGGGCAGCTTGGGCAGGTCGGTCAGGCCGAGTTGCGCGAGCTTGCGGCGCACCAGCACATTGATGTCCTGCTTGATCGCATGGCGCCGCGGCGTATCGGCATAGCTGCAGAACATATAGGCGTTGTGCAGCACGGCAGAGGGCAGATCGTCGAGGTCGTCGATTTGCTGCAGTTTGCCCGGCAGCCACTCCAGCAGCGCCTCGCGCTTCAGATGCGCGCTCGGGGTGCCCTTGGAGACCGGCGCCAATAAAACGAGCGCGAGTGAGGCCGCGAGGGTTTTGTCATAGGCCCAGAGGGCGGCAAAGTCGAGTTCCAGTTCGGACTCGGTCGAATAGAGCACGCATAGCTTCTCAATGAAGCTGTCGCCCGGCAGAAACTGGGCGTTCGCCGGGCCACGAGGATTCAGGTAACGGGTGACGTGGTCCGCATTGCCTGACGCGGTGGCCGAGAACAGCAGACCGATCCACTCATGGAGCGTGAGCAATAATTTAAAGCACGCGGGTGGGAGCTGAAAGTCCGGGTCGGCGAACAGCGTTGACACCGCGCTCGTCAGACGCGTGCAGAAACGTTGACGTTGCTCTTCGGGAGACAGGCCGATCAGACCCGAGGCCTGGAAACTTTCGTCCAGCTCGCCACGCGTTTGCTGGAGGCGTGCGAGCAGGGTGACGAGCTGGAGCGAGGCCTGAACATGCTGTTGCGTGTAGACGAGTTGCTCGAAATGGTCGAGCGAAAAGGTGGTTTCCATCGTTTGACTAATATTAGCTATGCAGGACTAACGATATTGAGATGACGTTAGCCAGAAACGATGATTATTGCAGTCAGGACGTATCAAATAAGCCGTGGATGACGATTGCGGAATTTTCCGCGCGGGAAAATCCGATTTGATATCAAGCACTCAGAACGCGTAATACGGACCCGGGCCGGCCGAGGTGGCGCGCGACGCGATTGCCGTATAGACCCGTCGTCCGAAAAAGAACGGCAGCCCCCAGCCGAAGCTATTGCTGGCGATTCCAGCCAGATTGTTGAACGCGTTATTCGCGGATGCAAACAGCGCGCTCGAATTGCCGATCGCAAACGACACGGTATTTGACGCACCATCGGTACCCACGATCGAGGCGCTTGCGGTTTGCGTCGAGTCCGGGCAATACCAGTAGCCGCACTGCGGCAACTGGGTATTGCGCAAGAAGAGTGCGTTCGAGCCGCTGTCAATGTAGCTCAGCGCATACGTCTGTCCGCCGCTGCTGGTCGCTACGTAGCCCGTCTGCGGATTGGCCTTGACCACGCTTGCAGCGCCGAGCGTGTTGTTCGCCTGGGTGCCGATGCCGAAAATCATCGAGCCCGATACGCTGGCCGCGCCCGCGTCGGCGATTGCCGGCAGGTCGATCACCACGCCGTTGTTATCGAGCGGGAATTGGCTCACTGGATTGGTGACCTGTTGCGCGAGCGCTTGCGTAGTCGCGACGCAGGCGCCACTGCTGTCGCAGCTGTAATACGACCGGGGCAGAGCGGTATTGACGCAAGCGCTGCCGCAGTCGGCCGCGAACAGGCCGACGCCGAGAATACCGTTGGCGCGCAGGCTCGCGACGCTCAGCATCGACGGGCCGGCGCCGGCGCAGCCGTTGGGCACCGTGGGCAGCGCGGGGTCGGCGATCAACTGGATCGGAATCGAGGTGGCCAGCTGGCCGGCCATGCGCACGTCCGCGCTGCGCACTGAGCCCCACGCATAGCCGCCGCCGAATACCGCGCACTCACCGCTCAAGCCGCCGCCCGAACTCACCGCTGCGAGCGGGAGGCTGGCCGGCAGTGCGGATGCGAGGATCCGCAGGCCCTGCGAGCCGGTGTCGACCTGAATATCGTCGATCGTCGCGCAGTTGCTGGTGCCGGGCTGGCAGACGGTGACACTGGTCGTCAGCATATTGCGCGTCAGACCCGGCGCCGTAGTGATTGCGATCGGCTGAACGTTTGGCGTGTTCGACTGTGGCACGCTCGTGCCCGTGCTGGAGTTGGGCGCCGCGGACGGTGCACTGGCGCCTGACGGATTGGCGGCGGCCGGGCTGCTGGCAGCGCTGGCTGTCCCTGCCTGTGACGAGTCGGCGCTGCTGCTGCCGCCACCGCCGCCGCCGCCGCAACCGGCGAGCGCCGCGCTGAGGAGCAGCAGGGCGTGGAGATGAGAAGAGGTATTCATGATTTTGCCGGCAGTTGGATCGTCGAAGCGTTTTCTTGATGGCGTGCGATGCGGCGCAAACTCAGCGCAAATCGCTGGCGACGACGCCGGGCGGCAAGGCCGCCGGCAGCCACGCGCGACCCACATAGCCACGCATCGGACCGCCGGACTCCACGATCACGTCGGGGCGCACCACCCGCGACGCGTGCAGATTGCCGTCCGGAGCCAACCCGGCGGCGCCCGTGCGGTAGGAGCCGGCGTACGGCCCGAGCAGCGCGCGCAGATCCGGCATGGTCGGGCCTTGCCACGTGTAGGCGATGATCTGGCCGGTACTGGTGGCGTACTCGTTGATGGTGGTATTGCCCGCATCGATCAGCGTGCGCAGGCGTAATGCGCCGTTCAGCAAGGTTTGCGGCGCGGTGCCGGTCGAATCCGTCGGGATGGGCATCGTGCCGCCCAATTCGGCGCGCGCGCCTGCGCCGACACACAGCAGGGCAGCCATCACGGTGCGAATGGCGAGGGTCGGTGAAAAACAGGGAATTCGCATGGCAACCTGCCTCGCTATTGGAGAAACCCGAAACACTGGGACCGTTCAAGTCTTATTGAGATGTCCAATTCAAGATAACACTCAGGTTTCCTTATCGTTATCAGGAGCACGATGCGGCGCGGCGGTTGATCTCAAAAATAGGATGTGAAAAGCGCGAAAAGTGTCTTTTAAAACAAGAGTCTGACAATAAAGTAGGGCGTGTCCTACGAGCGTTTGAGAAGTGTTGTGAACTGTTAAATTCGCGCCTGGAGGATTGGGTCGCCCCCGCCGGGCGGGGAGATTTTCTGTAGCCGCAGGCTTGCGCCGCGCAGCGATTCATCGGTATCCGGGTCGTTCGCCGTGAGGTGGGATCTGCTGGCGGCGTGCTGCTTATTTCGTGAGCAAACCCCGGTTTTTGCACATGTCTCGCCGGGATCGGTAAAATGTTGGGTTGATCCACGGAAACTTGCCGTGGCGTAGCGGAAGGATTCCTCGAACATGACTGATCTTCGTCTTACCAAGCGGTTTGCAGTAATGCTGATGGCAGGCGGTCTGGTCGCCGGCTGCGGCACCTCGTCGCCGACCAAAATCGACTACAAAAGCGACTCCAAGTCGAAGCAAGTGTCACTTGCCGTACCGCCGAACATGATCGATGAGACGTCCGATCAGCGTTCGTTGCCCCCGCAAGGCGGCGAAACCTCGCTGTCCACGCTCAAGCAGGTCCAGGCGCAAGCCCCCGCTGCCAACACGCTGGCGGTAGTGCCGCCGGTGAACGGCATGCACATCCAGCGCGACGGCACCGAAAGCTGGCTCGTGATCGACAACAAGGCGCCCGACCAGGCCTGGGCGCAAATCCGCCGTTTCTGGCAGGAACAGGGCTTCCTGCTGGTGGTCGACCAGCGCGACAAAGGCGTGATGGAAACGGACTGGAACGAAACCCACGCGCAGATCAACGACGGCCTGATTCGCAACACGCTGTCCAAGGCAATGGGCAACAGCTATGTGAGTTCCGAGCGCAACAAGTACCGTACGCGTCTCGAAGCAGCGCCGAACGGCGGCACCTATGTGTTCATCAGCCAGAAGGGCATGCGCGAGGCGATCACCGGCACCAACAACGATTCGACCAAGTGGGAAGCCAAGCCGAACGATCCGGGGCTCGAACAGGAATATCTGAAACGCCTGATGGCAGCGCTGGCGCTGGCCGATTCGCGCGCGAAGCCGGCCGATACGCAAAGCGCCGATCTCTCGCCGGCGGGGGCGCAAGCTGCGCCGAACGCGGCTACGGCGGGTGCGAAGTCGGCGGCTGCGGCCAATGCGGCGCAGAACGTCGCGTTGTCGGCACAACAGCCAATGCCGGACGACTCGGGCAACAACACGTCGGCACAGTTCTCGTCCACCGAGCTGACGCTCGGCGAGCCGTATGACCGTGCGTGGCTGCGTGTGGGCCTTGCGCTCGACCGCAGCAACTTCACGGTTGACGATCGCGATGCAAGCCGCGGTTTGTACTTCGTGCGCTACGTCGATCCGAAGGATCTGACTTCGGCGGAACAGGGCTTCTGGAGCCAGGTGTTCCACGGCAAGAAGGAAAAGGTCGCCAGGCAGTATCTCGTGAACGTCCGCGCGGTAACGCCTGACCAGACCCGCGTGGCCGTGGTCGACAGCAAGGGTGCGATCGACGAGAGCCCGCAGGCCAAGCAGATCATGAGCCTGATGGTCGACCAGCTGCACTGACCGATTCGCAGCAAGCAGCGAACGCTGTCAGAAAACCCGCCCGGTGCGTAGCCCGGGCGGGTTTTTTTATGTCCGCGCAGCCTCTCGCCCCGCAAGCCGTTCAGGCGCCCTCATGACGCGCACGTGTTTTGCTTCTTGTCTGAAACACCGGTATGAACCGGCGCTCAACGGGGAGATGGCTATGTTCGACGTGATTCCTTACTGGATGTGGGCAGCGAGCCTGCTCGTCCTGGCGCTTGTGTGCGGGGCCGCGCTGGCGCCGCGCGAGACGCGGCGGCCAATGGGTCTGCGGGTCAGGCATAGGGCGTCGCATCGCACGAAATGGCCGGTGCCTTGATGGTCGGCCCGCTTCAAACGTATGAAGCGGGCTCGCGCGGCCGCCGCTGTGCGGCCGCATGTAACGTGACGTTACCCCGGTGACGTAACTCGCAAAACCCCTTCCGCAAATCCTTTCCGATCCCTTTCGACGCAAAAAATGACAATAACAATCAATAGTTTGCGGACGATTTCTCGCGAAACTGCATAACTGGCACGCAACCTGCTCTTAAAGACTCATGGGGCCGGATTCGTAACATTCGACGTGATTGACGTGAGTCGGCGGCGAGTTTCGAAACAGTGAGCCCCGGACCTTTTCAGCACCGGCGAACGAACCGGTGCTTAGCCCGATGATGGCCTGCGCGCGTGGCGCGCGGCCTCGGTGGCCCCGTCGCCTATCCTCGTAGGGCGACGGTTTCGCCCGCACTCCAACGGAGTGCGGGCTATTTTTTTGGGTAGTCGAAATGAGATGCCAGGCTGCCGGGGCGGTGAACGGCGCGGCACGGGACGGGAAAGCGGCGACGCTGGGGCAAGCGTCGCGCGAGGCGGTTTTCAGGTGTCGGCGCGGCGCGCTCCGGTCCAGGGCAGACGCTTGATTACACCCGTGGCGAGTGCGGTGCCGACGAGGATTACGCCGCAGCCTTCCAGCATGCCCAGCGATACGGTTTCGCCAAGAAACAGCGCACCCCACAGAATGCCGAATACCGGAATCACGAAGGTCACGGTGATCGTGCGTGCCGGCCCCACCACCGAGATCAGATGGAAGAACAGCATGTAGGCGACGCCGGTACACGCCACGCCCAGCGCGATGACCGCGCCCCATACGTGCAGCGAGATCGGTGCGGCCGGCCAGTAGATTACGGCGAGCGGCAACAGCACGATGGTGGCGCCGGTCATCGTGCCGGTCGCGACAGTCAAGGCGTCGACGCCGGTCAGGCGGCGCTTCGTGAAATTGGCGGCGATGCCGTACAGCAGGGTGGCGCCGAGTGCCGCGGCGGCCGCGAGCGCGGTGCTCAGCGGGGTGGCGGCCGAGCCGTTGGGTGCGGCGATCTGATCCCACACCAGCATCAGGACGCCGAGAAAGCCGATCACGAGACCGGCGGTGCGCAGCGCGCTCAGGCGGTCGCGCAGCCATAGAAAGCCGACGAGTGCGCCCCACAGCGGTGTCGTCGCGTTGATCACGGACGTCACGCCCGCCGATAGCGTCAGCTCGGCATACGCGAACAGGCAGAACGGCGCCGCCGAATTCACAATGCCAACCACCAGCAGCGGGAAGCCGTGGGTGCGCAGGATGGTTGCGGACTGGTGCAGCGGCCGCCGCACGACCAGCACGATGGCGAGGAAGACCGCGCCGATGCCGACCCGCAATGCCATCAGCGGCGCGACGCCGAAGTCGGCCACGCCGACGCGGATAAAGAGGAACGAGGCGCCCCATAGGGCGGCGAGGATCAGCAACTGGAGCAGGTTTCTGGCATTCATTATCGTGGCGCCGCGCGCGGTTGAGTCGAGACGCATGGGCATCGTAACAGCGCGATTGCGCCAAACGTTTCAGGCTGGAGTGAAACAGCAAGATGCGGGAGAGGACGGGCGTCGGGCTATCGTCATGCTAAGCGTGAACGAGCCGGCCGCAAAACGAGCAATTCTCACGCTGATGTGAGAAAAATTGCGATGAGAGAGGGGTGGTAAGAAGGCGGCGCCAACCCTGTCGGGGTTGGCGGCCACAGAGCGTGAATTATTTTGCGGCCGCGCAGGTGCTTTGACGAGGTTGGCAACGGCTCCCGCCGCGCGCGCAGCGACGGCCGCCCATGCGGCCTCGCGCGGGTCGAATGCCTGCCTCAGTGCGGAATCATTCCTTGCAGGAAGTTCTGCTGCACCCACACCAGCACGCCGAGAATCACCGTCAACAGAATCGAATGCTTGAAGGTCTTGGCGAACACCACGCCTTCCTTGCCTTTGAGTTCGGTCGTCGCCACGCCGGTCGAGATGTTTTGCGGCGAGATCATCTTGCCCATCACGCCGCCCGACGAATTGGTCGCCGCCATCAGGATCGGATTCAGGTTCAGTTGATGAGCCGCCACCACCTGCAGGTTGCCGAACAATGCGTTGCCCGAGGTATCGCTGCCGGACAGGAACACCGCGACCCAGCCGAGGAACGCCGACACCAGCGGAAAGAACGGTCCGACCGACGCCGCGCCGAGCCCGAGCGTATAGGTGAGCCCCGAGTAGTTCATCAGATACGCTAGTGCGACGATGGTCGCCACCGTCAGAATGGCGATGCGTGTCTGGACCCAGGTGTCGACAATGGCCTTGCCAAATTCACTGATCCCCAGACCCGTCACGAGCGACGTGATGATGGCGGCGACCAGAATCGCCGTGCCGGTGGCCAGTGGCTGGAAGTCCCAGATCGCGCCGTACGGCGTGTTGTACAGGGTGATGTACACGGCCTTATCGAGACCCGGCCACGGAACCTTGACGTCGCCGATCAGGAAGATCTTGGCGATGGTCCAGACGATCACCACCGCCGAGACGATGATCCACGGATACCAGCCCTGGCCGCCGCTGATCTTGCCGCGCACCTCACCCACGCGATCGATGTTGATCGCGAACTTCGGATCGACGGCAGGCTTCCATACGCGCAGGAACGCGATCGTCAGGATCAGCGAGACCAACGACGACAGCACGTCGGTCAGACTGTAGTTCACGTAATTCGCCGTGACGAACTGGGTCAGCGCGAAGCTTGCACCCGACACCAGCAGCACCGGCCACACGCGCAGCATGTTACGAAAGCCGGCATACACGCCGATCACGTAGAACGGCAGCAGCAGCGCGAAAAACGGCAACTGCCGTCCGACCATCTTGGCGAGCGAGTCTGCCGGCAGGTGGGTGACCGCGCCGAGCACCGTGATCGGGACACCGAGCGCGCCGAACGCGACCGGCGCCGTATTGAAGATCAGCGTGAAGGTGAGTGCTTCGAGTGTGGGGAAACCCAGCAGGATCAGCAGCGAACTGGTGATCGCGACCGGCGTGCCGAATCCGGAAATCCCTTCGAATAGCGCGCCGAAAGAAAAGCCGATCACCACCAGCACGACGCGGCGGTCGTTCGGCAGGTTATCGATCATCCACATGCGAAAGGCGGCGAAGCGGCCCGAGCGCTGCGAGATGTTGTAGAGCAGGATCGCGCTGAACACGATCCACATAACGGGCCAGCAGGCAAACACCGCACCGTTGGCCACGGAGGCGGCCGCGAGTCCGACCGGGAACTGCCAGACGAAGATCGCCACGATCAATCCGACGATCAGACCCGCGAGCGACGCCTGCCAGGCCGGCCGGCGGGCCCAGCCGAGCAACAGCAACACGACGATGATCGGCAAGGCCGCGACGAGGAACGACAGCAATAGCGAATTGCCGACTGGAGTGAGTAGTTGGTGAAACATCACGTCTCCTTCGTTGTTGTTCGAAATCGACGCGGACTACGCATTGCGGGGCGCGTCGCTCTGGCAGGACGGATGGGCGCCGGCGGCGCATGCAGGACGCGCCGGGTCGCTTATTTAAACAAGTACTGCGTGTGGCTTTCCCAAGCATAGAGCCCGGTTGGGAAGCGTCAAGAAGGGTAAGTACGGGCGAAGGAGAGAGGGCGCCGCCGGGGGCCTGTGAGCGGGGATCGTTGCGGCGTGATGAGCACGAGCCGGGTCTGGCGCGGCATGTATGTGCGTGCTGACGGCCGCGCCGGCTGCCGGGCCTGATTCCGGGCCACAGCGCGTGCGCCGGTTGTACGGGATAGGTCCGCCCCGTGCTCCGATTTCAGCGCACAGGGGACGATCAAGGAAGCCTGGCGAGACGGGTGTGAGCTTCAGTGCCAGTGGCCGTGTCCGCCGCCCCAATAGCCATGCCCACCACCCCAATAGCCATGGCCGCCACCCCAATAGCCGCCAAAGCCTACGCCGATCGAGACCGACGGGCCGTACCAGCCGGGGTAGCCGTAATAAGCGGGATACACCGGCGGCGGATAGTAGGCGGGATAGGCGGGGTAGGCCGGAGCCACGTAGACGGGCGGGGCGGCAGCAACCGTATAAGCCGGCGGCGGATTTTGCTGCGCGTTTTGCGCCTGCTGGGCCCGCTGTTGCGCCGACGATTGCTGCGTGAGCTGTGCCGCCTGTGGATCAGGCGGGCCGACTTGCACGTCCTGTTGCGTTGTAGTCGCGGGGACCGTGGCGTAATACGGATAGTAGCCACCCGGATAGTAACCGTATGGGTAGTAGCAGCCGGACAGCGTCAGCACGCTGACTGCTGCGGTGAGCGCGAGCCCGGTGTGTGAAATACGGGAGAAACGGCGCGGCAGTGGCTGGCCGATCATGCCAGGCGTGTTGATGATGCGGGACTTCATGACGCGCTCCTGTTGCAAACCGACGCCGCCATGCGGGGCGTATTGCCTTGAGCTTACGCCCCCGTCGCGTTCGCAGGATTGCAAAACCGTAACGGCTTATTTCACGTCATTGCAAAAACGTTCTTCGGCGCGACCGGCATGTCGCCGGTCGCGTTCGCGATGTCGCGCCCGCCGGTTCGTTGGTGCGGGCATCTTCGTTCTTTGTGATGGGTTGAGACAGTTGGCCCCGTGCGCCCTCGTGGCGAAAACGCCTCGCTAGTGCTTACTTGCCGCTTACTTGCCGACCTGATTGCCGATGATGCCGCCTGCCGCCGCACCACCCAGCGTCGACAGCGCATTGCCGCCGATCAGACCGCCTGCGGCGCCGCCCACACCGGCGCCGATCACCGTATCGCGTTGCCGGGTAGTCATGTTGTCACACGCGGAAAGACTTGCGGCAACAGCGACGATCGTCGCGAGCGCGCCGAGTTGACGAATCGATTTCATGATGCTGACTCCGTTCATTGTGTCTGGAAGTGGTTGCCTGGAAATGGACAGATCATGCCGTCCTTACACTTGATCTTATCGCCGCAACCCGTATCCAGATGTGTGAGCTTGTCAGTGGATTGTCGGTTTCGTAATCAAATGTTTTCCTTTTGTCAGCATGCGGCGTGCCCGCCGCGCAGAAACGCAAAAAGCCCGCCAGTGGCGGGCTTCGGTGCTGCAGGGCGGTGATGCGGGAGGTTCGAGTGGCGGGCGCGTGCTAATGCACCCACGATCCCTACCTTACTGCCGCTGATAGATCTCAGCACCCTTCTTCATGAACTCGATCGACTTCACTTCCATGCCTTTCTTCAGCGCGTCGTCGTCGGAGAGGCCTTGTTGCGCGGCGAATTCGCGTACGTCCTGCGTAATCTTCATCGAGCAGAAGTGCGGGCCGCACATCGAACAGAAGTGCGCGACCTTGGCCGAATCCTTGGGCAGGGTTTCGTCGTGGAATTCGCGCGCCTTGTCCGGGTCGAGGCCGAGATTGAACTGATCTTCCCAGCGGAATTCGAAACGCGCCTTCGACAATGCATTGTCACGCACCTGCGCGCCCGGATGGCCCTTCGCCAGATCGGCGGCGTGCGCGGCGAGCTTGTACGTGATGATGCCGGTCTTGACGTCGTCCTTGTTCGGCAGCCCGAGGTGTTCTTTCGGCGTGACGTAGCAGAGCATCGCCGTGCCGAACCAGCCGATCATCGCTGCACCAATGCCCGACGTGATGTGGTCGTAGCCCGGTGCGATGTCCGTGGTCAACGGTCCCAGCGTGTAGAACGGTGCTTCGTCACACCATTCCAGTTGCAGGTCCATGTTTTCCTTGATCAACTGCATCGGCACGTGGCCCGGGCCTTCGATCATCGTCTGCACGTCGTGCTTCCACGCGATCTGCGTGAGTTCGCCGAGCGTCTTCAGTTCGCCGAGTTGCGCTTCGTCGTTCGCATCGTAGATCGAGCCGGGACGCAGGCCGTCGCCGAGCGAGAAGGCCACGTCGTACGCCTTCATGATTTCGCAGATGTCTTCGAAGTGCTCGTACAGGAAGCTTTCCTTGTGGTGAGCGAGGCACCACTTCGCCATGATCGAGCCGCCGCGCGAGACGATGCCCGTCATGCGCTTCGCTGTGAGCGGCACGTATTGCAGACGCACGCCGGCGTGAATCGTGAAGTAATCGACGCCTTGTTCGGCCTGTTCGATCAGCGTGTCGCGGAAGATTTCCCACGTCAGGTCTTCGGCCTTGCCGTTGACCTTTTCGAGCGCCTGATAGATCGGCACCGTGCCGATCGGCACCGGGCTGTTGCGGATGATCCACTCGCGCGTTTCGTGAATGTGCTTGCCGGTGGACAGATCCATCACCGTATCGCCGCCCCAGCGGATCGCCCACGTCATCTTGTCGACTTCTTCGCCGATCGAGGACGTCACCGCCGAGTTGCCGATGTTCGCATTCACCTTCACGAGGAAGTTGCGGCCGATGATCATCGGCTCGCTTTCCGGGTGGTTGATGTTGTTCGGGATGATCGCGCGACCGCGGGCGACTTCCTCGCGCACGAATTCCGCGGTGATTTCCTTCAGGCCGTCGGGACCGAATGCGCTCGCACCGAACGCCTGGCCCGGATGCTGGCGGCCCATCATCGCGGCGAGTTTTTCGCCGTTCGGACCGCTCGTCTTCAGGCTTTCCAGATATGCGGCGCGTTGCTGGTTCTCGCGAATCGCGATGTATTCCATTTCCGGCGTGATGATGCCTTTGCGCGCGTAGTGCATCTGCGAGACGTTCTTGCCGGCGACGGCGCGGCGCGGCGTGCGGTGCAGCCCCTTGAAGCGCAGATCGGCGGTCGCCGTATCGGCGGCGCGTTCGCGGCTGAAGTCGCTCGACAGGCCTGTCAGCGCTTCGGTGTCAGCACGCTCTTCGATCCACGCTTGACGCAGCGCGGGCAGGCCGGCGCGAATGTCGATCTTCGCTTCCGGATCGGAGTAGGGGCCGGACGTATCGTAGACGTAGACCGGCGGGTTCTTCTCGCCGCCAAAGCTATCCGGCGTATCCGCCTGGGAAATCTGGCGCATCGGCACGCGAATGTCGGGCCGCGAGCCGGTCACGTAGACCTTGCGGGAATTCGGCAGCGGGGCGACAGCGGCAGCGTCGACGTGGGCGTCGGCGGAAAGAAACTTCGGATTGGCGTTCATGCGTATCTCCTCTGTCGACCGGAGTTAGCGCTTTAGCGCCTTACTCCGGTCCCATGCAACTTGTTGCGGTCGACGAGAGTTGGCGCTTAAGCGCCAACCCCGGTTTCCCAGGTGTGGGGCGGCTAAGCAGGAGACGAGATGGAAGTTGTCGGATTCGCGAGAGATGAAACGGTAGACCAGCTGCGAAATCCGTACGCTTCCCTGCGCTGGCATTATCCAGATCAGGTTCAAAGGGTATTTCTCACCCACGCGACACGGACCTCCAACCTCCGTGCCACGCAGGACCCCCGCGTTAGCAGCGCACACGATACACCGCCTGGGCGTCGCTTGGCAACCCGTCTTGAAAAGTCAGATACCGGAGATAACACCGGGCAGCCGCGCACTATTCTTATGCTGAAAGGGCTGCCGGGAATGATGCGGCGCAGCAGTTCTGCGGCGCGAATGCGTGTTGCCTAGAGCGTGAAGTCGTCGGCAGCTTCGGGCTGGAAGAGGATTTTTTCGAGCTTCAGCACTTTCTCCGTGCCGCTCGGCGGCGTGAAACGGATGCGTTCGCCGCGCTTGGCGCCGAGCAGTGCAAGGCCGACCGGCGAGAACACGTTCAGGCGGCCTTGGGCGAAATCCGCGTCGGGTGGATAGACCACGGTCCAGGTCATCTGCTCGCCGCTGGTTTCGTCGACCAGCGTGGCTTGCGAATTCATCGTAACGACGTTCGCGGGAATGTCGCGCGATTCGACGATCACGGCGCGCTCGAGCACGTCGTCGAGCATGTCTTGCAATTTGGCTTGCGCGCCGGGCGCGGCCGCGTGCTTTTCAAGACGGGCGACGTCGAGCTCGGTGAGGTAACAGGTTTTCGTCTTTTTCATGAAGGGTTCTCCAATTCGATCTGCATGTAAAGGGACTGCGTGCGGATGAGATCAGCCCGGAGCCCGACAACGCGGCTCCGGTAATGGAGGGAGCTGCGTTAGATCGGGCGCCGGGCGGCGAGAAGCGGGAGCGTTCGGGACGGCTGGCCGGCGTGAGGCGTCGCGATCTCCGGGCGCGCACAGCCGGTTGCGCGGCGCGGGCGCAAACGGGTGAGGGCACGGGAGAACGGAAAACGCATTGGGGTAGCCGGCAGATAACGAAAGGGGTTAGGGCGCGTCGCAAAGAAAGCTCAATCGACGCAACCGAAAGGTGAATGTTAGCACGGGCCGCGATGTCTCTTTAAGCGCCGCCCGCAGAGGCCGTGCGGGCGCGGTGCGGCATGTCTGAATTGCATGGAGCTGTTCGAGGACAGCATGAAACGGCCGGGACCGTGGGCGGATATCCCGAATCAAAAATAAAAATCACAACCGGCTGTCATAAGTGGTCTCGTGGTTCGACAAACGTGCAGATCCTGATGGAGCACGCCATGCGAACCGTACGAACCCGCAACGCCACCTGGCATACAGGCCGCTGTATCACCCGCGTAATCGCGCTGGCCGTCGCGCTGACGACCCTGTTTGCCAGCGGCGTTGCAACCGCAGCCGGTGCCGTATGCGCGTCGCACAGCCCGTCGCACCGCGTAGCGCTTGTGGAGCTTTACAGCAGCGAAGGCTGCAACAGCTGCCCGCCGGCCGACAACTGGTTGAGCCAATGGAAAAACAGTGGCGCGACCCAAAGCATCGTGCCGTTGGCTTTACACGTGGACTATTGGAATAGCCTCGGCTGGACCGATCGCTTTTCGCAGCATCGCTTCACCGAGCGTCAGCAAACCCTCACCGATCTGGCCGGCGGGCACACGATCTATACGCCCGAGGTCTTCGTCTCGGGCCGCGAATTGCGCGGCTGGTCGCAACGCGACAGTTTTCAGAGTCGCATCGAAGAGCTTGTTGCCGAACCGGCCCAGGCGAATGTCGCGCTCGAACTGAAACCGCAGGCGAAGGGCGCTTTCAATGTCGATGCGCAATTCACCAGCAAGGCGGCCGACGCCAGCGGCACATTAAATGCCTACGTCGCGCTCTATCAGAACGCGTTGAACTCGCAGGTCAAAGCCGGGGAAAACGACGGCGCCACGCTGCATCACGAACGCGTCGTGCGGCAATGGATCGGCCCCGTGCCACTGGTTGCCGGTCACGCGCAAATCCACCGCGATCTCCACATCGACGATGCCGACGCCAACGCGCCCGCTGACACCTTCGGCGTTGTCGCGTTCGTCGAAAACGCCGCGACCGGCGATGTGTTGCAGGTCGGCGAGCTGGCCGCCTGCCACTGATCGCGCGACACCCTCGCAGCGTTTCTCATTTCATCGGAGATTCTCATGGCAACGCCTCATGCTCTTAGCGAAACCGCTCCGCCCGCGACGCCGAAGAGCGGCACGATTCACCCGGTGTGGGTGCGCGTCACGCATTGGCTCAACGCACTCGCGGCCGTCCTCATGATGCTGTCCGGCTGGCGCATCTATGACGCGTCGCCGATCTTCAAAAGCTTCACGTTTCCCACGGCGCTCACGCTCGGCGGCTGGCTCGGCGGCGCGCTGCAATGGCACTTCGCGGCGATGTGGCTGCTGGTTTTCAACGGCCTGCTGTATCTCGCGCTGAACCTGGTCGGCGGGCGCTTCGTGCGCAAGTTCCTGCCGGTTTCGCCACGTGCCGTGCTGCACGACTTTGTTGCCGCGCTGACCGGCAAGCTCTCGCACGCCGATCTGCGCGTCTACAACGCTGTGCAGAAATTGGCCTATCTGTTTGTCGTCTGCGATCTGATCGTGCTGGTGCTCTCCGGTCTCGCGATCTGGAAGTCGGTGCAGTTTCCGCTGTTGCGCGAGTTGATGGGCGGCTACGACAACGCACGCATCGTGCACTTCTGCGCCATGTCGCTGATGGCTGCGTTCATTGCCGTGCATCTGGTGATGGTGGCGCTCGTACCGCGTTCGCTGCTGGCGATGCTGCGCGGACGCTAAGCGGTCAATCCACGGATACGCAAAGCTTTAAGGATATCGAATCATGTTCAAACCTGAAACCAGAGCCGATCGAAAGCCCGCTTCAATGCCTGACGACAAGCTCGATCGCGAATCGATCCTGATCGACGCCCGGCGCGAACTCGCGATGCCGTCGCGGCGCCTGTTCGGCAAGCGGCTTCTGACGCTCGGCGGCCTGTCGATGCTGACGGGCTGCTCGCTGACCGATAACGATTCGGTCAACACATTCCTCACGGCCGTGTCGCGTCTGAACGACCGCGCGCAGGCCGCGCTGTTCGATCCGAAGCAACTCGCGCCGACCTACACCGAAGCGCAGATCACGCGGCCGTTTCCGTTCAACGCGTTCTACGGTATCGAGGACGTGCCCGACGTCGACGCCTCCGACTACAAGCTGAAAATCAGCGGTCTCGTTACCGGTCAGCGTGTCTGGACCTTGCCCGAGTTGTACGCGCTGCCGCACGCCGAGCAGATCACGCGGCATATCTGCGTGGAAGGGTGGAGTGCGATCGGCCGCTGGGGCGGCACGCCGTTTGCCGATTTTCTGCGGCGCATCGGCGCGGACACGAGCGCGAAGTACGTGGGCTTCAAATGCGCCGACGACTACTACGAAAGCATCGACATGCCGACCGCGCTGCATCCGCAAACGCTGCTCACATTCTCGTATGACGGCGAGCGTCTGCCCGCGAAATACGGCTTCCCGATGAAGCTGCGCATGCCGACCAAGCTCGGCTACAAGAATCCGAAACACATCGTCGAGATGTTCGTCACCAATACGTACCCTGGCGGCTATTGGGTCGACCAGGGCTACAACTGGTTCGGAGGCTCCTGACGCGCGCGAGTCGGCGCGTGCCGGTCCGTACGCGCGACCCCGGGCGGCAGAAGCTTCGGAAGTACCCCGGTGTCCCCTGGACGCCGGTTTAGATTCACCATCCATAACGAAACGGAGTTTCCCATGAAAAAGTTCGCAATCGCAGCAATGGCCGTCGCCCTCCTGACCAGCGGCGGCGCCGCGTTCGCTCAGGCAAGCGGCGCGATGTCCAACGATGCAATGTCCAAGGACACCATGTCGAAAGACTCGATGTCCAAAGACAGCATGAAGAAGGACACGATGAAGCACGACAAGATGAAAAAGAGCGGCGACGCGATGGGCATGAAGCACGAGGCATCGGGCGCGATGGCCAACTGAGTGTTGCCGGAGATGCCGGCCGCATAGTTCAGGCGCCGGTTTCACACGTAAAGCGAAAGCCGGGGATGCGTCCCCGGCTTTTCTGTTGCAAGTACGCAAAAAAGTTACGATTCTTTCAAGCGACGCGGTGGGCGCTTACTGCATAATGCGGCGTCGCGCCCGTTGTTTGGCGCGTGTCAGCCGTGGATCGATTCCTTTCGACCGCCGCGGCGTTGTGGCCCCATTGGCCATCTATCGTCTTTCCGTTCCACCGACATGTCCGCCAGCCTCGCCCGTCAGACCGCATCGCCGATGCGGTATCCGCCATCCCGCCACCGGGTCTTCAGCGGGGGCGCAGCACCTCGAGCGGCATGGGCGGATTGAACGCATGTCGCCGCAACTCCCCAGCCGTTTTCCGCGTGGTTTTCCGATCCGTTTGCCGCAGTCCCGCAACGGACAGATCGCGCTCGCGCTCGCCGTCGTTTATCTCGTGTGGGGTTCGACCTATCTCGCCGTGCACGTCGCGCTCGGTTCTTTTCCGCCGCTGCTGCTCTCGGGGCTGCGCAATCTGTTTGCCGGGGTAGGGCTCTTCATTTTCGCGGCGCGCCGCAATCCGGTTTGGCCGAGCGCCGCTGAAATCCGCAATGCCGGCCTGGTCGGCACGATGCTGGTCGGTTTGTCGAGCGGCATGCTGGCCTATGGCATGCGCACTGTCGGCACCGGCACCGCGGCCGTGATGGTCGCGACCGTGCCGCTGTTCGCGACCGTGATCGCGGCGGTGGCGGGGCGCAAGATCGGCCGGGGCGAGTGGTTCGCGATCGGCCTCGGGCTGGTGGGCATCGCGATTCTGAGTCATGGCGACAGCGCGCCGGGATCAGCGGGCGGCAGCCTGGCGATCCTGTGCGGCGCGCTGTTCTGGGCCGGCGGCGCGCATCTGGCCGGCCGACTGAAACTGCCTTCGGACCTGTTTCTATCGACGTCGCTGCAGATCGGTCTCGGTGGCGCGATGTCGACGCTGGTCGCCTGGGTGTCCGGCGAGCGGATGATGGAAGTGCATTTTCTGCCGGTGCTGGCCTTCGTCTACCTGATGCTGATCGGCACGATGGCCGCCTACGTCGCGTACGGTTTCCTGATCCGGCATACGAGTCCGATCATCGCCAGTAGCTGCATGTACGTGAACCCGGTGGTCGCGGTGGCGCTTGGGGCGTTGCTGCTCGGCGAGCCGGTCACGCATTCGACGGTCATCGCGACAATCGTGATTCTGGCCAGCGTGGGGCTGTCTTTCTGGTTCGATTATAGGAAGAAGGGGCTTGCCTGAGGACGGACGGCGGGCTGTTCAGGTTGCCCGCCGCCTGCGCGCTGATGTTCGGTCTCCGCCGCGTGCCGCGGCATCGGAACGCGTTGACCCTCGCCGCGTTCCGTCGCGTTTCACCGCTTCAGAGCGACGCCGCCACTTCCGCACCTTCGCGAATCGCGCGTTTCGCGTCCAGTTCGGTTGCCACCTTTGCGCCACCGATCACGTGATAGCGCGGAGCGCTCGCATCATTCGAAGCTTTTACGCCGGCCCTGCTGTGGGCCCCGCTGTTGACCCCATTCGAGCCGCTTGATCCACTCGCCGTTTGAGCCGCAGTTTCCGGCACCAGATCCCGCAAGGATTCCTGCCCCGCGCACACCACGATCGTGTCAACTTCGAGCCATTCTTCGACACCCTCGCGCGCGATCTTCAAGCCACGGTCGCTGATTTCCAGATACGCCACCCCGCCGAGCATCTTCACGCCATTTCTTGCCAGCGTCGCGCGATGCACCCAGCCCGAGGTTTTACCGAGCCCCATACCGAGCTTGCCTGGCTTGCGCTGCAGCAGCCAGATTTCGCGGACCGGCTGTGCCGGCGCCGGCGCTTTCAAGCCGCCGCGTTCTTGCACCGTGAGATCGACACCCCATTCGTCGAGCCAGGTATCGCGCGGTATCGGCAGCGGGTCGCCCGTACGATGCAGCAAAAATTCGCTGACGTCGAAGCCGATCCCGCCCGCACCGATCACGGCGACACGGCGTCCCACCGCCGCGCCGCGCAGTACGTCCACATAAGACAGCACGTTAGCGCCGTCGATGCCGGCAATCGCCGGGCTGCGCGGCACGATGCCCGTGGCGACGATCACATCGTCGTAGCCGCCTGCGGCAAGCAGCGCCGGATCGACGCGCGTCTCGAGCCGCACGTCGACGCGGTGCCGCTGCAACTGGCTCTGAAAATAGCGGATCGTCTCGCTGAACTCTTCCTTGCCGGGCACGCGCATCGCCAGATTGAACTGACCGCCGATGGTTGCGCTCGCATCGAACAACGTCACGCGATGGCCGCGCGAAGCCGCAACGGTCGCGGCGGAGAGTCCCGCCGGCCCGGCGCCGACCACCGCAACCGAACGCGCTGCCTGCGGGCTCAAGACCGGCCGGTAGATCAACTCGGTCTCGCGTCCCGCACGGGGATTCACGAGGCAAGTCGCGCGCTGGTTCTTGAACGTGTGGTCGAGGCAGGCCTGATTACAGGCGATACAGGTGTTGATTTCATCCGCGCGTCCCTCGGCGGCCTTCACGACGAATTCGGGATCGGCGAGCAGGGGCCTTGCCATCGACACCAGATCGCCCGCCCCCTCGGCGAGCAGTGCCTCGGCGACTTCGGGCGTATTGATGCGGTTCGATACGATCACCGGCACCTTGACCGCAGCCTTCAGCCGCGCGCTCAGCGCGGCGAATGCGGCACGCGGCACCGAGGTCACGATGGTCGGCACCCGCGCTTCATGCCAGCCAATGCCCGTGTTGAACATCGTCACGCCGGCGGCTTCGAGCGCCTGGGCGACCTGCACGGTTTCTTCCCAGGTGTTGCCGCCTTCGACCAGATCGATCAGCGAAAGCCGGTACACCACGATAAAGCGTTCGCCGCATGCCGCGCGTACGCGCTCGACGATCTCGCGCGCGAGCCGCATACGGTTCTCGATGCTGCCGCCGTAGCGGTCGGAGCGCTGGTTCGTACGTGGACACAGGAACTGGTTGAGCAGATAGCCCTCGCTGCCCATGATCTCGATGCCGTCGTAACCGGCGCGCTGGGCAAGGCGTGCGCAGCGGGCATAGTCGCGCACGGTCCGGGCGATACCGGCTTCGGTGAGCGCGCGCGGTTTGAACTTCGAGATCGGCGACTTGAGCGCTGACGCGGACACGACGAACGGCTGGTACCCATAGCGCCCCGCATGCAGGATCTGCAACGCGATCTTCCCGCCTTCGGCATGCACGGCCTCGGTCAGCAGGCGGTGATTGCGCAGATCGAACACCGAATTCAGCGTGCCGCCGAAGGGCAGCAGCCAGCCTTGCCGGTTCGGCGAGATTCCGCCCGTAACGATCAGACCGACCCCACCCTTCGCACGCTCGCGGAAATAGGCCGCCAGCTTCGGGTAATTCCAGAAACGGTCTTCCATGCCGGTGTGCATCGAACCCATCACCACGCGGTTGCGCAAACGGGTGAAGCCGAGGTCGAGTTCGGCGAGTAAGTGTTGGTAAGACATGCAGGGACCGTGTAAGTATGGGTTGTGCGCGAACAATACACTGCCGAACGCGCCAACTCTCCGAGGGAAAATTCTAATCCGCGTAACGCGTTGCTCCGTAAAGGATTGTTCGGCTGCCGGCCTCCTGTCCGACCCTGCGGCACGTGCTTTGCTCAAGCCGGATGCACGGGCCGCGGGCTCGACACAGAGAGGTGAACAATGAAAATGATCCGAACCATGGCGGCTGTAGTCGCTGTTACATCCATTTTGAGCGCATGCGGTGGCGGCGGCAGCAGCGACGTAGGCAAGGAACTCGGACTGACGAATCCGGAGATCCATTTCATCAATGCGATTCCCGGTGGCCCGTCGGTCGACTTTCTCGTGAATGGCTCCGCGCCGTCGGGACAGACGAACGTCGGCTATAAGGGTGTGACGAATCTCACCAACATCAACACCGGCTCGACCACGGTCGCGTATGCGCCCACCGGCACGACGACCGCGTTGGCGAGCGGTAACTTCCCCGATGCGGCCAAGGGTCACGATTACACGGTGCTGGCGTTGCCGGGCCTGGCCGCGCCGGATATCGGCCTGATCGACGATCCGTTCGACAAGGGCCTGCTGTCCAACAGCGCGCGTCTGCGCGGCTTTAATGCGTCGGCGAACGCGACCAACCTCGATCTGTATCTGGTTCAGTCAACCAGCACCGACATCACCAACGTCAGCCCGACTATGGCGGGCGTGTCGTTCAAGAATGCGGTGCCGGCGAGCGGCCAGGATTCGATCTACGTGTCCGGCGGCCAGTATGTGCTGATCGCGACGGTGGCGGGCAGCAAGACGCCGATCTTCCAGTCGGCAGCCTTCTCGCTGTCGAACAACGCCGACTGGCTGGTGACGTCGGTGCCGATCGGGGGGACGTTGAGCCAGCTCGTACCGGGGCAGATCCATCTGCTGGTCGCGCAGAACGGCAATACCGGCACGCCGAGTGTCGAGTTGACGAACACGCTGACGGGCCAGTAAGGGGCGCATAAAAGGCCAACAGGCTCCCGAAGCTGCATGGCGTGCATGGCACACTGCACATGCAGCCATGCAGCAATCGATGGGAGGGTATAGCGGCGATCCACGTGAGTGGATCGCTGTTCCCGTTTATGTGTCCGGCGACGAAAAAAAGCCCGCCGCGGTTTCCCGCGACGGGCTATGGAGATTCGGCATCCCAGGGCGCCGTGAGGCGCCGGGAATCCTTGAGTTGCTGCTAGCTTACTTTGCCTGCTCGGCTGAATTCGTGATGGCGTTGCCGCCCTTCGAAATATCCTGCCCGGCTCCCGCCATCGTGTTGCAACCCGCAAGAGCGGCTGTTCCCGCAATGAGAAGCAAAGCGATCAGTCGGTTCATGAGAGTTCTCCTTGTCGAGAATGCATCGGTTGACGTGCCCATCCTGGAGGACACGCGCTAGCCTGGCTAGCTGTCGTCCGACCGCGGCTTGCGCCAGTCGATCCGGTCTGATTGCATGTTAAAAAAAGGGCGTGGGAAGCGCTGTCAGTTGCGCTGCGATTTTGTTGTAGGCGTGATCCTGTGTTTGCGTCGGCGCACTCCTACACGCTCGCTTCGATACGCCGAAAAACCTTACTGGACAGGTGTTTCCGAGGGCGGCGATGCAGGCGAATCCATCGACGGCGTTGCCGTGCTGACACTCGGCATCACCACATGGATGTCGGTGCCGTTCGGCACACCGCGTTGAATATCGAAGCGCCCGCCGTGCGCGGCGACCCGTTGGCGCATGCCGAGCAGCCCGTGGGTGTGGGTGCGCTTCAGATCGGCCGCCGTGATGCCGACGCCGTTGTCGGCGATATGCAGCGCCACCTGGCCGTCGCCGACCTGTAGCGCGATCGACACCTTCGAGGCTCGCGCGTATTTGGCGGCGTTCGTGAGCGACTCCTGCGCGACGCGAAAGAGGGCGATTTCGGTTTGCTCGTCGAGCTGGATATCGTCGGCCGGCAAATGCGATTCGAGCGCCCAGTTGTTGCGCTGCGCGGCTTCGTCGGCGAGCGTGCGCAGCGCGGTGACGAGGCCGAAGTTCGCCAGCACCGTGGGCCGCATGTCTTCGATGATGCGCCGTTTCAACGCAATGCCCTGATCGAGATTGGCGAGCGCGCGCTTCAGTTTCTCCGTAATGTCCGGGTGGTTGTCTTTCAGTTTGCGATGGGCCCAGGCTACATCCATCTTGCTGGCGGTCAGAATGGCGCCGAGTTCGTCATGCAGTTCACGCGCGAGCTGCGTCTTTTCGTTTTCGCTGACAGCCTGCAAGTGCCAGCCTAGCGCTTCGAGCTGGCGCGTGCGTTCGTTGACGAGCTGGTCGAGTTCCTCCTGTTGCGTGATCAGTTGACGCTGCACGCGCGCCTGCCGGTCCATCTGGATGCCGAGATTGCGAAACAGCAGAATGAACAGCACGATGTTCAGCGCGGACAAGCCGGCCGCGCATAGCGTGGAGATGCGCTGGTCGGCGCGGCTTGCGTCGAGTGCGTGCTGTGCGCGGCGTTCCTCGTTGTCGCGCAGCAATGTGAGCGTACTGTCGATCAGCGCGGCGTCGGCGGGATTGGCCGTGCTTGCGCTGCCACAGGCAGACAGATTCAACGGCTGCGGTGCCGCGCGTTGCAACGCAGCGGCGCCGGCACCGATGCGCGCGTCGATTAGCACGGCGATCTGCGTGAAACTCGCGAGCTCGGCGCTATCCGCCTTGCCGCTGCGGTAGAACTTGCCCAGTTGTTGTTCGTTCTGCCGTATCTGCCCGGCGGTTGCGCAAAAACCCTGAGCGGCCACCTCCTGCTTCGTCAGAAGAAAATCGCTTTGATGCGCGCTCAGGCGGGATAGCTGGCTTGCAAGCGTGCTCAATTGCACGGTGACGTCGCGTGCCTCGAGCGCCGTTTCGTACTCCGCGGCAATGCGCTCGCGCGCGGTTTCGAGAATCACGAGTCCACCCACCGTAATGACAATTGCCACGGTCATCGCGATTGCCCAGCTGCGATTGCGCATCCAGCCGCTCAATCGCGCTGTGGCCGGGGGTTTCTGCATCTTCGACGCGTACGGCACCTTCGACTCCTTAAATGGGGCATCGGTCTAACGGCCACGGGGCCAGGCAAACGAGCGCCGGCATCGCTTCCCGAGCCGCAATTTCCGTGCGCCTCGTTCGATGCAATCAGCGTAACGCTGCCGTAATTCCATGTAAGCGGATTCTCACACGAAAAACGGAGCATGTCGGAATGCGCCGACTGTCGACGACCGATAGGATGAACCTGATCGTTCATTGACTGATTCTGGAGGAGGCCATCATGTTGAAATGGGCATTGTTCTTCGCCGTCGTGGCGATAATCGCCGGGCTGCTCGGCTTTACCGGCGTAGCGGCGGGCGCAGCGGCGATTGCGAAATTCCTGTTTGTCGTGTTCGTGATTCTGTGCGTGGTGTTCCTCGTTCTCGGTTTCGTGGTAACGAAGAAAATTATCGATTAGCGCCGCTCGACGAGGTGGCCGCGTGCCGTTCCCGCAGGTTGCCGGAGAGCGGTTCGCCTCGGGTTCGTCCCAGTTCGCCTCAGAGTCTCTTTCGCAGACATCTACAAGGAGAATCGCCATGCTTCACTATGCCATCGTCTTTTTCGTGATTGCGATCATTGCCGCTGTGTTCGGTTTTACCGGTATCGCGGCGGGTGCGGCGGAAATTGCGAAGATCCTGTTCTACATCTTCCTTGTCGTGTTCGTGGTCACGCTGCTGCTCGGCGTATTTCGAACGTAGACGAATAGCCTTTCCTTAAACGGGCGTATCAGGCGCGATTCGTGCGGGATACGCAGTTCCCCATACCGGATAAAGGAGAATCTTAATGACGAAATCTTCTGGCGCTCAAGGCGCAGCCTCTCAATCCAGCGATTCGTTCGTGATGGACCTGAAAAAGATCCGCGAGGACGCGCGCAAGCATATGTCGGATGGTCCGGTTACGCAAAGCTACGGAGCTGACCGTAAGACGGTGCTGAAACTGCTCAATGATTCGCTGGCCACTGAAATCGTCTGCGTGCTGCGTTATAAACGGCACCATTTCATGGCCAAGGGTATTAACTCCGAGGCCGTGGCAGCCGAATTCGCGGAGCATGCGGCAGAAGAGCAGGAGCACGCCGACCGCATCGCCGAGCGTATTGTGCAGTTGGGCGGCGAGCCGGATTTTGCCCCGGACGGTCTGAAGACGCGTTCGCATTCGGAATACAAGGAAGGCGGCGATCTCACGGACATGATCCGCGAGAACCTGATTGCCGAGCGTATCGCGATCGATACGTATCGCGAGATCGTGCACTACCTTGGCGAGAAGGACGTGACGACACGCCGTCTGTTCGAGGAAATCCTCGCTGTTGAAGAAGAGCATGCCGACGATATGGCCGACCTGCTCGAGGGCCGCGAGTAAAACGTGGTTAAAAAGCGTGCGGCGATGGTTGGTGGTGGCTGGCGCCGGAGGGTCTGAAGGGTTTCCGGCGCGGGCGCCGCCCGCAGCATTTACCGCTGTGGCTTTGCCTGTTCGGTGGAGGCATTGCCAGAGATCATTACAATGTCTGCATTGGGAGCAATCCTGTAGCAGGGACACCAGACCGATGATTCGAGTGTTGATAGCTGACGACCATGCGATCGTCCGAGGCGGTTTCAGGCAGTTCGTCGCGGACGAGCCGGATATGTGCGTTGCGGCCGAAGCCGCTACCGGCGACGAAGCCATTAGCCTCGTACGGGAGCAGGCGTTCGACGTGGTGTTGCTCGACATCGCGATGCCGGACAAGAACGGCATCGACACATTGCGTGTGATCAGGCAGGTGAGGCCGGAGCAGGGCGTGCTGATTCTGTCGGGCTATCCGGAGAGTCAGTATGCGATCAACCTGCTGCGCGCGGGTGCCAACGGCTACCTCAACAAAGACTGCGAGCCTGAGGAGATCGTGCGGGCGATCCGTGCGGTAGCGCGTGGGCATCGTTATTTGTCGGAGGCGGTGGCCGACACGCTGGCTGACAACCTCGACAAGCCTGCGGCGGGACGGCCGCACGAAGCGCTATCCGAGCGCGAGTTCCAGATATTCTGCAAGCTCGCGGCGGGGCAGATTCCGACCGACATTGCCGAAGAATTGCATTTGTCCGTGAAGACCGTGAGTACTTATCGGGCTCGCGTGTTGGAGAAGATGCGGTTGGCTAACAATGCCGATCTGACTTATTACGCGATCAAGAATGGTTTGATCGAATAGTGGACGATCGAGATACGCCGATGAACAGCGAATCGAACCGTGATGTTGATCCAGCCGGTCGCGCGCCGTTGCGCGTGCTGCTGATTGAGGATTCGCCGCTGATCCGCAGGAGCCTTGTGGAGGCTATCGATGCGTCGGGTTTGTTGCAGGTGGCCGCGTATGCGGATTCTGCCGATCAGGCGATTGCTTTGTTGATCGACGAGGCTTTTGATGCGGTGATTGTGGATTTGCAGCTGAAGCGGGGGTCGGGGGTGCCGGTGCTTGCTTACTTGCAGCGCGAGGGGATGATCGATTCGATTTTTGCTGCCGTGTTGACGAATCATGCGTTGCCGGCTTATCGGGAGCGTTGTGAACAGTATGGTGTTCGGCATTTTTACGACAAGTCGTTTGAGTTTGATCGGGTTATTGATGCTTTACATGAGTATGCGTTTGCGCGGGGCGCTGGATGAAGGAAGGGTTTTTGCCGGTCCGGCAGGTGGGGGCCTGCGCGGCGCTTTTTGTTGTCTGGCTCTTTTTGGCGTTGCCTGGTTGTGTTCTCGTGGTCCGTTCTGGTGTTGGTCTTTTGGCCTTTCCTTGAATTGTTAGTGGTCTATTAGCGTTGCCCCTGTGCGGGGCGGCACCTACTTCTCTTTGCCGCCGCAAAGAGAAGTAGGCAAGAGAAAGCGGCTCACCCCGCCAGCTCATAAGCGGGTCCCTCGCACAGCCACGGTAGTGGTGCATCTGGAATCTGTCGCCTCGCACATTCCGCCTTGGTGACAAGGCCGTCATACCTCCGGCGGCGCTGCGCGCGCCGATACCCGGATCCAGAAAACGATCAGTCATGCAAAGCATCAGCCAGGTTTCCTTGGCAGACCCGTCCGCGACGCACGCAGTGCGGAGTGGGAGCTGATGAGTCCTTTGTCAACGGCGCGGAGTGTGCGGGGGCACGGATTCCAGATGCACCACTACCGCTACTGTGCGGGGGACCCGCTTAAGAATTAGCGGTTTGAGCCGCTTTCTTTTGCCTACTTTTCTTTGCGGCAGGCAAAGAAAAGTAGGTGCCGCCCCGCACAGGGGCAACGCTAATAGACCACTAACAAAGCAAGGAAAGGCCAAAGTGCCAAATCAACAACGAGCAGCGCCGCGAAGGCCCCCACCTGCCGGGCAGGCCATCTACCCTTCGGCTGGAAGCCTCAAATGATTCCACGCCGCCAGCCCGGCAAAAGCCACCCCAGCAACACTAACCCCAACCCATCCAAAAGTCGGCCAAACCACAGCGCCGACCCCCGACCCGACAGCGCCGCCAATAAAATACGCCACCATATAAACGGTATTCACGCGGCTCCGCGCTTCCGGCCTCAATGCATAAATCCGCGATTGATTGGAAATCTGCGCGGCCTGTACACCAATATCAAGGACGATCACGCCAATCACCAACCCAACAATGCTCTTCGCCGACAAGGCAAAAACAACAAACGAAATCGCCACCAGCACAATCGACACGGTGATAATCGTCCGCGGCCCGCGTCGGTCGGAAAACTTGCCGGCCAGCGGCGCGGCCATCGCCCCCGCCGCGCCGACAATCCCGAACAGACCCGCGGCCTGCGGTCCAAGATGAAACGGTGCGCCCGCCAGCAACAACGCCAGCACGGACCAGAAAATGCTGAACGCCGCGAACATCGCCGCACCAGTCAGCGAGGCCTCACGCAGCGCGCGATGCTCAACGATCAGGTGCCACATCGAAACCATCAGCTTGCCGTAAGGCAACGTCGAGGTCGGCTTGCTCTTCGGCAGACGCAGAATGATCACTACCGCCAACGCCAGCAACGCAACCACCGAAGCACCAAACACGGCTCGCCAGCCGAAATACTCGGCAATCAAGCCCGCCGCAGTCCGGGCCAGCAGAATCCCCAGCAACAATCCGCTCATCACCGTGCCAACAGCATGGCCACGCCCGGATGCAGGCGCGAGTTCGGCCGCGAACGGCACGGCCTGCTGCGCGATAGTGGCAAGCACGCCGATCGCAAGGCTCGCGATAATCAGCACCGACAGTGTCGGCGCCGTGGCCGCCAGCACCAGCGCAACGCAGATGCCGGCGATCTGCAACAGGATCAGACGGCGACGATCGAAGCGGTCGCCGAGCGGCGCCAGCAACAGCATCCCGGCTGCGTAGCCAAGCTGCGTCACAGCCGGCACCGCGCCGACCCACGACGCACTGTTCGGAAACGATTGCCGCAAGTTGCCGAGCAGCGGCTGGTTGTAATAGATGTTCGCGACCGCCACGCCGGCAATCGTCGCGAGGAGCAGCAGAAGACCGCGCAAAGACCGGTCTGTGGAAGCAGGAGTGGAGGCTTCGGATGTGGACATGTGAGGAAACCATCGACGGACCGGCCCATGCACAGTCCTCAAGCGTGCCGATCATACCGGAGCGGTCGGAATCGTGCTGACGGCCCCCGCAGCGGGCCGCGCGCACGATTGAAGGAAAGGCTGCGCGGGTGGAAAGCAGTTGCTGTAAAGCGGAGGCCGTAAAGCGGGGCGCGGAAGCTGCTCCAAATACCGAGCAGTAAAAATGAGATGGTCGTTCGGTTTTCGTTCGTAGAATCGGCGCGCGCAGCACGCGCGATCAGATCCATCAAATGACCGATTTCATGAACCTAAGCTCGAAACCCGAACCCCGCCGAATCGGCGGCTGCTTGCTCATCGCCCTGATTGGTCTCGCTGCATGGGCCTTTTCAACCGCGTTCGCCTTGCGCGATCCGCTCAAACTCATGCTCGAATGGGAGTTGCTGGCCGTATTCGCGCGCCCGGAAACGCACGGCTGGTATCGCACCGTGATCGCGATGGTGGGCTGCGACGTGATCATCGGTTTGTTTATCGTCGCCGGTGCCGGCTGGCTGGCGCTGCTCGTGCGGCGCAGGTCGGCGCGGTTTCCGGGTCAGGTGCAGGCGTGGCTGCTGGCGATCGTCGTCATGCGAACCGTCGCCTACCTGCTGGGCGATCACATGACCTACGCCATCGGCATCGCGATCGCCATTCCATTCGACGGTTTCGTGCAAGCCGTCGTCGCCGCCGCGCTCGGGATACCGTATTTCAGGCTGTCCCGGCGTGTGCGGCAAACCTTTGTCGCTGTCTGATCCGGCGCGGCGCCGCCGTCAATCGATCAACGCACCTTCCGGCTCGTAAAACGGATACGGGCCATCGGCCTTGTCGACATACGCATGATGCGTGACGATGCCCGTTGCCGGATCGTAGCGATGCAGCGCATACGCGGGCGGCTCCATCACGAATGCCGAGGGCGCGTCCTCGCGCAGATCGAGACCGACCTGGTGCGCGGGCGCCGGCACCGCCGATGCGATCGTGCCGCCAAACCGCACGAACATCGGCCGATGCACATGGCCGCAGATCACCCGCTCGACGTTCGGATAACGGGCGATCAATGCGGCGAGCTTGTCGGCGGCAACGGGATCGAGCCGCAATTCATCCATGTGTCCGATACCGCAGACGAACGGCGGATGGTGCAGCGCGACTACCGTCGGCTTGCCCTGGGCCGCATCGAGTTGCGTCGCGAGCCAGGCGAGCCGGGCGTCGCACAGATTGCCGGCGCTTGCGCCCGGTACCATCGAATCGAGCGCGATTACCCGCAGCGCTCCGATATCGACCGCGTAGTGCACGAACTCTCCGCCACTGTGTAATTCGGCGCGATCGGCAAACGCCGCGCGCAACGCGGTCCGTTCGTCGTGATTGCCCACCAGCAGGAAGTAGGGGATTTCGAGCGGCGCCAGCAGCGTTTTGAGGTGCGCGTACTGCTCCGGATCGCCTTGATCGACGAGGTCGCCGGTCATGATCACCGCGTCGGGACGCGGCTCCAACGCATTGAGCGCGGCGACCGTGCGCGCGAGATAGGCGCCGGTGTCGACGCGGCGATAAGCCAGCGCGCCGGGCCGTTTGATATGCAGATCGCTAATTTGTGCCAGCAGCATGGGGATGTCCTTCTTTATGGCGCGCTAGAAACACAGCGCTGTGTCTTTACGATAGCGCAATCAGCGCGTCTTGCGCGATCGAAATCCCGACCGGTGCGCCGCGTGCGAGTTCTACCCGGCCCGCGACGTCGATCAGCAAGGCGTCCGGTGCGGCACCGCCGATCGTCAACCGGGTGCGCTCGCCGAGAAACGCGGTGCTTTCGATATTGCCGCGCAATTGCGCCGTGGCCGGGTCGGCGAGGTACGCGTCTTCGGGCCGGAAGAAGAATTCGTGTGCCGCGCTTGCATGCCCGGGGCCTGAGGGCAGCGGGACGGTTCCGCCGGTCGTGGTCAGAAGGCCCTCGCGCCGCTCGCCCGCCAGCCGGTTGATCGTGCCGACAAATTGCGCGACCGTGCGATTCGCGGGACGGTAGTAAATATCGCGCGGCGAGCCGATCTGCTCGATGCGCCCGGCGCTCATCACGACGATACGGTCGCCGAGTTCCATCGCTTCGGCCTGATCGTGAGTCACGTAGACGGTCGTGATGCCCAACTCGCGCAGCAGCGTATTCATCTCGCTGCGCAAGGTGTCGCGCAAGCGCGCATCGAGCGCGGTCAGCGGTTCGTCGAGCAGCAGCACGCGGGGTTGCACGGCCAGCGCGCGCGCCAGTGCAACGCGCTGGCGCTGGCCGCCCGAAAGCTGATCGATCGGCTTTTCGGCGTGAGCGGTGAGACGCATCATCACGAGCAATTCGTCGACACGTTGCCGTGCGGTTTCAACCGGCACGCGTTTGATCTTCAGTCCGTAGCCGATGTTGCCGCGCACGGTCAGGTTCGGAAACAGCGCATAGCTCTGAAACACCATGCCGACCTGGCGTTTTTCGATCGGCAACGCAGTGACGTCTTCGTCGCCGAATGCGATGCTCCCGCCGGCGTCAGGTGTTTCGAGGCCCGCGATCATGCGCAGCGTGGTGGTTTTGCCGCAACCGGACGGGCCGAGCAGGACCAGTGTCTCGCCGGCGCCGATGTGCAAGTCGAGCGGTTCGAGCACACGTGTGCCGCGAAACGTTTTTGCGCATTGCGTGAGCGTGATGGGAACGGAGTCGAGTTTCATGGCGTGGGCGTCGTTGAAGGCTTCGAACGGGAGGCGGCGCGTTTTTTCCCCGCGCTGCGCTGGCCGGTCGCATCGACGCCGAGCCATTGCATCGCGACGAGCAGCGGCATTGTCATGATGAAAAAGAGAATCGTGTAGGCGCTGCCGATTTCGATGCGCAATGACGCGTAGGTGTCGGCGAGGCCGACCGGCAGGGTCTTGGTGTCGGGCGTGTGCAGCATCCACGTGAGGTTGAATTCGCCGATCGAGAGCGTGAGCACCGCCAGCGCGCCCGCAACGATCCCAGGCCGCGCATTCGGCAGCACGATCGTGACGAAGCGTTGCAGGAAACTTGCGCCGAGGCTCGCCGCACCTTCTTCGAGCGTGCGCAGATCGCTGCTCGCGCAGACGGCGGCAACCGCGCGCACCATGAACGGCAGCGTGAACACCACGTGCCCGACGACGATAAACGCAACGCTCATGCGAAACATCGTGAAGCCGCCGTAGACGACCAGCAGCGCAAGCGCGGAAGCGAGGCCGGGCAGGGCAATCGGCAGCACCAGAAATTCTTCGATGATGCGCGAGAGCCGCGTCTTGCTGCGCGCCAGGACGTAGCCGGCGGGCACGCCGGTCAGCAGCGTGATCAGCAAGGTCGCCGCGGCCACTTCGAGCGAGAGAAATACCGAATCGTGATACTGGGTCCACACTTCGCCGAGCCAGCGCAGCGTGAGTCCACTCGATACGCCCTTGAAGTAATTGACCGTGAGTCCGGCCGTGATCGACATCACGACCGGCACGATCAGAAACGCGCACAGCAGCAGCGTAACGAACCACTGGCCGGCTGCCAGCCAGGTGCGCGACGTGGGTAGTCTGAGCCGCCGCGCGCGCGGCTTCGCAGCCGGCTGAAGGGGAGTGCTGATGGAATTCATCGAAGTCTTGTGATCGGGTTTGGACATGCCGCTCATGCGCTTGCCGCGACTGCCGAGCCGCTCACGCTGCGAGCGAATGCCAGCACGGCCCATGTGACGATGCCGAGCACGATCGACAGACCCGCCGCCGTCACCATGTTCGCGTTGAGCGTGAACTCGGTGTAAATGGTCATTGGCAATACGTCGATGTCGGTGGCCAGCGTGAAGGCGGTGCCGAAGGCACCCATCGCGGTCGCGAAACATACCGCGCCCGCTGCGATCAGACCCGGCGACAACGCGGGTAACACGATGTCGCGTGTGATACGCCACGGCGATGCGCCGAGCGAACGCGCGGCCTCTTCGAGCGACGCATCGAGCTTGGTCGCCGAGGCCATCACGGTGACGATCACGCGGGGAATCGAGAAGTACAGGTAGCCGAGAAACAGGCCGCTCATCGAGTAAGCGAACACCCAGCGGTCGCCGGTGAGTTTCAACGACAACGCGCCGATCAATCCCTGGCGCCCCGCCAGCATGATGACCATGAAGCCGACCACGACGCCTGGGAATGCCAACGGAAACGTCAGCAGCGCGAGCAACGTGCGCTTGAGCGGAAACTCACGGCGCGCCAGCAGCAAACCGGCGATTACCGAGAGCACCAGGGTTGCCGCCGTGACTGCCGCGGACAGCACAACAGTCGCGCCGAGGCTCGACATGTAACGCGGATTCGTCAGCATCGCGCGATAGGTCGCGAACGCGTGGCCGTCGCCGCTGATTTGCGCGAGCGCGCCCATCGGCAACAGCCAGAATGCGATGAAAACCACCAGCGCCGGCGCGATCAGGGCGATGCGCCAGCGCAGCGGGAACGTGACATCGTTCAATGCATCACCTGTAGATAACGCTCACCGAAGCTGGACTGCTTTTCAGCCATCTTGCCGAAGTCGACCGGCTTGGCGCGTGCGTAATCGCTTGCGGGCAGGAATCTGGCGGCGATGTCCGGAGTCATTGCATTTGCGCGTACCGGGCGCAGATAGGCTTCGGCCCACAGTTTCTGACCTTCGTCCGACAGCAGGAAGTCGAGCACCTTCTTGCCGTTCGCTTCATGCGGCGCGCCCTTCACGAGGCTCATCACGTACGGAACCGAGATCGTGCCTTCCTTGGGGATCACGAATTCGACATTGGCGTGATCCTTGTACTTTGCGCGGTAAGCGTCGAAATCGTAGTCGAGCAGAATCGGAATTTCGCCGGACATCACGCGCGCATAGGCGGTTTGCTTCGGAACGATCGGCGCGTTGGCCTTCAGCTTGCGGAACCAGTCGAGGCCCGGCTCGAAGTTGTCGAGCGTGCCGCCAAGCGCCTGATTCACCGCGACTGCGCCGGCATAGCCGACAAACGCGCTCGACGGATCGAGATAGCCAATCATGCCTTTGTACTCAGGCTTCAGCAGATCGGCCCACGAACGCGGCACCGGCTTGCCTTCGAGCGCGTCCTTGTTGACGAAAAAACCCAGCGTGCCTGAGTGGATCGTGAACCAGTAGCCTTGCGGGTCCTTCATGTTCGCCGGAATGTCGTCCCAATGCGCGGGCTTGTACGGCTGGATGACGCCTTTGTCTTTTGCCTGGAACGCCGACGACACGCCGAGATACACCACGTCCGCGACCGGGCTCTTCTGCTCGGCCATCAGTTGCGCAATCGATTGACCGGAGTTCTTGTTATCGAACGGCACGCGGATGCCGGTCTTTTGCTGGATCGCCTTGATCTGGCTCGCCCAGTCGGCCCATTCGGGCGGGCAGTTGTAGCAGATCGCGGTTTCGTCGGCACGGGCCGCTTGCGGTGCGAGAGCGGCGAGCGCCGCGGTAACGATCATGCCGGCCGACAGCGCGCCGGCCGTGGTGCGGGCGAGGCGGCGCCAGAGCGGTTTGATCGACGAAGCGAAACGTGTTGAAGAGCGGATCACTGCGGGTCTCCTGAAGAGAAGAGAGCGGGTGGTTTGAGGTTCGGCGTAGTAGTAACGGCTTATGCAAACGGCTCTGCGGCTGACGTCGATGCACGTGCCGGCGGATTGTCGGTGCGGTTCGAAATCGCCGCGATGGTGGCGCCTTCGCGCAAACTGTGTGGCAGCGTTAACGTGAGCGACGTTTCGCCGAGCGATTCGTAGGTGCCGGTTACGCGGCTCAGCAAACGGCGCCAGGCGGCGCAGCCGATCTCGCGATTCGGCGCGCAGACGCTTGCCAGCGGCGGCGACAGCAATTCGCCCATCGCGAGTCCGTCAAAACCGAGAATCGACATGTCGTGCGGAATCTGCAGGCGCGCGCGGCGCAGGCCGCGCATCACGACCATCGCGAGCAGGTCGTTACTGCAGAAGAGGGCGGTCGGGCGGTTCGGGCCGCTGGTCAGATGTGCGAGCACGGACGGCGATAGTTCGTCGGCGTTGAAATCGACCTCGAGTGCCGGCGCGGGGGTGAGGCCGGCTTGCTGCATCGCCTGCGCGTAGCCGAGATGCCGCTGGCGGGCGCGGTCCGAGGCGGCGAGTGTGCCGGCGAGCATCAGGATGCGGCGATGGCCGTGCGCGATCAGCATGCGTACGCCGTCGAACGCGGCGAGCCGGTTGTCGACCGAGACCGCCGGGCGCCGTACCGTGTCGTTGTGCATCAGCACGTAGAGCAGGCCGTCGCGATCGAGTTCGTCGAGCAGCGGATGCGTGTCGGCATCGGCGACGGTCAGGATCAGGCCTTCCACGCGATGCTCGCGCAGGGTTTCGATGGCGTGGCGTTCGCGGTCGGCGTCGTACTGGGTGGTCATCAGCATGAGCCGGTAGCCTTGCGCCGCCGCGAGTTCGTCGATGCCTTGCAGGCATTCGGCGAACACGGGGTTGGCGAGCGTCGGCAGGATCACGCCGATGAGGCGTGTGCGCTCGCCGCGTAATTGCCGTCCCAGTGGGCTGGGGCGGAAGTTGAGGGCGTCGATGGATTGACGCACTTTGTCGAGCGTGACCGGGTTCACGGTGTGCGGCGCGTTGATTGCGCGCGAGACCGTGGCGATGGAGAAGCCCGCGTGGGCGGCGACATCTTTGATCGTTGGGATCATGGGTTACGCTCGTCATGTAAACGTTTTCGTGAGCGGATTATCGGGAACGTTTGTGACTTGCGGATGACTCCAGGTTTTGTCCCTGGATGGAGAGTGTGGGGGGCGAGTTGGGGGTGGACTGCGGCTGGCTTAAGCGGGTTTGGTGCGCTCGCCGGGCAATGGTAGAATTCGCGTCCACGTACGTTTCTACCCCTGCCGGGGTGATGAAATTGGTAAACATAGCGGACTTAAAATCCGCCGCTTCACAGCTTGCCGGTTCGAGTCCGGTCCCCGGCACCACCCGCCCAGAAAAGGATTCGCGGTTTTGCTTAGTTCCGGCGAATTTTCGAGGTGTGGGTTTTTCTGCCTTAAACCGGATTTCCCCGCTTCTGCCCAATCTTGCCGACGGCCGCCGCAAGCCGGTCTGTGACCAGGTGAGAATACCGCTTGGTCGACACGACTGACTTATGCCCGAGCACACCTCCGACCGTGAACAGATCGATGCCGGCGTTGATCATTTCCGACGCGGCGCCGTGCCGCAAGTCATGGAACTTCGTATCTGGGTAGCCGGCCGCTGTCCGCGCGCGCTTCCATCCCTCCTCGAACTGCTTGACCGTTAGCGTAAAGCGCATGCGGCGCGCCAATACGGCGACGCGCGGATGGATTGGGATGATGCGCGGTCGCCCATTTTTGGTATCGTCAAGTGAGAATCCGTAGCGTGTCGGCTTCGCTCGCAATATCTCGCCACGACGCATCCCGGAGTAGAACGCGATGCGAATTGCAGCTCTTACTTCTCGATCGCGCGAAAGGCAGGCGCGGGCAATTTCCAGCATCTCTTTCCGCTGCGGGTAATGGTGCCGCTCGTTGTTGACCGTTGGGATCACCATGCGCGCGGTCTGATCGACCTCTATGTGCCCAATTTTGAACGCGTACTTGATCGCCGCGCGGATGTATGCCAGAACGTTGCGGATCGCTGCATCGGATAGCGGGCGCTTGGGCCTTCCAAGATGGTCGAGGCTTGCCCGCATATACCCGACAAAGCGGATCGACCAGGCGTGCAGATCGGTTGCATCCTGTGTCGCATACTCCGGTCCCCACTTTTCAAGAATCAATGCGCGCTTGCGCCCATCTTTCCAGTCAGCGCCTTTATCCGTCACGTGCACCAGAACACAATCGCCGATCGTGACGACGGCTTTCGTGACGCCCGTATGCAGGGCGTACGTTTCTGCGTCCCACTTCCGGCCTAGTTCGTCGGCCTGCTTTGCAGAAAGGCCCGCAGGGAGAAGCTTGGCTTTTCGAACTCGGCTACCTTCGATGACGCGCTCGAACGTCCAGCGGTAGCGCCGGCGGCCGGCCTTTGTAATGGTTTCGATTGGCATGACGCGAGGAATGTATAGAGTGATTCGAGGTCGTAGACGTGGGTCTTATGACCGAGCTTGTATCTCCGAATGATTTCGCCGGCTCGGTCTATCCGGCTGATCGCATAGCGCGGAACGCCGAGGATCTCGGCGGCCTCTTTCGCGCTAATGCGCTTCCCCTTCGCGATTTCCATTTGATCCCTCAGTGTTTGCGCGTGGTTTTCTGAATTCGTTGTGCGACATTCAATTTTTCAGAGTCGTCCGATGGCGGTTGGCGGGATGGCGGAGCACCATGTTGTTTCTCTCAGCCGCGCTCCCCCGCGGTTTCTGGCCTCGCGATCTGCGAGGTCTTTTTTCGTTAACCCCGCTTTCCCAAAAGTCGCGCGCGTCTTGCAGTTGTCGAGCGGCGCACGTACTATCGCGCCAGAAAATAAGATTGGGAGTTCACGCATGGATTACCTTCTCAATTGGATCGAACACCATCCCGGCACAGCGTCGTGGGTTCAAGGTGTAGGGTCGATCTTGGCCATTGGCGCTGCTATATGGATTGCATCCCGCCAGTCGGCTGCGGCCCAAGAATCGCGGCGAATGGAGTTGGTTGACCGGCTTGAAGCAGTTGAGAAGATGCTCACGACTTGTCGTGACAGGACAAATGACCTCTACCAAGAGTTGGTCGTGCTTCCGGCCAAGGAGGGGCGCAAGTACCCGACCTTGGTGTCTGTTAATGCATTGAGGGTTTCCCTTCAGGTCGTCACGGCCATAGCTCCTGTTCAGGCTCCGACCGCGATGGCTGTCGAAGCGCTGATCGTGGCGCAGACCGCCATTGCAAACGGGATGGGTGTCATTCCGAGCCGGACTCGCGAATTCCCCGTGACATGGGAAGATGGATTCCGCGAACTCAACACGTCGATTGGCGCAGCCGCCGAGATGCTTGGTGCGGAAATCAATCGAGTCAAGAACTCCTATTAGCTGTCGATTTGCCTCTGGATGATTTCTACCTTCGTGACCATTGATGAGCGCACGCACCATTGCAGGGCTCAAAGAGACTGTGCGTTCCTTCATGCTACGATCCTCGCAAGCTTGGGAGAGACAGCTCTATGAACAAGCAAAATTTCGTCGAGGCGGTTTTGCTCGCGGCCCGTGAGCGTGGCTTGCGAGTTGAGCCAAACCGCAACGGCCAGCAACAGATTTGCTTTAACGAGAAAAGCAAAAAGAGCCTTCACGTGAGGCACCTCGAGGATTTGCATCCGGCTATCCTTGACCCGGACCTCAGCGTCACTGAAGTGAATGCCCTGATACAGAAGGTTGCTCCAGGCCGGCCCTGCACCCATCGCGGGATGCGGGAGATCGTTGAAACAATTCGCCGACGCCGTTGAAGAGGCGTCGGACAGTTGAAAATGAACCTCTGGATTCAACCTTGTGCACCATGCGCGACTCTCTACGGCCTGCCGGCCGTCACCGAGCCGCACGAAGCGCTGACGCTGAACGGCACCGGGGCGGTTAATGACTCGCGTATAGAAGAGCACTACACCTGCACGCGATGCCGCGCAGTGTTCGCGCGGATTCTCACTGGCACGCAGAGCCGCCAGATTTGGATGCTGCTGAACGCTGGGCAGCATTAGGACGATCGTCGGTCGAGACGCCAGCTTCTTGTTGCTCGAGGACAATGCACGTACCATTGCGCTAGAAAAAATAACTGGATGTTTAGTCATGACACGCCTCAGCAATGTCGTCTTTTGGATTGCTGCCGTGACGTTTTCGGTCGCGATGCTCGCACTCGCCATGCTTGCGTGTCGGATCATTGAGCAAGCGCTCGATTCTAAGAAGGACTTCTGGGACATCGCGACTGCTATCGGAACGTGCGGCGCGGTCGCTGTTGCCTTGTGGTTTGGCCTTCGACAGGAGACTCTCAGACGAAGAGACTCGGTCGTGCGCGCTCGCTTGATTGGCGCATACCTCACTCCTCGACTGTCCGTCCTCCTCGATGCTGCGTGCAAGACGCGGATCATTCTGCAAACGCCCATAGGGGAACTCCCGCTCACTTCCAAATACGGTCAAGCAGAGAGCGCTTGCCGTCCTATGGGCTGGGTCATACCGCCCGATGACTTGGCGGCGCTGACTCCACTTCCTCGGTCGACGGCCTTTCGACTGGCGCGCGCGATTGCGCTTATGAATGCCGTTGCCAGTGATATACCGGTCAAGGGACCAAGTTTCCAGCGTTTGACTACCTTCCGCACTGCCTTGCTGAACGGCTTTATCGCGTCTTGGGAAGAGCAACTTGACGAGGCGATCGATCTGATGACGGCTGTTCAAGCGGAACTGCTCTCCGTTAGTGCAGGACTTGTACGCCCGGCATAGCGTATTTGAGAGAATGATCGCCACGCGGTTGCGATAGTCCATGCTCATCATTCAGTAATCGGATTCACAGCGGATGAAGCGACAGCCGCCGAGGCTGGCTTTCTCCACTTGGCGCACTCGTCCCACATACGGAGGCCTTTGGCAGACGGGCGATAGCACTTCGAGAGAAAGGTCGTGGCGCGCATACACTGGTAGCCGTGCCATCCGCCCGCGTGCGGCGAGATCAACCGGGCTAACGCGGTACTGCCGTTTTCATAGCGCACGATGTCGCCGGCCATCGGCCATGTATCGGCGGCGCGCGTATGCTCTATCGCCTTGTCGGGGTTGGTGGTGCGCCAATCGGGCCACACCCGCCCCTCGTTCTTCGCCTGCTTGGCGACGATGGTGTCGACGATCTTGCCGGGCGACGCGCCGGCGCGCCATGCGCCATCCAGCGCGAGAACGACGAAGTCGATCCACTCCGGGATGTCGGTCGGTTCTGCTTCGATCTCGCACAACTCTTTCCGGATGTGATCAACTAAGCCTTTTGTCCGCGGGCCGGGACCGAATGGCCGCTCAGACCAGTCGCGCTGCCGTTGAAGATGCGCGAGTATGTCGAACCGTACTGCGTCTGTATTAATAGTCATGGTTTGGTCTCTCTTTATTTGTGTGGTGCATAAACACCGTCTATTCGTGTGGCGGATATTGATCATCCGTTGCTCGATTGCTTCGCGCGTTGCGCGGATGTCCTGTTGCGTCATGCTAGGATGGTGATTTCTTACTTTTTCATTACGGAATCCCGCATGCCTTTCGATACAACGAAGTTCTGCGCACCGTGCAAGGATCTTCACGAGCATCCTAGCCATGACTCGCCTCACCAGTCTCTGTGCGAAAGTGGTTCCGCCAGAGAGCCCCTCGGCAAGCGTATAGAGCAGTACTTTTGCCGCGCGTGCGGTGCAGATTGGACCCGAAACATCGAGACGTTTCGCGGTGGCAAGGTCAAATGGCATTTGATCTGATGTCCCGCCTGAAGGGCTGAGCTACTTACCGGTCTGAGCGAGTAATGCCGGTTGCGTTTTCGTTGGCATGATGTTCACGCGAGTTCAAGGCCGGGCTGACGCAAGCGGTCGCGCTGCAACGGCTCATAGTTGACGTTCAATTCACAGCCGATGAAACGGCGGCCCAGGCGCGAGGCGACTTTGCCCGTCGTGCCACTACCGAAAAACGGATCGAACACGACTTCGCCAGTGCGCGAGCCGGCCAAAACGCATGGCTCTACGAGCGCTTCGGGAAAGGTGGCGAAGTGCGCGCCTTTGTAGGGAGTCGTCGCAATTGTCCAAACCGATCGTCGGTTTGCGCGGCCGCCTTCGCCGGTCCATTCGTTGCCGCTTTTCGTCCGAGACTCTTCGCGGTCGTCGTCGCCGTATTTGTTGCCGCCGAATCGCGGCCCTACTGCTTTCATCGCGCCGTTTGTCTTGCCGGGTACGCGGTCACTGCCGGCCTGATTTGGCAAGTTGGGTTGAGCAAGGCGATCCACGCTTGTTTCAGCCAATGGTTGCGAGATCGCTTCAGAGTCATAGAAGTACTGTTCGCGCTTTGAAAGTAGGAACAGTGACTCATGCGCCTTCGTGCACCGATCACGCACGCTTTCTGGCATGGGATTCGGCTTGTGCCAGATGATCTCCTGCCGTAGATACCACCCATCAGCACGGAGCGCGAAAGCGAGCATCCATGGAACACCGATTAGGTCTTTCGGTTTTAGTCCGGAGTCTTGTGGGATTGCACCAGTCCGTGATGCTTTTTGCGGATGCCCTTCGATCTGGCGAGCGCTGATTATCGAGCGGTCTGCCATTTGGCCGGTGCGTCCTTGCGCGCCCCACGATCCAGCGTAGCTGTCGCCGATGTTCAGCCAGAGCGTGCCGTCGTCCGCAAGAACTTCGTGTGCGCCTCGGAAGACGTCAACCATCGCTGCGATGTATTGTTCCGGCGTTTCTTCTAGTCCAAGCTGGCCGGCATGGCCGTAGTCGCGTAGCCCGTAGTAGGGCGGTGACGTGACGATGGTTTGCACCTTGACGCCGTCCGCGATCATCTTGCGCATTGTGTCGCGGCAGTCACCGAAGTGGCATTTGTCGATCCAGTTCACTTCTTCCTCCGTGCATACAGCCAACCCAAGACCACACCCACCGCCATCGCGCCTAATACGGCGAGAGCGAACCATGCAAAACCGGTCATTCAGGCAACTCGCTTGAATTCGACGACCCAGATCCACGGGTTGGCGTCCCACGAACCCTCGCCGCTGATCGATTCCCAAAGGCAGCGGAACGAGCTGCGCGGCGAGTAGGTGCCATCCACGCCATTTCGACCGTAGGTGCTCCAGAAACTGGAAGCTGTCTTGGCGATGCCTTCAGCAATGGCGTCTTGTTCGCTGATGTCTTGCAAGCGCTCGACACGCACGCCCGTGACTTCGAGCGTGATGCGCGACGCCCAGCGCGGCATGTGGATGGACGGGCATGCCTTGGCGCCATAGCTCAGCAGCGCAGATGATCGAGGGCAGCCGGTGACGCTGTAGCTGGCACCGGATGCGCGCGTTTCCTCGACCCAGTAATCTCCGATCGTCGGCGTGGTCGGGACGTCGTGGCGAAACAGGCCCGGTTTTTCCAGCGTGCCGCGAAGCTTGCTGATGACGCCGCTTTCGCGCACCCACAGACGGTCACCCGGCATGCCGTACGGGCAGGGCAGCAGATCAAACTGCGGGAAGTCGCTGCCGACGCCGCGGCGGATGAAAGCGCCGAAGCGCCCTTTCTTTGGGTGGCTTGACGTGATGCGACCGAACTGCGGCGGGACGTCGAAGGCCCAGCCGTCGGCCGGCTGATGAGCGATCACACGCCGCGTCTGCTTCTTGCGGTCGTCGAGCAGCGCACGTACCATCGCGCCAGAAAACAAAATCGGGAGTTCACGCATGACGTCTTTCCATCGGGGTGATTGGCTGGCGGTGGTTCAAGCAATTACTGCCACGTTTGCTGTCGTGGCTGCATTTGCTGTTGTGTTTGTTCAGAACTGGCTGGAGCGTCGTCGCCAACGCCTCGATGCGATTCGACTGATGCGCTTCGCCTACAGCTATGTTGAAAGCGCTCATGCCCATGCGGAGATGTTCGAGTCCATGATCAAGAAGGAAGCGAACGAAAGCGCCATCGATTTCAGACGCATGAAGCTTGTGATGACACAACTTCTGCGCGAAATGAACTCCGTTCCCACATTGAACTTGCCCACGGTTTTGTCGGCCCGCATTTTCGGGATGGCCAAAGATCAGACCGAGCGCCTTATAGAATTGATCGAGTCGGAAAGTAAGGGCCGGACAGCCGCTTCTTACATCACTTTTCCCTCTCTCGTCAGAACACTCAGAGAAGTCCGCGATCAGCTTCATGCCGAGAACGTCCGGGTTCGAAAGGGCGGCCGGTGAGAAGGTTTGTGTTGGTTTGAAAACATTGCGTGCCCGGCGATTGTGCAGAGCGCGCACCATTGCGCCGCTGAAAAGGATAGGGCGTTCCTTCATGCTAGGATTCCTCAAAATTGGACGGAGGCGGTGTGAAGCAAGTCGAATGGAAATGGCCACTTGGCGTTATCGGATTCGTTATCGCCGCAGCGATCTTTCTCCACTATCAGCCGCATAAGTCCGGTGACGTGGCTGCGTGGGTGCAGGCTGCTGCCTCTGTTGTGGCGATCGCCTGGTCGGGCTGGAGTTCGCGTCGTTTGCAACTGGACGTTCGGCGTGACCAACGATTGGCTGCTGCCGAATCGATCTTTGAGATAGCGCATGGGTCGTTCATGTTCTCCCGATATGTCGTAGATCAACTGGGAGCGCCAGAGATTATGCGAGATGTTCGCGAGGCCAAGAGACACTTCGACTACGCACAACTTCAGGAACTTGAGAGAATTGCTGCTGCAATTCCTCTTCACGGCCTTGAAACGCCTGGTCTTGTAAAACTCATCATCATTTTGGGTGCGACCATTAGGCAGATGAGAGAGGTCGTAAGTCTGGCGCTCAGCATGGACCGTCCAATGGATGAAGGTGAGCGGTCGGAATTTACAATCACACTGACGCAGATGCGTAATAGATGCGACGAGACGCAGCGAGATATTGGTGAAATTGTCGAGCTTATTAGGAGCGGGCGCGGTTAACCGATAGCAGTATTTGCTACGTGGCTTCTCGCCGGTATCCGGCACTGCTGCTCGTATCGTGTTGTCGGTCATGCTAGGATTTCGCCCAAATGCGCGGGGGCGACCATGGACGGCAATAAGAACGACGAGTACGAAGCGAAGCTGCGCGACTCGGTAATGGCGATTGTTGGCTTTGCACTCGGTGCTGTACTCGCTGCGGCGTTCACTCATATGCCTGGGGACTCTTCCGCGTGGGCCTCGTGGGCTCAGACGATAGGAACAGTTGGCACTATTGCCGTGGCGCTGATAGTCGCGAGACGTCAGATCATGGCCGAACGTGCCGCACGTACCGAGGCAACGAACACGGAAGCGGCAACCGTGATTCTTAGCTTGCAGGTCATGGCAAATGAACTTGCACGTATGTGCACCCTGTCGATGTTTCAAAAGCAGGATAAGAGCGGGAGGATTATTTACGCCGATGCTGCTGGAGAATTTGACGCCCTGGCCAGCATGTTTCGCGACTTCCCCATTGACGTCGTCGCCTCGCAAGGCAAAGTTGGAGATTTGCTTCAGCTTCGTCGCATTGCCTTGGAAATGGCTGGGATACTTCGATCCGATCCGGATCTCGGCGGCGAGCAGTTCGTCGCAAGGCACCGAACGCGAAACCGCGAATTGACCAAATCCGCGCGACGAATCTCCATCGCGCTGGCTAACTTGGTTGAAGAAATATGTCCCGGTAAGTTCACATCGCGGATAGTCAGTCACATGTGAAATGTGAAGTTTTTCTTTGCTCAGCATGTGCTTGTACCCTGTAAGGTCTGGTTTGCTTCAATCGCCGATGCGCGGATGGTGCACATCGCATTGGTGTTCACCAAGGGCTTCGTCGTGCACGTTCGCGACGCGACCCATACAGCCGAGCATGAATCCTATTGCCGCTCCGACATGCAGAGCGGAAAGGAGTGCTAACCAGAATGTGACGTTCGAAACCATTGGTGAGCCTTTACGGGATCAGGTGCAGCGCGACAGGCAGGTGAGGGCAGTCCTCGCGCCCCGTTCATCCCATTGCTGCACGGTTGCACACAGCAGCACGACGATCGCGAGGGCTGAAGTCGTCACGGCGACGTATTTGGCGAAGGCGCGCATCACAGCCATCCGTTGGCGCGTGCAAACACCACGCCGTACCAAAGGACTGCGATCACAAGCCCCGTCGCGACGATCTTGCAGCCGAGTGCGACGTGCCCCGAAAAGTCCGCACATGCGGCGAGCAGATCGTTGTCGCAAGTGGCGCGGTTCATGATGCGTAATGCCAATCGTCGCCCGCCAGTTCGACATTGCTACCGACGCGCTTGCTGACTTCATTGAATTTGTCGCGCGTCGCGCGGCCGAGGTCGACGCCACATTGCATTGCGAGGATGTCGAGGTAAGTCACGACGTCGGCGAACTCTTTCGCGAGGTCTGCGCGGGCTTCGTCGATCGTGAGATCGCCGCGCCGAACCTTTTTGATGAGATTCGCGGCTTCGCCGAGTTCGCCGGTGACAGCGGTCACCCATTCGCCCAGCGACCAGTCAGAGCCATCGGCTTTGCTGTGCGCGGGTTCGCCGAGCGCATTCTTGAATTGCGGCAGGCGGGCGGTGTTGGCGCCGCGCAGCGCGTCGAAGGTTAGGCCAGTGTGAAATCCCATCTCAAGGTCTCCCGGTAGGTCGGTGAGTGCGTGAGATGAATTAAACACTATGTTTATATATCAGTCAAACGTTTTGTTTAGTTGGCCTGTGTCGCCACGTCGATGCCGGGGTTGTCGTCCGGCAGATAGTTGATCTGGTCCGCATGACCGACGTAAAAAAAACCCGCCGGGGCGGGTTTTCAGATGCAAATTAGGCGGCACTCAGCCCTTGTCAAAACCAATGAAAAAGAGGGTCGGAAGGCCTCGTTTCATGAATCGGCTGATCGCCATTGAACAGGATGATGTAGTCTTTTCCTCCGGTGTATCCGCCATAACTGTTTTTCGCGTTGACGTGGACTGGCACAGCGTACCCGTACCACGCCACATCACCGCCGCGGAGCGATCCGTTGTTCGCATAAGCCTTCGCCGGGGCGCCAAAGTCATATCGTGCGGATTCCGGGTCCTTCAGTAATGGCTGAAAATGGCCCTTGATCATAGCTTCGTAGAAACGTGGCGGATTAACACGGGCAAACTGATCGGCAGTGGGGTGCTCAAACGCGCAGCCCGATGCAAGAACGGCGGCCGCGATCGAGGCCGCAAAAGTCTTTGTAAGCATTGAATCCCCGTGCGTTTCTAACCTGGTCGCCACGCGGACGGCTTTGCGATCCATCCTACGTAATGCATCTTCTCGATATTGTCTTTGTCGATTGCAATAGGTGCGTGCGCTTCATTTACCGAAATGAGGTGCACCCTACCTGCGCGCTCGTAAAGAAATTCCTTAACCATGACTCGGCCGTCTTTCGATTTGACTAACACTTCGTCGCCTGGCTCTATCACATGGTTTGGCTCAACGACCACGAATTCCCTGTCTTTAATTCTGGGACGCATCGAGTCCCCGATGCAACGGAGTGCGTACGCATCCTTGTCTTCGGTCGGCGCCGCAACGAATCCTTCTCCGTAACCAACGGGATAATCGATGTCGACGAAATGTCCGTTATCGCCCAATTGAGCAAACCCCACGACCGGCGCCCCGCGCCATTTAAGATCCGTGATCGGGTCGAACGCATCCGCGTACCGTACCGCCACCCCGGGCTCTCCCTTGCCCTTGAGCAGCCACACCGAATTCACGCCATAGGTATTCTGTATCGCGACAGCCTGCGCCATCGAAATATCGGGGCCAATCCCACCCAGCCACAGCGCGGCCGCCTCGACGCCGACGCCCGCGACGGACGCGAGTTCGGTCGGTGACACTTCCTTGTCACTGAGCGCGCGACGGAGCCGATGCGTGGATGTTTCCCCGGCTAGCAGTGTATCGCGGACAGCATCAGATTGCGTTTTGATTACGCCTTTCTTTCGATCACTCTTCGTCGAATCGGCTGATCCACCCTCGAGTTTGGCTTGCTGCGCGGTGGCAGCCATCATTGGCGGCACGCCGGTTTCGAGCCAGGTGGCACTGCAGCCGATCTGTTTTTGTGCGTCTAACATCCCGCCCTTCGAGACGCCGCGCCGTTGCCAGTTATTCACCAACTGTTCGGAGATGTTCAAAAATTTGGCGAGCTGCGCCGGCCCCTCGATTTGATGGAGGAGGCGAGCGGCTTCGTACAACCGTTCCATTGTCGCGTGCATGCGCGCAATGGTCGCCGAAGTAAACGTTTTGTTGTTCAACGGCACGTTTAGATTGCTTGCGACAAAACTAAACGTGGTGTTTAATGTTGTTTCATGAACACCGCCACCTTCTCCGTCGATTCCGACCGGGCGCTGATTAAGCAGCTCGGCGGCCCAGCGCGCGTCGCAGAGCTTCTCGGTTTCAAGAGGGGTGGCACGCAGCGCGTTCACAACTGGACCGCCCGGGGCATCCCGGCAAGCGTCCGACTGCGTCGCCCTGATGTCTTCGGTACTCCCACCGGCAATTTCGATAAGGCGGCGTGATGTGGCGCTCACGGGTGTACCCCGAAAATAAAGAGGCTCCCTGACATGAAGAGACTGTATGCGCGACTGGTGCTGTTGCTGATTCGCCCTGCTGTGCGGCTTGCGCTGCTCGAAGCGACGCAGCAGGGCGGCCAGACGCTTAATTTAAGGAAGGTGGTTGCTGTCGTAACTCGGTAAGAGCCTTTTGCAGGGCCTTGACGAATTGTTCTGCAACGTGCGGCTCGATGCTGAGCGCGCGTGAAGTGTGAACCTTTCCGAAGGCAGAGAATTTCGGCTCCAGCGTAATAACTTGTGTCGCTTGGTCGAAGCCTACTGAGCACTCGACCATTGGCCAGAAAGTTGTGCTGGGATCTGGGTTGTTTTCCATGGGGTCTTTGGTTGGTTGTTTCGCAGTGTGGAAGCTCGATTTTGCCATGAGCCCGAAACCCCGCCTTAATACGCAGCACGTTGGAGATAGAGAGCATGGCGCTCACAGCAACCGAACAGAAACAGATCCGCGAGGCGCTGTGCGCGATCGCCGCGCGCGGTGCGCGGTATCCCGACGAGTACGAGACGGCGCGCGTGAACCTGACGGCTCAGTTTGAGGCGCTGAAAGTGGCTGCAGCGCAACCAGCAGCAGTAGTGAAGTAACTGCCGCGCGTCCATCGGGCGCAGCGGCAGCAAAAGATTCCCGTAGCGTTTTCATTCTTCTTTTTCCTGTTTTCTTCTTGTTGAGTTGCACTTTAGTTGTACTAAGCGCAACAAAACACGTTTGTGTGGAGTAGCAATTGAACATCCTCGACACCCTGCACGCAGTTGCGCACGACTACAAAGGTGGCTGCGAATCCCTCGCCCCGCGCATCGGTATGTCGGCGGCTGTTCTCCGTAGCAAAGTCAACGTGGGCAACGAAACTCACAAGCCGACATTGGCGGAAGCGGTCCGCATTACCGAAATCGCCGACGACGACCGCGTGCTCGAGGCCTGGGCGCGTGAGCGCGGCTATGTGCTCGTGAAATTGCCTGATGCCGACAACTGCTCCGACGGCGCGGTACTTGAGCTTATGGCGAAGACCTGGGAAACGAACGGCGAGATCGGAAAGGAAGTAAATCGCACGTTCGAAGACAACCGCGTCGAGAAACACGAGGTCGCGCGAGTGAAGGATCGCGTGTGGAACCACATCGCCTCGCTGTTTGGCCTGGTTGGCCGCATCGAAGGTATGGCCGAGGACAGGTAATGCGGACGACACACACCCAACTGGCCGGCTATGACTCGGTCACGTGCGCGAAGAAGCGCACGCAAAAGCAGATGATTCTTGATCTGTTCTACAGCCCTTTCCTGACCCTCACGCGCCAGGAGATTTCCGACCGTACGAACATGCGGCTGTCGAGCGTTTGTGGCCGCATACGCGAACTGCTCGACGACGAGGCGCTCAAGGTCCGAGGCGAGCAGAAGTGCGCAGCCACTGGCGTGATGAACGAAACCATTGGCTTGCCTGCCGAGGTGAAAGCGTGAGCGTCAAGCTGATGACCGCCGTGTTCGATCGGTATCCGGAAGGCGGCGGCGAGATGCTGGTTGCGCTGAAACTGGCTGACCACGCCGAAGACAACGGAACGCACATTTATCCATCGATCAGCTACATCGCCGAGAAGACGCGCCAGTCTCCGCGCGCTGTGCAGTACCAGATTCGCCGCATGCAGCAGACCGGATTTCTCTTGCTGGTCGCAAACGCCGGTGGTGGTCGAGGCCGCGCGCGCGAGTACCGCATCAATCCCGACTGGATAAACGGTGCAGAGCTTGCACCCATTCCGTCTGGTTCAAAGGGTGCAGAAAATGCACCCAATGCAAAGGGTGCAAGCGAAGGCAAAAAGGGTGCAACTGGCGACAGAAAGGGTGCAAATGAAAGCGCAAAAGGGTGCAAAGCTTTTGCACCCGAATCATCAGGAACCACCAAGGAACCGTCAGAGAACCATCAACCCGCGCGGCGTGCGCCGCGAGTTGCGTTGCATGCTGAACTTCTCAACCTTGAACTTCCGGATTGGCTGCCATTCGACGCGTGGGACGCATGGTGCGAACACCGCGAGGCAAAGGCTACCGGCAAGAACGGAATTCCCTGGACGCGCCCGGCGGCTCGCGTTTCGCTGAAGAAGCTCGAACAGATCCACGCTCGCGGCATGAGCGTTGTTGACGCGATCGACGAATCGGTGCTGCGCGGGTGGACGGGAATTTGGGAAGCAAAAGATGCGGCGGCCGGTGCTGCGTCGGCGGCTGGCGCTGTCGATGGCTGGTGGCTCGAAGAAAAAGGTTGGCGCGAGCAGGGCAAGCGCCTCGGTCTTGATCCCTCGCGTTTCAAGTACTTCGAGCAATTCAAGGCGAGGGTGTGCAAGGCGCTCGGCCCTGGAGGATGGATGGAGTACCTGCTCGCCGCCGTCAGCCGCGAGAGCGAAGAGCGCGGCGAAGCTCTATACGCGTACCTCAACGACATTCCGCGCGAGAAGGTAGCGCAAGCGGAGGTGGTGTGACGAAGCGAGCACCCTGGCCGATGGTGGTTCCGTCAGGCACGACGATCGTAGGCACTGCGCGCGTGCGCGACGACGCCCGGCCGGCCATGACGACCGCACAACGCCGTATCTACGAATTGACCGGCAACCCGCCACAGACAAGCGCGCTGGACGATCCGCCTGATCCGTTCGAACCCAGTCAGCACGGCGGCATCACAACGGCGCACATAGCACCCGCGAAGAGGCCGGCGAAGTACCGCAACACGCGGTGCGAGCACAACGGCATCAAGTTCGACAGCCAGAAAGAGCGGTCACGATGGTTTCACCTGATCCAGTTGCAGGTGGCCGGCGCGATCTGCGACCTCCAGCTGCAAGTGTCGTTCGTACTGACGGAGCGCCGCCAGCGTGACGACGGCACATGGGAGCGCGCATCGAAGTACGTCGCCGATTTCGTGTATGTGGACGTGGCAAGCGGCAAGCAGGTTGTGGAAGACGTCAAATCGACGGCAACCCGGAAGAACCGCACCTACATCCAGAAGCGTAAACAGATGCTCGACAAGCACGGCATCACCGTGAAGGAGATCTAGAAATGGCATACACGACCATGAGCAAGCAGCAGCGCAAGATATGCGAATTTCTTGCCTTGCATCCGGGGTCGAACAGCGCCGAGATCATGGCGGGTACTGGATTCACCTACGAAAGCACGAAAAAAAAGCTGCGCACACTGAAGGAAAGCGGTCATGTGAAGGGGAGCGAATCGAATTATCGATCCACCTATCAACTGACGGGCAAGCCGTTTCCGCGTCTCGACGACTACGAGCCGAATCCGCGGTACCTGGCAGCGAAACAGCGAATGGCATCGCGCAACACGGTCGTCGATGTGCTGGTCGCCTCTATGGATGCGATGGTCAGGGTTGGGATGGGCGCCGCATGAAACTCTATCTCGCTGGTCCGATGACGGGCTATCCGGAACTGAACTTTCCGCTGTTTCACGCCGAGGCAGCACGTCTGCGTGCGCTGGGCTTCGAGATCGTCAACCCGGCCGAACTGAACGACGGCAATGATGATGACTGGCTCGCGTGTATGCGTGTGGACATTAAGGCTGCTGTCGATTGCGACGGCGTCGCGCTCTTGCCCGGTTGGGAGCATTCGCGCGGCGCGCCGATTGAGCACCGCCTTTTGCGCGATCTCGGTCTGCGCGTGTTTCAAGCGACGCACATCATCAATTTGGTTTGTGACATGCCTGTGCTGTCGGACCGGGCTCTGATCGCGCTAATCGATGCGGAGGCGGTTTGAAGCGATCAGCGCCAATGCAGCGTAAGACGCCACTCGCGCGTACCGGCTTCAAACGCCAGGCGCCGGCAGCGGCATTCAAGACGACGTTTCACACGAAAACTGTGTTGCGCAACGCGGCACTCAAGACGCGGCGAAAGCGCGTCACAGTGGCCGAGGGCGGCAAGTATCTCGCGGCATGCCGCGGCGAACCTTGCTATCTGCGTGTGCCCGGCGTTTGTCCGCTCAACCCGAACGATGAAACGATCGTGCCGTGTCATGAAAACAGTCTCGCCGCCGGAAAAGGTATGGGGTTGAAGTCCAATCACGCTCGCACGCTGCCGGGTTGCTTTTGGTGCCATGCGTGGCTTGATCAGGGAAAAGCTGATCGACTGACGAAGGGAACGATATTTCAGATGGGGATGAACGACTGGTTGCCGCGTCGCGCCCGAAAGATGGGATTGGAAATGCAGGAGGCCGCGTAATGCAGGTGTTTGCGCATTTGCCGCTGAAAACGATGCGCGCCGTGCGCGGCCATAGGCAATCGAACTATCACAGCGGCTGGTTCAATGCGGTGCGCCTGATCGGACCGCCGCGACCGTATGTCGCCAGCAGCGATAGAGGTCGCGAGTACATATGGGCCGACATCGATGTACCTGACGATCTGCGCGGGCACATGGAGCGGCAAGCCATCAAGGCAGACGGCACATACCGAGTGCAGGTGAGCGTCAACACGCATCGAAAGACGCTGGCGGCGTTTCTCGCCAGTGGTGATCTGGAATGGGACGTAAGGGGAGTGGCATGAGCGCGTACGCCTACATCGACATTGAGGACGTCCCGGCGAACCTTCGTGAAACCAGCGTTGAGCGCCCCGACGAGATAAGCCCGGAAAAAACCCTCATTGCTTTCGAGGGATGCCCGTTCGCCGGTGAAATATGGAAGCGCCAACGCGCGCATGACGGCGCCGATGCGACGGACGTCATTTTCCCGTTCCCGCGCGCCGTTGGGCCTCGAAACGACCTCGTCGCTTGGTTCATGAATTGGGGCATTCACTTTAGGGTGGTCATGTGACGGCAGGGTCGCGCAGCCTGTATCGCGATCCAGTCGAAGCGCTGATCGCAATCGAGAGTGCGACATGCAAAGGCTGTCCACACGAACGATCTTATGAATTTCTCGGTGCTATGCAAACGATCTGCGCAATTGGAATGAAGCACGGCGAACGCTGCCAACAATACGGAAAGAGGCAACCCAACATGACGACAGACGCCATTGCGGCAGACGAGATCGACGCTGTGCTCACCGAGTGGTACGAATGGAGCCAGGCATACGAGCCCGCGCTCGGTCATGGTCGTGCGTCGGCGAGCTGCCGCGACTTCAAGATTAGCAATCAGTGGATGGATTACGACGATCTGTCCGAGACCGTTGATCGGCAGTTGCGCGCGGCAACCGGGCAGGGTGTCGATCCGCTGATCCAGAAGCTGTCGCTCGCGCACCGCGTCGCCGTAATGACCGCGTGCCGCAATTTCGTCGCCGGTTCAGTCGTGTTCCGCAACCCGCGCAGCCCGACGACACAGGACGCCGACTACGCCGAAGCGAAGCGCCTTTTGCGTCCTGCCCTTATCGCGAAGGGATTGCTCGTGTAGTCGTAGAATGGCGGAAAGGAGGTCTCGATATGAAAGTGGATGCCTTGAATTGTTCGCAACTTGACCATTGGGTCGCGAGGGCTGAAGGATACTCGCATGTGTCACTTGTCCCGCACGACAGGTGTGGCACGTGGTACGCGGGCGAAAGCTCTGGAGGCATCAATGACTGGACTCCGTCGACAAATTGGGGGCAGGGAGGGCCGATCATCGAGCGTGAGCGGATCATTGTTAAGCCCTATAAGGATGGCACATGGGGCGCCGATTACGAGTTCGATCCAGATGCTCGCGGCGGCCACTTCTATATGTCATCAAAGGAAGGTGACACGCCATTAGTCGCCGCTATGCGCGCCTACGTTGCGGCAAAGTTTGGCGACGAATTGCCTGACGTTCGGACAAGTTGACGGCTGGCCTGTCGATGAACCGCGACCCGACGGTGCGTTCTGGTACGGCCCAAGCACCCGCCTTCTGAGGATCTACAATGAAATGGACGACTGAACTGCCGACCGAGGAAGGCTGGTATTGGATGCAACGCGGCGATAAAACCGAGGTTGTCAGAATCGCGATGCTTGGAAGCGATATGGATACTTGGCAAAAGCCTATGCTCCATATCTATTCACCCAGCCTTCCGGGAAGTGCGCCAGTTGTGCGCGCCGAATTCAGCAAGGCGAAATGGGCAGGCCCAATCACTCCACCGAGCGAAGAATGATCGAAGTGCTTGACGATCTCGACGGAGATATGTGATTATTCGCCCGTGGTGAGTTCGCTCGTCCAAAGAAAAGCCCGCTAGGTGAAAACCTCGCGGGCTTTTTGCGTTTCAGGCGGCGTGAGCGTGCTGGCGAATCTCTTCGATCTTTTCCGCGCCGATCTTCTCTTTCGCCATTTCAGTGTCGTAGTGCGTCTGAAGGTTCATCCAGCTTTGCGGGTCGGTGCCGAAGAATGCGCCGAGCCGCACAGCCGTATCGGCCGTGATCGAGCGTTCGCCCTTGACGATCTCATTGATTCGCCGAGCGGGAACTCCGATCGCCTTCGCGAGCGCGTACTGGGTGATGCCCATCGGTTCGAGCCAGTCCACGGCCAGGATTTCTCCCGGCGTGGCCAGCGGAATTTGCCGTGCCATATGTTGCTCCTGGTGCTTGCGTTTGTGCTGTTGGGAAAGCGGCGTTTCCGCCGCTCCCGCCTTAATGGTAATCAACGATCTCTACATCTGAGGCGCTGCCGTTTTCGAACTTGAAGCAGATGCGCCACTGGCCGTTGATTCTGATACTGAACTGCCCTTTCCGATCTCCTTTCAGTGCTTCCAACCGATTGTTTGGCGGGACGCGTAGGAAGTTGAGGTCTGAAGCCGCGTGAATCTGTTGCAGCTTCCGGATTGCGACGCTCTCGATGTTGGCGAATCGTGCTACTCGGATGCCTTCGAAGAGAGCTTTTGTGTCGCGGCATTTGAACGAAGTGATCATGTAAAGGATAGTAACGCATGGCGTTAATAACGTCAAGCGTTACTATCAGTTATTCTCGCCTCCGCGCCTCACTACCAGCATCACCGACGTCATGAATCTCAAAGCCATCATTCAGAAGATCGCCTCATGGTTCAAGACGGAGGCTAAAGCCGTCGAGCAAAACGTCATTGAGAAGGCGCAGGCCGAGTTCGGCACGCTCAAGACTGTGGTCAAAGACGGCAGAACATATATTCAGGGCATCGGTGTTGGCATCGACGGCCCGCTCGACATGTGGTTCATGGCCAAAGACGGCAGCTTTTCAATCACCGACCCTTCTATCGAGGCAAGTATGAGCACTCCCGCAGCAGCACCGGCAGCAACCGCGCCGCAAGCCAGCAACGTCAACGCCGCAGTGCAGATCGCGCTTGTGCTGAAGGCGATCGATGCATCGTTGTCGGTCGAAGCCATTCAGGCCGCGACCACCGCAGCGCTCGCCGCTGCATATCCGGTCGCTGCGTAACACGACATGCCGCGCCTGCGCACATTGGCGACTCGCCTGCAGTCATTGCCAAGCCGAGTCGCCATTGCCGAGTCGCCGTCGTGGCGAACAGGCAAGACGAGCAGCGCTGCGCGCGGCTATGGCTACGACTGGCAGAAGCTGCGTGCCAGGCATCTGGCCGAGCATCCGCACTGCGTCTACTGCCTGCGCGATCTCGGCATGGTCGGCATGTCGCCGGCCGATGTCGTGCTCGCATGCGCCGATCGCGGCGTTGCCGAACCGCTTGGCACGATAGGGGATCACATCGTGGCGCATCGAGGCGATGATCGCCTGCGGCTCGACCCGAACAACGTGCAGACGCTCTGCAAGCCGCACCACGATGGTGAGAAGGCACGCGCCGAGCGCGGTTCTCATCAAATGTTGTAAAAATACGACAACATGCAACGAATGTTGTAGAAAAACAACAATAGGCAACGCCTAACGGGTGGGGGTGTCGAAAGTCTGAGGCTATTTTTCGCCTCGACCGACCGTTCCCGCACGCGCAGAAAATTTTCCCCTTTGAGGATTTTGTTAATGGCTTTAACAGCGAAAAAGAGGCTTTTCGCCGACGCTGTTTTAGCTGGCAAAGCCAATAAGGACGCGGCAATCGCCGCTGGTTACAGTGCCGCGACGGCCTCGGCTGCAGGTTCGCGCCTTGTTAAAGATAAGGATGTGGCCCTTTACATGGCCGCGCAGCGAATCGAGCAGGAATCGAAGGCCGCCGCAGCGGCAAAACCCGCCGTTGATCGATCGCCGCCGCCGGATTTCGATCCGTACGCGTTGACGAGCTTCACAGATCCGAAGGCTTTCCTGATCGCTGCGATGAACGACGGCCGGACCGAACCGAAGCTTCGTGTAACGGCTGCGGTGGCGTTGATGCCGTTCGTGCACGCAAAGGTCGGCGAGACGGGCAAGAAGGATGCGAAGGGCGCGGCCGCCGAGAAAGCGGCGAACAAGTTTGCGTCGCTTGCGACGCCGAAACTCGTCGTCAACAACCGGAAATAGCAATGGATGAGATCGCTGGCGCAGTGGACACACTGGAAAACCTAATCGCGGCGCTTAGTCTGCCCATGCCGGATTCGATCCACTTGCAGGCATTGCGCGCCAAACTCCCCGAGGTGCGCGACGCTGTGAAGCGCGGCTACCTGTCGGCCGGTGGCGAGGACGTCTGGGCTAACTGATGGAGTGGTCGACAGCGTGTCCGGATTGGCCTGATCGGATTCGAGCCGGTCGCTCGATCATCCCACCGCCGATTTTTCCGGAGCAGGCCGAAATCGCGCTGAACGTTTTCAAGCAGCTCAAGATCGTCGATGCGCCTGGCAGTCCGACGTTCGGCGAGTCTTGCGCTCAGTGGGTGTTCGATCTCGTCGCATCGATCTTCGGCGCGTACGACCCGGACAGCGGGCGGCGCCTGATCACCGAGTGGTTCGTGTGCATCCCGAAGAAGAACAGCAAATCGACGCTGGCCGCCGGGATCATGATGACCGCGATGATCCTCAATTGGCGCCAGTCTGCCGAGTACGCAATCTTGGCGCCGACGATCGAGGTCGCGAACAACAGTTTCGCGCCGAGTCGGGACATGGTGAAGCACGAAGAAGACCTCGACGAACTGTTTCAGGTGCAAACGCACATCAAGACGATCACGCATCGCGTCAGTGGCGCGGCATTGAAGGTCGTCGCCGCTGACGCAAATACCGTCAGCGGTAAGAAGAGCGTCGGGACACTGATCGACGAGCTTTGGCTGTTCGGAAAGCAGCCGAACGCCGAAGATATGTTGCGCGAAGCGACCGGCGGTCTCGCGTCGCGGCCCGAAGGCTTCGTGATTTACCTGACGACGCAGTCGAATGATCCGCCGGCGGGCGTGTTCCTGCAGAAACTGCGTTACGCGCGAGACGTGCGCGACGGAAAGATCCACGATCCGTGCTTCGTACCGGTGATTTTTGAGCATCCACCAGAGATGGTGAAGCGCAAAGAGCACCTGAAGGTCGAAAACCTTTCGATGGTCAATCCGAATTTCGGTTATTCCGTCGACCAGGCATATCTGGAGCGCGAGTTCCGCAAGGCGCAAGAGGGCGGCCAAGAGTCATTCCGCGGCTTTCTCGCGAAGCACGCCAACGTCGAAATCGGGCTCGCGCTGCGCAGCGATCGTTGGGCCGGCGCAGAATTTTGGGAGGCTGCCGCGCTTGTGCCGGGTCTGACGCTCGACCAGTTGATCGAGCGCTGCGAAGTGATCGACGTTGGCATTGACGGTGGCGGCCTTGACGACCTGTTGGGTCTTGCTGTCGTCGGGCGGGAGCGCGGTACGCGCAACTGGCTGGCATGGACGCACGCTTGGGCACATCCATCAGTGTTCGAACGCCGGAAAGAGATCGCAGACACGCTCCGCGACTTCGAGAAGGAGGGCGACCTGACGGTCGTCGAGCAAATCGGCGACGACGTCGAGGACGTTGCACAGATCGTCGCGACGATTCATCAGGCCGGACTGCTGGATAAGGTTGGCGCCGACCCGGCTGGAATTGGTGGCGTGCTCGACGCGCTCGTCGCCGCGAAGGTGCCGGAAGACAAGGTGATCGGCATCTCGCAAGGCTGGAAACTGTCCGGCGCAATCAAGACGACCGAACGACGCGTCGCCGCGGCGAGCGGCCGCGGTCTCGACGAAGGTATCGGGGACGGCGGCGTACTGGTCCACGGCGGCCAACGCTTGATGGCGTGGTGCGTCGGCAATGCGCGCGTTGTGCCGGTGGGCAATGCCGTGAACATCACAAAACAGGCCAGCGGGACGGGCAAGATTGACCCGCTGATGGCTATTTTCGATGCGGTATCGCTGATGGCGCTCAATCCGCCGGCTCAAGGGCCGTCGGTGTACGAGTCGCGCGGCATTCGATTTCTTTGAGGTGTGAATGGGTTGGTTCGATTTCATCCGGCGGGGCAACCAGCCGGAGGCCCAAACTCGCCCTGAAACTCCATCGCCGCGCGCGGAAGCGCCGGCGGGCAGCGAGACGTTCACCGGCTTAGACGATCCACGCCTGCTCGAGTACATCCGGCGCGGCGAGTTGGATGGTCGCGATCCACGCGCGGCGCGCGCGCTACGGAACATGGCCGTTTTGCGCTGCGTGACGCTGATTTCCGAAGCGATCGGCATGCTGCCGTTGAATCTCCAGAGCAGCGACGAGACGAAAAGGGTGCAGACCGACAACCCGGCGCACCGGCTGCTCAAGTACAAGCCGAACGACTGGCAGACGCCGATTGAGTTCAAGAGCCTCATGCAACTGCGGGCACTGCTCGACGGCCAGTCGTTCGCGCGGACTATCTGGTCGGGAAACAGGCCGATCCGGTTGATTCCGATGGATCGCGGTTCGACGAAGCCGCGGCTGACGGACGCCTGGCAGATCGTCTATGACTACACCACGCCAGGCGGCGACCTGATTACTCTGCAGGCGCGCGACGTTTTTCACTTGCGCGACCTCTCGCTCGATGGCGTGAATGGCGTGTCGCGTATCAAATTGTCGCGTGAAGCGTTGGAACTTGCTGAACAGGCTGAGCGTGCCGCATCGCGCACATTCCGCACCGGTGTAATGGCGGGTGGCGCGATCGAGATTCCGAAAGAGCTTTCCGACAACGCCTATAAGCGCATGAAGGAGTCGCTCGCCGATAACCACTCGGGCGCGGAAAACGCCGGTAGCTGGATGCTGATCGAAGAGGGTGGCACGGCCAAGCAATTTTCGATCACGGCTGTGTCGGCGCAGCAGATCGAGACCCGCAACCATCAAATCGAAGAGGTCGCGCGCATGTATGGCGTGCCGCGGCCGCTTCTCATGATGGACGACACGAGTTGGGGCAGCGGCATCGAGCAGTTGGCAATCTTCTTTATCCAGTATGGCCTCGGGCACTGGTTTGTCTCATGGGAGCAGGCCGCCGCGCGCAGCTTCATCCCCGACAACCAGCTCGATAAACAGCAATTCAAGTTCAACGAAGGCGCGCTATTGCGCGGCACGCTCAACGATCAGGCGTCGTTCTTCTCGAAGGCGCTCGGCGCTGGCGGTCAGGCGCCGTGGATGTCCCAGAACGAAGTGCGCGAGCTCTCCGACCTGCCGAAATCCAGTGATCCGCAGACCGATGCGTTGCGCAATCCAATGACACAGAAACCGAAAGGGACTGGCGATGAGCCTCCTGCAACTGCCTGAGATTCGTGCCGATTTCCGCCTGGGCGCGGCGCAGTTTGATATGCGTCCGGATGCGCTTGAGCGCTGGGAGCCCGAGGTGCGCGCGGCAAATGATGGTTCGCCGTCGATTTCGATCTACGACACCATCGGCGACAACTGGGAGGGTACCGGTGTAACGGCGACGCGCATCTCCGCCGCGCTGCGCAGTATCGGTGCGAACCAAGCCGTCACGGTCAACGTGAATTCGCCCGGTGGCGACTTCTTCGAAGGCGTCGCGATATACAACCTGCTTCGCCAACACCAGGCGAAGGTCACTGTGCAGGTGCTCGGTCTTGCGGCATCTGCCGCATCCGTGATCGCGATGGCTGGCGACGAGATTTTGATGGGTGAAGGCTCGTTCCTCATGATCCACAACGCGTGGACGGTCGCGATCGGCAACCGGCACGATCTGGCTCAAGCGGCGCAGACGCTCGAACCATTCGACGCGGCAATGGCGAACTTGTACGCGAAGCGGGCAGGAATCACGCAAGGCGACGCGGCGAGCCTGATGGACAAGGAAACGTGGATCGGTGCCGACCAAGCTGTGAGCAACGGTTTTGCAACCGGCTTGATCGAAAGTGCCGAAGTCAGCAAGACACAGACGTCATCGTCGACTACGCGAAAGACGCTCGCGATTGTCGAGGCGTCGATGGCTAAGGCGGGCTACTCTCGCTCGACCCGTCGCGAAGCAATCAAATCACTTTTGTCCGGCACGCCGAGCGCTGCTGGAAACCCTGCCATGCCGAGCGCTGGCGAAGACGTTGCAGCATCGCTGCAAACCCTCATCAACGCATTGGGAAATTGAAACCATGAACAAACGCATTCTCATCGCCGCGATCGCGGCATCCCTGACAGGTAACGCCGGCGCCGTCACGCGCGGCATCGTCTCGGTGCGCGCGGACAGCGGCGCCGGCGACGTAAAGGCGCTCATCGAAGGCGTGAACAAGGCTTTTGCCGAGTTCAAAACCGAGCATACGAAGCAGCTCGAGGCGGTCAAGGCCGGCTTGCCGGCGTCGGACATCAACGCCAAGGTGGAGAAGATCAGCGCTGATCTGGATGCATTCCAGAAAGCGCTGGATGATCACAGCATCAAGATGGCGGCCCTTGAAATGGGCGGCGGCGGTGGTGCGAAGCTGCGCGACGCCGAATACACCGACGCCTTCCGCGCGCACGTGAAGCGCGGCGAGATCAACGCAGCGCTCAACAAGGGTGCCGACGAGCAGGGTGGCTATCTGACGCCCGTCGAATGGGATCGCACGATCATCGACAAGCTGGTGCTGATCTCGCCGATGCGCCAATTGGCGCAGGTTCAGACGGTCTCGAAGGCTGGTTTTTCGAAGCTGTTCAACATGGGCGGCACGGCGAGCGGTTGGGTCGGTGAAACGGATGCGCGACCGCAGACTGGCACGGGCACGTTCAAGTCGCTGTCGTTCGCGTCGGGCGAGATCTACGCGAACCCGGCGGCCACGCAGCAGATCCTCGACGACAGCGAAATCGATCTCGAAACTTGGCTGGCTAACGAAGTGCAGACCCAGTTCGCGAAGCAGGAAGGTCTCGCGTTCCTTTCGGGTGACGGCGCCAACAAGCCGAATGGCATCCTGACGTATGTTGCCGGCGGCGCGAACGCTGCAGCGCACCCGTTCGGTGCGATCCCGGTTGTGAACAGCGGTGCCGCAGCGACCATCGCGTCGGACAGCGTCATTGATCTGATCTACGACTTGCCCAGCGCTTTTACCGGCAATGCGCGCTTCACGATGAATCGCAACACGCAGCGCGTCATCCGCAAGCTGAAAGACGGCCAAGGTAACTATCTGTGGCAGCCGTCGTATGTCGCGGGGCAACCGGCGACGCTGGCGGGCTATCCGATCACGGAAGTGCCCGACATGCCGGACGTTGCGGCGAACTCGACGCCGATCCTGTTCGGCGACTTCAAGCAAACGTACCTGATCGTCGATCGTATCGGCGTGCGCGTGCTGCGCGATCCGTACACGGCCAAGCCGTATGTGCTGTTCTATACCACGAAGCGCGTGGGCGGCGGTTTGCTCAATCCGGAACCGATGCGCGCGATGAAAATCGCCGCTGCCGCGTAACTCGAATCTCCGTAGGGTGTGTGGTTTAAGGGGCGTCCTTGTGGCGCCCCTTCTTTTTTTGGAGGCAGATATGAAGTTCATCAAGGCGTTCCGCGGCGTGCCGGAGGGCGAGATTTATCCCAAGCAGTTCGAAGCCGGCGACGAGTGCCCGCCGGAACTCGAGGCAGGTGCGAACGAGCTCGGCGCGCTCGAAAGCGCCAAAAAACCGGCGAAGGTCACCGAATAAGCAATGGCACTCGTCGATCTAAGGCTGGCGCTCGGCTTCCTTCGGCAGGACGCCGGCGTGGAAGATGACGTCGTGCAGGCGCTGCTCGACGGCGCGACGCAGTCGGCGATCGACTATCTGAATCGCCAGGTGTTCGACGATGCTGGTTCGATGGCCGCCGCGGTCACTGCCGGCACGGCCGGCGATAACCCGATGGTCGTCAACGGTGCGGTCAAGGCGGCGATCCTGAAGACGACCGGCGAACTGTATGCAAACCGTGAGGATTCTGCTCTCGGACATGTAGTCGAGCTGCCGTTCAATGCGCGGACGCTGCTGCGCCCGCACCGAATCGTGCCGGGCCTCTGATGCGCGCGGGCGATCTTAACCGGCGTGTGCGCATCGAGCGTAACGGTGGCGCCGAGGATGAGCTTGGCCAGCCGATTCCCGGCTGGGTCGAGGTCACTACCGTCTGGTGCAACGTCAAGATGCTGACCGGCAAGGAAACGTTGACCTCCGAGGCTGAAGTTGCCAACGCAACCGCAAGCCTCCGAATTCGCTATCGAACGGGCATCGATAACGGCATGCGCGCTGTGCTGCTGAAGTTCGTCGACGGGCAATCGGTCGAAGACGTCGTTTTCAACATTCTCGTGCCGCTGCCGAATGTGGCGAGCCGCGAATACACGGATCTGGCCTGCTCGGCCTTTTCTAACAATGGCTAGTGCTGAATCCATCACCGCGGTGGCGCTGAAGCCGCTCGCCGGCGGTCGCGTCTATCCCGACGTTGCGCCGGCGTCTCCAACGAAACCGTACATCGTCTATCAGTCTGTCGGTGGCGTCGATGAGACGACATTCGACGGCCCCGACACGCTTCAAAACAGCCGCATGCAGGTGGCCGTATGGGCAACCACGCGCGCCGAGGCGGCAACCATCATCAAACAGGTGCGCTCTGGGCTGACTGCCGCGCCTGTTCTCGGGACGCCGATTGGCGCGCCCGTGAGCGTCTACGAGGACGACACGAAGCTTTACGGCAGTCGGCAAGACTTTTCTATCTGGTATCAGGAGTGAAACCATGACCAGCACCGCGATTAGCGCGCAGGGCAGTAAGTTCTTCATCGACACCGCAGTTAAGGGTGCCGCACAACCCACCTGGACGCAGGTAAAGAACGTGAAGTCGTACAGCGGATTCGACGGCAGCGCGACAGAAATCGACATTACCGATCTGGATTCCGAGGCGAAGGAGAAGCGCCTCGGGCTGATGGATAACGGCTCGTTCTCTATGGACGTCAACGTGAATATGGCCGACCCCGGCCAGGCCGCGCTCAAGGTCGCGCAGAAGGCGTCGAGCCTGGAGTCGTTTAAGTTGCAGTACCCCGATGGTACGGCCGACGCATTTAGCGCGTCTGTGAAGTCGTTTCCAATCGCCGGCTCGACTGATGGCGTGATTACGTCAACCATCGCGCTCACCGTGTCCGGTGCGGTTAAGCCGGTGGCAGCGGGGGCTTGAGCAATGCTGACAAAAGAACAGATTTTCGCGGCGCGGGATTTACAGACCGAAGACGTCGATGTGCCCGAGTGGGGTGGCAAGGTGCGTATCAGCGTCATGAGCGGACGAACCCGCGAGGCGCTGATGGCTTTGTTGCAGGAGCCGCAAGCTATGTCGCGGTTTCAGGCGCTGGTGCTCGCGAGCACGGTCGTCGGCGACGACGGCGCGGTCGTGTTCTCCGAAGGAGACATTGAGCAGCTTCGCGACAAGAGCACAGATGTTCTCGTGCGCCTTGTCGACGTCGCCATGCGTTTGAACAAGATCGGTGCGAAGGCGACGGAGGAAGTGGAAAAAAACTCCGAAGCCGCCATGAGCGGCTCTTCTGGTTCCGACTCGCCCGCGAATTAGGAATGTCGGTTGCGCGCTGCCAGGAAGAGGTTAGCAGCGCGGAATTCGCTGAATGGCTCGCGTACTACCAGATCGAACCCTTCGGGACGCGAATGGATGATCTTCGAGCGGGCGCGATCGTGGCGGCGATCTACAACGTCAACCGTGACACAAAGAAGGCGCCGGATCCATTCGGCCCTAGCGACGTCATTCCGTGGATAAATGGCCTCACACCGGCACAGGATGCAGAGCCGGTGTTGCTGGACGATCCAGCTGAGCAGACTGCAATGCTTCGCGCCTCACTCTTTGGCAGGACGGCGCATGGCTAGAGCGTTTGAGACATCGAATCCGGGTGCGCTCACGGCGCAACTGGACGCACTCGACACGGCGGTTAGCGAATCGACGCTGCGCAAGGCTGCGCTCGTCGGCGCAAATATCTTTCTGGCAGAAGAGAAACTGCGAATTCCCCGCGATACAGGCAAGGGCGCGCAGTCGCTGATCATTGCCTATGACGCTGAGCAATCTGTGCCAGGAAAACTGGCGTCGTACATCGTGACGTGGCTCAAAGACGCGTATTACCTGCGGTTTGTCGAGTACGGACGCTCAGGTATGGCCGCGGAGCCGTTCAAGAGGCCGGCATACGAGGCAAAGAAGAAGGCGGCAGCCCAAGCGGTTGCCGATGCGATCGACTCCGAGATCAAGGCGAAAACAAGTGGCAAATGAGAGCGTAACGCGGGTCACAGCCGATGCGAGCGGCTATCGATCGGAGCTGGATTCTGCGCGCAAGTCGGCTCAGGCCTTCATGCAGACGCAGGATCAGGCGTCGCAGCGTGTTGCCGCCGCTCAAAGGGCAATTTCCGAAGCTACCGAAAATGGTAGCAAGGCGAGTGCGCGAGAAATCAATTCGTTTGTCTCGTCGCTTACGCGCGCCGCGGACACGGCGGGCAAAACGCGCGCCGAAATTTTGCAGCTTCGCGCGGCCTCTTTGGGAGTTGCCAGTTCGACCCAGCAGTACATCGAAAGGATTGCAGAGGCGTCGAAGCACACCGAAGAGTTCAGCCTCAAGACTGCCGGTGCGCGCCGAGAGTTGCTGGTTCTTGCGCACGAAGCATCGCAAGGGAGTTGGAAGAATTTCGGCGGCTCGCTGATGGTGTTGGGCGAAAAAACTGATGCGATGGCCAGCATCCTTTCGCCGGCTGGGATGGGAATCAGCGCCGCACTCGCTGCAATCGGCGCTCTCGGTATTGCGATGTACAAGGGAGCGACGGAATCCGATGCGCTCAGCGCGGCACTGAAGAACACGGGAAACTTCGCGGGTAAGACCGCGGGGCAGGTGAGTGACCTTGCTGTCGCAATTGGTAGCGTTCAGGGCGGCACCACCGAGGTCCAGAAGGTCCTCACCGGCTTGATCTCGACCGGCCGCTTTAGCGGCGATGCGCTGGGAGCAGTTGCGAAGTCCGTCATCGCCATGTCGGATGCGACCGGCGAGAGCGCCGACAAGGTGATCGAGCAGTACGTGAAGATGTCGGACGGCGTTGCGAAGTGGGCCGAGGAGCAGAACAAGCAATACCACTTTCTAACGCTGGCGCAATACGACCATATTAAGGCACTGGAGGAGTCCGGCGCGCAATCGGCAGCCCAGGCGCAGGTTGCAGATCAACTTACCGAGGCTCTCGGAAAACAACATACGGAGCTGGGGTGGTTGCCCGCTGCGTGGCATGCCGTCGGTGAAGCTGCCCAATCAGCATGGCGCCAGATGATGAATCTCGGCAAACCAACGAGCGCCGAGGATAAGTTGGGCGCGCTTAAGGCCGAGCTCGTGCAGGCAACGGCGGATATGGCTGCCGGCGGAACGTCGGTTTCTGCAGATGGTGTGTCGGTCTTCGCTTCAAAAGACGATATGCAGGGGCGCATAAAGCAGTTGCAGTCACAGATTGCGAATCAGCAGGCCTTCGTCGATAACGAGCAGAAATTTGCCGCGCAGCAAGAGCAGAACGGCAAGGTCCACCAGGCCGCCATCGATGCCAACAACGCGCTTACCAAAAGCCTCGAGTCGCTCGACAAGGGTTATGCGAAAGACGAGGCGATGCGCAAGCTGTATCAACAATTTGTCGCGCTGAAGAAGGAATATGAGAACACCGGTGTGATGCCCTCGAATTATCGGGGCGTTTCGTTCAACGTGCACACCGGTGATTTCAGCGGCGGACTTTATGACAAAGCTGCGGCTGACATCGCGGACAAGTTTAAGGATAAAACGCCGAAGCACCAGAAAGCGTACACCGACGACGCTGCTACCCGATTCATCCAGCAGCTACGCGATCAGGGCGCGCAGTTGCAGGCGCAGCTCGATACCACCGACAAGCTGACGGCGGCCGAGAAGGATCTCGTTAAATTCAACCAGCAGGTTGGCGACTGGAAAGGCAAGACCCTTACGGCGGATCAAAAGAGCTTCTTGGCTAACCAGGATGCGATCCGCGCACAGTTGCAGAAGAATGTCGAGCTTGAAAAAGAAGTTAAACACAACGAAGACATTGCCAAACTGAAGGAGCGCTCCGCGCAAATCGATGCGTCAATTGCGAGCTATCAGAACGGGCTGAACGAACAGTATGGTCGTCAGCTCGACGCGTTCGGAATGGGAGCGGATGCCGTCCGTAATGCGCAGGCCGTGAAGTCGATCTATGCAGAGTATCAGCGGCTTCAGGAGCAGCTCGACAAGGTGACGCCCAAGGACCTGCTGGGGGCACTGACTATACGAAGGCTTCCGCTGACATCCAGGCCGGCCTCGCCCAGTCTCTCCAGGATTACGACACTTACTACTCGTCGCTCAAGGCGAAGCAGGCCGATTGGACGAATGGTGCGTCGGAGGCCTTGGCGAACTATCGCGATAGCGCAGCGAATGTTGCGGCGTCCGTTGCGTCAACGTTTCAAGGTGCGTTCCGCGGGATGGAGGATGCCTTCGCGTCGCTCGTCACGACTGGCAAGGCCAACTTCGGCGATCTCGCGAAGAGCGTTATCGCCGACATCGCTCGCATGCAGGCGCGCGCAGCGATCTCAGGTTTGTTCAGCTATGCGACCAGTGCGTTCGGCAGTTATTTCGGCGACTCACCTATGCTGGGACATGCCACGGGCGGTTACATCAGCGGCCCGGGAACGGGCACCAGCGATAGCATCATGGCGCGCTTGAGCAACGGCGAATTCGTCATGACGGCGGATGCTGTTAAGCGCATTGGTCCGGCAAACCTCGACGCGATGAACAACGGGGCGAGTGTGCACAGCATGGCCCGTTTTGCGTCGGGCGGCCTCGTCGGATCAAACGTCGCTTCCGCTTCGGCCGCTCGTGGTGATGGCGCCGCGGTCTCTCTTACGGTTCAGACGAGCGAAGGGGGCAATGGTCTGACGGCATCCGATGCGAAGTGGCTGCAAGGCCAGCTCAAGAATCTTGTCGACGCGCGTATCGCCGCCAAGATGAAAGGGCAGGGTGGCTACGCCTGGCAGCTTGCTAACCGGTCGGTGTAAAGATGACGACGCAGACTTTCACCTGGGTACCGACGGTTGCTGGATCGTCGGGTGACGCCATGCTTCTTGTGCGCAAGGCGCAGTTCGGCGATGGATACGCTCAGCGTGCCCCGGACGGGCTCAATAACCGTTCATCTTCGTACAACCTGACATTCATTGGCGACGCCACGAAGATCTCGGCAATCATGGCCTTCCTCGACGCGCGCGCCGGCGGCGAGGCGTTCTACTGGACGCCGCTGCTGCGTCCTCAATCGCTGTTCACCTGTGAGAAGTATTCAGAGCCGACGAAAGACGGCAACGTCTACACGATGACGGCGCAGTTCGATCAGACGTTCGACACAACTTCCGCTACCTGAATTCCATGAGCAACCTCCAGAAGGTCGTCCTCGGCACCCCGCCGAAAGGAGACGACGGCGATACCGTGCGCGTCGCAAATGTAAAGGCGAATGCGAACGTCGATGTGTTGAATGCCCAGGCGACGCTTTCAAGCGCGAAGGACACAATCACTGCGCCGCAAGCGCTTACGGTCGCAGATCATCTCGGCAAACGCGTGAACATTGCTCTCGCCGGCGATGGTGCCGTAAATCCACCTCCCGCGTCGAAGTGCGCGGCCGACAGCGTCATTCTGATGCGCAACATCGGTACGACCGTCGTATCCCTGCCCGCTAGCGTCGGTTCGGGCGACACAGTTGCGCTATCGAAGTTGAACCCGGGTGAAACCGCCCTGATCGACACGGACGGCATACATGCGTGGACCGTTCTGATGCGCGGGCGGACGAACGGCGATAACGAGACGGTAAACGGTAACTGCGCGGTAGCGGGCGATGAGACCGTGGGCGGTGCGCTCAACGTGGTCGGTAAAGCTACCGTTGGCGGCACGCTCGCGGTGGGCGACCTGCTAACGGCCGGCGCGGGCGTTGCGCTTCCGGACGGAACCAGCATAGTCACTGCAGTCACGGCGCCGGTATTCCAGTGCTATCTGTCTCAATCAGGAACCGGTCTTGTCCTGTCGCGTAAGTCTGGGAGCTATGTGACTATCCAGGGGATAGCCAGGCAGATCCCAGCGGCGGGCGTAACGCTTGCGGCTACTAGTGTCGCGGCGAACACGCTTTATTACATCTATGCCTACATGTCCGGCAAGAATATGGCTCTTGAGGCGTCCACTACAGCCCGTGCGGTGGACGCAACCACAGGCGTCGATGTCAAGAGCGGGGATAGTACGCGCACGCTTGTGGGGATGGTTTACACCACAGCGGCTAATAGTTTTGCAGCGGTCGCCACTGCCGGTCTCTTTACCCCGATCAATTGTCTCAGCTTCCACAACCGGAAACTAAGGGTGACTAGTGCGATCAATGACAACGGCCAGGCTCAGGTAGATACGGTTTGGCTTTCTGCCATTGTCGCAAACTGGGCAGATGAACCAATCGAGGCTAGTGCGGTAGGTTCGGGCTCTACGCCTACCTCCGGTAACACCAGCCTGGTCTATATAGCCTACAACGGAAACGGATTAGGTAAGCCTCAGCGCTATTCCAATATCAATGGTGGTTATTCGTTCCCCGTTGGGTTTGAGGTCGCCTATCCATTAGCAGAGGGTGCTTACGCGTGGCAATTGCGGGGGCTGAATGACGGTCAATTGTTGACCATGTCTGCAGCTTTTTTTGTGAAGACAAGGGGTTAACTTGTGACAATCACCGCAGACATTCAGCAGCTAGAACCGGGCAATATTATCGAGTTGTTCGAGGTTGACTGCACCGCGATCGGTGGCGACATGCTGCGCTTTCATGCGCATTTGCAATCGACCTCGATTTTCTGGCAGGGCAACGAATACAAGCCGTGGCCGGTTCAGGCGACTGGCTTTGAACATACATCGGACGCACAGCAGCCGTCGCCGAAGCTTATCGTTGGCGACATCAACGGCACGATCACAGCGCTTTGCGTCTACCTAGACGATATGGTTGGCGCGAAGGTGACGCGCCGGCGCACTCTCGCGCAATACCTCGATGCCGCGAATTTTGCGGGGGGGAACCCGACCGCGGACGCCAACGAGAGCATGGCGACAGAGATCTGGTTCATCGAGCAGAAGAGCAACGAGCAGCCGGGCATTCAAGTCGAGTTCACACTCTCATCGCCGACAGATTTCGGTGGACAGCAGGTGCCTGCGCGTCAAATTGCGGGGTTGTGCGGCTTTAAATATCGCGGGCCGGAGTGCGGCTACGTCGGCATCGCATTTTTCGACAAGAAAGATCAGCCGGTGAGCGACCCTGCGCTCGACCGGTGCAGCCTCAAGACAAGCGGCTGCGAATGCCGCTTCGGCGTGAACAATCCGCTCCCATGGGGCGGCTTCCTCAGCGACACCCTTTCCTGATGAACGAGCAAATCAAGAACGCGATCGCGGAACACGCGCTCGCGGAATACCCGCGCGAGTGCTGCGGTCTGCTGGTGCTGAAAGGCGCCCATGAGGTGTATGTGCCGTGCCGGAATATCGCACCGAAGCCGACTGACGATTTCAAGTTGGCGCCCGAGGATTACGCGCGCGCCGAGGACATGGGCCGGATCGCCGCTGTTGTGCATTCGCACCCGGGAGCATCGGCGCGGCCGAGCGGTGCCGACCGGAAGATGTGCGAGCAGAGCGGGATCGACAAATGGGTGATCGTTTCGCTCGGCGTACAGGGCGATGGGTCGATCGCGCTCGATGATTGGTTCGAGTTCGGGCCGACCGGGTATGTCGCGCCGCTCATCGGCCGCCAGTTCGTGCACGGCGTGCACGACTGCTACGACCTGATTCGCAGCTACTACCAGCTCGAGCGCGGCGTGATGCTTCCCGATTTTGAACGCCCCGATAACTGGTGGGACGACGGCGTTTCGAATCTCTACCTGGACAATTTCGACAAGGCCGGTTTCGTCGATATGGGGCAGGACGCCGAGATCGAAGTGGGCGACGTGCTGCTCATGCAGATCCGGAGCAAGAACGGCGCGCCGAACCACGCCGGCGTCTATCTGGGCGACAACGTGCTGCTGCATCACATGTATGGGCAGCTTTCCGGCCGCACCGTCTGGGGCGGCATGTGGGCGCATTGCCTGCGAACGGTTCTTAGATACCGGGGATAACCAATGAGCGAAACACTCAGGACCGTACGTCTTTATGGCGTCGCGGGGAATCGGTTCGGCCGTACTCATCGGCTCGCCGTGTCGTCGACGCGGGAGGCAATCCGTGCGCTTTGCGTCGTGGTGCCGGGATTCGAAAAATTCCTGATGAACGCCAAAGACAACGGGCTGACGTTCGCCGTGTTCATGGGCCGCAAAAACCTCGACGAGAAAGGGCTTGAGTATCCGGTCGGCGCCGATGAAATCCGCATTGCGCCAGTGCTGGTCGGCAGCAAGAGCGCCGGTCTCTTCCAGACGATTCTCGGCGCCGCGCTCGTGGTGGTCGGCGTGGTCACCAGCGAATTCGGTGGCGGCGCACTGATCGGCCTCGGCGCGTCACTGGCGCTGGGCGGTGTCATGCAGATGCTGAGCCCACAAACGGCGGGACTCGCCGGTACCGGCCCGGATAACGGCACTTCGTATTACTTCAACGGCCCGGTCAACAGCTCCGCTCAGGGGGAGCCGGTACCGCTCGTCTATGGCCGTATGCGTGTTGGCTCGAAGGTTATCAGCGCGGGCATCTACGCCCAGGATCAAGCCTAAACATGCGCATTCAGGGTTCGAAAGGTGGTGGCTCGGGCGGTTCGCCCAGCGAGTCGCCGGATAGCCTGCACTCGATTGCTTATGCGCGGGTGCTTGACCTGGTGTCGGAAGGGCCGATCGCAGGGCTTGTGAATGGCCTGCAATCCGTCTATCTCGACGACACGCCGATCATCAACGGCGATGGGTCGAGCAACTTCTCGAACTACAGCGTCGACTTTCGGCTCGGCACGCAGGATCAGACCTATATGTCTGGTTTCCCTGCCGTCGAGAACGAAAATGCCGTAAGCGTGCCGCTGACGTCAGATATGCCGTGGGTGCGGCAGGTCGAGAACACGCAGCTCACCGCCGTGCGCATCCGCTTTGGTCTGCCCGCGTTTCAGAAATCGGATTCCTCAAGCGGGAACGTGACAGGCTATCGCGTCGAGTATGCAATCGACCTGGCGACTGATGGAGGTTCTTATGCACAGGTAGTGACCGGCGCATTCGATGGCAAGACGACGACGCTCTATGAACGCAGCGTGCGCATCGAGCTGCCGGCGGCGGTCACCGGCTGGCTCGTGCGCGTGCGCCGCATTACGCCGAATGCCCATAGCTCGCTGATCGCCGACACGATCAACATCGAGGCGATCACCGAGATCATCGACCGGAAATTGCGGTACCCGATGAGTGCGCTGTTCGGCCTGTCGTTCGACGCCCGGTCTTTCAGCTCGGTACCGACGCGGGCCTACGACATCAAAGGTCTGCTGATCCGCATCCCGTCGAACTACGATCCGGAGGCGCGCACTTACTCCGGCGCATGGGATGGCACGTTCAAGACCGCATGGTCGAATAACCCCGCGTGGATCTTCTATGACCTCGTTCTGAACACACGGTACGGTCTCGGCGCTCGCATTGACGCGTCGATGGTGGACAAGTGGGGGCTGTACGCGATTGGACAGTATTGCGACGTGATGGTGTCGGACGGCAAGGGTGGTCAGGAACCGCGCTTCACGTGCAACGCCGTCATTCAGTCGCAAGCCGACGCGTACAAGGTTCTGCAGGATCTGGCGACGACGTTCCGCGGCATTGCGTATTGGGGGCCCGGCGCCGTGGTCGCGAGTGCCGATATGCCGTCCGATCCGGCATACATCTACACGGCGGCGAACGTTGTCGACGGCAAGTTCCAGTATGTCGGCTCGGAACGCAAGACGCGCTACACCATGGCGCTGGTCAGCTGGAATGACCCGGCAAACGGCTACAAGCAGGCAGTTGAGCCATACCCCGATGATGATGGAATCGCGCGTTACGGAATTGTCAAAGCGCAGATCACCGCATTCGGCACGACGTCGCAAGGGCAGGCGCACCGGCTCGGCATGTGGACGTGCCTGACCAGCCGATACGAGACGGCCACAATTTCGTTTCAGATCGGACTCGACGGCACGCGGTGCGCCCCTGGTCAGGTGATCGCGGTCGCGGACCCGGCGAAGGCCGGTAAGCGGATGGGCGGCCGCATGCGGGCGGTCAACGGTCGAAATATCACTCTCGACAAGGCGCCGACCGTCGCTGCGGGCGATTCGTTGACGGTGATTCTGCCGACGGGCGTCGCTCAGAAACGGACGGTATCAGGCGTGGCCGGCGACACAGTGACTGTGTCGGCCGCGTTTGATACGACGCCCGTGCCGGGTGCGGTCTGGATGATCGAGAGCGCCGACCTTGCATCGCAACTCTTCCGCGTGATCAGCGTGCAGGAGGGCGACGACAACGGACAAATCACCTACACCGTCAACGCCACGCAGTACGAGCCGGGCAAGTATGCGGCCATCGATAGCGGCGCGGCCATCCAGGTTCGACCGGTCACCGTCGTGCCGCCATCGGTGCAGCCGCCGCCTACCGGCGTCGCGGTCTCGACGTACTCGGTGATCGATCAGGGCATTTCCAAGACCGTGATGGTCATCGCGTGGAATTCCGCCGACAAGGCTGTCTCGTATCTGCCTGAGTGGAGAAAGGACAACGGCGAGTGGGTGACCATGAACGCCGTCGGCGGCCTGCAGGCGGAGGTCATCGGCATCTATCAGGGTACGTATCTCGCGCGCGTGCGCGCCGTGAATGCGATGGGCGTCACGTCGATCCCCGCCTATGGTGTAGATACGACGCTGACCGGCAAGACGAGCCCGCCGCCACAGGTCACGTCGCTCACAACCGAATCGATCGTGTTCGGGATCAATCTGAAGTGGACGTTTCCGGCAGACGGTTCCGCCGGCGACACGCAGCGCACGGAGATCTGGTACAGCCGCACGAGCGTGCTCGCTGACGCTATCAAGTTTTCGGATTTCGCGTATCCGCAAGCTTCGACGTCGTATCAAGGGCTGGCGGCCGGCCAGTCGTTTTTCTTCTGGGCTCGTCTGGTCGACACATCCGGGAACATCGGCCCGTGGTATCCGGCCGGCGCCGGCGTGAATGGGCAGAGCAGCAGCGACCAAAGCGACTACGAAGCTTACTTCGCGGGAAGAATCACGCAGTCCGCGCTTGGCGGCGATCTGCTCACCGCGATCGACGCGATTACCCCGCCAATGGCCGGCCAGGCCGATATATACGCTGGCGACGATACGTCGTATGCGGGTGTCTGGTCCTTGCAGTCTGCAACCCAGGAAGGCGACCTCGCGCTGGCGCAGCGCACCGACACCGTCGCCGCACAGCTCAAGACGGCTACCGACACGCTGAACGCGGCCGTACAGACCGAGACCAGGGCTCGCGTCGATGCCGACAGCGCGCAGGCAAAGCAGATCACCACTGTGCAGGCGCAGGCAAACGCCAACACTGCAGCGGTGCAGACCGTCGCGAGTTCGTATGCGGATCTGAACGGGCGCGTCGCCGCGTCTTACCAGATCAAGACGCAGATCACGGCGAACGGTCGCACCTACATCGCCGGGGTCGGCGTTGGTGTGGACAACAGCAGCGGCGTCGTCGAATCGCAGGTACTTCTTTCCGCGAGCCGCGTGGCGATCATTGACCCCAATGGAAACGCGGTGACGGCGCCATTCGTCGTGCAGGGCGGCCAGGTGTTCATGAGCCAGGCGCTTATTGGTACCGGCTGGATTCAGAACGCGATGATCGGCGACGTGATTCAGTCGACGGCGGTCGGCGCGAACGGTCAGCCGCGATGGATCTTGAACAAAAACGGCTCGCTCACGCTCAACGGGGCGAATGGTGGCAGCGGCTACATGACGCTGAACGATTCGACGTTGCTCGTCTACGACAACAACGGGACGCTGCGCGTTCGACTGGGGCTCTGGTAATGGCGACGGGGCTGCAGATTTGGGATGCGTCGGGAAACCTTGTTCTCGACGCATCGTATCGCGTGATGAGGGTTATCAACTACGCATACCTCAACGGCGGTGGTGGGAGCGTGACTGACGGGAGGTTTTCCCAGGGCGGATGGGTTTCCTTCCAGCCGGAGAAATCTAACGGCGACGGTTATTTGGATCACGGTGTCATTTTCCCCGTCTTCTCGTTTAATGGGAGCGTTCTTTCATGGAGTTACCCGCCTCCCCGTAGCGGCTCTTATGAAACATTTGCAAGTGGCTTTCTCTTCTACGGATCGTACTAATGACCGCTGGCTTTCAAGCATGGACAGATAGTGGTTTGGTGCAGATAGATGGGCTCACGCAGAACTATGCGCTTCGGCAGAAGATCGTCGTGACGACCGGGCCCGGCAGCATTAATGCCGGCAAGGCGAACAGCGGAAACATGTATCAGTTCTCGGCCAACGTCGCGACACTTTCAATTGCTGCAGTTGCGCCGCTAATCGCAATTTATTGCTCGGCCGCGAACGCAACAATACTGAAATGCTGGAGCGTTGGAGTCAATTCCTGGAGCGTGCAGGTGTGGTCGAGTGTGGCGACCACGGTGGAAGTGTTTGTGTTTGACCAGTCGGCCGCGGCCGCGCCTTCGGGTGCCGGATATGGCCTGCAGGTGTTTGATGGAAACGGGACACTCATAGCCGATGCTCGGCAGCGCCTCGCTCGCGTTCTCGGCGTTGAGACCGGAAACATTCACGACGCCCCGGGAACAGGATGGGGGCAGTGGGGGCATATTGATTCCCGAGACTATTCGTTCTCGTACGGAGTTTCCAAGGTTGGGGTTGCCGCTATACAGAACGCCATGCAGTCATTTCCGACCGGCGGTAACAACAACGGTTGGTACAACCTCAGCGGCTTCAATACCGCGGGGGGCACTGTCGTTCACCACTATGGCTATTACCAGGTCGGCAATACCTCGCACCCCTCGAATGATGCCGGCTATGGGACGGCATTCGACTGGCGATTTATGGCAATCGATCTTAGTAATCTTTGATAGCAAATCGTAATTTCGTGTAAACTTTTTTCGCTGCGCGATGGGTCTCACAAAACAACTAAACCGAGAAAACAATGATCAAAACAATCTTGACTTGCATTTTCGCTGCGCTGTGTGTGGCCGCATGCGGCGGAGGCGGGGGCGGTGATAATGTTCAGCCCGCATCAAAATCCCTGACTATCTCCATGTACGGTCAGCCGCTCGTATCGAGCGCACCTGCCGTGGCTCATGCGCAATTGAGCGCAGTCTCCAAGGTTGACGCGGCGCAGTCCGCATCTGGCGCTTCGGATGTCCAGGCGACAGTTCAGACCCTGCAAGACGCGTTGGCTGCACGCGGCGTGACCGCCAACATCTCGGCCAAAGTGATGGACGGCACGACCTTGCATCAGATCGTAATGGGCGAGAACAACGGCCTACCGCCGACGCCAGATCAGTTCAAGACCGATCCGAGTGAATGGATGATCGTGAATTTTCAGCTTGACGATATGGTAACGCCCGCCACCGATCCAGCGCAGCAGGCGGCGATGGATCAATTCGCACAAGACTTGACGGTCTTTTCGAAACGCGCGGCCGTAGCCGGAAAAGCTGTATTTGCTGTGGTGCCGATCCAGACGTGTGACAGTCGCTATTCGGCCGCAATCGGATTGGATGTTGCGGTTTCCAGGGCGTCGAACGACGGGGCTCCGGTCCAGATCATCGGGCAGATTCCATTGACGATCTCGTTTGACACGTCGGGGAAGGCGGTTCCATCGCCTGATTTGGCCCACCTGGGTAGCGATTGCCGCTCTCCGGACGCGTATCTACAGAATCTCCGGGTTCAGGCGATTGCCGATTCGATTGCTGCTGGCTACAAGGACGCAGCTGCAGCAGCCAGCCCGACAAGCGGCGCCTCAGCAGCAGGGAAATAAAACCCAAGCCCGACCAAGAAAGCCAGCCTAGCCGCTGGCTTTTTTTATGCCCATCGACCTAAGCAATCCGCAGGAGAACACATGCCGCTTCAAAAGGATTATCTGACGCCGGCTACCGGCGCCACAGCCAGCTATCACGTTGCTCAGCTCGTGACCCTCGACAAGGTGGGGCAGAACACGTCAGCGATGGTCTCTTCATTCTTGAGTGCGGACATGAAGGCGGCCGGCAAGGTACCGTTGTATTCGCAGCAGATCGTTGTCGACGGGCTACCCCCGGATGGGCAAGACGCCTTTGCCTATGCAGAAGCGCAGCTTGCCGCCGCAGCCCCGGCCGACGACCGCACTCCGACATACACCAATCGATATGTGTTCGCCGGCGCGGAGATCGTCGAGTAAGAGACACAGCGAGAGCAGGACGCCGGCCCTAGGGCTGGCTTTTTATTGACCGCCTTCGGGCGGTTTTTTTATGCCCATTCGCGGCACAGAAGGAGACCGCATGTCGGTAGCACAACAACCTCCCGATTCTCGCCGTAGCTGGTTCGACGGAACGATCAACATTCCGACGGTCCTCTCGGTCATTGGCGGCGCTATTGGCGCCACCGTGTTTTGCATCGGTCTCTACAACAACGTTTCGCAGCGCGTCCTACTCCTCGAGGAGCACGACCGACAGCAGGAGGTTCACTTCCAGGCTGTCGAGCGGGATCAGGCCGCGCTGCGGAGCGACGTGAAGGAGCAGCTCAAGGGCATCAGCTCAGACGTGAAAGACACGAACCAGAAGCTTGACCAGCTTCTCTACAACCGGGCAGGCGTGCGGCCAGATACAAGGGGATGGACTCGATGAAATTCAAGATTTCGCTGGCCGATGGCTGGCAGCAGTTGCATAAGCGCGGCACCGTCATCTTGTCGTCTGTGCTCGCGACGGTCTCGGCGTTTGGGCCGGTGATTCGCGACGCCTGGCACAACGTGCCCGACGACCTGAAGTCGATCATTCCGGCGCACGCGCAACAGGCGATCGCCTACGCGATTCTGTTCGCGTCGATCGTGGCAGTGCGCTACACGGCGATCCGGCGCGTGGCGAAGGAGGTCGACGATGGTACTCAGTGACGTCATTCGTTCCGCTATCGCGCCAGCACTCGCGATTCTCCCGCCGCAGATGGACACACCGCAAGCGCGCGTGATGCTTCTGTCGATTGGCCTTCAAGAGTCGCGCTTCATATACCGCCAACAGATCGGCGGCCCGGCGCGCGGCTTCTGGCAGTGCGAACAGGGCACCGAGAAGACGCGTGGTGGTGTCTGGGGTTTCTATTTGCACCCCGCTAGCCGCTATTGGCTGTCTGTCCTTTGCGCCGCGCGCGGCGTCGCGTTCGACCCCGTTGCGATCTATGGCGCCCTGGACCGCGACGACGTGCTCGCTGCTGGCGTCGCGCGCCTTGGGCTCTTCACTGACCCCAAGGCGCTGCCCGCCGTCGGTGACGTTTCGGAATCATGGGCGCTGTATCAACGCGTCTGGCGGCCGGGCAAGCCGAAGCCAGACACATGGCCAATGCTTCATGCGCAGGCCGTTGCGTCACTTGGCGCGCTTACTTAATGAGGGACGGGAAATGATCGAGCTGCTACTCAAAGCCGGGCCGTGGATCGGCGTCGCACTCGCCGCGGTGTTCGCGGCCATCACACATTTCAATGCCAAGGCGAAGGTTGCATCCGCTAATCAGAAAGTCGCCGAGGCGCAAACAACCGCGGCGAAAGCGCAAATCCAAACCGCCGAGGTGCGTGACGCCGAGGCTCAAGCGAACGCGGCGGCCGCCCAGCAGGGCGCCGCCGCACAGAAGGAGAGAACCGATGTTGAAAACTACGTTGCTGCTTTGCCTGCTGGGTCCGCTGCTGACCAGTTGCGCAACGAATGGAGCCGGTCAGGCGAAGACGCAGGGCGGGGAGCCGCTGGTTCAGGTCAAGACCCGGTTCATTGATACGGCGTGCGACTGGACAAAGCCGATCTATGTGAGCAAGGGTGACGTTCTCACCGACGAAACTGCCAGGGCAATTCTGGCGCACGACTTGGCCGGTGCGAAGCAGTGCGGCTGGAAACCGACGGGCAAGTGATCGAACTGCGAAGTATCTTCCGACATTCTTAACCGTGTGGTCCCGTCATTTTTGGTACTATGCCTATGTCAAGGCAGGATACAATTGCTTGACATAGCATTGAGGCGAAATTGACATGAAAAATGAAGCAGCGACCGAGCTGATGATGCACTTGCAGCAGCTTGATCCCGAAATCAGCCGAATTTTATGGGCTAATTTCGATCATCGAAACCCTTCACCTCTCAGCAAGGCAATTCAAGATGCTAGGGGGATTAGCAGGCAGGCAGCCTCGCAGATACTGTCCCGCCTGGTCAGGCAGGGATTGATAACTGAGGGGGCGGGAGTACGTCCTAAGACCTATGAGCAGCAAACACTGTTTACGCATTCGGTAACGCTGCCGTTAGATGGCCTCGAAGAGCATGTCGTATGGAGCGAACATTTTCGGCCCGCCTTTTCGCAATACATGGGAGAGGCGGCGTTGAGCATATGGGAATACGGGTTCACTGAGATACTCAATAATGCTCGTGAGCACTCGCAGGGAACGGAGGTGAAGATAAGCTCAAACATCCGCGCCGGCTGCACATCAGTTTGGATGGATGACAATGGCGAGGGAATCTTCAAGCGCATCTCGAGAATCTGTAAACTCCCTGACGAGCGTCAAGCGATCTTGGAGCTTGCCAAGGGGAAATTGACAACTGACCCGGAGAATCATTCTGGCGAAGGAGTATTTTTTTCCGCAAGGGCATTCGACATGTTTCAAATTACCTCGGGCGGATTGCTTTTCGATCACCAAGATGGCGAAGAGGATTTCCTCTTCGAACGAGACAAAGAGAAGGCTGGCACGCTGGTGTGGATGGCGCACGGAAACCATACTCAGCGCACTCTCAAAGAGGTCTTTGACGAATACTCGATGCCGGACGAATACACATTCAGCAAAACTGTTGTTCCGGTGAAGCTAGCGCGTTTTGGCCAAGAGGGTTTGGTGTCTAGATCGCAGGCTCAGCGTCTTCTGGCTAGAGTTGATCGGTTCAAAATTGTACTTTTCGACTTTTCGGACGTTGAGACGGTCGGGCAGGCGTTCGCGGACGAGATATTCCGCGTGTACGCCAAAGGACATCCAGAGGTCGAGTTGCAGCCGATCCACGCAACCCCGCAGATTCAACAGATGATCACGCGAGCGACCGCCATGACGTAGTTTCAACATCATGCTTGCCGAAACATTGCAGATCAAAGCCGCACGACGGAATGCAGATGCCGCTAGCGACGTTTCCGGTGCGCCATCGCAGCCTGCCACGCGGCGCGGTCGACGGGATCGTCCGGATCGTAATCGAATCCCTCCGCACCGCCGGTCAATACTGGCGGCGTGCCAAATTTCCCTTTTCCTCCGATCGGGCCAATACGAAACATCTCCGCTTCGGCAACCGAGCATGCGTTTAGCAGTGGTGCAGCTTCGCCGGTGAGCCGCCCAAACTCAGCGCGGCGCGCGGCGCGCGCAGTTTGAGTGAGCAGCGTATTCAGGCAGGCCAAGGTTTGGCGGCCATGTTGAACCTCAAGGATCAATCGCCAGATAACTTCGTTTTCCCTATGCAGCCGATACCACTGGCGCAGCTCGTCGAGGGTTGGTGGGGTGAAGGGAGGGAGTGTCACAAGCGTGCGGACTCAATTTTATCGGCGCCGGATTGGGCTACGCCACTTCGGGGCCGAACCTCTTGTAAACATAGCAGCGCATGGCAGCCTCAGAAGCCGTGTCTCCCAGGCAATAACCATCCTCCGAAGGTGGCAGAAAACGCCCGTCTGATTCTCCGATACAGGCAATCGCCAGATTGCCAAGCTCGGAGTCACAGATTGATCCAACATATATGCGCTCGCGGTCGATGATCGGCTGGGCGAGCGCCAGGTCCGAAGAGAATTTCAGGACCGGTTCGCATTGGGTTGGCATTTTCAAATCCGGAATGCCCTCGGCGCGGCCAACCCAGTAGTCCAGCCAAGGCCCCTTCAAGTCGGATACGTACATCGCCCCTCCTTTCACGTAAGGTCGTCAAAATACTGTATGGATGTACAGTAGTATATCCAGGATTTTGACGTTTGCATCTGGCACTATCATTGGAAGGTTCGAGGGAGGTGTCTATGTGCTATTCGGCCCAGATTGAAGCGGACTACAAGAAGTACGTGAAGATGTTCGGTGCCGCCATGAGCCTCCGGGAGTTCGCGGAGTTGTACTGGGAGCATGGCGGGCGAGAGCTGAAACTCCCGCTGGCCATGGAGGCGGCGTTTTCGAAGGCCCAGACGGACGACGAGCGGAACATTCAGGCGCTGATTGCCGAAACCAAGGCGCTGCGCGCGACAAAGCTCGAACAGGAACTTTTTAAGCAGTGAACGCGGCTCACCGATGCTGAGCGCGTACTTGAAACGAAGACGACGAAAGCGGCCACTGAGAGCAAGCGGATCGCAACCGACAAGATCGATGCGGCGGTGCGCCGCCTCGCCGATCTGAACCGTACGAACATGAACGATTCCGACTCCCGGATCTATCCTGGCTGGTATGCGCCGGTGATGATCGTTCAGGACGGCCAGCGCGTCGTTGTTCCTATGCGCTATCGCTGCCGGTTACCGGGCTGGACTGAGACGATGGAGAGGGAGAAGCCGGGCACCTATAACGCTCGACGAAACAATCTGCGACGGGTCTGGGGAAAGCTGTTCGGTCACAACCACGGCATCATGGTCGTCAATCGCTTCTACGAGAATGTCGATCGCGACGGAACCAACGTCGTATTGCGGTTCGATCCGACGCCGGCGCAACAGATGCTGGTCGCCTGCCTGTGGTCTCGCACGCCGATACCTGGTGAGCCCGATCTATGGTCCTTTGCCGCAATCACAGACGACCCGCCGCCCGAGGTGGCTGCGGCCGGCCACGACCGCTGCATAGTGCCGATCAAGCCAGAGAACGTCGACGTGTGGCTCAACCCGGATCCGTCGAACCTTGCGGTGTTGTACGCGATTCTTGATGACCGCGAACGGCCTTACTACGACCATCGGATCGCAGCCTGATTTGACTGCGGCCGATGCATTCGCCAGATGGAGAACGGATTGAAGGCGATCGGTTCGCTTCTGGACCATGAAAACGTGATTTATGAGATTGACCGTACTAAGTTCGCATCGACAATGTGCACAAGATGGGCAAACAGTGCGAACTCGCACGCAACTTTTCCGCGGGCGCCTGACGTTCCGTCTAACGGGATCGGAGCTCGCAAAGGCTTAGCCAGCAAGCCGCGCAACGCTGGAGAGTGTCAAGAGCGGAAGTCATTTTTTCAAATGATGTTTGTAGGAAGGGCGGCACGGCGCGATTTTCTCGACGCAGCCCGTGAAATAAAATTTAAAAGGGTTTAGGATTGTTTCTGAGGGCAGCATAGTTTGTGCCTTCGAAAAAAAGCGGCACACCTTGGGTCTCGCGAACTTTCAGGTGTACCGCTCGACTACAACCTATTAGGAGTGCTTGTAATGCCAAACTTCTACATCATCATGTCGTGGCTATACGCAATGATGGCCGTTATGTATGCCTTCAGTGCGCTAAACCCTCACTGATCCATTCCGTGGAACTGGCGGCCTACTGCTCGGGCACAACTTCAATTTAACACCGGGCAGAGGCTTGTCAATAAGAATCGCTCCTGCGTGTCGTGTCGTGTTGGATTAACGTGCCTGCCGCTGGTGTAGATGAACCGATGTCTACGGTTGAACATTGACGCGTGATTGATCCTCAGCCTTCCAATCTGGCTGCGCAGTACGTCGTTCTTGACGGTCGGGAGCAGCGGGATTGTCGTTCCTTCTGTTCAGCGTTCCCATCGGAATCATTGTCTTCGCCCCCCCTTGCTTTGAGAACCTAAAGGAGCAAGGACATCAATTCACCCGCGTTCACAGGGACGAGATGGGTGTGGGTTTTTCTGCCCCAAACCTGCCTAACACTGTTCGCATGCACAGTATAGTGATACCTCGCGAAGCCTTATAGCGCCGTGCAAACCACGTCAGTAGCCTGTGCTTCCATACAGTGAGTAAGGACTTAAAATCCGCCGCTTCACGGCTTGCCGGTTCGAGTCCGGTCCCCGGCACCAGGTAAATCGCCTGGTAAAGATCCATCGCCATCTCCGCAGCAGGCGCCTTCACGCAAGCATAGTGCGTTCGAGTCGCTACCAGCTTTCCACCACCAGAAAACGAACCTCGACAGTGCTCGCCAACGCCATCGGCGGCGTTGACCCGCGGCCGCCGCAGTACTGACCATACGCGACCTGTTGAGATCGGTCCGGGTATCCGGCGTTTCCCGCTGACTTCTCCCTATCTGCGCCCTCCCTGATCCGTCTTCCTCTCCCGCAAGCCCCATGCGGCGCGACCTCCTTCCCGGCGCCGCACCTATCAGCAAGCGCCGCCGCCCTCCCTGCAAGTCAACCCCCACAAGCCTTCTGGCCCCCAACGGCCACCTATCCGTAGAGACCCCTAGCCGGGAAAAGCTTGACACCTAAATTATGTGCAAATAATCTGAATTCAGAATGTTGAATTTAGTTCGAAGCCCCGGGTTGGCGATCCCTCGTGGAGGATTGCCTCATCAAACAGGAAGGAACTAGCCGTGCCAGACGCATTGCAGGCTGCGCGCATCGTGAAGCCGACGATCTCAGCGCTTGAGGATTCACCCATCATCGACGTATGGCGGCTCGGGATCGACCGCCCGGACGTAATCGGCCTGTGGGCCGGCGAGAGCGACCTGCCGACCCCGGCATTCATTTGCGACGCGGCCAGCGCCGCGCTGGCCCAAGGCAAGACGTTCTATTCGCAAAATCGCGGCATCCCGCCGCTGCGCCAGGCCATTCGCGACTATTACGCGCGTCTGTGCGGCGTCGGGATCGACGATGGCCGGATTTCCGCGACATCGTCCGGTATGAATGCGGTGATGCTGGTCGCGCAGGCGATTGTCGGCGCGGGCGATAACGTCGTTTGCATCACGCCCTCGTGGCCGAACATCCTGCGCGCCATTTCGATTCTCGGCGGGGAAGTGCGCGAGGTGCAGCTCGGCCATGACGAAAGCGGCTGGTCGCTCGATCTGGAGCAACTGTTTGCGGCCTGCGACGGCCGCACCCGCGCCATCTATTTCGCTTCACCTGGCAATCCGACCGGCTGGATGATGGAACGCGCGGAGCAGCAGCGCCTGCTCGATTTTGCGCGTCAGCGCGGCATTGCGCTGATCGCCGACGAGGTCTATCAGCGCATTGTCTACGATCGCGACTACGCGCCTTCGATGGTTGAAATCGCGCAACCCGACGACCCCGTCTTTGTCGTCAACAGCTTTTCCAAAGCCTGGGCGATGACGGGCTGGCGCATGGGCTGGATGATCTTCCCCGAAAGCATGACGGCGGATTTCGAAAAACTGATTCAGTTCAATACGAGCGGCGGGCAGGTCTTCTCGCAGGAAGCTGCCGCACTCGCGCTGACCGAGGGCGAACCGTTCGTGAAGTCGTTCGTCGAGCGGTGCAGGCGCGGACGTCAGATCGTACTCGACCGTTTCGCGCAGATGCCCGGCGTGCAGGTCGTGCCCAATCTCGCGTCGTTCTACTTGATGTTCGAGATCGAAGGCGTCACGGACACGCTCGAATTCTGCAAGCGGGCCGTGCTCGAAGCCGGCGTCGGTCTCGCACCGGGGATTGCCTTTGGCGCCGAGTCGGCACACCAGATCCGGCTTTGTTATGCACGCAGCGACGCTAGCCTGAGCGAAGCCATGGACCGTCTCGCACCGTTTATCGCACGCGTCGCCCAGCCCGTCGTACAGACCGGCTAGCGGCTCTCGTCGCTGTTCTTTCTGACTCGCATCGATCGCAGGCGCCATGCGCCCGCGAGGGTGCAACACGCATGCAGTTTGACCGTATCGGGGATTCCAGATGACAGACGCTGCCAACGCCAGGCCCTCGCAAGCAACGCTCGATTGCCTGACTCAGCTGATCGGTTTCGACACCACCAGCCGCAACTCCAACCTGGCGTTGATCGAGTGGGCCGCGGACCGTCTCGAGTCGGCCGGCGCGACGCTTCGTTACGACTACAACGCGGAGCGCTCGAAGGCGAATCTGTTCGCCAGCTTCGGCAACGGGCCCGGTGGCGTCGTGTTGTCGGGTCATACCGACGTGGTGCCGGTGGATGGCCAGGCGTGGACCAGCGATCCCTTCGCGGCACAGATTCGCGACGGCCGTCTGTATGGCCGCGGCGCGTGCGACATGAAGGCGTTTATCGGTGTCGTGCTGGCGCAGGCCCAGCGCTTCGGCACGGCGAAGCTGCGTGAACCGCTGCACGTTGCGCTGAGCTATGACGAGGAGGTGGGCTGTCTCGGCGTGCCGGGCCTGATCGCGGCGATGAAAGACGCGGGACTGACGCCGTCGGGCTGCATCGTCGGCGAACCGACCGGCATGCGGGTGATCGCCGCCCACAAGGGCGGGCGCATCTACCGGTGCCACGTGCGCGGTTGCGCGGCGCATTCGTCGCTGACGCCAAAGGGGCTGAATGCGATCGAGTACGCGTCGCGAATCATCTCGCGCATTCAGGATCTTGCGGAGGAAGAAGAGTCGCATGGCGAGCGTATCGACGGTTTCGACGTGCCGTTCTCGACCATCTCGACCAACACGATCGAAGGTGGCAATGGCCGCAACATCATCCCCGCCGACTGCGAGTTTTACTTTGAGTACCGCTTCCTGCCGGGTGTCTCGCCAGACCGCTTCATCGACGCGCTTAAACACTACGTGGACGGCACCGTGTTGCCGAAAATGCGCGCCCGCAACCGGCTGGCCGACGTCTCGTTCGAATGCGTGGGCAACATTCCCGCGCTCGACGTAAGCGAGGCGGACGAAATTCACCGTCTTGCGATGGCGCTCCTCGGCGACGCGCATGGCCGCGGTGGCAAGGTGGCCTACGGCACCGAAGCGTCGTTCTTCCAGAACGCCGGGGTACCGGCAATCGTGTGCGGACCGGGTTCGATCGACCAGGCGCACAAGGCCGACGAGTACGTATCGCTCGATCAGCTTTACCAGTGCGAGCGCTTCATCGGCAACCTGATCGAGCGCGTGAGCATGACCTGAACGCGGCCGCTTCATCCGGGTTTTCGTTTTAACGCCGTCGTTTCCTTCGCCGTTCCATTTCGAGCTACACGACCAGCGACCAGCCTTCATGCCAACCGCCCAATCCTCACTGCCGATGCCTGACGCCATTGAAACCACACGCGACGCCGACCTGTTCCGCAAGGTGACGTGGCGGTTGATGCCGATTCTCTTCATCAGCTACATCGTCGCGTATATCGATCGCGTCAATATCGGTTTCGCCAAATTGCAGATGCTCGACGATCTGCATTTCAGCGCGGCGGTCTACGGTTTCGGATCGGGCGTGTTCTTCGTCGGCTTCCTGCTCTTCGAGGTGCCGAGCAATCTGATCCTGTACCGCGTCGGCGCCCGGACGTGGATCGCGCGAATCATGGTGACGTGGGGCGCGATTTCGATGCTGACGCTATTCGTGAAGACACCGGCGGCGTTCTACACGATGCGTTTTCTGCTCGGTGCGGCCGAGGCGGGCTTTCTGCCGGGCGTGGTCTATTACCTGACCCAGTGGTATCCGAAACGCCGGCATGGACGCGTAATCTCGCTGTTGATCACGGCAGCGGCGGCCGGCGGCGTGGTCGTCGGTCCGCTGTCCGGCTGGATGATGGACGTGTTCACCAACGTCGGCTCGCTGCGCAACTGGCAATGGCTGTTCCTGCTGCAAGGCATTCCCGCGCTGATCGTCGGGGCGGTGGTCTTCATCGGCCTCGCGGATTCGCCGGTCAAAGCGAAGTGGCTGAACGCGGCCGAGCGGGAACGCCTGCTCGCGATCGTCGAAGCGGACCGTAGCGGCACGCATCAGCGCGCACGCATCCGGGACGCGTTCGGCGAAAGCAAGGTCTGGTTGCTTGGCGCCGTGCTCATCGCGCTGAATCTCGGCATCTATGCGGTGGTGTTCTGGACGCCGACGATCATCAAGGCCGCCGGCTTTGTGCACTACCGGACCATCGGTCTGATCTCCGCGATTCCCTATCTCGCCTCCGGCGTGGCGATGCTCCTGCTCGGGCGCAGCTCCGATCGTTTCGGTGAACGGCGCTGGCACATCGCCGGTGCGTGTGTCGCCGGGGCAGTGGGACTGGTTTTCAGTGTGGCCTTCACCGGACGGCCATTGTTCTCGATCGCGGGCATCGTGCTCGCCACCGCGGCCTTCATCGGTGCGACGCCGCTGGTGTGGGCGCTGGCCTCGAATTTCATGAAGGACCGCGCCGCGGCAGCGGGTTTCGCGCTGATGAACGCGCTCGCGGCACTCGGCGGGTTGTTCGGCCCCTACCTGATGGGGGTTGCCCAGGACCTCACCGGCAACACGGCGATATCGATGCTCGGCGTGGCTGCCTGTGCGGTGGCCGGCAGCCTGATCGTGCTGTTCCTGCCCGCGCCGCAGCGCCTCGCGGACGTGCACGCAGCACGCTTGAACCCGGACGCAGGCGATGCGCGTCAGGTCACGGATCACAGCAGGACGCAGTAAGACGCGCGGCTGGGCGCGCAGTTAGACGATTCGTTTTGAAAAGCAGCCGGTTCACCCGCCGACGCGCGGTGCTGTGGCGCGTCTCCCTCAATTCGCCTGACGCATTCGTCTCACCCTAACCTGATCGCGATCGATGAAACCGACGCCTAAAAAAATTGCCGCCACCACGCTCCTCGCCGGCTCCTGTGCCGGCATGTCGATGGCCGCACACGCGCAAAGCGCAGTCACGCTGTACGGCATCATCGATGCCGGTATTACCTGGGCCAGTAACGAGGGCGGCCATTCCGTGCCGTTTCTCGACACTGGTGTCATGCAGGGCAACCGCCTCGGCTTCAAAGGAGTTGAAGACCTGGGCGGCGGCATGAAGGCCATCTTCGACCTCGAAAACGGCTACCAGTTGCAGAACGGCAAGCTGGGGCAGGGCGGCGCGCTGTTCGGCCGCCAGGCATGGGTGGGATTGTCCGGTGACCGCTGGGGCGTGCTGACCGCCGGGCATCAATACGACTTCATGTGCGACACGCTCGAGTCGTACTACACGCCGACATGGTCGGCTGGCGGCTACGCGAACAATCCGCTCGATAACGACCGGATGAGCGGGCAGCGCGTCGACAACTCAGTCAAATACATGTCGCCCGATCTGGCCGGTTTCAAGCTAGGGGCGATGTACGGCTTCTCCAACCTTGCCGGCGATATCAATGGCAAGGGGCGCACCTACAGCTTCACGGGTGTCTACTCGCGCGGCAACTTCAGCGCGGGAGCGGCCTATACGGAGATCGCCGGAACCACCCTCGATATTTCGCCGCTGGTGGGTTCGGCGGCGCCGGTCAATGTCGGCGGCAGCAAGCTGCGGACATGGGGCGCGGGCGCGGACTATCAGTTCTCAAAAGTGACGGTATACGGCGTGTACTCGCAGGCGCAGTACGAGTCGGCGAACGGACTGCCTGCCGCGATGTTCCGCAACTACCAGGGTGGGTTCTCCTATACGAACGTCGCGCAGGTCTACGGCATTGGCTATGGGCTGACGACCCTGGGGGCGAACAAGTACCACCAGCTGAATCTGACCTTCGACTATTTCCTGTCGAAACGGACCGACGTGTATGTGCAGTCGATCATCATGCACGCGACCGGCGACTCCGCCACCGCGGCGATCATCAGTATTCCTGCCTCGTCGAGCGGCAATCAGGTGTTACTGCGGCTCGGCATGCGCCACAAGTTCTGAGCGCTGGCGCAGCGGCCAGATCCCTATCTTCTATCGCAGCACCTCACACACACGTATTCATGCAACCGAACACAAACTCATCGCCGGGCACGCACGACGGCTGGCTCATGTACCACTCGGTCGGCCTGTTTCCCGATCAGGAAGCGGTGGTGCGCGACGCGCTGGCGCAGTTCGCGTCGAGCTGGTGCGCACCGGGTCTCAAGCGCTGGGACGAGGGGCTTGCCGCGCGGCAAGGCGTGCTCGACAACTGGGCTCGCCTCGTCAACGCGCAGCCGCGCAACGTGTTCGCCGCCGAGAACGTCACCGAAGCATTCGGGAAGTTTGTGGCGGCGCTCGGTACGCGGCTAGCCGGCCGCAAAGTGCTGATTGCCGCCGATTGTTTTCCGAGCCTGCATTTCCTGTTGTCAGGTCTTGCCGGCAGGCTCGGCTTCACGCTCGAAACCGTGCCGCTGGCAGCCGGTGCGTCGTGGGTCACAGACGACGCTTTCATCGATGCGTGGCGCGACGACGTCGGGCTCGCGGTCATCACGTGGGTCACGTCGACCGCGTCGAAGCGAGCCGATCTCGACCGGCTCGTTGCGCACGGCCGCAAGCAGGGCAGCCTGATCGCGGTCGACATCACGCAAGGCGCGGGCATTCTCGACTTCGATGTAACCAGGCCGGCAGTCGATTTCGTCGCGACAACCACGCTTAAATGGTTGTGCGGGGCGCCCGGCACGGGGCTCGGGTATGTGTGCCCCGCCTTGCTCGACAGCGGACTCGCACCGCAGATGACCGGCTGGTTCAGTCAACCGGATCCGTTCAACTGGGATATCACGCGCTTTTCGCTGGCGGCGGAAGCGCGCCGCTTCGACACCGGCACGCCGTCGTTCCTGCCGTTCGTGGCGTCGGCACCGGGCATCGCGTGGCATTTGTCCGGCGCGTCCGACGGGCTGCGCGAGCGCAATCTGCGCCTGTGCCGCGCGCTGATCGAGGTGCTCGACGCCAAGGGCTATGTGCTGCATTCGCCGCGTGCCGACACGGCCCGCGGCGGCAGCGTGATGGCGGTGGTGCCCGCGCATATCGAGCCGCAAGCGCTGGAAGCAAGCCTCGTCGAAGCGGGTGTCGTGGTCGATACGCGTGGCCGAGTGATGCGCTTTTCACCGGGCGTGCTGACGCACGATTCGATCGCGAGCCGGCTCGCAACGCTTTTGCCTGACTGATCCGCGTTTCTGTCGACGTGGTTTTGCGCCTGTTTAAGGGAGTCTTCAGATGGAAGTCACACCCGTAACAAACCGGGAAGCCGGCCTCGAAAAAGCACTGAGCCAGCGCCAGATCACGATGATCGGCATTGGCGGTGCGATCGGCACTGGGCTTTTCATGGGCAGCGGTATTGCAATCGGTTATGCCGGCCCTGCTGTGCTGATCAGCTATGCGATCGCCGCACTGGTCGCGGTCATTATGGTGTTCAGTCTCGCGGAGATGGCGGTTGCCCATCCGTCGGCAGGGTCGTTCGGCACCTATGCGGAGATGTATCTGAACAAGTGGGCCGGGTTCGTCGTGCGTTATACGTACTGGGTGATCGAGGTCGTCGCGGTGGGCGGCGAGGCGATCGCGGTCGGCATCTACATGGGTTTCTGGTTTCCCGGCATACCGGTCTGGTGGTGGTCGCTCGCCTTCGGCGCGGTGCTGGTCTATGTGAACTGCCGTTCGGTGACCAACTTCGGTTCGTTCGAATACTGGTTCGCGCTGATCAAGGTGGTTGCGATCATCGCCTTCATCGTGTTCGGTCTTGCCGCGATCTTTGGCTTCGGCGGGCTGGGGATATTCGGTGCAGGCGCGCATACGGAACCGGTGGGTATGCATAACCTGACCGGCTTACCGGGCGGCTTCATGCCGCACGGCTTCAGCGGCGTATGGATGGGCGTGCTGATGGCGATCTTCTCGTTTTACGGTGTGGAAGTGGTCGCCGTGACATCGGGTGAGGCGCGCGATCCGCAGAAAGCGATCCCGCACGCGTTGCGCTCGATGGTGCTGCGTCTCACGCTGTTCTATCTCCTCGCGCTCGGCATCATGATTACCTATCTGCCGTGGACGGAGGCTGGCGCGAAGATCGTGCAGCAAAGTCCGTTTGTCAGGTTGTTCGAGCATGCGGGCGTGCGCCATGCCGCCGGGTTGATGAACTTTGTCGTCGTTACCGCGGCGCTGTCCAGCATGAACACGAACCTGTACCTGTCGTCGCGGATGATGTTCTCGCTGGCCCGCGGCGGCTTCGCACCGCGCTGGCTGGGCACACTGACGGCGCGCGGCACGCCGCTCGCGGCCACGCTGGTGTCCGGGCTCGGCGTGCTGGTGGCCGCGCTCATCTCGTTCCTGAGTCCGCTGGCGTACAACTATCTGTTCGGTATCGCGCTGTTCGGCGGGATCATGGTGTGGATCGTCATTCTCGTCACGCACCTGCAGTTCCGGCGTGCATGGCGCGGCCGCAAGCTGCCGGTGCGCATGCCGTTCTTCCCGTATGCGCAGATTCTCGGCATTGGTTTGCTGGCTGCCATTCTGATCACCATGGGGCTCGATACCAGCTTCTGGAACATTTCGTGGATCGTCGGCGTGCCGTGGCTGCTGCTGGTGTCGCTCGTGTACTTCATGTTCCGCAAGCGGCTCAGCGGACTTGCCGCTGTATCCACCTGAGCGGGTCCCGTCATGCAGATCAGCTATTTCCTGTTATGGCATGCGAGTAGTGCACGGCCACCGGTGCTCGACGTCGAAGCAGCCTATCGATGCCTGCATGCCTGGTCCCGGGATGTGCCGCAATTGACGCGGTTTGTATTGCATACGCGCGGTGCGGCCAGCGACCCTTACGGTGACGATGTCGGCGGTCCGGCTCTCGTCTTGCAATGCTACTTCGACAACCCCGTGGCGCTCGACCTCGCGCTTGCCGGCAACGGCGCATTCGAGCGCCTGCTGCAACACGGCGTGTTTCGCGATCTGCAGGAAGTATCGGCATGCGAGGTGTCGCAGCAGGCGATGCTCGCGCGCCGCTATACGCCGCCCGCTGGTGAGGCGCCATGTGAGACGCAGCGTTGCACCTATCTGGTCGCATACGAACGCGGCACGGCGTCATCCGCTGGCTTCGACGCGTGGCTCGCGGATTATCTGACGCATCATGTGCCGCTGCTGCAAGCGTTGCCCAGTCTGCTCGAGCTGGAGGTGTACACGCCGATCCACTGGCCGAGCGCGTTGCCCTTTCCGCGCGCACAAGCCGCGCAGCGCAACAAGGTTGTATTCGCCGACAGCGCCGCGCTGACCGACGCGCTGCATTCACCGGTGCGGCACGCGCTGCGTGAGCATTCGCGCCATGCGCCGTCGCTGGGCGGCGACAGCACCCACTATCCGATGACAAGCCGCTCGCTGCAACTGCAGTTACGGCAACTCGAACGCAGGGAGACAACGTGAGCCTGACTCCGAATCCAATGCATGGACCCAACCCCTTCAAGGTCGGGGTTTTTTCGGCCAATGCCGACGGCGGTTTGAGTTTCACCACCGTTCCCGAACGCTGGCGCGCAAGCTGGGACGACGTGCAGCGCGCGGCGCAGATCGCCGACCAGGGCGGTCTCGACTTTTTCCTGCCGATTGCGCGCTGGCGGGGTTTCGGCGGCGCGACCGACGTGCGCCAGTGGTCGTTCGAAACGTTCACGTTTGCCGCCGCGCTCGCCGCGGTGACGCAACGCATCGCGTTGTTCATGACGGTTCACGTGCCGCTCGTGCATCCGCTCTATGCAGCCAAGGCGCTGGCCACGGTGGATCACATCAGCCATGGGCGCGCCGGGCTGAATATCGTCTGCGGCTGGAACCCCGACGAATTCGCGATGTTCGGCATGCAGCTGAATCCGGAGGGCTACGCCCAGGCTGCCGAATGGACGGAGATTCTTCAGCGGCTCTATACGTCGGCGGAGCCGTTCGATTTCGACGGCCGTTTCTATCAATTGAAAGAGGCGATTTCACGGCCGGTGGCGGTGCAGACGCCGCGCCCGGTGACGATGAACGCCGCGTTCGGGCCGCCTGGGCGCGACTTCGCCGCACGGCATTGCGATTGCCTGTTCACGACCTTTTCCGAACTCGATGCAGGGCGCCAGCACATCGACGATATTCGTCAGCGCGCGCAGGCGGTGCAACGCGAGGTTCTCGTCTATACGGTAGGGCATGTGGTTTGCCGTGAGACCGAAGCGGAAGCACGTGCCTACTACGACCACTATTCGCGCGATCATGCGGACGAAGCCGCGCTCGATTACCACATGCGTCAGAAGAAGGGTTTCAGTCAGAGCCATGACGACGCGGCCTACCGTCTCTACCGGCAGCGGTTTGCGGCGGGTACAGGCACCTTCCCGCTGGTCGGCACGCCGCAACAGATTGTCGATACGCTGGTGCAGATGCATCAGGCCGGATTTGCCGGCGCGGCATTGTCGTTCGTGAACTATGTCGACGAATTGCCGTTCTTTTGCGAGCGAGTCGTGCCGTTGATGCGCGAGGCCGGCCTGCGAGTCGATTGATGAGGCACACGATGAACCCAAGCTCCGAAACGCTTTCTCCCACGAACCTGCCGGTAGCCGAGGTGTTCCGCGCCGGCATGCGCCGTCTTGCTGCCGGCGTGTGCGTGGTGGCCGCGCGCAATGCGCAAGGCATACCGTTCGGCGTCACGGCGACCGCGTTGTGCTCGCTGACGATCGAACCGCCCGCGTTGCTGGTGTGTGTGAACCTCAGTTCGCCGCTCGCGCAGTGGCTGACAACGGGGGCCCGTTTTTCGGTCAATCTGCTTGGCCATGAACATGAAAGCCTGGCGCGCGTATTCGGCGGAATGGCCGGTGTGCCACGCGAAGCGCGCTTCGATCATGGTGAATGGCGCGAAGGGACGGGCGGCGCGCCCCATCTCGCGGATGCGCTGGCGAATTTCCAGTGCAGCGTTGCGAGAACCACCGACTACGGTACGCATCGCGTGGTGATAGGTGCGGTCGATGCGGTGTCGCTGGGCGAGGCCGGGGCGGGGCTGGTCTATCGCGACGGGACATTTCATCCTCTCCCCGCGAAGCAGGCCAACGCTAGCGCATCTACTGCTTGACTAACGCGTCCCTTCACCATAATCTGAATTCAGAATTCGTAAATTAGAAAAGGAACTACTGTGGCCCAGTCCGACGACAAGGTTGTCAAACTTCCGAGGCGAACCGCGCTTAAGCCAACCACGCTTAGCGAGAGCATTTATCAGGAAGTGCGTGGCCGTCTGCAGCGCGGCGAGATCGGCGCGGAAGAGCGCGTGCTCGACTACGAAATTGCTGCGGAATTCGACTGCACCCGCATGCCGGTTCGTCAGGCGCTGTTGCGGCTCGCGAACGAAGGCTATCTGGTTGGCACCACGCGCGGCTTTGTCGTGCCGACCATTACCAGCGACGACATCCACGAGATTTTCGAAGTGCGCCGGCTGCTCGAACCGGCCGCCGCGGCAAGCGCTGCCGCGGTACTGACGGACAAGCAGGAGGGCGAACTCAAGAAGGCGTATCAGAAGGCGCGCCGTGCGTACGACAAGCAGGATGCCGATCAGATGATTTCGGCCAACGTCGAATTCCGTGCGACGTGGCTCGAGGCAGTCCAGAACGCGCGCCTACGCTCCACCATCCTGCGCTTCGTCGATCACGCGCAGCAGGTCCGGATCGGCACGCTCAACAACCGCTCGACGCAAAAGATCGTGATCGACGGCATGCGGGCCTTGCTCGAAGCATTTGTCGAACGCGACCCGAAGCTGATCAAGGTGGCCATGCTCGAATTCATGCTGAACGCCGAGCAGCAGTATTTCGCGTTGCTCAACGGCGACAAGTCGGACGAGTAAGCCGAGGCAGCCCCGCAGCTAACGGCGAACGGCGCCGCCAGCGCCGAATTTCAGAACCAGAGCAGGAGACAGTGTGCACGACACCCCGATTCTTTCGATGCTGCATGACAGACAACCGATCGACCTCATCTGGCTTTCATTGGGCAGTCCGGCCATTGCGGAAATCGCCGCGCAGGCGCGGCCAGGCGCAATCGTGATCGATATGCAACACGGCTTGTGGGACCGGGCATCGCTCGAAGCGGCGGTGGGTGTCGTGCGTAACAGCACACGCGTGATCGTGCGCTGCGCCGACGACTCGCCGACTTCGATCGCACAGGCCCTCGATTCGGGCGCGCACTCGGTCCTGATTCCCCTGATCGAAAGTGGGCGCGCGGCGGCGGATGCCGCATCGGCGAGCCGCTATCCGCCGGAAGGCACCCGCTCGGCGGGGGGCGTGCGGCCGCTGTTGCGCGGCGTCGAGACACTGCTCGAAGCCAATCGCGAAGTGGCGGTCGGGGTAATGATCGAAACCGTCGCGGGCGTCGATCAGGCCAATGCGATTGTGCGGGCAAAGGGCGTCGACTACATATTCATCGGCACGGGCGACCTCGCCATGTCGCGCGGTGCGAACCCGCCTGCCGACATCGAACGCGATTGTGAGCAGGTTCGCCGGGCCGCGCTCGAAAGCGGCCTGCCGTGCGGCATTTTTACGTCCAGCGCCACCGATGCCGCCAGGCGGCTCGAAACCGGCTACGCGCTGGCGGTGGTCGCCAACGATATCGAACTGGTCAGACGCGGTGTGGCCGACGCGCGCGCGGCGCTGAAGACACGCACGACATAACGAAGCCGGTAGAAGCAGCAGGTTTGCGGCGATGCGTGTTGCGCGCGCCGCGGTCTGCGCACGTCCATTCTTTTTGTCTGGAGTCACGATGACTGCACGCAGCACCGCTCTCGCGTCCGCGCCGACGCTCGAGCACGGAGTCGAGCGGGCGCTGTTCGGCAGAATCGCATGGCGTCTGATGCCGTTTCTGTTCTGCTGTTATCTGATCGCGCAGATCGACCGGATGAACGTGAGCTTTGCGAAGCTCGAGATGCTACAGGACCTCGGTTTTTCGGAGACGGTGTATGGCCTCGGCGCAGGTATTTTCTTTGCCGGCTATGTGCTGTTCGAAGTGCCGAGCAACATGATGCTCAAGCGCTTCGGCGCGCATCGCTGGATCGGGCGCATCATGATTTCCTGGGGACTGCTATCGGCCGCCACGCTGTTCGTCACTACGCCTACCCAGTTCTACATCATGCGCTTCCTGCTCGGCGTGGCGGAAGCGGGATTCTTTCCGGGCATCATTTTCTATCTGACCCAGTGGTTCACCACGCGTTATCGCACCCGTATGACCGCGATTTTCATGACGGCGATCGCGGTGGCGGGCTTGCTCGTCGGCCCCGTTTCGGGCCTGATTCTGCGCAGCATGCCGGGATGGCATGGCTTGCACGGCTGGCAGTGGCTGTTTCTGATCGAGGGCGTGCCCGCGGTTGCGCTTGGTCTTGCTTCGCTCATCTATCTCGACGCCACGCCACAGCACGCAAAATGGCTGAGCGCCGAACAGAAGCTCGCGCTCAGCGAAGCGCTGGCCGCCGAGCAAACCGGTGCGGCGGATTCGCGGCTTGCCGACGTGTTCCGGTCGCCACGCGTCTGGCTGCTCAGCGCGATTTACGGTTGCTACGGCATGTCGTTTTTCGGTTTCGTATTCTGGCTGCCGACGATCGTCAAATCGGCCGGCGTCGATAACCCGCTGCAAATCGGTCTGCTGACCGCGATACCGTGGGCTGTCGCCGTACTCGCGATGATGCGCATAGCCGCTTACGTGGATCGCCATCGCAACACGCGCGCCGTGCTGATCGTACTCGCCGTGCTGGCCGCGTTCGCGTGGGCGCTGAGTCCGCTCGTGCTGCACAACGTGGTGTTGTCGATGGCCGTGCTGACGCTGGCGATGTTCGGTTTGATGGCCTCGTTGCCGGTGTTCTGGAATCTGCCGACAAGTCTGTTTCGCGGCTCGGCAGCCGCAGCGGCGATCGCAATGATCACTTCGCTCGGCAATCTGCCGGGATTCTTTTCACCCTATATCGTGGGCTGGATCAAGCAGACCACGGGTTCGATGAACCTCGCGATGGCGCTGTTCGCCGCCGTCACCCTGCTTGGCGCAATCCTGCTCGCCGTGCTGCGCGACGACGCGCGCGAGCCGGCCCGCTCACAACCTGCCACCTGATCCCGATACGCCTGATCATCATGACCCAGCCTGAACATGAAGACGCTGCCTCGTCTGCCGACGTCATCGGCGAATTGATCGCCCAGCTTGGTGCCGATGTCGTGACGCTGCCGGACGCATTCGGCAACCGCAATTTTGCGGACTGGAGCGGCGTGCCGGGGGCGCTGCCGCGCGCGCTGATCCGGCCGCGCAGCACTGTCGACGTGGCGCGCGCGCTGGCGATCTGTCAGCGCCACCGCCAGCCTGTCGTTACGCAAGGCGGTTTGACCGGGCTGGCAGGCGGAGCGTGTCTCTGCGGCGGCGAAGTGGCGCTGAGTCTTGAGCGCATGAATGCGATCGAATCGATCGACACCGTATCCGGCACGATGACGGTTCAGGCGGGTACGCCGCTGCAAACCGTCCAGGACGCCGCCTTGGCGGCCGGATGGTTCTTCCCGCTGGACCTGGGGGCGCGCGGCAGTTGCACGATCGGCGGCAATCTGGCGACCAACGCGGGCGGCAACCGCGTGATCCGCTACGGGATGATGCGCGACCAGGTGCTCGCCGTCGAAGCGGTGTGTGCCGACGGCGCGGTGATCGGCGAGTTGCAGCCGATGCTCAAGAACAACTGCGGCTACGACACGAAAAACCTGCTGATCGGCAGCGAAGGAACTCTTGCCGTACTGACGCGCGCGGTGCTGCGTTTGCGGCCCCGGCCGCGCTCGGTGGCGACAGCATGGTGCGGGCTCGCCGATTACGCGGCGGTCACGCGTCTGCTGACGGTTGCGCAGGCCGAACTGCCGGCGGGCGTATCGGCCTTCGAGGTGATGTGGCCGGGCTATTACGATTTCGTGCTCGACCGGTTGCCGGCGTTGCGCGCGCCGCTCGCGCAGCGTCACGCGTTCTACGTGCTGCTCGAAAGCACAGGGGGCGACGCGGCGCGGCATGCCGAAGACTTCGAGAACGTGCTTGCTGATCTGCTTGAAGACGGCACCGTGACCGACGCCGCGATCGCGTCGAACGAGCGCGATGCGCTGGCGTTCTGGGCGATCCGCGACGCGCCGGGCGAGTACCCCAAGCTGATTCCCGGCATGGTGGCGTTCGATATCAGCTTCTCGATCGCGCAGATCGGCGAGGTCGCGCAACGTTGCGAAGCGGCGCTGAAAACGCGCTGGCCGGACTGCGTCGCACTGGTCTATGGCCATCTCGGCGACGGCAATCTGCATGTCGTCGTGCATCGCCCGGATATCTCGAAGGAGACGGCACGGGAAATCGAAGCGCTCGTCTACGACCTCACACGCGAATACAACGGCTCGGTATCCGCCGAGCACGGGATCGGCTTGAAGAAGCGTGACGTACTTGGCCATACGCGCAAGCCCGAGCATGTCAGATCGATGCGTGCCATCAAGGCCGCGCTCGATCCTTACAACATTCTGAATCCTCACAAACTGTTTGGTACTGACTGAGCCGTATCGGACGGCACAACACAAGGGGTTGCTGCGCGCAGCAGACCGCCTTGTATGCCGCGACCGGTACGCTCATCGCAAGGAAAGCATCGACATGGCTGAAAGATCGTTTAAGGCTGAAGTAGAGAAGCTGCGGACGCCGGCAGGCGAGGAGTTTCGCGGCGAAGGGATTCTGGGCGTCACCAAGGCGCTGCTGCAATCGGGCGTGTCGTACGTGGCGGGTTATCAGGGGGCGCCGATTTCGCATCTGATGGATGTGCTCGCGGACGCCAATGAGATTCTCGAAGAACTCGGCGTGCACTTCGAGAGCAGCGCGAGCGAAGCGACGGCCGCGGCGACGCTCGCGGCCTCCGTCAACTATCCGCTGCGCGGCGCGGTTACGTTCAAGGCGACGGTGGGCACCAATGTCGCCTCCGATGCTCTGGCCAATCTCGCCTCGGGCGGCGTGACCGGCGGCGCGCTGATTATTGTGGGCGAGGATTACGGCGAAGGCTCCAGCATCATGCAGGAACGCTCGCACGCCTTCGCCATGAAGTCGCAGATCTGGTTGCTCGATCCGCGGCCGAACTTGCCTTCGATCGTCCATGCCGTCGAAAAGAGCTTCGAGCTATCCGAAGCGAGCAACACGCCGGTCATGCTGCAGATGCGGATTCGCGCGTGCCATGTGCATGGGCGTTTCATCGCCAGCGAAAATATCCGCCCGACGTTTACGCTCAAGGATGCGATCGAGAACCCGGTGCGCGACGTCAGCCGGATTGTCCTGCCGCCCGCGAGTTTTCTTCACGAAGAGGAAAAAATCCAGCGCCGCTGGCCGGCCGCGATTGAATTCATCAAACGTGAAAAGCTGAACGAGTTCTTCGGCAACGAACACGGCGATATCGGCATTGTCACGCAAGGCGGCATGTACAACACGCTGATGCGCGCGCTTCAACTGCTCGGCCTCGCCGACATTCATGGCAACACCGATGTGCCGCTCTATGTGATGAACGTCGCTTACCCGCTGGTCGACGACGAGGTCCGCGGCTTCTGCGAGAACAAGCGTGCGGTGCTCATGATCGAGGAAGGCCAGCCGGAGTTCGTCGAACAGTCCGTCAGCCTGATTCTCAGGCAGGCGGATATCGACGCGCGGCTGCACGGCAAGGACATGCTGCCGCGCGCCGGCGAATACACGCCGGTTGTGGTGATGAAGGGCCTGCTGAAGTTCTTCGAGCGCTATTGGCCGCGCTGGAACGGCCGGGCGGCGCTGTCCGAGGGCGTGCTTGCGGCCATCGCGCCCCAGCGGCCAGTGTCCGTGCCGGTGCGCGTCGCAGCCGTCAGCGAGGCGGCGGATGATGCGGTGGCAGGGCAGGTGGTGGCACAGGTGGCCGAATTGCCAGCGCCAACGCCAACGCCCGTGCCCGTGCCTGAGTTGCACCCCAGGCCACCGTCGTTCTGCACCGGCTGTCCGGAGCGGCCGATTTTCACCGCGATGAAACTGGTGGAGCGCGAGCTCGGACCACATCATGTGAGTTGCGACATCGGCTGTCATCTGTTCTCGATTCTGCCGCCGTTCAATCTCGGCGCGACCACGATGGGTTACGGACTCGGCTGGGCCGGCTCCGCCGCGTTCAATACCCACGAAACGCAGCGTCGCACGATCAGCATGATGGGCGACGGTGGCTTCTGGCACAACGGGCTGACGAGTGGCGTCGGCAATGCGGTGTTCAACAAGAACAATAACGTGCTGGTGATTGTCGATAACGGCTACTCCGCCGCGACGGGTGGCCAGGACATCCTGTCGTCGCGCGCGGCCAACGCGATCCGCGCGACCAACAATCCGATTGAAACGGCGGTGCGCGGCGTCGGTGTGAAATGGGTCAAGACGATCACGCATACCTATAACGTCGCGCAGATGCGCGATACGTTGCGTGACGCGCTCACCACACCCGAGACCGGGCCGAAGGTCATCATCGCGCAATCCGAATGCATGCTGAACCGGCAGCGCCGCGTCAAGCCGCTGGTGAAGAAGCTGGCGAGCGAGGGCAAGCGGGTCGTGCGCGAGCGCTTTGGCATCGATTCCGATACCTGTACGGGCGATCATTCGTGTATCCGCCTGTCGGGTTGTCCGTCGCTGACGGTGGCGGACAATCCCGATCCGCTGCGGCGCGAACCGGTTGCCGCCGTGCTGAACAGTTGCGTGGGGTGCGGTTTGTGCGGCGAGGTTTCGCACGCGGCGGTGCTGTGCCCATCGTTCTATCGTGCGGAGGTCATCAGCAACCCGAGCCGGTGGGACAGGTTGTCGACGCGCGTGGCGGGCGCCGTCATTGGCTGGTTGCAGAAGCGCGTGGCCGCGCGGGAGATCCGCTATGTCTGAGCGTCCGATTGGTATTGCGATTCTGGCGATGGGCGGCGAAGGCGGTGGCGTGCTCGCCGACTGGATTGTCGATCTCGCTGAGCATGAAGGCTATCCGGCGCAGACTACATCGGTGCCTGGTGTTGCGCAGCGCACCGGCGCGACGATCTACTACGTCGAATTTCATCCCCGCGCGCTCGACGTTCACGACCGCGCGCACGAACCGGTTCTTTCGCTAGTGCCGACACCGGGCGACGTCGACATTGTGCTGGCATCCGAGTTGATGGAAATGGGGCGGGCGATCCAGCGCGGACTCGTCACGCGGGACAGGACCACGCTGATCGCTTCCACTCACCGGGTGTATTCGATGACGGAGAAGACGTCGATGAGCGACGGCCGCGTCGATCCTCGGCCATTTGTCGCGCAGGCGCAGAAAGCGGCGAAGCATTTCGTCCACGCCGATTTCGCGCGAATTGCCGAGCAGAACGGGAGCGTGATCAGCGCGGCTTTGTTCGGTGCATTGGCAGGCGCCAACGTGCTGCCTTTTTCTCGCGAGCAGTTCGAAGCCGCGATCAAACGGGCGGGCGTCGGCGTGCAAAGCAGTCTTAACGCTTTTGCGGCGGGATTCGCAACGGCGTTAGCGGCAAACAGCGATACGGCGCAGGCGAAGGACCAGGTGCCGGGCGATGCCGCGCCGGAACGGGGGCGTCAGCCATTCGATATCGGCTCGACGAACCATCCGGAGATCGCCGCACTTGACCGGCGCATACAAAGCGAATTCCCGGCGCAAGCCGCGGACATTCTGCACCGTGCGGTGCGCCGCCTCGCGGACTATCAGGACGTGAGGTACGCACAGGCGTATCTGGACCGGCTCAAACCGCTGCGCGCGGCGGACGATGTCGCCACCTATGCGGTACGCGGCGACGACTTGCTGCTCGCCGAAACGGCACGGCACCTTGCGCTCTGGATGTCGTATGAAGACACCGTTCGAGTTGCCGAACTGAAAATCCGCGCTACCCGTTTCGCCCGCGTGCGAGACGAGGTCAAAGCCGCACCTGAACAACTGCTGCATATCAACGAATTTCTTCATCCGCGCATCGAGGAAATCGCCGACACACTGCCTGCCACGCTGGGGCGCTGGTTGCTGAAACCGGGCCCATTACGCTCGATGGTTGAGCGCATGACGTCGCGCGGCCGCGTGGTGCGGACCACGTCGTTGCGCGGTTTCCTGATGCTGTATGGGGTGGCCTCGCTGCGCGGCACGCGGCGCCGTTCGTTGCGCTACCAGCGTGAACAGGTGGAAATCGACGCCTGGCTGGCCCGCACGCTGCGCTACGCGGCTCACGACTACGCACTGGCGCTTGAAATTGCACGCAGCCAGCGTCTCGTGAAGGGCTATGGCGACACGCACGCGCGGGGCATGCGTAACTACAGGAAGATCGAAGCCGTCTTACCGCTCATCGCTCGAACCGTTGCGCCGGCTGCGCGTCTGAAAGCGCTCTGCGAAGCCGCGTTGGCCGACGAGGAGGGCGTGTGTCTCGATGCGCTTCTCGATGAACTACGGCGCAACGAGGGCGTATCGAATGCGCACGCTGGACACGAAAGCGTGAACGTGGCGCGTGCCCCCGTGAGTTCCGCCACGCCTTGACCGCTTGCACAACCGGTTGCCGATGCCTTCATCCCGACCCGCAGCCGCCCGTATTGAACCGACACTCGACCGTACCAGGGAACCCGTCATGCCGACTCTGCTGAACCAGCTTGCCCACGCGCTAGAACAGGGCTCGATTCAGGTCATCGATCTGAGCCAGAGCCTTCACCACCGTACGCCGATCATCTCGCTGCCACCGCAATATGGGCAAAGCGCGCCGTTTCGCATGGAGGAGATTTCCCGTTACGACGAACGCGGCCCGGGCTGGTACTGGAACAATTTTTCCTGTGGCGAGCATACGGGTACGCACTTCGACGCGCCGGTTCACTGGGTCACGGGCAAGGACTTTCCCGACAATACGACCGATGCGATTCCGGTCGGCAACTTTATCGCGCCCGCCTGCGTGATCGACGTGTCGGCCCGCGTGAAAGACGATAGCGACTATCTGCTGACCATTGCCGACGTGCAGGCATGGGAAGCGGAGCATGGCCGCATTCCCGCGGGTTCGTGGGTGTTGATGCGTACGGACTGGTCGCGGCGCACCGACCCGGACGCGTTCCTGAATGCACGCGAGGACGGCAGTCATACGCCGGGGCCTCATCCCGATCTGCCTGAGTTCCTGGCGCGCGAGCGCGATGTGCTCGGCTGGGGCGCGGAGGGTGTCGGGACTGACGCGGGGCAGGCATACGCGTTCTCGAAGCCGTTCCCGTGTCATTCGACAATGCACGGCAACAACAAATTCGGCCTCGCGAGCCTGGTCAATCTGGACCGATTGCCTGCCACTGGCGCGATGCTGATTACGCCGCCACTCAAGATCGTTGGCGGCTCGGGGAGTCCTTGCCGGGTGCTCGCGCTGGTTGAGCACGGCGTCTGATTCTGACGCGCTGCCGGGGCCGGTTCCAGGGCCCGCTCGCGGTTGTATTCCACTCGCTTGCCGGCGCCCGGCGCGCTATCTGCGCGCCGCATCCTCCAGACACGACACGAACTGCGCAACCGCAGGTGTCGGCAGCAAATCGCGCCGCGAAATAATGCTGAGATCGTAGCCGGGCAGCGTTTCTTCGATGTTCGCCACATGAATTCCGAGCGGCGTCACCATGGTCGCCAGTGCCTTGGTGAAACAGCCGATCATATCCGTCTGCGAAACGAGCCCGAGCGCCACCGCAAATGACGAAGGCGCATGCAGCAATCGCCTGGGTACAGGCAAGCCATGCGCGGTGAACATGCTCGTCAGCACGCTCTGGGAGAAATGATCGGAGCCCCCCGTGGCAATCCACTCCGCGTCGAGCAACTGTTCCAGCCGCGTTGCGTTTTCGAGCGGATGACCGGCGCGCATCGCAACGACGAACTGCGTTGAATAAAGCGGCGCCTGGACCAGATCGCTCTCGAGTTCCGGGATATGGCGAATCGCCGCGATATCGATCTTGCCGCTCCGTAGTTGCGCCACTGCGTCCAGCACCGTGACCTCCTGCATATGCAGCTTGACGAGCGGCATGGCACGGCGAAACGCCGTCACCGCCTTCGGCAGGAACGTCAGCGCGACAGACGGCATGGTTCCGATACTGACCTTGCCGGTCAGTTCGCCGCTCACCTGTTTCACCGATTCAATGGTGCGTTGCATGTCGGCCAGCAATTGCTCGGCGCGTGGCAGCAGCGCACGGCCGCAGGCGGTGAGCTCGATGCCGCGTACACCGCGCGTCACCAGTTCCACTTTCAACGCACCTTCCAGTTCGCGGATCGTCCGCGTCACCGCGGGCTGCGTAAGGTCGAGGTCGCGCGCTGCGCCTCGCAGGCTTCCGTGATGCGCGGCGGCGACGAATGCCTGTAGCTGCTGGAGTTTCATAGGGTTAACGCGGGAGATAAGGTCTGGTGATCGGGGTGAATAAAAAAGCATCTTATTTGAAAAAAATGGCGCCGATATATTGAGCGCCAATTAATCGCGTTGACCCGAATTGTGCACGACGCACGACAACGTGAAGCATCGCATCGACTGATGCCGAATCCAGGATCCGATCTGTTAATTGAACTGAGCGTCTCAACCACAATGAAGAAAAAAATCATTCTGATCGCCACGTTAGGATTGCCAGCACTCGCCGTCCCCGCTTTCGGACAAAGCAGTCTTTCACTGTCGGGCGTCATAGACGAAGGTTTGGTCGTCACCAACCACGCCAATCCGCACGGCGATGCCGCCTATCAGTTTCAGAGCGGCTACGCGCAAAGCAACATCGTCACGCTCAGTGGCACGGAAGATCTCGGTGGCGGACGAAAGGTCACTTTCGTGCGCAAAACCTCGTTCGACGTGAACAATGGCCTATCCGCTCCGGCTCGAACCTATATCGGCATGTCGGATGAAAAGCTGGGTACCGTCACGCTGGGCCGTCAGTACGACTCCGTCCTCGATTATCTTGCCCCCGTGACAGCCAACGGCAACTGGGGCGGCGTGCTGCTTTCGCACCCGCTGGATAACGACAATACGGACGGGTCGTTTCTGGTGAACAACGCCGTCAAGTACGCGAGCGTGGAGCTTGCCGGTTTTCAGTTCGGCGGCATGTACGGTTTCAGCAACGACACGAAATTTGCCAATGACCGTCTGTACAGTTTCGGGGCGCAGTATGTGCACGGCCCGCTGCAGCTTGCCGCTGCCTACCTGCAGGCCGACAATCCCGGCGCGCAAAACAGTGGCGCGACGCCGGTTGGAGACGTGAACTTCACGGCGGCGCGGTTGCGCATCTTCGGCGCCGGCATCAACTATCAGATCGGGTCCGCGACACTCGGCTTCGTCTACTCCAATACTCATGTCGGGAAGCCGGTAAGTTCGAGCTGGTACTCGTATGTGCCGGGCACAGCCCAGTTGCCGGGTAGCGGCCCGGATGCGTTCAGTTTATTGAGGTTTCAGAACCTGGAGTTCACCGGAACCTATCAGGTCACGCCGAGTTTCTTCGTGGGCGCGCAGTACGTCTATACGCTGCTTGACGCCAACACGGCGGTCAGAAACATGAGCCTGAAATTTCATACCGCGGGGCTGATGGCGGATTACGTCCTGTCGAAGCGCACAGACATCTATGTGCAAGGCGCCTATGAAAAGGTCGCGGGCGACAAGACCGGCACCGCACTTGACTACGCCTATATCACCGGGGCCGGCGGGGTGTCGTCGTCCTCGAGTCAGATCGCGTTGCGCGCCGCGATCCGGCACAGATTCTGAACGACCATACGCCGCGCAACGTCTTCCTCACGTGCTTTCCAATAACTGAAAAATTCCAGAAGGTACTATGAATCGCACAGTTGTGATCTCTCCGCTGCTTATCTCCGTGTCGCTCGTGGCCGGGTGTGCGCAGGCGCCCAGACCTGAGCCCGTCGCGGCTCAAACCGCTCAGTCCGCTCAACAGGTCCGTATCGATCGAGACGCCATGGGCGTGCCCCATGTTTTCGGCAACACGTCGGCGGCGGTGATGTACGGGGCGGGCTACGCGCAAGCGCAGGACCGGCTCGCCGACATGGAACTGTCGCGCCGGCGGGCGTTGGGACGCACGGCCGAAGTGCTGGGGCCGTCGGCGATCCAGTCGGACATCATCTCGCGCGATCGAAAGCTCGACAGCGCCGAACTGTTGCGCATGTATCACGAGATTCCGCCCGAGCATCAGCGCATGATGCAAGCGTACGTCGACGGTGTGAACCGGGAGATCGCCGAGATCGAGCAGGACCCTGCCCATAAGACGCCCTATGAAATCGCGCACTGGGGCGTGAAGCCGGAGCGTTGGACGCTCCTCGATTACCTGTCGATGATTTCCGGTTTTCCGCGCGATCGCGGCGGATTCGAATTGCAGAACCAGGCCTTTTATAACGCGATGGTGACGCGCCATGGCCAGACAGCCGGACGCGAAATCTTCGACGATGTCGTACCGGTGAGCGACCCCGAGTCCCCAACCGCAATACCGGCCGGAGAGGATCTCGCACCCGTGCGGCCGATGCCGAAAGCGACCTATCTGACACTGGCGCAAACCGAAGAGGGCACACCACCCGCTGCAGCCCCGGCGCCGAGCAACAATCATAGCCGGTGCCTCGTCATCGGCCCGCAGCGATCCGCGAGCGGTAAGGTGTTGATGCTGGAGTCGACGGCCGACGGCGCTGAGATTCATCTGTATGGCGGCGGCTTTGACAGTGCCGGTTTCACGTTGCCCTCGTGGGGCATTCCGATCATGGGGCGCGGCCCGCATCATGGCTGGCTCATCACCTCCGGCCAGGAGGACACGACGGACACCTTTGCCGAGCGTCTCAATCCGCAGGATCCTCACCAGTACTGGTACAAGGGGCAGTGGCGTCAGATGGACGTCCACAACGAGAGAATCCTTGTTAAAGGCGCGGCGCCTGTCGATCACGAAGTGGCGCGCACCCTTCACGGAACGGTCGTCAGTTGGGACAAGCCGCATGGCGTAGCCTACACGCAGCGCTTCGCCGAACGTGGACACGAACTGGACAACTGGGTCGCCGTCGTCGAGATGCAGCGGGCGCGTTCGCTCGCCGATTTCGAAACCAAAGGAATCGCGCGGGTCTCAACCGATTTCGGTATCTGCTACGGCGACGAGAGCGGGCAGATCGGTTTCTGGGAGACGGGGCTGCAGCCGAAGCGTGCGCCCGGCACCGACCCGCGCCTGCCCACGCCCGGCACCGGCGACTATGAATGGCAGGGCTTTCTGTCGCTCGCCGAGCGGCCGCATATGCTCAATCCGAAGCAAGGGTATATCCACAGCTGGAACAGCAAGGCAACCACCTGGTCCCGCGAGGGGGACGAGGGGCGTTTCGGTGCAACGTTCCGCACCTGGCTGGGCAATCGTCTCGGCGCCTCCGCCACATCCGTCACGCTGCTCGATATGGAGGACTACAACCAGCAGATCTGGAACGCGATGGGCGCGCGCGACCGGAATCAGACCTCGCCTGACTTTTTCGCGCCGGCCTTGCGCGCGGCGGCGGCTGAAGCGCACGACCCACAGGTGTCGCAGGCCGTCGATCTGATGCTCTCGTGGAACGGTCTCTATGAGGATCGCGACGGCGACGGCTACTACGATAGCCCCGGTCTCACCCTGTTTCGCACGTGGCTCGAGGTCGCCCCGAAGATGATCTTCAGCCGCGATACGGACGACTGGTGGAACAAGGTCGATGCCGATCGCTATCTCAAGTATCAGACGAGCTTGCTGTATCGCACCCTGCAGGGGCCGAAAGCAGGTCTGCCGGTCAAATTCGACTATTTCAATGGACGTTCACGCGATTCAGTCGTGGTCGACACCATTCGGCAGACGATCGAAACGGCGCGCAAGAAATTTCCGGGCAGGCCGATGGAGGCCTGGCGCATGCCGATCTACTGGAAATACTTTACGGATCAAGCTGACGATCCGGCGCATCTGCCGCTCCCCGATGACGATGAACGCAGCAGCACGACGTGGGCAGAACTTGGCCTCGGGCCGAAGATGGTGCCGTTGAATGGCGGCGAGCAGTGGGTCGGCCTCATGGAACTGGGGAATGGCCACCCGGTGCTCTACTCCGTTACCGAGGCGGGCGGCCAGAATCAGTTCATCGACCCGTCGGGACATGGAACGCCCCATCTCACCGACCAGGTGCAGATGCATGCGCAGAACCATCTCAAACGTATCGACCTCGATCCGGAGGATGTCCGGCGCAGCCGGAGCGCTTCGGTGACGCTCGAGTACGGCGGATCGTGATTGCCGCCATGCACCCGGACTGCGGCACCGGGTGCCGTCCGCGCGCCGGGAGCCGTTGGCGTTGCCGCGCGATCTGAATCAACACCAACGCGAGGCCTGCCGCGGCGATAAGCGCGCCGGCAATCGGGGCGGCCGAGTAGCCGAATCCCGTTGAAATGGTCGCACCGCCCGCGGCCGCACCCAATGCATTGCCGAGATTGAACGCGCCCACGTTGACCGAGGACGCGAGCCCGGGCGCTTCGGCTGCGGCGCGCATCATGCGCATCTGCAACGGCGGCACGACAGCGAAGGTTGCAATTCCCCACACGAGCAGGCCAATGGCGGCGCCGACGTGGCTTGTCGCGATCGTAGGGAAGGCGAGCATGACCGCGATCAGCAGCACGAGAAAGCCGATCAGGCTGCCGTCGAGCGAGCGGTCGGCGAATCGGCCACCCACGACGTTACCGATCGAAAAACCGGTGCCGATCAACGCGAGCATCGCGGTAATGAACACGGGCGATGCGCCGGTGATGTGGGTCAGCGCGCCGGCAGCAGTCCCATCGGCGAGAACTCGGTTGTGCCGATGCCGAACGCGCCGACCGCAAGTGCAAGCAGCGGCAGCGTCGCGCTACCGCGCGGGGCTTCGCTCGAAGACAGGATCAGAAGATGAGGCAAAGTGTGCGCGCTTTACTTTTGCAGAAAAACTGGTCTATAAAGGAAATTATTTTGATTTAAAGTCAAGAATGAAAATCACGCTGGATGAGCTGCAAACCTTCGCGACGGTGGTCGACACGGGATCGATCACGGCGGCCGCGCAGCAGCTCGAGCAGACGGTCTCGGCGGCGAGCCGGACCCTGGGCAGGCTCGAGGAGAAGCTGAAGACGACCTTGCTGCGTCGAACCACGCGCCGGCTGGAACTGACCGAGGAGGGGCGGACGTTCCTGCAGAATGCGCGGGCGATTCTCGAATCGGTGGAGAGCGCGGAGGAACAGATGGTGGCGCGGCGGGACAAGCCGTCTGGGCGGCTGCGGGTCGACGCCGCGTCGCCGTTCATGCTGCACGTGATCGTGCCGCTCGTGCGGGGCTACCGGGAGCGCTATCCCCATGTCGAGCTGGAACTGAACAGCAACGAAGGGATTATCGATCTGCTGGAACGGCGCACCGATGTGGCGATCCGGATCGGCCGCCTGAAAGATTCGACGCTGCATAGCCGGCTCATTGGCAACAGCCGGCTTCGGATTCTGGCGAGTCCCGGTTTTCTGGAGGCGCACGGCCAGCCGCGCAAGGTCGAGGATCTCGGCAAGCACGCGCTGCTGGGATTCAATCAGCCGGAGTCGCTGAACGTCTGGCCCGTGCTCGGGGCCGACGGGGAACTGCATCGCATCGAGCCGACGGTCTACTCGTCCAGCGGCGAGACGCTCAGGCAACTGGCGCTGGATGGCGTCGGCATTGCCTGCCTGTCGGACTTCATGACCGGACAGGATCGCGAATCAGGACGGCTCGTGCAGGTTCTCAGCCGCCAGACCCAGGACATCCGGCAGCCGATCCACGCCGTCTATTATCGGAACACGGCCATTTCCTCAAGAATTGCTTCGTTTGTCGACTACCTGGTCAAAGCGTTCGAGACGCGCTGAGTCACGATAGTCGCGCAGCCACTGCTCGCGTTTTAGCGCCGCGGCAGTAACATTGCGTTCCTTGACGTGACCGAAACCGCGGATTTCATCGGGCAGGTTGGCGAGCTTCATCGCAACATCGAATCGCGTGCTGTCGAGCGTCGTGCAGAACTCGTCGATCAGCGTGACGTACTGTTCGATCAACTCACGTTCATTGCGGCGCTCGGCCGTCTTGCCGAACACATCGAGCGCGGTGCCGCGCAGGACTTTGAGTCTGGCGAGCACACGGAACAGGCTGAGCGTCCATTGGCCAAAGCGCTGTTTCTTCAGGTGGCCGTGTTCGTCGCGTTTAGCCAGTAGCGGTGGCGCAAGATGGAAAGCGAGCTTGTAGTCGCGGCCCGGTTCGCCTTCGAATTGCGCGCGCAGTTTGTCCAGGTACGCCGGGTCCGCGTAGAGACGGGCGACTTCGTACTCGTCTTTATAGGTCATCAGTTTGGCGAGATTGCGCGCGACTACCGGCGTGAGGCGTAGCTTTGCACCCGCTGCCAGCTTCGTTTCGGCGGCGCGCATCCGTTCGACCACGTTCACGTAACGCGCCGCATAGCGTGCGTTCTGATAGAGGCCAAGCCGTTCGACGTTGCGTTCGATCAGACGTTCGAGCGACTCCGGCATCTGCACGACAATCGCCTGCTGCTTTTTTGCATGCGGTGCAAACGCACCTGCTGCGGCCTCGCCGTGCTGCGCGACATAGCGCCCCCACTCGAAGGCGAGTCGATTCTTTTCGACCGCCACACCGTTAAGCTCGATGGCCCGATCGAGGCTTTCGTAGCCGACGGGCAGCCAGCCGCGTTGCCATGCAAAACCGAGCAGCAACGGGTTGGCGTACAGCGTGTCGCCGAGCAGATCGAGCGCAAGACGATTCGCATCGATGAAATCGCAATCGTCGCCGATACTTTGCTGCAAGTCGTGCCGCGTCTCATCGGCAGGGAAGCTCCACTGCGGGTCGCGGACGAATTGCGCGGTCGGCGTCGCGCTATTGTTGATCGCGGCCCTGGTCACGCCGCGTTGCGTGCGGGAAAGCACTTCGGCGGAAGCGGAAACGATCGCATCGCAGCCGATAATCAGACGCGCTTCACCGGTCGCAATGCGGGTGGCATGCAACTGCCCGGGCGTCGCCGCGATCTGCACGTGGCTGAGCACTGCGCCGCCTTTTTGTGCGAGGCCGGCCATGTCGAGTACGGTGACGCCCTTGTTTTCCAGGTGAGCGGCCATGCCCAGCAGGCCGCCGATCGTCACCACGCCCGTGCCGCCAACACCGGTCACCAGCACGCCATAGGGCTTCGACAGGGCGGCAATCACAGGCCGGGGTAGCGCCGCGAAATCCGGCAGTGCGGCGTCTGAACTGGCCTTACCCGGTTTCTTCACCTGCGCGCCTTCCGCCGTCACGAAGCTCGGGCAAAAGCCGTTCACGCATGAGAAATCCTTATTGCACGAGGACTGGTTGATCTTGCGCTTGGTGCCGAGCGGTGTTTGCAAGGGTTCGACCGAGAGGCAGTTCGATTGCACCGAGCAATCGCCGCAACCTTCGCATACCGCATCGTTAATGAAGGCGCGTTTGGCGGGATCGGGATAGGTGCCGCGTTTGCGGCGCCGGCGTTTTTCGGTGGCGCAGGTCTGGTCGTAGATCAGGATCGAGGTACCCGCCATGTCGCGCAACTCGCGCTGCAATCGATCGAGTTCATCGCGGTGGTAGACCTTCACATCGTCGGGAAGACGCACCTTCGCGTCGTATTTCTCCGGCTCGTCGGTGACGATCAGCACGCGCTTCGCACCCTCCGCGACCACCTGAAACGCGATCTGCGGAACCGTGAGCACGCCGTCGACCGGCTGGCCGCCGGTCATCGCAACCGCGTCGTTGTAGAGCACCTTGTAGGTGACATTCGCACCCGCTGCAATCGATGCACGAATCGCGAGGAGACCTGAGTGAAAGTAGGTGCCGTCGCCGAGATTGACGAACACGTGCCGCTCGTTCGTGAAATGCATCTGCCCGGTCCACGCGACGCCTTCGCCGCCCATCTGGCTGAACGTCTCCGTATTGCGGTCCATCCACATCGACATATAGTGGCAGCCGATGCCGGCCAGCGCGCGTGAACCCTCGGGCACGCGGGTCGACGTGTTGTGCGGGCAGCCGGAGCAAAACCACGGCTGCCGTTCGGCGACGGAACGCGGCGTGGCGGCTTCACGCTCTTTTGCCTCGATGATGGCAACCCGCGCTTCGATCCGCTCCCGCACGTCGGCCGGCAGGTCGGCCTGCGCCAGGCGCCGCGCGATCGCCTTCGCGATCAGGGCAGGCGAGAGCTCGTAATGCGCCGGCAGCAGCGTCTGTCCGCGCGGCACGGACCATTCCCCGCCGGCGTTGTCGCGCTGATCGAACTTGCCGAATACCTTGGGACGGACATCGTCGCGCCAGTTGTACAGCTCTTCCTTCAGCGCATATTCGAGAATCTGTCGCTTCTCTTCAACAACGAGGATTTCGTCGAGGCCGGTGGCGAAGTCACGCGCGTTCTGCGCATCGAGCGGCCATACGCAGCCCACTTTCAATACGCGAATGCCGATGCGCGCGCAGGTCTCGTCGTCGAGCGACAGATCGGCGAGCGCCTGGCGCACGTCGAGATAGGCCTTGCCCGCGGTCATGATGCCCAGACGCGGCGTGGGGCTGTCGATCACCACACGGTTGAGTTTGTTCGCGCGAACGTAGGCGAGCGCCGCATACCACTTGTGATTGAGCAGGCGGGCTTCCTGGGCGAGCGGCGGATCGGGCCAGCGGATATTGAGCCCGCCCTCGGGCATGTCGAAGTCGTCCGGCAAGACGATCTGCAAACGGTCCGGATCGATATCGATCGACGCGCTCGATTCGACCACGTCGGTCACGCATTTCATCGCGACCCACAGGCCGGAATAGCGGCTCATTGCCCAGCCGTGCAGTCCGTAGTCGAGATACTCCTGCACGCTTGCCGGATAGAGCACCGGAATGCCGCTCGCGACGAACATATGCTCGGACTGGTGCGCGACCGACGACGACTTCGCCGCATGATCGTCGCCCGCGAGTACCAGCACGCCACCATTCGGATCCGTGCCCGCGGAATTCGCGTGCTTGAAAACATCCCCGGTACGGTCGACGCCCGGACCTTTGCCGTACCACATGCCGAATACGCCATCGACCTTGGCGCCGGGCCACAGGTTGATCTGTTGCGTGCCCCATACGGCCGTGGCCGCCAGATCCTCGTTAACCCCTGGCTGGAACACCACATCGTGTTCCTTGAGATGCTTCTTCGCTTTCCACAAGCCTTGATCCAGCGCGCCGAGCGGAGAGCCGCGATAGCCGGACACATAGCCCGCGGTATTGAGACCGGCGCGCTGATCGCGCGCCTTCTGCAACATCGGCAGACGGACCAGCGCCTGCGTGCCGCTCATGTAGACACGGCCTTTTTTGAGTGTGTATTTGTCGTCGAGCGATACGGTGGCGAGTGCGTCACGTAGCTCGGGCGATAGCGGGGCATTCATGGTCCATGTCTCCGATGGCTTTATTTGAGCCCGAGTATAGGAAGCGGAATTTCCATCGTAAAATCACGAATACCGAATCCTGCTATTCGAAAAACACATGTCAAAAGACATCACCCTGCGGCAGATGCGTTACTTCGTGGCTGCCGCGCAAAGCGGGCAGTTTTCAATGGCGGCGACGGTCGAACATGTGTCGCAATCCGCGATTACCAACGCGGTACTCGCGTTAGAGGAAACCCTGGGTACGCGCCTGTTCGAACGCCTGCCGCAGGGCGTCGCGCTGACACCGGATGGGCAGGACTTCCTGAATCACGCGCGGCACATACTCGATTCAGTGCGCGACGCGGTCTACAAGGCACCTTTTCGCTCGCACGATCTGAAGGGGACGGTGCGCATCGCGGCGTCCTATACGTTGCTCGGCTACTTTCTGCCGGAACTGATGGCGCGCTTTCGTGCGACTTACCCCGACATCGAGATCGATCTGCACGACACGGACCGTGCGTCGATCGAGCAGGCGGTGCTCGACGGCGATGTCGACCTTGGCATTGCTCTGTTGTCGAATGTGGAAAATATCCGGCGTTTTCAGCACCACACGCTGATTCGGTCGCGCCGGCAGTTGTGGACCTCGCCCACGCATCCGCTCACGCAACTCAACGCGCCTTCGCTCGCGGATATCGCGAAGTATCCGTATATCCTGATTACCGTAGACGAAGGCGAGCAGTCCACATTGCGCTACTGGAGGCGTAACGAAATCGAGCCGAATATCGCATTTCGCACCAGTTCAATGGAAGCGCTGCGCGGTCTCGTCGCGTATGGTTTCGGTGTGACGATTCTGTCCGACATGGTATTTCGCCCGTGGTCGCTGGAGGGCAAGCGGATCGAAGCGCGGCCTATTCTCAACGCGATTCCGCAGATGGATGCGGGCATGTTGTGGCGCAAGGGCGCGACGTTGGATACACCGGCCGTTGCGTTTCAACAGTTCCTGATTCATGCGTGTGGAAGTTGACGGCAGGGCGTGTTCCGTCAGGCCAGCTTCGAATCAAACGGACACAGTCATGGCGCCGGTGTTTTGCCTGTATCTGTTTTTCGCATACCAGAATTCAGTGTAAGGACTCTCCGGAGTTGGCGAGATGCGACGGCGGAAAGCCAAGCGCTTGCCGGAACATGGTCGAGAACGCCGGTGTATTCGCATAGCCCAGTTCGGCAGCGACTTCCGCGAGCGGGATACCACGACCGATCAGGTCAATCGCACGGGCCAGCCGTAGCTGCCTGCGCCACACTCCGAAACCGGTCTGCAGTTCCGTCTGGAACAGACGGGCCAGCGTCCGCTCACTGGCGCCGATGACAGGCGCCCATTCGGCGAGCGTCCGGGCGCAACCTGGATCGTCCATCATCGCGGTACATAAGGCGCGCAGACGCCGGTCGTCGGGCAGGCGCAAGCCCAGAGGCAACGAGGGTGCCTCGCGCATTTCCTCGATCAGCAAACGCATTGCAAGCTGCCGGTGGCGCCGTGACGCGACGGCGTCGCTCGCAAGGGTATGCGTAAGCGCACGCATCAACGGGGAAACCTCGATCACCGAACAGGCGTCGAGCGGCAGCGGCGCCGCCTTGGGTTCGACATACAGCGCGTGAAACTCGACGCGTCCGAGCATGACCACCTCGTGCTCGATGCCGGGCGGAATCCAGACCGCGCGAAAGAGCGGGACGATCCACATCATGCCCGGCGTGCTGACACGAATGCTTCCCTGCCGGGGGTAGACCAGTTGTCCCCAGGTATGCCTATGCCGTTCGATGATCCCGTCGGGCGGCGGCAGGCGTAGATGGACCATGACCGGTTCGTTGACGCTCGGTCCGAGTTTGGGCAGCGGATCGTAGGAAATTCGTCGTGGCATGATTTCGTAAATAACTGTCATTGAAACGAATTCATGCCATTGTAAATCCGCCTACCATGCACAGGAAGCGTCGAGCGGAGAGCGAAGTTATGAGTCAGCCAATCAAACGGCGGGAGCGGAAGGAGTTGGCATCTTCCGCCTCGGCGGGGCAGGATGGGGGCGCTGCGCGGTCCACGGGTCTTGCGAAGCATGGCCACGAAATCGGTACGGGTCTGCTCCTGATCTGGCTGGTCGCCGCGATGGTCTTGCCGCACTATGTGCCGCTCGTTCGCGGGCATCCCGAAGCGACCTCGAAAGCGGCCGTCCTCGTGCTGTTCACGGTGTGCTCATGGGCGCTTGGCCTGTTCAAGGAACCGCTGACGACGCTGCTGTTCTTTCTGTTCTGCATGCTTTTCGCGGTCGCGCCGGCTGAGACGGTTTTCGGCGGATTCGTATCGCCTGCATGGTGGCTGGTGTTCGGCGGCGGGATCATCGGTGTTGCCGTACGCAGCACGGGTCTCGCCGATCGTTTCAGCACGCTGCTGCTGGCGATGAACGTGAGCAGCTACCGGTATTACGTAGCGGCGGTCGTGCTCGGAGCGGTCGCGCTGGCGTTCGTCATGCCGTCCACCACGGGACGGGTGTTGCTGCTTACGCCGATTGCCCTGACGCTGTCCGACCGGCTGGGTTTCGTGCCCGGACGCGCGGGCCGCACGGGTCTTGTCATGGCAGTCGCCGCGGCCAGCTATATGCCGCCGACCACGATACTGCCGGCGAACATTCCCAACTCGGTTCTTCTCGGCGCAGCGCAGGCCCTGTATGGCGTGCGGCTGCACTATGGACCGTATTTCCTGCTTCACTTCCCGATACTGGGCGCCCTCAAAACGGCGATCCTGATCTGGCTGATCTGCCGGTTTTTCCCCGACAAGGTTGAAGTAGCGAAGACTCAGGCAACTGACGCGGGAAAACTATCCGCGCGCGAGATTGCGCTTCTCGGCGTCCTCGCACTGTCGCTGCTGTGCTACGCGACCGACTTCTGGCATGGGATATCGCCAGCCTGGGTGAGCCTGGCCGCGGGAGTGGCGTGCCTTCTGCCGCAGACCCGGATCCTGTCCGTCCAGGATTTCACGGAGAAGATGCACATCACGCCGCTCGTGTATGTGGCCGGCTTTCTCGGACTGGGGGCGGTGATCGCGCAAAGCGGTCTTGGTGCGTGGGCGGCACATCTGCTGCTCGGGTGGACGGGCATGGCGCCTGGGCATCCCGCCGCGAATGTGCTGCTGCTCGTTCTGATCGGCGCGGGTATAGGACTGTTGACCACCTTGCCGGGACTGCCTGCCGTGCTCACGCCGGTAGCGGGCCAACTGGCTGAGGCGAGCGGCTTGCCGCTGTACACCGTGCTGATGCTTCAGGTGCCGGTCTTCTCGACCGTTTTTCTGCCGTATCAGTCGCCACCGATGATGATCGCGATGCATCTGGGTGGGGTGAGCCTGAAGGACGGTGCAAAGCTTTGCCTCGCGCTGGCGGCCATCACGGTGCTATGCCTGTTGCCGCTTGATTATCTCTGGTGGCATGTTGTCGGGGTCTTGCGGTAAGAGGGCGGTTCGCTCTCGGCCGCCGATACCGTTACATGCTGCCGTTTTCGACGACGCGGCCTTCCGCGCGCCAGCGGAGCATGCCGCCGGCAAGGTTGGCCACCTGCTCGAATCCGGCCTGCCGCAAAATGACTGTGGCCTGGGCCGACCGTCCGCCGGCCCGGCAGACGGTCACGGTTGGGCGTTCCTTCGTCAGTTCGGCGGCGCGCCCGGCTAGCTCGCCCAATGGAATGAGCTTGGCTGACGGAATGCGTCCCAATGGTCCGTCGAATTCGCCGGGCTCACGCACGTCGACGATTTCGACCGCGTGCAGATTTTCTTCGAGCCACTGGGCATTGATTTCCCAGATGCCCGCGAAACTGCATGTCAGCGGCGCCCAATCGGGCTCGGTCGTCTGCGCGGGGGAGAGCGTCGCGAGGCCGCATTTCAGGTTCGCGGGCACCGCTATGTCGATCTGCTTCGGATGTGGCAAACGCAGATTCGTCATGTAACCGGCGAAATCGTCTTCACACAGTTCGCCGCCCAGGCGCGGATTGAAGCGCCGTTCCTCGTCCACGCTCGTGACCGTCAAACCGCGATAGTCGTGAGCCGGGTAAAGCAGGCACGCGGCGGGCAGCGTAAAAATGTGGTTGTGGATTGCGCGAAACATCGCGTGCGCGTCGCCGCGCTGAAAATCCGTGCGGCCGGTGCCCCGGATCAACAGGCAATCGCCGGTAAACGCCATGGTCTCGTTGTCGAGCACGAGTGTGATGCATCCGTCGGTATGACCCGGTGTCGCACGGATCGTCAGGTACCGCGTGCCGAACTCGACCCTGTCGCCATGCTTCAGATAGCGATCCGCACCTTCGGCGCCGCTCGCCGCCGATATCGCAATCCTGCTACCTGTACGGCGATTCAGCATCCATGCGCCGGTCACGTGATCGGCGTGGACGTGGGTATCGATCGTGCAAAGCAGATGCAATCCCAGCTCTTCGATCAGGGCGGCATCCCGGCGCACCTGTTCAAAGACCGGATCGACCAGCACCGCTTCTCGCGTTGTGCTATCGGCAAGAAGATACGTGTAGGTTGACGACTGCTGGTCGAATAGCTGCCGGAAGATCAACACTGTTTTTCTCCGAGGCTCGCTGCTGCGAGCGCTTTACTTGGGTTGCGTCACGTACCGCAGATAAGGCTTCACGGTTTTGAAACCCTGCGGATATTTTTGCGTCGCGGCGTCGTTGGAAACGGAGGTTGGAATGATCACGTCTTCACCCGGTTTCCAGTTCACCGGCGTTGCCACTGCGTGCTTCGCGTTGAGCTGCAGCGCGTCGAGCAGGCGCAGCACTTCGTCGAAATTGCGGCCCGCACTCATGGGGTAGACGAGCATGGCTTTAACCTTCTTGTCCGGGCCGATGAGAAACACCGAGCGTACGGTCGCATTGTCCACCGCGGTGCGCGGACCGCCGCCGCTTGCCTCGGGATGAATCATATCGTAGAGCTTCGCGACCGTCAGGTCCGGGTCGCCGATCAGTGGGTAGCCAACCGCGTGGCCCTGGGTCTCCGCGATGTCCTTGACCCATTCGTTGTGGTCACTGACGGGATCGACACTGAGCCCGATAATTTTCGTGTTGCGTTTATCGAATTCGGGTTGCAGGCCCGCCAGATAGCCGAGTTCCGTGGTGCAAACGGGCGTGAAATCCTTGGGATGCGAAAACAGGACCGCCCAATGGTCACCGATCCATTCGTGAAAGCGGATCGTCCCTTCAGTCGTTTCGGCAGTGAAATCGGGGGCATCTTCTCCTAGTCGGATTGACATCATCAGTCTCCATGGGGGTGGGTGGCTCAAGGGGGCGGTACCGCAGCCGGAGCGACGTCCGCCGGGGCGGCGCTGCGGGTCGCCTATATAGCGTAGGACAAAAAAGCCCTTCTCTACAGGCAGACTTCAGGGGGAATCCGCGGTTGGGGGGCCGGCTCGCCGGCACGTCGAAGAACTGGCATCCGCTCGTTGATTCGGCGTCGATCCGGCCCGTACCCGGATGGCCGCCTTGCCGCTTGCCCAGTTTATGTTCGTAAGATCTGTGACCCGTCATCGACACGGCGCTTTCGCATCATGCGCTCACGTTAGAAACGGGATCTGCAGACCCATTGCCGCGACGCGTGACATTCAGCTCAAGCCTCGCACCTCTGCGGTCCAAACAGTTCCACGCATTTTTCAGTATCCCGCGGTGCACGCTCAGGCGCGCACCGCGGGCTTGTGTCTGGTCTGTGGGCTCCATCAATCAAAACATGCAGAGGGGAAGTATGAGGAAAGCTTCGTTCATGGCGCTGTCGGCGATCACGCTGGCGAGTGCGCTGGTGGCCGCCTGCGGCGGCAGTCTCAACAACGACCCGGCCGCTACGGCCGCCACGTCGCCGGCGGGGGCGTCGGCGCCCGCCGCATCGGCGCCTGGGGCCGCCTCCAGCCCGGCGGTGGCGGCAGCAAGCGTCAAGTGGTCGCTGGATAGCGGCGTGCAACCGGCGGCCGCACAGATCAACGTGGGCACGTCGATCGGCAAGGGCGCCGGCGCGACGCCGTTCACGCTCGACAAGCTGGCGCTCGATCCGAAAAACACGCAGAACACGACCAACCCGTTTCTGACGACAGGCACCGTTCCCGACACGGCCGCCGGCTATTGCGACTACACGGTTACGCCGCCGGTCCGGAAGACGTACGCCACCGGCTCGAAGTTCGTCATGCCGCCGACCGACCCGCTCGTCAACATGGCGCCGTTCTATTTCCCGTTGGTGTACACCAGCAATCTGACGACGACGGGTAACGTGAATGGCACGACCACGCCGATTATCGGTCTGTTCGACTGGCGTCCGAAGGACATCAACGAATCGGTCGTGGCGGCCGAATCGGACGACAACGGCAAGACCTGGTACTTCATGCAGAACGTGCTGGAACTCAATCCTGGCGAATGTCCTGCCACGATCACGAGCACCAATGCCGCCACCACGGCCGATAACGGCTGGGGTCACGCATCGCTTCTGCAACTGCCGGGCACGCAGGCCGCTACCGGTCAGATGCTTTACACACTGAACCGCGATCCGGCCAAGGTCGATGTGGCGCCGCTGAACGTGATCTCGCTGCCGCTTGCCAGCGCCAAGTTCCCGATCTGGAACACCAACAACACCAACGTGGGCGGCCAGGACATCGCCGCAGTCGCGACGGCGACAACCAACACCGCGGGCGCGGTGAACCCGGTTGTCGTGCAGCAGACAAGCGGTTTGTTGAACCCGGACGGGATCATGGCCGTCGTGCCGAACACCGACCCGACCAAGCCGACCACGGTGCTGTACGTGCAGAAGATCCTGAATGGCGACAATACCGGCAGCACCGCCATGCCGGTTGCCAACCAGTGCACGAAGGCGCCGTTTAGCGGCAAGACCAACCACGATATCTCGAACGTGCGCCTGGCCACGACGAAGGACGGCGTCAACTTCACCGACCTGGGCGTGGTAAGCGGCCTGAACGATCCGACCACGGTGGACTACAACGGCACCCGCTGGATCAGCCCGCGTGGCACGCTTATCGATATCAATGGCGACGGCAGCCGCTGGGGTCTGTACTTCTCGGGCGGCAACTGTCTGGACGGCGACTCGGACGCCTTCCACTACATCGGCTACGCGGAATCGAGCGACCTGAAGACGTGGACGGTCTATAACGACATCAACAGCCCGATCGCCTCGATCAACTCGATCACGACGACCAACCAGGGCGGCGCGAAGACCTCGGTGACGATTCCTGCCAATGCGCCGATCATCCCGACGCAAACGTGGTTCGCTCAACGTCTTTATGCACCGACCGCCATTCAGATCGACGCGACACACCTGAGCGTGACGTTTGCCGGTTATGGCGTGCAAACGCCGAATACCAATCTGCTGAACTATCGTCAGATCGGCAATGTGGTGCTGACGGCCAGCAAGTCGCTGCCGAAGGCGCCGAACAATATCAACAACCAGTAATGTGCAGGTTCCACCCGGGCACGGTGCGGCAGCGTCGTACCCGGGTGGATAGCAGGCAAGGCCGCCCCGGTTGGCAAACCGCGGCGGCCTTTCTGTTTTCTGTCGCACATGCAAGCTGATTAGGTTCGTAAGGTATCCATCACGATCGATTAACGCCCGGTCTTTAGCATGTCCTTATTCGCTGATCACTCTACGGTCGTTCAAAACAAGGATGCATGAAACATGCAACGGGTACGTTCAAGGTTCCGCAAGAAACCGCTCACGCAATTCGTTCTGGCTTCGCTTTGCGCCGCCGGCACCCAGCTTTCCTTCGGCCAGACCTCCGGAGACCTCGGCTCGGTGCAAAGCACGGCGACGGGCTCGTCGGCTAACGCCGCGGCGCCATCCGGCAACGCGCAATCGGCGCCGGCCCAGGCGCCGTCGCAGGGTTCGCTGAGCGCGAGCGAGCCGAAATCGATTATCAGCCGGCACTACATCGAAAACAGCACGGCGCCGAGCGCGAACTATAGCGACATCATTCAGATCTCCCCGAGCGTGTCGAATATCGACCCTGACGGTGCGGGTTTGATGGAGTCGCAGAGCCTGTCGATTCGCGGCTTTCAGGACGGTCAGTACAACGTGACCTTCGACGGTATTCCGTTTGGCGACTCGAACGATTTCACCCATCACTCGACCTCGTTCTTCTCGTCGCGCAATATCGGTTCGATTGCGGTTGACCGCGGCCCGGGCGACGCCTCGCAGATCGGCTTTGCAACCTTCGGCGGCACGATTGCGGTGCAGTCGGTGGAACCGTCGCTGACGCCGAAGTTCACGGTCTTCGGTTCGTACGGCAGTTTCAACACCTGGACGAGCGGCGCCGAATTCAACACCGGCGATATGCAGCAGTGGGGCGATGCGCGTGCGGTGGTGGGCTACAACCACGTCGGCAGCGATGGTTATCTGACCAACGGGGCGCAGCGCCGCGACAACTTTTTCTTCAAACTCGACAAGCCGCTCGGCGACGACACGCTGCTCACCCTGTATGCGGACTACAGCCGCATTCATCAGAACGTGTCGCTCGGCGCGACCGCGGCGCAGATCCGTCAGTTCGGGCCCAACTTCGGCCTGAGCGGCGATCCGTCGAGCCAGTCGTACTACGGCTACAACTTCGATCGCATCAGCACGGACTTCGAGTACATCGGCATTAAAACGAAACTCGCGGACTGGAAGATCGAAAACAAGCTGTACACCTACGCGTATTACCACGACGGCTTCAATGGTCTCGATCCGAACGGGGAAACGCCGAACGGCACCACCTTTGGGCCCAACAACGTGCCGGGCCAGCAGATGGCCAACAACTATCGCGCGTTCGGCGACGTGGTGAACGCCGAACGGCAGGTCGGCCCGGGCAAGCTGCAACTCGGTGCATGGCTCACGCATCAGTCGAATTCCCGCGACAACATGAACGTGGACGACTCGCTGAATTTCGCGCTCGAGCAGCTGAACTTCACGATGCACGATACCTTCCTCACGTTCGAACCGTTCATTCAGTACGAGTGGCAATTGCCGCACGGGCTGACCGTGACGCCGGGCGTCAAGTACGTGTCGTTCAATCGCAGTATCGACTCGCCGATCGATCAGGGCTCCGGTGCGGCGGTGGACTTCAGCCATACATGGACGAAGGTGCTGCCGTCGCTGACCCTGCATGAGCAGATCAACCCGAACTGGAGTGCGTACATCCAGTACGCACAAGGTTTCCTCGCACCGAACCTGAATGTGTTCTATGTGCAGAATCCCTCCGTTTCCGGCCAGCCGGATCCCGAGCAGACCGATAACTATCAGATCGGCACCACCTACAAGACCGATCGGCTCACCGTGTCGGCGGACCTGTACTACATCAACTTCCGCAATGCGGTGACGAGCCGCGTCGTGGGCGGCAACGCGACGTTCTCGAATGCGGGCGGCGCGGTCTACAAGGGCTTCGAATCGGAAGCGACGTTCTATGCCGGACTCGGTTTCAGCCTGTACGGCAACCTGACTTTCAATTCGGCCAAACAGAAAAGCACCGGCACGTGGATGCCGAACGCGCCGCAATCCACAGCCGCACTCGGCGTGATCTATGAACGCGGTCCGCTGGCCGGTTCGCTGATCACCAAGTTCGTCGGCCATCAGTTCGGTGACACGGGCGATACGCAGCCGCTCGGCGGATTCGCGGTGACGAACCTGTCCGGCGCCTACACGATCAGGAGCCCGGCTGCGTGGATGCACAACACGCGCCTTGGTTTCGAGATCGACAACCTTTTCAACCGCACCAGCATCAACGGGCTGGCCGGCTATACCGCTGCCGACAGCACGCCGCTGTACTGGACGATTCCCGGCCGTGCGTTCGTTGCCACGCTATCCACCGACTTCTAACTGGAGATTGACTCAATGAATGTCGACACCCTGTTGCATCTCGCGAACGATTCCGGAGGCGTGCTGTACGCGATCGCCGCGATGCTGTTCGTCGCATTGACGGTGATTGTCGAGCGCTTCTGGTTCCTGCATCGCCTCGCGGCGTGCGGTCACGATGCGCTCGAACAGATCGACCGGCTCGATCATCTCGACGCGGCGACGCTTGCCCGGCTCACGCAGCAATATCGCGACTTGCCGGTGGCACGTCTCTTTTCGATGGCCTCGCGTTTGCAGACCACGCACAACCGCGACGACCTCGACGCGCGCTTCAACGAGGTCATCATGCGCGAGGCGCCGCGCATCGACCGGCTGCTGTGGGTGCTCGATACGATCGTCACGCTCGCGCCCTTACTCGGCCTGTTCGGCACGATCATCGGCATGTTCAACGCGTTCCAGGTGTTGTCGAACCCGGGCAACACGCCAACCCAGGTGACTGGCGGCGTTGCCGAGGCGCTGGTTGCTACCGCGTCGGGGTTGTTTGTCGCGATGCTGGGCCTGGTGTTTTTCAACGGCTTGCATAACCGGGTTCGCTCCGTTGTGCACCAACTGGAAACGTTGAAGGCCGCGCTCGTGAATCGCATGGCCGGCGCCGTGCATGAGCCGGTAGTGCGAGGCGAGCGCGAAGGGCTGCGCGCCGTTGCTGGAAAGCCGGTGCCGCAAGGGGCATGACGATGAAGTATTTCGAAGCGCGCAAGGCACGCATCGAGATCATTCCGATGATCGACATCATGTTCTTTCTGCTGGTGTTCTTCATCATGATCACGCTGCACATGATTCCGAATGCGGGTCTGAAAACACAGTTGCCGTCGAGTGCGAGCACGCAGGCACTGCCGCCGGCAAAGGTGATGGTCACGCTGTCCGACGATGGCGCGATGTCGGTCGAGGGCAAAACGGTGACGGCCGCGGAACTCACGGCGATGTTGTCGGCCCGGCCCGATGCGGCGCATACGGCCGTGACCATCGCCGGCTCGAAAGTGGCGCAGATCCAGAAACTCGTTGCCGTGATGGACGCCTGCCGTGCCGCGGGCGTATCGCAGATCGCGTTGGCCGCACAACCCGTGGCGCAGTGAGATGGCGACGATCTCCACTTACGCCCGCGTGCCGGAGCGACGGCGCATCTATCTGGCGGCAGCGCTTGCTCTCGCCGTGGAGGCCGGCGTGCTCGCCGGCGCGTATCGGATGCTGACACATCGGCATGTTGCGCAGGCCGAGCGGCCGGCGACGATGTTGACGCTCGCGCCAGCGGTGGCTCCCACGCCTGCGCCCGTGCCTGCGGCGCAGCCGGTCGTGCCGCCAGTGGCGCCCCGGCCTCAGCCTCAGCCCGTGGTGCATCCGCTGCAGCCCGTGCGTCGTCTCGAGCGTGCGATGACGCCGCGCCCGGCCGTGCCCGTGCCCACGCCGGCAACGCCACCTGAACCGGCGCCGGCACCCACGCTGCCGTCGGCCACCCCGACGGAGCCGCCTGCGGTGTCTCATCAGGCCCCGCCACCGCCTGTCGCTGCGCCCGCGACACCGGCCAAACCGGGCGCGAGTTTCGAAGCCGCGTTACGGGCGGCGATCCAGTCTGCCTTGCATTACCCGGAGTCGGCTCGCATGGGCGGCATCGCCGGCCGGACGCGGGTGGCTTTCGACTACCGCGACGGTGTGATTGCCGACGCGCGAGTCGTCGTCTCCAGCGGTGTTGGCCTGCTCGATCGCGCCGCGCTGGCGGCAGTGCGCGACGCGGTGTGTCCGAAGCCGGAACCGGCCTTTGCAGGCAAGACGCTTTCCGAACAACTGTGGGTCACTTTCAACCTAAACGAAACCGAATGAAACCGATTCTTTCCGCACTGACGGCCGCACTCTCGCTCTCTGTTTTCGCCGTCGCAGGCACCGCCCGCGCGGGGGTATTACCGCCCGGCGCGCCGGTGCAGCACGTGCTGCTGATCAGCGTCGACGGCCTGCATACCAGCGACCTCGCTAATTTCATTCAGGCGCATCCCGATAGCACGCTGGCGAATCTGTCGAAGCAGGGCGTCGACTACACCAACGTCCATACGGTTGAGCCGGCTGATTCGTTTCCGGGCCTGCTGGCGCTCGTGACCGGCGGCACGCCTGCGGTGACCGGCGTGTATTACGACGACTCGTACGATCGCGAGCTTGCGGCACCGGGCAGCGATTGCAGCCGGACGGGGACACGGGTGCGTTATGACGAGTCGCTCGACACGACCGGCCCCGACGGGCGCGATGCAATCGATCCGGCCAAACTGCCGCGCGATCCGCAGCACGCTTGCGCGCCGGTCTATCCGCACGCGTTTCTGCGCGTCAATACGATCTTCGAAGCCGTGCATGAAGCGGGCGGCTATACCGCCTGGACCGACAAGCACCCGACTTACGAACTGGTCGAGGGGCCGTCCGGCCACGGCGTCGACGATCTGTTCCTGCCGGAGATCGGTGCCAACTACGAAGGCCTGAGCAATGTGACGACCCGTGAGATCACCGGTTCGCTCGGCAAAACCGAAGACTACGACGATCTGAAGGCGCACGCGATCATCAATGAGATCGACGGCTTGGCCCACGACGGCAGCCGACACACGGCCGTGCCGAACGTGTTCGGGCTGAATCTGCAGGCGGTGAATGTCGCGCAGAAACTGTACGGCTACCGCAATGCCGACGGTGGCCTGACGCCGGGTGTCGATCGCGCGATCGGTCATGCGGACCGGTTGATCGGGCAGTTCGTCGGCGAACTCGAGAAACAGCATCTGCGCGACGACACGCTGGTGATCGTGACGGCCAAGCACGGCAACGGTCCGATCGATCCGGCGCGTCTTAGCAAGATCGACGAGCGCCGTCTGCAAAAGGTGATCGACGACGCCGCGCCCGGTGCGCTCGCGCAACTGACCACCGACCACGGCGCATTGATCTGGCTGCACGATGCGTCCGCGACCGGGCGGATCAGCGCCGCGCTACGCAGCCAGGCGAAAGCGCTGGGGATTGCCGACGTGCTGAGCGGTGAGCGGCTGGCGTTGCGGTTCCCCACGCCGCTGCAGGACAGCCGCACACCGGACATCGTGGTGGTGTCGCGCGACGGTGTCATATTTACGCCACCAAAAGATGGCAAGCTCGCCGAACACGGCGGTTTTCATAACGACGATACGGCGGTGGCACTGCTGCTCTCGAGTCCGCGGCTTGCCGATCAAGGCCGCCACGTGACGTACCCGGTCTCGACGACCCAGGTCGCACCTACCATTCTGGCCGCGCTCGGCTTGCCGCCCACCGCATTACAGGCGGTCGCGCAGGAAGGCACCGCGGTGCTGCCGGCCGCGACCTGGGCACCGTCGCGACAACTGGCTCAGGATCAACGAGGAACGCATCCACTTGGCAAGTGAACTGCCGATTTCCCTGCTATGCGGGAGCACGCCGCGCGTGCTGGTCGTCGAGGACGATCAGCACGTCGCGCTTGAAATCCATGCCGCGCTCGAAGACTACGGTTTCGAGGTCGAATGCGTGCCGACCGGCCATCATGGTTTGCTGCGCGCGCTGAACGGCGACTTCGACGTGGTGGTGCTCGACCGCATGCTGCCGGACATCGACGGCCTGTCGATCCTGTCGACTCTGCGCAACGTCGGTAAGCGCACGCCGGTGCTCATTCTGAGCGCGCTCGGCGCCGTCGACGAACGCGTGCGCGGACTGCGGGCCGGCGGCGACGACTACGTGACCAAGCCGTTCGACGCGCTCGAACTGACCGCGCGGCTGAACGCATTGCTGCGGCGCCATTCGTCGGTGGGGGAGCCGTCCCTGCTGTGCGTTGGCGATCTGACGCTCGATCCTGCCACGCGCGTCGTTCAGCGTGCTGGACAGACGCTCGAGTTGCAACCGCGCGAACTGGCCCTGCTTGAATACCTGATGCGTCACGCGGGCCAGGTCGTCACGCGCGCGATGCTGTTCGAGTCGGTCTGGAATTACCCTTTCAATACGCAGACGAATGTCGTCGATATGCATATTTCCAATTTGCGGCGCAAGGTCAGCTGCAATGGGCGCCTCCCGGCCATGATCGTGACCGTGCGCAATGCCGGCTATATCCTCCATGCCGACAGCTAGGCGCACGGCGCGTGTCAACGCGGGCAGCGTCGGCTGGCTGGTGATCGTCTTCGTCTGTTCCGCGATCGCGTTGTTCGCGCTGCTGTACTGGCTGACGACCAGCTATCTTCTGCATGAAGTCGACGAGCGTCTGCGTGGCGAGGTGGCTGAATTCCACACGATCGGCCGCGCCGAAGCGATTGCAAGCATCGCCGCCTTGAGCCGGCGCGATATCGCCAACAGCAGACCGTATGGCGTGTTCGATGCAAACGGTGCGTGGCTCGCGGGCAATGTGGCGGCCTTGCCAGCCGAGCTGGACCGCAAACCCTTCAATTACACGCAGACTTTCGTGGATGGCGGCGCGCAGGTTGAAGGGCACTATCGCGGCATCATTGTGCCGACCACCAGCGGGGTGCGGATTGTGGTCGGACATTCGATCGATGAGATCCTCGTTTTCGACCATACCCTGGTGAAGACGCTATGCGCGGGCGTGATGCTGACGATTCTGCTGGCAATCGGCTGCGGTGCCGCGCTCAACTGGATGTCGAACCGGCGCATTCGCGCGATTAGCGAGGCGAGCCGCGAAATCATGAAGGGCAAGTTGAATCGCCGTCTGCCCACACGTGGCACGAACCACGATCTCGACCGGCTGGCGTCGATCGTCAATACGATGCTCGACGAAATCGAGCACCTCGTCGAAGAGGTGCGGGGCGTGTGCGCCGGCATCGCGCACGATCTGCGCACGCCGATGACGCACTTGCGCGCGGGACTTGAACGGGCCGGGCGGCGTTCGCAAACACCCGAGGACTATGCGAGCGCGATCGATAGCGCGATTGTGCAGTCGGATGTGGTGCTCAATCGTTTCACGGCGCTGCTAAGGATCGCGGAGATCGAGGCGGGCGGGCGTCGCGCGAGTTTTGGACCGGTATCGCTCGATACGGTGCTGCGCGATGTCGTCGATCTCTATGAACCGCTTGCCGACGAGCGGGGCTTGACGATGAAGTTGAAGGCGATTGCGCCGGTGGAAGTCATCGGCGATGCCGATCTGCTGTTTGGCGTGGTCGAAAATCTGCTCGACAATGCGTTGAAGTTCACGCCGCGAGGCGGCGAGATCACGCTCGAAGCGCGCCAGGCCGGTGAGCTTGCGATACTGGAGGTGGTGGACACAGGACCCGGCATCGAACCTGGCGAACGCGAAGCGGTGTTCCGGCCGTTTTATCGCAGTGGCGGGGCAAAAACGCAGGCAACGGCTGGGCATGGGCTGGGTCTGAGCCTGGTCGCGGCGATTGCGCGGGTACATGGCGCGGACATTTCAATCAACGACAACCAGCCGGGCTGCAAGATGCTGATGCGATTCGGACGGGATTGAGGCTTATGCGTCGTGTTGCCCGGTCGTCCGCCAAAAGCGCTACCCCAAGCTCACGATTAATGTAAATTGGTTGTCCTTGAGCGTGCTTTTCAACGGACTGACCCATGAAGAACGGAAAACCCAAACTGACTCGTCGGGATGCAGACGGTCTTTTCCCCGAGTTGCAGCAAAGCGGTTCCCATCTCGCCAGCCGGCCTGACAATCCGTTCGGAGACGAGGGTTCCAGAACGACCGATCGGCGTGATCGTGACGAGGCATCGCTCTGGAAAGATAACCTCGTCACCTTGCCGATAGGGGTCGAGTTGCCGCCCGGGTATGCGTCGGTGCAGCAGGTGCGCGACGCGATGGAAAAGGCATGGCGCATGAAATGGGTTCGGGAAAGCGGCAACGAGATCGTCGCGGAATTTCGTGAAGGCTGGGCGGCTGTCCGGCCGGCGAGCGGGGCGGTGGAGTTGAGAGACGCAACCGGCGTGGTCCGGGCCGTGTACGGCTGGGCAGGAGATGCCGAACTGAGACTTCTGCCGCGCTATCGGGTCGAATCGCAGGCGAACAGTTCAAGCGGTCTCGGCAGTCTGGTGGTCCGTGATCGCGAGAATGGACAGATTCTTGAACGGTCGGCGACCTGGTCTGCTCAGAGCGGAACCAACCACCCGGATTGGACCCGGCTTTCGACGTGGCTCGATAAGCAGTTTCCGCTTCACCGCGATCCGCTGCGACTCTGGACGGATTGCGAAGACAGCCGCGGTTGAATCCGGTGCATCGAAAATCCGCGTGACGCCACCCTTGCCGTGAGGCATGCAGGCCGTGCCTCGACAATCGCAAAGAACACCGCTATGCAACACCTGAAATACCTGCCCGGCTACCCGTCGACCCTGCAGGAAAAAGTCAGAAAGCTGATAGCCGATGACCGGCTCGGCGACTATCTGAGCGAGAGATACCCCGGCGCGCACACAGTGCAAACTGACCGTGCCCTTTACGAGTACTGCGCGGAACTCAAGCGCGAACACCTTCGCAACGGCGCGCAGATCGACAAGGTTGCCTACGACAGCAAACTCGACGTCGTGCGTCACGCGCTCGGCCTTCACACCAGCATTTCACGCGTGCAAGGCGGCAAACTGAAGGCCAAGAAGGAAATCCGCATTGCCTCGCTATTCAAGGACGCCGCGCCGGAATTTCTGAAGATGATCGTGGTGCACGAACTTGCTCATCTGAAAGAGAGCGACCATAACAAGGCGTTCTACCGCCTCTGCGAGTTCATGCAACCGGGCTACCACCAGATTGAATTCGATCTGCGTCTGTATCTCACGTATCGCGATCTGACGAAAAGTCAGACCTGAACGTCGAGCGTCAGGCCGCAACCGCATCGAGCTGTGCCGACGCTGTCAACAACACCGGAATCGACTTCGACGTCGGCGTGCCCGCGCCATCGGCGACCGAAGAGAGCGGTACCAGCGGATTCGTCTCCGGGTAGTAAGCCCCAAGACACCCACGCGGAATGTCGTACTCCACCAGCAGGAACCCGGCTGCGTGGCGCTCGATCCCGTCGGCCCATACGCTCGTGATATCCACGCGCTGACCCGCAGCAAAACCCAGCATCGCCAGATCGTCCTTGTTGGCGAACAGCACGCGGCGTTGCCCATACACGCCGCGATAACGATCGTCGAGACCGTAGATCGTCGTGTTGTACTGGTCGTGTGAACGCGTCGTCATCAGGGTCATCAGGCGCTCGCCGTGCTCCGCGCGCGCCTGATGAATCGGCGTGTCGACGTCGATGGCGTGCACCAGGAATTGCGCCTTGCCGCTCGGCGTTTTCCAGATCCGCTCGCGCGACGCCACGCCCAGGTGAAAACCACCCGGGTGCTTCAGGCGTTCGTTGTAGTCCTGGAAGCCCTCGATCACCTGCGCGATGCCGTCGCGAATCAATGCATAGTCGGCTGCCTGAGCGAGCCAGTCGACTTTGCCGCTGCCGAGCGTGGCGTGCGCCATGCGCGCGACGATCGCAATCTCCGACAACAGATTCTCCGAAGCCGGCTTGTTCATGCCGTACGAGATGTGCACCATGCTCATCGAATCCTCGACGCTCACGCCTTGCGCCACACCATTTTGCAGATCGATTTCGGTGCGTCCGAGCGTCGGCAGAATCAGCGCATCGCGTCCGTGTATGAGGTGGCTGCGGTTCAGCTTGGTCGTGATGTGCACGGTCAGATCGCATGAGCGCATGGCTTCCCATGTGCGCGGCGTGTCCGGCGTCGCGATCGAGAAATTGCCGCCGAGTCCGATGAACACCTTCACCTTGCCGTCGAGCATCGCCTGGATCGTGTTGACGACATCGAGACCGTGCTCGCGCGGCGGCTCGAAATCATAGACTTCGCCGAGCCGGTCAAGGAACGCCTGAGTGGGCCTTTCCTCGATGCCGACCGTGCGGTCGCCCTGCACGTTCGAGTGGCCGCGCACCGGGCACAGGCCGGCGCCACGGCGGCCGATATTGCCGCGCATCATCATCAGGTTCGACAGGATCTGCACCGTCGGCACGGAGTTCTTGTGCTGCGTGAGGCCCATGCCCCACGTCGAAATCACCGCGCGGCCCTTCACGTAGATATCGGCGAGCTTCAGCACGTCTTCAAACGGCACGCCCGATTCCGCGACGATGGTGTCCCAGCTTTCCGCGCGCAAGTCGTCGGCGAAGGCATCGAAGCCCACCGTGTGTTCGGCAATGAACGCGACGTCGAGCACGCGTTCGAGACCCGAGGCCAGCGCTTCGTCGTCGAGCTCGATCACGCGTTTGGCAACGCCCTTGATCAACGCGAAATCGCCGCCCACTTTCGGCCGGATGAACACGGAGCTGATCTTCGTGCTGCCCATCGTGATCATCTCGACCGGATGCTGCGGGCTCGCAAAGCGCTCGAGCCCACGCTCCTTCAGCGGATTGATCGACACGATGGTCGCGCCGCGCTTCGCGCACTCGCGCAGCTCGCCGAGCATGCGCGGATGGTTGGTCGCCGGATTCTGGCCGAAAATCAGCAGCGTATCGGCGTGCTCGAAATCGTCGAGCGTGACCGTACCCTTGCCGATGCCGACCGTGTGCGGCAAACCGCGGCTGGTCGCTTCGTGGCACATGTTCGAGCAATCGGGGAAGTTGTTGGTGCCGTACATGCGCACGAACAACTGGTACAGGAAGGCGGCTTCGTTGCTGGCGCGGCCCGACGTGTAGAAGGCGGCGCTGTCGGGATGGTCGAGGCGCTTGAGATGATCGGCGATCAGATCGAAGGCTTCGTCCCAGCCGATCGGCACATAGCGGTCGCGCACGGCGTCGTAGACGAGCGGATCGGTCAGGCGGCCGTGTTGTTCGAGCTCGTAATCCGACTGCGCCATCAGTTCTTCAACCGTGTGCGCTTCGAAAAAAGCCGGCGTCACGCGCTTGCTGGTCGCCTCGGCCGCCACGGCCTTGACGCCGTTTTCGCAGAACTCGAAGGTCGACGCATGCTCGCGGTCCGGCCACGCGCAACCCGGACAGTCGAAGCCGTCCGGCTGATTCTGCTTGAACAGCATGCGGTAGTCGCCGCCCGTCACCTTTTCCTTGAGCAGGTTGAGGGCGACGTATTTGAGGGCGCCCCAGCCGGCGGCGGGGTGGGTATACGGTTCGATGCGAGCTTCGGGTTTCTTCATGATCTTGCGGCCGGATGTGGCCTGGACGAGGCTTTTATGCCGATGCATGGAAGCCTACTGTGTTCCAAAAGCGCCGCAGCATACAGAAAATCGGAAAGAAGAGGGATACAGTTGCTTGATATTTGTCATAGACTGGCGTTCCCGCGCACGCGTTTGTTTGAGCCAGGTCCTTGAAACTGTACGAAAAACTCGCCGATGAAATGACCGAAGCCGTGCGCCGCGGCGTCTTCGCGGCGGGCGAGCGGATTCCGTCGGTGCGGCAGGCGAGCCTGCAGCACGGCGTCAGCATCAAGACCGTGCTGCACGCGTACGCGTTGCTGGAGAGCCGGGGGATTGTCGAGACCCGGCCGCAGTCGGGCTATTTCGTGCGCGACGCGGTAGCGACGGCGGCCGCGCTCGACGAGCCGCGTCTGAACCGCCAGCCGGCAGCCCATACGCCACCGGTCGCCGCTACGGTCGACGTGAGCCGCCTCGTGCTGTCGACCCTGCGCAGCATCCGCGCGCACGACGCCGTGCCGCTCGGCTCGCCGTACCCCGATCCGTCGCTGTTCCCGTGGCGGCGCATCAACCAGTACGCGAATGCGATCGCCCGGCGCCACGCGAGCTGGAATCTGATCGACGACCTGCCGCCCGGCAATCCCGAATTGATCCGCCAGATCGCGCGGCGCTATGCCGAGAACGGTGTGCCGGTCGACCCGGACGAAATCGTCATTACGCTCGGCGCGACAGAGGCCATCAACCTCAGCTTGCAGGCGGTCGCGAGGCCAGGCGATACGGTTGCCGTCGAGTCGCCGACTTACTACGCGATGCTGCACGCCATCGAGCGTCTCGGCATGCGCGCTATCGAAGTGGCGACGCATCCGGTCCACGGCATCGATATCGAGGCGCTGGCCGAGATCATCGGCCGGCAGAAGATCGCTGCGTGCATGGTGATGCCGAACTTTCAGAATCCACTCGGCTTCCAGATGCCGGACGGGCGCAAGCGGCAACTGGTCGAACTGCTCGCCGCGCACGAGATTCCTGCCATTGAGAACGATGTCTATCAGGAGCTGTACTTCGGCGAGGCGCGGCCGTCGACCCTGAAGAACTTCGATACGAAGGGGCTGGTGCTGCATTGCGCGTCGTTTTCGAAGAGCCTGACCGCGTCGTACCGGATCGGTTGGGCGATGCCTGGGCGCTATCGTGCGCAGGTCGAGAAGCTGAAGTTTCTCAACACGCTGACTACGCCTTCGGTGCCGCAAGTCGCCGTCGCCGATTATCTTCGGCAGGACGGTTACGACCGGCATCTGCGGCACGTGCGCAAGCTCTACCGGCAACAGGCGAGCATCATGATGGCGATGGTGCAGCGGTTTTTTCCGGCGGGCACACGCATGTCGACACCGCAAGGCGGCTACGTGCTGTGGGTGGAATTGCCCGAACGGGTCGATTCGATGCGGCTCTATCAGGCGGCACTCGCGCGCAGCATCACGATCGGGCCGGGCATGATGTTTTCGATGCGCGACGATTTTCGGCATTTCATCCGGCTCAATTACAGCTATCCGTGGACGGCGCAGACCGAGGCGGCATTGAAGACACTGGGTGAACTGGTGGCGCAGATGGCTCGATAGCGTCGTGCCGGGCCGGGTTCGAGCCGGCCGAGTTTGAGCAAAGCGAGGAGACATTCACGATGGAAGACAACGAACTCGATCCGGTGCTGCTCGCCATCCTGGCGCAGTTGTGGCGCGCGTATCAGGAAACGCCGGGCGGCGTGTGGTCGCTGGCCAAGCTTTCCAAGCAGGCCGACGTGCCCATGAGCGCCTTGCGGCGGCAGTTGACGGCGCTGACCGACGGCGGTCTGGTGGACACCACGTTCAACGAGGAAGGCACCGGGACGGCGCGTCTGAGCGAGATTGGCCAGGGCTTGTGCGCGGAGCTGTTTGCTGACGGTGGTCCGGCGGACCCTGCTGACCCGCCGCCGCAGCTTCATTGAATTGCAGCGCAATTCGCTGCGAGGACTTCGCGGCAGGCTCGGACGCTGATCTCGAACGGGTTTTTCGCTCACAAAGATACGAATTCCGTTATGGGCGAGATAACGGGAAATAATTTTTGCGCTGAAATTGACCTTCGAATATGGCCCCTTATGCTGGTGCCTTGCCCGGGACACAGCCGCGCTGTGGCAGGCACCTGGAAACCCTTTTCGGAGAATTCATGAAAGCAACGCTGGCGAGAGTGCTGAATCACTCACTGCGCATCAAAACCGTCCGGACCGTTCTCGCCGCTGCGCTCGGCGCGTCCCTCGCGTTCAGCGCCGCGACGGCGGCCGCCGCGAGCGCACAGCCGCTTGGCATCGCCTTCGTCTACCTCGGCAATCCGGGCGACGCCGGCTGGACCTACGCGCACGAGCAGGGCGTGAAAGAGATCGAGGCGAAATTCGGCGACAAGATCAAGGTGACGCGCGTCGAGAACGTACCGGAGTCGGCGGATTCGGAGCGGGTGTTTCGCGACCTGGCGTCCAAGGGCAACAAGATCGTGGTCGGTTCGAGCTTCGGCTTTCAGGATTTCGAATTGAAGGTCGCCAAGGATTTTCCGGACGCCGTATTCGAGCATGCGACCGGCTACAAGAAGGCCGCCAACTTCGCCACCTATGACGTGCGGACCTATCAGAGCGCCTACCTGGCCGGGCTGGTCGCCGGTTATACGACGAAGTCGAACACACTTGGCTTTGTCGGCTCGGTACCGGTGCCGGAGGTAGTGCGCAACATCAACGCGTTCACGATGGGCGCACGCTCGGTCAACCCGAATGCGCGCGTGAAGGTCGTGTGGATCAATAGCTGGTTCGATCCGGGCCGCGAGAAGCAGGCCGCCGAGACGCTGATCGGCCAGGGTGCCGACGTGCTGATCCAGAACACCGATTCGACGGCGACGATGCAGACGGCCGAGCAGAAGAAAGTGCATGCATTCGGTTGGGACTCCGACATGAAGAAGTTCGGGCCGAACGCGCAACTGGGTGCATGCGTGAGCAACTGGGGCGTGTACTACTCGCATCTGGTGCAGCAGGTGATGTCGGGTACGTGGAACAACTCGCCGGTATGGTGGGGGCTGAAAGAGAAGGCGATCGATCTGGCCGACATCAACACGGACGCGGTATCGCCGACGGCGCAAAAGGCGCTGAACCAGAAGCGCGACGACATCATCTCGGGCAAGTTCAATCCGTTTGCGGGTCCGATTACGGATCAATCCGGCGCGGTGAAGGTCGCCGCGGGCAAGTCGCTGAGCGATGCGGAACTGCTGCGCTTGAACTGGTTCGTGCAAGGGGTGGACGGGTCGCTGCCGAAGTAATTGATTGATCCGGTTACCTAACTATTATTATTAAAGGAGATCGCCCGTGAGCCTTACCGTTCCGACCGATGCCGGCGCCGGCGCCGCAGGTGTGGCGCCGACTTATCCGCCGCAAGGTTTAACGCCGACCCACGAGCAGATCGTGCGGCATTTGCGGCATTCGAGCCGGGTAGCCGAACGGGCGACGCTGCTGGGGCATCATCCGTTCGGCGCGGTGCTGATCGGTCCGGATCAGGAGACCGTGTTGATGGAGCAGGGCAATGTCGACACGGTGAATCACGCCGAGTCGGTGCTGGCTCGCGTGGCGGCGCTGAACTTCACGCCGGAGTACTTGTGGAGCTGCACGCTGTACACATCGGTCGAGCCTTGCTGCATGTGCGCCGGCACGATGTATTGGGCCAACATCGGCCGCGTCGTGTTCGGCATGACCGAGAAACGCCTGCTGGAGGCGACCGGCGATCACGCCGAAAATCCGACCATGAGCGTGGATTGCCGCTACGTGTTCGATCATTGCCAGAAGCTCGTCGAGGTGATCGGCCCGGTGGCCGAGGTGGAGGCGGAGGTGATGGCGGTGCAGCGGAGATTCTGGAGCGCGAGGTAGCGCTATTGCTCGTTCGTCGACGAGAGCATCGCCAGTCCGCAGAACCAGTCGCCACCGTGCGGCTGATATTTCCACCGCCCGGTGCTCTGCCTGATCACGGTGGAGCACTGGTCATTCACGACGATCCCCGGATTTGCCGCGGTGCATCGCAGCATCGCGGTTTCGCTTTGCTGTAGCGCGGGCATGACAGCTTTGCGCCGGAGGTCGGGTTCCGCGGGGATATCCGGTGCGCCGGTTCGCATGCTTTCGATCAGCCGCTGCAACTCCTCGATTCGCGTCGCATACCACGTCCCCAGACACCCGGCGTCGCGGCAATTCGCTTCCCGCCACGCCCACTTGCTGTCACTGTCGGTGAGAAACGCGCGACGGTCGATGACCCGTCGCCGCGCTTTCCAGTACAGTTGTCCAAGCGTGTCATCGAGTTTCGAGAGCGCTGGGTCGTTGCAGATCATCCGTTCGGTGAGCGAGCGACCCCGGTTGCAGTCGAAGCTGGTAGCGTGAGCGGGCAGATACGTGAGCATCAGTGCGACGACAAGGAGGGGGCGGAAAATTTTCATCGTGGTCTCGGCAGCGCATGGGTTTTTCATCCAACGGATGATCGGCCGGGTCGCCGGAGTACAGATGCCCGAGAACAGCGTGAGTTCGGGTGGGTGATTACCAAATCTTGCCTTGCACGGGCCACCCCCAGGACATGCGTGCCAATGCGGGACGCGAAAACGGGAGGAGCAATGAAACGACACTTCATGCCATGGCTGTACGCGGCGGCCGGCCTGCTGGCCTTGCCCGCAGTGGCTTCAGCGCAGTCGCAGGCATACACGAACAGCAGCGTCAATGTGCGCGCCGGGCCTGCCAGAGACTATCCCGTCGTGACGCAGTTGCCGGGTGGGGTGCCCGTGACCGTGATGGGTTGTATCAGCGGTTACCAATGGTGTGACGTCGCCGCGCCGAATCTGCGCGGCTGGGTCTATGCGGGGCGGCTCAGCTATCCCTATCAGGGCAGCAATGTGCCGGTGATGAGCTACGGCACGGTGATCGGCCTGCCGATCGTGACCTTCTCGATCGGGACTTATTGGGGCAATTATTATCGCGGCCGGCCGTGGTACAACCAGCGCTCGCGTTGGGCGAATCATCCGCCGCCTCCGCCGCCGAGACCCGGTGCGGGACGGCCGCCAGGAGGCCGTCCGCCAGGGAATGTGGGGGGCCGTCCGCCACCCGGGAATGTTGGCGGTCGCCCGCCAGGTAATCGGCCGCCGGGCAACGCGGGTGGCCGTCCACCGGGCAATGCAGGTGGCCGTCCGCCGGGCGGTCAGCCGCCGGGCAACGCGGGTGGCCGTCCACCGGGTGGTCAGCCACCGGGTAATGCGGGAGGCCGTCCGCCGGGTGGTCAGCCACCGGGTAATGCAGGTGGCCGTCCGCCGGGCGGTCAGCCGCCGGGCAATGCAGGAGGTCGTCCGCTAGGCGGGCGTCCACCGGGTGGCCAGCAAGGCGGTGGGAATAATCGCCCAGGCGGCCCCTCGCAGGGCGGCGGAGGCAGGCCCCCAGGAGGTGGAAACGGCTGAGGCATCCGGGGCCGGTCTATCCGGCCCACACGTGCTCCTCAGTACGCCGCGTTCAGAAACGCCGAGCTGACGGCTCGCAAGGTTTCCTGCGAGCGTGGATCGCTCAGCCGCGTATGCAATACCACCTTCGAGGTCGGCAGCGGCGGCAGGCCGAGTTGCTCGCCGACCTCGATCGCGCCTGCCGGCGCCACGCGCTGCGCCAGTGCGGCGACGGCAAGTCCCGCGCTGACGGCGGCGCCCACCGCCATCACGCCACCGCCGACGAATACCTCGGTCCACGCGATCCCGGCCGTATCGAGCGCATCCGTCGCAATCGCGCGAATCCCGCACGGCGCAGCGAGCGTCGCGAGCCTCAGCGGCTGCCCCTCGCGATGTTGCCAGCCCGGCGCGGCGAACCAGCCAAGCCGCTCCTCGGCCAGCAGTTGTCCATCGCGGCGATCGCCCTCGCGGCGGCCGATTGCCGCGTCCACTTCACCCCGCTCGAACCACGCGAGCACGTCGCGCGACGCGGCAATGCGTACCTCGATGACGAGCAGCGGATCGTAAGTCGCGAGCCGTCCCAGCAGGGCCGGCAGATTCGGCCCGGCCACGTGATCGCTGATGCCCAGCTTGAGCCGGCGTTCCGGCGTGTCGGCGGCGCTTCCCGCCAGGGCGCGTTCATGAGCCAGCAGCAATTGCCGGGCAGCGCCGATGAACACATCACCGCGCGGCGAGAGTCTGACCACTCGCGGCGTGCGCTCCAGCAAGCGGTAGCCCAGACGCTCTTCAAGTCGTTTGAGCTTGAGGCTCATCGCGGCTTGTGAGGTGTCCATGACTTCGGCCGCGCGCGTGAAACTGCCGAGATCCGCCACCAGCACGAAGGCCTGGATCGCATCCAGATCGAGAGGACGGGAGAGGGTTGGCATATTGAAATTTTATTGCAGATATAAATCACCATATCTTGCTGTAATGATCGCACCGGCGCAAGCTCGTCATCAGTCAAAACCAGGAAGGAGTTCGTCATGTTTGCCAAACAATATTCGCACCGTCTGCCGTCCACCTATGACATGGGAATCATCCGCGAACGCGCGACGCGGCGCGGCCCGCTGTGGGACGAAACCGAAGGCCTGGGTTTCAAGGCCTTCGTCGTCCGTGAGCGCGGCCGCTATGGCGCTACGGCGAACGTCTATTCCGCGGTGTACCTGTGGCTCGACGCCGAGCAAACCGCCGACTTTTTCATGGGCTCGCGCTTTCAGAATGTGATCGACGATTTCGGCCGGCCCGAGGTCGAAACCTGGCTGCCGCTCGACGCCCGCAAGGGGCCGGCGCAGCGGGCGCTCGCCTTGTATCGCGACGAACAGCCGATCGGCGAGCAGGACAACCGTGCCGAGTTGCGCGCCGCGCTGACCGGGGAGAATCGCCGCATCGCGGAGCAGGACGATACGGTGGCCGTGGTCTCCGCGCTCGATGTCGCCAACTGGAAGCTGATCCGTCTCACGTTGTCGTCGGCGGCGCCGGTCGCCACCGCGGGCCGCACGGTCTACGAGGTGCTGCATCTCGCGCGGCCGGGCGTCGCGAGTCTGAAGTGAGTGCGTGTGGCACATCAGGCCGCGGCACGTTCAATCGTGGCGGCTCCAACAGTAGGGCGGGTGAAAGCGGTTCGACAGCCGCGCCTGCTGTGCGCGATTCACACGCGCGAGCCGCTCCGCTCGATGCCCGTGCAGCGCTGTCCGCCCATCTGGCAGGGCTGGTGCTGACGGCGGGCTTGATCGTTGGATTCACCGTGTTGATGGCGCCGTTGCTGCATTGGCTGGCGAGGTAGCCGCCCGGCCGAAGTATTTCGCGCTATGCATCGCGATTAAAGTGCGCCGCCCTCGCGTAAACCCCGGTGCGCCGCGTACACTAACCTGCCGATGTGGGGTTAGGGGGCGCACAAATGACACGCGAAGCGACATCAGATTACGCGATGGGAGCAACGCCTGAGAGCACCCGCTACGGGCCGGATCGGGCCGAGGGGGTGCTGGCTTCGGAGCGTACGGTGTTGCGGCTGATTACCCGCAACACTCCGCTGCCCGAATTGCTCGATGAAGTATGCCGTCGCGCGGAAGCGCTGCTCGGCGAAGGCGCGGCCTGTTCGATCCTGCTACTGGATGCGGACGGCGTGCGCGCACGCGTGGGCGGCGCGCCTTCGCTGCCGGCGCATTTCAGTGCCGCGATCGACGGCGTTGCGATTGGTCCAGGGGTAGGTTCTTGCGGCACCGCGATGTTCGAGCGGCGCATGGTGACCGTCGAAAATATCGAAACCGATCCGCTGTGGGACGATTTCCGGCACCTCGCGTTGCCGCTCGGCTTGCGCGCGTGCTGGTCGGTGCCATTTGAAAACGATTCCGGCACCGTGCTGGGCGCGTTCGCGGTCTATCACCGCACGCCGCGCCGGCCGAGCGCCGAAGAGGCGGCGATACTCTACGACATCAGCCACAGTGTCGGTCTCGCCGTCCATCAGGACGCCATGGCGCAACGCCTCGCGCGCAGCGAGGAGCATCACCGGCTGGTGGTGGACCATCTGAACGAGGGCATCGTCGTGCAGGCGCGCGACGGCGTGGTGCTGGCCTGCAATCCGAGTGCGCGACGCATTCTGCGGGCAGGCGCCGAACTGATCGGCCACGACATTCTGACGGTGATGGTGCGTGCGTATCACGAGGACGGCTCCCTCATCACCGAGGCCGATCGTCCAACTTGCCGGGTGCTGGCGAGCGGTAAGCCCTTGCTCGGCATCACGATCGGTCTGGAACTGATCGACGGCGATGTCATCTGGATTACTGAGAATGTCGTGCCGATCATCAAGCCGGGCGATAGCGAACCCAGTTCGGTGCTGATCTCGTTCACGGACATCGGGCCGGTGCGCGAAGCGCAACGGCAGCTCAAGTTTCTGGCCACTCGCGATCCGCTTACCGGGCTCTACAACCGCGCCTATCTCGCCGAGCGGATGCGCGATCTGTTCGCGCCGGCGGGCGTGGCCGGGATGGGCGAACTGGCGCGGGTGGCCGTGCTGTTCGTCGATCTGGATGGCTTCAAGAAGGTCAACGACACCGCGGGTCACGAGGCCGGGGATGCGCTGCTGTGCAGCGTGGCAGAGCGGCTGTCGGCGTGTGTCGCGTTCGGTGACACGCTCGCGCGCGTAGGCGGCGACGAGTTCGTGATCGTGGTCAGCGCATACGAAAACACCGCTCATCTGATCGCGCTCGCCCAGCGCATTCTCGACACGATCGCGGTACCGTTCGCGGTGGCGGACAACGAGTACTACATGGGCGCGTCGATCGGCATCAGTCTGTTTCCCGAAGACGGCCAGGACGTGCCCACGCTGATGCGTAACGCCGACTCCGCGATGTACCACGCGAAACAATGCGGCCGTAACAATTTTCAGTTCTTCACGGCCGAACTGAATCAGCGTCTGCAACGCCGCTTCATGATCGAGCAGGCCTTGCGGCGCGCGCTCGCTACCGACGAACTGAGCCTCGTGTATCAGCCGATCGTCGATAGTCAGTGCGGCCGTACGATCGGCGCCGAAGCGCTGCTGCGCTGGTACAACAGCGATCTGGGCAATGTCTCGCCGGTGGAATTCATCCCCGTGGCCGAAGACGCCGGCCTGATCGTCGAGATCGGCGCCTGGGTGCTGGCCCGCGCCTGCGAGCAGGCCGCGCAATGGCGGCGCACGCTCGCGCCGGATTTGATCGTTGCGGTGAATCTCTCGCCCCGGCAGTTCAAAGGCGGCCTGGTGGAGCGGATCGAGCGCTGTCTCGAGCAGTCCGGACTCGAACCGGGCGCGCTGGAGCTGGAGATCACCGAGCGGCTTCTGATGAGCGACAGCGATGCTGTCCTGCCGATGCTCACTGCGTTGAGCGCGATGGGCGTGCGGATTTCCGTCGACGATTTCGGCACCGGCTATTCGTCGCTGTCGTACCTGAAGCGGTTTCCGCTGCATAACCTGAAGATCGACCGATCCTTCGTCGCCGGGTTGCCGGACCATCGCGATTCGATCGCGATCACCCAGGCGGTGGTGGCGATGGCTCATTCGCTTGGCATGAATGTCACTGCTGAGGGTGTGGAGACTGCGGAGCAGGCGGCGTTTTTGCGCGGGATCGCTTGCGACAAGCAGCAGGGGTATTTTTACAGCCGGCCGGTCGGCGCGAGTGCTTATGCGCGTAGTTTATGTGACGCGCAAGTGGGGATGGCCGGCGCGTCATGACTGTTCTGGCGTTTGCGGCCATGGCTGCAAACGCCGAAAACCACGTCGGCGGGCGGGCTAATATAGCGGGCTAATACAGCAACCTTGCTGCTACGCGCGCCCCGATCCGATTGTTCAGATTGACGAACAAGTGCCTTCGCGTTCCCGGTATTTATCCGCGCGTCCGGTCTCCCTACAATCCTCCCATCGAATGTTATTTCCGCGCCGTGCCGAAACGGCCTCGCGCGATGGGAGCCGCAATGGGACCCGTTCTACCCGCCTTGATCAAGAACCAGCTTTACCGGCCATCGGTGGTGCTGCCGATGGTCGCCCTCATGCAGGTGATGGTGTCGCAGGATTTCAACCTCGGGCAGGTCGGTTGGGTTGTCGCGACGCGCGGTGCGCAAGCCGCGCTGCAACGTTCGCGCGAATTGATCTGCGCGGTGCACTGCCACGCCTGAATACCCTCCGTCAGACGCAATCTCTGTCAACCGGCGCGCGCGCCACCGGACCCGCACCGCGCAACGGAAACGATCGAAAGGACGATAAAGGCAAGTCGAAGCGCTGAGCGTAAGATGCTACGACCAGCATCCCAGCCTCGGGAGATTTGCCATGCCACAGCATTTCGACGCAGTTGTGATCGGCACGGGACAAGGCGGTGCGCCGCTCGCCGTGCGCCTTGGGCAAAGCGGGCGTAAAACCGCGGTCATCGAACGGGCGGCTTTCGGCGGGACCTGTGTGAATGTCGGTTGCACGCCGACCAAGTCGTATGTGGCAAGCGCTCGCGTGGCCCACGTGGCGCGTCATGCCGCGGAGTTGGGCGTACAGGTGGGCGGCGCGGTCAGCGTCGATCTGGCAGCGGTCAAGGCACGCAAGGACAGGATCATCGGCGAGTCGCGCGACGGCGTCGAGAAATGGCTGCGCGGCGCCGACAATGTCACCGTCTTCAACGGCCACGCACGCTTCACCGGCGCACATACGCTTGCCGTCAGCGGCCCGGATGGCGCCGTGCTCCACGAACTCAGCGCCGACGAAATCTTCATCAATACCGGCACGCGCGCAGTCGTGCCGCCGCTCGACGGGATCGAGCGAATTCGCTACTACACCAACTCCAATCTGCTCGAACTGACGGAATTGCCGGACCATCTGGCGATTGTCGGCGGCAGTTATATCGCGCTCGAATTCGCGCAGATTTTTCGCCGTTTCGGCAGCCGGGTGACGGTGCTGGTGCGCGGTGAACGCATACTCACGCGCGAGGATGCCGACTTCGCCGATTCCGTGCAGAAGGTGCTTGCGCGCGAAGGCGTCGAGTTTATGTTCGGCGCTCAACCTTCGCGGGTCGAGCCGCATCCGCATCATGAGAACGAGGTATGCATCGGCTTCGAGCAGAACATTGCCGCGCTCGAAGCATCGCACGTGCTGTTCGCCACGGGGCGTGAACCGAATACCGACGATCTCGGCCTCGACGCCGCCGGTATCGCGCGGGACAAGCACGGCACGATTCCCGTCGACGGCCAGTTGCGCACCAACGTGCCGGGCATCTGGGCAATCGGCGACATCAACGGACGCGGCGCGTTTACCCACACGTCCTACGACGATTTCCATATCGTTGCGGCCAATCTGCTCGACGGAGGCACACGCAGCGTCGACACACGCATCATGGCGTATGCGGTATTCGTCGACCCGCCGCTTGCGCGCGTCGGGCTCTCGGAGGCCGATGTGCGCAAGGCCGGCCGCGATGCGCTGATCGCCACCATGCCGATGACGCGGGTGGGCCGCGCCCGCGAGCGCGGCGAGACCGACGGCTTCATGAAGGTGCTGGTCGACGCCGGGAGCAAGCAGATTCTTGGCGCAGCGATCCACGGCATCGAAGGCGACGAAGCGCTGCACACGTTCATCGACATCATGACCGCCGGCGCGCCGTATCCGACCTTGCAATACGCGATGCACATTCACCCGACCATCAGCGAACTGGTGCCGACTTTGCTCGATGGGCTCAAACCGATGAAATGAGCGGTGCGCCCGGCCGCAACCGCGGACCCAGGCGACAGGCGATAGGCGACAGACCAAGCCGGAGCACAAGCGATGAAACGCATAAGCAGCGGTCCAGGTAGCGGCAATCTCTTCGAGTTCGGCGCGCCGGCAAGCTCTGACGAGCAAGTCGACGCGCTTGTGGAAGACGCCGGCGTGAGCATCGAGCGGATCGTCTCGAGAGGGCACGCAAGTCCGCCGGACTTCTGGTATGACAGTCCGCGCGCCGAGTGGGTCGCGCTGCTGAGCGGCGCGGCCACCCTCGAATTCGAAGGCGAACGTGAGCCGCGTCCGATGAAAGCGGGTGACCATGTGCTGATCGAAGCGCATTGCCGGCACCGGGTGGCGTGGACCAGCGACACCGAGCCGAGCGTGTGGCTGGCGGTCTACACCCCGGAGGTGCGGCGCTGACCGGTGTTCAGACGCAGCCAGGCGGCGTCAGGCGTCGCCGGACAGGTTGATGGGCAGTGACCGATAACGAAGATTACGTCACCATAACGGGATTACACTCGAACTGGCGCGTATCCTGGAGCGAGATCATGCATGATGCCGACCCCAAAAGCACTTTTCGCGGACTTCCGCTGACCCCGGAGCAGGACGCGGAGGTGAGACATTACATAAAAAAGCAGAAGCAGCAGGGCGCGGAGTGGGATACGCCGGAGCTGGCGGCTATGCTGCACGACATGCTGGAACCGCCGGGCGATGACGACGAGGAATTCGATCCCGTTTTCGACGAAACGAAAGACGTCGCGGAACGTGCCGCGGCCTCGATCGACGAGTCGATGGATCCGATCGAGGCGAGCGAAGAGCGGCAAGCCGCCATGGAAATCGAGGCGATGAAAGGCACGAAGCGCTAGGCTCGCGTGACCTGAACCACTGGCGAGCGGCGCTTATTGATCTTGGGTTTGGCCTTGGGTTTTGCCCTGCGTTTGGCCCCGGATCGGTCCTGCGCCGGCCCGACGTCGAGGCAGCGGGGCGCGGCGCTCGTGACTCCACCACGAATCAGGAAAAAAACATGAGCATTAGCATCGTCCAGCTTGGGTCGCCGAGAGCCGCCGACGAAGGCCTGCGGATCGGCACCGTTCGGCGACCACCGCGCGGCGTACCCCGGACGGAATTCGCGACTCGCGACTATTACGACGTGTGGCTACCTAATCTGTCGCCCGCTGCGGAATTGATCAAAGACGCGAAGGCGGCCGCCAGCGACACCGAGTGGCATGCATTTGCGAAAAAATTCCGCGCGCAGATGAGCGATGGCGACACCGCTAAGGTGTTGGACCTGCTTGCCGCATTGTCACAAACGACGCACTTTTCTGTCGGCTGCTACTGCGAGGACGAAAATCGGTGCCATCGCAGTATTCTTCGTCAATTGTTAAACGAGCGCGGCGCGCTGATCCGCTGACGCGTGCCGCTGTGGCCGGTATTCGACAAGTCCGGTTGTCATCGCCGATAATCGGCGGCGTGCGAAGCCTGACCGGGCTTCCAATCTCGACTACACAATCAGGAAACCGACCGATGGGCAAGGGACGCGTCGAAGCCTTCAGCGATGGCGTGATCGCCATCATCATCACGATCATGGTGCTCGAGTTGAAGGTGCCGGAAGGCCACGATCTCGCCGCGCTGCGCCCCGTGATTCCCGTGTTTTGCGCATACGTGCTGAGCTTCATCTACGTCGGCATCTACTGGAACAATCATCACCATATGTTCCATGCCGTGCAGAAGGTCAACGGCGCGGTACTCTGGGCCAATCTGCATCTGCTGTTCTGGTTGTCGCTGCTGCCGGCCGTCACGCACTGGATCGGCGAAAGCCATCTCGCCGCGTGGCCGGCCGCGATGTACGGCGCCGTGCTGTTCATGTCGGCGATCGCGTATTTCATTCTGACCCGTGTGCTGATCCGCGAGCACGGCACGGAGTCGACGATCGCGAAGGCGGTCGGCAACGACTTCAAGGGCAAGGTTTCGGTCGTCATTTATCTCGCGGGCATGGTGCTGGCATTCGTGCAGCCGTGGATCTCGGCCGCGCTCTACGCACTGGCCGCGGCGTGGTGGCTGGTGCCCGACCGGCGTATCGAACACATGATGGAAGCTTGATCATGTGGCTGGCGCTCAAACTCGCATCATGACTTTGCGTACCCACAGCGTCCCAGCCACCCGAATCGGCCTGATCTCCGACACGCACAACCTCGTGCGTCCCGAAGCTCTGCAATATCTCGCCGGGTGCGACGCGATCATCCACGCGGGCGATGTCTGCAATCAGGCGGCGCTCGATGCACTCGCCCGGATCGCGCCGCTTACCGCCGTGCGCGGCAATAACGACATCGCCGGGCCGCTCGCCTCGTTGCCGACACACGTCAAGCTGACTGTGCAACAGGTGACGATCCTCGTCGTGCACGATATCGCCGACGTAGGCGACGATCCGCGTGGTGAAGGCATCGGCGTGGTCGTGACGGGACACTCGCATAAGCCCGCGATCAGCGAGCGCGACGGCGTGCTGTTCATCAATCCAGGGAGTGCCGGACCGAGGCGTTTCAAGTTGCCGATTTCCGCCGGCATGCTCGTTATCGAAGGCGCGCACGCAAGCGCGACATTCGATTTGCTGGTGACATAAAAAAACGGGCCGGCAAATCTGCCGACCCGTTTGGGGACACGTGTGCTGGTTCTGCAACCGGCTCTACCGCATAACCCAGGATCAGGCGCGTGCCGTAGCCGTGGCCGCGTAGCGTTCATCCATCTCTTCCGCTTCACGCTCGCCGCGCAGCACCGCATGCGCTTCGGCACGCGTGGCCACGCACGGACCCGAGCCGAGCAGCGGCTTGCGAGCCGTTTCACGCAGCGCCAGCACCGAGACGATACCGATCAACGAAGCACCCATCAGGTAGTACGCCGGCATCATCAGATTGCCGGTGCTGTCGACCAGCCAGGCCGTCACGAGCGGCGTTGTTCCGCCGAACAGCGACACCGAAATGTTGAAGCCGATGGCGAGCGCGCCATAGCGGATCTTCGTCGGGAACAGCGCCGGCAGCGCCGACGGCATCACGCCGGTAAAGCACGACAGCAGCACGCCGAGAATCATCAGGCCGCTGAACACCGGCAGCATCGTGCCCATGCGAATCAGCAGTAGCGCGGGAATCGACAGCGCGAACAGACCCACGCAACCGAACAGCATCACCGGCTTGCGGCCGATCGTGTCGGACAGGCGGCCGGCTGCGAGCGTCATCGGCATCATCAGCACCATCACGAGCAGCACGAGGAACAGACCGTGCGTTTCATTGAAGTGCAGCGTGGCCGACAGATAGCTCGGCAGATACGAGAGCGCCATGTAATCGGTGACGTTGAAGATCAGCACGAGGCCGACGCACAGCAGAAGCGGCTTCCATTGCTGCATCAGCAATTCGCGGAAAGACTGCTTCGGGATCGCCTTGTCTTCGGCTTCGCGCTGCTCGGCCTGCTTCTTGAACGCAGGCGTTTCTTCGAGCTTCATCCGGATGTACAGGCCGATCAGACCCAGCGGACCCGCGATCAGGAACGGCACACGCCAGCCCCAGGAAAGCAGGGCCTCGCTCGACAGCGTCGCCGTCAGGAGCGTGACGGTACCCGCGCCGAGCACGTAGCCGATCAGCGTGCCGAATTCGAGGAAGCTGCCCATGAAGCCGCGGCGCTTGTCCGTCGAGAACTCGGCGATGAAAGTCGCGGCGCCGCCGTACTCACCGCCCGTCGAGAAACCCTGCACCAGACGCGCGACCAGCAGCAACACCGGCGCGAAAATGCCGATGCTCGCGTAGCTCGGAATCAGCCCGATCGCGAGGGTGCCGGCAGCCATCATGATCATGGTCATGGCCAGTACGCGCTGACGGCCGATGCGGTCGCCCAGCGGCCCGAACACCATGCCGCCGATCGGCCGCACCAGGAACGCCGCGGCAAACGTGCCGAAGGTGGCGAGCAACTGGGCGGACGGGCTCGACGACGGGAAGAACACTTTGCCGAGCGTGACAGCAATGTAGCTGTACACGCCGAAATCGAACCATTCCATCGCGTTGCCGAGCGCCATGGCGCCGACGGCCCGCTTGAGGAGGGATTTGTCGACGACGGTGATGTCGTCGAGGGAGAGGCGTTGTTCTTCTTTGTGGTGTCGCCAGAAGCCGTTGCTGGAAGCGGTCAAGGTGAAAACTCCAATGACTGCGACGAAACTCATGAAAACGCACATGAACGTTCCGCCACGGGTGCTGGGGGAAGTGCAGTTTCGCGAGCAGCGCGATGGCGTCTCCCTCGCCGGCAGGCGATGGAAGGGGGCGTGGAAAAGAAAGCAGAACGCCCGTGCCTCGCGAACGAATCGCGAAAAAACACTCGTCTAGATTGTGCTGACTGTTGCATCTGCGTGGCCGTGGAAGGGGGGCAGATGCATGAGGACGCTGGGGTGGCTGAAAGCTGGCCCACGCGCCGCTGGAAGGCTTGAAACGAAAAAGGCCGGTGCTTTATTTGCCGCTTATGCAGAGTTCAAGCGGGGAAACGACCGACAAGCCTTCTTGTATAAAAACTGTCCAATTCAGGGTGTGGCGGGCCGGGGAAAAGGCAAGCGAAAGGCACGCGAAAACCACTTTGAAAAGAACGCGAATGAAGGTGAAATGCTGTTGGAAAGAGGCACATGATAGCACGATGACGGAGGATCGTGCAAACCCGGCGTGCGCAGGCCGTCCCCGGAAAGGCGCTCAATCCCTTACCGGATGGGGGATTCAGCGGATCGCGAAGGTATGGAAAGGCGGCTTAAAAACGGCCTGAAAATGTACTGACTGGTGAAGCCGGAGGCGCCCCGAAGAAGGACCGGTGAACGGAAAACAGACGAAAAAAAACCGCGCACCTGGCGCGGATTTTTTGTCTGACCCGGTTCAGTTCGGCGAGCGAGGCCGGATGCCGGGGAGCAAGCAATTATTCAGCCGGCGGCGGCACATAACCCTGCGCCGTATCCGCGCCTTCGCCGAAGAAGAACTTTTCCGTCTGCTTCATCAGATATTGGCGTGCGCGCGGATCGGCCATGTTCAGGCGGTTTTCGTTGATCAGCATGGTTTGCTGTTTCAACCAGGCTTGCCACGCTTCCTTCGAAATGCTTTCGTAGATCCGCTTGCCGAGTTCTCCCGGCAGCGGCGGGAAATCGAGGCCTTCGGCTTCCTTGCCGAGTTTCGCGCATTGAACCATACGAGTCATGCTGTGCTTCTCCTTTGTCGACCGGAGCGAGTGCTTCAGCACTTACTCTCCGGTCTCATAAAAAATAGTTACGGCGGGCAGTAGTCGCTTTATATAGGGACGTTCAGAGCTGTTTCATCAGCACGAGCGACTTGCGCTGCCAGTTATAGAGCCGGCGACGGTCTTCCGGCAGGTCGTCGACCGTGACCTTGACGAAGCCGCGCTTGAGGAACCAGTGTTCGGTACGTGTGGTGAGCACGAAAATCCGCGTCAAGCCACGCGCCCGTGCGCGTTGTTCGATGCGTTTGAGCAGACGTTCGCCGTCGCCGGTGCCTTGCGCTTCAGGCGCCACCGTGAGACAGGCCATTTCGCCGATGCGCTCCTGCGGGTACGGGTACAGCGCCGCGCAGCCGAACAGCACGCCATCGTGCTCGATGACCGAGAAATGATCGATGTCGCGTTCGATCTGGTGGCGGCCGCGCCGCACCAGCGTGCCGTCGGATTCGAGCGGTTCGATCAGCGAGAGAATCCCGCCGACGTCGTCCGGCGTGGCTTCGCGCAGGCTTTCGAGGTTCTCGTACGAGATCATCGTGCCCACGCCGTCGTGCAGGAACAGTTCGAGCAGCAGGCTGCCGTCGAGCGCGTAGGGGATGATATGCGCCCGCGCCACGCCGCCGCGGCAGGCGCGGATCGAATGTTTCAGGTAGAAGCCCGCGTCGCCGGTGACTTCGCCGCTTTCATGCAGCTTGTACGCGTCGTCGAGCGACAGTTCGCGCACCAGTTCGGGGCCGTCTTCGCCGGCTTCCATCAGGCCCGGCGTTTCGGTCAGGAACACAATCTTGTCGGCGCGCAGCGCGATCGCGGCCGCCGAGGCGACGTCTTCCATCGACAGATTGAAGGCTTCGCCGGTGGGCGAGAAGCCGAGCGGCGATAGCAGCACCAGTTTGCGGCTCGCGAGCGAGTGACGGATCGAATCCGCGTCGATCTTGCGCACCACGCCGGTGTGCTGGAAATCGACCCCGTCGAGAATGCCGACCGGGCGCGCCGTCACGAAGTTGCCGGACACCACGCTGATGTGCGCGTGCGCCATCGGCGTATTCGGCAGACCCTGGCTGATCGCCGCCTCGATATCCAGACGCACTTCGCCGGCCGCTTCTTTCGCCGATTCGAGCGCGCGCGCATCGGTAATGCGCATGCCGTGCGAGAACTCGGACTCCACGCCGTGCAGGCTCATCTGCTCTTCGACCTGCGGTCGCGAGCCGTGCACCAGCACGATCTGGATGCCCATGGCCTGCAGCAGCGCGATATCGGACACGAGCGCATTCAGGAGCCCCTGATGCACCACTTCGCCGCCGAAACCGACGACAAACGTCTTGTTACGGAACGCATGGATGTAAGGGGCGACTGAGCGCATCCAGTCGACGAATTGCGCATGCTGGGCGAGATCTTCCGTTGCTCCGGCGGGGGCCGGAACGCTCGCGGGCGCGGGGACGAGGTCGGTTTGGGAATTCATGCCGGGGATTATAATGCGCCCCCATGTCGAATGTACCCAAAAGTCCCGCTACGGCGAACGAGAATTCAGCGCCGGCCGCCGATCCGAAGAACGCCGGCGACACGCAGCGCCGCCATGCGCAGGACGCGAACCGCAACGCGCCGAAAACGGTGCGCGAGCCGCGTCGTGGCGCGGACGACGCGCAAGCGCCCGCGCCCAGGAAAAATCCCCCTCAGGGCGGCCGTCGCGAAGCCGCTGCGCCCGCTCAAAAAGCGCCGCAAACGGACGAAGCCGGGCGCAATGCGCGCCGTGAAGCTCGCCCGCCACGCCCGCGGCGTGTCGTCGAGCCGAATCCGATTCCGCCGATCACGTTCCCCGAAGCGCTGCCGGTCTCCGGCCGCCGCGAGGAGATCGCACGCGCGATCGCGCAGAATCAGGTCGTGATCGTCTGCGGTGAGACCGGTTCGGGCAAGACGACCCAGTTGCCGAAAATCTGCCTCGAACTCGGGCGGGGTCTCGGCGCGGGCGGCACCGGTCTGATCGGCCATACGCAGCCGCGCCGGATCGCGGCATCGGCAACGGGCCGCCGGATTGCGGAAGAACTCGGCACGCCGTTCGGCGAAGTGGTCGGCTACAAGGTGCGTTTCACCGATAACCTGTCGCCGGGCGCGTCGGTCAAGCTGATGACCGACGGCATTCTGCTCGCCGAAACGCAGACCGATCCGCTGCTCAACGCGTACGACACGCTGATCATCGACGAAGCGCACGAGCGCAGCCTGAACATCGATTTTCTGCTCGGCTATCTGAAGGAAATTCTCGTCAAGCGTCCCGATCTGAAGCTGATCGTGACCTCGGCGACGATCGACGCCGACCGTTTCGCGCGCCATTTCGGCAGCGACGAGAAACCCGCGCCGGTGATCGAAGTAAGCGGGCGGCTCTATCCGGTCGAAGTGCGTTACCGGCCAGTCGTGGAAGACAGTCCGGCGGTGAAGGCGGCGCAAGGAACTTCGACAGCGTCGCGCGAAGCGCGCGAGCGGCCGAAAACCCAGCGCGAGACGGACCGCGATCTGATGGAAGCGATCGTCGACGCCGTCGACGAACTGTGCCGCGAAGGTCCCGGCGATGTGCTGGTGTTCCTGCCCGGCGAGCGCGAAATTCGCGATGCCGCCGAAGCGCTGCGCAAGCACCATCCGCCGCACACGGAAATTCTGCCGTTGTTCGCGCGCCTCTCGGCCGCGGAACAGGAACGCGTGTTCCGCACGTCGAACGCGCGCCGCATCGTGCTGGCCACCAACGTCGCCGAAACCTCGCTGACGGTGCCCGGGATTCGCTACGTGGTCGACACGGGTCTGGCGCGCGTGAAGCGCTACTCGTACCGCAACAAGGTCGAACAGCTGCAGGTCGAGTCGATTTCGCAAGCCGCCGCGAATCAGCGGGCAGGGCGTTGCGGCCGGGTGGCCGACGGCGTCTGCATTCGTCTGTATGAGGAAAGCGACTTTCAGGGCCGGGTGCGCTTCACTGATCCGGAAATCTTGCGCTCATCGCTGGCGTCGGTGATTTTGCGGATGAAGTCGCTGCACCTGACGGCGATCGAAACGTTTCCGTTCATCGAGCCGCCGCCGGGCCGCGCGATTGCCGATGGCTATCAGCTGCTCAACGAACTCGGCGCGGTCGACGACGACAACCAGCTCACGCCGCTTGGGCGAGAGCTCGCGCGATTACCGCTCGATCCGCGCATCGGCCGGATGATTCTCGCCGCGCGCGATCAGCAGGCGCTCAAGGAAGTGCTCATCATTGCCAGCGCGTTGTCGGTGCAGGACCCGCGCGACCGGCCGATCGAAGCGCAGGAGCAGGCCGATCAGGCGCATCGCCGTTTCGCTGACGAGCGCTCCGAATTCCTCCAGTGGCTGAAAATCTGGAACTGGTTCGAAGAAGCGATCGCGCACAAGAAGTCGAACAAGCAGTTGCACGACGAGTGCCGCAAGAACTTCCTGTCACAACTGCGGCTGCGCGAATGGCGCGATGTGCATTCGCAACTGCTGACCGTGGTGCGTGAACACGGCTGGCGTCTGAACGAAGCCGAAGCGACCTTCGAGCAGATCCATCTGGCGCTGTTGACCGGCCTGCTCGGCAACATCGGCCTGAAAGCCGACGATGAACCGTATTACCTCGGCGCGCGCAGCATCAAGTTCTACCTGTGGCCGGGTTCCGCGCTGGTGAAGAAGGCCGGCAAGTGGGTGATGGCCGCGGAACTGGTCGAAACGAGCCGGCTGTACGCGCGCTGTATCGCGAAGATCGAGCCGGAGTGGATCGAGAAGATCGGCTCGCATCTGTTGAAAAAATCGCTCTCGGAGCCGCATTGGGAGAAGCGCGCGGCACAGGTGTCGGCGTTCGAGCGCGCGATGCTGTACGGCCTGCCGATCTATCACCGGCGGCGCGTGAGCTTCGGCAAGCAGGACCCGTCGCGGGCGCGCGAGCTGTTCATTCGCGGTGCGCTGGTGGAAGGCGAATTCGATACGAAGCTGGCGTTTTTCGCGCATAACCGCAAGCTGCTCGCCGATATCGAGCAACTGGAACACAAGTCGCGCCGTCAGGACGTGCTGGTCGACGACGAACTGATCTTCGGCTTCTACGACCAGGCGATTCCGCAAGGCATTTACACGGGGGCGTCGTTCGAGCGCTGGTATCGCGATGAGCTGAAAAAGAGCGGCCAGCAGGAAGACAAGCTGCGCCTGCTGTATCTGTCGCGCGACGATCTGATGCGGCACGAAGCCGCCGGGGTGACGACCGATCTGTTCCCGAAGCGGATGACGATGGCGGGCGTCGAGATGATGCTCACCTATCACTTCGAACCCGGTTCGCCGCGCGACGGCGTGACGCTCGCGGTGCCGCTGTATGCGTTGAATCAGGTCGACGCGCGACGCTGCGAATGGCTCGTGCCCGGCATGCTGAAAGAGAAGACGCAACTGCTGCTGAAATCGCTGCCGCAGAAGCTGCGGCGTCATTGCGTGCCGCTGCCTGAGTTCGCGGCGGGTTTCGTCGAGCGGCACAGCGGCCCGCGCTTCGGCGCGGGCGGTTTGCTCGAGTCGCTGATTGCGGACATTCGCGAGCAGACCCAGGTCGCGATGAAGCAAGCGGACTTCAAGCTCGAGACGCTGACACCGCATCTGTTCATGAACTTCAAGGTGATCGACGAGCATGGCCGCCAGCTCGCGATGGGCCGCAACCTGTCGCAACTGCGCGCCGAACTCGGCGGCCAGGCGCAGCAGCATTTCCAGAAGATCGCGTCGGGGGCGGCCGGGATAGCGTTGGCGGATGCGGGCGGCGGCGGTGGGGTGGCCGCCGGTGTGCAAGCCGGCGGTTCGGGTGGTGCGGATCGCGCGGGATTGCGCGGTAAGAGCGCTGCCGTACCTGGTCCGCAAACCGCGTCGCAAGACGGCACGCAAGGCACCGCGCTGTACGAAAAGCTGACGACGTGGAATTTCGGCAAACTCCCCGAGTTGCTGGAAATTCGCCGCGGCGGCCAGACATTGTTTGGCTATCCGGCGCTTGTCGACCGCGGCACGCATTGCGATGTCGAAGTGTTCGATTCACCCGATGAAGCCGCGCGTATCCATCGCGCCGGGCTGCGTCGATTGTTCGCGTTGCAACTGAAAGAGCCGATCAAATACCTGGAGAAGAACCTCCCGGGTCTGCGCGAAATGGCGATGCAGTTCATGCCGCGCGGCACCCAGGAGGAGCTGCGCGATCAACTGATCGACACCGCGCTCGATCGCGCGTGTTTGCAGGATCCGCTGCCCGACGACGACGTCAGTTTCCACACGCGCCGTGACGAGGGCCGCAGCCGTCTGACGTTATTGGCTCAGGAAATCTCGCGGCTGGTCGGGCAGATTCTGAATGAATACGCCACGGTGACGAAGAAACTGGTGCAGGCCAAGTCGTTCACGACGCCGTATGCGGACATGCAGAATCAGCTCGACGGGCTGATCGGCAAGCGCTTTGTAGTCGACACGCCGTATCCGCAACTGGCGCATTTCCCGCGCTATCTGAAGGGTATGGCGCTGCGCGTCGACAAGCTGAAGGCGGACCCGGCGCGCGACGCCCGGCAATTCGCCGAATTTCAGCCGCTCCAGCAGAATTACCAGCGCGCGCTGGCGCAACGCGGCGGCGTGCTGGATCCGCGTTTGTCGGAATTTCGCTGGTTGCTGGAGGAGTTGCGGATTTCGCTGTTCGCGCAGGAGTTGCGGACGCCGATGCCGGTATCGGTGAAGCGCCTTCACAAGGTGTGGGAGTCGATGCAACGCTGAGCGGCGCTTGGGGTGGGGCATGCATTTGCTCCATCCTGGCGGCGTGAGTCGCGCAGTATTGCGCGTAAAAAAGCGCGCAACACCACTCCTTGTGAGAATGGCATCGCGCGTAAGGGGGCGGGCCCTTCCGGACCCGCGCCAGCTCGCTGCCATGACGACAACGCTAAAGTCATCACCGTGACCGGCCCGGATCGCACCGATCCTGCTTCCTGGGTGTGCGGCTTACCAATGCATGCCGGCGCCGAGCGACGCGCCGAACTGGCCGCGCGAGTCGGACGTGCCTTGCACCTTGTAGACCCACTTGCCCGTTTCAGACAGTTGCGACACGCCGATTGCCACCGCCGATTGACCCCCATAGGTGCCGCCGGCCATTGCAACCATGCCGCGACCCGGCAGCACCGCTTGCGGCAGGCCCGCGACGGCTAGCGCCGCGGCCGTGCCGCCATACGAATCGCGGCGGGCCGAGCGGATCTGGTCGTCGGTATAGCTGTTGGCCTGACCGACGGCGCCGCTCACGCTTTGTTGCAACTGATTGACGTTGACCGCGTCTGTGCCTTGCACGCCGGCCGCGACGTTGGTGATCTGCCGCTCCTGCCCCGCTGCGCCGACCGATACCGTATTCGCCCGATCCGCGACCGAGCCTTGGCCCAACGCGACCGAGTTGTCGGCGCCGGCGTTCGCCGAAGCGCCGAGCGCGGTGGCGTTGTTGCCGCTCGCAACGGAGTTCGCGCCCGCCGCCACCGCATTGGTGCCCGTGGCTAGCGCGCTCGCGCCCGCCGCTACCGCGTTGGTACCCGTGGCTTGCGCATTCGCGCCTGCAGCGACGGCATGCGTGCCGCTGGCCAGCGCACCTTCCGTATTGCTATCGCCTTGCGCGCCGAAGAACGGATCGGCCGTATTGACGGCGATGTTGCTGACCGCGCCACTGATGGCCGCATTTAACTGGCCGAGATTGACGGCGTCGGTAGCATCCACGCCGTTCGCGACGTTGTGGAGCACGGTGGCGCCGCTTGCGGCGTCGCCACCCAGCGTGACGCTGTTCCGGTTCACCGTGCCGTCGGCGTTGGTGTCGTACATGAGGGCGCCGTCGACTTTGACGGCGGCGGCATCCGCCTGGGCGGCGACCGCTTTGAGTTGCGCGACATTGACCGCGTCGCGATCGTCGCGGCCCGGGGCGAGACTGCTGATCGTGCGGTTGCCGACGTTGACTTCCCCCATCGAGTTCTGTGGAACCGCCAGGCCATACGCGGTATAGCCCGTCTGCGCGCCGAATCGGGTCACGGAACTGGCGCCGAGCGCCACACTGTTGCCGTGGATGGCCCACGCGTTATCGCCCAGCGCGAGGCTGTCTGTTCCGGTGGCGCGGGCGGCGTTACCGATTGCGATGGCGGCGACGCCTGTGGCACCGGCGTTGCTGCCGAGCGCGATGGCGCCCCCCATGCTCGCGGTCGCGCCCGCGCCTATCGCGACCGCTTCCGTCGCCGTGGCGGACGCGAGTCTGCCGGCTGCAAGCGCATTCGTGCCGGCGAGAGCGGATGCGTCGTCGGTGCCGTTGTCCGCGCCGTCGGCCTTGAAGTAGCGCGGCTTGCCAGCATCGGCGAGCGCCTTTAGCTGGCCGACATTGACGGCATCCTGATCGGCCGAGCCGGCCGCGAGGCCGCTCATGGTGCGATTGCCGATGTTCACTTCGCCATTCGAATTTTGCGCAGTCGCGAGGCCGAACGCGCGGTAACCGGTTTGCGCGCCGAACAGGGTGGCGGAGCCGGCGCCGAGCGCCACACTGTTGTCGTGCAGGGCCCATGCGTTTGCGCCGAGCGCGGCGCTGGTGGCCGCGCTGGCCCTGGCACTGTCACCGAGCGCGACGGCGGACCTGCCGGCAGCGCCGGCGCCGCTGCCGAACGCCGTCGCACCGCGCGCGTTGGCTACGGCGCCGAAGCCGATTGCGGTGGCCGCTTCGGCCGAGGCGTTGGCTTGCGCGCCTAGCGAGGTCGCCCCTGTGTCAGTTGCCGAAGCCAGCGCGCCGAGGGCCGTGCTATTGACGGCAATGGCTGACGCGCGCATGCCGCCGGCGAAGGCGCCGGACTGCTGCGCAAGCGCCTCGTGGCCGAGCGCGACCGCGCTCAGGCCCGTGGCGCTTGCCAGCACCCCCAACGCGACCGAGTTCGGGCCGCTGGCGTAGGCCTTCATGCCGGCTGCGAGTGCCGACATGTTTGGCGCCGCGTAGGCTTCGAATTGCGAGGGACCGGAGCCGCTGGCGTCGAAATATAGTGTGGCGGCGGTGCCCGCGGCGTGGGCGGTGGGCACACTCGCCCATAGCACGGCCGTGGCGACGGCGACTCTCGTTCCTGAGGTTTCACACCACCAGCCTGATTGGTAAATCTTATTCATATTCTTAAAACGCTCCTCGGAATGACGAACGTGAACATCGCGTGAAATGAGGGCGATTCGAAAGGCGTCATCGCCCTTGTTTATTGCGCGTAATAAAGCACCGCGAATAACGTATTTTCTGTCATTCGTTTTCGTGCTCTGAAAAGTGGCTGCGCGTTGAATCGCCGGTCTCATGCCCTGATGTTCATGGAGATTGAATGTTGGGCGATGAACGACGGGATTGTCCGGTGCGGGCGGGAAGCGGCGGAATAAGCCAATTCCTAATTGAATCAAAAATCAGTAATTATTGTGGATTTAATTCTGATGAATTTATTGTTAATTGAGTGAATTAAGGAATGATCCTTTTTTGTCTTGGCGTAGACCCTGGTTAATTAAGAAAAAATAATCCTCGTCTGTTAAATCTGAAACTATCGGGAGCGCGTCAAGGCGTGCACCGTTAGCCAATGGACGAACTCGTGTTCAAGTCCTGTGTTTCTTCCTCATCCGTTACCCGCAGTCACCCGCATCCACCTGCATCCACATCAACCGCTGGTCACGGCAATCGTTCTACAATGTCGGCTGTTCTCCGAAGTGAGTTTTCATGCGTAAATTTTTTCTTCCCGGCTTGACTGCCACGTTCGCCGCGGGTGCGGCCGTGGTTGCCGCCGCAGGCTTTTTTTCTCCGGCGGCCCACGCCAACAACGTGATCGTGCTCAATTCCGGCGAAGCCACGCTGAGCCTGATCGACGAGACAACCCATCAGGTCGTCGGCACCGTGCCGACGGGCAAGGAACCGCATCACCTGATGGCCACGCCGGACAATTCGTCGCTGATCGTCGCGAATTCGGTGTCGAACAATCTGATGTTCGTCGATCCGAAGTCGGGCAAGGTGCAGCGCTGGGTCGAGAACATCGAGGATCCGTATCAGATCGGCTTTTCGCCCGACCGCAAGTGGCTCGTTACCACCGGGCTGCGTCTCGATCGCCTCGACATCTATCACTACGACAACGCGAAGAACCAGATGACGCTGGCGTCGCGGCTGCCGCTCGCGGTCATGCCGAGCCACATGGCGTTCACCAACGACAGTAAAACGGTATTCGTCACGCTGCAGGTGTCGGGCGAACTGGCCGCGATCGATCTGGCCACGCAAACCGTCAAGTGGAAAATGAAGGTCGGCAAGGTGCCGGCCGGCCTGTGGATGACACCGGGTGAGAAGTACCTGCTGGTCGGCATGACCGGCGCCGATTACGTCGCGGTGGTCGACTGGCGTAACCAGAAGGTCGTCAAGACGATCCAGACCGGCAAGGGCGCGCATAACTTCCGCTCGCTGGCCGACGGCAGGCACGTGGCGGTGTCGAACCGCGTCGCGAGCACGATCAGCATCATCGACGAGGACACGCTCACCAACGTCGGCGACATTACCGGTCTGATGCCGGGCCCGGACGACATGGAACTATCCGCCGACAAACGCTATCTGTGGGTGACGTTCCGTTTCGCGAAGCACGTTGGCATCATCGACCTGACTACGCGTAAGCTGATCCAGACGATTGCCGTCGGCCGTTCGCCGCACGGCATCTATTTCTTCAATCGCGCGCCGGTGACGGCGCCGAACGGCGCGTAACGCGGGATCAGCCGCCACGAATGAAGTAACCAGGCCAGCACCATGTTCCAACTGATTTTTTCGTCTCTCGACAGTTTCGTCTCGGCCTTGCAGACGCTGCTGTACGTCGACGTGGTGCAGCCGCTGCTGTTCCGTTTCGATCTGATGGATTACGACGAGGACACTTACGACAGCCTGTATTGGGTGATCGTCGGCGTGCTCGAAGTGCTGGCGATGTACGCGGTGCTGCGCCCGCTCGAGGCGCTGCGCCCGGTCGAGCAGTGGGAGAACCGCAAGGCGGTGCGGGTCGACGTGATCTACACCTGGATCGCCAAGCTCGGCATTCTCAACCTGTTCTTCTTCTTCGCGCTGCAACCGCTCTTCGACAACGTGCAGGCCTGGCTGCGGCTGCACGACATCGCGAACGTCAATTTCGACAATCTGTGGCCAGGCGTCACCACGCAGCCGCTCGTCACCTTCGTGATGTACCTGCTGGTGCTCGATTTCGCCGGTTACTGGTATCACCGCTGGCAACATCGGATCGGTGTGTGGTGGGAGCTGCACGCGGTGCATCACAGCCAGCAGCAGATGTCGCTGTGGACCGACGACCGTAACCACTTGCTCGACGATCTCTTGCAGGCGTCGTTTTTCGCGACGATCGCGCTGGTGATCGGCGTGCCGCCGTCGCAATTTGTCGTGCTGGTGGCGATCACCAACCTCGCGCAGAGCGTGCAGCACGCGAATATCCGTCTGTACTTCGGCTGGCTTGGCGAGCGCCTGCTGGTCAGTCCGACCTTCCATCGCCGGCATCACGCGATCGGCTATGGTCACGAAGGGCTCAGGTACGGCTGCAACTTCGGCGTGCTGTTCCCGTGGTGGGACATGATGTTCCGCAGCGTGTCGTGGAGCCGTGAAATGGAGCCGACCGGCATTCGCGATCAACTCGAAGGGCGCCGTTATGGCAACGGTTTCTGGGCGCAACACTGGCTTGCTTTTGTGCGCATCGCCGGGCGGCTTTCGGCGAAACGGCGTGCCAAAGGCAACGACGCCGCCGCAGTCTGAACATTCTTCCGCCCGCTGCTGCCTGCTTCTGCCGGGTTCTTCCGCTTCCTCCTGCTTGCCCCTGCTTCTTGTCGCGCGGCCGGTTTCCCCGGCGGCGCGCCACGTGGTTTATCCTGTGCACGTTCGCGCGTGCGTTCCGTGGTTCGCTTCCGGGCTTCTTGCTGGGCCAGTTGCCGGATCTGTTTCTGGTCCGCACTCCGGTCCACGTCCCGGTCCGTATCCCGGTTCGTTTCGCTATTTTCTTTGTTCCATGGTTTCGTTCACCGGCACTGGCTCGCATGAATGATTTGTTGCGCTCGTTCGGACGCGCGCTCACCAACGCGCTCCACCCGCGCATGCTCTGGCTGACCTTCATGCCGTTTCTCGCGGCAACGGTCGGGTGGGGCGTGATTCTGTGGTTTTCCTGGCAGTCGCTGATCGGCGCGACCCGTTCGTGGCTCGACACCTGGTCGCTCACGGCCACGCTTTATCGGCTCTTCGACTGGCTCGGTTTTTCGGCGTTGCACGCGGCCGTTGCGCCTTTCATTGTGATCGCGGTGGCGATTCCGCTAATCGTCGTCAGCGTGTTGCTGCTGATCGCTACGCTGTCGATGCCGGCGGTGGTCCGCTTTCTGTCGGCACGGCAATTCGCGAGCCTTGAAATGCGTCACGGCGGAACGTGGTACGGTAGCCTCGGTCAGGCGTTGTGGACCACGCTGGTGTGTCTGGTGCTGCTGATCGTCACGCTGCCGCTCTGGCTGGTGCCACCGTTTTTTGCGCTGATTCCGCCGCTGCTGTGGGGCTGGCTGACCTATCGCGTGATGAGCTACGACGCGCTCGCGCTGCATGCGACGCGCGACGAACGGCGTGCACTGGTACGGCGCTTCCGGCTGCCGCTGCTGCTGATCGGCATCGCCAGCGGCCTGCTGGGTTCGCTGCCGACGCTGCTATGGGCCTCGTCGGTTTGGCTGATCGTGCTGTTCCCGGTGATCACCGCGGTGACGATCTGGATCTACGCGTTCATCCTCGTGTTTTCGGCATTGTGGTTCAGTCACTACTGTCTGCGCGCGCTTCAACGCATGCGCGCGGAAGAGCACGGCGCGCGGCACGCGCCGGTTCCTTACTGATTAAATGAAAGAGGCGGCAATGGCATTTGGCGTCATCATCATCGGCGATGAAATCCTGTCGGGCAGGCGTATCGACAAGCATTTGCCGAAGGTCATCGAATTGCTGGGCGCGCGTGGGCTCTCGCTCGGCTGGGCGGAGTACATCGGCGACGATCCGGAGCGCATCACCGCGACGCTGCGGCGCACGTTTGCATCGGGCGACATCGTGTTTTCAACGGGCGGCATCGGCGCCACCCCGGACGACCACACGCGTCAATGCGCGGCGGCGGCGTTAGGCGTGCCGCTCACCCTGCATCCGGAAGCCGCGAAGCTGATTCAGGAGCGCATCCGCGACATGCATCCGGCGAACTCGGCTACACCGCTGGATCTGGAAACGCCGGAGAACCGGCATCGTCTGAACATGGGCACGTTTCCGCAGAGCGCGTCCATCATTCCGAACGGCTACAACAAGATTCCGGGCTTCTCGATCAAGGAGCATTACTTCGTGCCGGGCTTCCCCGTGATGGCGTGGCCGATGATCGAGTGGGTGCTGGATACCCAGTATGCACATCTGCATCACGCGATGCCGCACGCGGAAAAGTCGCTGCTGGTGTTCGAGCTGCCGGAGTCGCGCCTCACGCCGTTGATGGAAAAGATCGAACGTGACTTTCCGGGCGTGCGGGTGTTCAGTCTGCCGAGCGTCGGCGATGCGGAGCGCGGCGGCGTGTATGCGCGGCATCACATCGATCTGGGCGTGAAGGGCGAGCCCGAAGCGGTGGCGGCGGCGTTCGTCAAGCTGCGCGAGGGCGTGCACCTGCTGGGCGGCGATATTGTCGAGCCGGAAGCGGCTGCGGGTAAGGCGCAGGGCTGAGCTGCAGCCGGTTCGCCGCCTACACCGAAGGTAGTCCGGGCGCGTTCGCGCCCATTCCTCATCGGGCTAAACTGATAAGACTCCATGCATCATCGGCCTGTCACATGCAGCGCCGACGATGCGTCTAATTGTCCCGCCGGTCGCCCGTACGATCAGGCGCCGATCCAGGGCAAACCGCGAAAACACCAGCCCGATACCGTCTTCCGATGCCCCTGGCCGTCCTTGTCGCCTTCGAAGCCTTCCAGCAGGTCGTACGCCTTCGCATAGCCCGCCTGGGTGGCGGCGATGGCGGCGAGCTTGGAGCGCGCGGCGCTGCGGCACAAAAACAGCACGGGCGTGTCGGGCGAGGCTGCCTGGCTCAGTTGCTGAAGGAATTCCTGGTTCGGCACGGCGCCCGGATAGCGTGTCCATTCAACATGCGCGTATTGCCCGTCGCCGATAACCGGCCGGCCGACCCAATCGAGTTCGGCACGGGTGCGCACGTCGATGAGACGCGTGCGCGGATCGAGTTGCAGCAGTTCGAACGCCTCGGCAGGCGACACCGCGCCCGCATAGGGCAACTGGTTCTCGGTGCGGCGTTTTTTCCGCCTGGGCGTACAACTGTTCGAGCGTGCTCATGAGCGCAAACCTCCTTCGGACCAAATGACCATTCTAGCGCGCGGCGTGTGGCGCGCATGCGGTTCGGATCCAGCATCCGGACTGTCCGAGGCGAATGAGCAAACGCCCCGTTGTGGTGCATACTTCCGGAAATGCACCAAGATAAAGATGCTGCTCGTTGCTTATTTAGCTGATGCACTAGTTCGGTGCATTTCATGGGCTAAAGATTTCATGACTGCATGTTGTTCGGTGCGTCTATTCCCTGCAAACGCGCGCGCCGTGCGGTTTTGCGCCGGGTTGGCGCATACATGGCACAGAAGCTGCTTTATTGGTGCCGATCGATTTATTCCAGCGGGCTTTTATGTTCATCCTCAACGATCCAGGGGTGGACGCGCCGGGATGGGTCAGCTAGATTGGGCGGCGGCTGAATCCGCCGAATTCGTTAATCAGGAGATAGGTTATGAGTAAATCCGTGGCCGACGTCGTTCAACTCGTCAAAGACGAAGACGTCAAGTTTGTCGACTTCCGTTTCACCGACACGCGCGGCAAAGAGCAACACGTTTCGGTGCCGGTGTCGGCATTCGATGAAGACAAGTTCGAAAGCGGCCATGCGTTTGACGGTTCGTCGATTGCCGGCTGGAAGGGCATCGAAGCCTCGGACATGTTGCTGATCCCGGACGCGAACACCGCCTTTATCGACCCGTTCTACGAAGAGTCGACCCTCGTGTTGACCTGCGACGTCGTCGAACCGGCTGACGGCAAGGGCTACGAACGCGACCCGCGTTCGCTGGCAAAGCGCGCTGAAGCGTATCTGAAGAGCACCGGCCTCGGCGACACGGCCTTCTTCGGTCCGGAACCGGAATTCTTCATTTTCGACTCGGTCCAGTGGAACACGGATCAGTCGGGCTGCTTCATCAAGATCGGTTCGGAAGAAGCACCGTGGTCGTCGGCCAAGGAATTCGAAGGCGGCAACACCGGCCACCGTCCGGGCACGAAGGGCGGCTACTTCCCGGTCGCTCCGGTCGACACGTTCCAGGACATCCGTTCGGAAATGTGCCTGCTGCTCGAACAGATCGGCATCCCGGTCGAAGTGCACCACCACGAAGTCGCGGGTCAAGGCCAGAACGAAATCGGCACGAAGTTCTCGACGCTGGTGCAACGCGCTGACTGGCTGCAGCAAATGAAGTACATCATCCACAACGTCGCGCACACGTACGGCAAGACGGCTACGTTCATGCCGAAGCCGGTGGTTGGCGATAACGGTTCGGGCATGCACGTTCACCAGTCGATCTGGAAAGACGGCCAGAACCTGTTCGCAGGCAACGGTTACGCAGGTCTGTCGGAATTCGCGCTGTTCTACATCGGCGGCATCATCAAGCATGCTCGCGCGCTGAACGCGATCACGAACCCGGGTACGAACTCGTACAAGCGTCTCGTGCCGCACTTCGAAGCACCGGTGAAGCTGGCTTACTCGGCTCGCAACCGTTCGGCATCGATCCGCATTCCGCACGTGTCGAACCCGAAGGGCCGCCGTATCGAAACGCGTTTCCCGGATCCGCTGGCGAATCCGTACCTGTGCTTCTCCGCGCTGATGATGGCGGGTCTGGACGGCGTGCAGAACAAGATTCACCCGGGCGAAGCTGCCGACAAGAACCTGTACGACCTGCCGCCGGAAGAGGATGCAAAGATCCCGACCGTGTGCGCCGGCCTCGACCAGGCGCTCGACGCACTCGACGCGGACCGCGAATTCCTGACGCGCGGTGGCGTGTTCACGGATTCGATGCTCGACGCGTACATCGAACTGAAGACGGGCGAGCTGCAACGCTATCGTCAGTCGGTGCACCCGATCGAATTCGAAATGTACTACTCGCTGTAAGCGGCAATGGCGCTTCGCCCTTCAAACGGCGAAGCGTTTTGCCCGACGCTCGCGATCGGTCACGAAGGGACGGCGGCGCCGTCCCTTTTTTGTTGGACCCGAAGGCGTCTGCTTATGACGTGCGCGGCGTAGAAGCAATCGAAGCAGGGCAATAAGCGGTACACCTGATTTATCACCATCTCCTATCGGCCAGACTGCAAGATGGTTCTGAAGAATCTGATGAAGGCAAGGAAAGGGCACGAGCAGACGCTGTCGGAGGACGCTCAGCTAGTGAGCTCCGGTTTGCTGCCGGGCTTCGAGGCATTGCCCACGGTCGTGCTGGTGCTCGAAAAGCGCACGCTGCGCGTGGTGTTTGCGAACCCATCGGCAGAATCGATGCTCGAGTTGTCGCGTAGGCAACTGACGCAGATGGCGTGGCAGGACATCTTCTCGAATGCCAGCGAACTGGTCGAGACCATCTCCGCGATTGCTGCCAACCGTTTTCACGCGACCCATCTGGACGCCATACTCGAGCGCCCGGGCCATGAGCCGCTGCATGTGCATGCGGTCGTCGGTTTTCTGGAAAGCGCGCAAGACTACGTGCTGCTCGAACTGTTCGAGAACGAGCGGCATTTACGCTCTGATCGTGAGGAGCGCATCAATGACCTCACGGCAGTCAACAAACAACTGATCAGGAATCTCGCGCACGAGATCAAGAATCCGCTCGGCGGGATTCGCGGCGCGGCGCAACTGCTCGAGTTCGAACTTGGTGAGCGTGAGCGCGACGAGTTGCGCGAGTACACGCAGGTCATCATCAAGGAATCGGACCGGCTGCAAACTCTGGTCGATCGCTTGCTGGAGCCGCACCGTCATCCGCATATCGTCGGCGACGTGAATATTCACGAGGTATGTGAGCGCGTGCGCCAGGTGATTCTCGCGGAGTTTCCGCGCGGTCTCACGATCGAACGCGATTACGACGTGAGCGTGCCGGACCTGCGTGGCGACAAGGAGCAACTGATTCAGGCGCTGCTGAATATCGTGCGCAATGCGGCTGAAGCATTGCGTGAACGCATTTCGCAAGGCGACGCGCGCATCGAATTGCGCACGCGTATTGCACGCAAGATCACTGTGTCGAAACGCTTATGTAAGCTGGCACTGGACTTGCATATCACTGACAACGGACCTGGCATTCCCGAGGAAATCCGTGACCGCATTTTCTACCCGCTCGTTTCGGGGCGCGAGGACGGTAGCGGTCTTGGCCTGACGCTCGCGCAGACCTTCGTGCAACAACACGACGGACTGATCGAAGTGGAAAGCCGGCCGGGCCATACCGAGTTTCAGATTCTGCTGCCGCTCGACTGCTAACACCACAGACCCAGTGAGAAAACGCCGGGCCGCCCCAAGTTTTCTCGCCCCCTCGGGGGCCTGGCGCAAAGCGACAGGTTTGGGGGCTCCTTCAAGACTTCTGACCGACCTATATGAAGCCGATCTGGATAGTAGACGACGATCAATCGATTCGCTGGGTGCTCGAAAAAGCGCTCGCTCGCGAAAACTTCGCGACCCGCAGCTTCGCGAACGTGCGCGAGGCTTCCGCGGCGCTCGATCACGAAAGCCCCCAGGTGCTGGTCTCCGACATCAGGATGCCTGGCGGCTCCGGCCTTGAACTGCTGCAGACCGTTCGCGACAAGGTGCCGGGTTTGCCCGTCATCATCATGACTGCCTTCTCGGACCTGGACAGCGCGGTCGCCGCATTCCAGGGCGGTGCATTCGAATACCTCGCCAAACCGTTCGACGTCGACAAGGCGGTCGAACTGATCCGCCGCGCGGTGGACGAAAGTATGCGCGGCGAGCAGACGTGGGACGACCGCGTCGCCGATGCACCGGAAATGCTCGGCCAGGCGCCGGCGATGCAGGACATGTTTCGTGCGATCGGCCGGCTGTCGCATTCCGCGGCTACCGTGCTCATTACCGGCGAATCAGGCACCGGGAAGGAACTTGTCGCGCGCGCGTTGCACCGACATAGCCCACGCGCGAACGGTCCGTTTATCGCGTTGAATACGGCGGCGATTCCGAAGGATCTGCTGGAGTCCGAACTGTTCGGTCACGAGCGCGGTGCGTTTACCGGCGCGCAGGCCATGCGCCAGGGGCGCTTCGAGCAGGCCGAAAACGGTACGCTGTTTCTCGATGAAATCGGCGACATGCCGTTCGATTTGCAGACGCGCCTGTTGCGCGTGCTCTCGGACGGACAGTTCTACCGCGTCGGTGGCCACAATCCGTTGCGCGCCAATGTGCGCGTGATCGCGGCGACGCACCAGAATCTCGAATCGCGCGTGCGGCAGGGTTTGTTCCGCGAGGATTTGTATCACCGCCTCAATGTGATCCGCTTGCGCCTGCCGGCATTGCGCGAACGCAGCGAAGACATTCCGTTGCTCACGCGGCATTTCCTGCAAAAGAGCGCGCGCGATCTGGGCGTGGAGCCGAAGCGCGTGTCTGAAGATGCGCTCGCTTATCTGGCCTCGCTGCCGTTTGCGGGCAACGTGCGTCAACTGGAGAATCTCGCCAACTGGCTCACGGTGATGGCGCCGGCGCAGACCGTCGAGATCAAGGACTTGCCGCCCGATCTGGGGCCCGCGCAGCCCGGTGTAAGCGATTTCGCGGCCGGCGGCAGCGGCGTGACCGGCACGGGTGAAGCAGGCCTTGCCGGTGGCGCGCCGATCAACGGCGGCAGCGCGCTCACGCATCCGGCCGGCGCTGCCGGCATGCCTGTCGCGACCGCCGTCGCCGCCTGGGAAGGCGGCTTGCGCACGGAAGTCGCGCGGATGCTGCGCGAGAATGCGGCCGACGTCATGGACGAACTTGCGCGCCGTTTCGAAGCGGCGGTGATTCGCGAGGCGCTGGACTTCACGCGCGGACGCAAGGTGGAGGCGGCGGAGCGCCTCGGCATCGGTCGCAATACGATTACGCGCAAGATTCAGGAACTCAATCTCGAGCCCTGAGGGTTGCGGGTGAGGGGCGGCGCCAGCCGCTCCCGCTCGTCGCTTCAAAGGCGTTCAGGCTCACGCAAGGCATAATTGACGCTGTTCTCATTCGACAGCTGACGATGCCTGCTTCTCCCGTTCCTCCCGCTCCTCCCGTTTCTCCCGGTCCTTTCTCCTGGCCGCTTTCCCCCGATCCCTTTCTGTCGCTCGAGGCGCTCGACGACCCCGGCGCGCTCGCATGGGTCGAGGCGCAGAATGCACGCACGCGTGCCGCGTGGTGCAGCGGCGCGGAATTCGAGTCGCTCAAACAGCGGCTTGCCGATGCTTATCTGCCGCGTGAGCGTCCGGTCATTCCCGATCGCTGGAAGGACTGGGCCTACGATCTGTGGCAGGACGAACGCAATCCCAAGGGCATCTGGCGACGCACGACGTGGGCGGCCTGGCGCAGTGGCGCGCCGGTCTGGCAGAACCTGCTCGACTTCGACGCGCTCGGCGCGGCCGAAGGGACGCCGTGGGTCTGTGCCGAGCTCGACATTCTTTATCCGGATGGCGATCGTGCGCTGATCACACTGTCGCCGGGCGGCTCGGATGCGTTGGTGGTACGCGAGTTCGACATCGACGCGCAACGTTTTGTCGACGACGGTTTCGTGATTGCGAAGGCCGGCAAGCACACGGCGTCGTGGATCGATCGGGATACGCTGTATGTCGGCTGGGACAATGGCCGCAAGACGCTGACGCGCTCCGGCTATCCGCGCGAAGTGCGGCGTTGGGCGCGGGGCAGTGCGCTGGCGGATGCGCCGGTGGTCTTCAAGGGGGCGTTCGGCGACATCGGCGTGGAGGCGCACTACGATCCGCTCGAGCAGCGCCACACGGTGGTGAGCAGCGTCGATTTCTTCGACTCGCACACGTATTACCTCGAGAGGGCTGAGGGCGCGGCGAACGGTGCCGATGTCTGGCGACAGTACGACTTGCCGTCGCACGTCGCTGCAGGTGGCTGGGAGGGCTGGCTGCTGCTCGAGCCGCGCCTCGATTGGGACTGCAACGGTGTGCGCTATCCGGGCGGCGCGTTGCTGGCGATTCGCGAAGCCGCGTTCCTGCGTGGCGAGCGCGACGTGGTGCCGCTTTTCACGCCGACCGCGCAAACCTCCGCCTGCGAGTGGACGCACACGCGCAATTACCTGATCGTGTCGTACCTGGAGGAGGTACAGAGCAAGACCTCGCTGTGGATTCCGTCGCAAGCGGCGGATCAGACCTGGCATTGGCAGCAACGCCTCTTTCCTTCGGGTGACGACGTGCAAGCCGATGTCTCGCCCGTCGAGCCGACGCTGAACGATGAAGTATTCGTCGATACCGACGATTATTTGCAGCCGCCTGCGTACTGGCTCGCCGATCTCGCGCAGGACGACCTGACCGATTGGACCTTGCTCGACCGCTGGCCGACTCAGTTCGATGCGGCACCGTTCGCGGTGACGCGTGGACATGCGGTTTCGACGGACGGTACACGAGTGCCGTATACCGTGATCGGCCCGCGGGTTGCACAAGACGCCGCACAGCCGCCGCGTCCATGCCTGCTCAACGGCTACGGCGGTTTCGCGATTCCGCTGCTGCCGGGCTATCTGACCGGGCAGGGCATTGGCTGGCTCGCGCGCGGCGGCGTCTATGTGGTCGCGCATATTCGCGGCGGCGGCGAGTTCGGCACGCGCTGGCATACGGCGGCGCAAGGCGAGCATCGGCAGCGCGCGTTCGACGATTTCATCGCGGTGGCTGAGGCGCTCATCAGCACAGGCGTGACCAGCGCGGCGCAACTCGGCATTCAGGGCGGCAGCAACGGTGGCCTGCTGGTCGCGGCGTGCATGGTGCAGCGGCCCGAGTTGTTCGGCGCGGTGGTCTGCGAGGTGCCGCTGCTCGACATGAGCCGCTATCACCTGCTGCATGCAGGCGCGTCATGGATCGATGAATACGGCGATCCGGACGAGCCCGGCGAGGCGCGCGTGCTGGCGGCTTACTCGCCCTATCACCGCGTGAGTGCGGACGTGGCGTATCCGCCGGTGCTGTTCACTACGTCGACAGCGGACGACCGTGTGCATCCCGGACACGCGCGCAAGATGGCCGCGCGTATGCAGGCGCTGGGTGCGCAAAGGGTCTGGTATCGCGAGAACACGGAAGGGGGGCACGGCGGCTCCGATGAACTGGAGCAGGCCGAGCATGACGCGATGGTGTTCGAGTTCCTGTGGCGCTGTCTGAACGGGCCGGCGTAAGCTTCGCCGGTCGCGGGTTCAGCCGATGTTCAACCAAGCTGCGCGACGACCGGTGCGTGATCCGACGGCTGATCCCATTTGCGCGGCACCTTGTCGACATCGCACGACGAGCATAGCGGGGCGAGCGCTTTCGATAGCAGAATGTGGTCGATACGCAGCCCCGCGTTGCGGCGGAACGCCATCATCCGGTAGTCCCACCACGAGTAGATCTTCTCCGGCTGCTCGAACTGGCGGAACGCATCGACGAGACCGAGTTCGATCAGCCGCACGAACTCGGCGCGCTCTTCGGGCGACACCAGATTCTGACCTTCCCACGCTTTCGGATCGTGCACGTCGCGATCTTCCGGCGCGATGTTGTAGTCACCGAGCAGCGCGAGTTTCGGATGCTGCGCCATTTCACTCGCGACCCAGTCGTGCAGTGCGGTGAGCCAGTTCAACTTGTAGGCGAATTTGTCGGTGCCCGGCGCCTGGCCGTTCGGGAAATACGCGGAGATGATGCGCACGCCCTCGACAGTCGCGGCGATCACGCGTTGCTGCGGATCGTCGAACCCGGGGATATTGCGCACGATGCCGGTTTCGTCGACGTTCAGGCCGTCGCGCACCAGGATGCCGACGCCGTTATAGGTCTTCTGGCCCGCGAACCAGCTCCGGTAGCCTTTTTCTTCGAGCTCGGCGCGGGGGAATTTGTCGTCGGTCAGCTTCAGTTCCTGCAGGCACAACACATCCGTCTGGCTGGTTTCGAGCCAGTCGATGACGTGTTGCAGACGCACTTTCAGGGAGTTGACGTTCCAGGTGGCGATTTTCATGAGGTTCTCACATTCTTGCTGAGCGAGGCTTTGTGGGTGCTGCCCCGGCATTTTTGCTTTTTTCCGCTTTAACGGCTACCCCGTCTCCATCCGGCGGCCCGGATTCGGGGTGGCGGGAGCGGGTCGATTCCGATAGTTCCGCATCTTATCGCGCGAGACGGGCGACCGTGAAAATTGCCTCGGCGGCCGCGAAAAATAAAAGCGCGCCGGCGTCACGCCCCGGCGTATAGTGGGATCACATCTACGCGCATCGGGGATCCATCATGGCTCAAACTTATCCAGCCCTTTATAAGGACTTCGAAGTGCATCCGCTGGTGTTCTCGCGGGAGTTCGACAAGTTTGACGGTCACAAGCGTCATGCCGAAGGTTACGACGTTGCGGTACGCGTCTGCCGGCCGGGCGCGATCAGCGGCTCGAAGGCGAGCCGCGTATTCCGTCTCGTCCTGGCGTCCACGTTCTCCGATTTCGGCGTGGCGAAACGTAGCGCGAGTCAGTACGGCGCGGACATTATCGACGGCAAGGTAGAAGGCGCAACGGTCCAGGATCTCTGAGTGTTCCGCTCATTTGCAGCGTCCCTATGCTGCTTGAGAACGAACACGCGCTGAGCTTCGTCGGCAATTATTTCAGTCTTATTTCACCGGATTGTTTGACGTCTCGCACACGACCCGATATACTCTTTTTCTCTGACGCGGGGTGGAGCAGTCTGGCAGCTCGTCGGGCTCATAACCCGAAGGTCGTAGGTTCAAATCCTACCCCCGCAACCAAGTATTGTTGAAAGCCCGCTAGCGCAAGCTAAGCGGGCTTTTTAACTTCTAACGTCTCTCGTGCATGCGCACGCGCTTGCATTCAGTCCGGCCCGATCGCCCATTCCACTGCAGCTTGCGCATGCAACGCAGTCGTGTCGAACACGGGTAACGCGGAATCTTCCGGCTTGATCAGCAGGGTGATTTCCGTGCAGCCGAGAATCACCGCCTGCGCACCCCGCGCAGCGAGCCCTTCGATCACACGCTGATACACCGCACGCGACGCATCGTTCACTTTGCCGTGGCACAGCTCGTCGTAGATGATGCGATGCACATCCGCGCGTCCCGCTTCATCGGGTACCAGTGTCTCGAGGCCGTAACGCTCGTTCAGGCGCCCCGTGTAGAACGTCTGCTCCATCGTATAGCGCGTACCCAGCAAGCCGACCCGCTCGATTCCTGCGGCGCGCAGCGCGTTGCCGGTCGGATCGGCGATGTGCAGGAACGGTATCTCGATCGCCTGCTCGATCGATTCATACACGCGATGCATTGTGTTGGTCGCGAGTATCACAAGGTCGGCGCCGCCTCGCTCGAGTTGACGCGCGGCATCGGCCAGCTGTTCGCTGAGCGCGGTCCAGTCGCCGGCGCGCTGGCTGGCCTCGATCGGCGCGAAGTCGAGCGTCAGCATCAGGCTGCGAGCATTGTGATGGCCGCCAAGACGCGCCTTCGCATGACGGTTCAGGAGCTTGTAGTACTCGGTGGACGATTCCCAGCTCATGCCGCCGATCACGCCGATGGTTTTCATGGTCTTGCTCCGTGGATGGGTGATGCAGGCCGTGGTGCACCGAAGGAGAGTGCTGAAGCCGGCGCGGAACACTCCGGCATCGAACGTTCGAAAAATCGAGTATAGGCGGGCGCCAGTGTCGGCAGCCGGTACGGATTCCCTTCTGCTCACCGGTACGGCATCGTGTTAAAACGCCGGCACGCAAGTTCTGACACCGATAGAATCGTAGTCACTCGAATAGCGGTCAACCAGCAACAGGGAGCGAACCATGGATCTGATCATCCGCCACGCAATGCTGCCACCGAGCGCCGCGCCGCAGCAGAAGCAGCCGGTCGACATCGGCATCGAAGCGGGCCGCATCGTCGCCGTCGAACCGAATCTGGCCGCGAGCGCACGCGAAGAAATCGACGCCGCCGGTTCGCTCGTTACGCCGCCATTCGTCGATCCGCATTTCCATATGGACGCAACGCTCTCATACGGTCTGCCGCGCGTGAACGCATCGGGTACCTTGCTGGAAGGCATCGCGCTGTGGGGCGAACTGAAGCCGCACCTGACGCAGGAGGCGTTGATCGAGCGCGCGCTGCAGTACTGCGATTGGGCGGTCGGGCGTGGTCTGCTGGCGATTCGCAGTCATGTGGATGTATGCGATCCACGCCTGCTCGCGGTCGAGGCGCTGGTCGAAGTGAAGCGTCGTGTCGCGCCGTATCTCGACCTGCAACTGGTCGCGTTTCCGCAGGACGGCGTGTTGCGCAGTGCCGGCGCATTCGAGAACCTCAAGCGTGCGATTGCGATGGGCGTCGACGTGATCGGCGGGATTCCGCATTTCGAGCGCACGATGGCCGACGGCGCGCAGTCCGTGCGCATGTTGTGCGAGTTCGCGGCAGAGCGGGGCTTGCGCGTCGACATGCATTGCGACGAATCGGACGATCCGCTGTCGCGCCATATCGAAACGCTCGCTGCAGAAACGCACCGGCTCGGTTTGCATGGGCGCGTCGCCGGTTCGCACCTGACCTCGATGCATTCAATGGACAACTACTACGTCAGCAAGCTCCTGCCGCTGATGCGCGACTCGGGCGTCGCGGCGATCGCCAATCCGTTGATCAACATCACCCTGCAAGGCCGCAGCGACACGTATCCGAAACGGCGTGGCATGACCCGTGTGCCGGAGATGATGGCGGCGGGCATCAACGTGGCGTTCGGTCACGATTGCGTGATGGACCCGTGGTACAGCCTCGGCTCGGGCGACATGCTCGAAGTTGCTCACATGGGTTTGCATGTTGCGCAGATGACGGGTGTCGACGGCATGCATGCGTGTTTCGACGCTGTCACGGTGAATGCCGCGCGCATTCTCGGTCTGGAAGGCTATGGCATCGCGCCGGGAAGCGCGGCCAATCTCGTGCTGCTCGACGCACGCGATCCGGTCGAAGCGATCCGCCTGCGCGCCGCGCGGCTTGCGGTGGTGAGCCGCGGCAAGGTTGTGAGCCGTGCGCCTGCGGCGCGCGCCGCGTTATCGCTGGAAGGGCGTCCGGCGCAAGTGGATTTCAAGCTGCATCGCGCCTAGCGCTCAGAGCGCAGGACATGCCGGCGCGAGAAAAGGAAAAGCCGGTGCCTGCTCATGCAGGTCACCGGCTTTTATCCTGAAGTCGACGCCGTCCGCAACGCCGACTATCGAGGCATCAACGCAAGCTCAATGCGCCGCGCCAGGCGTCATGCCGTTGTGCCGCAGCAAGGCATCGATATTCGGCTCGCGGCCGCGGAACGCCTTGAACGATTCCATCGCAGGGCGGCTGCCGCCCACTTCCAGAATCTCCTTGCGATAGCGCATGCCGGTTGTCTGATCGAGCACGCTGCCGCTGGCTGCCTGTGCGGCTTCTTCGAACGCGGCGTACGCATCGGCAGACAGTACTTCAGCCCACTTGTAGCTGTAGTAGCCCGCCGCATAACCGCCCGCGAAAATGTGGCTGAACGTATTCGGCCAGCGCGAGAACGAAGCTTGCGGCACCACGTGGAAACGCTCGTTGATCTCGCTCGCAAGTTCGGTCGCGTTCTTCGTACCGGACGCATCGAAACCGGTGTGCAGTTGCATGTCGAACATGGAGAACACGATCTGACGCAAGGTGCCGAGACCGCTCTGGAAATTCTTCGCGGCGAGCATCTTGTCGAAGAGATCGCGCGGCAACGGCTTGGCGGTGTCGACGTGCGAGGTCATGTCGCTCAGAACGTCCCATTCCCAGCAGAAGTTCTCCATGAATTGCGACGGCAATTCAACCGCGTCCCACTCGACGCCGTTGATACCGGATACGCCCAGTTCATCCACCTTCGTGAGCATGTGATGCAGTCCGTGGCCGAACTCGTGGAACAGCGTGATCACTTCGTCATGCGTGAAGCAGGCCGGTTTGCCGCCAACCGGTGCCGAGAAGTTACAGGTCAGATAGGCCACGGGCGTTTGCACGCCGCCGTGCGTGTGTTTGTGGCGGCCGCGTGCGTCGTCCATCCATGCGCCGCCGCGTTTGCCTTCACGTGCATACAGATCGAGATAGAACTGGGCGACGAGCCCGCCGTCCTGATTCTCAACGCGGAAAAAACGCACGTCAGGGTGCCAGACGGCCGCTTCGTCGCGACGGATGCGCACGCCGAACAGCGTTTCGGTGACCTTGAACAGGCCCTTGAATACGGCGTCTTCCGGAAAGTACTGTTTGACCTCGTTCTCGGAGAACGAATAGCGTTTCTGGCGCAGACGTTCGGCGGCGAAGGTCATGTCCCATGGCTGCAGGTCGCTCATGCCGAGTTCGCTCGCGGCGAATTCGCGCAGTTCCTTCCAGTCCTGTTCGGCATGCGGACGCGCGCGCGTGGCGAGATCTTCGAGGAATGCCATCACCTGTGCCGGCGATTCGGCCATCTTCGGCGCGAGCGAGACTTCGGCGAAGTTGTTGTAGCCGAGCATGTGTGCTTCTTCGGCGCGCAGTTTCAACTGATCGGCAAGCACCTGGGTGTTGTCCCATTCGGGCTTGCCGCCGCCGTATTGCGGGCCGAGCTCGGAGGCGCGCGTCACATACGCGCGGTAGATCGCTTCGCGCATCGCGCGGTTTTCCGAGTACTGCATGACCGGGAAATACGACGGGAAATGCAGCGTGAATTTGTAGCCGGTCTTGCCTTCGCGTTCGGCCGCTTCTTTCGCGGCTTCGATCACGTCTTCGGGCAGGCCGGCCAGTTGCGCCTCATCGCCGGCCTCGACGATGTAAGCGTACGCGTTCGTCGCATCGAGCACGTGATCCGAAAACGCTTTCGACAATCCTGCCTGGCGTTCCTGCAATTCAGCGAAATGCGGCTTCTGGTCTTCGGGCAATTCCGCGCCCGAAAGGCGGAAATCGCGCAGTGCATTGCCGAGGATCTTCTTACGGTCACCGGTCAGCGATGCGAAATCGCTGCTGGCGTTCAGTGCCTTGTATTTCTCATACAACGCGAGATTCTGACCGACGCTCGACCAGAATTCGGTGACGCGCGGCAGATTTTCACCGTATACGGCGCGCAGTTCCGGCGTGTCCGCCACGGCGTTCAGATGGCCGACCACGCTCCAGGCGCGCGACAGCGGTTCGGTGGCGCGCTCCACCGGCTCGACCACGTCGGCCCACGAGGCGGGCGTAATCGGCTGGGCGGCGCGCTCGACGGCGGCGGCCGCATCGGCGAGCAGCACGTCGAGCGCGGGTGTGACGTGTTCGGGGCGAATTTCGCCAAAGCGCGGCAGGTCGGAGAAATCGAGGAGCGGATTGTCGTGCTTCGAGGGGGTAGTGGACATAAGGCTTCCTGTCTGACGCGGGTGAACGGGTAATCGGTGCATCGACGGGCGCGCGCTGCAACGCCCCGATGACACTCTATAGAGACATTATTGGGGCAGGGCGCGCCGATTCCAATCCGTCGGCAGACAAATTATCAGATGTCGCGCGACTGTGCGCGCAGAGCGGATGCCGCGCGCGCGTTAGTCGACGGCGATGCGTCGCTGCGCGCGGTGGGAAAGTGGGCGATGGGAATTGCTGCCATGCGGCATTGGCAGATCGGGCCGCACGGCATGGAAAGCCTTTTGCGTGCCGGGCAGGACGCCTCGACGCCCCGGCGGCACGCGCGGGCGTGTTTAAGCCTTGGCCGCCGCTTCGCGCTCGGCGGCTTCGATCGTATTGACGAGCAGCATCGTAATTGTCATCGGACCGACGCCGCCCGGCACCGGTGTGATGTAACCGGCCACTTCCTTGACGCCGGCGAAATCGACGTCGCCGCACAGCTTGCCGGCTTCGTCGCGATTCATGCCGACGTCGATCACGGCTGCGCCCGGCTTCACCATATCGGCGGTGAGAATGTTGCGCAGCCCGGTGGCGGCGACCACCACGTCGGCGTTACGGGTGTGGGCGGCCAGATCGCGCGTCTTGCTGTGGCAGATCGTGACGGTCGCACCGGCTTCGAGCAGCAGCAGCGCCATCGGCTTGCCGACGATGTTCGAGCGGCCGATCACCACCGCGTTCGCGCCTTGCAGCGGAATTTCGTAAGCCGCCAGCATCTTCATCACGCCGTACGGCGTGCAAGGGCGGAACAACGGCCGGCCGGTCATCAGCGCGCCGGCATTGGCGACGTGAAAACCATCCACGTCCTTTTCCGGGGCGATTGCCTCGATCACCTTGTGGCTGTCGATATGCGGCGGCAACGGCAGTTGCACCAGAATGCCGTGGATCAGCGGGTCGCGATTCAGTTCGTCGATGCGCGCCAGCAGATCGGCTTCCGGCAGATCGGCCGGATAGCGGTCGAACGACGAACCGAGGCCGTTGTCGTGGCACGCCTTGACCTTGTTGCGCACATAGACTTCACTGGCCGGATTGTCGCCGACCAGCACCACGGCGAGGCCCGGCTGATGGCCGCGAGCAGTGAGGGCGGCGGCACGCGTGGCGACTTCGGCGCGCAGGGTCTTGGAAAGGGCTAGGCCGTCGATCAGTTTGGCAGTCATGGTCGGTCGAGATGGGCAGTTTGGAAAGCGGGACAGAGCGCAGGCGCGCGTGACATGGGCGGCACGTGCGATGGCGCTTTTCATCGGAAACGGGGCGGCACATGAAAAGCGCGCGGCGCGAATCAGGGATAAGCGGCGCTGCAAAGTCCGACATTATACCGACCCTGCATGGCGGGCTATGCGGGGATTGCTGCCGCGTGGGAACAGGGCGGCTTCGCGGAGCTTCGGGCTGTGCAGGGGGGCGCTGGCAACGGGGGCGAAGGCGGTTAGGCAGGTGCTGGTGCCGGCGCGAACCTCAGCATGGATGCCGGCGCCGGACACCGGCGCGAATTCAGAAACAGATCGGCCGCGAACGGGCTGATGCGCCGCCGCGGCCGTCGAACCCCTGCGGTCTTTATGGCTGCACGGCTTGCCAGCTATCGTCCGGATCGAACGATTTAACGGCGGCCGCGGCGCGTGCGGTTTGCGGCCCCAGGTTCTTCTGATAGACCTGACCCTCCTGATTGACGATAAAGCTCATCACGCCAGTCTTGCCATACTCGGCCGGCGAGGCGATCAGACCAAACCCTTTGCTCAGCACGCCGTTCTCCACATAGTTCTGCGCGCCACCTTTCGCGTGCGGACCTTGTGCCGTCAGGATCCGGTAGTGATAGCCGTGATAGGCCTCGGTCGGCAGGGTGCCGTTGGGCATGGTGGCGGCGAGCGGTCCGAGCGGGCTTTCCGTTTCGCCGGGCGCGGTGACCCAATACAGGCCGTCATGCTGGCCTTGCGTACTGACGAAGCGCTGGGCGTAGTGCTGGGTCAGGTTGTGATAGTCGTATTGCGAGTCGAGGTAGGCGAGCGAGGTCAGGATCGCCGCGCGTTCGTTACGGCCGATGCGGCGTGTCAGCATTTCGTCCTGCGCGGCGGGCGGATCGAAACGCCAGCCGTGCGCGGCCTGCACCAGCGGAATCGGCAACGTCCAGCCACTGTCGCCGACTGCCAGATGCGCGGTTGCGCGTCCCTTGCTCTTCACAGGGTCCTCGACGATCTGATGCCCCTTCGACCATGCGCCGAGGAACTGGTAGATATCGTCTTCGCCGATTCCTTCGGAAGGAATGAAGCGATGGAAATCGTTGCCGAGCACGTGTTTGAGCGCGTCCTCGTCGTTGCGGGCCAGGGCGTCGACGAACGCACTGGCGGCTGCGTCGGCCGTGGGATAGACCGCCTGGGCGTGTGCGGCGGTTGTGCCGAGCAGCAGTACCGGCGCCACCAGCAGGCTGCCGGTCGTGCCGAGGGCGGCGGCGAGTGTCCGAACGTGGGCGCGCAGGGCGCCGCGGGGAAATAAGCGAATCATTAGAGACTCCTCCTGATCGTTCAACGGTTGCGGCCGAGATGGCGTTCACCGCCGCCACCGCCCAGTCTGCCGCCGCCACCGAAGCTGCCACCTCCGCCGCCGCGCTGGACACCACCGCCGTTTGCGCCGAGACCTCCACCGCTGCGTTGCTGGCCGCCACCGTTGGCGCCGAAGCCGCCGGAACGGTTACCGGCAGCATTGCGGCTGGTCTGGCCACGCTGCATGTCCTGCCGGGCGGTATTGCCGTCACCGGCGCCGCGCAGCGCGTTATCGCGATTGACGTTCTGTGCGCGGTTTTGCAGATCGGCGTTGGCGGTGCCTCCCTGATGAATTCCCTGCACGCGCTGGCTCGCATTGCCGCTCAGGTTCTGGCCGGTGCGGTTCTGCAGGGTTTGCTGCGCCTGGGCACGGGCAGCGTCGTCACGGCCGCGGTAGGCATCGCGTTGTGCACCGCCGAGGTTGTTGTTGACGTTGCGGTTGAGGTTCGCGTTGTTGACATTGCGATTGACGTTGGTGTTGCGGTTCCAGTTCGTCGTGCTGCTGTTCACGTTGAGCCGGTTGTTCACATTGATGTTGTTGTACCGGTTCACGTTGATGTTGACGTCATGCGTATTCCAGTTGAAGCCGCCCCACAACGAATTGGCTACGGCGACGCCCGCGCCGAACGCGAGGCCGGTAGCGAAACCGGTTGCGATTGCATAACCGGGCGGCGGTGGAACATACACGGGCGGATAGGCGGGATAGGGCCACGTACCGTAGACGACGGTCGGGTTATACGTCGGCACGTACACCACTTGTGGATTGGCCGGCACGATCTGAATCGTGCTTTGCTCGACCACGACCTTCTGCTGTGAACTGGTCTTCAGATTGCCGGCGGCCTGCGCCTGTTTGCGCAAGCGTTGCACGGAATCCATCACGTCGTTGGGCTGGGCAAGAAAGGCGTTGCCCAGTTGCGAGACCCAGTCGGGTTTCGACGCCATCGTCGCGAGGACCTGCGGGAAGGCGACCAGCGATTGCACGCTCGGATCCCATGGCTCGGACGCGACTGCTTTGACGGCGTCATCGCCCTGTAGCTTCGCGTTCGCTTTCGACCATGCAGCCGCGGCCTGCACGTCTTGCGGGAAGGTGGCTGCCATCAGCACCTGCGCGAGCAGGGCGTCGGGATAGAGCGCGATGGGCGCGGTCAGCGAATCGAGTTGCTGGTTCGATATCTTTGCGGCGCTTTGTGCATAAGCGGCAGTCGGCGCGGCGAGTCCCATGACGAACGGCGCACCCGCGAATGCGGCGCAGATAAGCAACACACGCGAACAGTGTGTTCCGGATCGTTTCACGATGAAATCCTCCCGGCTGGGTTAGACGCGCGAGACTGATGCGCAGCGCATGCTGCGTTGCCCGGACGCAATGAAATGTGGAGCGTGGTGAAGAGCGTGGCGGGTGGCCCAGATGTGGCCGAACCGATCGATACGACACATGCACCGGCGAAGCAGCCAGGCCACTTCACCTGCTTTGCATTGCCTGACGCCGGGTATGACAACTGCAGTTCATCTGTCCTGTGCTCATAGGGCATCAGCGATTCCTGCTAAGGAGTTCTGTGTAAATTAGGGGGCACAGCCGAGCTTGTCAATCTTGTCGGAGGAAAGAAGTTAATGACGTTTGACGTAAACAGATGCTGACTAATACACAGTAATGCTGAATAGATACAGACGCGCCGAGCCATGCGGCTTGTCGTCATTGCGTTGGATCAGAAAGCGAAGGGAGAGGCGGCGGGGCAGAGCGGGGCGCGGACGCGGACGGAAAAGGACGGGCCGGACGTGTCGGCAGTCCGGCCGCTGAAACTCAATCGCGATCCGCGGAGTGGGCCGCGGTCGTTATCGCGCTTGTTATATCTATTGCGCCGGTTGCGGCTTGTTCGACAACGCGAGACGCAGCAGATCGGCGACCGTGTTGACGTTGAGCTTTTCCATGATGTTCGCGCGATGCGCTTCAACTGTCTTGATGCTGATGCCGAGGTCGTCGGCGATCTGCTTGTTCAGACGGCCGGCGATGATGCGCTCGAGCACCTGGTGTTCACGCGCGGTCAGCTTGCCGAGACGTTCGGCGGCGGCGCGCTGTTGCTGCACGCTGGTGCTTTCGCTGCGTGCCTTGTCGAGCATGCGCTCGACCAGCTTGCGCAGTTCTGCTTCGTCGAACGGTTTTTCGATGAAGTCCATCGCGCCTTTTTTCATCGTCGACACGGCCATCGGCACGTCGCCGTGACCCGTCACGAAGATGATCGGCAGCGACGCGTTGTCGGCGATCAGGCGTTCCTGCAACTCGAGCCCGCTCATGCCGGACATCCGCACATCGAGAATCAGACAAGCGATCTGGCCCGGATGCGTATGCGGCTGCCATGCGTCGATGAACTGCTCGGCGCTGGAGAAGCATTGCACGCGGTAGCCGTTCGCCTCCAGCAGCCAGCGCAGCGAATCTCGCACGGCCTCGTCGTCGTCGACGACAAAGACTGTTTCCTGTGTGGTGACTGGGCTGTTCATAGCTCTCCCGTAACGGTTTGTGGTGTCGGCGCCTCTGACCCGCCGTTGCTCGGGCCGTCAGGCTCTCCAATAGGCAGACTGCAATGGAACGTGGCGCCCGTGATGTGGCCGTCAGACTCGACGTTGTTCACCACCCACAGACGACCGCGGTGCGATTCGATAATCGAACGGCAAATGTTCAGCCCCATGCCCATACCGTCGGACTTGGTGCTGTAAAACGGTTCAAACAGACGCTCGGCGGTTGCTTCGTCGACCCCCGGGCCCTGATCCACAACGCTGATGCAGACAAATCCGCTGTCGAGCCGCACGACCACGCGAATCACGGGGTCGACCGCATTCGGGCGCGCATCGTGCATGGCTTCCACGCCGTTCTTCAGCAGGTTCACCAGTACCTGCTCGATCAGCACCGGGTCGACGTAGATCACCGGCAAGCGCGAGCGCAGATCGGTCACGATGCGAATCTTGCGCTTGCGCGCTTCGAGTTCCGCGAGACCCACGGCGTCGGCGACGATATCGGCCACGCGCGTGGCCTGGCGTTTCGGCTCGCTGCGTTTCACGAACTCGCGAATGCGCTTGATGATCATGCCGGCCCGCACCGCCTGTTGAGCGGTTTTTTCGAGCACGGGCAGGAGATTGTCAGGCGTCGTCCGACCGGATTTAACCAGTGCGACGGTTCCTGAGCAATAGTTATTGATCGCGGCGAGCGGCTGGTTCAGTTCGTGCGCGAGCGACGAAGCCATTTCGCCCATCGTCATCAGGCGGCTGGTGAACTGCAGCTTCTCGTCCTGCTGACGCGAGAGTTCCTGAGCCTGCTTGCGGGTGGTGATGTCGGTCGCGATCTGCATCTGCGCGAGGTGGCCGTCCACCCACTGAATGTACTGACGGCGCACTTCGAACCATTTCTGGATGCTTTGCACATAGACTTCCTGCGCATCGGCCGTACTTTCGGTCAGGGCCGCAGCAGGCAGGCCCGCGTAGGTGTCCACCATGTCGATCGAATCGGACGACGCCTGCGCGCTATCGAACCCGCCGCCCGCCAGTTCCAGATGACCGTCCGGGCGAATGCCGAACAGGTGGCGGTAGTAGCGGTTGGCGAACAGCAATTCGGCTTCGTCGGCGGCCAGCACGGAGACGGCGGCGTCCAGACTTTCGAGCACGGTCGTGAAGCGTTCGTGCGCGGCGGCGAGTTCTTCGCGCGCGCGCTTCGGCTCAGTGATGTCGGTCATCGACGACATCCAGCCGGTCTGGCGGCCCGAGCTGTCGATCAGCGGCGACACGTAGAGCCGCGCGTGGAACGACGAACCGTCTTTGCGGCGCACCCGCAATTCGAAACCTGAAGACGGCGCCTTGCCGCGCAGCGTCATGTCGAGCTGGCGTTGCATCTCAGGGTAGGCGTCGCGCGGCCAGTATGCGAACGGCGCGTTCTTGCCGACCAGATCGCTTTCGTCCCAGCCGGTCATCCGGCAGAAAGCCGGGTTCACGTGCGTGATACGGCCGTGCATGTCGAGCACGCGCATACCGATCAGCACCGAGTTTTCCATTGCGCGACGAAAGAAGGCCTCGGCGTACAGCGCCTGCTGGGCCTCGAAACGTTGCCGTGTGTGCTTCCACAGGCTCCACAGACTCCACAGCACGAAGCACGACAGGCCGGCCACCAGCCACACCAGCGTGTTGTTGGTGAAGTTGGTCATCTGCGGGAACGCGTAGACGCGTACCGAGACACCCTGGCCCGGCGGGTCGAGCGGCAGATCATAGAACATGTCGCGCGGCAGGCGCGGGCGGGTCGACGTGGTGGTCAACTCGCGGTTGTTCACGTCGATGATCGAGATTTTGTATTTGGCCGACAGCTCGGGCGGAATGTCGTGCTTGAGGATGCCTTCCACCGAGAACACGGCGGCAATCGTGCCGAGGAAGTCACGGTCGCGGAACACCGGTGTCTGCAGCGTGATGTAGCCATTGCCGAGGTCGTCGTAGATCAGCGGCGAATACACCTGGCGGCGCGTGTTGCGGGCCTCGGCGAAGGCGGCTTTGACGGCCTCGTCCATCTGCGCGTCGTTCGGTTTGGCAAGGCGCTGGCCGAACACGGGGAGGGCGGTATTGGGCCAGCGCGGTTGCTGCTGACTCGTATACCAGTTCATGTAGAGGATCTCGGGATGCCCCTGCATGATGTCTGTGGTGGACACCTGGAATGAATGCGGATCGGCGTGGCCGGCGACGAGATCGCGGGCGAGGGCCTGAATCTGTTCCTGCGCGCCGGTCATGGACAGGCGGATCTGCTGCTGCGCCCACGCGACATTGCGGTAGAGCGTGTCTTCCTGCTGCTGCTGTTCGCGCCGGTTGAGGCTCCACAGAATCAGGCTCATGACGACCAGAAAAACCAGGATCGACAGCAGCGGCGTGAGCAAATAGGAGTTCGACCACCACGGTCCGTGGTGCCAGCGGGAGGACGGCGTCGAATCCGCCGGCGAACCAGCGGTGCGCGCCGAGCGAGCGAAAAGCCGTTCGGTCAACATGCGTGGCATTGTAGCGCAGCAAGTCACTAGCAAATGGCGCAAAAAAGCGCTGAAAGAACCGTTATTCGGCGCAAACTAGCCGACGTATCCGTCGATCGGCAGTCAAATCAGGTTGCGCCGCAACAATTTTCCGCATTATGAGAACTGATCTCGTAATTCGAAAATTTTGTTGCGCGGACGTCGGGACCCCTTTTACAATCGGCCGAAGCTGCCGCGGCCGTGCTTCGTCCGCGTCGTCTGTTCAAAGAGCGTTCCTCTATATCCAGGAGACGAGCATGTCCGCTGTACCCGACGAAGTCATGAAATATGTCGCCGCTGAAAAAGACGACGATCCCCAGGAAACCGGCGAATGGCTGGAAGCGCTGGATGGCGTGATTTCTGCTGTGGGCCCCGATCGCGCTCACTACCTCATCGAGAAACAGATCGAATTCGCCCGTGTACACGGCGAACATCTGCCGTTCTCTGCAAACACCCCGTACATCAATACGATTCCTGTGTCGCGTCAGGCGCCGATTCCCGGCGACCAGGACCTCGAACACCGCATCCGCTCGTACACGCGCTGGAACGCCATTGCCATGGTGCTGCGCGCAGGCAAGGATACGAACGTCGGCGGCCACATCGCCTCGTTCGCGTCGGCCGCCACGCTGTACGACGTCGGCTATAACCATTTCTGGCACGCGCCGTCGGCTGAACATGGCGGCGACCTCGTGTTCGTGCAGGGCCATTCGTCGCCGGGTGTGTACTCGCGCGCGTTCCTGCTCGGCCGTCTGAGCGAAAACCAGCTCGACAACTTCCGTCAGGAAGTGGGCGGCGAGGGCATCTCGTCGTATCCGCACCCGTGGCTGATGCCGGACTTCTGGCAATTCCCGACCGTCTCGATGGGCCTCGGCCCGATCATGGCGATCTACCAGGCGCGCTTCATGAAGTACATGCAGGCGCGTGGCATTGCGAAGACCGAAGGCCGCAAGGTCTGGGCGTTCCTCGGCGACGGCGAAACGGATGAACCGGAATCGCTCGGCGCAATCGGTATGGCCGGTCGCGAACGTCTCGACAACCTGGTGTTCGTGATCAACTGTAACCTGCAGCGCCTGGATGGCCCGGTGCGCGGTAACGGCAAGATCATCCAGGAACTCGAAAGCGAATTCCGCGGCGCCGGCTGGAACGTCATCAAGGTCGTCTGGGGCAGCCGCTGGGATGCGCTGTTCCAACGCGACAAGTCGGGCGCGCTGATGCGCCGGATGATGGAAGTCGTCGACGGCGAATATCAGACGTACAAGTCGGAGTCGGGCGCGTTTGTTCGCGAACACTTCTTCAACACGCCGGAACTGAAGGCGCTGGTCGCCGACTGGTCCGACGAAGACGTGTGGAACCTGAACCGCGGCGGCCACGATCCGCACAAGATTTACGCAGCGTTCTCGGAAGCCTCGAATGCCAAGGGCCAGCCGACCGTCATCCTCGCGAAGACGATCAAGGGCTACGGCATGGGCGAAGCCGGTCAGGCGATGAACATCACCCACCAGCAGAAGAAGCTGCACGTGGATCAGCTGAAGAAATTCCGCGATCAGTTCCGCCTGCCGATCTCCGACGAAGATCTCGTCAACGTGCCGTACCTCAAGTTCGAAGAAGGTTCGAAGGAACTCGAGTACATGCGCGCTCGCCGCCAGGACCTCGGCGGTTATCTGCCGGCGCGTCGCCAGAAGGCCGAGTCGCTGCCGGTGCCGGCGCTGGACGCATTCGAGCCGCTGCTGAAGGGCACGGGCGAAGGCCGCGAGATCTCCACGACGATGGCGTTCGTGCGGATCCTGAACATCCTGCTGAAAGACAAGGCACTCGGCAAGCGCATCGTGCCGATCGTGCCGGACGAGTCGCGTACCTTCGGTATGGAAGGCCTGTTCCGTCAGATCGGTATCTGGAATCAGGACGGCCAGAAGTACATTCCGGAAGACTCCGATCAGCTGATGTTCTATCGCGAATCGGAATCCGGTCAGATCCTGCAGGAAGGCATCAACGAAGCCGGTGGTATGTGTGACTGGATCGCAGCCGCGACGTCGTACTCGACGCACGGCGAGATCATGATCCCGTTCTACATCTTCTATTCGATGTTCGGCTTCCAGCGCATCGGCGATCTGGCATGGGCGGCGGGCGATATGCGTTCGCGCGGCTTCCTGCTGGGCGGTACCGCTGGGCGCACCACGCTGAACGGCGAAGGTCTGCAACACGAAGACGGCCACTCGCTCCTGTGGGCGGCATCGGTGCCGAACTGCATCAGCTATGACCCGACCTTCGGCTACGAACTCGCTGTCATCATGCAGGACGGTCTGCGCCGCATGGTTGCTGACCAGGAAGACGTGTACTACTACATCACGGTGATGAACGAGAACTACGAGCACCCGGCGATTCCGCAGGGCGAAGCTGTAGCGGCCGACATCATCAAGGGTATGTATTCGTTCAGGAAGGCTGACGCGAATCAGAAGGCGCCGCGTGTTCAACTGATGGGCGCGGGCACGATCTTCAACGAAGTGATCGCCGCTGCCGATCTTCTGAAGAACGACTGGGGCGTCGCAGCCGATCTGTGGAGCGTGCCGAGCTTCACCGAACTTGCTCGCGAAGGCCACGAAGTGCAGCGCTGGAACCTGCTGCACCCGACGGAAGAGAAGAAGGTCTCGCACGTCGAGAAGCTGCTGAAGGACGCACAAGGTCCGGTCATCGCTTCGACCGACTACGTGCGCGCGCTGACCGAGCAGATCCGCGCGTTCGTGCCGCAGAAATTCGTCGTGCTGGGCACGGATGGCTACGGCCGTTCGGACACGCGTGAAAAGCTGCGTCATTTCTTCGAAGTCGATCGCTACTGGGTCACGGTTGCCGCGTTGAATGCGCTGGCAGACGAAGGCACGATCGAACGCAAGGTGGTCGCCGAGGCGCTCAAGAAGTACAACCTTGATCCCGCCAAACCCAACCCGATGACCGTCTAAGGCATCATTCCCCGTGTGCCATGGCGTGCGCGCCTGCCCCTGATCGCCAGGGGCGGGTGGCGTGCGCGGCCCAGGAGACACTAACAATGAGTCAAGCGATCGAAATCAAGGTGCCGGACATCGGCGATTACAAGGACATTCCTGTGATCGAGGTGCTGGTGAAGGCGGGTGATACCGTCGAGAAAGAGCAATCGCTCGTTACGCTGGAATCCGACAAGGCGACCATGGACGTGCCGAGCTCGGCTGCCGGCGTCGTCAAGGAAGTGAAGGTCAAGGTTGGCGACAACGTGTCGGAAGGCTCGCTGATCGTCGTGCTGGAAGGCGCGGGCGCGGCGGCTGCCGCACCGGCTCCCGCTCCGGCGCCTGCTGCTGCACCGGCCCCCGCAGCGGCTCCGGCTGCGGCGCCTGCCCCGGCGCCCGCTGCCGCCAGCGGCGGTCTGCAAGAAGTCAAAGTGCCGGATATCGGCGACTACAAAGACATTCCCGTGATCGAAGTCGCGGTGAAGGTCGGCGATCGCGTCGAGAAAGAGCAGTCGCTGGTGACGCTCGAATCGGACAAGGCGACCATGGACGTGCCGAGCTCGGCTGCCGGCGTCGTCAAGGAAGTGAAGGTCAAGGTCGGCGATAACGTGTCGGAAGGCTCGGTCATCGTCGTGCTGGAAGCCGAAGGTGGCGCAGCCGCGTCGGCACCGGCTCCCGCGCCGAAGCAGACGGCCGAAAAGCCGTCGGACGCGCCGGCTGCACCGTCGCCGGCACCGGCTCAACCGTCCGCACTGGCGCAAGCGCCGGTGATCCAGGCGGGCGAGGGTGGTGCCCGTCAGGCGAGCCATGCTTCGCCGTCCGTGCGCAAGTTCGCGCGCGAACTCGGCGTCGACGTGGTGCAAGTGCAGGGCACGGGTCCGAAGGGCCGCATTACGCAAGCCGACGTGACCGCCTTCATCAAGGGCGTGATGACTGGTCAGCGTGCCGCACCGGCTGGCGCTGCGCCGGCTGCCGCGGGCGGTGGCGAACTGAATCTGCTGCCGTGGCCGAAGGTCGACTTCACCAAATTCGGCCCGGTCGATCCGAAGCCGCTGTCGCGCATCAAGAAGATCTCGGGCGCGAATCTGCATCGCAACTGGGTCATGATTCCGCACGTCACGAACAACGACGAAGCGGACATCACCGATCTCGAAGCGCTGCGCGTGCAGTTGAACAAGGAAAACGAAAAGGCCGGCGTGAAAGTCACGATGCTGGCGTTCGTAATCAAGGCGGTGGTTGCCGCTTTGAAGCAGTTCCCGACGTTCAATGCCAGCCTCGACGGCGACAACCTGGTGTTCAAGCAGTACTTCCATATCGGGTTTGCTGCCGATACGCCGAACGGTCTGGTCGTTCCGGTGATTCGCGATGCGGACAAGAAGGGTTTGATCGATATCGCGAAGGAAATGACCGAGCTTTCGAAGGCCGCGCGTGATGGCAAGCTGAAGCCGGATCAGATGCAAGGTGGCTGCTTCTCGATTTCTTCGCTGGGTGGGATTGGCGGGACTAACTTCACGCCGATTATCAATGCGCCTGAAGTCGCCATTCTCGGTTTGTCGCGTGGCGCGATGAAGCCGGTTTGGGATGGCAAGCAGTTTGTGCCGCGTCTGATTCTGCCGCTGTCGTTGTCGTATGACCATCGGGTGATCGATGGTGCTGCGGCGGCGCGGTTCAATGCGTATCTAGGTGCGATTCTTGCCGATTTTCGGCGTGTGATTCTTTGATCTGATGTTGCGTGGGGCGCGGGTTGGTTTTTGTCGGTTATCCGCGTCTCTCTGTAGAACCTGCTTTCTTAGTGGTCTATTAGCGTCGCCCCTGTGCGGGGCGGCACTTACTTTTCTTTGTCTTCCAAAGAAAAGTAAGCAAAAGAAAGGCGCGTCCTTGGGCGGACAGCAAAGGATGTTTCTGTTCGCCGCGCTGCCAGCTTTTGGGCCGCATGTTTCTGGTTCTTCGCTTCATCACGATCAATAAGAGAAGGGGACACTATGAGTCTCGTCGAAGTAAAAGTGCCGGATATCGGTGACTTCAAAGACGTCGATGTCATCGAAGTCAATATCAAGCCGGGCGATGTCATCGAAACCGAACAGGCGTTGATGACGCTCGAGTCCGATAAGGCCTCCATCGAAGTGCCGAGCGACACCGCCGGCACAGTCAAGGAAGTACGCGTCAAAGCCGGCGACAAAGTCTCGCAAGGCACGATCATCGCGCTGGTCGAAACGTCGGCAGACGCGGGAGCGGCTAAAGAGGCACCGAAGGCTGCGGCCAAAGAACCCGAGAAGGCACCGGCGGCTGCAGCGCAAGCTGCAGCCACCGCGCCGAAGGCTGCCGCGCCCGCTCCGCAAGCCGGTAGCTTCTCCGGCAACGCGGATATCGAGTGCGACATGCTCGTGCTCGGTTCGGGCCCCGGCGGTTACTCGGCCGCGTTCCGCTCCGCCGACCTCGGCATGAAGACGGTGCTCGTCGAACGTTATTCAACGCTCGGCGGCGTCTGTCTGAATGTCGGCTGTATTCCGTCGAAGGCGCTGCTGCACACGGCGCTCGTTATCGACGAAGCCGAAGCGCTGGGCTCGCATGGCATCACGTTCGGCAAGCCGCAAATCGATCTCGACAAGCTGCGCGACTTCAAGTCGGGCGTCGTCAAGAAGCTCACCGGCGGTCTCGCCGGCATGGCCAAGATGCGCAAGGTCGAAGTCGTGACGGGCACGGGCTCGTTCGTCGATCCGTATCACATGGAAGTGCAGACCGAAGGCGGCAAGAAGGTCGTCAAGTTCAAGCAGGCGATCATCGCCGCGGGCTCGGAAGCGGTGAAGCTGCCGTTCATTCCGGAAGATCCACGTGTGGTCGATTCGACCGGCGCGCTTGAACTGCGTCAGATTCCGCAACGCATGCTGGTCATCGGCGGCGGCATTATCGGTCTCGAAATGGCGACGGTCTACGCTACGCTCGGCGCGCAGATCGACGTGGTCGAAATGCTCGACGGCCTGATGGCCGGCGCGGATCGGGATCTGGTCAAGGTCTGGGAAAAGTACAACAGCAAGCGTTTTGCGAACGTCATGCTGAAGACCAAAACCACCGGGGCAGAGGCGAAAGACGACGGCATCTACGTGTCGTTCGAAGGCGAAAAGGCGCCGGCCGAAGCGCAGCGCTACGACCTCGTGCTGGTTGCCGTCGGCCGTACGCCGAATGGCAAGAAGATCGGTGCGGACAAGGCGGGTGTGGCGGTAACGGATCGCGGCTTCATCGACGTCGACAAGCAGATGCGCACCAATGTCCCGCACATCTTCGCGATCGGCGATATCGTCGGCCAGCCGATGCTCGCGCACAAAGCCGTGCATGAAGGTCATGTCGCCGCTGAAGCCGCTCATGGCGAAAAGGCATACTTCGACGCGCTGCAGATCCCGTCGGTGGCCTACACCGATCCGGAAGTCGCATGGGCCGGCAAGACGGAAGACCAGCTGAAAGCCGCAGGCATCAAGTACGGCAAGGCGGTGTTCCCGTGGGCCGCTTCGGGCCGCGCAATCGCCAACGGTCGCGATGAAGGCTTTACCAAGCTGCTGTTCGACGAAGAAACCCATCGCGTGATCGGCGGCGGTATTGTCGGTCTGAATGCCGGCGATCTGATCAGCGAAGTCTGTCTGGCAGTCGAAATGGGCGCGGACGCAACGGATATCGGTAAGACGATTCACCCGCATCCGACACTTGGCGAATCGATCGGCATGGCCGCCGAGTTGTACGAAGGCGTTTGTACCGACCTGCCGCCGCAGAAAAAGAAGTAATGCCACTGGGTCCGCCTGCATGGGGGCGGACTCGGGCGGGCTCAATAATGCAGAGGCAAAAAAACGGCGCGCCCCGCAAAGGGCGCGCCGTTTTCTTTTGCAGCAAGCAGCGTTTGCCGTGAAGCGACGCATGAAACATACGTCGTGCATCTCAGACAGCGGGCAAAAAAATCCCGGCTTGGCGCCGGGCAAACGATACGTTATTCAACGTATCGGAGCGTTCGGCCAGATAAAACCGTGTGAGCGGCAACGGCACGGCGCTGTTGCTTGCGGTAACGCCGGCTCAACCTTGAGGCTGAGCCGGCGCAATGTGATGCCTGGAAGTGATGCCTGAAACTTAGACTGCCTTCTTTGCCGAGCGCGATGCTTGTGCAGCGGCTTGCGATGCTGCCTTCGATGCGGCCGTTGCGGCTGCATTGAAGTTGCTTTCGGCGATTTCGACAGCTTGCTTGGTTGCCTTGTGGACCGTTTCGTACGTGGTGTTGGCGGCGGTGATAGCCGACTTGATCACGGCGACAGCGGTTTCCGAACCGGCCGGTGCATTCTTCGCAACGTTTTCGACGAGCGACTGGACCTTGCGGTTTTGCTCTTCGAATTGAGCTTCCGCGACGCGGGTGAATTCACCTTGCGTGGCCGAAACGATCTCATACACGTGACGGCCGTACGACAGCGCCTTTTCAGCCACCGGCTGTGCAAGGCTTGCTTGCAGTGCCAGCAGTTCCTGCGCGTCCTTCACCGACAGCGCGCGTTGGGCATTTTCCTGGCTTTCTGCGAGCGTCGATTTCACGACTTGCAGGTTCAGTTCAACCAGCTTTTCGACGCCTTCAAATGCTTTGGTCGTCAGGCCAAACAACGTTTCAAAGTTGGCTTTCTGGGCTGCAGCGAATTGCTCAGGGGTCAGCAGAGTCATGGTTTACGCTCCTGGGTCGCGGCCTGTCTGTGCGGACCGCATTGGGTTAGTGGCAAGACGCTTTAAGATCGTCTCCCCGGACTACGATGTATTGTGCATCGCAGCAATGGTTCCCATTTTAGGATGGCCGCAACGAATGTCAAGCGTTTTTTGTGCGTTGCACAATGTTGATAAATTGCTGATAAAACAATGCGTTATGCAGTAGGCATGACATTCATATGGTGCGGGTTAATTTGTCCGCCGCACCACGCTGGTGCGGGAAGAATCTGCATTTGTTACCGATTTCAGGGGAGGTTTTGACCCTTGATGACGCGCTGCATTGGCGAGAACGCAACGCGGGCGTTTGACAAAAAATCCATCCACCGGCCCTCTCGATGTAAACCAGAAAGTGTCACGGAACGTTAATGCTCTATGCTGGTCGAATGCGCGTTGGCGGTCTCCAGCAGGCGTTTAACAGCCTTCAGCGGGGCCCCTGCTGACGTCCGGTGGGCCGGCACATTGTGTCGGCACGTGGCGCTGGCAAAGCTTTGCACGCTGGCGCTCCGACCGTATTTCCCCTGATCAAGGTTGTCTCGAAATTGCCGTTATGCTGAAAGGATCGTCTCGATTCCGGCATCTGGCGGCAAAGGCGAGGCGCAACGCGTTGGCGATCGTTTTTTTCGATCGAAACGTGGCACTTATTTGTGTTTTTGCGATCGGAGCTTACAAGCCGGTTTAAGGAGCGCGTATAAGTGCTTCAAATTGCTAATTTTTCGTTGTTTTACTACACTTGCGGAAACCTCTTGCCGCTCCCTACCGAACACCCATGAAAACCGACATGTTTTCGTCGCTAAAAGTGATCCACGGCGCGGCCCGTAGCACCGCTCTGTCGGTGGCCGCCTCCATGGTCATCGCGGCGGCGTTCGCCACGCCCGTCAGCACTTTTGCCGCCACGCCCGCTACACCCGCCACCAAGGCGAAAACTTCCAAACACGCGAAAGCAGCCAAAAAGCCTGTCGCGGCCACTGCCAGCAAAGTGTCAGGCAAGAAGGCCGTGAAGGGCGCTGCTGTGAAGACCGTGGCCGCCGCGGGCGACGACGCTCCGCGCGCGAGTGTCAAGCGCAAGCGCGTGACGTACACCTCGAACGGCCGCCACCATTCGGTGGTACGCCGTGTCGCGTACGAACCGCGTCCGCCTACCGTCGGCCAGGCTTTCGGTCTGCACGAAACGCCGGACGCGCTGATGCTGCGCTCAAGCGTTGCCTATGTGATCGACCAGAATAGCGGCGAGTCGCTGTTCGACAAGAATTCGCGCGCCGTGGTGCCGATCGCATCGATCACCAAGCTGATGACCGCGATGGTGGTGCTCGATTCGAAAGAACCGATGACCGACCAGATCGAAGTCACCGACGAAGACCGTGACTACGAGAAGAACACCGGCTCGCGCCTGTCAGTGGGTTCGGTACTCTCGCGTGAAGACATGCTGCACATCGCGCTGATGGCTTCGGAAAACCGCGCGGCCGCAGCGTTGTCGCGTTATTTCCCGGGCGGCCGTCCGGCCTTCCTCGCGGCAATGAATGCGAAGGCCAAGCAACTCGGCATGACCGACACGCACTTCGAGAACCCCACGGGTTTGACGAGCCAGAACGTGTCGAGCGCACGCGACCTCGTGAAGATGGTCAACGCGGCGTATCAATATCCGCTGATCCGCAAGTTCTCGACCGATCATAGCTACGAGGTCTACACGGGCAAGCGTTCGCTGGCGTACAACAGCACCAATGCATTGGTGCGCAACCCGACGTGGGACATCGGCCTGCAAAAGACCGGTTTCATCAACGAAGCGGGCGAGTGCCTGGTGATGCAGGCGACCATTCACGGCCGCCCGATGATCATGGTGCTGCTCGATTCGTCGGGTAAGTATTCGCGCTTTGCCGACGCAACGCGTCTGCGCACCTGGCTCGACAACGGTGGCGATCAGCCGCGCATCACAAGTGCGGATGCCGGCGGCGCGGGTACCTGAAGCCGCTTTGCATCTTCTGGCAGCCGGTTTTCGAACCGACCAGAAAAAAAGCCTCGCAAATGCGAGGCTTTTTTATTGAACCGCAGGAGCAGCAACAACCGCACGCTTATGCGTGCTGTGGACGCTCCTGCTGTATCTGCGGGCGATAACCGAGCGACGCGGAAATCAGCAACGCCGTCTGGCTGAGTTGTGCCAGCCACGAATCCTGTAAGCGATCCGCCGGGGCGGACAGCGACAGGCCCGCAACCAGCTTGCCGGTGTCGTCGTAAATCCCCGCTGCGATACAGCGCACGCCCAGCTCCAGTTCTTCGTTATCGCGCGCGCACGCCTGTTGACGCACGTGCGACAGTTCGCGTTCGAGTTTGGTCAGATCGGTGATGCTGTTCTGCGTGTGGCCGGACAGGCCGGTACGCGTGGCATAAGCCCGCACGCGGGTCGATTCGTCCGCAGCGAGGAACAGCTTGCCCACCGAGGTCAGATGCAGCGGCGCGCGACCGCCGATCGCCCGTACCACCTGCATGCCGGAGCGCTCGGAGTAGGCCCGTTCTATATAGACGATTTCGTCGCCCTGGCGTACCGACAGGTTCACTGTCTGCCCGGTTTGACGGTGCAGTTCGCGCATCGGCGTGAGCGCCGCGTCGCGTACCGAGAGCCGCGCCTTCACCAGATTGCCCAGTTCGAGCAGGCGCATGCCGAGGCGGTAGGTGCCGGGGTCCGACCGGTCGACCAGCCGGCACATCACCATGTCGTTCAGGATGCGGTGCGCGGTGGACGGATGCAGCTCCGTGCGGATGGCAAGTTCTTTCAGGCTGACCGGGTCGCTATGCGCAGCGAGAGCATCGAGCAAGCGCATCATGCGTTCGATCACCTGGATCGACGTTTTGGGATCCGGGTTCGTATCGCTCATGGGAGGAATCGGTTGACGCGTCAAACAGCGGAAATTGATTGTATCCCGTATTGTGAAAAGAAGGAAAGCGGTTGGAAGCGCTATTCCAATTTAACGTGGCATTCGTCCTATGCCTTCCGGCCGTTGGTATTGTGCGCTAAACAGCGGATAATCAGGGACGTTTTCCCGAAGGAGGGCTCATGCGAGTCGGATTGTTCGTCACCTGCCTGATTGACCTGATGCGTCCGGAGATCGGTTTTTCGGTCATCAAGCTGATCGAAGGCGCTGGTTTCGAGGTGATGGTGCCGCCTGCGCAAACCTGCTGTGGGCAGCCTGCGTACAACTCGGGTGAGCGGCGCATCGCACGCGATCTGGCCGAGAAAACCTTGCGCGAGTTCGAACAATTCGACTACATCGTGGTGCCGTCCGGTTCCTGCGGCGGCATGATCCGTGCACATTACGGCGACCTGTTTGCAGACGATCCTGAACTGATGAACCGCTTTGGCCGCTTGCGGGCCAAGGTGTTCGAGCTGACCGATTTCCTTGTCAATGTGGCCAGGGTGCAATTGCAGCCGGGTGAGTTCTCGGGCCAGGTGACTTATCACGATTCCTGTTCGGGACTGCGCGAACTTGGCGTCAAGGCACAGCCGCGCGCGTTGCTGGCGCAGGTGGGCGTGGCGGTGACCGAAATGAAGGATTGCGAGCACTGTTGCGGCTTTGGTGGCACCTTCGCGATCAAGTACGGCGACATTTCGACCGCGATTGTCGACGAGAAATGCGCGAATATCGGTGCGAGCGGCGCCGGTACGGTGGTGCTCGGCGACCTCGGCTGCATGCTCAATATTGAAGGCCGCTTGCGGCGCACGGGCGACACCACCACCCGCGTGCTGCACATCGCCCAGGTGCTGGCGGGCGACGCTTAAGAAGCGTCGCGGCGCCCAAATACGCGCTTGATTCCAGACACGCCATTTCAGGCGCGTCATTCGCGCACTTCTGTCGCGCAATTCAGTCGAATTCGCTCAAGGCTGCCATGCAAGTCCAATCGATGCATTTCAAGGCCCGAGCGGGCCAAAAACTCGCCGACCAGCGTTTGCAGCAGAACCTCACCAAGCTGTCGACCAAGTTCGTGTCGGCCCGCGCCGCGTCCATGACCGCGATCGATTTTTCCGCCACCCGTGCCGCGCTCAAGGAGCGCCGCAATCGCGCGCTGGAAAATCTCGATGTCTGGCTCGAGACCTTCGAACGCGAAGCGGCCCGGCGCGGCGTAACGGTGCTGTTCGCCGAGACGACGCAGGAGGCCGCGCGCCTCGTCGGCGATATTGCGCGCCGGCACGAGGTGAAGAAGGTGATCAAGACCAAGTCGATGGTCACCGAGGAAATGCGCCTGAACGAGGTGTTGGGGCAGATGGGAGTGCAGTCGATCGAAACCGATCTGGGCGAATACATTCTGCAGATCAACGACAACGAGCCGCCCAGCCATATCATTGCGCCGGTCGTCCATAAAGATAAGGACGAGATCGCCGACCTTTTCGCGAAAACGCACGGCCGGCCTCGCCTGACCGAGATCACGGACATGACTCGCGAAGCGCGCGAGATGCTGCGCCCGCACTTCATGAGCGCGGACATGGGCGTGACCGGCGGCAACTTCGTGGTGGCTGAGACGGGCTCGGTCGCGCTGGTTACGAACGAGGGCAACGAAGGCATGTGCACGGTGATGCCGCGCGTGCATGTGGCCGTGACCGGCATCGAGAAAGTGTTGCCAACGCTGGAAGATCTGGCGACGGCGATGCGCCTCTTGCCGCGTTCGGCCACCGGCCAGGCAACCTCGAATTATTTTTCAGTGCTGACCGGGCCACGTGGCGCGGGCGATCAGGACGGTCCCGAGCATATGTATGTGGTGCTGGTCGACGGCGGCCGCACGGGGCTGATCGGCGGCGATTTCCAGGACATGCTCCGCTGTATCCGTTGCGGCGCCTGCATGAACCACTGCCCGGTGTATCAGAAGGTGGGTGGTCATGCCTACGGCTGGGTTTATCCGGGGCCGATGGGCTCCGTGCTGACGCCAAGCTACGTCGGGATCGACAAGGCGCTGGATCTGCCTCAGGCGGCAACGTTGTGCGGTGAATGCAACAGCGTATGTCCGGTGGGCATTCCCTTGTCCGATTTGCTGCGCAAGCTGCGCGAGAAGCAGGTCGAGCGCCGGCTGCGACCGTGGCGCGAGCGGCTAGGGCTTGCCGTGTGGGGTTTCCTCGCGCTGCACCCGGATGCTTATGCGCTTTTCACCAAGCTGGCGGTTCGTGTGCTGGAACAAATGGGCGGCCGGAATCGTTCGATCACCAAACTGCCGTTGGGTGGTGCGGGTTGGACCAATACGCGCGACATGCCGGCGCCGGTCGGCCGTACGTTCAGAGAACTTTACGCCGCACAACGCAGCCATATTGGCTGAGCGGGCGAGGCGTGCGGCTGGATTGCGCCTGCGCCTGCCCGCCATGTTGCCGGGTCAGTGGTCCGACATGCCGGGCTGGCGGCCGTAAGAACCTCTAGTCGAGGCATTGCCGCTGTTGCCGCGCCCGCCGCCATTACCTGCCTGCTGGGGCGGGGGCGACGGCGGACTGCCTGCGCCGGGGCGTGGCGCATTCGACCCGCTCGGTCCTCTCGGACCACCCACGGCGCCTTGAGGCGGCGGCCCCCCGCGTGGACCGGCGCCATTTGGCTGACCATGCCAGCCGCCGTTATCTCCGCGATTTCCGTTGTTTCCATAGTTGCCGTTATTCGGCCGGCCCCGATCCGGATAACCCGGGTAGCCCCGATATCCCGGTCCCGGCCCCGGTCCGTAATAGCGGCCCGGTCCGTCGTAGTAACCCGGCCCTGAGTAATTGCCGTAGCCCATGTAGACACTGGTTTGCGGCACAACCGGCACGCCTGTGGCGTAGCCGTCGTAACTGCCATAGTCGTTGTAGCCGCCGCCATAGCCGTTGCCGTTCATGGCTGTGCCGTCAGGATAGACGGCACAGCCGCCTAGCAATGCGGCAGCAACGGCCAGACCTGCAAGTGGAGCAATACGTTTCATTTTGGGGACCAGTGCGAAGTTTTCATTTCTGTAAGACATCTATTATCGCCAACCGTCGCACCAGCTTTGTATGCGTTTGTAAGGACTTTTCTTTTACGCCACGACGTACGTCAACGTTGTGCACGGCAAACCGGTCAACGGACTGTTCCATCCAGAGCAACGCTGTATCTCGTCCCTGTGGGTTTTTCCCGATTGTGAATTCCTATAGCATTTCGACTGGGCATAGTGCGTCACGAGCGTACGAGCCCCAATCGGAGAAACAACATCATGAAAAAGATAATATCGGTGTACTGGCCCCTCGCCATCGTTGTGCCGCTTGCTGCGGCAGCCTATCTGCACATTTGCGGCAATGAAGCTATGCGTTCGTCGCAAGCGCCGCTCGCGGCCGATCAACTGACCGCGGAACTGGCTCGTGCCGTCTCGTACGGCATGGTCGATAGCAGGGCGACGTTGCCGGCCAAACCCATGCGCGCCGTCACGGCAATGCCGCTAGCTGAAGCGTCTTAAGTCTTAAGTAACCAGGCGGCCGCCTTCCGGCGCGATTTGGCGCGGCTTTGTATAATCGCGCCACCGTTTCTTAACCGTCGATCCGCGGGCGTTCAGCGTCCGAAAGCCTCTGATGAAAACCGTGTCCATCTGCTTTGTCTGCCTGGGGAACATTTGCCGTTCGCCAACCGCGGAAGGCGTGATGCGCCGTCTGGTCGGGGAGGCGAAGCTTGCGGAGCGGATTCTGATCGATTCCGCCGGCACGGGTGACTGGCACATCGGCCAGCCGCCGGACGAGCGCGCGCAAGTTGCCGCCGGCCGGCGCGGTTATCAGCTTGCTGCGTTGCGCGGGCGTCAGATTGCGGCAGCCGACTTCGAGCGCTTCGACCTGCTGATCGCGATGGATGACAAAAACGTCGCCGCACTGCGCCAGGTTTGTCCGGCGCAGCAGCGCGACAAAATCCGCCTGCTGATGGAGTTCGTGCCTGAAGCGGACGGCCGCTGGTCCGGCGCGCGAGAAGTGGCCGACCCCTATTTCGGCGGCGCCGAGGGCTTCGAGCAGGTGCTGGATCAATGCGAAGTGGCCTGCCGTGGGTTGATCGCGGCGTTGCGCCCCCAACTGATTGCATGAGTCTGGCTGTGGCCGGCTAGCGTCGGCTGCGCAATCCAGTAATTAAGCAAATGACCCAAATCACGGTAGGGATACTTGACTAATTCACTCATGTATTTATACTTGACCAAACTTGTCGAGAATTGCGGTTCCCACACCATATGAGACTCACCACGAAAGGCCGTTTCGCCGTCACGGCGATGATTGACCTGGCACTGCGCCAGGAGCAGGGCCCGGTGACGCTTGCGGGTATCAGCCAGCGCCAACACATCTCCCTGTCTTATCTCGAGCAGCTGTTTGGCAAGCTGCGTCGTCACGAAATCGTCGAATCCGTGCGCGGACCCGGCGGCGGCTACAATCTGGCCCGCCGCGCCGAAGACGTGACCGTCGCCGACATCATCATCGCTGTCGACGAGCCGCTCGACGCCACCCAGTGCGGCGGCAAGGGCTCGTGCGAGGGTACCAAGCAGCACGACGGCCATTGCATGACGCACGAATTGTGGTCGACGCTGAACCAGAAAATGGTCGAGTACCTGGATTCGGTTTCCCTGAAAGATCTGGTCGATCAGCAGCGCTCGCGCGAAGGTGCGCCGGCGGTGTTGCGCGATCGCCGCAATGAGGCGCCGGCGGTCGAACCTGCCCGCGTCGTGCCGAAAGGGCCTAATTCAGTTTTCAACATGGCCAGTTCCTAGGCGCGGCAGTCTGAACACACCGCAGCCTGATCAGGAACCCAGAAGCCAGAGCAATGACGTCCCCGGAGCAATTGATGAATAACGACACTCTCCACCTGCCCATTTATATGGACTACAGCGCGACGACGCCGATCGATCCGCGTGTGGTGGACAAGATGATTCCGTACCTGCGTGAGCAGTTCGGCAACCCCGCGTCGCGCAGCCACTCGTATGGCTGGGACGCGGAACGTGCGGTCGAGGAAGCGCGCGAGAACGTCGCCGCGCTGGTGAATGCCGACCCGCGCGAAATTATCTGGACCTCGGGCGCAACGGAGTCGGACAACCTCGCGATCAAGGGTGCGGCGCACTTCTACAAGAGCAAGGGCAAGCACATCATCACGGTGAAGACCGAGCACAAGGCTGTGCTCGACACCTGCCGCGAACTCGAGCGCGAAGGCTTCGAAGTCACCTATCTGGATGTAAAGGACGACGGCCTGATCGACCTCGAGAAGTTCAAGGCCGCGCTGCGTCCGGATACGATTCTGGTCTCGGTCATGTCGGTGAATAACGAGATCGGTGTGGTGCAGGACATCGAGGCGATCGGCGAGATCACCCGTGCAAAGGGCATCATTTTCCACGTCGACGCGGCGCAAGCCACGGGCAAGATCGAGATCGATCTGCAAAAGCTGAAGGTCGATCTGATGTCGTTCTCGGCGCACAAGACGTACGGTCCGAAGGGCATCGGCGCGCTGTACGTGCGTCGCAAGCCGCGTATCCGCATCGAAGCGCAAATGCACGGCGGCGGTCATGAGCGCGGCATGCGTTCGGGCACGCTGGCTACGCACCAGATCGTCGGTATGGGCGAAGCGTTCCGTATCGCACGTGAAGAAATGGCGACGGAAAACGAACGTATCCGCATGCTGCGCGACCGTCTGCTGCGCGGCCTGTCGGAAATGGAAGAAACGTATGTGAACGGCGACATGGAAAAGCGCGTCCCGCACAACCTGAACATCAGCTTCAATTTCGTCGAAGGCGAATCGCTGATCATGGCGGTGAAGGACGTGGCGGTGTCGTCGGGTTCGGCTTGCACGTCGGCTTCACTGGAACCGTCGTACGTGCTGCGCGCACTCGGCCGCAACGACGAGCTGGCGCATAGCTCGATCCGTTTCACGGTGGGCCGCTTCACGACCGAGCAGGACGTCGATTACGTGATCAACCTGCTGAAGACCAAGATTTCGAAGCTGCGCGATTTGTCGCCGCTGTGGGAAATGCACAAGGACGGGATCGATATTTCGACGATCCAATGGGCAGCGCACTGACGCGCCAGTTCGGACAACGTCGAATTTATCGAATTGCAATTTGCAGGTTGAAACGGATCAAGGAGTGTAATCATGGCTTATAGCGACAAGGTTCTGGACCACTACGAAAACCCGCGCAACGTCGGTTCCTTCGCGAAGGACGACGATGCAGTCGGTACCGGCATGGTCGGCGCGCCGGCATGCGGCGACGTGATGAAGCTGCAGATTCGCGTGGGCGCGGACGGCATCATCGAAGATGCGAAGTTCAAGACGTACGGCTGCGGTTCGGCAATCGCATCGAGCTCGCTCGTCACCGAATGGGTGAAGGGCAAGACGCTCGATCAGGCAATGTCGATCAAGAACACGCAGATCGCCGAAGAACTGGCGCTGCCGCCGGTAAAGATCCACTGCTCGATTCTCGCGGAAGACGCGATCAAGGCAGCGGTCGCCGATTACAAGCAGCGTCACGGTGAAGCGGTCGTCGAAGGTGACAAGCAACACGCATAAGCGTGTTCGAGTGAGTCGAAGCGGGCGGTGCGGGTAGAAATGCACGGCCCGGCATGAGCGATATTTGATGCAGGCAGGGTAGCGGCGTGTCAGCCGGCATATGAATGCCGAAGGCACGCGGCGCAATGAGAAACGCTATGGCAATTACGTTGACCGAAAAGGCAGCACAGCACGTCCAGAAGTATCTGACTCGCCGCGGCAAGGGTGTCGGGCTGCGCGTAGGCGTGCGCACGACCGGTTGCTCGGGTTTGGCGTACAAGCTCGAGTACGTGGATGAACTCGCGCCCGAAGACGAAGTATTCGACTGCAACGGCGTGAAGATCATTGTCGACCCGAAGAGCCTCGCCTATATCGACGGCACCGAACTCGACTTCGCACGCGAAGGGTTGAACGAAGGCTTCAAGTTCAACAACCCGAACGTGAAGGATGAGTGCGGCTGCGGCGAATCGTTCCGCGTGTAAAGCGGCTCATTCCGCGTGCAGCGGATCAAAGGCGGCGCGTGCCGCCTTTTTAGTTTCATCCGCGTGTTTAGCCTGCACTCCGGTGCGCTTTCCTGAACGGACTCCTTTTATCTGATGGCATCGCTGAACGACAGCCACTTCGACCTGTTCGATCTGCCGGCGCAATTCGCGCTCGACGCAGCGGCACTCGATCACGCCTACCGCACGGTACAGGCACAGGTGCATCCGGACCGCTTCGCGGCAGCCGGCGACGCGCAGAAGCGCATCGCGATGCAATGGGCGACGCGCACCAACGAGGCCTATCAGACGCTGCGCGATCCGTTGAAGCGCGCGACCTATCTGCTGCACCTGCGCGGCATCGACGTCGGCGCGGAGAACAACACGGCGATGGAGCCGGCGTTCCTGATGCAGCAGATGGAGTGGCGCGAAGGTATCGAAGACGCGGCCGGGGCGAAAAACGTCGACGCGCTCGATGCCTTGCTGACCGAACTGCGCGACGAAGAGCGCATGCGCTTCGACAAGCTCGGCGCGCTGCTCGACAGCGGTGCGAATCAGGCGGCGGGCGAGGCAGTGCGGCAGTTGATGTTCATCGAGCGGGTGGCGTCGGAAATCGGTACGCAGATCGAGCGGCTCGAAAACTAGCGGTCCAGCGTCGCGCATGAATACGCAGCCAGAGCAGACGTAGCAAACGCATTTAGCAACGCTTCAAGCAACGCATCCAGCAACGCGAAAATTCAGGACGGGGCCAAGCAGCTCCGAGAAGATCCAGATGGCCTTACTGCAAATCTCCGAACCCGGCATGGCGCCGGCGCCCCATCAGCGGCGCCTCGCGGTCGGTATCGATCTCGGCACCACCAATTCCCTCGTCGCCGCCGTGCGCAGCGGCGTGCCCGACGTGCTGCCCGACGAAGACGGCCATGCGCTGCTGCCCTCGGTGGTGCGTTACCTGGAAAAGGGCGGCCGCCGTATCGGCCGCAAGGCCAAGGCTGAAGCCGCCACCGATCCGCGCAACACGATCGTCTCGGTCAAGCGCTTCATGGGCCGCGGCAAGGCGGAAGTGGAGGGCGCCGAGAATGCCCCCTACGATTTCGTCGATGCGCCCGGCATGGTGCAAATCCGTACCGTCGACGGCGTGAAGAGCCCGGTTGAAGTGTCGGCGGAAATTCTCGCGACGCTGCGCCAGCGTGCCGAAGACACGCTGGGCGACGAACTGGTCGGCGCGGTGATCACCGTGCCCGCATATTTCGACGAAGCGCAACGCCAGGCGACCAAAGATGCCGCGCGTCTGGCCGGCCTGAACGTGCTGCGTCTGTTGAACGAGCCGACTGCGGCCGCGATCGCCTACGGCCTCGATAACGGCTCCGAAGGCCTCTACGCGGTCTACGACCTCGGCGGCGGCACCTTCGATCTGTCGATCCTGAAGCTCACCAAGGGTGTCTTCGAAGTGCTCGCGGCGGGCGGCGATTCCGCGCTCGGCGGCGACGATTTCGACCACGCCCTGTATCGCCACGTGCTGGAGCAGGCGGGTATCGCGCCGCAAACGCTCGCGCCTGAAGACGTCCGCCTGCTGCTCGATGCAGTACGCGTGACCAAGGAGGCTTTGTCGGATGCGCCGGGTGCGAAGGTACAGGCCACGCTCTCGAACGGCACCCAGATCGATCTGACGGTCGACGAGGCCACTTTCGAGGCGATTACTCAGGCGCTGGTTCAACGCACGCTTGGACCCACGAAGAAAGCGCTGCGCGATGCCAAGGTGACGACCAAAGAGGTCAAGGGCGTGGTGCTGGTGGGCGGTGCGACGCGCATGCCGGTGATTCGCCGCGCGGTCGAGTCGTTCTTCGGCCAGCCACCGCTCATCAATCTGGACCCGGATCAGGTCGTCGCGCTCGGTGCGGCGATCCAGGCCGATCTGCTCGCGGGCAATCGCGGCGCCGACGGTGACGACTGGCTGTTGCTCGACGTGATTCCGCTGTCGCTCGGCGTCGAAACGATGGGCGGTTTGACGGAGAAAATCATCCCGCGCAATTCGACCATTCCGGTCGCCCGCGCGCAGGACTTCACCACCTTCAAGGACGGCCAGACGGCGATGGCGATCCACGTCGTGCAAGGCGAGCGCGAGCTCGTCAGCGATTGCCGTTCGCTCGCGCGTTTCGAGCTGCGCGGTATTCCGCCGATGGCGGCCGGCGCGGCGCGGATTCGCGTCACGTATCAGGTCGACGCGGACGGTTTGCTGTCCGTATTCGCGCGCGAGCAGGGCTCCGGCGTGGAAGCGTCGGTGGTGGTCAAGCCGTCCTACGGTCTGGCCGACGACGACGTCGCCAGGATGCTCGAAGAAAGCTTCTCGACCGCTGAAGTCGACATGCGCGCGCGCGCGCTGCGTGAAGCGCAAGTCGAAGCGCGCCGTCTGGTGGAAGCAACCGACGCGGCGCTCGCCGCCGACGCCGAATTGCTCGACGACAGCGAACGCGCCGAACTCGACGCGCTGCTCACCGCGTTGCGCAACATCGCGCAAAGCGACGACGCCGATGCGATCGAAGCCGCGACAAAAACGCTCGCCGAAGGCACCGACGAATTCGCTGCCCGCCGCATGAACAAGGGCATTCGCCGCGCGCTGGCCGGCCGCAAGCTCGACGAGATCTGAGCGCCTTGCGGCGTGTGTCGCGTGATGCGCGGCCGCCCGCAATGAACCGCGCTGCATGGACTTAAAAAGTCCGTGCAGCGTCAGTAAAATGGTACGGAGCCTGTTTGCGGCCGCCGTGCCGCAGACCCAAACGGAAAATGTATGCCTCAAATCGTTGTGCTGCCCCACGTCGAACTGTGCCCGGAAGGCGCGGTGATCGATGCCGTGCCCGGCAAGAGCATCTGCGACAATCTGCTCGATAACGGCATCGAAATCGAGCACGCCTGCGAGAAGTCCTGCGCGTGCACGACCTGCCACGTGATCGTGCGTGAGGGTTTCGCCGCCTTGACGCCATCCGAGGAAGACGAGGACGATCTGCTGGACAAGGCGTGGGGGCTCGAACCGGCGTCACGCCTGTCATGCCAGGCCATGGTGCCGGCTGAGCAGGATCTGGTCGTCGAAATTCCGCGTTACTCGATCAATCACGCGAAGGAAAATCACTAACTGGAGGATGCAGCCATGAAGTGGACCGATACGCAAGACATCGCGATGGCCCTGACTGACAAGCACCAGGGCATTGACCCGCAACAGGTGCGCTTCACTGATTTGCACCGCTGGGTTACCGAGCTGGAGGGTTTCGACGACGACCCTAACCGGTCGAACGAAAAGATCCTGGAAGCGATTCAGGCCGCATGGATCGAAGACGCGGATTACTGAGTCCACTCCCGCTGCGCGAAAGAAAAAGGCGATTCCATTGGAATCGCCTTTTTTAATGCCCGGAGAATCTTCAGGCTGCCACGAGTGTGCCGTTTTCGACCCGCACACGCTGACCTTGCTGGAAGGGCGGCGCGTCGTGATAGGTGAAATAGCGCATCTTGCCGTTTTCCATTCGCACCCGCACCGAATACGACGTCGTGCTGCGGATGTGTTTTTCAACCGAGTTACCGGCGAGACCGCCGCCGAGCGCGCCGAGGATGGTCATCGCGGCACGTCCATTGCCGGCGCCGAACTGATTGCCGACCACGCCGCCGGCCACTGCGCCACCAACCGCACCGATACCGGTGCCGTGGCCTTCCTGACGCACCGCGGAGATCGCGGCGACCGTGCCACAACTTGAGCAGTACGCCGGTTGCGATGGTTGCTGCTGATATTGCGGTGCCGGCTGGGCCTGTTGCTGCTGGGCGTACTGAGGCTGCTGCGCCGGCTGCGGAACGGGTTGAGGCACCGGTTGCTGGGCCGCCTGCTGGGCCGCCTGTTGGGGGGCGGGCTGCTGGGCAGGCGCCTGCGCCGCCGTGTTTGCCGGGGCCGCCGAATCGACCACACCCGGTTGGGTGGCCACTTGCGCCGCCTGGGTTTGATCCGTTTGCGCGCTGGTGCTCGACGCCTTCGGGAACAGGCCCGTGACGGCCGCGGTCGCGGCCAGACTGGCGATGATCACCGCACCGGCAGCGGTAGCGACGAGCGGGTGAAGACGACGTTGTTGCGTGGATTTGGTATCTGGATTATCCATATTGGCCTCCGTCTGGAGCAGAGTCGACTGTTATTGAGACTCAGTGTCGGGCAAATCGATCCCCGGAGGGTTTCAATTTGTAACGATTTCCGGGCAATCATCGCGTCCCGTGCGCGTCGAAGTCCGCCCGGTGCGGCGGCGTGCCTGATTCCTTGCGGGTCCGGGGGAGGCTGGAAAAACGGCGGACTGGTAGAGCATACGCACCTTTTACCGACGGTTACAAACTGTCAGGTTACGGTTCTACGTTTTTTCGCAGCTGCAATAAAAAACGCCCGGTATTGAGCCGGGCGTTCCTCTTTTGCGAGTCGTTACCGCGAGCGACGCGGCGATCAGTCTTCGCGGCGCAGATGCGGGAACAGAATCACGTCGCGAATGCTTGGGCTGTCGGTCAGCATCATCACCAGCCGGTCGATGCCGATGCCGCAACCGCCGGCCGGCGGCATGCCGTATTCCAGCGCGCGGATGTAGTCGGCGTCGTAGAACATCGCTTCTTCGTCGCCGGCGTCTTTCTGGTCGACCTGCTTCTTGAAGCGGGCCGCCTGGTCTTCCGGATCGTTCAGCTCGGAGAAACCGTTGGCGATTTCACGGCCCGTGATGAACAACTCGAAGCGCTCGGTGATGCCATCGAACTTGTCCGACGCGCGCGCCAGCGGCGACACTTCGATCGGGTAATCGATGATGAAAGTCGGCTCCCACAGTTGCGACTCGGCGGTCTCTTCGAACAGCGCCAGTTGCAACGCGCCCACGCCGGCGTTCAGGAACTGCGGCTGCGATGCGTCCACGCCGAACTTCTTCAGTTCCGTGCGCAGGAATGCGTCGTCGCTGAGTTGTGCGTCCGTGTATTGCGGTGCGTATTTCTGAATCGCCTGGCTGATCGTCAGACGATGGAACGGCTTGGCCAGATCGAGTTCACGGCCCTGATAGGTGATCGTCGCGCTGCCGAGCGCGTCGACCGCCGCCTGGCGGATCAACTGCTCGGTGAAGTCCATGATCCACTTGTAATCGGTGTACGCCGCGTAGAACTCGATCATCGTGAATTCCGGATTGTGGCGTACCGACACGCCCTCATTGCGGAAGTTACGGTTGATCTCGAAGACACGCTCGAAGCCGCCGACCACGAGGCGCTTCAGATACAGTTCCGGCGCGATGCGCAGGAACATCTGCATGTCGAGCGCGTTGTGATGCGTGGTGAACGGCTTGGCCGCCGCGCCGCCCGGAATCGGGTGCAGCATCGGCGTTTCGACTTCCATGAAATCGGCGTCCGCCATGAACTTGCGGATCGACGACATCGCCTTGGTGCGCGCGACGAAGGTCTTGCGCGTTTCCGGCGTGACGATCAGATCGACGTAGCGCTGGCGGTACTTCATTTCCTGATCGGCGAGACCATGGAACTTGTCCGGCAGCGGACGTAGCGACTTCGACAGCAAACGCAGTTCGGTACAGCGCACCGAGAGTTCGCCCTTGTTGGTACGGAACAGCACGCCGCGCGCCGCGACGATGTCGCCCATGTCCCACTTCTTGAAGGCGTCGTACGTTTCCTGGCCGACGTCGGCCGGCGTAATGAAAAACTGGATCTGACCCGACCCGTCGCGCACGGTCGCAAAGCTTGCCTTGCCCATCACGCGCTTGAGCATCATGCGGCCGGCGATCGCGACTTCGAGCGGATTGGCTTCGAGTGCTTCCTTGTCGGTCCCGGCGTACTGCGTTTGCAGATCTTCGGCGTGATGCGTGGGGCGGAAATCGTTCGGATAGGCGACGCCGTGCTCACGCAGCTCGCGCAGCTTTTCGCGGCGTTCGGCCATGATCTTGTTGTCGTCTACCTCGGGCGCGACATTCTGGGCCGCATTAGGCTGGGTCGGTTCGGTCATGATGGTTTGGTATTCGGTGGCCCGCACCAGGATGGTCCGCATGCGGGTGGCCAGTCAGTAAAAACCTCAGGCGCTATAACAAAGATGCACAAAGATGCACAAAGATGCAAAGAAACGGCGCGGCGCTGTCAGGCATGCCGCGCCGGTTGCGCTTAGACGCCCTGTTTCAGGCTGGCGCTGATGAACGGATCGAGGTCGCCGTCGAGCACGCTCTTGGTATTGCTGATTTCGACGTTGGTGCGCAGATCCTTGATACGGCTGTTGTCCAGCACGTACGAGCGGATCTGATGACCCCAGCCCACATCGGTCTTGCCGGCTTCGAGCTTGTCCTGCTCTTCCTGACGCTTGCGGATTTCCGCTTCGTACAGGCGCGATTTCAGCATGGCCATGGCTTCGGCACGGTTGCGGTGCTGCGAACGGTCGTTCTGGCACTGCACGACGATGCCCGACGGCATGTGCGTAATCCGCACGGCCGAATCGGTCTTGTTGATGTGCTGACCGCCCGCGCCGGACGCGCGATACGTGTCGATACGCAGATCGGCCGGGTTGATGTCGACTTCGATCGAATCGTCGATTTCCGGGTACACGAACACCGACGAGAACGACGTATGGCGGCCGCCCGACGAATCGAACGGCGACTTGCGCACGAGACGGTGCACGCCGGTTTCGGTACGCAGAAAGCCGTACGCGTATTCGCCTTCGATCTTGATCGTGGCGTTCTTGATGCCCGCGACGTCGCCGTCGGTCTGTTCCAGCACTTCGGTCTTGAAGCCCTTGCGCTCGCAGTAGCGCAGGTACTGGCGCAGCAGCATGGACGCCCAGTCGCACGCCTCGGTGCCGCCGGCGCCGGCCTGGATGTCCAGGAAGGCGTTGTTCGGATCGGCCGGGTTCGCGAACATCCGGCGGAATTCCATGTCGGCGACACGTTGTTCGATGCCTTGCGCGTCTGCTTCGCAGGCGATGAGGGTTTCCTCGTCGTCTTCTTCGCGGGCCATGTCGAACAGGTCCTGCGTGTCGCGCAGGTCATTATCGAGCGACGTGAGTTTGCCGACGGTGTCGTCGAGCAGCTTCTTTTCCCGGCCGAGGGCCTGGGCGTGCTTCGAGTCGTTCCAGACGTCCGGGTCTTCGAGTTCCCGGTTGACTTCGATTAGACGCAGTGCTTTGTCGTCGTAGTCAAAGATACCCCCGTAGCGAGTCCGCGCGCGTGCGCAGGTCCGCCAGTGAGGCTTCGATCGCGTTGAGACGTTCCGCTTCCATGTCGATCTTTTATAGCTTCGTAAAAAGGGGAAATTATAGCCGATCGGCGCCCCGCGCCGGAGGCTTGTGAGCGATCCGGCGCGGGTTTGGGGTTGATTTTGCGGTGATTTTTGGCGCTTGGCACGCGTCTCGCGACCCGTCAGCCGCTTCAGCTCGCCGCGTGCTCGACGATCAATTGCACCCGCGCCACGCCATTCCATGTGTCGCTGGCGAGGCGATAGGCGACGGTGGTGCGCGCGGGCAGCGTGTCGGTGTGATTGAACCAGATCGCGTTGAAGCGCTGGCGGCCACGCACCAGTTGCAGTTTCAGATGTTTGTCTTTGACCAGCGCTTGCGACGCGATGTCGAATTCGCCGGAAAACACCGGCGCCGGGAAGCCTTGGCCCCACACGGCGGCATCGAGCATTTCGACGAATTGCGGCGTGAAGTAGGCGTCTTCGAGTTCGCCGTCGGTTTCGACCGTGCGCGACAACGCCTCTTCGGAGAGCCATTCGCGGCCCACGGCCTCGAACGCGGCGGTAAAGCGCGGCACGTCGGCGGCGGCAATCGTCAGACCCGCGGCCATCGCGTGGCCGCCGAATTTGACGATCAGGCCCGGTTCGCGCTTCGAGATCAGATCGAGCGCGTCACGCAGATGGAAGCCCGAAATCGAACGGCCCGAGCCTTTGACGAGCTGACCGCTGTCGTCGGCGAGCGCGAAGGTGAACGATGGGCGGTGGAATTTCTCCTTCAACCGTCCCGCGACGATGCCGATCACACCTTGATGCCAGGTCGGATTGAACAGCGTGATGGTGGTCGTGCCTTCAGGGTTGATTGCCGACAGGTCTTCGAGCGCCTGCTGCTGCATGCCGGCTTCGATTTCGCGGCGCTCGCGGTTCATCGTGTCGAGTTGCTGCGCGAGATCCCATGCGCAGCCGATGTCGTCGGTGGTCAGACATTCAATGCCGAGCGACATGTCGGACAGACGGCCGGCCGCGTTCAGGCGCGGGCCGAGCGCGAAACCGAGGTCGAAACCCGATGCGCTGCGGGCGTCGCGCGCGGCGGCGCGGAACAGGGCGGCGATGCCCGGCTGCATCTTGCCTTTGCGAATCCGCTGCAAGCCCTGCGCGACCAATACGCGGTTATTGCCGTCGAGCTTGACCACGTCGGCGACCGTGCCGAGCGCGACCAGATCGAGCAGGCCGTCCAGACGCGGTTCGGGGAAATCGTCGCTGAAAGCGCCGCGGCGGCGCAATTCCGCGCGCAACGCCAGCAGCACATAAAACATGACGCCGACCCCGGCGATGCACTTGCTCGGAAACGTGCAGCCCGGCTGGTTCGGATTGACGATGGCGCGTGCAGCCGGCAGTTCGTCGCCAGGGAGGTGATGGTCGGTGACCAGCACGTCGATGCCGAGCGCATTGGCCGCTTCCACGCCGTCGACGCTGGCGATGCCGTTATCGACTGTAATCAGCAGTTCCGGCTTGCCCGACGCGCTGCGAGCGGCCAGCGCGACGATCTCGGGCGTCAGACCATAACCGTATTCAAAGCGGTTCGGCACCAGATACTCGATCTGGCCGCCGAACATGCGCAGCCCGCGCACCGCGACCGCGCAGGCGGTGGCGCCGTCGCAGTCGTAGTCGGCGACTACCAGCATGCGGCGCTGGTTCTGGATCGCATCGGCGAGCAGCGCCGCCGCGTCTTCGCAGCCCTTGAGCGTTGCAGGCGGCACGAGCCGCGCGAGACCGGTTTCGATTTCGTCGGGCATGCACACGCCGCGCGCGGCATACAGGCGCGCGAGCACCGGATGCAGGCCGTGGCGGGTGAGGATTTCGGCGTCGACAGGTGACGCGGCGCGCGTAACGATTCGAGTCATTCGGAAAGGCCGTGGATCATTCGATGTTTCATTCGGTGTGTCATTCGATAAACAGCGAGGCGAACACGCGCCGCCGCCAGAATTTGCGCAGGTCGCCGCGCGTCACCGTGAGCGTCACCGAGCCGGTGTCGCCGCATAGCGTCAGGCCGAGTTCATCGAGCCGGCCCGCTTGCAGCGCGGCCAGCGCCGGTTCGAACCAGTCGGTTTGCAACGCGGCGAAGGCGTCGTTCCAGCGTGCCCAGTCCTGCTCGATGTAGGGCGCGGAGAACGGATCGAGTTCGACCAGCGTGGTGCCGTTGTCATGGGCATTCGTGCCGCTCGAGGCGTTGCCTGAAGCGCCGCCCGCAGCGCTACGCGCTGTCAGTGCGGCGAAGGACGCCGGCGGTGCGCCGGTCTCGACGCCTGCGGTCATGGCGAGACCACGCGTGGCTGCGGCGTCGGACAATACCCGCGCGAACGGGCTCGTCACTGCCTGCGCCGTTCCCTGGGCGTGAAACCAGATCGAGTTGACGGCCGGCAGGCCACGCGCCTCGCGCGCTTCGTTGACCGGATGCTCGAACCACGCCATCTGCACTTCGTTCTGCAATTTCATCCAGGCGCGCGAGCGGTCGCCGGAATGCGCTTCGTGCGGCAGCCAGATTTCGATGTTGCGGCCGCTCGCACGCAACGGCGACGCCCCCGCCAGCGTGCCGAAACCGTCTCCCGACAAGTACCAGCGCGCGGGCCTGGGCGCTTCGATCCGCACGCCGAGTTCTTCGATCAAGGGCCGGGCGACCGCCAGCAGGACGCTGGCTTCGTCGTCGGACAGGTCGAGCGAGGCCGGATCGATCAGCACCAGATGGTCATGCGCGATGCGCACGTGCACCGGTTGCACGCAGGCCCACGTGGCGCTGCCCGGCTCGCCGCCGTCGGCACGCAGCATGTACGGCGCAAGCGGTGCTTCATCGGCGGCCGCCGCGCCGCCCGGCAGTGCGCCGAACTGGCGCGCCACCCAGCGCTCATGCGGCAGCGTGCGCTGAAAATCTTCGCCGATCACCCGTTCGACCAGCGTCGCGCGCGCGATCAACCGGTCGAGGGCCGGACTGCGGATGTCGTGCAGGGCGGTGGAGGCGTCCGCTGCGGCGGGCAGCGCGAAGGGCAGGAGAAGATGAAGGCGGTTGGCGTGCATGATGCTGCGCATTGTAGGGCAAAGAGTGCGAGTATTCAGACCATATCGGCGGATTCGGGCAACGCGCCCGAGTCCCGCCGATGGCAGCAGCCGAGCGCGGCGGCACCGCGCGCATGACGCGGGAGACCGACATGTCGCGTGAACTGAAAACCGAGCAGGAATTGCTGGAACTGGTCGTGAAAGCGCTCGACGCCAATCCGGCCACGGCCGGCTGGATTCCGACCGGCCTCCACGAGACCGTCGACGACGAGGACGGCTGCAACTGGGATATCACCCACCTGCATCGGGACCGCAAGGACGCGGAACTGCGCGATATGGCGGCCAGCCAGGCGGCCGGGATCATCAATGGTCTGAGGAGCCGCTACAACCTGCGTTAGGGGCGGGGCCACGCGCCCCGCGCACAGGGCCATTGCGCGAATGCGCGGCATTGTATGGCAAACTTCGCGCTTGATTGACGGCAGTAGCAGCAGCGACGGGGCGCCGGCTTCGGTGGCGCGGGGGTTTGCGAGGGGCGCGCCGGACGGCACCGGAACGTTTTACCGGAACCATCCGGGTTGCCGCGACACCAATAGATCACGACGCTCAGGCCGCATGACAGGCGCGACGGCGGCAGGTTGGCGCCGTCGTGTGCAGCAAAAGGCCGGAAGCAGACGAAGAACGCAGAAAAGGATTCGCTTGAAATTTCCCTACGAATGGCAGATTGGCTGGCGCTACACCCGCGCCGGCAAACGCACGACCGGTAACGGCTTCATTTCCTTCATCGCACTCGTGTCGATGTCGGGCATCGCGCTCGGTGTCGCGGCGCTGATCGTCGTGTTGTCCGTGATGAACGGTTTCCAGAAAGAGGTGCGCGACCGGATGCTGTCGGTGCTGGCGCATGTCGAGATCTTTTCGCCGACCGGTTCGATGCCCAACTGGCAACTGACCGCCCAGGAAGCGCGCCAGAACAAGGAAGTGATCGGTGCGGCGCCGTACGTCGACGCGCAGGCGCTGCTCACGCGCCAGGACGCCGTGAGCGGCGTGGCGCTGCGCGGCGTCGAACCGTCGCTGGAACCTGAAGTGTCCGATATCGGCAAGGAAATGAAGGGCGGCAAGCTGACCGACCTCGTGCCGGGCGACTTCGGTATCGTGCTGGGCGCGGACCTGGCCACCAATCTCGGCGTGACGGTCAACGACAAGATCACGCTGGTTGCGCCCGAAGGCACCATCACGCCCGCCGGCATGCTGCCGCGGCTGAAACAGTTCACGGTGGTGGGCATCTTCGAGTCGGGCCATTACGAATACGACAGCACGCTCGCGCTGATCAACATCAAGGACGCCGAGGCGCTGTTCCGGCTATCCGCGCCGACCGGCGTGCGGCTGCGCCTGACCGACATGCAGCGGGCGCCGGAGGTCGCGCATCAGTTGGCGCGCACCTTGTCGGGCGATTTGTACATCCGCGACTGGACCCAGCAGAACAAGACCTGGTTCTCGGCGGTGCAGATCGAAAAACGCATGATGTTCATCATCCTCACGCTGATCATCGCGGTGGCGGCGTTCAATCTGGTGTCGTCGCTGGTAATGACGGTGACTAACAAACAGGCTGACATCGCGATTCTGCGCACGCTCGGCGCGCAGCCCGGCTCGATCATGAAGATTTTCGTGGTGCAGGGCGTGACGATCGGCTTTATCGGTACGGCGACCGGCGTGGCGCTCGGCTGCCTGATTGCGTGGAGCATTCCGTGGCTCGTGCCGATGATCGAGCATCTGCTCGGTGTGCAGTTCCTGCCGCCGTCGGTGTATTTCATCAGCGAACTGCCGTCCGAACTGATTCCCGCCGACGTGGCGCGGATCGGCATCATTGCGTTCCTGATGTCGGCGCTGGCGACCCTTTATCCGAGCTGGCGTGGTGCGAAAGTCCGTCCTGCGGAGGCGCTGCGCTATGAATGACCGTTCCACTAGCGTATCCATGGTTTCTGACGACAACGCGTTGCATCCCTATGTGCTGGAAGCAACCGGCATTTCGAAGTCGTTCGTGCAGGGCGGCCTCAATGTCCAGGTGCTCAACAACGCGCAATTGAGCGTGCGGCGCGGTGAAAAGCTGGCGATCGTCGGCGCGTCGGGTTCCGGCAAGAGCACGCTGCTGCATGTGCTCGGCGGACTCGACGATCCGAGCGCGGGTCATGTCTCGGTGATGGGCAAGCCGTTTACGAAACTCTCCGAGCGCGAACGTAACGACCTGCGCAATCGCGCACTCGGTTTCGTGTACCAGTTTCACCATCTGTTGCCGGAATTCACCGCGCTCGACAATGTCGCGATGCCGCTGCGGATTCGCCGCATGACCACCGAGGCCGCGCGGCGCGAGGCGCTTGCGGTGCTGGAGCGGGTCGGCATGGGGCATCGCGCGAAGCATCGTCCGGGTGAGCTGTCGGGCGGCGAGCGTCAGCGCGTGGCCATTGCCCGGGCGCTGGTGACCAAGCCCGCTTGTGTGCTCGCCGACGAACCCACGGGCAATCTGGACGGCGGCACGGCCGACACCGTGTTCAACCTGATGCTCGAACTCTCGCAAACGCTCGACACCAGCTTCGTGATCGTCACGCACGATCCCGAGCTGGCCGGACGTTGCGACCGGATCATGCGGCTGCGCGACGGCGTCTTGCACGAAGAGCCGCCTGTGCCGGTTTAAGCGCCGCGCACAACGCGAGCGAGGCTCTGCCGCTAACGAGGAGGCGCGCCATGTGGATCGATACGCACTGCCATCTCGACGCTTCCGAATTCAACGCCGACCGCGAGGCGGTCGCCGATGCGGCGCGTCAGGCCGGTGTCGGGCGTATCGTGATTCCGGCGATCGGCCGCGAGAACTTCACGACGGTACGTGAACTCGCGCACCGTATCGACGGCGGCGCGTATGCGCTCGGCATTCATCCGCTCTTCACGCCGGGGGCGCACGAGAGCGATCTCGAACTGCTGCGCATGGAAATCGAGGCGAGTCTCGACGATCCACGGTTTGTCGGCATAGGCGAAATCGGCCTCGACTATTTCGTCGAGGGTCTCGACGATGCGCGCCAGCAGTTCTTCTACAACGGTCAACTTCAACTGGCGCGCGAATTCGATCTGCCGGTGATTTGCCACGTGCGCAAATCGCAGGATCAGGTGATCAAAGGGCTGCGGCGGCATCAGATTCATCGCGGCATCGCGCACGCCTTCAACGGTAGTTTTCAGCAGGCCGAGGTATATATCGACCAGGGCATGCATCTCGGTTTTGGCGGCAATCTGACCTTCGAGCGGGCACGGCAAATCCGGCGCCTGGCGGAGCAGTTGCCGTTCGAGGCGCTGGTCGTCGAGACCGACGCGCCGGACATCGCCCCATCCTGGATCTACAGGCAGCGCAACTCGCCGGATCAGATTCCTGCTATCGGCGCGGGCCTCGCGCAACTGCGCGGCATGAGCGCCGACGAAGCCGCCCTAGGCACAACGGCTAACGCGCTCGCCGCGCTGCCGCGGCTGGCACTTTCCTCTGCATAATTGAACGCGATGGTCTGAGTGGTTCGCGTTGGGCGGAACACATGCCCGGCGGGTCTGCTGACGTCTGCTCGCTGAGCGTCGTGTCGTCCGGCGAAGGCTGAACCGAGGGCGCGGAGGTCGGATGCGGGCATGGTGGTGCGGGTTTGCGTTGGGGGTGATCGGGCTGCAGCGGCAGGCGGCGTTGCCGGATTGGCTTGGGCGGTCAGTGCTGGTGTCGCTCGGGTGTGTTGCGATTCTTGTCGCGGTGTGGGGCTTGCGCTGGCGTGTTTCAGTAGCCGCTGAGGCGCGTTCGGCTGCCGCAAAATCATCCATTGGTCGTGCCTTGTCCGGCACGCGCGCGCGTTCTTGCGCCGGCTGGGGCGCGCTGTGGATCGCGGCCCTTTGTGTGGGTTTCGGCTATGCCGCCTGGCGTGCGGAAGTCCGGCTCGCGGTGAGCTTGCCGAGCGCCTGGGAAGGGCGCGATATCGACGTTGTCGGTAGTATCAAGGGACTGCCGTCACGCGACGACAAGGGTGCGCGCTTCCTTTTTGAAGTCGAGTCGGCGGATGCACCGATCGCCGCTTTTCCGCGCGTGATTCAACTCTCGTGGATTGCCGCAGATGCGCCTGCGCCGCCGCTCGAACCGGGCACGCGCTGGCGTCTGACCGTGCGGCTCAAACGCCCGCATGGCAATGCGAACTTCGGCGTGCGCGATGCGGAAGCCAGTTTGCTGGCGCGCAATGTACGCGCCACCGGCTATGTGAGCGCGCCGGCTCAAGCTGTGCGCCTGCCTGGCATTGCGCGTGGCATAAGCGTGACGGTCGATTGCTGGCGCGCCGCGCTGCGTGCGCGTATTGACACCGTGCTCGCCGACGCGCCGCATCGTGGGATTGTGGTGGCGCTCGCCATCGGCGCGCAGGACGAGGTCAGCGCGGCCGACTGGCTGTTGATGCGCGGCACGGGCACCAGCCATCTGGTGGCGATCTCGGGTTTGCACATCGGCTTTGCCGCCGGCCTCGCGGCGTGGCTCGCCGGGGTGGTGTGGCGGCGCTCGGGATTCGTCGGCCGCAACTGGCCGCTGCTGCTGCCCGCGCAGGTCGTCGCGGTGACGGGCGGCGCGTTGTTCGCCGGGCTGCATGCAGCGTTGGCGGGTTTCAACGTGCCGGCCCAGCGCGCGCTGTGGATGGCGGGGGTGGTGGCGCTGGCGTTTATCAGCGGGCGCAACCTCGCGCGATCGGTGGTGCTGGCGTGGGCGTTGGGCCTCGTGCTGCTGATCGATCCGTGGGCCGTGGTGGCGGCAGGATTCTGGCTGTCGTTCTGCGCGGTGGCGGCGATTCTGTTTGCGATGTCGGGACGGCCGCGGGTGCAGGACCACGAGCAGCGCCGCGACGAAGAGGGTGAAGGCAGCGTGACGCCGGCAAGGTTCGCGCGCCTGTGGTCTGTCGTATGCCGCCGCGCTCGGGCTTTCGGCGAACGGTTGCGCGGTGCCGCGCATGTGCAGTTCGCGGTGACCGTCGCGCTTGCACCGCTCACCGTCTATTGGTTTGCCCAGATTCCGTTGATCGGCCCGCTCGCGAATGCCTTCGCGATTCCGTGGGTGAGTCTGCTGGTGACGCCGGCCGTATTGGCAGGTGTCGCGTTGCCCACGCCGTTCGACGCCTACGCTTTTCGCGCCGCGCACATCTTGCTCGACCTGCTGGCGACAGGCCTGCAAACGCTGTCCGGTCCGGCGTGGACGCTCTGGCGGCTGCCCCAGCCGGACCCGTGGACGCTCACCGCGGCGGCGGTTGGCGTTTGCTGGTGTCTGGCGCCGCGTGGCTGGCCGCTGCGCTGGGCCGCGCCGATCACGTGGCTGCCGCTGCTGATGCCGGCGCCATCCGGGCCGCCGCACGGCAGCTTTCGCCTGACGGCGCTGGATATTGGTCAAGGCACCTCCGTGCTGGTCGAAACCGCGCATCACACACTGTTATTCGACACCGGACCCGGACCGGAATCGACGCATGCGGGTGAACGGGTAGTCGTGCCGTTTTTGCAGGCGCACGGCGTCAAAGCGCTCGATACGCTGCTTGTCAGCCACGCCGATTCCGACCACTCGGGCGGCGCGCCCGCTGTACTGGAGGCGATCGAGGTACGTCAAATGATGGCGGCATTGGCGCCCGCGAATCCGTTGTGGTCGAACGCGCGGCAGCGCGGCGCGGCTACGCTGCCCTGTGCGGCTGGCCAGCATTGGCAATGGGACGGCGTGGAGTTCGCGATACTGTGGCCGGATGCCGGACCGCTGCAAGGCAAGCCGAATGCCCATTGCTGCGTGTTGCGGGTGAGTACGATGCCGGCTCGCACGAGCCTGTCGACGGCGGCGAGCCCGCCGGCCGCTAATGTTCAAACGGTGGCGCCGCGCATGGCCGCCGTGCTGGCGGCTGATATCGAAGCGCCGGTCGAACGCATGCTGCTCGCACGCGATCGCGACGCGTTGCGCGCCCAGGTGCTGGTCGTGCCGCATCATGGAAGCAAGACCTCGTCGACCGAGCCGTTCCTCGACTCTATCGACCCGCTCATCGCGCTATTTCAGGTAGGCTATCGCAACCGGTTTCATCATCCGAATGCAGGTGTGTTCGAGCGTTACAAGGCACGGCATATCGAGCTTGCACGCAGCGATGCGGACGGCGCGGTGCGGGTTGACGTCAATCCGAACATCAACTCCGACATCGACCCGGCTATCGAACCAGGCACCGGAGCCGAGGCCAGCGAGGGACTTGATTCCGCAGTCGCCCCGCGAGTCGATCCGGGCCGGAGCGCCGCCACCCTGACGCTCGAGCGCTATCGCGACACTCAGCACCGCTACTGGATGGATCGCTGATGGATTGCCGGCCGTACAGAGAGAACAAATGCGCCGCCGGGCCGGAGTCTGAACGAAGAGTCAGGCGTGGGGCCCTCGCGCCAAAACAGAACGGAGAGTGCCGCAGTTGAAAAACATCATCCACTTCTCGCATGCGAACGGGTTCCCGGCGTCAACCTACCGAACGATCTTCGCCGAGCTCGCCGACGACTACGAACTGCGCTCCATCGAGCGCATCGGTCACGACGCGCGTTATCCGGTCACGCAGGACTGGCCGCATCTGGTCGAACAGTTGCTCGACGACGTGGGCCGGTCTTATGAGCAGCCGGTGTGGCTGGTCGGCCATTCGCTGGGCGGCTATCTGTCGCTGATGGCGGCGCTGAAAAAGCCGCAGTGGGTGAGGGGGGTGATCATGCTCGATTCGCCCGTGATCGCCGGTTGGCGCAGCAGCATGCTGCGGGTGTCGCAATGGACCGGGCTTGACGAACGCCTGTCGCCCGCGGCCGCCACCCGCGCGCGCCGTACGCAGTGGGCAAGCCGTGACGAGGCGTGGCGGCACTTTCATTCGAAACCGGCGTTCGCGCGTTGGGACGAGCGCATGCTGTCGGACTACATCGACTTCGGCATCCCGCAGAGCTCGCCGGACGGCGGCCGCTCGCTTGCATTCGACCGGCGCACCGAATATCAGATCTACAAGACCTTGCCGCATACGCTTGGGCCCCGCCTCGCGCGTGGCGCGCCCGTGCCGGTGGGGTTCATCGCCGGTACGCGGTCAAAGGAAGTGCGCCAGGCGGGGCTGGACGCCACCCGCCGCGCAACCGGCGGTCATGTGGAATGGATCGAAGGCAGCCATCTGTATCCGATGGAAAGACCGCTCGAAACCGCGCGTGCGGTGCAGCGGATGCTGCGCGAACTGGAGCGGCGGACTTAAGGCCGTGACGGACGCCGCGCGAGGCGGCGTCCGCGTTCACCGGCGTGGCGGTCTGTCCATAAGAGGCGTGGCGGCAGACGTGAGGCGGCGCGGTCCGCTAATGCGCTTCACCGGCGCCGCGAAAACGGTGCATGATCGGCTAACGGCGATTGCTATCGCCGCAGCATACTTTCGTGCAGATGTCGCCAGGAATTCGCTGGGTTGAGACCCTGCTTTACGGTATAATCCGTTTTTCCCGCGAGCATCCAGCGATGACCAAATATGTTTTCGTCACCGGCGGCGTAGTATCTTCCCTCGGCAAGGGTATTGCCGCCGCTTCCCTCGCCGCGATCCTCGAATCGCGCGGTCTTAAAGTCACCCTCCTCAAGCTCGATCCCTACATCAATGTCGACCCCGGCACGATGAGTCCGTTTCAACACGGCGAAGTGTTCGTGACGGAAGACGGAGCGGAGACTGACCTCGACCTTGGCCACTATGAGCGCTTCATCAGCACGAAGATGCGCAAGGCCAATAACTTCACCACAGGCCAGATTTACGAATCGGTGATCCGCAAGGAACGCCGTGGCGATTATCTCGGCAAGACGGTGCAGGTCATTCCGCACATCACCAACGAAATCCAGGCGTTCATCGAACGCGGCGCGGCTTCCGCGACGTGTGGTGAGCCGGACGTCGCCATCGTCGAAGTGGGCGGCACCGTAGGCGATATCGAATCACTGCCGTTCCTCGAGGCCGCGCGTCAGATGAGTCTGCGCATGGGCCGCAACAGCGCGTGCTTCGTGCACCTCACGCTGGTGCCCTGGGTCGCGACCGCGGGCGAGCTGAAAACCAAGCCTACCCAGCACAGCGTGCAGAAACTGCGTGAAATCGGTATCTCGCCGCACGTGCTGCTATGTCGCGCCGACCGCCGCATTCCGGACGACGAGCGCGCGAAGATCTCGATGTTCTCGAACGTGCCGGAAGACGCGGTGATTTCCGTGTGGGACGCCGACAGCATCTACAAGATTCCGCAGATGCTGCACGACCAGGGTCTTGACGCGATCATCTGCGAAGAGCTCAAGCTCACGCCGAAGCCCGCCGATCTGTCGATGTGGGCGAATCTCGTCGAAAAACTCGAGCATCCGAAGCACGAAGTCACGATCGGCATGGTCGGCAAGTATGTCGATCTGACCGAGTCGTACAAGTCGCTGATCGAAGCGCTGCGCCATGCGTCGATGCATACGTCGACCAAGGTCAACATCGAGTACATCGATTCGGAAGAGATCGAGACGCAAGGCGTCGAGAGCCTCAAGCATCTGGATGCCGTGCTCGTGCCGGGTGGCTTCGGCCGTCGCGGCACTGAAGGCAAGATTGCCGCGATCCGCTATGCACGCGAAGCGAAGGTGCCGTATCTCGGCATCTGCCTCGGCATGCAGCTGGCCGTGATCGAATTCGCCCGCGACGTGGTCGGCCTGAAAGGCGCGAACAGCACCGAGTTCGATCAGGAAACCGAGAACCGCGTGGTTGCGCTGATCACCGAGTGGTACGACCGTGAAGGCCGGGTCGAGAAGCGTACCGAAGAATCGGATCTGGGCGGCACGATGCGTCTGGGTTCACAACGTTGCCCGATCAAGCCCGGCACGATGGCCGAAGAGATCTATGGCAAGGATGTGAACGAACGCCATCGTCACCGTTATGAAGTCAATAACCGCTTCGTGCCCCAACTCGAAGCCGGTGGCCTTATCATCAGCGCCCGTACTCCGAGTGAAGATCTGCCGGAAATGATGGAATTGCCGCGCAGCATGCACCCGTGGTTCGTCGGCGTGCAGTTCCACCCGGAATTCACGTCCACGCCGCGCGACGGCCATCCGTTGTTCAAGTCGTTTGTCGAAGCGGCGCTTGCGCACCAGCAGCCGCGCACGACGGCGGAAGTCGGGGAGAAAGCATGAAGCTGGGCGATTTCGAAATCGGGCTCGACAAGCCGTTTTTCCTGATCGCAGGCACCTGTGTTGTCGAATCGGAGCAGATGACGATCGATACGGCAGGTCAGCTGAAAGAAATCTGCGCGAAACTGAACATTCCGTTCATCTACAAATCGTCATACGACAAAGCCAACCGCAGCAGCGGCAAGTCGTTTCGCGGTCTGGGCATGGACGAAGGTTTGCGCATTCTGTCGGAAGTGAAGCGTCAGCTTGGTCTGCCGGTGCTGACCGATGTGCACGCGGAGCATGAGATCGAGCAGGTTGCGTCCGTGGTTGACGTTCTGCAAACGCCTGCTTTCCTGTGCCGTCAAACTGATTTCATTCAGGCTTGTGCGCGTTCGGGCAAACCGGTCAACATCAAGAAAGGCCAGTTTCTCGCACCGCACGACATGACGAATGTGATCGACAAGGCGCGCGATGCGGCGCGTGAAGCGGGCCTTTCGGAAGACCGCTTCATGGCGTGCGAGCGCGGCGTGTCGTTCGGTTATAACAATCTGGTTTCGGACATGCGATCGCTTGCGATCATGCGCGAAACCAAGGCGCCGGTCGTGTTCGACGCTACCCACTCGGTGCAGTTGCCGGGCGGGCAGGGCACGAGCTCGGGCGGCCAGCGCGAATTCGTGCCGGTGCTGGCGCGTGCCGCGGTAGCCGTTGGCGTGTCGGGTCTCTTTATGGAAACCCATCCGAAGCCTTCGGAAGCCAGGTCGGACGGCCCGAACGCGGTACCGTTGCATCGCATGGCCGAGCTGCTCGAAACGCTTGTGACGCTCGATCGGGCGGTCAAGCGCGCGCCGTTCCTCGAAAGCGATTTCAACTGATTCAGGCATTCACCGCGTGTCACGATTGGTTTGCATAATCGGTGCGCGGCGAATGCACGTAATGGTCGTCGAAAGCATCAGGGCGCAAGTAGTTTGCCGGGGAGACCGGCGGTGTCCGGTGCAGTTTCACAGTAAAGAATTCAACGTCATTTCTTGAGGAAACCATGAGTGCTATCGTAGATATCATCGGTCGAGAGATTCTCGATTCGCGAGGCAACCCCACCGTCGAATGCGACGTGCTGCTCGAATCGGGCACGATGGGCCGCGCTGCGGTGCCGTCGGGCGCGTCGACGGGTTCGCGCGAAGCGATCGAGCTGCGCGACGGCGAAGCCGGCCGTTACGGCGGCAAGGGCGTGCTGAAGGCCGTCGAGCACATCAACACCGAAATCTCCGAAGCGATCATGGGCCTCGACGCTTCCGAGCAGGCTTTCCTCGACAAGACCCTGCTGGAACTCGACGGCACCGACAACAAGTCGCGCCTCGGTGCGAACGCGCTGCTGGCTGTTTCGATGGCCGTCGCGAAGGCTGCCGCTGAAGAAGCCGGCCTGCCGCTGTATCGCTACTTCGGTGGTTCGGGCGCCATGCAACTGCCGGTGCCGATGATGAACATCGTCAACGGTGGCGCGCACGCGAACAACAGCCTGGACATCCAGGAATTCATGATCGTGCCGGTCAGCCAGCCGACCTTCCGCGAAGCACTGCGCTGCGGCGCCGAAGTGTTCCACGCGCTGAAGAAGATCCTGTCGGACCGCGGCATGAGCACGGCGGTGGGCGACGAAGGCGGCTTCGCGCCGAACTTCGGCAGCAACGAAGAATGCCTGTCGACCATCCTGCAAGCCATTGAAAAGGCCGGCTACCGCGCGGGTGAAGACGTGCTGCTCGCGCTCGACTGCGCGGCCAGCGAGTTCTATCACGACGGCAAGTACCAGTTGGCGGGCGAAGGCCTGCAACTGTCGTCCACGGAATTCGCCGACTACCTGGCGAATCTGGCCGACAAGTTCCCGATCGTCTCGATCGAAGACGGCATGCACGAAAGCGACTGGGCCGGCTGGAAGACACTGACCGACAAGCTCGGCAAGAAGGTGCAACTGGTGGGCGACGATCTGTTCGTCACCAACACGCGCATCCTCAAGGAAGGCATTGAGAAGGGCATCGCCAACTCGATCCTGATCAAGATCAACCAGATCGGTACGCTGACGGAAACCTTCGCGGCGATCGAAATGGCGAAGCGCGCCGGCTACACGGCTGTGATCTCGCACCGCTCGGGCGAAACCGAAGATTCGACGATCGCGGACATCGCAGTCGGCCTGAACGCCGGTCAGATCAAGACGGGTTCGCTGTCGCGCTCGGATCGTATCTCGAAATACAACCAGTTGCTGCGCATCGAGGAAGACCTCGGCGATATCGCTAGCTATCCGGGCAAGTCGGCGTTCTACAATCTGCGCTAATGGTCCTGCTGCTAGCGCCGACCAATGAGCCGGTTATCCTTCGTTTCTGATTGACCCCGCCGCCCTGCGTATAGCGCAGGGCGGCGTGTATTTATTGTGCTTACTTCATGCGGCTTGTCACTGCTGTCCTGATCGTTCTACTGGCGCTGATCCAGTACCCGCTCTGGTGGGGGCACGGCGGCTGGTTGCGCGTGCATGAGTTGCAGCAGCAACTGGCGCAGCAACTGCAGAAGAACGCCGATTCGAAGCTGCGCAACGAGCGCATTCAGGGTGAAGTGCAGGATCTGCAGAACGGCACGGCCGCGGTGGAAGAGCGGGCGCGTTACGAAATGGGCATGGTGAAAGACGGCGAGGTATTCGTGCAGTTCGTCTCGCCGAACGCGCCGTTGCCGAATACGAATACACCTTCGGTTACCACCTCTACGCGTGGTGAGGTGTCGGCGGCGCCGCTGCATGTGGTGCCGAACCCGGAGTCGCGCGCGAAACCGGATCGAAAGCATGCCGGTAAGGCAGCGGTCAAAGACAAGAAGGCCACGCACTGAGCGTGGCGTCAGGCCGTATCGCTTGCGGTGCGCCTGTCCGATAGTATCCGCTTCGGCTTACCAGCCCCAGTACGGCGAATAACCCAATCCGACGCCCGTACCCCAGCCGTGCCCCCAACCGCCGCCGTAATAGCCGCCGTACACGTTGACGGGCGGCGAGTAATAACGCGCATACGCCTGAGCCGCGTTGTCGGCGGCAATCGCCTGATTCTGCTCGGCCATCACCTGACGATCGATCGCATCATAGCGCTCACGTTCTTCGGGCGTGAGCGGCTGGGCGGTGCTGGCCATGCCCGACTGGTCGGCCGGCAACCGGCTATAAATCGGCGACGGGCCCGGCGGGTCCATCACGCAGCCCGTCAGCGCGGCGCCGCCGGCGATGGCTGCCAGCACGGCGAATGAGCGCATGCAATGCTTTAGCGATGTATTGATGTTCATTTTGATCTCCATCGGTCGGATGCCGAAGCAAAACATGCGCAACGCGCACCGCCGACGATCCAACGCAACGCTCAACGATAACGCGCCGCCCGTGCCCCGAAAAGGCACCTGGCGGCGTGTCATTTTACTGCGGTAATCAGAGGCGTAATGAGCCGCGCCGGGCCGATTCAGTGCCGCTGACTGGCGGCCGGCGTCACACCTTGTGAGAGCGCATCGGCGACAAAAAGTTGCGCCACGTCGACCGGGTCGAATTCGTACCGCTGGTTGCAGAACTCGCAATGAATCTCGACATGGCCGCGCTCTTCGATCACGCTGTCTACTTCCTCGCGGCCCAGCATCTTCAGCATGGCGCCGACTTTTTCACGCGAACAACTGCACTCGAAACGCGTCGTGGCCGGCTCGAAATGCTGCACATTTTCCTGCCAGAACAGACGGCGGAATATCGTAGCGGGCTCTTCCTTCAGCAGCTCGTCTTGCGACATCGTGCCGCCGAGCGTGCAGACGCGCTCCCACGTATCCGCATCCAGATCGCCCGGATGGGGGACGATGCCGCCGTCGCCGGGCAGCTTCTGCAACAGCATGCCGACCGCGCGTTCGGTGTTCGCCGCGAGCCACAGGCGCGTGTCGAGCTGCTCCGAGTGATGCATGTAGTGTTCGAGCACTTCGGACATCGACTTGAGCGGGCCGTCCACGCCCGACAGCGGCACGATACTTTGATACGGCTGCTGGCCGGGCTGCTTCTCGCGCGGGTCGAGCGTGATCACGCAGCGGCCGTGGCCGCTTGCGTTGACGAGATCGATCATGGAGGTGGTGTCGTCGATCGTACTGCCCGCTTCGCCGGAGAGCTTGGCAGTGGCGCGCATCGACAGGTCGGAGCTGCATTGCACCACCAGCATCTTCGCCGGTCCGTCGCCGAAAATCTGCATGACGAGCGTGCCGTCAAACTTGAGGTTCGCCGAAAGCAGCGCGCACGCAGCCATCATCTCGCCCAGAATCGTCCGCACGGGCGCCGGATAGTCCCGGCGCGTCAGCACTTCCTGCCACGTATTGCGCAGCGAAACGATCTCGCCGCGCACCGGCGCCGCGCTGAACATGAATTTTTGCAACTGGTCGCTCACAACTTTTCCTCGGTCGAATGACGCAGCCTGATGCTGCGCCGTGCGCGCCGCGCGCTCCGGCTGGTTAGCCGATGCGCACGAGCTGCGCCTTGAAATATTCGCGGCGCTCGGCATAGCTTGCCGTGCCGCGCTGCATATTGGCGATATCCGTCTCGGTCAGTTCGCGCACCACCTTGGCGGGCGCGCCGAGAATCAGCGAATTGTCGGGAAACACCTTGCCTTCCGTGACGATGGCGCCCGCTCCAACCAGACAGTTGCGGCCGATTACCGCACCATTCAAGACCACCGCCTGAATTCCGATCAGCGAGCCTTCCTTGATCGTGCAGCCGTGCAACATGACCTGGTGGCCGATCGTTACATTCGGCTCGATTGTCAGCGGGAAGCCCGGATCGGTATGAAGCACCGCGTTTTCCTGGACGTTGCTGCCCGCGCCAAGGGTAATCGGTTCGTTGTCGCCGCGAATTGTCGCGCCGAACCAGACGCTCGAATTTTCTTCAAGCGTTACCTTGCCGATAATGTTCGCCGAATCCGCGACGAACACGCTTTCATGGATGGTCGGGGCTGCTTCGCCAAGCTTGTAAATTGTCACGGTGTCTCCTCTTGATCGGTCGCCGGGTGCTGCACGGGTTGGCTCGGGGCGAACGGGCTACGAACGGGCTGCCTCGGGGCTGCAAAGCGGGGCTGCAAAACGCTCGAGAATGCCCGAAAGGTCCCGATGGAGCGGGTTGCCCTGCCGGACCTGCGCAACAGGCACGCGAGATGGTCGAATCGAGTATTGTAAACGGTTGTGTGCTTAGGCCGCTTGGCGGTGCTGCGAGCGGTCCTGCGCCCAGCTTTGGCGAACGCCGTGCCGCCCGGTTTTGCCTTTCGCCGCGCCTTTTGCCGTGCTCTTTGCCAACCTGTCGCCATGAATTCCGCTATTCCGTCTCTTTCTCCCGCTGCGCCAGTATCGAATCCTGAAAATACTTCGAATCGTGCGAATTGCGCGCGTACGGCTGCACTGGCGACATTGCACGAAATCGATCCGGCAACCAAGGCGGACGCGGCCCGTGCGCTATACGCCGCAGTGCTCGATGGCCGCCTCGCCTGTCCCGCCGACCTCGAACTCACCGAGCCGCCAGACTTGCCGGGTCGTCCCACGCGCCCGGAACTGGTCGACCCACGCAAGCTGAAGCGCCGCAGCATGCAATCGCCCGAAGGACGAGCCGTCCTGCTGCACGCGCTGGCGCATATCGAATTCAATGCCATCAACCTCGCGCTCGACGCTGTCTGGCGCTTTGCCGGCATGCCCGCCGCGTTCTATGTCGACTGGCTCAAGGTTGCCGCGGAAGAGGCTCATCACTTCTCGCTGCTGGTCGCGCGGCTGGCGGAATTCGGCCATGCCTACGGTGATTTTCCCGCCCACGACGGCCTCTGGGATATGTGCGAGCGCACCCGTGCCGACGTGCTGGCGCGCATGGCGCTGGTGCCGCGCACCCTCGAGGCGCGCGGCCTCGATGCCTCGCCGCCCATCCGCGCCCGTCTGCAGCAGGCGGGCGATCACGCGTCGGCGGCGATTCTCGACGTGATCCTGCGCGACGAAATCGGCCACGTGCTGATCGGCAACCGCTGGTTTCGTCATTTGTGCGACGAGAGCGGTGTCGATCCGCATACCACCTACACGCGCCTCGCCGAGCAGCATCACGCACCGAAATTACGCGGTCCGTTCAATTTCGAGGCACGCCGCGACGCCGGTTTCGATGAGACGGAGCTGGCCGCGCTGGTCGCTCTGGCGGGCCTCGACGCCGAGCACTCCGTCCCGCCGGCCGCGCGCGACTGAAGCCTTTTTCCACAATCAGCCCCCACGCATCGTCGGGCTATCTCGTTATAATCGAACGATCATTCTTTTTTCGGGCGCGCCGTTCATGAATACCTCCAGGTCTGAATTCGTCGCCGTGCGCGGCATCCGTCTGCACGTGCGGCGCTGGGGCAACCCCGATGCGCCGATGCTGTTCATGCTGCACGGCTGGATGGACGTGGCGGCATCGTTCCAGTTCGTCGTCGACGCGTTGGGCGGCGACTGGCAGGTGATCGCGCCCGATATGCGCGGCTTCGGCCTGTCGGACTGGCCGGTCGCCGAGCGCGGCGGCGGCAACTACTGGATTCAGGACTACCTGGCCGATCTCGACGCGCTGCTCGACCACTATGCACCGACCGGCGAAGTCAATCTGGTCGGCCACAGCATGGGCGCGAACATCGCCTGCCTGTATGCCGGCGTGCGGCCGGAGCGGGTGCGGCGCGTGGTCGATCTGGAGGGCTTCGGTCTGGCGCCTTCGCACTCGGCGCAGGCGCCCAAACGTCTGCGCAACTGGCTCGACGAATTGCGCGATCCGCCGCAACTGAAGCGCTACGCGTCGCTGGACGAGGTCGCGGGGCGCCTGATCAAGACCAATCCGCGCCTCGCCTTGCCGCGCGCGCAGTTCCTCGCGCAGCATTGGTCCAAGCCGGACGGAGAAGGGCGCTTCATGCTGCTCGCCGATCCGGCGCACAAACTGCGCGGACCGACGCTGTACCGCCTCGACGAAGTGATGGCGGTGTGGCGCAAGGTCGCCGCCAAGGTGCTGCACGTGGAGGCGGCGAATTCGCCCACGCTTGCCCAGATCGCCGGCGAGACTCCACTCGACGAATTCAAGGCGCGTTTCCAGGCGTTTCCGAACTGGCGCGAAAAGATCATCGACGAAGCCGGACACATGGTGCATCACGATCAGCCGGAGCAGGTGGCCGCATTGATCGAGGGTTTCTGCGCCTGAAGCTTGCAAAAAGGTTTCGGTGCGAGGTCCCCTATCGCGAGATAGCGCTGCGATCACTTACTGCGTTGCAGTAAAATGAGTACAGAACCTTCTCAAGACAAAGATGAACGCCGACCTCCATTGTCACTCCACCGTTTCCGATGGCCAGTTCGCCCCGGCCGATGTCGCGCGCCGCGCGCACGCGGGCGGCGTGACGCTGTGGGCGCTGACCGATCACGACGAGCTGGGCGGCCAGCACGAAGCGCGCAGCGCCGCCGAGGCGCTCGACATGGCTTACGTGAGTGGCGTGGAAATCTCGGTGACATGGGCTTCGCGCACGGTGCACATTGTCGGGCTCGGCATCGATCCAACCAGTTCGATCCTGATCGACGGCCTCGCGCGCACCCGCAACGGCCGCGCGGCGCGCGCCGAAGCAATCGGCGAACAGCTGGCCACGCTCGGTATTCCCGACGCCTATCAGGGCGCGCTCAAATACGTATCGAATCCGGACATGATCTCGCGCACGCACTTCGCGCGTTTCATGGTCGAAAGCGGCTACGCCAGCTCGACGCAGGACGTGTTCAATCGCTATCTCGGCGACGGCAAGCCCGGCTATGTGTCACATCGGTGGGCGAAACTGGCGGACGCGGTTGGCTGGATTCAGGCGGCCGGCGGCGAGGCGATCGTCGCGCACCCGGGTCGCTACGCATACTCGCCGGTGGAGTTCGACGCGTTTTTCGCTGAATTCATCGACCTCGGCGGCAAAGCCATCGAAGTGGTGACGGGCAGCCACACGCCGGATCAGTACCGCGAATATGCGGACGTCGCGCGCCGTTATGGCTTCGAAGCCTCGCGCGGTTCCGACTTCCATGCACCCGGCGAGGGCCGCATCGATCTCGGTACGCTGCCGCAACTGCCTTCCGATCTCAAGCCTGTCTGGGAACGCTGGTTGTGATCGCGCGCCGCGCCACGGCGGCACGATACGCGCGAAAGCCCTTGTTCGACGGGCTTGCGTTCACCCGACTTTCCATCCGTAGTCACCGTTAGCCAAAATGTCCCAATACTTTCGGCTTCATCCGGATAACCCGCAGCCGCGCCTCGTCAAGCAGGCCGTGCAGATCATCAACGATGGCGGCGTCGTCGCATTGCCGACCGATTCGAGCTACGCGCTCGCCTGTCATCTCGACGACAAGGATGCGGTCGAGCGTTTGCGGCGGATTCGCGGGCTCGACGAGAAAGCGCTGCTGTCGCTGCTGGTGCGCGATCTGTCGGAGCTGGCGAACTTCGCGATGGTCGATAACCGCCAGTTTCGTTTGATCAAATCGGTCACGCCAGGCCCCTATGTGTTTGTCTTGCAGGCCACCAAGGAGGTGCCACGGCGCCTGTCGCATCCGTCGCGCAAGACGATCGGCCTGCGGGTACCTGAGCACGCCATCACACTTGCGATTCTCGAAGAGCTGGGTCAGCCACTGATTGGCTCCACGCTGATCATGCCGGACGAAACCCAGCCGCTGAACGATCCGGAAGAGATTCGCGAGCGGCTCGAGAAACAGCTGGACCTGGTGATCGACGGCGGCCCCTGCGTGTGCGAACCGTCCACCGTGATCGATCTGAGCGGCGCTGAGCCGGTGCTGGTGCGGGCAGGGCGCGGTTCTCTCGCGCCGTTCGGTCTCGAAGAGACGGCATAAGCGAAAGCGGACAGACGTACGCAGTCGCGTTGTTACAATAGCGAGTTATGGATTCTTCCCTGATACAGACCATTGCGGTTTACGCGTTGCCGGTGATTTTCGCGATCACGTTGCATGAAGCCGCGCATGGCTACGTCGCGCGCTGGCTCGGCGACAATACCGCGTACGTGCTCGGCCGCGTCTCCCTCAATCCGATGCGGCATATCGATCCGCTCGGCACGATCGCGATTCCCTTGCTGTTGTACTTCGCCACCAGCGGTGCGTTCATGTTCGGTTACGCGAAGCCCGTGCCGGTCGCCTTCGGCAATCTGCGCAATCCGCGTTGGGGTAGTCTGTGGGTCGCGGCCGCCGGACCGGCCTGCAATTTCGTGCAGGCGCTGGTGTGGGGCCTGGTCGGCGTCGCGTTTGCTGTAACGGGCGTCGACGAACCTTTCTTCACACGTATGGCGGCAGCCGGCGTCGGCGTGAACCTCGTGCTTGGCGTACTCAATCTGTTCCCGTTGCCCCCGCTCGACGGCGGCCGCGTGCTGATGGCGCTGTTGCCGCCACGGCAATCGATCGCGCTGTCGCGCCTCGAGCCGTACGGTTTTTTCATCGTGATGGCGCTGGTCATGACGGGCACGCTCACGCGTTATTGGCTCAGCCCGCTCGTCACGCTCGGCTATGGTGCGATCACCGCAATTCTGACTCCACTTGTTTCGCTTTTCTAAATAACCATGTTCCCAGACCGTATCTTCTCCGGCATGCGGCCCACCGGGTCGCTGCACCTCGGCCACTATCACGGCGTGCTGAAAAACTGGGTGCGGCTGCAGTCCGAATACCCGTGCTTCTTTTGTGTGGTCGATTGGCACGCGCTGACGACGCACTACGAAACGCCCGAAGTGATCGAAAAGAACGTCTGGGACGTGCTGATCGACTGGCTCGCCTCCGGCATCGATCCGGCGCAGGCCACGCTCTTCATCCAGAGCAAGGTGCCCGAGCATGCGGAGCTGGCATTGCTGCTCGGCATGAGCACGCCGCTCGGCTGGCTCGAACGTGTGCCGACTTACAAGGAGCAGCAGGAGAAGCTGAAGGACAAGGATCTGTCCACCTACGGCTTCCTCGGCTATCCGGTGCTGATGGCGGCGGATATTCTGCTGTATCGCGGCTCGCTCGTGCCGGTCGGCGAAGACCAGGTGCCGCACGTCGAAATGACGCGCGAAATTGCGCGCCGCTTCAACTATCTGTATGGCCGCGAGCCGGGCTTCGAAGAGAAGGCCAATGAAGCCGCGAAGAAGTTGGGCGGCAAGCGCGCCAAGCTTTATCACGAGCTGCGCAACGCCTATCAGCAGGAAGGCGACGACGAGGCACTCGAACAGGCGCGGGCAATGCTGCAGGAATCGCAGAGCCTGTCGATGAGCGATCGCGAACGTCTGTTCGGCTACCTCGAAGGCTCGCGCAAGATCATTCTGGTCGAGCCGCAAGCCATGCTGACCGAGGCGTCGCGTATGCCGGGTCTGGACGGCCAGAAGATGTCGAAGTCGTACGGCAACACGATCGGCTTGCGCGAAGACGCGGAAACGATCACCAAGAAGGTCCGCACCATGCCGACCGATCCGGCTCGCGTGCGCCGCACCGATCCGGGCGATCCGGACAAGTGCCCGGTGTGGCAACTGCATCAGGTCTACACGGACGAAGCCACGCACGAGTGGGTGCAGAAGGGCTGCCGAACGGCAGGAATTGGCTGCCTCGAGTGCAAGCAGCCGGTGATCGAAGGCATTCTGCGCGAACAGCAGCCGATGCTGGAGCGCGCGCAGAAGTACATGGACGATCCGTCGCTGTTGCGCGCGATCGTCGCCGACGGCTGCGACAAGGCTCGCAAGTACGCGTCGGAAACGATGCGCGACGTGCGCGAGGCAATGGGCCTCTCGTACAACTGACACCACTTTGTCGCGCTGACATGATGAGCACGCCCGTGACCATGCTGGACGGTTCCTCGCACGGAAACGGCGAACCGTCGCGCTGGGTGCGTCACTGGGCGCATCTGGTCGCGGCTGGCGGCGCGGTGCTCGACGTGGCGTCGGGAGCAGGGCGGCATGCGCGCTTCTTTGCCGGGCTGGGCCATCCGGTGACCGCGCTTGACCGGGACGCGGCCGCGCTGGACCTGATGCGCGACGAAGCACTTGTCACCACCCTCGTTGCCGACCTTGAAGGCGCCGCGTGGCCGTTGCCCTCCGGCGCGAAGTTTGCCGCGATCGTGGTCACGAACTACCTGCACCGGCCGCTGTTTCCGCAGCTGTTGCGTTCGCTCGCGCCCGGCGGCGTGCTGGTTTACGAGACCTTTGCGCAAGGCAACGAAAGCGTCGGCAAACCGTCTAATCCGGCGTTTTTGCTCGCGCCCGGCGAGTTGTTCGACGTGGTGCGAGGCCATCTCCGGGTGGTCGCATTTGAAGACGGATTTCTCGCGCAGCCGCGTCCGGCTTACGTCCAGCGGATATGCGCAATCATGGAGGCGGATCGTTCAGCCGGCCGCACAGAGGCGGTGCCCCCGCCTTGTTACGAGCTGGCTGGCTAATCCGCTACAATCGCGGTTTACCTGATCAAATTCATGGCGTTTCATGACTAACGGCAATCAAAGCAGCACTGGCGGCGTTCAGATTCGCGGCAGCATTCCTGCCATCATTACCCCGATGCTCGAAGACGGCGGTCTCGATCTGCCGGCGTTTCGCAAACTGATCGACTGGCATATCGAAGAGGGCACGAACGCGCTGGTCGTGGTCGGCACGAGCGGCGAGTCGGCCACGCTGTCGGTCGAGGAACACGTGCTGATGGTCAAAACCGCAGTCGAGCATACGGCGGGCCGGATTCCGGTGATCGCGGGCTCGGGCGGCAACTCCACTACGGAAGCCATCGAACTCACGCAGCAGGCCAAGGAAGTCGGCGCGGACGCCACTTTGCAGGTCGTTCCGTACTACAACAAGCCGACTCAGGAAGGCATCTATCGCCACTTCGCGAAGATTGCCGAAACCGTCGATCTGCCGGTGATCCTGTACAACGTGCCGGGCCGTACGGTCGCGGACATGAGCAACGAAACGATTCTGCGTTGCGCGCAGGTGCCGGGCATCATCGGTGTGAAGGAAGCGACCGGCAACATCGATCGCGCCGCGCACCTGATCAAGTCGGCGCCGGCCCATTTCGGCATCTACAGCGGTGACGACCCCACGGCAATCGCGCTGATGCTGCTTGGCGGCCACGGTAATATTTCGGTCACCGCGAACGTCGCGCCGCGCGCGATGAGCGAGCTGTGCAAAGCCGCGCTGGCCGCGGACGCAAAGACTGCCCGCGAGATTCATTTGAAACTCCTGTCGCTGCATAAGAACCTGTTCATCGAATCGAACCCGATTCCTGCGAAATGGGCGTTGCAGCAACTGGGTCGTGTGCAGGGCGGAATCCGCCTGCCGCTTACGCCGCTCGACGCGCAATACCACGAAGTGGTGCGCGGCGCGTTGCGCGAAGCGGGTCTGCTGGGCTAAGCGGGTTTGTCCCGGCAACTCCCAGCTTAACCAAAGCCTGCCACCGGCATTCCCTTAACCGACGTCGATCCAGCCCACGTTCCCGGCACACAGAACCAGGCACCGCGTTCCAGCATCACGAAGGACCTCATGAAACGTTCCGCACTTTCCCTCCACGCAACCCGCATGGCGGCGCTGGCGCTTGCTCTCGTAACGCTCGCCGGCTGTGACACGCTGAACGACTGGTTCGCCTCCGACCGCGTCAACTACAAGGGCGCGGGCAGCGCGCCGCCGCTCGCTGTTCCGGGCGATCTGACCACCACACCGACCGATCAGCGCTACGTGGCGCCGCCGGCCAATCTGGCGCTGGGCGGCTCGCCGCAACGCGCGGTCACGGCAGCGGGCAATGCGACGGAAGGCCTGCCGAGTGCGCAAGACCCGTTGGGCATGCACATCGAGCGTGACGGCGATCGCCGCTGGCTGGTCGTCGACGGCCGCACGCCTGAACAACTGTGGCCGCAATTGCAGGAGTTCTGGCAGGAGAATGGCTTCGCGCTGAAAACCGATGCGCCGGCCACCGGCATCATGACGACCGACTGGGCCGAAAACCGCGCCAATATTCCGGACGACTGGTTCCGTCGGACGGTCGGCAAGGTGATTGACTTTGCTTACTCGTCGGGTACCCGTGACAGCTTCCGCACGCTCGTGTCGCGCGGTCCGGCTGACACCACCGACATCTCCATCACGCATAGCGCGATGGAAGAAATGCTGACGGGCCAGGACAAGACGTCGTCGCGCTGGGAAGAGCGTCCGCGCGATCCGGCGCTGGAAGCACTGTTCCTGACCAAGCTGATGCAGAAGTTCGGCCTGACCGAAGCGCAGTCGAAGCAGCTCCTGACTGACGCCCGCCCGGCCACTGCGCCGGCCACGATCGACCAGAGCGCGGGCGTATCGACGCTCGACCTGCAGGAATCGTTCGATCGCGCATGGCTGCGCGTGGGCCTTGCGCTCGACCGCACCAACTTTACCGTCGACAACCGTGATCGCGCGAAAGGTATCTACTACGTGCGTTACGCCGACTCGATGCAGGAGCTGAAGAAGGAAGGGCTCTTCGGCAAGCTGTTCTACAGCGGCAATTCGTCGAAGAAGCCGGGCCAGGAGTTCCTCGTCAATGTCCGCGCGAAGGGCGACGCCGTGACGCAGGTGGCGGTGCTGGATGCGAACGGGCAGGTGGATAACTCGTCCGACGCGCAGCGCATCGTGACGCTGCTGCACGCGCAACTGAACTAGGCGGGCTGTGCGCTTCGCCAGTCTCGGCAGCGGCAGCGAAGGCAATGCCTTGCTGGTGGAAGCGCAGAACGGCGCGACCACCACACGGGTTCTGCTTGATTGCGGCTTTTCAGCCAAGGAAGTCGAGCGGCGGTTGGCGCGGCTCGGCGCGGGCGTCGAAGGTCTCGACGCCATTCTGATTACACATGAGCATAGCGACCACATTGGCAGCGCGCTGACGCTGGCGCGCAAGTGGTCGATCCCGCTGTACATGAGCTGGGGCACCGCCCGCGCGGTGGGTGCCGACGAAGCCGATGTCGACCTGCAGGTGTTGTGGGGCGACGAAGCGGTGGCAATCGGCGACCTCAGCGTTCTCCCCTACACCGTTCCTCACGACGCCCGCGAGCCGCTGCAATACGTGCTCTCCAATGGCGCGAGCCGGCTTGGCGTGCTGACCGACGTCGGCACCTCCACGCCGCACATCAGCGCGGTGCTGAGCGGTTGCGACGCGCTGGTGCTCGAGTGCAATCACGATGTGCGGATGCTGGCGGGCAGCCGGTATCCACAATCGCTGAAGGCGCGCATTGGCGGCAATCATGGGCATCTGAACAATGAGGCGGCGGCTGAAATCCTGGCCTCGCTCGACCGCTCGCGCTTGCGCTATCTGGTGGCCGCGCATCTGAGCCAGCAGAACAATTCGCCGGAACTGGCGCAGGCTGCCATGGCGGGTGTGCTAGGCGCCGCGCCGACCGAAGTAATCGTTGCTTCTCAGGATGAAGGCTTCGCGTGGCTGAGCTTGTGATCTGTTCCTGATTATCAGCGGCGAGCTCGTGTCCGGCGATTCACTGTTAGCGCGCCGGCAGTTGCAAAAGCAAAAAGCCCATGACGATTGCTCGCCATGGGCTTTTTCTTCAAGGCCGGCGTTTCAGACGCCGGCCCTCGTCAGGCTTAGTTGCGGTTGCCGCCGAAGATGCCGAGCAGCGCGAGCAGGTTGACGAACACGTTGTACAGGTCCAGATAGATCGCGAGCGTGGCGGTGATGTAGTTCGTTTCGCCGCCGTTCACGACGCGCTGCACGTCGAACAGCATGTAGGCCGAGAAGATCACGATGGCCAGCACCGAGACGGTCAGCATCAACGCCGGCAGGTGCAGGAACACGTTCGCGACCGAAGCCAGCAGCAGCACGATCACGCCCATGAACAGCCACTTGCCGAGACCCGAGAAGTCACGCTTGCTGACGGTGGCGATCGTTGCCATGGAGGCGAAGATCACACCAGTGCCACCAAACGCGAGCATGATCAGCGACGGGCCGTTCGAAAAACCGAGCACGAAGCTCAGGATGCGGGAGAGCATCAGGCCCATGAAGAACGTGAAACCGAGCAGCACGAACACGCCGACTGCGCTGTCTTTGGTCTTCTGGATCGCGAACATGAAGCCGAAGGCGATCGCGAAGAACGCCAGCATGCTCATGGCAGGGCTGGTGGCGGCGAACAGCGAAAAGCCAGTGGTCAGGCCTACCCACGCGCCGAGCACGGTCGGAATCATGGACAGCGCTAGCAGCCAGTAGGTGTTCCGTAGTACGCGGTTGCGGGTCTCGACCGTGCTGACCGCGCCATTGCGGCCAAAGCTATACGGATGATCGTTCATGGTCTCTCCTTACCTCAGAAGCGTGTTGCGTAATGGTTGTGCCGCGGGTTGGGCAGCAGGTCGTACAGCGCCGGCCGGAATTTTTACCGCCAGTCGCAGGGTTCTCATTCCTAAGATTGGCGCGCTGGCGGGGAGTTTCAATACCCAGAAAATGTCCACACGGCCTACGCTACCAGTATTCTCTGACTCCTGCTTGAATTCTTTCAATACTGTAAGGGTTCAATCGCAATCATACACGGGAACATGCTACAATAGCGGATTCATTTGAATCTGTAACCTCTTAATTTTTTGGAGTTTTTATGGCGATCGAACGCACCCTGTCGATTATCAAGCCGGACGCAGTGGCAAAGAACGTGATCGGTCAGATCTACAGCCGTTTCGAAAACGCTGGCCTGAAGATCGTGGCTTCGCGCATGGTCCAATTGTCGCGCGCAGACGCAGAGAAGTTCTACGCTGTGCACGCAGCACGTCCGTTCTTCAAGGATCTGGTTGATTTCATGATCTCGGGCCCGGTGGTCGTGCAAGCGCTGGAAGGCGAAAACGCGATCCTGAAGCACCGCGACCTGATGGGTGCAACGGACCCGAAGAAGGCAGAAAAGGGCACGATCCGCGCCGATTTCGCCGACAGCATCGACGCTAACGCGGTGCACGGTTCGGACGCCGCTGAAACGGCAGCAGTTGAAATCGCGTTCTTCTTCCCGGAAGTGAACGTTTACTCGCGTTAAGCGGGTTTAAGCTGCCGGCGTGATTCGTGTGCAGCCGTTGGATTTGTCGCACGAATCCGCACGAACAGCCCGGCAAAGTAGTAAGGTAAAGCAGCAGGAATGGGCGCGAACGGCATTGCGTTCATGCAGCTTGTTGCATGAACACAGTCTCGCACTGAAATGGCAGGATTCGATATGACGAGCAGTCCCACCGTCAACCTTCTCGACCTTGACGCCCAAGGGCTTGTCGCCTACTGCGACAGCCTGGGCGAGAAGCCGTTTCGCGCCAAGCAATTGCAGCGCTGGATCCATCAGTACAACGCTGCCGACTTCGACGGCATGACCGATCTGGCGAAGTCCTTGCGCGAAAAGCTCAAGGGACGCGCCACGATCACGATGCCCGGCATCGTCAGCGACAATATTTCGACCGACGGCACACGCAAGTGGCTGATCGACGTCGGCAACAGCAACGCGGTTGAAACCGTCTATATCCCCGAAGAAACGCGTGGCACGCTGTGCGTGTCGTCGCAGGCCGGGTGCGCGGTCAACTGCCGTTTTTGTTCGACCGGCAAACAGGGTTTCTCGCGCAACCTCACCACCGGCGAAATCATTGGCCAGCTGCGCATGGCCGAATTCGCGCTGCGTGCGACGCGCGGCACGGATGGTGGCCGAGCCACGGGTGGCGACGGCAAAGGTGAGCGCGTCGTCACGAACGTGGTGATGATGGGCATGGGCGAGCCACTCCTTAATTACGACGCGGTGGTGCCCGCGATGCGTCTGATGCTGGACGACAACGCGTACGGCCTGTCGCGCCGGCGCGTCACGTTATCCACTTCGGGCGTGGTGCCCATGATGGACCGGCTCGGCGCCGATTTGCCGGTGGCGCTCGCGGTATCGTTGCATGCGCCAAGCGACCCGCTGCGCGACATGTTGGTGCCGCTCAACAAAAAGTATCCGCTGCGCGAACTGATGGCCGCCTGTCAGCGCTATCTGAAGGTTGCGCCGCGCGATTTCATTACTTTCGAATATTGCATGCTCGACGGCGTGAACGACAGTGAAGCGCAAGCACGCGAATTGCTGGCCGTTACGCGAGACGTACCATGCAAGTTCAACCTGATTCCGTTCAATCCGTTTCCCGAGTCGGGTCTCATCCGCTCGAAGCCGGAGCAGATCAAGCGGTTTGCACAAGTGTTGATGGACGCGGGCGTTGTCACCACGGTGCGTAAGACACGCGGCGATGATATCGACGCTGCCTGCGGTCAGTTGGCCGGTGCGGTGAAAGACCGCACGCGCCTTGCTGAGCGTACCGGGAGGGCAGCGAAGGTGATCGAGGTTCGTGCCGTGTAATCGCGCGAGACGGCAGGGCGCGGTGTCCGGAAGAAAGTCATCCGGGCGTGCAAAAAACCCCTATATGTCTTCGGCGATTGAAAAGAAAGTTTGCAGAAGCGATCGGAAGCGGCACACAAGGCCGCGCATTTTGTTATAAACGGTCTGCGATTCGGGCGCGAGGCTTTGGCCCGTCCGGGTTGCACAAGTGAAAAAGAATCGACGCGAAAGGATTTGGGATGAGTGAGCCGCAGCACCCGCAGCCGCAGGACACAGACGGAAATGAAGGCCATCCGGCGCCGGTCGCTCGGGCGGTGGTGCAGCCTGTTACGCAGTCGGGTCCGGCGAGTTTCGATTCATTGGCAGCGGTGGGCGCGCGCTTGACCCAATTGCGTGAATCGAAGGGCTGGACGATCGAAGACGTGTCGGCACGCCTGAAGGTATCCGTCACCAAATTGCGTGCGCTCGAATCGGGTGACATCAGCCACTTGCCGGACACGACCTTTGCGCTTGGCGTGGTACGCAGCTACGCGAAGATGCTCGGCGCCGATCCCACGCCGTTCACGCAGGCCCTGCGTCGCGAGAAGGGCGTGCCTGCACCGGATCTGTCGATGCCGGCTTCGTCCGGTAAGGATTTGCCGCGCGGCCGCGTCTCGCTGTCGCTCGGCGGTAGTGGGCAAAAGAGCCGTTCATGGTTATGGGGCATCGCGGCGGTGATCGTTGCTGTGATCGCGCTCGGCATGTGGCATACCAACGGCGGCGATTCGTCGGCTTGGCTCGCCAGGTTGAAGGCGAGCGCCAATGGCGCAGCGGGTGGCGCGACCGGAGCATCGGGCGCGGTGGCACAGGGTCAGGCGGCAGGTTCCGAGACAACCGCAGATGAGGCTGCTTCCACGCCGGACTCGCAGGCAGCCGCAGCCGCAGCCGATAACGCAGCGTCGGGCACGCCGATGCCTGCACCGTTGGCGACGGGTACGGCCGATACGGCACCATCTTCCGCGCCGGCAGTTGCGGCCGCAGCGGTTGCGCCGAAGGCTGCTGGTTCGCAGGTCCAGGCGGTAGCGCCGAGCGCGAATGCGCCGGTGGTCGCCGCGATAGGCGCATCGAACGCGGCAACGGCAGCGCCGGCCGCGGGTGAGGCGATCGTCGCGTTGCGGGTGACGCAAGACAGTTGGTTCAGCGTGCGTGGCAAGGACGGCAAGGAAGTATTTTCCGGCCTCGTGCACGCAGGCGATACGAAGGAAGTGACGGGCGTGGCGCCGTTCAAGATTACGGTGGGCAACAAGGCGGGTCTCGAGTCGCTTACGCTCGACGGCCAGCCAGTCGATCCGTCGAAATATTCGGCAGCCAAGGGCAACGTGGCGCGCTTCGCGTTGCCTTGATATAGATACGGTATGCGTCGCGGCCAACCGGCTCGCGACGCTTTTTCAATTCAGGCGCTACGTTTTTTGTGTGGCGCATGCGGCGTAAATGGGTTTTTCGATGCAATCCGAAGCTCAATCCCAATCCAGTAGCAAGATCGTTTCAAACGAACCGGTGTTCGGCGGCCACGCTGCGCGGCGCAAGTCGCACGCGGTCGATGTCCGTTGGGGCGGTCAGCTCGTCACCATCGGCGGCGATGCGCCCGTGCGCGTCCAGTCGATGACGAACACCGACACCGCTGACGCTATCGGCACCGCAATCCAGATCAAGGAGCTTGCGCAAGCCGGTTCTGAGCTGGTGCGTATCACGGTCAATACGCCGGAAGCGGCGGCGGCCGTGCCGGCGGTTCGCGAGCAACTCGACCGCATGGGTGTGTCGGTGCCGCTGGTCGGCGATTTTCATTACAACGGCCATTTGCTGTTGCGCGATTACCCCGCGTGCGCGGAGTCGCTGTCGAAGTACCGGATCAACCCGGGCAACGTCGGCCACGGCGCGAAGCGCGACACGCAGTTCGCGCAAATGATCGAAGCGGCGGTGAAGTACGACAAACCAGTGCGGATCGGCGTCAACTGGGGCAGCCTCGACCAGGATCTGCTCGCGAAGATGATGGACGAAAACGCCGCGCGTTCCACGCCCTGGGAAGCGCAGAGCGTGATGTACGAAGCGCTGATCCAGTCGGCGATCGGCTCGGCTGAGCGCGCTGTGGAAATCGGCCTGCCGCGCAACAAGATCATTCTGTCGTGCAAGGTTAGTGGCGTGCAGGATCTGATCGCGGTGTATCGTGAACTCGCGCGCCGTTGCGAATTCGCGCTGCATCTTGGCTTGACCGAAGCCGGCATGGGCTCCAAGGGCATCGTGGCGTCGACTGCTGCGTTGTCTGTATTGCTGCAGCAGGGTATCGGCGACACGATCCGCATCTCGTTGACGCCGGAACCGGGCGGCCCGCGCACCGGCGAAGTGGTCGTCGGTCAGGAAATTCTGCAGACCATGGGTCTGCGCTCGTTCACGCCGATGGTGATCGCGTGCCCGGGTTGTGGCCGCACCACCAGCACGCTGTTCCAGGAACTTGCGTCGCAAATCCAGACCTATCTGCGTACGCAGATGCCGGTGTGGCGCGATCAGTATCCTGGCGTCGAGAAGATGCACGTGGCGGTGATGGGCTGTATCGTCAACGGCCCGGGCGAATCGAAGCAGGCGAATATCGGCATCAGCTTGCCGGGGTCGGGCGAAAATCCGGCCGCGCCGGTGTTCATCGACGGCGAGAAGGTCAAGACGCTGCGCGGCGATAACATCGCGCAAGAATTCCAGCAAATCGTGAGTGACTACGTCGAGCGCCGCTATGGCCGCGCCGAAGCCGGCCGCGCCGAAGCACTCAACTAAATACCGTCAATCGAAGACAGATGACTGAACAGAAGAAAAAGCTCGAAAAGTTGTCCGGCGTGAAGGGCATGAACGACATCCTTCCGCAGGAAGCCGGGCTGTGGGAATTTTTTGAAGCAACCGTCAAGTCGATGCTGCGTTCGTACGGATACCAGAATATTCGTACGCCGATCATCGAGCATACGCAATTGTTCAAGCGCGGGATCGGCGAGGTGACCGACATCGTCGAGAAAGAGATGTACAGCTTCACCGACGCGCTGAACGGCGAAAATCTGACGATGCGTCCGGAAAACACGGCGGCTGTCGTGCGCGCGACGATCGAGCACAACATGCTGTACGACGGTCCGAAACGTCTGTGGTACATCGGCCCGATGTTCCGTCACGAGCGCCCGCAGCGCGGCCGCTACCGCCAGTTTCATCAGGTCGGCGTGGAAGCATTAGGCTTCGCGGGCCCCGACACCGACGCTGAAATCATCATGATGTGCCAGCGGTTGTGGGACGACCTTGGGCTTATGGGCATCAAGCTCGAACTCAATTCGCTGGGTCTCGCAGAAGAGCGCGCGGCCCATCGCGTCGAGTTGATCGCGTACCTCGAAAAGCACATGGACGTGCTCGACGAGGAGGCAAAGCGCCGCCTGTACACGAACCCGCTGCGCGTGCTCGACACGAAGAATCCGGCGATGCAGGAAGTCGCGCAGAACGCGCCGAAGCTGATCGATTTTCTCGGCGAAGAATCGCGTGCGCACTTCGAAGGCTTGCAGCGCATTCTGAAGGCGAACAACATTCCGTTCACGATCAATCCGCGTCTCGTGCGCGGTCTCGATTATTACAATCTGACCGTGTTCGAATGGGTGACCGACAAGCTTGGCGCGCAAGGTACAGTGGCAGCCGGTGGCCGTTACGATCCGCTGATCGAACAGCTTGGCGGCAAGCCAACGGGCGCGTGCGGCTGGGCAATGGGGGTCGAGCGTATCCTCGAGCTGCTGAAAGAAGAGCAACTCGTGCCGGAAGACGAAGGTTGCGATGTCTACGTGGTCCATCAGGGCGACGCGGCACGTGAGCAGGCCTTTATCATTGCCGAGCGTTTGCGCGATACGGGCCTCGACGTGATCCTGCATTGCAGCGCAGACGGCCAGACGGCGAGCTTCAAGTCGCAGATGAAGCGCGCCGACGCAAGCGGTGCGGCCTTCGCGGTGGTGCTTGGCGAAGATGAGATCGCCAACGGCACGGTCGGCGTCAAACCGCTCCGTGATACAAGTTCTAACGGCGGTAAAAACGAGCAACATAACGTGCCCGCCGAAGACTTGACCGAATTTCTAATCAATGCGATGGTTGCAACCGCCGAAGACGGCGACGACTGATCGCGATGTCGTCGAGCCTGCTGGCTTGACACGCACACGTATCAAAAAGAGGAAATCGCCGGGCGATGAGTTACCACGACGAACAAGAATCGATTGAAAGCCTGAAGGCATGGTGGACGCAGTGGGGTAATGCAACCACGTGGATCGTGCTGGTGGCGCTGGTTGCCGCAGCCGGCTGGAACGGCTGGAATTTCTGGCAACGGCGTCAGGCGGCGGAAGCCGCAGTGCTGTATGACCAGGTGCAGCAAGCGGTTGCATCGGGCGACAAGGCGAAAATCACGCGCGTCGCCACCGACATGGAAGACAAGTTCAGTAGCACCGCGTATGCGCAAATGACCGCGCTCGGTGCTGCCAAAGCGCTGTACGCCGCGGGTGACGAAGCCGCCGCGAAGGCCCAGTTGCAATGGACCATCGATCACGCCAAAGACGACGAGTTCAAGCAGATCGCCAAGCTGCGTCTGGCTTCGCTGCTGCTCGACGACAAGGCCTACGACCAGGGCCTCGCACTGCTCGCCGAACCGCAGTCCGACGCGTTCAAGGGCATTGTGGCGAATGGCCGCGGTGACCTGCTCGCTGCGCAAGGTAAGCGTGACGACGCACGTGCGGCCTACAAGCTCGCGCTCGACTCGCTGTCGAAAAATGACAGCTCGGCTCGCCAGTTGATTCAGTTCAAGCTGGACGCGCTGGGCGGCTAATCGCCGCATGCAGTGCGCCGCATGACACGACCAACCGGTCTCCTTTAATTAACTTCCTGAATGCTTCGTCCACCGATGAATCTGCTGAAACGTTACGCTGTGCCCGTTGCCTGTGCGATGACCGTCCTCACCATGGCGGCTTGCTCATCCACGAAAGACGAGCGCCGCGTGCCGACGCCGCTCACCGAGTTCAAACCTGTGCTCGACGTGCAGCAGGCGTGGAAGGCCAGCGTGGGCAAGGCGGGTCGTTACCTGTTCTCGCCGGTCGCGGTCGGCAACGCGGTGTACGCGGCCGGCGCGAACGGCTCGGTCGCGAAGATCGACGCGCAGACTGGCCAGGACATCTGGCGCGTCAAACTGCATGACGACCTCTCGGCAGGTGTCGGCAGCGATGGCACGCTCACCGCGGTCGGCGGGCTGAAGGGCGATGTCTACGTGCTCGGCGCTGACGGCAAGCAATTGTGGACCGCCAAGGCGCCCGGCGAAATCATTTCGCCGCCACTGGTTGGCAACGGCCTCGTGGTGGTGCGCACGGTCGACGGTCAAATTGTCGCGTTCAATGCGCAAACCGGCGAACAGAAGTGGAACTACCGTAATCGCGCCGTGCCGCTCAATCTGCGCGTCTCGTCGGGCATGACGTTCGCGGGCGACGCGGCGGTGCTGGCAGGCTTCCCGGGCGGCGCGTTCGCCGCGATCAACCTGCAGACCGGCGACAACTACTGGCAGACGCCGGTGTCGTATCCGAAGGGCGTGACGGAAGTCGAGCGTATTAATGACGTGACGGGTCCGCCTACGCTGGTCGGTTCGGAAACCTGCGCGGTGACGTTCCAGGGTCAGATTGGCTGCTTCGATGCGAACTCGGGCCGCGCGCTGTGGGAAAAGGCGTTCTCGAGCACGAGCGGCCTCGCGCAGGACGATCGCGCAGTGGTGGCGGCCGACGACTGGTCGGTGGTGTCGGCGTTCGACGCTACCAACGGCACGCAGCTGTGGAAGAACGACAAGCTGAAGAACCGTGAGCTCAGCGTCCCGTTCATCCTGGGTCACGCCGCCGTGCTGGGCGACTATCAAGGCTTTGTGCACTTCCTGTCGCGCGACGACGGCACGCTCGTGGCCCGGATGAAGACCGACGGCAGCGCGATTACCGCGGCGCCGGTGCTGGCCGGCGAAACGCTGGTCGTGCAGACGCACGACGGCGACCTGTACGGCTATCGCCCGCGCTAATCGCGCAGGCAATGGGTAGTCAGGCGTGCAGGCCGGCTTCGCCGGCCGCACGCGTTTTTGTGTTGCAAGAGCTTAACTAGAAGAATTCCGCCGGACTGGCTGGTCCGGCAAGTCGGATCAGAAACGGCCCATGTGGGCCTCGGTGGCTGCTTGCGGCGCCACCTTCGACGGCATCGTAGGAAATCGTACCGAACTGGCGTGCGAGCCGTTGAGCAAGAAAGACTGAACCCGGCGGCCCCTTGGCGCCGCCCCATACAGCCAAACTCTCGTCCGCCCGGGTGTGCATATTGGCAGCACATCCGGGGCTGGCCGAATTCGTGATAATTTTCGTCAAACGCTGCCGTGTAGCGGCCGCATGGCGTCGCTACGCGGGCGGTCGATTTCGATCCCGCGTTTCACCGTGAACAACATCTGATGAAACCCGTTATTGCCCTGGTTGGGCGCCCCAATGTGGGGAAATCCACGCTATTCAACCGTCTCACGCGTACGCGTGATGCGCTGGTTGCCGACCTGCCCGGTCTCACCCGCGATCGCCATTATGGCGAGGGTCGCGCCGGCGACCGGCCGTATCTGGTCGTCGATACGGGCGGTTTCGAGCCTGTCGCGAAAGACGGCATCCTGCATGAGATGGCGCGTCAAACCCGTCAGGCGGTCGAAGAATCGGACATTGTCGTGTTCATCGTCGACGGCAGGAACGGTCTCGCACCGCAAGACAAGACGATCGCCGATTACCTGCGCAAGGTCGGCCGGCCAATTTTCCTCGTCGTCAACAAGGCGGAGGGGATGAAGTACAGCGCGGTGGCCGCCGACTTCTACGAACTCGGTCTCGGCGACCCGCGCGCGATTTCGGCCGCGCATGGCGACGGCGTCACCGAAATGATCAATGAGGCACTCGGTGTCGCGTACGCCGGGCAGCCAGAAGAGAGCGACGAGGAAAAGCAGGCGCACGGCGTGAAGATCGCGATCGTCGGCCGGCCGAACGTCGGCAAGTCGACCTTGATCAATGCACTGGTGGGCGAAGAGCGCGTGATCGCGTTCGACATGCCGGGCACCACGCGCGATTCGATCTACGTCGACTTCGAACGTCAAGGCAAGCCGTATACGCTGATCGACACGGCTGGTTTGCGCCGCCGTGGCAAGGTGTTCGAAGCGATCGAGAAGTTCTCGGTGGTGAAAACGCTGCAGGCGATTTCGGATGCGAACGTCGTGATCCTGCTGCTCGATGCACGTCAGGACATCTCGGAGCAGGATGCGCACATTGCCGGCTTCGTGGTGGAGCAGGGCCGCGCGCTGGTAGTGGGCGTGAACAAATGGGACGGCCTCGATCCGCATGTGCGCGACCGCACCAAGGCAGACCTCGAGCGCAAACTAAAATTTCTCGACTTCGCCAAATTCCACTTCATTTCCGCCGCGGAAAAAACCGGCATTGGCCCGCTGATGCGCTCGGTCGACGACGCCTACAAGGCCGCCATGACCAAGCTGCCGACGCCGAAACTGACGCGTGCGTTGATCGATGCGGTGGAATTCCAGCAGCCGCGCCGCCGCGGCCCGGTGCGCCCGAAACTGCGCTATGCGCACCAGGGCGGGCAGAATCCGCCGATCATCGTGATTCACGGAAATGCGCTCGATGCGATCACCGAAACGTACAAACGCTACCTCGAAAACCGCTTCAGGGAAACTTTCAAGCTGACAGGGACTCCATTGCGCATAGAGTTCAGATCGTCGACGAACCCTTACGCGGACAAAGGCTGAAATTCAGGCTGAAACCCGCGTGTGTGCTGGGTTTGGCCGCCAGGGCCGCCTGCTCGCGCAAAAATGAAAATCGGCTATAGTGTAGCGGTTGGCGGCGGATCCCTTTTTCCTTCGTCGCCAATTCAGTCAACCTGCAAAAAAATACGGAGTTTGCTATGAGCAACAAAGGGCAATTGTTACAAGACCCGTTTTTGAACGCACTGCGTAAAGAGCATGTGCCGGTGTCGATCTACCTGGTCAACGGCATCAAGCTTCAAGGGAACATCGAATCGTTCGACCAGTACGTCGTGTTGCTCCGGAATACGGTCACCCAGATGGTCTACAAGCACGCCATTTCGACTGTCGTGCCGGCCCGTCCGGTGAATTTCCACCCGGATTCCGAACAGTCCTAACCCCCGTCGCGGCCGGCGTAGCGTCGCCCGTTGGCGATTACTCCCGGCCGCCTCATTTTGATACCGTCCAATTTGATCAATGCAGCGCTTGTCGGCATCGACTTCGGTAAGATCGATTTCGAAGCCAGTCTCGAAGAACTCAGCCTGCTCGCGCAAAGCGCGGGCGCGAATCCCATAGTCACCCTCACGGGGCGCCGGTCCAGTCCCGACGCCAAGATGTTCGTCGGTAGCGGCAAGGCCGAAGAACTGCGTCTTGCCTGTGAGGCGAACGACATCGAACTCGTCATTTTCAATCACGCTCTGGCGCCTGCGCAGCAGCGCAATCTGGAGCAGGCGCTTAACCGCCGCGTGATCGATCGCACCAGTCTCATCCTCGATATTTTTGCGCAACGCGCCCGCAGCCACGAAGGCAAACTGCAGGTGGAGCTCGCGCAATTGCAGTACCTATCGACGCGGCTAATCCGCGCATGGACCCACCTCGAACGCCAGAAAGGCGGTATCGGTTTGCGCGGCCCAGGCGAAACGCAGCTCGAAACCGACCGGCGTTTGATCGGCGAGCGCATCAAGGCGCTCAAGACACGGTTGGAGAAGCTGCGCCGTCAGCATGGCACGCAGCGCCGCGCGCGCAGTCGTAACCAGACCATGTCGGTGTCGCTCGTCGGCTATACGAATGCGGGCAAATCCACACTTTTCAATGCGCTGACGAAGGCCCAGGCGTACGCGGCCGACCAGCTGTTCGCCACGCTGGATACCACGTCGCGCCGCGTCTATCTGGGCGACGAAGCCGGCCAGGTGGTGGTGTCCGACACGGTCGGTTTCATCCGCGAATTGCCTCACCAACTGGTGGCGGCTTTCCGCGCCACCCTCGAAGAAACCATCCACGCCGACCTGCTGCTGCATGTGGTCGACGCGTCGAGCGCCGTGCGCCTCGATCAGATCGACCAGGTGAACGAGGTGTTGCACGCAATCGGTGCAGACACGATCCGTCAGGTGCTGGTGTTCAACAAGATCGACGCCGTGCCGGAGTTGGCGGCTCGTGGGGACGCGGTCGAGCGGGATGAGTATGGTAATATTTCGCGCGTCTTTTTGAGCGCGCGCACGGGGCAAGGGCTGGATACATTGCGCGCTGCCATCGCTGAAATCGCTACTGCCGAACCTCTCTCCGATACGCTGGTCGATCTGTCGGAAGAAGACCGGTCGGCAGCACCACGCGAGGACCGTAAGGTCTCAGAACTCGGGCACTGACCCGCTCCAATTGCACTGACCCGCTGTCTACTCTGGTGAACGAACACAGGTGAACGATTACAACGAGCGGAGTATCTGGCTGCGCATGCGCGCCATGCTTTCACTGAACGATCCGCGCTGGGGCCGGGGCGACGGCAATGGCGATCGCCAACGACCCAACGAACCCAAGCGTCCGCCGACCAAGGACGGTGAAGGTCCGCCCGATCTCGACGAGATGTGGCGCGATTTCAACCGCCGTTTGAGCCGGGTGTTCGGCCGCAAAGGCGGCGGTGCGGGTGGTGGTGGCCGCCCGGACAACGGTCGCGGCGCGCGCATCGGCGTAGGCATCGTGATCGGCGTGCTGATCGCGATCTATCTCGGCAGCGGCGTGTTCGTCGTGCAGGATGGCCAGGCCGGCGTTGTGATGCAGTTCGGCAAATATCGCTACACGGCCGGGCAGGGCGTGCATTGGCGCCTGCCGTATCCGTTCGAAGCGCATGAGCTCGTCAATATCGGTCAGATCCGCCAGGTGGAGGTCGGCCGTAACAACGTGGTGCGTCTCGCTAACGTGAAGGACGCGTCGATGCTCACGCACGACGCCGATATCGTCGACGTGCGCTTTGCCGTGCAGTATCAGGTGAGCAAGCCGACCGACTATCTTTTCCGCAGCGTCGATCCCGACCAGAGCGTCATGCAGGCCGCGCAGGCGGCGGTGCGCAGCATCGTCGGCGCGCGTAGCACCAACGACATCCTCTATCAGGATCGCGAAGCAATTCGCCAGCAGCTGATGGCGTCGATTCAGCAATCCCTGGATGAATACCAGTCCGGCCTCGCCGTGACCGGCGTCACGATCCAGGGCGTGCAGGTGCCAGACCAGGTGCAAGCCGCTTTCGACGATGCCGCCAAGGTACGTCAGGACAACGAGCGCGCCAAAAACGAAGCGCAGGCCTATGCGGCCCAGTTGCTGCCGCGCGCGCAAGCCGACGTTGCGCGTCAGATCGACGAAGCGAAAACGTACAGCGACAAGACCGTGGCCCAGGCGCAAGGCGACGCCGAACGCTTCAAGCAGGTCTACGCGCAGTACTCGAAAGCGCCCGCTGTGATTCGCGAGCGTATGTACCTGGAAACCATGCAGCAGATCTATTCGAATACGACCAAGGTGTTTGTGGACAGCAAGAGCGGCAACAACGTGCTGTATCTGCCGCTCGACAAATTGGTCGAGCAGACACGCCAGCGTGTCGCCGATGCTGCGGCGGCCGCTTCGGGTGCAGCAACTGCGCCGGGTGCCGTCCCGCAAGGCACGAGCAGCGCCGCACCGTCTGTCGCCGCGCCTTCTGCCGCTGCTTCCACACCCGCCGCGGTCGCGACGCCAGCCAGCCAGGCCGCCGCCAGCAGCGACGCACTCCGTTCACGCGACTCCTTCCGCAGCCGTATGCGTGAAGACGACGTTCAATAAGGAGCGCACATCATGAACAAGATCATTGCGCTCGTCGTTGCCTTAGTCATCGTGCTGTTTGCCGCATCGTCGATGGTATTCGTGGTCGACCAGCGGCATATGGCCGTGCTGTCCTCGCATGGCGACACCGCGCCCGTATTGCTGGGGCCCGGCCTCCATGTGAAGCTGCCGCCGCCGTTGCAAACGCTCACGCTGGTCGACAACCGCATCCAGTCGCTCGACGCGCCGGATGAAGACCGCTACGTCACGTCGGACAAAACCGATCTGCTGGCTAACCCGGTCATCAAATACCGCGTGACCGATCCGCTGAAGCTGCTCGCCGAAACCAGGGGCGATGTGCAAAGTCTGTCGGACCGCCTGGCGCTACTGTCGCGCGGCGCGCTCGGCGACGCGTTCAGCAAGGTCACGCTGACCGATGCGCTGGCGAAGCAGCAAGCCGTTGCCGACGAAGCCCGCGGCGCGATGGACAAAGCCGCGGCATCGCTGGGCGTTTCGGTGCTCGACGTGCAGCTCACGCGTGTCGACTTCCCGGCGGCGATGGCCGACTCAGTCTACAAGCGGATGATCGCCGCACGCGAGCAGGTGGCGGCCGACGAACGTGCGAAGGGTACGGCCGAGGCTGACCAGATCAAGGCGGATGCGGTCGGCCAGCAACAGGCGATTCTCGCGGACGGCTATCGTCAGGCACAGACCATCAAGGGCGAGGGCGATGCCAAGGCAGCGGAAATCGCGGCTGCGGCATACGGTAGCGACCCGCAGTTCTACCAGTTTTATCAAAGCATGCAGGCATACAAGAACACCTTCAAGCCGGGCGACGTGATCGTGGTCGACCCGAGCAGCGAGTTCTTCCGCTTCATGCGTAGCCCGACCGGCGGCGCAGCCCCGGACGCTTCCGCGGCACCGCGCAAACACTGATAACCGGAACGCCGCGGCATCCGCATCGCGGCCCCTTGATTCGCATGGACATAGCCGGCTCGTTACTGCTCGCGATCGCATTGATGCTGATTATCGAAGGGATGTTTCCCTTCGTTTTTCCGAGCGCCTGGCGCGATACGTTCCGTAAAATTGCGGAACGGCCCCCCCAACAGATTCGCATCGGCGGGCTGATCGTGATGGTGCTCGGACTGATCCTGCTGTTCATCGTGACCTGAAGGGGCGTTTGCACGGCGCGCTTCGCAGCGTACTGTTGCACTAGCGAAATGCGCTGCTGGCAGCGGCGCGGCAATAGCGAGCGCTGCGGCTGGCCGAGGGGCTGCCAAGGAAGGGTGGCCCCACGCCCGCTACAGCCGCCAAAATAGAGCCGCCGCCCGCCATTCACACTTACTTACCGGCGCCCCAGTCGCCGTGTTCAACGTCGTAGGACTGTATCGATGTCGACCTGGTTACTTCCCGAGAATATCGCCGACGTGTTGCCGTCGGAAGCCCGCAAGATCGAAGAATTGCGGCGCCGTTTGCTGGATCGTTTCCGCTCGTACGGCTACGAGATGGTGATGCCGCCGCTGCTCGAATACATCGAGTCGCTGCTCACCGGCGGCGGGCACGATCTGAATCTGCGCACGTTCAAGCTCGTCGATCAGATGTCCGGGCGCACGCTCGGTCTGCGCGCGGACATTACGCCGCAGGTCGCGCGTATCGACGCACACTTGCTGAATCGTCAGGGCGTGACGCGCCTTTGCTATGCCGGCAACGTGGCGCATACGCGTCCGCGCGGCCTGCACGCCACGCGCGAGCAGATCCAGATCGGCGCGGAAATCTACGGTCACGCCGGCCTTGAGGCGGATCTGGAAATCCAGCAGTTGATGCTCGACGCGCTGCGTCTGGCCGGCCTCGCGAAAGTGCGGCTCGATTTGTGTCATGCGGGCGTGCTCGCCGCGCTGATCGAAGCGGAGCCTGCGGCGGCCGAGTTGGGTCAATCGCTCTACGACGCGTTGGCGGGCAAGGATGTGCCGCGCCTCGTCGAACTGACCGCGAATCTCACGCCGGTCACGCGCGACGCCTTGCGCTCGCTTCCCACGCTCTACGGCGACGCCTCGGTACTCGACGAAGCCCGAGCCCGCTTGCCGAACGCACCCGCCATCGCCCGCGCGCTCGACGACCTCGCGTTCCTCGCGAGCCAGGTGGAAGGCGCCGAAGTCATGATCGATCTGGCCGATTTGCGCGGCTACGCTTATCACAGCGGCGTGATGTTCTCGGCGTATGTCGATGGTGTGCCGAATGCGGTTGCGCGCGGCGGCCGTTACGATCACGTTGGACAGGCCTACGGTCGCGCTCGCGCGGCAACCGGTTTCTCGCTCGATCTGCGTGAAGTCGCCCGTATTTCACCTGTCGAGGCCCGTAGCAGTGCGATTCTCGCGCCGTGGCAACACGACGACGCGCTGCGCGTGAGCGTCGCGGCGTTGCGCGATGCTGGTGAAGTCGTGATTCAGGCACTGCCTGGCCACGAGCACGATCTGGACGAGTTCGCGTGCGACCGCGTGTTGGTCGAGCGCAACGGCGCGTGGGTGGTCGAACCGCGTCCCTGAGTCCAAACTGAGTCCAGATAGTCAAACCGCTCGCGGGGCGACCCAAGGGCATTTCTGAAGGCGTCCAAAGCGTCGCCGGACCCGGCGCGGCCCCTCGCCGCGCTATTTTCGATATACCCACCATAACGTGCATGCCATTGAGCGGAAACGGAAAAATTCGGAAGGTTCCGCGAACATAGGTAGAATACGTTTTTAACCAGCTTACGAAACAACATGTCTGCCAGCGCAGTGAATGTGAACCCCGGGCGTAACGTCGTCGTCGTGGGAACCCAATGGGGTGATGAAGGCAAGGGCAAGATCGTCGACTGGCTGACGGACCACGCTCAAGGCGTCGTTCGCTTCCAGGGCGGTCACAATGCCGGTCACACGCTTATCATCGGCGGCAAGAAAACCATCTTGCGTCTGATTCCGTCGGGCATCATGCATCCCGGCGTCGCGTGCTACATCGGCAATGGCGTCGTGTTGTCGCCGGAAGCGCTGTTCAAGGAAATTGGCGAGCTCGAAGCCGCCGGGGTCGATGTTCAGAATCGCCTCTTCATTTCCGAAGCCACCACTCTGATCCTGCCGTATCACATTGCGATCGACCAGGGCCGCGAAGCGCGCCGTGGCGCGGGCAAGATCGGCACCACCGGCCGCGGCATCGGGCCGGCCTACGAAGACAAGGTGGCGCGCCGCGGTTTGCGCGTGCAAGACCTGTTCGAGCCGGAAAGCTTCGCCGAACGTCTGCGTGAAAATCTCGATTACCACAACTTCGTGCTGACCAAGTACCTGGGAGTCGCAGCGGTCGACTTCCAGCAAACGCTCGACACGATGCTGAGCTATGCCGACCGTCTGAAGCCGATGGTGACCGACGTGTCGCGTCGTCTGTACGACGAAAACGCAGCCGGCAACAATCTGCTGTTCGAAGGCGCGCAAGGCACGCTGCTCGATATCGACCACGGCACCTATCCGTTCGTCACGTCGAGCAACTGCGTGGCCGGTGCGGCCACCGCGGGTGCGGGCGTCGGTCCGCAAAAGCTGAACTACATTCTCGGCATTACCAAGGCGTATTGCACGCGTGTCGGTTCGGGCCCGTTCCCGAGCGAACTGTACGACGCGGATAACGCCGCGCGTCAGGAAGCGATCGGCCTCGAACTGGCCACCGTCGGCAAGGAATTCGGTTCGGTCACCGGCCGTCCGCGCCGCACGGGCTGGCTCGACGCCGCCGCGCTGCGCCGCTCGATCCAGATCAACGGCGTGTCGGGTCTGTGCATGACCAAGCTCGACGTGCTCGACGGCCTCGACGAAGTGAAGCTGTGCGTTGGCTACACGGTCGACGGCAAGCCGGTCGATCTGCTGCCGCGTGGCGCATCGGAAGTCGCGCGTTGCGTGCCGGTGTACGAAACCTTCCCGGGTTGGAAGGAAAGCACCGTCGGCATCACGCAGTGGGACAAGCTGCCGGCCAGCGCGCGTGCGTATCTGACCCGTGTGCAGGAAGTCGCGGGTATTCCGATCGACATGGTGTCGACCGGTCCGGATCGCGACGAAACGATTCTGCTTCGTCATCCGTTCAAGGTTTAAGCCATGGTTCAAGGTGTACCCATGATTGCGATGAAAGATCCGCGCAACGACGACAAGAACCTGTGGGTCGGCTGGGACGAGTATCACCGGCTGATCGAACTGCTGGCGTTGCAGGTGCACGAGTCGGGCTGGAAGTTCGACAAGATCCTGTGTCTCGCGCGCGGCGGTTTGCGCGTCGGCGATCAGCTTTCGCGTATTTACGATCTGCCGTTGGCGATTCTCGCCACCAGTTCGTATCGCGAAGCAGCCGGCACGGAGCAGGGCGAACTCGACATCGCGCAATACATCACGATGACGCGCGGCGAGTTGCACGGCAACGTGCTGCTGGTCGACGACCTGGTCGATTCCGGCGTGACGCTGGCACGTGTGCAGCAACATCTGAAGGAACGCTATCCGGCGATCACCGCGGTACGCTCGGCGGTGCTCTGGTACAAGGGTTGTTCGAAAGTGAAGCCCGATTACCACGTGCAGTATCTGCCGACCAATCCGTGGATTCACCAGCCGTTCGAGGAATGGGACACGGTTCGTCCGCATAACCTCGGCGCGTGGATCAAGCGCGGTATGCAGCAGGAGTCGTCAGGCACGTGATGCGAGTTACGACGCCATACCTGTTGCGTCGTCTCCCGTGCAGTAACTGCAAAACGGAGCCCGATCGGGCTCCGTTTTTTTTGTGCGCTGCGTGTCCGTCGCATATGTTTTGCAATGGCGCTTCGCAGAACGCGCGCACCTGCCCTGGTGAAACGTCTGACGTAGCAGACGTGCCCAAATCGCAGTGCTACACTTCGCGGACTATCCACGTGGTGTATCCACAACAAGCCGGGCGGCGCCAGGCGGGCAGTTTAAAATAGCGGTCGTTTTTTCCGCTCAGGGAACGGATTTTCTCGCGTTTATGACAGATAACAATCACGTGCACAAACAGCCCCTGCCTTCCCTCGCGATTGCCGCGATTGGAGTGGTGTTCGGCGATATCGGCACGAGCCCGTTGTACTCGCTGAAAGAGGCGTTCAGCCCTTCACATGGCATTCCGCTGACCGATCAATCGATCCTGGGTGTGATCTCGCTGCTGTTCTGGGCGATCATGATCGTGGTCGGCGTCAAGTATGTGTTGTTCGTGATGCGCGCCGACAACAACGGCGAAGGCGGTGTCCTCGCGTTGATGGCGCTGGCGCTGCGCTCCATCGATCAAAAATCGAAGATGGCCGGCTTGCTGATGATGCTGGGTATCTTCGGCGCCTGCATGTTCTATGGCGACGCGGTGATTACGCCCGCCATTTCGGTGATCTCGGCGGTCGAAGGCCTGGAGATCGCTGCGCCCAATCTGTCACATCTGGTGTTGCCGCTCACGATGGTCATCCTCGTGCTGCTGTTCTGGATTCAGCGGCACGGAACGGCCACTGTCGGCCGCCTGTTCGGTCCGATCATGGTGCTGTGGTTCCTGGTGCTCGCCGCGCTGGGCCTATGGCATATCCTGCAGTCGCCGAACGTGATCCGCGCGCTGAACCCGTACTACGCCTATACCTTCATGGCCGCGCACGTGTTGCAGGCTTATGTGGTGCTCGGCTCGGTCGTGCTGGTGCTGACCGGCGCCGAAGCGCTGTACGCCGACATGGGCCATTTTGGCGCCAAGCCAATTCGCATGGCCTGGTATTTCCTCGTGATGCCCTCGCTGGTGCTGAACTATTTCGGGCAGGGCGCGTTGCTGATGCACGACCCGAAGGCGATCGAAAACCCGTTCTTCCTGCTCGCGCCGGATTGGGCGCTGCTGCCGCTCGTGGTGCTGTCGACTGTGGCGACTGTGATCGCGTCGCAGGCGGTGATCTCCGGCGCCTATTCGCTGACGAGTCAGGCGATCCAGCTCGGCTACGTGCCGCGCATGAAGATCCTGCACACGTCGGAACTGGCGATCGGCCAGATCTACGTGCCGGTGGTGAACTGGATGTTGCTGTTCATCATTCTGTGCATCGTGATTGCGTTCAAGAGCTCGGATAACCTCGCCGCCGCTTACGGTATCGCAGTGACGGCCACCATGGTGATCACCACGATCCTCGCCTGCGTCGTGATGGTGAACGTGTGGAAATGGAACAAGTTCCTCGTGGCGATGATCATTGGCGTATTCATGGCGGTCGACTTGGGCTTTTTCGGCGCCAATCTGCTCAAGGTGGCGGAGGGGGGCTGGCTGCCGCTTGGCATCGGCGCGCTTCTGTTCTTCCTGTTGATGACCTGGTTCAAGGGCCGGATGATCGTCAAGGAACGCACGGCGGCCGACGGTATTCCGCTTATGCCGTTCCTGCAAGGCCTGCTCGCGCATCCGCCGCATCGCGTGTCGGGTACGGCGATCTATCTGACGGGCAGCGATTCCCTCGTGCCGGTGAGCTTGCTGCACAACCTGAAGCACAACAAGGTGCTGCATGAGCGCACGATTTTCCTGACCTTTGTGACGCTCGATATCCCGTATGTGAATGACGCGGAACGCGTGACGGTGAAGGACCTCGATGGCGGCTTGTTCCTCGTCAAGGCGGCATACGGTTTCAACGAAACGCCTGACGTGAAGGCTGTGTTGCTCGAAGTCGGCCGCACGCACGACATGACGTTTGAGTTGATGGACACGTCGTTCTTCCTGGCTCGCGAAACGGTCGTGCCGACGCAGTTGCCGGGCATGTCGGTGTGGCGCGAACGTGTGTTCGCATGGATGCATCAGAACGCCGCCAAACCGACAGATTTCTTCAGTATTCCGGCCAATCGGGTGGTGGAGTTGGGAACGAAGATCGAGATCTGATCGGGCCCAGGTTCGCAAGCGCCTCGCATGCCGAGGCGCGCCAGGCGGCAAGCAATAAAAAAAGCCCACGCAATTGCGTGGGCTTTTTCATTACAGCTCAACTGGAGCTCGTGAGCGTCAGCGCGTGATTCCATCACGCACTGACGAACCTGCTTACTTCTGCTTGAGCTTGGCGAACGCGGCCGCCATTGCACCGCCTGCTTCCGGTTCACGCGAGCGCTGTTGTTGCGCACTGCGTCCACCGCCGCCGGAGCGGCCACGATCCTGCTGGGCGCCGCCACCGCTGCGCGGCGCGGCTGCCGCGCCGAACTCGTCGTCCAGACGCATGGTCAGCGCGATACGCTGGCGCTTCACATCGACTTCCAGCACCTTCACCTTGACGATCTGGCCGGCCTTGACTATTTCGTGCGGGTCTTTGATGAACTTCGTCGACATTGCCGACACGTGCACCAGACCGTCCTGATGCACGCCGATGTCGATGAACGCGCCGAAGGCCGCCACGTTCGTCACGACACCTTCAAGCACCATGCCTGGGGTCAGGTCGCTGACCTTCTCGACGCCTTCGCGGAAGGTCGCGGTCTTGAACTCGGGGCGCGGGTCGCGGCCCGGCTTTTCGAGTTCCAGCAGAATGTCGCGCACAGTCGGCAGACCGAAACGTTCGTCGACGAATTCCGCTGGCGACAGACCACGCAGCGCGTCGCGATTGCCGAGCACTTCGCCGACGTGCTTGCTGATTTTCGCGAGCATGCGTTCCACGACCGGATAGGCTTCCGGGTGAACCGACGAGCGATCGAGCGGATTTTCGCCATTGTTGATGCGCAGGAATCCGGCGGCCTGCTCGAAGGTCTTGTCGCCCAGACGCGGCACCTTGCGCAGATGTTCGCGCGACGGGAACGGACCGTTTGCATCGCGATAATCGACGATGTTGCGAGCCAGCGTTGCGTTCAGACCCGACACGCGCGCCAGCAAGGCGACCGATGCCGTGTTGGCATCCACGCCGACCGCGTTCACGCAATCCTCGACCACCGCGTCGAGCGAGCGGGCGAGTTCGCGTTGATTCACGTCGTGCTGATACTGGCCGACGCCGATTGCCTTCGGCTCGATCTTCACCAGTTCCGCGAGCGGGTCCTGCAGACGGCGCGCAATCGACACGGCGCCACGCAGCGACACGTCCATGTCCGGGAATTCCTTCGCCGCGAGTTCGGAGGCCGAGTACACCGACGCGCCGGCTTCCGACACAACGATCTTCTGCAGCTTGAACTCCGGATGACGCGCGATCAGTTCGCTCGCGAGCTTGTCCGTTTCGCGCGATGCCGTGCCGTTGCCGATACTGATCAACTCAGCCTGAGTCTGTGCGCAGATACGCGCCAGTTTCGCGATCGAGCCGTCCCAGTCGCGGCGCGGCTCGTGCGGATAGATCACGTCGGTGGCGAGCACCTTGCCGGTCCGATCGACTACCGCGACTTTCACGCCGGTGCGCATGCCCGGATCGAGGCCGATCACGGCTTTCGGCCCGGCGGGCGCGGCGAGCAGCAAATCCTTCAGATTGCGCGCAAACACACGAATTGCTTCGTGTTCGGCTTCATCGCGCAGATTGGTCAGCAGCTCGTTTTCGATGTGCGGCTGCACCTTCACGCGCCAGCACCAGCGGCACACGTCGGCGAGCCACTTGTCGGCCGGGCGGTTCTGATTGGCGATGCCGAAGTGGCGGGCGATCAACGCTTCGCCCGGATGCGGCACCTGCGCGTCGAGCTCCTCGCCGAGCCCCAGCTTGACCATCAGCACGCCTGCATTGCGGCCGCGGAACAGGGCCAGCGCGCGATGCGACGGCACGGTCCTGATGGTTTCCGCGTAGTCGTAGTAGTCGCGGAATTTCTCTTCTTCCGCGTTTTCCTTGCCTTCGACCACTTTCGACGACACCACGCCCTGGTTGAACAGGTAGTCGCGCAGCTTGCCGAGCAGTTCGGCGGTTTCGCCGAACTGTTCCGAGAGAATGTCGCGCGCGCCGTCGAGCGCGGCCTTGAGGTCGGCAACGCCTTTTTCGGCGTCCACGTAGGCGGCGGCTTCGGTTTGCGGGTCGAGCAGCGGATTGGCCAGCAAGGCGTCGGCCAGCGGCTGCAGGCCGGCTTCGCGGGCGATCTGTGCGCGCGTGCGGCGCTTCGGCTTATACGGGAGATACAGGTCTTCCAGCACCTGCTTGCTGTCGGCGCCTTCGATCGCGGCGCGCAGCTCGTCGGTGAGCTTGCCCTGTTCGTCGATGCTGGCAATGATCGTGGCGCGCCGGTCTTCCAGTTCGCGCAGATACAGCAGGCGTTCCTCGAGATTGCGCAATTGCGTGTCGTCGAGATTGTCGGTCACTTCCTTCCGGTAGCGGGCGATGAACGGAACAGTCGCTCCTTCGTCGAGAAGTTGCACCGCGGCCGCGACCTGGCGCGGCTGGACGGACAGTTCGGCGGCGATGCGCTGTACGATCTTGAGTGCTACGGTTTCCGTCATAAGGTCTTGGTGTTCCTGCTACTCAATCAAAGGTCGCGCGCTAATGCCACACGCGTCATACGCGTCACACGCCGGGCCCACGTCGGGCACGCCGGTGCACGCTGGGCGTGCGCGCTGCGACCAGGTTGCTGGAGCGGGGCATTTTGCCATAAATGCCAAAGGGCTCAACCGCAGGGTGATAGAATTTCGGGCATGTTCCGTTGACCATTTACGACGTTGCCTACCTCCTTGTCCCTCAACCGCCTGGGCTCCCGCTTGGTCTCTCGCTTGTCACAATTGCCGTTTTCTTCGTCGCCGCATTTGGCGCGCTCGCCGCTTACGTCGTTGATGTCGCGCCTGTCGACTGTGTGGACGTCGCGGTTCGTGCCTGGATCAGCGCTCCCGTCCAATGGGATGTTTTTTGCTTCGTGCGCCTCGTGCCTCCTCGCCGCAACGCTAGCCGTGTCCGCGCCGGCCGCGGCACAATCGGCCACCCCGGGAGCCGCTTCGGGCGCGCGGGCAGCCAGCGCGACGCAGGCAATGGGCACCACGAGCGGCGCGGGCGCGAGCAGTGCGGACAATGCGGACAACGTGGGTAGTGCCGGCAACGCTGATAGCGCGGCATCGCTTGACAACGAATTCGACGCGCGGCAGAAAGTGCTGGATCAGCGCACCGAGGAAAACAACTACCGTTACGCGGTTGCCGAACACGATTGCTACAGTAAGTTCTTCGTGAACCACTGTCTGGGCAAGGCGCGCGACAGTATGCGCTCGGTGCAGGCCGACATTCGCAAGGAACAGCTCGCGCTCGACGGCGAACAACGTGTCCAGCGCGCCCGTGAGCGTGACGAGCAGGCAGCGCTCAAACGCGCACAGGACGAAGCTGGCGCGCCGCAGCGCGCCGCCGACGAAGCGCGCAACGCGCAGGCCTACGAAGACAAGCAGCGCCAGCATCAGCTCGATCAGGCGCAGCGCGCGGCCGAGGCGCCGCAACGCGCCGCCAATGCTCAAGCGTATCAGCAGAAACAGCAACAGCATGCGCTGGATCAGGCGCAGCGCGGCATCAGTCCGTCGCAAGCCGCTGCCAACACCCAGGCGTACGATCAGAAGCAGGACGATTTCCAGCGTAAGCTCGAGCAGGCGCGTCAGCAGGGCGCGCAAAAGGCGCAGGAGCGGGTGGAGAAGCAGCAAAGCTTCGAGAAGAAGCAGGCCGATGCGGCGCAGCACAAGGCCGACGTGGAAGCCCGTCAGAAGCAGGCGGCCGAGAAAGCCGAGCAGAAGCGTCAGGACCAGTTGAAACAGCAGCAACTTGAAGAACAGCAGAAGCAGCAACAGCAACAACAACAGTAGATGGGCTGTAGCGGGTTCTGGTAGGGTAGTCGTACGCGTTTTAAGCCGGACAGCAACCTCAGGCATCGGGCGGCGCCACGCAGCCCGTGCCGCTTACGAGAGGAGGCGAGCATGCGCGATCAACATCACGTCATCACCGCGGACACACTTCGCGACCGTATTCTGCAACTGGAATCGGAGCATAGTGGGCTCGATCGCTTGATCGACCGAATGTCGGATGAGCCCGGCATCGACGACTTCGAGTTGCAGCGCCTGAAAAAGCGCAAACTCAAAGTCAAGGACACCATCATCTTGCTGCAATTGCAGCTCGAACCGGACGCACGCGCCTGAGTTCGTGGCCTGGCAGGCGCCGGGTCGCGCCGCGCGCGCCGGACTTTGCAGGAAACGCTTGCCTTGAATTCACCGCTTGAAACTTCACCACACGGCACGGCGGCCGACGACGCCCCCGCGGCCGGCACGCCGGTGCCGCGTCCTCCCGCGTCCGCGCTCTCCGCGTCGTTGAATCCACGCCGCGCCGCCGAACTGGACGATATCTTCGCCGACAACGGCCTGCTCGCCCGTCAGATCGACGGCTATCGCTCGCGAGCGTCGCAGATCGAGATGTCGCGCGCCGTCGCGGCCGCCATGGAAGCATCGGGCCGTGCCATGCCCGAACCGGCGATGTTCGAAGCGCAAAAACGTCCGGCGCGGCGTCTGCAAGCGCCGGGCACGGATGCGGCGGCGCAAGCCTCCGAACCGGATGAATCGAACGCTCTCGACGGCAGCGAAAACACGCTGATCGTGGAGGCGGGTACGGGCACGGGCAAGACCTATGCGTATCTCGTGCCGGCCATGTTGTGGGGCGGCAAGGTGATCGTCTCCACCGGCACCAAGCATTTGCAGGATCAGCTCTTTCAGCGCGACATTCCGACTGTGCGCGATGCACTCGCCGTGCCGGTCTCGGTGGCGATGCTCAAGGGGCGGGCGAACTATCTGTGCCATTACTACCTGCAGCGCACGGCGGATAACGGCCGTTTGCCGTCGCGCCAGGAAACCTCGTATCTGCAGGACATCATTCGTTTCGCCAAGATCACGCGCACCGGCGACAAGGCCGAACTCGCGAGCGTGCCGGAAACGGCGGCGGTGTGGCCGATGGTCACGTCCACGCGTGAAAACTGTCTCGGCCAGGAGTGCCCGCACTACAAGGAGTGCTTTGTGATGCAGGCGCGCCGCGAGGCGCAACAGGCCGACATCGTGGTGGTCAATCACCATCTGTTTTTCGCCGACATCATGTTGCGCGATACCGGCATGGCCGAATTGCTGCCGACGGCGAACACCGTTATCTTCGACGAAGCGCATCAACTGCCGGAAACCGCGACGCTGTTTTTCGGCGAGACGCTTTCGACCACGCAATTTCTCGAGCTCGCACGCGATTCCGTAGCGGAGGGTCTGGGCCATGCGCGCGAGTCGGTTGACTGGGTCAAGCTTGGCTCGACGCTCGAACGCGCGGCGCGTGACGTGCGGCTCGCGTTCAAGGAAGACTCGATACGCTTGTCGATCGGTCAGCTACCCGACGATCATCCGTTATTTCCCGCGCTCGAAACGCTTGAGACCGAGCTCGACGCATTGACATCCGCGTTGTCGAGCCAGGCCGAGCGTGCCGAATCGATCGGCGCCTGTTTGCGTCGCGCGCGCGAGTTGCAAGGCGTGCTGGCAGGTTGGACGACTCCGCCCACCGAGACCGAACGAGCAGCCGCTGACGCCGCTGCGGCCGATGCCAAGGCCGAGCGTGCCGATCCGAATGAAAAGGTGCGCTGGATCGAAGTCTTCGCGCATACGGTGCAGTTGCACGAAACACCGTTGTCGGTCGCGCCGATCTTCGCCAAGCAGCGTGCCGGTGTGCCGCGCGCGTGGATCTTCACGTCGGCGACATTGTCGGTGCGGGGCGATTTCACGCACTATGCGGCGCAGATGGGCCTGAACGCAAAACGTTCGATGACGCTGCCAAGCCCCTTCGACTATCCGACGCAAGGGCTGCTGTACGTGCCGCGCAACTTGCCGCAGCCTTCCTCGCCGATGTTTACGGACGCCGTGTTCGACGCTGCATTGCCGGCGATCGAAGCATCCGGCGGTGGCGTATTCATGCTGTGCACGACGTTGCGCGCGGTGGATCGCATTTCGAACAAGTTGCGCGACGTCATCGAAACGCGCGGCTGGGACTATCCGCTGCTTGTGCAGGGCGACGCGAGCCGCACCGAGTTGCTCGACCGCTTCCGTACCTATGGCAATGCGATCCTGGTGGGCAGTCAGAGCTTCTGGGAAGGCGTGGATGTGCGTGGCGATGCGCTCTCGCTGGTCGTGATCGACAAGCTGCCGTTTGCGCCACCTGATGATCCGGTGTTGTCGGCGCGTCTGGATGCGCTGACGAAGAAAGGCTTGAGCCCGTTTGCGGTCCATCAATTGCCGCAGGCCGTCATTACGCTGAAACAGGGCGCGGGCCGTCTGATTCGCGCTGAGACCGATCGCGGTGTGCTGATGATCTGCGACACGCGTCTTGTCGACAAACCGTATGGGCGCCGTATTTGGCAGAGTCTGCCGCCATTTAAGCGCACGCGTGAGATCGAAGTCGTGCGCGAGTTTTTCGAAGAAAATGCGACGCCGACTCAATAGGTGATTAAGTGAATGCCGTTGTAAAAAGCGGCGCTTAAATGGCAAAACGCCACGGATGTGAATCCGTGGCGTTTTGCTTTACTGCCCGGGAAATCGAGGTGATTTCCCGAAACAGTTTTCGCCCAGAGGCGAACCCTATGCGACAGCTTACTGGCTTGCGCCCGAAGCCGGAGCAGCAGCCGAAGCTGCAGCGCCTGCGTCCGAAGCAGCGGTCGTAGCCGAAGCAGCAGCGTCGCTCGCAGCAGCAGCCGCACCCGAAGCAGCAGCTGCTGCGTCCGAAGCTGCAGCAGCCGGTGCCGAGGCAGCAGCCGATGCGTCGCTAGCTGCAGTCGTAGCTGCCTGATCGCTGCTCTTGTTGCATGCAGCCAGTGCCACAGCTGCCAACAGGGATGCTACGAGGAGGGATTTCTTCATGATCACGTCCTTTTATGGTTAAAGGTAAGCAACAGCGCAAAATAATACCGGTAATGTGCTCCAACACCGACCTGGGCCGCTGGTGGAGACGCTCTTTTGACGAGCTAGAATCTTCCCTACGGCTTGGGCGGAAATTATATGCACTTTCGTACTGACAATCCATAAATCCGGGGTCAATACGTTGTCTTTCTCATACAAAATTTCACAGTACGGTATAACACGCGGGCAGAGTTACGCAAGCTCGCCCACTTGTATCCAGCCCGCACAATACCACTCGTGCAGTAGTGCTGTCACCGACGAATCGTGCGAGAGTGTTACAAAGCGTTTCGCACTCATACACCGATGGTCGGCGAGGTCAAACAACCACTTTTTCGCACCATCAAATGGTGTTTCCTCTCCATTTACGAAGAAAAAACGGCGGTTGTACAACAAATTAGTCTTGCGATCGAGCCGGATGCCGGACTTCGATGCCTGAGTAATGAAACGGGCTGCATTAAGCGGCCTTTGCGGCGGATCAAACACGACACTCGGCTTCGGTTCGCTGAGGTACGTGCCAAGGAACGACGCAATGTCCTGCTCATTCCATTTAACGCCAGCAAGGATCGCGCCAACACGTTCGATCAATGCGGCGGGCAGTTCTGCCGGACGGTCGACGGCGGGTTGCTGGGGGTCGCGATAGAGCGCAGCGGGGCGCGCCGCCGACTCGCCGCGCTCGGCCAGATGGTAGAGGAATTGCGCGGTCAGCTCGCCCGCCGACGGAGCGCGAAAACCGATCGAGCAGGTCATGCATTCGCCTTCGGCAACACCGTCATGAGCGATATGCGGCGGCAGATACAACATGTCGCCCGGTTCGAGCAGCCATTCCTGTTCCGGCTCGAAATGCTGTAAAACTTTCAAAGGCAAACCTGCCTCTAGCGTCAGATCTTTCTGCGCGCTGATGCGCCACCGGCGCTTACCTTTTACTTGCAAAAGAAACACATCGTAGGAATCGAAATGGGGGCCTACGCCGCCGCCATCGCTCGCATACGAAATCATCAGGTCGTCCAGACGCGCGTCCGGCACGAAGCGGAAGCGGTCGAGCAAGGCCCGCGCGCGATCGTCGTACAGGTCCACGCCTTGCACGAGCAAGGTCCAGGCGCGCTGCTTTACCGACGGCAGTTCATCAGGCGCGAACGGGCCGTGCTCCATTTGCCACTTGTTGCGAAAGTGCGTGATCAGCCGGGCTTCGACCTCGTCCCGATCGGCCAGCTCGAAAAACTCGTCGCGTGACAGCGGCGCTTCCACGTTCGGAATCGCCTGGCGGATCAGCAAGGGCTTTTTCTGCCAATATCGGCGCATGAATTGCGACGGTGTCAGATTGCCGAGCAGGGGCGTGGGCGTGTCGGGCGACGGCGGCAGGCTGGGGAGCACCGGCTTCGACGCCGGCGAAGATTTCCGTGCCGAAGCTGCGTCGGCCGGGTGGTCAGTGGGCCGCTTGGGCATCGTATAATGTGAGTTGTATTCTGGAGAATCGAATGAAAATCGCAAAGAACACCGTCGTGTCGGTCGCTTACAAGCTGTCGGATGCGCAGGGCAATCTGATTGAAGAAAGCGACGAGCCGATGGTCTATCTGCACGGCGGCTATGATGGCACGTTCCCCAAGATCGAGGAAGAGCTCGACGGCCACGAGGCCGGCTTCGAGACCCAGATCCAGCTCGAGCCGCAAGACGCGTTCGGTGAGTATGACCCCGATCTCGTGAAGATCGAGCCGCGCGATCGCTTCCCGGAACCGCTTGAAGTCGGCATGCAATTCGAAGGTACGCCGGAAGAAGGCGATGAGGATCTCGATTCGCTCGTCTACGTGGTGACCGACGTGGCAGAAGACAAAGTCGTGCTCGACGGCAACCATCCGCTCGCCGGCATGGCGCTGCGTTTCGCCCTGACCGTCAAGGACGTGCGTCCGGCTACTGAAGACGAAATCACGCACGAACACGCGCACGGCGCCGACGGCCTCGAAGTCCTCGATGAAGATGACGACGAAGCCGATGACGAAAAGTCAGGGCCCACGCTGCACTGAGCTTGCGGGTAGGCCGGGAGCGCCTGAGGGCGCAACCGGCGCGTGCGGCAACACGGCTGAAGCGGGCGGCCCGGACATGGCGGGTCCGTATGGGCCGTATTGTCCATACTCGCCGCTGCCGTCGTCCGCCGGTTTGTATTGCGGCTGGTCGGGTTGCTGCTGGAGCGGTTGGGGTTGCCCGGGTATCGGCAACAAGGGCGGCAACTCGGAAGCAGGGCCTAACGCAGGCACAGCCGGCATTGAAGCGGACGGCTCGTCGCGCTGCGGCAGTGACGGCGTGGTGGGCATTGGCATTTGCCTCGGCACATCGCGCACACTCACGCGGAACGGCGGTTTTTTGCCGAGATCCGCATCAATCTGAATCCACTGGTTAAGACGATCATGCGGCGCGATCGCGACACGCGTGAGATTCGTCACCAGCATCCCCTTGTCATTGCGTAGCGGCTGATCGATCACGAAGCCGCCGCTCGCGCGTTCATCGTCGCAATGAATCAGCAGCACGGGGCCGCGAAAAATCTGCGCAAGTTTGACGAGGCTGCGTTTGAATTCCAGAAAACCGTCGCGGCGCGTGTTGCGCGCAAAGCGCAGCCACGCAAAACGGTCAGGCCGTTCGTAGCGCTCGGGATCGGGGTCACCCTGAATAAAGACAACAATCGCGCGGGCATCGCGACGTTTGGCATATTCACCGGCGTGCTCGAGCCAGAATGCATTGGCAATCACGCGGTCTTCGAACTCGCCGTTGCGGCCGCCCGCAGTCAGGTAGTGATTGTTCGGACCCGGCGCGTTGAGGCCGACAAAGACAGTGTCGCCAACTTGCCAACGCACGTTTTCCCGAAACGGACGAAAGCGCGATACCTCGCTTTCGCGCGTCAATGCGATCGGGTTTTGACCCATCGACGTGGGGTCGGTGAACAGGGTCTGGCGCAACTGATCGAGCCGCTCGACCGGGTCAAAGCCGCCGGCCTCGGCCGTGCCGCAGTCGGTCCAGTCATGCTGGCCCGGAATGAAGAAGAGGGCGGGCCGCGATGTTTCAAGCAGCGCATGGCGGCGTTCATATAGCGCATCCCGGCAGGCTTCTTTCGTACCCCTCAGATTGCCGTCGTAGACAATGAACGAAATGTTGCGTTCGCGGCTGATCGCGTCGATCAGGCGTTGCGTGGGCGCTTCGTCCGCGGGACTTTGCATCGTGTTGGCGATGACCGCGAACGCATAGCGCGACGTTTCGGCGTGGGCGAGCGGGGTGAGCGCCAGTAGCGAACCCAGACACGCGAGCGACGCAAGGCTGCCCGTGCGCGTGAGGACGACGCTCAGCGCCGCGCAAAGTTTGCGCGGGCGCTGCGAGGGCCTGTGTGCGTCAATGATCTGCATCCGGCGCGGTGGCCAGCTCGTGCAGTTCGTACAGCAGGTCGAGCGCTTCGCGCGGCCGCAGGTCGTTCGGATCAATGGCGCGCAGGCGCTCGGCGAGTGCCTGCATCGCCGGCGATGCCGCTGCTTCCGGCTTCGCGCCGCGTTCGTCTTCGGCGTCTTCGAGGAGCATGGGCACAGGCGCCGCGAACAGATCGAGTTGCGGCGCGGGTTGCGCGGCGGACTGCTGTTCGAGATGCGCGAGATGCTTGCGGGCCGCGCGGATCACTGCGTTTGGCACCCCGGCCAGCTGCGCGACCTGCAAACCGTAGCTCTGATTCGCCGGACCTTCATTGACCGCATGCAGGAACACGATACCGTGCCCATGTTCGACCGCCGACAGATGCACATTGGCCGCGTGTGGAAACTCGGCGGGTAACTGCGTCAACTCGAAGTAGTGCGTGGCGAACAGCGTATGACAGCCGTTGTGCGAAAGCAGGTGCCGCGCGATGGCCCAGGCTAGCGCAAGGCCGTCGAATGTCGATGTGCCGCGCCCGATTTCGTCCATCAGCACGAGACTTTGCGGTGTCGCGTCGTTCAGGATCGCCGCCGCTTCGGTCATTTCCACCATGAAGGTGGAACGGCCGCCGGCCAGATCGTCCGCTGCGCCGATTCGCGTGAAAATGCGATCGATCGGGCCGAATGACGCGCGCCGTGCCGGCACATAGCTGCCGACGTACGCCAGCAAGGCGATCAGCGCGGTCTGCCGCATGAAGGTCGACTTACCGCCCATGTTCGGGCCGGTGATCAGCAGCAGTTTGCGCTCGGGGGTGAGCGTGCAGTCGTTGGCGATGAACTGCTCGACCTGGGCCTCGACAACCGGATGCCGGCCCTGCTCGATTTCGATGCCAGTGTCCGGCGAAAACGTCGGTGCGACCCAATCGAGTGCGCGGGCGCGTTCGGCGAACGCGGCCAGCAGATCGAGTTCGGCGAGTGCTGCGGCAACCCGCTGGCAGTCCGGGATAAAAGGCAGCAGCGCTTGCAGCAACGCGTCGTAAAGCGAGCGTTCGCGGGCCAGCGCGCGTTCCTGTGCGGAGAGCGCCTTGTCTTCGAACGTTTTCAGTTCCGGCGTGATGTAACGCTCGGCGTTTTTCAGCGTCTGACGGCGGCGGTAGTCGTCCGGCACCTTGTCGGTCTGGCCGCGTGTGACTTCAATATAGAAGCCGTGCACCTTGTTGTACTCGACGCGCAAATTGCCGATGCCGGTACGCGCCCGTTCGCGTGTTTCGAGGTCGATCAGGAACTGCCCGCAGTTCTCCGAAATATCCCGGAGTTCATCGAGTTCCGCATCGTAGCCGCGCGCGATCACGCCGCCGTCGCGCACCATGGCGGATGGCTCCTGCGCAACCGCGCGCTTGAGGAGCTCGACGCACGCTTGCGGCGGTTCCAGCGACGCGTCGATACGCGCCAGCGAATCTGCATTGGACGAAACGGCCGCGATTTGCGTGCGCAGTTCGGGCAACGCGATAAACGTATCGCGCAGGCTCGACAGATCGCGAGGCCGCGCGGACAGCAGTGCCAGACGCCCGGTAATCCGCTCGATGTCGGAAATCTGCCGCAACGCGCCGCGCAGCGTGTCGACGCTTGCCGCCAGCGGCGCGTCGAGCAATGCGCCGATGGCCTGCTGACGGGCTTGCGCCACGGCGGCTTCACGCGGCGGATGGTGCAGCCAGTGACGCAGCAGACGGCTGCCCATCGTCGTGCAACAAGTGTCGAGCAGCGAGCACAGCGTGGGCGATTCGGTGCCGCGCAGCGTTTCCGTGAGCTCAAGATTGCGGCGCGTAGCGGGGTCGAGGCCGATATATTCGGACTCGTACTCAACCTTCAGGCTGCGCACGTGGCGCAGTTGCTGGCCTTGCGTGGCCGCTGCATACAGCAGCAGCGCGCCTGCCGCTCCGCATGCGGCTGTCAGCGAATGCGCGCCGAAGCCGTCGAGGCCGGCCACTTCCAGTTGATCGCACAGACGCTGCGTGCCCGAGGCGATATCGAAGTGCCAGACCGGTACGCGGGTGAGGGCGCCGGCGTTGACGGGCGGCGTCCAGCTCGCGGACTCGGCGGCTGTATCCGCCACCAGAATTTCCGCGGGACGAATCCGTTCGAGCGCGGCGGCCACCTGGTCGGGCGCAACTTCAGCGAGGCGCAAGCCGCCGCTCGCCAGATTCAGCCACGCGAGCCCGACGCTCGTGACGACGCCGCGGCGGTTATGCGCGACGCACAGCGCCATCAGATAGACATCGCTCTTGTCGGACAGAAGGGCTGCGTCCGTCAGCGTGCCCGGCGTGACTACACGTACGACTTTGCGCTCGACAGGCCCTTTCGACGTAGCCGGATCGCCGATCTGCTCGCAAATCGCGACGGATTCGCCGAGCTTCACCAACTTGGCCAGATACTGTTCGACCGCATGATGCGGCACGCCCGCCATCTTGATCGGGTTGCCTGCCGACGCACCACGCTGCGTAAGTGTTAAATCGAGCAGGCGCGCGGCTTTTTCCGCATCTTCGAAAAAGAGTTCATAGAAGTCGCCCATCCGGTAGAACACCAGCGTGCCCGGATGATCCGCCTTGATGCGTAGATATTGCTGCATCATGGGAGTGTGCGCTGACTCGGAAGATTTAACGTCCATATTCAGAGTCATTATCCTTTTAAATCAATCACTTGCACTGCATTTCCTTTATTTCGTCCCGTGCTAGCTATCGGTTTTATCTGGAAAAAATTCCGGAAAATTTCGCTTTTCCGGTAACATAGCTGGAAAATCTCTGGAAATTTTCCGGCAAAGGTCTTCCCATGTCAAAAGCTACGTTCCGAACCGAGAGCGATGTTGCGCGCCTGCCTGTACCCACTGACCGCCCCTTTGTTGAGTACTGGCATGACACTCAAAAGGGATTCGGCGTGCGCATCGCAAGAGCGCATTCTCGCACGGGCGCTGTAAAAAGAACCTACATCGTGCGGCTACCGGAAGGCTCGCCGAGGGACAAAGACAACTTGGGCTTGGTGGGCGAACTAAAGTTCGACGATGCGTGGGACCTTGTGCGCGAGAAGCGTGCGGAGGCGAAACGGGATGGCCCCGGCACCAAGCGTAAGCCGACGGTGCAGGAGGCGTTCGATGCCTACATGACTGCACGTGCGTTCAGACACAAGAGTGCCACCGTTCGCGACTACCGAAACAAGATGAAGCGGCTTGCGTCACTAACGCACGGCGCGGACGACATTTCCATTGCAGACCTTCGCGTCGACACGCTCGATTCTGCATTCTGGGAACAGGTGCACATCCGTATCCGTGAGGGGTATGGCAAAGTAATGGCGGATGCGGTGTGCCGGCTCGTGAAATTCGTCTACCAGCGTCTCGTCGAGCTGGGTGAACTTGAGCGCAACCCGGTCATCGCCTTGAACAAGCTGGGCATCTCTAAGCGTGCGAAGCCTAAGAATACCGCCATCCTTCCGGTCGACCTGCCGGAGGTGTGGACTTGGATGCACAGCTATGCACATCCGGCTATCCGAGATTTTATGTGCGTAGAGCTGTTTATGGGGTTCCGCGACGGTGTAGTCCAGCGACTTCGCTGGGAAAATGTCGACATGGTCAACGGGACGTATTTCTTGCCTAAGGATGAGCCTGGTAACAAGGCAAACACTGACCTTGTGGTGCCCATTCCCGATTACCTGATGGAGCACGTCTTCAAACCCCGGTATGCCGCGCGAATGGATGACAGCCCTTGGGTCATTCCCAGCAACAAAAAGATTGGAAGCCCGCTCGTGAGCATCAAGGCGAGCCTCACGACCATGTGTGCTTACACCGGCATATCCACGTCTCCGCACGATTATCGGCGGACCTTTGGCACGGCCTCCGAGTTGGCTGTAGGAAGCTTGCTGCGTGTCGCTCGCCTGATGGCACATAGCACGGCGGCAAGCCCAGACAAGTTCAGTGTCACGGCCGGATACATCAATATGACGGACGAACAACTGCGGGAAGATATGAACAAGACAGCCGAAGTCATCTTGCGGCATGCAACCCAAGTGGTGGCAAAACCCGAGACAAACGGGCATATCTCGTTGCACGAGCGCAATAAGCAGAAGCAAAAGGCTGAAGCAATCGCCTACCGCAAGAAACGCGTCGCCCGCAATACCGAGTTGCTCAAAATCCGTAAAGCCAAGGGGGCTGCCGGAATTAAAGAAACCGCTTAACGGCGACCGGTCGCAGCGCGTCGCAGCTTGCGCCACCAACCCATCGCCGGCGTGTCCACAAACTTCACGCCGGAGTACGCATACAGCGCTTGTATCAGGGCGGACAGGCGCTGCTCGTTGGTCTCAATTACTTGCAGCAAATAGAGCAGCCTGTTCGCAATCTGGTCGGCATCCATCTTTTCCCGGTGCTCGGCAACAATTTGCATGCCAATTCTAAACGCGCGTAGCTGCTCGTACGCGTAGGCACACTCACCGGCCAGTTCTGGCCCAAGCACACCTACCTTCGCAGGATTGCTGTCAAAAATTGGGTCCGTTGGCATCGGCATGCTGTACAGGGGAAGGGGCTCTTTCTTTCTTGCCGTGAACACTAACCCGTGCAGCCCAGCCTTGAGCAGTTTAAAAGCGGAAGCGTGCGAGTCCAGCTCGCCGGCGAGTGCGGCCGCCCAGCTCGTGCTATCAAGGTGCCGACGATACTGCTCAGCTAGGAAATTGCTCGCGTAGGCGACAGCGAGCGCACCGCTGGCAGCAATGACTGCAGCACCGATTGTGATTACCCCGTCCGGCATCAAATCCCCCGCAAGTTGTCGTGCCGGTAGTTTATCGGCGTCGAAAACAAAAAGGGGCCATCTACGTCGATGACCCCTCACAGATGCCTTCTGTGCTTCAGAATCAGCTTCGCTGCGCCACCGCGCGTTGTGTTAGCTCTGCGGCTTCAGCCAACAGTCGTGCGTAGCCGCGCAGGTCACCCTTTGCTACCAAGTCCTGCGCCGAGCTGAGCGTCAGCTGTGCTACTTCTTTTTCCGCGTCGCTCATCGCAATGAACTGCTCCTCCGTGTTCACGCGGCACCCAGGTCATCAGCGGTGATTTCTGCCAGCACGCCGTCAGAGGACAGGCCCAGCTCTTCAAATCGTTTTGCGCCGACTTCCATATAGGCGTCATCGAACGCCTGCAGCTTGTCGGTTGATTCCAGTGCCGCAGTCATTGCAGCTTGCAACGCAGCTTCGGCGCGGAAGTCGCTCTTTGCGTCCTCGCACTCCTTTACTTCATCCAGCAGTTTGATGGCAGCAGCGAGAAAGCCCATGCTGCGTACATCTTGTCCGGCCTTGTAGTTGCCAAATGCGTCACGGCACATGGCCGTGGCCAGCGACGTTGCCTTACGTGTTAGTGCGCTCATTTTCTTCCTTCTGTCGTTTCCGATTGCACGGGCATCGATGCCCGGTCGGCACATGCCGGCAGGCTGGATAACGTCACGACTTACGGAAACTTTAGTGCAAAATACAGGGCCAAAACGTACTGCAGGTGCTCGCAGGTTGACACATAGCGGGTTGACAGCCGCACGCGCTCACGGCTTTTCGTACTTTACGATTCGTGCGCCGACCTGAATCTTCCGGCTGATGCGTCGCTTGCCCGTGCACACAGCACCGTCCATGGGAATCTGTGTCGTCAATCCCGCGTTGTACTCGCGTGCGAGTTGTCCCGGCTGCACGTCGATGCCCAGTTTGCGAAACGTCTCAGCGGCGATGTTTTCAAATGTGCCCGCTGGCGCTAGTTTCCCGGTGAACTTATTCACCCGCGTTTTTGCGTACACCCCCTTGCTGACACGCACCAGCCTCCCATCGTTCACAAGCTTTGCGAGCACACGGCCAACCTGCGCGACGCTGCCCAGCGACGCAACCTCTGACCGCAGGACCACGACACCTTTTCGCTGTCGTATCGAGCGAACGATTCTGTTTTCAATGCTCATTGGGCTGCAATGGACTACAAGTGTGGTCAACGGCTTTGGGCCCACGCTAGCACGGCCTCTGGCACCAGTGAATGGACTACAAACGCGGGGCGTGCTTGCGGAGCCTTGCAAGCAAAGGGATGGGGCGGAAGCGAATGGACTACAAATCTGTGTGCCAGCCTCCGAGTCGGCCCGACGGGGTGTTGGTTGCCATCAATAGACTACAAATGTGCGAGCCACTGACCTCAGCCTGGCGGTGACGAGCGCCTCTTCTTCCTCCACAGCCACTGCTCTCCCTGCGTACCACCGAGCGCGCCGGTACCCGGCGCCGCGGCGAAGCACCTGCACCACACTCTTGCCCCCAAGGGTCTCCCTGCATGTCGACAGAGCGTCGTACCTCAGCCATGTGGGTAGCGGAGCCAGTTGTCGGCAGATGCGATTGAGCCGCGACAGCCGGACGCCGCGCACGCTTGCAAGCATTGCAGGGTAGTAGCGCTTGCCCGCAATTGCGACGTCAAAGACGTCGCCCTGATGCATCAGACGGCGTAGTCCTTCGCGTGAAACACCTCTTTGTCGGCGAAACGCGGCTGCTGACAGGAACTCCCCACGCGCGACGGCACGCTGACGTTGCCAGCGCACGGAGCGGGAGAGGTCAGGGTCGTTGCCGAACTCAAACATCGTCATTCTCCGTGCATTGCGGCCAGCTTTGCTCTCAGCTCCGCCAGCACCGCCGGCTCACTGATGCCGAGAATCTCGTCTGTGCGCACAAGCCTTTCACGACACCAGGTCGGCCAATGCAGGTAATCGTCGTCCAACGCTAGCCAGTCATCGGGCATGCGGCGCAGCACGTCTGACCATATTTGTAGTCCTCGTGGTGCTTCTTTGAATAGCTGCGAATCCATCGAGCCGTGATACGTCGCACCGACAACCCTTTCCCTCAGTTCCTGCGGCAGCTTGCGCGCGATACGGCGGACACTTTTATATACGCGCACCCAGCTTGTGCTCAATACGATGCGCACGTCCGGGTATGGCGACAGCACGTCTGCTAGCAGCGGAGCGTGCTCAAATAGAGCGTGCCCTTCCGGCGATGCGATAAACGGACCACGGCCGGTTCGCATGTGAACGTCTTCCGGGTGGAGCACACCGTCAAAGTCGAGATACAGCACAAAGCCGCCCGTTTTCACGGGCGGCGGTATTGCTGGTGGCGGCGTCGGGATAGTGCTCATGCTGTCACTTCCACGGAAAAACAGGACGTTCGGGTAGCTCTTCTTTGCCCGCAAGAGCGGTCGCAATCCCGCGCGCGACCAGGTCCCACACGGTGCCCGAAAAACGGGGATATGCTGTCAGCGCTGCGGTGCCCACCTGATGCTCGTCTTTGCCCTCATAGACGGTGACCGAATAATCGCCGTACTTCGTGATGGAGACCCCGTCATTCGCGCTCGCATCGTCACTAGAGATGTTCTCAATCTCGGCGTATCCAAGTATGCGGCTCGGGCCGTGCGGCGGGCATAGTTCCACGGTCACTTTAAGCATCGCCAATTAGCTCGTCGTAGGTCACTGGGCACTCGGCGTTAATTGCAATCAGCTCATGCTAGCATAGTCTTGCAACATGATTCGGACTCCAGACTTAGTTGCACGGTGCATCTAACCGTCCGTTACGTCTTATTTATAAGGGGAATCTACTTGTTTGCCGATTACACCGCCTACGTTGACACGGACGTTGGAGCCTTGCAGCCAGTACGCCTTGCAGAAGCTATTAGATTTAGTAGTGGTCGCGCGGAGTGGCTGGCTGCCCCGCTGCTTCGACTTAGAGCGTTGGACGGCTATCAGTGCATGCAGTGCGCGCGCGAATTGTTCGACTTAGCTTGCGAGTCTGACATCGACGACGGGTCGTTAAAGTATTTTCTTCGTAACGCACTGATGCTATGCCTCGATTTTCCCAAAGCGACCTTTCACGTCACGTTGTACGCTCAAAGAAATGACGTTGCCGGCAAAGACTAATCGTTACAACCCAATGGTTCAGACGTTGCTACAGGAAGCACAACCTTGCTTTCACTCTCTCATGCACGCTCCCGCACGCGAACTCGCAACAAGTCTTATAGGCGCTGTACTCGGCGAACTCTTTGGTCCACTCAGCTTGCCGCCAGACGAAGACTTCGCTGACCGCCAGAGGGTGGATGCTGCAAGCGTTGCCAATGGCAACGAACGTGCGGCAGCTTTGCTAACAGCAGCAGGTCTCGACGGTGCGGACTTCACGGAGGATGATGCTGTGGGTTTGCAGTCGGTCCTGGCAGCAGCGGTTGCGGTCGTTGAGCGGTACGAACTGGCAGCAGGGTGACTATCACCAACGAAATCGTGGTCTTTTGGGACCTGTTTCATCGCAGAAACGCAATGTACCTATTTTGGCGCACTCATTTTGACGTCAAAATGATTTTTGTTAAAAATGATGGCAATAGTGGGCTGTTTGTACAATTATTTGCGTATTGTTTCGATGTTTAGTGTTAATAAAGAGACTTGTTGCCGGCAAAGGCAACACGTGTTGCTCTTGAAAGCACTTCCAGCATCGATTTTTGACGCCAATTCGCTCAGTTTTGACGCTCCGTTTCATTGAACTGCAGGCTTAAAGCATTGTGCTACACAAGGCTCTGTTCCCAGTTCATCGAACCCATGCCGCCACGCAAACGCACCACCCCGACACCCGTTCCTGACGACACGCCGCAGGCGCTCCCTGTTCCCAAATCATCTGCATCAGTGGTCGTCATCGACTTGCCGCCAGCTGCGCATGGCGCGCCCGTCATGGCATCAGTCGCTGCGCATTCAGCCGACGGTAGCCGTTACACCGCGGCCTTGATGCATAACGAGTGCATCGCGCGACTGGTCGCAGACATTGACGCGCTCGGTGAAGCGCTTATTGCCGCTAATCCCCGCGACCTCTGGGCATCAAATGTGTATGATTTATCATATTAAGATGGCTAAAATTATGACATGTCATTCATGGCTCAAATCAAAGCATTACTGGCAACGCGCGCAGTATCGGCGAAAGAGCTCGCTGAATTACTGGGCATCGCGCGCTCGAATCTGTCCGCAACGCTGGCCGGTAGGCACGATGCCCGAGGTTCAACGCTCGACGCACTGGCCGCAGGGCTGGACGCGGAGTGGGTGCTTGTCCCGAAGGAGCATATGCTGTTGGTCCGACAGGTGCTGGCAGGAAAGGGCACCGGTCCCGACCTTGAGGCCAAGAGCGCTGCAGAGTTGTTCTTGAAAGGCCGGCAGTGAGTGTCGCTGCTCGTCCTCGCTACCTAGAAGTCCAGCTGTACGACCAAATCTGCGGCTATCTGTGCGAGCTCGGCGGAAACTGCCGGTTCGTGCCCTCGGAATCATTTAAGGCAGCTGGCGGTGGGCCGACTCTCACGCTCTCGATGGCCATTCCCGGTGTTCCGGCCATTGCGGCCGAGATTTTCTCAAACGCATTCCACCCAGCCCTCTACAACACCGGCGGAAAGTTGCCTCCGTTCTTTGCCGGTCTTCTTCCGGAAAGCGAACTTCGGAAGCGTCTCGAGGCGACCCGGCACAACCCTGAGGACCGGGACGACTTTGGCGTGCTGGCCGCGGCTGGTAAAGATTTGCAGGGCGCGGTGGTCATTCAACCGCCGGAGGACCCGCATAGCATTCCGGAGTACGCGCGCACCTTTGGCGCGACGGATGGCGCCGACAATGTCGAAGTGAGCATGACCGAAGGTGCTACGGAGGGGGTGGCCTCGATTTCCGGTGTGGAGAACAAGCTCGCGCTGTCGACCGTACACAAGGGCAAGCGGTACACCATGCCGGGACATAGGAAGCTTTCTGACCTGATTGCTAAGCTTCCTGCGCGCAACGACGACTCGCAGGTGTTCAACGAATTCGTTGCCATGCAACTCGCCAAGGCGGCGGGTGTCAACGTCGCCACTTGCGAGCCCATGCCTTTGTCAGCCATCGATATCGAGGGGCTTCAGGCGACGGTGGGCACCGCTACCTCATTTCTTGCGGTCGAACGCTATGACCGGCGCGACAACCAACGCATTCACGTCGAAGACGGGTGTCAGGTGCTTGGACTCATGCCCATCGCCAAACACGGGAAGGCGGAGCAATACCGAGTCTTCTTGATGTTGCTCACAGAGTTGAGCCCGCGTGGTGTAAAGGACGTTCGAGAGCTTTTCGTGCGTCACGCGGTGAACACACTAATTGGCAACAGCGATGCCCATCTAAAAAACCACTCGGTGCTCTACGCCGAGAAAATGTTCCCTGAACTCGCGCCGGCCTACGATATTGTTTGCGTAGCGGCGCTACCAGGTTTCTCAACATACGGCACCAACGTGACGATTGACCGGGCTCAACGGACCCAAACACTCGGAGACTACAGATTGATGGCGCGCGCAGCGGGTGTGGCCGAGCGCATAGCGACCGCTGCAGTCAAGTCGGCAGTTTCTGCGGCAAAAGACACTTGGCCCAAGATGCTTGACGAACTGCCTACGCCGCGGGGCATGAAAGACATCATCCTTGAAAGGCTCCAGAACCTGCCATTGGCAAGCGATTGAAAAGGGGGCTTAGGGATAGCCGGAACGGCGGCTCGAGTCCGAGGTTCGCTCCGCTACAGCCGCACATCGATGGCGGGATGCCTTGTTGCATAACGCGTTAAGTTAAAGGCCTGCGGCTCGCTTTGTCATCAGCATTCTGGGCGTGAAACATTCGCGGTTTTTGTCTTGAAAAACGGCCGATTCCGTTTTGCTATCAATGGGTTGGCGGCAGAGGGAAATTAGCGAAAAATTCGTAAAACAACTGGCGGCAGCATAGCGTCATTATCTTAACGTTATGCTAAGAGGGATAAATCGGGCGAAATACACGTTGCATCAACCGCATCCGATGCCTTTCCTTGTCTACAAACCAACCCTCTCTCGTCGCAGCGATTCGCGCAGCGGCTGCTTCCACTTCCACGGAACCCGTCTTTCTCGCGGCAGTGCTGGTGCTGGACATTGACCGTAAGCGCGTTGCTCACATGGCTGAAGACAGGAGTCTTTTTAACGAAGAGTCAGAGGAGACCCTTGGGGTCACCGAGAAGACCGCCACCGCGGCGATGAAGCCACACAGGCTGCGACATGGGCGAACGCTGTCTCGGCGAGGCCGTCATCGGTCGAGCACTGCGAGCAGAAGGGGACCGCATCGTCAAACTGGCGCCACCGCTTGAGTGGGTGAAATCAAATGAGCCCGACCTTGTTTTCAGTCGCACGTCGACACTGCCGGCACTCAGCCTTGATATCAAGTGGGCTTCGTATCGCCGAAACGGACGCAGTTCGTGGACTGTCAACAATGGCGCGCACCGGCTTCACGGGAATGTACGGTCAGCCTCAAGTGGTTGCTGTAGATGGGCGAAGAAACGAAGACGCTTCAGAACCAAAAAAGATGTCAAAACTGACATTGTCAGGAAAGATGGTTATATTTTGTTGACATTGTCGGCAGATGGACTATGCTTACGGTGACATTGTCGGAGAGTGCTCATGCGCGATGACCTGCACAAGACGGTTCCACTGGCTCGCCCCTGGGGGCGAGTGCTTCGGCGTCTGTCGCACGACAGGTGGTCATCTGAAGAACTCGCCCCTCTAATCGTGTCGACCGTGCAGAACGACCTCGCGGCCGATGACAAACATAGTGGGCAGGCGCTTGACGACACGCTACGTGAAGGTTGCAGCGACCTCTTCGATGATGGCGAGGAAAAGATGCGTTTTGCTCTACATCGGATTCTGGATTGCTCTCTTTCCGTCGCCACCCGTACCACGTGCGAGATTGCGCTAGGCGTGTTGGCTACGTACGGGATGTCACCCAGTTTTCGACAGCAGGTAACTCAGGCTGTAGGAGAGCAGCATGCTCGCGACCAATTCGAACATATGGCTTCCCGAATCGCATGTACTTGGGGTTATGAGGAAGCGAGTCAAGTGCGAGGTGTGTTAGCGCGTGCCCTCGAGTTGTGCGATTTCACGGCGCAGGTCAGGCGTCCCGCCCGCCGCACAGAAAAGTCTAAGTCTGTTGGCGAGTTCCTATCCACGGAACTCCAGTTGGGGCAATGAATATGTTTCGCGCTTTCGCGCCGCCAACCCAAGGCTCCGTGACGGTTGTTGAGTCCGGTGCGTTTATCGTCAAGGGCAATCACTCGCAGGTGCCTATTTGTGATGGTCTGGACATACAGACGGGACTGCTCCACGAATTCTGCTTTACCGAGATAAGCCCTCTCTCTCGCGACCTGTCTGTGCTACTAGGCGCTGTCAAGTATGTCGACAGGTCGGTTCGTCGGAAGCATGGTCGTGGCTGGGAGCGCCACCTCAGTCTGACGGTGCCCGTTTATGAGATTGCAACTTGGCGGCGCGACGACGTCGCATCGACGTTGATGGATACCCTGCAGTACTTAACCGGCGACGTTTGGCAGGTCCGCTTCGTAAAGAGACGGAGGATTTCAGCCCCCTCCGGGCAGATGTCGTTGCCGGCTTCACCTGACAGGCGACGAGTTTTCGTTCCTTTCAGCCATGGACTGGATAGCTTCGCTCAGAGCGAGCTGCTGAGGGCAAGCGAGATTGGGTTTGATGTCATACCTGTTCATTTGCGGTCGAGTGCTGTAGAGCAGACGATGAAATCACTTGGGCGCAGCGCTAAACGAAAGCCAACGCCAATTCCGGTGTCATCGAACGTGAACGAGCCCAAACACGCAGAGCCGAGCTTTCGTACGCGTCCATTTCTATTTGACGGATTGGCAGCTTATGCGGCGGTTCTATCCGAGGGGGGCGAAGTCGTTATTCCCGAGAACGGGCAAGGTAGTCTGGGAGGGTCTTTGGTCAGATTGGGTGCAGAAGCTCCGCACCGGAGTTGCCACCCCGGTTTTACTACACGCCTTGCACACTTCTTCGATTGCCTGACCGGAAAGAAAGTAACGTTCGTGCATCCTGCTCTGTTCCACACTAAGGGGCAGGTGCTCCGGAGTCTGTTGCAGGTCCAACCGGATAGCGTGGCTTGGTTAGCTGAGCATCCCTCGTGTTCCTACGATGCACGTCATGCGAACCGAGGTGGCAAGAAGGTGCATTGTGGTGTTTGTGGCAATTGCTTGCTACGACGGACGTCAATTCTTGCAGCGGGTATTGTTGATTCGACAGACTATAAAGTGAGCGATTTGCACGCGAAGTCGCTGGAAGAGGCTATCGTGGCAGACGATAAGCTGCTGACTCTCGGTTCCTACAAGGACATCGCACGCAACGCGGCTAGAAGCATGCAGCGGCTGGCTGACCTCTCCAGTTCCGACAAACAATACCGCGTGGCTGCTGAAGCTGAAGGTCTGGCTAGCTATCAGCGGCGTTCGCGAAGCGAAGTGCGGGATGCGCTCGACGGAATGCTTGAACAACACAGCCACGAATGGATGGACTTCCTGGGACACTGCGGGAAGTCGTCCTGGGTGGCACTACTCGCACGAGAATGAAATGGAGTTTGAACCGAAAGTTCGGCCGGAAGTGCTTGGCGCACGCCTGAAGGCCGCTCGAACGATGCGTCGGCTGACGCAGGAGGTCGCTGCCAATGCGCTAGGCATCGCAAGGACCACTGTTGTTGCAATTGAGGCAGGCAAGCGTCCAGTCAGTGTGGATGAACTGCGTGCTATGGCAGGGTTGTACGACGCCTCCGAAGTTGACCTGCTCGATGACGGGGCGGCGCCAGCGGAAATGCAGGTGCAATTCCGAAGTAGCGCTCCGCAACGCGGGGCCGACGACGAGGCTCTTGTCGCCTCGACGCTGAACAGGCTGGCTACCTCGGTTGTCCAGCTGGAAGCCTTGGTGGGAATGCCTGCGCCAAGAGTCGATGTCCCGTTTGTCTCGCTGTCGCGGGAGGAGCCGATAGAGCAGCAGGCAGAGGATGCTGCTCTTGCGGTGCGGGCGAGGCTCGGTCTTGGGACGGGGCCCATCCAGGACCTGAACGCATTGCTTGAATCCGAGCTCGGCCTTCGCGTATTTGAGAGGCCTCTGCCTTCGCGCATTAGCGGAGCCATGGCGTTCTCGGAGTCGACCGGTGGTTTTGTGCTCATCAATCTTAAACACCCGATTTACCGGCGGCGCGTTACTGCCGCTCACGAACTAGCCCATGCCGTACTGAGGAGTACGGGGCTTCTGGTGCATTTCGAGGATGCCTCGTACGAAGACCGGGAAGAGCGCTTCTGTGATGTCTTTGGTAGCTGCTTGCTCATGCCGGGGGCTTCAGTGCGCAAGAAGGCTGCCGAACTAAAGAAGCTCGTGGGCCGATTCACGGTGCGAGAGTTGCTGACGATGACCCTGTATTTCAATGTGTCAATGGAAGCGCTGGTTCGCCGTATGGTGGCGCTTAAGCTGCTTCCACAAGGTACCTACGAACGACTGAAGACGGACGGACTCAGCCTGAAGCATCAAGCGGCAGTGCGCGATGAACTCGGCCTTACGCCGGAGCCGCCTAGCTTCACTGCACGCACGATGTTGCTGGCTGCTGCTGCCCATGAGCGCGAACTGCTAACCGAGCAGCAAATTGCATCCATGCTGGAACTGGACATATTGACCGTGCGCAAAGCACTAGATGAAGACTACAACGGCGGACAGGGGGAGGCGCTTGAGCTGGTTTCGTGACCACCTGCCAGCAGGGCAGCTCGTTCTGGACGCAAGCGTTCTCATCAACCTGCTTGGTTGCTGCGCGGCCGATGAAGTCTTTAGTGCGCTTAATCTGCCTTGCCTCGTCGAGGAGAAGGTTTTTGGTGAGATTCTTCGGCATCCGGTTCCTGGACTGTGTCACATGAAAGAACTCCAGGCGCTACAGGATGCTGGATTTATTGAACGGGCAAGGATGGAGGACCAAGAGTATGCGAAATTCTTGACCCTTATTCAGGCGCCGTTGGGTCAACGGTTGGGCGCAGGGGAAAGTGCGACATTAGTAGTCGCCCAACAGAGGTCCCTGTCGGTGGTCATCGATGAGAACAAGGCTCGGTCTTATGTCAGGATGCAAATGCACCAGGTCGCTATGGTAAGCACCTTGAGGCTGCTAATCTCCGCTACGGTCCGTCTCGGGCGAGATGTGTCATATCTCCAAGGTCTAGTCGCGACCGCCAGACAGAATGCCAAGATGGGCATCGCAAAAGACGAAAGGCAGCTGTTCGCCGACGTTCTTGCCTGCAGATAAGCGGACAGCCTGTGTTCAATCTGCGGGCTGGGCAAAGCTCTTGTTCGTTTAACTTTCCGTCGCCGTCGTTGACATCTGGAGTGCTGTCATCTTACTAAAACAAAAGAAGGCTCTCTGGTTGCCCAAGTCGCCGCAGTCTCGGCGCTGGCCTGGAAGGACTGTCTGTTATTCACAAGGCAGCAGCGTTGCTCTCGGCGCTAGTCTTGCTGAAAGGTCAGCAGTACAGCGCCTCTTTTGAGCTGTTCACCTTGTTTGACCATGATTTCACTGACAACTCCGGGTTCGTTCGCCAGGTGCTCCGTAATAGACTTGTCGACTTCATACTCGAGCAGTACATCTCCAATCTTTACGGTGCTGCCTTTTGAAATGCGAACGCAGGTAAAAGTAGCCACCGTTTCATCACCGAGGTCATCAAGAATAACGGCCTTAGGCTGAGTTGCGATGGCATCGCTAGACATATTCTCGACCAGCCTGAGAACGTCCTCGTTCCTTCCTTCGACAAACTCAGCGATTTTCAACCAGGGGGACCTGCCTGTTTTCAATAGTAAGTCGCGAGTGTAGTCGAGTATGTTCAGCCGGAAGGACATTGCCCCCCTGTTCAGGACGGTCATTGCCCTCTCGCCACCAGACACTGCCCGAAGCGCGGCAATCCGCACAGCCTCGGCCATTAACCATGGACCGAGCCATTCGCGCTTGTCTTCGGCAAGACGATTCTTTGCATACTCAATTTGTTCTGTGATGTGAACCAGCGACGTCGTCAATATGCCTTCATTGTCGAGCTCCAAGCCAAGCTTGACCGTCCTCACCTGTGCTGCAAGTTTCTCAAGCTGGTCCTGCTCTAGCTTCTGGGTGACCTTGCCGACAATGTCACGCGCGACAATGTCGAGCTTTTGTGACACGTCGTTGATTGCAGACAACACCTTCGCGTTGACTTCTTCACGGGCATTGGTGGTTGCGACAGGTGTACTGTCTGTTCGCTCCTCACCTTCACGCAAATAAGATAGAACTTGTGAAGCAATTTTGTAGCTCTTTCGCAGCATGTCCAGCGTCCCAACATACAAACCCTCTTCCTCGATAGTATCGTAGTCGCAGCGAGACAGGACGATTCGCTGCTCGGATTGCCTAGTGGTGGGGCGGAGCTTAAGTGACCTTTGATTATCGGCACCACATCGAAAAACTTTAAAGAATTTGTTCTCTATGCAGGAGCGAGGGTGCGTAGAGCACGTCGTACTGTCAGGTGATGAGCTTCTCGAGCGCGCATCACCCGCGGCCGCTCATAAGTTTGTGTTTCACTAGGTCGAACTAGCCAACCCGCTTGCCCCGCAGGTTGATGAGCTCGAAAAGGCGCGTAGCGCCGGCAAGTGAGGGCGAAACATAAACGCTGACCTGCGCCTCAAGCAGCGTTTCATCCGCAAAATGCAGCTTTGGTCCAATCGAAGCACCGGTCCTTAACCAAGCTACTCGTTGCGTCTCGCTATTTCGAACCGCGTCGACCAAATATCGGTCGGCTGTGGTCCCATAGATAATCCTCGACAGTTTGAAGCACAATGGGACGTGCCTGTTCACTGTCAAGGATAGTCCAGTACTCAAGCACCAATGGCGTGCGAGACAGTTTTTCAGGAACCCAGCGTTTTAGATGAAGCGCATACGTCCCTTCGAATCCATAGCCAAAATGTTGCTGAAGCCTGCTTGCAAAGTTCCTTGAACTTCCGACATAGAGGGCGACTCCGTCCTCCGTCAGTTCATTCTTCCGGCTAAGCTTGTATGTGCGAGCCGAGCTCTCGGGGAATGCAGCGTGGAATTCTCCTGGTGCCTCGGTCTGGAATCGGTACACAACGAATTCGCCTTCGTCAGGGAGGCTCCATTCACCCAACCGGCGACGCAGTGCCTCGGCATTCGCAAAATCGGACAGCGAGCATTCAATTCGCTGGACTGGAGACAGGGCAAGCTTTGTCACTTCTTCGGCAACACGCGACATCATTTTCCCAGCCTCTGTCGCCAGCGACCCACCGTCGAAACTCTCCGACAACATCGAAGGCGCTTGGGGGGACGATGTATCCGCCCGGCCTTCGTCATTGACCTTAACGAACGAAAACCGACGACGGCTGGCGTCATATGTTCCCAAGCACAGATGCTCTAGCGCGGGAACGAGATAGCACGCAACATTCTGGTTACCCTGTGCTTTCAGCCAGTCACCGATACTGCCAAGCGGCGGGTCCGAGAAATGGGTTCCAACAACGGCAGGGGCTGGTCTGGAGGCGAATTCTGTCAGGAGCGCATTGATAGTCTCGGGGCTAACGCGAACACGAAATGTCTGCTGCCCATTACCGAAGTGCAGTTCGATGCCCGCGTCTCTGCTTCCCGTGTATTCGAACTGTGCTTTGCCGGTTGCCGTACTAAGTTGCATCATCTCTTCCTCTTGGTCCTGACTCAAGCCTGTTAATGTCATTCGTGAAACCATGATTTTTCTCAATACTTGGACGGTCGTTTTTTGCCCCTTGTCCTGCTTTCGACGCATTCCATCACATCCTCCACGGCCGTTTTAACGACCAATTCGTCTGTTTCCTTAAACGTCTGTGCTACGCGCTGCGGTCAAGCACCTTATCGAGTAGTTGAAGCGTTTCAAACGCCGCTCCCGAGATACCTAACCCTTTGGTTAGCGGTATCGAGTATTCGCGCGGGTTGATACGAATGACACGAGGTCCGTGGCGTTCGCTGAAACGCCTGACGGTCGGTAACGCCCGGCCAGCCCCTATTTCGACAACGACGAGTCGCTTGACAGACTCGAGCCACGTTGCAAGCCGCCTCTCTTGCCTGTCTGTGTATTTGCCGACCCATTTCCAGTCTCCGAACATCAGGATGTTCGGTCGTGCGAGCGCACCGCAGTGCGGGCAACTGGGCATCATGTTTTCGAGCAAGCAACTCGCCTCGTTGACGACAGGAGTAAAGTCGTCAGCCGGCCACGCGTCATCGGTGCAAGCCTCGACGCACTGAAGCCGATGGATGCTGCCATGGCATTCCACGATACGTTCAATATCAAAGTCAGCTTTCTGGCACTGACCGTCGACGTTACTTGTAAACACGAATGCACCGCGCTTCATCGTTGACGCCCACTTGAGAAGAATGCCAAAACCTGCATGGGGTACGGTTGCGCGGTAGAGCGCAAGTCGGTGCCCATAAAATCCCCAGCTCAAGCGTGGATTGCTGGCAAAGCCAGCAGGGTTGGCGATGTCCTCGAACGAAAACCCCTGATGGCGCAGCGCGGGGTAGGCCTGCCAGAACCCCTCTGTTCCCCGAAAGTCGGGCAGCCCGGAATCCACACCCATGCCGGCTCCCGCAGTGATGAGCAACCCGCCCGCGTCGCGAATCCAGTCGGCTGCGTGTCTGATTGCATCGTCGTTATCCACCTGCTACCTCGATTACGCTGATTGACCTATGCCGTGCGGAAATATCGTTTCCGCGATTTAAGCTGCCGTGCCGTAGCGCTTCGCTAACTCGGCCGCGTCGCGCGCGAATTCGTCCCGAAGCGCGGGTGGTGCCAGAATTTCCACTGCAGCGCCGAGCGAGCGAAGCCACCATCGCAGCTTCACGCTAGGAACCACCGTCCCGGTCACCTTTATGCGACCATCAGGAAGCGGCTCAGGTTTTTGGTCTTTCGACATGCGTCGCTCCTCCAGTCGCTTTGCCTCACCCGGTTCCAGCGCAAGCTCCAGTACGACAGGCTCTTCTGGCAGAAAGTCGAAAACCTGTTCATTCTCAATCGTGTCCTGCAGCCGGAAATCGCGCGGGTAAGCGAACTTGTCTCCCGAATCGACTGCCGAAACGATTCTGTCCAGCCGATACAAAAGCCGAAGCCAGTCAGGCTTGCCTTCATTGGGTCTTGGTGGGTGGTCCGGACTCTGGGCAACCACATACATGAGCCCGGCTGACTCGACAAGCGCGAGCGGCCAGAGCCGCTTCGGCTTGATGTCGTCGGCCCTGGCCTCCCTGTAAGCCTGGCGATACCGGACGAGCAGTTCGCGCTCAAAGAATGTCGCGGTCACGACCGTCTGAAAGACCTCGGGATTGACGGCGGGGCGACTCAACACGTAGGTGGGCTCGACCGAGTCAATCTTGTTGACCCATGCCCGATACAGTCGACTGTCCTCGCGGGCTTGAGAAAGTCGCGTGTCAGCGGCCTTGAAGAGTGGCTCGATGTCCCTGGTCACTGCCGCGGGTAGCTTGTCTCCCACAAAACGTCTGAGCGCGTGAAACGCGACAGCCTCGGAAGCGCTCATCAGACTCGCCACCTGGCCGGCGCCGTGCAGCCAGGATTTGCGTTGCCAGAGCCGATGCCGGCCAGACACGGTCGATAGGACAAGCAGGTCCCGCTCCAGTATGGAAAGCCGTCGTCGAAGTTGCTTCGGATAGTCGACGCGGTGCCCCCGGTCTTCGAGCAACCGAAGAACCTCAGACGTGGACATCCACGATTCCAGGTCCCTGTCTGTCGGCAGGATGCGAAGAATCGCTTCATCAAGGCTTGAGGTTGTCATTCTAGGCTCTGGTCGAAGGTGAGTTGTTCGGTATCCCGTTAGCGATGATTCTACGGGATGATGGGGACACTTATTGTCCCAGTCGTCTTGCATCATGGTGCTCGACCACAGGAGAGACCTATGACTTCGAGCACGAAAATCACCATCGCTGTCTCCGCACGAACGCTTTTTGATTTCGAGGAAGAGAACCCGTTGTTTCTGGAAAGCGACCACGTACGAAACTGCGAGTCTGCCTCGCGACTCGTGGCGACCGGACGCGTGCCGTATGGCATCAACAACGAATCCCGGCTTGTCCTTCATTGAGCAGTCAACCATCGATGAATCAAGAGCTCGAAAACACCTTGGTCGCGAGCTATCCGACCATCTATCGGTCATTGCAGCCACGCTTCTCTGGCGCAAGCCGGTTCGAATGTGACGATGGCTGGTACCGAATCATCCACGAGCTTTCGCGCAAGCTCGAGGCCGTGGCGTGCACGTCGGAGCTACTCGCAATTGAAGTGCGAGAGAAGCTGGGCAGTCTGCGATTCCTTCTTTGGGCTGACGCGACGGGCGCGGCGGAAAGTTGGCTCGCCGAGGCCGCGCGTCTGAGTCAGCAAACATGCGAGCGGTGCAGCCAGCAGGCGAAGTTGCGCGGACATAAGGATGACGGGTACGCACGCTGTGCCAAACGTGTGCCGCGGCGATGGACTACGTCGTCGAATGATGCCGGCACGACGGAGCCTTCTCCCTGCAATTAAACTGTGAAATCTCATGCCACAAATTCTTGAACACATTGACGCAATCGCTCGGAGACTGAGGCGGGACGTGCTTTATCTCGATTTTCTGAAAGCGAAGCGGCCGCACCGCGCCGACTATCGGCGTCTCGAGAGCCGCTCCCATATTGTTCAGTGGCTTGAACGCGAGGGTGTCGAATGGAGCGAGTGCGGAGCACTTGCATCCGAGACAGCAATGCGTTCGTACGCTGGGGAGATATTCATCAACGTGCCGTTCGACGAGACCGACGCCCAGTACCGCAAGGTTCAGGCGTTTCTCGAGCATCCGGACGGCACGATGCGCTTTGACGATGTCAGGTTCTATATCGTCACGCTACAGCTTGCCATGAAGAACGCGCATCACGATGAGCCCGGCTTCTGGGACCGCTGGGCCGACAACTTCTAATTATCAAGACAATAAACTGGAGGCGTTGTGAACAAAACCTATATTCGTGACGGTTCGTCGAAAATCGTTGGCCGTATCCAGGCCGACAGCCAGGGGAAGCAATTCGCCTACGTGGGCGGGAGAATGGTTGGAATCTACAATCCTCAACTCGACAAGACATTGGATTCCCGTCTTCGGGTATTCGGAAACGGCAATCAACTGATGGCTTTGGTCCGTTGCGCCGATGACGATTAACGTTGTTGAGCCTTGACCATTTTGCGCGCTAACTTCTGAATCAAAAAACTGACCTGCCATGCGACTACCCGCCCGAGAAAGGTGGGAGCGAAACCCTCCCGGCGCGCTATGGTTCTGTCTGGGGTACCTGCCCAGAACACCGCGGAAGTTCTACAAATACACGTGGCAGATATGGACGCCAGACTTCGAACTTGAGGGCCATGAGTTCCTTCGTTATGCGATGCGCATGTCCACCGCTGCGTTCATGGCTCGCTACGAAGAGATGTTCCGCTCCAACCTGCCAGGTTGGATATATCGCCATGACCGCCCGCGAGAAGGTCCGGGGACGCCATTCGACAGAAACCACCTGAAATGGAAAGACGTGGAATTTGCTCCCTCATGGGACGATGACCCGGACCCGGTTTGGAATGGACACAAATGACGATGGTCGCATGCCCGTCCGAACGCGGCGCTAGATGCGCTGCGGACAAGCTGAAACCGTTCGTACCTGAATCGACTTACACCCGGCGTATCCAACGCCCGACCGCTTTTACCATCGGAGGATGAACGGTGTCATCTGCACAGCATGTCCTGAGCCCACGCCTGTATGTATTTTCGGGGGCCGGCCTGTCCGCCAAGAGCGGGATTTCGACGTTCCGTACCGGAAGTGGTATGTGGACCAGCGAGAGCATCGACAAAGTCTGCAACTTCCTGACCTGGCGCCAGAACCGGGAGGCAGTATTTCGCTTCTATAACGAGCGAATCCTCGAGAAACGGGACGCACGTCCGAACGAAGCGCACCGGATTCTCTCCGCGTGGCAAAACACTTGGGGAAACGAGCGCGTCCGGCTCGTCACCCAGAACATCGACGATTTGCTTGAGCGGGCTGGCGCGCAGCATGTCACACACCTTCACGGTGACATGCATTCGATGCTTTGTACGTCGTGTGACCTCCGCTTCCCTAAAGACGGACACGAATATCACCTTGACACAGCCTGCCCGCGTTGTGGCGAGGTTGAAGCGGTCAAGCCTGGCGTCGTGTTCTTCCAGGAAGATGCGCCCGAATATATCAAGTTGCATCGAATGCGACTCGAAATGACCGACAACGACCTCTTCGTCGCGATTGGGAGCACCTTTCACATCGTTTCGCCCGAGAGTATGCTACCTCGCGAAAGATGGCATCAGCATGAGAGGAATTTTCTGATTGACCCGGAACCGCGTCGCACGGAGTTTTTTGGATGCGTCGAACCAGAACTTCCGACTGTCGGCCTGCGCAATCTCGAAAGTCGCGTCCATGCTTTGATGACGATGCAGTAAAGCGTGGCATTCAAGGATTGCCTTACTCGAGACCCCTTATGCATATCATTCTTGGACTGAGCCTGGACAGTCGACTAGGCCCGTCCCGCAAGGACGCCCTTGACCAGCCTGTTGTCGGACCCATGGGCCTGCTCGGATTTCTCGAAACCTGGCTGGGACTGAGCCGTCCTGAGGTGAGCGCGGCGCAGCGCGTAGCGAGCTATCTCGGGCACCTGCACAGGCAAACCGGGCAGCCGCGGTTCTATGGTCGTTCGCTAGAGGCCGATGGTGTCGGTACGAGCGCCAAACTTCTTTCGTGGCGTGACGAATGGCGTATGGGCGGCTGGGATGGAACTGCACCCGCGGACAGTCCCAAACGGCTGCGGGAGATGGCAGAGGTGGAGCACAGTGCGATGGGCAACATCCCACCCGGAGAGGCAGAACGGCTCGCGGCTGTACTCGCAGCGCTCGAAACTGAGCGGACGCCAATCGAATCGGTACTGCTCGTCGACCCGCTGGACAGCTTCCCGCGGTTGTGGCGCGAGGTCCTCTCGCGCCTGCCAGATGTCAGGGAGTGGCAGCCCGAGCCTCAGGGCGATGGACTGCTTCGCGCACTTCAGCAGCACGCGTTCGAGGCGGTTACGCAAGGGGAGCTTCGTCCACTCGTGAACCCGATTGCTGACGGCAGTGTTGTACTTGTTCAGGCGTCGACCCGAGAAGCCGCTGAGCACTGGCTCAGCGCACATTGCCGTCAAGCGGCCGCCGACCGGCTTCTGGTCTGCGAGTCGGACGGCGATGCTGTTGACGCCACGATGATGGCGACTGGCGGAGCCAGCTGCGGCTTTCGCAATAGCAGCAGCTTGCGCCCTGCCTTGCAAGCCTTGGGGCTGGGACTGGAAATGTGCTGGGACCCGGTCGACATCGGGCACCTCGTCGAGTTTCTGTCACATCCCATCGGACCCTTCCGCCGGAAGGCGCGAGTCCGTCTCGCAAAAGCTGTCGCAGAGCAGCCGGGTATCGGAGGTGGCGCCTGGGAGTCAGCGAAACAGGAAATTCGTATCGAAGAGAACGGCGATGCCGTACTTGGGGACATCGCTTTCTGGCTCGAGGGCGAGCGCTGGAATCGTGATGCCGGCGCACCGGTGGATGCGCTGCTCGCACGGGTCGAGAAGCTGACTGGCGCATTACGCAAACGGCTGGCGGACGATGGTCTGCTGAACGCGACGCTCGGCGCTGCGATAGAGCAATGCGCGGCTGTTCGGGACGGGCTGCTCGAATTGAAGAATCAGGGTGCTCCCAACATTACGCCGCGCGTGGTCGAACAGCTACTGGAACATGCTACGCCAACAGGCGCAGGGAATCCGTTCGCGCCAGCGCAGGTGAGCTGCCTTCGGGCAGAGTCGGATACCGCTGCGAGCATTGAGCCAGCCGACGAGGTCATCTGGTGGATGCCTTCGACCCCGCAGTTGCCGCCACCACTTCACTGGACAAAGTCGGAACTTGAGGCACTCAGTAACTTTGATGTCGAGATACGAAACCCGCAGCGTGAACTGGAGCTATTTGCGCGGCAGTGGCTGCGTCCGCTGCTGGCTGCTAGGCGGAGGTTCATCATGGTCCTCCCGCCTCCGGGGGCTGAGGAGCATCCCGTACGGCAACTGCTACTGAAACTGTGGCCAGAATTGATGAAGCACCGTGTCGACCTTGACGCACAAGTTGAAAGTGAGTTTGTCGGGACGCTCGCAGAAAACCTCAAGCACGGGGCTTTGCGTCAAACGTCTCATCCGCTCGACCTCGGTGAGTCGATTCCGCTGCCGACGAAAGAGCAGTCGTACACATCCATGTCCGAGCTGTTCAATGCGCCGGCACTCTTCGCGTTCAAGCGTATTGCGAGTCTGAGGCCGGCCACAATACTTGAGGCAACGGAGGGCAGCAGGTTCCTTGGAACGCTCGCACACCGAGTCTTTGAAAAACTGTTCCAGGAAACAGGCAGTTTGAGCTGGACCGACGAACAGGCATTGACTTGGTTCCGGGGTAACGTGGACGCTCTCCTTGCGACAGAGGGCGCGCTGCTGCTGATGCAGGGCGCAGGCGTCAACAAGCAAAGATTTGTCCGCGTATGCGAAAACGCCATTCGCTCCCTGATGCGTTTCCTGCGCGCAGCGGACGCGATGAGGGTTCAAACCGAACTGCCTGTTGCGGGCAAACTCGGTGACGTGTCGCTTATCGGCAAAATTGATTTGCTCGTAGAACTGCGTGACGGCAGGGCTGTCGCGCTCGATATGAAATGGCGCGGGGACAGCCGCTACGCCGGCGAGTTGCTCAATGGTCAGCATCTCCAGCTGGCACTCTACTCGTTGCTTTACCAGCAGCAAACGGGCGTGACTCCGGCAGCGCTCGGATATTTCATTCTGGAGTCTGGCGCGATGTACGTGAGTGCGCCAGACGTTATCCCGACCGCCCAGGTTCGCATGCCTCCGTCCGGCACGACCATCAATCTGCTTCAGCAGGCAACGGCCAGTTGGGGTTGGCGTGCGGACCAGTTTGCCAGGGGCCAGGTCGATGTTGTTCCGGTCGACGGAGGGGACGATTTCCAGGGTCCCGATGGAACGCTGCCTGTCGCCGGGCCAAAGGCATGGGATAGGGACTACACGGTACTGCTGGGGGGCTGGGACCAATGAATAACATCGAATTTGTCAGCGCCGGTGCGGGTAGCGGCAAAACGTACAAGCTAACCAAGACGCTTGCGGAGGCGCTTGAGTCAGGTGCTGCACGGCCGCACGCCATTCTGGCGACCACGTTCACGGTCAAGGCAGCGACTGAGTTGCGCGAGCGCGCCCGCTCCTGGCTGTTGAGCAAAGGCCAAATCGAGCTGGCGACGGCCATTGGTCAAGCGAGGCTCGGAACGGTCAATAGCGTTTGCGGGAAGTTGCTTAAGCGCTTCTGTTTTGAAATAGGACTGTCTCCAGACCAGACTGTCTTGAGCGAAGGTCAGGCGAAACGCTTGCTTGCAACCTCACTTGCCGAGACGCTCGATGGCGCCGGCCAGGAATGGCTAGTTATGCTCACAGAAAAGTTCGGCATTGAGCAGGAAGAATGGTCTACGCAGATTCAGGAGGTGGTCAACGCTGCGAGAAACAATGATATTTCCGCTGAGCAGGTGCGAGCCATGGGGTCCCGAAACGCCGACCTGATGTTGGCGAACTGGCCAGCCCCCGCGACCGGTGATGACCCGACGAAAGCACTCTCTGAGGCGCTGGCGAAAGCGCTGGCGAACGTATCGTCTCACATAGAAAACATTGTGGCAGCCGGAGGAAATGTTGCACAAAACCTCAAAGACGGGCGCCACGACCTGGAACGTCTTGACCGGTGTTTTCGTGAGGGGTACTGGAACTGGCCAGACTGGATTGCTGCTTGCAGGCTGGATGCGGGGGCAAGAGTTCGGGATGCAATCAAACCTGTTACAGCAGCCGCGCAGACTCACGAGTCTCATCCCGACTTCCATAAGGACGTACGCGCCTATCTCGAGTTGGCGTTCGACCTGGCGGCGAGGACGCTCGACACCTATGCCGAGGCCAAGCGCATGATGGGCGCTGTTGACTTTTGCGACCAGGAAGTCCTGCTGCTTGATGTCGTTCGCAAGAACGTGGACGTCCGCAACACATTGGCTGATGAACTCGACCTTGTGATGGTCGACGAATTTCAGGACACGAGCCCACTGCAGTTGGCGCTCTTTGTGGAACTCGCCAAGCTGGCCAGGCGCTCTGTCTGGGTTGGGGACCCGAAGCAGGCCATCTACGGATTCCGTGGCACGGATGCCCGGCTCATCGCCGGCATAATCGCGGCCGTTGAGGGTTGGGGCGGCAAACTCGGGGAGCCGCTGACTATTTCCCGGCGCTCAACACCGTCACTTGTGTCCCTGACGAACGCTGTCTTTGGCTCTGCGTTCCTGCCAGAGCTGCAACCGCCACAAGTGCATCTGCAACCGTCACGAAATGACATAAGCGGGCAGCCTGCGCTATTCCATTGGAATTTCGAGAGTAGGAACAACGAGGCTGACTACCTGGCTCTCGGCCAGGCAGTCAGCGAGCTGCTTCAATCGAAGCTGCAGGTGGTGGACCGGGAAACCAATGAGGAACGTCCCGTGCAACCGGGAGACATCGCGGTCCTGTGTCGCAAGAACGACCAGGTCGAGCTTGCAGTGACGTCCCTGACGAAATGGGGTGTGCCGTCCGCGAGCCCGAGAGCCGGACTTCTGGGCACGCCCGAAGCTATCTTCGTCCTTGCATGTCTTCGACGCCTGCTCGATGCAGGCGACACTGTCGCGTCTGCGCTGATTCTGACCCTTGCGGATGGCGTTCAGGCTCAGGAGTGGCTCGGCGACCGGCTCCGGTATCTAGCCCGAGAAGACGTCGCTTCTGGCCGGTGGAAGGCCGATGGTGAATCCGCACACCCGCTTCTCGCGAGGCTTGAGGCATTGCGGCCCAATCTATCAGCCTTGACACCACGTGAGGCTCTGCGACTCGCGAAGGCGGAATCACACGTCGCCCGCGTGGCCAGCCAATGGTCGACGTCGCCCCATGACGCAAGGACCCGAATCGCTAACGTTGAAGCGCTGATGGAGCTGGGTGTGGCCTACGAAGATGAGTGCGTCGCGGCCAGACGTCCAGCCACCGTAAGCGGCCTTCTGCGCTGGCTTGACGCACTGTTCACGGCCGGCGATGACGACCGGGCGGCTAACTCTGACAATGCCGTCAGTGTAATGACGCATCATGGAGCTAAAGGACTCGAGTGGCCCGTTGTCATACTGACGTCCCTTGGAACAGAAGCGAAAAGCGCGTTGTGGAGCGTCCGTGGCCGTACAGACGGCGATTTCAATCCTGAGTACCCACTGGAAAATCGCTTCGTGCATTTCTGGCTCAAGACGTGGGGAAAGCGGAAGCAGCCGCAGGCAGCCATCAATGCCGAAGCAAGCGTTATCGGCCAGGCAATGGCTGCGGATGCGCTCGCTGAGAACAAACGCCTCCTGTATGTCAGCATGACCCGTGCACGCGACGCGAACGTACTCGTCACATGCCAGCGGAGTCGAAACGTCAACCGTGCTTGGGTCGACGAGGTAGGCGCGGGCGACCTGCTTTTCGGGAATACCGGTCCAGTTGTACTTCCGGATGAACGAACCATTCTCCGAGAGGCCCGAACCTGGACGGCCGCAGATAGTGGTCTTGCGCCGCCCGCACAGGAAGAGTCCACATGTAGCTGGTACTCGGCCGCACCAGCGAAAGATGCCCAGCCCCTCTGGTATCGACCGAGTGACGCGGAAGGTGGTATGTACACTGTCGCCGAGTCCGAATCCATTGGCGTGCGCGTCGCAATTACCGCCGGTATCGAAATGGACGTGCTCGGAACCGCATTGCATCTGTGTATCGCCCGCGCCGGAGTAACGGGAAGCGTCGACGATGCTGATGTCGAACGCATCCTGAGCGCGTGGGAAGTGGCACACGCGGTTGACAAGGCCGCCGTCGTTGCCCAGCTGCAAGCCTTCTTTTGCTGGCTGCAACGTCGCTGGCCGGGCGGCACGGTTCGCGTTGAGGTGCCTCTCGAGGCAGACCGGGCAGACGGAACGCGACTGCGAGGCCGCATCGATTTGCTAGTGGATACGCCTGACGGTTGGGTTCTCATTGACCATAAAGCCAATCCGGGCGCAATCAGTCGGGACGATGCGATTGCGCAAGAACATGGTTCGCAGTTGTCTGCGTACGCGGAAGCTGTTGAAAAGTGTACGGGCAAGTTGGTCAAGGAGCAGTGGTTGTATTTGACCGTCGCCGGTCGGGCGGTAAAGATTGTTTTTGGCCGAGCTTACCGCGAGCGTGTGAGTGCAATCTGCAACATGCACGATACCGGCTGGCTGGCGGACGACAACGACCTGTCGCAAGAGGCTGAGCATGCCGTGGCGCTGCTCGCTAAAGAGAGCGGCAAGCCCGTTTCATCGGTCATAGTTGACGTGTATGAAGCGGCGCCAGGCGTAGATGCTGAGAACAGGGCCGACGACGAGGCCCGCTACGGCCACTACGACGAATACGGCGAACCCCTGCCGCCGCTTGGCGACCTGAACAAGGGGCTCTGTGACGATGACGACTGGGATGACAGCCGCGTAGCGTAAGTGGCAAAGAGACTACCCGGGCCGAGCTAGGCCCGGGTAGTCTCTTTGCAATCTCCCACCGTTGTGACACGCCGCCGGCGTATTTCCAAGGCTTTCTCAATCAAACGTGTAATGCCATTGGCGCGTAGGCCTCACACGCTGAACAGCACTATCTATGATGAAGACTTATCACCCGCACCCCGATGAACATGGCAAGCCTGTAGTGCTCAAGAGCCCGAGCAGGCCGACGACGCTGGACACCTGGTCGGACGCCCAAGCCGTCGCGACCGTCACGCCAGGCGGGCCGATGCCTTCTGTCCTGAATGGAGCACCTCTCGGTTCCTGGTCGGCGCCCCATACGTGGGAGGGATGGGCGTCGGTTGCGGGACAGCTGGAGTTCGATGAGCCTGCGTTCGCATGCCCTCCCGGCAAAAAAGAAGCGGCTGGTGTCGTGATTGTTGAACCGGACGGCCGTGTCTGGGTGGTGGCGCCGTCCAATGGCTATGCAGGCTATACGGTGACATTTCCTAAGGGACGAGTCGAGAAGGGGCTCCCGAGGCAGGCAAACGCCATCCGGGAGGCCTACGAAGAAGCTGGTCTGAAAGTGGAAATCACGGGATTTCTTGCGGACTCATCCCGCTCGATGACCTACACTCGCTACTACTTAGCCAAGCGCGTAGACGGAACGCCTGCAGACATGGGGTGGGAATCCCAGGCGGTGCATCTGGTGCCAGTCGAGAAACTCAATGGGATGCTGAATCATCCCAACGACATGCACCTGATTGAGGCCATCAGGGCCGCCGTAAAGCGCGAAACGTCGAAGAGCAGCGAGTATCACTGGACCAATGATTCGTACTGGACGGAAGCGCTCGACCGCTATATAAAACTTCGGGAAGTCGGCACGCGCGAACTTGCTATCGACCTCGATAGGGTTGAAACCGTCATCTTCAATGGAGACGGCCCGGCGTACAAGACAATGGATGCCATGGTATCGGTTCGTGAACGCGAAGGCTATGAGGGCTTCAAGGATGCACCGCGCATTGTGTGCGCATTGCTGGAACTGCTCGCACATCCACGTGGAAGTCAAACAGAGCGGCCCGAATGATGGCTGTACTCTTTAAGAATGACTGCTGCTGGGCAGCGAGGCTGTGATGGTCAAATCCTGGCGGCACATGGATTGTTGTTTCCGCACATGCATTCAGCTATTGAAAGGCGATGATGAGCGGGTACGCTGGGGTTGACGCGGATAATGTGGCTTCTAAATGAATCTGGCCGATGAACTACAGTGACTATGAGGGCGACCGCCCTAAATTGCTCGGCGACCCAGCCGCCAAGGCTGTTCGAATCACGCTGCTGCGCGAACCGCACATTGCGCCGCTCACGGATTTTGTGGAGGAGCTTAGGCATGAAGCGGGACCAGGAGCGGCAATTCCCGACTTTGACCCGTGGGATGCTGGGGTAACCGCTGAAGTTCTTTTTTTGCTCGAGGCGCCCGGTGCCAAAGCCGTCGCGTCCAGCTTCATTTCACGTAACAACCCAGACGAGACCGCGAAGAACATGTTCGAGCTGAATCGCGATGTCGGCATTGCTCGTAAGCGGTCCCTGCTCTGGAACGCTGTTCCCTGGTACATCGGCGAAGAAGACAGAACGCGTATTCGAGCTGCCACGGCAAAAGACCTGGAGAGCGGACTCAAACCGCTTCCTCGCCTGATTGAAATGCTTCCGAATTTGCGTGCTGTTGTGTTCATGGGCGAAAAAGCACAGAAGGCGCGACCGCAGGTCGAGCAACTTCGCCCAGACCTTGCCCTTTTTTCGTCACCACATCCAAGTCCATTGTTCGTTAACAACCACCCGGGCAATCGCGACATTATTCTTGGCGTGCTGCGGGAAGTTGCGAAGCATCTCGACGGTTCTCCAAAAGCGGCGGCGATGCTGACTGCGTCGGCCAAGACTTGCCCGGCTGTGTCGGATAAGTTGCCGCAGCCTCAAACAGTCGCAGGTTGCGTCAGCGCTGTGCTTAAATCGCTCTCGGCCCTCGCCCAGCCGTCTCAGGGGGAGGGCGAAACCTTGTCGCCTTGTTTTGCTCAGGAAATTGCAGCTCTACGGAAGCCGCTGGAGCTTCTCGGCGTGGCTCCCGAATAAGGCATTGCAAGCAAAGGGGGAGCTGCCGTACACGGGAGGTAGCGGATGGGGGCGGCCTAGCAGGCGCCCTGTCTCCAAAACCACGGACGCGTCTACTCCTCGCCGAAGTAGTCGAGGTCAAATTTCTTGACCACACACCGCGTCGTAGTGGTGACGCCGACGTTGAAGTCAATCATCAGGCCGGTCATTTCTTCTTCATCGATGAGCAAGACCTTTTGTTGGAGATGCTTGACCCGGTCCATTGCGCCTGTGCGTAGTTCCTTATCGCACCAAGCTGACGAACTAGTTCGGCTGGCGCGTGTGGAATCGCGGATACCTTCGTTACGGCGCAAGATAACGTCATACAGCCGTTGATATCAAGGCCTACATTTCAGCGGGCCGCGTGCAAGCCCGCACTATCGGTTCCACAATTACGACGCACGGGGTTGTCAGTGCCGTCGCAAATCAAAAGCGCGCTCGCTCTGCCGTAATGTTCTGTGAGGCATTACGTGGAACCGCCGGACCGTCTATTTCTTTCGACAGAACGTCTATCAGTCGGTGCAGTCGCCCTCTCTGGGTGTGTGTCAGGCCCGGTGTCGAGTGTACTTGCATCAATCGAGCGCGCCAGTACGTCTGGCCGAAAAGCGAGCGAGCTCCCTCCGCCGAAAGAACTCGCTCGAGATGAGCGATTGCTGCGTCAACGTTTTGGGCCGTGTATGGGCTATCGGTGGGAAGTTTCATCTTGTTTTGCATTGGGTTCTCTCTCAGGTTCTTGTGTTGTCGAGCTTTGGATTTATAGTGCTCGGGATACGCCCGGGGCACGTCTGTGGAAGTCGGTTCGAGACGTCGATAGGCTGTCCGCACAGTCCTGCGGTGGCGGTTCATTGAAGTTTGCTCGCCGTTGATGACCTATTGTCGGTGCAGGAAGCGACAACTTATGTCTCAAAGTTCGCCCGGAGGTCGTGCGCGATGCTGCAGGTAGGAACGTAAAAGCCCGACGATGTTGTTTCTGCCGACGGGATTGGCGCTATGCACAGAAAATATGAATTTCTCGGGGATAAACCGGCCTTCGGCATCGAGGTCCATTTCTATGAGCCGCTTGACGACAGTCATCGCCGTATCGTCGCCTCCGAGGTCATGGTCGAAAGATATCTCGCTCGGACATCCACGGGCTTCCAGCATCGCCACGGCCTCCGCGGACGTGCGAGCAATTACCCATGAAGATGACACGGGGTCGCGGAGGTCGTCGATGAATAGTCGATAGCAATCGTTTGTCATTTTGTCCAGCGCCACCGTGCCCCGGCTCGATGGCCGGGTAGAGTTGCATTCGGAAGTGTGTCCACCATGAAAGCGACTTCCACTTGATGCCTCGACAAGCCGAAACCGAGGGGCGACGATTACGGCTGTCACGTATTGGAGCGATTCAATCAAATTGGAGTCAGACGTCATTTAGCCCACCCAATACATTTCGCGTTACTGTATCAGGGTCACCTCAATTTGAAGCCCGCCAATCTGTAGCATCCTGTCCCAGTCTCCTCTGAGATGGTGGTCGAAAAGGTCGTGGAACAGCCAGCAGAAGTGCATATCGGAAAGTGGGTGTGGTTTGCTTTCCCAAACTTCATTCCAGTTTTGCCGGTCGAGCTTGTTCTCTTCAACCAGTAACAGGCCGGCATTGAGCGTTGCAATGATGTTGTCTCCATTCGGCTTAAATTCGGGATGCGCTTCGTTGAGGATGCAGCAAACCGTTGCGTCCAGTTCGACATCCTCATAAGTGTGCTCGTCAAGTCTAGCGCGCTTCAATCCGCCGGCGTTGTGATAGTCGAAGAGGCACCGTGCGGCGCGCCGATGAATCCAAATTTCGGTTTGAAGCAGTTTGTCGTTGAGCAGTCGAAGGCGTGCGAGCTCATGAACGGTCATGTCCGCGAGTCGACGCCTATTGTCTAGCGAGCCGGCCATTTGTTTCCCCGATGTTCATTGCTTTTTGGTACCACCATGCGCTCGCCGGTCGTTTCGGCGACGGCGTCTTCGTCATCGTCGGTATCATGCCGTGATATCGGGACATTGCATGTCCTGAAGAAAACCCGTACTAGAGAAAAGGAATGTTCGATTTAGCAGAATGCGGTTCAACGTGTCCCTGGACTATGTAACTGACAGACATCTGAACCAGGTACGGGGCCTCATGTCGTCGTCATACATCAACTCTTTCAGTGACTGGTGGCATGCAGTCGGCGCGTTGCCTTTCCAGTCGCACGTCAGGTCGCTCCGGATTGTGCAATTGGCTGCGTTTTCCGGCGAGCAGAACGTGTCGTCAGGCTGCGACAACATACGGCCGTACGTTCACTTTCGGTTTTTACCTAGGCGCTCTGGTCGCCGCATGCTCAAACGAGGTCTGCCGCCAGTGGATTGCGACGCAAAATGTCTCGATAAGAGGGTAAATTTGCGTCCGCGATGGCGCCGAATGCGATGTCTGCGGTTTCGGTAGCTTGGTATAGGTCGCCAAGCGAAGGGAATTGGTGCAACTTTGCTGAGAATTTCTCAAGTTTCGCGCCACAGTGCCGACAAAACGTTGGTGAAGGGTCACTGGGAACCTTTCATCGTGAGCATGACCACCGTTGCGTCGACGCTTTCCGCGTTGGCGCTTACTGTCGCATCGAAATGAGACAACAGGCACCCCTCCATAAGGTCTTGCGCGAGCCGTTAGAGTTTGACCTCTCGCCGGCCTTTCCGCAGTGTCGCGCTGGTCCGTCATCCAATCTTAAGCGCGCGTCATTTGCGATTTATGTTGAACCGCCGGCCGCGCCCGGGTTGAGCGAGATATTGCCTGTTTTGCGAAAGAAGGTTCGGGCGGATGTCAAGCCAAGCCGTGCCTCCCTTTGCTATTCGGCGCTTGCCGGACATGGTCTGGCGCGTACAGAAGGAACCGCCGCGTGGGTTGGGGGCGAGAGTACTGACGGTGATGGTGAGCAAGACGCCACAGCTTTCCTTCGGTACAGACTAATCGTCACCGACAGGCTGGAGCCCATCGGCTACTGTACGTTTTCATTGTGCATCAACCGCGACGCCAGAATCGAGATAGAGGTCAGGGAGGTTTGGCTCGAGGCGCGGTATCGGGGCATCGCACTCGGGAGGGCTCTTGCGGCCAAGATTGCTTCAATTGTAATGACGACCCTTGAGCAGGTAGACGGTCGAGCGGGCGAGGTGGGTTTGAAGAGCCTTTACCTTTGGCCATTGGTGTGCGGCGATGTCTATTCGGACTCCGGTGCGCGGTTCGTGAAGGACGTCGCATCAGCGCTTGCCTTTGAAACTCGTTACGCAACCTGGTTTAGCATTGAGATTGGGAACATAGCCTGCGACCTGCGGTGGTGAAGACGAGCAACGGACACCACCGTTCGGCGGACTTGATGCTCGCGCGAGTGCCCTGAAGTCTAGACTCTATGCGACGCGTTCGATGAGCCATTGACCGAACAAGGTTGATTCAGTCGAGGAAAATATTCGAAATGAGCGAACACTTTGACGGGATTGCAATTCCCATTGCTTTCAAGACAAACAAACTGGCTCGAGCCAGATACACGCGCAACGAGTGGAGCGGCGAGCACGAGCTGTCGAGTCCGAGAAAGCCGGTCAGCGGGTATATGGAAATATATTTTGCCGCAAAGCCCGTTACCATCAACGACGTCGACCTCATCGAGCCGGGCAAAGACTGGAGCAAAGAGCAGCAGCTCTATATCAATCACAACGTGTACGGCGAACATCAGTTTCTTGTTCCCGGCGTTGTGAGTGAGATTCCAGGTGACCGGTATCTCAAGCCTGACGAAGACGTCATGGGGTGGAATAGGCTCAGAACCGCGTTTGCGCTTGTGAATGGAAGCCCAACGACAGCGACTGCGCGGGAGGAACTCCAGTTGCTCCCGTGCTCCAAGGAAAACCTTGGGTTGTTCGTCGAGCGCTTTCAAAGTCAGCCTTTCTACATTGAAGTAGGCGCCGATGGTTTCTGGCTGCACACAAAAACATCAGGTGGGGGGTATCGTCGAACGTTTGGGCAAAGCTTTTGCCCACCCTGTTGGCATGGAACGAGGCACGCTGTTATCACGACTCACGCGAGGGCGGGCTATCGACTCGGATATTCGCTTGGAGAGATTCGCTGGGACCAGTGGCGAGAGTAAAGACGTCCCAAGGACTGGCGTTTAGCGAGGGCTAGCGAGCACGCCGCTGCAATTCTGGTGCTAAGGAATGGGGCAGGTCAATTCGACGGCGGTGCTCCTGCCGCGGGCCTTGCACCTTCTAAGAATAAATCGCGCGGAGCAAGTCAATGCCACCCAAAGACGTTGTTTGCCAACAGGGCGTGCAGTTGAGTTCTCTGCGCAACTAAACTCAAAAGTGAGAAGAGCATGGTCAGGCTGAAGGACCTTATTGAAGGTAACTACGAGCAGTATGGGCTGTTTCATGCAACTCAAACGCCCGTGGGCGAACTTGAGAGAAGCGGACTGGTACCGAACCAGAACGGTGCTGCCGTCCTTGATTCATTTATCAGCAATCTGACCAGCGCACTTCGTGAGCATCTCGACGCCCCCTTTGATTCGGTCCATGGTGTCAGAAATGACTATTACCCGCTAGAGATGAGTCTCGGAGAGCAACTCGCACGTACAAGGCTCGGCTATGCGGGCGTGATTCTCGCCTTAGATGAGTGGGACGCAGTTACGTTAGCCGGTAGCTCCTCGGAGCCAGAGCGGCGCGCCAAGGCGCTGCGGTCTTTTGCCGAGGAGAAGGAGCCAGGCCTCCTTGAGCGCCTTAAGGAAGGGGCGGGCGGAGAAGACATTCGGGCCGCTCTTGAGCTTCTCGATTCAAAGTCGTTAGCGCCAATTGTATTTCTGCGACTTGTCAAATTTCCGACGGAAGGCTACTTTGCGCTCCTGGCGCGCCCTGACAGTCCTGTGACCGATTTACTCCGTTTGACTCGGCGAGATAGTCCAAGGCCGGAGGCGCGAGCTATTTTATTCAATGGCGTCATACCGTTTTCATGTTTCGAGGTCATTCCCGGGCCATTGAAATCTCGACGCTCGAACCGAATTGTTTGACCACGAAAGTATGCGAGCAGTGCTATAGGGTAATTGTGTTGGTGGCCTGGCATGGCGACACATGGGTGACCTTCTCTGTCATGTTTAATGGTGCCTATTTCATAAAGGAGATAATAATGCTGTCGTGGACCGAGGGGCTGGCTGAAGAAAATCAAGAGAAGCTAGTTAAAGAAATTGGTGAGCAAATCAAAAAAATTCGCTCCTACACGCCTAAGGTTGGTGTTTTTGGAAATTCGGGTGTAGGGAAGTCCAGCCTTTGTAATGCTCTTTTCGGAAAAGACGTCGCAAAAATTAGTGATGTCGAAGCCTGCACCAGAAAGCCGCAAGAAATTCTTGTTGGCAGTGAGGATGGGAAGAGTGGAATTAAGTTGATTGATGTTCCTGGTATTGGGGAGGACCCAACTCATCAAAAGGAATACACTGCCCTTTATAAAAGCCTGGTTCCAGAGTTGGACTTGGTCTTGTGGGCGATTAAGGCTGATGACAGAAACTATGCCTCTGGACTCGACGCTTATGCGGAAGTTTTCGAGCTCGAGAATTCCCCGCCAGTCATCTTTGTTATCACACAAACAGATAAGACCAACGATTTGGAGGATTGGGACCATCAGGAATACAGGCCGGGTGGAACTCAGTTGGGGAACATTGCAATCAAGGAAAATGACGTTTCCAAGCGTTTTGATGTGTCAACGAAATGCATTATTTCTATTGCTGTATCAAAGAAAGGTAAGTCTTACAACTTGGCATCGCTTGTTAATATGGTTGTGGAGGTGCTCCCAAACGAAAAAAAGTACTCGTTTACAAGAGAGGCAAAAGAGGAAAACGTAAGCGAGGAGGCAAGAAAAAACGCTGAAAAGGGTATTTGGGATTCAGTCAAAGAGATGGCTGGTGAGGCATGGGATGTTGTAAAAGATAAGGTGATTGATGCAGTAATTGCTTCTGCGCCAAAAATTATCTCCTCCGTAGGGAGGTGGCTGAAGAGCTGGTTCTAGTCCATGAAAGGCTGGTCATGTGACTGGCCTCCTTTGTTCTGTTGGAAGACTCGACGCGACGCCGTCTGCCACAGAGGGGGATGGGCCGTCGGGTTCGGTGCAGTTCGCGGACCTCCGTGTGGGCACATTGTGCCTCCTTGCATGGATGGTCTATCCTGGCTGCATATGAACGCTCGCGCTACTTACTGTTGGTCGAACGTCCGCCCGGCTATCGAAAATGCGGGTAACCTTCTTCGTCTCATGGGCGATAGGCATTGCTGTTGCCAAGGTTCGGCGCGTCACGCCTGCGATACTTTTAGGTACGGGAGCGCCCATTCTTAGCGGACGTCATGGGATTATATAAAGGTATTCCATGTCTCGAGCGAAATCGGCGACTCTCGCGGTTCCTATGACAGGCACAAGCCGTAGTCCTCTGTGAGGCCTTTCACAACAGTAGCCCGACTCTCTGTCTTCGTCTCTTACTGCGCTGCTCCGCGGGCTCCAAAGTACAGCGCATGGGCGCTCTTCGCTTCCTCGGCGAATTGTTGACGTAGTGTCGCCGGCTCAAGAACTTCGACGTACGGCCCGAACGCGCGAATCCACCAATGGAGGCGGTCGCTGAGCATTACCGTGGCACGTATCGTGACCCAGCCATCGTCGTCATTCTCGACTGTCTGGTCCGAAGATAGCGGTGTTTCGATGACGGCATGGCAGGCGTCACGTGCGAAGCGAAGAGCGACCTGAATCTCGCCTTGCGGGAAAAAATCAAAATGCCGCTCGTCCTCGATATATGTGGAAAGCGAGAAGTCCCGCGGATAGGTGAATGATTCGAGCCGGATTGCGGCGCTTTGCATGCGGTCAAGCCGATACATGGCGGCAGCGGGTTTGCCAGGCGGCTTTGCAACGAGATAGACCATCTCGCCAGCCTCTACGAGTCCGAGAGGCATGACAGCCTGGGGGACGGCCTCTCTCGTGGGATTCGACCTCGCCCGATAGCATATCTCCAGCAACTGTTCGGCGAAGAGGGCCTGGGACACGGCCTGGAACACGGTTTCCTCAATCGGCGGCCGGATGACCTGAAATCCTCCGTCGACCACAGCCACCTTTCGATGCCAGTTCGCATGACGTCGGCCTTCGTGCGTGGCACCTCGCGCCAGCCTTTCGCGGGCCGCGTCGAACAGGCCATCCAGGGATGAGCTGACCAGAGTAGGTATCTGACGCGCCGCAAATTGCTTTAGCACCTGTAGCGCAAGCGCTTCGTCGAACGTCATCATCGAGCCGGCCTTCGCTGCGATGCCACTCGCGCCTTCCTTTCTTTGCCATTCGATGGCTTTCCCAGGGCGTCGGTGCTCCACTACACCCTGTTCAAGCAGGACCTCAAGTCGCCTCTGCACCGTCTTGATGTGGGCGACTTCGATGCCCGCGCGCCTTAGCGCTGCCGCGACCTCCGGTGTTGTGAGCCATTGCTGCTGCGAACGCCGGGTTGGCAATACGGCAAGAATCTCGGAATCAAGCTTGGCCATCGGTGTGTGAGCATTGCCTCGGGACAGGAAATGTCCCATAACCATGCGATGCTTGCAACTGAAACTCTAGTGCGTTTTGCACGCGACCTCGCCGTGAAGCGGGACCAAACCCGCTGGACAACAGCTAGGGCGCACTTATTAGGTTCGCGTCGCCCATCGGATTTGTTGCCGTGCTGGCAGTTTGGAGGAATGTTCCGTTGAATAAGCTCAAGTTTTTCAATGCGTCGCCGATATATTCGTTCGAGAGCCCAACTGAGTTGTAAAGGCAACGGGTCGGGTTGCTTAGATTCACTTTACCAAAAGAACTGACGCGAGAGACCATGTCTAAGAGTTTGACAGAATCGAAAATTCAACAGGCGCTTGAGTGGGCTTACGATAAGGCCATGAACGGAATACCAGGAACGGGTACCGCAGAAGAGTTGGCCGAGCAATACATGCAGAACAACGGTTCGTCGCTTGACGCAGCGAACTCGCTTATTCGTTGGCAAAACACAAAAGCGGCAACCTCGGGCTTTCTGACCGGTCTCGGTGGCTTAATCACGTTACCGGTAACGATTCCGGCGAATGTGGCAAGCGTTCTCTATGTGCAATTGCGGATGATTACTGCCATTGCCTACATCGGAGGGCATGACCCTCGCGATGACCGCGTCAAAGCATTGGCGTATGCGTGTCTGGCTGGTAGTGCCGCAAAGGACATCTTGAAGGACGCTGGAATCGCCGTCGCTCAAAAAGTGGCCATCAACTCCATCAAAAGCATTAGCGGAGCAACGATAACCAAGATTAACCAGGCTGTCGGTTTCCGTTTGCTGACCAAGTTTGGCAGCTCGGGCGTCATTAACCTTGGAAAGGCCGTCCCCCTTCTTGGGGGCCTGGTGGGTGCGACGTTTGACTCGGTGACTACGAACATTGTCGGCAATGTTGCGCGCGATACGTTTATCGATTCGGCCAGTACGGTTATAGCAACGCCCTGACTCCGGTGGGCCGCAGCGCTAGTTGTGTTGCATGTGACGATGTTCGACATAAAGCGCTATAAGTCCGGCTACTAGGGGGATTCAGCATAAAGGGCCGAGCTCATGGTTTTCCTTTGAGGGCCTTGTCGCCTTTGAACACTATGCAGCGACATAGCATTGTCGAGAGGCTTCGGGGCGTAATGACATTAAACCTGCCGCCCTTAGTTGAACGGTAACACCCGAGACCTTCGTTCGTCGGGATGTGGGGCGGCGGGTGCAGGTCTGCGTGGCGCCGGTGGTCGTGTGTTTTATGAGCAAAACAACGAAGGAACGAATGAACAATGTAATCCGCGCCATCGCGTTCGCAGCAGACAGGCATCGCAACCAGCGGCGCAAGGACGCGGATGCGTCGCCGTATGTCAATCATCCTATCGCGCTGGCAAATGTGTTGGCGAACGAAGGCGAAATTGAGGACGAGGACGTGCTCGTCGCCGCCATTCTTCACGACACAATCGAAGACACGGAAACCACGGAGCACGAGCTTGTTCATCTGTTCGGACAACGTGTCGCCAATATCGTGTCGGAGGTCACGGACGACAAGTCCTTGCTGAAGGCTGAGCGCAAGCGCCTGCAGGTCGAACACGCCGCTCATATCAGCAGCCGTGCCAAGCTTGTCAAGCTGGCCGACAAGATTTGCAACCTGCGGGACGTCGCGCAGAATCCTCCGGCGGATTGGCCTCTTGAGCGGAAGCAGGAATATTTCGATTGGGCGAAGGCTGTCGTCGATGGGCTGCGCGGCGCTCATCCGGGGCTGGAAACACTGTTCGACGAGTCGTATCGTTCCGGCAAAGAGGCGCTGGCCAAGTAAGTTCGTGCCCACCGCAGCCAACAGCAGACAAAGATGGTTGAGAGAACTGACTGCAAGTGCATGACTTTGCCTCTTGATTACGGCATCAGAATGCTGCTGCCCGAAGGCGACAGATTGAATACTGACGTGACGGCTGGCGACGTTGAGCTGTCCCGCTGCTCATGGTGTGGCATGAAATGGCTGCGGCATTAGAACGATTGTCCTGCATTTAGCGAGCACGGCTGTTGGCGTCTGGCGCCGGTGACTGACGCTGAGCTTGCTGAGCTTCATTCAACCAAGGATATTTTGGAGTTCCTTCATTCACGGCCGTGGCACTTCTATGGCGGGAGCTATTTCAGGACCGCTGGAGCCCTTGCTAAGCAGGGAATAAGGTAAAGCCATGCAACTAGGCCATTGCCGCGTTTGCGAGGAGAAACTGGGCTCTCCAACTCGCGAGTTCTACAGCCGTACTCAGAAGGTGTCTTTCGACGGAGAGACGAAAACCATTACTGTGCTGTATGAACTACAGGAGATGACCTTCTGCGGAAAAGATTGCTGGGAAGCCATGGAGGAGTCGATTACAGCGGGGCTCCATCCGCTTTATCAGCCGCTGCACTTGGTCGCAACGTGCTGTGATTGCCGGAAGCCGGTGGACCGAACTCAGCCGCATTACACGCTCTATATTGGCGAGCTGGAGGATGTGTCGCAGCCGTGGCTGGCATCAATGCGCATCCTCGATGAGAAGGAAATCGCTGTCTTTTGTCCGGAGTGTCGGGTGCCGGAAGGGGATTTGGCAGCAGGGTTGGGACTGCTTGAGCACGACGGCGATAGCGTAGCGGTTGCTGAGCCGGAAAGGATGAGGGAGATTGAGCCCCAGTCGTAGTACCTGAAGTAACCATGATATAGACACAAGAGGCCACATGACGGTACCACTGTACTTGCTAGAAAAAATTGCCCGCCACGGGTCGGCCGCTCAACGGTTGATTGACGAACGTAAGCGTGGGGAAGGGGAACATTCCGGGAAGGACGATGGTGACGCTATCGCATTCGACGCCGCTGATTTCGTTTTGACCTTCCTTGGACTTTGCGGGGATGAGGCGGTATTGGAGACGCGTGAACTTCGTAACAACGTTGCGCAGCTTATCGGCAGTGCGATTCAGGAGCACAAGCTTCGCCAAGAGTCCCAAGGACGGTTCGCACTTTTCGAGAACGACGGGAGTCGTCTGACGGCAAGCGAGTACGACGGGACGCGAGATATCCTTGAGGACGGAGGCAAGTCTCTTTCGAAGAGCGACATCGAGGCCTATGTCCGAGACACCGGAAGCGAGAAATTCCTGTCAGTTTACGTGCCGGAAGGTCTTCGGCGTTCGTTCGTTGACTGCCTTCAAAAGGGAGAATTCAACCCGAGCAGGTTCAACTCGTCGTTCGCCTTGGAATTGTCGGTCCAGCCGGACTGGATTACTGACGGCAAGCAGCGTGCTGCTGCCAAACGTCGTATTGAGAACCTGCACATCCGTGTCCCGCTTGATGCAATCAAGGTGACCTACCTCAATGAGGGATTGAGCGGGGCGGAGCTCGGCTAGGAATGGGCGCGGCGTCCTCAAGGGAGGCGTCACGTCGATAGACACAGTCTGTTGACATGTAATCGTTGAATGGCGGGGGATAACATGACCAATCGTAATCTCGAGCGTGCCGAACGTATTCGCGGCGGACTGTACGGCCTCCTGGTCGGCGACGCGCTCGGCGTACCATACGAGTTTCACGACGCGTCAGAGATACCTGCTGAGCACGAAATCGAGATGGAGCCACCGAAAGGGTTTCGACGTGCGCATTCAGGTGTTCCCATTGGTACCTGGAGTGATGACGGCGCGCAAGCATTGTGTTTGTTGGACAGCCTGCGCCGGGATGCATCCTTGAACCTCGCCGATTTCGCCAGTCAACTGCTCGCATGGTACGAGACTGGCCACATGACCCCTGATGGCAAGGTGTTCGACGTGGGCATTCAGACACGGCGAGCCCTCAGCGCGTTGCAAAGGGGCGTCGATGCTAGCCGGGCCGGTCCGGACGGGGAGCGGGACAACGGAAACGGTGCGCTCATGCGATGCTTGCCCGTCATATTCGCTGCTAGCTCGCTTGATGAGGTCGTCGAGTTGGCGATGCGTCAGGGCGTGGTGACACACGGACATATACGTTCGCAGCTGTGTTGTGCGCTCTATGCTGTCGTTGGCGCCGGCATCCTCGGGGGCCTGTCTGCAATGGAAGCAGTAGGTCGCGCGGAGCGTGAGGTGTATCGACGGTTCGCTAAGGCTGAACACGACGACGAAGTGCGGCTAGTCTTGGGCGCTCGCTCCGAACCGTCTCGCGGGTCGGGCTACGTTGTGGACAGCCTGTGGTCAGCGATAGATTGCTTGCTGACAACGACCGATTACGAAGCATGCGTGCGCCGGGCAGTGATGCTCGGCAACGATACGGACACCACGGCATGCATAGCCGGAGGCCTGGCAGGGATGCTTTACGGGGATGAATCCATCCCCGAGCGATGGCGAGAGCGATTGAAGGGCAAAGAACTTGTGGAACGAGCACTTGCGGCTATCAGCAGCGGACGATTACCGAAATGAACCGCGGCGTTTCTGGGGTACAGAGACTGCCGCCTCGTTGCAGGTTCAACAGTAGAATCCTTGTAACGCACGACGCGTGGTGCATACGAACTATCTGCCTGTAGGGCGCACCGCGAATAGGCCGTATTAGAGCAATCATTGAAGATACCACTGGCGCGTCCGCGCCGAAACCGGGGAAGAAATGCCGAATCTACTTGCAGACACTGGCGCGTTGCGCGCAAGCTTGGAGACCGTGCTAGCGGGACCTGCGAAAACACCTGGGACCAACAAATGGTACGCCGAGCTGAAGTCTTTCCTGACCGAAACCAGAGGTGCAGATGAGCAGAAGCTGAGGGACAGAAGTTTTCTTCGACGCTTGTGGGACGAAAATCCGGTGTCGGCGGTCGGAAACGGCAGGGTCAAGATTGCGCCGGCGTTAGAAAGTGACGAATTCGTTGACTGGTTCGCTCAAAATGCTTCGATTGCCCTACCCGCGGACCCGCTGCAGGCGGAAGCGGCGCTTACAACACTCTATAGTGAATTGGTCCTTCGTCTGGGAAAGCTGTGTGACCGAATTCCCCGCCTTAAGCTAAACCGCGTGCTATGCGCGCTTTATCCTCAGTATTTCACCACGGTCGCCGATGTCGGAAAGCTGCTCTATCTCAATCGGGAAATGGGCGGCTCGCAAAAAGACCACCCGGTACATGCACATGTGACTGTGCGACGTCGTATTGACGAAATTCTGGGTTCCGTCTCGACAAGCGACCCCTTAGAAGAAGTCCGAAGAATGTGTTTGCCGTGGATGCTGTATGAGCGTCTCACCACAGAGCAGATTACCGATGTGCAGGGTCCAGTCGAGGCGACGCCAAACCAGTTGTCGCCGTTGCCGGCTGCGTTGCGCCGCAAGGGACTCACGGCGATGAAAGGCGGCTACCAGACTTTACTGGGATTTTTGCCAGCACTGGACGATGGCGTCACGCGCGAGGAGTTTGGTGACCTTGTTCGCCAGGCCAATCCGGAGTTGGCGCCACAAAGCATCGGGCCGTCCATCAATGTGGTTATGCGAGAGTTCGACCTCTGCAAACGTGAGGGCGACGTGTATCGATTGAGCGCTCGCGGCATTAACTTGCTCGAATCTCAGGACCCTCACGAGCTTGCGGACCATCTGTTGACCCGGGTTTTGGGTGTTGACCATGTTATTCGGGCCCTTTCCGAAGGACCAAAAAGCAAGACCGAGCTGGTTCCACTACTTCAGAAGGTAAACCCAGGATGGACGACCGAATTTGCACCCACAGCGCTTCTAGGGTGGTTGACGAGCATCGGCGCCACTACTGCCAAAGCTGCACGTTACGAGTTGACGGAACTCGGTCAGAGGTGGAGCGAGATGGTTACTTGGGAGCCGGAGTTCTTGCCCAAGCCGGCCGCGACCGCCGAGGAGCTGAAAGCTACAGTCGATGAACAGGTCAAGCTGTTGCCTTGGCAGACGCTGCACTCGTATCTTTCTGACGCTGTGAAGGGACGATTGAGTCTGGATGAAAGTCTCGTAAAGCAGCTACATGCAGGTCTATGGTTCCATCCTGTACGGCACTTTGCTGTACTGACGGGGCTCTCCGGCTCCGGGAAGACACAGCTTGCACTGAGCTATGCGTTGGCGTTGTGTGGGAAGCAACAGATAGGTCAAGAGACAGTAAAGGTGATTCCCGTGCAGCCGGGGTGGTTTGACCCGAGTCCCCTGTTGGGCTATGTAAATCCGATTCAGCAGTCGTCGTACCGGAGTTCGCCGTTTCTCGAACTTATCATACGTGCGTCGGAGAACCCTGGTCAGCCTTATGTTGCTATCCTTGATGAAATGAATCTTTCGCATCCTGAGCAATACCTAGCGCCAATTTTGTCGGCAATGGAGACGCATGGTGCGATAGACCTGCATCAGCTTGCGGAGGGAACGTCGGAGATTCCGCGAAGCGTCCGCTATCCGGCAAACCTTGCCATCGTTGGTACCGTCAATATGGACGAGACAACCCACGGTTTGTCGGACAAGGTGCTCGACAGAGCGTTTACCTTGGAATTTTGGAAAATCAATGTTTCTGATTTCCCTCGCTGGGAAAGTTCCGGACTATCCACGTCGTTGCGAGACAAGGCGAAGCATGCCTTGGAATTCCTTGGGGAGACTCTTGCTCCTGTTCGACTGCACTTTGGATGGCGAACGATTGACGACGTGCTGAACTATCTGGTGTTCGTTACAAGCTTGGGCACGTCGGATATTAGGGCGTTGGATGACGCTCTGTATGCGAAGGTATTGCCGAAGCTTCGGGGGGAAAGCTCTGGTCGATTCGACAAGGCTCTGGTTGCTGTGCGCGATTTTTTGAAGGAGCATGAGCTTTGGCGCTGTTATGAGAAGGTTGCGTCGATGCGAACAGAACTTGTTGAAAGTGGAACGGCTCGCTTCTGGCGATGAACGCACCCTCAACTCAATGTCGCCTTACCGTTCGGGGGCAAGGTGATGTCGCGGCGGTCACGTCAGTCAACCCGGGGGGAGTCGTCGCCGGCTTGACTGAAAATGCGACGTATGTCGTGGTTCTGGAATCGGTTGGTCCATGCCGGCTTTATATTGACGATGTGGAACTGCAAAAAGCACCTGATGGTTCGTTTTCGTGGACTGCTGGCTTTTTTGCTGGACGGGTGTCGGCGGTCGTAGTCGAAAATACCGGCGATGAGCATGCCTTTTATCTCGTCGTCGAACCTGCGGAGCAAAAGCTTGCGACTGAGCAGTTTGCTGCCATGCTGGGCGAGATACGGGGCTTCGATGCAAAGCTGCTTTTAGGCATATCTGCAGGAGCGCTCGAATTTGGGTCCGAGGGATGCGCGGGGCGATTTGACATGCTCGTTCAGTGGACCCGACTTAAGCAACATGGCCGTAACTTCTTGGCCGCGATGGCCGCGCTGTCCAGAACAGAGCATCGGTTTTTGCGGCCTGCGTTCCAGGCTATTTCGCTAGCTCAAGTGCGTCACTTGCCACCATTGGCACTGTTAGACCGTCGGCTAGCGGCGCTCGCAATTGGCGAGACGCTCGATGGCGACGCGCTCGACTCCATCCGGTTACGTGCACATGTGCCGGCGGCGACCGCTGACACTCCCGCTAATCGCGCCTTGTTATCGCTGCTCATGCGATTTCGGTCGACGGTCCTGCAACTGACCGATTGGGCCCAATCACCGTCCGACCGATTAAGCAAGGAAGACCACGCAGCCCGTCGACCGCGCCGATTGCATGTGCTTGGCGAATTTTCTGCAACTGTCGAGAGGTTGAGGTTGATGCGCCCTTTCAGTGAGGTTGCCAAGGCTGAAATAACGGCTGCCGGACTGACGCAAGTGGCTGCGCATCCGTTATACAGTTGTGCCTACCGTAAGGGAGTCGAAGCGCTTCGCCGTGGCGCTGAGGGCGAAAATCTACACGAGCACTTACAGGCTAGTCCGTCTTGGGGTGTGTACGAAACGTGGTGTTTCGTGCGGCTGTGTGCGGTTCTTGAGCGCGCAATCGGTATCGTATTGAGGCCGAGCAAGCCGTCGGTCGCGTCTGCCGATTTAGCGATGTCTTTTGCTTTTCCCGACGGACAAAAAGTGGAACTGCTATTTCAGCCAGTATTTGCTTCGGAGTCGCCGTTTGTCGACCGCCACGCATGGAGCTTATCAAAGGAGCGTAGGCCGGACATTGTGCTTATGCTGACGCAAGGGAGCGAGCGCCGGTTCATCGTATTCGACGCCAAGTACCGCAGTGGCCGAGAGAATGTATTGGACGCAATGTCTTCTGCGCACATATATCACGATTCGCTGCGTATTGACGCTAGCCGTCCCGGATTGTGTCTGCTGCTCCTTCCGGGTAGGACCGATGTTTCTTCGTTAGAGGTCGATTCATTTTTCGAGGAACATAAAGTGGGTGCGGTCAGCAATTTCAATGTAAGCGGAGTGGGCCTCGAGCGTTGCGTGAATATAGTCAGGCGGTGGTTGGGGGTGTCGCACCTAGCTCCGTCCACCGGGTCGACCGACGTTACGAACCCCTTGATGCACGACTCGATAACAGTTTCGTAGGTTGTATTTGACTCGCTGAGGCGGGCATTCAACGTCTTTCGTCGTACGGCAACCCGCCGTGCTCGGCAACGATGTCGATACACCCGCATCCTAGGCCCGATGGTATGGGTCCTACTGGACGCAGAAGAACTGGACGCGGGACGGTTGCGTTGTGCTAGCATTCCGCCTGCGTTTTGCATACAAGGAGCGTTGTGTGTCTACCGGTAAATCGGAAGCAGTAAGCGTCAGGGTGGAGCCGCATATCAAGTTGGCGCTGCAGACGGCGGCCGAGCGCGAAATGCGCAGCTTGGCCAACATGATTGAGGTCATGGTGGTTGCCTACTGCCGTTCCCACAATTATCCGCTGGACGGGGTTCCTGACAATACGTTGCCGGACAAGATACCGGGGGCAGCAGCATCGTGACCGAGCAGCGCGAATTACTGTTGTCGAAGTTGGGATTTCGGTTTGGTATCAATGGTCCCCACGCCGCACGGACCATGATGCTGGACGACCTGCGCCTCTTGTTGTCGCGCACCCCGCAGCAGGCCACCCGTGCGGAGTACAAGTCTTCTGTGGTAGATGCTAACGTGCTGGGAAAACCAACTCGCAAGGCGCGCGAGCTTGCGTTTCGGCATCTTGCAGCGCTCTATGCGTTGGACATCGGTAACCCTATTTTTCGTGCCCTTCGTCGGCTGTGGGCGCTCGACGAGGCTGCTCAACCGCTCCTTGCGCTTGCAGTCGCGCTGGCGCGCGACCCGTTGCTTGCTGTCACACAAGCATTCGTTTTGGCGCAAGTCCCTGGTGCGGTTGTCCCACGCGAGTCTATCGAGAACTTCATCGACGCTAGAGACCCCAGCCGCTTCAGTGCTGAATCGTTGAAAGCCTTCGCCCAGCGCATCGGCGGTACCTGGACCGCTGCTGGTTACCTGCAGGGTAAGGTCAGGAAGATGCGCATCGTTCCGAAAGCTCATCCCGAATCCGTGACGCTGCTGTTGTTCCTCGGCTATCTCGAGGGCCGAACAGGCCAACGCCTTTTCTCGTCGGAGTGGCTGAATTTGATTGGTAAGACACCCGGCGAACTGGAGGCGCTTGCAAGCTCGGCGTCTCATCGGGGACTGCTCGTTTTTATGAACGCCGGCGGCGTTAAGGAAGTGCGGTTCCCTGATTACCTCACACCCGAGGAAGAACATGTCCGTCAGGAGGTTTCGCATGTCGTCTAAGGTCGCCAAACTGGTCTCCACCTACCGGGAGCACCTTACCGTGCCTTGGCAGGCGGGCCTCGCGGCAATCCAGCGGGTCATCTTCGCGGTCTACGACAAGGCCGATGAATCACGCCTACGGGCCAACGTAGGCGAATTCGAACTTGCCACGCAGCAAGCCGGCAAGCAGTGGATGCTCCTTGACCTAACCGATGCTTTTCCAGAGTGGATGGCGGCGCAGGAATACCGCGATGCCTATTTTGAGTCACCCGAGGATTTGGCTGGTTACCAGACGGGAGAGCTCACCGAATTTGTGGCCGACCTCAACGCCAGGCTGACGGCCCGCATACAGGCCGAGGCCGGACCCGACACGGTGGTGGCGTTGCTGGGAGTCGGCACGCTTTTCGGTTTGGCTCGTGTCTCATCAGTGATTGAAGGCGTCAAAGAGGCCGTTACGGGTCGGCTGTTCGTGTTCTTCCCTGGCGAATATCACCCAGAAAACCATACCTACCGCCTGCTGGATGCCCGAGATGGATGGAACTATCTCGCCGTACCGCTTCTAGCACAAGACTGACCACGCGACCAATAAAAAGACCGAGGACCAACATGTTGAACAGGGACATCTACAATAAGCCTCCGAAGGACAACCGCCTAGTTAATAACGGTGTTGCGGAGGTCTCGGAAGACCATTCCGATGCAGCCCAGGCCATATTGCGCTACGAGCTGGAGACCTTCGTTTGCGACGGCCAATACGAGAAAGGTTTGGAGACCATTCTTGACAAGTTTCTGCTGAATCTGGACGCAGGTATCGAACAGCCAGGCGTCTGGATTTCCGGCTTTTACGGTAGCGGCAAATCGCACCTGGCCAAGATGCTTCGAACGCTTTGGACCGACTACCAGTTCGCCGATGGTGCCACGGCGCGCAGTCTGGCGAGTTTGCCCACGGGCGTGTTCGAGCATCTAAAGGAACTCAGCACGCAGGGCAAACGTCATGGCTCGCTGCACGCTGCTGCAGGTAAGCTCGGCGCGGGCGCTGGTGACAAAGTGCGGCTCGCCTTGTTGGGTGTCGTGTTCAGGTCAAAGGGTCTGCCGGAGCAATTCAATCAGGCCCAGTTTGTCATGTGGATGACGCGTGAGGGCATCCTTTCGATGGTGGAAGCCGAACTTCGGACCGCTGGTCGCTCGCTGCTTCAGGAGCTGCCACACATGTACGTGTCAAGCCACTTGGCCAAGGCGCTGCTCAAGGCTCTGCCAGACCTCGCGCACACCGAAGCCGATGCCCGCAAGCTGCTTAAAGAGCAATTTCCGCAGGTCACCGATGTAACTAGTGAACAGATGACCAACGCGATTGCTGACGCGCTGTCGGTCGATGGTAAGTTTCCGCTGACCCTGGTCGTGCTTGACGAGGTTCAACAATATATTGGCTCCGACGCAGAAAAGACCTTCCAGGTGCAGGAGGTTACAGAGACACTATCCAAACACTTCAACGGCAAACTGCTTTTCGTAGGCACAGGCCAGTCGGCACTCTCCGGCGTTCCCAGTCTGCAGCGACTGATGGGCCGTTTCCCGGTACAGGTTATGCTCGGCGACTGGGACGTCGAGAATGTCACTCGCCAAATCATTCTGGCCAAGAAGCCGACCGCCCAGCCTGAGGTAGAGCAGGTCTGGCGCGCAAACTTGGGCGAGATTTCACGTCATCTGCGTGGCACGAAGCTCGAGTATGTCACCGACGACGAGGATGTAATGACCTCGGACTACCCGCTGCTGCCCGTCCGCCGCCGTTTCTGGGAACGAGTGCTTCGCACCATCGACACTACCGGTACGGTGTCACAGCTGCGTAGTCAGTTGCGCGTGGTGCATGAGGCGGTGCTGGCCACTGCCGATGCGCCGCTGGGCCATGTGGTCTCAGGCGACTTCCTCTACGACCAGATTGCAGCTAACCTGGTCTCGACCGCCCAACTGCCCAAAGAAGTGTTCGAGAACGTACAGCGCTTCGCCGCTGGCGATGCCGACAGTCAGCTCAAGGCAAAGCTGCTTAAGCTCGTCTATCTCATTAACAAGCTTCCCGCTGATGCCGCTATGGACATCGGCCTCAAAGCAACTGAAGACGCGCTGGCTGACCTTCTAGTAACCGACCTCGCGGCCGGCTCAGCTGAGCTGCGGAAGAAGCTGCCCGCGCTGCTGAACGAGTTGCAGAACAAAGACCGCCTCGTCATGGCATTGGTTGGTGGAAGCGGTACCGAATACCGACTGCAGACCCGAGAATCTAGCGCCTGGTACGACGAGTTCCGCGCGCAGGACGCCGAGTTGAAAGCGGCTCCGCAGCGCGTGGAGCAGAAGCGAGCCGACCTGCTGAAGGCTCGCTTCGGCGAGGTGCTGAAGAAAGTTCGGGTGGTGCAGGGCAAGGATAATGTTGAGCGGCGACTTACGCTCACCTACGACGATACCCTGCCCAAGGACCACGCACAGACCCTTTACCTGTGGATACAGGACGGCTGGCAAGCGGATGAGAAGTCGGTTATCGCCGAAGCGCGAGCCAAGTCGGCCGACAACCCGACGTTGTTCGTTTTTTTGCCTGCGCAGCATAAGACCGAGCTCACTAACGCCATCGTGGCGCTGGAAGCGGCCCGTACCACGCTGCAGAAAAAGGGCAGCCCCTCGACTGAAGAGGGCCGCGATGCCCAGCGTTCGATGGAGAGCCGCGAACGCACAGCGGAAAAGGAACTCGCTGAGCTGTTGGACCAGCTGTTTGGCGGCGTGCGAGTGTTCCAAGCAGGCGGGCAGGAGGCGCAGGACGGCAATGAACTGGCTGACCGCATCAACCGCGCTGCAAAGGCGTCTGCCATACGCTTGTACAGCCAATTTGACGCCGCCGATAACGACCAATGGAGTAAGGTCCTAGACGAAGCTCGCAAAGGCAACCTCGAGGCCCTTAAGGCGGTGGGTCACAGCCAGGAAGCCGACAAGCACCCCGTCTCCCAAAAAATGCTGGCCTATATCGGTCCCAGCAAACGAGGCAGCGAGATTCGAGACAACTTTGAGGCTCCCCCTTATGGTTGGCCGCGTGACGCCATCGACGGTGCGCTTTATGCGTTGCTGGCCGCCGGCCACCTTAAGGCCAGCGATGTGGCGTCCAAGTCGGTCGATGCCAAGAGCCTAGACCGCGCCAAACTTACGCAGACATCCTTCCAGCGCGAGAGTATCAACATCACGCCGCCGCAGCTCATCAAGATTCGCTCCCTGTTCAGCACGGTAGGTGTGCCGTGTCAGCCCAAGGAGGAGTTGGTCAAGGTACCCGCGCTGCTAGCCAAGCTACGCGAACAGGCAGCCAGGGCGGGCGGCTCAGCGCCCGCGCCAGGGATGCCCAAACTCGCGCTCGTAGAAAGCATCGAAGGTCAAACTGGCAATGGGCAACTGTTAGCTCTCTTTGACGGTTTTGATGAAATCGTTGGCTTGTCCAAATCCTGGACCCATACAGCCGATGTTATTGCGAAGCGTCTGCCCGTCTGGCGCAAACTTACCGAGCTATTGCGCCACGCTAAAAGTCTGGGGCCCTATGCTGCGATGAAAGCTGAGCTGGACGCCATCGAGGCACAGCGCAGTCTTCTGGCCGAGCCCGACCCCGTCCGCCCGCTGCTGGACAAGGTCGCAGACCTGCTTCGCCAAGCGCTCAAGGCCAAGCTCAATGCTTTTCAACAGACCTTCTTGGAGCAAGAGGCTCAACTGAGGGCCGACGCCGATTGGGGCAAGCTCACTGAGGCCCAACGCACCGAACTCACCCAAGCCCATCACTTGACAGACCCGGTTGCGGTCTCGCTGGGTACGCCCGAGCAACTGCAAGACTCGCTCGACGAGTGCGACCTCGACCACTGGGTGGCCAAGACACAAGCCCTGTCAAACCGCTTTGAGGCCGTTCGCCATGCTGCTGTGCAGTTGCTCAAACCGAATGTGGTGCACGTGGCTATCCCGCGCCGTACGTTGAATGATGAGGCGGAACTGAGGGCGTGGCTGGTGGACGTGGAGGCGCTGCTGGTGGCGAAGCTCAAGCAGGGTCCGGTGGCGCTCTGACCCATAAACAGGTGGGCGGGTAACTGTTGCTCAGATACACGTGTCACATCGTAGATAAGACATAAACACCATGCTGACAAAAAGCATCAACAACCAACCACTGGCTAAGGTGTTGCGCACCCAGCTCGAAAGTACCGTCAAAATGGCCCGCGACGTGGCCGAGAAAGGCGCCCGCGCCGCGCTGGCCCAGATTGCAGTGGCCGAGGCGAAGGCACCTGACTACCTGACCGACGAGTTCAAAGCGCTGCGTCGCCGCCTGCGAGCCCACGGCCGTGCTCTGGGTGACGTGAAGGCCAGTGACGACGCCCAGGGTATTCAACACCTGGTGTGGGAAGTGGCCTACGAGCACTGGCATCGCATGCTCTTTGCCCGCTTCTTGGCCGAGAACGGCCTGCTGTTGTGGGAGCCGGGGGCCGCCGTGTCACTGGACGACTGCGAAGCGCTGGTGCAGGAAACCGACCTGGCGATGAATCTGGGGGCCAAGACTAAGTGGGAGCTTGCCGGTAAGCTCGCCGCCCGTATGCTCCCGCAAGTTTTCAAGCCGCAAAGCCCGGTGTTCGAACTCGCGTTCGCACCCGAACACCAGCGCGAGCTGGAGCGCCTGCTGGGAGCACTGCCCGCTGAGGTCTTCAAGGCGAGCGACAGCTTGGGCTGGGTCTACCAGTTCTGGCAAGCCAAAAGAAAAGATGAGGTCAACGCCTCTGAAGTTAAGATAGGTGCCGACGAGCTGCCCGCTGTCACCCAGCTCTTCACGGAGCCCTATATGGTGGACTTCCTGCTCCATAACTCCTTGGGCGCCTGGTGGATGACGCGACACCCAGCCAAGACCTGCCCGGTGCCGTTGACCTACCTTCGCACGCTGGAGGATGGCACGCCCGCCGCCGGCAAGTTCGACTGCTGGCCCGACTGCCTAGCGGACTTCAAGCTGCTCGACCCTTGCTGCGGCTCTGGCCACTTCTTGGTAGCAGCATTCCTGATGCTGGCGCCCATGCGCATGGAGGCCGAGGGGCTGAGCGCCAAGGATGCGGTGGACGCCGTACTGGCAGACAATCTCCACGGCCTAGAGCTGGATGCACGCTGTGTGGAAATCGCTGTGTTCGCTCTCGCGCTGGCTGCTTGGCGCTTCCCGGACGAAAACGGTGACCCGCTGGGTGCGCGAGCCGACATGCCCACACCCAACATTGCCTGCTGTGGGCTGAGGGTAGCGGCCAGTTCCAAGGACTGGGAAGCGTTGGTGCCCGATGGAACGCCTAACTTCGAGTTGCTGCGCCAGGAGTTGCAGCTGTTACACGCCAGCTTTGCCCAAGCGCCGCTGCTGGGCAGCCTGCTGGACCCGACGCGTAACCTGAAGAATGACCTAGCGACGCCCGGCGTCGACACACTCCAGGGTTTGCTACGACGCGCGCTGGCCACCGAGACCGCCGCCACGCTCTGGAACGCAGGGAGCGAGCTGAACGACGATACCTGGGACCTAGCTCTGACGGCGCAGGGGCTACTGGAGGCTGCGCGGCTCTTGGACGCTCGGTACCACCTAGTTATCACAAATGTGCCCTACTTGGCGCGGGGCAAGCAAGACGACAACCTGAAACACTACTGCGAAACCTATTACGCCGAGGCCAAGAACGACTTGGCCAATGTGTTCTTGGAGCGTTGCCTGGAGCTCAGCCAAGAACAGGGGCACGGTGTGGTGCAAATAGTCATGCCGCAGAACTGGCTGTTTTTGACCAGTTATAAGAAGCAGCGGGAACAAAAGCTACGGGCCACGACGTGGCGTCTCGCAGTCTTGCTGGGAGCAAAGGGCTTTCAGACACCGATGTGGGACTTCAATGTACAGCTGCTGACGCTTAGCTCAGATTCTCCACCCGGAGGACATAACTTATATGGCCTTGACGTTTCTGGATTGGGAGGTGCCGACCAAAAGGCAACCGGGCTAACCACCTCCCCGATACTGCAGGTGACCCAGCGGACCATTCTTCAGAATCCCGATTACAGAATCGTATTCGGAGATGTGTCGGGTGATTTGCTCAATGGCTATGCAGTGGCATCGCAGGGATTGCCGACAAGCGATTCAGCTATGTTCGTCAGGAACTGGTGGGAGATTCGGGAGAGAGGAACGGCGTGGGAATTTCATCAGAGCACTGTTTCAGACACTACACCGATTGGTGGATGCGAATATGTGGTGCTCTATGAGCAAGGCAATGGTCAAATGCGAGCCCTTGCTGCCGCGCAAGAACGAGACCGAGGACGCGACAGGCAAGGCGCAAATGCCTGGGGGCGACATGGGGTTGCGGTCAGTTTGATGAGTCGATTGCCAGCCTCGCTCTATTTCGGCTCGAAGTTCGACAACAACGTGAGCGCGGTCGTCCCTAAGGACCCGAGAAATGTCGCAGCGATTTGGGCATTTTGTTCATCCAAAGAGTTCCACGACGCCGTTCGAATGATTGATAAGAAGCTGAATGTCACCAATGCCACGCTTGGGCGAGTTCCATTCGAACTTGGTTATTGGGCCCAAGTTGCCGCCGAAAGGTTTCCGAAGGGGTTGCCAAAACCTCAAACAAATGACCCAACTCAGTGGTTTTTCCATGGCCACCCGCAGCCCTCGACAGACCCTTTGCAGGTGGCCGTTGCCCGACTACTGGGTTACCGGTGGCCGGCAGAGACCGACAGTAAGATGGAGCTTTCGGACGAAGCTCGCGCTTGGATTGCCGGTTGCGAGACATTCGCCGACTTGGTGGACGACGACGGCATTGTTTGCCTGCCGCCGGTGCGCGGCGAAAAGCCAGCCCACGAACGGTTGCTTAACCTGCTGATTGCCGCTTGGGATACCGTCACCCCCGGCAGTTGGAAGCCAAGCATCTTGGACAAGCTGCTTGGCGACGCTGACTGTGCTGGCAAGGGGCTGGATGTTTGGCTGCGCGACAAGTTCTTCGAACAGCACGCCAAGCGCTTCTACCACCGCCCCTTCATCTGGCATGTATGGGACGGTATGAAGGACGGCTTTGCCGCGCTGGTGAACTATCATCAGCTCGACGCAAAGAACCTAGAGCGCCTCATCCACACCTACTTGGGCGATTGGATTCGTCAGCAGGAGATTGGCGTGCGCGACGGCGTTGATGGCGCCCCCGCGCGCTTGGCGGCCGCCCAGAACCTGAAGCGGCGGCTGGAGTTCATCTTGGAAGGCGAGGCTCCCTATGACGTCTTCGTACGCTGGAAGCCGCTAGCCGACCAACCAATCGGCTGGTACCCAGACCTCAATGACGGCGTGCGCCTGAACATCCGGCCGTTCATTGCCGCCGAGGTCCTGCGCCACAACAAGAAGCCCAGGCTCAATATCGCTTGGGACAAGGACCGCGGCAAGGACGTGGACAGCGCACCGTGGTTCAAGACGTTTCAGGGAGAGCGCATCAATGACCACCATTTGACGGTCGCAGAGAAGCGCGAAGCGCAAGCTAAGACCAGGGGCTGACCATGAGCGACACCGTTCTGAGCTGCTTGACCGACGCGCTAGGCAAAGCGGCGGCCGGCAACAGTCATGCTGCAGTCCCTCCAGTGGTCGTCCTGTGGACGGACAAGGAAAGGCAATGGGAATCGGTCCTGGAGCGTGCAAAAGTGGTGATGCCACAATTGCTAACACTGGGCGTTTACCAACCCGAGCGGCGCTGCGGACCCGCCATATGGCTGAAATGCGCTGTTGCCCGTACGCTGGGTGATTTGCCGACTGACGCGGTGCCGGTACTCTATCTGCCGGGCGTCAGCCGTGCCGACCTGCGTGCCATCGAAAGCTGCTCGCGCGATTTGCAACCCTTGGCCGAACTGCAATACCGTGGAGTGTTCTGGACCCAGGCCAACGCAAAGGACTGGACTCTGAGCGCCTTTCTGGTATCGAGAACCGGTGGTCTTGGTTTGGACGTGGCGCAGGACAAGGCCACGCAAGAAGCCTTGGGTCAGGCGCTGGAGGCTGGCGTGCTGCTTGAGCGCAGCGTAGAAGAGTTCAGAGGCCGGCAAATCAACGCCGAGTGGCTGCATAGCTTACTCGCGCCCAATCCCACGCGCGACTTGCTGGTTTGGCTGAACGACCCCGAAAGCGCCCAGAGTCAGTGGCAAGGTGTTCGATGGGATGTGTTTGCCAAGCGGTGCAAGACGGACTTTGGCGTCGACCCCATCTCCGATGGAACGCTTGTGGCGGCAGAGTTGCTTGCAAAAGCCCGAGGTAAATGGGCAGCGGTCGCCGAACTCTACAAGGACTCCTACACCAGTTTTCCGAAGGTGTACGAGTTGCTTGCTGCGGTTCAGCCGCCACATATGGGGTTGTTCCCCGACCTCGACCAACTGGCCGGTTATCCGCAGGCTAATGAGCAAAGTGAATCTGCGCTGCGAAATGCCTTGTTAGCCTGCGCCGCCATGGACGCACAACAGGCACGCACGGCCATTTTGGCTGCGGAGACGGAGCACGGCATACGGCGTAGCTGGTTGTGGAACCGCATGGGCCGCTCTCCACTGGCGGCGGCGCTAGCGCATCTGTGCAAAGCCGCCGAGCAGGGCGCGACTATTCCTATCGGCCAGACGCCGGCCGAGTTGGCAACCAGCTATCAGCAGTCGGGTTGGCAGGTGGACGGGGCCGCGTTGCACGCTCTGGGCTCTGTGCATTTGAAGGCCGACGTGGACGCCGTCTCGGCGGCCCTTCGCGCGGTCTACCTGCCTTGGGTCGAGGAAGCAGCCAGGCGGCTGCAAGAAACCATCAAGGTCGCTGGCGGGTTTGCGCCATTGTCTGCGAACTCGGTCGGGGAGCATAGCGCCGGCACTTGCACGGTGTTCGTCGATGGCTTGCGCTACGATGTAGCGGTTCACCTACGTCAGCGCCTGTCGGGGTTGGGCGAGACGACCCTTTCAGCCCAGTGGACCAGCCTCCCGTCGGTGACGGCGTCCGGCAAGGCGTGGTGTTCGCCCATTGCAGACAAAGTGTCTGGCACTGTTGACGATGTGGAGTTCGAGCCCCGCGTGGCCGCAGACGGTAAACCACTGTCGGGCCACAATTTCCGAAAGCTGCTGGCCGAGCACGGGGTGCAGCCATTGGGTAAGCATGAGACAGGAAACCCGCAGGGCCGCGCCTGGACCGAGGCGGGTGACCTGGACCACTACGGACACGAGCACGGCGTGCGTTTGGCGCGTGACTTGGAGACTCAGCTGGACCAAGTGGTGGAGCGTGTCGGCGAGCTGTGCCAGGCCGGCTGGAAGCGCGTGCGCATCGTGACCGACCACGGTTGGCTGCTGTTGCCCGGCGGCTTGCCCAAGACTGAACTGCCGAAGCACGAGGCGGAGACCCGGTGGGGCCGCTGTGCGGTACTGAAGGACACCTCGCATGGCACCCCGCTGACGTTCGGCTGGGATTGGTGCAAGGACGTGCAAGTGGCCTATGCTCCCGGGGTAACGTCTTTCAAAGCGGGTGAGGAATACGCCCATGGTGGCATCAGCTTGCAGGAGTGCCTTGTACCCGTACTAGAGCTAGAGGCAACGGGCTCAGCGGCAACGGAATTGGCGGTCACCATCAAGGCGGTCACCTGGAAACGCCTGCGATGCGTTGTCGAAGTGGATAGCGCTTCTCTGGGTTTGAATGTCGATATTCGCACCAAGCCTGCGCTGGCATCCACCTCGTTGATAGCAAGCACAAAGCCCATCGACGGCGGTAAGGCGAGCCTAGCCGTCGACGATGAACACATGGGTTCTGCTGCCGTGGTGGTGGTCCTGAGTCCAGCTGGCGATGTGTTGCAGAAACAGGCGACCACGGTAGGGGGGTGACGGAATGCGTTGTGACTTGCGTTGGCGCATTCCCACGACTCGAAAGCAAAACACAAGGCAGGATTCTGGTTAAGGCCAGCGCACAAAAGATAGGTAGACAAGATGCAACTCGATGAATTGGACAGAAAAGCTACGACAGCCTTCGAGGGCTATGTCGTTCGAAAGGACCTGGTGCGCACGTTCAGTCGCCAGTTCCCGGTGCCGACTTATGTCGTGGAGTTTTTGCTTGGCCGCTATTGTGCGACAACGGATGAGGCCGAAATCCAAGAGGGCCTCGATATCGTCCAGCGTCAGCTTGCTTCTCGCACTGTCAAGGCGGGCGAGGAGGAACTGTTCAAGGCCCGTGCTCGTGAGTCGGGCTCCGTCAAAATCATCGACATCATAACGGCTCGTCTGGACGCCAAGACTGACTCCTACGTTGCAAGTCTGCCGAGCCTGAGGCTGAACGATGTTCGGTTGACACCAGAGATGGTCAAGGACAACGAGCGGATGCTGACAGGCGGCTTCTACGCAGAGGTGACACTCGGGTACGACGCGTCCATCGCCCAGGAAAAGGGCGGTAGACCGTTCGGTGTCGATTCATTGCGGGCAATACAGTTGTCCAAGCGCGAGGTGCTGGACGTGCTGGCCAAAGGGCGTGAGAGTTTCTCGACTGCCGAGTGGCGGGACCTGCTGCTTCGCAGTGTTGGATTTGAGCCGGAGACCCTACCAGCGCGCGCGAAAGATTCGCTGCTCTTGCGCATGGTGCCGTTCGTAGAGCGTAATTACAATCTAGTGGAACTGGGTCCGCGCGGCACGGGTAAGTCGCACCTATTCCAGCAAGTCTCGCCCTATGCACACCTGATTTCTGGTGGCAAGGCGACAGTTGCGCGCATGTTCGTCAACAACGCGAACGGACAGCGCGGCTTGGTCTGCCAGTACGACGTAGTTTGCTTCGACGAGGTGTCTGGCGTGTCCTTTGACCAGAAGGATGGCGTAAACATCATGAAGGGCTACATGGAGAGCGGCGAGTTCTCGCGAGGCAAGGAGAGCATCCGCGCTGATGGCTCCATCGTCCTCGTGGGCAACTTCGATGTGGACGTCGAGCATCAGCAGCGTGTTGGTCATCTGTTCGGGCCACTGCCGCCAGAGATGCGCAACGACACCGCCTTCATGGACAGAATTCACGCGTTCTTGCCGGGCTGGGACGTTCCCAAGCTGAATCCGACGTTGTTCACCGAGCACTTCGGGCTGGTGAGCGACTTCTTGTCAGAGTGCTTTACGCGGCTGCGAGCCGAAAGCCGTATTTCCGCTTTGCAGGGGCGCGTGTTCTGGGGCGGCGCACTGTCGGGCCGCGACCTGAACGGTGTCAACAAGACCGTGAGCGGTCTGCTGAAGCTGCTCTATCCAGACACCGCTACGCCTGTCAGCGACGAAGACCTGGAATGGGCAGTGCGTCTTGCGCTCGAAGTGCGGCGCAGGGTGAAGGAGCAGCAAAAACGCATCGGCGCCGCAGAATTTCGCAACACGCATTTCAGCTATACCCTCGGAACTGAAGGCGTAGAAAAGTTCGTTTCAACGCCCGAGTTGCGGAGTCAGGGCGGTATCGGAGATGAGCCGTTAGAAAGCGGCCAGGTCTGGACCCTAAGTCCAGGTGGCGAAGACGAGCATCCGGGGTTGTTTCGCCTGGAGGTTTCGGAGGGGCCTGGCAGCGGAGTGCGCGTGCTGAACAACCCTGTGCCACCCGCGTTTCGCGAATCGATTCGCTGCGCCGAACAGAATCTGTATTCACGCTCCGGCCAACTAGTCGGCGACCGCGACCCGCGGTCTCACGAATTTTCCGTGCAGCTTCGAGCGTTTGATGCCGCGAAATCTGGTGCGAAGACGGGTGTCGCATCAGTTATTGCACTGGCGGGCGCGCTGCTGAGAAAGTCGGTCCGTGGAGGGCTGATTGTTGTCGGCGAAGTGACGCTGGGGGGCACAATCGAACCTGTCCACAACGCCGTCACGCTCGCAGAAATAGCGGTGGAGAAGGGGGCGCAATCTTTGTTGTTACCAGTGGCGTGCCGTCGTCAGCTGTTCGAGCTGTCGGACGACATGGCGACGAAGCTGGATATTGAGTTTTACCAAGATGTTCGGGATGCCCTATTGAAGGCGCTTACCGAGTAGCGAACGCGAAGTAGTAAAAAACGGCACTCTACATGGTAACCGTCAGTAAAGCACTGGCGACCTGAGTTTTCGCGAGGGGGGCGGAAATGCATAACAGATTCCATCCGGGTGTCGTCGTATCTCTAGCGCAGTTCGAGGTGTGTGAGTCTGTCAGTGCAGTAGATATCTTCTTCCTGCATGACGGTCGAAATGCATGGCATTCGACGTGGGTTCAGCGATATACGTCCGATGCCTTTTGGGCTTCGTTTCGGGACGCGGCTCAGAGAGCGTCTGCGAAGAGAGTCCAAGGTTCGAAATTTTTCATTCATCATGTTCCTGCTGTTTTGTTTCGCGCCCGCACAGCTGAGCTACTTGCAGTGGACATTAACACTGACGCCCCCTTTTCTTATCTTGAGGGGCAAGGCACGCGGCCGAAGCGCAATTACAGTATCGCCGTGGGTGGGGATGCAGTATCTCTGGCACTGGGCATGACGTTACATGCAATCGCAAATCACCTCAATCACTTGGACAAGACCGACGCTCGAAATGGTCCGGCTCGTGGACAAGTTATCTTGGAGTTTGGAAAGCGAAGCGAGGGAGAATTTAAACCACTCGAGCAGTCGAAGTTCCTGAGTTACGTCTCGGTGCCGGTGGCCGGGTTCTCATCGCTAGGATGGTCTCATCAGACTAGTACGATTGACGGGGCCGGAGTATTGAGGCTGATTGCCGAAATTTCATCGACACCTCCTCGAAGTATCTATCCCCGCGAATATGCTCTTTTGTTTGATTGCTATCGGAAAATGGCTGAGGGCAAGGATGCAGAAGGGCAATGCCGAAAACTTCTTGTCTCACGGGCGTACAGCAAAATTGGCTCGTCCGAAAGGACCGTCGCAAAATTGCTGGTAAAAAAATTTCTTGCCACGGACAACCCGAGCGCGTTGCCGACCTTGCGGTAGCTGTCCGCGGCGAACTGCGAAACCATCCAAACGCTAGCCCGGCGCGCCGCTGGCTGGCCGCTTTTGCTGCGACGACGGCTTGCCTTTGTGCGCCCACGCGTCTCGGGTATTGTTGGCATCGACTCGATTTCGCCTCGGTATTGCCTCGCGGTGCCGGGGAAGGCGCATTTCGAACTGTCGCTCGCGGCGACTGCCGCGGGACTGCCCAAGCGCCAAAGCCGAAATGTCTCACCGATATCGCTACAGGCAAAACACCCCGGCTACCAACCGCGGCCACGCCTTCCGCAACCTTGTCGGAACTATGTATGGAGCCCCCGGCAGCTCGCCGTCGTTCATCTCTTGCGCCGTTTGCTCCGACTGATTGTCAACGCCGACTGAAACCTGACCCACATTTGGAGGTTTCGCCGAAGTAAATCTGACCCACCCGGGTCCTGTATCACGCGGCTGCTTTCGCGCTTGCCCGCGTACCTGTTTGTCCCGCCTTTCTCTTGTCCTTCAATCGATAGCTCTCACCGCTGATTTGCACGATATGGGCGTGATGTAAAAGCCTGTCGAGCATCGCCGCTGTCAGCGTCTGGTCGTCAGCGAAGGCCGTCGCCCACTGCGTGAACGGCAGGTTGCTGGTCAAGACGACTGAACCGCGCTCATAGCGTTTCGCGACGACATTGAAGAACAGGTTTGCCTCTTCGCGTCCGAATGGGAGGTAGCCGATTTCGTCGATAACGAGCAGCCTGGGTCCGATGACCGCTCGATTGAAGAATTCCCGCAAGCGGTTCTGCTGTCGCGCGGCGGCCAGTTGCATCATCAGGTCGGCGGCCGTGATGAACCGCGTCTTGATGCCCGCTTGCGCCGCACGATACGCAAGCGAGGTCGCAATATGTGTCTTGCCGACCCCCGATGGTCCGAGCAGCACGACATTCTCTGCACGCTCGATGAACGCCAGGCTCGCCAGTTCCTGAATCTGCGCACGCGGCGCGCCGCTGGCGAAGGCGAAGTCGTATTGCTCAAGCGTCTTGACGCCCGGCAACGCCGCCAGCTTTGTCAGAACCTGACGCTTGCGCTGCTCGCGCGCGCCGAGCTCCGCTTGCAGAAGCTGTTCAAGGAAGTCGGCCATACTCGAATCAGTCGTTGCGGTGCGTTGTGCGAGCGGCGCCCAGTCGGTAGCGATGCAATCGAGTTTGAGTTGCACGCACAGCGCGGCAATCCGTTCATGTTGCAGATTCATGCGGCGACCTCCAGCAACGCGTCGTAGACCGCCAGCGGGTGTTGCAGGCTCTCGCGTGGCAGCACCCGGCGGTTGTCCGGCACAGCGAGCGCAGGTGCCTGCGTCGGCAACGGAAGAAGCGCCGCCTGCTCGGTTGCAAGCAGCACCGCTGGACGCTCACCCGTCGTCGCGTGACGGCGCACGTTGGCAATTTCTGACAGCCATCGGCCGATGTGCGCGTTGGCGGCCTCAACGTCCAGCTTCAACCCTGACGACCTGAGCGTCGCGGCAAGGGGCACAACGAAGCTCTCCTTGAGATAGCGGTTGAACCGTTCGACCTTGCCCTTGGTCTTCGCGCGATACGGACGACACACCTTCGGCGTGAACCCATAGGTTTCCGCCAGCGCCAGCAACTGCGTATTCCACCGATGCTGGCCCTCGCCGAATGCATCGCGCTCGATGACCACGGACTTCGCGTTGTCGAACAACACATGCTCCGGCGTGCCCCCGAAGTACACGAGCGCTTCGCGCAGGCATTCGCAAAGCGTCGCGGCGTCCTCGCGCGCGGTGAACCGCACGAAGCTCGCGCGGCTGTAACCCATCGTCGCGACCAGCGCGAGCAATGGCTCGCGTCCACGCCGGATAACGGTGAAATCGGCCTGCATCTGCTTGCCGGGCGCAGTCTCGAAGCGCACCACCGGTTCGACTTCGGGACGCTTGTGGGGCACCAGAAACGCCTTGAGCTGACTGATGCCGCCTTCGTATCCAGCTTCCTGCAATTCGCGTAGCAGAACCGTTGCCGGAATCCAGTGCGGCCGCGCGGCGGCGACGCGCTCCAGCAGATAGTCCTTGAACGGGTCGAGCTTCGTTGCTCGCGGCTCACGCTGGCTGTAGCGGCTAGCCTGCTCGTTCCTCAGATAGCGTCGCACAGTAATGCGCGATAAACCTGTTTGCCTCGCTATCTCGCGCACCGCCGTCCCACGCCGGGCCAATACCTTGATTTCCACTGCTTGCTCCTGAGTCAGCATCGGCGGCAAAATCCGCCATCGTCTCCCAGGTGGGTCAGGTTTACTTCGGCGCCAGGGTCATTTTTACATCGGCGCTAACAACTGATGCCAAAGGTCACGCTCTAGTTGCACCCGTTCGTAAAGTATCGACCATCTCCCGTGCAACAGCTCTGGGGAGCAATTCGCGACGTCTGCGAACAAATCCGCGGCCTGGACGGACCATGGCGCCGCACCTTCTGGATGGTCGTCGGCAATAAGGTTCGCGACTGCACGGTCCAGCCAATCGCGCAGGCTTGGCCCGCATTTCTGTGCCGACACGATTGCTGCCGCCATGACTGCTGGTGACATATGCAAAACCGTTCGAATGCCGGGAGAGTTGGTGTCAAGGCAGGCTGTTTCCATATTCCGAATGACCTCCGTCGTTGTGTGACGGTCGCAGGATGGCGCAGCGGCGGAGGATTCGCACGCAGTTTCTGTTACCAAATTCCGACGGGTGACTACTCGAGATGAGCTCGGTCGTGGCGACGGGGCAATTCGTTAGTGAGGTCATTCATATGGGACGCGAAGGCATTACGCCGGCGGATGTTGTGCGAGCATGCGTTTCGTTGCGAAAGCAGCGCCGTCGGATGGGATTGAGGAACGTGAGGCTCGAACTCGGAAGAGGCAGCTACCGCACGATAGGTAAGCATCTAAGATTGCTGGCCCTTCGGGAGTTGGACCGGTCGCGCCAACGAACGTGAGTGTCGTTTGGCAAGTAATGAGGTAACCCCAGTTGGCGTGGCGCTGGCTGCGGCGCTATATAAGATAATTCCCGGCTGCATCCGGCGAATCCATTCCATTCGATATGTAGTCTTGGGTGCTTGATTTGGCGGCCGATGCAGCGGCCGCTTTTCTTCGGTCGCGGTCGACAGGCGCGCCTCAGCCGCTCGCGAAGTCTATAGAGCAGAGAATTGTCAAGCAAATAAAACAGTAGTACTATATAAATTATCACTACTGTGCTGCCACATACCATGCTACAAATCGTAATCGAAAACCGTGACCTGCTCATCGTTCTGGGCTTCTGCACACTAATGTTTGGGCTGCTGTTTCCGGAGACCTTCGGCAATGGCAATGCGGAATTCTATAAGCAGCTCGAGCGCGAAGGCCGCTAATCGCACTCTGTTGTCAACAGTCTCCGCCACGCGCGGGGCTTTCGTTCCTCCGTGATTCGCGGATTCCTGCTGGTGCCGGGGGCGCAACCATAAAAATGTCTTCTGACGCGGAAGCATCGCGTCGGCAAAAGTCTGCTCGCTAGACGTAGTACGTAGCTGCCAACAAGGCTACGTCGGTGCGACGGCATCGATAACCAACCGCCCTTCGGTCGCTTCGCCGAAGGGCGTGGCACACAAGGGCATCTCCGGAGAGGCAAGACATGCAAGCAACAAATCTGGCAGCACTGCCGTTGGCAGCGAAAGTCGTGATGTTGGTTCTCGTCATCGTGGCCATGCAGTACACAACGCGAGAAGTCATCACGCTCCATCGTCAGGGCTTCCTAAAAGCAGCACCGACGGCGATAGTGGCCCTGTGTGCGATGCTCGTTACGTACCAAATCGGAGGTATCATCGGCGCGTCCTTCGGTGGTTTCGCAGCACTGCTGGGTTTGATTGCTGCAGGTGGCATCCGACGCACGGCAGCCATGCTGGCTGCTCGTCGCGAAGCGATGTCGGTACAGTGGCAGGCCATGTTTGCAGCAGCGGAGCGCGCGAAAGCCGAAAAGCACTGACCCCCTGATTCTGATTCCAAAGCCCGGTTCGCCGGGCTTCCTATTCCGCTGTGTAAAGCAGACTTTAGGCTGACGCTGCGCGGAAGGTGTCCAGCAGCGGCTTAGCGCCGCGTTCGCGCGCTAGGCGACACGCTACCATTTTTGCGTGCGCCACCTCGCGCGTTTCGAAAATATCGCTGTCCACGAAACCGTCCGGACCCTTGAAGCTGCATTCGAACCGCAGCAGGCGTTTCTTTGAAATGCGATGCCGCTGGCCAATTTCGCGTTCGTTGCCGACGATTGCAACGGTTTCCCAATGCACGACAGAGCTTTTTTCCTGTGCAGCAAAGGCAATAGCCCGCTGGGCGTCGCACGCATCATGTGACAGCGTGTGCGTATTTTGCCGGGTGCTGTTTTTTTTGAGGTCGCTATAGAAGCTATAACCCGCTCTCGACGGACGCTCTCAAATGAACACCCAGTACACCTACACCGCCGCGCAGTTCGCAACGTTCCCGGCCGGCGACATCGCCGACATGTTCGAGCTGGACGCAGACTTTTTCTCCGCCTTCACGCCGGCGAACGTGCGGGCTTGGGTGAAAGCAAACAAGAGCCTCTTTGCCCGCATTCAACTTCGCGACACGCTGCGCGACTGGGCCAGCCGTTGCGACGGACACGACGAGAAGCAGGAGTGGACCGGCTTTGCCGACAAATTGACCGCGTACAGCTGGCTATACGCGCTGTCGGACCTGGTGGATGCAGGCATTCAGGGATTCGACCTCGACCGCCCTCTTATCGGCGAAATCGCGCCTCCTGCTGGCAAGGAAGCTGAGCGCAAGGCCGAGGAAGCAACAGCTACTGAAGCATCCCGCGAGCGTGCTCGCAAATACGCCGAGTTCCAGCGTGCGGAAGCGCGCAAAGCACTGGGCACGCTAAACTGTGAAGCTGTCGATGTCGCCGACGACTTTGACCCGAGGCCGGCAGCACTGGCTCCGGCCCCTGTGCGCGAAGAGCGCCAACCGGTGCGGGCCGCAGCGTTCGACATGGAAGACATGCCGGCAGAAGACTTGCTCAAGGGTATGGAGCAGCTTGCACTGCGCAAAAGCGTTTCGGACCTGTTCTTGCCGGCAGCGCGTGCGTCGCAGTTGACCTTGCCGCACATTATTATGCGCAGCCGGTTGATTTTCACGGGTGCCCGCAATGCGAAGCGGACGAAATACACGAAAGAGGCGCCCATGCGCGTTGACCGCGTGTCCGGCTTTAAAGCTGGCACCGTCGAGATGTTGTACATCGGCGAAGAACTGCGCACCTCGGACATGGAAACCTACGCGCACATGCTGCGCCTTGCAGCCACCGTGCCGCTGGGCCAGCGTCTGCCGACAGTCAAGGTTCTCGACCTGCTGCGCAAAATCGGCCGCGACAAAAGCACTCCGGCGCTGCGGTCCCTCGTTGAGCAGCTGCACCGTCTGCGGAATGCGGAGATTCAACTGTGGACATCGGACAAGGCCGTAATCGAAAGCTGGTGCGCCCTGTTTCCGCACGAACAGCTTTTCAAGCGCGCCGGCGTGGCAGGCGTGAAGGTGTCTTTTAAGCTGCTCGGCGACCTCGTGGAGACGAAGTCGGAAAAAGGTAACACCGTTGAGTTTTCTACTGAAATCAGCCGCTACGCTCGCGTGTTCTTTGGTCAGAAGTTGAGCAGCTGGTACAGCGAGAGCATCTATCGCGAGCTGTCAGGTATGGGTAAGCGTCTGTTTCTGTTTTACCAGTCTCACGACGGTTCGTACGATTTCACTTTCGATGACCTCGTCGAGTATCTCGGCGCGCAAGGCAGCCGCAAAACTTTCCGCGAGACGCTACAGGACGCACATGACGACCTGAAAAAAGCCTGCTTCATTAAGGGCTGGGCGCTGAAGGCAAGCCCAAACCGCAACGGACTGAAAGCTTACGTGCTGGAAGGTCTGACGACGAAGCGCGCTGCCCGCGAACTCGAGACCGCTGACCTCTAATAAATATGCCCCTCACCGGGGCCTTCAGACTGCTGACGAAACTCACGTTTTTCGGAGCTTGGGGTTTGTTTTTCAGGCCAGGCGGGTGGCGGCGTGAAGCGCGAGTTTGGGGTCCATCAAGGCCACGAGGGCACTGATGAGCCGCTGCAGACAGCCGTAAGCCCGCTTCTGCCCAAGTGAGGGCGGTGTATTTTTGCCCGGGTACAGGCAAGCCAAGGCCGGTGTATTTTGCCCGCTCACGGTGTAATGACCAGTGTAAAGACCGGTGTAATCACCGGTGTATTGACGGCGAAGTACACTCAATAAAATCAACGACGTAACTCGTCCTTAACATATAACAGATAACAGTTAAGGAGGGCCGGGCCTTCAGCCCGTCCAAGAAAGCCTCCTTTTTTCCCTTGTAAAAGCTTTGGTACGCAAGGGGTGCGCACCGCGCGCAACCCATTAGATATAAGAATTGAGAAGAGGGCTTCGTACTCTAGTGAGGCTTTCTTCCTGGGCTGCATGGGAGAGGGTTTGAAGGGCCCGCGCACACACGGGCGGTTGTGGTGCGCATAGCGCGCCGACAGCCAACGGCAGGGAAGGGCTGGGACGACACATCGCCCTCCGCTACGCAGGCCCGTTCCTGCGCTCACCGCGCGCCCTGCCGCAATCCCTCGCGCCTCAATTCCGCGGCGGCAGCTTCGCACGACACGCCGCACCTTCCCCTCTTAACCGGAAACCGTAGCAAACACAAACATTACCATTGTCAACGTGTCGTCCATCCTCATCGGCGCGCGTGACCCTGACACCGGCGTCGTTGGCGAACTGCGCGATATCGGCCTGTCGACGGTCTTTAAGGCCGCCTTGACCGCCGACACGAAGCAATTGAAATCAGCAAAGGGCGACCTGATTCAGTCAATTCAGCTGACGCCGACGGCGACTGTGCAGTGCGCACCGGTGGCGATTACACCCCCGGCAGTGGGTCGCTCAAGAGCCTGCCCACCACGTACACGGCGACGTCCGGCAGCTTCGCAATTACGGACACTATCCCCGACGGCGTACTCGTCATGCAGTGCACCCTCAAGGTCGTGAGCCCTTCCGGAGGGACCGCCTTTTACACCTTTGCGTGGCAGCGTCCGGCCTTGTAATTGCATCGCGGCGGTAGCCATGCGCTAGACCCAGGGTTAAATACACCGGGTTTTTCTTTGCCATTCACTGCCGCACACACCGTATCCGACGCAGGCGTCAAGCACGCTTTTGCGCAAGCTTAACGCAGGCGATTACGCCGGCGCGGCCGCTCAATGCGCGGCGTACAACAAGGCAGGCGCGGTGGTTTCGCCGGGCCTCGTGCGCCGCCGCGCAGTCGAATGCTCGCTCTTCCAGTGCGGGCAGTACACGCAAAACTAAAAGCCACGCGCGGTGTATTTTGCCCGGCAGGGCAGAGCGCACCTGAAGCCACCCTCCGGAGGGATTACGAGCCCTCCGCTTGTCTGCCGCTTACCCGCGACCAGCGGGACCAGCACCGCTGGACCAGACCCCCTGTTTATTTGGCTGTTAAAACGACCTAAACAGGGGCTTCCTACAGCCTCTGCTTGCTCCCACTGCTCGCCGCGCCTTTAACTACGGCGCCTGCGGGCATTTCCTCGTTCGCAATCCGAGCCACGCCTTCGGCTCAGCGCCCGGGGAGGGAACTACGCTTATCTGCACCGGGTGACGTCAGGCCTCATCGGCGCTCCCTCCTTTGCAATCACACCCCGCACCCAACACCCACCCTTTGTTTTCAATTAACCCCCAACTGCGTCTCTGTCCCACGCCCGGTGTATTTAGCCCGTCGTTATAAAACTGATAGCTAGACACATCCTTCGCGCGAGCAATCCCAAAGGCAACTCAAACGGGGTTGCTATATAGGAAATATGAAGCACTTTTCGAACTCGCCTTGCAATTTAATTTTTGAACCGAGGGAGCACCACGAATGAACCAGGCTATTTCCACCGTTGCGCACAAACACATGCCCGTCGTGCTCAGCGACGGTAAGCGAACCAGTGTCTCGATTCCGGCGGGGCTGTACGCCGACTATGTGCGCCGTATGGGTGGCGACCCGCTCGCTTTTCGTACTCAGCTCAACGGAGCTGCGCTGTCGGCAAAGCCGCGCCTTGGTGTGACGCGTTCGCTTGCTGTGCGCCTCGCGCTGGACGAACGTATCGAGAAGCTGGAATCAGCGGTGGCCGCTGCGTAATGCGCAGCTGATTACACAAACGCGGCACGCATGGCGTGCCGCCCTGCAAAGACAAGATATATTAAGGCTCTCTCTCAAATGTCCTCAAATATTTTCATCGATACCCTCCTGGTTAAAGCAGGCTCGACGTCGGGGGTGTACCTTCAAGGCGAAGTCAAAGGCGAGATGGTGTACATGCCGCTGACGCTGGACGGAGCACGGCAGATTGCCGCCGATTTACACCGCGCCGCGGCTGCCGTAGAAGCGCTGTCACTGCGGGACAGGCTCACTCACTAAACCCTCATGGGTTTTGAGAATACGCAAAGTCCGTGAGAAGTCGTGATACAACCAGTGCAATAGCAACACCGCCCGCGTTCTGCGGGCTTTTTGTTGGCAGCTCGCGGCGCTCGCTGCGTCCTGCGCCCGAGTCGGTGTCTCGAGGCACGGAGGTATGCGTAGCGGCGCACACCGCAGCTCGCCCGGAAAAGCCGGTATGTCCGCGCGAATCCCGGCATTCCTACCCGTGCCACGCCCCTTCAGATACGGACCACTTTGTGAGCAGAGCATGGGGCCTCGTAGCGCAGTGACTTCGCACCGTCCATGAGCCTCGTAGCGCAGTGAGTAGTAGGCTCCAATAGCGCAGTGCCAGGCACAACCAAGGCAGCTCCGTAGCGCAGTGCGTCGGTTTTCTTTTTAGCGCAGTAAGGGACCTCGCTTTCCCGGCATCTTGCAAACAAATAGCGGCGCAGCCGCTGTCTTCAGCTACCCCCATAAGAAGCCTGCTCACGCACTGAAGGGTTGAACCGTTGCGCGCAATACGATGGTCTCATATCGCAGTAAAAGCGAGGGGCCAGCGAGCGTGTCTGTAGCGCAGTACGAGGCCTCGTTGTTCCGGTGCTTGATATCAAATGGGGGTTGAGTGTAGTGCGGGGCAAATGACAACAGCGGAGCGGGTGTAACCCGCCGGTGAGTGTTCTTACATCAGTCCGGCATGCGCGCGGGTCGCGCGCTATTGAAAACAGGGCGGCGCTGTCCGCCCGTGGGGTTGACGTGCCCAAGCTGTTCCTGAAGCATCGAGTCGATGCAGCGCTCAGGCGCTGCGGGTTGGAACGTGCCCGGTGTATTTAGCCGGGGCCGTATAAAACTTATAGCTATAGGTTTCATACCCCGAACTGAGCACGTCATCAGAACGGCCGGCGGGGTGCTAAATACACCACACTCTCTCAAGGCCCGACAATGACTTCATCTTCCCTCGACGCACTCGAGCGCGCTTTCTACGACATCCACGGCGAAGGCCACTCGCTCGACACCGGCGACATCCGCCACGCACTCTTTGACACCCTCGGCATTACGACTGATACCCCGATTGGCACCGCAATGGAGCGCCTCGATTCGGCACGCGCCGGCTGCATTGAGGCCGCGGACCTCAGCCTGGCTGGTTTATCCAAGCTGTGCAGCACGTACACCGTTTCCCTCGGCTATGCCCGCGCGGCTACGGGTGTCTCAGTTGCACGGCACGACCGCGCACTCGTGGTCGCACTACGCGACGAGCTGACGTTGCTCGAGTTGTTCGCGGCCGAGTCTGAATTGAGCGCGGCGGTCGACGTTAGCTGAAAGCAGGCGCAGCAGAGCTGCGCAAGCAGCTCTCCCTGCAGCTGGGAATCGAGGCGCGCACATTGCGCGCCTTTCTGCTTCAGGGAGAACACGGGGCTCGTGTGTGGTCGGGTAGGGCAGTTTTTTCGTGGTGGCTATAGGTTATGTGCACAAGGTGAACGCGACGCGCGCTACCCAGCACACAGCACCTACTCACTCTCTCGAGGTACAAAATGCCCACTCTGAAGCAATTTACTGTCATCGACCCTACCGACCGTATCAATTTATCGCTCAAACTGTCGACTCGTACTGCCATTGAACAGTACCGCCTGTTTTATGCACAGGCCTATGGCCACCCTGTTGAAAAGGGTGAACTTATCGAGGAAATCCTCCGCTCATTTTTTGACGCAGACGCGGACTTTGCGAAGTTCACTAAGCGCATCACGCCGGCGGACAAAGCTGCAGTCGACAAAGCCCTCGGTTTGGCACGCCAGCCTGGTAGTGCGGGCGACACGCTTCACCCAGACGAAGCCTGAGTGCTTCACCAGCAACAGCAAGCCCCGCGCACAGCAGCGGGGCTTTTTTATTGCGCGACGGGACTCAACCGGGTACTGTATAAAAACACAGGGGTTGGGGAGATGACGATGCAGGACGAGCGCCACGATTTCTCAGGCTACGAGTTTTTTCTGGAGCGCTGTGCCATCCGCGAGGTGGACGGCGGATTGAAGCCTTTCTTGGCCGAAGGGCTGGCCGCTATTGAAACGCAGCGGTACTGCAGAAAGCACGGCATCAGTGAGCCGATGGACACTCGATACCGGCTACTGGCGAAAGCATACGAGGACGACGGTCGTGCGGGACTGTGGTTCGACACCGTGCTTATTCCGCCTAGCACGAAACGATAAAAATTGGAAGAAGCCGTCGCTTGGAAAATACCTGGAAAATCAACCTTTTTTCAGTTTATACGGCTTTTGTAAGTTGTTGATTTTAAAGGCGCTATGCAGTTATTGAGTGCATGTGCTCAGATACTGCTGCATCATCGGCGTGTGTTGTGCGACGTCATTGGCCGCTGCGGTTTGAATACCCATCCTTGGTGTCTTTTTGCGTTAGCTGTTCAGGGCGTGAGTTTAACCCGCCGGCGCGGCGAGCGGACCCTGGCCGGACGGCCAATCCGCCACACCGTTCGCATACCGCCACGTCCATACTCGCGCCAGTCGTGTGACGCTCGCCATGCCGTCACTCTTCCACCAACGCCCGCATATCCACCGTGCGCTCATTCACCGCACTGCGCCGTTTTGCGAGCCACATCATGAACGTGATGAAGCTGCCGAACACGACGATGATCCATTGCGCCGGCATCTTTGCGGTGAGCAGGATCGCGTAGGCGCCGAGCATCAGCAGCACGGCCAGATTCTGGTTGAAATTCTGCACCGCGATCGAATGACCGGCGGAGAGCAGGGTCGCGCCGCGGTGCTGGAGGATCGCGTTCATCGGCACGATGAAAAATCCGGACAGCGCGCCGAGCAGAATCATCAAGGGATAAGCGAGCAGGATATAGAACGGCAGGACATACGAGCCGAGGCGAATGCCGGCGCCCGCCGGAAACAAGTCCTTGTTGTAGAACGCCACGGCGATCGCTACGGCGCCGGTAAGGATGCCGATCGGCAGCACGCGCAGCGACTTGCGCAACGGAATCAGCGCGGCTGCGGCGGCCGCGCCGACGGCGATGCCCAAGCCCGTCACGCCTTGCATCACGGCGGCTTTCGACAGCGACAAACCGAGGTTCACATTCGCCCATTTCAGCACCAGCAATTGCAGCGTGACCGCGCCGCCCCACATCAGCGTCGTGACCCACAGCGCAATCTGCGCGAGCTTGTCAGCCCATAGCACGTTGAAGCAATGATAGAAATCGCCGACCAGTTTCTTCGGTTCGGTCAAACGGTTCGGATAACGCGCGCCGGTGTCTGGAATGAAGATGTTGATCCCCGCCGCGATCGCATAGGTGACCATCACCGCGAACATGGCCAGATCGGCGGAGGAGCGGATCAGCGGCAAATGCGCATGCGCGACGAATTTATCGGCGAGGGTGCTGATCAGCGCGCCGCCAACCATCGTGCCGACAATGGTCGACAGGACAGTGGCCGATTCGAGCCAGGCGTTCGCCTTGACGAGTTTTTCCGCAGGCAGGAGTTCGGTGAGAATGCCGTACTTAGCTGGCGAGTATGCGGCCGCGCCAAAGCCAACCACGCCGTACGCGATCATCGGATGAACGCCGGCGATCATCATGAGGCAGCCGCTTGCCTTGAGCGCGTTGGAGACGAACATCACGTGCCGCTTTTGCAGCGCGTCGGCGAATGCGCCGACGAAGGGAGCAAGCAGCACGTAGGAGACGGTGAAGAAAATCTGCAGCAGCGGCGTGACCCAGGCGGCCGAGCGGATCACCGATAGCAAGGCGATGGCGGCGATCAGCAGGGCATTGTCCGCGAGCGACGAAATAAACTGCGCCGCGATAATTGTGTAGAAGCCTTTTTTCATGAAGCGGGTTCGAAGCTGCGCGCAAATGTGACGCGAAGCAGGGCGCTGTGAAAGACGCGCGAAACGCAACCGGCGAATCGAGCATGCCGGCGCGGCCTTCCGCTTTGTAGCACGAACGCTCGCGGGATGCAGGCGCGCCAATGAAAAAGCGGCCGAAGCCGCTTTCTTGTGTCGCTCAAGCCGATGCAGAGTCGCCCGGACCGCAGGCTTGAGCGCCTGATCGGAGGCTCCAGGCCAGAAACCTTAAGCCGATTGCTGACGCGTGCGGCTGTAGCGCGACAGGATCGGGATCATCTGCGCGTAGACCTTTGGATTGCCCGCAACGATTTCACCGACGTGCAGGAAATCCGAGTCGCCCGTGTAATTGCCGACCAGACCGCCGGCTTCTGTGATCAGCAGGCTGCCCGCGGCGACGTCCCACGGATTCAGGCCTTGTTCGAAGAAGCCGTCCATCCGGCCCGCGGCGACGTTGGCCAGATCGAGTGCGGCGGCGCCCGGGCGGCGCAGGCCGGCGCAGGCTTCGGTCATTTCAGCAAACTGGCGGCCGTACGCTTCGAGGCCGTCCGTTTCGCGGAACGGGAAACCGGTGCCGATCAGTCCGTCGGCGAGGCGGTCGCGTTTGGCGACGCGGATGCGGCGGTCGTTCAGGAACGCGCCGCGGCCGCGCGAGGCGGTGAACAGGTCATTGCGGGTCGGATCGTAGACCACCGATTGCGTCACGATGCCCTTATGGGCGAGCGCGATCGACACGCAGTAGTACGGGAAACCGTGGATGAAATTGGTGGTGCCGTCGAGCGGATCGATGATCCACTGATATTCGGACTCGTTCTGCGACTTGCCGGATTCTTCGGCGAGAATGGCGTGATCGGGGTAGGCGGTCTTGAGCGTATCGATGATCGCCGCTTCAGACGCTTTGTCGACCTCCGTGACGAAATCGTTGTGCTGTTTCTTGCTGACCTGGATGAGATCGAGGTCGAGCGACGCGCGGTTGATGATCTGGGCTGCGCGGCGCGCGGCCTTCACAGCAATATTGAGCATGGGATGCATGAGACTGGATCCTTGTGCCGGGGCAGCACGGCTGCTTACCGGTAAATGAGCGCGGGATGAGCGCTGACTGAGCGCCATCAAGGGGCGCGGAAACAGCACGGAACGCACGTCCGGTAAAGGATCGGTGCAGATTCCGCCGACGGAGACGAATTGAATAAGAACGAGGCACCGGACTTTTCACAGACGAAAGCCGGACGCGAATCCTGGTATTTTACCTGAGTCCGGCCGCCGCGGCAGCGGTTGCTGTCCGGCAGCCGGTATGACGGGCGATTGGCAAAGATTGGCATGCGTTTTGTGCGGCCGGCATGCATCAATTCATGCGCAATTCGGAGCCGGCGCGGGGTTGGCGCTACCATACGCGTTCTTTAGCCTGCCGAGTTTCATCGTGGACCACACCCACCATTCCTCCGATCCCGCCGTGGCGGACCTGCGCGGCGGTTTTACGTCGACGCGCTTCGTGCTCGTCGAGCCCAGCCATCCCGGCAACGTCGGCGCTGCGGCTCGTGCGCTGAAAACCATGGGTTTTTCGCGCCTCGTGCTGGTGTCGCCCCGCGTGCCGCACGTGCAAAGCGATCCGGAAGCCATCGCCATGGCGAGCGGCGCCGACGACGTGCTGGCATCCGCGCACGTCGTGCCGACGCTTGCCGACGCGCTGAGCGGCGTGCATTGGTCGATCGCGCTGACCGCGCGGTTGCGCGAATACGGGCCACCGCAATGGACCCCGCGTGCCGCGGCCGGCGCCGCGCGCGAGCAGGCGGCGCATGGCGAGATCGCACTGGTGTTCGGCAACGAGCGCACGGGTTTGTCGAATGAGGACGTCGAGCGTTGCAGCGCGCTCGCGCATATTCCGGCCAATCCGGCCTACAGTTCGCTCAATCTTGCGCAGGCGGTGCAGGTGCTGGCGTATGAGTTGCGCACGGCGTATCTGTCTGCCGGCGACGCAACATCCGCGCCGCCCGCCGCGGCTCAGGCGTCCGCGGGGCAGGGCGAAGCGCTCGGCGCACGGGCGGCGAGCGACGAAATCGAAAGCATGTACGCGCATCTGGAAAGCGCGCTGATTGCGCTCGAGTTTCTCGACCCGGCCAATCCGAAAAAGCTGATGTCGCGTTTGCGGCGCCTGTTCGCGCGTTCCGGTCTGGAGCGGGAGGAGGTGAACATCGTGCGCGGCATCGCCAAGCATATTCTGCTGAAAACCAGAACGCCGGGCGGCGACGCTTCTTGAAGGACGCGGGGCGGCGCGCGCTGGCGGTGCGCCGGTCTCCCTGCAATCGACGACCTTGCCGGCGGCGTGGGCTTCCGGCAGGTTTCGCGCAATCGCCCTACAATTGCTCAAAACGTTCTAAGCAAAGCTGCCGATCTGCTATGCGGCAAGCATCCGCGATGCGTGGTGTTTCACGCCTGCGGTCCCTTCCCCCACGACACAGTCCCTGCCATGTTCACGAGACTTCGCGAAGACATTGCCACGATCCGCGAGCGCGATCCCGCCGCCCGCAGCGCCTGGGAAGTCCTCACGTGTTACCCGGGTCTGCACGCCCTCGTGCTGCACCGGCTCGCGCATGGATGCTGGCAGGCGAGGCGCCGCTGGCTCGCGCGTTTCATCTCGCAGATGGCGCGTTTCATGACCGGCATCGAAATCCATCCAGGCGCGACGCTTGGCCGCCGCGTGTTCATCGACCACGGCATGGGCGTCGTGATTGGCGAGACCGCGCAAATAGGCGACGACTGCACGATCTACCAGGGCGTGACGCTCGGTGGTACGTCGCTCACACGGGGTGCGAAGCGCCATCCGACGCTCGAGCGCGGCGTGATCGTCGGCGCCGGCGCGAAGGTGCTCGGCGGTTTCACGATTGGCGCGGATGCGAAGATCGGTTCGAATGCGGTGGTCACGAAGCCAGTGCCGGCACGCGGCACGGCGGTGGGCAATCCTGCACGGATCATCGTTCCGGCGGCGGGGTCCGGTGCGCAGCCCGGCGGCGCAGCGCAGGAAGCCAAACGCGCGTCTGAAAGCAGCGGATTCTGCGCCTACGGCATCACACCGAATGCGGACGACCCGGTTTCGTTGGCGATTCACGGCCTGATCGATCACGCCGCCACGCAATCGAAGCGTATCGACGAAATCGTCGACGCGCTGGAGCGGCTGGGAACAAGTCTGGAGGGGCTGCAAGGCGCCGATGCGGCGTTGCTCGACTTGCGACGCCTGTCGGCCGCGATTGCGGGAAAAGCCGAAGGGGTGGCGGCACGCTAGTTCTCCGCCGGTGCACGAGAACACCTCGCGCAAGGCACCGGCGAATCATGGACGTGCACATGCCCATGCGCACGGTCACCGCTCCATCCGCGCGCCCAGCTCAATCCAGCGGCAACGCCCGAATTCCTTCCGCGTCGATCCGCAGATAACCGCCACGGCGCTCGCCGTGGTCGAGTTCCCAATCCGGCAAAACCCAGCGTGTGCCGTCCGGTTCGCGATGCCGCGCCGGCCGGTGCGTGTGCCCATGAATCATCGTGGCCGTTTTCGACGACTTGAATAACGCAGCGACGGCCTTCGCCGTCACGTCATATTTCGCTGAAATCGGGCGCAAACGGCCTTGCTCACTTTTCGAGCGCATGTTTTCCGCCAGCGCTTGACGCCAGCGAAACGGCCACGCGAGAAACAGCATCTGCGCCAGACGGCAGCGCGCAAGGCGCCGGAAATACTGATAACCGCGATCCGCGGTGCAGAGGCCGTCGCCATGCGCGAGGATGATGCGTGTGCCGAATGCGGTGATCACGAACGGGTCGGGCAGCCAGATTGCGCCGGCTGCTTTCATGAAGCGCTTGCCGAGCAGAAAATCGCGGTTGCCGTGCATGATGTAAAGCGCGATGCCGCGCTCCGACAAGGTGTGCAGCAACGCTGCCATTCGCGCGGCGAACGGCTCGACAAGCATGTCGTCGCCGATCCAGTACTCGAACAGATCGCCGAGAATGAAAACCGAATCCGCCTGCTCGGCCGTGACGCGAATGAAATGTTCAAACGCGGCGACGGTGTGCGGAATCGCCTCGCTCAGATGAATATCGGAGAGGAAAAAAAACGGGCGTGCGGCGTGCGGGCGTTTGCCCTCGCCAGGCACGCCCGCGGCGACGCTTCGCAGCGGCGTTTCTTGCAGCATTGAAGGTGCCTGATTTCAGTTCAAACGGGGTGGCCCTGATCGGACGCTTAGTCGACGATCACTGCTTTTTCGATCACGACGTCGTCGGCCGGCACGTCCTGATGGAAGCCCTTCGAACCCGTCTTGACCTTCTTGATCTTCTCGACGATGTCCATGCCTTCGACGACCTTGCCGAACACGGCGTAGCCCCAGCCCTGCGGCGTCGGCGACGAGTGGTTCAGGAAGTCGTTGTCGTTCACGTTGATGAAGAATTGCGCCGTTGCCGAGTGCGGATCGTTCGTACGAGCCATCGCGATCGAGCCGTTGACGTTCTTCAGACCGTTGTTCGCTTCGTTGTTGATCGGCTCTGCCGTCGGCTTCTGCTTCATGCCGGGTTCGAAACCGCCGCCCTGGATCATGAAGCCGTCGATCACGCGGTGGAATACCGTGTTGTCGTAGTGGCCGGCCTTCACGTAGTTGAGGAAGTTCTCAACCGACTTCGGCGCCTTTTCAGCGTCCAGTTCGAGTTTGATGACGCCGTGGTTCGTGTGCAGTTCAACCATGATGGAATCCTTTGATGATCGGGGTGAGTAAAAGGCGTGGCCGCCCGTCATGTGAGATGCAATGACGACGGGCCGCGCCGGGTGCGTAGAGTTATCAGTTATCGTTGACTTCGTGTGCAGCGTGCCGGGTGCTGCTCTTTTGTTCTGCTTTATCCGGATGTGTTCGGTTACTTGCTGACAACCGTGGCCGATTCGATCACGACCTGCTTCTGCGGCACGTCGCTCATCGGGCCGCGCGTGGTGGTGGGCGTGCCTTCGATCTTCTTCACGACGTCCATGCCGCTCGTGACTTTGCCGAATACCGCGTAGCCGTTGCCGTCCGGATTCGGATAGTCGAGGCCGGCGTTGTCGACGGTGTTGATGAAGAACTGCGCGGTAGCCGAATTCGGATCGCTGGTGCGCGCCATCGCGAGCGTGCCGACGGTGTTCTTCAGACCGTTACGGCTTTCGAGCGGAATCGGCGCGCGCGTGGGCTTTTCAGCGAAGCTCTGCGTATAACCGCCGCCCTGAATCATGAAGCCGCGAATCACGCGATGGAAAATCGTGCCGCTGTACTGGCCGGATTTCACGTAGTCGAGGAAGTTGGCGACGGTTTTCGGCGCCTTCTCAGGATACAGCTCGACACGGATGTCGCCTTCGGTGGTCTTGAAGAGGACGGACGGGTGCGCGGCCTGCGAACCGGACTGGGCAAAGGCGGGGGCATTTGCGATCAGGGCGGCGCTGCCGAGCGCCAACATCAACCATTTCATGAAGATCCTCAGGGTTGGAAAAAACGTGTTGCCGAAAACGATGACCGTGTTACTGCGACGGCGCCACGTAGGGCGGCATGGCAAACGAACCATTGGTGCCACCGTACTGGAAGCTCGGCGTTTGCGTCATGTCCGCGCTCGAGTGCGGCGCGCTCGCCTCGACAGGCGCGGCGGCCTGTTTGGCCGGCGTTTTGCCCTTGGGCGGCGAAATGACGTTCTGGATGTCAGCGAGGCGTTGGCTGGTCGTGGCGCTGGCTTTGCCGAGGCTCTGCGCGCGACGGTAGGCTTCGTTGGCCATGCGCAGATACAGGTCGCCCAGATTCTCATAGGCGAGGCCGTAGCCCGGATTCACCTTGGTCGCCGTTTCGAGCGCGGCGCGCGCTTCGGCGTAACGGCCGTGCTTTGCATAGAGCGCCGCCAGGTTGTTATACGGCTCGGGCAGCTCGGGATACAGTTGCGTGAGTTCGGTGAAGGCGGCGATTGCGTCCTCGTCGCGATTCAGGTGGGCCAGCACCGTGGCGCGCTTGAACTTTGCCTGCGCGTCGTGCGGATTCGAGGCAATGCGCGCGTCGAGCTGGGTGAGCGCGGTTTGCCAGTTCTTCTGCGTAATCGACGCGTCGATCTCCGGCGTGTTGTCACGCACGGCGGGCCCTTGCGGCAGCGTGGAGGCTTTTTGCGCGTACGCCGCAGCAGCCGGCAAGACCGTGAGGGCGACGGCGCAGAATGCCGTCGCGGCGAGGGTCGCAGCGCTGCGCGCGCGGCCGCTGGAAGGTTTCATAGGCTCAGGTCTGGATGTTATACTCCGACCCATTCTAACAAAAGGTCTGCGCGTTCCGTCGAACCGCAAACTGTCTTTTCGCCACTCGTGGTCGTCTCCGCCTTGACCGCAGCCTGACCGCCGCACCAGATGCACCGGTTTGCTGCTGTTGCCTGTTGCGTTACGGAACGCACCCGCTGTCTTCTCGCGGGGCGCCTCATGCGCGAAACAGCACGAAACACATTGCGGATTTCTTTCGGCCAACGCACCGTTCTCTATGGAATCACTGCGCATCTACAACACGCTCGCGCGTGACAAGCAAACTTTCGTGCCGCTGCAGGATGGCGTCGTGCGGATGTACGTCTGCGGCATGACCGTATACGACTATTGTCATGTCGGTCACGCGCGCGTGATGGTCGTGTTCGACATCGTGCAACGGTGGTTGCGCACGCTCGGTTACGACGTGACCTACGTGCGCAACATCACGGATATTGACGACAAGATCATCCGCCGCGCGCTCGAGAACGGCGAGACGATCAAAGCGCTGACCGATCGCTTCATCAAGGCCTTGCACGAAGACGCGGACGCACTCGGCATCGAGCGGCCCGATCTGGAGCCGCGCGCCACCGATTTCATTCCGCAGATGCTCGGCATGATCGAGAAGCTCGAGGCGAACGGCTACGCGTATCAGGCGGCCGACGGCGACGTGAACTATGCGGTGCGCAAGTTCGCGGGCTACGGCAAGCTGTCGGGCAAGTCGCTCGAGGATCTGCGCGCCGGTGAGCGCGTCGCGGCGAACGACGCGAAGCAGGACCCGCTCGACTTCGTGCTGTGGAAGCAGGCGAAGCCGGAGGAGCCGGCGGACACCGGCTGGGAATCGAAATACGGGCGCGGCCGGCCAGGCTGGCATATCGAATGCTCGGCCATGGGCTGCACCTTGCTCGGCGAGCATTTCGACATTCATGGCGGCGGGCAGGATCTGCAGTTTCCGCACCATGAGAACGAGATTGCACAAAGCGAAGCCGCCACCGGACAAACCTTCGTCAATTACTGGATGCACAACGGCTACGTGCAGATCGACAATGAGAAGATGTCGAAGTCGTTGAACAACTTCTTTACGATCCGCGAAGTATTGGCGCAGTACGATGCCGAGGTTGTGCGGTTTTTCATCGCGCGTGCGCATTACCGCTCGCCGTTGAATTACAGCGACGTGCATATCGACGACGCTCGCAACGCGCTCGCACGTTTGTACACCGCGCTGAAAGACGTCACGCCGGACAGCGCGGAGCTCGACTGGAACGAAGCGCATGCGCAGCGTTTTCAGGCGGCAATGAACGACGACTTCAACACGCCGGTTGCAGTGTCGGTGTTGTTCGAGTTGGCAACTGAAGTGAACCGCGCGCGCGACCCCGCGCTGGCCCGTCAATTGCGCCAGCTCGCGCAAGTGCTCGGCTTGCTCGGCCGGGAGCCGCGTGCCTACCTGCAACAGGCTGCGGGCGCCGCTGCGCAAGGCGCGCTCGAGCCCGCCGCGATCGAAGCGAAGATCGCCGCGCGCGTGGCAGCCAAGCAGGCGAAAGACTATGCGGCAGCAGACCGGATCCGGGCCGAATTGCTCGAAGCCGGCGTTGCACTTGAAGACAAACCCGGCGGGTTGACCGAGTGGCGGCGCGTGTGAGCGCACCTCGTACTTCCCTCTGATCGACTCGCCAGGCAGGAGGCAGGATGGCAACGGCCACGAAGACGCCGGCTAAACGAGCCACGTCTCAAACAAACGCGGCAGCCGCAGCAAAGTCGACACGAACGTCGGCTCGTGCGGGCAGCGGCGCGGTAAAGAAAGCATCGTCGAAAGCCGCCGGTGTCGCGGCGAAGACGGGCACGCGTGTCACGGCGGGCGCAGCGGCAGGCGCGGCGAAGAAGCCCGCGGTCAAACGCGCGTTGAACGGCGCGTCGGCGCCGGCGGCTGCTTCAAAACGGGCCAAAGCACCGCGCGCAAAAAGCAATGGCGCATTGCCCGCCGAACTCGCTGACGAGGTACAGGCGCTCGAACGCATTACGCATGAAGGGCACGAAGGCGAAGTCGTGCGCAAGACGCGCGCGTCATCGAGTGCGGGCGGCGAAGCAGCAGGCGCTGCCGAAGTCGCGATGCCGGTGCAGATCGGCGGCCTCACGCCCGAAGTCAGCCGCCCGGCGTATTGGGACAAGGCGTGTGCGGACCTCGTCAAGCGCGACCGTATTCTGAAGAAGCTGATTCCGAAGTTCGGCCCGGTGCATCTGCTGAGCCGGGGCGACCCGTTCGTCACGCTCGCGCGTTCGGTGGTCGGGCAGCAGATTTCGGTGGCGTCCGCGCAAGCGGTCTGGGCGAAAGTCGAGGCAGCGTGCCCGAAGCTCGTGCCGCAACAGTTCATCAAACTCGGTCAGGACAAGCTGACCGGGTGCGGGCTTTCCAGGCGCAAGGCGGAATACGTGCTCGATCTCGCGCAGCACTTCGTGTCGGGCGCGCTGCACGTCGGCAAGTGGACCTCGATGGACGACGAGGCGGTGATTGCCGAACTCACGCAGATCCGCGGCATTGGCCGCTGGACCGCGGAAATGTTCCTGATTTTCAATCTGTCGCGCCCGGATGTGCTGCCGCTCGACGACCTCGGTCTGATTCGTGCAATCAGCGTCAATTACTTTAGCGGCGAGCCGGTTACGCGCAGCGAAGCGCGGGAGGTTGCGGCAAACTGGGAGCCGTGGCGTACCGTCGCCACCTGGTATATGTGGCGTAGTCTCGATCCGTTGCCGATCGACTACTAAAGAACAAGAAGCAATGCTGTTTCAAAAAACTATCAATTGTTAAAAATTGATAGTTGCGAAATGGTTTTGACATCGGCGAGCGCGGTTAGAATACGCGCTGCCGGTAAGTCCAAGGATTACAACCAATGAAGACCACCTTTCTGGATTTCGAACAGCCGATCGCTGAACTCGAAGCGAAGATCGAAGAATTGCGCTTCGTGCAGGACGATTCGGCCGTCGATATTTCGGAAGAGATCGAGCGGCTGTCCAAGAAGAGCCAACAGCTCACTAAAGATCTGTACGCGAACCTCACCCCGTGGCAGGTTTCGCAAATCGCCCGACACCCCCAGCGCCCGTACACGTTCGATTACGTGAACGAGTTGTTCACCGATTTCCACGAGCTGCACGGCGACCGCAACTATGCGGACGACCTGTCGATCGTCGGCGGCCTCGCGCGTTTCAACGGCCAGGCCTGCATGGTGATCGGCCATCAGAAGGGCCGCGACACCAAGGAGCGCGCACTGCGCAACTTCGGCATGCCGCGTCCGGAAGGCTATCGCAAGGCCGAACGCCTGATGCGCCTCGCCGAGAAGTTCGGCTTGCCGATTTTCACGTTCATCGACACGCCGGGCGCGTACCCGGGTATCGGCGCGGAAGAGCGTGGCCAGTCCGAAGCGATCGGCCGCAATCTGTACGTGATGGCTGAACTGAAGACGCCGCTGATCGCCACGATCATCGGTGAAGGCGGTTCGGGCGGCGCGCTCGCGATTGCCGTCGGCGATAGCGTGCTGATGCTGCAGTTCTCGACCTACTCGGTGATTTCGCCGGAAGGCTGCGCGTCGATCTTGTGGAAGAGCGCCGCGAAAGCGCCGGAAGCCGCGGAAGCGCTTGGCTTGACCGCGCATCGTCTGAAGGCGCTCGGTCTGATCGACAAGATCGTCAACGAGCCGCTCGGCGGCGCGCATCGCGATCCGAAGGGCATGGCCGCCATGTTGCGCCGTGCGCTCGCCGATTCGCTGCGCCAGTTCCAGGGCATGAGCATCAACGACCTGCGTCAACGCCGTTTCGAACGGTTGATGGCGTACGGCAAATTCAAGGAAACCACGCCGGGTGCTTAAACCCGCGCGCGTTTTCTTTCGTCCTTCGGCGCTTCGCGCGCTAACGACGTGACTCCCACCGCCGATTCTCCCGCCGACCGCCTCGTTCTCGGGGCGGTCGGCGTGGCGCTGTCCGCGCTGCCTGCCGATGGGCGCATTGCGGTGGCGTTCAGTGGCGGCGTCGACTCGACTGTGCTGCTCGATGCGGCGGTGCGGGTCGCGGGTGCGTCGCGCTGTGTCGCGCTGCATGTGCATCATGGCCTGAGCGCTCACGCCGACGAATGGCTCGCGCACTGTGAAGCATTCGCGCGTGAACGTGGTGTCGAGTTCGCTGCGCAGCGCGTCGAGGTGCCGCGTGATGCGGGGGTGAGTGTCGAGGCGGCTGCGCGCAATGCGCGTTATCGCGCGCTGGACGCCATGTGCGCAACACGCGCCGTTCACATGCTCTGGCTCGCGCAACACGCAGACGATCAGGCGGAGACGGTGCTATTGCAGTTGCTGCGCGGCGCGGGCCTCGCGGGTCTTGCCGCGATGGCGCCCGAATACTTGCCGACTGGTGCCGCCGCGGTGCGCGTGAGACCTTTGCTGCATTTGCTGCGTGCCCAACTCGAACAGTATGCGAGCGCCCGCGCTCTGCGCTGGATCGACGACGAGTCGAACGCCGACACCCGTTACGCGCGCAACGCATTGCGCCACGAGGTCACGCCGGCGCTGGCCGTCCATTTTCCTGGTTTTCGCGACGCCCTCGCGCGCACCGCGGCGCATGCGGCATCGGCGCAACGTCTGCTCGACGAGCTCGCGCGCATCGATCTGAACGAAGCCGTGCGCGATGACGGCCGTGCGTTATCGCATGACGCGCTGCTCGCTCTCGACGACGATCGTGCGCTCAATTTGCTGCGTTACTGGATGCGTACCAGGGGTCTCATTGCCGCATCGACCGCGCGTCTTACTGACGCGTTGCGCCAGTTGCGCGAAGTCGGCGCAGCAGGCGAGGGCCATAGTCTGCGTATCGATCATGCGGGGCAGGCGTTGCGCAGTTATCGCGGCCTCATCTATTGGGAAGCGGGCGATAGCAGCGAACCCGCCGACGAAACCGCGCTCGCCGGGCGTGCAATCAGCGAACTTGCATGGCACGGCGAAGCGGTCTGGCGTTTGCCCCAATGGCGGGGCACATTTGTGTTCGTCGCTGTCGAGGTGAATCTGGGAGCGGATCCCGATACGCTTCCCGTGAGCGTTCTACGCCGGGCATTGTTGAGTGCGCGCTCGCGCGTCGGCGGCGAACGGATGCGGACCAACGCTGCGCCAGGCGGCCCGAGCCGAACGCTGAAAAATCTGTTCCAGGAGCGCGGCATTCCCGCATGGAAGCGCGACGTGCCGCTGCTTTACGTAGGCGGCGACCTGCTGTTCGTGCCCCTGCTCGGCCTGAATCGCGCTGCGTTGCCCGCACAGGTCGATGCGACGGAACAACGCATCAGGATCATCTGGCGCGACGACTTGCTGATCGCCTGACCGGCCAGTCGGACGGGCGGCTTATCCATCCGGTGAATCTTCGGGAGCGGGAGCAAAAGGGCGCAAAAGCGCGCCGGATACGCCTTTCCAGCCGAAAATACGGAGCATTCGACGGCCATTTTGGCTTGTCTTTTTGCGCACGATCGGGTAATTTAACTCGTTTGCCCGACCCGATTTCGCCTTCGCTGTCGTCGCCATAGCCGGTTTGCGAGCGTGATCCGTCGTATCCGGTCAGCCACTAGCGATCATTCCCGGGCAAATCCGCGCGTGCTGCACGCGTGCTGCATTTACGCCGCCACACACTTTGCCGTCGTTCACAAGACGTTGCGCTCCCTGTGCTTTTGTGCGGTCGTCTCCAGCGCGCCAGCGCGGTTTATCCTCCAGTTCAGAACGACAATGGCACTCATCGTACATAAATACGGCGGCACCTCGATGGGCTCGGTCGAGCGCATCAAGAACGTCGCCAAGCGCGTCGCGAAATGGCACAAGGCTGGCCACAAGATGGTCGTCGTGCCGTCGGCGATGTCCGGCGAAACCAACCGCTTGCTCGGTCTCGCGAAAGAAATCACGGGCCAGCCGAGCCCGCGCGAACTCGACATGATTGCCGCTACCGGCGAGCAGGTCAGCTCAGGACTGCTCGCTATCGCGTTGCAGGAAGCCGGCGTCGACGCGGTCAGCTATGCCGGCTGGCAAGTGCCGGTCAAAACGGATAGCGCGTTCACGAAAGCGCGCATCAGCGAAATCGACGGCGAGCGCGTGCTGCGCGATCTCGAAGCGGGCAAAGTCGTGGTGATCACGGGCTTTCAGGGCATTGACCCTGAGGGCAATATCACTACGCTCGGCCGCGGCGGTTCGGATACCTCCGCTGTTGCGGTCGCTGCCGCATTGAAAGCCGACGAGTGCCTGATTTACACGGACGTCGACGGCGTCTACACGACCGACCCGCGTGTGGTGGACGGTGCACGCCGCCTCGATCGCGTGACGTTCGAAGAGATGCTGGAAATGGCAAGCCTGGGTTCCAAGGTGCTGCAGATCCGCTCGGTGGAATTCGCCGGCAAATATCAGGTGAAGACGCGTGTGCTGTCGAGCCTGACCGATCCGCTCATCCCGCTCGACGCTGAAATGAAGTCGGGCACCCTGATTACTTTTGAAGAAGACGAGACCATGGAAAAAGCAGTCATCTCAGGCATCGCGTTCCAGCGCGACGAAGCTCGTATCGCCGTGATGGGTGTGCCCGATAAGCCGGGCATCGCGTATCAGATTCTCGGCCCGGTGGCGGACGCGAATATCGACGTCGACATGATCATCCAGAACCAGAGCGTCGAGGGCAAAACCGCCTTCACGTTCACGGTTGGCCGCGGCGACTATCAGCGCGCCATGGACATCCTCACGAGCCAGGTGAAGGGCCACGTGCAGGCTGAGCAGGTGCTGGGCGATCCGAAGGTGTCGAAGGTGTCGGTGGTCGGCGTCGGCATGCGTTCGCATGTGGGTATTGCGAGCACGATGTTCCGCACGCTGTCGGAGGAGGGCATCAACATCCAGATGATCTCGACTTCCGAAATCAAGATATCGGTACTGATCGACGAGAAGTACATGGAGCTCGCCGTGCGCGCGCTGCATAAAGCGTTCGAACTGGATCAAGCGTAATTTGTTGCACGAGGTGGGACGTACAAGCGCGTCTCACCTCTGAATGCTCGACGGTATGGCCGGCCAATGTGAATAAATTGCGTCGGTGATGACAAAACTGGCACAAAAAATGTCCGGTAGACATTGACCTTCGCGGTGCGGCCCGCTATTATCTTGGCTTCGTTGCGCTGACTCCCTGCGCAACCGAAAGTTTGGGAGACGTGGCCGAGAGGTCGAAGGCACTCCCCTGCTAAGGGAGCATCTGGGCCAAAACCTGGATCGAGGGTTCGAATCCCTCCGTCTCCGCCAGCAATGGCGGCAAACCCCGCAGAGTCTAGGCTCTGCGGGGTTTTGTTTTTTCCGCTCCAGAGTTTCCCTCACTCTGAAGCGGCACTCAAGCTGCCGTCGACATCAAAACGCGTGCCGCAACCCCACCATGCCGACGAATTGCGACGGGCCTGACGACGGCGTCGTATTCTGCGAGTCGCCGACAACAGCCACGGCGTCAGTAATGCCCGTCCCGGTACCCGCCGAAACCAGCGTCTTGCCGCGTGCGTGCTGATACGCCTCCAGTGCATATATCGTGGTACGGGTGGAGAGGTTGTACGTCTGCTCGAGCGAAATCTGGTGATAGCGGGCGGCATCGTCGATGCCATTCGCCTTGCTCGCCTGCGTGTAGCTATAACCCGCACCGACAGTCACGGCAGACGTGATCCTGTACGTGGAAATCACGCCGTACGTATTGAACACACCCTCGTCGGTGAATAGCGAACCGGAGCCCGGCGTGTATTGCACGTTCGAATAGTTCACACCGACCATCAGGTCCTGGTGGGTGTAGCGAGCCGCCGCGGCGAAAAGCTGCGCGCTGCGGGCCGTCGCATAGCCGCTGTTTACCGGCGAGTTGACGGCATAGGTGCCGAGCGCCTGGCTCGTTGCGATGTCTTTCAGTTTCACATAGCCCACCGCGATCGCAAACGGCTGGTAGTCGTAGCGAGCCGCGGCGCTGAACTGGCTGCCGCTCGCCACGCTGCCCGGCACGCCGCCCAGACCGTACTGCGCGCTGAATTGCAAACCGGCGAGGTTCGGTGACAGGTAGGTTACCGAGTTGTTGAGGCGCAACGTGGTGTCGAGTGCGTCGAGGTCGCCGGGGTGAGCGCCTGTGGCACCCGTTAGTACACCTGTTGGTCCAAGTGCACCGACCATCTGGAAGTAAGGTGTGTACTGGCGGCCTAGCGTCACCGTCCCATACTTGTCATTGCTCAGTCCGACATACGCCTGTCGATTGAAAATGTAGCCTGAGCTGCTTTGTGCGCCAGTCAGCGAGTTGAAGCCGCTTTCGAGCCGGAAAATCGCCTTCGTGCCGCCGCCAAGATCTTCCGCGCCGAGCAGGCCGAACTTGCTTGCCTGCAAGTTGCCTTGACTCATGTAGAAGTTGGAGTGTCCCTTCTGGTTGCTTGCGTAGCTGAAGGCGTTATCGACGATGCCGTACAGCGTCACGCTACTTTGCGCTGACGCGCCGTTCGACAGCACGGCGCCCGCCAACGGCAGGCACGAGAGGACGAGTGCGCGTGTACGCGCGCGCTTCAATGAGTTCATGGCTAGCAGGTCTCCGGATTAGATATAGAGCGTTGCACTTCAGGTCGGTGATGCATGCGTGATTAGTGGGCGATGGAAATTGACAGACATCGCCAGCCGTCAGCCATGTGGTCGGATACCAGCTTGCCGTCGGTGCAAACGACCGCACGCACGTCGCTTGCCGGCACGAACAGTCGAACTTCTTGCTGCGGCTGCTGAATCCAGCCTTCTCGCGCGACTGAAATGTGCAAGGTGCTCGCGTCGCTTGTAATCGCTACATTCCAGCGGCCTTGCGCGCCCGTGCGCCAGGCTTCGCTTTCACCGTCGTCTTCGATGCAACCGCCGCGAGCGATGCCCGTGCCGGTGTGCGGCACGGCGATGAATGCACGTTCGTCGGCGGGGCGGCCAAAGTGTTGTTCAGCGATGTTCAACGGAATCACGCTGCCCTCGCGCAGCAATGTCGCCGGCTGTTCGAATGGAGCCGGCAGGTTCACCGTCTGACCGCCTTCGAACACCTCGCCGCTCCAGTACGACACCCAATGCGTGGCCGCCGGCAGATAAACGTCGCGCGTCGATTGACCTGGCTCGACCACCGGTGCAACCAGCATCGACGAACCCAGCATCATGTCGTCGCCGTCGACGAGACAGCGCGGATCGTGCGGGAACTCGGCGAACATCGGACGCAATACCGGCTCATAGGCGCTGTGCGATTGCCACAGCAACTCATACAGGTAGGGGATCAGCCGGTAGCGCAGTTTGATCAGATCCGCCACCTGCCGCGTGATTTCGGGATGCATCCAGGGTTCGTTGACCGTACCGTCGTCGTTCCAGGAATGAATGCTGAAACGCGGCAGGAAGACGCCGAAGGCGACCCAGCGGGCGAGCAACTCCGGGCCCGGCGCCGGACCCGAGAATCCGCCGATATCGTGGCCGCTGTTCGACACGCCGGACATGGCGAGTCCGAGGCCCATCTTCAGATTGAAGCGCAGCGTTTCCCACGAGGTGTAGTTGTCGCCGGACCATGTCTGCACATAGCGTTGCATGCCGACCCCGCCTGAGCGGGACACGAGGAGCGGACGACGCTCGGGCGCATGTTCGCGCTGCGCTTCGTGCGAGGCGCGCATCATCAACTGCGTTTGCAGCACCTTTGCCTCGCGTGCCGGATACGGTTGGCCGAAGCCCTGAGCGATCGCGTCGGGAGACCAGATTTCGAATTCGTTGTTGTCGTTCCAGGTTGCCGCGATGCCGTGCTTCAACAGGCTGTCTTTCACGCGGGCTTTCCACCAGTCGATGGTGGCGGGGTTCGTAAAATCCAGATACGCGCCCACTTCGTCCCAGAACTGCACCCATGCCGGATCGCCGTTGCGCGACGCGATCAGCAGGCCGGCGCGCGCCACTTCGTCGAACGCCGGATGATCCTGCAACAGACAGGGTTTGATGTTCGCGCACAGACGCACGCCATGCCCGAGATAGCTTTGCACGAAGCCGTCGATATCGGGAAACTTCTCGTGGTTCCAGTTGAACACATAACGCTTCGCGCCGATCGACGTATAGCCCGACGACAAATGGAATGAATCGCACAGCACGTCGTGCTCGCGGCAGCGCTCGATGAATTCACCCATTCGCTGCTGGGCGTCGGGCGCGTCGGTATAGCTCATCGTCGAGCCCGAGTAGCCCAGGCCCCATTTCGGCATCCAGGCCGGGCGCCCGGTCAGCCACGTAAAGCGGCGCACCGCCTGCAAGGGCGTACCCGCCGACGCGATGAAGTAATAGTCGAGGTCGCCATGTTCGGCGACAAAGTGCCGGTAGTGACCGTGATAGTTGTCGAGCTCGCGGCCCATGTCGAAGCGGCAATCGGCGAGCGTGTCGTAGAACAGGCCGAATCCTGTCGACGTGTGCGGCTGCCACGTGACGTAGAACGGGATGTGCTTGTAGAGCGGGTCCGTGGTGCGTGCGCTATAGCCCATCGCGTCGATGTTGCGCATTTCGTAGGTTTGGTCCGCACGGTTGAGCGAACCGGCGCGCTCTCCGAGACCCACATACATTTCGTCTTTGCGACGCTCGATGTAGTGATACGCGCGCGCATCCCACCAGCCGAAGTTGTACGCCTGGGTCTTCCGATCGCTCATCACGCGATGCCACGCCGCGTCGTGCAGGATGTCCCATGCGCAGAATCCGCCGTCCAGCGTGACGGTCAAACGCACGCGCGCCGTTTCAATGACAACCTGCTCGGCGTCGGCCGATACGTCGAAGCTGGGTGGGGTGAAATCGCTCACGTCCCGGCGTTCGCGGCCTTCGAGCGGAACGTCGTCCGCGCCCGGCGCGATGGACCACGTCCGCGGACCGTGCGTTTCGCCGTCCGGCAACACGAGTACCCGGATGATGTCGTCGGCGAGAACGAACAGTTCAATCCGGCAGTTTTCCTGCGCGGCGAGAACGATGTGATTGCCGGCATGGGCGGCCAGCGAAAAGCGCGGTGGATGTTTCAGATTCGTCAATGAACGCATGATGGGTCTTCGAGTGAGGTCACGCAGCGGGGCTGGCATGGTTGTCGACTTGATGCGGACGCGCGTCGCGAGTGACGCCGCGCATCAGAATGATCAGCAAGGTGGCGCCGATCAGGTCGAACGCGCCGAGGGCGCCGAATAGCGGCGTGTAGCCGATCGAATCGGCGAGCGCGCCGACCAGCAGCGAAAATCCCAGGCCGCCGATCCACGCGGACATCCCGGCAAATCCGGCGACCGTGCCGACTTCGCTGGGGTCGAACACGTCGGCTGCCAGGGTGTTGACGAGCGCCGAGATCATCTGATGCGCGAAGCCGCCCACGCAGAACAGCGCGATTGCCTGGTACGGCGAGGCGACGAGACCGATACATGCGGGTCCGAGCATCATGAAAGCGCCGAGCACGACGCCTGCGATTCGCGAGCCGATCAGCGGCATGCGGAAATGCTTCATCAGGAACGGCGACAGGTAGCCGCCGAACAGTCCGCCGAGGTCGGCGGCCAGAAACGGCAGCCACGCGAACAGCGCGATCTGCTTCAGATCCATGTGGCGCTGCGTTGCGAGGTAAAGGGGGATCCAGAAACTGAAGGTTTGCCACGCGGGTTCGGCGAAGAAACGCGCCTGTGCGATCGCCCAGAAGCGGCGCGTACGCAGTACTTCGCGGATGCTGCGTCGCTGCGGCGCGCCCGGCGTTTGCCCGCTGACAATCGTCTCGCGCTCGGCCTCGCCAATGCGCGGGTGATCGCTCGGCGAGCGGTATAGCACGTACCAGGCGGCGGCCCAGACGAAGCCGAGCGCGCCGGTCACCGCAAATGCGCTTTGCCAGCCGTATCTCAGCGACAGGAAGACGACGAGCGGGGGAGCGAGCAGCGAACCGAGCGACGTGCCCGCATTGAAATAACCCACCGCCACAGATTTCTCGCGATTGGGAAACCACTCCGCGACCACTTTCATGCCTGCCGGAATGGCGACGGCCTCGCTCAACCCCATGAGTCCGCGCAAGGCCGCGAGCGAAAGCCAGCCACTTGCGAAGCCATGCAGGACGCCCGTCAACGACCAAAGGCAGGCAAACAGCGCAAAGCCAAGGCGCAAGCCGATCAGATCGATGACGAGGCCGCATACCGGCTGCATGATCGTATAGCCGACCTGGAACGCACCGACCACGTATGAGTACTGCTTGGTGCTCATGTGCAACAACTGCGTCAACTGAGGCGCCATCACACCGAGGGCGTTGCGCGACAAATAGTTGACGATCGTCCCGGCACACACGAGCGCGATGATCCACCAGCGCAAACCAATGATTGTTTTCAAAATCTGTCTCCGTACCCAATGTGTCCGCTGACTGGCCGCTAACGGCAGGTATGCGCGAATTCGAACATTTAGCGGCGTTTAGTGTCAGTCATCGTATCACTGCCTGAGCGTCGGTGCACCAGGGAAAACCATGGATTAAGTGGTTGAGTTTCTTGAGATATCTATTGAATTAAGCCTTTTGTGGCATGTCATGGTGGCGTTGAGGTCGGACGACCGATGGCCTTGGGAAATTGTGAAAATGTTCTTTCGAACATCAAATGTTCGTTTTGGTGGCTGTGCGGAAGAGCGTGGCAGGGCGTTGTAGCAATCGCGGCTGGGAGCGATTGGACGACCAGGCGCTTTGCAATCCCATCTGGTCTTACAAGGCGAAGGCGGACGCCCATGAATCGGGTTTGTGCGAACGTGCAGGAGGGGAACGGCGATCGGGTAGGGGGCGGACGGGTTCCGGCGTTCATCCGGGCTTGTCACGTACCGCCAAAATACTTCGATATCCTACCGATTGAGGTGATTCGGCAGGCCACAGTTGCGAAAGTGATCCAGATGTCGGCGACCGGATGGCCTAGCGTAGGAGGGAGCAGCGGCGAGGGTAGTGAGGGCAGTGAAACAGGGGCAATTTACCAACAGATGGGTGCCTAAGAGTGAGGCGACAGTGAGGTGGCTCGATTACGCCGCCACGACTTTTTCACCAAACCTTTGTCCAATGTAACGAGACGTAACGAGGCGGCCAGCGGTGCGATGTTATGCATCAGTTATTACAAAGTTGAAATACGCGGACGGCTGCCTTGCGCTATATTTCGGCCAACAACACACATTCTTCAAAAGGGTGATCAATGAAGTCCGCACGTATTGTTCCGCTTCTGATCGGGGTTCTCGGGTTGGCTGCGTCGGGTGCTGCAATGGCCGGCGGTCTCAGCGTCGGCGTCAACATCGGTATCCCCGCGCCGGTCTACGTCGCTCCGGCTCCGGTCTATGCCCCGCCGCCGCCGCCTCCGCCGCCTGTTGTCTACCAACCGGCTCCCGTGTATTACGGCGGCCCCGCGATTGTGATCGGCTGGCACGGCGACCGCTACTGGGATGGCCGCCGCTACTGGGCGCGTGACGACTGGTACCGTCGTCATCCGCCGGGCCGCTACGACTACGGCCGTGATCATTACGACAATCGTCGCGGCTGGCATTGAGCCATTAAGAAGCTGGAGCCGACGCGATTGCCGCGTCAAAAAAACCGCCCGTTCCGGGCGGTTTTTTTATTGCACTCGCGAAACCCGCAAACCGAGCCGAAAGTGCCCGGTGAACATTGCAGGCGCGGTGCATCGTGCCCGGTTAGTCGGCTATGGTCGCGATGCCGCCGACCACCGTATTAAAGCCGCTATCTACGTCGTCGTCGACAACGTCGCACGGGAACACAGGTCGTTGCCGGATTCGGTGGCGAACCTGGTGATGCGCTTCTGAAAGCGTTCGCCGGTATATGTGGATGCCAGTTCGGCGCCTTCTCGCCGGCAGGCTTGCGCGATGCCATACGCAATCGAACGGTTCGACAGCAGGCCGGCGGCAGGATCGGCTTACCAGCGGGGAAGCCAATGAATTCTCCCAATGAGGTCTGCTTACCACGCACCTCAACGCCGCGGCGATGAGATGTGCGGATTGCGCAGCTTTATTGGGTAGAATCCTCTCACATTGCAATTGCCTACTGACCAACAAGGCCCTTATGACAACTGGCTCGCGATGGGTTCAAACGCCTCGTGCACTTTGGTGCCGTGTGATTCACAGGCTATCGCGTGTCGGTCTACCGGTTGTGCCGCAGGTTGTGTCGCGGGTTGTGCCTCACACCTGGCGCGAGGCATGCGCCGCCGCGCTGTGCGGCGGGTTCGTCCTGGCCGGTCTGCTCGCGGCACCCGCGGCCCACGCGGTCTATGCGATCGCCCAATACGGCGAACCGAAATATCCCGCGGGTTTCAAGCACTTCGACTACGTCAACCCGGATGCCCCCAAAGGCGGCACGCTGGTGATGGCCAATCCGAGCCGGCTCACCAGCTTCGATAAATTCAACCCGTTCACGCTGCGCGGCAATCCGGCCCCGGGCCTGGAGATGCTGTTCGAGAGCCTGACCATCGGCAGCAGCGACGAAGTGGCCAGCGCCTACGGCTTGCTTGCCGACGATATCAATATCGCGCCCGACGGCCTCTCGACCACCTTCCATATCAATCCGCGCGCACGTTTTTCGAACGGCGATCCGGTTACCGCCGACGACGTCAAGTTTTCGCTCGACACATTGAAGAGCCCGCAGGCCGCGCCGCAGTTCGCATCGATCTTCGGCGAGATCACGCGCGCGGTAGTCGTGGATCCGCATACGATCCGCTTCGAGTTTCATCAACGCAATCGCGAGTTGCCGCTGCTGGTGGGCAGCATGCCGGTGTTCTCACGCAAGTGGGGAATGAAGCCGGACGGCAGCCGGATTGCGTTCGATCAATTGGCCTTCGAAAAACCGATTGCCAGCGGACCTTATCTGATCGATCAGTACGACAACGGTCGCACGATTACGTATCGGCGCGATCCGAATTATTGGGGGGCGACGTTGCCGGTGCGGGTTGGCACCAATAATTTCGATCGGATCGTCTATAAGCTGTATTCGGATAATGTCGCGCGGCTGGAAGCGTTCAAGGCGGGCGAATACGATGCAATGGTCGAATACATCGCACGCAATTGGGTGCGGCGCGACGTCGGCAAGAAATTCGATAGTGGCGAGTTGATCAAGCGCGAATTTCCGCAGCATAACGGCACCGGCATGCAGGGCTTCATACTCAATCTGCGCCGGCCATTGTTCCAGGACGTGCGGGTACGTAAGGCGCTCGATCTCGCGTTCGATTTTCAGTGGCTGAACCGCCAGTTGTTCTTCAATCAGTACACGCGTATCGACAGTTTCTTCGCCAATACGGATTTGCAGGCGAAGGGTCTGCCTTCGCCAGGCGAACTCGCGCTCCTCGATCCATGGCGTGCAAAACTCGATCCGGCGGTATTCGGTCCACCGCCGAAGCAGCCGGACACCGATCCGCCGGGTTCGCTGCGCGCCAACCTGCTGCAGGCACGCGCGCTGTTGCAGCAGGCCGGCTGGACCTATCGCGACAACGCGTTGCGTAACGCCCAGGGCCAGCCATTCGAATTCGAAATTCTCGATGACTCCAGCTCCGAAGCGGCGATGTCGCCGATCGTCGCAACGTACATTCGTAACCTGCAAAAACTGGGCATCAAGGCGACGTTTCGCGTATCCGACTTCGCGGTCTATCAGAAGCGTCTGGATTCATTCGACTTCGACACGACCACGATCCGCATGCCGGACGTACAGGTGCCCGGCTCGGAGCAGATCGAACGATACGGCAGCAAGGCTGCGGACACGCCCGGCTCGGACAACATAATCGGACTCAAGTCGCCGGCCGTCGACGCGATCCTGAAAGCGCTCGTGCGTGCACAGACGCTCGAGCAACTGGTCGACGCGACGCATGCGCTCGACCGCGTGCTGATGCATGGCTACTATGTGATTCCGCAGTGGTACAGCGCCACGCACCGGATCGCCTTCAAGCGAGGTCTCGCGTGGCCCAAAACCTTGCCTCTGTACTATGGCGCGGAAGGCTGGATCACGACGATGTGGTGGTATGCACAGCCACAATCGCCGCAACTGCCGCAGCCGCAATCTGAGGCGCATTAAAGCGTCATTCATTCACTGCCTTCGCACCGGAACCGACGCCATGTGGAGCTACATCCTCAAACGCCTGCTGTTGATGATTCCGACCTTGCTCGGCGTGCTGACGCTGACCTTCGTCGTGATCCAGTTCGTCCCGGGCGGCCCGGTCGAGCAGATGCAGCACGAACTGCGCAAAGGCGCGGAGAACGGCGCGCCGTTCGGTTTGCGCTCGCATAGCGGCGTAGACGCGCAGCAGATCGCGCAACTGAAAGTGCTGTATGGCTTCGACAAGCCGCCGCTCGAGCGCTATGTCCTGATGCTAAAACGCTTCGCGACATTCGACCTCGGTCAGAGCTATTTCCGCCACCAAAGCGTGTGGTCGCTGATCATTTCGAAGTTACCGGTATCGATCAGCATTGGCTTATGGACCTTCTTTCTGACCTACCTGATATCGGTGCCGCTGGGGATAGCCAAGGCTGTGCGCAACGGTTCGCGCTTCGATTTCGCGACGAGCCTCGTCGTGCTGGTCGGTTACGCGATTCCGGGCTTTGTGCTGGGCGTGCTGTTGCTGGTGCTGTTCGGCGGCGGCAGCTTCCTGCAACTCTTCCCGCTGCGCAATCTCACCTCGGACAACTGGGCGCAGTTGAGTTGGGGCGGCAAGATTCTGGATTACCTGTGGCACATCACGTTGCCGATCACGGCCTCGGTGGTGGGCAGCTTCGCTGTCGTCACGATGCTGACGAAAAACGCCTTCCTCGATGAAATCCGCAAGCAGTACGTGCTGACCGCGCGTGCCAAAGGATTGTCGGAAAAGCGCGTGCTGTGGAAGCACGTGTTTCGCAATGCAATGCTGCCCTTGATCGTCGGTTTTCCATCGGCGTTCATCGCAGCGTTCTTCACCGGCAGCCTGCTGATTGAGACGCTGTTTTCGCTCGACGGACTCGGCCTGCTGTCGTACGAATCCGTGGTGCGGCGCGACTATCCGGTGGTGCTCGGCACCTTGTATCTGTTCACACTGATCGGTCTTGCGACCAATCTGATTTCCGATCTTTGCTATGTGTGGGTCGATCCCCGCATCCAATTCGAACAACTGGAGCGCAGATGAATCGAGCCCGCCTTTCAACCGATGCGGCGGCGCGCACCGAACCGGCTCGCGCATTCGTCTCGCCAACGCCTTGGCGACGCATCTGGCGGCGTTTTCGCCAGCAGCGCCTGGGCTACTGGAGCCTGATCATATTCGTCGTCGCGTTCGCGGCGAGCCTCGCCGGGCCGCTGTGGTCGAACGACAAGCCGCTCGTGGTGCGCTACGAAGGGCAAATGTATTTCCCGATGTTCAAGACATACGCGGAGACCACATTCGGCGGCGACTTTCCGACGCCGGCCGATTATCTCGATCCGTATATCAGGCATCGTTTCGACGCGCCGGGTAATTTCGCGGTGTATCCGCCGAACCCGTACTACTACGACACGCTGAATTATTTCTCGAAAGCGCCAAACCCGGCGCCGCCGTCGCGCGACAACTGGCTCGGTACCGACGACCGTGGCCGCGATCTGTTCGCGCGTCTTCTGTATGGTTTCCGCGTGTCGGTCGAATTCGGCCTGGTGCTGACCTTGATTGGTACGATACTTGGCGTTGCCGCGGGCGCGGTGCAGGGATATTTCGGAGGACGTATCGACATTGTCGGGCAGCGCCTGATCGAAATCTGGACCGCGATGCCGCAGCTGTATCTTTTGATCATTTTCGCTTCGATCTTCGAGCCGGGCTTCGTTCTGTTGATCGTGCTGCTGTCGCTGTTTGGCTGGGTCGGCCTCGCGGCCTACGTGCGCGCGGAGTTTCTGCGCAATCGCCAGCAGGACTATGTGCGCGCGGCGCGGGCGATCGGCCTGTCGAACTGGCAGATCATGTGGCGGCACATACTGCCGAACAGTCTGACACCGGTGATCACATTCCTGCCATTCACCATGAGCGGCTCGATTCTTGCGCTCACCAGCCTCGATTTTCTCGGCCTCGGCGTGCCGTCGCCGACGCCTAGCCTGGGTGAACTGCTTGCACAGGGCAAAGCGAATCTCGACGCGTGGTGGATCTCGTTATCCACCTTCGGCGTGCTGGTCGTGTTGCTCCTGCTTCTGACCTTCATGGGCGATGCGCTGCGCAATGCGCTGGATACCCGTATTGCTGACGCCATGCGCGCCGGAGGCAGCCAGTGAGCACCAAGGTTCAGAACGACGCAAAACACGGCATCACGCCGCCGCTGCTGGAACTCGATCGTCTGCATGTGGCCTTCGGCGAGACCGTCGCGGTGAACGACGTAACGCTCGCGATTCAACGCGGCGAGCGGGTCGCGCTGGTCGGTGAGTCGGGCTCGGGCAAGAGCGTGACCGCGCTGTCGATCCTGCGTCTGTTAAGCGATGCGCAGGTGAGCGGGGCGATCCGCTTCGACGGTCAGGATCTGCTTGCCAAAAGCGAGCGTGAGATGCGTGGCATGCGCGGCTCGGATATCGCGATGATCTTCCAGGAGCCGATGACCGCCCTCAATCCGCTCTATACGGTGGGGGACCAGATCGCGGAGACGATCGTCGTGCACGACGGCGTCGCGGCGAACGAAGCGCGCAAGCGCGCCGTGGCGCTGTTGGGGCGCACGGGTATCTCGGAGCCCGGCAAGCGCGTGAATAGCTATCCGCATCAGCTTTCGGGCGGTCAGCGGCAGCGCGCGATGATCGCGATGGCGCTCGCGTGCCGTCCGCGTCTGTTGCTTGCCGATGAACCGACTACGGCGCTCGACGTGACGATCCGCGCGCAGATCGTCGAGTTGCTGCTGGAGTTGCAACGCGACGAAGCTGAAAAGCGCGGCATGGCGGTGCTGTTGATCACGCACGACCTCAATCTGGTACGTCATTTCGCGCAACGTATCGCGGTGATGGAGAAGGGCGTGCTGGTGGAGAGCGGGTCCGTCGAGCAGGTGTTCGAAGCGCCGCAGCATCCGTACACACAACGCCTGCTGGCGAGCCGTCCGGAGCGCACGGTGGTCCCCGTGCTGCCGATTTCACCCGTGCTGCTCGAAGCACGCGACGTCTCGGTCGACTTCAAAACGAAACTTCCGGGCGTGAGCGGCTGGTTTCGCTCGGGGCATTTCCGCGCGGTCGCCGATGCGAGTGTGTCGGTGCGCCAGGGCGAGACGCTGGGCATCGTCGGCGAATCGGGTTCGGGCAAATCGACGCTGGCGATGGCCCTGCTCGGTCTGCAACACACTACGCACGGCGAGATCGAGTTTCAGGGCAGGGCGCTTGGCAGCTATCGCGGCACAGAACAGACCACCTTACGCTCGAATATGCAAGTTGTCTTTCAGGACCCGTTCAGTTCACTTTCACCGCGCCAGACCATTGAACGGATCGTCGGAGAAGGGCTCGCGTTGCATCGGCCGCAAATGAGCCAGGAGGCGCGGCGCGACAAGGTGGTGTCGGTCCTGCGCGAAGTCGGTTTGGATCGGACCGTGTTGTACCGCTATCCGCATGAGTTCTCCGGCGGCCAGCGTCAGCGGATTGCGATCGCGCGCGCGTTGGTGCTGGAGCCGCGCATCCTGATCCTCGACGAACCGACCAGCGCGCTCGACGTGTCGATCCAGCAGCAGGTGCTGAAACTGCTCGCCGGATTGCAGCAGAAGTACAACCTCGGCTTCGTTTTCATCAGCCACGATCTGGCCGTGATCGGGGCGATGGCACATCGTGTTGCGGTCATGCAAAACGGTTCGATCGTCGAAAGCGGCGACGTTGAGCAGATTTTTGCGACACCGGCGCACCCTTACACTCGAAAGCTGCTGAAAGCGGCGCTGGATCACTGATTTTGCACTCTTTCACCAATTGGGTGCGTGTCTCGATTGTATTTTTCTATTTGTTTTGACACACGAATACTTACTGGCTAGTATCGACCAAACTTTTTTTCGTAGCCCACTGATTTTTAGGCAAAAAATACCGACCAATGCAGCACAGAAACCTAACCCAGGCTTGCACGCGCGTCGTCGCCGGGATGTTCATTGGCGTCTTGATGGCAGCAGCTCCCGGCGCGTTCGCCGACGAAGTAAGCAGTTTGAATCAGAATGCCTCATATTCGACCCCCACCGGGTCGAATTCTTTGTCCCCTCTCAGTTCGCAACCGGCCGCTGCCGACAACGACGGCGGCGCCAAATCGTTCCTGTCCGGCATGGCCGGCAAAGCGGGCGACGTGGTGGTCGGTGCGCTGAACATGATCGGCGTTCGCTACCGTTGGGGTGGTAATACGCCCGATTCGGGGCTCGATTGCAGCGGGTTCGTTCGCTACGTGTTCCAGGACACGCTCGGTATGGCGCTGCCGCGTCGCGCCGAGGAAATGAGCCGCGTGGGCGAAAAGGTTCGCGTGAGCGACCTGAAGCCGGGCGATCTGGTGTTCTTCAATACGATGCGCCGTACGTTCTCGCACGTGGGCATCTACATCGGCGACAACAAGTTCGTGCATTCGCCTTCCACGGGCAGCACGATCCGCGTCGACGATATGGATAGCGGTTACTGGGAAAAGCGCTTCACGGGCGCACGCCGGATCGAAACGTCCTATCAGGACGGTGAAGATCTGCGCAAGCGCGTGAATGCTTCGATCGGCGGTAATCAGTAACTGATTCGGCCCGCACGGGTAGTTCTGGTGTGAAAAAAGCCTGCTTCGTCTGAAGCAGGCTTTTTTCGTTTGGGTGCTTGCCGAGGTGCCGGCGAGTCTTTCGGGCTGTACTCCAGTCCGATTCGACGCGATGCGCGTGACGGGAGTTGGAGTACGCCGGTCGGTTTAACCGGCGTTACCTCCCCGGCGGGTCAGGCCGCGGCGCGGCTCGCGGCGAGCTTGCGCTGCAACTCCGGCATCATCTTCGCCACCGCTTCCTCTCCGGCCAGAATCGCGGCGTTGCGCTGCGAGAAATCGCTGCCGCTCATGGCGGCCAGATTCGGCCGGATCACGACGTCCGCGTACTTGTCGAGTTCGTAGGTCTTGATCGTCTGGCCCATGATCGTGAAGGTTTGCATCAGCACATCGAACGAACTGGCGGTGAGACCGCTTTCCGGGCGCTGCGAGATGTCGACGGCGATCACGAAATCCGCCCCCATCTTGCGTGCGAACGAGGCCGGCACCGGGCTCACCAGGCCACCGTCCACGTATTCATGCCCGCCTATTTTCACAGGCTCGAAAATCGACGGCACGCTGCACGATGCGCGCACGGCAATGCCGGTGTTGCCGCGTTGGAACAGGATCGGCTGACCGGTTCTCAGGTCCGTGGCGACCACGCCGAGGGGCTTGGCCATCTTCTCGATCGGACGATTGTTGAGGGTCGTATTGAGGTAGTTTTGCAGCGCGATGCCTTGCAGAAAACCGCGTGTGCGAAACGGCATGGCCCAGTCGCTGATCGACGCTTCGTCCATGGAAAGCGCGAGCTTGTTCAGCGCAAAGCCGTTCATCCCCGAGGCGTACAGCGCGCCGACTACCGAACCCGCGCTGGTGCCCGCCACCAGGTCGACCTGGATATTGCGGGCCTCCAGCGCCTTGATCACGCCGATGTGCGCGAAGCCGCGCGCGGCGCCGCCGCCTAGCGCGAGCCCGACGCGGATTGGCCGCTGCGGTTTGTCGAGCGGCGGCGTGTTGGCCGTGGGCGTGATGGCGACCGGTGTGCTATCGGTCTTGCTGCCGCCGGTCGTGGTGCAGGCGGCCAGCACCGCGGAGGCGGCCGCCAATGAGAAGTTGCGACGGGCGAGGCGAGGGGATGACGGTTTCAACGGGTTCTCCAGCAACGGCATGGGCGGCGCGCGATCGGAACAACCGGCGCACGCTGTGCCGCAATCAGACGGATAGTCAAACGGACGGGAGCGCCGGCGGCGATCTCATGCGCTGTGGTTCTATCCCGACCCGCAGCGCGCGCACATCATAAATCAAAGCTCCCGGCACGCGTCGGCCTGGTAATGAAACGTTGCAGAGGAAGCGCCCGGACGCGCCGGAGCATGCGCCCCGTGCGTCTCGTGTGCTGCCGCTGGCCGTTCGGACGAGGGCAGGCAAGCCGGGTTCGGAAGGTATAATTCCGCTCTCACATTTATTTCCTGCGTGCCCATGCATGGCGTTTTCTGTTGCATGGGCGCGGTCCGCTGCCGCGCTTTACGGGCAATGTCTGTCACGGCGCCGGCGCCTGTCTTCCGAGTAACCGCTAATGACCACCTCTGTTCGCACCCGTTTCGCACCGAGTCCCACCGGCTTCATCCACCTCGGCAACATTCGCTCCGCGCTTTATCCGTGGGCGTTCGCGCGCAAGATGAAAGGGACCTTCGTGCTGCGGATCGAGGACACCGACGTTGAGCGCTCGAGTACCGAAGCCGTCGACGCCATTCTCGAAGGTATGGAGTGGCTGGGCCTCGATTTCGACGAAGGCCCGTTCTACCAGATGCAGAACATGGACCGTTATCGCGAAGTGCTCAAGCAGATGCTGGATGCCGGTCTTGTGTACCCGTGCTACATGTCGACCGAAGAACTCGACGCATTGCGTGAGCGTCAGCGTGAAGCGGGCGAAAAGCCGCGTTACGACGGTACGTGGCGTCCGGAGCCCGGCAAGGTCTTGCCGGAGCCGCCGGCAGGCGTGCAACCGGTGCTGCGCTTCCGTAATCCGCTGACGGGTGTCGTGGCATGGGACGACGCAGTGAAAGGCCGCATCGAGATCTCGAATGAAGAACTCGACGACCTCGTGGTCGCGCGCCCGGACGGCACGCCGATGTACAACTTCTGTGTGGTGGTAGACGACCTGGACATGCGCATCACGCACGTGATTCGCGGCGACGATCACGTCAACAACACGCCGCGCCAGATCAACATTCTGCGTGCGCTTGGTGCCGAGCCGCCGGTGTATGCGCACTTGCCGACCGTGCTGAACGAGCAGGGCGAGAAGATGAGCAAGCGTCATGGCGCGATGAGCGTAATGGGTTACCGCGATGCCGGTTTTCTGCCGGAAGCGGTGGTCAACTATCTGGCGCGTCTGGGCTGGTCGCATGGTGACGCGGAAATCTTCACGCGCGAGCAGTTCGTCGAATGGTTCGATCTGGAACATCTGGGCAAGTCACCGGCTCAGTACGACCACGACAAGCTGAACTGGCTCAACGCGCACTACATCAAGGAGGCGGACAATGCGCGCCTCGCGGAGCTCGCCAAGCCTTTCTTCGCCGAGTTGGGTATCGACGGAACCGCGATTGCGCAAGGCGCCGATCTGACTTCGGTAGTGGGTTTGCTGAAGGACCGCGCTTCCACGGTAAAGGAAATCGCCGAGAACGCCGCGATGTTCTATCGCGCGCCGGCGCCGGATGCCGAGGCGCTTGCGCAGCACGTCACGGATGTCGTGCGTCCGGCACTCGCCGAGCTGGCTGCATCGCTCAAGACGGTGGAGTGGACCAAGGAGGCGATCGCCGCAGCGTTGAAGGCAACGCTTGGCGCGCACAAGCTGAAGATGCCGCAACTGGCTATGCCGGTTCGTCTGCTGGTGGCGGGCACCACGCATACGCCGTCGATCGACAGTGTACTGATGCTGTTTGGTCGCGATGTTGTCGTGAGCCGTATCGAAAAAGCGTTGGCTTGAGCGCATTCGCGCCTGCCTTGAGAGGGTTTGCATGCGACTTGCGAAAAAAGTCGCATGCAATTGCTCAAAGGGTATTTACAAAGCGCAAATTGGCCTCTAAAATCTCGTTTCTGTTCTGCAAGGGGGGTATAGCTCAGCTGGGAGAGCGCTTGCATGGCATGCAAGAGGTCAGCGGTTCGATCCCGCTTACCTCCACCATCAGAGCAGAGCAGAGTGAAGTCGTTCCGAAGTCTGGAACTTGTAGCAAAAAAGACTTCACAAGCAGCTGTAACGTAGTTAGAATATCGGTCTTTGCTGCATACGAAACGAAATTAGCGTCAGTTAGCAGCAAGATAAAGACAGATCTGAAAAGATTATGTCCCCTTCGTCTAGAGGCCTAGGACATCACCCTTTCACGGTGAGTACAGGGGTTCGAATCCCCTAGGGGACGCCAAACATCAGCGTCGCTTGGTAGCAGTAAAGCAGCGCAGCTTGCAGAGAAAAAACCAACGCTCGCAAGTCATGATAGGCAAACTGGAGTGGTAGTTCAGTTGGTTAGAATACCGGCCTGTCACGCCGGGGGTCGCGGGTTCGAGTCCCGTCCACTCCGCCAGACAAAGCCCGTTCATACGAATCTGAACGGGCTTTTTCATTAAAGGTGTAAGCAGTACGTTGTCCCCTTCGTCTAGAGGCCTAGGACATCACCCTTTCACGGTGAGTACAGGGGTTCGAATCCCCTAGGGGACGCCAGAACATCGGCGTCGTTCGGTTGGCAGTATGAACGGTGCAGTGGTTGAATGAGCACGGCTTACAAACCACGTTGTAAAAATCTGGAGCGGTAGTTCAGTTGGTTAGAATACCGGCCTGTCACGCCGGGGGTCGCGGGTTCGAGTCCCGTCCGCTCCGCCAGATTTTAGAAAGCCCACTTCGAAAGAAGTGGGCTTTTTTTATTTCCGCAGCCGGTCCGCCTGGGTATCGTCCGGGTATGCTCGGGACAAACAGCCATTGCCAGCGCGCGCGGGCTGTTTTACCGTTGAACTGACCCATCTTCGTCGTCCCGCCATGTTCGACCCAACCGAAGCTCCGTCACCGTTTTATCTGCGCCAGGCCAGCATGGACGATTTCGAGTTCGCTGAGGCGCTGACCCGCAACAACATGGGTGGCTACTATCGCCGGCACCATCTGGTCTGGCGTGGCGATCTCTTTCTCGGCAGTTGGCGCGAGTCGGAAAATTTCATTCTCGAAGTGGATGGCGAGCCGATCGGCGTGCTGCGCATCACGCAAGAAGGAGATTCGCTGCACATCCGCGACGTGCAGATTGCCGAAGGGCATCGGCGGCTTGGCGCCGGCACGTATCTGCTCGACATGTCGCATCAGTGGGCGCGCGAGCGCGGGCTACGCGAGTTGCAGTTGCGCGTGTTCGTCGACAATCCTGCCGCGCGGCTGTATCAGCGCAAGGGGTATAAGCTAACCGGGCCGCGTCTCGCGCAACTCGGCGCGATCCGTCATCTGGCGCGGCGCGTCTGACGCATTGCCGCGAGCGGTTATTCCGTACACCGTCACTTCTGCGCGGTCTCTTCGTCCGCTTCCGAAGCAGCACTGCTAGCTGCGCTTTCCACGCGGTGCTCGGCGCCACGCTCGATGAACGCGCGTGGACTTGCGCCGAATGCTCGCCGGAACATTGCCGAGAACGCGCTCTGACTCTGGTAGCCCAGTTCTTGCGCGACGTGTGAAAGCGGCCGCCCTTGACTCAATAGCGGAATCGCACGCGCGAGAATGGCCTGCTGCCGCCATTGCGAAAAACTCACGCCTAACTCCTGACGAAACAACCGGGCGATCGTGCGCGTACTCGCACCGACGCTCGATGCCCATTGTTCGAGCGAGTCGCCGTTCGTCGGGTCGGCGATCACGGCCTCGCACAGTGCGCGCAAGCGCTTCTCGTTGGGCATCGGCACCGATAGCGGCAGCGGCTCGGAGCGCGTCAGCTCGTCGAGCGCGAGCGCGCCTAGCAGCTGCTCGCGTGTCGCTGAAATGCCGGGTGTGTCGAGCGCGGCGATGACTTCGCGCAGCAGATTCGATACTTCAACCACGCGCGGGCTATCCAGTCCGGCCGGGACCGTGCTTTCGGTAATGTAGAGCGTGCGCAGAAACGCGTCTTCGATCGCGACCACTTCGTGCGTCACATGCGGTGGCACCCAGATTGCCCGGGATGGCGGCACCATCCATGTTGTGCCGGTTGTCGCAACCCGCAGCACCCCACGCGACGCATAGGCCACCTGCGCCCACGCATGCGTGTGTCGCGCGATACGCCAGCCCGACGGCATCAGCCGTGAGCGTACGCGAATCGGATGCGATTGCGTCGGCTGGAATTCGGGCGGAATGTCGGCGAAGGGGGTGTTGCTCAACGGGTCCGGGTCAGTGGACGAATTCATATTGAAGATCGATCCAAGGGATGGAACTCAAATAAAGCAGCGCCTGCGAACACGTGGAACCCATGAGCATGGGGCGCCCAGGCACCGCACCTTCGTGCGCGGACCCTGGCGTGCGGCCCCGGCGGTACGGGCTCAAAATTACCGCGGGCTTCTCATTGTAGGTGTTGCGTCGGAATTGACGTTGCATAATGTCCCGATTGCACGGATTCCGAGGAGAACCCCATGAGCTTCGCTACCGCCGACTTGTGCGACGCGCACGAGGACCTACTGGCGCTGGGCACGTTGCGTGTGCTCGAGCCGGTCTTTCATCTCTTCAGCCGTGCCGAGAGTTTCAGCGGCGAGGCGGTGACGCTCAAGGTGTTCGAAGACAACGCGCTCGTGCGCGCCACGCTCGAGGAGAAGGGCGCCGGCCGGGTGCTGGTGGTCGACGGCGGCGGCAGTCTGCGTTGCGCGCTGGTAGGCGGCAACCTCGCGCAAATTGCCGAGCAGAACGGCTGGGCGGGCATCGTGCTGAACGGCTGCGTGCGCGATACGCTGGAGCTCAACGAAATCAACGTCGGGGTGGCGGCGCTGGCGACCTGCCCGCGGCGTGGTCAGAAACTCGGCACCGGTGAACGCGACGTGCCGGTGCAATTGCCGGGCGCGTTGGTGCGTCCGGGCGAGTGGATCTATGCGGATATCGACGGCGTGCTGGTGGCGAGCGCGCCGCTGAACTGAAGCGCCGGCGTCAGCCGGGGCGAGCCGAATTCATCATCAAGGAGAGCAAACGACGATGCAGACCGTTTTTGTATATGGCACGTTGCGTGCCGGCGAAGTGAATGACCTCAGAGAGGCTGCCGCGCGCAACGAAATCGCCGAGCCGAATCTGCTCGGCACGGCCACGGTGCGCGGCCATCTGTTCGACTTCGGCCTGTATCCAGGTCTGGTGGTCGACGAAGCGGGCGTAGACGTCACGGGCGATGTCTACGAAATCGACGATGAACTGGTCGCGGTGCTCGATGAGATCGAAGCGGTGTATCCTGGCGTCGAAGATCGTTTCCTCGCCCGGGAAGTGATGGTGAAAGTAGACGGCAACGTCGTGAACTGCCGTTTCTATCCGGTCTCGCCCAATGCGGTGAAGGGCCTGCCGGAAATCAGATCGGGCGATTGGGTCGAGTATCGCAGCACGCGCTGAGAGACGGCATCGCCGGCCTTCGGCGAGTGCACCACGAGTACGTAGCCAACGCATGGCGAGCACTTCGCGTGCGCATAAAAAAACGGCCCGGCAGGCATGCGCCTGTCGGGCCGTCCGGTCGGTCAGCCTTGCGACCCGGGCCGCTCTTTCATCTTGCGTGGCTGGTGAAAGCGGGCCTGGTACGACGTCGTTATTGCTGATGCCTGAGGCGGCCTGGATGCCTCAGATTTCTTCGTACAGCGGCAGCGTCAGAAAGTCGGTGAATTGTTCCGACGTCGACATTTCGTCGAAGATTTGCGCTGCGCGATCGTACGGCTTCGTATCGCCGCCGACGGCCTGCTTCACCTTGTCGAGCTCTTCTGCCGACAAGGCACGCACCAGTTCCGCCGTGACCTTGCGGCCGTCTTCGAGCTTGCCCTTCGGCGAGCGAATCCATTGCCACACTTGCGAGCGCGAGATTTCCGCGGTGGCGGCGTCTTCCATCAGGTTGTGAATCGGCACGCAGCCATTGCCCGCGAGCCACGAACCCAGGTAGTGAATGCCGACGTTGATGTTGTTGCGCAGACCACCTTCGGTGATCGGCGTTTCCGGGCGGAAGTCCGTCAGGTCGGACGCTGTGACGAGCACGTCGTCGCGTTGCTTGCCGATCTGGTTCGGCTTGTCGCCGAGCACCTTGACGAATTCTTCCATCGCGATCGGCACGAGACCCGGGTGCGCCACCCAGCCGCCGTCGTAACCGTCGCCGGCATCGCGTGCCTTGTCCGAGCGCACACCGCCCATGGCCTTGTCGTTTGCTGCCGGATCGTTCTTGATCGGAATCAGCGCGCTCATACCGCCGATTGCCGGGGCGTTGCGACGATGGCAGGTCTTCAGCAGCAGCAGCGCGTAGGCACGCATGAACGGTGAAGTCATGGTGATCTGCGAGCGGTCGGCGAGGCAGAAATCGCGGTCGCTCTTGAACTTCTTGATTGCCGAGAAGATGTAGTCCCAACGGCCGGCGTTCAGACCCGAGCTATGCTCGCGCAACTCGTACAGGATTTCGTCCATTTCGAACGCGGCAACAATCGTTTCGATCAGCACGGTCGCGCGAATCGTGCCGCGCGGCACGCCCACGGCTTCCTGTGCGGCGAGGAAGATGTCGTTCCACAGGCGCGCTTCGAGGTGGCTTTCCATCTTCGGCAGATAGAAGTAGGGCGCCGTGCCGCGCGCGACCTGTTCCTTCGCGTTGTGAACCATGAAGAGCGCGAAATCGAAGATGCCGCCGCAGACGCGCTTGCCGTCCACCGTCACATGCTTTTCGTCCAGGTGCCAGCCGCGCGGACGCACGATCAGCGTGGCGATCTTGTCGTTCAGCGTGTACGACTTGCCATTCTGTTCAAGCGAAATCGTGCGGCGCACCGCGTCCTTCAGATTGATATGGCCGGTAATCTGGTTATCCCAGCTCGGCGCATTCGAATCTTCGAAGTCGGTCATGTACGAATCCGCGCCCGAATTCAGCGCGTTGATGATCATCTTGCGTTCGACCGGACCGGTAATTTCCACGCGGCGGCATTGCAGATCTTGCGGCAGCGGTGCGATCTTCCAGTCGCCTTCACGCACGTTCTTCGTTTCGGCGAGGAAGTCCGGACGCTCACCGGCGTCGAGCCGTTTGGTGCGCTCGACGCGCGCCTGCAGGAGTTGCTGCCGGCGTGGTTCAAACGTGCGATGCAGCGCGGCGACAAGCTCAAGCGCTTCGCGGGTGAGGATTGCTTCATAGCCCGGCTTGATCTCAGCCGTGATTTCCATGCCCTGCGGCAACTGCAGTGAGGACTGCGATGACAGCGGATTCGCCATGGTTTCTCCTTGGTCGGTCAGATTGCAAAGGTGCAAATGTTGAGATGCGCTTGAATTGCGTCGTGGAATCCAGGCAGTAGCCGTCATGCGCCAGGGCTGTGGCGCGTACGGCTGCCGCCGGGATTGCCGGTGCCGCTATTGCGGTTGGGCGACGCGAGAGACTGCAAAAAAGCGAGCAGATCGTTCATGCCTCCGCCCGCGCCGTGCGGCGTAACGCCCAGTTCTTCGGCTGGTGCGTTTTGCCGGTTAAGCCAGAAAGTGGTGAAGCCGAACCAGCTCGCGCCAGCCACGTCCCAGCCGTTCGACGACACAAAGACGATCTCGCGCGGCTCGGCGCCGAAGGCTTGTGTGCCGAGCGAGTAGGCCGCGGGCGAGGGTTTGTACGCGCGTACGGTATCGACGGACAGAACATGGTCGAACAGGCGTGTCATGCCGGCGCTCTTCACGGCAATGTCGAGCATTTGCGGATTGCCGTTCGAGAGGATCGCGAGACCGGGCGTTGCCGTTGCCCCCAGCCCGGTTTTGCCGCCCGCAGGCGCAGGCGTGGAGGCGGACAATGACGACGGTGCGTCGCGCAACTGGCGCAGCGCGGGGACGGCATCGGGAAAAGCGGACAGGCACGCGTATTCGTCCATCAGACGCTTTTCCGCCGCGCGGCCCAGCGTGAGGTGCAGTTTCTTGGCGGCGAAGCGCAAGGCGTCGAGCGTGATGTCCCAGAACGGCCGGTAGTGCAGGCCCGGTGCACCGGCCGGATCGGCGAGCGTGCGCAACTGCGTGTATTCGATCTGTTTCTGGCGCCACAACTGCGAAAGCGCGTCGCCCTGGCCCGGGAACATCTGCTCCGCGGCAGCGATCACCGAGTGCACGTCGAAAAGCGTGCCGTAGGCGTCGAAAATCACTGCTTTGGGGAAAGGTGTCGTTGTGGCCGACATTGCCGTGCACTCCATTAGAGGTCAGGACGGATTGTATTAGTGATGCTATGCGCTAAAAAAGAGGCTAAATATCACTTGATCTTTTACTTTCATGCACCTAATCTGACGCGCACCGACCACTTTCCCGCGCAGCTCCAGACGACTTCCTTTGGGGCGTTGCGGCTTCGCTGCCCATGGACCGTTTCAAGCAGATCGAAACTTTCGTTACCGTCGCGGCCAAGGGCAGCCTGTCTGCTGCGGCGCTCGCCGAAGGCGTCGCGCCCGCCATCATTGGCCGCCGTATCGATGCGCTGGAAGAACGCCTCGGCGTCAAACTGCTGGTACGCACTACCCGAAAGATCACGCTGACCTTCGAAGGCTCGGCGTTTCTCGAGGATTGCCAGCGCGTCATTCACGACATGCAGAACGCCGAAGCCAGCGTGTCGGCGGGGGGCGTGAAGGCGAGCGGCCATTTGCGGTTGTCGGCGCCAGCCGGGTTTGGACGCAGACATGTTGCGCCGTTGGTCCCTGCCTTCACCGTCGCCCATCCGGATGTGTCGATTACGCTCGACCTGTCCGACCGGCTGGTTGATCTCGTCAACGAGGGGTTCGACTGCGCCGTGCGTTTGGGGGAGTTGCCGGATTCGTCTCTGGTGTCGCTCAAGCTTGGCGAGAACCGCCGCGTGTGTGTGGCTTCGCCGTCGTATCTGAGCCGGCGCGGCTCGCCGCACACATTGGCCGATCTCGCGCACCACAACTGCCTGGCGCTTGGTGCGAGTGCCAATCAGCAACGTGGCTGGATGTTTCAGCAGGGCGACAAGGTCGTGTCGATCAAGGTGTCCGGCACGATGGAATGCTCGGATGGCGCCGTGCTGCACGAGTGGTGCCTTGAGGGTTACGGGCTCGCATGGCGTTCCTGGTGGGAGGTCGGCACGGATATCGCGGCCGGGCGCCTCGTCAGCGTGCTCGACGAGTTCGCCGCGCCGCCGATCGGTATCCATGCGGTGTTTCCGCAACGCCGGCATTTGCCGCTGCGGGTGCGTCTGTTTCTGGACTTTCTCAAGCATACGTACGGCCATCCTGATTACTGGAACTGACGCCGACCGGGATGCCGCATAGGTGCAACGTTGCGCTATTGCCCCCGCACTATCCGTGCAGCGGGTTTCCGATATGCGGACAGACCCGCACGACGGCCTTGAGCTCATTTCTGCGACCTACAATCGATTGGAGCGGCTTCTATACCGAGCCTCGTGGGACGCTGACGCCGCGCTGCGCGAAGCCGGCGACGGAGGGCATCATGTTCAGGCACATCCTGGTTCCGACCGATGGTTCAGACCTGTCGCGCAAAGCGATAGACGGCGCCATCGATCTCGCGCAGGCGGTGGGCGCTCGCGTTACCGCCTACGCCTGTCTGCCGCAATATCCGTACTCGCCGTTCTCCGACGTGGTGATCGAGCCGCCGGTCGAGTTTTTGCAGCGCAGCGAACGTGAAGCACGGGTGCATCTGCGGGAAGTGGAACTGGCCGCGTGCCGTGTCGGTGTCGCGTTCGACAGCCACACCAGCGTGCATCCGGCGCCGTATCTCGGCATCATCGAAGCCGCGGAGCAGGGTGGCTGCGATGTGATTTTCATGGCTTCGCATGGGCGGCGCGGTCTCGGCAGTCTGCTGATTGGCAGCGAGACGCAACGGGTCCTGACGCATACGAAGATTCCAGTGATCGTGTACCGCTAAGCGGCCTGCGCACGATTCGCATCGCTGACAGGCACGGCGTAAAAAAACGCGCCGGCGATGAGGCCGGCGCGTCCTGTGTTCGCCGCACAATGCATTGCGCTGGCTTTGTCTCCACTGCCGCCATCACTTCCAGATTTCAACCATCAGGACAGACGGCGTACTCCAGCCCTGATGGCGCCTTCAGTCCTCCCTGAGGGCGGCCCTCTAGCGGGGCCGCTTTGTCGTCTGCCTTGCCGTTTCCGCGATCAGACCGCTGGATGCCTTAAGCAACCTTCTTGTCGAAGAACTGTTCGTCTTCCGTCGAACCGTGCAGCGCGGTCGTCGATGCATCGCGCTCGACCGTTTGCGTCACGGCGTCGAAGTAGCCGGTACCGACTTCGCGCTGATGCTTGACCGCGGTGAAACCCTTTTCAGCCGCAGCGAATTCAGCCTGCTGCATTTCGACGAAGGCGGTCATCTGGTTGCGGGCATAGCCGTGCGCCAGGTTGAACATCGAGTAGTTCAGCGCGTGGAAGCCGGCCAGCGTGATGAACTGGAACTTGTAGCCCATCGCGCCGAGTTCGCGCTGGAACTTGGCGATGGTTGCGTCGTCCAGGTTCTTCTTCCAGTTGAACGACGGCGAGCAGTTGTACGACAGCAGTTGATCCGGGAATTCCTTGTGGATCGCGTCGGCGAATTTCTTCGCGAACTCGAGGTCCGGCTTGCCGGTTTCGCACCAGATCATGTCGGCGTACGGCGCGTAGGCGAGGCCACGTGAGATTGCCTGTTCCAGACCCGGCTTCGTGCGATAGAAACCTTCTACCGTGCGTTCGCCCGTCAGGAACGGCTTGTCGTTGTCATCCACGTCCGACGTGATCAGGTCGGCGGCTTCCGCGTCGGTGCGAGCCAGCAGCACGGTCGGCGTGCCGGAGACGTCGGCGGCCAGACGCGCGGCGGTCAGCTTGGCGATGTTTTCGCGGGTCGGCACCAGCACCTTGCCGCCCATGTGGCCGCACTTCTTCACCGAAGCCAACTGGTCTTCGAAGTGCACGCCTGCAGCGCCTGCTTCGATCATCGCCTTCATCAGTTCGAACGCGTTCAGCACGCCGCCGAAGCCGGCTTCCGCGTCGGCCACGATCGGGGCGAAGTAGTCGATATAGCCTTCGTCGCCCGGATTCTTGCCTTCCGACCACTGGATCTGGTCAGCGCGCGTCAGCGTGTTGTTGATGCGCTTCACGACGAGCGGCACCGAGTTCGCCGGATACAGCGACTGGTCCGGGTACATTTCACCGGCCACGTTCGCATCGCCCGCCACTTGCCAGCCCGACAGGTAGATGGCCTTGAGGCCGGCCTTGACCTGTTGCATCGCCTGGTTGCCGGTCAGCGCGCCGAGCGAGTTCACGAACGGCTCGTTATTGACGCTTTCCCACAGCTTTTCCGCGCCGCGCTTGGCGAGCGTGTGTTCCACTTGCACCGAGCCGCGCAGACGGATCACGTCTTCGGCCGTGTACGTACGCTTCACGCCTTTCCAGCGCGGATCGGTTTCCCATTGCTGTTGAAGTTGTTTGGCTTGTTGTTCGCGCGACATGGTGTGCTCCTTGGTTGCCTGTAATGGATGGGGTGACTCTCTGTCTTCGTCGAAGCGCTTGGCCGCTTGAGGCGTTTCGTTTCGTGAAGTCTTATATAAGAGTCTAGGCAAATCGATTGTCGCGCAATAGCAGGCAGGGAGCGTTTTTTGAATATTTATTTTTATTTAAAATCAATCGCTTGAGAACGACATTCCGCATTAAGAAACGTCTTTTTCCATCTTGCAATAGGGCGTCTTGTGCCGTGCAGCACGATTTTTTACGACGCAAAAAAATTTTCCACATCGTGAAATATTGGCGGTCGCCGAAGTACGGACGAAAAAAAACCGGTGCCTGAGCACCGGTTTCTTCTGACCGACGGACGGCATGGAGGCCATCCGGGTCATTTCAGGCCGCCTTACGCACTGAATGAGCTGCGTGAATGCGCTTGCCTGATGATTACTGGGTCGCTTGTTTAGCTACCGCGACGCGCCGTACGCGGACCGTCGCTGCGGCGTGCGCCGTAGCCGCCGTCACGCGAACCGCCGCCGAAGCCGCCTTCACGTGAACCGCCGCCAGCCGACTTGCCGGCCCAGCCACCACCATTGCCGCTACCGCTGCGCGAACCGCCGCCGTTACCAGCCGGCTTGCCGGCGCCGCTGCCGCTACCGAAGCGACGGCCACCGCCATTGCCACCGCCCGGACGGCCACGGCCGCCAAAGCCAGGACGGCCACCGCCCGACGGAGCCGACTTGCGCGGCTCGAAGCCTGCGACGACGTTGACCGGCAGCGGGGTGCGCACGAAACGCTCGATGCGCTTGAGCGCGCCTTGTTCCGCGTGGTGCACGAGGCTCACTGCGATACCCGAGCGGCCAGCACGGCCGGTACGGCCGATACGGTGCACGTAGTCTTCAGCGAACTTCGGCAGGTCGTAGTTGAACACGTGCGTGATGCCCGGGATGTCGATACCACGAGCCGCGACGTCCGTTGCCACCAGCACGCGCACACGACGCTCGCGCAATGCCTTGATGGTGCGGTTACGCGCGCCTTGCGGCAGATCGCCGTGCAAAGCAGCCGATTCGAAACCGGCGTCGGCCAGACGGCCAGCCAGTTGGTCAGCGTCCATCTTGGTTGCCGTGAAGACGATAGCCTGGTCGAGGCCTTCGTCACGCAGCAGATGGTCGAGCAGACGATCCTTGTGATCGCGGTCGTCAACATAGTGGACGGTTTGCGCGATGTTGGTGCGTTGTTCGAGGCGTTGAACGATCTCGATACGTTCCGGATCCTTCAGCAGGCGGCCGGTCAGCGAACCGATCTTGCCGTCGAGCGTGGCCGAGAACAACATGGTTTGACGCGAAGCCGGCGTAGCCGCCACGATCGTTTCGATGTCTTCGATGAAGCCCATGTCGAGCATGCGGTCAGCTTCGTCGAGCACGAGGATCTGCAGTTGCGACAGATCGATGCGGCCGCGTTCCAGGTGGTCGATCAGACGGCCCGGCGTGGCAACCAGAATTTCCGGGTTCTTTGCCAGCAGCATCAGCTGTTGGCCGTAAGCGACGCCGCCCAGAATGCTGACGGTGCGCAGACGCTTGAGGTGCTTGCCGTACGTGGCAGCGGCGGTGGTGACCTGCATCGCGAGTTCGCGGGTCGGCGTCAGAACCAGCATGGTCGGACGGGCAACCGGTTGCGGGCGGCGCGTGCGGGCGCCGTCAGCCGGACGCGGTTCACGCGGTTGGCTGGCTTGCGCCTTTTGCAGTTGCGAGAAACGTTCGATCGCGGGCAGCATGAATGCGGCGGTCTTGCCCGAACCGGTCGGGCTCGAGACCAGCAGATCGCGGCCGGCGATGCCAGCGGGGATCGCGCGTTGCTGAACCGGAGTCGGGGTTTGATAGCCAGCGGCGGTCAGCGCGGAGACGACGTCCGGGGACAGACCGAGCGACGCGAACGACGGGCCGGCGGGCGCGGCGGCTTCTGCGGCGACAGCTTCCGGAGCGGCAGCGACGGCTGCGGCTTCTGCGGGTGCAACATTGCTGTCAACGAGACCGAGGGCTTGATCGGCGATGGCGTTCAACGGGCTGCTGGGGGTATTGCTCGAAGTCATGAGAATCCTTGGTAAATCCTTGGTACACACGGAATTAAAACGTCGGCGCCAATCGGCATACCCAAGTCGTCGGATTCAGCGAGCAAAGAAGCAGCGAGCAAATCGAAAAACGGGGGCAGCTCGCGACAATAAAGGCGAGCTTTTCGTTAGAAGCTGTATCGGATGCGACATGCCAACACGGCGAGCCGCCAGCCTGGGACATGATCGCCCGTAGGGGGCTAGGCAGGAGGGGACAGGTTCTAAACTGGATTGGAGCTAAACGCTACGAGGCGCTGCGCCGCAAGGGCCGCTAGAGGAAAGCCGGGCAAAGCAGTGAAGCGCAGGCAGTATTGTATAGAGTTTTGTTGCACTGCGCCACCGTTAAGATATTTCCTGGCGGAAAACTTTGCCTTCGCGGTTTAGCCGGCTGCGCTGGGACAGGCTTTGGGCTTTCCTCACCGCCGAGCCTGCCGGCCGCTGTTTTCCGCCGCAGGGCCGGCTCAGGCCGACGCGCCGCTTTTCAGCGATTCGACGAGGTCGACGTATTGCTGCTTCGCGGCGTCTTGAGCGGTGCCTTTGAGCGCGGCCCACGCATCGTACTTGTATTTGCCGACGATATCGGTGAAACCAGGTTTGTCGCCGTGGACGTCGCCGTCGGTAGCCTGTTTGAAGAGGGCGTAGAGGCGCAAAAGGGTGAGGTTGCCGGGACGCTCGGGCAGCTGCTTTGCGTCTTCCTGGGCCTGGACGAATTGCGCGTTGATGTCTGTCATGGTGATTTTGCCCGGCTGGCGGGGTTGGTTTTGGCTGGGCCGATGATCATAACAACTGCATGCTGCCGCGGGGCCGAGGGCTTATTCCAAACATTCGGCGCCGCCTCGCGCGGCAAATCCAAAACCGCATCCGCATGCGCCGTGCCGATTACAATACGGTCCATGACTCAAACTGTGCTTCTTGCCCTCGATACCTCGACCGAATTCTGCTCGGTAGCGCTCCTGTCCGCCGTTGGCGACGCCGCAAGCCAGGCGGCCGACCCAGGCCGCGCCGAACCGCGAATCTGGGTGCGCCACGAGCAAACCGGCGCAGTTTCCAGCACGCGCCTGCTGCCCGCTATCCGCGAACTTTTCGACGAAGCCGGTCTGAAACTGGCAGAGTGCAACGCCATTGCCTTCGGCTCCGGCCCGGGATCGTTCACCGGTCTTCGTACCGCGACGGGCGTCGCTCAAGGCCTCGCATTCGGCCTGAATCTGCCGGTCGTGCCGATCAGCACGCTGCTGGCCTGCGCGGAGAGCGCCCGGCGGCGCGACCCGTCGGCGACCCGCGTGCTCTCTGCGCTCGATGCCCGGATGGACGAGATCTACTGGGCCGACTACGCATGGGATACCGAGCTCGGCGAATGGCGCACTTTGCAGCCGGCATCGCTGGACGCGCCGGAACGGCTCGTTTTGCCCGACGTCCCCTTCACACTGGCAGGCAATGCGGCGGCTTTCGGTGCGCGGCTGCCCGCGGTTGCCGCGGCGCGAACTGTCGATAGCGAAGCGCTGCCGCACGCGGTGCCGCTTGCGCACGCGGCATTGCGCGCACTTCGCGCCGGCCGCACCGTGCCCGCCGATCAGGCCGCACCGGAATACATTCGCGACAAGGTTGCCCAGACCACGGCGGAGCGCGTGGCCGAGAAAGCCGCCAAGGCTGAGCAGGCCGCCAGCCTGGCGCACGACGCGCATCAAGGCGAGGGCCGGCAATGAGTGGCGTGTTGCTGGCGGACCGTTATATGTCGCCGATGACCGAAGCCGATCTGGACGAGGTCGCGGCCATCGAAAAGATTGCCTACGAATTCCCCTGGAGCCGCGGTAATTTCGGCGATTCGCTGCGCAACGGTTATTTCGGCATCTGTCTGCGTCACGTAACTGGCACGCTGATCGGTTATTGCGTGCTGATGCCGGTGGTCGACGAAATGCACCTGCTCAATTTGTGTGTGGCGCCTGCCGCGCAAGGCGCCGGTGCCGGGCTTGCGCTGCTGCGCGAAGCGGTGCGCATCACCCGCGCGGAAAAACTGGAAGGCCTGCTGCTCGAAGTTCGGCCGTCGAATCATCGGGCGATCCGGCTTTACGAGCGCTTCGGCTTTGCGTCGATTGGCCGGCGCAAAAATTATTATCCGGCGCGGCATCGCAGCCGGGAGGACGCCATCGTGATGCGTTTCTCGTTTGCCACGGAGGGCGCAGATGGCGCTGCATGAATCGGTACTGGAAGAGTTCGGACTCGCGCCGCTGTGGGTGCGTCGCGGTATGTCGGCGGCGCACGAGCCCGTGGCTGAAGTCAGCCTCGAGCAGGGCGCCGGCGCGTTAGCGAATCAGGCGGCACGGCTCGACGAGCCGCGTGTGGCGGCGCGTGAAGCGTCGCCGGCTGCACCTGAGCCGGAGCGCCGGCAAGCAGTGCCCGTGGCTGGCGCATCGCGGCCTGCGACGCTTGTGAGCGAAGCGCCCCAAAGCGATGCCGGGCCGGCGCAGGAACAGATTCAGGAACAGGTGCAACGGCGGATGCAGGCGCCCGCCGAAGCACGTCAGCCGACAAAACAACCGCCGCAACCATCGCAGCCGTCGCGAGCACCGGAGCCGCCGGCGTTCGACGCTCCACCCGACGACGATTTCGCATGGTTCGACGATCAGCCGGCCCACGCGTCCGTTAAAGCGCGTCACGAGACCCCGGAGCCCGCCGCGGTTCAGACGCTCGACTGGGACGCGCTGAGCGAGCGGGTCGCCAACTGCGAGCTCTGCCGGTTGTGCGAGAAACGCACGAATACGGTATTCGGCGTCGGCGATCGCAATGCCGACTGGATGCTGATCGGCGAAGCGCCCGGCGAGAACGAAGACCGTCTGGGCGAGCCGTTCGTCGGCCAGGCCGGCAAGCTGCTCGACAATATGTTGCGTTCGCTGCTGCTCGCGCGCGACAGCAATGTCTACATCGCCAACGTGATCAAGTGCCGCCCGCCGGGCAACCGCAATCCCGAACAGGATGAAGTCGCGCGTTGCGAGCCTTATCTGCAACGCCAGGTCGCGCTGGTCAAGCCGAAGCTGATCGTCGCGCTTGGCCGCTTCGCCGCGCAAAGTCTGCTCAGGACCGAGGCGAGCATTTCGTCGCTACGCGGCCGCGTGCACGAATATGAAGGGGTGCCGGTAATTGTCACCTACCACCCGGCATATCTTCTGCGCAGCCTGCCCGACAAGGCGAAGGCCTGGGCGGACCTGTGCCTCGCGCGCGACACGTGGCTCGCGGCGGGCGGCGTGCCGTCCAGCGCGGCAAAGTGACGGACGCGAGCGGGCCGGCTGCGCGTGTTGCTAACGCGCCGAGCCCATCCGCGGCGATTCTCGGGACCTTGCTCGACACCTTGCGCGAACCGGCCGTGCGCGATCTCGCCTGGCTGCTGCTAAGCGCCGATTTGTTGCGCGCGCAACCACCGGTCGGCGCACTCGCCAATCCTTTCGGCTCGTCGCAGGAAGCGGCGGCGACCGTCGACTGGTTACGCGCGCTGGATGCCGAGCCGTCCGATTTGCAGCATGAGCTCGCCGCCACGCGTATCACCCGTCTTGGCCGCTACGCCGAGCGACTACTTGGATGGTTTCTGCAACATGGGCCGGCGGCGCGTCTGGTCGCTGCCGGCGTGCCGTTGCGGCGCTTGGGCGTGACGCTGGGTGAATGCGATTTTCTTGTGCAGACGCGGCACGGTGCGCGCCTGCATTGGGAGTTGGCGGTGAAGTGCTATCTGCATGCCGGCGAGCGTGGCTCGCAGTCGCCAGCGCGATTAGCCGATTACGTCGGTCCAAATCTGAAGGACCGCTTCGATCTAAAGCTCGCGCATGTGCTGAATCATCAACTGCCGTTGAGCGCGCGTGAAGAGTTTGCCTCGGTCGGCTATGCAGGGCCGTGGACGCCGCAGATGTTTATCAAGGGCTGGCTGTTCTATCGGGCGGGCGAAACACCAGCCGATCCTGCCGAACTCGATCCGTCGCACGGACGAGGCTGGTGGGTCACACGCAGCGACTGGCTGGACTTTGCCGCGGCGCATGCGCAGGTATGGCGCGTGTTGCCCAGGTTGGAATGGCTTGCGCCGCGGCGTCATGAGCAGGGTGAGGCGCAGGCCCTCACATTCGCCTTCGTCGATCGGCAGACGCTTACAGAGCAAACTTCATCTCAGCATGGGCCGACGATGGTCGCGGCGTTCGCTGCCGATAGCACCGGCAAGCTGACCGAACTTTCGCGTGGTTTTATCGTGCCGGACACGTGGCCCGAGTTGGCGCAGGCCTATGCGCGGCAGCCGCAAGAGTTACGAGGGTCTCAAGAGTCACCAGCGCCGCGGGAGCAATAGGGCGGATACAAGCGGACAGCCACAAGCAATAGCGGCATGGAGCCGGCTATACATCGCAACGGCCAGTACCGCCGCGAGGCCGAAGCGCTTTCGCCTCTCACCACCACCGATAAAAATGATGCACCGGCCCGACGCCGCTGCCCACGTCGAGCTGATCGCTCGCTTGCAATGCGCCGGTCAGGTACAGCTTGGCATCGGCGACCGCGCTCGCCAGATCGGCGCGCTGCGGGATCAGCGCCGCAATCGCCGACGATAGCGTGCAGCCGGTCCCGTGCGTATTCTTCACCGGCACGCGCGGGCCACCCAGGCGTAGCGCGCCGCTATCCTGAACGAGCCAGTCGGGACTGTCCGCCGCGCTCAGATGGCCGCCTTTCATCAGCACCGCCCGCGCGCCAAGCGCGCGCAGCGCTTCACCCTGTTCGACCATGCCGGCTTCATCGGTGGCCGCCGGCACACCTAGCAAGGCTGCGGCTTCCGGCAGATTGGGCGTCAGCAGGTCGGCCAGCGGCAACAACTCGTCGCGCACGGCCGCGACCGCATCCGGCAGCAGCAGCGCGTGATTGCTCTTCGAAATCATCACCGTGTCGAGTACGACGTGCTTCGGCTTGTGCCGCCGCAGCGCGTCGGCGACCGCGCGCGCGATCTGCGCATTCGCCAGCATGCCGATTTTCACGGCGTCGATACGGATGTCGTCGAACACCGCGTCGAGTTGCGCGGTCACGAAGGCGGCGTCCGGCGCATGAATTGCCGTGACGCCACGCGTGTTCTGTGCGGTGAGCGCGGTGATCACGCTCGCGCCGTACGCGCCGAGCGCCGAGAAAGCCTTCAGATCGGCCTGAATGCCGGCGCCGCCGCCGGAATCGGAGCCGGCGATCGTCAGCACATTGGGAATAGATTGAGTCATGGTAAAGCGCGGAAAGGAGAGAGGCGCGGGCAGTCAGCGGGCTGCCCGGCGCGGGTCAATGCTTGGCTTCGCCGATCAGCGCGACCGAGTCGAACGCGCGCTGATTCGCCTGGTGGCGCCGCATTACCAGCCACATCATCAGGCAGACGAAGGTGCCGAATAGCACGATGACCGCCGTGACCGGCACGTCGAGCCAGACCAGTACGGCGTACAGGCACAGCATCACGAGCACCGAGAGATTTTCGTTGAAGTTTTGCACGGCGATCGAGTGACCCGCCGACAGCAGCACGTGGCCGCGATGCTGCAGCAGCGCATTCATCGGTACGACGAAAAAGCCCGACAGGCCGCCGACGATCATCAGGAAAATATACGCCACGATCAGATAGCCCGGCACGTGCACGCGGCCAAAATACAGACCCCAATGTGCGGGGAACAGATGGCGCGTGTAGAAGGCCATCAGCATCACGGCGATGCCCATCATGATGCCGACCGGCAAGACCGTTAGCGATTTCTTCAGCGGGACGCGCGAGGCCGCGAAAATTGCGCCGGCCGCCACGCCCACCGCCACGACCGCCTGCAGAATCGCGGCTTCTGAAAGCGACATGTTCAACTGCACCTCGGCCCACTTCAGCACGATGAATTGCAGCGTCGCGCCGGCGCCCCAGAAAAGCGTGGTGACGGCAAGCGAGATCTGGCCGAGCTTGTCGCGCCACAGCACCAGAAAGCAGTCGGCGAAATCGGTGACCAGCTTGATCGGCCCGCGTTCCTGTTTCGGATAGCGCGCGCCGGTGTCGGGAATGCGCAGATTGAACAGCGCCGCGATCACGTAGATTGCCATGATCACCAGCATCGCCGCTTCGGCGGGCGTGTTCACGGTGGGAATGTGGTGCCGGAGGATCGGCGCGGCAATGTGCGGACTGATGAGCGCGCCGCCGAGCACGGTGCCGAGAATAATCGAGCCGACCGTGGTGCCTTCGATCCAGCCGTTCGCCGCGACCAGCCGATCAGGCGGCAGCAGCTCGGTAAGAATGCCGTATTTGGCGGGCGAGTAGGCCGCCGCGCCGAAACCCACGATGCCATAGGCGAGCAACGGGTGTGCGCCGACCAGCATCGTGATGCAACCGACTACTTTGATGGTATTGGTAATGAACATCACGTGCCCTTTCGGGCGGGAGTCCGCAAAGGCGCCCACGAAGGCGGCCAGAACGACGTACGACAGCACAAAGAACAACTTGAGCAGCGGCGTCATCCAGTTTGGGGCGTGAAGATCTTTCAGCAGTGCGATAGCGGCGATCAGAAGCGCATTGTCGGCCAGCGACGAAAAAAATTGCGCGGCCATGATGGTGTAAAAACCTTTTTTCATCTGATGCGATGCTGTCCTCGCTGCGGTCTGTCCGCCCCGGCCGCATGCTAGGCGTCCGGGCTTATACCGTTCGAAATGGGTTGTGCGCACGGCTTTATATCACGAAAATAGCTGGATTCGGACTAGCAAAATCCTTGATCGCACCGCCCAGCGGGCTGCCGAGCGTTGAAAACGCCCTGTAAGCTCCTGATTCGCAAGCGTCTTTACGAAAATTACCTATGCCGCGCCCGCTCTCAGCCACGATTCATACCTCCGCACTAGCCAATAATCTCGCCGTCGCCCGGCGCTATGCGCCGAAATCCAAAATCTGGGCCGTGGTCAAGGCGAATGCCTATGGACATGGCCTTGCGCGCGCTTTTCCGGGTCTGCGTGCAACCGACGGCTTTGGATTGCTGGACCTCGAAGAAGCCGTGAAGTTGCGTGAATTGGGGTGGGCCGGGCCAATTCTGCTGCTCGAAGGTTTCTTTCGTCCGACCGATATCGATGTAATCGACCGCTACAGCCTCACCACGGCGCTGCATTCGGACGAACAGCTGCGCATGCTCGAAATGGCGCGCCTGTCCAAGCCCGTCAATATCCAGTTGAAGATGAACACCGGCATGAACCGGCTCGGTTACACGGTGGAAAAATTCCGCTCGGCGTGGGAGCGGGCGCGGGCCTGCCAGGGCGTCGGCCAGATCACGTTGATGACCCATTTCTCGGATGCCGACGGCGATCGCGGCATTGCCCATCAGATGGAAGCGTTCGAGCGCGGTGCGCAAGGCATTGCGGGTGCGCGCAGTCTGTCGAATTCGGCGGCGACGCTGTGGCATCCGGACGCGCACTTCGACTGGGTGCGACCGGGCATCATGCTGTACGGCGCATCGCCCTCGGGCGTCACGTCCGCGATCGCCGGCACCGGTTTGCAACCCGCCATGACGCTCGCCTCCGAACTGATCGCCGTGCAGACGCTCGCCGAAGGCAATACGGTCGGCTACGGGTCGGCGTTCAAGGCACGCGCGCCGATGCGCATTGGCGTGGTGGCCTGCGGCTACGCGGACGGTTATCCGCGGGTTGCGCCGGAAGGCACGCCGGTGATCGTCGACGGTGTGCGTACGCGGATCGTCGGACGGGTGTCGATGGACATGCTGACCGTCGACCTCACACCGATCCCGACGGCCAACATCGGCTCGCGTGTCGAGTTGTGGGGCAACGCACTGCCGATCGACGACGTCGCGCAGGTATGCGGCACGATCGGCTACGAGCTGATGTGCGCGGTCGCGCCGCGCGTCCCGGTGCGTGCGGAGTAAGGCACGGCAAGCGTATCAATCCAAAGAACAGCAACACAGGCAAGGGCGCGTGGCTAAACAGAAGACGTTGTACATATGCAGTGAATGTGGCGGTCAATCGCCGAAGTGGGCCGGGCAGTGCCCGTCATGCAATGCGTGGAACACGCTGGTGGAATCGGTCGCGGAAGCGCCGTCTACTCATCGTTTCCAGTCGCTCGCGAAGAGCGCGCCGGTGCGGCGTCTCGCCGATATCGAAGCGTCCGACGTGCCGCGCTTTTCGACCGGCGTCAGCGAGTTCGATCGTGTGCTCGGCGGCGGTCTCGTGCCGGGCGGCGTGGTGCTGATTGGCGGTGACCCGGGTATTGGCAAATCGACGCTGCTGCTGCAGTCGCTCGCGGAAATTGCCGCGGATAAACGCGCGCTTTATATCAGCGGCGAAGAATCGGCCGCGCAGATTGCGTTGCGCGCGCAACGGCTTTCGTTGCTCGAACCCGGCTCGAAGGCCAGCGAGCTGCAACTGCTGGCGGAAATCCAGCTCGAGAAAATCCAGGCGACCATCGCCGAGCAGCGGCCTGACGTCGCGGTGATCGACTCGATTCAAACCGTTTATTCCGACGCACTGACCTCCGCCCCCGGTTCGGTTGCGCAGGTGCGCGAGTGCGCGGCGCAATTGACGCGCATCGCCAAACAGTCGGGCACCACCATCATCATGGTCGGCCACGTCACCAAGGAAGGGGCGCTCGCCGGGCCGCGCGTGCTCGAGCACATCGTCGATACGGTGTTGTATTTCGAGGGCGACACGCATTCGTCGTACCGGCTGGTGCGGGCGATCAAGAACCGTTTCGGCGCGGTCAACGAACTCGGCGTGTTCGCGATGACCGAGCGTGGTTTGCGTGGCGTTGCCAATCCGTCGGCGTTGTTTCTCTCACAGCACGAGCAATCCGTGCCGGGGTCCTGCGTGCTGGTGACGCAGGAAGGCACGCGGCCGCTGCTGGTCGAAGTGCAGGCGCTGGTCGATGCGGCCAACGCGCCGAACCCGCGGCGCCTGGCGGTGGGGCTGGAACAGAATCGCCTCGCGATGCTGCTGGCGGTGCTGCATCGGCATGCCGGCATCGCCTGTTTCGACCAGGACGTGTTCCTGAACGCGGTGGGCGGCGTGAAGATCACCGAGCCCGCAGCGGACCTGGCCGTATTGCTCGCAATCCATTCTTCCATGCGCAACAAACCGCTGCCCAAGGGGCTGGTGGTGTTCGGCGAAGTGGGCCTCGCCGGCGAAATCCGCCCGTCGCCGCGCGGTCAGGATCGTCTTAAGGAAGCGGCCAAGCTGGGCTTTTCAGTCGCGGTCATTCCGAAGGCCAACGCGCCCAAGCAGCCCATTGAAGGCTTACAGGTTGTTGCTGTCGAACGGATCGAACAGGCTATCGACCGGGTCCGCACACTTGAATAGACGGGGGTTTCAGCGCCTGCGGGCGCTGTTGCAAACGTAATGGGCGGTAAATATCTCCATATTGTCTGTAACCTGCCCGACATTCCTTTTTTCTAAGCTGCGAAGGTGTTGCATCCGTTCTGATGCCGAAAAAAGGGATTGCGCCTTGAAACAGTCATATGAAACCGTGGCCGAGCGGCCGATGCAGGTGCGCGGCTGCCGCGTCTCCGAGCCCATTCGCCAGCCTTGGGGCGGCGCTTGCCGGATTGTCGAGTGGATCGACACGACCGGGCAGATTTCGCGCCGGGTCGTGGCCGAAGATGTCACCGCTGCCGAAGTGCGCGCCACGATCAACCGTCACGTGGAAGGCCGCAAGCATTTCCTGTACGACGACGAAAAATCGCCGCGCCAGGTTTTGCCACGGCAACCGGTGGTGCGGCGCTGAGGCGCTGAGATTTTGGGGGCGATTTGGCCTACGATCGTGCGCGGGTCGCCCCAGTGTCGTTGCCGTCTTTATCGTCGCTGTCTTTGCCATCGCTCATAGCCGCATACGCCTGAGGATTGAATAGCGGGTGCTGCGCAGCTTCCGCCGGCGTTAGCACTGGCGAGACGCAGCAGTCCAGCGACTCCAGCAGCAGTACCCATTCCTCCAGCGGGCGCTTGCCGATCAGGTCGGCCAACTCCTGCGTCAACGCGCTGGCGTCCGGGCCGCCGATTGCCTGGCCGAGGCTCCAGTGACGCGTTGCCCATTCGGGCCGGTCCAGCGCCATGCACAGCGTTTCCCAGAACTTCAATTCGAGCGCGCCGACCGCGAGCCAGCGATTGTCGAGCGTCCGATACAGGTTGTAGCAGGGCACGCCGCCGTTCAGCAGACTGGCGCCGGCAACCGGGGCGGCGCCCTCGTTGGCGAGCACTACCTGCGCGACGACGTTGTGGGCGTACGTGACGTGCGTCATCGATACATCGACGAAGCGGCCAGGCCCGCCGCGCGATACATGCCATAACGCGGCGAGAATCTGCGTTACCGCGCTTAATGCGCCGCCGAGCAGGTCGGCAATCTGGAAGTTCGGCAGAATCGGCACGCCGTCGCGGCTTGCCAGTTGATCGAGCACGCCCGCGTAGCCGATATAGTTCAGATCGTGACCGGGATGGTCGACAAACGGACCGCTCGCGCCATAACCGGTGATCGCGCAGTAGACCAGCCGTGGATTGAGCGCGCGCAGCGTTTCGTAGCCGATGCCGAGACGCTCCATTACGCCGGGCCGGAAGCTCTCGATCAGCACATCGGCTTCGGCTGCGAGCGCGCGCAGCACGTTGCGTCCGGCTTCCGATTTGAGGTCGAGGCGCGTTTCGCGCTTGCCGCGATTCACCAGCCGGTAAAACGCGCCAGGGCGGCCTGCCACCCGGTCGCTCGACGACTGCATCATCGTGCGGGTGGGGTCGCCTGCGCCGGGCGCTTCGATCTTCAGCACGTCGGCGCCGAGTTCCGCAAGCCGCAAGGCGGCGACAGGGCCGGGCAGCAGGCGCGTCAGGTCGAGCACGCGCAGGCCTTGCAGCGGCGCAGGTGCTGCCGCTGTTACTGAGGCCGCAGCCGACGGCCCGGCTGAAGATCCCGGCAAAGACCCAGATGAAGACGCAGACGGGCTCACGGGTGACAAGGGCTACCTCCGATCGATGCCGGCGCGGTCCAGCAACAGCCTGCCGCTAGCCGATTTGTTCGAGTTCCTCGTGAGTCTCGAGCCATTCGGCTTCGAGCGCTTCGAGGCGCGCGTTCACATCTGCCTGACGGCGGATCGCTTCCGTCAGTTTGTTCTTCTGCTCCGGCTCGTAACTGGCCGGATCGACGACGAACGCATCAAGCGTCGCCTTTTCCGCGTTGAGCGCGTCCATTTCCTTTTCGATCTTCGTGATGCGGCTTTGCAGCGGCTTTTTCAGGTGCGCGAGCTTCTGGCGCGTTTCCGCTTCGAGGCGGCGTTGTTCCTTGCGATTGACGCCGCTGTCCGCACCTTCCGCGGCGTTCGACGCCGTGCCTGCTTTCAGCGCCGCGCGTTGTTCCGCGGCGTGCTGGAGCAGCCAGTCGCGGTAGTCGTCGAGGTCGCCGTCGAATTCCTGCAGGCGGTGCCTGGCGACCAGCATGAACACGTCGGTGGTGGCGCGCAGCAGATGCCGGTCGTGCGACACCAGAATCAGCGTGCCCTCGAATTGCGCGAGCGCCATGGTCAGCGCGTGACGCGTTTCGAGATCCAGGTGGTTGGTCGGCTCGTCGAGCAACAGCAGATTCGGCTTCTGCCAGATGATCAGCGCAAGCGCCAGACGGGCCTTTTCGCCGCCCGAGAAGGGCGCGATTTTCGCGGTCGCCATCTCACCGGAAAAGTTGAAACTGCCGAGGAAATCGCGCAATTCCTGTTCGCGCGTATCCGGGGCGAGGCGCGCCAGATGCTGCAGCGGTGTGTCGTCCGGACGCAGGGTTTCGAGCTGATGCTGCGCGAAGTAGCCGATACGCAATCCCTTGCCTTCGCGCACATGGCCGCCGAGCGCTTCGAGCGTGCCGGCGAGCGTTTTGATCAGCGTGGATTTGCCCTGACCGTTTGCGCCCAGCAGGCCGATGCGCTGCCCGTTCTGGATCGACAGCATCACATGGTCGACGATCGGGATTTCACCGTCTTCACCCCGATAGCCGCAGCGCACGTCTTCCATCACCATCATCGGATTCGGTGCGGAATCGGGCGTGCGGAATTCGAACGTGAACGGCGAGGACGCATGCGCCGGCGCGATCAGTTCCATTTTTTCGAGCGCTTTCACGCGGCTCTGCGCCTGACGTGCCTTGGTGGCCTGCGCCTTGAAACGGTTGATGTAGCTCTGCAAATGCTCGACCGTGCGCTGCTGCTTCTCATACGCGCTTTGCTGCAACGCGATTTGTTGCGCGCGCAGGATTTCGAACTGCGAATAGTTGCCGCCGTAGCGCTTGATCTGCTGATGCTCCAGATGCAGCGTCACATTGCAGACCGAATCGAGAAATTCGCGGTCGTGCGAGATGACGATCAGCGTGCCCGGATAGCGGTGCAGCCAGTCCTCGAGCCAGACGATCGCGTCGAGATCCAGGTGGTTGGTCGGTTCGTCGAGCAGCAGCAGGTCGGAGCGGCACATCAACGCCTGCGCCAGATTCAGCCGCATGCGCCAGCCGCCCGAGAAACTGCTGACCGGCTCGCGCGTCTGTTCAAGCGTAAAGCCGAGCCCGAGCAGCAAGGCTTCGGCGCGGGCGGGCGCGGTATAGCCGTCGGCGTCGGCGAACGCGGCGTGTGCTTCGCCTTCGGCTGCGCCGTCATGCGCGGCCGAGGCTTCGGCGATGCGCGCTTCGATGGTGCGCAAAACGGCGTCGCCGTCGAGCGTGTAGGCGAGGGCGGTCTTGTCCGCGGCGGGTGTTTCCTGCGCGACGTGGGCGATCTGCCAGGTCGGCGGGATCGAAAAGTCGCCGCCGTCCGCATGCAGTTCACCAAGCAGCACGGCAAACAGCGTCGACTTGCCCGCGCCATTCGCACCCACCAGGCCGGCCTTCTCGCCGGGGTTGAGGGTGAACGTGGTGTTTTCAAAGAGCGGCTTGGTGCCGCGCGCGAGGTTGAACTGGTTAAAGCGGATCACGAAGAGGCCGGCTGAAGAAAACCGCTATTTTAGACTGCCGGGGCTGACACCGGGCGCCCGGCCGGGATCGGCCATTCGGCCGACTGTACCGGCGCGGCTTTTGGCATAGACTGACGGCTTTCACGGGGGAGCACATGACATCGATTTATTCGTTTTCTGCACAATCGCTCGGCGGCGAGGAAGTGAGTCTTGAACGCTTTCAAGGCAAGGTTCTGCTGATCGTCAACACGGCGAGCGAATGTGGCTTCACGCCGCAGTACGCGGGTCTGCAAAAGCTTTACGACACCTATGCGGCGCGCGGCCTTGCGGTGCTGGGTTTTCCGTGCAATCAGTTCGGCAAGCAGGAACCGGGTGACGCTACGCAGATCGGCAGTTTCTGCGAAAAGAATTATGGCGTGACCTTCCCGATGTTCGACAAGATCGACGTGAACGGCGCCAATGCACATCCGCTGTTCCGCTATCTGACGGGCGAGGCGCCGGGTCTGCTGGGGCTCGAAGCGATCAAATGGAATTTCACCAAGTTCCTGATCGGCCGCGACGGCAATGTGGTGAAGCGCTATGCGCCGCTGACCAAGCCTGAGGCGATTGTCGAGGACATCGAAAAGCTGCTGTAACGCGTGGTGGAGCAGGCATTTCGGCACGGGTTGAACACGGACTAAGCTGGAGCTGGAGACCGGGTACGAGCCGGCGCCTGGTGCCAGCGCCGGTCCCGCTGGCGCGGCAGCAGGGATGCTACAGAATCGGCGAGAACAACCGTGCCACGTGCATCAGCACGCGCCGCAGCGCGCTCGCATTGCGGTACTCGTTGCGGTCGATTTCGAGCGATTCTGCGAAGTCCTTGAGCAGCATCGCTTCGACTTCTTTGGCGAAGCCGCGGTCCACGGTCAGCACCATGATTTCGAAGTTCAGCCGGAACGAGCGGTTGTCGAGATTGGCGCTGCCGATTGCCGCCGCCACGCTGTCGATCAGCACGACCTTCTGATGCAGGAAGCCCGGCTGGTAGCGGAAGATGCGGATGCCCGCGCGCAGCGAATCGTAGGCATACAGTTTCGAAGCGGCGAACACCACGCGGTGATCGCGCCGGCACGGAATCAGAATGCGCACGTCCACACCGCGTAGCACGGCCAGTCGCAGCGCGGCGAATACGGCTTCGTCGGGCACGAGATAAGGGGTGGTAATCCAGATCCGCTCGCGCGCCGCATTGATCGCCTCGACGAAAAAGAGCGAACAGGTCTCCTGCTTGTCGGCCGGGCCGCTCGGCATGACGAGGCAGTGCATGCCCTCGTCGGCGGGCTGGGAGGCCGGCATGGCGAAATCGGGTAGCTGTTGGGTCGCCCAGTGCCAGTCTTCGGTGAACACAAACTGGATGCTGGCGACCGCCGGACCGCGCACTTCGATATGCGTATCGCGCCATGGCGACAATGGCGGCTTGCTGCCGAGATATTCGACGCCCACGTTGTGTCCGCCGACAAACGCGCGCTCGCCGTCCACCGAGACGATCTTGCGGTGATTGCGGAAGTTCAGCTGCAGGCGGTTGACGAAGCGGCGATTGGTGGCGAACGGGTGCGTTTCCACGCCGGCCGCGCGCAACGCCGCCACGTAGCGGTGGGGCAGATCGAAACTGCCGATGCTGTCGTACAGGAAGTAGACGCGCACGCCTTGCTGAGCTTTTGCGATCAGTGCGTCTTTGAGCATTTCGCCGAGCGCGTCGTCGCGCACGATGAAGAACTGCACGATCACGTAATGGCGAGCCCCTTCGATCGCTTCGAAGATGGCCTCGAAGGTTGCCGCGCCGTTCACGAGCGTGCGTACGGAATTGCCCGGCAGGAACGGCATGCCGCCCAGGCGCGTCAGCGAATGCACGAGCCGCGCGCCAAGTTCCTGGGTAGGCAACCCTGCGGAGGAAGCCTGCGTATCCCATACCTGAGGATGGGCGCGCGTGCGCAGCAATTCGTTTTCGATGCGACGAGCGTCCGCGTAGCCCTGAAACTTGCTGCGGCCGAGAAACAGATACGGCACCAGTGTCAGATACGGCATGGCGACCAGCGACACCGCCCATGCGATCGCGCCTTGCGAGGTCCGGGTGTACAGAATCGCGTGGCACGCGGCGACCAGCCCGAGAATGTGGGCGAGGGCGACCAGCGGGCCAATATGAAGCAGGTCGAATTGCATAGGCAGGTGAAGGGTTGGCAAAGCGCTGCCGCGGCTGCTCGATGGCGCCGCGCACAGCTGACCGGGCCCATCTTACCGAACGTGGGTGCGTTGGGGGGAGTGACTGACGTGCAACCCACGGGTAACCCACAAACGAAACGCGCGGCAGGCACCGATTGCCTGCCGCGCGTGTCGAGGATGCTGCAATAAAACGTCAGACTGGCAGATCCGCGGCCTGAATCAGGAATACGTTGTCGTCGCCGGCACTTGTCGACAGCCAGACCAGATCGAGGCCGCCGAATGCCGCTTCGACGTTCGCGCGCTCGTTACCGATCTCGACCACCAGCACGCCGTCGTCGGTCAGCCAGTTACGCGCTTCGGCGATGATCCGGCGCACGATATCCATGCCGTCCGCCCCGCCTGCCAAAGCCATGTCCGGCTCGTGCTTGTACTCGGCGGGCAGTTCCTGCATGGAAGCGGCGTTCACATACGGCGGATTGCTGATGATCACGTCGTAGCGGCGCTCGGCAAGCGGCGCGTACAGATCGCCTTCGAACAGGGCGACGCGGTCGTCGAGATGGTAGTCCGCGACGTTGCGTGTGGCGACTTCGAGAGCGGGGGCGGAGAGGTCGACCGCGTCGATATCCGCGTTCGGGAACGCATGCGCCGCAAGAATCGCAAGGCAGCCGGAGCCGGTGCACAGCTCCAGCACCGCGCCCACCTGCTCAGGATCTTCCACGTACGGTTGCAGGCCGTCCTGCAGCAATTCGCCGATGAACGAGCGCGGCACGATCACGCGTTCGTCCACGTAGAAGCGGAAGCCGTGCATCCACGCTTCCTGCGTGATGTAGGCCGCCGGCACGCGCTGGCCGGCGCGGCGCTCGATCACGTTCAGCACGGCGTCGATTTCGGCCGCGGAAAGACGTGCGTCGAGAAACGGCTCAAGCAGGTCGAGCGGCAGATGCAGTGTGTGCAGGATCAGATAAGCGGCTTCGTCGTAGGCGTTGGCCGAGCCGTGGCCGAACGACAACTCGGCCTGGTTGAAGCGCGAAACCGCGAAACGCAGCAGGTCGCGAACGGTGGAAAACGGGAGCGTCATCGCGGAAATTCCTTGGTCAGGCGATCAGTTGTTCGAGCACGCGGCGATACACGTTCTTCAGCGGCTCGATGTGTGCGACTTCGATATGTTCGTCGATCTTGTGGATGCTGGCGTTCAGCGGGCCGAATTCGATTACCTGCTCGCAGATGCGGGCAATGAAGCGGCCATCCGAGGTGCCGCCGGTGGTCGACAGTTCGGTCGTGACGCCGGTCTCGTCCTTGATCGCTTTGGCCAGCGCGTTTGACAGATCGCCGCGCGGCGTGAGGAATGGCAGGCCGCTCACGGTCCATTTCAAGTCGTATGCGAGACCGTGCCTGTCGAGGATCGCATGGACGCGAGCCTGCAGGCCTTCCACCGTGCTGGCCGTCGAGAAGCGGAAATTGAACATCACGTCTGCGTGGCCGGGAATCACGTTGGTCGCGCCGGTGCCGCTATGAATGTTCGAAACCTGCCAGGTGGTGGGCGGGAAATATTCGTTGCCGTCGTCCCAGCGTTCGGCAACCAGTTCGGCCAACGCGGGCGCGAGCAGGTGCACCGGGTTTTTCGCCAGATGCGGGTAGGCGATATGCCCTTGCACGCCCTTGACGATCAGCGTGCCCGACATCGAACCGCGCCGGCCATTCTTTACCATGTCGCCGAACTGCGCGCTCGAGGTCGGTTCGCCGACGATGCAGTAGTCCATGCGCTCGCCGCGTGCCTGCAGCGCCTCGACGACCTTGATGGTGCCGTCGGTGGCGGGGCCTTCTTCGTCGCTCGTAATCAGGAAGGCGATCGAGCCGCGATGCGCGGGGTGCGCCGCGACGAACTCCTCGCTTGCCACCACGAAGCCGGCAATCGACGTCTTCATGTCCGCCGCGCCGCGACCGTAGAGCTTGCCGTCACGATGGGTCGGCTCGAACGGCGCCGAGTGCCATTGTTCGAGCGGGCCGGTCGGCACGACGTCCGTGTGGCCGGCGAACGCGAGCAGCTTGCCACGCGTGCCGTCGACGCCACGTTTGACGGCCCACAGGTTGGTCACGCCGTTCGATTCGATCGTCTCGTGCTCGAAGCCGAGCGCGGACAGGCGTTCGATCAGCAGACGCTGGCAGTGCTGGTCATCAGGCGTCACAGAGGCGCGTGCGATCAGTTGTTCGGTAAGGGCGAGGGTGCCGGACATGGATTCAGTGCTAGCCACGTTGAAATGAAAAAATGCCGGCTGGCGGTTGGACACCGCAGCCGGCAACAGCTTTTAAGCGACGCGGCGAGGCCGCGTTTTACTGCCTGGTGCTGCCTGTTGCGTTTTCGATCTTCGCAAATCAGGCAAACAGCGCCGCGTATTCGTCCGCGGAGAAACCGAGCGACTTGACCTTGCCGTTGACCACCAGCACCGGCCGCTTGATCACCGACGGCTTGTGGATCATCAACGCGATCGCACCCGATTGCGTGTCCGCCGCCGCCTTCATATCGTCGGACAGGCCGCGCCAGGTCGTGCCGCGACGGTTCAGCAGCGCGTCGAGTTTCACGTCCTTCAGCCAGTCCTGAACCAGCGGCTCGGTCACGCCGTGTTTCTTGAAGTCGTGGAATTCGAACTCGACGTTATGCTCTTCGAGCCACACACGGGCCTTCTTCACGGTGTCGCAGTTCGGGATGCCATAGACGACAGTTTTGGTGCCGCGTGCCATCAATCGCCTCGCAGCAGCTCGTTCAGGCCGACCTTCGCACGGGTCTTGGCGTCGACCTTCTTGACGATCACCGCGCAGTAGAGGCTGTGCGAACCGTCCTTCGACGGCAGGTTGCCCGCCACCACCACGGAGCCCGCCGGGATGCGGCCGTACGTAACTTCGCCGGTTTCGCGGTCGTAAATCTTGGTGCTTTGGCCCAGATAGACGCCCATCGAGATCACCGAGTTTTCTTCGACGATCACGCCTTCCACCACTTCCGAACGCGCGCCGATGAAGCAGTTGTCTTCGATGATGACCGGGTTGGCCTGCAGCGGCTCCAGCACGCCGCCAATGCCCACGCCACCCGACAGGTGGACGTTCTTGCCGATCTGCGCGCACGAGCCGACGGTCGCCCACGTGTCGACCATCGTGCCTTCGTCCACGTAGGCGCCGATGTTGGTGTACGACGGCATCAGCACGACGTTCTTCGCGATGAACGAACCGCGGCGCGCGATGGCGGGCGGCACCACGCGGAAGCCGCCGGCGGCGAAGTCTTCAGCGGTGTAGTTGGCGAACTTCGACGGCACCTTGTCGTAGAACTGGGAGTAGCCGCCGGCCGGCATCGGCGCGTTATCTTCCAGACGGAACGACAGCAGAACGGCTTTCTTCAGCCATTGATTGACGACCCAGTCGCCATCCTTCTTTTCGGCCACGCGCAGCGCGCCCTTGTCCAATTGCTCGATGGCGTGGGCGACGGCTTCGCGCACGTCGGCCGGAGCGGCCTTCGGCGACAGTTCGGCGCGGTTTTCCCAGGCGGTATCAATGATCTGCTGAAGTTGTTGCGACATATGCGTGCTTTTCTGAAGAGTTGAAGTCTGAAGAAGGGAGTGCGGTGCGCGGGGTTGCCGAATATGAAAATTCGCGAAAAACTCAACCCGCGAGCGCGCGGCAAAAATCGACGATCCGTTGTGCGCCTTGCGTGCATTCGTCGACATCGGCGACGAGCGCGAGGCGCACGAAATTGCGGCCGGGGTTCACACCGTGCGCGGTGCGCGCGAGGAATGAGCCCGGCAGAACCGTCACATTATAGTCGGCGTAGAGGCGCTGGGCGAACACGGTGTCCGACAGGCCCGTGCGCGAGACGTCCGTCCACAGGTAGAACGCGGCGTCCGGCAGACGTACGTCGAGCACCTCGGCGAGCATCGGCGTCACAGTGGAAAACTTCTGCACGTACTTCACGCGGTTCTCGCGCACGTGCGTTTCGTCATTCCAGGCCGCGATGCTGGCATTCTGGAACACGGTGGACAAGGCCGCGCCGTGGTATGTCCGGTATAGCAGGAAGTCTTTCAGGAGCGCCGCGTCGCCAGCCACGAAGCCCGAGCGCATGCCCGGTACGTTCGAGCGCTTGGACAGGCTCGAGAGCATCACGAGGCGCTCGAAGCCGCGGCCGAGCTGGTGGGCCGCCTGCAGGCCGCCGAGCGGCGGATTGGCTTCGTCGAAGTAGATTTCCGAGTAGCACTCGTCGGACGCGATCACAAAGCCGTAGCGGTCCGACAGCGCGAACAGTTCGCGCCAGTCGTCCAGCGTGAGCACCGCACCCGTGGGATTGCCCGGCGAGCAGACGTACAGCAGCTGCGTGCGCGCCCAGATGTCGGCCGGCACCGCCGAATAGTCGCAGGCGAAGTTGCGCGCCGGGTCGCTATTCACGAAGTACGGCTGCGCGCCGGCGAGAATCGCCGCGCCTTCATAGATTTGGTAGAACGGGTTCGGACAGAGTACGATCGCAGGCTCACCGTCGGCGCCGCGCTTCGGGTCGATGACCGTTTGTGCGAGCGCAAATAGCGCCTCGCGCGAACCGGACACCGGCAGCACCTGAGTGGCCGGATCGACCGGCGGCAGGTTGTAGCGCTGCGTCACCCATTTGGCGATCGACTCGCGCAGTGCCGGCGAACCGATGGTGGCCGGATACGCCGACAAACCGCCGAGCGAGGCAATCACCGCGTCGCGAATCAGCGCGGGCGTGGGATGTTTCGGTTCGCCGATGCCGAAGCTGATGTGCGCGAGGCCGGCCGGCGGCGTGACTTCACTAAAAAGCGCGCGCAGCTTTTCGAACGGGTAGGGCTGAAGGGAGTCGAGTAGCGGGTTCACTGGGCGGATCGAGCCTGATCGAGGATGGTCGCAGACGGATGCTGGGAGAGGCTGGGCACGCGCGCTGACCGCAAATGCGTGAATGACGCAAAAAGGATGGCAGCGGCGGCGAGTGGATGATTATAGCGTGGCGCGCCGCCCTTCGCGGGCTGCAGGGCGCCGCGGCGCAGGCAGGTCGCGCAATCGGTGTACAGGATGTTGAAAAGCGGTAGAACCCGCCAGGCAGCGCAGGCATGCGACGCAGCGGGAACGACGCGAACCGCGGACGGTTCGCGAAAAAAGAAAGCAGGAGCAGCAATGGTCGTAGCAGCAACGGGGACACTCGGACGAAGCGGGCGCAACGCCGCCGCCGTCAGCAGACTCGGCAACGCCGGCAACACCGGCAAAATGGCCCGTAACGCCTTACGCAGCAAGCCCTACGGCCCCCACAGCCATGAGGGGCTCGCACCATGAGCAACTGGCTTCGCAATGGCTGGCCGACGCTCGCGATCATGCTGGGCGCCTCGGTGTGGGGGATGATCTGGTACCCGCTGCGCATGCTCAATGCGCTTGGCGTGACCGGCACGGCCGCAAGCGCGCTCACGAGTGCAGCCGGTTGCCTGTTCGTTCTGCTGGTCCGTTACCGCGCGCTCAGGACCGTGCGCTGGCACTGGCTGCTGCCGGCTCTCGCGCTGGCCGCGGGCGTGACCAATCTCGGCTTCGTGTGGGGCTCGATCCACGGCGAGGTCATGCGCGTCCTGCTGCTGTTCTATCTCACCCCGGCCTGGACCGCGCTCTTTGCGCACTTCATCCTGCATGAACGCCTGACCTGGGCGGGCGCCGGCCTCGCCGCGCTGTCGCTGGCCGGGGCGATGACCATGCTGTGGTCGCCGCAACTGGGCATTCCGGTGCCCGGCAACCTCGCCGAATGGGCAGGCCTGGCGGGCGGTATGGGCTTCGCGATGAGCAACGTGCTGATCCTCAAGACGAGCCGTGTGCTGCCTGAGATGAAGCCGGAAATGCGCACCGCGACGATCTTCGGCGGCGCGGCGATTTTCAGCGCCTGCGCCTCGTTGTTCGAGGCGATGCCCGCGCCACCCACCGGCGCGCATCTCGGCACGGCCGCGCTGTTAGTGCTCGGCCTCGGTTTTCTGCTCGCATCGAACAATATGCTCGTGCAGTATGGACTCTCGCGGGTGCCGGCCAACCGGGCCTCGATCATCATGCTGTTCGAGATCGTGGTGACGGCCTTGTCGGCGTGGCTGTTCGCCGGCGAGACGCCGGGTCCGCGCGAATGGGCCGGTGGCGTGTGCATCGTGCTGGCCTCGGCGCTCTCAAGCTGGGTGCACCGGACCAAGGCATTGCCAGCCGAGCCGGCCAATCAGGACGCGGGTCTCGACACCAACGGCAGCGCCGACCGTAAGGACGGTAAGAACCGCTCGCGCGCGATGGTATGATTGCCCCTCATTAGCCGGCGCACGCTTCATCGCGTGCGCCTGGCGCCCGTATCGCGGAGTTTCGCGGGCCGTTTCGCAGCATCGGCGAACGGCTGACGCGGCCTTCACGAGCCACCTTTTATTTTCCCTTTTCAAACAGCGAAATCGCCGTGCGTCTGACCTCGATCAAACTCGCTGGCTTCAAGTCATTCGTCGATCCCACGCATTTCCAGGTTCCGGGCCAGCTTGTTGGCGTGGTCGGGCCGAATGGGTGCGGCAAGTCCAATATCATCGACGCCGTGCGCTGGGTGCTCGGCGAATCGCGCGCTTCCGAGCTGCGCGGCGAGTCGATGCAGGACGTGATCTTCAATGGCTCGACCGCGCGCAAGCCCGGTAGCCGCGCCAGCGTCGAACTCGTGTTCGACAACGCCGACGGCCGTGCCGCCGGGCAGTGGGGCCAGTATGCCGAAATCGCCGTGAAGCGCGTGCTCACGCGCGACGGCACTTCGAGCTACTACATCAACAATCTGCCGGCGCGCCGCCGCGACATTCAGGACATCTTCCTCGGTACGGGTCTCGGGCCGCGGGCATACGCGATCATCGGGCAGGGCATGATCGCTCGCCTGATCGAGGCGAAGCCGGAAGAACTGCGCGTGTTCCTCGAAGAAGCCGCGGGCGTCTCGAAGTACAAGGAACGCCGCCGCGAAACCGAGAACCGCCTGCACGACACGCGCGAGAATCTGACGCGGGTCGAAGACATCGTCCGCGAACTGGGGGCAAACCTCGAGAAGCTGGAAGCGCAGGCGATTGTCGCGACCAAATACAAGGACTTGCAGGCCGACGGCGAAGAGAAGCAGCGTCTGTTGTGGCTGTTGCGCAAGAACGAAGCCGGCGGTGAGCAGGAACGCCAGCAACGCGCGATCGAACAGGCGCAGATCGACCTCGAGGCGCAAACCGCGAAGTTGCGCGAAGTCGAAGCGCAACTCGAAACGCTGCGTGTCGCGCATTACTCCGCCAGCGACGCGATGCAGGGCGCGCAAGGGGCGTTATACGAGGCGAATGCCGAAGTCAGCCGCCTTGAAGCCGAGATCAAGTTCATCGTCGAATCGCGCAACCGCGTGCAGGCGCAGATCGCGGCGTTGACCGCGCAGCGTGAGCAGTGGCAGTCGCAAGCCCAGAAGGCCCAGGACGATCTCGAAGACGCCGAAGAACAACTGGCCGTTGCCGAAGAAAAGGCCGTGCTGGCCGAAGACGAGGCCGCCGCCAAGCACGATGCGATGCCGGCGCTCGAAGCGCGCTGGCGTGATGCGCAGACCGAACTGAACGCCGAGCGCGGCGGTATCGCGCAGACGGAACAGGCGCTGAAGCTCGAAGCCGCGCATCAGCGCAATGCGGATCAGCAATTGCAGCAGTTGCAGCAGCGTCACGAGCGGCTGAAATCGGAAGCGGGCGGCCTCGACGCGCCCGACGAAGCGCAGCTCGAAGAACTGCGCATGCAGCTCGCCGAGCACGAAGAAATCCTGCATGACGCGCAAACCCGTCTCACCGACGCGCAGGAAACGCTGCCGCGTCTCGACGGCGAACGGCGCGCCGCCCAGGAGCGCGTGCAGTCGGAAAGCGCCCAGATTCATCAGCTCGACGCACGCCTTGCCGCGCTCAAGCAACTGCAGGAAAACGTCCAGACCGAAGGCAAGATCCAGCCGTGGCTTGAAAAGCACGAGCTGAGCGGCCTGCCGCGTCTGTGGAAGAAGCTGCACGTCGAGGCGGGCTGGGAAGCCGCGCTTGAAGCCGTACTGCGCGAGCGGCTCGCCGCGCTGGAAGTGTCGAACCTGGACTGGGTCAAGGCGTTCGCCACCGACGCGCCACCGGCCAAGCTCGCGTTCTATGCGCCGCCCGCAGCCGGTCAGCCGGTTGCTGCGCCGCCGGCCTTGCGTCCGCTGCTGTCGCTGGTTCGTATCGACGATGCAGGCATTCGCGCCGTCCTGAACGACTGGCTCGGCCTCGCTTTCGTCGCCGACGATCTGCAGCAGGCGCTCGCCATGCGCGCGCAATTGCCGGAAGGCGGTTCGTTCGTCGTGAAGGCCGGCCACGTGGTGACGCGGGTCGGCGTCCAGTTGTATGCCGCCGATTCCGAACAGGCCGGCATGCTGGCCCGTCAGCAGGAAATCGAAAACCTGGCGCGTCAGGTGCGTGCGCAAGCCCTGCTCGCCGATGAGGCGAAGGCCGCCGCGATTCGCGCTGAAGCGGCGCACACGCAAGCTGCACAAGCGTTGACCGACGTGCGTCAGCAGTCGGAGCGCGCGACGCAGCGGGTGCACGCCTTGCAGATGGACGTGCTCAAGCTCGCGCAAGCGCATGAGCGCTACACGCAGCGCAGCACGCAAATCCGTGAAGAACTCGAAGAAATCACCGGGCAGATCGAAGAGCAGCGCGCCTTGCGTGGCGAATCGGAAGCGAATTTCGAGCGTCACGACTCCGAACTGGCCGAATTGCAGGCACGTTTCGAAGACCACCAACTGGCTTTCGAAGCACTCGACGAAACGCTTACCGCGGCGCGCGCTCAGGCGCGCGATCTCGATCGGGGCGCCACCGACGCGCGCTTCGCCGCGCGCAATATGGCGAACCGCATCGACGAATTGAAGCGCAGCATCCAGGTCTCGCACGAGCAGAGCGAACGCGTCGCCGCGTCGCTGGAAGATGCGCGCGCCGAGCTGGAAACGATCAACGAGCAAACCGCGCATACCGGCTTGCAAGACGCGCTCGACATCCGCGCGGTCAAGGAAGAAGCGCTGCATGCCGCGCGTCTCGAACTGGACGATCTGACGGCCAAGCTGCGTGCCGCCGACGAAACGCGTCTCACCGCCGAGCGCGCGCTGCAACCGCTGCGCGACCGCATCAACGAATTGCAGTTGAAGGAACAGGCCGCGCGCCTGAACGGCGAGCAGTTCATCGAGCAACTGGCCGCGGCCGGCGTCGACGAAGCCGAGTTGCAGGCCAAGCTCACGCCGGACATGAAGCCGTCCTACCTGCAAGGCGAAGTGACGCGGATCAACAACGCGATTACCGCGCTTGGGCCGGTCAACATGGCCGCGCTTGATGAGCTGAAGACGGCGACCGAGCGCAAGACGTTCCTCGATTCGCAATCGGCTGACCTGAACAACGCGATCGAAACGCTGGAAGACGCGATCCGCAAGATCGACGGCGAAACGCGCACGCTGCTGCAAGGCACTTTCGACGAAGTGAACCGTCATTTCGGCGAACTGTTCCCGCGTCTCTTTGGCGGTGGCCAGGCGAGGCTGATCATGACCGGCGACGAAATTCTCGACGCCGGCGTGCAGGTGATGGCGCAACCGCCGGGCAAGAAGAATTCGACGATTCACCTGCTGTCGGGCGGCGAGAAGGCCTTGACCGCCACCGCGCTGGTGTTCGCGATGTTCCAGCTGAATCCTGCGCCGTTCTGTCTGCTCGACGAAGTGGACGCGCCGCTCGACGACGCCAACACGGAACGTTTCGCGAACCTCGTGCGCGCGATGTCGGACAAGACGCAGTTTCTGTTCATTTCGCACAACAAGATCGCGATGGAAATGGCGCAGCAACTGATCGGCGTGACCATGCAGGAGCAGGGTGTGTCGCGCATCGTCGCGGTGGACATGGAAACGGCGGCTGGTTTCGCCCAGAATATCGTTTAAGTTTTCGGTTAGGTTGATCATCGCGGGTGCCCGCGTTCAGCGCAGCGGCCGGTGGCCGCGCGACACGTGGAGCGGGCGCATAGCCGCGCAGACAGAAGAATTGCTGATGGAGCATGCATGGACGAGTTGACACTCGGTTTGATCGGCGCGGGTGCCGTGGTGGTCGGGGGCGTGGTCGTGTACAACGCATGGCAAAGCGCGAAGGTGCGTCGCAAGATGCCGCGTCCGATGCCGGCCGATACCGCCGAAAGTTTCGCGCGAGACGATCAGGAAGAGCAGAGCCCGTTTATCGAACCGGCCCGGCCGACCACGCGGCGCGAACCGGTAGTGGGCTCGGAACCGGCGGCGGACACCGCGGCGGCGCGCGTCGAGCCGACGTTTGGCGCTACTGCCGCGCCGCTCGATACGCCGGCCGATATTCAGGCGGAGACAACGACGCCGAACGGCTTTCCGGAAGCGGAAGGCATTGCGCAAGCCGAAAGTGGCCACGCGGCGAATGCCGACGAGCCGGTCGAGCCGATCCTGCCCGCTGCCACGACCATTTCGTCGGCGCCGCCGGCTATCGTCGATCGGCGCATCGACTGTATCGTGCCAATTCGTCTGAACGGCCCGGTGGCCGGCGACAAGGTGATTCCGCTCGCGCAGCGTCTACGCCGTGCCGGCAGCAAGCCCGTGCATATCGAAGGCAAGCTCGAAGGCGGCACATGGGAATTGCTGCAAAACGGTGCACGCTACGAAGAGTTGCGCGCGGCCGCGCAACTGGCCAATCGGAGTGGCGCGCTCAACGAACTGGAATTCTCGGAGTTCGTGACCGGCGTGCAGCAGTTTGCCGACGCGCTCGATGCGTCGCCGGAATTTCCCGACATGCTCGAAACAGTTGCCATGGCGCGTGAGCTCGACGGTTTCGCCGCGCAGTGCGATGCACAACTGTCGATCAACGTACTATCCGACGGCGCGCCCTGGTCGGCCAACTATGTGCAAGCGGTCGCGTCGCAGGACGGTTTGCTGCTCTCGCGCGACGGCACGCGCTTTGTCAAGCTTGACGCGAAGCAGAGCCCGGTGTTCATGCTGCAATTCGGCGATACCAATTTCCTGCGCGACGACCTGACCTATAAGGGCGGCCAGATGATCACGCTGGTGCTCGACGTGCCGGTCGCGGACGAAGACATTCTGCCGTTCCGCCTGATGTGCGACTACGCGAAATCGCTGGCTGAGCGGATCGGTGGCCGGGTGGTCGACGACGGGCGCCGTCCGCTGCCGGAAACCGCGTTGCTGGCGATCGAAAAGCAGTTGATGACGCTCTACGCGAAGCTTGAACAGGCGGGTATCCCGGCAGGTTCGCCGGCCACCCGGCGTTTGTTCAGCCAGTAAGGCGTCTCGCAGCAACCCTGCAGTATTCAACGGCCGCACGATGTGCGGCCGTTGGCGTTTTGGGCTAATCCAAAACTGGCCATTCGGCCGATGTAAAGGGGCACGCTTCCTGCGATAATCCAATGTCTGAATTCCTTTGAAGAAGCTTCCGACAGCATGGCCCGAACCCCCGCCTCAAACCCTGCAACCAGCGCTCCCGCAGAGCGGGCCGCGTGGCTGCGCGCGGAACTTGAACGCGCCAATTACGCGTACTACGTGCTCGACCAGCCGGACCTGCCGGACGCGGAATACGACAAGCTTTTCAAGGAACTGGAGCAAATCGAGGCCCAGCATCCGGACCTGATCGTGCCGGATTCACCCACCCAGCGCGTGGGTGGCGAGGCGTCAAGCGGCTTCGAGCCGGTTGTGCACGATCAACCCATGCTTTCGCTCAACAACGGTTTCGCGGACGAAGACATCGTCGCGTTCGACAAGCGCGTCGGCGACGCGCTCGGCAAGAATGCGAGCGAACCGCCGGTGCCGGTGGATTACGCGGCTGAGTTGAAGTTCGACGGCCTGGCCATTTCGCTGCGTTACGTCGACGGCGTGTTCGTCCAGGCGTCCACGCGCGGCGACGGCACCACCGGCGAGAATGTTACCCAGAACATCCGCACGATCCGTTCCATTCCGCTCAAGCTCAAAGGTAAGCGCATCCCGCACGTGCTCGACGTGCGTGGCGAAGTACTCATGTTCAAGCGCGATTTTGAGCGTCTGAACGAGCGCCAGCGGGCTGCGGAGCAGAAGGAGTTCGCCAATCCGCGTAACGCTGCCGCCGGCAGCTTGCGGCAGCTCGATTCCAAGATCACGGCGCAGCGGCCGCTGTCGTTTTTCGCTTATGGAATCGGCGTACTCGAGGGGTTCGAGATGCCGGCCACCCATAGCGAACTGCTCGATTGGTACAAGGAACTCGGCTTGCCGGTGAATGGCGAGCGGGCGGTGGTGCAAGGCGCCGAAGGTTTGCTGAAGTTTTTCCACTCGGTGGGCGAGAAGCGCGACGCGCTGCCTTACGATATCGACGGCGTCGTGTACAAGGTCAACCGGCGCGATGAACAGGACGTGCTCGGCTTCGTGTCGCGGGCGCCCCGTTTCGCCTTGGCTCATAAATTTCCTGCCCAGGAAGCGCTGACCACACTCCTCGCGATCGACGTGCAGGTCGGCCGTACCGGCGCGATTACGCCGGTTGCGCGGCTGGAACCGGTGTTCGTCGGCGGCGCGACGGTAACGAACGCCACGTTGCACAATGAAGATGAAGTGCGCCGCAAGGATATTCGCATTGGCGACACGGTCATCGTGCGGCGGGCCGGCGACGTGATTCCCGAGGTGGTGGGTGCGCTGCTCGACCGCCGCCCGGACGATGCCCGCGAGTTTGTCATGCCCACCCATTGCCCGGTGTGCGGTTCGAGCATCGAACGGCTGCCGGACGAGACGATTGCGCGCTGTACGGGCGGCTTGTTCTGTCCGGCGCAGCGCAAGCAGGCTTTGTGGCATTTTGCGCAGCGGCGCGCGCTGGATATCGACGGGCTCGGTGAAAAGATCATCGATCAACTTGTCGAGCAGAATCTGGTGCGGACGCCGGCCGATCTGTTCAACGTTGGCTTCGCGACACTTGCCGAACTCGACCGCTTCGCCGAAAAGTCCGCGCAGAATCTGCTCGACTCGCTCGAGAAAGCCAAGCACACCACGTTGGCGCGCTTTATTTACGCACTCGGTATCCGCCATGTGGGTGAATCGACGGCGAAAGATCTGGCCAAACATTTCGGTTCGCTGACTCCGATCATGGATGCCTCGGTCGAAGAATTGCTTGAGGTGAACGACGTGGGCCCTGTGGTGGCCGAGTCGATTCATCGGTTCTTTGCCGAAGAACACAACCGCACGGTAATCGAGCAACTCCGTGCGCCGGGCAAGGTCACATGGCCGGAGGGACCGCCTGCACCCAGGGCGCCGCAAGGCGTACTGGCCGGCAAGACGGTCGTATTGACCGGTACCTTGCCCACGCTCGCCCGCGAAGAGGCGAAAGAAATGCTCGAAGCGGCCGGCGCGAAGGTGGCCGGCTCGGTGTCGAAGAAAACGGACTACGTGGTAGCGGGGGCCGAAGCGGGCAGCAAATTGGCGAAAGCCGAGGAACTCGGTATCCCGGTACTCGACGAAGATGGTATGCGTAAGCTCCTGGAGGGGCAGTTATGATCCGCGAAATTCTTAAGATGGGCGATCCGCGCCTTTTGCAAATTGCCGATCCGGTCGATCACTTCGACACCCCCGAGTTGCATGAGCTCATCAAGGACATGTTCGAGACCATGCACGACGCGAACGGCGCGGGGCTCGCCGCGCCGCAGATCGGCGTGAATCTGCAGGTCGTGATCTTCGGCTTCGGGCACAATGAACGCTATCCGGATGCGCCGCCGGTGCCTGAGACGGTGCTGATCAACCCGACCATTACGCCGGTGTCGCTGGACATGGAAGAGGGCTGGGAGGGCTGTCTGTCCGTACCGGGTTTGCGGGGCGCGGTGAGCCGGTTTTCGATGATCAAGTACCACGGCTTCGATCAGTACGGCAAACCGATCGATCGCGTCGCCGAAGGTTTTCATGCGCGCGTCGTGCAACATGAATGCGACCACCTGATCGGCAAGCTGTACCCGATGCGGATCAACGATTTCGCGAAGTTCGGCTTCACTGAAGTCCTGTTTCCGGATATGGACCCGAATAGCGACGACTGACGCTGTTTCATGACTCGCAACCCGTCCGCAATGACCGCTTTGCTGCGGGTCTTGCGGGAAACAAAAAACCCACGCCGCGGCGTGGGTTTTTTGTTGGGCAAACGTCACGGTGCGGGCACCGTGGTTCTTTTGCTGTTTTGAGCGTCAAGCTTCCAGCATCAGAACGACTCGTCCGCCGACAGATAGCGCCATTGTCCCGGCGGGAGTGCGCCCAGCATCACCCGGCCCATTCGCACGCGCTTCAGACCGATCACTTCGAGGCCAACCAGTTCGCACATCCGGCGGATCTGGCGCTTCTTGCCTTCGCGCAACACGAAACGCAGTTGCTCGCCGTTTTGCCAGCTGACCTGTGCAGGCTTCAACGGCACGTCGTCGAGCGAGAGGCCGTGACGCAATAGCGCGAGGCTTTCCGGTGGGAAATGGCTTTCGACGTCGGTGGTGTGTTCGCCGAACGACACGCGCACCAGATATTCCTTGTCGATTTCCGAATGGCCGCCGATCAGTTGCTTGGCGATGCGGCCGTCCTGCGTCAGCACCAGCAGGCCTGTCGAATCGATGTCCAGACGTCCGGCCGGCGCAAGTTGGCGCAGATGCGCGACCGAGAAGCGGATGTCGGAGCGGTCGCCTTCCCAACGATTTTCCGGCGTCACCAGGGTGATTGCCGGCTGGTAGCCGTCTTCCGCCTGACCGGAGACGAAGCCCACGGTCTTGTGGATCAGGACCGTTACCTGGCTCGCCTGCGCCGCTTCGGCGGCAGGGTCGATCTCGATGCGCTGGTCCGGACGAACCTTGGTGCCGAGCGTGTCGACCCGCTCGCCGTCGACCAGCACCCAGCCTTTTTCGATCCACTCGTCGGCTTCGCGACGCGAGCACAGGCCGAGTTCCGACATCAGCTTGGAAAGGCGCAGGGTGCCCGGTGCGTCTTCGTAATCGCGACGCGGGATGCGCGGGGCGGCATCGGTGTCGCGTTCGGTTCTGGCTGCAGGCGCCGGGCCGCGCGGCTTGTCGGCGCGCGCGGGGCGCGTGTCGTCGCCAAAGCGGCGGCCGGCGGCCGGCAGTGTTTTATCGAAGCTGCGAGCCGGGCGTTCGCCTCGGTCACTACGTTCGCTGCGGTCGCCGGCACGAGCAGGACGATCGCCGAATTCCCGCTTGGCCGGTGCGCGTTCGCCGCGGTCGTCGCGCGGTGCGCGTGCGGGACGGTCCGTGCGGTCACCGTAGCCGCTTTTGACGGGCTTCGCGAAAGTGCGCTCGCCACGCTCGGACGAACCACGCTCGCTTTCAAAACGGCGCGGAGCGCTATCGCTGCGCGGCCCGCGTTCGCCGCCACGGCGTTCCTGCGGGGCGCCACGATCGCTGCCGAAACGGGGGCGATCCGAGGCGTCGCGCGCCGGACGCTCGCCACGTGGTCCGCCTTCCGACGGACGGCCTGCGCCCGGACGCGGGCCACTGAACGAGCGGCGTTCGCCGTCGTCACGGCGCGGGGCGCGGCTGCCTTCGAAACTGCGGGGCGCGCGTTCGCTGCGATCTGCGCCGCCTTCGAAGCGCCGGGGTGCGCCCTGGCTGCGTTCGCCGTCAGCGCGACGCGGAGCACGTTCGCTACGATCGCCACCACCTTCAAACCTGCGGGGCGCACGCTCGCCGTCGTCACGACGGGGACCACGGTCGCCGCCGCCTTCAAATCGACGCGGTGCGCCTTGAGGGCGTTCGCCGTCAGCGCGACGCGGAGCACGTTCGCTACGATCGCCACCACCTTCAAACCTGCGGGGCGCACGCTCACCGTCGTCACGACGGGGACCACGGTCGCCGCCGCCTTCAAATCGACGCGGTGCGCCTTGAGGGCGTTCGCCGTCAGCGCGACGCGGCGCCCGTTCGCTGCGATCGGCACCACCTTCAAACTTACGGGGCGCACGCTCACCGTCGTCACGACGGGGACCACGGTCGCCGCCGCCTTCAAACCGGCGCGGTGAGCCTTGGCTGCGTTCACCTTCAGCGCGACGCGGAGCCCGTTCGCTACGATCGCCACCACCTTCAAACTTACGGGGCGCACGCTCGCCATCGTCCCGACGCGGCGCGCGATCGCCGCCACCCTCGAAGCGGCGCGGCGCGCCGCCGGCTCCTTCGCGTCGCGGCGGCCGATCCGACGGTGCCCGGCGCGCAGCGCCGGCGCCACCTGCATCCCGCTCGCGGGAAAACGATCCTTCAGCCTGTGGCGCACGCGCGCCAGCGCCTGCCGGCTTGCCTGCGCCGGTAGGCCGCTTGCCGCCCGCTGCGCCGACGCCTTCACCCCGTGCCCCGTTAAACCCGGCTGTCGGTGTAGACGGCCTTGGTCCGCTCGGACGCGTCGGCTTACGTGCCGAGGTGCTTCCGGTACGGACAGGGGCGCGTTCGGACGAAGCCGGCCGCGGGTGCTTGGCTGTTAATTTGACTCGCATGAAATCTCACACTGCAATCGCGCGCAGCAGTTCGGTCTCGACCTGAATTTGCAGCCGGTTGTCCGACAGACCGTGTCCATCCAGCAGGAACACGTCTTCGACACGTTCGCCGAGCGTATTGATCCGCGCCGACGCAACGCCGACCCGGTGCTCGGCCAGCACGCGCGCGATTGAATAAAGAAGGCCTGGCCGGTCGTTCGCAGACACGGACAGGATGTAATATTGGCCGCGCTCGTCGGCCCGAAGATCGACGCGCGGCGTGACAGGGAAGGTCCGCGACAGCCGCGACAAACGGCCTTTCGACGGTCCCGGTAGCAGGGTGCCGTCACCGGTGAGGCGTGCGGTCAGTTCCTGTTCGACCAGATTGGCAATATCGCGATAATGCACGTCTTCTTCGGTATGCGCGACGAGGAAATTATCGAGCGCGTACCCGTGACGGGTTGTGCTGACCCGCGCATCGAGCACCGACAAGCCATTGCGGTCGAAATACGCACAAATACCGGCGAACAGATCGGGCTGGTCCTTCACATAGACCAGCACCTGAAGCGCTTCGCCGATCGGCGACGGACGTGCCCGCACGATCGGTGTCGCGGTCTCCACGTGCCGGTACAGCACGCGGGTCTGCCAGGCAATGTCCGCCGCGTCGTGGCGCAGGAAGTAGCCGATGTCCAGCTTGTCCCACAGCGCCTTTTGCGCACCTTCCGGCACGGTTTCCAGGCGCAGCAGGGCCAACGCTTCTTCCTGACGCGACTTCAACTCGGAGTGCGCGTCAGGCCGCGCGCCGCCGAGCACCGCCAGGGTCGTGCGGTAGAGGTCCTCGAGCAGCTTGCCCTTCCACGTGTTCCAGACTTTCGGGCTGGTGCCGCGAATGTCGGCCACGGTCAGCAGGTAAAGCGCGGTCAGCCGGCGTTCGTTGCCGACCAGTTCGGCAAAGCGCTTGATGACTTCGGGGTCGCTCGTGTCCTGTTTTTGCGCAACCTGGCTCATGGTCAGATGCTGCTGGACCAGCCAGACGACCAGTTCGCCGTCCTCGCCCTCGATGCCGTGGCTACGGCAGAAGCGCCGCGCGTCGGCCATGCCGAGCGTGGAATGGTCGCCGCCACGGCCCTTGGCGATATCGTGAAACAGCGCCGCCACGTACAGGACCCACGGCCGGTCGAAATTGGCGATCAACTGGCTGCAGAACGGATATTCGTGCGCGTGCTCGGCTACCGCGAAGCGGCGCAGATTGCGCAACACCATAAGGATGTGCTGATCGACCGTGTACACGTGATACAGGTCGTGCTGCATCTGCCCGACAATGCGCCGGAAGTTCAGCAGATAGCGTCCGAGCACGCTGGTCTGGTTCATCAGGCGCAGCGCATGCGTGATGCCGGCCGGCTGCTTCAGGATGTCCATGAACAGGCGCCGGTTTTCCGGATCGCGCCGCCAATGCTGGTCCATCACGTCGCGCGCGTTGTAGATCGCGCGCAGCGTGCGCGCCGACAAACCCTTCACGCCCGGCGTCTGTTCGTAGAGCAGGAAAGCTTCGAGGATCGCGTTCGGCTCGCGCTGGAATACGTCGTCGCTGGCGATTTCCAGCATGCCCTGCTTCTCGACGAAACGGTCTGACAGCACGCGCGTGATGCCGCTCGTGCTGGGGAACAACTGCGCTTCGATGTTCTGGATCAGGATGGTGGCGAGCTGCGTGACCGCCTTGGCGGCCCAGTAATAGCGGCGCATCAGCTGTTCGCTGGCGCGCTTGGTGGCCGTCGGCTTGTAGCCGAAGCTTTCGGCGACCGGCGTTTGCAGATCGAACACCAGAATGTCCTGGCGGCGCCCGGCGATCACATGCAGCCGGGCACGCAGCGTTTTCAGGAAACCTTCGTTGCGGCGCAGTTCGCGCGCTTCACGCTCGGTGATCAGGCCGCGTGCTTCGAGCTCGCGCCAGCTGCTGCCGAAACCGGCCGCTTGTGTGATCCACAGGATCAGTTGCAGGTCGCGCAGGCCGCCCGGACTTTCCTTGATGTTCGGTTCGAGGGAATACGGCGTGTCCTGAAACTTGGCGTGCCGCTGCCGCATTTCCAGCACTTTGGCCTGGAAGAACGCGCGCGGGTCGAGAGCTTCGCGGTAGCGCTTTGCAAAGTCGTCGAAGAGCGTGGCGCTCCCCGTAATGCGCCGTGCTTCCAGCAGCGAGGTGCGCACGGTGACGTCGTTGGCCGCTTCTTCGATACATTGCGCCACGCTGCGCACGCTGCTGCCGAGTTCGAGCCCCAAATCCCACGCGAGACTGATAAAGCGCTCGATGCGCGCCGCGAGATGCTCGATCGGCGCGTCGGGCAGCAGGACCAGAATGTCGATGTCGGAGTGGGGCGCGAGTTCGCCGCGCCCGTAACCGCCCACGGCCAGCAGCGCCAGTTCGGGCGGCAGTTCGCAGGTGTTCCAGGCGGCGCGTAGCGATTCGTCGGTGGCGCGCGAGAGCGCGGCCATCAGCGAGTCGACGTTGGAGGCGGTCTTGAAGCGTTCCAGCAACTGGGCTTTGGCCACTTTATAGTCTGCCTTGAGCGACGTGGCGTGGGACTGGGCGACGGCTGGAACACTACTCATTGGCAGATGGGCGGGTGAGGTCGGAAGTCGGTCAGGCCGTGGCTGCGACAACCGGCGGACGCGCGGGCGTGCCGGCCGAGACAGTCAGCACGTCGTAGCCGGTTTCGGTGACGAGCACGGTGTGTTCCCACTGTGCCGACAGGCTGCGGTCCTTGGTTTTGACGGTCCACTGGTCCGGCATGGTACGGATGTCGCGCCGGCCGGCGTTGATCATCGGTTCGATCGTGAAGATCATGCCGGTTTGCAGTTCCAGCCCGGTGCCGGGACGGCCGTAGTGAAGGATCTGTGGGTCTTCGTGAAACACCGTGCCGATGCCGTGGCCGCAATATTCGCGCACCACGCTGTAGCCTTGCCCCTCGGCGTGCTTCTGGATGGCGTAACCGATATCGCCGAGATGGGCGCCTGGGCGCACCTGGTCGATGCCGAGCCACATGCATTCGAAGGTGGTCTGCACAAGGCGTTTGGCCATGATCGAGCCTTCGCCGACGATGAACATCCGGCTGGTGTCGCCGAAATAGCCTTCCTTGATCACCGTGATGTCGATGTTCAGCGCGTCGCCGTTCTTAAGTGTCTTGTCGCCCGGAATGCCGTGGCAGATCACGTCGTTGACCGAAATACAGGTGGCTTTCGGGTAGGGCGGGTAGCCGGGCGGCTGATAATTCAGCGGCGCCGGGACCGTTCCCTGGGCCTGGAGCATATATTCGTGACACAACCGGTCGAGTTCGCCGGTCGTGACGCCGGCTGTAACGAACGGCGTAATGTAGTCGAGCACTTCGCTAGCGAGTTTGCAGGCGACGCGCATCTGCGCGATATCGTGTTCGTTTTTGAGCGTAATAGCCATGAGTCGGGCCTGAAATGCAATTTATTGCAAGATTATCGCACCATATTCCACCTGCCGCAGGGTTTTGCGAGCAGGGTGGTGCCTTTGCTTCCGTGTTCGCGGCTGATTGCGAATGGCTTTCTGGGGCGGCCGTGAGCGCCTAGGTGCAACCGCCTACGGCAAACAGGAGCTACCACGCGGGTTGAGTCAGCCGATAGTCGCGTGCTATAATCTTTGGCTAAGTCGATCTCTGTCTTATTTCGTTGATGTATCGCTGTTCTAATGCTAATGGGCAGTGGGCGAAACGCAAGTTGGCAGAAATGGCTTCACGTGGCGATAGTTGCCTGCGCTACGGGATAGGGCAGTACCAAGGCAGCAGACTCGCAAGCCGGCGCACCCAGGGTGTCTGCCGCGTTCAGCCAGAAAGTGCATGGGCACAATGGCGGCGCGGCCGATACGGCAGCCGGCTTAAGACCCAACCCTCGCGGAGATTTTCATGGCAGTTACCATGCGTCAAATGCTGGAAGCCGGTGTCCACTTCGGTCACCAAACGCGCTTCTGGAACCCGAAGATGGCCCCCTTCATTTTCGGTCATCGCAACAAGATTCACATTATCAACCTCGAAAAGACGCTGCCGATGTACAACGACGCGCTGAAGTACGCGCGTCAACTGGCAGCGAATCGCGGCACGATCCTGTTCGTCGGCACGAAGCGTCAATCGCGCGACACGATCGCTGAAGAGGCACAACGCGCTGGCATGCCGTTCGTCAACGCACGCTGGCTCGGCGGCATGCTGACCAACTTCAAGACGCTGAAGGTCTCGATCAAGCGCCTGAAAGACATGGAAGCAGCGCTGGAAGCGGGCGAAACCGAACGCATGAGCAAGAAAGAAGCGCTCCTGTTCGAACGCGAAATGGCCAAGCTGCAAAAGTCGATCGGCGGCGTGAAGGACATGGGTGGTATTCCGGACGCGATCTTCGTGGTCGACGTCGGCTACCACAAGATTGCCGTGACCGAAGCTAACAAGCTCGGCATTCCGGTCATCGCCGTGGTCGACACGAACCACTCGCCGGAAGGCATCGACTACGTGATCCCGGGTAACGACGACGCTTCGAAGGCTGTCGCTCTGTACACGGCTGGCGTGGCTGACGCGATCCTGGAAGGCCGTGCTAACGCGGTCAACGAAGTGGTGCAGGCTGCCCGTGGCGGTGACGGCGACGAGTTCGTCGAGGTCAACGGGGAAGCGTAAAGCTACCCCGTGTCCGGCAAAAAAGGGGGCTTTCTACAGGCCCCCTTTTTTTAAGCCGCGACAAAGTAGTGGTGTGCTGTGAGCAGTGCCCAAACGTAGTCCGTAAAAAATACGTGCAACGTTGAAACGAATTCTTGCCGCCGGTATCGAAGTCCGGGCGGCGTGTGACAGACGGAACTCAAGGAGCAAATGATGGCGGCAATTACCGCAAGCATGGTTGCAGAACTGCGCGCAAAGACTGACGCGCCGATGATGGAATGCAAGAAAGCGCTGACGGAAGCCGAAGGCGACATGGCGCGCGCTGAAGAGCTGCTGCGCGTGAAGCTTGGCAACAAGGCCAGCAAGGCGGCATCGCGCGTGACGGCTGAAGGCGTGGTCGCATCGTTCATCGGCGGCAACGCGGGTTCGCTGGTCGAACTGAACTGCGAAACCGACTTCGTTTCCAAGAACGACGACTTCCTGGCTTTCTCGAAGACGATCGCCGAGCTGGTCGCTGCGCAAAACCCGGCTGACGTCGCTGCGCTGTCGGCACTGCCGCTGGACGGCTCGACGGTCGACGCCGTGCGTCTCGCGCTGGTCGGCAAGATCGGTGAAAACCTGTCGATCCGCCGTTTTGTGCGTTTCGAAACGTCGAACAAGCTGGCAGCGTACCTGCACGGCACCCGCATCGGCGTGCTGGTCGAGTACACCGGCGCGGACGAGCAGGTCGGCAAGGACGTGGCCATGCACATCGCTGCAATGAAGCCGGTCTCGCTGTCGTCGGACGACGTGCCGGCGGATCTGATCGCCAAGGAGCGCAGCATTGCTGAGCAGAAGGCTGCCGAATCGGGCAAGCCGGCTGAAATCGTCGCCAAGATGGTCGACGGCAGCGTGCAGAAGTACCTGAAGGAAGTCTCGCTGCTGAACCAGACGTTCGTTAAGAACGACAAGCAGACGATCGAGCAGATGCTGAAGGCTGGCAACGCGAGCGTGCAGAAGTTCGCGCTGTTCGTGGTCGGCGAAGGCATCGAGAAGAAGCAGGATGACTTCGCAGCCGAAGTGGCGGCTCAAGTCGCTGCTGCAAAGCAGCAATAAGTATCGCTTAAGCTTCAGTTAGTACCGTTGGACCCGCGGCGGAGCAAGACTTTGCCGCGGTCGGCGGCGCCGCAAGGCTGCGCGCGGGTGACCCTCGTGGCGCACGCCGCTGGCGAACCCCAGGGTTCGTCAATTTGGCGGCGCTTGCCCGAATCAGTATTTCACCCCTACATTAGTCCCTTGTTGTTGCCCTGTTCTGCGCGATCTGGATACCCCTATGCCCACAGCCTATAAACGCGTCCTGCTCAAACTCTCCGGTGAAGCTCTGATGGGCGACGATGCCTTCGGCATCAATCGCGCGACCATCGAACGAATGGTAGCGGACGTGGCCGAAGTGGTCCGTCTCGGAACGCAGCTGGCCGTGGTGATCGGCGGCGGCAATATTTTCCGCGGCGTCGCGGGCGGCGCGGCCGGTATGGATCGCGCCACGGCTGACTACATGGGCATGCTGGCCACCATGATGAATGCGCTGGCCCTGCAGGACGCGATGCGCCACGCCGGTATCGAAGCGCGCGTGCAATCCGCGCTGCGCATGGACCAGGTGGTCGAGCCGTACATCCGGCCCCGTGCGATTCGCCAGCTCGAAGAAGGCAAAGTCGTGATTTTCGCGGCCGGCACCGGCAATCCGTTCTTCACGACGGATACGGCGGCTGCGCTGCGCGGTTCGGAAGTCGGCGCGGAAGTCGTGCTGAAGGCCACCAAGGTGGACGGCGTCTATTCGGCTGATCCGAAGAAAGACCCGAGTGCGACCCGTTACGCCACGATCAGCTTCGACGAGGCAATCGGCCGCAATCTGCAGGTGATGGACGCCACGGCGTTCGCGCTGTGCCGCGACCAGAAGCTGCCGATCCGGGTATTTTCGATCGTCAAACCGGGCGCGCTCAAGCGCATCGTACTCGGCGAGGACGAGGGCACCCTCGTCCACGTGTAAACTCTCGTTCACATAACGTGGGCTTTAACGCGAGCCCAGGCCGCCGCATCATGCGCGCGCTGGCCGGCTCGCACCGTTTTGAAGGTTCGGAGGTTTAAAAATGTCTGTGGCTGATATCAGGAAGGGCGCTGAACAAAAGATGCAGCGTTCCATCGACGCGTTCAAGAACGACCTGTCGAAGATCCGCACGGGCCGTGCGCATACGGGCCTGCTCGATCACATCCAGTGTGATTACTACGGTTCGCCGGTGCCGATTTCGCAGGTTGCGAACCTGACGTTGATCGACGCTCGCACGATCGGCGTGCAGCCGTGGGAAAAGAAGATGGTCCAGGTCGTCGAAAAGGCGATCCGCGAGTCGGACCTCGGTCTGAACCCGGCGACCCAGGGCGACGTGATCCGCGTACCGATGCCCGCGCTGACCGAAGAACGCCGTCGCGAATTGACCAAAGTGGTCAAGAGCGAAGCGGAGACGGCCAAGGTCGCGATTCGTAACCTGCGCCGTGATGCAAACGAGCAACTGAAAAAGCTCGTGAAGGACAAGGAAATTTCGGAAGACGACGAACGCCGTGCAGGTGATGACGTTCAGAAGCTGACGGACAAGTTCGTCACGGAAATCGACAAACTCGTAGTGACCAAAGAAGCCGAGATCATGACGGTCTGAGGCCGGTTGGCTCAGCACCTTCAGGGTTTCCACTTCTTTTTTTGCAGTCACTGTCCCGACGGCCATGACCTATACCAGCTCAACCGTGCGCGTGCCTGATGTCGCCGCGGTGCCGCGACATATCGCGATCATCATGGACGGCAATGGCCGTTGGGCGACCCAGCGCCGTCTGCCGCGCGTGGCCGGCCATACGCGCGGCGTCGACGCGGTGCGTGCGGCCGTCGAGGCCTGCGCCCGGCAGGGCGTCGAATACCTGACGCTGTTTGCTTTCAGTTCGGAAAACTGGCGCCGCCCGAACGACGAGGTGTCGTTCCTGATGCGCCTGTTCGTCACCGCGCTGGAGCGCGAGATCGGCAAGCTGCACGCGAATGGCATTCGTCTGCGTGTGGTTGGCGATCTGTCCCGATTCGATACGCGCATTCGCGACCTGATCAAGCGCGCGGAAACCAAAACCGCGCGCAATACTCGTCTTACGCTCACCATCGCTGCCAATTACGGCGGCCGTTGGGACATCATGCAGGCCACCCGCAAGCTTGCCGAGCAATCGGCGCTGGCAGGTAAAGCGGTCGAAGTGAACGAGGATTCGTTCGCCGAACACCTGTCGATGGCCTATGCACCGGAGCCGGATCTCTTTATCCGCACCGGCGGCGAGCGCCGCGTCAGCAACTTCCTGCTGTGGCAACTTGCCTACACCGAGTTCTACTTCACCGACACGTTCTGGCCGGATTTCGACGCCGACGCGCTCGGCCACGCCATCGCTTCCTATGCGGAGCGTGAGCGCCGCTTTGGCCGTACCAGTGCTCAACTCGAGCCGCAATCGCAAAACGTCGATTCGCTTCCATGCTAAAAACCCGTGTCATCACGGCGATCATCCTGCTGGCGATTTTCTTGCCGGTCACGTTGTTCGCGCCGGTTGGCGCGTTCGGCGCGCTGATCGCCTTCGTCGTCGTATTCGCGGCGTGGGAATGGGCGCGCCTGCTGAAGCTCGGCGGTGCAGGCCCGGTCATTTACGCGCTGGTAGCCGCCGTGGCGCTAGTCGCGAGCACACGTCTCGGTACCGGTATCGAGGAACCCCGGCCGCTGTTTCAGGCGGCCGCTATTTTCTGGGTGATCGCGGGGCCATATGTGCTTTTGCGCAAGCCGACCCTCGCGCAAGGCGCATGGCGCGGGTTTCTATTCCTGGCCGGCATTGTGGTATTCGTCGCGTGCTGGCATGCTCTCGTCGCCGCGCGCATGAAGGGCGTGCCGTTCGTGCTGTCGTTGCTGCTGTTGGTCTGGCTGGCCGATATCGGCGCATACTTCTCCGGAAAGGCTTTCGGGAAGCACAAGCTGGCGCCTGCCATCAGCCCGGGTAAGACCTGGGAGGGCGCGATCGGCGGCTGGCTGGCCGTGATGATCGTCGCCGCTGCGGCGGTCTTTTTGCATGCGTTCGAGCCGACCCTGTATTCTGCGCTGCTGGCGCAATTAGGCGCCGTACGTACGTTGCTCGCACTGACCTTGCTGGTGGCATTCAGCGTGGTGGGCGATCTGTTCGAATCGATGATGAAACGCCAGGCCGGAGTGAAAGATTCAAGCGGCCTGTTGCCCGGGCACGGTGGCGTACTCGACCGCATCGACGCATTGTTGCCGGTGCTGCCGCTTGCCATGCTGCTGCTCGGCTAGAGAAAGAGATATGCAAAAACGTCTGACATTGCTCGGTTCCACGGGCTCGATTGGAGACAGCACGCTCGACGTCGTCGCGCGTCATCCCGAGCGCTTTTCGGTTTACGCGCTCACTGCGCATCGCAACGGCGACAAGCTCGTCGAGCAATGCCTGCGTTTTCGGCCTGAGGTCGCGGTTGTCGGCGACGCCGACACCGCCGTGCGCGTCGCGGCGAAGTTGCGCGAAGCAGGCTGCAAGACCGAGGTCACGTACGGGCCGCAAGCGCTCGTCGACGTATCGGAGAGCGATGGCTGCGATACGGTGGTGGCGGCGATCGTCGGCGCGGCAGGCCTCGCGCCGAGCCTCGCCGCGGCGCGTGCCGGCAAGCGCATCCTGCTCGCCAACAAGGAAGCGCTGGTGATGTCCGGCGCGATCTTCATGGACGCGGTGCGCGACAACGGTGCCGTGCTGCTGCCGGTCGACAGCGAACACAACGCGATTTTCCAATGCCTGCCGCGCGAAGCCGCACTGCACGGCGGCGTCTCCAGGATCATCCTGACCGCCTCGGGCGGCCCGTTCCGCACGCGCGAACCGGCCACGCTGGTTGACGTCACGCCTGACGAGGCCTGCAAGCATCCGAACTGGGTGATGGGCCGCAAGATTTCGGTCGACTCGGCCACGATGATGAACAAAGGCCTCGAGGTGATCGAAGCGCACTGGCTCTTCAACGTGCCGGGCGAGCGTATCGAGGTGCTGATTCACCCGCAAAGCGTGATTCATTCAATGGTGTCGTACGCCGACGGCTCGGTGCTCGCGCAACTGGGGAACCCCGATATGCGTACGCCAATCGCGCACGCGCTGGCGTTTCCGGAGCGGGTCGATTCTGGCGTGGCGCAACTCGATCTGCTGCAGGTCGCGTCGCTCTCGTTCGAAAAACCGGACTACACGCGCTTCCCGTGTCTGGCACTCGCCGTGAAGGCGCTGGCCGAGGGCGGGTTGGCGAGCGCGGCCCTCAATGCCGCGAACGAAATCGCTGTTGAAGCGTTCCTGTCACGCCAGATCGGGTTCATGGCGATTGCTCAGGTGGTCGACGCCGTACTCAACGCTTTGCCGAACCGCAGCGCGCACGCGCTCGAGGACGTGATCGAGGCCGACGCCGCCGCGCGCCGTGCCGCCACCGACTTCATCGCGCGCCTGCCGGACGGCGCCCGTCGCACGGAACGCGCCGTCCAGTGAGGCGCCTATGAATCTGCTAATCGAACTGCTGGCCTTCGCGGTTGCGATTGGCGTGCTCGTGGTGGTCCACGAGTATGGGCATTACAGTGTGGCGCGTTTGTGCGGCGTCCAGGTGCTGCGTTTTTCGATCGGCTTCGGCAAGCCGCTGGTTCAATGGGTGAGCCAGAAGACGGGCACCGAATGGACGATTGCCGCGCTGCCGCTAGGCGGGTACGTCAAAATGCTCGACGAGCGCGAGACCGGCGGGGCGCCGATTCCGCCTGAAGCCTTGCCGCATGCGTTCAACCGCCAGTCGGTGTGGCGCCGTTTCGCGATTGTCGCGGCCGGCCCGATCGCGAACTTCCTGCTTGCCATCGTGCTGTTCGCCCTTGTGTTCGCCACTGGCGTGACCGAGCCGGCGGCCGTGGTTGCGACGCCTGCTCCGAATACCCCAGCGGCGCTGGCCGGTTTCGACGGCGGCGAAACCGTTGTCGCGGTGCGTACCGAGACCGCCGGCGAATCCGAGCGGGTGCGTTCATGGTCCGACCTGCGCTGGAAGCTGCTGGGCGCGGCATTCGATCACAAGCGGGTCGTGTTGAGCGCGAAAGACGCCCACGGCATCTCGGATTTTCAGCTGGATCTGCGCGGCATCACCGAGAAAGACGTCGACGACGACTTTATGTCGCGTCTCGGCTTCGAGCCGGGCGGTGGCAAGCTGACGGTCGCGGGCGTGCAGCCGGATAGCGCGGCGCAAAAAGCCGGCCTTGCGGTGGGTGACCGTCTGCGCGCGATCAACGGTGTGCCTACCGACAATGCCACGGCCTTCATCGCTTATGTAAAATCGCACGCCGGTGTACCTGTGACGCTGCAGGTGGAGCGCGGCGGGCCGGCGGCGGGCAAGCTGGAAGACGTTCGGATCGTCCCGCAGTCGCAGCGCGATGAGGCGACGGGGCAGCAGATCGGCCGTATCGGCGCGGAACTCGCGACTCAGGTGCCGTCGATCGACGTGCGTTACGGGCCGGTCGAAAGTCTGCAACTGGGCGCACGTCGTACCTGGGATCTGGCTGTTTATTCGGTGCGCATGTTCGGGCGAATGATCGTCGGCGAGGCATCGCTCAAGAATCTTTCCGGTCCCGTGACGATCGCCGATTACGCAGGAAAGAGCGCACGTCTAGGTCCTTCTGCATTCCTGTCGTTCCTTGCCCTTGTCAGTATTAGCCTCGGCGTACTGAACCTGTTACCAATTCCGGTATTGGACGGGGGTCATCTGTTATATTATTTGGTTGAAGCTGTAACCGGCAAAGTTGTCTCCGATCGCTGGCAACTCGTTTTTCAGAGGGCGGGTCTCGCCTGCATCGTCGCATTGTCGGCGATTGCGCTGTTCAACGATCTGGCTCGTTTAATCCATTTTTAAAGTGTCTGGCGGCGTTCACGATGGCGACCGCCCGACCTGATGCAGCTATACACACTGGGGAAGCACGTTGTTTAAACCTCATCGCTTTGTTCCAAAGACGGTTATAGCCGCGGCATTCGCCGCGCATGGGCTGGTTGCTCACGCAACGACGCCCTTCGTGGTGCAAGACATCCGGATCGAGGGGTTGCAACGCGTCGAACCCGGTACCGTGTTCGCGTACCTGCCCATCAAGCAAGGCGACACCTTTACCGACGACAAGGCTTCCGAAGCCATTCGCGCGCTATACGCCACGGGCTTCTTCAACGACGTCAAGATCGCGACCGAAGGCAATGTCGTCATCGTGCAGGTGCTGGAGCGTCCGGCCATCGGCACGATCGACTTCGCAGGCATTCACGAGTTCGACAAGGACAACCTGACCAAGGCGCTGCGCGCGGTCGGTTTGTCGCAAGGCCGTTACTACGACAAGGCACTCGTCGACAAGGCCGAGCAGGAGTTGAAGCGCCAGTATCTGACGCGCGGTTACTATGCCGCCGAAGTCACCACCACGATCACGCCGATCGACCGCAACCGCGTGTCGGTGCTGTTCTCGGTGGCTGAAGGTCCGAGCGCGAAGATCCGCCAGATCAACTTCATCGGCAATAAGGCGTTCAGCACGGGTACGCTGCGCGACGAAATGCAGCTGTCCACGCCGAACTGGTTCTCGTGGTACACGAAGAACGACCTGTACGCGAAAGACAAGCTCACCGGCGACCTCGAGAACGTCCGCTCGTATTACCTGAATCGCGGCTACCTCGAATTCAATATCGACTCGACCCAGGTGTCGATCTCGCCGGACAAGAAGGACATGTATCTGACGGTCACGCTGCATGAAGGCGAGCCGTACACGATCAACAGCATCAAGCTGGCCGGTAATCTGCTCGACCGCGAGCCGGAGCTGGCCAAGCTGATCAAGATCAAACCGGGTGACCGTTTCTCGGCTGAAAAGCTGCAAGCCACCACCAAGGCGATTGTCGACAAGCTGGGCCAGTATGGCTATGCGTTCGCCACCGTCAACGCGCAGCCGCAGATCGATCAGGAACACCACAAGGTCGACCTGACGCTGCAGGTGGATCCGAGCCGCCGCGTGTACGTGCGCCGCATCAACGTGGTCGGCAACACACGCACGCGTGACGAAGTGGTGCGCCGCGAAATGCGCCAGCTCGAAAGCTCGTGGTTCGATTCGAACCGCCTCGCGCTGTCGAAAGACCGGATCAACCGCCTCGGCTACTTTACCGACGTCGACGTGACCACGGTGCCGGTCGAAGGCACGCCTGACCAGGTCGACGTGGACGTCAAGGTGAGCGAAAAGCCGACTGGCGCTATCACGCTGGGCGCGGGCTTCTCGTCGACCGACAAGGTGGTGCTCTCCGCGGGCGTGTCGCAGGACAACGTGTTCGGTTCGGGTACGAGTCTCTCGGTGAACGTGAATACCGCCAAGACGTACCGTACCTTGACGGTTACGCAGGTCGACCCGTACTTCACGGTCGACGGCATCAAGCGGATTACCGACGTCTACTACCGTACGTACCAGCCGCTGTACTACTCGACGGATTCGAGCTTCAAGATCGTCACGATCGGTGGCGACCTGAAATTCGGTATCCCGTTCTCCGAAGTCGACACGGTGTACTTCGGCGCCGGCCTCGAGCAGAACCAGCTGGATATCGACGCGAATACGCCGCAGAGCTACATCGACTACGTGCACGAGTTCGGCCGCGTGTCGAACAACGTGCCGATCACGGTGGGCTGGTCGCGCGATGCGCGTGACAGCGCACTGGTGCCGAGCCGCGGTTACTTCACGCAGGCGAACGCCGAGTACGGCACGCCGATCGGCGGCACGCAGTATTACAAGGCCGACATCAACGCGCAGTACTATTATTCGTTCTCGCGCGGCTTCGTGCTGGGCTTCAACTTCCAGGGCGGTTACGGTAACGGCCTCGGCGGCAAGCCATATCCGATTTTCAAGAACTACTACGCGGGCGGTATCGGTTCGGTGCGGGGCTACGAGCCGAGCTCGCTGGGCCCGCGCGACGCGAAAACGAACGACCCGATCGGCGGCTCGAAGCTGCTGGTGGGTAACATCGAATTGACGTTCCCGTTGCCGGGCACGGGCTACGACCGCACCTTGCGTGTCTTTACGTTCCTCGACGGCGGTAATGTCTGGGGTACAGAGGGCAACAGCATCGGCGCGAACGGCCTGCGTTACGGCTACGGTGTCGGTCTCGCGTGGATCTCGCCGATCGGCCCGCTCAAGCTCAGCTTGGGCTTCCCGCTCACGAAGCACACTGGCGACCAGTATCAGAAGTTCCAGTTCCAGATCGGGACGGCGTTCTGATGCGGCGGCTGGCGGTCCGGCCCCGAGCGGCCGGCCAAATTACAGTATCGAGAGGATGACTTTGCTAACCGGTATGTTTTCGAAACGTGTGGCGTGTGCGTTCGCGCTGGCAATGACGCTGGGTGTCGGTGTAGCGGGTGCGGCGCACGCGCAGGAAGCCAGGATTGCTGCGGTGAATTCGGACCGTATCCTGCGTGAATCGGCTGCCGCGAAGGCTGCGCAGGTCAAGCTCGAGGCGGAATTCGCCAAGCGCGACAAGGATCTGGCCGACATGGCGCAGAAGCTGAAGACGATGTCCGACTCGCTCGACAAGAACGGCGCGTCGATGTCGGCTACAGATCGTGCGCAGAAGCAGCGCGACCTGTCGCAGCTGGATACGGACTTTCAGCGCAAACAGCGCGAGTTTCGCGAAGACCTGAACCAGCGCCGCAACGAAGAGCTGGCGGCGGTGCTCGACCGGGCCAACAAGGTGATCAAGCAGATCGCCGAGCAGCAGCACTACGACCTGATCGTTCAGGAAGCGGTGTATGTGAGCCCGCGCATTGACATTACCGATCAGGTGCTCAAGGCGCTCGCGGCCTCAGGTAACTGAACGCGCGCTGGGCTTGCCGGCGGCGGGCTTGCCGGCCAGACACCAGTTCGCCGGCCGCCGCTACGCAGCACGGGGCGGTGGAACTAACAAGCTGGACTGATTTGCGGCAACAAGCTTGCATGAGACCAGAGTCAGTGCTTTGCATGAGATCGGAGTAACGAGCTTTGCATGGGATCGGAGTAGCGCGTTAAAGCGCGAACTCCGATCGGCAGCCAAAGCGCAAACTCGGGTTGACCGCCAAAGCACCCACTCTGGGTCGACACAGGAGACAGGATAGGCATGGCATTTACGCTCGAGGACATCGTCCAGCGGTTCGGCGGTGAAGTAGTCGGAGATGGTTCGCAGCGCGTCGGCAGCCTGGCGCCGCTTGACCAGGCAGGCCCTGACCAGCTGGCATTCCTCGCCAATCCGAAGTACCTGTCGCAGGTCGAGACGACTCGCGCGGGCGCGGTGCTGATCAATGCCGAGGATCTAGCAAAGCTCGGCGCTCTCGAAAACCACGGGAATGCCGCGCGTAACTTCATCGTCACGCCGAATCCGTACGCTTACTTTGCGCGCGTCGCGCAGACCTTCATCGACATGGCCGCACCTAAGCCGGTGCCGGGCGTCCATCCGAGCGCGACCATCGACCCGTCCGCGCAAATTGCCGCGAGCGCGGTGATCGGCCCGAACGTCACGGTAGAGGCGGGCGCGGTGATCGGCGAAAACGTGCGTCTGGATGCCAACGTGGTGATCGGCCGCGGTACGCGGATCGGCGCGGGCTCGCATCTGTATCCGAATGTCGCGGTGTATTACGGCTGCAAGCTCGGTGAGCGCGTGATCGTGCACGCGGGTGCGGTGATCGGTTCGGACGGCTTTGGCTTCGCGCCGGATTTCGTGGGTGAAGGCGATGCACGCACCGGCAACTGGGTGAAAATTCCTCAGGTCGGCGGTGTGTCGATTGCGGCAGACGTCGAAATCGGTGCGAACACGACGATCGACCGGGGCGCGATGGCCGACACGATCATCGAAGAGAGCGTGAAGATCGATAATCTCGTGCAGATCGGTCACAACTGCAAAGTGGGCGCCTATACGGTGATCGCGGGTTGTGCGGGTATTGCGGGCAGCACCACGATCGGCCGTCACTGCATGATCGGCGGCGCAGTTGGGATCGCCGGTCACGTGACGCTGGCTGACTATGTGATCGTCACGGCGAAGTCCGGCGTGTCGAAGTCGTTGTTGAAGGCAGGCATCTACACCAGCGCATTCCCCGCAGTGAATCATGCGGACTGGAACAGGAGCGCCGCTTTGCTGCGTAACATCGACAAGCTTCGTGACCGTATCAAGGCGCTGGAAAATGCGTCGGCGGGCAAGCCAGCCGACGCAGCAAGCAACGCCGCCGGCGACCCGACCTGAGATAGCTGAACAACCCATTCGCCAACCCCGCTGGCCTACTTGCAGAACAATCCGCGGGGCAACCTGCCGGCACCGCGTAAAATAGCGGGCAAGCATCAGGAAGCAAAGTCGGTTGCCGTGACCGGGTGGCATGGCCGCCGGGTCACGGCAAGCGCCGGCAGCACGCGTTACCAACCCACCTGCACCAGCATTCGCAGTCATCATCGCGCAGTTAATGTGCGAGTAGAAACACCATGAGCACCGAAAAAATCAATCTCGACATTCATAAGATTCTCACGCTGCTGCCCCATCGTTACCCGATCCTGCTGGTCGACCGGGTGCTCGAACTCGAGCCGCATAAGAGTATCAAAGCGTTGAAGAACGTGTCGATCAATGAGCCGTATTTCCAGGGTCACTTTCCGACCCGTCCGGTAATGCCCGGCGTACTGATCCTCGAAGCGCTCGCGCAAACCGCGGCCCTGCTGACGTTTTCGGAAGAGCCGAGCGATCCGTCGAACACGCTGTATCTGTTCGTGGGCATCGACAATGCGCGTTTCAAGCGCGTAGTGGAACCGGGCGATCAGCTGATCCTGAACTGTACGTTCGAGCGTCATATGCGCGGCATCTGGAAGTTCAAGGCGCGCGCCGAAGTGGATGGTGCCGTGGCGGCAGAAGCGGATCTGATGTGCGCGGTGCGGCACACGGACAAAGACGCTTAAAGGTGTCCGGGCAGTCAGCGGCTTACCCTGAGCCCTGCAGGCTCCGGTTACGTCCATCCGGACAACGCAACAGAATCAGAAGCGAGGACGCATGAGCAGGATTCATCCCACTGCGATCGTCGAACCAGGCGCGCAACTCGACGAATCCGTCGAAGTCGGACCGTATGCCGTCATCGGTGCGCATGTGACGATCGGCGCACGGACCACGGTCGGTTCGCACAGCGTGATTGAAGGTCACACCACGATCGGCGAAGACAACCGGATCGGCCACTACGCATCGGTCGGCGGCCGTCCGCAGGACATGAAGTACAAGGACGAGCCCACCCGGCTCGTGATCGGCAATCGCAACACGATCCGTGAATTCACCACGATCCACACCGGCACGATGCAGGATTCGGGCGTCACCACGCTCGGTGACGACAACTGGATCATGGCCTACGTGCACGTCGGGCACGACTGCCACGTCGGCAATAACGTCATTCTGTCGAGCAATGCGCAGATGGCCGGCCATGTGACGATCGGCGATCACGCGATCGTCGGCGGCATGTCGGGCGTGCATCAGTATGTGCGCATCGGCGCGCACTCGATGCTGGGCGGCGCGTCAGCGCTGGTGCAGGATATTCCGCCGTTCGTGATTGCTGCCGGCAACAAGGCGGAGCCCCACGGCATCAACGTCGAAGGTCTGCGCCGCCGCGGTTTCTCCGCGGACGCGATCTCCGCGCTGCGCTCGGCGTATCGCTTGCTGTACAAGAACGGCCTGTCGCTGGAAGAAGCGAAGGTGCAGTTACGCGAACTCGCGACCGCGGGTGGCGATGGCGATGAGCCGGTACAAACGCTGCTCGCGTTTGTCGAAGCATCGCAACGCGGCATCATCCGCTAAACGATGGCCCTCAACCCAAGTCCGATACGCGTGGCGATGGTCGCTGGCGAGCCGTCCGGCGACCTGCTGGCGGCCTCGCTGCTCGAAGGCCTCGCAAGCCGTTTGCCTGCCTCCACGCACTACTACGGGATCGGCGGCCCGCGCATGATCGCCCAGGGCTTCGACGCGCACTGGCCGATGGAAAAGCTGACCGTGCGCGGCTATGTCGAAGTACTGCGGCATATTCCCGGAATCCTCGGCATCCGCAACGAACTGAAGCGGCAACTGCTGGCTGAGCCGCCGTCGGTGTTCGTCGGCGTGGATGCGCCCGATTTCAATTTCGGCCTCGAGCATCCGTTGCGCGAGGCGGGTATTCCGACCGTTCACTTCGTCTGCCCGTCCATCTGGGCGTGGCGGGGCGGGCGCATCAAGAAGATCGCCAAGGCGGTCGACCACATGCTCTGCGTGTTCCCGTTCGAAAAGGCGCTGCTGGAAAAGGCTGGTGTCGCGGCGTCCTACGTGGGTCATCCGCTCGCCGACGAGATTCCGCTCGTGCCCGATACGCTCGGCGCGCGCCGCACGCTCGGCCTCGCTGAGAGCGGGCCGATCATCGCAGTGCTGCCGGGCAGCCGGCGCTCGGAGATCGATCTGATCGGTCCGACGTTCTTTGCCGCGATGGAGATGATGCAGCACCAGGAGCCTGGCTTGCGTTTCGTGATGCCGGCGGCCACGCCCGCGCTGCGCGAAATGCTGCGGCCGCTGGTCGACGCGCATCCCGGGCTCGCGCTGACCATTACCGACGGCCAGTCGCAACTCGCGATGACGGCGGCCGATGCGATTCTCGTCAAGAGCGGCACGGTGACGCTGGAAGCTGCGTTGCTGAAAAAGCCGATGGTGATTTCGTACAAGGTGCCCTGGCTGACGGGTCAGATCATGCGCCGCCAGGGCTATCTGCCGTATGTCGGCTTGCCGAACATTCTGGCCGGGCGTTTCGTCGTGCCAGAGATCCTGCAGCATTTCGCGACGCCGCAGGCGCTCGCCGAGGCCACGCTGAAACAGTTGCGCGACGAGGCCAACCGGCGCACGCTGACGGAAATCTTCACGGAGATGCATCACGTGTTGAAGCAGAACACCGCGCAGCGTGCAGCGGAAGTGGTGGCGAGCGTGATTGAAAAGCGCAGGGCGCTGCCGTGACCACTGCGCGCGCACCCCGCCGCAAGACTGCGAGCGCTGCAGGCGTGGCGGCGCGGCAGGTCGGTCTTAACTTCGAGACGCCGGATGACATCGTCTGCGGCGTCGACGAAGCAGGGCGTGGGCCGCTGGCCGGCCCGGTGGTCGCTGCAGCGGTGATTTTCGATCCGTCGAAACCGATGATTCGCGGCCTCGACGATTCGAAAGCACTCACCGCCAGAAAGCGCGACGAACTGTACGACAAGATCGTCGAGCGGGCGTTGGCTTACTGCGTCGCGTCGGCTACCGTCGAAGAAATCGACACGCTGAACATCCTGCACGCCACCATGCTGGCGATGAAGCGGGCGGTCGAAGGTCTTTCGGTCGTGCCGACGCTCGTGAAAATCGACGGCAATCGCTGCCCGACGCTGAGCATTCGCAGCGAGGCGGTGATCGGTGGCGATGCACTGGTCAAGAGCATTTCGGCGGCGTCGATTCTCGCCAAGGTCACGCGCGATCGGATGCTGCTCGAATTGCATCAGACCTATCCGGTTTACGGCTTTGACGCGCACGCCGGCTATGGCACGCCGCAGCATCTCGCGGCGCTGCGCGAACATGGGCCCTGCGAGCATCATCGGCGCTCGTTCGCACCGGTGCGTGAAGCGCATCAGCGTTTCGGCACGGGTGCAAAGCGGCCGCTGGGCGACGTGATCGTCGTGTCCGGAACGCTCGCCGACGCCATGCTCGACGACGACGCTTTCGGCGAACGCAGCGGCGCCTGAGCGCCACGTGTGACCCGGCGTATCGCCCATCCTTTTCCTCATTCTCACTGTCTTCGCTGCCTGTGAAAGCCATCACCTCGCGGGACAATCCGCTCTACAAGCGCCTTAAAGCGCTGGCCGGCTCGACGCATCAGCAGCGTCGCAGCGGCCACGCGCTGCTCGAAGGCTTCCATCTCGCGAGCGCCTATCTCGACGTCGCCGGGCAGCCGGAAATGTGCATCGTTACTGAGGGTGCGTTGCGTCACGACGAAGCGCAGGCCATTGTGTCGCGCATCGACGAGCACCGCATCGTTACGCTGCCCGACGCGTTGTTCGGACAGTTGTCGAACGTCGTGCACGGTGTGGGGATTCTGTTGCTGGTCGAGAAGCTCGACACGCCGCTGCCGGACAAGGTCGCGCAGACCTGCCTCGTGCTCGACGGCGTGCAGGACGCCGGCAACGTCGGTTCGATTCTGCGCAGCGCGGCCGCAGCCGGGATTCAGCAGGTGTTTTGCGCCCCGGGTACGGCTTACGCATGGTCGTCGAAAGTCCTGCGCTCGGGCATGGGCGCGCATTTTCTGCTGCAAATCCACGAGGATGTCGAGGCACAGGGGTTGATCGAGCGCCTTGCGGTGCCCGTCGTCATCACGGATTCGCACGGCGCCGAGGCGATCTACGATTGCGATCTGAGCGGTCCGCTCGCGTGGGTGTTCGGCAACGAAGGAGCCGGCGTATCGCAGACCTGGCGCGATGCAGTTTCGTTGCGGGTGACGATTCCTCAGCCGGGCGGCATGGAATCGCTCAATGTGGCGGCTGCGGCGGCTGTCTGTGTATTCGAACAATGCCGCCAGCAGCGCCGCACATGAGCCTGCACTGACTTCGGTGTGAGGCCGCCTGCGCGGCCTCCCCAGCACCATGCGCGCAGGTAAAACTGGCCACGCTCAATAAGCCGGCCGATCCAGCTTGATCTCCTGCAGGATCGTCGTCGCGATCTCTTCGATCGACTTATGCGTCGACGAAAGCCACTTCACGCCCTCGCGCCGCATCATGGCTTCGGCTTCATTGATCTCGTAGCGGCAATTCTCCGGCGCGGCGTATTTGCTGCCCGGCCGGCGCTCGTTGCGAATCTCCGAAAGCCGCTGCGGATCGATCGACAAACCAAACATCTTTTGCCGATGCGCCAATAGTGGCGTAGGCAGCTTGCCGCGTTCGAAGTCTTCCGGAATCAGTGGATAGTTGGCGGCTTTCACCCCGTACTGCATGGCCAGATACAGGCTCGTCGGCGTTTTGCCGCTGCGCGAAACGCCGACCAGAATCACATCGGCATCGGCCAGATTGCGGTTCGATTGACCGTCGTCGTGGGCGAGCGAGAAATTGATGGCCTCGATCCGGTTCTTGTATTCCTCGGTATCGGCGTTCTGGTGGCCGCGGCCCATCGCGTGGCTCGACTTCAGCTCCAGTTCCTGTTCGAGCGGCTCGACGAAGGTCTGGAACATGTCCAGCACGAGCGCCTTTGAGCCTTTGACGATCTGATTCGAGGCGCTGTCCACCAGCGTCGTAAAGACGATCGGACGGCGGCCGTCCTGCTCGGTCGCTTCGTTGATCTTTTCGAGCGTGACGTAGGCTTTTTCCGTCGAATCGACGAAGGGCACGCGAACCAGGCGGAATTTCTGGTCGAACTGGGAGAGGATCGAATGCGCGAAGGTTTCGGCAGTGATCCCGGTACCGTCGGAGACGATGAATACGGTGGGCGGCATCAGTGGGGCTGGGGAACGTGAGCGGGAAAAAGCGCTCGAATGAAACATCGCTGCATTGGCATCGCTGCACGGTGGCTAACCGGAGATTGCAGCGGCGTCATTTCAGCGCGCCGTGGGCACCGCAATTGCGTCCGGATGGCGGTGGGACCTCGCGAAAGCCTCGCAAGAGCCCGTCAGCCGGTCCGGGGCGCGATTCGAGGCGCAATTCTCGTCCGACTGTCACATTTTGAGAGTCGGCACGGTAGAATAGCGGCAACCTGTTGGATAAGCAATTGCAGGCGATTGGCGTCTAACTCACCGCGAACGGTCGGTCAACGCCGCGCTTTGCGCCGGTAACTTGCGGCAAATTGAGAGATTGGGGTGGATCGATCGGTAATTTCGTCCATCCGCTTTCTACTTCGTGCATCTGGCGCTTTTTGGTCCGCGCGGCCATCTGCGGCGATTGCTTCTCCAACAGGTTGTGCAAGACGCGAGGTCACGCTTCCAATGGGCGTCTCGCGTTCAAGCCCACTTGCACAGCCGTGAATTTCTTTCACACTTAGGGGCTTGTATGACTAACGCAGTTACCGTCGCAAAGGAAGAGGCGTATGTAGTTCCGTTTGAGCAGTTGCGGATGACCGATGTGGAGATTGTCGGCGGCAAGAATGCGTCGCTGGGCGAGATGATCAGTCAGCTCGCCGGCGCAGGTGTTCGCGTGCCGACTGGCTTCGCCACGACGGCACTGGCTTTCCGCGACTTCTTGCAGCACAACAATCTGACAGAACGCATCGCCAAACGCCTCGAAACGCTCGACGTCGACGACGTGAAGGCGCTCGCCGAGGCGGGTAAGGAAATCCGCCAATGGATTGTCGACGCGCCGATGCAACCGCGTCTGGAAGCGGATATTCGCGCGGGCTTCGACACCCTGCAAAACAGCTCGCCTGAAGAACTGTCGTTTGCCGTGCGTTCGTCGGCAACGGCGGAAGACTTGCCGGACGCATCGTTCGCGGGTCAGCAGGAAAGCTATCTCAACGTGGTCGGCATCGACGAGGTGCTCGATCGCATGAAGCACGTGTTCGCGTCGCTGTATAACGACCGTGCTATCTCCTATCGCGTTCACAAGGGCTTCACTCACGCTGAAGTCGCGTTGTCCGCAGGCGTGCAGCGCATGGTGCGTTCGGACGTCGGTGCGGCAGGCGTGATGTTCACGCTGGACACGGAATCCGGCTTCAAGGACGCCGTATTCATCACGTCGAGCTATGGCCTGGGCGAAACGGTCGTGCAGGGCGCCGTGAATCCGGACGAGTTCTACGTCTTCAAGACCACGCTCGCACAAGGCAAGTACCCGATCATCCGCCGCTCGATCGGCTCGAAGCTGATCAAGATGGAATTCACCAAGGCCGGCGAGCAAGGCCGCGTGAAGACCGTCGACGTCGCGCACGAGCAGCGCAACCGTTTCTCGATCACCGACGAAGACGTGATCGAACTCGCGAAATACGCCGTCATTATCGAAAAGCACTACGAGCGTCCGATGGACATCGAGTGGGGCAAAGACGGCCGCGACGGCAAGATATTCATCCTGCAGGCACGTCCGGAAACGGTGAAGAGTCAGGCTGCGGGCAAGGCCGAGCAACGCTTCAAGCTGAAGGGCCAGTCGAACGTGCTGGCTACCGGTCGCGCGATCGGCCAGAAGATCGGCGCGGGTCCGGTGCGTGTGATTCACGATCCGTCGGAAATGGACCGTGTGCAGCCGGGCGACGTGCTGGTGGCCGACATGACCGACCCGAACTGGGAGCCGGTGATGAAGCGCGCATCCGCCATCGTCACGAACCGTGGCGGCCGGACCTGCCATGCGGCGATTATCGCGCGTGAGCTGGGCGTGCCGGCCGTGGTCGGTTGCGGCGATGCGACCGACGTGCTGAAGGAAGGCTCGCTCGTGACCGTGTCGTGCGCTGAAGGCGACGAAGGCAAGATCTACGACGGTCTGCTCGAAACCGAAGTCACCGAAGTGCAGCGCGGCGAACTGCCGCCGATTCCGGTGAAGATCATGATGAACGTCGGCAATCCGCAACTGGCCTTCGACTTCTCGCAACTGCCGAACGCAGGCGTGGGTCTGGCACGGCTCGAATTCATCATCAACAACAACATCGGCGTTCACCCGAAGGCGATTCTCGAGTATCCGAACATCGATCAGGACCTGAAGAAGGCCGTGGAAAGCGTGGCGCGTGGCCATGCATCGCCGCGCGCGTTCTACGTCGACAAACTGACCGAAGGTATCGCAACGATCGCGGCGGCGTTCTATCCGAAGCCCGTGATCGTGCGTCTGTCGGACTTCAAGTCGAACGAGTACAAGAAGCTGATCGGCGGTTCGCGCTACGAGCCGGACGAAGAAAACCCGATGCTGGGCTTCCGTGGCGCATCGCGTTACATCGCCGACGACTTCGCCGAAGCGTTCCAGATGGAATGTATCGCGCTGAAGAAGGTGCGTGAGGAGATGGGCCTCGACAACGTCGAGATCATGGTGCCGTTCGTGCGTACGCTGAAGCAGGCGGAGCGCGTGGTCGGGCTGCTGGAGAAGTTCGGCCTGAAGCGCGGCGAGAAGGGCTTGCGCCTGATCATGATGTGCGAAGTGCCGTCGAACGCGATTCTCGCCGAAGAATTCCTGCAATTCTTCGACGGCTTCTCGATCGGTTCGAACGACCTGACGCAGCTCACGCTCGGCCTCGACCGCGACTCGGGCATGGAATTGCTGGCAGTCGATTTCGACGAACGCGACCCGGCGGTGAAGTTCATGCTCAAGCGCGCGATTGAAACCTGCTTGCGCCTGAACAAGTACGTCGGTATCTGCGGGCAGGGTCCTTCGGATCATCCGGACTTTGCACAGTGGCTGACCGATGAAGGCATCGCGTCGATCTCGCTGAACCCGGATTCGATCATCGAGACGTGGCAGCAACTGGCGAAATCGCTGAAGAAGTAATTGAGCACCGGGCGGAGGCCCGATAAGCAGCTTGCATAAAGGGCGGTGCGGTACGTCAAAAGCACGTAAAAGCGTGCTGCGCTGCCCGGTAATATGCACCCGCTTCGTGCTATAAACACCCCGGTAGATCCGGGGTGTTTTGCTTTGTGGAGATCAACATGGCGCCAGGTGGATTGTTCTGGTGGATCGGAGCAGGTGTGCTTGTCGTGCTGGAGTTGATCAGCGGCACGTTCTATTTGCTGATGATCGCGTTGGGTTGTGTGGCGGCCGCTATTGCCCATATAGCGGGTGCCGCCGCCGATCTACAGTTTGCGATTGCAGCCGTCGTGGCGCTGGCCGCGGTGCTGTTGCTGAGGCGCTCGCGCTTCGGGCGCAGAACGCGCAAGGAGGCGTCGAAGAACCCTGACGTCAATCTGGATATCGGCCAGACTCTGGCCGTGCCGGCGTGGCACGAGCACCGGGCGCGCGCCAATTACCGCGGCGCTGCCTGGGACGTCGAACTGGCCGCCGGCGAGCCCGAAGATGCGCAGCTTTATGAAATCGTCGAGATGCGCGGCAGTTGCCTTGTGGTCGTGGCCAGCCGGCAGGCGAAAACCGGGGTGACGGTGGACTGAGCGTGCACCCATGTGTGCACCAACGCGTGCACAAAACGACGTACAACTATTCGAACTACGGACCGGAGGTCAGTAATGGACTCAACCATCGTCGCGGCGGTGCTTCTGCTTATCGTGATCGTGCTGGCGGCACAGACACTCAAGATCGTGCCGCAGCAGCATGCGTGGGTGCTGGAGCGGCTTGGCCGCTATCACCGTACGCTGACGCCAGGCTTGAGCTTTGCGTTTCCGTTCGTCGACCGGATCGCGTACAAGCACATCCTCAAGGAAATTCCGCTCGAAGTGCCGAGCCAAGTGTGTATTACGCGCGACAACACGCAATTGCAGGTGGATGGCGTGCTGTATTTCCAGGTCACCGATCCCATGAAGGCGTCGTACGGTTCGAGCAACTTCGTGTTCGCGATTACGCAGTTGTCGCAGACCACGCTGCGTTCGGTGATCGGCAAGCTCGAGCTCGACAAGACGTTCGAAGAGCGTGATTTCATCAATCACAGCATCGTGTCGTCGCTCGATGAAGCCGCGTCGAACTGGGGCGTCAAGGTGCTGCGCTACGAGATCAAGGATCTGACGCCGCCGAAGGAAATTCTTCACGCAATGCAGGCGCAGATCACCGCTGAGCGCGAAAAGCGCGCGCTGATCGCAGCATCCGAAGGGCGTAAGCAGGAGCAGATCAATATCGCGTCCGGTGGCCGCGAGGCGGCGATCCAGAAATCCGAAGGCGAACGGCAGGCGGCGATCAATCAGGCGCAAGGGCAGGCGTCGGCGATTCTGGCGGTGGCCGAGGCTAACTCGCAGGCGATTCAGAAAATCGCTGCGGCAATCCAGTCGAACGGCGGGATGGAAGCCGTGAACCTGAAGGTGGCCGAGCAGTACGTGAACGCGTTCGGCAACCTGGCCAAGCAGGGCACCACGCTGATCGTGCCGGGCAACCTGGCGGATATGAGTTCGATGATCGCCTCGGCGCTGACGATCGTGAATAAAGGGAAGGGCGCTTCCGAAGTGCGCTGATTCAGCTTTTTCCGCTCAAAAAAATGGCCCGCTTATTTTGCGGGCCATTTTTTATTGAAGCACCACGATTACGTGGCTGAGCGCATCAGGCGCGCCTTCTCGCGTTCCCAGTCGCGCTTCTTTTCCGTTTCGCGCTTGTCGTGCTGCTTCTTGCCCTTGGCCAAGCCGATTTCGCATTTGACACGGCCGCCCTTGTAGTGGAAGTTCAGCGGCACGAGCGTGTAGCCGCGCTGCTCGACTTTGCCGATCAGTTTGCTGATTTCCTCGCTATGCAGCAGCAGCTTGCGCGTGCGCACCGGGTCCGGGTGGATGTGGGTCGAGGCTTCGGGCAGCGGGCTGATGTGCGTGCCGATCAGGAACAGTTCGTTGTTCTTGATCACCACATAGCCTTCCTTGATCTGGCCACGCCCGGCGCGCAGGGCTTTGACCTCCCATCCTTCGAGCACGAGCCCTGCTTCGTAGCGTTCTTCGACCGAATAGTCGTAGAAGGCTTTTCTGTTGTCTATGATGCTCATGAATGGAAAGTGCCCAACTCGTTTAAAATCACGATTTTAGCAAAGCGAGGCGAGGAAAGCCCGCGGCGCTTGCCCACCCTTGCCACGCGCTGTTCAATTTATGGCAGATGTCCAGAAAACCGTGTTGATCCGCCATTCGGCGGAACAGATGTTCGACCTCGTTACCGACGTCGCCGATTACCCCAACTTCCTGCCCTGGTGCGGGGGTGTCGAAATTCGCCGCCAGGACGAAACCGGCATGGAGGCGAAGATCGATATCAACTTCAAGGGCATCAAGCAGCATTTCGCCACCCGCAACAGCATGGAGCGGCCCACGCGCATCGATATGGAGTTCGCTGACGGCCCGTTTCGCAAATTCACCGGCTTCTGGCGTTTCACGCCGCTGCGGGCGGATGCCTGCAAGATCGAATTCGCGTTGCACTACGAATTCACCAACATCATTCTCGAGAAGATCATCGGGCCGGTGTTCAGCCACATTGCCAACACCTTCGTCGAATCGTTCGTGAAGCGCGCCGATCAGCGCTACGGTAAGGCATGAGCGCGCGCTTGTCGATTGAAGTCTGCTACGCGCTTGCCAATGAGCAGACGCTGATCGCCGTGGACTTGCCGGAAGGCGCCACGCTGCAGCAGGCGCTCGACGCAAGCGGCATCTTGCAGCGTTACCCGCAGATCGATCTGGGCACGCAGAAAGTAGGCGTGTTCGGCAAGCTCAAGCCGTTGGATACGGTGCTAGCCGACCATGATCGCGTCGAGATTTACCGGCCGCTGCTGGTGGATCCGAAGCTCTCGCGTCAACGGCGCGTCGAAAAGACGCGCAAGGCGGGTTCAATCGAAGGGCGCCGCTGGCAGAACAAGGATTCGCGTTAGCGGCCAATGCGCTAGTGCGCGGACGGCTGCGCCTTGTCCTCGATCGATACGGTGCCGGACGTGCCGTCGTCCGCATGCTGGCGCACCGACCAGCACACCCCCGCCACCAGCAGCAGGATCGCCGCGGTTTCCAGTGGGCGTGGCAGGCGCTGGTCGTAGATGAACGCGTAGAGCAGCGCGAATAGCGTTTCGAACACGATCATCTGGCCGGACAGGGTCAGCGGCAGCCGCTTCGACGCGGCGTTCCACAGCCCGTTGCCAAGCCACGACGCGCCGACCGCAAGGCCCAGATTCAGCATCCAGAAGGTATGCCAGCGCGCGTCGCCGAGCGGTGCCTGCAGGGCGCCAGACGGCATGACGGCGACTACCAGCCACAATGCCGCGCCGAGCGCGCCGGTCACCACACCCCATAGCACCGACCACTCGTTACCGCTGAAATGCGTCTGGCGCTGCAGGTAGCGGGCGTTTTCGACGGCAAACCACGTCCAGCAGGCGAGCGCGCCGACCGCGCAGGCGAGGCCGAGGAGTTTTGTCGCGATACTCACGGGCGCGCTGTCTGCGACCGTGAAGACGTCGATGTTGATGCAGGCGATGCCGGCCACCACCAGGCAAAGAGGCCATACGAGGCGGGCGAGCGGCACGGCGCCGTGATCGCGCCGGCCGAGCAGCGTCACCGTGACCGGCAGCACCCCGACGATCAGCGAGGCCGGCGCGATGCCGATCATATGGACCGCCGCGGTCAGCAGCAAGTAGTAGAGCAGGTTGCCGGCCAGCGCCAGTTTGACCAGCGCGCCGAGATCCTCCCGGGTCAGGCGTTTGACCAGCGAGCGTGCCATCGGCAGCGCGGCGGCCAGCGAAACGATGCCGTACATCGTGTAGCGGCCGGCGCTCAGCAGCAGCGGCGAAAAATCGGGCAGCACGCGCGGCACCAGAAACACCATGCCCCATAAGGCCCCGGCCATTACTCCATATGCCACACCGCGCTGCATTGACTGCCCCTGCAAGAAAACTGGAATGGTCGGCAGAATAGCCGTTTGGCGGGCCGGGCGTCTTGTTTGATTCTGCATTCCAGCGGTTTTATCCGGCGTTTTCAGCCGCCTTTTAACTTCCGGGCGGTGGCCCGGGGCGTGAGAGTCTGTCAAATTGCGCGCGTTTGAGCCGTGGGGAGTCTCCTTGCACCCGAACGCGCAAACGAAACCGGATCGAACTCGAGGCGAACGCGGAACCGAAATCGGAAGGGGTAAAGTCGTGAAAAAAATCCCCCGAAATTCGCTAAGCTGCTGTTAGTGCAGTGAAAACCGGGGAGGTATCGCGTATAATTCGCTTTTGCGCCTATAGGATTTGCCATGCGTCTGATCCAAACAGCACTCACGTTCGATGACGTGCTCCTCGTCCCGGCTTTCTCCGATGTTTTGCCGCGCGACACCAGCCTCAAGACCCGGCTGACCCGCAACATCTCCCTGAATATGCCGCTCGTGTCCGCCGCCATGGACACCGTCACCGAAGCCCGTCTCGCGATCGCGATGGCGCAAATGGGTGGCGTGGGCATCATCCACAAGAACCTCACCGCGGCTGAACAGGCGGCTGAAGTTGCCAAGGTCAAGCGCTTCGAATCGGGCGTCGTGCGCGATCCGATCACCGTGCCGCCGCAAATGAAGGTGCGCGACGTCATTGCGCTGTCACGCCAGCATGGCATTTCGGGCTTCCCGGTCGTCGAAGGCGCGCAACTGGTCGGCATCGTCACGAACCGCGACTTGCGTTTTGAAGAGCGTCTGGACGAGCCGGTGCGCAACATCATGACGCCGCGCGAGCGCCTCGTCACCGTCAAGGAAGGCACGCCGCTCGCCGAAGCCAAGGCGCTGATGCACAGCCATCGCCTTGAGCGCGTGCTGGTCATCAACGACGCATTCGAACTGCGCGGCCTGATGACCGTCAAGGACATCACCAAGCAAACCGAGCACCCGGACGCGTGTAAAGACGAGCACGGCAAGCTGCGCGCGGGCGCGGCGGTCGGCGTGGGCGAAGACAACGAAGAACGCGTTGAGCTGCTGGTGCAGGCCGGCGTCGACGTCATCGTGGTCGACACGGCGCATGGCCACAGCAAGGGCGTGCTCGAGCGCGTTCGCTGGGTCAAGCAGAACTTCCCGCACGTTGAAGTGATCGGCGGCAACATCGCCACGGCCGCGGCGGCCAAGGCGCTGGTCGAATACGGCGCAGACGGCGTGAAGGTCGGCATCGGCCCGGGCTCGATCTGCACGACGCGGATCGTTGCCGGTGTGGGTGTGCCGCAGGTCACGGCGATCTCGAACGTGTCGGAAGCGCTCAAGGGCACCGGCGTGCCGGTCATCGCCGACGGTGGCGTGCGATTCTCGGGCGACGTCAGCAAGGCGCTGGCCGCCGGCGCGAATTCCGTGATGATGGGCAGCATGTTCGCCGGCACCGAAGAAGCGCCGGGCGACGTGTTCCTGTTCCAGGGCCGTCAATACAAGTCGTACCGTGGCATGGGCTCGGTCGGCGCGATGAAGGACGGTGCTGCAGACCGCTATTTCCAGGACAATTCCGCGAACATCGACAAGCTGGTGCCGGAAGGTATCGAAGGCCGCGTCGCCTACAAGGGTTCGGTCAACGCAATCCTGTTCCAGCTGATCGGCGGCGTGCGCGCCAGCATGGGCTACTGCGGCTGCCGCACCATCGCGGAGATGAACGACAAGGCCGAGTTCGTGCAGATCACGGGTGCGGGCTTGCGCGAGTCGCACGTGCATGATGTGCAGATCACCAAGGAAGCGCCCAACTACCACGTGGACTAAACGCCAATGAAGCCATTGCTGCGCGCTGTACTCATCCTCGATGCGTTGTTGCTGCTTGCGTTCGGCGTGCTGTTTCTGCTGACGCCCTGGACTTCGTTGTACAACGCGCTGCAACTGGTGCAAACCCAGCCGGCTCTGGTCGGCCAGGGGTTTGGCGTGGCGCTGATCGGGCTCGCGTGGCTCGCTTTGCACGCGTCGATCGACGGCGCGCTCACGTCGACGGTCGCCAGGGTCGTCGGCCATGTGAACTGGCTGACCGGCGTGCTGATGCTGGTCTGGCTGCTCGGGCTGCATACGCCGGCGTTGACCGGCTTCGGGCAGATCATCGCCGTGCTGACCGGTGTCGTGCTGCTGGTGGTTGGCCTGGGCGGTGTGCGTCTGTCGGGCGCGGTGCGGCGGCGTGAAAAGTTGCGGCTGGTTGAAGCCGCTGCCGCCGAACGTGCAGAAAAGCAGGCCGCGAAAGATGCCGCCAAAGACGCTGCCAACAGGCGCGACACCGGTCGCGTGACGGCGGAGCCGGTCTATCGTGCCGAGCCGGTCGTAGAGCCCGTTATGCCGGTCACACGGCCTGTGAGTCCTGTTTCGGCTGTGCCGGTCTACCCGTCGGTCGACGAACCGGGCCTGACGGCCTCTGAACGCGCCGCACGGGCGGAGGCAGCCGCAGCGCGGGACGACGCGCGCAACGCCGCCGCCGATGCACCCGGTGCGCCCCGGCCGCCGTTTCATGGCTGACGCGCCAAGCGCCAGAACGCCTGTCGAAGCAACCGGATTCCGTTCGCGCGCGCCGCAGGCAGGTGCCTGCGATGTTGAACGGTCCAGCGCGCTTCATCGCTACGCTTCATGTTCGATGGTCCTTACGTGGACCGCTTTGAATTCAACGCCGCGCTTCTTGCGCGGTATCCCGTATCCGTTCACTTTTGACTCCGTCCGTTGCCATGCATGACAAGATCTTGATCCTCGACTTCGGTTCGCAAGTCACCCAACTGATTGCACGTCGCGTTCGCGAAGCCAACGTGTATTCGGAAATTCATCCGTACGACGTCGATGCGTCGTTCATTCGCGATTTCGCGCCGAAGGGCGTGATTCTCTCCGGCGGCCCGAGCTCGGTCACCGAATCGGATACGCCGCGCGTGCCGCAAGTGGTGTTCGAACTCGGCGTACCCGTGTTGGGCATTTGCTACGGCATGCAGGCGATGGCCGAGCAGCTCGGCGGCAAGGTCGATATCGGCCACCTGCGTGAGTTCGGCTATGCCGAAGTGCGCGCGCGCAACCATACGAGCCTGCTCGAAGGCATCAGCGACTTCACCACGCCGGAAGGTCACGGCATGCTGAAGGTGTGGATGAGCCACGGCGACAAGGTGCTGGAAATGCCGCAGGGTTTCAAGCTGATGGCGTCGACGGAATCGTGCCCGATCGCGGCGATGGCTGACGAAGCGCGCCATTTCTACGGTTTGCAATGGCATCCGGAAGTGACGCACACCGTGCAGGGCCGCGCGATGCTCGAACGCTTCGTGCTGCAGATTTGCGGCGCGAACCCTGACTGGGAAATGGGCCATTACATCGACGAAGCCGTCGCGAAGATTCGCGAGCAGGTGGGTAACGAGCACGTGATTCTGGGTTTGTCGGGCGGCGTGGATTCGTCGGTGGCGGCGGCGCTGTTGCATCGCGCGATTGGCGATCAGCTGACCTGCGTGTTCGTCGATCACGGCCTGCTGCGTTTGAACGAAGCCGAGCAGGTGATGGCAACGTTCGCTGAGAACCTTGGCGTCAAGGTGATTCACGTCGACGCGAGCGAAGTGTTCCTGTCGAAACTGGCCGGCGTGACCGATCCGGAAGCGAAGCGCAAGATCATCGGCGCGGAATTCGTCGAGGTGTTCCAGACCGAAGCCAACAAGCTGACGGACGCGAAGTGGCTCGCACAAGGCACGATCTATCCGGACGTGATCGAATCGGCCGGCAAGGGCAAGAAGGCCACGCAGACCATCAAGAGCCACCACAACGTGGGCGGCCTGCCTGAGACGCTGAATCTGAAGCTGCTCGAACCGCTGCGTGAACTGTTCAAGGACGAGGTGCGCGAACTCGGCGTGAAGCTCGGTTTGCCGCCGGCCATGGTGTATCGCCATCCGTTCCCAGGCCCGGGTCTGGGTGTGCGGATTCTCGGCGAAGTGCGCCGCGATTTCGCCGATCTGCTGCGTCGCGCGGACGCGATTTTCATCGAGACGCTGCGTACCTTTATCGACAAGGAAACCGGCAAGTCCTGGTATGACCTGACGAGCCAGGCGTTTGCGGTGTTCCTGCCGGTGAAGAGCGTCGGCGTGATGGGCGACGGCCGGACTTATGAGTATGTCGTGGCGCTGCGCGCTGTGCAGACGCTGGACTTCATGACCGCGCATTGGGCGCATCTGCCGCACGAGTTGCTGGGGCATGTGTCGAATCGCATCATTAATGAAGTTCGTGGGATTAACCGGGTGGTTTATGACATCTCGGGGAAACCGCCGGCGACGATTGAGTGGGAGTGAGGAAGTAAAGACTCCCAACCAGCTACTTACATTTCGCTCGGATATTGCCCGATATGCCGTGATTTGTAAGGCTTAATTCAAATGAGGCATTTGGCCATTTGAATTCCGCCATCGAAGTTTGTGCCACGAAAGGTTGGTTAAACGGGGGGGCGTCGTCCGCTTATCCGCCGGGGCTCGATACTGCACCGGCAATACGATTTTCGTGCGACGTTGTTTTTCAGCCTGGGACGCTATCTTGCGAGCGGATCTTGGGCATCTGGAGATCTCGTGGTTGGTGACGGTGCATGATCGCACTAACCACGGGAATTCGATAGGTTGTGCACGAAGCTTGCACTTCGAACTTCAAGCTCGAAACAACGCAGTACAAGGTTGTCGGCCGTGACGGAGTTTCAAGTCACGATATATCCCCGGCCCCATTCCCTTTCTTCATGATTATCGCAATCAACGGGCGGTGAGCGGAGATGGCGATCGCCCGCTACGGCTACAGGGTCCTTGTTAGCTTGGCGCGGAGAAGCAGCTGATTGCACGAGTGTGCCGTGCGGCTAGGTTTTCGACTGTGGAACGGACGCGGCATCGGCAGGCTGTGGGGAAACACTCTCGGCGAATCCGGCCGCTGGCTCGCTTGCGGGGGATGTTGGCCAGGAGCCGGGTCGCGGGCCTCACTCTCAGCGTTGTACGATTGATCGCGTCGGGACGTTCCATGACCTCGAGGCTTTGGCGCTTGTGGCGGGTGCGAGGAACATAGGTTCTACGCGGTCTATCTGAAGCAAAACAGGCCCGTGAGGCCCATTCGGCGGATCGTGAGCCGCTGACGGATTCGATGTCAGGTGTGTACCGCACTGCTAGGACGAGTACGGCCTTTTGAGGTCGCGCTGCCAGCGCGTTTCGCAACTGGCCGTGCTTTCTTTGCCACTACGGCCTTCGTCGCGGTTTTGGCTTTTGCGGCTGCCTTTGGCACTGCTTTGGTCTTTGCCAGCGTGAGGTGCAACCCCATCGCGACGATCACCTTCATGATCGTCGCGAACTCGGCATTTCCTTTGTTGGAGAGCGCGCGGTACAACGCTTCACGCGCGATACCCGACTCGCGTGCGAGTGCCGTCATACCACGTGCCTTGGCAACGTCACCAAGTGCTGCCTGAATCTCAACCGGATCCCCGCCTTCAAACGCTTGGGCGAGATACAGCCGGTAGTCGTTTTCATCTTTCAGGTACCTCGACGCGTCGAACTCCATCAACTCGCTGACTTTCATGTCAAAACTCCAAATCTTTCGCGATGACCTTGGCGCGCTTGATGTCTGCGGCCTGCGTGGACTTGTCGCCACCGCATAAGATGATCACCAGCACATCGCCACGCTGCTTGAAATAGACACGGTAGCCCTTGCCCACATCGATCTTCATTTCCGAGATGCCGTCGCCTACGGCACGCCAATGTCCAAGGTTGCCTAGCCGTGCCCGGCTGAGCCGACCGACGATCGCCATCGCCGCCTGGCGGTCCCGCACGCGCGATAACCAACTGTCAAATTCGGGCGTAATGATCAGCTTCGTCATGCTCGGATTGTAATCCATGGGTTACGGAATATCAAACGCTCGCGCTGACGGGTAAAACGCTGTTAATCGTTGGGCATGGGCCCATCGTCCGAACGAGGGTCGCATTGGACGGAGCCTGACGGTATCGATGACGGTATCGCGGCCAACAATCGTATTGACATGCCTCGTTATGGCGATTCTGTGGAAAAACGGCATCAATCGTCCGATGCAGTCGATTGAAAGCCGTTGGGTGCCGACAGGAATATCCGGTACCGCTGGCGGTATCGACGTCATATGAGCGGCGGAAACGCCGTCCACACAAGGCGCCAGCGTCGGATTGACGATTGAGTGGGAAGGCGTCGGAATTTATTAAATAAGATCAATGGCGTACGTACCAGATCCGATTGTCAACTGAGAACTTATCCGTCGCTAATTCATGGATTGACAAGGGATTTGTGATCCTTCCATCAAAAGCCAGGCAAATTCTACGGTACTGAATGTGGCATCAGATGCCGGTAAACGGACCGTATGGGCCCGCTGATGATTAAGGCTTCATGCTTTACCGTCAACCCGATTTCGGGCACGACGGTAAAGTTCAGCCAGGAAAGCCAGAGTTCGCCCGGGTTGGCAAGTGTCCGTAGGGCTGGTGGTTGGTGACAGTAAGTAAGCATCTGTCCCAACCATGAGAATGACGCGATGCACACCGAATGTGCGCTTCGCAACCTTAAGCCCCGTTCGGCGATGTACAAGATCGCCGAACGTGACGACATGTATGTCACGGTTTCCCGGTGGGCACGATCTCCTTTCGATAGAACTAGCGCATCAATGGGTGCCGAGAGACGCTGACGATTGGCCGCTATGGTCGGGATGGATCTCGCCTGCATTCGCGCGCGCGAAACTGCTGGATTACCTGCGTGCCGTCAGCGAAGGTAAATCCTCGGACGTAGAGAAGCCGCGGGTTATCACGGTCGGGCGTGAGCTCGCGTGTGAGGTCGGCTTGGGCAGCTTACGACGCAGCAGCCAGCACCGACAGCAAATCCGATAATTGGATTAGTCATCGATCACTGGAGCCGGATGGCGCCGGGACGACTTGACATCGTTACTGGAGAATCATTGTGAGCTAGTGGTAACAAAGAGGCAGTGCGATTTCTGTAAACCGCCACCTTAGCGATTAACCTGCTGCTGCAGATGGACCGGGTAGCGTTCGCCGTGGACCGGTATGCTGGATAGGGCGCTGCAGAGGTTGTGAAGATCATCGGGCGAAAGTTCAACCAGAGCGCCGTGAAGGTTTTCTTCCAGGCGATGCAGCTTGGTAGTGCCGGGGATCGGAACGATCCATGGCTTCTGTGCCAATAACCAGGCGAGGGCGATTTGAGCCGCAGTCCCACCTTTCTGTCGCGCGATCCGGGTAATTTGATCTACTAAGGGCCTGTTCACTTTACGTGCCTCCGCCGTAAAGCGAGGAATGGCGTTCCGGCGGTCGGCTATGTCAAAAGTTGTCGTTTCAGTGATCGCACCCGTCAGGTATCCTTTGCCAAGCGGGCTGAAGGGGACGAACCCAATGCCAAGTTCCTCCAGAGTCGGCAGAAGCTCGGTTTCGGGCTCACGCCACCATAGCGAATATTCGCTTTGCAGTGCAGTGACCGGCTGAACAGCATGCGCGCGGCGGATGGTGGAGACGCCAGCTTCGGACAAGCCGAAGTGCTTAACTTTACCTTCGCAGATGAGATCTTTGACCGTCCCGGCGACGTCTTCGATCGGAGTGTCTGGATCTACACGGTGTTGATAGAGCAGGTCAATGACGTCGGTCTTCAGCCGTCTGAGCGAACCCTCGACAGCTTCCCGAATGTGTTCCGGTCGGCTGGTCAGGCCGATCTCTTTGTCGTGCCCATCGAACTTGTAGCCAAATTTAGTGGCAATGACTGCTTTGGTGCGGAAGGGTGCCAAGGCCTCACCCAGTAGCTCCTCATTTCTGAACGGTCCATACACTTCGGCCGTGTCGAAGAAGGTGATACCGCGCTCGAAGGCCGCTCTGATCAGTTTGATTGCTTCCAGTTTGTTCAGGGCTGGACCGCGTCCATAGTTCAGACCCATGCAGCCCAGACCCAGGGCCGATACTTCGAGACTGCTGCTACCCAATTTGCGCTGTTGCATTTTCGTGGGCTCCTAGTTCAAGACAGCTTGAGGTGTCGTTCAGGATTCAGACGATACATAGGTCAGCGGATGTAGAAGCTTGTTGCATCGGACCTGGCGTGAATTCTGCGCTCGTCCCAAAGTGGGGGTTTCCTTCTCTAGACTCTTTGAGTAACAAACCTGTTGAAACACCCATCGCTAAGTGCGGTTTTGATCCAGCCACGTGACCAGTTTGGCAATGCCGTCCGCGATCGAAACCTGTGGCTCCCAGCCGAGTAGCTCTTTCGCCCGCGCGCGGCTAAAGCCCAGCTTTGTCTCTACGGGCAGCAGCAGCTTGCTGGGGGCGGCGTAGTAGTCGGCCTTGAGATCTGACTTGCAGGCCTTAAGGACCAGCTCGACTACTTGATTCTGAGAGGTATCCACGCCCGACACGATGTTCATACCGGCACCACTTGCCTCGCTAGACATTGCCATCAGGTTGGCTCGAGCAGCGTCGCCCGCATAGATGTAATCGGTCACCTGGGTCCCGTCTTCTTCGATGACAGGCCGTTTGCCAGACCGGATGCGCTCGTATGCCTGCACCATCTGCGTGACGGCAATAGCGCGCTTGTGCTGGCGCTCACCGTAGATCGCCGAGTAGCGAAGCGCGAGGAAGTCGACGCCGTACTCCTGCTGGTAGAGAAGGCCCAATCCCTCGCCCATGATTTTCGACGCGCAGTAAAGGATTAACGCTGGCGGCATGCCGGCCCAGCGCAATGGCGAGTCGTCGGTATTGGGCTCGTTGCCGACCGCCCCGTAGATACCGTTGGAAGAACTAAACACCACCTTCTTGACGCGCTGGTGACGGCTGGCTTCAAGAATGTTCTGCAGGCCACGGACGTTCACGTCGATGCCCAGCCATGGATTCGCGCGCATGGGTTCGGCCAGAAAACCGGCGACAGCGAACACGCCATCGCAATCGACCATTGCGTCGTAGAGTTCGTTGAGGCGTAGCACATCGCCGCGCACAAAGGAGCAGCGTTTATCCGCCAGCAGGAAGTCGATGTTTTCCGTCGAGCCGAGCGCCAGGTTATCAAGCAGGACCACCTCGCGCGCACCGCTGGCTAGCAACTGTTCACCGATGTGTGAACCAAGGAGGCTCGCGCCTCCTACCACGACAAACCTACCTTCTGAAATGCCTGGCATTTCTTCTCCTCGTCAGATCGAAAGCCACCGCCGCGCTCGTGGGCCGCAGTGCATCGCATCAGATCGAATTGGTCATGTAACGTTGATATAGACGCACTTCTCGTAGAGGAACGAGTCGATGTAACCGGGGCCGCCCTTGGTGCCATAGCCGCTGAGCTTGTAACCGGCCATGCCAACCCCGATGTCCATCCAGCCATAGCAGTTGACCCAAACGCTGCCGGCCTTGATGCCGTCGACCATGCGCAGTGCCGTGGACATATCGCGCGTCCAGACGGCGCCCCCCAGACCGTACTCGGTAGCATTCGCGAGGCGCAGGGCTTCATCCTCGGTGTCGAACGGCAGCACCGAGATCACGGGTCCGAAGATCTCCTCGCGCGCAATCCTCATGTTGGGCGTAACGTTCGAGAAAATGGTGGGCTGGATGAAGTAGCCTTCGGCGAGATCGCCGCCGAGGCGCTCGCCGCCGCTCGCCAGCGTGGCACCTTCGGGAGCCGCACCCTTCACATAGCCCATCACGCGCTCTAACTGCTGCTGTGAAATCAGCGGTCCCATTTGCACAGCCGGGTCAAGACCATTGCCGACGCGCAGGGTTTGGGTGAATGCCGTGAGGCGTGCGATAAATTCCTCATGAATGCCGCGCTGCACGAACAGACGCGTGCCGGCCGTGCAAATCTGGCCACTGTTGTTGAACACGGCCATTGCGGCACCGGGCACCGCCAGGTCCAGGTCGGCATCAGCAAATACGATGTCAGGAGATTTCCCACCCATCTCCACCTGCACACGCTTCATGTTGCTGGTAGACGCCTCGACGATTTGACGACCGGTCGCAACGGAACCTGTGAAGACGATACGATCCACATCATTGTGGCCGGCCAGCGCAGCACCTGCCACCGATCCGTACCCCGTGACGACATTGACCACGCCTTCGGGCATGCCGGCTTCATGCAGCAGGTTCACCATGTATAGAACCGACAAGGACGCGAGCTCGGCGGGCTTGAGCACCACCGTACAGCCTGTGGCAAGCGCACCACCTACGAGGAACCACTGGCCGACCAGCGGGTTGTTCCATGCGAGAATTCCACCTACCACGCCCAGGGGCGCCTTGACGATCATGCTCTTGACCGTGCCGGCCATATTGTTCTGCAGCAACTGCCCTGACGGGTTCATCGTTTGGGTCGCGAAATAGGCGAGCGCCTGCAGCGCAATCTTCTTCAGATTGCGGGTACGAGTGATGGGGGATCCCATGTCGAGCGTCTCAAGCAGGGCCATTTCCTCGAACCTCTTGTCCACGAGGTCGTGCACCCTCATGAGAAGCGCCTGGCGCTCGTACGGCGTCCACTTCGACCAGGGTCCTTCGAATGCAACGCGAGCTGCCTTGACCGCCCGGTCGACGTCTGTCGCGTCGCCCTGCGCTAATCGCGCTAGCACCTCGCCGGTGGCTGGATTCAACGTGCTGAAGGTCTTGCCCGAAGCTGCTTCAACAACACGACCGCCAATGACGTGGCCAAGCTTTGATTTCAGAAAAGAATGCACGTCCGCATCGATGTCTGCATGCGTATTCATATTTGCTAGCGTTTTTTCCGGTTGGCCGAACGACCCCGTCCGCCTTTTGGCAAAAGCAGACCCCGCATCGGTTCTCGTTCTACGTGAACCGATGCCGCCGGTCTAAAAGCATCTTCTAAGCCAGTCGGTCGCCACGCACGATCGGCGGTGCCAGTCGGTTATGGGTGACTTGTCATGTGCCGCTCATAAAGGCACGGTTGTCTGTAGTGCAGACATGTCGTTGACACGACGCTTTGGGTTGTCACCGTCGAGGATGAAATCGATTCAAAGGAGGAATTCTTCGTCGGAGGGAACGGTGCCGATCTCTATCGAGCCGTGAAGCCGCCGTCGACTGCTAACGCGTGACCTACGATAAAGCTGGCGGCGGGACTGCACAGCCAGACCACTGCGGAAGCAATCTCTTCCGCACGACCCAGGCGGCCGATCGGCTGCTCCTTGATCAGCTCTCGCATCGCTTCAGGCTCGCGCTCCAGCATGCCGGTGACCATTGGCGTTTCAATGACGCCCGGGCACACTGCGTTGATATTGATACCCCGGCTTGCATATTCGAGGGCGGCGCTCCTGGTGAGACCTAGTACGCCATGTTTGGACGCGCGGTAGATTGCACGGCCAGGCGTGCCCACAAGGCCGCCTATTGAAGAGCAATTGACGATGGCGCCGTTTCCCTGATCGCGCATCTGGCGCAATTCATACTTCATGCAATTCCAGACGCCGCGCAGGTTGACGGCCATCACACGATCAAACTCTTCGCTGCTCGCATCGGCAGTCTCTGCAAAGGGACTGTTGACTCCCGCATTGTTAAATGCCGCGTCGAGGCGGCCGAACCTCGCAACTGTCGACTCGATCAAAGCCTTGACCTGCATCTCCACCGCCACGTCGCATTGCATGGCGACGGCCGGGTAACCCGCTGCGATGAGTTGCCCGGCGGCCTCGTGCGCCGCGGCTTCGTTGATATCCGCCAACGTCACGGTGGCGCCCGACTCGGCGAACGCTTGTGCCGTGGCAAGGCCGATGCCGGAACCAGCACCGGTGACGAGCACGACTTTTCCATCAAACGATATGTTCATCTGAGTCACGCTATTGAGGATGGTAAGTCGGGATGGTAAACATTCGCCGTCTTGGGAATAAGTCCATGGAACGGCAAGACGCTATGAAATGAATTCATGAATGTGCCCCGCGCGCCCCACGCAAGCCTGCCGCACTGACTTAATTGATAACAGACGCCATACCGTCAAGACCGGTCGTCATTGATGAAGCTGGTTTATAGGTGTTTGCGGAATTAAGCGTCTAATCACCTGCGCGCGAGATGGCTAAATTAGCGATCAACGGGTAAGGACCCGCGCTATGCGCTCCTTCACCCGATGCGCGTGGCATGTAAAGGACGGAAATGCAAAATGAAATTCTTCAATGTAGCGGTAGTAGCGTTTTCTTTGGGGCTCAGCGCCTGTTCGCAAATGGTAAGGACGACCGATATGACAAAACTAGATTCTGTTACTCCGCTATCCACTCTTGAGGACATGCGTACAGTTTCGCCGGCGCTTGTGCACTATACGAATGGCACACTGCTTGGCGATCTTTGGAAGCGTCCCCAACTGTCGGCTCGGGATCGGAGCATCGTTACGCTATCGGTATTGATTGCGCGCAATCAGACCACCGAGATGCCGTACTACCTAAACCTGGCGCTGGATAGTGGAGTGACGCCAGGCGAGCTTTCCGAGATCATCACGCACCTGGCGTTCTATTCCGGCTGGGGCAATGCAGCGTCGGCAGTTGCGGTCACTAAATCGGTTTTTGATAAGCGCGGGATTACGCTATCCAACCTTCCAGCCGTTCCGAGCGAACCGCTTCCCATCGACGAGGCTGTGGAGGCTCAAAGGGCAACTGCCGTCGAGAAGAATTTCGGCTCTGTGGCGCCAGGTGTCGTGCACTACACGACGGAAGCACTCTTTCATGATCTCTGGCTGCGTCCGGGCTTGGCGCCTCGAGATCGAAGCCTTGTGACAGTCAGTGCGCTTGTCGCGACGGGGCAGTTCGCGCAATTGACGTATCACCTGAGCCGGGCAATGGACAACGGTCTCACGAAGGCACAGGCCTCTGAAGTCATGACGCAGTTAGCCTTCTATGCCGGTTGGCCAAACGTGTTCTCAGCGCTGCCGGTGGTGAAAGATGTGTTGGAAAAGCGGCCAGACTAGTTCACTGGACGTTTCAAGGAGAGAAGCAGATGAGCGCATGGAAGCAAGATGAATTGAGCCGGATAGCCGGGGCCGATGATTTGCACATTTCGCCATTTCGCGAGGATGGGAAGACTTACGGCACGCCGACCTGGATCTGGTCCGTCGTGGTCGACGGCGCGCTGTATGTACGTGGCTATAGCGGCAAAGCTTCCCGTTGGTATCAGGCTGCCGTGAAACAGAAAGCGGGGCGCATACTCGTCGCCGGTATGACGCGGGACGTCGTCTTCGAGCCCGTGGATGGCGCGATCAATGACCAGATCGACGACGCGTATCGGAGCAAGTATCGCAGCAGTTCATATCTCGACCCAATGATCGGCACGCGGGCCCGTGCCGCAACAATCAGCATTTCTCCGCATCCTGACGCTGACTGATCGTCCGGCGGTGCTACTCAGACCGCCAGACCAGACAGCGCGCAGGTCGTTGGCGTTACTCGGCGTACTGCCCGTCGCTGACCTTTTCCATCCACTGGACATTCTTTCCGTCGACTGCCTGCTGGATAGCTATGTGCGATACACCTGCAGCGGGGGAGGCGCCGTGCCAATGCTTCACTCCGGGCGGTATCCAGACTACGTCCCCGGCCTTCATCTCGCGTTTCTGACCGTTCCAGTCCTTCACCCAGCCCAGGCCGGACGTGATGACAAGGGTCTGCCCGAGAGGATGCGCATGCCACGCGGAGCGGGCACCCGGTTCAAAGGTGACCAGACCGCCTGATACGGTGGAAGAGGGCGTTGCCGGGAATAGCGGGTCGACGCGCACGGAGCCGGTGAAATTATCCGTCGGTCCTTTGATCGACGGCTGGGAGCCGGCTCGCGCGACGACAATCGTGGGCCCACCCACCTCATCCGCCTGAGCGGGAACTGAGGTGGAAATAAGTAGCGTGGTCGCAATGGCAATGGCAATTCTCATCTTGATCCTCTATGAAACGGTTCGGGTGCGAAGCCTTCTGTGCTCAGGCAAGCGGCTTCGCCGATCAAGACAGCGTCGTGACCGGCTGTCGAATACAAGCTAACATTTGCCTTGCAAACTTAACCCGTTCGCTCTCGTGCGACTAGTGGCCAGATTCCGCAAACGCCTATGAGGTCAGTTCATTAATGCCACGCGAAAATTTCAATGACCTGCTCGCCTTCGTCGCCGTTGCTCGCGAACGCAGTTTCACGCGCGCAGCTGCGCAGTTAGGTGTGTCCCAATCAGCATTGAGCCATACCATCCGCTCACTCGAAGGGAGACTTGGCCTGCGGCTGCTGACGCGAACCACGCGCAGCGTGTCCCCTACGGAGGCTGGCGAGCGCATCCTGCAGCGCGTTGCACCCCGTTTCGAGGAAATTGAAGCTGAATTGGCAGCGGTGACTGAGCTTCGCGACAAACCTGCCGGCACGATTCGGATCACGGCGACAGATCACACCACCAACACGATTCTCTGGCCCAAGTTGTCCAAGGTGCTTCGCAAGTATCCGGAGATCAAGGTGGAAATCGTGACGGACTATGGCCTCACGGACATCGTGGCGGACCGCTACGACATTGGCATTCGTCATGGAGATCAGGTGGCGAAAGACATGATCGCGGTTCGCATCGCCGCGGACATGAAGATGTCAATCGTTGGCTCACCTGCCTATCTGGAGAACAAACCGCAGCCGAAGACACCTCATGATCTGGTGGAACACAATTGCATCAATCTGCGTCTGCCGACACTTGGCGCGTTCTACGCCTGGGAGCTGAAGAAGGGCAGCCGTGAAGTTCAGGTCCGCGTGGAGGGCCAGCTCTCATTCAACGGCACCTATCACATGCTCGATGCCGCGTTGGCCGGCTATGGTCTTGCGTACCTGCCGTCGGAGCTCGCGCAACCTCACGTCGCCGCAGGGCGCCTTGTTCGCGTACTCGATGACTGGTGTCCTACGTTTCCTGGCTTGCACGCGTACTACGCGAGCCGTTCAGAGTCGTCGCGAGCAATGGCCGTGGTGATCGATTCGCTGCGCTATCGTCCAAAAACGAATTAAAGCCTGAGTCGCTTGCTGGCAATTGCGTGAGCATGCATTGGACCGTTGGGCTTACGGTTTTGCTGGCGCAAGTTCTCCTTGCAAACACCTGTCTCTGCCGACGACACATGTCCGCGGTAGCGACGCCATTTCGCGCGTCGCAGGCACGCGCCCGGTGTGCCTGGCCGCTCCGTGCGGGATTTTCATATGAATCCGCCGACTGGCATCGAACTTGCAAAATGGTGTGCGTGTCGCAGCCCGGGATCATGCGGGGCTGCGAATCTGCAACCCAATGGAGAGTGACCTATGTCTAATGCTTCGCCCGCTTCTGCTTCAGCCGCCGCTTCAGCGATTAGCGCGGGTCATCGCAAAGTGCTGGAGTGGCTGGAGTCGTCCGATTCGAAGCGGATGTTGATCGGAGGGAAGTGGGTAGATGCTGTCTCGGGCAAGACATTCGAGACAATCAATCCCTCTACCGAAGAGAGGCTCGCATACGTGGCGGAGGCTGACAGCGCGGACGTCGACGCTGCAGTGGCGGCAGCCCGGCGCGCGTTCGAATCGGCTTCGTGGTCCGGCATTTCGCCGCATGCGCGCACTCGCTATCTGCTAAAAATTGCCGATGCTGTGGAGAGCCATGCGGACGAGCTCGCCGTTCTCGAGACCCTTGATAACGGTATGCCGCTTTCTTTCAGCGCCGCGCGGGTAGCCCAGGTCGCTGAGATTTTCCGCTACTACGCCGGCTGGCCGACGAAGATTTACGGCACGACCAATCCGACCGACAGCGCGCGCTTCATCTACATGTTGCGTGAACCCATGGGTGTCTGTGGGCTGATCAACGCCTGGAACGTTCCACTGGTCATGGCGGCGATGAAAATCGCACCGGCCCTGGCGTGCGGCAATACCGCCGTGCTGAAGCCAGCGGAACAGACGCCGCTCACTACCTTGCGTCTTGCTGAACTGATCGAGGAAGTCGGGTTGCCGCCGGGCGTCCTGAACATTATTCCCGGTTTTGGCGCAACCGCTGGCGGCGCACTGGTCGCTCATCCCGGCGTCGACAAGGTGGCGTTCACCGGCTCGACGGCAATCGGCAAGCAAATCCTTCAGTCATCGGCGAGCAACATGAAGAAGGTGACGCTCGAACTCGGGGGCAAATCGCCGAACATCATTTTCCCCGACGCGGATCTCGACAAGGCGCTGGCAACCGCAGTGGCGACATTCTGCGGTAATTCCGGCCAGATCTGCTCGGCCGGCACGCGGCTCTTCGTCCAGGAGAGTCTCCACGACGAGGCGACAGAGCGCATCGCGCAGATCGCCGCCACCTATAAGGTCGGCTCGCCTTTCGATGCGGATACCAAACTCGGACCGCTCATTTCGGCCCGGCAAATGGAACGCGTGTTGTCTTACGTCGACGCGGGCAAAAGCGGCGGCGCGAGATTGAGTCTGGGCGGCGACAGGGTTGGCAATCGGGGCTATTTCGTCGAACCGACCGTCTTTAGTTCGGTGTCCAACGACATGAAGATCGCGCGAGAAGAGATATTCGGGCCGGTGCTGTCGATTATTCCTTTCAAAGACGAGGACGATGTGGTTTTCAAGGGCAATGACACAGAGTACGGCCTCGCCTCGGCAGTCTGGACAAGCGATATCGCTCGCGCGCATCGCGTCGCCCGGTCGCTCAAGGCCGGACGAGTCTGGATCAATACCTATGCGGAAGGCGATCCGGTAATGTCGATGGGGGGCTACAAGCAATCCGGGTTCGGACGCGAACTGGGATCGGAGTCCATCGATGCATACACGCAAACGAAGTCGGTCTATATGCGGCTGTGAACACGGCCGACTGAACGCGCGGCCATCAAATGATGGCCGCGCGTTCGGAGGAGTGGGCGCACGGTTGCCAGCAGGAAGTTTCAAATCGTTGCTGTTGATTGTTAATCGATAAGGATAACTATTTTATAGAAACTTGGTGACAGTCAAACCGCGCAGACGGGATTTAATCGGCCGTTCACTAATAACATCTGGAGACATCAAATTGAAGCGGATCTTTACGCGTTGGAGCAGGACAAAATCGGCTGCACTAGCGACGATGGTGGTCGCGTCGTGCCTTGGGAGCCTTCCGGCGGGCGCGCAGGAGTGTGAAGTCAAGCTTGGAGTGACAGGGCCGATGACCGGCGGGGGCGCAAGTTGGGGCTTGTCCGAGAAGGCCGCGACCGAGTTCGAGGTTGCGTGGACGAACGCCAACGGAGGGTTGCAGATCGGCAATCGCAAATGCAAAGTCTCCGTCATTAGTGTCGACTCGCAGTCGACCGCTGCTGGCGGCGCGGCGGCCGCTAACTATCTCGCGAGTCAGGGAGCGCACGCGGTTGTCGGTCCGGTCATCTCACCGGAAATCACAGGCTTCAAACCGGTGGCCAAGCGTAATGGCCTGGTGAACTTCACGCCGTCGTTTGCCGCCGACGTGATCAGTCCCGAGTTTCCCGGTACGTTTCACGAAGTGCAGTCGCCGCCCGTTTGGGCGCCGGCTGCTGTCAAGGCGGCAAAGGATCGTTTTGGACTAAAAACAGCAGTCGTCGTCGGTCCGAACGACCAGGGCGGTACGGATCCGGGCAAAGCGCTTGCCAAGGTTTATAACGACACAGGAGTCAAGACAACCACGGAGTGGTACCAGCGAGGGACGGCGAATTTCTCGCCAATTGTCGTCCGGCTCATGGGTATGAACGTCGATGCCGTGGAATTGGGCGGCATGCCTCCGGGTGAGGCAAGCATTCTTGTCAAGCAGATGCGGGAAGCTGGCTTTGCGGGAGCGTTTGGACGCCTGGGTGCCGGCGGAGATGTCGTCATCGCCAATTCCGGCGGCGAACAGAAACAGAAAGCCTTCTACTGGTTCGATCATATTCCTACCGAAGATCCCGGTATCAGAAAGATGAATGCCGACTATGAGCGGTTGATGAAGCGCCCGATTCCAGAGATGGCCCTTTGGTACAACGAACAGATCGCAGCGGAGATGTTGCTCAAGGCAATTTCACTCGCCGGCACCGACCAGGACGGCGAAAAAATCGCCGCGGCGTTGCGCAACATGGTGCCTGAATCGCGTTACGTGGGCAAAGCAGGCTGGCGCGGCAAGAAGCAGTACGGCATCAATCAGGAGCTTTCATTTCCGGTTGCTGTGAACTTCATCGTGGACGGCAAGCGGGCACCCCAGCAAAAAATCGATATTCCCACCGAGTCCGCCAAGTAGTGTGAATCACGAAAGAGCGCATTGCTGCGCGCAGTAATTGCGGGTTGAGGTATCCAAAAGTTTCCATCACCTTATCTTCCTTAGGAGCGATCCATGACATTCACGGCTACCGGCGATTCCGTCGGCATTTACAAGCATGTTCCGCAACTCGCGCGTATTCGCACCGATGTGCTATTGGGCGATGTCTGGAAGCAACCGGAAATGGCGTACCGCGACCGGATCCTTGTCACGCTCGGCGTGCTCGCAGCCGGCGGCAAACTGGAGGAAATGAAAACCTGGATGGCGCGTGGCGTCGACGCGGGTATCACGCTCGACGAGTTGCGCGGCCTCATCGTCCAGGTGACCTTCTACGCAGGTTGGCCGGCTGGACTATGCGCCGGGAAGGCGGCGCTCGAACTGTTCGAATCCGAAACCAGGTAGACGAGGCATCGTCATGAACATTGGATATATCGGTCTTGGCTCCATGGGTTCCGCGCTTGCGCGCCGCCTGGTGGCCAGGCATAGAGTCATCGTCTGGGATATTAATAACGGTGCCACGGCGGCCTTTGAACAACTCGGCGCCACGGTGGCGCCTTCCGCTGCGGAATTGGCACGCCAGTGCGAGATCGTATTGCTATGCTTGCCGCGCACATCGGATGTCCGTGATTTGATCTTCGGCCGGAATGGTCTTGCCGAGGGTCTTTCCAGCGGCAAGCTGGTCGTTGACCAGACTAGCGGGGTGCCAGGCCAGACTCGCGACATTGCCGCACAGCTTGCCACACAGGATGTCGCCATGATCGATGCGCCCGTTTCCGGCGGCGTGGCGGGCGCGAATGCGGGGACGATCTCTATTATGATCTCCGGAGCCGAAGCCGACTGCGAGAGAGCATTGCCGGTGCTGCGGGATATCAGCCCGAACGTGTTTCACTGCGGCAATCGGGTTGGCGACGGTCAGGCCATGAAGCTTTGCAATAACTTGCTGAGCGCCGGCTGCCGCGTGTCCACCTTTGAGGTTGTGGCGATGGGCAGGAAGATGGGCCTATCGCTCGCCACCATGAGCGAAATGATCAACAAGGGATCGGGGCGGAACCGCACGTCGAAAGTTACCTTGCAAGAACTCAGTGAAGGCAGGTCGGTTGCAAGCCATTTCGCCATGGCCCTGATGTTGAAGGATATGAACCAGGTCATTCAACTCGGGATGGACTGCGGAGCACCAACCACGCTAACGAATATCGTCCGCGGGATTCTGCAGACGGGTGTCAATATGATGGGGGAGACCGCGCAGTTGGAGAAGGTCATCGATCTCATCGAGAACATGGCCGGAACGCATATTCGGGATGCCCCGGATACGGCATTGTCCCAGCCTGTTTCGCCCCTGCAGCATGCTGGCAAACAGGCGTTGCGGGTGGGGTATGTCGGCCTGGGCACGATGGGGGGCGCGCTCGCGCGTCGCCTGATGCTCTCCCGAACGATGCGAGTGTTCGACGTAAGCGCTGAAACTGCACGGGCTTTTGAAACGGAAGGTGCCATCGTCGCAAAGGATCTGCCGTCGCTCGCCCGTGAGTGCGATGTCATATTTGTGTGTGTACCGACATCTGCCATTGTGCGCGAAGTGATTTTCGGCAAGGACGGTTTGGCTGAGGGACTGTCACCCGGCAAGATCGTCGTCGGCAAGATCGTCGTCGACCAGACCACGGGTGATCCGACCGTAACGATCGACATCGGCACCGAGTTGCAAAAACTGGGCGTCCAACTGGTCGACGCACCGGTTGCGGGCGGCGCGCGCGGCGCAGTGGCGGGCACGATTGCAATCATGGCTGGCGGCTCACCCGATGCTTTCGCGACCGTGCGGCCCGTTTTCGAATCCATTAGTCCGAATGTCGTCTATTGCGGAACGCTGGGTAATGGTCATATCGCCAAGCTGGTCAATAACGCGGTGGCGACCTGCAACTGCCTTCTCACTTACGAAGCTGCTTCCATTGCGGTGAAGTATGGACTCAAGCTCGCCGACCTGTCGAAGGTCATCAATCAAAGTACGGGTTGGAGCGCAGCATCGGAGCGGATTCTTCCTTCGCTATCGGAAGGAAAGGCAACCGCGGGTTTCCAACTGGGACTGATGGTTAAGGATCTGAAGCTTGCCGGTGGTATGGCGATTAAATGTGGTGCGCCAATGCTGGTTGCGAGAACCGTGTGCAGCGTGTATGAGGTGGGCGCACATATCTTTGGCAAGACCGCGAACATCGACGAGATGGCGCGATTCTACGAATCCATGTCGGACATTCGATTTATCGGTGCCTGATAAGGGCGCCGTGTCCTTCGGCCGGATCACACGCGCGGCGGCGTAGCGCTGCGCGTGCACGCGTCTCTATTCGCGTTGAATGTATCTCAAGGAAAGGAAATGAAGATTCTGGTGCCAGTTAAAAGAGTTGTTGACGCGAACATCAAGGTGAAAGTCAGATCGGATCAAACCGGAGTCGATATCGAAAACGTAAAGATGTCGATGAATCCGTTTGACGAAATCGCCGTGGAAGAAGCCGTCCGATTGAAAGAAGCGGGTGTGGCCACCGAGGTCATTGCAGTGTCCTGCGGCGTCGCGCAATGTCAGGAGACGTTGCGTACCGCGCTTGCAATCGGTGCGGACCGCGCCATCCTTGTCGAATCGAACGAAGAACTACAGCCACTCGCTGTCGCAAAGTTGCTGAAATCGGTCTTTGAGAAGGAGCAGCCGCAACTGGTAGTCCTGGGCAAGCAGGCCATCGACGACGACTCCAATCAGACAGGCCAGATGCTGGCTACGCTGGCCGGACTGCCGCAGGCGACGTTCGCCTCAAAGGTGACGGTGACGGGCGGCAAGGTGACCGTTGCGCGCGAAATTGACGGAGGCTCCGAAACGCTTGCATTGAAGTTGCCCGCAGTGATTACCACTGACCTCCGCCTGAATGAGCCGCGCTACGTTACGCTACCGAGCATCATGAAAGCGAAGAAAAAGCCGATCGTAACGATGAAACCCGAGGAACTCGGCGTTGATGTGACGCCGCGTTTGAAGACGCTCAAGGTGAGCGAGCCGCCTAAGCGTAGCGCGGGCGTCATCGTGCCGGACGTGAAAACGCTGGTCGAAAAGCTCAGGGGCGAAACGAAGGTAATCTGACGATACAGAAGAGAAACAACATGACCATCCTGGTGATTGCAGAACACGACAATGCTTCGCTCAAGGGCGCAACATTCAATACCATGACTGCCGCAGCGGTTATCGCCAGTTTTGCGGCGAACGATATTCACATGATGATCGCGGGTCATCAGGCACAGGGCGCGGCTGAAGCCGCGGCGAAAATCGCCGGCGTCTCAAAAGTGTTGCTTGCCGAAGCGCCGCAGCTCGAGGCGGGCCTCGCGGAAAACATCGAAGCGACTGTGCTGCAGGTCGCGCACACCTATTCGCACATTCTCGTGCCGGCAACGGCGTACGGAAAGAATCTCGCGCCACGGATCGCAGCGAAACTCGACGTGGCGCAGGTTAGCGACGTTATTGCCGTGTTGAGTGCAGATACGTTTGAGCGGCCTATCTATGCGGGCAACGCCATCGCGACGGTGCAGTCGGCAGAGCCGATCAAGGTGCTCACGGTGCGCGCTACGGCTTTCGAGGCAGCGGCGGCGGAGGGCGGCAATGCGGCAGTGGAGCGAGTCAACGCGGTGGATGCGCACCTTTCTGAGTGTGTCAGCCGGGAGATTGCGACCTTGAATCGTCCGGAACTCACGGGGGCGGAGATCATCGTATCCGGCGGCCGCGGCTTGGGCAGCGCGGAGAATTACGCCGCGCTCCTCGAGCCTCTGGCCGACCAGCTCGGTGCGGCAATGGGTGCATCGCGCGCCGCAGTGGATGCGGGCTTTGTTCCAAACGACTATCAGGTCGGCCAGACAGGGAAAATAGTTGCGCCGCAACTTTACGTGGCAGTCGGCATTTCTGGCGCCATTCAACACCTCGCGGGGATGAAGGACTCGAAGGTGGTCGTCGCAGTGAATAAAGATCCCGAAGCGCCGATTTTTGGTGTCGCGGACTATGGACTGGTCGGCGATCTGTTTGCAGCGATACCGGAGATGGTTCGTTTGCTAAAGCAGACGCCGTAGCGCGACGAAGCTCGATCGACCAGGCACACGGACGCCGGGCTCTGCTTGCCGTTGTTTTAGCCCATGCTTCAAAAGGCCGCCTCTGGTCGAACCGCCTACTCAACTGGCCGGCCAGAGGGCCGACCAGTCAATGCGAGGGAATACCTGCCGTCTTTCCGCCATCGACTGCCAGAACCACGCCTGTGATGAAACTCGCGTCCTCGGAGAGCAGAAAGGCGACCGCCGCGGCAACTTCATCTGGTCGACCTTCGCGGCCAATAGGGTGAGCCGCGCGAATGCGGTTGGCGTTTTCCGCGTCCTCGAACATCACCTCGGTCATTGGCGTGCGGATCATACCGGGCGCGATCGCGTTGACACGGATCCCGATCGGACCGAGTTCAAGCGCCATGGTCTGGCTGATGCCGACGATTCCATATTTCGAGGCAGCATAGGCGAGCCGGTTTGGCACGCCACGAATGCCCGCTGCAGAACTCAGATTGACGATTGAGCCCGACGCGTGTGCACCTTTCATTGCACGAGCGAAGGCTTGGCAAACATTGAATGTTCCATCGAGATTGACCGATAACACGCGACGCCAGACATGGGGTTCGACAGTCAGGACGCTGCCCACGCCTCGTATTCCGGCACAATTGACAAGTCCCCAAAGTTGCCCAAACTGTTGAGCCGCGCCCGACACCAACGCGTCCACCTGTTCGCGATCCGATATGTCGATGCCGACGCTATACACTCTGTCGCTACCTTCGAATGCAGCTACGACCTTGTCGACGTTTTCCTTGTGCACATCAGCGGCAACGATGGACGCGCCTTCGTCGAATAATCTTCTTACGCAGGCTGCGCCGATGCCACTCCCGGCTCCGGTCACAATGACGACCTTGTTTTCGAAGCGTTTCATTTATGATGCTCCTGATGCTCGGTTTGACTTTTTCAGACCAATACACGATTGATACGACGCTGGCCCACACGGGGTATGTATCCGGACCTTTGCCATGCGTATTCGCCGTGGGCCGCTGCCCGGAAAAGGCAGCGGATGGTGCTCAGCTTATTTTCTTCAGTGCGCATCCATAGCGGTCAGCGCGAGAAGGGTGTTCATTCAGAACTTATGACGCAGAGCGAGACGGACGAGAATCTGATGGTTATTCGATGAGTCACCCAACGAGTCGATATCAGCGACAGCGGGCGTGCCGAGCGACGATGTTCCGGAAGCACGCTGCCAGCCCACACCTAAGTAGGCGTCGGTCCGCTTGGAAAGGAAGTAATCTGCCAGAAAGGAAACCTGGTGATAGTGCTGATTGCCGACGGTTGTGCCTTCCGCCGTCGAGACACCCTTACCGATCGCATAGTTATAGGCAACGCCGACAAACAGGGCAGGGCCAAACTGGTATCGAGCTGCAACGTCATAGTTGTTGAAGCGCGCCATGCCGTTTGAGAAGGCGGGTCCCAGATTGGCATACTGAACGTTCGAGAATGACGCAGCCAGCGTCATCGATCCGATGGTGTAGTTGGCTGCCGCCATGGCCACCTGCCAGGCTTGAGCGCTCGCATACCCCTTGTTTAACGATTGCGAGAGTACCGTCGCGCCGTTGGCATTTCCCGTAAAGAAGCCTGAACCCGCCGTTGCGGAGGTAGGATTCTTGAAATACTCGAATGCCGCGCCCAGTTTCAGGGGACCATACGCATAGGCAGCACCCAGCGAATACCCGCTATTCCCAGTGACGTTTCCGGCAACGCCGCCGGCACTGTACTCACCTCCGAATGTGAGTCCGTGGTAGCTCTGGCTCATGTACCGAACCGTGTTGTTAACCCGTAACCCATTGCCGGCGTTATCGACGTCACCCGGGTGCGTTGCATAGTCACCGCCGAGCAGATTCGATCCGGTGAGGGGCGCCGGAAAGTAGAAGACCATGTCGTACTGACGGCCGAACGTTACATTCCCGAACCGATCGCTACTGAGGCCGACGAATGCCTGGCGGCCGAACTGCGCGCCACCTTGTGCAGCCGTGCCGTTGTTCAGATTGACGCCAGACTCGAGCGTAAAGATCGCGTGCAAGCCGCCACCAAGATCTTCGCTACCGGTTAGTCCCCACCGGCTGCCCATTAGGCCGCTCAACGATTCGAGGAAGATTCTCTTTCCACCGCTGGGACCGCCGGAGTTGCTTTGATACATGATGCCTTCGTCGATTACGCCGTACAGGGTGACCTGACTTTGTGCGTAGCTCGCTGTAGCAGGAAGTGCTAACGCGGCGCAGCACAGGATAGATCGCTTCGTGTTCGGTGTCATGCGGGTTGTCTCCTCACGGATTTAGTTAGTTGTACACGCGCTGCGAACAGGATCTCAATCTGTGCATCAGCATCACGCGACGCGCATTAAATGCAACGTCTGTGCCAACCCACCGGAATAATCGATCGCGTCAAGTCTGATGCTCGGGAAACGGAGATTGGAGATAGGGGTGTTGGTGTTCTTGCTCTCATTGTTAAATTAGTTAAGGTAACCTAAGCGAATTAAGTGCATATGTATAATCGCAAAATGCGTCAGTTTGGCGGCTTGTCATAGCGAACCGAGCGGCGATCCGCTATGGCATGTCTCTGATGGATACAGCGAGCGTGTGTTTCGCGCACACTTCGAGAACCCGCATGCACGGTGCCTAGAGCGGCATAAGGAGGCGAGGCGCCATGCCGATGTCTGATATCAGTGAGGCGCGGATGGGAAATAGAGATTCGTATTCAAGGCGAGCCAGGCGCGTGTCAAACCGTAATGGACTGGTCTGCGCGTTGGCTCACCGAGATCATTGTTCACGAAAATTCAGGAAGATGGATCCGATACACCTTGGCAGCCGTGCCGTGGAATAGCGCGGCCTTCTCACTGGGCGAGGCCGCGTGCACGATATGCTTCAACGCGTTCCAGATCGGTACGAAGCCGCCTGAACGTCCGTCCGGAGGATAGTTGCTCTCCATCATGCATCGGTCGGCGCCGAAGGCTTCGATGCAGGTCTCGACGTGTGGGCGCCAGGTCGCAGCGAGTTCCTGATAACCGATCGGGTCTTGCCGCTCCTCGAAACGGAATCCCCAGAAGGGCATCCCAAGACCGCCGATTTTGCAGTAAATGTTCGGTCTCCGCGCCACTTCGGATATCGTTTCGCGATACTTGCGAAAGACGTCGGCGCGGGATTGCTCGTCCATGTCCATCGCCATGGCATGCCCGCAATGGTCCAGTACGATCGTGGCCTGAGGGAACGCATCTGCGAGGTCGATGAGATCCTGCAACTGGTGATGGAACATGGCCGCGTCGAAGGTTAGTCCGCGTTTGACGAGTTGTTCGAAACCGGGCCGGAATCCCGGGTTCTTCATAACGCCGCTCGGTGGGCGGTGAGTAATGAAGCGATAGGGCGCTTCGGTCGGGTCTTCGATGGTGACCTGACGGACCCCTCGGAAACGCTCGGGCGCGAGTTCGAGCGCGCGGTCGAGCAGCGCCGCTACCTGGTCGCCGAACCTTAGATCCGCGTAGCCGACAATCGCCGCGGCGACGCGGCATTCCCCATACGCACCACTCGCGCACATCGCACCGACACCGTTGGCAAACTCGATTTCGCCAAGTGGTCGTAGGACTTCTGGCCCGTCCGGGCGAGCAAAGGCCTGTGTCTCAAGATAAACGGACGCCACGACACGATGCCCTGCGCGTACGTCTTCGAGGTAGTCGTCGAGCATGTAGCACAACGGTGGTCGGTCGAACAGGTGATGATGCGAATCGATGATCGGTATCTCGGGGTCGAGAATAGGCTCGTCGCGGCCCACGAATAACTGATTGTGTGTCGCCGACGTCTTGGTGGATTGAATCATGAGTTAGAGGTACTCCTCTGCAAGGGCAATGTCGCGGATTTCGTCTACGGTGCCGCTGCGGCGCACTTCACCATTGCGGATGACGTAGGCACGATCCACCAGTTTCAGGGCGGGACGGGCCATCTGCTCGGTCATCAGAATGGTCGTGCCGCGTCGCTGCAATTCACGAATGGCGTCGCTGATGTGGCCGATCCAGACAGGTGCGAGGCCGAGGAACGGCTCGTCGAGCAGCAGCAGCTTCGGCATCGTGCTAGCCGCGCGGGCGATCGCTACGATCTGCTGCTGGCCGCCGCTCAACTGATTCGCCGGTTGATCGGCGCGCTCAACAAGAAGTGGAAATATCTTCTGGATCCATTCGAGATTGGCCATCGCTTTCGCAATCGGAATCCCCGTGGTGCCGGCCAACACGTTCTCGGTCACAGTCAGCGAACTGAACACGCGCCGACCCTCAGGGGAATAGCCGATGCCAAGGCGCGCGCGTGCGGGGCAGGACACGCCGACGAGGTCCTTTCCGTTGAACACAATGCGGCCGGCTGCGGTCGGCACCAATCCGACCACGGAATTGATGAGACTCGACTTGCCCGCGCCATTTGACCCGACCAGCAACACCGACTCACCCCGTTTCACTTCGATCGACACGTCGTGCAATGCCTCGATGCCCCCGTAGCGGACGCCGAGATTTTCGATTGTCAGCATATTTACTCCTCAGTAACACCCAGGTAGGCGTCGATCACGTCGCGGCGCGACAGGACTTCGTCAGGCGATCCCTCGGCGAGGAGGCGGCCGGCTTCGAGTACGAGAATGCGAGGACACAGACGGCGGACCAGATCCATGTCGTGTTCCACGATCAGCACGCCGCAACCGAGTATCGTTCGCGCGTGTTCGATGAACCGGTCCACCTGTGTGCGTTCCCGCCGTTCGAGGCCTGCCGCCGGCTCATCGAGCAGAAGAAAACGGGGGCGTGCCGCCAATGCCATGACCAGTCCGAGCATCTTCTGCAGACCATAAGGGAGCTTGTCGCTTGGTTCGTGTAGATGCGCGGCCAGGCCGAACTCGTCCAACAGGGTGTCGATGCCTAACGAGGGGCCGTCGTGCCGCGAGCCGAAGCGCTCGGCGCGGAACAGGTTTTCTTCGACGCTCACACTGCGAAACGTGTTGGTCTGCTGGAAGCTGCGCGCCACGCCAAGTTTGCTGACGGTGTGGAACGGCTTGGCCGTGATATTGCGGTCACCGAGAAAGACTTGGCCAGACGTCGGCGATAGCATGCCGCATATGACGTTGATCATCGTTGTCTTACCGGCGCCGTTGGGGCCGATCACGCCGACAACTTCGCCCTGTGGCACCTGGAATGAGATGCCTTCGAACACCTTGAGCCCACCGAAGTGCTTGGAAGCGCCCTCAATGCGAAGGCTGCACGCTCGAGTCGTGTCGTTTGCGGCTGAAGGGAAAACTTGAGCCGAACTCATGCCTTTCTCCAATGAACAGGTTTCACTTGCGGCTCGGTACGTATTTTCCGGTTGGTGGCCAGTTTCACCAGCGTGCCGACGATTCCGCCTGGCGCTGCCATCATGACGATCAGCAACAGCAGGCCGAACATGCCTCCAGAGAGATCGGCATAGCCGCTGAAGATGTTCGTCATGACGATAAGCAGCGCGCTGCCCACGACGATCCCCAGCATCGAACCGCGGCCACCGACGAAGGCGTAGGCAATGTAGTTGTTGATCGACCATGAGGCGAACGAACTCGGGTGAGCCGTTGAGAGCATGTTCACAAGAGCGAAGCCGGCCAAACCCGACACGCCCGCGGATGCCACGAAACCGATCGTTCGATACTTCCAGACAGCAACACCGAGACTTTCAGCCAGCGTTTCGTTTTCGTCGATGGAGGTGAATTCCGCGCGAAAACGCTGGGTCACAGTCAGCGTAATGAGCGCCGCGATGAGACACACCGCGACGGTCACCACGATCAACATCGTGGGCGACCCGAGATCTTTGCCGAACAGCGTGGCGGGCGGCACACCTGCGATCCCGTCTGAGCCGCCTGTCAACGTAGGTGTTTCAAAAATCACCAACTGGAGAATCTCGTTGAAGAGGAATGTCACGATGATGAAATAGACGCCTTTGAGCCGCAGCACGAGCGCGCCGAGCGGAATCGCAAAGAGGGCGGGCACCACGAATGAGAGTCCCATCAGCAAAAGCAGGTCTGTTGTTCCGCCTTTGGCCAGCATGGCCGAGGCATAGCCGCCGATCGCCATGAATGCCGGTACGGTGAATGAGAGCAGACCCATTCGCAAGGTGATGTAGACGGCCAACGCTGCGCTTACGCCAATTGCGCATTGATAGGTCAGCGAATTCAGAAAGGTATTCACCGTGAGGAAGGGTATGGCGGCTAGTGGAAGGAGCAGTACGACGCCCCAGATATCCAGCTTAAAGTCGCGATGACGGTTTGAGTTCATAGGGATGAGGTCGCATGAGGTATTGGGAGGGCGATCAGGCCTTGCGTGCGACGGTGCCGAGCAGGCCTTGCGGGCGTACCAGCAGGATCAGCACGACCAGCAGGAACAGCGCGAGCGCACCTTGAGATCCGCCGAGATAGACACTCGAGTAGGCTTCCACGAGACCGACAATGAACGCCGCGATCATGGCGCCCGTGACACTACCGAGCCCGCCGAGAATGACGACGACAAAAGCCTTCCCGAGCACGGCTTCTCCGCCAGTCGGCTCGAGCGCGAGCATGGGAGTCACGAGCGCGCCGGTGAGGCCGGCCAATGCCGTAGCAATGGCGAACGCCATGGGAAACATCCGCGCGGGCGGAATGCCCTGGGCTTTTGCCACCGGCGCGTCGTCGGCCATTGCGCGCAGTGCGATTCCGTAGCGGGTTCTATAAACAAGGTAGTAAACCCCGGCAATCGCGGTGGCGCAAACAGCCATCACGATCAGGTTGGGATACGGGATGTAGAACCCTGCGCCACGCAGCGAACCCGAAACCGGAAATCTGAAATCGACGGGTTCGGCACCGTAGACGAACGTGACCCCGGTGGTCATGATCTGGTAGATGCCCAACGTAATCAGCATCGTTGCGAGGTGGTCGGTGACGTATTTCTCGACGAATAGCGTCTGAATGACGTACCCGATGACGCCGGTGGCCACCGTTGCCAGCAGTACGGCAACAACGAATGGCAGGCCGAGGGAGTGCGATAGCGAATACGCGAAGTATCCACCGAGAATATAGAAGCCGCCGTGAGCAAAGTTGACGACGCCCATAATGCTGAAGATGAGCGTAAACCCGATACTAATTAAGGCATACTGAGTGCCTAGAGTCAGGCCGTTTACGCCGGCCGCAATGACGCTTTCCAAGGTATGTCTCCGTCTTCATGTTGTAGTTGAGCAGGGGCTCAAGCCTGGGCGCTAGTTCGCAACAGTCGTGCCAACTTTTTGGCACCGAAGCACGTGGCTGGGAAGTCTCATTGACGATATTTCTGTCTTTGATGAGAACAGGTGTGCGTGAAGAGGACGTCTCTGAGTTTCAAGTGCACATTCTTGGGTCGAGCCCGAATGGCGCCGTGCTACGGGTAGAGATATTAGGGAACTTCGCGCCGGAGACTCTTCATGGAGTTTCATGCCTTCCTCAATCGGTTCATAGGCAACTCAAAAGAGTTGTCCGGATACGAACGGATCTCCGGTCCGATCCGGGACCCAGACGCTGTGTGTTTCGCAGCGACACAGATGTCGAGCAAAAAGACAATTCCGTGCTTTTTCGGGCGCATTCGATTCCAGTCGCCGCACGACGGAACCGGCCTGCAGCGCCGCGCAAAGCCGCCTCTGACTAATACCGTCCGCCACTACGTCGCTGAACGCCTTTGCCGTTCGATCGCCTGGCATAGGGGTTGCAGTAACAAGGGCTGAATGTCACGGAGACTCACGATGGAAGACACCGCACGATTGCCTTTGCCTTTGCCAGTGCCGAACGCTGACTCGCTTCCTTATTGGACCGCGGCACGGGAGCGCCGGTTGGTGATCCGCAAGTGCTCTGCATGCGAATCGCTGCACTTCATGCCGCGCTATCTATGTCCGGTCTGCTGGTCCGACCGGCTCGAATGGGTCGACAGTGGAGGCACCGGCAGCGTCCATAGCTTTACGATCATTCGCCGGGCGCCGATGTCGGCATTCGCTGCTCGTGCGCCGTATGTCGTCGCATTGATCGACCTCGATGAAGGGCCACGCATGATGGCCAACGTAATTGGCGAAGACGCGCTATCCGTGCGCATCGGCGACCGGGTCTGCGTGACGTTCGAGGATCGTGGCGACGGCGCCCGGCTTCCTCAATTCAATCGCGTTTCGGCCGAAGGCTAGATCCATGAAAACAGCGGCATCGCTCAAGAACAAGATCGCCATTGTCGGCGTGGGTGAATCGGAGATCGGGCGTGTTCCTCACATGTCCGGACTCGGCCTGAATGCGCAGGCTGCAAAGCGCGCACTCGACGATGCGGGTCTCCAGGTATCCGACATCGACGGGGTACTGACCGCGTACTCGTTCACCGAACCGTATTTCATGCTGGGCTCTGTGATCTGCGAATACCTTGGGCTGAAGCCCCGGTTTAACGCGTCGCTCATTACCGGGGGCGCGAGTCCGGCCGTCATGTTGAAGCATGCGGCGGAGGCGATCGCTTCCGGGCAGTGCGAAACCGTACTCGTGTGCGCGGGCGAAAATCGCGCCACTGGCCAAACGCGGGATGCCGCGGTCGCGTCATTGATGGCGGTGGGGCATCCGTATTTCGAGCAGCCGTACGGCACGTCGATTCCCGGCTTCTACGCGATGATCGCGCAGCGTCACATGCACGTATACGGCACGACGCGCGAGCAGATGGCCTCGGTCGCGGTCAACACGCGCGAACACGCTCTATTGCATCCCAATGCGCACATGAAGAAGCCATTGACGGTGGAAGAAGTGCTCTCGGCGAAACCAATCGCGGACCCGCTTGGCATGCTCGACTGCTGTCTGATCTCCGACGCGGGCGGTGCCTTTATCGTCACCTCGGCGGAGCGCGCCGCGGACCTGAGGAGCAAGCCGATCTATTTGCAGGGGATTGGGGAGTACCACACGCACGAGCATCTGATGTGCGCACCGAGTCTGACCGAGTTTGGCGCGACGGAGTCCGGTCGTATTGCGTACGAAATGGCCGGCTTGGAGCCGCGAGATATCGATGTCGCTGAACTGTACGACTGCTTCACCATCGTACCGATCATCGAGCTGGAGGAACTTGGTTTCTGTGAGCCGGGCGAGGGTGGGGCCTTCTTTGCCGGCGGTCATGCACGCGTGGGCGGTGCACTACCTGTCAATACACATGGCGGAATGCTCTCGCACGCGCATGCTGGCGCGGCAGGAGGTCTCTTCGGCATTGTGGAGGCGGTTCGTCAATTGAGGGGCGGACTGGGCGCGCGTCAGGTGAAGGGTGCGGAAGTCGCGCTTGTTCACAACGAAGGGGGCATTCTGTCCTCCCATTGCACGGTCATTCTGGCCAACGCGAAAGGCTGAAATCATCCTGGCTAGCACCCGAGTCGCAGCTTGTCGAGGCAGCGGCTTGGGGCGACGGCGCGCGGTCGTTTTCCCGCTAAAGCTTTGCATCCTTGCTTTTCACAAGCGAGCGGGCACGTTCGCGCATGCGATTCATGCGCTTTATTTAAGCGCATCTGCGCTTGCCCATCACTAAAGATCTAAATCAGAAGGAGCAGCGTCCATGAATATTGGCGTGCCGGCCGAAACAACGGCCGGTGAAACTCGAGTTGCCGCGATTCCGGAAACGGTAAAGAAACTGAGGGCCCAAGGTCATGTCGTGCGGGTGGCGTTGGGCGCGGGAGTCTCAGCGAACATCACTGACGACGCCTACCGGGAAGCAGGTGCGGAGATCACTGATCAAGCAACCGCGCTGGGATGCGAAATGGTCCTGAAGGTACGCGCGCCTGGAGCAGATGAGTTGCGTGTCTTCCAGCGCGGCGCGGTACTCGTCGGCATGCTCGACCCATTCGATGCCAGCGGCGCAGCGCGACTGGCGGCAGCCGGACTAACGGGATTCGCGCTTGAGGCCGCACCGCGCACGACGCGTGCGCAGAGTCTCGACGTGCTGTCTTCTCAGGCGAATATTGCGGGTTACAAAGCTGTTCTCGTTGCCGCCTATTTCTATCAGCGCTTCATGCCGATGTTGATGACCGCAGCGGGCACGGTGAAAGCCGCTCGCGTGCTGATTCTCGGCGCGGGCGTGGCCGGTTTGCAGGCGATCGCAACCGCCAGGCGCCTCGGTGCCGTGATCGAAGCGTCGGACGTGCGTCCCGCCGTGAAAGAGCAGATCGAATCCCTCGGCGCCAAATTCCTCGACGTCCCTTACGAGACCGACGAGGAGCGCGAAGCTGCGCAGGGTGTCGGCGGCTACGCGCGCGCGATGCCGGCTAGCTGGCTGGCGCGTCAGGCGTCGCTGGTCCACGCGCGCGCGAGCCAGGCCGACATTGTCATCGCTACCGCACTGATTCCCGGCCGCACTGCGCCGACCTTGATCACGGCCGAAACTGTGCGGTCGATGAAACCGGGCTCCGTAATCGTCGATCTCGCCGCAGGACGTGGCGCGCCGTCCGACGGCTACGTGGGCGGCAATTGTCCGCTCACCGAACCTGACAAGGTAGTGGTGAAGCACGGCGTAACGATTGTCGGGCACACGAACCTGCCAGCGATGGCCGCGGCCGATGCGTCTTCGCTCTACGCGCGAAACGTGCTCGATTTTCTTAAGCTGATCATTACCAAAGAAGGCACGTTCAACATCGATCTCGCCGACGACATTGTTGCGGCAACGCTCCTCACGCGCGATGGTGCCGTGACGCGGACTGCGGCATAAGGCTCATGAGGAAACAGGGAATGGAAGTTATCAATCACACCGTCGTCAACCTGATCATCTTCGTGCTGGCGATCTACGTCGGCTATCACGTGGTCTGGAACGTCACGCCCGCGCTGCACACGCCGCTGATGGCGGTGACCAACGCGATCTCGGCGATCGTGATCGTCGGCGCGATGCTCGCGGCAGGCCTCACCGTGGGCGACACCGGCAAGTTCTTCGGCGCGCTGGCTGTCGCGTTAGCGGCGGTGAACGTGTTCGGCGGATTTCTCGTGACGAGGCGAATGCTGGAGATGTTCAGGAAGAAAGAGCCGAAGAAGCTCACGAATGACAAAACTGCGGACAAGACGGCCAAGGAGAACGCGTAATGAGTCTGAACGTCGTCACGCTGCTTTATCTGGTCGCGTCGGTCTGTTTCATTCAGGCGCTCAAGGGGCTGTCGAATCCGAAGACGGCGCGCACGGGCAATACGTTCGGCATGGTCGGGATGGCGATTGCGATCCTCACGACCATCGCGCTGATCGTCAAACAGGCGAACGCGCTCGGCTCGAATCTGGGCCTCGGGCTCGGCCTGCTGCTGGTCGCGCTGGTGATCGGCGGCGCGATTGGCGCGTTCGTCGCGGCGCGCGTCGAAATGACCAAGATGCCGGAACTGGTCGCGGCGATGCACTCGCTGATCGGTCTTGCGGCCGTGTGTATCGCTTATGCGGTGGTGTCGGAGCCGGCGGCATTCGGCCTCGTCGATCCTGACAATGCGATTCCGGGTTTTCTGCCGTATGGCAATCGCGTCGAACTGTTTATCGGCACGTTTGTTGGCGCGATTACGTTCTCCGGGTCAGTGATTGCGTTCGGCAAGCTGTCGGGCAAGTACAAGTTCCGGCTGTTCCAGGGCGCACCGGTGGTCTATGCGGGGCAGCACCTCATCAACCTGTTTCTTGCGATCGGGATGCTCGGCTTCGGCGTGATCTTCTTCCTCACGCAATCGTGGCTGCCGTTCATCATCATGACGTTGATCGCGTTCGTGCTCGGCGTGCTGATCATCATCCCTATCGGTGGCGCGGACATGCCGGTGGTCGTGTCGATGCTGAACTCGTATTCGGGCTGGGCGGCGGCGGGCATCGGTTTCTCGCTGAACAATCCGATGCTGATTATTGCGGGCTCGCTGGTGGGCTCGTCGGGTGCGATCCTGTCGTACATCATGTGCCGCGCGATGAACCGCTCGTTCTTCAACGTGATTCTCGGCGGCTTCGGCAACGAGCCAGGCGCGGCGGCGGCGGGTGGCGCGGCCGAGCAGCGTCCGGTGAAATCGGGTTCCGCCGACGATGCGTCGTTCATGCTCGGCAATGCCGAAACCGTGGTGATCGTGCCGGGTTACGGCCTCGCCGTGGCGCGTGCGCAGCATGCGTTGAAGGAGCTCACCGACAAGCTGGTCGAAAAGGGCATCGAGGTGAAGTACGCGATTCACCCGGTGGCCGGACGCATGCCGGGGCACATGAACGTGCTGCTCGCGGAAGCCGAGGTGCCGTACGACATGGTCTACGAAATGGACGACATCAACGGCGAGTTCGGTCAGGTGGACGTGGTGCTGGTGCTCGGCGCGAACGACGTGGTGAATCCGGCCGCGAAGAACGATCCGAAGTCGCCGATCGCGGGCATGCCGATCATCGAGGCGTACAAGGCGCGCACGGTCATCGTGAACAAGCGTTCGATGGCAGCGGGCTACGCCGGTCTCGACAACGACCTGTTCTACATGGACAAGACGATGATGGTGTTCGGCGACGCGAAGAAGGTGATCGAAGACATGCTGAAGGCTGCATGAGTTCGTGTCACTCGTGACAACACAGCGTGTCTTCGTGGACGACACGACTGCGCCGTCAAACCTATCAGCGATGCGCCAAAAGCGCGTCACCGCTGGATTCAGGAAAGTGGCGTAGTCCTTGCTTAATTGATGTACCCGAATCTAGCAGGTCGCACTGGAGACAGACATGCCTATTCAAACGAGTATCGACGGACAGATCGCCTACGTCACGTTGAACCGCCCTGAAGCACTCAACGCGCTGAGCTTCACGTTGCTGCAGGACCTGTCGAATGCATTCGATCAAGTCGCTGCGTCGAATGCCCGCGCACTTGTCATCACGGGCCATGGCGACAAGGCTTTTTGCGCGGGCGCCGACATCACGGAGCTGATGAGTCGCAATCTCGTTGCCGAGCGGGATGGAGCCCTGTTTGGCCAAGCCGTGTTCGCGAAGCTCGACCGTTTGCGGATCCCGTCCATTGCGGTGATTCACGGCTATGCATTCGGCGCCGGTCTCGAACTCGCCATGGCATGCACGTTTCGCATCGTAACCGCAAAGGCCAAGGTCGGATTGCCGGAAATCAAGCTAGGCCTCATTCCAGGCTACGGCGGCACGCAGCGGCTGCCGCGACTGGTCGGGCCCGCGAAAGCGCTCGACATTATCATGTCCGGCCGCACAGTCGGCGCGGAAGAAGCGGAACGCATCGGGCTGGTCAACGCGATCGTTGGAGGCAGCGATCCGCAGGCGCTTGGTGCGCAATATGCAGCGCAGTACACCGGTTTCAGCCTCTGCGCTTCGGCCTTTGCCCGTGACGCGGTGCGCCGCGCGATGGAGGTCGATCTTGCGGAAGGCTTGCGCATCGAAGCGGACCTTTCCACGCTCGCCTATCGCACCGCCGACGCTGCGGAAGGCATGCGCGCATTCGTCGAAAAACGCCCAGCGAAATTCAATGATATTTGACGTTCGCAGCGCCACCGCTACGGCAATGTTGTAAAGCGCAGGGTGCTGTATTGACTGTTGCCGCGATCGGCCCATTGACACCGGAAATTCAATGAACGTACTGGACAGAATTGACTTAAGTATCGAACTCAATGACGACGAGAAGATGATCGTCGACAGCGTGAAAACACTCGCGCGTGAGCAGATCGCACCGCGCGCGGCAGAATACGACCGTACTGGCGCGTTTCCGCAGGCCAATATCGATGCGATCAATTCGCTCGGACTCAACGCGATGTTCGTGCCGGAAGAGTATGGCGGCGCGAAGTTGTCGTTCACGTGCTACGCGCTGTGTGTCCGTGAGATATCGAAGGCGTGCGCCTCCACCGGCATCATCTGGGCGACGAATTTTCATGCGATCAAACCGCTGATCGAATACGGCAGCCTTGCCAGCAAGCAGCGTTTTCTGCCGGCGGTCGCGCAAGGCGCGCTTGCCTCGCTGGCGATTACGGAACCCGGCGCGGGATCGGATGCTACCGGTATGCAAACAACCTTCCGCGAAGACGGCGATCACATCGTGATCAATGGCGGAAAGACGTTCATTACGAATGGCGACGTAGCGGACCTGTATCTGCTGTTCGGCAAGTGGGCAGGTATCGACGATCCGAAGCGGGCAATCTCGGTGTTGATTCTCGAGAAAGGTACACCGGGTCTCACGGTACTCGGCACTGAGCACAAGATGGGCACACGAGCCTCCGGCACAGCGTCGCTCGCATTTGACAACTGCCGTGTGCCGCGTGCGAACCTGGTGGGTGAGCCGGGAGATGGATTGCGCATTCTGCTCGGTTCGCTGAATCGTTCGCGGCCCAGCGTGGCAGCACATGCGCTAGGCGTTGCACGCGCGGCGTTCGAAGACGCGACCGCCTATATCAACGAGCGCAAGCAGTCGGGGCGCAAGATCATCGAGTTTCAGGGTATTCAATTCATGCTGGCCGATCTGGCGGCGGAGCTGGCCCTGTGTGAGTCATGGCTGTGGCGCGTGGCGGCAATGATCGACGCGGGCGAGACTGACTTCGGCATCGAAGCCTCAATGCTCAAAATGCGTGCCTCGGACGCCGCCATGCGCATTACCACCGACGCGGTGCAGTTGTTCGGCGGCTACGGTTACTGCTCCGACTATCGTGTCGAACGCCTGATGCGTGACGCGAAGATCACCCAGATCTGGGAGGGAACCAATCAGGTTCACCGCCAGTTGATCGGACGAAGCTTCATTCAGAAATAGGAGACGCAGATGACGCAAATCAGAACAGTCGGCGTGGCCGGCAGCGGTACGATGGGTTGCGGCATTGCCATCGTTGCCGCGCGCGCCGGCTTCGTGACCCGGGTGTACGACACGCGGCAGGACGCGCTCGACCGCGCACGCAAGCAGACAGAAGCTTTTCTGAATAAATCGGCCGAACGCGGAAAGATTCCAGCGGATGCCGTGCCGGAAATCATGTCGCGCTGGCATGGCACGACGAGACTCGACGATCTGGCGGATTGCGACGTGGTGATCGAGGCGGTGTTCGAAAACCTCGACGTCAAGCATCAATTGTTCAGCGCGTTGGACAAGATCTGTCCGCCGCAGACGCTATTCGCGTCGAACACGTCGACGATCTCCATTACCGAAATCGCAGGCGGCTCAGGACGAGCGGACCGCTTCGTGGGTATGCATTTCTGCCTGCCGGCGCAATTGATGAAGCTGATCGAAATGTCGCCGGGACTGAACACGAGCGAGGAGACGTTCGAGCGTGCGTGGGCTTTCGCCGAGGCGCTCGGTCAGCGTCCGGTGAAAACGCAGGACACGCCAGGCTTCATTCTCAACTACTTCCTGATTCCATTTAACAACGACGCGATCCGTCTCGTGGAGCAGGGTGTGGCTGAAGCCGCGGATATCGACAAGGCAATCAAAGCCGCCCTGGGTTATCCAATGGGACCGATGGAGCTGCTCGATCTCGTCGGCATGGATACGCAACGCCTGCTATGTGAAGCCATGCATGGACTTACCCACGAACCACGCGTGGCGTGTCCCCCTCTGGTTCGCAGAATGATTGCCGCGGGCTGGCTAGGCAAGAAAACCGGCCGTGGCTTCCACACTTACGACAACACGAAGATGTTCGGAGCATGACGATGACTTATCGAATCATTCGGAAGGGCGAGAGCCGGTCGTTTCAGGAAGCTCACGCGTTCGTCGATGCCGCGCGCGACGACGCCGCCCCTCGGGTCTATATCGGCGCGCAAGCCGGCGCTGCCTTCGCTGAGGAACAGCGGCACGGTTGGCGCGCGACAGAAGTCCCGTTCGTTGCGATCGAGCTGGGTCATGAATGCCTCGCCGAGTACACAGGCGATTCCGCACGCACCGATCTCGAGGGCGGGGCAGCACCGAATGTCTTCGGCTTTGCGCGATTCAAACTCGGCAATGCCGCCCCCAGCAATCTGATCGAACTGGTCAAACCGGCGCAAGCCGATGCGGCCGCGCTGGCCAGGGCCAAAGCAGCGTTCGAAACGGCCGGCTTCGCCGTGGCAGTCTGCGGAGATTTTCCAGGGCGGATTGTCGACCGGCTTGTGCGGCCTTACTACAACGCTGCGTTGCGACGTCTCGACGAGAAACTGGCGAGCGCAACCGATTTGGATATGACGCTCCGCCTTGGTCTCGGCTACCCGGAGGGGCCGATTGCACTACTCGAACGAACTGGCCTGCAGCATCACTATCAAGTCACGCAGGCGCTTTATGACGCTTTGGGCGATAGCGCGTACGCGCCGGCTCGTCGCGCGCAGGTTGCGCACCGGCGTGCCCGGGACGCGGAGCAGTGATGCAGCCGCTACGGGGCGTGAAGGTAGTCGACCTGAGCACGCTATTGCCTGGTCCATTGTGTACGTTGCTTCTCGCCGAGGCGGGCGCGGACGTCATCAAGATTGAGCGGCCCGCCGGTGATGAAATGCGCGGCTACGAGCCGAAGTCCGGACCCGACAGCGTGAATTTCGGCCTGTTGAATCGTGGCAAGAAGTCGGTCGCGCTCGACCTCAAGAATGCCACTGACCGGGAAGCGGCGCTCGCGCTGATCGACGAGGCGGACATTGTCGTCGAGCAGTTCCGGCCCAGCGTGATGAGTCGGCTGGGTCTCGGTTACGACGAGGTTGCGGCACGCAATCCGCGGCTCGTCTACTGCTCGATCACCGGTTACGGCCAGACCGGGCCAAAGTCGAGCACCGCGGCTCATGATCTGAACTACCTTGCCGAGACCGGAATGCTGGCGTTGTCCGCGGATAGCAACGGTGCACCAGTGCTCCCCCCCGCATTGATCGCCGATATCGCGGGGGGTACCTACCCGGCGATCATGAACATCCTGCTGGCGCTCAGACAGCGCGACCAGACGGGTCGCGGCTGTCATCTGGACATATCGATGGCCGACAACCTTTTTACGTTCATGTACTGGGCGCTCGGCAACGGATGGACTGGTAATGGCTGGCCAACGCCAGGCGGCGAACTCGTGACGGGAGGCACGGCGCGCTACCGGGTCTACCGGACACTCGACGGCCAGTACCTCGCGGCCGCGCCGCTCGAAGACAAATTCTGGCAGAACTTCACACGGGTCATCGGCGCACCGGAACTGGCGAACGCGGATGGTCTGGATTCCGCGGTTCAGCAGCGGGTTGCCGCGTTGATCGCGACTCAATCCGCAGAAACGTGGATCGAACGCTTCGCGGGCGTGGACGCTTGCACGGTGCGCGTCGTGGGCCTCGAGCACGCAGTCTCCGATCCACACTTCGCACAACGCGGGCTATTCGACCACAAGGTTCGGCTTTCGGGTGGCGATGTGATCAGCGCACTGCCTGTTCCGGTAGCTGAAGTTTTTCGTGACAAAGAGAAAGTCAAGGACGCGCCGCTTCTCGCCGGCGGGTCGCCGAATTTCAATATCTAAGGAGCAATGCAATGTCTTCAGGCAGGCGAGGACTCTATTGGGAGGACTTCGAGATCGGCAAGGTGTTCCAGACGCCGGCTCGCACGATCACGTCGACGGATATCGTCAATTTCGCCTGTTTGACGGGCGACTTTAATGAAGTCCACACGAACTGGGAGTACTGCAAGACCACGCCGTTCGGCGAACCGATTGCTCACGGGCCGTTGGTCTACGGAATCATGGGTGGCTTGCAGTACGCGAGTGGAATCAATGACGGAACGCTACTCGCGCTACTCCAGATCGACAAGTGGCGGATGCTTGTTCCGGTCAAACATGGCGATACGCTGCACAGCGAAGCCACGGTGATCGAACGCAAGGAGTCGAGCAAACCAGACCGTGGCACCGTCAAGATGGAACGGCGCTTTGTACGTCACGACGGCACGGTTGTCCAGGAAATGGAAGTGACGATTCTTTATAAACGCCGGCCGTCGGAAAAAGCCGCCGCTTAGCGTTCTGCAATCGGATCAGAAGGAGGGGCAATGACGAGTAAAACGCCGCGTACCTGGTTGATCACGGGCGCAGACAAGGGGCTCGGCTTCGCTACCGCGAAAGCCGCGCTGGAACAAGGCGACCGGGTAGTCGTAACAGTGCTCGCCGCCGATGGCAGTCACGGCCTGTCCGAAGCATATCCGGACCGCTTGCGGGCCTTCCATCTCGATGCACGGGACCACGCTCGTTTCGATGACGTGGTGGTGCAGGCCGATCGGGCATTTGGAGGCATCGACGTGCTCGTCAACAACGCGGGGTATGGACTGCTCGCAGTCGCCGAGGCAACTCCCGCGGACAAGTACCGCAGCATGTTCGAAATCAACTTCTTCGGGCTCGCCGAAATGACCCGGGCGGTGCTGCCGGTGATGCGCCGTCAACGATCGGGGCATATCATCAATTTGTCGTCGAAGGCGGGGTTCGGCGCATCGGCGGGCTTCGCTTTCTACAGTGCATCCAAATTCGCGGTGGAAGGGTATTCCGAGGCGCTGGCGATGGAAATCAAACACCTCGGCATTCATGTGACGATCATCGAGCCCGGCGGCTTTCGTAGCGATTTTGCGGGCCCCTCGCTCGTGAGCGCGAAAAGCGACGAGGAAGATTATGCGGGCACCAATCGCATGATTAGTGACTACGTCGAGCAACGCCACGGGAAACAACAAAGCGATCCCGCGAAATTCGGGCCTGCATTGTGCCGTCTGGTCGAGGCGAAGGAGCCGCCGCTGCGTCTGCCGCTTGGCGAGGATAGCCTGCAATTCATCCGGGACGACATCGGCGCCATTTCGGCCGAGTTGGACCGTTGGGAATATCTCTCCAGATCGACGAGGGCCGACGAATAGGAAGCGGCTCAAAGCTGAATGGCCCGTATCGCCGTTAAACGGGGCGATACGGGCCATGACGTTTGACGTGTCTGTATGCCTGAAACGTTAATGGGATGCTCAGTGAGCGACTCCCTGAGCGCCGTCGACATAGATCGTTTCGCCGGTGAGGAAGCTGCAGGCAGGCGCAAATAACATGGCAACCAGCGAGCCGACTTCAGCGGCGGAACCGGGGTGCCCGCGTGGAATACGTTTCTCGAGATAGCTCATGAGTGGACCCGCGGCGATCGAGTCCGCATTCAGGTCCGTCTGGATATAGCCGGGTGCGACGTTCATCACCCGGATACCCTTGCCGCCCCATTCGACTGCGAGGCAGCGCGTGATCGCTCCGACGGCTGCCTTGCTGGCGCAATAAGCGAGATTACGCTTCACACCGAGCTTGTCAAAGAATGAACCGATATTGACGATGAGCCCACCGCCCGCTGCGATCAGATGCGGGTAGACCTTCTGGCAAGCGGTCATCACCGATGTGGCGTTCATATCCATCACCTGATGCCATTGTTCGAGCGATAGCTCGGCGGAAGGGGCGTCGATATGCAAGCCCGCGTTGTTGACGAGGCCTGTGATCCGCCATCCTTCTTCGCCCAGGTCGCGAAATACCTTTGCCAGCGCATCGGGTTGCGTGACGTCGGCCCGACGAGCGATCAGACGCGACGCCACGTCGCCGGAGGTGTTGTGGACTTCGGGCAGCGCGCCGGAACGGGACAGGCAGACGACATGGTGGCCCTGCTCGGAGAGCGAGAACGCAATGGCAGCGCCGATTCCTTTGCTTGCTCCCGTTACGACAATACAATCGCGTTTCATTCGGTTCCCTCAGCTTTCATATCTTCGGATTCGCACATGTCAGGCGGCGCGATAGCGTACGGCCATGGGTTGCAGTTGCCCATTCTCGACCTGCAGCATCAGCTCGCGCTTGAGAATCTTGCCACTGGCAGTTAATGGAAATGCCGGCAGTGCAAGAAAGTATTCCGGCATATCAAACTTGGACAGACCTTCCCGCGCGAGATGCGCCAGGATTTCCTCCGCGTCCGGGGCCGCGCCATTGCAGATGATGGCAAGACAAACCTTCTCACCCAGGCGCGGATCGGCGACGCCGAAGGCCGCAGCTTTCTTGATGCCGGGGTGGCGGTGTGCGTACTCTTCGATGTGGCTGGGATGAATGTTGTGACCGCCGCGGATGATGAGATCCTTTTTGCGGCCGACGATCTCAAGGTTGCCTGCTTCGTCGAAACGTCCGAGATCGCCACTCATGAACCAGCCGCTGCTGTTGAACGAAGACTCAGTCGCAGTTTGATTGTTGAAGTAGCCGAGCATCAGCAGGCCACCGCGTCCGCCAATCTCTCCGACCTCGCCCGGCGCGGCCTCCAGATCCGGGCTGTCTGGCTGCCACAGCCTGATCTCGTAGCCCGGACACGATTTGCCGCACGTGCCGGTGATGGTTTCGACGGTGGCCGTCGGCTTGGTGTACTGATGGGAACCGTTCTCCGTCATGCCATAGACGTTCTGAGGCTTTGCCCCCAGTGACAACAGCTTGCGCGCGGTCTCGGTCGGAATAAGGCTCCCGGCCATGTAGAAAAACTTCACAGCGCCGAGCCGCGTCGCGCCGCGTTTCTCGACTTCCTGCAGTAAGTCCATCGCGTGCGTGGGCACGCCCATGACGTAGGTCGCGCCCGTCGACTCGATCCAGTCGAATGGAGTCACGCCCGCGAGGGGGTCGTACATGACGAGCTCGCAACCCGCGACAAGAACCTGTTCGAGTCCGACCGTCGCAACATGGTGACTCATCGGGCTGAGGGTCAACAGCACCGTGTTCTCGTCTTGCCCCCAGTCGGCGACGAGGGCACGGCCGTTGGCCAGCAACGTGTTGTCGCTGTGCATCACGCCTTTCGGCGTACCTGTCGTGCCGCTCGTGAAAGCGAGGTACACAACCTGGTCCGGATTGGTGCTCGGTGGCGGAAGCGGGATGCGCGATCCTTGCCCAGGATAAGGCATGGGGTGGATGCCGCCGGTCGGCAGCTGAATCTCCTCTGTGCGCAGCGGCGGTAGCGCATAGACGCGTTTCATATGCGCCAGATCGGTTGCGCGCGCGAAAATGTTGGCGGTGTTGGCGTCGGCTCCCCACCCCGGTTGCGCGAAGAGCGCACGGCAATCGATGCGCCCCAGCATCGTGACGATTTCCGTCACGGTGTAGTTCTGGTGCAGGGACGGGTTGCATACATAGCCGTTGCGCGAGCACGCCAGCATGATGACCACGGTTTCGATCCGGTTTGGCAACCAGATCGAGACTCGGTCACCGCTGCGCAGGCCACTGTCGTGCAGATCAGCCGCCACCGCGTCGGCCCAGGCGACGACTGCACTCCAGGTCAGCCTCCGCGAGCCGTCGCGCACGGCGAAGGCGCTGCCTCGTTCCGCCGAATGACGCTTTGCGAGCGAGTACATCGTGTCGGTCTGCCAGATGCCTTTGAGGTAATGGCGTCGCGCGGCCGCGGGATCGTGCAAGGTAAGAAGGTGCGACATGGTCGGAACTCCGGAAGTCTCGCTTTTCAGTGACCGAAACGATCGGCGTCGGGGCTGCGGCGTTCGGCGAAAGCCGCTGCGAGTTCAGTGTGTTCGTCGGTCTCAAGGTAGCCGCGTAGCAGGAGATCGTGTGCCATCCGTGACAGACCGGATACGCCGCCGTGTCTCGCGTTGAATGCGGCCTTGATCGATGCCAGCGCAAATGCCCCGCGTTCCGCGATTTCCAATGCAAACTTGCGCGTGGCGTCCGGCAACTCGGCGTCGGGCACCACCTGGTTGATGAGCCCCCACTCCAGCGCCTCGCGAGCGCTTAGCTTGGGGTTGCGATACCACATCTCCTTGGCGCGCTTTTTCCCCACGAGGTCTTCCAGGTACCACGTGCCGTAGCCGGCGTCGAAGCTACCGACTATGGGGCCGACCTGACGGAAGACTGCGCTCTCCTTTGCGATCGTGATGTCGCATACCATTTGCAGGACGTTTCCGCCGCCGACGGCATATCCGTTGACGGACGCGATCACCGGCTTTTGCAGCCTGTCGATGCTTTCGTACATTTCGAGCGTCGGCAGTACGCCGGCGTAGAGGAGGGAATCTTCCATGCCGTCCTTTCGGCCGCCGGTGCAGAAGAACTTGTCGCCGGCGCCGGTTAGCACGATCACGCGGGTACGCGTTTCGCGCCGGATCTCGTTGATGCAGTCACGAATTTCATGGCACATGCGAGCTGTGAACATGTTGCCGTCGTGAGGACGGTTCAGCGTGATGAAACCGATGGGCCCCTCTTCGTGATAAATGATTTCCTCGAACTGCATCGTTTTCTCCTCCGTTAAGATGGTTCAGGCGCATTTGCCGCTTTGCTCTCAGACTCGGCCGCACAATGCGATCACTTCTGCAAGGTGCGTGCCATTCGCGATAATCCGAGGGGTGGTTGGTGCTTACCCTCGTTTCCCTTAGGCGAGTCAAAACCGGCAACCGATCCGAGCCCCTGCTGACGGGGCCATAGTCAACCGAACTAACTGATTCATGAGCGAGGAAGATAAGTCCTAGCTGAAATTACGGGTAATGCACTGCATTCCCGGTGGTAGGCTTGTGTCCACGACGAGTACAGATCAATCATCCAAAAACACCGATGCTCGTGGTGGAGACACAGGAAAAATGATGGAGACACGAGAACTGGTTCGGCAACGTGCATCAGCTTCCACACTACGCGGCGTACTGATTCTGGCTGCGGACGGCAAGGAACTGATTGCGAGCGGCATCGCCGAGCAACGCGAGATGGCAACGCGCATCATCGCCGGTTGGCACGAGGCGAGACGCCGGGAGCGGCGACTCTTTTCCGTGGAAGGCCCGGACGCGTCGCCCGTGGTGGTGGTGGTACTGCCTGCCACTGACTCAACGATCCTGATTGCCATGGTGCGAGAGGGGCGTGACGCGCTTTTCGAGTTCGTCGGCTCTGTGGACTTCGCGAGCGACATCCTCGCTCACTTTCTGACGAATCCGTTCGAAGCGCTCACCGTGGTCGATCGCGAAGGGATCTTGCGTTACATGAGTCCGGTCCACGAGCGCTTTTTCGGCATGAAAGCAGGGAGTGGAATCGGCCGTCCGGTGACTGAAGTAATCGAGAACACGCAACTCCATCAGGTGGCGGCTTCCGGAAAGGCGGAGATCGGCTCATTGCAGGAGATGCGCGGCGTCACACGTGTCGTGACGCGACATCCGATCATGAATGGCCGTGGTGAAACCGTTGGCGCGATTGGTCAGGTCATGTTCAAAGGTCCTGAGCAGTTGCAGGCGTTTTCGAGCGAGCTTGCCAAGCTCAAATCCGAGGTGGCGTATTACAGGCGCGAACTCAAGGATCTGAAGACTCGCAGCTATGGCCTTGATCAGATCGTCGGCGAGAGCCTCACGATGCAGCGGCTAAAGCAGCAGATCATTAAGGTTGCACCACTGGACGTGCCAGTTTTGCTCACGGGTGAAAGCGGTACCGGGAAGGAAATGGCGGCGCACGCGATTCACAAACTGAGCGGTCGGCGCGATGCGAGCCTCGTGATGGTCAATGCGGCGGCACTTCCGTCTACGCTCGTCGAGAGTGAGCTTTTCGGCTACGAGGGCGGCTCGTTTACAGGCGCGGAGCGTAAGGGCAGGCGCGGCCAGATCGAGCAGGCGGACGGAGGCAGTCTTTTCTTCGACGAGGTGGGCGACATGCCCGCTGAAGTGCAGGTGAAGCTATTGCGGGTGCTGCAGGACGGTTCGTTTCAGCGGGTCGGCGGAAGCGAGCCGCGGCATTCGAATTTCCGTCTTATTAGCGCAAGCAACCGCAATTTCGAGGCAATGATCGACGAGGGCACATTCCGGCTGGATCTCTTCTATCGGATTGGCGCCGTGGTGATCCGCATGCCGGCTCTGCGCGAGCGACTCGACGATATTCCGCTTCTCGCGGAACTGGCGCTCAACCATTTTGCCGAGCGGCACGGCCATCAACCGAAACGACTCTCGGATGAGGCACTCGAATTTCTGCAGACCCAGTCGTGGCCTGGCAATGTGCGCCAACTCATGCACACCGTTGAACGCGCGGCCATTTTCAGCGAGTCGGATGTCATCCATGCTGCCGATTTCGGGCTGCTCGAATCCGCGTCCGTCGAGTTTTCGACGATGATGCCCACGCGAAGTTTCGCGAACCAGGATCGCATCGCCGTTCCTGCCGCCATACCGGAGACACTGAATGTGAGCACGGCGGTGGAGCAGGTTGAGGAGCAGATGATTCGCAAGGCGATGGCACAGTACGACGGCAACAAAAAAACGCGTCGCGACGAGCTTGGGCATTTCGCGGTCCTATCTCTACAAGCGGCTCGCGCAAATGGGGCTTGGCGTCTGAACGGACGCGAGCATATTCCGTTAGGCATGAGGGCTTTGCGAGAGCGGGTGCAAGCGCCGTTCTCGCAAAGCTATGATTCACGCGGTTGCATTTCCGCCATTTCGGCTGAACGCTCTCCAGCTTTCTCTCTTATTTCTCCGCTCCTGCGTGCACGAAGTCCGGCCGACGGCTCTCCAGTGCTGCGTCCAGACCTTCGCGGAATTCCGGACTCGACATGGCCAACGCCTGGCCGAGACCTTCGAAGGCGAACATGTCATGAAGCGATGTTTCAAAGCTTCGTGCCATCAGTGTTTTCGCAAGCCCCATGACTTCCGCGGGTCCTTCGGCGAGACGCGCTGCCTCTGCTAGGCCCGCAGCTTCGACTTCATCGTCAGGAACCACCTTGGCGACCAGTCCGAGGTCCAAAGCTTCCTGCGCCGATATCGTCGCGCCGCTAAACAGCAGGTTCTTTGCGCGCGCCATGCCGATCAGGCGAGGCAGGTGGTACATGGTGCCAATATCTGGAAGCGCGCCGATCCTGAAGAAGCCCGTGATGAATCTGGCGCCTTCGCCAGCAATCAGCATGTCGCCTGTCAGTGCGAGTCCCATACCGCCGCCCACAGCCGCACCTCGAACGCCTACAACAACGGGTTTGTCCAGCGTGATCAGCGGTGTCAGCCAGCGGCTCAGATTGCGGAAGCGGCGATGCACGGGCCATGGATCGCACGCCGTTTTCAGCATCTTGAGGTCGCCGCCAGAGCAGAACGTGGGTCCGTCAGCGGTGAGGAACACCGAGCGAACGGCGCGATCGCCTTCAGCGCGCTCGATTGCGTCACCGAGTTGTTCTCGAAGTTCGCTCGTGAGGGAATTGCGATTCTCCGGGCTGCACAGCTTGATCACGAGCACTGAACCTTCGGTCGTTGTGCTCACCAGTTGTTTTGTCACCTGTCGCTCCTTGATATCTCTCATTGGTAGACCTCCGTTGATGCAACTGCCATGCCAATTCGGTCAATGCCTCATTCACTGGCGACGGGCGAATAAGTGTTCTCGGCGAGAACATCCGCGTCCACCGAGCAAACACATTTTGTTCCTAAGTTCGCGCGCGACTCGCGACGTCCTCGTGGATCCAACGAATGCGGGTGTGGATGAGCGTGTTTGCTGGCAATCGGCACGGACCTTGCCTTAATCGACGCGGACCAGGGTTGCCACGAAGGCTGCCCAACGACGGTAGGAACCAACGGAGAGAACTTGATGTTCACGAATGACACACTGAAGGGGCGCGTGGCGCTGATCACGGGAGGCGGCAGCGGCATCGGCCTGGAGATCGCCACGGCGTATGCGAAGCTGGGCGCTTCGTTGATGCTTATTGGTCGAAATGAGGAGCGTGTTCAGGCCGCGGCGCAAGCGATCACCGAAGCAGGCGGCATCGCGGTCGCCCGCAAAACAGACGTGCGCAATTACGACGAGGTCAAGGCGACCGTCGAGGCGACAGTGGAGAAGTTCGGATCGCTCGATATTCTGGTGAACAATGCCGCGGGTAACTTCGTTTGCCCCACTGCGGAACTGTCGCCGCGAGGCTGGAGCACCGTGATCGACATCGATCTGAACGGCACCTTCCACGGCTGCCATGCGGCGTACCCGCATCTCAGGCAATCGAAACATGGTGGCTCGATTATCAGCATCATCACGATGCTCGGGGTCACCGGCTGGCCGCAGGCTGCCCACGCCGCTGCAGCGAAAGGAGGCATCCTCTCGCTTTCGCGAACACTGGCGGTGGAGTGGGGTGGCGACGGCATACGTGTGAATACCATCTCGCCGGGTCCGATCGGCGACACGGAAGGTGTGCAGCGCATGTACATCGAAGGGGGCCGTGGCGAGCTCGAAGCGAAGAAAACGGCGCTTGGGCGCTTCGGCAAGAAAGAAGACATTGCGAATGCGGCCGTTTATCTGGCGTCGAGCCTGGGATCGTATGTGACCGGCGAGAACCTGATCGTGGACGGCGGCAGGTGGTTGAAGTACGTAGCCGCCTAAGAGACGGGCGATTGAGATAGCGGCGATAGGGGGGCGAGGCTGCCTTATCACCGCGTTCTTTATTGTCGCTTCGGATGTGAAGGTGCCGCACTCACGGTCGAAAACGTGGGTGCGGTCACTCATGTTCAGAATGTCATTTCAGATCACACCGTCGTGGCGCAGCCTCTCACACTCGTCGATGTTCATGTCGAGCCACGTGCGAAGCACGTCATCACTGTCTTCACCGAGACGCGGCGGGGCCTTGCGATATGTCTGCGCATTGCCGTCCACGTGGATGCCGAGGCCCACCTGCGGTATGCGCACACCATCGCGCGTTGCGGCGTAGAAGAACCCGCGCCGATGCAGTTCCGCATCGGCGGCGACCTCGTCCACCCGATTGATCGGCCCGGCCGGAATCCGTGCCTCGCGAAATATGTCGAGCCAATAGTCGCGCGATTGCGTGGCGATGATCGCCTGGATCTTCTCGACGATCTCTCCGCGTAACTGCCGTCGTTCGCTGTTGCTCGCGTAGCAGGGCGCGTTGCCGGTCTGCGGCTCGCCGAGTGCGGCCCAGAACCTGGCCCAAATGCCATCGTTGCCGAGGCCAATGGTGAGCGGTGCATCTGCGGCCTGAAACACCTGATACACCGCGATGACGCTGTCGCGCCCGCCGGAGCGTTGCGGCACCTCGCCCGAACCCAGATACGGCACGATGCGTGGCGTCATGAACCGCGTCATGCTCTCGACCATCGACACATCGACGCAGTGTCCCTCGCCAGTACGATTGCGATCGACAAGCGCGGCCAGTACCGCGAGCGCGGCGTCGGTGCCCGAGAGCAGATCGGCGGCGGGCGTGCCGATCTTCTGCGGGTCGGTATGCGCCTCGCCCGTGAGGTCCATTACGCCGCTATAACCTTCGGCGATCAGGTCGTAACACGGCAGCTCGCTACGCTCGCCCTCCAGCCCGAACCCCGAGATCGACGCGTGAATCAGCCGTGGATTGATGTGCTGGAGACTCCTGGCATCGATGCCGAGCTTGCGTTGTACGGAAGCAGTCCTGTTGACCACAACGACGTCGGCACAGGCCACCATGCGCTTGAGCACGTCCAGTCCCGCAGGCTTGCGAAAATCCAGTGTCAGGCTGTGCTTGTTGCGATTGACGCTGAGAAACCACAGCGACTCGCCGTCGAGAAAGGGCGGCCCCCAGGCGCGTACATCGTCGCCCTGGCCGGGCTGTTCGATCTTGACGACCGTGGCGCCGAGATCGGCCAGCAGCAGCGTGGCGTAAGGGCCGGCCACGGAGGTGGTCAGATCGAGTACACGCACGCCGTCGAGCAGTTTCAGGCGTGCGCCTTCGCGCGGAGGCGGCAGATGGTCGAAATCGGTCATGGTCTCTGGGTTGTGTCTATCTGGGCGGAAACCATGGCAAGTCCCGTGCCACCGCGGCGGGGTGTGGCAATCCGCTGAACCCGCAGGGTGGGCAATGCAGAGATGCAGCGGTTGTCATCGTGATCCCACATCCATCGGCGTTGATCATGGGTGGGCATGAAGCTCCCGTTCGCGGTTGCCCGCTGACACCTCCACGTGTATTCGACGAGGCCACCTGCGTTGTCGCGCAACGCACCTGTCCTTCCGATAGACACGTGCCGCGCGCCGCGCAATTTGAATACCGTTGCCTGACCCGCTTTCAGCGGCCCCGTATTCCAGCCCCACGCACGTGGAGTCTACGAGTACAGCGGCCGTCAACACGCCGTTCGAGGAAGCCATCGGCGACCACATGATTACGCGCACCACTGCATCCGCACATGGCATGCATGTTGCAAATCGGTGGACCGCGCGCGCCGTCTGGCGCCTATGTCATTCGGGAGCTGAGATTGAGAGAGGAAATACAGAGAGTCGGAGTGGTGGGTGCGGGTGCGATGGGTCGAGGCATTGCGCAGGTCTGTGCGTTGGCCGGCTGTAGCGTCCAGCTATTCGACGCCAACCAGGATGCTGTGTCCAGCGCGACAGGTTTCGTGCGGGAAGACCTGATGAGCGCCGTTGCGCGAGGCAAGCTCTCTCAGGCTGACGCGAACGCAGCACTGCAAAGGGTGGCGACGGCCCGCACTCTTGAAGATCTGGCAGGTTGCGATATGGTGGTCGAAGCCATTGTCGAGCGGCTCGATGTCAAACAGCAACTGCTGTGTGCACTGGAAGCCGCAGTCGGACCCGAGTGCGTGCTCGCGACCAATACATCTTCACTCAGTGTCACCGCAATTGCGGGGGCGTGTGTGAATCCAGGAAGAGTGGCCGGCTGGCATTTCTTTAATCCAGTGCCACGTATGAAGCTGGTAGAGGTGATTCAGGCGCCGCGTACGGACGCCGAAGCGGTGCGTCTGCTCGCGAATCTGTCTGAGAGGATCGGTCATCGCGCGATCGTGGTGTCGGATTCTCCAGGATTCGTCGTCAATCACGCTGGGCGCGCCTTCGTGACTGAAGGCCTCAAGCTTCTCGCCGAGCGTGCTGCGGAACATCATGTTCTCGATGCGATTCTTCGATCATGTGCGGGATTTCGCATGGGGCCATTCGAGTTGCTGGATCTGACCGGGCTGGATGTGTCGGTTCCGGTGATGGAGTCGATTCATTCCCAGTTCTACGGCGACGATCGCTATCGGCCTGTCACGCTCGCACGCACGCGTCTGCTTGCCGGATTGCTTGGCCGCAAGACCGGGCAGGGCTTCTATGCATATGACGGGAAGGGCGCGAAGGTAGAGTCAGCCCGGGCACCCTTGACCGGCACGCTCGAGCCCGCGGTGTGGTGGCCGGCAACCGGTGATGAGGCGCTTCCTGAGTCCGTCGTTGCGCTATTGAGCACCTGCCGGCGCGTCGAAACCCCGCACGAAGCCGACGTTTTATTGCTTGCGCCGCTCAAGCGGGATATGTCTGCGACGGTGGCGGAGCTGCAACTGGACGCGGCGAAAGCCGTCGGAATCGATCCCGTGTTCGGTAGCGCCAACGGCGTGACGCTGATGGTTTGTCCGGGTACGACCGCCACGACCGTCGATGCGGCACGCTCGATATTCGCGATGCAATCTATCAAAAGTTTTGTGGTTACGGACTCGCCTGGATTCGTCGCGCCACGTGTCGTAGCGTGCATCGTCAACCTCGCCTGTGAGATGGCTCAGCAGGGTATCGCATCGCCGCAAGATATTGATGCGGCAGTACGAATTGGTCTCGGCTATCCGGCCGGGCCATTTGAGTGGGGCGATCGTCTCGATCCGAAGCGTGTGCTGGCGATTCTCGAGGGGTTGTACGCGACGTTTGGAGACCAACGCTACCGCCCATCGCCCTGGCTGGTGCGTCGGGCGAAGCTCTCGATGTCTCTTCTTACGCCTGATCGTTCGTTCTAGCGAGCGACTGTCGAAGCCGACGGTGCCATGTTGTAAGCGAACACGCAAAAACGCGTGTCGGTACGGGACACACGCCGTGTCTTTCGCGAACGCAGTTCGGCCCCGCAGGGTGTCTGTTGCAGGGCATACAACGGGCTCCCGCGCATGGTATGCGACTTGCATTATGAACCGCAGGGCTGCCTCAATGAGCTTCAATCGCATCTCACCTGCGTTCAGCGCCGCTCGCCATCGCGATTGCAACGCGCCTGGCGTGCATGAAGCCACGTTTGTCGGCCCTGCGTAAATCGGTGCGCAATTAGCGCATCGAATAAACGACGGTGACCAAAGCAGTTCGTACAAAAAGTCAGGAGACGGAGATGGACCCCTTGATGCACCAGCGAGCTATGTTCTCGTGCATACGCAAGCCGCAGTTGACGAGTCCATCGCTGTCTGTCGTTTGCGTTGGCGAGTTTATGGGGGAGGCACGCACATGAACAGCAATGCAGGCCGGATCGAAGAAGCTGCCGAACTGGTGGATTCGGACAATCATCTATTCCGCAAGATAACGACCCGTATCGTTCCAGTCCTCTGGCTCGTCTATTTCTTCAACTATCTCGACCGCACGAACGTCGCGTACGCGCATTTGCGCATGAAGGATGATCTGGGCTTCAGCGATCCCGTCTTCGGTCTGGGTGCCAGCCTTATTTTCTTCGGGCTGATTGCGTTCGAGATCCCCAGCAACATCGTTCTGGCTCGCATTGGTCTCAGGAAGACGTTATTCCGCATCATGATTCTGTGGGGCCTGTGCAGCGCCGCGATGAGTCTTGTAATGACACCTACGGAGTTTTACATTCTCCGTTTCATGATCGGCGTATTCGAGGCGGGCCTGGTGCCAGGGGCGCTTTACTACATCACGCTGTGGTATCCCACCCAGCGACGGGGCCAACCCTGTGCGATGTTTTATACCGCGCCGAGCTGCGCAGGGATCGTGTCGGGGCCGCTTGCCGCTGGATTCATGACGTATCTTAACGGTGTCGGCAACTTCAAAGGGTGGCAATGGCTTTTCATCATGGAGGGCCTGCCATGCCTCGTTCTCGCTTTCGTGGCGTATCGCGTTCTAGCCGATAGCCCGGATAAAGCAACCTGGCTGACTCGGGACGAACGCCGCCGCGTACAAAATCTCATCCAGGATAGCAATGTCGCGCATCACACGCTCGACCGGCAGGATTTCCTCACCGTCGCGCGTGACCCGCGTCTCTGGGTGCTTGGCCTCACGGGCTTTCTGATGCTCATTCCCCAGTTCGGTCTGACCTTCTGGCAGCCAACTCTGCTGAAGGGGATGGGTCTCACGGTCATGGAGGTCGGGATTTATTCGGCATTGCCCGCTATCTGCGGCGTGGTGACCTCAGTGCTGGTGGCGAAGCACTCAGACGCGACTGGCGAGCGTTGCTGGCATTACATCGGCTCCGCGCTCACGGCGGCCGTGGGATTGCTGCTCACGACGTTCTTCCCGTCGAACACACTCCTGACGTTGCTATGCCTATGCCTGACCTGGGCGGGTTTTGTGAGCGCTTACGCGATGCTCTGGACATTTCCCGGACGTATCTTCAGCGGCCGGGTGGCTGCCACCGGGCTCGCGATCGTCACGGTCATTCACGGCAGCGCCGGGATCGTCGGGCCCTATGGCCTCGCATTGATCAAGACAGCGACCGGCGGATTCACCATCAGCCTCTACACCGGCAGCGTGCTGCTGGTTGCTTCGACGTTGATCTTTTATCCGTTCTTTTCTCGCAGATCGACGCTTCAACTTGAACAGGCTCGATAACCGTGACGTCAGCAACGAGGAACGATTTCGCCATGATCTCGCGCTCTATATGCGGTGCCTTTACGGTGATCACGTGTTCAGATAATCCGTCGTCGTATGCGAGCGCAGGCTTTGCAGGGCATTGGCATGAGTAAGACCTTGTACGAAAAGATATGGGAGGCACACAGCATTCTGGAAGGAGAAGATGGACAGACGCTGTTGCACGTCGGACGTCATATCGTTCAGGACGGGTCCAATCATGCATTCGACGCGCTGCATCAGCGCAATTTGCGCGTGCGTAGACCGGACCAGATGTTCGCCACGCCTGACCACGGCGTTTCCTCCAGAAGCCGCGATGTGGAAGCCATCGCAGATCCCGATCAAAGACGTGCGGTACAAGCGTTGTCAATGAACTCAAGGGAGTTCGGCATCGTCCATTTCGGGCTCGATGATCCGCGCCAGGGGATCGTGCATGTCGTAGGACCGGAGCAAGGCATTTCCCAACCGGGGATGCTGCTTGTTTGCGGAGATTCGCACACTTCGACACATGGCGCACTGGGTGCACTGGCCTTCGGGCTCGGCGCAAGCGACGTCTTTCATGTCCTCGCCACCCAGACCATCTGGCAACGGCGCGCGAAGACTTTGAGGGTTTCGGTCGAGGGCGCATTACCCGCAGGCGTCACGGCCAAAGATTTGATATTGGCCATCATCGCGAGGCTCGGTGCAAACGGCGCCGCCGGATACGTCATCGAGTACGCCGGTCCGGTTCTGCGAGCGATGTCGATAGAAGAACGGCTGACGGTTTGCAACATGTCGATTGAAGCGGGGGCGCGGGCCGGCATGGTCGCGCCGGACGACACCACGTACGCCTATCTCGCGGGCCGTCCGTTTGCGCCCAATGGTGCGAAGTGGGACAAGGCACTCGCCTGGTGGCGCACGTTGCCATCCGACCAGGACGCCGTGTTCGACAAAGAGATCTCGCTCGACGCCAACGCGCTCGCGCCGATGGTGACCTGGGGCAACAGCCCCGAAGATGCACTGCCGGTCGACGGCCGGGTGCCCGATCCGTTGGACGAGTCCGACCTTGAGCGGCGCGCTTATCAACTGCGAACGCTCGACTACATGGGACTTTTACCGGGGATGGCGCTCTCCGATATCCGGATCGATCAGGTCTTCATCGGCTCGTGCACCAACGCGCGAATCGAGGACCTGCGGGCCGCATCGAAAATCGTCAAGGGGGGCCGCGCAGTTGTGCCGGCACTCGTCGTGCCAGGGTCAACTCAGGTGAAGCTCGCGGCAGAGGCCGAGGGTCTCGACCGCATCTTCCGCGACGCAGGGTTCGAGTGGGGCGAATCAGGATGCTCGATGTGCGTCGCGATGAATGGCGATCGGGTTGCGCAAGGCAAGCGTTGCGCGTCGACGTCGAATCGAAATTTCATTGGACGTCAGGGCACGGGGAGCCGCACGCATCTTGTCAGCCCACCGATGGCGGCGGCCGCCGCCCTGACAGGGCGCATCACCGATGTGCGCAAGTTCGAGGTCTGAGATGGAACCGTTCGTTACGCTCGACGATGTCGCTGCGCCGCTGGACCGATCGAATGTCGACACTGACCAGATATTGCCCGCCCGATTCTTGCGCCGGCCGCGCACGGACGCGTACCGGAACTTCCTGTTCCGCGACATGCGCTTTCGCGAGGACGGTAGCGAGGTTGCGGATTTCGTGCTGAACCAGGCACCGTTTCGCCGCGCTCGCATTCTTGTGGCGGACCGCAATTTCGGCGGCGGATCGAGCCGCGAGCAGGCGCCCTGGAGTCTAGTGGACTACGGTATTCGCTGCGTGATCGCGTCGGACTTCGGTGAAATCTTCTATCGCAATTCGCTGAAGAGTGGGCTGCTGCCCGTCGAACTGGATATCGGTACCTGCATCGCGCTACGCGAGCAACTCCACGCGAATCCGGGCGCGACGCTACGTGTCGATCTGGTCCGGCAAATTGTGACGGCACCCGACGGTGCCACCTACGGATTCAGGATCGATCCGTTTCGAAGACGCTGCCTGCTCGAAGGCCTGGACGAAGTCGGTTTGACTCTGGAGTACGACAGTGACATCGCCCAGTTCGAGCAATCCTACCGCCAGCGGTTCGATTGGCTTTTTTAATCCATCAGGTACGTACCTGTTTCCATTTCACGTAAGCAGAAAGGTTGACCGATATGCCATTCTTTAAATCGCTGCCCGACGAAGCGGGTCCTCCCAGCATATTCACGAAGTATCCGGATATCTACGGCCCCTGGTCGACGATGAGCGAGGCAATGATGAACGGCCCTTCGCCGCTCAGTCAGGCCGAACGGGAACTGATCCTGGCGTATGCGGCCGGCGTCGCGGGTTGCGACTTCGTTTATGTGGCGCATTCGGAAGTCGCGTATGAACGCGGTATCGAAAACGGTCTGATCGAACGCCTGATCAACGATCCCGACTCCGCTCCGCTCGAACCACGCCTGAAGCCGCTGCTGGCTTTCGTTCGCAAGCTGAGTCTGACGCCGGGGCAGATATCTCAGGCGGACGCGGATTCGGTGTTCGCTGCAGGTTGGGACGAACACGCGCTTCACGACGCGATTGCGATAACTGGGCGCGCCGCCTTCATGCAACGGCTCGTTCAAGGGTACGGCTTTATACCGATGACTCGCGAGCATGCTGTGAAACGAGCCAAAAAGCGGATCGAGCACGGCTACGTCAATCTCTACAGTGCGTTCCGCGGGTCGAAGTAAAGCGCTCCCTCAATCAAAGCGTCAGCAACGCAAGTCAAACTACCATGTTCAATCAGCTCGAAGCAGACTTTCCCACACATCGGCCTCGCACCGAGGGCGCAGAACTGGCGCTTCAGGGCATCCGCATCGTCGACTTTACTCATTTCATCGCGGGTCCTTTCGCAACCATGATCCTCGCCGACATGGGCGCTGAAGTAATCAAGGTTGAATCCCCCGGCAAAGGAGACGATTTCCGGCAATATCCGCCGATGGTGCCGGAGTTCGGTGGCGGCGTGCCCTACGCGTGGACCAATCGTAACAAGCGCAGTATCGCGCTGGATCTGAAGTCTTCAGAAGGGTTGGCGTTGGCGCGTGAACTCGTGGCGAAAGCGGATATCGTCGTCGAGAACTTCTCCACGGGTGTTATCGAGCGATTGGGGCTCGGCTACGAAACGTTTCGTGAAAGCAATCCGGGACTGATCTTCTGCTCAGTATCCGCGTATGGGCGAAAAGGCGCGTTTGCTGATCGCCTCGGCTTCGATCCTATCGCCCAGGCGGAAAGCGGTTTCATATCCATGAATGGATACCCGGATCGCGAAGGGGTGCGAGCGCTTTCGCCGGTCATGGACATCAGTACTGCAATGATGACCAGTAACGCGATTCTCGGCGCGCTCGTTGCAAGGGCGAGAACCGGCAAGGGACAGGCAGTGGAAGTCGCGCTCTTCGATACCGCTGTCCTCATGACCGGCTATGCCCCGCTGCAAGAGCTCTACACGGGGAAGGGGCCGGTCAGGCCAGGCAACACCAGTCCGGATACCTGTCCGTCGGGCGTCTTCAAATCGATGGATCAGTCGTTTCTTATCAATTGCGGGAACACGCAAATCTTCCAGCGATTGATGACTCAGGTGTTGGATCTTCCTCAGGTGGCTAGCGACCCGGCGTACGCGACCAACAAGGACCGTGTCGCGAAACGGCAGACGCTTTTCAGCCTGCTGCAGGACGAGTTTTCCAGGCAGCCGTGGGAGTACTGGCAAGCACGTATGCGCGCGGCAAACGTGCCGTGCGGCGAGTTGCGGACAGTCGGCGAGGCAATTCGATCCCCGGAAGCGCACGAGCAGCAGATCGTTACGCGAATTCCTCATCCTGAGTTGGGCTGGGTGCCAAATATCGCGCTGCCGATTCGTTATGCGCAGACGCCGTTGGCCGACCCCGCGCCGGCGCCGCGCGTCGGCGAACACACACTCGACGTTCTGGGCGAATGGCTGGGATACAACCGGGAGCGGCTTGAAACGCTGGCCGAAGCGGGCGCCTTCGGCGCAGCCGCGGTACAGGGTGCGCTTAAGTGATTTCATGAGCCCCATGCGAGGATGGTCGACTTCGATCATCCTCCGCCCACGCGCGAGGGCGCGCGGCTGGGGCGGCTCGATCGCGCCAGCTGAAGCTGCCGTTCGGTCGCCACGTCAACTGGCACCGATCGATTCGACCACCCTCATTCTTGCCGTTCGTCTGTGTCAGGCTGGACAAGCTCCGGCCAGAAGCGCCGGATCACCGAGCGTTGCCTCGAGTACGCGTAACAACTGTCGGGCCGGACCGCCAGCTTCGCAGGGTCCACCGTAGCCTGGCCGATTCTCCGTGCGCCACTGATAGCCTGGAACGCGGTCGTGCCCAGCGGAATCATCATCTCCATCAGATGCGTGCAGCTCGCAGCGCCACGGAGTTTCTGCTTGACGATGTTCGACCAGCCGGCCGCGATCCGTTCTCCGACCAACGCCGACAGCGTGGATTCGGCCTCTTTGCATAGCTCGTACGGAGTGGCGTCGGAAGAGGCTTCGATGTTGCGGATCAGGAACGTGTCGTCAATAGTCACGCGAACGGAAAGATCATGCAAAGGCATGCGGGCGGGCAACGGTTCAGGACGGCTGACGAGTGCCATCGGAAACGGCTTGGTGTCGACGAGATGAGCTTCGATGTCGTAGAGCCCGTCTTTGCGGCGAAACCCATGCATGTCGATGACACGGTGGTGTACGTCGCGACGAGGGACAGGAGCCGACAATGGCATTTTGGAGACCTCGCGGTTGGAATGTTGTAAGCGTGGACAACGCAATAAACACGCCAAATTGCGGCGTGTCGTCGGTCTCCGTACGCGATGACTCGCCAGCCGGCCCGTGACTGGCCGGTACCCGGCCGAGGGCGAGGCCGAGGCGTGCAGGCGAATACACGGACTGTCGCCACGAAGGACACTCACTGCGTTTCTCCGGTTCACCAGACGTGCTTCAAGACGGGGAACTCGCGACAAGTGTCATGACGATCATGCTGTTTTTCTCAACGATCTAGCAAGCGCACCACAGCCAGTCCATCGCGTTTGACGGCACGGGTGAGTACGGCCACACCTATCTCAGCACTTCAATATCCAAAACTGGCATCTCAATTGCTTTTATAGCTCGATGGCTGCCGATACGGCGCGAGCGTATCAATTGAATCTGGCGTGGGAATTTCAACATGCTGAAACGTGGAGGCCCTGTGCGCCTCCGAAGAGCATCGTCGAGCCGGGTCGCTGGGTCGTCATGCTCTGAACTGTCGAGAGAGTCGAAATTGGAAAGCTACGATTACATTGTTATTGGAGCGGGCTCAGCAGGTTGCGTAGTAGCGCGGCGTCTATCGGATAACCCGGAATTGAGGGTGCTCCTGCTTGAAGCCGGCCCCGCGTCCGACGACTTCTGGATTCGCACCCCAGCTGGAATGGGCAGGCTGTTCAAACACGAAGACTACAACTGGAAGTATTTCACAGAGCCTGTGCCAACTCTGCGCAATCGGCAGATTTACTGGCCGAGAGGTAAGACGCTCGGCGGCAGCAGCGCGATAAACGGCATGGTCTACGTCCGGGGTAACCGCAGCGATTTCGATCACTGGGCGAGTCTGGGCAACACGGGGTGGGGGTGGGAGGACGTCCTTCCGTACTTCAAGCGCGCGGAGGCTAACCAGCGGATTACTGGCCCGTTATGGGGCACCGGGGGCCCGTTGGTGATCAGCGATCCAGCAGTCAAGCACCCGAGCGCCTTCGCGTTTCTGGAGGCTGCTCGCAGGAACGGCATTCCGACGCTGGAAGAGATCAATGGCGTTGAAGAGCATGGCGCCGGATTTTTGCAAGCGACCATCTCGAACGGCATTCGGCAAACAGCGTACTCGGCCTACATCGAGCCGGTCAAGCATCGAACCAATCTGGTCGTGCAAGCCAATACGCACGTGCGCCGTGTCGTGTTCGAGGACAGACAGGCAACGGGCGTGGAGGTGATCCAGGGCGATTCGACCCGAACAATCGCCGCACGGCGCGAGGTGATCGTCTGCGGAGGCGCCTTGAATTCGCCGCACGTGCTGATGCTCTCAGGCATCGGCGATGGTGCCATGCTGCAGCAGCATGGCATTTCCACGCTGGTTCACGCACCCGGTGTGGGGCGGAATCTGCAGGATCATTTCGTGGTACGCGTGCAGGCGAGGGCAACTCGCGAGAGCTCCTATAACCATGCACTGAGCGGTTGGCGAAAATACTGGGAAGGTGCCCGCTACGTTGCGACGCGGCGTGGCTATCTGGCGCTGGGCTCTTCGATGGCGGCGGCTTTCGTCAAGAGTGGACCGGATGTTCCCTACGCCGACCTTGAAATCAGCTTTCGCCCAATGACTTTCCGTTATCTTCCCACCGGAAGCGTCGAGGTCGACGATTATCCGGGCGTCAGCGCATCGGTCTACAACATGCGTCCCGCGTCGAAAGGCCAGATCACGCTGAAATCCGCCGACCCGTTGCAGGCTCTCGCGTTCAACCCGAACTATCTAGGTGATCCGTCTGACGTCGACGTCATGCTGTCGGGCCTGCACACCATTCGCCGTATTTACGCCAGCGAGCCGCTTGCGTCGCGGATTCTGTCTGAAATTGCCCCCGGCCCCGGCGTCGCAACCGACGAACAGCTGATCGATTACATGGAGCGGGAGGGGCAGTGCGCTTTTCACCCCGCGGGCAGTTGCAAGATGGGGAATGACGATATGGCCGTAGTCGATGCCGGCCTGCGTGTTCATGGTGTCGAGCGGCTCCGGGTTATCGATGCGTCGATCATGCCGACGGTGACGTCGGGGAACACCAATGCGCCGAGTGTCATGATCGGTGAAAAAGGAGCCGACCTTATTTTGGCTGAAGCAATGCAGGCTCGAGCGGTGCCTGCCTGAACCCACATTGCAGCCATTGCGAGGAGGGGTGGCGGCGCATGACTTTCCATGCGACGTCGCCGCCACTTTGCTTTACCAGCACGCCTCGAGTATGGAGAGAATTGACGCCTCGCTCGACACGAGCCGGCTGTTGCGTGTGATGAACCAGTCAGACATCGCAGCGCTGGCGATCTTGGGCAGATCGACCCGAGCAATCCCGATGTCTTGTAAGCGATGAGGCACCAACAGTCTTCCGAACAACGCCTCGATCGCGTCAACGGCGGCTATCGGTTTCTCCGGGCGTGAGCTGCCACCGGACTTGCCGAGCAAAGCTTCGCTGATCGCATCGAATCGTTCGTCTATGTCCTGCGCATTAAAACGCATTGTGTGCGGCAGAACAATAGCATTCACGATGCCATTCGCAATGTCACTATGTGCACCGATGGCATGGGCCAGAACCGAAGCAAGGCCGCCGCCAGAATGCTCTGTTCCTCGCCCACAAAGAATTGCGGCAAGCACGAGACGTTCGCGCCCCGGAGTATCGTTCACGCTCGAGCTATTCAGATGGTTCGCGATCAGACGCAGCGAATGCATGAGCATAGCTTCGGAGATGGGGTCGCACTTTTGCGAGGCGATTGCTTCCACGGCCGTGGAAAGCGTATTGAGACTCGCGCTCTGGATCAACGGGTCGGGTGCAGTGCGGAGAAATTCCGGGTGCACGAAAAGCGCCTTGACTCGTGTCTTGGGATCGAACAGAGCGAGGCGGCGTCCGGTATCCTCATCATGGACGGCGCTTCCGGCTTTAACGAAGGCTGTACTCGGTGTGGTGGGTACGATGAACTGAGGTAGCTTAGGCGCTCTCAGTCGCGGGCTCTCAAAGGTTCCGTCCGGGAGCCGTCTGGTACTGAGTGTTTGCGCGGGAGCCTTCTCCGCGAGAAGAATGCTGGCCGCACGGGCGGTGACCGCGGCGGAACCGCCGCCAACGGCAATGACGCTGTCAGCCTTCAGATCTTCGATGATCTGCGCGGACTCCATGACGGAAGGCAGCGGGCTATTTGGCCGTACGGTGATGCATTCTCCGATCAACATGGGCCCGAGAACTTGCCGCAGTAAATCCATCGCCTGGGAATCGCGCACGGACCGTCCGCTGACGATGACTGCGCGGCTGCAGCCTTCACGCGTCAGCTCTCGCTCCAACGACGAAAGACAGTTTTCGCCGCAAAAAAGCCGCAATTCGGCTGCCACGTGTTGGAACGACAACGGCACGGGATCTCTTTTCATTGCGAGGGATGTTCGTTCTCTGACGGGGTGGTTGTAGCGTCCGGTGTGAATTGAACTGTTGTGCTGGGTCGGCCTGCCTAGTGTAGACCGACCGGACACGCTCGCGGGTCGGCTTTTATTGCCGCGGAGGTAAGCTTGCCTTACGCCCCATCCGTCGCATCCCCCGCGGCAAAATAGAGGTCTTGTGTATTCCCCGTGGACATAGAGGCACGCAAACGTCGTTATCGCGCACAGCCTGTGTGATCAACAAACCGGGTAGCGTGCCTTCTTTTGACTGGGGTGCCACACTTCCACACATGGCACATATGTTGCGCCTCGGGAGCTACGCTATTTAAGGGCAGCGCGGCCCGGTTGAGGGAGATACATGGCAGAAGAATTATTGTTCGCAGTCGAGCAGGGCATCGCCACGATCACGCTGAATCGTCCGGATAAGCTCAATGCTTTCACAGACGACATGCAGGAGACCTGGCTAGATGCACTCGAGGAATGCCGCATAAACCCGGAGATTCGCGTGATTGTGATGACGGGAACCGGCCGTGCATTCACCACGGGTGGCGATCTCGACACGTTCTCGGCCAGTGCGGCGCAATCGCCCGCGGCGATCAAAGCGCGCGTTGCCGAAGGCATACAACGGCTGCCAAGAAAAATCGCGGAGTTAGACAAACCCGTGCTGGCGGCGTTAAACGGCCTCGCAACCGGCGGAGGTCTGGACATTGCGCTCGCGTGCGACATTCGCTTCGCTGCGCAGAGTGCGCGTTTTGCGGAAACCTATGTTCGTATGGGCCTGATTCCGGGTGTGGGGGGGGCGTACCTGCTGCCCCGCATCGTCGGTATGTCGAAGGCGCTGGAAATGTTCTGGACTGCGGATTGGGTCGATGCCGAGGAGGCCGAGCGCATTGGTCTCGTCAACAGGGTCTTTCCAGACGCGGAGTTGATGGCGGGCACTTACGCGTTTGCAAGACGAGTCGCAGAAGGCGCGCCGCTCGCGGTGCAACTGATCAAACGCGTGATGCGTTTCGGTCTGGACAAGGACCTGGCGACGGCGCATGAAATCGTCGCCGCCAACCTGCCCATCGTGCGAACGAGCGAGGACCACAAGGAGGCAGTGAACGCATTCAGGGAAAAGCGCACGCCGCGCTTCAACGGGCAATGAAATCGATTGGAGCCACGTCAGCGCTGCTCGGACAAGCTTGCCACGATTTCAATCATACGGTCGAGCACCGGATCCCGCTGACCCTTCACCCATCCGAATACGAAGCGGGTAACGTAGTCGACCTTGTCGAGTGGGATGACCGCGAGGCTTGGGGGATAGGTGAAGTTCCTGCCGATTACCGCTAGACCGATACCCATTCCGACTGAAATGAGATTGAGCTGCGACGTGATCGACCTCACCTCCTGGACGATCTTCGGTTCGAACCCGGCCTGCTGGCAAAGTGAGTAGAGCGGCCCGTAGCCCGGGCTGCTGCTCGACCGCGGGACGACCACGAAGCGTTCAGCGCCGAGTTCGGAGAGGGAAAGCGATGTCCTTCGCGCGAGCGGATGGTCGATTGGAAGCACGACGCCGAGGCCGCCGTTCTCAATCGGTAACCAGTCAAGCGCGGTATCTTCCTGCTCCAGCACGCTGTCAGTCCGACGGTTCCAGAAGAACTCGGAACTCGGTCCGAAGTGCATGAACCCCGCGTGAATTTTTCCGCTGGCGAGCGCGTTCGGCTGCTCGAAAGTAGGAATTTCGAGCAGAGAAAGCGATACGTCCGGATACGTCTCACCAAACTGCTTGATCGCGGTGCGGAAGAGAGAATGCAGCAGCGTTAGCGAGCCATAACCGATGCTCAGCACGCCGCTTTTGCCTTCTCCCACTCTCTTGGTGACCGCTAGTGCGTCGTCGATGTCGCCCATGATTGCCTGCAATCGCGGCAAAAGCGCTTGCCCCGCTGCGGTCAGCTTCACGCGGTGTGCAAGCCGCTCGAAGAGCGGAGTGCGAAGCTCGCTTTCGAGGTCGGAAATGATCTGCGAAACCGCTGGCCGAGTGATATGCAAACGCTCGGATGCGCGACCGAAATGCTCTTCTTCGGCGGCTGCTATGAAATACCTGAGGTGTCGAAGTTCCATGGTGATCCGCGATAGCTCGTTGCAACATGTGAATGCAACTTGCGTGCCGTGTGTCACCTTACCTTGCCCGAAGGCGACAGTTGTAGAGAGCAGAGTAGACGAGCGCTGCGCATCGACGAGGTTGGCGCAATTTGCTGTGCGGGCGCAGCAAATTGCGGCGACGTGGCCGCCCCGTGGGGCTTCAACCTTATGATGTCATATCAGCCTCAGGCTCGATACGGACCAAAAGCGCCTGACTGATCGAGACGGGCAATGTCCTCAGCGGTAAATTTCAGTTCGTTGCCGAGAATTAGATCGCGATGCTCGCCGAGCAGTGGCACGCGACGATGGCGCGATGTCTCGTCGAGCCATGCGGGGTTGACCGGCAGCGTCAGCGTGCCACCAACCCCATCGTCCACCTCACATAGGGCGCCCCGCTTGACGAGATACTCGTCGCAAATGACCTCGGCCATATCCAGAATGCCGGCAACGGGAACGTCTGCCGCGATCAACTTTGCCGTGATCTCCGCGCGCGTGTGCGCTCGCGTGAATGCCTCCGTAATGGCATGCACTTCCTGTTGCCGTATCGAACGTTCCCGATAAGTGGCGTAACGTTCGTCGGTGCCCAGTTCCGGACTACCCATCGCCACGCACAACCGCCGCCAGAAATCGTCCCGATTGCAACCTATGTTGACGTATCCGTCGGAAGCGGAAAATGCTCCATAGGGCACACCGTGAAAGCCATTCGAACCGGCGAACGATGAGGCGGCGGCTTCCTCGAATTGCACGCGGCTGAGGGCGACTGACACCATGGGGAGCATGCATTCGACAAGACCGATATCGATCAGCTTGCCGACACCGTGACGTTCCTGATTGCGCAGCGCAAGCAGAATCGCGGCGTGAGCGGACACGGCGCCCATGATGTCTCCCAACGCGAATCCGCACCACACCGGGTTACCAGAGTGGTCCCGTGTCAGTCCCGTGGCTCCCGCCATGGCTTCGGCCACCATCGCAAGGCCAGCGCGATCCGCGTACTTGCCCGAATTCTCCATGCCAAAACCAGAAATGCTGACGATCACGAGTCTCGGAAAGCGTTGCTGCAGAGCGCGAGGGTGCAACCCAAGCCGTTCGAGCGCCTGGACACGCATATTCGTCACGAAGACATCCGCTGTCTCGAGCAGACTGGACAGAATGGCGGAGCCCTGCGGGTTCTTGAGGTCCAGCGCAATGCTTTGCTTGTCCCGGTTTAGCGAGGCAAAGTACGCGGACACTTCCCGATCTCCCACGTACCGTATGGGCTCGCGGTGCCGGCTGAGCTCACCGTCGGGCGGCTCGACCTTGGTCACCTGGGCGCCTTCGTCTGCGAGCATCTGGCAGCAGTAGGGCCCCGCGATCAGGTGAGAAAGTTCGACGACCTTGATGCCTTCGAGAGGCAGCGGAATGGGACTTGTGGTTGGCATGGGTGCTCGGCTCTCGCTGGTAGACGACGTTTCCAATTTTCCGTCTGTGCCTTGCTTGAGTCGAGTCGCATTTTTTGTGGCCGAAGGTAAGTTTTCCTGACACTGGCGGGCACGACTCGTTGTTGGACTCGGGTTGGCATACATGATGCAATGTATTCCATGGTGTCTGGCGAATCATCGCTATGGGCGGTCGCATCCTCTCTCGAACGGATTGACGGAGCTCGACATGTATCTGGCCGAAGCGAAGAAACCGTCCGAACCGAAGGGCGAGTGGGATCTACTCAATGATATTGACATCCCGTTCCCTGAGCATGCCTCTGAAATGGGGCAGCGCTGAGAAGAACAGGCAGGCAGCGAGTGCCGACGCGACACCGGAAACAATAGCCAGCGAGTAGCCGACCATCTGAGGGTCTTTAAACACCTTGTCAGTGAGAATCGCAATCGCGGTGGGGCCTACGCCGAAGCCGATAGACTGGGCGAGGAACGTATGCAGCGACGCCACGAAGCCGCGTAGCCGGCTTGGTGTGCTTAACTGGGTCGCGGCAGCAAAAATACTGACGGGAAAGCTGAAGAAGAAGATAGCGACACCGGCTGCAATGAATACGCCAGTGGCGCCGGGCGCAAACGGAATGGAAACGCAGGAAATGAACACGGAGACTTCGGAGAAGCCAGCGACACGCAGTGCGGCGTCGGGAATTCGCCTGCGTTCAAAAAAGCGAACCACAAACGGCCCAAGCAGCACGCCGCTCGTGCCCACGATTACGGCAATCAACCCCAACCGGTACCCGACGACGGAAGGCGCCACGCCCCGGCAGCGAATAAGGAACGACGGGAGCCAGGCGGGTGTTCCAAGCGTCACTATCGAATGCATGCCGATGCCAAGATACATTCGGCCATAGAAGGCGCGGCGTTTCCATATGTAGCTTAAACCTTCGGAGAAGGTGAACCGCCTGCCGTCAGCGGAGTTTTTGACAGTGACACTGCGCGCCGGCTCGCGCACCGTGAGAAGTATCGCAGCTAACACTACACCTGTGAGGCCTACCAGAACAAAGGCTATTTGCCACGTCGCAAAGTCCTGAAGGAGCGGAATGGACCTCCGAATGCTATCGGCGAAATAGAGAACCAGACCGCTGGCTACCAGTGAAAACCCAGCGCCGATGAACTGGCCGGCATTGAAGACGCTGATTGCCCTTGGCGCCTTGCTTGTTGAGAAGTAGTCCCAGATAAGGGAGCAACAGACGGGGAAAACACAGGCCTCGCTGGCGCCGACTCCAAATCGCGCGGCAAACAGTTCGAGATATGTATTCGCGTGCCCGCAGAGCGCAGTAAAAGTGCACCAAAGACAGATGCCAAAGATCAGGATGTTGCGTCTGTTCGTGATGTCGGCGAGTCGCCCGAACACCGGGGCTGCGATCAGATATGCGGAAACGAACGCGGTTCCTTGAATCAGGCTGAGTTGTGTGTCCGAAATGAGGAGGGTTCGTTTTATTGGATCGACGAGAAGATTCAATAGCTGGCGGTCGACATACGCGAGGGAATAGCTCAAAGTGAGTAGTCCGAGAACATACCAGGACGCCGCGCTATCCAGTTTTGCATGAAATAACAGCCGCGTCGGGACCGTCATATCGACGACCTTCAATTGTTCCCGAGGAATTATTGGTCGACCCGTACTCTTCATGTCTTCTCCATAAGCGCGCCTTTGTCCGGCGGCAGAATTGATCTTTGCTGTCCCGCGCGACTTTTATCAGCGCAGTGTTGATACGCAGAGCAGCCGGCGGTGAACGCGGTTAAACAGGTCGATGTTCGATTACTCCCCGGCGCGTAATGTCAGACGGGATTGCTGATTTTCGTCAGTGGTGCTGCTCTCTGTTCTGAAGCGATGCGGGCTATCTAGCGCGCTTAGGTAGTGTGTCGACGGGTCGGTCATGCTGTGTAAATGTTGTTTGCAACACCTATGCCAAGCTATGGGGCGGCGCTGTCGAGCTATGAAGCGTACGAAACGTAGCGAAGAGAAGTGCCGGATGTACTCGAAGCGGACACCTTTGCTTTTGTCGCAGACACCTATGCCTCGTGTGCTGGCGGGACTGATGTGTCTCGTCAGTTGAAGCGCACGGATAGGCGCATCGGTCTTACGCAATGGCATACATGTTGCGTAATCAGCGCCTCGAACAGTCTCGCTGATCACTCTTTCAGAGTGTGACGCGACGGTAACGCCTTGAAATTCGAAAGGGGAAAAGCATGGACCCAGCGATGTCCGAAGAGATCGAAGCAGTGCGCGACATGGTCAATCGCTTCATGAAGAATGAAGTGAATCCTGTCATGGACGGTTATGAGGCACGTGGAGAGTTTCCACGCGAACTGATTCGCAAGGCTGGCGAGACTGGCCTTTACGGCGCCGTATTTCCCGAATCGGTTGGTGGCAGCAACATGGGCTACCTTGCCGCCGCAGTGATCCAGGAGGAAATGGCTCGCAACGATGTGCGCTTCTCGTCCTGCAATAACCAGCAAGGTTCCACCTGCCCAAGCAGTATTTATTTTGGCGGAACGGCGGACCAGATCAGGAAATACGTACCTGATCTTATCGCTGGCAAGACAATTGGCATGATGTCGCTGACTGAGTCCGGCGGCGGCTCGGACGCTGAGGGTAATCTGAAGACTTTCGCCCGGCGCGACGGCGACGTCTACCGCATTACGGGGCAAAAGATGTGGGCGTCCATGGCCAACGAGACCGATGTCGGCATCCTGTTCGCAAGGACTGATCGTAACGCAGGCTCGAAGGGTGTCACTGCTTTCATCGTTCATCCGAAGCAATATCCGGGCTGGAAGGCTGAGCCGATTGCAATGCTGGGATTGTCGAACGCACTGCGTACAAATGTGCTTTTTCTCGACGATTTTGTGGTGCCGGTGGAAGATCGTCTGGGCGAGGAAGGCGAAGGCTTCAAGATCATCATGCGCACGCTTCAGGCGGGGCGCGTGACGGTTTCCGGCAAGGCTTTGGGCGTAGCCCGGGCATGCTTTGAGGATGCGCTGCGTTACGCAAATGAACGCACGCTTCGTGGTCAGCCGCTCGGGCGCCTCCAGATGATCCAGTCTGACATTGCTGAGATGGCGACCGCTATCGAGGCCAGCAGGGCGCTGGTATATAAGGCCGCACAAATGATGGACGACGCTCAGCCGTCCAACCGCATGGCTGCAATTGCCAAGTATCACGCTTCACAGACGGCCAGGCTTTGCGCGGACAAGGCCCAACAGATTTTCGGCGGCTATGGGCTCGCACGCGAATACCGTATCTCCTGGTTGAAGTCATATGCCGATTTGTTCTTCGTCGGCGAAGGCTCGGCGAACGTGCAGAAGATCATGATCGCTGAGGACGCGTTGGGCTACAAACTTGCCGACCGTCACCACGGTAAGACTGGCTTGCGCGACATTCGTAAGCACGACGTCGCTGACGAGACGGTCAAGGCATGAGGCGAAGTATCAATTCAACGAACGACGAGACAACAGAATGCCAGAAAATTTAAGTGGTGAGACGCGGCTGTTTCCTATCATTGGAGACCCGATCGTATTCGTCAAGTCCCCGCAACGCCTGACTAGCGGCTTCGCGGCACGAGGCCACAACGGCATTTGCATACCGATGCAGGTGCCGGACGGGGACCTTAAGGTGGTCATGCAAGGTCTTACGGCTGCGCGCAATGTCGACGGATTGCTCGTCACCATGCCGCACAAATTCACCGCCTTTACGTACTGCGCGACTAGCTCCGAGACGGCGAGGCTGCTGGGCGGTGTGAGCGTGATGCGCCGTAATCCTGACGCTACGTGGCATGGTGGCATGCTGGATGGTCTGGCGTTCGTCAAGGCTCAGATAGACGAGGGGGCCAAGCCTGAAGGCGCGCGAGTGCTGCTGGTCGGTGCCGGCGCAGCGGGTAGCGCAATCGCTATCGCTTTACTCGAGGCAGGCGTTCGCGAGTTGATCATCCACGACGCAAACGACTCTCGCGTCGCGCAGTTGATGGAGGTCGTAGCCGATCTGGGGCGCGGCCGGGTGAGCGCCGGTCCAGCAGACCCGACAGGCTGCGATATGGTCTGCAATGCGACACCAATGGGTATGGCCGATGGCGATCCGCTTCCCGTTACCGCGGATCTGCTTAAATCTTCCATGTTCGTAGGCGATGTCATCGCCGGGCATGGCGTGACACCATTCTTGCAGGCGGCCCAGGCCGCAGGCTGCAAGACGGCAAACGGCGTGCAGATGGTCGAGGCCGTGCAGGAGATGATGCTCGACTTCATGCTCGGGGAGTGATCGTTTGCTGACTGCCGCCGCACCGCCGTGCCCGGGGAGCGGAATTTATCTCTGATTGGCGATCTGCCTGTCCGTTTCCCCAAGGTTTAGACCCCGAGAGAGATAGACTCCCTTGGGAATCGCGCTCCTGTGGCTTCGGTCACAGGGGCTTTTTTGCGTCTTGGTCCGCATGGTCCTGCCCAATACGAAAGTGGTTGCAGCGCTATCCACCGTCCCGATGAGTTGCGCCCGTACGCACCAACAACACTGCGCACAGCGCCGCGCAAACATTCATCGCCGCGATCACGAAACCCATCGGTGACGGCGTGCCGTTTGCGAACGCGCCGACGAGCAAGGACCCGACAATCCCTGTCCCGTACTGCGCCGCGCCGACCAGCGCCGACACTGACCCGGCGACCTCGGGGAAGAGACCGAGTGCGCCAGCAATCGAGTTGGCGATGATCATGCCACTTGTCGACACCATCACGAACACCGGCACCACCAGACCCGCGAGGCCGCCGAAATTGGTCCAGGCATCCACTGCAAGTATGAGTCCGGCAAGCGCTGCGACGAGCGTTGCCGCCCGCATCAGCCGATCGCTACCGATGCGTGGTATGAGACGTGTGTTCACCTGATTCATCACCATGATCCCGACAATACCGGCGCCAAATAGCGCACCATAGAACTGAGGTGACACATGGTGGTAACTGATGTACGCGAACGGCGACCCTGCGATATAAGCGAACGTCGCGCCGTAGAAAAATCCGCCTGCGCCGGCGTACCCAACTAATCGTTTGTGACCGACAAGACTTCCGTAAGTTGCCCAAGCACGCCTTAGTGGCTCGCGATTGCGGCGCTCTTGCGGCAAGGTTTCCGGTAATGTGTACAGCGCGGCGAGTGTCGCGAGGCCGACGCCCACGAGCGTCCAGAAGACCACACGCCACGATGCGACGTGCAGGATCGCTCCACCGACGCTAGGCCCAATCAACGGTGCAATGGCCATCACGGTCATCAACTTTGACATCATCTGCGCAGCAACGGGACCGGCATACAGGTCGCGCACCATTGCTCTGGCAAGCACTACGCTCGCGCATGCACCCACCGCCTGCACCGCGCGGAAGGCAACCAGCATCGGTGCACTGGTCGACAGCGCGCAACCTGCGGAACCGGCGATAAACATGACGAGCCCGATAGCAATCGGCTGGCGACGGCCACGACGGTCGCTAACAGGCCCCCACAGCAACTGTCCAGGACTGAAGCCGACCAGATAGCCGGAGATGGTCAACTCCATCATGCCGGCGCTCGCATGCAGCGTCGCCGCCATCGCCGGGAGGGCGGGAAGGTACAGGTCAGTCGAGATCGAGGCGAAGGCCATTAGCAGGCCAAGGATCGCAAGGACACGCATACCGTGCCGGTCGGCGGTATCGCGCGTAACGGCGTCTGGCCGAGGCCGCGCTGCATCAGTGCGTTCGTAGTCCGAGCGGATGTCCGGTGGCGCTGAGGGTAAATCGGTGGTGGACATGGCGCTGATAGTTTGCTGGTGAATCGGGCGGTGAGAGGCGGCGTCAGCGAGTGGGTCCAGGAAAAAGGGCGTCATCCGGACTGGACAACGCTCTGCCTTGCACCAATCGCTATCGCACCCGATGCCTGTTTGCCGCGCGGCGCAAAATGCCATCGAGGGATCGTGGCCTTGTTGCTTGCCCCGAAGGTCAGCCGATGATGAGGCGACCCTCGACCGGATAGTTCGGGTCCGTATAGCCAGGCGTCGAGGCGTGACCCGGAGGAACCAGACTGTCGACGAACTTTTCGTCATCCGGTCCAAGCTGCAGCGTTAGTGCCTCGAGATAGCTGTCCCAGTGCGCTTCTGTCCGCGGACCCGCAATCGCGGAGCTCACCAGCTTGTTCTTCAGCACCCAGGCAATGGCAAAGGCGATAGACGTGGTGCCGCGTTCAGCGGCGTGAGCTGCGACTTTTTGCGCGATGGCCAGCGATTCCGGGCGCCACTCAGTCTGCTGGATACGCTTGTCACCGCGTCCTGCGCGGGAATCGGATGGCGGCGTACCGTCAAGCGCGTACTTGCCCGTCAACACGCCTCGCGCGAGGGGGCTGTAAGGCACTACGCCGATACCGTAGTGCCCGGCTGCCGGCATCAACTCGACCTCAGCCGTTCGATCGACCATGTTGTACACAGGCTCGATTGCGACGGGGCGATCAATGCCAAGCTGGTCAGCCAGACGCACGGCCTCCGCAACGCGCCAGGCCCGGAAATTGGACAGGCCGAAATAGCGGACTTTGCCTTGGCGAATCAGGTCGCCGATGGCACGCACACCTTCCTCCAGCGGCGCATTGATCAGTGCTCGATGGAAGTAGAGAACATCGATGTAGTCGGTGCCAAGACGCTTCAGGCTGGCGTCGACCGTCTGGAAAATCCACTTGCGCGATTGCCCCAGCTCATTCGGCCCCGGATTCGCGCTAGCCTGATAGCCGAATTTCGTCGCGACAACCCAGCTGTCACGCCTTTGCGCGATCGTGCGACCGACGATTTCCTCGGAGCGGCCGCCGTGATAAACGTCAGCGGTATCAAGGAAGTTCACACCCTGATCGAACGCCTTGTCGATAATCCGTCTGGAAGTCGCTTCGTCCGTTTCGCCGCCGAACATCATCGCGCCCAGACACAGGGGCGAAACCTTGAGGGCGCTGCGGCCCAGATACCGATAGTCCATTATCTTCTCCGTGCAGGCTATGCCCGCCGTTGCTAGTGGGAAAGGGGGGCTGCGTGCCGGGCACAGGTTGCCCCCGGCTCAAGGGATGCAGCCCGTCAGAAAATAGGTAGTGACGCGTCGGCCCGCGCCGCTGTTGGATTCGCGACGGATGCGCAGATGGCGCGTCTGGTTTGAACAGTCAGGACGCGCTGCTCATCGGCCATAGCGGGTATCAACAGATGATAGGCAGATCGGGTCTAGTGATAAAGCCCTCAAAACAGCAAAGTCTTATGAGCAGCGATCATGAATGCTTCTTCTTTTCGCGCGTTGTGACGTCTGGAGGGTTGCGAATTGCATCAAAACGGATGTCACCCTAACGCCGGTACCGAAGTGTTTCGACGATCAGCGAAAGTGCGGGTGACGATTGACGGCGGCTCGCATAGAAAATGTGAAGACCCGGAAAGGTTGGGCACCAGTCTTTGAGTACCGGGTGGAGTCGGCCGCTGGCGACGTGCGGGCGTGCCAGTTCTTCGGGGACGTAGGCCAGACCGAATCCCGCCAGCGCTGCGTCCAGAACGGGATAGATCGAGTTGAAGGTCCACGGCCCGCTTACCCGCACCTGCAAGTTGCGCTTACCCTTCTTGAGTTCCCACGCGTAGACGCCTCCGCGATTGGAATAGCGGGTGTTGATGCATTGATGTCGTGAAAGATCAGACGGGACTTTTGGTGGAGGACGCTTCTCCAGATACGAAGGCGCGCCGACGATCGTCATTTGTATATCCGGCGAGATCCGAACGGCGGTCATATCTTTGGCGATCTGATCGCCGAAACGCACGCCGGCGTCATAGCGTTCTTCCACGATATCGGTCAATCCCGGGTCGACGAAAATCTCAATCTTGACGTCCGGATAGGCCGGCTGGAGTTGCGACAGCTTCGGCCACAAGACCGTGTTTGCTGCAAAGTCCGACGTCGTAATGCGGACGGTGCCGACAGGCTTGTCACGGAGTTCGTCGAACGCCGCCAGTTCGTCGGCGATCGCCTGGAATCGGGGTGCTACGCTCCGAATCAATCGTTCACCGGCGTCCGTCGGGGAGACGCTGCGGGTTGTGCGGGTCAGCAGGCGTATGCCCAATCTCGCTTCCAAGCCACGGATGGTGTGGCTCAATGCCGATTGCGACACGCCAACCTGCGCCGCCGCCCGCGTGAAACTACGCTCGCGCGCAACCGCGAGAAATGCAAGGATGTCCCGGAAGTTCTCAGCCGACATTTAGTTGGACACTCCTGAATACGCCTGGGTTTGTGGTGACCCACTCGTGTGCTAACAGTATGGCTGCGAGCGCTGAGTGGCCCGTGGGGACGAAGCTGCTTCTTCGCAGAATGCCAGAGGCGATCGATGTTCGACGCAAGTGTTTCATGAGTTACGCTCTGTATTTTTTGCGCGTACGGATAGCGCGCCTAGGACCGGTAGCGCAAGGCGTCGATGAGCAAAGTCATGGCATGCGAAGGTTGCCGACGGTTGGGATAGTAGAGATGCAGTCCTGACCATACCGGGCACCAGTCTTCGAGAAGGGACACGAATTGCCCTCTGGCAACAAATGGGCGCACCAGGTCTTCCGGCAAATACGCGAGTCCGAATCCACTCTTCGCTGCTTCCAGAATATCGTAGGCGTTGTTGAACACGAGCGGCCCATCCACGCGGGCATTCAATGTGCGTTTTCCCTTCACGAACTCCCATTCGTACAACCCGCCGTAGGTTGACGTCCGTAGATTGATGCAGGCGTGTTCAGTGAGGTCATGCGGCGTTTTTGGCTGTCTTCGCCGGGCAAGATATGCCGGTGTGCCGACCACCGTATTGCGAACGTCCGGGCCGATACGCACTGAGATCATGTCCTGGGCGAGCTCTTCACCGAAGCGCACGCCAGCGTCATAGCCTCGTGCGGCAATGTCGACACTCGCGTATTCGTTGACGAGTTCGACCTTGATATCCGGGTATTGCGGCAGAAATTTTGCCAGCTTTGGCCAGAGCGTGCTTCTGATCGCGTAGTCGATAGCGGTGATACGGATCGTTCCCATCGGTGTATCACGCAGCTCGCTCAACGCCTGAATTTCCGCGTTGATCTCATCGAACTCGGGCGCCAGCCGATCCAGCAACCGCTGCCCCGCCTCCGTGGGCGATACGTTGCGGGTGCTACGCATCAAAAGCCGAACGCCGAGTTTCGATTCAAGCTCGCGGATGGTGTAGCTCAGCGCGGGTTGAGACACGCGGAGCTGAGCCGCTGCGCGTGTAAAGCTGCGCGCACGTGCAACGGCAATAAAGGCGAACAGGTCGCTGAAGTGGTTGCGCGGCATTGATGAGCCACCCTTATAAGACCTTGCCGATTCTACCGTCTAGTTGCCCATGGGTGCAGCCGATAGACTTCTTCTTCCCATGAATGAGCATTCCCGTTTCGACGGGCGGTACAACTATCAGGAACTTTGACGCGCAATCTGCGAGAAGTATGAACGCGTCCTCTTTTAGGCGACACTCGAAAAATGACTACAGTAAAGAACGCTTTGGTCTCCGCATCGGTTCTGGTCGCGCTTTCGTCGACGAATGTTGCGAACGGAAGCGGCGTGGCTGAAGGCGCGAATGTCGTCGGTTCGCAGAAAGTTACATTCAAAAGCGGTGGAGTCCGGATGGCGGGGAATCTCTATCTCCCACCCGACTACGACGTGACCCGGAAATATCCTGCTATCGTCGTCGCGCATCCTTGGGGTGGCGTAAAGGAGCAGACATCCGGCCTGTACGCTCAGCAACTGGCAAACAAGGGTTTTGTCACGCTGGCTTTCGATGCATCTCACTACGGTGAGAGCGGCGGCGAGCCGCGTGATCTGGAAGACCCGGCCGATCGCGTTCAGGACATCCGCAGCGCCGTGGGTTATCTGAGCAACCTGTCCCAGGTCGATAGCAAGCGAATCGGCGCGTTGGGTATTTGTGCTGGCGGTGGCTACACGCTCAACGAGGCTCAGACCGATCTGCGGGTCAGGGCGGTAGCCGGCGTCGTGACCTACGACATCGGCGCCGCGACACGTGAAGGCATCGAAGGCGCCCCAGTCTCCGCCGATAATCGCAAGAAGCTCCTGGAGAATGTCGACGCCCAATTGACCAAAGAGTCTGGCGGGTCGCCCGTCCTCGTCGAGCAGCTCATTCCGGGGCGTGAGCAATGGAATGGCAGCACACCGAACTTCATGCGTGAAGCCTACGACTACTACTTGACGCCGCACGGAAGCCATCCGAACGCCAGGAACCTTTATGTGGTGACCAGCCCCGGTTTGCATATGGCGTACTACCCGCTGGAACACATGGCGGAAATCTCTCCGCGGCCAGTGTTGCTGATTGCCGGCGGCAAGGCCGAAACGCTCAAGTTCAGCCGGGACGCCTACGCCATGGCGCAGGAACCCAAGGAACTACTGGTCATCCCCGACGCGTCGCATTTCGATCTGTACGACAAGCCGCAATATGTAGACCCCGCAGTCGCGAAACTGGCGGAATTCTTCGGGCGGAACCTTTAAGTCCGATGGTCGGCGGCGAAACAGAAGATGCGATCCAGTGCGACGAACGAGGCGCCCGGCGACGGAAGCTTGAGCGAAGGATCAAATGCTTGTTCTGTCTCAGAGGTTCTGAAAGAACGCTTGGGATGGACGCTACGAATCACTATGAAAATGGAGTGAAATCATGAGTTTTTCTTTTGAGAATCAGGTCGCGTTGGTCACCGGGGCTGCTTCCGGAATGGGGCTGGCGACGGCCCGGGCATTCGCTCAGGCCGGCGCGGCTGTCGCATTGGCAGACGTGAACGGGGAGGCCGTGCGTGCAGTCGCCGACGAACTCACGGCCGCGGGCTATAAGGTGATTGGCCTTCGCTGCGATGTCGCCGACATGGACCAGGTCGAGGCAATGGTGAACGAGACGGTATCGACTTTCGGCCGCCTGGATGCCGCGTTCAACAACGCAGGCGTGCAGAGTCCCGTGGCTGCAACGGCCGATGCCGACCCGAAAGACTATGAATTCGTGATGGGCGTCAATCTTCGTGGAATCTGGAACTGCATGAAGTTCGAGCTGCTGCAGATGCGCAAGCAGGGGAGCGGCGCGATCGTCAACAACTCTTCGCTCGGCGGACTCGTGGGGATCGCAGAGCGCGGTATTTACCATGCCTCCAAGCACGGTGTAGTCGGGCTGACCAGGAGCGCCGGGCTTGAATGCGCGCCGCTGGGAATTCGCGTCAACGCAATTTGTCCGGGCATTATCGAAACGCCGATGGTCTCGGGCATGCTGGAGAGCCAGCCGGAGGCGATGGCGGAAATGATGAAAGAAGTGCCGATCGGCCGTCTTGGTCGCGCCGAAGAGATCGCCGATGCGGTGCTGTGGCTGTGCAGCCCGGCTTCCACGTTTGTGATCGGTCATGCGCTTCCTGTCGACGGTGGGTATACCGTGCGCTGATGCACGACGAATGCGACGGATCACCCTTCAGGGCAATTGTGCACCTGCTGGCGTTGCGGCGAATACCGGAATGCATCGGTTGGCGTGCTGTTCGGGGATGGCTGTCAGACTTTCTGCTGCGGCGCACACGGCGCATCAACCTGGCGCGCAAGCTGCCCATCATCACTGGTCTGCTGCTTTCGTCGAGTATCGGGTTAGTTCTGCGGGGGGCTCATGTTCATTGGCGCGGTGGCGGTGCTTGGCGCGGCGTTGTACATCTTCATTCCCGGCGATATCAAACGCATCGAATTGCCCGAGCCAGGCGCCACGTGAAGGAGGTCGTGAGCGCTGCTCAATTGGTGTATGTTTTGATTTACCGCGTCAATCCTCGAGGGCAGACAGATGGAGCGTTCCAACTACGCACGTGAAGACATCGGCAATCTTGTGCTGCTTGAGCACGTCAATCTCACGATTCCGGACCAACGTCTCGCGACCGTGTTCTATGTCAGTGCACTCGGTCTGACGCGCGATCCTTTTCTCATGACGGGCGTGACCAACATGTGGATCAACGCCGGCCGCTCGCAGATTCACTTGCCGCACGGCGATGCACAGCGCCTTCGCGGACATGTTGGGCTGATCGTGGGAAGCCGCGCGTCTCTGATCGAGCGGTTGCGCGCTGTCGGACCTTTGCTGGAGGGAACGCGGTTCGGATGGATCGAGCGGGACGAACGCGTGGAAGTGACCTGTCCTTGGGGGAATCGGTACGACTGTCTCGATCCCGATGCGTGCCGGGCGAGCGACCCGTGGGCGGGTATCGTTCTGGGTATTGTGTATGTGCAACTCGATGTGCCCGTCGGCTGCGCGACGTCGATTGCTGCGTTCTATCGCGAGATATTCGATGCGCCTGTCGACTCACGTGAGCGCAACGGGTCGCGGCAGGCGGTGGTCGCGGTCGGCAGACATCAACAACTCATCTACGCGGAGTCGCCCTCGGCAAGCCCGGAGTACGACGGGCATCATATTCAGATCTATGTGGCCGATTTCTCCGGACCATATGAACGGCTCGCTGCGCGAGGGTTGAATTATGGCGAGGAGACTCACCAATATCGCTTCGCCGAGCTCGTCGATCCTGCGACTGGAACGCCTTGCTTCACGCTTGAACATGAAGTCCGCAGTTTGCGTCATCCACTGTATGCGAGGCCGTTGGTGAACCGGAATCCGGATCTGACTAACCGCAATTACAGAATGGGCGGCGAGGGAGTTGGCGGAGTGTTCTGATTGGTGAGGCACACCACTCTTCTCTCAACTGGCCGCTGCTGGATCTGCCGGCGCCTGATCCCTTCGACTATTTTCTGGTCTCCTCGGCTTTGTGTGCAGCTTAGGTTGTGAAGTTGTACTGCCTAACTCGCAATATTCCTACCGAAAACATCCGTCTGTCTCAGAACAATATTGTTGATCCGGAAAACCGGTACCAGCAGATTTTCAAGGTTCAGGCGTTCTGGCGGGTTTGGGCATGAAAATTGTTCCTTCTTTCATGCCACGACGTGCTGCCGCAGATACTCGGCAGTCCGGCTTTCCTTCGCGTGCACGACCTGAGCCGGTGTGCCGCTCGCGACGATCTTGCCGCCGGCGTCGCCGGCGCCCGGGCCGACGTCGACAACCCAGTCGCTTTGTGCGGCCACCCGCATGTCGTGCTCCACCACGACGACGGTGTTGCCGGCATCCACGAGTCCATGGAGTTGCACCATCAACCGGTCGACGTCGGCGGGATGCAGGCCGGTGGTCGGTTCGTCGAGGATATACAGCGTGTCGCCGCGTTGCGCGCGTTGCAGTTCCGTGGCGAGCTTGATGCGCTGAGCTTCGCCGCCGGACAATTCGGTGGCGGGCTGACCGAGCCGCAGATAGCCGAGGCCGATGTCACGCAGCACTTTCAGTGCGCGCATCAAGCCGGCTTCGTCAGCGAAGAAATCGCAGGCGGCGTCGACGGTCAAGCCGAGCACCTCGGCGATGTTCTTATCGCGCCATGTGACTTCAAGCGTCTGCGGGTTGTAGCGCGTGCCGTGACAGGTCGAGCAGGGCGCATAGACGCTTGGCAGGAACAGCAGTTCGACGCTGACGAAGCCTTCGCCTTCACACGTCGGGCAACGGCCTTGCGCTACGTTGAACGAGAAGCGGCCCGCGCCGTAGCGGCGCTTGCGAGCCAGTGGCGTGTCGGCGAACAGCTTGCGCACGTGGTCGAAGAGGCCGGTGTAGGTGGCGAGATTGGAACGCGGCGTGCGGCCGATCGGTTTCTGATCGACGCGCACAAGGCGGCGCAGCGCGTCCATGCCTTCGGCAATGCGGCCGCCGGTCGGCGCGCTCGTGGCCGCGAGCAACGGGTCCTGCTCGTCGTCGTCCGGGTTTTCAAAGACGCGTCCAAGGTGACTAGCGACCAGTTCCGGCAACGCCTGGCTCACGAGGCTCGATTTGCCCGAGCCCGACACGCCCGTGACGGCAGTCAGGCAGCCGAGCGGAAACGCGGCGTCCAGCCCATGCAGATTGTTGCGCGTGATGCCGGCGAGCCGCAGCCAGCCGGCCGGTTCGCGCGTCGCGCGGGCGACGGGCGCGGGCGGCGCAAACAGATGCCGGCGCGTATGCGACGCTTCGATATTCGCGAGGCCGGCGGGCGGCCCGCTATAGACCACATGGCCGCCGGCTTCGCCGGCCTCGGGACCGACATCGACGAGCCAGTCGGCGCGCTGCATCATCTGCAGATCGTGTTCGACGACAAACAGCGAATTGCCCGCGGCCTTCAGGCTCTGCAGCGCGCTGAAGAGCGCTTCGCCATCCGCGGGATGCAGGCCGGCCGATGGCTCGTCGAGTACATATACGACGCCGAACAACTGCGACGACAACTGCGTGGCGAGTCGCAAGCGCTGCAGTTCGCCGGATGACAGCGTGGGCGTACTGCGCTCCAGCGCGAGATAACCCAGACCCAGATCGACCAGAGTCGTCAGGCGTTCGAGCAACTCGGCTGCAATGCGTTGCGCGGCGACGCGTTTTTCCTCCGACAGATTGGGTGTGCGCCGCACGTCAGGCGAGGCTTTATGCGCGGAACCGCCTGCGGCAATCCGCTTATCGACGGCTTCGCGCATGGCGCTCCTGCTGAGCACGCTGCCTTTGCCGGCGTCTTTCCCCGAATGAGCGGCATCCGGCTCGGGCCATTCGCCGCGCGCGATCGGTTCGAGCATCTCGGCAAGTCCGGCTAGCGGCAACTGAGCGAACGCACCGATATCGAGCCCGGCGAATTTCACCGACAGCGCTTCCTTCTTGAGCCGCTTGCCATGACAGGCGGGACAGACGCTGCCAATCATGAATTGCGACACGCGCTTTTTCATCAGCGCGCTTTGCGTGTTCGCGAACGTGTGCAGCACATAGCGGCGTGCCCCGGTGAAGGTCCCTTGATAGCTTGGTTCGTCCTTGCGCTTGAGCGCGGCACGCGTTTCTTTCGGCGTGAGTCCGGCGTAGACGGGCGCGGTCGGCTGTTCGTCGGTGAAGAGAATCCAGTCACGGTCTTTCTTCGGCAAATCGCGCCACGGTTTATCGACGTCGTAGCCAAGGGTCACCAGAATGTCGCGCAGGTTTTGTCCGTGCCACGCGGGCGGCCATGCAGCGATTGCGCGCTCGCGAATGGTCAGCGAGTCGTCGGGAACCATCGATTTTTCCGTGACCTCGTACACGCGGCCAAGTCCATGGCAAGTCGGACAGGCGCCTTGCACCGTGTTCGGCGAGAAATCCTCGGCGAACAGCATGGGCTGCTTCGGCGGGTAGTCGCCCGTGCGCGAATAGAGCATGCGCACGAGACTCGACAGCGTGGTCACGCTGCCAACCGACGAGCGCGCGCTCGGCGTGCCGCGCTGCTGTTGCAATGCGACCGCGGGCGGCAGGCCTTCGATGGCGTCCACTTCGGGCACGCCGACCTGCTCGATCAGGCGCCGGGCATACGGCGCGACCGATTCGAAATAGCGCCGCTGCGCTTCGGCGTACAACGTGCCGAATGCCAGCGACGATTTACCCGATCCGGACACGCCGGTAAAGACGACCAGCGCATCACGCGGAATCTGCACATCGATGTTTTTCAGATTGTGCTCGCGAGCGCCGCGCACCCGCACGAAGCCGGTGAAGGCGGGTTCCTCGGGCGGCGGCGTCGAGCGAGCCTTTTTGTCGATGGCGTTCATATCGATAGTGGCGAATCAGCGTGCCCCTGCGGGCCAACGCTAGCGAAGCTGCACGGAGCATGCCCGACGGTTATCTGGCGATGATGCCAGTGAAGGCAGGGCGCACCCACCCCGTCAATCCAGAAATGACAGCCTATCATTGAAGCGCCTATCCGAGCGCGGAGTGCGGTGGCTAACGGATGCGCCACTGGCGGCCGAGGTAAGCATGCTGGCGCAGCGCTCGGCGGCCGCCGAGAAGGCCGCCAAGGCCGCAACGCAGAACACGGCTGCACCGGTCGAGGTCGTACGCTCGCCGATCCGCACGCTGTTTTCACGCGACTATCGCTCGATTCTGTTCGTCAATCTGCTGCTGACGATCGGCGGCATGATGCCGACTAGTGAATTCCAGCGGGCGCAAAGGCGCGCCCGCGTCGTCCATAAAGAGGTCCAGCCACATGACATGCGGTGAAATAACTTTCGCATAGCCTGTTGCGGGAGCCATAGCTAAAGTGCGCGTATCGGATGCGATGCACGGTTCCACAATTTCACCGCAGACGATACCCCGGTCACTACCGTTATGGCATCGTCATGGAAGAACTTGGAAAATTCACGCTATATGTCACGGCTTTTGTCATCGCCGTATCGATGGTCGAAGCCGTCTGACTGACTCGAAAAAACCGCAATGCGGCGACGCCATTTGCGTGGCACGAAGTGTGGCTTTCGCTCGCCGACGTCTTCGCGCGCAAGCTGCTCGCAATGCTGCCGCTATCGCTCGCTACACCTGTGTTTGCTCTCGCCTGGGAGCATCGCATCTTCACGGTGGAACTCAATAGCGCGCTGGCGGTAATGGCGCTCTTCATCGGTCAGGAATTCTGCTACTACTGGTATCACCGCGCGTCGCATCGCATGCGCTTCTTCTGGGCTACGCATGCCGTGCATCATTCGCCGAACCAGTTGACTCTGTCCACCGCGTACCGGCTCGGCGTGACGGGTAAGCTGACGGGCTCGGCGATTTTCTTCGCGCCGCTCGTGTGGCTCGGCGTGCGTCCTGAAGTCGTTCTGCTGACGCTCTCCTTCAACCTCATGTATCAGTTCTGGCTGCATGCCACGTGGATTCCGAAGCTCGGTTGGCTCGAGTATGTGTTCAATACGCCGTCCTCGCACCGCGTGCACCATGCATCGAATGTCGACTATCTGGATGCGAACTACGGCGGCGTGCTGATTATCTTCGACCGGCTGTTCGGCACTTATGTCGGGGAACGCGCCGACGAACCCTGCCGCTACGGGCTTGTCAACCCGACCACCTCACGCAATCCGTTCGTCGTCGAGTTCGAGCACTGGGCGACGCTAGTGCGGGACGTGGCGAAGGCGAAAAGCGTGTGGACCGCGATCAATCATGTAATCCGGCCGCCGGGCTGGATGCCGGAGGGCGGCGGCGAAACTACGGAAGAACTGCGGCGTAAGAGCGAGGCCGCGCGTCGCGAGTGCCAGGTGCCCAACGGTTGATGAACTGGCGACTTATGCACGGCCAGCCAAACGGAACAAGCGTTATCCGGCAACACGAGGGCGTACGACAACACCGGACTCCGGAAAGCAGCAGAAACAGCTCCGGCGGGTCAGGACCGTCCAGGCAGCCCGTCGGATGAGCGATCCCTGGCTTCGGCGGACGGCGCGGCGTCCTGCGCCACATGAGGCCTGCTGTAACGCTCGGATAATGCTTCGTAAAGTGCCGGCGCAAAAAGTTTCGATATCTGGCTGGCGATTAACGCGGTGGCCATGAGGGAGATGACGAGTGCGTGGCCGTCAATCATCTCGATCACGATCACAAAAGCGGTAATGGGACTTTGTGTGACCGCCGCAAGATAGCCCACCATGCCAAGTGCGATCAGCATTGGCAACTGCATCTGGCCAAACAGCAGGTGCAATGCGTTGCCAATACCGGCGCCAATCGCGAGCGAGGGCGCAAACAGGCCGCCTGGCGCGCCTGGCAGATACGAGCCAACCATCGAGGCCATCTTGAGCACCGGGTAGGCGACGCCCAGTTGTGCGCGTCCTTCCAGCAATGCGCGTGCTTCGGCATAGCCGCTACCAAACGTGTGGCCGCCCGACACCACCCCGATTACCGCGACGACCAGGCCACACGCGGCACCAAATGCCACCGGTCGACTACTGCGCCAGGCACTCACCGACGCGGGCATCCAGCGTTTGGTGTTCAGTAGAAGCCAGCAGAAGACGCCGCCAGCCACGCCCGACGCGGCGCCAATCAACACCACCGCGACTGCCAGCAGATCTGGAAAGTGGCTGCCGACCTTGATCGTTCCAAAATACGTATAGTTGCCCTGCAGGCCCAGCGAAACGACGCCGGCGAAGATGATCGCGGTAATCAGCACGCCGCTCGTGCGCTGCTCGAAGCTGCGGGTCAACTCTTCGATTGCGAATACGACGCCGGCAAGCGGCGCATTGAAGGCCGCCGACAGACCCGCCGCCGCACCCGCGAGGGCCAGCCGCCGTTCCAGTTCGATGCCCCGGATAGCCCGGAACCGGTGCGGATAGAAGCGTCGCAGGTTGAACATGAGCGCGGCGCCCACGTGAATTGTCGGCCCCTCGCGGCCAATCGTGAATCCGCCGAGTATCGAGAGGAACGACACCAGAATCTTGCCGACGAGGATCCGGATACTCAGCAGACGTGGAGCAAGATCGCCGCGGTCATGGAGCGTGGCAATGACCTGCGGGATGCCACTGCCTTCGGAGCCGGGAAAGTAGCGTCGGGTAAGCCATACACCCAGAGCACCGATCGCCGGGGTGACGGGAAGCGGCAGCCACCAGTATCGCGCCGCATAGCGCAGAAATGTGTCGTACCCGATGTCGATCAGCTTCGCGTAGAAAACGGCGATGAGCCCGGTCGCGATGGCGCCCAGCCAGAACACACCATAGTGCAGCCATAGCCGCCGCGCGCGTTGTAGTGCACGTTTATTAACAAGTTCTGAAATATGCATGCGGCCGCCGAAAACGCATCAGTATGGTTTATATGGCACAGTGTGCCATATATTTGCATGGACCATACATGGCGCGGAGACCGACGGTGCTCTGCGAACGACGATATCTATGGCAGCTCGGCTGGCTTCCCAAACACCCAGCCAAACGATGCGATCTCGGGCTTGTGCAACGCCGCCAGCTTCAGCAGGCACCGTTCGCCCTTGGCGGTGAGGTGGACCCGTACCTGGCGCCGGTCCTCATCGCCGGGTTTGCGAATCACCAGCCCGGCGGATTCGCAGCGCGATACCAGCGCAGCCGTGCCATTGGGTGCTGCTTGCAATCGCTCGGCCAGTTCGCCTACTGTCGCCCACGATCTGCCGGGAAAACCTTTGACCTGGAGCATCAGTTGATACTGCAAAGGCGTGACCCCAGCAGCATGAGTGACCTCTTCGGAAAACCGCAGGAAGCAGCGCAGCTGGTAACGGAACTCGGACATCGCCTCCAGATCTTCCTTGCTCAGTGCCTCAGGCGCTTCGCCTTTGCGTGAAATCATTGGATCTCCCGTTGTTGAATAAAGTGTAACGTCGCGCGCGGGCATCCCTTTGTTGCCCGTTACCGCGTCAGCAGGAGCGCGTTTAGTCAAGGTGACGATTCACCTGAGATCATCCGCGCCTGGTGGGGATTCTAAAGTGGGCCGCTGAAAGCGTGAGGAAACTGGATACGTTCAACTGCAAGTATGTTGGCGGCTGCCGTGGGAAACATTGCATGACTGACGGCAGCCGGCTTAACAGGTCGAAAATAATAGGTCGAAAACCGCGCTCGACGGAGGGATCAATCTGGAGCGGCATGTCCGATGCGGTTGAGGCGAAACGTGCGACGCAATTGGAACCCCAGCCGTTCATACAACTGAATCGCGGAAAGGTTGTCGCTGAACACGTGTAGAAACGGCGTGTCGCCCCGTTGCTCGATTTCTTTGCGCAAGAGTCTCATGAGCCGCCCGGCGAGACCTTTTCCGCGATGGTCGCTATCCACGCAAACGGCACTAATCTCAACATACCCGTCGAGGCGCATCCGTTCACCGGCCATCGCAATGAGATGCCCCTGGTCGCGAATTCCGATGTAATTGCCCATCTCGCCAGTCCGCCTGCCAAAAGGTCCAGGCTTGGTCTTCTGGACCAGATCGAGCATGTCGTCCGCATCCGCGTGGCCCAGCCGGATTACGTCCCGGTCGTCCGTACTTCCGGCTTCGCGGTTCAGGGCGATCATTTGATGGATCACGCCCAGGTACGTCGTTTGTAGTCCGGCGACCGGATCAATCGGCTCCGTGGATAGCAGGGCGACCTGCTCCTGAGGCCCCAAAAGTCGATGGAGCGCCTGGTATGCAGCGGGCGTTTCGGAGGCCAGCGCAGCGAACGGCGCCACGTCGGGATGGAATCGACGGGCGAGGCCGGCGCCTTGCCCAAGGTGCGCCTGCTTCGTTGTGAGGGCCGCCCAGATCGGACGGTTGAGCTCAGCCTGATTCGAATCTCTCATGATTGCTCCTTTTGTCAGACAGCGCATATCTTCGCCGCATTGCTGCGCAGTCTAGGCCTTCCCGTGGACCTGGGCTATAGTCGTAAAAGACATTAATCGAGGTATTTGCGACATGCGATTTGTCATTTTCGCGCTTGATGGTTTATTCGACACGGGGCTTACGGTGCTGCTGGACACCTTCGCGACGGCCAACGAACTGGCCGCTGCTCAGGGGGTTGCCACACCGCCTCTCGATGTAAGGGTGGTTGGCGTGCGCAGGCGCATTCGGACCGCGCACGGACTGTCGATGCTGGTAGAACCGGCAAGCACCGTTCCCCGACCGGACTGGGTGGTGGTGCCTGCGCCGAACGTCAGGCAGCCGGAGCGCCTGATCGAGGCGTTCGAGCGCCGCGACATCCGCGACGCGACGGCGCACCTTCGTACCTGGCACGCTGAAGGCGTCGGCGTTGCGGCCGCGTGTATCGGTACGTTCCTGCTGGCCGAGGCCGGGCTTCTGGATAATCGCGAGGCAACGACCACCTGGTCATTGGCGCCGTTTTTCCGCCAACGCTATCCGGCTGTCAATCTGGACGATTCACGGATGGTCGTCGCCTCGGATCGCCTGGTCACAGCGGGTTCGGCGATAGGCCATCTCGACCTCGCGCTATGGTTGCTGCGTCAGGCAAGCCCCGAACTTGCGACGCTCGTTGCCCGCTTCATGCTCATTGACAAGCGTTCGTCGCAGGCCGAATACATCATTCCCGATTACCTCGCCCACGCCGATCCCCTGGTCGCGCGATTCGAGCGATGGGCCCGCACGAATCTTTCGCTGGGTTTTTCGCTTCAGGCAGCGGCGGGAGCACTGTCCGTTGGACCACGCACCTTGCAGCGCCGTACCGAGGCAGTACTTGGCAAGTCACCCTTGGCGTTCTTCCAGGACCTGCGTATCGAACGGGCGCAGAACCTCGTCTCGATTGGCTACGACCTCGACACAATCGCAAGCGAGGTGGGCTACGCCGACACGGCAACATTGCGAACCTTGCTGCGGCGGAAGCTCGGCCGTGGGGTGCGGGAACTTCGTGCCGAAATGCGCTAGTGTCCCGGCAACGGATTGGCATTTCTTCGCGAACCGTGACTGGAAAAACAGCGTTCACCCATCAACGACAGCAAGATGCTGTGATGGCTTTTTCAATGGGAGCTCGCTAGTGCGCGGCACCAGTCACCGTATGGGAATGGCCTTGGCGGTCTGGTTCTGATGGCATACGGTGCTTAACGAAAAAAACGTTTGCCGTTTGGATCCCGGATCTCCGGAAGAAGCTCGCTGTCACGCTCGCCGCGACCGTTTGCCGGACGTAGCCGTTCCGTTGACCTCAGCCCGTTCAACAACCGGCAGGGCGAGTGCCGTTTCCCGCAATAGCGCACGCAACCAGGAGATGGCCGGATCGCGTTCCTGATATTTGTGCCACTGCACCTTCTCCACGAACTTCGGAATCCTGATCGGGCATTGCAGGATCCGCAGTGGAAACCGCTGTGCCATCTGAAGGGCTAGCCGCGTGGGCAGCGTGGCGATTCTCGACGTACCGAGGAGCAGTTCCGGGACCAGGGTGAAAGTCGGCGAAATGACATCCTGGCGGCGAACCTGTTTGCCGGTGGAGATCATCTGCGCGTCCAGGGTCACGCGCCTGCCGCCGCCCCATTCGACACCGACATGCGCCGATTCAAAATACTGATCGGTGGTAATCGTATTACCTTTGACCGGGTGGTCTGCGCACACCAGACATGTAAACGTGTCTTCAAACAATTTCTCGGCAGGGTGCCCCGCAACCGTGTTGAACTCGGGTGCAATGAGCAGCTCCACCTCACCGCCTTCCAGATGCTCCGGCGACTGTGGGCTGAGCGCCCTCAGGTCGAACTGCATCAATGGCGCAAGCCTGGCCGCTCTTCTTACGACTTCGGAAAGAAACACGCTGATCACGTAGTCGGACGACTCTATCGTGAAGCGCCGCGTCGAGGTGGCCGGATCGAACGTCGGTCTGGCGCGTGTGATGGTCTGAATTTGCAGCAGAACGTCTCTGACAGGTTTGACGAGTTCCGTGGCTAGCGGTGTCAGGACCTGTGTCTTGCCCACCGGCACCAGCAGCTCATCTTCGAAGTACTCGCGCAGGCGGGCGAGGGAGCAGCTCGTGGCGGGCTGGCTGAGAAACAGCCGTTCGGCCGCGCGGCCAACGCTGCGGGTGGACAGGATCGCGTCGAGCACGACCAGTTGGTTCAGATCGAGTTTGTTAAAACGCATCGTCGTATGACATTTACAGAATGGATGCTCTGCATTTAAACAATAAATTTTGTAAATGTCTCGCGAAATCTATACTTGCTGCAAATAGCGGCCCTCTGTGGCGCGCACAAAACCTTCGGAGACAGAGAATATGGAGGACCGCCGTAATCGCCAGTCAATCCTGCGGCAGTGGGGGCTGGTTGCCTGCCTGACTGTGGTGAGCATGCTGGCCCAGATCGACAAGAACATTCTCGTGCTGATGGTAGGGCCGATTCAACGGGACTTCGGGGCGAGCGATGTCCAGATCAGCCTTCTGATCGGCGCGGCATTTGCGGTTGCCAATATTGTGGTTGGGCTGCCCGCCGGCTGGTTGGCGGACCGGTTCAACCGGCGCGTTGTGATTGCCGTGGGCGTGGCGATCTGGTCGCTTGCCGTGGCTTCCAACGCAGTCGCGTCGGCGTTCGTGGCGCTCCTGGTGGCGCGAATCGTCGTGGGCGGCGCGGAAGCGTTGATTCCACCTTCGTCCTACTCGTTGATTCGCGACGGGGTCGACGAACAACGCCGGGCGCGTGCATTGTCCGTGTACACAATGTCGCTGATGCTCGGAACCGGGTTGTCGCTCGTACTGGGTGGCCCGTTGCTGGGTGCAATCCAGTCCGCCGGTATCCGCTCGATTCCCTTCATCGGTACGGTCTCGCCGTGGCAGGTCACGTTGTTTTTGATCGGCGTCGTCGGGCTGCCCATGAGTCTGCTCATTTTTCTTGCGAAGGAGCCGGGGCGGCAAGAAGAAGCATCCGCGGATGCGAGTCGCAGTCTGGCGGGCGTCGGCCGCTATCTTGTCGCGAATCGGGCGATATTTCTGCCGCTGACCTTGTTCGCCGTCTCCCACGCGATGATTACTTTCGGCCTTGGGAGCTGGATGCCGACCATGACCGCGCGCCGCTTCCATCTTGGTCTGCGGGAAATCGGCCTGATGCAGGGTGGCCTGCTGCTGACGATGGGGCCGCTCGGTCTGTGGTTCGCCGGCATGGCGATGGATCGGAAGGGAGGCAGGAGCCTCGCGGGCGTTGCACTGGTCGGTGTGCTCGTGACGATTGCCGTGACGGCGCTGACCGTCACGATGTGTCTGATCGGATCGGTGAGCGCATTCTGGGTCGTCGACGCCATGGTGGTGCTGTTCTCGTGGACGTTCATGGCAGTCACGTCGACAGTCGTGGCGAAAGTGGCGCCTGCATCGATAGTGGGCGCTGTCATGGCGATCGTCCTCGTTCTCAACGGGCTGATCGGACAAGGTGGCTCTCCCACGTTGATTGCATTGGTCAGCCAGCATGGTTTTGGAGGAAGCCCCGATGCATTGCCCCGTGCGATGGCTTCGGTATTCGCCGCTGCGGGCGCGGTCGCGCTTTGGGCCGCTATCGTTCTCTACCGCACGTTTCTTCGACAGGGCGGCGTAGTGGGTCCCGTCGCGTTAGGCGTTCACATTGGCGACGTGCGATGAAAATAGAACCGTAGGCCGAAAGGCTTGCCGACGATCGCGACCGGATATAGCGATCGGTGTGATCCCTGTTCGTGCTGCGAATCGCAGTTATAGCGGTCGTATCTGAACAGGGTTTGTGGAGGAGGTCAGGAGACATGGAAATGAAAACAAAATTATTAATTAGTATAACGATTTATATGGCTATTTCAGGCAGTGCTTATGCCCAATCGAGCGTAACCCTTTCGGGACTGCTCGGAACCGGCATTTCGTACAGCAATAACGCGGGGAAGGGCAGCAGCCTGTATCAGATGACCGGTTCCCATGCGGTGCCGTTCTGGGCAATATCGGGCAGAGAAGAACTGGACACGGATACATCCGCGTTCTTTCGGCTCAGTCAGTATGCTTTTATTAACAATGGCACGAGCTCGCCTTTCGAAAGCTACCTTGGTCTGAAATCCAGCAGAGTGGGGACGCTCACGCTAGGGTCCATGTACGACCTTCTTGCTGATCTTGTTCCCTTCACGTCTGAACGCTTCACCTCTTTCCTGGCGACTCATCCTGGCAACCTGGACCGGACCGTCGGTAATTCGCTCAACAACCTGATCAAGTACAAGTCGCCTGTCTTCGGAGGGGCGCTTCAGTTTGGCGCCCAGTATGGGTTCGGAGAGCAGGGGTCGGGGACCAACACGGGTCGTACAGTTGGCGCGGAGGCCAGCTTCACAAGCGGCCCGTTCCAGTCGGTGCTGGTGTGGGAATCCGTAGATGGCGTGCCGTATGCGCCATACACCAGGCTAGGCGTGAGCGAGTTGTACGGCATCAATTTCGGCGCCAGTCCTTCGCGGACCGTTAGCCAGAACCAGAACACGACCACGCTCGGCGTGGCCTACGCCGGCGACACCGTGCGGGTGATGGGTAACTACAGCTATACGCGCCTGACGGCCGCCGGCCAATCGGAAACGGCGCAGACCATCGATGTGGGCGCCTACAAGTACATCACGACGCAAATGCGCATCGGTGGCGGCTATTCATACACGAAGCTGGATACCTACAAATGGAATCAGCTTCACGCGCACCTCGACTACGCGCTTTCGAAGCGCACGAGCCTCTACCTGCTCAGCGTGTTGCAAATAGCAGGTAGCGGGCAACTGGCGGTGCTTCGGAATCAGGCGCCAGCGTCAACGTCACGACAACTGGAGATGGAAGTTGGGATGACGCATCTTTTTTAAGTAGAGGACGGCCGATGGGCGCGTCTGGCGTCGTCGCCACACGGGCCCGGTCGGACCCGGCGTTACAGGATCGCGGTGCAGGATCCGAATCCATAAAGTAGACGGAGAAATACGATGCAGTGGGATGTCATAGTGGTCGGCGGCGGTCCGTCGGGCCTTACTGTCGCGGCGGAACTGGCGGGAACAGGCGTTAAAACGCTGGTGCTCGAGCGGCGCACGGAAGGTGTCCAGTCACGCGCGGGCACGATCCTGCCACGCGTGCTGGAGTTGTTCGACGCGCGTGGCATTGCGGACAGATTCATCGAGAAAACGCGCAAGATCGCCGACTACCCGTTTCGCCCATCCCACATCTGGGCAGGTTTCCATCCGATCGAATGGAAGTATCTGGAAACGCGTTTTGGTTTCACGTTGGGGCTGCCGCAGAACCTGACCGAGGAAGTCCTGTGGGACTGGGCGGTGGAGTGCGGTGTGCATGTGCAGCGCGGCGCTGAAGCGCGGGACGTCCGCCAGCAGGCTGATGGTGTCGAGGTCGATGTGGCCGATGCCTCCGGTGTCATTTCGACGCTGCGCGCACAGTACCTGATCGGCGCCGATGGCGGCCGCAGTACGGTCCGGTCGAAAGTCGGCCTGCCGTTCGAGGGGCGTTCCGGCACGTTTCGCGGCATTGTGCTCGATGCTGAACTGAAGGCGCCGTGGCCTGGTGGACGGATCAATGTCGACAACGAAATGGGCTGGGTACGCGGCTACACGTTCGGCGAGGGCATTACCCGATTCAATATCGTGCACCGTGACCGCCGTCATGCGCCGAAAGACGAACCCGTCACGCTCGAAGAAGCGTTGCAGTGCATTCGCGATGTGCACGGTACCGATTACGGCATCGAGAAATATCGCTGGGCATCGCGATTCGACGATCAGATGCGTGCGGTGCCGAGCTTGCGGCACGGGCGCACCTTCCTGGTTGGTGAATCCGCGCGTATCCACTACCCGGCAAGCGGCGTAGGCATGAATTTCTGCCTGCAGGACGCTTTCAATCTCGGCTGGAAACTCGCCAACGTCATCAACGGCGTGGCTGATGCGGCCACGCTCGACACGTACGACACGGAACGTATTCCCGTCATGCATGCGCTGCTCGACAGCGTGAAGGCGCAGTGTGCGTTGCAGTTCAATTTCGAACCGGAGGCGGTGGCCCTCAAGCGCCGCATGCAGGAGCACATTGTTCCGTTGCCGGATGTGCAACGCAAACTGGTGCTGGAACTGTGCGGTCTGGAAGCGCCGTATCCGCGCGACACGGATAGCCATCCGCTAACGGGCCTGCGTTGTCCCGACTTCGATCTCGTGTTGCTTGACGGACGTTCCGTCGCGGTGACGGAGACCCTGCGCAGCCGGCACTTCGTGCTGCTGGATCTCGAGGGATTCAGCCGTCAGTTCGAAGCACTCGATGTGTCTGGCCTGCCGGTCACCGTGGTGCAGGCGCGCGCCGCGCACATTCCCGCCTCGATGGACGGCGTGAAGGCGCTGCTGGTGCGTCCGGATGGATACGTAGCGTGGGCCAGCACCGAGGTGAGGTGTGCTCACGAAGCCGCAGCGCAAATCGGCAAATGGCTGAAACGGTGACATCATGAACGAACAACGAACTCTGCTGACGGGTGGCTGGATCCTGAGTATGGACCCGGCAATCGGCGACCTGCGTAAAGGTGACATTCTCGTCGAGGGGACCGACATCATTGCCGTCGAGTCCCATATCGACGCCCCTGATGCAGAGCACGTCGACGCGCGCGGCATGATCGTGCTGCCTGGATTTGTCGACACGCATCGGCACACGTGGCAAACCAGCGTGCGCCATCGCTATGCAGATATCGATCCGCAGATTTACTTCGCCGAAATGCTGGGCGCGAAAGGCGCCGCGTTCCGGCCGGAGGATGTCTACATCGGGACGATGCTCGGCGCCGTTTCCGCGCTGGATGGCGGTATCACCACGATGCTCGACTGGTCGCACGTGCAGAACACGCCGGACCATGCGGACGCCGCTGTTCTGGGCTTGCGGGATGCAAACATTCGCGGTGTGTTTGCGCACGGTTGGCCGCTGGTGGACGGCGCGTCGTGGATGTTCGACAGCCAGCGCGGCCACCCCGATGACATTCGTCGTTTGCGCGAACGGTTCTTCTCGTCCGACGATCAACTTCTCACGCTGGCGATGGCGGCGCGCGGCCCTGAAATGGCGCAGCGCGACGTCTGGCTTGCCGATCTGCAACTCGCCCGCGAACTCGACATCCGTTCGTCCATCCATATGGGCGCCTATGCACGCAATGCGTCCGTGCGGGCCATTGCACAGATGCATGACGCCGGCGTACTGAGCGACGACCTGACGTTCGTGCATTGCTGCTTTTGCGGTGCGGACGAGATCGCGATGATGGCCGACGCGGGGGTCAGCGCATCGCTCGGTGTGCACTGCGAACTGAACGCGCAAGGCATCGGCGACATTCCGCTCGATCGACTGCTGGCGGTTGGCATCCGGCCCAGTCTGAGCGGCGACACCGAAACCAAATGCTCAGGCGACATGTTCACGCAGATGCGGCATGCGTTCGCCTATTACCGTTCGTGGATGGGCGGCAATCATTCGAGCGTGGCGAACGCACCGGCCACGCTTTCGATGCGTGACGTGCTCGAATTCGCCACGGTCGCGGGGGCGCGCGCGAACGGTCTCGATCACAAGGTCGGTTCGCTCACGCCGGGCAAACAGGCCGACATCATCATGATTCGCGGCGACGATCTCAATCTCACACCGGTTTCCGACGCGGTGGGTGCTGTTGTGCTGGCTGCCCACCCGGGCAACGTGGACACGGTTTTTGTCGCAGGGCGGCCTGTGAAGCGGCATGGCCACATGCTGGATGTCGACCTCGATGCACTGCGGCAACGCGCGTTTGCCTCCCAGCAATACATTCTCGGCTTGCAATGAGGGACGTCGACATGCCTCTGCCGCTCGATCCTGAACTGGCCGCTGTTGTGTCCGCGATGCGTGCCGCCAATGCGCCGCCACCATTTTCCGGCACGCCTGAGCAGGCCCGCGAGCGAATGCGGCGCGCCATCATGGCGTCGCGCGAACGCTTTCAGTTGCCCGTCGTCGGTGCGCTCGAAGATGCACTCGCGGAGTTTGGCGGCGCCCACGTACCGGTGCGCATCTATCGGCCGCAAGATGCGCGGCCCGGGTTGGCGACGATGGTGTTCTTCCACGGTGGTGGATTCGTGCTCGGCAGCGTCGAACTGATGGACGACGTTGCACGCAAGCTATGTCGGGACATGAACGCGGTGGTCGTATCTGTCGAGTACCGGCTGGCCCCGGAACATCCATTTCCTGCTGCGCACGATGACGCGTTGACGGCCACGTTATGGGCTATCCGTAACGTCGCGGCCCTGGGGGGCGATGCGTCGCGCGTTGCGGTGGCGGGGGAGAGCGCCGGCGGCAACCTGGCTGCTTCTACGGCCCTGACGCTGCGCGACCGGGGAGAACGCCTTGCTGCACAACTGCTCGTGGTCCCCGGTGTCGACCTGGCCCGGGACACCGTGCGGATCGAAGCGAAACGAAACGACTTTCCGATGCTGTCGCCATCGGACTTGCGCGATATCTCCCGGCTTTACATGGGGTCGAACATGGCGCAGGCCGGGACGTTTCCGCCGTCGCCTCTGCACGCCGAGGATTTTATCGGGCTGCCGCCCGCCATGATCGCCGTCGCTGGGCACGATCCACTTTGCGAGGAAGGGCTCGCCTACGCGGAACGTCTTCGCGCTGCCGGCGTTCCCGTGCAGGTGCACCGGTTCGAAGACATGTTCCATCCATTCTTTGCATTCTTCGAAGCTTCGGCAGCGGCGCGCCGTGCCAACGATGAGATTTGCCACGCCTTTGCCGCGTGGCTTCAGCAATACGCGTTGCCTGTCACTCAGTGAGGGCATGCGCCTTTTCATTTCAATGTACTGGAGATCGTTATGCGGTATGTGTCCTTCGTTAAGGATGGGAAATCATTGCTCGGCGTACGCGAGGGCAACGACATTCGTGTGATCGGAGATCAATCACTCGAGTCTCTGCTCACACGAGGTGTCGACCTCGCTACTTATGGGCGCGATCATGCGGGTACGGAAGTGGTGAGCGCAGACGACGTGAGCTTCCTGCCGCCGCTTACCCGTCCGCCGAAGATCGTTTGCATCGGCCTGAACTACGCGGATCACACCAGGGAGAGCAAGTACGAACAGCCGGACTATCCGACGATCTTCTTTCGCGTCCATACGAGTCTGATCGCCCATCAACAGCCGATGATCCGGCCAACCGCATCCGATTCGCTCGATTTCGAAGGGGAGATCGCCGCCGTACTCGGCAAGGGCGGCCGCTATATCAGCAAGGATGATGCGTTGTCCTGTGTAGCGGGCTACTCGCTCTTCAACGACGGCTCGGTGCGCGAATACCAGTTCAAGTCTCCACAATGGACAGTGGGCAAGAACTTCGACGGAACGGGCGCCTTTGGTCCGGACCTGGTGACGGCAGACGAATTGCCGGCTGGTGCGAAGGGGCTGTGGCTCGAGACGCGTTTGAACGGCGAAGTCGTGCAGGCGGCGAGCACGGACGACATGGTGTTCGATATTGCCAGCCTGATCAGTATTCTCAGCGAGGCGATTACGCTTGAACCGGGCGACGTGATCGTGACGGGCACGCCGTCGGGCATCGGGTGGGCGCGCACGCCGAGACTGCTGATGAAACACGGTGACGTCTGCGAAGTGAGCGTCGAGGGCATTGGCACGCTGCGCAACGAGATTGTCGACGAACAGGCGGCCTGAGCGGCCATAGCGGCGGACCGGCGGCGTTAGTGCTGGTGAGTCCGTCGGGAGGAGATTGTCATGACGAAGTCTGCAGCGGCGTGCTCCCGGGCGGGCGTGCATTCGATCGACCACTTCGCGCTAAATGTGCCTTCGCTCGTTGAAGCGGAGCGATTCTTCAATGCCTTCGGTCTTGACGTCACGACCGTGGGGGCAGGTGCGCAAGAACTCGAACTTCGGAGTGCGGACGGGCATCGTTGGGCGCGCATTTTTTCGGCCGACAGGAAGTCGTTAGCCTATTTAAGCTTCAATTGCTATGTGCGGGATTTGCCTGTGCTGCGTAAGCAGGCCGCGGCGGCGGGTGCAATGTTCGTGCCTTCGGCAAACGGTAACGAAGGCACTGGCTTCTGGTTTCATGACCCGGACGGTAACCTGATACAGGTCGCAGTTGGCCCCAAAACGAGTCCGGGCAGCAAGACGATCAGCGTGAACACTGGCGCTAGGGCGGATGTGCGAGGGGCTTGCACGCGTTCCGCCGTACAACCTGTCAAACCGCGCCGGCTTTCTCATGTTCTGCTCTTCACGCCGGACGTGCTGCGAGCGGTCGATTTCTATGAGCAGGCGCTCGGTCTGCGTCTGTCGGATAAATCGCAGGATCTGATTGCTTTCACTCACGCCCCGCACGGTTGCGATCACCATCTGGTGGCGTTCGCCAAAAGCCATGCGCGCGGCTGGCACCATTCGTCGTGGGATGTCGATAACGTCAACGTGGTCGGTGAAGGCGCGGCGCAAATGGCGGCGGCAGGGTTCTCCAAAGGCTGGGGAACGGGGCGGCATGTGCTCGGTTCGAACTACTTCCACTATGTTGAGGATCCGTGGGGGTCGTTCTGCGAATACTCGGCGGACATCGATTTTGTGTCGGCCGGACACGAGTGGCCGGCGGGCGATTTTGCTCCAGAAGATTCGCTGTACTTGTGGGGGCCGGACGTGCCGGCTAATTTCGTGCACAACACTGAAGTCCCGCCCGGAAATCGATTTGTCAGCGCGGCAGGGAGCCACCGGGGCTGCGATGGTGACCGCCCGCCCCGGTGAACATGACATCGCAAGCCGGAACCCGGAGCACGGGCGGTCGCTACGTACTCGAAGCAGCCAGGTTTATTGCGGCAAGGTCCTGGGAGGGCTCGTCGTCTTCGATCTCCGCCAGGATAGGCTGGACCTGTTGACGCAGCCATTCCGAAGCAGGGTCGCCGTCCGAATGTGCTGCCCATACCATCGAGATGGGCGTTACGGTCAGATCGAGAGGGATGGCACTCGTTGCAAGCCCCAGTAGCGAAGCGTAACGGCGAATGATTCGCGACGGCAGGGTTGCCAGCACGGGCGTCTGCATGACCGTGCCGAGCACGGTCAAAAATTCGGGTGCCGCCATGGCTACCTCCAACTCGACGCCGGCCGCGCGCAATGCATCTTCCAGACACCCGCGAATACTGGCGTTCTGGGAGACAAGCGCATGGCGCTGGCTCAGATAGACGTCGCGACTGATCGGCACCGGCAGATCGAGCAGACCAGGATTGAAGCAGCACATCAGGGATTGCTCGAAGAGCAGTTTTCTTCGATGGCGTTCCGCGCCCTCGTCAAAACATCCGATGGCGAGATCGATCGCGCCGTCGTCGAGCATCCGGTGCACGTCATCCGGTTGTGCCGGCCGGGCGAGCAGCCGGATCCTCGGCGCACATCTTTGCACCTGGGCCGTCAAGCCGGGCATCAACAGCACTTCCAGCTCGCTCGAAAAGCCGATCGAAAACGTGCGTTCCTCCGTCTCCGGACGAAACGTATCGCGCGACGTAATCGCATCCTGGGCCTGCTCGAGCATTCTGCCAATTGCAGCCGACAACGCTTCAGCTCGAGGCGTGGGTTTCATCACTTGCCCAACGCGAACGAAGAGCTCGTCATCGAGCAGCATGCGCAGCGTGCCGAGGTTATGGCTCATCGCCGATTGCTGGATCTTCAACCGGCCGGCCGCCCGCGTAACGCTGCGCTCACGCATCAGAGCGTCGAAGGCCACCAGTAGATTCAGGTCAAACGACCATAAATTGAAATGATCGATGGAGGGCATGATTTGAATCGATTTGTTCGTTTGGTGATCGAATCATAGACTACCGGCGTGGATTCAACCAGACGAGAACTTAACGATGATTCACCCGAATAAAACCTACAGGCTGGGCGACGTGACTGTCACCAGGATCGACGAAATGCGCCTGAACGTCGCGACGCCCGCTTTTCTTTACCCGGGCTGGGACCCTGCTGAACTTGATCCCAATCTGCACTGGCTGACACCACGCAACATGGATGAGGCAACCGGAAACCTGATCCAGAGCGTCCACACGTGGCTGGTCCGCACGCGGCACCACACGATCCTGATCGATACCGCCTCGGGTAACGACAAGGAGCGGCCAGGCAATCCGATCTTTCACCATCTGAACACGCCATATCTGCAACGACTCGCTGCCGCCGGTGTGCAACCGGAAGACGTTGACTATGTGCTGCACACGCACCTGCACGTCGACCACTGCGGATGGAATACCCGGCTTGTCGACGGTCGTTGGATACCAACGTTTCCCAACGCGCAGCATGTGTTCGCAAGGGCGGAGGAGGACTACTACAGCAGCCCGGCGAGTCATAACGAAGTCAACGTGCCAAGCTTTGGCGTCTTCGAAGATAGCGTCGCGCCGATCGTCGCTGCCGGGCAAGCCGAGCGCATCGACAACGAAGGCGGTGAATATCTCGACAACTTCACGTTCCGTCCGACCAAAGGCCACAGCATCGGCCACATGTCGATTGAGCTGCGCTCCAGCGGGCAGCAGGCTCTCTTTACCGGGGACGTTATGCATCATCCACTGCAGGTAGTGCGTCCTGACTGGAACTCGGTCTTTTGCGAATGGCAGGACGATGCGCGAGTCTCGCGTCGCTGGGTGCTCGAGCAAGGCGCTGAGCGCAATCTGCTTTTGTTCACCCCGCACTTTGCAGAGACGTCAGCGGGCTACGTTACGCGTCAGGGCGATCGCTTCGCCTGGCGCTACGAGTAATGGTCAGGAGCTTCACATCATGAGTCAGAATATCGTGGTAAATGGAACGGAGCTCGTCTTCGAGGAGTCGCGCGTACAGACCGGTACGCCCGGCATCGACCTTTACGTGCGCAACAAGCGTCCAGCATCGCTGAGCACGTTCACGCCCGAACGCACTATCGTAATGGTTCACGGCGCGACCTTTTCATCGGGAAGTCTTTACGACGTTCCGTTCAACGGGATGTCGTACGTCGACTACCTCGCGGCGGCGGGATACGACGTCTATGCGCTGGATGTGCGCGGCTACGGGCATTCGGCTCGTCCGCCTGAAATGGAACAGCCCTCAGACCAGAGTCCGCCGCTGGTCAACACAGACACGGGTGTGGCCGACCTCGGTGCCGTGGTGAAGCACGTTCTCCAACAACGGGGACTGAAGAAAGTCTGCATCTTCGGCATGTCCTGGGGTGGCACCGTCGCGGGTGCCTACACGAGTCGCAACAACGACAAGGTCCACAAGCTGGTTCTGCTAGCGCCGCAGTGGCTTAGTGATAAACCGATCCCGATTGATGCGGGCGGACCGCTCGGCGCCTGGCGGCTGGTTCCCGTGCGCGAGAGTAAGGCGCGCTGGCTTTCCACCGCACCGGAGTATGCCCGCGCCGGCCTGGTGCCGGAAGGCTGGTTCGAGCAATGGGCCGATTTCACGCTTGCCGAGGATCCGTGGAGTCGGGAACGGGCGCCGAATCAGCTTCGCGCAAGCAATGGGCCGATCCAGGATATTCGTGACTACTGGCGCGCAGGACGCAAGTATTACGAGCCCGCCGACATCCGGGTGCCGGTACTGCTCGTCCACGGCGAGTGGGACATCGACGTGCCGATCGACCTGGCACAGGCATTGTTCCTGGAACTGAAGAGCGCACCGTATCGTCAGTGGGTTGAGATCGGTGAAGCCACTCACCTTGTTCTACTCGAAAAGAATCGCTTGCTCGCATTTCAGGCGATCAGGGATTTTTATGATCACGCGTTCCGGGGGGAAACCTGAAAGCGGTCTCTGGTGTGTCAGGGAGGTCACGGACCGGTTTCATAAAATAAGGATACCAAATATTTCCCGAGCGGATTAGCGCGGGCGTGCCCCATTTCGCGGGTCAGCGTCACCCGCTCATCGCCCCCAATACGCCCATGATTTCCTCGGCAAGCAGCAAGCTCGCAAGACCGTGTCCGACTTTTTCGCGTCGAACGAGGGAGAGGACGTTCCTGCTAAAGACGCGGTCGCGAATCTGTCGGTAAGTGAGAATCTCCTGGCGGTGCTCCTCCGCGATGTCGAACTTGCTGAGAAATGCGATGCTTTCACTCGCGGCGGCGAGGCGTTTCATCGTTTCGATCGAGTTCGTTCGAAAAGCCGGCTCGACACTGAGTCCCGCTTCCACAAAAGTATCCGCGACGATGCCGTGCATAAGCATGGATCGGTCGGCGAAAATGAGCGGATAAGAGGTGCAGTAGGCGAGCGGTATGGATTCCATGCGCGCCAATGCATGGCTCGGTGCGATCACCGCACCGAGGCGCGTGTCCATCTCCCAAAGGATCTCGAGCTGAGGCGACGCCGCCAGGTTGAAGCCCAGGCCCACATCGGCTTCACCGCTGACAAGCGCGTCCAGGATTTCGCGCCCCGACATCGCCCTGATCGAGATCTTGATATGAGGGTGGTGCGCGCAGAAACTTGCTGCTGCCGTGGAGGCGATTCCGCTGGCCAGTCCGGTCACGGTGGCAATGATCACCTCGCCCTTCTGCAGCGTCTTGAGGTCGCGTATCTCGGCTTCGACCTGGCGGTATTCCAGAATGGTTCTGCGCACATGGGCGAGCAGGATTTCTCCTGCCGGCGTGGGTCGCAGCCCGCGCGGCAGGCGTTCGAACAGCGGTTCGCCGATTTCCTCTTCAAGAAGCAACAGATGCTTGTTGATGGCAGAAGGGGCAATGTGGAGCTTTTCGCCGGCACCGCGAATCGAACCGGAACGCGCAACCTCGTCGAGGTAGCGCAGCAATCTTGAATGGAGCATGGTCGGCTGCCTCTCTGGTCGGTCGCCTGTCTCTCTCGGGTCGGCATAGCGTACTCGAAAAGTGCACACTCCGTGCAAAAAACACTTCTTTTTAGAAACACTCACTTCAGTCTTAATTGCATCAGTCGCGTTGGTTGGCGATTGGATGAGAAAGAGGTCGATCAGCAGGCTGTCGATCAGTCCCTCCATAAATATGTCCGCATCTACGCTGGTCAATTTGTTCGTTGCGGCGCAGCAAGAAGCAGACTCAACTAATTAATGAAAGTGAGACAACCATGTATCAAGAAGTCAGCGAGAGAAACGTCGCAGCACCGGGGCAACATGGCAACGCCAGTGCCCACTACGATCAGGTGAGAGCGATTTTCGAAGTACTCAACGGAAGGAAGGAGGCTGATCTTCTTCTAAAGAATCTGAATATCCTCGACGTCCACAGCGAAACTGTCTATCAAGGTTCCATCCTCGTTTACGACAAGCGCATCGTCGCGTTGAATCCGGACGAAACGGCTATCAAGGTGCGTGAGGTTTTTGACGGCGAAGGTCTTTATGCCATTCCAGGGCTGATCGACGCTCACGTCCACTTCGATGCGCAATTGGCCCATCCGGCTGCGTTTGCCGAGGCCATCGTCCCGTGCGGTACGACCACTATTTTCTCGGAGTGCCTCGATTTTGTGAGTGCGGCGGGCGCGGAAGCGGTGGAGGCAACCGGGCAATTGTTCAAGAACCACGAACGTCTACCCTATCGGGTATACGCGTTTGCACCTGGAAAGAAAACTTCCGTGGCGGTCACCGACGCGCTGCTGAAGATGGATCCGGTGATTGGCCTGGGCGAACTCGCGCACCTGACCTACAGCGTGGGCAATGACGACGACTTCCGCAAATCGGCCTTGGGGCGCGCCAAGGGCGGTTTCATGAACACTCACTGGGGCGTGACCACGCTGTCGGACATGATGCTGAACTACATGCCCGCGATCGGCGCCTTCGCCAACCACGATGTCTGGAAGGAAGACGACATCGAGAAAAGCGTCCGCTACGGCCTTCAGACGCAAATCAAATTTGGCGTCGGCAGCAGCGAGGTGATTAAAATCATGCTGCGTGCGATTGTCAAACGTAAGTGGCCTGCCGAGAATTTTCAACTGTGCGCGGACAATATCTCGGTCGACCGCCTGTTGACCAAGGGGCATATGGACTGGATCGTTTCGCTATGCGCCGAAATGGGCATCGCACCGATCAAGGCGATCAAGATGGCGACGCTCTATACCGCGCGTGCATTCAGGATGGACAACAAATTCGGTTCGCTGACGCCAGGCCGGTTCGCGGATATCGTGCTGACCGACAGCCTGTCGAAGATCAATCCGCGTTTTGTCTTCAAGGACGGCGAACTGGTCGCCAAGGATCGCAAGCTGTTGAAGCACGCCGACATCGACTACTCCGGCATGGTGAAAAAGCCGGTTCCAGGCCTCGGCGATCTGACGCCGGAACAACTGGACCTTGTGCCACTGGAAATCTCGGCGGACGGCAAGCAGGCAAAGGTGTACCTGTTCGACGTCTACGGCCGGGGCCACGAAAAGTTCTATCAGGAAGTGTGGGTGCCGTTGCGGGACGGCAAAGTCGTCACGGAAGTAGGGGGCGTCAAGCTCAACCGGATTTCGATCGTGCAGCGCTATACCGACGGCAAGCGCCATGTGGTCAACGGTCTGTTCAAGGGCGTTTATGTCGATCGCGGTGCCGTGGCAACGTTTTGGCCTGCGCCCAAAGCCTACTTCGTTGCGGTCGGACAGGATAGCGCAGAAATGTGCCACTGCCTCCAGCGGGTCGACACCTATGCGGGCGGTTGTGTCGTCACCGACAACAAGGAAGTCAAGGCGGTGCTGCCCCTCGACATCTATGGCGTCCAGGCCAACATGAACCTTTCCGAGTTGCTCAGCGCGACCCGTGCCGTCGACGCCGCGTTGGAGGCGATGGGCAATCGCAATGAAGGCGAGCCTGTAGTGAACAAGCTTTTGACCTTGTTCATCTCTCTTGACCGGTTCGGTTTCATGGTTTGACGCTAACGCCATAGGAGGAGAAGGCCGGTGGGTGCGCTAGATTCCCGCCGGCTACGTTGGCCCGATATGGAACCCGGCACGTTCACTCCGGCAATCACGGAAAACGCCTCACCATAGCGCGGTGTCCCATCATCAAGAAAAGCGAACAGCACCGCACAGAAGCAGGAATACAACCAAGGGGCAGTAATGGCGCACCATGCAAGGGAAGCTGAAGTCATCGATACCGGGAGCCTTAAACGGCGCTGGATCACCTACATCATTGGTATTTACATACTGACCATGGGTATCAGTCTGGCCATCAGGGCGGGCATAGGTATTTCGCCGCAAAGCAGTCTGACCCGAACGATGACCCTCGTGTACCCGCGTCTCAGCCAGGGCACGTACAACTTCATGCTTGAGTTGTTCATGCTGTTTCTGACTTATCTGGCCGCGCGGAAAGACTTCAAACTGAAGAATTTCGCCTCGCTGATTCCGGCGTTTGTGCTGGCCACGTGCCTGGATCTGAACCTGATGCTGACCAGGTCGATCGGTTTTCAGGACTATCTTCCGAAGTTCTTCCTGTTGGTTTTCGCAGATGCATTGCTGGCTTTCGGCCTGTTCCTGATGATCCGGGCGAATCTCGTACTCATGCCGATCGACATGTTCGTCAATACGCTTTTCAAGCGCACGGGTTTGAGATGGGGGGACATCAAGACGAGCTTCGACTGCACGCTTCTGATCATTAGTGCAGTGATCGGTTTTGCCCTGCTGGGGGGCCCCAGGTTTATCCGCGAAGGCACGTTCATGAATGCCATTCTGGTGGGGCAGTACATCAAACTCTATTTCTTCCTGTTCCAGAAAATCAAAACTACGATCGCGTCGTATCACCGAAGATCGTTGGAGCAACAGTCCTACTCGCGTCAGCGCTTTTGAATCAAGGAGATTGCCAGCGCGTGAATCGATGGCAATCGTCCAGATTTGCGTGTCGCGGCAAAGTCGACGCTACGCACTTGCCAACGCGGGATTTATCAAGTGCGGCGCTCGAGGTAATCGATTGTCTGTGATCGCGTGATCGCCAGCCGGCCGCATCCGCCGCGCTTCCGCATTTGATTTGCAGCCTGACCACAGGGCCCGATCCCGGCCTCAAGTACAAGTTGCGCCCCGCAATTACCACTGGCTTCGAGACGTCAATCACGACGTCGGCATCCACTCGTCATTTAAAAGAACGAAAGAGGTAATACCATGTTTATAGCAAGTGCCCCCACTGCTTTGCTGAACAGAATCTATCGTGCTACTGCGATAATCGCCTTTATGCTGATAGGCGCTCACGCATACGCGCAATCGAGCGTGCAGCTGTATGGCATCGTCGATACATGGGTTGGGGTTCAGAAGTATCCCGGCAAAGCTGCTAGCTGGCAGGAAGGCGGCGGTGGTCTGTCTACTTCGTTCTGGGGCTTCGGTGGTCAGGAGGACCTGGGTGGCGGCTACAAGACGATCTTTGCTATCGAGGGATTCTTCCGTCCACAGAATGGCGCGTATGGTTCCTTCAACGGAGATCCGTTTTTCTCGCGTAACGCGTACGTCGGTCTCACTACACCCTTAGGCACCGTAACGCTGGGACGCCAGAGCAGTCTGCTGTATTTGCAGGCATGTCAGTTCAATCCGTATTACGCCTCTTTCACGTTCTCGCCGACCATCGTGCAGATGTATGCCGGCCTGGGTACTTATCCGGCGTACAAGACCGATCAGGGGATTGTCGGCGGGACCGCATGGAGCAATGCGGTGCAGTACGCCACTCCCGATCTGCACGGATTCGTCGGCCACGCAATCTACGCGTTCGGCGACAGCAGTTCGGGGAACGGTAGCAAACAGTATTCGCTGCAGGCCTCTTATCGAAATGGTCCCTTTGCCGCCGGTGCCGTCTACCAGTACGCGAACTTTAACTCGACGGCCGGTGACCTGAATTCCTTGATTAAGGGCTTTCACAGTCAGACAGCGACCCAGCTCGCGGCTTCGTACGAGTTTTCGATTGCGAAGCTGTACGGCGAGTACACCTATACCGACAACAACGTCATCAACAAGGATTTCCACGTCAACATGTTCGAGGGCGGCGCGACAATCACCGTCGGAGTGGGCAAGATCCTGGCGTCGTATGCGTATTCGCGCGATTCCGGCGGACTGAACCAGACCCGTCAGACCGCATCGCTGGGATACGACTATCCGCTCTCCAAACGTACCGACCTCTACGCCGTATATATGTACGACCATTTTGCCGGTTTGTCGTCTGGCGAGACGGCTGGAGTGGGGATGCGCGCGCGATTCTAGGCATGCAGCACCGCCGTCAAGGTCGGCCGGCCCTCCGAGCGATTGCGTTGTGAACTGTTTAACGCGACAACACCTGAGACTTCACGTGAGCCCCCGGCCCGCTGACCGTGCGCCCAGCGTCAACCACCGATAGACGAATCGCATCGATCAACGCTCGTGCGGCGGGAGACGGGTTGCCCGTCGAACGCGTGATCAGTCCGATGTCACGCCGGGTGTTGTGCAATTTGACATCGAGAACCGCTAATTGCCCTGACTGAATCTCCAGATGCAACTGGTGGGCCGATACCGCAGCGATCATGTCCGTGTCGAGCAGCAAGCCGCGGATCACGGCAAGGTCAGCTGTCTCGACAGTCGGCATGGGCGGTTTCACTTTTATCCGCTTGAACTGCGCCTCGAAAAACGCACGCGCCGGTGCATTGCTGCGAGGCAGTACCCACTGCGCTTCTCGCAAATCGGTGATGGTCAACTCGGGCACGCGGGCGAGCGGATGATCGGGGCGCACCAGCAGCGCCATATCCGACGACATCAGGCGTTCGTTTTTCAAGCCGCTCAAGGCGTCATTGTCCCGCAGCGCGCCGAGGATAAAGTCGATATCTCCCGCACGTAGATCCGCGACCAGCGCTTCATAGGCGCTTTCGTTGGTGACGGTACACACGCCTGGATTCTCTTTGGTGATGCGCGCGATCGCTCTGGGCAAGATCAAGGTGCGTCCGAGTGGCAACGCGCCAACTGTCACCGTGCCCTGAATCTTGCCATGCGTTGCCGCGATATCGTCGGGTATATGCCTTAATTCGTTCAGCGCACGGCGCACGCGCAGCAGAAACGTTTCGCCTTCAGTCGTGAGCAGGATGCCACGTGGGCTGCGATGAAATAACGTCAAACCGGCGCCGCTTTCCAGCACGCGAATTGCCGTGCTCACCGCCGGCTGACTGATGCCGAAGGTCCTGGCCGCGCTCGGCATGTGCCGATGGCGGGCGAGAGCGGCAAACAGCTGAAGCCGCCGTGTATTGAGCAGATAGGCGGGCAACGCGCCTTCCGTGGCAGGCCGGCGGCGCGCCTGCCTCGCCGAGCACCACTGCGCGAGCTCTTCCAGTTCGGCAAAGATCCGCTCGCACCGCTTCAGAACGGCGCGGCCCACCGGGGTCGGCAGCATGCCCGAGGGACTGCGGTCGAATAACGGTTCGCCAAGCGCCGATTCCAGTTCCTGCACGGAACGAGTGACGGCGGACTGGGCGCGAAACAGCGCGGCGGCTGCACGCGTTGCGCTGCCCGTATCGGCTACGAGTCGGAACGCGCGCAGTTGCGACAGGTTGAGAAGTTCGTTGTTGCTCATGAATGACGGTCCTGCTGACAGACCTTGATGAGTGAGGCGAGCGTCAATCCCGGCCATTGCGCCGTACGGCTGTAGGGACCGGATTGCGAACTGGTTAATGAGGTATCTATTCCATTTATGGGCCAGGACGACTACGGATGGGCGACCTGGATATCCTCTGGCCGCCTGGATTTCGGGGAATGCCTGATACACCGGGGGTTTCAGACCTTCGAAGCAGATGAAAACCGGCAAGAAGCCACGCTGCGGACGGTATCACCGCTATCGAACGTGGTTTACCCTCGCCTTCCTGATATCCCCGTTAATCCCTATATTTGTATCGTAAAGCAGGCCCTATGGAAAGCATCACGGGCCGCAGGTTATTCGTAAGCATTTTTCCGGACTCGCCAGACGTGCGGTCTCGTCTGGCGGCTGAACGAGTTTATTTGAGGAGTAGTGGCATGGCATGGATCGTCGGCGGCATTGCTGCCTCGCACACACCCACGATTGGTTTCGCGTTCGACAAGAACAAGCGCGATGATCCAGTGTGGGCGCCGATCTTTGAAAATTTCGCGCCGTTGGCGGACTGGCTTGCCGAAAAGAGCCCTGACGTGCTGGTGCTCATCTACAACGATCATGTCACCTCGTTCTTCTTCGACCATTACTCGGCCTTTGCTCTGGGCGTGGGGCCCGAGTGGCAGGTGGCGGACGAGGGCGGCGGCGCACGGGACCTGCCGCCAATCAAAGGACATTCGGGGCTGGCCGCCCACATTGGCAACTCGCTGATGACAGACGAGTTCGACATGTCTTTCTTCCAGAACAAGGCGCTCGATCACGGTTGCTTCTCACCCCTGTCGATGCTTTGCCCACATACGCCGGAGTGGCCGGTGAAACTTGTGCCGCTGCAGATGGGCGTGCTGCAACTGCCGGTTCCGAGCGCACGGCGCTTTTACAAACTTGGGCAAGCACTGAGACGTGCAATCGAGAGCTATCCGGAGGATCTCAAAGTGGCGATCGTCGCAACGGGCGGCCTGTCGCACCAGGTGCACGGGGAACGCGCGGGCTTCAATAACACGGAATGGGATCAGCGTTTTCTCGATCTCTTTGAGCGCGATCCAGAGCAACTGGCTGAGATGACGATTGCCGAGTACGCCGAGCTGGGTGGATTCGAAGGGGCGGAAGTGGTGATGTGGCTGACGATGCGAGGTGCGTTGCCGTCCAACGTCGTATGCAGGCATCGTAGCTACTACCTGCCGTCAATGGCAGGTATCGCCACTGCGATCTATGAAGGGGAAGAGAGCGAAACGAAACCTTCCGTCGTGGAGCGGCACCGGCAGCGGATGGCCGTTCAACTCGCCGGCGTCGAGAAGATCGAGGGCACCTATCCGTTCTCAATCGAAGTTGCCGTTCGCGCATATCGGATCAACGACTACCTTCACCGAATGGTGGAGCCGGCGCATCGCGAAGCTTTCCTGGCCGATCCGGAAGCCAGCTTTGCGGCCGCGGACCTGTCTGACGAAGAGCGAGACCTGATCCGCCGTCGCGATTGGCGCGGCCTGCTTCACTATGGCGTGATCTTCTTCATGCTCGAGAAGCTGGGCGCGGTGACGGGCGTGTCGAACCTTCACATCTACGCCGCGATGCGCGGGGAGACGCTGGAGGCGTTCCAGCAGACCCGTAATGCGCCCGGCGCGCTCTACTCAGTGGCGGGAAAGACTGCTGGAAAGCTCGACTGGGACAATGCAGAGAAAGGGAAGGGTTGAGAAACCGGTTGACGGCGCGTTACCGCCGCGCCGCTGCATTCGCTGGAAACGTCAGCTCCGTTTGATCAAGTAGACGTACGTTTCGAGGGCAGTACCTCAGATATTGGAAAGTTAGCCATTATCGAATTTAGTAAAACTAATTAAACTGTAAGGAGACGCTGTGAAGAACACAAGAAAAATCTCACTGGCATTGCTGGGCGCTACGTTTGCCGCGACAGGTGCGCATGCCCAGAGCAGCATGACGCTGTTCGGTTTGATCGATACGGGTATTACGTACGTCAGCAATCAAGGGGGCAAGCACAACGTCAAGATGGATGATGGCGTGAACGGGCCCAATCTGTGGGGTTTCAAGGGCGCTGAAGATCTGGGTGGAGGCACCAAGGCCATCTTTGAACTGGTAGACCAGTTTCAGGTGGACAACGGCCAGTTCATGCCGAACTCGAGTCTGTTCAGCCGGACCTCGTTCGTTGGATTGACCAACGACCGGTTCGGGAAGCTGACGCTCGGCAACCAGTACGACTTCATGACGGATTCGCTCTATTTCGCCGGCGACGATCCGGCCGAGCTGTCCGGCCACTTCTATGATTTCCGTGCGGGGCCGTTCCAGAAACTGGCGCTGCCGCAGAATCCCACGGGCGCGTTTGACTGGGACCGTATGGCTGGAGAACGTATTGCGAATTCCGTGAAATACACGTCGCCTGTTTTCGGTGGTTTTAGTGCAGGCGCGATGTATGGCTTTGGCGGAGTAGCGGGGTCTATCGGCGCAGGCAATTCACAGAGCTTCGCGCTGAATTACGCTGCGGGGTCATTCGGCGCCAACGCAGCGTTCACCAACATCAAGTACTACACAGCCGGCGCACCCGACGTCAGCGTACGCAACTGGGGCGTGGGTGCGCACTATCACTTCGGCTCGTGGATCGCGAATGCGCTTTTCACGACGGTGCACAACTCCGCGAACGGTGCGGCAGTGTACGAAGGCTCGGTCGGCGCGCATTACTTCATCACACCCGCACTTAGCGCGGGGGCGTCGTACATGTACATGAAAGGCAACGCGACTGTGGACAACAACCACGCTCACCAGATCGGGGCCAACGTTGACTACGCACTGTCCAAGCGGACGAGCGTCTATGTCCTCGGTCTTTATCAGCGTGCCAATTCTGACGCTCAGGCGCAGATCAACGGCTTGAACAGTTCGGATGGCGCCTCGAGCGATGCCACCCAGGCGATTGCACGCGTGGGCATTCACACCCGCTTCTAATCGGTGCGCGATTGCAGAACCGTTCACGATGGGTGCCTCGTGCCAGACATGCAGGAAGGAGACAGGAGTACAGCAATGACTAGTGGAAAAACAATTGATATCAAAGCCTTTATCGACGCGCGATCCATCTCGCCGTACCAGTGGCTGCTGGTGGCGCTGTGTTTTCTCGTGGTGACTGCCGATGGCATGGACGTCGCCATCATGGGTTTTGTGGCGCCTTCGATTATTCACGACTGGGGGATTTCGCGCCCCGCCTTCGGTCTGGTGATGAGCGCGGCGCCGCTCGGTCTCGTGATCGGCGCGCTAGGGGCCGGACCTGCATCGGACCGTGTCGGCCGTAAGTGGGTGCTGATTACTTCCGTGTTCCTGTTCGGTGTGTTTACGATTGCGACGGCCTTTACGCAGTCACCGGTGGAAATGGCCGTTCTGCGCTTGCTGACAGGCATTGGCCTCGGCGCTGCGATGCCTAACTCGACAACGCTGCTGTCGGAGTACGCGCCACAGCGTAAGCGTTCGCTGCTGATCACGATCATGTTCACCGGCTTCAATCTGGGTTCGGCACTGATCGGTTTTGTTGCCGGCTGGCTGATTCCCGAACATGGCTGGCGCTCGGTGTTGATTTTCGGCGGCGCGCTGCCGTTGGTGCTGATCCCGTTGCAGGTGTGGCTGTTGCCGGAATCGGCCCGTCTGCTCGCGGTGCGCGGCGCATCGCCCCAGCGTATCGGCGCGGTGTTGGGCCGGGTGTGCGGCGCGCGTTTTTCCGGCGAAGAGGTTTTCGTTTCCAACGAACCGCCGTTGCCTACACGCAAACCAATCAGTGTGCTCTTTTCGCACGGCTACGGCTTCATGACGGTGGCGCTTTGGGTGACCTATTTCATGGGCCTGCTTGTCATCTATCTGTTGACGGGCTGGTTGCCGACGCTCATGAAGGATGCCGGACTGACGGTCACTGCTGCCGCTAACGTGACGGCGATGTTTCAGATCGGCGGAACGATCGGCGCCATTCTGGTCGGCTGGATGATGGACAAAGTGCGGCCGGCGCCGGTCATCAGTGCGGCCTATCTGGGCGGCGGCCTGTGCGTGCTTGCGCTGGCGTGGATCGGGGCCTTGTCGTCGTCGCTGGCGCTGCTGGTGTTCGCCGCGGGCTTCTGCATGAGCGGCGCGCAGACGGGATTGAACGCGTTTGCACCAGGCCGTTATCCGACCGTTGCACGCGCAACCGGTGTCAGCTGGATGCTCGGCATGGGCCGCTTCGGTAGCATTTTCGGCTCCGCAATCGGCGGCGCGTTGCTCGGTTTCGGCCTGCAGTTCGGGGTGATTCTCGCGATGTTGGCCGTGCCTGCGACGCTGGCTGCAGTCGCCATTCTAATGGCCCAACGGGCGAGGGCCGGCGAGCCCGCGCCGCAACCCAATACGGCGCACTGACGTAGTAATCGGGCGATGCCACACGTGGCATCGCGCCAGCAATCAATTTAGCTGCTTGGAGCAATGATGATCATCGACATCCACGGCCACTACACCACGGCGCCAAAAGCGCTGGAAGGGTGGCGCAACCGCCAGATCGCAGGCATCAGCAATCCGGCGGAAAGGCCGAAGACATCCGAACTGCGGATCGGCGACGACGAGTTGCGGGAGTCGATTGAAAGCAATCAATTGCGGCTGATGCGCGAACGCGGTCTCGATCTGACTATCTTCAGCCCGCGTGCGAGTTTCATGGCGCACCACATCGGCGACTTCGAAGTGTCGAGCACGTGGGCCGCGATCTGTAACGAACTTTGCTTCCGGGTGAGCGAGCTCTTTCCGGACCATTTCATTCCGGCGGCAATGCTTCCGCAAAGCCCGGGTGTGGATGTCGCCACTTGCATCCCTGAACTGGTCAAGTGTGTCGAGCAGTACGGCAATGTCGCGATCAATCTGAATCCGGACCCGTCGGGTGGCCACTGGACGAGCCCGCCGTTGTCCGATCGCTACTGGTATCCGATTTACGAAAAGATGGTCGAATACGACATCCCCGCAATGATTCACGTGAGCACGAGTTGCAACGCGTGCTTCCATACCACCGGCGCGCACTATCTGAACGCGGATACGACGGCATTCATGCAGTGCCTGACATCGGACCTGTTCCGCGACTTTCCAACCCTGCGCTTCGTGATCCCGCACGGCGGCGGCGCGGTGCCATATCACTGGGGGCGTTTTCGCGGACTTGCCCAGGAACTCAAGAAGCCGTTGCTGAAGGATCATCTGCTCAACAACATCTTCTTCGATACCTGCGTGTATCACCAGCCGGGTATCGACCTGCTCACGCGCGTGATTCCGGTGGACAACATTCTGTTTGCCAGCGAGATGATCGGCGCGGTGCGTGGCATCGATCCCGAGACGGGAAACTATTTCGACGACACAAAGCGCTACATCGAAGCCGCGCACGTCGATGCGGATGAGCGGTACAGGATTTACGAGGGGAACGCACGACGTGTCTACCCACGTCTGGATGCAGCATTGAAAGCGAAGGGGCGTTGATCATGGTTGAGCTTGGAGTGGTATATCGCAACATTGCGCGAGCGGACGGCGATGTCGCCGCGAAGCTCGGTGCGCTTGGAACGGCCACGGTGCATGAAGCCATGGGCCGCATCGGCCTGATGAAACCCTACATGCGGCCGATCTATGTCGGCGCACAGGCCAGCGGCACCGCCGTCACGGTTTTGCTGCAACCCGGGGACAACTGGATGCTGCATGTCGCGGCGGAACAGATTCAACCCGGAGATATCGTCATTGCCGCGGTAACGACGGATTGCACGGACGGTTACTTCGGCGACCTGCTGGCAACGAGCTTCCAGGCACGCGGCGCACGAGGGCTGATCATCGACGGTGGTGTGCGCGACGTGCGTGTGCTGACCGACATGAGGTTCCCGGTATGGAGCAAGGCAATTTCAGCCAAAGGAACGGTCAAGGCAACGCTCGGCTCGGTGAATATCCCTGTGGTATGTGCGGGTGCGCTGGTGAGCCCTGGGGATGTTGTCGTGGCCGACGATGACGGCGTAGTCGTGGTTCCCGGGGCGTCGGCGCACAGCGTGCTCGAAAAGGGGGCCGCGCGCGAAGCCAATGAAGCGCAGAAGCGGGCGAGGCTGGCGTCCGGGGTGCTGGGTCTGGACATGTACAACATGCGCGAGCCTTTGCAAAACGCCGGACTGCGTTATGTCGACTAAAAGGGCCGCAGGCATGGTTATCGAACCCACCATGAGCCCGACGATCACGGGAATTTCTTCGATGGCTACCCGCAACGTATTGGCCGATCTCGTCAACCAGTACGGGCGCGAAGCACGGCAACGGGTGTCGATCGAATCGGTCGGTGGCGTCGAGGCGGCTCAGCGCCTTCTGGGTGGCGAGCCGTTCGATATCGTGGTGCTGGCGGCCGATGCGATCGACCGGCTGGTTGCCGCCGGCCGGGTCGTTGCGGGCAGTCGGGCGGACCTGACCCGCTCGCACGTGGCGATTGCTGTAGCGGCCGGTGCGCCGCGCCCCGACCTTTCTAATGAAGGCGCCGTTCGGGAAGCCGTTCTCGCTGCGCGCAGCATCGGCTACTCCACGGGGCCGAGCGGTACGCATCTGTTGCGTTTGTTCGAGCGGTGGGGCATTGCCGGGACGATTGCGCCGCGCATTGTGCGGGCCCGGCCTGGTGTTCCCGTAGGCTCGCTTGTCTCGAGCGGAGAGGTTGAACTCGGTTTTCAGCAATTAAGTGAGTTGGCGAGCGAGGCCGGCATCGACGTCGTCGGGACGCTGCCGCCTGATATCGAAGGCGTTACCGTTTTCGCGGCTGCGATTTGTACGGCATCTGAACGAACGGTGCAGGCGCAGGCACTCATCTCATTCCTCATCTCGCCGCAAACAGCATCAATCAAGCTTGCACATGGTATGGAGCCTGTCTGAGGTAGTCCGAAAGTGCATGGGGACGATATCAAGCATGTCTCGTCATCTATGTGGCTATAAATTAGATATGCAAAATAAGCAAATTTACTCGCTTTAATTTGGAAAGCGCCGGCGCGAAAAAAGGAGGTGTAAAAGAATCAAAATAAATAAGGAATATTAATTACTCCGTCATGAAGGTATGCCGTGTGCTCGTGGCAAACAGAGACGGTTTTGATGTCCGATAGAGAGACAGGTTAGGAGACAAGCATGAAAACTCGGCATTCCATGGGGCTGCTCGCTCGCGTCCGTGAGCGAGCCGGCTCGTTGCTGGCGGTATTCGCCATCTGCACCACCGCTGTTCTTGCGGCCGCTTGCGGCAGCGGTAGCGGTAGCAGTGGCATCAGTTCCACTCCGGCGACGCTAGCCGCCGTAGCGCCGGTTATCGATTGTTCGAAGCTGGCCGCGGTGGACATCACCGACATCGGCGGGGCGGGCAGTTCGATTACCTCGGCTACCGTGACCGCGGCCACGGTCAATGGCGCCACCGTCAACTTCTGCACGGTGAAGGGCACGCTCGCACCGGCGAATACTTTCGAGGTGGCGCTGCCTGTCAGCACCTATACGCAACGCTTCGCGGCACTCGGATGCGGCGGTCTGTGCGGCACGTTGAGCGATCCGACCCAGCAAAGCTCGTTCAGTTTCAGCTATACCTGTCCTTTGGTTCAGCAGGGCGGCTTCGTGACGGCGGCGACCGACATGGGCCACTCGGGCCAGAGTTCCGCGTGGACCACGAATCCGCAGCAGCAGGCCGATTTTGCCTACCGCGGCCAGCACATCACGACACTCGCGGCGAAGAAGCTGATTAAGGCCTATTACGGGCAGGCACAGAAGTACTCGTATTTCGTGGGATGTTCGGACGGTGGCCGCGAAGCCCTGATGGCCGCGCAACGCTACCCGAACGACTACAACGGCATCGTCGCTGGCGCGCCCGCCGCCCACTTCCAGATCCAGAACTCCCTGTATCACGGCTGGAGCGTGAAATCGAACAGCAGCACCGGCACCAGCACCGGCAATGCCGTGCTCTATGCCGACAAGGTAGCCGTGCTGCACAAAGCGGTGGTTGCCGCTTGCGGCGGTCAGCTCAACGTGCCTGACGGCTTGCTCACCGATCCGCGCATGTGCAATTTCGACGCGGCATCGATCCAGTGTCCGAACGGTGCGACGAACACCAGCAATTGCCTGACCGCTGCCGAGGTCTCCACCGCCAGCAAGATCTACGGCGGCCCACTGGATGCCACGACGGGTGAGCGCATGCTGGCCGGTTCGCCGCAACTGGGTTCGGAAATCAACTGGATCGGTGTCGAAGTGCCGACCACGAACTCGACCGCGGCGCCCGTACCCGTTACAGGTCTTTTCAGTTACTCGATCGTGACCGGCGCCTACAACCTCATTTTCACGGGGTCGCCGAGCATGCCGAACATCGACACCTTCGGCTATCAGGACGCGAGCTTCTATCCGAACTTCCTGCAGGCAAACCACCCTCTCATGGATGCGACCGACCCGGACCTGTCGGCCTTTCAGAAGGCGGGCGGCAAGCTGATCCTGTGGCACGGCTGGGCTGATCAGCACATCTCGCCGCTCTTCACGATCAACTACTACGAGGCTATGCAGAACACCATGGGCGCGTCGAACGTGGATGCGTTCGCGCGGCTGTACCTCGTGCCGGGCGTGGGCCACTGCGGCGGCGGTGAGGGCTTCCCCAACATCGACCTGGTGACGAAAATCACAGGCTGGGTCGAGCAGGGCAGCGCACCGAATGCGGTCATGACGTACCAGACCGATTCGTCGAACGCCGTGACCGCGTCACGCCCGGTGTATCCGTATCCGGCCGTGCCTCAGTACACCGGTACCGGCGACTGGCGCGACGGCGCCAACTATACCCAGGGCGCCGCGTTATATAACGCGCCGACGCCTGCCTGGGCGGGTAGTAGCTTCTACACGCCGTACACCGCGACGACGGAGGGCGTCGCGGCCCCCTGAGCCGTTCGCCGCTCATGGAACTATGGCCGGCTCTGCGGAGCCGGCCTATCCGTTTGCGACCAGACGGCATGGAGTGACGTCGGTGAAAAAATCGCTGACCGGATTGCTCGGCGAAATGCTCGTCGGGGAGGCGTGATCGACGAGAATGCGCGCGTCGGCACTCTTCCATCCCACGGCTACGTCAAGAGGCACCAGGCTGATGGGTGTCGCTAACTCGCACTCGTCAAAGCGACGACAAAGTCAAGAAACACTCTTGCCTTGGCCGGCATATGGTGCCTCGATGGATGGTACGCATAGAGCGGGAACCGCTCGTCCGGCCAGTCGGGGAAGAGGTTGACAAGCTGTCCGTCCCGGATCAGATGCTGGGCTCCGGACAGCAGCATCTGCGCGATGCCAGAGCCGGCCAGACACGCGTTGAGGAGTGCGCTCGGGTCGTTCACCGTCAGGCGTCCATTCGTTTCGACAACCAGCTTTTTCCGTTTGCGATGAAACTCCCACGGATACGGCTTGCCGGTTTCCGGGTTGCGGAATTCCAGGCACCTGTGCACGCCGTGCCCCAACTCCTGAGGCTCCGCTGGCCGCCCCCGGCGAGCGAGGTACGACGGCGATGCGACCGTGACAACCGCTGTGTCGAGCAACTTTCGCGCGACCAGACTCGACGAACGAGGTTCGCCAAATCGCAAGGCCAGATCGAAGCCGTCCATGACGAGGTCGCCAAGCTGATCTCTCGCAATGAGCTCGAGTTCAAGTTCGGGATGCAGATCCATAAACTCGTCGAGCTTTGGACCCAGAATGATTCGCGAAAAAACCGGATCCAGATTGATGCGCAGCTTCCCGCGCACGGTCACGGCGCCGCCCGCTGCGGCTGCGGCCGCTTCTTCCATTCCCCTTAAGTGCGGCATGACCTGTTCGTAGAACCGTCGCCCCTCTTCAGTGAGGGAAACGGCGCGAGTCGTCCGGTTGAAGAGCCTTATTTTCAGCCGCCTTTCGAGTCGGGCAATGGCCCGGCTGACCCCGGGCGGCGACATGCCCATCAAGTCGGCGGCGGCCACGAACGTCCCCGCATCGACGACGGCCGCAAATACGCTGATACCGCTAGAGAGATTCTCGCTGGACGATCTCATAGGCCTTGCACCGTGCGTAAAAAAACACACTATGACGAATTAGTAACTATGAGTCATTTAATAAGTGCTATTCATATCATTTAGTTTCTCCTCGCGTTTACCCACAATGCATCCCGGCAGCACACATTTATCCAGGAAAGGAGAAACTGCAATGTATGCAATCACAGGGATAACAGGCAAGGTTGGCGGTGCGCTGGCGCGCACGTTGCTCGCAGCGGGCCAGCCGGTACGCGCGGTGGTGCGCGATGCCGCTCGGGCACGTTCGTGGGCTGAGCGCGGGTGTGAAGTGGTCACTGCCGACATGGACGATGTGGCATCCCTTACCGCCGCTTTCGACGGCACGCAAGGCGTCTTCATTCTGCCACCGTCCGAGTTCGACCCGTCGCCAGGCTTTCCCGAAGCACGTACGGTCATTGACGCGGTACGCGGAGCGCTTCAGGCGGCGGCACCTGGCAAGGTTGTCTGCCTGTCGACGATCGGCGCGCAGGCCACTGAGACTAATCTGCTCACGCAACGTACGCTGATGGAGCAGGCGCTTCGCGAGTTACCGATGCCCCTGGCATTCCTGCGTCCCGGGTGGTTCATGGAGAACGCTGCGTGGGACGCCGTGCCGGCCCGGGACGATGGGATTATTCGCAGCTTTCTGCAGCCGCTCGACAAGGCTGTGCCGATGGTTGCGACCGCGGATGTGGGTCGCGTCGCCGCGCAACTGCTTCAGCAAACCTGGCGCGGCGTGCGGGTCGTCGAGCTGGAGGGGCCGCAACGTGTGAGCCCGAACGATCTGGCGGCGGCATTTGCCGGGGTGCTCGGTCGCCCGGTCCGTGCGGAGAGCGTGCTGCGTGAAACATGGGAGGCGTTGTTCCGGTCCCAGGGGATGAAGGAGCCGTTGCCGCGTATGCGCATGCTCGACGGGTTCAATGAAGGCTGGATCGCCTTCGAAGGCGATCCAGCCGAGATCGTCAAGGGCGAAGTGCAGTTGGCAACCGTTCTGCGAGACCTCGTCTTGCGCGATACGTCGCTGAGCGATTCCTGACGCATGCCCAGGCGAGCCGTTTACCCTCCCGACGATCGCGCAAAGCATCTTCATGGCCCTGTCTGGCTGTCTGGCTGTCTTGCGCTCGCGGGAGTAGACTCGCCTGGGTTGCTCCGTGTCACCACGCCGATCGACGTTTTGCGCCGATGCCTGCGCGTGATTAGAAGGAGCGGTGAAATCGGTTCGAGTGGCGTCGGGGAATGTGCGAATGCGTTTGTCCAAGGTTGATCTGAATCTCTTCGTAGTCTTCGAAGCCGTCTACAGAACACGAAACCTGACGCGCGCCGCGGAGATGCTGTTCATCACCCAGCCTGCCGTCAGCAATGCGTTGGCGAGGATGCGCAAGGCGTTCGACGATCAGCTTTTTGTCAGTACATCGGCCGGCATGATGCCGACCCCCGTTTCGGAAAACATGATCGGCCAGGTTCGTGAGGCGTTGCAGCTGCTTGATTCGAGCACTCACGTTGGGGGACGCTTCGATCCAGCCTCGTCTGAGCGTACGTTCCGGCTCAGCATGACCGATCTCACGGAAGCACTTCTTCTGCCCGCGCTGGAGGAAGTGCTGCAGCAACTGGCGCCCGGCATCCGGATCGAAAGCTACTTTACGACGCGCCGCGAGGTTCCGGAAGCGCTGGCCAGCGGGGCCGTCAATCTCGCGATCGACGCGCCGTTGATCGACGACCCTTACCTCGAGCAGGAGCCGCTGGGCCGCGACCGTTATGCCTGCATGCTGCGCCACGATCATCCATTCACCAGAAAGAAGCTGACGATCGACGACTACCTCAAGTTCGGCCATATCCATGTATCGAGCCGCCCGCAGGGATCGGGTCTCGTTGACGCCGAGCTGACCAGGCTGGGCCTCAGGCGATCGATTCAGACGCGCGTTCAACACTATCTGGTCGCTCCTCTGATCGCGATGCGAACCGATCTCGTGCTCACGGCCCCCCTCGTGCTCCTGCAGCGGTATGACGCGCGAATTCTTGCGCTGCCGTTCGATCTTCCGGATCTTCAATCTCATTGCTACTGGCATCGAAGCGTGACCGGAGACCCGGCGCATCGTTGGCTGCGCGAGCAGATTGGCCGTCTCATGCGGGAAATGAACCAATAAGCAGAGTCGTCGCAGGCGTAGGGCGCTACATACAAGGTGTCACGAAAACTTATAGCGGACTATCACAACAATAAATTTCCTGAATGCCGTGACGCTGAGTATTCTGCTAGCTATGTTGAAGCGAGGACGGCATGGCAGAACTCTATCTTGTACGGCATGGCCAGGCGTCTTTCGGCGCCGAAAACTATGACGAGCTATCTTCTTCCGGTCGTATTCAATCGCGTTGGCTCGGCGAGTACTTCGCGCAGGCGAACGTGCAGTTCGATCGCGTTGTCATGGGCACGATGCAGCGGCATCGGCAAACCGCCGATGGAATTCTGGCGGCGATGGGTGGCCTGCAAGTCGAGATCGTCCAGGACGCGGGTCTGAACGAATACGATTTCGCGGCCCTGTTCGCCGCCCTCGGCGAGGAAGGCTCGCCAACGGGTTGGTCCGCAGGTCTGTCGGCCACAGGTTCAAAGAAGGACTTCTACAAAGGGCTCAGACAGGTGCTGCAGCTTTGGGCCGATGACCGCTTGCCGGGCCGGGTTCCAGAGACGTGGCATCAATTCCAGACGCGCGTCCAGCGTGCGCGTATCGACATCCAGCGGACTGGCGGCCGGCGCGTTCTGGTGGTGAGTTCAGGTGGCCCGATCGCGGTCACTGCCCAACAGGTTCTGCAGGCACCCGCGGCAACCGCGATTGCGCTGAACCTGCAGATTCGGAACAGCAGCATTTGCCAATACGTCTTTAACCACGACGCGATGTCGCTGGTCAGCTTCAATTCCGTGCCGCATCTCGAACATGCCGAGAGGCGTGAATTTGTCACCTACGGCTGATCTTCGCCAGGTTTTCCCCAAGCCATGAATGCTCATTCCCAATTCGACACCGAAGATCTCACACGTTATCTGACGGCGCACATGCCCGGGTTTCAAGGGCCCTTGTCCATCGAGAAATTTCCCGACGGACAATCCAATCCGACGTTTCTTCTGAACGCACAAAGCGGCCGCTATGTACTGAGGCGTCAACCTTCCGGCGCGCTGCTCAAGTCCGCCCATGCCGTTGACCGTGAGTTTCGCGTGTTGTCGGCGCTAGGCAGGACACCGGTCCCTGTCGCCCGTGCGTATCACCTTTGCGAGGACCGCGACGTCATCGGCAGCCTGTTTTACGTGATGAGCTACGAGGACGGCCGCATCTTCTGGAATCCGGCGCTGCCGGAAGTGCCCGTCGAGGAACGTGGCGCCATCTACGAGGCGCTGATCGGCACGATGGCGGCGCTCCACGACGTGGATATCGACGAAGCCGGTTTGTCGGACTACGGCCGCCCAGGCAACTACTTCGTGCGTCAAATCGACGTCTGGACCAAGCAGTATCGCGCCGCGCAGACCGATGTGCTGGAAGCGATGGAATCGCTGATCGAATGGCTACCTGCTCATTGCCCGGCGGAAACTGGCAAGCCTTCGCTCGTGCACGGAGATTTTCGTATCGACAATCTCATCTTCATGCACGGTGCGCCGCAAGTGCGCGCCGTTCTCGACTGGGAGCTATCCACGCTCGGCAATCCACTCGCTGACATTGCGTACTTCTGCATGTGTTTGCGGCTTCCGCCCGGCAGTCATATCGCCGGACTCGCGGGGCTGGATCGACGAGCGTTGGGCGTGCCGGACGAGACGTCGATTGTCGAACGGTATTGCGAGCTTCGGGGTATTTCTTCGATTGAGAACTGGAACTTCTACCTGGCGTTCTGCTTTTTCCGGCTCGCCGCTATCGCACAGGGCGTGAAGAAGCGGGCTTTGGGCGGCAACGCCTCGAATGAAAAGGCGAGGCAGGTAGGAGCGATGGCAGGGGCGCTTGCCAGGATGGGTGCCGACCTGATTTGAGCCCACGCAGAAAACTGGAACGTAGATATAAGGACGCTGATTGTGACTACTAATTTGTTTGATCTGAAAGAAAAGATTGCGCTGGTAACGGGCGCAAGCCGCGGTATCGGCGAAGAGATCGCGAAGCTGCTCGCCGAACAGGGCGCGCATGTGATCGTGTCGAGCCGCAAGCTGGAGGGTTGTGAATCCGTGGCGCGCGAGATCAGCGAAGCCGGCGGCAGTGCTGAAGCGTATCCGTGTCATGTCGGGCGCATCGAGGATATTCTCGCGATCTTCCAGCATATCCGTGCGCGGCATGGCCGTCTGGACATCCTCGTCAACAACGCGGCGACCAATCCGTATTTTGGCCATATTCTCGATACCGATCTGGCGTCCTTCGAGAAGACGGTGGAAGTGAACCTGCGTGGCTACTTCTTCATGTCGGTGGAGGCGGGCAAGCTGATGCGCGAGCACGGCGGCGGTGCGATCGTCAACACGGCTTCGGTTAATGCCTTGCAGCCTGGCGATATGCAGGGCATTTACTCGATCACCAAAGCCGCTGTTGTCAACATGACGCGGGCATTCGCGAAGGAGTGCGGACCGTTGGGGATTCGGGTGAACGCACTGCTGCCCGGATTGACCAAAACCCGCTTTGCGGGCGCGCTTTTCTCAGATCAGGCTACCTACGAAAAGTGGCTGTCGCAGATCCCGCTGCGGCGCCATGCCGAACCGCGCGAGATGGCGGGTACTGTGCTTTATCTGGTGTCCGATGCGGCGAGCTATACCAACGGAGAGTGTGTCGTCGTCGACGGTGGACTGACGATCTAGTCAAGCGGTCGACGCATGGTAATGGTCAATGCGTCGGCGAGATCAATCACGATTCTGGAAGAGTAAAAATGGACTTTGCCTATAGCTCGAAAGTCGACGCGCTGCGCACTCAGGTGCGTGCCTTCATGGACACTCATATCGTTCCGCGTATCCGGCAATGGCACGACGAAGTGAGTGCGGGTCAATATCCGGTTTCCTTTATGGAGGATCTGAAGGAGCGCGCGCGTGGAGAGGGGCTCTGGAACCTGTTCCTGCCACATCTGCGCGATGACGAACCCGGTACCCGCCTGACCAATCTCGAGTACGCGCCGCTCGCTGAAATCATGGGGCGGGTGTCATGGGCGTCCGAGGTATTCAACTGCAATGCGCCGGACACAGGGAATATGGAGTTGCTCCACATGTTTGCCACGCCCGCGCAGCGCGAGCAGTGGCTCGAACCGCTTCTTAACGGCAAGATCCGCTCCGCGTTTGCGATGACGGAGCCGGCGGTAGCCTCCTCGGATGCGACCAATATCACGACGTCGATTCGTCGCGACGGTGACGACTACGTTATCGACGGCCGGAAGTGGTTTATCACGAACGCCGCGCACCCGAACTGCAAGCTCTTCATTGTGATGGGGAAAACGGATCCGGACGCGGCGAGTCACAGTCAGCAGAGCATGATTCTTGTTCCTCGCGACACACCGGGCGTCAAGGTGATCCGCAATATCACGGTGGTCAATCACACGGCGCCGGAAGGGCACTGCGAGATCGAGTTCAAAGGCGTGCGCGTGCCCCGGTCGAATCTTCTCGGCGAAGAAGGCAGCGGCTTCGCGCTTGCGCAGGCGCGTCTCGGACCGGGACGGATTCACCATTGCATGCGTTCGATCGGCGCCGCGGAACTGGCGCTCGAGTTGATGGTGGAGCGGGCCCAGACACGCACGGCGTTCGGAAAGACGCTGTTTGAGCATGGGACGGTTGCCGAATGGATCGCGAAGTCACGAATCGAAATCGATCAGGCGCGGCTCTTCGTTCTCAAAGCCGCGTGGATGATCGACAACGTGGGCGCGAAGGAAGCGCGCAAGGAAATCTCGATGATCAAGGCGCTCGTGCCGGGGGTTCACACCGCCGTTTGCGAGCGGGCGATGCAGGTATTTGGCGCGATGGGGCTGAGCCCCGACACGCCACTGGCCGATAGCTGGACGTGGGGCCGTGCGTTGAAGTTCGCGGATGGTCCGGACGAGGTTCACCTGCAGAGCATTGCGCGGATGGAACTCAAGGCGCAGCGCTATGAACCGGGCAAAGGGAATCCGTATCTGACGGCACCGGTGTAACGTTTTAGCAGCGGTTTCACAGCTTTAAATCCCCCGTCCAGCAAGGCCGCGTTTCGTCAGACGATTCGCGGCCTTTTCGTTTCTCCCCCCTTCGTGTATGCGGCACTCCCCCATTCAGGGGGTACTTCCCACGTCCCGACATTTGCATGATTGTCCCAACGCGTTTATCGCAGCAGGCCGAGAAAATAACCCGACAACATTCGCCTGCCATCCACGCTTGCCATCCAGTTTGGGACTGAAGGAGACACAGATGCAGGACGAAGTCACGACACCAGGATCCTCCGCCTACGCCTATCCGTTGCTGATCAAGCAACTGTTGCTTACACCGTTTGTTCAGGCGCAGGACGAAGAGATAGTCTACCGGGACCAGTTCCGGATGACCTGCGCCACGCTGCGCGAGCGTATCGCGCGCCTCGCCAACGGCTTGAGCGAACTTGGCGTGCAGCACGGCAGCACCGTCGCGGTGATGGATTGGGACAGCCACCGCTATCTCGAGTGCTACTTCGCGGTGACGATGATGGGCGCCGTGCTGCAGACCGTGAATGTGCGGCTGTCGCCGGCCGAAATCGCCTATACGATCAATCATGCGAGGAAGGCAAGGCGATGGACATGAGCAGGTGGAAAATCATCATCGGCGGCGGCGCGTTGCCGCAAGGGCTTGCCAAAGCGGCGCTGGAGCGGGGCATCGACGTGTTCGTCGGTTATGGCATTAGTCAGGGCCTGAATGGCGCGAAGTGCTTGGAAATGCCTCAGAGCCCGAGAAGACTCATGGACTGCCATGCTCCCTCTGGTGGAGCTGCCTGTTGGGTTCGCCGGACAACCGGTAGACGTGCAACTCGCCATTTTTTGCAGAGTACGAGGACGCATTTAGCAAGACTATTCCGACCGGCAGCTTCATCCGCAACCCGCAGATTCCAAAGCGCTTTTTTGCTCTGAAGGAATGAACGTCGGGATCGCTGGCGTTGTCGGCGGGACCAGCCGGGTACATGAGGCGCGGAGTCTGGTTTGCCGCACCTGAGCCGTGTCATTTGCTGAAAATACTGTATGAATGTACAGTATTGAATGTATTCGGCCGATCAGCGAATGCACGCGCTTCTGAGGCCCACCTCCGCGGTCGACTCTTCCACGCTTTTCAGAGGCGTCGGCACGCGCGCACTATTGAGCGGAGATTCATTCCCATGCCGGCTTTATCCCGTCAGGAACGACATGCCTGAACAACTCTGGTTGCCCGGTCTCGAGGCGCCGCCAACGCCAACAGACGGGCTCTTTTTCGCAATCTTCCCCGATGCCAGTACGGCAACCGGCATTGCGAAGCTCGCGCAGCAACTGTGCGGCGAAACGCGCTCGAAGAGCAAGCCGCTCGCGGCGGGCCGATTGCACGTTACATTGGTCCATCTCGGGAATTTCGCAGGCGGTTTGCCGCAGAAACGTGTTGAGGCGGCGATGCGTGCGGCCGCGTCGATCCGGATGAAACCCTTCACGGTCGAGTTCGACAAGCTGGTGAGCTTCGCGGTGAAGCCGAGGCCGGGGCCGTTGGTGTTGGGCGGAGACGACGGCCTCGTGGGGCTTCATGCGCTGCACGACGCACTTGGGCTGGCCCTGCAGGACGCAGGCTTTGGCGATCGCGCGGTGATGCCCAGCACGTCGTTCACCCCGCACGTTACCCTCGCTTACGGTATGCCTCCATTGCCCCCACGTCCCATCGAGTCTGTTTGCTGGAACGTGCGGGAATTTGCGTTGGTGCACAGCTTGCTCGGGCGTACGCGGCATATCGCATTGGCCCGATGGCCTCTGGTGGGCGCGGAGTAGCGGCTCATTCACGCCATGCGTCCCTCAAATACGCTGAATCTGAAAACCAGGGGGATTCGTCGGTCACACGGCCGGAACGCTCGCGCGCTCCCTGATAGAATGCTCGGGCCGCAACGTAGTGGACCGCAGATGAAATTGCTTGATGCGTTAGTCGAACAGCGTATTGCCGCCGCAGCCGCACGCGGTGAGTTCGATGATTTGCCGGGCGCGGGCGCGCCGCTGCCTCTGGAGGACGATGCACTGGTCCCGGAAGAAGTGCGCGTCGCCAACCGGATTTTGAAGAACGCGGGTTTCGTGCCGCCGGCTGTCGAGCAGCTGCGTGCCTTGCGCGACCTGCAAGCGGAGCTGAATGCCGTGAGCGACCGGGCTACCCGCTGCCGTCTCCAGGCGCGCATGCTGGCGCTGGATATGGCACTTGAATCGCTGCGCGGTGGCCCGCTGGTCTTGCCGCGCGAATACTGCCGGCGGATTGCCGAACGGCTCTCCGAGCGCGTCGGCAACCTCAATATGGCCGATACGGGTTCGCAGTGAGCGAGCCGCTTGTCTCGGACCGGGATCGCCATTTCATGGCGCTCGCCCAGGCCGCCGCCGAAAAGGCGCGCGCAGCCGGCGAAGTACCGGTAGGCGCGGTGCTCGTGCGGGGTGACGAAGTCATCGCCACAGGGTTCAACCATCCAATCGGTGCTCACGACCCCTCGGCGCACGCGGAAATGGTTGCATTGCGCGCAGCCGCGCAAGCTGTCGAAAATTACCGTTTGCCGGGCTGCGAACTCTATGTGACGCTGGAACCGTGCCTGATGTGCGCCGGTGCGATCATGCACGCGCGTATCGCACGCGTCGTGTTCGGGGCGCGGGATCCGAAAACCGGAGCGTGCGGCAGTGTTGTCGATGCATTCGCGAATCCGCAGTTGAATCACCACACCACGGTGACCGGTGGCGTGCTCGAAACCGAATGCGGCGCCGCGCTCAAATCGTTCTTCGCCGAACGGCGGCGCGCAAGCCGCGAAGCCCGCGCGGCGGCACGGGGCGAACACGCGGCAGCAGGCGGCGAAGCGCCGTCCGGGTGCACTGCGGCACACGGTGAACCGGGGCCGGCTGAGCCGCTCTAAAACAACAACATCCAACAGGTCTCGCCAATGACCGTCCATCGCACCATTGAACTGATCGCGCCGTCCGGCTATCCGCACGATTCCGAGGTGCTGCATCGCGCGTTGCATCGCTTGCATGCGCAGGGGCATCGCGTTGAAGGTGAAGAGGCGACAAGGCGCCGCTACTTGCGATTCGGCGGTACCGACGGCGAGCGCGCCGCCGATCTGAACCGGCTGGCCGACCCCTCGCGGGCGTTGCCCGACATCGTGCTAGCCGTACGTGGTGGCTACGGCGCGGTGCGCATCCTGCACGGGCTCGACTACGAAGGGCTGCAGCGGCGGTTGACCGATCAGCCGGTCGCGCTGGTGGGGCATAGCGATTTCACCGCGGTGCAGCTTGCTTTGCTGGCGCGCGCCGGCGTGAAGACTTTCGGCGGCCCCATGCTATTGAGCGACTTCGGCGCGCCAGAGTTGAGTGAATTCACCATGCAGCACTTTTGGTCCGCGCTGACCGGCCCGACCATGACGGTAACGAGCAATGTGCCGCAAGCACAGGCCGCCGACGTCACCGGCATGCTGTGGGGGGGCAATCTGGCGGTGCTCACATCGCTGATCGGTACGCCCTATATGCCGCCGGTACAGGGCGGCATTCTGTTTGTAGAAGACGTTAACGAGCAGCCTTTCCGGCTCGAACGAATGCTTTATCAGTTGCACCTGTCGGGCATTCTCGCGCAGCAGCAGGCACTCGTACTCGGCGACTTCTCCGGCAGCAAACAATACGATTACGACAATGGCTATGACCTGCACACGATGATCGAGCAGGTGAGGTCGGCGATTGGGATTCCGGTGATCACCGGTCTGCAGTTCGGCCATATTCCCAACATGCTGACGCTGCCGGTCGGCGCGGACGCGCACCTCGTTGCCAACGCGCACGGATTCAAACTGACCGTATCGGGTTATCCGACCCTCGCGTGACATAGCCTGAAGCGAGGAGGCGGGCGCTTGCCCGCTTTCTTTTTCGCATTGAAAACGCAACTAACGGTCTATTTGGGTACACGTCAACCAGCAGAGCCGATCCATGGAGGTCCTTCACTTTGTTGACAAAAATCGTCTTCAGTGGACGGCTGTCGGATAGATTAATTAAACTTGTAGCGAAACGCAGTAGGGCCCGCGTAGCGGTTGCGCTGACTTTCAGCATCGCCGAGTCATCCAGATTGTCGAAATTAATAGCAAAAATTGTTGACAATTTTTATGTCCATTCTAAGATAACCAACATACCGAGACGAACATCATGTCCGATACAGACTCAACTGCTGCCAATGGTTCGAAACCCGAAGCGATCGCTGAGCGTATTCGTGCCGCGATCCTCGAGCATCGGCTAGCACCTGGCGCCAAGTTGACAGAAGCTCAGTTATGCGAAGTATTCGGTGTGAAGCGCGGCCCGATCCGGCAGGCGCTCGCACAACTGGCGACCGATCACCTCGTCGACCTTGAACCGAATCGTGGTGCGTTCGTTGCGAGTCCGTCGCTGCAGGAGGTGCATGAGGTGTTCGAAATGCGCCGGATCATCGAGTTGGCTGTGGTTGAAAAGATTTGCGGCGGTCATGGTATGCGCCGTTTGAAGAGCATCGGCAGCATGATTGGCCGTGAACGCAAAGCGTTCGAAACACGCGATTTTCCGGCGTGGATCCGTCTGTCGGGCGAGTTTCATACAGAGCTTGCCGGACTCACGGGCAACACCGTGTTGTGCAACTGCCTGAACGGCCTGGTGGCGCGTTCCACGCTGATTTCCGCACTGTATGAGTCGCTCGGACGCAGTCCTTGCTCGTTCGAAGACCATGAAGCGATTCTCGCCGCGCTCGACGCGGGCAATGCCAAAGAGGCGGCGGCGCTGATGTCGCGCCATTTGCAAAGCGTCGAGTTGAAGATGCTGGAGCGCCCCGTACGCGGCGCAGCCGATCTGCACGAAGTGTTCGGTGCACTTAACGGCGCACCGAAGGGAGCACTCAAGGCCAAGTCCGCGCCACGCTGAGGCATGCGGCCGGTGCGCGCTCGTTGCTGGTGCGTGCCGCACTGAAGTGAACTGAACCGAATCAGGCGTTGCAAGGCGGCTCGGCGTGAGCGCTGCCGGCTTGCGCACGCGTGGCCGTCATGGGATGGCGGTCTTCAAGTAGTAACGCATCGCCGGGAATCCGCGGCTACAAGCGGTGCGATAAGCACAAGTACATCACGTACGGAGACACCCGCGGCACCGTCAACCAGTCGGCTCGAACTCCTTCTATCTCCTGACGGGGAAGAAGAGGGCGGCTGGCATGACCGGTGCAACGTCCTTCGATTTGCTATCGACGGTCCCTATCCCAAGGAGGAATCATGGCTCAGTTCAGTGCAGCGCCCGGCAATCCCGCAATCCCCACCTACGCAGACGTGCCCAGCGATCCGCTGATACCCGCAGGCTACAGCGAGAGGCTATACAACGAAGACCTGGCGCCGTTGCGCCATCAAACCTGGGGTGCGTACAACATCTTCGCGTTCTGGATGTCGGATGTGCACAGTGTCGGCGGCTATGTGTTCGCGGGCAGTCTGTTTGCGCTTGGGCTGACGAGCTGGCAGGTGCTGATCGCACTGCTTGTCGGCATTACGATCGTGAATCTGCTCTGCAATCTGATTGCCAAACCGAGTCAGGCGAACGGCGTGCCTTATCCGGTTGCCTGCCGTGCTACGTTCGGCGTACTCGGCGCGAATATTCCTGCCGTGATTCGCGGCTTGATCGCAGTCGCATGGTATGGAATCCAAACTTATCTGGCTTCGAGCGCGCTGGTGATCGTGGTGCTGAAGTTCGTCCCGCAACTGTTGCCGTACGCGGACGTGCATCACCACGGTTTCATGGGGCTCTCCACCTTGGGCTGGGCTGGTTTCATGTTGCTGTGGGTCTTGCAGGCGCTGGTGTTCTGGCATGGCATGGAAACCATCAAGAAGTTTATCGACTTCGCCGGTCCGGCAGTCTACGTGGTGATGTTCGTTCTCGCCGGCTACATGGTGTATCGCGCAGGATGGCGAAATATCGGCATCAACCTGGGTGGCGTTAAGTATCACGGTATGGAGGTTGTGCCGGTGATGATCACGGCGATCTCGCTGGTGGTGTCGTACTTCTCCGGACCGATGCTGAATTTCGGCGACTTTTCGCGCTACGGCAAGAGCTTTCGAAGTGTGAAGCGCGGCAACTTCTGGGGGTTGCCGGTCAACTTTCTCGCCTTTTCTCTGGTGACGGTGGTGACGACCGCAGCCACGCTGCCGGTGTTTGGTCAACTGATCACGGACCCGGTCGAAACGGTAGGCCGTATCGACTATCCGACCGCGGTGATTCTCGGTGCATTGACCTTCACGATAGCAACCATCGGCATCAACATCGTCGCTAACTTCGTGTCGCCGGCCTTCGACTTTTCGAATGTCGCACCGCGCCTGATCAGTTGGCGTGCAGGCGGCATGCTCGCCGCGGTGGCGTCGATCTTCATTACGCCGTGGAATCTGTTCAACAATCCGGCGGTGATTCACTACACGCTCGACATACTCGGCAGTTTCATCGGGCCTTTGTATGGCGTCCTGATCGTTGATTACTTCCTCGTGAAGCGTCAGAAGATCGTGCTCGACGATCTCTACTCGGTTTCCCCAGATGGCTCGTACTGGTACCGCAACGGTGTCAACTACCGCGCCGTGGCTGCCTTGCTGCCTGCGGCGCTCATCGCAGTGATCTGCGTGATGGTGCCGACGCTCGACGGCATGGCCAATTTCTCGTGGTTCATCGGGGCGGCATTGGGTGCCGTGTTCTACCGCGTGCTTGCTCGTTGAGCCAGCGCTGCAACAGGAGTCGATATGCGCATCAAATTGATCAATCCAAATACGACGCAACGCATGACTGAAGCGATGGGCCGCTGCGCGCGGGAAGTCGCCGCGCCCGGCACCGAAGTGATCGCGGTCAGTCCGACAATGGGGCCGCCGTCGATTGAAGGCTATTACGACGAAGCGCTCGCGACGCCCGGGTTGCTGGCCGAGGTGATTGCCGGCGAGCGCGAGGGTTGCGACGGGTACGTGATCGCCTGCTTCGGCGACCCGGGGTTGTACGCCGCCCGCGAGTTGGCGCGCGGGCCGGTGATCGGCATCGCCGAAGCGGCGATGCACGCCGCGAGCGTGCTGGCGCCGGGGTTTTCGGTGGTGACCACGCTGGCGCGCACCTGCGGGATGGCGTGGCATCTCGCCGAGCGCTACGGCATGAAACGCTTCTGCCGCAATGTGCGCGCCACCGACGTCGCCGTGCTGGACCTGGATAAACCGGGTTCGGCGGCGCGCCGCATCATCCTCGACGAATGCCGGCGCGCGCTGGAGGAGGACGGCTCGGACGCGATCGTGCTCGGCTGCGCCGGCATGGCCGAATTGTGCGCGGAGATCGAGGATGCCCTCGGGGCACCGGTGATTGAAGGCGTGACGGCGGCGCTCAAATGGACGGAAGCGCTGGTCGCGCTGCGGCTGTCGACGGCCAAGCGTGGCGACTACGCCCGGCCGCTGGCCAAGCGTTATGACGGCGCGCTGGAAGCTTTCAGTCCGGCCGATGTGGACCCAAATCCCCGGCCGCGCCGCGATTCGGGTGCAAGAGTCGCGGAAAGCGCAAATGCGGCGGGTTTACTGCGGGTAAACACCACGGAAAGCCCGGTGGAGGCGGCTTTACACATACATCCAGTCTGACACGCACTATCTGCCCGGGTGTATGGGCGCACCCGGGCGTTTTCGCTACACTGGTCCCACTCGGCGCTGGTACCCCGACGCTATTTTGCTGCTGCTTCTGGTGCCGCTATTCAGGGTTGTTTCCGCCCGCGCCGGCATCCGTAACACGCAAATGCGCACAAACATTCGCAAACGCTTGCCGAACGCACGCAAACCCCACGTGCCTGTCACGTGAGTTCCCGGCGAATTTTACGTACCGTCATCACGCTTTCGTTAAACCATGCCACTCGACTCGAACTATCCACGCGATCTGATCGGCTACGGCCGCCACCCGGTGCAGGCGAACTGGCCGGGTCGAGCGCGTGTCGCGGTGCAATTTGTCCTGAACTACGAAGAAGGCGGTGAAAACTGCGTGCTGCACGGCGACCCGGGCTCGGAGCAGTTTCTGTCGGAAATCGTTGGCGCGGCATCTTACCCGGCGCGTCACATGAGCATGGAGTCGATCTACGAATACGGTTCGCGCGCGGGCGTGTGGCGCATTCTGCGCGAATTCGAAAAGCGCGGCCTGCCGCTCACGGTGTTCGGCGTCGGCATGGCGATCGAACGGCATCCTGAACTCGCGCGCGCCTTCGTGGAACTCGGCCACGAAATTGCTTGCCACGGCTATCGCTGGATTCACTATCAGGACGTGTCGCCGGAGAAAGAAGCGGAGCACATGCGCCTCGGCATGGAAGCGATCGAACGCATCACCGGCGAGCGCGCGCTCGGCTGGTACACCGGCCGGGACAGTCCCAACACGCATCGCCTGGTCGCTGAATACGGCGGCTTCCTGTATGACTCGGATTACTACGGCGACGATCTGCCGTTCTGGATGGATGTCGAAGTGACGGGCGGCGCAAAGAGCCCGCAACTGATCGTGCCGTACACGCTCGACACCAACGATATGCGCTTTGCAAGCCCGCAGGGCTTCAACACCGCGGACCATTTCTTCACGTACGTGCGCGACGCATTCGACGTGCTCTACGAAGAAGGCGACGAAGCACCGAAAATGCTGTCGATCGGCATGCACTGCCGCCTGCTCGGCCGCCCGGGGCGCTTTCGCGCACTGCAACGTTTTCTCGATCATATCGAACAGCACGATCGCGTGTGGGTGACGCGTCGCGTCGATATCGCGCGGCACTGGCGCGAACATCACCCTTACCAACAAAACAACCGCGGGGCAGCGGCATGAAGGCGATGCAATACACACTGGACCAACTCAACAGCACCTCGACCGACGCGTTTGTCGCAGCGCTGTCGGGCATTTTCGAGCACTCGCCGTGGGTCGCGGAAATCGCCGCGCAACAACGGCCGTTTGCCAGCATCGACGAGCTGCATAGCAAGATGTCGAACATCGTCGAGACTGCCGGTGAAGAGAAGCAACTGGCCTTGATCAACGCCCACCCGGAGTTGGCCGGCAAGGCCGCGGTGCGCGGCGAGTTGACGGCCGAATCCACACGTGAGCAGAGCGGGGCGGGTCTCGCCCAGTGTACGCAGGAAGAATTCGACAGGCTGCTGGCGTTGAACAGCGCCTATCGTGAGAAGTTCGGCTTTCCGTTCATTCTCGCGGTGCGCGGTTACGACCGGCACGGCATCATCGCAAACTTCGAGGCACGCGTGAACAACAGCCGCGCGGATGAATTGCGCGCGAGCCTCGATCAGATCTACCGTATCGCACGTTTCCGGCTCGACGACCTGATCGACGCGTAAGGTTTAAGGCACGCGTCGCGGGCTTCGCGCCGAAACGTTTTTTCAGTACCAACAAACATTAAGGAAGACAAAGATGGCACTCCCGATTCTCGATCCCAACGCACCGGAATTCACGCGCCGCTATGTGAATCTGGCGGACCCGCGTCTGGGCGCGCAGGCCCTCGAGGCTAGCGACGATTTCTTCGCACCGAAGGAACGTATGCTGAATCCGGAGCCGGCCGTCTTCATTCCGGGCAAGTACGACGACAACGGCAAGTGGATGGACGGCTGGGAAACGCGCCGCAAGCGCGCCAACGGTTACGACTGGTGCGTGGTCAAGCTCGCACGCCCCGGCGTGATCAAGGGTCTCGACCTCGACACCAGCCACTTCACGGGCAACTTCCCGCCGGCGGCTTCGGTTGAGGCGGCGCGAGTCGTGGACGGCGTGCCGAACCAGTCGACGCAATGGACCGAAATCGTCCCGTCGACCACGCTGCAAGGCAACAGCCATCACTATCACGAAGTCGGCGACACGAACGCTTACACGCACCTGCGCGTGAACATTTACCCGGACGGCGGCATTGCGCGTCTGCGAGTGTATGGTCAACCGCAAGTCGATTGGGCGGGCGCAAGCCGCACGGAGCAGTTCGATCTGGCAGCGATGGAAAACGGCGCGTATCTGGTCGCGGCGAATAACCAGCACTTCGGCGCTGCATCGACGATTCTGATGCCGGGCCGTGGCGTGAACATGGGCGACGGCTGGGAAACGCGCCGTCGCCGCGAGCCAGGCAACGACTGGGCGATCGTCGCACTGGCACAACCGGGCGTGATCAAGAAGATCGAAGTCGATACGGCTCACTTCAAGGGCAACTTTCCGGACCGTTGCTCGATCCAGGCTGCGTATGTGACAGGTGGCACGGATAGCTCGCTGATTACGCAAGCCATGTTCTGGCCGGTGCTGCTTGGCGAACAGAAGCTGAAGATGGACAACCAGCACTATTTCGAAAGCGAAATCGCCGCACTGGGTCCGGTTACGCACGTGCGCTTCAACATCATTCCGGACGGCGGCGTCTCGCGTCTGCGTCTGTGGGGCACGCTCGCATCATGAAAACACTGGCTATCGAACCCTTGACGAAGGAAGCGTTTGCCGCGTTCGGCGACGTGATCGAACTCGAAGGCGCGAAGCAGATTCCGATCAACCTCGGCACCACGATCCGCTTTCACGATCTCGCGAAGGTGGACGTGACCGACGAGAACGGACGCACGCTGGTGAACCTGTTTCGCGGGCAGCCGCGCACGTTGCCGTTCGAGGTGAAGATGCTCGAGCGTCATCCGCTAGGCAGCCAGGCCTTCGTGCCGTTGAACGACAAACCGTATCTGGTGGTTGTGGCGCCGACGGGCGAACTGGATCCGAAGCAGATTCGCGCGTTCGTGACTAGCGGCTGGCAAGGCGTGAATTACGCGAAAGGTGTCTGGCACCATCCGCTGATCGCATTGGGCGACGTGAGCGACTTTATCGTCGTCGATCGTGGCGGCGATGGACTCAACCTGAACGAGCAGGATCTGGCCGAGTCGTTCTGGCTCACTGAAGATGCGTTGAGCGCGGTGAGCATTTGAGGTCGTTGCAGATAGAGCAGGTTGATTATAAAAAAGCCCACAGTGCATGCTGTGGGCTTTTTTCATTTGTGGAAGGCGAGGGCGACGCCAGGTGATCTCTCAGCTACGCTTGCCTAAGAGCGGTGAGTGCCCGATCACTTCGCGCGCACGTTCCGCAGGCTCTGGCGCGGAGAATCCCGCGGCTTCGATTGCCGGTTTGAGCCCTTTGAATTGCAGGCTTTTCTCAGGCGACGCCGCGACGCCATGCCGTCGTCCCAGGCGTGGAGCATGTGTTTCGCGACGTTGTGCCACTGCGGTTCGTTGCGCGCCGCTTCAATTAGTTCGTGACCGACGGCGACCGCCGAATCGCACAACGCTTCGACCATCTGCGCGTATTGCCGTGGCGTGATCCCCATGCGGGTGTTGAAAAAACGTTCGAGCGTTTTGCCGGCCGCACATGTTTTCGACACCATAGGCTGGTAGCCCATTGCCATCGCTGACAAGCAACGCCAACCGCGTGGCCAACAAAAAAGCGGGCTTCCCGCTTACGCGAAAACCCCGCTTCATACTGCTCTGCCAAACCGGGCAACGCGCCCGGCCAAGCTCATTACTTCGCCGCACCGCCTTCGAACCACGCGGCGATTTTCATCCGCTCGTCGTCGGTCATGTGCGTGACGTTGCCCAGCGGCATCGCCTTCAAGGTTACCGCCTGCTGATAGATCCGCTGTGCGTTCTGCGAGATCTCGTCCGGCGTATCCAGCAACACGCCGGCCGGGGCGCTACCCATCATCGTCGGATGAGCGGAGTGGCATGCCACGCAGCGCTGTTGCAGCACCGGCGCGATATCGGCCACCTTGACCGTCGGTGCATTCGCAGCCTGCGCTTGCGGCACGACCGGCTTCGGCATCGTCCAGAAGAGGGCGCCGAACATCAGCACGATACCGACCAGCGGCAGATACCACAGCACCTGGCCACGGTGACGCATCACGAAGAACTGGCGAATCAGCGCACCGGCCAGCATGATCAGCAGCAGCACGACCCAGTTGTACTGATTCGTGTACGTCATCGCGTAGTGGTTCGACAGCATCGCGAACACCACCGGCAGCGTGAAATACGTGTTGTGCACCGAGCGCTGCTTGCCGCGCTTGCCGTAGATCGGGTTCGGCGTTTCTCCCTTGAGCATCGCGGCCACCATCTTGCGCTGACCCGGAATGATCACGAAGAACACGTTCGCCGACATGATCGTTGCCAGCATCGCGCCCATGATCAGGTAGGCCGCGCGGCCCGCGAAGATATGGCATGCCAGGTACGCTGCGATCAGCACATAAATGCCGACACAGACGCCGAGCACCTTGTCTTTGTTACCGAGGAGACGGCACAGCGAGTCGTAGACGATCCAGCCGGCGGCGAGGAAGCCGAGCGCGGACGCGACGGCCACGACGGGGCCCATATCCAGCACGTTCTTGTCGATCAGGTAAGTGCTCGGCGAGAACAGATACAGCACCGTGAAGAGGCTCGCACCCGACAGCCACGTGGTGTACGACGGCCACTTCGACCAGTGCAGGTCGTCCGGCATTTCCGGCGGTGCAACGGTGTACTTCTGCATGTTGTAGAAGCCACCGCCGTGCACGTGCCACAACTCGCCGAACACGCCGCGCTTGCGCTGGTTCGGGTCCGTAGGCGGTTTCAGGCTGTTGTCGAGCGCGACGAAATAGAACGATTCGCCGATCCATGCAATGGCGGCGATGACGTGAAACCAGCGCAAGGCCAGATTCAGCCAGTCAGTGATAAAGCCTTCCATGAAACTCCTCCACTTCTGATTCGTTGTACGCGCAACGATGTAGGGCGCTTTCGGGGGCCCGCAAACGGGCCGTCGCATGCATGACATCGCTGCACAAACTGCGGGGTGAAAGACGCGGTGCGCTCAGTTCGCACAGCGCCGTTTTTTATTGGAACTTCGGGTCGAGTCGCTCGCGTTCGATTGCGCTTCGCGGGTGTCTCCAAGGATCCGCACAGTGCAATCGGGCGCGCTCGGCAATACAGCGCGACTTCAACCTCGTCCTCCTCCAACGCCTATCGACAAAGGCTTCGTGCGCTCAGTTGCGCACTTAGCTGCCGCGATAGGTGCTGTACGACCACGGCGACACCAGTAGCGGCACGTGATAATGCGCACCGGCATCGGCCACGCCGAAGCGCAGCACAACGCGGTCGACGAAACGCGGCTCCGGCACCTTCGTGCCGATCGAGGCAAAGTAATCGCCGGCGCCGAACACGAGTTCGTATTCGCCCGCAACCAGTGCGTCGCCTTCGAGCAGCGGCTGGTCGCAGCGGCCGTCGTCATTGGTGGTGGTGGTTTTGAGCGCGCGGCGGGTGTCGCCGGAGAGCGCAAAGAGTTCGACCTTGATGCCCGCGCCGGGACGGCCGTTCGCGGTGTCGAGCACGTGGGTAGTGAGCTTTCCCATTCGCAATTTTCCTTATGTGAATGCGAGGTTTCGGCGGCGGCCCGATCCAGAATACGTTGCGGCGGATCGAGGCTCCACGTCAGTGGCTACATACCCGTCGGCGAATTGAAGCGAGCGCCGTGGCAGCCATTGTAAAAAGGATGTTCATGTCAGCGCGCGCGAGATAGGAAAGATAATAGCTGGCGCATGACAGACAGCCTGCTGAAAGCCGCATCGGGTCGATTGGTTCGACTATTGCCGTGCAATTCGATCGTACCGGCACCAAAAAAGGCCCACTATATCGACAGTGTGAAGTTGGGTATCGCACCGGCGCGAGTTGTCAGCATTATTTTGGCCATCGAAGGTTACACCTGTGCGCCGCAACAAACCTGAGTGAAGCGCGGCACACCCCGAAGACGGCGGAATTACGCTGGGTAACCGGGCCAACGGCGTTCGACGGGACGCGGCGGCACGGTTGGCGTGCCGTCACATCGCGTTCGAACGACTTTGCACGGAAGCAATGAAGCGGAGAAACGAATGACGATGGAACAGGCGGCGATGCAGCCAAATAAGCCTAAGAAAACGATGCTGGTGAAGCACGCGGACGTGCTGGTCACAATGGACGGCGCCCGGCGCGAACTGCGCGACGGCGGCCTCTATATCGAGGACAACCGGATCGTCGCGGTCGGACCGACGGCTGAATTGCCGCAAACGGCCGACGAAGTGCTGGACATGCGCGGCCAGCTGGTGATTCCAGGGCTGGTGAACACGCACCACCATATGTATCAGAGCCTGACGCGGGCGATTCCGGCGGCGCAGAACGCCGAATTGTTCGGCTGGCTCACCAACCTCTACAAGGTGTGGGCGAACCTCACACCGGAGATGATCGAAGTCTCGACCCTGACGGCGATGGCCGAGCTGTTGCTGTCCGGTTGCACGACGTCGAGCGACCATTTGTATATCTACCCGAACGGCAGCCGCCTCGACGACAGCATCGTCGCGGCGCAGCGCATCGGCATGCGTTTTCACGCCGCGCGCGGCAGCATGAGCGTGGGGCAGAAGGACGGCGGTTTGCCGCCGGATTCGGTGGTCGAGCGTGAGGCGGACATCCTGAAGGACACGCAGCGTCTGATCGAGACCTACAACGACGAAGGCCGTTACGCGATGCTGCGCATGGTGGTTGCGCCGTGCTCGCCGTTCTCGGTGAGTCGCGATCTGATGCGCGAATCGGCGGTGATGGCGCGGCATTACGGCGTGTCCTTGCACACGCACCTGGCGGAGAACGTCAACGACATCGCGTACAGCCGTGAGAAGTTCGGCATGACGCCGGCCGAGTATGCGGAAGATCTGGGCTGGGTCGGTCACGATGTCTGGCATGCGCACTGTGTGCAACTCGACGACGCGGGCATCGAACTGTTCGCCCGCACGGGCACGGGCGTCGCGCATTGTCCGTGTTCGAACATGCGGCTCGCGTCGGGGATCGCGCCGGTCAAGCGCATGCGTCTCGCCGGTGTGCCGGTGGGCCTGGGCGTCGATGGATCGGCGTCGAACGACGGCGCGCAGATGGTTGCGGAAGTGCGCCAGGCGCTGCTGCTGCAGCGGGTCGGCTTCGGGCCTGATGCGATGACCGCGCGTGAAGCGCTGGAGATTGCGACGCTAGGCGGCGCGAAGGTGTTGAATCGCGATGACATCGGCGCATTGGCGCCGGGCATGGCGGCGGATTTCGTGTCCTTCGACCTGCGTCAGCCGCTGTTTGCTGGCGCGTTGCACGATCCGGTCGCGGCGCTGGTGTTCTGCGCGCCGTCGCAGGTGAGCTATAGCGTGATCGGCGGCAAGGTGGTGGTGAAGGACGGTCAGTTGGCGACGCTGGAACTCGGGCCGGTCATCGAGCAGCACAACCGCCTGGCGAAAACGCTTTACGAAGCGGCGGCGTAACCGTAGAGGCAGGGTAGGTCTGCCGGCATCCGCAAACACGGGATGCCGGCAGACCGCAACGCAAAGATCAAGGCTTGTCGATCAAGGTCTTGGTCGCTTCGGCGACCAGACTGCGCAACCAGCGCACTTCGTCGGAGTAATGCACGCGCTCGTGCCACAGCTGGTAGTACTGCATCGGCGGGAAATCGAGCGGTGCGGGTACCACGGTCAGCGGCAGGAACTTGGCGTAGTAGTCGGCAAACAGGCGCGTGGTCGTGAAGATCAGGTCTGACTTGATCAGCACGTAAGGCGCCAGATTGAAGTACGGCAACGTGACGACCACGTGACGCTTTAACCGTTCGCGCGCGAGATGCACGTCGATCGCGCCCCGTTGGCCCACCGAGTAAGGAGTAGGCGCAAGATGCGGCGCATTCAGATACTGGTCGAGCGTCAAGCCGCCGCGTTTGGCGAACGGATGTGCGTTGCTCATCAGGCAGACGATCTGATCGACGAACAGATTCGACAGGTGCAATTGCTCCGGCGGTTCAGGCCAGTTGCCGACCACGATGTCGAGCTTGCCGTCTTCGAGCGCGAGTTCGTAGTCGAACGCCGGCCCGAGCGAATGGAATTCAAGCGTCGCGTTCGGCGCGGCCTGACGAAAGCGCTCGACCACCGTCGGCACGAACAGCACGTTCAGGTAATCCGGGCAGCCGATCCGGTAGCAACGGATCGAGGTCGCCGGGTCGAAGTTGTGCTGCTGGAACTTGATGCGTTCGATTTCGCGCAGCGCGTTTTGAACCGGTTCGAGCAGGCGCAGGCCGTACTCGGTCGGCACCATGCCGGATTTGCCGCGCACCAGCAGCGGGTCGCCGGTGATGTCGCGCAAACGGCGCAGCGCCGCGCTGATGGCGGGTTGCGATTGATTCAGTTTGACGGCCGCGCGCGTAACGCTGCGCTCCATCAACAGGGTGTGCAAGACGCGTAATAAATACGTATCGATCGCCTCGCGTTGCTGACTCATGACTTCTCCGAAATATATGTTCTGGCTGATCGTACGGGCGTGGGGTTATATGGCTTTTAATATGAACACAAAGCCACGTCAAGAGTGGGATACCCGCAGAGCACGCTGCGACGGGGGTTTGCGGGGAATTTTGACGGCTCGACTGGGCGGGTCGATTTAGGTATTGTCATCCGGTTGTGGTGACGGATCGCTCGCTGACAGAGCGGGCGGACGCGCTGCGACCGGCAGTCTCTGACGTACTACGGAATCACATGAGCGACTCTTCTTATAGCGACGGCGCCGCCGCGCAGCCGGCAAGCAGGCCGGAACAGGCGGCGCCCCGGTTGATGCTCCAGGGCATCACCAAACAGTACCCGGCCGTGCGCGCCAACGACGACGTCACGTTGATCGTCGCGCCGGGTGAAATCCATGCCGTGCTCGGCGAAAACGGCGCCGGCAAAAGCACGCTGATGAAAATCATCTACGGCGCGGTGCGGCCCGACGCCGGCGAGATCCGCTGGGAAGGCCAGCCGGTCGAGATCGCCAGTCCGGCGGCGGCGCGCAAGCTCGGCATCGGCATGGTGTTCCAGCATTTTTCGCTGTTCGAGACGCTCACGGTCGGCGAAAACATCGCGCTCGCACTCGACGAGCCGTTCGATCTGAAGACGCTGGCGAAGCGGATTCGCGAAGTCTCCGCCGACTACGGCCTCGACATCGACCCGCAGCGGCACGTGCATAGCCTGACGGTGGGCGAGCGGCAACGCGTCGAAATCGTGCGTTGCCTGCTGCAGAACCCACGTCTGCTGATCATGGACGAACCGACTTCGGTACTCACGCCGCAAGCGGTCCGCAAGCTCTTCGAGACGCTGCGGCGTCTCGCGGCGGAAGGGTGCAGCATCCTCTACATCAGCCACAAGCTCGACGAAATCCAGGCGCTATGCGACACCGCCACGGTGATGCGCGGGGGGCGCGTGACCGGTCACGTCAAGCCGAAACAAGAGACGCACGCGTCGCTCGCGCAATTGATGGTCGGCCATTCGCTGCCCGATTACACCCGGCGTGAGCACAAGCCGGGCACCGTGCTGCTCGATGTAAAGCAGTTGTCGGTGGAGAGCGACGACCCGTTCGGCACCTCGCTTCATAACGTGTCGTTCGGCGTGCATGCCGGCGAGATTTTCGGCATTGCGGGTGTGTCGGGTAATGGGCAGGCTGAATTGCTGTCGGCTCTGTCGGGAGAAAAGCGCGGCACGCGCGCCGATGCGGTCACGATCTGCGGTAAGGCGGCTGGGCGGCTCGGCGCGGGCGGCCGGCGCGCGCTCGGTTTCGGCTTCGTGCCCGAAGAGCGTCTCGGCCGCGGCGCGGTGCCGGCGATGAGCCTGTCGGAAAACGCGTTGCTTACCGCGCATCGTCAGCAGATGGTCAACGCCGGCTGGATCAAGGCCGGCGCGATGCGCACTTTCGCGAAACGTTGCATTGAAGCCTTCGACGTCCGTTGCGGTGGCTCGGAAGCGTTGGCGCAAAGTCTCTCCGGCGGCAATCTGCAGAAATACATCATGGGACGCGAGATTCTGCAGGCGCCCAAGGTGCTGGTGGTCGCACAGCCGACCTGGGGTGTCGACGTCGGCGCGGCAGCGTTCATTCGTCAGCAGTTGCTCGACCTGTCCGCGCGCGGCGTGGCGATTCTGGTGATCTCGGAAGAGCTGGAGGAATTGTTCGACATTTGCGATCGCATCGCGGTGCTTGCGGGCGGCAGACTCTCACCGGTGCGCGCCACGGGGGCGACCAATGCCGAGGAAATCGGCCGCTGGATGGCGGGTTTGTTCGGCGACCGCGAGGGTTCGGCGCCGTCGGCAGAACAGCCGGCGCATGCCTGATCAGATGTCCGATTGGGCAACCGATCGACGTTAAAAAACCAGAACCAGACATAAGCACACGCTCCCATGATTCTTCCGTATCGACTCGAAGCCCGCACGACGCCGTCGCGCACGATGCAGCTTGCCGTGCCGCTGATCGCCGCGCTGCTTACGCTCGTGATCGGCTTTCTGATCTTCGGCCTGGTGGGCCGCGATCCGCTCGAAGCCATGCACGCGTTCTTTATCGAACCGCTCTCCAGCGTGAATGGCTGGTCCGAACTGCTGCTGAAGGCTTCGCCGTTGTGCCTGATCGGCCTTGGCCTCGCGATCGGCTATCGCGCCAACGTCTGGAACATCGGCGCTGAAGGGCAGATGCTGCTCGGCGGCATTGCCGCCAGCGGCGTCGCGATCTATTTCGATCAGGCCACTGGCTGGTGGATTCTGCCGACCATGATGATCGCCGGCGTGCTCGGCGGTATGGCGTGGGCTGCGATTCCCGCGCTGCTGAAAAGCCGCTTCAATACCAACGAGATTCTCGTCAGCCTGATGCTCACGTATGTGGCTACGCAGTTGCTGATCTATCTGGTGAGCGGTCCGTGGCGCGATCCGCAGGGCATGAATTTCCCGCTCTCGGAGATGTTCAGCGGCGACGCGTTGTACCCGACGTTTTCCGGCGACTGGCACTGGAAATGGCTGCGTGGCACGCGCCTGAACGCTTCCATTTTCATCACACTGATCGCGATACCGTGTGTGTGGCTGTTCATGCGCAAGAGCTTCGCGGGTTACCGGATGAACGTCGGCGGCCTCGCGCCGCTCGCCGCGCGCTACGCCGGTTTCTCCGACAAGAAGACCATCTGGACGTCGCTCCTGATCAGCGGCGGTCTGGCGGGTCTCGCCGGTATGGGCGAGATCGCCGGTCCGATCGGCCAGTTGCAGGCGACGTGGTCGCCGGGCTACGGCTTTACCGCGATCATCGTCGTGTTCGTCGGACGGCTGCATCCGGTCGGCATCGTGCTCGCGAGCTTGTTGATGGCGCTGTTGTACCTCGGCGGCGAAGCGGTGCAGACCTCGATGCAATTGCCGCAGGCGCTCTCCGGCGTGTTCCAGGGGCTGCTGCTGTTCTGCCTGCTGGGCGCCGACCTGTTCGTGAACTATCGCGTGCGCCGGCGCTCCGCCGCCGCGCAAGCCCACTGATTTTCCCGGCGGATCTCCATGGATATTCAACAAGCCAGCGCGCTCACCTCGAGCGCCGTCACCGCCGCGATTCCGCTGATGTTCGCGGGTGCGGGCGAACTCGTCACCGAGAAGTCGGGCGTGCTCAACCTCGGCGTCGAAGGCATGATGCTGATGGGGGCCGTGACCGGCTACGCGGTCACCGCTATAACTGGCAGCCCCTGGCTCGGCGTGCTTGCCGCGATCGGCGCCGGTCTCGCGATGTCGCTGCTGTTTGCGTTCCTCACACTCACCATGTTGGCCAACCAGGTCGCCACCGGCTTGTCGCTGACCATCTTCGGCATCGGTTTGTCGGCCTATGTCGGCAAGCCGTACACGTCGGCAGCGGTGCGCGCCACGATCGACACGTGGACCATTCCGGTTCTCTCGAAGATTCCGGTGCTCGGGCCCGCGTTCTTCAGCCTTACGCCACTCGATTACCTCGCGTTCCTGATGTTCGCGGTGATCGGCTGGTTCCTGTACCGCACGCGCGCGGGCCTTGTGCTGCGCTCGGTCGGCGAATCGCCGCAAGTGGCGCACTCGGTCGGCTTTCCGGTGGTCGGCGTGCGTTACGGCGCGGTGGCCTTCGGTGGCGGTATGGCGGGTCTCGCCGGGGGCTATTACTCGATCGTCAACCTGCACTTGTGGCAGGAGCAGCTTACGTCGGGCCGCGGCTGGATCGCGCTTGCGCTGGTGGTGTTCGCGACCTGGCGTCCGGGACGCCTGCTGATCGGCGCGCTGCTGTTTGGCGCCGTGACCGGTTTGCAGTTTTACGCGCAGGCTATCGGCGTGCCCGTGCCGACGCAGTTTCTGGCGATGCTGCCGTACGTCGCCACTGTTGTCGTGCTGGTGCTGATCTCGCGCAACCCGAACACGATTCGTCTGAATGCGCCCGCGTCGCTCGGCAAGCCGTTTTTCTCGGCGAGTTGATGCGGTTGCCGTTTCATATGACCGACCACACGTTTCAAATCGATCGACAAACACGACAGGAGAAAACATGAAGAGAAGAAATCTGCTGACCGCCTTCGCCTGGGGCGCTGCCTCGCTGGCGCTGGCCGCGCCGCTCGCGCAAACCGCGCAGGCGGCCGATGCGCCGGGCGTCGCGTTCGTCTACCTCGGCAATCCTGGCGATGCCGGCTGGACGTATGCACACGACCAGGGTTCGAAGGAAGTCGAGGCGAAATTCGGCAACAAGATCAAGATCACCCGCATCGAGAACGTGCCGGAATCGGCCGACTCGGAACGTGTGTTCCGCGATCTGGCGAACAAGGGCAACAAGATCATCATCGGCTCGAGCTTCGGCTATCAGGACTTCGAACTGAAAGTCGCGAAAGATTTTCCGGACACGGTGTTCCTGCACGCGACCGGCTACAAGAAGGCGCCGAACTTTGGCACCTATGACGTGCGCATGTATCAAGGCGCGTATTTGGCCGGCGTCGCCGCGGGCTATGTGACGAAGACCAACACGCTCGGTTTCGTGGCTTCGGTGCCGATTCCTGAAGTGGTTCGCAACATCAACGCGTACACGCTCGGCGCGCGTTCGGTGAATCCGAAGATTCATACCAAGGTCATCTGGATCAACAGCTGGTTCGATCCGGGCAAGGAAAAGCAGGCCGCTGAAACGCTGATCGGCCAGGGCGCCGACGTGTTGCTGCAAAACACCGATTCGAGCGCGACGCTCGCGACCGCGTCGGAAAAGCACGTGCATGCGTTTGGCTGGGATTCGGACATGAAGAAGTTCGGTCCGGATGCGCACCTTGGATCGGTGGTCGCGCACTGGGGCGTGTATTACAACGCGGCGATCCAGCAGGTGCTGGACGGCAAGTGGAAGAACGATCCGGTGTGGTGGGGTATTCCGCAGAAGGCCGTCAATCTTGAAGACCTGAACACGTCGGCGATTTCAGCTGATGCGCAGAAGCAGGTCGCGGCGAAGCGCGATGAACTGGCCAGCGGCAAGTGGGACGTATTCAGCGGTCCGATCAAGGATCAGTCCGGTGCGGTGAAGGTGCCGGCAGGCAAGACGCTGACCGATCCCGAACTGCAACGCCTGAACTGGTATGTGGAAGGCGTGGACGGCTCGTTGCCGAAGTAATCCGGCTTACGCGGGTATCGCCTGCGGGTCGCGTGATTGTGGGCCGGGTCGCGATCTGGCGCGTAACGCGTGACGAGTAACGATCGACAGGATCGTGATCGACCAGGCGGCGGTTTCAGCAACCGCTGCTTTAAGGCGCTGCGTCCACTGCGGACGCAGCTTTTTTTGCTTCGGATTATCTGTTGAGGGTCGTTTCAGACGCCCGGGCTAAGCGCTAGTCGATGCGCAGACCGACCTTGATAGTTACCTGCCAGTAGGCGACCTTGTCGTTTTCGATCTGGCCCCGGGTTTCCGTCACTTCGAACCAGTGCAGGTTGCGCAGCGTCTTCGACGCTTTTGCAATCGCGGTGCTGATTGCGTCGTCGATCGATTTGGTCGATGAGCCGGTCAGTTCGATTTGTTTGTAGACGTGATCTGACATGAACTTCCTCCTTTGATCTTCGTTGGTGTGAAAAAAAGTATAGGCAATGGATGACGGCCGGTGCCTTCGTATGGGCGAGTCATCCCGCACATCGCGTGCCAGATATGCCGCGGCGCGGTGAGGCCGTTATGATGTCCGCGCAACTTCATCTGAAATCTGACGAGGCTTGAAAGTGGAAATTGGTTTTTGCGGTCCCGGTCTGATGGGCGCGCCGATGATCCGGCATCTGCTGCGCGCGGGGCATACCGTGCATGTCTGGAATCGCACGCGGGCCAAGGCGGAAGCGTTATTGGCGGACGGCGCCAACGTGGTCGACACGCCGCGCGAACTGGCCTCGCGATGCGAGGTGGTGCTGCTGTGCGTTGCGGATGCGGCGGCGGTTGAGGAAACGGTATTCGGTGCAGAAGGGCTGCTGAGCGCGGATGCCGCGGCGCCGGCACGGGTGCGCTGGATCGTCGATCACTCGAGCATTCCACCGGCCGCGACGAGGGCGTTCGCGCAGCGTGCGGCGACGGTTGCCGGCGTGACCGGGGCAGGTATGGCAGCGGCGGGCGCGGGCGGCGGCAAGGCTGGGCAAGCGCTCGAGAGTGGGCGCACGGCAAGCATCGGCTGGATCGACGCGCCTGTATCAGGCGGCGTCGCGGGCGCGACGGCAGGCACGCTGGCGATCATGGCGGGTGGCGCTGCAGCGGACGTCGAGGCGGTGACGCCACTGCTCGGCGCTTATTCGGCCCGCGTCACCCACATGGGCGACGTCGGGGCGGGGCAAACCACCAAGCTCTGCAATCAGGCCATCGTCACCGCGACTGTTGCGGCGATTGCCGAGGCAGTGAGCCTTGCGCAGCGCAGCGGTATCGATGCCGCCAAACTCACGCAGGGCCTCGCCGGCGGCTGGGCCGATTCGGTGTTGCTGCAGATTTTCGTGCCGCGTATGACGCAAAGCGGCCTCGCGCCGATCGGCGCATTTCGCACGTTCCAGAAGGACGTCGACACAGTTGCCGCGACTGCGTATGAAACCGGCACGCCGATGCCGGTTTCATCGACAGTCCAGCAACTGTTGCGGCTTGGCGCGGCGATGGGGCTTGCCGAGGCCGATCTGTCGGCCTTCATCGACGTTTTGCAGACGCCGCGTGGCGGCTAGAAGGGCGGTGGGCCGTGTGAACGTGGCGTGAACGTAACGTGAACACGGCGTCAAAACACGCGAACGCGGTGCGCGTGTGGGTCGATTTCTCGATAACCTGCTAAAATATTGGGTTGTTCGCCGATATCACCTTTAAGGACGCGCCGTGCTGTCTACCGCCAATATCACCATGCAATTCGGGCCAAAGCCCCTCTTCGAGAACATCTCGGTCAAATTCGGGGAAGGGAACCGGTATGGCCTGATCGGTGCGAACGGCTGCGGAAAATCCACCTTCATGAAGATCCTGGGTAGCGATCTGGAACCGAGCTCCGGCAACGTGATGCTCGAACCGAACGTCCGCCTCGGCAAGCTGCGTCAGGATCAGTTCGCGTACGAAGACGTGCGCGTGCTCGACGTCGTGATGATGGGCCACACGGAAATGTGGGCCGCCATGACCGAGCGCGACGCGATCTACGCAAACCCGGACGCGACTGACGACGACTACATGCACGCCGCCGAACTCGAGGCGAAGTTCGCCGAGTACGACGGTTACACCGCCGAAGCGCGCGCGGGCGAGCTGCTGCTCGGCATCGGCATCGCGATCGAAGATCACAACGGCCCGATGAGCAATGTCGCGCCGGGCTGGAAACTGCGCGTTCTGCTCGCACAGGCGCTGTTCTCGAAGCCGGACGTGCTGCTGCTGGACGAACCGACCAATAACCTGGATATCAACTCGATCCGTTGGCTGGAAGACGTGCTCAACCAGTACAACTCGACGATGATCATCATCTCGCACGATCGTCACTTTTTGAACCAGGTCTGCACGCACATGGCCGACATGGACTTCGGCACGCTGAAGGTCTATCCGGGCAATTACGACGACTACATGCTGGCCAGCACGCAGGCGCGCGAGCGTCAGCAGAACGCCAACGCCAAGGCGAAGGAGCGTGTTGCCGACCTGCAGGACTTCGTGCGCCGCTTCTCGGCCAACAAGTCGAAGGCGCGTCAGGCTACCAGCCGTCTGAAGATGATCGACAAGATCAAGATCGAGGAATTCAAGCCGTCGTCGCGGCAGAACCCGTTCATCCGCTTCGAGTACGAGAAGAAGCTGCACAACATCGCGGTGGTGGCGGACAAGATCTCGAAGAAGTACGAGCGCACGATCTTCAACGATTTCAGCATTAGCGTGCAGCCGGGCGAGCGTATCGCGATCATCGGCGAGAACGGCGCGGGTAAGACCACGCTGCTGCGCTCGCTGCTCGGCAGGCTCACGCTGGATCACGGCACGGTGAAGTGGGCTGAAAACGCGAACGTCGGTTACATGCCGCAGGATACGTACGAAGAATTCCCGGACGACGTCACGCTGATGGAGTGGATCGACGGTTATCGCCAGGAAGGCGACGACGAGCAGATGGTGCGTGGCACGCTTGGCCGTCTGCTGTTCAATGCCGACGACATCCGCAAGTCGGTCAAGGTGCTCTCCGGTGGTGAGAAGGGCCGCATGATCTGGGGCAAGCTGATGCTGGGCCGCCACAATGTGATGCTGATGGACGAGCCGACCAACCACATGGACATGGAGTCGATCGAATCGCTGCAGATCGCGTTGGACAAGTACGAAGGCACGTTGATTTTCGTGTCGCACGACCGTGAGTTCGTTAGCGGTCTGGCGAACCGGATCATCGAAGTGCGCACCGACGGCACGCTGAACGACTTCGGCGGCAACTATGAGGACTTCCTGCTGAGCCAGGGCGTGCAGTAACTGTCCTGAAACACTCTTTCGTGTGACGCCATTGTCCCATTGGGACAATGGTGGCATGGCAGGCCGCGCTGGGCGCGGCATGTCGACTATCGGTCAACCGCTCATTGCGGAATATCGAAGCCTGTTTTGCGCACATCACGGATAACAAGATCGCGCATCCATTCCGAAGTCGTCGTGCATCCCTGCCATGTGATGCATCTCCGAATCCACATCGAAATTCACCCGTTTTAATTCCTTGCCGGCACCGCTAGCCAGTGTGCGTTTCTCTGTCGGCGTGGATTTTCCTGTCGTCATTCCCCCTGCTTCGGTGCGGCCATCTACTCAGACGAGCATTTGAGTAAGTCACATCTGAATCGATGAGTATCTGAGCAAATCCAACAGAGCTTATTCAGATTATTACTTCGCGGCGGCCGATTTTTTCAGTTCGAATGCAATGAGGTTATTGATTGCTGCGCCTGAGGGATCGTCGATCCATCGGACATATTCGCAATCCAGGGGATTTGTGTCTGCTGCAGAAACCTCGGTCTGTCATCTCTATTCCAGCATCGGTTCATTCTGACGGTAACGTTTGGGGAACGTTCGCGGTTTATGGTGGGGCCGCAATACAGTCGTCCAGGTACCCAAGATGTCAAAGGTTGTCGTCGACGCCTACCCACTTCCGTCGGGACGAAAGACGTCATGAACTGACTGCCTCGGCTGACCAATGGTGCTCGGACATTCTTCAATTGTTGTATTGAATACCGGGTGGTTCAAATATGGCTGCTGTTCCTGCTGTCCAGCGATTGCCAACCCTGCAACGTGCGCGAACTCTTGAGATTTACAAGCTTGTTAGCGATTGGTCGGGTAATAGCGGGGAGATTCTGTATGTTGCCCATGCGATTACGGTAAACGGCGCATTCTGTCTTGGCGACCCTCCTGAGCAAGACACAAGGAAGGGCGCGAAATTTCATCCAGACCAACGGTATTGGGACAAGAAGGTGCAGGCAAGAATCGACGCGGCGGGAGGTGTGCGCGCAATCGTTCGCATTGAGATCGATTGCACGCTGATGCCATGTGCTGGCCTCGGTGGCTGTTTCTGGACGGTTCCATCTCTTGTGCAAAAGACGACGGGTCTAAGTGTCGATCTCCGCATCTTCTCGCATCGTGACGAAAGCATGGGGAAGAATGACAATATGCCCAAGCGGTACTTTGAATGCCGGTCTAGCGACACACATGTCGATCTTGAGCCGAAATACGACAGGAACGGTGGCTGGGATTGGGCGGCGCTGTGATTACGCTGATTGATTGCTTGGGCTCGCGTATATCGGAGCAGATTGTGAAAACTCTCTTGCTCTATTGTTTCTCGCCACTTCCGCACGCGGTGGCCAGGCGGATGGGCCTGCTTGAAACTATCCGTATTAGGGGAGGCGACGAATAACTTGTGGTGCGGCACATTGAAAGCTCCATGAAATAAGTATTTTCGGATCGCTATTTATCGAATTCATTCTGCATAAGTTTTTCATCTATTTTGCAACTTCTAATACCCGCCCGATTGCCTTCATACTATCGTCATACGTAAAATCGCGCGAACCGGCGGGGACGATGAAAGGCGGGATGTTTCACGCGTAGCCGACGACGCTGTCATTGAGTGCTCAGCATGTCGCACACGAAGGCGACGACGTAGCGTGTCCGGTCTGCAATTCGACAGGCAAGATTGATTAATCCGGACAAAGGTAGGAGCTGAATTTTGCGAACTTTAATGTCGCTGCTGCTTGTGGTTGTTGCATTCACAGGTTGTACTGATCGAAGCGGTACGTCATCGCAGCAAGGCAATACGAATACATCATCGCAGGAACTGGCCCGCTTCAACCAGTCGGCGCCGTGGGATGACGTAAGCGCTGAGGAAAGGGATGAGACGCTCATCGCGCAGTTCAAGGGCAGGTCGTTCGTATGCCGTCAGGCAAAAGACCACACGCCGGAAGATACGGGCAACGCAGCGCGGGCTTTCGGCGAATTTGTCCAGTACACCACACACGGCGACCACATTCCTGATTTCTGGAGCAGCGAGGCCACACGCAAGAAACGTCTTGACCTGATACGCGCCGCGATCAAGGCGGGGAGCTGGAAGGCCGAATATGTCGACAGCATTTGGGCTTTCAGGGAAGGAGGCGACGCTGCGACACATCAGGATGCGGTGCGACGGCTTGAGAAGTTGGTGTCTCAAGGTATTCCGCTTGCGGCATACACCTACGCGACCTATCTCGAGGATGCACCGGGGGAGCAGGAACGGATGATGTCTGAAGCAATCGACCGCGGAAGCCCCGACGCAATGGCATGGGTGGGAGGCAATATTGTCGTTCGATCAAAACAGTTACGACAGACCGGCAAGGCGATGCTGGACTGCGCCGCGGCGCAGGGAAATGGAGACGCTTACGAGAGCCTTGGTTTGCTCGCAGACATGGAAGGACGAGAGGTGGATGCCTATCGCATTTGGGAAAAGGGCGTAAACCATGGATGCCAGGCGTGCATCCGGCGCATGGAGCAATTCGTGAAAATACGCGCCGATTACGATCCGTCCATGGGGACTACCGATGCGACGCCTGCATTGAAACAGATCGGATACTTTTATTCGGATAATTTTCTGTTCGAATGGACCCAACTGCCGGATTTTTATGAACCGCTCCCTGCCAACCTGGCGTTCCACGTCAGCGATGGCGATATCCTGAAGCTGCTGAAATTGCAGGCATCCGCGCGCGAATCCTGATCTGCATGCAAGGGCTCTGATGACGCGATTCGTCCGGCGTTTTCATGAGGAAATGCGTATGCAACTGTGCGTGAACGAACAACAAATGTGACCGGCAATGAACCGACGACTATTCTTGATTTCTGGCATCGCTGCCGCGTGTGTCACGCTGAGCGCGTGCGTAACGCCCAAACTTTTCAATGACAAGGAATACACCGAAAAAATAATGAGCTTCATGATTACAGCGGATGGCAAAAAACTGGTTGTGATCGGGGAGCGCTACCACTACATCTTCGACATGCCCGACGGATTGCTACCTGTACTCAAAGCGGACTATCGAAAAATCCTGAATTCGTCGTTCTACAACTTCCATGTGCACGATTCCGCAGTAGATGGACGCTACGACCTCACTCTGCCGCAAAGCGCATCAGCTGAGGACAAGCAACAGGCGATTGCTGACGGCTTCAAGGTCGATCCGTTTGGCAATATCAGGTTCGAAGGGGAGATCCAGGGAACGCGTTACAGTGCAGCCGATTTTGAACAGAAACTGACGGCTCAACCGTTTAATCAAAACTATACGGTTGGGGTGACCGAGACGTTATCCACGATTGACAAAGGTGTACGGATGCTTGCTACGCCGGTTACCGTAGCCGCTGACGGCGTGTTGATGCTCGGCGGCGTGCTCCTGATCCCGGTTGTGTTGGTATCTCTACATCGTCACGGGTTGCCTCTGTTCTAGGTTGATCGGATCGCTAGCGTCCTGCGGATTTCCCGCGGCGACTGGCCCGGGCAAAGACGGAAGGAAAAATCGCCGGTATATTTAGTATGCTGCGCTGCCAGGATCTTCGACGTTCATAGCCTGTAGCCGTAATATCCGCAAAAGTTCGGGCGGCACTTAAGGCACGTGGCAGCAATGCAGTCGGCAAGGACAGCTCGGCCTTGAAGGCAACGTGGTGGGAACCTCGGGCAGAGGAGTTCCACATAACATGACCGGTGATTCACGGGGTCGGTTTTCGGAATCTGGAAGCATGTCGTTCGCACTTAACGCTACGCAGATTGTCCAGTTGGTCGTTCCCGGCGTTGCCGTTGTTTTCGCGTTCAGTTTTCTGTGCGTCTGGATTTATGAAAGACAACGTTTTTTTCTTATTGCACTTTCGGCTTCGTTTCTGGCCTTCGCTTCAGGTTCAGCGTCACAGATTCTCCATCTGCCAGACGCATGGAGACCAAATGCACTCATCTCAGCGACTTTCTATGCCGCCAGCATCCTGTTGATGAGCGAGGGCGTTTTGCGCCGCCGGGGAAAGCCTTTTCATTGGTCAACAGGTGCGTTTATCTTCACCGCAGTTATTGTTGGTATCTATTATTTTTCCTACGTCGCACCGGATTTACTGGCTCGCATCTATGTCCTGAATTACTGCTTCGGCGCTGTGCTGGTGGCGACGGCGTTGCAGAGTCGCTCGAAAGTTCGTACCCGCCTGGATGATCGGGCATTGTTCTGGATGCTGCTCGCGTTTGGTGTCAGCTTTTTCGTCCGGACAGCACTAACGACCGGTAAGTCGCTTCCCCATGTCACCGCACAGTTTGCGCAAACCGCCTTTTGGCTTGCGTTGCAGTTATCGCTCGCGCTACTTGGGGCAGTTCTCGCGCTGCTGCTGCTGACGACAGCGATAGTAGATCTGATAGAACGCATCATTGAGGAACGTGATCGGGACTTTCTTACACAGGCGTTAAACCGGCGCGCATTCGAACGGCGCGGTGCCCGCTTTGTGGGTGACCTGAAGCGTCATCCTGTGACAATGGTCGCGTACGATCTGGACCACTTCAAATCCATCAACGATAGCTTTGGACATGCCGCAGGTGATACGGTTTTGCGCGCATTTTGCCAGATTGTGGTCACGACAATTCGCGCAAACGACATCGTCGCTCGTATTGGCGGCGAGGAATTTGTGATCCTGCTAGGCAACACAGGTCTGAGCGATGCGCATGTGATTGCTGAGCGCATTCGTCTTGCTCTGACGAACGTGCGGTTCGAGAAAATCGCTGAGTCCCTGCACGTTACGGTTAGCGCCGGAGTAGTGCAGTTTCAGGAGGGTGAATCACTTCCGGTCATGCTGGCTCGCGCGGACCGCCTTCTCTATGCAGCCAAGCGCTCCGGCCGAAATTGCACAGTTAGTGAGCGTCTAGCCGAAGAGATTGACGCTCCCGAGGACCGCATCGCGTGACAGTTTTCGGTGGCTGTGTGCGTGGAAGCCGTGACGTTGAGAAAGGCTGACCATGGAAGTTGCCGTCCGTTGAGAGTGGGGCGAGGCTGTGCCTGTGCTGAAGCCGCATCAACGGCCAGGCTACCCTCGGCAGCAACGGTAACCGATAGTCCATCGGCTGCCGAAAGGCCGGCCTGCATGTCCAAAATGCACCGCTCTACTTCCCGCCGGACACGCTCCACGCCCTGTACGGCGCAGCAGATGCTGACAATCAAGCCGGCGGCGACTGGGGCGCAAAATTCCCGTCCAACGGACGCCTGTGGTCCGCGCGTTCACGACTGCTCCAATCCGTTTCCGACGGAGCACCACAACTGAGTGTGGAGAGCCACACGATCAGCCTGATAAGACTTCTGATAAAAGAGCAAGGTCAGCGTTCCATAGCGAACTTCGCGGTGTTCCGGTTGGCATTGAACGCGCGGGACAAGCAATTGACGACGATCCTGCGATTTGGCAGACGGCGGAAGTTGCGTCCAGTTAGTGACCAACGGTGCTTCCCAACACCGCTGTTGCAGGCGTTGCAACGGAAGATCCATAGACCTCACCGTGAAGTGACCAACATCAACTAATCGGACGTAAAACCAGACAGCTAACCAGGTTCATTGATCCAGCGCAACGCACGCCGCGCCCGACGACCGATTATCAGCGTTTCGATAGTTCATCCATCGGGTCGTCAATGCTTACCTCTCACTCGTTCCCCCCGCTTGTTATCCGCGGCCGCTCGCTGCTTCCGATCGTACAAGGCGGCATGGGCGTCGGCATCTCGGCTCACCGTCTGGCAGGCAGCGTCGCCCGTGAGGGCGCACTCGGTACCATCGCAAGCATCGACCTGCGCCATCACCATCCCGACCTGGTCGAACTTTGCCGGCAGTCGCCTGATCGGGCCACGCTCGAACAGGCAAACCTCACCGCGCTGGCTCGTGAAATCCACGCCGCCAAAGCGCTCGCCGAAGGTCGCGGCATGGTTGCCGTCAATGTGATGAAGGCAGTCAATGCGCAAGCAGACTATGTGCGCGTCGCCTGCGAGAACGGCGCTGACGCGATCGTCATGGGCGCGGGCCTGCCGCTCGACTTGCCGGACATGACCCAGGCCCACGATATCGCACTGATCCCGATTCTGTCTGATAGCCGCGGCGTCGCGCTGGTGCTGAAGAAGTGGATGAAAAAAGGCCGTTTGCCCGACGCCGTCGTGATCGAACATCCGGCCCACGCGGGTGGTCATCTCGGTGTGGCCAATCTCGCCGATCTGCAAGACCCGCGCTTCGACTTCCTGCGTGTGCTCGAGGAACTCGAGACGGTGTTCACTTCGCTCGGCCTGAGTCGGCAGGACGTGCCTTTGATCGTCGCGGGTGGCATCAATAGTCACGAAGCCGTGCGCGAGCTACTGAGCGCCGGCGCCAGCGGCGTGCAGCTCGGCACGCCATTCGCCGTGACCGAGGAAGGCGACGCGCATCCGAACTTCAAGCGCGTGCTGGCCGAAGCAACACCGGACGACATTGTCGAATTTGTCAGTGTGACGGGGTTGCCCGCGCGCGCCGTGAAAACGCCGTGGCTGATGCGCTATCTGCGCCACGAAACAAAAATTCGCGACAAGCTCGGTGCGCTCAAACACGTTTGTCCAACCGCGCTTGAATGCCTAAGCGTCTGTGGCTGGCGTGACGGTGTCGAGAAGTTCGGCCACTTCTGCATCGACACGCGGCTCGCTGCGGCATTGCGCGGCGACGTGGCCAACGGTCTGTTCTTTCGCGGCCGCGAAGCCTTGCCGTTCGGCACGGCCATTCGCAGCGTCCACGACCTGATCGAACTGCTGCTGACCGGTGCGACGCGACCCGCTGTCGCAGGGCGATGGGCGTTTTCGCTGGGTTGATGCGGGTCAACGCGAAGCCTGGCGGGACCTTCGACAATCCCCGCACGCACACAAACACTCGGGGAAGCACATGAAGCACTTGCTCAGGAACAGAATCAAGGCCGCTGCCATCGCATCATGCCTGTTAGGCGCGGGCGCGTTGGCGCAGCAGGCGCACGCACAGGTTGCCGGCGGCGATCAGATGAACGGCATCCATGCCGGCGACGTACTGGTGAGGTTGCGCGCAATCAGCATCATGCCGGACGTGAAGACCAACCAGTCTCTGTCGGCACTCAATGTGGGCGTCAACAACGCCATCGTGCCGGAGCTGGATCTCACCTACATGATTCGCGACTACCTGGGCGTCGAACTGATTCTCGGCACGTCGCGTCATCAGTTGACCTCGAGTCTCGGCAATCTCGGCGGTGTGAATGTGTTGCCGCCCACGCTGTTGCTGCAGTATCACTTCAACCACGCGGGGCGTATTCGTCCGTACGTCGGTGCGGGTCTGAACTACACGTTGTTCTATAACAACGGCCTCAACGCAGGCGGTCAGTCGATCTCGATCAACAACCATAGTTTCGGCCCTGCATTGCAGGCCGGTGTAGACGTGCAGGTGACCAAATCGCTATTTGTCAACGCGGACATCAAGAAGATCTGGATGCACACCGACGCAACGCTTGGCGGGCAGTCGCTCGGCCGGCTGAATATCGATCCGTTGGTGGTGGGCCTGGGTGTCGGTATGCGGTTCTGATCACCGTTCGCGCTTGAGAAGTCGCGCTCGTCGTGTAAAGACGCCGGAGTTTCCGGCGTTTTTTATTGCAATCTCAATCCGAATCGGGAGACGAATTCGCCGACGGGCAAAGCCAATGCGGGCGGCCGCGGCGCCAAGGGCTATAGCTTGTCGTTCTTGAAACGCATTGCCGTGCCGTCCTGCTCGATGCGTACCCAAACGGCGTGCTTTTCCTCGTCGCTTAAGAATACCCAGTTGGACACTTCGGTTGCGGTGCGGCCGCAGCCTTTGCAGACTTCGTCGAAAAGCGTGGAACAGACGCCGATGCACGGGCTGTCGGGAAGATCGTGGAGATTCGAAGCCATCGGAAACCTTGGGGCGGAAAAGCGGAGTTCCGCTATGTTAACCGATGCGGCGAACACACTCCGGCGTGACCCTGGTCGTGGCACGGATACACGCACGGTTGGCGGGATCGACAGCCGTGTTCGCCGGGATTCGAATCACGCCCGTCAGCGCGAAATGCTGTACCCGATCCGCGCCATCCAGTGCTGGCGGTTGTTGTAGTCGAGCAGGTCCTCGCCGTATCCGTTGAAATACCCCACCCAGATATAGCCGCCCCACGCACTGCCCAGCAGTTTGGCCAGCGGATAGGTGAATTGCGAATCGATGCTGCCGTACCAGTGTTTGGTGCCTTTGCGCAACGTGGTCGCGAGTTGCCAGCCGTCGGCGCTGCCGTATTTGACCAGCAGATCGACGTAGCCGCGATAGTCGGCGATATCGGGGTTGTTGCTCGTGCCGAGGTAGTAATAGATTTTCGGCGAAACGGTCAGATGGTTGCCGTCGAGATTGCCGAATTCCCATGTCGGACGGATGAAGGGCATGTTGATGCTGCGCGAGTCCGAACCTGCCTTGCCGTTCGATTCGTGCGCGAAGCCTGCGGCAAAACCCATGCGCGTGAAGAACGGGCTGCGCCATCCGGTGTCCGGCACGTAGTAGAACAGCTGCGGGGAGTAGGTTGTGTCGCGAAACGGCCGCGAATCGGCGGACAGATCCCAGATCGAGGTCTGCGTGTAGGCGAAATACAGGTTGTCGCGCAGGGCCTTTGAGCGCAAATCGTCCGGCATCAGGATGCGGTATTTGAAACTCAACTGCAGCCTCGCGTTCGTATCGCCGTTGTGGCCGACGGCGAAATACATCGGTTCGTAGTAGGAGATGTGCGAGAGGATGCCGCGTCCGGCGGTGGCCAGTGAGTCGCCGGGCGGGGACATCGCGTCGCCCGTCGGCCCGTCTACGACGGCGGCCTGTTCGGCGACCTGGGCAGGTGTGGTTGCCCGGCTCTCGGCACGCTCCGCCTGGGCAACCGCGTTCTGCTGCGGCCCGCCGTTGATCGCGACAATCGCCGGCGATGCGTCGAATCCCACCGGGTCGATCCGGACTTCGCCGCGCGCGGACTGCGGCCAGGGCGCCGAAAACCTTACTTTGCAAAACTGGCCGGGCCGCAAGTTCAAGGTGTCGGGCACACCGGGTTCTCGCTTGAGCTCGAGCGGTTGCGGCGCCTGTTCCGCGCTGCTCAAGTTCACACTGAGCGTCGGCGGGACGGCGACAGTGAGGGCCTTCGCGTCGTCGGCGGAATAGAGCAGGGTGAGTTGCAGCGGTTCGTCGGCGGCGACGACGCGCGCCGGCTGCAGCATGGCGACCGTCGCATGAGCCTCACCGGAGAGTGCGGCGATTGCAATGAGGGAGGACAGGAAGGTGGCGCGTGAAATGCGCGGCATGGCGTGGCGAGCTTGAGGCGGCGTGCTGGGGCCGAGGTGACCGAATAAAGCGCGAAAACGCATGGGCTGTCGTCCTGATAGCAAGGCAGCGAGCCAAAGGGCGAGGGTTGTGCGTCAAACGACGACACGCCGACACACCGGACTGGCCGCGCAGGGCGCTAGAAAAAAGCGCGAAAGTGGCTCAAAAACGGCAGCCGAACGAATGCCGACGGCTGCCGCCAACCGGGCAGCATGACCCGTGCGGTGCCGCCGCGGGCAGCAGTACAGGGCACGATGAGATATTCGGAGAATACTTACAAAATCACTTCATCTGCAAATGGTTCGAGCAAAACCCGTCTTGTTTGCCGAACGCCAACAGCCACAACAGCGGCCGTTGACGGCAGCCCCGATGCAAACCGGGCGCGGCGCCGTCGCCACAACGGGACAGCGGCGCAATACCGAGGCTGTCACTGGTGTTTTTTTCGGGTAGACACGCGCCGATAACCCGCTAAAATTGCGCCCATTTTGTAGCGGCACGGCTTGCGCTGTACCGTTTGCGCGACATCTCAGCATTTTTTTTGGTGCGCGCAATAATTAATGGTAGTTTTCGGGTTTTTCAGGGGAGCCGCGAGCGGTGTGCCGCGGCGTGGACGAAGATGGCCGGCTCGGGCCGGTCAGGATCGGAGAACGGAATGAAAAGACGGGTAGTGGTGCAGGTGGCGGCGCTGGTCTTGTGCGCGACGCCGTGGTTGACGGCCGCTGCGAAAGATACGCAGTTGAACGTGTATAACTGGTCCGATTACATTGCCAAGGACACCATTCCGAACTTCACCAAGCAGACCGGCGTCCAGGTCAAATACGACAACTACGACAGCGACGACACGCTGCAAGCCAAGCTCCTCACAGGTAATTCGGGCTACGACATCGTCGTGCCGACCAGCAATTACGCCGGCAAGCAGATTGCCGCCGGCATCTTCGCGCCGCTCGACAAATCGAAGCTGCCGAACCTCAAATACCTCGACCCGTCGCTGATGGCCCTCGTGGCCGGCGCCGACCCGGGCAACAAGTACACGGTACCCTGGGCATACGGCACGACCGGCCTTGCCTACAACGTCACCAAGGCGCAGCAGCTGCTCGGCAAGAATGTGCCGCTCGACAGCTGGGACGTGCTCTTCAAGCCGGAAAACATTTCCAGGCTGAAGGCCTGTGGCGTGTCCGTGCTCGATGCCCCGGATCAGATGTTCGCCGCCGCGCTGCACTACATCGGCCGCGATCCGATGAGCACGAATCCGGCTGACTACCGTGCCGCGCTCGAGATGATGAAGAAGATCCGCCCGTACATCACGCAGTTCAACTCGTCGGGTTACATCAACGATCTGGTCGGCGGTGATGTGTGCTTCGCGTATGGCTGGTCGGGCGACGTCGTGATCGCCAAGCATCGTGCGATCGAGGCGAAGAAGGCCTACAAGATCGAGTACTACATTCCTAAGGGCGGCGCCCCGGTGTGGTTCGACGTGATGGCGATTCCGAAGGACGCGAAGAACAAGGAAGCCGCGCTCGAGTGGATCAACTACATCGAAACGCCGCAGGTCCATGCCGCGATCACCAACGCCGTCTACTATCCGAGCGCCAACCTCGAAGCGCGCAAGTACGTGGACAAGGACGTGGCGAACGACCCGGCTGTGTATCCGTCGCCTGAAGTCATCAAGACGCTGTTCCTGTTGAAGCCGCTGCCGCCGGAAATCCAGCGCCTGCAAACGCGGCTGTGGACTGAATTCAAGTCCGGCCGCTGACTCGCAGCGGGAGTGAACGGGTAAGTATCATCATGAAGCCCTCGGTGTCCACCGGGGGCTTTGTTCGTCAAAAGCCGGAGTAAAGCATTGTGATGAGTAGTGACCAGTCGGGCGCGCTGGCAGGGACCGCCGCGCCGTTTCCGGGCCTGAACGCCCAAGCGGGCGACGCAGCGGAGAATTTCATCCAGATCGTCGACATCGTGAAGAAGTTCGGCGAGACCGCGGCGGTGAAAGGGGTCAACCTGTCGGTGAAAAAGGGCGAGCTGTTTGCGTTGCTCGGCAGTTCCGGCTGTGGCAAATCGACCTTGTTGCGCATGCTGGCCGGGCTTGAATCGATCACGTCGGGCAAGATTCTGATCGACGGGGAAGACCTGGCGCAATTGCCGCCTTATCGCCGGCCGGTCAATATGATGTTCCAGTCGTATGCGCTGTTTCCCCACATGACGGTCGAGGCCAACGTCGCGTTCGGGCTGAAACAGGAGGGCGTGCCGAAAGCCGAACTGAAGGACCGCGTGCAGAATGCACTCGATCTCGTGCAGATGGGCCGCTTTGCGAAGCGTAAGCCGCATCAGCTCTCCGGTGGTCAGCAGCAGCGGGTGGCGCTCGCGCGCTCGCTCGTCAAGCGGCCAAAGCTGCTGTTGCTCGACGAACCGATGTCGGCACTCGACAAGCAGATCCGTCAGCGCACGCAGATCGAACTGGTGAACATCCTTGACAAGGTCGGCGTGACTTGCATGATGGTCACGCACGACCAGGAAGAGGCGATGACGATGGCCGATCGTCTTGCGGTGATGAGCGAGGGGGAGATCATCCAGCTTGGCACGCCGCACGAAGTGTACGAGTATCCGAACAGCCGTTTTTCGGCCGAGTTCATCGGCTCGACCAATCTGTTCGACGGCAATGTCGTCGAAGATGAACCCGATCACGTGTTCATCGAAACCCCCGATCTGCCGGTCCGTCTCTACGTGAGTCACGGCATTACCGGGCCGCTCGGCATGCCGGTGACGATCTCGGTACGGCCTGAGCGCATCGCGCTCACGCGCAAGCCGCCCGAAGGCACCTACAACTGGGGCAAGGGCGTGGTGACGAACGTCGCCTACATGGGCGGCTATTCGTTGTATCACGTGAAGCTCGACGCCGGCAAAACGGTGATCGCCAACGTGACGAGCCTTGCCTTGACGGAGATCGATCCGCCCACCTGGGGCGACGAAGTCTATGTGCGCTGGAGCGCGTCGGCCGGTGTGGTGCTGACGTCATGAAGCGCTCGATCAGTTCTCTCGCATCGTGGCCGGTGCGCCGTTTCAATCTGACCGGCCGCACCGCGGTGGTGGCCGGGCCGTTCATCTGGCTGCTGCTGTTTTTCCTCGTGCCGTTCCTGCTGGTCGTGAAGATCAGTTTTGCCGATTTGCAGCTTGGCATTCCACCTTATACGGAACTCACGACGTATACGGATGGCGTGATTCACGTCGCGCTGGATCTGTCGCACTATGCGTTTCTGCTGACCGACAGCCTCTATTTCGCGACCTATGTGAATTCGGTGGTAGTCGCGGCGGTGTCCACGCTGCTGTGTTTGCTGATCGGTTATCCGATGGCGTACTACATTGCGCGATCGAATCCGGCGAGCCGAAATTTGCTGATGATGGCGGTGATGCTGCCGTTCTGGACCTCGTTTCTGATTCGCGTGTATGCATGGATCGGTATCCTGAAGAATAATGGTTTGCTGAATAACTTCCTGATGTCGACCGGGCTGATCCATACGCCGATCGAGCTGTATCACACGAACACGGCGGTTTATATCGGCATGGTGTATTCGTACCTGCCGTTTCTCGTGATGCCGCTTTACGCGCATCTGGTGAAGATGGACATGACCTTGCTGGAAGCCGCCTACGATCTCGGCGCGAAGCCATGGCGCGCGTTCTGGCAGATCACCTTGCCGTTGTCGAAGAACGGCATCATTGCCGGTTGTTTGCTGGTGTTCATTCCGGCGGTCGGCGAGTATGTGATTCCGGAGTTGCTGGGCGGCGCGAACACGTTGATGATTGGCCGCGTGATGTGGAATGAGTTCTTCGACAATGCCGATTGGCCGATGGCGTCTGCCGTGACGTGCGCGATGGTGTTGTTGTTATTGGTGCCGATGGCGTTTTTCCAGTACGCGCAGGCGAAGGCGATGGAGGAAAGGCGCTGATGAAGCCGAACCGGATTTTGCAGTTCATTGCCTTGGGGATCGGGTTTCTGTTTCTCTACATACCGATCGTGAGTCTGATTGTGTATTCGTTCAACGAATCGCAACTGGTCACGGTGTGGACGCGGTTTTCCACGCGCTGGTATGCGGCGTTGTTGCAGGACGACGAGTTGATTGCGGCGGCGTGGTTGTCGTTGCGTGTGGCGTTGCTGACGGCGTTTGCGTCGGTGATTATCGGCACGTGGGCCGGGTTTGTTCTGGCCCGCATGGGGCGGTTTCGTGGTTTTACGCTCTACACCGGGATGATCAATGCGCCGCTCGTGATTCCCGAGGTGATTCAGGGGATTTCGCTGCTGCTGCTGTTCATCGAAATGGCCAAGTGGTTGGGGTGGCCTGCCGGGCGCGGCATTTTCACGATCTGGATCGGGCACGTGATGTTGTGTATTTCCTATGTGGCCATCATCGTGCAGTCGCGTGTGAAGGAGTTGAATCCTTCTCTCGAAGAAGCCGCGCTTGATCTTGGGGCGACGCCGCTTAAGGTGTTTTTCTTCATTACGTTGCCGTTGATTTCGCAGGCTCTGGTTTCTGGGTGGCTGTTGTCGTTCACTTTGTCGATTGACGATCTGGTTCTGTCGGCGTTTTTGTCGGGACCTGGGTCGACGACCCTGCCGCTGGTTGTGTTCTCTCGCGTTCGGCTTGGATTGAATCCGGAGATGAATGCGTTGGCTACGTTGTTTATTGTTGTTGTTACTGTTGGGGTGGTGTTGGCTAACTATTTTATGCAGCGGGCTGAGAGGAAGAGGGCTGTTATGGCGGTTTAGGTTTTTTTTGCCTGTTCGGCGGTTTGCTTGTTGATCTGGTCTTTTGGCCTTTCCTTGCTGTGTTAGTGGTCTATTAGCGTTGCCCCTGTGCGGGGCGGCACCTACTTTTCTTTGCCTGCCGCAAAGAAAAGTAGGCAAAAGAAAGCGGCTCACCCCGCTAGCTCATAAGCGGGTCCCCCGCGCAGCCACGGTAGTGGTGCATCTGGAATCTGTCTCCTCGCACATTCGGCCCTGGTGACAAGGGCGTCATACCTCCGGCGGCGCTGCGCGCACCGATACCCCGTTCACAAAAACGTTGGTCGCGTTTCGTGGTCCAGCCGAAATTGACGCGGGGGCGACCTCAAAACCCAAGATATTGGCGCATTCGGCGCCTCGCCGAGGCGAAGCCGATGGCCCCCGCTGCGCGAAGCAACCCCGCTGGTTTCCCTGGCAGACCCGTCCGCGACGCACGTAGTGCGGAGTGGGAGCTGATGAGCGCCTTGTCGCTAACGCGGAGTGCGCGGGAACACGGATTCCAGATGCACCACTACCGCATCTGTGCGGGGGACCCGCTTAAGAATTAGCGGTTTGAGCCGCTTTCTCTTGCCTACTTCTCTTTGCGGCCGGCAAAGAGAAGTAGGTGCCGCCCCGCACAGGGGCAACGCTAATAGACCACTAACAAAACAAGGAAAGGCCAAAGCGCGAAATCAACAACAACAAACCCGCCGAACAGGCAAAAAAACCATCAAACCTTATACCCAACCCGAACCCCACCCCAATGCCGCCCGGCAACAAACACAGGCGCCGACGCATCCTTCATCAGAACAAACTGCCCACCACCCATATCGCGCCGATACGTCTGCAGCAAAAACTTCTTAACATGCGACGCAGCCGCAATCCCGGTACGATCATCGAACATCCGTCGATTCCGGCAATTCGCCATATTCCAGACCACGTCCTCGCGCTGCGGCAAGGAAAACTTCAGATTATGCGTAGGCAAATACCCGCGCACGTCCACAGCGGCGCAAAACGCAACACGTGGATCAAGCCCGAGTAAAGGCTCCTGAATAGCAGGCAAAACCCGATCGGTAAAAGCAGTAAACCGCGTAACAAACTGAGCCGGATTGCTCCCGGCAACAGGCACATACTGCCGATCGAACAGATCCTCAATCGACACTTCACCGCGAGCGACAGCCGTCTCAAACACCTTGCCCACCGCGGCCGCGGCTCGCTGCACGGCTTCGATAAACGGCGTATCCGTCGTCTCCACCCCGGTGGCCGCAGTCAGTTCGATCAACGTCTCGGATACGCCGAGCAAATTCCCCAGCCGGTCCTTCGCCTGGACGAAGTTCTCGCTCGAATCCTCGACCCCGCTCGCCATCTCCAGCACCTGAGCCTCAAGCCCGTTGCATTGCGTCTCGATCTCGCCAGTCAGCGCGGCGATTTGCCCAGCTTCGTCGTTGAGCTGCGTAATCGCATCGCCCGTCGCATGCACGACGTCGCCTATCTTGCGGGTGCCTTCACGAACCCGGTGCGCACGGGCCGTATTCACCGAGCCTTCGCTGATCAACTGCTCGGTCTGCTGAGTGAGCTGTGCCAGCGTCGTTTCGATCTGGCCGGTCGCCTGCGCGGTCTTCGCCGACAGGTTCTTCACCTCGGCTGCCACCACCGCGAAACTCTTGCCGGAGTCGCCGGCGCGCGCAGCTTCGATCGCGGCGTTGAGCGCCAGCAAATGCGTCTGGCGGGCGATCAGCGAGATCTCCTCAGAGACGCGGCTCACGTGTGCCAACGCACTGCGCAGCGCGCCAATCTGGCTCTCGATGACCGTCACGCCTTCCACCAGCCCGTGAATGTCGGCGAGCGATGCCTCCAGCGTCTGCTGCGATTCCTGCACACCCGTTGCGGCGCCGGCCGACACGCTGCGCATGGCGCGCGCGGCGGTGGCAATGCGATGATTGCCCGCGAGCGTTTGCGCGGCGGATTCGCGCAGGGCGCGGCATACCTGCGCCTGATGCTGCACGCGGGCGGCCACTTCTTCGACGTGGCCCGATACGTCGCAGATCTCGATTCCCAGTTTGCCCGCTTGCGCGGCAATATCGCCGACGACCGTTTGTGAACGGCCGGCCCGGCGAAAGCTGAAACGCGTCATGCTGGTCTCCTTGATGGCGCGGTTGGGTAGGGTCGGTTAGCGCGGTCGCCGGTTGCGGATGCCGCGTCTTCTCCGTGTGTTTACGGCGCGCTTTCTGTCGACTTGATGCGGGGTATCCCGCAGTCGTTATGATGTGCACTCGCCGTACCAACCCGCCGCCACTCATTTCTCACCAGCCAACCATGATCGACTCTTTCGCACGCGTTTCCGGCTGGCAGCAGTTCTATCACCTGTGGGAACTGATCGTGATGCTCTGCAAATTCCTTTGGGGACTGCTGCGCCTGCTCGGGGGCGGTTGAGCGCGCAGCATGCAAGCGAAGGGTCAGACCGGCGCGCGGCGGATGCCCCCAGTGACCGGAGCCGTGCCGGCGCTCGTGTCGAGAAACGCGCGCAGATCGGTCATTACGCGCTCGGGCGCCTCTTCCATCGGAATGTGACCGAGCCCTGGATACATCACCGATTTCGCACCGGGAATGCGGCTCGCAAACTCGGCCGCGTGCGCAGGAGGGATCCAGCGATCCTTCGCTCCCCACAGCACTAGTGACGGCACCTTCAGCGTCTTCAGCACGTCAGTGTCGACGTCCTTGAAATCGAGCGTCGGCACCATCTTGCCGATCGCCGCGCGCGTGCCTTCGCCGTGGAAGAATTCGACGTAACGCCGCAGCGTCACCGCATCGATCTTGCGCGGATCGCCGTACACGTTGCGCACCGCGCTCTTGATAATGGCTTCGGGCAACCACCACGGCGAACTGACCCGCACCAGCGCGCTATTGAAGAGGCCGATGTAGATCGGCAGTTTCATCGGAAATCCGGCCGAGTCGATCAGGACGAGCCGCTCGACGGCCTCGCGGTGGCGCACCGCGTAATCCCACGAAATCAGGCCGCCGAGCGAGTTGCCGATCAGCGTCGCGCGCGAGATGCCGAGTGCCTGCATGAACGTGTCGATGAAACGCCGGTACGTGGGCAGGTTCATCGTTTCGATCTCGCCGGTGTTCGAGCGCAGCGGTCCGGTCACGCCGAACGGCGGCAAATCGAGGCGGATCACGCGATGCTCGCGCTTGAGTTCGTCAGCGACACGATTCCACGTATGCAACGAAGAGGCGAAGCCATGGACCATCACGATCGTATCGCCGCTGCCTTCGTCGACGTAGTGCACGTCGGCGCCCATGATCTTGACGAACTTCGAGCCGCTTTGCGTATAGCGCCGCTGCAGTTCGGCGCGCGGCACACTGGTGATGCCGAGGCGTGCGGCGAGCGAGCGGGGCGGCAGTGGCGCGGTTGATGCTGGTGTTCCGGGCGTTGCGGATTCGATGCTTGCCATGATTGTTGTCTCCCTTTAGTTTGAAGCAGATCGTCCCAGCGTCATCGGTCTCGCGAGCAGCCTCTCAGCCCCCGCACGCCGCTTTAAGGCGCGAAGCGATAATCGTGCGGCCGCACACGCCGCGTGCGTTTGCGAAAACTGAATGTGAAGCCCGGCCACAACGCCGTGACCTTGCCGCTCTTCGTCTGATACCAGCTATGGCAGCCGCTAACCCACACGGAGCGCTGCATCTGCTCTTGCAGACGTTCATTGAATTCGCGCTGCACGTCCGCCCGCAGGTTCATGGTGCGAGCCTTGCGTCGGCGCAGCACGCGCAGGCAATCGGCGATGTACTGCACCTGCGACTCGATCATGTAGATCATCGAGTTGTGACCAAGCCCGGTGTTCGGGCCGACAATCATGAAGAAGTTCGGGAAGTTGGCGACACTGGTGCCTAGATATGCCTCCGGTCCGTCGCGCAGCCACGTCGCGCCAAGATCCGCGCCGTCGAGACCGCTCACCTCGAATGGCGCGCCCACGTCGTTGACCTGGAAACCGGTGCCGCAGATGATCGCGTCGGCCGGGTGGTGCGTTCCGTCGTCGGTCACGATGCCGTCGGCGACGATTTCGCGGATGCCGGTCGTCACCACGTCGACGTTCGGCTGGCCGAGCGCCGGATAGTAGTCACTCGACAACAGCACGCGCTTGCAGCCGAGCCGGTAGTTCGGCGTTACCTTGGCGCGCAGCGCGGGGTCTTTGACGCGCCGCTCCAGATAGCTCATGCCGAACTTCATCGGCAACTTCATCAGTTTCGGATTGACGACGAACGCCACCGCGCGCGATTCGAGTTGCCAGTAGATCGCGTTGCGCACGAAGCGCTGCGTGAACGGCAGATGGCGGAACAACCAACGCGCGCGCGGACCGACCGGTTTGTCCGGCTTGGGCATGATCCACGGCGCGGTGCGCTGGAACAGTTCGAGCCGGGCGACGCGTGGCTGGATCTGCGGCACGAACTGGATCGCGCTGGCGCCGGTGCCGATCACCGCAACGCGCTTGCCTTCGAGCGGATAGTGGTGGTCCCAGCGCGCCGAATGAAACAGTTTGCCTTCGAAACGTTCGAGCCCCGCGATTTGCGGCATGGCCGGCCGCGATAATGGGCCGCTCGCGGCGATCACTACATCGGTTTCGATGTTTTCGCGTGTGCCGTGCGAGTCGATCTCGACTTGCCAGGTTTGCCGCGCTTCGTCGAAACGGGCCGAGACCACGCCCGCATTGCAACGCACATAGCGGTCGACGCCATATTTGCGCACGCAATGCTTGAGGTAGGCGAAGATTTCCGCCTGGCCGCCGAACGCGCGCGACCATGCCGGATTCGGCTCGAACGAAAACGAATACAGATGTGACGGCACATCGCAAGCTGCACCGGGGTAGGTGTTGTCGCGCCAGGTGCCGCCAATATCGCCGGCTGCCTCGTAAATCGTGAACGACGTGATGCCCATCTGCAGAAGGCGGATCGCCATGCCGATGCCCGCAAATCCGCTGCCGACTATGGCAATGCGTGGCGCGGCGGGTTGGGCAGATGAAGCAGGCGTCACGGCGGGTCTCCAGGGTAGACAGAATCAGGGGTGTCTACATATGTCTACACCCGCATAACGCGCAGGGTAGACAACTGTACACTTCGCGTCAAGATCGTTTAGAGTACGACTATTAAACGCGTGAAGCACGCTTTGACTGAAAGCTCATGAACTCCGTACCCGAAACGGCGCCCGCCGCCGACCATGGTTCTGCTGCCGGGCAGGATCTTGCGCCCGGCAAGCGCAAGCTGATCGAAGCCGCGCTGCGTCTGACCGCGGGCGGACGCAGCTTTGCAAGCTTGGGTCTGCGCGAACTGGCGCGCGAGGCGGGGCTGAATCCCAATACGTTTTATCGCCACTTCGACACGCTCGACGACCTGGCACGCGAGGCGGTCGAATCCGTGAGCCGCCGCTTGCGGCCGATGCTGCGGCGCGAGCGCTGGCTGGCTGCGCACGACGAGCCGCAAAGCGTGCCGCGTCGTGCGTGTGCGGCGTTCTTTGCGTTTGCACTGGAGAATCGGGAGGCGTTTCTGAGCGCGCTGGTCGAGTATCACGGCACCTCGCCGGCGCTGCGGGAAGCGGTGCGGGCGAATCTCCATGAGGTGTCGGCGGAAATGGCGGACGACGTCGTGCAACTGGAGCTGATGCCGACGCTCGCGCGCGTCACCGTCGACGAAGTCTGTACGCAGATCGTGTTGCAACTGTTCCATCTGTCAGCGGAGTACATCGACGGCAACGGTGCGCGCCGGGAAGCGCTGGTCGCGTATGCGGAGCGTTTCATCGTCCGGCTGTTCGCGGGTTCGGTGCTGCTGGCGCAGCATGAGCCGGTGAGGGCGTCTGCGTCAGTGCGGGCGTGACGCGCCTGAGGAAAGAATCAACATAAAAAAACAGGCTCCGTGCAGGAGCCTGTTTTCATGGCAGCTTGAGGGCTGCATTTCGAGCAGTGTTCAGTTGCTCAGGTATCGCTCCAGCTGCCGGAATCGTCGTTACTGCCCAGGTCGACGCCACCGCCGCTGTTGTCGTTCCAGTCGTTCGAGCCCTGCCCGAAGTCGAGGCCGCCGCCATTGCCACCGGCGCCACCGCGGCGGCGCGTTTCGTCGTCGACGATCACGTCACGTTCCACGACGCGATCACGCCCGGAATTCAGCGCCTCACCAAGCAGTACGCCGGTCAGCAAACCACCCATGCCGCCGCCGAAACCGCCGCCGCCTTGTTGCACGATGACCTGCGGCTGCTGCTGATACGGTCCTTGCTGCGGATAGGGCTGCGGCGGGTTGCCGAAACGCTCGGCTTCCTGTGCATACGGCGACTGTTGTGTGCTGGCGGCCGGTGCGGCATAGGGATCGGGCCGCCCGTCGGCGCGGGCGCGCATGCTGCCGATGCGCTGCTCCAGTTCGTCGAGCTGATACGGCGGCACCGGATTCTTGCCGTTCGACAGCGTTTCGACGAGACCGCGCAACTGTTCTTCGGTCGATTCGACTTCTTTCTCCAGTGCCTCGTGACCTTGCACGGTGGAAAGCTTCACGTCGAGCTTCAACGAGCGCACGGCGTTGAGCATCTCGGTCGCACGCTTGAGCTGCACGCGACGATCGTCGTCGGCACGCGAATCGTCTTGCGAGCGGGCGCGGCGCAAGGTCCAGCGCAGCACCAGTGTGATCACGCCGATCAGCAGAATGATGCCGACCCACATGCCGATGCCGGGGCCATGCCGTTGCGGCGCTTGCGGCACCATCGCCGACTGCTGCACGGCCGGCGAATTCTGCTGCACGAACGGGTTGGCTGCGCGGTTCGTGGTGTTGCCACCGGCCTGTTCAGCGTTTTTGCGAATCCGCGCTTCGGTTTGCGCGAAGCGGGTCGGATCGGTGAAGCGGATTTGTGGGTCGAGTGTCTTGGCCTGTTGCACCTGGGCGAGGGCGTCGGCATAGCGGCCTTCGCGATCGAGCACCTGGCTGTACAGGTAGTGCGCGCGGGCATTGTTCGGATGCGCCTGCAACACTTCGCTCAAACCGGCATCGGCTTGCTGCCAGTTGCCTTGCGACATGGCGGATTCGATCTGCTGGACCGTCGGCACAGCAAACGCCGCAGCCGATACGAACAGCAGCGACGCGAACACGCTTGTGAGAAATTTTTTCATTTGCGGACCGGGTGTGATGCACCCGTCTCCTTCAGTCGATACCGGTGGCCGGCATACCGGCGGCCGGCGTATCCGGCGGCCGGTGTACCGGCTGCGTGACAGCAGCCGGTATTTACTGCTGATGCAATTACTGCGCCGGCGTGTTGATCTGCTTCTTCAACGCTTCGAGACGATCTTCAACGGACGGACCGCGGTTCAGATCCGCGAGCTTGTCGTCGAGCGCCTTGCCGCTCTTCACGTCAGCCGAATTCAGGCGCGCGTCGGAACGGGCATTCGACAACGCAACCTTGTCTTCCAGCTTCTGGAAATCTTCAGACAGATTCTTGCCGCCAATGCCACCCAGCGCGGTGGCCGCAACATCTTTGGCCTGAGCGATCTGCTGCTTGGCTTGCAGAATGTTCGAGCGCGCGTTCAGGTCGTTACGACGGCCACGCATGTCGTCGATCTGGCTCTTCAGCTGCGCAACCGACGGCTCCAGCGTAGTCAGTTCCTTCGCCAGCGCATCGCGCTCGGCTTCGGCCGTGGCCTGCGCGCCGAGGGCTTCGCGCGCGAGCGTTTCGTCGCCGGATTGCAGCGCGCGCTTCGCGCCGTCTTCGTACTTCTTCGCCTTGTCCGCGGCAACATCGCGCTTGCTTTGTTGCGTGGCGACTTGCGCCTGAATCTCGATCAGCGAGTTCTCGGCTTTAGCGATGCTCTCGTCGAGTTCGCGCACGATCTGGCGTGAATCACGCGACGGATCCTGCACGGAATCGGCTGCGTCGTTCAGGAGACCTTTAAGCGTGCGCGAAATGCTGTCAAAAAGCGACATGAAAACCTCCAAAGAATGAAATCGGCGCTGAATAATTCCCACGCGCTTTAACTGCTTTCCAATACTACTTTACGCCGCTACGCGAGAAGCTGCGCAACGTTCGGACCGGATTTCGGGGCGCACTCGCCGATTACAATAGCGGCGCGATAAATTTACGTTTTGAAACGGATTTACACATTGCGTCAGCGGTTAAAACGCGCGGCGGATCATTCAGCCGCTCGCGGATATTACACCACGCATTCTCTTAAAACCCCCTTAAAGGGCGCGATGAGACCGGCGCTTCCCTTTTTGTGCGGCGGGCATCCGTGCGGCGGGCACCGTGCCGTGAGTGTCCGTGCGGCGAGTGTCGCGGATGTGAACCCGCGTGGCATGGGCGGCTTGCCTGCGCTCGAGCGGTAACGTGTCGATGCGCGGTGGATCAGGTCATTCGATCGCGAACTTTTCCCTTTATGCGAAGCGGCCGCCTTCCGTGCTGGGATCGCCCTGGGGATCGTCTTCGTCGCGCACGGGCCTGACACGCGGGCGTTTGAGCGCGTTGCGCACCTGCGCCTGCACGTTGTCCGGTTTCTGCGCCGAGTCCGCAACGGACGCCGCTTTGGCCGCGGTGACGCGCGCCACCGCTTCGGCGGCCGCGGCGGCTTCGACTTCCTCGGCGGTGGCGGTGAGCGCGGCCAGTACACCGGCCGGCAGTAACGGCCCGGGGCTTCCACCCGCGGGCGTACCTAATAATTCATTCGCCTGCGCTGCCGCCGCGCCGTCCGCCGGTACGGCAGGTTCGTTGTCACCACGGGTTTGCAGGGCAGGCGGGAGCGCCGCCCGTGCGTTGCGCGTGCTGTGCGCGACGCGCTGCAGCGCCGCGTCGAGCGCGTCTGGCGCGCGCGGTGCGCGCAGCCGGTCGACGATGCCGGCCGCTTTCACCTGCTCGCTGGTCGCGCCAAAGCTCAACACCGCGCGCCGCATCAGTTCGCTGACGCTAATGCCCAGATCTTCGGCGATGGCGGCGATCGCGCGTTTCTGGGCGGTGGTGACGAATACGACGATGCGTTCGCTGGGCTTGTTCATGGTCGGCTCGCATACTTGTTGGCATTGGCGATTCAAGGCGTGTATCTGGCGTACGCCGTCGCGCGCGCCGTTGACGACCCGCGCGCCGAGTCCATCATATGACGAGTTGCGCCGATGCGGAACGGGCGCAACATGAAAATCCCGTGACATCAACGAGTTGTAGCGTTTCCGGCGGGCTTGTCCACAGGCCTTTCAACAATTTCTGTTGATAACCCTGGTGGGCCGGGCCGGGCGCCTGTCCGCTCGCTCCGGACACCCGCTGTTGCGCCGCGCGAAGGGAATTCTTACAAAAAAACTGTCTTGGACGGCGCCTGATTTCTTTAAAATGCGCTGTTACGTTGCGCCGGACAAGTCCCAGGCGTGCCGTGCGGCCGCCCGGGGGCGTAGGGCCGCGCGGTGTTTTGCGCCTCATGCAGAAAGGCGTTGAGTTGCGCGCCTAACATTCCAGTCATGCCAATCATCAAACGACCGCATTCTTCAAACTCTCCGGCTGGTGAAGACCGGGACGCCTACCACCGCACTCCAGGACGCAACGCTGCTTCGCGCGACGCTGAGGCCGGTCGCCGGTCGCTCGGCGCAACCATCGTCATCTGGCTCTTCAGTCTGCTGGCGACGCTCGCCGTGGTGGGCGCGCTGATCGTCGGTTACGCGCTCGTGGTGATGGGGCCGCAACTGCCGTCGCTCGACGCACTGACCGACTATCGCCCGAAAGTGCCGCTGCGGGTGTACACCGCGGACCACGTGCTGATCGGCGAGTTCGGCGAGGAGCGCCGCAGCATCGTGCGCTTCCAGGATATTCCGGACCAGATGAAAAAGGCCGTGCTCGCGATCGAAGACTATCGCTTCTACGAGCACGGTGGCGTCGACTTCGTCGGCATCCTGCGCGCGGGTGTTTCCGACCTGATGCATGGCGGCGCCTCCCAGGGGGCGAGCACGATCACGATGCAGGTGGCGCGCAACTTCTTCCTCTCGAGCGAGAAGACCTACACCCGCAAGATTTACGAAATGATGCTCGCGTACAAGATCGAGCGCGCGATGACCAAGGACCAGATCCTTGAGGTCTACATGAACCAGATTTATCTGGGCGAGCGCTCGTACGGTTTTGCCGCGGCCGCGCGCGTGTATTTCGGCAAGGATCTGAAAGACATCACGCTGGCTGAAGCCGCGATGCTGGCGGGCCTGCCGAAGGCGCCGTCCGCGTATAACCCGGTGGTCAACCCGAAGCGCGCGAAGATCCGTCAGGAATACATTCTGAAGCGCATGCTCGAGCTGAAATACATCACTCAGGATCAGTACGACCAGGCCGTCAAGGAAGAGATTCATACCCGGAATCCGGGCAACGAATACAGCGTGCATGCTGAGTACATCGCCGAAATGGTTCGCCAGATGATGTACGCGCAGTACAAGGACGAAACCTATACGCGCGGCCTGAACGTCACCACCACGATCGACTCCGCCGACCAGGACGCCGCCTATCGCGCGGTGCGCAAGGGCGTGATGGATTACGAGCGGCGTCACGGCTACCGTGGGCCGGAAGGCTTCGTGCAATTGCCCGCACCGGGCGACGACCGCGACCAGACGATCGACGACGCGCTCACCGATCACCCCGACAACGGCGAAATCATCGCCGCCGTGGTGACGGACGCGAATTCGAAGCAGGTGAAGGCGCAACTGGTCGACGGCACCGAAGTGACGATCAGCGGCGACGGCCTGCGCTTTGCAGCCGGCGGGCTCTCCGCACGCGCGACAGCCGCTACGAAGATCAAGCCGGGCTCGATCGTGCGCCTTGTCGCTGACGACAAGGGCAACTGGCAAATCACTCAGCTTCCGCAAGTGGAAGGCGCACTGGTTTCGCTCACGCCGCAGGACGGCGCGATTCGCGCGCTGGTGGGCGGCTTCGACTTCAATAAGAACAAGTTCAACCACGTCACGCAGGCGTGGCGTCAGCCGGGTTCGAGCTTCAAGCCGTTCATCTATTCGGCGGCGCTCGACAAGGGGCTCGGACCGGCCACGATCATCAACGACGCGCCGTTGTACTTCCCGCCCAGCACGCCGGGTGGCGACGCGTGGGAGCCGAAGGACGACGACCAGCCGGACGGTCCGATGCCGTTGCGCCTCGCGCTGCAGAAATCGAAGAACCTGGTGTCGATCCGCATCCTGTCGTTCATCGGCACCAAGTACGCGCAAGATTTTGTCACGCAGCGTTTTGGTTTCGACGCCGATAAGACTCCGCCGTATCTGCCGATGGCGCTCGGCGCGGGCCTCGTCACGCCGCTGCAATCGGCGGGCGCATACTCGGTGTTCGCGAACGGTGGCTACCGTATCAATCCGTATCTGATCAGCGAGGTAACGGATGCACGTGGCGAGCCGCTCTCGAAAGCGCAACCGCTAACCGCCGGCCGCGATGCGCCGCGCACGCTTGAACCGCGTAACGCGTACATCATGAACAGCCTGCTGCATTCGGTGGCCACGGCCGGCACGGGTTCGGGCACCAACGTGCTGCATCGTTCGGACTTGCAGGGCAAGACCGGTACGACCAACGACGCGAAGGACGGTTGGTTCGCCGGTTATCAGCAGTCGCTGGTGGCGGTGGCGTGGATGGGTTACGACCAGCCGAAGAGCCTCGGCAGCCGCGAGTTTGGTGCACAACTCGCGTTGCCGATCTGGGTCGAGTACATGCAGCGCGCGCTGCGCGGCGTGCCGCAAGGCGAACCGGCGCAACCGGACGGCGTGACCTCGGTCGACGGCGAACTGTTCTATACGGACATGACGCCGGGTAACGGGTTCGTGGCCAGCATCGGCCTCGATTCGGCGAATCCGACCGCTGGCGCGAGCGACGCGGTGGGCGGCGTGGGCCCGGCGGGCATGACACCACCGGCGGTGCCGGTGCCGAGCGTCTCGTCGAATGAAAAGAAACAGATCATGGATCTGTTCGAGACGAACAAGCCTTGAGATCCCCTGGAGCTTCTTTTCGGGGGCTCGGCTGAGCGTGTAGCGGGTCTGTGCGGCTTACCCGGAGCCGCACAGGCTAATTTTTGAAAGGGCGGGGCATCGCGGCCTGGCGCGGATCAGTGGCGCTATACGGGTGAACCCCTTCCGCAGATTTTGTTCCCGCCCCTGTCCAGTGTGTTTTAATCACGCTTGCGGTGTTTTCAGACTGGTCCTATACGGATGCTTGATTCCTAAGCGGTTTTAGCCTCCTGCACTGCTATGTCTCGCCGCGAGCGAGGCGTCCATCTTCGAAAGTCGTGCCGCGCGAGCCCCGTTTTACGCGCGCACATGCCACTTCGCCCGTGGGCGACCGTCAGGTTGCTGCGGCTGGGGTGATTGTCATCCAGCATCTACCGGGCAGTTGCCTCTTGAAAAGTCGAATACTCATCTGTCTGATGACAGGTCTGCTGCGCGCGTTTGCTCTGCTGCCGTACGGCATTGTTGCGCGTATCGGAACGGGCATTGGTGCGTTGCTGTACCGGATTCCGAGCGCGCGCCGGCGCGTCGTGCATACCAATCTGAGGCTGTGTTTCCCCGACATGAGCGACGAAGCGCGCGAACGCCTCGCGCGCGCGCATTTCTGCCATGTCATCCGCAGTTATGTCGAGCGCGGCCCGCAGTGGTTCGGCAATGCGCGATCGCTGGCGCGTCTTGTCGAAGTGGAGAGCGCGATTGATCTCACTGACATGCAAGGCAAGCCGACGATTTTTGTCGGTTTCCATTTTGTCGGGATCGAGGCGGGCTGCATGATGTATTCAACGCGGCATCCGGTTGCGTCGCTGTATACCCCGATGTCGAATCTTTTGCTCGACGCGATGGCCAAGCGGCAGCGTGGGCGTTTTGGTACGGAGATGATTCCGCGCAGCGATAGTGTACGGCGTGCCTTGCGCGTGCTGCGGGAGGGTAAGCCCATTATGCTGGCTGCCGATATGGATTTTGGGCTGCGGGATTCGGTGTTTGTGCCGTTTTTTGGTGTGCCGGCTTGTACGCTCACTTCCGTTTCGCGGATGGCGCGGGCCGGGAATGCGCGGGTGGTGCCGTTTGTTACTGAAGTCTTGCCCGGCTATCGCGGGTACAAGCTGACCATTTTTGATGCGCTAAGTGACTTTCCGTCGGATGATGTTTCTGTTGATGCCCGGCGGATTACTGAGTTTCTTGAGACGCAGGTGCGTCGGATTCCTGATCAGTATTATTGGGTGCATAAGCGGTTTAAGAATCGGCCTGTTGGGGAGGCAGGGGTTTATTAGCGCTGGTTTGTTGGTGTGTTGTTTTAGGGTGTTGGCCTTTCCTTGGTTTGTTCGTGGTCTATTAGCGTTGCCCCTGTGCGGGGCGGCACCTACTTTTCTTTGCCTGCCGCAAAGAAAAGCAACCGTATTGGAAGTCAAGCGACGGCTAGCTGGCGGATGACTGATGCCCGGCACGGTAGTCAGCGATGCACAGGCGAGCGCATGCAGCACGATTGATGATCGCGCCCGGACTGCCCGCCATCAGGGCAACGCGTGACGAAGCTCAGTTAGTCGGCGAACTCCAGGGCGTGGCGTTACGGACCATCGCATTGAGCGTGACGACGAGCTTGCGGATACAGGCCGTGATAGCAACCTTGAACGGTTTGCCGGCCTTGCGTAGCCGGTCATAGAAAGCCCGGATGGTCGGGTTAAAACGCAGCGCCGGCACGCAGGCCATATAGAGCGCTCGCCGCACGACGGCGCGCCCACCCTGAATGCGGCGTTTGCCGATGTGCCTGCCGCTGTCGCTATTGAAGGGAGCGACGCCGGTGAGCGCAGCGATCTCCCGGCGGTTCAGCGAGCCAAGTTGCGGCATAAAGGCGATCAGCGTCGCGGCGGCGCCGGGACCGATGCCTGGCACGGAGCGCAGCAGGTCTTCCTTCTGACGCCACGCGGGCGAGGAGCGCAGGAATGAATCGATGTCGTTGTCAGCGAGCTTGATCTGCTGCTTGAGCCATTTGATGTGCTCGTTCAGACTGTCCCGTGCAGCGGCATGGGCGCGCTCAAGCCGTGCTTTCTCGGCCACGAGCATATCGATGAGCTGGGCACGGCGCAGCAGCAGGGCCTGCAACTGCTCGGTCTGCACATCGGTGAGCGGGCGCACGACGGGCTTGAGGACCGCGGCGAAATGGGCGATGGCGAAGGCGTCGATGCGGTCGGTTTTGGCACGCGAGCCGGTTGCGCGGGCGAAGTCGCGTACCTGCCGGGGATTGACCGCGACGGCGGGCAAGCCGGCCTCGCAGAGGGCCCTGAGCACAGCGAGTTCAAGCTTGCCGGTGGCCTCCATGACGATCAGTGTGGGGCTCAACGCGATCAGACGTTGCACCAGCTGTTCGATGGCGACCGGCTCATTGTCGACACGGAAATGTTCGGTGGTGTCGTGAATGGCAATATCGAGCGCGCTGCCGCTGACGTCGATGCCGATATAAACGGAAGAAGATTGATTCATCACGGTACCCATACTTGCAGGAAAATACGAGCTCAAGGCTCAGTCAACTGTTCGGGTTAGAAGGATGAAAAAGGATAGTCGCTCAAGCTTCTCTGCGGGCTCGAAACCCGGTAGGCAGACGAACTGACTGTCCCTGTGACGACAACTGATCGGGTCGGCGTCACAGAAGGGAATATACAAGTAGGCAAAAGAAAGCGGCTTTACACCGCTAGCTCATAAGCGGGTCCCCCGCGCAGCCACGGTAGTGGTGCATCTGGAATCTGTGCTTCCCGCACACTCCGCCTTAGTGACAAGGCCGTCATACCTCCGGCGGCGCTACGCGCGCCGACGCGGTACTTCAAAACCATTCGCCCCCTCTCCGGGGATCCCGCAATGTCTGCGCCTGATTTCGTTGCGCACTCAAGCACTTATCCCGGATGTCCAGGCGTTATCAACAAGCCTTTCAACAAAATCTGTGGATAAGGCCTTGCCTCACAAAAAACCCCTCCGTGTGAGACGGGTGGCCGATCAGCCCTGCATCTGGTCGCGCCGTGGGTGACAAACCGATTTGCATCAAGCACTTAAGCGGGTAGCCCCATAGTTATCAACAGCCCTGTCAACATAAACTGGGGATAACGTTGCAGCATGTTGAGGCCTCCCAACGGCCTCTGCCGTAAGCAAATGGCTCATTTCGCAGCCCCTGGTTCATTCCGCACCGCAATCAGAAAACCCCGCGCGCTCAAGGTGTTAGCCCGCTTGTCAGAAAGTTTTCAACAGCCTCATCAACATAAACTGGGGATAAGTCCGCTGGCGTCAGTACGGAATCCCAGGTTTAATTGGAAACACCCACGTTCGTTGCAGGAACCGCCGGGACAGATGCCGCGGCAGAGGGAGTTGATTCGACCGGCGGATTGCCCATCGCCTGGAACAAGGCCGCAGTGTCCGTGAGCCGCGCACTGGTGTAGCGGATCTCATCAAGCTGTGCGTTGCGGAACTGCTGTTCGCTCGAACGCGTCGAGGCGACCGGCAACGCTCCCAACCGGTAACGTCCCGATGTTTCGTCGAAAATTCCTTGCGCGGAGCGCGCAGCAATGTTCGCCGCATCTAGAGCCTGCGTGTCGTGCTGTAGCGCTGCAAGCGTATCGGCCACGTTCTGGAAGGCGGTCAGCACGGTCTGCTTATATTGCGAGACCGTGGCGTCGTACGTGTCAACTGCCGCGCGGCGCTGGGCGAATAGGGCGCCGCCGTGAAACAGCGGCTGCGACAATGACGCGCCAATGCTCCAGATCGCCCCCGCGCCGGATAAGGCCACCGGCCAGCTAAAGCCGCCTTGTCCCATCGATGCACTCAGCGAAAGACTTGGGAACATCTGCGCCGTCGCAACGCCGACGTCGGCCGCAGCAGCCTTCAGGGCGGCGTCCGCTGCCTGAATGTCAGGCCGGCTGCGCAGCAGTTCGGAGGGCACCACGACCGGTACCTGTTCGGGCACGTGCAGTTGCGCAAGGGCGAGGTCGTCCGGCGCCGCGTCCGGCGTGCGGCCTAGCAACACCGCCAGAGCATGGCGCGTCGTCAGCCATTGCTGCTTCAAACCCGGCAAGCTTGCCGACAGGCTCGCCGCGCTTTGTTGCGCGCTCAACTGATCGGCGTGCGAGACCGCGCCCAATGCGTAGCGCCGTTGCGTATCGCGCGCCTGGTCGTTGGCTAGCGTCACGAGCCGCTCGGTCGTGTCGATCTGCGCACGCAACGCCGCACTCGTGATCGCCGCCGTCACAATGTTGGCGGCCAGCGCGCGGCGCGCGGCATCGAACTGATAGGCCTGCACATTTACGCGAGCCGCGAGCGCGGCATCGGCAAGACGCGCCGCGCCGAACAGGTCGAACGTGTAGTGCGCCTGCAGTTGACCGACGAAGATGTTGTACAGGAACGTGTTCGGACCGGCTTCGGGGATCGCCAGCGCGCGGTTACGGGTGGCCTGGCCGCCCGCGTCGATGGTCGGCAGCATCGAACTGCCGATCTGTGCGCGCAGTTGCTCACGCGCGGCGGCGAGGCTCTTGTCGGTCGCGGCAAGCGTCGGGCTGTTACGCAAGCCTTCGTCGACCAGTGCGTTTAGCCCCTCCGATTGATAAAGCTTCCACCATTCGGGCACAGGCTTCGCGCCGACCACGAATTGCTGGGTGATGCCCTGTGCGGGCACGGTTTGCGTCGGCTGTGCTTCGGCGCCGTAGTGGGCCGGCTGCGGCATTGCGGGCGGCTCGCCGTTCGGGCCGAATGAGCAGGCGGCGAGGGCTAGCGTGGCGCCGCTGAGAAGCGTGAGGCGCAAGTGTCGAGGAAGTGCGAAGGTAGCCATGATCTCAGTTCCCCGTATGCGTCGTGCCAGACGGCGCCGGCGGCTCGCGCTCGTCGCTGCGCACTCTGAACGACATGGCGTACAGGGCCGGCAGATAGAACAGCGTAAGGATGGTCGCGCTCGTAATGCCGCCCATCAGCGCGGTGGCCATCGGGCCGAAGAAGTTGGAGCGCAACAGCGGAATCAGCGCGAGCACGGCGGCTGCCGCGGTGAGCGTAATCGGCCGGAAACGCCGTACGGTCGCGCCGACGATCGCGTCGAAGCGCTTGTGTCCCGCCGCAATATCCTGCTCGATCTGATCGACCAGAATCACCGAGTTGCGCATGATGATGCCGAACATCGCGATCACCCCGAGCATCGCGACGAAGCCGAATGGCTGACCGAACAGCAGCAGCGTAGCGACCACGCCGATCAGACCGAGCGGTGCGGTCAGCACGACCATCAGCACGCGCGCGAAACTTTGCAGCTGGATCATCAGGAGCGTCAGCACGGCGATGATCATGATCGGCATCTGTGCGTTGATCGATGTTTGCCCCTTGCCGCTTTCCTCGACCGAGCCGCCGATTTCGATCCGGTAGCCGACCGGCAGCGTGGCGCGAATCGGGCCCAGTGCCTTATCGACCGCGTGGGTGACGTCGATCCCTTGCGCGCCCGGAGCGACGTCGGACTGCACCGTGATGGTGGGTTGCCGGTCGCGTTCCCAGATCACCCCGTATTCGAGGTCGTTGCGCAGATGACCGAGCGTGCCGAGCGGCACCGGGCCGTTGGGCGTCGGCATTGCCAGCGTGACGAGCTCCGACGGGTCGACGCGTTCCGCTTTCGGCGCGCGCAGATCGACGCTGATCAGCTTGTCGCGCTCGCGATACTGCGTAACGGTGTAGCCGGACAGCGTCATGGCGAGGAAGCTCGAGATGTCTTCCGAGCTCACGCCGAGTTCACGGGCCTTCTTCTGATCGACTTCGAAGCGCACTGAGCGCTCGGCAGGCTCGTCCCAGTCGAACTGGACGTTGCGGGTGCCGCCGTCGGCGCGCAGGGTTGCGGCAACACGCTCGGCGATCGAGCGTACCGTGGCGATATCGTCGCCGCTCACGCGGAATTGCACGGGATAGCCAACCGGAGGCCCATTCTCGAGGCGCGACAGGCGGGTGCGGATTGCCGGAAAATTGTTGCGCAATTCCGGTTCGAGCCATTGCGCGAGCTTCTCGCGATCCTTCACGGATTTCGCCGTGATCACGAATTGCGCGAAATTCGGCTGCGGCAACTGCTGATCGAGCGGCAGATAGAAACGCGGCGCGCCGGTGCCGACGAAGTCCACCGTATGATCGATTTCCGGACGACCCACCAGCGTTTTCTCCAGACGCTCTGCCTGGCGCAACGTTGCTTCGAAAGACGCGCCTTCGGGCAAGCGCACGTCCACCAGCAACTCGGGACGGTCCGAGCTCGGGAAGAACTGCTGCGGCACTAGCGTGAAGCCTGCCATTGCCAGAACGAACAGCACGACGGTAATGGCGAGGACGACGAAGCGCCGCTCGATGCACCAGCCGATCCAGCCACGCAGCCGCGTATAGAAACGCGTGTCGTAGATGTCGTGCTCGTGGTCCTCCGCTTCGTGTGCCTGGCGCTTGCGTTCCGGCAGCATGTGATAGCCGAGCAGCGGAATCAGCACCACGGCCGCGAGCCACGATGCGATCAGTGCGATCGCCGACACCTCGAAAATCGAACGGGTGTATTCACCGGTGCTCGACTTTGCTAACGCGATCGGCAGGAAACCGGACACGGTCACGAGCGTCCCGGTCAGCATCGGAAAGGCGGTGCTGGTGTACGCAAAAGCGGCGGCGCGCGTGCGGGTCCAGCCTTGCTCGAGCTTCACCGACATCATCTCGACCGCGATGATCGCGTCGTCCACCAATAGCCCCAGGGCAAGCACCAGGGTGCCCAGCGACACCTTGTGCAGCCCGATGTCGAACAGATACATGCATAGCGCCGTGACGGCGAGCACGACCGGTATCGAGATCACGACCACCATGCCGGTGCGCACGCCCAACGACAGCAGGCTGACCACCAGCACGATCGCAATCGCCTCGGCGACGGCTTCGAGAAAATCGTCGACGGAATGGGCGACCGCGTTCGGCATGCTCGACACTTCGACCAGATGCAAGCCGGCAGGCAGGTAGCCGCGCAGATTGCCCATCTGCTGGTCGAGCGCTTTGCCCAGACGGATCACGTCGCCGCCCGGCTGCATCGTCACACCGATGCCGAGCACCGCTTTGCCGCCGGAGCGCATTTGCGTGGCGACCGGATCGTCGTAACCGCGTTTGATGGTCGCGATGTCGCCGAGACGGAACGAGCGGTTGTTGATGCGGATCAGCGTGTCGGCGAGCGCATTGACGTCCTTGAACTGGCCGGTGGGGCGCACGAACACGCGGTCGTCGGTGGTGGTCAGCGTGCCCGCCGGCGAGATGCTGTTTTGCGAATTGATTGCCTGCCCCAGTTGCTGCGGCGAGATGCCGAGGCGCGTGAGTTGCGTATTGGTGATCTCGATGTAGATGTGCTGATCCGGATCGCCGAAATAGTCGACCTTGCCGACGCCCGGCACGCGCAGCAGCACCGTGCGTAACTGGTCGGCGTAATCGTGCAGTTGCGCGGCGGAAAAACCGTCGCCTTCGAGGGTATAGATGTTGGTGTAGACGTCGCCGAATTCGTCGTTGAAAAACGGACCCTGAATACCGGGCGGCAAGGTCGCCGCGATATCGCCGACTTTCTTGCGCACCTGATACCAGGTTTCGGGCACGTCCTTGACCGGCGCCGAGTCTTTCATCGAGAAAAACATCAGCGATTCGCCGGGGCGCGAGTAACTGCGCACGAAATCGATGGCAGGCGTTTCCTGCAGTTTGCGGCCGATGCGGTCGGTGACCTGTTCCTGGACCTGGCGCGCGGTCGCGCCGGGCCAGAAGGTGCGGATCACCATAACGCGGAACGTGAAGGGCGGGTCTTCGGATTGGGCGAGACGGGTATAGGCGAGAACGCCGAACGCGGTCGCGAGCGCGATCAGGAAGACAACTAGCGCCTGATGGCGCAGCGCCCATGCGGACAGGTTGAAGCGTCCTTCTTCATGCGGGGTGCTCATGAAGCGAAGTCCTCGGGATGCAATGGCGGGATCACGTGGACTTTTTCGCCGGCGGTCACGGTATGCACGCCTTGCAGGACGACGCGTTCGCCTTCCTTGAGGCCCTGGCCGATCACGATGGTGCGTTCGTTATAGCGGGTGACCGTCACGCGGCGCAGTTCCAGCGTACCGACGCCCGGCGTACCGTCACCCGATGCGTTAGCCGCGGGACGCACGACCCACACGGCCGGCTGCGTGCCGTCGTGGAACAGGGCGGTGGCAGCCACGGTAAAGGAAGTGTTCTGGGTTGCGGCTGCCTCCGAAGACGAAGGTGCGGCGAGCGCGATGTCGGCGGTCATGCCGAGGCGCACGTCCGGGCCGGGATTCTCGAGCGTGAGCTTGGCGCGGTAGGTACGGCTTTGCGGATCGGCGGCGGGCGACAGTTCGCGCACGCGCGCGGTAAAGCTGCGTCCCGGCAGCGCGGCCAGCGTGATCTTCGCGGTTTGCCCGATCGAGAGCGCGGCTAGCGCGCTTTCCGGCACGTCGCAGACCACATCGATGTCGCCGCTCCATGCGAGGTTGTAGACGGCCTGACCCGCGGACACATTCTGGCCGGTGTCGGCCTGTTCTGCGGTGATCACGCCGGCGTGATCGGCAATGAGCGTGGTGTACTGCAACTGATCTTTCGACAACGCCGCCTGTTGCGCGGCCTGGTCGCGCTGTGCGGCGGCAGACGCGTAGGCGTTGGTGGTCTGTTCAAGCTGCGCGGGCGCGATCAGGTTTTCTTTCGCCTGAGCCTGGTCGCGATCGAGTTGCTGCTTTGCATACACAAGGCTGTGTTGAGCGGCTTCCAGTTGGGCTTGCGCGCTGGCGGCATTCTTCTGGGCATCCGCCGGATCGAGCCGGGCGAGGATCTGCCCGTTCTTCACTACGTCGCCCAAACGAACGCGCCGCTCGATGATTTTGCCGCCGACGCGAAACGACAGCGGGGTGGAGTAGCGCGCCTGCACTTCGCCAGGCAGCGATGCGGCAGCCATCGCGCTGCCGTCCGTATGTACCGCGACGGCGACCACGGGGCGGGGCACGGGCGCGGCTGCTTCTTTCTTCGAGCACGCGGCGAGCGTGACGATACCGGCGAGCGCGAGCGCGAATGCCGCGCGGCGCAAACGCGCGGGACGGGCAGGCCGATGGAACTGCTGGCGCATCGCAGGCGATGCGGGAAGACCGGGACGCTTCACAATTACCCCAACTGGAGACAGCGAACGAACACGGCAAGCCGCAGCGGCCCGCCAGCGAAGACGCGCGGCCCGGAGCATGTGAATCATGCAACTGGCATACGCATCTGACTTCGAATGGATGAGTGCATTCTAATACACACCTGTATTTGAATGTTGAGGTGAATTGGAATTCTTTTCGGTGCTAGACTTGCGACCATGAAACGGCAACGACTTACACGCGAGCAGAGCAAAGACCAGACGCGCCAGCGTCTGCTCGACGCTGGGCAGGCGATTTTTATGAAGAAAGGCTTTGTCGCGGCGAGTGTCGAAGACATCGCCGGGGCGGCGGGTTATACACGCGGCGCGTTCTATTCGAACTTCCGCAGCAAGAACGAGTTGTTCCTCGAACTACTGCGGCGCGACCACGAGACCATGCAGGCGGGTTTGCATGCCATCTTTGAGGACGCGGCCTCGCGCGAGGAGATGGAAGCGCGCGTGCTGCGCTACTACAGCAGCCTGCATCGCGAGAACAAGTGCTTCCTGATGTGGGTGGAGGCGAAGCTGCTCGCCGTGCGCGACGGCCGCTTCCGGATACGTTTTAACGCGTTCATGCACGAGAAACTCGAGCAGTTGAGCGCGTACATCCGCGAATTCTCGGCGCGAGTCGGCACGCCGCTACCGCTGCCGGCGGAGACGCTGGCGATGGGCTTGATGGGGTTGTGCGACGGCGTGCAGTTCTTCTACACGGTCGACCCGCAGAATGTGTCGGCGGAGATGGCCGAAACGGTGCTGGCGGGATTTTTCGCGCGCGTGGTGTTCGGGCGCGACGCTTGATCGGCGTTAGATCGGCGCCTGATCGATACCCCGATCAGTCTGACGAATGACGGACCGGGAGTGCGAGGAGTGCCGGCGAATCAGCTCGCCGGCAATTGCGCGCAGGCGTCCGCAACCGGTGTGGCGCAGACGAACGAATACTGCCCGCTGTAGCGCAGGACTTCTTCACCAACGTGCAGGACGACCTTGATCTGCGGGCACCGCTCGTAGGCGATAAACGCCGAACAGGCCGCTGCTGACCAGCAAACCAGTGAAAACGCGATTTTTTCGAGAAGCTGAAAACGATGTGGCATAGCGATAAATTCCTTTCGGGCGCTATGTTACCAGTATCTAAGGGTTTATACCTACCTTATCTTCACAATAAGCCTCGCAATAGTGTCGCGAGCGCATCAGAAACCTGACCGAATTGTCATGTTCGGGTCAGGGTTGGGACATGGTCCGATCGATACAATCGAATCGTTGGGCAAATCCGCGCGCGCCTTGTCGTGCGGGTCGACACAGGCGGCAGTATTGCGCCGGCCCGGCTCTACCGAGGCAGGAGTCGTCTCATGAATCAATTGCAGTCGATGCGCGTATTCGTCAAGGTCGCGGACCTTGGCAGTTTCGTCGGCGCGGCTGGCGCGCTGGATCTTTCCACCGCCGTCGTCACGCGCCACGTCGCGGATCTGGAAGCGCGTCTCGGCACGCGGCTGCTCAATCGCACGACGCGCCGTCTCTCGCTGACCGAGTCCGGCAGGACCTATCTGGAGCGGGTGCGCCACATTCTCGACGACCTGGAAGGCGTCGAGCAGATGGTGGTGGCGCGCAATCACGAACCGGTCGGAACCTTGCGCATTGTCGCGCCGGTGGTGTTCGGGCTGCATAGCCTCGCGCCGGTGGTGCAGTCGTACGCCCAGCGTTATCCGGACGTGGTGCCCGACGTGACGCTGGCGGATCGCAACGTCGATCTGGTGGAAGAGGGCTTCGATGTCGGGATCATGGTGGCGCGGCAGATGCGCAGCGCGAGCATCGTCACGCGGCGTCTGACCACGGGTTACATGACGGTCTGCGCGACGCCCGCTTATCTCGAGCAGCACGGCACACCGGTGCGCCCGGAGGATCTGTTGACGCACCCTTGTCTGAGCCGGCCTGCCGAGCAGGGCGGTGACGAGAAGGTATTTACCGGACCGCAGGGCGAAGTGCGGGTCAGGCCCACCAACGCGATTGCTGCGAACAACACCGAGATGCTGCGGCAGTTCGCGCTGCTGGGTATGGGCGTGGCGATTTTGCCGAGCTATCTGATTGGCCGGGATCTGGCATCCGGGCGTCTGGTGCCGTTGCTTGGCGATTACCGGCTGCCGCAAATCGAAATCACGATCGCGTACCCCAGCCGCCTTCATTTGCCGGCGAAAGTGCGCACCTTTATCGACCACCTGGTCGCGCATTTCCAGCAGACCGACGAGCACACACGCGATTCGCGCGCCGCGCTGCCGCGGCGTGTCGTGACCAGTTCGCCGGTCTATGCCGATGATCTGCCGGTGTCGGCCCTGCCGGGCGATACGGCCCGGCCGAAGCGCCAGACTTCGCGCGGGGGAATCGCGGCGGCGTCGCCGCTTTGATGCGCGAGCGGTACGCGGGCGCCTGAAGCACGCCTACCCCCGGTGGGAGGCGCCCGCCTGCCTAGATCCACACGTCGTTCGCCGCCGTGCGTTCGTTGCTTTCTTCACCGGTGTTCTTCACGCCGCGCGGCTCGATCAGCAGCAGCTTGACCTCGCGTTCGGCGTACGGTTTGTGCTCGGTGCCTTTGGGCACCACGAACATTTCTCCTGCCGAGAGCAGCACGGATCCATCGCGCATGTCGATGCGCAACTGCCCATCGACCACGATAAACGTTTCGTCCGTGTCGGCATGCTCGTGCCAGATAAAGTCGCCTTCGATGCGCACCAGCTTGAACTGGTAGTCGTTCATTTCCGCGACGACACGCGGTTGCCATTGGTCGTCGATGAGCCGCAGCTTTTCAGCAAAATTGATGGCGCGGTGAGGCGATTGAATCGTTGAATGACTGGACATCGAAGTGTTCCTCCTGAACGGTAGGTGTCAGACAGGAGCGTAGGGCGGGCGGCGCTATCGGGTCTTGTACGTTTGTGCGCGCGGCTGCGGCGCGGAGGGAGCGGCACCGAACTGCCGCCCAACGCCCAACACCCAAACCCCAGCGCCTCGATGTTGCTCGAACGCCGTCTTAACGCGTTCCGCGCGCCGAAGGTCCCAGCATCCTGAGCCAATGTGCCGGCGCAACGCCCCATGCGCGCTTGAAGTGCCGGGTCATATGGCTCTGGTCGGTAAAGCCGGCCGCCGCCGCTGCAGCGGCAAGCGGCACGCCCTGAACCGCCAGACGGCGCACGAGATCGAGGCGGCGCATGCTCAGATAACGGTGCGGACTCGTGCCGAACAGGGCGCGAAAATCTCGCGACAAACTCCAGCGGTCACGGCCAGCAGCGGCCGCCAGTTCGTCGAGCGTCACTGCGCTGTCGAGCGAGCCGAGCATATACTCGCGCGCCCGCTCCGCCGCGCGGTAATCCACCGGCCGGCGCGTGGGCGCCGCACCGGCCACGGCGTCGAGCGCGATCGCCAGATCGTAGAGCGCATCGTCCTGTTCGAGCGAATCGATAGCGCAATCCATGGTGCGCAACAGGCTCTCGGTCGCAGCAAACAGACGCGGGTCGTGCGACAAGCCGCCTTTGACGAAGGGCAGAGGCTTGCCGCCGAGCGCCTGCTGGAACAGCGCCGGGTCGACGTAGATCATCCGGTAATGAAAACCGTCGCCCGTGCCGGCCTGGCCGTCGTGCGGCTCATCGGGATGCAGCACCATCGTGCCGCCCGGCAGACTGTTGCAAGTGCTGCCGCGGTAGTGAAAGCTCTGCACGCCCGCGAGCGTGCGGCCTATCGCATAGGTATCGTGCCGGTGCATCGCATAGCCGGCGTGATGGAAGAAGGCTTCGATTCGCTCGATGCCGCTCGTGTCGCCCGAATGCGGCGAGCGATAGATCCAGTCGGCGGAGGGTTTCGGATCGGACGAAAGGGAGCCGGCCGAACCTGATGAGTCTGGCGAACCTGGCGAAACTGGCATTGCGACCTGCCTTCCGCTCATGCTCCCAGACCCGGTCCGTAGTTGCCGCTGATCAGGCGCGTGACCGACGTCACGTCGGCGTAATCCTGCTCCGGCAGGCCGTCGAGCATCGACAGCACCTCGTTGCTCGCACCGGCTTCGCGCGCGGCGTCGACTAGCGCGTCCTTGTAAGTCGGGAAATTGACTTCGCGCAGAACGTCGGCGATCTGCAGATCAATCGATTCGTCCGGAATAGCCGATGCGGTCATGCAGATGCTCCCAAGGGGCTGTTGTCAGGTTTGCAAATGTTCGTTCTGGCCCGAGAAGCTTCGCTCGAGATGCCGCGACTTGGGCAGCGCGATGAATTGCCATTGTTGCGGACGATTTTCGTCGGTGACGGCAACATCCGGCGCCGGCGGCGCGACGGGTGCGGCGTCGGCGCGTTCGGCAAGGCTACTGGCGGCCGTGCTGTCGGGCGCGGTGTGAACCGGCGCGGCGAAGCACGAGGCTGACAGCGTCACCATGGTCAACAGTGTCGAGGTTTTCATCGCCCGACCTCCTAAGCTCATGCGGCGCTGACAGTGAAGCACGCGCTGTGCCGTCCCCGCGTCGAAAGGAGGGCCCAACCTGCACGCGGCTCTGCGTCATGCGAGCGGCATGCATCTACCATCTTAGATGGCAAACGGCTGCGGCGCGCGCGCAAAAGAGACAAAACCTAATTGTAGATTTCACATGATGGCAGGAAAAAGGCAACGCAGTCGCGAACGGTCGTACCGCGCCTATGTTGCGCCGCAATAAACGGCAAGCAGACGACCGGCAGGCGGCAAGCAGACGGTAAGCAACAAGCGTCCCGTCTAGCGCAGCACCTCGAAGCGGGTCCACGGCCACGAGGGCCGGTCGCGCATGTAACCGTTGAGCCAGTTCCACTGCGGATGGCGCTTCATGAACGCCTGGGCGTCGAACGGCCGCCCGCACGGATGTCCCCAGCGCGCGGTGAAGGCCATTGCACGCGCCATGTCGCTGTCGACCACTTTGCCGTCGTTAGCGCCCCACGGATTGAACGGCCCGTGATCGGTGCCGCCAAAGCGCGCGTCGTCCAGTTCCAGATGCCCGCAGATGGTGCGCGAGCAGGGGTTGTCGTTGCGATCGAGATAGACGTCGTGATGATCGGCGATCATCTCTTTCGCGAGTTCGGCGTCGATCTTGCCGTGATGCATTTCTTCGAGCTGCATGAAGCGCAGGCGGCGCGCGCCGTTTTTGCGCACATCCGTATAGTCTTCGCCTTCGCCGATGCATTCCTGGTTGCGGATCTTCAGATCGGTTGCGGTGTTGTAGCCGCTATAGAAGCCGTTTTTCGTACTCTCGAAACCGGAATAGTGCAGCCCCAGTTCGTAGCGCGCGATCTCGCCGGTCTTGGTGTCGCCGAGCAGCCAACTGTTCGCATAGCCGCCGTTATTGGCGACCGCGAACATCTCGCACCATTCGCCGATGTCGTTGGCATATTGCGACGCGCGCCGCGAGCGGTAGAACTCCGGCGCGCCGGCCGCGTTGTAGCCGACGAAGTTGGAGATGGTGGTTTCAGTGACCATCAGGCCGGCCTGGGTGACCCAGAAATCGGTGAGGCTGGAGATGCAGCCCGGCAAGCCCTGCATCAGGATGCGGTTGCCGCGATCCGGCACGATGTCGAACACCACATTGAATGCGTCGCCCGCGGCGTAGCGGTCCCACGAGTTATGCGCCATGACGATGCGGCCGTCGCGGGTGGCATTGCCGGTGGCGATGAACGCGCTGCAGTGGTGGCCGCGGCGTCCGCGCCACGGCTTCACGCCGAGCTGCGGCTGCCGGGCCGCCGCATGGCTCGGCCACCAGCTTTGCAGCAGATCCATGTAGCCGTTCCAGGCCAGCACTTCGGCGAACGGCAGCTTGGCGCCGTCGGCGATGCCCTGGATTTCGTCGGCGAATTCGGTGTCGAGTTTGTTGGCGAACTGGGATACGGCGGCGTCGACGAAGGTATCGAAGTCTTCGCCGGTGTCCCATTTCGCCAGGTAGCGGGCGGTGCGGATCGCGTTCTGGATTTCAGTGGCGAGCAACTGGCCGTGCTGCTCGCCGCGATCGTACGGCTCGCCTTCTATATGCAGAAAAATCCAGCCGGACTGATCACGGCGTACGGCGTCGAGGGACGGTTCGCTCATCTTCGCTCCGATCGAAGGGCGGGCGTTCAGGCGCCCGTCATGGCGTAACGCGCACTGCGTGCAAAGCGCGGCAGCGGTTTCCCCATTGTAGAGAATCTGCCGTGCTTTGCACGGACGCGCAGCCGCGGCGTGCCGCGTGCAGCCTAGCGCGTCGGATTCATACGGAAGTACGCATCGAGCAGCGAAGTCTTGTACACCACCCCCGCCAGCTTCGGATCCGCGGCGCTTTCAACCACCGGCAAGCGTTCCCCCTGGAACGCCATGAAGTGCTGCAGCGCGACGCCGAGCGGCATATCCGGCGTCAGCACGTCGAAATGCGGCTGCAGATAATCCGCGGCCGTTTTCGCGGCGGTGTCGCTTTTATCGAGCAGATCGGAGGTGATGTCCTTGAGCGCGACCACGCCGAGAAACGCGCCGGATTCATTGGCGACATACAGATACTTCACCGGATATTCGAGGAACACGCGAGTCATGTCGTGCACGCTCGCGTTCGGCGGCACGACGGTTTCGGCGGGGCGGATCAGCTCGCGCATCTGCGTCGCGCGCAGACGGGTGCGCTCCAGTTCCTCCTGATTGCGGCGCAGCGTGATTTCGTACATCGAGGTTTTGCCGATCGCGCGCGACACGAAGTACGCAACCACGCACGACAGCATCAGCGGCAGCACCACCTGATAGCTGAGCGTCATTTCGAAGATCATCAGGATCGCCATCAGCGGCGCCTGCGTGGCGCCGGCCAGAAACGCGCCCATGCCGACCATGGCGTAAGCGAATGGCGCCGAAGTACTGTGCGGCCACAACGCGTGCATGCCGAGGCCGAACAGCGAGCCGACCACCGCGCCGACGAACAGCGTCGGTGTGAAGACCCCGCCGATCGCGCCTGAGCCCACGGTCGCCGAGGTCGCGACGATCTTGAACACCAGCACGAGGACGAGCGCGGACCATGTCCACGGCGAGTGCAGAATGGAATTGACGACGCTGTAGCCGTTGCCCCATACCTCAGGCGTCCACACGGACAGAATGCCGACGACCAGCCCGCCCAACGCCAGCCGGATGGGCAGCGGCAGGGGCAGTTTGCGGAAGTTGGCTTTCGAGAAGTCCATCAGCCGCAGAAACTGCGGCGCGGCCGCACCGCACAGCAGCCCGAGCCCGACGAACAGCAGCACTTCGGCGCCCGCCACCGGCGGAAACACCGGCATCTCGTAGGGCGGCTTGTAGCTGGTGAACTCGCGCATCGTGATGTTGGCGACCACCGCCGAGACCACCACCGGGCCGAAGCTTTCCATCACGATCGAGCCGAGCACGATTTCCGTGACGAAAAACGCACCGGCAATCGGCGCGCTGTACGCGGCGGTAATCCCGGCCGCCGCGCCGCAGGCGACGAGCAGGCGCAGGCGTGGCGGATCGAGATGCACCCAGCGGCCGATCAGCGAGGCGGCCAGCGCCGCCAGTTGCACCATCGGCCCTTCGCGGCCGATCGAGCCGCCGCTCGAAATCGTGAACAGCGACGACACGCTGCGCCAGAAGCTCAACTTGACCGGCACCACGCCGTCACCGATCGCGACGGCTTCCATGTAGTCGATGTGATTGGACTTGTCGACGTGGCGTCGCGCGATCAGGAGAAAAAAGCCGGCGATCAGGCCGCCTGCGGCGGGCAGCCATACGCGCACGGTCCACGGCAGGCCGCGCGCCATCTCGACGAAACTGCCGGACTTGCCGACCACCGCCAGTTGCAGCAGCGCGATGCCCTCGCGAAAGGCAATCGTCGCGAACGCGCCCGCCACGCCGACCACCACCGACCAGACCAGCATCGTATGGGCGTCGGACAGACGGAACAGGGTCTGGGCGCGGGTGCGCAGCTTCAGCAGGAATGAAAGCACGTCGGCAGGAAAGGGTGTGATGGGTGGATGGAATGCGCGTACGGTAACAGCATTGCGCCCGCAGGCGGAAGCGGGCGCAATGTGCAGGGTTCGCGACGGCGCGTGGCGTGGCTCAAGCCGCCGCCTTATCGAGTTCCGGGTAGTGCCGGAAGATGCAGGCTTCGTTATGCGCGATGCGCCGCTCGGACTGCAGATAAGCGGCGATGTTCGGCCGCTCGATCACGGCGTCGTGCAACGCCGCAAGGCGCGGATAGTGTTCGCCGAAACGCTTGAGCGCGCGCGGAAACGCGTACAGCAGGCCGTCGATCAACTGGAACATCGACAGGTCCACGTAAGTGAGCGCGTCCCCCACCATGAACGTGTCGCCGGCCGGGTTCTGTTTCAGCACGCGCTCGAAGTACGACATGAACTTCGGAATCCGCTGGTCGATGAACTCGTGCGCGCGCACTTTGGCGGCGTCTTTCTGGTCTTCGTAATACAAGGCGCTGGCGAGCGGATGATGCGTGTCGTGTGCTTCGGTCACCATATCGGCGATCGTCAGTTGCAGCCCATTGGCCACGTAGCGCAAGCTCTCAATCGATGGCGCGAGTTTGAGCTTCGGGCCAAGGTAGAACAGGATGTTGGCGGTCTGCGCGATCACCAGATCGCCGTCTTTCAGAAATGGCGGCGCGAACGGCGGATAGGGCTCGTCCTTACTCTTCATGATCGCCATCATCGCGTTTGTGCCGAGGCCGTCCGACGGTTCGCCGCGCGCCACTTCCACATAGTCCGCGCCGGCTTCTTCCAGTGCCAGCCGCACGAATTCTCCGCGGCCCTGCAGGCCGTCCCAATAGTAAAGTTCCAGGCTCATCGATCAGTCCTCATTCCGGTTGCATGAACGGGTTGCATAAGCTGACAGCGCCAGCAACCAGTATGCCGCGCATGCGTGCCGGATGGTTCGCCTGAACGCACAAAACCCCGCACGCGGCGGGGTTGGCAAGGAGGCGAGGGCGGTTTAGCCGAGCAGGTGCTGGACGGTCCATGTAATACCCAATCCGCCGGCAATCAACCACACGTACAGGATGAAGCCGGTGGTCAAAGCGCGCGGGCCTGCCTGACGGATCTGCGCGATGCGGGTTTCGATACCGAGCGCGGTCATGGCCATGGTGAGCGCGAAGGTGTCGAGCATGTTCAGTGTGCTGGTTGCGCTCTCGGGCAGGACGTGCAGCGAGTTGATCACGACGAAGGCCAGGAAGCCGAGCGCGAACCAGGGAATCGCCATCTTGCGCGGCGCGTGTTGCTTGCCGTCTTTGGCCGCTCCGGTGGCAGCCGCGTTGCGTGCCGGGCGGTTCACCCACATGCCGATCACCAGCAGCACCGGCACCAGCAGCATCACCCGGGTCATCTTGACGATGGTCGCGATATGGGTTGCCTCCGGGCTCACATTGCTGGCCGCGCCGACCACCTGCGCCACTTCATGAATCGTGCCGCCGAAGAACAGGCCCGCGCCAACCGTGTCGAGATGCAGCCAGCCCGCCTTGAACAGCACCGGGTACAGGAACATCGAGAGGGTGCCGAACAGCACCACGCTGCCCACGGCCATCGCGCTCTTGTGCGGCTTGGATTGCAGCGTCGACTCGAATGCGAGCACGGCAGCCGCACCGCAGATCGCGCTGCCCGCAGCCGTGAGCAGTGCCGTGTCGCGGTCGAGTTTCATGATCTTCATGCCGGCCCACGTACCGATCGCTAGCGTGCTGACGACGACCAGCACCGATTCAGCGAGGCCGGGCAGGCCGACCTGAGCGATTTCCTGCAGGCTGACTCGCAAGCCGAAAAATGCCACGGCGATGCGCAGGAGTTTGCGCGCCGAGAAGTTGACCCCGGCCGCCCAGCTTTCGGGCATGCCGTCGCGCAGTGCGTTGCCGTAAATAGCGCCCGCCACAATGCCGACGATCAGCGGGCTCAAACCCAGCCCGGCGATGGCCGGGATCGCCGCGATGCGGGTGACGGCGGCGGCAAACAGGGCCACGAAGAGAATGCCGTTGAGCTGGCCGCGGGTGGAGGACGATCCGGCGGGTGTCGCAGTAGCGGTGAGATGAGCGGTGGACATGGCGTAATGCCTTCCTATGACTGTTCTGATTCGATAGCTGCAATCCTAAATTAGATATATCGATATGAAAAATCGTGATTTAGAATGTAAAGTATCAGTTGTGCGGATACTTTGACCACCATGACCCCGGACCAACTTATAACGTTTGCCGCCGTTGCGGAACATCGCAATATCAGCCGGGCGGCCGTGGCGCTGCATTTATCGCAGCCGGCCGTGTCCGGACAACTGCGACAACTACAGGACGAATTCGGCGAGCCGCTTTACTTGCGCGACGGGCGCGGCGTGCGTCTCACGGCCGCCGGCGAGCAGCTCGCCAGCTATGCGACCCGCCTACGCGATACGTGGCGCCAGGCGCATGCGTATCGCGATGCGCTGCGCGGCCTCGAGCAGGGCACCTTGCGGATCGGCGCCAGCACCACGCCGGCGAGCTACCTGCTGCCTTATCTGATCGCGGACTTTCATCGCCGCTATCCCGACGTGACGCTGCATACCGCCGACGGCAACACCACCGAAATCGTCAGCGCGCTCGGCGAGGTGGATATCGCGATGATCGAGGGGCCGGTCGGCGAGGATTTGCCGCCGGACACCGCGGTGCATGCGTGGCGCGAAGACGAGATCGTCGCGATCATGCCGCGCACGCATCCGCTGGCGCAGGCGATCGGTTCTCGTATGGCCGACGGCGCGGGCATCAACGACGGGCGGGCGGAGCTGGCGGCATTCGGCCCCCATCCGCTGGTGTTGCGCGAAGCCGGGTCGGGCGTGCGGCAGATCGTCGAGCGCGCCTTTGCCAGAGCGGGTGTGCCGATGCGCGTGGCGCTGGAGATTGCCGGGGTCGAGGGCGTCAAGGAAGCCGTGCGCGCGGGGATGGGCATCGGTTTCGTCTCGGCGATGTCGATGCGGCATGAGGACGGCGCGTTGTGCCGGTTCTCGCTGGGTCCCGAGCCACTGGCGCGGCGCCTGTCGATCCTGGTGCCTCATGCGAGCGCCCCGTCACGCGTGGTTGAGCAGTTCCTCGCGCTTTGCCTCGCGGATGGCGCCTGATCTACCCAGCCTGGGGATTTCCACTATGGTGCATGACGGCGCGTCCGGCGCACTATTCGGGCATCGCAAGCGCCTCGGCGCTTTTTTTCGAAACGTGTTTGGAACCGGTTCCAAGTGCCGATCGAAGGCTGATATGACATAGATTTGAGTAAATTCGACATGACTGATGCAGTTGACGTGGTGATTGTCGCAAGCGCTTTCGGCATGGACGCGGTCCGCACGGACGGTCATCTGAAGTGGGCCGCGGCGAGCAAACAGGCAGGCGCGGCGGCCTTCGAAGTGCGCCGCGAGTTGTTCGCGAACGAAGCCGATGCTGCTCCGCAAGCATTGAGCGCGCTGGGCAAAGCGATTACCGAACTCGGTTTGTGGTCGGTGTATTCGACCCCCGCAGCGCTGTACACGTCAGATGGACAGATCGACACCGGCGCGCTGCTTCTCGCGCTCGACGAAGCAACGGCGTTCGGCGCGCGCTTCGTGAAGCTGCAACTCGGTGGCTTCGCTTCCCAGGCTCATGGCGCGGAGATTGCCGGGTATCTGCGCGGCGCGAATGTGCGGCTCGTCGTCGAGAACGGTCAGTTGGCCGAGGGCGGCTCGCTCGCACAGTTCATTGGCCTGTTCGACGCGCTCGCGCGTGAAGGCCACGCCGGGAGCTTCGGCATGACCTTCGACATCGGTAACTGGGCATGGCGTGATGTCGCGCCGCTCGATGCCGCGGGCCCGCTGGCCGCCCACGTCGAATACATCCATTGCAAGACGGCGGTGGGTGAGGGCGCACGGCGCTTTCCCGCCGCGCCGGCCGCCGGCGACACGCAGTTCGCCGCGGTGCTCGACAAGCTGCCGCGCCACGTGCCGCGCGGCATTGAATTTCCGTTCGATGCGAACCGTATCGACGCTGACGCTGCGCACTACGTCGCGTGGCTGGCTGCCGCGTAAGCGGTGCGCAGGACCTGAGAGAAGCGTGGTAGCGAAAACACGGCAGCAAACGGGAAGCAACCGGGAAGCAAACGGGAAGCAAACGGGAAGCAAACGGGAAGCAAACGGGAAGCAAACGGGAAACAAACGGGAAGCAAACGGGAAGCAAGCGGGAAGCAAGCGGGAAGCAAGCGGGAACACGCAGGAGCGAAGCATGAGCAACACAAGCGCAGCACTCGACGTCATCACCTACGGTGAAGCGATGGCCATGTTCGTGGCCGCCGAAACCGGCGCACTTGCCGGTGTCGGGCAATTCACCAAGCGCGTCGCGGGCGCCGATCTGAATGTGGCGATCGGCCTGTCGCGACTGGGTTTCAAGGTGGGCTGGATGAGCCGGGTCGGCAACGATTCGTTCGGCCAGTACGTGCGCGACACGCTGACGAAAGAAGGCATCGACCAGCGCTGCGTCACTACCGACGAGCGCTACCCGACCGGTTTCCAGTTGAAATCGAAGAACGACGACGGCAGCGATCCGGCGGTCGAGTATTTCCGCAAAGGGTCGGCGGCGAGCCACCTGTCATTGGCCGACTACGCGGCCGATTACGTGCTGTCGGCGCGTCACCTTCACCTGACGGGCGTAGCGCCGGCCATTTCGGCGAGTTCGTGCGAACTTGCTTTCCACCTGGCGCGAGAAATGCGTGCCGCAGGCAAGACGATCTCGTTCGACCCGAATCTGCGTCCGACGCTGTGGCCCTCGCGCGCCGCGATGGTCGAAGGGCTGAATGCGCTTGCCGCGCTGGCCGACTGGGTATTGCCCGGCATCGGCGAAGGCGAGATTCTGACCGGCTATACGCAGCCCGACGATATCGCCAGGTTTTATCTCGATCAGGGCGCACGTGGCGTGATCATCAAGCTCGGCGCCGAAGGCGCGTACTTTCGCACCGCCGACGATGCCGCCGTGATCGCCGGCCAGCCGGTCGCGAAGGTCGTGGACACGGTGGGCGCGGGCGATGGTTTCGCGGTCGGCGTGGTCAGCGCGCTGCTCGAAGGCAAGGCGCTGCCGCAAGCGGTCGCGCGCGGCAACCGGATCGGCGCGCTGGCGATCCAGGTGATCGGCGATTCGGAGGGCCTGCCGAGCCGCGCCGAACTGGACGCGCTCGAACTGGCCGACGCGCCGCGCGTCGTCACCGCGGCGTGAGCGCGGGGAAGCGTGCCGCATTTGGCGCATCCCGCGCTATTCAGTATTAGCTGGCTCGACAAAGGAGACTTCCATGACCTCATCATCGCTTGCGATTCGCCGTTGGTGGACGATCATGCCGATCGTATTCATCACGTACAGCCTGGCTTACCTCGACCGCGCGAACTTCGGTTTCGCGTCGGCCGCCGGCATCAACCAGGATCTCGGCATTAGCAAAGGACTCTCGTCGCTGATCGGCGCGTTGTTCTTTCTCGGTTATTTCTTCTTTCAGATTCCCGGCGCGATTTACGCGGAACGTCGCAGCGTCAAAAAGCTCGTGTTCTGGAGTCTGGTCCTGTGGGGCGGATGCGCGGCATTGACCGGCATGGTCAGCAATATCCCCTCGCTGATGGTGATCCGTTTCGTGCTCGGCGTGGTCGAAGCCGCGGTGATGCCGGCAATGCTGATTTTCATCAGCAACTGGTTCACGAAGAGCGAGCGCTCGCGGGCCAATACCTTCCTGATTCTCGGCAATCCGGTGACGGTGCTGTGGATGTCGGTGGTATCGGGCTATCTGGTGCACTCGTTCGGCTGGCGCCATATGTTCATCGCCGAAGGCGCACCCGCGATTATCTGGGCGGTGTGCTGGTGGTTCATCGTGCAGGACAAGCCGCAGCAGGTCTCGTGGCTCACGCAGCAGCAAAAGGACGACCTCGCCGAAACCTTGCGCGCCGAACAGGCCGCGATCAAACCGGTGCGCAACTACAGCGAAGCGTTCCGCACGCCCGCGGTCATCAAGCTGTGTGCACAGTATTTTTGCTGGAGCATCGGCGTGTACGGTTTCGTGCTGTGGCTGCCGTCGATCCTGAAGAACGGTTCGACGCTCGGCATGGTCGAAACCGGCTGGCTCTCAGCGCTGCCGTATCTGGCGGCCACGATCGCGATGCTTGCGGCTTCGTGGGCATCGGATAAACTCAACCGCCGCAAAGTGTTCGTGTGGCCGTTCCTGCTGGTCGGCGCGATTGCGTTCGCCGCGTCGTATGCGCTCGGCTCCACGCACTTCTGGATTTCGTATGCGCTGCTGGTGATCGCCGGCGGTGCGATGTATGCGCCGTACGGGCCGTTCTTCGCGATCGTGCCGGAGTTGCTGCCGAAGAACGTTGCGGGCGGCGCGATGGCGCTGATCAACAGCATGGGTGCGCTCGGTTCGTTCGTCGGCTCATACGTGGTCGGCTATCTGAATGGCGCGACCGGTTCGCCCGCGGCATCGTATGCGTTCATGAGCGTGGCCTTGATTGCCGCGGTGATTCTGACGTTGATCGTCAAGCCGCAGCCGCAGACACAGCCGCTGAATCAGGCCGGCAAGCTCGCTACACCGTTGCAAGGAAAATAGGCAGATGAAGAAGATCGTCGCATGGAAGTCGTTGCCCGAGGATGTGCTCGCGTATCTGCAGCAGCATGCGCAGGTCGTGCAGGTCGACCCTGCGCGGCACGACACGTTTGTCGCCGCGTTGAAGGACGCCGACGGCGGCATCGGTTCGAGCGTGAAAATCACGCCGGCGATGCTCGAAGGCGCGAGCCGGCTAAAGGCGTTGTCGACCATCTCGGTGGGCTATGACCAGTTCGATGTGGCCGACCTCACGCGCCGCGGCATCGTGCTTGCGCATACGCCGGACGTGTTGACCGAATCGACCGCGGATACGGTGTTCTCGCTGATCCTCGCGTCGGCGCGGCGCGTGGTCGAACTGGCGGATTGGGTGAAGGCGGGGCAGTGGAAGCACAGCATCGGCCCCGCCCATTTTGGCGTCGATGTGCAAGGCAAGACACTCGGTATCGTCGGGCTGGGACGGATCGGCGGCGCGGTCGCGCGGCGTGCGGCGCTCGGCTTCAACATGAAGGTGCTGTACACGAACCGCAGCGCGAATGCGCAGGCGGAACAGGCTTACGGCGCGCGCCGTGTCGAGTTGGCGGAGTTGCTTGCCACCTCCGATTTCGTTTGCCTGCAGGTGCCGCTCACGCCCGAGACGAAACACATGATCGGCGCAGCCGAACTGAAGTCGATGAAAAAGAGTGCGATCCTGATCAACGCTTCGCGCGGCGCCACGGTCGATGAACAGGCGCTGATCGAAGCCCTGCAAAACGGCACGATTCACGGCGCGGGTCTTGACGTGTTCGAGACCGAGCCGTTGCCGGCCGATTCGCCGCTGCTGAAAATGGCAAACGTGGTCGCGCTGCCGCATATCGGTTCGGCGACGCACGAGACCCGTCATGCGATGGCGCGCAATGCGGCGGAAAACCTCGTCGCGGCGCTCGCGGGTACGCTCGCGACCAACATCGTCAACCGCGACGTGTTGAAGTAATGAGTACGACGCCCCTTGCCGCCACGCGCCGCGCGACGATTACCGACGTCGCGCGTGAAGCCGGCACTGGCAAGACCAGCATCTCGCGCTACCTGAATGGCGAGATGAGCGTGCTGTCGCCGGAATTGCGCGCGCGCATCGAGGCGGCCATCGAACGTCTCGACTATCAGCCGAACCAGATGGCGCGCGGCCTCAAGCGTGGCCGTAATCGTCTGATCGGCATGCTGCTCGCCGACCTGACGAACCCGTACAGCATCGAAGTGTTGCAAGGCGTGGAAGCCGCTTGCCAGGCGCTCGGGCTGATGCCGCTGATCTGCCATGCCGCCAACGAAGTCGAAATGGAGCGGCGCTATCTGCAACTGCTGACCACGTATCGTGTGGAAGGCGTGATTGTCAACGCGCTCGGCGTGCGCGAGGAAACCCTGCGGCCGGTGGGTGGCGGGGGAATTCCGGCGGTGCTGGTCGACCGTTCGGTGGAGGGGCTCGTCGCCGATATGGTCGGGCTGGACAACCGGGCGGCGGCGGAGCTCGGTACGCGGCACCTGCTCGAGCATGGTTTCGACGATATCTGGTTTGTCGTGCAGCCCTTCGAGCAAGTCAGTTCGCGGCAACTGCGCGAGGCGGCCTTTCGCGAGGTGATGCGCGGTGTGGCTGGCAAGGACGAAGGCGGCAAGGGCGGCGCGCGTGGGCATACGCTGGTGCTGAATCTTGCGGACCCGGAAGCCGTCGAGCATGCCCTCGCCGAACTGGACCGCGCAATCGATGCGGCTGGCAGATCTGATGGGGCCGTGGCCAACGCCATCGATAACGCCATAGATAACGTCTCAAGCAGCAGCGTCGGCAAACCCGCCCGCATCGCCTTGTTCGCGGCCAACGCGCCGGTCGCGCTGTGCCTCGCCCTTCATCTGAAAGCGCGCTATGGCGCGGATTGGCAGGCGCGCGTCGCGTTGCTGTCGATCGACGATCCCGAATGGGCCGAATTGACCGGCGTGACCACGATCCGCCAGCCGACCTACGAGATCGGCTACCGCGCCGTCGAGTTCCTCCATGAGCGCATCGAAGGGGTTCAAACCACCGCGCGCGATTGCCTCTTGCCAGGCGAATTGATCGTCCGTGCGTCAACTTCGCGCTGATCTGCGATCATTCGGGCTGCGGCGCGCAGCGGGTGCGGGCCGGTCATCGCAAGGAAACTCATGGTTGTTGCACCGCTTACCCTCTCGAGCCTCACCGTTGCGACCCTGTTCGTCGCCGCCTTACCGTTCCTGATCTATCGCCGTTTGCGTCGGCCGCTCGCGCTGAAACCCCGTGACGCGATCACCGGCATCGCCATCTTCGCGCTGTTCGCGATGGTGATCGAGCGCGCGCTGAACGACTACGTGCTCCATCGGAACGAAGCGAGCGCCACCTTTCTGTCCAATCCGCTGGCCTTCGTGGTGTATGGCGCGCTGGTGGCGGGCGTCTGCGAAGAAGTGGGGCGTTTCATCGGGATGCGTCTATTGCTCAAGCGCGCCGCAGCGAGGTCCGCGTCTGCCGCAAACACGGGTGACGGCACCGCGCTGACCTATGGCCTCGGCCACGGTGGCGCGGAAGCCTGGCTGGTCGGCGTGCTGGTGCAGATTCAGTGGATCCTGTTCGCTATCTTCGAAAATCGCGGCGAACTGGACGGCTATCTGAGCAATCTGCCGACCGACTCGGTGATGCGCATCCACCTGATCCTCGCCAGCCTGACGCCGCAGACGGCGGGCATTTTCGCGCTCGAACGGGTGGCTGCGCTGGTGTTCCAGATCGGTTTGTCGGTGCTGATGTGGCGCGGCCTGCGGGCGGGCTGGCGTGGCATCCTGCCGCTCGCGATTCTGCTGCATGCGTTGGTCGACGTGCCGGCTGCGTTGTTCCAGGCGCAACTCGTGCCGCTCGCCGCCGTGGACGGGGTGTACGCGCTAGGGGCGCTGATTGTCGTGGGCCTGCTGTTCAGAGTGTTCCGCCGCCCGGCGGCTGCCGCGTGAAGCAGTTGGCGTGAGCCGGCTGTTACACAGTCGCTTCGTGATTCTTTAACTTCCGGCGTACCCTTGCGGTACGCCGTTCAGGCTCATCCTTTCGGCACATCTCATGGAAGAAGCTTACCAATACGACTGCGCGAATCCCGAGTTCGAGGAGTTGGCGCGTGTCATCAGCGATCTGTTTCCGGAGCAGACACAGTTTATCCAGCGTGCGAGCGAAGACGGCACGCCGACCCTGGCGATTCACTGGGTTGCCATGCGTTTCGGCGCGACTGCGCGCCGCATCGAGATGACCGTGGTGATTGCACCGACAGCGCTGGCGCGTTATCGCGCGTTGCCGGCACGACTGCGTGGCCGGAGTTTCGCGGTGTTGCGGGCGTATGTCGAAGCGAGCCTCGGCTCGCTCGAAGAACAGTATGCGAACGGCGAAGCAGTGGCGCGCGATGTGACGGTGGATCTCGGCGACGAGTTTGCCTGAAATGGTCGACTCAAGTCGCCCGGATCATGCGCCGGCGGGCGGCCCCGAGTGCGCCTCGCTTGCCGCGCTCAGCTTGCCGCAAACTCAATCGGCGAGCCGATAGACCTTCGCGAAGCGTGCGGCCTGCACTACACCGTAATCACCCGGTGCGTATTGCATGATCCAGTCGCCGGCGGCGCCTTGCAGCACATCGCTTCCGCTTGCCGAGCGGGCTAGCGAAAACGCTTCGTTCATTTGTTTGGCAAGCACGACGGCAGGGCGGTTGCGGTATGCGCCCGGTTCGCCATGAGCGAGGGCGGCGTTTTCCGGCAGGTATTTGGCGTCGAAGCGGTCGCGCGAGACGACCCAGCGGTCGCCGGTCGAGCCGGTGATCAGCGCGTCGCCGGGAGCGTAGCGGTTCGGGCCTTCCAGGCTCATCAGTTCGCCTTCGGCAGCGGCGAACTCGACGTTCACGGTTTCGTTCTTGACGACGCGCTGGGCGTCGGCATCGTTATTCAGATCGAGATTTTTGAGTTCGGTCATCAAGCGAGTGGGTGTAGAGAGATTGACAGCCGCGCCGGGACTTTGCGTCTCGACGCCACTTACTCGCAATCATGCCAGATGCATCTGAAGATCGGCTTCTTTTGCCGTTGAGAGTAGCCGGGCTTATTCTCGAAGGCGAAAGAACTGAGCGCACGGCGCGCAAACACGCGCCGTGCGCAATCAAGCTGGCCTGCGGTGAAGCTGCTCAGTGGCGTTACTCAGTGACGTTACTCAGTGACGTCACCCAGTGAAGCGCTGAGGGCTTCACAATCGCATCACTCAGCCGCCGCCGGCGCCTTCCTGGCACCCTTGCCATGATGACGGGCGCCGCTTTCAGGGCCGCCCTGGTGGAACGTCGCGTCGGCCAGCTTCTTCTGTTCCGGCGAGAAGCTGGTGTACAGCGGATCGAACGCGTCGACCAGTTTCTTCATGCCGTCCGCATGTGCCTGGGCGATCTCCGCATATTGCTTCATGTCGTCGAGCGCCGACAGGTTCGTGGCAGCCTTGCGCTGCTGGAACAATTGCCCCATCGTCTGGCCATTGTTGCGCATGACGTCGGCGAAAGCGTTCCACTGGGTTTCCTGCTCAGGCGTGATCTTCAGCTTGGTGTGCAGGAAAGTGATGCGGTCTTCGACATTGCGCTCGTGGCCGGCTTTTGCGGCGGGTGCCGAGGCGCTGGCCGGCGCCGAAGCCGGCGCGGAAGTTTGTGCGAATGCGCCGCTCATGGCGACTGCGGTGGCCAGCATTACGAGTGCTTTTTTCATCGAAACTCCTGATGTCTGTTCGAATTGGGACTAGGCGAGCATGGCGAGCGGCCTAACGTGCATCGGCATGGCGACGCAAGGCGACCGGCTGCCCACTTCGCCGTCGCCGCTATTAGTATCACGATATCCCTACACTGCGGTTGCAGTGCGACAAACGCTTACAACCGAAACGAACAGGAAATAGCGGGTGGACAAATTCGTCAGCATGGAAATCTTCGTCGCGGTGGTCGAAGCGGGCAGTCTCACGGCGGCGGCCGAACGATTTGACATTTCGTCGGCGATGGTGGGCAAGCACATCCGCTCGCTTGAAACGCGGCTTGCGACGCGGTTGCTGACGCGCACCACGCGCCGCCAGAGTCTGACTGAGATTGGCCGGCACTATTACGAGCAGTGCCGGCGCATTCTGGCCGACGTCAAGGAGGCGGAGTCTGCCGCCGAGGCAATGGCAGCCGCGCCGCGCGGGGTGCTGAAAGTGACGGTGCCGCTGACCTACGGCGTCGAAGTCTTTGCCCCGGCGATGACCGACTACCTGAGCGCCTGGCCGGACGTGAGCCTCGAACTGGATCTGTCGAATCGCGTGATCGATCTGGTGGAGGAGGGCTTCGACGCGTCGGTGCGAATCGGTCATTTGCCGGATTCCAGTTTCGTCGCGCGGCCGTTGAAGCCTTACCGGATGCGCGCCTGCGCTTCACCGGCCTATCTGGCGCGAGCCGGCATACCGCGCACGCCGGCCGACCTGACGCAGCACGAATGCCTGGGTTTTCTGCATTGGGGCCGCGAGGGCCTGTGGCGGCTAGGCGGCGAGAGCGCGGACGAAAACCAGTTGCGGGCCGGACGGTTCCGGGCCAACAACGGCCAGGCGCTCAAGGTGGCCGCCTTGCGCGGCTTCGGGCTGGTGTTGCAGCCGGAGGCGCTGCTCGCCAGAGAGATTGCCAGCGGCGAACTGGTGTCGGTGCTGGAAGACTATTTGCCCGAGGGTGCGCCCGTTCATCTGGTCTATCCGCGTGATCGCCGTGCCACGCCGAAGCTCACCAGCTTCATCGACTTCTTGATCGAGCGATTCGGCGCGTGATCCTTCCGGGTTCTTCCGCCGGCCGCCCGATGCCCGATACCCACAATACGCGCGATAATCCGCTCCACGCCAGACCAACTTCTAGCCCCCGATGAGACCTCCGCGCCTCGACCAACTCGACGAACTCGACCGCAACCTCGTGGCGGCGCTGCAAGCCAACGCCCGTGAAAGCGTCGCCAATCTCGCGCGCCAACTGGATGTGGCGCGCACCACCGTGATCGCCCGCATCGCGCGGCTCGAACGCAGCAACGTAATCGGCGGCTATAGCGTGCGGCTCGGCCAGGATGTGCTCGACTCGAGCATCCAGGCCTACGTCGGCATCATCATCGCGCCGAAATACGGACCTGCCGTGCAGAAGCGTCTCGGCAAGATGCCCGAGGTGCAATTGCTCTGCGCGGTGAGCGGCGAGTTCGATTATGTCGCGTGGCTGCGCGCCGATTCGCCCGACCGCCTCAACGATCTGCTCGACGAGATCGGTGGCCTGGAAGGCGTGGAGCGGACCACCACGTCGATCATTCTGGCGCGCAAGATCGACCGCGGCATGGTGTGATCTGCTGCCTGATTTTTACGCCGTTTTGACACGTTTTCGACATATCGACTAATTGTCTCGTCATAACGTCGAAAATCATGGTCATAGCGCAGCATTTTGCGCGTATGAACTGTTTTTGCTTCTCCCTAAACTGTGTCTCAAGGGTTCAGCCCGCCGGGCGCCGCGCCTTAAGCGCAGCGCACTTCCCAAGCTGGAGACAGCAGACAGAGAATAAGGAGAAGCGCATGAAAGTAGCCATTGTTGGCGCAGGTTTGATCGGTCACACCATCGCCCATATGTTGCGCGAAACTGGCGACTACGACGTTGTCGCGTTCGACCGCGATCAACATGCGCTCGATAAGCTCGCCGCCCAGGGTATTCCGACCCGCCGCGTCGATTCCGCCGACGCGGCCGCCCTGCGTGCCGCCATTCAAGGCTTCGATACGCTCATCAACGCGCTGCCGTATTACCTGGCGGTGAGCGTGGCTTCGGCCGCCAAGGGCGCGGGCGTCCATTACTTCGATCTGACCGAAGACGTGCGCGCCACTCACGCAATCCGTGAAATCGCCGACTCCGCCGATCACGCCTTCATGCCGCAGTGCGGTCTGGCGCCGGGTTTCATCGGCATCGCCGCGCACGAACTGGCGAACCGTTTCACCGAAATCCGCGACGTCAAGATGCGCGTCGGCGCGTTGCCGGAGTTCCCGACCAATGCGCTGAAGTACAACCTGACGTGGAGCGTCGACGGCCTGATCAACGAGTACTGCCAGCCCTGCGAAGCGATCCGCGACAGCCGCACGCAGTGGGTGCAGCCGCTCGAAGGCCTCGAACACTTCTCGCTCGACGGTACCGAGTATGAAGCCTTCAATACGTCCGGCGGCCTGGGCACGCTATGCGAAACGCTGGCGGGCCGGGTCGAGTCGCTCGACTACAAGTCGGTGCGCTATCCGGGCCACCGCAACCTGATGCAGTTCCTGCTGGAAGACCTGCGTCTGGCGAGCGACCGCGATACGCTCAAGACCATCATGCGCCGTTCGGTGCCTGCGACCGCGCAAGACGTCGTGCTGGTGTTCATCACCGTGAGCGGCATGCGCGATGGTCAACTCGTGCAGGAAGTCTTCACCCGCAAGATTTTCGCGAAGACGGTGTGCGGTGTGCCGATGAGCGCGATCCAGATCACCACGGCCGGCGCGATGTGCGCGGTGCTCGATCTGTTCCGTGAGAAGAAGCTGCCGCAAAGCGGCTTCGTGCGTCAGGAACAGGTGTCGCTGCGAGACTTCCTTGCGAACCGCTTTGGCCAGTTGTACGAAGGGCAGTCGCTGGATGCGATGGCAACGGTGTAAGCGGCAATCACCGCACTGAGGTTTCAGATAAGGCTCAAAACCGGGGGCCGTGCGACGCCGCGGCAGTGACTGCCGCGAGCAACGCAAGTAGCACAACCAACGCAAGCAACGAAAAAAGCCTCATAGAAGGCCGCGTTATGAACGACAACGCCCCGCATTGCGGGGCGTTGTGCCGTTTGAAACGCCGGTATTAACCGGGCTGCTGCACCGGTCACTACACAGGTAACGGCGGCATCCCCGACGACGCATGCGGCTCGCCCACCAGTTGTGCGAGCAACGCTTCGTAATCCGCGCGGGTGGGCGCGGTGTTGTCGAACATCAACAGGTCGTCGCAAATCTTGCCGCCCGGCACGAAGCGGCGCTGCCGATACTCGTCCCAATGCGCGAGTTTGTAGGCATCGTTCGGATTGCCGCGATCGACGATACGCTGATGCGCAGTCTCTTCCGATGTGGTGATCCACACCACCCGCAGTGTGACGTCCGCGCCGATGCCGAGCCAGGCGCGATCGAACAGGCGCCGCTCGCGCACTTCGCGCGACAGCGGCCCGACCACCAGCGCGCTGACACCGATCTCGAGATTGTCGCGGGCGGTGTCGAGCAGGCCGCGATACTCGGGGTCGCGCAGGTGCTGGAGGAAAAGCGGGCTGTCGCGGTCGTTCGGGTCGCCCGTCAGCATGCCCATGGCGGCCGCGCTGTAGCCGCCGAACAACGTATCTTTGTCGAGCAGGCAGAAGGGCGACGAACTTGCCTGCATGAGTGGGCCGATCAGTTTCTTCGCCAGGGTGGTTTTGCCGGTGCCTGCGTGACCGCAGAAGAAAACCAGATGCGTCACGAAGGCCTGTCCTCGGGCGCGGCGGGCGGGGTGCCGGCGACTTGCGGATCACGCGCGAATTTACCGCTGGCCTCGAGCCACATCACATTGATGATGCCGAAGCCCAACGCCACGCCAATGCCGAGAATCCAGGTGAAATACCACATTGCAGTCTCCTTGATCGCAGGTCCGGCGCGGCGGACGGTGAAGCGTTACGCATAGCCGGTACAGAGAAGCAAACTTGAGGGCAAACAAAGGTAACACGCGGCGGATCCGAGGGTAAATCCGCAGCGCGCGGCGCCCACAGCGCCGCACTTTGCAGCGATCATGAAGAAGAACGCGGTCGGGTGCAAGAGGGTGCATGGCGTTTTGGCGCTTCGGCGCTTCAGCCAGGATCTGTGGCCAGGCGCTGCGGCCAGCAAGGCGCAATGCGCCTATAACAGGAACAGCATCACCCGCAACACGGCCAATAACACGATCAGCGACACGGGAGACCCAGCATGCCGATGCGCCAGCACTTCCACTGCAAAGCCGCGCTGCTCGCGCTGGCTGTCGCGTCGCTCGCCGGTTGCGCGTCGACTCCGGCCGAACCCGTGGCGTTCAAGGAGGTGCCGCAAACGCGCATCGTCCAGCCCGGTTACACGCAGCCCGGAACCGGGCTGGTCGCCGTGGACGTGCGGCGCGAACGTTCCCGCGACGTGATTGTCCGGTTCCGCGATGCGCTGGTGTATATCGACGGCGAGCAGGTCACCGATCTGATGAACGGCGAACATGTGGTCTTCTATCTGAGCCCGGGCGTGCATCGCATCGGCGTCTCCACCCAATTCGATCCGGTCGTGGAGATGCGCTTTACGGTCACCGCCGATACGCGCTATACGAACCACGCGTCGGTAAGCTTCGGCGACGATCATCGCATCGTTTTGCGCAGGGTTGCCCGGTAGCGCAGAGCAGGGCCTGGCGGCGCCGGCCTGCACGCGGCCACGCGGAGCTGCGCCCGCCGCCGCTGCGCGCCAGGTTTAACGCCAGGTTTAACAATTGGCTACATGATGTTCACGCAGAGCCCTTAACATGGCGGCTGTCGTGTATTCGTTTACGCGGATTGGCCGCCGCGCCTGGGTACGGCGCCAGGCCGGCCGGTCTGCTCCGTTTTCAAGGTAATCCAACATGCTGATCAATTGCGCCGCCTATCAGGACGGCAGGAAGCTGGGCGACATCGATATCGAGAACATCAGCGACTACGTGGCACGGCCCGAGTGCTTCGTCTGGGTCGCACTGAAAGACCCGGAGCCGCACGAACTGGCCGTGATGCAACACGAGTTCGGCCTGCACGAACTCGCGATCGAGGACGTGCAAAACGGCCATCAACGTCCGAAAATCGAGGAGTACGATGAGTCGCTGTTCGCCGTCATGCATACCGTGGAAATGGATGAGGCGGGCGAACTGCTGATCGGCGAGGTCGACGTGTTCGTGGGGCATAACTATGTGCTGTCGGTGCGCCGCGGCACGCGCGCCGGGTTCCAGAACGTTCGCGCCCGTTGCGAGCGCGAGCCGCAACTGCTCAAGGAGGGTTCGGCGTTCGTGTTGTACGCGCTGGCCGACGACATCGTCGATCGTTATTTTCCGATCGTCGAGGCAATGAACACGGAGATCGAAGCACTCGAAGACCGCATCTTCGAACGTAACAATTCGGCGGCCTCGCGGGCGATCATCGAGGATCTGTACTCGTTGAAACGCCGTCTCGTGATCTTGCAGCACCATATTGCCCCCTTGCAGGAAGGGATCGGCAAGCTGACGGGCGGCCGCATTCCGAGCGTCTGCGAAGGCATGCAAGCCTATTTCCGCGACGTCTACGATCATCTCCAGCGGATCGTCAAAACCATCGACGGCCGGCGCGAAATGGTCGTGACCGCGGTGCAGGTCAATCTGGGGATGATCTCGCTTGCCGAGAGCGAAGTGACCAAGCGGCTCGGCTCGTTCGCTGCGCTGTTCGCGGTGCCGACCATGATCGCCGGCATCTACGGGATGAACTTCGAGAGCATCCCCGGGCTGCATAGCAAGTTCGGCTATCCGATCTGCCTCGTCGTGATGCTGGCTGTGGATCTGGTCCTGTACTGGCGTTTTCGCAAGGCCGACTGGCTTTGACAGGCCGTCAGTCCATCGTCCCGCGAGCCTCCCCGCGGGGTTCGCGCTTGCACCGTGCACAATAAAAGTCCAGCATGGGCGGCACGCCGGTGCATCGCAACACCACGAATCGTTGACAGTCCGAAGCGGGCACGCTGAGAATAGGCCTCGCAAACGTTTGCGTGAGACTAAAAATACGGCTCGATCGCGAGCCTGAAAAATCCTGGAGATAGGCATGAGCCATCGCATTCGCCGCCGCATATTGGCGGCCGCTGTTCTCGTCACCGCCACCGCCGCTTTACCGTTTTCCTCTGCTAACGCGCAAAGCGCGCCCGCCCATAAACCGAGAGTCGCGCTGGTGATGAAGTCTCTCGCGAACGAGTTTTTCCTGACCATGGAAAACGGCGCGAAGGACTATCAGAAGCACAACGCCGCCCAGTTCGATCTGATCACCAACGGCATCAAGGACGAGACCGATACCGCGAACCAGATCAGGATCGTCGAACAGATGATCGTCTCGAAAGTCGACGCGATCGTGCTGGCCCCGGCCGACTCGAAGGCGCTGGTGCCGGTGGTCAAGAAGGCCATCGACGCGGGCATCATCGTCGTGAATATCGATAACCGGCTCGACCCGGACGTGCTCAAGTCGAAGGATCTGAACGTGCCGTTTGTCGGCCCGGATAACCGCAAGGGTGCGCAGAAGGTCGGCGATTACCTGGCCAAAAAGCTGAAGGCGGGCGACGAAGTCGGCATTATCGAAGGAGTGTCGACCACCACCAATGCGCAACAACGCACCGCCGGCTTCAAGGACGCCATGCAAACCGTGGGCGCCAAGGTCGTGTCGGTGCAGTCGGGCGAATGGGAGATCGACAAGGGCAACGCGGTAGCGTCGGCTATGCTCAATGAGTATCCAAATCTGAAGGCGCTCCTTGCCGGCAACGACAATATGGCGATCGGCGCGGTCTCGGCCGTCCGCGCGGCGGGCCGGCAGGGCAAGGTGCTGGTGGTCGGCTACGACAACATCAACGCGATCAGGCCGATGCTCAAGGACGGCCGTGTCCTCGCCACCGCCGACCAGTACGCCGCCAAGCAGGCCGTGTTCGGGATCGACACGGCGCTCAAGGCGATCAGCGAGCACAAGAAGCAGTCGCAGTTGTCCGGTGTGGTGGAAACGCCATGTGATCTGGTGACCCGATAAGCATCGGGCAACCCGTACCGGAAAGTACCGCCGGGAAAGTATCGTTAAGTATCCGGAACGACCGGATCAGGCATCGCGAGCAACACTGCAGCAAACCCGGGGACGCGGGTTAGCGCGTGCCACAGCATGTTGAATGCATGGCAAAAAACGTGCGAATCCGCGCCAATTCAATAAACGCTCAAGAAACCTGCCGGGCCGCCGTTAATTCAGAGGTAAGCGTCATGACGGTGGCTGCGCGGCGGGAGGGGCGTGGCCGATAGCGCCTGCGCATTCCGCGCATTGGGCCGGCATGACGCGTGGCTGTCGTTGGCGGCCTCATGCGAGCGAATCGCGTGAAACCGCGCCGGGAGCCCCGGAACCAGGATTGCGATGGACTCAACCGATCACGATGCGTTGCCTGCCGTGCTGTCTGTGAGCGGCATCGGCAAGACCTATGCCGAACCGGTGCTCGCCGACGTCTCGCTGTCGCTGCGCGCCGGCGAGGTATTGGCGCTCACGGGCGAGAACGGCGCGGGCAAGAGTACGCTATCCAAAATAATCGGTGGCCTTGTCGAGCCGAGCGCGGGCACGATGCGCCTCGGCGGGGCGCCGTACGCGCCGGCAAGCCGCAGCGAGGCCGAAGCGCTCGGCGTGCGCATGGTGATGCAGGAGTTGAATCTGCTGCCGACGCTGTCGGTGGCCGAAAACCTGTTTCTGAACCGTTTGCCGCAGGCGGGCGCGTTCCGCTTCGGCTGGATCGACCGCCGCAAGCTGCGCGAGGATGCGCGCCTCGCGATGGCGCAGGTCGGGCTCGATGCGATCGATCCGGACACGCTGGTCGGCGAACTCGGCATCGGGCATCAGCAGATGGTGGAAATCGCGCGCAATCTGATCGACGACTGCCGCGTACTGATCCTCGACGAGCCGACCGCGATGTTGACCGCGCGCGAAGTCGACCTGCTGTTCGAGCAGATCGAGCGGCTGAAGGCTCGCGGTGTCGCGCTGGTCTATATCTCGCACCGGCTCGAAGAGCTGGCGCGGATAGCTGGCGAGGTTGCAGTGCTGCGCGACGGCAAGCTGGTGCATGTCGACGCCATGGCGAATCTGACGAGCGATCAGATCGTCACGTGGATGGTGGGTCGGGAACTGGGCGAGCACATCGATCTGGGTGTGCGCAACATCGGCGCGCCGCTACTGAAAGTGGACCGGCTCACGCGCGGCAAGGTGGTGCGCGAGGTGTCGTTCGAGGTCCGCGCCGGCGAGATTTTCGGCGTCAGCGGGCTGATCGGCGCGGGCCGCACGGAGCTGATGCGGCTGATCTACGGGGCCGATCAGAAGGACGGGGGACGGTGTCGCTAGCCGGCGCGCCGGGTGTGGCGCCCACGCCGGTGCAGATTGCGTCGCCTTCGGACGCGGTGCGGGCCGGCATCGCGCTGATTACCGAAGACCGCAAAGGCGAAGGCCTGTTGCTGCCGCAACCGATCGCGGCCAACGTTTCGCTCGGCAATATCGGCCGGGTGGCGCGGCACGGCATTGTCGATGCGAAGCGCGAGAATGCGCTCGCGCAACGGCAGATCGATGCGATGCGGATTCGCAGTTCGGGACCGGCGCAGATTGTCGGCGAACTGTCGGGCGGCAACCAGCAGAAGGTCGTGATCGGCCGCTGGCTGGCGCGCGATTGCCGTGTGCTGCTGTTTGATGAACCGACGCGCGGCATCGACGTCGGTGCGAAGTTCGATATTTATGGCTTGATGGGCGCGCTGGCGCGTGAAGGCCGCGCGCTGGTCGTGGTGTCGAGCGACCTGCGCGAGCTGATGCTGATCTGCGACCGGATCGGCGTGATGTCCGCGGGAAGCATGACGGGGGTGTTCGAGCGCGACAACTGGTCGCAGGACGCGTTGCTGGCCGCGGCTTTTGCCGGCTACCGCAGCCGCGAAGCGCTGCTGCACACTGTCGACACCCATGAAGCAGGGAGTCTGTCATGACCGATCGACCGGCAAGTGAGGCCGCTGGCGGCACATCCGGCGCACCCGGCGCGGCGCAGGCAGGGGCAACGCTTACGCCGTCCGCCGACCCGTCCGCGTCACCGGTGCCGCCGGTGCTACCGGTGTCATCGGCAAGCGGCAAGCCGGCCGGCACGCGGCTTGGTTTTTCGAACTACCTGGGCCTCGCCGGTGCGTTGCTGGCGATGATCGTGCTGTTCTCGCTGCTGAGTTCGCACTTTCTGACCTACGACACGTTCAGCACGATCGCCAATCAGATCCCCGATCTGGTGGTGATGTCGGTGGGGATGACCTTCGTGCTGATCATCGCCGGGATCGATCTGTCAGTGGGGTCGGTGCTGGCGCTGGGCGGCTCGGTGGTGAGTGTGGCGGCGTTGAAGTGGGGCTGGGGGCCGTTGCCGGCGGCACTGCTCGGGGTTGCCGCGGCGGCGTTGACCGGCACCGTCACCGGCGCGGTCACTGTGGGCTGGCGGATTCCGTCGTTCATCGTGTCGCTCGGCGTGCTCGAAGCGGCGCGCGGCATGGCGTATCAGATGACCAGTTCGCGCACCGCGTATATCGGCGACGCGTTCGATTTTCTATCGAATCCGATCGCGCTCGGTATTTCGCCGGCCTTTCTGATCGCGGTGGCGGTCATGGTGATTGCGCAACTGGTGCTCACGCGCACGGTGTTCGGCCGCTATCTGATCGGCATCGGCACCAACGAGGAAGCGGTGCGGCTCGCGGGCGTCGATCCGCGGCCTTACAAGATTATTGTGTTCGCGTTGATGGGCGCGCTGGCCGGGCTGGCGGCGCTGTTCCAGATTTCGCGTCTGGAAGCGGCCGATCCGAACGCTGGCGTCGGCATGGAGTTGCAGGTGATCGCGGCGGTGGTGATCGGCGGCACCAGCCTGATGGGCGGCCGCGGTTCGGTGATCAGCACGTTTTTCGGCGTGTTGATCATTTCGGTGCTGGCGGCCGGCCTTGCGCAGATCGGCGCGAACGAGCCGACCAAGCGGATGATCACCGGCGCGGTGATCGTGGTGGCGGTGGTGCTGGATACCTATCGCAGCCGCCGCAAGCGGGCATGAGGGCGGCGTGAAATTGGCGGAAAGCCACGTGAAGGCGGCGTGTGAAGCAGTCAAAGCAGTCGAAGCGGGAAGTGTGGGCAGTGCGGTAGAGCGTTGCGGAAAAGCGTAAGTATTCATGGGTTTGGTCTGTCTTCGATGAAGACGTCCGGTGGGTCGCCAGATGGCGTGGCCGGCGGGAACAACAGGCAGGAGAGCAACAGGTTATGGCGACGATCAAGGATGTAGCGGCCGTGGCAGGCGTGTCGTTCACTACGGTATCGCACGTGGTGAACAACTCACGGCCGGTGTCGGCCGATGTACGCGCGAAGGTCGAACACGCGATCCGTCAGCTTCACTATGTGCCGTCGGCGGTGGCCCGCTCGCTCAAGGCGCGGGCGACGGCGACGATCGGTCTGGTGGTGCCGAACAGCACGAACCCGTATTTCGCGGAGATGGCGCGCGGTATCGAGGACGGTTGCGCGCGCAACGGCTATTGCCTGTTCTTTTGCAATTCCGACGACGATCCGGCCAAGCAGCGAAACTATCTGCGCGTGCTGCAGGAAAAGCGTATCGACGGCCTGATCGTTGCCTCCGCGGGCGACGACGCGGTGCTGGCGCAGACGCTCGCCGACGCCCGCGAGCCGCTGGTGGTGGTAGACCGCAATATCGAAGGCGTGAACGCGGATCTGGTGCAGATCGACCACGAGAAGGGCGGCTACCTGGCGACGCGTCACCTGCTCGAACTGGGGCATGTGCGAATCGGCTGCATTACCGGGCCCGTGAAGACGGCGGTAAGCGCCATGCGTTTGCACGGCTTTATCCGCGCCATGACGGAGCGCGGCATCGAGATTCCGGCGGGCGCGATCGTCGAAGGCGATTTTTCGGGGATGGGCGGCCATCGCGCGGCGGGGCAACTGTTCGATACCGTGAGGCCGTCGGCGATTTTTGCCGGCAACGACATGATGGGCATCGGCGCGCTGCGCGCCGCGGCGGAGCGCAACATCAGCGTGCCGCGCGATTGCTCGATCATCGGTTTCGACGATATCGAACTGGGGCGATTCACCTATCCGTCACTTTCAACAGTGGGGCAGTCGGTTCGTGCGCTCGGCGATATGGCCGCGCAGACGCTGATTGAACGCATCGCCGGGACGGCGTCGGGCAGTCTTCCGCGTGCGCCGGGCCGCCGGCGTGTCGTGTCGCCGCGCCTGATCGTGCGTGAATCGACCGCGACGTGGGCCGGCGTGGCGAGGCGCGATCTGGCGGCCTGATATCTGACACCGTGTGAGGATTGCGTTGCCGGCCGCGAGCCGACAGGCTTCGCGGCCGGTTTTTTGTGCCGCTCGAGTTCCGTCTGAGTTCTGTTTGAACTCCGCTTGATCTGTGGCCGACTCGTGTCCAGGTTCCACTCGAACCCGCCGCGCCTGGGCGCAGCCGGCTTCCAGGCCAACTGAGCCTGCTTCCCCGAATGTCAAAAAACGCCGTGTGACCTTAGCCTGGGCACGGCCTGTCAGTATTTTGTAATTTCTTCCATTTGCTTACAACGTCTTTCTTCATACCATATAAAACCTTCAAGTACGCAGATCGAATGCCGTAAACCCAAATATTAGAGCGCGGCTACAGAACAGCGCCATGCAGGCAGACGCGACACGCTACCCCGCGCTGCGCACGCAGCTTCTCATTTGCTAAGTACAGGAACAAGCATGTTGAACAAAGGCATCACGATCAAGGCGCGGATTGGCCTCACGATGGCTTTTCTCGCCGCGCTGCTGGTCGCCATTGGCGTTTTCGGTCTGTTTGGGATGAGTCGTTCGAACGACGCTTATCAGGACACTTTCACTAACGCCATGCCGAGCGCTGTCGATATCGGCAACGCCGAGCTGTATGCAGCACGTGAGCGGCTGGCGCTCGACCGGGCGGCGTTCATGATGGGCACGCCAGAGGTGGCGCCGACGATCGAGCGGGCGCGTACGATGCGCGCGACGTCCGACACGTGGTGGAAAAAATACATGGACCTGCCGCGCGACGCTGAGGAGGACCGTCTCGCTCAGGACGTCGTTGCGAGGCGCGAGGCGCTGCATCAGCAACTGGACGCGTTTGTGACGATCATCACGGCGAATGACCAAAGCAAGGTGGTTGAGAGCGCCAGGCACATCCAGGAGGTGTACAACGAGCTCGCCAACGCCGATGACGCGCTGCGCAAGTTCCAGTTCACGTCCGCGAAGCAAGGTTACGACTCCGCGCAAAGCAATTTCGAGGTGTTCCGGGTGGTGAGTGCCGTCGCGCTGCTGATCGGCGTGATCGCCGCCGCGCTGTCCTACCTGACACTGAGCCGCGCAATTGCCCGCCCGCTCGACGCGGCCCTCGGTCATTTCGACGCCATCTCCGCCGGCGATCTGCGCCGCCCGGTCGTGGTCACCTCGCGTGACGAAATGGGGCAGTTGCTCGAAGGCATCGCCAAAATGCAGCGCAATCTCACCGAAACGGTGCGCACGGTACGTAGCGGTAGTGAATCGATTGCGACCGCCACGCGTCAGATCGCGGCCGGCAATATCGACCTGTCCTCACGCACGGAAGAGCAGGCCTCGGCGCTGCAGGAAACCGCGTCGAGCATGGAAGAGCTTACCGGCACCGTCAAGCAGAATGCCGACAACGCCCGCCAGGCGAGCTCGCTGGCGGCCAACGCGTCCGAGATCGCGAATAAGGGCAGCGCGGTGGTCGGCCAGGTGGTCGGCACGATGGGCGACATCAACCAGAGTTCGGCGAAGATTGCCGACATCATTTCGATCATCGAAGGGATTGCGTTCCAGACCAACATCCTGGCCCTGAATGCGGCCGTGGAAGCGGCGCGGGCCGGCGAAGAAGGGCGCGGATTCGCCGTGGTGGCGGGCGAGGTGCGCAGCCTCGCGCAGCGTTCCTCGGCGGCGGCCAAGGAAATCAAGGAGCTGATCGATACCTCGGTGGAGCGCGTGCAATCCGGCTCGGCGCTGGTCGACGAAGCGGGCCGCACTATGACCGAGATCATCAGTGCGGTGCAGCGCGTGACCGACATCATGGGCGAGATCGCCGCGGCCTCGGAAGAGCAAAGCAGCGGCATCGATCAGGTGGCGCGCGCGGTCACCCAGATGGATGAGGTAACGCAGCAGAATGCCGCGCTGGTCGAAGAGGCGGCTGCGGCGGCTTCTTCGCTCGAAGATCAGGCAGGCAAGCTGCGTGCCGCGGTCGCGGTGTTCCAGCTCGAAGAAAGCGGTTACAAGGCGCCCGTGAGCGCGGCGCCGAAGCGTGAGGCTGCGCCGGTTCGCGCGACGGCGCCACGCAAGGTGTCACAAGCCGCGTTACAACCGGTGTCGCACTCGTCGTCACAAGCGGCTGCGCAGTCCACTACGGCCGCACGAGCTCCTGCCGCACCCGCGGCAGCCGCTGCACCCATGAGGACGCCCGCCAGGGCGGTGGCGAGCGCCGGCAGCGATCAGGATTGGGAAACGTTCTGATCGGCCGCTGTGTCGCAACATTCGTTCCTGATGAAGCAGTAGACAGAACCATGCTCGAGCGGATCAAGCGCGCCGCATGACGATAAAGACCGCGATTGCGCATGCAACCGCGGTCTTTTTTCATGGTTTGTGGACTAAGCAGCGTTCACAATCGTTGTCCGCACCCTGGCAAGCGTCGCGATCCGGTACATTGACGGGCGCGACGACGGCTCGCATCGGCAACAGTGCCGTTTCAGCCCGTTAGCGCGCGGACCGTGAGCCCGCTATTCCGCTGCCGCAACCCAGCGCAGCGGCCCACCGCTCAACGCGCCAGCCATAAAGGACCGACATGACGCAATACGACCTCGCGCACCGCCTCGTCGAAGCACGCCGACAGCATCGCCCGATCGATGCGCCGCCACCCGACAGCCTGCCGCCTGACGCGGCCACCGCCTACGCGATCCAGCAGACTGTCATCACGGGCCTCGGCGATTCGACGGGCGCGTGGAAGATCGGCGCCAGAGCGCCGGGCGGGGCCGCCGCGGGCGCGCCGATCCCGGCTTCGCTGGTGCTGCCGTCGCCCGCGCGGGTGGCCCATGGCGGCTTTTTCCGGGTGTTGGTGGAACTGGAAATTGCCTTTCGCTTCGCCGAGGCCATCGAGCCGCGTGGCCGGGCTTATGCGCGCGACGAGGTGCTCTCGAAGGTCGGTGTCGTGCTGCCGACCATCGAGATTGTGGACAGCCGCTTTTCCGAGTGGCCCAATGTCGCGCCGCTTGCACAACTGGCGGACGCACAGAACAACGGCGCGTTGATTACCGGTCATCCGGTTGCCTATGCGGGCCTCGCGCGCGGCTTCGACTTCGTGTCGCCGGAACTGGAGTTGAGTGTCGACGGCGACTCGCTGGTGCCGGACGCCACCGGCAATCCGGCTGGCGATCCGCGCGAACTGCTGGTGTGGTTCGTCAACCATTGCGCCGCTATGGGCATTACGATCGAGCCCGAATGGACGATCACCACCGGTTCGTACGTCGGTGCGCACAATGTGGGCAAACCGGGCACTGTGCGCGGCCACATCGACGGTCTCGGCGAAGTGGAGATTGAACTGACCTGAGCGTGGCACGGTGTATTTGTAACCGGCGGCTTGTGACACCCGCTTGGGACGTCGCTTATGACACCACTTGTGACACCCATTACAAAGACGAAGCATCAAACAAACGGCTGCCCGCGGGCGGCCGTTTTACATTTGCGGCATCCGCACCGAACGTTTTGCCGTATACACCTATGAAGCAAGCCACCGTGTGGCCGTGATCCAGTTATACACGCGGCCAACCATGCCGCCAACACGGTTAATACGAGGGCCAGGTATAAGCGGCAAGCGCACGGGGACTGTCGCACGCCATGCGCGATGGCGTTGAACAAAACCTCCAGTGCGTTGACGAACCGTTACACGATGCACCGATGAACAGCGCTGCTGGTCAGCATCGCGAATGAACATGTAACACTGTGCTCGTCGCTGTAGACCGAATCGCAATGCGATGCGTTATGAAAAAAAGTACCGGGCACTGGAAATGGCATGACGTCCGCGTTAGAGACGACAAAGTGTGCGCATGCAGACAGGCTGTCCGGTGCAGCAGTGAGATCGTTTGATGAACAGGACGATTCGTGTCATGGAGCACCGCGAGCGGTGTTGAACAGCACGGCGAGCAGAGGGTATTGGAGAGGCGGTAACGTGGTCCGGCAGTCGTTGTGCGTGAGTGCGGGATGAGTGCAAGATGAGCGGAAGATTGTAGGTGACCGAATCTGTGTTTCCAAGTGAGGATTGCAGGAGGGGCAACACGGCACGATTTTCATCACGTAGTCCGTGAAAAAAAATTTAAAAGGGTTTAGGATGAATTCGAGCGATGTCGTTTCCGAATAGCGCGCCGCGCACGACATCGGTCTAGACTTTGGCGAGGAGGTAGCATGGATATCTACAGCAGTTTCGCGACCCGCTTCGAGAAAACGCGAGAAGATGAACTCTCGCTCGAGGAGTATCTCGCGCTCTGCAAAGACAATCCCGCCGCGTACGCTACAGCTGGCGAACGCATGTTGACGGCAATCGGTGAGCCAGAACAGATCGACACTCGCAACGATCCGCGCATGTCGCGTATCTTCGCGAACAAGGTCATCAAGGTATACCCCGCATTCCGTGAGTTCTACGGAATGGAAGAGGTGATCGAGCAGGTGGTCGCCTACTTCCGGCACTCGGCCCAGGGGCTCGAAGAAAAGAAGCAGATTCTGTATCTGTTGGGACCGGTCGGCGGCGGTAAATCGTCGATCGCGGAGCGTTTGAAGCAACTCATGGAACGGGTGCCGTTCTATTCGATCAAGGGGTCGCCCGTCAACGAGTCGCCACTTGGTCTGTTTGACTACGACGAGGACGGTCCGATCCTCGAAGAGCAGTACGGGATTCCACGCCGCTACCTGAAAAACATTCTTAGTCCGTGGGCGGTCAAGCGCCTCCACGAATACAACGGTGACATCCGCAAGTTTCGCGTGGTGCGCCGCTACCCGTCGATCCTTCGCCAGATCGGTATCGCCAAGACCGAACCGGGTGACGAAAACAATCAGGATATTTCGTCGCTGGTCGGTAAGGTCGACATCCGCAAGCTCGAGCAGTATGCCCAGGACGATGCGGACGCATACAGTTACTCCGGTGGCTTATGCCTCGCGAATCAGGGCTTGCTCGAGTTCGTCGAAATGTTCAAGGCGCCGATCAAGGTCTTGCACCCGTTGCTCACCGCGACTCAGGAAGGCAACTTCAAGGGCACCGAAGGTTTCGGCGCGATCCCGTTCGACGGCGTGATTCTCGCCCACTCGAACGAGTCCGAATGGAAGGCCTTCCGCAACAATCGCAACAACGAAGCACTGCTCGACCGGATCTTCGTCGTGAAGGTGCCGTACTGCCTGCGCTACGGCGAAGAGATCAAGATCTACGAGAAGCTGCTGCGTAATTCGTCGCTGTCCAATGCGGTATGCGCGCCGGGTACGTTGAAGATGATGGCGCAGATGTCGGTGCTCACTCGTTTGCAGGAGCCGGAAAACTCCAGCCTGTTCTCGAAGATGCAGGTGTACGACGGCGAAAATCTCAAGGACACCGATCCGAAGGCCAAGTCGTATCAGGAGTATCGCGATTTCGCGGGCGTGGATGAAGGGATGACCGGCGTGTCCACCCGCTTCGCGTTCAAGATCCTGTCGCGTGTGTTCAACTTCGATTCGACTGAAGTCGCCGCGAACCCGGTACACCTGATGTATGTGCTCGAACAGCAGATCGAGCGCGAGCAGTTCCCGCCGGAAACCGAACAGAAGTACCTGTCGTTCATCAAGGACGTGCTCGCCTCGCGCTATGCCGAGTTCATCGGCAAGGAGATTCAGACCGCGTATCTGGAGTCGTATTCCGAGTATGGCCAGAATATTTTCGATCGCTATGTGACGTATGCGGACTTCTGGATTCAGGACCAGGAATTCCGCGACCACGATACCGGCGAGAGTTTCGACCGCGCGGCGCTGAACGCCGAACTGGAGAAGATCGAGAAACCTGCGGGCATCAGCAACCCGAAGGACTTCCGCAACGAGATCGTCAACTTCGTGCTGCGTGCGCGTGCTGCGAATGCGGGGAAGAATCCCGCATGGATCAGCTACGAGAAGCTGCGCGTCGTGATCGAAAAGAAGATGTTCTCGAATACGGAGGAACTGTTGCCGGTGATCTCGTTCAACGCCAAGGGCTCGGCGGAAGAGCAACGCAAGCACGAAGACTTCGTCAACCGGATGGTGACGAAGGGCTATACGCCAAAGCAGGTGCGCTTGCTGTGTGACTGGTATCTGCGCGTGCGCAAGTCGTCATGATACGCATTGCGTGCCGCCCGCGCGGTCCGGCCGCGCGGGCACCTTGCGAAGCGCAAGTTGCATGGACATAGCGTTGCGTTTGCGGACATGCCTATGCAGTTTGCGTCTCGCGCACTCGAAATTAGTGCAGTTGCATGGGACACGGGAGACCGGGCGTGCTTCATCAAATCATCGACCGCAGGTTAGCTGGTAAGAACAAGAGTATTGCGAATCGCGAGCGTTTTTTGCGTCGCGTCAAGAACTACATTCGTCGCGCCGTTTCGGAAGCGGTACGCGATCGCAGCATCAAGGATATCCAGAACACCCAGAGCATCACGATTCCGCGCAAGGACATTGCCGAACCGTCGTTCCGGCACGGCCCCGGCGGCAAACGGGAAATGGTGCATCCGGGCAACTCGGACTACATCCGCGGCGACAAGATCCAGCGCCCGCAAGGGGGCGGCGGCGGAGGCGGCGGCAACCAGGCGAGCAACGAAGGCGAGGGTCAGGACGACTTCGTGTTCGAACTCAGCCGCGAAGAATTCATGCAGTACTTCTTCGACGACCTCGAACTCCCGCGTCTCGTCAAAACCCATCTGATGGCCGTGCCTACGTGGAAGAGCATCCGCGCCGGCTGGGCGGCCGAAGGCACCCCGAACAATATCGACGTGGTCCGCTCGCTCAGAAGCGCGCTCGGCCGCCGTATCGCGCTCGGGGCGCCGCTCGTCAATCAGTTGCACGAGATGGAACGGCAACTGGAAGAGATCAAGGCCGATCCGGCCGACCGTCGCGAGGAAATCAAACTGCTCGAGGAGGAAATCCACCATTTGCGCGGGCGCATCTGGCGCATTCCGTTTATCGACCCGTTCGATCTGCGTTACGTGAACCGGGTGAAGCAGCCCACGCCGTCCAGCCAGGCGGTCATGTTCTGTCTGATGGATGTGTCCGGTTCGATGGACGAGCAGCGCAAGGATCTCGCCAAGCGCTTTTTCATCCTGCTGTACCTGTTCCTCAAGCGTAACTACGAAAAGATCGAGGTGGTGTTTATCCGTCACCATACGCGCGCCGAGGAAGTCGACGAAGACACGTTCTTTCATTCGACGGAAAGCGGCGGCACGGTGGTGTCGAGCGCGCTGGAGCTGATGCGTAAGGTGATGGAGGAGCGCTACTCGCCGACTGAATGGAACATTTATGGCGCTCAGGCGTCTGACGGCGACAATTGGACCGACGATTCGCCCAAGTGCCGCAAGATACTTTCGGATGACATCCTGGAGAAGGTGCGCTATTTTGCGTATATCCAGGTTACGCCGGAAGAGCAGAACCTGTGGCTCGAGTATGCGCAGCTGGCGCTGAGTCAGCCGCACATGGCAATGAAGAAGGTCGAGACCGCAGCGGATATCTATCCGGTGTTCCGGGAACTGTTTGAAAAGCAGGTGGCGTCTTCATGACAAAACACCTGCACAACGAAGCGCGCGGCTACCAGCCGGAGCGCGGGAAAGGCGTGCCGCAGCAGGGTCAAGCCGGGCATGCCGAGGCGAAGGCGGACGATACGGGAGCCGCCGCAGCCGGAGCAGTCGACACCGCTGCAGCACGGGGACACACCGGAACGCCCACTGTGGGGCAAAGGGAAGTCCGTATGAACGTAGCAGATAGGCGGCCTTTGCCGTGCCCGTCCGACTGGACCTTCGAATTGATCGAAGAGTACGACACTCATATTGCCCGTGTTGCAGAGCAATATGAACTCGACGTGTATCCGATCCAGCTCGAACTCATCAGCGCCGAACAGATGATGGACGCTTACGCGTCCGTCGGCATGCCGGTGAACTACCGTCACTGGTCGTTCGGCAAACACTTTCTTTCCACCGAGAAGAGCTACCGCCGCGGGCAGATGGGGTTGGCGTACGAAATCGTCATCAATTCAAACCCTTGCATCGCGTATCTGATGGAAGAGAACACGATGACGATGCAGGCGCTCGTCATCGCGCACGCGGCCTATGGGCACAACTCGTTCTTCAAGGGCAACTATCTGTTCCGGCTCTGGACGGATGCGCACGCGATCATCGATTACCTTGTCTACGCGAAGAATTACATCGCGGAGTGCGAGGAGCGCTTCGGGCTCGACCGGGTGGAGGAACTGCTCGACTCGTGCCATGCGTTGATGAATTACGGTGTGGACCGTTACAAACGTCCGCAGAAGCTGTCGCTGGAAAAGGAGTTTGCGGCGCGCCGCGAACGCGAGGCTTATCTGCAATCGCAGGTGAATGAGCTGTGGCGCACCTTGCCGAGCCGGCATACACCGTTGCCTGAGGAGATCGAGGAGCGTTACCCGCCGGAGCCGCAAGAAAACCTGTTGTATTTCGCGGAGAAGAATGCGCCGTTGCTCGAGCCGTGGGAGCGGGAGGTGATCCGCATTGTGCGCAAGGTCGGGCAGTATTTCTATCCGCAGCGGCAAACCCAGGTCATGAACGAAGGCTGGGCCACGTTCTGGCACTACACCTTGCTCAACACGATGTATGCGCAGGGCAAGCTGGAAGACGGTTTCATGATGGAGTTTCTCCATTCGCACAGCAATGTGGTCTACCAGCCGCCGGTCACGAAGCCTTACTACAGCGGCATCAACCCTTACGCGCTGGGTTTTTCGATGATGAGCGATATCCGCCGGATCTGCGAATCGCCGACGGAGGAAGATCGCAAGTGGTTCCCTGAGCTGGCGGGCAGCCCGTGGCTGCAGGCGATGCACTACGCGATGCGCAATTTCAAGGACGAGAGTTTCGTCGCGCAGTATCTGTCGCCGCATCTGATCCGGGAGATGCGTCTATTTTCCGTGCTCGATGACGATATGCGCGATGCGCTGGAAGTGTCCGCGATTCATGATGACAGCGGGTATCAGTATGTGCGGCAGGCGTTGTCGCGGCAGTACGACATGCATCATCGGGAGCCGAACATTCAGGTTTGGGCGGTGAATACGCGTGGGGACCGGAGTCTGACGTTGCGGCATTTCATGAGCGACAACCGGCATCTGTCTAATGATAGTGATGAGGTGCTTAAGCACATGGCGCGGTTGTGGCAGTTTGATGTTTATCTGGAAAGCGTTGATGAGAATGGCACTGTTAGGAAGCGGTATGAGTGTAAGTATGTGCCTCCGGCTGTGAGGGTTTGAGTTTGGGGTTTTTTGCCTGCCCGGGTGGGGGCCTTCGCGGCGCTTTTTCGTTGTTGAGTTGGTGCTTTGGCGCTTTGGCGCTTTGGCCTTTCCTTGATTTGTCAGTGGTCTATTAGCGTAGCCCCTGTGCGGGGCGGCACTTACTTCTCTTTGCCGCCGCAAAGAGAAGTAGGCAAGAGAAAGCGGCTCAAACCGCTAATTCTTAAGCGGGTCCCCCGCACAGTAGCGGCAGTGGTGCATCTGGAATCTGTCTCCTCGCACATTCGGCCTCAGTGACAAAGGTGTCATACCTCCCGCGTCGCTGCGCGCGCCGATACCCAGTTCATAAAACCACTCTCCAACTTTTTTGCTCCCGCTGCGCGAGCAGAGCCCTTGGTTTCCCTGACATACCCGTCCGCGACGCACGCAGTGCGGAGTGGGAACTGATGAGCCCTTTGTCAACGGCGCGGAGTGTGCGAGTGCACGGATTCCAGATGCACCACTACCGCGGCTGTGCGGGGGACCTGCTTATGAGCTGGCGGGGTGAGCCGCTTTCTTTGCTTATCTTTCTTTGCGGCGGCAAAGAAAGTAAGTGCCGCCCCGCACAGGGGCAACGCTAATGGGGGTGTCAGAATTTCCGTGTTTAAGGCGTTTGGAGAATTACACGGGTGATCTGATGAAGCGATCCTGATAGAGGATAGCGAATTGGTTCATGGCCGTCTTCCAGTCGTGAGCGGCATGTCCCCAGTTCGCCGTGATATTTCGCAAGGCCAGCCAGATGAGCTTGGTGGCGGCCTCGTCACTCGGGAAGTGGCCGCGGGTCTTGATGATCTTGCGCAACTGGGCATTGATGCTCTCAATGGCATTTGTGGTGTAAATAATCTTGCGTATCGCGGGGGGAAACGCAAAGAACGGGATCACGCGGTCCCAGGCACTGCGCCAGGCCATGCCAATCATCGGGAGTTTCTGGCCCCATGGCCCATCGGCAAACGCGTCGAGTTCAGCTTCGGCCGCTTCCGCGCTGGGTGCCGTGTAGATCGGACGGATCGCTGCGGCCAGTGCCCGACGATCTTTCCAGCTCGAATAATCCAGGCTATTACGGATCAGATGGACGATGCAGGTCTGCAGCGTGGTGGCCGGGAACACGGCGGCCAGTGCTTCGGGCATGCCCTTGAGACCATCCGTGACGGCGATCAGGATGTCGTTGACGCCGCGCGTCTTCAGATCATTGAAGACCTTCATCCAGAACTTGGCGCCTTCGGTGCCTTCGATCCAGAGTCCGAGAATGTCGCGTGTGCCGTCCGGCAGCACGCCCAGTGCCAGATAGACCGCCTTGTTGCGTACCACGGCGTCTTCGCGGATCTTGACGCGCAAGGCATCGAAGAACACGACCGGATACATGGGCTCGAGCGGCCGGGTTTGCCAGGCGCTCACTTCGGCCATCACCTCGTCGGTCACCGAGCTGATGAAATCAGGCGAGACCTCGGTGCCGTACTGCTCTTGCAGGAAACCCTGAATCTCCCGGACCGTCATGCCACGCGCGTACATGGCCACGATCCTGTCGTCGAAGCCGGTGAAGCGGCGTTCATGCTTGGGGATCAATATCGGCTCGAAGCTGCCATCACGGTCGCGGGGCACCTCGATGCGGATTGGACCGTCTTCGGTCAGAACCGTCTTGGCACCACGGCCATTGCGCTGGTTCGTGGCGTGGGCCGGCCTGGCGGCGCCCGACGGATAGCCGAGATGGTGGTTCATCTCGCCACCCAGCGCACGCTCGATCAGGGCCTTCTTGAGCGCCATCGTGGCGGCATTGATGGCTTCGGCCGTCATCGGGCCGTTGCCGAACTGTTCAAGCAGCTCGGCAGGAATTGCCGGCAGGTCTACCGGCTTGGCTTTCGGTTTGCGAGGCATAGTCACTCCTTGGCGACATGTTATGCCTCAAACACGAAATTACTGACAGGCCCCAGCTAATAGACCACTAACACAGCAAGGAAAGGCCAAAAGACCAACAAAAGACCAAAAGACCAAACCCCGAACCCAGCAAGAAAAGGCCAGCGAGCCGGATCAACAACGAAAAGCGCCGCGAAGGCCCTGCACCTGCCGGGTGGGCAAAAACCCTGCCTTGATCCCTAACAAACCCCCATCTCCTCCTTGCAATTCTGTAAAATTCGCGCACGCGCGCTATGGGCACCCGCGGGGCACCCGGACGAACCCGGACGAACCCGGACGCACCCGGAGTCATCCAAGGCACTCCGGACGCGCCCACCGCGATGCGCGTGCTATGAAGGCGGCGCCACGACCGCTACCTCCGTTTAAAGACAAGGAAAGACAACAGCATGACCGACCTAACCGACCAAACCGTGGCCACGGTTTACGACGCACACGACACCCGCCGCCGCATCTTCGCGATCGTTGGCGCTTCATCGGGCAACCTAGTCGAATGGTTCGACTTTTACGTGTATTCGTTCTGCGCGCTCTATTTCGCGCCGGCCTTCTTCCCGAGCGGCAATACCACCACGCAATTGCTTAACACGGCGGGCGTCTTCGCCGCGGGCTTCCTGATGCGCCCGATCGGCGGCTGGTTCTTCGGCCGGCTTGCCGACAAGCACGGCCGCAAGACCGCGATGATGGTATCGGTGTTCATGATGTGCGGCGGCTCGCTGGTGATCGCGGTGCTCCCCACATATGCGCAGATCGGCGCGCTGGCGCCGGCGCTGCTGCTGGTCGCACGCCTGTTCCAGGGCCTGTCGGTGGGCGGCGAATACGGCACCAGCGCTACCTATATGAGTGAAGTCGCGCTCAAGGGCCGCCGCGGCTTCTTCGCATCGTTCCAGTACGTCACGCTGATCGGCGGTCAGTTGTGCGCGCTGCTCGTGCTGGTGATCCTCCAGCAAACCCTCTCCACCGAAGAACTGAAAGCGTGGGGCTGGCGCGTGCCGTTCGTGATCGGTGCGCTGGCGGCACTCGTCGCGCTGTATCTGCGTAAATCGCTTGAAGAAACGACCACGGCTGAAACGCGTCAACGCAAGGAAGCCGGCACGCTGCGCGGCTTGTGGCAGCACAAGGGCGCGTTTCTGACCGTGCTCGGCTTCACGGCAGGCGGCTCGCTGATTTTCTACACGTTCACCACGTATATGCAGAAGTACCTGGTCAACACGGCCGGTATGCACGCCAAGACGGCAAGCAACGTGATGACCGCAGCGCTGTTCGTCTACATGATCATGCAGCCGGCGTTCGGCGCTTTGTCGGATCGTATCGGCCGTCGTCGTTCGATGATTTTCTTCGGCTTTTTCGCGACCATCGGCACCGTGCCGCTGCTGCACGCGTTGAAAGACGTAACGAGCCCGTACGCGGCCTTCGGCCTCGTGGTCGTGGCGCTGGCGATCGTTAGCTTCTATACGTCGATCAGCGGCCTGATCAAGGCCGAAATGTTTCCGCCGGAAGTGCGCGCGCTTGGCGTGGGGCTGTCGTATGCGGTGGCCAATGCGATCTTCGGCGGCTCGGCGGAATACGTCGCGCTGTGGCTGAAGTCCGTGGGCAGTGAGTCGACGTTCTACTGGTATGTCACCGCGCTGTGCGCGATCGCCGGCATCGTGTCGTTGCGCATGCGCGATCCTTCGAAAGAAGGGTATTTGCGTCACGAGCCTTGAGCGAGGACGACACGCGCAAACAGTGCGCGTGAGCGCTCTTTGAAAACGGCGGCCAGGGCAACCCGGCCGCCGTTTTTTTATCCCATCGGCAGGCACGGCAAGCGGCGCCCAGGCCCATGCCGATGCTCAAGCCACCACGATCTCCGTTCCCAGCGCATGCAGCAGATCGCGCAGCGTCTCGGCTTGCGCCATCTTTGCATCGCTGCGCAAGTGAATCTGCACGGCTCTCCCCGCAATTCCATCGACGGGGTGCGCAAGCCATAACTCCACGGCCAACCCCAATCCTTCCGGCTGATTGACGACGACCGGCTCGATCACACGCGGCTTGAAACAGGCACTGTCGGACATGGCAAATCACCTCGAGGCTGATGACGGTTCGAGACCCATCCTAATCAGCCGCACGCGTGAGACCAAGCGACAAATACGCGTTTGCTAATGAGCGGATGCTTAGCAGAAAACACGCTTATTACAGGAGCATTTCTTGGTTCGGTGCGCGCGGCGGCGCTGCTAAGGTGACACCCATGCGTGGCCGTCGGTTGCACTTCGCGCTGGCGCGATATTCCCAGCGGATTCGCAGCGGACTTGCGACGGATAGCGCCGATCCGCATCTGTTTTCAGAAACATCGCATCTGCATCGCACACAAACAAAGAGATCCATAAAAATGAAATCGAAATTACTCGCTGCCTGGCTAGTGACCATGACGGGGCTGACGATGACGGTGTCGGGCCTTGCCCACGCCGATCGTCTCGACGACATCAAAAAGGCAGGCGTGCTGCGCGTCGCGACCTTCGACAGCAATCCGCCGTTCGGCTACGTCGACGCAAGCAGTAACCACATCGTCGGCCTCGATGTCGACTACGCGAAGGCGCTTGCCGACAAACTCGGTGTGAAGCTCGAACTGCAACCGACCAATCCGGCTAACCGCATTCCGTTCCTCACGTCGAAGAAAGTGGACCTGGTACTCGCCAACTTCACGATCACCGACGAGCGCGCCAAACAGGTCGATTTCAGCATTCCGTATTTCTCGTCAGGCCAGCAGTTTCTGGCGAAGAAGGGCGTGCTGAAGTCGCCGGATCAGATCAACAGCCTGCGGGTGGGCGCCGACAAGGGCACCACCAACGAAATCACACTGCGCGAGAAATTCCCGCAAGCCACGATCGTCGCGTACGACGACACGCCGTTCGCATTCGCGGCTTTGCGCGCGGGCAATGTACAGGCGATCACGCAGGACGGTCCGAAACTGGTCGGTCTGCTCGCCAACGTACCGGACAAGCAGAACTACGAGATTCCGGCGTTCACGATTTCGAACGACTACATGGGCGTGGGCATTCCGAAGGGCGAGACGCGTCTGGTCGGTTTCGTGAACGACACGCTGAAGGGACTGGAAGCGGACGGCTCGGCCGCGAAGATCTACAACCGCTGGTTCGGTCCGCAAACGAAGACACCGCTCGCGCGTATCTTCAAGATCGGCGACAAGACCTGAGTTTCATGCCGCTGTAGTACTCAGGAATGAACGGGCACGCTCGCAGCGTGCCCGTCGGCGTTTTCGCAAGAGCGGATTTAAAGAAGCAGGTTTAACGATGCAAGCGTGGCTCGCTCCAAAGTATCTGACGTGGCTGTGGCAAGGCTTCGGCGTCACTGTCGGTCTCGCGTTGACGGTGGCGCTCGCGGCCACCGTGGCCGGCCTCGTGCTGGCAATCGCGCGTCATGCCCGCTACGGCTGGCTGCGTCGTGCAACGGCCGCGTATGTGCTGGTGTTTCGCAATACACCGTTGCTGGTGCAACTGTTCTTCTGGTACTTCGGTGCGGCCACGCTGATGCCAGACGCACTGATGCAATGGCTAAACACACCGCATGGCGTGCAGATCGGCGCGTATGCGCTGCGCTGGCCGTCGTTCGAATTTGTCGCCGGGTGGGTCGGACTCACGTGCTATACGGCGGCTTTCATCGCCGAGGAATTCCAGGCGGGTTTGCGCGGCGTGCCGGCAGGTCAGCATGCCGCGGCCGCGGCTCTGGGTCTCACGCCGTTGCAGGCGTTCCGCTACGTCGTATTGCCGCAAGCCGTACGCATTTCGCTGCCGCCGTTGTTCGGCCAATACATGAATCTCGTGAAAAATTCATCGCTGACCATGGCAATCGGTCTTGCCGAATTGTCGTATGCGTCGCGTCAGGTCGAGACGGAAACCTTTAAAACCTTCGAGGCATTCGGTGTGGCCACCGTGTTGTATATCGCCGCCGTCGCGGTGATCGAAGCTGTTTCGCACACGGTTGCACATGCGCGCGAGCGCTCATTCGCGAGGCGCTGAGCATGACATGGTCGTTGTTCGCCAATAATTTGCCGTATTTGCTGGTCGGCGCATTTCCGCAGGGGCCGCTCGGCGGCGCGGCGCTTACGCTGGTGCTGGCATTGTGTTCCGCGCTGGCTTCGGCGGTGCTCGGGGTCGCAGGCGGTATTGCGCTGGCGATGGCGGGGCGCATCGCCCGTGTGCCCTTGCTGCTCGTGATCGGTTTCTTTCGCGCGATTCCGGTGCTGATGCTGATTTTCTGGACTTATTTCCTGCTGCCGATGGTTTTTCATGTCGACGTGCCCGGGCTTGCGACGGTCGTTTGCGCGCTCTCGCTGATCGGCGGTGCGTACCTTGCGCACTCGGTGCACGCAGGCATTCGCGCGGTCGGCGACGGCCAGTGGCAAGCCGGCCTGTCGCTCGGCCTCACACGGATGCAAGCACTGCGCTACGTGTTGCTGCCTCAGGCGATGCGCATCATGGCGCCTTCGTTCGTCAATCAATGGGTCTCGCTGGTGAAGGACACCTCGCTCGCGTATATCGTCGGCGTCGGCGAGTTGTCGTTCGTCGCGACGCAGGTCAGCAACCGGCTGATGGTGTATCCCGCACAGATCTTCCTGTTCGTCGGCTTCATCTATCTGGTGCTGTGCACGGCGCTTGACCGCATCGCCACGTATGCGTTGACGCGGCACAAGCGCATCGTACAGCCGCTCACGCCGGCCACCGCACAGGCATTGTCTGGCGACTGACGGCCGCGCCTGGCTACAGCGGCATCAGTCAGATCAGTTCGGATCGATCGGTCACGATGTCGGTAACGAGTTCGGTCACAGCGGCCCCCGGCTCGGCAACGACAGCCGACGCCGCCGCGGCTACCCCCGACGCTGCTGCGGCCACGCCTGATGCCGCTGCAGCTACGCCCGTCACCGCAGCGTGCTGCCGCAGGTTCACAGCCGCGCGTGAGAGCATCAGCAGGTGGTAACAGAACCGCATACTCAAACCGTAGTTGTAGGCAAACAGATGCGTGAACAGGATCTTCAGGCCGAGCGCCGCCTGTTGATTCTTCGCGTGAACCGAGACGACAATCGGCGCGAGCCGGCGCAATGCCAGCTTGCGTGACGGTTCCAGTTGCGGCGGCAGCCTCAGCGCCTTGACGAACGCATACGCACTGACGGGCGCGGAGCTTGTCGTGCCGCGCGTGCTATGCGAGATCGAGGTCGCCGTCTTCCGGTAGACCGACACGTATTCGTGCAGATAGAACACCTCGCGCGCGGCGAGACAGAGTTCGGTGCCGAACACGAAATCGCAGCACGTGCCGTACTGATCCGTGTAGCCGATCCGCTTGACCAGGTCCGCGTTGGCCATCCAGCCGTTGTTCGGGAACATCTGGATCAACCCGGTTCTGCCGGGCAACGGCTGCAGGCCTTCGGCGTCTCTCGTGCGATGAAACGCGATGTTCAGGCGCGTGCTTGCATCGAGGTCGACTATGCCATTGTGATCGGCCTCGTACTGATTGGCGAACGCCACTTCCAGTTGTGGATGAAGTGCCCATAGCGACACGAGTTTTTCGATGCCGTCGGTGGTGAGCAGATCGTCGTCGTGAATCAGCAGAATCTTGTCGCCGCGAGCACGCTCGAACAGGCTTGCGACATTGCGCGCCTGACCGAGCGGCGGCTGATTCATCACATAGCGGATGCGCGGTTCGTTCGGATAGCGTTGCGCGATCAACTGCTGGGTGCGGTCGTCCTTTGAATCGTCGCCGATAACGATCTCCAGATCGCCATAGGTCTGCGCGAGGCACGAATCGATACACTCCGCGATCAACTCAGGCCGATTGCAGGTCGGCAGGCAAATGGAAACTCTGGGAGCGGACTGGGCTGCGGGGGAGGGGGTGGAGAAGGTGAACACAGGTGTCTCCTTTCTTATCCGTTAAGGGGCGGCAGCCGGTTCGCTTTGCGCACACTTTGCTGCATGCAGCAAAATAGGTGATTACAGGAAAAAAATAATCAGTAATAAATCGGAAAAAATGTCCACGCTGTGAAAGCGGTTCGAAGGGGAAAATTTATGCGTCTTTTGCGGGCAAAACGCAGCAAAGCCGCTTGGGCTGGCGTCTGGCGCCAGCACTTGATCGAGACCCGCCCTGGCCGGTTTTTTTGTACGGGCAGTTAACCGGCGATTGATTGCACCCTTGATCGGCGTCTTCGCGCGGCTGCAGTTTGCCCTCGCGTCGCTCAGCGCGTGGGGCGCGCCAAAGGGGCACCGGATGCACCCACGCGGTGCCGCGCCGCTTCGCGCGAGTGCAAAGTTAGCACCGCAACGGCAGAGGCGCGACATACCCAAACGTTCGATGGGCGCGCGTCGTCGGGGCGTTTCTTAACAACTGGCACAACATTCGCTTAATGGAAAACCAGAGTAGAAGCGGCTAGCGAGCCGGCACGCGAGTGCCGGTCACCGTGGGGCATTGCTCTTGGGGCGCATCGTGCGCCCACGTCGAAGCAATTCGGCGTTTGAACGGAACCGTCCGGTTCCGCCAACAAGGAGCGTGCGATGCAGTTGCCCCAAATTTTCACCCAACTGTCAGGCGTCAGTGCGAGTCGTGCGGCCACGCGCGGTGAGCCGCATTCGTTCGCTCATATGCATACCTGTGCGCGTCTGTCTGATCTCGTGCGCCGGCGCCGCATGGGCCGCGTCGCCCGTTCCTTATCGTCCGGCTTTCCCACTCTCACAACTATCCCCACGTTCACACGGAGTTCAGCTATGCGCGTTCCGCGTATTCTCTCAGCTTATGCACGAATTGCCTCGTGCGCCCGCTCATTTGTGGCACGCACCGTCAGCGCCGCCGCGGTCGCCGGTGCCGCACTTGCCGCGCCGCTGGTCCACGCCGAAGACCATGTGACCTTGCTGACCAACTGGTATGCGCAAGCCGAGCACGGTGGTTTCTATCAGGCGATCGCGACCGGCATCTACAAGAAGTATGGTCTGGATGTCACGATCAAAATGGGTGGGCCGCAAGTCAACAGCATGCAGTTGCTCGCCGGCGGTCAGGCGGACTTCCTGCTCGGCTACGACTTCCAGGTGCTCTCGAGCGTCGAAGCCGGCATTCCTGTCACCACGGTTGCCGCGGCGTTCCAGTACGACCCGCAAGGCATGATGACCCATGCCGACGTGACCAGTCTTGGCGGACTGAAGAACAAGACGATTCTCGTCGCCGGTTCGGGCCGCACGACCTGGTGGCCGTGGCTGAAGGCGAAGTACGGCTACACCGAGGCGCAAGCGCGTCCGTACACCTTCAATCTGCAACCGTTCTTTGCCGATCCGAACGTGGCGATGCAGGCGTATCCGTCGTCGGAAACCTATCAGGCCGAACAGGCCCACGCGAACGCACACTTCTTCCTGTTCGCCGACGATGGCTATCCGCCCTACAACACGACCATCGTCACGATGCGCGATACGTTGAAGAACAAGCCGGATGTGGTGGCGCGTTTCGTGAAGGCTTCAATGGAAGGGTGGAAGAGCTATCTGAACGATCCGGCGCCCGCCAATGCACTGATCAAGAAAGACAACCCGCAGATGAGCGATGGCCAACTCGCCTATGGCGTGGCGCAACTGAAGAAACTCAAGCTCGTGACCGGCGGCGACGCAGCGACGCAAGGCATCGGCACGATGACCGACGCGCGTTGGAAGAAGACCTTCGAATACATGGTCGACGCGAAGCTGCTCAAGCCCTCGACCGACTATCACTCGGCCTACACGCTGCAATACATCCAGAACGCGAAGGTCATGCCCTGAGGTTTCCCAGGTACATGCGCCGCTTTTACGCCTGAACGCTCGAAGAAGGAGTTTCCCCCATGCTGGTCACCCGTCAAAAAGTCTTGCGCCGCTTCTGGTACGCAATCATGCCGATGGCGCAACTCGATGCCGGTCCGCAGCCGTTCACCCTGCTGGGTGAGCCCATCGTGTTATGGAAGGGCGCAGGCGGCAAGCCGCACGCCTTGCGCGATCGCTGCTGTCATCGCACCGCGAAACTGTCGAAGGGTTTCGTCGACAGCGACGGCAATATCGCTTGCGGATATCACGGCTGGACCTACGATTGCACCGGCCAATGCGTGAAGATTCCGCAGACCAACGGCGGCGCGATTCCATCGCGCGCGATCGTGCCGTCGTACCACTGCGAAGAACGTTACGGCTACGCGTGGGTCGCGCTCGAAGATCCGCTGCAGCCGATTCCCGAGTTTCCTGAAGAGGGCGCACCCGGCTACCGCCGCATTCTGCAATTCTACGAGCGCTGGGAAACGAGCCCGCTGCGCATGATGGAGAACTCGTTCGACAACTCGCATTTCAGTTTCGTGCATAAAGGCAACTTTGGTCTGTTCGACAACCCGAAGCCGTCGAAGTACGAATTCCGGCCGAACGAGTGGGGCTTCGAAGCGGAGACGCATGTACCGGTGCGCAATCCGCCGGCGAGCTATCGCATCACGGGCACGAACGAGGAAGTCACCGAGCGTCATCTGATCAACCGCTGGTATATGCCGTTTGCGCGCCGCTTTGGCTGCGTGTATCCGGCGAGCGGCATCCATCACATCATCTATAACTGCGCGACGCCGATCGACGACCGCACGCTGATGCTCTCGCAATGGCTCTATCGCAACGATACTGAGGACGCGTGCTCGACGCAGGAACTGATCGACTGGGACCGGCCGATTACCGACGAAGACCGCGACATTCTCGAAGCGACCGACTACGACGCCTGTATCGACGTACACCGCCAGCAGGAATGCCACATGGAATCGGACCAGCCCGGGTTGCTGATGCGCCGCATGTTGCTGAAGCTGTTGAACGATAACGGTGAATCGGAAGTCTTTCGCGAAGTATTCCCCATCAACGTGGAGGAATGATCATGGCCTCGACCGAACCCTATTCCCCGAAACCGCCTGTGCCGCTGCTCTCGGTGCAGCGTGTCGACAAGCGCTATCCGAACGGCACGGTCGCGCTCGAAGACGTGCGCCTCGCGATCGAACCCGGCGAGTTCATTTCCTTACTTGGGCCGTCCGGCTGCGGCAAGAGCACCTTGCTGAAAATGTTCGCCGGCATTGAAACGCCGACGCATGGTCATCTGCGCTGGTGGGGGCAAGCGTTCGAGACGGTCGGCTCGCCGGGGCGGCGCATGTCGATGGTGTTTCAGGAAGCGACCTTGATGCCATGGGCGACCGTTGCCGACAACGTGCGTCTGCCGCTCGATCTCGCACACGTGCCACGCCGCGAAGCCGATGCGCGTGTTGCCGAAGCGCTCGATGGCGTGGGGCTCGCGAAGTTCGGCAAGGTGCTGCCGCGCGAGCTGTCGGGCGGCATGCAGATGCGCGCGTCGCTCGCGCGTGCGCTCGTCACCGAGCCGGACCTTCTGTTGCTTGACGAGCCGTTCGGCGCACTCGACGAATTCACCCGCAACCGCCTCGACGGCGATTTGCGCGCGCTGTGGCAGCGGCGCGGCATGACGGTGGTGTTCGTCACGCACAGCATTTACGAAGCCGTGTATCTGTCGAGCCGCGTGGTGGTGATGCAGGCGCGACCGGGCCGCATCATCGCCGAGGTGCCGATTGACGGTCCGCTCGAACGCGACGATGCGTTCCGCGTCAGCGAGCCGTTCATGCAGCACTGCAAAACGCTCTCCGAGTTGATTACCGATGCGCATCGCGCGTCGTTCGCGAACGAAGAAACAGGAGTGCAATCATGACGGGCGAAGTGCTTGCGGGTCATTCGGCCAACCATAACGCGGCGCGCAACCCAGTGGCCGCGAAAGCCGCGCGGCGCCCGTGGCTGCATCGTCCCGGCGTGGCGAAGATGATCGCGCCGTGGGTCGTTGGCATGGTGGTGCTGGCGTTGTGGCAGGGCTGGTGTGTGCTGATGAAGGTGCCGGCGTATCTGGTGCCGTCGCCGTCGGCGATCGTGACCGAGCTGGTGCAGGACGCACCGCTATTGTTCGGCAGTTTGCTGGCGACGCTGAAAATCACGCTGCTGGCGTTTGCACTTGCCACCGTGCTTGGCGTGGTTATCGCGTTGCTGTTCGTGCAGAGTCCGCTGATCGAAGCGAGCCTGTTTCCGTATGCGATTCTGTTGCAGGTAACCCCCGTGGTGGCGATCGCGCCGCTGATCATCATCTGGGTCAAGGACATGAATGTCGCGTTGGTGTTGTGCGCGACGTTGGTGGCCCTGTTCCCGATCATCTCGAACACGGCGCTCGGCTTACGCAGTGTGAACCCGGGATTGATCAACCTCTTCAGGATCAATCGCGCAACCCGTTGGCAGACGCTGGTGCGCCTGCGCATTCCGAGTGCGTTGCCGTATTTCTTCGGCGGCCTGCGGATTTCGAGCGGGCTGTCTTTGATCGGTGCGGTGGTCGCGGAGTTTGTCGCCGGGACGGGCGGCAGCGGGGCGGGGCTGGCCTATCAGATTCTGCAGGCAGGTTTTCAGTTGAATATTCCCCGGCTCTTTGCGGCGCTGCTGCTGATCACCGTGACGGGCGTCGTGCTGTTTGCCATCACGGCGTGGGTGTCGCGCATCGGTTTGCGCGGCTGGCACGATAGCCAACTTTGATTTTTGCGCTCAGGCTTATGACGACATACGACACTCAACCCTCCACGCTGATCCGCAACGCGGCCGCGATCATGACAGGCGGCCGTGGTACCGCGGACGATCCATCGCGCGTGCCGGGTCCCGACATTCGCATCGTTGGCGATACGATCGACGAGATCGGTGCGCTCGCGCCGCGACCTGGCGAGACGATCGTGGACGCTACTGACTGCGTGATTTATCCGGCGTGGGTCAATACTCACCATCATCTGTTCCAGTCGCTGCTCAAGGGAGACACGGCCGGACTCGACGCCACGCTTACGCCGTGGCTTGCCGCGACGCCTTATCGGTTTCGTGCGCTATTCGACGAGCGGCGCTTCCGGCTCGCGGCGCGCATTGGGTTGATCGAACTCGCGCGCTCCGGCTGTGCGACCGTGGCCGATCACAACTACGTGTACTACCCGGGCATGCCGTTCGACAGTTCGGCGATTCTGTTCGAGGAGGCGGAGAAACTCGGGTTGCGTTTCGTGTTGCTGCGCGGCGGCGCGACGCAAACACGGCAACTCGAGGCCGACTTGCCGACGGCGTTGCGACCTGAAACGCTGGACGCTTACGTCGCCGATATCGAGCGGCTTGCCGCCAGATACCACGACGCTTCACCGCGAGCGATGCGGCGCGTCGTGATGGCGCCGACCACGGTGTTGTATTCGATTTCCCCTCGGGAGATGCGTGAGACGGCGGCGGTTGCGCGTCGCCTCGGATTGCGCTTGCACAGTCACCTGTCGGAGACGGTCGGCTATCAGGACAGTGCGTATTCGATGTACCGGCAATCGCCGGTGGCTTTTTGCGGCGAGCACGACTGGCTTGGCAGCGATGTGTGGTACGCGCATCTGGTCAAGGTCGACGCGGACGAAATCGCGTTGCTTGCGCAGACGGGCACGGGTATCGCGCATTGTCCGCAGAGCAATGGGCGGCTGGGCAGCGGTATTTGCCCGGTGCGGGAGATGGCTGACGCGGGGGTGCCGGTATCGATTGGCGTCGACGGTGCGGCCTCGAACGAAGCGGCCGATATGATTTCCGAGGTGCACATGACGTGGCTGGCGCAGCGGGCACGGCTGGGGATGCTGGCGCAGCCGGCGTATCGGGGCGGCAGTTTCGAAGGCGGAGCGGGCGCGGCGAGCATTGCCGAGGTGATTCATTGGGGGACGGCGGGCGGCACCCGGGTGATGGGGCTTGATGAGGTTGGGAAAGTTGCTGTGGGGTATGCCGCGGATATTGCGGTTTATCGGCTCGATGATCCGAGGTATTTTGGGTTGCATGATCCGGCGATTGGGCCGGTTGCTTCTGGGGGGAGGCCTTCGGTGGCGGCGCTTTTTTCTGCTGGGAAGCGGGTGGTTGTTGATGATCTGATTGAAGGGGTTGATATTAAGGAGTTAGGGGGGGAGGCCCGGAGGGCTGTTCGGGAGTTGTTGGCGGAGGTTGTTGTTTGAGATTTTGGGTTGGTTTTTTGCCTGCGCGGCGCTTGTTGTATCTGTTTTGCCTTTGGCGGTGGGATTTCCTTGGGCTGGAATCTTTGGCCTTTCCTGGCTGGGGTCGTGGTCCGTCTGATGTTGGTCTTTTGGCCTTTCCTTGACTTGTTAGTGGTCTATTAGCGTTGCCCCTGTGCGGGGCGGCACCTACTTCTCTTTGCCGCCGCAAAGAGAAGTAGGCAAGAGAAAGCGGCTCAAACCGCTAATTCTTAAGCGGGTCCCCCGCACAGTAGCGGTAGTGGTGCATCTGGAATCTGTGTTCTCGCACATTCAGCCTCAGTGACAAAGGCGTCATACCTCCGGCGGCGCTGCGCGCGCCGATACCCAGTTCATAACACCGCTCCCTGCGTTCGCGCACACCGAGGATGTCGCACGGGCCGCCTGTGCCTGGTGGGCCTCCATCGCCGGCATCATTTAATTCGAAGTACGAAAATTCAGTAGCGTAAGCCGTTGCGGCTTGCTCGCTGCGCGAAGCAAAGCCGCTGGTTTCCCAGGCAGACCCGCCCGCGACGCACGCAGTGCGGAGTGGGAGCTGATGAGTCCTTTGTCAACGGCGCGGAGTGTGCGGGGGCACGGATTCCAGATGCACCACTACCGTGGCTGCGCGGGGGACCCGCTTAAGAATTAGCGGTTTGAGCCGCTTTCTCTGGGCCTGTCAGTAATTTCGTGTTTGAGGCATAACATGTCGCCAAGGAGTGACTATGCCTCGCAAACCGAAAGCCAAGCCGGTAGACCTGCCGGCAATTCCTGCCGAGCTGCTTGAACAGTTCGGCAACGGCCCGATGACGGCCGAAGCCATCAATGCCGCCACGATGGCGCTCAAGAAGGCCCTGATCGAGCGTGCGCTGGGTGGCGAGATGAACCACCATCTCGGCTATCCGTCGGGCGCCGCCAGGCCGGCCCACGCCACGAACCAGCGCAATGGCCGTGGTGCCAAGACGGTTCTGACCGAAGACGGTCCAATCCGCATCGAGGTGCCCCGCGACCGTGATGGCAGCTTCGAGCCGATATTGATCCCCAAGCATGAACGCCGCTTCACCGGCTTCGACGACAGGATCGTGGCCATGTACGCGCGTGGCATGACGGTCCGGGAGATTCAGGGTTTCCTGCAAGAGCAGTACGGCACCGAGGTCTCGCCTGATTTCATCAGCTCGGTGACCGACGAGGTGATGGCCGAAGTGAGCGCCTGGCAAACCCGGCCGCTCGAGCCCATGTATCCGGTCGTGTTCTTCGATGCCTTGCGCGTCAAGATCCGCGAAGACGCCGTGGTACGCAACAAGGCGGTCTATCTGGCACTGGGCGTGCTGCCGGACGGCACACGCGACATTCTCGGACTCTGGATCGAAGGCACCGAAGGCGCCAAGTTCTGGATGAAGGTCTTCAATGATCTGAAGACGCGCGGCGTCAACGACATCCTGATCGCCGTCACGGATGGTCTCAAGGGCATGCCCGAAGCACTGGCCGCCGTGTTCCCGGCCACCACGCTGCAGACCTGCATCGTCCATCTGATCCGTAATAGCCTGGATTATTCGAGCTGGAAAGATCGTCGGGCACTGGCCGCAGCGATCCGTCCGATCTACACGGCACCCAGCGCGGAAGCGGCCGAAGCTGAACTCGACGCGTTTGCCGATGGGCCATGGGGCCAGAAACTCCCGATGATTGGCATGGCCTGGCGCAGTGCCTGGGACCGCGTGATCCCGTTCTTTGCGTTTCCCCCCGCGATACGCAAGATTATTTACACCACAAATGCCATTGAGAGCATCAATGCCCAGTTGCGCAAGATCATCAAGACCCGCGGCCACTTCCCGAGTGCCGAGGCCGCCACCAAGCTCATCTGGCTGGCCTTGCGAAATATCACGGCGAACTGGGGACATGCCGCTCACGACTGGAAGACGGCCATGAACCAATTCGCTATCCTCTATCAGGATCGCTTCATCAGATCACCCGTGTAATTCTCCAAACGCCTTAAACACGGAAATTCTGACACCCCCCTTTCTCTTGCCTACTTCTCTTTGCGGCGGCAAAGAGAAGTAGGTGCCGCCCCGCACAGGGGCAACGCTAATAGACCACTAACAAATCAAGGAAAGGCCAAAAGACCAGCAACAGAACAGAGACACCACAGCAAGGAAAGGCCAAAAATTCCAGCCCAAGAAAATCCCACCGCCAAAGGCAAACCAGCTAAACCAAGCGCCGCGCAGGCAAAAAAAACCTTAAACAGCAACCTCCCGCCCACCCCCCATCACCGACATAACAAAATCAAAAAAAGCCCTAACCTTAGCCGGCGGCTGATGCCGCGAAGGATAAAGCGCATACAGCGGATGAACCTCATCCCTCCAGTCAGGAAACAGCTCAACCAGCTTGCCATTGGCAAGCAACGACTCAACACCAAGCGCAAGCACCTGCGCGACCCCCTGGCCCGCAGCGCACACACTATGCAAAGTGCCAACGTCATTCACCATCAAGCGCCCCTGCGGGGTAATCGCAATCTTCTTGCGCCCGCGATGAAATTCCCAACTGAACGGGTAACCCGTCAACGGATTGCGAAACTTGATACACACATGCTTGCCGTTTTCGAGCTCGGCCGGACTCGCCGGATGACCATGCCTCTTCAGATACGACGGCGCGGCCACCGTCATAATCCGCGTGTCGATCAGCTTGCGTGAAATCAGCGTTGAAACCGGCGGCTCGCCAAAACGGATCGCAAGGTCGAACCCATCAGCGACCATATCGCCTAACTGGTCGCGCGTGATCAACTCGAGTTGCAGATCGGGATGCCTGTCGATAAAGCCGCCGAGCCTCGGCCCCAGCACGAGACGCGAAAACAATGGATCCATGCTCACCCGCAAACGTCCGCGAACCGCAGTCGCACCCTGCGCCGCCGTAGCAGCCGCTTCCTCGAGCCCACCGAGTAGCGGAACGATCTGTTCGTAAAATCGCCGGCCTTCGTCAGTCAGCATGACCGAGCGAGTAGTGCGGTCGAATAGCCGGATGCCAAGGCGTGTTTCAAGCCGTGCAACCGAACGGCTGACCCCGGATTGCGACATATCGAGTGCTTCGCCAGCCGCCGCAAAACTGCCGCAGTCGACGATCGCCGTCAGCACGCCCATGCCGTTCAGCATGCGCTCGTCAAATGGCATGTGATATTCCCTTGTTATGCATTAATGCCCGACATGCTAACGCGAAATATCGTTCGAATTCATACGCGGGTATCGGGAAACCCAGGCTTTCCCAACGCATCAATGACGCTGCATCATGAGTGGAATAACCGTCACGCTATCGCGTCAGGCAAGCGGGCAGCGCCGATCTGAATGCGTTGGCCCGATGCGCCATGGAATGCGGTTCTCATCATGCTTTATGCATATTTGTATTGAGCAACGGAGAACGCGATCAGGCCGTAAGTTTTTATTATCGATTTTGCCGATCTATCGAATATTGCCGCCATCGCCATACAGGCGGCGCCCGTTTGAATGAACCCGGCGACGGTTTTTCCAGCATCCGCTTGCCGGATCGGGGACGTTGCTCAGCGTCCCGCGCCCTGAGTCGCTTGCCCACGCACCTCGCGCGTGACGGGCGCTTCGTCGAGGTGGCGGAATATCCATGCCGACACCAGCGTGATGACGCCCACGCACACGAAGCTCAGGCGGAACCCGAGCGCGGCCGATCCCCATTGCGCCGAGAACAGATTCACGAGGCCGCCGCCGATCGAGACGCCCAGCCCGATCGCCAGCATCTGCACCATCGAAAAAAGGCTGTTGCCGCTGCCGGCGTCTTCACGCGAGAGACCCTTGAGCGTGACGCTGTTCATCGCCGCGAATTGCATGGAGTTGGCGCCGCCGAACACCGCCAGAATCACGATCCCGACGATCAGCGGCGTACCGCGCGTGATCAATGCGAGCGCAACGATCGACGAACCCACGATCACCGTGTTGACGAGCAGAAAGGTGTCATAGCCATAGCGGCGCACGAGCGGTGCAATCCAGCGTTTGGTGAGGGTGCCGGCCAGTGCGGCGGGCAGCATCATCAGACCCGAATGCAGCGGTGTGTAGCCGAGTTGCAATTGCAGCAGCAAGGGCACGAGGAAGGGCACGGCGCTCGAGCCGATGCGGCACACCAGATTGCCGATCAGACCGACGCCGAAATTCGGTTCGCGAAAGAGCGCGAGTTTGAAGAGTGGATTGTTGCGGCGCCTCGCATGCGGAATGTAGGCGAGCGCGCTCACCACGGCGAGCGCGAAGAGGCCGGCCGACCATGCCAGGCGGTGCGACGGCACCGGCGCGTCGACGGCCAGCGAAAACGCGATCATGCACAGCGACAGCAGCCCACAACCGACAAAGTCGAACGGCGGCGCCTGAGTTTCGCCATGCGCCGGCAGAAATCGCTGTACTGCATAGAGGCCCAATGCACCGATCGGCACGTTGATCAGGAAGATCCAGTGCCAGGTAATAGCCTGAACGAACCAGCCGCCGAGCGTCGGACCCGCGATCGGCCCCAACTGGCCGGCAATCGAAATGAACGCGAGCGCCGATACGTATTGCTCGCTCGAGACGCTGCGCAGCACGGCGAGCCGCCCGATCGGCAACAGCATCGAACCGCCCAGTCCTTGCAGGACCCGCGCGAGCACCAGTTGGCCGAGCGTATGCGCGCTCGCGCAGCAGATCGATCCGAGCACGAAGATGAGAATCGCCGCGAAGTACACGCGCCGCGTGCCGAAGCGATCGGCGAGCCAGCCCGACGCGGGCGTGAGCATCGCCATTGTCAGCGTGTAGGCGACCACGATCGGTTGCATCGCGAGCGGCGCGACGTGCAGACTCCTGGCAATCGACGGCAGCGCGGTGTTGACGATCGTTGTGTCGAGCGACTGCATGAAAAAGCCGGCGGCGACGATCCAGAGTAGCGCGGTCTGGGCGGAATCCTTGTTCATATCCAAATGAGCGATAGGGCGCTGGCGGGGACAGATCGGCGGCCCGTGCTCGAAACAATCGTTGGGGGGATTGCGTCATGATATTGACATCCCTGTCAATCGGGAACCCCACTGGGGACGTTGACTGTTATCGACTTTGCCGATAACCAGGCTCACAATGATCTATGCTCAATCCCATCTGGCTCAAGACCTTCACCACCGTCGCCGCCTGCCATAGCTTCACCGAGGCGGGGCGGCAACTGGATCTCACGCAATCGAGCGTCAGCGAACATATCCGCCGGCTCGAAGAGAGCGTGGGGCGGCGCCTGTTCGTGCGCGACACCCATTCGCTCGCCATGACCCCGGACGGCGAGGCCATGCTCGCGCACGCCAGCGTGATCCTGCAGGCGCTCGCGCGGGCCGAGTCGCAGTTTCGCGCGCCGCGTTTAAAAGGGCGTGTGCGGCTCGGCTCTTCGGACGACGTCGCGCTCGGGCCGCTGCCCACGGTGCTGGCGGCATTTCGCGACGCGCATCCCGATGTCGAACTGGAAATCACCATCGGCATGACCGGCAAGCTGTATGAGTTGCTGGACGCCGGTTCGATCGATCTGCTGGTCGGTAAGCGGCGGCTGGGCGATCGCCGTGGCGTGCCGCTGTTCACGGGGCGGCTGGAGTGGCTGGCGCGCACCGGTACGCTGGTCGATCTGAGCCAGCCGTTGCCGCTGATTCTGGTCGCGGAGCCGAGCGTGACGCGCGCCGTGGTGCTCGATGCGCTCGCCGAAGCCGGTTTTAGCTGGCAGGTGGTGTGCACAAGCAGCAGTCATTCGGGCTGTATTGCGGCCGCGCGCGGCGGTCTCGGGATAACGGTGCGTCCGCAGTACCTGGCCGCCCGGGGCCTGACGCCGCCGCTCAACGCGGCCAGTCTGCCGACGCTGCCCTCGGTGGAATTTATCGCGCTGGCCGCCAGACGGCTGAGCCGTCCGGCAGGCACGTTGCTGCAATTGCTGTACGACAGCGACTTACGTGGGTCGTGGATTGGTGAATGAAGCCGGGCGGGCAGTGCCTGAGTGGATGACGTGACCCGCGGCGCCATTCTGTCGGCGTTCCAGCCTAAGCGGGCAGGGTCGCGGCCAACGCGTCGAACTCCGCGCTCCAGGCCGCGCGCCATGCGTGGCGTGTTGCTTCGTCGATCCACGCGCCGTCAATGCCGTTCAGCATGAACTGCCGCAACTCGGCGATGCTGAAGCCGAAGTGGCTATGCATCAATTGCCATGCTTCGCCGGGGGTTACCTTGTGCAGTGTCGGGTCGTCGGTATTCGGGTGAATTTTCAGGCCCAGACCCGGCATGCGCCGTATCGGATGCTGTTCCGCCCAGACCTCCGGCGCGAGCGTGCGCAAGTAGTAGGAGTTTGTCGGCACCACGGTGAACACAATGCCGCGCTCCGCGTAGCGCGCCGCCAACTGCGGGTTGTCGACGATCGTATAGCCGTGATCGATCCGATCGCATTGCAACAGATCGACGGCTGTCTCGACATTGCGCCACGGCATGCCGAATTCGCCCGCATGCGCGGTGGTCCTGAAACCTGCGTTACGCGCATTGCGGTACGCCTTCCAGAACAATTCGGGAGGCCGGTCGTTCTCGCGGTAGTCGATGCCAAGGCCCGCCACTTCGTCCGCGCGATGCGCGCACATCCAGTCGACCAGCGCGACCGCTTCGTCGGGATCGGCTTCGCGGTCGATGCTGGGGATCAGCCGTGCGCTGATGCCGAAGTCGCGAGCGGCGTCGCGAATCGCGGTGACAATGGCCGCTTGCGCATCCGCATAGGGAATCTTCGAAACGCGTACCGTGCCGGTAGGATTCCAGAAGAATTCGCTATGACGCACCTGGTGCGAAGCGGCGTCGGCGAGATATTCATAGGCGATGCGATGCAGGTCGTCCGCCTGCGTGAGCAGATGCTCGTCGAGCGCGCGCAGCACGCGCAGCACGCCGACCGGTTTTTCGCCGCGCGTATAGAACGCGTCGATCTCTTCGCGAGCGATCGGCGCGTGGCTCTTTTCGGCGAGCGCGATGAACGTTTCGTGGCGAACCGCGCCCAGCAGATGGCAATGCAGCTCGACCTTCGGCAGAGCGGTGAAGAAGGCGCGATGGGCGTCGGTAAGCGTAATGCCGAGGCGCGATGCGGGCACGTTGCCCAATGTCTCTTTCATGTCGGTATGGTTTTCGGTAGTTTCAATGCGGCTTGACCACGGTATAGAAGTAATAGCCGAGCGGCACGGCCAGCACATAGAGACCCCACGGCACTTCGCGGAAACGGCCGGCGAGCAGCTTGACGAGCACGTAACAGAGCAGGCCGCCCGCGATGCCGGTGCCGAAACTGTTCGACATCAGCGTGAGCAGCACCATGGAAAGAACGGGTAGCGAGTCGCTGAAGTCGTCGAAATGCGTATGGCGGATCGTGCTGAACATCGACAACCCGATCAGGATCAGCGCCGGCGCGGTCGCTTCCTTCGGAATGGCCAGCGCGACCGGCACGAACAGCAGCATCAGCGCGAACATCGCGGCTGCGGCAAGCGAGGAGAGGCCGGTACGCCCACCCGCTTCAACGCCTGCGGCGGATTCCACCAGCGCGGTCAGCGCCGGAATACCGAACACCGGACCGAGCGTCGCGGCAATCGAATCGACGAGGAACGGCCGGTTGATGTTCGGCAGATTCGCGTTTTCGTCGAGCAGATCCGCTTTGGCGCCGACCGCGAGCGTGGTGCCGAGCGTCGAAAAAAAACTCCGCCGCGAAGAACACGAACAGATACGGAATCGCGGCCACGCTCAACGCGCTCGCAATATCGAGTTTGAAGGCGATCGGCGCGATGCTATGCGGCCATGACAGGAACGACGCGGGCATATGCGTGACGCCGAGCGGCACACCGGCGGCGGCCGCAATCAGAATCGCCCACAGGATCGCGCCAGGCACGCGGCGGCCTTGCAGCACGACAGCCGCGCCGAGGCCGATCAACGCCACCAGCGTGCCGGGCCGCGAGAAATCGCCGAGCGCGAGCGCGTTGGTCTTCGCGTTGGCGATCACCATCCCGGCGTTGCGAAAGCCGAGCACGGCGATGAACAAACCGATCGATGCGCCGAGCCCTAGCTTGATCTGCGCCGGAATCAGGCGCACCACGAGGCTGCGCGCACCCACCAGGGTCAGGATCAGGAACAGCACGCCGGACACGAATGCAATGCCGAGACCCGTTTGCCACGCGACGTGTTCGCCTGCGAGCGTAATGCCGAGAATCACCGAGCCGCCGATGCCGGGTCCCACCAGAAACGGCAGATTCGCGTACAGCGCCATCAACACCGTACTCAGCACGAACACGAGAATCGTCGCGGTGGTCGCCGCGCCGCGATCCATGCCACCGGCCGACAACAGCGACGGAATCACCACCAGCAAATAAGCGGCCGCGAGAAACGACGTGATGCCGGCGATCGTTTCGATACGCACGCTGGTGTTACGCCCGGCAAGCGCGAAACGCCGTTCGAGCCAGCCGCCGCGCGCGGCCTGTGCCGGATTGTTGCTGTTCGGCATTGAAGATTCGTTATTGATCAATTGATTCATCCTGTAACCACGCATTTATACTGCTGCGCATTGCGTCGATGCATTGCTCTCCATGACCGACCGTTCGTCCCTGCTGCCCGCGCTCACGCTGCGGCAAATCCAGTACTTCGTCACCCTTGCGCATGCACGCAGCTTCACGCAGGCCGCGCAGTCGCTCGCCCTGACGCAGCCGGCCTTGACGGCGGCGATCCGGCAGATCGAGTTCCTGCTCGGCGGTCCACTGTTCGCACGCTCCGCGCACCGGCTGACGCTCACGCATGCGGGTGCCAGCGTGCTGCCGCTCGCCGAGCGGCTGCTCAATCAGGCGCGCGGCACCTTCGACGACATGGCGAGCACCTTCGCCGAACGCGTGCAGACCGTGCGCATCGGGCTGATTCCGTCGGCTGCGGCGCGCCTGTTGCCTGCGCTCGCCTCGTTGCGCGTCCGGCAACCGTCGCTGCGCTTCACGCTGAACGACATGCCGAACACCGCCCTGATCGATGCGGTGCGCGAGGGCGCGGCCGATTTCGGCGTGGGCGTGCACGAACCCGATGCAGCCGTGCCGGACAAGGACGGCGAAGCTGCGTTGCGCTACCAGGATCTGTTCGAGGATCAGATCGTGGTCGTGGTGCGGCGTGACGATCCGCTCGCGCAGAAGAAAAGCCTTGTGTGGGCGAGACTGGTGGGCCGCGATCTGGCCGTGTTCGTGCGCGGCAGCGTCAGCGACGCGCTGCGGCGCACCGGCGGGGCCGAGGGCTTGCAACTGACAGTCGCGTACCGCGTCGAGTACACCGAGCCCTTGTACGAACTCGTTCGCAACCGTCTGGCGATTGCCGTGCTGCCCAGTCTCTACACCATGCACTTGCACGACGCGGAACTGGTCGCGTTGCGCGTCGACAAGCCGCGCGTCACCCGTTCTATCGCGTTGATTTCGCTTGCCGGCGACGATCGTGGCCCGCACGTACGCGCTTGCCGCGAATGGATCGCCGCACATATCTGACTCAGGTTGCGCGCGTTGCATGACCGATTGCATGACCGATTGCATCACCGATTGCCTCACCGACGTCGAGCTTTTCACGGCTTCACGGCTTGAACCGCTCACGGCAGCGTGGCAAGCCGTGCGCGCAAGGCGGCATAAAAACCGTCCGCGTCCACTTCGGTGATCCAGGTCGCGTTCGGCTTGCGGCCGCTGTGTCCGCTCCAGTCCACCACCGTTTCACCGAGCGTCCATTCGCCGACGGTCTCGATCATGACGTTGACCTCGCGGCCCTTGAAGAGAGACGGCTCGATCAGGTAGCCGGTCGCGCAAGGGTCGTACATCGGTGCTTCTTCAATGCCCTTGCGTCCCTTCTGATACGCGACTTCCGCGGCCATGATGTCGGCGGCCATCGTGCCGCAGCGATTGCCGAGCGCGCGGATCGGTGCGATCCGTGCCGGCGTGATCGGCGCTTTTACCGCGACGTCGCGCGGCAGCACGACGATCGGCACGCCGCTCGCGAACACGACCTGCGCGGCCTGCGGGTCGACGTAGATATTGAATTCGGCCGCGGGCGTGACGTTGCCGCGTTCTAAAAAAGCACCCCCCATCAGCACGATTTCGCGGATGCCGGCGCGGATCTCCGGGGCTTCGATCAGCGCGGTGGCCAGATTGGTCAATGGCCCGATCGCGCACAGCGTCACGCTATGGGGCGGCGCCACGCGCAAGGTGTCGATCAGAAACGCGACTGCGTGCTGCGGCGCGAGGGGCGCGAGCGGTTCATGCAGCGGCACGCCGTCGAGGCCGGTCTTGCCGTGCACGTTGGCCGCCGTGATCAGTTCGCGTGTGAGCGGCCGCGGGCAGCCCGCGTAGACCGGCAGCGATTGCGTGTACCCGGCCCAGTCGCGCACGATGCGGGCGTTGCGTTCGGTGAGATCGAGCGGCACGTTGCCCGCGACCGTCGTGATTGCGCGCACGTCGAGCCGGTCGCTCGCCCCGAGGGCGAACATGATCGCGATCGCGTCGTCCTGACCGGGATCGCAATCGATGATCACACTGCGGCGCACGCCGCCTGGCGCAGCGGCAGCGCCCGAAGAGGACGTGCCGCTTGCGGTGTTGGCCGAGCCCGCGGTAGCTGGAGAGGCCGCGCCGGCAAACATCGGCCATGCCGATGCACCCGCAGCCAGCCCCACGGCCGTGCGCAAGAACGCACGCCGCTCCTGAGTCGAGTCGAAGGATTTCATCATGGTCAGAACACGTGGCGCATGCCGACCGTCGCGATCATCTGACGGATGCCGGTGGATTGAGCGTAAGCAAAAATCTGCGCGTGCTGCGCGTCGCCCGCGGCCTGCTGCGCGATCACCGTCAACGCGACGTCGGTGCGTTTCGACAGGAAATAGTCGGCCTGCAGATTGACCTGATGCCATTTGGGGCTCGTGTTGATCACGTCGTATTTGCCGTCGGTGAACGCGTACGCTGCACCGAGAATGAACGCGGGGCTCACGTGGTAGTTCACGTTCAGGTTGTAGTTCTGCAGATGCAGATGCGAACCGTCGAGATAATCGTAGCGGACATCGGTGAAAAGCGCTGCAAATTGCGCGGGGCCGACCGTATAGAAACCGCCCGTGCCGAAGATGCGTTGCTTGCTCGCGTACGCGGCCGGATGCAGCGCGCTCTTCGCGAAGATCAGCAGCGACGACGCGTAGTCGTTCGAAATCGCGCCGTCCGGATTGGTCGCGCTAAACGGGTTGTTGTATTGCGCGTAGACCACGCTCCACTTCAGCGGTCCGTTTTCGTAACCGGCGCCGAAGCTGTACGCGTTGTTGTTGGCGAAACCGGTGGCATTGCTGAAGCCGTATTCGGCCGTGGCCTTCAGCCCGCGATAGTCGGGTGTCACGTACTTCACCGCGTTTTGTACGCGAATGTCGTTATAGCCGTTGTCGTTGTCGCCGATGTTTACGCCGTTGCTCGCGATGATCACCGGGCCGACGTAATCGTGCACCGTGTCGTACTGACGGCCGAAGGTCAACGTACCGTAGGTTTTGCTGGAGAGCCCGACGAACGCCTGCCGGCCAAATTCGCGGCCGTTTTGCGACGCGGTGCCGGACATTACGTTGAAGCCGTTCTCCAACTGGAAGATCGCGGTCGTGCCGCCGCCCAGGTCCTCAATGCCCTTCAGACCCCAGCGTGGATTCTGGTTGGTGCCCGAGAGTGCCTGCCACGCATTCTTGCCGCCCTGATTGGTCGCATAACCGACGCCCGCCGAAATCAGGCCATACAGCGTCACGCTGCTTTGCGCATGGGCAACGCTGGAGAGCGCGCCGGCGATCGCGAGAGGGGCGAACTTGAGTAGTTTCATCATGGTCCAGTAGCGGGAAAGGAGGGCGCCGAAGAAGGGGCGCATTCGAACTGGGCTCGACTATACGAATTCGTTGGTTATAAAAATAATGTTGTTTTTTTATAGTTCCATAAATTTAATCTATTCAATGAGATCTGCGCCGCTCGCTGGAACAACCGGCACGAGCGTCCTTATAGCCTGTAATGGCATCGTTGCCGGGCCTCGGGCGATTCTGTATGGTGGCTCATCGACCTACATCATCGACCTACCCAGCGAGCACCTCATGACGACCGCCGCAGACCCCCTTCCGCAACCGATTCGCTCCGATGTTCTGATCGTGGGTGCAGGCCCTGTGGGCCTTTTTGCCGCTTTCGAAGCGGGTGTGATCGGCCTGTCATGCCAGATTGTCGACGCGCTCGACAAGGTCGGCGGACAATGCACGGAGCTCTATCCGGACAAGCCGATCTACGATATTCCCGCGATTCCGTCGTGTACGGCGCGTGAACTGGTCGAGCGTTTGCTGGTGCAATGCAAGCCCTTCGATGTCCCGATTCATCTGGAGCAACGGGTCGAGTCGGTCGAGCAGCGCGACGACGGGCGCTGGACCGTGCATACCGATCGCGGCCTCGTATTCGACGTGGCGGCCATTCTGCTTGCCGCCGGTAATGGCGCGTTCGTCCCGCAAAAACTGGCGCTTGCCGAAGCCGTGCCGCTGGAGTCGCGTCACGTCCACTACAGCGTGCAACGTCTTGCCGATTTTGCCGGCAAGACCGTGGTGGTGGCGGGCGGCGGCGATTCCGCGCTCGACTGGGCGCTGGCCTTGCGCGAGGTCGCGCGGCGCGTGACGCTGGTGCATCGCCGCAACGGTTTCAGCGCGGCCAATGCGAGCGCCGACGCGATGCGGCGGGCGGTCGAGGCCGGGGAGATGGATTTTGTCGTCGGCGCGATTGCGGGACTCAACGTCGAGAACGATGCGTTGCAATCGATCGCGCTGCGCCATATCGAAGGCGAGACGCAGCTCGACGCCGAGCAACTTGTCGTGCTGTACGGTCTGGTCGCCGATCTTGGACCGATCGCGCAGTGGAATCTGTCGATTCACGGCGGCCGCGTCGATGTGGATACATCCAACTATGAAAGCTCGCGGCCCGGCATTTTCGCGGTCGGCGACATCGCCAACTATCCGAACAAACAGAAGCTGATCCTGTCCGGTTTCCACGAGGCATCGCTAGCGCTGCGCAAGGCCTATGCGTACGCCTATCCGGAGAAGAAGCGGGTGCATGTCCATTCCAGCTACGACGCGAAGCTGGCGGAGAAGGTGGGGGCAGCGGCCTGAACCATTCTGTGGGTGGCGCAGGAGGGGCTGGCGCTGCGCTTGGTCCGACTGAGCCTGCCAGAGAGTTTCAGCGTCACGCAAAGCGTGGGGTTGGCCATTAAGTCGATCATTCTTTCCGGCCTCGCCACTGACAAGATTCGGCCGCCGCGGGCCAGTCTAATTTTGTGCGGGTATTTGCGGGGGCAGTGGGAACGTCGCTTGCTACAACAGGTTGGAATGACCGCACGATCCTGCATCATGCGTGGCTCGCCGAGCAAATCAGTGTGAACAGGTCGAGCGTCGCAGCGGCGGCGGGCGCCGGGGGGCATTGACGTCCCGCGGCCATGCGCGGCGTCAAATATGGCTGTTTTCAGTGATCGAGGCGATAACGTGCCGGGTAACAGGCGAAACATGAAACTGAGCCGGTGTATGCTGTTTGAACATACCAAAAGACTCTTTTCACCATGAACGAAACTGAAGCCCGCTCCGCACGCGATAACAACGAGGCTGCCCATGTTTCGTCGGTGCCCGTGGCGAAGCCGCCCGTCGAGGTCGATTACTGGTCGCTGGTGCAGTCGATCGAGGACTACGCAATCTTTCTGCTGGACCCGACCGGGCATATCGTCAGTTGGAACGTCGGCGCGCAGAAGCTGAATGGTTACGCGGCGCACGAAATCATCGGCCAGCACTTCTCGCAGTTTTACACCGCCGAAGCCGTGGCGCGCGGCTGGCCGGATTACGAGTTGCAGCAGGCAGCGCTGATCGGCCGCTTCGAGGACGAGGGCTGGCGGGTTCGCAAAGACGGCACGATGTTCTGGTCGAACGTGGTCATCACGGCGGTACGCAACGAGGCGGGTGTGCTGACGGGTTTTGCCAAGATCACCCGCGACCTCACTGCACAGCGCGAGTATCTGGAGGCGTTGCGGCAGAGCGAGGAGCGCTTTCGTCTGCTGGTCGACAACGTGAGAGACTACGCGATTTTCATGCTCGATCCGGATGGTTACGTGGTGAGCTGGAACACAGGCGCCGCGCGTATCAAGGGCTATACACGCGAAGAAATCGTCGGCCGGCATTTTTCGACGTTCTACCTGCGCGAAGAAGTGGCAGCCGGCAAACCCGCGCGCGAACTGGCGATCGCGAGGCAGGTCGGCCGTGTCGAGGACGAAGGCTGGCGCGTGCGCAAGGACGGTACGACCTTCTGGGCCAACGTCAACATTACCGCCGTGTATGACGAATCGAACCGGTTGCGCGGTTTCGCCAAGGTGACACGCGATCTGACCGAACGCCGCGAGCGTGAGGAGCTGGAACGTTCGGGCGAGCGTATGCGCAAGTTTCTGGCCACGCTCGCGCACGAGTTGCGCAATCCGCTTGCGCCAGTGCGTAACGCGATCGGTGTGATGCAACTCGAGGCGGGTATGAGTCCCACGCTGGCGCGCTCACGTGATCTGATCGATCGTCAGGTCACGCATCTCACGCGCCTTGTCGACGATCTTCTCGACGTCGGCCGCATCATGTCGGACAAAGTCGAATTGCGTCTTGCACGTGTCGATCTGGTCGAAGTAGTGGCGCGCGCGATCGAAGCCGCGCGGCCGTTTACCGATTCGCGCTCGCAGAGCGTGGCGACGCAGATGCCGGCCGAGCCGCTTGTCGTGAGCGGCGACACCACGCGGCTTGTGCAAGTGCTGCAAAACCTGTTGCATAACGCGTCGAAATTTTCACCGTCCGGCAGCCGTATCGAGATATTGGGGCGAATCGAGCCTCACATGGCGGTGCTGGAAGTGCGCGACCGCGGCCGCGGCATTCCTGTAGGTTCGCTCGATACGATCTTCGAGTTGTTCGTGCAGGAAAAGAGTGGGGAAAGCCTTGGCGAAGGTGGCCTCGGTATCGGCCTCACGTTGTGCAAATCGTTGATCGAAATGCATGGCGGCAGCATTATCGCGAGCAGTGCGGGCGAGGGATGCGGCAGTTCGTTCACACTCAGTTTGCCGCTTGCCGCGGCACCGGCCGAAACCCAGGTTGATCAGGCCGGTGTTGCGAGCACGGCGGTGGCGCCGTTACGAATTCTGCTAGTGGACGACAACCGCGACTCCGCCGACAGTCTTGCCATGCTGTTCGAACTCAAAGGCCACGAAGTCCGCATTGCCTACGACGGCGCGCAGGCACTCGATGTCGCGCCGCGCCTCGTACCCCACCTTGCCCTGATCGACCTCGCGATGCCAAAAATGGATGGTTTCGCGACGCTGGCGGCCTTGCGCGAGATGCCCGCGCTGGCCGGCACGGTGTTCGCCGCGATGACCGGCTTCGGGCACGCAAGCGATCGCGAGCGTACCCAGGCGGCCGGTTTTGACGCTCATCTCGTCAAGCCCGTGGACCTCGCGCTGTTCGAGGCGTTGCTGGAACAGGCGGAAGCGCGGCGCGGGTAGTGCGCTGCGGGCTGAAGTCAACGGCCGTGCTTCCTTCATACAAGCATGCTATGCGCCATCCTGAGCGCTATCACCCCTGAAATAGCTCGGCGTGTCCCGGCTGTTCGATCCCTGCGGCACGCCGCTTGCTGTTTGTCTGCACGCGCCGCTGCTATCCAAAGTCCGCGCGCATAGATCGAACTGCTTCAGGGAGGCACGATGCTCGACACGCGCGATCGAGCGGCCAGCGCGAGTGCGCTGTCGCCGGAACGAATCAGCAGAACCCACACTCGCGATCCTCATTCGGGATTCACCTCGCAATCGACGGTGCGCTCTGCCGGGTCGCTGGAAGATTTTCTGCATCACACGTGTTTCGATACGGCAGACCCCGCCGCGCTGGGCGATGTTTTTCACGCGCTGATCGAACGGGGCTATGACCGTTTGCCCTGCGTGCCGTTGCCGGGGCGCGGGCACACGCTCGCACGCTGGCGCGCCTTGGCCACGGTTGCCGCGTACGATCTCAGTCTCGTCAAACTGTTCGAAGGCCATACCGACGCGCTGGCGATTCTCGCCGAGTTGCACGGGCCCACGCCGTCCGTTGGCAGCCGCTGGGGAGTATGGGCGGCGGAGCCGCCTGACGCGCGCGTGCAGGCCAGCAAAGGTGCAAGTGGCGCTGACGATGCCGCGCAACTGACGCTGAACGGCACGAAAGCCTGGTGTTCGGGCGCGGGCGCGGTCAGTCACGCGCTCGTCACCGCATGGCTCGATGGCGAACCTGTGCTTGCAGCTGTCGCGATGGATCAGGCGTCGATTTCAATCGACACCTCGAAGTGGCAAGCCGTCGGTATGCAAGCCACCGCCAGTGCCGACGTTACCTTCAATCGGACCGCGGCCACGCTCGTGGGCGGCGCGCATGCTTACGTGCGCCGGCCGGGCTTCTGGCATGGCGGCGCCGGTATTGCCGCGTGCTGGTACGGCGCGGCATCGCAGATCGCGCGGACGCTGCGCGACGCATCCATGCAACGCGCCGACGAACATCGGCTTGCCCACCTCGGCGCGGTCGACGTGGCCCTGGCGGGTGCCGCCGCCGTGCTGCGGGAAACCGCCGCTCATATCGACACGAACCCCCAGGCCGACGCTCAACCAGAAGCCATGCGCGTCCGTCTCGTCGTCGAGGAAGCGGCCACCGAGGTGATGGCCCACGCGACACGTACGCTCGGTGCCGCTCCGTTATGCCGCGATGCCAGCTTTGCCCGGGCGCTGGCCGACCTGCCGGTGTTCCTGCGGCAAAGCCATGCCGAACGCGATCTTGCCGCGCTCGGCGAACTGATCGTCAAAGCCGGGCCCGGCTCTGTTGCCGGAGGTGCGCCGTGGACGCTCTGACGCGATACGCGGAGGGCCGCTGACATGTCCTCCACAGCGATGTATTTCGACGAACTCTACCAAAGCAGCGACGACCCCTGGCACCTGCGCGAAGGCTGGTACGAGCACCGCAAGCGCTCGCTTACGCTTGCCCTGTTACCGCGTCCGCGTTATCGCAACGCGTTCGAGCCGGGCTGCGCGAACGGCGAATTGACGGCCGCGCTGGCAAGCCGATGCGACGCGCTGCTCGCAGCCGATCTGCACGAAACGGCCGTACGTCTTGCACGCGAACGGGTGGCCGGCTTGCCGCAGGTCTGTGTGGAACAGCGCAGGGTGCCGCAGCAATGGCCGACCGAGGCGGGACCGTTCGAGCTGATCGTGATCAGCGAACTTGCTTACTACCTCGATGCAGCCGATCTCGAAACATTGGCCGCGCGAATTGCCGCGTCGCTCACACCGGACGGCACGTTGCTCGCATGCCATTGGCGCCGGCCGTTTGCCGAAGCGCTCGCCTCCGCCGATGCCGCGCACGCGTTGTTCGATGCGCGCTGCGGCCTGTCGCGTCTCGCGCATCACGACGAAGCCGATCTGCTGATCGACGTCTGGTCGTACGACGCGCGTTCAGTGGCGCAACGCGAGGGGCTCCTATGATCGGCGTGATCGTTCCGGCGCATAACGAAGAGGCCTTGCTGGCGCCGTGTCTTGCCGCGTTGATCGAAGCATCGCGCCATGCCGGTCTGGCCGGCGAGCCGGTGCGGATCGTTATCGTGCTCGATGCCTGCAACGATTTTTTCCGGCGCGGTGGCACGTGCTTACGGTGTCGAGACATTGACGCTGAAGGTGCGCAACGTTGGCATTGCGCGCGCGACGGGTGCCGATTTTCTGCTGGCGGACGGCGCCCGCTGGCTCGCTTTCACCGATGCCGATAGCCGCGTGTCGCCGGGCTGGCTGGTCGCGCAGTTGTCGCTGGACACGGACGCAGTGTGCGGCTCGATTGCCGTCGACGACTGGGCCACGCATCCCCACAGCGTGCGCGAATATTTCCGCAAAACCTATGTGGACGCCGATGGCCACCGCCACGTGCACGGTGCGAATCTCGGCGTCTCGGCCGAAGCGTATCGACGGGCCGGCGGCTTCCCGCCGCTCACGTGCAGCGAAGACGTTGCGCTGGTCGACCGCCTGATCGCGACTGGCGCCCGCATCGCGTGGAGCGCCGCACCGCGCGTGATCACGAGCGCGCGCACGGCGACGCGTGCTCGCGGCGGCTTCGGCGATACGCTCGCTGCATTGGCGAGCGGCTAGCGCGCTGGGTGGTCCGGTTCAGGCTCGAGGAACGAAGTGGGCGCCGCCATTTGAGCCGCAAGACGGACTGAGGCGGAGGGACTTTATCCTCGGCCGCCCCGCGAGATTTCTTCACCGGCGCCATGCGGCATGCGCAGCGTCACGGGAATCGACGCGAACGAGCACAGGCCCACCACCAGGAACGCGGGCCAGAAATCCGACCACGTGATGCTCGGATGGCCATGCAGTACGCGCGAAATCTGCAGCACGATACCGCCTATCGTCACGCCCAGGCCGAGCGACATCTGCTGCACTACGCTGCCGAGACTCGTGGCGCGCCCCACATCGCGGCTGGCGATTTCCGCGTAAGTCAGCGAGTTGAGACTCGTGAACTGCAGCGCCGGGAAGAAGCCGCCGAGCAAGACGACGAACCAGATGATCCAGGTCGGCGTGCCGGGAAAAAACAGTCCGCACGCCGCGATCGATATGCCTGAGAGCGCCGCGTTTACCACCAGCACCGAACGGAAGCCGAAGCGGTGCAGCACGCTTGACGCGACCGTACGCATGAACATGCCGCCGAATGCGGACGCGCAGGTGATCAGGCCGGACTCGAACGCGCTCATGCCGTGTCCTTCCTGCAGCATGAGCGGCAGCAGAAACGGCAACGCGCCGAGGCCGATACGAAACAACGATCCGCCGAGCACGCTCGCCTGGAACGTCGGCACTTTGAAAAAACGCAGATCTAGCAGCGGAAATTCGACGCGCTGCGCGTACACGACGTAGCCGAGAAGCAGAACGGCGCCGCTCGCGCACATGCCGAACGCGTTCTGATTCGAAATGAGCTCGCCGCCCACCAGCGACAGCCCGAGCAGAAGCAGCACCGCGCCGGCCGCCGACAGAAAGAAGCCGATCCAGTCGAGCGGGCCGGGATCCGGTTCGCGTGTATTGGCGATATAGCGGTTGGTCAGATAGATGCCGAGAATGCCGATCGGCACATTGATGAAGAAGATCAGACGCCAGTGCAGATAGGTGGTGATGAAGCCGCCGAGCAGCGGCCCGGCGGCCGGTCCGAGCAACGCGGGGACGCTCAGATAGTTCATCGCGCGGATGAAGTCGGACTTGTGCACCACGCGGAAGATGATGATCCGCCCGACCGGCACCATCATCGCGCCGCCGACGCCTTGCACGAAGCGGGCGAGGGTGAAGGTGGGCAGTGAGTTCGACGCGGCGCACAACAGCGAGCCGCCCACGAAAATGCCGATCGCGGTACGGAAAACCGTGCGCGCGCCGAAGCGGTCAGCGAGCCAGCCGCATACCGGGATAAACACGCCGAGACCCAGCACGTAGCTCGTTACCGCGATTTTCAGCGTGACCGGATCGCGCCCGAAATCGCGCGCCATGGCGGGTAAGGCGGTGACGATCACATTCGCATCGACGCTTTCCATGAACATCGCACATGCGACGATAAGGGGCGCAATCAGAGCTTTCTCGACGACGGTCATGGGGAGCAGGCGATCTGCGGCGGATGGCCGCAGGCAAAGGCGTCATTATTGCACCTGTACGGTGCGGATGGTTAATTGCGCGACGCCTGTGCGCCAACTGATGCCGCCCTTTTTCGAGATTGCGCGGGCCGCGGATGTCGGCCTCGCACAACATGCCGACAATGTTATTGATATTTGTTGCGGTGCGGCACGAGAAGACTATAATCGGGTTATTCCCTAGGTATAAACCCTATACAGGAGCCCGTCATGAACACTGCATCCAACACCGCTACCGTCCGCACCGCAACTGCCGCCAACACCACGTGGCTGGGCAAGCTCCGCGCCCTGGCTCTGCATGCGCTCAACCTGCATCTGCAAAACTGCGCGGTACTTGCCGAAGCGCATCGCCGCCCGCAGTAAGCGTCGCACCAACGGCCGGTATTTATCGTTACCGGCCCCGGAATCTCGAACACCAGACCGGTCGTCGTCGCGTGCGCGTAGAGCGTGCCGTCAGGGCCGACCTGGCGAGCTTCCGCCGTCGCCAGTTGCCGTCCGCAATAAATCACTTTGCCCTCGGCATGCACGCGCGGCATCACGGCTTTCATTCAGGCAGCTTCCTGCCGCCTGCTCCGGGCTCGCAACGTCGGGAGCCCGGTCCTGCGAGCATTAATCGCTGATGCGCGACGAAACCGGACGTTCTTTGGTCGCTCGCGCGGACAGTGCGCTGATCAGCAGCGCCATCGACACCAGTCCGACCAGATAGATACCCGCCATCACCCAATCCTGTTCTGCCATCATCGTTCTCCCTCAATTGCCGCCGTTCATGCTACGAAATCCCGGCATTGCGCCGTGCTATTGCTCTCGATTACGGCACGCGAAGCGAAAATCTTGATGGATAAAATCAGCCTTTAAATCAGTGCGCGATCGGTTGATTACGGCTGGGCGCCAAATCTTCGCCTCGTTATCTTCAATAAACGTTTAAAATCCCACCCCCTGTCGAGCCTCGCGGTCCGTATCGGCACGGCAACCCAGTCGGCAACTTCGACCGTTTGACGGGCGCGGGTTGCGCCGTCATGCCACGAAGCGTGTTCGGCTTCATTTACCGATCCAGGTTAAAACCCGACGAATTGAATGACATTGGCTAACAGTGTCAACCTTTTTAACGCTTTGCCGTTATCCATTTGTAATCGCCAGAGTAAGGCGACGCCGTGGCAGACGACCCGTCGCCGCGACAGCTCCAGGCAAGGCCCGCATTGACCATGTTCCACCGATATAACAACAGGTTCGACCGGCTAGGCGCGATGTTCGACCGAGTGTCCCGCGTGCTTGGCAAGCGGAGCATCCTCTCGCCCGTGCTCGCACTCGTCATTTGCGGGCTGCTGCTGGTCGTGCTGCAACATCTCTCGCAAGCAGTCGACTATCGCTCGGTCGTGCGCCAGCTCCGTCACCTGACGGCGGGCGAATGGGCCGCGGCGCTGGGCGCGACCGCGCTCAGCTACGTCGCGCTGGTCGGACGCGACGCGGTCGGCTTGCGCTACCTCGGCGCCGTGGTGCCGCGCGCGGCGCTGTGGATCGGCGCGACCGCGGGCTCCGCGCTTGGCAATGTCACCGGCTTTGGCGCATTGACGGGCGGCGCCGTGCGTGCGCGCGTCTATGGGGTGTCGAACGTCACTCCCGCGCAAATCGGCCGCATGACCGTGTTCACGAGCGTCTCGCTGGCGCTCGCGCTGGTGCTGATGACGGCGCTCGGCATGGTGTGCCTCGCCAACCCGCTCGCGGCGATGCTGCATCTTCCGCCGCTTACGCTGCGTTGGAGCGGCGCCGCGGTGCTTGCCGTGCTCGGACTCGCGACGGCCGCCTGCCGCCGCGAAACGCGCCCGGTCCGCACGCGCTGGCAGTGGCTGTCGTTCGATATCCCGGCGCGCCGCGATCTGCTCGCCCAAGTGGCCCTCGGCGTACTCGACGTGGTGGCCGCGGGCCTCGCGCTGTGGGCGCTGCTACCGCATGCGGATGTCAGCTTCGTGACCTTCATCACCGTCTATGCCGCCGCGATGCTGCTCGGCCTGATCGGCCACACGCCCGGCGGCGTTGGCGTGTTTGAAGCCGCCATGGTGTTCACGCTGAACGGCAGCGTGCAAACGCATCAGATGGTCGCGGCGCTGCTCGCCTATCGCGCAATTTACTTCGGTGTCCCGCTGATCGTCTCGGCGGCGCTGCTTGCCGGTTTCGAAGGCCGCGCGTTGAAAAGCCGTTTTTCGCTGCAGCATGCGGCGGCCGCGTCGAAACTCGCACCGCTGTTTCTGAGCCTCGTGACGTTTGTGGTCGGCAGCATGCTGGTGATTTCCAGCGCCACGCCCGCGTTCTGGCACCGCATCCGGATTCTGCGCGACGTGCTGCCGCTGTGGGTGCTCGAAAGCTCGCAGATGCTGTGCAGCGTGCTCGGCGTGCTGCTGCTGTTCGTCGCGCGCGGCTTGCTGCGGCGTCTGGATGCCGCGTGGTGGATGACGTTGCTGCTGGCGGTGTTGAGCCTCGCGCTGTCGTTGACCAAAGGACTTGCGTTTGTGGAAGCGGGCGTGCTCGGTATGCTGATCGCGCTGCTGCTGTCTACCCGTCGCCGCTTCAATCGTCATTCGTCGCTGTTCGCCGAACGCTTTACGATGAGCTGGCTGGTGTCGGTGGCGATGGTGCTCGCGCTCGCGGTGTGGGTGATGCTGTTTGCGTTCCGCGACGTGCCCTATACGCGCGACCTGTGGTGGCAATTCGCTTTCGACGAACGCGCCCCGCGTGCGCTGCGTGCGACGCTGGCCGCCAGCCTGTTCGCCGCGACGTTCGCGTTCTGGCAGTTGCTGCGTCCCGCGGCCGGCCGTTTCGTCATGCCCCCGGCGCAAGATCTGCAGGATGCGGCGCGTATTGTGCGGGCGCAGGAGCGCAGCGACGCCGGTCTCGCGCTGATGGGCGACAAGAGCTTCCTCTTTTCCGAATCGCGCCAGGCGTTCCTGATGTACGCGAAAAATGGCCGCACGTGGGCCGCGCTTCACGATCCGGTCGGTCCGCGCGAGGAGTGGGCCGGCTTGATCAGCAAGTTTGTCGCGCTTGCACACACACATGGCGGCCGCGCCGCGTTCTATCAGGTGCGCGCCAACGCGTTGCCGCTTTACCTCGACGCCGGCCTCACGCTGATGAAACTGGGCGAAGAGGCTCACGTGGTGCTCGACGATTTCGACCTGAAGGGCTCGCATCGTGCGCATTTGCGCTATGCGCTCAAGCGTGGCGAGCGTGACGGTTTTGCCGTCGAAGTGATCGATCAGGCCGACGTGCCGGCGTCGCTCGAAACGCTGCGCGAGATTTCCGACGGCTGGCTCGACAGCCGCGACGCGCGCGAAAAGAGCTTCTCCGTAGCCGCGTTTACCGACGAATACCTCGCCGCGCAATCCGTGATGCTGGTGCGCCAGAACGGCGAACCGGTGGCTTTCGTGACCTACATGACGACCGATCTGAACACCGAGGCGACGGTCGGCGTGATGCGCCACGTGGAAAGCGCGTCGCCGTATGCGATGGAGTATCTGTTCACCCAACTGGCGCTGCATCTGAAGCAGGCGGGTTTCCGTTCGCTCAGTCTCGGCATCGCGCCGCTCTCTGGCATGCAGCCGACGCCACTCGCGTCGCGCTGGCATCGGCTGGCGGGCATCGTGTGGCGCTTCGGCGGCCGCTTCTATAACTTCCGCGGACTGCGAGCTTTCAAGAGCAAGTTCCAGCCGCATTGGGAGCCGCGCTATCTCGCGGCGTCGGGTTCGATGAGCGTGTTCTTCACGCTCGCGGACCTGTCATTGCTGGCAGGAGGCCGGCGTTCATGACATTGCAATCGTTTTTCAGGCGCGCCATTGCGGCGAGCCTCGTTGCTGGCAGCACCGCTGCTTGCGCCGCAACCACCACCACTACCGCCACCGTGCCCGGCGGCCGTTATGGCGACGTAACGGTGACGCAGCCGGCCGGCCCCTTGCGCGGTCTGGTGGTGCTGTACTCGCCGGCTAGCGGCTGGAGTGCCGCCGACCAGCAAACCGCCGATGCGCTCGCCAAGGCAGGCGCGATGACCGTCGGCGTGGATACGGCGCGCTATGCGGCCAATCTGAGCGAGAAAAAAGAAACCTGTCATCAACTGGTGGGCGATGCTGAAGCGCTGAGCCATCAACTCGAACGGCAATCGCAATCGAGCCGCTATTTCGCGCCGATCGTCGCCGGTACGGGGCAGGGCGCGACGCTGGCGATGCATGTGCTGGAACAGGCGCCGTCGAATACGGTGGCCGGCGCGGTTTCGGTGGACGCCGAGCGCAATCTGGATCCGCGCTTTCAACCGTGCCCGCCGGACCCGACGATCATCCGCGACAAAGTACCGGGCTTCGTCGAAAAGGCGACGCCTGGCAACGGCGATCGCACGCAACTCGTAGCGTTGGTGACGCGGCATTTGCAGACGACCTCGGCGAGCGATGACGACGTCTCCGATCTGCCGCTGATCGAATTGCCGGCGGCGCATCCGAATGGCTTGATGGCGATTGTGATTTCCGGCGACGGCGGTTGGCGCGATCTCGACAAGACCATCTCGCTCGCGTTGCAGAGAGACGGCGTTTCAGTGGTTGGCATCGACAGTCTGCGTTACTTCTGGAGCGAGAAAACCCCGGCGCAGACGAGCCGCGATCTCGCGCGCGTGATGCAAACCTACGGCGCGCGCTGGCATGCGGAGCATATTGCGCTCGTCGGCTATTCGTTTGGCGCCGACGTGATGCCGTTCGCCTATAACCGCTTGCCCGAGGCGCTGCGCGCGAAAGTGTCGCTGATTGCGCTGCTGGGCTTTGCGCCCGACGCCGATTTCCAGATCCGTGTGGGCGGCTGGCTCGGTATGCCGGCAAGCGACAAGGCCTTGAAGGTGCAGCCCGAACTGACGCGTGTGCCGCCTGCGATCGTGCAATGCTTCTACGGTGAAGAAGAGAAGGACACCTTGTGTCCGGCGCTGGCCCTTACCGGCGTCACGGTGATTCGCACGTCGGGCGATCATCACTTTGGGCGCGACTACAACGCGCTGGAACGGCGCATTCTGGACGCCTTCAAGAAACAAAGCGGCGTGCGGTGATGCGTCCATGCGCATGACGCGTGTCGCTGGCGGCGCACGTCATACAGGCTCAGGCGGCGTTGCCCGATCTGGCTAGCAGGGATTGACAAAGGGCGCCAAGTCAACGAAGATCATTCGCATGAACTGCCTCGACATCCGTATTGCGCTGATTATTAGCACCATTCATCGAATGGTGGGTTAGCGCGCGTCTGATCGCAGTGACAATAACCCGCCCCACGAGGCGGGTTTTTTTATGTCCGCTTGCTGCCTGCCTCCTGGTGATCTCTCTGCTGATTTGTCCTTGCCGCCCAGGAGCTTGCCTTGCCGTTACACGAACTCAATCAGGTTGCCGACGCCGCCGACAGCGTGGCCTTGCGTCACGACTACCTGAAGAAAATCCTGACCGCGCGCGTCTACGACGTAGCCCGCGAGACCGAACTCGAACGCGCGCCGAATCTGTCGGCGCGCCTGTCCAATCCGGTTTATCTGAAGCGCGAGGACAACCAGCCGGTGTTCTCCTTCAAGGTGCGCGGCGCGTACAACAAGATGGCGCATATCCCGGCAGACGCGCTCGAGCGCGGCGTGATTACCGCGTCGGCGGGCAATCATGCGCAGGGCGTCGCGCTGTCGGCGGCCCGCATGGGCGTGAAGGCAATCATCGTCGTGCCGGTAACCACGCCGCAGGTGAAGGTCGACGCCGTGCGTGCGCATGGCGGAGCAACGGTCGAAGTCGTGCAGTTTGGCGAGTCCTATAGCGATGCGTACGGGCATGCGGTGAAGCTGCAGGAAGAGCGCGGCCTGACCTTCGTTCACCCGTTCGACGATCCGTATGTGATTGCCGGCCAGGGCACGGTTGCGATGGAGATCCTCAGCCAGCATCAGGGCCCGATCCACGCGATCTTTGTGCCGATCGGCGGCGGCGGACTCGCGGCAGGCGTTGCGGCATACGTGAAATCGGTACGCCCGGAGATCAAGGTGATCGGCGTACAGACCGACGACTCGTGCGCGATGGCCGCCTCGCTGAAAGCGGGTGAACGGGTCACATTGAACGAAGTCGGGCTATTCTCGGACGGCACGGCAGTCAAGCTGGTGGGCGAAGAAACCTTCCGACTGTGCCGTGACTATCTCGACGACGTGCTGCTCGTGAATACCGACGCGCTGTGCGCGGCGATCAAGGATGTGTTCCAGGACACCCGCAGCGTACTGGAGCCGGCCGGCGCGCTGGCCGTGGCCGGCGCCAAACAGTACGCCGAGCGCGAGGGCCTCGAGAACCAGACGCTGATCGCGATCACGTCGGGCGCGAACATGAACTTCGACCGCATGCGTTTCGTGGCCGAGCGTGCCGAAGTCGGTGAAGCGCGCGAGGCGGTATTCGCGGTGACGATTCCCGAGGAACGCGGCAGCTTCCGCCGCTTCTGCGAGCTGGTGGGCACCCGCAGCGTCACCGAGTTCAACTACCGGATTGCGGATGCCAGCTCCGCCCATATCTTTGTCGGCGTGCAGATCCGCAATCGCAGCGAATCGGCGCAGATTGCCGCGGCCTTCGAAGCACACGGCTTCGCCACCGTCGATCTGACTTTCGACGAACTGTCGAAGCAGCATATCCGCTACATGGTCGGTGGCCGCTCGCCGCTGGCGCATGACGAACGCCTGTTCCGCTTCGAGTTTCCGGAGCGGCCGGGCGCGTTGATGAAGTTCCTGTCGTCGATGGCGCCGAACTGGAATATCAGCCTGTTTCACTACCGTAATCAGGGCGCGGACTACAGTTCGATCCTGGTCGGCATCCAGGTGCCAGAGAGCGAGAACCGCGAGTTCGACCGTTTTCTCGCGACACTGGGTTATCCGTACTGGGAAGAGACGCAGAACTCGGCGTACCGCTTTTTCCTCGCGTAAGCCGACGTGGTGAAGGGGCGCAGGAACGGATCGGGGTTTACCTCAATGCCTCGCAAAACCATGTGCCTGGTCGCCGCTCAGCCGGCCAGGCGCGATCGCCGTCTGGGCAACGCCAGAGCGCATTTGCGCGCCATAGGACTGCCCAAACCGATGCGTTCAATATCTCCAAACTAGATAACGCATATCCGCCATATCGCGTTGCGCGATACAGCGCATGATTGTCAAACTGCGTGCAAATCAATCGCCGCATTCAGGAGACAACTCATGCGCACCCAAGTTGGCATCATCGGTGCCGGGCCTGCGGGCCTGCTTCTTTCCCACCTTCTTCATTTGCGCGGCATCGACTCCGTCGTGCTCGAATCGCGTACCCGCGAACAGATCGAATCCACCATCCGCGCCGGTGTGCTCGAACAGGGCACGATGGACCTGCTCACCGAAGCCGGCGTCGGCGCGCGCATGAAGGCCGAGGGCGCGTTGCATCACGGCTTCGAACTGGCTTTCGAAGGCAAGCGCCGCCGCATCGATCTGACCGGACTCACCGGCCATTCGATTACGGTCTACGCGCAGCACGAGGTCATCAAGGATCTGGTCGCCGCGCGCATGGCTGCCGGCGGCGCTTTGCGCTTCGGGGTGACGGATACCTCGCTGCACGGCATCGATACCGACACGCCGTCGATCCGCTATCACCACGAAGGCGAGGCATGCGAACTGCAATGCGACTTCGTGATCGGTTGCGACGGTTCGCAAGGTATCTCGCGTGCATCGATTCCGCAGGCTTTGCGCAAAGACTTCGAACGCGTGTACCCGTTTGGCTGGTTCGGCATTCTGTGCGAAGGGCCGCCGTCGTCGGATGAATTGATCTATGCACGGCACGAGCGCGGTTTTGCGCTGATCAGCACGCGCTCGCAGAACGTGCAGCGCATGTATTTCCAATGCAATCCTAAGGATTCCGTCGACAACTGGTCCGACGACCGCATCTGGACCGAATTGCACGCACGCGTCGATTCGCACGATGGTCAGAAAATCGTGGACGGCAAGATATTCCAGAAGAACATTGTCGGCATGCGCAGTTTCGTGTCGGCCACGATGCAGCATGGCCGGCTCTTTCTCGCCGGCGACGCCGCGCATATCGTGCCGCCTACCGGCGCGAAGGGCATGAACCTCGCTGTCGCCGACGTGCGTGTGTTGACCCAGGCGCTGAACGCGTTCTACGTCGAAAATCGCACGGACCTGCTGGACGGTTACAGCGAAACCGCGCTCAAGCGGATCTGGCGCGCCGAGCATTTCTCGTACTGGATGACGAGCATGATGCACCGTATTGAAGGCGCGTCGCCGTTCGAACAGCAGTTGCAGGTGGCCGAACTCGAATACGTGACCACGTCGCGCGCGGCGGCTACCGCGATGGCAGAGAACTACGTGGGCGTCGCGGCGGTATAGGGCGAATTGATAGCCAGCGTTTATAGAACACGCACCGATGTTTTTTCAGTCAGAGGAGCTGCGCAGCGCCGGAGAAATTCCGGCAAACCCTTGATGGGCAGGCTTTCGCCATTGTAGTGTCAAAAGCAACAGTGAATTCAGGATTGGGGGATTTATCCGTACCCGATCCGCTCCTAGACTTGTTTCATCCGCTGCACTACACGTCATGTTTGCAGCGCGTGCAAGTCAATCTCTGGAGGTGGTTTCATGAAATCGCTCATCAAAGCTGTTGCGTTCGCTGTTGTTTTCGGTGCCCCGATCGCTTCGTTCGCGCAATCGAATCAATCGGTCCCGCAAAACGCGCAGGGCGCGCAAGCGCAGGTTTCCGCACAGCAAGGCGCTCGTCAGGCCGATACCAGCGGTTACGGTTCGGGCAGTCACGGCACATGGCAAGCCGGTCGCGGCAACGATACGACGGTCAGTTCCTATTCGCCGCCGATTTATAACGCGCGCTAAGGGAAAAACGCAGGAACAAGCGAAGGGAATAACGAAATACCTGATTTATCGCAGCGCCGCTGGACACATTCAGCATCTGCGAGTCGACTATAAAAAGCCGGTCATCGAACCTGTTTCGATGACCGGCTTTTTTGCGTGCTCATCGTGCTCATCGTGCGCTTATTGCGCGCGCAACAGGGTCATCTCGTTGCGTAGTAAAGCGCGAAGGTCGTCGTCAGTGGGCCGCGTGCCCCAGTGGCGCGCGCCGGCCACCGATGCAATCGCGATCCACGAGTGAGGTGGAAACCATTCGCGAAGCACGGTGCCGTCCTGACGCAAACACAATTGACCGGTCTGTTCGCTGTATTCGGCGGAAATGACCGCGCCGTCGATGTGTGTGGTTACACGCCTTGGATCGTTGCGTAGCAAATCTTCGCTCCTGCAAAAGATTGGGCGCGAATGCAGGCGTGGGCCAGCCGCGTCAGCGACGCCGCTACGGCCCATGCCTTAGTGATCGCCCCGGCCGTGATCGTCGCCATGGCCGTGCCAATCGCCGTGGTCGCCGCCATGACCGTGCCAATCGCCGTGCGGGCCTTCACGATAGCCGCGTGCGTCGTGCCATTCGCGGTCGCGATGGCGCTCTTCCCACTCGCGTCGCTCCCAGTAGCGGTGGCCGTCGTAATAACGCTCGCCGTACCAGCCAGGACTCACCACGACCACCGGCGGAGCGGGCGCGTAGACCGGCGGCGGGGCATAGACCGGCGCGGGGGCGTAGGCCGCACCTGGAATACCGATGTTCACGCCTACATCGACGTGTGCCAGTGCGACAGAAGATGCGCCGACCCCCAGACCTGCAACGACAGCCATGGACAGCCAGCGGCTTCGTGAATTGCTCATGTTTTATTCTCGGTTTTTAAGATTGAGTGTGGAGTGCGCCACATCGCCGGCGCTTAGGGCGCTTAGGGTGCTTAGTAATGGTCGTGATAGTGGTCGTGATCGTGATAACCGCCCTCGGGGACGACGATGCAGCCGCCCAATGCACTGCCGAGGGTGATCGCCAGCAGGACCAGCGCGAAAATTCGTTTCATGACGATGCTCTCCCTTTTACGTGTGATCGAACTCTACTGAGCAGCGGGATTACCGGTGTGTTCGTGTGTAACAGGACGTGTCGATTTCTTTGCACGTCGGCGTCGTTCATGACAAGGGCAGGGGAAGGGGCGCGGCATGGCGATTAGCCGTTCTGATGGCGAGACGTTGGCGGGCAACCCGTTGAGCACGCTATGGAAAATGTTGAACCCGTGTGCATCCCGCCCACTCGGGCGGCCCGATGCGCGTGCGTATGAACAATTGAAGCAGGCGCGACGGAGCCTGTCTTCGAGCGTATGCAGAGCGGATACATTCAGTTGCAGACTCGCGATGCATCGCGGCATCAGCTTCTCTTAAGGTTTGATCCGTAGCATCCCGCGGGAGTACGCTTGGAACGTGTGCGTACCCTGCACAAATGCGCTCCCCATTCAATCGCTTCACTGCGGCTACATCATTTTCATGACCATGCGATCGGACCCGGCCAGTTTCTCGCGCTATGCATCAGGCTATGACGGCGTAGCCAGGTTTCTCCACTGGCTGGTGGTCTTGCTGATTGCCGCGCAGTTCGTGATCGGTTGGACCATGCCGGATATCCATAAGGGCACGCGGCCCGACGGCCTGATCGCGTGGCACCTCGGTGTGGGTGCAACACTGATTGCAGCGGTGCTGGTGAGAATCGTCTGGCGTCTTACGCACACGCCAGCACCTGCATCGCTTTCGCCTTTTTTCCGTGTCGTTTCAAACATCACGCACGGTCTTCTTTATCTCGCGCTTGTGGTTGTGCCCGTGCTGGGATGGGCCAATGCGTCTTCGCGCGGATGGTCCGTCAAGCTGCTCGGTGTGTTGCCATACCCCGGCATCGCGCCGGTCGGCTCGTCAGTCGGACATGAAATGGGCGATATCCATGGCTATCTGGCCTGGGTGTTGTTCGCGCTGATCGCGCTGCATATCGCGGCAGCGCTGTTTCATCGCCTGGTGCTCAAGGATCAGACGTTGCAGCGCATGCTGCCGTGATTCTGCCGTGATTGTGGCGATTTTGACGTCATCGCATCCGCGCGCGATCGTCATGCCCGAATGCGTGATAAGCACAGAAAAAACAAGTGTTTTACGTGCGCCGTCAACACTGGTTAGATCGAGGCATCGTCCTTGAACCCAGGAGTTGCCTCGCATGTCGAATCTCAGTCTCGCGACGTCCAACGCGTTGGACATTCATCCTGTCACCGGCCGCATTGGCGCGGAAATTCGCGGCGTGCGCCTGTCGGGCCAACTCGAACCGGCAACCGTCGAAGCGATTCGCGCCGCACTGGTGCGCCACAAGGTGATCTTTTTTCGCGGCCAGGCGCACTTGCAGGACGCGGATCAGGAAGCCTTCGCGAGGCTGCTCGGCGACCCGGTTTCGCATCCCACGGTGCCGGTGGTGGATGGCACCGACCACCTGCTCGAACTCGATTCACATCGCGGTGGCCGCGCGAATTCGTGGCATACGGACGTGACGTTCGTCGATGCGTATCCGCAGGCGTCGATCCTGCGCGGCGTGACGATTCCGGAGGTGGGTGGCGACACCGTCTGGGCCAACACCGCCACGGCTTACGACGATCTGCCGCCGCCGCTCAAAGCGCTCGCCGAGCAACTGTGGGCGGTGCACAGCAATGAATACGACTACGCGAGCTATGGCAACGTCGGAGACCGTGGCCGGGATGCCGAAGCGCTCAAACGCTATCGCGAAGTGTTCGTGTCGACGCGCTACGAGACCGAGCATCCGGTCGTGCGTGTCCATCCGGAAACCGGCGAAAAGACGCTGATACTCGGCCATTTCGTGAAGAATTTCGTCGGCCTCACGCCGGCTGCGTCGGCGCATGTGCTGGAATTGCTGCAAGCCTACGTGACGCGACTCGAGAACATTGTGCGCTGGCGCTGGCAGGCAGGCGACGTTGCGATCTGGGACAACCGCGCGACCCAGCACTATGCCGTCAACGACTACGGCGATGCTCACCGCGTGGTGCGTCGCGTGACGCTGAAGGGGGACGTACCGGTCAGTGTCGACGGACGCCGCAGTTTTACGCGCAGCGTCGAGCCGAATCCGGCTGTGAAGGCCGCTTGAATCTCGCGAGGCGTTTCGCGGTTTTAGCTCAAGCCTTCGATAGCGGCTTGCTCATCTGTCGCCGCCTCGCGATAGCCAAGCCGCGCCGAGATCGCGAGCCCCGATTGCTTGAGTAGGGCGACGTAGTGCGATTTCGTGTCGGCGCCGCAGCGCATGGTTGGAAACGAAATCGACAGGCCGGCGATCACGCGGCCAAAGCGGTCGAACACCGGCACCGCGAGACATTGCAGGCCTTCTTCCTGCTCCTCGTTGTCCTCGCCATAGCCTTGCTCACGCACCCGCGGCAGGATGCTGAGCACGGCGTCGGCGCAGGCGAGCGTCTTTTGCGTCGACTTGCGGAATTCCACGTGCGAGAGGACTTCGCGTGCTTCGGCCGGCGGCATCCACGCAAGCAGCACCTTGCCGATTGCCGTACTGTGCAGCGGATTGCGGCGGCCGATTCGCGATTGCATGCGCAGCCCGTAATCGGCGTCGATCTTGTGGATGTAAATGATGGCGTCTTCATCGAACGCGCCGAGGTGGACTGCCTCGCGCGTGACCTGGCCGATATGGCGCATCTCGATGTCGGCCTCGCGCACCAGGTCGACGCTCTCCAGCGCTTTCGCGCCGAGTTCGAACAGGCGAATGGTTAGCCGGTAACGCTCGGTTTCGACTTCCTGGGTCACATAGCCGAGCGCTTTCAGTGTCTGAATTACGCGGTGCACGGTGGTCTTCGACATATCGAGCCGCTGCGACAATTCGCTGATGCCGATCTGTCCGCTGTCGCCGATCGCGCCGAGAATCGCAAAGACCCTGCCGATCGACGAGGCCGACTCGCCCTTGTCGTTGGCGAGGCCACCCGCGCCACCCGCGCCGTCCCCATCTTGCGCGTACGCGCTGTCGTCGCCTCTGCGCTGTTTGCCCATTGCTGCCATTTCCGTCCTTCCCCTGTTGATGCCAACCTGATCAAAAATCGATCATGGCCCTGGCCGAGCGTTCTTCGGCGCCGAGAGGATACCGTGTCCCGCGATCCGTGCAACCCGTGCTCGACCCGTGCTGCTGTCACGCTAGCGCGCAAGCCAGCCGCCGTCTACGGCAAGCGTATGCCCGTGCACGTAGTCCGACGCCGATGAAGCGAGGAATACAACCGGTCCCGCGAGATCCTCCGGCGTGCCCAGCGGCCTGCCGGCACGCGGCTGAGAATTTCTTCGTTACGCTGCGTGTCGCCGCGCAGCGCTGCTGTGTTCGCGGTCGCCATGTAGCCCGGAGCGATCGCGTTCACGTTGATGCCGTGCGCGGCCCATTCATTCGCGAGCAGCCGCGTAAGACCGAGCACGCCGCTTTTCGACGCCGTGTAGGACGCCACGCGTATGCCGCCCTGGAACGACAGCATCGACGCGACGTTGATGATCTTGCCGCCGCTTTGCTGTTGCACGAACTGCCGCGCCACGGCCTGTGAAAGAAAGAACACGCTCTTCAGGTTGACGTCCATGACGGCGTCCCAGTCGGCCTCGCTGAAGTCGAGTGCGTCCTCGCGGCGGATGATGCCCGCGTTGTTCACGAGCACGTCGACGCGGCCAAATGCTTCGACGGCGGCGCGCACGATGTCCTCGACCGGGGCGATCGACGCGAGGTCGGCGCGCACATCCGCGAAGCGGCGGCCGGCCGCCTTGACATGTGCGGGCGTGGCGCCGGCGTCCGCGCGGCTCACGCCGACGATATCGCAGCCGGCCGTGGCAAGCGCGACGGCCATGCCGGCACCGAGGCCCGCATTGCTGCCGGTGACGATAGCGACCTTGCCGGTCAGATCGAAGGTGTTCACTGTGCGTGGGCTCCTATGGTGCTGAGGGTGCCGAGGGTGCCAATGGTGCCTTTCCTGCCGGTCGTATCCGGAGTGGCCAGCATGCCGCGCATCAACGCAGATCGCGCACGGCGAGGTGATCCATATCGCTGAACACCTGATTTTCGCCAACCATGCCCCAGATGAAGGTGTACGCGCGCGTGCCGACGCCCGAGTGAATCGACCAGCTCGGCGAGATCACGGCTTGCTCGTTGTGCACGAGAATGTGCCGTGTCTGGCTCGGCTCGCCCATCATGTGGAAAACGGCTGCGTCGTCGGCGATATTGAAATAGAAATACACCTCCATGCGGCGCTCGTGCGTGTGGCACGGCATCGTGTTCCAGAGGTTGCCCGGCTCGAGTTTGGTCATGCCCATCGAGAGCTGGAAGGTGGGCAATACCTCGGGGACGATGAACTTGTAGATGGTGCGGCGGTTGCTTGTTTCGGGCGCGCCGAGCGTTTCGGGCGAGGCCTGTGCGAGTGAGATCGTGCGGGTGGGATACGTCTCGTGGGCGGGCGCGCAGTTCAGATAGAACTTCGCGGGGCGCGCCGCATCGTCGCTGCCGAATGCAACGGCCTGCGCGCCCTTGCCGATATAGATGGCTTCTTCATTGCGCACCGTGTGGCGCGTGCCGTTCACGTCGACCCAGCCATCGCCGCCGATATTGATCGCGCCGAGTTCGCGGCGTTCCAGCAAGTAGTTGACGCCGATTGCCTTGCCAAGCGAGGCGGGCAGTTCGACCGCGCGCGAGGCCGGCCATACGCCGCCGACGATGATGCGGTCGATGTGACTGTAGGTGAGTTGCAGCGCGTCGCGTTCGAACACCTGCTCGACGAGAAACTGCTTGCGCAATCCCGCGGTATCCAGCGTCTTCGCGTACTCGCTATTGATGCTCTGTCTCACTTCCATTGTTGTGTTCTCCGATCGGATTGGGCGCCCTGGCAGGCCGTATTGCGGTGCCGGTCTGTTCTCGACTGTAGCGCAGATTTTAAATTATGGAACGCTGGTCCGAAAATATTGCAACGCCGCATCAAGAGTAGCAAGGCTTTCAGGCTAACAGCGGGTAAACGATGAGCGGGAAGCTTATCAAAATCGGAACGTTGTTCCTATCGCGGTGCTATATTGCGCCGAAAGGGAGTCGCCCGGCGCAAGAACGGGACATCACCCCGGGTGATCCACCCGATAACTGGACGGAAAGTCCATGGAGGAGGCATGAAGCTCAAGAAGGCCATCGACCGCATTCCAGGCGGCCTGATGCTGGTGCCATTGCTGCTCGGCGCCTGTGTTCATACGTTTGCACCGGGCGCGGGGAAATACCTCGGGTCGTTCACGAATGGCCTGATTAGCGGCACCGTGCCGATTCTGGCGGTGTGGTTCTTCTGCATGGGCGCGACCATCGACCTGCGGGCGACAGGCGTTGTGCTGCGCAAGTCGGGCACGCTGCTCGTGACCAAAATGGTGGTGGCGTGGATTGCCACGATCGTTGCTTCGCACTTCATTCCGATCGACGGTGTCAAGGCGGGCCTGTTCGCCGGCCTCTCAGTGCTCGCGATCACGACGTCGATGGACATGACCAACGGCGGCCTCTACGCGGCGGTGATGCAGCAATACGGCAGCAAGGAGGAGGCGGGTGCGTTCGTCCTGATGTCGATCGAGTCGGGGCCGCTCGTCAGCATGATCATTCTCGGCGCGACCGGTGTCGCGTTCTTCGAGCCGCGGCTGTTCGTGGGCGCGGTGCTGCCGTTCCTGATCGGCTTCGCACTGGGCAATCTGGACAGTGACCTGCGCGAGTTCTTTGGCCGCTGCGTGCATCCGCTGATTCCGTTTTTCGGCTTCGCGCTCGGCAACGGTATCGACCTTAACGTGATCGTCACGAGCGGCTTGCCAGGCATCGTGCTGGGCCTCGGGGTGATCGTCGTGACAGGCATTCCGCTGATCCTCGCGGATCGCTGGATCGCGGGCGGAAATGGGGCGGCGGGGTTGGCGGCTTCGTCGACGGCGGGGGCCGCGGTAGCGAACCCCGCGATCATCGGCGAGATGATTCCGCGCTTCAAGCCGCTGGTGCCGGCCGCGACGGCGATGGTCGCGACGGCTTGTCTCGTGACGGCGATTCTCGTGCCGATTCTGACGGCGCTATGGGTGCGCCGGCATCATGCGCGGGATGCGTTGCGCGAAGAGTTCGCGGCGGCGACAACGCCACCGCAGCCGCTGGGTGAGCGGGACGTGCACGTTTGAAGGTGGCGGGGGCGGCGGGTTCTCACCGCCCCAGCTTTTTCTCCAGCATGGCCTTCACCTCCGTCCATTCTTCATCGATGATGCTAAAGCGCACCGAGTTGCGCTTGCGGCCGTCCGGCATGATCCGTTCATGCCGGACAACGCCTTCCTGTTTCGCGCCGATCCGCAAAATCGCCGCTCGCGATTTCTCGTTGAGTTCGTCCGTAGTGAACTGCACGCGCACGCATTGCATCGCTTCGAACGCGTGACTCAGCAGCAGGTACTTCGCCTCGGTATTCACCACCGAGCGCTGCATCGATGCGCTCAGCCACGTGTGCCCGATTTCCAGCTTCCGGTTCACCCGGTCGATCTTCCAGAAGCGGGTGCTGCCGACAATCGCGCCGGTATCGCGCTTCACGATCACAAACGGCATCACCGTGCCTGCCGCGCGCCCATCGAGTGCGGTGGCAATGTAGCTGCCGACGGTTTCCGGCCCCGGCACGACCGTCAGCTTCATGTTCCACAACTGGCCGTCCGCGGCGGCGTCGAGCAGGCCCTGCGTGTGTTCCTGCTGAAGCGGCTGGAGTTCGACGCTTTGTCCGGTCAGCGTAGGTTGCATGAGGTGCGGGGCGATGTCGTTCATGAGCAGGCAGAATTTCTTTGCAAGAAAAAAGTCCGCGAACGAACGCTCGCGGACCTGGCACTACGATCAAAGCGGCGGACGAGGTCGGCAACCTCGCCCTGAGGCCTCGCGGCCTCGATGTCTTAAGCCGCCGTCACCGAAACGGATTTGGTGACCAGATAGCCTTCCATCGCTTCCGGACCGCCTTCCGACCCGTAGCCCGAATCCTTCACGCCGCCAAACGGCATTTCCGGCCAGGGCGTGGCAGGCTGGTTGATCCACAACATGCCGACTTCCATCCGTTGCGACAGCAGGTGCACGTTACTGAACGACTTCGTGAACGCATAGCCGGCCAGACCGTACGGCAGGCGATTCGCCTCGGTGATCGCTTCTTCGAGCGTGTCGAAACCGCGGATCGCGGCGATCGGGCCAAACGGCTCGTTGTTGAACACGTCCGATTCGAGCGATACGTTGGTCAGCACGGTCGGCGCGAAGAAGTTGCCCTCCGAGCCTACGCGTTCGCCGCCCGTCTCGACCTTGGCACCGGTCTTGCGCGCGTCGTCAAGCACCTTGCTCATGGCGGTGAGACGGCGCGCATTGGCGAGCGGCCCGAGGGTCGTGCCTTCGGCCAGACCGTCGCCGAGCTTGAGGCTTTCAGCATGTTTGACGAGCGCCGCGGCGAATTCTTCGCGGATGCTGTTGTGCACCAGAAAGCGGGTCGGCGAAATACAGACCTGGCCGGCATTGCGGAACTTCGCACCCCCTGCGGCCCTGACGGCCAGCGCTACGTCGGCATCTTCTGCCACGATGACGGGCGCGTGACCGCCCAATTCCATCGTCGCGCGCTTCATGTGCGCGCCCGCCAGTGCGGCCAGTTGCTTGCCGACCGGGGTCGAACCCGTGAACGTGACCTTGCGGATCACCGGGTGCGGAATCAGGTAGCTGGAAATCTCGGCCGGATCGCCGAACACCAGGCCGACCGTGCCGGCCGGCACGCCGGCTTCAACGAATGCCTGCAGCAGCGCCGCCGGCGACGCCGGGGTTTCTTCCGGCGCCTTGACGAGGAACGAGCAGCCGCACGCGAGCGCCGCGCTCAGCTTGCGCACGACCTGATTGACCGGGAAATTCCACGGCGTGAACGCGGCTACCGGACCGATCGGCTCCTTGAGCACCGTTTGCTGCACTGCCAGATTGCGTGAGGGTACGATCCGGCCGTAGACGCGGCGGCCCTCGTCGGCGAACCATTCGATGATGTCCGCGGCGGACAGCATTTCGACGCGTGCCTCGGCGAACGGCTTGCCCTGTTCCTGGGTCATCAGACGGGCGATGTCGGAAGCGCGTTCGCGCACCAGCGCGGCAGCTTTGCGCATGGTGGTGGCACGTTCGTTGGCCGGAATTTTGCGCCAGGCTTCGAAGCCGCGTTGCGCGGCGGCCAGCGCCCGGTCGAGATCGGCGATGCCGGCGTGGGCCACCTTGCCGATAGCCTTGCCGGTGGCAGGATTGATGACGTCGAGGGTTTTGCCGCTGGCGGCGTCGCACCACTCGCCGTTAATCAGAAGACGGGTATCGGTATAGCTCGAGGTGGCCATGCTGGGTTCCTGTAAGTGGGAAAACGACAGGCCGCGCGGTTGGGGTACTGGCTGAACCTGCGCGGCCAAGGCTGGACTGCCGATAGCAAACATCTTATCTGATTGCGCGCGATTGCATCGGCAGCACGCCTATCAGGCGTGCGCGGCACGGGCCTTGCTACTCCGGTTGCCGCGGCAGACAAACGCCTGTCTGAGCGTTGCCGCGCAAACAGGCGTAAAGTCAAGCAGCAGTCGCAGGAACCGGCGGGAGCCAGCAGCGTGGAATGGTGCGGCGAGTGAGCAAAAAGCGGCACTCGATGCAGCGATCGAAAGCAGCAGGTAAAAGACGGCGAATGCAACCCGTTCAACCAAGGTGCAAACGAGGAATCGACATGCCAACCGGTACAGTGAAGTGGTTCAATGACGCGAAGGGCTTTGGCTTTATCACACCGGACGACGGTGGCGAGGATCTGTTTGCCCATTTCTCGGAAATTCGCAGCGAAGGTTTCAAATCGCTGCAGGAAAACCAGAAGGTCAGCTTCGAAATCAAGCAGGGACCGAAGGGCAAGCAGGCGGCGGACATCAAGCCGGTGTGAAGCAGTAGCGCAGTAGAAGGTCCGCACGCGCCAAGGTGTGCGGACCGGCGGGTTTTGACGGGGCGCGGGCGATTCGCTCGCGCTCGTCATGCGAATTCGCCTGAATTCACCCGATTTCGCTTAAATTCGCTTACGTTCGCTTAAATTCGCGCAACGCGGGAATGTCCGTTTATGCGTAGGCGTTTCGCGCCGCGCCAATCCCCTCGAGCAATTCGTTTCGCACGCCGGCGAGCGCGTTATCACGCCGGTCGCGCGGATGCGATGCGGCAATGCCGAGGTCGCGCACCAGCCGCCCGGCGCCATGCGGGCCCGCCGTGTTGAGCAGCAGGACGCGATCGGACAGATAAAGCGCCTCATCCAGATCGTGCGTGACGATCAGCGCCGCCGTGCCGTGGGCGCGCGTCAGCGATAACAGCAGGTCCTGCAGACGCATGCGGGTCATGGCGTCCACCGCGCTGAACGGTTCGTCGAGCAGCAGCAGGTCGGGTTGCGGGAACAAGCCACGCGCGAGCGCCACCCGTTGCGCCATGCCGCCCGAAAGCTGCTTGGGCAGCGCCGCACCGGTGCCGGCCAAACCGACCTCGCCGAGCAGTTGAGCCACGCGCGGGTCCGCGCCTTGCCGTGGACCGGCGGAAAACGCGACGTTGTCGGCCACGCTCAGCCATGGCAGCAGGCGAGGTTCCTGAAAGATCACGCCGAGGCGTGGCGACGGCCCGTGCTGCGCCACGCCGTCGAGCACAATCTCGCCCTCGAAATCGCGATCGAGACCGGCCAGCACGCGCAGCAGCGTGCTCTTGCCGCATCCGCTCGGGCCGACCAGACTCACGATCTCCCCACGTGCAATCTCGAAGCTCACGCGTTCGAGTACCGCGCGCGCTTCGTAGCGCTTGCTGACGGCGCGAACCTGGAGCAGGGGTGCCTGATTCAAAAGCGCTGCGGCGTTCAACGCATACCTCGCGAAGAAGAGCGGTCGTTCGCGGTATCGCGCCATGACAGGACGTGCGCTTCGACCGCTTTCAGGATGCTGTCGCTGAGCTTGCCGAGCAGCGCGAGCAGCAGAATCGCGCCGAACACGAGATCGGGCCGGCCGGTTTCCCGGCCGTCGCTCAGCAGATAGCCGAGGCCGCGGGTGGCGGCAATCAGTTCGGCGGCGACCATGAACATCCAGGCGAGGCTCAGGCCGGTGCGCAGTCCGGTGAAGATGTGCGGCAAGGACGCGGGCAAGAGGATGCGTGTGAATAGCGCCCGCCGGCTCAAACGGTTGACTTCGCCGAGTTCGATCAGTTTTCGGTCGACGCCGCGAATGCCGGCCACAACGCTCAATTGCACCGGAAAAAACGCACCGATGGCGATGAGTGTGATCTTCGGCGCTTCGTCAATGCCCATCCACAGCAGCAGTATCGGCACCCAGGCGAGCGAGGGGATTGCACGCAGCGCCTGAAACACCGGGTCGAGCAGGGCGTCGAGCCGGCGGCTCAAGCCCATTGCCGCACCGAGCAAAAGGGCGAGTGCGGAGCCGATGCCGAAGCCCGCGAGGACCCGTATCGTGCTTGCACCGATGTGGCGGCCGAGGCGCTCGCCGCCCAGTTGCCACAGCGTCCCGGCAATCGTGCTCGGCGCCGGCACCAGGTGTTCCGGCAATACCGACGCACGCACCAGCGCTTCGATCGCCGCAAGAAAGGCAAGCGGCAGGATCAAGCCGGCAATGCGCCAGCGTTTGAGCGGGTCGCGCGGGCGTGGTGCGCGTTCCCCCTTTGCCTGCGATGGGTGATGAAGCGCGAGCGATTCGTCGTTAGCCATGGGAGTCGGTCGAATAGTTCGCAGGCACTGGGCGCGGCGGCTTATTTATCACTGATGGATCGCACTGATTGATCGCGCAGACGGGTCGCACAGATTGATCGTTTACTGGCCGCTGTTCGCGGCGATAACCGGCTGCGCTGTCTTTACGTCGATCAAGGCGTCGATTACCTGATTCAGATCCGTACCCGGCTTCACCAGTTGCTCCTGCAGGAGAATCGGTGCGGCGGCCTTGAGCGCGGCGAGTTGCTGCGTGCCCGGCTGCGGACGGCTGAAGTCGTTGCGGCTCAGTTGCAGCTTCGCGACCGGCAGCGACAGCTTCGATTCTTCCGCGACGATCTTTGCGGTTTCGTCCGGATGCGCGGCGATCCACAAGCGCGCCTTTTCGTAGACCTTGAGCACCTGCGCGAGCGTCTCCGGATGGTCGCGAATGAAATCCTCGCGAGCGTCGAGCAGGCCCCACGTATTGAAGTCGACGTTGCGATACAGCAGCTTCGCGCCGTCGTCGATCTGGGCGGCGGCCATGTGCGGATCGAGGCCGGCCCAGGCGTCCACCTGGCCGTTGGCGAGCGCGGTGCGCCCATCCGGATGCTGGAGATTGACGATCTCCACATCGTCGCGCGAAAGGCCCGCGGTGTGCAGCGCGCGCAAGGTGAAGAGGAACGGATCCGTGCCCTTGGTCGCGGCGATCTTCTTGCCCTTCAGGTCCGCGAGGGTTTTGATCGGCGAGTCCTTGCGCACGACGAGCGCGGTCCATTCAGGGCGCGAGAAAACGTACACCGCGCGAATCGGATTGCCGTTGGCTTTGGCGAGCACGGCGGCCAGACCCGCTGTCGAACCGATATCGATCGCGCCGCTATTCAGATATTCGAGCGCGCGATTGCTGCCGAGGCTCAGCACCCATTTGACCTGGGTGTGCTGCGGCGCGAGTTCCTGCTCGAGCCAGCCGTTACGCTTGATGACGAGGCTTTCCGGCGAGTAATAGGCGTAGTCGAGTTTCAGTTCGGCAGGCGGCGCGGCATACGCGATACCCGCTGCAAGAAGGCTGAAGGTGAGCGCGAGCGCGGTCGCTGCCGCCGTCAGCAGCGCGCCGCGGCCGGCTTGCAGGCGTTTCGTATGTCGTGCGTGTGACGAGATCGAAACAAGCGAAGAGAGAAAAAAGCGTGCCGTGCCCCGCGGGATGTTCATTGACTGATCCTGAGATGGTCGTTTAGTTGTGACCGGTCAATGTAGTCAATGCGCGTGCCGAACTGAACGAATAAAAACTCACAATCAAAGCAGATCGGGCGCTATGGCGGAAGTGAGCAGCGCATCGTTGCTTGCCGCCAGACGAGCCGTTGGCGGCGTGTGGTCCGTCATACGCCGCGATTGTGGCTGCAACATTGTTTCGCTATAAAGTACTCAAGCGCACCTGAGGCGAAGGCTGGGATTAACCATTTAGAACGGCCTGAACCGGGATACTTTCCTTAAGGTTTCCTTCAGCTTTGCTCCGTAGTATTTGCGCGATCCTATGTGCCCGCTTGCATTCTTGCGGGCAATCGTTCCGATAGTTTTCTGACAGAAAACTGAAAGCGCCGATCAAAGGCTTGCTGGAGCATTCATGAAAACCCTGTTCTTACAGGCGCCGTCGTACGACGGCTTCGACGGTGGCGCAGGTTCGCGCTACCAGGCCAAGCGTGAAGTGCGCTCGTTCTGGTATCCGACGTGGCTCGCGCAGCCCGCCGCGCTCGTCCCCGATAGCCGCGTACTCGATGCCCCCGCCGACGGTCTGTCCGTCGAAGCATCGCTCGACATAGCACAGCAATATGACCTGGTGGTGATCCACACCAGCACACCATCCTTCCCCACCGACGCGCTGTTTGCCGAAGACCTGAAGAAGCGCAAGCCTTCGGTGCTGATCGGCATGGTCGGCGCGAAGGTCGCGGTCGATCCGCACAATTCGCTAACCGCGAGCGAGGCGATCGATTTCGTCTGCCGTGAAGAATTCGACTTCACCTGCCAGGAAGTTGCCGAGGGCAAACCGTTCGCCGGCATCAAAGGTCTGAGCTATCGCGCGGCAGACGGTTCGATCGAGCACAACGAAGCGCGCCCGATCCTCGAGAACATGGACGAACTGCCGTTCGTGGCGCCCGTGTACAAGCGCGATCTGAAGATCGACAACTATTTCATCGGCTATCTGAAGCACCCGTACGTATCGATCTACACGGGCCGCGGCTGCCGTTCGAAATGCACGTTCTGCCTGTGGCCGCAAACGGTGGGCGGACATCGCTACCGCACGCGTTCGACCGAGAACGTGCTCGAAGAAGTGAAGTGGATTCGCGACAACATGCCTGAAGTCAAGGAGATCATGTTCGACGACGATACCTTCACCGACTTCAAGCCGCGCGTCGAGGAAATCGCTCGCGGTCTCGGCAAACTGGGCGTGACGTGGTCGTGCAACGCGAAGGCGAACGTGCCGTACGCAACGCTGAAGATCATGAAGGAAAATGGCCTGCGCCTGCTGCTGGTGGGCTACGAATCGGGCGACGACCAGATCCTGCTGAACATCAAGAAGGGGCTGCGTACCGACATCGCGCGCCGCTTCAGCGAAGATTGCCGCAAGCTCGGCATCAAGATTCACGGCACCTTCATTCTTGGTTTGCCCGGCGAGACGCAGGACACGATCCAGAAGACCATCGAGTATGCGAAGGAAATCAATCCGCATACGATCCAGGTGTCGCTCGCAGCGCCTTATCCCGGCACGACGCTCTACAACCAGGCGGTCGAGAACGGCTGGCTGGAAGAGAACAAGGTCATCAACCTCGTCAGCAAGTCAGGGGTGCAGCTTGCGGCGATCGGCTACCCGCATCTGTCGCGCGACGAGATCTATCACCAGCTCGAGAATTTCTACAAGCGCTTCTATTTCCGGCCGTCGAAGATCTGGGAAATTCTGCGTGAGATGCTCACGAGCTGGGACATGATGAAACGGCGTCTGCGTGAAGGCGTCGAATTCTTCCGCTTCCTGCGCGCCCACCAAGCGTGAGCGCCTTGCATCTGCTCGCCGTCACGCTTGCCTATGCGTGTGCGGCGAGTGCGGTTTTCGGCATCGCCTACACGGTGCTGGCGGGCGCCCTGATCGGCCGGTTTTTCGCGCGAGCGGTATCCGAGCCGAGCAGTTTTCCGCCAGTCACCGTCGTCAAACCATTGCACGGCAACGAGTGGGCGTTGCTCGACAACCTGTCGGGCTTCTGCCAGCAGGACTATCCGGGCCCTGTGCAATTCCTGTTCGGTGTGCACGATTCAGCCGACCCCGCTTTGCAAACCGTCGACGTTCTGCGGCGGCTGTATCCGCAAGCGGACATCACCGTGGTTGCGGATGCGCGCCTCTACGGTCCGAATCGTAAGATCAGCAACATCCTCAATATGCTGCCGCAGGCCCGGCACGACGTGCTGGTGTTTGCTGACAGCGACGTGGGGGTTGGGCCGGATTATTTACGCAATGTGATCGGCGAATTGCAGAAGCCCGACGTCGGTCTCGTCACCTGTGTGTATCGCGGTGCGCCCGATCCCGGCTTCTGGCCGCGCATGTCGGCCAAGGCCACCAACTACCAATTCCTGCCTGGCGTGGTCACAGGGCTCGCACTCGGTCTCGCGCGCCCATGCTTTGGGCAGACCATCGCCATGCGCCGCGACACCCTCGAAAAAATCGGCGGCTTCACCCCGTTCGTGAAGCATCTGGCCGAAGACCATGCAATCGGCGAAGCCGTGCGCATGATCGGCGAGAAAGTGGTGATCCCGCCGTTCACGATCTCGCATGCCTGCGTGGAATCGAGCGCGACACAACTGATCGCGCACGAACTACGCTGGAGCCGGACGATTCGCAGCATCGATCCGCTTGGCCATCTCGGCTCGGCGCTGATTCATCCGCTCGCTTTCGCGCTGCTCGCGATTGCCTTCTCGGGCGGTGCGGTGTGGTCGTGGCCGCTCGCGCTGCTTGCCGTATGTGCGCGGCTCGCGCTGAAACTGCTGGCTGATCGCGCGTTGCAGCAGGCGCGTCGCGACCTGTGGCTGTTGCCGTTATGGGATATCGTATCGTTTTGCATTTTTGTGGCGAGCTTCTGGTCCTCGCACGTGATCTGGCGTGGTTTCAGTTTCAAGGTGGATGGCGACGGCCTGTTGTCGGCCGTGCAGGACGGATTGACGGATGAGCAGCAGGCTGGATAAGCAATGACGCGTGGATATCTGGAAGAGGGCGGCGAAGATCATGTGGCGTGCCTGAAGCGCGCGCCAGGAGTTGCCGCGCGATGATGAAGCATCTCGGGCGCATCGCCGCGCTTGCCGGCCTGCTGGTGTCACTGTGGCTGGTCTGGCAGGACAACCCCGGTGCGGTGTTCTCCGCCTTGCGCGCGGCGGGCGTGGGCCTCCTGCTGGCGGCGATCGCGCACGTGCTGCCGATGATCGCCAATGCCTGCGACTGGCGCTCGCTGATTCGCGGCGCGAACCGGCCGGGTTTCGCCAATATGCTGCATCTGGTGTGGGTGCGCGAATCCGTGAATAGCATGTTGCCGGTGGCGCGGATCGGCGGCGAAGTGGTGTCGTTCCGCATGCTTCGGCGCTGGGGCGTGCGGCCATCGACGGCGGTGGGCAGCATTATTGTCGACATGCAGCTCACGGTGATCAGTCAGCTGCTGTTCACGATGGTCGGTATCGGCTTTCTGTTCGCGCATGCGCAGTCCGACACGCTGCGGCTCGCTGGGCAACTGGCGTGGGGCGTGGTGGTACTGACACCGCTCCTGGTACTGTTTGCACTCGTGCAGCATGCCAGCCCGTTCGAGCGCATCACGCGCATGCTCAATCGTATGACGAGCGGCAAGCTTGCCGCGCTGGTCGGACAATCGGCGCAGATCGACCAGGCCATCAAGCTGATCTGGCGCCGCCGCGGCGTGGTGTTGCGCTATCTGTTTTTCTGGCAACCGCTGCAGTGCTTCCTGACCTCGCTCGAAATCTGGCTCGCGCTGTATTTTCTGGGCGTGCACGTCACGCTCGTTGAAGCGGTGGTGATCGAATCGCTGATTCAGGCGATCAGCAGCGCGGCGTTCTTCGTGCCGGGCGGGCTGGGGGTGCAGGAGGGCGGGTTCATTCTGATCGGCGGCGCGTTCGGCCTCGATCCGTCCATCTGCCTCGCGCTTGCCGGCGCGCGGCGCATTCGCGATCTGCTGATCTTCGTGCCCGGACTCATTGCGTGGCAGTTTGCCGAGTCGTCGAATCGTGAGCCGAAGCCGGTGGCGCAGGGGGCACAGGTAACACAAACGGGGCGGACGGCCGTGGGCGAGGTAAGCGGGCGCTAGGCCGGCGCGCGCATGGCGCGCTCAGTCCTCATCTCCCGTGTAGGCGGGGAACGAAACTGCCACGGCGAGACCTTGCTCGCCGATACCCGAGCCTAGATGCAGGCTTGCTCCGAAATGCTCGGCGATTCGCGCGACGATCGAGAGCCCCAGTCCGCTGCCGGTCGCCTGATTGCCGGTCGCACGGAAAAACCGGTTCGTGAGACGAGTGAGATCGCCCGGCGCGACACCGGGGCCGTCGTCGCGCACTGTGAGCTGCACCCGGCCGACTTCATAGCGCACCGCCACTTCGACGCTGCCGCCGGCGCGCCCGTACTTGATCGCGTTATCCAGCAGATTGTCAAGCAGGATACCCATCAGAACGGGTTCCGCGTTGATCTCCGCACGCATGTCGCCGGTGAGCGTGACATGAATGTTTTTCTGCTGCGCGTTGCGTTCGTTGGCGAGCAGCGCATCTTTCGCGACCGCCGCGGGTTTGAGCGGCGCGGTGGAGAGTTTCTCGTGCACGTCCAGACGTGCGAGCAGCAGCAACTGCTCCGCGAGCCGCGCGCTGCGATCGACGCCTTGCACCACCCGCTCCATCGCCACGCGCTGTAACGCCGCGTCCGGCTCGGCCAGCGCGACTTGTGCCTGCACCTTGATGGCGGCCAGCGGCGTCTTCAGTTCATGGGCCGCGTCGGCGGTGAACGCACGTTCGCGTTCGATGGAGTGCTGCAGGCGCGACAGCACCAGATTGATCGCGTCGACGAGCGGCCGTACCTCGGTCGGCGCCCGGCCAATGTCGACCGGTTCCAGCCGGTTGATGTCGCGTGCGCGAATAGCGCCCGAGAGCACCTTGAGCGGCGCGAGGCTCCAGCCGATGCTGAACCACACCAGCAGCGCCAGCACCGGCAGCGCGATGAGCGTGGGGCGCGCGATCCGGCTCGCGACTCCGCTCACCAGGTCGCTGCGCGTATTGGCCGGTTCGAATACCCGGACCGTATGGCCGAGCGCGGTGTCGCGCAAGGTGAACGTGTGCCATGCCTGACCGCCGAGCGTCATGTTTTGCGCACCGCTTGCGAGTGGCACGGGCAGATCCCACGCGTGCAGGGCGCGCAGTTGCGGGCTGCCCGCCAAGATCTCGCCGTTTGCGCTGCGCACCTGAAAGAGCGCGTCGCGGGGCAACGCATCGTCGTCGTCGCTATCGTTCGCGCCGGCTTCGCCGCCTTGTTCTTCCTCGCGCAAATCGATGCGCGCATTGGCCAATGTGGTCAGATTCCGCTGATCGAGCAGCGCGAGAATTTGCGCGATCTCCGCGAGGCGCGCCTCTTCCCATTCACTGACTTCGCGCTTGGCCTGACGATAGCTCGAGATTAGCGCGATACCCCAGATCAGCACGATGCTGGTGAGGATCAGCAGCATCAGGCGGCGGCGTATCGATGCCGGCATCAAGCTTTCTCCACCACGTAGCCGATATTGCGCACGGTTCTGATCAGCTTGGCACCGAGTTTTTTGCGCAGATTGGACACGTGGACTTCGATCGCATTGCTTTCGATCTCTTCCTGCCAGCCGTACAGACTTTCTTCCAGCCGTGAGCGTGACTGCGGAATGCCCTGATTGGTCAGCAACTGCATCAGGATTGCCCATTCACGCGAGGTGAGGGGCACACGCGTATTGCCGATTTCGACGGTTTGCGCGGCGGGATTGACCGTCAGATCCTGATAGTGGATCAGTTCGATGCTGCGCCCTTGCGCGCGGCGCAACAGGGCCCGGCAACGGGCAATCAGCTCGGTCAGATCGAAGGGCTTGCCGAGATAATCGTCGGCGCCCGCTTCGAGGCCGCCGACACGATCCACCACCGTGCCTCTCGCGGTCAGCACCAGCACCGGCACATCCTTGCCGGCGTCGCGCAGCCGTTTCAGCAGGTCCATACCCGATACCCTGGGCAGGCCCAGGTCGAGCAGGACCAGCGCATAGGCGGTAGTATCGAGCGCAAGACCTGCCTTGTGACCGTCGCGTGCCCAATCGACCGTGAAACCGGCTTGACGCAGTCCCGCTTCAATACCGCAGCCGATCAGATCGTCGTCTTCTACGAGGAGTACGCGCATGGGGGGAAAGACTCCGTTCGATGTTCATTGCATTGCTGCGGCAACAGCTTTTCGTCGATGTGAGCTTCAGTGAGCTTCAGTGAGCTTCAGGCCGCATATCCGAAGTGTAACGATCATGTCCATGACACGCTTTATACCTCGTTCTTCCTTAAGGTTTCCTTCAGCTAGAATCGCTACCATCGCCTCTGGATTGTTACTGTCGTGTGGCCGTCATGAGCATACGGCATTACGTCGAGTTGTCAGAATATTGCAACTCAATCGTAATAACATCGACCGAAAGTACGGCCGGCGCTTTGGTGGGCGCTTTCGTCAGCGCTTTTTCCGGCGAATGGCACCCCCCACGTCGGCGTGCGTTTCGTCAGGCCACGAGATCACGCCATGAAGCCAGTCACGATCGACATGTTGCGGGCCCATCTGATGGCGGCTTCGCTCACGGCCATGGGTACTCAGGTGCTCGCCTTGCTGGCCCTGCTGGTCATGCCGGTTTCCTCGCAAGTCTTCAGTTCCACGAGTTTCCAGATCCTTGCGCTCGCGCTGATCGCGAGCGGCGTTGTCGTGATGCGCCAGTTCGCGCAAGCCGCTTTCAACTTCGCCTTCCAGAGCCGGCACGCAACCCAGGCCGGCCGGACCGTGCTGATTGACGCGGATTGTCCGTGGCGTTGGTTCGTTGTGCTTCATCTACGCTTTACGGGTAGACCGTTCGTGCTGGCCAGGCCCTGACGGACACAAGCGATGGCAGCGCATTCATTGACAGCATACCAATGGGTCCTGTTATTCGGCTGCGCGTCGGCGTCGCTTTATGCGATGCTGGCAGCGGTGGCGATGCCGTTTTTTGCCGCGCGCCGCGGACGAACGGCGAGAGCGGCGGCGGCTGCGAGCGCCGCCTCCAGGGCCGCGGATGTTTTAACTCCCTTTGCCGGTGTCGGCGTCAGCGTTCTTAAGCCGCTGTGCGGCGCCGAGCCGCGTCTGTACGAAAATCTCAGAACCTTTTGCGACCAGCGTCACGGGAATTTCCAGCTCGTGCTGGGCGTGTCTTCGCCGGACGATCCGGCCATTGCCGTGGTGCGCCGTTTGCAGGCCGCGTACCCGGGGCACGATATCGAGCTTGCGGTCGATACGCGTGTGCACGGCAGCAATCTCAAGGTCAGCAATCTGATCAACATGGCGGAGCGGGCGCGCCATGAGTTGATTGTGATTGCCGATAGCGACATCGCGGTCGAAGCCGATTATCTCGACAGCGTGGCCGCGCCGCTGGCCGATCCACGCGTGGGGGTCGTGACCTGTCTCTACGTGGCGCAGGGCGTCGGCGGTTTCTGGCCGCGAGTCGGTGCGTTGTTCATCAACGAGTGGTTTGCTCCGTCTGTGCGTGTCGCGCATGCGGTCGGCTCGCGCCGCTTCGGTTTTGGCGCGACGCTCGCGTTGCGCCGCGCAACGCTTGAGCGTATTGGCGGTTTCGACGCGTTAAAAGACTGTCTCGCGGATGATTACTGGCTCGCTGAACACGTGCGGGCACGCGGACTTCGGACGGTGCTGTCGCGTGTGATGGTGGCCACCGATGTCATCGAGCCGACCTTTTCCGCGTTATGGCAGCGTGAGACGCGTTGGCTGCGTACGATCCGTTCGGTGAACCCGCCTGGTTTTGCGTCGTTGATCATCACGTTCCCGACGCCGTGGCTGCTGGCCGGCGCATGGCTGACCCACAGCCTTGCGAGCGCGCCGTTCGACGGCGTGCATCTGTGGGCGGCGCTGGCGAGCGGCGCGGGCACGGCGGCGGGGTTTGCCGCGCGCATGCTGCTGCATCTGCGTTCCGCGCGTCATGAGCGCACCTTCTGGCGCGATCTGCCGCTGGTGCCGTTGCGCGATGTCTTGCTGATGTTCCAGTGGCTCGCGGCCGCGTTTGGCTCGCATGTGGTGTGGCGCGGCCAACGCGTGCGGGTCGACACCTCCACGTCTACCACGCAACCTGCGGCGTTGCGCGTAATGGATGTCATGGAGACGTCGGATGGCGGCTAAGCCACGTGGGTTGATCGTCACGGCCGACGATTTCGGCCTGCATCAACGGGTGAATCTGGCGGTCGAGCAGGCGCACCGGCATGGTGTGTTGACGGCTGCGAGTCTGATGATCGGTGCGCCTGCCGCGGACGATGCGGTGGCGCGTGCTCGCGCGCTCCCGGGGTTGCGGGTTGGCCTGCATCTGGTGCTGGCTGACGGCGACGCCGTCACGCCGCGCGACGGGATTGCCGCGCTGGTTGACGAGCATGGCCGGTTCGGCGACAACATGGTGCGCGACGGGGTGCGGTTTTTCTTTTTGCCGCACGTTCGCAAACAGTTGGCGCGGGAAATTCGCGCGCAATTCGAGGCGTTTGCGAAGACGGGGTTGATGCTCGATCATGTCAACACGCACAAGCATTTTCATTTGCATCCGACGGTGCTGGGTTTGATTCTGGAGATTGGCCGCGAGTACGGGATGCGGGCGATGCGGTTGCCGTTCGAGGTTAGCGCGCCGGTGTGGTTACGGCCGTGGATTTCGCGGGTGCGGGCGAGGTTGGATCGGGCGGGGATCGTGCACAACGATTATGTAGTTGGGATTGCTGATAGTGGACGGATGGATGAGGCGGTGTGGCTCGCTGCGCTTGCCGATTTGCCGCATGGGGTGGGGGAGATTTATTGTCATCCTGCGTTTGCCGGCGATCGGGTTTTGAGTGATGGGATGCGGGATTATCGGCATGCCGATGAGTTACAGGCGCTTTTGTCGCCTCGGGTTGGTGAGGCGATTCGGGGGTTGGGGGTTCGGGTGGGTGGGTTTGGGGATGTGTTTAAGGGGTGATTTTTTTGCCTGCTCGGCGGGTTCTGATTTGGGTGTTGGTCTTTTGGCCTTTGGCTTTTCCTTGTTTTGTTAGTGGTCTATTAGCGTTCCCCCTGTGCGGGGGGCACCTACTTTTCTTTGCCTGCCGCAAAGAAAAGTAGGCAAAAGAAAGCGGCTCACCCCGCTAGCTCATAAGCGGGTCCCCTGGCTTGGAGGGGGTAGTGGTGCATCTGGAATCTGTCGCCTCGCACATTCGGCGTTAGTGACAAGGCAGTCATACCTCCGGCGACGCTGCGCGCGCCGATACCCTGCTCATAAAACCGCCCCTGCGTTTCGCACACACATCTCGCGCGGCGTAAGGGCCGGTTGTGCTCGGAACCGCTATCATCGGCATCATTTCATTCGAAGTACGAACGTTTAACAGCCAGCAACCCGGCTTGCTCACTGCGCGAAACAGACCCGCTGGTTTCCCAGGCAAACCCGTCCGCGACGCACGCAGTGCGGAGTGGGAGCTGATGAGTCCTTTGTCAACGGCGCGGAGTGTGCGGGAACACAGATTCCAGATGCACCACTACCGCTACTGTGCGGGGGACCCGCTTAAGAATTAGCGGTTTGAGCCGCTTTCTTTTGCCTAGGCGGTTTCAAAATACAAGTGCAACAGCCTCAGTTAGGATGCGTTGCATGGGAAAAATATACGAACATCTGAGCGTCGAAGAGCGCGGCGTGATCTTTGCGATGAAGATGGAGAATCGCAAATCAAGCGAGATTGCGCTCGCTTTGCAGCGCTCGCGCAGCACGATCAGTCGGGAGTTGAGGCGCAATAACTGGAAGCCGAAGCACGAACGCGGCGCACTGGGCAGGCCGCCGGTTGCGGGTGGATACAATGCAACATCGGCCGGGCGCAGGGCTGCACAGCTTCGTCATAAGCCGCGTCGCGAACGCAAGCTACAGCCTGAAGGAGCCCTGTGGGCTGAAGTGCGTCAGCATCTGGACGAGTGTCACTCGCCCGAACAGATTTCTGCCGAACTCAAACGTACCCATCCAGACGAACCTGCCTTGAATGCCTCACACGAAACCATCTACAACGCCATCTACGCCATGCCGCGTGGCGAACTCAAGCGCGAGTTGGTGGGTCTGTTAAGACAGGGGCGTAGCACGCGCAAGCCGCGCACGCGAGGCGAAGACCGACGGGGCAAACTGGTCGATATGGCTAGCATCCATATCCGGCCTCCGGAGGCCAATGAGCGGCGGATTGCCGGACATTGGGAGGGGGATCTGATCAAGGGTGCGGGCAACCGTTCGGCAGTGGGCACACTGATCGATCGCAGCACGCTGTTCGTGATGCTGGTGAAGATGGAGGACAGCACCGCCGAAGCCGCGCTCAAGGCGTACAGTGCGGCGTTTGCGCCGCTCGATCCGGATTTGCTGAAGACCCTGACTTACGATCAGGGCAAGGAAATGGCGCTACACAAGAAGCTGGCCGAAACAACCGGTATCAAGGTGTATTTCTGTGATCCGCATAGTCCCTGGCAACGCGGTATCTGCGAGAACACCAATGGGTTGCTGCGCCAGTTCCTGCCGAAGGGCGTGGACCTGTCAAAGTTCACGCAGCGCGAACTCGATGCCATCGCGCTGAACCTGAATCGGCGACCTCGCAAAACACTCGGCTGGCGCCGGCCCGGCGAGGTCTTCATTGATAACTGCGCCAGACAGGGAATTGTTATCGACCCGGCTGTTGCACTTGGTATTTGAAACCGCCCTACTTTTCTTTGCGGCCCCTCCATGTCAGGCTAGTTGTCGCCTCACTCGAACGATTGATGTAAAGATGGAGGGCGGACAGCGAATGGAATATGAGACGCTATTCAGCAGAGACGCGGGAATGGGTAGTCAAACAGATGATGCCGCCGTTCAATCGTGCGGTCATCGAGCTGGCAGGGGCGACGGGCATCACGACGGTGACACTGCGTGCCTGGCGGCAGAGCGCGAGACAGGCTGGGGGATTCATGCCGGGCAATGGCAAGACAAGCGATCAATGGTCGAGCGCCGACAAGTTCAGGGTGGTGCTGGAGACGGCATCGCTGAACGAGGTGGAGACCTCAGAATACTGCCGTAGCAAGGGCATTTATCCGGAGCAGATCCGGCAGTGGCGTCAGGCGTGCGAGCAGGCCAACGTGCCGGAGGCGAAACTCACGGCTGCCCAGCGCAAGGAAGTGAAGGCTCACCAGAAGCGCATCCGTGAACTGGAGCGCCAGCTCAAGCGCAGCGATGCGGCCCGTGCGGAGGCGGCGGCGTTGCTGAACCTGCGAAAAAAAGCCGACGCGATCTGGGGCAAGGAAGAGGAAGACTGATCAGCAGCCCGGATCGCGATGAAGCCATGCAGTTGATCGATGAAGCCGTACGGCAAGGGGCATGCCGCTCGCGAGCATGCGAGCAGTTGGGGCTCAGCATACGCAGTGTCCAGCGCTGGCGCCTGTTGCCGCATGACGGGCGCACTCAGGTGAAGCGTGCAGCGCCGCCCAACAGGCTGAGTGAAGCCGAGCGGCAGGCCGTACTCGATGCGGCCAACCGCCCGGGCTACGCGAGCCTGACGCCGCACCAGATCGTGCCGAAACTGGCCGATGAGGGGGTTTATCTGGCTTCCGAATCGACGTTCTACCGGGTGCTGAAAGCGGCAGGACAGGGCCAGCGCCGGGGCCGCGCGCGTGCCCCGCAACGACGCACGCTCACGACGCATTGTGCCGATGGTCCGAATCAGGTGTGGTGCTGGGATATCACCTGGATGCCGACCACGGTAAGGGGCCGGTACTTCTACTGGTACATGATGAAGGACATCTACAGCCGCAAGCTGGTGATGAACGAGGTCTGGGAGCAGGAGTCGGCCGAGCACGCGAGCGTGCTGCTGGCCAAGGGGTGTCTGCGTGAAGGCGTCGCCGGGCGTCCGCTGGTGCTGCACTCTGATAACGGCAGTGCAATGAAAGGCGCCACCATGCGCGCGGCGATGATCGATCTGGGTGTGCAGCCTTCGTTCAGCCGGCCGCGTGTGAGCAACGACAACGCTTTTGCCGAATCGCTGTTCCGAACGGCGAAGTACTGTCCGTTGTGGCCAGAGCAGCCGTTCGACACGCTGGAGGCGGCTCGGCAATGGGTGCAGCGCTTCGTGCAGTGGTACAACGAAGAGCACTGTCACAGCGGTCTGAAGTATGTCAGCCCGGGCCAACGTCACCGGGGCGAAGCCAGTGACCTGCTGGCCCGACGGCGAGCGCTGTACCGGAGCGCACGCATGCGAAACCCGGCGCGCTGGTCAGGAGCTATCCGGAACTGGCATCTGGCAGACGCGGTCTATCTGAATCCGGAACGAACCTCGGCCTCGGCCCAAATGTACAGGCAGGCAGCGTAACGGTTCACGCGACAACTACCTTGACACACACCGCGGCAGGCAAAGAAAAGTAGGTGCCCCCCCGCACAGGGGGAACGCTAATAGACCACTAACAAAACAAGGAAAGGCCAAAGGCCAAAAGACCAACACCAGAACAGACCACGATCACAGCAAGGAAAGGCCAACACCCAAAAACCACACCCAAAACCAAACCAAAACCACCTCGCCGAGCAGGCAATCACCACCCCTTCAAACACCTCCCTTCTTCATCAACAACTTCAACACCACAGGCAAAAGCAACAACACCAACGGCAACTGCACAATCAACCCAGAAATAATGGCAACTGCCAGCGGTTGCTGCATGGCCGACCCTTGCCCAAGGGCAAAAGCAAGCGGCAGCAATGCCAAAATAGCCGCAATAGTCGTCATGGCAATCGGCCGCAACCGATTCCGCCCCGCCGCGATCAGCGCCTCCTCAAACCGGACACCTTCATCCCGAATCAACCCCTGCAACTCCGATACATAAAAAATCGCCACCTCGGTCACGATGCCGATAATCATCGTCATCCCCATCATCGCGGAGATGTTCAACTCGATCCCGGTGACCCATAACCCGATAAACACCGCGCCCGCTGCCAGCAACGGCATCGCCATCACCGCTAGCGCAACGCGAAAACGCTCGTACAGAAACAGCAGCAAGCCAAACACCAACGCAATCGCCGCGCCGAACACCGTCAACAAACCCTTGAAAGCAATCTGCTGCTGCTGGTACAAACCACCCAGTTCGTAATACACGCCAGCAGGCAACAAACTTCCATCGCTCAACACGCGCTGCACGTCCGCGATCGTCGAGCCCAGATCGCGGCCGTCGATCCGCGCAGTCACCGCCACCATCCGCTTGAGATTGTCGCGGCTGATTTCCGGTTGGCCCGTCACCGTCACCTGATCGGCAACGCGATTCAGCGCGAACAGATGGCCGTCCGGCGCGCGAATCTGCAACTGCCCCAGTTGCGTATCGGTGAGCTTCAATGCGCCAGCCACGCGCACCCGCACGCCCACTGTCTTCGGCCCGCTCTGAAACTGCGTCGCAAGGTTGCCCTCCACCATGTCGGACACAGCCTGCGCAATCGACTGCGGGTCCATTCCCTCCGCCGCCGCAGCCTCCGGCCGGATGTGCAGTTCAAGCGCGTCGCCCGCCGGATTGATGCCATCGTTGACATCCACCACGCCCTGAATCTTGCCGATTCGCGCGGCCACGTTGCGCGCGGTCGTGTCGAGCGTGGTCTGGTCGTCGGAGTAAATCTTGATCTGGACCGGCTGGGGCACCGCGGTGAGGTCGCCGATCAGATCCTCCATCAACTGCGCAAGTTCGATATTCACGCCGGGCACCTGCGTCTCGATCTTCGAACGGACTTCTTCCATCACCGTTTCAATCGGCTCACGGCCACTCGATTTCAAGCGGATGAAGAAGTCCCCCTTATTGGGTTCGTTCAGATCGCCGCCAAGACCGGCGCCGGTACGGCGCGAGTAAGTCGCGATGTTCGGATTCGCGCGGATGATGCCCTCGATCTGCTTCATCAGCCGGTCGGTTTCGGTCACGGACGTGCCCGGTTCGGTGTGGTAGTCGAGCACGAAACCGCCTTCGTCCATGCTCGGCATAAACCCGCTGCCCACTCGCGTGAACGCGAATGCGGCCACCACGATCAGCGGCACCACGCCGAGCAGCACGAGAGGCGGTCGCGCCGTCACGTGCTCGATCAGAAAGCCGTAGCGCCGGTTCATCCATGAGGCGAAGCGGGTTTCCTTGTGTTCCTCGGCGTCCTTCGGCGTCAGCCAGCGGTCGCACAGAATCGGCACGGCGAGCCACGTGACGAGAAACGAAATGAACAGCGCGCTTGCCATCGTCACCGAGAGCGCCTTGAAGAACGCGCCCGTCACCCCCGACAGAAACGCGAGCGGCACGAAAATGATCAGCGTCGCCGCCGACGATCCGGCAAGCGGTCGCGTGAACTCGAGCGCCGCCGCCATCACGCGGCCATGGAACTTGTGCGCACCGCCTTCACGCATGCGTCGCACGATGTGTTCGATCATCACGATGGCGTCGTCGATCACGAGGCCGACCGCGGCAGCCATGCCGCCGAGCGTCATGATGTTGAAGCCCATGCCGAACACGTCGAGCAGCAGGATCGTGGCGGCCATCACGACCGGCACCAGGGCGACCGCGATCGCCGTGATCTTCCAGTTGCGCAAAAAGGCAAACAGCGTGAACGCAGCCAGCACCACGCCGATCATGATCGCGTCGCGCACGCTGGTCGCCGAGGCGATCACCAGCTCGCTCTGGTCGTACCAGTTCGACAGGTGCACGCCCGCCGGCATCTGATGCTGGAAATCTGCGAGTTTCGCGCGGATCGCCTTGGCCATCGCCACGCTGTTCGCGCCGGGCTGCTGGTAGACGTTGAGCAGCACGGCGTCCTGACCGTCGGCCGTGACGCGCATCCATTGCGGTACGACGCCCTGACGAACGGTCGCGATGTCGCCGAGGCGGATTTGCGTCGCGCCATTGCTTGACACCACCACGTTGCGCAGTTCGTCGAGTCGCGTGATCGTGGTGTTGGCAATCACGAGATACAACTTGTCGTGATCCTCAATGCGGCCGTTGGCCATCAACACGTTGCTCGCGCCGATCGCTTTCGAGACGTCCGGAAGGGACAGCTTGTAAGCGGCAAGGCGCGCTGGATCGATCGCGACTTCAAATTCGTCCTGCGCGCCACCCGTCACATCGACACGCGCGACCCCTTCCACTGAAGACAGCAACGGCCGCATCTGGAACTGCGCGAGATCGCGCAGCGCCGACAGCGACTGCTGTTTCGATGTCAGGCTATATGCGAGTACCGGGAACACGGTCGGGTCCATGCGCCGGACCTGCATCGAGGTGCCCTGCGGGAGCGTCGCGAGAATCTCGCTGATCGCCGACTGAGCCTGCAACGTGGCTTGCGCCATGTCGGTGCCCCAGTCGAAATTGATCGAGATTTCCGCCGCGCCTCGGCTCGTGGTCGACTCGACGTCGCGCACGTTCGGCACGCGGCGCAGCGCTTCTTCGACCGGCATTGTGACGAGCGTGGCCATCTGTTCAGCGGGGCGGTCACCCGCGTCCAGCGAGACGACGGCACGCGGAAACGCGACGTTCGGGAACAGCGAGATCGGCAGCCGAAATGCGGTCAGCGCGCCCGCGATCGCCAGCAACGCGATCACGAACAGCAGTGAGCGCCGGTGCTTCTGCATCCATTGACCGAAATTCATTGCGGCGCGCCTCCGCTGACGCGCACTGCCATGCCGTCCTTCAACTCATAGTTGCCACTGACGACGAGGCCTGCCGTGCCGTCGATCGAGCCGTCCACCCCGTAGCGGTCGCCGTTCTCGATCTGCGTGACCACCGCCACGCGGCGAGCCCTGTTTTGTGGCGTGATCTGGAACACGTACGCGCCGGTCCCGTCTTTCAGCACGGCGGCACGCGGCACGACCCAATGCGTGCCGCTGCGCGTCGCGATGTCGGCGCTGACTCGCGTGCCCGGAATGAACGCGCTCTGTTCGAGCGGTACGTTCGCGCCGACGTCGACGAGCTGGCTTTGCTGATCGACCGATGCGCCGACCAGCGTCACGTGTCCATCCGCCGAGGATTTCGCGAGCGCGGTGGAGAGGCCGTGCAGCGTGACGGTATCGCCGGCATGGATCGCGGCGGCGTCCGAGGGCTCGACGCCGAGCATCACGTTCGCACGCGTATCGCGGCCGGCGCCGCCGGCCAGTTGCAGGATCGCGGCGCCGGGTTGTACCTGATCGCCCTGTGCCGCGGATACCTGCAAAACCACGCCGTCGATCGGCGCCGCGACGATCTTGTTGCCGCTCGCGACACCCGTCTGGTTTTGCGCGGCGAGTGCCTGCTGTGCATCGTCGGCGGCCTTGCGGGCCGTGGCGAGTTGCGATTGCGTGGCGAGTCCTTTGCCGTACAGCGATTGCGTGCGCGCGAGTTCGCCTTGCGCCAGCGTCACGGCGCTTTTCGCCTGGGCCGCGGCGAGCACCGCGGCAGGATCGGCCTGGACGACGAATAGCGGTGTGCCTCGCGTCACGCGCTGGCCGGCCTGGACGCGCATCTGCACGATCCGCGCGAGGTACGGCAGATTAACGGTGGTCAGATTCGACGCGGACGCCGCGACGATGCCATAGGCTCGGACCGGTTGCGCAATGACGGCGCGTTGCACCCGTACGATTTGCACGGATACGACGGATTGATCGGCCGCATCGCCGGTGGCGGATACACCGGATGCACCGGCTGCACCGGCTGCGCTGGCCGCATCTGCCGTATGAACGGCTGCGCTCATCAGTGCGACGCAGGCAAATGAAATCGCATAAGAGGCGATGCGCGGCCGCCGTGCCGAAAGAGGGCTATTTCGCATGAGTTTCGCTAAAGGTCTGAGCAGAGGAAAAAGCGTCGGGGATCGCGCTGCCCAACAGCGCCTGCAAACCGACGCGTTGTTCGGCGAGCGATTCGCGCAGGGTGGCGACGTCGACCCGTTTGGTGAGCGCCGCGCTTTGCGCGTCGGTGTAGGCGCCGAGCGCAAGATCGTGCTGTGCATAGGCCGCGGCCGCGTGTTGCGCGGCGAGGTCGACATCGGGCAGCGCAGCCTCGGTTTGTTGCAACTGCTGCGTGAGAATCTCGCTGTCGGCACGTATATGAGCGACATCGGCATAGGCCTGATTCAGGCGCGATTGATATTCGTCACGCAGGCGCTGACGGGTTGCTTTTTCAATCGCGACGTTGCCTTGATTGCGATTGAAAATCGGCAGGCTCAGATTGATCTGGAAGCCGCTGGTGTATATGTTCGAGGTGTCGCGCGCCCGCACGAAACCCACGGAAAGGCTCGGGAACTGGCTGAGAATCGCCGCACGGTACTTCTGCTCCTGCGCTTCATAGCCCGCCTGAAGCGCGATCAGATCCGGGCGCCGCTGCGCGAGTTTCGCGAGCGCTGCATCAAGCGTGGCGTCGGACAGTGCGCTTATGTCTTCGCTGCCTGCGAGTTGCAGTTGCACGTCGGGCGAGAGGCCGAGCAGCGCGTTCAGATCATGATGAGTCTGTTCCGCGGCCCGTTCGGCGTCGGTGTACTGTTTGCGCGCATCGCTGTAAGCGGTGAGCGCGGCGGTCAGTGTGTCGTCGGTCAGATTGCCGTCACGGTGCGCTTCGGCCATGCGTTCGTAGCGCGTACGCGCGAGCTCGTGCTGCTGTTGCAGCAGCGGCAGGGTGTCCTGCTGGAAGCGCGTCTTGATGAACAACTGCCGCGCCTGGGCGACGATCTGCCATTCCTGCCACAGCAGGCCGAGATCGGTTTTAGCCACCGTCGCATCGGCGGATTGCTTATTCGCGCTGCGCAGCACGATCGCCATCACGTCGATGCTCAGACCATAATTGAATGCGCGCGTGGCGCCGGCCGCGCCGGGGTAATCGCTCGACACACTCAATTGCGGGTCGGGCAGCAGTCCGGCCGAATAAGCCTGCGCCCGGGCGATGCCGAGATCGTCGCGCGCCAGCTTCAGGTCGGGATTATTCGCTACCGCCAACATCGCGACTTCGTCGATATCGAGTCCATCGGACGGATCGAAGCGATGCGCGGCCAGTTCGGGCAACGGCATGGTGGCTGGATCGATCCGGATGCGGTCGAGCGAGTTAGCGGAGGTCGAGGTGTCCTGCGGCGCGAGCGGCTCGCGGTGATACCACGTGCAGCCGCCGAGCAGCATGGCGCAGAGAGGCACGAGCACGAGCACGCGCAACGGTGCAGCGGGCGCGGCCGCTGAACTGGGCACTGAGGCGGCCACTGACGCGGCCACTGAAGCGACCCTTGCGGCGGCATTGAAAACGGGCAAAATCCGGCTCCTGAATGAAAAGTGGGACAGCCGCGAGCGGATGTCGCAGAACAGGTGCCGATTCTGCTGAGGGAGAGCTTAAGGAACGCTTAGCTGAAATTTAAGCGTCTCATCAGCCTCCCTTCAGCGTCGCTTAAGCTTCCGCTAAGGATGGCTTAAGGAAGCGTTAAGCTAGCGGGCTGGACAATGCAGGCAAACTGGAAAGAGGAGAGGCCATGCGTCTGCTACTGGTCGAAGACGACACCATGATTGCGGAAACGGTATTGGGCGCCATGCGCCGTTCGGGCTACGCGATCGACTGGGCCGACGACGGCCGCGCGGCGGAATTATCGCTGGGCAACGGCGTGTACGACCTCGTGCTGCTCGATCTCGGCTTGCCGAAGAAAGACGGCATCGACGTGCTCAATGCCTATCGCAAGAGCGGCGGTGCCGCGCCGGTGATCATCCTGACCGCGCGCGACGCGGTCGAAGATCGGATTCGCGGTCTCGATGCGGGCGCCGACGACTATCTGATCAAACCATTCGACCTCGACGAACTGGCCGCGCGAGTCCGTGCGCTATTGCGGCGGCGCACCGGCCAGAAGCAACCCATCTATGCGCACGGCGAACTCACACTCGATCCCGCCGCGCATGAAGTGACCAAAGACGGCGACCTGCTGCCGCTCGTGCCACGCGAATTCGCGCTGCTGCAGGCATTGATCGAAGAACCCACACGCGTGTTCACCAAGGCCGAGCTGGAAGAGAAGCTGTACGGCTGGGGCGAGGAGGTGGGCAGCAACACGATCGAAGTGCATGTGCACAGCCTGCGCCGCAAGATCGGCGCGGAGCAGGTGGTGACGGTGCGGGGCGTGGGCTACCGTCTGAAGAGGTGCTGATGACGTCGATTCGCCGCTGGCTGCTGGGCTGGCTGATTTTCGGGCTGGCCGCGGCCTCGGGCGTGGCCGGCTTCGGCATCTTTCACACCGCGCGGGAGGAAGCGAGCGAACTGTTCGACTACGAGTTGCGCACGGTCGCACTGTCGTTGCCGTCGAATCTGGCCGGTGCGGGCGACGGCGAGCATCGCAACCCCGATCTGGGTGATCTGGCCGACGATCGGGTCGTCATCGAAATCTGGGACCGTTCCGGCGCACTCATTTATCACTCGATGCAGGCGCCGGTATTCTCGCGCTTGCCTGAAGGCTTCAGCACAGTCGAACGAGGCGAGAGCCATTGGCGCACATTTGGGGTGCAGCAGCGCGATCGCTATATCCAGGTCGCGCAGCCGATCTCCGTGCGCGAGGACCTCGCGCTGCAACTGGCGCTGCATACGCTGTGGCCGCTCGGTGTGTTGTTGCCGGTGACGATCGTGCTGGTGTTGCTGGTGGTCGCAAAGGGGCTGGCGCCGATCGGCGGCCTGACGCGCGCGCTCACAACCCGCTCGCTCGATTCGCTGGCGCCCTTGCGTCTGGATGGCAGCGTGCCGGTCGAAATCAAACCGCTGGTGGCGTCGCTCAACGATCTGCTGCAACGTCTGAACGTTGCGTCGCAGGCACAGCGCACGTTTATCGCGGATGCCGCGCATGAATTGCGCTCGCCGCTTGCCGCGCTGAAGCTGCAATTGCAGGCGGCTTCCCGCGACGGCTCGCTGAAGGGCGAGGGGCAAACGCTGGAGCGCGTCGAGGAGCGGGTCAACCGGATCATTCACCTGGTGCAGCAGTTGTTGACGCTCGCACGCGAAGATGCGCATCCGGTAACGTCGATGGTGCCAGTGAGCTTGCGCCGGATCGGCGAACAGGCGGTGGGGGATCTGTCGCTGCTCGCGGAGACGAGGGAGATCGATCTCGGGCTTGAGTGCGAAGACGCTCGCGCGGGCTACGATGCTTATACGGTGCTGGCGGAACCGCACGGGATGAGCGTGTTGCTGGGGAATCTGATCAACAACGCGATCCGGCACACGCCGCCAGGCGGCCGTGTGGATGTGATTCTCAAGCGCGCCGGCGAGCGGGTGGGGTTCGATGTGGTGGATAGCGGCTCGGGGATACCGGAGGCCGAGATCGAGCGGGTTTTCGACCGGTTCTATCGCGGTGAAGAGGCGCGGGGCGAGGGTAGCGGGCTCGGGTTGGCGATTGTGGCGCGGATCGCCGCGCGGCATCAGCTTGAAGTTTCCCTACGCAATAACGTAGGGCGGCCAGGCTTGTGTGTATCGGTTTTTGGCCTGACGGCGCACGAGCCGGTAGCGCCTGTTGCGGTCAAAAGCTGATCGTTTGCCGCCATCGGTGCGCGGCGCATCGCCGGGTGTCGGGAGCGTGGCGCAACACGCTGCTACAATCCTGTCTTTCTCGATTGATTGTGCGCTATGGGTTTCGAACAACTTGCTGAATTGAAGAAGCAACTGGCGGCGGCACGCGCCGAAGCTGCGCCTGCGGCCAAGCCAGTCGCCAAGCCCGGCGCGAAGCCTGCTCGCAAGCCGTCGCCGCCGCGCCGTGCCGCGCCCGCTCACAAGCATCAGGCCGACGCCAGACCGGCGGCCGAAGCAAAGCCTGCGGCTGACGCGAGGCCTGTGGATCCGGTGGTGAAATCGATCGGGAGACTGCAAAAGCGTTTTCCCAATGTGTTCCCGAAGAACCCGGCGCCCAAGCTCCCGCTCAAGGTCGGCATCTTCGAGGACCTCGTGGTTCACGCGAAGGATCTGTCGCTGAGCGAAACCGAATTGCGCGATGCGATCAAGACGTGGTGCCGTGGCAGCCGCTACTGGAAGTGCCTGGTCGAAGGCGCCGCGCGGGTCGATCTGACGGGCGCTGAAGCGGGCAAGGTAACGGCGCAGGAAGCAGCCGGCGCGCAGCGTCTGCAGGCGCATCGTGCGGGCCGGGGCGCGGCGAAAGCAGCGGCCTCGGCGGCTGCAACATCTGCCGATGCCTCGGTTGCTGCGGATGCTACAGATGCCGCAGCGCAGGCAGCGTCCGCTGCGCAAGCTGGCGTGCCAACGCAGCCGGAGCAGACCACTTCGGCAGACACCCCGGCCGCAGAATCGGCAACGCCGCCGGCAGCCCCGTCGGCCTCCGCCGAAGCGTAAGACGCCAGCCGCCCCGCCTAGGGGCGGCTGCCTTGTGCCGCCGCCAGCCGGCTGCGCACAAAGCCGACGTGCTCGCGCAGCACATAGAACGCGTCGGCGTATGCAAGCGGCATACGCAAGCGATCAAGCGACGCCTCGATATCGTCGAGTTCCACGAAAAGCTGTTTGCGCTCCGTCTCGGTCGAGTCGGTGAGTGCATCGCGTTCGATTGCAATCAGCGCCCCGTAATAGCGATAAATGCGCGAGCGTACGCGCCACCGGTAAAGCGCCGGGATCAATCGCATTGCCGGAAACAGCAGCACTGCCATTGGCAGCAACAGAACCAGCGTGCGGTCGCCGATGCTGGCGAGCCAGAACGGCAGCGTCCGGTATAGAAAACTCTTGCCGGTCTTGTAGTAGCGCTGTGCGTCTTCGCTGATCTGATATTCGTGGGCAACCGGACTCGGGAATTCCCCCGCGTGCTGCAACAGCCCTGGCATGCCGTGTACCTCCTGCGCGGCCTCGATCAACAAATCGGAAATGGCCGGATGCAGACCGGTCCGGGCCACCAGTTCGGCTGTCGGACTGATCAGATGGATGGTGTCGGGTGGAATTCTGCGCTTGAGATCCAGCACGCCGGGCGGCAGATCGATCTCGTCGAGATAGGGGAAGAGGCGCGTATAGGCGCTGGCCTCATCGAAATTCATCACCGAGATGCCGGGTACTTTCAGGAGCCGCAGCATCAGGCCGCGGGTGGCCGAATCACCGTTCAGGATCGCGGCGTCGACCTCGCCCGCCACGAGTTGGGTGGCGGCTTGCATGCCGTCGCTGGGCACCAGCCTGGTGTCGCCGCCTGGCGCGATGCCGTTTGCTTCCAGCAGTTTGAGAGAGAGCAGACGTGTGCCGCTGCCTTCACGGCCGATTGCAATCCGTTTGCCTTCCAGTTCTGAAAGCTCGCTGAGCCCTGTGCCGCGATAGAACACCACGACGGGAACATAGAACACGCTGCCGAGCGACATTAGCGATGACGTATCGAGCCCATCGGCGACGCCGCCTTGCACGAGTGCGAGATCGACGTGTTGTTTCGGGTCTAGCAGACGATGCAGGTTCTGCACCGAGCCATCGGATTCCAGCACCTTGAGCGTGATGCCGTTGCGGGCGAGGATCTTTTTGTACTGATCCGCGGTGGCGAGGAACGAACTGTCGTGGGGCCCTGCGCTCATCGTGATGGTTTTCGGCGGTGCCGGATCGACCAGCCAGACGATGAGGGTGACCATCAGCACGACGATCACGGCCACGACGATGTATGACACGGTGTGATCGCGCCACTCCGCATGCGATGGATCGCCGGGCAAGTGTGGCAGACGCGGGCGATGCGCTTTCATGGGCACTCCGTACCAGGAGCCGGGACGAGGCATTGTCGGCGAGGACACATAGGCCACGCCTCGACACGTGACCGTCATTTGTTCGCGGCGTGCATACAGCGAAAGCAAAATGCAAGATTAAAATTACTCAACGCATTCCAAATACAGTATGCCGCATCGAACCGAGCCGCAGGGAGCGGCCCCACACGGCCATATGCACAACCCGCGGCGATTGCAACCTGTGCCCCCCACGCACTAACGGCATAACGGGACGAAGTACCGCCACGGCGCGCGCAGCGCCGCCGGAGGTATGACGCCCTTGTCACCAGGGCTGAATGCGAGAACACAGATTCCAGATGCACCACTACCGCGGCTGTGCGGGGGACCCGCTTATGAGCTAGCGGGGTGAGCCGCTTTCTTTGCTTATCTTTCTTTGCGGCGGTGTATAGACCGGAGACATGGTTGACAAACGTGCGGAGACATCATTGACACTTTATGGTCAGTGATTGTCGCTCCTCAGGTCAAGGGTGAGGATGCGGTGATGGGCAAACCAGAATTCAAATACGCCGTCTTCGCCCGGCTTTGCGCGTGCCGCAACCGGCAGTCCATAAAGTGCATTCGAGACCTTGAGGTGCCGTCCTTCAAAGCGTAGCCGGCCATCCGATTTAACCAGCAGCACCACGTCATCCGGGCCGTACTCCGGCTCCGGCAGGATCGATGGATACGCCCGGGGGCTCGGCCGGTAACGGCTGATGGGCGTGTCCATGCCGATCGCCTCATGCGGGCGCTCGCAGTTATATACGGTGCGCCAGCGGTCCAGTTCCTGTTGCACGTGCTGCTGGGTAGCGAAGCTTCGTCCGTTCAGTACTTCAGCCTTCAGCGTACGGTGAAACCGCTCGTCCTTGCCGTTGGTCTGCGGGTGGTAAGGCCGGCTGTAACTGATGCGGATACCCAGCCGGATCAGCCAGACGGCCAGCTCGGTGAGCTGACCCGGACTGCCAGGCGAACCCCACGGCGAGCCGTTATCGGTATTGATGCGTAACGGCAGGCCATAGTGTCCAAACGCCTCCCGTAATCCTGTCTGCACGGTAGCGGTGTCGGTGGGTCCACAGGCGCGCAGCAGGATGCTGAAGCGCGAGTGGTCGTCGAGTACCGTCAGGGGGCTGCAGCGCTCCTTCCCGAGGGTCTCAAAGTGCCCCTTGAAGTCCATCTGCCAGAGTACGTTAGGCTGCTCGTGCTCAAAGCGCTTCCAGGGTTGGCTCATCGCTGAATCGGCCGGCAGGATCAGGTTGTGCCGGTGCAGGATGTCGGTCACGGTGCTGGGCTGCGGCACCGCCTCAAGGCCCAGATCACGCAGGCGCCGGCTGATCTTGCGGCCGCCCCAGCGCGGATGGGCCTGGCGCAGCCGTACCACTTCCTGCTCCATCGCAGTGGGGGTCTTCGACGGACTGCTGAGCGGGCGTCGGGATTGATCTGCCAGCGCATGCTCGCCGCGATGGAGCCATTTGTAGCCGGTCTGCCGGCTGATGTTAAAGCGCTGGCACAGCTCGGTCATCGTCAGCGTGTCCTGACTGGCCAGATGAACAAATTCCTGTCGGAGGCTCATAGTGTCTCTTGCGTTCCAGGGCATGGTCGGGACCGGGTGTTTTAGTACCCGGAAGTGTCAACCATGTCCCCGCACACCTGTCAGCTATGTCTCCGGTCTATACACGGCGGCAAAGAAAGTAAGTGCCGCCCCGCACAGGGGCAACGCTAATAGACCACTAACACAGCAAGGAAAGGCCAAAGGCCAAAAGACCAACACCACGACCACAAAAAAATTCAAAACTTATGCCGCATCCCAATCCTCACAACAGCCTGCTTATCATCAGCCGACGCAGAAGGCCCATTAACAGCGGCCACAGCCTGCCGCCCAGTCGAATCCGTGCCGGAGGCCTTCTGATAAACCCCAATCAGATACACATCGGTACGCTTCGAAACAAAGTAATCGACCCCCGAAGCGACCTGCTGATAGGTCGCCCCCGTCAGCCCCTTAACTGAACTTCCCTTCGTATAGTCATACGCCACACCGCACAGCAGATCAGGCGTGATCTGATACTTGAAACTCACTTCCGCATTATTCAACGTGGAATTGCCACTCAACCCGGCAGGATTCGGCCCCGAAGCAAGATCCCCGAGATCGCGAAAACTCGTATTCGAATACGTCGCGCCGAACGTAGCGGCACCGAACAGATAAGACGCCCCAGCACCAATCACATGCAGCGATTTCGCCGACGCGTATCCGGAATAGACCGGCGACACCATATTGCTGCCAGGCAGGCCATTCACGCTAGCCGCGGGACTACCGGTACTGCCGAAGAACGACGTGTTCGGATTGGCGACATCGAGATAACCGACACCAAGCGCCAACGGTCCATTCACATACCCGGCCGACACCGACCAGATCCGGTTACGCGAGAAGTCGCCCGCCACGCCGCCCAGGCTGTACATGCCTTCAACCGTCAATCCGCCATAAGTGTTGCTGGTGAACTTGATCGCATTGTTCGTCGAGTTCGTGTTGTTGAAGTTGTCGAGATCGCCGGGATGCGCAACCATATAGCCACCCCACTGATCGCCGACCTCGAACGGTCCAAGGATATCGACGTTCGTATCGTATTGACGGCCGAGCGTCACCGTGCCGAACGGACCCGACAAACCCACCCAGGCCTTCTTGCCGAACAGCAGTCCCCCCTGGCCGAGCTTGCCGGTGCTGGCGTCGAACCCATTCTCCAGCATGAAGATCGCTTTCATGCCGCCGCCAAGGTCTTCCACGCCGCGCATGCCCCAGCGGCTTTGCTGCATCACGCCGCTGAGCAGGCGAACCGCGCTGTGACCCGAGATGCTGCCGTTGGCGTTGACCGTCGCCGCGTTGCTCGTATAACTCACCCCTTCATCGATAATGCCGTATAGCGTGACGGCACTCTGTGCATGAACCACGGCCGGAAAGGGGGCGGCGAGGCATACTGCCAGTAGCGTTTTTTTCATGTGGTCTGACGCTCAAGTTAGAGAAGTGCGAAAAGTGACGGACGTGTGGGCTCCCGCGAGCCACGCGTTGTTTGCCTGCCAGCAGCCGGCGGCGAAACCGGCTACTGGAAAAAACTCAGAGTGAGCGGCGGTTAATGACGCCCGGCGATAAGCGGCGGCCGAATCCTCTCGTGTGCCGCGGCGGCCTCATAGGCGTGACCGAATTGCAACAGACCCCAGTCGTCGCGAAAGCGTCCGGCGATTTGCAGGCCGATTGGTAAGCCCGATGCGCTAAAGCCGCAGGGCAGAGCGAGTACCGGCGATTCGGTGGAAGACAGATACCAGCAGATGCGCATCCAGTCGATGTACGAGTCGTAGCGTGTACCCATGAATTCTGTGGGCCAGCGCAGATCGGCGTCGAAAGGCAGCATCTGCGTGGCGGGCAGCACGTAGTACGCGTGGTTGTCCATGAAGCGGCGCATGCGCTCGAACAACGCTGTCTTTCGCACGAACATGTCGCCCAGATCCGCTGCGGACAGCGACCTGTGCAGGCGGCACTCGGCTTCGATTTCCGGCTTCAGCTGGGCGCGTGCATCGGCATCGAGCCGGTCGACAAGGCTGCCGATCATCCACGCGCGCTCGATGCGAAACACGTCCTCGGCATCGCCGAGATCGGGGTCGGCGAATTCCACCTCGCAACCCATCGACTCGAAGATCGCCGCCTGTGCCTGCACGGTTCGCTGAATCTCGGGGTCGACAGCAAGACCGGCGAGCTGCACCGACATGGCGATGCGCGTGCCGCGAAAGTCGCGTTGCAATGGCTGCGCGAAACGTGAACCGGGCTCGCTGATCTCAGTCGCAGTTTCGCCGGAAGGACCGGAAATCGCGCTGAGCAGCAAGGCCGTGTCGGCGACATCGCGTGCCATCGGCCCGTCTACGCCGAGCGTCGCCCAGCCGTTCGAATCCGGCGCACGCGGCACGCGTCCCGGTGACGGGCGCAAACCCACCACTGCATTCCACGCGGCCGGATTGCGCAGCGAGCCGCCCATGTCGCTGCCGCAAGCGAGCGGATTCATGCCGCAGGCGACGGAGGCGGCTGCGCCGCCGCTGCTGCCGCCCGCGGATTTGCTCAGGTCCCACGGATTGCGCGTCACGCCAAACACGTCGTTGAAGGTGTGCGAACCCGAGCCGAGTTCAGGCGTGTTCGACTTGCCGATCATCAGTGCACCGGCGGCATCGCAGCGGCGCGCGATCAAGGCGCTGTGTTCAGGCACGTGATGTTCGAAGATTTTCGAGCCGAAGGTGGTGCGCACGCCGCGCGTCGCGGTCAGGTCCTTTTGCGAAACCGGCAGGCCATGCAAGGGACCTTGCCAGACGCCGCGCGCCCATAGCGCGTCGATATCCGCGGCACGGCTTTTCAAGGTGGCTTCGTCGGCGAGGGTGACGAGTGCATTGACCTGCGGGTTCACGGCATTGATACGCGACAGGTGCGCATTCAATATCTCGACGGCACTCACGGCTTTTTTTCGTTGCAGATCGAGCAAAGTGAGGGCGGACAGGTCGCAAAGTTCGCTACCTGCGGCGAGCGGTGCATCGGCATGAAGAGTGTCTGACATGAGAATTTCGTGGTGTTGAAAGGTGAATGACGTGCTTGTGTGCGCCTAGATGTCCTGCCGGGTGCGGTCGGCCACGAACAGCAGCGCGACCAGCGAAAGCACGCCGCAGACGATGACGTACCAGGCGGGCGCAGCCGGATTGCCGGTCGCCTGGATCAGCCATGTCACGATAAATTGTGCAAAGCCGCCGAAGATGGATACGCCCGCGGCGTACGCAATCGAAAGCCCGGTTGCGCGCGTGCTGCGCGGGAACATCTCCGGCAGCATCGCGCCGTTCGCGCCTGCGTTGACGGAATGCAGCGCGGCGAGTGCGCACACCACCAGATACAAGGTGCCCGTCGAAGGCGAATGCTGGATCAGATAGAACCCCGGCAGAATCAGCACGGTCAGAAGCACGCGCGAAATGAAGGCGACGCGTTTGCGGCCGAACATGTCGGACCAGATGCCGCCCACCGGGGACATCACCAGCATCACCGCGCCGGCCAGAATTCCGCACCAGAGCGCGGCGTCCATCGGCAGATGCAGCACCTTGATCGCATACGTCGACATGTAATAGATCACGATGAAATGCGCCGAGGTGCCGCCGACCACCAGCAGAAGGGCCACCAGGACGAGACGCCAGTCCCGTTGCAAAACGGTCTTCAGTACACCGGCGGAATCGCGCGCGGAGTCGGCAGGCGCGTCCGCTTCACCGCCCAGCCGCGAGCGCAGATACAGGCCGAGCGGTGCGATCAGCACACCCGCAAGAAACGGAATGCGCCATCCCCAGGATTCGAGCGACGCCTTGTCGAGGTAGTGCGACAGCAGAAAACCCACCAGCGAGCCGGCCAGCGCCGCTGCACCCTGGCTCGCGAACTGCCAGCTCGTGATGTAACCGCGCCGGCCGGAAGAAGCGCGTTCCGCGAGCAGCGTAGTTGCGACACCGACCTCACCGCCGGCGGAAAAGCCCTGCAGCAAACGCGCGGCGACGATCGCGAGCGGCGCGGCGATGCCGATTTGCGCGTAGGTGGGCATCACACCGATCAGGCCGGTGCCGACGGCCATGGTTACGAGCGTCAGGTTCATCGCTGCAATGCGGCCGAAGCGGTCGGCCAGCACGCCGAATAGCACCCCGCCGAGCGGCCGTGCAATGAAGCCGATGCCGAATGTGCCGACGGAGAGTAATAGTTGCTGTTGCGACGAGGCAAGCGGGAAGAACAGTTTGCCGAACAGCACGGCGAAGAAGCTGTAGACGGTGAGATCGAAGAACTCGAACGCGTTGCCGATGGTAGTCGCGACGATCAGTCCGCGGGTCGATGCGCCGTGCCCCGCACTTTGACTGGCATCGTACAGCGGGGAACTGAGTGAAGATGACTTCATGAACGGGATCCCTCTGGAGGTGAATCAATCCGTGATGCTTCGATAGCACGGCGCACTCGGTTCGAGAGCGCTTCTATCGAGCAGACTATCGAGCAGAGCGCCTTCAATGACGACGACAGGAAAAGTCTAGGGAGTCAAAAAAGCGTTCTGGATTTGCTTTTTCTTATTGTGATAACGCTGGGTTATCGCGCCCGGCTGGGGCTGGCGTCGAGGCTCACGGGTCCGCACGGCAATGGGTATTTGGGAGCATGGCCGGCATGTTTCTCGCGGTGTACCATCGATTCAGGCTGTCAGCCGCTGACTGAAGCTGACCGTGGTCATTTTTCTCTAATCGCTTATCCGGCCGCTTATCCGTGAAATACAACCAGTTGCGCGCATTAGTGGCGATAGCCCAGCACGGCAGCATTCGCGCTGCTGCCAGAACGGTGTGCCTGTCCCAGCCCGCGTTGACCAAGGCGATTCGCGAGCTCGAACAGGAATTGGGCGTGCCACTGGTGTTGCGCAGCGCGCGCGGTGCGCAACTCACCCAGTTCGGCCAGGCCGTGTGTGCGCGCGCAAGACTCATCCTCGCGGAGATGCAGCACGCGAAGGACGATGTGATTCAACTATCCGGTCAGGCGGGTGGTACCGTGTCGTGTGCGGTCACTCCCCTGGTATCGCTCAAGTTTCTGTCGCGCGCCATTCACTCGTTCCGGCAGCGCATGCCGAAGACGCGGCTCTCGGTTCAGGAGGGTTTTCTGACGGCGGCATTGGCCCGCTTGCGCGACGGCTCGCTCGATTTCGTGATCGCTATCGTCGATGAAAAGAAGCTCGCGCCGGAATTCGTGTTCCGCTCGTTGCTCGAAGGCGAGCTGATCATTTCTGCTCGCAAAGGGCACCCGTTGGCGAAGGCCGAATCGATCGCGGAGCTGGAAGGCACGGAGTGGATGTTGAACACCACGCCCGAAAGCATCGGTCAGTCGCTCCAGGATTTTTTTGTGCGGCATGGCGCAAAGGCGCCAAACGTGGTGGTGGAGTGCAGCTCGTTCAGTGCGAGTTTTTCGCTATCGGTGAAAAGCAATCTGCTGTCATGTTGTCCGAAGAGCTTTCTGGAAACCGACTGGATTCGCGAGCGGATCATATCGATACCCGTGCGTGAACCATTGCCGCGCGTGTCGGTGGGCATCATCTCGCGGCGCGACGCGCTGAACACATCGGCCTGCGATTATCTGATCGACTGTTTCGTCGAAGCGGTCGCGGCGGTGCCGTCGTTTCAATTCGATACCGATAGCGCAGGCGTTGTTTGAGCGAGCCACGCGCCATCGTTTCACTCCAATAACCCGGCTGCGCTCACTGGGGCGCCGGGCGCTTGATGCGGTGGAAGTTGCGATCGAAATAGATCAGGCCGTCGCCGTCCGCGCGTACGCTGATACAGGTGGTTTTGACGAACATCACCGAGTGCGAACCCACTTCCTTCAGGTCGACAATCTCACCCTGGAGACTCGCAAGCGCATCGCGCAAGACCGGCACGCCATGCGTGCCGTCGTCCCAGATCGGCCAACCAAAACGTTCTTCCATCGGCACCTGCGTCATGCCTGCGAAATGACGCGCAAGCAGTTCGTGTTCGCCCGGAAGCACGTTGATGCAAACATGACGGTTGCGCTCGAAGGTGGCGTGCATCGCACTCGAACGGTTCAGGCAGACGAGCAGCGTAGGCGGTGTATCGGTGACGGAACACACCGCGCTTGCAGTCACCCCGCAGCGTCCATGCGGGCCGGCCGTGGTGATCACGTTCACGGCTGCGGACAGATGCGCCATGGCTTGACGGAATTGCTGTTTTGTCGCCAGCTCAGTGTCGGCGACAGGAATCGATTGCGGATTCGGCTTCATGGTCTAAAGTCCTCGGGAGTCGCGGCAGGGATCTGGATTCAAGCGTAATCAATCCAGGTGCGGAAAAAAATCCGCGTGAGCGGTGAGCAGGGGCGCGTCTTTCCCAATCTGTCTAAAGCTTTCCCTAATGCGTGTTCGAACCGCGAGCGCGTGAGGGGCAGGCATGGGACATTAATCCGCGCTACAGGGTAACTATCGCTTTGCAGCACTTTTTCCACTGGTTATCATGAGCCGGCATGACGCTTCGAGTCGCACCTTCGAGTCGCACACTCCCGAACCGCTCCGGCTTACTCCATGTCCCACCCGTCTCAGTCCGCTCCGTCCCCCGCACCGATCGTCTACATCGTCGACGACGACAACGGCATGCGCACCTCGCTCGCATGGTTGCTCGAATCGGTGGGCGTGAAGTCGGCGGGTTTCGCCAATGCCAGCGAATTCCTGAGCGCTTTCGATCCTGGCGTGCCCGCGTGTCTGGTACTCGATGTGCGTATGCCGCAGCAAAGCGGCTTCGACGTGCAAGCGGAGCTGAACCGCCAAGGCGCGACGCTGCCGATCATTTTTGTCAGCGGCCACGGCGATATTCCGATGTCGGTGCGCGCGTTGCAAAACGGTGCGATCGATTTCGTCGAGAAGCCGTATAACTCGCAGCAGATGCTCGATCGCGTGCAACGCGCGTTGAAACTGGCCGAATCTCGTCACGCCGCCGACCAGAAGCAGCGCGAGTTGAGGAAGCGGCTGGAATCGCTGACGGCACGCGAAAAAGAAGTGCTGCGCGGCGTGATCGACGGCAAGGGCAGCAAGCGCATCGCCTCCGATCTGTCGATCAGCGTGAAGACCGTCGACGTACATCGCGCAAGCATCAAGGACAAGCTCGGCGCGGCGTCGATCGCGATGCTGGTACGTGACGTGATGGCCGTGTGGGACCAGGACGGATTCAACGCATGAACAAGCCGCCATTCACGTCCCAGCACGCACCGTTGGCAAAGTAAGCATTCTCAGCCGCCAGCATGATCGCGACATCGGCGACATACTCCGCGGAGCCCAGACGTCCCGCAGGGATGTTCGCGATGACTGCCTTCAGCTTGTCGGGTGCGACGCTCTCGTGCACGATCGGCAGATCCATCGGTCCGGGTGAAATCGCATTGACAGTCACGCCCGCTGCACCGAGGTCGCGCGCGAACACCTTGGTCAACGTGATCACGCCGCCTTTGGCCGCCGCATAGTGCGCGCCGGTTGCCGATCCCCCGTTCTGACCGGCCAGCGAGGCGATGTTGACGATGCGACCCACGCCGGCATCGGCGAAATGCTGGCCGAATACCTGGCAGCCGAACAGCACGCTGCGCAGATTCACGTTGATCACCTGATCGAACTGCTCGCCGGTGATCTCCATCACGGGGACGACTTTGGATGCGCCTGCATTGTTGATCAATGCGTCGATGCGGCCCCAGCGTTGCAGGATTGCATCGCGGGCGGATTCGAATGCGTGTTTCGAGGTGACGTCGAGATTCAGCGCGAAGGCGCTTGAACCGTCCGCGCTCAATTCATGGGCGAGGGCTTGCGCGGCGTCGACCGCAATGTCGCCGATCGCAACCGCGTAACCCGCTGCGTGAAAACGCGTGGCAATGGCGGCGCCGAGACCGCGTGCGGCGCCGGTAACGAGTACAACTCGCTTCTGCATTGTTTCTACTCCTTGAGAAAACTGCGGCTTCTATAGCGGCCTGGTGCGTTGCCGGTTTCGTTGGGCGACTTCACGCGGCGAGTGCCGCTTCGAAGCGCGCTGCTATCGCACAGACCTGTTCATCCGCACCTTTGCGTCCGACGATCTGCAAGGCCGCCTTGAGCGGCGAACCGTCGACAGGCAAGGGCAAGCTCAGTGCCGGATGGCCGCTCAGATTGAACGGCCGGATCAGCGACGACATGCCGATGACCGAGGTGCCGCTGCGCACCTCAGCGAGCGTGATGGGCAGCGCGGGCAGCGTGGGAAGAATCAGTACGTCCACGCTTTCGAGCGCGTGATCGACCGCCGCGGTGAATTGCCGTCGTACCGATTCCGCCGCATCGCGTTGCGCGCTTGTCGTTTTAGCCGCGGCGCGCAGCCGTGCGTCGAGGTCGGCGCCGAGCTTGCCGCTTGCCACGAGGTGGCCGAACGCTTGCGAGGTCTCGACATTGATGATCGCGAGGCCCGCTTCGAAGGCTTCGGCAAAGCCCGTGAGTTTTACCGTGTGAGCATTGCAGCCGCTCTGGTTCGCTGCGCGCGCAACGGCGCCGAGGATTGCCGGTGTTGCGTCGACCTCCACGATACCGACGTTGCACATGCCGGTTTGCGGCGCCTGGGCGGCATGCAGGTCGAAGTTGGCGGTGATTGCCTGCATCGCGGCGACGATCATCCGCATGTCGCGCGCGAACGGTCCGACACAATCGAGCGTCGATTCACGTGGCGCCACGCCGCGCCGGGATACGCGCCCGTAGGTCGGCTTCAAACCGATCACGCCGCAACATGCAGCGGGGCCGCGAATCGAGCCGCCGGTGTCCGTGCCGAGCGCGGCATCGGCCAGTTTCAAGCCGACGGCCGCCGCCGAACCGCTCGACGAGCCGCCGGGAATACGCGCGGCGTCCTGCGGATTTTGCGGCGTGCCGGTGTAGTCGTTGATACCGGTCATGCCGAACGCGAGCTCGTGCATATTGGCCTTGCCGACAATATGCCAGCCGGCATCGAGCAATCGTGCCACGACTTCCGCGTGCTGGTCCGCCGGAGGCGTATCGGCCAACGCGCGACTCGCGGCCGTGGTTGCGTAGCCGGCGATATCGATCGTGTCCTTGATCGCGATGCTGGGGCCGGCGCCACCTAACGACAAGGTCTGGATAAACTCATTCATGGATTCGGTTTCCTCGCATTGACTTGCCAGGGCGCATCGAAAAGACGTTCGGTGCGAAAGTGTTTGATGAGCCAGTCGCGGCCGTTACCGGCGGATGCGAAATCCACCTCTAGCCGCGCCGAGATCAATTCTGCCGGCGCGTCGACATAGCCGGACGCCTGCAGCATGATCCAGCGGCCCCTCGCGGTTGTGCCTTGCACCTCGATGGTTTCCGACGTGAGGAAGTGCACATTCACCGCGAAATGCGGCGACGGCGGCAAGTAGCGCGTCAGCATCGCGAGAATTTGCGCGTGGCCGTTGAGGCGGCCGAACTTGCTCGCGTACTGCGGGCCGATGCCTTCCCAGATCGCGTCTTCAGCAAAGAGAGCCGCAAGCGTCTCACCTTCGAGCGCCCCCGAGGGCACATCGCATAGCGCCATATAGCGCGCCATCGTGCGGCGCACCGCGGATTCGGCTTCGAGCGCGGCGAGCCGTTCGGTCAACATGGCCAGCGTAGCGGGCGTCCCGTTCATCGCATCGTGCTCCGGCATTGTCGTCAGGCCGCGTTGGCATGCTGGGGCGGCACGGCCAGCGCGCGGCCGACGCGCGCTTCGATCTTGCCATAGCGCCACAGGTTGTACTCGCCGACCGGGGTAGTGCGAAACAGATTGCACACCGCGACCGTCGTATCGAAGTCGCGCACGTCGGCCATGATGTAGAAGGTCCACGGTGCGTTGTCAGCGCTGCCGACGGTAAGCCGGTCGTCGTCCATGATGCCGAGCACGTCGACACCCTCCATCGATTCGAGCGCGGCCAGCATCTTGCCGTAGGCCTGCCAGACTTCACCGATCTTCTCGCGCGGCAAGTCGAAGAAATTTTGCGTGACGCCGCAGCAGAACAGAACACGCAAGGGCAGCTTCGGGTTATCGGACATTGGGTAGTTCTCCATGAAATCGTTTGAAGGGCAAAGGCGAAAAATAGCTTACAGGTAGCCCGGAATCGGCGGAACGCCGACGAACACCGCGCCGGCGCCGTCGTAGTTGCCTTCGCCGAGAAACGCGTGCTGGGTGACCACCATCGCGTCGCGCAGCAAGCGTTGCAACGGGTGCGTGCGGTAGATCGCCATCGTGCCGCCGAGCCGGTAGGCGCGCTGCACGACCTCGGCGCCTTCGCGGGCGATCTGCGTTGCGGCAAGGCGCAGCAGGCTGGTTTGCTCCGGTGTCACGGGGTTGCCGGCCAGGATCGATTGCCAGACCGTGTCGGTGGCGTCGTAGAAGAACGCACGGGCCGAACGCAATTGCGCCTCGGCTTTCGCCAGTTCGATCCGGTAGTACGCGCGGTCGGCGAGTTGCGGCGCGCCGGTCGTGGTCTTGCGGCCGCCGGCCATCTGGTTGGCGACATCGAGTGCGGCGCGCGCGAGGCCCAGGTTGACCACGGCCAGCACCTGCGCCGCGTAGGCGATCGTCGGGTAGCGATACAGCGGTTCGTCCACGCACGGTTCGCCGCCGCGCACGAAGGTCCAGTCGTCGGCGACGAACTGATCGGTGACGCGCAGATCGTGGCTGCCGGTGCCTTGCATGCCGACCACATCCCAGTTTTCGACGATCTCCACCTGATGCGGACGAAACACGGCGGTGCGAGGTTTGCCGGGTACGCCCGGGGCGCCGGTACTGATGCCCACGCCGAGCCAATCCGCGCCCTTGCAGCCGCTCGCGAACTTCCAGGTGCCGTTCACGCGCCAGCCGCCGTCGGCGGGTTGCGCGGGTTGAACCGGGAAGAGGCCGCCGGCAAACACCTGATCGGGGCCGTCGGCGTAGATGTGCGCCTGAGTGGCGAGCGGCAGCGCCGCGAGATACACGTTGGCCGAGCCGAAACTCGCCACCCATGCTGCCGAGCCGTCCGCGACCGCGATGCGTTCAATCATGTCGAGGAACGCGGTGGGCGCGAGCGCGTCGCCGCCAAAGCATCGCGGTGTGGCCGCGCGATACACGCCCGCCTGTTTGAGTTTTGCAATCAGGTCGCGCGGCACATGTGACAGGCGCTCGAACTCTTCGCGACGCACGGCGATTTCGGCGATGACATCGGCGAGCGGCAAGCGTGTTGCATCGCGGCTGGCGTGCGCGTCGGCGGCAACAGTGTCGGTGGCGGTGTCTGACATGGCGGGGCATCTCCTTGATTCGTTATGGGCTGAAACTCGAGGCAGCAGGTCGTGGGCGCTGAAATGGGTGACGATGCGTGCAGAGTGAGGTCAGTCTAGAAATGCAAAAAGAACGCTTCAATTGGGACGCGGGAGGCGTTTTTAGGTAATGCGCCGGGGGCAACTAAAGAAATCTTCAGACGCGAATCCGGCGAACTGGTGTTATGTTCCATGCCATACGTGATCGAATTTTTCTGCCGTCCCGCCCGATGAATTTCCCCGCCGAAGAAGATTTCCACCGCCTGCTCGACGCGCTCACGCTGTGCGTGTTGCTGCACGACGCCGACACGAAGGCAATTGTCTGGGCCAATCGCGCGGCCTGCGAGGCGCTCGGCTTTACGCTCGAAGAACTGCTGCCGCTCAAGGCAAAAGACATGACCCGGCCGGTGCCGAAGTACCGGCGCGAGATCGGCGTCGGCGCCATGGACCGTGCGATTACCGAGGGCCCGCAGGTCTACGAGTGGTGCTACCGCTCGCGTAACGGGGCCGATATGTTGTCCGAGGCGATTGCCACCTACGTGCCGCTGCGTGAGCGAGCGGTGGTAATGGTGCAGTTCCGCGACATCAGCGTCGAGGACACGCTCAAGCAGACGCTGCGCCGCTACGAATCGCGGTTGCGGGAATTCATGCAGGATCTGAGCGAGGGCGTCGCCGTTCTGACACCCAGGGGCGAAGTGGAGTTCGTCAGCGAATCCGGACGGCGCGTGCTGGGTCTGGAAGAGGGCGCGCCAATGGGCGACGTGCTCGACTATTGCAGCGAGTCCGATCGCGACCGGCTGCTCGAACAGCTCGCCGGCGCGCCGCGTATTCAGCCTTCGGCGCCGCAGCGTTATCGCATCACGCGCCGCGACGGCACGCCCTGCTGGTTGCGCATCACATGCAGAAGAATCGAAATCGAAGACGACCTCAACGGCCGCCTGCTGCACTTTCGCGATATCACGGACGAAGTCGCCGTTGAAGAGGCGCGCCGTCACGAGGCCCGGCTGCTGGAATACGCGGGGCGCTACAACGCGATGGGAGAAATGGCAACCGCCATTGCACACGAGTTGAGTCAGCCGCTCGCCGCGGTACGTAATTTCATCGAAGGCGCGATCCGGCGGCTCGCCCAACCCGATTCCATCGACGACGCGTTGTGGGGCCTGCGTAGCGCCGATCGTGAGGCCGAGCACGCAGCGGTCATCATCAAAAGCGTGCGGGATTACATCGTCAAGCGGGAGTCGAGCGAGACGTATGCGGATTTGCGCGACATCGTCGCGGACGTCGCGTACTTCGTCGAATTGCGGGCGAGAGAGGCGGGCGTGACAGTCTCGATCGAGCAGGCGCCTGAAGCCTTGCCGGTGTACTGCGAGCGTGTGCTGATCGGCCAGGTGGTGCTGAATCTGGCGTTCAATGCGATCGAGGCGCTGACCCAATGCCCGGTGGAAGGCATTAATGCGGTCACACAGCGCCGTGAGTTGCGCCTTGTCACCAGCTTGCGGGGCAAGCTCGTGCTGGCGCAGGTGATCGACAACGGCCCTGGCGTGCCCGCCGACGCTCATGCCCGGCTGTTCGACGGTTTTTCTTCGTCGAAGGCGGGCGGCAATGGGATCGGTTTGTCGCTGTGCAAGAACATCGTCACGCGGCATGGCGGCGAAATCTGGGCCAAACCGGCGCGGCAAGGCGGCCTTCAATGCAGCTTTACGCTGCCGCTTGTCGTCGCGCCTCGCGGCTGATCGCATTTCAATCATGCGTCGTGTTGACGTGTTTCGGAATGGTCGCAAGGGTGATCGCGGTGATGAGGCCGAAGCCGATCAGCATCAACGCAACCGGCCACGGCGCATGCACCTTCGAATACAGCGCGATTGCGACCAGCGGCGCGAGTCCGCCGGAAAATACCGAAGCGATTTCGTGGCCCAGCGCCATGCCCGAATAGCGGACCTCGGTAGGAAAGAGTTCGCCCATCAATGCGGGCTGCGTGCCGATCATCGCGCCGTGGCAGAAGGGCAGGCCGAGCGCCAGCGACAGAAACACCAGCAGCGGTTCGTGCGTATCGATCAGCCAGAACGCCGGAAACGCAATCACGACGAGGCCGAGCGCGCCGATCATATACACCGGCCGGCGTCCGATCGCATCCGATAGTCTGCCCCACAGCACGATCGTGACGAGTTCGAGCAGCATGGCGATCATCACGCCGCCGAGCATCACCGAAACCGGCACGCCGATCGTCTTGCCGTACACCAGCACGAACGACAGGAAGATGTACGTGCCGCCGTTTTCGGCGACACGCAGCCCCATGGCCTGCACCACCTGCTTGGGGTGATTGCGCAGTACGGTCAGCATCGGCATGTGCTTCGGTTTCGCCGCGGTGAAGTCGCGGCTCTCCGGCAGACGCCGGCGAATATAGACACCGACGCCGAAGATCAGCACGCTCGCGAGAAACGGCACGCGCCAACCCCAGGACATGAAGCTCTCGACCGGCAAGCGCTGCACCAGATAGAACGCCGCTGCCGACAGCACGAAGCCGCCCGCCACGCCCAGTTGACTGAACGAGGCATAGTAGCCGCGGCGATTGGCCGGCGCGCTCTCGCTGATCAGCAGCACGCCGCCGCCCCATTCGCCGCCCGACGCGATGCCCTGGACGATCCGCAAACAGACGAGTGCGGCGGGCGCCAGAAAGCCGATCTGCGAGAAAGTCGGCAACAGACCGATGCCGAAGGTGGCCACGCCCATCATCATCAGCGTCACGACGAGCGCGCGTTTGCGGCCATGCCGGTCGCCGATGTGGCCGAACACGATGCCACCCAGCGGGCGCGCCACGAAGCCGATCGCGAAGCCGGCGAAGGCGGCGAGCGTGCCCATCAGCGGATCGCCGTGCAGCGGGAAGAACAGCGGCCCGAAGATCAGGGCCGCCGCCGTGCCGTACAGAAAGAAGTCATACCATTCGAGCGCGTTGCCGAGCACGGAGGCGACGATGATCCGCCGCAGGGTGCGCGAGGTGGCCGGCACCGCGGGCGCGACGGGCGAGCCGGCCGTGGGAGAAAACGTGTCGTTTGGCATCGTCGTGCTCGCTGGTATCGTCGTCAGTTACAACAGGAACCCGATGGCGCTGAGCGCCTCGGTCGAATCGATCAGGCGGATGACCTTCTGGGCGATACGCGGCTCGCCGCTCGCGAAACTGATACGGTGCGTGAGATCCGCTGCGAACAGGGTCGACTTGCCGCGCTTGTACGCGACGATGATTTGCGCCGAGCTCACCTCGACCTCGTCGCTCGTATCGCTCGTCAGCGTGAAACGCGAAACGGTGCGCACGGTGCGCGCGGCGTCGCTTGCCGAGGCCGAGTAGCCCGACATCATGCGTTGCACGCGTTTCTCGCGCATGTCCTGATCGTCGTAGGCATAGTTCAGCGTGGCGGCGAAGTCGGTGGTGGCGGGATCGATCGGCACCACATAGAAACCTGCCGGGTCCCACAGCGAAAGCCAGTCGCGATAGTCCTTGCGGTCGAGCAACTCGGCTTCGCGCCAGATCAGTTCGATCGCGCCGGCAAAGGTCTGCTGCGAGAACAGTGTGTTCTTCTGGTCCATCATGCTTGCTCCATCATCGTGCGCCATTGCGCATACGCTTCGCGCATGCCGGTTTCATCGGTGGCGTGCGCGGTCTTTTCGCCGTTCGGCGCGGTGCTTTCGCGATTCAGACCGCGGTTCACGAGGATCGGCAGATCGGGGCCGGCATGCGAGCCGCGCTGCACGCGTTCCCATGCTTCGGCGTCGTCCGGACTGCCGAAACCGAATGGGCCCTGGAAGTGTTCGTGAATGCGCAGGCGCACGCGGTTCGCTTCTTCGGGGCCGCCATCCATCGCCAGAGCCACGTGGCGAATTTCAGTTTCGTTCGCGGAAATGGGCCGCAGCACGCGAAAAAACGCCATCGACAGCGCGAGGTTCGGAAACAGATTCAGGTTGAAGCCGACCCCCATCAACGATCGTACGATGCGGCGCACTTCGTCGGGCGTGTGCTTTTTCGCGAGCGTGGCGGCGAGTTCCTCGAAACGTTCGGGAATCGGCGCGCCGTCGTCGCGGTCGAGATCGACGAGTTCCGGCACCAGCACGGCGAGACTATGGCCATTGCCGAGCGAGCGGCAAAATGCCTGGTCGCTCGTCATGAAACTCGTGATGGCGGCTGCCGTTTCGTCGTCGATCGATTTCATCCACGACTTGTGGACCACCGGGAAGTGATACAGGTCGGTGGTGTTTTCGAGCTGGATCTTCCAGTTGCCGTTAAAGCGGAAGCGATGTTCGCCGTTGGCCTTGATCGGATAACCCGCGCCTTGCTTCATGAACAGGTCGATCCATGGCTTCGCGCCGCCGAGAAAATCCTCGAGCGGTTCAATGTCCTGATTGAAGCTCGCGAAGATCAGACCTTGATAGATGCCCACGCGCAGGCTCGCCAGGGGCAACTCGGTCTTGTCGATCACGCCTTCATAGCCGTCGCCATAGGGCAGCGCGCGCAATGCGCCGTCGAGACCATAGCTCCAGCTGTGATACGGGCACGTGAAGCCTTTGGCGTTGCCCTTGTGCTGCTCGCACACCGTCGCGCCGCGATGGCGGCAGCGGTTTTGCAGCACATTGACGGCGCCGCTCTTGTCGCGCACCACGATCACCGGCTGACGGCCGATCGTGGTGGTGCGGAAGTCACCCGGATTCGGCAATTCGCTTTCATGCGCGACCCAGATCCACGTCTTGTAGAAAATACGCTCGAGCTCGGTTTCGAAAACCGCTGGATCGTAGTACAGCGAAGGGGCGACGCGGTCGGACTGCGCGCGCTGATACAAGGCGCTCGCATCGACGGTCTGATAGGAGGAATCGCTCATTGGAGTGGTATGTGGGTGGTCGATGAAGCAAAGTCTCGCTGAGCGAGTGATATGCGTCAAATTGATCTAAAATAAAATATAAGATCAATCTCATGGATATCTCGATGAATTCACTGGACCACGTCGACCTCAATCTGCTGCGCGTTTTCCAGGCGATCGTCGAGGAGCGCAGCCTTACGCGGGCCGGTCAGCGTCTTGCATTGTCGCAACCGGCGATCAGTTATTCATTGGGGCGCTTGCGGACCCTGTTCGACGATCCGCTGTTCATTCGCACTCGCGCCGGCATGCAGCCCACGCCGATCGCGCTCGAGCTGTCGGGCATCGTCGCGCGGGCGCTGGATACGGTGCGTGAAGCGCTCCGCTACGCGGAGCATTTCGATCCGGCGGTGAGCACGCGCACGTTTCGCTTGTCGCTATCCGATGCAGGGGAGTTGGCGTACCTGCCGCCGATCTGCGAAGCCTTGCATCGTCAGGCGCCGCGCGTGAAATTGCGCATCGAACCGTTGCCCGTAGAAGAAATTGAAGATGCATTGCGCGGCAGCCGGCTCGATTTTGCAATCGGCAATCTGCCGGCGCTGACCGCGCGCACGCGTCATCAACCGTTATTCGAAGAGACTTATGTGTGCATGACGCGCAAGCGGCGCGGCTTGCCGCGTGCGAAAGAGCTGGACATGAAGGCGTTTCTGGATGCATCGCACGTGCAGATCACGTCGGTTGAACACAGCCACTATGCGCTCGACGACGCGTTTCGCGCGCAAGGCGTGGGCCGGCATATTGCACTGGAGTTGCCGCATTTCGTGGCCTTGCCGAGCGTGCTTGCCGTGACCGATCTGTTCGCCACGCTGCCGCGGCGTCTCGCCCAGATTTTCAATCGGGACGGCGGCTTTCAGCTTTACGAATTGCCTGTCACGTTGCCAATGGCGGCTGTCACCATGCACTGGCATGAGCATTTCGATCAGGACGAAGGCAACGTATGGTTGCGCAATCTGATGGGCGATATCGTGCGGCGTTTCGACGAACGTTGAGCGTCTCGGGACAATCCCTGGGCCGGCATCGAAACAACATGGCATACAATGTTTGCATTGGAAGGCGAGAAATTGCCATAAACACCTGATGAAACGCCAACATTGCATACAATGTTAGAAGCCTCAGCCAGCCGGTTTTCCGGTGAAGACGTCTACGCCACGCTGAAAAAGGCGCTGGGCGACAGTCAGTACGCACCGGGCGAATACCTGCGCGAAGCCCAGATCGCGAAATCGATGGGGGTGAGCCGCACGCCGGTGCGCGAAGCACTGCAACGCCTCGCTTCCGAAGGCTGGCTGGAGATCAAGCCGAACTACGGCGCCCGCGTGAAGCACTGGTCGACCCGCGACGTCGAGGAGATTTTCGAGGCGCGGCTGCTGGTCGAGCCGTATCTGGCGGGGCGCGCTGCGCTGCGCATTACGGCGGAGGACATCGGCACGCTCGTCGAGCTGGCCGAGCGGATGAGTGTCATCGCGACGCTCGAGGCAACCCCCGAGACCACCGAACAATGGTTTGCCGCGAACGGCACCTTTCACGCCATCGTGACGGCAGCGGCCGGCAATGTGCGGCTGGACAACGCGCTCAAGTCGATGAAAGAGATGCCCCTGATCAAGTGGACGTACGACACGTATGGCGCCGCCGACCGCAGGCGCAGTGCCCGTCAGCACGTCGAGATCGTCGAGGCGCTTGAACAGCGCAACCAGGCACTGGCCGAGGCCATCACACGCTGCCACATTCTTGCGGCAGAGCAATCGGTACAAGAGAAGATGAAGGCAAAGATGAAATAGCGGCAACCTGCGTCGCAAATCAGCGGCCACGACTGAGCGACGCCGACAATCAACGACATTGGAGACAGGAATGATGACGACGGTGAGCGCTGGCGCAAGACTGGACCGGCTTCCCATATCCCGCTTTCATCGCCGCATTCTGTGGCTGATCGGCGGCGGGATGTTTCTCGATTCATTCGACATTTACCTCGCCGGTGGCGTGCTGGGAGCACTGACCCGCAGCGGCTGGTCGACCATGCAGCTCAACGCGACCTTCCTGTCGTCGACCTTCATCGGCATGCTGCTTGGCGCGCTGACGGCAGGCCTGCTCGGCGACGCCAAAGGCCGCAAGTTTACCTACCAGTTCAATCTGCTGATCTTCGGCCTCGCCTCGATTGCCGGCGCGCTCGCACCCAATATGACCTCGCTGATCGTCTGCCGCTTCTTCATGGGCCTCGGTCTCGGCGCGGAGATCGTTGTGGGCTATGGCTCGGTCGGCGAGTTCATTCCGCCCGCCGTACGCGGTAAATGGTCCGCCTATCTTTCGCTGATCACGAATTCGGCCCTGTTTTTCTCTACATTTATCGGATTCCTGATCATTCCTTCGGTCGGCTGGCGCGCCATGTTCGGGATCGTCGGCGTCGGCGCGCTGATCATCTGGGTGATTCGCAAGAAGATGCCGGAGTCGCCGCGCTGGCTCGAATCGAAGGGTCGCTACGAGGAGGCCGACGCGCTCCTCATCGCGATCGAAACGGAGATCGTGCGCGATCTGCCGGGGGGCGCGTTGCCACCGGTCGCCGAATCGAAGCCCGCCGCCACGCAGGTCACCACGCTACTGAACCTGTTCCAGCGTCCTCTGTTTCATCGCATGTTCCTGTCGATCTGCGTGCAGGTGGCGATCAATATCGTGATCTACGGCTTCATCGTCTGGGTGCCGACCTTCCTGATGAAGCAGGGCATCGGCGTCGCATCGTCGCTCGGCTACACGGCGTTGATGTCGCTGGGCGGCCCGGCGGGCGCGCTCGTTGGCGTGCTGATCGCGGACCGGGTCGGGCGCAAGAACGGCCTGATCGGTGTCGCCACGCTGGCAGCCGTCATCGGCTGGTTGTACGGACACTCGAGCAGCGTGCAGATGGCCACGCTACTGGGCTTCATTCTGTTCACGCTGACCTATCTGATGGTCGCGCTCGGTATCGCCACCTATATTCCGGAATTATTCGCGACGGAAAATCGCATGCGCGCCAACGGCGTGGCCGGTTGCTCCGGGCGCCTCGCGGGTATCGTCGCGCCGCAGGTGGTCGTGCTGATGTATGCCACCGGCGGCATCAAGGACGTGCTCTCCGTAATTGTCGGCGCGCTCGCCGTGCTCGTGGTGGTACTGGTCGCGTTTGGCATTGAAACCAATCAACGTTCGCTGGAAGACATCGCACCGGAAACGGATGCGCCCCCGCTCGCAACCGGGCACGAGATGCCCGGCAAACAACATCTTTAGCCGCTTCTGGACATCAAGGAATTCGCCATGATTCGCAATAATGCCCGTCTCAATCTCAGGGCCCGCCTGTCGCAGCCGGAAATCGTGGTCGCGCCCGGCGTCTTCGACATGATCTCGGTGCGTCTCGCCGACAGCATGAAGTTCGATTGCCTGTACATGACCGGCTATGGCACGGTGGCGTCCTATCTGGGCGTGCCCGACGCGGGTCTCGCCACCTACACCGACATGCTCAATCGTGTCACCGCGTTCTGCGCGGCCAGCGACACGCCGATCATTTGCGATGGCGATACCGGTTACGGCGGCTTGCTCAACGTAGCCAACACCGTGCGCGGTTACGAAGGCGCGGGTGCGGCCGGTATCCAGCTCGAAGACCAGGAGTTTCCGAAGAAGTGCGGGCACACGCCGGGACGTCGCGTGATTGCCACCGAAGACATGGTCAGGAAGATCAAGGTCGCGGTCGAGGCGCGCGTCGACCCGGACTTCCAGATTGTCGCCCGCACGGATGCGCGGACCAGCCTCGGTCTCGATGAGGCATTGCGGCGCGGCGAAGCCTACGTCCGTGCCGGCGCCGACATCCTCTTCATCGAATCGCCGGAGACGCAGGAAGAACTCGAGAAGATCGGCCAGGCGTTCGACAGGCCCCTGCTCGTCAATATCGTGGAAGGAGGCCGCACGCCGCAATTGACACCCGCGGAACTGCAAGCGCTGGGGTTCTCGCTGGCGATCTATCCGGCGTCGGGTTTCCTCGCGGTGACGCATGCGCTGGAGCAGGTCTACACCCGGATTCAGGCGCTCAAGGGCACCAGCGGGGAGGCCGACGCAATGTATTCATTCGCGAAGATGTGCGACCTGATGGGCTTCCCGGCCGTGTGGGAGTTCGACCGGCAGCATGCCGACTGAGGCTTCAGGCTCGTTTGAACAGCTCCCGCGCGAGCGAACACAACAAGGTCGTGGTCGGCGACTCGTCCTGCAGTCGCCGGCTCATGATGATCGGCGACGCGATATTGGCTGCCGGCACCGGCCGGTACACCACGCCATGGGCGCGCAGCCCCTCCACGCTTTCCGGCACCAGACACACGCCGACTTGCGCCGCGACCAGACCTAGCGCGGTTTGCAATTCCCTCACTTCATGAACGGCCCTGGGCTCCAGTGCGTGATCGTGCATTGCCGATAGCTGCTGGTCCGCATAACTCGGCCGTGGCGTGCTCGGATAGACGATCAGCGTTTCCTGTGCGAGCGCCGCGAGCGTCAGCGGTTTCTTCTGACGTGCGAGCGGATGGTCTTGCGGCAGCGCGGCAATCATCCGCTCTTCGACCAGCACCTCGCGCGCCAGTTGTGCGTCGTCGAAACGCAAGCGGCCGAAGCCGACGTCGATACGGCCGCCTTTGAGGGCGCCGAGTTGTTCGATTGTGAACATTTCGATCAGCGACAGCTCGATATGCGGCGCGGCCTCGCGAAACGCACGGATCACCGCGGGCAGCGCGCCATACAGCGTGGACGGCACAAAGCCGATCACGATGCGCTCGGCCAGTTGCGCGAGGCGCCGGGTGAGCGGCGCGAGTTCGTCTGCTTCATCGACGAGGCGCCTCGCCTGCGTATAGAAAATCCGGCCGGCTTCGGTCAGACGCAGCGGTCGTGAACCGCGTTCGAACAGCGCGAGGCCCACGCTTTCCTCGATCTGCTGGATCTGGCGGCTGAGCGGCGGTTGCGTCATATGCAGGCGGTTAGCGGCCCGCGTGATGTTCATTTCTTCGGCGACCGCGATGAAATAGCGGAGCTGGCGAAGTTCCATGCATACCTCTAAGGTATGGAAGTAGTCGGAATCGGTGTTGGACTGCTTCGCGGGTTATTTCTACTATGGTGCTCTCAGGAAAGCAGTTCAGGAGGGCAAGGAATGATAGCAACACCCGTGAAGATCGAGAGCGTGGAGACGATTCTCGTCGACGTACCGACGATTCGTCCGCACCGGCTGTCGGTCGCGACGATGAACTGCCAGACGCTCGTGCTGGTGCGCATTCGCTGCGCCGACGGCGTGGTCGGCGTAGGCGAGGGCACGACCATCGGCGGGCTCGCCTACGGTGAAGAAAGCCCGGAAAGTATCAAGGTCAACATCGATACGTATTTCGCACCGCTGCTCAAAGGCCTCGACGCGACCCGTCCAGGCGCGGCGATGGCCACACTGCGCGGCTTGTTTCAGGGCAACCGCTTTGCCCGGTCGGCGGTTGAAACCGCTTTGTTCGATGCCCAGGCGCAGCGCCTCGGCGTGCCTTTGTCGGAGCTGTTCGGCGGGCGCATCCGCGATTCGGTGGACGTGGCGTGGACCCTCGCGAGCGGTGACACGACCCGCGATATCGACGAAGCCGAGCGCGTTTTCGAGGCGAAGCGGCATCGCGTGTTCAAGCTGAAGATCGGTTCGCAAGCGTTGGCCGACGACGTGGCGCACGTTGTGGCCATTCAGAAGGCGCTGCAAGGGCGCGGTGAAGTGCGGGTCGACGTGAACCAGGCATGGACCGAGTCCGAGGCGATCTGGGCCGGCAAACGCTTCGCCGATGCAGGCGTTGCGCTGATCGAGCAGCCGATTGCCGCGGAGAATCGCGCGGGTCTCAAACGTCTGACGGATCTCGCTCAGGTGCCGATCATGGCGGACGAAGCCTTGCATGGGCCGGCCGATGCCTTCGCACTGGCGAGCGCGCGTGCCGCCGATGTGTTCGCCGTGAAGATCGCCCAATCGGGCGGCCTGAGCGGCGCCGCGAATGTGGCGGCGATTGCGCTCGCCGCGAATATCGACCTGTACGGCGGCACGATGCTCGAAGGCGCGGTGGGCACGATCGCCTCGGCGCAACTCTTCAGCACCTTCGGCGAATTGAAGTGGGGCACCGAACTGTTCGGACCGTTGCTGCTGACCGAAGAGATTCTCACTGAACCGCTGCGTTACGAGAATTTTGTTTTGCATCTTCCACAAGGACCGGGGCTGGGCATCACGCTCGACTGGGACAAGATCGACCGCTTACGGCGCGATACGCGCAAGGGCGCAAGCATCACCACGAACTGACGGTTCATTCGCTAACCGCCAAGAACATCAAACGAAGGAGATACCCCATGAACAAGCAAGCCATCGACGCGCTGCTGCAGAAAATCAACGACAGCGCCATTAGTGAAGGCAATCCGCGCACGAAGCAGATCGTCAACCGCATCATCAAGGATCTGTTCTATACGATTGAAGACCTCGACGTGCAGCCGGACGAGTTCTGGACCGCGCTGAATTATCTCGGCGACGCGGGCAGGAGCGGCGAGCTCGGTCTGTTGGCCGCCGGTCTCGGCTTCGAGCATTTTCTCGATCTGCGCATAGACGAAGCCGAAGCGAAGGCCGGCATCGAAGGCGGCACGCCGCGCACCATCGAAGGACCGTTGTATGTAGCGGGCGCGCCGGTTTCCGACGGCCACGCGCGGCTCGACGACGGCACCGATCCGGGGCAGACGCTGGTGATGCGCGGCCGCGTGTTCGGCGAAGACGGCAAGCCGCTCGCGAATGCGCTGGTTGAGGTGTGGCACGCGAATCACCTCGGCAACTACTCGTACTTCGACAAGTCGCAGCCGGCCTTCAATCTGCGCCGCTCGATTCGCACCGATGCCGAAGGCAGGTACAGCTTCCGCAGCGTGGTGCCGGTAGGTTACTCGGTGCCGCCGCAAGGGCAGACGCAATTGCTGCTCGATCAGTTGGGCCGTCATGGGCATCGTCCGGCGCATATCCACTTCTTCGTTTCGGCGCCTGGTTGCCGCAAGCTGACCACTCAGATCAACATCGACGGCGATCCGTATCTGTGGGACGACTTTGCGTTTGCCACACGCGACGGGCTCGTGCCCGCCGTCAGGCAGGCCGAGGGCGCGGAAGGCAAACCGTACGGCGTGGACGGCAAGTTCGCGCTGATCGATTTCGACTTCACGCTGTTCAAGGAGCGCGACAATCTGCCGGGCGCGGAAGTGGAGCGCGTGCGCGCCGAAGCCTGAGATAAGAAAAGGAGAACAAGCATGCTGTTTCACGTAGAGATGACCGTCAATCTGCCGTCCGATATGGACGCGGAGCGCGCCGCCCGTTTGAAGTCCGATGAGAAAGCGATCTCGCAGAAGCTGCAGCAGGAGGGCGTGTGGCGGCACTTGTGGCGTATCGCCGGGCGCTACGCGAATATCAGCGTGTTCGACGTGGAAAGCCCCGCGCATCTGCATGACGTGCTGAGCCAGTTGCCGCTGTTTCCGTATATGGACGTCGAGGTGCGCGCGCTGTGCCGGCATGCTTCGTCGATCCACGACGACGACCGCTAAAGGCGTAAGAACGCCGATGCTGCGAAGGCGGCACCGGCTTGCTTTAAAGATTGAAGATCACCTCTTAAAGATCGAGCACCAGCAGTGGCGAAGCAGCGCGCGAGACACAGCAGCAGATCACCTTGCCGCTCGCGCGTTCGGCTTTACTCAGGCAATGATCGCGATGCTCGGGTGTGCCGCTCACCACATCGACCATGCAGGTGCCGCAGACGCCTTCGCCGCATGACGTATCCACTTCAATGCCGATCGACGCAAGCGCCGCGACGATCGTCGTGTGCTTATCCACATGGACCGTTTCGCCGCTGCTGGCAATGCGCACGTCGAATGAATCCAGCGTGTTCGATTCGTCGCCAGCCGCAGCAGCCGGTTCGGCGGCAAAACGCTCCAGGTGAATCGCATCGGCGGCAACGTGCTGTTCGGCTATTGCCACCACCCGTTCCATGAAGGGCGCGGGACCACAGGTATAGAGGTGCGAGCCGTCGCGCGCATTGGCGACGCAACCGGCTAGCGCTGCGTCGAGTTGTTCCCGCTCGACGCCGAAATGAAGCCGCACGAAATCACTGAACGGCGCGCGCGAGAGCAAGGGCAAGAACGCCGCATGCTCCGCGCTGCGCGCGAAATAATGCAGCACGAAGCGCTGTTCCTGCTTGAGCAGGCGGTACGCCATGCTCAGGAGCGGCGTCACACCGATACCCGCAGCAATCAGAATGTGTTCGGTGGCGCCGGGCGCGAGCTGGAACAGATTGCGCGGCGCGCCGATCGTCAGTTCGCAGCCGACCGTCACGTCCTCATGCAGCGAGAGCGAGCCGCCGCGCGACGCTTCTTCACGCTTGACCGCAAACAGGTGTGTTTCGCGATGGTCGGGGTCGCCGCACAGAGAATATTGCCGCGTGACGCCCGAGGGGCCGGTGACGTCGATATGCGCGCCGGGTTCGTAGCGCTCGAACGGTTGTCCGTCCAGACGCGATACGCTGAACGAGCGCACGCCGTGCGCTTCGTCACGCACGCTGTCGACGCGTACGCTGAAGGTGGTTCTTTCCATGATCTTGGCGGCCAGCTGAGCAAAAAGGGCAGAGAGGGGCAGAGCGGACGCCACATGCAATGCGCGGCGTCCGGTTGTGCATCAAGGATAAGAAACCGCCGACAATCAGGCAAATCGATTAAAAATCGGTTATAGAATAAATGCAGCTGATAATACGGGGTGCTCATCGCCCCTTGTTATTCCCACCTGCGTCATTCCCACCTGCGTCATTCCCACATCCCGGCCAGGTGCCGCACCAGCGCTTTTTCCGGCCGTTTCAGCGCATTCAGGTCGCGCATGCAAATCAGCAACTGGCGTGTGGCCCAACTGTCCGTCAGTTCGATCGTGCGAATACCCGGCGTGCCGCGATAGCGCTTCGCGGCGGTGGCCGGCACGATGGCGATGCCCGCGCCCTGTTCGACCATGCAGCAGACGCTTTCGAAGGTTCGCATGTGAGCGCGAACGCTGAGCGGTTGCCCGGCAAGCAGCGAACGTTCGCCAAGGTACACGTGCAACGCGCTGCTCGTGCTCAAGCCAATGAATTCACGCTCGGCCACTTCTGCGAGCGTCACGCGGCGGCGTGCGCCCAGCGGGTCGTCACGGCTGGTGATCAGCACGAGTTTGTCGATGGCGAAGGGCAGCGTCTGCAATGTGCCATGCTCGACGGCATCCGAGATGATGCCGATTTCCGCCGCGCCGGCCAGCACCGCCTTGATGGTTTCGCTACTTTGCCGCTCCTTCAGATCGATCTGTACGTTGGGGTGATCGCGTAGGAACAGGCCGACCGCGGACGGCAAGAACTCGGTGATCGCGGCAGTATTGGTCCACAAGCGGATGCAGGCTTTGCGCCCGGCCTGATGTTCACCGAGCTCGCCCTCCATCCGGTCGATCTGGCCGAGCACGAGCCGTGCATGATGCGCGAGCGTATCGCCGGTTGCCGTCGACTCTACGCCGCGCCGGCCGCGCTCCAGCAACGGCACGCCCAGGGCTTCTTCCATACCGCGCAAACGTGCGCTGGCCGAAGGCAGCGACATGTTCGCGCGGGCCGCGCCATGCGTGATGCTGCCGGTTTCGAGAATGTGGAGAAAAAGGCGGAGGTCGATCAGGTCGAAGCGCATGGGGTGAGATTGGATCGGGTGTTGTTATCGTGGCTGGGTTTGAGTTTGAACTTGAGTCTCAGCCTAAGCTTCAGCCTTAGTTATAGCCTAAGTCACAGTACGTATCTTACGCATTGTGAGCAGCGCCGCGGCAACCGAAAATCCGGACATGACATTCATAACAACGTCCCGATGATCTCTTCCTTTGCTATGCGCGCGAGTGTAGTTGCCGCGACCTTTGTGGTGGCCGGCTTCGTCAAGGGCGTGACCGGCATGGGCCTGCCGACTGTCGCGATGGGCGTGCTCGGCACGCTGATGCTGCCGGCGCAGGCTGCCGCGATGCTGTTGCTGCCGTCGTTCGTGACGAACGTCTGGCAACTGTTCGCGGGGCCCAGCGTGCAGGCCCTGATCAAGCGCCTGTGGCTGATGATGGCGGGCATTGTCGTGGGTACGCTTGCTGCAGCGCCGTTCATTGCCGGCGGCGGTGGTGCATGGGCCGTGGCCGGCTTGGGCGCAGCGTTGACGCTCTACGCCGCGGCCGGGTTGCTGGCGTGGCGCTTCTCGGTGCCGGCGCGGCACGAGCGCTGGTTGTCGCCCGCTGTCGGCGTGGTCACCGGGGCGATCACGGGAGGCACGGGCGTATTCGTCGTGCCGGCGGTGCCTTACCTTCAGGGGCTGACGTTAAAGAAAGAGGATCTGGTTCAGGCGCTCGGCCTGTCCTTCACCGTGTCCACCATCGCGCTCGCCATCGGGCTCGCACGCGAGCATGCATTTGCGATCGACGAGCTGGGCGAATCGCTGTGCGCCGTGGTGCCGGCACTGCTGGGAATGTGGATCGGGCAGCGGGTGCGTGGGCACATTAGTCCGGCGACTTTCCGGCGCTGGTTCTTCATTTGCCTGCTCGGTTTGGGCATTCAACTGTTGGTGCGCGCATTCATTTGATCCGGACGTGGCGACGGTGAACCAGGGAGGGATGCATCATGTGGCCGACTATTCTGGATACGCTGGGCGCTTTGGCCGTGCTGGCCAGTGTGGCCGCGCAGATCGCGTTCATCCGCAAAACGCGGCAAGCGGCGAGCCGTGAGGCTCGTCCCCAGTCAACGCGGCGCAAGCCGCTCAGGTAGCGCGTAGCGTTGCATCGTGCGCTCCATGCCGTCGAGAAAGGCCTGCTCGGCGGCGTTCATCTTGCGCGCGCGCAGCCATAGCAGATCGATATCGACGTCGACCAATCCCTCTTCGGGCGGCAGACGCCACAGGCGTTGTTGCGCGAGATCGTCGCGCACGATGTGCTCGGGCAGGCAGCCGATGCCGTATCCGGCGAAGATCAGCCGACGCACTTCGTCGAGGCTCGGAGAGGCCGCCACGATGCGTCCGGTGAAGCCGCGCTGATCGCGGAACACCGTGAGCGGCGAGAGGCTGTCGCCGATCTGGTCGCTGGTGAACGACACGAAGTTTTCCGCCAGCAACTGATCGACCGACAGCGCATGCCGCCCGAACAGCCGATGATGCCGCCCGCAATAAAGCGCATAGCGTTGCCGCAGAAAGCAGCGCTGCTCGAGTTTGTCGACGGGCGTCCGGCATAGACCGAGACCGGCCGTGGCCGTTTTTTGCAGCAACGACGAGATGATGTCCGACGAGCGCATGACTTCGATCTGCAAATCCACGCGCGGGTAGGTCTTGTGGAATTCCGCGAGGAATTCGTCGTAGACGCCGGAGTCGATCCGGCTCACCGTCAGAAGCCGGATCGACCCGGTGATGTCGTCGCTGCGATCGTCGAGTTCGGTTTCGAGCCGCGACATGTGGCCGTAAATATCGCTGGCGATCCGGTACACCTCCTCGCCGGCGCGGGTCGGTTCGAAGTGCGGGCCGCGGCGCTGGATCAGGTTGCGCCCAAGCGTATCTTCGAGCCGTTTGAGCGCCTGGCTGACCGCGGGCTGGGTCAGATGCAAGCGGGCTGCGGCACGGCTGACGCTGCGCTCCTGCATGATCACGAGGAACGTGCGCAGCAGGTTCCAGTCGAGCCGGTCATTCAAAAAGCGCGTGACGTCCGCGCGCAACTGAGTCATAAAATCTCCTCCGGCATTAGCTGAATTTATAGTTGAGATAATAAGCCGAAATTTGACTAATGTTTTATGGCTAGCGATAAAACCCCTCGTAAGATGCCCTGATGTCAGGCATCGCGACTGAGGAGCCGCCATGAACGCTTCACCCCCCGCCACCCGCCAGCCCGTGCGCGCGGCAACCGCCGCTTTCATCGGCACGATGATCGAGTGGTATGACTTCTACATCTACGCCACGGCCGCCGCGCTGGTGTTCGGCGAGTTGTACTTCCCCTCGCACGATCCGTTTGTCAGCACGATGGCGTCGTTTGCGACCTTTGCGGTCGGCTTCTTTGCACGGCCGCTGGGCGGTGTGATCTTCGGCCACCTGGGCGATCGCATCGGCCGCAAGAAGGCGCTGATGACCACGCTGATGATGATGGGTGTCGCCACCGTGTGCGTCGGCTTGCTGCCGGCTTATGCGAAGGTCGGTGTGCTCGCGCCCGTGCTGCTGGTGCTGCTGCGCGTGGTGCAAGGTATCGCCGTGGGCGGCGAGTGGGGCGGCGCTGTGCTGATGGCCGGTGAACATGCACCGCAAGGGCGGCGCACCTTCTTCGCTTCGTTCGCGCAACTGGGCAGCCCGGCCGGATTGATTCTCTCGTTGATCGCCTTTCGCGCCGTGACGTCGATGCCGCACGACGACTTCATCGCCTATGGCTGGCGGCTGCCGTTTCTGGCGAGCGCGGTGTTGCTCGCGGTCGGCATCTTTATCCGTATGGGGGTGAACGAGTCGCCGGAATTCCAGCGCGAGAAAGACGCGAAGCGCACCGTCGAGTTGCCGATTGCCGAAGTGTTCCGTTCTTCCGGCGCGCTCGTTGCGCTGTGCATTGGCGCGAACACGATCGGTATTGCGGGCGTGTACTTCACCAACACGTTCATGATTTCGTACACCACGCAAAACATCGGCGTGTCGAAATTGCTGATTCTCGATTGCCTGTTCGCGGTCGCCATCATCCAGTTTCTGGCACAACCACTCGCCGCGTGGCTCGCGGAAAAGTTCGGCGGGGCGCGTTTCCTGAAGTTGGCCGCGTTTGCCGCGATGCTGTCGCCGTATCCGATGTTCACGCTCGTGCAGAGCGGCAGCCGGCTCTCGATGATTGTCGGCATCGCGCTGGCGGTGGTGTGCATGGCGAGCTTCTATTCGGTGATCGCAGGTTTTGTCAGCGGCGTGTTTCCGGTGCGCGTGCGTTACTCCGCAATTTCGCTTTCATACCAGGTGTGCGGCGCGATTGCCGGTGGCCTGACGCCGCTGGCGGGAACATGGCTCGCCCATAAATTCGCCGGACAATGGTGGCCGCTCGCGGTGTTTTACACCTGCCTCGCGGGCATCTCGTTGTCGTGCATCGTCGCACTGGATGCGCTGAAACACCGTCGTGCCGATGCACCCGAAGCGCTGCCGGCACGCTGAATCACCGTGAAATCAAAGCGCTTGCCGGCGCGTGCGACGATCGCCGCACCGGCTTGCGTCTGAAGCCAAGGACCTGGACCATGCAGACTTTTTTTCATCCGGCGCAGTTGAAGCACCATCCGCGCAGCTATCTGTCGCGCGGTCAGATGCGCACGCCGCAGGAAGTGCCCGAACGTGCGTTGCGACTCGCCGAAGCGGTGAAGAAGCTCGGCTTCGACGTGCGCGAGCCGGCGGATTTCGGCGCTGCGCCGCTCGCCGCGGTGCACGGGATGAACTACCTGCGCTTTCTCGAAGAAGCGCACCGCGAGTGGAAGAAGATTCCCGCGGAATGGGGCGACGAGGTGATGTCGAACGTGTACATCCGCGAGAATAATCCCTTGCGCGGCGTGCTCGCGCAAGCGGCCCGCTATCTCGCCGACGGCAGTTGCCCGATCGGTGCGGATACTTACGAATCGGCCTACTGGTCCGCACAAAGCGCGCTGGCCGGCGCGCAGGCGATTCTCGACGGCGCGGGTGAGGCCTATGCGTTATGCCGCCCGCCGGGCCATCATGCGCGCGCCGAAGCGGCAGGCGGTTTCTGCTATCTGAACAACGCCGCCGTTGCAGCGCAAGCGCTGCGGCAAAAGTATCGGCGCGTGGCGATTCTCGATACGGACATGCATCACGGCCAGGGCATTCAGGAGATCTTCTACGGCCGCGACGACGTGCTGTACGTGTCGATCCACGGCGACCCGACGAATTTCTATCCCGTGGTGGCGGGTTTCGAAGACGAGCGCGGTACGGAACGAGGCGAGGGCTACAACGTCAATCTGCCGATGCCGCACGGTTCGTCGGAAGCGGTGTTCTTCGAGCAACTCGACGCCGCGCTGCGGGTAGTCAGCCGCTTTCAGCCGGACGTGCTGGTCGTGGCATTGGGCTTCGACATCTATAAAGACGATCCGCAAGCGATGGTTGCGGTGACGACCGAGGGTTTCGGCGAACTCGGCGGCCGGCTCGGCGCGCTGAAACTGCCGACGCTGATCGTGCAGGAAGGCGGATATCACGTCGAGACGCTCGAGGCGAACGCGCAATCATTCTTCGGTGGCTTTACGTCGAAGCGGTGAAGTGAGCGGGCGGGGTCCGCTCGGTGTTCAGAACACGGGGCCGGAACCCTGCTGCCGGTTCGGATTGTTCGGCTCATCCGACGTATCTATTCGTCTTCAGCCGCTTTATCCCTTTGGCTTGTGTGCCTACATTGGCTTCAGTGACAGCGCCACTGCATTTTGCAGCTTCATCGACGCCAGCGCCGCGAATCTTCGCGACGTCGCGTCGGCGCGAACTCCATCCAAAGGACACACGATCATGAGCAAGCTCACAGGTAAGGTTGCGGTTGTAACGGGCGCGTCGAAAGGCATCGGCGCCGCGATTGCGAAGGCATTGGCGGCGCAGGGCGCCTCGGTGGTGGTGAATTACGCGTCCAGCCAGGCGGGTGCGGACAAGGTGGTCGCCGCCATCACCGCGGCGGGCGGCAAGGCGGTGGCCGTGGCCGGCGACGTGTCCAAGGCAGCCGACGCGCAAGGCATCGTGGAAGCAGCGGTCGAAACGTACGGCCGCCTCGACATTCTCGTGAACAACTCCGGCGTGTATGAGATGGCGCTGATCGAGGAAATCACGGAAGCGCACTTCCATAAGCAGTTCGATGTGAACGTACTGGGTCTGCTGCTGGTCACGCAAGCGGCGGTGAAGCATCTGGGCGAGGGCGGCAGCATTGTGAATGTCAGTTCGGTCGTGAGCCGCATCACGCCGCCGGGCAGCGTGGTCTATACCGCCACCAAGGGCGCGGTGGACGCCATCACCGGCGTGCTCGCGCGTGAACTCGGCCCACGCAAGATTCGCGTCAACTCCGTGAATCCCGGCATGGTGGAAACGGAAGGCGCGCATAGCGCCGGCTTTATCGGCTCGGACTTCGAGGCTTGGGCAGTCAGCACGACACCGCTTGGCCGAATCGGTCAGCCTGACGATATTGCGGACGTGGCTGTGTTCCTTTCCTCCGACGACTCGCGCTGGCTGACCGGCGAAAGCCTGATCGCAAGCGGCGGTTCGCGCTAATGAGGGGGCCGCCGGATCATATCAATCCGGCGGCTTACCGGTTTATTGCGCCGCCACGGCGGCGCCTGTTAATTCCACCGCAAACAACGCGTCCAGCAGATTCGACCCCGGCCGCCCGGCGAGCCGCGTGAGCGATTCGGTCATTCGCACCTGGCAATCCTGGAGCGGAATCATCCTGATGCGCCGCGATTCGTTGAATTCGGCGCGCGCGATCACGCCCACCCCCACGCCTTGCGCGACCGCTTCTTCCAGCGCTTCGCGGCCGTCCACATACATCACCGGTTCGACCTGCAACGATCCGCGCACCAGTTCGATCTCCAGCAACTGCTGCGTGACCGATTGCGGCTCGCGAAAAATCATCGGCTGTTGCACGAGTTCCGCGTAGCTCAGCCGGCGTTTCTTCGCCACCGGATAGCTGGCCGGCACCATTGCCACCAGCGGATCGCGCCGCAGCACGCGCGACTCGAGCCGGCTATGCACCTGCGGCGCGGCGGTAATGGCGGCGTCGACCGCGCTCGACAACACGCGCTGCATGCAGTCCGCGGCATTGGCGATCGAGAGCGTCACGACGATTCCCGGATGCAGCTTGCGAAACGCGCCGATCAGCGCGACCGCCAGGTCGGGTGCGTCCGCCGCCAGCGAGAGTGAACCGGATTCGAGGCCGCCCGCCGATTCGAGTAGTTGCCGCGCTTCGCGCTCGCACCCGAGCATCTGCCGCGTGACGCTGAAAAGACGCAGGCCGAGTTCGGTGGTTTCGACGCCACGCGGGCCGCGCTCGAACAGTTTGACGCCGTAGTCCTGCTCGAGGCGCTTCACGTGATCCGATACCGCCGGCTGCGTGAGTGACAGCGCCTGCGCCGCTTTCGAAAACCCGCCATGTTCCGCGACCGCATGAAACGCCCGCAATTGCGCGTATTGCACGTCTGCCTCGCCGGGATAAGTTTTTACGATATCAACATCAATTATATCGATTTTACCAATGGGTGCGCTTTATGTACTGTGTCACGCATCGAAATAGCGATATCGGAGATTCCGAACATGGAAAGCGCGATCGACAACTTACCGGCAGTGACCACCATGCCCTCAGCCGCAACCTGCGCCGCGCCGGCACTGGGCGAGCCGTATCTGCTGACGCCGGGACCGTTGACCACGGCGTTCTCGACCAAACAGGCCATGCTGCGCGACTGGGGCTCGTGGGACGGCGATTTCCGCGCCATGACCGCCGAACTGCGTCGCAGCCTGCTGGAGATTGCGGGCGACACCGCGGGCGAGTACGACTGTGTGCCGCTCCAGGGCAGCGGCAGTTACTGCGTCGAAGCGATGCTCGGCAGCCTGATTCCACGCGACGGCCACGCCCTCGTGCTGGCCAACGGTGCTTACGGCAAGCGCATTGCGACCACGCTGGGGTATCTCGGCCGTGCCTGCACGGTGCTCGACAAGGGCGACTATCTGCCGCCGCGCGGCGCTGAAGTCGAAAGCATGCTGGCCGCCGATCCGCGTATTACGCACGTGGTCGCGGTGCATTGTGAAACCAGCTCGGGCATTCTCAATCCGATCGAAGAAATCGCCGCCGCCACCGCGAAGCAGGGCCGCAAGCTGCTTATCGATTCGATGAGCGCATTCGGCGCGGTGCCGCTCGACGTGAAGCGGATTGCGTGCGAGGCCTTCGTGTCGTCGGCGAACAAATGCATCGAAGGCGTGCCCGGTTTCGGTTTCGTGATCGCTCGCAAGCGCACGTTGCAGGAAGCGAAGGGCCGCAGTCATTCGCTCTCGCTCGACGTGTACGACCAGTGGGACGTGATGAACCGCACCGGCCAATGGCGCTTTACGCCGCCGACGCATACCGTGGCCGCGTTCATCGAGGCATTGCGTCTGCACAAGCTCGAAGGCGGCCAGGCCGGACGTCTCGCGCGTTATGCCAGCAACCGCGACGTGCTGGTCGCGGGCATGCGCGAACTCGGTTTCGAACCGCTCCTGAACGCGCGCTGGCGCTCGCCGATCATCGTGACGTTTTTCTCGCCGGCGCATGCGTCGTTCAAATTCGAGCGCTTCTATGAGTTGATGAAGGAGCAGGGTTTCATCATCTATCCGGGCAAGCTGACGGTGGTGGACAGCTTCCGCATCGGCTGCATCGGTCAGGTGGATGAGCGCGTGATGCGCCGCGTGGTGCGGGCCTGCGCGCAGTCGTTGCAGGCGATGGGCGTCGATCACGCCGCGCCGCCGGCGATGGCGATCGAGGAGCGCAAGACGCTGGCCGAAGCGGCATGAAGGGTCTGGGCCGCGCGAGCGGCCTTGAGCTGCCACAGCGCGAGTTTTGTCGAGAGTAGTTTTTTTGCCGACTTTTCAAAGGCGTACTGTTGCGAGACAGTACGCTTTTTTGTTTTGGAAAGGGTCAGCGCGACCTGACCCAAACTGCCCAGGCTTTGCCAGGCTTCGCCCCAATCAATAACAACCCGGACCGATATGTCGAAAACCACGGCGGTCGATACGCTCGCATGGCACATTCACGCGCGCTCGCTACGCTATTTCGATGCGATTCGCCGCGCCGGCTCGATCCGTGAAGCCGCGCGCCAATTGCACGTGGCCTCGTCGGCGGTGAACCGGCAGTTGCTGAAGCTCGAGGCGGAAGTGGGCACGCCGCTGTTCGAACGGCTGCCGGCCGGCCTGGCGTTGACGGCCGCGGGCGAGGTGTTCGCGCGGCATGTGATTACCGTGTTGCAGGATGCGCGACGCTTCGAAAGCGAACTCGACGCGCTGCGCGGCATCCGTCGCGGCGAGATCGGCATCGTGACGGTCGAGGGGCTCAACTCGAGTTTTCTGCCGGACCTGGTCGAACGGATGCTGACGCGCTATCCGGCAATCCGTTTCCAGGTGCATACCGCCGGTTCGGCATCGATTGCCCGCACGATTCTCGATGGCGATGCCGACCTTGGCCTCGCGTTCTCGCTGCCGCGCACGGACGATTTGCAGCAACTCGCCGTCGGGCGTTTTCAGCTCGGCGCAATCGTCGCCGTCGATCATCCGCTCGCCGGCGAAACAACCGTCACGTTCGCGCAGTGCGCGCGCTATCCACTCATTCTCGGCAACGCGCAATTGTCGATCAGCGGCTTGCTCGAACCGCTGATCCGCCATTACGCCAAACCGCTGCAAACGGTGCTCGAAAGCGATTCGATCGAACTGATGCGGCGCATGGCGGCCCGCGGGCGCGGCGTGGGGTTTCAGACGCGCCTCGGGCTGGAGCGCGATCTCGCCGAGGGCACGCTCGTGCATATTCCACTGCGCACGCCGCGCGCGCTGGTCTCCGAACTGGGCGCCTACGCCCGTGCCGGGCGCACCTTGACGCCGGCTCTGGACGCGTTCGTGCGGCTGCTGGCCGAGGCGATCGCCGCTCGGGAAGACGACGAACCGTCCGTCTGACGGCGCGTGCCTCGGGTTCGACTCGCGGGACAGAGCATCACGCCGTGCATGCCATGAGCCGATCCATGAGCTGATCCATGAGCGGAAGGCTGACGTCGGTGCTGATGCCGAAACGGCATCGGCATGCACTTTTTTATGCGCTTTTTTGACCGCCTGCCGCGACCTACACTCGGTCGAAACGGGTTCAAGGGAGCCGCAATGTCCGAAGTGCTATCAGCCAAAGCGGTGCCGCACACGAGCCTGCCCGTCATCGACGTGGCCGGGCTCGAATCGGCCGATCCGCTGCAACGCGCGGCAGTGGGCGCGGCGCTCCACGCCGCCTGCATCGATAAGGGCTTCTTCTACATCGCTCGTCACGGCATCGAGCCGGCGCTAATCGACGCCGCGCGTGCGGAGGCCGAGCGCTTTTTCGCACTCAGTGACGCCTTGAAGCGCGAGGTCGACAAGGCGCAGTCGTTCTGCAACCGCGGCTACGAGCCGTTACGCGGCCAGGTGCTGGAAGCAGGCACGCCGCCCGATCTGAAGGAAGGCTTTTACATCGGCAATGAACTGCCGCTCGATCATCCGCGTGTCGTGGCGCGCGCTTTCAACTGCGGACCGAACCAGTGGCCGCGGCAGTTGCCCGCTTTTCGCCCGGCCATGGAGGCTTATTTCGCCGCGCTGTTCGATCTGTCGACGCGCTTGACGCGCGGCCTCGCTTTGTCGCTGGATTTGCCGGAAGACCATTTCGACGCGTTTTGCGACGAAGCGATGGGCACGCTGCGACTGTTGCACTATCCGCCACAACCGGCCCAGGCGTTGCCTGAGCAGAAGGGCTGTGGCGCGCATACCGACTTTGGCTGCCTGACGCTGCTGTGGCAGGACGGCAACGGCGGTTTGCAGGTGCAGGACAGCGACGGCGGCTGGATTCACGTGCCGCCGCTGCCGGGCACCTTCGTCGTCAATCTGGGCGACCTGATCGCGCGCTGGACCAACGACCGTTATCGCTCGACGTTGCATCGCGTGGTGAATGCGTCGGGCCGCGAACGTTACTCGATGCCGTTTTTCTTTACCGGGCGCCCGGACTATGTGGTGACCTGTTTGCCGGGCTGCGCGCTAGAGGGCGAAGCGCCGAAATATCCCCCCATCACCGTCACAGGCCATCTCGAGGCGTGCTACCGGAGAACCTACGGATGACGCCCGCACGCACGCCGGCAGCAGGCATGCTGCTGATTCACGGCGCCTGGCAGGGCAGTTGGGCGTGGGACGCCTGGTTGCCGGAACTCGCGGCGCGCGGGTGGCGGGCCCGCACTGTCGACCTGCCGGGTAACGGCGCAAATCCTGCACGGGATGCGGGCCTCGAAGTCTCGCTGCAAATCTATGTCGATGCGCTGACCGAAGCGCTCGCGGCGTTCGACGCTCCGGTCGTCGTGGTTGCGCATAGTGGCGCGGGCGTGCCGGCCTCGCAACTGGCCGAGGTGCTGCCCGAGCGGATCGCGTGCCTCGTCTACGTCGCGGGGATGATGCTGCCTTCGGGCATGGGTTACGCGGAGCTCGTCGACGCCAGCGCGGCCGAGGTGCCGAATGCCGGCGGTATCGCGCCGTATCTGCAATGGCGCGACGAGGGTTCGTCCTCCGTCGTGCCACCTGAGGCAGCGCTTGAAATCTTCCTGCACGATTGTCCGCCGGAAGCGGCGCGGCAAGCCGCCGCGAAACTCACGCCTCAGCAGGAAAGCGGCCGCGCGCTCGTCACGACGCTGAGCGCTGCGCGTTTTGGCAGCGTGCCGCGCATTTACGTCGAAGCGCTGCGCGACCGTTCCGTGCTGTTGCCCCTGCAACGCAAGATGCAGGCGCTGGTGCCCGGCGCGATCGTGCGCTCGATCGACTGCGGGCACGTGCCGCAACTGGCGCGGCCGGCCGAACTGGCGGCGCTGGTGTGCGACACGCTGGGCGGGATCGGTATCGCGCCTTCTTCTCCTGCTGCCTGTTCGGCCGCTCCGGCCAGCGCTGCCGCCAGTCCCCATTCGTTCACCACCGGAACCTCGTCATGACCCGACCCAATCGCCTCGGCCGCTTGCTCCTTGCCGGCAGCGCGGCTTCGCTCGTTGCGCTCGCTACCCTGAGCACCCACGCATTTGCCGCCACCGGCGCGCCGCTCGACGTCTCCATCGTCTACCTCGGTAATCCGGGCGATGCCGGTTGGACCCACGCGCACGACCTCGGCATTAGCGCCGCGCAGAAGCAGTTTGGCGACCAGATCAAGGTGACGCGCGTCGACGACGTCCCCGAAAACGCCGACGCCGCCCGCGTGTTCCGCGACCGCGCGGCGAAGGGCGACAAGATCGTGATCGGCACATCGTTCGGTTATATGGATTCGATGATGAAAGTCGCGCGCGACTATCCCGATACGGTGTTTCTGCATTGCTCCGGCTACAAGAGCGCGCCGAACCTCGGCAACTTCAACGGCAAGGTGTATGAGTCGGCGTATCTGGCCGGGGTTGTCGCCGGGTACGTATCGAAGTCGCATGTGCTCGGTTTCGTCGGCTCGGTGCCGATTCCGGAAGTGGTGCGCAATATCGATGCGTTCGCGCTCGGCGCGCGTTCGGTCGCGCCGCAAACAGTCGTGAAGGTCGTGTGGATCAGCAGTTGGTTCGATCCGGGCAAGGAGCGCCAGGCGGCGGAAACGCTGGTCGGACTCGGCGCCGACGTGCTGATGCAGAACACCGATTCCACCGCGACGATGGCTGTGGCCGAACAGCACAAGGTCCACGCATTCGGCTGGGATTCGGATATGAGCCGCTGGGGTCCGCATGCGCATCTGGGTTCGGTCGCATACGACTGGGGTATCTACTACAGCAAAGTGATCGACGAAGTGCGCCGTGGCACGTGGACTAACAAGCCGGTCTATTGGGGAGTCAAGGAAGGCATCACCGATCTGGTGAACGTGAATACCGCGGCGGTGCCGGCGGATGCGCAGCGTGCGCTTGCCGAGAAACGCGCCGCGCTGGTCGCCGGCCGCCTCGATCCGTTCGCCGGGCCGCTGAAGGACCAGAGCGGCAAGTTGCGTGTGGCTGCCGGCGCCACGCTGTCCGCGGACGAGACGAACCGGATAAACTGGTTCGTCGACGGTGTGCAGGGCAGCGTCGCGCAATGACGGAGCAAGGGCTATGGGTATGGCGACGATTGCGGGTACGACAGGCGAAGCAATGAACGGCGCGACGATCGACGAGGTGATCTGGAATGACTGGCATCCGGTGGCCGCGCTCGATGCGCTCGACGCCGCGCGTGCCGCCGGCGGTTCGAACGCCGTGACCCGCACACGTCTGCTCGGGGTCGATATCGGTATGCTCGCGCTGCCGCAGGCTGGGGCGCGGCCGCAAAACAGCTACCGCGTCTGGCGTCTCGACGATCAAACGCCGTGCCATGCGCAGGCGCGCTATGGCGTGTTATGGGTGTGTGCCGGCGAGCCGCGCCGCGACATTCTGGCGATTCCCGAAGCCGACGAGCCCGATCGGCGTCTGCTGCATGCCGGCGCGTTTCGTGTGCATGTGAGCGGGTTGCGGGCCGTCGAAAATTTTCTCGACATGGGACATTTTCCGTTCGTGCATACCGGCTATCTCGGCGTGGAACCGTACACTGAAGTGGCGCCATACCGTATCGAACGGGACGAGCTCAACGACGAATTGTACGCACACGACTGCCGCTTCTATCAGCCACGCGCCGCGATGACCGCCGGCGCCGCGCTCGAGGTGCGCTATGTGTACCGCGTGGCGCGGCCGTACAGCGCGATTCTGTACAAGACCTGTCCGCCGCAACCCGAACGCTTCGACGTGATCGCGCTGTTCGTGCAGCCGGTCGACGAGGAGTGGTGTGTCGCGCATACCGTCATGAGTTATCTCGACGACGCCAGCAGTGACAGCGAATTGCGCGGCTTCCAGCAAACCATCTTCGCGCAGGACATCAAGATTCTCGTCAATCAGGTGCCCAAACGCTTGCCGCTCGGCACGGGCGACGAACATCCGGTGCGCGCCGACGCTATGTCGGTCGCCTACCGCCGCTGGCTCTCGGCACAGCGGGTCACCTATGGAACGACTCATGGCCGCTGAAGAGAGCATCGAACGCGCGTGGTTTGCGCTGTGCGACGTCGATCAACTCGGCGATCGGGCGATCTATCACACCGAACTGCTCGGTCGCGAACTCGTGGTGTGGCGGGCCGGCGACGGCACCTTCAACGTATGGGAAAACCGTTGTCCGCATCGCGGCGTGCGTTTGTCGCTCGGGCACCATCGTGGCGAAGCGCTGCAGTGTCAGTATCACGGCTGGCAGTTCAGTTCCGGCAGCGGCACCTGCCGCTTCGTGCCGGCGCACCCGGATGCGGCAGCGCCGGCGGTCGCGGTGAAGACGTGGCCGGTGGAAGTGCATTACGGGTTCGTGTGGACCTGTCTCGCAGCAGCTGGCGAAGTGCCGCCATTCGCGCCGATCGAGGAGCTTGAGGATGACGTCAGCCTGGACGCGAGCGAAGATGCGGATGCGCGATCTCAAGCCCGCTCAGTCCGCTTGCGCACGGTCGCGATCGAGGCCCCCGGCGAAGCCGTGCAGCATGCGCTCGCCGGCTATTGCTTCGACCATGCACGCTTCGATCCATGGCAGGCAACCGGATGTGTGGCGTTCGACGTCGCGCCGCATGCGGTGATGATCGAGCAACTGGACGACGCCGGGCAGCGGGTGGTGTTCGTGGTGCAGCCGGCTCGCGCCGGGCGGACGTATCTGCATGGCGTCGCGCTCGGGCCGTTTGCCGCGGCCGAACGCCTGAGCGTGCAGCGGCATCATCAGCAAAGGCTCAATGTATTGCGCGATGCGCTGGAGCAGCAGTTCGACCAGCGCGAGGCGCTATCGAGCGAGGGGCCCCCCGATCTGTTGCCGCTTTGCGTGCCTCAAACGTTGTCGCCCGCGCAGCCGGTCATGCTTCAGCGTTCGTTGTCGAAGCCGGTCGGCGCGCCGGGGCTCGCCGGCGAAAAGCGTTCTCCCATGGACCCTGACATGACGGATCGCGCCTTCGATCTTTATCTTTCGCGTAGCAGGCGCACGATCGAGGTTGCCGCCGGCGTCACCGTCTTGCAGACTTTGCGCAATCACGGCATCGACGTGCCGAGTTCATGCGAGCAGGGCGTATGCGGCACGTGCCGCACGCGGGTGATCGAGGGAACGCCGCTGCATCGCGACGATTTTCTGACGCCGCAGGAGCGGGCCGCGGGCGATTGCATGCTGGTCTGCGTCTCGCGTGCGGCGACCGGCACGTTGACCCTGGATCTGTGAGGCCGTCATGCTCAAACTCCACGATGACGAGTTGTGCGGCGAAAGCTACAAGGTCCGGCTGATGCTCGGCTTGCTCGACGTGCCTTACGAAAGAGCGCGGATCGAACTCTACCCGTCAAGGCAGAACGCCGCGCAGGATTTTCTGGCGATGAATCCACTCGGCACCCTGCCGTTGCTCGAAGCGCAGGGCGCGTTGCTGCACGATGCCCACGCGATCCTCATCTATCTGGCGCGGCGTCATGGCGGCACGGAGTCGGGCGGCGAATCGCACTGGCTGCCGCTCGACGATCCGCTTCAACTCGCGCACTTGCAGACGTGGCTCGGCTTCGCCGCGCAATTGAGCGGCGTGGTTTTTCCGATGCGTGCGCACGTGCTGCACGGTGCGCCGCTCAACGACGATGCTGCGCGCCACAAAGCGAGAAAGCTGTTGCGCATCCTCGACGAAAGCTGCTGGTTCAATGAGGCAGGCGGTACGCCTTTTGTCTGTGCGACTGCGGCCCCTACGGTGGCGGATATCGCCTGTTTCGTGCCGGTAGCGCTGCTCGACGAAGCCGGGATCGAATCGATCGACTATCCGGCGCTCCGGCGCTGGAGCACGCGCATTAAGCGCCTGGTGGGATTCACGACGATGGCCGGGGTCTACGCAGCGCTGTGAGAACGGTGCAGATGTAGGCCGCCCATGCGCTCAATCCAGCCCACAGGACCTTGGCGTTTCTCGCGTCACTTGAAATAGCCGACGGCGAGATCGATGAATTCGCGGATCTTGCGCGGCACGAATTCGCGGCTTGGATAAACCAGCGAGACCGCGACGTCGCCATTGAGCACCGTGTATTCGCCGAGGATTTGCACGAGGGTGCCGGCGCGCAGCTCGTCGCTGACCATTTCGAGCGGAAGCAGCGCGATACCCATTGCGCCGAGCGTGGCCTGCTTCTGCATGATCATGCTATTGACCGTGAACGACGCATCGAGCGTGATGCTTTCCTCGCTGCCGTTGTTGCTGCCGTTGCCATCGCGCTTGTTGCCGAATACCCAGGTCTGCGGACTGGCGTCGAGCGACGCGGCGATCACCCGGTGCCGCGCGAGATCGGCCGGGGTCGCCGGATAACCGGCTTCGGCCAGATACGCGGCGGCCGCCACCGGCACCACGTGCGAATTGATGAGGCGGCGCGCCACCAGCGATTCCGAGCGGATCATGTGTTCGGTCACGATGCCCACGTCGAAACCGCCTTCGAGCAGATCGACGCGTTTCTCGGTGAGCGTGACACGCAGATTCACGTGCGGAAATTTTGCCTGGTACTCCGCAAAAAGCGGTGTGAGCCGGAACAGCGAAAAGCTGCCCAATGCCACGATCCGCAGATCGCCCGCCACCTCTTTCGAAGTCGTGGTGGCACGCGATTCGACCTCTTCGAGTTCCGCCAGCACAACCCGGCAACCGTCGGCATAATCCGCACCGGCTTCAGTCAGCACGACTTTGCGCGTGGTGCGCTGAAGCAGGCGGATACCAAGATGTTTTTCGAGGCTCGACACATGGCGCGTGACGACCGAGGTCGAGACACTGAGTTGCTCCGCGGCTTGCGCGAAACTGCCCGCGTCGGCGACCTTGACGAAAGCCTGCATGGCCTGAAACAGATTGATCATGTCGATGCGTAGTACGTGTTTGTTGAGACCTGATCGTCACGGCGTTGCTGCGATCAGCTTCAGCCCCGCGGGCAACGATTCGCCGAACACGCGGCCTTCGTCGGCGTCGTCGAGTTCCACGGTTTCGCTGACCATCGTGATCCAGGCGCGCGGCGCATTGGCCGCTTCGAGCCTGCGCAACACCGTTTGGCGCAACGGCTCGGGCAGGTCGCGCGAACGGTCGCCGGTCATGCGGGAGAGCTGCACGGCGGCGAATGCCGAGGGGTCGACCTTCTTCCAGTCGAGCGCCAGAATCGCGTCCAGCCATTGTGCTGCGATGTCCGGCGGCACGACGCTATGCGCGCTGCCATAGAAGGGCCGCCGCGCACCGATGCGGCCGACCGCCCACCAGCTCTGATGGTTTTCCGTGGGCTTTTTCAAGCGCGCGAGCACCGATTCGCCGAGCTCGATCTTGCGCTCAACCGGAATCCGTTCGAGCGACGCGCTTAGCCGGAGCATGTCGGTAAAGCCGGTTTTCGACACGTCGAACGGCAGCTTGTGGCGCGATTGCGCGGCCGTTTGCAGATAGGCCATCGCGTCGAGCACGCGCAGTTGCGCACTTTCGTCGAGGCCGCCCGCCGCGCGGCGCCATAGTGTCCACCACTCCGACCAGACCTGGCCTTCGTTGACATACTGAATGCCGTCGTCGAACAGCGACCAGAGTTGTTCGACGCGCCATTCATCGAGCGGATAGCCGAAACCCGGCCGGACGCAATAACCGGCCAGATTCAACCACAAGCGTTCGTGGTCCGCCGAGCGCCGCCGGCGGCGCGCGCGCTCCCACAGCGCACCGAACAGTTCGCGCAGCAGCGCGCTGTTCCAGGCCTCGCGCGGGCCGAGCAGTTGTTCGAGCTGCGAGCGCAGACGTTTGACTTCTTTGGGATCGACCTTTTGCGCGCGGGAGCCGAAGCATCGGTCGATATGGTCGATCGCTTCGTCGAGCGCGGGATGCCGGGCTTGTGCCGGGTCCGCCGTGAGGTTGAGCTGGGCGTCTTCGCGGCGCAACTGGAATTCGAGCAGCCAGCGCTGCGCCCGATTGTCGAGTTCGATGCAGTGCACCTCGAGCGTGCCCACCTCGGTAAGCGAGGTGGCGATCTGTACCGCCGTTTCGCCACGCGCCGGGCTCGCGCCGCGCGCTTGCACGATCGTCGCGATAGGGGGGAGTCGAACGAAATCGCCTTGTGCAAGATCGGTCAGTTCGCCGGGCCGATAGATCGTGTCCGCGCTTGACGAGGCCAGGTGAAAGCGCACCGGGTGCCCGAGACGTAGTGCGAATGTGCGGTCCTCGATCCGGATCTCGTGGCCTTCTTCGGTGCCGCGCGGCAGCAGGCAGATGCCGCGTTGCGCCGCTTCGGCGCCGGGCTCGCCATCAACGGTTTCGTCGAGCACAAGGAAGTAACTGCGCGCCGAGCCGCCGCCGATTTTCGGCGCCTGGCCGCTGCGGGCAAGGGCATAGGCGACCGCGCCGCGCGCCACGGCGACATCGGGATTGTCGTTGTGCAGGACGTTGAGCGATTCGCCGCGCCATGTGCCCAGAGTGCTGGCGAGTCGCTGCGTGAGCGCCTCGGCTCGAAACACGCCACCGTTCAGCAGCAGCGTGTCGGGGATCGGCAAAGACTCGTCCTGACCTGCTTCAGTGTTGGACGAATGCGCAGAAGAATCAGAGGCAGAACCCAGCGCCTTACGCGACTGCGCCGCGAAACGGCTCAGAAACGATGCGATATGACGCGTAACGGCCGCGTCGGTGGCGTAGGGCAGACCGAACTCGACGATCGCGCCGCGCGGTCTGCCGGGCCGTTCGTGCGAGCCCACCGCCGGAAAGAATCCGTCGACGATGATCTGCTCGACTTCCTCGCGCGTGACCTGCACCGTGCGCGCGCCGCCGATCAGCTTCGCGCCCGCGCCGAGCAAGGTGATCGAAGCAGACTCCGGCGCCTGTGGACCGAGCAGTTGTTCCTTCGCGCCGCGGCACCGTTCGACCAGTTGCGACAGACTGGCCGCCGACAAACGTGTGCGTTCGCTGCCCGCCTGAGGCAAACGCGCCTCGACCCGATGTGCGAGCGCGAGGTCCATGTTGTCGCCGCCGAGCATCAGATGGTTGCCCACGCCAATGCGCGTGAGTTCCGGCTCGCCGTCGCGCATGCGCACTTCGATCAGCGTGAGGTCGGTGGTGCCGCCGCCGACGTCGCAGATCAACACGAGCTTTGTGTCGGCCAACTCGGCTGCAAGGCTTTCGCGATGATGAAACAGCCAGTCGTAGAACGCGGCCTGCGGTTCTTCCAGCAGCCTTAAGGTAGGTAGACCGGCGAGGCGCGCGGCTTCTACCGTCAACGCGCGTGCGCCTTCGTCGAACGACGCGGGGACCGTCAGCACGACGTCCTGGGCTTCGAGCGGTGCGTCAGGAAAGCGCTGATTCCAGGCCGCCCGCACATGCGCCAGATAGCTTGCGCTGGCTTCGACCGGCGAGACCTTGCGGACGTCATCCGCGGCGCCCCATGGCAGAATCGGCGCGACCCGATCCACCGACGCGTGCGACAGCCAGCTCTTTGCGCTTGCCACCAGCCGCCCCGGCACCTGGCCGCCGAGCGTGCGGGCGAGCCGGCCGATCACGACGGGCTGATCGGTCTGGCCGGGCGTGCCGGCGTCCGGGCCCGCCGCCGCGCGCCATGGCAACTGCAGATCACCCGCGCTCAGTTCGCCCGGTGCAGCGTGATACCGCACCGAAGGCAGCAGCGGCCGCGCGGCGACTTCGCCGAGACTGACCAACTGCTCGATCTCGAAGACGCGAATCTCCTGCGAACCCGCCGCGGGATTGCCCACTTCGGCGTAAGCCAGCACCGTGTTGCTGGTGCCGAGATCGATGCCGACGCTGTAGCGCTTCATCTCAGTCATGCATTGGCGCTGCCGCGCACGTCGAATTCGACCTTCCAACGCTCGTCGCTGCCGCGCGGCACGGCTTCGAGTTCGAGCGTGCCGGCTTCCGTCACACGCGCATGCAGTTTCACCGGCACGACTTCACCGGCGGTGCGGCCGGCGGACGGCAGCGTCGCCTGGATTTCTTCCAGTTCCTGCAATTCCTCGGGGCCCCAGAAGTCGAGCAGCGTGCCGACCTGATCCTGACGACGCACCGACGATCCGAAGAAGCGGAAGTGCACCGGTTCGCCGACCACCAGCCCGAATTCCTGCGCCGGCAATTCGGCCTCGGTGCCTTCCTCCATGCCGAACGGTGCGACGCACAGCGCCTGCACCGGCGGCTCGAGACCGGGGACGGCCGGCATCGCCGATTCGATCGCGATGTAGTACGCGCGTGCGGTGCCGCCGCGAATCCGCACGCCCTGGCCGCGCCGTACATAGCCGTAGTAGGCCGCGCCGCGCGCAACGGCGAGATCGAGATCGGCGCCTTCGAGCAGGCGCGCTGGCGGCGCACCTTCAGCGGCGAGCCAGCCATTGAGCGTGCCCATGATCCGTTCGACCAGCAGCGGCGACTTGAACACGCCGCCGTTAAAGAGCACGGCGGTGGGGTGCAGGAAGCTTGCGCCTTCTGCGGTGGCGAGATCGCGCAAGCCTTCGAGTTCGGCGAGCGCGCCCACCTGACGGCCAAGGAAGGCCGCCAGATGCCGCGTGATGCCCGCGTCCTGCGCATACGGCAGGCCGAGTTGCGTCAGACCGGCACGCGCGCGGCTTACCGGACGCGCCGCGCTCTCCACCTGCGGGAAGAAGCCTTCGAGAATCGTTTGGGTCAATTCCGTACGCGTGAGTTCGGTGCGGATCGAACCGCCGATCAGCTTCGAGCCGCGGCTCGGTACGACGAGCGGCACGGTATCGGTCGACGGATCGCTGAGCAGCGTTTCCTTCGCCGAGCGGCACGCATAGGTGAGGGCGCGCAATTGCCACGCGTCGGCGGTGGTGCCTTGCGCCGCGAGCTTGCGTGCGACCACGTGGGCGAGCGCGAGGTCCATGTTGTCGCCGCCCAGCAGAATGTGTTCGCCGACCGCGACGCGATGCAGTTCGAGATTGCCTTCACGCTCGATCACGGCGATCAGCGAGAGGTCGGTCGTGCCGCCGCCCACGTCGACCACGAGAATGATGTCGCCGACCTTGACCTGTTTGCGCCACTGGCCGCCGCTCTTCTGAATCCAGCTATAGAGCGCGGCCTGCGGTTCTTCGAGCAGCGTCATGCGGCCGTAACCGGCGGCCTCGGCGGCTTCGGCGGTCAACTCGCGCGCGGCCGGATCGAACGACGCGGGAATCGTCACCGTGATGTCCTGCTGGCTGAACGGCGCGTCCGGATGCGCGTGATCCCATGCTTCGCGCAGGTGGGTCAGATAGCGCACTGAGCTTTCCAGCGGCGACACGCGCGCGACTTCAGGCGGCGCGTCGTTCGGCAGAATCGCCGCGCGACGGTCGACACCCGGATGGCATAACCAGCTCTTGGCGCTCGACACGAGCCGGATGGGCGTGGCCGCGCCGCGGCTGCGGGCAAATTCGCCAACCGCGAATTCGCGCTGGCCGGTCCATGGCAGATACAGGTCGCCCGAGGCGAGTTCGTCCGGGTGCGGCAGGTAGAGGAACGAGGGCAGCAGATCGAGGTTGTCGATCGCGCCGGGGCCGGTGAGCTGGGCGATCGGCAGCACGCCCTGGGCGGTCTTTTCGCCGTCGCTGGCGGTGGTGTCGACGTAGGAGAGCGCGCAGTGCGTCGTGCCCAGGTCGATACCGATGGAGAAGCGCGCGTCGCTCATAGCTCCACCTCGGCCGGCGCGATTACCTTGACGTTATGGCTTTCGGTGAGCTTGGGCAGACGTACTTCGTCGACACGCCAGCCACGGTGGCTGATGCTGCCGTTGAACGGCGCCTTGCCGACGACGTTGCCGGTCAGGCGAACCGAAGTGGCGTCGAAACCTTCGGCCAGCGTCACGCGGCTGCCCTCGGCTTCATCGCGTACCGGACGGATCGTGAAATGCTCGCGCAGCGTGGCGCGGCAGCCGTCGTGCACGAGGCGGGCGGCGGCGCCGATGTCGGCGTCGCTATAGCTCTTGATGTCTTCTTCGACGAAATCGATGAAGCGCGCGTCGCGTTGCAGCAGGCCGAGCAACTGGAGCGCGGCGTCGGGGCTCGCTTCCTTCAGCGTGGGTGCGGGTTGCGGCGCGGGTGCAGGTGCCGCGACGGGAGCAGGTGTGGGTGCAGGTGCGGCGCTCGCGGCGGCGCTGCCGCCACCATTACGCAGGCGCAATACCCCGGCGGCGAATTCGCCGTCGCCGAGGATGCTGAAGAACGTACTCACGGCAAGTGAAATCCTGCCGAGAAAAGAGGGGTTCGAATCGGTCATGAATGCTCCTGAGGGGGCTCTGTTAAAGGACGAGCTGTCCTGGCTGCGCCGCATGCGACGGGCCCGGCGCGCCGGATTGGCTTGCTGGGCAGTCGTCATGCGTCATGGCGAGGGTCGGCGGCAGGCAAGCCGCCGAGGTCTGATTCATCCGGTTTTGCGGTGTTCTTGCGGTGCGTTTCGTACGCGCAAACCCGTATTTTGCCTTGTCGCGCGCCCGAAGCGGGCAAAGCCGGCAATTCTAGCGCCCAATGGGTGGAGATTGGCGGATGGCGGAAAGCGCCTGCCGGGGATGTCCGGCGGCGTTTTTCAGGCGGCGTGAGGGCCGAATTCGGCCACCACCTGGTCGATAAAGGCACGCAATTTCGGAGTGGCACGGCTGGCCGGAAACACCAGATGCATGGGTCGCGCGGGCGCCTTGTAGCCGTTCAGCAGGCGGACCAGCCGGCCCGAGGCCAGTTCGTCCTGCACCGCCACTTCGGGCGCGAGGATCACGCCGCCGCCATGGAGAGCAGCGGCCAGCAGCGCTTTCACGTCGTTGGCCTGAAAGTGGCCGGAGATCGGCACCAGGTATTCGCCGTGCGCATCGGTAAAACGCCATTCGGTCTCGACCGGCAGGCTCGTGTAGACGAAGCTCAGACATTCGTGCTCCGCCAGCGCTTGCGGGGTGGCCGGCTCGCCGCGCTCGGCCAGATAGCCGGGCGACGCGCAGGCAACCAACCGATACGGCATCAGGGGCCGCGCGATCAGGGACGAATCCGACAGCGTGCCGAGCCGGATCGCGGCTTCAACCCCTTCGTCGACCAGATCGACGAAACGGTCGGTCAGCGCCAGCTCGACCCGTACCTCGGGATGAACTTTCAGATAGCGCGTGATCATCGGCGCGAGACAGCAGGTGCCGAAAGTAACCGGTGCGGTGATGCGCAAACGCCCGCGCGGCGAGGCCGACAGTTCCTGCGCGACCGATTCGGCTGCTTCGGCATCCGCCAGCAGTGCCTTGCAGCGTTCGTAGAAAATCCGGCCGATTTCCGTGAGGCTCTGGCGGCGCGTGGTGCGGTTGAGCAAACGCGCGCCGACGCGCTCCTCCAGCGTGCTGACGTGCTTGCCGGCCATCTGCGAGGAGATGCCGAAGGCGAGCGCGGCCGCGGCGAACGAGCCGCTGTCGGCCGTTTTCACGAACACGGCCATGCTGGTCAAACGGTCCATGATTCCCCACTCCTGATTTCGACAGTCGTCGAATTTTGCCAATTTATCCGGCTGAAGTTTTGAATCATAGTGCTTCTCACCGATGGGCGTGCGCTCAACGGAGCGATCCTCAGATAGACATGGAGTGTGAAACATGAAGGTAGGTATTCTTGGCGCCGGTTTTATCGGCCGCGCAATGGCGGCGCTCGCTCAAAGCGCCGGTTACGAAGTGATGATCAGCAATTCCCGTGGTCCGCAGACGCTGACCAGCACGGCTGCGGCGCTTGGCTGTGCGCTCGGCACGGCGCAAGAGGCGGCGAAGTTCGGCGACGTGGTGATTGTCGCCGTGCCGTTCGGCAGCATGGACGCGTTACCGGTCGCGGCGCTCGACGGCAAGATCGTGATCGACACGTGCAATCACTATCCCGACCGCGACGGCCCGATCGAGGCGCTCGCCAGCGGCTCGACGACCACTAGCCAGATGCTGGCCGCCAAATTGACGGGCGCAAAGGTAGTCAAGGCCTTCAACGCGATCCTGGCGAAGGACCTCGAAACGGATGGCAAGCCCGCCGGTGCACCGAATCGCCGGGCACTGCCGCTCGCTAGCGACGACGCGCAGGCCAAACAGATCGTGAGCGGGCTGCTCGATCAGTTGGGCTTCGATCCGGTCGATGCCGGAACGCTCGCCGACAGTTGGCGTTTCGAGCGGGCGAAGCCGGTTTACTGCATTCCGCTGGATCGCGCGGGCATGGTTGAAGGATTGGCCGCGGCGAGGCGGGATGTGGAGTTGCCGCATGGGTCGTGGCGGCACTGAGCGGGAGTGCGGCGCCCACCGCTCATTGCTCACGATCCGCTCCGGAAAGCGTGCGTTAATAGTGCTCCGCAACTGCCGTCACGCCACGTTCGCGTAGCAGCCGGATTAAGGCTGCTCGGGTACCTGCAACGTCGGCAAGCGCCGGGCGCCGATGCACGGCCACCTCCGCCGCCGTATAAGGCTTGAAGCCGGGCGGCAGCGCGTTGAGATTCATGGTGGTCAGGAGCCAGTTCAACACGTCGGCAAGCTCCTGGTCGGTAAGCGCCGAGTTTGATGCGCCTGGCACGCGCGTCAGGTACTCGCGGCCACCGGGCACGCCTTCGAAATAACCGAGCGAATTGGCGAGCGGCGGGACCTTGCCGGGGATGCCGGCGCCGGTTGCCGTATGGCAGCCCATGCAGTTCTGGATCCAGTGCTGTTGCGCGAGTGGCCAGCTACCCGCCTGATCGGGTTCGGACGGGGCAGCAACCGCCACGCTGGCGAACCATGCCGCACAAACGCAGCAGGTTCGCAACGTTCGGGCGACTCTGCTTGTCATAGTCCGAGGCGCTTCGTTAGCAGTGCACGACGTGCGTGTACCGCGCTGCCGTCCAGTTCCTGCCCGCGTGCCGTCTTGAGATCGCTCGCGGTAAAGGGTTTCGCGTTGGCATGCCGCGCATTGAGGTCGAACACGACGTAGTTGAGTACTTGCGCGAGTTCTTCATCGCTCATGCTGGCAAAGCTCGGCATTCTGAAGTTGTAGGTCTTGTCGTTGACCCGGATCTCGCCAAACATGCCATGCAGCACCGTCGCGGTCAGTTGCTGCCGCCCGGCGGCGACGCCCGCGTACTTGCCCGGGTATCTGGTGAGCGGCGGCGCGAGGCCGTCTTGCCCGATGCCGCCCGTCTGATGGCACACGGCGCAGTGCGCGTCGAAGGTAGTTTTGCCTGCGTGGTACAGCACCGTCTGAGCGACCGAGACATTCACGGCGCCGGCAAACGTCATCATGGCGATCACCCTGGTTGTCTTGCCTTTCATTGCTTTGCGGCTCCCAGTAGAACCGACACTGAACAGTGATAGTTCGAATTGCTGTTGGCCATACACCAGTTGATGTCGTTATTGAGCGAGAGCTTGTAAAGCGGTTTCTCGCGTTCGTTGCGGTTGCAGAAGCAACTGCCGCAGGAGGTTTTGCCGCAACAGTCGTTGTAGGAGACGATGTAGTCGGAGCCGTCGTGTGGATTGCGGCAGGTGCCGATCCACGTGATCGGCGAAGCGGTGGTGCCCGGCGGACAGGTGCTCGACGTGCCGCCGCAGCAACTGCACAGGAAGCCGTCGATTGCGCAGTACTTCCAATAGTCGCAACTCAGCGGATCGTCGCTCGCGGCCGATGCCGCATTTGACGCATTCGCCGCATTCGCCGCATTTGCCGTGCGGTCGACGGGCAGAAGCGGGACGAGCGCCGTGCCGACGAGTACCTTGCCAAGCTGTGCCAATGCACTGCGTCGCGAGCTGCGTTGCGCGACACTGCGCGCCGAACGTTCGAACCATGAATCAAACAGGGCCATCTGATTGTTCTCCGGTCAAGGAATAAGGATGCGGTGCGTCAGGCGTGCTGTTCGCCATGCACGAATTGCTGCAACGACGCGACGTCGCGCTCCCTGGCTTCGAACAGGCTTTCGAGATGTTCACGCGAGTTGACGAGTCCCTTCGCACGCACCTTGCCGGTTTCGTCGAGCAGCACGGCATAGGGCAGTTTGCCGATCTGATAGGCCATGCCGAGTTCCTGTGACAGCACATACGGGAACCCGCCCAGGCGGTGCTTATCAGCGAAGCGCGTGTGTTCGGCGAGTTCGCCGTCGCTCGCGAGCACGACATTGACAGGTATCGATTCGCTGGCCTGAAGCGATGGCAATAGCGGCAGCAGTTTTTTGCAAACGGGGCAGGTCGGCGACAGGAAGAACAGCAGGGTCGCTTTGCCGCTTGCATCCATGCCGCCGACTTTTACCTGGCGACCATGAATGTCGTTCAGCTCGAACGCGGGGGCGAGCGCGCCGACCGCCGGACCCTTATCGATCATCAGCGCGCCGACGGGCATCACGCGTTCATAGAGGATGCCGATCTGGCGAACCAGAGCGAGGCAGATGGCGCCGAGCGCGAGTACGGCCGCCCAAAGCAGTGCGGTGGAAAGGGTGAGCGCGGTTTGCATCAGGAATTCCTCAATTGTTTGAGCCGGGGGCCGTTGGCGAGCAGCGTGTCGAGTACGAGCAGGGCGCAGACCGTGAGCAGCACGGCGAAGACGAGCGTGATGTAGTCGAACCACACGATTGCCCGTGTGGCTGGTTCGATAAAGGTGGTGGCGACGAAGACGGCGATAAGCAGCGCGCGCCCCACATGCAACCAGCCGATGCCGCGCGCTGCGGCGTCACGCGGCATGCTGGCGAGGGAGGCGAAGCCGGAGCAGCCGCAATCGATGTCCGTATGCCCGCGCAGGATGTTGATGGTGAGGGCAACGGCGAACGACACCAGCAGGACAGTCAGTACCGCTGCGCCCACAATGCGTGAATCGGGAAACAGGAGCGCGGCGGCGCCCAGCGTTTCCGTGCCGGTCACCGCTAACGCCGCCGGCGTGACGAACGCTTCAGGAATAAGCTGGTATTGGGCAAGCGCGCCGCGAAATGCGGCCGGCCGGCGCCACTTGGCGAGCGCGTCGAGCAATACGACGATCGCGGCACTTGATTGCGCGGTGCTCGCGAGAACGGGATCGATCATCGTCGTGACCTCACGGGTTGACGAGCAGGGTGGCGGTGTTGCCGACGTGCTCTTCGATGTGTTTGAGCTTACCGGTTTGCGCGTCCATGACGACCAGTCCGGAGGTTAGCGTGATGCCGTAAAAGAGCGGCTGGTCGTCTTCGCTGACCTGAATCGACAGGAGTGGCCCGATCTTCTGCTGGGCGAGGTCCCAGCGCGCGATGCGCGTCCGGGTGTTCAGGTCGAATACCCAGACTTCGCTTGCAGGATACTTGTGGGATCCATCCGTACCCTTATGCATCGCGACGTAAAGACGATGCAGTCTGGCCTGCACGGCGGTCTGCTGCATGCCGCCCGGACGCCAGCTTTCGGCGCGCTCGGCGTCGCTGACGAGCGACCACGGCTTGCCGAACACAGGTTTGTCGCCGCGGAAATCCGCACTGCGGACCATGCCGTGAAAACTCGTGAAGAGGTAAGTCCCCTGATAAGGCGAGGCATTGACGAATACAGGATCGTGCTCGACGTCGATGAAGGGTTCCGACAAGGAGCGCTTCACCTCTTTGCCATGCGCATCGAGCGTGACGGTGAGCGCGCGGCCGCTCTCGCACAGTGAGGTGAATTTGTCGTTGCCGCTCGGATACGCCAGCACGCAGGCGGCCGTGTCGATCTCCGAGAGGAGTTTCTTCGAATGCACGTCGACCACGCTGACCGAGGTGGCCGGCGTAATGTTCGCGACGTACAGGTGCTTGCCGTTCTGGGCGAATGCGGCCATCCATGGCGATGTCACGCCTTGTGCATGCTTTGGCGGGATCACGACTTCGCCAGCGACGGCGAGCGTGGCGTTGTCGGCGAACTCCACCACGTCAGTGCGCGTGCCGTGGCCGCCGCGCGAGAAATAGGTGGTGGCGACGTAGCTCGTGAGGTGATCCGGCGAGATTGCAAAGCCGGGCGCGAAGCCAGCGTCGATCTGCCCGAGTGGCTTCATGGTATCCGCGTCGTAGACATAGACGCGGCCATCGGTCATCGACGGCGCGTTGGCGTCGACCACGAAGATTTCATGGGGATGCCACGGTGGCATCTTCTGTATGGATAGCTCTTCGGGCTTTTCGGCTGCCTGCGCGCTGCACGCCAGCGCAAGCATCGCTGCGACTGCCGTTGTTCGTCGCCTCACATTCATGTCCTCTCCTGTTCCGGTGCACGGTGTGGAGGGGAATGTATTACGACGAAAGGCGCCGTTATGTCCGAAATCGGCACGCCGTGCGTGCCAGTGGCATCACTCTGGCGCCCGGGGACGTATGCGTTGGTTCAGGAGGCGAAGCGCGGGGTGCGCGACGGCAGCTCGCCAAAGAGGCGGCGATAGTCGCTCGCGAAATTACCGAGATGGAAGAAACCCCAGCGCGCCGCGGCATTCGCAATCGTCATCTGGTTGGCGAGCGTTGAGCGCAGAAGCCGACGTACGCCGCAAAGGCGCACCGCGCGCAAATAGGATGACGGCGATTGACCCGTCACCTGCAAAAAGCTCTTTTGCAGCGTGCGCCGGCAGATGCGCAGTTCACTGCACAGGTCGAGTACCGAGGTCGGGTATTCGGCGTTACCCAGCGCAATCTCCTGGCTGCGTTTGACGATGTCGCTGTATGTCAGACGCGTTACATCGAAGCGGCTTGACGAAGACGATTCGCTCAGCGCGCAGAAGAGGTCGTCGAGCAACTGCTTGCGAGCCATTGCGCGCGGGCCTGCGTCTGCAAGACTTGCCGCGTTGCTTTTCAGCACGTCGATGCGCGAGCGCAATGCCGACAAAGCGTAGGTCGAACGATTGCTTCCCGGCGTGAATTGAGAATGACGGAGTCCGTACTGCAAGGTCGTAAGACCAAGCGATTCGGCAAGACGATCGAACTCGTCGGCCGACATCGTCACGCCAACGATCTCGGTGCCGGGCGGGACATGCAGCACCCAGTCTTCGCCACTGCGCGCGACCATGATCGACAGCTCGTCGATCTCGCGGCCCCGGCTCGTCGGCGCAGCACCCGCGAGGGTCGTCCATGCCAACCCTATTGAGCCGGCCGATATTTGCCCGCACTGGACGACGCGCCGATTGCTGCATTCCGCAAACAGATGAAGTCCGTCGAGATCGAACTGTCGCAGCGTGCTTTGAAACGGCCCGCTTTCGATCTGAAAGTAACTCTGATCGGTTTCGACCAGGCTTTGGGCGTGTTCATCCGCGTCGGAGAACTGCTGAACCGAATAGTAATTACCCATCTCTACATCCCGATGCGCCGAGCTCGTTGCCACACGTTACGTTCAATCCCTCGTCAGATCGTACGCACCCTGCGCCGACGACAGTCCGCGATGCTAACGGATACAAAGTGCGGGTTATATCGGGATAAGCCCGCACACTGAAAACAGTGTGGCACCGGTCCGGATCGCGCGAAACGCTGTGCGCCGCGGCGTGCCAATTTTGGATATTGGCGGGAAAGTTGCTCGGCTATAGTCATTTCACACACGAAGAACGAACTTGACTGGAGACGAGAATGAAGAAGCGGGGTATCTGGACTGTGTGCGCGATTGCGGCGGCATTGTCATGTGTGCATATCGCTGCCGTGCAGGCGGAGGACCTCACTGTGGAGGGTGCCGAACGCGGCGCGAGCGCGGACGGCATGGTCCCGGCTTTCGCGGGCCGGCAGGCTCCCGAGGCAGGATGGAGCTACGGCAAGTATCGCGCCGATTTCTGGCGGCACAGGAGCGAGAAACCGCTTTATTCAATCGACGCGTCCAACGTGGACAAGTACGCTGACAAGCTTTCTGCGGGCCAGCTCGCCCTTATCAGGCAGAAGAAAGGTTATCGGATGGACGTCTATCCGACACACCGCGAATGCCAGTTGCCCGATTGGGTCGAGGACAATACCAGGAAAAATCTCACCGCCGCGAAAATGGATGCAACGGGCGAGTCCATCCAGACGGCGGTGTTACCGGGGATTCCCTTTCCGCAGCCAAAGACTGGCGCACAAGCGATGTGGAACTACGAGATGCGTTATCGCGGCGTCGGCATCGAGTGGCCCAAAGTGCCGACGGCCGTGTCGCCGCGCCCCGGCAGTACCGACTGGATTGTGACAACCGGCCCGCAGACGATGTTCTTTCCCTGGGGCAAGCAAGGCCAGAACACGCCTGAACAGGTTGGCGGAGTTCAAAATTCCATCTACTTCGCGTATAGCACGCCGGCCGCAATGGCGGGCCAGGGTCTGATGGGGAGTGCCTACTTTGGCAAGCCATCCGAAGCGTTCTATTACTTTCCCGGGCAGCGACGCGTGAGACGAATGCCGTCGTACGCCTACGACGCGCCGCAGATCGGCTTCGAGAACCAGTACACGGTGGACGAGGGGTGGCTTTTCAACGGGCAACTGGACCGGTTCAACTGGAAGCTCGTCGGCAAGCGGGAAATGCTGATCCCGTACAACGACTTCGGAATGTACGACTTCAACAGCAAGTTCGAAGATGTGGCGAAAAACGACGGTCTCGACGCCGCTCACCGGCGCTATGAGATGCATCGCGTCTGGGTGGTCGAGGCGACGGTCAAACCAAGCGTGCGCCACGTCGCATCGAAAAAGGTCTTTTACCTGGACGAAGATAGCTGGCTTGCATTGGTCGGCGAAGATTACGACGCACAAGGCAAACTCTGGAAAGTTCGCGAAGGCTATCCGATCCCCGTGTGGGAACTGGGCGGCTCCTGCGATATTGAACCGTTCGTGCAATATGACCTGCTGGATGGACGTTACGTGTTCGACCAGTCGCCGATAGGGGGCGGTAAGGATATTCACTGGTTCGAACAGACGACTGACGATCGCTTCAAGTCGGGCTTCTACAACGCCGAGAACCTGCGCGCCATCAGCGAGCGATAAAAAGACCGGCTATAAAACGGGCCGGCGAACTCTGGTCGCCGGACCAAGAAAAAATAAACGAACGGCGTCAGGAGAGAAATAGGGATGAAAACCACGGAAGTTGCTCTTCCAGTCCTGTTTGTATCATTAGGTATCCTTTCAATGAATGCGTACGGATACGACTTTGATACGGGATTAGGCGACCTGCACGGCTCGTGGGTGTCGAATCTGACAGCGGGTGCGGGGATTCGCGTGAAGGACCCGAGTTGTTCGCTGACGGGCGACCCCAACTCGGCCGGTTGCGGTACGGGTGCCAATACGGCGCAATGGGGCTCGGGCAGCAACGGGGATCTGAATTACCGCAAAGGACAGCCGTTCAGCACGTACGTGAGCGCTACGTCCGAACTGCTGCTAACGATGCCGGCCGAAGGCTACAAGTTCATGATCCGCGGCACGGCCCTCTATGACTTTCTCGCAACGGACACCGCGCGCACACCGCTGTCGAGCGACGCTGCCGCGCAGATTGCCCATAACGTCGAACTGCTGGATCTGTGGGGCGAGAAGGACTTCCACATCGGCGGCCAATCCGCGCACCTGCGACTCGGCAATCAGGTGATCAACTGGGGCGAGAGTATCTACGCGATGGGCGGCATCAATGCGACCAACTCGCTCGACGTGCAGAAACTGCTGGTTCCTGGGACGCAGCTCAAGCAGGCTTTGCTACCGGCGCCGATGATCAGCTTCGCGTCCGGGCTGCCGGCGGGGTTCAGCACTGAGGCATACCTCCAGTTCCAGTGGAACGGCGATCGCTTTCCGCCGTCTGGAAGCTATTGGTCATTTGCCAACAACCTGGGGCGCGGTGCCGGGCCGGCAACACTCAACACGAACAATTTCAACGTCAATGGCACGGACGCCGGCACCATCGCCGGCTCCGCAAGCGGCAACGCGAACACCATTGCGGGGATCAACAGCGGCCTCGCGGGTGGCGAGTTCGCCGGGCCGCCATACAACTCGATTGGCGTGCCGAACACTAACGTGCTGCCCGGCAACAGGCCGCAATACGGCATCAAGCTGAATTACAGAACGAAGTCCGACATCAATCTGGGTTTCTACTACGAAAATTACACTGACAAGTCACCGGTCGCGACCTCGTTGGCGAACCTGACGACGCAATTGTCGTATCTCCAGAACCGTCAGCTTTTCGGCGTAAGCGCGAATCTGCCACTCGGCAACTGGGCGATCGGCACCGAACTGTCGTATCGGCCACACGATGCCGTGGCGCTGTCCGCCTGTTTTTCACCGGGCGGCCCGCTTGATCTGAATACCAACGGCGCGCAGGGCGTCAACTGTCAGCAGTGGGCCGACCAGAAGAAATTGCAGTACGACCTGACCGGCATCCTGATGTTGACTCGTAGCGAATATCCGTTTCTGAACCTGATACGCGCGGATGCGGCCGTGCTGACACTGGAAGCCACCTGGATTTACTACCCGGGCCTGAACGCCGGCGGCATGACGCGCACCGTCGATGGCGTGCCGGTCACGCAGGTTCCCGCCGCCGGCTATTTCACCTGGCTCAACAACAATTCTGGGCTGGGTTATCCGATCGTCGCTGCGCAAGGAACGGCGAGTTCCGTCGGCGCCACGGTCGATTTCAACTGGACCTATGACGGCAGTCTGATCCCCGGATGGCAGGTCACGCCGGGTGTGACGTTTACCGATGCGCTCTATGGATATACGCCTACATTTTTCGCCAACTATATGCAGGGTGCGAAGTCGGTGAACGTCTACGTCCAGTTCAATCAGAATCCGGCCGTCTGGCAGGCCGGAATCAACTTTACGGCGTTCTTTGGCGGTCATCAGACGGTCGGACAACCGTACGCGGACCGCAATTTTGTGGGCCTTTTCGCCACGCGCAACTTTTAGGCTTTCCGTTGCGAAGGTCCTGGCGCGGCGCGCCCAGGACCTTCGCGACGTTCGAGGAATTTAAACGTGCTCAACCGTCTTGTTTTCAGGCTCGAAGCGTTGCTGTTCGGACATCGTGCGATCGCACTGGGCATTATTGGACTGTTCACGGTAGTCATGGCGGTCTTTGCCGTCCAACTGCGTATGGACGCCGGATTCGAGAAGCAGATGCCGAGCGGCCACGAATACATCGAGACGTTCGAACAGTATCGCCATGATCTGTTCGGGGCAAATCGCATCACGGTCGTCGTTAAGGCGCGTCATGGCACGATCTGGACCGCAGACGGGCTCAGGCGACTTTATGCGGTGACGCAGGCTGTTGCCTACCTGCCGAATATCGACCGGGGCGGGGTCCAATCGCTCTGGACGCCTAACGCCTTCGTCAACGAAATCACCGAGGACGGCTTTCGCGCAGATCCGCTTATTGACGGGACGATCACGCCGGCCGACCTGACGCCGCAGGTTATCGCGCGGATTCGCCGCTCGACAGACCAGGGCGGGTACTCAGGGGTACTGGTGTCGCGCGATGGAACCAGCGCGATGATTACCGCGGAGTTGAACGAACGCGACAGCCAGGGCAACACGCTCGACTATGTGAAGTTCAACCATCTGCTCGAGCAATCGATTCGCCGGCATTTCGAAGACGCCGGCTACGAGATTCAGATCATCGGTTTTGCCAAGCAGATCGGCGACATTGCCGACGGCGCATCGGGCGTGCTGGTGTTCTGTGGCGTCGCCATGATGCTGACGGCGCTCGCAGTCTATTGGTACTGCCACTCGGTGCGCTTTACGATCCTGCCGATCGCCTGCTCGTTGACCTCACTTGTCTGGCAGTTCGGCACCTTGCGCCTGCTGGGTTACGGCCTTGATCCGCTCGGCGTGCTGGTGCCGTTTCTTGTCTTCGCCATTGGGGTCTCTCACGGGATCCAGCAGATCAATTTCATCGTGCGCGGACTCTCACACGGCAAGTCCACGCTCGAGGCCGCCCGCGACAGCTTCACGGGACTCCTGATCCCCGGAACCCTCGCGCTGATCACCGCATTTGTCTCATTTGTCACGCTGCTGACAATCCCGATTCCCATGGTCCGCGAACTGGCGGTGACAGCGTCGCTCGGTGTCGGCTACAAGATCGTGACAAACCTTGTCATGCTGCCGCTCGCTGCTTCCTGCATGACATTCGAGAAGCAGTACGCGGATCGTGCGCTTGCGAAACGCGAAAGACGTTCGGCGTGGCTGCGCACGCTGGCACGGGTAGCGGAGCCGCGCAATGCGTGGCTGACGGTGAGCGTCGCGGCGTTGGTGTTCGGTGTCGCGGTCTGGCAGAGCCGCGATCGCATCGTCGGGACACTGCAGCAAGGCGCGCCCGAACTGCGCGCCGATGCGCGCTTCAATCAGGATGCCGTGGCCATCGCATCGAGTTACGACGTGGGTCTCGATTGGCTTTCGATCGTATTCCAGTCCAGCGCAAGCGGTTGCGTCGATCCTCGCGCCGGCATTCTGATCGACGATTTCTCCACCGCGATGCGCTCCGTGCCCGGCGTCGCGTCCGTGTCTTCTTATGCGGACATGCTGAAGATTTACAACGAAGGCTACAACGAGGGCAATCCCAAGATGTACGTGGTTCCCATCGATCCGGAGAACTACGGTGCATTGTCAGCCGAGATCGGCCGGGTGCGCGGCTATATGAACAAGGATTGTTCGATGATGGCGGCGCATCTGTATCTGACCGATCACAAGGCGACCACGATCAATACGGTTATCGATGCGGTCAAGCGCTATCGCCGGGATAACCCGCTGCCGGGCCTGACCATACGGCTTGCCGCGGGCAACGCCGGTGTGCTTGCGGCGACGAACGACGAGGTATCGCGCACGGAAACGCCGATGATGCTGTACGTGTATGCCGCAATCATCTGCCTCGTGTTTCTCGCGTATCGGGATTTTCGTGCGGTACTGGCGTGCTGCGTGCCGCTTTCTGTCGCCACGTTCATCGGTTACTGGTTCATGAAATCGCTACAGATCGGTCTGACCGTTGCAACCTTACCCGTGATGGTGCTGGCGGTCGGGATCGGCGTGGACTACGCGCTTTATATCTACAACCGGTTGCAGCAGCATCTCGCCAACAGCATGCCGATCGTCAAGGCGGTGGAAAGCGCCGTGCTCGAGGTTGGCATGGCCACGATCTTCACCGCGATCACGCTGGCGATCGGGGTGGCCACCTGGAGCTTTTCGGCGCTCAAGTTTCAGGCCGACATGGGCAAACTCCTCGCATTCATGTTCATCGTGAATCTCGTGATGGCGATGACCGTATTGCCGGCGCTCGCTGTCGTGCTCGAGCAGGTTTTCCCGCGTCGCAAGGCCGTCAAGGCTCCTGGTCTCGTCAGTCACTAACGAGCGCATCATGTTAAAAAATATTCGAATCATTCTGTCGGCAACGGTTCATGCGTTGTTGCTGGGGGCTGCGCTGGTCGGCTCCGTTCACGCGCAAGGCGTGGTTCCCAAGCCTGCGCGTCATTGGCCGGATGCGTCGGGCCTGATGCTGCTCGGCGCGGCACACGCTGGCGAGCGTATCGTCGCGGTCGGCGAGCAGGGTGTGGTTCTGCTCTCGGACGACGACGGGCGACACTTCCGGCAGGCCGCCAGTGTGCCGGTTGACGCCACGCTCACGGCGGTGACGTTCGTGAGCGCACGCGAGGGTTGGGCGGTTGGCCAGTGGGGGACGGTGCTGGTGACACAGGACGGCGGTGAACACTGGACGCAGCAGCGCATTGACACATCGGTCGATCAGCCGCTGTTTTCTGTGGCGTTCACTAACGACCGCGATGGCTGGGCAGTCGGGTTGTGGTCGCTGGTGCTCGCCACCCATGACGGCGGTAGGACGTGGACCCAGATGGCCTTACCCAAGCCGCCAGACGGCGGAAAAGCGGACCGCAATCTCTACAGAATCTTTGCCGCTCACGATGGCACGCTCTATATCGCGGCCGAGCAGGGCACGGTAATCAGGTCCATCGACGGCGGTATAACCTGGACCTATCTGGACACGGGTTACAAAGGCTCGCTCTGGACCGGCATTGCCATGCATGACGGCAGGCTGCTCGTCGGCGGCCTGCGCGGCAACCTGTTCCAGAGCGCGGACCGGGGCGCGACATGGTCGGTGGTTCATTCGGGCTCGGCCAACTCGATCACGGATCTGATCAAGACGCACGACGGCGTGCTCGGAGTGGGGCTGGACGGTTTCGTGATGCGTGCGCCGCCGGGCACGGCGGGATTTACCGCGATACAGCGTCCCGACCGTGCCGCGCTGACCGCGGTGCTGCTTGACAGACACAATATGCCGGTCCTGTTCTCGAAGTCCGGCGTGCTTCGCGTGAAGTAGTGGGTTTCAAAGACTACGCAGCCTGCAAACGATCAGCCAGGAAAGTCAGTCGACGCCGACAACGCCGCCCACGTTTCAGTTTCCTCCGCCACGTAGGCATTCTTTTCAGCAATGGCCTTCAGCGTGTCGGTGCCCAGCGGCAGCCGCAACGGTGGCGTCGGTGCATCGACCAGTTCGATCATGGCCGTCGCGAGCTTCTCCGGGTTGCCCGGCTGATTGTGGTTCAGGCTCGTAGCGCGACGGCGGACATTGCCCGATGTCTCGTCATAGTCGGCGATTACGTTCCCGGCGACCACAAGCGATGACGCGTCCAGGAAGTCGGTACGGAAATAACCAGGCTCCACGACCGTGGCGTGAATGCCGAGCGGCTTCAGTTCGGCGTGCAATGACTCGGTCAAGCCTTCTACGGCGAACTTGGTCGAACAATACGCGCCGAACCCGGCGACGGACCGATAGCCGCCGATCGACGACATGTTGACGACGTGTCCTGAGCGCTGCGCGCGCATCACCGGCAAAACGGCGCGCGTGATATTCAGCAAGCCGAATACGTTGGTGTCGTACATGCGGCGCACGTCGGCGTCACTGGACTCCTCGATCGCACCCAGCAAACCGAATCCGGCATTGTTGATCAGCACATCGATGCGGCCGAATCGCTCCACCGCGGCTTGAACCGCAGCTTGCGCCTGAGCTTCGTTGGTCACGTCCAGCGCCACCGGCAGGAGCGCCGGCGAGTCACCGAGGCGCTCGGCGATTGCTGCCACATTGCGGCCGGTGGCAACCACTGCGTTGCCGTCAGCGAGAGCCGCCTGAGCGATCAGGGCGCCAAGGCCGCGCGACGCACCGGTAATGAACCAGACGCGCTTGAAGCCGTTGTTTGCCGGGTTGACCATGATGTTGCTCCTACGTTTCGAGTGAAAGTGAACGAATCATAGGAGCGGCAATTGGCACAAACTAGCCATGGATTGGTAGACTGATAATCAACTTTTATTTGCTAATTCGAATGGCCATGAACGAAGTTCGCGCGATCACGATATTCGTCCGGGCCGCGGCGCTGGGAAGTCTGCGCAAGGCAGCCGTGGATCAGGGCATCTCGCCGCAGGCCGCGAGTCACGCGGTGATGCAACTGGAAAAGGAGTTGGGGGTTCGGCTGTTTCATCGAACCACCCGCAAGTTGAGCCTCACCGAGGAGGGGCAGGGTCTGCTGGACAGCGTAAAACCTGCGCTAGCCGTACTGTCGTCCGCACTCGACGACGCGCGGCGCTCGAAGGACGAGATTGCGGGGCCACTGCGGGTCAGCGCGCCAGCGGCGATGGCGCATACCGTGCTGTGGCCATATTTCATGGAATTCGCCGAATTGCACCCAAATGTGCGGCTGGATGTGCAGTTCGACGACCTCTTCACCGATCTTGTCGGTGATCGCGCCGACGTTGGTTTTCGGGGCGGCTCGCCACCCTCGGGCGGGACGATCGCGCGCCGGCTCCTGCCGATTCAACTGATCGTCTGTGCATCGCCCGCCTATATCGAGCGGCATGGCGCGCCGCGAATCATCGACGAACTCGACGCACACCGATGCACCGGCTATCGAAGGGCGAATACCGGCAAGCAGGCACCGTGGGAATTCCTGATCGGCGACGAGATCGTCTATCGTGACGTCGCGACGACCTTATGCGTCAACGACACGGACGCGGAGACCCAAGCTGTGCTGGCCGGACTTGCAATCGGTCAACTCGGCAGCTTTTCCGCCGCCGTGCCGATCAGGCAGGGCCAGCTCGTACCGCTGCTCGTCAGGCACGTCACCCAGCGTGAGGCCATCTACATCTACTATCGCCATCGAACCGAGCAGCCGCTGCGAGTGAGGACGTTCATCGACTTCATGATCGAACGCCTCGCGGGAAACACGAATTTCTACTTCGAGCCAGCCGAGCTTCGCGCCGCCCGGTGAGCAGGTTTACCGGGCACCGTTTCCCACGCCCGAGTCACGTCGACCGACCTGGCGTTTCCCGAATGAACTGCCCATTGCTGGAGAACCGGCGGATGTGTACTCGACTCTCGAGAACGCACATCGTGCTCTGGCGCAGTCGTCATATCCGAAGCTGCTTTTCACGGCAAACCCGGGGGCGCTGGTGCCACCAGCCGTCGCTGAAAGTTTTGCGAAGAAACTTGAGCACTGCAAAGTGGTTGATCTGGGCGAGCGGCTTCACCACTTGCAGGAAGATCATCCTGAAGTGATCGGCGCTACGGTCAATGAATGGCTGCTTGAACCAGGCGTCGGTGCTTTGCCAGAACAAAGGCTGACGCTATAAACACGTTCCGGATGCGTTGGCCGATTGTCCGTGCTGCATGGAATCGACAAGCGCGAGGTGGCGGCGTACCAGGGTGGTCAGGTGCGCCGCCAGCAGAGGGCTACTTGATCGACTGAATCTGCGCCTGGCTCAGCTCCCACGTGTGAGGCGGCAGTGGAATGAAGTGCACCGTGTCGAGGTAGGCCTCGTTCGTCTCCGAGGGCACGATGGTCCAGAGCAGGAACCTGCGCAGCGCGGCGGCAGTTGCGGCATCGGCTTGTTTCGTCGACACCACCGCATACTCGTAATTGACGAGTGGATAGGCACCCGATGCCGGCGCGAACACCAGGCTCAGACGTTCGTCAGGGGGCGTGCGCGGGCCGAGCGAGGCAGCGCCGGCGGTGATCGTGTCCTTGTTGGGCAGGATAAATTCGCCCGCGCCATTCTTGAGCGCCGCGGTGCCGAGTTTCGCCTCGGCGAGTTTGTCGGTGAAGCTGACGCCGACGTAACCGAGCGACCATGGCGTTGACTGCAGCGCCTGCACCATGCCGGCATTGCCCACCGCGCTCGCGCTACCCGGCACAGCGGGCCACGCGATGCTGGTGCCGTACCCCTTGTCGCTTTCCCAGGCCGGCGTCGAGAACGACAGGAACTGCGAGAACACGAAGGTATCGCCCGAGCCGTCAGCCCGATGGATCGGCACAATCGGATGATGGGGCAACGCCACGCCGGGGTTGAGCGCCGCGATCTGCGGCGCATCCCAGTTGCGAATCGCGCCGGTGTAGATCCCGGCGAGCACCGGGCCGTCCAGCTTGAGATGCGTCGTGTTGAGGCCGGGCAGATTGTAGTTGACGGTCTGCGCGGCGATAGCGAGTGGGACGTTGATGATCTGCGGGTGCTGCCTCATGTCCGCGTCGGACATATAGGCGTCGGACGCCCCGATCTGCACCTTGCCCGTCAGCGCTTGCTGGATACCGGCTTCCGAGCCGGTCGCGCCAGTGGTCACCCGAATGCCGGGGTGCGATCTGGTGTACGCATCCACCCAGGTGGTGAACAACGGGTACAGCAAGGTCGAGCCGGTTTCATTCAAGGTGAGGTCCTGCGCATTGGCCAACGCGCCTGTCATCAAGGTGAGCGTGGCAACGCACAGCGGCGCGCTGACCATGTGCCGCCAGTTCAAGCGCGGTAGCGGGTTCCTGTGTTGCTCAGTCATGCGTGTCTCCGTTGCGATACGGGGAATCCGTCGGGTGTGTGCAAGCGTCATGGCAAGGCGTCAACGCGTCTAGCGTCCAATCTCGTCAAGGCTCACGCCATTTGTTTCGATGCGGAACATCCATGTCACCACGGCGCCGAGAATCGACGTGCCCACGAGAATGTAGAGAAGCGGGCCCGTGCCGATGCTCGTGAGCAGAATCGGGAACAGGAATGCGGTTGCGACCGCACCGATCTTGCCGACCGCCGCGGCGAAACCGGCACCTGTACCGCGAATGGCGGTCGGGAACACTTCGCCCGCGAGCAGATAGGTCTGTGCGTTCGGCCCCAGGTTGGTCATGAAGTTGAACAGCATGAAGCCGGCGAAAATCACCACGGTCTTGGTGGAGCCTTCAAAACCATCGGAGAACGAAGCGACCAGCAAACCTGCCGCGCAGCCGATAAAGCCGATCACCTGCAACCAGATGCGCCCGACCTTGTCGGCGAGGATGACTGCGAAAATGATGCCGACGATCAGCAGCATCGTGATCAGGGCCGCCCCTTTGGCGGCGAGGATATCATTGAGAATCAGGTCGGTGATGCTGCGCACGTGGTCAGGCTTGCTGCCGAATGCGGCGGCGAGGATGGTGGGCGTGAAAATGCCGATCCCATAGGTGCCGAGATCCTGCAGGAACCACGGTATCGAGGCCAGAATCGTGGCGCGCAGGTTGCGCTTTGCGAACAGCGCAAAAAAACTTTGCTTGCCGCCGTGGCCGCTGGCGGCATTGTCCAGTTCGCGCGAGAGCGCGATACTGGTCGGATATTGCGGCGTACGCACCAGCAGGCGTTTCGCAGCGGCTTCCGCGCGATCCACCGCGCCGCGAATGTGCAACCAGCTCGGGCTCTCCGTGATGAAGAAACGGCCGACGGTCACCGCCAGTGCCGGGATGATGGCGGTGCCGTACATCCAGCGCCACGCGTCGAGAGTCGGGATCGTCGACAGGACCAGAAAGCCCACCGCCGTACCGCCGAGCGCGCCCAGCGCCTGAAAGCCGAATGCCGCTAGCACCAGTTTGCCGCGAGCGCTGCTGGGAATGCTTTCGGAGATGATCATATGCGCGGTCGGGTAGTCGCAGCCGAGCGCCACACCGAGTCCGAACAGGCAGATCACGAGCGAGGTGAAGTTGGTGCAAAGAACCAGCAGCACCAGAAACGCGACGAAGATGATCATCTCGACAATGAACATCCGCTTGCGGCCGAAATAGTCGGACATGCCGCCCAGCCCCACCGCGCCGACCAGGATGCCCATCAGGCTGGCGGCGCTGATAAGGCCGTTCTGTGCCGCGCCGATGCCGAACTCGCGCGAGATCAGCGGCAGCGCCACGCCGGTCATAAAGACAACGAATCCTTCAAAGAACTTTCCGGCTGCCGCGAGCGACCAGATGCGCCATTGCATGCCCGTCATCGGCACAGTCGGAAGACGGGTGCCGTCGGGCCATATCGGGCGCTCGTCAATGTACTGCTGGACCGACTTCACACTGGTGTGCCGCAAACCCTCGGAATCTGCCACATCATGCATAACTTGCTCCTGGTGGAACTGCAGCGGTAGCACAGGCAATCGAAAGCATGTCGTAAGCGGGCACGCATGTACTCGTCGCATGTACTCGTCGCATGTACTCGTATTTCGCCGCGCATCATGAGCCTCTGAGCGGCGCGCGAATCTGGACTCGAGCATCTGGCCGACGCACGGCAGGCGAGGAGGTGGGTGAGTCGACGCCGCCGGCAGCCAAACCGACATGGTGCCGCCCGTGGGTGTCGTTCGGATGACACAAACCTGTCGTAAATCATTCGGTGCAAGCTCGCGTATTGCGATCTTTTTTCGACGTTGGAGTGTCGTCGTGTTGTGTATAGCTTGCTGACAGGTTGGGTATGAGCGGATGCTGGTTACGTCCTGGGCAACGTGGATTTTCCGCGGCGTTTGCGCGGCTTCGGCTCGACGCCGATACGCGGATCGCGCGCGAGTACGAGTGCCGTCATTTTCTCCACCACGGTTTCAAACGCCGGATCGTCTTGCGGGACGTAAAGCCATTTGCCGAGCACCGGATGGGGCCGCAAAGCGGGTACTTCCTCGATGAGCGCGGCGTGCCGCTCATGCGACGTGCAGACCAGCAAACCATTCCATGGCTTGTCGCGATCGGCGGCGATCAGACACAGCAGGCCGTCGATATAAGCAGCGTCGCTGCCGAACATCCGCTTGCTGATGTAGGTTGAATCGCGCTCGAACGCGTCGAAGATCCAAAGGAGCGAGTTGCGGATGGACGAGGGCATGGGCAAAAGATCCTGGGCGATAAAAGCGTAGAAGAGCTTACACAAATTCGCCGGCCCTGGCAGCCAATGCCGAAGTCGTTCACGGATCCATTTTTAGCGTGCACGTTTCGTCTGTGCACGGCGGACCGTTTGTCACCCCTAAGCGCCTGGAAATGCTCATGCGATTCCGGGCGAACGCACGATATAGGACCCGGAAGGCAGGGCGCATGAACGGCACGCGCAGCGGTGCGACTATCCACCCTTGGCCGGCCAGCGTATAGGCGGCGATGATGCTGTCTATCCCGACGACGCATCGTCCGTCCGCAGTCCACCCGTGCAACTGACGATTGAGTGCCGCCAGGTCTACGCCGAGCGGCGCCGCATCGAAGCCGGGTTGCGCGATATCGACGAACGCGAGCCGCGCATGGCGATCCCATACGCGTAGTTTCGCCATCTCGGCGACGCATAGTGGACAATTTCCGTCGATATACAGCGTCAGCAAGGTGTTTTCCATGGCCTCTTCTCCGGTGCGCCTGTTTCAGTTATTTCTGTCAACACAGAAATTAGGCCGGGACGCATTGGCCGTCAAGCGTTATTTCTCTCTTGACAGAAATAACTGAAGAAAATAAAGTTGCCGACATGGAACTCACACCGATTGCCGAACGATTCATTCTTCACTGGGGCGAAATGGGCTCGCGCTGGGGCGTCAACCGCACCGTCGCACAGATTCATGCGCTGCTGTATCTGCTCGGCCGCCCAATCGCTGCGGACGAGATCGCCGATACGCTCGGCGTCGCCCGCTCCAATGTGAGCACGAGTCTGAAAGAACTCCAGTCTTGGCGCCTCGCCAAGGTGGTGCATGTGATGGGAGACCGTCGCGACCACTTCGAAACCTCCACGGATATCTGGGAACTGTTCAAGCTGATCGTGGAAGGGCGCAGGCAACGCGAGATCGATCCGACGCTGACCATGTTGCGGGATAGTCTGGTCAGTCAGGAGATGGCGGAGGAAAGTCGTGACACGGAAAAACGCATTCGCGAGACGCTGAAGTTTCTCGAAACGCTCACCACCTGGTCCGACGAGATGCTGCGCCTGAAGCCCGAAACGCTGATGAAAACGCTTGGTATGGGCGCGAAAATCAGTCGTACGGTAAGGCGCACGAAGGACTAACGGAATAGCACGGACGATAAGATCGTCCATTTTTTTGACCTGTTATTTCTGTTTATACAGAAATAACAGTAACGGGGAGAATTGGAATGAGGTTGTGCTCAGCGAGTCTGTTCCGCGCAGCCTCCGTTATGGAGCTCACGGTATGAACATCCTGGTCTGCGGTGCGAATGGCTTCATCGGCCGGGCGCTGTGCAGCGCATTCGCCAGCGAGGGGCATCGGGTGTTCAAAGGCGTGAGACACGCCCTGCGCGAAGACGAAGTCGCGATCGACTACACGACCGATCTTGATCCGTCTGATTGGTCATCGAAGCTACGCGCTATCGACGTCGTGATCAACGCGGTCGGCATCCTGATCGAACGCGGCGATCAGACTTTCGAGCGCATCCATCATCGCGCGCCGGTGGCACTGTTTGAAGCGGCGTCACGTGCAGGCGTGCGGCGCGTCGTTCAGATATCGGCGCTCGGCGCACAGACCGGCGAGACGGACTACTTCGCCAGTAAGCGAGCCGCCGACGAGGCTCTGCAGTCGTTGTCCGTCATGCACCACATCCTCCGGCCCGCTCTGATCTACGGGGCAACGGGTTCTTCGTCACGCTTCTTTCGTGCCATAGCGAGCCTGCCGGTTCATCCGCTGCCTGCCGGGGGGCATCAGTTGGTGCGGCCGATTCACGTCGACGAGCTGGCCGAAATCGTCGTGCGGCTCGTGACGTCCGGGGTCGCCGATCAGCCGATTCTCGACCTGGTAGGCGGCACGCAATTCGAGTACCGGGAGATGCTGGCGACCTATCGTGCATCGATGGCGCTGCCGCCGGCATGGCGCATTAGCGTGCCGGCTGCGCTGATCGATGCAGGTGCCGCGCTGCTCGACCGTGTGCCCCATTCGATGCTGACACGCGACACCTGGCGCATGCTCCGGGCAGGAAACACGGGGCCGGTCGCAGCGACAACGAAGGCGCTGGGGCGTGTGCCTGCCGGTCTCGAAACCTTCGTTGCGCCAGTCGACGCGATCGCGTCACGCCATGCAGCACTGGCGATGTGGCGTCCGGTCTTGCTGCGTGGCGCACTGGCGATCATGTGGATCTGGACGGCGCTCTGCAGCGCCTTCATCTATCCGCAAGCGGCCAGCCTGGCACTGCTCGCGCACGTGCATCTGCAGGGCGGCGCGGCGATGGCCGCGCTCTATCTGGCGGCGACGTTGGATTTTGTTTTTGGCGTCGCCACGCTCGTTCGCCCGGGGCGACGGCTTTGGGCGATGCAGATAGGGCTGATCGGTGCATATTCGATCATCATCGCCGTTGCGCTGCCCGAATTCCTGTGGCATCCGTTCGGTCCGATCCTGAAGAATGTGCCGGTCCTCGCACTGCTGCTCGTTCTCCTTAGTGAAGAAACACGGCCATGAACCTCTATCTTGCGATCAAGACTTTGCACATCATGTCGTCGGTGCTGCTGGTGGGAACCGGCTTTGGCACTGCGTTCTATCTCTTCTTTGCTAACCGGACGCGTTGTGTGCCCGCGATTGCAACCGTTTCGCGACTGGTGGTGCGGGCGGATCTCTGGTTCACCACGCCAGCGATCGTTTTTCAACCTCTGTCGGGCTTGTGGCTGGCACATGCCGCGGGCTGGTCCTGGAACGCGCCGTGGATCGTTGCGGCGATCGGACTCTATCTGCTCGCGGGCGCATGCTGGTTGCCGGTCGTATGGCTGCAACTGGCCATGGCGAGAATCGCCGCGACTGCCAATGCGAGCGGCGCCGTCGCGCTACCGCCGCAGTATTGGCGCTATGCCATGCACTGGGAGTGGCTGGGGTATCCGGCGTTCGTGGCGATGGCGGTGATTTACTACCTGATGGTTTTCAAGCCGGCTTTGTAGCCAGGATAAGACGCACACCCGTTTGCGAGGCGTGCGTCTCTTCTTTTACTTTCATTGATAGCGCACCTGAGATAACGCACCTGAGTCGTCAAATCGATTTGACCTCTCCACCGTCCATCCTCAACGTCGAACCCGTCATCCAGTGAGCCGCCGGCGACACGATGAACGCCATCAGTTCGGCGATCTCTTCGGGCGTGCCATACCGGGCGATTCCCGCTTCGGCAGGAAACCGCGCCGTGGCTTCTTCGACTGTCATGTTGTGCAGCGGCGCCCAATGTTCCAGATACGATTGCCGCCGCCCCGTCATCACCGGGCCGGGCAACACGCTGTTGACCTGTACGCCGTCGGTAATGCCCCGGTCCGAGAAAGCTTTCGCCAGCGCCACAATCGCTGCGTTGATCGTGCCCACGGCCGCGTACGGTGCCTTGGGAAACAGCGCCGAATTGCCCGACATCAGCACGACCGATCCCGAGGTTTTCTTCAACGACGGCCACGCTGCGATCGTCAGGCGCCGCGCGCCATGCAGCTTTAGCGCGAAGCCCCGGTCCCATTGATCGTCGGTCATGTCGAACACATCGATCTGCGGCACCGCGCCCGCGATATTGAGCAATGCGTCGATCTGCCCAAATGCCGCCAGTGTGTGATCGACAACCTGCTGTGCGGCCTCCGGTTCAGACAGATCGAGATCGATTGCAAGCGCTTCGGCGCCTGCCTTTTTCACCTCGTCAGCGGTCTGTGCGAGGTTCTCACGATTGCGCGCCACGAGCACGATCGACGCAAAATCCCGCGCTAACCTGATGGCGGTCGAACGGCCGATACCCTGGCTCGCGCCTGTCACGATAGCTACCTTGCTGGACATTTCCCTTCTCCTTTAGCTCGCGGATGCGCCGTTTGAGCGGCGCATCCAATGATCGGCCACGATGCTGTCTTTGCCGGTCAGCGGACCAGAAATCCGGCTATTGCCGCGGCGATCTCTGCCGCGTGAGTCTCCAGCGCGAAGTGTCCGGTATCGAAGAAACGCACCTCGGCGTCCGGTATGTCGCGCTTGAATGCCTCGGCGCCGGGCGGCAGGAAAAACGGATCGTTCTTTCCCCACACGGCAAGGAAACGGGGCTGATGAGTGCGGAAATACTGCTGGAATGCCGGGTACAACGCGACATTGTTCCGGTAGTCTCCGAACAGATCGAGCTGGATCTCGTCGGCGCCTGGGCGGTTCAAATAGAACTCGTCGAGCGAGTAGCCATCCGGCGACACGGAACTCGTGTCCGGTACGCCATGCGTGTATTGCCACTTGGTCGATTCATGCGTCAGCATGGTGCGAAGGGCCTCGCGATTGGCGTGCGAAGGATCCTGCCAATACGCGCGGATCGGATTCCAGCCGTCGCTCAAACCTTCTTCGTACGCGTTGCCGTTCTGCGAGATGATCGCGGTGATTCGCTCAGGGTGCCGGAGCGCAAGCCGAAAGCCGGTGGGCGCGCCGTAGTCGAATACATACATGGCAAAGCGATCGAAACCGATCTGCTCGGTAAAACCTTCGATCACGTTGGCGATGTTGTCGAATGTGTAGGCAAAAGCGCTGCGTGCCGGCATGTCCGACTGGCCAAAGCCTGGCAGATCGGGCGCGACGATATGGAAGCGCTCGGCAAGCAGGGGGATCAGGTCCCGAAACATGTGGCTCGAACTCGGAAAGCCATGCAGAAGTAACAGTTTCGGTGCGTTCGAACGACCCGCTTCGCGATAGAACACCTTGACGCCGTTGACGTCGGCATAACGATTGGCAATGGATGACATGGATTAACTCCTGATTTGGGAAATGACAGGCGGTGAGAGCCTGTAGGCGCGATCGGTTTTAGGTATTCCTAACGAGTTGATAGGGAGGCCGAGGCAGCCTGGACCGCTTCGACGATGACATCGGTAACGAGGTCAGGAGCGGTAACAATCGGTGTGTGATCGACCTCGTGTGAATGCACGCGCGCGTTCATGCGCTGTGCCATGAAATGTTGCGTGTCGGGATTGATCATCCGGTCCTGGCCGGCGGTCAGGAACCAGCTTGGCCGGTCCTTCCAGAGTGGACGCCCGAGCGTCTCGCCAATGCATGAAACCGCAATGGGACGTTGAACCGCGCTAAGCACGGCCAACTCCTGCACGCTCGCGTGCTGTGCGAACGCTGCTGCGAATGCTTCTTCCGGCAACCATATCTGGCCATGCCGATCCGGCGCCAGTTTGGGTGCCAGCGGGTGCGCTTCACCACGATAGAACACGTCGCTCACCGTTTCGCCCTCGGCAGGCGCAAGCGCCGCGATATAGACGAGCGCCTTGACGTTGTCGGCGCGCGTCGCGCCGATCACCGCGCCGGCGTAGGCATGCCCCGCGACAACAACCGGACCGTCGATGCGCTCCAGCGTTCTATCGAGGGCCGCCACGTCCTCGTGCAAAGCACTGAGCGGCAAGGGGGCCGCTACCGCGTGTATGCCATTTGCCTTCAGGCGTTCAATCACCTTGCTCCAGCTTGAGCCATCTGCCCACGCGCCGTGCACCAGCACCGCGCTCACATTGCCGATCGACATTTCTCGCTCCTTTGACGGACTTGGGTGCTGCCTCGCAGGCATGCACATCCGGTTGGCGTGCCTGCTGTGTAACCTGATAAATCGTTATTTAGAGGTTACAAACGAACGATGTAACTTGTCAAGTGCATTTTTAGCGGTTACGATGCAGTCATCGTCACCTCACATCCGTCATGAGAAATGGACTACCGTCAGACTCCCGCGATACTGGTGGCCGACGCGCCGGGCCTCGATTTCCTGAACTCGGTTGCTACGCCTGTCGATGAAGCTGTCGACTGGATCAGCGACGGCGAAGGCTTGCTTGCCTGGCTGGACCAGGCGGCGCTAGTGCCCCGCACAGTCCTCGAGGCGATGCGGAGCCAATCGAGCGCGGCCGAACTCGACGAGTTGGCGGCGCGCGCGCGCGAACTACGCGAATGGTTCAGGGGGTTTGTCCAGAAGCGGAAGGGACGGCCGCTGGCTGCCAAATATCTGCGTGAGATCGAGCCCTTGAACCAGCTGCTCGCGCAGGATCACCAGCACGGCGAAATCGTGACTAACGCATCGGACGGTGCGACACGCTTTGAGCTGCGCGCGAACCGGCGCTGGCAATCGCCCGAGTCGCTACTGATGCCGATCGCCGAGGTGCTGGCGAGGCTGGTATGCGAGGAAGATTTCACCTACGTGAAAGCGTGCGAAGGTCCCAGATGCACGTTGATGTTTGCGGATCACACGCGCGGTCACGCGCGTCGTTGGTGCAGCATGGCGATGTGCGGCAACCGTGCGAAAGTTGCGGCTCACCGCAAGCGGCTCAGGCAACAGGACGGCGCTCAGGTGTAAGCTTCGGGGTCGGCGCGCGGTTCGCGCCAATCGCGACCCGCACACCCTGAATGGCCGACAAGTGGAACCGCAGATGCATAACAACAATCGCTGGCTGCTTGCTCTTGCTTCATCCGTGCTGGGTCCGCTGTGTCTATTGGCGGCGTGCACGTCAACCGATCTGCAAAGCGAGAATGGTCCACCGCTGCCATCGGCCACGGACGTGACCAGCCGCTGCCTCGCGCGCGTGACGCAGAGCGGCGCGCCGACGCCGGCGCTCGATCAATTGACCGGATCGCAATGGCGCGGCTATGTGGGTTGCGCATTGGCCAGCAATCTGGTGGTCGATTCACGCAACGTTGCGGACAACCCGGAAGCGATTATTTCTATTCGCGTCAATGCGGACGGTTCGATCGATTCAGTTGCGCCGTTGCACTCCAGTGGCAATCCGGCGTGGGACGCGGCGGTACAACGCGCGATAGCGGCTGTCGCGCCGTTACCCGCGGCACCGGCCACGCACGCCTTTTCGAGAATCGACCTTCATTTCAGGCCTCAACCGCGTCCGCTCGGCATCGGCGGCAGCACCGGACTCACGGGCGAAAGCCATTGGTCGATACGTCATTGCACCACGGTAGACGGCGTCACCGCGTGCCGATAGCGCCGCTGCGAGTCGTGAAGAGCAGGGTGAAGTCAATCCCTGAATCTGACATCTTCAACTTCTGCGTGACTGCAGCAGAATAATCGGCTCAGCCCGATTAAATTCAAACTATTCCATTCGCATACTATGACGGAAAGCCCGCGCAAGTTTGCACGTTAATGCAAAGACCCCGGTACTATATGGTCCAGCGGAATCGGCCCGGGAGCCAGTGTGAGAGAAACCGGCTTGTAAGCCGGTGCAAGGCACGCCATATATTCCACGTAAAAGACATGAACAATTTTATTCGACCCCCTGTTTTCTATCCGGCATCTGTCGTTTTCGTGGACGACAGCGACAGCTACCTCGACGCGTTGCGTCGATTCTTTCCGGATATTTCCACCAATCTGTTTTTCACGCGGCCTCAAACCGCGCTCGCATTCATCCGCAAACATGCCCGCGAGAATTCGCTGGCGTTTGCGCCGGCTTCAGCCGGTCTGACTGAGACAGGCCTTGAGCGCTTTGTCGAAAGCTCGGCGGAGCGGGACGTGCTGACCCGGGATGCGCGGTTTTCAGAGGTGGCCGCGGTGGTGGTCGATTACGATATGCCCGGACTGAGCGGGGTCGAATTCCTTTCGTCAATATCCAATTTGCGTTGCGCGAAAGTGCTCCTGACCGGTGTCGCCGACGAGACCGTTGCAGTAAAGGCTTTCAATGCCGGCATTGTCGATCTTTATCTGAGAAAAACGGATGCCGATTCAGCCAACAGGCTGGTCCATTTTCTAAAAGACGCCAGAAGCAGACATTGTTCGGAGTCGGGCTGGCTGGGCCTGGGCGATAACGGCATGACCTATTGCGATCCGCGAACCAGACGGGTGATCGACGCGGTGGTCGCCACTGAAGGTATCGTCGAGTATTACTGGCGTCCGGAACAGAATGCGATCCTGATGTTCGACCGTGCGGGCAACCCAAGCGTTTTCCTGGCATGGGCAGAGAACGACTGGATCTCGCAGGCGGAGATCGTGGCCGACGAAAGCGGGCCGGCGAATCTGCTGAAGCAGATGGCGGTACGCGAGTCGATGCCGGTTTTCTGGCCGAATCTGGCGTTTCGTCCCGGAGCGGCATTCAGGACGGTAACGCCGCAAACCATCCCAGGCTGGGACGACGTTTTCTATTGCTGGACCAGAATAGATTCCACCGACGTGGGTCTGAACACGCTGACATTTTCGCAATGGCGTAGTGGCCGCAATCAGCAGGCCCATCTATGAGGAATTAGCCAGTTCGCATAGCCGCTTTGAAAATGCTGTAACAGACCAACGTTTCCCGACACATCGAGCCACATGTACGCCATTCCGACCGCCTTTGTGTCAGCGCTGTTCGTGGTGTTCGGCCTTTACGTACTCATCACTCAAGGGGTGACGCGGCTGTCGGCGCCATTTCTTTTGATGTGCGCGACGACATTTGCATGGCAGGGTACCTGGACCCTGCTGTTCCAGACGCAGGACCCCCACATCGCAAGCGTGCTGGTTCGGGTGGGGTACCTTTTCATTCTCTTCCTGCCTACCACCTTCTATCACTTCGTCACGGAGGTGGCCGCGAGGCGTCGTGAGCGGCCGATATTGCTCGCGTCTTACGGTCTGTGCGTTGTCTTCGCGGTGCTTCTGCCTGGCGATGAAGTCGTCTCCGGCTACCGGCACTACTTCTTTGGCTACTATCCGAGCGCCGGGCCGCTGCATCCTTTGCACGTGCTGCAGACCGTATTGCTGGCCGGCCGCAGCGGACAGCTTCTGCTCGCGGCCCGCAAGCAGGCCGGCGCCGAAGCGCGCAGGCGCCTCGATCTCTGTTTTGCGAGCCTCTGCGTCTATTCGCTTGCCGCGGTCGACTATGCGGTCAACTACGGCTATCCGTTCTATCCCCCAGGGGTATTGTTTATTGCCCTCAGCCTGGGGCTTCTCGCGATCACGATCGTCCGGTATCACCTGATTCATCCCTATGCGATCGCAGCGACGATCGCGCACGAAATTGCCACGCCGCTGGCGACGATCGCCATGCATGCCGACGAGATTGCCAGCGTGTGGTCGCACGTGTTCAAAGGCTACCGGCTGGCCGTCACGCACGGGCTTTACGACGATCAGGAGGAGCATTCCGGGCAGACCGAACGCGTGAGCCAACTCGCCACGGCAATCAGAAGGGAGGTATCGGGCACCAGCGCGATGGTCGAAATGGCGCTCGCTTCGTTCACACTGGATCGTCTGGACCGCACACGCTTTACACCTCATTCCATGAAGCAATGTGTGGTGTCGGCGCTCGAGCGCTATCCATTCCGTGGCGACGAACGCGCCCGCGTCACCGTGGCGCCGATCGACGCAAGCTTATGCTTTTCGGGTTCGGACACGCTGGCGGTTTTTGTCCTGTTCAATTTGCTGAAAAACGCGCTGCATGCGATTCACGTGAGCGGCGAAGGGGAGATCGCGATCAGTGCGGTTCAGGAGCATGGTTTCTGCGTGCTGCGATTTCGCGACACGGGGCCGGGCATCGCGCCCGACGTGCTGCCGCATATCTTCGACGCCTTCTTCTCCACCAAGCGGCACGGAAGCGGCGCGGGAATGGGGCTCGCATTCTGCCGTCGCGCGGCGGAGCTTCTGGGCGGCAGTATCGAATGCAGTTCGACGCGCGGTGCGCACACCACGTTCACCGTGCGCTTGCCGGTACCGGGCTCGCCGGCGGACCGCGCACTGAACAAACCGCCAGCGCGTTCTTTGCGCCGGCGGCAAAAGGTGAAAGTCTAAAGTTGAAGGTTAGTGGTCAAAGTCAGGCGTGGAAGTTGGCAGTGAAAGATAGCGGTGAACCCCCACGACAAAACCCGGCGAAAAAAACTAAACGGCGAAAGTTAATTGTTGAGATCAGGCGGCTAGTGCCGTCCATGGCAGTTCATACTCCTTGACCCGTTCAACGATGCCCTGCGGGAAGCGTCTGATCTTCCGGTCCCGTCCGGCATACAGGATCTGCTGATAGCCCTGCGAAACCTCCCGGCCATCCACGCAAAAGCGGAACAGCAGATAGGCCGAGCACTGCTTGACCTGCACCGTGTTCAGATAGCAATCCACGCGCTGGAAGGGGAACGTTTCATGAACGTATTCCTGGTGCGCGCGTTTGGTCACGAACATGCCGTCCGATCCCAGCAGATCGTTGTGTATGCATTCATGAAACCACCGCTCGCGGCACACACCTTGCCACTCGAAGTAGCGTGAGAAATACGTATTCATGAATGCGTTCGAGTCCTTCAGGTAAATGTCGAACGTATGGTGGAAGGTCTTGAGCGAGGACGGGCTAATCGGGTCTTGCGAAAGAAGGGCGGATCCTCGGGTCAGGGCGGGTGGGATTGCGTCACGCATCAACATACGATTTTCCTTTTTGCAGGAATGGCTGCTTGCGGCAGCCACGCATGCCTCCCTATATGGCAGGCACATCCCATTCTCTTGGGGATAGGGGTTGCGTGGCTATTGGCTGGCAAACATGCCGTGCAGAAAAAGGCTGGTCGTACGCGATCCGTCTATCGACCGGAACAGCGTGCCGTTGCCGGGCGACACGAAAGCGATGCTGACCGGGCAGAGCAAGTAGCTTGATGCATGCATCCTCACTATGCCCGGCGCATTTCCTGTCGTACCTCAGCGGCGCATCAACGGGCGCCGCGTTGTATGGCCTCGCCCAGTTCGGCATTGGAATACGCTTTGCCGCCAATGCCCCATGCACCATCAACCGCATACGTCACGTTGACAAACGTGCGCTCTCGCGGATGAGACCCCGCACTGAGCCGGTCGATGATGTCCGTGGCCGCGCGAACGAATGCCTGCTTGACTTCGGTGTCCGGAAAGGTGGTGGCCGGAACCTTCACCTCGACAACGGCCAGCGATTGAGGTTTGCCGCCGACATAGCTCTGCGACTCCGGGCTGACGATCAGATGGCCAATCACGTTCGGGGTCATGAACCCGTTGCCGCTCAGGCCGTGGGCGCTTAGCAGCGCATCCGCAACAAGAGGCAGCACTTCACGCTCTCCGTGCGGGGTGAGAAGACCTTGCGTGACGTGGATGGAAATAGGCATTGCTGTCACTCCTTGATCAAACGGGGTTAGTCGAATCAGAGTTGTTGCGCCTGCATCACGGTCGCGATATAACGATCGTGATGTCGCGATAGTTTCATAACGATCGTGATGTCGTCAAGCACAAAATAGCGATCGTTATCTGGAGGCGCACGCAATGGCACATCGGGCAGGCAAGAAGGAAGAAAGCAGGGCGAGGATTCTGACCAGCGCGGGCCGGGGATTTCGTAGCCGCGGGTTTGGCGGCTCGGGCGTGGACGGCCTGGCGAAGGACGCCGAGGTGACATCCGGTGCGTTCTACGCACATTTCAAGTCGAAAGCCGCGGCTTTCCGCGAGGCGGTGGTCGTGGGGCTCGAAGACCTGCGGCGAGGTATCGGGCAGACACGCGAGCAAATGGGCGGCAACTGGCGCGGCTGGTTCGTCGATTTCTACCTGGGCGAGCGCCGTACCTGCGATCTTGCCGAGAGTTGCGCTCTGCAGAGTCTCTCGAGTGAAGTGGCCCGCGCCGACGACGAAACCCGGCAGGCCTATGAAACGGAGTTGTGTTCGATTATCGAGGCGATGGCGGCAGGGCTCGAGGGCAAGCCAAAGGCTCGTCGCGAGGAAGCGACGGCGCTGCTCGCCTTACTGGTGGGTGGGGTAACGCTCGCGCGGGCCGTGAAGGACCCGGCGATCAGCGACGAGATTGCCGCGGCTGTCCGCAAGGCCGCGCTGGACCTTGGTGTTCAGTCTGCGTCGTGATGCAAAGGTAGCGGCCATTGGCCGTCGACACCCGTTCGGCGCGATTCGCTTCAGGGTGTCGACGGGTCTTCAATGCATTGTCTGGGTGCGAGAGCGGATCCTTACTGCTCAAACCCGCTCAAACTTGCCCAGACATGGACATCAGAAGCGGTGACGCACGCCGACGCGGAATGCCAGCTGGTTGTCCGCGCCCGGACCGGACGGGCCGAAGAAGCTCGTGCTGGAGCCGATCTGTGCCTGTACGTCCTGCGTGCCATTGCGGCCCGATGCGATCTGGTAGATGCCCAGTCCATACACATCCGTACGCTTGCTCAGTGCGTAGTCGACGCTCAGGTCAGCCTGGTTCCAGTGGCCTGCCCTGGCGCCGCTCAGATGCATGTACGTGTAGCCCGCACCCGCCGTCAGTGCCGGCGTGAATGCGTACTTTGCGCCTGCTTCGTACGCAGCGAAGGTGGTCGAGCCGCCCGTGATCGGCGTGAAGTGCGTGTTCGTGTACAACGCCCACATCGTCGCCGCGCCGATCGAGTAACGGCCGCCGACGCCGAACGTGCGCAGATCGCGGATGGTGCCCGTCGTGACGTTGGCCATCGACGTCGAGGACTGCGTCGTGGTTGCCTGGCTCGGGTAACGGATGTCCGTGTACGCTGCGCCCGCGGCGAACGGGCCGTTCGCGTAGTTCACGCCGAAGCTGTATGCACGCGACGAACCTGCGACCTGTGCCGTAGCCGGGCCGGTTGCCGGCGCGCCTGCGAATGCGCCAGCCTGGTTCGAGAAGCCGTACAACGCGCCGAACGTGAAGCCCGAGAAGTTCGCGCTGCTGAACTTGATCGAGTTGTTGATCCGGCTCGACGTCAACTGGTCCACGTCGTTGATGTGGTAAGCGTAGTTACCCGCAACGGTCTGGCCGCCCGTCGAGTAGTTGCCGCCCAGATAATCCGTCGAAAACGAATACTGGCGACCGAACGTCAGCGAGCCGACGCCGTTCTGCGACAGGCCGACAAACGCCTGACGGCCGAACATCGAATTGCCCTGGCCTGCAGCACCCGTGCCGCTGTTAAAGCCGTTTTCCAACACGAACAGTGCCTTCAGGCCGCCACCGAGGTCTTCGGTGCCGCGCAGGCCCCAACGGCTGCCCGATGCCACGCCGTCGTCGTACTTGACGAGGTTGTCATGGCTCGTGCCGGCACGGGCGTTGTTCACGTAGCTGATACCGGCATCGATCAGGCCATACAGCGTGACGCTGCTTTGTGCATGAGCGCTGAGCGAGATGCTTCCGAGGACAGCGGTGGCGAGGATAGTCTTCTTCATTTTTTCCTTCTTCTTTTAAGGTGTCCATGCCGCGTGTATCCGAGAGCACGGCGTGGACCCAGGTTGGCAAGCGATGCGGATCGAACGCCCACGACAAAGCCGCGCGAGGCCGCGCAGGAATGAGGTCAATGTCGGGAGGGTGCGATCGAACGGGCGCGCAGCGAAAACCTCGTTATGCGAGGTCGTCACCGGCGGGTGACGGAAGCGCCGGAGCATCGGCGAATCCATCCGGCGTGTGGCGTCTTTGAGTGAAGCGAAACGTCTATCCCGTTGTGTTTGACGGAATATATCGAGCCGTCATCTATCCGTAAACAGTTTCGAAGCAGTTTCAAAGGAAATTGTCGCCTTTATGACACATAGCGACCGCTCAGAGCAGCACGACACATTTCCCGACGGCCTCGTTGCGTTCCATCAACGCATGGGCGATCGGCACTTCGGAAAGGCCAAACACATGCGCAGGTTTGCCTCGATACAGGCCGCTCGATTCGAAATCCACGATCTGCTGCATGGGCACGTCCGATAGTGCAAAGTTGGCGGTTCCGAAGTTAAAGCTGCCGAAAAAGCTCAAATGAACGCCGCTCGGCATCTGGCTGAGCGGATCGAAGTCGGCGAGTGGTGCGAGCCCGCCCAGAAATCCGGCGAGGCACACGCGACCGCCACGACGCGTCGCGCGCATTGAGTCGAGAACGGTGCGGTTACCGATGAGGTCGAGCACCGCGTCGACCTTGCCGCCCGGCCAGTCCGGCGCCGCGCAAAGCTCATCCGCGTTCGTCACGGCATGGGCGGCGCCACGCGAGCGCAGCATGGCTTTTCCCTCCGGCCGACGGCTGCTTGCAATCACTTCCACGCCGAGTTGGCAGGCGATATCGATAGCGGCCTGCCCGAGGCTCGACGTGCCACCCCGCACGACGAGCAGCTGCCCGGCCCGGACTTCCAGGTTCCGGTGAAGGCAGGTCCACGCGACGGCATAGGCTTCCGGCAGCGCGGCGAGATGTTCCCAGTCGAGGCCGCTTTCAACGGGCACGACATTCGTGGCCGGCACGAGCACGTATTCTGCGTAACTGCCGTCGATCGTTCGCCCCATTCCGCCCATCAGCGCCACGACCGTCTGACCCTCGCGCAGCGTTCCGGTCGCGTCCAGCACGACGGACCCCGCACATTCGATGCCGCTCACTTCCGCGACGCCTCCCCACAGCCCGCGCCGCATATAGAGCTCGGCCCGGTTCAGGCCAAATGCCCGAACGCGAATCAGGACGCAGCCCGGTTTGACTGCCGGCACCGGTCTGTCGGCAATACCGAGTACTTCGGGACCACCAAACCGTGTTCTTACGATTGCCTTCATGGCGATCTCCTCACGTGGAGACTGAATCGTAGGATCGACGTTCATCGAAATAAATTACTATGTTTCGACAAAGACTGAAGGCCATTTCTACAATGAACGAGCCGACGCTACTACAGCTGCAGTGCTTCGACGCATTGGTTGCCGAAGGCAGCTTTGCCGCGGCCGCAGCACGTCTGAACCGGACGCATCCAACCGTCCACGCGGCCGTAACGGCGCTTGAGGCTCAAGTGGGGATGGTGCTGCTCGACCGGGCGGGGTACCGTGTGTCGCTGACGGCGGAAGGCGCGGCGTATCACGCGCGGGTGGCGCAGTTTCTTCGCCACTATGAAAATCTGCAGCGAGAAGCGGCCCAACTCTCTGCGGGGCAGGAGGCGGAGTTACGCGTCGTGGTAGGTGACCTGTGTCCGTTGCCGGAGACGTTGGGCACGCTCAGGCGGTTTTTTGAGGCGAGTAGCGGCACGCGCCTCATTCTGCTATTCGAGGCGATTAGCGGCCCCTGGGAACGGCTGAACAAGGGTGACTGCGACTTGATTTTTCATCATCTCGACAAACCGTCGCCTGCAATCGAAACTGTCGAGCTTTTCGAGGTAAAGCTTGTGCCGGTTGCCGCGCCTGGGTTTCTCAGGCAGGCCCCAGAAGAATCGCTCACGCCTGACGACATGCGGCCCTACGTTCAGTGCATCATTCGCGATACCGGCAGGCAGCCGTCAGAGGCCAATTACTATCTGATCGAGGGCGCGCCAACCTGCACGGTGCCCGACCAGTTAATGAAGCGCGAGTTGATCGTGCAAGGACTTGCGTGGGGCCACATGCCCCATCATCTCGTCGCTCGCGATATTGAGGAACGTCGTCTGGTGTCGCTGGAAGGGCGGCACCTGCACGGCGCCACGCTCAAGCACTATGCAGCGCGGCGCCGCGAGGCGGCGCACGGTCCGGTTGCGCAGCGTCTGTGGAGTCAGTTGCTGGAGCGTGGCGCACGTTGATCTTCACCTGGCTCCCGTCAGCATCAGAATGTAGGCGATTGTCGATACCACGATGACGCACACGCCAATCAAAACCTTCGTCTGATTGAACTCGACGAGACCAAATACGCAAATTGCGATACCGAAAACCGCCATCAAAGTGCCGATGGCCGCAAGCGCTACGCGCACCTTGCTTGCGGTCGTTTCTTCCGGATCTTCATGCGCTTCCAGGTGTTCAGATTTCATGTGGAATCCTTGCGCGACACGAGCGCGCGGCCTCCAGCCAACGATCACCGGCGGGAGAGATTCTTCAGGCAATCTGGCGCCCCATGTGCCGGTAGATTCATTGTAGAAAGTCTGGTTTACACATCAATGCGTGGCGTGGACACAAGTGCTTCCGGGCGTTATCCGTTATATTCGTAAGGATATAACCGGAGAGCCAGGATGGAAGCAGCAGCTAAAGAGGCAAAACAGGCAAAACAGGCGGTCGGAAGCAGGTACGTGCTTGAGTCGATGAAATATGCGCAAGGCCGAACCTGGGAGGTGGTGAACCAGCTTGCGCGGCGGGTCAAACCGGGCATGCTCGAGTCGGAGGCGACGGCCGAATGCAAGAACGTATTGAACGAATTGGGCATGGATCGTATCTGGCATCCGGTGCTGGTGCGCTTCGGCGAGAACACGCTAAAGACCTTCAAGCAGCAATCGGAGGGTGATCCGCGGCTCAAGGAAGACGATATTTTCTTCGTCGACCTGGGCGTGGTTTGGGATCAGCACGAGGGCGACGCGGGCGCGACCTTCGTCGTCGGCCATGATGCGGAGATGAAGGCTTGCGCTGACGCCGCGAAAACCGTATTCGATGAAGTGGAGCACCATTGGCGCTCGACGCATGCGGGCGGCAAGGCGCTGTATGACTTCGCTGAACAGCGCGCAACGGCGCTCGGCTGGCGGTTGAATCTGGACATCAAGGGTCACCGTGTCAGTGACTTTCCGCATGCGATCTACAAAGCAGGAAATCTGGGCGATTTCGCGGATTGCCCGGACGCCGGCCTGTGGATTCTGGAAATCCAGCTTGCCCATCCGACCCGGCCGTTCGGGTCGTTCTATGAAGACTTGCTGATCTGATCTCGCGTTGCCGAACGTTACGCCGTCGTACGGCTTGACGCTCGCTCAGAGCGCAATGCTGGCGACAGCCGGCTTCTCGGCGGTCGGCAACTCGAAACAGAATGCCGAACCCGTTCCCGCGTGCTCGAGCAGGCGTATCTGGCTGTGATGCAACTGCAGCATGCGCTGCACGATCAGCAGTCCGAGTCCGCCGCCACGATGCGCGCCGCCCGGATTCAGCGGACGCTCGAACAGCCCCTCGCGCTGCGCCGCCGGAATGCCGGGACCGGTGTCGGTGACGGTGACCGATACCTTGCCGTCCTTGTGCGCGAGATCGACGTCGATCGATCCACCGGTGGGCGTGTGGCGAATCGCGTTGTCGAGCAGGTTCGTCAGCACGCGCTCGATCATGCCCAGATCGGCGCTGACGGCCGGCAGACGAGGAGGAAAATCGGCGCGCAACTGGATGTGCCGCGCCTCCGCCGGCAACTCGAATTTCTGGAACACGTCCTGAACCAGATCGACCAGCGAGAATGATTCGAGCGCGGGCTGCACGTTGCCATGTTCGAGCCGCGCCAGTTCGAATAGCGCCTGCGCGAGCCGTCCGACCTTGACGCTTTGCGCAAGTGCGATCGCCAGATAGCGTTTGCGCTCCGTTTCGCCAAGCGTGTCGGCTTTCAGCGACAGCGTCTCGAGGTAGCCGTGCAGCGAGGTCAACGGCGTGCGCAGGTCGTGCGAGATATTGGCGATCAGTTCGCGCCGCTGCTGATCCTGGCGTGTCAGTGCGCGCCACTGATCGCCGATGCGGTTGGCCATCTGCGCAAAAGTGGCTTCGAGTACGGCGATTTCGTCGCGCCGCCCGGCAGGCGACGAGCGTGGCACCGCCGGCTGCTGGGCGGGTTCGCCATCGGCATCGAAGTGGCGCATGGCGTCGGTCAGGCGGCGTAGCGGCCGCGTGATCAGACCGAAAGCCGTCAAGCCGGCGAGCAATCCCAGCAGCGCGACCAGCGCCATCGACCAGAGCGTCGTGCGCAGCACCGAGCTGGCGTCGATGCGCGCGGCGAGCGCGTCGTGTTCTTCGCCGAGCAGGACGACGTAGATGTAGCCGGAAGGCGGCTGCCCATTCGCTTGCAGCGGCGCGGCGCTAAACACTTTCTTGCCGTCGACGCTGCGCGGATCGTCGCCGAGAATCGGCAACGCGTCCCCGGCGATAAATTGCCGGATCGGCGCGAGATTCACCTGGGTGCGCTTGACGTGACCCGCGGGGGCGTCGTCGCCCTTGATGCGCCCCTGGTTGTCGAGCAGGTACACCTCGACGCTCGGATTCACTCTCATCAACTGACCGAACAGTTGACGCACCGCGTCGGGCCGCAAACCGTTCGCATCCATCAGCGTGGTGCGATGCGCGATATGGTCGGCGAGATCTTTTGACAGGCTCTGCACGACCTCCTTCTCATGCAGATCGCTTGAACGGATTTGCAGCCACGCTGACGCACCGCAGCATGCGAGCAGCAGCGCGGAGAAGACGAGCGAGAGCCGCTGGGTGAGGGTCAGGTTCACGGCGCATCCTTCGGTGTGCCGGCGGGCGCGGGTCCGTCACCTGGCGTGCCCGGCATAGCCAGCTTGTAGCCACGCCCCCAGACGGTGAGGATGCGCTCGGGCTGGGCAGGATCGGTCTCGATCTTCGCGCGCAACCGGTTGATGTGGGTGTTGACGGTATGTTCGTAGCCCTCGTGCCGGTAGCCCCATACGGCATTGAGCAGGTCCATGCGCGAGAACACTTTGCCAGGATGCTGCGCGAAGAAATACAGCAGGTCGAATTCACGCGGCGTCAGTTCGATGGGCTTGCCGTCGACCGTTGCCTCGCGCGTCAGCGGATCGATCGTCAGGCCGGCGAGCTGCAAGCTGCCCGCGTCGATGCGCGAATCTTTCGCCAGCGCTTCGACGCGCCGCAGCAAAGCCTTGACGCGCGCAACCAGTTCCAGCACGGAGAACGGCTTGGCGAGGTAGTCGTCGGCGCCGAGTTCGAGGCCGAGGATCCGGTGCACTTCGCTCGAACGTGCGCTGGTGATGATGATCGGCGTATAGCGTGTCATCGCGCGGGCCCGCCGGCAGATTTCCAGGCCGTCGACGCCGGGCAGCATCAGATCGAGAATCAGTGCGTCCCAACCGCCTTGTTCCAGCAGGCGCAGCCCTTCGTTGCCGTCGGCGCTGTGCACGACCTCGTAACGCTCGTCGCGCAGATGAAGGCTCAGCACGTTGGCGATGTCGACGTCGTCTTCAACGATCAGGATGCGCTTTGCTTGGTCCATGGATGGCTTTAGCCGCGGGCGAGGGCGGGGTTCAGAACGGTGGAGGAAAGGGCGCCCGCAACAAGCGGGCCGTTGCGTCATTGTGCAAAATTTCCGGACGGCGAGTTATCACATTTAATTTAACTTTTCGTGAGGACTTCGACACCGCCGGCGCCCTAGGATGTGGGCACTTTCCGCTGATTCGTAACGCACCCGAAACCCGTGCGTATCAGCGTGCCCACCCTGACCGACTGACAACCACGCCCGGAACCGACATGTTAATCATCGTTCTCGCCTATCTTGGCGGCGCTCTGACGATCCTCAGCCCGTGCATCCTGCCGGTGCTGCCGTTTGTTTTTGCCCGCGCCGATCAGCCCTTCGTGCGCAGCGGCCTGCCATTGCTCGCCGGCATGGCGCTCACGTTCGCCGTCGTCGCGACCCTTGCCGCCGTGGGCGGCGGTTGGGTCGCGCAGGCCAACCAGTATGGCCGCTGGCTTGCGATTGCCTTGCTTGCCGTGTTCGGACTGACACTGCTGCTGCCGCGTTTCGCCGATCATCTGATGCGCCCCCTCGTGAGCGCCGGCAATCGCCTGTCGAATTTCGCGCAGGGCGATGGTCAGCAGGTTCGCGTGGGTTCGTCCTTTCTGCTGGGTATCGCGACCGGCTTGCTGTGGGCGCCGTGCGCCGGTCCGATTCTCGGCCTCGTGCTGACCGGCGCGGCATTGCGCGGCGCAAGCGTGGGCACCACGCTGTTGCTGGTGGCCTATGCGGCCGGCGCCGCGACCTCGCTTGCAGTGGCGCTGCTGATCGGCGGGCGGGTGTTTACCGCGATGAAGCGCTCGCTGGGCGCGGGCGAATGGATCCGTCGCGGGATCGGCGCGGCGATGCTGCTCGGCGTGGTGGCGATTGCGCTCGGACTCGACACCGGTGTGCTCGCTCGCGTATCGACCATCGCCACGGGGGGCATCGAACAGAGGCTGGTGGACACACTGTCGCCGGGTGCGACGCCGGGCAATCCGGCTGCGGCGGGTAGCAACGCCAATGCGTCGGCCAATGCCTCGGGCAGCGACGCCGTGACGACCGCCAACTCCGCCACGGATGCAAGCGAAACCGGCGCGCTGATGCATACCGCGCAAGGCGCGCCAGGCGGCGCGGCTGCGTTGCCCGTCGAAGGCGTGCTGCCGACCTTGAACGGCGCCGTCCAGTGGCTGAATTCCCCGCCGCTGACGGTGCAGGACCTGCGCGGCAAAGTCGTACTAGTCGATTTCTGGACCTACTCGTGCATCAACTGCCTGCGCTCACTGCCGTACGTGAAAGCGTGGGCGCAGAAATACAAGGACCAGGGGCTCGTCGTTATCGGCGTGCACGCACCGGAGTTCGCATTCGAACGCAATATCGACAATGTGAAGAAAGCCGTCCACGATCTCGGCGTCGACTATCCCGTTGCAATCGACAACAACTACGCGATCTGGCGCGCACTGAACAATCAGTACTGGCCGGCGCATTATTTCGTCGACGGGAAAGGGCAGATTCGCTATCACCATTTTGGCGAAGGCGACTATGCGGAATCGGAAAAAGTGATTCAGGAACTGCTGATCGAGGCCGGGCATCCGAACGTGTCGAAGATCGCAGTCGGTATTTCAGGCACGAGCGCGCAAGGTGTGCAAGCCGCGGCTGACAATGCCGACATGCAGTCGCCGGAAACTTACATCGGCTACCAGCGTGCCGAGAATTTCGCGTCGCCTGGCGGCGAGGCGCCGGACAAGGTTCACACCTATGCGGCGCCGTCACAACTCGACGTCAACGATTGGGGGCTGGCCGGCGCGTGGAAGGTGGGTGCCGAACACGCGACGCTCGCGGCCGCGTCAGGACGCATCGTCTATCGCTTCCACGCGCGCGATCTGCACCTGGTGCTCGGCCCGGACAAGGACGGCAAACCGGTACGCTTCCGTGTGAGCGTGGATGGCGCGGCGCCCGGCAATGCGCATGGCACGGACGTCGCTGCCGACGGCACCGGCACCGTTACCGGCCAGCGTCTTTACCAACTCGTGCGGCAATCCGGCGAGGTCGCGGATCACACGTTCTCGATCGAATTTCTGGATCCGGGCGTGCAAGCGTATGCCTTTACTTTCGGCTAACCTGAATGGGGTGGCGTGAATCGCCATGTCACACCCACAGGTCGGTAAATGGATCGTCAGCAGGAGCTTGGCACGGTCCGCCGCGCGTATGCCCGGCGGCTGATGGCATTAGCGGGTATTGCCAATCCGGGCATCGAGGCGGCGTTCGCGGCTGTCGAACGCGAACGCTATCTGGGCCCCGGACCGTGGCCCATCCTGTGTCCCGCCGGCTACGTTGCCACGCCCGACGACGATCCCGCCCGCGTCTATGCCGATGTCCTGATCGGCATCATCCCGGAGCGCGGCCTTAACAACGGCATGCCGTCCTACCATGTGCCGCTTCTCGCCAGCGCCGGGATTCGAGCCGGCGACCATGTCGTCCATATCGGCGCGGGTGTCGGTTACTACACGGCCATCATGGCCCGCCTCGCCGGTCCCGCTGGCCGGGTCACCGGCATCGAATTCGATGCCGGTCTGGCCGCGCGCGCGGCTACGAATCTGTCGAATGTCGGCAACGTTCAGGTGCTTCAGGGCGACGGCTTCTCGATGCCCTTTGATCCGGCCGACGTAATCTATGTCAACGCCGGCGTGACCCATCCCGCCGACATCTGGCTCGATCGTTTAAAGGACGGTGGCAGGCTGATTCTTCCCCTTACGACGGAGAATATCTGGCCGCCTGCCCGCGGCGCGGCCATTTCCCATTACGGCGTGGTATTTCGAATCGAACGCGCCGGCGACGAATATCTCGCCGCCTGGATCTCCGCCGTCGCCCTTTATCCGTGCGAAGGAGGGCGCGACGACGCGTCGGAAGCCAGGCTCGACGCCGCCTTTCAGAAGGGTGGCTGGCGTCGCGTCACACGCCTGTACCGCACCGGCGACCTGCCGGACGAGCGATGCTGGTTGCGTGGGGCGCGCTGGGCGCTCGCTTACGACTGATCGCGTTATAGTCGAGACCTATCAACGGCATTGCGAGAATCGCATTCAATTGACGCTCAGTCGCACGTATATTTTAAGTTGCAGTCGTTTGCCGACGCGAGGCAAGCTCGCCCATGCATGCGATGACATCGTTATCGGATGAAGCGTATGCGCGTCGGGTAGTCAACAGTGGTACACAAAAAGCGCCCACTATGTGATTTCCGGCCAGCCCGCCGGCGCGGTTCGGCGGTGCACCCCAGGAGCCGGATGCGGTAGCAGACCAAGTGGGTATGTCCTCTCAAGGAGATAGCGCATGTCAAACGAAGCAAAGTGCCCGTTCAACCATACCGCCGGTGGCGGCACGACGAATCGTGACTGGTGGCCAAAGCAACTGCGGCTCGATCTGCTCAGCCAGCACTCCAGCAAGTCCAACCCGCTGGACAACAGCTTCAACTACGCCGAGGCTTTCAGGAGCCTCGATCTCGCCGCGGTGAAGAAGGACCTCGCCGCGCTGATGACGAATTCGCAGGATTGGTGGCCGGCCGACTTCGGTCATTACGGTCCGCTCTTTATCCGTATGGCATGGCACAGCGCGGGCACTTACCGTACCGGCGACGGCCGCGGCGGCGCCGGGCGCGGCCAGCAGCGGTTCGCGCCGCTCAATAGCTGGCCGGACAACGTCAGTCTCGACAAGGCGCGCCGGCTGCTATGGCCGATCAAACAGAAGTACGGGCAGAAAATTTCCTGGGCCGACCTGTTGATCCTTACCGGCAACGTGGCGCTGGAAACCATGGGCTTCAAGACCTTCGGCTTCGGCGGCGGCCGTGAGGACACGTGGGAGCCGGATCTCGACGTCTACTGGGGCAACGAAAAGACCTGGCTGGGCGGCGATGTCCGTTATGGCAAGGGCGCGGCCGGCAAGGACGGCGACGAAGGCGTGATCGTGGCCGACGCGGAATTGCACGGCAGCGAAACCAGCCGCGACGACCATGGCCGCAATCTGGAGAATCCGCTGGGCGCCGTGCAGATGGGCCTGATCTATGTGAACCCGGAAGGTCCGGACGGTAATCCCGACCCGCTCGCCGCGGCCCATGACATCCGCGAAACGTTCGGACGCATGGCCATGAACGACGAGGAAACGGTCGCGCTGATCGCTGGTGGTCACACCTTCGGCAAGACGCACGGCGCCGGTCCTGCCAGCAACGTGGGGCCGGAACCCGAGGCCGCCGGACTCGAGAACCAGGGGCTGGGCTGGAAGAGCAGCTTCGGCACCGGCAGTGGCCGCGATGCGATCACCAGCGGTCTGGAGGTTACCTGGACCAGTACGCCGACCAGGTGGGGCAATGGCTTCTTCGAGAATCTGTTCGGTCACGAGTGGGAACTGACGAAGAGTCCCGCTGGCGCGAATCAGTGGGTCGCCAAGGATTCCGCTGAAACGATTCCGCATGCATTCGATCCCGCGCAGAAGAAGCGGCCGACGATGCTCACCACGGACCTCTCGCTGCGTTTCGACCCCGCCTACGAGAAAATTTCGCGGCGCTTCCTCGCGAATCCGGATCAGCTTGCCGATGCCTTTGCCCGTGCATGGTTCAAGCTGACCCACCGCGACATGGGACCGCGTGCCCGCTACCTGGGACCGGAAGTGCCGGCCGAAGAGCTGCTCTGGCAGGACCCGATTCCGGAGGGCGACCACCCGCTGGTCGATGCACAGGACATCGCCTCACTGAAGCAGAAAATCCTCGCATCGGGGCTGTCCGTTTCGCAACTGGTCACGACGGCCTGGGCGTCGGCATCCACTTTCCGCGGTTCCGACAAGCGCGGTGGCGCCAATGGCGCACGTATTCGCCTCGCCCCGCAGAAGGACTGGCCGGTCAATCAGCCCGAGCAACTGGCCAAGGTGCTGAAGACCCTCGAAGGCATTCAGGCCGAGTTCAACGGCGGGCAGTCAGGCGGCAAGAAGGTCTCGCTGGCCGATCTGATCGTGCTGGCGGGGAGCGCCGGCATCGAGAAGGCTGCAGAGGCCGCGGGCCATAAGGTGAGCGTGCCTTTCACGCCCGGTCGCATGGATGCATCGCAGGAACAGACTGACGTGGAGTCCGTCGCGTTCCTCGAACCGGTTGCCGACGGCTTCAGAAACTATCTCAAAGGCAAATACGGCGTTCCGGCCGAGGCTTTGTTGATCGACAAGGCGCAATTGCTGACGCTGACCGCCCCTGAGATGACCGCGCTTATCGGCGGCCTGCGTACCCTGAACGTCCATGCCGGACAGAATAACCAGCATGGTGTCTTCACCAGCCGGCCGGAAACGCTGACCAACGACTTCTTCCGCAACCTGCTCGACATGGGTACGGAATGGAAACCGGTCTCGGCCGCCAATGACGTGTTCGAAGGGCGCGACCGCAAGACCGGCGAAGTGAAGTGGACCGGCAGCCGGGTCGATCTGGTCTTCGGTTCGCATGCTCAACTGCGGGCCTTGGGCGAAGTCTATGCAAGCGAAGATGGGCAGGAGAAATTCATCCGCGACTTTGTCGCGGCCTGGGTCAAGGTGATGAACCTCGACCGTTTCGATCTCGCCTGAATCTTTTGAGTAGATGCGGGTCCCGCCAGGCTTGTTGGCCTGGCGGGACCCGGTTTCCCGTTTCTCATCGGTGAAGCCGCCGTTACAGCCTTCCGCGGACCACGTCGGATAACTCCCTCGCAATCCGGCAAACATGCCGGCAACCCACACCCAGATACCGCCGCATTTGCGCTGTCCAGCGCGTGACGCCAGCGCGGATGGAACGCGAATGCGTCATGACGTCTACTTCATCCCACGCATCGTGTTCGTTCCTTTTGCCAGGACCCGCTCGCTCATCGTGAGGCGAGCGGGGTGCCCGGACCGAAACCCACAACGAGCGTGATATAGACGAGCGCAGCGAAGACGCCGGCCAGCGTGCCGAGCAGGTCGCGCGCATCCCGGCCGCGTCGGAGCTGGAGCGGAATTCCGACCAGTAGATACGTGAGCGAGAACACCACGGCGACCATCAAGGGCGGTGGCGCGAGCGAGACAACGAAGTCGGCTAATGCGCGCATGGTCAAATGCTAGTGAAGCTGGGCGACCAACGCGTCCGCCCCCTTGTCGATCCCGGTCTTCGCGGCGCTCAACGAACCGAAGGCGGCCGGAAGGTTCATCGCGTTCGGATACTGCTTCGACACATAGGCCTTCAATAGCTGCCCACTGGCGGCGTCAAAGATCTCCACTGCGTAGGATACCGAACCGCTGAACGCGCCCTGGCCGCCGCGGATTGACTGCACGCCGTTGTAGAGATTGCCTGCAAGATCGAAATGCATGAACTGTCCAATCAGCGTCGTGGTCTGTTCGGCACCCGTTAGCGTCAGCTTGACCCGCAAGGTGTTAGGGCCGGGTTGCTGCGCAACGCTGAACTTCGTCGCCAGTTTTTCCGAAAACGTCTTACCCATGTAATCGGCAAGCGCGGCGCGATCTTCGTTTTTCATGTCGCCGAACTGGTTGTCGCTGCCTTGATAGACAACCACAGGATCCAGCACGACCTGCGTGTAGCGCGACCAGGCGACGGGGGCCGAGTATTTATAAGGCACCTTGCCAGAATCGTCGCCACGGTTCTGCGTCAATTGCGGCGCGGAGGAGATGCCCGTGTAGGCGACCGGCTGTACACCCGCGCATGCGGTCAGGGTCAGCACCGCCGCGGCGGTGAAAAGAAGCGGGACGAGGTTTTTCTTCAGCATTCTGGGTTCCACGAAGGGCAGGTTGGGGTGTCGGGGGATGTTTCGTTTGGCGCAGGACCGATGAGGCCGAACAGTAGCATTGCCGTTATTGTTTGTAAACCGTCTATCCGGATTGTTTTTGTGGTGACTCGATAATGTTGCAATGAGAAGTCGGTTTGTATCCGGTTCTGGTCTTCGATAAAAACAAACCGCCTGGACGGTTTACATAGAAAAATTGCGGTGTTACGCTGGCGCCTCACTTGAACTGTCTCTGCGCAGCGCCGGTACGAACCTGGCCGCACCGATCGAATAAGGTGCCACGCGCTGCTGGGCTGTGCGAGGTAATGCGCCCGCAAGCGGATGCCGAAGATGAATGAAGCCAGAATGATCGCCTGTCACGAATGTGACCTGTTGCAATGGAGGGCGTCGCTGTTCGAACGCAGCATCGCGCGCTGCCAACGATGCGACGCGGCCCTCTACCGGAGCCTGCCGGCTACCTGCGATCGCGCGCTGGCGTTGACGCTCGCCGCCGGGATCCTGTTCGTGGTTGCCAACTGTTTTCCGATCATCGGACTGTGGGTCAAGGGCGCACTCGTCGAAACCACGCTGCTCGATGCGGTTTGTTCGCTGTACGCCGACGGTATGTGGCCCATAGCAGGTCTCGTTCTGGTAACGACGATTCTGATGCCGGCGCTGAACATCGCGGCGGTGATCTATCTACTTTTGCCGCTGCATATTGGCGGCTCGCCTCAGCGTCCCGAGATCGTTCTGCGCGTACTAAGACACGTCGCGCCATGGGGAATGATTGAAGTACTCATGCTTGCCATGCTGGTCGCGCTCGTCAAACTCCAGCACTTCGCGACCGTTGTTCCCGGTGTAGCGATCTGGGCAATCGGCGCGGTAATGGTGCTGCTCGCGGCAGCGGCTGTTTCGTTCAATCCGCGTGATATATGGGCGCGTATTGACGGCGTGCCGGGTGGCGACGCCGCATCACGCACGCCAAAGGCAAGCGTCAACGCGGCTACTGCTGCACGCGCCGGTCTATTCGCTTGTCATGACTGCGGGTTGGTGTCGAAACCGCTCGCTCATTTTCGTGGCGGGATTTGTCCGCGTTGTAGCGCGGTGTTGCATCTGCGCAAGCCCAATAGTCTTGCACGTACCTGGGCGTTTCTGCTGGCCGCAATGGTTCTCTATATCCCTGCCGTGCTGCTGCCGGTAATGATCACCAGCACCTTATTCAGCTCGCAATCCGACACGATTCTGAGCGGCGTGGTGTTTCTCTGGACTTCGGGTTCGTGGGCGCTTGCCACGATCGTTTTCATCGCCAGCATCGTGGTGCCCATGCTCAAAATTCTCTCGTTAGCCTATCTCGCCTGGAGCACTCAGTTGCGCTCGTCCCTGATGCCGCGCAAGCGGACACGTATTTACCGGTGGGTGGAGTGTGTCGGCCGTTGGTCGATGCTCGATATCTACGTCATCACCATCCTGGTCGCGCTCGTGCAATTCGGTTCGGTTGCAACGATCGACGCGGGTCCCGGGGCCATAGCGTTCGGCGCGGTCGTTGTTCTGACCATGTTCGCCGCGCTGTCGTTCGATCCACGACTCATATGGGACGCCGTGGAGCTGGACGGTGAATAAGGTGTCAGGACAGAACGGCAACGACGATACGGCTCACTTCCCAACCGCGGTTGTCGCGCAGCGATCGAAGTGGCGCATGCCGCTTGTGTGGCTCGTGCCGCTCGTGGCGGTGCTGATAGCGGGCGGACTGGCGGTGCAGTCGATCATGCAAAAAGGCCCGACCATCACCATCAGCTTTACCACGGGTGAGGGCATCGAGGCAGGCAAGACGAAGATCAAGTTCAAGAACGTCGATATCGGCGTAATCAGGAGTGTCACCCTTTCCGACGATCACAAGACCGTGCTTGCCAGCGCTGAGATGTCGCGTAACGCCTCGAGCATGCTGGTCGACGACACCCGCTTCTGGGTGGTTCGGCCGCGCATTTCAGGCGGCACCGTGTCGGGTATCAGCACCTTGATTTCCGGTTCGCACATCGGCATGGATATTGGCGCCTCGCAAAAGGCCCGGCGCGATTTCGTCGGACTCGAGTCGCCGCCGGTGCTCGCTTCGGGGGCGCCGGGGCGGGAGTTCGTGCTCAGGAGCAGCAGCATCGGCTCACTCGATATCGGTTCGCCCGTATTCTTTCGCAGGCTTCAGGTTGGCCAGATCGTTTCCTACGCCCTCGATCCCGATGGTGCGGGAATGACCGTGCATGTTTTTATCAACGCACCGTACGACAGGTACGTCACGAATGACACACGCTTCTGGCAGGCGAGCGGTGTTGACGTGAGCCTGGATACGACGGGCGTGAAGGTCAACACGGAATCGCTGGTCTCCATCCTGATCGGCGGCCTCGCGTTCGAGAACCCGCCTGACACGACGACCAGATCTGAAGCGGACGCGAAACGCGAGTTTCAACTTTTCGGCGATCGGGCCGACGCCATGAAGCGGCATGATGCAATCGTCGACAAGTACGTGCTGAACTTCAACGAGTCGGTACGCGGATTGGCCGTCGGCGCGCCCGTCGACTTCCGGGGGATCGTTATTGGCGAAGTATCGGCGATTTCGGCGCACTTCGATCCCGTCAGAAAGGAATTCAATATCCCTGTTGAGGTCAACATTTTCCCTGAACGCCTGGTCTCGCGCGGAAACTGGCAGGGCGGCATGGGTGGCACGGCGTCTGAGCGACAAGCGTTTGCGGACTATCTGATAGCGAAAGGATTGCGAGCCCAATTGAAGACCGCGAGTCTTCTTACGGGGCAACTCTATGTTGCGATCGATTTCTTTCCCGCAGCGCCGAAGGCGAAAGTGAACTGGAACAATGCGACTCCTCAATTGCCGACGGTGCCGGGCAACCTGCAGGGCTTGCAAGACTCGATCGCCAGTCTCGTTGCCAAGCTGAATGCCATTCCATTCGAGGGAATCAGCAAAGATCTGCGCAAGACCTTGAACGACGCGGATTCGCTGTTGAACACCGTCAATACGGATCTGGCGCCGGATGCCAAGGCGACGCTGGCTGCGGCGCGTGAGGCGCTCACGTCAGCAAATCGCACGATGCAAAGCGACTCGCCATTGCAGCAGAGCACGACTGAAACAATGCGTGAACTGTCACAAGCCGCCGTGTCGATTCGCACGCTGGCGGACTATCTGCAGCGCCATCCGGAAGCGCTGATTCGTGGCAAGAGCGAGGATAAGCCATGAGCCGACTGTCGTCGTTTTGCCTGGGAGCGATCGTGCTTACCCTCGTTGCGGGATGCGCAACGTCGCCACCGTCGCAGTTCTATACGTTGAGTCCCGTGCAGCTTGTCGAACTGCGACCGGCTGTCAAACCTGTGGCGATTGCGATCGGCCCGGTTACGGTGCCGGATTTGGTCGATCGCCCGCAAATCGTCTCCCGGGTTGACGAGAACCGTGTATCCATCGACGAATTCGCTCGCTGGGCTGATCCGCTGAAAAGTCAGATTGCGCGTGTGATAGCGGCTGATCTCACGCAATGCCTCCCGGGTTCGATCGTATCCGTCTACCCGCAGCGTGCGGACGACAATGCCTACCGCGTGTCGGTGGACGTGCAGAGCTTCGATTCAGCAACGAGCGGTACGGTGATGCTGGCCGTGATCTGGTCGGTGCGCGCGCCGAAGCGGGGCGAACCGGTTGGCGGGCGAACGGTTGTACGCGAGGTGCTGAGCGGACCGGGCTACAACGCGCTGGTCAGCGCATACAGCCGTGCTCTCGCGTCCGTGGCGCGTGATATCGCCGGGGCGATGCAATCCGTTGTATCGCAGTAGAGGTCAGGGTAGACGGATTAGTGCATGCGCGACAGCGGCTCAGCTCATTCTCCAGCGCCAGCAGCGCGTGGCGCCGGAGAATGGGCGCAGAGGCGTTAGCGATCGACGCGCTGCTGCAAGTGGGCCGGGTAGCGATCGCCCACGACCTGGATCTGCTTTAGTGCCGCTTCGATCGCGGTTAGATCGGCTGCCGACAGTTCGACCGAGGCCGCGCCGATGTTTTCCTGCAGCCGATGCAGCTTGGTGGTGCCCGGAATCGGCACGATCCACGGCTTCTGCGCGAGCAACCACGCTAGTGCGATCTGCGCGCGCGTGGTGCCGCGGCTGCCTGCGATCTTGCCGAGCACGTCGACGAGACCGGCGTTGGCTTTGCGGTTCTCCTCGGAGAAGCGCGGCACGATACTGCGAAAATCAGTCTTGTCGAAGGTGGTGTTCGCGTCGATGGCGCCGGTCAGGAAGCCTTTTCCCAGGGGGCTGAACGGTACGAAGCCGATACCCAGTTCCTCCAGCGTGGGCAGCACCGTCTGCTCGGGCTCGCGCCACCACAGCGAATACTCGCTTTGCAGTGCGGCTACCGGCTGCACGGCGTGGGCGCGCCGGATCGACTGCGCACCCGCTTCGGACATGCCGAAGTGTTTGACCTTGCCTTGCGCGATCAGATCCTTGACCGCGCCGGCTACGTCTTCGAGCGGCACGTTCGGGTCGACGCGATGCTGATAGAACAGGTCGATGCGATCGGTTTTCAGACGCTTGAGCGCCGCTTCGGCGACTGCCCGGATGCGTTCGGGGCGGCTGTCGAGCCCCTTGCTCACGTCGCCCTCCTGGAAGCCGAACTTGGTGGCGATCACGACCTGATCGCGAAACGGCGCAACCGCCTCGCCGACCAGTTCTTCGTTGAAGAATGGGCCGTAGGCCTCGGCGGTGTCGAAGAACGTAACACCTTGTTCAAAAGCACTCCGTATCAGTTTGATGCCTTCGGTTTTCTCGGTGGCCGGGCCATAGCCATAGCTCAAACCCATGCAGCCAAGGCCGATTGCCGACACTTCAAGACCGCTTTTTCCCAGTTTGCGCTTTTGCATGTGCATTCTCCTTTCGAAAGGTGGCTGGCGCAGCGCGCGCCATCTGCAACGCTGAGCAGCGTCGCTCGAGGTTCGTTCAATAGAAGGCAAGCTTAGGCTGCTGTATGTGATTCAACAATATGGCTACAATTGCATGAGGTTATGAGTGGAATTCATCTATGCTGCGCGCCGGTCTTTCCGAACTCACTGCTTTCGTCGCGATTGCCCACCAGCGAAGCTTCAGCGCGGCGGCGCGCACACTGGGTGTCTCTCCATCGGCGCTCAGCCACGCCATGCGAGGCCTCGAAGCGAGACTCGACGTGCGGTTGTTCAACCGGACGACCCGCTCGGTCGCGCTGACCGAGGCCGGCGAGCAACTTCTGCGGCGCGTGGGGCCCGCCATCGCCGACCTCGAAGACGCGGTGAACGAGGTTGCCTCCGCGCGCGATCGTCCGTCGGGTTCGATCCGCATCAGCGCGTCCGAGTCCGGTGCAAAAGCCATTGTTCGGCATGTGTTGCCCGATTTTCTGGCGACCTACCCGGATATTCACGTCGAATTTGTCGTGGATACGCGGCTCGTGGATATCGTGGCCGATGGTTTCGATGCCGGCATCCGGGTGCTGGAGGACGTGCCACGTGACATGGTGGCCATCCGGTTCGGCGCCGATATGCGCTTTGCCGCAGTCGCGTCGCCAGACTACCTCGCGCAGCATGCAGCGCCCAAGGCGCCGCACGATCTCGCGCAGCACCGCTGCATTCGGTTTCGCTTCGAAAGCGGCGCGCTTTATCGGTGGGACCTCGAGTACCACGGCAAGAGCGCCAGCATCGACGTCGACGGTCCCATGACGCTGGGCAATCTGAACGTAATGGTGGAGGCGGCGCTAGTCGGCATCGGCATCGCCTGGGTGCCCGACTATCTGGTCGTAGAGCATCTGGCGTCAGGGCGCCTCGTGCAGGTGCTTGCCGAATGGAGCCCGTCGTTCCCGGGCGTCTGCCTCTATTACCCCGCCAATCGCCATCCGCCCACCGCGCTTCGGTTATTCGCGCAGGCGGTGCGGGATTGGGCCAACGCCAATACCGCCGACACGCGTTGATCACAACCCTTGCAAGCACGATTAGTGAATCGCGCACATAAGGGCGTGCGCGTTATCGGTCTTCTTTCCTTGCTGAACCCTCGCTAGCATGGGCGGTTCACACTCGTCGGTGGCGGGTCACAAGGTGCGCCCGGGCAGCACGGTGTATGCGGCGACCAAGGCCGCGGTGCGTATGCTGTCCGAGGGTTTGCGCCAGGAGGTCAAGCCATACAACATCCGAACCACGATTGTGTCGCCCGGCGCAATCGCTACTGAATTGCCCGGCAGCATCACCGAACCCGATGTCGCCAAAGGTATTCAGCAGTTCTACGAACAGTTCGCGATTCCCGCGGAGTCGTTCGCGCGTGTAGTGGTGTTTGCGATGAGCCAGCCGGACGACGTCGATATGAACGAAATCCTGTTCAGGCCGACGAGTCAGGAAGTGTGAACTTCACCCGCCGGCTACGACTGCTCCACCAGTTCAAACGCCAGCTTCTGTGCCGCTTCCTTCGACTCGACAATCTCCATGGCGACACCGAATGCTTTCGTCGCCAACACGGATTGCGCCTTCAGGGCAGTCCGTTTGATCGCATCCGGTTCGATGGCGACGACTGCCTTGCAAAGTGCGCCGAGCGCGAGTTTGTTGCGCTTGAGCCAGAGCCCTCGCGTCTTCCTGTCTTCGTGCGATTCGTCGGGCTGACCCTCTTCGAAAATGATCACGAACGGCGTTGCGCGTTCAAGCAGCGCATCCATTTCGCTTTCCCACTGCCCGGAGTACCCGGGCTTGATGGCGGAGCGGCGTGACCAGACGACCGGGAAGTTCTCAAGACTATGCACGCTGAAATTGTCGATGGATTCCATGGTTTTCCCTCTCATGAATGATGTGTGGTGGCCACGCAGAACAGACTGCGTGCGCCGTCTTCGGAAGCATTGAGCGCGGTTTCCGCCCAGTCGCGCATGGCGGTTTCGTAACGGGAGACGGCCTCGTGCAGATCCGCGCAAGTCGAGACCGCCTCGGCGAGCGCGGCCGCGTCCCGTAGCGCGGTATTGGCGCCTAGGCCACCGGCAGGGCTCATCGCATGGATCGCGTCGCCGAGTAGCGTCACGGGACCGGAGGGCCACGTTGCGAGCGGCGAGGTGGCGCTGCGTACAGGCAGCATGGCGAGCGTGTTGATATCGCCTTGTGCGAAGAGCGTACGAAGCCTGGGATGCCAATGAGAAACAAGCGTTTCGATGAGCGTCGTTAAACGGGCCGGGTTCGGCAGATCGGCGGCGATGCCCATCCGCGCCCGAGGGCCGATGAACGCCCAGTAAAGATAATCGTCGACCGGGCTCAGCTTGCAGGTGGGCGCAACCCGCCTCGCGATGGAAGGCAATTGTTCGGGAAACCGCATGGGGTCCAGAATCACCGCGAATCCATCGTCAAAGATCACGGATGTGTTCGCGCACAAGCTTGTGCCGATCTTCTCCCTGAGCTCCGGCGTGGCGACGGTCTTGCCATAGATGCAGAGTGCGCCAGTGTCGCCCGGCTCCGATGCTGGCGCGAGTTGCTGACGCACGCTCGAATTCACCCCGTCCGCACCGATCAGCAACGTCGACACCGCCCGCGTGCCGTCCTCGAAGCGGATGCGTACGGCGTCGTCGCCGTCGACCTCGAACTGCTGCAACGACTTGCCGAAATGAACGCGATCCTCGATACCGCTGAGCAGGATCTCTCGCAAGGTTTGCCGGTTTGCGCTGAGGTCGGGCGACGTGGGCTGCGGATCGCTGTCAACGCCCGAGGTCCGCCAACTTCTGGCAGGGCGTCCCGGAGTAGGTTCGAGATCGCCATTCAGAAACTGAACGTTTCCAGCGGCGCCGCAAGTTTGCAGGAACAGCGCGTACAGGTCCTCAGGGAGGCATTGCGATAGCGCCTGCTGTCCGTGAGCGTCGATCCTGATCCGATAACCCTGAGTGCGGCTTTCCGCAGCCGGATCCCGTTCATAAACATCGAAGGGCACGCCGGCCTTTCTTAGACCTTGTGCCAGACACAAGCCGCCAAGACCCGCACCGACGATCGAAACATGCCGCATCTGCATCTATGCTCCCGGAATCCAGTCGGAGCGGTCATTCCGCTCCTGAGATGCAACAAGGTTACCGGTCAAGCCGATTGGCATGATAATGACGGTCGGACGATAAATAATGAAATATGGCCATTTTTAACAAGGGTATCGATCCCATTCCGGATCTGAGCGAACGCGCGGATGGCCCGGCGCTTTTTGCCTTTTGGGGCGCCGATGAGCCTGGAAACGAATTCCGGCTTGGAACGCGGGAGTACAAGTGGCACAGCCACGTGCGCGGGCAACTCTTTTACATCGAGAGCGGCCTGGTCCGCCTTCGCACCGCGCGAGGATCGTGGCTATTGCCGCCGCATCGTGCCGGGTGGCTTCCGCATGGCGTCGATCACGAGGCTAGTGTGAGCGGTGCGCTGAGCGGTTGGGGCGTGATGATCAGACCGGACGTGACCGCGGGTCTGCCGGAGCAGCCATGCGTCGTCGGGGTGAGCGAGATGTTGCGCGCCCTTGTGCGCCGGGCGGCAAGCTGGAGCAGCGCGGAGCAACTTCAGCCGGAGCAGGAACGGGTGGTCGCGGTGCTGCTCGATGAGATCCGTCTGGCGCCGCGCGAAGCGCTTCATTTGCCTATGCCGACGGAGCGCCGGCTTCTGGCGATAACGAACCTTCTGCTCGAATGCCCGCAGGATGAAAGGACGTTCGACGAACTCGCGATGTGGGCCGGTCTGTCGGCACGGACTGCGCGTAGACACTTTGTGGCGCAGACCGGCATGAGTTTCGCGCAATGGCGCCAGCAGAGCCGCCTCACGCTCGCGCTTGAAATGCTGGCAAACGGAGATGCCGTTGCGCACGTTGCCGATGCACTCGGCTACGCAACCCCGAGCAATTTCATCGCGATGTTCCGCAAGGCGTTTGGCGAATCGCCCGGCCGCTATTTCTCGAACCGCAGCAGTGTGGGTTAGGGCGGTGGACAGCGTAGGGTTTTTCCAGCCAGGCGAGGCGATGAATACAGCGGATAGCCGGCCAGCGCCGCGGCGCTACTCGTGAGTCCATTAACCGATGCGCTGGTAGTGGCGGCACAAACCATGGCCTATCATCATTGCAATGGGGCCGTACAGCGCTGTTACGCGACATGTCCATGCGGATCGTGACACGTCCGGCACGCAGCGGCAGATCATGCCTCCTTCGGAAACCAACCGGAGCACCTCATGAAAGGCAGTCAATTGACGATGTTCGCAGCCAATCAAAGCCACCGCAAAAGTCGCATGACCGTTGTCGACTGGATTCTGGAGATGACAAGAACAGCCGGTATTGAGGGCGCGACGGTGATCGAAGTGAGCGAAAGCATCGATGTGCGTGGCAAGTACCACGCGGCGCGCTTTTTTGAATTGGTCGACGAGCCCGTCGTGGTCACGGTGGCTGCGGAGGATGCACGCATCGATGCGCTGCTCGATACCCTCCGGCACGGCGGTGTTCAACTCTTCTATACGCGCTGTCCTATCGAGTACGAAGTGCTTGGCGCAGGCGCAAGTGCGGGAACGGGTAGAGGGGAGCACGACGCCGGGCACGCAGGCGGCGATTGAAGCGATGCTGCGCGGCACAATCGCGCGTGGTTACTGGCGTGAACTAGAATAAATCAAGCGGTGGATGCCCGGGCCTGCCCCGGTCGGGCAAGGTGGCGGGCGGTCCGTGCACAACCTGGCGCCGCAATGACCCGTTGGGCGGCGGAGATACGCGATGAACGGCTATCAACTGACGTTCTATACAGAGCAGAACAGGCGGCACGGTCATCAGACTATATGCGAATGGCTGCTGCACGAGGTTCGCAAACTCGGTATCAATGGCGCAACCGTGATCAATTGCGCCGAAGGTATTGGCCACGCAGGTTCGCATCATGCGGCGCACATGCTCAGGCTCGACGATCAGCCGGTGCAGATCATTCTGGCCGTGACTGAAGAGGAGGCCGGGCAGCTTCTGGATATCGTACGCGCCGAAAACGTACACGTTTTCTACGTACGCTTTCCGATCGAGTTCGGTGTGATCGGCGACGACGTCCCGCACAAAGCGGCGAAGCATTTTTCCGTGTTCAAACGCTCGCAGGAATAGGCGGAAAACACGGAAAACACGGAAAACACGGAAAACACGGAAAACACGGAAAACACGGAAAACACGGAAAACACGGAAAACACGGAAAACACGGAAAACACGGACCTTGTGTCAGGGGCTGCCTCGCGGTCAGCCCCATCGCAATCGCGCACCGGATGTCCTGCGTGGCGGCGACTGCGATCCGCGCGACGACGCGCGGATCTACCGTTATTTCACCGTGAAGGTGTAGTGCCCCTGGGTACGGTGCCCGTCTTCCGCGACCGCCACCCATGCGACCGAATAATCGCCTGGCGTCAGCGCGCTCAGCGCTACCGACATGTGCTTCCTGTTGGACGAATCGACCACGGATTTGCCGCTCGTCACCGGTTTGCCCTGTGCATCGGTCACGGTAATCGAGCTGAATGCCGGTTCCAGACCATCGTCGAAGTCGATCGCCACGTCCTTCTGGGCGGTGGTCACCGTGGCCCCGGCGGATGGCGCCTGATGGGTCGGATACGCGTGAGCATGCGCCAGTTGCGCGACAGTCAACGTGAACGCGGCAACCAGGCCACGTGCTGTGAATGAGTTCAGGAGAGAGGTTTTCATTTAATTGAAGAGCGGCTTGCCAAGAGAGTTGGGGAAGATGTCGTCGAAATACAGATGGGCGTCGAATAGCACTCCCACGTGATTGCCGCTCAGGTGGTTGACCGGAATTTGCGCTTCGACACCGAACTGTCCGTAACGGTTGAGCCAGAGAACGCCCGGGTTGACGGTGCCGGTGGTTTGACCGGCGCATGCGCCGGCCGTGCAGGTGCTCATCGGCGCTTCCACGACCAGCACCAGGTTGCTGAACGGTTGCGGGATGCCCAGGTCCTTCACCTGGGATTGCAGGTAGGGAAGGCTGTACTGCAACGTCAAACCCCAGCCGAGCGAGTTCGGACCATTGTCGGACGATGTAGTCGTCAGGTTCGGCCCGATCTGCCCCGTCACGGCAAAGGGACGCAGGTAGCCAAGTGAGGCCGGCAGGTCGCCAAAGCCCTTGCCGAAATAGAAATTTGGCGTTAGCGTGGAATAGGCATTCGCGATCGATTTTGCGCCAGTGCCGCCGATCTCCGCGAGCAGTCCTATCGACGCCATGAATTCGTGATGCGCATTGGCGTAGATCATGTACTTCGCGCCGACGGTGAGGTTGTCCCAGCCCTTGGCCGAGCCGCCGTTCGGTGCGTTCTGCGTGACGTAGTTGCTGGCAATGCTGAACGCGAGATTATTTGTGATCAGCTTGTCCCACTCGTAGGAGACGGTGTTGACGTTCATGTTGTCACCGTTGTCGTCCTGCGTCTTGACATGGCCGAACTGAGTGTCGAATTCATCGCCGACGCCAGGGTCGTCGACCGTCAAGGTGGCGGGAAACACCCGATCGCCGACGACCGCGTGGGCCGAAGCAGCCGGCGAACCGGCAAGGCAGGCGGCGCCGGCCGCCGCCATCAGCGCGGCGCGCGCGGGCGCCGCGTGCCGCTTGAAAAGCTTGCGCATGATTGAGTCCTTCTCCAATTGTCTTGATACCGCGCCGCGCGTGCGTGCGGCGACACCCCACGACTGCTTGCGCAGCGCGGATTCTGTTCAGGTACAGATCGACTCAGGAAAGGACAGGCGGCGCACGCGGCTGGGCCGCGGTGTAGAAGAGGGGGACGTGGAGCGCGTTGCGCGTGGCGGCAACCGGCGCACGCGCGACCAATTGCATGGCGGCAAACACCGCCGGCGTGCCCGGCAATACCGGTACGTGAGCAAGCATGCCGCAGTACGCGCACGCTTGCCAATGAAATGCTGAGGAGTGCGACGACTTGCTGTCATGCGCGAGCGGTGTGGTGTCCGGCTCGGCGGTGCAGTAGCTCGAGAGGGCTTCGCCCAGCCGGTTATGTGCCGCGAGCGCCTGCGAAACCGTTGGCGCAAGCGTGCTCATCAGGATCGCAAGCAATCCGAGCAGGTTGCCAATCTTCAGGAGGCGCGAGCGAAACATGCTGAGGACGGAGCACGCAGACAGGTAAGAGCGAGGCGCTGATTATGCCACGCGGCTATTCAGCCAAAGATACAAGGTTTCACATGTCCAATGTAGCGCTATTACTAATTTTAATGTGGGGTTACAACCGGCTTACGAGTGTGTGAGGTCACGCGTTCAATGCGGTCAGTCCGCTCGAATCCAGAGGCGGACTGACGCGTGCCGTTAGCGGCTTACTTCCAGTTCGTCGAAACGCTTTGCCCGATAGATCAGGACTGATGTAACCCAGCTGAGAACGAAGATGCCGATGATGATGTAGCCGAGGGTTCCGAAATTATCATTGAGCGTGCCGATGGCATCCCACACCGGACCTTGCAGCTTCAACTGGTCGGCGATCAGCCCCAGCGCTTCGATACCGCCGATCACAACCGCCACGATGACCGACACCAGCGTGATGGTCATGTTGTAGTAGATTTTGCGGATCGGTTTCAGGTAGGCCCAGCCGTAGGCGCCTAACATCAGGTGTCCGTCAAGCGTATCGATCAGCGACATGCCGGCGCTGAACAGGACGGGAAACACCATGATCGCCCACGGAGAGAGACCCCTGGACGCCTGGGTTGCGGCGATCCCGAGCAATCCGATTTCGGTTGCCGTATCGAATCCCAGGCCAAACAGGAAGCCCAGCGGGTACATGTGCCAGCTGCGCGTAATCAGGCGGAACAGCGGGCGAAAGAGCCGGGACAAAAACCCGCGATCCGCCAGCAGCATGTCGAAATCGTCTTCGACATATTTGCCGCCGCTTCTGACGTGACGCCACGCGCTATAGATCGACTTGAGAATGATCAGATTCATGAGCGCGATCGCGAACAGAAACAGCGCCGACACCAGGGTTCCGACGATTCCGCCAATTTCCTTGTAGTGATCGAAACGCGTTTGCATGGCGGACGCAGTAATCGCAACGGCGACGGACGCGAGCACGACAACCGTTGAATGGCCAAGCGAAAAGAAGAAGCCCACTGCCACAGGCCGCTTCTTTTCCTGCATCAATTTGCGCGTGACATTGTCGATTGCGGCGATGTGATCGGCGTCGACGGCATGACGCAATCCGAAACCATAGGCCAGCAGCGCGGTTCCGAGCAGCAGCGGATGGTTGCGGAATGCCACGACGGCCCAGATCCACGCGAGCACGTTGATCGCGATTAACAGGCTGTAGATACCGAAGAGCTTGCTTCGCACCTCCGTACTCGAGTCACTGAAAACTTTTGCAAACTGAGAAATCATCGGTTAGGTCCTTGGGAGGAGCGCGTCCCATTTGAGGTAGAAGCAGGGCGACAAGAGGTCTGACTCCCGGTTCGGCAATCGTGAAACTGCCCAACCGGATACAGCGGCGCGACCGTGCCGGATTCTCACCGGCTTCACTTTCCGTCCTGACAAGGTGATGCCTGACGCTTATACAATGCGCGCGCGTCGAGCGGCAAGTATGGTTTGTGTCGTAATCGATATTCGTGCATCCCGCATCCGCTTTTGTCTGAGAGTTTGAGAAACATGCACAAGAGTCATGCCACCTTCGATCCAAACAGCCGGAGAATGCCGTTGCCATGGGGATTTCAGCCGATCCTGCAAACGATCCCATGTGCTGCCGGCATGCACCTGTCTGGCGCAACATGCGCAACGGCTGGGCCTGGGCGTCATGGCGGTGCATGCGGATGCAGAATCGTTTACGCCGGGGCGCTTATCCGGCATCCGCAAGACGGTTCGCCGCGAGGCAAACGCACAAGGGCGGGCAGCACCTCGGTCTTCATTGCCCGGTAGCCGTTCTGACGAACTCGGCCAGGTCGCGATTGAAACGATCGGGTTCCTCAATAAACGGCGCGTGGCCTGATTCAGCGTACACCTTGCTGACGATGCGAGGATTGAGCGCGGTGGCGCGGGCAAGCGTCGCGTGGGTATCGACCAGCGAATCCTTGCCGCCGTAGAGGAAGAGCAATGGCACATGCGCGTTGCCGAGACCCTCAGCGGCGAACACCGTCATCGTAGGGACTTCTCTTTGCATGTCCCAGGACGCCATCGCGGCGTTGGCGAGCAGCCGGGCGAATGTGTCGGCATCTGGCCGCCGGTTGAAGCAAAGTCCGACAAAGCTGCGCTCGCCGTCGAGATGCGTCTTTAGATCCGGGGCGTTCATGTCCCGGTAGACCTCGGGGTGCGCCACGAGCTGGCCGGGCGTCAGTTCGACCACACCATCCACGTACACGGCGCCGGCGATGGCGCGATCGCCATAGGCTGCGAGGTAGTTGGATATCACCACGCCACCAAGCGACCATCCGACCACGACGGGTTTCTTCGCGTGCGAGCCATTGATCACCGCCGCGAGGTCGTCGCCCCAGCGGCGGCCGTCGTGATACGGCACTGCGCCGGTTGGCTTGTCCGACAGACCGTGGCCGCGCAGATCGTACGTAATGATCCGGTACTGGCGCAATGCGGGGCTTTGCACCTGCGGGTCCCAGTTCAGACGACTGCCGAGCAGACCGTGGATCAGAATGACCGGCGGGCCGTTGGGGTTGCCGGTTTCCTGAACCGCCAGCCTGACCCCGTCCTTCGATGCAACCATGTAGTTCGTCGAACCGGCGGCCGCCGCGGGTACGAACGAGAGGAGGGTGCTCGCCGCGACTGCGGCAATCAACACGTTACTGAAAATTCGGGCGCGCATGGCATATTCCTCATGATGAACAGTTCAGCCAGTCTCAACCCTCACACTGATGTGAGAGTCAAGCGGCTTGTGCTAAGCTGTTTTTCATGAACAGGATGCCCGCACACGAATTGCCGACCATCGTGCTGACCATCGGCGAGCTCTCGCAGCGCACCGGCGCGAGCGTGCGGTCGATAAGGCACTACGACGAACACGGTCTGCTCGCATCGGTGCGTGCGAGCAATGGCTACCGCATGTTTCCCGACAAGGCGGTCGCGCAGGTCAGGCAGATCCAGCGCATGATCGCGACCGGTTTCACCATCGAGGATATTCGCGGGTTCCCGGACTGCATGCTGTTGATCGAAGGCGCCCGGTCGTGCGACCAGATCACCGACGTTCAGCGGCAACGTCTCGCCGCCATCGATCGTCAGATCGCGGATCTCGAACGGCGTCGCACCAGGCTCATCAAGACCTTGTCGGAAGGCGCGGTTCCGCCGGTCGATTGAAGCGCGCAGGCAGGGAAAACCCAGTCTGTCTGCCGGATTTCTCGACCGCGGCGATCAATTCACGCGCGGCCACCGAAGTCGTATTCGCGAACGCGTAGAACTTCACATTGGGCAGCGTGGGCATTCCATCGGCTTTGTCGAGTACACGCAGACCGTCGCGCAGTTGACTGCGTGCAATGGGCGCCACAGCGAACCCCGCGTGCGCAGCGGACAAACAGCCCGCCATACTGCTGCTTTCGAACACCAGGCGCCATGATTTGCCGGCGCGGGTGAGCGCGGCGATCGCCGCCTCGCGATAGACGCAAGGCTCAGGGAAGGCTGCAACAGACACTTCGCCGTCGCGATCGAAAACGATTCCATCGGCGAATGCCCAGACCAGTTCCTCCTCCCACAGCAGCGTTCCGTTGTCCGGCACGCGGGTGCATTGCTTGCCAAAAACAATATCGAAGTGGCCGTGCTCCAGATCGTGCACGAGATCCGCTGTCACGCCCACTTTCAACTCCACGGTTGCCGCGGGATGGGCGCGCCGGAACATCTGCAGGACGCGCGGCAGCCACGCACCCGTAAAATCTTCCGAGGCGCCGATTCGCAAGCGCTCAGCGGTTGGTGCGCCGCGCAGGCGGGCTCGCACCTCGCGCTCCAGATTGACGATGTTCCGTGCGTAGGTGTACAGCATTTCGCCGGCCGGTGTCAGTTGGAAACTGCGGGTTGTCCGCAACAGCAGACGGGTTCCCAGAGCCTGTTCGAGGCGTTTGATATGGCCGCTGATCGCGGGGGCTGTCAAAGCCAGTTGCTCGGCAGCGCGGGCGAAGCCGCCCGTATCGACGACCTCGAGAAAGGTCGCCAACAGGACAATGTCGAGCCCGGCGGCGCTCGATTCCGTGCTCATGGTTGCACCGTAATTCATAGCGATACGTTAACAATAGCATCGAATTCTTCAGCAATTCGCGAGCAAAAATATTCTACTGTCTACTCCTCGACGCCAAGGTTTGAGACCAATCGAAGGAGAACGCGGAAATGGAATACTCGTACGTCAGCACGCCGCTGCTGGAGGTGGGCTATCTGGAATGGAACCCAGCCGGAGAACGCACGGCAGTGCTCGTTCATGGCTGGCCGGATTGTCCGCAAACCTGGGGCGGGGTCGCGGCACGCCTTGCAGACGCCGGCTACCGGGTCTTGTGTCCGGCCTTGCGCGGTTTCGGGCCAACCCGGTTTCGCAACGCGGCAACACCACGGAGTGGTCAGCTCGCGGCGCTTGGGCGGGACCTGCTGGAATTTATCGATGCGCTGGGGATTTCACGGCCGTCCCTGATCGGACATGACTGGGGCGCGCGCGCTGTGGCCAACGCATGCGGTTTGCGCGAACGCGCCGCATCGCACCTGGTGATGCTCTCCGTCGGCTATGGCACCAACGATCCGCAACAGGCGCTCAGTTACGAGCAGGCCCGTAACTACTGGTACCACTGGTTCATGGCCACGCCGAGAGGACAGCGAGCGGTCGAGCAGGATCGGCGAGGTTTTACCCGCCTGATGTGGGACACCTGGTCGCCTGCCGGGTGGTATAGGGAACAGGACTACGAGCAGGCAGTCGCTGCATTCGACAATCCCGATTGGGCCAGCGTGGTACTTCATTCCTACCGGCACCGATGGGGTTTTACATCAGGCGACCCAACGTATGCGGCGGATGAAGCCAGTTTGAATCCTGCCCCCGTCTTGCAGGTTCCCACGCTTGTGCTGCATGGCGGTTCGGATGCCTGCAATCATCCTGACAGTTCGGCCGGCAAGGAGAAGTTCTTTACCGGACCATACGACCGGATTGTGCTTGAGCGTGTCGGACATTTTCCACAACGGGAGGCACTGGCTGAAGTGGCCAGTGCCATCATTGAATTTTTTGAACGAACGCCGGAAAAATCATAGCGCTGCACTGGACGCCCATTGTGTGCCGCGCGTCACGCGCTGAGGAATCCAGCTTGCCGGACCCTCAGCGCATTGCCGACGCGAGCATGGTCCGCTGCCGGATCACAGCAGGGATTTGCCTTGGGCGAGAATCTTGTCGCAGACCTGCTTCGTGACCTGTTGCTTCAGACCACCGCCGCTCAGGTCAAGTTGCTGGCCATTGCCGCTGCTCAGGATGCCCTTGGCGCCGTTGGTATAGCCGCTGTCGGACGAGGCTGAACTGGAGCCGCCGGGAAGCTTGCTCATTAGCGAGTCCTTGACCGAAGACGCGCCGTTGCCGCTGAGATAGTTGTTCTTGATGCAGAACTCGAGCACGCCCGCCACGTTGCTTGTGCTGCCCGAGGTCAATGACTGACCCGACAGGGCACTGCCCACGCCGCCGAGGCTCCCCAGGCCACCGGACGACCCGCCACCTCCGCTCTGGTTGAGCAGGTTTCCGAGCTGCGCCTGGGCAGCGCAGACAGGTAGCAATGCGGCGATCAGGATCCCGGTAGCGGTGGCGCGATAGGTACGTGCTTTCATACTCGAACTCCTTTTGATGGCTGGAAATCCTCTTTACTATAGTTCTTTTCCCACCCGTGGCAGACTCGGCGCCCCAATCGCGCTATCCAACATGCATCCATCATCTGACAGCGGGGCCTCGAACACGGCGCATAACGGACCGGTCACGCCGCCCGATCAATCGGCAAGATTCACCGATGCGCTGGAGAAGGTGAGGCCGCTGCTCGAGATGCAGCCGCCGTTAGCGGACGCCATGCTGGCTGAAGCGTTGCAGATCGCCGCGGTCAGTTCGCTCGGGCTGGGCCTGCTCGACGACGCCGAGTCATATTGGCGCCGCGCGATCGCAGCAAACCCGGGCTTCGCGGACGCGTACATGAATCTCGGCACCCTGCTGAACGGCCTGAACCGCCTGCGTGATAAGGAGGTGCTGTTTCGGCAATTGCTGGCAGTCCGCCCGGATCTCGCCGATGTTCACAACCAGCTCGGCTCGATGCTGCAGGACCAGGGGCGTCTGGCCGAAGCTGAGGCGTCTTATTGGCAAGCGTCGCTCGTTGAACCTGATCGCGCTGAGTTTCATTACAACCTCGGCGTCGTGCTCAGGCCGCTCGGCCGTTGGCACGAAGCCGCGCAAGCGTATCAGCGGGCCGTAGAACTCAGCCCCGGCATGGTCATGGGCTACAGCAACCTCGGCAACGTACTGAAGGAGCTCGGACATTTGCGGGAAGCTGAAGCTGCCTACCGTCAGGCGCTCGCGCTTCGCGCCGATTACCACGTGGCGAAGTTTGGTCTCGCCATCCTGCTAATCAGCATGGGGCGCTTCCAGGAAGGATGGCGCTTATATGAGGAGCGTCACGCGAATCCCAGGTCGATGCAGCATAAGACGCAGAAAGTCATTAACCGTCCCCCTTGGCGCGGCGAAGCACTGGCAGGAAAAAAACTGCTGGTCTGGCAGGAGGGCGGACTCGGCGATGCGATTCAATTTGGCCGCTATTTTTCGTGGCTCAAGGCGCAAGGGGCGGCGGAAATCGCTTTCGCCTGCGCTCCCGCGCTGCATCGGCTCTTCGCGGCGGTTGAGGGCGTCGACGTGGTGCTGGCTCACGAGGCAGGCTGGGCGGGTTCCGCGAATTACGACTATTGGACGAGCCCGCTGAGCGCGCCGCTGTATAGCGGCACAACGATGGAAACGATCCCGCCGCCCGTGCGGTTGAGGCTGGACCCGTCTCTCATCGAAGCGTGGCGCGTGCGCCTCGCAGAGCTTCCTGCCGGTCGCCGGATCGGTCTCGTATGGAAAGGCAACGTCCTGCATCAGAACGATGCCAACCGGTCGCTGCGATCCCTTGCGACGCTGGCGCCGCTCTGGCGCATCCCCGGCATCAGCTTCGTGAGCCTGCAAAAAGGCGAGGGCGAGGATGAGGGCAACGCGCCGCCCGTCGGCCAGCCGTTACTGCATCTCGGGTCCGACGCCGTGGATATGGCCGATAGCGCCGCGATCGTCGCGCAACTCGATCTGGTCATCTGTGTGGATACGTCGATTGCGCATCTCGCCGCATCGCTTGGTACGCCGTGCTGGGTCATGCTGCCGGCAGAGGAAATCGACTGGCGCTGGATGCACGAACGCACCGACTCTCCGTGGTATCCCGACACGATTCGTCTGTTCCGCCAACCTCTGGACGGAACATGGCCGACGGTCGTCGAACAGGTTCGACAGGCGTGTGCCGAAGCATTCGCGGGGTAAAGGGCGGACGAGACCGCCCTCGGCAACACTTCAAAATCACTGCGCCTTCGCGTCGACACTCCCGGCCGCCGTATTGCCTGTCTGCGCAGGCGCAGTCTGCTTGTCCGGATGCCGCGGATCATGCAACTGATCCGCCGACCAGCCGCCGCCCAGATCGCCGAATAGCGAGGCCGTGTCCAGCAGGCGCGTTTCCTGAACATTCAGCGCGGTCTGCTGAGTGCTCAACTGGGTGGCCTGCGCGGTGGCCACCGTCGTGTAGTCCACTGTCCCGGCCTGATACTCGTTGAACGCGATCTCGGCGCCACGGGTTGCGTCCTTCACGGCCGTCTCCAGCACGACCGATTGCTCGGCCAGGATTCGCAACCCGCTCAGATCGTCTTCAACGTTCTGGAATGCCGTCAACACCGTGCCCCGGTAGGTGGCGACGGTGGAATCGTAGGCCGCCTTCGCCGCGTCGACGTCGGCGCTGCGCAAACCGCCGTCGAAAAGCGTTTCGGTCGCGCTGCCGCCCAGCGACCAGACGTAGTTGGCCACCTTGAACAGACCGGACAAGGGCGACTGTGTAAAGCCGGCCAGCCCGGACAGGGAAATCTCCGGGTAATACGCCGATACCGCCACGCCAATCGCCGCATTTTGCGCCGCCATCTTGCGCTCGGCCGCGGCGATATCGGGCCGCCGTTCGAGCAGCGTCGACGGCACACCCACCGGCACGCCCGGCAGCGTCGGCATGGTGGTGCTGTGCGTGATCGACAGTTCTTCCGGATTCTTGCCCACCAGCACGGCAATCGCATGCGCGTACTGGGCGCGCGCCACGCCGAGCGCGATCAGACTGGACTGCGCCGTCTCGAGTTGGGTGCGGGCAGTGATCAGGTCGGACGGCGCGATGGTGCCCGCCTGATCCTGGTCGGACACGACGTCCAGATAGTGCTGGTAGGCCACGACCGTTTTTTGCAGAAGGTCGATATTGGCGTCGCTGGTGCGCAGTTCGATGATCGCCGTGGCCAGCGCCACCTGCTCGGAGAGCGTCGCATTGGCGAGCGTCGCTTCGGTCGATTGCGCCGTCGCGGCGTTTTCTTCGATCGTGCGCCGCACCTGGCCCCACAGATCGGGCGCCCAGCTGACGTTGCCTTCCAGCGAGCCCGAGTTCGCCACGCGCGCCACATTGCCGACCGAGCCACGCGCCTTGGTGCCCGAACCGGTTACGCCGATGGTCGGAAACAGGCTGGCGCGCGCCACCCGCACTTCGGCGAGTGCTTCCTGATAGTTCGCGTAGTCCGCGCGCACGTTCTGGTTCGATACCGACACCAGCGGTTCAAGCTGGTCGATCAACGGATCGTTGAAGGCCGTCCACCAGTCGCCTTTCGGTTTCTCGGCCGAGGGTTCGGCTTGGGTCCAGCCCGGCAACTCCGAGTAGGTGGCGGCCACGTTGACCGGCGGGCGGTGGTAGTCCGGGCCGACCGTGCAGGCACTGGTCAGCAGGGCCAGCGTCGCGACGGCCAGAGGCCGCAGTGGGCCAACGAGGCCAACGAGGCCAACGAGGCCAACGAGGCCAACGTGACCAGGGTGGCCAGGGTGGCCAGGGTGGCCAGAGCGGTTACGGGAAATCTTCATCGTCATGCCCTCGTATCCGGTTGTCCGGGTTGCTGCGTGTCGCGATTCCATGGCAGGTTGGCGGACCATCTGACCAGCTTGAAGCGCAAGCGGTCGAGGTAGAGGTAGATCACCGGTGTCGTGTACAGGGTAAAGACCTGGCTCAGGATCAGGCCACCCATCACGGTGATACCGAGCGGTTGGCGCAGCGACGCGCCCTGGCCAATGCCGATAGCGAGCGGCACCGCGCCGAGCACGGCCGCGAACGTGGTCATCATGATCGGCCGCAGACGGACCACGGCGGCCGAGTGGATCGCTTCCTTCGCCGGCATGCCTTCGCTGCGTTGCAATTGGATCGCGACGTCGACCATCATGATGCCGTTCTTCTTGACGATACCGATCAGCAGGATGATGCCGATCATCGCGATCACCGAGAACGGTGTGCCGAAAATCAGCAGGGCCAGCGTCGCGCCGATGCCCGCGGACGGCAGCGTCGACAGAATGGTCAGCGGGTGGATCGAGCTTTCGTACAACACGCCGAGCACGATATACACCACGCCGAGTGCCGCCAGAATCAGCAGCGGCACCGTCCCCATCGACTGCGAGTAGGCGGCCGCCGCGCCGGCAAACGAACCGTGGATGCTGGCGGGCATGCCGATCTCGCGGATCGTGTTGTTGATCGCCACGGCCGCCTTGCTCAACGAACCGCCCGCCGGCAGGTTGAACGAAATCGTCGCGGCCACGAGGCCGCTCTGGTGATTCACCTGAGTCGACGTATGGCTGTTCGAGAACGAAGCCAGCGCCGACAGCGGCACCATGGTTTCAGCCGAGGTACTGTCCGCGCTGCCGGTCGAACTGCCGCCCTTGCTGTTGGCGATGCTATTGGTGGTCGCGTTGGCCTGCGCGTTCGAGTTGAGTGCGTTCGTGGTCGTGCTGGCCTCGGTCGCCACCGTCACACCCGATACCGTGGCGCCCGGCATCTGCGTGCCCGCCGTGCCGGTGGGGTTGCCCGACGCCGTGCTCAGGTAAATCTGGTTGAGCGTTTGCGGGTATTGCCAGTAGTCCGGCGCCACTTCCATCACCACGAAATACTGGTTCAGCGGGTTGTAGATGGTCGACACGGTCCGCTGGCCGAACGCGTCATACAGCACGCTGTCGACCTGGTTCGGCGCAAAGCCGTAGCGTGCCGCCGTCGAACGGTTGATGGTGACGTAGGTCTGCAGGCCATTTTGCTGCAGGTCCGAGTTCACGTCGAGCAACTGCGCGTGCTCCTTGCCGAGCGCGGCGACGAGCAGCGGTGTCCACTTGAACAGCGCGGCGGAATCGTCGCTGGTGAGCGTGTATTGATACTCGGCGGCGGATTGCCGTCCGCCGATTCGCAGATCCTGCTGGGCCTGCATGAAGAGGCGGGCGCCCGAGACTTCATTGAGTTTGGGCCGTAGACGGTTCACAACTTCGGTGGCCGTGGCATGGCGCTCCGCCAGCGGCTTGAGTTCGACGAACACGTTCGCGGTATTGAGCGCGCGGCCGCCCGTAAAGCCGGCCACCGAGGCCACCGCCGGATCCTTCTGCACGATCTCCTGCAATTGCGTGAGCTTCTTTTGCATCGCCGGAAAGGAGATGCTCTGGTCGGCAATGATCTGTCCGATCAGGATGCCCGTGTCCTGTTCAGGAAAGAAGGTGGCCGGCACCAGCTTGAACAGGAACACGTTCGCCACCAGCAGGCCGACCAACAGCAGGATGACCAGCAGTGCATGGTCCAGGACTGCAGTAAGCGAGCGCGCGTAGGCATCCTTGAAACGATCGAACTGCTTTTCGACCCATATTGCCCAACGCGCTTTCGAATGTCCGGCGTTCTCGCGGCTCAGCACGTAGGCGCACATGGCCGGCGTGACTGTCAGCGAAATCACCAGCGAGATCAGGATCGCGATGGACAGCGTGACCGCGAACTCGTGGAACAGGAGGCCGACCACGCCCGGCATCAGCATGATGGGAAGGAACACCGCGATCAGCGAGAGGCTCATCGAGATCACCGTGAAGCCCACTTCGCCGCTGCCTTTCAAGGCGGCCTCTTTCGGGCTGAGCCCTAACTCCATGTGACGCACGATGTTTTCCAGCACCACTACCGCGTCGTCGACCACGAAGCCCGTACCGATGGTCAGCGCCATCAGCGAGAGGTTGTCGATGCTGTAGCCGAGCAGGTACATCGGCCCGAAGGTGCCTACGATCGAGAGCGGCAGCGCGACGGCCGGCACCAGCGTGGCGCGCGGCGATTGCAGGAAAATGAACACGACGCCCACTACCAGCAGCACGGCAATGAACAGCGTGCGCTCCGTGTCGCCCACCGACGCTCTGACCGATTCCGAGCGGTCAATCGCGATACCCACATGCACACTGCTTGGCAGCGTCGCCTCGATCGACGGCAGGACCTTGCGGATCTGCGCCACGGTGCTCACGACATTGCTGCCAGGCATCGGATACACGATCACGAGAATGGCGGACTTGCCGTTGAAGAGGCCGGCATTGCGGATGTTTTCGTTCGAATCCCTGACCTCGGCCACGTCGCGCAACTGCACCGGTGCGCCGTGGCGGTAGGCGACCACCAGGTCGCGGTAGGGCGCCGCATGTGTGATCTGGTCATTGGAGGTGACCACGTAGCGCTGGTCGCCCTCGTCGAGATGGCCTTTGGCGCTGTCGGCGTTGGCCGCGCTGATTGCCGCGCGCACGTCTTCGAGACCGATACCGTAGCTGCTCAGTTTGCCCGGCTGCAATTCCACCCGTACCGAGGGCAGCGCACCGCCGCCGAGCGTGATCTGACCCACGCCCTGGACCTGCGAGAGCTGCTGCTGGATGACCGAATCGGCGGAATCGTAGAGCTGTGCCTTGGTGAGCGTGTCCGACGTGAGCGAGAGCACCATGATCGGCGCATCCGCCGGGTTGTACTGGCGATAGCTCGGATTGCTGCGCAGCGTGGTCGGCAGGTCGGCGCGCGCGGCCTGGATGGCCGCTTCGACGTCGCGCGCGGCGCCGTTGATGTCGCGCTTCAAACCGAACTCGACCACGATCAGCGACGAGCCGACGGAGCTGATCGAGGTCAGTTCTTCGACGTCGGCAATGGTCGCGAGCCGCCGCTCGAGCGGCTCGGCCACCGTGGTTCCCATGATGTCCGGGCTCGCACCTGCCATGTTCGCCTGCACCACGATGACCGGAAAGGCAATGTTCGGCAACGGCGCAACCGGCAGCCGGAAGTAGGCGAGCGCTCCGGAGATCAGGATGGCGATCGCCAGAAGCGTGGTCGCGACGGGCCGCCGGATGAACAACGCCGAGATGTTCAAGGCGCTTCCTCCGCCCCGCCGCGAGGCGAATCCTCCGGCTTATCCGAATTATGCGGTTTGTTGCGGTTGCGCCAGCGTCTCGTGCGCTCGGCCATTCTGTCGAAGAACAGATAGATCACCGGCGTGGTGAAAAGCGTCAGCATCTGGCTCAGCGTCAGACCGCCGATGATCGCGAGCCCCAGCGGCCGCCGCAATTCCGAACCCGTGCCGGAGCCGAGCAGCATCGGCAGTGCGCCGAGCATGGCGGCCAGCGTCGTCATCAGGATCGGCCGGAAACGCAGCAGCGACGCCTCGAAGATCGCTTCGCGCGGGGCCTTGCCGTGATTGCGTTCGGCGTCCAGCGCGAAGTCCACCATCATGATGGCGTTCTTCTTGACGATACCGATCAGCAGCACGATGCCGATGATGCCGATCACATCCAGGTCGCTGCCGGCGATCATCAGCGCGAGCAGTGCGCCGATACCCGCCGAGGGCAGGGTGGACAGAATCGTCACCGGATGGATGAAGCTCTCATACAGCACGCCGAGCACGATATACACCGCCACCAGCGCCGCGATCAGCAGATAGACCTCGCTCGACAGCGAGTCTTCGAAGGCCTGCGCCGCGCCCTGCAGCGACGAGGTGATCGACGGCGGCAGGTTCACCGACTGTTCGGCTTGATGGATCGCCTTGACCGCCGTGCTCAGCGACGCATCCTTCGCGAGATTGAACGAGATCGTGACCGACGGGAACTGCGCCAGATGGCTGATTACAAGCGGCGACTTCGTGATCTGGATCTTTGCGATACCGGACAGCGGCACCTGGCCCGTGCTGCTGGTCTGACTCGGCAGATACAGGTTGCCGATCGACTGCACGTTCGGCAGCGATTCCGGTTTGGCGACGAGAATCACGCGGTACTGGTTCGACTGCTCGAAGATGGTCGAAACGATCCGCTGGCCCAGCGCGTCGTAGAGCGCATTGTCGATCGTCGCGGGCGTGATGCCGAAGCGTGCCGCCAGTTGCCGGTTGACCTCGACGTTCACGCTCAGGCCGTCGGTATTCATGTCGCTTTGCACGTCGGCGAGCGATGGGATCTGCTTGAGCTTCGCGACCAGTTCCGGCACGTACTTCTGGAACGCCTGCTGGCTCGGTCCGCGCAGCACGAAGCTGTACTGGTTCGGCGAGACTGTGGTGTCGAGCGTCAGATCCTGTTCGGGCTGCATGTAGAGCTTGACGCCCGGCACTTGCGCGACTTCCTGTTGCAGACGCCGGGCAATCTCCTGCGCGGTGTCGGAGCGCTTGTCGTGATCGCGAAGATTGATCAGGAAGCGACCGTTGTTCAGCGTCGAGTTCGTGCCGTCGATACCCACGTAAGAGGTCAGCGAGGTGACGTCCGGGTCTTTCAGGATCGCATCGGCGAGCGCGCCCTGGCGGTTCACCATCGCCGCGTACGACACCGAGTTGTCGGCTACGCTGATCCCCTCGATCACGCCGACGTCCTGCACTGGAAAGAGCCCCTTCGGAATCACCACGTACAGGATGCCGGTCAGCACCACCGTGCCGACGGCCACGACGAGCGTCAGCACCTGGTGATCCAGCACCCAGCGCAGGCCACGTTCATAGGCGCCCAGTGTCTTGTCGAACAGGCCTTCGCTGATCCGCTCGAAGCGGCTCGGATGGCGGTCGGCCTGCGCGCGCAACATGCGCGCGCAGAGCATCGGCACCACGGTCAGCGAAACGATCGCGGAGATCACGATGGTGACGGCGAGCGTCACCGCGAATTCGCTGAACAGACGCCCGATCACACCGCCCATGAAGAGCAGGGGAATCAGCACGGCGATCAGCGAGATGGTCAGCGACAGAATCGTGAAACCGATCTGACCCGCGCCTTCCAGTGCGGCTTCGAGCGGTGTCTTGCCTTCCTCCAGGTAACGCACGACGTTCTCGATCATCACGATCGAGTCGTCGACCACGAAGCCGGTGGCGATAATGAGCGCCATCAGCGAGAGGTTGTCGATCGAGTAGTTCAACTGATACATCACGGCCAGGGTGCCGATCAGCGACACCGGCACCGACACGCTAGGAATGAGGGTGGCGGGCACATTGCGCAGGAACACGAAGATCACCGCGACCACCAGCACGATGGCGAGAATCAGTTCGAGCGCCGCGTCGGAGACCGACGAGCGGATCACGCCCGTGCTGTCCGACACCACGGTCACCTTCATGCCGGCCGGCAGCGTGGATTCGAGCTGCGGCAGTTGCTTCATGATCTGGTTGACCGTCGCGATCACGTTCGCGCCGGGTTGCCGCTGGACGTTGAGCACGATGGCCGGCGAGCCGTTGTACCAGGCGCCGCGTTCGACGTCCTGGGCGGCCTGACTGACCCGCGCGACGTCGCGCATGAACACCGGGGCGCCGTTCTGGTAGGCGATCACCGTATCCAGATAGTCCTTCGGATCGCTGATCTGATCGTTGCCGTTGATCGTGTAATCGAGGTCGGGGCCGTCGAAATTGCCCTTCGGCTGGCTGACGTTGACATAGCTGAGCAGCGTGCGCAGATCGTCGATATTCAGGCCGTAGGCGGCCAGCTTGTGCGGGTCCGCTTCGACACGGATGGCCGGCACATTGCCGCCGCTCGTGGTCACCACACCCACGCCCGACACTTCGGAAATCTTGGTGCCGAGACGGTTGTTGGCGACGTCCTCGAGCTGGGTCAGCGACATCGATTTCGACGTCACCGCAAGCGTCAGGATCGGCTGATCGGCCGGATTGACCTTGGCATACGTCGGCGGCGCGGGCAGGCCGGCGGGCAGGTAGCTGTTCGAAGCGTTGATGGCCTGCTGGACGTTCTGCTGCGCGATGTCGAGGTCGAGCGAGAGATCGAACTGCAGCGTGATGACCGACGCGCCGTCCGAGCTATACGACGTCATCTGTTGCAAGCCCGGGATTTCGCCCAACTGCACTTCGAGCGGCGCCGTGACTGTGGTGGCCATCACGTCCGGACTCGCGCCCGGATAAAACGTCTGCACCTGGATGGTCGGATAGTCGACGTTGGGCAGCGATGAAACCGGCAGCACGCGCATGGCGACGAGGCCCACCAGCACGAGGGCGATCATCAGCAGCAGCGTGGCTACCGGTCGAAGAATGAACAGACGGGAAATATTCATCGGCGCGTGAGCCTGCTACGACGAAGCCGCATTGGCCGACGCTGCGGCCGATGCGGCAGCGGGTTCGGAGGTAGCAGGGGCAGCGGCGGCGCCGCTGGACGCTGGCTTGGCCGCCGCGGGCTTCGGCTTGGCCGCCTCGATCTTGGCTCCGTCGTTCAGGCGGTCGGTGCCGTCCGTGACCACCTGGTTCCCCTGGGCGAGGCCGGAGAGAACGACGGTGTTCTTGCCGTCGCTCGGGCCCAGCTTCACTTTATGCACGGAGACGGTGTTGTTCGCGTTGACCAGATAGACGAAGTCGCCCGGCGCGCCGGTTTGCACGGCGGGGGTCGGCACCAGCACGGCATTCTGCATCGTATCGACCAGCAGCTTGACGTTGACGAACTCGTTGGGGAATAGCGCTTCGTCGTCGTTGGGGAACGTGGCGCGCAAGGTGACGGTGCCGGTCGAGGTGGCCATCTGGTTGCTGACCGCGTAGAGCGCGCCTGTGGCGACCTCGCGCGCGTTGTCGCTGCTATAGGCGGTGACCGGCAACTTTGCGCCGCCATTCAGGCGCTGCACGATCGAGGCGAGCGAGTCCTGCGGCACCGTGAACTGCACGGTAGTCGGCTTGACGGTGGTGATGACGACGATCCCCGTCGACGACGACGCGGTCACGTAGTTGCCCGGGTCGACGAGACGCAGGCCGACCTTGCCGGCGACCGGCGCGGTGATGCGGCAATAGGTCAGGTCGAGGTCGAACTGGGCGATGTTGGCGAGATCGGACTGGACCGCGGCCTCGTCTTGCTGCACGAGGAATTTCTGATCCTCGAAGGTTTGCTGCGCGATCGACTTGCGCTCGTTCAACTGCGTGTAGCGGGCAAGATCGGCACGCGCCTGGGCGAGCGACGCGTGGTCTTTGGCGAGTGCCGCCTGAGCCTGCTGCTTGCTGATCTGATACTGGCGCGGATCGATCTGGGCGAGGAACTGGCCTTTCTGGACTTCCTGGCCTTCGTGATAACCGACCTCCGTGAGGTAGCCGCTCAGTTGCGGCAGCACGGTCACGGTGGCGGTGGGGGTAACCGTGCCGAGTTCGCTCAACGTGACCGGCATCGAACCGAGTGTGGCGCTCGCCACGGTGACGACGATCGGCGCGACTTCACGCGAGGGCTTCTTCTGCGTCAACAGGTGTACAACGACGAGCGCGATCAGCACCAGCACGATAAGCGCAAATAGAATGAGCCCGCGTCGGGAGCGCTTGGGTTGCTTGGACACGGCTTCGCTCATAGGTATCTCCGAAAACGAAAACAGATGCTGCCGTAAATGATCGGATGGGGAGTCATTCTCTGCCAGGATTTTGGGAACATGCCATGGTTCTTGCGTGTTGTCACAACTCAATGATCTTTTTGCATGGCGTTATCTAATTGAAAGAAAAACGGGTCGCGCAAAATGCATAACGTCGTAACCGGCATAAGGCGCCGTAATGGCGTTATGGCGTGGTAACTGGATCGATGACGACGAACACGCTGTGAAATCGGCGGTAATGTTTTATCGGAGCGTCCCCGCGGAATCGAGTGGGCGGCGCGTTGCCGACTGCCGCGAGCGCCTTGCTGACAGACCGTGTGTTGTTCATGTTTGCGTTGGTGGATGCGGGTGGACAACGGGCATGCCGCCAATGTACCGGGTACGTACAAAGTTTGAGTTACCAACGTGAAACATGTTGGGGTCGGAAAGACTCTGTGGGTGTCTTTCCGACCGCAAGCGGCGTCAACGGACAGTTGAATGTGGGGGGTTTCTTTTAGCGGACGTTACGGCGAGTGGGAACGTCCGCTGAAAGCGTGATGTAATTATTTGGACCGTGTAATCGGTCGCGTGCCGCGACATGCCTTCACGCGGCTGCGCCGCTTATACGGCACTCGCAACTGCAAGATACTGGTGAATGGCCTGAATGACGGCTGCGCCTTCACCCACGGCAGCCGCTACTCTTTTGACAGACCCGCTTCGCACGTCGCCGGCGGCGAAGATACCGGGCCGGCTTGTCTCCAGATCATGCGCTGGCCGCTCAGCTTCCCACCGGACGCCTGTATCGGCACCGGTCAGCACAAACCCATCCTTGTCCAGCGCCACGCAATCGCCAAGCCACCGGGTATTGGGCTCAGCCCCCAGGAAAAGAAAAACGTGCTGGATCTGTTTCTGTTCGATGTGTCCCTGCCGGTCCCATTTGATTGCCTCAAGTCTCGACTCGCCGCATAACTCGACGATCTGCGTCCTCGTGTGAAGCGTGATGTTGGCGGTCGCGTTGATGCGCCTGATCAGGTAATCCGACATACTCGCACTGAGCCCGTCGCCGCGAATGGCGACGTGGACGTGACCTGCGAATCTCGCAAGGAATACCGCAGCCTGTCCGGCCGAATTCCCACCGCCGACAACAATCAACTCCTGGTTTTTACAGAACGCACCCTCCATGAAGGTCGCACTGTAGTAGATGCCGCAACCTTCGAAATGCTCCAGTCGGGCAAGCGCCGGCTTCCGATAACGCGCGCCGGTAGCAATGACCACGGCGCGAGCGTGAACACTCTCGTTCTGACCCAGTCCGATGTGAAACGTTTGAGGATCCGTGCATTCAACCTTCAGTGCTTCGATTGGCACACCGACTTCGGCGCCGAACTTGCGGCATTGGGACAGGCCTCGGCCGGCCAGTGCCTGCCCCGATATACCCGTAGGAAAACCGAAGTAATTTTCAATCTTCGAACTGGTGCCCGCCTGGCCCCCTGGCGCCTTGGCATCCAGAACCGCAACCTTCAACCCCTCTGATGCCGCATATACCGCGGCCGCCAGTCCCGCGGGTCCTGCGCCGACCACAACGAGATCGAAGCGCTCGCCGTTCAACCGGTCCGGACTCAGGCCAATCGCATCTGCCACGGCCCGGTTGCCGGGTCTCCTGAGAACGGTGCCTTGCGAGGTGACCACAACCGGAATGTCGGCTTCGGTTACGTCATAGCGGGTCAGAAGTTCTTTTGTTTCGGCATGCTCGACGATATCGAAATATGCCGAGGGTTGCGCGTTGCGGCTCAGGAAATGGCGCAGGCGTAGCGTCGCGGCCGAGGACGTACTGCCGATCACCACCAGGCCTGCCTGGCTCTGGGCGAAAGCGACCCGGCGCAGAATATACGCGCGCATGATGGTCTCGCTTAGCTCCGCTTCAGCGATCACGAGGGCGCGGAGTGACTCCTCATCGATAACGATGACCTCGCAATCGGAAACGGCGCGCGTCGTCGCCGCGGCAGCCCGGCCGGCGAGCGTGCCAACTTCGCCGGTGAAACTGCCGGGACCATATGTACCCAGCGATACGGGGCCTTGAACGGACTTTCTGGTTGTGTTGATCGTTCCGGACAGAATGGCAAACATCGCGATGTGCCGGTCACCCTCGGAATAGAGGATGTCGTTGGTTCTGATCTTGCGGCGCTCGCCGTATCGCTCCAGTATCGCCAGCTGCTTTTCGTCCAGCGTGGGATACACCTGATGGTAACGGCCGTCACCTGACGACAGCTTGCCGGACTTGCCTGAAGAGTCTTGACTCATGATGGATTCCATCAGATTGAGGATGATCCTTGCCATAGAACTACTGCATCCGGCGCATATGATATCGCCGGTTGCAACACGTGATTGGGCCGCGTGCTCTATGGGCCATCGGCACCGGCGTCGCGCTACCCGCTCGCGAGAGGTGGGTCGATTCGGACGCATGTTCCACAAGGGGCGACTACGGAAATTCGTTGTGGGACGGGGACCGGCCAGAAACCGGCGTTTGCGAGTGACAGGCTCCTGGTTGCCGAAGTATTGATGGACGCTGTCTTACGTCTATGATAAATACCGGCACGAGGTGGCATCGCGTTTTCGCACATTCATTGAAGGGTAGAGTCATGACCAGAATGATTTTTGTGAATTTGCCAGTCGCAAATCTGGCGGCATCAAGGCGTTTCTACGAAGCGCTTGGCTTCACGAACAACCCGCTATTCAGTGACGACACGGCTGCCTGCATGGTATGGAGCGAGTCGATAAACGTCATGCTGCTCACCCATGCCAAGTGGAGCACGTTCACGACTCGTCCCATTGCGCCCAGCACCTCAAGCGAGGTGATGCTTGCTGTCTCCTGCGACAGTCGCGAGGCGGTCGACGCGATGAATACGGCTGCAGCGGCTAACGGCGGGACAGCTGATATCAACCCGATGCAGGATCTTGGTTTTATGTACAACCGAAACGTGGCGGATCCCGACGGCCACGTCTGGGAAGCGGTCTGGATGAACCCAACGGCCATTAGTGCCGGCGAGCACAAAGCGCCGGCAGAATAACCGGCGGCTTGTCTTCGATTGCCGAGCGGATTGCCGATCCGGTCTTCGGGAAGAAGGGATTGAAGGGAAAGATTCTTAACCCGCTCGAAAGAAACAGAGAGAAGGAGAGCATCATGTCCACTCCCGCCAGAAGCGTAAAAGCAACCATTATTCCCTGCCTTCGGTACCGAAACGCTCCTGCTGCGATTGACTGGCTGTGTTCGGCATTTGGCTTCGAGAAGCATGCCGTCTATCCGAATCCGGACGGTACGATCGCCCATGCTCAACTGACGTTTGGCAACGGCATGATCATGCTCAGCTCGGTTCTTGAAACGGAGTCTGAATGGACGCGGCTGATCAAACAACCCGATGAGATCGGTGGCGCCGAAACGCAGAGCGCATGCGTGATCGTCTCCGATGCAGACGCAATCCATGCCCGGGCGAAATCTGCTGGAGCCGAAATGCTGCTGGACATTAAAGATGCAGACTATGGTGGCCGCGGCTTTACATGCCGAGATCCCGAGGGGCATATCTGGAACTTTGGGACCTACAATCCATGGTGATACCCAGGCGTCCCTTGCAAAAATCACTGGCTGTTCATCGAGTCGATCCTTTGATCGTCGAGGCGTGGGTAATGGGCTGGGCGCTCTCGCGAAGAACGCCCGCTCCGACGGCATTGCCCATTGGTTTTCGGGTCGACGTCGGATTGCCTCAACAAAAAGCACGCTACGTGCTGCCGGAATTCCAACCCGAAGTCGTTGCGGATCTGGCTTCCCGCATTCATACCCCATGGACGTTCATCAAGGTTTGCACCGAGCCGCGAGCCATAGCTAAGATCCTTCCGCAGACCTGGACCGTGCAAGCGCCGGTATTCCTGATGACTGCCGCTCTCGCCGGCAACGAATGTTCGCGAGGCGAGCCGGTCCTGTCCAAAGAGTATGCCGTGCGCGTCTTTGACGAGGGGCCGATTATCCGGGTACAGGTCGAGGATGCGGCGGGTGATATAGCCGCAAGTGGTCAGTGCGCTCTGGACGGAGAATCGTGCATATTCGACCAGATCATCACGCATGAGTCACACCGAAGACGCGGCCTGGGAAGCGCAGTCATGACGCTACTGAGCGGCGAGGCCGTGGCGCGGGGAAAGACGCAAGGCATTCTGGTGGCGACGACCGATGGCCTCGCGCTGTACAGTGCGATCGGATGGACTGTCCATTCACCTGTCACCTCGGCCGTGATCATTCCCGCGGGGGAGAGCGCAGCCGGGCAATAGCTCTCTGGTAGCGGCCGCGAAATCTTCCACGCCGTTTAAAGGACATGACCTGTTACCTTGCGCGGGGCTCATCTCACTCCCGGCAGGTCGACAAGGCCGTACCTAAGAATTCCTATTGACAACCGTTTTTTTGGCGCTTTAACCTAGCGCTACGCAATTACATTTCGTACCCGTCGCCAACATTGCCGACGAGGTACAAGGCAAAAATGCCCTGTGCAGACGCTCACCCGTCTGCCCGGGGCTTTTTTTTGTCCATTGTTCCTGCAACGTCTCTAACTTGCAGTCGAAAACCCGCTGTTTGCCTGACCTCGCCCGACGCCGGATTCGCCGGCGCCGCGGCTCGTGCACGCCCGCTCAACCTATAACGGGGAGATAGGAGTATGACCAGTATCAATCGCCGACGTTTTCTGCAACTGGGCGGAACCGCCGTTGCCGCGACCGCATTGCCTTCTGCCACGCTCTGGTCCGGTCGCGCTTTTGCTGCCGAGCCGGTCAAGCTTGGGTTGCTGCATTCGCTGACCGGCACGATCGCGATTGCCGAGGCGGCACTCGTGGATGCCGAGAAGCTCGCTGTCGATGAGATCAACGCAGCAGGCGGCGTGCTGGGCCGGCCTATCCAGCCAATTGTCGAAGACGGTGCGAGCGACTGGCCGACCTTTGCAGAGAAAACCCGCAAGCTGCTGCAACGCGATCGGGTTGCGGCCATCGTCGGCTGCTATACGTCGGCTTCGCGCAAGGCGGTGTTGCCCATTCTCAACCAGCATCACGGCCTGCTGTACTACCCGACCTACTACGAAGGCCAGGAGCAGGACTCCCAGGTGATCTACACGTCGCAGGAAGCGACCCAGTCGGTGATCGCTGCCATCCAGTGGATGGCCACGCAGCAAGGCAAGACGTTCTTCCTTGTTGGCTCCGACTATATCTATCCGCGCACCTGCAACAAGATCGCACGACCAACCATCGCCCGTGTCGGGGGCACCGTGGTGGGCGAGGAGTATGCGCCGCTTGGCAACACCGAGTTCTCGTCGATCATCAACAAGATCAAGGCCGCCAAACCCGACTGGATTTACTCGACGGTGGTAGGCGGCAGTAATGTCGCGTTCTACAAGCAGTTGAAAGCGGCGGGACTCGACGGACAGCAGCAGAAGCTGCTGTCCACCGTGGTTTCGGAGAACGAGATCGACGGTATCGGCCGCGAGAACGCCGTGGGCTACTACGCGTGCATGGGGTATTTCCAGAGCCTGCAGAATCCGCGCAATGCCGCCTTCGTCAAGGCGCTCAAAGCGCGGTACGGCCAGAACCGGGTGGTGGGTGACCCGATGGAATGCGCCTACAACTCGGTGTACTTCTGGAAGAAGGCCGCGGAGAAGGCCCAGTCGTTCGATGTCGACAAGGTGATTGCCGCCTCGTCCGGACTACCACTCGATGCGCCCGAAGGGCAGATCCACATCAACGTCAGCAATCACCACGTGGCCAAACGCGTGCGTGTCGGCAGGGCGCGTGCGGATGGCCAGTTCGACATCGTCTACGAGTCCGGTCTGATCGAGCCGAATCCGTTCCCCAAACTGTGACGTCCGGAAGCGAGCGACGCATGACACCCGACATCTTCGCAATGCAGCTCTTCAACGGGCTCAGCAGCTTCACCATCCTGTTGCTGATGGCGCTGGGTCTGGCGATCGTATTCGGCCTGATGGGCGTGATCAACATGGCCCATGGCGAGCTGATGGCGCTCGGCGCGTATATGACTTACCTGACGGCGCGCTTTTTCGAGCTTTATTTGCCCGGTCTGATGGGCATCTACCTGTTCGTTGCCATTGTCGTGGCGTTCTGTTCGACGTTCGCCTTCGGCTACCTGCTCGAACGTCTGTTTATCCGTCACTTCTACGACCGGCCGCTCGACACACTGCTTGCGACCTGGGGGCTGAGCCTGATCCTGCAGCAGGCCTATCGCTCGATTTTCGGCGCCCAGGAAGTGTCGAGTCCGCTGACCGCCTGGTTGAGCGGTGCCTGGGAACCGGTGCCGGGGATCCAGTTACCGCTCAACCGGATCTTCATCATCGGTCTCACCGCGGTGGTTGCATTGTCTGTGTGGGCGATTCTGTACCGCACGCGCTGGGGTCTGAGGGCTCGTGCCGTGACGCAGAACCGCAAGATGAGTTCGGCGGTCGGTATCGACATTCATCGAGTCGACGCGCTGACGTTTGCACTCGGCTCGGGTCTGGCCGGTATCGCGGGCGCGGCGTTCACGATGATCGGTTCGACCAACCCGGGCACCGGCCAGCTCTACATTGTCGACTCGTTCATTGTGGTCGTCTTCGGCGGAATCAGCAGCCTGCTCGGCACCGCTGCATCGGGCTTCGTGATCGCGCAATCGCAGACCACACTCGAATACCTGATGAGTGGTTCGATGGCGAAGGTGTCGATCATGCTGCTGCTGATCGTGGTGTTGTATTTCCGGCCGAACGGGTTATTTGTTTCAAAGGTACGGACATCGTGAAACTAACCTCGAAAACTCTCTCATGGAGCGCCTGGTTCATCACTGCAGTGGTGCTTCTGCTGGCGTTTCCGCTATTACTCGAACCGTTCTGGATCGGCGAGTTCGGCAAGTATCTGGCATTCGCGCTGGTGGCGATCGGCATTGTCCTGAGCTGGGGCTACTGCGGCATCCTGAGCCTTGGACAAGGTATTTTTTTCGGCATTGGTGGCTATGCGATGGCGATGTTCCTGAAGCTGGAAGCGTCCGCGCCGGCGCTGCCCGATTTCATGGTGTGGAGCAGCGTCGACAAGCTGCCGTGGTGGTGGGTGCCGTTTGCCCACTTTCCGGTCGCCGTCCTCGCGATCGTGCTGGTGCCCGTGATGGTCGCGTTTCCCCTTTCGTACGCGCTCTTCATGAAACGCGTGAGCGGCGTCTACTTTGCAATCGTCACGCTGGCCCTTGCCTTGACGATGACGGTGCTGATTGTGGGGCAGCAGGGCGACACGGGCGGCGCGAACGGCATCACGGACTTCAAGACCCTGCTTGGCGCCGACGTCATCAGCGATCCGGCCAAGCTGCACATCTACCTGGTGGAGGCCGTTCTGGTCCTGATCGCCATGGCCTTCGGCAACTGGCTGATCGGTACGCGCTTCGGCAAGATCCTTATCGCCGTGCGTGACCGCGAAGACCGTGTGCGCTTCTCCGGATACGACACGGCGATGATCAAGGCGTTCGTGTTTGCGGTATCGGCGGTACTGTCGTCGATCGGCGGCGCGCTTTTCACGGTGCAGGTCGGACTCGTGAGTCCGAATTCTATCGGGGCGGTTGCCTCGGTGGAGATGGTGATCTACGCAGCGGTTGGTGGACGTCTGTCGGTGTCGGGCGCGGTGACGGGCGCTGTGGTGGTGGGGTTCATGAAATCGTACCTGTCCGAACGCTTTCCCGAAGCATGGCTGTTCTTCCTCGGCGCCATGTTCATTCTGGTCGTCGCGGCGATGCCCAGAGGCGTGGCGGGTCTTGCAGAGCGCTTGCTCCACAAGGGGGACGCCGCATGAACCAGCCTTTACAGGTTGCTGTGCCGCCAAACAGTCTCGCGGGTAGCGGCACGGTTTCAATGACACACGACAGCATGCTCGACATTGACAACGTGACGGTCTCATTCGACGGCTTCAAGGCGGTCGATTCGCTATCGCTTCGCATCGACGAACGGGAATTGCGCGTCGTGATTGGGCCGAACGGCGCGGGCAAGACCACCTTGCTCGATCTGATCTGCGGCAAGACGCGCGCGAGCGCCGGCAGCGTGCGGTTTCGCGGCGTCGAGCTGACCCGCTTGCCGGAATTCCAGATCGTGCGCGCCGGGGTGGGGCGAAAATTCCAGAATCCATCGATCTACGAAGACCTGAGCGTTCAGGAAAACCTGGAGATTTCGATTCCGCAGGCACACAGCATCCGCCGCTCGTTGTTCTTTCGCCGCACGCCGGCCGTTCGTGAGCAGATCGAAGTGGTGGCCGAGCAGATCCGTCTGACGGCACACCTGCGCATGAAGGCCGGACGCCTCTCGCATGGACAGAAGCAGTGGCTCGAGATCGGCATGCTGCTGGTGCAGAACCCGGCGCTGCTGCTGCTCGACGAACCGGTGGCCGGCATGTCGCCGAAGGAGCGCGAACAGACCGCTGAGTTGCTGCGCACCATTGCGCTCGGCAAGTCGCTGGTGGTGATCGAACACGACATGGACTTTGTCCGGTCGATCGCGCAGCGTGTCACCGTGCTGCATCAGGGGCGCGTGCTGGCGGAGGGGGGCATCGACCAGATCCAGGCCGACCCGCGCGTGATTGAAGTGTACCTGGGCCAATGAGCGGGGAACGGTCATGTTGAACGTAGCGAATCTCAATGTGTACTACGGCGAAAGCCAGGTGATTCATGACGTGTCGCTAAACGTCGGGACAGGGCGTTCACTGGCCCTCGTAGGGCGCAATGGCATGGGTAAAAGCACCTTGCTCAAAGCGATGATCGGCATGATCGATGCGCGTTCGGGCTCCATCACGCTCGACGGGGTCGAACTCGCGCGCCAGCCGAGCTATCGGCGCGTCCGCGCGGGTCTCGCGTTCGTGCCGCAGGGCCGGATGATTTTCCCGCAACTGACGGTTGAAGAAAACCTGCTGACCGGTCTCGAAACGGGCCGCTACGAAAAAATCCCCGACTTCATTTACGACTTCTTCCCTGTGCTCGCCGAGATGCGCGAGCGCAGGGGCGGCAATCTGTCCGGCGGTCAACAGCAGCAGATTGCGATTGCCCGCGCGCTGGTGTCGAAGCCGAGTGTGCTGATCCTCGACGAGCCGACCGAAGGCATCCAGCCTTCGATCGTCAAGGAGATTGCCCGCTCGCTTACGGCGCTCCGGCGCGAACTGGGCATCGCACTCCTGGTGTCCGAACAGGTTTTGAGTTTTGCGCTCGAACTGGCCGATCGTCTTCTCGTGATCGACGGCGGACGGATCGTGCGCGAAGCGGATCGCGAAGAGGTGGACCTCGACGAGGTTCGCTCCTTCCTTACGGTGTAACACCGGCAATCAACGTTGGAGAGACAGTAATGCGACACGGCGATATTTCGAGCAGCAAGGATTGCGTTGGCGTAGCGGTAGTCAACTACAAGATGCCGAGACTGCACACCAAGGCCGAAGTGCTGGCAAATGCACGCAAGATTGCGGAGATGGTTACCGGCATGAAGCAGGGGCTGCCGGGCATGGATCTGGTGATTTTTCCGGAGTATTCAACGCACGGCATCATGTACGACTCGAAGGAAATGTACGAGACCGCGGCGACCGTCCCCGGCGAGGAAACCGAAATTTTCGCGGCGGCATGCCGCAAGGCCAATGTCTGGGGTGTGTTCTCCCTCACCGGCGAGCGTCATGAGGAGCATCCGAACAAGGCGCCGTACAACACGCTGATCCTGATGAACAACCAGGGTGAGATCGTGCAGAAGTACCGCAAGATCATGCCATGGGTGCCGGTCGAAGGCTGGTATCCGGGCGACTGTACCTACGTGTCGGACGGTCCGAAGGGCATGAAGATCAGCCTGATCATTTGCGACGATGGCAACTATCCGGAGATCTGGCGCGATTGTGCGATGCGTGGGGCTGAGCTGATCGTGCGCTGCCAGGGCTATATGTATCCGGCCAAGGAGCAACAGGTGATGGTCGCCAAGACCATGGCATGGATGAACAACACCTACGTTGCGGTGGCCAATGCAACCGGCTGGGACGGCGTCTACTCGTACTTCGGACATTCGGCGATTGTCGGTTTCGATGGCCGTACGCTCGGGGAGTGTGGCGAAGAGGAGATGGGCGTGCAGTACGCGGAACTGTCGGTGAGCCTGCTTCGCGATGCACGCCGCAACATGCAGTCGCAGAACCATCTGTACAAGCTCTTGCACCGCGGTTACACGGGCACGATCAATTCGGGCGAAAACGTGAACGGGGTGGCGGTATGCCCATTCAAGTTCTACGGCGACTGGATTCAGGACCCCGAGGGCACCCGCAAGGCGGTCGAAGCAATCACGCGTTCAGCGCCAGGTACGCCTGAATGTCCGATCGAGGGCATCCCGACAGAAGTCCCGTCTCATCGCTAACCTTGCGGTACGAAGCCACGCTATGGATGAACGTATCAAACCCTATCTGATTGCGAGCGAGCCGTACTACCGGCCTGCCGGGCGCGAGGTCGAGTTGTTCGAGGCGGCCTATGCGCGCCGTATGCCGATCATTCTCAAGGGGCCAACAGGCTGCGGCAAGACGCGTTTCATCGAGTATATGGCGTGGCGACTGCGCAAACCGCTGATCGCGATTGCCTGTAACGAGGATCTGAGCGCATCGGATCTGGTGGGCCGCTTTCTGCTGGACGCAAACGGCACAGTCTGGCACGACGGTCCCCTGACTACCGCGGTGCGCTGCGGCGCGATCTGCTATCTCGACGAGGTGGTGGAAGCACGTGCCGACACGACCGTGGTGATCCATCCGCTGGCGGATCACCGCCGCGCGTTGCCGCTCGACCGGCGCGGCGAACTGGTGCTCGCGCATGCGGACTTTCAACTGGTGATGTCGTATAACCCAGGCTATCAGAGCAGCGCGAAAGACCTGAAGATGTCCACCCGGCAGCGCTTCGGCGCACTCGATTTTCACTATCCGCATAAGGAAATCGAAACCGAGATCGTGATGCGGGAGGGGGCGGTCGATAGCGATACGGCGACTCGTCTCGTCGGGATTGCCCGGCAGTCGCGCGAACTGCGCGGCCGTGCGCTGGACGAGGGCATCTCCACGCGCATGCTGATTCATGCCGCCGGGCTGATCAGCCAGGGTATCGATCCGCACGCTGCCTGCCGGATCGCGATGACGCGTCCCATCAGTGACGAGGAGGACGTGCTGCACGCGCTGGACGGTTTTGTGGAGGCGCACTTTGGAACGTGACGTGGGCGTGTCCGGGGAAGGGTGGGTGTGTGCATTGCCGCATGGCGCGCCCGACGGTGCCGGTGTGTCGATCGAGGCGTTGGCGTTGTACGCGCGCGGCTTTGGCCTGGGCAGCATCAACGTCGATACGTTTGCAGAAGACGACAAGGGAACGCATGGTCCCGTTCGCGCGGCGCTCACACGGACCTCGATCATCCTGCCGCCGTCCACGCTTGACAGCGATGCACGCGGCCTCGCCAACGCAACGCTTGCGCATGCGTTCGGTCATCTTCGTTATTCGACCTCAGACCGTCCTGTTGAGAAGCGCAAGCCGTTGCTGGTGGCGATGCTTTCGCTGATCGAGGATGCACGTGTCGAGTGCCTGATGATGCGCGACTACCCCGGTCTGCGAGTGCTATGGGGCCGGTTTCATCGTGCGAGCGCTGTGCGATACGCAGAGGGGCTGAGTTTTTCAGCGCTGGCCGCGCGTCTTGGCTGGGCGTTGCATGAACCCGCGTACATTGATCCGCATCACTGGGTCAACAAGGGCCGCGAGTTGTTCTACGCGGCATGCCGTGACCTTCATGAAGTTGTCCATTTTGAAGAGGCTGCCGCGATTCTCGCGAACGACCTCGGCCAGATGCGCGTGCGCCTCGACGCGTCGTCCTATCAGGTCGAGCCGCCGTATCGTGATGACAACAGCTTCCTGTGGCGGTTCGACGAGACGGAACCGGTCAATGTCGCGCGCACCGAAAGCGGGGAGCTGTGTGGCGGGGCGGAACTCGGCACGAGCGACGAAGCCGACTTGCGTAACTCCGGCGCGACCGTGCAACAGGAGGTCGTGACTCGCCTGTATCCGGAATGGAACTACCGCACTGAGACGCTGCGTGAAGACTGGGTCACCGTCGTGGAAGGCGCGGCGCCGCTGGAGTCGCCGGCGTGCGCCGGGCAGCAGCATACTCTCCGGCCGTCGTCCGGCCCGAGTCAGCGGCTCCAGCCGAGGTGGCGGCAGACTTTCAGCGCACGGCGTCTGAGACGTCAGATCGATGGTGACGATTTTGATCTGGACGCGTTGATCGAGCATATGAGCGCGCGGCGCGGCAAGCGGGAGCCGGATGGCCGCGTTTATACCCGCGCGGGCCGTGAACCGCGTCCCGCCTCGGTGCTCCTGCTGCTGGATCTGTCGATGTCCACCGGGCGGCAGGTCGACGCCTCGGCGTTGAGCCTGCTGGATCGCGAGAAGATTGCAGCCGAGCGCATCGCTTCGGCGTTCGATGGTGCCCGCCACCGCATTGCCCTGCATGGTTTTGCGTCGAACGGCCGGTCCGCGGTACGTTATGTGAAGCTGAAGGAATTCGGCACACCGTATGCCGCGCCACAGCGCCAGCGCTTGCACGCGCTGCGTCCGGCATGGTCGACGCGTATCGGTGCTGCACTGCGTCATGCGGGGCATTGCCTTGCACGTGAAACCAATGCGTCAAAGAGCATTCTGCTCGTCACAGATGGCGAGCCCTCGGACATCGACGTGTTCGATCCGCGCTATCTGCTCGAGGACGCCCGTCACGCCGTGCAGATGCTGGACGCGCAAGGCATCCGGACGCATTGCATCAGCCTCGATGACGAGGCGCATGCGGCGGTCGCATCGATTTTCGGGCATGGCAACTGTGCGACTCTGCCGCACGGCAGTGGTTTGAGCGCCGCCCTTGAGCGCGTGCTGGCGAAGGTTGCGGGGCGATGAAATCGGCCGCGGGTTTCTTTCTGCGCGTGGCTTTGCGTTACGATAGCTTGCGAAGCCGGCTAGCAGCCGGTCCTAACGAGCTGAGGATTTAACATCGTGGCACACACTGACCCTGTCAAAGTGGGCGTGCTGTACTCAGAGACCGGCGTGACGTCGTCGATCGAATCGTCGCAGTTGTTCGGCACGCTATTCGCTATCGATCAGATCAACCACGCCGGCGGCATCAATGGACGCGAGATCGTGCCAGTGCGCTACGATCCTCGCTCCGAGCCACGCGTCTATAGCCAGCTAGCCGAGCGCCTGATTACCAGCGACAACGTCAAGGTAATCTTTGGGTGCTATATGTCCAGCACCCGCAAGGCGGTCATTCCGGTCGTCGAGCGCTGGAACCGCCTGTTGTTCTATTCGACTCTGTACGAGGGGTTCGAATTTTCCGAGCACCTGATCTACACGGGCGCGGCGCCGAACCAGAATAGCGTGCAACTCGCCGAGTTCATGACGTCGTCGTTCGGACCGCGCGTCTATCTGGTCGGCTCCGACTATATCTATCCCTACGAGTCGAACCGCATCATGGCAGACCTCGTGAGCCAGCATCCTGGTGGTGAGAAGGTCGGTGAGCGCTATGTGCCGCTTAACGCATCCGAGGAGGATTTTGCTGACGTGCTAGCCGATATCCGCATTGTGAAGCCCGACTTCATTTTCTCTACCGTGGTCGGCAATGCGACGCAAAACTTTTATCGCGCGTATGCGCGGGCGGGCTTTGATCCGGACAGGTTGCCTATCGGCAGCCTCACTACCACCGAAGTCGAGATCGCGCAGATGGGCGGAGAAATCGCGGCCGGACACTACACCTCGGCGCCATATTTCCAATCGATCGACAGCGACCTCAATCGTGCCTGCCTCGCACGCTTTCGCGAGGGATTCGGTGAGCAGATCGCACCGAATGCGTGTTGGGAAGCCGCCTACTTCCAGGTCCACCTGTTTGCCAACGCCATGCGTGCGAGCGGCAGCGACGATATCGATGCGCTGATGCCCGCTTTGCTAGGGGCGAGTATCGACGCGCCGCAAGGACAGGTCCGCATCGAACCGTCGAACCATCACGCGTCTCTGTATCCGCGTATCGGCCAGGCCAATGCAAACGGACAATTCACGATCCTGCGCGAAACGCGCAACGCTGTGTATCCGGACCCGTATCTCGTCGCGCATTCGCTAGGCGACTGGACGCTCCGTATGACCCCGGTGGAGAATTGAATGCGCACCAACGATGAAGGTGTCCGCGGCGGTACCGACGCGATATCCTCGTCGACTCGTGCCGGCTCGCAGGTTCTGAGGGATCTGCGTTCGCTGCATGTGTGCGTATTTCATCCGCACGATCGCGACGGCGAATTGCTGATGCAACAGTTGCAGCGAATCGGTTGCCAGGTACATTGTTTCTGGCCGCCGCTCGATACACCCGTGCCGGGCAGCGATCTGGTGTTCATTGGCTTGTATCCCGATACCATCACCTACGATTTCGCGTGGTGCGATGCCGACGATGCTCCCTCGGTGGTCGCCGTGGTCAATTACGAGAATCCGACCATTATCGACGCCGTGCTGCGAGTCGGCGCGAAGGCGATCGTCGCGGCACCTGTACGTTCATTCGGTGTATTGAGTGCGCTTGTGCTGGCCCGCCAGATATCGGGCGATCTGAAGAAGCTCAACAAACGTATCGCGCGGCTTGAAGAGCGGGTTTATGGCGCTCGCAAGATCGCTGAAGCGCAGGAAATCCTGATGCGGCAGCATGGCATCAGCAAGCCGGAGGCGTACAAAGCCATTCGCGATCAGGCGATGGGCAAACGCGTGTCGGTCGAAGAGATCGCGTCTGCGATCGTCGCGGCTGACGAGATACTCTCAATTGGGCGTTAGACGCGGTTTGATGGGGTTAGGCGCGGTCTGACGTGGGTGTCGCGCTGATTGTGCGACTACATCGGGCTACTGTTTTTTCCTCGCTTGCCTTCATGTGCTGCTGACACTCGTTTGGTTCAGCGTCTTGATTGCCGCTACGGTTCCGTTGAGCAGATTCTTGCGGCGGCCGGCTGCCGTGAAGACGCTAGATCGTCTGACGGGTGATGTCTTTGTCGCATTTGGCATCAGGCTCGCCGGGTCGACTTCTCACTGAAATAACGGACGGCAGCGCCATATTTTCTGTTTCTCCCTCAAAAACGAAGCTGTCCAGCACGTAGCAGTTCTTCAAAAATCGACTCGCTATATAAGCCGTTGGTCTCCACTATCAACGGCTGACCCTTCATTTCCTACGGGAAACCGACCTCCAGATTTCGTTGCTTTTGCCGATTGCCTGACCTACTATCAAGCAATAGTAAACTGGTCTACTGGCGATGAGCAAAGCGAATCACGACACACGGGCGAAACTTGTCGCCGAGGGGCTTAAGTCCATGATTGTCAATGGGTATGACGGGATTGGCCTGAACGCCATTCTCGATGCCGCGGCCGTTCCCAAGGGCTCGTTCTACTACTTCTTCAAGAGCAAGGAGGAATTTGCCGCTGCAGTACTGGAGGCATATGAGCGGCACTACGTCGAACTGCGGGACGTCATCCTCAACGATGTGTCGGTGAGTCCGCTACAACGGCTAAGAAATTATTTCGATGAGGTCGAGCGCATTCATCTCGCGGAAACGCCACTGGGTGGATGTCTGTATGGCGTACTTGGACAGACAGCACGCGCGCGCACGCCGCAGTTCCGCGCAAAGCTTGCCGCCGTGTTTTCAAGCTGGGAAAAGCAGCTTCAAGGTTTGCTCAAACAGGCGCAGCTCGCGGGTGAGATTGATCCATCTATAAACCCAAAAGACGCCGCAGCCTTTCTGATCGACGCGTACGAGGGAATGCTGATTCGCACCAAGGTCGACGGCAACAAAAAGGCGTTCAACAGATTCAAGACCTTTGCTATCGACTCGCTTTCCCGTTGACGTCTATCGACAGGACTGTTTACACCAGCTAACGAATAGAACTGCTTAACAGGAGTTTGTCGGACGCATGGAGGGTATTGCTGCGGCGCGCACCGTCTGCCTGGTGACAGGACGGCGGCAAGCTATTCGCCTGCCTTCACATGGTGCGGCGGTTCACCAAAGCTTGCCGAGCGCGTCCTCGTCGAGGTCCAGGCGAGGCATAGAGCGATCGCAACCACAGCGCAGCCTGCCCACGGTGTGCTGAGCAACGCACCATTGTCCACCAGAAGCCCCCCGAGGCCCGCGCCCAAGGCCACGCCAAGATGCATTGCGGAAACGTTGATGCCGATGCTGACGTCGGCCTGAGCCGGCGCGCTGCGTATCAGGTAGTTCTGGACGATCGGCGAAATGGACCAGCTCAGGCATCCCCACAGCATCATGGCGGGCAGGAAGAGCAGGGGCGTGCGGCTAGTCGCAGGGAGTATGGCCATGGTCAACAAAAAGACCGCAGGGCAACAGGTCAGCGCACGCGCCGCGCCTGCCCGATCGGAAAACCAGCCCCCCAGCCACGCGCCTATGACGCCCGCCACGCCGAAGGCGACATACAGCAGAGTCAACGTGGCCGCGCCAGGCGAATACAGGGCCTGCACATACGGTGTCAGATAGGCGAACAGCGTAAAGTGCCCGCCGATCATCGCAACAGAGACCAGTTGCCCGGTAAGCATTCGCGGATGCGTGAGCTGGGTCCAACAGGTTCGAACGGAGATTGATTTGCGCGACGCGGACCGCGGCAGCCGGCACGCGAGATAGCCGGCGAGCGGCAATGCCAGAATAGCGATGCAGCCGAATACCGCACGCCAGCCGGCCCAGTTGTTGATGACCATGCCTACTGGAACACCGAGCACCAGCGAGCCGCTGATGCCCATGAAAATAATCCCGATAGCCCGTCCGTGACGGGCGGCGGGTGTGAGTTCGGTGGCAAGCGTTGTGGCCAGCAGGATCACCGTTGCGCAACTGGCGGCCATCAAGATTCGTGCCGCGAACAGAACGACGTAATCGGGAGAGAGGGCTGCCAGCAGATTGCTGAACGCGAAAGCGCCCAAGGCGTACAGCAGCAGGCGTTTGCGTTCCCGATGCGATAGCCACGCCGACACGCAGAACGCGGTCAGTGCGAAGGTGCAGGAAAAGATGGTGGTCAGTTGCCCAGCAGACGCAAGCGAGACATGAAGGTCCGTTGCGATTGACGGCAGAATGCCGATGCAGATGTTTTCGTCGATGCCGGCCAGAAAGACTGTGGCTGCCAGCAGGTACACGCGCGTGTCCATGAAATCCCGTCCGATGTGAGGGATGACGCGGCGAACAGGCCGGGTGCGTCATCGTCAGTCAGTTGGGTTTCGAGGTGCGACCTTCGGTTATCCCTGAAGACTGGACATTACCGAAATTGACGGAAGGCTGCAACTGCAGGGCTTTTGTCGATATGTATTCCTGTGACATTCAAACCTCACAAATATGCGAAAGGCGCGTATGGCGGTGCCAGGGAATGTCAGTCGCTCATCCGGTTAGCATCCGCTTGCCTTCAGGTAGCGGTCGCGCGCAGAATTCCGATTCATCTGAGAGAGGTGTCATGAGCACAACTGAACCCGTCAACGAGCCCGGAAAGGTCTTCACCGTTGAGGCCGACGCCTCGACCGCCTACTGGCATAACAGCCCGGCTAACGCGCTTCCACCACCGGACATGATGGGCGCCTACATGCGCAATCGGCCGGTGCCAGGTCAGGCAGTGGAGGGGCGCAAGGCATGGATTATCGGCAGCGGCATCGCCGGTCTTGCCGCAGCGTTCTACATGATCCGCGACGGCGGCATGGCGGGTGCGGATATCACCATACTGGACGCGCTGCAGGTCGAGGGCGGCTCGCTCGATGGCGCGGGCAATCCTGAGGAGGGCTATATCATCCGCGGTGGCCGCGAGATGAACTGGAACTATGACAATCTCTGGGATCTGTTCCAGGATATTCAGGCGCTCGAACTACCTGAAGGGTATAGCGTGCTTGACGAGTATCGGCTCGTCAATGACAACGATCCCAATTATTCCAAGGCCCGGCTCATGCACAAGCAGGGCCAGGTTCGCGATTTTTCCACGTTCGGCCTGTCGAAATCGCAGCAATGGGAACTAATCCGCCTGCTGCTGAAGCGCAAGGAAGATCTGGACGACATCACCATCGAGCAATATTTCAGCCCGGGTTTCCTCGAGACCAACTTCTGGTATTTCTGGCGTTCGATGTTCGCATTCGAGAACTGGCAGAGTCTGCTCGAGATGAAGCTTTACATGCATCGTTTCCTCGACGCGATCGATGGGCTGGCGGATATGTCGGCACTGGTGTTCCCGAAATACAACCAGTTCGACAGCCTGGTCCGCCCACTCGTCAACCACCTCACGCAACGCGGCGTGAAGGTGCAGTTCGGCACGCGTGCCTATGACCTTGATATGAGCGTCGATGGTGAAGCCCATACGGTGACGGGAATCCGGGCCCGGGTCAGCGGCGTCGACACTGTCATTCCCGTCGGCCCGAAAGACGTGGTGTTCGCACTGACCGGCTCGATGACCGAGGGCACGGCGTATGGCGACATGGATCATGCACCGGTGCTCGAACGCAGCAGACACGATCCCGGTGACGAGAGTGACTGGGCGTTGTGGAAGAACCTTGCCACGAAATCGCCGGTCTTCGGCAAGCCCGAAAAATTCTACGGCGATACCGACCGGTCGATGTGGGAATCGGTCACGCTCACCTGCCAGCCGTCGCCGCTGGTCGAGCGACTCAAGGAGCTTTCGGTCAACGACCCCTATTCGGGCAAGACGGTAACCGGCGGAATTATCACCTTCACCGATTCCAACTGGGTGCTGAGCGTGACCTGCAACCGTCAGCCTCATTTCCCCGATCAGCCGAAGGACGTGCTGGTACTGTGGGCCTATGCGTTATTGATGGACAAGGACGGTAACCACGTTAAAAAGCCGATGCCGGCCTGCACGGGGCACGAGATTCTGGCCGAACTTTGCTATCACCTCGGCATTGCGGATCAGATCGATGCGGTGGTCGCGAACACCAAAGTTCGTCTGGCGCTGATGCCGTACATCACGGCGATGTTCATGCCGCGCGCGGCAGGCGACCGGCCGCACGTGGTGCCTCGCGGGTGCACCAATCTCGGTTTGATGGGGCAGTTCGTGGAAACGTCGAACGACATCATCTTTACGATGGACAGCTCGATCCGTACCGCGCGTATCGCTGTTTATACGCTGCTCGGCCTGCGCAAGCAGGTGCCGGACATCAGTCCGACGCAGTACGATATCCGCTCGATACTGAAGGCCGCGCGGGCGCTGAACAACAATGAACCTTTCCCCGGCGAACGGCTACTGCATCGGGTGCTGGGCAAGACCTACTATGCCCATATCCTGCCGCCGCTTCCGGATCATGAGGGTTCCACGCGCGAAACAGTGGAAGACGAACTGGGGCGTCTACTCGGCAAGGGTGGTCAGGCGCTTGGTGCAATCGGAGGTTGGCTGGAACAGATCAGGGAGAGCTTCTCTTCTCGCAGGAGTTAGCGCTGCGGCGTGTGCCGGCTTGCGGCGCGCAGCCTTGATGTGATGCGCGAAGCGCGAAGCCGGCGCCGAACTTGTCGCCCCGGCGCCGGATCGTGTCGTAACTCACGAGCGTCACCCATCCAGCGCCTCAAGCTTGCCCGGGATACGTTCGCAAAGAAACTGCCAGACCGCGTTCTGTGGCGTCTGCCGGGCAACATCCGCGGGTGCCACGAGCCACAGTGCGATGTAGTGATCAAGAGTGCTGGGTAGTCTTCGCAAACGTGGGTCGTTCCCGGCTAGCATGCACCACAGCGGCGCCACGCCTGACCCCGCAAGTGCAACCCGCTTGAGCGCGTCCCACGTGTTGACACGGGCGCTGATCGTCGCGTTGTGGCCAATACTCTCGTGAACCCAATCGAGAAACGGACGTGGCGCAAAATCGCTCCAACCCACCCATGACGCAGAGCGTTGCGACGGGTCACCTTCGGCCGAGCCGTAGAGCGCAACTTCGAGATTCCCCAGCAACGCGCAATCGAACTTCTCGGGGCGGTCATAACGTTCGGCAATGCCCAAATCCGCCTCACGGTCGTCGACAAGTCGCATCGGATCTGCGACGCATACCAACTCGATGCGGATGCCGGGATGCCGATCCTGCACGGCGACAATATCGTCGATAAATGCATCGCCGAGGCCAAGCGACACGGCAATTCTCACTGTCCCCTCTATTTCTTGCCCTCGCCCCTGCAGGGTCGCCTCCAATGCTTCGATCGTGGTGCTTACCTGTTGAGACGCGGCTAACACCGCCCGGCCCGTATCCGTCACGCGAATCACGCTCCCGTCTTGCGTAAGCAATCGCTTGCCCACCACCCGCTCAAGTGCCTCGATTCTCCGCGCAACAGTCGTGCGATCCACCCGAAGCCTTTTGCTAGCCCCCGAATACGATCCAGCCTGAGCCGTTGCGAGAAAAAATCGTAAATCGTCCCATTTTATCAAGGTGTGCATTTTTGCATTTCACGTTGCGAAATAACTCATGTCGGCATTATGTCGATGTTTTTATACTACCAATTCAACTCGGCATCCGGAAGCGCGAGGCCATAAAAGTATGACTACTGCATAAGTATTAACTTTAATTAAATCGAGGTACGGAAATGGATCGACTGATTTCGCAACCGAGACATGCAAAAATCAATAACACGGACAGTCGACGTAAGCGCTTGTACGATCTGCTGCAGGAAAATCCGCACGTGGATCCTTATCCTGAAGGATGGTTTGTTATTGCTTTTTCCGAAAAAGTCAGTACCGACCGACTTATGTCCAGGAAATTTTTTGGCGAAGATGTCGTGATTTACCGCCATCCGGAAACGCGGAAAGTTATTGTTACCCAAGCGCACTGCCCACATCTGGGGGCGCACTTCGACAGTTACCGAAACGGCGGTTGCCTGGAAAATGGCGTTATTACCTGCCCATATCATCACCTGAAGTTCGATCCCCAAAGACAGGCGGATCGCTGCGCCGAACATCCGCCGGGGCGCTTCGATCTGAAAATTTACCCGACGATCGAATACCACGGCTTCGTGCTCGCTCTGCGGCAGCGCGACGGCGCAACGGCTCCATTGCCCGTGCCGGATCTCGCGTTTGCGGAGGTAGACGAAGATGCATTCCTCTACGACGTCCAATCAGTCGGGGTCTTTCAGGGCGACATGCTCGTTCCGTTAATGGCGAATTCGGATTACATGCACTTCCAGACCGTGCATGGCACCCCGGAGCCCGTCAGCGACCACGACTTCAAGGTGGCCGATGACGGTCAGTCGTGTTTCTTCAGTTTTGAGATTCCGTTGCGCAATGTCGGGAAGGTGGACCCTCAATATCCGCGCGCCGGCAACTGGCGCCGGTTGCGCCGGTTTCTTGCCCAACCGTCTGTCACCAGGAAGTTGCCCGAGGTGCTCACGCACGTTACTGCGGCAGGGATTGGCCCCGGGCTCGCCAAGAGTCGCTGGTGGGAGCCGCAGTTCGGGATCGATCTCCTTTCCTGGCTATACGTCACGCCCATTGACCCCTACACCTATGAACTCTTCATGTGCCATGGGGCACGCACAATCAAAACGTTCAATTCACGGCCGGTGCAGACCATTCTCAACGCGCTTGGCTTGCAGGCGCACATGCTGGCCAATCATCTGTACGTAGGGCAGGAGGATCCGCCGTTCTATACGGCGGACAAGATCCGCTTGTTCAATCCGGCGCTGCGGGGCAAAGACAAACTCGTCGAGCGCTATACCGGCTGGTGGAAGTCGACGTTCTTTACACCAGGGTACCAGGCGATGGTCGACGGCTACGACCTGGATTTCACCCGCCCGTGAAACGGCAACACATACGCGTATGACGAGGGGAAAACACATGAATTGGACCGAAAGCCACGATGTGGTTGTTGTCGGCTCGGGAAATGGCGGTCTGACTGCCGCACTCTGCCTGTACGAGATGGGGATCAAGGACGTGCTGGTCATCGAATCGTCCGATCAGGTGGGAGGCACCAGCGCACTGAGCGGCGGTGGCGTCTGGGTTCCAGGTAATCCGTATGCCGAGGCCGAAGGGATTAAGGACAGCTACGACGATGCGCGTGCGTACGTGCTGGCAACGGACCCGGACGGTGTCGTACCGGTCGAGATGATCGAAACCTACCTGCGAAACGCGCCGAAGATGCTACGTTTTCTGCATGCCCGTACGCGTGTCCGGTATCGCTCTCTCGCGCATTACCCCGACTATTTCTCTACGCTGCCCGGTTCACGTCCTGGGCATCGATCGATTGAGCCGGAGCCGATGAACATATCCGTGCTCCGCGGCGGTGGGCGATATTTGCGGGACCATCATCCGATCCTGAAGATGCTGGGCCGCGTGCCGATGACGCAGACCGAGGCGCACGTATTCAACGTTCAGACGCCAGGTTGGCGCTGGCTTGCCGCGAAGCTTCTGGCACAGTACTTTTTCGATCTTCCGCAACGATTGCGAACTCACCGCTCGCGACGGGCCACATGTGGGAGCGCGGGCGTGGCGCGCCTTCTCTGGTCGATGGACGAGCGTGGTATGTCTCTTGACCGAAACACAGAGATGGTCGATCTGGTGACCGAGAAGGGTACGGTGCAGGGCATTGTCGTCAATACGAACGGCCGTCAACGGGCCATTCAATGCCGGCGCGGCATCATCCTGGCGTCGGGGGGCTTCGAACAGAACCAGCGCATGCGGGAAACTTACCTTCCTGCACCCACGCACGCGAGCTGGACGACGACGCATAAAGGCAACCACGGCAAGCCGATTGAGATTGCGCAGCGCCATGGTGCGCGCCTGACCCGCATGAGCGGAGCATGGTGGGTACCGACATTTCGTGTTCCTGGGATTCCTTATCCTTATCCATCGATCATGGAGAAGTCGTATCCGGGCAGCATCGTCGTGGACAAGCGCGGCAAGCGCGTCGCTAACGAATCGATGAACTACCAGATGTACGTACGGGAATGCCACCGTCTTCATCAGTCGGGGATCGACACCAGCGACCTGTGGATCATCTTCGATGCCGATTTCCGCAGAAAGTACATCGTCAGCCCAATTCTGACCTCGAAGCTCATGCCGGATCGGCGCATACCGAAGGCCTATTTCGACGAAACCTTCCTCACGAAGGCGGATACGCTGGATGCACTCGCGCGTAAGGTCGGCATCGATATCTCAGGACTGTCGGATACCGTCGAACGCTTCAACCGCTTTGCGTCCAACGGCAAAGACGAGGAGTTTGGCCGGGGCGACAGCGAATACGACCGCTACTACGCGGATCCGTCGGTCAAGCCCAATCCGTGTCTCGCGCCGATCCATCAGGGTCCGTTCTATGCGGTGAGGATCTACCTGGGCGAGTTCGGAACCAACGGCGGTCTGGATATCGACCCCAATGGGCAGGTACGGGACGAACAGGGCCATCCCATACCGGGTCTCTATGCGACAGGCAACTGCGCTGCTGCGATCCTGCCCGCGTATCCGGGACCGGGTTCAACGCTGGGGCCGGCCATGACGTTCGCGTATCAGGCGGCGAAACACCTTTCGGGCACGACGCTCGTCGAATGACTGGACCAATTGCTAATGAAAAAGGACAGGGTATTCGTGCGGATTTCCTGCACGGGTCACGACGGGGCTGCACAGATTACGACAACCCATAGCGTATTAAATAAGCAAAGCTTGAGCGAGGTAATTGATGGCGTTGGCGAATGAATGTCAGGGTACCGGGAACAACACCGAACTTCAAACGCATCGGTCTAGATATGGCCTTGCGGTGCCCTATGGCTGGTTTTGCGTGCTGCTGTCGGAGGAGCTGGAGAACGGAACCGTCACTTCGGTGCGCCGCTTCGGACGCGAGTGGGTAATTTTCCGGGACGATGAGGGCAACGTCGGCATGTTTGAACCACATTGCCCACATCTCGGTGCTCATCTGGCAATTGGCGGCAAGATAGAAGGCGGGTTGCTCCGTTGTCCATTCCACAATTGGGGCTTTGACCATCAAGGTTACTGCCGCAATATCCCTTATGCGAGTGCGCTGCCCGGTAAGCTCATACGTGAGCCGGCCTTGAAAGGATTGCCGGTCGTGGAAATGAACCGGATGATATGGGCCTGGTATCACCCGAACGGCGACCGTCCATTGTGGGAAATCACGTCGGTTCCAGAGGCGATTGATGACAACTGGCGCTCAAGACACAGTCAGTTGTTCGAGATCAGGACCGTCCCACAGGAGATCGCAGAGAACAGCGTGGATACCGTTCACCTGAAATATGTGCACGGACAAGCGGCATCGTTGGATATCAACTCGACGTACGACGGCCAGCTTCGTACGACGGCTATCGAGGGGCCGATGACACTGACCGATGCGAACGGTGACAAGGTCGATTGCCTCTTCTCTGTGCATTTCGAACAGATAGGCCCTGGATTACAGGTTGTTCGCATGGAGCGTCACGTGAAATTGATTATGTTAATCACGATCACCCCTGCGGAAGCCGAAATGACGCGATTACGCTTTACGTTCCTCCATCCGGATTACCAGCACGACACCGTTCGGCAGGCGATGCTCGAGGATCTCATCGAGGAACAGATTGGATGGTGCGGTCCGTATGCCGGTGTACTGGCCGACCTGCCAATCTGGGATAACAAAATCTATTTGCGCACGCCTCTTTTATGCGACGGCGACGGGAAGATCATGGAATTCCGTCGTTGGTTCGCGCAATTCTACGCCTGACGATCCTTTCGCTGGAGTGCGGATGTGTAGCCGTGACCGGGTACTGACCTTGAAGTGTTGACCTACCATCGGCCCAGGTTGACATCCGTGCCTGGTTGGACGGCCGATGAAAATCGCAGGTGCTTTTGTGTGCTTCATTTGTGCTCCCTGGCGAGCCATGCTCGCCAGCCGCCAAACTCCGTGATATCGGCCCCGGATTCCAGTCCATATGACTCGCACACGAACCCTGTCACCCACTCGCCATTTGATAGTTCAATCTTCCCCAGCGCAAGCGGAGAAGGAATGGTCGTGATGAACGAACCTAATTCCAGGCTGGGCATTTCCCAGACCTCAATCGCGATCGCCGTGCCGCCGTCTGACACTCGCCGCATTCCAGGGCGTCTTGTGCTATCCGGTGCGGCCGCCAGCGCAGACAACCGATAATGCGGCGCAGTTTGCGTGGCCTCCACGAGGCGTGCGCCACGGCATACCAGGTCACGATTGAGCGGCAAACCCTGCATATGCGCGCCGCACACCGCGACCTTCACGCGATCGTTATTCGCCTGATGCCTATCGTTCGTATCGGATTTGCCACCGCCGACACATTCAATTCCGCTCATTCGTTGCAACGTGTCCGCCACGCTTAGCAGATATTGATCCGTGAACGCGCGGCCGAACACCGTGACGCCCCATGGCAGACCATTCGCCATGAACGCGGTCGGCGTCGCGACGGCGGCATAGTCGAGCAGATTCATGAAGTTCGTGTAGTAGCCGAGTAACGAGTTTGGCCGGATCGGATCGCGTTCAAGCTCCGCCAGCGTAACGGAGCCGCGGATACGTCGGCGTGAGAACAAAGTCGAGTGGTTCAAGCGCCGCGTCGCAGATCGCCTTCAATGCCTGCAGGCGATATTGCGCACGAAAGAGTTCGACGGCGGTGGACCCCGGCGCCTTCGCCAGCACGTCGCGAATAACCGGCAATACGGCCTCCGGGTTCGCTTCCAGCAACTCGTCCACGACGCTGTAGCGCTCCGCGACCCAAGGGCCTTCGTAAAGCAGGTTTGCCGCTTCGACGAACGGCGCGAAGTCGATTTCGACGGCTTCGCCGCCCGCCGCTTCGAGCATCGCACGAGCCTTCGCAAACAACGCCGGGCTTTCCGCGCAGCCCGCGAATTCGAGTTGCGACGGCACGCCGAACCGGAATGTAGCGAGCCTGCCGAACGCGCGTGCGTCGTTCCATTGCGGGTTCTTGCGGCTGTATGCATCGCGGGGATCGACTTGGGCGGTCAGTGCGAGCAGTTCGCTGGCTTCTCGCGCGGTTGCGGTGAAGTACGTCGCGCAATCGAGCGTGCGGCAGGCCGGCACTACACCGGCGGTCGATAGCAGGCCTTTGCTCGCCTTGAGTCCAACGAGGTTGTTCAAGCCTGCCGGCACACGGCCCGAACCTGCGGTATCGGTGCCGAGCGCGAAGCTCGCGACGCCCAGTGCGACGGCTAGCGACGACCCCGCACTCGAGCCGCCCGATGGATAGTCAGGGTGCACGCTGTTACGGCACTTGCCGTACGGTGAACGCGTGCCGTTCAGACCGGTGGCGAACTGATCGAGATTGGTCTTGCCGAGCGGCACGGCGCCTAGCGCGATCAACCGGGCGACGAGTGTCGCCGACTCGGCCGGCGTATAGGCGAAGGCGGGGCACGCGGCCGTTGTCGGAACGCCGGCCAGATCGATGTTGTCCTTGATCGCGAACGGAACGCCATAAAGCGGCAATGCTTCAATATCCTGTGTTTCGAGCCAATCCAGATACGGCGCGACTTCGGCTTCGCTCAGAAGGTGGATGAACAGATGAAACTCGGGATTCAGTGCGGCGGCTTTCGTCAGCAACTCGCCGATCAGCTTGCGCGGCGTATGCGTCCCGGTGCGGTAAGAGGTGCGCAGCGTGGACAGGCGCAGATCGAATGAAGACATCCGTGTTTTCTCCGAATAGTCAAAGACGTTTGATGACGGCAACGCGCTGCCCGGCGCGCACCGGCGAACCGGGCGCCACGTGAATCTCGCTGACCATTCCCGCATACGGTGCGCACACGGAGATCTCCATTTTCATCGACTCGATGATAAGCAGCACGTCGCCTGCTTCGACCCTATCGCCGGGCGACACCCGCACTTGCCAGAGGCTGCCGGCAATCTCGCTGTCCACCGCAATTTCACCGTCTTGCAGCGGTGCCAATTCCGCGCTCTCAACGACTGGCGCGTCGAAACTCTCATCCGTGGTTCCCCCTTCGCGCCAGCGCTCACGTTCAGCTTGAAACGCGGCTTGCTGGCGCGCGCGGAATTGCTGGATGCCGGCAGATTCACGCGTGAGAAACGTTTGATAGTCGGTCAGCGACAACTCGGTCTCATCGATCTTCAACGGATAGCGCCCGAGCGGGAAGTCCGCACGGATGCGCAGCAACTCATCGGCAGGGACTTCATAGAAACGGATCTGATCGAAGAAGCGTAACAGGTACGGCCGCCCCTCGAAATCCGCGACTTCGCGATAGCGATTCCACATCTGCAATGTGCGGCCGACGAACTGATAACCGCCTGGCCCCTCCATCCCGTACACGCATAGATACGCGCCGCCGATACCGACCGAGTTCTCCGCCGTCCACGTGCGCGCCGGGTTGTACTTGGTTGTCACCAGCCGGTGACGAGGATCGAGCGGCGTCGCGACCGGCGCGCCGAGATACACGTCGCCGAGCCCCATCACGAGATAGCTGGCATCGAAGACGATCTGTTTGACCGCATCGATCGAATCGAGGTCGTTGATGCGGCGGATAAACTCGAGATTGCTCGGACACCAGGGGGCGTCCTTGCGTACCGTGGTCATGTATTTGTCGATCGCGAGACGGCACGCGGGATCGTCCCACGACAGCGGCAAATGCACGATCCGCGACGGTACACGCAAGTTCTTCTGCAACAGAACGTCCTGCCATGCGCGCTCGACGATCGCGAGCAACTGCGAAAGCGGCAGGCTTTCTGGCTGATAGTGAATCTGCAGCGAGCGGATGCCGGGTGTCAGATCGATCACGCCGGCAAGCGCCATCGCTTCGAGCGACTGCATCAGCGCGTGACCCCGGAAACGCAAGGCGAGATCGAGCTCCGTCGGGCCGATTTCGAGCAGCAGATGCGTATCGCCGGAAACCCGCGCGACGAGCCGTTCGCGATCCGCACCGGTTTCGAGGACGATAGGCGAGGTGAGCGCTGCGGTCTTCGTGAATGCCGCTTGCGGCTCGAATTCGAGCGTTTGCAATTCACGCAGACGTTGGCGTGCAGCCTCACGCGCGGCGTCGATCTGCACCGGCACGAAGCGCACCTTGTCGCCGGCCTTCAACTGGCCGATTTGCCAGAGATCTGCCTCGATGATCGTCACCGGACAGACGAAACCGCCAAGGCTCGGACCATCGGGGCCGAGAATCACAGGCATGTCGCCGGTGAAATCGACCGCACCGACCGCATAGGGGTTGTCGTGGATGTTCGATGGATGCAGCCCCGCCTCGCCGCCGTCCTCGCGCGACCACTCGGGCTTCGGTCCGATCAGACGCACGCCGGTGCGGCTGGAGTTGAAATGGATCTCCCATTCGGTGTCGAAAAACTGCTCGACATAACGCGGGCTGAAGTACTCCGGCGCGCCATGCGGACCATAGATCACCCGCAGCGTGCGCACGGTTTCCAGCGCGGGAAGGTTAGCGAGTACCGCGCCCGCATGCCCGTCCTGCAACGGATGAAGATGCAGCACATCGCCCGCACGCAGCGCTCGTCCGCCATGCCCGCCGAACTGGCCTAGCGTGAAGGTGCTGCGGCTGCCGAGATACACCGCGACGTCGAAGCCGCCGCGCACGCACAGATAGGCCCGAGCGCCCGCGCCGCGAATGGTGCCGAGCGCGAGCGTCGAACCGGCGGCAACCAGGAGGGTCGTGTTCAACGGCTGTTCGATATCGTCGAGCAGCACGGGCAAATTCGCACCCGTCACGACGACGACCGCGTCCGTGTTAAACCGCAAGGTCGGCCCACTCATCGTAATTTCGAGCGCGGCAGCGTCGGCGCCGTTGCCAAGCAGACGGTTGCCGAGCCGCAGCGCACGGTCGTCCATCGGACCGGATGGCGGAATGCCGACCGCCCAATAGCCGAGACGGCCGGGATGATCCTGCACGGTTGTCTGCGTGCCGGCGCTGATGACTTCGAGCGTGCTCGCCCGATACTTCAGACCTTCGAGGCAGCGCGTCCACGGCTCGCCGGACGCAAACGGATGATCGTCGAGGATCTGCCGCAGATAGTCGCGGTTCGTCTCCACGCCATAGAGGCGCGTCTTCTGCAACGCGTCAGCGAGCGCGAGGCGTGCCGCGTCGCGCGTTGGCGACCACGCAATCACCTTGGCAAGCATCGGGTCGAAGTAGGGCGGTACTTCGCAGCCGGCCTCGATCCACGTATCGATGCGCAGCGCGCGGCCGTCGGCGGGCGGAAACGCGACATCGGTCAGCAAGCCCGGGCTCGGCTTGAAGTCACGGCCCGGGTCCTCGGCATAGAGCCGTGCCTGAATCGCGTGCCCCTGTGGCTTCAAACCCGCGGCGAGTTCCTCCAACGGCGCGAGCGTGCCCGCCGCCAGTTCGATCATCCAGCGCACCAGATCCACGCCCCAGACCTGCTCGGTGACGCCGTGTTCGACTTGCAGACGCGTGTTCACCTCGAGGAAATAAAACTGCTGCGCGGCGCTGTCGTAGACGAATTCGACCGTGCCGGCGGAACGGTAACTGACCGCTTTCGCGAGCTTCACCGCGGCGTCGCACAAGGCGGCCGACATGCCGTCCGGCAGATTAGGCGCGGGCGTTTCTTCGAGCACCTTCTGGTTGCGCCGTTGCACCGAACAGTCGCGCACGCCGAGGGCGATCGCGTCGCCGCGGCCGTCGCCGAATACCTGCACTTCCAGATGCCGCGCCCGTTCGATGTACTTTTCGAGGAACACGCCTGCATCGCTGAAGTTGTTCTGGCCAAGGCGCTTGACTACCTCGAAATACGCACGCAGTTCGTCGACGTTCCAGCACACCCGCATGCCGATGCCGCCGCCGCCCGCCGTGCTTTTCAGCATCACGGGGTAGCCGATCGCCGCGGCCGCTGCCAGTGCGGCGGCGAGATCGTCCAGCAAGCCCGTGCCATTGAGCATCGGCACACCCTGGTCCGCGGCGATCCCACGGGCCGTGTGCTTCAGGCCAAACGCCCGCAACTGGTCTGGCGTCGGTCCGATGAACTCGATGCCCGCCGCCTGGCACGCTTCGCCAAAGGCCGCATTCTCGGACAGGAACCCGTAGCCCGGATGGATTGCCTGGACGTTTTCGCGGCGGGCGATCTCGAGGATCTTTCCCGTGTCGAGGTAGGTGGCGGAGGCCGGACCGTCGCCGAGACCGTGCGCGATAGGCGCCTCGCTCACATGGAGGCTCGCACGATCCGCTTCCGCGTAGACGGCGACGCCTGTTACATCGAGTTCACGCAGCGTTCTGAGGATGCGGCACGCAATGGCACCACGATTGGCGATCAGGATTTTCTCGAACATGAGAGGGGACTGGATTCATGGGCGGGTCGTCCCGCCACGTGGGAATTGCATGCCGCGGTCGTCCGCGGCAGAGGCCCATGTCAGCGATTTGCGTGGGTCAGTTGTTCGCGCGTGCGGGTGCCATGTCGTCCGGCGCGAACCAGCATGACGAAATAAAGCCAGTTGCGGATACGCTTCAGTTCCATATCAGCAACTCCGCGGGTGTCGGGTTATAGGCGTTGCACGGATTGTTCAACTGCGGGCAGTTGGAGATCAGCACGATCACGTCCATTTCCGCGCGCAATTCGACATACTTGCCCGGCGCCGAGATGCCGTCTTCGAATGTAAGACCGCCTTCGGACGTCACGGGCACGTTCATGAAGAAGTTGATATTCGCGCCGATATCGCGCTTCGACAAACGTCCGTCGTGCGCGCAGGCACGCAGGTAATTGTCGCGGCAGCTATGCATGTAGCGCTTTTCCAGTGCGTAGCGAACCGTGTTGCTTTCCTGTGCGCAGGCGCCGCCGAGCGTATCGTGGCGGCCGCAGGTGTCGGCGACGATCGTCAGCATCGGATTGCCAAGGTTCGAATACAGCACGGTCCCGGTCGTCAGATACAGGTTTTTCTGCCGGCGCAGCGTGCGTTGCGGGTCGAAACGCTCGCGCGGATCTGCAAGACTGTAGAACAGCGTATCGACGGCCTGATTGCCTTCCAGGTCGAGAATGCGCAGCGTCTGCCCGGTTTTCAGTTCGTGAAGCCACGGTTCACCGGCCGCGAGTGTCTCGCGAAAGACCGCATGTTCGGGGCGTTTGTCGCTGACGGTAAGCGTTGTTGTCATGGTGTCAGGCTCCGCTCAAAGAAAGAAACGATCGGTGTTGAGAAAGCCGCGCACGTTTTCCTCGCATGAGGTTCGGCAAAGTTCGGCGACGTCGCGCTCCGAGTGGCTCAACGCAAGCTTGACCGGCCTGGGCGCGTATTCCGGGTTCGGATCGAGCGGATGCTGGATCGAGGTCAGCACGACGAGCGTGTTCATCGGGGCATACAGCTCGACATAGTCGCCGGCCTTCGAGTTGCCGGGCACGAAGTTCAAGGCGCCGGCGTCGGTGACGTCGACGCGGCTAAAGAGATTGAGTGTCATCAGCAGGTCCGGGATACCCAGCCCCCACTTGCCCATTTCGACCAGCAGGTTGTCCGTGCCGTTGCGATAGAACGCATTGCGCAGTTCCTGATAACGACCCGCGCCGTAACGTTCGTACACTTCTTCTGCATTCGAGACACCGCCGATACTGTCGTGCCAGCCGCAGGTATCCGTAACGATCGCGGCGAGCACACGGCCCATATCGGAGTACAGACAATGACCGGCCGTCAGTTTCGCCGTGTGCTGACATTTCAGCGTATCGGGGAGATTGAGCCGTTCGCTCCTCTCGGTTGCGTTGATCAGCAGGACGCTGGCGTTCGCGCCGCCGTGCAGGTCGGTGATGCGCAACGACTGGCCGCGCTTGACGATCAGCGAGGTATGGCCGCCGCCGGGGACGGTTTCTTCGAGTAGCAAATCCATGGGGTTAAGATTCCCGTTAGGCTCAGACCGTTTCGACACGCGATGCGCCTTCCACCACGGCTTGAGCCATATGAATGGAGGACGCGGAATCGCGGCTGTGGTCGAGCGGAATGTTGTAGGTGATGCGCGCGCCGTAGGCGCCGGGCGCTTGAGGGTCGACGCGGACCTTGTCGAACACCAGCACGCGGCTGCCGAGCGTGAAGCCTTCCTTCAGGTCATGGGTGACCATGAAAATCGTCAGCTTCGATTCGCGCCACAAGCCCAGCAGCAAGTCGTGCATGTCCTTGCGGATGCCGGGATCGAGCGCGCCGAATGGTTCATCGAGCAGCAACACGCGTGGTTTCATCATCAGCGCCTGGGCAATCGCGAGACGTTGTTGCATGCCGCCCGATAGCTGCTGCGGAAACTTATCCAACGCGGCGCCGAGGCCGACGCGTTTGAGCATCGCGACGGCTTCATCGCGCGCGGCGCGTCGCTGTGCACCGAATAGACGGCCGGTGAATTTCGCGCGGCGCAATTCGAGTCCCAGCATCACATTGCGAACCACACTGAGATGATCGAATACCGAATAGCGCTGAAACACCACGCCGCGATGCTCATCGGGTTCAGCCGGGAAGGGTGCGCCATCGAGCAGAATTTCGCCACGCGTCGCGCGCTCCTGACCGAGCAATAGCCTCAGGAATGTGGACTTGCCACAGCCCGATGCGCCGACCATCGAACAGAATTCGCCTTCTTCGACACGCAGATTTAGCCGTTCGAGCACGACCTGATCCCCGTATTCCTTCCAGACGTTACGAACTTCGATCATCGTGCGCCTCCGCCGTACCAGGGGAACGACCATTGCGTGAGGCGGCGCAGCAGCTCGTCGATGAGCCACGCGAGCAGCGTGATCCACGCGACGTAAGGCAGGATCACGTCCATTGCCAGGTAGCGCCGCATGAGAAAGATGCGGTAACCGAGGCCATCAGTCGAAGCGATCGCTTCCGCTGCGATAAGAAACAGCCACGCCGAACCCAGCGCGAGACGCATTGCCACCAGTAAGCGTGGCAGCAGTTGCGGCAGCACGAGGCGCAGAACCAGGGTCCAGCTGCTTGCACCGAGCGTCTGTGCCTTGACCCACAACTCGGTCGGAATCTCGCGAGCCCGCGCATGCAGATCGCGGACGATCATCGGCGTAATGCCGACCACAATCAGCACCACCTTCGACAACTCGTCGAGCCCGAACACGATGAACAGGATGGGCAGCACCGCGAGCGGCGGAATCATCGAGATCACCGTGATGAACGGTGAGAACGTCGCGCCCACCAGCGGAAACGAGCCGGTCGCGATGGCCGCGACCAAGGCAATTACGGCGCTCACAACGAGGCCGATGCCGAGCCGTCTCAAACTCGATACCGTGTCGGCCCACAGCAGATACTCGCCCGTGCGCTTGTCTTCGTTGAAGGCGACTTCCTTGATGGCGTCGCTCATTTGCGTCGCGCTCGGCAGCAGCTTGTCATCGGGATTGAGCTTGAGCCGCATCGACGACCCGGTGAAATAGACCGCTATCAGCACGATGAACGGCAGCAACAGCAGCATCAAGGCGCCGCTTCGGCTGGGGTGTCGATTGATGAGTCTCATGGGTGCCTGCCGGATGAAATACGTGTTGTTTGACTCAGAGCTTGCCGGCCGCGGCCATTTCCACGTAGGTCGGATCGAAGCGCAACTTGACGTTGCCCTTGTTGCCGATCACGACACCCTTGTCGAACGCCATGCCGACCACGTCCGCGCTTTTCGCGTCCTGCCCGAGCAGACCGTGATCGAACGAGAACTTCGCGACGCGCGTCATGATCTTCGGCAGGTTGGGGCTGGTGACAAAATCGACTGCGGCCTGCGGCGTATAGAACAGCGCGGTGGTCGACAGTTGCCCCTTGAAGCCCGCGAGATCGGTGCCCGATGCCTTCGCCATCGCGGTGAGCGCGGCGGTACTGTCGGCGTTATTGGCCCGCATCAACGCGACCATCTCGAACCATGCGCCCGTCAACGCCTTGCCGAGCGCCGGATTGTCGTTCAGGGTCTTCGTGTTGACGACCATCATGTCCATGATTTCACCGGGAATCTTGCTCGAGTCGAAGACTTCGGTGACGTTCGGCTGCGCCTTCAGTTCGGCAAGCATCGGGTTCCACGTCACTGCGTTGTGGACGGTGGGCGTGGCGAATGCACCGGAGATGTCGGCGTCGGAAGTGTTGACTACCTTGAGGTCGCGCTCGCTCATATGCGCACTCTCGAGGGCGCGTGCAAGCAGGTAGTGCGATACCGAGAACTGGACCAGATTGATCTGCTGGCCCTTCAGGTCGGCAATCTGTTTGCCTTTGCCCTTGACGAGCACGCCATCGTTGCCGTTCGAATAGTCGCTGACGATTAGCGCCGTCGAATCCACGCCGCCTGAGGCTGGGATGGTCAACGCGTCCATGTTGGTCATCGCGCAACCGTCGAACTTGCCGGCGGTGTACTGATTGATGGATTCGACGTAGTCGTTCAGTTGCACGACATCGACATTGATGCCGTATTTCCTGGCCCATTTGGAGACGATGCCCTGGGTTTTCGCCTGACCCCACGGCATCCAGCCCGCGTAGATGGTCCAGCAGACCTTGAAGTCGGTGCGTCCGGCGGCAAACGAAGGAGTGGAGGTGAAAGCGGCGAGAGAGACCGCGGCGATGCTGAGAAAGCGAACGAACTTGCGCATGAGGTTGACCTCGGAAGGGACAGTTAGCGACGGCAGGGAGCAGCGCAAACATCGCGTTCTCTCCCGGGCTTTTGTCCCGCCGTGTAACCTCACCGAGGTCGACAGCTCTCGGACCAGCACCTGCTTGAAGCAGGCCGGAACCCTAGCCGTCCATTTCCAGATTGTGTGTTAAACCGGATCATGCGCCGGCTCCTTGCACTCCCTTGTTAGCGAGAAGCGTGCCAAACGAAAATCAGCGCATTCCGGCACGGCGCAGCGGATTTTTGCACCGCTCCGGTGACGGCGTGCATCCGTGCGTACCGGACTCGCACCTTGTTCGTGCATTGATTGCCGGGTCTTGAATTCAGCCCGATGAAGCCCGCCTTGCCATTGCAATCGATTGGCTGAAGGCCGAATTCCCGAAAACCTGTGAGTTGTACTGTGAGGTCTGTGCGCTGCTGTCCGCAATATCGAATGTCGCTGCCGGCGCGGCTCTGAACGACGGGAGTATCGCGGGCTCATGCCTCACACCCGGCCGATCCTCACTCAGAAAGGAGGTGGCTCGGCGCGAACCCTGGGAAGCTATCGCAACATTCGACAAGGTCCTTGATAAAGATTGAGGCATGGATGCCGTTAACTATTGTTGGATGCAGATTCCCTATTCGAAGCAGGTTCGTGCAATTCGCATAATCGGCCGATTGACTGGCGTGGGACGGAAATGAGCAGAGTTCGCTGTGTCCAATTGATTGAATTACCCGACAACACATTAAGAAGAAGTTAGGACATGCGGAAGGGAAAAAAGAGTTTTTTTCGGGTTGCGGCGATGCTTGTCCTCTCCACACTCGTAGCGAGTTGCGCGATCGACCCGTCTTCTCCGGTGTTATCAGGCCAGAACTTTGCGCCCGAGATGACCGGCGCATTCGATGTGGTGGAAATGAGTGATAGCAGAGCGGGATTTTCACGTCTGACCACCTCTTTCAGCCCGGACGGAACAACCGGCTCGCTTGTGTACAACTACGCCAACGGGCATCGCATGGATGTCGATCTCACTGGTTGTGCATCGTACACTCGACACATTCTCCCTGGCGTAATGCATGACAACGCCACGGTTGAACAGGACGTCCATGAGGTCCGTTGTCGATCCACCGGGTCTATCTGGCGTGTCGCGATTTTTCGGAAAGGTACGCCTGAAACCGGCATCACTGCGTCATTGAAGGCGGCGACGGGCTACGAATTTTCCTTTGACGTCCCCTTCAGATCCACGGTTGCGGTGAGGGCCGCCCGGAGCGTGAGTCGATCCGTCGAGGGGCCGGTTGATAAGAGCTGACCGATGGGCGAGACGCGCATCCACGTCAAGGGGGAATGGCGGTATTTCCACCGGACCATCGACAAAGCGGCGTCAATCGTGACGCGCTTGAAGTGACCAGCGCTCAGCGAGAAACACCTATAAGGATCCGCCAGTCCAACTATCTCAACAACCTCGCAATCCAGGCGGCATTTCCTATATCGATTTCACTCACCATTTAATCCTTACCGCGACAAAACCAAAACCAGTTTCGGTGAAATTAAATCCCATTATATGTATCTATCATTCCCGTATTGGAGTTTCCAAAATGGCCGCTCTACAATCCAGCCCAACACGGGCTGCGAGCCAGAAGTATAGGTGCGAACGTGACGGCGAATAACCGGAGACAAAGCGCCATACCCAATGGTCAGGGGTAGCTTCTCCATGCTTGCCGCCCAGCCGGCAGTAGCCAACAGGCGCGCAACATAAAGCAAGGTGAGCAGCAAGCATGAGTAACAACGGGTATTTAAAGCGGGTACTCAGATTTCACCGGGCGACGAACTGGCGCGTGTGTCACTACCAGTGCAAGGAGACGCAGCTGATACCTTCTAGTTATCAATTAGCCAGGGGACAAGCATCATGAAGCGAAGTATTTTCCTTTTCCTGACCGCAGCCGCGGCGGGAGTGTTCTCGGGTGAGAAGGTGATGAGCACAATCGGCAGCCTGTCGGCTCAGAACGCACAAGGCTTTGTGATTTGTGCGCCTGACATCAAGCTCGGACCGGGCTTCGTCGACAAGGCGAAGGCTGACGCCTGGCTGCGGAAATCAAGAGCAGTGGCTGGGATATGAAAGATGTCGGCACGATCGACATAAGCTACAACCAGTTGTGCAATCGCCGAAGTACAAATGAAGTACTCTCGTCGAATTCATCTTTCTGTCATCAATCAATTCCTAGAACTTTCAAAATAAGCGCTACTTTGCATATCGATCAACGTTACTCCGCGAGCTGTACTGCGACAAAACCCGACATGCGCTGTACCGCGCTTTGTTCTCTACAACGATGTCTGAAACCGATTCATTTTGCCGGGATCTGATCGAGCTTAAGCACGGCGGATGTTGAAGAAGCTCCGTCGGCCGCAGTTTGCTGTGACTCATTGAGTCCAGACAACGTTGTTGCTTGTGCTGCCGGGCTATTTGTCGAAGAGGGAACAGTTTGCGAAGAATCGTCTCCGCCACAGGCAGATAAAAGGAGCGCGAGACAGGTAGCGCCGCATACAGCAGCGACTTGTCGATTCGCAAAAGGACCGGACTTGAGCATGATTGGATAGATTAAACGGCTGATAGGCCTGAGGCCGTCTGCAGTGGCCTCAGGGCGGTCGTCAGTTGGCCCGGACGAACTTGACGTTTTCGGCACGTGCGCAACCGCTGCCGCTTGACGTCAGAGTCACGGTCGTGGCCTTGCCTGCAGGTACGGCGATCGGCGCTGCTGTCAGTTGTACCCAGCCGGTGGTGCCGGTGGTGCCATTGACCATGGTGGTCTGCCCGGCGACATTGAGACTCATGTTGGAATCGCTGTTGGCATTCACGATGTTGTAGTAATAGACGTTGTAGTTGCCGGCGTTCAGGATCGTCGGGGTCCAGGTGGCCACGTTGCCGGCTACGTTGCAAGTCGCGTTGCGCGACACGTAGCCCTTCGTCCAACCCGGGAGGCTGGAGGTGTACCAGGTTCCCGTGACTTCCGCGTATCCCGTGCCCGCGTTGTTGTAGTCGACGTAGTAATCCTTCTGCCAATAGCTGGCATAGGCCCACTTGATCTGGTCTGTAGCCGCTGTAGGCCACTGCGTTGCGACGTCGCTCAGCCAGATATTGACCGGATCGTGAGTGTCCGATCCTGGCTCATATGTGAGGGTTTTCATCAAATTGCCGTCGACGTAATAACTGACCGAATCTTCTTCCCAGTCAATGCCGTACGTGTGATAGCCCGTCGAAAAGTTTGCTCCGCCAGTGAAGTTTGGATACTGGTAGACGCCGGAAGTCAGCTCTGGGGTGCTTTTGAAAGGGGGGTACCACTCGATGATGTTGTGCCGGATGTCGGTCAACGCAGCGGAGTCGATTTCGAAGCCATCGATCTCGGTACGCCGGGCTGTCGTGTACGTGTTCGAACCGTCGCCCGCCTGTAGCCAGAAGGAACTATGCCAGCCGGGAGTGGAATTGATTTGCGCGGAGGTTTCGTAGTAGCCGTAGCGGAAAGCCTGCTTGCTGACAATGCCACCACCGGTGTAATGCTGAGTGGTCGTCCCATTTGACGTTTGCACGTTAGGGGTGGCTTGCTTGAGAAGTGTAATGATCAGACCGTTGTTCACGCTGACATTCGCCGGCGTCTGCACGCTCTTCATGTGTGGCTTCCACTGATCGGTGCGGTAGTTCCACTTTGTTGTGTCGAGGGCCGTGCCGCTGAAGTTGTCGGTGAACACAGGATTGGCGGCGACGTCAGCAGTCCACCCGTTGGTTCCCACCGGCGGCCCCGAGGCCTCGGCGATCGGAACGACCAGGCTCAGAAGGCCCGCAGCGGTGATAGCCAGGGCGGCAGGGTGAATCAAGGGGATCGATATCAATGGCGCGCGCAGGCGCGAAACCTTCTGTCTCATGGTGTTCCTGTCTGATGAGTTTTATATGTTAGTTCCGTTAATTGGAACTAAGCGAAGATTACCCCCGGAATGTCCCTGCACGGTATTGGGGTTAATGCCGAAAAATCCCATTCATCAGAAAAATTAACATCCTTGTTGTCCGTTTAATGGGATTTCGACGATGGTCTCGCGGACCGCCGCTGCATGCTTGGCACCGGTCGAGCACAGGGGAAGTTGTGGAACGCGTGCCGGTACGGCGGGCGCGTTGTGGGCGATCGGGAGGATGATTGAAGGACAGATGGGCAGGCGTTCGGCAAACGTGTCGCACCCAAAGCTGGCTGAAGCGCCAGGTGCCGTGGTGTCAGCGTGAGCACCTTCGCCACACTTTGCTCTTGCGAACACCTGCCTCGCGCGCAGCACCATTACCCCGTTTTCGTCAGAGCCCCGGCTGGACGCGAGCAGAGAAACGCGTCAGCTGATTCCATTCAACCCGCAAAAGTTGTCTCGGGTATGCCGCGTACACCGGGAACCTGAATGGCAAAGAGCGAGCCCGAAAGCGGCGCGCTTTTGAGCACGTCCTGCGTGAGCCGCACACGCGCGCTCGTGACATACAGGATGTCGAGATTGGGGCCGCCGAAGCAGCAACTGGTCGGGCGCGGCACCGGCAGGCGGACGCGCGTCATTTCACGGCCCTCGGGATCGAAACGCGCGATGCACCACTCGTCCCACATCGCGATCCAGAGGCAACCCTCTGCGTCGACGGTAAGCCCGTCGGGCGAGCCCGCCGACGCGTCGAACGAGATCAGCGGCTGGCGATTTTCGATCGTGCCGTTGATGAAATCGAAGTCGTACTGGAACACGAGCTTGCGATGCGAATCGGTGAAATACATGCGCGTATTGTCAGGGCTCCAACCTAGACCGTTCGCCACCGTAAAGCCCGTGTCCATCTTGAACCATGAGCCGTCGGGGTCGACCTTGAACAGGTTGCCGCGATTCGGTGCGGCACCCATGTCCATCGTGCCGACCCACAAGCGACCCATGCGGTCGCACTTGCCGTCGTTGTAGCGATTGCCGGGCCGGTCTGCCTCGGGGTGGGACAGACGCGTCAGCGTGCTGCTGTCGTCGAGGGTCATCAGTCCCTTGGGCGTCGCGATCAGCAGTCCGCCCGTTGCCTTCGGAATGACGAGACTCACCATCGAGCCGAGCTTCGTTTCGGTATCCTTGCCCGTCGCCACGTCGAAGCGGTGAATCGCGGGGGTAAGGATGTCGACCCAGTACAACACTTCGTCACGGGGCGACCAGAGCGGGCCTTCGCCGAGCAGCGACGGAATCTGACTGACGCAGCGAACCTCGGCGTTCGAATGCATTTCCGGCTGGCCCTTGGCCGTGATCGACATTGAGCGGCCACCTGCGTTGTGTGAAATCTTGCGGGCTGCGCCAATGACGGCGGCTGACAGACTATGCGCACGCGCCTCATCCAACTGCGCGAAGGTCCCGGAGATCGCGAGCGCGCCGATGGGCCGCTCTTCGAAATCGAAGATGGGCGCAGCCAATGCGACGGTATCCGCGGAGCTTTCGCAGATGGCCAATGCATAGCCACGCGCGCGCGTCAGATCAAGTTCGCTCCTCAGCGCGCCGATCGACGTAATGGTGCGCGGACCGAGCGACGGCAATCCGATCGAGTCCAGCAGTTGCTGTTGCTGGCTCGGATCCAGCCAGGCCATCACCGCCTTGCCCACCGCGCTCGCGTGCAACGCGAGACGCTCACCAACGCCAGGCGAGAGCCGCGCTGACTGGCGCGCCTGCTCGCCGGCGATCACGACGGCGCTATGTCCTTCGAGCACGACCAGATGTACGGCCTCGCCAACCTGATCGCGTAACAGAAGCAGTTCGTCCTGAGCGGCAACCCGCAAGTCGAAGTCGCTCCACACCTCATGCGCCAGTTCGAGAAAACGCAGACCGAGGCGAAAGGTTTTGCCCCCCACGTCGTGCTGGAGCAGTCCTTCACGTTGCAACGTCGCGAGAATGCGATGCAGCGTGGTGCGCGGCATACCGCACGCATGCAGGAGCTGGGCGAAGGTCATCGGCGCTGGCGCCTTCGACACGATGTTCAGGAGCGTCATCGCCTTCTCCAGTACACCGATCCCGCCAGCGCTTTTGTCGGCGGCAACAACGGCAGATGCTGCGGCATCTGCCCGTTTCGGGGCCGCTTGTGTGGCCGGGCGGGGCGTGGCCGGCAGTTTTTCTCTCACAGTGTTCAAGGTGTCGGATCTGCTCGAAATGGAATGCTCTGCGCCGGCATTGTACGCCGAAAGCCTGTTTACACAGGGTGGGTGTTCTATTGGTTGGGCTTATGACCAACCAATCGGGCGGATAGCTGACATAAAAAAGCTCTCTTTCCCTACCGTGTCGGTCAAGAAATTCCATTGATCGGGAATTTCGAATCCAAAATTTTTCACAAATCTGAACGTTTCGCCGCGGCGCAGGCTGCCGTCAATGCACATAAAAACCGCGCCAGATACTGGGTTCGCTTCAAATTCCGCCGTAGCCGGCGGGGTTTTGAGCCGGTATACGGGACACCCCTGGGCAAGTTCTCCTTTATTTTTTTCCATCTAATGGTAGCATTCGCCGCATGTTGTTCCGTTCAATGGAAAATACAGCCGGGGAGACCAGCCCGAATGAAAGTAAAAAAACAGTTGTTCGTCTTGACGATGGCAGCTTTGGGGGCGTCGCCAGCAATGGCGCAATCGAGTCTGACCATGTACGGCATCGTCGACCTGGAGGTCGGCAAGTACGACGGGAGCACTGCGATTCGTGAGAACACCGGGGCGACGAGCCGCTGGGGTTTGAAGGGTACGGAAGACCTCGGCGGTGGATACCGCGCTGTTTTCTGGCTGGAGCAGCAGTTCAATCCGAATAACGGCACGCTCTACAACTCCACTTCGTTCTTCAGCGGGCGATCGACGGTCGGCCTCGAGGGGTGGTTCGGTCACTTCGTGGTGGGGCGCGACGTGAACGCGAGCCACTACGTGGAATCGAGCGCCGATCCGTTTGGTCAGGACGGCGTCGCTGCCGGTTATGGCGCGCGAGGCGGTATCTCGCAGGCAAACGGAGGGCCTGGCCAGATCGATACCGTGCGGACCAACAATTCGGCCAATTACGTCTACACATGGGCCAACCTGACACTGCGCGCGACGGTGGCCGCGCGTGACAGCGCCATCCAGGGAGGCGACGGCAGCATTCCGTATTCGGCGTCGCTCGTCTACGAGGACAAGCGTCTGAAGTTGGGCGCGTCGTGGATTCGTCCGCAAAACTACAACGCGCACTGGGGCTACACGGCGGGTCAGTACGATTTCGGCTTTGCGCGGCTCTATGCCGGCTATGGCTTCGGTCAGAACACCTATCAGCAAATCATGCACAACCAGATGGTGGGTATCGCGATCCCGACTGGGGCGTACGGCATGGTCCGTGGCACGTACTCGCACACCACCGCTTATGGGCACACGATCCAGAGCCGTAGTGTGCTGGGCTACGTGTACTTCCTTTCGAAGCGCACTTCGGTCTACGCCGATGCCCTCTATGACGCCAATGCGGGCAAATATGCGTACCGCACCGCTAGCACGACCGGCGTCAATGGCTGGCAGCCGACCGGCACGTCGTCGAGCGGAACGGGCTTTACGGTGGGCCTGAAGCAGGCATTTTGACCGGACGCGTGGCGCGGCGCGTGTCAGGGATTCCCGATGCCGACATCCCACGAACTCATGTTCAGGAGGCAAATTGATTTCACGCAGACATTTCATCGGCGCGGTGGCGGTCGCGTCCGGATTGACGGCAGCGGGGGCGAAGGCGCAAAGCCGCGGGATCACGTACGTCGGCTGGTCGCAGGAAGAGGCGGCCAGCAAGCCGACGCTTGCCGCGCTGTTCAACGGCTATCGTCAGAGCGCGGGCGTATCGCTCGATACGGTCGGTTATCCATGGGCGCAGATGCAGCAAAACGTGCTGCTTCGTTTGCGCTCGGGCCAGCCCATGGACGTCGTGCAACTGAACGAACGCTGGGTGCCGCAATTCGCGGCAACGAACCGGCTTGTCGATATCGATACTGTGTTTGGCGCGGCGCAGTTGCGCAATCGCATCAGCAAAGGCGTGCTGGAACTCGGAAGTTACCACGGCAAACAGATGGGACTGCCATGGTCGGCCGGGTCGATCGGCATGGTGGCGAACGCGAAAGTGCTGCAGGGCGCGGGCGTTGCAAAGCCGCCTGCAACAGTGGATGAATTCCTGAGTGCACTCAAGGCAATCAGGAAAGCGAATCCGGATGCCGTGCCGTACGCGATGGCCACGAAGAACAACAATGCGTTGAGCCCCGACTTCCAGGTATGGCTATGGACGTTCGGCGGCCACCTGTTCGACAGCAACGGCAAGGTTGCGGTGGGTAGCCCGGCAGGCGTGAAAACGCTCAGTTTCATGGCGAGTCTCGTCAAGGACGGACTGGCAACGAAAGACGTCGACCGGCCGGACGCACGCCGGATGTTCGCGCAGTATCAGACGGGTTTCTATAACGACGCGCCACTCGCACGTGGCTTTGCCCGCAGCAATTCGAGTATCGGTGACAAATTCGACGCGCTCGTGATTGCGATGCCGACGCCGGTGATGCGCGCGGGTGATGTACCGCGCTCGCTTGCGCGGGGGCATCTGCTTAGCATTTTCAGCGACGGCACGCAGAAGATCGATGCGAACTCGCCGCAAGCGAAGCTGCTCGCATATCTCGCGCTCAACGACGATTCGCAGTTGCGCATTTTCAAGGACATTGGACTCTTTCCCGTCACGAACAGCGCGCTCGAGAAGCTGGCTACCGACCCGTACGTATCGGTCTGGTCGACGGCGGCACGCCGCGCAACGCGTGACGAGACGTCGTTCTGGCCGAATGCTGCCGCGCTCACCACGGTGATCGGCGAAGAAGTGCAGGCCGCATTGCTGGCACAGAAGTCACCACAGGAAGCCATTGACAGCATGAGCAAGCGCTTGCAGGAACAGACAGCGGGTATTTCGAGGTTCTGATATGAGTGATGCATCCATCGCGTCCGCGGATCCGCCGCGCGAAGTGCGCCGCCATTCGACGCTCAAGCAGCACGAGCGCCGGGTCGGTGTGGCGCTTGCGCTCCCCGCGCTGGCAGCGTTCGTCGTCGTCATTCTGACTCCGTTTGTGAAGTCCCTGAAGCTGTCGCTGTTCAAATACACGATCGATACGCCGGAGCCGCAATTCGTCGGGTTCGAGAACTTCGCCAGACTGTTTCGCGACCCGGTCATCGTCAACGTGTGCCTGAATACGGTGGTGTTCGTGGTCAGCGCGACGTGCGTGACGTTGGTGATAGCACTTGCGTGGGCGCTAATGATGAATCAGGCCTTCAAGGGACGGGCGTTGGTGCGCGCGGCGTCGCTGCTGCCATGGGTATTGCCGTCTACGGTGACGGCTTTCCTCGCGGCGTGGATCTTCAACGGTCAGTACGGTGTACTCAATGCCATCATGCTTTCGACGGGACTGATATCGGAGCCGGTTATCTGGCTGGCGGAGCGTCACGGCGCGATGGCATGTGTCATCGTCACGAAAGTTTGGCTTTCCGTGCCACTTTTCATGGCGTTTTTTCTCGCCGGCTTGCAAAGCGTTTCGCAGGACCAGGTCGATGCCGCGCGCGTGGATGGCTGTGAGAATTTTGGTGTCTTGAGGCACGTGGTACTGCCGCATCTCGCGCCCACCATCATCATCGTGATGATTCTCGGCGCGATGGGAAACCTGCAGGCGTTCGACGTAATTTACGCGTTGACCCAGGGCGGACCAGTCGGTGCAACCACGATGCTCTCCGTGGAGGTTTACAAGCAGGCGTTCGAGAGCTGGGACATGGGCATGGCATGCGCGATCGGCGTGTTGTGGTTCGTACTGATTGCCGTACCTACGGTGTTCTATCTGCGTGCGCTGTTCAGGCGGGAGTTGTAATGCTGCTCAATCTTCGAACCAGACTGGCCAGAACGACATTCGTAGCGGCATTCGTGGCTATTGCGGCGTTCCTTTTCCTGCCGATCATGTGGATGGTTATGACGTCGATCAAGCCGCAAGGCGAAGTCTTCGTACGATTTCCGTCGTTCTGGCCACATGTGCCGACTTTTGAAAATTATCGGAACCTCTTCGCACAAGGCGAGATGGTGGGCTATCTGCGCAACAGTCTGCTCACGGCGGGCGGCGGCGCGCTGCTCACGGTCACGCTGGCCACCTATGCGGCCTACAGTTTCGCGAAGTTCCGTTATCGCGGACGCAAAACGCTGATGGTGCTGATGCTCTCGGCACAGATGTTTCCGTTCGCGATGCTGCTGATTAGCCTCTATCCGATTCTGCAAACTCTCGGTTTGCTCAATACGCGCATTGGCCTGATCATCGCGTATATCGTGCTGGCGTTGCCGAGCGGCACGTATATGTTGTACAGCTACTTCGTCAACATTCCGAACGAAATCATTGAAGCGGCACGCACCGATGGCGCGAGCGAACTCTACATCCTGCATCGCATCGTACTGCCTCTGGCGATGCCTGCGCTCGTCACCGTGGGACTGTATTCGTTCATGTGGGCATGGAACGATCTGCTGTTTTCACTGACGTTGATCACGTCGCCCGAGCTGCGTACGGTCGGCCCAGGCCTGCTGCTCGGTTACATGGGCGAGGGCAAGAGCGATTGGGCCGGCGCGATGGCGGCCTCGGTTGTGAGCTCGTTGCCTGTAGTGACCGGCTTCGCGTTTCTTCAACGCTTCTTCATTCAGGGACTCACGGCCGGAGCTGTCAAGTCATGAGATTCTTAGACGAGGTTGTGATCATGACGGATACGGCGCAGGGCAGAGGCGGAGCATTGCTGCGGCGATCACTGAGCAAGCAGATCGCGATCGAGTACTGCACGCAGAGTATTCGCGGCAATGCCGTTTCGCTCGCGTCGATCGCAACTGAAAGCGCAATACAAGCCGTCAACGAACGCGACATGCGCTTAACCGCGAGTGCGGCCCAGTCGGCGCGGATGCGCGACTCCGCGACATGGCCAATACCGTGCTGTTTCTTGCGCCGGATGAAACGTCGTTCGTGGCGGACGTGGATATCCCCATCTATGGCGACCTGACCTCGCTCGCCGAGCGCGCCACCGGACGCATGACGCGGCTATTGCCGCGAAGCGTTCCAACGAGGACAACCCTTATAAAGGAGAAGACAAATGGCTCAAGTTGAGCTGAAAGGAATATGCAGGAGCTTTGGCTCAGTGACCGTGATTCATGGCAACCACCTGCAGTGTGCCGAACACGAAGCACGGCGTGTTTTCACTCCCCGACGGTCCTGGCGTTGGCAATCAGCCGGATATCGACAAGCTTGATCATTACAAGGTCGATCACATCCGCGGCGCGTATCTCGCTGCATATCAGCCCGGATGGATTTCGACCAGGCCTGCATATTGAGCGTGGAGATCAATCAATGACGAAAAACGACAACGTTGCACCCATCCTGGGTGTGTTCCCTGTTTTGCCAACGCCGTTCGATGAACATGGCAAGCCTGATGTCGACAGTATGCGCAGACTCGTGCGCTATCTGATCGAAGCGGGTGTTGACGGCATGACATATCCGGGTGTCGCGAGCGAGTTCAATCAGCTGACGACGGAGGAGCGGCTGGCTTTGACGAATATTGTACTTGGCGAACTCGATGGCCGCCTGCCGTTGGTAGTAGGTGTATCGAGCACCGACATCGAGCAGACCGTTCAGCTCGCACGGGCGGCGGACGAGCATGGTGCGGGCGCGTTGATGATCGCCGTGCCGCCCGACCGCAAGACGGCCGAAGCGCAGATTGAGTTTTTTTCAGCGGTGACGCGCGCCGTGCCCCGCATGCCAATCGTTTTGCAGAACGTGCCGGCGCCCGTGGGCGCGGGTCTCGATCCGGACGTGCTGGTGGCCATCCTGAACGCGGTGCCGGGAATTCATTACGTGAAGGAGGAAACGTTGCCGAGTGGACAGCGGCTCACATCGATCCGGCGCTCGGCACCCCAAACGCTACTCGGCGTCCTGGGTGGCGCGGGCGGCCGTTATATCACCGACGAACTGCGGCGCGGCGCATGCGGCACGATGCCCGCCATTGAACTGGCGGAAATTCATGTCGCGTTGTTTGCCGCGCATCGTGCGGGTGAGATTGAGCGTGTGCGACAACTTTTCACGCGCATGCTGCCGATTCTGAACGTGCAGGCAGTATTTCGCTGGTCGTTGACGAAATATGTGTTGCATCGCCGGGGGCTGATTGCCTGCCGCCTGCAACGTGCGGCTGGCCCATTGCTCGATAACGAAGATGCCGCCGACGTGGATGCTTTCCTGCACGATATCGAGGATCTCCTCGCACCGAGCCGATAAGGACACAAGCCATGCAGACACACATCGCCAGAATAGCCCAGGTCGAATCGTTCGTCATATCGATTCCGCGCGACGAACCGTACCTCGGCGGACTCGGCAAAGACGAGCAGATCAACTCTCGAGGCTATCTGATCCGCAAAGGCAATAAAACGATCTATCCGACTGCGGACATGTCGGTGCTGATCAAGGTGACAGCCGAGGATGGCACCGTAGGTTGGGGTGAGACTTACGGCATTGTCGCGCCGGAAGCCGTGACAGCCATCATCGACGACGTGCTTGGGCCCGCCGTTGTCGGTCGCGATCCGCGCGACGTCGTCGTGATCCAGGAAGATCTGTACGACATGATGCGCGTGCGAGGGTTCTTCGGTGGGTTCTATGTCGATGCCATCGCGGGTGTGGATATCGCGATCTGGGATCTGTTCGGCAAGCTCGTGCGGCAGCCCGTGGTTAAGCTGATCGGCGGGCAGCGTCTGAATGAGATTCCCGCATACCTGTCGGGGCTGCCGGGCCCCACACTCGACGACCGTGTGGCTCTCGCGCGCTCGTTCGTGAAGAAAGGGTTCAACTCGATCAAGTATCACTCTGCGGTATCGTTCGACGGGATCGTCGAGGAGATGCGTGCATTGCGTGAAGGGCTTGGCGACAGCGTCGAGTTGATGGTCGATCTGCACTGGAAGTTCACAGCTCAGGAAGCAATTCAACTGGTAGACCGGTTGACGCCGTATCGTCCGTATTTCATCGAGGCGCCGTGTGCCCCCGAAGACATGGAAGGGCAGGCCCGCGTGGGCGAACAGATTCGCGTACCGCTTGCGCTGGGCGAGGAATGGCGCACGGTCTACGAATACCGCCCGCGCCTGGAAAAGCGCTCAATGTCGATCATTCAGCCGGAGATGGGACATACGGGTATCAGCCAGTTCATGCAGATTGCGCGAATGGCGAACGCCTTTCACGTGAAGGTCATCCCCCATGCGACCATTGGGATCGGCATTTTTCAGGCGGCGAGCCTGCATGCGGCGGCGGCGCTGCCCAACGTACCGATGCACGAGTATCAGCATTCCGTGTTCGATCGCAACCTTCGGTATGTGAAGACTGCGATGCACTGCGCGAATGGTGCATTCCAATTGCCACAGGGGCCTGGCCTCGGCGTCGAGCCGAGCGACGAAGTCTGGCAGCATGTGCGAAAGAGAGCGATAAGCTGAGATCCACAGGCCGGGAATAAGGCCAACGAATGCCTGTTCCCGGAGTGCTAAACATAAATATAGGATACCGTACTATGAATCCATCTTTTATCAGTCTCGATTGGGGTACGTCGAGTTTGAGAGCGGCGCTGGTCTCGGCTGATGGTGAGATCATGGAAAGCCGAAGTGCTCCTGGCGGTGTCATGACCGTGAAGGACAGGGATTTTCATACGCCGTTGAACGCGATCTGTAAGGCCTGGATCGATACTCACGGCTGCCCGATCGTGGCAAGCGGCATGATTGGCAGCCGGCAAGGTTGGGTCGAAGCGCCTTATCTGGCGTGTCCCGCGACGCCAGCAGCGGCCGCAGTGGCATTTACCACGCTCTCCGTAGCCGACAAGGTCGACATGCACATCATTCCCGGTGTGCGTTGTGGCGGCATTGACTCCATCCACGACGTGATGCGCGGCGAAGAGACACAGATCTGGGGGGCGGGCGTCGACTCCGAATGTCTTTGCGTCTTGCCGGGCACACACAGTAAGTGGGTATTTGTCGGCGCAGGCGCAATGATCACCCACTTTGCGACCTACATCACGGGCGAACTGTATGGTTTGCTGACCAGGCATGGCATTCTCGGACGGCTCATGGAGTTCGGTTCGCGCGACGACGATGCGTTTCAAGCGGGTGTGTCACTCGGGCTGAGACATCCGAACCAGGCGACGCATGTCGTGTTTGCCGCACGCACGACGCGTCTGATGAATGAGTTGCCTTCGACAGCATTACCGGACTACCTTTCGGGGATTCTGATCGGCGTGGAGGTGGCGAGCGCGATGGCGTCTTATACACTGAATGAGACACGGTTAGTGGTATTGATCGGCGATAGTGACTTGTGCAGGCGCTATCAGTTTGCATTAGAGGCGGCTGGTTTGCGGGTGGAGCGGACCATTGAAGAGGCGACAGTTCAAGGTCATGTGAGAATAGCTCGCGAAGCAGGGATCGTCGGGCCACGCAGCTTGAGTGGGTACACCCCGGTTCTTTCTCACGCCGCTCAATTGGCGGGTTTCTGACATGAACGTCAATCGCACACGGGCCTTCGATTACCGCATCGGAAAAACCCTGTTTTCGCGACTGCGCCAATTGACTGCGAGGCACATTCGTTATGAGGTGATCGGCCTGATATTCATTGTCATGACGGTCAATCTTGCGGATCGCGCGGCGATGTCAATTGCGGGCGCGCCTATGTCCGCTGAGTTACACCTGAATCACCTTCAGTTAGGGTGGATTTTCTCGTCGTTTGCATGGGCCTACACGCTCTTCCAGTTGGCGGGCGGGTGGGCGTTGGATCGGTTCGGGGCCAAGCGCACTTATACCGGGGCCGTTTTCCTGTGGTCGTTCTGTACTGCGGGTGTAGGTTTCGCGCCGCTCTTTGGGCAACATGCAGCGAGCGTACTGATTTTTGGTTTGATCTTCATGATCGGTGTGGCTGCGGCGCCGTGCTATCCCGCTAACGCCAAGATCGTTTCGGCCTGGTTTCCGGCAACCGAACGCGGGACGGCATCGGCTATCTTCAACGCCACGCAGTACTTCGCTGCCGCGGCGTTTACGCCTGCGCTTGCTTTGCTAGCCGCAAACTTCGGATGGCGCTCCGTCTTCTTTGCGATGGGCGCCATCGGCGTCGCGGCTGGTGTGCTATTCGCACTCAGGCTGAAAGGGCCGCTGGATCACCCGCGGGTCACGCGCGAGGAACGCGAGTTAATCGAAGCTGGCGGCGGGACGCTTGATATGGACGGCGGCGATAGTGGCCGAGCGAGTGCACGCGCCATGCAGAGCATGTCGGCGCGACGACGGATCAGCTTCGGCACGTTTCGCCGGCTGCTGCAAAACCGCTTACTGTTGGGGATTTCAATTGCGCAATACTGCATCAGCACCCTGAGTTTTTTTTTCATCATGTGGGTTCCGGTCTATCTTGTGCAGGAAAGACATATTCCGTTGCTACGCGCCGGCATTCTCGCGTCTGTGCCAGCCATTTGCGGATTTTCTGGCGGAATTCTGGGCGGCGTGCTTTCTGATTTGCTATTGCGGCGCGGTCGGACACTGACGGTTGCACGCAAGGTGCCCATTTGCATGGGCATGCTAATGGCTTCCAGCATCATGGTATGCAATTACGTCAGCGCGGACTGGCTGGTCGTGACGATCATGGCACTGGCTTTCTTTGGGAAGGGCTTCGGCGCACTAGGATGGGCGGTCATCGCTGATACCTCGCCGGTGAATGCGGTGTGCGCTCATATTCGTCGGGGCTCACGCTTTACTCGCTATTGCGAGCTATATGTTTATCGTCGGCACTATCAGGCGTGTCGATCCGTTTTAGGGTGCGGGCCGGGTGACTGATCGTTGGGATCTTCGGGAATTCGAAATTATTTATCACACGATCTTACGCATCGCATGGGCACTGTGACAAAGTCCATTGATGTCCTGCTAACGTTACTCGACATCGTAGTATGCATTCAATGGCGTATTTCTCAGTACATAGCGATCGTCTTAACACGATAAAACATGGATGGCCAATCAAGCGGAGGTGGGCGTGTGTCCTCTCGATCAACTCGAAGCTGACGAATTCACCCTGGGCGTAGATATTGAACGACGCGATACTGCACGCGAGAGGGTGGAGTTCGCAGAGGACATGTTGCATGCAGCCCTGCTGACGGGCCAGCCTCGTTCACTGGAACAGATCATTGCCGCGAACGCGCAACTGCGCGATCCCATTGGACGGGTGGTCGGAAAAACGGAAACCATTCGCTGCTTCAACGAGGGGTGCTTTCGTGTGGATCTGCGCATTCTGAAGAACCGCAGGATTGCCGTGGTCGGCACGTGCGCCCTGACGATCAGTGTTGTGCATCTGAGATGGCAGCGTGAGATGTTCCAATACGAAACCGATATTTGCGAGGTACGGCTCTGGAAAGTGGACGAATCAGGGGCAACGCTGGTGCGCTACGAGTGGCGGCCTACCCGCCGGTGTTCCTCTCAGGGGGAGGGGGCATTTGATGAGGAAAACCGACAGCGTCGCATTGATTGTCGACTTCTTCTCGGTGATTGGGCGCGGCAGCGAGATCGGCTTGTTCATTCACTTGACCCCGCAGGGTGTACGCGTGGTGATCACCGCGGCGAAGTTCAAGCGTGCCATGCATCGATACGTGAACTGCTGGTCGCCGAGCAGGCCGCCGGAAACCGTATCGCTATGGACTATTCCGGGTGGCCGAAAGAAGCGAGTGTTTACTACCGAATGGAGAAGCCTCTGCAGCGAGCGCAGCTCGCGACACAAACCATTAGGTACCGCAGCGTTCGGACGTCCCGTGGATTCAAGGAGGAGTATGAGGATCTCGTGACCGGCGATGTCATGGCGTTTATCGAGTAAGACCGATCGATGTGAAGGAAACTGCTCCCATGACCAATGTTTGGGGCGATTTTTTTGGGCTTCCGGCAGACCCAAAATGCAACGTTGGATAGCTGCCTAACGTAATTACACTTCCGAAGAAAAATGGAGCTTATATGTCGACAAATCGAAAGAAAAATGCTCATGCTTTGTCCATCGATTTGCGACGACGCGATGCTATATGGAAGCTTGGTTTGTTAGGGGGATCGTGCGTACTGTCTGCCTGTGGCGGTAGTAATTCACCGTCAGCGTTGCCTGCATCGGCGCAGCTTGCGGCAACGTCGGCCGCGCTGCCGCAGCAAAAATTGGCCGCCGCGCAGCCTCCGCTATCTGGACCGGTAACGCAAGCGACTGTTGCAATCGACACCAGCGTCGTGGGTCAACTCCCTACCGATGCCGTGGGCGTAAGCATCGGAAAATCAAATATCGGTAGCAAGTTCTACTCTTCTGCGAACACGCAATTGATAGCCGTGTACAAATCACTGGGTAACAGCCTGCTGCGTATTGGTGGAACCGTGGTCGACCACACCGTATGGACGCCTTCCGGGACAGGCAACACGTCAGGTCAGGTAGCGCCGCCGGACATTGATGCACTGGCAGGTTTTCTGCAGGCAACGGGATGGTCCGTACTGTATGGCATCAATCTGATGAACTCGACTCCTGAGCTGGCTGCGCAAGAGGTTGCCTATGCGGAACAGGCGCTGGGGAGTTCTCTGTACGGCATTGAAATTGGCAACGAACCGGCAAACGACAAGTACACGTTATTCGCCAATTTCCTCACAAAATGGCAAAGCTTTGCCACTGCCATCCGGCAGTCTTCGCCAAACGTCAGGCTGACTGGTCCCGCAGCAACCCAGGCGCACATCGTCGGATACGTTGCCCCATTTGCCCAGAAGGAAAGAGCGGTAATAGAGCTACTGACCTTTCATTACTACAAGAGCAATATAAATGCGCCGCTCACGGTGAAGGGCTTACTCTCTTACCCGGACACGGTCCTACAGGCGGACCTTGCGCAAGTGTCGCAAATCGCCGGTGGTATGCCCTTTCGCGTTGCGGAAACCAACTCAATTTCCGGCGGTGGCGTTGCTGGCGTCAGTAATAGCTACGCGTCGGCGCTTTGGGCAATTGATCACATTATGACAAGCGTAGAAGGCGGGGCCACGGGAGTAAATTTTCAAGCAGGCGGTGCCGCCTACACGCCGTACAATGAAACCAAGGGGCCGGTGACCCATATATTCCCTGAATACTATGGAATGCTATTCGTTGCACTGGCGGGGAGCGGTAACCTGCTTGATACAAAGATTACCGCGAATGACCTCAACGCATCCGCCTATACGGTCCGCCGTGCTGACGGCAGCCTCAGCCTGATCATCGTCAATAAAGACGCACAGAACAATCTTGCTGCGAGTATTTCGCTGCCGGGAACTGCGAAAAGCGCAACGCTCGTCGTCATGCAGGGGCCTGCGCTGGATTCGCTTCAGAGCCCGACTATTCAGGGTGCCTCAGTGAATGCGGATGGCAGCTTTTCGTTGCCCGCGGCATATCCACTCGAGATATCGCAGCTGACCGCGAGCGCGAGCGTGCCTGCCGCAAGCGCAGTGCTGGTTCGAATAGTGTTTTGAGTTCCGAAATACGGCTCTGGCGCACACAAAGAATGAACACGTCACGGTCAAGGTGGCGGCCGGAGAACAGCCTGTCGAAACTCTTCGGCCTGCTCATCGCAGTCGCTCAAATCGATCAACTCGACTCTCTACCCGATTCGTTGGCCGCTATTTGCACCACTGCCATTGTTCCACCTTAAGTGAGTACGAGCCATGCTGAACGGCTTCGGATCAGGGCTCGCCAAGGTGTATTCATGCGAGCGGTGTCGGAACGGGTGCTCTTCCGAACAACGTCCGCGCTGCCACGCTTCGAGTGACGCGGGCGCAGTCGCCCGCGTGCCAGGCTTCAGTGGCTCGCGGATTCTGCTGCGCCGATACCGGTCTCCGAACGAACTGTCTGCGCTCCGAAGCCGGCCTTGTCAACGCGTGCCCGCGCCGATCTGTCGGTCACTGAGAACAGCCAGATGCCTAAGAAACCTGCCGTCATCGAAAAGAGCGCGGGAGATGCATAGGGAAACGGCGCACTCGCGTAGTGGAGCACATCGACCCATACGGCCTTCGAGAGTACCGTGAGCACCACGGCCGTAAGCAACCCGAGGAACCCGCCGAGCGCCGCGCCGCGCGTCGTGCAACCGCTCCACAGCACCGACATGAACAGGACCGGGAAGTTGGCCGATGCTGCGACCGCGAACGCGAGCGGCACCATGAACGCAATGTTTTGCTTCTCAAACGCGATGCCGGGCACAATCGCCGTCACACGTGATACTCGTAGCTCGCTCGCACTCGTCGCGTTGCTCTCTTGATCACAATGGCGTATATATCATGCGATACCGCCGATGCACCCGGTACGTCAGGATCAGGTCGAGATCGTCTCAGCCCGTAACGGCCGGTGAGCATCGAACGCGCTTCTGGGTACCTTGCCGAACCGGCCGTTAAAGTCGGCGATGAAGTGGGGCGCATAGTCGTTCGCGGCTTCATGTGTATCAATCCCACGCAGCCGCAGTTCCTTCACGAGCCGGTCCTGCAAGATCAGATTCGCCCGTTCAACCCGCCCCTTGGCCTGGCTGCTGTTCGCATACCATGACTCGATATTGAGCTCGTACAGGGCCCGCCCAAACTGCGTAAATCCCTTGCCGGCCGTCGTCGACGTCTGCGCCGAACGGAACACAGTGGCCTCGTCGCTGTAGAACGCCACCGGTTTGCCATGCTGCCTGAGATACCCGCGTGTCGCCTCGAAGTAACTGAAAGTCGACTCGGTGGCCGTGAAGTGCAGCGCCATCAGCCGGCTGGTCGCGTCGTCGACATACACCAGCAGCGTGTACGCCGGTGCCCGTTCCTCGAACCACCGGCGATCGCTGCCGTCGATCTGTACCAGATCGCCCACGCAGGCCCGACGACTGCGCAACTGATGGATCTTCGGCGGCCGCTGATACCGCGGGATCCACAGGCCGGCATCGGTCATCAGTCGCCTGACGGTTTCCTTGGCCAGCCGCAGTCGATGGCATTCACACAGCTTCTCGCACGCCAGCGTCGGGCTAAAGTCGGCATAGCGCTCGCGAATGATCGCCAGCGCGCGAGCCGCGGTGCCGGCATCGAGCCGGTTGTTACTCGGCTTCGCGCATCGGCCGGACACCAGACCCGCCGGGCTATCTTCACGCAGGCGCGCAACCAGTCGCCGGATCTGCCGCGTCGTCAGGCCGAGCCGCTGCGCAGCGCGCCACGGTTTGAGCAGATTGTCCGCCACCGCCTGCATGACCTTGAACCTGTCCAGCTCACGCATCGTCATGGTGATCCTGTCCGTTGCAGCCATCGCAGCCTCCGGCGCCGGAGGATCGACGCCGGGTAAGCTTATGCCGCCCAAAAGCGGACATCTGAACCTGGCTAAAAGCGGACATTACAACTTAGCCTCTACATCCAATATGTTGATAATTTATATTATGTCAAATTACTTATTCCGGTTGTTCAAATTCCACCGTTCCTCTCCAGCCGACGCAGCTTCGCCCGGTACCTTCGCGTCAGGAGCTAGGTAGCGTGCTCACTTTTGTGTTCGGTGCGCCAATAGTAATCGTCGACACGATGGGCGGCACCATGACTGACTTCATCATCATGCAGGTCGTCAACATTGCTGGCTTCATTGTCACTGCGAATCTCAGCGTGCCGATCGCCGAGCGCTTTGGCACCGAAAACGTCATCTCGCTTGGCACAACATTGGCGGCTATTAGCGCGCTTGCGCTGCTCGCCTACGGCATTACAGGCGGCATGAACACGTCGATGCTGCCGGTGCTTTTCACGCCGATGGCGATCGGCTTCGGCTTGCGCGGTCCCACTGGCTTCTATCGAGGTACCTCCGCCTCAGGCAGTAATAGCGCACGTGGATCGGCGCTGATCGTCTTTTTTATCTTCACGATGACCACGCTCGGTACGGTAGTCGCGGCTCCGTTTATCACGAAGGGACTTCCTGCGCTTGCGTTGGTGGTGAGCGGGATACACATCATGTCGATTGCGGTGCTCCTTGTTCTGCCGAAAATGCCGGAGAACGCGCCCGAACGAACGGAGCCCGATCGGAGTCCCGGACGCGCTGACGGCGGCGCGCAATGAGGGTTTTCGGAAAACTGACGATGCCGGGTTGTCGGCGATCCAGCCAGCTCATGGCCGGCGCGAGTCCGATGGCATAGTGCGCTGATTCAGGTGCCCTCCTCGGGCGCCACTGCTGTGACGCCCGGCGAAGGGATACATCAAAGCGTCTCCGGTGTCTCAGCGCACTGGTTCGATCTTGAAAGCATCGACCGCTACACCAAGGTCTATGCCTTCACCGCTGCCGCTCAACGCCATCGACGTCGTTCCCTTGGTCAGCACCTGCGCAGTACCGCTACTTCCTGCGCCGGCCGAAGCACCGGCCTGCGCGTAGCTGCCGAACACATCCTTAATGCTGTAGACATGGGTGATATCGCCGTGGCCGGTGACGTGAAACTTGCCGGCCGTCAGGCCGCCGCCGTGCACGCTGATCGTGACAGCGGCCTTTTGCCCATTATCGCAAGTTACCTTGCCGCGCCCTTCCGCATGCTGATAAATCGCCGACCATCCGGACATGCTGAAGGTCAGATGGCATTTCACCGGCGCACCGCCTGCCTGAGCCGGGGTGGCGGTCAAGCCCGTCAGGGCACCCACGCACAGCAACGTGGCGGCAGTCGATACAAAGGCATGCTTGCTCATAGGAGTCTCCTGGCACAGGAAGATAGATTATCCAGTGTAACCGTCATTCGCAATGGGTCGGCGAACGGCGACCCAATGTCCGTGCAGCAGTGCGGGCGAACGCCGATCCATGGCCAATCCGTAAATGGCTCCGGGAATCGCTCGCGAGCGCGTTGTGGATCGAAGCGGCCGATAGCAGATTGACATTCACAGGAATGCTCACGATTGCGCCCCGCTCTGCAGACGCAATCTGCGCGCCTGCCTCGGAAGAACAATATAGAATGCCGCGACCGCCTGGACGGCGAGTCCCACCAGTTGGCACAGTAGAACGTTAGTTATGCCACTGATCCAGAAAATGACGAGACTGACCGGTGTCGAAGCACAGAAAGACCATCCCATCGTCGTGAGCCCCACCATAACCACCTGCCAGAACCTCGGCTTGTCGGGAACCGGCATTTTCTGCACGATGAACCCTCGGCGTACCGCGTAACCAACACACGGCACACTGATCAGAAAGCAGATGGCGGATTCAACCGGTCATTGCAACACCTCTGTTCCAATACGGAAATGGAGTGTGGAGCACGATGGAACGACAAAGAAAACATTGGTTGAGCGCGGAGCAGAAGAACGAGATATGGAGGATGTGGCGCGAGGGTGAGTCGTTGAGCACAATCGCGCGCATGCTCGAGCGTCAGCCGAGTGGGGTTTATCGGGTTGTTCACAAGACCGGTGGAATCTCTCCGGTCGCTCGTACACGATCTGCCCGGTCACTGACACTTGCCGAACGCGAGGAGATATCGCGGGCCTTGGGGGCAGACAGATCGTTGGGCCAGATTGCCCTGCAACTGGGGCGCTCGAAATCGACCATCAGCCGGGAGATCGGGCGCAATGGCGGTATTCAGCGATATCGGGCGCACGAGGCCGATGCGAATGCCTGGGAGCGTGCACGGCGGCCCAAGGCGTGTGCGTTGTCGGGCAACGCGCGTCTGCGCCGGCTGGTGGCAGCCAAGCTCAAATTACAATGGGCTCCTGTACAGATAGCGGGATGGCTCAGGCGCGAGTTCCGGGTCAACAAGGACATGCAGATATCTCACGAGACGATCTACCGCAGCCTGTTCATCCAGGCGCGCGGGGTGCTTAAAAAGGAACTCGTCACCCATCTTCGTACGAACCGTACGATGCGTCAGGCGAAGAGCGCCTCGGCAAGCGGCCAGAACAGGGGCAAGATAATCGGGGCAGTGTCGATCAGCGAAAGACCCGCTGAAGTGGAGGACCGCGCGCTGCCCGGTCACTGGGAGGGCGATCTGCTGGCGGGTTCGAACAACACCTACATTGCCACACTGGTGGAGCGGCACTCGCGTTATGTGATGCTGGTCAAGGTGGCAGGCAAGGACACGGCAAGTGTGGTGTCCGCGTTGATAAAACAGGTGAACAAGCTGCCAAAAGAACTGCGTGGATCGCTGACATGGGACCGCGGCACGGAAATGGCGAGCCACCGGAACTTCACGATTGCCACGGACGTGCAGGTGTATTTCTGCGATCCGCGAAGTCCATGGCAACGGGGCAGTAATGAAAACACGAATGGCCTGCTGCGTCAGTACTTCCCCAAAGGCGAGCCGGTGGGCGGCTATTCGCAGTCAGAATTGAACAAGGTCGCCGCGCGCCTGAACGGTCGGCCCCGGCAAACCTTGCAATTTATGAACCCGGCTGAAAAACTGGCAGAAACGTTGGGTGTTGCGTTGACCGGTTGAATCCGCCGATTGATCCAAGCACACAAAACGCTTCCAGCAGGGCTACAAGCGAGGGATACACCCACTGGGCATGCATGAAACCCCATATTAAGGAAAGTCCTAGACAGAGCGCCGAGAGCGGCAAGGTGAACAGCAGTTGCCGCCATAGACACGACCAACATAACGCGACCCGTTGCTCCAGATTCATGGTCGGAAGCATTCTGAACATCTATCTTCTCCTGTGTGAAGCTATATATATCGTCCGGCGAATCTCAACGCCAGAGGTAAAACCGCCGGGTCCAGCCAATGCGTGAAAGCACGCTGACCGTCACTCGGAAGCCGCTGCCGGCTCATTGCCCTGCGCAGTGCCGCACTGATGGCAATGGGGGAAAAAGAAGAAATTCCGGCCACCGCATCCGCATACATTGAAGAGCATCAATCCGCAATGCACACAGAACGTGGAGTCGTCGCCGCCGAGATTCCATTGTTTTTCGCATGACGGGCAGCGTTTTTTTCCGAGTGAACGAACGGCCTTTTCGTACCCGATCGCGCGCGCACGTTCTCCCTGGTCCTGCTGCAATTCGAGCCGCTTACGCTCGGCATAGCGCTTAAAGGCCTTCATCATGTAAAGACCGGCGAATACGGTGAGCGCAATGCCGACCAGCACCCGGACATAGCCGCCGAAGTTCGGCAGGTACGGGACCAGTTCAATGAAAAATGCGCTCAATGCAAACAGGCCAAAGCCATACACAAAAGGCCAGTAGCGCGCCTTGCGATAGCGGATGAACAGCCAGATCGCGACCAGCAGTATCGGCAACGTTAGCGCAAGCCGCAGGCCGAACACCTGCAACTCATAATGCCGCGTCGCCTCATTGAGGCGCCGTTCGGCCACGGCGTCCACGTCGGCGATTCGCGCGTCCAACTGAGCCTTCTGCGATGCCAGTGTCCGTTGCTGGTCGCCAATCGCATCGATCTGATGCTGCCAGTTGATGGCCACCGCCTGGAGCGCGTCCAGCTTGCGGGTTCTGGCCAGAATGTCCGGATCCCTTTTACTGTCGCCCGTCACCGAGCGGGTTGCCAGCCAGTTACGGAAACTTTCCTTCTCGTCCGCGTACTCCTTCGCGGCGCGTCCGCGCGCCACCTCCATGGTGTCAGCCTTCTCATCGAGCGCGTCGCGTTGCAATTGCAGATCGCGCCGCGCTGAGTCCAACTGCGCCTTCGCCGGAGCATCTACGAATTGCTCGATGGTTGGCGGCCCGCCACGCGGTGCAAATGCCATATCGCGGATCACGAGACTGCCGAGCATGTTCAGAAAGATGGCGAAGACAATCGCGATCACGCATGAGGCGAGTCGCAGTAGCCGCGCTGGGCTGGTCAGGCCGTCGCTGGAAGTCATCATTGTCGTTGCCTTTGTTATTAAAAATCTGAAAATGATATTTATCGCTTTTCTACGGATCGATTGTTAACGATCCAGGTGCCAATGTCGAATGTCGGATCGTAGCCGGTTGCTATTCGATGCGTATTGAATCAGCAGCACGCGATATTCGCGTTTCGCCTGTATGCGAACGCGACTTCTTTATTCGGACCGCTCCCAACGACTGCAGCCTCAATAGCGCCATCGACTTTAAAATCTGTTTCGCCAGAACACCAAACCACATGCGCATAATTGATTGGGTTCGAGACACCTATATTCTTTGGCGGCCACAGCGTTTACCGGTCCGCCGTCTGCTCAAGGCTTTAAGAGCCATGCCGGTTCTCTCATACGTGCAGCGAGCAGTGAATGGGCACGGACTCGCTACATGGCGGAGTTTCCACTTTGCAGTTGCCGGTACCAACTGGATAGTCGTTGTACACGACCAGGGATCAGGTCGAGAGCCATGGACGATCTTCATCAATAGATCGAAGGCTTACTCGTTTCAAGGGCGATTCGCGGACTTTCAGCGGTTTGTCGCGCAGTTGCCGGAGCCCTTGCAGAACGAATTCAGGGCTAATGAAGCGCTGTTTCCGAGCCCTCGTCGCAGCCGGGCTTCTAAGGTGCCGTAGGCGGCAGGGTCAATCGATGACCGCGATCGCATCAACTTCGATCAGGTAGTCGGGGGACAGCGCCGTTACACCGAGCAGCACGTCCGCCGGTTTGTGATCTCCGAACAGCGCTACCCGGGCCCTTTCAATAATCGGCAAGCATTCGTCGCGTTGGTAATTGACGACGTAGATTGTGATCCTGGTGACCTGCTCAGGCCGCGCACCGGCTGCAGCAAGTGCCCGGCCGAGATTACCAAACACCTGGCGCGCGTGGGCCTCGAGATCACCACGTCCAACAAGCTTGCCATCGATGTCCTCGGGCTCCTGGCCTGAGACGAATACCATCTTGCTTCCCGTCGCGACGACGACCTGGGTGTACGTTTGCGGAGTTGGCAGATCCTTGGGATTGATGCATTCGAGCGTCATTGATCAGGTCTCCTGCTACGGTTGAATTCCAACATTCCGGCGTGCAATTACCAAATTATTGTAAGACTTTGCAAGCAGAAAATATAAGCTTTGAGGTTGCCCTTTTCTCGTAGACCATGGGCACGCATTACCGCGCACACGCGGGTCTACATCGTTTGAGAAAAGCAGGCCATGCCAGTGCGGTGGAACGTCGTAGTGCGGCCCAGTCAACCAGCCTGGTTATAATCCGCTGCCGTACACAAGAACAAAGCTATCAGCACTCGTTTTGGGGAATCAATGGCACTGGCCAAGCGCAAGGACGTCAAAAAGGGGTTGCCAGTCGGGCAAAGGCCGGCCCGCATTGAGGGATTAAGAATCCGGCCTGGAAAAAAGAAGTCCGCGCCCTCCTCGACTTTGGCTGTAATCAAACGGACCGCCCTGATGCTTCTGAGCGGCCAGCAGCTTCTGATCGCAAATGATGCGCCCCAGGAAGTCCGGAAATTGCTGTGGTATTACGACTGGGCCACTATCGGCGATTCCATCATGGATCTGTCGCAGCGGTTCCTGATCGACCCGCGCATCTCCATCGATCTGTGCATGCCCCACGGTCCGCTAGAGCTGTTTGCCGGCGATGACCGGTTCCGGCGCGTAGTCCGTTCGCTGAACGATTGCGACGCACGATACGACATGGTGATAGTGCAAAGCCTCTCCACGAAGGCCATCCTCAAGAAGCTTCAGTACCATCCGTTCACGCCGTGGTTTTCAATCATGGGACACCGAAGGGATGAGCATTTTTCGAGAATTCACCTCGCGTACGAACAGATTGCACGCGTGTTCAAATCGAAGCACGAATCTGGCCCGATCGAACCCACGCTGACAATGCCGAACCCGTGCGCCGCGCGGTCCGATAGATTTACGATTGCAGTCGCGGTAGGCGGCGGCGACAAGCGTCGCAGGTTTGAAGATTGGGCCGTGCTTCTCCAACTGATTGCTTCGAACTGGCCGAAACAGGCGCCGAGCCCGCGGTTCGTCCTCCTCGGTGCCGGCAAAAGTGCGTTCGATGCCGTCAAAGCGATTCGTGACCGCGTGGATTGCCCGCATATCGACTCGCACGTCGACCTGCCAAATATCACGGCTGCGGCCGAACTGATAGAACAGAGCCGCTTTTTTGTCGGTGCGGACGGCGGCCTCATGCATATTGCCGCAGCCCTGGGGAAGCCCGGCGTGGCGATGTTCTGTCAAATCAAGCCGGAATGGCGTCTCCATTCCCAATCGAAAATGCGGACCGTTTTCGCTGAGCAGGATATCAACAGCATCCCGACCGAAACAATCGCGAGCGAGGTGACCGATTACTGCCGCACACTGCTGTAGTTCAGCCCGCATGGCACGTAACGAAAGCCCGCTCTGACGGGCTTTTTCTTTGATACGGATCGCAAGAGAGGCAGGCGGTTCAGGCGGTTTGGGTTATGAATCGGCCCGACGGCTCTTGCCTGCTTTCTCCCGCCCCGCCCTCGCCGCCTGGCGCAGTTTTCTTGCTTTAGCCGACTTCACCGCGGCTTCTCTTCCCGGCCATAGCGCCACGCCGACAGCGATCAAAAGCAGGCCAGCGAGGCTGAACCCCAGCCCCATCCCCAGATCCATCTTCCATTCGCCGGTCTCGACTGCTTCGCTTCGCCACGCTAACGAGGGATGATCGGCCGACACCCGTAGTCCTTCCGCAGCGGCTCGGGCGCAAAACTTTCTGGCGAGGGCTTCCTCCTCGCTCGGGTTCACGACAGGATCCGGCCCACGGCTATACCTCGGCGAATCCGGGGGCGTCCAGGTTTCCTGGTAATGCTGCTCGAAACCGTTCCCGTAACTAAACGCAGCCGTGACTTCCCACCACGAATCGCGCTTGCCATAGCGCCTGTCCAACGAACATTGATCGACGCGCGCCGTGACCGCGGGCCAGTTGCGTGCCTGCCAGAGTGTGGCGGCATCGCAAAGCCCTTTTATGGCAGCAATCAGAACCACCAGTCCGACCAGAATGAGGACAATCGAACGGATAGTGGAAAAAAAGATTTTCATTGGATATAGCGCTTCAATGGACGTGCACGCACGAATAATCACGACGACGCGGGATTTTATTATGATGTCGCGCTATGGTATTTCATTGATCTGGCAATGGCCGAAAATACAAACGATTCAACTGAACGGCCGCACGCGAGTAAGTGGCACATGCTCGCCGAATTCGCGGTCATTGTTCTGGTGACATGGGCGAGCGCAAAGCTACCGCTGCAATGGGGTCTCGCGGGCTGGCTTTCTATCGCGCTGTTCGAATGGCTGCAGAGTCGATTTACCGTTCTCCGCACCCATTGGCTCTCGCTCGTCAAGCTGTGCTGGCCGATTGGACTCGGCATCCGCACGGCCCTCGAGGTGCCTCATCTCGTGCTCGGAATACCGGCTGGCATTGGTGTTTGGGCGATTTCCGTGCTGGCGCTGGAGGCATTCGAACGGCGCATTGGACTGAGGCCGCGCACGGTCGAATCTGAGCCAGCCGGGCAGAATGCTGAGCGTCCTGCGCGCGCCGTTCACGACGGCCCACGTGGCGGCAGCGCCTGGGGCGGTGACGAGCCTGTCCAGACACCCGAAAACGAGCCAGTCCGCGTGATCTGTGCGGAAGAGATTGCCATGGGCGGCCCGGTCGTCTGCGACTTTCTGCTCCCCGACGGCATCGTGCTGCTCAATGGCGGCGCATCGGCTCGCTTTTCCCGCGATGGACGCTACTTCGTGTCCCCCATGCCAAGTCGCGGCGCATGGGGGCTGTACGTATTCGACCGTCGGGAGCGCGTTCTGTACCACTGCCGCGAGTCGCGCTTCTGGGAACTTGACGAGGTCACCGAGACAGACGTCAAGGGGCGGGTCAGTCCGCTTACGCACGATCAACCCTCGGTGGTGCCGCTCGCAGAATTGATCGCCACAGGCAGGCCTGAGCGCTTCGTCGCCGTGCAGGACCTCTGGCTACAGGAGTCGCTCGTCGAAGACCTCGCAAAACGGCATGCGCACGAGGAGCCGCCGCCGGGGCCGCCGGGATCGCCGGTTGTCGAATGCCGTCATTGGCTGCCCGAGTCTTTGCGCACGCTCGACGATCCGCTTGCCCTGCTCCGGCGACCGCAAGGCGACATATTTGTCGATGGCGTGGCCACCGGGTTAAAGGTGTTCTCGAAAACACTGACCATCGACTGGTGCGGCGGCGGCCCCACCTTTATCTGCACCGCGATGGCGGCCGACGACTACGCGACGCGTCGCCGTCAATGGAGCGCCGAGCATGGATTCACGCTGATCGACGACACGGCGTCGCCCGTTTCCCCGCACCCCTAGAACTTCGGATGGCATTCGAAATTCACCGACGATGCGTGCTCGGTCATCATCTCCACGCCGCTCACCGTTTCAGTCGTGACACTGCTTTGCATGCCGCGACGTTCGCAGAAATCGCGCGCCTCGCTTACCGCGTGTTCATGCGCCCGAGCCCAGGCCATCCGGCCGCCGGTTGCGCTCGCCGCAACGGTGTAAGTGCCGGGTTTGTCGGTAGCGACAACATCGGTCGACGATGCACATCCCACAAGGCTCGCGCACGTGGCGATCGCCGCGAGAAGCAGGCGCGCCCGGGTGGCCAGCTGGTTTTGGCGCTGCGACGCTGCGGGTGCCCGCTCCTCACCGGATGTGTGATCTGAAAAAATAGGGTTGAAGCTGCTCATCTACATTTATTAACTGTTTTTCCAATCCCGAAATTATCCGCAATCAGGCGCGCCAGATCAGCCTCCTCTACTGAAAACACTGTTGCATGCGCTTGAACAATCGCCGCCAGGTGCCGCCGGGACGGGACTTCGCCAAGCCTCGGCCGGCTGGACGACTCAGGCGATTGCGCCGGCCTGAGCCGCGCTTCTCCGGTCTTTTCCTGCCATGCAGTATCTGCACTCTTCTCATAAAAACAATGCACTGGCTTTATCCCGCCAGTTGACTTGAAATTAGCACGGTCATTCCATTTTGCCGCGACCGGTCGGGGTCGCCAGGGTCGAAGAATTCGGACCCCACGCGCTCCCGCATAAAGACAGTGCAATCAAGTCCGCTACAAGCGGATATAAAAAGAGGAGACATGCATGCGTTTTATCAATCATGGCGTTTGCGGAGCGACGCTGATTCTTGCCGCCGGTGGCGCCGCGGCCGCCGAGTCAAGTGTGACCTTGTATGGCGTCGTCGATGCGAACATTCAGTATCTGGATAACGGCGGCGTCCATTCGTATGCAGAGAAAAGCGGCGGCTCGACCGGTTCCCTGTTCGGCCTGAAGGGTACGGAAGACCTGGGCGGCGGCCTGAAGGCGCAGTTCAACGTCGAAACGGGTTTTAACGTGAACAACGGCGGGCTGTTCGCCGACACCTCCGCGCTCTTCTATCGCCAGGCCTGGGTCGGTCTGAGCGACGACAAATACGGTTCGTTGACCATGGGACGGCAGTACGAACCCAGCTTCCGGGTCATCTATCCGTCCGATCCGTTTCGCGCGAACGAGGTGCTGTCGCCGTTTTCGGCCACGGTCCTCGCGGTGGACCGGAACACGCTCTCGACGCAATACGATTCCGGCCGCGCCAGCAATTCGGTCATGTATCAATCGCCGAATCTCAAAGGCCTGCAGTTCTACGGCATGTATGCGTTCGCCGCCACGGTGACGCAGCCTGTGCCGGCCACGACAGGCAACATGCTGAACGTCGCGGCCAACTACTCCGGCTACGGTTTCTACGCCGGCGTTGCGTACGTCAACCAGCACTCCGGGCGGGAAACCATTGCCGGCTTGCCTGCCGCGCTGAGCCTGTTGGGCACCGAGCACTTCATTGGCGCGCTCGCTTACCGGATCGGCATCGTGAACTTCCAGTTCAACTATTCCTATAACCGTGCGCAAGACCCGGCGCCAGGGTCGCTGGCCGCTCATCTGGGCACCGGGCACTCGCTGAGCATTGCGGAGTTGGGCGCCACGATTCAGGCCACGCCAGTCGACGTGATCGAGATTGCCGGAGTTCAGCGCAATGTGCGCGGCACGCATGACAACACGCCAGGCATCGAGCTGGGTGTCGATCACTCGATATCTCAACGCACGAGCCTGTACATGCGGGCGGGCTACATGAAGAACAACGGCACGGCTACGGTGAGCTGGCCGGGTGTGACCGTGACCGCACCTGGAACGAAGCAGATTCTTGCGACGGTGGGCATGACGCACCGGTTCTAACGCGAACCGCCGCGGCAGCGTGGCACGGAAGCCTCGTTGCCCGACGGCGGGTGCGCCTGAAGCAGCCCGCGCGAATCATGGTTTGCCGCGTTCCTGTCGAGCGGCGGCAGGCACGGCGAAGGCGGCGAGGTCCTGACGGCGGAACGCTCGTGAAGCCCTCACGGCGCTGCGCTCGCGCTGGCCGGTGCGCTCGGCAGTGAGTGGGCCGCGCTGCCGCCTGCGTCCGGCGGAGCGATGTCGTCCGGCGTGGGCGTCGGCGCCAAAGCCGGCTCGCCGCTGCCATGCGCCTCACCGTCGACGGAGCCGTTCGCTGCACCATTCACCGCCCCACTCGCCGGCCCAGGCGCTTGAAGAAGCGGCGGCTGCGCGGCCAACGGTTTCGGTTCGACATCCACAGCGGACGCCGGCGCAGGCGTCGGTGCAGGCGCGGTGGCGGCAGGCACGTGTCGTGTCGTATTGCGCTTGACGACCGGCGCTTCAGTCTTCGTGGACTGCGCCGTGAACAGATGCTGGAACCACTCGCGCAACCTGCCCGAGCGTTCCGCAAACCAGCCCGGCTGCTGATCGGTCGCGAATCTGACCCGGCTGTCGATCAGCTTCGAGCGTTGCGCGCGCTGGAAAAAGTCGCCGACGATTGGCAACGCGCTGTGCGCCCCCTGGCCCCAATAGTCGCTGCGCAAGGTCACCCGGCTGTCGTTGAAGCCGACCCACGCGCCTGCCACGAGCTGCGGCTGGATCAGGATGAACCAGCCGTCGGCGTTACCTTGCGTGGTGCCCGTCTTGCCCGCGACGTCGCCGCGAACGCCGAAGCGGCTGCGAATGCTCGAGCCCGTGCCCCGGCTCACCACGTCGCGCATCACGTCGACGAGCGTGCGGGCGGCGTCGGGGGGCAACTCCTGCTTGGGCGGCGCGGGCGCGAATTCAGCCAGCACTTCGCCGTTGCGGTCTTCGATACGCGTGACCATCACCGGCTCCACGTAGCCGCCGAGGTTGGCGATCGTGCCGTAGGCCGAGACCATTTCCTTCAGCGTCACCGGACTCGTGCCGAGCGCGAGCGACGGCACCGGATCGAGTTCGCTGTCGCGCACGCCCATGGCGCGCGCCAGTCGCGCGACCTTGTTCGGACCGACCGTTTCCATCAACTGGGCCGTGATCCGGTTGCGGGAATACGCGAGGCCATCGCGCAGGCTGATGGCGCGTTCGCTCGGCTCATCCTCGTCGTTTGGCCGCCAGACTTCGCCGCCGGCCAGCGGGATCTCGATGGCTTTGTCGACAAACGTGTCGGAGGGTTTGGCGCCGTCTTCGAAGGCCGCGGCGTAGACGAACGGTTTGAAGGTCGATCCTGGCTGACGTCGTGCCTGCTGGACGTGGTCGAACGGATCCTGGCTGAAGTCACGGCTGCCGACCCACGCCTTGATTTGACCGTTGCGTGGGTCCATCGCCAGAAAGTCCGCCTGTACCCGGGTTTTGGATTCGCACACCGACTGCACCAGGTTGCGATCGGATGAGACGCGCTTGAGCGCTTCGTCGTCCGTCAGGCCCGCATCTTTCGCGGCGCGATAGTCGGGTGTTTCGCGCAGGAAAGTTTGCAGCAGATCGCGGCCGTTCGAACAAGCCGCGCGCGTGCCCCACGCCGAGTTGGCGATGCCTTGCAACTGGTTGCCCTGCAAGGTCACGGCCTGGGTGGCCATGGTTTGCAGGCGTGAGTCGATGGTGGTGCGCACCACGAGCCCGTCGGAATACATGTTGTAGTCGTTGCGATCCGCCCAGGCCGCGAGCCACCTGCGCAGTTGCTGTGCGAAGTGCGGCGCGGGTCCGGGCGGCTCGGTTTGCCGCTCGAAATCGATCCGCAGCGGACGGCGTGAGAGTGTCGCGTAGGCCGCGGGCGTGAGCTTGCCGTACTTGACCATTTGCGCCAGCACCGTATTGCGCCGTTGCAGGGCGCGTTCCGGGTTGAGCACCGGGTTGTAGTAGCTGTTGCCTTTGAGCATGCCGGTGAGCGTCGCGCTTTCCAGCACGTTCAGTTCACCGGCCGATTTGCCGAAATAGGTTCGTGCCGCCATCTCGATGCCGTAGGCGTTGTAGAGGAACGGCACCGTGTTGAGATAGGTCTCGAGGATCTCGTCCTTGGTGTAGAGCGCCTCGATCTTGAAGGCCGTGATCGCCTCCTTGATCTTGCGGGTCAGCGTGGGCGCACGGCCAATCTCATCGGGGTAAAGGTTGCGGGCGAGTTGCTGGGTGATGGTCGAGCCACCCTGGCGGTCGCCGGAAAACGTGTGCAGCGCGGCCGATGCTGTGCGACGCCAATCCAGGCCGAAATGCTGGTAAAAACGGTGGTCTTCCGTGGCGATTAGCGCGTTCACCACGTTTGGCGAGATGTCCTGGAGTTTTACCCACTCGCGGTTCGAGGGCTTGAATTCGGCCAGCAGTTTGCCGTCTGCCGAGAGGATTTGCGCCGGCTGCTCGATTTTCGCCTTACGGATATCGCCGATGCTGGGCGTGAACGGGATCAGGGCCAGCACATACACCACGAAGAGCGCGGGGATTGCGGCGCAGGCCCATGCCATGCCGCGCAGCGTGGGGTGGCGCAGGTGCCAGAAGGCTCTGGCGATGGGTTGGTTTGCCAGGGTTAGCCCTTTTTCAAGGGTCTGCAGGAGTTGGGGGATCAGGCGCTTCACTCGAGGGTACCGTTGTCGTTCTGCTTTGACGAAGGCAGCATCGTAGCAGGGGCTGGCTGGTGGTTTTGTTGTTGAGGTGGGTTTTTGGCGTTGCCGTGCTGTGGTCGTGGTCTGTTCTGCTGTTGGTCTTTTGGCCTTTCCTTGATTTGTTCGTGGTCTGTTTGGGTTGGTCTTTGGGCCTTTCCTTGATTTGTTAGTGGTCTATTAGCGTTGCCCCTGTGCGGGGCGGCACCTACTTCTCTTTGCCGGCCGCAAAGAGAAGTAGGCAAGAGAAAGCGGCTCAAACCGCTAATTCTTAAGCGGGTCCCCCGCACAGCCACGGTAGTGGTGCATCTGGAATCTGTGTTCTCGCACATTCGGCCTCAGTGATAAGGCCGTCATACCTCCGGCGGCGCTGCGCGCGCCGATACCCGGTTCATAACGCCGCCCGCCAGGTTCTTGCTGCCCCGATTTATCCCGTTCCCGGTTCGCCGTTGCATCGCTGTCACCAGGCGGGGTTTCGCTTTCCCGCTTTCCCTTGTTCCCTGATTCGCCGTTGCCTTGCTGCTGCCAGCGCAACCGCGGCAGCGATTACGATCGCACCGCGAAAGCGCCACACTGACGTTCCAGTTGAGGTGGGATTCGCCAATCGGAGCGGGAGCGTTTCGCCGAGGCGAAGCCAATGGCTCCCGCTGCGCGAAGCGAAGCCGCTGGTTTCCCGGGCAGACCCGTCCGCGACGCACGCAGTGCGGAGTGGGAGCTGATGAGTGCCTTGTCGCTAACGTGGAGTGTGCGGGGGCACGGATTCCAGATGCACCACTAGCGCTACTGTGCGGGGGACCCGCTTATGAGCTTGCGGTGTAAAGCCGCTTTCTCTTGCCTACTTCTCTTTGCGGCCGGCAAAGAGAAGTAGGTGCCGCCCCGCACAGGGGCAACGCTAATAGACCACTAACAAATCAAGGAAAGGCCCAAAGACCAAAAGACCAAAAGCCCAACAACAGAACAGACCACGACCACAGCAAGAAAAACCAAAGCGGCACCGCCAAACAAACCCAGGCCCTGAACAACCCCAAACCCTTCCCCTCTATAATGTCGGCAATTCTGACAAGAGGTGCTTCATGATCATCAAACCGCGCGTGCGTGGCTTCATCTGTGTATCGACCCATCCGACCGGCTGCGAAGCCAACGTCAAGGAACAGATCGAATACGTCAAGACACGCGGCCCCATTGCCAATGGCCCGAAAAAAGTGCTCGTGATCGGCGCCTCAACCGGCTACGGCCTCGCCGCCCGCATCAGCGCCGCATTCGGCTCCGACGCCGCCACGCTCGGCGTCTTCTTCGAACGCGCCGGCAGCGAAACCAAAGCCGGTACGGCCGGCTGGTACAACACCGCAGCCTTCGAAAAATTCGCAAAAGAAAAAGGCCTGTACGCGACCAGCATCAACGGCGATGCCTTCTCCGATGAAGTCAAGCAACGCACCATCGAAGTCATCAAGCGCAATCTCGGTCAGGTCGACCTGGTCGTCTACAGCCTGGCAGCACCCAAACGCACGCATCCGAAAACCGGTGAAGTGTTCACCTCGACCCTGAAGCCGGTCGGCAAGGCCGTCAAGCTGCGCGGCATCGACACCGACAAGGAAGTCGTCAAGGAAACGGTCCTCGAACCCGCCACACAAGAAGAAATCGACAACACCGTCGCAGTGATGGGCGGCGAAGACTGGCAGATGTGGATCGACGCCCTCCTCGACGCCGGCGTGCTCGCCGACGGCGCGAAAACGACCGCGTTCACCTATCTCGGCGAAAAAATCACGCACGATATCTACTGGAACGGCTCGATCGGCGCGGCCAAGAAAGACCTCGACCAGAAAGTGCTCGGCATCCGCGAGAAACTGGCGGCCAAGGGCGGCGATGCACGCGTCTCGGTGCTCAAGGCTGTCGTCACGCAAGCAAGCTCCGCGATCCCCATGATGCCGCTGTATCTGTCGCTGCTCTTCAAGGTCATGAAGGAAAAAGGCACGCACGAAGGCTGTATCGAGCAGGTCTACGGTCTCTACAAAGACAGCATGTACGGCGCAACGCCGCACATCGATGAAGAAGGCCGTCTGCGCGCCGACTACAAGGAACTCGATCCCGAGGTGCAGGCACGTGTCCAGGCACTCTGGACCCAGGTGAACGACAACAACATCTACGAACTCACCGACTTCAGCGGCTACAAGACCGACTTCCTGCGTCTGTTCGGATTCGAGATCGCCGGCGTGGACTATGAAGCCGACGTCAACCCGGACGTGCAGATCCCCGGGCTCGTGCAGATCTGAGTCTTCGCGGGGCATCCACTGCCCCGCTTGCCTGAAAAATTTGAGTTGCAGTCGGTCGCCCATCCAGGGCTAAACCCATGAGGTCTGGCACGCGATGACCTTCGAAGCGGGCAAAGCTGGCGAAGCGGCGATGTGGCAACTCGTACAGCGCTATACAGGTCGGGTCGGATACCGGCGCGGCGTCAAGTCCGAAGGACTTTCAGCGTCCCCGCCGGTCATCGATTGCTCAGGATGGACCGCCCTGCTTCTCGCCCAGGCCCTGCAAGCGGAAAACGCGGCGGCCTCCCGCACGATCTTCGCCGCTGACAGCATCGAAGCCCTGCACGTGTGGTCCGACCGGATCATCCACGAGATCGAGCACCGCACAGGATTCATTCTTGAGGGGGCCGAGGTCACGGCCGACGCGCTTGCGCGCTGCGCAACCATCGGTTTGAAAATGGGCGAACCCGCATGGGCGGCCAATCATCCCCGGCCGCGCGGTATCACCCATATCGTTCAGGTCGTCCGTCGCCCGGACGATGGCGCGCCGTTCGTTTCCGAGGCATTCGGCGGTTCGGTTGCGCCAGGCATCAGCCTTACGCCGCTGACGGAGTGGCTTGCCCGCTCGCAGCCGTCTGTTCTCGCGAACGAGATATGGGCGGTAGACGCATTTCGAATGGCCTCGTAGCCGAACTGCCTGTCAACTGCCCGGCCAACTGCCTGTCAGCAGGGAAACGCCCCCTGAAGCGAGCGCAGAATGGCGAGCCCGATCGGAAAGTCGTCTGAAATACTCGGATGATTGGTGAAAAACTGATCGAGCAGCGGATAGACGTTCTGGTTGCCGATTGCCAGGTTTGGCGGCGGACAGAACAGCGGCGGACGTTTCTTCGACACCAGGTCCCCGTTCGCCCAACCCAGTGCGTTGATCGTGCCCGTAATGTAAGCCGCGTACACCGAGTTGTTGTCGGTATGCGCCCAGAGCTTATATTGCGCCGCCGTCATCTCGGCGCTTGCGTTGAGCGTACAACAGGCTGTCAGCACAGCCAGTGCAAATTTCAGTACTCGCATCTTCAAACCTTCAATCTGTGTTGCGAAACCGGCCATTGTAGGCGAGTCGCGCCGAGCTACACAGAAGCACCCTGCACCTGGACTTTCGTAAGCATTTGACCGGTATTTTTGTAAGCATTCGCCTGCGAACGGGCCCGTCACGCCAACATCGCCACAGTTCGGCAGCGTCGGCCTGTTCGCCAAGGCGGCACAGCAGGGCGCCGCCCTGGTGGAGTAACCGCACGGCTTACGGCGTGCCGTTGCGGCAATACGCCAGGTAGCCAGGACGCGTGGCCAGGCGCGCCATGTAAGCCGTCAGCGCGGGAAAACCGCCATGCTGTAGCGGCGTTTCGAGCCAGCGGTTGATCGAGAGCGCGATCGGGATGTCCGCAAGCGAGAACGATGGTCCGGCGATGAAGGCACCGGTCGTCTCCAGTTGCCGGTCGACGATCGCAATATGCCGGGTCCAATTTACGCAAGACAGGTCGATTTGCTGCGGATCCTGATGCGCCGGCGAATTGCGGACCAGCGCCAGAAACGCGTAGCTCCACGCCCGATTCAGTTCGCTCGCCTGCCAGTCGATCCATTGATCGCATTTCGCGCGTTCGCAAGGGTCCCCCGGGTAGAGGAACTCGCCACCATAACGGCCGGCCAGATAACGGATGATCGAGTTGGACTCCCACAGCACGAACTCGCCGTCCCGGATCACCGGCACCATTGCATTCGGGTTCAAAGCGACGAATTCGGGCACGTTGGTCGTCCTGAATCCTGAGCCCCAATCTTCCCGTTCAAACGGCAGGCCGAGTTCGGTACATGCCCACAGCACTTTGCGGACGTTGATGGATGAGGCTTTGCCTAGTATCTGAAGCATGGCTGGTCGCTGCCCGTTCGGTCGCTATGGAGGAATACACCGGGAATCCGGTTCGAATCGTAGCGTATCCGCGACGTGACAAAGCGGACATGGACACTTTGCGCGCAGTGCACAGGGCCAGCCCGCCAACCTGACTCAAACCGACTCAAACCCCGCCAGCACATTCACCGCATTCACCCCAATCGCCGCGACTGCATAGCCACCTTCCATCACGAACAACGTCGGTTTCCCCAATCGTCCGATCGCCTCGCCTATGCGCAGATAGTCCGCGCTGCGCAGCTTGAATTGCGAAATCGGGTCTTCTTCGAAAGTATCGACACCGAGCGACACCACCAGTGCATCCGGCGCGTAATCGGCGACACGCGCGCACGCCGCGTCGAGCGCCACCGTATAGTCCGCCCACGCCGTACCCGGTTGCAGCGGGAAGTTCGCGTTGTAGCCGAGGCCCGCGCCCGCGCCGGTTTCGTCGGCGTGGCCGAGAAAGAACGGATACTCAGTGCGCGGATCGCCATGCAACGACGCGAACAATACGTCCGAACGCTGATAGAAAATGCTTTGCGTGCCGTTGCCGTGGTGATAATCGACGTCGAGAATCGCCACGCGTGTTGCGCCCGCATCGAGGAACGACTGCGCCGCCACCGCCGCGTTGTTGATATAGCAGTAGCCGCCCATATAGTCCGCCGCGGCGTGGTGCCCAGGCGGGCGGCATAACGAAAATGCGCCGCGCGCGCCTTCCCTCACGTGGCGCGCGCCGGTGAGCGCCACGTTCACCGCGTCGCTGACGGCGGCCCACGTACCTGCGGTGATCGGCACACCCGCATCCATCGAGTAGTAGCCTAGCTTGCCGTCGATATCTTCCGGCACGCGGTCCTGGCGCATGCCGCGCACCGGCCATATGAGCGGCAGCGCGTCATGTTTGCGGCCGAGCGCGCTCCATTCGTCCCACGCGCTGCCAAGAAACGCAATGAAGCCTTTGTCGTGAATACGCTGCACCGGATCGAGTCCGAACGATGCGGGCGCAATCACGTCGCCGAGTTTCGTTTCGCGCACCCGTTCCAGGATGAAATCAGCGCGGCTCGGCATCTCGAAGCAAGGCTTCATTTCGCCGTCGATCAATTCAGCGTGGCCATGATGCAGCCGGTGCCGATCGCTATATACAGTCAACATGCAATGTCTCCTCAGAATGCTTGCTGCTTGAATCCGTCACTCAATCCGGCGGGGTCCGTCACACTCGTGGATACGATGCTCAGGGTGCGCCCTCCTGAGTCCGGCGTACGCCATCGCTCGTCGCGAGGATGCCGTAGCAGGCCGGCCGCCGGTCGCGAAATACGCCCCATGCATGGCGTGTCGCGGCAACCGCATCCAGATCGAAACGATGCAGCAGGATCGCGGGCTCGTCACGCCCTGCTTTCTTCACCTGCTCGCCATACTGATCGGCGATGAACGACGAGCCGTAATAGCGCTGCGGGAAGTCGCGGCCTTGCTCGCGGCCGGTGCGATTCGCGGCGATCAGCGGCACCAGGTTCGCGCCTGCGTGGCCCTGCATCACACGCTGCCAGTGCGGGCTGCTGTCGAGCGACGGGTCTTGCGGTTCGCTGCCGATCGCGGTCGGATAGAACAGCAGTTCTGCACCGAGCAGCGCCATCGCGCGGGCCGTCTCCGGGAACCACTGGTCCCAGCAGATACCGACGCCGAGTGTGCCGTAACGCGTCGGCCAGACGCGGAAACCTGTGTCGCCGGGCGTGAAGTAGTACTTCTCGCTGTAGCCCGGGCCGTCGGGGATATGGGTTTTGCGGTAGCGGCCGAGCACGCGGCCATCGGCGTCGATCATCGCCACCGTGTTGTAGAAGACGTTGCCGGCCCGTTCGAAGAAACTGATCGGCAGGACCACGTCCAACTCTGCCGCGACGCGGCTAAACCGCGTAATGGCGGGATGGCCCTCGAACGGCAGCGCATGACGGAAGTGCTTTGAATCCTGTTCGGTGCAGAAATACGGCAACTCGAACAACTCGGGCAGCAGAATCACCTGTGCGCCCTGTGCCGCCGCTTCACGCACGAGGCGCTCGGCCTCGGCGAGATTCGCCTCGCGATCCCATCCAGGTACGGCCAACTGGATTGCCGCCACGCTGACTGCACGCATCTCATGTCTCCCTTGTATTCGTCTGGGAAAATTCTGCCCGAGGTGCGCGAGTGAGCGATAACGGAGAAGCGGTCATCGAGGGGATAAATGTGGCCAATGTGGCCCGGCGTCAGTCGTTCATGAGGAGACTTTGCGGCACGAGGTTGCGCCGGCCGGTACGTCGGCTTCGAGGGACGTTTCGACAGAACCGCCAGTCAGGCGTAGCGGTAATCGCTCGGACAATGGCCCGTCCAGCGGCGGAACGCGTGCCGGAAGCCCGCCGTTTCGCTATAGCCGAGCCGCTCGGCAATATCCGACATCGACAGTCGCGTACGCGTCAGATAGTCGAGCGCGAGATCGTGGCGCACGCGGTCGAGTAGCGTCTGGAAGGCGGAGCCGCTGCCCGCCAGGCGTCGCCTGAGAGTGCGCTCCGACACGCACAGCGCATCGGCGAGCGCGCGCAGCGAACCGTAGCGGCAGGGGTCGGAATACAGCAGGCGCAAGCTGCGCGCGGTCACGTCGTTGCCCGCCGCGGTGGCCCATTCGCGCTCCAGTTGTGCGCATTGCTGGCGCGACATCAGATAGCTCACCGGCTCGGCGAGCGGGAGCGGTTCGTCGAGCCAGCTGGCCGGAAAAATCAGGGCGTTTTCGGTGGCGTCGAACGTGGCGTGACGGCCTATGCGCGCTTCGTAGGCATCCGCGTGAGCGGGTGCGTTGAACGTCACCTTAAGCGTATCCGGCGCGCGCCGTGCCGACAGCACGTCGCAGACGATCGCCCACATCGAGGCGAGACACATGTCGGTATTGATCACAGCGAGATCCGGCCGGTAGTGATAATCGGCCGCGACGATCGCGGCTTCCTCCGCGTTGCGGCGCAGCGAAACCTTGAAGTAACTTCCGAGCAGTACGGGAAAGTCCTGGGCGCATTGCAGCGCGTCGCCGAGCGTGGGACTCACCAGCATCGCGTAACCGAGGATGCCGTAGCTCGAAATATGCATGGCGCGGCCAATGTCGAGACCAATACGCGTATCGCCGCAGGCGCGCAGCGCGTTGGCGAACACCATCAGTTCCTGCGCGTGCGTGACAAGCCCGGACGGCTGCCGCAGATCGCCTGCGCCGACGCCGCTTCCCGCCAGCAACACGTCGGCGCCAATCCCCTGCCGCTCCAGCAGCGAGACGGCGGCGGCAATCGTATGCAGGGTCGCAACGCATTGGGCCGGCGACGGGCATTGGGAACACGGCGCATCGGTCATGGGCAGATCTCTCGGGTTCCCTCGATGAATCGATGATATTTGATCAAATTTCCCAAAAGAAAAAATCCGTGTCATGATTTGATGAAATCTCATGATGCAAAACGCCCAGCTTTCCCGAACAGGCAGCGCGTCGCGCAAGGTTTGCCGCCCCCGCCCTGCTTCGCGCCGTCTTCATCAACCGACTGGAGTCAACCTTGCAAAGCGACCTGCGCGACGATCTACGCGAGTTCCTGGAACATCACCACATCCACGAAGTGGAATGCGTGATACCGGACATGACGGGCGTTGCGCGCGGCAAGATCGTGCCGAAGAACCTGTTTCTCTCGGAAGGCAAGATGCACATGTCGAACGCGTTGCTGATGATCACAGTCAACGGCGAGTTCGCGGATTTCGAGCGCTTTGTCGGACCGAGCGATCCCGACATGGTCTGCATTCCCGATCCGAACACGGTGCGGCTCGTGCCGTGGGCGATCGAGCAGGTCGCAGTGGTGATCCACGATTGCGTCGGACTCGACGGCGCGCCGATCGGCATTTCACCGCGCGCGGTGTTGCGGCGCGTACTGAAGCTCTATGAGGAAAAAGGCTGGCGCCCCGTGGTTGCGCCGGAGATGGAGTTCTACCTGATCGCGCAGAACAAGAATCCGCATGAACCGCTGCGCCCGCCACTCGGCCGCGCGGGGCGTCACGAAGCGGGACGCCAGTCGTTCTCGATCGACGCCGTCAACGAATTCGATCCGTTCTTCCAGGAGCTTTCGCGTTTCTGCGAGACCACACATCTCGGCGTCGAAACGCTGGTGCATGAAGTCGGCGCGGGACAAATGGAGATCAATTTTTCTCACGGCGACGCGCTCGATCTCGCCGACCGCGTGTTCCTGTTCAAGCGGGCGGTTCGAGAAACCGCCTTCCGCCATGGCATTTTCGCGACGTTCATGGCCAAGCCGATGGAGCATGAACCAGGCAGTGCGATGCATATTCATCAGAGCATCGTCGACCGTGAAACCGGCGAGAACATTTTTTCGCTCCCCGACGGCACCGCCAGCCCGCTGTTCTTCAACTATATCGGCGGTTTGCAGAAGTACATGCCGCAAGCCATGCCGATGTTCGCGCCCTACGTGAACTCCTATCGGCGCCTGTCGCGGTTTACCGCCGCGCCGATCAACGTGCGCTGGGGTTACGACAACCGCACCTGCGGCATCCGCGTGCCGAACTCCGGACCAGACGGCCGGCGGCTCGAAAACCGCGTGCCGGGGGTCGACGTCAATCCGTATCTGGCCATGGCGGCCACCCTCGCCTGCGGCTACCTCGGCATGGTCGAGCAGCAGGAAGTGTCGGCGCCGATGGTCGAAAGCGCCTACGACCTCGAATACGAATTGCCGCGTGGTCTCGAAGACGCCCTCAAGGCGCTCCTGAAGTGCAGCGAACTCGCCGACGTGCTCGGCGAGAACTTCGTGCAGGCCTATTGCTCGGTCAAGGAAAAGGAGTTCGAGACCTTCTCGCAAGGCATCACCGCGTGGGAACGCGAGCATCTGCAACTGCTCGTCTGAACGCGGGCAGTTTATGGAAACGTCATTGGAGAAGCAGGATTTGGATACCCGTCACGGCATCAACTGGGAGCACGCGCAGGCGCTTGTCGAACGCGAGCGCCGCGCTTTTGCGGAGGCCATGCCGGCATCGCGCGCGCTGTCCGAACGCGCCGCGCGCCATCTGTTGTTCGGTGTGCCGCTGCACTGGATGAACGACTGGTCGACGCCCTTCTCGCTCTATGTCGACGAGGCGCGCGGCGCCTCGTTTACCGATGTGGACGGCCATCGTTACGCCGACTTTTGCCTCGGCGACACGGGCGCGATGTTCGGCCATTCACCCGCCCCCGTGGCCCGCGCGCTGGCGGCCCAGGCTGAGCGCGGTCTGACGACCATGCTGCCGGGCGAGGACGCCGCGTGGGTCGGCGAAGAGCTGGCGCGCCGTTTCGGACTGCCCTACTGGCAGTTCGCAATGACGGCGAGCGACGCCAACCGCTTCGCGCTGCGCTGGGCGCGTGCCGCGACCGGGCGCAGCCAGATCGTGATCTTCAACGGCTGCTATCACGGCACCGTGGACGACGTATTCGTCGATCTCGTGGACGGCAAGCCGCAACAGCGCGACAGCCTGATCGGCCAGGTGCACGATCTGCTCGAAACCACGCGTGTGATCGAATTCAACGATCTTGCCGCGCTGGAGAACGCGCTGAAAGACGGCGACGTGGCCTGTGTGCTGGCTGAGCCCGCGATGACCAACATCGGCATGGTGCTGCCCGAGGCGGACTACTGGCGCGAGGCGCAAGCGCTCATGCGCCGCTACGGCACCCTGCTCGCCATCGACGAAACCCACACCATCAGTTGCGGGCCGGGCGGTTACACGAGGGCGTACGGCCTCGAACCCGACCTGTTCATCCTCGGCAAACCGGTGGGCGGCGGCTTTCCGTGTGCGGTGTACGGTTTCAGCGCCGAACTGGCGGCCCGTGCGCAACACGCCAAGCGCAGTGCCCCGCCCGGCCACTCCGGCATCGGCACCACGCTGACGGCCAACATGCTGGCGATGAGCGCGATCCGCGCGACGCTTGCCGAAGTGATGACCGAGGCCGCCTACGATCACATGTTCGCGCTCGCAGAACGGATCGAGGCGGGCCTGACGAATGCGATCGCGCGTCATGGCCTCGCATGGTGCGTGACATGCGTCGGTGCCCGCACCGAATTCCAGTTCACGCCAACCCCGCCGCGCAACGGCATGGAAGCCGGCCGCCAGCTCGACCCGGAGCTGGAGCAGATCGTTCATCTGTATCTGCTCAATCGCGGCGTGCTGATCACGCCATTTCACAACATGATCCTGGTTTGCCCCGACACGTCGGTCGCCGACGTCGACAGACTGGTGTCGATGTTCGACGCCTGCCTCGCCGAACTGACCACGGGAGCCTCTCTGGATCGCGGCTGATCGGGTACGGCCGACGCTAAACTGTCGGCCTTTCTGCTGTCTCTTTCGGCTTCTATTTCGAGCTTTATGAAAACTTCGCGCCATCACACGCTGCAGGACCAGACCTACGAAACGCTGCGGCAATGGCTGACGATCGGGCGCTTCGTGCCGGGCGAGCGCATCAAGATCCGTCACGTCGCCGCCGAACTCGGCGTGGGCGAGATGCCGGTGCGCTCCGCGTTGCAGCGCCTCGCGGCCGAATCGGCGCTGGTGAACGTGCCCAATTGCGGCGTGACGGTGCCACGCCTATCGAAAGAACAATTCGACGACGTGCTGCGCGTGCGCCTGATTCTCGAAGGCCAGGCCGCCGAACTGGGCACGCCGCATCTCAGCGCGCGCGATCTGGACACGCTGGAAAAGTTGAACGATGCAATGGAACGGGCTCTGCGGACTACGGACGCCAAGGGTTATCTCGACGCCAACGAAGCGTTCCATCTGATTCTGTACCGCGCGGCCGGTTCACCGCTTCTACTCGAGTTGATCGAAACGGTGTGGCTGCAGGTCGGGCCGATTTCGAACCTGCTATTTGGCGATGCGCAGTTTGCCGGCACACTCAACGATGCGCACGACGAATTGCTGAACGCCGCGAAGGCGCGCGACGCAGCGGGCGTGCGGCGTGCGATCGAACACGATCTGAGTCATGCGGCGCGTTGTTTGCGGGCACAGTGTCTGTGAGGATCGCGCTTACATCAGGCCTTCAACGTCGCCTGTTCAAGAATCATGTCGTACAGCGCCTGTGCCGCCGGCGATAAATGAGCCGTCTTGCGCGCCACGAGAACCAGCGTGCGCGAGACCACCGGATGCGTAAGCTCGATGGTGCGAACCGTCGGATACGCACCCTTCTGGATGGCGAGCGCCGGCACCACGGCCGCCCCCACTCCCTGAGCGACCAGGCCGACCGCCGTCGAGCTGCGTTGCACTTCATAGAAAGAGCGCAGCGACAGCTCGCTTTTCTCTAGCGCAACATCGAGCAAGGCGCGATTGCCGCTAACCTCGCCGGCAAAGATCAGCGGATAGGGCTGCAATTGCGGCCACGCGATGCGCCGCCGTTTTGCCAGCGGGTGATCTTCATGGCAAATCAGCACGTAGCGGTCTTCCGTCAACGGCACACTGGCGAGATCCGGATGATGCTCGCCGGCGATATTGATGCCGAACTCCACCTCGCGGCGCAACACCGCCGCCTCCACCGCGGAGGACGCGTGATCGAGAATCTTGATGCGGTTATGCGGATGACGCGCCGCATACGCCTGCAGAATGCGCGGCAGATACTGCACGCCCACGGTCGGCACACAGGCAATCGACACGTCGCCGCGACGGGCCACGCCCGTCTCGCGAATCTCCACCAGCGCATCGGCAAGCTCGCCCAATAAACGGCGTGCCTGCGGCAAAAAACTGCGCCCTATTTCCGTCAGCGCCATGGAACGGGTGGTCCGCTCGATCAGCGTGACGCCGAGAAACGCTTCGAGCTTACGCAGGCGTTGGGTAATGGCCGTTTGCGTGACGTGCAGCGAATCAGCCGCGCCTTGAAAGCTGCCGCGATCTGCAATCGCAACGAACGCCTGGACGCCTAGCGTGTCGATTTTCATTAGAAAAATGAAGGAATAGGAATGATAAATTCATTTTACTCCGCCTTCGCCACCGCACAGAATGAGCGGATTGGATCGGGTCGGCATCGCACGCGGTGAACGGATGTCGGCGAACATGGCTTGGTGGCCAGGATGGCAGGGCAACGGAGGGAAAGATGACTTCATCGACGGATTGGGCGGCAAAACAGTACATGTTGTTCGAAAACGAGCGTACGCGCCCGGTCAGGGATCTGCTGGCGGCGGTCCCGGCAACGGCCGTGCGGGTCGCGGTCGACATCGGCTGCGGTCCCGGCAACTCCACCGAAGCGCTGGCGGCCCGCCTGCCCGGCGCGACGGTCAGCGGCATGGACAGTTCCCCGGACATGATCGAGGCAGCCCGCAAACGCCTGCCGCAATTCCAGTTCGACGTGAGCGACATTGCGACGTGGGATGCGCCGGGTCCGTACGACCTGATTCTGGCGAATGCCGTGCTGCAGTGGGTGCCCGATCACGAGCCGCTGTTTGCGTCGCTGGTGAAGAAACTTGCACCGGGCGGCAGCCTGGCCGTGCAGATGCCGGACAACCTCGACGAACCGGCGCACCGCCTGCTGCGCGAAATCGCGGCGGACGGCCCATGGGCTCACAAACTCAAGGGCGTGGAACGCACCATGCGCTATGGCGCCGACTGGTACTACGGGCTGCTCAAGCCGCTGTGCGAGCGGGTCGACGTGTGGCGCACCGTCTACCATCACCCGCTCGCAGGCGGCGCGGACGCGGTGGTCGAATGGTTCAAGGGCAGCGCGCTGCGGCCGTTCCTGGCCGAGCTCGACGACCGCGAGAAAGGGGTCTTCCTGGCACGCTACCGGGATGCGATCGCAAAGGCTTATCCGGCGCTCGCCGACGGCACCGTGCTGCTGCCGTTCCCGCGGCTGTTCATCGTCGCGACGCGCTGACGCGGCCGGGACGGCGGCCGGCTGGCAACTGCCGCCGCATGCTGTTTGTGGTGCCGGAGCCGCCAGGGTCAGTCAGGCATTGCCGCTCGTGAATTCTGCGTGATATTGTGTAACGGAAGCGGAGGACGGCTTGCCGTCCTTACCGGAACGCAATTTACAGCAGCGAGCGTCGCCATGAGTGATGTACGCCATCATCTGAGTCCACGGGACCGTTTGGAGCTGTTGTGCTGGCTCACCTGCGGTTGCCTCGGCGCTTATTACCTGAATGAGGACTGGCCTGACGCGGCGTTTCACGTGCAGGCCGCCCATAAGTGGCTCGACCACCGGTCCCGGGAAGCGGACTGGTTGAGCATCGCCAGACTGTCGGCCACCGCGCTGGAGATTGCGCGGCGGCACGCGAAATTTGTCGAGGCCGATTGGGCGCGGGACGCCGTCGAGGAAATTCTCGATACGGACGAACTCGATCCCCAGGCGCGGCTGGTGAAGCAGGTGCTGGCGGATTGCCAGAGCGCCCTTGCGGACAAGCGCCTGGCCGATTAACGGCAGACTAGAAATTGTGCCGTATGCCGACGATCACGGAGAGTTGCTTATCCGTGTCCGAGTTGACGATATTCGAAATCTGCGCCAGATTTTCAGTCTGCCCTGTCGCCGGATCGATCGCGAGGCCGGCGCCGGATGATTTCTGCCCGATCGCGACCGCATAGACCGCTGTCCGCTTCGACAAGCTGTACACCGCCCCCAGGTTGATCTGATGCACGCGCGTTGAGGCACCGCCACTCGGTTTGGCATCGTTGAAGATATACGCCAGACCAAGCTGCAGATCCGGCGCGAGCATATACGTCGTGTTCAACTCGGCAATGTCGAACGCGATATCCGCCCCGTCGGGTCGCGCCGCACTCGCGAAATACTGGCTCTGCGACAGCCGCGTGTGCGTGTAGCTGAGCGCCACGCTCGCCTTGCCGAACGCATACGAACCCCCTGCTCCGAATATCCTCACCTTGCTCGCCTGCTGCAGCAGACAATACTGTGCATCGGCATTCGAGCAACTGAAATCGCCGATATACCCGGCAGTGCCGCCTAAGGCCGCCTGCAACGGCTGGTTCAGCTCCAGATACCCCGCGCTCAACGACAACGGCCCCTGCGCGTAATTCGCCGCCAGCGACCAGCCCTTGTTCTGCGAAAAATTCCCTGCCACGCCCCCAAGGCTGAACAGCCCGCCAACCGTCAAACCACCGAAGCTCGGGCTGATGTACTTGATCGAGTTGTTGAAGTTGAACGCCTCGTTGAGATTGTCGACGTCGCCGAAATGCGAGCCGTATAGCGTCGCCCAGTTATTGCTTGACGCGTACGCGCCCATGTAGTCGGAGAACGGATCGTATTGACGGCCGACTGTCAGCGCGCCGTAGTTGGCGTTGTTTAAACCGACCCACGCGTTGCGGTTGAATAGCGTATTCGATTGCAGCATCGTGCCGCTGCCGATCAGAAAACTGTTCTCCAACGTGAAGTTCACCGTGGTGCCGCCGCCGATTTCCTCGGCGCCTGTCAAACCCCAACGCGACGGCACCAGATTGCCGCCCGCCAACTGGTAATTCGCGTGGCCGTTGGTGCTGCCGTTGGCGAGCGTCGTCTGCTGGTTGGTCGTGTAGACGACGCCGGCGTCGACCGTGCCATAGAGCGTCACCGAAGATTGCGCATGGGCGCCCATCGCGAGGCCGCACGTGGCCAGCGCAAGCGCCGAGCGCTTGACGAATTTGTCTGCCATATCTCTGTCGAAAGTTAAGTGGTGAAATCAGCAAGAACAACGGGACGAACGACACCGCTCCGCTGCCGTTCGGGAATGAACAGCAGCAGTCGATCGTTGGAACGTAAGGAGGTGGCGCGCGCTGGGTACCTGGCGCGCCCTTCGATTACTGCCCGAAGCGTGCGTAGATATCCGGCCGCTTCTTACGCAAGATGAGACCGATCATGACGCCGACGAGCGCCACGGCGAATACGATCCAGGGGAAGGATTTGACGATCGGGCTATCGGAGCCGCTGAGCGCGTCGAGATTGCGCACCAGAATCACGCCGATATACAGCAGGCCAATGCCGCCCACCAGAGGCGCAACAAACGAGTGCCATATGCGCGTGTCCTTACGCGTCTTACGGAAGAACGCGATAACAGAAAAACTCGTCACCGCTTGCAGCATCACGATACCGATCGTGCCGAGCGCCGAACTCCAGCTGAATACGATGTTAAACGCATCGCTGCCGGCCGCGATGAAGATCCCGAGCAGAACGCACACGGAGAGTGTTTGCAGATAGCTCGCCACATACGGTGAGCGGTATTTTTCGTGCACCCGGTTGAGCGCTTGCGGCAGGATCCCCTCCAGGCTAAGCGCATGGATATAACGCACCAGCGTGTTATGGAACGACAGCAGACTCGCGAAGATACTGCTGAGCAACAGGAAGCTCATCACAGTCGTCACCGCACCGCCCAGGTACTTGCCGGATTGTATGAACCAGAAGTCGCCCGGTTGCTTCGTCGCGACCGCGACCACGTCATTCAGTCCGTACGCGCAAACAATCGTCCACGTGACGAAAGCGAAGAAAACGAGGATCAGCATGACCGACACATACGTCGCGCGCGGCACAGTCACTTTCGGATCGCGACACTCCTTACCGTAAATTGCCGTCGCTTCAAAACCGATAAACGACGCGAAGGCGAACATCACTGCGATGCCGAGGTGGCCGCTGAACACATGTTCCGGCGTGAACGGCGCGAGCGTGAGGCCGTTCGGGCCACCGCCGTGCACCACAATTGCAATCGCTAGCAGCAACAGAATGCCGAGTTCGAGACACATCAGCACGCCTAGCAGCCGGCTATTCAGATCGATGCCGCGAATGCCGGTGAATTGCACCACGGCCACGCAGATCAGCGAGTAGCCGTACCAGGGCATCGCGGTGTGCAGCAGCGGAGAGAGAATCACCGTGCAGAAGAATCCAAACAGCCCGTACAGCGCGATCTGGATAAAGGTGTACGACATCAGCGCGACGAGTGCGCCGGCCATGCCCAGCGGCCGTCCGAGTCCGGCCGTGATGTAAGCGTAAAACGCGCCGGCGCGCACCACGTGGCGACTCATCGACGCAAATCCCACGCTGAAAATCAGCAGCACCACGCCGGCAATCACGAACGCGCCTGGAATGCCCGCGCCGTTGCCCAGACTGATCGCGGGCGGCACCGCGCCGAGCATGCCGGTCAGCGGCGCGGCTGCGGAGATTACGAGGAACACGATCTGCCACAAGCCCAGCGTATTGCCCTTCAGTTCCACGGGATTCTCCGCGTCGATCAGACGGGTCGGAGAGTAGGGTTCATTCATGGCTGCCTCTGTTTTTGTTGGCTAGTCTGGAATTCGCCTAAACCCGGGACATGCTGGTCCAGACGCTCGGTTGACCGACATTCGATGCTTCGGTGTGAGCGCATGGTAGGTAGCTAAAAAATAAAACGTCTTCGCGAACTGCGCCATTTTTTCGATAATTTGCGCCAATGCGCGCGCCTGGCGGGCACCGCGGTTCGCAGCAAATACTTAGGATGTTGAAGTTATTTTTCGTGTGACGATTGCGCGCCCTCCTGCTTTCAGAGTGAAAGAAATTTTTAGTATCACGAGCGTTTATTGTTTCTTCCAGTTGCGCGTGGCGCGCCACAAAACTGTCGCATCGGCATAACCCACGGCGCGAGCGATCGCCGCATTAGTCAGCCCGTCACGCTCAAGCAGTCCTTCCACACTGCGCTGCCGTTCCTCGCGCACGATTTGCCGTACGGAGGTCCCCGCCTCGGCCAGATGCCGCTGCAACGAGCGATGGGAGAGGCCAAGATCTTTCGCGATGTCCGCAACGATCAGTTTTTCATGGGCAAGCCGCCGCGTGACCAGATCGCGCACCTGCTCGACGATGCTGTGAGGCATCGCATCGCGCGCAATCAGATCCGTGGCATGGCGCTCCATCATGCGCGCCATTTGCGTGTCGGCGCTCTTGAGCGGCGCATCGAGATCTTGCGGGCGCAGGATCACGCCATTGAAAGGCTGTTGGAAGCGCACGGGTACGCGGAAAATGCGTGCATACGGCTTGAGGTCGGCGGGTGTGGCATGTTCGAAATGCACTTCGACCGGATTCCACGCCGCGCCGCGTACGGCGCGGATCATATGGCACATCGTCGACAAGCTGTACTCCGCATCCTGCCGGCGCGGCCATATCTGCGGATTGGCGATCTGATAGGTCCATACCGGCCATTCGCCATCGCGCAGCAACTCGCAGGTCGTGGTGTTCTGCCATGACGCGAGGGCGAGTGAGAACTTGCGCATCGCCGCGTTCAAGGTTGGTGACGAAAGAAACACGAGGCCCGCCGGCCCGAGCTCCGTCAGTTGCAATTCGCTGCCGAGACGCAAGCCGAGCAACGGTTCGCCGAGTACCTCGGCCGCGCGTTCGAAGGCCGCCACATAGCGGGTGAGCGGCAGAATTTCATAGGGGTTCGACAGGAGCTTGCGGCTCATGCCGAACGCTTCGAGCAGCGCGTCGCAATTGGCGCCTGATGCATCGAGTGCGCGCACAACTGGTCCCATTACCGCAGCGCGGATCATCGGGAAACTGCCGTTGAGCGTGACTTTTTTCATGCCGAGCGTCTCCTCTCAAGTCTTCGCTGATGTGCTGCTGTGTCATTGCACCTGGCGCACTTTATCGTTCATTTGGCGCGATAAGCAAGCGCGAAAATAATATTGAGTTCCTACGATTTGCCATCGACTCAGCGTTCGCCGCGCTCGGCTCATCTGCGCGGGACTGCGGTCCGGTCCAGCACAATCCTTACGGGAACCTTATGAATACGAATGCCACGAAAGCCGCTCACTCGCCCGTTCATCCGCTCGATCCGCTGAGTCCGGACGAAATGCAGCTTGCCTGCGATCTCGTGAAGGCCGCCGAAAAACTCGACGCGCAGGTTCGCTTTCCGATGGTCGAGTTGCGCGAGCCGCCAAAGGCCGAAGTGGTCGCATTCAAGGCAGGCGAGTACTTCTCGCGCACGGCGTTCGTTCTGGCAATCGACCGCACGAACGGTACGACCATCGAATACAACGTGGACCTGAGAGAAAAAAGAGTCGCCTCGCGCAACGCGCTGCCGTGCGATCGGGCGCCTTACGGCCAGCCGCCGATCATGATCGAAGACTTCATGAACGCCGAGCAGATCGTCAAGAACGACGCCGCATGGCGCGTTGCAGTATTGAAGCGCGGTCTGACCGAGAAGGATCTGGAGAACGTGCAGGTGGATCCGTTTTCCGCCGGCTGCTTCGACCGCGAGAACGAGAATGGCCGGCGCCTTGTGCGTTGCGTGAGTTACTACCGCGAGAGCGTGACCGATAACGGCTACGCGCATCCAATCGAGGGCGTGGTGGCGGTGGTCGATCTGCTTGAGAAGAGAGTGATCGAACTGGTGGACGACGGCCGCATCATTCCGATTCCACGCGCGAAGCACAACTACGACACGCCGAGCCTCGGCGAGCCGCGCAGCACGCTCAAGCCGCTGTCGATCAGCCAGCCCGAGGGTCCGAGCTTCAAGATCGACGGCTGGCACGTGAGCTGGCAGAACTGGAATTTCCGGGTCGGCTTCACGCCGCGCGAGGGGCTAGTGCTGCATCAACTGTCGTGGGACGACGGCAAGAATGCACGCCCGATCATCTACCGTGCGAGCGTGACGGAGATGTGCGTGCCCTACTCCGACCCGAGCACGAACCACTACTGGAAAAGCGCGTTCGATGCCGGCGAGTACGGCCTTGGCAAACTGGCGAACCAGCTTGAACTCGGTTGCGATTGTCTCGGCACGATCCGCTATTTCGACATCCCGTCCGCCGACGATTTCGGCAATGCGTTCCTGATGAAGAACGCCGTGTGCATGCACGAAGAGGATTACGGCACCCTGTGGAAGCACTATGAGTTCCGCACCGGCGTGTTCGAAATGCGCCGCTCGCGACGCCTTGTGATCTCCTTCTTCGCGACCGTCGGCAACTACGATTACGGTTTCTACTGGTACCTGTATCAGGACGGCACGATCCAGCTCGAATGCAAGCTGACCGGGATCGTCCAAACCTCGGCCGTGGCCGACGGCGACGCGTATCCGTGGGGCGGCATGATTACCGAAAACCTCGGCGGCCCGACCCATCAGCACTTCTTCAATGCGCGCATGCACATGATGGTGGACGGCGAGCGCAACAGCGTGACTGAGCACGAATTCGTGCCGCGTCCGATGGGCGAAACGAATCCGTACGGCAACGTCTTCGACACTACGAAGCGCGTATTCCAAACCGAAAGCGAAGCCGCGCGCGTGGCGAACGGCGGTACTGGACGTTACTGGAAGGTGACCAATCCGAACGTGAAGAACGCCGTCGGCGCCAATCCCGGCTACAAGCTGATCGTGAACGACTCCCCGCTCATGCTGGCGGACGAACGCTCCAAGGTTCGCCAACGCGGCGGCTTTGCTACGCGTCATGTGTGGGTCACACCGTTCGACCCGGCCGAGCGCTACGCGAGCGGTGACTATCCGAACCAGCATGCCGGCGGTGATGGCTTGCCGCGTTACATCCAAGCGAATCGCAACATTGAGAACGAAGACATTGTCTTGTGGCACAGCTTCGGACACACCCACGTGTGCAAACCCGAGGACTTTCCGGTGATGCCGGTGGAGTACGCCGGGTTCATGCTCAAGCCGAACAACTTCTTCTCTGCCAACCCGACGATGGACTTACCGTCCGAGCGTGACCAGAACAGCGTTGAAGACGGCAAGTCCGCGGATCATGGCTGCTGCAAGCACTGAACCGACCACGCGCCGCGCGCGAGCTGCGGCTGCACGCATAGCCGACGCGGCATGCGTGCGTACCGCGATTGCGGCGGACGCCACACACGTGCTGACGGCGAGCATGGGAGAGGCGGCACGCAGGCCGATTGCGAGCTTGAGAAACCACACACGCGGGCTAGTGACGAGCGTGAGTGGCGCAGCCTGTGTGTTGCTCATGAGTGGCGTCGCGACACTGGTGATGCAGGCCAGCCTTGGTCAACGAGCCAGCGCGATATGGATGAGCGCGCTGGCTTTGGCAACGATGACGATCGTGCCGTTATTGATGTCACGGATCGCCAGAGCGCACACCACGTTTGCAACGGCGGTGACGCTGATTGCTGCAATGAGTGCAATGAGCGTCGTGCCACCATATGTGGGCAAGCTGGAGCATCCCACTGCAATAGCGGCGATGTTTGCGATGGTGGGTGGCGTATTGCTGCGTTGCCGGCGGCATTTCGTCGGCGCACGGGCTGCGCCATCAGAAGATGCCGATCGAAATCGGCACACGATTAGAAGCACGGCCCAATCGCCCGAATCCATCCACGCGACCGGTGCGGTGGTGTTGCTTGCATTGCTTGCGGGCTTATCGAGCGGCATGCTTGCGCGTTTTCAGCTGGTTGCAATTTGCGGCGTGGGCAGCCTGCAACCGATGTGGCAGATCGCACTTTCGCTGGTTGCTGTTTGTGCGTTGTCGTTCATCGCTGACCGATCCGGCAGCAACAATCGGATGTTGATTGCGTTGTACGTGTTACGTGCGACGTTAATTGCAGCGCTTGCAGCCGCAGACGCTCCCACCGCGGCCCTGCTCGCGGCAAGAGTATTTGTGATTCTGGACTGCCTGACGATTCCCGCGCTTATGAAGCCACGTAGCAAATCGAACAGAGTGATGAACGCTGGCTGCCCTGGCGCGGCACATCACGTTGGCATGATATTGGGCGCAACGTTGTCGACGACGCCCTATTTTTTCGGTGACGGATTCACGATGCTGTATGTATCGGGCGCGATAGCGAACCTGGTATGCGCCGTAACACTAGCGACCGGACGGTGGCCACTGCACGAGTACTTAGGCCACCGCACCGCAGGGGCAAACCTATCCGCCGAGCACGAAGTGCAAGTCGGGAAGTATGACTGCCTTGTCACTGAGGCGAAATGTGCGAGAACACAGATTCCAGATGCACCACTACCGTGGCTGCGCGGGGGACCCGCTTAAGAGTTAGCGGTGTGAAGCCGCTTTCTTTTGCCTACTTTTCTTTGCGGCAGGCAAAGAAAAGTAGGTGCCCCCCCGCACAGGGGGAACGCTAATAAACCACTAACAAAGCAAGGAAAGGCCAACGAGCCAGATCAACGAAAGAACAACACCCCAAGCAAGCCGCAAAAAAAAACCGTAACTCAAACCCCACAGGAGACACCACAAAATGCCCGACCAAAAAAGCACAGCGCAGCTTCCCACCACCATGTTCATCAACGGTGAAAAGACCCCCAGCGCCGCAGGCAAAACCTTCCCCATCTACAACCCAGCCACAGGAGAAGAACTAGCCCAGATCCCAGACGCTTCAGAAACCGACATCGACCACGCGGTCAAAACTTCGAAGGCAGCTTTCGAATCCAACACCTGGCGCAGAATGCCGCCAGCCACTCGCGAGCATCTGCTACTAAAACTAGCCGACCTGATAGAACAGCATACAGACGAACTAGCCACCCTGGAGACCCTGAACCAGGGAAAACTCATCGCATTCTCAAAGATGCTGGAAGTCTCGGGCAGCGTCCAGTGGTTGCGTTACATGGCTGGCTGGGCCACTAAAATCGAGGGTACGACTTTCGACCTGTCGATCCCCTTCCCGCCGGGCACCCGCTACAACGCTTCGACAAAACGCGTCCCGACGGGCGTTGTCGCCGCAATCGTCCCCTGGAATTTTCCGCTGCTGATGGCGGTCTGGAAAATTGCTCCGGCGCTCGCCTGCGGCTGCACCGTCGTGCTCAAACCAGCCGAAGAAACTCCTTTAACGGCAATCCGTCTGGCCGAACTGGCTCACGAAGCCGGCTTCCCAGCGGGCGTATTCAACGTCGTCACGGGCCGCGGCGAGACTGCTGGCGCGGCGCTGGTCAGGCATCCACTGGTAAACAAAGTCACTTTCACCGGTTCAACCGAAGTGGGCCGCATCATTGGCCGCCAATGCGCTGACGATCTGAAGCGGGCATCGCTGGAACTGGGCGGCAAGAGCCCGGTGATCGTGCTGGACGACTGTGATCCGAAGAAAGCGATTGAAGGCGCGGCAGGCGCGATTTTCTTCAACCACGGACAGGTCTGTACTGCGGGTTCTCGCCTGTATGTTGCACGATCGATTTACGACGAAGTCGTGCAAGGCATTGCCGCGGTAGCCGACGGCATTGCATTGGGTTCCGGTTTCGACGCGGCGACGCAGATGGGGCCCATGGTGTCCGCCCGGCACCGCGACAAGGTCATGGGGATGATTGCGCAGGGCAAACAGGAAGGTGGTGAGATTCTGTCGCGCGATGCGGCTGTTGATGCGGATGGTTTTTTTGTCCGGCCGACGGTTATTGCCAATCGCGCTTGCAAGCCGCTTACCGTTGTCAGGGAGGAGGTATTCGGACCGGTGTTGGTGGCGATGCCTTATGACGATATCGATGAGGTTTTGACTCTGGCCAACGCGTCAGAGTATGGGCTTGGGGCGAGTGTGTGGACGAATCAACTCGATAAAGCACTGCGGCTTGTCGATGGGATCGAGGCTGGGACGGTTTGGGTCAACACTCATAATATGGTTGATCCGGCTATGCCGTTCGGCGGGTTTAAGGCGTCCGGGATCGGACGTGAACATGGGAAGGTTATTGTTGATTCCTATACGGAATGTAAGTCTGTTTGTATTGCTTACTGATGTGGGTTTTGCCTGGTTGGCGGTTTTGTTGGTCTGGATTTTTGGCGTTGCCATGCAGTGGTAGTGGTCTGTTCTGTTGTTGGTCTTTGGGCCTTTTGGCCTTGCCTTGATTTGTTAGTGGTCTATTAGCGTTGCCCCTGTGCGGGGCGGCACCTACTTCTCTTTGCCGCCGCAAAGAGAAGTAGGCAAGAGAAAGCGGCTCACACCGCTAATTCTTAAGCGGGTCCCCCGCGCAGCCACGGTAGTGGTGCATCTGGAATCTGTCGCCTCGCACATTCGGCGCCAGTGACAAGGCAGTCATACCTCCGGCGGCGCTGCGCGCGCCGACGCCCAGTTCATCACACCACCCGCGAGTTTTTTGCTCCCGCGGGTGGCCCGGTTCGCGGCTCGCCGTTGCATCGATGCCACCGGGCCGCAGCCTCACCCTCCGTTTGTCCCCGTCCCGGACTCGCCATTGCCTCGCTGCTGCAAACACAACCGCGGTAGCGATCGCACAGCAAAAGCGAAAGCGAAAGCGACGCACAGACATTTCCTTTGAAGTGGGGGGGTAGCAAACCAGAGCGGGAACACCTCGCCGAGGCGAAGCCGAGGGCTCCCGCTGCACGAAGCAAACCCGCTGGTTTCCCTTGCAGACCCGTCCGCGACGCACACAGTGCGGAGTGGGAGCTGATGAGCGCTTTGTCAACAGTGCGAAGTGTGCGAGGTCACGGATTCCAGATGCACCACTACCGCGGCTGTGCGTGGGACCCGCTTATGGGCTTGCGGTGTGAAGCCGCTTTCTTTGCTCATCTTTCTTTGCGGCGGTGTATAGACCGGAGACATGGTTGACAAACGTGCGGAGACATCATTGACACTTTATGGTCAGTGATTGTCGCTCCTCAGGTCAAGGGTGAGGATGCGGTGATGGGCAAACCAGAATTCAAATACGCCGTCTTCGCCCGGCTTTGCGCGTGCCGCAACCGGCAGTCCATAAAGTGCATTCGAGACCTTGAGGTGCCGTCCTTCAAAGCGTAGCCGGCCATCCGATTTAACCAGCAGCACCACGTCATCCGGGCCGTACTCCGGCTCCGGCAGGATCGATGGATACGCCCGGGGGCTCGGCCGGTAACGGCTGATGGGCGTGTCCATGCCGATCGCCTCATGCGGGCGCTCGCAGTTATATACGGTGCGCCAGCGGTCCAGTTCCTGTTGCACGTGCTGCTGGGTAGCGAAGCTTCGTCCGTTCAGTACTTCAGCCTTCAGCGTACGGTGAAACCGCTCGTCCTTGCCGTTGGTCTGCGGGTGGTAAGGCCGGCTGTAACTGATGCGGATACCCAGCCGGATCAGCCAGACGGCCAGTTCGGTGAGTTGCCCCGGACTGCCAGGCGAACCCCACGGCGAGCCGTTATCGGTATTGATGCGTAACGGCAGGCCATAGTGTCCAAACGCCTCCCGTAATCCTGTCTGCACGGTAGCGGTGTCGGTGGGTCCACAGGCGCGCAGCAGGATGCTGAAGCGCGAGTGGTCGTCGAGTACCGTCAGGGGGCTGCAGCGCTCCTTCCCGAGGGTCTCAAAGTGCCCCTTGAAGTCCATCTGCCAGAGTACGTTAGGCTGCTCGTGCTCAAAGCGCTTCCAGGGTTGGCTCATCGCTGAATCGGCCGGCAGGATCAGGTTGTGCCGGTGCAGGATGTCGGTCACGGTGCTGGGCTGCGGCACCGCCTCAAGGCCCAGATCACGCAGGCGCCGGCTGATCTTGCGGCCGCCCCAGCGCGGATGGGCCTGGCGCAGCCGTACCACTTCCTGCTCCATCGCAGTGGGGGTCTTCGACGGACTGCTGAGCGGGCGTCGGGATTGATCTGCCAGCGCATGCTCGCCGCGATGGAGCCATTTGTAGCCGGTCTGCCGGCTGATGTTAAAGCGCTGGCACAGCTCGGTCATCGTCAGCGTGTCCTGACTGGCCAGATGAACAAATTCCTGTCGGAGGCTCATAGTGTCTCTTGCGTTCCAGGGCATGGTCGGGACCGGGTGTTTTAGTACCCGGAAGTGTCAACCATGTCCCCGCACACCTGTCAGCTATGTCTCCGGTCTATACACGGCGGCAAAGAAAGTAAGTGCCGCCCCGCACAGGGGCAACGCTAATAGACCACTAACACAGCAAGGAAAGGCCAAAGGCCAAAGGCCAAAAAACCAGATCACCAACAAAACCGCCGACCAGGCAACTCCCCCCGTGTGTAACACAGTAAAATACCACCCCACCCGCGCGCCAGCGCCCACCCGCCAACCGGCCCCCGATCTTGAAACGCAAAATGCCCGCGCTAAACGCGCTAAAAGCCTTCGAAGTCGCCGGCCGCACGGGCAGTTTCACCCGCGCAGCGGAACTACTAAACGTCACACAAAGCGCAGTCAGCCGGCAAGTCCGGCAACTTGAAGCCCAACTCGGCGAGACCCTGCTCCAGCGTCACCATCACCACCTGGAACTCTCGGCCGCCGGCCGCATCCTCCTGCAAGCACTGCAACAATCATTCGACCGGATCGAACTCACCGTCCGCAGCCTGCAGGAAAAAACCCACCGCAACCGCCTGCGCATCAACGCGCCACCCACCTTCACGAGCCGCTGGCTAATGCCGCGTCTCGGACGTCTGCGTGACGCGCATCCGCATCTGGAACTCAGCCTGTCGACCCGTCTCGACGACAATCTCGCCGAATCGGGCGTCCTCGACTGCGCCATCCGCTTCGGCAACGGCGAATGGGAAGGCGTCGACAACCGCCTGTTGATGAACGAACGGCACATCGCCGTCTGCGCGCCCGCATTGCTGGCGCGCCAGGCAGGCCGCGCGGCCATCGATCTGAATCAGTTCACGCTGCTGCACGTGCTCGCAAGCGCCGATCAGCGCTATCTGACCTGGCAGCACTGGCTGAAAGCCGCCGGCATCGAAAACGTCGACACCCGCGGCGGCTACGAATTCGATCTGCTCGATCACGCAATCCGGGCCGCTATCGACGGGCTCGGCGTGACCATCGCCGATCGTCATATGATCGGCCGTGAACTCGCGGAAGGCCAACTCGTACAGGTGCTGAACGTGCACGTCGACGGACATCAATCCTATTGGCTCGTTACGCGTGCAGAACAGGACGAACTGCCGCACGTCGCACTGTTTCGCGACTGGTTGCAGCAGGAGATCTGGCTGACCGAACGTGCGCTCCATTCGTCGGAATCGGCACAGTCAGGCGCAGCGAGTTGATGCGAGTGCAACTCGTCTGAGTATGCGAGCTCGGGCGACCCCCGTCAGTCTGCGCCACGCCTGTGTGGCCCTTGCATAATGAAAAAAACGCGCCGATGCGAGGCAATCGGCGCGTTTTTCTTTACACCACCGGCGGTGATTTCCAACCCGTCAGGCAGCCGCTGCCAACTCCACGGCCTTGGGTTCAAAGGCGGTTTCGACGGCGGCGTCCATGAGAATCATCTCGGCGCCCTTCTCCGCCACCATCATGGTGGGCGCATTGATGTTGCCCGACGTGATGTTCGGGAAGATCGACGCATCGACCACCCGCAAGCCGGCAACGCCGTGCACCCGCAAACGCGCATCAACCACCGAAGTATGCGGATCGTCACCCATCGCACACGAACCGCACAGGTGATAGATCGAACCGGATTGCTCGCGGAAATACTGCAGGAAACCTTCACGCGTATTCACCTGCGGTCCCGGCGAAATTTCCTCAACGGTGATCTCTTTCAACGCCGGCGATGCCATCACCTTGCGCACCAGTTCGCAGCCCTGAATCACTTCGTCAATATCCTTCTCCGTGGTCAGCGCGTTGATGCGGATTTTCGCGGCGTCTTCGGCACGGTTCGACGCGATCTCGATCGATCCGCGACTCGTGGGCCGGCACGGATTGAATGCCAGCAGGAAGCCCGAATACGGTTCGGGCTTGAGGCTCGCCGTGCTGCTTTTCGGAATCCGGTACGACAGCGGATTGAAGTACAACTGCAGGTTAGGCTGCGCCTCCTGGTCGTTGCCCTTGAAGAAGCCGCCCGACTGGTTCACGCTCATCGCGAGCGGCCCCTTGCGCGTCAGCAGATACTGCAGACCAAGCTTGAGCTTGCCAAGCAGGGGACGCATCTCGTCGTTGAGCGTTTTCACGTTCGCACGATAGTAGAAGCTCACGCACAGGTGGTCCTGCAGATTCTGCCCGACAGCGGGCAGCTCCTTGACCATCGCGATGCGATGCTTCGCGAGCAATGCACTGTCGCCTACGCCCGAGAGTTGCAGCAACTTGGGCGAATCGACCGCGCCCGCCGCCAGGATCACCTCACGGTTCGCCATGAATTGCCGCGTAGCGCCGTTCTGCGTCACGCTCACGCCGATTGCCCGCTGGTTGCCGTCGAACAGCACGCGGTTCGCCAACGTGTCACGTTCGACCGTCAGGTTCTTGCGCGTCAGCACGGGATGCAGGTACTCGAAGCTGCTCGATGAACGCTGACCGTTGCGCGTACTCACGTCATAGATGCCCGCGCCTTCGAATCGCGCGCCGTTGAAGTCGTCGCTGCGTTTGTAGCCGGCCTGATCGCAGCCTTTCAGGAACACATGGCAGATCGGATGAACGGCATCTTTCATCGGCGAGATACGGATCGGGCCGTCCGCGCCGTGATACTCGGTGTTGCCGAGCGGATGCGATTCGAGCTTGCGGAAATACGGCAGCACATCGTGAAACGCCCAGCCCGGGTTGCCTGCCGCGGCCCAGTCGTCGAAATCGTGCGGTTGGCCGCGCACGTAGATCATCGCGTTGATCGAACCGGAGCCGCCCTGCACTTTGCCGCGCGGACAATAGATCGGGCGGTTGTCGAGTTCCTTTTCGGGCTCGCTGTAGTACATCCAGTTATAGGTTTCGTTGTAGTACGTCTTGGTGAAACCCACCGGGATCCTGAACCAGAACGAGCTGTCCTTGCCGCCCGCCTCGAGCAGCAAGACCGAATATTGGCCCGACGCCGACAGGCGATTAGCCAGAATGCAGCCCGCCGAACCCGCGCCGACGATGATGTAATCGTAGTTCATGCTCTATGTCGCCACACGGCGCCCAATCCATTGAATGCGTAAAACAGATGAATCCGACAGACTCAACCCTTGGCCGGCGCGAGGTCTTTCACGTCGGCGGGACGAGCCGCCATTTGCAGATGCAGACGCTCGCCGGTATACGGCGTGTGCTGCCGGATCACGTCCATGTTCAACTCCACCCCCAGGCCCGGTTCCTGTGAAGGAATGATGTAGCCGTCTTCCCATTGAATCGGTTTCTTCAACACCGCGGCGTGGAAACCGTCCCATGTGCCGATGCTTTCCTGAATCAGGAAGTTCGGCGTGCAGGCCGCGAGCTGAATGCTGGCGGCGGCGCCGATCGGCCCGTTGTACAGATGCGGTGCGATCTGCGCGTAATACACCTCGGCGATCGCCGCGACTTTCTTCGCTTCGAGCAGACCGCCCACACGCGCCACGTTCAGTTGCAGAATCGACGCCGCACCCGCTTCGAGCAGCTTGAAGAACTCATACTTGGTGGTCAGGCGCTCGCCCGCGGCAATCGGAATACTCGTGTGCTGGGCGACTTGCGCCATGGCACCCTCCTGCCCCGGCGGCACAGGTTCTTCGAACCACAGCGGATCGTATTTCTCGAGGCGTTTGGCCAGCCGGATGGCTGACGACGGCACCATCTGCCCATGCGTGCCGAACAGCAGATCGGCCTTGCTGCCGACCGCTTCACGCACACGGCGGCAGAATAGTTCGCAACGGTCGAGCACTTCCATCGATAGTTGATGCCCCGAGTAAGCCGTATACGGCCCCGCCGGATCGAACTTCACCGCGGTAAAACCACGCTTCACATTTTCAACGGCGCATTCGGCGGCGAGATCGGGATCGTCGTAGTCGTATTCGCCTTTGCTGTTCTTCGGATACAGGTACGTGTATGAGCGCAGGCGCTGATTCACCATGCCACCGAGCAGTTCGTACACAGGCTTGTTGGCCGCCTTGCCGATAATGTCCCAGCACGCCATTTCCAGCCCGCTCACCACGCCCATCATCGTCAGATCGGGGCGTTGCGTGAAACCGCTCGAATACGCCTCACGCCAGAGCCGTTCGATATGGTGCGGATCCTGATCGAGCAGGTAGCGGCCGAATACATCGTCGATGATGTGGGTCATCGCCTTCGGATGAAACGTCGCGGAATAGATTTCGCCGACGCCTTCAATACCGCAATCGGTCTTGAGCTTGACGAAGATCCAGTACATGCCGCCCACGTGCGGCGGCGGTACGGCGACGATATGCGTTTCGAGCGAGACGACTTTCATTTACGCAACCCCTTTTTTGCTAAGCATGTTTCTCAGCGCCAGGCCGGCAAAGCCGCCGAGCGCCGCCATTCCGGCCACATAGCCGAAGTAAAGCTGATAACCGAAGACACCCGGGAAGTTCTGTGTCAGATAGCCGTTGATCAGCGGCAGGAACACATCGGGCGAATAGCCGAGCACGGAGATCAGGCCAATGGCGAGGCCCATCGTTTCGACCGGGATATTGCAGCGATCCAGCAGCGACCAGTACAGCCCGCGAATCGCGTAAGTCAGAATGCCGATGAACAACACAAGGAACACCAGCAGCACATGGCTCGAGATACGCGGCGCCGCCATCAGGCCTAGCAGCGACAGCGCCGCCAGGAACAGTGCGATCACCAGCACCGAGACTTTCGAATAACGGTCGCCGAGAAAGCCGCCGCCAATCCCGCCAATCGGCCGCATCCATAACTTGAGCGTCGTGATCGTGCCGGCCATCACCACGGTCAAACCGATCTCGCCTTCATGCAGATACGCGGAGAAGCTGTAGGTGGCCCAGAACACCTGATAACCGCAGAACACGATGGCGGCGACCAGCCACAACTCGGGAATCGATGCGAGCGTTTTCAGATCGACCAGCACGTTGCTGCGTTTGCGCGTGGCGCGGTTGGCGGCGGCGTCTTTTGTGCCTTGCGGATCTTTGACCAGTGCGAGCACCACGCCGAGCGCGATGCATAAAAAGGCGTACATATAGACGACCAGCCTGAAGCCGGCCGTCACCGGCTCGCCTTTGGTCTGCGTGAACCACGCGAACAGCGTGATCGCAATGGTCGCGAGCATTGCTTCGATCAAACCGCGCCCACCGTCGAGCAAACCGAAGAAGCGGCCCTGCTCGTGCGTGCCGGCGATCATCGTCACGCGCTTGATAACCGCGGCCCAGAACGTCAAACCGGTCGACAGACCCCAGCCGCCGAAGATCAGCATCAGCACATTGAACGACGGCGCGGTGGAATACCACAAGCCGAGCACGCCGGTTGCGATCAGCGAAAAGCAGATCAACAGACGTGGTGCGATGCGGTCGGCAAGCCAGCCGCTCGGCAGGTAGCTCAGCAGAAAGATGGTGCCGAGCATCGAATACAGATAGCCAAGCTGACTATCGGTGATGTGAAACACTTCAAGCATGGTCGGCTGATAAACCTGCCGAAGATACAGAATCGGGTAAATCGCACCGGCCGCCAGCACCAGCAGCATGAGCTGGATATAGCGTTGCGCCTTATTGCTTTCCAATGCGGCTTCGTCGCTTAACGCGAGCGAGGCAGTGGTTTGAACGGGTTGAGATGACACGTGAGCGCTCCTGGGAGACACAGCGCCGGGCCGGGTCTCCAAATATTTTTATGAGTGCAGCGGTTTGCTGCGTTTATGCGGGTTTTAGGGCAACGCGTGCCGACTACTCCGAATCGCGCGGCACGCGCCGTTTTTGCGTCAATATCTGCGTCAGTACTTCATGACCACGAGACGGGTCTGCGTGAATTCGAGCATGCCGTGCTTGCCGTCGTCGCCGCCGAGACCCGAGCGTTTCCAGCCTGCGTGGAAACCTTGATACGGATCGGCCGGCGTGCGATTCACATACAACTCGCCAGCCTCGATGCCGTTGGCGATCTTCATCGCGCTGCGGTAGTTCTCGGTATAAAGCACCGAGGACAAACCAAACTGGTGGTCGTTGGCCATCTCCAGCGCTTCGTCCAGCGTGCGGTATTTAACGACCGGCATGATCGGACCGAAGGTTTCTTCCTGGATGATTTCCATGTCCTGCCGGCAATTCGACAGCAACGTGGCCGGATAGAAAAAGCCCTTGCCTTGCGGCAGCCTGCCGCCGGTTTCGAGCGTGGCGCCCGCCGCAATTGCGCGCTCCACCATGCCGTGAATCGACTGGCGCGACGCGTCGTTGACGAGTGGCCCCATCAGCGAAGGCTGTTCGCTGCGATCGCCGCTTTCCACCGCGCTCATATGTTTTTTCAGCAGCGCGACGAAACGGTCATGAACGCTTTCCTGCACATAGACGCGTTCGATCGCCGTGCAAAGCTGCCCGCAGTGAGTGGTTTTGGATGCAACCAGATCGCGTGCGGCCTTCTCGAGATCGGCATCCGCTTCAATGATGGCGGGTGTCTTGCCGCCCAGTTCGAGCGAGGGCTTGGCGATATTCGCCTTGCAGTAGTCGAGCACCTTGCGGCCGGCGCCCACGCTGCCCGTCAGCGTGATCATGCCGACCTTGGGATGCGTGCAGAGCGCCTCGGCGGTTGCGTGATTCATTGCGAGAATGTTCACGACGCCGGCCGGCAACCCGGCCTTCTCCACCGCTCTCGCGATCTCGAACGCCGAGGTCGGCGTGTTGTTGCTCGGACGCACCACCACGGTATTGCCGGCAATCAGCGCGGGCGCCACCTTGCGCATGAACGTATAGACCGGGTAATTGAACGGGATCAGGCACGCGACCACGCCGATCGGTTCGCGATGCAACACGAGGTTTTCGTCGGGCGTGTCGCTCGGAATCACCTCGCCTTCGATGCGGCGCGCCCACTCGGCGTGGTAGCGCGTGATCTGGCCGGCGTAGATCGCCTCATTGGTGGCATCGGCCACGCTCTTGCCCGACTCAAGCGCAAGCGCCGCGCCGATGGCGGGCGCGCATTCGGTAAGCGCATCGGCAAGCTTGTGCAGATAGACCGCGCGCTCGGCCGAAGGCAGCTTGCGCCAGCCCTTTTGCGCAGCGGCGGCAGCGTCGACCGCGGCGATCGCTTCGTCGCGGGTGGCGCCCGTGACGTGAGCAATCACGGCTCCGGTAGCAGGGTTGGTGACGGCGATACGCTCGTCGCTTGCTGCGTCGATAAAGCAGCCGTTAGCAAAATTCCGGTCGAGTCGCATGTCGTCTCCTGACAAAGCTGGTGCGGTGGTGCATTGCCTTCAGCTATTGCCTTCATGCCAAAGGTGCATGAACGGAATTTTTGTCCGCTGTTTGATGCGCCACAAGCGAATAATTCGCGGGACAAACATTCGAAAAAGTCACGTTTATCCAGGGATGTGCCTCATACGCGTTTCCCATCTCGAATAGCAGAATCCAGCCTTTGCCAAAAAGCAGCGGCCGTTGAAGCCGGTCGGATCGCGGTTCGAACCCTGTGCTGAACCTCGCTTCGAACCACCCGGGCCGCTCATTACCAACGTCTGGAGCTCACAATGAAAAAGAATCTCTTCGCTACCGCCGCTTTCACCACGCTCGCCTCGCTGGCGGCCCCATCTGCCTTCGCGCAGAGCAGCGTGACCTTGTACGGGGTGCTCGACGAGGGTATCGACTACACCAACAACGCGGGACGCGGAGCGGTCTGGGAAATGGCGAGCGGTTATGCGCAGGGCAGCCGCTGGGGCCTGAAGGGTTCGGAAGACCTGGGCGGGGGCATGAAGGCGGTGTTCCAGTTGGAAAACGGCTTCGACATAAGCTCGGGACGGCTTGGCCAGGGCGGCCGCATGTTCGGCCGTCAGGCCTACGCAGGTTTGAGCGACGGCCGGTTCGGCACGGTCACGCTCGGACGCCAGTACGACTCGGTGGTCGACTATCTCGCGCCGACCACGGCCAATGGCAACTGGGCCGGCTACCTGTTTGCGCACCCGTACGACAACGACAATACCGACAACTCGTTCCGCCTCGGCAATAGCGTGAAGTACACAAGCCCGGAGATCGCGGGCTTCCAGTTCGGCGGCGTGTACAGCTTCAGCAACGACACGAACTTCGCGAACAACCGCGCCTACAGCTTTGGCGGCAAGTATTCAAACGGCGGGTTGTTGATTGCAGCCGCCTACCTGCAGGCAAACAATCCGGGCGCGGGTTCCACCGGTGCGATCACCGCGAACGACGCGAGCTTCATCGCCGGGCGCATGCGGGTATTCGGCGCCGGCATCAACTACACCTTTGGTTCGGCGAGCGCCGGTTTTGCGTACACCAACTCGAACTATAAGGACCCGACCGGCAACGGCTATATCGGCATTCCGCTGGCGGCATCCGGCGTCACATTGAATACGCTGAAGTACCAGAATTTCGAAGTGAACGGCAAATATCAGTTCACGCCGGCCTTCTTTGTCGGTGCGCAATATGTGTACACGATGGAGAACTACGATGCGTCGACCGGCAGCGTGAAGCCGAAAATTCACTCGGTCGGCTTAATGGCGGATTACAACCTATCGACGCGCACGGACGTTTACGTGCAGGGCGAATTCCAGAAGGTCGCGGGCAGTTCGACCCACTCGATTCTCGACAATGCGTTCATCCCTGGCGTGCAGGCGCCGTCGTCGACGGGCAATCAGCTCGCGGTGCGAGTCGCGCTGCGCCACCAGTTCTGAGCGTCAACAGGTTGCGGGTTGGCGGCTGGGCGTCGCGCTGCCGGTGTCAATCTTCCTCCACCGCCGCCTTCAATCTCAACAACGCCTGATCCCACTGCTGCGAGATCGCCTCGAGCGCTTGCCGCGCTTCGTCAAGGTGCGCCGGTTCAAACGCCCATAAGCGTTCACGGCCCATCTTGACGTCGCGTACCAGGCCGGCATTGGCGAGCACCTGCAAATGCTGCGTGACCGACTGCCGTGTCATTTCCGTGCCGGCGGTCAATTGCGCAATCGACATCGCACTGCCCGCGCACAACACGGCGATCAGACGCAGGCGCGTTTCGTCGCCGAGCGCCGCGAAAATCTGCGCGGAGCTTCGCAGCATGGCAGCCTTCACACGCGCAGGGCCGGCAGCCGGTTTAGCACCGGGCGGCTTGCCGGGTAATTTATCCTTTGGCGACATACTTCTCTATGTTGAGCATCTGTTCCTCCCAGCCGCCGGTATTCATGCGGAACGCTTCCGCGCGGCGCGAGGCGGGAATCTGGTCGAAACCCGATTCGATCACGCGCAGCAAAGTACCCGAATCGACCTCGCTCAGCTTGAATTCGACCAGCGTGGTGGGCTCCGACGAGTAATCGACCGTCACATCCACCGCGGCCGGATGCCAGCGAAACGACAGATGATGTTCCGGCTCGATGCGCTCCACCAGCACCTCCATGACGAGATGCTCATAACCCCGATAGGTGATCTTGCCTTGAATGGGTTGACCGGCCACAAACTGCTTGCCGTTGAAATTCACGCAAAACCATTTACCGAATTCGTCGGCGTTGGACACCGCGCGCCACACGCGCGAGCGCGGCGCCCTCAGCAGAATCTGTTTTTCGATGCGATCGGTCGATGTGCCTTTCGATGTGTCCGATGAGATTTTCATATGCAGCCTCCTGACTGCATATTAGGCGCGTCGCTCACGACATGCAAGTATTTGCCTGCATATTTTTTCGCACGTACCGAACGTACTCAATGTACTCAAGGTCTCCGTATCAATCGCCGACCTTCACCACCACCTTGCCAAATGCACCGCGTTCAAGATGCGCCAGCGCGGCAGGCAGTTGGTCGAATGCGTAGACCGTATCGACAACCGGCTTGAGACCGAGCGTATCGACCGCGCGCACCAGATCGTCGAACGCGCGCCGATGTCCGACGCCGATGCCCTGGATAGTCGGCCGGCCAATGAACGACGGGATACTCGGCAGCGACATGTTGTAGCCGTCGAGCGTGCCGATCAGCGAAATGCGGCCGCCCTGACGCAGCGCACGCAACGAGGCGCCCAGGTTGTCGCCACCCGCCAGTTCGAACACGTGATCGACACCCCGTCCACCCGTCATCTCGCGCGCAACGCGATCCCAATCGGGCGTCTCGCTGCGGTCGATACCATGGGTCGCGCCGAGTTCGCGCACGCGCCGCAGTTTGGCCGCGCTGCTTGAGGTAACGATCACCTGCGCGCCGTGGGCGCGAGCGAGTTGCACGCCGAACAGCGCGACGCCGCCGGTGCCTTGCATCAGCACCGTCTGCCCGGCATGCACGGTGCCCTTCTCGACCAGCGCGAACCACGCAGTGAGCCCGGCGCATGGCAGCGTGCTGGCCTCGATCGCACTCAAGGTACGCGGCGCGCGGACTGCCCAGGCTTCGTTCAGGATGACGTACTGTGCCAGCACGCCGGGCAAGGAGCCACCAAGCACACGGGCCTCAGGCGGGCATTCGCCATCGATCCACCCCGCCCAGAATGTTCCGAGCACGTCGTCGCCCTCACTAAAGCGGATCACGCCTGCCCCCGTGGCCACCACGACGCCGGCCAGGTCGGAGCCTGGTGTCGCCGGCAAGGTCAACGCGGTGCCCGACTGGCCGCCGTTAATGAAACCGAGATCGCGGTAGTTCAACGCAACCGCCGCCACGCGCACAACGATCTCCCCCACGCCGGGTGTAGGCACCGCCGTTTCTTCCAGCGCCAGATGCTGCACGCCTGCTTGCCGAAAAACCCATTTACCCATCGTTTGCATGTCGGCTCCCGCCTGCTCGTTACTAACGGTAAAAAGTCTACGGTTTCTCAGCACGCTACAGTGGTGGAGAATTTTCGCTAGACTGTAGCTATTTTGTCGCCAATTGGAATGGCGTACCCGCAGGGAGAAACTTCGATGAGAGACCGTCTGAGCGGTATCACCGCCTTCGTCAATGCGGCGGAAGCCGGCAGCTTTGCACTCGCCGCCGAGCGTATGCACCTGTCACGCTCGGCGGTCGGCAAGACGATCGCGCGCCTGGAGGATCAGCTCGGCACGCGGCTCTTTCGCCGCACCACGCGCAGCCAGAGCCTGACCGAAGACGGCCACGCGTTCTACGAGCGCTGCGTGCGCGCGCTGGCCGAACTCGAAGCCGGCGAAGCCACCCTGCACGCAGGGCGCCGCGATCCACAGGGGCGCCTGCATGTCAGCGTGCCCGTGTTGTTCGGGCGGCGCTGCATTGCACCGATTCTGCTGGAGTTGGCGCAGCGCTATCCGCAACTGGAGTTGCAGATCAGCTTCACGGACCGGGTCACCGATCTGGTCGACGAAGGGATCGATCTGGTTGTACGAAGCGGAAGGCTGCGCGGCGCGGCGGCGGGATTGGTGGCGCGCAAGCTTGGCGAGCAGGTGATGGCGCTATGCGCGGCGCCCGCCTATCTGGCGAAGCACGGCACGCCTCGCACGGTCGAGGAGCTCGCCAGCCATGAAGGCATCTTCTATGTAACCGGGCGGCAGGAAGCGGCGTGGCCGCTGCCCGATGAAAACGGCGAATGGAAGAGCGTCGCGGCACGGCACCGGTTGCGTCTCGACGATCTTGAGACCATTCTCGCGGCCACCATCGCGGGTGCGGGGATCGCACGCATGCCGTGCTGGCTGATCGCGGACGCGCTCGATAGCGGCGCACTGGTCAAGGTATTGCCCGAGTTGCCCGGGCCGCGTATCGAGCTTCATCTGGCGTGGCAACAGACGCGGCATCTGCCGTCGAGAATGCGCGTGGCGATCGACGAACTCGCGGCACGGGTGCCCGCCATTCTTGCCGTAGGCACAGTGGAAATAGCGGACACATAGCGCCAGGACGTTCGGACATTAGGACGTCCGCACCGCCACGACACCCGGCGTCGCGCTGCGGACGTCCAGTTGCACTACTCCGTTGCGTGCGCGTGCATCACACTGCTGTGCATCGACCACGCCATCCACGGACGGCGCAGTGCGACGATCGCGAGGAACGCGCAAGCCGCCAGCGCGCCGAAAGTCGCGAAGCCCATCTGATAGCTGCCGGTGCTTTCCTTCGCAATGCCCATCACAACCGGCAGATAAAAGCCGCCAATGCCGCCCGCGGCGCCGACAATGCCCGACATCAGGCCGGTGCGGCCCGCCCAACGATGCGGCACCAACTGGAAGGTCGCGCCATTGCCCAGACCGAAGGCCACATACAGGCACAGCAACAGCGCAATCCCGCCCACTATCGACGGCATCGCGGCGGCAAAGACGAAGTCGCACAGCGAAATGATCGCGAGCAGGAAGGTCAAGGCGCGCACGCCGGATACCTTATCGGCAATCAAACCGCCGAGCGGCCGCACGATCGCGCCGGTCGCGGCCAGCAGCGCCATGAACAGACCTGCGTCGATCTTCGAGAGCTGATACAGATTCGTTAGCAGCAGCGAAACATACGACGACATACCGACAAAACCACCGAACGTGATGCTGTACACCAGCATGATCACCCACGTGTCGCGCTCGGCGAGTACCGTGCGATAGCGCTTGGGCAGCACCGCAATCGCCAGCAGCGCGCCGATCACCGGCAACAGCAGCACGCCGGTCTTGCCCGAGCCGAACATGCCTGCTTCGACCAGCAGCACGAGCACGATCAAACCGGCCAGCGTGATCGCGAAGCTGCCGAACGCGCGCAGCACGCTGCCCGATTTGATGCCGGAATCATTGGCCCAGAAGTACAGCGTGATACCCGCGATGGCGAGCAACGGCAGCGCGCCGGCAGTGGCCATTTGCCACCCGTAGTGCGCGGCCAGTTGGGGAAACAGGAAACCGTCGAGCACCGCACCGATGTTGCCGGCAGCGGCAAGGCCCAGCACGAGGCCCTGCACTTTCGGCGGATAGTTGCTGCCGGCCATCGGTAGCGCCACCGCGAAGCTCGCGCCACCCACGCCGAGGAATACGCCGAGCACCAGCAGCAAGGTGTACGACGGCACGAACGGCAACAGCGGCAGCACGATGGTCGGCACCGCCGACAGCAACACGCCCATCAGCGCAATGCGTTTGCCATGCGCCGATTGATAGAGGTTACCGAGCGTCACGCGCAGGATTGCCGCCGACAGCACCGGCACGGCGACCAGCAAACCTTGCTGCGCAGGCGTCATAACCACGCTCTTGCTGATGAACGGCGCAAGCGGTCCGTACAGCACCCAGACCGTGAAGCCGGTGTCGAAGTAGAGAAAACACGCCACCAGTGCGCGCCAGTCTCCGCTCTTTAGTGAGCTCATCACGTTTTTCATTAGGCATCCTCAAATAGACTGATTGTTTTCCAACCTGGCGCATCACGCTGACTCATTGCGCTCGTGCATGGCGCACCGGAATGATCATCACGTTGAATTCCGGTATGAACATGCAACCTTCATGCCATCCGGGCTCTTTTCTGAAGCTGTACTGCGTACTCTGCGGGATCGTGATGCGGCGCATTGGCCACCGCATTAAAAGTCAATAAACGTCACGTACGTAGCGCTTTTCCTGCGCCAGATGGCTCACATACTCAGCGGCTTTTTCTTCGCTCATGGCGCCGTGCTGGGCAACCACATGCTTGAGCGTCGCGTCCACGTCTCTTGCCATCCGGTTTGCGTCGCCGCAGACGTAGAAATGCGCACCGTCTTCGAGCCATGCCCACAATTGCGCACCCTGCTCGCGCATGCGGTCCTGCACATAGATTTTTTCCGTTTGATCGCGCGAGAAAGCAACGTCGAGCCGGGTTAGAACACCGCTGTCCCGCATCGCTTCAAGTTCGTCGCGATAGTAGAAATCGGTGGCTGCGTGCTGCTCGCCAAAGAACAACCAGTTGCGTCCCTTGTCACCACGTGCACGCCGTTCGTGTAGAAATCCGCGAAACGGTGCAACGCCGGTGCCTGGGCCAACCATAATGATCGGCGTGCCGGAAACATGAGGAGGCCGAAAGTGTGCCGACTTCTGCACGAATACCGGCACATTGACGTCACCCGCGCGGTCGGCGAGAAACGTCGACGAGACGCCCTTGCGATGGCGGCGGCCGTTGTTATAGCGAACCGCGGCAACCGTCAGATGAACTTCGCCGGGATGCGCTTTCGGACTCGATGCAATCGAGTACAAACGCGGTTGCAGGCGCTTGAGCATGCCGGTCAATTCGGCTGCCGTCAGCTTGACGGGAAATTCGTGAAGGACGTCGGCGAGCTGTTGGCCCCACAACCATTGTTTGAGATCGGCCTTGCGCCCGGCACCGAGCAGATCGCGCAGTGCGCCGTTGTTGCTGCGGGCGGCAATGAACGCGAGCGCATCGGGACTGGGACGCGCGATCTCGTAGTGCCTCGCGAGCGCGTCGGCGAGATGCATTTCACCCGCGCCGGACACGTTGACCGTCGCGTCCGCGCTCAAACCGCTCAGGCTGATCAACTCGTCGACCAGTTCAGGGCAGTTGCTCGGCCATACGCCCAGCGCATCGCCCACTTCGTATTCGAGGCCCGAGTCGCCCGTGCTCAACGAGAAGTAACGCGTATCCTTCGCGGCGCCGTGTTTGTTCAATGGCAGGTTTCTGACGAGACGGGATGCGGCCGGCCGCGTCCTGGTCGGCACGGCGCCTGGCACCACCGCGTTGATCATGCCGCCAGGCGGCACCGCGTGCAGCGCCGCATCTTCTTCCTTGATACGCACGACGATGCTTTCCAGCCATGCGTCAGCCTGTTCCTGATACTCGCTGTCACAGTCGACCCGGTCCATCAAACGCAGCGCGCCTTGAGCGGCGAGACGTTCGTCCAGACGGCGGCCATGGCCGCAAAACTGGTCGTAGTTGCGATCGCCCAATGCGAGTACCGCGTAGCGTAATCCGTCGAGACGAGGCGCGGCGTCGCCGGCCAGTTGCGACCACAGACCTTGCGCGTTGTCGGGTGGATCACCGTCGCCGAAGGTGCTCGACATCAGCAGCGCGTACTGCGCTTTCGCCAGCGCGGAGACCGGATAGTCCGCCATGCACGCGGTGCGGATTTCGAAACCCGACTCCATCAACCGCGTGGCATAACGTTCGGTCAACGATTCCGTGTTGCCGGTTTGCGAGGCCCACAACAGAGTCACCTTGGGTCGCACACGCAAGATACGCACACCGGATGCCTGCGTGCCGTCGTCATGCGGTGCGGCAAGCGTACCGGCACGCACCGCCGCATGGGTTCCACTGCGGCTATACAGTCCGGCCAGCAAACCGTCCACATACAGGCGGTTTGCCGGATCAAACGGGGCGCCCGCCGGAAGAACCGGCACGCTGTCGATGCCTTGTCCTTCTACCGAGCGCAGCGCGCTAACGAAACCGGCCAGATACGCCCGCTCGGGCTCCGTGAACGACGGCGCCTGCGTCGGTGGAAGCTGCAACAGGCGAGTCAGTGCATCGATGCGGGGCATGTCCGGTTCCTTGGTGTCCGCCGATAGTGCGCCAGGACTTGCCGCGTCGACTCCAGCGGCAAGCGGCTCAGTGAGCGTCTCGTCATCCGCGCTCGAAACCGGCTCGATGGCATCGGCCACAACCGGGCTCAACGCTACCGCGCAGAACTTGAGTTCAGGTTGCTGCGAGATCGGATCGACGGCGTCACTGGTGACGGCGTTGATGCAGAGGTCGTCGCCGAATACGTCGTTCCAGTGCATCGGCGCAAAACAGTTGCCTGCCTGCACGCGCTCCGTGACGACTGCCGGCAACACGGCACGGCCACGCCGCGAACGGATTTCGACCGGATCTTTGGCCTTGATGCCGAGCGTGGCGGCATCCTCAGGATGAATCTCGACGAATGGGCCCGGGTTAAGCTTGTTGAGCATCGCGACCTTGCCGGTCTTGGTCATGGTGTGCCATTGATGCTGCAAGCGCCCCGTATTCAACACGATCGGAAATTCGCGATCGGGCAATTCCGCCGGGGCTGCATAGGCACGGGCAAAAAACACGGCCTTACCGCTTGCGGTCGGAAACACCAGCCGTGGACGGCTGCCGTCGGGCCCTTCCTTCAGTGTCTGGCTAATGCCGTCGTTGACATAGCGAATGGGATTGCGCTCGGCGGCGTCGCTGGAAGCAAGCGGCCATTGCAGCGGCGTATCCCTCAACCGCCGATGGCTCGCGCCGCGCAGGTCGTAGCCGGTTTTCGGATTCGACACGCGGGTGATTTCCGCGAAAACCTCTTCGGCGCTGGCATAGCTAAACGCATTGGCAAAACCCATTTCACACGCCACGCGCGCAATGATCTGCCAGTCCGGCAACGCGGCGCCTGGCGGCTCGATGCCTTTTTGCATCAGCGTCAGATTGCGCTCGGAGTTGATCATCACGCCTTCGGCCTCGGCCCACAGCGCGCCTGGCAAGAGCACATCGGCGTAACGGTTGGTCTCGGTGTCGAGGAACGCATCCTGCGCAATTACGAGCTCCGCCGCGCGCAATCCGGCAATAGCGTTCTGACGGTTCGCGACACTTGCGACCGGATTCGTGCAGATGATCCAGCACGCCTTGATTTCGCCCGCGGCCATGCGGGTGAACATATCGATCGTGCCGTTACCGACTTCCGTTTTCAGTGTGCCCTTCGGAATGGCCCACAGGTTTTCGATAAATACGCGGTCTTCTTCGACCAGCACCGATCGCTGTCCCGGCAAACCCGGACCCATGTAGCCCATTTCACGGCCGCCCATCGCGTTGGGCTGGCCGGTCAGCGAGAACGGTCCACTGCCGCGGCGGCAAATCTTGCCGGTCGCCAGATGCAGATTGCAGATCGCGTTCGTGTGCCATGTGCCATGCGTGCTCTGATTCAGGCCCATGGTCCAGCAGCTCATCCACTCCGGCGCCGCGCCAATCATATGCGCGGCCCGGCGGATGTCCTCGGCGGCGAGGCCTGTTATCTCCGCCACATTCTCCGGTGTGTAGTCCGCGAGAAAGGCCGGCATCGAGTCCCAGCCTTGCGTGGCGTCGGCGATAAAAGCCGCATCCGTATGGCCGTTTTCATGCAGCAGATGCAGCAGCCCATTGAGCAATGCCAGATCGGTACCCGGCTTGATTTGCAGAAAAAGATCGGCCTTATCAGCGGTCGTATTGCGGCGCGGATCGACCACAATCAGTTTTGCGCCCGCCTTCACGCGATCCATCATCCGCAGGAACAGAATCGGGTGACAGTCGGCCATATTCGCGCCGATTACAAAGAACAGGTCGGCGTGATCGATGTCTTCGTACGATCCCGGCGGGCCATCCGCGCCAAGCGAGAGTTTGTAGCCGCTGCCCGCGCTCGCCATGCAAAGACGCGAGTTCGATTCGATGTTGTTGGTACCGACAAAACCCTTGGCGAGCTTGTTGACGAGATACTGCGCCTCGATCGACATTTGCCCGGACACATAGAACGACAGCGCGTCCGGTCCGTGTGCATCGAGCAGGCCACGCAGACGCGCTGCCGTGTCGCTGATCGCCTGTGCCATCGGCAGCGGTGTCGGGTCCTGGCCACGGGCATGACGCACGAACGCCCCTTCCAGTCGCCCGGACTTGCGCAGGGCGACGTGCGCCGACTGCCCCTTCGTGCAGAGCCGTCCGAAGTTGGCCGGATGCTCCCTGTCGCCGGAGATTTTCACGACCTGGCCGTCCTCGACATGCAGCACCATTCCGCAGCCGACGCCGCAGTAGGGGCATACCGTTTTGACGTTACGGGAGGACATGGCAGGCGGCATCGTTCGAGAAGGTCGATAAGGAATCAATGACTCAGATCGCGACCCACACCTGCCCGTTTTCCACCCGCGCGGCAAACGCGTTGACGGAATACGCCGGTGTTTCGAGGCACTCGCCGGTGCGCAGATCGAAGTGATGCTTGTAGATCGGCGAAGCGACCACGAGGCGTTCGCCGAGACTGCCGATCAGCCCACGCGAAAGCACGGCGGCTTGCGAGCCCGGATCGTAGTTTTCGATCGCATACACGACGGTGTCCGTGTCGCCGTTGTCTACGTGAAATACCGCCACCTGTTCGCCATTGACGAGCGCGCACACACCCGTGTTGGGAACAATGTCCTCGAGCGGGCAAATCGGTGTCCAGGCAAGCGGAAGACGGTCAAGGTTCATGGCGTGGGTCCTCGATGAGTGACACAAAAAATCAAACGGTTTCGGCAACCACAGGAATCGCAGCGAGCTTCGAGCGCCGCTCGTCGAGCGTCGCGGGCCGGATCTGGCCGCGTTCCTCGACGAAAGCGACGTTACTGTCCGGCTCGCCGCTGTTGACGAAATGACGAAAGCGCTTACGCGTTTCAGGATCGCTGACGGCCTTCTTCCATTCGCATTCGTAGGTGTCGACCACGTGCTGCATGTCCACTTCGAGCTCCGCCGCCACGCCCAGGCGATCGTCGACAATCACGCCCTTCAGATAGTCGAGTCCGCCTTCGAGGTTGTCGCGCCATACGCTAGTGCGTTGCAGACGGTCGGCCGTGCGCACGTAGAACATCAGGAAACGGTCGATGTAGCGCACCAGTGTTTCCTTGTCGAGGTCCGAGGCGAGCAATTCGGCATGGCGTGGTTTCATGCCGCCGTTGCCGCAGACGTAGAGATTCCAGCCCTTCTCGGTGGCGATGATGCCGACGTCCTTGCCCTGCGCTTCCGCGCATTCGCGCGTGCAGCCGGACACGCCGAATTTGATCTTGTGCGGTGTACGCAGGCCCTTGTAGCGATTCTCGAGTTCGACCGCGAGGCCCACCGAATCGCCGACGCCGTAGCGGCACCACGTCGAACCCACACACGACTTCACCGTACGCAACGACTTGCCGTATGCATGGCCCGATTCGAAACCGGCTGCGATCAGTTCTTCCCAGATCAACGGCAACTGCTCCACGCGCGCGCCGAACAGATCGACCCGCTGACCACCGGTGATCTTCGTGTAAAGGCCGTATTTCTTCGCGATCTGGGCGACCGCGATCAAACCGTCGGGCGTCACTTCGCCACCGGCCATGCGCGGCACGACCGAATACGTGCCGTCGCGCTGGATGTTGGCGAGGTAGTAATCGTTGGTGTCCTGCAACGACGCATGCTCCTTCTTCAGCACGAATTCGTTCCAGCACGAGGCGAGAATGCTCGCCACGGCCGGCTTGCAGATATCGCAGCCGAGACCATGTCCGTGCTTCGCCAGCAATTCGCCGAAACTGCGCAGGCCTTCCACGCGCACGATGTGATACAGCTCCTGGCGCGAATACGGGAAGTGCTCGCACAGATGATTGTTGACCGCGAGACCCTGCTTCTTCATCTCGGCTTTCATCACCTGCGTGACGAGCGGCACGCAGCCGCCGCATGAGGTGCCGGCCTGGGTCGCGCACTTCAACGCGCCGATATCGGTTGCGCCTGCGCAGACGGCCGCGCACAGGTCGCCCTTCGAGACGTTGTTGCACGAGCAGATCTGCGCGCTAGCGGGCAAGGCCTCGACCCCGAGCGCCGGTTTCGCCTGACCGTCTGACGACGGCAGAATCAGGAACTCCGGCGAGGCCGGCAACTCGATGCGGTTCAGCATCATCTGCAGCAGCGTGCCGTATTCGCTCGCCTCGCCCACCATCACGCCGCCGAGCAGGTACTTGCCGCATTCGGACACCACCAGCTTCTTGTAGACCTGCTTGCGTTCGTCGCTGAACTGATAGGCGCGGCTGCCGGGCGTATTGCCGTGCGCATCGCCGATGCTGGCCACGTCCACCCCCATCAGCTTCAACTTGGTGCTCATGTCGGCACCGGCGAATTCCGCCGGGTCGCCGAGCAGTTGCTTCGCCACCGTGCGCGCCATGTCATAACCCGGCGCAACGAGGCCGAACAGTTGGCCGTTCCACAGCGCACACTCGCCGATCGCGTAGATGTGCGGGTCGCTGGTGCGGCACGCGTTGTCGATCGCGATGCCGCCGCGCTCGCCGAGCGCGAGGCCGCTCGCGCGAGCAAGATCGTCACGCGGACGAATGCCCGCGGAGAACACGATCATGTCGGTGTCGAGGAAGCTGCCGTCGGCGAACTGCATGCGATGCGTGCCGTTCTCGCCGTCGACAATCGCGGTGGTGTTCTTCTGCGTGTGGACCGTCACACCGAGTTCTTCGATCTTGCTGCGCAGCACGCGGCCGCCGCCGTCGTCCACTTGCACCGCCATCAGGCGCGGCGCGAATTCGACCACGTGCGTTTGCAGGCCCATGTCGCGCAATGCTTTCGCGCATTCGAGACCGAGCAGGCCACCGCCGACCACCGTGCCGGTCTTCGAACGCGCACCGCATTCCTGCATGGCTTCGAGATCGTCGATGGTGCGGTAGACGAAGCAGTCGGCCCGTTCGCGGCCTTGCACGGGCGGCACGAACGGATAGGAGCCGGTGGCGAACACCAGCTTGTCATACGCCAGGGTTTCGCCGGTCGATACCGTCACGATGCGCGCGTCCCGATCGATCGCCACGGCTTTCGCATTCAGCTTCAGCAAGACGTTCTGGCGTTCGAAGAAACCTGGTTCGACGAGCGACAGATCGTCCGCCGTCTTGCCCGCGAAGAATTCGGACAGATGCACGCGGTCGTATGCGGGCCGGGATTCTTCGCACAGCACCGTGATATCGAGGCCATGCGCCGCGTCTTGTGCCAGGCATTCGACCAGTTTGTGGCCGACCATCCCGTGACCGATAACGATGATTTTCATGACCGCGGTTCCTTGGTGTGCTGAGCTTGCTGTGCTTCGATCGCTGACGCGTAGCCTCTGGCGAAAGCGACTCCGGAAATAAAAACGGCGTCCCGCGAACCCAGTCGATGACTGAATTCGGGGGACGCCGTTGTCCTGACCTGTGCTGCAGCGGGTGCTCTGTTGTTGCACTCGCGCCGGATCCACGTTGATCCGATGGGAAGGCTTAATGCAAAGCCCGTGCCAAGCGTGCGAAATATGGGCTGCAGCGCCGTGGCGCGGGCCTTGGCGGCAAATTAGATAAGGGTGCGGTGAACCGCGTGTGCGTCACGCTTTGATGCAGGGAAGCACAGGGATGGTGCGACGCAGCACTGTGCTCGTGCGAACCGCGAGCATGCGGCCGGGGCCATCGCCCGGGCCGCGTGACATCACGCTGCGATCGGCATCCTCGCCACAAACACCGTGCCTTCCCCGGCGGACGATCTGACTTCGAGCTTGCCGCCATGGGCCAGCACGATCTGCTTGCAGATATACAGGCCGAGCCCCAGACCGCCGCCCGGCTTGCTGGTGGGCGGCCGCCAGTAAGGCTCGAAGACCTTGTGCAGGACATCCGGCGCGATTGCGTCGCCGCCGTTCAACACGCTCAGCACGAACTCGCCGTTCTCCACCCGGGCCCTCACCTGCACCGGAAACTCCGCCGCGCCGTGCGTTAGCGCGTTGCCGAGCAGATTCGAAAGCAGTTGCTGCACGCGCATGCGGTCACACCGAACCCGCGTGGCGATCGCGATGTCGTCGGCCAGCATCCGTTCCGGATTGGCCTCGCGCGCTTCGTCAACCACCGCGCGCAACGCGCTCGCCAGATCGTCGACGTCCCCGATCGATACGTCGACACCGGAACCGAGACGCCCGCGCGCGAAATCCATCACATCGTCGATCAGGCGCGCCATGCGCAAGGTTGTGGTCTTCAGGCGCTGGCCGATTTTCACGAGATCGGGCTCGTTCTTGCGCAGCGTCAGCAGCTCTGCGGTGGCACTGACCGCGGAGAGCGGATTGCGCAAGTCGTGGCCGAGCACCGCGATAAACTGCTCGCGCAAGCTCGAATTCTCCCGTTCGTAGAATAACGCCGCCTCCGTCTCCTGCTGGCGCCCTTGCGTGACGAGCTGGGCCGCGATCAGATCGGCGAATACTTCGAACATGCTTAGCGTGCGCGCATTCGACAGATCGTGCGGATTCGGATCGATCGCGCAGAGATTACCGAAGTAGCTGCCATCGGGCAAAACGATCGGTACGGAGATATAACTTCCCAACTTGTAGATCTGCGCTGTGTGATGCTCCCGGTAGACCGGGTCTTCAGTGAAATTATCGATCACGATCGACGCACGTGCGGCGCGCGACTCGAAACACAGCGTGGTGTGCAGATCGAGCTGGTCGCCGGCGACCAGGCCGAAGTTCACTTCGTCCTGCACCGCACAGGCGGTCCAGCTGTATTCCGTGACCCGGGCGACCGCTGCAAAGCCCATTCCGGTGTTTTTGCAGATCAAGCGCAGGATCGACGGCACCGCTTCGATGCGGCTGACCGCCTCGATGTCCCGCGCGATTCGCGCTTCCTTTTCGTCCCCAAACGGCAATTTATTCATAAGAAGCGGTGGCGGATAGCGTGCTGGAATGACCGGAATAAACAGATTCTTCGAACCCCGATTCTAGCGGGACTTCAAATTGCTCAATACCAGGTACGCAACCTGGAGAAACCGGATGTCTACTGACGATGCCGCACGCCTGCTGATCGCCGACGACGATCCGAACCTGCTGGCCGCCTACGTACTTTTTTTCAGCGCGCATGGTTTCGACATTCGAACCGCGCGCAACGGCCTCGACGCGCTCGCGCAGTATTGTGAGTGGCACCCGGGAGCCGCACTGCTCGACGTCGAAATGCCGCGTCTCGACGGACGTGCGGTCGCGCGGCGCATCCGGCGCGTGGCGGACACCCCGCCGCCCACGCTGGTCGCCGTAACGGGGCTCGCGCGCGCCGAGGATCGGACCGAGTCGTTGCGCTCCGGCTTCAACCATCATTTCGTCAAGCCGGTGCCAATGCCGGTAATCCTTGCGGCGCTGACCGGGTGTGGCCGGCATTAGCGGCATTAGTGGGAATTGCGGGCAAGCGCAGAAATTGCGTGCCCCGGTTGGACCCCGTTTAATCGCCAAAGGCCAATTCAGCTTCCACTTCCTGGCCGACCCGCAGCCACGCCCCGGCTCCCCGCGCGACGACGGCATTGTTGCCGAACGTCAGTGCACCGTTTCGCTGCGGATTCGCCCGATAGGTGCTCAGCGTGTCGGTGGGTTCGTTTGGCCAGTCGGGGTCGGGCGCGCCCTTGGCCTGATCGACGGTCGGCATTGGACAGCGCGCGCACAGCTTGACCAGTTGCAACTGCACGTCCTGCCCCTGCGTGCCGTCGACATTCAGACTCTCGACATAGTCTTCTTCGTACGCGTCGAGCCCTGTCAGCACGACGTTGGGGCGAAACCGGTCGATCGGAATCGACGGAGCGCCCTTGCTGTTCAGGCGCACATTCAGATCGTCGAGCGAGGCCTGACCGATGACCAGCAGCGGAAAGCCGTCGGCAAAATACGTGGTGGCGCCGCCAACGCTGCTCGTGTACTCCGGATCGACAATCCGCTCGCGCTCGGGATTGAAGCGCAGAAGCCGTGCCGGCACACCGAGGAACGCAGAAAACCATGCAGCGCTTGCTTCGCCGGTGTCGAGTCCGTAGGCCGCGTCGCGCCATACCACGGTTTGCACCTTTGGCGCTGCGCCGAGCGCGGCGGCGTCGAGCGGCGTGCGCAACACGCCCATGCCCGGCGCGCGGATCAGGAGTTCGTGCTGGCCGATCTCGACCGTGATCAGCGCCAGGCGCGGATACGCGCGCTGCGTGAGCATCGCGCCGTCAGGGTCGGTGACCATCCAGTACCGATCGTATTCGAGGCCCGTGGCGAGCAGACGCGCTTCATTGAGCGCAATGCCGGCGCAGGATTTGATTGGGTAGACGAAAAGCTCGCTGATAGTGGGCATGCTGTTCAGGCGTGGGGCGGCACGCGTTTTTTGTGTTGATGCGCGATTGTAGAGCTTGTAAAGCGTCGGCACACGTTCGCGCCGGCAGCGCGATAGTTTCGCGAGGCGGCGCGCGCCGCAGCGCCGATCACTCCCAGCCCTCCAGCCGCAATGTTGCACGCACGAGCCGCTGCTCTTCCTGTTCGATTTCCCGTAGGTTCGCGCAGACGCTGGCGATATGATCGGCCGCCGCCTTGCGCGCCTGTTCGGGCAGCTTGCCGGTCACGGCGTTGTAGAGCCGCGCATGCTGACGATCGATCACCCGCTTTTGTGGCTCGCGGTGATAGAGATTGTTCACCGACGCAAACACCGAACTCAATAACAGGTCCGTCAGCGAACTCAAGGTATGCACGAGCACCGGGTTGTGCGAGGCCTCGCAAATCGCGAGGTGAAACGCATGATCGAGCCGCGCGTGGGTGGACGCACTGGTCTCCTTGCCATGCGCCGCGAGCATCTCCTCATAGCGGCGCGTGATCAGCACGAAGTCCGCAGGCGTGCCGCGCAGTGCCGCGAGGCGCGCGGATTCCGCCTCGAGCAAGCCGCGCACCTCGAACAGATCGTACAAGGTGCGCGGCTGCGAGCCGAGCAGATGCATCAGCGGCGTGAGCGCGGGTTGCGCGGTGAGGCTGGCGACAAACGAGCCTTTACCGTGCGAGGTTTCGATGATGCCGCGTGCCCGCAAAAGCTTCAGCCCCTCGCGCAACGCCGTGCGCGACACGCCGAGCTTATCGGTCAGGCGTCGCTCGGAGGGTAGCGCCTGCCCTGTTTTCAGCACGCCGTCGACGATCAATCGTTCGATCCGCTCGGCAACCACGTCCGCGACCTGCCGCGAGCTGTCCTGATCTGCTGTCTGCATTGCAATTCCAACTGGTATGACCACCTTCAAATGCTAACACGCGGAAATCATGCTTGTTCGCTCTATCACCCATTCATAAACGTACTTGCCCTGGCTGCCGTGAAACTGTCAATTCAAAAACTGGTACGACCACTTGTCAGGACCGTCGACAGCAAGTCCCGTAGCCGCAACAATTCCGCCTGAAACACGCTCGCGCACCCGTGTCCACGGGCATGACCGCCAGGTTGGCGCGGCGCCAGGAGACCCCCACATGAGCTACCACTACGACGAGCGCATCGACGGCGCACTCGCGACGCACGACAAATCCGCAGTTGTCGCGCAGTTGCAGGCGCAGATCCCCGACTTGCAGCTTCTCTACGAGCAGGAAGATTTGCGTCCGTTCGAATGCGACGGCCTCGCCGCCTATCGAGCGACGCCCATGCTGGTCGCGCTGCCCGACAGGGTCGAACAGGTCGCGGCGCTGCTGAAATTCGCCAGCGTGCAGAAGATTCCCGTGGTCGCGCGCGGTGCCGGGACCGGTTTGTCGGGCGGCGCGTTGCCGTTGGACAAAGGCATTCTGCTGGTGATGGCGCGCTTTAACCGGATTCTCGAAGTCGATCCCGAGGCCGGCATCGCCCGCGTGCAACCCGGCGTGCGCAACCTTGCGATCTCGCAAGCGGCCGCGCCCTATGGCCTGTATTACGCGCCAGACCCTTCGTCGCAAATCGCCTGCTCGATCGGCGGCAACGTCGCGGAAAACGCGGGCGGCGTGCATTGCCTGAAGTACGGGCTGACCGTCAACAACATCCTGAAGCTCGAGATTCTCACGATCGACGGCGAGCGCATCACGCTCGGCTCGGAGGCGCTGGATGCCCCCGGTTTCGATTTCCTCGCGCTTTTCACCGGCTCGGAGGGCATGCTCGGCATCGTCACCGAAGTCACCGTGAAGCTGCTCACCAAACCGCAAAGCGCGAAGGTGCTGCTCGCCAGTTTCGACGACATCGAGAAAGCGGGCGCCGCCGTTGCACAAATCATCGGCGCGGGCGTGATCCCCGGCGGCCTCGAAATGATGGACAACCTCGCGATCCGCGCCGCGGAAGATTTCATCCACGCCGGCTACCCGGTCGATGCTGAAGCGATCCTGCTGTGCGAAGTCGACGGCGTGGAAAGCGACGTGCAGGAAGACGTGGAACGGGTCGAAGCGCTGCTGCGCGCGGCGGGCGCCACCGATATCCGGCTCGCCAAAGACGAAGCCGAACGCCAGCGTTTCTGGGCCGGCCGCAAGAATGCGTTCCCGGCCGTGGGCCGCATCTCGCCGGACTACTACTGCATGGACGGCACGATCCCGCGCCGCGAATTGCCGCGCGTGCTCAAAAGCATCGAGGAGCTGTCGAACGAATATGGCTTGCGCGTGGCCAACGTCTTCCATGCCGGCGACGGCAACATGCACCCGCTGATCCTGTTCGACGCGAACGCGCCCGGCGAGACCGAACGCGCCGAAGCCCTCGGCGCGAAGATCCTCGAACTGTGCGTGGCGGTGGGCGGCAGCATCACCGGTGAACACGGCGTGGGCCGCGAAAAGATCAATCAGATGTGCGCGCAGTTCAATAGTGACGAACTGAGTTTTTTCCATGCGCTGAAAGCCGCTTTCGATCCGGACGGCCTCCTGAACCCCGGCAAGAACGTGCCGACCTTGCACCGCTGCGCCGAGTTCGGCTCGATGCATGTCCACCACGGCGCACTGCCCTTTCCTGAACTGGAGCGTTTCTGATGCTGATCGAACCGGTATCGATGGACGATAGCGAACGGCTCGTCGCCGAAATCTCGCAAGCACGAGCAGACGGCACACCGCTGAAGATTCGCGGCGGCAACAGCAAGGCTTTTCTCGGCCGCCCGGTGCAAGGCAAGCCGATCGACACGCGCTCTCATCGCGGCGTGCTCAGCTACGACCCGACTGAACTCGTCATCACCGCGCGCGCGGGCACCCCGGTCGCCGAACTGAACGCGGTGCTCGACGCGGCCGGTCAGATGCTGCCCTGTGAGCCCCCGGCTTTCGACGGCACGGCCACGGTCGGCGGGATGGTTGCCGCCGGTCTCGCCGGACCACGCCGGCCGTGGTCCGGTTCGGTGCGCGACTTCGTGCTGGGCTGCCGGGTCATCACCGGCGAGGCGAAGCATCTGCGCTTCGGCGGCGAGGTGATGAAGAACGTCGCGGGCTATGACGTTTCGCGTCTGCTGGCCGGCAGCTTCGGATGCCTGGGTTTGATCACCGAGGTGTCGCTCAAGGTATTGCCCAAACCACGCGCGCTCGGCAACCTCACGCTCGATCTCGATGCAAACGAAGCGCTGCGTGAGTTGTCGGCGTGGCGCCGCGCCGCGTTGCCGATCAGCGGCGCCGCTCACGTCGACGGGCGCCTCTATGTGCGGCTCGAAGGCGGCACGGGATCGGTGGCCTCGGCGCTGGACCGCATTGGCGGCACCGAACTCGATTCGCGCTTCTGGGACGCCTTGCGCGAGCATCGTCTGGCGTTTTTCGACGACCCGCGCCCACTGTGGCGCCTCTCGCTGCCGAATGGGTCGCCCCTCGTCCGCTTGCCCGGCGACACGCTGCTCGACTGGGCCGGCGCGCAACGCTGGCTCAAAAGCGATGCGCCGGCCGTAACCATCCGCCAGATCGCACACGCCGCAGGTGGCCACGCAAGCTGCTTCACACCACGCGTGGACGCCGAACCGTTCACGCCGCTGCCGCAGGCGCTACTGCGATTTCATCAGCAGTTGAAGCAGCACCTCGACCCGCGCGGCCTCTTCAACCCCGGCCGTCTTTATGCCGGCCTGTGAGGCCCGGCCCGTGAGCCTCAGTCTATGAGCATCGACCTGTGAAGCCCTGAAGGCGAACGACACCATGCAAACCAATCTCAGCGAAGCCGCCAAAACCCTGTCGCGCGCCGACGAAGCCGAACAGATCCTGCGCTCGTGCGTGCATTGCGGCTTCTGCAACGCGACCTGCCCGACCTATCAGTTGCTCGGCAATGAACTCGATGGCCCGCGCGGCCGTATCTATCTGATCAAACAGATGCTGGAAGGCGAGCCGGTCACGCAGAAAACCCAGTTGCACCTCGACCGTTGCCTGACCTGCCGCAACTGCGAAACCACCTGCCCATCGGGTGTCACCTACCATGCGCTGCTGGACATCGGCCGCGCCGAACTGGAGCGGCGGATTGTTCGGCCCGCCTCGGAACGCCTGCTGCGCGAGGGTTTGCGCCGGGTAATCCCGCATCCGGCGGTGTTCGGGGCGCTGCTTAAGACCGGCCAGGCCATGCGGCCGTTTCTTCCAGCCGCGCTTGGACGTAAAATCCCCAAGCGAGGCGCTCGGCCAAATGCTGGGACGGAACCGAGGCCGGCGTCGCGGCATCCGCGCAAAATGCTGATGCTGGAAGGCTGCGTGCAACCCGCGCTGTCACCGAACACCAACGCGGCCGCCGCGCGCGTGCTGGACCGGCTGGGCATCAGTATCGTGAATGCCCGCCGGGCCGGTTGTTGCGGGGCGACCGATTATCATCTGAATGCGCAGGAGGCAGGCCTTGCGCGGGCACGGCGCAATATCGACGCGTGGTGGCCCGCTATCGAGGCCGGTGCCGAAGCGATCGTGCAAACCGCGAGCGGCTGCGGCGCGTTCGTCAAGGAGTATGGGCATCTGCTGCGCCACGACCCTCGCTATGCGTCAAAAGCGCAGCGGGTCAGCGAGCTGACGCGAGACCTCGTGGAGGTATTGGCTAACGAGCCGCTCGATCAGCTACAGGCGAATCAATTGCCGGCCGGAGCGGCAACGAAGTTGCCCGATCAGGCGCCGCAGAAAATCGCGTTTCACTGCCCTTGCACGTTGCAGCATGCGCAGAAGCTGGGCGGTGCGGTCGAGTCGGTCCTGCAACGGCTCGGTTTCGATCTCGCCGCCGTGCCCGATGCCCATCTGTGCTGCGGATCGGCGGGCACGTATTCGATCACCCAGCCAGAGCTTGCAGAACGGTTACGCAACAACAAGCTCGATGCACTGGAAAGCGGCAAGCCGGAGATGATCGTCACGGCCAACATCGGTTGCCAGACCCATCTGAACGGCGCCGGGCGCACTCCGGTGCGCCACTGGATAGAACTTGTAGAAGCATCCCTACCATAAACGAAACAGGAAATTCATTATGCTGAGCAAACCCGTGTTGACTGTTGCCGAAACGACCCGAATCCTCGAAGCCGCCCGCGCGGAGGCCGAGAAGAACCAGTGGGCCGTCGCTATCGTAGTGGTGGACGATGGCGGCCATCAACTCGGCATGCTGCGTCTGGACGGCAGCGCGCCGGCCAGCTCGTACATCGCGACGGAAAAGGCTCGCACCTCGGCGATCGGCCGCCGTGAAACCAAGGTGTATGAAGACATGATCAACAATGGCCGCACGGCATTCCTGAGTGCGCCGTTGCAAGGTACGCTGGAAGGCGGCGTGCCGGTGATCGTCGACGGCCAGGTGGTCGGCGCGGTCGGCGTATCGGGCGTCAAGTCGGATCAGGACGCGCAAATCGCCAAGGCGGGTATTCAAGCGATCGCCGCTTAAGTTCGAGATCCGTTCGGATTCGTTCAAAGCGGCATCAATAAAAGCAGGAAGCACAACACGGACCGGTGCCCCCACATCGGTCCCATTCAAGGATGGAGCAGTCGATGACTCAGATGAACCCGCGCGGTGGACTGCAAGTCGCCGCCAACCTCGACCAGTTCGTCGAAACCGAAGCCCTGCCCGGCACCGGACTCGACAGCGCCGCATTCTGGTCAGGTTTCGACGCCCTCGTGCACGAGCTGGCGCCCAAGAACCGTGCGCTGCTCGCCGAGCGCGACCGCCTGCAAACCGAACTCGACGCCTGGCACCGTGCCAATCCGGGTCCGGTACGCGATCTGCGCGCGTACCGCGCCTTCCTCGAAGGCATTGGCTACATCGTGCCGTCGCCGGCGAGCGTCAAAGCCACGACCGACCACGTGGACACCGAAATCGCCGAACAGGCCGGCCCGCAACTCGTGGTGCCGCTGTCGAACCAGCGCTATGCGCTCAACGCCGCCAACGCACGCTGGGGCAGCCTGTACGACGCGCTGTACGGCACTGATGCGATCCCCGAGAGCAATGGCGCGGAAAAGCAGAAGGCCTTCAATCCGGTGCGCGGCGCCGCGGTGATCGCTTATGCGCGCAAGTTTCTCGATCAGGCCGCCCCGCTCGCGAACGGCTCGCACGCCGACGCCACGTTGTATAGCGTCGAAGACGGCAAGCTGGTCGTCACGCTGAAGAGCGGCAAGACCGAATTGAAGACGCCCGCGCAATTCATCGGCTATCAAGGCGATGCAAGCGCGCCGTCCGCTGTGTTGCTGAAGCATAACGGCCTGCACTTCGAAATCCAGATCGACGCGAACGATTCGATCGGCAAGACCGATTCGGCGCACGTGAAAGACGTGCTGGTCGAAGCCGCGGTGAGCACCATCATCGACTGCGAAGACTCGGTTGCAGCCGTGGATGCGGACGACAAGGTCCAGCTCTATCGCAACTGGCTCGGCCTGATGACCGGCGATCTGACGGAAGAAGTCACGAAGGGCGGCAAGACCTTCACACGCCGTCTGAACGCCGATCGCGTGTACACCGCCGCGAACGGCACCGCGCCGGTCGTGCTGCACGGCCGCTCGCTGCTGTTTATCCGCAACGTCGGCCATTTGATGACGAATCCGGCCGTGCTGACCAAAGACGGCCAGGAGATTCCGGAAGGCATTCTCGACGCCGTCATCACCACGCTGTGCGCGTTGCACGACCGCAAGCACCAGTTGAATTCGCGCACCGGCTCGATCTATATCGTGAAGCCGAAAATGCACGGCCCGGCCGAAGTCGCCTTCGCGAGCGAACTGTTCGCGCGCGTCGAAGACCTGCTGAAGCTGCCGCGCAACACGATCAAGATGGGCATCATGGACGAGGAGCGCCGCACCAGCGTCAACCTGCTCGCCTGTATCGGCGAAGCGTCTGAGCGTGTCGCGTTCATCAACACGGGTTTCCTCGACCGCACCGGCGATGAAATGCACTCGGCGATGGAAGCCGGCCCGATGATGCGCAAGGGCGACATGAAGTCGAGCGCATGGATTACCGCGTACGAGCGCAGCAACGTGCTGGTCGGTTTGAGCGCGGGCTTGCGCGGCCGCTCGCAGATCGGCAAGGGCATGTGGGCAATGCCCGATCTGATGCACGCCATGCTCGAACAGAAGATCGCGCATCCGAAGGCCGGTGCGAACACCGCATGGGTGCCCTCGCCGACCGCCGCGACGCTGCACGCACTGCATTACCATCAAGTCGACGTGCAAGCGGTTCAGCAGGAACTCGAACGCACGGACTACGCGAACGTGCGCGACGAACTGCTCGATGGCCTGCTGACGATTCCGGTCGTCGCCGAGGCGAAGTGGAACGCCGACGAGATCCGCAGCGAACTCGATAACAACGTGCAGGGCATTCTCGGCTACGTGGTGCGCTGGGTCGATCAGGGCGTGGGCTGCTCGAAGGTGCCGGATATTCACAACGTCGGTTTGATGGAGGACCGTGCCACGTTGCGCATCTCCAGCCAGCACATCGCGAACTGGCTGTATCACGGCGTGGTGACCCGCGAACTGGTCGAAGAAACTTTCAGACGCATGGCGAAGGTAGTCGACGAGCAGAACGCGGGCGATCCGCACTACAAACCAATGGCGCCGGGCTTCGACACGCTGGCGTTCAAGGCCGCGCAGGCGTTGGTGTTCGAAGGACGTCAACAGCCGAGCGGCTATACGGAACCGTTGCTGCACAAGTTCCGGCTGGAAGTGAAGAAGGCGCAGTAAAGGGTTTTGAGGCGTAGCCCGGATCCGGGGTTCGATTTTTGGACCCAGTGGATCCCGGACGCGAAACAAACCGGAAAGAAAGACGGGCGCCGCGTGATGCGGCGCCCGTTTTAATTTGCGCGATCGTACTGCGCGTTGCTGCTGCGTGAAACAGTTGCGGCGCTCAAGGCCAGACCTCTTACACCTTAAGCCGCTTCAGCCGTGTACTGCGCAGGCACGCTGGCCTGCATATTCGCCTGCATGTAGGTTTGCAGATACGCTTCGAAATCCGCCTTCACTTCAGGATGACGCAGCGCGAATTCCACGGTCGCCTTCAGATAGCCGAGCTTGCTGCCACAATCGAAGCGCGTGCCGAAGTAGCGATAGGCGAGCACCTGTTCTTCGGTCAGCAACGATTGCACCGCGTCGGTCAATTGCAGCTCGCCACCTGCCCCCGGCTTGAGCGCACGAATATGCTTGAAGATGGTCGGCATCAGCACGTAGCGGCCCACCACGCCGAGATTCGAGGGTGCCTTGTCCGGCGCCGGTTTTTCGACGATGCCCGACAGCTTGATCACGTTGTCTTCCCATTCCTTGCCATCCACGACACCGTACGAGCGGCTGTCTTCGCGCGCGATGGTTTCGACACCGATCACCGAGCTGTGATAGTGATTGAACGTGTCGACAAGTTGGCTCATGACCGGCTTCGTGCTGTGCAGCAAGTCATCCGCCAGAATCACGGCGAACGGGCTCTCGCCCACCAGTTTTTCGGCGCACAGCACCGCGTGCCCCAAACCGAGCGCCTCGGCCTGACGCACATAAAAGCAGTCCACATTAGCCGGCTTGATGCTGCGCACGAGGTCGAGCAGCTTCTGTTTGTTGCGCGCTTCAAGTTCCGCTTCGATCTCGTAGGATTTATCGAAGTGGTCTTCGATGGCGCGTTTGCTGCGGCCCGTCACGAAGATCATTTCGGTGATGCCGGCGGCAATCGCCTCTTCAACCGCGTACTGGATCAGCGGCTTGTCGACGATCGGCAGCATTTCCTTCGGGCTTGCTTTGGTTGCCGGCAGGAATCGTGTCCCGAGGCCCGCTACGGGAAACACGGCTTTGGTGACTTTCAGCATGGTAGGTATTCCCACATCGGTTAGAAATTAGTGTGCTCGCGGGCCTGGCGGCCACTCGATGTCGCTGAAATGGCTAACAAAAAAATTCAATCCATTTCATGTGTTAATTTTTCCGCCTCGAATAAATAAATTGATTAATTTTTTTCGAAATTACGGATCACGTTGTGATTCAGGAAACATTTACATATTCAAATTGAATTATTTTCGAAAATTCCGAAAATCTTACGTGCCCGCGCTCCAGCATGCCGGCCCATCCGGCCCCAGAACAGCGTCGGGCGCGGTGAACGGCGGTCACCGTTCTGGTGCTGCTCACTCGTTCTCGTCGACTTGCGGCAGCTTGCCCGGATTGATGCGAAAACGGCGAATCGGTTCGTTGCGTAGCGCCTCCCGGTACGCGGAGGCGGCGACGAGGATCAGCAGCACGGCAATGCCGGCGAGTAAATGCAGGTTCATGACTTCACCCCAGGTCAGAGAATCCGTGATTTAAATTAGCACGAAAAAATCGGCAAATAATTCGCCGTAGCAAATGCTTGTGCGTAATTACAATTCGTCACAAAACCGCCATTTGATTCCCATCTGATGCCATTTGATACGCAATTTTTTATCGATTTTTTGCCTCCGCGGTGCACTAGCATGTGATGCATCGCGGGCGCGTACGGAGCGTCCGGGAATAAGCATTTTCCTTCTTCAGAATAAGGACCGCGTATGAGCGACCCTGCACTGGATGCCGCCGGCTCATCCCTGCCCCTCTCCCCATCACAGCCGGCCGCCACGCTGCGCGCCCGCAGCGAAGCGCGCGCCGACAGCGCCGGCAAGGAACATGTGATCGACGCAATGCGAGGCTTTGCCGCGCTTCTGGTCGCGTATTTCCATTGCCGCCAGGTCGAATGGGTCGGTATGCAGGCGTTTCACCAGAGCGTCGGCCATTTATTCAATCTGAGTACGATTGCAGCTTATCTGACGTTTCCGATTGCGTGGGGCTCGGCCGGCGTGCCGATTTTCTTCGTGATCAGCGGTTACTGCATTCATCGCGGCGGCGCACTGCGCCTCGCAAAAAATCCCGACTACCGGCTCGACGCGGCCAATTTCTGGGTGCGCCGTTTCGCGCGTATTTATCCGGTGCTGCTTGCTGCATTGATACTGACGCTCGCACTCGACTGGGTCAGCTTGCAGTTGCCGCCGGTCAGTCACAAGATTCGCGAGATTGGTCTGCAGGCGTTTCTGGTCAACCTGTTTTCATTGCAAGGCGTGGCCGGCAAGACCTATGGATCGAACGGCGCGCTCTGGACACTGTCGCTCGAAGTGCAGTTTTACGCGATCTACCCGTTGCTATTCGCGCTGCGCCGGCGTTTGGGCATGACCTCGGTGCTGGCGATTGTCGCAGTGATTAACGGGGTGTCCGCTTATGTGCTCGAGCGTCACGATATCCAGTTCTTCACGTCGTACTGGTTCTCCTGGATGCTTGGCGCGTGGATTGCCGATGCGAAAGCCCGCACGGCGCCCAATGCACGTTCGTCCGCCTGGCTTTATGTGCTGGCTGTTGCGTTCATTGCGCTTGGCTGTGTGGCGTTTCACTTCGGCCAATACGGCGCGTTCCAGTTCTGGGCGCTCGGCTTCGCGTTCTATCTGTATAAGGCGCTGGAACGCCCTCAGAGCGCTGCGGCCGATTCGGCCGGCATGCGTCTCCTGTCGCGCTTTGGCGATTTCAGCTTCTCGCTGTATCTGATCCATCTGCCGATCTTCGTGCTGCTGTCGTCGATCCTGTTCCGCTCGTCGCTGCAAATGTCGATCTGGCCGTCGTTCGGATACATGCTGGTCGCCGTGCCGGTGGCTTACCTGTTCTACCGGCTAGTTGAATTACCGGCGATGAAATGGTCGGCAAGCTTCAAGCCGCGATGAAAAGGATGTGTTGCAGGCTTTTTTAGTTGGGGGTGATCGTCAATGTTTAGCGGGGAGATCAGCGGCTTGCAAGATGCACCGTCATCGATAAGCCCTCCCGGCATCACTTTTGCGAGGCCGAAAAAAACTCAAATTAATTTCGCTGCAGGCGTCATTTTGTCAAAACTTTGCTTGTGCGTACGCCCCCGCTTCCCAGTTCATGTGAATCGGCCAAGTAGCGGCGACGCCGTTTTGCGCGACGATGACAAATCGAGTGAAGTTTCTATCAGTGATTCGTATGCTGCTTTTTCCGAAATTTTCACAAACAAAATCTACGGCTTCGTCCAAAGGAAGAAAATCTCCAAGCTTCCGACGAACATGAATTAGAACGTCCATAGTTTCGAGCGTTGCCAGAAGTTGCTGAAGCAGATCCCGTTGAAGCGCTCCGTCACGAATGATGTGGGTCCATTCACAACTCGCAAGATCGATTGCAGGACAGTGTTTTTTGAAAAGTGTATGTACGCGCCTTGGGTTCATATCGTTCGGACAATGTGCCCAGCGTCGACGCCGTGAAAGTATCCTCATTTTACGGAAGCGCGATACCCGCGCGGCAACGCTGGGGAAATGCGGGTCGATGGGCATTCGTGCACACCACGGCGATGCCTCACAGTTCAGGTCACCGCTGCTATAGCCTTGAATAACAGCTCATCGCGCGTGACCAGAAACAACGTTGGACATCCCGCTCCGAGTACGTGCAGAGGGGCGAGTCTCGTAATTTGATCCCAGAACGCGGCCGTATGCTCATCGTCCGAATTGAGCACGCTAAATCCCCAACGGTTAACAAAATTTAGGTGGGGTGCGGGCTCGTCGTTCCGGTCGTAGACATACCACTCGTCAAAGCCGGGCGTCGGAAGCCGAGAGACGGTTTCCACCTTCGGGCTAATCGCGAGCGCCCCAACCTGCCTCCACCCGGCTGTAAGCTCATCGTCGGTTGGCGTGTATGAACCGCTATCACAGCTCGCTATGACAACATACCGCCCTACCAGCGACTGCGCGCAGTGTTGGACAAGGTCGCCCATACAAGCGTCCGTTCCGTCGTCCCGTTCCATGATCCAATATCCGGCGCGATAGCCTGTTCTCACCATTCTTGTCTCATTCGCATACGCGCTCCTTGTCATCCTGCCATCCATGGCTAGAACCACCTGCGCCCGGGTTAGGATTCGGTACCCAGTTAAGGCCGCCCTGCGGGTCTGTAAACCCGTCATCGAACTGCAGCAACCACCCCGCGGGCAATAACCCCAAGTCTAACGTCGTCAGCTATCGACACGGGTATATGGCCGAATACCCAACACCGCCACCTCCGCACAAGTTACTTGTACGTCAAGCCCAATGTTGGGTAAAAGCAGAAGGACCACGAAACGCGGCCCTTCTGTTATCTAGACCCGTGACAGACAACAAATATAACAATTTGCAATTCAATCTTTATCTTGTACGGCTGGACACGATGCGGCAACGGCAACAACAGATCAATCATCTAATGGCTCACAAAGCCAAGTCCCGTCACCTCTAAGCGTCCGCACCTGCTTCGCCTCATAGTCGTAGAGTAGCCACTGCTCCTCATGTCGACCTCCCTCGTCCGGATAAGGCCATGTTGCAAGCTCTCCGCCAAGATCAAACCGAAAGACCGTCTTTACATCTTCCGGTAAGACCTCGACCGACAGCAATATTTGCCCATCGAGATATCGCGATGCTTCATTGATGGCTTCGCTCGACGCCTCGTTGTCCGCGAGCCACGCACCATTCGAGCTTATCGTCCAGTTGCACATATAGATCCAAAGGTGCCACCGACCAGACACGATTACTCGACGACGATCTGCCGACTTGCGAACTTCAGGCAACTCCGATCGAGACCAACGCGGTTCCTGAATCTGCAGATGCGGGTCACCGTACTCCAGGGTAAGGAACGATCCGACGCCTTTCCGGACCAGCCAGGTCGGCAGGCCGCAGACCTCCGAAAAAGCATCTCTTATGTCATCACGCAACATACCTTCGCCTAGTTATTGGTCGGGCAAAACATCTCAATCGCTATCGCTTTGATCTCATGGTAGCCGTAGTCTTGACCAGTTATCGCGTCATGCAAATTACGACGCTGACCTTTGGTCAAGCCGAGTTCCCTAACGATATCGCTAACTTGTTTGTTTTGAGCTTGATTGTTGCCCGGCGTACCTGTTGACTCGAAACCGAACGGTCATTGAATTGAACCGGATTGCCACCCGCGTAAGCGTACGCATTCGTCTGCCCACTCGCCCAGCGAACCGGATCCTCGCTGAAGAACCGTCCAGTCGCCGGACTGTAATACCGACTGAGATAGTAGTACAACGGTGTTGCAATATTTCATACTGCTTACAGTTGGGAGGTCGCATCATGGTTGCACCCTCGAACGCCCGTACCCCACATTTTGGGTATGCCGAGGAACAGATGGCTCATTGCCGCTCATGCCAGTGTCAGGTGGCCGATGCACGCTCTACGCAGATATTTCTGAGCGTCATGAGGCCGATACTCTTGATCTAAAAATAAAAAACCCGAATCGTACGCCCACCCACATCCCGGCCCCCACTCCTAAAAACACTAATGATTGGGTAGATTCACGCCAGCCATATCTGAAAGAAATGGCCACGCACTGACCAACGCCTATTGACAAGATCGCCATAGAGAAAAGACGTATCCATTGCCACGGCGACACCAAACCATTCGACCATGCTGGCATCTCCCATTTTCTTTTTTTGGGCCAAACAACATGATGCAACAGGAGAAACCCCAAGGAAAATATCGCGCCCATTGCCGCTCCTACAAGTCCAATAAATGCCCTAACCGCTAGGGGAAAATGGTCAACCGGGGATCCAAAAAGACCTGTGATCAAAGCGCCTAACAGCACTACGGTCTTGATCCCAGGCCAAATCATAAATTTATTTTCCACGAGTATTGGTCACCTCAATACCAACTGCTGCGCAGGCAGAGCCTCTAAATCCATCGCTCGGAAATCCAATTGAAACGCCACTTCCCGACCCGCGATAAGGCCTTCCTCCGAATCCCGGAAGTCCTGAAGAACCGGACCCGTTGAACTCCATTCCATTGGAGACCCCAACGTTTGTGGCAAAGGGCCCCCAACTAGCGCCGGCCTCCGCAAAGCCACCGATAGTGACAGATGAACCCGTACTATTTCTGCTTGGAGGCGAGCCGTTTGGGTCATAACTAACTCCCCCACCCACCCCGAAGCCACCGCGTCCTCCAACGCCCGTAATATTTAAGCCATCCCCATAGACAGTGACCTGCCCACCAACGACTACGTAGCCGCCAGCGCTAATGCTCCATAGCCCGTAAGGGTCATACAGCGACATGGGATTTCCATTGACGTAGGCATACGCATTCGTCTGCCCACTCGCCCACCCGATCGGATCTTCACTGATGAACCTGCCCGTTGCGGGGTGGTAGTACCGACTCCGATAGTAATACAGCCCCGTCCCATCATTCTCCCGCCCGGTGTACTGCTGCGGGTTCGCATCCGCTGCGCCACTCAGCGTCGTCTGTCCGTAAGGCTCGTAGCGGTACTGCGTGACGATGTTCTGCCCCGCATTGGTCAGCGCAATCACGTTGTTGTTCGCGTCGCGCAGCACGTAGCGGTCGGTTGCCGGATCATCACCAATGCGCCGCATCAGCAATTCGTCCGGCGCACCCCCGACGAACAGCGGGAACTGCTGCAGCCGGTGCGACCAGTCGTCGTCCGTGTTCGCAAGCGCCAGATCGTCGCCCACGTTCAGGTAGTCTGTCGTCCTGCTGCCGTTCGCAATCATCCGCTTGCGGCGCCCCAGCACGTCGTACTGGTACTGGATACTGCTGCCGTCGGCGCTGTCGATCTGACTGAACTCGCCAGTCACGCCCCAGCCGTAGCGATTCACACCGTCGCCGGTGAGGCTGCCGTTCGCGTCATAGGTGAACGTCTTTCCCGCCCAGCGCGTGAGCTGGTTCGCGCCGTTGTACTGCGCGTCAGCGACCGGTTGCGGCAGTGTTGTCTTCGCGAGCGAGCCGCCCATGCCGGTCCGGCGGCCGGCCGCATCATAGGTGTACGTCAGTGTGCCAATCGTTGTGCCGTCGCTCCTGCCGTATGTGATCCCGGTCAGCTGGCCGGCGGCGTCCCACGTGTAGGCAATCGCAATGCCATTGCCCAGCGTCGCCTTCGACCGGCGGCCCAGGGCGTCGTAGGCAAAGGTAAATGTCTTCGGCGCTTCATCGTTTAGCGTGTACTGCGCCTGCGTGATCCGGTGTTCCGCGTCGCGCATGTAGTCTACTGTCGCGTCGTTCAGCACCACACGCGTCAGGTCGCGGCTGTCCTGGGCATATCCATACTGCTGTGTCTGGTGCCCGGGCAGATTGGGGAACTCCTGCACGTCCGCCACCTTGCCGCTGACCGGATCGCGTTTAACCATCAGCACCGCAGCGTTGTCCGTGAAGTACGGATCTTTCCAGGCACTCTGCGACGTGATATCACTAAGTTCGAGCGAATGAACTTGAGACTAGTCTGCACCACCTTCCCCGTTCTCAGCGAAGTAGCGCTTGCCAAGTTCGATAGCGGTTGGCGGATAGCCCAAGTCCGGCACTTCCATACACCGCTTCAGATTTCTTTCAAATCCGCTTCGAACTGCATCGGGGCTCAAGTCACTTATCTTAATTCTAGTGACGTTGGCTGTCGCACCACGCAGCACCTCAAAGATCACCCAATGCAAATTTCGCATGAAGATTTCTTCTGCGGACCCAATATATCGATCTCCGATCGCATCGGCCATTTCGCCAAGACCACTAACGGAATACCTATTCGATATCGGATCGCTCCTCAACATAGGATTGATGTCGATCTCCGAGGGCCACTCCGCCAGAGCTCTAGCCAGTAGATCGTTGAACTTAACCGACATAGATTCCCTCTGCTCCCTATTTCCGGATACGCCCATCGGGCCAGATGCTCTGGGGCGTCCGCCCCTTCTCCCACGACTTCCTGTCTGGCCAGCGCTTCCACTGACTGCCATCGCCATCGCGGTTGCCGTGACCCGACTTATCACGCTCCCAGACTGAGCCATCGTTACATTGCTTTCCGGGAGTTCCGTTAATTGGCGTGAATACGCCATCATCGGCTTTATCCGGATTGTTCGGATAGACAACAGGACTATCGGCGTCACCGTTCGAGAATATCCCGCCAACGGTATCCCTGATCCAGTCGCTAGCCCCCTGAGCACCCCACGGCGGAGAAACCCAGGACGGTGTGTTTGACCCTGCGCCCGGCGGCGGTGGGACCGGCGTGTATGGGAACGGTACCTGCAGGCCCGACGGATCACTGTACGAAACCGGATTGCCGCCCACATAAGCATACGCATTCGTCTGCCCACTTGCCCAGCCTATGGGGTCTTCGCTAATGAACCGCCCGGTTTGTGGGCTGTAATACCGGTTCCGGTAGTAATACAGCCCCGTCCCATCATTCTCCCGCGCCGTGTACTGCTGCGGATTGCTATCCGCCGTGCCGCTCTGCGTGGTCCGGCCATACGGCTCGTACGTATACCGCGTCACGATCTGCTGGTTCGCGTCCGTGAGCGCAATGACGTTGTTGTTCGCGTCGCGCAGGACATACCGGTCCTGGCTCGCATCGTCGCCGATCCGGCGGAACATCAACTCGTCCGATGCGCCCTCGCCGAACAGCGAGAACTGGCGCGTGCGGTGCGCCCAGTCGTTGTCCGTGTTCACCAGGCTCAGGTCGTCGCCAGCGCTGAAATAGTCCGTGCGCTGGCTGTTGATCTGCGCCCACCGCCGGCGGCCGAACATGTCATACACGTACGACGCGTTCCACGCTCCCGCCTGCCGCGTCAGCGACTGCAGCTGGTCCTGGATATCCCAGCCGTACTGGTTCTCGCCGTCGCCCGTCAGGTTGCCGTTCAGGTCGTACGTGAACGTGAAGCCCGCCCAGCGCGTGAGCTGGTTCGCGCCGTTGTACTGCGCGTCTCCGACCGGTTGCGGCAGCGCCGTCTTCGCCAGACTGCCGCCCATCTTCGTGCGACGCCCCGCCAGGTCGTATCCATAGGTCAGGTCGCCCAGCACGCTGCCGTCCGCGCGACGGTACGTGATGCCCGTCAACTGGCTCGCCGCGTCCCACGTGTACCCGATGGCGATGCCGTTGGCGAGCGACGCCTGGCTGCGCCGGCCCAGTGCGTCGTAGGCGAAGCCGAAGGTCTTCACCGTGCCGTCGTTCAGCTGGTACTGCACCTGCGTGAGCCGGTGTGCCGCGTCGCGTGTGTACTGCACCGTCACGCGGTCGAGCAGCAGGCGCTCCAGTTCGCGGCTCGCGGGGGAATACGCGTACTGGATGGTCTGCCCCGGCACGATCGGTGTCTGGTCTTCCCTGGCCAGCTTGCCGGTGAGTGCGTCGTAGGCATAGATCTTCATCGAGATCTCTTTCACCGACGGATCGCGCGCCGTGTTCTGCGTGACCCCCATCAGATGGCCGTTCGCGCTGTCCCAGGCGTAGCTCCACGACCGGATGAAGCCCGCGGTGGACGACGGCGACGCCACCTTCGACACCAGGCGCCCCGCCGCGTCATACCTGTATGTAGTGACCTGCCCCTTGCGGTCGGTCACGCTGGCCAGTTGCCCCGCACTGGTCCACGTGTACGTCTCACTGTGGCCCAGCGGGTCGGTTTTACTCACCGGACGGCCGATGGCGTTATAGGTGTAGCGCGTGGTCACGCCCTTCGGGTCGCTCTGGCTGAGCAGGTGCCCGTTGCGGTCCCACGTGAAGCGGGTCACGCCGTTCAGTGCATCGGTGATATCGGTCGTGCGGTCCAGCGCGTCGAGGGTGCGCTTCGTCCTGTTGCCCAGCGGGTCCTGCACCGCCGTCACACGGCCTGCCGCATCCGTCGTGTACTGCGTGGTGCGGTTCAGCGGATCGGTGACAGCCGTCAGGTCGCCGCCGCTATAGGTGTAACGTGTGATGCCTTTCAAGGCATCGGTCACCGTCAGGACGCGACCCTGCGCGTCGACCGTGAAAGTCGTGCGCTTACCCAGCCGGTCAGTGACCGTCAGCAGGTTGCCCTTCGCGTCGTACGTGTAGCCGGTGGCCACGCCGCGCTGCGGATCGCCCGCCTCCGCGTCCGTCAGGACCTGGCTGTAGCTGTCATGGGTGCGTGTGTGCAGCGTGCCGTACTGATCGGCCTCACTGATGCGATTGCCGTTCGTGTCGTAGCCATAGGTGTACTGGCGATCGCCTGCCGTCAGGTTCGTCACCCGGCCCGTCGCGTCGTACGTGAAGGTCTGCACCTGCTGCGTGGTGTCACCCAGCGGATAGGTGTTGCGCACCACCCGTCCGTTTGCGTCAAACTCCACGCGGCGGATGCTGCCGCGCCGGTCGGTTACGTCGGTCTGCGTCGCCTTGCCGCCGCCCAGCGTATAGGCGAACGCAAAGGTACTGCCGTCCGCGAGTTTCTGGGCAATGACCCGATCGTTGCCGTCGTAGGTGCTGGCGACCTGGAGGTTGCCCTCGGGATCGGTGATGACTGCAAGGCGTGAGTTGCTGTCCCAGCCGTATTTCCAGATGCCGCCGGCTGCGTCGCTCACCTGAACCAGACGGTCCGCGCTGTCGTACGTGTAGCTCACCTGGCGGCCCAGCGGGTCGGTCACGCGCGAAATGAGCGGCGTGCCGCGCGCCCCCACGATCGACGTGAACGTCAGCGTGCGGCCATTGGGGCCGCTCACGCTGGTGATCGCGCCCGTACTGCTGTCACGGGCGATCACGACAGCATTCCCGTTGCGGTCCTCGAGACGGCTCAGGCGGTACACGCCGCCCATCGACGTAAAGCGCTGGATGCGGCCATCGCGCAGCGTCAGCGTCAGGCCGGTCGTGCCGGCCGCGTCGATGCGGGCACGGTAGTACTCGCCGGGACTGGTCAGATCGTCCCAGCCCTTGCCGCCGCTGCCCGCGCGCGGCGTGAACGGCACGCGGATGCCGGTGGCCTGGCGAAGTTCGAGGCGCTGGCGGTCCGTGCTCATCGCGAGGATCGTGTCGAAGCCCAGGCCGCCGCCGACGCCGAACGCGCCCACCAGCGGCCGCCCGCTACCGTCGTAAGCGCCGCTACGGTAGGTGCGGGCAAGATCCAGCGGCAGCGTGTCGGTCACCGCCAGATCGTGGCGGAAGAAATAGAACTGGCCGGTGTACAGGTTGACCGGCTCACCGCCCGACGTGCTGCTGCCACACCCGGCAGTGGCGTCGGCCGCGCAGTTGTCCTGGTCGTCCGGCATGCTGCCCTCGGGCGCAACCGGTTCGGTCGTGTCGGTGGCCGACGGACCGCTGCAATAGCTCGCGATCACCGAAGGATCGCCACAGACGTAGCCGCCCATGCCGCCGAAGTCAGCGGCAGCGGCCTTGAGCGGGCACATCGGATCGGCAGGGTACGCGCCGGAAGCGGCGTAGCGGCTGGGACACTCGACAGCATGCGCGTGCGGCGTGACAAACCACGACAGCAGCACGAAGAAGAACAGCACGAACGGGCGCAGGAGGACCCGACGCGCCGTGAGGGCATCGATAGTGTGCATAAGGATCTGGGAGAGGCGGGGGAAGGAACCCGGAAGATCAGGCGCCGCGAACCTGGCGCGCGCTGGTCTGAGTCGGGATTGACGACAATGCCGGATTACCGGCATCCGCAGCCGGCGGAGAACCCGTGCCGCTCACCGGCACCGCAGAAGCCACCCCACCCTGCCGCCGGATTGCCGTGATGTTGCCCGCCGCGTCGTAGTCGTAATACGCGGTGGCGCCAGACACGGCGACCGACGTCAACCGGCCCAAGGCGTCGTAGCCGTAGGTGATGTCGTCGGCATGACAGAGAAAAGGCAACAGCGCCGTGCCAGCAATCAGTGCCGTGGCAACCACGCCTCGGACGGTTGCCACGGACGCCTTGGGATGACGCTCAATAGGAATACTCACCGCATCTCCTCGTGATCGTTACGTTCTGGAAACTGATCGCAAAACAGTACGGCACCGACCCCTATTAAAGAATCAGCCAGTTCAGTTTGATTTGTAGGAATACACCGCGCCTCATTCGGAGCGCCCACTCCTGCAATGAGCTAATAACGCAAAAGCCCTCAGCCCTTCACCACGCGCTTCAGAATCCGCGCGACACCGTCCACATAGGTTGCCGTCCCAAACCGGCTCAGCGCTGCCTGATACCCATTCCTGACCAGTTTCTCGCGCAGTTCGTCGTTCGAGCGCAACTCAGCCAACGTATCGGCGAGACCATGTGCGTCGCCGGGCGTGCAGAGCACGCCGTTCTCATAGTCGTCGATGATCTCCAGCACGCCGCCCGCGCGTGCCGCCACCACCGGCCGCCGCGCCAGCATCCCCTCGACAATCACGCGGCCGAACGGCTCCGGCGTGATCGACGTGTGGACAACCGCATCGACCGCGCACATGCAAGCGGGGATATCGTGCTGGAAGCCGAGAAAATGCACCCGGTCGGCCAGATCATGCGCGGCGACAAACGCGTGCAGTTCGATCTCGTACGCGTCCTCGCCGAACAGCGGCGCGCCCACCAGCACCGCATGCATCTGCGGATTGAGGACCATTGCTTCGAGCAGTACATGCTGCCCTTTCCAGCGCGCGAGGCGGCTGAACGAGCCGACCAGAAACCCGTCCTGCGGCAAGCCCAGGCGTCTGCGCAGCGTCGCTTGAGGCACCGTGCTCAATGCGTCGAACGGCGCTGCGGAAATCCCGTTGAACACCACGTCGACCCGTTTTTCGTCGAAATGCGTGAGTTCCGTAAAGGCGCGAGCGGAGGCTGCCGAATTGGCGATGACGTGTGTGAGGCCAAGCCGCGCGCACCACTTGATGATCGCCAGTTGCTTGCGGCCAAAGTGTTCCGGGCTGACGATATCGCGCAGATGCCACACCACCGGCCGCCGTGCGAGCTTGCCGGCAAGCGCGCCGATCACCATCGCGCGCTGCGTGTTGGCGTAGATTACCTCGGCGTCGCGCGCGCGTCTTGCCGTGGCGCGCACGAGCGATATCAACCCCTTGAGCGCCTGCCCCTTCGGCAGCGATCCACCCTGCTTGCGAACGTGGCGCAGCGCACCCGCGTCCAGCACGTTGACGCTCGCGCCGGCCTTCGCAAGAGCCGTATGGAACGGGCCGTCGTCGAACAGTACGACTTCCATACGGGTACGCAATGCCTTGACGATCTCCAGCAACGACAACTCGGCACCGCCAAGGACACCGCTCTGATCGACTGCCAGAATACGCGGCGCGCCGGCAGCGGCATCGGCTTTGTAGGGAACATACGGCGGCATCGTTGCCGAGCGCAGTGCGGGCACCGCATCCCGCACATGGTTGAAGAAGCGTTCGCGGAAATGGGCAGCAGAAAATTGCTCCGCGTTCGCACGGCAATCCACCGGCGAAAACCGCTTCACGTGGTCGTCAAAACGCGCGACCGCCGCAATGATCGAATCGACGCTCTGTTCATCGAAGAACATGCCCGTGGGCCGCGCTTCGGACAGATCGCGCACGGTTTCGAGCGCCCCGCCCTTGCCGTACGCAATCACCGGCGTGCCGCAAGCCTGCGCCTCGACCACCGAGATGCCGAAGTCCTCTTCGGCTGCAAACACAAAGGCCTTGGCGCGGCTCATATGGTCCTTCAGCACCTTGAACGGCTGATAACCCATGATCTCGACATTGGGCCCCGCCTTCGCGCGGATCTTCTGCATGTCGGGGCCGTCGCCGATCACCACCAGCTTGCGCTCCGGCATCTGCGCGAACGCTTCGACGATCAGATCGATCTTCTTGTACGGCACCATGCGCGAGGCGGTCAGATAGAAATCGCCCTTATCCGTGCACAGCGAAAAAGCCTCGACGTCGACGGGCGGAAAGATCACCTTTGAATCGCGCTGATAGACCTTCCTGATTCGACGCGCGATGAACTCCGAATTCGCCACGAAGCCATCCACCGAATTCGACGTGCGGATATCCCAGTTACGGATGTAGTGAAGAATCAAGCGCGCGAGTGCCGACTTCGGTCCGCCGGTCAGCTTCGACTGCTGCAGATACTGGTGCTGCAGATCCCACGCATAGCGGATCGGCGAATGCACGTAGCTGATATGCACCTGGTCGGGACCGGTGAGAATCCCTTTCGCTACCGCGTGGCTGCTCGAGATCACCACGTCGTAAGCCGACACGTCGAGCTGCTCGATTGCAAGCGGCATCAGCGGCAGATAGGCGCGGTACTTGGTCCGCGCGCGCGGCAGCTTCTGGATGAACGAGGTCGTCACCGATTTGCCGCGCAGGAAGCTGCGATCGTCGAGAAAATCGACGAGGCTGAACAGATCGGCGTCCGGAAAACACGCGACGATCTGCTCAAGCACCTTCTCGGCGCCCGCATAGGTAACGAGCCAGTCGTGCACGATCGCGACGCGCACCGTCTTGTCGCTGCGCAACGCCGTGTGGCGCGGCGGCGCCTGAACGCCGGGAACGGTGGTGAGTTCGGCCAGTGCACTGCGCGTCGTGGGTCGCAGCACGGCTTCTTCAAGGACTTCGTGGTTCATGCGCTTTTCCTCGGATTCAGTCGCAACAGCAGTGAACGCGCAAGATCGCGCAAAGCGGGTGTCATCGTGATGGACCAGGCGACGTTCGCGCCGACCATCAATACGCCGGCGACGATCGCCAAAGCGAGACTCGGCAGGAAGCTGGCAAGCCACAGGCTGGCCAGCAGAAAAGCGAGGTGAGCGAGCATGTCGAGCGCGATCTGGCGCGCGCGAATCGCCGACAGGCGCAGCAGCACGACGTAGTCGAACAGAGCGCGGCCAGCCACGGCCATCGCCGCGCCGGTCAAACCGAAGTGGGTGATGCCGAGCCATAAAGCCCCTGCAAACAAGGGCAATTCGAACAGGCCGACCCGCGCAGCGGTGGCCGGATTGACTTGCGACTGGATCAGAATCCGCGTCACGTTCGCCTGCCCGACGAGCCACACGGCGACGATCATGATGCGGCCCACCGGTGCGGCTACGGTGGCGATCTCATTGCCGACCCACAGATGCAAAAACGGCTCGAGCACCAGCATCGCAACCAGCGCGACGGGGGTGAACACCCCATTGAGGAATTCGAGCGACTGCTGCGTGATGGTGTCCGCATCCGCGCGGGCCACGGCGGACAGGCGCGGAAACAATGTGCGCACCAGCGCGGTCGGCACGATATTCAAACGCGTCACGAGGTTTTGCGGCACCGTGTAATACGTGACGAAGCGCGCGCCGAGACTCGTGCCGAGCATCACGCGGTCGAGCGATTCCGCGATCATGTTGGTGACGCTCGCAATCAGCATCCAGCCGCCGAAGTTGAAGAGCCCCTTGGCCACGCCGAGTTGCGGCGCAAGAATGCTGCGAATCTCCAGCACCTTCAAGGCCGAACGGCCCAGCAGAATCGCCGCGAGAATTCGCGCGAATACGGCGGCGGCGAGCACGTTCTGCAGCGTCGCGCCTAGCCACAGCGCGGCGCCGAGGGGCAGCAACTGGAACAGAAAGGTGCCGATGGTCTGATTGGTGTTGTAGACACCGAAGCGCTCCGCGCCGTTGATCGCGCCGGCGAACACCCACGACACATTGGCAATCGGAATCGCCACCGCGAGCCACGGCAGCGCCATATAAACCTCGTGCTGCAACTCCGGCGACACCTTGGTGAAGTACGCGGTGTACAGAAACGCGCCGAAATAGATAATCAGACCGCCGACCACACCGGTCGCGAGATTGAGCCACGTCGCGCTCCAGAACACGCGTGCGCTCTCACCCTTGTCGCCCGTGGCACGCGCCTTCGAGATGTGATTCTGCGCGGCCATACTCATGCCGAGATCGAGAATCCCGAAGTAGCCGATCAAGGTCCACACGAGACTGATCACGCCGTAGCGCTCGACGCCGAGCAGCTTGATATACGACGGCACGGTCACGAGCGAGACGAAAGTCGGCAGTACCAGGCCGAAAAAATTGATCGCTACGTTCTTGAGAATGCCTTTGTCCATCGGATGCCTTGGGTTAATTCAGTTGCCTGATGATTCATTCGGAAGCCCTCGCGCCACGAGCGGCGCGTCACGTCACATCGCTTCAAGGCTTCCAGCGATACATCATCACTTTCCCGCGCGCGTCTTCCTCGACGAACACGAGATACTCACCGTTGCTGCGTTTCGCGGCGCTGATGCCGTTGGGCACGTCGACCCAGCCTGACGCGCTGCCTACCTCCGGGCCAGGACGGATGACGCCGATCTCCTTGCCGCTGTTCTTGTCCCACACGTGCACCGCGCCGACCGGTTCGACGCCGAAGATGTATTGCCCCTCGACCGTGAGGCCGATGATCGTGGCGATGGGTTTGGTCTGCGTGGTCCACGGCAGCGTGATCGAATAGCGCTGCACCGGATTGCCGCTCGACCATTTGTCGTAGCGCACCAGCACGCGCCCCACCTCCTTCCAGAAGCCGCGATCGAACGGCGTATCGGGCGTATAACCGGTCAGGTACATCGTGTCGGTATCGGGCTCGTAAATCGCCCGATGCAGTTCGGTGAACGGCTGCGGCACCGGGTAATGCGTGAGATTCGAATACGAGTAAACAGGGTTGCCCTTCGCATCGAGGCCGCCGAAACGGAAGCGATAAATACCCCGGTTATCGCGGGCGCGCCAGATATCCCCCGCGCTATCGACCCACCAGCCCCAGCCGCCCGCCAGCTTCGTGCCGCTCGTGTTGAGGGTGAATTCGTCGGTGTTGAACCTGCCGTCGCCGTTCACATCGCGCCAGATCCAGTCGCCGCCCGGCGGGGCATTCGGCACTTTGGCAACGGCCCGCTCACGCCCGGCGATGAAGCCCGAAGGAATCGCCACTTCGCCATCGCGCTGCGGATCGAAGCGATAGATTTTCAGGTGATCCGCGTACATGTCGGTCAGGTACAGAAACGTGTGACCCTTGAGCTTGCGGGCGATCGGCAGGCCGGGATACTGGTCGGTGTGAAAGACCGGGTCGTCGGGATACTTGAAGCGGTTCGACAGAAAACCCACGTATTTCCAGTCCTGACCGGCAGGCTTCGAGAGATCGAGTTCGAAGCGCTTATTGCCGGTATAGACGCTATCCGGACGTGACGGATCGATCCATGCGCCGTCGACGAACAACAAGCCCTGCACCTGCCAGTTCCGCTTGCCGTCCGGCGCGTAGCTTTCGAGCGTGGCGCCGAGGCCCGCGCCGATCGGCGCATAACGCGGACCGATGCCGTTGGTCGACACATAAACGTTGCCGCGCGCATCCACGCCCACGCCAGTCAAACCGTTGAAGCGCTGCGGTCCTGGACGGCCGGGTACACCGCTGAAAATGCCACCGCGCTCGCCCAGCGAACCCGACTCCGCGTAACGGCCATTGCTCTTGCTGAAGAACAGCACCTGCTGACGCGGACCGTTGTCGGCAATGAGAATGCGGCCTTGCGCATCGACGGCGATATCGACCGCGACCGCATCGGCGGGCAACGTGAAGGTTTCGTCAAGGCGCTTGCCTGAGGCCGTGTAATGCTCCACATGTGGCGCGCGGTCGTTGCGCGTACCGCTCAACACCCAGAGCGTGCCGTCGGGGGCAAGCGCCATGCGGCCCGGTTCGTGCACGCTCCAGTTTGCCTTCTGCTGCATCGATTCCGCGTCATACACCTCGATACGATCGCGCGCGGTGTTCGCCGCGTACAGCGTGGTGTCGTTCGCTGCCAGACCGCCAATTTCCGCGCTGGTGCCCGTCGGCACTTCGTTCATCATCAGAAAACCGGCGGCCAGTTGCGCATGCGGGTCCGCGTTGTTCGCGGCCGGCTGGAACGGCGCGGCGCGCTTCGGATCGGCGATCTGCCGGCGCGAAATGCCGAACCATTGCTTACCCTTCTCCGGCCATACGCCTCGCTCGACCAGATGTCCCTTCTCATTGCCGACCGCGATAGCCACGAACGCGTACTTGCGATTCACCGCGACCGCGTTGCCGCCGCCGTTGCCCCAACCGTGCGTGCCACCCGCGAAGCCGAGCATCTTGCCGTTCTGGTAGATGCTCGCTTCAGCGCCGCTTTCGTCCCACGGTGCGTTCGTATAGACCTTGCCGTCGGCTGCGACCGCAATCGCGGTGATGTCGATCTGGGTCCATGTGCCGTCGCCAAAACCGAAGGTGTTGCCGATCCAGGAATTTTTCGCGTTCAACACGGTTTCAGCGGATGCCGTGAAGCTGACCGACGCGGCCGTCATGCCGGCCGCATAGGCAAATACAGCAATCCAGGTTTTGAACGTGAAACGGGCCAAAAGTAATTCCTCCAATCCGGGCCGTGCCGCGATCGGGCACCGAGCCCGCGCAGATGCGAAATGCAAAGAAGTGCCAGCAGAGACCGCTAGAAGCGACGTAAGAACGTGAGACGGATCACACGGCTCACATTACGCGGGAAAAACGCCGCAACGAAAATCGAAAATAATTCAAAAATATTCGCCGCTTTAAGCGTTGCGAAAGAAAATTATTTAAAAATCGATTAAACGAAAATACTTGCGGGCACCTGCCCCCGGCTCTGCCTTCGCGACCATCCTTACCGATGTGGCGGGATTTCCCCTGCACTTCTTACGCTTTACGACAACCATAAGACACAAGCATGGAAATCAATTTCGAATGGGTAACGAAACACCCTGTTTCAATCTGATTCATTTATCCATTTCATTCCCGTTTTTTCATCAATTTCTTTTGCCTAAAATCGATTGCACTACCGATGCGACGCGCAGCGAGCGCGATCCTTCTCCCGGCTCATCCGCTTCACTCCATGGACGGTTCATGACTGCTAGCGCACTGCCCTTAGCGCCCTCTCACTCACGCCGCATCGTGCAACTCGACGGGTTGCGCGCGATTGCCGTGCTGGCCGTGTTCGCCCAGCACGCGCTAAAAGCGCCGCTGTGGATGGGCGTCGATCTGTTTTTCGTGTTGAGCGGCTTTCTGATTACCGGCATCCTGCTCGAACGCAAGGCGCGTCAACAGTCGTATTTCGGCTACTTCTACGCGCGCCGGGCGCGGCGCATCCTGCCGCCTTATCTGCTGCTGATGGTGGTGTCGTCGATTCTGTTCGGCTTCGGCTGGGCACGGCACTGGCAGTGGTACGCGTTCTTCGCGACCAATATTGGCGACGCGCTCAATCAGAGCGGCCACGACAGCCTGAATGTGCTGTGGTCGCTGGCCGTCGAAGAGCAGTTCTATATTTTCTGGCCGTTTGTGATTCTGCTGCTGCCCGAGCGTGTGCTCGGCTACGTGGCGGCCGCGTTGATCGTGCTGGTGCCGGTGCTGCGCGCGGTTGCCACGCCCTGGTTCGATTCGTTCTGGCCGATCTATTACCTGACGCCGTTCCGCATGGACCTGCTGGCGGCCGGCGCGCTGCTCGCGGTTGCCGTACGGCGCGATCGCGATGCCCTCGAACCGTTCAAGGGACTCGCCGTGCTCGGCTTCTTCGCCGCGCTGGCCGTGCTCGCATGGCTGCATCTGCATTACCCGCGATTTCGCGCGGCCAACACGCCGCTGTCGAACGCCGGGCTCTACAGCGTTTCACTGGTGCTGTGCACTTCCGTCGTGGTCATCGCCCTGCAAAGCAAGGGCATCGTCAAGCGGCTGCTGTGCAACCCCGTGCTGGTCTATATCGGCACCATCAGCTACACGATCTATCTGATTCACCTGAGCGTGCTGTACACGCTGTGGCCGCTGCATCTGAACCGTTACGTCACCGCGGCGCTAGCGCTTGCGATCACCCTCGCCTACGCCAGCATCACATGGTTCGCGTTCGAGAAACGGTTGATTTTCGGCGCGGCCGGCAAAGGCGCGGCCGGCAAAGGCGCGGCCGGCAAAGGCGCGGCCAGCAAAGGCGCGGCCGGCAAAGACCATGCGAGCGCCGGCAGCGTGACGGGAGGCGCGTCGCAAGCGCCGCAAAGCCGCGCATGAGGCGCCGTGCGTGGCTCGCCGCGAGCGTGTCGGGCGTTGCGTGGGCGGTCGCTTCAATGGCTGCGCTGAATGCGCACGCCGGCAGTCCGGCAACCCAGGTGCTGGTGGAGGCCTACGGCGATTCGACCACGCTTGGCATTACATGCAGCGACGGCCGCTGCGGCCCGCAGGCGCAGAACGCCGTGTCGTATCTGCAGGACGACTTGCAGGCGAAGCACGGCGACCGGGTGCGCGTCACGAACTACGGGGTGGGCGGCACCACGGCCACCCAGTTGCGCGACGGCACCGGCAACCGCCGGGCCGGTCCGGGCGCGGGTTTGCCATGGCAGGAACGGCTTGCCGCGTCATCCGCGCAGATCGTGCTGATCAACTACGGCATCAACGAAGTGATGCAGAACCAGACGCCCGAGCAGTTCTACGCGGCCGAAACGACGCTCGTGAAAAGCGCCCGTGCGCTCGGCAAGGAGCCGGTTCTGCAGACCTCGAACCCGATGCCCGACAACCGCCTCAACGCGCGGCTCGCCGCAATGGTTGCAATGACGCGCCGCGTGGCCGCCGAACAGCAGGTGCCGCTCGTCGATCAGTTCGCCTACATCAGCAGTCTGCCGGACTGGAAGGCGCTGATGTCCGACGGCGCGCATCCGAAGCCGGACTTGTACCGGCTCAAGGCTGAACAGGATTTTCAGGTCGTCGATCCGCTGGTGCGGCGACTGCTGGGCGGCACGCTCTGAAGCTCTTTTTTCCAGTGCGCTTCTTTTTTCTTTTACCAATATCGAAGGCAAGCTATGAGCCAACCACGCAAAGCGATCATCACCGGCGTATCCGGACAGGACGGCGCCTATCTGACCAAACTGCTGCTCGACAAGGGCTACCACGTGACCGGCACCTACCGGCGCACGAGTTCGGTCAACTTCTGGCGCATTCGTGAGCTCGGCGTGCTCGATCATCCGAATCTGCGTCTGGTCGAACACGATCTGACCGATCTCGGCTCCACGCTGCGCCTGCTCGAAGGCGCGCAGGCCGACGAGTTGTACAACCTGGCGGCGCAGAGCTTCGTGGGCGTTTCGTTCGACCAGCCCGTGACGACCGCCGAAGTGACCGGTATCGGCGCGCTGAATCTGCTCGAAGGCATCCGTATCCTGAATCCGAAGACCCGTTTTTATCAGGCCTCGACCTCGGAAATGTTTGGTCTCGTGCAAGCGGTGCCGCAGCGCGAGGACACGCCCTTCTACCCGCGCAGCCCGTACGGCGTGGCCAAGCTGTTTGCGCACTGGTCGACCATCAATTATCGCGAGTCGTACAACCTGTTCGCCAGCAGCGGGATTCTGTTCAATCACGAATCGCCGCTGCGTGGCCGCGAATTCGTAACCCGCAAGATCACCGACACGGTCGCGAAGATCAAGCTCGGCAAGCAGGACGCGCTGGAACTCGGCAACCTGAGCGCCAAGCGCGACTGGGGCTTCGCGCTCGAATACGTGGAAGGCATGTGGCGCATGCTGCAAGCCGATGAACCTGACACCTTCGTGCTCGCCACCGGCCGCACCGAGACGGTACGGGACTTCGTGCGCATGGCGTTCGCCGCCGCGGGCTATCAGCTCGAATGGTCGGGTAAGGAAGAACGCGAGACAGGCATCGACGTCGCCACGGGCAAGACGCTGGTGCGCGTGAATCCGAAGTTCTACCGCCCGGCGGAAGTGGATCTGCTGATCGGCTGCGCCGACAAAGCGCGTGAGAAGCTTGGCTGGAAGCCGGAAACCACACTCGAACAGCTGTGCCACATGATGGTTCATGCGGACCTCGGCCGTAACGAGCATCACGAGACGTTCTGACCCGGTGTGATGGAGGATGGTCACCGGAGGCCTCCTCTGCGCCGGCGTGCCCGCCTTCATCGATATCTGCCTGAGTTCGTCAAGCCTGATTGCAATGATTCAGGTCAATGCTATCGATACCTGGTAGTGCAAAAATAGTTGCTCCAGAGGCGTGCCCTGTCTTCCCTCAAGACCTGGCACCCTCACCACTGCCAGATGGAGTGACAGATGTTCCCCGAATACCGCGACCTGATCTCCCGCCTCAAGACTGAAGACGCCCATTTTTCCCGCCTGTTCGAACGCCACAATGAGTTGGATCATCGCATTCACAACATGGCAACGAACGTCACGCCTGCCGACAGCGCCACCATCGAGGCCTTGAAGAAGGAAAAACTTCTGTTGAAAGATCAACTGTATGGGGTCTTGAAGAAAGCGGCCGAAGCTGCCTGAGCAAGCTTGCGCTCCACCCCTGAATCTGTGCGACTGTTCTGGCGTTCGTGGTCGTGTCCGTTCGTGTCCGTTCGTGTCCGTATGTGCGTCCAGCTTCGTTCGTGCCGACTTCGTTCGTCCTGACGCGCGGAGATCAATCTTTCACAAGGAATCCCCTATCGTGGCATCCCAGCAGGACAAAACTCGCCCACGCGCCCCAGCGCCCCGACTCGTCAGTCACGGCGACGTCGCCGTCGACATTCATGCCACTGCTCGCGGCGACGCGCATGGCGAGGCCGCTAGCGAAACCCCCGCCCACGCCAATCACGCCGCGCGTACTGTTGAACGCAGGGAGACCCGCCGTTCGGTGGAAACCGCAAATGCCTTTATCGTCAACGGCATGGAAAGCGTTCTTGCGGGGCAAACCAGATCCAGGCGCGAGCCCGGCGGTGCAATGAGCGCCATCAAGACGCTGCTGGACGGCCTCTCCCCCGATGAAGCCCAGGCGCTGCGTATGCATTTGCTCGAAGGCAATCCCGCCACCTGGCATGCTGGCGCCGTCCGTCATCCAGACGACGAGCTATCACCGGCGCTGCGTGAAGGTGGCTATCCGTACCGCAATCTGATGTCCCGCCGCGCGTACGAAAAGCAGAAATATCGCTTGCAAGTCGAATTGCTCAAGTTGCAGGCGTGGGTTCGGGAAACCGGCCAGCGCGTCGTGATTCTGTTCGAAGGGCGCGACGCGGCCGGCAAAGGCGGCACGATCAAACGCTTCATGGAACATCTGAATCCACGCGGCGCCCGGGTCGTTGCGCTGGAAAAACCGAGCGAATCGGAGCGCGGCCAATGGTACTTCCAGCGCTACGTCCAGCACCTGCCCACCGCGGGCGAGATCGTGCTGTTCGACCGTTCCTGGTACAACCGTGCCGGCGTGGAACGGGTAATGGGTTTCTGTTCACCGCACGAATATGGCGAGTTCATGCAACAGGCGCCCGAATTCGAGCGGCACCTTGCGCGCAGCGGTACGCATATCGTCAAATTCTGGTTCTCGGTGAGCCGGGAGGAACAACGCCGCCGTTTCAAGGAGCGGGAGGTGCATCCGCTCAAGCAGTGGAAGCTGAGTCCGGTCGACCTCGCCTCGCTCGACAAATGGGACGAATACACGCAGGCCAAAGAAGCCATGTTCGCGCAGACCGATACGGCCGATGCGCCGTGGGCCGTCGTCCGCTCCGATTGCAAGAAACGTGCGCGGCTCAATGCGATGCGCTACGTGCTGCATAAGCTGCCGTATGCGAATCGCGACATCGAGGCGCTCGGCCCGGTGGACCCACTAATCGTCGGGCGGGCGATGTAACACTCACCGGCGCAGCGGCCGCCTCAAAGGCGGCCGGACCTCCCCTCAATGCACCCCGCCCGCCGCAATCGCTTCGCTATACACCGAGGCCACACGCTTCGCGATCACCGAGTTGTCGAAGTTCTCGCGTGCATAGCGACGGCAAGCCTCGGCGTCCGGCAGCTTCAGTGAGCCGTTCAACGCGCCCGCCAGACCTGCCGCAATCGCTTTCGCACCGGTCTCCGGCAATACCAGGTTCGGCGACAAAGCCGCCACCGCTTCCGGCAAGCCGCCCACCGGCGTCACCAGCACCGGCGTGCCGGAAGCCAGCGATTCAACCGTAATCAGCCCAAAACCCTCCAGCGCCACCGTCGGCACCACGCTGATATTCGCCGCACGGTACAACGCCGCCAGATGCTGATCGGGCACGAAGCCCAGCAGCTTCACGTTGTTCTCAAGGCCCGCCTCGGTAATACGCGCCTGCAATTCACCTTCAAGCCGCCCCTTGCCTGCGATCAGCAGCAGCACATCGGGTTCCGTACGCTTGAGCAGTTTCACCGCATCGATCAGATCTTCGAGACCCATGCGGCGCACCAGACGCCGCACGGCCAGTACGATCGGCCGGTCTTGCGGCAATTGCAGCTTCAGGCGCGCCTCGGCCGGCGTGAGCGGCAGATTGAACTGTTCGACATCCACGCAACCCGGCACCACACGGACGCGCTCCGGCGCAATGCGATAGCGCGAAGTCAGAATCTTGCCGAACGCCTCCGACAGCACGATCAGCCGCGACGAGCGCACATACACCGATTGTTCCAGATAGCGCTTGGCACGCTGGCCGAGTGAATCGGCGCCTTCCACATGGCTCTCGTCGGCCCACGGTCCCTGGAAATGCGAGACCTGCGGAATGCCGCGCGTCACGTCCAGACCCGGGAACGTGTACAGCGCGAAGTGCGACGAAATCACGTCGGGACGCGAGACGCTAATTTCCTGGCGCAGCGCGCGGCGTGCCGCCATCAGCCGCAGCGGCAGCGATTGCGCGGCGGACCCGAAACCGTTGATCGCGCCACCGGTGTCCGCGGCAACTTTGGGCGAGCCCGCCACCACGCCGCGCACGGCAACGCCCGCGCCCGGCAACGCGCCGACCAGCGAGTAATACATGCGGTCGAGGCCGCCCGCGCGTTCGGGGAACCAGTGCATGCCGATCTGCAGCGATTTGATTGAACTCGTCGTCATGTTTATTGCCCCTGTGCGTTCTGAGAATTGTGGTGAATGGTCTGCCCGGCCAGCGTGTTCAGCGTCAATGCGTCGTTCCTAGCCACCGCCGCGGCCTCCGTTTCGCGGCTCTTGCGGTCTTTCTGCTGCCCCGCGAGTTGCCGGTATAGCGCGATGTATTGCGCGGCCATCCTCGCCCAGCCGAAGCCGCTTGCCAGTTCATTGGCAGCCTTACCCATCGCGCGGCGGGTAGCGTCGTTTTCAGCGAGGCGCGCGACAGCGCCCGCCAATGCCTTGGGATCGTCCGGATCGTCGAGCACGATGCCGCATTCCGGCGTGATGATTTCGGCGCCGCCCGCCGTGCGCGCCGTGACCACCGGCAAACCGGCGGCCATCGCTTCGAGCAGCGACAGGCTCATCGCCTCATAGCGCGACGGGAATACGAACGCGTCGACCGAATGCATCAGCACGGGCATCTCTTTGACCAGCCCAAGAAAATGCACGCGATGCGCAATGCCGAGCGCCTTCGCTTGCTCGGGATACGGACTGCCCGGCAGAAATCCGGCCACCGCGATCTGTACGTGGTCAGGCAGATGCTTGAGCGCCTGCAATACCGTGCCGAGGTTTTTGCGCGGCGTGCGCAGATCGCCCACGAATAGCAGCAGGAATGCGTCGGCGGCCAAGCCAAATTTCGCGCGGTCGCCGGTTGCGGCGGCAAAGCCTTGCGTATCGACGCCGTTGTAAATCACGTCGACCCGGTTATCCGGCGTCAACCCGATCGCGCGAATTTCATCGGCAACCTTCTGCGACACCGCGGTGATCACCTTCGAGCGCCGGTAAGCCCAGCGTTCGAGCCACGCGTTGCAGCGCGTATAGACCGACTGATACGCGGACCACACGCCTTTCGTAAGCCCGAACGGGTAATACTTGCTGCCGAACCAGCCGCTATGCACGAAGTGCGAGGTGTTGACGTCGGCGGGCATCCACGTGATGAAGCCGTTCACGTGCAGCACGTCGTATTCGCGGCGATGCGCGCGCAGCCACATCGCGCTCTTGAACGCGAACACCTGCTGGCGCAACAGGTTGGTGGGCCACCAGCGGCCGATTTTGATCGGCGTCCAGCGTACGTTCGGATGCGCGAGAAGATCTGGCGCGACGTGCGATGCCACCAGGGTGACCGCGATGTTCTCATCGAGGGCGGCGCGCGCAATCTCGTGGTTGACGCGCCCCTGGCCGTCGTTATGGCGCACGACGTGCGTGACAATGGCGACTCTCAATCAGTGCCTCCGTGGAGAAATAGCGTGCGTCTGCGGTTCATCTTCTCGTAGTGCACCGCAGAAAGGATCGAAAAAACACTCATGAAGAGCAGCAGGCCGCCGGTGCCGACCAGCGAATTGGTGAACACCAGCATCGCGAAGGTCGCGAGACTGAGGCTCAGGCAGGCCGAGACGAATTTATCGTTGCGCAGCTTGAACGAGGCGAGCACCGCCCGCACCACCAGCCAGACGATGCCGGACATGTAAAGCAAGGTACCGGGCCAGCCGAGCACGAACGGGATGTTCATCACGCCGCTGTCGAAATTGCCGTACTGGCCGAGCTGGCCGCCGTCGTTCGACAGCTTGGTCGAGGTGCCGGTCGCGCCCATGCCCTCGCCCGACACGTCGGTAAAGGCGGTCTTCGCGAAGTTCGCGTAGAACTCGTTACGCGCGGCGTAGCTCTGGTCGTCGCTCAGATTGACGATGGTGGTCAGACGCGCCTGCATGCGCTCCGCGACCGGGCCGACCGCCAGCAAGGGCACGCACAAACCGACCAGCAGCACCGCACTCGCGACAATCCGCACGCGCACCTTGTTGTTCGACTTGACCAGTTGAATCAGCAGCGCGATCACCCAGCCGCCCCATGTCGAACGCACGAGACTCAACGCGAACGAGAAGAAACCGAGCGCCACCGCGATCCAGCGCACCCGGTGCGTGGCCGCCATCACGAAGACCATCGCACCCATCATCGCGAACGCGAACGGTCCCGACGAGTTCATCGTGCTGAACACCCGCACGCCCATCGGCACGGCATCACCTTGCGAGTTCATCTGCGAGCCGAGCATCCACAGTGCATCCCACTGCGGCATGATGAAAAACTGGATCAGGCCGTAGCCGCCCATCACCAGCATGCCCCAGATAAAGGTATTGACGATGGTATCGCGATACTTCGGGTACTGACGCGTGTGCGCCATGATGTGAAAGCCGATCAGGATCGGATAGAGCCAGTTCGCGAGGTCATAGGTGGCGGCGAGCGGCCCGCTCGACATCACGCCGATCATGAACGCGTAGGCGAGCCCCATCAGGATCAGCAGCACCGGCAGGCCGCGCCGTTGCGACAGCAGCTTGTAGTAGCGGAGCAAGGAGAACGCACTGATCATCGTCACCGCGAGCGGCGCGACCTGGATCAGGCTGGTCGGTGTGAACGAGCCTTTGGACCAGTCGGCGAGACGCCGCACTTCCGGGCTCAGGAACCACAGCCACCACATGAAGCCGATGTAGCGCGCCGGGTTCTTGAAGTAGAGCCACAGGCCCGTCAGGATCGCGAGCACCGGAAAGCCGTACGTGAGCGCCGTGCCTTGATGCGCGCCGATCAGCATCGCCGTGATCAGCCACAACAAGGCCTCCGGCAGCCACTCCTTGCGAGCGCCGGACAGTGCCCGTGTGGCGCTGTCGTCACCGGCTCGCGTAATTGTCGACATCGTTCAGAGGCCTCCGCGTGATTCGGGCGAAGGGCGCGGCGTCTGCCTCTCGCTGCCTGCCGCGACGCGTCCGCGCGACACCGCACGCGCCCGCAGCATCTCCTGCGTGACTTTCACGTGCTGCATCGCATAGCTCTGCGTGGTCAGATCGCGCGACAGCAAGCCGGCCGCGGCGGCCTGCGCCTGACGCAGTGCCTCCATCGGCGCAGCGGCAAGCTGGTCCACCGCCTCACGCAACGCCGGCGGGTTGAACGGCGGGATATAGGCCGCCTCGCCCGCCGGAAAATAATCCTGCAATGCGCCGACGTTGGTGACCACCATCGGCTTGCCGACCGCCGCCGCTTCCAGCATCACCGTAATGCCCGAGGCGTGCGAATTCGGCCGCAGCGGCACGACGATCAGGTCGGCCCAGTCGTAGAGTTCATGCTGTTTTTTGATGCCCGAGAACAGCGCGATTTCGACGTTCGGTGCACGCAGCGAAGCGGGAATCCGTCGCCGTGTGGCGAGTTTCACCGTGTAGCGCTCATCGTTGCCGAAGGCCTTGATGAGCGTGTCCCAATCGCGGTCGCGATCGTTGCCGATCGCGGCGATGCGGATCGGCGTATGGGGCGTCCATTCGGTGGGCATCCTGACGGGAAAATCCTGCGTGTTCAGGCCGTAGAAAAGCGTTTTCGCGTCGCGCTCGAAGTAGCGCTGGCACAGCTCGGCGTTTTCGCTGGCGAGCGTGGTCAACTGATCGGCGCGGCTTATCAGCTTGCGATACAGCCAGCTGCGCACAATCCCATAGGAAGGCCATTTATCGAGCAGCCACACGCTTTGCGCCAACAGCAGCGGCGCGGCTTCAGCGCCCGCCTTGCGACCGCTCAGCAGCAGCATCAGCGCGGCGGACAGCCATTCCTGCTCGGTATGCGTCCAGATCACGTCTGAGCGCAGCATCGCGGCGCGGTTGCGCCACGTATGAATGAAATCGAAACCGAGCGCGGCCTTTAGCGCACGGCGCAGCAAACGCACCGGCTTGCTCTCGCGCGCGTCCTGCGAATAGGTCAGCGCGAATGCATCGGATTCGGCATGGTGATAGCCATACAGACAACCGATGTTGTCGCCCGGCCGGTAAAAGCGCGGGTCGGCGCCGTAAAACAGGTGAACGTGAACTTTCGTACTCATGCAGACACTCCGCTCTGCCGGTGGAAAGGAGCATCGGCAGGCACGAACAGGCCGCGCCGGGACCGATGCACGAACGTGCAGGACGATGGGAGGATGCGTGTCGCGCGTGTCATATGTGGCTCACGCGGTCCGCGACAGCGCGCGGCGCGCCTCATGCGCGCCGGTACGCACCGCGCGCCAGCGCGACAGCCGCAGGCTCGCCTGTTTCGAAACCAGCGCGAGCGCGGCATGCGTAAGACCCGGATAGACGCGCGTGCCGACCAGCGTCCACCACCACCACGCAGTTTCGCGGCGCAGCGGCGGCAACTGGTCGCGCAGGATCAGGTGGAAATTGAAGGCGGCATTGCGCAATGCCGCCATGGTTTGCGCGTCGCGCCGGTCGTCGTCGAAACGTTCGGCAGGGAAATGGTCGACGGCCACGCGCGGGTCGTACATCAGCTTCCAGCCGGCATTCTTCACGCTCAGACTAAAGGCCATGTCGTTGTGAACCTGGGCGCCCGCGCCGCGCAGGCGTTGATCGAAACGGATCGTGCGCACCGCGTCGCGCCGGTAGCTCATGTTGGCGCCCTTCAGGATGTCGACTTCGCGTGCGCCGCCCACCCCCAGGTGATGATTGCCGATGATCTTGCCGTGTGCCGTGACCTTGCCGACCAGCGGCCGCTCCCCATCCAGCACGCGGCCTTTTTCATGCACCCAGTCGCGGCCGCCGAGCGCCCCCAGGCGCGCGTCGCTCTCAAAGGCCGCGGCAATCCGTTCGACCCAGTCCTGGTGCGGCGCGGCGTCGTCGTCGGTAATCGCGATCACGTCGCCGCTGGCCGCATCCAGCCCGCGATTCAGGGCCGCGACCTGGCCGGGCGCCTTCACCAACGCGACGGACAGCGGCAACCTGCCCGATACGGCGGGATCGCGCAGGCAGGCGTGGCTCGCTTCGTCGTCGGCGCGCGCGACCACCACCACTTCGTCCGGCGCGCGCGACTGCCGTTGCAGCGCCGCGAGGCAGCGCGCCAGATCGGCCGGGCGGCGGTAAGTCGGGACCAGTACCGTCACTTTCATCGTGATGTCCTCTTCTATCGTGTTTGCGCTGGGATCAGAACAATGGGCTCAGCCGGCTGGCTCAGGCGCTCAAATATTCCTGCACCGCTGCGTAGCCACGCGCATAACCGCCGCGCGAACGCGCTGGCATTCCGTTGAAAATCCCGCCCTGCACATGCACACCGGCCGCACGCAACCGTTTCAACGACTCCGAGATCTCGCTTTCGTTGTGCACGCCCGAGCGCATCACAAAGAAGGTCGAACCGGCATACGCGCCGATGATCGATGCATCGGTCACGGCCAGCACCGGGGGGGTATCGATCAGGATCACGTCGTAGCGCTTGGCGAGGCCGTCCAGGTATTGCGGAAGGCGCGGCGACATCAGCAATTCAGACGGATTCGGCGGACGACGGCCGCACGAGATGAAGCTCAAGCCTTCGACGTTCGAGGCGCGGATCGCTTCCTCGAGCGAGATCTGCCCGCTCAGCAGTTCCGACAAACCGTTGTCCTGCGCCCCGCCCACATAACGCTCGAGCACGCCGCGGCGCATATCGCCGTCGATCATCAGCACGCGCTTGCCCGAGTTCGCCAGCAGCACCGCCAGATTGACCGTCAGGAAGCTCTTGCCGACACCGGCCATGGGACCGGTCAGCATGACGATGCGGTTTTTGGCATCCATCACCGTGAACTGCATGGAGGTGCGCAAACTGCGCAGGCTTTCGATCGTGACGTCCTTTGGCCGCGCATTCGCCAGCACCGAGCGCAGGCGTTCGCCGCCACGCTGGAAGGCCGTTTCGAGCAATGCCTGTTCAGCGCTCAAGGGCACGAGGCCGTACACCGGCAGATGGAAAGCGCGTTCGATATGGTCAGGGTCGTCAATCCCCTTGAACATATTGCGGCGCAGGAACACGAAACCGGTGCCGCAGATCAGCCCGAGAATCACCGCCGCGGACAGGATCAGCATCTTCTTCGGTTTGACCGGCGCACCCGGGCGCATCGCTTCGTCGACGATATGCACGTTGCCGCCGGTACCGGCCTTCTGCACCGACAACTCCTGCACGCGGTTAAGCAGCAGCACGTAGATGTCTTCAGCCACCTTCGCATCCCGTTGCAACTGCACGGCCTTCACTTCGGTCGCCGGCAGATCGCGGAAACGGTCAGCGTATTTGGCACGCTGTGCTTCCAGCTCGGCCATCTGCTGGCGTGCGGCCACGAGCATCGGATGGTCGTCGCCATAGCGCTGGCTCAGTTGCGCCATCTGCAGGCGCAAACCGGCAATCTGCTGCTCGTACTGCACGCTGCCTTCGAGGTAGACCTTGGCTTCATCGCTCGCATTGATCGAGCCGGACTGGCGCTGGTACGCGGTCAACGCGGCTTCGGCGCGTTCGAGATCGGACTTCAGACGCGGCTCTTCGCTTTTCAGGAAGTCGAGCATCTTGCTCGCGTCGACCTGCTTGTTCGACACATGCTGACGCACATATGAATGCGCAAGCGCGTTGGCCACCAGCGCCGCATGTTCGGGGCTCTTGTCTTCCAGCGAGATCTGGATCACGCCGGTCTGCTTGCCCTGCTCCTGCACGGTGATCGCCGACTGGAACGCGGTGATCGCGTCGAGGTCGTTAAAGCGCGTCACGATGAACTCTTCACCTGGACGGGCCACCAGTTTGCTGACGAGGATCGTCACGCCACCACCCTGCTCCTGCTGGCCGACCTGGCCGCGCAGCAGCAGTGAGCCGTTCTCTGCGTACAGTTCGTAGTGCTGGTCGTCCTGTACTTTCATTGTCAGCTTCGCGCCTTCCAGCGCGGGCACCACGTCGATCGAGTCGACCTCGGCGTCCTCACCGCCCCACGCATAGGAAGACAGACCCAGCCATGGCCGTGCCGGCTGCCCCGGCGTTGCCAGCCGCGCGGCGATGCTGCCGAGCAGCGGAATCGTCCGCGGCGCGACGCTGAAGTTCAGCTTCAACTGCTGGACCACCGGGCCGACCACGCCGCGGCTCTTGATGATTTCGATCTCGGCGTCGGTCGGCAGCGAGGTCGAACCGGTGGTGATCGCCGCGCCCGTCTGCGTTTGCGTGAGCGCCTGCGAGGTGTTGTCGGACTGCTCGACCCGCACGTGCGCGTCAGCGGAATAAATCGGCTTGGCGAGGAAACAGTACGCGGCGGCCAGTGCGACGATCGCCGCGGCGATCGCGATCAGCCACCAGATGTCGTCCAGGATGACCTGCACCAGTTGCCCGAGGACCACGTCCTCTTCTTCGGTCTTGATCGGACCGGCCATATGTGGAGAGATTTGATTGCTCACAATTCGATCCCGTTTCGGTTGCTTCGGCGTGGGCTTCAGCGGGTGCTTTTGGCATGTGCTTCAGCGCTTGCTTTAGCGTTTGCTTTAGCGTTTGCTTTAGCGTTTGCTTCGGTCCCGCGCCCTGGACGAGCGGCGCGGGCCTGTCGACGGTTCAGAGGCTTACTTCGTCAACTGCTTCAGGTAGAACAGCGTCTGGATGGTCGGCAGGACTTGCTGCAACACACGGTTGAATGTGGTCGAAGCGGCGGTGCCCACATACACGACGTCCATCGGTTGCAACTGGAACTGGGCCGACAGCATGATCGCGTCAGGCTGCGTCATATCGAGGCGGTACACGTCCGGCGTGGTCGGATGCTCGCGCATGCCGCGCATCACGAAGATCTGGCGCGGGTTGGCGTCCGTATCGAGAATGCCGCCCGCCTGGGTCAGCGCGTCGGCGATCGTCAGGCGGCCCTTGAGCATCGGCACCTGGATCGGCGTCTTCACCTCGCCCATCACGAAGATCCGGCTGTCGCTGCGATCCGGCACGTTGATCACGTCGCCGTTCTGCAGCATGACGTTCTGCGAGGTATCGCCCTGATCGAGCATACGATTCGCGTCGAGCACGTACAGCTTGTTGTCGCGCGTGAGACGCACACGCTGAATGTCGGCGTCGCTGTTCGTGCCGCCCGAGCGCGTGATCGCGTCGACCAGCGTGATCGGCACGTCGCTGATGGCCAGCGGACCCGGCGTCTTCACGTCGCCGGTGACCTGCACTTTCTGGCCGCGGTATGACAGTACGCGCACGTCGACCTGCGGATTGCGGATGTAGCGCACGAGGCCGGCGCTCAACTGATCGCGCAACTCGCCCACGGTTTTGCCCGCGGCCTTGATCCGGCCGACGAACGGGAAAAAGATCGTGCCGTCGGCGGCAACGGTCTGGCCGTACGGATCGGCCTGACCCGGCAGCGCGGCCGTGTACGGCTGCTGCAAGGCGCCGCCGACGCTTTGCGTGGTGTTGCCGCCCGAGGACAGCGTGCTGCCCTGCGGGGTAGTCAATTCAGGGTGATCCCATACGGTGATGCCGAGAATGTCCTGTGGTGCAAGCCGGTACACATACTGCGACGGGTCGGCGAAACGCGAGACCGGCAGCGCCTGCTGCGCGGCGGCGGCTTGCGCCTGCGCTTGTGCGGCGACCAGCGGACCGTCGATCAGATGGACCGGATAGGTCTCCTGGGGTTGATTCTGGTGCTGGCCGTCGTCCTTCAGACGGGACGTGTCGAGGTAGTTGCCAGGAGCGGTAACACAGGCCGACAGAAAGGACGTCAGCAAAAGCGAGGCGGCGAACTTCGGCCTGAAGTTCGCGAATGTGTGTGCGGTGAGTTTTTTCATCAGCATATTTTTTTCAGCCATCCCATGACCAGATGTTCGATGAGCACGAGACTCTCCCTATAGTCGGCTTCCACGTGGCCGTGCGGATCGGCGACGTCGGAGTCGTCTTCCCATTTGCCGAGTGGATAAACCTTGCCGCGCGAGGCCGGATCGAGCGCTTCGACCGCGCTCACCTGCGCGCGCTCGGTGACGAGCACGAGATCGGCGTCGCGCACGAGCCTGCGTTCGAGGCGCCGCGAGTAGTGAGTACTGGCGGCGACACCCTGCTCGGCGAGCAGGCGCTGCATCACCGGGTCCATGCCGTGGCCGTTCACGGCACGCAGGCCCGCCGAATGAAACGCAATCGGCGTTGAGGAAGACCGCGATGCCGTGCGTTGCCGCGACTTGAACAGCATTTCGGCTGCGGGCGAACGGCATACGTTGGCGTGGCAGACGATCAGAACGTTGGCGAACATAGCGGGCTCCTTGACGAGGTGCAGCGGCCTGGTGATCAGCTTATTGACCGGCTTCGACCGGGTCGGCCGAATGCGCCGCCGAGGTCGTTACCGGCAAACCGTTCGTGCCCGCTCGCGCCGGCGCATTGCGCAGCGCGTGCTGGCGGCCGATCGCGTGATACTCGATACCGAGTTCGAGCAACGTGTCCGGCTCGTACAGATTGCGGCCATCGAAAATCAGCGGCGTGTTGAGACTCTCCTTGAGCGAATTGAAATCCGGACTCTTGAAGACTTTCCACTCAGTGAGGATCACGAGGGCATCGGCGCCCTCGGCCGCCTCCATCTCCTCGTTCACGAACGACAGGCGCGCGTGCTGTTGCGGCACGTCTTTCAGATCGAGTGCGAACACGCGCTTCGATTCGTCGATCGCGACCGGGTCGTAGGCCTTCACGCGTGCGCCGCGGCGCAGCAGTTCCGCGATCAGCGGGCGGCTCGGTGCTTCGCGCATGTCGTCGGTGTTCGGCTTGAATGCGAGACCCCACACGCCGAAGGTGCGATCCGACAGATCCTCGCCCAGGCGCTCGACAATCTTGTGTGCGAGGATCTTTTTCTGCGTGTCGTTGACGGCTTCCACCGCCTCGAGAATGCGCAGGTTGGCCTTGTGATCGGCGGCCGTGCGAATCAGCGCCTGCACGTCTTTCGGGAAGCACGAGCCGCCGTAGCCGCAGCCGGCATACAGGAAGTCGTAGCCGATCCGCGGATCGGAACCGATACCGCGGCGCACCGCTTCGATATCCGCACCGACGCGGTCGGCCAGATTCGCCAGCTCATTCATGTACGAGATGCGCGTGGCGAGCATCGCGTTGGCCGCGTACTTGGTGAACTCCGCCGAACGCACGTCCATGTACAGCGTGCGCTCGCGATTGCGGTTGAACGGCGCGTAGAGGCGCTTCATCAGTTCGCGCGCTTTTTCGCCCGGCACGTCTTCGTCGCAGCCGAGCACGATGCGATCAGGCCGGGTGAAATCTTCCACCGCCGCACCTTCTTTCAGGAACTCCGGATTCGACACCACGGAGAACATGTGGCCAGCGTTACGCGCGGTCAGCTCCCCGGCGATCACCTCGCGCACGCGCGAGGCCGTGCCGACCGGCACCGTCGATTTGTCGACGATCACCTTGAAACCCGTCATATGGCGGCCGATGTTGCGCGCGGCGGCGAGCACGTATTGCAGATCGGCGGAACCGTCTTCGTCGGAGGGCGTGCCCACCGCGATGAACTGGATGTCGCCGTGCGCGACCGCGGCTTCGATGTCGGTCGAAAACCTCAGGCGCCCTGCTTTGCGATTGCGCGCGATGATTTCCTGCAGACCCGGTTCATGGATCGGCACGCCGCCGTTGTTGAGCACGTCGATCTTGCGCTGATCGACGTCGAGACAGAACACGTCATGGCCGATGTCGGCCAGACAGGCGCCCGTCACGAGGCCTACGTAGCCACTACCGATGATCGTCAGGTTCATGTGTTACACCTCGGAAAAGGGAGTTGATTCAGGGGAGCCGTTGCGCGATGCGTTGCGCGGCGGCGGCCCAATAAACGGTCGAACGGTTAATCCGGCGGTCAGTAAGCGTTGCTGCCCACAAAGCCCTTCCACAACGTCAGCACGACGATCTTGATGTCGAGCCAGAAGGTCCAGTGCTGCATGTAGTACAGATCGAGCTTGACGCGGCCCATCATCTTTTCGATGCGATCGGTTTCGCCGCGGTAGCCGTTGATCTGCGCCCATCCGGTGATGCCCGGCTTGATCCGGTAACGGTGCATATAGCCCTTCACCAGATCCTTGTAGATGTCGTCGTGTTCGAGCGCGTGCGGGCGCGGGCCGACCACGGACATCTCGCCGCGCAGCACGTTGATGAATTGCGGCAGTTCGTCGAGGCTGGTGCGCCGCAGGAACGCGCCGACCGCCGTGATGCGCGGATCGCGCCGCGTGGCCTGAGTGATCTTGCCGGCCTCTTCCTGATGGATCTTCATCGAGCGAAACTTGTAGATCTCGAACTGGTTGCCGTCGATGCCCTTGCGCTTCTGGCGGAAGAACACCGGGCCTGGCGAGCTCAGCTTCACCATCACCGCGATCACCAGCATCACCGGCGCCAGCGCGGTCAATGCCGCCAGCGCGAACAGCCGGTCGAAAATGCGTTTGGGCAGCACGCGCAGATCGGTGATCGGCGAGGCGGCCAGGTTGATCGCCGGCACGCCGAGCAGATCGACCATCGGCTGATTGAAGAGCGTCAGGCTGCGCACGTCCGGAATGAAGCGGATGTTCACGAAGTCGTTCTTCAGGTCCATCACAAAGCGGTGGATCGCCTTCTCCTTCGAGATCGGCAGCGCGAGCCACAACTCGCGAATCGCGCGTTGACGCACCAGTTGAAGCATCCGCGCGTAATCGCGCTCGACCGGCACGCCTTCGATCGAGTCGCTGGCATCGGGGTCTTCATAAGGATTGATCGTGCCGTCCTCGTCGAACACCACGACGGGACTGAAGCCCGCTTCCGGGCGGCTGCGCATCTGCGCAATCAGAAAGCGTCCATACGGCGCGCCGCCGACGATCGCCACCGCCCGCTGATTGAAGCCTTCGCGGCGCAATCCGCGCAGGATCGAATAGACGATCACCTTGGTAACGATCAGCAGCACGATCGTGGCGACCGCCCAGTAGACGAGCCACAGCCGCGACAGGCTGTCCGAGCGGTGCAGGCTGAAACTGATCAGCACGCCGGTGACTTCCACGATCAGCCAGCCGCCCGCGACGCGGCACAGCAGGTCGTAGAGCGGCTTGCCGCGCCACGACTGATAGATTCCCAGCGCCGGAAAGAACACCACCACCAGCAGACAATCGAACGCGAGCGATACGCTTTGGACGTCGTCCAGCCACACCAGTTTCCCGCTGTGCACGGCCGTCGCGATGGCGGCGCCGAACGCGACCATGGCGATGTCGATGATTCTCGATAGAACGCTCAGCATGCGCTGCCCCTCAGTTCGTCAGTCAAGTGCCGTCCGTTGGTTGGTTGAATTCGCGTCACACTCATCCGGTCCCCGGCGAGGCAACGCAACGCCGGTATCCGCGCCGGCCAGATAAATGCGCGACGCGAAACTGATTGAAGCGGTGCGAATTGCCCTGCTGCTTTCCTGACTAAAAATTGCCTGACGGCCGATTCGGAAAGCGGGTGCCTGGATGAGTGAATACCCTTGTACAGGTATAGATAAAGCGATATTAAAATTCGGACTGCAAGACAGCAAAATATCTCAAATTGTATCGGTCAAATTTCCGGTATTTTTTCTGATTTTTGTACGGCAATTGTTACCGAATTCACGTTTGAGATCCGCATTTATCGCCTTTCTGGACGTGGCAGCGCGCCGATCTTCTTGTTTTCCTACGAAACTTACGTCCCCTTCGTCGTCTGTAATTTTCCTTATTTCGGCGGACAAAAAAATTCGCCGCCATTTTTTTCGCTTAATTTTTATTTTTAAAAAATTATCCAGACATTTTTCCTTCACGAAATGACTAATTTTATTAGACGCTTTATATAGCTTCTATTTAACGTGCTTTTATTGATTCTTTACTTCGTGATAAAACTCGACGCACTCACCCAGCCTCGAGGAGTCAATCATGACAGCTCCGGTTACGGCCACGCCCGCCGACACCCGGTCCACACAAGCTATGCCCCTTAACGTCAAGCTCAAAGTACATCCCGTGATTCTGGCCGGCGGTTCCGGCACACGGTTGTGGCCCATGTCGCGCGAGCAGTACCCGAAACAGCTGATTGGCTTGCTAGGCGAAGATTCGCTGCTGCAATCCACGACGCGCCGTCTCGACGGGCTCGAAGCGGGTCATCTCCTCTCGGAGCAACTCGTCGTGGTGGCCAATGAAGAACATCGCTTCACCACAGCCGAGCAATTGCGCACGAGCGGCAAGCCGAGCCGGCTGATTCTTGAGCCCGTTGGGCGCGATACCGCGCCGGCACTGACGGTGGCCGCCCTTTCGATCGCCGCGCAGGACGAGGACGGCATCATGGTCGTGATGCCCGCCGATCACGCGGTGACCGACATCGACGGGTTTCATGCGGCGGTAGCCGCGGGCGTACAGCATGCGGTGGCCGGCCATATCGTGACGATGGGCATCGTGCCGACACGTGCGGAAACCGGCTACGGCTACATCCGTATCGGCACGGCGCTTGGCATGCCTAACGACGCCTGCGCGACGCATGCCGATGCAACCGGCAAGATCGGCGCGCACAAACTGGACCGTTTCGTCGAGAAACCGCATCTGGAATTGGCGCAGCGTTATATCGAATCGCAGGAATACTGGTGGAACAGCGGCATTTTCATCATGCGCGCATCGACCTGGCTCAAGGCGATCCGTCACTTCCAGCCGGCGATTTACGAAGCCTGCGCAATAGCGTTCGCTGGCGGCAAGGCGGACGGCGATTTCTTCCGTCTGCAACGCGACGCGTTCAGTGCCTCGCCGTCCAATTCGATCGACTACGCGGTGATGGAACAACTGGGCAACGATCAGAGCGCCGCGTCCGGCGTGGTTGTGCCGCTGCGAGCAGGCTGGTCGGACGTGGGCTCGTGGGACGCAATCTGGGACATCTCGGAGAAAGACGCCGATCAGAACGTAGGCCGCGGCCACGTGATGTTCGAAGGCGCGGATTCGACCTTCGCACATTCGGAAGGACGCCTGATCGCCTGTGTCGGCACCCATGATCTCGTGGTGGTCGAGACGGCCGACGCGATTCTGGTCGCGGACAAATCACGCGTGCAGGATGTCAAGAAGATTGTCGGACGGATTCGCACCGATGGCGGCCTGGAAGCGGCCAACCATCGCAAGGTGCATCGCCCGTGGGGCAATTACGATTCCGTCGACACCGGCGAGCGCTTCCAGGTGAAACGCATTGTCGTGAAGCCGGGCGCGCGGCTCTCGCTGCAAATGCATCATCACCGGGCGGAACACTGGATCGTCGTGCGCGGCACCGCGCTCGTCACGCGAGGTGAAGAGCGCTTCATCGTTTCCGAAAACGAATCCGCCTATATTCCGCTGGGCGTCACCCATCGTCTCGAGAACCCGGGCAAGATGCCGCTCGAAATGATCGAGGTGCAATCGGGTTCGTATCTCGGCGAAGACGATATCGTGCGCTTCGACGATACGTACGGACGACAATGATTCACAACGGATGAAGCGGGAACCTGCGGCGGTTGCTCCTGACGGCCGCGGGGTACTGCTACGCCGGGGTACTGCTGCGCTCTAACCACTGTGCCGGCACCGCGCTTGCTGCTACGCCAGCTAACGCGCTTACGACGGTACTGACAGTCGCACTTGCAGCCGTCCTCACCCCGCGTGGGAGATGAGTTCCGGAAACGACGGAAAACGATCCGACGCGCTACCGCTTTCCGTTGCGGGTGCAGCGGGTTCGCTGGGATAACGGCGCAGCGGTCCACGGAACGCGTTGAGCGGACCGTGCAACGGGCCGCCGTGATTCGCCGTGACGGGTTCCGGCACATGACGCATGGCCGGCAACGGACGCGCCGCTCCCGACGCCGGGTTGGCAGCCGGCGCACCGTCTGCTACAGCCTGCGTACGGCATTCACGGTCGATCCACTGCCGCGCCCATTCAAGCGCGTATTGTTCCGCTGCCTCAGCCTCTGCAAAGCGCGGGCCGACGAGGCCGGAACGCTCGACGCGTCTGCCGTCCTTCATGATCTCCGCCCACGCGCGATACATGGCGTTGGGCACCTGCTCCGCCGCGACGTAAATCACGTAGCCCTGCTGATCGGAGACTTGCGTGCCACGCGGCGCGAAGCTCATTGACAGCGAGCTGCGCTGATCTTCAAGCTGCTGTGCGCGGCGTGCCGACGTAATGGCCGAGTCCAGACTGTGCATGGCCGCGTCAACCGCCCGCGCTTCGTCGAGACCCTGCGGATCGGCGCGCATGACGGGCCGTGCCACCAGTGGCGAGGACACCGGCGGTGGCGAAGGTGCACGAGACACCGGCGGCACGTTCGTCAGTCCGGACAACTGGCGTGTGATATCGGCGATCGGATCGGCCGAGCGCCATTGGCTCAGACTGCTCGATACGCCGGGCGCCTGCCACGACTCGGGACTTTTCCACGACACGCCACGCAGACCTTCGTCGCGCACGCTGACGGTTTCGGTTACCGGCGCGGCCGGCTTGGCCACGACCGGCGGCGCCGGTTGCGGGATGTAGGCGAAGGTACGCCCGGTTTGCGACAACAGCCGAACCATCTCGAGCAGGGTGCCGTTCAACTGCCACTCTTCGAAACGGCGCCGGCAGGTGGGACCCGACGGATAGCGCCCCGGCAGCTTCGACCAGGGTTCGCCAGTTGTCAGAATCCACAGGACGGCATTCGCCACGATGCGCGGTTCGGCGCGGGGCCGGCCGCGCCGGTTCAGACGGACGGCCGGCTCATCAGAGACAAGCGCTGCCAGCAGCGCCCATTCGTCATTGCTTAGCTCATCGAAAAACATTGGGTTTTCTCCACGCAGCCTGGCCCGGCCGCGGCTTTGGGCGGCCACGGATTCAACGTTCACGATCCGTGTGCAGCCCTCGGTTGCACAAATATGTTTTGTACGTTCTGTTTGCGGGTCAATATCGCACTGGCTTAGTGCGGTTTGTCCCTATTGCGAAGCACAAAACGTGGTCTCACTCGTGCATGGGAGAATTTGTGCACGAAGCATACCATCACCAGGGTTTGCGTGAATATCGTTGAGACAAGTGTTACGGATGGAAACAATCTTGTCCTTTTTGCCGCATCGCTTCACGCATTGCTGTAACAGAGCAGCCATCGGTCCGGGCTTCGAAATCCACTATTGCATAGCACAACGGCATGAGAAAAGCGGTGAATTGACTTTACGAAATCAACGCTTGATCCATCATGCATTTCGATGCGCTTTGAAGCTGTTTTTGCCCAGCCTGGGGGATGTGGGTGCAGCAGATGGATAGTACCTGACCGACATCGAAGCTCAATCGTCGAGGAAGCGAACCGCTGCATTTGCGCATGCTGTTCGCATTCCTCTCGATACCGTACAGGAGGCATTGCCGGGCTTGCTTCTAGCGCACAGGATTCGCCGCGCCCTCACCCACCACCGTCATCCATTGGCGCACTCGCCAATGCGTCACCAGTCCCGCGAGTACATACGGATCGGCTCTGGCAAAGGCTTCAGCGGCTGCGGGAGAGTCGCCATTGAAAAGCAGCGCGGCGGTGTCGACAGGGTCGGTCAGTGCGCCGGCCAGATGCAATTCACCGCGCTCCACCGCCGCCCAGGCAAGTTTCAGATGCGCGTCGCGATATGCGCCACGCCGTTCGAGGTAGTCCGGTACGAGGTCATAGATCAACAGATAGTGCATCGCGTGCCTCCTTTGACCTGCGCGGCGCAGACGCCGGGGCGGCGCCTTGGTGCAGGAATTCAAGTCAAGATTACCCCGCTGCTCTTCAACGGCATTTTCTGCCGATTTCCTATTCATTTGCACTTGCAGCAATACGGATCGAATCTTTAATGCCGGATCAGACTTTATCGAATGACGGCGAGCTAATTCATTTGCCTGCCTCTCGCAAATTAATCTGGATTGCATAACATATTTTTGACACCATTAGGGACTTGCCGTTTCAGCCCCTGGAGCACCGTCGTCCCTGACGTCTAGGGGAAAACCTGCGTGAGCGCCTGTCAACCGGAGTGCTCTTTTATCCGTTCAGGCAGACAGCATTTGCCATAATGGACGTGCCGAGGGGTCCTGGACGCCGTAGACGCCCGCGCGCATGAACGACCAAAAACGTTTTCACCACCGATGGAGTGTCCCATGAAAGTCCAATCCGCTATCGCTACGCTGGTGCTGGGTGCTGTCCTCGTGTCGCCGGTGTTCGCACAGAACAGCCAGCAAACGAAAATGGCCGACTGTAACAAGCAGGCCGCCGACAAGAAAGGCGACGACCGCAAAGCCTTCATGAAGACCTGCCTGTCCGCCAAGCCGGCCGCCGCGGCACCGATGAGCCAGCAGGACAAGATGAAGGCATGCAACGCGCAAGCCACCGGCAAAAAGGGTGATGACCGCAAGGCCTTCATGAAGACCTGCCTGTCGTCAGCACCGGCTAATTAAACGCGAGGCAAGCGGCGCGGCCCCATGCCGCGCGTGTAACCGCCTGCTGCTCGAACAGGGTCGCGCCGTTTTCCGGCGCGGCTACTGCGTTTGTTTTGTGTCTGCCGTTGTGTCTGCCCTCGTGCCTGCTTCTGTCCTTACCCTACGCTCCTTCGTAACGTCTCTCCTCAGCAAGCGCCCTCGCGTCACCCACTCCTTCACTGTCCATTCGCGCGAACGCGTCGTTTTTCTTCTATGATGGCTGCGGAGACGGCCCACCCCCATACACAACATTAGACGGGCCGCCATCTTGTCGTTGGTGCTGAAGAGCATCGATCGGAGGCAAGGATGGTAACGAAGCATAAAAACCGCTGGTTGAGGCGGTGGCTGGTCGTCATCATTTTCTGGGCCGTGCCCGTGGCGATCGTTGCGGTCAGCGAGATCCGGGAGGAAATGGCGTACAACGCCGTCGATCTCAATCGCGCGCTGACCACCTGGGACTTCACCGACGCACAACGCGCGGCCGGCGCGCCCGCGCGCTGCCATGGCAAGCCCGACGAGGCGCAAGCCGCCGGCTGTCCGGCCGACGTACTGGCTGCCAATGCGCCGCGCCAGCAAGACGCCCGCAATGAATACAGCGTACGTCGCTCTACCCTCATGGCTTACCTCTGGCATGCGTTCGTCGGCTACTGGATCGTGCCGGCTGTCACGCTGTTCCTGATCGGCCTGCTGATCGGGATGGTTCGCCGCGCGCTGCGCCGCCCCCCGCCTGTCAAAAGTCCGGCGAACCACGGGTGAGGACGCACATGAGGACACGGCGGACGCGCAGGTGGCGTCGCGACAACACTTTCAATTTGATTTCAACGTGGATTTCAACGCGAGCTGCGAGCGCGCAAAATCGGTAAAACAGACGCTTGATACGGCCTCCGTTTAACGGCCGGTGCGCCGCTCCCGGCCTGGCGCGATGCGCCAGAAGCCCATTTGAACGCGCTGCGCCAGCCTCTCGCAACTGTCTTTTGAGGCCGGTCAAAGTTACATCAAGATGCCTTATGGCATGGCTCAAACCCCCGCCACACAAGGCTTTTCGCCTGGCGACGAACTACGCCTTCCCCGCTTGCGTGTGATATAACTCAAAGACAACCCGGCAAGACCATATGAGGTTGTACCCAGGAACCATGATGGAGAAAAACGATGCAAAGACGAAACTTCATGCTGAAGACTACCGCTGCGCTCGCTTTCGGAGGCCTTGCACTCGCTGGTTGTACAACCAACGGCAGCACCCCGAACACGCCCTCCACTGATGCATCCAAACGCCAGTCGATCGACGCCAGCGTCGACGGCACCATGTCGCGCCTGTTCACCACCGTGAAGGGTTCGCGCGAACTCGTCTCCAAGGCGCGCGGCGTGCTTGTGTTCCCGTCAGTACTGCAAGCGGGCTTCATTGTTGGTGGCCAGTATGGCGAAGGCGCGCTGCGCGTGGGTGGCAGCTCGGTGGGTTACTACAGCACGATTTCCGGATCGTTCGGTCTGCAGGCGGGCGCGCAGTCGAAGGCTATCATCTTCCTGTTCATGACCCAGGACTCGCTCGACTCATTCCGCAATGCCGACGGCTGGTCGGCAGGCGGCGACGCCTCCGTCGCGCTGGTGAAGATGGGCGCCAACGGCGCAATCGACACGACCACGGCAACCGCCCCTGTCGAAGTATTCATCCTGACTAACGCCGGCCTGATGGCCGACGTCTCGCTGCAGGGCACGAAGGTCTCACGCCTGAAGATCTAGGCGCCTGCCGGATTCCGGGGCTCAGGTCCCGTAATGTCATGCAGCGGCAATAAAAAACGGCGATGCGCATTGCACGTCGCCGTTCTTTTTCATTGCGCAGCGCGAGTCACACAAGCCATGCACGCCACGCGAGCCACGCCGCTCAGCTCCCCGACGTATCGATCACCTTGAAGCGCGAACGCTTCTGAGCGCGAATCACCGACTGATACGCATCCACATACTGTTGCGCCATGCGGTGCGACGTAAAGCGCTCTTCGAAACGCTGCCGCACACCCGCTCGCGGCATCTTATGCAGGCGATTGACGGCCGCCACCGCGCCGATCTCGTCTTCGACGATAAAGCCTGTCACCCCGTCGTCCAGCACTTCCGGCACCGAGCCACGGTTAAACGCGATCACCGGCGTGCCGCACGCCATGGACTCGATCATCACGAGGCCGAACGGCTCCGGCCAGTCGATCGGGAAGAGCAGCGCATGGGCGCCCGATAGAAACTCGGCCTTCTGATCATCCGCAATTTCGCCGATGAACTCGACATGCGGCAAGTCCAGCAACGGCCGGATTTCGCGCTCGAAATATTCGCGGTCGGCGGCATCCACTTTCGCGGCGATCCGGATCGGCATTCCGCAGCGCCCGGCAATCCGGATCGCGGTATCGACCCGTTTTTCCGGCGAGATGCGGCCGAGGAACGCGAGGTACTTCTGCTCGACCGGCTGCGGCGTGTAGAGCTGCTCCGGCAAGCCGTGATAGACGGTGGTAAGCCATTTGGCCTGCGGCAACGGATGACGCTGCGCGTTCGAAATCGAGATCACCGGCGCGGTGTTGAAGGTGTCGAACACCGGTTGCTGCTCGGGTAGGTCGAGACGCCCATGCATGGTCGTAACGAAGGGAGTCTCCTGGCGCTTGAAGACCGAAAACGAGTAGTAGTCGAGGTGAAAATGCAGCACGTCGAAGTTGTCGGCCTGGCGGCGCACCAGTTCCATCAGCAGCATGTGGGGCGCGATGCGATCGCGGATCCCTGGATCCAGCCGCAGCGCACGCGGCCATACGGCTTCGAGCTTGGCGCTCGTGACGGAATCGCCGCTCGCGAACAGCGTCACGTCATGGCCGAGCTCGACGAGCGCCTCTGTGATGTAGGACACGACACGTTCCGTGCCGCCGTAGAGCTTTGGCGGCACCGATTCGGTCAGGGGGGCGATCTGCGCAATCTTCATATTTGTCTCCGTGAACTGACGGCTTGCGCTGATGGCGGTGCACGTCAGCGGCGCTAAACAGCTCAGCACCGTCCTTCTCCATCACTTCTCCATCAATGCGGCGAACGCCAGGTGTCCGCCTGCACCATCCGCATCAAAGCATTATTCATCAGGGCGTCACAAAAAGCCGCTGGCTTTGCAATTCCTGTGCGCTGTTACATTCAGCTTACATCCCACGACGTGCCTATTATCCACTGCGCGGCGGTTAGCGCGCCGGCCATTTCCAGCCCGGCAGATCGCGATCGTCCGAATCGGCGATGCGCGTCGCGCCAAAGTGCTTCTCAAGCACGATCGACTGACTGCCGTCCTCCCGCTCGAGCGCCGCAATCAGCCGCGCCGCATGCGACACGACCAGCACCTGGGAATGCGCGGAAGCCCGCGCGATCAGGCGTGCCAGCGCCGGCAGCAGGTCCGGATGCAAGCTCGTCTCCGGTTCGTTCAGCACCAGCAGCGCGGGCGGACGCGGCGTGAGCAGCGCGGCCACCAGCAGCAGATAGCGCAAGGTGCCGTCCGAGAGTTCCGCGCCCTTGAGCGGCCGCAGCAAGCCATGCTGCTGCATCGACACTTCGAAGCGACCGTCCAGCGTGGTGACGTCGAGGCGTGAGCCGGGAAAGGCGTCGTCGATTGCGGCGTCGAGCGCCACGGGGTCGCCGATCTCGCGGATCGTTTGCAAGGCCGCGGCAAGGTCCGCGCCGTCGTCCGACAGCACCGGCGTGTGCGTGCCGATCTGCGGCAGACGCGCGGCCGCTTCGGCATCGGTGCGGAAGTGGTCGTAAAAGCGCCACGAGCGGATCTGCTCGCGCACCGTGATCATTTCGGGGGCGGTCCGCGGGTCGGAGAACTCCGTCATCATGCTGTCGAAACTGGCGACGGGCTGAGGGATGGTTTGCCAGTCGCCCTGCTCATCACGCGTGCGCAGCGCCGCGCCGTGCCGGTCGACCAGCAAGGCCGACGGACGCAGCACCGGACCGCTCCAGATGCACTCGCGTTTGATCGTGGGGTCGAGTGGAAACCGGGTAGCTCTATCGAGTGGCGGCAATCCCAGATCGATCGCGTAACCGAATTCGTCGCCGGAAAACCCGAGCCGCAAGCTCACCGGATCTTTGCGACGCGTGCCCTCCACCGGCAACTCGCCGGCCAGCACTGCGCGCGAGAAGCGTTCGGGCCCGGCCCACAACGTGGACTGCAAGCCACCCTCACGCGCCAGCGACGTAATCACGCCGCCGCGCGCGGTCTCGGCCAGCAGGCGCAGCGAGCGATACACACTCGATTTCCCGCTGCCATTCGCGCCCGTGATGACATTCAACTGCCCGAGCGGCACGATCAACTCGCGTAGCGACCGGTACCCCGCGATAGCCAGGGTTCTCAGCATACGGCCGCCTTTCGGGCCGGCAGGCGCCGTCGGACCTTCGGTAAAACAACTTCGTTCAAACGCATCAATATCATTAGTTATGTCCGCCGCCTTTGCCCGGTTTCTGCATAGGCACGCTGCGCAAATCGTTCAGGAAGGTATCGCGCCACACACCGAGATCGTTCTTGCGCAGCGCCGCCATGTTGATCTCGTGACGCCGCTGGCGCGCATCGAGCGGCATTTGCAGCGCGCGCTGCAAGGCTTCGCACATGCCGATCGCATCGTGTGGATTGACCAGCAGCGCGCCGCTCAACTCAGCCGCCGCGCCGGCGAAGATCGACAACACTAGCACGCCGGGATCGTCGGGATTTTGCGCGGCGACATACTCCTTCGCGACCAGGTTCATACCGTCATGTAAGGGCGTGACAAAGCCGATCTGCGACTCGCGAAACAGCGACATCAGTTTCCAGCGGTCGTATTGCTGATTCAGATAGCGGATCGGTGTGTAATCGAGGCCCGAATAACGGCCGTTGATGCGCCCCGCTTCGTATTCGAGATCCTGGCGGATCTTCTGATAGGTAGCGACGTCCGAGCGGGTGGGCGGCGCGATCTGCACCAGCGTGACGTTGCCGCGCCATTCCGGCGAGCGCTCCAGCAATTGCTCGAAGGCACGGAAGCGCTCGACGAGCCCCTTCGAATAATCGAGCCGGTCGACGCTCATGATCAGCTTGCGGCCCTCCAGACTCTGCTTCAGTTCGAGTACGTGCTGGCGGCTTTCGTAGCGTTTGGCCTGTTCGGCGATTTCGTCGGGGAACACGCCGATCCGATAGACGCCCGTGCGCAGCTTGCGGCCGAAGGCCTCGACGTGGTTGCCCTCGCTCACGGTGCCGCGCGCGTGGCGCGTCACATAGTCGTGGAAAGCGAGTTCGTCGGTGGCGGTCTGGAAGCCTAGCAGGTCATAGCAGGACAGCGATTTCACCAACTCTTCGTGCGGCGGAATGTTGAGCAGGATCTGCGGCGCGGGAAACGGAATGTGCAGGAAAAAACCGATGCGGTTCGTGATGCCCTCGGAACGCAGCGCTTCAGCGAACGGGATCAGATGGTAGTCGTGAATCCATATCACGTCGTCGGGTTCGAGCAGTTTGATCAGCTTGTGCGCAAGCCATGCGTTGACGCGCCGGTAGCCCGCATATTCTTCCCGCTCGTAACGCGCGAGATCGTTGCGGTAGTGGAACACCGGCCATAGCGTGGCGTTCGAGAAGCCGCGGTAGTACTGGTCGTAATCCTTGCGCGTGAGGCCGACGGTCGCGAAGGTCACCGCGCCGTCCTGCTCCAGCGTCGGCCCGGCGTTGGCGACAGTCTCGCTCACCACGTCGCCACTCCAGCCGAACCACACGCCTCCCGCATCTTTCAATGCGCCGAATACACCGACCGCGAGGCCGCCCGCGGACCCCTTGGTTTCCGTCGGCGTTGCGACACGATTCGACACGACGATCAGTCGGCCCATGTTGGTAGTCCTCCCTGGTTCGTCCGGCACGGGGGTCGCGTGTCACGCGCTTGCGGCATCTGCTCGTGGCGCCCGGTTGTGACATCCAGGACGCTATAGCATTTTGAGGACCCGAAGCGGGTAAAGCAGGCGGCGCCGTGTCAGTTTGATGAGTTCAATCGACAGTTCGACTGCTTCGGCGTGCGGTCGGTTGCACTCAATTTCGCGTGGGGTGGGCGCATGGTGCGCTGTGGATTGGGGAAAAGCCGCCTGGAGCAGTAGCGTCCGAAGCCGAACGGCCGGCTTTGAGCCGGCACGGAAGCGCATTTCTATATGTACGCCAGCCAATCCGCGTGACGTGCCCGACTCGGGCACGCGGCGTAGGCGTCAGCCGCGATTCACGTCAGATTCAAAGCAACGACACGCTCAGTTACCGCTCTTGCAAGGAAATGCCTTGCCGAGCCCCAATGAGATCGCCGTGCTGGCGTTATAGCCCGCAACGATCGGGTTATCCGCGATGTACTTGCGCACCGCGTCGGTGAGTTGCGCCGAGCGTGCGTCCGGCGGAAGGCAGAAGTACTGGCCGACGCGCGGCCCGGTAGTGCCGCCGATTGCGTCGATCGTGTTGAAGATGCCGTCGGCGGCGCCTTCGATATAGGCGGCACACGCACTGCGCGAAGCCACATCGGTCTTCGTGCAAAGCTTGTTGAGGTCGCCTCCCGTAAACGCGGCTGCCGACAGGGGGACGGCAAGCGCGCTGGCGAAAATCAAGGCCCGCAGCATGGTGTTCCTTTCCAGGGTCGTTTATCAGGCGGTCTTGCGCCGCATCGAACCGGCGCGCCTCGTAGCGCGCCAAGTCGTCATTCTGCACTGTTTTACGGAGCGGCAGGCATGCCGGACACCGCTATCTTCAGTCAAATTCGTTGACCGGCACTCCGGTGGCCGGCAAGTTCCATATTGCGGCAGCCGGTGTGCCGAAGCACGGCGCACCGGTTCTCCACTCAATTCACTTCTGCTGCATCTGTTGCAGGCGCGCCGTGAGTCCCTCGACCACATCCGGCTCCTTGTAGGTCTTTGCGAAATCGAGTGCGGTCAAGCCGATCTGGTTTTTCACCGTGAGGTCCGCGCCGTTGTCGAGCAGCAACTTTACCGTCGACACATGACCGCCGCGTGCGGCCATCATCAGCGGCGTGGTGCCGTTCGGCGAGCCGGCGTCGACATAGGCCGAGTGATCGAGCAGTACCTTGACGATGTCGTCGTGGCCGTTCGCCGCCGCGTAGTGCAGCGGCGCCCAGCCCTTCTTGTTGACTTCGGCGTCCTTCGCGATCAGCAGGTTGACGAAGTTGAGGTCGCCGTTGAGCGCGGCCATCATCATCGCGTTCTCGCCGGCCTTGTCCTGGATCTCGATGTTGGTCTTCGGATTGGCGAGCAGCGCGGCGCCCACCTTGTCCGACTTCTCGCGCGCGGCGATCACCAGCAGCGGGTAGCCCTGATTGTCGACGCTGTTCGGGTCCATACCCTTGGCAAGCAGCTTGTTGACACCGTCGACGTCGTCGAATTTAACCGACTTGATGAGCGAGTCGATCGGCGCGGCCTGAACCGGAGCCGCGACCAGCGAAGTCAGCGCAGCGCAGACGAGCGTGGCGGCCAACGCGAGACGCGACGCGCTGCGGCGTGCCGAGCCGAGGGCGGTTTGCACCGCTGAAGTCTCTTGCAACAGCACGGTCGAAGTCGAGTAATTTGTCATATTTTGCTTTAGGAAACGTCCCTATCCTATTGATATATAGAAACTTTATAAATCACGCGCCGGCCGGCGAAGGGATCTTGAAGAGCCGGAAGAAGTTTTCTGTCGTGGCGGCGGCCAGCGCCGTATCCGGCATGTCGCGTTGTTGCGCGATGAAGCGTCCGACATAACTTACGTACGCAGGTTCATTAGGCTTGCCGCGATACGGCACCGGTGCGAGGTACGGCGAGTCGGTTTCGATCAGCAAACGATCGAGCGGGACGCGGCGTGCGACATCCTGCACGTCGGTCGCGCTCTTGAACGTGACGATGCCCGACAGCGAAATGTAAAAGTTCTGCGCCAGTGCCTGCTCGGCAACCGCCCACGGTTCGGTGAAGCAATGCATCACGCCGCCCGGCTCGCTTGCGCGCTCCTCGGCCATGATGCGCAACGTATCTTCCGCGGACGAACGCGTGTGGATGATCAGCGGCTTCCCGGTGGCGTGCGCCGCGCGGATATGGGTACGGAAACGCTCGCGCTGCCACTCCATATCGGCGATCGTGCGGCCTTCCAGACGGTAGTAATCGAGACCGGTCTCGCCGATCGCGACCACCTTCGGATGCGCGGCCAGTTCGATGAGTTCGGCGAGGCTCGGCTCGCGCATGTCCTCGTGATCCGGGTGGACCCCGACCGACGCGAACACGTTCTCGTGCTGGCTGGCGATCTCCAGCACGGACGGCAGCGTCTCCAGGTCGACTGAGACGCACAGCGCATGCGTGACCGAATGGCTGCGCATGTTCTCGAGCACCTGCGGCAGACGGTCGGCGAGTCCTTCGAAGTTGATATGGCAGTGCGAATCGACAAACATGATGATGTCCTGCTGATAAATAGCGTGGGGTGAATCTGGCCGTCAGTCCGGTTGCAAATCAGGCCGCGGTTGCCGTGTCGAGCCGTTTGCCGAGAATCACCAGGTCGCGCTCCACGCCGTCCAGCACCGCGACGCGCGGCAGTGATCCCCACGTGTCGAAACCAAAGCTGCGGAACAGGCGCAGGCTCGCGTCATTGTGGCCGAAGATAAAACCCAGCACGGTGTCGATGCCGAGCGCCGGCGCCGCCGCGAGCGAAGCCGCTAGCAACTGCTTGCCGAGCCCCTTGCCGCGCGCGCTTTCGTCCAGATAGATACTGACTTCGGCGGTACGCAGATAGGCCGGGCGGCCGTAGAAATCCGAGAAGCTCAGCCACGCGATCACGCGGCCGGGATGCTGCGCATCTTCCACCACCCACAGCGGACGCTTTTGCGGGCCGTGGGCATGAAACCAGGCCAGACGGCTTTCGACGCTCACCGGTTCGAGATCGGCGGTGACTTGCCGCGACGGCACGGTCGAGTTGTAGATGGCGACGATCGCGGGCAGATCGTCGAACGTGGCATCGCGGTAAGTAAGGCTCATGGTGCTTGGACGTGAGGTGGAATACGAATCGAATCAGCGGACGGATGCACGAGGCGTCACAACCGGTAAAGCACCCGGCCCTGAGCAAATCGTCCGGCATCAAAAGATTTATGCGAATAGCTCGCGATAACCAATAAACAGTTCTTCAAACACCAGGCGCGCATTCAGCGGGTGGTTCTCGACCGCGCGCTGGCGCGTCACGGTGCGCATGAAGCGCGCGAACGCGCTGGCGTCGGCTTGCGATGCGCAGCGCGACAACGCCATCGACGCCTGCGGAAAATAGCGCGGCGCGCCGGCCGTGCGCTGCGCCAGCAAATCGTACATCCAGCGTTGCAACCAGCCGAGCACCAGCGGCACCGGCAGCTTCTGCAGCGCCTCGCCGCAGGCAAAGGCGTCGCAATCGGCGCCGGCGGCCAGTTGCTTCAGGGTCCAGTCACGCAGCGTGCGGTTCTCGTCGCTCGCCAGTGCAAGGGCCGTGAGCGGCGCGCCGCCGGCCTCGGCGAGCAGCGCGGGAGCTTCGGCGACGCCTTGCGCGGCGAGCCACTTCGTGGCGACCTCCGGCGCGGGCATCGTCATGGGCCATTGGCGGCAACGGCTGATAATCGTGGGCAGCAGACGGTCGACGCGCGCCGACACCATCAGGAACACCACACCCGCCGGCGGTTCTTCGAGCGTTTTCAGGAGGGCGTTGGCCGCGGCAATGTTCAGGCCCTCGGCGGGATACAACACCACCACCCGCGCACCGCCACGGTGCGAACCGACGCCGACGAAATCGAGCAGCCCGCGAATCTGCTCGATCTTGATTTCCTTGCTGGGCGCGCGGGTCTTCTTGCCTTCTTCGCCTTCAGCCTTCTCGGCTTTTTCGTCCGCGGCATTGGCGAGACCCGCTTCGGCAGCCAGCGCCTCAGGCACGACGATCCGATAGTCCGGATGATTGCCCTGCGTGAACCAGTTGCATGCCACGCACGCGCCGCAGGGCTCGCCGTTGGCCTGCTGAGCTTCACACAGGAGTCCTTGGGCGAGGTGCTGCGCGAAGCGCAACTTGCCGATCCCTGCCTGCCCATGCAGCAGCAAGGCGTGCGGCCAATGTCCACGCAACTGCTGCAGGCGATTCCAGTCGTCGGCTTGCCACGGATAAATCATTGTTTCTCTTTTAAATCAATCGATTGACGACGCCTCCTGAGACAGAGGGCGAACTTCATCGAAGTTATGAGTTAAAATTATATTCTTTTAAAATCAAAGAACTGCAATCAATTCTTCAAGTTGCTTCTGAATTCGCGCGATGCTCTGCGAAGAGTCAATGATAGCGAACCGGTATGGCGCTTCTTCCGCGCGGCGCAGATATTCGGTACGGGTGCGGTTGAAAAACGCCTCCGATTCGCTTTCGAAACGGTCTGGATCGCGCGCGGCACTGCGCCGTTCGTTGGCGATTTCCGGCGCCAGGTCGAACAGCACGGTCAGGTCCGGCTGGAAACCGCCCTGCACCCAGCGTTCAAGCGTTTCCAGCTTGTCGCGCGGCAGGCCACGGCCGCCGCCCTGATAGGCGAAGGTCGCATCCGTGAAACGGTCGGACAGCACCCAGTCGCCGCGTGCCAGCGCCGGCTCGATCACTTCCGCCAGATGCTGGCGGCGCAGCGCGAACATTAGCAATGCCTCGGTTTCGAGGTCCATCTTCTGATGCAGCACGATCTCGCGAATCTGTTCGCCGAGCGCCGTGCCACCCGGCTCGCGCGTCATCACGACCGAGCGGCCGGTGCTCGCGACTTTCTCTTCGAGGCGCTCGCGAAACCAGCTCAGGTGAGTGGTCTTGCCGGCACCGTCGATACCCTCAAACGTTATGAATTTGCCCCGCGCCATCATTGCCCTCGAATGTATTTGTCCACGGCCTTGTTGTGATCGCCGAGGGTGTCAGAAAAGATACTGCTGCCGTCGCCGCGCGATACGAAGTACAGCGCGGTGGATTGCGCCGGGTTCATCGCCGCCTGCAGCGATGCGACACCGGGCAGCGAGATGGGCGTTGGCGGAAGTCCCATCCGGGTGTACGTATTGTAGGGAGTGTCGGTCTGCAGGTCCTTCTTGCGGATACGGCCGGTGTAGCTGTCGCCCATGCCGTAGATCACGGTCGGGTCGGTTTGCAGCGGCATGCCCACGCGCAGACGGTTCGCGAATACCGCCGCCACCATCGGCCGGTCCGATGGCTTGCCGGTTTCCTTTTCGATGATCGACGCCATCGTCAACGCATCATACGGGGTCTTGTACGGCAGGTTCGGCGCCCGCGCGGTCCATGCTTCGTCCAGCCGCTGCCGCATCAGACGGTACGCACGGCGATAGATGTCCAGATCGCTCGTGTTCTTGTCGAACAGATAGGTATCCGGGAAAAACAGTCCTTCGCCATTGCCGATCGACGCTTCCGGCGCGTTGATCGCGTTCATCAGATCGGTATCGCTCATGCCGGCCGTGTCGTGTCTGAGCGCCGGATTGGCGTCCAGTTCGGCCCGCATGCGCTTGAAAGTCCATCCTTCGATGATGGTCGCCACGTATTCGTTGACGTCGCCACGGGCGATTTTCTGCAGCACTTCGTACGGCGTGATGCCCGTCTTGAACTCGTAGTTGCCGGATTTCAGATCGCTTTGCAGCCCGAGCAGGCGCGTCATGACCACGAACAGTTCAGGCTCGACCGGCACGCCGCCGCGAATCAGCTGCAGCGTGACGCTGCGCAGGCTGCTGTGCGGTTTGACGGTGACGTCGAGTTGCGCGGGGGTCAAATCGAGTGGGCTGGTGGCCCAGTGATATCCGCCTGCGATTGCGGCTGCGGCCAGCACAATGACAATTGAGCCGGCGACGAAACATTTCTTCAGAAGGGACATGCGGAACGTGGCTGGGTTGGACCTCATATAATACTTGTTTGCCTTAGCTAAAGTCAGAATTGACTGTTCTCGGAATCCATGAACACACCGCTCGCTACCGCTTCAGGCACGCCCTCCGTCACTCCTGCAGTTGCGCCCTCCGGCGCTGTGGCCACGGCCCAGGCTGCCGCATCTGCCGCACTCCCTACGCTGCCGCGCCCTGCCGCCGATGAATTCGACGCCGTCATCCGGCAAGGCGCCTACATGCCGCTCACGCAGTTCGGCGTGATCGACGCGACCGGTGACGACGCGGCGAGCTTCCTGCATGGCCAGTTGACCAACGACACCCAGCATCTCGATGCCGCCAATGCGCGCCTCGCGGGCTATTGCTCGGCCAAGGGCCGGCTGCTGGCGTCGTTGTTGACGTGGCGCACGGGCGAGACGATCCGTCTGCTGATCTCGAAGGACCTGCAGGCCGCCGTGCAGAAGCGGCTGTCCATGTTCGTCCTGCGCGCCAAGGCAAAACTTGCGGACGCGAGCGGCGAACTGGCGGTGGTGGGCCTCGCGGGCGACGTGCGCAAAGCGCTTTCCGGCGTGTTCGACGCGCTGCCCGACGGCGTGCATGTGCAGGTGGACGGCACGGCGGGTTCGCTGATTCGCGTTCCGGATGCGCTCGGCCGGCTGCGCTATCTGTGGATCGGCCCGAAGGCCACGATCGAAGCGCATCTGCCGACGCTCGACGAAAAGCTCAAACGCGTGTCGCCGGCGGTATGGGATTGGCTCGACATTCGTGCCGGCGAGCCGCGCATCACTCAACCGGTGGTTGAGCAGTTTGTGCCGCAAATGGTCAATTTCGACGTGCTCGGCGCGGTCAATTTCCGCAAAGGCTGCTATCCGGGTCAGGAAGTGGTAGCCCGCAGCCAGTATCGCGGCACGATCAAGCGGCGCACCTCGCTCGCGAACGTGGCGGGTGAACTGGATACGGTCAAGGCCGGCGCGGAGTTGTTCCACTCGGACGATCCGGGCCAGCCGTGCGGCATGGTGGTGAACGCGGCATCGGCGCCGGAAGGTGGTGTCGACGTGCTGGTGGAGATCAAGCTGGCGGCGCTCGAAGGCGGCTCGGTTCACCTGGGCGCGGCGGACGGTCCGGCGCTGACGTTCCTCCCGTTGCCGTACGGATTGCCGACCGAGGTTTAAGCACCCGAACCGCAGCGGCGCAGCAATCAGGCGCCGCTTTTTTTATTGCTTCTGTTCCTCCACCGCCCTCACCGGGAGACTGCCCCCGATGTGCCTGATCGTTTTCGACTGGCGACCCGATGCGCTCGACGGGCCGCTCTTCACACTCGCGGCGAATCGCGACGAATTCTTCCGCCGCACCGCCGAACCGATCAGCTGGTGGCATGACGCGCCGACCGTACTGGCCGGCCGCGATCTGGTGGGCGGCGGCACATGGCTCGGCATGTCACGCGACGGCCGCTTCGCCGCACTGACCAATTACCGCGCGCCACATAAAATGCGCGCCGATGCGCCGACCCGCGGCACGCTGGTCAGCGACTGGCTCACCGGCTCCGCGCAAGGCACGGACAACGGCAAGGGCAACAGCAATGGCCGGCACGAAACGCCGCTCGGCTATCTGCAACACGTCGCGCAAACCGGCGAGATCTACAACGGCTTCAATCTGCTTATCGGCGACTGGACGCGCCGCGAGCTCGGCTGGTATTGCAACCGCTCGAATATCGCGCCCACGCTGCTCGCGCCGGGCACGCACGGCATCTCGAATGCGGTGCTCGATACCGCATGGCCGAAGCTGGTCAGGAAACGCACCGAACTGGCCGCGATGCTCACGCGCGACGCGATGCCGCGGCTCGAACGCCTGATCGATCTGATGCGCGATCCGCGCCTCGCGCGCGATGACGAACTACCGTCCACCGGCATTCCGCTCGAACGGGAGCGGGCCTTGTCGGCAGCGTTTATCGAAACGCCCGAGTACGGTACGCGCGGCACGACCGCGGTGCGCGTGGTCGCGCATGGCGAGGTTATCAGCGTAGCGGCGGCGGAACGCAGCGACGACAACGGCTCGCACCGGATCGTGCGGCCCGGCGATTTCGAGCGAAGCTTCGCGTTCAACGTTGAACGCGAGATTGCCTGACGCGCGGCGTTTATTCGACGCCGAACGCCACCCGCAATGCCGCGGCGGCATCCGCGTGCGCCTGCGCGACATCGGGGACGTAGCCGCCCATCTTGAAGAACTCGTGAATCATGCCCGGATAACGCTTCAGGGTGACCTGATTGCCCGCCGCGCGCAGTTTTTCCGCATACGCATCGCCCTCGTCGCTTAAGGGATCGTATTCGGCGGTCGCGATCCATGCGGGCGCGAGGCCGCTGAAATCGGGCGCGCCGCGCGTGCCGTCGAGCGGCGCGAAACGCCAGTCGTCGCGGTCGCTCTTATCACGCACGTATTGATCGAAGAACCATTGAATCGTCTCGCCCGACAGCAGGAAGCCGTCTGCGAGGCGCGCGTGCGAATCGGTTTGCTGGTGGCCGGTGGCACCTGGATAGATCAGCAATTGCAGCATCAGCTTGATGCCCGCATCCCGTGCCAGCACGGCACACACCGTGGCCAGTGTGCCGCCCGCGCTATCGCCGCCCACCGCCAGCCGCTCTGCGTCGATCCCGTATTCGGCGGCATGCGCGTGCAGCCAGGTCAATGCATCGAATGCGTCTTCAACGGCGGTGGGGAATTTGTACTCGGGCGCGAGCCGGTAATCGACCGACAGCACGGCACAGCGGCCGTCGCGCGCCAACATCCGGCACAACGCTTCGTGCGTATCGACACTGCCGACCGTGAAGCCGCCGCCGTGGAAATACACCAGCGCCGGCGCAGGCTCGGCCCAGCTCGGCTCGACAGGTTGATAAAGACGCGCACGAATCGCCGCGCCGTCGCGCGTCGGCACGCTCAGGTCTTCGACCCCGAACATGGGTGCGCTTGCGATCTCCAGTATCGGCGCGCTTTTCTCGTAGGACGCACGCGCCTGTTGCGGACTCAACTCGTGAAGCTGCGGGCGTTTCGCCCGCGCGATCATGTCGAGTACCTGCTCGATCTTCGGATTCAGCGGCATTGGGTTTCTGGCGGCGCGGAGGCGCTGGGCATCAAGGGGACTTTAAGGGATAAGACCCGGGGGATAAAACCGGGAGAAAAACGTCGGGACAAGCAGCAAAAAACACGGCGGCAACCGCCCCCGTGTGATGCCACACGCCCCTAGCTCGCGTTCTTCACGTCCGGCTTCAGCGACATCGGATCCGTTGGGTTGCGCAACTGCTCGATATCCTCATGACGCAGCTTCACCGTCGCCATGATGCCAGGATGCGTGATGATGTAAAAACGCCGCGCGGCGATCGCTTCGAACGTAATGTCGGCAACGTCGGTCGCGCTCAGCTTGCCCGCTTGCACCGCCCGCTGCAATTGCTTGCCGGCGGCGATCTGCGAGCGCGTCGGTCCACTCGCGTTGCGCAGCTCCGTAGGCCGCGCGCGTTCCGCGTCGGCGATGCCGGTCGGCACGAAGGCCGGACACAATAACGAACAGCCCACCTCGCCGCCACCTGCCGCCGATTCAGGCTTGCCTGCCTGCGCGAGTTGCAGGTCGTGATAGAGCGTCTCGGTGAGCGACACCACGGCGTGCTTCGAGGCGTTGTAGACGCCCATCGCGGGTGGCGACAGCAAGCCCGCCACCGACGCCGTGTTGACGATATGCGCGGGCTCGTTCTGCCGCAGCATGATCGGCGTGAAGGCACGCACGCCGTGCGCGACGCCCATCACGTTGACGTTGAACACCCACGCCCAATCGTTCGCCGAGCTTTCCCAGAGGAAGCCGCCCGAGCCCACGCCCGCGTTGTTGAACAGCAGATGCACCTTGCCGAACGCGTCGAGCGCCGCTTGCGCGAGCGCTTCGACCTGGGCCGCGTCGGACACGTCCGTCGGCACGCCGATTACCTCGGCGCCGCCGGCGCGCAATGCGTCGACGGTTTGAGCAAGCGACTCGGGATTCAGGTCGGCCAGCACGAGCTTCATGCCGAGCGACGCGCCCTTCTCCGCAAACGCCCGGCCGAAACCGCTTGCTGCCCCCGTGATCACCGCCACCTTGCCGGCGAATTCGAACATCGTTTCTCTCCTGCGTTTATCGGCCCGGAATTATCCGCCGGAAAGCGTCAGCCGATGCGGCGACCGGCTGACGCTTTCGATATCTACCGCATACGCGGCTCGACAGCCGCGACGCTCAGCTCAGATCAGCTTGACGAGCTGCTTGCCGAAGTTCTTGCCCTTCAGCAAACCCATGAACGCCTCGGGCGCCGCATCGAGCCCTTGCGCGATGGTCTCGCGATATTGCAGTTTTTTCTGCGCGACCAGCGTGCCGAGCTGCTTGAGCGCTTCGGGCCACACCTCCATGTGCTCGCTGACGATAAAGCCCTGCACCAGCAGACGCTGCGTGAGCATCAGCGAGGGGTGCTTGAGCGGCAGCGGCTGGCCGTCGTAACCCGCGATAAACCCGCACAACGCGATGCGCCCAAAAGCGTTCATGCGCGCGAGCGTTACGTCGAGCACTTCGCCGCCGACGTTCTCGAAATAGCCATCGACGCCGTCCGGCGTCACGGCCTTGAGCTCCTGATACAGGTTGCCGGCCTTGTAGTCGACGCAGGCGTCGAAGCCAAGCGTCTCGACCACGTAGCGGCACTTATCCGCGCCGCCTGCGATACCGACCGCACGTGCCCCGGCCAGCTTCGCCAGTTGGCCGACCACGCTGCCCACCGCGCCGCTTGCCGCGCTGACCACCACGGTATCGCCCGCTTTCGGCGCGATGATCCGGTTCAGGCCATACCAGGCCGTTACGCCCGGCATGCCGACCGGGCCGAGATATGCCGACAGCGGCACGTGCGTGTCGTCGACTTTCTGCACCCCCGCGCCGTTCGAGGTGCCGTATTCCTGCCAGCCGAACATCGCGACCACCTTGTCGCCAACCGCGAATTTCGTATTCTTCGACTCGACCACCTCGCCCACCGTGCCGCCGATCATCACTTCGTTCAGCGGTTGCGGGGCTGCATACGACTTGCTGTCGTTCATGCGGCCGCGCATGTACGGATCGAGCGACAGAAAGTGATTGCGCACGCGGAATTCGCCGTCGGCAAGCGGCGCAAGCGGGGTTTCGACGAGCTTGAAGTTATCGGGCGTAACAGCACCTTGTGGGCGCGAAGCCAGCACGAGTTGACGGTTGATCTGGGGCATGACGATCGTCTCCATGGGTTACCGATGTGATCGGCGAGTGATTCGAACGAACGGTGTCTGCAATAACGGAATCCGGCGCGCAGCGTGCTCGATGCGCGCCATTCATCCGCTGATTAGCTGTCGCTGGGACCGGGTTTCGCCGAAGGATCGCTGCGTAGACGCTGTTGCGTCACGTCGCGGCCCACGGCAAGACGCCGCATATATTTGAAGGTGCCGAGCGCCTTGGCGACGAAGTGACCCTCGCTATCGCGGATCTCGCCTTCGCAATAGGCCATGGTGGTCGAGCGATGCAGCACGCGGCCGGTGGCGCGCAATTCGCCGCTGCCCGGTTGCATGAAGTTGACCTTCATCTCGACGGTGACCACGCCGATACCGTCGCCGGCCAGGCTGCGCGCGGCCATCGCGAGCGCGACGTCGGCAAGCGTCATGGTCACGCCGCCGTGCGCAACATCCCACGTGTTCATGTGGTCGTGCTGCAGCGGCAACACGATTTCGCTGACGCCGTCGGCAACCGATACGAGTTGCGCACCCAGCCGGTCGACGAACGGGCTTTCGGGCAGCGACGCACCGCCCGGTTTAGATGAGGATGATTCGGTCATTGCTGATTTCAGATTCCGTAATCGGCACATTCACGCGACGCGCGCAGTGCGCCTGGCGTGAAAATCCGCGGGTTTCGGGCTGCCCGGACGTGCGCTCGACGGCGCACGCGCGCAGCAGGAAATGATAACCGCTATGGCGTTCGTGCATGCGCCGCCATCCGTGCCGCCAGCCGCCCCAGACTGCGCACCGCCTCGTCGGCCTGATCGAGATCCGTACTCGGGCAACTGAGGCGAATGAAATGATCGAAGCGCCCTGCGTTCGAAAACACCGTACCCGGCATTACGCGGATGCCTTCATCCAGCGCCGCTTCGAAAAAAGCGGAGGACGACACGTTACGCGGCAGTTCGATCCAGTAGAACATACCGCCGCCCGGCGGCGTGAAGCGCGTCCCTTCGGGGAACGATGCGGCGATCGCCGCGGCCATTCGTTCGCGCTGAATCCGCAACCGGTCGCGCAAACGCCGCAAATGCCGCTCATACGCATTCGTTTCCAGAAATTCGGCCAGCACGACTTGCGACAGCTGCTCGTTATGGCGCGACTGCGTGAACTTCAGCATGCCGACGCGCCGATGCCAGCGTCCGCCATTGATCCAGCCGACTCGCATGCCGGGCGCGAGCGTTTTGTTGAACGACGTGCAGTGGATCACCGTGCCGTCGGTGTCCCAGGACTTCAGCGATCTGGGCGGCTGAGCGGTGTCGACCAGTTCGCGATAGGGATCGTCTTCGATCAGCGCAATGCCGGCACGCGAGCACAGTTCGACGAGCCGCGCCTTGTGCGTGTCGGGCATGACGCTGCCGAGCGGATTCTGCAGATTCGGCACGACCACCACCGTCCTGATATCCGGATGCGTTTGCAGCGCGAACGCCAGCGCTTCGACGGCGATGCCGGTGGTCGGGCTGGCCGGGATTTCGAGCGCCCGCAGGCCGAGGCTTTCGAGCACCTGCAGCAAGCCGAAGAAGCATGGCGATTCCACCGCGACCGTGTCGCCCGGCTGCGTCACGGCGCGCAAGGCCAGGTTCACGGCCTCGATGCCGCCGTGGGTCATGATCACGTCGTCCGCGCCGATCTGAATGCCGACGTCGAGCGCGCGGCGCGCAATGATCGCGCGCAACTCGGGATCGCCCTGATCGTGGCCGGCCGTGGTCAGCAAGGTCGGCCGGCGGCGCAATGCGCGCAACGCGGCCTTTTGCAGGGCGTCCGTGGGGTAAAGATCGGGCGACGCAGTCGAGCCGCCGAGATTTAACGCGCCGGGATAGCGCTGGAATTTCGACACGATCGCCGAAATCGCCGAATGGATGCCGACGAACTGCGCGGCACCGAGGGCGGCCGCGAGATCCGGCTCGGTGGCGGCCGGCAACGTAGCCGCTTGCCGGGCGCGCACAAAGTAACCCGCGCGTGGCCGGGCCTCGATCAGCGCGTCGCGTTCCAGCGTGCGATAACTTTCGGTCGCCGTCGCGAGGCTCACGCCGTGCCGCTGCATGAACGCGCGCATCGATGGCATGCGGTCGCCGGGACGCAGCACACCGTTATCGATCGCACGGCGGTATTGGTCGGCCAGTTGGCGGTAGAGGGGGCGGCCATCCGCGGGGCGGCCATCCGCAGGGCTGCCGTCCATGGGCTGTTCCTCCAGCGGTAAAACCGCTGCCGGCGCCTCGGGCATGGAAAGAGAAGAGTTCATGAACCGATGGTGCGGACAGTTCGTGCGCGGCGACAGATACACATCGGCCTGATTCCAACCGATACAGCACACTGAAATCTCGCTTTGTACCGGTTCACATAGTCCATTGCTGCGCCTGTTTTCACGTGGACGAACTCAATAAGCTGTGTGGCATGGAAACGGTTTAAAGGAGTCGGCCATGCCCGCTGCAGCACCTCGCCCCGATTTGTCCCGCGATGCCACCACCTCCCGCGTCGCGGCCGGCCAGATGGCCGTACACAATCTGCGCGCACGCACCTCGATCGTGGCCGTCGAAGGCGATCTGCAACTCGACTTCCGCGATCACGCCCTCGCGTGGCTCGGCGACACCGTCCCGCTCACCTCGCTCACGCTGCACGAAGGCGAACGCTATGTCACGCCACAGCGTGGCGTCGTAACGATCAGCACCACGTATGCGCGATCTGCGGTGTTCGTCGTCCAGCCGTGCCGCGCCGAAAACGAGTGGCTCAGTTACCTCGTTCAAGCCGTGCGCAATCTGGCGAGCCTCGTCAAAACGCGACTGCGGCGCGCCGCCTGACACGTCCCTTCCAGCGAGTGACCGGGCCGCTCTGCCCGGCCACGCGCCTGATCACACCACTTCGAACAAACCTGCCGCGCCCTGCCCGCCACCGATACACATCGTCACGACGACCAGCTTCGCGCCGCGCCGCTTACCTTCGATCAACGCGTGGCCGGTCAGGCGCGCGCCCGACACGCCATACGGATGGCCAACCGCGATCGCGCCGCCGTTCACATTCAGACGGTCGTGCGGAATGCCGAGCTTGTCGGCGCAATACAGCACCTGCACCGCAAACGCTTCGTTCAGCTCCCAGAGGTCGATATCTTCGACTTTCAGGCCGGCCTGCTTAAGCAGCTTCGGAACGGCGAACACCGGGCCGATGCCCATCTCGTCCGGCTCGCAACCGGCCACCGCGAAGCCGCGGAAAATACCGAGCGGTTGCAGACCTTCGCGCTCCGCAACTTTCGCGTTCATCACGACACAAGCCGACGCGCCGTCCGAGAACTGGCTCGCATTGCCTGCCGTGATCACGCCGCCGGGCATCGCAGTGCGAATCTTCGACACACCTTCGAGCGTCGTGTCGGCACGAATGCCTTCGTCGGCGCTGACCGTCACTTCCTTCGTGAAGAGACGCCCGCTCGCTTTGTCGGCGACGCCGGCCAGCACCGTCAGCGGCACGATCTCGTCCTTGAACTTGCCGGCTTCGAGCGCGGCCGCGGCGCGCTGTTGCGAGCGCACCCCGTACTCGTCCTGACGTTCCTTCGAGATCGAGTAGCGCTTCGCGACGTTCTCGGCGGTCTGCAACATCGACCAGTAGATTTCCGGCTTGTTCTTGCTGAGCCAGCCTTCGGCCACCATGTGGCGATTCATCTCGTTCTGCACGCACGAGATCGACTCCACGCCACCCGCGACGAACACATCGCCCTCACCGGCGATCACGCGTTGCGCGGCCAGCGCGATCGTCTGCAACCCGGACGAGCAGAAGCGGTTCACCGTCATGCCCGGCACGCTGACCGGCAAACCGGCGCGCAGCGCGATCTGGCGCGCGATGTTGGCGCCCGTCGCGCCTTCCGGATTCGCGCAGCCCATGATCACGTCTTCGATGCGCGCCGGGTCCAGCTTCGCGCGCTCGACGGCGGCCTGCGTCACATGGCCGCCGAGCGTCGCGCCGTGCGTCATGTTGAAACCGCCGCGCCATGATTTGGCGAGGCCCGTACGAGCGGTGGATACGATTACGGCATCAGTCATGCATGTCTCCAGCTTCCAGATGTTGATGGTGGGCGCTCGCGGACCGCTTCATACACCGCGACGGCCCGCACTTCGGTGCGGCGCCGGTGGCGCGTCGTGCTGCACTCCGCTGCACGCTGCTGCATTCGCAAGGCCCATCGGCGTGATGGAGTCGAAGCGTCGGCGCTTACACGCCACGCATTCCAGTATTCACCACGCCGCTCATTTCATTCACACGGTGATCGAACAAGCCTTCAGCCGTTGAACCCACGGCCCTTTGCCGCCAGTTCCGCGATGCTCGGCGCAAGTTGCCACGCGTCGCCATTCGGCCGCGACGCATAGCGGCGAATCGCACGCTCGACGTTGTAGAGGCCGACCGTATCCGCGTACAGCATCGGACCGCCGCGATAGAGCGGGAAGCCGTAGCCGGTCAGATAGACCATGTCGATATCCGACGCCTTCGAGGCAATGCCTTCCTCCAGAATCTTCGCGCCTTCATTGACGAGCGCGAACACGAGGCGCTCGACGATTTCCTCGTCGCTGATCTTGCGGCGCTCGGCACTGGTTTCCTTCGAGAACGCTGCGATCATGTCGTCGACCACTTTCGACGGATACGCAGTGCGGTCCCCCGCCTTGTAGTCGTACCAGCCGCCGCCGGTCTTCTGCCCGAAACGGCCGGTCTCGCACAGACGGTCGGCAATCTTCGAGTAGTGCATGTCAGGATGTTCCTGATAGCGACGCTTGCGAATCGCCCAGCCGATGTCGTTGCCGGCCAGATCGCTCATGCGGAACGGGCCCATCGCAAAGCCGAACTTCTCGATTGCCTTGTCCACCTGTGCGGGCAATGCGCCTTCTTCAAGCATGAAGAGCGCCTGGCGGATGTACTGCTCGATCATCCGGTTGCCGATGAAGCCGTCGCAGACGCCCGAGACCACCGCGGTCTTCCTGATCTTCTTGGCAAGTTTCATGACGGTGGCGAGCACGTCTTTCGCCGTGGCCTTGCCGCGCACCACTTCGAGCAGCTTCATCACGTTGGCCGGGCTGAAGAAGTGCATGCCGACCACGTCTTGCGGGCGCTTCGTGAAAGCGGCGATCTTGTCGACATCCAGCGTCGACGTGTTCGACGCGAGGATCGCGCCGGGTTTCGCTACCTCGTCCAGACGCTTGAACACCTGCTCCTTGACGCCCAGTTCTTCGAACACCGCTTCGACGATCAGGTCGGCGTTTTTCAGGTCGTCGTAGGAAAGTGTTGGCGTGATCAAAGCCATGCGCTGTTCCAGCGCTTCGGGCTTGAGCTTGCCCTTCTTGACGGTGGCTTCGTAGTTCTTGCGGATCGTGGCGAGACCGCGATCGAGTGCTTCCTGCTTCGTTTCCAGCAGCGTGACCGGAATGCCGGCGTTGATGAAGTTCATCGCGATGCCGCCGCCCATCGTGCCGGCGCCGATCACGGCCACCTGCTTGATGTCGCGCACCGGCGTATCCGACGGCACATCGGGAATCTTGCTCGCCGCACGTTCGCCGAAGAACGCGTGACGCAGTGCGTGGCTTTCCGGCGTTTGCACGAGCGCGACGAAGCATTCGCGTTCGAACGCGAGGCCCTTGTCGAAACCGTTCTGCACGCCCGCTTCCACGGCGTCGATACACTTCAGCGGAGCCGGGAAATTCTTCGCCATCGCGGCAACCGTATTGCGCGCGAACTGGATGAAACCGGCGGCATTCGGATGCTCGATCTTGCGGTCGCGCACCTTCGGATGCGGGCCGGCGTGTGCCCCGACCTTGCGGGCAAACGCGAGCGCCGCTTCAGCCAGATCGCCTTCCACGACCTGGTCGAACAGCCCCGAATCGGCCAGCTTCTCCGACATCACCGGTGCGCCGGAGACGATCATGTTGAGCGCGGCTTCAAGGCCAATTGCGCGCGGCAGACGCTGCGTGCCGCCCGCGCCCGGCAGGATGCCGAGCTTCACTTCCGGCAGCGCGATCTGCGCGCCAGGTGCGGCGATGCGGTAATGCGCGCCGAGCGCAAGTTCAAGGCCGCCGCCCATGGCGACGCTATGAATCGCGGCGACAACCGGCTTGGCGCTCCCCTCGACGGTCTTGATGACCGTGTGGAGGGTCGGCTCCTGGGTCGCCTTCGGCGTGTTGAATTCGGTGATATCGGCGCCGCCCGAGAAGGCTTTGCCGGCGCCCGTCAGCACGATCGCCTTGATGGCCGGGTCGTTCTGCGCGCGCTCGATCCCTTCGACGATACCGGCTCGCGTCGAAAGGCCGAGGCCGTTTACGGGGGGATTGTTCAGCGTAATGACGGCCACGCCGTCATGAGTTGTGTAGTCCACTGCCATCTGCCTGCCTCCGTGCGATGAGGCGGCGCATGACGCGCCGCCCGTCCGGGTTATCGAGTCGACTCATTGTCCGACTTTAGCGCCGATTCCCCGGGGTCAGCAGGCAGAATACACAAAAAAGCACGCTCGTTCAATTTATCGTTAGGCGGGGTTTCCCCTGGCAAGCGGAGTCAGCGGGCAATCCTTTTCGTCTTCGAGCGCGGACGGCAGTACGTGGCTACGGAAAATGTCGCGCAGCTTGAGTTTTTGCAGCTTGCCGGTGGCCGTGTGCGGCAACTCGTCGACGAAAACGACGTCGTCGGGAATCCACCATTTCGCGACCTTGCCGTCGTAGAACGCAAGCAGTTCTTCACGTGTCACCTCGAAACCCGCCCGCTTGACGATCACCAGCAGCGGCCGCTCGGTCCATTTCGGATGCGCGCAGGCGATGCACGCGGCTTCGGCCACCGCCGGATGCGCGATCGCGACGTTCTCGATGTCGATCGAACTGATCCACTCACCGCCGGACTTGATCACATCTTTCGAGCGATCCGTGATGTGCAGGAAGCTGTCGCGGTCGATGGTGGCGACGTCGCCGGTGGGGAACCAGCCGTCCACCAGCGGCGAATCGTCCTTGCGGAAATACCGGTCGATCACCCACGGACCGCGCACGTGCAGATCGCCGAACGCCACGCCGTCCCACGGCAGATCGCGCCCGTCTTCGCCGACGATCTTCATATCGACGCCATACAGCACATGGCCCTGCTTTTCGAGCAGTTTGCGCTGCTCTTCCAGCGGACGCTGACTCTGTTCCCACGTCAGTTTCGACAGGGTGCCGAGCGGGGACATTTCCGTCATGCCCCATGCATGGATCACCTGCACGCCGTACTCGTCCTCGAAGGTCCGCAGCATGGCGGGCGGACAGGCCGAGCCGCCGATCACCGTGCGATTGAGCGAGGAGAAGCGCACCTTCGCCTCGCGCAGATAGTTGAGCAAGCCGAGCCACACGGTCGGCACGCCGGCCGAATAGGTGACGCGTTCGCTTTCCATCAATTCATACAGCGACTTGCCGTCGAGATCCTTACCGGGGAAAACCAGCTTGGCGCCGGTCAGCGGCGCGGAATGCGGAATGCCCCAGGCGTTCACATGAAACATCGGCACGACCGGCAGCACGGAGTCGCGCGCGGACAGGCTCATCGCATCGGGCAGCGCCGCGCCGAACGCATGCAGCACCGTCGAACGATGCGAATACAGCGCGCCTTTCGGATTGCCGGTGGTGCCGGAGGTATAGCAGAGATAAGACGCCTGACGTTCGTCGATGGCCGGCCAGTCGTAGTGGCCATTCTGAGCGTCCAGCAAGGTTTCGTAGCTCAGCACCGGCGTTTGCATCTTCGGCAGATGCGCTTCGTCGGCCAGCGCGATCCAGCCGCGCACTTTGGGGCACTGCGGCGCGAGCGCATCGACGAGCGGTGCGAACGTGGTGTCGAACAGCACGTAGGCGTCGTCGGCGTGGTTGACGATGTAGGCGATCTGATCGGGAAAGAGGCGCGGGTTGATCGTGTGGCAGACTGCGCCGAAGCCGGCCGTGCCGTAATACGCTTCCAGATGCCGGTAGCCGTTCCAGGCCAGCGTGGCCACCCGCTCGCCGGGCTCGACGCCGAGCACGATCAGCGCCTGCGCCAACTGCTTCGCGCGCTTTTCACAGTCGCGATAGGTATAGCGATGCACGTCGCCTTCGATGCGTCGCGACACGATCTCGGTGTCGCCGAAATGCCGCGCGGCATGCGCGAGCAACGAGGACACGGTGAGCGGCACGTCCATCATCTGGCCAAGCAGCGGCGTCGTCATAAAGAGAGGTCTCCTCGCCTTGTGTGCGTCATTGGGGTTGCAGTTCGGGGCCGTGCGGCGCGTTCAGCTCGAGTTACGTGCTCACAGTTACGTGCTCACAGGATTGAGTCGCGTTAGAGTCGCGCGAAACGCGCCGGTAAGTCCGTGCGGCATGCTCTGAAACGGTGCAGGCGCGCTCCGGCAGGAGACGCCCGGCACGCGAGCGGCATGGGGCCAAAGGCCGGCCAGCAGCTCCGCGGGCGCGGACTTACAATATCGGTTAATCCAGAGGCGCTCAACATGTCGTTTTCCCCAAGCATTGCAGGGTTATCCGAGCCTTTATCGGCTCTTTCCAACGCACTTACCGCCTCGCCCGAAAGCGCGTTCGCGCGCCTCGGCAGCGTGTTTCTGACACGGCTGCCGGCGGCGCCGCTCAGCGCACCGTACGTGGTTGGGTTCTCCGAAGAAACCGCTGCGTTGCTCGGTTTAGAGCCCGGGCTCCAGAATGATCCGGGCTTTGCCGAACTGTTCTCCGGCAACGCCACACGCGAATGGCCCGCCGAAGCGCTGCCGTATGCATCGGTGTATTCGGGGCATCAGTTCGGCGTATGGGCCGGCCAGCTCGGCGACGGCCGCGCGCTCGGTCTCGGCGAAGTCGAACACGACGGCCAGCGCTTCGAGCTGCAGCTCAAAGGCGCGGGCCGCACGCCCTATTCGCGCATGGGCGACGGCCGCGCCGTACTGCGTTCGTCGATCCGCGAATATCTGTGTTCGGAAGCGATGCATCACCTCGGCATTCCTACTACGCGCGCGCTGTGCGTGATCGGTTCCGACCAGCCGGTGCGCCGCGAAGAAGTCGAAACCGCCGCAGTCGTCACGCGCGTGGCGCCGAGTTTCGTACGCTTCGGGCACTTCGAACATTTCTATTCGAACGATCGCGTCGACGCACTGCGCGCCCTCGCCGACCATGTGATCGATCGCTTCCATCCGCATTGCCGCGAGACCGGCGATCCGTATCTCGCACTGCTGAACGAAGCGGTGCTGTCCACGGCCGATCTGATGGTCGAATGGCAAGCCGTCGGTTTCTGCCACGGCGTGATGAATACCGACAACATGTCGATCCTCGGTCTCACGATCGACTACGGCCCGTTCGGCTTCATGGACGGCTTCGACGCCGGCTACATCTGCAATCACTCGGATTCGCAAGGCCGTTACGCGTACAAGATGCAGCCGCAGATCGCGTACTGGAACCTCTTCTGCCTCGCGCAAGGCCTGTTGCCACTATTGGGTGAGCAGCATGAGGAGAGCGTGCGTGGCGACAAGGCGATCGAAGACGCGCAACGCGTGCTCGGCGGTTTCAAGGAACGTTTCGCGCCGGCGCTGGAAAAACGCATGCGCGCCAAGCTAGGCCTGGAAACCGAACGCGACGGCGACGACACGTTAGTCAACCGTCTGTTCGAAGTGATGCACGCCAACCGCGCGGATTTCACGCTGACGTTCCGCAATCTGGCGCGTATTTCCCGGCACGACGCAAGCGGCGACGCGCCTGTGCGCGATCTGTTCCTTGACCGCGCCGCGTTCGACGCGTGGGTGAACGACTACCGCGCGCGCCTGTCCCACGAAACACGCGACGACACCGCGCGCGCCATTGCAATGAACCGTGTGAACCCCAAATTCGTACTTCGCAATCATCTGGCGGAAACGGCGATCCGCCGGGCGAAAGAGAAGGATTTCTCCGAAGTGGAACGTTTGGCCGCCGTGCTGCGCCGGCCGTTCGACGAGCAACCGGAAAACGAAGCGTATGCGGGGCTGCCGCCTGATTGGGCCAGCTCGCTGGAAGTGAGCTGCTCTTCGTGACGAGCCCCAAAAACAATCTCGAGACAGGAACCCCGACCATGAACAAACCCGACGACCTCAACACCGGCGCCCCCGCGGTGCAGAAAGACGACGCCGAATGGCGCAAACAGCTCTCCGACGTCGAATATCAGGTGACGCGCCACGCGGCCACCGAGCGCCCCTTTACCGGCCGCTATCACGATCACTGGGACCGCGGCATCTATGATTGCGTCTGCTGCGGCACGCCGCTGTTCGAATCGGACACCAAGTTCGACGCCGGTTGCGGCTGGCCGAGCTACTTCAAGCCGATCAACGGCGAGGTGATTGCCGAAAAAACCGACCGCTCGCACGGCATGCTGCGCATCGAAGTGCAGTGCAAGAACTGCGGCGCGCACCTCGGTCACGTGTTCGAAGACGGACCGGCGCCGACCGGTCTGCGTTACTGCATCAATTCGGCTGCGTTACAATTCGAGCCCAAGTAACGCAGCGCGGAGTTCGGCGCGTTGCCGGCCAGCGTCTGTCATGAAACGCCAGCCGGTGGCGGCTCCCTTCATCCGGCTTGCGCACCGATCAACGCAGCGGTCAACGCGGCGCTTACCCGGCACGGCAATCCTGCTACGAATGGCGCAACGCGCCGCTCCGGGCTGCCGCGGCGGGTTTCTGCCGCAGTCCCTGCCACCGGGCGCCCCGCGCCGCGTCCCCGTTTCTTCGACCCACTCTCCGTATTCCCGACCAGATAATGAAATTCCTGTTCGATCTGTTCCCGATCATCCTGTTTTTCGTCACCTTCAAGATATGGGGCATTTTCACGGCGACGGCAGTGGCGATCGTTGCCACGCTGGTGCAGATCGCGTGGGTGGCCTTCCGCCACCGCAAGGTCGATCCGATGCTGTGGGTGAGCCTGGGCGTCGTCACCGTATTCGGCGGCGCCACGCTCGTGCTGCACAACGACACCTTTATCAAATGGAAGCCGACCGTGCTGTACTGGGCGTTTTCGGTCGCGCTGATCGTCTCGCAACTGGCCTTCAACAAGAACCTGATCGAAGCGATGATGGGCAAGCAGATCACGCTGCCGCACGCGATCTGGGGCAAGCTGAATATCGTCTGGGCGATTTTCTTCGTGCTGCTGGGCCTGGTGAATCTGTTCGTCGCGTACAACTACACGACCGACCAGTGGGTCAATTTCAAGCTGTTCGGCGCAACTGGATGCCTGGTGGTATTCATCGTCGGACAGAGTTTGTGGCTGTCGAAGTACATGAAGGAAGAATGACATGACGAGCGATGTGTTCATGCACGCCACCACCGCCGAGCGCGCCGCGCTGATCGAGGCGCGCCTCACCGCGGCGCTCGCGCCGGTCGCCTCGATCCAGATCACGGACGACAGCGCGCAGCACGCAGGCCATGCCGGCGCGTCTGCCGGCGGTCATTTTACTGTCACGATCGTGGCCGCCGCATTTGCCGGTAAGGCCCGCGTGGCGCGGCATCGCATGGTGTATGATGCGCTGGCCGATGCCATGCAGCGCGGCATTCACGCCCTTGCAATCACGGCGTATACGCCCGAAGAATTCGCTTTGTTGCCCCGCTAGGAAAATTTCTGATGACCTTGAAGAAAACCCACCTTTGGGTATTGCTGGCTGCCTTTGCGGCCGCACCTGCATTTGCACAGAACATCGCTGTCGTGAACGGCACGCCGATTCCGAAATCGCGCGCCGACGCGCTGGTCGATCAACTGGTTCATCAAGGCCAGCAAAACACGCCGCAACTGCAAATGGCCGTGCGCGAAGAACTGGTGAACCGTGAAATCCTGATGCAGGAAGCGCTGCGCCGCGGCCTGCCGAATCGGCCGGACATCAAGGCACAAATCGCCGTCGCGCAACAAACCGTCGTGCTGCGCGCGCTGATCGAAGACTTCGTGAAGAACAACACGCCGACCGACGCCGAAGTCACGGCGCGCTACAACGCGCTGGTCAAGGACGCGGGCGGCAAGGAATACCACCTGCACCACATCCTCGTGGACAACGAACAGCAAGCCAAGGATCTGATCGCCAAGATCAAGGGCGGCGCGAGCTTCGAAGACCTCGCCAAGCAATACTCGAAGGACCCGGGATCGGGCAAGAATGGCGGCGACCTGGACTGGTCGGACCCGAAGGCCTACGTGCCTGAATTCGCGGACGCGGCCACGCATCTGCAGAAGGGCCAGATGACCGACACGCCGGTGCATACGCAATTCGGCTGGCACATCATCCGTGTCGACGACATCCGCGATGTCACGCCGCCGCCGCTCGAACAGGTGCGTCCGCAGATCGTGCAGCAGATCCAGCAGGAAAAGCTGCAGGCGTTCGAAGAAGGTCTGCGTAAGAACGCGAAGATCCAGTAAGCGTTTCTGGCTTGCTGCTTCAGAGCAAAAAAACCGCCCTCGGGCGGTTTTTTTGTTTCTGCGGATTTCATGTGGGATTGCCTGCCCCTCGAGGGCACCGATATCAGTTTCGCAAAGCTCTGCTCATCTCCGCGAGCGGCATTGCAGCAATCGAGTCGAGCAGCCGGACTTCGCCGGCATTGGGCTGCGCAATCTCGTCGATCGCGCGCCGGGTGTCCGCTACCCTGGCGTCGACGATAGCGAGCATCTCATCGAGCAATTTTTCCGAGCCTTTTGACTGAAGGCCAAGCGCTTCGCCGAATGCCAGCATGTTCTTTCTGGAAATGTCCACAAACTGGGTGGCCTCTCCAACAGGCATGGTCAGGTCGCAGTGCGGCCAACGGTCCCGCTGATTCGGCTGGTAGGTCGGCGTATGGTAGACGACCGTGCTGACCAGATCGTAAAACGGCGCCAGCATGTAGCCTCGAGCATTGACGAAAAACGAGAGGTTTTTGAGGTGGGAATCGGCGTTGCCGATTAACACGTTGAAGACCGCCCATCGAAACACATCAAGACGTGCCTTTGCCCGTGTGCCGGTTGTTTCGATAGCATCCCTGAGTATCTGTGCCGTCGCGTTCTGATATTTGAAATGGCGATCGTAGTTCAACAATTGCATTGCGTCGACCGTATGCAGGCGTCGAACCGGCTCTGCCGCCATATCGCGATCGAAACGGTCGATAACATAGCAGGCCGAGGGCACGCGCATGAAATGCGTAGGCGGCACGCACACGCCCATCGCTTGCGCCAGGCGCATGCAGAAAAATTCGTTGATCGCCGAATGCGGATAGCCTGTGCTTCGCATGTCAGGCTTGAGCAGATGCATGGACGGCTCATTCCCCACGGGTTCAGAAAGCTCGTAATTCGGCGCGTCACCCTGCAAGGACAGCAGCAGTTTTTGTTGGGCACCCGCCGCGGACATGCGTTTGGGTGCGGTCGTGCTGAGTGCACGCTCCGGCATGGCCTGAATGCGAGCCTCCAGTTCCGCGTACGACAAGGGCTGCAAACCGGCGGATGCCTCGCGCTCGCCCTCGGCGAGAAGCGTCAAGGCTCCTGCCGACTCCCGTCCGTAGTATGCAAGCAGCCCCCACGCATCGCTCGCATTGACTTTGGCTTCACGAGCAAGCGCCGTGCGCATTTCCTCTTCAGGCAAAAGATTGTCGAAGAACCATTGCACCGGCCTCTGGCTCGACCCGTCGACGAAAGGCCCGGCGTGTAGAGGAAAAGCGGGTGAAAGCGCGAATGCGTCTTCGCGGCCCAGCCAGTCCTCATCGTAGGTAAATGACCAGATACCGCTGTCATCACTCACGACACCGACGCGCCAGCCATTTGCGTAGGCGACGAGCGTTCTAGCTGCCATGAGCCGCTCGTCTGCGCTTGGGGGCCTTGGCGGCCAGGGCCGGAGGAATATCGACGGAAACCTGCGCGCGCAGCGTTATGCCCAGTTCGCCAAGAAGGTGGAGCACCTTGCCGATCTGGGCGGTCGGCTTACCCGCCTCGATGTGTGTAATGAATTTTGGAGACAGGCCGGTGGCGATGGCGACGTCGTCGCGCGTCAGCCCTTGTGCGAGCCTTGATGCCCGCACAAGATCGCCCAACTCCGTCATGCCGCTGATGTAAACCTCAGACTGACGCATTCTCTACCCCACCCGTTCGTACCCGCTCGGGAACATTATGCCAGAGATAGATTCAGGAGCCCAAATTCGTACCCGACCGGGTACGAATTCTCGAATTGAAAAGCGCTATAGCTATTTCGTACCCGAGCGGATACGAGCGACACCAAACCTGCAAGTATCACGCTCTTTCGTACCCGATCGGATACGAAGAACACGAACTGAACGTCGCCAATCTAATGGCAGCAACGCGGCGCTCCTGCACAGAAGCCGCCCGCTGCCAGCTTACTGCAGCCGCCGTACCGGCAGACCGCCACGCACGGATAACGCGGCGATCTGCATTACAACGCTATTAGCCCAGCCAGCGGCGAGCGTTCTGGAACACGCGCAGCCAAGGGCTTGCGTCCGTAGTGCCGTCGCCCCAGCCTTCCGGATGCCAGCTCATCTGCACCGCACGATGCACGCGCTCGGTGTGCGGCATCAGCACCGTAAAGCGGCCATCCGGCGTTGTAACCGAGGTGATGCCGTCCGGCGAACCGTTCGGGTTGAACGGATACTGTTCCGTTGCCTGACCACGGTGATCGACGAAGCGCATCGACACGTCTACCTTCGACGCATCGCCTTGCTGTGAGAAGTCCGCGTAACCCTCGCCGTGCGCGATCGCCACTGGAATGCGCGAGCCTTCCATGCCGGCAAAGAAGATCGACGGCGAAGCCTGCACTTCGACCAGCGAGAAGCGCGCTTCGAATTTCTCCGACTTGTTGCGCGTGAACTTCGGCCACGCTTCGGCGCCCGGAATCATCGACGCGAGGCTGCTCATCATCTGGCAGCCGTTGCAGATGCCCAGCGCAAACGTGTCTTCGCGGCCAAAGAACGCGGCAAACATATCGGCCAGTTGCGAATTGAAGCGGATCGCCTTCGCCCAGCCTTCACCGGCACCCAGCGTGTCGCCGTACGAGAAACCACCGCACGCCACCGCGCCGGCGAAATCCGCCAGATTGGCGCGGCCGGCCAGCAGGTCACTCATGTGCACGTCGTGCGCGTCGAAACCGGCGCGATCGAATGCATAGGCCGTTTCGAGATGCGAGTTCACGCCCTGCTCACGCAGGATTGCGACACGCGGACGGGCGCTCTTGCCAATGAACGGCGCAGCAACGTCTTGTGACGGATCGAACGTGAGAACCGGCGAGATGCCTGGATCAGCAGCGTCGGAAAGCGCGTCGTATTCGGCATCGGCGCAAGCCGGGTTGTCGCGCAGACGCGAAATACGCCAGCTCACTTCGCTCCACGCGCGATGCAATTCGGTACGCGGTGCTTCGTAGATCTTCTTGGCGTCGCGATAGATTTCGATCGTGTCGCGTTCATTGGTCTTGCCGATCACGTGCGAGCATGCCGACAGACCGTGTTCACGCAACGCGCCCAGCACCGCGTCGCGGTCTGTCGCACGCACCTGAATCACGGCGCCGAGTTCCTCGTTGAAGAGCGCGCGGATCGTGCGGTCTTCACGACGGCCGCTGGTCTGCTTCGCCCAGTCTTTCGCGTCGCCGTAATCGGATTCGTGGTTCGGATCGAGCACCAGCATATCGACGTTCAGCGACACGCCGACGTGACCCGCAAACGCCATTTCGCACACCGTTGCCCACAGGCCGCCGTCCGAGCGGTCGTGGTACGCAAGCAGCTTGCCGTCGCTATTGAGCGACTGGATCGCCGTGAAGAAACGCTTGAGATCTTCCGGATCGTCGACGTCGGGCACCGTATCGCCGACCTGCTGCGTAACTTGCGCGAGGATACTGCCGCCCAGACGATGCTTGGCGCGGCCAAGGTCGATCGCGATCAGCACGGAGTCGCCCACCTCATTCGCGCGGCGCAGTTGCGGCGTGAGGTGGCGGCGCACGTCTTCGACCGGCGCGAACGCCGAGATGATCAGCGAAACCGGCGCGACCACTTCCTTCGCCACGCCACGGTCTTCCCACTTGGTGCGCATGGACAGCGAATCCTTGCCAACCGGAATGCTGATGCCGAGCGCCGGGCACAGCTCCATGCCGATCGCCTTGACCGTGTCGTACAGTGCGGCGTCTTCGCCCGCTGCGCCGCATGCGGCCATCCAGTTCGCCGACAGCTTGAGCTTATCGAGCGACGCGATCGGCGCCGCCGCGATATTGGTCACCGCCTCGCCGACCGCCATGCGACCCGACGCCGGCGCGTCGATCACGGCGAGCGGCGTGCGCTCGGCCATGGTCATCGCTTCGCCGCGGAAACCCGCGTAATCCATGGTCGTGATGGCGACGTCGGCTACCGGCACCTGCCACGGGCCGACCATCTGGTCACGCGCGGTCGTGCCGCCCACCGAGCGGTCGCCGATCGTGATCAGGAACGACTTGCTGGCAACCGTGGGGTGACGCAGCACGCTCACCGCGACTTCCGGCAACGCGATGCCGGTGACATCCACCGGTTCGAGCTTCTGTTCGACGCGCTTCACGTCGCGATGCATGCGCGGCGCCTTGCCGAGCAGCACTTCCATCGGCATGTCGACCGGTTCGTGCGCGGCGTCGCCGCTCGCTTGCGAATCGATCACCTTCAACTGACGTTCGGCCGTGGCCGTGCCGACCACCGCGAACGGGCAACGCTCGCGCTCGCACATGGCTTTGAAGGCCGGCAGATCGGCCGGCGCAATCGCCAGAACATAACGCTCCTGCGCCTCGTTCGACCAGATTTCGCGCGGCGACAAACCGCTCTCTTCCAGCTGGATCTTGCGCAGGTCGAAGATCGCGCCCTTGCTCGCACCATCCACGACTTCCGGGAACGCGTTCGACAAACCGCCCGCGCCCACGTCGTGAATGCTCAGGATCGGATTCTTCTCGCCGAGTTGCCAGCACGCGTTGATCACTTCCTGCGCGCGGCGCTCGATTTCCGGATTGCCGCGCTGGACCGAGTCGAAATCGAGTTCGGCCGTGTTGGTGCCGGTCGCCATCGAGCTGGCGGCGCCGCCGCCCATGCCGATGCGCATACCCGGACCGCCGATCTGGATCAGCAGCGAGCCTTCCGGCAGATCGTGCTTATGCGTGTGTTGATCGGAGATATTGCCGATGCCGCCGGCGATCATGATCGGCTTGTGATAACCGCGCACCAGACCCGCGACGTTCTGCTCATAAGCGCGGAAATAGCCGCCCAGATTCGGACGGCCGAATTCGTTGTTGAACGCGGCGCCGCCGAGCGGCCCGTCGATCATGATTTGCAACGGCGACGCGATACGGTCAGGACGGCCGTACGCTTCGAACTTGTCGTCCGGGTTCCGGTGCGCCAGCGGCTGCGAGGCGTCGCGCGCGTTTTCCCAGGCTTCCACGCCGTCCGGCAATTCCAGATTCGACACCGTAAAGCCCGCCAGACCCGCCTTCGGACGCGCACCGCGACCGGTCGCGCCTTCGTCGCGGATTTCGCCGCCCGCGCCGGTCGAGGCGCCCGGGAACGGTGAGATCGCGGTGGGGTGATTGTGCGTTTCCACCTTCATCAAGGTGTGTGTCAGTTCGACGCCGCGGCGATAGTGTTCGGGCAATTCGTTCGCGCCGAGCTCAGCCGGCGTGCGCGGGAACCAGCGCTCGGCCATGCCGCCCGCCATGATCGCCGAGTTATCCGAATACGCGACGATCGTGCCCTGCGGGTTCAGCTTCTCCGTATTGCGGATCATGTTGAACAGCGAGATGTCCTGCTTCTCGCCGTCGATCGTCCAGTCCGCGTTGAAGATCTTGTGACGGCAATGTTCGCTGTTGGCTTGCGCGAACATCATCAGTTCGACGTCGGTCGGGTTGCGGCCGAGTTTCGTGAAGGCGTCGACCAGGTAGTCGATTTCGTCGTCGGCGAGCGCGAGGCCCAGTTCGGTGTTCGCCGCTTCCAGCGCGCCACGGCCGTTGTTCAGCACGTCGACGGTTTGCAGCGGCTTGGCCGGCAGTTCGTCGAACAGATGCAACGCATGGTCGCGCGAGGGCGACATGCTTTCGGTCATGCGGTCGTGCAACGCCGCGGCGACGGCCGCGCGGGCCTCATCTGAAAGCGCTTTCTTGCCGCCCAGCAGACCGCTTTTCAGGGTGACCGTGTATTCGACACCGCGTTCGATGCGGCGCACCTGCGTCAAGCCGCAGAGGTGGGCAATATCGGTTGCCTTGCTGGCCCACGGCGACACGGTGCCGAAACGCGGCACCACGAGGAAAGTTTCAGCCGTGCCGCGCTCTTTGGTTTCTTCGAGCGGATCGCCGTAGTGCATCAGCGCTTCGATCTTCGCGTTGTCTTCCGCGGACAGCGGGGTTTGCGCGTTGACGAAGTGCAGATACTGCCCGCGCACGCCGGTGATGTTGGCGTCGATGCGCGTGAGCGTTTCGAGCAGGCGGGTTTGACGGAAATCGGAAAGGGCCGAAGCGCCGGGGAAACACGAGAAGTGGGCCATGGACTTGACGTTGCGTCGCTAATGATGCCGATGAGTGATGCCGATGAGTCGCGCGTGCAGGCGACGTGAGGCGCAAAGGAAGTCCGAGATTATACCCCGGGAACGGGCTTCCGACGGGCTTCGCACCAGGGTTTTGGTGGGGTTTGCGCGGTGGATCGGGCGGGCCGTGGCGGCGCTTGAGCGTAGCGCTCGCGTGGCAGAGCCATCCGTTTGACTGCTATCATTCGGCCTTTCACCAGATCGGCGCGAGCGGCCTGAGCAATGCCGGGCAGCGCGCCGCATGCCACGCTTAACGGGAACGCGGCGTTTCGGCGTCCCGCCGGCAAATCGAATCAGATATGGATGTCATCGTCATTGGCGGCGGGATTGTGGGCGTCGCCACCGCTTATCAACTGCGCGCGGCCGGCCACCGGGTATGCGTCGTCGAGCGCCACGCAACGGTCGCGCAAGGCGCGACCTATGGGCACGGCGGCACCGTGCTGCCGACCCCGCTCGACGTCTGGTTCGGCCCGACTTTCATGGCGAGCCGCCAGGGCGCCAAAAACGGCGTGATCAGCAAGGCCGGCTTTAATGGGCCGGCACGCCAGTTCGTCAAACAACTGGCCGCCTTGCAGGAGCCCGAGGCGTTCAGCCGCCAGTACGCGCACCTGCGTCCGCTGATCGAAGCCTCGCGCGAGGCCATGGCCGATATCGAAGCGCGCTTCGGCCTGGAATTCGAACAGGCCAGCGGCCTGCTCTATCTGGTGCGTTCCGAGCAGGAATGGCAGCAGACCCAGACGGCGCTCGATCTGCTGCGCCAATACGAAGTCCCGCACCACGTGCTGACGCCGGCCGAATGCGCCGCGTTCGAGCATTCGGTACGGACCGAGCCGGAATTCGCCGGCGGCGTGCTGTTCGACCACGAGCGCACGGCCAACTGCCCGCTTTTCGCCAAACTGATCAAGCAAACGCTCGATACGCAAGGCGGCGTGCAATTCATGCTGGGCTGCGAAGTCTCGGCGATCCGGCTCGAAGGCCAGCGCGCCGCGGTGGAGCTGGCGCCACGGCCCGGCGCCGGTTCTGCCACCGCACGTTCACGCGAAGTCGACGTGATCAACGCCGACGCAATCGTCGTCGCCGCGGGTTACGGCAGCCTGCCGCTGCTCGAACGCCTCGGGCTGCGGCTGCCGCTGCATCCGTTGCGCCTGCATAACCTCGTGGCGCCCATTGCGCATGAGGAATGCGCACCGCATGTCGCGATTGTGGATGCGGTCAAGCGGATTACGGTCAGCCGCATGAATCATCGCCTGCGGGTTGCGGGCGGCGCGGTGTTGCAAAGCGCTGCGCAGATCGACAAGCCGCTGGGCGAGGCGCTCACGAAAGAAGCGCTGGCGTTGCTGGGCCAGGCGACGCACGACTGGATCCCGGGCGCTGCGCGAATCTCCGCCGCCCTGCCGTGGGAAGGCGTAAAACTGCTGTCGCCGGACGGCTTGCCGGTGATCGGCAACGCGCTTCATCCGCGCCTGTTCGTGAATGCCGGTCATGGGCCTGCCGGTTGGGGCCTGGCATGCGGAGCGGGCAAACTGGTCGCCGACCTGATCTCGGGCAACACCCCCGAGGTCCCCGCCGACACCCTGGCGGCGCTGCGCGCGGACCGCTTCCAGTAAGGCGGGCCCGCTCAGCAGCGGGTCCTCGCCAACACGGCGCGCGTCAGACACCTATCGGCACTACCATAGTGGCTCCTCAAGCTTCGTCGCCTTGTCCAAGGTGAACTTCACGCCCCGCCATGACCGCGTCCGAATCCACGCTTGCGATCTTAATCAGCCCGCGCAACCGGGCCTTGCCGCTGCTCACGCTAACCGACCTGCGAATCCTTGAAAGCCAGGCCGCGGCGGCGCTGCCTGAGCACACGCTGATGTCCCGTGCCGGCAAAGCCGCCGCGAGCTACCTGCAGGAACAGATCAGCCGCGATACCTCGATCGAAAAATCGAAGCACAAGGTATGGATCGTGGCCGGCCCGGGCAACAACGGCGGCGACGCCTTGATCATGGCCGCGGAACTCCACCAGGCCGGCATCGCCGTCGACCTGTGCATGCCGCTTGAAGTCAAACCGGACGACGCCCGCTGGGCGCTCGACACAGCCCGCACCGCGGGCGTCGCCATCACTGCGGCGCTGCCGGCCTCGCTGGAAAGCTTCACGTGGCTGGTGGACGGCATGTTCGGGATCGGCCTGACCCGCCCTCTGGAAGGCATCTTTGCGGGCATCGCCCGTCAACTGTCGCAACGTACCAAGGCAAAGCGGGCAAGAGGCGGCGTCCTCGCGCTCGACACACCCAGCGGTCTCGATAGCGATACCGGCACGGTGGTCGGCGAGCCGCGGGATCAGGACAAGGGCGGTAACGAAGGCTCCAGCGATGCTTGCGCGGTACACGCCACCCACACGATCACCTTCATTGGCGCGAAACCCGGCCTTTTCACCGCGCAGGGACGCGATCTCGCCGGCCGGGTGACAGTGGCGCCGATCGGCGTCGACAGTAGCGCTCGCACGGCCGTGCAACTCAACGCACCCGATCTGTTCGCCGCCTTCCTGCCGCCCCGCGACTTCGCCACCAACAAGGGTACGTTCGGCAGTCTCGCCGTGGTCGGCGGCGACACCGGCATGTGCGGCGCGCCGATCCTCGCCGCGCGCGCGGCGCTTTATACCGGCGCGGGCAAAGTGCACGTCGCGTTGCTGGGCGACGGCGCCCCGCCCTACGATCCGCCCCATCCCGAACTGATGCTGCATGCGATCGACACGCTGCCGCTCGACAGGATGGACGCACTCGCCATCGGCTGCGGCATGGGTCAGCGCGATCGGGCCACACATGTCATGCACGACGTGCTGCCGCTCGACGTGCCTAAACTGTTCGACGCCGACGCGCTCAATCTGATTTCCGCCGACCCGTCGCTCGCCGCCGAAGTCACCGCGCGCGGCGTCCAAGGCGACCCGTGCGTACTGACTCCGCATCCACTCGAAGCCGCGCGCCTGCTCGGCACCGACGCGCCGGGCGTGCAACGCGACCGCCTCGCCGCCGCGCGCGCACTGGCCGCGCGCTTTGCCGCCGTGATCGTGCTGAAAGGCACGGGCACCGTGATCGCCGCGCCGGACGGCCGCGTCGCAATCAATCCGACCGGCAATGCCGCACTGGCGACGGGCGGCACGGGTGATGTGCTCGGCGGCATTATCGGCGCGTTGCTCGCCCAGCATCTGCCGCGCTACGAAGCCGCGCTGGCGGGCGTCTATCTGCACGGCCTCGCCGCCGACACATTGAGTGCACAAGGCCACGGCCCAGCGGGTTTGACGGCGGGCGAACTCGCCCCGATGGTGCGGACGTTGCTAAACCGGATGTTCTATCCGGCGGCCGCTGAATAAACCCACCCGTCCCACAGTTTGCGTCGAGCGCCCCAACCACAGCCGAACCGCTGCCACCCCGCTGTCACCTGTCACGCAACGCCGCTATACTGATTAACTGCGCCGCACGTCGGGTCATCGCGGGCTGCAGCGAAACTTCGGTGGGCCGACTCGATTACGAGCCAGGCTCGCGAAGCTTCACGGCAACCCATCGCGAACCCGGCCGCGCGGCATCGCTCTAACAGCATCGTTGCTTCATCCTCGGCAGCGCTTCACGCGCGCGCCATTCTTCGTGCCCCTTCGTTAGACGGACGCTATGACGCAGAACTCGCTCCCCTCCTGGTCCTCGCTGCAAACGCATTACGAGAAGATTCGCGATGCGCACATGCGCGACTGGTTCGCCCCCGCGAACGATCCCGCCCCTACCCGTGCTGAGCGCTTTGCGTTCGCGGGCGGCGGTCTCGCGGCCGATTTCTCGAAGAACCGCATCACCGACGAAACCCTGAAACTGCTGGTGCAACTCGCGCGCGAAGCCGGCGTCGAGAAACGCCGCGACGCGATGTTCGCGGGCGAAATCGTCAACCCGACCGAAGGCCGCGCCGCCTTGCATACCGCGCTGCGCGCCACCGATCCGAAAGCGCCGTTCCATGCTGAAATTCAGGCCGAACGCGCGAAGATGGCCGCGTTCGCCGACCAGGTGCGCAGCGGCGAGTGGACCGGCTATACGGGCAAGCGGATTCGCTACGTCGTGAATATCGGCATCGGCGGCTCGGACCTTGGGCCGAAGATGGTCGTGCACGCGCTGCATCATCTGGCCACGCCGGAGATCACCACGCACTTCGTGTCGAATGTGGACGGTGCGGATCTGTACAACGTGATGCAGATGATCGATCCGGAAGAAACGCTCGCGATCATCGTCTCCAAGACCTTCACCACGCTCGAAACGATGACCAACGCGCGCTCGCTGCGCGACTGGTTCATCGAGAAAGGCTGCCCGGAAAGCGCGCTGGCGAAGCACTTCGTCGGCGTGTCGGCGAACCCGGCCGAGGTGGTCAAGTTCGGCATCGCGAAAGAGAATGTGTTCGAGATGTGGGACTGGGTCGGCGGGCGTTACTCGCTGTGGTCGGCGGTGGGTCTTTCGATCATGATCGCGATCGGCCCGCAACAGTTCGACGAACTGCTGGCCGGCGCCAACGAGATGGACCAGCATTTCCGCGACGCGCCGCTCGAAAAGAACCTGCCCGTGCTGCTCGGCATGATCGGCATCTGGTATCGCAACTTCTTCGGCTCGCAAAGCTATCTGGTCGCGCCGTATTCGGAAGCGCTGCATTTCCTGCCCTCGTACCTGCAACAGCTCGAAATGGAAAGCAACGGCAAGTCGGCGCGCCTGGATGGCGCGATGGTCGACTATCCGACTGCCGCTGTGACCTGGGGTGAACCGGGCACGAACGGCCAGCATGCGTTCTTCCAGATGCTGCACCAGGGCCCGACGATCGTGCCGATCGACTTCGTCGCCGTATTGACGCCGGAGCATCCGCTCGTCAGTCATCATCCTAAGTTGCTGGCGAACTGCTTCGCGCAAAGCGAAGCGCTGATGCTCGGCCGCACGCTCGAAGAGGCGAAGAAGGTGGCCGGCGCGGACAAGCCTGAGCTCGCGCCGCATCTGGTGTTTCCGGGCAACCGTCCGACCACGACGCTGCTCGTCGACGCGCTCACCGCGCGTTCGCTCGGCGCATTGATCGCGCTGTACGAGCATAAGGTGCTGGTGCAGGCATCGGTATGGGACATCAATCCGTTCGATCAATGGGGCGTCGAGTTGGGCAAGATCCTCGGCAAGGTGGTCGAGGCGGATCTGACGTCGGCGAGCGTCGACGAGAAGAAGCATGATTCGTCGACCTCGGCATTGATCGCACGAGCGCGCGCTGCGTTGAAGCGCTGAAAGCTTGACGCGTTCAGAGCGTTGAAATAAAAAGCGGGCCTTTGCGGCCCGCTTTTTATTTATCGACACCCTGGCTGGTCAGGCCAGGCGCCCCGCCTCGATGGTCACCGTCGTATCGCAGCGACGCGCGAGTTCGACGTCGTGCGTGACAAGGATCAGTGTGGCGCCGTTCGCGCGGTTCATCTCGAACATCAAATCGATCACCGCGTGGCCGGTAGCGGCATCGAGACTGCCGGTCGGCTCGTCGGCGAACAGGATCGCCGGATGCGTGACGAAGGCGCGCGCCAGCGCGACCCGTTGCTGTTCACCGCCCGACAGCAGCTTGGGATAGTGTCCCGTGCGTTTGGCGAGCCCCACCTGCTCAAGCAAGCCGCGCGCACGTGCCGCAGCTTCACGCGTGCCGATGCCGCCTTGCAGCTCGAGCGGCAAGGTGACGTTCTCGAGCGCCGTCAAATGCGGCATCAATTGAAACGACTGGAACACGAAGCCGACCGAGCCGCTACGCAATGCAGCGCGCTCGTCTTCGTTCAGTTCGGTCAGTTCGCGACCGAGCAGCCGAACCGAGCCCGAACTCGCGCTGTCCAACCCTGCGAGCAAGCCGAGCAGCGTAGACTTGCCCGACCCGGATGCACCGACGATCGCCACACTGCTGCCGGCTTCGATAGCAAGATCGATGTCCTCGAGAATCGTCAGTTCGCCCGTTGCATCCTTAACCTTCTTGCACAAACCCCGCACTTCAATGACTGGATCAGTTTTGTTTAGCATGGTGAAGCGTAGGTTGAAAGTGCGCGCCGTAGCGCCTCGCGCGCCGGCGCTGACTACGGCATTCGGTTCGGCCGTGCTGGCCGCAACCCTGTTTTCGCTGCCCTTCCCAGCCTTTGCGGCCAACGCGCCGGAACAGGCCAGGCCGGTGATCGTCGTGCTCGGCGACAGCATCTCCGCCGAATATGGCTTGCCCCGTGACACTGGCTGGGTTGCCTTGATGCGCCAGCGTCTCACCGACGAGCGAATCGATTATAGCGTTGCCAACGCGAGCATCAGCGGCGACACCACGAGCGGCGGCCGGGCCCGCTTGCCGGCGCTCCTGCAGCGGCTCAAGCCGAGCATCGTGATCGTCGAACTTGGCGCCAACGATGCCTTGCGCGGCGTGCCGCTCGCCACTACCGAAGACAATCTGCGTACGATCATCGAGCAGGCCCAACAAAGCCACGCGAAGGTCGTGCTGGTCGGCATGTATGTGCCACCCAATTACGGCCCCGACTACACGCAAAAGTTCCATGGCCTGTACGGCGAACTCTCGAAGCAATTGCGAGTGCCGTTAGTACCTTTCCTGCTCGCCGGCATCGCCGACAAACCGGACATGTTCCAGGCGGATCAGATCCATCCCACGCAGCAGGCACAGCCAATGCTACTCAACAACGTGTGGCCGGCTGTCAAGCCACTCCTTCGCACAAGTTCGCCGCACTGAAAAGCTCGCTAACAACTTGTTTCCGGTAATTGGGGAACGCGGATCGGCAAGGTCGTTCTGACACTTTAGTAATCCCGCGTAACCCGGCTCGATTTCTGAGCGACTTCTGAGGAGATAACGTGAAATATTTACCGTTAATCGCTTTGACCGTGGCAATTTCTGCATGCGCCGCTCAACCGCCTGCGGGCGTTCAATCCGTCGGCCAAAGCCAGCAACCACCGAAGGCCGTCGCTACCTGCATCGCGCAAAAGTGGGCTGATAGCTCGCAGCAGCAAGTGGTATCGCAGGACACGCTGGCGAACGATCAGGCGGTGGACGTCTACGTGCCGGGTCAGCAGCCGCCTAACGGCGCGGCCGCCGTGGTACGGCCGTCCTACACCGGGCCGGGTTCATGGGTCGGGTTCCGTTCCAATGGCGCCGCGGGCAGCGACGCCACCAGTTCGATCAGCGCTTGCCTCTAAGCTGAAGGCGATTGACTGCATAGCAAGCCGCGTTCGTTCGCGAGCAAACTGTTTGACGGGTTTGCATGCGTCAAATAAAAAAGCCCCGCAATCTGCGGGGCTTTTTTTGTGCGGCGCGGCTTTACCTGCTTGCGCGCAGCGGATGAAATCGAGCTTTAGTCACCGTTCGCCTGGGCATTGCTGCTGTCGAGCGAGCCATAGAACTTCACCTTCGAACGGGCACGCAGCGCTTCGACATACGCCTCAGCTTCAGACTGAGCGTCCACTTGCGCAATCTGTTGCTGCGCAGCAGCCAAACGCTGCGGATCGATCGGAGCACCCGCAACAACTGCGTTCACGCGATAGATCGCATAGCCGTCGTCACCCAGGTCCACACCGACGTAGGCAGGTAATTTTTGCGCGTCTGCCTTGTAGATTGCACTCAATGCGGCCGGCGGCACGCCCTGAGCGTCGTTGCGCGAAACCTTCAGCGGCGACGAGAAACCTGCCGTGGACTTCGACTTGTCGAACTCAGCCAGCTTCGCGATGCCATCCTTGTGAGCGGCCTCGTTCGACTGAGCCGCAATTACCTTTTGCCGTACTGCATCCTTGATGGCGTCGAGCGCCGGCACGGCTGCGGCCTTGTAGTCGGCCACACGCGCTGCGATCAGTGTGTTACCGCCGACGTCGATCGCCTGCGTATTGTTGCGCGCGGTAACTGCATCGTTTGCGAAGACAGCAGCCAGGAACTTCGGATTGTTCAACGGGCTGTCAGGCGGCAACTTCGGATCCGGCTGCGGCGTTACCGTGGCCGTTTGCAGTTGCAGCTTGTACTTGTCGGCGGCCGGCTGCAGGCTCTTCGCCTTCTCGTACACGATCGACGTGAAGCCTTCCGAATCGTCGCTGAATGCCTTGCTTGCCAGTTGCTTCTTCAGGTCTTGGGCGATCTGATCTTTCACTTCGTCGAACGGCTTGGTGACGGCCGGCTTCACGTCCGTGACCTTGACGATGTGATAGCCGAAGTCGGTCTGCACGATGCCGCTGATTTCGTCTTTCTTGAGACCGAACACGGCGTCGTCGAATGCCTGGCCACCGGCGATCATGCCGCGGCCGAAGTAACCCAGATCACCGCCCTTCGACGCCGAACCCGGATCCTGCGAATCCTGTTGCGCGATCTGCGCGAACTGATCAGGATGCGCCTTGACCTGTGCGAGCACCTCTTCGGCCTTCTGCTTCGCCTTGGCCTTGTCAGCCGCGCTCGCATCTTTCGGCGCCGAGATCAGGATGTGACTCGCCCGCACCTGACCGTCCGTGCGGTAGTGCGCGATGTTGTCGTCGTAGTACTTTTTCAGATCAGCGTCGCTCGGCTGCACCGCGGCAGACAGCGTTGCCGGCGACATCACCAGGTACTGGATCGTAGCCGTAGCCGGCGTGGCGAAGTCGTTGCGATGCGCGTCGTAGTACGCCTGCAGTTGCGCAGCCGTCGGCTGGATCTTCGCGGCGTAGTCACGCGGATGGAACGCGATGCCCTGCACTTCGCGCTGCTGTTCGGCGAGCTCGGTCAAATGCTGTGCGAGGGTCTTCGACGTGAACGCGCTGCCTTGAATGCTGGCCGGCAGTTGCTGCGTGGCGAGACTGTAGCGCACACGTTCGTCGTATTGATCGGGCGTCATGCCCTGCATTGCAAGCAACTGCTTGTAGCGGTCGACGTCGATCGAGCCGTCAGGATTCTTCAGCGACGAAATCACCGGATCGTTCAGCAACACGCGGCGCACGGCGTCGTCGGATGCAGTCAGATGGAGGCGTTGCGTTTCATCGGCCAGCACACGTTGCTCGATCAGGCCGTCGAGCATTTCGCGACGGCGCTCAGGCGTATCGAACGACTTCATGTCGAACTGCGCGCCGAGCATCTGACGAGCGCGGTCAAGCTGCTGACGCATCGCGTCGTCATACTCTGCGCGCGTGATCTTATGACCGTTGACGCTGGCGACGTTTGCACTTTCGTCAAAGAAGCCGCGGAAACCTTGAATGCCCACAAAACCCAACCCCGGCACAATGACGAGGATGAGCATGAACATCATCAGGCGTTTGTGATTGCGGAAAAAATCGAGCATGCGTAAAGGAGTGCCAAAAACAGAACGCCCGATCTTACAACAGCGGGCAATAAAAAAGGCGAACCGGAGTTCGCCTTTCGAGGATACTGGCGGAGTGGACGGGACTCGAACCCGCGACCCCCGGCGTGACAGGCCGGTATTCTAACCGACTGAACTACCACTCCTTATACTTCGACTGCGCTGAAGCACTTAAACGAATCTGAAACTGGTGGGTGCTGAGAGGCTCGAACTCCCGACCTACGCCTTGTAAGGGCGCCGCTCTACCAACTGAGCTAAGCACCCGTTTCATGATTCAGTGCTTCTGCTTTTGCTGCCTGATCTGCATTCCTCACGCAGCAAGCCCATTAGTTTAGCGCATCCTTCAGAGCTTTGCCAGGCCTAAATTTAGGGACCTTCGCGGCCTTGATCTTGATCGCGGCACCGGTGCGCGGATTACGCCCCGTACGCGCGGTACGTTTGCCTACAGCGAACGTACCAAAACCGACCAAAGTCACGGAGCCGCCTTTCTTCAACGTACCTTTAACCCCACCGATCACCGCATCCAGTGCACGACCCGCCGCGGCCTTCGAAATATCCGCTTGCTGCGCAATGTGATCGATCAATTCCGTTTTATTCATTCCAACCCCCGAGAATGTTTATGGCAATCGTGACGGTGCTCTGCTGCACCTCGTTTAACGCGGCTGGCGCCCAGCGCCGAGCCGACTCATTAGAATTGGCCGAAACCCTTGTGTCAAGCGGGGTTGAGCCTGATTCGAGCGGCTCCGGAAGGGGTTTCTCATCACCATATCTTGCCGCCAATAGCCGCTTGCCCAGTCGTCGACAAATAAGAACGCTCTTTGCTCAAAAGATGGGATTGAGTGCATTCCAAAACGCGTGTGTCGTGCATCTTTTGATTCGCATCTTTCGACTTCTTGCCGGCAATAAAAAACCCGCGACCGAGGTCGCGGGTTTTTTACCAGCAAACAGCTGTCGCTGCGGGCTAACTCAGTGCTTCACGACTTCCGTCGCGCCTGCGTCCTTGCCCGGCTCAGCCGCAGCGACAGGCGCCGCCGGCTTTGGCTCTTCCTCTGGCAGTGCCTGAGGCACACGTTCGAGCGCCAACTCGAGCACCTTGTCGATCCACCGGACCGGCACGATTTCGATCGCGTTCTTCACGTTGTCCGGGATCTCCGTCAAGTCCTTGACGTTTTCTTCCGGAATCAGCACCAGCTTGATACCGCCGCGATGCGCCGCCAGCAGTTTTTCCTTCAGGCCACCGATCGGCAGAACTTCGCCACGCAACGTGATTTCGCCCGTCATCGCGACATCGGCACGAACCGGAATCCCGGTCAACACCGACACCAGCGCGGTGGTCATCGCGATACCGGCAGACGGACCGTCTTTCGGCGTCGCGCCTTCCGGCACGTGAATGTGAATGTCCTGCTTCTCGAACGCTTCGTCCTTGACACCCAGACGGCGCGAACGCGAGCGGACCACCGAGCGCGCAGCTTCGACGGATTCCTTCATCACGTCGCCGAGAGAACCCGTGCGGATCACATTGCCCTTGCCCGGCATCACCGCGGCTTCGATGGTCAGCAAATCGCCGCCCACTTCTGTCCACGCCAGACCCGTGACCTGACCGACCTGATTTTCCTTGGCGGCCAGACCGAAGTCGTACTTGCGCACGCCGAGGAAGGTGTCGATATTGCTACCGTCGACCTTCACCGCGCCTTCTGCCTTCTTCAGCAGAAGCATCTTCACGACCTTGCGGCAGATCTTCGAAATTTCACGCTCGAGCGAGCGAACGCCTGCTTCACGCGTGTAATAACGAATGATGTCGCGGATCGCGGTTTCCGTCACATCGACCTCGCCATCCTTGAGGCCGTTATTCTTCTTCTGCTTGGGCAAAAGATAACGTTGCGCGATGCTGACCTTCTCGTCTTCCGTGTAACCCGACAGACGGATCACTTCCATCCGGTCGAGCAACGGCGGCGGAATATTCAGCGAGTTCGACGTTGCCACGAACATCACGTCCGACAGATCGAAGTCGACTTCGACGTAGTGATCGGCGAACGTATGGTTCTGCTCCGGATCGAGCACTTCCAGCAGCGCCGAGGACGGATCGCCGCGGAAATCCTGGCCCATCTTGTCGACTTCGTCGAGCAGGAAGAGCGGATTGCGCACGCCGACCTTAGTCAAGCTTTGCAGAATCTTGCCGGGCATCGAACCGATATACGTACGACGGTGACCGCGAATCTCGGCTTCGTCGCGCACGCCACCGAGCGCCATACGCACGAACTTGCGGTTCGTCGCGCGAGCGATCGACTGACCCAGCGACGTCTTACCGACACCCGGAGGCCCAACGAGGCACAGGATCGGCGCTTTGACCTTGTCGACACGTTGCTGGACCGCGAGATACTCGAGAATGCGTTCCTTCACTTTCTCGAGACCGAAGTGGTCTTCGTCGAGCACGCGTTCTGCATTCGAGAGGTCGTTGTTGACCTTGCTCTTCTTGCGCCACGGCAAGCCGATCAGCGTGTCGATATAGTTGCGCACGACCGTTGCTTCAGCCGACATCGGCGACATCAGCTTGAGCTTCTTCAGCTCTGCGTCGGCCTTCTTCTTGGCCTCCTTCGGCATGCGGGCAGCCGTGATGCGCTTCTCGAGTTCCTCGAGATCCGCACCTTCTTCGCCTTCGCCCAATTCCTTCTGGATCGCTTTGACCTGTTCGTTCAGGTAGTACTCGCGCTGGCTCTTCTCCATCTGGCGCTTCACACGCCCACGGATGCGCTTTTCAACCTGCAGGATGTCGATCTCCGCTTCAAGTTGCGCGAGCAGATGCTCGAGACGCTCGATGACCGGGAACATCTCGAGGATGTGCTGCTTCTGGTCGAGCTTGAGCGGCAGATGCGCCGCGATCGTATCGGCCAGACGGCCAGCCTCGTCGATGCCCGACAGCGACGTCAGGATCTCCGGCGGGATCTTCTTGTTCAACTTCACATACTGGTCGAACTGCGACACGATCGCGCGGCGCAGCGCTTCAGTTTCAGCGCTGTCGGCGTGGTCGGGTTCGAGCGGCATGACTTCGCACGAAAACTGCGTTTCCTGCTCTTCGATGGAAAGCGTTTTCGCGCGCTGCAAGCCTTCGACGAGCACCTTAACGGTGCCGTCGGGCAGCTTCAGCATTTGCAGGATGTTGGCAATACACCCTACTTCGTACATGTCCTTTTCGGTCGGCTCATCTTTCGCAGCCGTTTTCTGGGCGACGAGCATGATGTGCTTACCGCCTTCCATCGCTGCTTCGAGAGCCTTGATCGACTTCGGGCGGCCTACGAAGAGCGGAATCACCATGTGCGGGAAGACGACTACGTCACGCAGCGGGAGCAGCGGGAGCGTAATGCGTTCCGGCGGAAGGAGTTGGGTTCCTGACATTTCATTTCCCCATGAGTGGAATCAGTTCGTTCGATAGGTGAGGCCAGCAGAAAAGATTGCAAGCCTCCGCGTGTGGGAAAAGTTCAGTGACTCCGAAGGTTCAGTGACTCCATAGTGAAAACAACAATCCTGACCACACGATAAACGAAAAAAGCCGTTCACGTTGCCATGAACGGCTTTTTTTTGCGTAACCCGAAAGCCGATCAGTTCGAACCCGCCACTTTGGGCGCGTCTTCGTAGATCAGTAGCGGTTTGCCGTCGCCGTCAATCACGTTGTCGTCAATGATGACCTTGCTAACGCCTTTCATTTGCGGCAGATCATACATTACGTCAAGCAACGCCTGTTCGAGGATCGAACGCAAACCCCGGGCGCCCGTCTTGCGGCGGATTGCCTTACGTGCAACAGCTTGCAACGCACCCGGGCGAATTTCGAGCTCGACGCGTTCCATGTTGAACAGCTTGTGATATTGCTTCACCAAGGCATTCTTCGGTTCGACGAGAATCTTCATCAGCGCCGTTTCGTCGAGCTTGCCGAGCGTGGCCACCACCGGCAGACGGCCGATCAGCTCAGGAATCAGACCGAACTTGATCAGATCTTCCGGCTCCACTTCGCGCAGCACTTCGCCGGCGTCGCGGTCCTGCTTGCTCTTCACGCTTGCGCCAAAGCCGATACCGGTCTTCTCGGTACGGTCGACAATGACTTTCTCGAGACCGTCGAACGCGCCACCGCAAATAAACAGAATATTGGTGGTGTCGACCTGAATGAAGTCCTGATTCGGATGCTTACGGCCACCCTGCGGCGGCACCGACGCCATCGTGCCCTCAACCAGCTTCAGCAAGGCCTGCTGCACGCCTTCGCCCGATACGTCACGCGTAATCGACGGGTTATCGGACTTGCGGCTGATCTTGTCGATCTCGTCGATGTAGACAATGCCGCGCTGGGCCTTGTCGACTTCGTAATTGCAGTTCTGCAGCAGCTTCTGGATGATGTTCTCGACGTCTTCACCGACGTAGCCGGCTTCCGTCAGCGTCGTTGCGTCGGCAATGACGAACGGGACGTTCAGAAGGCGTGCGAGCGTCTGCGCGAGCAAGGTCTTGCCGGAACCGGTCGGGCCGATCAGCAGGATGTTGCTCTTGGACAGCTCGATCTCGTCCTTCTTGTCGAGATGCTTGAGGCGCTTGTAGTGGTTGTACACCGCAACCGCGAGAATCTTCTTCGCGCGCTCCTGACCGATCACGTACTGGTCAAGGATTTCGCGGATTTCCTGCGGGCTCGGCAGATCGGACTTGGACAAGCCCGCTTCGATGCCCGCGCCTGCAGCCTCATCGCGGATGATTTCGTTGCACAGGTCAATGCATTCATCACAGATGAACACCGACGGGCCTGCAATCAGCTTTTTGACTTCATGCTGGCTCTTGCCGCAAAACGAGCAATACAACAGCTTTTCGCTGTTAGAACTTTTCTTGTCCGCCATAGATGTGTGAGCCTCCGGACACTCGATTACATGATACGCCGTTTGCCCCGGCCTCGCAGTCAGGGCGCGGCGGGGCTTGAGCCAAGGTGACGGCGTTTGCCGCAGGCGCTCGGACGAGTCTTGATTATTTCACAACCGATCCGATGACGGCCTCACCCCGTTTCAGGGCAAGACCGCACCGACGATTCAAGGACACTTCATGGACGCTTGTGCGCCACCTGGTCAACCAGACCGTAAGCTTGTGCGTCATCGCCGGACATGAAATTGTCCCGGTCGGTGTCGCGTGCGATTCGCTCGACAGGCTGGCCCGTGTGATGCGCGAGCAGATGATTCAGCCGTTCCTTCAGGTACAGGATTTCACGTGCCTGGATTTCGATGTCCGAGGCCTGGCCGCGCGCGCCGCCCAGCGGCTGGTGAATCATCACGCGCGAATTCGGCAGCGCAAAACGCTTGCCCTTTGCACCGGCTGCCAGCAGAAACGCACCCATACTGGCCGCGAGGCCCATGCACAAAGTCGACACGTCCGGCTTGATGAACTGCATCGTATCGTAGATCGCCATCCCGGCCGAAACCGACCCGCCCGGGCTGTTGATGTAGAAACTGATGTCCTTGTCCGGATTTTCGCTTTCAAGGAACAACATCTGCGCGACGACGAGGTTGGCCGTCTGGTCGTTCACTTCGCCCACCAGGAACACGATCCGTTCCTTTAGCAGACGCGAATAGATGTCATACGAGCGCTCACCGCGGCCGCTCGTTTCCACGACGATCGGCACCAGTCCGAGCGCCTGCGCTTCGAGATCCCGCGAAGACTGGGAGGTCAGCGTGTCCAGCATTTGGGCGCGAAAGGTCATGCAATGGATCCTTGTCTGGAAATATTCTAAATATCAGGTGCTAGACAGGTGCGGCCGACGAGACCGTATTCAAGTGCCCGATCAGCGCGAACGCGGTGTGCGACGCCGCGTGAAACGCGCCATGCAAAACGCAACGTACTTTCACAGCACAAAAAAACGGCGTGCGAGCCGTCGCTCCGACAGCCGGCACGCCGTTGCAGCGACGCTTACGCTTGCGCCGTTGCGCTTGCCAGTTCTTCGAAGCTAACTTCCTTGTCCGTCACCTTGGCCTTGCTGAGGACGAAATCGACGACGTTGGCTTCAACGACGTACGCTTCCATTTCTGCAAGACGTTGCTGGTTGGAATAATACCAGCGGACGACTTCCTTCGGGTCTTCGTAGCTTTTCGCGAATTCGTCGACTTCGGCACGAATCTGCTCCGGCTTGGCTTGCAGCTCATTGGCCTTGACCAGCTCGGCCAGCACGAGGCCCAGCTTCACGCGGCGCTCAGCCTGTTCCTTGAACATCTCAGCCGGGATCGGTGCATCAGCGGCGTTCGGCACACCACGTTGCTCGAGGTCCTGACGCGCCATGCCGACCAGACGTTCCTGATCTTGCGCGATCAGCGCGTTCGGCACGTCGAGCTCCGAAATCTTCAGGAGCGCGTCCATGACCTGGTTCTTGACGATCGCTTGCGTGCGGCGCTTCGCTTCACGCTCGAGATTGTCTTTGATCTCAGCGCGCATCTTGACCAGATCGCCGTCTTCGATACCGAGCGATTTTGCGAATTCGGCGTCGATTTCCGGCAGGTGCGGCCACTCGATCTTCTTCATCGTGATCGTGAACTGCGCGGTCTTACCGGCGACATCCTTGCCGTGGTAGTCGGCCGGGAAAGCCAGGTCGAATTCCTTCGCCTCGCCGACCTTCAGGCCGAGCGCTGCCTTTTCGAATTCCGGCAACATGCGGCCTTCGCCCAGCACGAATGCGAAGTCTTCGGCGCTGCCGCCCTGGAACACTTCACCGTCGATCTTGCCGACGAAGTCGACCGTCACGCGGTCGCCGTCTTTAGCTGCCGTGTCCGCGCCGCCGTCGCCGTGCTCGCCGGATTCGCCACGAGCGTGGAAATGCACGCGCTGCTTGCGCAGGATGTCCAGCGTGCGATCGATTTCGGCTTCGCTGATGGTGGTCGTGGTGCGCTCGATTTCAGCCGTGGCGACGTCGCCCAGCTTCACTTCCGGATACACCTCGAAGGTCGCGTCGAACGCGTAGTCGTTTTCAGCAGCGTCGGCCTTCGGCGCGAAGCTTGGCTGACCGGCAACGCGCAGGTTTTCCGCGCGGCTGATGTCGAAAAACTCCTTGCCGACCTTGTCGCTCAGCACTTCAGCTTCAACCTGGCCCGAATACTGTTGCGTCACCATCTTGAGCGGCACCTTGCCCGGGCGGAAACCCGGCATGCGCACATTCTTCGCGAGTTGACGGATACGCGAGTCCACTTCCTTCTGCACGGCGTCCTTCGGCAGGGAAATCGTTACGCGGCGTTCGAGCTTGCCGAGGTTTTCAACAACGTTAGCCATGGCTTCAATCGTCCTAAAATTATTCGAGCGAATCAGTTATCTTCTGCGTGCCGCTTTTCGATGTCGCTTCGCATCGCGCGTCGCATCAATTCGGCGCCTGCGCCGCGGGCTTGCAGCCCACCGGCAGCACGCTTGGGTCCAAAGAGCCGAATATTTTAGCAAACTATTTGCGCGCTTAGCCGGGATTCGACGATTGCGCGCGTTTTTATCGGTGTTGGAACCGCTTTCGGTGCTGTTTTTCACCTGTTTGCGACTCGCCGGTCGCTGTTGGGTCCTTGCCTTGCGCCTCGCCTGCCAGCATCACGTCTGCTTGCGGTGGTGCGGCGGGCAGTTTGGCTGCCCTTTTCACCGGCTCAGCGGCTGCGCCCACCAGAGCGGCCCGCGGATTCGCAAGCCACACCTGGCGCCCTGCCGCACTTGCCGCCCGCGCCCGTGATTTCCGCACGCGCTCCCATGGACGATTCCGGCTATGCCGTTCGACATATTCAGTCCGCGCGCCCATGCTGATAAGCTAACGGACGCGCTCGGGGCTGCGCATTTATCTGTTCAATTCACCCGCCCTCGCAACGACTCCAACCATTCAGAGACACCATGCCGAATTTGCCGTCCTCGCCTGTCGTCGTCATTGCTCCCGATTCCTTCAAAGGTTCGCTCAGCGCGGAACAGGTCGCGCAGGCGATTGCGTCCGGCATCCAGCGCGCCCGGCCGGACGCCAGCGTGCGCATCTGCCCGATGGCCGACGGGGGCGAAGGCACGCTCGACGCCATGCTCACAAGCGGCGGCGAACGCCGCAAGCTGAGCGTGCGCGGCGCGGCCGGCCCGGTGCGCGAGGCACTGACAGGCCTGCTGGCGGATGGCAGCGCGATCATCGAAACCGCGGAAATCGTCGGCATTACCGATCCGGTCGGCATGGGCGTGCCGGTCGAGGCGCGCAGCACCCGCGGCATGGGCGAAGCGATTCGTGCCTTGCTCGACGCCGGCGTGCGGCGCTTTTTCGTCGCACTCGGCGGCAGCAGCACGAACGACGGCGGCGCCGGCTTGCTGGCCGGCCTCGGCCTGAAACTTTTCGACGCGCAAGACAAGGAACTCGACGCCACGCCGGAGCAACTCGCTCGTGTGGCGCGCGTCGACGTATCGCAACTGGACGCCCGCCTTGCGGACACGCAGTTCGTCGGCATGTCCGATGTGGACAATCCGCTGACCGGCGAACACGGCGCGACCGCCGTGTTCGGACCGCAAAAGGGTGTCAAGCCGGAACAGGTTGCTTCGATCGACGCCGCCCTCGCCCGCTTCGCCGATCTGCTCGAGGCGGCGCTGGGGCGCACGGCGCGCGACCAGCCCGGCGCGGGCGCGGCCGGTGGTCTCGGCTTCGCGCTGCACATGCTCGGCGCGCAGTTCGAGCCGGGCGCGGAAACCGTCGCGCGGCAGATCGGTCTGGACGCCGCGCTTGAAGGCGCGAACTGGCTGATCACCGGAGAAGGACGCTCGGACGTGCAAACGCTGCACGGCAAGGCGCCGTTCATCGCTTGCCGTCATGCGCAGGCTGCGGGTGTGCCGGCCACGCTGCTCTCCGGCGCGGTCGACTCCGCGGCACTGCCGCGCCTTGCCGAATACTTCAGTGGCTGCTTCTCGCCGGCGCCCGGGCCGATCACGCTCGAAGTCGCAATTCGCGACGCGGCGCGCTTGCTGGCCGACGAAGCCGAACAGTTGACGCGTTTGAAATACGGCGTGCGTTGACCGGAGGGGACGGTTGCGGCAACAATCACAGCGCCACAACCGCGCCACTTATCACGGGACAACCATGAAGGCCTCCGCCAAAGCCGGACTCGAGCAGTTCCTGACGTACCGTCTGCATGTCCTGAACAAACTCGCCGAGCGTGGCATCAGCGTGCGCTATCAGGACAAACTGGGTGTGACATTGCCTGAAGCGCGGGTGATTGCGTCAGTGGGCTCGTTCGGACCGTTTTCGATCATGGACCTGGCGCGGCATGCCAACCTCGATAAGAGCCAGGCGAGCCGCGCGGCTGAGGCATTGATCAAGCAGGGACTGGTGAAGCGCGAACCGAGTGCCGAAGACGGCCGCGTCGTGCTGGTGTCGCTCACCCCCGAAGGCCGCGCGCTCTATCGCAAGGTGATGCCGATCGCGCGTAAGTGGAACGGGGATATGTTCGACTGCCTCGATGAACAGGAAAAACTCGCGTTCGGCCAGGCGCTCGACAAGATCATCGAGACAATTTCCGTCCACGAGGGGTAAGCAAGGGCATGTAGTCCCGTCAGCTCTTTGCGGGGCCTTGAGCGTCGGCGTTGTCGCCGCCTGCATCGCTCGCGGTAACGCTCGCCGAGCCGGATTCGCCAGGCACGCCACCTGCCGATCCACCAGCAGCGCCCGCGTCACCGGTTCCGGCCGCTCCGCCCGTTGCACCCACCCCGCCGCCGGCCACACCCCCAGGCTGAGCCTGAACGCCACGCGCAAGCCGCCAGGCAATCGCACCCAGCGAGCCGACAGCCAGCAACAAGGCCGCCCACAACATATAGCGCCGCATCGCGTCGGGGTCTTTACCCGACGCCTGCGCATCGCCTCCCGGCTCAACAGGAAGCGCCTCACCCAGTCTCGCGGTGGCAGCAACCGATGACGCTCCCATCAACAAGTCCGCCCGGCTCAGCGCCGACGACTCCGCGGCCGCGCTCCCCACCGCCAGCGTAAAAGGCCCAGCCCCACGCGCGACAAAGGTGAGCGTCGTCGGACGCCAGCCCGCGGCAACGGTCAACGCGCCGCTTCCCAAACCGCCATTGCGCGTATCGACCACCACTCGCCATTGACGGTTCGTGTCAGGGGCCATCTCAAGCGATGGATTGCTTTGCTCCACCGTGCCGTTGTGCAAACGGAACAGCGTCGCGCCCGATACCTCTCGCCAGGCCGCCTCCAGCCCCGCACGCGAGTAGACGACAGCGGGCGCCACGGTATTCGGCTGCGGCAGGTTCAGGCGCAGACGATCGACGGGATAAGGGCCGCCGGTCTCGAAGAAATATTCGCCGTCTTTCGGACCCGTACGGGCAACGATGCCTTCGCGCCATTCCCGTTGAGTATCCGCGCTCCGCGCGCTATCGGCGCCGGCCGCCTGTAGCTGGGCATCGATGGATTCGATGTATGGCGCGCCGTCGAGCCAGTGCAAACGCAGATAACGCGCGCGCATGCCGGTGAGCTCGATACGGTCCTGGCTCAGCGTGCTGCCGTTGTAGCTCACCTTGAGCAGTTGCGCTTCGCCGGCGGGTTGCCAAATGCGCAGATCGTCACTCGATTCGACGCTGACACGCCCCTGGTAATTGTCATCACGCACATGGACGACCAGTGCATCGATCCGGGCGCCGCCCCGCGTCTCGCGCGCGACATCGATCAGCTCGGCGTCCTGCTGCTCGCGTGACGGTGGTGGGGACGTTGCACGCAGCGACCCGTCGGCGGCAATCGTCACGCCGAGTGGCGCGCTGGTTCCGCCCGGCACGGCGGACGGCAACGGAAACCAGCGCACCGGGCGCAAGGTAGCCGGCGCCCGGGAGGGCTCCCGTGGCGCGTCGAGCGAATACGGTACGGGCTCGCCCGCGCCATTGAACACGCGCACATCGCCGAGATCGCCGCGCTGGCTGGCAGCGTACACGGCAGCCGGAAGCGTCACGCTGTAATAGGCGGCGCCGCTCTCGAGTTCAAGCGCAAAGCGCTGTGCAAACCGATCCGCCGCTACGGCCGCCGTCGACACCCACGCGGACGAGATCGCAAGACACCACCCCGCCGCTATCAGGACACGCTTCATTGCTCAGCTTCCAGAACCGCCGCTTTGGGCGGCAACGGCGAGAAGTAGCCGATCAGCAGCAACATCAGGCCAATACCGATGAACGACACAATCCGCTCGATACCGGTCACGTGTGACAGATCGAACAGGAACAGCTTGACGACAGTCGCCGCCAGCAGAGCGCCGCCGATGAACCAGAAAATCCGGCTGGCTCGCCTGGTCGCCCAGATCATCATAGCCAATGCGCAGGCGGTCCAGAACACCGAGACCGACGCTTGCACGAGCATCGAGTGCGACATTTCGTCGAGCTGGTATGGCACGCCGATCCAATGATGCAGCGTGCGCAGCAGCATCGCGTTGAGCCAGACGAATCCGGTCACGCCAACCGCCACCTGCAACGGCACACGATATTCGCCGATCGGCACGCCGAGACGGTTGATACGGATGAGCCACAACGCCACCAATGCAAAAACCACCGCCTGCACCAGGTCGAGCGGATTGAGCAGCGGCAAACGCGCCCACGCGCCGCCATCCTGCGTCAGGTTCGCATAGAACGTCCACAGCCACATCACCAGCACAAGTGGCGTCGAGGCGATCGCGCACACCCGCACGATGCTGTCGCGGCGCGCAACCCACAGCCCCGCAAAGGCAAACGCACTCCAGCCAACCAGAAACACCTGCTGGAAATTGAACGACGCCAGCACCGCATCGACATCGTACGCTGCATGGAAATGATGATGCAGCGTACGCAGCAGCAACGCGTTGAACCACAGGAACAGGGTCGCGAGCACCGCATAGTCGAAGGCCCGCGGATGCCAGTGCACGCCCAGTGCGCGCAGGCGCCGCAGCCACACGGCGCAAGCGATAAGCGCGAGGATCTGCGCGACGTCCAGCGGATTGAGAATCGGCAGCCAGAAGAGCGGCGCGGCGCTGCCGTCGCTCGTCACGCTCGCGATGCTCCACACCCACAGCAGGACGGCGAGCGGCGCGGCGCCCCACACCTGATACGCTTGCAAGAACCGCGCGACCGGCCAGCGCAAACGATGCCCGACGCCCGCCACCAGCAGCAGCAGAATGCCGAAGCCGTACGCCCACGCGCTCCAGCTCCATGCGCCCTCCGGCACATACGCACGCAAGCCCCAATAGCCTTCGAGCGCGACGAGTGCGCCGGCTGCCCAGAACATCAGCACATGCAGGACAGCAAGCACACGGTCGCTAATATCGCGCTGCTGACGCCACAGCAGCACGTAGGCGGCAGCCGCGACAACCGCGCAAACCAGCCAGCCGTAGCCGCTGACCGGCGCCATGCTCAACATGAACAGACTCAATGTCAGCAAAGCGAGCACCGGCACGAGTGCCAGCGCAGGCAGTTCGGCAAGCGGCCAACGCAGCTTGCGGTGTGCGCCGTGCGCAAGCCACGCGGTTAGAACGGCGAATAGCGCGATGACGGCGGTCTCGAAACGATCGCGGTCGTACGCAAGATGCGCCTGCGCGTACACGTGGATTTCGTGCAGCCCTCCACAGATCCACCACAACAGTCCCCACACCCCGGCGACGAGGCCGATCTGCGGCATCCATGCATGCCATGCGCCCGCTTCACTGCGGCCATGCAGGCACCATCCCGTGAAGATGCCCGCGATCGCAATCAGCACGGTCGCGATGTACGCGCCGTTCAGGACCGGCCAGGCATGCGCGCTGCCGATCTGCGCGTACGTGCCGACACCATACGCGGCCGCCGCGGCCAGTTGCATCAGCAGGCCAAAGCCGAAGGCACTCAGGCGCCGTTGGCGCACGGCGAGCCAGGTGATCGCGGCGCCTTCGATGGCCCAGGTCGCGCTGGTGGTCGGTCCGGTGAAAGCGAGCGGCACGGCGAGTGTGGCGAAGATCACGGCCAGCGCGAGCATCGCATCGAACATCATGCCGAGGCGCGCGCGCCGCGGCGCCAGCCAGCCCGCGATCGCGAGGTAGAAAGCAGCCAGCGCCACCGCGCTCCACGCCAGACCGAATTCGGTGCCCTTCATCAGAGCCGCTTGCAGACCGATCGCGACGAGCGGCGTGCCGAACACCAGCGTACCGTCGACGTAATGCTTGAGCGCGATCTCACGGCGCACCGCATAGAGCAACGCGATGCCGACATACATCAGGAAGAACAGGATCAGGAACGGCTCTGTGCTGGCCAGCAGTTCAGGCCGGTAAGCCGTCACGCCCCACGCGGCGCCGATCGAGAACGTGAACACGAAGCCAAGCAGATTCAGGGGCCGCCACGCCTTGAACCACGCAATCGCGAAAATACCCGCGTTGAGTAGCGCGTAGTAGCTGAACAGCATCACGTGACTACCACCGCCCGTCGACAGGAGTACCGGCGCGAGGAAGCCGCCCGCACTGCCCATGAAAGCCAGCGACGATGCGTTCTGCCGCACCGCCAGAAATGCGCTCAGGCCGCAGATCGCAATCATCAACGGCAAGGCCGCGCCCGCCGGCAGCAGATGATATAGCCGGGTTGCGGCGAACACGGTCAGATAAAGCGCGCCGACGCCGCCGCCCTGCAAGATCAGCCCGTACGCTCCGCGACGCTCGCCAATGCGCCAACCGAGCCCAAGCAGGACGGTCGCGGCGAGCGCCACGCCGGCCAGGCGGAATTCGATCGGCAACAGACTGTTGTCCGCGGCGTATTTGAGCAGGAACGCAATGCCGAAGAACAACACGACGATACCGACCCGCACAACCGTATTGCCGCCAAATAGCCAGTCGCGAGCGCTTTTGAAGAGGCGTTCGACGAGACCGGGACCGCGCGGCGGAGCGGGCGGAGACGGTGGCGCGGGCGGAGTTTGCGCGGGTATCGGTGAATCGGTAGACGGTGACAACGCTGCCGGATTGTGCGGCTGGACATTCAGCGTGCCCGGTACGGCCGGTCCGCTCGCTGCAAGCGCTGCGGCCGACACAGGCGGCGTGGCTGCGCTGATGCTCACCGTCGGGCGCACCGGTGCCGGCTGCGGCGGCGTTACTGCACGCTCGCGAGGTGGCTGCTGTCCCACCGCGGGCGGTATCGCGTAAGGATGCGATGCGATAGTGTCAGGACGCCGCCCGGACAACATCGATTCACCATCCGCACTCCCGGTCGCCGAGGCGCCGGTAACGCCGGCGCGCAATTCCCGGATCTCACCGCGCAGGACGACAATCTCCTGCTCGAGTCGCTCGACGCGCGCAGCGAGTTCGCCGGATGGGCTGCCGGCCGGGTAGTTCAGGTTATCGGACGCAGCCGGTTTGGACACGGGGTTGTTCACGGGTCGTGGAGACTGCTTTTGCAGCAGACGTGCGAGTGCAACGCCAGCCATCCCCCCCACCAATGCACCGAAACCGATCGAGAAATCGTTCGACACGGCGGCTACTATCCCGATCACCGCGCCGATCAGGGCAAATATCACGCTCATCGCATGCCTCTTTTATTGTCTTCAACCGCGAGATCCGTTTGTCGCACGGATTAATCCGAAACCATTGCGCCAGCAATACAGCGAAAATCGGCGCGCAGAATACCATGTAAGTCGAGTTGCGAACCACGCTTTTGAAGCATTACGTGAACGAAACCAAATGGTGGCACCTATTCACCAACGCATATCTCTTTTTTGCCAACCTTTTTGCCAGTTTTTTTGCTAACTTCACACGGTTTTTTTCGCAGGATTAATCCGGGGAAGGCTACCGGCGATTAGCGCACGCCCACGCGGACGCACCGACCGGCGTGGTTCAAACACGTGTGAGCCACGGCCTGGCCCGAGCGGACCCGGGTAGCCATTTCTTAATCCATGCGTTCAATCCCGGTGGCATGCGAATTAACAATCCACGCAATATGCATCGCAACGGATGCCGCATGAATTCAGGCACAGCGCGCTGAACATCCGATTGACTGGACAAATCCGGCAGCCGCTCCCACCTACGCCCGCATCCATATTGTTTAACAGATTAACTGCGTTGAACGCCTTCGTCACACTTCCAGCACGGCAGGTCTGGCCAACCCGCCGGGTTCGCGGCAAGCCATCAACCATGTCAAAATTCGGGATCGGCCAAGCGGCCTTCGATCACCCCATTTCATCCAGGGAAGCTTCAGTGGACATCAACAAACAGGTAGCGGCCCTCACCGCCTCAGAACTTCAAACCGCCGGCGCGAGCCAGGCGACAGCGATCGCAGTCAGTGTGCTGCTGCGCCATCTGCGCTCGCCTGAATTGGTCAAGCTGTTGTCATCGGCGTTCGAAAACCACCAGGCGGTCATGCTGCAAACGCCGTGGCCCGATCCGATGCTGCAGGCGTTCGAATCGACCCGTCGCTTTCTCGAAGGCGCCGCACAAGCCGAACTGCCTGGCACGCAAACCGAACCGCCGTCGCCCGCGCCGGACGCCTGAGCGCTGCCGGACACGCGAAGTTCGATACACGTCGCGCGGAAAACAAAAAACCCCGTCAGTCCAAAGACTTAACGGGGGTTTCTGCTACATACGGATGGTGCGAGGGAGGGGACTCGAACCCCTACACCCTTGCGGGCGTCAGGACCTAAACCTGGTGCGTCTACCAATTTCGCCACCCTCGCAGCCGGGCAAAGCGCTGCGCGTTCCGCCCGATGTCCTGCATGCTCATGAGCGCGTCAAAATCCGCGCCCGAAAGCGTAAGCGCGAGATTCTAACCGATTGATTCGCGCTTGTCTGCATTTGCTCATGCATCTGTCCAACAGGCGTCGATGCTACAATTTTTGGCTAAACGCACGCACACCGTGCCCTCTACGCCTGCCCTTCCCCACATTCCAATCCCGTGAATTTCGACGAATACTGCCAGCAGAAAGCGGCGCCGCCCGGATCGAGCACTTACTATGCGCTTCGGCAGGCACCCGCGGCAAGCCAGCCGCTCCTGACCGCGCTGTTCGCGCTGCGCCGCGAATTCGAGGAAACCGTAAAAGAAATCAGCGATCCGGCAATCGGCCGCACCAAACTCGCGTGGTGGCAAAACGAGCTCGCCGCACTGGCTTCGGGCTCGCCGTCGCATCCGGTTTCAAAGGCACTGGCGGCTTATCTGCCCGACGTGCAGGCCGTCTATCCGGAGTTGCAGGCGTTGCTCGCCGGCTTCGAAATGGACCTCGACCAGGCACGCTATCTCGACTACCCGAATCTGCGGCGCTATGTGCAGGGTGTAGGCGGCACCTTTGCGTCGCTGGTCGCGCGCGCGACGGCAAAAAACGCCGTAGATGCGTCAAGCTGGGCGGCACCGCTCGGCGAGGCGCTACAGCTTGCGCAGTTCGTTGTCGAAACCGGCAATGATGCACGTCACGGCCGCATCTATATTCCGGTCGATGAAATGCAGCGCTTTAACGTCACTGCCGCCGACCTGATCAACCGGAAATATTCCGACGCCTTTACCGATCTGATGCGCTTCGAAACCAGGCGGGCTCGCGATGCGGTGCAGGCAGCACGCGCCGCCATGCCCGCGCATGAGCGACGCACGCAGCGCACGTTGGTCGCGCAAGCGGCACTCGCTCTCGCGCTGCTGGATGAGATCGAACGTGACGGTTATCACGTACTGCATCAACGCATTGCGTTGACGCCGATCCGCAAGCTCTGGCTTAGCTGGCGCGCCAGGTAAGCGGACAAATAGACAAACGGACAAGCGAACCACCGGCTCAGACGAACGGCCGCCGCCTCATGGTGGGAAGCGCGCGCCGTCCCTTGTCAGACGCGCAGTAAGGGCAGCGGCTCGAACCGCTGCTGCAGGATCGCGGACGAATCGAGCCCCCACCAGGGTCCGAGCACGGTCGCGTAGAGTTGCTGGAAATCGACGCCGACCGGCAAGTTGCCGTTGCCGTCGAGCCGCGCGAGCACCGGCGGCACGCCATACAAACCGCCCCGCACTCGCCCGCCCATCACGAAATGCGGCGCCACGGTGCCGTGGTCCGTGCCGTTGCTCTGGTTCTCACGCGGGCGCCGGCCAAACTCGGCATAGGTCATCACCAGCGTTTCATTCCAGCGGCCGAGTTCCACCAGCGCCGACTTCATCGACGCAAACCCTTCGGCGAGTTGCTTGAGCAGCGCCGCCTGCTGGCCGGGCTGGTTCTGGTGCGTATCGAACCCGTTCAGCGTCAACCGGATCACGGCGACGCCTTGTCCATTACGCGGCTGCCCTTGCGGCGTATCGCCGGCGGCGAGCACCTGCATTGCCGTCTTGATCGAACTGCCGAACGCACCGCCGGGAAACGTCGTCTTCAATTGCGCCTGACCTTGCGTAGGACGCAGACGGTCGGCGGCTTTCACGATGTCGTTCTCGACGTCGAGAATGTGCGCCAGCTCCGGATTACGCTCGTGCAGCGACACCGGCGTGGCGAGGCGCGAGGCTTTGACGAATTGCTCCGGATTAACCAGTGCGATCGCACGCGCGCCGTTGGCGAGCGGCCCCATTTCGGCGCTGCCGATCACCACGCCGTCGGCGGCAAAACCGGTAGGTACCGGCGTCTGCGCGAACGCACGGGTGAGCCAGCCCTCGCGCAGGTATTGGTCCGAACGCGACGCGGTGTCCCAGATTTCGATCGAACGGAAATGCGACAGGTTCGGTTGCGCGTAGCTCACGCCCTGCACGATCGCCAGTTGGCGGCTTTGCCAAAGCGGCATCAGCGGCTGCAATGACGGATGCAAGGCAGTGCGCTCGTCGAGCTGAATCGCCTGCTCGCGTTTGATGCCGATGTTTTTTCGTAGCTGATAGTAAGTGGGATCGGCAAACGGAATCACGGTATTCAAACCGTCGTTACCGCCTTTCAGTTCGACGAGAATCAGCAGGTTGCTGTAACCGCGATTCGCTGAGCCGCCGGGCGTCGCCATCTGCGCACCAAAGGCGCGCGGCAACCAGAGCGTTGCGCTGGCGGCCGCGCCCATCGAGAGAAAGCTGCGTCGTTTCATCCTGCACCTCGTTCGCATGTCATGGCGCGCGTCGGGTCGCCTTCGACGGATCGTTGGTTCGCGTGGCCGATCCGGGTTAAACGGTTGAGCGGCTCAATTCCGTCGCCTGCCGCGGTCGCTTACCTCAACCCATAAGCTCGCTGCTCATTCCAACTCTCACTTCAACTGATAAGCCGGGTCCATCAGCAACGCCTCCAGATAAGCACTGGCGGTCGAATCGGTGGCGATGGCATCGACCGGCGTGAGCGGCAACACCGCATGCTGCAGTTGCAGCTCCACCGACAACCCCGGCTTGGCCGTCGGCGCGGCGTTGTATTGCGCAAGCCATGTGTCGATGTCAAAGCGTACGCCACCTTGGGTCGGCTGGCCGACTCGCGCCATCGCGCGCTGCATCTGCGGATTCGCCTGCATCTTGCCGGGTGCGCCGGTCGCTGCGATCTTTGGGTTCATCGGATTGCCGGTACGCCGCGGACCGGCGGTTTCGGTCGCGCGAAACAGTTGCTCGACGAATTGCTTGCGCGCAAGCAAGGTCGAACTATTGATCCATATGGTGCCGCCCGGCCACCCTTTGACGTTCGGCGGATAGAACAGGTTCTCGCCGAGCGTGCGGATCTCCGCGGCGAACGGCGCCGTGTTGTCATAGCCGATATCGAACGCGCGCAGGGTCCCCACGACGAACTCTGCCGGCGATTTCACCAGCACGCCGCGATCGCTGTCGTCCCAGAACGCGTCGCTCATGAAGAGGCCGCGCAGCGCGACCTTGATGTCGTAGTGACTCGCGCGAAACTGCGCGGCGATCGGTGCGATGCGGGCGGGATCCGGGGTATCGGAGACAAACTCGCGCCACAGCTTGGTCGTGACGAAGGTCGCGGTTTCAGGCCGCGCGAGGAGGATGTCGAGCACCTGATCGCCCTCGAACGGACCGGTTTGCCCCAGCACGGTCTTGTTACCGTCGTCGTGCTGGTTGGCGCGCCACACGTACGCCTGCGTATCGGGGTCGAGGCTCCACCCCGTGTAGGCACGCGCGGCTTCCGATACGTCGCGCTGGGTGTAATGCCCTTCGCCGAGCGTAAACAGCTCCATCACCTCGCGCGCGAAATTTTCGTTGGGTTTGCCCTTGCGATTGCTCGCGCCATCCAGGTATTGCAGCATCGCCGGATCTTTCGCGACGTCGTGCAACAGTTCGCCGAAGTTGCCGAGCGCGTCGCGGCGCAACAGCATATTCTGCTGCGCCATTTCCTGCGGATACGCGACCTTGTCCTGCCCTGACGTGAAGTGGTTGTGCCAGAAGAGCGTCATGCGTTCGGTCAGCGGCGACGGCGTGCTCAACATCTCGCGCACCCACCATGCACGTAATATTTCGTAACGCTGGCCGCGCTGCCGCTGCTCGTCGCGGCGTTGATCGTCCGTCCACGTCTTGCGGATGTCGCGCGTCGGGATCGGCTCGAGCACCCATTCAGGCAGCGGAGTCACGGCTTCGGTTCGGACTGTTGCCAGTACCTTGTCGACGGCCTGCTCGCGCGTGAGCCCAACGTATTGCGCGACCTCGCCGCTATCGGGCGCGAAACCGACTCGCGTCAGGAAGAAGCGCGCATCATCGGCGTCGAGAACGTCCTGTTCGGCGGAGACAACGGAGGATGCGGCAGACGCCGCACGATGCTTGTTGTGGGGGACATGAGTGGCGCCTTGCTGCACGGCCGGCGCCGACGCACACCAGGTCGCGGCTGCGAGCGCAGTGGCCGTCACTGCTAGCCAGCGTCTACCCTTACCGCCTGTCAGCACGTTCATTGTCGATTGTCCGGTTGATCCGGTTGAGGGGCGTCACGAAAAGGCGTTCGCGCGTGCAAAAAACGCGCTGTGCTCTGGCAACTCAACGGCAGATGGAAGGGGAAAGTTGACGGGGGAAGTGCAACGAAATCTTTCAGCCGCGGCGAAAGCGCGACCGGGCGCACCCAGAGCGGGCACGGAAATAGCTAGCGTTTGTAGAGCTCGCGGACAGCGTCTTCGATATGCTGCCGCAACAGACGCCGTTCGTCGGGCGTCATATGACCATCACGGCGACGTTGATCAAGATCGGGGGGAACTGCAGTGCGCATCATTGCGTCTGACGCAGGGCGGTCATTAGTGGGGATGTGCCGATTTGCCCTGGCATTAGCCTGCCTTGGCACGCGTTCGCTCGTAGCTCTGTCGGCCGAAGGCTGGGCGTGGGCGAACGTTGACCCGAGTGTGCCTGCAAGCGTCCCGGCTACCGCCAGTGCAATTACGCTTAGGCGCACATTCGGCCAAACCCCTCCCTTCATGTTGTTCCCTTCGTGGCGCGGCAACCGGCTACCTCAAATGCGTATACAGACCCCGGTAGCGAGCCGGGTGCGAGAGTTTTAGTCGAGTGAAGTATCCACCGAACAGCCGCATTCAGTAAAGGAGTCTACCTGCCGATGCTTTACGTCGTGCCACAGTGCGGGTAAATTTTGTAACTGACTGTAACCCCGAAAACGATGCAACCGCGCACCACTTTCTAATCGCGCTAAGATGCCGACCATGGAAACCAAAAACCCTTCGAAAATCCTCGTCGTCGACGACGATCCGCGCCTGCGCGATCTGCTGCGCCGCTACCTCGGTGAACAGGGCTTCAATGTCTATGTTGCCGAGAACGCGCCGTCCATGAACAAGCTCTGGGTGCGTGAGCGCTTCGACTTGCTGGTGCTCGATCTGATGCTGCCTGGCGAGGACGGCCTGTCGATCTGCCGTCGCTTGCGCGGCAGCAACGACCGTACGCCGATCATCATGCTAACGGCCAAGGGTGAAGACGTCGACCGTATTGTCGGGCTCGAAATGGGCGCCGACGACTATCTGCCCAAGCCGTTCAACCCGCGCGAACTGGTCGCGCGGATTCACGCGGTGCTGCGTCGCCAGTCGCCGTCGGAGCTGCCGGGCGCGCCGTCCGAGACCACCGAGGTGTTCGAGTTCGGCGAGTTCGCGCTGAATCTGGCCACCCGCACGCTCACCAAGGCCGGCCAGGAAATCCCGTTGACCACGGGTGAGTTCTCGGTGCTGAAGGTGTTTGCGCGCCATCCGCGCCAGCCGCTGTCCCGTGAAAAGCTGATGGAACTGGCACGCGGCCGTGAATACGAAGTCTTCGACCGTAGTCTCGACGTGCAGATTTCGCGTCTGCGCAAGCTGATCGAACCGGATCCGGGCAGCCCGCGTTTCATTCAAACCGTCTGGGGCCTTGGCTACGTGTTCATTCCTGACGGTGCAGCCTGAGTTTGTTCTCACCTACAGTTTTTGATTTCAAATAAGAAGGGCCCATGCGGATCGACCGGCGCCTCCTGACGCTCGCGTTCGGCGGCCTTTTCTGGCGGACCTTTCTGTTGATCGCGCTGTTGATCGCAGTCAGTCTCGCCGCGTGGTTCCAGAGCTTTCGAGTGATCGAACGCGAGCCGCGTGCGCAGCGCGTGGCTTTGCAACTGGTCGCCATCGTCAAGCTCACGCGCACCGCACTCCTCTATTCCGATCCCGACCTGCGGCGCGCCTTGCTGCAGGATCTGGAGAGCAATGAAGGGGTGCGCGTGTACCCGCGCGAAACCACCGACAAGTACAAACTCCAACCCGACGAGTCGCTGAACCGGCTGATTGAGCACGACATTCGCGGCCGCCTCGGCGACGACACGGTCATTGCGCAGAGCGTCAACGACATTCCGGGCGTCTGGATCAGCTTCAAGATCGACGACGACGATTACTGGGTGGCGCTCGACCGCGATCAACTGGACAACGCAACGGGCCTGCAATGGGCCGGCTGGGGGGTGTTTGCGCTGGCGCTCTCGCTGTTTGGCGCGGCCTTCATTACCAGTCTCGTGAACCGTCCATTTGCCCGGCTCGCGATGGCTGCGCGCAAGGTCGGCTCGGGCCAGTCACCGGAGCCGCTGCCCGAGCGCGGCATGGGCGTGGCTGCCGAAACCAACCGCAGTTTCAACCAGATGGTGCAGGATCTCGAACAACTCGAGGCCGACCGTGCGCTCATGCTCGCGGGTATCTCTCACGATCTGCGCACCCCGCTTGCACGGCTACGGCTGGAAACCGAGATGAGCCCGTCCGACCAGTCCACCAAGGATGCGATGGTGGACGACATCGAGCAGATGGACATGATCATCGGCCGGTTCCTCGATTACGCCCGTCCGGTGCAGCGTGTGCCGGAACCGGTCGATCTGTCGGTGATCGCGGGCGAACTCGCGGCGCGGATGCAAAGCGAAGACAGCATGCGCCTGATCACGCGGCTCGCGCCCTCGGCGGTGATCGAAGCGGACGAAACCGATATGCGGCGCGTGGTGGGCAATCTGCTGGAGAACGCGCGCAAGTACGGTTTGAGCGATGGCGATGGCATCCCGCACGTGATTCTGGAAACGCGGGTGTCGCACTCGCGCGTCGAACTGTCCGTGGTCGATGAAGGGCCCGGCATTCCGGAAGACCAGCTAGCCCTTGTCACGCGGCCGTTCTACCGGGTGAACTCGGCGCGCACCCAGGCGAACGGCACGGGCCTCGGCATGGCAATTGTGCAGCGGCTGGTAGGCCGTTATCGCGGCGCGCTGCGCCTGCGCAATCGCACGCCGGGTCCGGGTCTGGAGGTCACCATTGAATTTCCGCTCGCAAAAGGCGCTTGAATCCCACGAAGGAGCACTCGCATGAAAACCGTCGGCGATAAACTCGAAGCGTTCACCGTGACTGCCGCCAAGCCCGGTTTCAACGATTACGAAGAAAACGGCATATCGGCGTTCGAAGAGATCACCGAACAGTCGTTTCCCGACAAGTGGAAAATTATCTATTTCTACCCGAAGGATTTCACGTTCGTGTGTCCGACGGAGATCGTTGAATTTGCCAGACTCGCGAAGGATTTTGAGGAGCGCGACGCAGTGCTGCTCGGCGGCAGCGTCGATAATGAGTTCGTCAAGCTGGCATGGCGCCGCGAGAACAAGGATCTGAACAAGCTCAACCACTATTCGTTCGGTGACGTGAAAGGCGAGTTGATCGACCAGCTCGGTGTGCGCGACAAGGAAGCCGGCGTGGCGCTACGCGCGACGTTTATTGTCGATCCGGACAATACGATTCAGCACGTCTCGGTCAATAACCTGAACGTCGGCCGCAACCCCGGAGAAATATTGCGTCTGCTGGATGCACTGCAAACTTACGAAGAGTCCGCTTGCAACCGCCCCGTCGGCGGATCGACGTTGTGATGTAATCGGTGCGATTAAAAAACCCGCGGCGCTTGAAAAGCAGCAGCGGGTTTTACGAGGCTCATAAAATCGCACCCAACTTCTAGTTTTTAATCAACAAAACCACGGCCTGAGCCTCAATCCCTTCGCCACGGCCGAGATATCCCAACTTCTCATTCGTCTTGGCCTTAACGTTAACCCGCTCGACCGGCAGATTAAGGTCCGCGGCGATGTTAATCCGCATTGCTTCAATATGAGGCGCGAGCTTAGGCGCCTGAGCAACCACACTACTATCCACATTAGCGATAGAAAATCCACCCGCCGTCACACGGGCAAAGCATTCCCGCAATAAAACCCGGCTATCCGCACCGGCGAATTTCGCATCGGTATCGGAGAAATGACGCCCAATATCCCCCATCGCTGCCGCACCAAAAATAGCATCAGTAATCGCATGCAGCAGCACATCGGCATCCGAATGCCCGAGCAACCCGCGCTCATAGGGAATCGTCACCCCACCAATAATCAACGGACGGCCCGGCACCAGCGCATGCACGTCATAACCCTGCCCAATTCTGAAATCCATATGCGTCAAGTCCATTAATTTAAATTCGATTACCCGCTCAGGAAGCTGAAGCCGGCCGGCACAAAATCGCCTCGGCCAGATCGAAATCTTCCGGATAAGTGACCTTGAAGTTACGCAAACTCCCCTGCACCAACCTGGGCGCATGCCCCAGCCACTCGATCGCGCTCGCTTCGTCGGTCAAATCGTGACCGTCCGCCTGCGCGCGCAAAATCGCCTCGCGCAACATGCCGATGCGGAACATCTGCGGCGTCTGCGCCTGCCACAGGCCGTCGCGCGCCTCGGTGCGGGCAATCCGCCCGTCGGACGAACCGGCTTCGATCCGCTTCAGGGTATCCGCAACCGGCAGCGCCATGATGCCGCCCACCGCGTCGTCCTTCAGCGCGGCGACCAGCGTGCGGATCAAGCCAGGCGTAATGCCGGGCCGCGCGGCGTCGTGCACCAGCACCCAGTCGTCGTCGTGCGCGCCGAACTCGGCCAGCGCATGCAAGCCGTTCAGCACCGACGCCTGGCGCGAGGCCCCGCCAGCGCGGCGCACGGCAAAACGCAGCCCGCTGAAGCGGCGGGCGTCAAAGTGCTGGTCGTCTGGGGCAATGACGACAAGCGTTTGCGCAAACTCGCTGCAGGCGTCGAACGCCGCCAGCGAGTAATGCAACATGTCGCGACCGGCGACAGTGCGATATTGTTTGGGCATCGCGGCGCCGGAACGGCTGCCGGTGCCAGCGCACGGAATCAGGGCAAATAGACGGGAAGTCACGAGTGCGGATGCCGCGAAGTGAAAGTAAACGACGGATTTTATAATAGGTCCTTCGCATCTACGCCCCGACACGCGTAAACTTGCCGATCACGTGTGAGCCCGAGGCCGTCTTTTCTCTTCTATGCCAGACATCGCCGCATCATCGCAGTACTCCCCGCCCGTCGCGCTCGTCAAGACCGGCCAGCGTTTTGCCTTCGACGGCACGCACGGCTCGTCCGACGCGCTGCTGATCGCCCGCTACCATCTCGCCTATCGCGAGAAGGTGCCGTTGCTGGCCGTGGTCTGCGAAAGCGCCGTCGACGCGCAACGGTTGTCGCAGGAAATCAGCTTTTTCGCGCCCGAGGCCCGGGTGCGTTTGCTGCCCGACTGGGAAACGCTGCCTTACGATACCTTTTCGCCTCACCAGGATCTGGTCTCCGAGCGCCTCGCCACGCTGCACGATCTCGGCGAAGGCCGCTGCGACATCCTGCTGGTGCCGGCCACCACCGCCTTGTACCGGATGCCGCCCGCGTCCTTCATGGCGGGCTACACGTTCTCCTTCTCGCAAGGCGAACGCCTGAACGAAGCCAAACTCAAGGCGCAATTGACCCTGGCCGGCTACGAACACGTGAGCCAGGTGGTGCGTCCCGGCGAATACTGCGTGCGCGGCTCGCTGCTCGACCTTTTTCCGATGGGCTCGCCGTTGCCGTACCGGATCGACCTGTTCGACGACCAGGTGGACTCGATCCGTGCCTTCGACCCGGATACGCAGCGCAGCCTCTACCCGGTGAAAGACGTGCGCCTGCTGCCCGGCCGCGAATTCCCCTTCGACGAGGCCGCCCGCACGGCCTTCCGCAGCCGCTGGCGTGAAACCTTCGAGGGCGATCCAAGCCGCGCGTCGATCTATAAGGACATCGGCAACAGCGTGCCTTCGGCGGGCATCGAATACTATCTGCCGCTCTTCTTCGACGAAACCGCCACGCTCTTCCACTATCTGCCCGAAGGCGCGCAACTGGCGTTCGTCGGCGATCTGGATGCGGCGATCAAGCGCTTCACCAACGACACCAGGCAGCGCTACAACTTCCTCTCGCACGATCGCGACCGGCCGATTCTGGAGCCGCAGCGTCTGTTCCTCTCGGACGAGGATTTTTTCACGTTCGCCAAGCCGTTCGCGCGGCTCATCCTGCCGGCTAACGCGGGCGGCGGCTGGTCGACCCCGTTGCCGAATCTTGCGATCGACCGTCACGCGGAAGATCCGATTTCGGCCCTGCGCGCCTATCTGGACACCACGCCAAACCGTGTTCTGTTTGCCACTGAATCGGCCGGCCGGCGTGAAACGCTATTGCAATTGCTCGCCGACAATCATCTGCGACCGGCATCGAGCGATACCTTCCAGAGCTGGCTCGCGGGCGATACGCGTTTCTCGCTCGGCGTCGCCCCGTTGGCCAACGGTTTTGCCGTGCCCGCGGAGGGCATCGCGATCATCACCGAGACGGAGCTTTACGGGCCACTCGCGCGCCGCGCGGGCCGCCGCCGTCAGGAACAGGCGAGCAACGTCGATTCGATGGTGCGCGATCTGTCCGAGCTGAAGATCGGCGATCCGGTCGTGCATTCGCAGCACGGCATCGGCCGCTATATGGGCCTCGTCACAATGGATCTCGGCGAAGGCGAGACCGAATTCCTGCACCTCGAATACGCGAGCGACAGCAAGCTCTACGTGCCGGTCGCGCAGTTGCACGTGATCTCGCGCTACAGCGGCGCAGATCCGGAAAGCGCGCCCTTGCATTCGCTCGGCTCGGGCCAGTGGGAAAAGGCCAAACGCAAAGCCGCGCAGCAGATCCGCGACACCGCGGCAGAACTGCTGAACCTGTACGCCCGTCGCGCCCTGCGTGAGGGCCATGCGTTCGCGCTCGAACCGAAAGACTATGTGAAGTTCGCCGAGAGTTTCGGCTTCGAGGAGACGCCGGATCAGGCCGCGGCGATTGCCGCTGTGATCGGCGATATGACGAGCGGCAAACCGATGGACCGCCTCGTGTGCGGCGACGTCGGTTTCGGCAAAACCGAGGTGGCGCTGCGTGCGGCGTTTATCGCGGTGATGGGCGGCAAGCAGGTCGCGCTGCTCTCACCCACCACGCTGCTCGCCGAACAGCACACGCAAACCTTTAGCGACCGATTCTCCGACTGGCCGGTGCGCATTGCCGAACTGTCGCGTTTCAAGTCGACCAAGGAAGTCAACGCGGCGATCCAGCAGATCAACGAAGGCACCGTCGATATCGTCATCGGCACGCACAAGCTGCTGTCCTCAGATGTGCAATTCAAGCGGCTGGGGCTCGTGATCATCGACGAGGAACACCGTTTCGGCGTGCGTCAGAAAGAGGCGCTGAAAGCGTTGCGCGCCGAAGTCGACGTACTCACGCTCACCGCCACACCGATCCCGCGCACGCTCGGCATGGCGCTCGAAGGCCTGCGCGATTTCTCCGTGATCGCCACCGCGCCGCAAAAGCGCCTCGCGATCAAAACCTTCGTGCGTCGCGAAGAAGACAGCGTGATTCGCGAAGCCATGTTGCGCGAGTTGAAGCGTGGCGGCCAGGTGTACTTCCTGCATAACGAAGTCGAGACGATCGAGAATCGCCGGCAGATGCTCGAAACGCTCGTGCCCGAAGCGCGCATCGCCGTCGCGCATGGTCAGATGCATGAGCGCGAACTCGAACGCGTGATGCGTGACTTCGTTGCCCAACGCGCGAACGTTCTGCTGTGCACGACGATTATCGAAACCGGTATCGACGTGCCGAGCGCCAACACGATCCTGATTCACCGTGCCGACAAGTTCGGCCTCGCGCAATTGCATCAGTTGCGTGGCCGGGTCGGCCGTTCGCATCACCAGGCGTACTCGTATCTGCTGGTACATGACCCGCAAGGCTTGACCAAGCAGGCGCAGCGCCGCCTCGAAGCGATCCAGCAGATGGAGGAACTCGGGTCGGGCTTCTATCTCGCGATGCACGATCTCGAGATTCGCGGCACAGGCGAAGTGCTCGGCGACAAGCAGTCGGGCGAGATTCAGGAGATCGGTTTCCAGCTCTATACCGACATGCTGAACGACGCCGTGAAGGCGCTCAAGGAAGGCAAGGAGCCGGATCTCACCGCACCGCTCGCCGCGACCACCGAGATCAATCTGCACGCGCCCGCGATTCTGCCGGCGAACTACTGCGGCGATGTGCAGGAGCGCCTGTCGCTCTACAAGCGCCTCGCTAATTGCGAACACAACGATTCGATCGACAGCATTCAGGAAGAGTTGATCGATCGCTTCGGCAAGTTGCCGCCGCAGGCACACGCGCTCGTCGAGACACATCGTCTGCGATTGGCGGCCAAGCCTTTGGGCATTTCGAAAATCGATGCAGGCGAAGCCGTGATCGGCTTGCAGTTCATCCCCAATCCGCCGATCGACGCCATGCGGATCATCGAGATGGTGCAGAAACACAAGCACATCAAGCTCGCGGGCCAGGACAAGCTGCGCATCGAAACGCGCAGTCCGGATCTGGCCGTGCGTGTGGCGACGGTCAAGGAAACCTTGCGCGCGCTCGGCACGCCCAGTCGCGGCACCGCTGCCACGGCGGCTGCGCGCTAAGCTGTCGTTGGGTGTTCATGCGCCGCTATCAGGCCGACTTCGGCGTGCATAGCGGCGTCGCGACGGATACCCGCGCCGGCACGTCCGCCTGATGCAAAAAAAACGGGTACGTCTAGCCGTTTTTCGCTCATGCTGCGGTGCGCAAACGCGCTCCGCAGCATACGGGTGAAGGTTTTTTGGGTATGATCGAAAGACTCAAATGCTGGAGTCTTGTCATGTCACACGTCGCTGAATCAGCGCAGTCCTCGCAAACGCCCGCCTCTGCATCGAATTCTTCCTCGCCTGCCTCGCTTCCCTGGGTCACCCGTCTCGTGTCGATGGACACGGTGAGCCGCAATCCGAATCTCGGTCTGATCGAAACCGTGCGCGACGAATTGCGCTCGGTCGGAATCGAAGCCACACTCACCCACGACGAAAGCGGCAAATGGGCCAATCTGTTCGCCACGATTCCGGCTCACGACGGCGAGACCAACGGCGGCGTGGTGCTGTCGGGCCATACCGACGTCGTGCCGGTGGACGGGCAACAGTGGGACAGCGATCCGTTCAAGCCTGAAATTCGCGGCGACAAACTGTATGGCCGCGGCACCTGTGATATGAAAGGCTTCATCGGCGCCGCGCTTTCACTCGTGCCTGAGATGCAGCGCACGAAGCTCGCCAAACCGATTCACTTCGCCTTGTCATTCGACGAGGAAGTGGGTTGCGTAGGCGCACCGCTCCTGATCGCCGATCTGATGAAACGCGGCGTCAAGCCGGACGGCTGCATCGTCGGCGAGCCGACCAGCATGCGTCCGATCGTGGCGCACAAAGGCATCAACGCTTATCAGTGCTGCGTGCGCGGCCAGGCAGCACATTCGTCGCTTACGCCGAAGGGTCTGAATGCGATTGAATACGCCGCGCGTCTGATCTGCTACATCCGCGATATGGCCGATCAGTTCCGCGAGCAAGGCCCGTTCGACGAACTTTATGACGTGCCCTTCACCACGGCGCAAACCAGCACGATCGTCGGCGGCAATGCGATCAATACCGTGCCGGCCGAATGCAAATTCCAGTTCGAATTCCGCAATCTGCCCACGCTCGACCCCGAACCGATCTTCGCGCGCATCGATCAATACGCACGCGAAACGCTGCTGCCGAAAATGTTGCGCGAGCATCCATCCGGCGCCATCGAGATCACCAAAATCGCTGCGGCGCCCGGCCTCGATTCGTCTGAACAAGCGGCCATCACGCAACTCGTGCGCGCGCTGACCGCCGACCAGGACAAGCGCAAAGTCGCATACGGCACGGAAGCCGGACTGTTTTCGCTGGCGGGCATTCCGAGCATTGTGTGCGGCCCCGGCGACATCCAGCAGGCCCACAAGGCCAACGAATTCGTGGCGCTGGATCAGCTCGTGGCATGCGAACGTTTTCTGCAAAAATTCATTCACAGCATGTCGGTCGACGCCCACGCGCACTGAAACTGAGCGCGGCAAAAATAGTCTTAACCATATCGAGGAAAAACCTACTCACGCCATGTCAACCGCCACGCCGCAGCACACCGACCATACGATCGACGGTGAGCCGATCCCCACACTCGACGACATCGCCACACAGCACTTTGCCCTGACGCCGTGGGTGACACGAACGCCGGTGTTCGACCGGCTCGATTTTCCGTCGCTGGAAGGCACGGTGGTGAACTTCAAGTTCGAGTTGTTGCAGGCGGGCGGCAGCTTCAAGGCGCGCGGCGCGTTCACCAACCTGCTCGCGCTCGACGAAGCGCAACGCAGCGCGGGCGTTACCTGTGTTTCGGGCGGCAACCATGCCGTGGCGGTCGCCTACGCGGCAATGCGCCTTGGCATCAGCGCGAAGGTCGTGCTGTTTCGCGCGGCCAATCCGGCACGCGTGGCCTTGTGCCGGCAATATCGCGCGGAGATCGTGTTCGCGGAGAACATTGCCGAAGCATTCGAACTGGTGCGCCGTATCGAAGCGGAAGAAGGCCGCTACTTCGTGCACCCGTTCAATGGTTATCGCACCGTGCTGGGCTCGGCCACGCTCGGCTATGAATGGGCGACGCAAACGCCCGATCTCGAAGCGGTGATCGTGCCGATCGGCGGCGGCGGGCTCGCCGCCGGCGTGGCCACCGCCATGCGGCTCGCCAATCCCAAGGTGCACATATATGGCGTCGAGCCCGAAGGATCGGATGCGATGGGCAAAAGTTTTGCCGCCAATCACACGATCAAGATGGGCCACATGCACACGATTGCCGATTCACTGGCGTCGCCCCACACCGAGGAATACAGCTACGAGTTGTGCCGCCGTCATATCGACCGGCTCGTCACCGTCTCCGACGAGCAGTTGCGCGCGGCCATGCTGACCTTGTTCGGACAACTTAAGCTAGCTGTCGAACCGGCCTGTGCCGCGGCTACAGCAGCGCTGCTCGGGCCGCTGCGCGAAACGCTGCAAGGCAAGCGCGTCGGGGTGCTGCTGTGCGGCACCAATACCGACCCGGTCAGTTTTGCCGCGCATATCGAACGGGCGCGCCACAGCCAGTCACAGTTTCCAGAATAGAGCCAATCCGCTCTTTCCGCGCCAGGGGACTAGCCTATCGCTCTCAGATTGGTATGATTCGATCATCGACTTCTGGGAGGAACATCTATGAGCATGATTAAGGAATTCAAGGAATTTGCCCTTAAAGGCAACGTAATGGATCTGGCTGTCGGGGTGATTATCGGCGGCGCATTTTCCACAATCGTCAATTCAATTGTTAAAGACCTGATCATGCCGGTTGTCGGCGTTGCTACCGGCGGCCTCGATTTCTCCAACAAATTCGTTCGCCTCGGCGATATTCCGGCGAGTTTCAAAGGCAGTCCAGAATCGTATAAAGACTTGCAGACGGCAGGCGTGGCGGTGTTCGGTTATGGCTCGTTCATCACGGTGGCCATCAACTTCGTGATTCTCGCGTTCATCATTTTCCTGATGGTCAAGTTCATCAACAACCTGCGCAAACCGGCTGAAGCCGCACCGGCGGAACCGCCGCCGACGCCGGAAGATGTCGTGCTGCTGCGCGAGATCCGCGATTCGCTGAAGAACGCGCCGCCGCGTTAAGGCTTCCGCATCAAGCATCCGCAAAAGCATTCGCGTCAAGCATTGGCACCGGTGCATTAGCCGGCGCACTAGCCGACGACAATGAAAAAGGCCTGTAGCGCGAAAATCGCCACAGGCCTTTTTTCATCCTGCACGCCAGTTACACCACCTCAGTCGGGGCCGAAAATACAACTAGGCGCCCTTTGCGCCCGCTTCGTCCTTTTCGTCCTTATCATCGGCTTCGCCCTTTTCCGCCTTCAGGTTCAGCGCGCTTTCAATCATTGTTTCGAGCTGTCCGAAATTGACGGGTTTGGTCAGATGCGAAGTAAAGCCCGCGCTCAGGCAACGGCGCACGTCTTCGTCGGTACCGAAGCCGGTCAACGCAACCGCCGGCGCATCCGAATGCTCGCGGAACGCCTTGACGAAATCGAGACCGGTGCCATCCGGCAAGCCCACATCGCTGATCACCAGATCGAAGCTCTGCAACTGGGTGGCGGCCAACGCATCGTCAACCCGCCCCACCACGGTCACGTCGTGCCCCAGGCTGCGAATCAGCTGCGCCATCACCTCGGCGGTATCCACGTGGTCTTCGATCAGCAGGATGGTCAGCAAACCGGGCGGACGCACCTCATCGGGCGCGGCGACAGGCGTCAGCTCCTCCGGCGCGGCGGCCGTGGGCAGCGTGATCGTGAAGGTCGCGCCGCAGTGCGGGCCCGGACTCTGTGCGATCACCGTACCGCCGTGCACGTCGGTCAGCGCCTTGGTGATCGCGAGACCCAGGCCCAGGCCGCCGAATTGCCGCGTCATGTTCTGGTTGCCCTGCTCGAAGGCATTGAAAAGCTTGCCGATCTGCTCGGGCTCGATACCGATGCCCGTATCCTCGACCGAGATCTGCACATGCATGCGTTCATCATGCGTGCGCACGTAGATATGACCGCCGTCCGGTGTGAATTTGGCCGCATTGCGGATCAGGTTCCACAACATCTGCTGCAGCCGTGCGCGATCGGCGAGCACGTAGTGATGCTCGGCGTTCTTGTGGACGTGTACGTCCTGCTGCTTGACCTGGATCTCGCTACGGAAGAGTTCGAGCACGCTGTCCATCACCTCATGCACGTCGACCGTTTCGAGCGACAAACGCAGCTTGCCATTCGCCACACGCGTGAGATCGAGCAGATCGTCGATCAGGCGCGCTTCGAGTTCGACGTTGCGGCGGATCATGCGCACGCTCGTGCGTGCCTGGTCGGGCAGACCCGGGATCATCTCCAGCACGCTGGCCCCCGCCAGCACCGGCGTGAGCGGCGTGCGCAATTCGTGCGACAGCATGGCGAGGAAGCGGTCTTTCGCACGATTGGCTTCTTCCGCGATCTGGCGAGCGGCCTGCTCCGAGGCGAGCAAGCGTTCGCGCTCCTCGATCGCCTCGCGCTGCGGATGAATATCCGTGCAACTGCCGAACCATTTGCTGATATTGCCCTCCGGGTCGCGCATGGCGACTGCACGGACGTCGAACCAGCGATATTCGCCGTCATGGCGGCGAATCCGCAGTTCGTGCCGATAATCGCCGGCGCCGCCCGTCACCGCCTTGAGCCAGGTCCGGCGAATCTCTTCACGATCGTCGGGATGCACCGCTTCGAGCCATGCGAGGCCGTACGAACTGCTTTCCGACAATCCCGTGTAGTCGAACCACTGCTTCGACAGGAAATCGCAATCGCCCGCTGCGTTGCAGGTCAGCACGAGGTGCGGCAACGCCTCGGACAAGGTCCGGTAATGCTGTTCGCGGTCGCGCAACAGCAAGGCTTCAGCCGACGCCTTCTGCAAGCGCACCTGGGAAAGCACACGCTCCACGGCTTCCGGCAGGTAATCGAGGTAGTCGCCGGATTTCGGCACCACGTCGGACACGCCCGCGCGTAACGCTTCGATGACGCGGGATTCGTCAGTGAAACCGGTCACGAGGATGGCGGGAATCCGCACACCTTCGGCCCGCAAACGGCGAAAGAAGTCGAGGCCGGTTTCGGGCCCGCTCAACTGGTAGTCGAGCACCAGCAGGTCGGGCGCGCCGGCAGCAAGCCGCTCGCGGGCCGTGTCGACACCGGCGCAGATGGCAACCCGGCAGCCGGCGCGTTCGAGCGACTTGCGCGCGAGCCGCAGGATGCCTTCGTCGTCATCGACGACCAGCACATACGCGGCGGGTTGCGTGGACACTTCTTCGGTCATGCGGAGTCTTCTTTCGCTAGGTCTGATATGGTTATCTTGTCATGAGCCGCTTTCGGCTTGCCTTCGCATGCGCCTTCCGTCAAGGCGCCGCCAGCCGGTGGCCCGCCGGCAGCTTGACGACTTGCAGGAAGAAGCCGAGGCGGCGGACGGCTTCGATGAACGCGTCGTATTCGACCGGCTTGGTGATATAGACATTGCAGCCGAGTTCGTAACAGCGTTCGATTTCGCGCGGATCGTCGGTCGTGGTCAGCACGATCACCGGCACCGCGGCGGTCTGCGGCGAATCCTTCAGACGCCGCAATACCTCGAAGCCATCCACCCGCGGCATTTTCAGATCGAGCAGCACGACGAAATTCGTCAAATCCTCCCGAGGCGGGTAAGGACTGGCTGCAGCGTCCGCGGGCGCCGGGCCGAAGAAGTAATCGAGTGCCTGCTGGCCATCGCGAAAGCGCACGAAACCGTTTGAAACACCGGCACGGCGCAGATTGCGCTCCACCAGCGTGGCGTGGCCGTCGTCATCCTCGATCAGCACGATGCTGACCGTTTCCCCGTGACTCATATGCCCTCCGGGCTGACAATCCGTTTTTGCATCATGTTTTAGCTATCCCCACATTTTTTCCCGATGCCTGCCCTGACTCAATTGCGCGCGGGCTGTTCCGGCAACACGACGAAAAAGGTCGATCCCGCCCCTTCCGCGGACTCGACCCAGATGCGCCCGCCATGCCGTTCCACCATCCGCCGCACCACGGCGAGGCCCACGCCGTCTCCGTTCGCGACGTCGCCGTGCAGGCGCTGAAACGCCCGGAACACCTTCGACATATACGCTGCCGGAATGCCGAGGCCGTTGTCACGCACATAATAAGTGCGCGTGCGTAACGCGCGCGGCTCCGTCTCGTCGACCGGTTCCGGCTCCAGCGCGCCGATCTCGATGCGCCCATTGCGCGCCGGGTCGAGATAATTCAGCGCGTTACCGACCAGGTTGCTGAAAATCTGCTCGATCGCACCCGGGTCGCCCCACGCGGGCGGCAATTCGCGCACGGTGACCACGGTCGCCCGCTGGCTGATCACGCCCTGCAGCGCGTCGACCACCCGCCCTACCACGCGTCCGACACTGACCCGCTGCCATTGGTATTCAAGCCGGCCGGCACGCGAAATCCGCAACAGCGCGTCAATGATCGCCGCCGCCTGCGTTACCGCGGTGCGCAGATATTGCAGAGACTCGCGCACGTCGCCATCAAGGATATGCGCCATACGCCGATGCTCAGGCTCCGGCAGATTCGCCGCCTCGACGATGCTGTCCAGTTCGTCACACGACACCTGCAATTCTTTCGAAAAGCCCTGCAGATTCACCAGCGGCGAGCGCAGATCGTGCGATACGCTGTAGATGAACATTTCGTTGTCTTGCGTCTCCTGGCGCAGCTCTTCGTTCACGCCCGCCAGTTCCCGCGCGCGCGCCTCGAGCCGCGCTTTCAGCAGCGTCTGCTCGCCTTCGGCCTCGCGCAGGCGTGCACCCGTCTGATGCAGCACCGCGTCGAGCGCGGCAATTTCGTCGCTGCCGGACAGCGGCGGCGCCAGCTCCCAGCCGCGGCCCAGACGTTCGGCGTTGCCAGTCAACACTTCCAGACGCCGGCCGATACTACGCGCAAACACCACCGCGGTGACCGCCCAGATCAGCATCGACCCCAGCACCGCGGCGATCAGCGCGTACTGCTGGCGTTCATGCCGCCGTGCCAGCGCCGCGGAGCGCTCGGCGTCGAGCCGCGAGGCTTCGCTGCTGAATTCGGCGAGCTGCTCGCGAAACAACGCGATCTGCGAAGGGAGCGCGCCAGTATCCTGGGCCGCAAACGAATTCACGTTGTGTCCGGCGCGCAGCGCCTGTGCGATCGCGTTGGCCTGTTCGCGATACGCCTCGATCGCCTGTTGCATCCTGCGTACGCGTTCGGCCTGCTGCGGCGTATCGGCCACCAGCGTTTCCAGGCTCGAAAGCCGGTCGCCGAGATCGACCCAAACGGTATGACGGTCGATAAACGACGGATCGCCGACGACCATACCCGTGCGGACCCGCGCGGCCTGACGCAGCAGCGGATCGACAATGGCCGACGACTGATAAAGGATCTGCTTGCTGTTGCTGACCCACTGCGCGGCCTGCGCCGTTTGCTCCTGGGTATCGAAGAGGACGCCCAGAAGCGCCAGCTCGACCACGCTCGGCACTGCAATCAGCAGCAGACCCTTGGTGAATAGTTTCATGTTCGCCCGAAGGGTCGTTCAAGCCGCGGCGCGCTTGCCAGTCGTGCATCGACCACGCGCGTCGCCGCACCGCGCGGGCGGCCCGTTGCGGTGCGGGATTGGCGAGCACGCCACGGTGCAGCCGGACGGGCCATTATCGACGTGAATGTGAGATATTTCAACGTAGGGACTGGATGCGCTCGCCCACACAAAAATGACTTTTTTATTGATACGGGATGTTTTTTCGGCGGCGCCTGAGTCTATGATGGAGACAGATGTGCTGGGAAGCGAAAGCGCGCGGCGAGGCGGTTCGGCATGATTCGTGCGGGAGGCGGTGGGACGGCGTAGACGTCGAATCACCGTGAATCCGGCCTTGTCGTATGCTATAAAAGATCGACGTGCGGCGCGCGAAGCCGGGAGTTGTCGCATGAGGACGCTGCGTTTCTTGCAATTCTTTTTCAGGCGAATTTTTATGTCCTTCCCGAAAAAGCGTAGACGCGCGAAGGTGGACGGCGATGAGTCGTTCCTCGCGGTACTACGGCATTTCAAGCCGTTCGGTCAGCTCGACACCAAAATTGCGCGCGCCCGCGCGCAAGACGAGCCGGTACTCTATGCACATGTGCTGCCGGGGCTCGACGTTCTGCTCTGCAGCGTACGAGGCGCGCAACCGCCCTATCCCGCGCCCGCCGAATTGCGGCGGCGTTGCATCGAATCCATCACCAATGCGCTGGAGCAGCCGCTAGATGGGCTCGAGAACGGCGGGTACTGGTATGAAGCCGACGGCTTCGGCTTTCTGGTCTTTGCCAGCCGGGCTCGAGGCAAGATCCTGACGGAATTTGGCGCCACCCGCGTTGGCGGCGCCCGGCGAGGGGTTCGCCGGCAGGATGCCGCGGGCGACGCCGCACCGCGCTCGCTCAGGTAGTTCTTTCCTTCCCTTATCGGCGCCGGCGTTTTCAGCCACGCGGCGCCCATTTCCCCGTCTTTCTCTTTCTTTTCCCCTTTCGCCGTGGCACGCGCCGCTTGCGCGATGCTCACGCCCAACGGCCGTGGGTCTCGGGCAAAAAATCCTCAATTCCCTTTGTATTCGGCCGCCGCGGCCGGCGGCATGACTGCTGCCGCAGGCTTCTTTCCGGCCGCAGCCGGCGAATGCGCGTCCGCTGAAGGCTTGTTCACAGGTGCACCGTCGAGGGAAATAGCCGGTTTGGGTTGCTGCTTCATGCCCGGCGGCGGCGCGCTCGGCGCCTGACGAACCTGCGAGAGCAACTGCGCGCACGGCAGCGGCTTGTTATTGCTAGGCGCGAGCAGCGGAATCAGCGCCGCAAACGGATTGATCAGACCGAGCCCGATCGCGGCGCCCCCTCGCAGCGCCAGCGCGGCGGCATTCACCCCCACGTGCGGATCCTTGAACGTCCCCTTCACATACAGCGGCGAGCGCAGCGAAAACACCCGGAAGCCCTTGGTATGCGGATGCACGCCAAGATCCATCGACTCATCGCGCAAATTCACATTGCCGTCGATGTCGATCACCGCGTCGTCCGTGTCGAGCGCGAAGACACGTGAATCCAGCACGCCGTTGGTCGCGACAAAATCCGCCGCCGCGCAGTTGATCTTCACGTCGCGACTGCCAAACAGTTTTTCGTAGACCACGTTTGCCACGTTCAGGCCCGCGGCTTCCATCAGCAGGCGGCTCACCGTCCCGTCGGTCACCAGGGCCTTCACCTCGCCGTTGGAAGTCGCTGCCAACGCCGCCGGCGAATTGCCGGTCGCGCTCAATGCGGCGTCGCCGTTGATTTCACCGAGTGCGTTCTGCATCGTCTTGAAGTTCGGGAACAACTGCTTGAGCTTCAGATGCCGCGCCGAGGTCGCGAAGCGGCCCTTCAACGGTGTCGTGCTGCCATCCAGATGAATATCCGATGACAGCGAGCCGCCGGCCACGCCGAACTTCAGCGGTTCGAGCGACAGCAAGCCGTCGGTCATCACGACGTGCGCGTACAAATCCGTGATCGGCAGGTTGGCGTCCTTGACGATGCGGCGCCCCGTGAACTTCACGTCGGCGTCGATCGCTTTCCAGCGGTCGGTGCGAAACTCTTCCACGGGCAGCACCTTATTGCCGGGTTGGGCCGTCGCGTCGCCGCGCTTCGCCTTGCTGGCCTTCGAGTCCGCGCCGATGATCGGCGCCAGATCGGCGAATTGCAGCAGATGCGACACCAGTTCGCCCTGCAACAGCGGACGTGGCTCACGCGCCGTGTAGGTCAACGAGCCATTCAGATCGCTGCCGCCCACCCGTCCTGTGAAATTCTCATACGTGAAGACGTTGCCGCTGGACTTGAACTGACCGATCAGGTGTCCGTCGGTCGCATACGGGGGCGTGTCGGGCAAGGTCACGCCGGTCAGCGAATACAGGCGCGCGAGGCTGTTGCCTTGCAGCCAGAGGCGCAAATCGACCGCGGCGAGATGCGCCGGATCGGTGATCGTGCCCACCAGGCCGACGCGCAGATCGCCTGCCTTCACATCGGCCTGCACCGGGAACGGGCGGTTTGCGTCCTGCAACGCCAGCACGCCGCCGACCTTGCCGCTGCCGGACACCGGCGTCTTGTTGTAGGTCCCCTTGACGGTCCAACCAATCGCGTAAGGCGGGATCGCCGGTTTTGCGCCGTTCGCCGTGCCTGCGGCGCTGCCGCCCGAGGCCACCGCGGCACCGCTGGCCGCCGCGCTTGTTGCTGTGCTTGCTGCTGCGCTCGCACCATTCGTACTACTTGCGCCATTCGGAGCACTTGCAACCAGCGCGCCCGAGGTGCCATTCGCCGCGCTCGCGCCCGAAGCGGTGGCCGCCGTCGACGCAGCATCGGCAGCCGTCGACGCAGCATCGGCCGCCGCCGCCGCGGAGGCCGCCGCAGCTTCCGATGCGGCCTGTGCATTCGCCTGGGCGGCCAGCTTGCCCGCGCCCGCTTTACCGACCGTCTCCGCCGATGCGGTGCGCGACGCCGCCTCCTGCTGCTTCATCACCTCGCCGATCGGAATCGGCTGGCCCAATGTATCGATGGCTACCTGCACCTCGACCTTCTTCTGCTGGTCGGACAAGGCGACATTGCCCTTGGCAAACGCGATGTCGTGCAGATCGAGCCGCCATTCGGAAGGCCCGCTGGAAGACGCCAGTTTGAAGGTCCAGTTGTTGCGCCCGTCGAGCAGTCGTTCGAGGTCGACCGACGGATTCACAAGATTGATCGCGGGAATCACGATATCGTGCGCGAGCAGCGGCAGCACCATGACCTCGAAGTCGATTTCATCGAGCGTCGCGAAGTGCGGCTGTTTGGCCCAGTCGGGATTGCCTACCGTGATATTGGCCGCCGAAAAACGCGGCCAGGGCACCCAGCCGCGCCAGCCAGTCTCGCCGACCGGATGCCGCCACCCGACTTTCAGATCGCCGTTGATCGCGAACGGCCGGCCGATCGCCTGCGTGACCTTGTCGTCGATGTAAGGCCGCGCGCGGTTCCAGTCAAAGGTCAGAATGAAAATTGCCAGCGCGACAATCAGAATGACGATGATCGCCAGCAGCCATGCGATGATTTTTCCTATCCGCCTTCCAATCGTGCTCGACACCGCCATTGAGAAACTCCGCCTTTGTTCTTTGTTGTGCATCGGGGCAGCACGTATCGTGCCTGGTAATATTGCCTTAAGGGTGCCGTTTTATCATGCCGCAGCGTCCGGGCGCGAGCTACCCTGCGGATTACCTGTCACGCAAAATGTCAATGAGCGTCAATGAATGTCATGGCACCCCTGAATTCACGCAAAAATTCACCCACGACCCAACCATGACCGATGTTCCCTTCGTCTTCGCCGACGGTATCGCCCGGCGCGATGCCTTGCGCGGACAGACGCTGCTGCAACCCACCACGTTCGCCCTCTACGCAAGCGACCGCGTCGCCATCACCGGGCCGTCGGGTTCGGGCAAAAGCGTGTTTCTGCGAGCCCTTGCCCTGCTCGATCCGCTCGATGCCGGACGCATCATGTGGCACGGCGCGCCGGTCGAACGCGCGGCCATTCCGGGTTACCGGCGCAACGTCGCGTATATCCGGCAGCGGCCCGCGCTGCTGGACGGCAGCGTCGAGGACAATCTGCGATATCCGTACGAACTGCGCACCTATCGCGACGTGCGCTTCGATCGCGCACGCGCGGCGAGCCTCGCCGCTCAGGCCGGCCGCGGCGATGACTTTCTCGACAAACGCGCGAGCGAGTTGTCCGGCGGAGAAGCGCAGATCACCGCGCTGATCCGCGTGCTGCAACTTGCCCCCGAAGTGCTGTTGCTGGACGAACCCACCGCTTCGCTCGACCCGGAATCGTCCCACGCAATCGAAGCGCTGGTGCACGCATGGTTCGCCGCCGATCCCGGCCGGCATGCATCGATGTGGGTATCGCACGACCCGGCGCAAGCCGCACGCATGAGCGCGCGGCATCTCACGATGCGCGCCGGCGTGCTCGACGAATCCGCGGTGACGTCGGTACAGCAGGAGCTCGGCCAATGACCTTGCAAAACCTCAGTCTCTGGGACGTCGCGATTGCCGCACTGCTGATCGTGGTGAACGGCGTGGTGTCGGTGGCGCTCAAACTGGACCTCGAACGCAAGCTCGCGTGGGCCGCGGTCCGCACCGTCGTGCAGTTGCTGGCGATCGGCTATGTGCTCGGCTGGGTGTTCCGTTACGACCGCTGGTTCGTGGTGCTGCCCTTGATGGTCGTGATGACGCTGATCGCCGGTTTCGCGGGCGCGCAGCGCGGCAACCGCACCTACGCGGGCCAGCGTGCGGATAGTGTGCTGTCGATCTGGGTCAGTTCGTGGCTGGTGGGCGCGGTGGGCCTCTTCGTCGTGATCCGCATTCACCCATGGTATGAGCCGCAGTATGCGATTCCGATTCTCGGCATGATCCTCGGCAACACGCTGACCGGCGTGTCGCTCGGCATCGAGCGGATGACCGAGGAACTGACCGCGCGGCGTGACCGTGTGGACATGGCGCTCGCGCTCGGCGCAACCCGCTGGGAAGCGGCGCAGGCGCCGGCACGCCAGGCGGTGCGCGCGGGCATGATGCCCACGCTGAATCAGATGGCCGTGGTCGGCGTGGTGAGTTTGCCAGGCATGATGACCGGGCAGGTGCTGGCCGGACAGTCGCCATTGCAGGCCGTGCGCTATCAGATCGTGATCATGTTTCTGATCGCGGCCGCGTCGGCCCTGGGCACGGTGGGCGCCGTGCTGCTCACCTATCGGCGGCTTTTCTCGGCGGAGCACCGGTTTCTGTCGGCACGGCTGGTGGAGCGGGCGGTAAAGCAGCGTTGAAGCGGCAAACAGGCGCGCCGCGCAAGCTTCGGGCCGCCTGTCCTCCTGTTTTCCTGTCTGTCTGCCTGCCTGACGACAACCACAACGACAGCAGCGGCCGCTGCCGACCGGCACACGGCCGCACCCGCATCACGCACTGTTCAGCACGCGCCCGTCAACGTTTCGCAGTGACCGCCAGTTCGGTGCCGTCATTGAGCGTCAGCGTTTTCGTACTGCCATTGGTCGGCATCGTAAAACGCAGAATCTGGCTGACGCTCACCTCGTTCGGACACTTGAGCGTTTTGCCGCCACTCGTCACGGTCTTCACGCCATGCGGCGTCTGCGCCTGGAAGCTCAATTGCACGGACGCGGTGCCGTCGCCGCCGACCACCGGCGCAAAGCGGATCTGCGTTTGACGAATCATCGCGCCATTGGAGTCGGTCGGGAGCGACGAATAATTCGGGCAGCTATCCGCGGCAGGTACGGGGCCGCCTGGCGGCACGGTTTTCCACGTGAAGTCGTCCGATTCGCCGGAGCGGATCGTGCGGGTTTCCTGTGAATTGCCGAATTGTTTCGACGTAACGCGAACCGTGTAACGGATCGGACCGTCGAGGGCCGACTGTGACGTCACCGTGATCGGCGTGGCGGCGTGAGCCGCCGTCACGAGCATGCCGGGCGCAAGCGCGCATGCGAGAGAAGCAACAACTGAAACGGCGGAGAGTTTGAAGCTGAAGCTCATACTGTCACCTCGTTGTTGTACCGCTGCGCGCCCGCTCAAGCGCTACTGCCGATACACCGCCTGACCGAAACCTGATTGATGCCGGGTCCGCGAGACACGCAACTGTTTTAGCATGATGCCCCACCAGTCTACCGCCAAGCGGCGCCGCGCGCGCCTCATACGAATCGGGTATTACCCCGCTTGCAATGAGACGTTTTCTGCGCGCGCGATCTGACAGAACCGCTCAACTCCGTGAAAACCTGCCCGGCTCAGAAACCTGTCAGCACCAGCTTGCCGATCGCGCGCCCCTCCTCGAGCAGCCGATGCGCCCGGCGCAAATTCTCCGCGTTGATCTTGCCGAGTTCCTGACCAACCGTCGTGCGCAACGTGCCCGCATCGACCAGACGCGCCACTTCGGTCAGCAGCTTGTGCTGCTCGATCATGTCGGGCGTGCCGAACATGGAACGCGTGAACATGAACTCCCAGTGGAACGCTGCGCTTTTCGTCTTCAATAATTCGACCGGCAGCGGCTGGCTATTTTCGACGATCGTGCAAATGCCGCCCTGCGGTTTGAGCACTTCGGCGGCGGCCGGGAAATTCCTGTCGGTATCGTTGAAGATCAGCACGTAGTCGACCTGCTCGATGCCGAGTTTTTTCAACTGCGCGGGCATATCGCCGAAGTGATCGACGATATGATCCGCGCCCAGCTCGGTCGCCCACTTCGCCGATTCGGGACGCGAGGCGGTCGCGATTACCTTCAACTTCGCCAGCTGTTTGGCCAGTTGAATGCCGATCGAGCCGACCCCTCCCGCCCCGCCGATGATGAGCACCGTGCGGCCTTCGTCCGCGCCTTGCGGCGAGACCCCGAGGCGGTCGAAGAGCGCCTCCCAGGCGGTGATCGCGGTCAGTGGCAACGCGGCTGCGTGCGTGAAATCGAGCGATGCCGGCTTACGCCCGACAATGCGCTCGTCGACCAGATGGAACTCGCTGTTCGCACCTGGCCGCGTGATGCTGCCCGCATAAAAAACCGGATCGCCGACCTTGAACAGCGTCACGTCCGGCCCGACCGCCGCCACCGTGCCGGCGGCGTCCCAGCCAAGCACGCGCGGCGCTTGCTCGATAGTGTCTTTCGGCGACCGCACCTTGTAATCGACCGGATTGACGGAAATGGCCTCGACCTTCACCAGCAAATCGCGGCCGCTGGCTTCGGGTTGGGGAATATCGACGTCGACCAGAGACTCGGCTTGATCGATCGGCAAATAGCGATAGAGACCCACGGCTTTCATCACAGCTCCTGTTGTTTCAAATGAGGTTGAGAGACCGGCGATCGATTGCCGGCGGCGCCTGGGCGCCGTGACTGCCAATCGATCGCATTGACGTCATGCTAAGGCGGTTCTTATTCTCATAAAAGCGTCATAATGACTGAAACATCTTTTTGAATTTCAGAAGAATGGCCCATTCTGATAACCCGGCACAACCCGCTGCAAAATCCAGCGTAAACGCCCGACACAACGAGCGGGAACGGCTCGATCTGCTCGACGTCGCACTGTTCGTGCGAGCCGCCCTGCTCGCCAACGTGTCGGCGGCCGGCCGCGAATTCGGCTTGTCGGCGGCGGTGGCCAGTTCGCGCATCGCGCAACTGGAAAAGCGCCTCGGCGCGCGTCTGCTGCATCGGACCACTCGCCGCATCAGTCTCACGCAGGATGGCGAGGTTTTCATGACCCGCGCCCAGACGCTGCTCGACGCGGCCGATGCCGCCCGCGCTTCGGTGGGACGCGCGCAGGCCGAACCGCAGGGGCGCTTGCGAGTGTCCATGCCGTCGTCGTTCGGGCGGCAGCACGTGTCACCGGTGATCAGCGAATTTCTGCGCCGCTATCCCGGCGTGAGCGTCGATCTGCGGCTGACGGATCAGCTGGTCGATCTGGTCGACGCCGGTATCGATGTAGCAATCCGCGTCGGCGTGCTTAAGGATTCGTCGCTGGTGGCGCGGCGTCTCGCCGTGAACCGGCGCGTGCTGTGCGCCGCCCCCGCCTACCTCGCTGCGCGTGGCACGCCGCACCATCCTTCGGACCTCGCCCGGCACGAATGCATGATCCTGTCCGACCAGCGCGACTGGGCCTTCGTAACGCCCGCCGGTCCGCTCGAGGTGCGCGTGAGCGGACGCCTCGTTGTCGACAACGGTGAAGTCATTCGCGACGCGTTGCTGGCCGGTTTCGGCATCGCACTCAAATCGACCTGGGATGTAGCGCCCTATCTGCACAGCGGCGAGCTGGTGAGCGTGCTCGACACCTATCCGCTCGCGGAGCAGGTGGCGATCTGGGCGGTCTATCCGAGCCGTGCGTTCGTGCCGCCGAGGACACTCGCATTCATCGAGTTCCTCGCTGCGCATTTCGGCGACCCGCCGTATTGGGATGTGGAACCGGAGTGAGCCGCTCCGGTCAACGCGCGTGGCGCACCGTCAGTGCTTGCCGCGCCCGCCACTGCCGGGTTTGTGATCGGAGTTGACGTCCGCGTGCGAGTCGTTCTGGGTTTTCTGCTGATACTCGTCGCCGCCGCGGCGGTCCGTGTCCTTCAGTCCGCGCTCGATGTCGCGATGCGCCTGCTTGCCGACGCGACGCGGATCGCCGTCATGTTGCGATTCCGGATCCTGATCGGTTTCATGCGGCAACGGTGCTGATGACTCTTCGAGAGGACGCTTCTTTGTGTGCGGGTCGGCTTGCTTGTCGCCGTTGGATGATTGCGGTGAGGTCTTCATGGTTTGCTCCTCTTTCAAGTTGAATAAGGCCGGCTGGATCCGTTCACTGCGCTTCATCCAGACGTTTTTTCATTGCCGCCGTAATGCGCTGACGCGTTTTCGCGTAGCCCGCCCACGGGTCGCGCTTGAGATCCTTGAGACGCTCGTGCACGTTTTCGATGGTCCACTGATCGCCGCTCGTCGTGGTTGCGACTTCGTCCCATGAGAGCGGTACTGAAACGCCCAAGCCCGGCCGGGCGCGTGCCGAGAATGCGGCTACCGTGCTTGAGCCGCGGTTGTTGCGCAGGTAATCGACAAAGATCTTCCGCTTGCGATTCTGCGCACCCATCTTCGCGCTGAAATGCGTGGGCAACGTCGTCGCCATATGCTGGGCGACCGCTTGCGAGAACGCTTTTACTTCGTCCCAACCGGCCTGCTTCGCAAGCGGCACCACCACGTGGAAGCCTTTGCCGCCGCTGGTCTTGCAGAACGAGTTCAGTCCAAGTTCTTCGAGCAGCGAGCGGGTCAGTTGCGCGGCCTCGATCATCCGCTCCCAACCGAGCGACGCGCCGGGGTCGAGATCGAACACCATGCGATCCGGTTTTTCGATGTTCGACACCACCGCGTTCCATGTATGAAATTCAACGGTACCCATTTGCGCGGCGCCGACCAGCGCCTTGAGTGTGTCGACAGTGATCAGCGGCGGATGGCCGGGGTCGAGCCCGGGATGCTGCGTGACGTTGGGGATCGACAGTTTCTGGCTGTGCTTCTGGAAAAACAGTTCGCCGCCGATGTCCTCAGGCGCGCGCACCAGCGATACCGGCCTGTCATGCAGATGCGGCAGCATCCAGTCGGCGACCGATTCGTAGTAGTGCACGAGATCGATTTTCCGGACGCCGGTGCTCTTATCGATGATGCGGTCGGGATGCGAGACGCGCACGCCGGCGACTTCAGCCGGTGCCGCGGCGTTTTTTGATTTCGACGTGCGCTTCTTCGGCACGGTTTCGGATGCGGTATCAGTTCGCTCTTGCACGTCGGCTCCTTGACGAGGATCTTCCTTGATAATTTGCCGTGCCGGTTTGTCGTTACGCAGACTCACGAACGATGCCTGCCGCACGATGCCGTCGCTCGTCCATTCAGCGAAGTTGCATTCGCAAACGAGCACCGGCTCGACCCAATGCACCGGCGTGCGGCTGCGTTCGCGCGGCGCGCTGGCAAACGGCATCTGCCTGATCTCGTGTACGTCGAGCGCCTTCTTGATCGAGCCCAGCAAGGCAGTATCGAAGCCCGTGCCGACACGTCCGGCGTAGCGCAATTTGCCTGCGTTGTCGTAGATACCAAGCAACAACGCACCGAACGCCGCACGGCGGCCGGCCGGTTCCGAATAGCCGCCGATCACGAACTCCTGGCGCCGCCGGCACTTCAATTTGATCCACGCGGACGAGCGTCCCGATGCGTAGCCGCTATCGCGCCGTTTGCCGATAATCCCTTCGAGCGCTACGTCGCATGCACTCTTCAATAGTTCGTCGGCACTGAACGCGAAGTCGTTGGAGAAGCGGAGCACGCCGCCGTCGTGCTTATCCTTGTCGTGCTTATCCTTGTCGTGCTCATCCATTACCGCGCGCAAAATCGCGCGGCGCTGTTCGAGCGGCACGTTGCGCAAGTCATAGCCGTTCAGAAACGGGACGTCGAACAGATAGATCACAACGTCTTGCGGGCGGTTCGAATCAAACGCGTTCTGCAGCGCCTGAAAACTCGGCAGACCGCTTTCATCGAGCACCACGGCCTCGCCGTCGAGCCAACCGCTTTCGATGTCGAGTTGTTCGAACGCCTTCACCTGCTCGCCGAACTTCGCGGTCCAGTCGTTGCCCGCGCGCGTGAACACCTTGACCGCACGGGTCTTCGCTTTTCGATCGATGCGGGCCAGCACGCGATAACCGTCGAACTTGATTTCGTAGGCCCATTCGTCGCCGGGTGGCGCGGTGTCGACGAGCGTCGCCAGTTGCGGCTTGAACGTGGCGGGTAATGCGGCTTTGACCGCGCCTTCGATCGAAGGGGAAGCGGCAATCGCCTGCGTCGTGCTCGCGGCCCTTTTTGCGCTTGCGCGCCCACGCGTAGACTCGTCCACAGTCTTCGTTGGGGTCGCCCGGGTTGTGGGTCCCGCGCGCCTGCCGGTTCGCGCACGGCCATTCAACACGCGGCCCGGGCACGCCGTCACGACGTCATATTCACTCTCGCTACGGGCTTCATCGTCGCGCTCCTTGATCAGCAGCCACTGCTCCTTGTCGCCGCTGCCGCGCATGTGACTGCGCACCAGCGTCCAGCCGCCGTGTAGTTTTTCGCCGTGGAGATGGAATTTGAGCTTGCCCGCCTGATACGACCTGGCGGCTTCCGCCGCGCCGCCGTTCGGCTCCCATGTCCCCCGGTCCCATACCATCACCGTTCCCGCACCGTAGTGCCCCGGCGGAATCTCGCCTTCGAACGAGCCATATTCCACAGGATGATCCTCGACATGCACCGCAAGCCGCTTCACCGACGGATCGAGGCTCGGCCCCTTGGGCACCGCCCACGACAGCAAGGTGCCATTCAGTTCGAGCCGGAAGTCGTAGTGCAAGCGCCGCGCGTGGTGCTCCTGAATCACGTACGACAGCGCCTCGCTCGATGCGCGCGCCGCCATCGCGCGGCCCTTCTTGCGCACAGCCGCGCCTGACGGCTCCGGCGTTTCGTCGAAGCGCCGCTTGCGGTTGTAGAGATCGAGCCGGTCTTTCATGGCAGTGAGTACGTCGTGGGTCGAACCAGCGAGGTGTTAGCGAGCCAGCGATCGATCAGGCAGCCGCGCGCCGTTTGTGTGCCGACGGCGCCGCCTTCGCACTAGCGCTGCCCCGCTTCCCACCACCGCTTCGGCTCGTAGTACTTGCCGTGCGCGCCGCGCGCGGCTTCTTACGTGCTCGCGTGGCCGGCTCGGCATCGGCATCGGCATCGGTGGTATCGCTTGTATCGGCAGCCTCGTCGTCATCGTCCGTCGCATGCTTGCGCGCACCCGCCGCCGGCTTGCCCTTGCCGCGGCCGAGGCTGCGTTTGAGCAGGTCGGACAGATCGAGAATATCGGCGGATCGGCGCGATTCGCGCGGCGCTTCGACTTCGGTGATTTCCTCGGTCTTTCCCGCACGAATTTTTCGCTCGACCAGCGCCATGATGTCGTCGTGAAACGTGTCGTGATACTGCGACGGATCCCACTTATCGCTCATGTCGTTGATCAGCTTCTTCGCCATGTCGAGTTCGCGCGCGCTGACGCCGGCCGCCTTCATCCCTTCGGGTGGCAGTTTGAACTCATCGAAATCGCGGACCTCGGCGGCCCAGCGCAGGGTATTCAACGCCAGCATCGGCCCGACCGGAATCAGCGCGGCGAGATGCTGCTTGTTGTGCAGTACGACGCTCGCCACACCGATCTTGCCGGACGCTTTCATCGCCTCGCGCAGCAGCGCGTACACCTTTTCGCCCTTGCGATCGGGCGTCAGGAAGTAAGGCGTGTCGAGATAGAGGAACGAGATGTCCGGGGCGTCGACGAATGCGAGGATATCGACCGTCTGCGTCGACTCGGGATTGGCCGCGCGAATTTCATCGTCCGAGAGGACGACGTACTTGTCCTTTTCGTACTCGAAACCGCGCACGATGTTATCGCGCGCCACCTCCTTGCCGGTGCGCTTGTTGATCTGCTTGTAGCCGATCGGATCGATCGTGCGCTTGTCCAGCAGATTGAAGCCGACTTTCTCCGACTGCGTCGCCGGATACAACTGCACCGGTACGTGGACAAGGCCGAAGCTGATTGCGCCCTTCCATATCATGTGTGCCATCGTGCGCTCCCCAAGGCCTAGGATCTTGGGTGAAGCAGCAAGCGTGCCACGGTTTCCTATACTGTCACGGGTGGGGCGCCGCGCTGGCTGTCACGGTTTCTGGCGCGATCGCCGGCTGCGCAGCACCGGCTGCCACGGGCAGCGGCTGTAAGTCTTGCGTGATGTCGGCAAAAGATACGGCGCTGATGGACGATTCAACGGTGTGCGTTGAGCGGTGTTCGACACCCGCCGATCGTCATCCACCGGCCCCGGGTTCGAGTTCGACCGGCACCGCGGCAAAGCCGCGAAACCGTACGCGTCCGCCGCGGGTCGGTTCGCCGTCGAGACGATACGCCGGAAAGCGCTGCACGAAGCGTCCAATGGCGATCCGCGCCTCGAGTCGCGCGAGCGACAAGCCCGCGCATTGGTGAATACCGAAGCCGAACGCCAGATGGCGGTTCGGATCGCGGCGGATGTCGAAGCGATCGGGCTCAGCGAACTGTTCAGGGTCGCGATTGGCCGCGCCGATGCACAGCGTGACGGGCGTCCCGCGTGGCACTGCCAGACCGCCGATCTCCGTGTCCACGGTTGCCATGCGGTTGCCCAGCTGATTCGAACTCTCGAACCGCAAACACTCTTCGACCGCCGACTCGACCAGCGACGGTTCGCGCTGTAAGGCGGCACGTTGTTCCGGCCAGTCGGTAAGCGTAACGAGACCGTTACCGATCAGATTCGTCGTTGTCTCATGACCGGCGTTCAGAATGAAAATGCAGTTTTGCAGCAGTTCCGCTTCCGATAATTGCTCACCGCCCTGCTCGCCTTGGATTAGACGCGTCAGCACATCGTGCTGCGGATCGCCGGGCTCGCGCCGACGCCGCGCCACCAGATCGCGCAAATAATCGATGAATTCGCTAACCGCGCGGTTACCGCGTTCGAGTTGCGCCTCGCTTAGCGACGGTTCAAGCGCGCCGAGTATCGCCAGCGACCAGTCGCGCAACGGTTCGCGCTCAGCGTGCGGCACATCCAGCAGATTGCCGATGACCTCGACCGGAATCGCCGACGCGAACTCGCCGATCAGATCGATCCGGCCACGCGCCGCAGCGGCATCGAGCAAGCCGTCGACAAGACGGATCAGCCCCGGCTCCATGGCCGCGATCGCGCGCGCCGTCAGCGCGCCGGCGATCAATTTGCGCACCCGCGTGTGCCGCGGCGGATCGTTGAAGACGAGACTGGTGGTGTGATGGGCGTAAAGCGGAGAGTCGCCGTATTTCGGCTTGAATTCGACGGTCTTGTCGGAACTGAAAGTTTTCGGGTCGCGGTAGACCGCTTGCACGTCGCGAAAACGCGTCAGAAACAGTGAGCCGTCCGGCATGCGTTTGACCGGTTCATAGCTGCGCAACGCGTGGTAGACGGGGTACGGATCGGCATGGAAGGTGGGGCTCAAATGACGCAGATCGAAATCGCGTGCGAGGATGGACGCGTCACTGGCGGTCGCAGGGGGCATGTCTTGTCTCCGTGTGGTAATCCGCCTCTTCGCAGGCGTCAATGCGTACCGTGTGCGGCTCGCCGCGCGCCTCCTGGGCGCTGCGGAACCGGCCAAGGCCCACTCGCCTGCGGGGCATCGTTCGAAGCGCCAGTATGACGCGGCGGCTCGATGATTGCACGGTGGAATGCCTGGCGGAACACGCGATGGGCTGCCTCGCGGGTTTCCATGCCGGGCCGGCTATCCGCGCCTAACGGATAGCGCACGGGTAGCGCACCGCCGAACCGTTACAATGGCGGAATTTTCCGCGCGAACCGCGCGCCCGTCCCTTTCCGCGTCAATGCGTCGTCGTCCATGAACCTCGTCATCCAAAGCACCGCGCCCCTTTCCGCCGACCACCACAAAACGCTCGTCGCACTCGCGCGTGGCTCGCACGCCGCCGTCATCGACGCGAACGCGATTCGCATCGCCAACGCGAACCTTGCACAGCGCGCCGACCTCGAGGTCTATTGCGGCACGCACCAACTGGACTACGCGTTTGTCGAACCCGGCCGCCAGCTGCGTGACTTCGGCCTCGTCGCGATGGACATGGACTCGACGCTGATCACGATCGAATGCATCGACGAAATCGCCGACTTCTGCGGTTTGAAAGCAGAAGTTGCGGCGATTACTGAAGCGTCGATGCGCGGCGAAATCAAGGACTTCAACGAGAGCCTGACGCGCCGCGTGGCACTGCTCAAAGGACTCGACGCCGGCGCGCTCGAACGCGTTTACGACGAACGGCTGCAACTCTCGCCCGGCGCCGAACAGATGCTGGCCGGTGCGAAAGCCGCGGGATTGAAAACACTGCTGGTGTCCGGCGGATTCACGTTCTTCACCGAGAAACTGAAGACCCGGCTCGGCCTCGATTTCACTCGCGCGAATACGCTTGAGATCGTTGATGGCAAGTTGACCGGTAACGTAACCGGCGAGATCGTCAACGCTGACGTGAAGGCACGCACGCTACGCGAGACATGCGCCGAACTGGGGATCGAACCGACGTGCGCGATTGCGATGGGTGACGGTTCGAACGATCTGAAAATGATGGCTGCCGCAGGACTTTCCGTCGCATTCCGCGCGAAGCCGGTGGTACGCGAAGCGGCCAGTGTGGCGTTCAATTACGTTGGACTGGATGGGCTGCTGCGGTTGTTCTGAAGCTTTGGTTTTGCGTTGGCCGGCGCAATGGCGGCCAACGCGGAGACGAGCGTTATTTGTTCAGAAACCTATTGCAAACACGCCCAGCATGTAGATCGCTGTGGCGCATATCACGACGGTCGCCCATTTCAGAACGCGGGCGTAATTTTCGTCAGACTCCAGATACGTAAAAATTTTGTGCATGAGTGCCTCCCGTAAGTAGATCAGTATAAAACCTACGTTATCTAGAAAATCTAAATCAGGCGCACGTGTAGGATTGCAAACAAAATAGCAGCGAAGGAGGAGGTGAGAATCGAAATCCCAATCGCCACGCGCGATAACGCCCCTGCGACAAACCGTTTCTGTCTGTCATGAATGCATGTAGCCATCCGCTCGTGATGTGCATTCACGAGGGACGACATCACGATTGTCGAACAGACGAACGCCAGCACGCAGAAGCCGGCGATAGCAAGCGCGAGAATAGCCGCCACACCACTTCCCCGCTCGAGCGCGCTCACCGCCTCATAAACCGCAGCCGCACATAGCCCGATTGCGCACCAGAACAGTTGGCCGTCTTTCACCGATGCGGCGATCAACCTCTTCGCGACGCGCCAGCGGTGCGTGGGTGCGACGAGCGCCAGCGTAAAGATCGGGGCGACAATCGGCACGCCAAGATTCAGCAACATCCAGAAAAATAGATTCATCGAAACTCACCATCGTGCGATATTCGTTAGTCACGGTACGCACCATCGTAGCGTCGAGATCTGGCATCGACCATTCGGCCGAATGGTTAGGCTTACTGGTTATCTCGACAAACTAAAAAGCCCATCGGGAACCGGTCCCGATGGGCTTACTCAAGCTTCAGCAATCAGCCTCGCAGCTCAGATACTTACCCCAGGGCCACCAGACACTGTTCGATATCCGCGCGCAAATCGGCCTCTTCTTCCAGACCGATATAGAAGCGCACCAACGTACCGCGATACGGCCATTGCCCTTCCGTGCGCATCGAGGCGACCTCATACGGCATCGCAAGACTGTGCGCGCCGCCCCAGCTCCAGCCCAGCGAAAACAGTTCGAGCGACTCGCAGAACGTGTCGATTTGCGCCGCGCTATACCGTGCGTCGAACACCACGGAGAACAACCCGCCCGCGCCGGTAAAGTCGCGTTTGAAAAACTCATGCCCCGGACAGTCGGGCAAGGCCGGATGCAAAACTGCGGCAATTTCCGGGCGTGTCTTCAGCCATCTGGCCAATTCAAGCGCCGCCCGGTCATGCTGCTCGAAACGCAATCGCATGGTCGGCAGACTGCGCAAAATAAGCGAGCAATCATCCGACGACACACCGATACCCGTGCGCATGCGCGCGGCCTTCAGCTTCAGATGCAACTCGCGATCGACGGTGATCGTCGCGCCCATCAGCACGTCGCCGCCGCCTGACTGGTACTTGGTCAAGGCCTGCACCGAGATATCGACGCCGTGGTCGAACGGCCGGAAACCGAGTCCCGCCGACCAGGTGTTGTCGATCGCCGTGACGACGTTGCGCGCACGTGCAGCGGCGGTAATCGCCGGCACATCGGGCACTTCCATCGTGACCGACCCGGGTGCTTCCAGCCAGATCAAACGCGTATTCGGCTGGATCAGATCCGCGATCCCCGCGCCGATCATCGGATCGTAGTAGCGCGCGGTGATGCCGAAATCGCGCGCCAGCCAGTCGCCGTGGTCGCGGTTCGGCGAGTACACGTTATCGGGAATCAGCACGTCGTCGCCGGCCTTCAAGAGACCGAAGTACACGTTCGAAATCGACGACAGCCCCGATGGCTGCAACAGCGCGTGATTACCGCCTTCGATCGTGGCAAGGCGCTGCGCCAGCGCCAGCGAGGTGGGCGTGGCGTGCAGGCCATAGCGCCATTGCGCGTCGTTTTTCCAGTCGAGCGCGCGCATCGTCGCGAGATCGGGGAACACGACCGTCGAAGCACGCGTAACCGGCATCGAAAAAGATTCGAAACCCGGCGTGAGTTGATCTTCGGCACGCACGACACGGGTTTGCAGGCTGCGTTTGAGTTTGGATTGAGTCATGGTGTAAATAGGCCTCACTCGCCGGTTTGCAGATTGCTAACCCCGCCGACGGCGTGAGCGCTACTCGCCGCCGGAGCGGGTGCCGCGGCACTGCTGGCATGCGGTGCGAGCGCCGCACCGGCGCCCGCTGAAGCGGCCGGCACGGCCTGCCCGGCTGCCAATGGTTTCAGATCGAACGGCTGCGGGTCGGAATCGTCGACGTTCATCCGGTCGCCCGACACCGAACCGTCGGCGGCAAACTTGCCCACCCAGTTTCCGGTGATATGCGTGCCATCGTTCGATTCCTCGACTTCGAGCGTATCGCCATCGCGGTCGCCCGCGATCAGGATCACCTCGCCGGTATCGGTGTATTGATACTCGCCATGCACGCCAGCGGGGTCGTCGGTTTTCGCGCCGAGCCGCAACACGATCTGCCGCTTGCCCAGCGTGCCAACGTAGCGCGGAAACTTCGCGAATTCGGGGCTTGGCTTGAGCGGCAACTGAATCGGCGGCGGTGCCGCCAGTTCCTTCACCGCGTCGCTTTGCGCCCATGCCTGCGCGGGCAGCATTGCCCCGGCGCCGGCACACAGCAGCGCGACCGCGCTCAATACGGCCCAACCGCGCCGACGCATCGCACCCTTCATCGCTTTTGATTCCTGCATCCGTTCATTCCTTGTTGCACGATACTGCTCGATGCCCAGTTTGTTACCCGCTCAATGCCGGACCTCGTTCAACAGGGGGAATCAGCGCACTGCCCCACCCCTGCCCCTGCTTCAGATCCGTTCGAAGATCGCAGCGATGCCCTGCCCGCCGCCGATACACATCGTCACCAGCGCATAGCGGCCGCCAATCCGCTGCAATTCATACAGCGCCTTGACGGTAATCAACGCGCCGGTCGCGCCGATCGGGTGGCCAAGCGAAATACCCGAGCCGTTCGGATTGACCCTGGCCGGATCGAGGCCAAGCTCCTTGCTGACCGCGCATGCCTGAGCGGCAAACGCTTCATTCGCTTCGATCACATCGAGATCGGCAACCGTCAGGCCGGCGCGCTCGAGCGCCTTGCGTGTTGCCGGCACCGGACCGATACCCATGTATGCCGGATCGACGCCTGCATGAGCGTACGAAACCAGCCGTGCCAGCGGCTTGATGCCGCGCTTCTCAGCGACGCTACGCTCCATCAGCACGACCGCGGCGGCGGCGTCGTTGATGCCCGACGCGTTGCCGGCCGTCACCGTGCCGTTTTCCTTCGCGAACACCGGCTTCAACTTGGAGAAGTCTTCTGCCGTCGCGTTCATGCGCGTGTGTTCGTCGGTATCGAACACGACGTCGCCCTTCTTCGAGGGAATCGTGATCGGCAGGATCTGGTCCTTGAAGTAGCCGCTGGTAATCGCATTGGCCGCACGGCGATGCGATTCGAGCGCAAGCGCGTCCTGCGTTTCACGCGAGATTTCGTATTTGCGCGCGACGTTCTCAGCGGTCACACCCATGTGGATCGACTGGAACGGGTCGTTCAGCGCGCCGACCATCATGTCGACGAGGCGCGCATCGCCCATGCGCTGACCGAAACGCGCAGCCGGCATCGAGTACGGCGCGCGGCTCATGTTTTCCGCTCCGCCGCCGAGCGCAATGTCGGCATCGCCGAGCAGCACGCTTTGCGCGGCCGAGACGATGGCCTGCAAGCCCGAACCGCACAGGCGGTTGACCGTCAATGCGGGGGCATGTTGCGCAACGCCGCCGTTGATCGCCGCCACGCGGGCCAGATACATGTCTTTCGGTTCGGTATGCACGACGTTGCCGAACACCACGTGGCCAACTTCGTCACCCGACACGTTCGCGCGCGCCAGCGCTTCACGCACGACGCGTGCGCCAAGGTCCGTTGGCGGAAAATCCTTCAGACTGCCGCCAAAACCGCCGATTGCCGTACGCACACCGCTTACCACCACTACGTCCCGTTGCATCGCTCGCTCCTCTCTTTAGTCTCTGAAGATGATCTTGCCTTGCCGGGCTGCGGGGCGCGCCTCGCAGCGCATCGCTGTCAGCCGGCCAGGATGTGTTCGACTGTGGCCCGCAAAGGGATCGGCGCGACCGCGCCGTAACCTTGCGTGGACAGTGCAGCGGCGACGTTCGCATAACGCGCCGCCTGAAAAGGATCGTCGCCCGCGACGATGCGCGCGACGAACGCGCCGCCGAAACAGTCGCCGGCGCCGGTCGCATCGACCGCGTTGACGACGTGGCCCGGCACGACGCGCCGCTCATCGGGCGTGGCAATGTACGAACCTTCCCTGCCAAGCTTGAGTGCCACGACGCGCGGACCGTGCGACAGCAAAAAATCGACGATTTCGTCACGGCCGGTCAGGCCGGTGAGTTCAGTCACATCGTCCCAGCTCGGCAGGCAGATGTCGGTTTGACGAATCGCCTCGAGCATCACCGCGCGCGCTCGGGCGAGCGGCCAAAGCTTCAGGCGCAGGTTGGTGTCGAAACTCACGCGCACACCGTTTGCCCGCGCGTGCTCGATCGCCGCGAACGCTGCGTCGCACGCGCTCACACTGATCGCGAGACTGATGCCGGACAAATGGATGACTTTGGCCGCGGCGATCGCGTCGAGCGGCAAATCGTGCGGCGCGTAGCGGCTCGCGGCCGACCCCGCGCGCAGATAGTCGAACGCATGGCCTGCGGGACCGTGCGAGACGAAATAGACCCCGGTGGACGCATGCGGATCGACGCGCACCAGCGACGTGTCAACCTGTTCGCGTTCCCACAGATCGACCAGCAGACGCCCAAAATGGTCGCTGCCGACGGCCGACACGAAACCCGTCTTCGCGCCCTGCCGTGCTGCCGCGATGCAGAAGTTCGACGTATCGCCGCCGAATCCTTGCAGATAGTTCGGCTGATCTTTAGCCGACTGATTGAATTCGATCATCGCCTCGCCGAGCGCGAGGACTTCTGGAGGCAGGCTTACCGGGGGCCGGTTGTCCGGAGACCGGCCATCCGGCGTGCGGGCCATACTCATCGTCATTGCTTAGACCTCGCCCCACAGATCGTGGCCATCGGCACCGGTGATCTTCACCGAGACGAAATCGCCGACCTTGTAACGTTTGGACGCCTTGGTGGTCGGCGCGATGTACACGACACCGTCGATCTCGGGCGCATCCGCCGCCGTACGGCCGATGCCGCCGTCGGCATTGATTTCGTCGACCAGCACTTTCAGCGTCTTGCCAACCTTCTTCGCGATCCGTTTGGCCGACACTTCTTCGGCCACTTCCATGAAACGCGCGCGACGTTCTTCACGCACTTCATCGGGCAACGCGCCGTCGAGTTCGTTGGCGCTCGCGCCTTCGACCGGCGAGTAAGCGAAACAGCCCACCCGATCCAGTTCCGCCTCGCGAATGAAATCGAGCAGCGTCTGGAATTGCTCCTCGGTCTCACCCGGGAAGCCGGCGATAAACGTGCTGCGGATCGTCAGATCGGGACACATTTCGCGCCACGCCTTTACGCGCTCCATCACCTTTTCGGCGTTCGCCGGGCGCTTCATGCGCTTCAACACTTCCGGATGCGCGTGCTGGAACGGTACGTCCAGATACGGCAGCACGTGGCCCTTGAACGGACCTTCAGCCATCAGCGGAATGACTTCATCGACGCTCGGATACGGATACACATAGTGCAAGCGCACCCATGCGCCGTATTGCGCCGCGAGTTCGCCCAACGCGGCCACCAGATCGGTCATGCGCGTCTTGATCGGCTTGCCGTTCCAGAAACCGGTGCGGTACTTGACGTCGACACCGTACGCGCTCGTGTCCTGCGAAATCACCAGCAGTTCCTTCACGCCGGACTTGAACAGGTTCTCCGCTTCGAGCATCACGTCGGCGACCGGGCGCGACACGAGGTCGCCGCGCATCGACGGGATGATGCAAAACGTACAGCGGTGGTTACAGCCTTCGGAAATCTTCAGGTACGCGTAGTGGCGCGGCGTGAGCTTTACGCCGGCGGCCGGCACCAGATCGATGAACGGATCGTGCGGCTTCGGCAAATGGTTGTGCACTGCCTGCATCACTTCGCCGAGCGCGTGCGGACCGGTCACGGCCAGCACCTTCGGATGCACTTCTTCGATCAGGTTCGAGCCGCTCGCGCTCTGCTTTGCACCGAGGCAGCCGGTAACGATCACCTTGCCGTTTTCGCTAAGCGCCTCGCCGATCGCGTCGAGGCTTTCCTGCACCGCTTCGTCGATGAAGCCGCAGGTGTTGACGACGACGAGATCCGCGCCGTCGTACGTGCCGGAGATCTCGTAACCCTCGGCGCGCAACTGCGTGATGATCTGTTCGGAATCGACTAAAGCCTTAGGACAGCCGAGGCTGACGAATCCGACCTTCGGAGTAGAAGGCGTCGGCACGGCGGGGGAAATGGTCTGCGACATAGGTGGGTCCGGCGTATAGCGGTAACGACAAATGGGGACGGTGCGGCAAGGCTGAGGGTCCAATGGCCATCAAGACCACAGCCCGGACAGCGTCCCGCGCACGCAACCCTTTATTGTACCGCGCCGACGACCGCGTAGCCGGTCAAGTGGCGAGGCAGTGCCGGCTCGGGCAGGCCGGAAGCCGCGTGTTGATGTGCCGGCATCGAATCGTCAACTGCGAGCGCACTTTCGATCACCTCAAGAATCTCGCGCGAGTCGTGCAGGCGCCGGATCGCCGCATGCAGTTCGGCGGCCTGCGGCCAGGTCCGCTTCAGATAGCTGAGCCACATTTTGACGCGTCCGTGCTCGTGGCGAGCCGCGACGCGAGCTGCCAGCTTTCTCAGATAGTCGGCCAGCTGACCCAGCACGGCCGGCCATTCCTCAGCGGACGGCGTCCGGTCCATCAGTCCGCGTACGCGCAAGGCCAGGAAGGGATCCGATACGGCACCTCGCCCGATCATCACATCCGCGCAACCGCTGACCGCCCGGCACCGTTCCCAGTCGGCTACCGTCCAGACTTCGCCATTCGCGATGACCGGCACGTCCACTGCCTCGTCGATACGCGCGATCCATTCCCAGTGTGCCGGCGGCCGGTAACCATGGTCACGCGTTCTGGCATGCACGACAAGGGAGGCCGCGCCGCCTTCGGCCAGTGCCGTGGCGCAGTCGATCGCGAGCGACGTATCGGACACGCCGAGCCGCATTTTGGCTGTCACGGGGATGCCGGCAGGCACCGCGGCGCGAACGGCCGCAACGATCCGGTTCAGTTGTTCGGGGTGAGCCAGCAACATCGCGCCGCCGCCGTGCCGGTTGACGACTTTGGCGGGACAACCGAAGTTCAGATCGAGTCCATGCGGCGACAGCCGGGCCGCCTGGGCCGCATTTAGCGCCATCCATTCTGGATCGCTGCCGAGCAACTGGATCACCATCGGCGTGCCGAAGGGGGTGTAGCCCCCGTGCAGGACTTCGGGCGTGTCCCTCTCGTAGACACGCTCGGGAAGCACCGAACCCGTCACCCGGACGAATTCAGACACGCAGCCATCGAATCCGCCGGTGCTGGTCAGCACATCGCGCAACACGTAGTCCGCAAGCCCTTCCATGGGCGCAAGGAAAAGCTGGTGGCTCATGCGAGAACAGCGCCTAAGCTGCGCTCGCGAATCTTCCGGTCAGCCAAGGCTGACAGATCCGGCCTTGGGAATCGAAGGCGTGAGTGCGGCAGGGGAACGGAAGCGGAAACGGGTCGGCGACATGGACGGTAGACGGGACAGGCACGCAGCGATGGCGATGGCCACAAATGGAATTGAGCGGGGAATGTGCGACGCGGGGCTACGGGGATCCAGAGATGGATCATGAGGATCGCCAGGACCACCCCAAGCCAGCGCACGCAACCTGCAATTGTACCGCGCTCGCGACCGTCCGCTTTCGAACGGCAGGCGGGCCGCCGCGCGGCGGTCCCCACCAACGCACCCTCTGGCGCAAGGTGCACGCCCCGCCGCCGCGTCCATGAGGTGGCCCGCCCAGCGGCGCACCGGTCGCATCAGCGTTCGCGTCGCGCTGCGCGCTTACTTCTTCTCCGGCTCCGGGTTGCTTTGCGGATTAGACGGTGCGCCCGGCGCTCCAGCCGCGTTCACCGGCCCGCCGGGCGTGAACGGAAAAGTCGCGAACATCGATTTCGCCTGGTTCTGCATCTGCTCCTGCATCTGCACGAACATGTTCTTCGACTGCTCGATATAGCTGGTCATCATGCCCTGCATCATCGGTGCCTGCATGTTCATGAACTGCGACCAGACTTCGGGGTTCATCGCCTTGCCTTCGTACAGATTCTTCGACTGGTCGGCGAGTTTCGCCTGAATGTCGATGAAGGCCTGGATGTTCTTCTCCAGATACGTGCCCATCATGCCCTGCATCGCATGGCCGTAGAAACGGATAATCTGCGACAGCATCGACGACGAGAACATCGGCAAGCCGCCGCTCTCCTCTTCGAGAATGATCTGCAACAGGATGGCGCGCGTCAGATCCTCGTTGCTCTTCGCATCGATGACCTTGAAATCCTCCTGATCGAGCACGAGCTGCTTAACGTCCGTCAGCGTGATGTACGTGCTTGTCTCGGTGTCGTAGAGCCGACGATTCGGATATTTCTTGATCAGTCGTTCGGCTGTTTTCTTTGTAGTAGTCATGTAACGCCTTTGAGCGCGAGTTGAGCGCGGAAACGGCGTCATACCGACTGCGCAATCGGGTTATTGCACAGTCGAGACGCCGCCGGAACCATCTGAGTCGAAACACGCCGCCTTGTGAGCAGCGCGCCGCTGACTCAGCCCATATGCAAACCACCATTCAGCGAAAAATCCGCACCCGTGGAGAAACCCGATTCGTCCGAAGCAAGCCATGCCACGATCGAGCCGATTTCGTCCGGCTGGCCGAGACGGCGCACCGGAATCGTCGCGACGATCTTCTCCAGCACGTCCGGACGGATCGACTTGACCATATCCGTGCCGATGTAGCCCGGCGACACGGTGTTCACCGTCACGCCTTTGGTGGCCACTTCCTGCGCCAGCGACATCGTGAAGCCGTGAATGCCGGCCTTCGCGGTCGAATAGTTGGTCTGACCGAACTGCCCCTTCTGGCCGTTCACCGACGAAATGTTGATGACTCGCCCGAAGCCGCGCTCCACCATGCCGTCGATCACCTGCTTGGTGACGTTGAACAGGCTGGTCAGATTGGTGTCGATCACCGCCGTCCAGTCTTCATGCGTCATCTTGCGGAACACGACGTCGCGCGTGATACCGGCATTGTTCACCAGCACGTCGATCTCGCCGACTTCGGCCTTGACCTTGTCGAACGCCGCCTTGGTCGATTCCCAATCGCCGACATTGCCTTCGGACGCAATGAAATCGTAGCCGAGAGCCTTCTGCTCTTCGAGCCACTTCACGCGGCGCGGTGAGTTCGGGCCACAACCTGCAACGACCTTGAAGCCCTCTTTGTGCAGCCGTTGGCAAATGCTCGTGCCGATGCCGCCCATCCCGCCCGTTACGTACGCAATTCGCTGTGTCATACACTACACTCCGTTTTTCGTTTTCGAGGCGCCGACCGGCTGCCTCTTCCCTCGCCTGGTACTTCATCTCCACTGCCGCCGGGCGACCGGCCGACGAGGCCATTGCTCACCGCGCGCCACCTGCATCTGCTTGCCAGACAATGCGCGGCAACCCTGCTTACAGCTTGCTAAAACCCACCTGAACCCGCTTGAACCCGTTTGCGCCTCGAGTCTCTGGCCGTTGTTGCGACCCGCGACCCGCAACTCGAGGCCCGCGGACCCGTTAGGCGCGCTCGAGTGCCAGCGCCACGCCCATGCCGCCGCCGATACACAACGACGCCAAGCCCTTCTTCGCATCGCGCTTCTGCATTTCGTGCAGCAACGTGACGAGAACCCGGCAACCGGACGCGCCGATCGGATGGCCGATCGCAATCGCGCCACCGTTGACGTTGATCTTCGACGTGTCCCAGCCCATTTGCTGATTCACGGCGCACGCCTGCGCGGCAAACGCTTCGTTGATTTCCATCAGGTCGAGATCGGCCGGCGTCCAGCCCGCGCGCTCAAGACAGCGGCGCGACGCAGGCACCGGGCCCATGCCCATGATCTTCGGATCCAGGCCCGAGGTCGCATACGCCTTGATACGCGCGAGCGGCGTGAGGCCGAGCGCTTCGGCCTTCTTCGCCGACATCACCAGCACCGCCGCCGCGCCGTCGTTCAGACCCGACGCATTGGCCGCCGTCACCGTGCCCTCTTTCGAGAAAGCCGGCTTCAGACCCGCCAGCGATTCAGCCGTCACGCCGTGACGCACGAACTCGTCCGTCGCGAAACGCAGCGGCTCACCCTTGCGTTGCGGAATCTCGACCGGCACGATTTCGTCGTTGAAACGGCCCGACTTCTGCGCGGCTTCCGCCTTGTTCTGCGACAGCGCCGCGAACGCGTCCTGCTGCTCGCGCGTGATGCCGTATTCCTTGGCGACGTTTTCCGCCGTCACGCCCATGTGGTACTGGTTGTAGACGTCCCACAGGCCGTCGACGATCATCGAGTCGATCAGCTTCGCGTCGCCCATGCGGAAACCGTCACGCGAGCCCGGCAGCACATGCGGCGCGGCGCTCATGTTTTCCTGACCGCCGGCGATCACGATGTCGGCATCGCCCGCGATGATCGCGTTGGCCGCCAGCATCACGGCCTTCAGGCCCGAGCCGCACACCACGTTGATCGTCATGGCGGGCACAGCCGTAGGCAAGCCGGCCTTGATCAGCGACTGACGCGCCGGGTTCTGACCCGAGCCGGCCGTCAGCACCTGCCCCAGAATGACTTCGCTGACCTGCTCAGGTTTCAGACCAGACCGTTCGAGCACGGCGCGAATCACGGTGGCGCCGAGTTCGGGCGCGGCGATCTTCGCCAGCGACCCACCGAATTTGCCTACTGCCGTACGGGCGGCCGATACGATCACAACATCAGTCATTTCCATATCCTCCGGGCACATCGGCCAAATAGGCCGTAGCCCGTCAAGTTAAAAATCTTGTTGCTCATGCGCCCTTGCCTGTCCGGGCGCGCATTCATACCGCCAGACCACCGCGCCTTCCAGCGCTAACCCTACTCCCGTTGCCGCACATAACGCCCTGGTGCCGGCTCGATTACGGGGAATTCCGCGGAGCCGGCCGCAGCGCGCGGCTTCACTTTCTTGCCGCCGAACTGGTCGAGCCACGTGGTCCATTCGGGCCACCAGCTGCCGGGCACTTCGGCTGCCTGATCGAGCCATTCGTCCGGATTTTCCGGCAACGTTTTGACATCGCCTTCCAGCGTCCAGTAGTTGCGCTTTTTCTTGGCCGGCGGATTGATCACGCCCGCGATATGACCCGACGCACCAAGTACGAACTTCAGCGGCCCGGCGAGCAGCGGCACCGACGCATAGGCGGTTTGCCACGGCACGATATGGTCTTCGCGTGAACCGTAAATAAAGGTGGGCACGTCGATCTTCGAGAGGTCGACCGGTTCGCCGCAGGTGCGCAACGCACCCGGCTCGCGCAGACGATTCTCAAGATACGTATTGCGCAGATACCAGACATACATCGGACCCGGCAGACTGGTCGAATCGCTGTTCCAGTACAGCAGATCGAACGGCACCGGGGTGCGCCCCTTGAGGTAGTTGTCGACGACGTAGTTCCACACCAGATCGTTCGGCCGCAGGAACGAGAAGGTGTTGGCGAATTCGATGCCGCGCATCAATCCGGGCGTGCTGCCGTTCTTGCCGCCGATGGTTTGCTCGCGCATCTGCACATGCGCCTCGTCGACAAAAACGTCGAGCACGCCGGTATCCGAGAAGTCGAGCATCGCGGTGAGCAAGGTCATCGACGACGCCGGATGCTGGCCGCGCGCGGCCGCCACCGCCAGCGCCGTGGCCAGCATCGTGCCGCCCACGCAAAAACCCAGCGTGTTGATCTGCTCGCGGCCACTGATCTTGCTGACCGTGTCGATCGCCTTGAGGACGCCCTCGCCGATGTAGTCGTCCCACGTCTTGCCCGCGATCGACGCATCCGCATTGCGCCACGAAATCAGGAACACCTGATGACCCGAATCGAGCCCGTGCGCAACCAGCGAGTTCTCCGGTTGCAGATCGAGAATGTAGAACTTGTTGATACACGGCGGCACGATCAGCAGCGGCCGCTCGCGCACGGTGGCCGTGCGCGGCTTGTACTGGATCAACTGCATCAGATCGTTTTCGAACACCACCGAACCTTCGGTGTTCGCGAGATTTTCACCGACCACGAAACGCGATTCGTCCGTTTGCGAAATTTTGCCGCGCTGCAAGTCGCCCAGCAGATTCATCACGCCCTGCCGCAAGCTCTCGCCCTGGCTATCCAGCAAGGTCTTTTGCGCTTCCGGATTCAACGCAAAGAAGTTGCTGGGCGATGCCGCCGCGGTCCATTGCTGAACGGCGAAGCGGATGCGCTCGCGCACTTTCGGTTCCGTATCGAGCGCGTCGACCATTTCCTGCAGATAGCGCGCGTTCAACAGATACCACGCGGCGGTAAATGCATAGGCCGGCGTCGCACTCCACGCGTCGGAACTGAAGCGGCGGTCTTTGAGTTCGGGAGCTTTCGTCGCAGAACCCGCTGCCTGCTGGATCAGCTCCATCGCCTCGCGCGAATAATCGGCCTGCAGCTTTTGCAAACGCTCCGATGGAATCGCGGCGCTCGGCACATTGAGTCCGGCGAATGAAGGCATTGACGGCAGAGATCCCACCGTCAGTTTGCTGAAGTCGGGCATGCCGGGGAACGAGGGCATCTGCGGCAAGCCCGTTTGCGGCATTGGCGGGATACCCATCTGCGGCATCGGGAAAGCTGCGCCATTGCCGCCGGGCGGCGTGCCGAGTGAACGCCATGCGTTCATCCACACGTCCAATAACTGCTGCATGCCTGCGGCCGGCGTTGCGCCGCTCGTACCGGCCTGCTGCGTGTGCTCCGTCGAGGAGTCCGTGCTGGGGGAAGCTGAGGAATGTGATGCTGCCATACCTGCTTTTGACCGGTAAGTCCTTGCGGACGGGTTGAGAGGCAGGTTCGTGCGCAAGTGGGCGATTGCTCGCGACCTCGTCACGCCCTGTCTCATGTACGAGGAGCTGTGAGGAACATTCTTGCTCCCCATCGCAAGGCATGTCAATGCTTGTTCCCGATTTTGCCGCAGTGCGATAGTTTTTTAATTATCGTTTTCCCTGTGTAGCAGATCGCGCTTTTGGAACAGGGATTTTTCGGTGCCGATGCAAACGGAAAAAGCTCCCGTACTGCACGGGCTTATCTCAATTCATCCGTTCGCATGCGAACAGTTTTGGCGGCAGATTTACGCCTGCGCGGGGAATTCCGGCAGCGCAGCAAAAAACCATGCTGCGCCTCCGAACAAACCCTCATACGTATGCCGCGAGGAATACATGACGCCCACTCCAGCGGGCGCCAAGGTGGATAGTTTATGCCGCGATTGTCCGCGCCTGATCGTCGAGCCAGATCAGCGCGGCCATGCGGCCGGTTTCCCGATCGCGGCGATAGGAATAGAAACGCTCGCGTTGTGTGACCGTACACAGATCGCCGCCGACAATGCGCGTCACCCCGAGCCGCTGCAAGCGCAGGCGCGCCAACGCCGCAAGGTCGGCGAGATATTTGCCGGGATTATGCGGATGCGTAACGAATGCATTCGCGGTGGCCTCGCGTTGTTTGCCGTCCACGCCATTCATGAAGGCGTCACGCACATCTGCCCCCACCTCGAATGCCTCCGGTCCGATCGCCGGGCCGAGATAGGCGTGCAGCGACGCGGCCTCCACGCCGGCGAGATCGGCAACGCGCTGCGCGGTCTGTTCGACGACGCCCGCTGCGAGGCCACGCCAGCCGGCATGAGCCGCGCCGACCGCGCGCCCCGCTTCGTCGCACAACAGCACCGGCATGCAATCGGCAACCATCACGACGCACACCGTGCCAGGCCGGTCGGTGACACTCGCATCGGCTTGTGTCGGCATGCCGTTCGCGTGAGCTTGCGCGAGCACATCTTCGGCACGCACGATGCCCGCACCGTGAATCTGCTCAAGCCACGCGGCCTCGCTCACGCCGGCCAGATCCAGCAGCCGCGCGCGATTGACCGTGACCGCGGCCGGATCGTCACCGGCTTTCATTCCCAGATTCAGGCCGCCGGGCTGATCGACGCCGTCACGCCAGCGGCCGAACGGCGGTTCGCTCACACCGCCGTTACGCGTGGTGACGAGCGCACGCACCCGTGGCGACACATTCCATGCCGGTTGCACAACATCGGCCAGGCTCAGCTCGGGCAAGCTCATGCGTGATCGTCCTCGTCGTGTTCGTCGTGTTCGTCGTGTTCGTCGTGTTCGTCGTGTTCGTCGTCTTCGTCGTCTTCGGCAGGATCGCCGTCGCCGTGTGTTTCATCTGCGTCGGCATCGTCGTCCAACGAGGCTTCGTAGTCGTCTTCCTCGTAGTACGTCTCGTCGAACTCGCCCGCGTCGTCGCGCCCGAGGCCGAGCGCCGCCGACAGCACCTGCATGTCTTCCGGCGCATCGGCGCGCCATTGCATGGTGCGGCCGGTTTCCGGGTGAATCAGGCCGAGGCGCCATGCATGCAGCGCCTGGCGGGCGAAGCCGTCCGGCAGCGGCGTCACCGAGCGCTTGCCGCGCGCACGCCCATAAACCGGATCGCCGAGCAGCGGATGGCCGATGTGCGCGCAATGCACACGAATCTGATGGGTGCGGCCGGTTTCCAGATCGCAATGAATCGCGGTGACCGGCTGACGCTGCCAGATCGCCGTGTCCACGCGCCGGAAATGCGTGCGCGCCGCCTTGCCCGATGCGCTCGTCACTACCGCCATGCGCGTGCGTTCGCGCGGATCGCGGCCGATCGGCGCATCGATCGTGCCCTCTTCAGGCATGTTGCCCCATACCAGCGCGAGATAACGGCGCTTCACCGTACGTGCCTGAAGCTGGCGCACCAGATCGGTCTGCGCCTCAAGCGTGCGCGCCACCACCATCAGGCCGGACGTTTCCTTGTCGAGCCGATGGACGATACCGGCGCGCGGCAAGCCGGCCGCGGCGTCGCCATAGCGGTACAGCAGACCGTTCAGGACCGTGCCGCTCCAGTTACCGGCTGCCGGATGCACGACCATGCCGGCCGGCTTGTTGATAACCACCAGTGTGTCGTCTTCGTAGATGACGTCGAGCGGCACCGGCTCGGGCGTGAACGCGAGTTGCTCGGGCAACAGGTCGGGCACGAGCTCGATGGTCGCGCCGAGCGGCACCGGCTGACGGATTTTGGCCGGCTTGCCGTCGATGCGCACCCGCTCCGACTCGATCCAGCTTTGCAGCCGGTTACGTGAAAACTCCGGAAAGATCCGGGCGAGCACCTTGTCGAGGCGTTCGCCGGCCATTTCGTCGGGTACGACGATACTGCGCGGCGTCTCGTCCGCCACACGGCTCGCCACCGTCGGCACCATGCTCTGCGGGCCGGCACCGGCAAGTGCGTCGCTGCCGAGATCGTCGTCGAGTGAATCGACGCCCAACGCGTCGGAGGGGTCAGCGCTTACGCTATAATCTTTGTTGCTATTCCCGGCACCGGTTGCGGCGCCTGGAGTATTTGAGCGGGTCATTGAGTCTGGGTCACCTGGACGTAAAGCTAGACTGGAAAATGCGAGCCTTGAACACCATTACTAAAGCGGCGATCAATTTGGCGGCCATCAAGAAGGCGGCCCGGAAAGTGGCCGGATACATTGCGTGTGCCGCGGCCGTCGCCGTTATTGCGGCTTGTCACGGCCTGCCGGAAAAGACCGACGAGACGGCTACGTGGAACAACAACAAATTATATACGGAGGCGAACGACGCTCTGACCGGTGGTGATTACGGCAAGTGCGCCAAGTATTTCGAGATGCTCGAAGGCCGCGATCCGTTCGGCCACTTTGCCCAGCAGGCACAGATCAACGTCGCCTATTGCAACTGGAAAGATAACGAAAACGCCGCCGCCGACCAGGCGATCGACCGCTTCATCCAGTTGCACCCGGATCACCCGGACATCGCGTACGCGTACTACCTGAAGGGCATGATCCACTTCAACGACGACCTCGGTCTGTTCGGCCGCTTCTCTGGCCAGGACATGAGCGAGCGCGATCCGAAGTCGCTGCGCGAGTCGTATGACGCGTTCAAGGTCGTGGTCGACAAGTACCCGAACAGCAAGTATGCACCGGACGCCGCGCAACGCATGCGCTATATCGTGAACGCGCTGGCGTCGCACGAAGTCCACGCGGCGGATTATTACTACCGCCGTGGCGCCTACGTCGCGGCGATCAACCGCGCGCAACTGGCGTTGAAGGAATACAAGAACGCGCCGGCTATCGAAGACGCGCTGCACATCATGATGCTGTCGTACCAGAAGCTGAATCAGCCGCAACTGGCCGACGACACCAAGCGTATTCTGGCAGGCACCTTCCCTGACAGCCCGTATATCACGGGCCATGCAAGGCCGGGTAAGGAAAAGTCGTGGTGGCAGTTCTAAGCTTCAGCCACGCGCTTTAAGAACGCTTCAAACAGAAACGCCACGACCTCGGTCGTGGCGTTTCTGTTTGTGGAGCGCAGCCAGCGTGCGCTCCAGGCCGGCTGGCGACAGGCGCTCTCAGTCCCGCTCGAACAGCGCAATCGACTCCACATGCGAGGTGTGCGGGAACATGTTCACCACCCCCGCGCCCACCAGCCGGTAGCCGGCCTCATGCACCAGCAGGCTGGCGTCGCGAGCGAGCGTAGCCGGGGCGCACGACACGTAGACGATACGCTTGGGCAACGGCCCGTTACCGCTCTGTGCGATCTCAGCGAGCGCCTTGGCGACGGCCAGCGCACCTTCGCGCGGCGGATCGATCAGGACTTTGTCGAAATGGCCGAGCGCGCGCAGATCGTCGGCGGTGACTTCGAACAGGTTTCGGCAGGCAAACGATGTGTGACCTGCCACGCCGTTCAGTTCGGCATTGGCCAGCGCACGCGAAGTCAGCACCTCACTGCCCTCGATACCCATCACTTCCTTCGAGATCCGGGCCAGCGGCAGCGTGAAATTGCCGATTCCGCAGAATAGATCGAGCACGCGGTCGGTGCTGGCCGGGGCCAGCAGACGCAGTGCGCGACTCACCAGCACGCGATTGATCGCGTGGTTCACCTGGGTGAAATCGGTCGGCTTGAACGGCATCCGGATGTTGTATTCCGGGAGCGTGTAGTCGAGTTCCGCGTCGAGCGGATAGAACGGCGCGACCGTGTCAGAACCACCCGGCTGCAACCACCACTGAATCTTGTGTTCGTCGGCGAAATCGCGCAGCACCTGCTCGTCCGCGGCGGTGAGCGGTGCGAGATTGCGCAGCACCAGTGCGGTAACCGAAGAACCGACCGCCAGCTCGATCTGCGGCATACGATCGTGAATCGACAGCTTGCGAACCATGAAGCGCAGCGGCATCAGCATCGCCGACACATGCGGCGGCAGCACCTCGCAGGTCTTCATATCGGAGATGTAGCTGCTCTTCTTCTCGTAGAAACCGATGCGCATGCCGCCCTTTTCCGGCAGATAGCGCACAGCCAGACGCGCGCGGTAGCGATATCCCCACGCCGGCCCATGAATGGGACGGTACACCGTCTCGGGGCGCAGCTTCGCCAGATGCTGGAAATTGTCTTCGAGCACGCGTTGCTTGACGGCGATCTGGGCGCGGATGTCGAGATGCTGCATCGAACAGCCGCCGCAAATATCGAAGTAGGTGCATTTCGGCTTCGTGCGAAGCACGCTTTCGCGGAACACCTGGACCACCTCGGCGTGCTCGAATTTCGGCTTGCTGCGATGGGTCGAGTAGCTGACGCGCTCGCCAGGCAGCGCGCCTTCGACAAAGATTACCTTGCCGGGCGTGCCGTCTTCGCTCTCGATACGGCCCACGCCGCGCGCTTCCATATCGAGCGAAACGATTTCGATGATCGGCTCATTGCCGGTGATGACGTGCGCCTTGACCGGAGCGGGCGCCTTCTGGCGCTTGGGCGAGCGACGTTGGGGGGCAGTTCGGGACACCTGCGACTTCCTGACAAACTTGGGGAAAGGCGAGATTGTAGACGAAGCGCCGCCATTGCCAACGATTTGGCGCGACTGCGGCGGCTAGCGCCTGCCTGCTTGCGCCATAGCCGATTTGCGTACTGCCAACCGCTTCGCTAGCAGAATATTACGGCTTATTGATCAAATGCAGCCAGATACTCGGCCCATTGCGGCGCCGCCTCCAGCGCTAACGCATTCTTGACCAGGTTGATCTCGTCAGCATACTCCGCGGCCGAAAACGCGCCGCGGATCAGCTGGAAGCGGCAATACAGCAGATAGGTATTGACGACGTCGGTCTCGCAATAATTGCGGATTTCCTCGATGCGCCCTTCCTGGTACGCGTGCCACACCTGGCTGCCGTCCATCCCCATCTTGCCGGGGAAGCCGCACATCTTCGCGAGCGCGTCGAGCGGCGCGTTGGCGCGCGCCTGATACATCGCCAGCACGTCCATCAGATCGGTGTGGCGCGCGTGATAGCGGCTGATGTAGTTGTTCCACTTGAACTCGCGGTCGTCCTCGCCGAGGTCCCAGAAACGGGACGCCGGGATGCCGTTGACCAGCGCGCGGTAGTTCAGCACCGGCAGATCGAACCCGCCGCCGTTCCACGACACGAGTTGCGGCGTGTACTTTTCGATCACGCGATAAAACGACTGCACGAGCGCCGCCTCGCCGTCTTCCAGCGTGCCGAGCGAGCGCACACGGAAACCGTTGTTGTCGCGGAACACACAGGAAATCGCCGCGATCCGCTGCAGGTGATGCGGCAGGAAATCGCTGCCGGTTTTTTCGCGACGAGCCGCAAAAGCGTGCTCGGCGACTTCGGCGTCGCTCAACGTGGCGGGCAAATCTTCGAGGCGGCGAATGCCGGCGACATCGGGAATCGTCTCGATGTCGAATACAAGAATCGGTGTCATCAGCTTAGAGAACGGCGTCCTTCCGAACACCGTTGGAGGCAAAGAAGCGCTTTAACCGCACCAGCGCTTCCTGTTGGATCTGGCGTACACGCTCGCGCGTGAGGCCCATTTCGTCGGCCAGCTCTTCGAGCGTGGCGGGCTCGATGTGGTTCAGCCCGAAGCGGCGTTCGATCACATGACGATGCTTGTCCGACAGCCGTGCGAGCCACGCACGCGTAAGCGTTTCCAGCTCGCGATGCTGCACCTCGGCATCCGGCGACTGGCTTTGGTCGTCGGACAGCAGATCGAGCAGACTGCTTGCCGGGTCGAGATCGAGCGGCGCGTCGAGCGACGCGGTGTGCTCGTTCAGCGCGAGGATGTCGGTGACTTCGTCGGTGGTCTTGCCGGTCAGATAGGCAATGTCGTCGATGCTGGCGTCGCGGCGCTCGGCCGCCTCGCCGGAATTCATCGAATTTTTTTCCAGATGACGCTTCGCGCGCAGCACCTGGTTGAGCTCACGGATCACGTGCACCGGCAAACGCACCGTGCGCGCCTGGTTCATGATCGCGCGCTCGATGCTCTGGCGAATCCACCAGGTGGCATACGTCGAGAAACGGAAGCCCCGTGTGGGATCGAATTTCTCGATGGCGTGCATCAGGCCGAGGTTGCCCTCTTCGATCAGATCGAGCAGCGGCACACCACGATTCAGATAACCCTTCGCGATGCTGACAACGAGCCGCAAATTACGCTCGATCATCACCTGGCGTGCGTCGAACTCACCCGCCTTCGCCAGACGCGAATACTTCTGCTCTTCTTCGACGGTCAGGAGCGGTTTGACGCTGATGCGATTCAGGTAATGCTGAATCGTGTCGGCCGTCAACTCGGCTTGCAGCAGCGCGCGGAAATCGTCGACGTCGGGCGGGGTGTCGCTCGCGCCTTCGCGGGTCTCTCCGGTTTCTTCCGCAGCGCCCTGGCGTTCGTCGAGATCGCGCTCTTCGACGACCTCTTCTTCCGCTTCAGAAGCGCCGCTATCCTCCACCGAAGCGGACGTGACGCGGCTAATCGTCTCAGACTCGGCTTGCGGCAGGCGGCGCTTCGATTTCGGCATGGTCGTATCGCTTATTGCGGCGGCAAATACTTCAGTGGGTCGACAGGTTTACCCTGCCGGCGAACTTCGAAATGCAACATCACGCGGTCGGAATCGCTATTGCCCATCTCAGCGATCTTCTGCCCTTTGGTTACCGCATCCCCCTCTTTTACCATCAAAGCGCGGTTGTGTGCATACGCCGTGAGATAAGTTGCATCATGCTTGATGATAATGAGATTGCCGTAACCACGCAGCCCATTTCCGGCATAAACCACGCGGCCATCCGCGGAGGCCTTGACGGGATCGCCCGCTGCACCGCCGATATTAATGCCCTTGTTGGTCGAATCGTTGAACGTACCGAGCATCGGCCCGCGCACCGGCCACGCGAACGCGATGTTGCCGGACGCACCGGTACTCGAGTCACTCGCGGCACCCGGGTTGGCCGGCGGCGTCGCCGCGTTCGCACTCGAACCATAGACCGGCGGCGCCGCGACGCCTGCTGCGGCACCGGCCACCGGCGGCGTGCTGCCAAGCGGCGCGCTCTGTACCGCGCCGCCACCGACCGGCGCCGTCGCCACACCCGGCGTCAGCGCCGCAGTGTTCGCACCCGGCGGCACGACGCGCAGCAACTGGTCGACTTCGATCTGATTCGGATTGGTGAGATTGTTCCACGCCGAAATATCGCGATAGTTCTGGCCGTTCTCCAGCGCGATCCGGTACAGCGTATCGCCGGGTTTCACGCGATAGTAGCCCGGCGGCGGCGGTCCGAGCGGCACGGCCGGCTGCTGCGCGGCTTGCGTGCCGAGCGCGCCGCTGCCGGAGCGGTCGACGACGGGCGCCTGATCGAGACGGGTCGCACAGGCCGACATCAACAGGGACAAGGCGAGCACGCACACGCTACGCTGGGTTACGGTCATAGGAATATTCAGTCTGGTTCTTTGCATCGCGCGCAACATACTCATCGGTGTCAAATCACTCCGGATTTTAAGGGTACAAAGAAAACGCGATCAAGCCGCGACTCGCGCCACTGCGCGGGTCCGAGGCGTTCAACCAGGGTCAGCACCTGGTTCTGGCCTTCCTGCGAGCCGACCGGCGCGACCAGACGGCCGCCGATCGCGAGTTGTTCAAGCAATGCTTGCGGTACGTCCAGCCCCGCCGCCGCGATCACGATCGCATCGAACGGCGCCGCCGACGGCAACCCCAGGCGGCCGTCGCCGTAGTGCAACCGGATGTTCGGAATGCGCAGCGGACGCAAGTTTGTCTTCGCGCGTTCGGACAGCGGCTTGATACGTTCAATCGAATAAACATCCCGCGCGACCTGGCTCAGTACCGCGGCCTGATAGCCGCAGCCCGTACCGATTTCGAGCACGGTGTTCAACGCACGGCCGGCGGCCGCCAGCTCGATCATCCGCGCGACCACGGAGGGCTTGGAAATCGTCTGGTGATGACCGATCGGCAGCGCGGCGTCTTCATAGGCCTGGGCCGCGAGACCCGGGTCGACGAACATGTGGCGCGGCACCACCGACATCGCGTTCAACACGCGCTGATCGGTCACACCGTTCGCACGCAGCCGTTCGACCATCCGTTCGCGAACCCGTTCCGAAGTTAGTGCCAAAGCGCCGTTCAGCGCGACATTCGGCACCGCACTGCGCTCGCTGAGTTTGGCCGCAGGTTTGCTGAGCGGCGCCGGTTTTGGTGCGGCGCGCACAACCGAACCTTGCGCGACGGCTACTGCGTGCGGTTTGGCTTGCGACTTGGCCGGCGCGTTGCCCGACGTGCTTACAGGCGCCTTCGTCGGCGCCTTGGTGGGTGGCTTTGCTTGCGGCGTCGCCTGGGTTTGGGCCTGCGCCCTCACCGGCGGCTTCGCGGGGGTTTTCCCACCGGCACCCGCGGCCGGATTTTTCGCCGATTGCGGGCGAGCATTCAGCGCCGCGAGCGCCGCCGCGCGCATATCACCCGGACGACCTTCAACCCTGCGCGGTTCGCGCACCAGGTCCTCGAGGCCGAGCGGGAAGCGCTTTGCGCGCTCGCTGGTCATGAAGCGCCGCTACCGGCGCGCGCCCAGTCGCGCGCTGCGGGCAGCATTTGCGTGTGGGTCAGATCGAGCTGCAACGGCGTGATCGACACCTGGCCGTTCGCGACAGCGTGGAAATCGGTACCTTCGCTCGCATCGCGCGCGCTGCCCGACGGACCGATCCAATAGATCGGTTCGCCGCGCGGGTTGGTCTGGCGGATCACCGGCTGCGACGGATGCCGCTTGCCGAGACGCGTGATGTGCCAGCCGCCGAGTTGCTCATACGGCAAGTTCGGAATATTGACGTTCAGGAGCGGATGCCCCGGCAGCGGTTGCTCGAGGTAGTGCGCGACGATCTCGGCCGCCACGCGCGCGGCGTCTTCGAGGTGCCCCCAATCCTTGTCGACCAGCGAGAAGGCAATGGCCGGCACGCCGAACATGATGCCTTCGGTGGCGGCGGCGACGGTGCCCGAATAGAGCGTGTCCTCGCCCATGTTCTGGCCGTTGTTGATACCCGAGACGACGAGGTCCGGCGTGTGGTCCAGCATACCGGTCAGCGCGATGTGCACCGAATCGGTTGGCGTGCCGTTCACATAGTAGAAACCGTTCGCCGAGCGCAGCACCGAAAGCGGACGCGACAGCGTCAAGGAATTGGACGCGCCGCTGCAGTTCTGCTCGGGGGCCATCACGGTGACGTTCGCGATCGGCTTGAGCGCTTCGTAAAGCGCGGCAAGCCCGGGCGCCAGATAGCCGTCGTCATTGCTGAGTAGGATTCGCATGCGGCGATTGTAACCGAGGAAAGAAGGCACGCGAACGACACGGCAGGCGCTACGCGCATCCCATGCAAAGCGCACGCGCCAGGCACCACGCCGGCGGGTATCGTCCTCACGGACACCGGGCCCGGAACAATAAAAACGCACGGTCGTGCTGTTTGTTTTACACTCAGAATAGTTGCGACGCCCCGAGGGAAGTCCCCGCGGGGAACCCCGATCGATATGGAGACACGATGCGCGCGATTCGCTGTAATCAGTACGGGCCGCCGGAAAGCCTGGTTGTCGAAAATCTGCCGGATCTCGAGCCGCCGCCCGGACACGTCGTCATCGACGTCAAAGCGGCCGCTGTCAACTTTCCCGATGTGTTGATCATCGAGAACAAATACCAGTTCAAACCGCCGCTGCCCTTTACGCCCGGCTCCGAAGTCGCGGGCGTCGTGCGCGCGGTCGGCGCGGATGTGACGCAGTTCAAGCCGGGCTCCCGTGTGGTCGCGTTCACCGGCTCGGGTGGATTTGCCGAGCAGGCGCTGGCACCGGTCACGGCCTGCGTGCCGCTCGCGGACGGCGTCGAGTTCGAACTGGCCGCCGCGTTCACGCTCGCCTACGGCACGTCGCATCACGCGGTAGTTGATCGCGGCCAGTTGAAGGCCGGTGAAACGATGCTGGTGCTGGGCGCGGCGGGCGGCGTCGGGCTCGCCGCGGTCGAGATCGGCAAAGCGCTCGGCGCGCGCGTGATCGCGGCGGCGTCGAGCGACGAGAAGCTTGCCACTTGCGTGAAGCACGGCGCGGACGCCACCATCAACTACAGCACCGAAGACCTGCGCGAACGGATCAAGGCGCTGACCGACGGCAAGGGTCCGGATGTCATCTACGATCCGGTCGGCGGTATGTATGCGGAACCGGCGTTTCGCAGCATCGGCTGGCGCGGGCGTTATCTGGTGGTCGGCTTTGCGAACGGCGAGATTCCGAAGTTGCCGCTCAACCTGACGCTGCTCAAAGGCGCTAGCCTGGTCGGCGTATTCTGGGGTGACTTTGCAAAACGCGAGCCGCAGCACAATCACGCCGCGTTCGAGCAGATGACCGGCTGGATCGGCGAAGGCAAGCTCAAGCCTTACGTGTCGGCGCGCTATTCGCTGGAAGATACCGGCCGCGCGTTGCGCGATATGGCGGAGCGCCGGGTGATCGGGAAGGTGGTGATTACGCCCTAGCCGGTTGGCCGTTGCGCGTTCAAGCTACGCTTCGTCGAGCCGCAAATAAAACGGCGCGCGGTTTTAAAACCACGCGCCGTTTTTGCTGGACCTTTGCTAGCGGGCCTTCACGGCCCGATCTTGCCTGCGTGACTACAGCTTTTCCGTATCACCCGACTTCGGCTGCCACTTCATCAACCGACGCTCGCCAATCCCAACAATCGCATCGAGAATCAGCGCGAACGCCGTTAGCACCAGAATCCCCGCGAACACCGTATTGATATCGAAGGTGCCTTCGGCTTGCAGAATCAGATAGCCGACGCCGCGCGCCGAGCCGAGATATTCCCCCACCACCGAGCCGACAAACGCCAGCCCCACCGACGTATGCAGGCTCGAAAACACCCAGCTCATCGCGCTCGGCAGATAAACAAAACGCAGCAGCTGCTTGCGGTTCGCCCCAAGCATGCGCGCGTTGGCAAGTACCACCGGGCTCACTTCCTTCACGCCCTGATAGACGTTGAAGAACACGATAAAGAACACCAGCGTGACGCCCAGCGCCACCTTCGACCAGATGCCGAGGCCAAACCACACGCCGAAAATCGGCGCGAGAATCACGCGCGGCATCGAGTTGGCCGCCTTGATATACGGATCGAATAGCGCGCTCGCGAGCGGCGACAGCGCGAGCCACAGACCGACGCCGAGTCCGAAGGCGGTGCCTAGCGCGAACGCGAGGACCGTTTCGACCAGGGTGATCCACAGGTGCAGATAGATTTCGCCGCCCGTGAACCACTCCCAGATGCGCTGCAACACCTTCTGCGGCTCGCCGAAGAAGAACGCAGCCTTGTTCGGATCGTCGAAATAGAACGGCGGCAGCAGCGTCGGACTGGTCAGCGCGTACCAGAGCACAAAACACAGCACGAGCAGCAGCCACTGCCAGATCACCAGGTTCGCCCGGTTCGGGCGCAACGTCTTCCACATGACTAGATTTGCCTTAGACGATTGATCGACACAACAACTGAGCGCCGCCCGCGAGCGCAGCAACGGAACGCCAACGCATCCTTCACCCGCGACGTGTCCGCGAGCCGTGACTAAACGGCGGTGAGTTGCTGCTGGTAGCCCTTGAGCACCTCGTCGCGCAACACGCTCCAGATCTGTGCATGCAACTCGACGAAGCGCGGATGCGCGCGGATCTCGGCGACGTCGCGCGGACGCGGCAGATCGATCGCGAATTCGCCGATCGGGTGCGTGCCCGGCCCCGCCGACAGCACCACCACGCGGTCGGACATCGAGATCGCTTCGTCGAGATCGTGCGTGATGAACAGCACCGCCTTGCGTTTCGCCGCCCACAGGTCGAGCAACTCGTTTTCCATCAGCTGACGTGTCTGGATATCGAGCGCGGAAAACGGCTCGTCCATCAGAATGATGTCCGGGTCGAGGATCAAGGTCTGCGCCATTGCGACGCGCTTGCGCATACCGCCCGACAGTTGATGCGGATAGCGATCGCCGAAACCGCCGAGTCCCACGCGCTTTAACCACTCGTCGGCTTTACTGCGCGCTTCGGACGGCGGTACGCCGTGAAAAGCGAGGCCGGCCATCACGTTGTCGATGGCCGAACGCCACGGCATCAGCGCATCGGCCTGAAACATGTAGCCGGCGCGCCGGTTGATCCCCTTGAGCGGCTCGCCGAACACACTGACCGTGCCCGACGACGGCTCCAGCAAACCCGCGCCGACATTTAACAAAGTGGATTTGCCGCACCCGGTCGGGCCGACCACCGAGACGAATTCGCCCGGGGCGATGCGCAAGGTCGTGTCCTTGACTGCTGTATAGCGCTGCGCGCGGTTGTCCCGCGCAGCGAACGTGCAGGTGATGTTGTCGAGCGCCAGGGCGGCAACGGTCATCGTTCGACTCGCTTCGAAGATCGGTTTTGATTCTGGTTTGTCATGCCGTCGTGACAACGGGGTTCGAGGCGAGCGCAGCACGCACCGCCCTCGCCTCCGCGTTCACCGTGTCTATGCCTTGACCGTCGCCAGCGCTTTCTTGACGAAGTCGTTGGTCCACGCCTTCGACAAATCGATCGGCTTGCCCTGCACGGCCGGATCGAATGCCTGCAAGGTTTTCAGCGACGTGGCCGGGCCATCGGCGGGCATCAGCCCATCCGGCGACATCGCCTCCTTCACGTGCTGCCATGCATCCAGATAGACCGCGCGGTCGCCGAGCAGATAGCCCTCCGGCACCGTGTTGATCAATTCGCTGCCGGTCGCCGTTTGCAACCACTTGAGCGCGCGCACCATTGCATTAGTCAGCGCCTGAGTGGTGTTCGGATTCTTCGTGATGAAGCTCTGCGACGCGTACAGGCAGCCCGCGGGCATGTCGCCGCCGAACACGCTGCGGGTATCGGCCAGCGTACGCGTGTCCGACACGACGCGAATTTCGCCGGTGCGTTCGAGTTTGGTCATCACCGGGTCGAGATTGGCGATCGCGTCGATCTGGCCCGACTGCAGCGCGGCGATCGCGCCCGCCCCTGCGCCCACCCCGATGAACGCCACGTCTTTCGCGGTCAGCCCGGCTTTTGCGAGCACGAAACTCGCCATGATCGAGGTCGACGAACCCGGCGCGGTGACGCCGATTTTCTTGCCCTTCAGATCGGCGATCGACTTGTAGTTCGGCATCGCCTTCTTCGACACGGCAAGCACGATCTGCGGCGCGCGCCCTTGCAGCACGAATTCGCGGAACATCTGCTTTTGCGCCTGCAACAGCAAGGTGTGTTCGAACGCGCCGGAGACCACGTCCGCGCTGCCACCCACGGCCGCCTTCAGCGCTTGCGAGCCGCCGGCGAAATCCGAGATTTCGACCTCGAGCCCCTCGTCCTTGAAGTAGTTGCGGCGCTCGGCAATCGTGAGCGGCAGGTAATAGAACAGGTTCTTGCCGCCGACGGCGATCGCCACCTTGCTGGTTTCAGGTTTGCCCTGGGCGAAAGCAAGCGGCGTGGCAGCGAAGGTGGCGCCCGCAAGCGCGGCGGTGCCGGCGAGGAAGGTTCTGCGTTGCATCGTGTGTCGTCTCCGAACTTTGGTTTTGTTGTCTTCGCAGGGTCCAGCCACGCGCGCTCACTCACACAATCTGTTGCGCACGCAACCTTGCAATATTGTCAGAATCATAACCTAGCGACTGCAGGACTTCATCGGTATGTTCACCCAGTTCCGGGCCCAACCACCGCGTTTCACCGGGCGTGTCCGAAAGCTTCGGCGTTACTGCCGGCAGCGTGATTTCCTGACCGTCCTGCCACTTGAAGCGCTGGATCATCTGGCGTGCCATGAATTGCGGATCAGTGAACATGTCCGCGACGCTGTAAATACGGCCGACCGGCACGTCGGCGGCGTTCAGCACCGTGAGCGCTTCGTCGATGGTGCGCGTGGCGAGCCACGCGGCAATCGCCCCGTCGATCTCCTGGGTACGTGGCACGCGGCCGTCGTTGTGCGTCAGACCGGGATCGTTCGCCAGATCTTCGCGTTCGATCGCGATCATCAAGCGTTTGAAAATCGGGTCGCTATTGCCACCAATGACAATGCTGCCGTCGCGGCAAGGATACGTGTTCGACGGCACGATGCCCGGCAGCGACGCGCCGGTGCGCTCGCGCACCATGCCGTACACGCCGTACTCCGGCACCACGCTCTCCATCATGTTGAAGACCGCTTCGTACAACGCGACGTCGACCACCTGCCCTTTACCGCCGTTCACCTGTTTGTGATGCAGCGCCATCAATGCGCCGATCACGCCATGCAGTGCGGCAATCGAATCGCCGATTGAAATGCCGATACGCGGCGGCGGCAAATCCGGATAGCCGGTGATGTGGCGCAAGCCGCCCATCGATTCAGCGATCGCGCCGAATCCCGGCCGGTCGCGATACGGCCCGGTCTGGCCATAGCCGGACAGACGCACCATCACAAGCCCGGGATTCTCCGCCGACAGGACGTCATAACCGAGGCCGAGCTTTTCCAGCAAACCCGGCCGGAAATTTTCGACGACGATATCGGCTTCTTTCGCCAGACGCCGCACGATCTCCTTGCCCTCTTCAGCTTTCAGATTGATCGTCACCGATTTCTTGTTGCGCGCCTGAACGGCCCACCATAGCGAGGTGCCGCCGACTTCCGGATAGAGCTTGCGCCATTTGCGCAGTGGATCGCCGCCTTTGGGATCTTCGATCTTGATGACGTCGGCGCCGAACTCGCCGAGAAAGCGCGCAGCGAACGGGCCGGCGATCAGCGTGCCGAGTTCGAGCACCTTGACGCCGGCAAGCGGGCCTTTCGGCGCGGCGGTGGCGCTGGGATCGGGGTTGACGCTCATAGGTCTCCTCTGTGGTCTGTTCTTGTCCGGGCACGGCCTCGTGGCCTGACGGATCGATCTCACACGATTTCGCCCAGACATTGCGGGCGCCGCGAGACGTGGCGCTCCCGCAGCTAATCGCGCTACATCGAACGCCGGTCGAGCATTGCGCGGGCGATGGTGCCGGCGTCGACGTATTCGAGTTCACCGCCCACCGGCACGCCGCGCGCGAGGCGCGTGACGGCAAGACCGCGCGCCTTGAGCGTCTGCCCGAGGTAATGCGCGGTGGCCTCGCCTTCATTGGTGAAATTGGTTGCGAGCACGACTTCCGTGACGATGCCATCCGATGCGCGCTTGACCAGCCGATCGAAATGGATCTCCTTCGGACCGATGCCGTCGAGCGGACTGAGCCGACCCATCAGCACGAAATAGAGGCCGCGATAGGTCATGGTCTGTTCGAGCATGATCTGGTCGGCGGGCGTCTCGACGACGCACAGCAACGTCGGATCGCGCTCCTCATCGAGGCAGACCTCGCAGATCTGCGCTTCGGTAAAGGTATTGCACTTCTCGCAGTGCTGCAGATGTTCAGTCGCGAACAGCAACGAGCGCCCGAGTTTTTCGGCGCCGTCGCGGTCGTGCTGCATCAGGTGGTACGCCATGCGTTGCGCGGATTTGGGCCCGACTCCGGGCAGCACGCGCAGCGCTTCGACGAGCGCCGACAAGGCGGAAGGTTGTTTCATGCGGATCGGCGGTGTCGAAGTGGGTGTTGCCGGGGATTCAACTCACGCCGCGGCCACAGCGGCAGCGTGAGTCCATTCTTGCAGCGGCGCCGCTCAGAACGGCAGCTTGAAGCCCGGCGGCAGCGGCAGACCCGAAGTCATTCCGCCCATCTTTTCCTGAGCGGTGGCCTCGGCCTTACGCACGGCGTCGTTGAATGCAGCGGCGACCAGGTCTTCCAGCATGTCCTTGTCGTCGGCAAGCAGGCTCGGATCGATCGATACGCGGCGCACGTCGTTCTTGCAGGTCATCGTCACCTTGACGAGACCGGCGCCCGACTGCCCTTCGACTTCGATCAATGCAAGCTGCTCCTGCATCTTCTTCATGTTTTCCTGCATCTGCTGGGCCTGCTTCATCAGCCCGGCGAGTTGGCCTTTCATCATGGACATGCTCCTTCTTGATAGCGTGAAATCCGGAAATCGGGTGCGCCACGGGGGCGCGGCGAATCAGTGGACGGACGGCGCGCCGTTCGGGCCGGCGTCCTGAGTGATCGGGCGAATCGAGCCGGGAACGATGCTCGCGCCGAATTCGCGGATCAGCGACTGCACGAACGGATCGGCGCCGATTTCGCGCTCGGCTTCCTGCTGGCGCTGGGCCCGCATCGCGGCGTCGTGCGCGGCTGCCGTGCGGCGCGCCGGGCCGACTTCGACCAGCACGTCGACGTTCTGGCCGAGCTTGTCGGCGAGCGCGGCTTTCAGTTTAGCGACCTGCGAAGCCTCAGCGTACTGCGGCACCGGCACGTTCAGTTTGAGCGTGTTGCCTTCGAGCGCCATCAGTTCGCTGTTGAACGCGAGTTGATACGAGATGCCCTTGAGCGGCAGATCGACGGCGAGCGCGGGCCAGTCGCCCTGAAAACCCAGCGGATCGAGCGGCACGGCGGGCGGCAATGGCCGCCTGTCGACCGCCGGCGCGGGTGTCGGCGCAGGCGCGGCGTTCACGCGGACATCGTCGGGACCACTGTCGAACACCGGCACGTAGTTGTCGTCCGGCAGGCCGTAATAGCCCTCGTCTGCTGCGGTGAGCGGCATGTATTCATCGGGCGGCATGTCGTCCCACGGCGCGCCCGGCGAGCCACCTGACTCCTGATGCTGCGGGGACGGTGCACGCGCTGCCGGCGCGGCGTCCTGTTGCGCCGCGCGGCGCGGGGCACCGGGCGTCGGCACATTGACGACCACGCGCGGTGCGGCCGGCTTCGGTGTAACCGGCGCGGCAGCAGGCTTGGCGGTGGTTGCCGCCGTCGTGCGGCCACGGTCGGACGATACTTTCAGACCGGCGCTGCGCAAGACATTGAGCGCGTCGCTCGCGCCGCCGGCACGGCGCGGCGGAATCTCGGCCGCGGGCGGCGATTCTTGCGACGCCGTCGCGGACGCGGACGCGGACGCGGCTTCTTCCGCCCGTGCAGACGCGGCTGCAGCCGGAGCAGTGAATGAAGACGCGGGCACCGAATTCTCGGGAGCGGCTGCGACGGATGGTTCGTTCGGGAACGGCTCGGTGGGCGCATCGTCCCAAGGCGCCAAGGCCCGTGCGGTCGCTACTTTTGTGGTCTCGATGGTTTCAGATGCTTCGGCTGCCAAGGCCGGGGGCGTTGTTTCGAGCATCGCGACCGCTCGCGGCGCGCTCGCCTGCGTCAATGCGGGAGACGCCGACTCACTCAGACCCCGCTCGGCGGGCGGTTCTTCGTGCCACGGAGCTAAAGCTGGCGCGGCAATGGCGGCCGCAGCCGTAGGCGCATTCGGCTCCCCAGAAACAGTTGCAGTTACGGACCTGGAAGCGGCAGCCGCTTCGCCAGAGGCCGGTGCGGACACGGCAACAGTTGCCGCTTCAGCTATGGCGGCTTTCGGCACATCAGTATTTCCAACTGCCTCCGCAGACGCCGGGTGCTGCGAATCCAGCGTCGAGGGCTTCGCGTTTGCCACTGGATTCGCGGAGCGTACCGGCGCCGCAGGGGCTGCTTCGAGCGCCCGCGCCGCCGGCTGCTGCGCGGCGACCGCCGGCGCGCCGGAGCGCTTCGCACCACCCGCCCCCGCTGGCCCTGCCGGACGCGCGGAAGCAGCACCGCCGCCACCGCCGGTGGGCGCCGGCTCGAACGCCAGCATGCGCAGCAATGTCATTGTGAAACCGGCGTATTCATCAGGCGCGAGACCCAGTTCGCTTCGGCCGATAGTCGCAATCTGATAAAACAACTGCACCTGCTCGGCGCTCAACGCTTCGGCAAAGCGACGCAGATCGCCCGCTTCCGGCCATTCGTCCAACACCGACGACGGCGCGAACTGCGCCCACGCGATTCGGTGCAGCAAGCTTGCGAGATCCTGCAACGCCGTCGAAAACGACAGGCTGCGCAACGCCATCTCGTCCGCGACTGCCAGCACGGCGGCGCCGTCGCCATCGGCCAGCGCGTCGAGCAGGCGAATCAGATAGCTTTGATCGAGTGCGCCGAGCATGCCGCGCACCGCCTCTTCATTCACCTGATTGGCCGAATAGGCGATCGCCTGGTCAGTCAGCGAGAGCGCGTCGCGCATCGAGCCGTCGGCCGCGCGTGCGAGCAGACGCAACGCCTGGGCGTCGTAAGGCACCTGCTCTTCGCCGAGGATGTGCTCGAGATGCGAGACGATATGCCCGGCCGGCATCTGCTTCAGATTGAACTGTAGACAGCGTGACAGCACCGTGACCGGAATCTTCTGCGGATCGGTTGTGGCAAGAATGAATTTGACATGCGAAGGCGGTTCTTCCAGCGTCTTCAGCATCGCGTTGAACGCGTGGTTGGTCAGCATGTGCACTTCGTCGATCATGTAGACCTTGAAGCGCGCATCGACCGGCGCGTAAACCGCGCGCTCCAGCAGCGCCGCCATTTCGTCGACACCGCGGTTACTCGCCGCGTCCATCTCCACGTAATCGACAAAGCGACCTTCGTCGATCTCCCGGCACGCGCGGCACACGCCGCACGGAGTGGAAGTCACGCCGGTTTCGCAATTCAACGCCTTGGCGAAGATGCGCGACAGCGTGGTTTTACCGACGCCGCGGGTGCCGGTAAACAGATAGGCATGGTGCAGACGGCCACCGTCGAGCGCGTGCGTGAGCGCGCGCACCACGTGCTCCTGTCCGACGAGCGAAGCGAAATCCTTCGGCCGCCATTTGCGTGCGAGAACTTGATAGGTCATCCGGAAATTGTATCAGTAACGATGGCGCGCAAAACCGAATCGAGACGGCGCGCGAACGCATGTTGCCGCTTCATTGAAACAGGCTAACGGACCGATAGAAAAAAATAGATGAAGTGCGCGAGAAACGCCAATGCAGTGTCTGAGTGACAGCGGCAAGAGTAAAACAAGGGCGGTGGAGGTACGGCAGAAGAAAACAGAAAGAGGAAGGTGACGAGCCTGACCCTCGGCACTGGTGGAAAACGGCTGTGGCTGCTTCGTTCCCGACCTGACCAGGTTGACCATCCCTCCATGCGAGGAGGCCCGTCACGAAACATTCTATCATCGCTCGGACCGCCGCGCGACTGTAAATACGAACAAACCGACATCGGCGCGCTGAATAGGGAGCTTCGCACCATATAGTGCAGCACCCCGCGGCACGGGCTCGGGGTACTTGAGTTTGCGGCGCCCGCCACCAGATAAGCAGCGTCGCGGTTGTTAAAACGGAGTGGCGCTTCACCGGCAGCCATGGGCCCCACTGCCTTTGATGAGTACTATCACCACCGGCAACGCATAGCGAATTAAGCTAAACTGCCATACGGATGACCCGCAAACGCGAGCTTTCCGCACATTCCAGGAATGGTCTTTCGACTTTTTCAGGCAGGTGTCGGCAAGGTTCCGCTTGCGGCAAAGCGAACGGAAGTTTCCCTAGATTTTGACGTATCGTGGCGAGCAATTCAGGCGGGCCTCGAACCGATAGAGGTATTCATACAATGAGCGAATCAATCAAGCATATTAGCGACGCATCGTTCGAACAGGACGTCGTGAAATCCGATAAACCCGTGCTGCTCGATTTCTGGGCTGAATGGTGCGGTCCGTGCAAGATGATCGCGCCGATCCTCGACGAAGTCGCCAAGGATTACGCCGATCGCCTGCAAATCGCCAAGATCAACGTCGACGAACATCAATCGACGCCGGCCAAGTTCGGCGTGCGCGGCATCCCCACGCTGCTGCTCTTCAAGAATGGCGCTGTCGCCGCGCAGAAAGTCGGCGCGCTGTCGAAGTCGCAACTCACCGCATTCCTCGACGGCAACCTGTAAAGCGGCACATCGGCGCGCCGAAGATCTCTTCAGACTTTCAGGCGCGCTGTCTTAGGCGTATGTCTTAGGCGTGTTGTCCCGCGACAACACGCCTGATAAGAAAGATGCCATGCCATCGCACTGGCGAAATTCGTCGTGTGCTATGCTAGAATCCGCAAAACGTCGAAAAGACGTGTAAGTCCTTGAGCGGTTCCGCTCACTCTCCTCCCAGATTTCATTTCGTCGCACCTTCTCCTGCGGGTTCTCCGTATGCATTTATCCGAGCTTAAGACTCTGCACGTGTCCGAATTGATCGAGATGGCCAATGGCCTCGAGATCGAAAGTGCAAACCGCCTGCGCAAGCAGGAATTGATGTTTGCCATTCTAAAAAAACGAGCCAAAACGGGCGACACGATCTTCGGCGACGGCACGCTCGAAGTGCTGCCGGACGGCTTCGGCTTCCTGCGTTCGCCGGAAACCTCGTATCTCGCCAGCACGGACGATATTTACATCAGCCCGTCGCAAATCCGCCGCTTCAACCTGCACACGGGCGACACGATCGAAGGCGAAGTGCGTACGCCGAAAGACGGTGAACGCTATTTCGCGCTGGTGAAGGTGGACAAGGTCAACGGCCAGCCGCCGGAAGCCTCGAAGCACAAGATCATGTTCGAAAACCTGACGCCGCTGCACCCGAACAAGGTGCTGCTGCTCGAACGTGAAATGCGTGGCGAGGAAAACGTCACGGGCCGCATCATCGACATGATCGCGCCGATCGGCAAAGGCCAGCGCGGGCTGCTGGTGGCGTCGCCGAAATCCGGTAAGACGGTGATGCTGCAGCACATCGCACACGCCATCAAGCAAAACCACCCGGATGTCGTACTGTTCGTGCTGTTGATCGACGAACGCCCGGAAGAAGTGACCGAAATGCAGCGTTCGGTGGCGGGCGAAGTGATTGCCTCCACATTCGACGAACCGGCCGCGCGTCACGTGCAAGTCGCCGAAATGGTGATCGAGAAAGCCAAGCGCCTCGTCGAAATGAAGAACGACGTGGTGATTCTGCTCGACTCGATCACGCGTCTCGCGCGTGCATACAACACCGTCGTGCCGGCCTCGGGCAAGGTGCTGACGGGTGGTGTCGACGCGAACGCGCTGCAACGCCCGAAGCGTTTCTTCGGCGCGGCGCGCAATATCGAAGAAGGCGGTTCGCTGACCATCATCGGCACGGCGCTGATCGAAACCGGCAGCCGTATGGACGACGTGATCTACGAAGAGTTCAAGGGCACCGGCAATATGGAAGTGCACCTCGAGCGCCGCCTTGCTGAAAAGCGCGTCTATCCGTCGATCAACCTGAACAAGTCCGGCACGCGCCGTGAAGAACTGCTGATCAAGCCCGAAGTGCTGCAAAAGATCTGGGTGCTGCGCAAGTTCATTCACGACATGGACGAAGTCGAGTCGATGGAATTCCTGCTCGACAAGATTCGCCAGACGAAGAGCAACTCCGAATTCTTCGACATGATGCGTCGTGGCGGCGGCAGTTAAGGCTTCACGCCGAAACAGCCGCACCCGCTGCACTGCATAAAAAAAGCCGCTCGCCACAACGAGCGGCTTTTTTTCGCCCACAGGATTTCATCCCAACGATGTGCGGCAAAGCATGGCAACGTATACGTGAACGTACACGTTGCAGTACAATGCACTCTTCCGTCATGCTGGCGCTGCCTTATGTCGAAGGATTCACCCGCCCTGCTCACCGTACGCGATGCCGCCGAACGCCTCGGCGTCACGCCGCGCACGCTGAAGTACTACGAGGAACGCGGTCTCGTCGCGCCTACCCGCAGCGAAGGCCGCTACCGCCTCTATGACGAGGAGGACCTGAAGCGCTTCGGACGCATTCTGCGGCTGCGCTCGCTCGGCTTTTCGCTGCACAGCATCACCGAAATGCTCAAACGCCCGCTCGAGCCGGTCGAAGGCGGTCATCGCTATTCCACCGAATCGCTGCAGCAGATTCGCGACGCCATTTCAGACCAGGTCCAGGCGCTCGATGCCCGCATCGAAACGATGCGCCGCGAACTCAAGGAAGCACAGAAGCTGCGCGCTGAACTGAGTCCGGACCTCGACTATCTCGAACGACGGCTCGCCGGCGAGAACGCGGACGCGCTGCTCGAACAACGCCGCAACGCATTCGCCAAAGCTGACACCACGTCGCTCGCGAGGCGACCGAAAAAGTCGGGCGAGCCCACATGAGCGCGACCTCGCCCCGCGTACCGCTGTTTAGCGCAGCAAAACTGCGCGGCGATTTTTTCCCATGGGTGCTGGCCGTCGTTACCGGCCTCGACTACTTCGACAACGCGATTTTTTCGTTTTTCACCAGCTACATCGCAGGCGGCATCAACGCGTCGCCGGACGAACTGGTGTGGGCGTCGAGCGCCTATGCGGTGGCAGCCGTGCTCGGCATCCTGCAGCAGCAATGGTGGGTCGAACGCTTCGGCTACCGGCGCTACGTAGCCGGTTGCATGCTGCTCTATTCGGCCGGCGCGATCGCCGCCACGTTATGTGAGTCGTCCATCGAGCTTGCGTTCGCGCGTGGTTTTCAGGGCTATTTCATCGGCCCGATGATGGGTACCTGCCGCATTCTGATTCAGATGAGCTTTACGCCGCAGCAGCGACCCGCGGCAACCCGCGCCTTTCTGGTGCTGATCGTCTTGAGCAGTGCGCTCGCGCCGCTGATCGGCGGCCAACTGGTCGCGCATTTCGATTGGCGCGCGCTGTTCGCCTGCACCGCGCCGGCAGGTGTGCTGTTTGCTATCCTCGCCCTGCTCGCGCTGCCCGATACTGGCAACCGCTTGCCGGAGGAGCGCGGCACGGCGCACTTCTGGCCTTACCTGATTTTCGCGTTCGCGCAAGGCGCGCTGCAAATCGTCATGCAACAGGTGCGGTTCCAGTTGTTCAGCGCCTCGCCGGGGCTGATTCTGCTGACAGTCGCGGGCATCGGCGCGCTGGGTTGGTTCGCGTACCAGCAATGGCACCATCCGGCGCCCCTAGTCCGTCTGCATGCGCTGCGCGAAAAGGTGTTTCAGGTCGGGATCGTGCTGTACATGTTCTACTACTACATCTCGACCGTATTCAGCTATCTGACGTCACGCTTTCTCGAGGGCGGGCTTGGCTATCCGGTCGAGAATGCCGGGCGGCTAGTCGGCGTGACGTCCTTGATTTCGGCGAGCGCGCTGTTCGTCTACCTGCGTTACGCGAAGCTCCTGCCGCGCAAGAAGTGGATCATCGTGCCGGGCTTCGCGGTGGCCGCATTTGCCGCGGCGTGGATGACGCGCATGTCGCCCGGCGTGGACCAATCCGCGCTGATCGTGCCCATGCTGTTGCGCGGCCTGCTCTTGCTGTTCATCGTGCTGCCGGTCGCCAATCTGACGTTTAGAATCTTCGCTATCGAAGAGTTCACGCACGGCTACCGGCTGAAAAATATCGTGCGGCAACTGACGATCTCGTTCGCGACCGCCTCGGTGATCATCGTCGAACAGCATCGGCAGGCACTGCATCAAGCCCGTCTCGGGGAGTTCGTGAATCCGTACAATCCAGTGTTCCAGAATTCGCTCGCGGCGCTGACCCGCGGCTTCAGCGCCGCCGGGCGCTCGCCATCCGAAGCGCATTCGCTTGCACTGGTGGAAATCAGCCGGACGGTCGCGCAGCAGGCCAGCTTCCTGACGTCACTGGACGGCTTCTACTTTCTGATTGGCATTGCGATATGCGGCGGCATTTTCGCCGCGTGGCAAAAACAGATCGACTAAGGGTTTCATCAGGTCATGCTCTCGAAACTCACCCAATGGTTCGGCACGCGCCGCCGCGACCGCGCGCTGCGCGACTACGCGATCGAGGACGCCCTCTGGCAGGCCACGCTCGACGGCCTGCCGTTTCTCGCCCATCTCGACGCGCCGGATCGCTTGCGCCTGCGCGAACTGACCAGCCTGTTCATCGCGCAAAAAGAATTTTCAACCGCGCACGATCTCGAACTGACCGACGCCATGACCGTGGCGATCGCCGCGCAAGCGTGTTTGCCGGTGCTGAATCTGAGCCTCGATCTGTATCGCGGCTGGGTCGGTGTAATCGTCTATCCGGGCGAGTTCGTGATCCGCAAGACGGTCGAGGATGAAGACGGCGTAGTGCACGAGGTCGAGCAGGACGCGAGTGGTGAAGCGTGGGAAGGCGGCCCGGTGGTGTTGTCGTGGGAAGACGCGCAGATGACCGATGGCACCGACGCCTATAACGTCGTGATTCACGAATTCGCGCACAAGATCGACATGCTGAACGGCGAGGCAGACGGCCATCCGCCGCTCACGCGCCGCTGGCACGCACCGCTCGATTCACGGGCCTGGGCCGACATTTTCGACCACGCCTACGACCACTTCTGCGCCAGAGTGGACGCGGTGCCGGACAGGCGCTGGGCCCGTTTCGAGCGCGATTCGCTGATCGATCCGTACGCGGCGGATCATCCATCGGAATTTTTTGCCGTTTGCAGCGAGGCCCTGTTCGTCCAACCGCAGGCCTTCGAGGCCGAATATCCCGAGCTGTACCGTTTACTGGCACGGTATTACCGCCAGGACCCCGCGCGCGTTGGTTTGGCGTTCGCTCCGGCCTGACGCCCACCGCACAAGGGGGACACCGCGCGGCACCCGCACGGGAACGAGCGGACCGGGCAGCGGAGAAATCGACACAAAACACTGCGAAAAAGGTCGCGAAAAGATCGTCAAGCGACTGATTTTCTGGCATAATCGCCGTTTTTCGACCATAGGCAAGTGGCTCGCGCCTAGATGCTGTCCGCCTTCATAGCGGCTGCTCGCGGGTTGGCTACCGCCAGATTAAAGGAAAGACCATGAAAGAAGGCATTCACCCGGATTACCGCGAAGTCCTGTTCGTCGACATGTCGATCGACTTCAAGTTTGTGACGCGCTCGACCATCCAGACGCGTGAAACCGCCGAATTCAACGGCAAGACGTACCCGCTCGCCAAGATCGAAGTGTCGTCGGAATCGCATCCGTTCTACACCGGCCAACAAAAGATCATGGACACGGCTGGCCGCGTCGAGAAGTTCAACAAGAAGTTCGGCACGCGCGCTACCGGCAAGGCAGCAGCGAAGTAATACGCGTTTCGTCGCCGGCCTTGGCCCGCAACGAAGCAGCAGCACAAAAGGGCAGCGCAAGCTGCCCTTTTTTGTCACCCTATTCTAGGCGCCGCAGGCGCCTGGATGTAAGTCGCCCGGCGAAGCGCCGCCCATTGCGGCGCGGTGTTACAGACACCCCGTTCACGTTGCGAGCCGTTACCGGCCGTGACGCGCATCGCACGGCACGACTACAATGCCGGATGCTCCAAACTGGCCATTCCCGCCGGACCCTGCGTCTGGTCCCGGCTGCACCGCTTATCCGATATCCACACACCGCATGAGACCTGTCGTTCGCCTCACTGCCTCCGCGACCAGTGCGTTGCCGCGCTGGCTGCTGCTGACCATCTGTATCGTCTACGCCTTTTTCGGCCTGTTCGGCCGGGATCCGTGGAAGAACGAGGACGCAGCCGGTTTCGGCGTCATGTGGACGATGGCCAACGGCAGCGCCCACGACTGGCTGCTGCCGAATCTGGTCGGCAAGTACATGACCGAAGACGGCCCGCTCGGTTACTGGCTCGGCGCCGGCGCGATCCGCGCGCTCGCGCCCTGGGTCGACGCGAGCAACGCGTCGCGCGTGTTTACCGGCCTGCTGTTTTGCGCGGCCTGCGCATTCGTCTGGTATGCGGCCTACCTGCTCGGCCGGCGCGCCGAGGTGCAGCCGTTCAAATACGCGTTTGGCGGCGAGCCGGAACCGCGCGACTACGGCCGCACCCTTGCCGATGGCGCGCTGCTGATCCTGCTCGCCTGTTTCGGCCTGGCCGAACGCGGCCACGAGACCACGCCGCAACTGGCGCAGTTCTTCGGCATCGCCATGCTCGTCTATGGGCTCGTGCGGATGATCGACAAGCCGATCCAGGGCGCGCTGATCTGGGGCCTCGCGCTCGGTCTCGTGGCGCTCGCCAGCAGCCCGGTGCTGGTCGGCGCACTGTTGCTCGGCACTCTGGCGATGGCCTTGATCGTGCGCGAAGCACGTTCGCGCTGGCTGCTGCTGGCCGGTTTGCCGGTAGCGCTCGTGCTGTCGGTTGCGTGGCCGATCGCCGCAATCGCCGCGTTTCCCGACGACGCTGTCTGGTACCTGAACCAGTGGGTGCACGTCAGCCTGTCGTCATTCGCCGGGCCGCCGGGCTCGGTGGCCGCCTATGCACTCAAGAACCTGCCGCTCTTCACGTGGCCGGCCTGGCCGCTGGCGCTCTGGGCGTGGTTCAGCTGGTCGGGCCTGCGGCGCGCGCCGCACGTCGCGATTCCGCTGTCGGTGATCGGGCCGTTGCTCGTGCTGGTCGTGTTGCAGAGCCACCAGTCGAACCGGCTTTACATGCTGTTGCTGCCGCCGCTCGCGGTGCTTGCCACCTTCGCGCTGCCCACCCTCAAACGCGGCGCGATCAATGCGATCGACTGGTTCGCGTTGCTGAGTTTCACGATCCTCGGCAGCTTCGTCTGGCTGGTGTACATCGCCGGGTTGACCGGCTTCCCGCATCCGCTCGCGCGCAACCTCGCGCGTCTCGCGCCGGGTTTTGCGCCGCAGTTCAAGGTCCTGTCGTTCGTGTGCGCGGTGGCCGTGACGATTTGCTGGTTCGTTCTGGTGCAATGGCGTCTGGCCCGTCATCCGAAAGTCCTGTGGCGCAGCGTGGTGCTCTCGAGTGCCGGCACAACGCTGATGTGGGTGCTGCTGATGACGCTGTGGCTGCCGGTCGTCAACTACAGCCGGACCTATAAGGACGTCGCTGAACAGATCGCCAGCCATCTGCCGGAAGACTACACCTGCATCTCGCCGGTGCGCCTCGGTAATGCGCAGATCGCGACCTTCGCCTATTTCGGCGATATGCATTTCTCGTTCAACCAGGATTGCGACGTGATCCTGCGTCAGGACACCCAGGATTTCGGCGACCCGAGCGCGATGTCGGACTTCATCTGGAAGCTGGTATGGGAAGGCCGCCGGGTGGCCGACCGCGACGAACGCTTCCGCCTGTATGTGCGGATCGACCGTCCGAAGTCGCCGGTCGTCAAACGCCGTAGCTGGCATAAGAAGCCGGACTGATCATGCTCGCCGACGTACGGAAAATCGCCGGGCTCGCATGGCCCGTGCTGATCGGTCAACTGGCGATCATCGCGTTCGGCGTGATCGACACGGCGATGGTCGGCCGCTATTCGGCCGTCGATCTCGCCGCGCTCGGCCTCGGCTCGTCGATCTACATTTCCGTCTACATCGGGCTGACCGGCATTCTGACCGCGCTGCAGCCGATCACCGCGCAACTCTACGGCGCGCGCCGCTACGTCGAGATCGGCGAAGAAGTGCGCCAGGCCTTGTGGCTCGCGCTCGCATTGACCGTGATCGGCTTTCTGATTCTCTATTTTCCGGGGCGCGTACTGCAGCTCGCGCGGGTGCCCGAAGCGCTGCATGAACGCACGGTCGCCTACCTGCGGATTCTGGCGTTCGGCTTGCCGGCCGGCCTCGCGTTTCGCGTCTATAGCTCGATCAGCAATGCGGTCGGCAAGCCGCGGCTCGTGATGATCCTGCAGATCGGCGCGCTGCTGCTCAAGTTTCCGCTCAACACGTGGTTCATCTTTGGCGGATTCGGCGTGCCGGCGCTCGGCGGGCCCGGTTGCGCGCTGGCCAGCACCGCGATCAACTGGGGACTGGCCGTGGTCGGGATGCTGCTGCTGACACGCGTCTACGTGTTCAAGCCGTTCGAGATCTTTGCGCATTTCTGCTGGCCGGTCTGGCGCCGGCAGGCGGCACAGTTGCGGCTGGGCATTCCGATGGGGCTGTCGTACCTGATCGAAGTCACCTCGTACACTTTCATGGCGCTCTTCATTGCGCGCTTCGGCACGACCACGCTCGCCGGACACCAGATCGCCGGCAACATCGGCGCGGTGCTCTACATGACGCCGCTGTCGATCGGGATCGCTTCATCGACGCTGGTTGCCCAGGCGCTCGGCGCGCATCGCCCGGAAGCGGCGCGCACGCTGTCGCGGCACGGCATCATGATGGCGGTGGCGATCGCCTGCTGCTACGGCGCGATCGTGCTGGTGCTGCGGCCGTACGTGATCGAAGGCTATACGCCGGATGCACAGGTCGCGGCGGCAGCGATGCCGCTGGTCTTGATCGTGGTGTGCTATCACCTGTTCGATGCGCTGCAGATCACCACCGCGTTCGTGCTGCGCGCGTACAAGGTAGCGGTCATACCGACCGTAATCTATGCGGTTGCGCTGTGGGGGGTCGGGCTAGGCGGCGGCTATCTGCTCGGCTTCGATGTCTCCGGCACCACGCCGCAATGGCTGACCGGGGCGCGCGGCTTCTGGGTCGCCAATACGCTGAGCCTGGCAATTGCCGGGGTGGGGTTGCTGTTGTACTGGCGTGGTGTGAGCAAGCGGTATTTGCACGCCGAGGCGGTGGTCCGGGTAGATCCGGCGGCTTGACGGGGGCTCGTTGCGTTCGATCGGGTCGACGGGCTGGCTCAATCGGATTGACGGTTTTGCTCGACCGGATTGCAAAACTCAGCGTATCTGACTGTCGAAGCCTCCGTTTATGCAAGCCGGGTTTCCGGGCCGTACCGGCGGCACGCTGTCCAAGTTGCTTACGATATCTGACCGTTAGTTGCATCTTGAACCTCGTAAAAAAAAACGGCTGCGCACGGCAGCCGTCCACCCTGCTCCATCGTCCTGAACTTTTGTCTCAAGCCGCTTGCGCTTGCTCCAGCGCCTGATCACGCCGCTCGAAAACCTCCCGCGCCGCAAACAATGCGTTCAGCGCAGCCGGGAAACCCGCGTAGAGCGCCATCTGCATGAACACCTCGACAATCTCCTCGCGCGTGCAGCCGACGTTCAAGGCCGCCTCGATATGCACCTTCAACTGCGGCTGCGCGCAGCCGAGCGTCGCCAGCGATGCAATCGTCGCGATTTCTCGCGCCCGCAGATCGAGTTGCGGCCGGCTGTAAATATCGCCGAAGCCGAACTCGATCAGCAGGCGTCCGAAATCCGGCGCGATCGGCGCCAGCGCGGCAATCACCTGCTCACCGGTCGAACCGTCGATTTCCTTCAGTTTGTTCCAGCCTCGGGTGTAGCGATCGTTTTGTGCGTGTTCCATGGTGAGTCCTTTTCCGAATGCGAAAGCGATTGGGGTTCGTCGATCTGTCGTGTCGGAGCACTCGCAGTGGGCTGCTGGCCGGTGGCTTCTTCGTAATAAGCGATTTTGTCGATGATCGCGCCGAGATTGCTCTGCAACTCGGCGATCCGCGCCAAAACCGCATCACGATGCGCCACCAGCAAATCACGGCGCTCGCCCATCGTAGGCTGACCTTCCGCCCGCAACGCCGCGAACGCCTGCATCCCGGCGATCGGCATGCCGGTCGCCTTCAGACGCATCACGAACTGCAGCCAGTCGAGATCGGCCGGCGAATACAGGCGATGCCCCGCCTGGGTACGCCCGACTGCCCGAATCAGGCCGGCCTGCTCGTAGTAGCGCAGCGTATGGGTGGAGACGCCGATCGTCCCGGCGACCTCGCCGATGGTGAGTGCTTTTGACATTTTCGACATGACGGAACTCAGGTTAGGACTTCGAGTGCACTCTAAGTCAAGTGGAAGGCGCTGTCATTTATCCGCGCGGTCATTATTTACGGTGAACCGCATTGATCGATAAACGCATAACAGCTCAATCGCCAGGCAAAATCTTCAAATATTGTCCAGCCTGATTTACTTGTCACGAATCGATCGGTATAAATCGTCGGCGTTTGCAAATAAGGGCGCGCAATTTGTTCTATGCTTAAGCGCAGCGCCTGCTGACAGGCTGCGTCGTCCCGAGTTTTCCCTTTGCGGCTAACTTTTTTTGCCCTCAATGGAGTGCTTGCCATGCTGAAGAAGCTTTTGATGCTTTGCCTTGCTTTGGCTTTGTCGCTGTCGGCTGGATTTGCGGCGGCCGTCGAAGTAAATTCCGCCGATCAGGCGGCGCTCGAATCGGTCAAGGGTATCGGCCCGGTACATGCGAAAGCGATCATTGACGAACGCACCAAGAACGGCCCCTTCAAGGATGCCGATGATCTCGCCACTCGGGTCAAAGGCCTCGGCACCAAATCGGTGAGCAATCTCGAGGCGGCGGGCTTGACCGTGAACGGCGCGTCCACGCCGCCTACCGGCGCCAAGGCTGCCGCGAAGTCCAGCAGCAAAGCCGCGCCAGCAGCAACTACCACGGCCGCGACAACAACATCAGCGGCACCGGCTGCGCCTGCCGAGGCATCCGGCACCAAGGCTTCGAAGTCGAAGAAGAAGAGCAAAGCGGCTGATGCGGCGGCCTCCGCACCGGCCACGACGGCGGCTGCCAGCGCGCCGGCCGACGCGTCCGGTACCAAGGCTTCGAAGAAGAAGGCGAAGAAGAGCAAGGCTGCATCGGCTGCGGCAGCCTCTGGCGGCGCGTAAGCCAAGGTAGAGCACCGGTAGTACGGCGGCCACGCGGCTCACATGGTCTGTACGCATGATGAAACCCAGGCGCCGCTCTGCTCCCGTTCGCCCTCCTTCCACCGGCGCCGCGCAACCGCGCGGCGTTTTCACCCGCCGGCTCGTCAAACACGGGTTGGCATTCAAGAGAGACCGTCATGAGCCTACTCGACACTATCGGTTCCCTGGTTGGTAAATCGCCGGAAGGCGGTGGCCAGCAGGCCCTCGTTTCAGCCGCGCTGGAATTCGTCAACAATCAGCCGGGCGGCCTGAACGGCCTGATCAGCAGCTTCGAGGAAAAGGGCCTCGGCGACGTCGTTTCGTCGTGGGTCAGCAACGGCGAGAACCAGGCGATCTCGCCCGACGCACTGCACAGCGTGCTTGGGTCGGACGTCGTTACCAATCTCGCGGCGAAGGCCGGCGTGCAACCGGAGCAGGTCACCGGCCTGCTGTCGCAGATTCTGCCGCACGTCGTCAACGCGGCGACGCCCGACGGTGAAGTCCCCGCCGAAGGCAAACTGAATTCGACGACCGTGCTGGGCGCGCTCGGCGGCCTGTCGGCGCTGTTCGGCAAGGGCAACGCGTAAGCAGCGTCGTCCTGTTACTGCCCGATAGCAGACAAAAACAGGCAAAAAAAAAACGGCAACGAAGTTACCTTCGTTGCCGTTTTTCAGCTTTGGCCGGAACGGCCCAATCTCTGCCGTTCCGTGCGCAGCCGAGCGCGCTTCGCCTGGTTCACTGCTTAATGCACGAGTTGGCGCACGAGTTGGCGCATTCGCACCACTCAGTGCACGACGCGGTCGAATACCAGTTGGCCGTCTTCCACCTCGACCGGGATCACGTCCTTCGGACCGAACTTGCCGGCCAGAATCAGCTTGGCGACCGGGTTCTCGATCTCCTGCTGGATCGCGCGCTTCAACGGCCGCGCCCCAAACAGCGGATCGTAGCCAACCTTGCCGATGTGCTCGAGCGCCGCGTCCGACACCACCAGTTGCATGTCGAGTTTGGCAAGCCGTTCGTGCAGACGCTGCAGTTGAATCCGCGCGATCGACTGGATGTTCGAACGGTCGAGCGCATGGAACACCACGACGTCGTCGATCCGGTTCAGGAACTCGGGCCGGAAGTGCAGCTTCACCTCTTCCCAGACCGCGTCCTTCACCGCTTCCTGCGGCTCGCCGACCATCGCCTGAATCACCTGCGAGCCGAGGTTCGACGTCATCACGATCACCGTGTTCTTGAAGTCCACGGTACGGCCCTGGCCATCGGTCATCCGGCCGTCGTCGAGCACCTGCAGCAGAACGTTGAACACGTCCGGGTGCGCCTTCTCGATTTCGTCGAGCAGGATCACGCTGTAGGGCTTGCGGCGTACGGCTTCAGTCAGGTAGCCACCTTCTTCGTAACCCACGTAGCCCGGCGGCGCGCCGATCAAACGCGCGACGCTGTGCTTCTCCATGAATTCGCTCATGTCGATACGGATCAGATGATCTTCCGAATCGAACAGGAACGAAGCCAACGCCTTGCACAACTCGGTCTTGCCCACGCCGGTCGGTCCGAGAAACAGGAACGAGCCATACGGACGGTTCGGATCGGATAGGCCCGCACGCGAACGGCGGATCGCATCGGCCACCGCGCTGATCGCTTCGTTCTGACCGACCACGCGGTCGTGCAGTTTCTCTTCGATCTGTAGCAGCTTTTCGCGCTCGCCCTGCATCATGCGCGACACTGGGATACCCGTTGAACGCGACACGACTTCCGCGATTTCCTCCGCGCCCACCTGGGTGCGCAACAGACGCGGCCGGGTCGGATTGTTCTGCTCTTGCGCTTCGGCCTTGGTCACTTCCTTCAACTGCGCTTCGAGACCCGGCAGCTTGCCGTACTGCAACTCGGCGACCTTCTCGAGCTTGCCTTCACGCTGCAAGCGCGTGATTTCCGCACGCGTTTTTTCGATGTCTTCCTTCAGTTGCGCGCTGCCCTGCACCGCCGCTTTTTCCGCGGTCCATATTTCTTCGAGGTCCGAATATTCACGATCCAGCCGCTCGATTTCTTCTTCGATCAGTTGCAGACGCTTCTGCGACGCTTCGTCTTTTTCCTTCTTGACGGCTTCGCGCTCGATCTTCAACTGGATCAAACGACGGTCCAGCCGGTCCATCTCTTCCGGCTTCGAATCGATTTCCATCTTGATCTTCGAAGCGGCTTCGTCGATCAGGTCGATGGCCTTGTCCGGCAGGAAGCGGTCGGTGATGTAGCGATGCGACAGTTCGGCCGCGGCGACGATCGCCGGGTCGGTGATATCGACGCCATGATGCAGTTCGTACTTCTCCTGCAAACCGCGCAGGATCGCGATGGTTGCCTCGACCGACGGCTCGTCGACCAGCACCTTCTGGAAGCGGCGTTCGAGCGCGGCGTCCTTTTCGATGTACTTGCGGTATTCGTCGAGCGTGGTGGCGCCGACGCAATGCAGTTCGCCGCGCGAGAGCGCCGGCTTGAGCATATTGCCCGCGTCCATCGCGCCTTCAGCCTTGCCCGCGCCAACCATCGTATGAATTTCGTCGATGAAGACGATGGTCTGGCCTTCGTCCTTGGCGATGTCGCTCAGCACGGCCTTCAGGCGTTCTTCGAACTCGCCGCGGTATTTCGCGCCGGCCAGCAGCGCCGCCATGTCCAGCGACAACACGCGCTTGCCCTTGAGCGTTTCCGGCACTTCGCCGTTGACGATCCGCTGCGCAAGGCCTTCGACGATCGCGGTCTTACCCACGCCCGGCTCGCCGATCAGCACCGGGTTGTTCTTGGTGCGGCGCTGCAGGATCTGGATCGAACGGCGGATCTCGTCGTCCCGGCCGATCACGGGGTCGAGCTTGCCCGCCCGCGCACGCTCGGTCAGATCGACGGTGTACTTTTTCAGCGCTTCACGCTGGCTTTCGGCGTCCTGGCTATGCACTTGCGAGCCGCCACGCACCGCCGCGATCGCGCTTTCCAGCGACTTGCGCGACAGGCCGTGCTGACGCGCCAGACGGCCGGCCTCGCCTTTATCGTCGGCGACGGCGAGCAGGAACATCTCGCTCGCGATGAACGTGTCGTTGAGTTTTTGCGCTTCCTTGTCCGCCTGGTTCAGCAAGCCGGTCAGCTCGCGGCCGATCTGCACGTTGCCGTCAGTGCCCTGCACTTGCGGCAGGCGCGTGATGGCGTCGCCGAGCGCGGTTTGCAGTGCCTGGACATGCACGCCCGCCCGCGAAAGCAGCGAGCGCGCCGAACCGTCCTGCTGGGCGACAAGCGCCGACAGGACATGAACCGGTTCGATGTATTGATTGTCGTGACCGACCGCAAGACTCTGCGCGTCGGCCAGTGCTTCCTGGAATTTAGTGGTAAGTTTGTCGATTCTCATCAAGAGACCTCCAATTTCGATTACCACCAAATTGAGGCGTTTTACGCAGGTTTCAAGCGCTTTTTTGCAACCAGCAGCAACTATTTAACATTTGACGCGCGAGAACTTGCTGACCGGTTTCAGGTGAGCGGCGCCGCGTCGCCGGCAGACGCGGCCGGCACGATCGGGATCACCGTGCTTAAGCCCAGCAGGGCGGCGAGCGGTCCACGCGGTCCTGCGACTTCGCCAATGGTATGACGGTCGAGCTCGGCGAGGAATGCGTTGCGTGCGGCTTCGAGCGCGGCGCGCAAACGGCAGTGCGGTGTAATCACGCAACCCCGGCGCTCGCCATGCTGATCGGGGAAGCAGTTGACCAGCGCGAAGTCGCTTTCCGTGACCCGTACGATCTCGCCCACGGTCAATGCGCTGGTTCGTTCGGCAAGACGCAGGCCGCCGTTGCGCCCGCGCACGGTCTCGACCCAGCCGAGTTCGCCGAGTTGCTGAACTACCTTCATCAGATGGTTTTTGGAGATCCCGTACGCGTCCGAGATGTCCTGGATGGTCGATAAGCCATCGCCGCGGACAGTCAGGTACAGCAGGACGCGCAATGAGTAATCCGTATAGTCGGTCAGTCTCATAAGTGCAGATGTCACGATAAGCGCAAGTCGCGATCCTCGGGATAACCGCGTCGATGCGAGGGTTGCCGGTGGCCACCGCTTCGCCTTAAGATGCAGGCGCTACGCATATTTTATGATTGTGCGCTGAACAGTCGGTGTTGATCTCTCGGCAGTAATGGTAGCGTTTCCTGCATAGGCCATTTATGCGAAAAGCGGGTTGTTCGTGGCCTACTTCCTTTCGTTGGGACGCGGTTTGAGGTCATTCCTGGCAGTCTGTGGCGCCGCGTGGCGATTCATCATAAATAATCGCATTATCTGGAATTTGCATGAACCCGTCATTCCCTGCCGCACCGGCTGTCGAACGCGCCGCCGAACCTACCGAAGCGAATGTTCGCGAGCTCGTCTACGGCTTCTATGACCGGGTGCGCGCCGATCCGCTGCTGGGCCCTGTGTTCGACGCCACGCTTGCGGGCCGTTGGGACGACCACTTGCCCAAAATGTGCACGTTCTGGGGCAGTCTCGTGCTCGGCGCAAAGCAATACCGCGGCAATGTGCAGCAGGCGCACCAGCCGCTCGAGGGCGTCGAGCCACAGCATTTCAGCCGCTGGCTGTATCTGTTTCTGGATACGGTGGAGTCGCGCTATCAGCCGGCGGCGGCGGTCCGTTTCATGGAACCGGCGCTGCGGATCGCGCAGAGTTTGCAGTTGAGCCGCTTCGGCTGGGATTACAAGATTCCGGCGGAACAACAGGCTTTGCTGGAGCGCGTCGCGCCAAAGCGGCGTCCGCACGACAACGAACATGCCGCAGCCGTTTCGACGCGACCGCCCGGTGAACCGTTTCCGACGCGGATCGTCGGGAAAGCCAAAGACGATTGACGCGGGCGCTTCAAAAAGCACCGGCTCCAATCCCGCTAGTCCGCGTCCTGGTTCCCCGATTCGATACCCCATCTGGCCAGCGCCGCGTCGTCGGTAACACGGGCGTCGACCCAGCGCTCGCCTGCTTCGGTCTTCTCTTTCTTCCAGAACGGCGCCTGGGTCTTCAGGTAGTCCATCACGAACTCACATGACGCGAAGGCGTCGCCCCGATGGGCGGCGGTGGTCGCCACCAGCACGATCTGGTCAAGCGGATAAAGCTTGCCGACCCGATGCACGATCAGCACCTCGATCCCCGGCCAACGCTCGCGCGCACTCACCACGATCGCTTCCAGCGACTTCTCCGTCATGCCCGGATAGTGCTCGAGTTCCATGGTTTCGACCGCGCTGCCGTCGTTCAGATCGCGCACGGTGCCGACAAAACAGGCCACTGCGCCGATCTTCGGATTACGCGCGCGCAACGCGGCGACCTCGGCGGTGAGGTCGAAGTCTTCCGTCTGGACACGAACGGGCATCTCTGGCTCCTGTGCGGCCTGGCGAGGCCTGGGTGACGCTTAGCGGGTCAGCCAAGCGTGGTTTCTGGCGGTCACCCGTGCTGATCAACCGCCGGTGACGGGCGGAAAGAACGCGACTTCGCAATTTTCGGTGATGCGCGTGCCGGCATCGGTCATGACGTGATTGCAGGCCATGCGCAGCGCGCGGCCCTCGGCAAGGGTGTCTGCCCAGATGCCGCCGCGGGCGCGCAACCAGCCGCGCACGTCGCCGACGGTCGCAATGCCGTCAGGTACATCGACCGTTTCGTCCGCGGTTTCGAGTGCTTCGCGCACACTTGCAAAATATCGGAGTTGAATCTTCATCGGGACACCGCCGGCGATTGCCGGCCTCAGTTCAGCAATTCGGAAAAGGGGATGAAACGCACGGTCTCGCCAACACTGATTGCATGGTTGGGCGGATTGTCGATCAGGCCGTCGCCCCATACCGTCGATGTCAATACCGCCGAGCTCTGATTCGGAAACAGATCGAGGCCGCCGGCCGCATTGACGCGCGCGCGCAGGAATTCGTTGCGGCGATCGGCCTTCTTCTGGGCGAAATCGGCGCGCAGCGACAGCACGCGCGGCGCCACCGTCCGCATGCCCGCAAGCAGCAGGACAAACGGGCGAACGAACAGCAAAAAGGTCGCGAAACTGGAGACTGGATTGCCCGGCAGGCCAATGAAGAAGGTTTCGGCCGATGCTGCCGCGTCGGCGTCTTTGTCTGTCTGCTGGGCAGACCGGCGCACAGCGCCGAACGCGAGCGGCTTGCCCGGCTTCATCGCGATCTGCCACATAGACAGGCGCCCTTCCGCCTCGACTGCCGGCTTGACGTGATCCTCCTCGCCTACCGACACGCCGCCGCAGGTGAGGATCAGATCGTGCGCCTGGGCGGCTTCGCGCAGCGTTGTGCGGGTGGCGTCGAGCTTGTCGGGGACGATGCCGTAGTCGGTAACTTCACAACCCAGGTTTTCCAGCAAGCCGCGCAGCGTGAAACGATTCGAGTTGTAGATCGCGCCGGGTTTCAGCGGCTCGCCTGGCATGGTCAGTTCGTCGCCGGTGAAAAATACGGCGACTTTCACACGGCGGCGCACCTGCAACTCAGCGCAGCCGACTGAGGCGGCGAGTCCCAATGCCTGCGGCGTCAGGCGCGTGCCCGCCGGCAGGATGATCGAACCGTTGCGGATGTCCGCGCCTTGAGCGGTGATCCATTCGCCGGGTGCCGGGCTGTGGAGCAAAGTGACTTCGTTGCCGTCTGTTTCGGTTTGCTCCTGCATCACGATGGCGTCGGCGCCGCGCGGCACGGTGGCGCCTGTGAAGATGCGGGCTGCCGTGCCTGGTTTTAATGGCTCAGGCGCGTGGCCGGCTGGAATGCGTTGCGAAATGGGCAAACGGCGGTTGCCATCCGCTGTTGTCAGATCCTCAGTGCGGATCGCGTAGCCGTCCATTGAACTGGTGTTCATTGGCGGGACGTCGAGCGGCGAAATGACGTCCGCCGAAAGCACGCGGTTGAGCGCTTCCAGCGTGGGGATCGATTCGGTGCCGGTGATTGGGGTCGCTGCGCTGAGCAAGGTCGCCAACGCTTCGGCAGTGGAAAGCATCGGAGCGCGGGGCGTTGGGGTGGACATCTTTCTGATCTCGAAGCCGCTGGGTGAAAGGAATATTGTAGCGGTAGGAGGGGCCGGCGGTGGCGGCCTGGTGTTATGGTGGTTTTTTTGCCTTTCGGCGAGGGTGCTTCTTTTGGCTGGCTTCCTTTGGCCTTTCCTTGCTTTGGTAGTGGTCTATTAGTGTTGCCCCTGTGCGGGGCGGCACCTACTTTTCTTTGCCTGCCGCAAAGAAAAGTAGGCAAAAGAAAGCGGCTCAAACCGCTAATTCTTAAGCGGGTCCCCCGCGCAGCCACGGTAGTGGTGCATCTGGAATCTGTGTTCTCGCACATTCCGCGTTAGTGACAAGGCAGTCATACCTCCGGCGGCGCTGCGCGCGCCGTGGCGGTACTTCTTGAAGCCGGTTTTCGCTTCGCGTTGAGCGCGACTCCGTCGCGCTCAACGCTCGCTGGTGTTACTTGCCGGTGTTTGCCGCGATGAAGTCTTTTACGCGTTGCGCGTCCGCCGGCAATACCTCGAATCGCTGCGGTAGCGATTCCAGACCCGAAAATGCGGCTGGGCGCTCCGGTTCGCGCAGCAATGCCTCGCGGATCGTTTCGCCAAACTTGATCGGCTGCGCCGTCTCCAGCACGATCATCGGGATGCCCGCCTGCAAATGCTCGCGCGCTACCTTCAGGCCGTCTGCCGTGTGCGTGTCGATCATCGTGTCGTAGCGCTCGAAAACGTCGCGGATCGCGTCCACGCGGTCCTCGTGGCTGCTGCGGCCCGATACGAATCCAAACTCCTTCACGCGCGCAAAATCGCCGCTCGCCGCCAGGTCGAAACCGCCCTTCTCTTCGACGTCGCGGAACAATTGCAGCACGCGCGCCGGGTCGCGGCCCAGCAGGTCGAACACGAAACGCTCGAAGTTAGAAGCCTTCGAAATGTCCATGCTCGGGCTGCTCGTGTGGTACGTTTCGGCCGCCTTGCGCACACGGTAAATACCCGTGCGGAAGAACTCGTCCAGCACGTCGTTCTCGTTGGTGGCAACCACCAGCTTCTCGATCGGCAAACCCATCATGCGTGCGATGTGGCCCGCGCACACATTGCCGAAATTGCCCGACGGCACCGTGAACGAAACGCGCTCGTCATTCGACTTCGTCGCGGCAAAGTAGCCCTTGAAGTAGTACACGACCTGCGCCACCACACGCGCCCAGTTAATCGAATTGACCGTGCCGATCTTGTACTTCGCCTTGAACGCGTGGTCGTTCGAGACTGCCTTCACGATGTCCTGAGCGTCGTCGAACACGCCCTCGACCGCGATGTTGAAAATGTTCGGGTCCTGCAGGCTGTACATCTGCGCCGTCTGGAATGCGCTCATCTTCTTGTGCGGCGAGAGCATGAACACGCTAATGCCCTTCTTTCCGCGCATCGCATACTCCGCCGCGCTGCCGGTGTCGCCCGAGGTCGCGCCCAGAATGTTCAGCGTCTCACCGTGCCTGGCCAGCGCGTACTCGAACAGGTTGCCGATCAACTGCATCGCCATGTCCTTGAACGCAAGCGTCGGCCCGTTCGACAGTTCCAGCAGCGACAGCGGCGCGCCGTTCTCGACGCCCAGCGTCTTCAACGGCGTGATCTGCGCCGCGCTTTCGTCGTCGCGCACGTTGCAGTACGTCTGAGCCGTGTAGGTCTTGCGCGTCAGTGCGTGCAGGTCTTCGGCGGGAATGTCGTCGCTGAATTTCGACAGGATCTCGAAGGCGAGATCCGCGTACGGCAGCGTGCGCCAGCGCGTCAGTTCGTCCGCCGTGACGCGCGGATATTCCGCCGGCAGGTACAGGCCGCCATCTTTGGCAAGACCGCCCAGCAGAATCTCGGAAAACGTATGGCGCTCGCCGGCTCCGGCGCCGCGCGTAGAGAGGTAGTTCATAGTTCGGCCTAGTTCAGCGCTTCCATGCGCAGCTTCGTGACTTGCGAAACAACGGTCTTCAGCGCTTCGATCGTCCTGATCGCCGCGTTGACGTTCTTTTCAACCGTTTCGTGCGTAATCAGGATGATGTCGGTTTCGCCCTTGCCGTTCGCGTCGACCTGCTCCGATTCCTTCTGCAGCAATGCGTCGATCGAGATGCCCCGATCCGCCAGAATGCGCGTGATGTCGGCCAGCACGCCAGTTACGTCAGCCACACGCAGACGCAGGTAGTAGCCGCTCGTCACGTCGTCGATCGACAGGATCGGCGTGCTCGACAGGCTGTCCGGCTGGAACGCCAGATGCGGCACGCGATGCTCCGGGTCCGCCGTGTGCAGACGCGTCACGTCGACCAGATCGGCCACCACGGCGGAGGCCGTCGGCTCCGCGCCCGCGCCCTTGCCGTAGTACAGCGTGGAGCCCACCGCGTCGCCGTGCACGACGACCGCGTTCATCGCGCCTTCCACGTTCGCCAGCAGGCGTTTTTCCGGAATCAGCGTGGGATGCACGCGCAGTTCGATGCCCTTATCCGTGCGGCGCGAGATGCCGAGCAGCTTGATGCGGTAGCCAAGTTCTTCGGCATATTTGATGTCGATTGCGGCCAGCTTGCTGATGCCTTCGACGTACGCCTTGTCGAATTGCACCGGCACGCCGAACGCGATCGCGCTCATGATCGTCGCCTTATGGGCGGCGTCCACGCCTTCGATGTCGAAGGTCGGGTCGGCTTCGGCATAACCCAGTTCCTGTGCGGCTTTCAAGGCGGTCGCGAAGTCGAGCCCGCGGTCGCGCATCTCCGAGAGGATGTAGTTCGTCGTACCGTTGATGATGCCGGCAATGTACTGGATGCGATTGGCCGTGAGCCCCTCGCGCAGCGCCTTGATGATCGGAATGCCGCCCGCCACCGCCGCCTCGAACGACACCATCACGCCATTGGCGCGCGCCGCCTCGAAAATCTCCGTACCGTGCACCGCGAGCAGTGCCTTGTTGGCGGTGACCACATGCTTGCGGTTTTTGATCGCGCGCAGGACGAGATCGCGTGCCACGCCCGTGCCGCCGATCATTTCCGCGATGATATCGATCGACGGATCGTCAACCACCGCGTTGAAGTCATCAGTCAGCGCCACTGTGCCGGCTTCGCTGCCGAGCGCCGCGGTCGCTTTGGCGGGATTGCGCACGGCAATGCGCGCAATCTCAATGCCACGGCCCGCGCGGCGTTTGATTTCTTCCTGATTGCGGCGCAGTACCGTGAAGGTGCCGCTGCCTACCGTGCCGAAGCCCAGCAGTCCAACTTTGATCGGTTCCATGCAGCGTGTGTTTTCGAGTAAGTGATTAAAAAGAAACTGAGGCAACTGGGGCTGGCAGCAGCGCGCGCCGGGCGCGCCGTCCATCTCAAGCTGTGTGGCGTTTGCGATAACCGTCGAGGAAGCGCGCGATCCGGTTGATCGAATCCGCGAGGTCGTCCACGTTCGGCAGGAACACGACGCGGAAGTGATCCGGCGTCTTCCAGTTGAAACCGGTGCCTTGAACCAGCAGCACGCGCTCTTCCAGCAGAAGATCGAGGATGAACTGCTGATCGTCCTTGATCGGATAAATCTTCGGATCGAGGCGCGGGAACATGTACAGCGCCGCCTCCGGCTTCACGCAGCTCACGCCGGGGATGGCCGTCAGCATGTCATACGCGAGTTCGCGCTGTTTGTACAGGCGCCCGCTCGGCACGATCAGGTCGTTGATGCTTTGATAGCCGCCGAGCGCGGTCTGGATCGCGTACTGGCCGGGCACGTTCGGACACAGGCGCATCGAGGCCAGAATGCCAAGCCCTTCGAAATAGTCTTTCGCATCACGGCGGTTCTCGCCGGTCAGGCCCGAAATAAACATCCAGCCGGCGCGATAGCCACACGAACGATAGCTCTTCGAGAGGCTATTGAATGTGACAGTGAGCACATCTTCGGAGAGCGCGGCCATCGACGTGTGCTTCTTGCCGTCGTAGACGATCTTGTCGTAGACCTCGTCGGCGAAGATCACGAGGCCGTGCTGGCGGGCGATCTCGATCAGGCCGAGCAGCAGTTCGTCCGAGTACAGCGCGCCGGTGGGGTTGTTCGGGTTGATGACGACGAGCGCGCGGGTATTCGGCGTGATTTTCGCGCGGATGTCGTCCAGATCGGGCATCCAGCTGTTCGATTCATCGCAGATGTAGTGCACCGGCGTGCCGCCCGACAGGCTGACCCCGGCGGTCCACAGCGGGTAGTCCGGCGCGGGCAGCAATACTTCGTCGCCGTCGTTCAGGAGGCCTTGCAGCGCCATCACGATCAGCTCGGAGGCGCCATTGCCGATGTAGATGTCGTCCAGCTCGACGCCGTGCACACCCTTTTGCTGGGTGTAATGCATGATCGCCTTGCGCGCGGCGAACACGCCCTTGGAATCCGAGTAGCCGGACGAGCCGGGCAGATTCAGGATCATGTCCTGGATGATTTCATCCGGCGCGTCGAAGCCGAACGGCGCGAGATTGCCGATGTTCAGCTTGATGATGCGGTGGCCCTCTTCTTCGAGCCGCTTTGCATGTTCGAGGACAGGCCCGCGAATGTCGTAGCAGACATTCAACAACTTGTTGGATTTGAGAATCGGTTTCACGGCGGGCACTTCATCCTGTTGGTGGGCTTGGGCGAACAAGCAGGGATCAAAAAAGACCCAGGCAAGTCCGCCGACACGGGGAATTATGGCGCGGCACGCCCGCCAGACACGGATCGGACCGCCAGACGCGGATTGGGCCCGCTACCGGACTGAGCCGGCGCATCCGGCGGATTACGCCGGCGCTGCAGCCGAACAGACCCAAAAACGGGCAAAAAACAGTCGAAAACCAGACAAAAAGCGCGCGGAACCCGGCAGGTAGCCGGTAGGCCTAGCCCGTGCCCTCAGCGCGGCTTATGACAGCACATGAGGCGGCACTTGAGCGAGGGGCGCCGCAAGGCGGCTAAAAAGTTATAATTTAGCGGATTTTGGCCGACTTCCGCAATGCACCAACCGCAACGGCAAGCCTTTTCGGCCGCTTCTGTGCCATTCGCGTGTCGCACTCGCGTCAAACCGCCCTGCTTCCGTTCTGCCCGGTCAGGCCGCCAACACGCATGATGTCTCACGACGACTTCGGAAAACGAATTTGAAATTACATCAGGATTCCAGCGGCGCCCTCAACACCGTCACCGGTTACGGCGCCGGCTATGTCGAAATCAATCTGGTGCGCCACGCCGGCAGCATTCTCCTGCTGCCGGAAGCACCCGTGATCGCCTGGCCCGTCGCCGCTTTCGACCAGCTGAGCGCCGAACACTTCGCCATGCTGGTGGAGGCCGCGCCCGAGGTGGTCATATTCGGCAGCGGCGAACGGCTGCGCTTCCCGCACCCGCGCCTGACCGCGGCGCTCACCGCCAAACGCATCGGCGTCGAAACCATGGACTTCAAGGCCGCTTGCCGCACCTACAACATTCTGATGGCCGAGGGCCGCAAGGTTGCGGCCGCGTTGCTGATCGAAGGCTAGTGGCACCGCGCGAGCGCTGCAAAGCTGGCGCTGAGCTTGCATCGAGCCGCCGTGCAGGCGCAGTTCGCCATGCGCGGCGCCCGTAGCGTGCATGGCCGCCGCAGCGGCCCCATCTCTCGCCGCATTACGGCCGATAACGTACACTGCGCGCCATTGGCGCCACGCCGGCAATCGTCTTTCTCAAATAACACCGCCTCGCCGCTCACGCGGCGTCGCCAAAAAGGTTGAAATCCATGAACGATACGCCGACAAGGCTACCGCTCAATCGCACCACGATCCTGCTACTGGTGCTGGCCCTCGCCCTGATCTGGTTCGTGCCGCTCGGCTGGCGCCACCTGCTGCCGAGCGACGAAGGCCGCTACGCCGAAATGGCGCGCGAAATGTTCGTCACCGGCGACTGGATCACACCGCGCTATAACGGCTACAAGTATTTCGAGAAGCCGCCGCTGCAAACCTGGGCAAACGCGCTCACGTTCGCGTGGTTCGGCATCGGCGAATGGCAGGCGCGGCTTTACACCGCACTGACGGGCTTCGCCGGCGTGCTGTTGATCGGCTTCACCGGCGCGCGCGTGTTCAACGCGGCAACCGGCATGTTCGCGGCGATCGTGCTGGCCACCTCGCCCTACTGGAACCTGATGGGCCATTTCAACACGCTCGACATGGGCCTGTCGTTCTGGATGGAGTTGACGCTCTGCTCGCTGCTGCTGGCGCAGCGCCCCAACCTGCCTACCGCCAGGGTGCGGGCATGGATGTGGGTGTGCTGGGGGTCGATGGCGCTCGCGGTGCTGTCCAAGGGCCTCGTCGGCGTGATCCTGCCGGGTGCGGTGCTGGTGCTGTACACGCTGGCCGCACGCGACTGGGCGGTATGGAAGCGTCTACACCTGATCGGCGGCCTGATCGTGTTCTTCGTGATCGTCACGCCATGGTTCGTGCTGGTGCAGCAACGCAACCCGGAATTCCTGAACTTCTTCTTCATCGTTCAGCAGTTCAAGCGCTATCTGACGCCTGAACAGAACCGTCCGGGCCCGTTCTATTATTTCGTGCCGGTGCTGCTGGTCGGTTTCCTGCCATGGCTGTCGGTCACTCTGCAAAGTTTTCGCCATGCATGGCGGCTGCCGCGCCAGCCGAACGGCTTCGCGCCGGTCACGCTGATGCTCGTGTGGGCCGCCTTCATCTTCCTGTTCTTCAGCGCGTCGCACTCCAAGCTGCTCTCCTACACGTTGCCGATCGCCCCGCCGATCGCCCTGGTCATCGGCATGTACCTGCCGCTCGTCACGCGCGACCAGTTGCGCCGCCATCTGGCTGGCTATGCGCTGTTTCTCGTGGTAGCCGCGTTTGGCGCGCTGTTCATGTCACGCTTCGGCAGCGCGCGCAACCCGACTGAGTTGTACGTCGAATACCGCGTGTGGGTACTGGCGGCGCTCGGCGTCGCATTCGTGGTCACGCTGTTCGCGCTGTGGCTAAACCGCCGCAGCCGTGCCGGCACGCTCGGCGCCGTCGCGAGCTTTGGCGCGGCGTGGCTGCTGCTGGGCACGATTGCCGGCACGGGTCACGAAGTGTTCGGCCGCCTGAGTTCCGGCGCGCCGCTCGCGCCCGCGATCAAGGCCGAGATCGCCAGATTGCCGGCTGACACGCCGTTCTACTCGGTCGGCGTGCTCGACCACACGCTGCCGTTCTACGTCGACCACACGATGATCATGGTCGAGCATCCCGATGAACTGGCATTCGGCATATCCGTCGAACCGCAGAAATGGGTGCCGTCGGTCGATGCATGGATCGAGCGCTGGAAGGCCGAGCGCTATGCGCTCGCGCTGATCCCGCCGTCGACTTACGACCGGCTCCTCAAAGAAGGGCTGCCGATGCAGGTGATCGCGCGCGATTCGCGCCGGGTGGTGGTGGCAAAACCTGCACCCGCACCCGCATCCGACGCGGCAGCACAAGGCGCACCGGCGCAGGACACAGCCGCGCCAGTAGAAAAACCACAGCAATGACCCCATCTCAGAGACTAACCGTTCGATGAATCCGATTTCGCTCTTTTGTATCCTCGCCGGCGTCACGTTGAACGCCGGCGCGCAGTTGCTGCTCAAAGCCGGAACGAATGCTGTTGGACACTTCGAATTCACCCGTGCGAACATCCTGCCCATCGCCTTCCGGCTTGCAACCCAGCCGCCGATCATCGGCGGACTGGCCTGCTATGTGATCAGCGTGGCCGTATGGGTGGTCGGGCTCTCGCGGGTAGACGTTTCGATTGCCTATCCGATGTTGTCGCTCGGATACGTCGTCAACGCGTTCGCGGCGTGGTATCTATTCGGCGAAGTGATGTCGGTGCAGAAGCTGGTGGGGATCGGCGTCATCCTGATCGGCGTCGTCGTGCTGGCGCGCAGCTAGGCTGCAAAGCCTCCGGTCGCGCTGTGCCGGGCACGATTTATTACCGTTTATTGCCGGCGCCGCTGCAGGCGCTGCGAGAATGCCGGCTGCAAAAGATGTGGCAAGCCGATGTGGTAAGCCGGGCACCGCCGCCGGCCCGGTAACACTTGAGTCTGGTCGCGGCAACCTGGACGGTTGCGCCCTTTTTTAGTCGTACCCTTGGGTTTGCGTGTAGTTTGTGATCTACTTCGCGCCCTTCGGGTTGCGCCCCTTTCAATCGAGCGAAGCATTCATGAGCCAGTCAACAGTCCCGTTTTTGCCGTTTGTCAAACCTGAGATCGATGAAGAAACGATTCAGGGCGTCGCCGACGTGCTCCGCTCCGGCTGGATCACGACCGGCCCGCAAAACCAGAAATTCGAAGCGGCGCTCTCCGAATTCTGCGGCGGCCGCCCGGTGCGCACGTTCAATTCCGGTACCGCGACGCTCGAAATCGGGCTGCGCATCGCCGGGGTGGGCGAAGGCGACGAGGTCATCACCACCCCAGCCTCGTGGGTTGCGACCAGTAACGTGGTTTATGAGGTCGGCGCGACGCCGGTGTTCGTCGACATCGACCCGGTGACCCGCAACATCGACCTGGATCTGCTGGAAAAGGCCATCACGCCGCGCACCAGGGCGATCATTCCGGTGTACCTGTCGGGCCTGCCGGTCAACATGGACCGGCTGTACGAAATCGCCCGCGCCCACAAACTGCGCGTGATCGAAGACGCCGCACAGGCGTTCGGCTCGACGTGGAAAGGCGAGCGCATCGGCAAACTCGGCGATATGGTTTCGTTCAGCTTCCACGCGAACAAGAATCTGACCTCGATCGAAGGCGGCGCGCTGGTGCTGAACAACGAGGAAGAAGCGATCCTCGCGCAGAAGTACCGCCTGCAAGGCGTCACCCGCACCGGCTTCGACGGCATGGACTGCGACGTGCTGGGCGGAAAGTACAACCTGACGGACGTCGCCGCGCGCGTCGGCCTCGGTCAGTTGCCGCATCTGGAGCGTTTCCTCGCACAGCGCAAAAAGCTCGTGCGCGCATACTTCGCCGGGTTCGAAGGCGGCGCGGCGGTCAAGCTGGGCATTGGCCTGCCGTTTGCCGATTTCGAGAACAGCAACTGGCACATGTTCCAGATCACGCTGCCGCTCGAAAAACTGTCAATCGACCGCGCCGGCTTCATGGGCCAGTTGAAGGAACGCGGTATCGGCTCGGGCGTGCACTATCCGGCGATTCACCTGTTCTCGCTGTACCGTGCGCGCGGCTTCAAGGAAGGGATGTTCCCGCACGCGGAGCGCTTCGGCGCCACCAACGTCACGCTGCCGCTCTTCACGCTAATGAACGAAGGCGACGTGGAGCGGGTCTGCCGCGCGGTCAATGAAATTTGCGAACAATACGGAAAATAAGCGGAAATGAGTTATTCGGAACATCGCGCCGTCGCACCGGAAGTGTCGATCATCATCCCGGTGTACAACGAGGAAGCCGGACTGGCGGCGTTATTCGCACGCCTCTACCCGGCGCTCGACGCGCTCGGCACCGGCTATGAAGTGATCTTCATCAATGACGGCAGCCGCGACAAATCCGCCGCCCTGCTCGCCGAGCAGTTCCGCGCGCGGCCCGACACGACCCGCGTGATCCTGCTGAACGGCAACTACGGCCAGCACATGGCAATTCTGGCGGGCTTCGAGCAATCGCGCGGCGAAATCGTCATCACGCTCGACGCCGACCTGCAGAATCCGCCGGAAGAAATCGGCAAGCTGGTCAACAAGATGCGTGAAGGTTACGACTACGTCGGCACGATCCGGCTGCAACGCCAGGACAGCTTGTGGCGCCGCAAGGCCTCGCGCGCGATGAACCGTCTGCGCGAGCGCATCACCCGCATCAAGATGACCGACCAGGGCTGCATGCTGCGCGCGTACAGCCGCCATATCATCGACACGATCAATCGCTGCGGCGAGATCAACACCTTCATTCCGGCCCTTGCGTACACGTTCGCGCAGAATCCGGTCGAGATCGAAGTCGCGCACGAAGAGCGTTTTGCCGGCGAATCGAAGTACTCGCTGTACAGCCTGATCCGCCTGAATTTCGACCTGGTCACGGGCTTCTCGGTGGTGCCGCTGCAATGGCTGTCGTTCATCGGCGTGATTCTGTCGCTCGGCTCCGCGGCGCTGTTCGTGCTGCTGCTGATCCGCCGCTTCATTGTCGGCGCGGAAGTGCAAGGTGTGTTCACGCTGTTCGCCATCACCTTCTTCCTGCTCGGCGTAATCATCTTCGCGCTGGGCCTGCTCGGTGAATACATCGGCCGGATTTACCAGCAGGTGCGCGCGCGTCCGCGCTATCTGGTGCAGACGATTCTCGAACAGCGCGACGGCACCGCCGTGACCGAAGCGCCGCGTCAGGGTGTGGTGCAGGCCGTGCACACCGCGCCGCTGATCGATCAGGGCCCGAACCCATGAAGCCGCGCGCCGTCGTATTCGCGTATCACAACGTCGGCGTGCGCTGCCTGCAGGTGCTGCTCGCGCGCGGCGTCGACGTGGCGCTGGTCGTCACGCATGAGGACAATCCCACCGAAAACATCTGGTTCGGCAGCGTTGCCTCGGTTGCGGCCGAGCACGGCATTCCGGTCGTCACGCCGGCCGATCCGAAAAGTCCGGAACTGCGCGCCGCGGTAAGCGCCGCGCGGCCGGACTTCATCTTCTCGTTCTATTACCGCCACATGCTGCCGGTCGACCTGCTGGCGCTCACCGCACGGGGCGCTTACAACATGCATGGCTCGCTGCTGCCGAAGTACCGTGGCCGCGTGCCGACCAACTGGGCGGTCATCCACGGCGAAACCGAAACCGGCGCGACGCTGCACGAAATGGCCGCCAAGCCCGACGCCGGCGCGATCATCGCGCAAACGCCGGTGCCGATTCTGCCCGACGACACCGCCGCGCAGGTGTTCGACAAGGTCACCGTGGCCGCCGAGCAGACCCTGTGGCGCGTACTCCCGGCGCTGCTCGCGGGCGAAGCGCCGCATCTGCCGAACGATCTGTCGCACGGCAGCTATTACGGCGGCCGCAAGCCGGAAGACGGCCGGATCGACTGGACGCAACCCGCGCAGCAGGTCTACAACCTGATCCGCGCGGTCGCGCCGCCTTATCCCGGCGCGTTTACCGATATCGCGGGCCACCGCTTCATCATCGCCCGTGCGCGTCTGGCTGCGCCCGGCGCGCTACGCCCGGATTTGCCGCCAGGCCTGCACGTAAGCGATAATGCCGTTTTCGCGATATGCGGCGACGGCCGCTCGATCGCCATCCACGAATTGCGGCACCAGCATGGCGGCAACGAAACCGTTGTCACCCCCGCCGAATTCACCCAGCTCATCCAAACTCCCCGTCATTCATGAAAAAAGTCCTGATTCTGGGTGTGAACGGCTTCATCGGCCATCACCTGTCCAAACGCATTCTCGAAACGACCGATTGGGAAGTCTTCGGGATGGACATGCAGACCGAACGTCTCGGCGACCTCGTCAATCATGAGCGGATGCACTTCTTCGAAGGTGACATCACGATCAACAAGGAGTGGGTCGAATATCACATCAAGAAGTGCGATGTGATCCTGCCGCTGGTCGCGATCGCCACGCCCGCCACGTACGTGAAGCAGCCGCTGCGCGTGTTCGAACTGGATTTCGAAGCGAACCTGCCGATCGTGCGTTCGGCCGTCAAGTACGGCAAGCACCTCGTGTTCCCCTCGACCTCCGAGGTCTACGGCATGTGCACGGACGAGCAGTTCGACCCGGAAGAGTCGCAACTGTCGTACGGCCCGATCAACAAGCCGCGCTGGATCTATGCGTGCTCCAAGCAGTTGATGGACCGCGTGATCTGGGGTTACGGCATGGAAGGCCTGAACTTCACGCTGTTCCGTCCGTTCAACTGGATCGGCCCGGGCCTCGACTCGATCTACACGCCGAAGGAAGGCAGCTCGCGCGTGGTCACGCAGTTCCTCGGCCATATCGTGCGCGGCGAGAACATTAGCCTCGTGGACGGCGGCGCGCAAAAGCGCGCGTTCACGGATATCGACGACGGCATCGGCGCGCTGATGAAGATCATCGAGAACAAGGACGGTGTTGCCACGGGCAAGATCTACAACATCGGCAACCCGACCAACAACTTCTCGGTGCGCGAGCTCGCGCACAAGATGCTGACGCTTGCCGCCGAATTCCCGGAATACGCCGACCTCGCGAAGCAGGTGCAACTGGTCGAGACGTCCTCGGGCGCATATTACGGCGCCGGCTATCAGGACGTGCAGAACCGCGTGCCGAAGATCGACAACACGATGCAGGAACTCGGCTGGGCGCCGAAGTCGACCTTCGACGAAGCGCTGCGCAAGATTTTCGAAGCGTATCGCGGCCACGTCGCCGAAGCTCGCGCCCTCGTCGAACAACAATAAGGCCTGATCCTTGGCTCGTATCGTCCTGAAGATCGACGTCGACACGCTGCGCGGCACCCGCGAAGGCGTGCCGAATCTCGCGCGCATCTTCGATCGCTTCAAGGCGCGCGCCACTTTCCTCTTCAGCCTCGGGCCCGATCACACCGGTTGGGCGATGCGCCGCGTGTTGCGGCCGGGCTTTCTGAAGAAGGTGTCGCGCACGTCGGTGGTCGAGCATTACGGCATCAGGCAACTGATGTACGGCGTGCTGCTGCCCGGCCCGGACATCGGCGTGAAAACCGCCGCGGAAATGCGCGCGATTCATGAAGCCGGTTTCGAATGCGGCATCCACACGTGGGACCACGTTTACTGGCAGGACAACGTGCGTTCGAAAGACCGCGAGTGGACCGGCAAGCAGATGCAGAAGAGCTTCAACCGTTTCGTCGAGATCTTCGGCGCACCGCCCGTCACGCACGGCGCGGCGGGCTGGCAGATGAACGGCCACGCGTTCGAGCAGATCGACGCGTGGGGCATGCGCTATGCGTCCGACGGGCGCGGCCACTCGCCGTATCTGCCGGTGCTCGACGGCAGGCCGCTGTCGCACGTGCAGATGCCCACCACGCTGCCCACGCTCGACGAAGTACTCGGCGTGGATGGCGTCGACGAGCACAACGTCGCCGCCTGGATGTTGAAGCACACCGAAAAAAATCCGCACGATCAGGTGTTCACGCTGCACGCGGAACTCGAAGGACAAAAGCTCGCGCCGATTTTCGAACAGCTGCTGGAAGGCTGGCGCGCGCAAGGCCATACCTTTGCGACCATGGGTGATTACTACGCCACGCTGGACCGCGACACGCTGCCATCGTACCCTGTTACGTGGGGCGAAATTCCAGGCCGCTCCGGCGAGTTGATTGTCCAGCCCTGACTGGTCAAAATACAGCCGGCCTCGCGACCTGGCCGCCGCGCAAGCGTAGACCACGCGCCAGTCGCCCTCCCCCAAAGCCTCGATGCCAGGCCGACGCCACAGCAGTTGCAAGAATCCGTGCAAGTACCGTGGCGGCGGCCATACCAACCGGAGAACCTCGTGCCCATCGCAGTCGACCAACCCGTCCCCGACTTTACCGCCCCCGCTACCGGTGGCGATATCACGCTGTCCAAGCTGCGGGGCAAGAAGGTGGTGCTGTATTTTTATCCGAAGGACAACACGCCGGGCTGCACGACCGAAGGCCTGCAATTCCGCGACCTGTATCCGAAGTTCAAGAAGGCCGGCGCGGAAATTCTGGGCGTGTCGCGCGACAGCCTGCGCTCCCATGACAATTTCAAGGCAAAGCTCGAACTGCCGTTCCCGCTGATCTCGGATCCCGAAGAAACCTTGTGCGCGCTCTTCGGCGTCATGAAATTGAAGAAAATGTATGGCAAAGAAGTACGTGGGATCGAACGCTCCACGTTCCTGATCGATGCCGAAGGCGTGCTGCGTCAGGAGTGGCGTGGCGTGAAAGTGCCAGGGCACGTCGACGACATTCTGGAGGCTGTACAAGCGCTTTGAGGCGCGTTATATTGGGTTCCAATGAGTGCCTGTCCACCCCACACTTTTCGCAGCTGCGCCGGACTTGACGGCCGTTTTCCCGGTTCCGTCGAAGTCGTGAGGCGCAACGCGATAACCGAAGGCGAGCCGCTTGTCCCGTACGCCGGGGCGGCGGCTTTTTTAATTGCGCGCAACCGTTCGTTCACTCGGCCACGCGCTTCCGTTAAGGAGCCGATCGAAGACCAGGCGAACCGGCATCTCTAGACCGAATGCGCGCCTCCGGACGCAAACTGCGTGCACACATACTGGCACCGGCAGAATGCGACAGGCGGCGCACGAAATGTGACCCGATTATTTCGAGGGAAACCATGCCTTTGCCTACCCCCCCCAGCAAGCTCGGCAATCTCCTGCCGCCTGACGAATACAAGGCCAAAGCCGCCACACCGGCGCGCTCCGCCGCGAAGAAACAGGCGGTCGTTGGGGAATCCGCAGAGTCGGCCGATTACGGCCGCGCGAACGTCGCCACGCCGATGGCGCACGCAGCCAATGCCGCGACCACCTTGCGGCCCGTGCCGGCATCGTCGGCCTCCCCTGCTACGTCCGCATCCGCCGAGCAAGCTGCACCGGCGCGCGGACGCAAATCGAAGCAGACCGCCGCATTGCTGCAACCGGTTCCCGCCGCCCGTCCGCAAGCCGAGCCGGCGGTTGTTTCAACGCCCGCGGCCAAATCGCAGCCGGTCGTCGCGCGCGCGCCAAGCGCGAAAGATCCGGCCGCCAGCACATCCGCAGCCGTAGCACCCAGCACGCGCGGCACCAGCAAGAAGCGCGGCGCGTCCACCGACCCGCTCGAAATGCAGAAGCTTTTCGTGCTCGACACGAACGTGCTGATGCACGATCCAAGCTGCCTGTTCCGTTTCGAGGAACACGACGTCTATCTGCCGATGATGACGTTGGAAGAACTGGACAACCACAAGAAGGGCATGTCCGAAGTCGCGCGTAACGCTCGCCAGGTGAGCCGCACGCTGGACGCGTTGGTGGCGAACGCCGGCAACATCTCGGACGGCATTTCGCTTGCGCGTCTCGGCAGCCGTGAAGCGTCCGGGCGCCTGTACTTCCAGACCAAGCTCAACGCCATCGAGCCGGTCGAAGGTCTGCCGGAAGGCAAGGCCGACAATCAGATTCTCGGCGTGGTGCGCGCGCTGCAGCGCGACCGGATGGATCGCCAGGTCGTGCTGGTGTCGAAAGACATCAACATGCGCATCAAGGCGCATGCGCTTGGCCTGCCCGCGGAAGACTACTTCAACGATCAGGTGCTCGAAGACAGCGATCTGCTGTACTCGGGCATCCGCGCGCTGCCGCAGGACTTCTGGACCAAGCACGCGAAGGGCATGGAGAGCTGGCAGGACACCAAAACCGGCACCACGTATTACCGTGTGACGGGTCCGCTGTGCGCTTCGATGCTGGTCAACGAGTTCGTCTATCTCGAGCCGCAGAACGGCGAGCCGGCGTTTCATGCGCTGGTGCGCGAACTGAACGGCAAGACGGCGCTGCTGCAAACCTTGCGCGACTACGGCCACCACAAGAACAATGTGTGGGGCATCACGGCGCGTAACCGCGAGCAGAATTTCGCGCTGAACCTGTTGATGAATCCGGAGATCGACTTCGTCACGCTGCTGGGTCAGGCCGGTACCGGCAAGACGCTGGTCGCGCTCGCGGCCGGTCTCGCCCAGGTGCTCGACGACAAGCGCTACAACGAGATCATCGTGACGCGCGCAACGGTTCCGGTCGGTGAAGACATCGGCTTTCTGCCGGGTACGGAAGAGGAAAAAATGCAGCCGTGGATGGGTGCATTCGACGACAACCTCGAAGTCTTGCAGAAAACCGACGACGCCGCCGGCGAATGGGGCCGCGCCGCGACCCAGGAGCTGATCCGCTCGCGCCTGAAGGTCAAGAGCATGAACTTCATGCGCGGCCGTACGTTCGTGGACAAGTATCTGATCATCGACGAGGCGCAAAACCTGACGCCTAAGCAGATGAAGACGCTGGTCACACGCGCCGGTCCGGGTACGAAGATCATTTGTCTGGGCAATATCGCGCAGATCGATACGCCTTACCTGACGGAAGGCAGCTCGGGCCTGACGTACGTGGTCGACCGCTTCAAGGGCTGGGCACACAGCGGGCACGTCACGCTGGCGCGCGGCGAGCGTTCGCGCCTCGCGGATTACGCATCGGAAATTCTTTAAGTTTCAACGCATTAGCTTCATGCAGAAGCCGCGTCCGGGTCACTCCGGGCGCGGCTTTTTTATTCGGTGCGCGTTCCCGACGGGCAACACTTAGCGCTCAAACTTCAAGTAATTTATCAAGAATTCTTGCCTGAGCCACGTTTGACGGGCTACCATCCCGACATCGTCCGCCATTAAACGAGCGTTTACCGCTCACTTCGTGTTCATGCGCCGACTCGCCCTTTCGCTGCTGACCGTTTTGCTGCTCGCCGCTTGCGCCGGCGCGCCGCAGAAAACGTCGCGCGGGCCAGGTTCGTCGGTCGTGGTCACGAACGGCGCTTATCACGCGCCACCGCCGGGCTTCCCGAATTTCGTCGACCACAGCATCGGCCGTGAGGAAATCTCCATTCAGGCAATGAGTCTTGTCGGTATTCCATACCGGTGGGGCGGTAATACGCCTGATAGCGGCTTCGATTGCAGCGGATTGGTTCGCTATGTCGTATCGCGCGCCGCTTCCGTGAATCTGCCGCGCACTACCGCCGATATGAGCGGTCGCGGCGAATCGATCGAACCGGATCAAATCGCGCCGGGCGATCTGATTTTCTTCAACACCACCGGGCGAGCGCATTCGCACGTCGGTATTTATGTGGGCAAGCTGCGCTTTGTCAACGCACCGTCGACGGGCGGCACCGTGCGGCTCGACTATCTGACCAATCCTTATTGGGCCAAGCGCTTCGACGGCATTCGCCGCGTGGCGGCGCCGGCCGTGACACCTGCGCCGTTCGATACGCCGAGTTATCAGGCGGCAGCGCCTCAGCCTGAACGTGTTGCACCGGTGGCTCAGGCGGCATCGGCTTATGCAGGCACCGCCGCATTGGCAACGCAATCTACGGGCGTTGCGACCACGCGGGCTTCTGACTACGCGGCAGCCCCGGCTGCGCCACAAGCTCCAGGCTATGCCGCGAACCCGGCGGCATCGCAACAGCCGGCTCGTGTTGCGGCCATTCGTGCGCCGCTGACTGCTGGTGGCCTGCCGGCTGTAGCCACGGCCGCCACACCGGCACCCCAGGCTGATCCGTTCGAACCGCCGCCGCCTGGCATGAGCGCCGCGCAGATGCAGGCGCGTGCCGCAGGCGCGGTGTCTCCGGCGCCCCAGCCGGCCGCGCAAGCGAGTGCGTACGACGCCACAGCGGGCGTAACCAGTCAGCAGACGGCAGCGGCGCGTACCGAACCGCCGACGGCTGCGGCACGAGCGCCGGATCCGATCGACGCCGCCGCCGATGCATTCGAGCCGCCTCCGCCATCCGCTTCAATCGCCGCGCGCCAGGCGCAGCAGGCTCAGCAAGCCGACGGGAATGCAGAAGGTGTGCGGATCATGCGCGCTTCGACCGCATCGCGTGGCGTCCCCGCCCCCACGCAAACCACCGACGACCCGATCGCGCGCTTCGCCAACGGCAATTTCTAAGAGCGCGGACGCTGGCTAATCGTCGCTCATGACGCGGGCCGCAACTTGTGGCTCCGTGCCTCGCACCCATACCAACCCAAGTCTGGCCGCGCGACGAAGCCCACACAGCGCACCTCAGCCCGGCCCATCCCCTCCTTGCTGCCGATCTGCTATCGTCATCGATATTCTTCCGACAGCAGGTGATGACGATGGATCTCGGGCTGAAAGACAAGGTGGTACTGATCACGGGCGGCAGCAAGGGGATCGGGTTCGCCTGCGCCCGGGCATTCGCACTCGAGGGCGCGAAGGTGGCGATCGTTTCGCGCGACCCCGCCAATCTCGCGCGCGCTTACGAACAGTTGAAACAGGAAGGCCTGAACGTGCATCGGACCCGCGCCGATCTGCACGAACCGCACAGCGCGGCAGACATCGTCGAGGAAGTCAGCACGGCGGTCGGCCCGATCGATGTGCTGATCAACAGCGCCGGCGCCGCCCGCCGCTACGACCCGGAAACGCTGGACGCCGACGCGTTCCGCGCGACCATGGAAGCCAAGTATTTCCCGTACATCTACCCTCAGCAGGAAGTGCTGCGGCGCATGGCCGAGCGCGTCAAGGCGGGCGACGATGCCGCACCCGGCACAATCGTCAACATCATCGGCATGGGCGGCAAGATCGCGAGCGACATCCATATCGCCGGGGGCGCCGCGAATGCCGCGCTGATGCTCGCCACCGTCGGCCTCGCCCACTACTACGCGCGCTACGGCATCCGCATCAACGCGATCAATCCAGGTTCGACGCTGACTGAGCGCGTCGAGGAAGCGGTCAGGCTGGAAGCGTCGCAGCAAGGCATCGAAAGCGCGGATGCGTTAGCGCGCGGGCAGGCTAAAGTGCCGCTCGGCCGTTATGCAAAACCGGAGGAAATCGCTGATGTCGCGCTGTTTCTGGCGAGCCGCCGCGCGAGCTATGTGACGGGCGCAATCGTCCCGATGGATGGAGGTAGCGCGCCGCTGATCTGAGCGATGCGCTTTATCGACAGCTTTAATTGCTTTGCAGCGTGCGGACAGCCTCGCCGTCCGCGCGCCACCTGCTTACAGGAACCGGTGGCCGAGCCACCAGGCCGCCGCGGAGAGCGCCGCCGAGGCCGGAATCGTCAGAATCCAGGCCCAGACGATGTTGCCGGCCACACCCCAGCGCACCGCGCTCAACTTCTGCGTGGCGCCGACCCCGACGATCGCGCCGGTAATCGTGTGCGTGGTGGACACCGGAATGCCGAGCCACGAAGCGGTGAACAGCGTAATCGCCCCGCCCGTCTCGGCGCAAAAACCGCCGACCGGCTTCAGCTTGGTGATCTTCTGACCCATCGTGCGAACGATCCGCCAGCCGCCGAACAACGTGCCGACACCCATCGACAGATAGCAGCCGCCGATCACCCACAGCGGCGGAGCGTCCGCGATCGATGAGGCATAGCCCGTCGCGATCAGCAGCATCCAGATGATGCCGATGGTTTTTTGCGCGTCGTTACCGCCATGACCCAGGCTGTACAAACCCGCGGAGACCAGTTGCAGACGCCGGAAACGCCGGTCGACTTTGCTCGGCGGCGTGCGGAAATAGATCCACGACACCGCCAGCATGAAGAACGAACCGAGTATGAAACCGAGCAGCGGGGAGATGAAAATGAAGGCCACCGTCTTCATCAAGCCGTCGATATTGAGCGAACCCCAGCCCGACTTGGCCAGCGCCGCGCCCACCAGTCCGCCGATCAGCGCATGCGACGAACTGGATGGAATGCCGTAATGCCAGGTGATGATGTTCCAGCCGATCGCCCCAACCAGTGCACCAAAAATGACGTAGTGGTCGACGATATCCGGATCGATTGTGCCCTTGCCGACCGTCTGCGCCACCTTCAGGTGGAACACAAAGTACGCGATAACGTTGAACGCTGCCGCAAAGGCCACCGCCTGTTGCGGCTTCAGCACGCCGGTCGACACGACCGTGGCGATCGAATTCGCCGCGTCGTGAAAGCCGTTCATGAAGTCGAAAATCAGCGCGACGGCAACCAGGCCGGCGACGACCCAGATAGCGAGTTGTATCGATTGCATTATGCGTTTTCCAGCACGATGCCTTCGATGATGTTCGCCACGTCCTCACACTTGTCGGTGATCGTTTCGAGCAATTCGTAAATCGCCTTCAGCTTGATGAGCGTCTTGACGTTGTCTTCTTCGCGGAAAAGTTTTGACATGGCCGAGCGCAGCACGCGGTCGGCTTCCGACTCCAGGCGGTCGATGTCCTCGCACGCCTTCAGAATCTGGCTCGCCTGCTTCATGTCCGACAGCAGGCTGACAGCGAACTGCACGCGCTCCGAGGTGGCTGTGCAGATGTGCGCCAACTGGCTCGCCTCGGAGGTCACTGCCTGCACGTCGTACAGCGAGATAGCAGTGGCGACGTCCTCCATCAAGTCGAGGATGTCGTCCATCGTGGTGATCAGCTTGTGGATTTCGTCGCGGTCGAGCGGCGTAATGAAAGTCTTATGCAGCAGGTCGATCGCTTCGTGCGTGAGCTTGTCAGCGGCCTTCTCGGCCTTCTGCACATTCTGCTTATGGGTCTCGGCGTCCTGCAGGTTGTCGATCAGCAGCTCGAGTTCGCGGCTTGCCGAGACGATGCACGTTGCGTGTGCATTGAAAATTTCAAAGAACTTGCCCTCGGTGGGCATGAATCGACCGAACATTGGGATCCTGGAAATGGGTCACATTATGGCTGACATAAAACCGCCACATTGTACCGTTACAGGATCGATGCCGCACTTTTGAAAGCGTCGTTACAACAGGCCGGACAGTTAGCCCTTTACTCGCTGTAGAAATTCTGCGCACCGGCAAAATTATCGAACTTCGTGAATTGACCATGGAATGTGAGCCGAACAGGGCCGATCGGACCATTCCGCTGCTTACCGATGATGATCTCCGCGGTGCCCTTGTCCGGACTGTCCGGGTTGTACACTTCGTCGCGATAGATGAACAGAATCACGTCCGCGTCCTGTTCGATAGCGCCGGACTCCCGCAAGTCGGACATGATCGGCCGCTTGTTCGGACGCTGTTCGAGACCACGGTTGAGCTGCGACAACGCGATCACCGGTACGTCGAGTTCCTTCGCGAGACTCTTCAGCGAACGTGAGATTTCCGAAATTTCGGTCGCGCGGTTTTCGCCCGACGACGAACCGCTCATCAGTTGCAAATAGTCGATGATGATGAGACCAAGCTTGCCGCACTGACGCGACAGCCGACGCGCGCGCGAGCGCAATTCCATCGGGTTCAAGCCGCCGGTTTCGTCGATGAAAATCTGCGCCTCGCTCATTTTCTGCACCGCGTGCGTGAGCTTCGGCCAATCCTCGTCAGTCAGACGCCCCGTGCGCATGCGGTGCTGGTCGAGCCGGCCGACCGACCCCAGCATACGCATGGTGAGTTGCGAGCCCGGCATTTCCATGGAGAACACGGCCACCGGCAGACCATACTCGACCGCCACATATTCGCCGACGTTCATCGAAAACGCCGTTTTACCCATCGACGGGCGGCCCGCCACGATGATCAGCTCACCGCCGTGCATACCGGAGGTCATGCGATCCAGATCGACGAAGCCAGTCGGTGTGCCGGTCACGTCGCTCGGATTGGCGGTGTGATACAGCGTATCGATCCGCTCGACCACCTCGGTCAGGAGGGGGCCGATTTCCAGGAAACCCTGCGTGCCACGCGCGCCGTCTTCAGCGATCGAAAACACCTTCGATTCAGCCTCGTCCAGCAACTGGCGGACTTCCTTACCTTGCGGATTAAACGCGTCGGCGGAAATCTCGTCGGCGACGGACACGAGACGGCGCAATACCGCGCGATCGCGCACGATTTCCGCGTAGCGGCGGATATTGGCCGCGCTCGGCGTGTTCTGCGCCAGCGCGTTCAGATACGCAAGACCACCGACCTCTTCCGCCTTGCCCGAGGTGCCGAGCGCCTCGTACACGGTAATCACGTCGGCCGGACGCGTCGCCGCGATCAGCTTGCCGATATGCTCGAAGATGATACGGTGGTCGTATCGGTAAAAATCGCTCTGCGACAGGAAGTCGGCGATGCGGTCCCATGCCGCGTTGTCGAGCAGCAGGCCGCCCAGCACCGACTGCTCGGCTTCGATCGAATGCGGCGGGACTTTCAGCGACTCGATTTGGGGATCTTTGGACGGTGCGTTCATGGAGAGGAATTATCGGGGTAAATGCGCGCGGAGGGAAATCAAAAACCGATACTTCGATACATGGAAAACGAGCAATAAAAAAGGCAGGGGCCGGTCACCCGGCCCCTGCCTTTTGCCAGAAACGTCCTGGCAGATACTGCTAAATGCTTAGACGTGTTCGCCGATCACAGCTACCGTCACATCGACGAGAACGTCGGTGTGCAGCGAGATCTGAACAGCGTGCTCGCCAACCAGCTTCAGCGGGCCTTCCGGCAGACGCACTTGCGCCTTTTCCACTGCGAAGCCTTGCTTAACCAAAGCGTCAGCGATGTCGGCGTTCGTCACCGAGCCGAACAGACGACCGTCAACGCCGGCCTTCTGATTGATCTGAACCGTCGAGCCTGCCAGCTTTTCGCCTTGAGCTTGAGCGGCAGCCAGCTTTTCAGCGGCGATCTTTTCGAGTTCAGCGCGGCGAACTTCGAATTCAGCCAGGGCTTCCTTCGTTGCACGGCGAGCTTGCTTGTTCGGGATCAGGAAGTTACGTGCGTAACCGTCCTTGACCTTCACGATATCGCCCAGGTTACCCAGATTGACGACTTTTTCCAGAAGAATGATTTGCATTCGGATGCTCCTTATCGCGTCGTCGGGTTAGGCCTTGTGCTGGTCGGTGTACGGCACCAGCGCGAGGAAACGTGCGCGCTTGATTGCCGTATCCAGCTGGCGTTGATAGTGCGACTTCGTACCCGTGAGACGCGCCGGCGTGATCTTGCCGTTTTCGCCGATGAAGTCCTTCAGCGTTTCGAGGTCCTTGTAGTCGATGTGATCGACGCCAGCGGCCGTGAAACGGCAGAACTTCTTGCGCTTGAAGAGCGGATTTTGTTGCTGACGACGCTTGTCGAATTTCTTACCAGTCGGGCGGGGCATGTTCAGTCCTTTCCAATGTCCTGCAATTCTGTGATGTGAAATACCAGTGTTCTTGCGTTGCGGTGCTTTTTTGCCAGAAAGCCTGTGAAGAGCGTTTCCACGCCCATCTGACAGCCTTCGAGCTTACCGCTCGCCTCACCTGCGGCTACCGCCTGCATGGTCAGTTCGACTTGCCGGGTAATGCCGGCTTCGACGACTTCCGTGCGGTGGTGCAACGTGCAACCTGCAATCGGAACGCCGGCGGGGGTATACCGCACCGGTTCGCGTTCAACGATGCTGGCCGTAAGTTGCAGCCGATTCATGTAACCTTTGGCGAGAGCGACGCTTTCGTCTGGTAGCTTAAATAGTGTGTCTTAAGCCTGCGCTTCGGACGGTTGCGTAGCAGCCGACTTCTTGGCTTCTTCGCGCTGCACTTCCTTCATCATCGGTGACGGGCCGGTTTCGGCCTTCTTCATCTTGACGATCAGGTGACGCAGAACCGCGTCATTGAACTTGAATGCGTGTTCCAGCTCGTCGAGCGTGGCCTGGTCGCATTCGATGTTCATGCAGACGTAGTGAGCCTTCGCGAGTTTCTCGATCATGTAGGCCAGTTGGCGACGGCCCCAGTCTTCGATGCGGTGGATCTGGCCACCGTGCGAGGTGATCGTGGACTTGTAACGCTCGATCATTGCGGGCACTTGCTCGCTTTGATCCGGGTGCACGATAAATACGATTTCGTAATGACGCATATTCACTCCTTGTGGATTAAAGCCACCCGGGCGTCGGAACCGGTGTGGCAAGTGAGAAGCCAAAGAGTGTAACCCGATTAGGGCCGGGTTGCAAGATATCCCGTTAATCTGGCGCGTGAATCGAGTGTGTTTTCAAGGGTTTAGGGCTAAGCGGACCAACCGCCTTCATCCCTAAGCGCGCGGCGCGCGCCCGGCGGCGACACCACCGGATCGCGCCCGCGAGGCCTGCTCAGCCTCCCTCGGTCTGCTCGCTGCCGCCCGCCAGACGGGCTTTCAGCGCCGTTTCAAGGCCGCCGAGCGCATCCGGCGCGGCGTCGGTCACGGCCCACCAGGTCATCCCCTGCGCGTTCCAGTGCGCGAGCGAGTAACCCTCGCGGGTCTGCGTCAACGCAGCTCCAGCGGCCGCGTAGCGCGCCTCCGGAAACACGTAGACGTCGATGACGTGCTTCTGATAGCGGTACACCAACACCGCCACCCGCTGATGCCCGATGTAGTCCAGCCGGCCGCCTTCGAGCGGAAAACCGTTCGCCGCGAGATCCTCGACCGGTGGCGAATAATCGATCCGGCCGTTGAACCACGGCTTGACCGTGTGCCGATCAGTCGAAATAACGTCGATGTCGTGACCGGACATTTGCGCCCGCACGTGGCTTTCGACCAGTTCATCGGCGAACAGGCTGGTTTGCGCGGGACGCTGCAGGTTCATTGTCACACCCACGGCCACCGCGCCGAGCGCGACCACCAGCGCGACGAGCCAACCCCGCCCGATCGTTGCGCCGGCGCCTGCGCCCCCGCCGGGCCGGCCCATCGCACCTTGCGGACGCCACCAGCCATTCAGCCAGTTACCCAGCCAGCTTCGCTTCGGCCCCGGCGGAACGGGAGCCCGCGGGGTTTCGAGCGGCTCACGAGCAGCGGCATCGTCTTGCGGGAGTGCCGCAAGAATGCGCGCCCGCAAGGCGTCCGGCGCGCGGTGATAAGGCTGCGCGCGCAGCGACTTGCTCAGCACATGCAGGTTTTCGCTTTCGCGCCGGCAAGCGTCGCAAGTCTCGATATGCTGCTGGATGCGTTGGGCGTCCGGCGCGGGCAATTCGTGGTCGGCGTTCGCATCGAGGAGCGGCCGCGCTTCGTTACAGTCCATCTGGCGTCTCCTGAGCTAAGCCGGCAGCACTGGCGCCGGGGTTGTTGGACGGACGGCCGTTGGCGGCTGCCCGCAAGGGTGTGACCGAAGCCGTGGGTGTCGTGCATGCGCCCGGCATCGTGGCGCGTGGCGAACCGCCTCCTCCTTGCATCTCGCCCAGAAGCGCGGCCAGCTTGCGCCTGCCACGCGCGAGCCGCGACATCACCGTGCCGATCGGCACATCGGCCACCATCGCGATCTCGCGATAACCCATTTCTTCAAGCTCCCGCAGGATCAGCACCTCGCGGTACTCCACCGGCAACTTCGCGAGCGCGTCGTGCACCAGCTTCGTATCCTCGTCGCGGATCAGGAGCGTCTGCGGATCCGCGCCACCCGTGCTCCAGCCGTCGAAGGTCGCGTCGTCCATGGTGTCGTCGAACTCGACCGTTTCATGCGATGACGCGCGCCGCCGCCACTCCGTGTACCAGGTGCGGCGCACGATCGCGAGCAGCCACGGCCGCGCCGAATCGCCACGGAAGGTGTCGAAAAAACGGAACGCGCGCATAAACGCTTCCTGCACGACATCGTCGGCGTCGTTGGTGTTGCCGCACAACCAGCGCGCAAGGTTGTACGCGGCGTCGAGGTGCGGCAAAGCCAGCTGCTGAAAGCGGCGGCTCCTTGCTGCATCGGCGTCGGCATTGACGTGCGCGCGGGCGGCGTCGGAATCGGTTTGGACCACCTGGGCCCTCCAGGGCATTGCGGCTAGGCTGTGTGACTCGTTTTCACTCGCATTCACTCGCTCATCACGCATAACCGGTCACACGCCGAGTTTATTCCCGCCTCCCCCTGAATTCGACCATTTAAATGCGCAGGGCTCGCAGAGCTCACAGGGCTAATACGTCGGGCGATTCCAGTAATCCTCGCTGGCATACACCTCTTTCAGATAATCGATGAAGTAACGCACTTTGGCCGGCACATAGCGTTGCTGCGGATAGACCGCCAGAATGTCGTAGTCGGGCAGCGCGAATTCATCCAGCACGGTTTCCAGCTCGCCGCGCGCCAGTTGCTGCTGGATTTCCCATGTGGAGCGCCAACCGAGCCCGAGCCCTTCGGATACCCAGCGGTGCAGCAATTCGCCGTCGTTGCAATCGAGCGTGCCGCCGACCCGCACCGTCGCCAGCTTGCCGTTGCGGCGGAAATACCAGCCGCGGTTCTGGCCGCCCTGCAGATTGAACGCGAGGCAGTTGTGCTGCGGCAGATCTTCGAGCGTTTTCGGCTTGCCGTGTTTGCGGAAATATTCCGGCGTCCCGCAGACCACGCGCCGGTTCGACGCCAGCTTCACCGCGACGAAATTCGGATCGACCGCGCCGCCGATCCGGATCGACAGGTCGTAGCCCTCGCGCACCAGGTCCACCACCCGGTCGGTCAGATTGAACGAGACCTGCAATTCCGGTTTGTCGGCGAGAAAAACCGGCGCGAGCGGCGCGACGTGCTTGCGCCCGAACGCGGCCGGCGCCGACACGATCAGATGGCCGTTCACCGCGCGCCGCCCGGCGCTCAGTTCGTTTTCCGCCTGGTCCCATTCGGTGAGCAGGCCGCGGCAGCGCTCGAGAAACGCCGCGCCGTCTTCGCTGACCACGAGGCGCCGCGTCGAGCGGTACATCAGCTTCACGCCGAGACGCTTTTCCAGCGCGTCGATGCGGCGCCCGAGAATCACCGGCGACACACCCTCTTCCAGCGCGGCCGCCGCGAGACTGCCCGCGTCGGCGACGCGCACGAAGGTTTCGATCTGTTTGAAGCGGTCCATGTTTGTCTCCTCTCCCGTGCATCGCCGCGGCCCATGCGTCGCTCTGCAGGCTGTCACGCCATGAAACCGATGCATTCCATACTTTTTGTTTCGAAATAAGCGACCCGGACTGATCTTATCAAACCTTTAGGTGAGGCCTACAGTTCGATCAACACCTTTTGGTTTGCACATTCCGTCAGCGGATTCGTTACCCCAGCGATTCGCCCACCTCAGACATTCAGGAGACATTCATGGCCAAGATGAGAGCCGTCGACGCAGCCGTGCTGGTGCTCGAAAAAGAAGGCATCAACACCGCTTTCGGCGTTCCGGGCGCAGCCATCAACCCGTTCTACTCGGCCATGCGCAAGGCAGGCAGCATCAGCCACGTGCTGGCGCGTCACGTCGAAGGCGCATCGCATATGGCCGAAGGCTATACGCGTGCCCAACCGGGCAACATCGGCGTGTGTATCGGCACGTCGGGCCCTGCCGGCACCGACATGATCACCGGTTTGTACTCCGCTCAGGCTGATTCGATTCCTATTCTGGCTATCACGGGCCAGGCGCCGCGCGCACGTCTGTACAAGGAAGACTTCCAGGCCGTCGATATCGAATCGATCGCCAAGCCGGTCACCAAGTGGGCCGTCACCGTGCGCGAACCCGCACTGGTGCCGCGCGTGTTCCAGCAGGCTTTCCACCTGATGCGCTCGGGCCGTCCGGGTCCGGTGCTGGTCGACCTGCCGATCGACGTGCAACTCGCCGAAATCGAATTCGACATCGACACGTACGAGCCGCTGCCGGTCTACAAGCCGAAGGCAACACGCAAGCAGATCGAAGCCGCGCTCACGCTGCTGAACAACTCGGACAAGCCGTTGATCGTCTCGGGTGGCGGCGTGCTGAACGCAGCCGCCGAAGACCTGCTGGTCGAATTCGCCGAAACCGTCGGCGTGCCGGTGATCCCGACGCTGATGTCGTGGGGCGCGATTCCCGACGACCATCCGCTGATGGCCGGCATGGTCGGCTTGCAGACTTCGCACCGCTACGGCAACGCCACGATGCTCGCCTCCGACTTCGTGCTCGGCATCGGCAATCGTTGGGCGAACCGCCACACGGGCAGCGTCGAGGTTTATACGAAGGGCCGTAAGTTCGTGCACGTGGACATCGAGCCGACGCAGATCGGCCGCGTGTTCGGACCGGACCTCGGCATCGTGTCGGACGCGAAAGCCGCGCTCGAACTGTTCGTTGAAGTGGCTAAGGAATGGAAGGCCGCCGGCAAGCTGAAGGACCGCAGCGCCTGGGTCGCCGATTGCCAGCAGCGCAAGCAGACGATGCACCGCAAGACGCACTTCGACAACGTGCCGATGAAGCCGCAGCGCGTGTACGAAGAGATGAACCAGGTGTTCGGCCGCGATACGTGCTACGTGAGCACGATCGGTTTGTCGCAGATCGCCGGCGCGCAATTCCTGCACGTCTATAAGGCGCGTAACTGGATCAACTGCGGCCAGGCAGGCCCGCTCGGCTGGACGATTCCGGCAGCGCTCGGTGTGCGCGCAGCCGATCCGCAACGTCCGATCGTCGCGCTCTCGGGCGACTACGACTTCCAGTTCATGATCGAAGAACTGGCAGCCGGCGCGCAATTCAAGCTGCCGTACGTGCACGTGGTGGTGAACAACTCGTACCTCGGCCTGATCCGTCAGGCACAGCGCGCGTTCGATATGGACTTCTGCGTGCAGCTCGGTTTCGAGAACATCAATTCACCGGAAACGAACGGCTATGGCGTGGACCACGTCGCGGTTGCCGAAGGTCTGGGCTGCAAGGCGATCCGCGTGTTCAAGCCGGAAGAACTGAAGCCCGCACTGTTGAAAGCGCAATCGATGCTCTCCGAGTTCAACGTGCCGGTGATCGTCGAAGTGATCCTCGAACGTGTGACCAACATTTCGATGGGCACCGAAATCGACGCGATCAACGAGTTCGAAGATCTGGCCGAGAAGCGTGAAGACGCGCCGACGGCAATCAGCATGCTCGACTGAGCCTGACCGAGCCTGGCTGACGGTTCGACCCGCGCTCAACCGCCTTAACCGGCGCGTTGAAGCGCGCCTCGAACCGATGAGCATCACATGAGCGCGGTGCGGCACCCCGATGCCGCCTCATGAAGTTATTTCACTGACCGACCAGCGAGACACAAGCACCATGCCGAAATTTGCAGCGAATCTCACCATGCTGTTCAACGAAGTCCCGTTCCTCGACCGCTTCGCGGCAGCAGCGGACGCGGGCTTCAACGCCGTCGAATTCCTGTTTCCCTATCCGTACCAGATTGCCGAGTTGAGCGAACGTCTGCAGCAGAACCGTTTGAAACTCGTGTTGCACAACCTCCCCGCGGGCAACTGGGAAGCGGGTGAGCGCGGTATCGCATGCCTGCCGGATCGCGTGAGCGAGTTTCAGGAAGGCGTCGGCCGCGCGATCGAATACGCAACGGCGTTGAAAGTGCCGCAACTGAACTGCCTCGTCGGCATTCCGACGGCGGGCGTCGATGCGGACAAGGCGCGCTCGACGATCGTCGACAACCTGCGCTTCGCTGCGGGCGAACTGAAGAAAGCCGGCATCAGGCTGCTGGTCGAGCCGTGCAATTCGTACGACATCCCGGGCTTCGCGCTGAACCGTTCGGGCGAAGGCCTCGACGTGATTCGCGCAGTGGGTTCGGACAATCTGTTCCTGCAGTACGACATCTATCACATGCAACGGATGGAAGGCGAACTCGCGGCAACCATCAAGAAGAATCTGCCGCAGATCGCGCACATCCAGCTCGCCGACAACCCGGGCCGCAACGAACCGGGCACCGGCGAAATCAACTACCCGTTCCTGTTCGACCTGCTTGATTCGCTCGGCTACGAAGGCTACGTCGGTTGCGAGTACAAGCCGCGCACGACCACCGCCGCCGGCCTCGGCTGGGTGCAAAGCGTGGCCGGGCAAACCCGCGGTGCAGCCCACGCCGCAGCCTGATCGATCCGTCGATCGCATCAGGCACACCACCCCAAACAACACTGGAGATTTAGACACATGGCAAAGATCGGTTTTATCGGCCTCGGCATCATGGGCGCGCACATGGCGCGCAACCTCATCAAGGGCGGCCACACGCTGTTCGTGAATGGCGCGTACCCGGTGCCGGAAGATCTGAGCAAGAGCGCGAGCGTGGTCGCCAGTTCGACCGCGGTTGCACAAGCCGCTGACATCGTTGTCATCATGGTGCCGGACACGCCTGACGTCGCCAACGTGCTGTTCGCCGACGACGGCGTTGCCGCCGGCCTCACGCAAGGCAAGCTCGTGATCGACATGAGCTCGATCTCGCCGCTCGACACGCAGGCTTTCGCGAAGAAGATCAACGCGCTGGGCGCCGACTACCTCGATGCGCCGGTGTCCGGTGGCGAAGTCGGCGCGCGTGAAGCGTCGCTGACGATCATGGTCGGTGGCCCGGAAAAGGCGTTTGCGCTCGCCAAGCCGCTGTTCGAACTGATGGGCAAGAACATCTCGCTGATCGGCGACAACGGCGCGGGTCAAACCTGCAAGGTCGCGAACCAGATCATCGTCGCGCTGAACATCGAAGCCGTGGCCGAAGCACTGCTGTTCGCTTCGCGCTCGGGCGCCGATCCGGAACGTGTGCGCAAGGCGCTGATGGGCGGCTTCGCTTCGTCGCGAATTCTCGAAGTGCATGGCGAGCGTATGACCAAGCGTACCTTCGATCCGGGCTTCCGCATCGAACTGCACCAGAAGGATTTGAACCTCGCCCTGGACGGCGCGCGCAAGCTCGGCATCGCCCTGCCGCATACGGCCAGCGCCCAGCAACTGTTCAGCGTGTGCGCAGCCAACGGCGGCAAGGCATGGGATCACTCGGCGATGGTGCGCGCGCTGGAAATCATGGCGAACTACGAAGTCGCGCAAGCGCCGGGTAGCGAAGCCAAGGCGGCCTGATACATCTCCTGCGAAGGCCGGTTGCACGGGTCACGCACCAGTTCACACGCGTGACCCGCCGTATCGGAGCGAATTGCGACGGGCCAATCAGGGAGCAGGCAGCGGGCGTCAAACGCTGCACATAAAAACAACATGAAGCATGTCATATGGATTGCCGTGATGGTTGCATCGTCATCGTCATGGCAATCGCAGGTGGGGCGCCCGGTCCGTCGTGCTGTAACGGCGGCGGAACGGGCAAATCGTGCCGCTCTGGGCTGAGAGCGGCAAGTGGGGTCCGCAGCGGCACCCGGCGGCGCCGGGGAAGCCTTGGTCGGTCAGACGTCGTCGTCGGGTGTCCGGCTGTCGGATTTCAAACTTATGCGTTTTCCGCCATTCTCTCGCAGCGGCTGCATCATGCATGCCGCCTGCCAGCACCTCTCTCTGCAAGTCTCCTCGCAGCTGTGCTCGCAAGTCCGCTTGCATTTGCTTGCAACTCCGCGTCCGCGGCACGACCTTTTTTGACACATCCCTCCGTACTTTTCTCCTACACTCTTTGAGTCTGGTTGCAGGCGTATCAGCGATCACTTGCGGCTTGCCGATCATCGCAACGCATGTGCTCTGCTTCATTCGCCCGATTCGCAGCCAGTGTTCAACCCGTGAGCGGAATGTGCTTGCGCCGGTAACCCATCTTGCAAAGGATTCAGAATGAGCATCTTTGGTGACATCGTAAACAAGCTCTTCGGCAAAGCGAAGCCCGACCAGCCCGCACCTGCGGTCGAGCCGACACCGGATCCGGCAGCGGCACAAGCTGCCGCACCCGACGCGACACCGACGCCCGCGCCGCTGGCCGACGTCGACGTTGCTGTTGTCATGGACCAGTTCGTGAGTGAGAGTGGGCAAACGTTGAACTGGCGCACGTCGATCGTCGACACGCTGAAAGCGCTCGGCGTCGACAGCAGCCTCGAGCATCGCAAGCAACTCGCCCAGGAACTGAAGTACAGCGGCGACACGAACGATTCGGCAAGCATGAACATCTGGCTGCACAAACAGGTGATGCAAGCGCTGGCGGCAAACGGCGGCAAGTTGCCTCCGGATCTGGCGGGCTAACGGCTTGCCGGCGTCGCCCGGTTTACATTGGTATCGGCATCGGTATCTGTATCGGTAGCAACAAACCTTAAGCTGAAACGACAACGCGGCGCCCGGGTCGATGACCTGGGCGCCGCGTTGTCATTCAAGCGTCGTGCGCGGGACACGGTTCTGACTTTGAACCGGACCACCCGCGCTAATTCAGTCAGTACGTGTCGAAAGTTTTCTGCAACGCAACCGGCCCCGTGCCGCCCGCAGCCAGTGCGAGCATCAGCAGGACCCGCGCCTTGTACGGATTCAGCGAGCCCGCGCTGACGAAACCGAGCGCGTCGTCAGCGGCCGCGCCATTGCGCATGACATGGCCTGAACCCACCCGCGACGAACGCACCACCGCCACACCCTGCGAGGCCGCATCCGCCAATGCCTGTTGCATCGAGGCGTGAATCGAGCCATTGCCCGTACCCGCCACCACGATGCCGCGCACACCCGCCGCCACCAGCGCATCCACGGCGATCCGCGAGACACCGGCATAGCTCGCGACAACCTCCACATGCGGCCACTTCGCGCCGATCACGAATTCGGTTGCAAGCGTATGCGCACGCACCACGCTGCGCTGATATTCGACGCGGCCGTCCTGCACCCAGCCGAGCGCGCCGATCTCGGGCGACTGGAAAGCATCGACCGCATACGTGCTTGTCTTGACCACATCACGCGCGCTGTGAATCTTATTGTTGAATGCCACCAGCACGCCCTGCCCGCGCGACTGCGCGTTCGCGGCAACCGTCACGGCATTCAGCAGATTCAACGGACCGTCGGCCGACAACGCCGATGCCGGACGCATGGCAGCGGTGAGCACGACCGGCTTATCCGACTTGATCGTCAGATGCAGCAGGTAGGCGGTTTCTTCGAGCGTATCGGTGCCATGCGTAATCACCACGCCGTCGACATCACCGTCGGCGAGCAGCGTGTTGATGCGTTGCGCGAGCGTGCTCCACAGCGACATCTCCATGTCTTTACTGTCGACGCTGGCAATCTGCTCGGGCGCGATCCGCGCGACCGTGGACAAAGCCGGCACCACGGCCAGCAATTGATCGACGCCGACCACGCCCGCCTGGTAGCCGGACGTGTTGGTGGCGTCCGCGGCCGCCCCGGCGATCGTGCCGCCCGTTGCCAGCACGGCGATGCGCGGCAGTTGGGGCGTTGCGCCCTGGTTGGAAGGCGTCGCGGAAGAAGAGGTCTGAGTATTCATGGCGGCGATTGTAAGCGATGTGCCGCGCGCCGCCATGCGTCAAAAAAAACGGATGCCCGTTCGCCTGGAGCGCAACGGCTTGCGCCCTCGCCTCAAACCGCTTCGCGCAATTGTGCGGCGATTTCCGCTTCGTTCAGTTGCGGCGCGAACATTTCGATCAGCCGGTATGCATACGCGCGCAGGAACGCGCCCTTGCGCAAGCCGACCCGCGTGGTGCTCGCCTCGAACAGATGCTGCGTATCCAGCGCGACCAGTTCCGTGTCGCGCTTCGGATCGTAGGCCATGGCCGCGACCACGCCGATGCCCATGCCGAGTTCGACGTAAGTCTTGATCACGTCGGCATCGATGGCGGTCAGCACGACGTCCGGCAACGCACCCGCTTTCGCAAACGCCTGGTCGATATGCGAGCGGCCCGTGAAGTCCTGGTCGTACGTGACGATCGGGAATTCGGCGATCTCATCGAGCGTCAGGTTTTCGCGGCCCACCAACGGGTGATCCTTCGGCACCACCACGATGTGATGCCACGAATAGCACGGGAACGTGACGATATCCGGGAAACGGTCGAGCGCCTCGGTCGAAATGCCGATGTCCGCTTCGCCGTTGATGATCATCTGGGCGATCTGTTGCGGGCTGCCCTGGCGCAACGCCAGATGCACCTTCGGGAACACCTCGGTGAATTGACGAATCACCTTCGGCAGCGCATAACGCGCCTGCGTGTGGGTGGTTGCCACGACGAGGTGGCCGCTGTCCTGATCGGCATACTGGCGCGCGACGCGGCGCAGATTCTCCGCATCGAGCAGCATCCGCTCGATCAGTTGATGCACCGCCTTGCCCGGCTCGGTGAGGCCCGTGAGGCGTTTGCCGCGCCGGATGAAGATATCCACGCCGAGCTCGTCTTCCAGATCCTTGATCTGTTTCGATACGCCCGACTGCGACGTGTACAACACGTTGGCCACTTCGGTCAGATTCATGTTCTGACGCACGGCCTCGCGCACAAAGCGCAATTGCTGAAAATTCATCTGTATGTCTCCGGTTAAGCCAGAGTTGAGTTATTAGAGTTTGATTGAAACGCCGAGTTTTGTTGTGCTGCCAGCAGTGCCGCTTATTGCGCCGGAAATACGCGCAACGCGCGCGGCACGGCGGTCACGCCGTCGCCGATCGCCAGTTGCAGATCGCGCCACGATTCGCGGTCGAGTTCCGCCTCGAGCAGGTTGCCTTCGCGACCCGCCAGTTCCACCCGCACCGAGCCGCCGAGCGTCACCACGCGCCGCACGTCGACCACGATGCCTTCGCGATGGCCGGACGCTTGAGGATACAACTGCAGATCGTGCGGCCGCACATACGCGAATGCCGGCCCGCTGAAATCGGCCTTGATCGTGACCGGCAGCGCCGCGCCGTCGACCACGAAGCCGCTCGCATCCACATTGCCGTGCAGACGGTTCGCCGCGCCGAGAAACTCGTAGACGAACGAGGTTTGCGGATGGTCGTACACGTCCTGCGGACTGCCCACCTGCTCCACATGCCCGCGATTCAGCACGACGATCCGGTCGGCCACTTCGAGCGCTTCTTCCTGATCGTGCGTGACGAAAATCGTCGAGATATGCAGATCGTCATGCAGACGACGCAACCAGCTACGCAATTCCTTGCGCACCTTGGCATCCAGCGCGCCGAACGGTTCGTCGAGCAGCAAGACCTTCGGTTCGACCGCCAGCGCGCGCGCCAACGCAATCCGCTGCCGCTGACCACCGGACAATTCCGACGGATACCGTTGCGCGAGCCAGTCGAGTTGCACGAGCTTCAGCAGTTCATGCACCTTCTCGCGAATCACCGCCTCCGAGGGCCGCTCCTTACGGGGCTTCACACGCAATCCGAACGCGACGTTCTCGAATACCGTCATATGACGGAACAGCGCGTAATGCTGGAACACAAAGCCAACTTCGCGTTCGCGGGCGCCGACCGTCGCAACATCCTGGCCCTGCAGCACGACCTGGCCGCCGTCCGCGTATTCGAGACCGGCAATCACACGCAGCAAGGTGGTCTTGCCACAACCCGAAGGCCCGAGCAGCGCAACCAGTTCGCCCGGCGGAAAGTCGAGCGAAACGTTATCGAGCGCGACGAAATCGCCGAAGCGCTTTTGCAGGTTACGAACGGTGATACCCATTACAGCTCTCCTTGCTTGAGCGGGTGCTTGACTACATTGTTCGGCAGACGGGCCGCCTTGACGGACGGTGCAGCGGAGCTCGGCGCGAGCGGCCCGGCATAGGCCGGCACGTCGCGCGCGGCGGACAATTCCGCCGACATATGGCGCTCGGCGAGCAGTTTCAGGCCGAGCGTCACGAGCGCCAGCAAGGCCAGCACCGATGCCACGGCGAACGCGGCCGAGAAGTTGTACTCGTTATAAAGAATTTCGACGTGCAGCGGCATCGTGTCGGTCTGGCCGCGAATGTGGCCGGACACCACCGACACCGCGCCGAACTCGCCCATCGCGCGCGCATTACACAGAATCACGCCGTACAGCAGACCCCATTTGACGTTCGGCAGCGTGACCCGGCGGAAGATCTGCCATCCGGACGCGCCGAGCACGTGCGCGGCCTCTTCCTCGTCGTTGCCTTGCGCCTGCATCAGCGGAATCAGCTCACGCGCGACGAACGGGAACGTGACGAAAATCGTTGCCAGCACGATGCCCGGCACCGCGAAGATGATCTGCACGTTGTGGTCCTGCAACCACGGCCCGAACCAGCCCTGCGCACCGAACATCAGCACGTAGATCAACCCGGAAATCACCGGCGAGACCGAGAACGGCAGATCGATCAGCGTGGTCAGCAGAGCCTTGCCGCGGAACTCGAACTTGGCGATACACCAGGACGCGGCAAGACCGAACACGAGATTCAGCGGCACCGCGATCGCGGCCGTAATCACGGTGAGCTTGATGGCCGACAACGCATCCGGATCGGCCAGGGACTCCAGATAGAAGCCAAGACCCTTGTTCAGGGCCTGATAGAAGACCGCGACGAGCGGTACAACCAGGAACAGCGCAAGAAACAGTAACGCGACGCTGGTCAGAATCCAGCGCACAACCGGCGACTCGGTGACCGGATCGGGCCGGCGCGCGAGATTGAGGGGCGCGCGCGGCGCCACGGCAACAGCCGCGGCATCCGCGCCATTCAGGGAGTTGCGGCTCATTGCACACCTCCGCCAAACGCCACGCTCGCAGCAGCGGGTGCCGGACCTGCGCCGCCACGGCTTGTGCGACGCTGCAAATACCATTGCAAGGTGTTGATGAACAGCAGCATCAGGAACGACACCACCAGCATGACCACGGCCAGCGCGGTCGCGCCGGCGTAGTCGTATTGTTCGAGCTTGGTAATGATCAACAGCGACGTGATTTCCGATTTCATCGGCACATTACCGGCGATGAAAATCACCGAGCCGTATTCGCCGAGCGCCCGCGCGAATGCCAGCGCGAAACCTGTCAGCAAGGCTGGGAACACGGCCGGCAGCACGACGCGGCGAAACGTCAGCCAGCGCGAGGCGCCAAGGCAGGCAGCCGCTTCTTCCTGCTCGCGCTCGAACTCTTCGAGCACCGGCTGCACGGTCCGCACGACGAACGGCAAACCGATGAAGGTCAGCGCGACCAGCACACCGGCCGGCGTGAAAGCGATCTTGATGCCGAGCGGCTCGAGAAACTGGCCGATCCAGCCGTTGCCCGCGTACACCGCCGCGAGCGAAATACCGGCCACGGAGGTCGGCAACGCAAACGGCAGATCGACCACCGCATCGACGATGCGCTTGAACGGGAAGGTATAGCGCACCAGCACCCACGCGACCAGAAAACCGAACACCGCGTTGATCAGCGCGCCGCCGAGGGCCGAGAAAAACGTCAGGCGATACGACGCGAGCACGCGCGGCGACGTGACCGCGCGCACGAACTGGGGCCAGTCGAGCGTCGCGGTCTTGAGAAAGGTCGCCGCAAGCGGAATCAGCACCACGAGGCTCAGATAAGCCACCGTGATGCCGAGTGTCAGGCCAAAACCGGGCAACGCGCTCGGTTTTCGGAAGGTCAACGTCGTCATGCTCAGTACTCTTTCAGGGTTGAAACCGGCGGCTCTTTTCGGCCGCCTGGCTGGCCAGAAAGCGCGCCTTGCGGGCGCGCTTTCCGGCGAGGTGTCACTACGCGTTCAACCGCGCATGTCGTTGTGCCGGGTGCCCCTTACTGCGGCGAGTAAATCGAATCGAACACGCCGCCGTCGGCAAAGTGCGTCTTCTGTGCATTCGCCCAACCGCCGAACGAATCGTCCACCGTGTACAGCTTCAGCTTCGGAAACTTCGAGGTCAGCTCGGCCGGCACCTTGCTCGAACGCGGACGGTAGAAGTTCTTCGCCGCGATTTCCTGACCCTGCTCGCTGTACAGGAAGTTCAGATACGCTTCGGCCAGCTTGCGTGTGCCGTGCTTGTCGACCACCTTGTCCACCACCGCGACCGGCGGCTCGGCCAGAATGCTCACCGACGGCACGACGATTTCAAACTTGTCCGGACCGAATTCCTTCAACGAAAGGAAGGCTTCGTTTTCCCACGCAATCAGCACGTCGCCGATGCCGCGTTGCACGAAGCTGGTGGTCGCGCCGCGCGCCCCCGAATCCAGCACGCCGGCATTCTTATAGAGCTTGCCGACGAATTCCTTCGCTTTCTGGTCGTTGCCGCCCGGCTGATGTTCGGCATAGGCCCATGCAGCCAGATAGTTCCAGCGCGCGCCGCCCGAAGTCTTCGGATTCGGCGTGACGATCGACACGCCCGGCTTGATCAGATCGTCCCAATCCTTGATGTGCTTCGGGTTGCCCTTGCGCACCAGAAACACGATCGTCGACGTGTACGGCGACGCGTTGTCCGGCAGGCGCTTTTGCCAGCCCTTGTCGAGCAAGCCCTTGTTGGCCAACGCGTCGATGTCGTAGGCGAGCGCCAGCGTCACCACGTCCGCCTGCAAACCGTCCAGCACCGAACGCGCCTGCGCACCCGAGCCGCCGTGCGACTGCTTGAAGGTGATCGTCTCGCCCGTTTTCGCCTTCCATTCCTTGCCAAATGCCTGGTTGACGTCCTGGTACAACTCGCGTGTCGGGTCGTACGACACGTTCAGCAGCGTCGTGTCCGCTGCATGTGCCTGCGTCACGACGCCGGCCGCGGTAATCGTGCCGACTGCGCCGAAAGCGAGCGCCGCAATGAATTTTCTGGTCTTGCCTGCCAGCCCCGTGCCTTGATGGTTCATGCCAACTTTCTCCGCGTGGTGGTCCGCTGAAACAGCGTGTGGTGTTGTTTTGCGTCGCGGTCACGTGCACATGAGCCCCAACTCGAAGGAAAGTCTATCGAAGAGCTTTCATCATTAAAAATAATGTTTCTTCATTCTTTAATACGCAAAAGTGGTAATGACGGCCGGATAAGGCGTTGCGGCACGAAAACGGGTGTTATGACGTCCGTTTGCGGCGCTGGAGCGCCACCCCAGGGCACGAACTTAAAGTAAAGCTTGAATTGCGCGGAATACTGTATAAAAATACAGGCACCTGTTCATACATACAGTGGCGCCATGACCAAACTTACCGCACGTCAGCAGCAGGTTTTCGATTTGATCCGCCGGGCCATCGAACGCACCGGTTTCCCGCCCACACGGGCGGAAATCGCCGCCGAGCTGGGTTTCAGCTCGGCCAACTCGGCAGAAGAACATTTGCGGGCGCTGGCTCGCAAGGGTGTGATCGAACTGGCGGCCGGCGCATCGCGCGGCATTCGCCTGCTTGGGGGCGCCGAAGATTCGCCGTACCAGTTCACGCTGCCGCACGCCAGCATCATGCAACTGTCGCTGCCACTGATCGGCCGCGTTGCGGCGGGTAGTCCGATCCTCGCGCAGGAACATATCTCGCAGCATTACGCGTGCGACCCGGCACTGTTCTCGAGCAAGCCGGACTACCTGCTGAAAGTACGCGGGCTGTCCATGCGCGACGCGGGCATCTTCGACGGCGACCTGCTCGCGGTACAGAAGAAAAGCGAAGCCAAAGACGGTCAGATCATCATCGCGCGCCTTGGCGACGACGTAACGGTCAAGCGCCTGAAGCGCCGGCCGAACGGCATCGAGTTGATCGCCGAGAACCCCGATTACGACAACATCTTCGTTGAAACCGGCAGTGCGGAATTCGCGCTCGAGGGTATCGCCGTCGGGCTGATCCGCCCGGGCGAGTTCTAAGCCCTGCGCGTGCGCCAACCCAAAGCTGCCCCAACGTTGAATCGCCTGGAGAGACTCATGGAACGCCTTGCCCGCCTGCTGCCTTTTCGCCAGTTCGGTCGTCTGCGCCATCTGCGCAAGCTGGTGCCCTGTTCGCTAATCGAGGCGTCCCCGGCCGGCACTCCATCGCTATCGCTGTTCGACGCGCCCGGCGTAGGAGCAGGTTTGCCGTCCTCGTTGCCGGCTTTTGCGCGCGTGTCACTGAATTCCGGGCTGAATACGGCTGAACCCGCGCGCCGTGCGCCGGTGCGCGTCTATCATGGGCCGTCGCGGCTGATCATGGTCGGCACGGTAGACGCTGTGTGCCGCATGATCGATCGTTGCATCGCCGACGAAGCCAACGTGCACGGCGCGGTGTTCGAGGCATAAGCTGCACGGCGGGTTGGCGGCAACCGGCTGCAACCGGCTGCCGCCATGCAGCGCACGGGATGCCGCGCGCGACATGCAATAGCCCGCATGCGACGCCCGGCGTGTGCCCCGCAGCCTGCGACGCCCGGCATAGAGTCTCGGCCGCCCGGCCTTCCCGGATATTGCATCGTATGGGATCGTTTTTACGTGGCCGCGGTCCACGTTAGATGACACCTGATAGAGAGTCCCGCTCGATGGCAGTTTCAACTCGCACGAAACGTAGCGCTACCCGGCCGCTGATCGTCACTTTGATTGTGATTGTGGTGATCGCCGCATTGGGGTTCGGATATGCGTCGCCCTACATAGCGCTAAATAATCTCAAGCGCGCGGCGGACGCACGTGATGCGCAAACCGTCAATAAATACGTCGATTTTCCCGCGTTGCGCGAGAGCCTGAAACAGCAGGTCACCGGCCTGCTCACGCGTAGGCTCGACGGACATGGCAACGGTAATCCGTTCGCAGCGATTGGCGCCATGATCGGCGTGGCCTTGATCGGTCCACTGGTCGACGCTTATGCGACACCCGACGGCGTGGCGGCCTTGCTGAACGGCATGCCGCCGCGCGGCAACCCGGGCGAACGGCCGCCGGTTCCACCTGCCGCGCCAGGGCCTGCACCGGAACCAGCCCCGCCTGTTGCCGGTAGCACGGGCAACGACACGGGCAACGGCACAACCAACGGCCCAACCCATAGCGAGAACAACGCGACACCACCGCAACCGCCGCAAACCACGGCGGGCTATCGCGGCTTCAACGAGTTCGTCGTCACTTATCAGCATGGTGCCGGCGATGCGCGTTACTCAGCGATCTTGCAACGCGAAGGTTTATTCATCTGGAAGCTGGCCGCGGTCGATCTGAACGAGTGATCGTCTGGAGGGGCAGTTGGCGAACGCGGCCAGCTGGAACGAATCGCAATCTGGCCGATGCACTCGTCCTGAACAAACGAACGCTCGGCCCATATGACCCGTTTGACCTGTTTGGCCCGTTCAGCCAGATTCACGGGCTCCACGCCCTGACCCCGTCCTGCTTCAAGCCGCCTCTGCTTGCTGCTGCTCCTGCGCGGAAGAGCACGCCACCAGAATGCTGCACGAGATCCGATCGAGCAGCGGGGTATTTCCCGCGCCCATCCACCATCGTGACAGACCGGTTCGGCAACGATGGCCGACCACCACGAGGTCGACATGCAGTTCGTTGGCGAGGTTGGCGATCTCGTCGATCGGATGGCCAAACGCAAAATGCCCTTGCGCGGCCACGCCGCGTTCGGTGAGCCAGTCCACGCCTTCCTGCAGGATGTCGCGGGCCGTTTTCTCGAAACTGCCACAGGCCACATCGGTCAGCAGGCCGGCGCTTTGCGCAATGCTCGAGCGCATGTCGACCACCGACAGCAAGTGCGTTTCCGCTTTCAGATCCAACGCCAGATCGGCGCCGCAACGTAACGCTTTGCGGCCTTCGCGCGAGCCGTCGTAGCACAACAGGATTTTTTGGTAGCTCGCCATGATTTATCTCCCATCCCGCGAGGAACGCGGTCTAAATGAATCATGGTGCGCCGCAATTCAGGTTGCAAGGGATGGAAAACGCTAAGTGCGCCCTAAACAGGTGCGTGCTGGATTCGGGCCCGATCCGGGGCGCCCGCGACCCTATGCGGCAGCGCAAGAAACACCATCGGGCCCATCCTGCGGCCGCCAACGCCTCGCTGCCGATGCCATAGAATGGGCGGCCTTACCGGCTATTTGCCTCTTTTCCCGGAGCCTTGATCGATCCATGTCTGAAGCCGCCATTGAGTTCCACCAGGTCAAAAAAAGCTACGGCGAAAAGACGGTCGTCGACGGACTGTCGTTTCATGTCAACACAGGCGAATGTTTCGGCCTGCTCGGCCCGAACGGCGCGGGCAAGACCACCACGTTGCGCATGCTGCTCGGCATTGCCGCACCGGACGCCGGTACGATTCGGCTGTGCGGCGAGCCGATTCCCGGCCGTGCGCGGATCGCGCGAGCGCGCGTTGGGGTCGTCCCACAGTTCGACAATCTCGATCCCGATTTCACCGTCCGCGAAAATCTGCTGGTATTTGGCCGCTACTTCGGTTTGAGCGCCGCGCAATGTCGCGCGATGGTGCCGTCGCTGCTTGAATTCGCCCGCCTCGAGAGCAAGGCGGATGCCCGCGTGAGCGAACTGTCGGGCGGCATGAAGCGGCGCCTCACGCTGGCGCGCGCGCTCGTCAACGATCCCGACGTGCTGATCATGGATGAGCCGACCACCGGCCTCGATCCGCAGGCGCGCCATCTGATCTGGGAACGGCTGCGTTCGCTGCTGGTACGCGGCAAGACCATCCTGCTGACCACGCACTTCATGGAAGAAGCCGAACGGCTGTGTCATCGCCTGTGCGTGATCGAGGAAGGACGCAAGATCGCCGAAGGCGCGCCGCGCGAGTTGATCGCGTCCGAGATCGGCTGTGATGTGATCGAAATCTTCGGCCCCGATCCGGTGGCGTTGCGCGATGAACTGGCGCCGTTTGTGGAACGCACCGAGATCAGTGGCGAGACGCTGTTCTGCTATGTGAGCGATCCCCAGCCCGTGCATGCCCGCCTCAAGCAGCGTGCCGATCTGCGCTATCTGCATCGTCCGGCGAATCTGGAAGATGTATTCCTGCGGCTGACCGGACGCGAGATGCAGGATTGACGCGCAGCTTGGCGCCTGGCGGCCCCGGCCCGGCTCACAACCTTCTACCGCTATAACGACACGGCAAGAGACACGCAATGGACGCACGCACTTACGAACCGCATGGCGAGACGCCGCCAGAACAGGAAACCTTCGCCGCTTTCCCTGCCAACGCGGTCAACTGGATTGCGGTATGGCGCCGCAACTATCTGGTCTGGAAGAAGCTCGCGATTGCCTCGATGTTCGGCAATCTTGCCGACCCGATGATCTATCTGTTCGGTCTGGGTTTCGGGCTTGGACTGATGGTTGGCCATGTCGACGGCGTGTCGTATATCGCGTTTCTCGCCGCGGGCACGGTGGCGTCGAGCGTGATGATGTCGGCCAGTTTCGAGTCGATGTATTCGGGCTTTTCGCGCATGCACGTACAGCGCACGTGGGAGGCGATCATGCATACGCCGCTGACGCTGGGCGACATCGTGCTCGGCGAGGTGGTGTGGGCGGGCAGCAAGTCGATGCTATCGGGCGCGGCGATCATGCTGGTCGCCGGGGCGTTGGGATACGCGAATTTTCCGTCGATGTTGCTGGCGTTGCCGGTGATTGTGCTGACGGGGTTGGCATTCGCGAGTATCGCGATGGTGGTGACGGCGCTTGCTCCGTCGTATGACTTTTTTATGTTTTACCAGACGTTGGTGTTGACGCCGATGTTGCTGTTGTCCGGGGTGTTTTTTCCTGTTTCGCAGTTGCCTGCCGCGGCGCGGGCTGTGACTGAAGTTCTGCCTTTGGCGCATGCTGTAGACCTGATTCGGCCGGCTATGCTGGGGCGGTCGGTTGATGGGGTGGTGTTGCATGTTGCCGTGCTGGCGGCTTACGCGGTGGGTGGGTTTGTTGTTTCGGCGGTTTTGTTTCGGCGCAGGATGATGAAATAAGGGGGTGGGATTTTGCCTGCCCGGCGGTTCTGATGTTTTTTTGGCGTTGCCATGCTGGGGGTTCGTGGTCTGGTCTGTTGGTGGTCTTTTGGCCTTTCCTTGCTTTCTTATCGGTCTATTAGCGTTGCCCCTGTGCGGGGCGGCACCTACTTCTCTTTGCCGGCCGCAAAGAGAAGCAACCGTATTGGAAGTCAAGCGACGGCTAGCTGGCGGATGACCGATGCCCGGCACGGTAGTCAGCGATGCACAGGCGAGCGCAGACAGCACGATGGATGATCGCGCCCGGACTGCCCGCCATCAGGGCAACGCGTGACGAAGCTCAGTTAGTCGGCGAACTCCAGGGCGTGGCGTTACGGACCATCGCATTGAGCGTGACGACGAGCTTGCGGATGCAGGCCGTGATAGCAACCTTGAACGGTTTGCCGGCCTTGCGCAGCCGGTCATAGAAAGTCCGGATGGTCGGGTTAAAACGCAGCGCCGGCACGCAGGCCATATAGAGCGCTCGCCGCACGACGGCGCGCCCACCCTGAATGCGGCGTTTGCCGATGTGCCTGCCGCTGTCGCTATTGAAGGGAGCGACGCCGGTGAGCGCAGCGATCTCCCGGCGGTTCAGCGAGCCAAGTTGCGGCATAAAGGCGATCAGCGTCGCGGCGGCGCCGGGACCGATGCCTGGCACGGAGCGCAGCAGGTCTTCCTTCTGACGCCACGCGGGCGAGGAGCGCAGGAATGAATCGATGTCGTTGTCAGCGAGCTTGATCTGCTGCTTGAGCCATTTGATGTGCTCGTTCAGACTGTCCCGTGCAGCGGCATGGGCGCGCTCAAGCCGTGCTTTCTCGGCCACGAGCATATCGATGAGCTGGGCACGGCGCAGCAGCAGGGCCTGCAACTGCTCGGTCTGCACATCGGTGAGCGGGCGCACGACGGGCTTGAGGACCGCGGCGAAATGGGCGATGGCGAAGGCGTCGATGCGATCGGTTTTGGCACGCGAGCCGGTTGCGCGGGCGAAGTCGCGTACCTGCCGGGGATTGACCGCGACGGCGGGCAAGCCGGCCTCGCAGAGGGCCCTGAGCACAGCGAGTTCAAGCTTGCCGGTGGCCTCCATGACGATCAGTGTGGGGCTCAACGCGATCAGACGTTGCACCAGCTGTTCGATAGCGACCGGCTCATTGTCGACACGGAAATGTTCGGTGGTGTCGTGAATGGCAATATCGAGCGCGCTGCCGCTGACGTCGATGCCGATATAAACGGAAGAAGATTGATTCATCACGGTACCCATACTTGCAGGAAAATACGAGCTCAAGACTCAGTCAACTGTTCGGGTTAGAAGGATGAAAAAGGATAGTCGCTCAAGCTTTTCTGCGGGCTCGAAACCCGGTAGGCAGACGAACTGACTGTCCCTGTGACGACAACTGATCGGGTCGGCGTCACAGAAGGGAATATACAAGTAGGCAAAAGAAAGCGGCTCACACCGCTAATTCTTAAGCGGGTCCCCCGCACAGCCACGGTAGTGGTGCATCTGGAATCCGTGTCCCCGCACACTCCGCGCCGTTGACAAAGGACTCATCAGCTCCCGCTCCGCACTGCGTGCGTCGCGGACGGGTCTGCCAGGGAAACCAGCGGCTTCGCTTCGCGTGGCGGGAGCCGTCGGCTTCGCCTCGGCGAGACGCTCCCACTCTGATTGGCGAAACCCACTTCAAACGGAATGTCGGTGCGTTGCATTCGCAGCGCAATCGCGATCGCTGCCGCGGTTATGCTTGCAGCAACGGGGCGACGACGGGTCAGGCAACGGGGGCAAACGCGAGAGCGAAACGGCACCCAAGTGGCAGCGATGCAACGGCGAGCCGGGGACGAAGCAAATGCGAGAGCGGAACGGTATCCAGGTGGCGGCGATGCAACGGCGAATCACGAAACCGGGCAAACGGGAGAAGCAAACCGCAGCTTGGTCACAGCGATACAACGACGAGTCGGGGAACGGACCAAACCGCGGAAGCAAAAATCCGGCGGCCGGTTTTATGAACAGGGTATCGGCGCGCGCAGCGCCGCCGGAGGTATGACTGCCTTGTCACTGGCGCCGAATGTGCGAGGGAACAGATTCCAGATGCGCCACTACCGTGGCTGCGCGGGGGACCCGCTTAAGAATTAGCGGTTTGAGCCGCTTTCTCTTGCCTACTTCTCTTTGCGGCCGGCAAAGAGAAGTAGGTGCCGCCCCGCACAGGGGCAACGCTAATAGACCACTAACAAATCAAGGAAAGGCCAAAAGGCCAAAAGCCCAACAACAGAACCAGCCCCCAACAAGGCAACGCCAAAAAAAACCAGAACCGCCGGGCAGGCAAAAACCCAACCCTCAATCCTCATCATCCGTCCAGGGAATATCCACATCAGAAATAAAGGCCACCGTTGCAAACGGCCCCCCATCCTGACGGCCGATCTTCCCATCGGCACGCTGCCATTCAACCCTGAACACCGTGGCAGGATCATCGGCAATCAACCGCACCGTGCGAACTTCATCCGGATCCGCTTCCTCGACAGGACCATCGAGCGAAACCAGCAACTCCTGCGGCCAAAGCCCATCGGTGGGATCGTAAATCTTGTCGCCGTCCGGAATCAGCGTGAATGCCTCCACACCGATCGTCGCGGACGCCTCAATGATCATCTTGCCCAGCGCGCGTAGCAACGCAGTCGCCCGCGCCGAGTTGGCCTGGCGAATTGCAAGATCCCCGCGCGTCAGCGCCTGCTCAAGTTTTGGGTTGGTTTTTTGTTGCGCCATTCGATGTCCTGATTCCTATCGCTCTGTTATGCACGGCACGCCGATTCGTCACGTACCGCTCTCCGTTTTTCGGGCTGAATCCTACCACTGGTGCGGGCCGCAGCATCGCCAGCCATGCCGTAAAAGCCCACCAAGCCGCTCCGTCACCACAGTTTAGGTCGTGAATCGCCGTCCGGCAGGGAGATTTGCCTTTCAATGGGCCTTGCCTCGCTTTCGGGCAGGCTTCGGCGCCGCAGCATCCGCCGGCTTCGCGCCGCCGATCCCGGCAATCAGATGGTCGCGGAACGCCTTGACCGACGGCGGCAACTCCCGACCGGCCATGGTTTGCACCTGGATGCTGCGCTGACGCATCTGCGGGTGCGTCAGCGGTATCGCGACGAAGCCGTCGCCGGCGTAACGATCGCGCACCGATAGCAGCCCCGTGAACATGATCGCCCCAGACTTCTGCGCGTAGCGGTACATCGCCCCGCTATTGTTGCTGGTGAGATCGGGCTCGAGCAGCACGCCTTCAAGCGCACAGGTAATGTCGATCAGTTGCCGGATCGTCGTGCCAGGCTCCGGCAGCACCAGCGGATAGCGCCGCAGGTCAGCCAGCGACACCCGCGCGCGCGCCGCCAGTGGATGGTCGGCGTGCAGCAGCGCCAGCACCGGCGCGCGCTCGGTGTGTTCGACCTTGACGCCCTTCTCCGGCGCGAGACTGAAGGTCAGCGCGAGATCGGCGTCGCCATCGCGCACACGGCGGGTCGCCTCGCCCGGCGGCACCACGGAGAGCGTGAAGTCGATCCCCGGGTACTGGCCGCGGAACGCCGCCATTGCACTGGGCAGAAAATCCGCGGCAAACCCCTCTGAACTCGCGACCTTGATCATGCTGCCATGCAATGCCTCGAGGCCGCCTATCTCCTTCATCACATGCTCCGCCTCGAGCAGGCTGCGCTGCGCATAGGCAAGCAGCCGCTCGCCCGCCTCGGAGAGCGACATGCCACGCGGCCGCCGCTCGAACAGCGCAACGCCGAGATCGCTTTCAAGCCGCGCGATCTGCCGGCTGATCGCCGAAACGGCGACATGCAGCCGCGCGGACGCGTCGCTGATCGAGCCCGTACGAGCCACTTCAACAAAATAGCGCAATGCGATGCCGTGCAATGAAAGTGCCATGAAGGTTGCCTTGAGCAAAGGTACGCACGAGCGTGTGCAGCCGTGTGTGGAGAGATTCAGCTTTGCCTTTTCGGCAATGCAAGTTTCGAAACACGATCATTGTGACAAAAATAACGGCCTCCTAGAATCGTTTCGAAGCTAATGGCCGCGAACCCAGGACCGTGCCACACCAGGCGCCGCGTCGCCGCCATCCCCCGCACCCCGCATCGGAGACAGACAAACGTGAGCCGCAATCAGGCCATTGAACACGCCACGCATCATTTCGAATCCGGCGCCTTTCTTGAGAACCTCAACCGTCGCGTCGGCTTTCGCACCGAGAGCCAGGAAAGCGACCGTGCCGCCACGCTGCTTTCGTACTTGAGCGACGAAATCGCGCCGGAAGTCGAAGGGCTCGGCTTTAGCACCCGCATCGTCGATAACCCGGCGCCAGGGTTCGGGCCGTTCCTGTTCGCCCATCGTCACGAAGACGACCGCCTGCCCACCGTACTGATCTACGGCCACGGCGACGTCGTGCGCGGCTACGACAGCCAGTGGCGCGCACCGCTGACGCCATGGGCCGTGACCGTCGAAGGCGAACGCTGGTACGGCCGCGGCACCGCCGACAACAAGGGCCAGCACTCCATCAATCTCGCCGCGCTCGCGAGCGTGCTGGCCGCGCGCGGCGGCAAGCTGGGCTTCAACGCGAAACTGCTGATCGAGATGGGCGAGGAAACCGGCTCGCCAGGACTCGACGCGATCTGCCACCAGCACAAGCAGGAACTGGCCGCCGACGTGCTGATCGCCTCCGACGGCCCGCGCCTCGCCGCGCGCCGCCCCACCGTCTTCCTCGGTTCGCGCGGCTCGGTGAACTTCAAGCTGTCGCTGAATCTGCGCGACGGCGCGCATCACTCGGGCAATTGGGGCGGCCTGTTGCGCAATCCAGCCACCGTGCTGGCGAACGCACTCGCCAGTCTGGTCGATGCGCGCGGCGTGATCGCAGTCGACGGCTTGCGTCCGCCGCCGATTCCCGAGGCGGTGCGCCGCGCACTGGCCGATATCACGGTAGGCGGCGGCCCGGGCGATCCGGCCGTCGACGACAACTGGGGCGAGCCCGGCCTCACGCCGCCAGAACGCGTGTTCGGCTGGAACAGCTTCGAAGTGCTGGCTTTCAAGGCGGGCAATCCCGAGAACCCGGTCAATGCCATTCCGTCATCGGCATTCGCCCATTGCCAGTTGCGCTTCGTGGTCGGCACCGACTGGGAAAACCTGGCGCAGCATCTGCGCGCCCATCTGGACGCGCATGGTTTTTTGCTGGTCGAGATCGGCGTCGAGCGCGGTGCGCCGGCCACCCGTCTGAATCCCGACGACCCATGGGTGACCTGGGCCATCGCCTCGCTCGAACAGACCACCGGCAAGAAAACGGCCGTCCTGCCGAATCTCGGCGGCACGCTGCCCAACGAAGTCTTCGCCGACACGCTCGGCCTGCCGACCATCTGGGTGCCGCATTCGTACCCGGCCTGCTCGCAGCACGCGCCGAACGAGCATCTGCTCGGGCCGGTGGTGCGCGAGGGCCTGCAGATCATGGCGGGACTGTTCTGGGATCTGGGTGAGAACGCGCCGCGCACGAGCGCAACGCGTCCAGAAGCCACGGCCTGAGCGAGCACCGCAGCACGTTCGCCGCTCATCCCCGGTTCACTCGCACTTCACCCGCAGTTCACTGCCAGCCGCATCCGCTACGAGGCACGCCCACGATGATCACGTCCACCTTGCAAGCCAGCGCCGCGCGGCCGTCCGCCGCGAAGGTCCATCGCATCATTCTCGCGGCGTCGATCGGCAATGCGCTTGAATGGTTCGACCTCGTCGTCTACGGTTTTTTCGCGGTCACGATCGCGAAGCTGTTCTTCCCGGCGCGCACCGAAGCAATTTCGTTGATGCTCACGCTCGGCACCTTCGGCATCTCGTATCTGATCCGCCCGCTCGGCGGATTCGTGCTCGGTTCACTCGCGGATCGCGCGGGCCGCAAGGCATCGCTGCTGCTGTCGATCGGCTTGATGATGATCGGCACGTTGACGATCGCCGTGATGCCGTCGTATGCCGCGATCGGGATATGGGCGCCGGCCGGCATCATGCTGTCGCGGTTGGTTCAAGGATTCTCGGCGGGTGGCGAGTTCGGTGCGTCCACTGCGTTTCTGGTCGAGCATGCGCCGCAGCGGCGCGGTTTCATGGGCAGCTGGCAGTTCGCCAGCCAGGGGCTCGCGACGCTGCTCGCCTCCGGTTTCGGTGCGTTGCTGACGAGCCAGCTCACGACGGCGCAACTCGAATCCTGGGGCTGGCGCATTCCGTTTCTGTTCGGCCTCGTGATCGGCCCGGTCGGCTTCTATATTCGCCGTTACGTGGACGAAGGGGCCGAGTTCGACACAGAGCCCAAAACGCGCACGCCGCTGCGCGATCTGTTCGGCACGCAGAAGGTCCGCATGCTGCTCGCGATCGGCTCGCTGGTGATCTCGACCGCGGCCAACTACATGATCCTGTACATGCCGACCTACGCGATCAAGCAGTTGCACCTGCCCGCCTCGACCGGCTTCACGGCCACGCTCGCGACGGGCATCGTGCTCACCGTGCTGACGCCGTTCGCCGGCCACTTGTCCGATAGCGCGGGACGGATCCGCATCATGGCGGTTGCCGCGACGCTGATGCTGCTGACGGTCTATCCAACCTTTATCTACATGAACGCGCATCCGTCGTTCGCCACGATGCTGCTGGCCTTGATCTGGATCGGCGCATTGAAGGCGGCGTACTTTGGCGCACTGCCCGCGCTGATGTCAGAGATTTTCCCGACGCAAACGCGCGCAACCGGTCTCGCAACCAGCTACAACATCGGCGTAACGGTGTTCGGCGGCTTTGCGCCCTTCGTGATCACCTGGCTGATCGACGCAAGCGGCAACAAGCTCGCGCCCGGCTTCTATCTGATGTTCTGCGCGGTGGTGAGTTTGTCGGCGCTCTATGCGGTGCGCTCGAAGCTGAAGATTCGCTGAGCGGCTTGCCGTGAGCTGGAGGGAGTTCGCGGAGGGCTCGAGGCGAGGCGAGGTGAGGCAAGCTGAGATAAGTTCAGACACGCTGAGGCGGACAAGGCAGATCAACCCGCCTTGCCCGCCCCGGCAACTACCTCAAGGCGCAGGATTGGGCTGCAGTTCATGCAGCTTGTCGATCTCCGCGAGCGCTTCCGGCGAAAGTTTCACGTCGGCGCTGGCGATATTTTCCTTCAGTTGATCGAGCGACGTCGCGCCAATCAGATTGCTCGTCAGGAACGGCCGGCTATTGACGAAGGCCAGCGCGAACTGCGCGGGCGACAGGCCATGACGCTTCGCCAGCTCCACATAGCGCGTGGTGGCCTGGACCGCTTGCGGCTTGCTGTAACGCTGAAAGCGCTCGAACAGCGAAATGCGGGCGCCCGCCGGACGCGCGCCGCCTTCATACTTGCCCGACAGCCAGCCAAAGGCCAGCGGCGAATACGCCAGCAGGCCGATATTGTCGCGATGCGCATACTCGGACAGACCCGCTTCGTACGTGCGGTTCAACAGGCTATACGGATTCTGGATGCTGACAATGCGCGGCAAACCGAGCTTTTCGGCCGCGCGCAGAAACTGCGCGACACCCCAGGGCGTTTCGTTCGACACGCCGATATGGCGAATCTTGCCTGCCTTGACGAACTCGGCGAGCACCGAGAGGGTTTCTTCGATCGGCACCGTATACGCGTCGTCGACCCACGGATAGGCGGGACGGCCAAATGTCATCGTGCTGCGATCCGGCCAGTGCAACTGGTACAGATCGACGTAGTCCGTTTGCAGACGCTCAAGGCTGCCGTTCAGCGCTTCGGTCAGATTCTTGCGGTCGAACTGGTTGCCCTCGCCGCGAATATGGCGCGGGTTGTGCGGCTGACGCGCCGGGCCGGCGATCTTGGTGGCCAGCACGATCTTCTCGCGCGCGCCGCGATGCTGCGCGATCCACGTGCCGATATAGCGCTCGGTCGAACCTTGCGTCTCGGGGCGCGGCGGCACCGGGTACATTTCCGCGGCATCGATCAGATTGACGCCATGGTCGAGCGCGTAATCGATCTGTGCGTGCGCTTCCTGCTCGGTGTTCTGCTCGCCCCACGTCATGGTGCCGAGACCGATCAGGCTAACCTTCACATCCGAGTCGCCGAGTCTGCGGTATTCCATCGAACCTGTCCTATTGTGTGTAAACGGAAAGCGCCGACGTTACCATGCCCGCGCAATGCCTGCAGCGCGGCTAAAATGCTGCTTCAGCAGCCGCTCACACCGGCGCGCTCAACGAACTTTCCGTCGACCGATCTGCGATGAATCCCGAACACCTCGAACTGCTGGTCACGCGAGTGATGCCGTACGGAAAATACAAAGGCCGGCTGATCGCGGATCTGCCCGGCCACTATCTGAACTGGTTTGCGAGTCAGGGCTTTCCACCGGGAGAAATCGGCCGTCTGCTGGCCTTGATGCACGAGATCGACCACAACGGTTTGTCGTCGCTGATCGAGCCTTTACGCAAGCGCTGAGAGCGACGCCTTCGGCAGATGCCAGCCGTAGGTGACGGCAAGCACGCGCAAGATGAAGCACGCGGCGCCGCCGGCCAGGGCCGCGACGCCAGGCGGCAAGCCGGCGCGCCGCGCCACCACCACGACGAAAGCACCCGCGAAGGCCGCGGTCGCATAGATGTCGGCATGCAGCACGAGCGGCACGCGCGCCATCAGCACGTCGCGGATCACACCGCCGCCCACGCCTGTGACGGTACCCATCAGCATCGCGATAAACGGGCGGATTCCGAATAGCAGCGCTTTCTCGACACCCGCCACGGCAAACAGCGCGAGGCCGGCTGCATCGAGCACGGTGATCAGCCCGGCAGGAAATTGCTGGACAGTGGAATGGAAAACGAAGGTGAGCAGCCCGGTGGCGAACGTCAACGCCGGGTAACGCCAGTCGCGTATCGCGTTAGGCGGTGAATCGCCGATCAACAGATCGCGGATCACCCCGCCGCCAAGCGCCGCGACAAACGAGATCACCATCACACCCAGCAGATCGAGACCGCCGCGCATCGCGCTGAGCGCGCCCTCGATCGCGAAGACAACCGTGCCGGCCAGATCGGCGGCCAGAACCAGCGCTTCGACGTTCGGCGTTATTTTTCTTATCGACAATGTCGGCATCGACGCATCACCCTTTCAGTCCACGAGTAGCCGGAAAGGTATAGCGAAATGCCCGCCGCCTGGTGAAAAATTTGTGCGGCCGGCACACAATACGGACGGCGCGCCCGTTATTTCGCGAGGCGCGGCCGGCCAAGCCCGCTCTCTCTCGTCAGGCAACCCATGGCGACCAGATGCACGAGCAGGCGGTCTACCGCCTCGTCGATCGACACCCGATCGGTTTCGATCATCAGATCGGGATCGAGCGGCACATCGTACGGCCCGGAAATGCCGGTGAAATTGGGAATCTCGCCACGCCGCGCACGCGCGTAGAGGCCTTTGACATCGCGTGCCTCGCACACCGTCAGCGGCGCATTCACGAACACTTCGACGAACCCCTCGCCCACGATCTCGCGAGCCATGCGCCGATGCTCATGCTCAGGCGAAATCACCGCGGCCATCGCGATGAAACCCTGTTGCATGAACAGCGCCGCGACGTGCGCGACCCGCCGCAGATTTTCGGTGCGGTCTTCGGGGGTGAAGCCGAGGCCGGCGGTCAGGCCGCGCCGCAGCACGTCGCCGTCGAGCACGATCGAGGCATGCCCCGCTGCTTTCAGACGCTGGTGCAACGCGTCGGCCAAGGTCGATTTACCGGCGCCGGACAGACCGGTCATCCATATGACGGCTCCGCGGGTTGTGCTCATGACTTACGCTCCATATCTGTTGCCGGTGCCTCGGCATTCGCCACCGGCGCGCCGAAGCTGTCGGCCGGCGCCAGGTCCGGTCCCAAACCGTCAAACAAGGGTTGCAGCAACGCCTGGCGCGGCTGCCAGCGCCGCACCGAGGTCTTGTAGAGCGGGCGGCGCACCTGCGCCGCGCTTGCCGTGTTGACCTGCCGCTCGGTCTGGTGAAACGACAGGCAGCGCTCGTCCCAGTCGAGTCCGCAATGCGCAAGCAAACGCCGGACATTGCCTTCGAGGTCCTCGACCAGCTCTTCGTATTTGACTTCGATCATCGTGCCTTCGGGTAATACGCGTTGCCAATGCGCCATCAGCGCGTCGTAGGCGCGGTAGTAGCGGCCCAGTTCACCGAGATCGTAGCTAAACGGTACGTCGTGAAAAATTCGTGAAAAAATCGACAGACAACTTTGCAACGGTGAACGGCTGCTGTGAATGAAGCGCGCGTTCGGCAATGCCAGATGGATCAAGCCGACGTTGATGAAATTGAATGGATACTTGTCGGTGAAGCGCGTGCAGCCCGGTGCCGAGCCTTGCATTTCCAGTTGCGGCGCGTGCATGCGGCGCAAATAGTCGGCGCCGAGCGTGCGCAATTGTGCGGCCCCGACGCCCTGCAATGCTTCGATATCGATACGCAACGGGTCGTTTAAATCGCGGCCGATGCAATTCACCAGCGCCTCGCCGAAGTCCGTACGCTCGCCCATGCCGAGAACCTGCGGATGGCTCGCGAGAATCTGTTCGATCAGGGTGGAACCCGAGCGCGGCATACCGACAATAAAAATCGGCGCGGCCGACGGATCGCCCAGCCCGTGTTTGGCCGCCAGCACCTCCGCAGTCAGGAGCTCGGGCAAATGCGCGAACAGACCGAGCGCCGCCGCTTCGTCATAACGCACGCCGGCGCGGTGCAAGGCGTTCCCTTTCAGGAAATGATCGAACGACGCATTGTTGCGGCCCAGATCGGACAGCGCCTGACCATACGCGAAGTGCAGTTCCGCCTGATTGGCCGGCGTGAGCGAAGCAAGCTTGCCGGCGAACCGCTCGAGCGCGGCGAACACCGGATCGTCGGCGCTCAGGCGCTTGGATTGCACGAAGTTGCGGTAGTACAGCGGCACCTGCGGAGCGGCTTCGATCGCGTGGCGATAGGCTTCGTGCGATTCGTCAAAACGGCCGAGCGCCTGCAGGCAGTTGCCCATGTTGTTGTACGAACCGTCGGCTTGCGGATTCAGCCGCACGGCTTCGCGGTAGGCGTCGACGGCCTGCTCGAGCCGGTGCATCTGCTCGAGCGACCAGCCGAGCCCGTGACGTAAATTGGTGTTCAGCGGATCGAGCGCAATGGCCTCGTGATAGCGGACCACGGCTTCGGAAAAGCGGTTCAGCACGGCGAGCGTCCCCGCAAGGCGCTCATTGACGGCGCCGTTGGCGGGATCGAGCGCGCGCGCCGCTTCGAAACAGTGGAGTGCCGCCTGGAGTTCGCCGCGAGCGACGCATGCGTCGCCTTCGGCGCACCATTCCGGGGCAGTCGCAGGCTGTGGATCGTGCTTCATTAACGGCCAGTTTCTTGCAGGCTTCGCGTCAGGCAGCCCGGCAATGTGGGATACGTTCTTCTTCGTCCAGTGTCGGCACAAACCTGCTCTGGATTCAAAGGGGGAATTGTCTGACGCGAAAGTATCAGGCGTGCCCTACAGTTTCGTTTCGAATATTTAACGAAGTGTTACAGGGAGATGAATCGGTCATCTTCTGGAAGCTTGCTGCAACGCGCGACCGCTATGGCATTGGATCGCCGCGCCGGCCTCTCGGCGGCGGCGTGGCGCGCACCGGCCGTAATTTGCGGACACAAATCCCGCTGAACTCCCGGGCACAGCGTTTTTCTGACTCTTATACGAGGAGGCGGGAGAAAATCGTGAGCAGGCTTATTGCATCAGTCGCGATGCTGGCTGTGGCGGCAAGTCTCACCGGTTGCGCGGTCGCACCGGGATACGACTACGCCTACCCTTACTACTACCCCGGCTACGGTTACGCGTACGGGCCATACGGACCGGCTTACGGCTCGGTCGACATCTGGGGCGGCTGGGGCGGCTCGTGCTGCTACTACCATGGGCACGGCGGCTACTGGCGTGGCGGTGGATGGCACGGCGGTGGATGGCACGGCGGAGGCTGGCATGGGGGTGGCTGGCACGGCGGCGGGGGCGGCCACGGCGGTGGCGGTGGCGGCAGTGCGTGGAGCAGCGGCGGCGGTCAGGGCGGTCACGGGCATTGACACCGCCGGCCGTGCCTTTGTCACGCAGCGGAGCGCGCCGGCCGGGGTGCCCGGCTTACTCATACACGAGGCCGTCGCCTCATCCCTCCCGCGCCACCTCGATCTTCGTTGTCGTTTCAACGATCTTGCCGCTTGACAGCCGGATCACCCGGTCCGCCGTATCGAAGAACCGGTCGTCGTGCGAGATCACGATCAGCGTCTTGCCCTGCCGCTTCAGCTCAGGCAGGAACTCGTTGTAAAACACGCGACGGAAGGTCGGGTCCTGATCGGCCGCCCATTCGTCGAACATCATCACCGGCCGTTCTTCGAGCATCGCATGCACGAGCGCGAGCCGTTTGCGCTGCCCCGCCGACAGATCGATCGTCGAAAACACGCCGTCGCTGACCTTCACCTTGTGCGCGATCTCCAGATGTTCGAGCCACTTCTGGGCGCGCGCGATCATTTCCGGATCGCGCGCAACCAGGTCGTCGAACAGGTAATAGTCAGAGAACACCGCGGAAAACATCTGCCGGTAAGCGTCGATCCGTTCGGCCGGAACCGGTGCGCCGTCGAGCAGCAACTGACCGGCGCTCGGGCTGTACAAACCGAGCAGCAGCTTGACCAGCGTGGTCTTGCCGCAGCCGTTTTCGCCGACGATAAACAACGTCTCGCCGCGCCGGATCGTCAGATCGACCGGGCCGAGACTGAACGGCACGACCTCGCCATTCGACGCATACGTATAGCTCGCCGCGCGCAACGTGATGTCCTCACGCATCGTCAGACGTTCCTGTGCCGGCCCTTCCCTGTCATCGAGCAGATACGGCTCGCGGCTCGTGAATTGCGAGGTCAGATCGGCGATCCGCCGGAACGACACCTGCGCCTGACCGAGCGCGGGCAATGCGCTTGCAAGCTGGTCGACCGGGCCGCGCACGTACAGCAGCACGATCACGAAGCCGCTGATCACTCGCGGATCGACTCCGAGCCGGTATTGCGCCACCAGCAGCACGCCGATCACCGCAAAAAACAGCGTCGAACTGGCCGCGTCGGTGGCCCAGAATACCCGCATCGCACGCGTCTTCAGATCGGCGATCGTGTCGGCCGCACCGGACAATTGCGCGCCGTACACCCGCTCGCGCCGATCGCGATTCAGACGCAGTTCCTTCGCGCCTTCGGTGATCGCGCGGTACTGCTTCTGCAATTCGTCCTGTGCGCCTCGCACGCCTTCGTAATGGCGCGTCCAGCGGCGCGATGCATTGCGGTTGAAGAGCATCCCGAGCGCGATCGCGACTGCCGCGAGCACGAACAGCAGCGGCGAGAGCACCAGCATATAGACGATGCAGCCGACCACGATCGCGAACGCAATCGCGAATCCGGAGAAGTTGAACGTGAATGCGCTGACGGTATCGACATCGCCATTCAGCGTCGCGATCAGCCGATGCACCTTGTAGCGCTCGATTGCCGAAATCGGCGCGCAGACGATCCGCGCGGAAATGTCCTTACGCAGCGCGGCAATGATCTGCTGCCCGATCATGCTGTTGCCGACTCCGGCCGCCGCGCGCCCTGCCAGCGTGACGAGACAGAGCACGACGAACAGTGCGATGGTGCGCCCGCTCGCGCCACCCGGCGCATGCAGGCCGTCATTGATGGTTGCCAGCAGCCACGCGGTGGACAGGCCGCCGATGCCGCCCATCAGGGTTGCAAACAGCGTTACGCGCCAGAACGGGCGCAGCAGGCGGATCAGCTCGTGCGAAAGACCCTGTTTCGAATCAGCCGCGGGGGTCGTGGTGGTGGGTGTCATCGCTTTTTCCATCGTATGCGCCGTGCGGCGTTCAACGTACGTAACTCACCGGCTCGCCGGTGTCGGGGTGGCGCATCACGCCCATTGAAATGCCGTAGATCGCCTGTAATTGCGCGGGCGTCAGGATCTCTTCCGGCGTGCCTTGCGCGATCAGCCTGCCACCGTGCAGCGCGACGATTTCATCGCAATAGCGGGCGGCCATATTGACGTCGTGCAGCACGACGATGATGCCGATGCCGCGCTCGGTCGACAGCCGCTGCACCAGCGACAACACCTCGACCTGATGCGCGACGTCGAGCGCGGAGATCGGTTCGTCGAGCAACAGATAGTCGGCGTCCTGCGCGATCAGCATCGCCAGCCAGACACGCTGGCGCTCGCCACCGGACAGCGTATCGACCAGCCGGTCGGCGAAACCGGTCACGTCGGTGAGCGCCATCGCCTCCTCGACTTTCGCGCGGTCGGCGTCGGTAAAGCGGCCCAGCGCGCCGCGCCACGGATAGCGGCCGAACGCAACCAGTTCGCGTACCAGAATCCCCGCGGCCGACGGCGTGTGCTGCGGCAGATACGCCAGTTTCTGCGCGAAGGCGCGGGTCGGCCATTGATCGAGCGGCTTGCCTTCGAACAGGATCTGGCCGTCGCTGGCCGGCTGCTGCCGCGCGAGAATCTTGATCAACGTGGACTTGCCGGAACCGTTATGGCCGATCAGCCCGATCACGCGCCGCGCGGGCAGCGTCAAGCTCAGCGAACGCAGCAAGGTGCGCTCCGGCAACGCGAACGTCACGTCGCGCAACTCGAAAATCGGCATTTCGGGCGCGTTGTGCGTACCGTTCGAACCGTTCGAACCGGCAATGGCCAGGCTCGCGCCGTCGGGCGCGTCGCCCGCTTGCGCGCGGGACACGGGCCACGGAACCCCATTCGCGGGTCGGGTCATAGGCTTTTTCCTGCCAAACGTCGGGTCGCGCGCGCGGCATCGCGCAGCATGACCGTGAATCGGAGCTTCATGATTTTTGCTTCCACATCAGAATCAGAAAATACGGGCCGCCGATGAATGCAACCAGCAAACCGGCCGGCACCTGATTCGGGAACAGCAGGTTGCGGCCGAGCCAGTCGGCCAGCACCATCAGCGCGGCCCCGATCAGGGCGCCCGCGAGCGCTTGCGGCACCGCGCGGCGCAAACCGAGCAGCCGCGCCATATGCGGCGCCATCAGCCCCACGAACGACACCGGCCCGACAATCAGGGTGGCCGCCGCGGTAGCCAGCGCGCACAAGCCGAGCAAGGCCATCCGCACCGTGGATACCGATACGCCGACCGCCCGCGCCGACTGCTCGCCGAGCGACAGAATCTCGAGAGAGCGCGCCGCGAACGGCAGCAAGCCGGCGCTGGTCACGGCAACCACGCAGGCCGCCAGCGCGTCGGCGCTTTGCACGCGATAGGTCGAGCCCGCCATCCACGCCTGCAGGATCGGCATGCGTGGATCGCCGCTCGTCAGCAGTACCGACACGACGCTGCCGGTCACGGTCGCCACCGCGATGCCGACCAGCACGAGGCGCTCCGGTGAGAACGTGCTTTTGCGCGCGAGCGCAAACATCACCAGCAACGTCGCCAGCGCGCCGGCCGCGCCGGTCAGGACGCGCACCGCCTGCCCCGCCGACGGCGCGATAAAGAGCAGCGCGATCAACGCCAGCGACGCGCCCGACGAAATGCCCAGCACTTCGGGGCTCGCCATCGGATTCGCGGTCAGCCGCTGGATCACGACACCCGCGACCGCCAGCATCACGCCGGCCGCCAGCGCAGCCGCCACGCGCGGCGCGCGCAGCGTCAGCAACGGCTGCACGTCGGCCCACGGCAACAGCCGCCAGCCCGACAGGCCGCGATTGAAATCGACCGCCAGCGTAGCGAGAACGACCAGCGCAAGCGCCGCCAGCACGAGCCAGCCCGCGTGAAACCGGCGCGGCGCCGACGCCCCATAAGAGCTCGGCGCGGGTTGCAACGCGGCGTCTTTCAGGAGCGGCAACATCAGCAACAGCAGCGGTGCACCGAACAGTGCCGTCACCGCACCGGTTGGAATCTCCACGAACACGCGGCCGGCGAGTTGCGCGCCTTCGTCAGCGAGCCACAGCAGGCATGCGCCGATCACCGGCGACCAGACCAGCCGCTGCCGCAGCGTGCGGGCTCCCGCGAGCCGCGCGAGCACCGGACCGGCCAGCCCGATAAAGCCGATCACGCCGACCGCGCTCACCACCAGCGCGCTCAGCATGGAGGCGATCAGCAACGCGCCTGCGCGGATCGTGCGCAACGGCAAGCCCACGCTGCGGGCACTTTCGTCGCCGAGTTCGAGCACGGCGAGCGCGTTCGTCATTAGCGCGACGAGCGCCGCGACCACCGCGAGCCGTGCCACCAGATACTGCGCGACCGCCCAGCCGTTCTGATTCAGCATGCCGCTCTGCCAGATGAACACCGACACGAGGCTCTGCCCGAAAAACAGTGCCAGCACCGACGTAAACGCACCGGTGCACAGCGTAACCAGCAAGCCGCCGAGGATCATGCTCAAGGGCGAGAAGGCGCGGCTCCACGACACCGCCATGACGACGCCGACGCTCACCAGCGCACCCACCAGCGCGACCCATTCACGGCCGTGTATCAACAGATCCGGAAACCACAACGAGACCACCGACAGCGACACGCTCGCGCCCGCCGACACGCCGAGCGTGGTCGGCTCCGCGAGCGGATTGCGCAGCACATGCTGAAAGATCGCGCCGGCCAGCGCGAGCGCCGCGCCGCTCGCCAGCGCGACGGCCAGCCGCGGCAATGTTGCGTAACGCAGCGCGATCAGCGAGAGATCGTCGGACGACGCATCGGCGAGATGCCACAGCGTTCCCCACGACGCGGACGGCAGTTGCAGGCTCAGCAGCCAGAGCGTCGCGGCCAGCGCGACACCGCCTAAGCCGGCCGCCATCAGCCACGGATGCGCAAGCGAGCCCCGGGTGCGCCGCGCGAGCGCAAGACCGGGCGTCACGCGGACCTCCGCGCGGTGAGCGCCGCCGCGAAGTGATCCGCGAACTGGCGTGCGCTTGGCAGCGAACCGAACACGTCGAATGGCTGGATCGGATTCACGCGACCCTCGCGAACCATCGGCAAACGGCTCCACACCGGGCTCTCGGTCAGCGTGTTCAGCGCGGCCTGGGTCGATGCACCGTAATCGATGTAGAGCAGTTCCGCCTGCGGCGCCACGGCGAGTTGCTCGACGCCGACCACCGCGCAGCCGTAGCCGTTGGTCCTGCCTTGCCATGCATTGACGAAGCCGAGTCGCTGCATCACGTCGGACACGACGCAATTTTTTGCATAGATGAGAATATTGCTGCCGCCTGTGTCGAGCTGGGTGACGAACACAGGGCGGCGTGACGGAGGCTTCGCTACCTCGACCGAATCGCCGCCGAGCTTCGTTTTCAGTTCGGCGAAGTGCGCGCCGAGCTGGGCGATATAGGCGGCCCCCTCACGCTCGCGTCCAATCACCCGCGCGAGCCGCATCATTTCTGCGCTCGAGCGCTCGACGATATTCGCGTGGCCGGCGCCGGAATAGATGTCGAGCACGAACACGGGTGCGATCCGTTCCAGCAGACCGCGCAAGCTCGCGCTCATCGTTTCGATAACGATCAGCGAGGTCTTCAGTTCGCGCAGTACTTCGAGGTTCGGCTCCGCCGGATAACCGCAATCGACGATACCGTCGGGCAAAGGCGGAAAACCGCCCATGGTCGCGTACACGTCGAGCGCACCGGCCGCCACCGGTTTTACATCGAGCGCGAGCAGCGTTTCGGTGCCAGGCCGATCCGGGGTCGCGACACGCGGCCCGTTTGCGAATCCCGCAACCGCATGCGTGGAAGCGTGCGCGGTTGCGGGCGTGAAAGTCAGAGCGCCTGCGACCGGCATCATCAACGGCACCGTCAATGCGCCGAGAAAGCCTCGCCGCGTCGTCATTGCCGCGCTCCGGTCACGGCGGCGGCGTCGATGGTGGCATCGAGCCGGATCGTGTCGTTACGGTTGGCGCCCCCAGGCGCATCGCTCGCGATGCCCGTGGCGAACGGCATGCGCAGCCAGTCCTTGCTCGCATAGCGCAGTGTGCCGGCGCTGAAATACGGCGAGCCCGGATCATCGGATTGCGCATCGGCCATCATCGTGTACGCGACCGGGCCGCCCTCCGCGCCCGGCTGCGCAAAGCCCACCGTTTGCATATAGCTGTTGCCGGCCAGGTCCGCAGCGTCGGCGGCGGGTTTGGCGCGGCTGGCGCCGAATACGCACGCTGCCGTGAAATAGCCCGTTTCGCTGCATCCCCCGTACAGCGGAATGCGACGGCCGTTTTCAGTGACGGACAACAACTCGCCGGTAGTCGCATCGATCGCGACACCGTATTTTTGCAGATCGAGCACGGCGGCGCCCAGTGCCGCGCCGAGCCGCGCCGGATCGGTTTGCAAACCGCGCGGCGTGTTCAGTGGATCGGCGGGATCGAACTGGGTCGCGTAGAGCTTCGCATCGCCGATCTTTTCCGCGCGCGACCAGAATGCGCCCCACAACGGCGCACCGCGCGATTGCGTCGCGCCGGTGTTGTCCCACCCGCGCAGCACGCGGCACGCGGCGGCGATATCCACTTTGCGCGAGGCTGGCGCACCCGGGGTGCTCGCTGTGTTGGCAGCGTTGGCAGCAGATGCAGCCGCCGCCGGGTCGTTCGGCACACTGACTTCGATGCGATTCGCACTATCCGCGACGCACACCTGCGCCAGCAACGCAGCCTTGAACAGTTCCGCCGACAGCACGCGGCTATTCAGCGACAGGTCCCGTACCGTCGCATTGGTCGCACCGCGTCCCGGCAAGCCATCGCTGCCCGCCATACGTTGCGCGATCATCAGATGCCCGAGCCGCGCGCGCAACCCGGGCGCCTCCGGTGCGCCGCCAAAAATCCTCGGATAACCGGTAAGCGGCTGCGCGGGATTCGTCAGCCAGTGGCTGTTGTTCATGTTCGCGACGTAATCGGTGCGCAGCAGGCTCGGCATGCTGCTCGCGGCGAACGCGCCGGGTTGAGGCGAACCGGCGTCGGTGCGCCAGTTGCACGACGAACGCGAGCCGTCGAGCAAGGGCACGCCCGGAGCGCCTTTGGCGAACGCGGGTGCCAGCTTCGGCGCGCATTGCGCGGCGAGCTCGTCGGGCACGTTCGGCACCGCGCCGATATCCGCGTACCACGCGCGACGATCGCCACGCCCTATCGCGAGCGTGTTGACCCACGGCACGGCGGCGAGGCGCCGCTGAATCGCGATGAAATCGTCCAGCGAGCGCGCCTGATCCCATGCGAGGAAATTGCGGAACACCCGGAAGTTGTCCGCGTTGATATCGCGGATCGCAAACGCCTGCTGCCCATTCCACGCAAACGCCGGCGACATGGCGCCGAGATTGACCAGCGGACCGAAGCGCGTGCGATACAGCGTGCGCGTACGTTTGATCAACTGACCGTTGCCGTCGAGCACATCGATGGTGAGCGGCACTGCCGTCATCGGCTCGGGTTTGCCGTCGAACAGATAGGTGGTCGGCTTGCCTTGCTGCAAGCTCAACTGAAACACGCCGAAGCGTCGCGCGCTCGATACCGTGTGGGTCCACGCCACCGAATCGTTGAAGCCGATCATCACGAGCGGAACACCGAGAAACCCGGCGCCGCTGACATTCAACTGGCCAGGAATCGTCAGTTGCTGCTGATAGAAACGATCCGGACCGCGCCAGAACCAGTGTGGGTTGCCGAACAGTAACGGCTGGCCGTCGGGCGTCGCGTCGCCGCCGAACGCGATGCCGTTGCTGCCGAGTCCGACGTGTCCGCCTGCCTGGAAGTACTGTTGCGACAAGGCCTGCGCCGCGCTATCGAGCGATGCCGTCTGAATGCCGGCCTCTGCTGAACTCCGCCGTTCCGTCGACGACGTTTGAGCATTCCCGGAAGGCGGCGTAGCCGTGGCGATCGCGGTGACGAATTGGGCGTAACCGCCGGCAAGATTCGCCGCGTACAGACGGCGGTAAATATCGGCTTCAGTGATATCGCTCAGCCACGCCTGCCCGCGGCACGCCTGATATTGCTGGGCCGGTGCGCTACCGTCGCGCACCGATTGCACGACCCGGTTGTAGCCAGCCGCGAAACCATGCACCAGTTGCCGGATTTGCGGCGGCTGCGCTTGCCGGTAGGTCTCGACGATCTCGTTCGTATCGATCAGCCGGAAGAAGAAATCGGCGTCGATGTTCTTCGGCTGGCCGTACGTGGAATGCAAGGGCAAATGCGCATCCGCGCCGAAATAGCGCGAACGTTCGCCGCGATACGTGACGAACGCATCGGCCATCGTGCACAGATTGTCGCTCGCCTGCGCGAAGCCGACGCCATAGCCGAGGCTCGTCCAGTCGGCGGCTTCGATATGCGGCACGCCGTCGGCCATCCGGCGGATCTGCACCTGAACATGTTCGGGACGTGGATTGCCGGCGGCGTTCGCAGCGCGGCCGTTATCGCCCGACGCAGCGCCGGTCGTGCAGCCAACGCCGATCAGCGCGGCGAGGACTCCGGCGCCGAGCGCCAGTACGGTCTTCAGTTTTTGCATGCTCCATCCAGTGACGCTGCGTGAGCGCAGCGCCACGGTCCATTACGTAGAGTTAGTCCATCAGTTCGTCGAGCAGCGACTTCATCTCGCGGACGTTGTCGTCCTGCTCGCGCTGTGCATTCGCGTGCAATGCTTCGCACTCCGCGGCGATCTCATGCAGTGTCGGCTTCAGAAACAGGGATGCTAGTGGAATATCCGTTTGCAGATCGCGGAAAATTGCGCGCTGCGCTTTCATCGTCAGCAACGAGTGTCCGCCAAGTTCGAAGAAATTGTCGTGACGGCCGATCCGTTCGATCCCCAGGATGTCTTGCCAGATTGCCACGATAGCGCGTTCTGTTGGGTTTTGAGGCGGCTCGTAAGTCGCGGCGCGGTCCGCGATGGCGCCTTGCTCCGGCGCGGGCAGCGCCTTGCGGTCCACCTTGCCGTTGGGACTCAGCGGCAGCGTGTCCAGCACGACGATCGCCGACGGCACCATGTGCTCGGGTAACGCTTCGGCGAGAGCCTGCCGCAAGCTCGACGCGGCCAGCGCTGTATTCGCGTTGGCGCTGACGTAAGCGATCAGGCGCGTGCCCATTGGTGATTCCTGAGCGACGACGACCGCCTCACGCACATTGGTCTGCGCGAGAAGCTGTGCCTCGATCTCGCCAAGCTCGATCCGGAAGCCACGAATCTTCACCTGATGATCGATCCGGCCCAGATACTCCAGCGCACCGTCCGCACGCCAGCGCGCCAGGTCTCCCGTGCGGTACAGACGGGTGCCTTCGGCCGAGAACGGGTCCGGCACGAAGCGCTCCGCCGTCAGCGCCGGGCGGTTCAGATAACCCCGCGCGAGCCCCGCTCCACCCAGATACAGTTCACCTGCCACTCCCACCGGCGTCATGTTCAGCGATGCATCCAGCACATACGTCTGAACGTTCGCAATCGGACGGCCGATCGGCGTTACCGTGTCCTCCGCCTGGCAGCTCCAGTGCGTGACGTCGATGGCCGCTTCCGTCGGGCCGTACAGGTTGTAGAGTGCCGCAGCCGGCAGCGCCGCCAGCGCACGGTCCTTCAGCTCCGTGGACAACGCCTCGCCACTGCAGATCACGCGCCTGAGGCCCGTGCATTGCTGCGCGCCTTCGTACGCGATGAACGCCTGCAGCATCGACGGCACGAAATGCAGCGTCGTCACCGCATGGCGTTCGATCAGTTCGGCCAGCTTCTGCGGATCGCGATGATCGTCAGGCGCGGCCACCGCCAGACGCGCGCCGGTCATCAACGGCCAGAAGAACTCCCACACCGAGACGTCGAAGCTGAACGGCGTCTTCTGCAACACCGTGTCTGTGGCATCCAGCGCGTAGGCCTGCTGCATCCACACCAGGCGGTTATATAGCGCGCCATGGCGGTTCGCCGCGCCCTTCGGCTGGCCTGTGGAACCCGACGTGTAGATCACGTAGGCGAGGTTTTCGCCATCCAGTCCGATAACCGGGTTGTGCGACGGTTGGTCCGTAAGATCGGGCGCATCCAGTTCGAGCACCGCGATCCCATCCGGCAGCGGCAGCGCGTCACGCACCCGGCGCTGCGTCAGCAGCAGCGCAATGCCGCTATCGGCCATCATGTACGCGAGTCGCGCAGCCGGATACGACGGGTCGAACGGCACATAGGCGCCGCCCGCTTTCATGATCGCGAGCAGTCCCACCACCATCTCGACCGAGCGCTCGACGGCAATCCCCACGCGCACATCCGGGCCGACGCCCTGTGCCGATAAGCGGTGCGCCAGACGGTTGGCGCGCGCGTTCAGTTCGGCGTAGGTCAGCTTCTGATCGCCAAACAGCACGGCCACCGCGTCCGGCGTCCTGCGCACCTGCGCCTCGATGACCCGATGCACAGGTTGTGCGCCGTCATAGTCCACATCGCAACGGCTAAAACCGAGCAGATGCTCACGCTCCGCGTCGCTCATCAGTTCGACGTCGTTGACCGTGGACACCTGCCCCGACACGAGCGCATTCAGCGACGCCACATAGTGCCGCGCCAGCCGCTCGACCGTCCGCGCATCGAACAGCTCGCACGCGTACACAAAGCTCGCCGACATCGTCCCGTCCGACGCCTCCGTCGTATTCAGCGTCAGCTCGAACTGCGCCATCGCCTCGCTCAACCCGTACCACGCCACGCTCACCCCGGGCAGCGTCTCCAGCACCCGCTCATCGTCGCGCAGATGGTTGAACATCACCTGGAACAGCGGCGCGTGGCTCAGGCTGCGCTGCGGCTGCAACGCATCGACCAGCACGTCGAACGGCAGGTCCTGATGCGCCTGCGCCTCCTGCGCGGCGCGCCTCACCGTCTCCAGCAACGTCGGCAGCGGCGTGCCGCCGTCCAGCTGCGCGCGCATCACCAGCGTATTGACGAACAGTCCGATCAGCCCCGCGGTTTCGACCCGCTCACGGTTCGCCGCCGGCACCCCAACCCGGATGTCGGTCTGCCCCGTGTAGCGATGCAGCAGCAGCTGGAAGCCCGCCAGCAGCACCACGAACGGCGTCGCCCTCAACTGCTGCGCGCGTTGACGGATGGCCCGCGCCAGCGTGTCCGGAATGACGATGCGATGGGTGGCGCCGTGCCAGGCGCTCACCGCCTGGCGCGCACGGTCCGCCGGCAGTGCCAGCACCGGATGATCGTCGCCCAGCTGCGCGCGCCAGTATGCGAGCTGGCGCGCCTGCTCACCCGCTTCGAGCCAGCGCCTCTGCCACACCGCGTAATCGGCGTACTGCACCGGCAACGGATCCCGCTGCGCCTCGCTGCCTCCGCGCAGCGCACGATAGCCTTCGACGAATTCCCGCAGCAGCACATCCACCGACCAGCCATCCGACACGATGTGATGCATCACCACCGCCAGCACATGCTCGCGTTCATGCACCCGGATCAGCGCGACACGCAGCAGCGGGCCATGCACCAGATCGAACGGCTCGGCGGCGAAGGCGTTGACGGTCGATGCCAGGGTGGTTTCTATCGCGCCGGAAGATGCAATATCAACGATGCGCCAGTCGCATCGCGTCACCATACCAATGGACTGCACCACTTCGCCATCGGCCTGCGCCACAAAGGTCGTGCGCAGCGATTCATGCCGTGCGACCACCGCATCGATGCTGGCGCGCACCGCGTGCGCATCGAGTTCACCCGTCAGCCGAAGTGCACCCGGCATGTGATACGCGCTGCTCTGCGGCTGCAGATTCCACAGGAACCACAGACGCTGCTGCGCGTGCGACAGCGGCAATGCCGTCCGTTCGTCCGCGGCGATGACCGTCATCGGCGGCAGTGCGGCTTGCGTGGCGTCTTCGTTCAGGGTCTGGGCCAGCGCCGCCACCGTCTGCGTATCGAACAGCTGGCGCGGCGTCATCGTGATGCCGGCGTGATGGGCCTGGGCGACCACTTTCAGGCTGAGAATCGAATCGCCACCGAGTTCGAAGAAGTTGTCGTGCCGTCCGACGCGCTCCACCCCCAGCACCTGTTCAAACAGCGTGGCGAGCGTCGTTTCGAAGTCGCCTTGCGGTGCTTCATAGCCACGCGTCTGGAATTCAGGCGCCGGCAGCGCCTTGCGGTCCACCTTGCCGTTCGGCGTCAGTGGCAGCGCCTCCAGCACCACCACGGCGGACGGCACCATGTAATCCGGCAATGCCGCCGACAACGCCGCGCGCAACGACGCGCCATCCAGCGTGACGCCCGCATGCGGCGCAACGTAGCCCACCAGGCGCATACCACCCGCTGCGCCTTGCGCGGTCACCACCGCCTCTCGCACGTCCTGCTGCGCCAGCAGTTGTGCCTCGACTTCGCCGAGCTCAATCCGGAAGCCCCGGATCTTGACCTGATGATCGATCCGCCCGAGATATTCCAGCTCACCGTCCGCGCGCCAGCGCGCCAGGTCGCCGGTGCGATAAAGCCGTGCGCCCTGCGTGGAGAACGGATCGGGCACGAAGCGCCCCGCCGTCAGCGCCGCACGCTTCAGATAGCCCCGTGCCAGCGCCTCGCCGCCGATGTACAGTTCACCCGCCACGCCTTGCGGCACCAGATTCAGACTCGCGTCGAGAACGCGCAACTGCGTCGCCGGTAACGGACGGCCCAGCATTGGGGCACTCTCACCGACATGCGCCACCGACGACCAGATCGTCGTTTCGGTCGGTCCGTACATGTTCCACAGATCGACGCCCGCAGCCCGCAGACGCGTCGCCAGTTCGGCCGGCAGCGCTTCACCGCCGCACAGGCCCTTCAGCGAGACCCGTTGCGCGCCCGCAGGCCAGCCCGAGTCGAGCAGCATGCGCCAGGTCGCCGGCGTCGACTGCATCACGCTCGCCGCATGTTTCTCCAGCAACCCTGCCAGCAGACGGGCGTCACGTGCTTCATCGCGAGAGGCCAGCACCACCTTCGCGCCTGCCATCAGCGGCAGGAACAGTTCCAGCGCCGCAATATCGAACGACAGCGAGGTCACCGCGACCAGCGTGTCACCCACCGTCAGACCCGGTTCGCGCGCCACGCCGTGCAGGAAATTCGTCAGCGCGGCGTGACGCACCATCGTGCCTTTGGGCTGGCCTGTCGAACCCGACGTATAGATCACGTACGCCAGTTGCTCACCGCTTACGGCCACCGCCGGATTCCCGGCCGGCCCGGCCGACAGATCCAGCGCATCCAGTTCGATCACACGGGTGGGTTCACCCACCGGCAACGCGCCGGTCATACCCATCACCGCGCGCTGGGTCAGCAGCAAGGGCGCACGGCAATCGTCGAGCATATAGCCCAGCCGGGCGGCCGGATACGACGGGTCGAGCGGCACATACGCCCCTCCCGCCTTCAGCACCGCAAGCAGCGCCACCAGCATATCCACCGAACGCTCCAGCGCCACCGCAACCATCACGTCGGCGCGCACGCCTTCGCGGATCAGGCGATGCGCCAGGCGGTTTGCACGCGCATTCAACGCGGCATAGCTCAATGCCTCATCGCCACAGACCAGCGCAATCGCATCCGGCGTCGAGGCTCCCTGGCGCTCGATCAGCTCATGCACGGCAGCGGCGTCGGCGAACGAATCGGTGCTGCATCCAGCGTGCTGCTGGTGCACCGATGAAGTGTCGTCCAGAAGCGTCAGCTCACCGACAAATTCCACGGCGCACAGCCCATTCAACAGGAGCCCGAACTGCTTCAGAAGCTGCGCGACCCCTGTCGTATCGATCCCGTCTTGCGCAAAACTGCAGCGCGCGCGCAGCACGCCATCGATCTGCGCGACCGTCAGCGTCAACGGATAATGCGTCTGCTCGCGGCTCGATACATCGAGCACCTGCAAGCCGCCAGGCGCGCCGGCCTTCAACGCGGCATCGACCGGATAGTTTTCGAACACGATCAGGCTGTCGAACAGCGCCTCGCCGCCCACGCCGGCCCAGCGTTGAATCTCGTTGAGCGGCGTGTGTTCATGCTCGCGCGACATCAGCGCCTGCGCCTGCATCGCCCGCAACCAGTCGCCGACACGCAGGCCGGCGCGCGGCGATGCGATCACCGGCAACGTATTGATAAACAAGCCGAGCAACTGTTGCGCACCGGGCAGATCGTCGGGACGGCCGGCGACCGTTGCGCCAAATGCAATCGTGTCCTGCGACGTATAACGCTGCAACAGCAACGCCCACGCGGCCTGCACCAGCGTGTTGACCGTCACGCGCTCCTGTCGCGCAAAGGCGGCCAGTCGCTCACTGGCTTCACCATCCAGTTCGAGATGCGCTTCGGCGTAGCCGGGGTTTCCAGTCGCACTATAGTCGCTTGCTTCGGCAGCACCCGCGGTGCCGCGTAACGCAGGTGCGAGCCGCGTCGGTGTATCGAGCGCGGCGAGCTGATCGCGCCAGTACGTTTCGCTGGCACCGGGATCGCGCTTCAACAGCCATTCGACGTAATCGCGATACCGCCCACCGCGCGTCGCCAGAGGTTCGCCACCGTAGTGGCGCAGCACGTCGCCGATCAGCTGCGATGCGCTCCAGCCGTCGAGCAGCACGTGATGCACGGTCCAGATCAGGTGATAGCGCGTGTCGCCGGTTCGCACCAGCGCCAGCCGCTGCAACGGCGGACGCGTGACGTCGAAGCCCTTTGCGAGTTCGGCTTGCGCGAGTGCATCGAGTTCTGCCGATAGCGAAACGCCGTCAAGCGAGGCACGCTCGCGCCAGTCCAGTTCGTCGAGCGGTAACGACGCGCTCTTCGCGACCCACTGCAACAGCGCATGGCGATGCTGGAGAAAACCGGTGCGCAGAATATCGTGACGCTCGGTCACCGCGCGCCATGCCGCGCGGAACCGATGTGCATCGAGCCCGTCGAGATCGACGCGCAATTGATTGCGATACGCGCTGTCGTCAGGTGTCAGCCACGTGTGGAACAGCATGCCGGCCTGCATCGGCGGCAATGGATAGAGGTCCTGCAACTCACGCGCGGCAACCGGCAGCGTGGCGGTCAACGCATCGAGTTCCGGCTGGGTCAAACGCGCCAACGGAAAATCGGACGGCGTCACACCGCCCGCATCGCTCGTGCAATGTTCGATCAATCCGACCAGCTCCGTGCGGAAATCTTGCACGACCCGTTCTATCGTCGCCTGCTCGAAACGCACGCTGCTCCATGCGAGCATCAGATGCAGCTCGCCGTCGAAAACCTGCCCCGCGATCGACAGCGGATACGTGAGCCGCGCGTGCGGATCATTGGTCGTCCCAGCCGACTCTGTCGCGGCACGCCAGCCTGCGTGAGCATCCAGTTGCCCGTCGATCTGTCCAAGGTAGTTGAACAGTGTCTGCGCATGAGCCGGCAAGTCGGACAGCACGCCATATCCAAGACCGCGGTCAGGCACATTCCGCAGTGTTTCCTTGACGCGCTTCAGCGCCGTCCCAGGCGCCCCGCCGGCGTCGAGCACCACCGGATACACACTCGTGAACCAGCCTACGGTCCGGCTCAGATCGAGACCGTCGAACAGATCCTCGCGGCCATGCCCTTCGAGATCGATCCGGATCGCCGGCTCGCCCGTCCACGCGCACAGCGCACGGCCCAGCGCGGTCAGCAGCAGATCGTTGACCTGGGTGCGATAAGCGGCGGGGGCAACTTGCAGCAGCCGTTGTGTGAGGCCGCGATCGAGTTGGAGTTCGGTGCTGCGCAGCAGCGCGCGGGTTTCCGCAATGCCGCCCAAGGTGTCCTTATCGCAAGGCAAGCTCGCCGACGTCGCCAGTTGCGTGCGCCAGTAGGCGCGTTGCGCCTGCACCGCGTCGGACGCCGCGTAGGTCGTCAAACGCTGCGACCACGCGCGATACGACGTTCCATTCGACGGCAAACGTACGTCATCGGGCGAGAGTTTGCCGTCCAGTTGCGCGAAGGCACGCTGCAAATCATCAAGCAGAATGCGCCAAGACACGCCGTCGATCACCAGGTGATGGACCGCCAGCAATACGCGGCTCGTGCCGTCCGCAACATCGATCAATAGCGCGCGCAGCAGCGGGCCATGTTCGATATCGAGGCTAAGCTGCGCGTCATTGCACAGCGCTTCGATCTGCTCACGCGTGTCGGCGCGACGCGTCCACAGCAGCGGCTGCGCATCGCTGAAAACAGCACCCGGCTGTTGATGCCAGTTGCCACGCGCGTCGCGCGTGAAGCGCAAGCGCAACGCTTCATGGTGCGCAACCACGGCGCGCAACGCATCGTGCAGGCGCGCGGCGTCGATCGGCTTATCGCTCGACAACAGCACCGACTGGTTCCAATGATTGTGATTCGGAATCTCGCTACCGAAGAACTCGTGCTGGATCGGCAGCAATCCGATCGGCCCTTGCGCGTGCGCTTCGTTGCCTGCTTCGTTGTCCGCGAACCTGGCATCCGCCTCGAATGCCGGGTTCAATGCCGGGTTCAATGCAATCGCCACCGCCGCCAGTTCCGCAACCGTCTGCCGCTCGAACAACTGACGCGGTGTGATTTTCCAGCCGGCCTCCCGCGCACGTGCGACGATCTGCAAGCTGAGGATCGAATCGCCGCCCAGTTCGAAAAAGTTGTGATGCCGGCCAATTTCATCGATTCCGAGAATCTCGCGCCATGCTGCCGCCAGCGCCATTTCCGCGTCGCCCTGCGGCGCGGCATACGCTTCGCGGTCGAATTGCGGTACGGGCAACGCGCGGCGGTCGACCTTGCCGTTCGGATTGATCGGCAACGCGTCCATCACGACCAGCGCACCCGGCACCATGTAATCCGGCAATTCGGCCAGCAACGCCGCGCGCAATGTAGCCGGGGCGAGCCGGCCAGTGGATTCCGCGTCGCCCCGTGCACTCACGTAAGCGACCAGCCGCGTGCCGCCCGGCCCCTCCTGCGCAACGACCACCGCTTCACGCACACCCGGCTGTTTCAACAACGCCGATTCGACTTCGCCCAACTCGATCCGGAAACCGCGAATCTTGACCTGATGATCGAGCCGCCCTTGATACTCGAGTTCGCCGGCCGCGCCCCAGCAGACCAGGTCGCCGGTGCGGTACAGGCGTGCGCCGTCGTTACTGAACGGATCGGGCACGAAACGTTCGGCGGTCAGCGCGGCACGTCCCATGTAGCCGCGCGCCATTCCGTGGCCGCCGATATACAGCTCGCCTTGCAGACGGTCGGCGAGCAGATGCATGTCCGGATCGAGCACGTAGACGCTGCGCTCGCCGACCGGCCGGCCAATCGGCGCGTAGGCGCTGTCGAACACACTAGCGGCGTCGGCGACCCACGCGGTCGGCGTGATCACCGTTTCGGCGGGACCATAGGCGTTGACGAGCCGCTGCGGACGCAAGCTGCGCCGCACCGCGTCAAAGCCGCTCTTCTGCCAGCCTTCACCGCCTGAAATGCAGGTCTTGACCGAGACGCTGCCGACACCGGCGGCCGACGGCAGCAGGTCCACATAGGCGGGCGGCAAATGCAGGATCGTCACGCGTTTGTCGCGCACTTCCGCGAGCAGACGTTCGGGGGGCCAGTCGCCCATATCCCGGATCACAATAGCCGCGCCGTTGACGAGCGGAGTCAGCCACTGCTCCGCGGCGGCATCGAAACTGATCGAGAAAAATTGCAGTTCGCGGTCGCCGGGCTGCACGTCGTAGCGCTGCGCGATCGCCTGCAGGTGCATCGACAGCGGACCGTGCGCGACGCCGACGCCCTTCGGCCGCCCCGTCGATCCCGACGTGTAGACGACATACGCCAGCGTGCCGTCGAATACGCGCACATCCGGGTTATGCGACGGTTCGGTATCGAACGCCGCGCTGTCGAGATCGATCAGTCGCATGCCGTCACGCGACGGCAAACTGTCGTGCAAATGGCTTTGTGTCAACAGCAACGCAATGCCGCTGTCGTCGAGCATGTACGCGAGCCGGTCGTTCGGATACGCGGGATCGAGGGGCACATACGCGGCACCCGTTTTCAGCACGGCCAACAGGCCGACGATCAGTTCGACCGAACGCTCGGCAGCGATTCCGACACGCATTTCCGGCTGCACGCCGAGCGCAATCAAACGATGCGCGACGCGATTCGCGCGCGCGTTCAGTTCGCCATAGCTGACCGTCGTGTCGCCGAACAGCAGCGCGGGTTCGGCGGGCGCTTGCGCGGCGCGTTGCGCGATGGATATATGGGCAGGCGGCGTGACTGGATAACGCTCGTCGGTACGGCCACGCGCCAGCAGGCTCGCGCGTTGCGCGTCATCGAGAATATCGAGCGAGCCAAGCGGCGCATCGGCGTGGTTCAGCAACGCATCGAGTGCGATCTCATACTGCGCGGCGAAGCGCGCGATAGTCGCGGCGTCGAACAGATCGACGTCGTACACAAAGCGCGCCTCGAGCCGCTGCGCGTTGAAGCCGACGTGCAGCGTCAGATCGAATTTGGCGTCGTCGGCGGGCAGATCGACGGCGTTCACGCGCATGTCGCCCAGCGTCAGCGTGGCCGGTTTCGTCGTGTCCTGATAGCCAAACGTCACCTGAAACAAGGGATGACGGTTCACGCTGCGTTCGACACCAAGTGTTTCGAGCAGGCGCTCGAACGGCAGGCCAGGATGATTCAGCGCGCCGACCGATTCCGCCTGAATCCGGCGCAGCCAGTCGCGCACCGGAAGCTGCGCGTCGGGCCGCGCACGATAGATTTGCAGATCGACAAAGAAGCCGATCAGATTGTCGACGTCGGGCCAATGCCGGCCCGCGCCGGGCACACCGACCAGGAATTCATCCTGCTGGCTGATGCGCGCAAGCACCAGTTGAAACGCGGCGAGGCAGAACACGAATGGCGTGATGCGTTCGCGTGCGCAGAACGCCGCGATGCGCGCGGCAACGCTCGCATCCGCCAGCAAGGTTTGCGCCGCACCGCGAAAACGCAGCACGTCGAGGCGAAAACGATCGGTGGGTAAATTCAGCACCGGCAACCGCGTGCCAAGCGCCGTGCGCCAATAATCGAGATCGGCGCGCGCGGCATCGCTGCGCAGATACTGCGCTTCGCGGCGCGCGTGATCGGCGTACTGGATCGGCAACGCGGGCCAGCGCGGAGTCGAACGCGCGGCGCCATACGGGGAGGTTTCGGCCGCTTCGTAGGCAGCAGCCAGATCGCGCGCCCAGATTGCATTCGACCAGCCGTCCGACACCAGATGATGCAACGCCACCACCAGCAGATGCCGCTCGTCGCTCACCGAATGCACGGACACGCGCAGCAACGAGCCGTCGAGATCGAATGGCTTGCGTGCTTCGCTTTCGAGCGCATCGTGACGCCACGCGTCCCCCTTGAGCTGATCGGGCACGTCGGGCACATCGAGCCGCCGATGCGCAATGGCGAATTCCACGGCGTCCAGCACCTGCTGGCCCGTCACGCCATCGTGCTCGACGAAGCGCGTGCGAAGAATCTCGTGGCGCTCGATCACCCTCTCGAACGCACGCGTCAGACGCGCGAGATCGAGCGGCCCGTCGAGATCGAAACCGTGAACGATGTTGTACGCCGTGCTCGACGGCTCGTAGCGTTGCATAAACCACAAGCGCTGCTGTGCGACCGACAACGGCGCCGGAAGATTGTCGGCGGGTGCCGGACGCTGCGTCGATCCGAAGGACAGATCCGCTGCCAGCAGATCGATCAGGTCCTGGTCGTCGTTGCTCAAGTGCTCGCTCATGGCTGTGTATCTCGTGGATGATGCAGACAGATCAAATCGGTTACACGTTCACGTTCGAATCAGGTAAGCCGGGCACGGCAGCGGTGCCCGCTTCCATTCAGATCGCCGCGCGTGCCGCGGCGGGATGTGCGCCGTGCCGTTCGCGATGCAGGATCGAAGCGGCACGGCGCGGTCGTTACATTTGCATCCGCAGCTTGAACAGCAGTTGGCGCGGGTTGCCCCAGAAGGAGCTGCCCGTCGACGAAATCGAGTCGTAGTAGTGACGATCGAACAGGTTCGTCACGCTCACCGAAGCCGTCAGGTTCTTGTTGATGTCGTACGCGGCGCGCAGATCGAAGGTTGCGAACGTGCCCTGGCGAACCGTGCCCACGCCGTCGGTGGCGGAAATGCCGCTCGACACATATGCACCGCCACCCACCGAGACCTTGTTCAGATTGCCCGGCAACCTGTAGTTGGTCCACAGCTTGAACAGATGCTTCGGCGCGACGCTCTGGAACGCGAAGCCGTCGGCGTTCGTGCTGGCGTCGAGGAACTGCGCATTCGTGTACGTATAGCCGCCGAACACGCTCCAGTTCGACGTCAGCTGGCCGGTCGCCGTCAGTTCGACACCGCGTGCACGCGCCTTACCCGCCGCGACCACGAAACCCTGGCCAGGGTAGCGCGGATCGTCGAGCGCACGGTTCTTCTCGGTCAACTGGAACAGCGCGATATTCGTGTTCAGCTGACCGCCGAAATACTCGCCCTTCAGGCCGATCTCATACTGATCGCCTTCGAGCGGTTGCAGCAGGTTGCCGCTCACATCGGTGCCGTTCTGCGGGATGAAAATACCGGTGTAACTGACATACGCCGAGTAAGTCCGGTTGATGTCATAGATCAGGCCGGCATACGGCGTGACACGGCCCGAAATGTGGTGATGCTGGGTCGAATCACCCCAATAATTGGCCGCCGGGTTCGGCGTAAAACCGTAGTCCCACCACGTCGCGCGCGCGCCGAGCACCAGCGTCAGCGGATCGGCCAGGCTGATGCGCGTGTTGGCGTACAGGCCGTACTGACTCGTCGATTTGGTTTCGTCCGACACGGGGCCGTCAAAGGCCGGTTCGGGAATCGACGAGAAGATGCTGCCGGTGCTCTGGCAGAAAACATTGCCGCCCGAGCAATAGAAGTTGCGGGTCCGCAGGCTCTCGTGGAGATAGCTGCCGCCAACCGTCAGTTGATGCGTGCGGCCGAGCAACTGGAACGGCCCGCTCACGGACAGGTCGACCGATTCCTGCTGGTCGTCCTGCGCCCATTTGGTTGCGCCGATCGTGCCGGTATTGGTGATCGGATCGATCGGGCCGGACACGTTGCCGTTCAGGATCGACGAGCGGTTTTCGAGGTAATTGAACGCGAGTTTGGCGCTCCAGCCGCCGCCCAGTTTCTGCGTCAGCGTCGCGAACGCGGTCGTGATGTCGTAGGTATTGTCGTTCCACGGCGCGCCGAGATAGGTCGAACGCGGCAAGTTCAGGAACGTGTAGTTCGAGTAGGTCGGCGTGCCGGTCCACATCGCCTTCTGATCGGTCTCGGAGTAGCTCGCGCCGATCTGCAATTTGGTCTGCGACGTCAGATCCGCTTCGAGCGTGCCGTAGATGTTCTTGCTGCGGCGCCACGTCGAATCCTGGGTCAGATCCTGACGATCCGCCTCGGCGACCAGGCGGCCGCGCAACGTGCCGGCCGCGTTGATCGGGCCGCCGACGTCCACCATTCCGCCAACCTCGTTATACGTGCCGCCGTACAGTTCCGCGTTCATCGAGAACGTGCCCGGCGCCTGCTTGCGCACCAGGTTCAGCGAGCCGCCCGGGCTGCCGAAACCGTTCATCAGGCCGTCCGGGCCGCGCAGCACTTCGACGCGATCGAACATCGCAAGATTCGGCGCAATCGATGCAAGGTTCTGATTGCTGGCTACACCGTCGAGCAGCCACGTATCGATCGGGAAACCGCGTGCGTAGTAGTTGGTACGCTCCGAGTCCGCGTACACGACACTCACGCCCGGTGTCGCGCGCATCGCGTCGGTCAGCGTGGTCATGTTCTGCTGCTGGATCTGCTCTTGCGGAATCACCGTCACCGTCTGCGGGATTTCGCGCTGCGTGAGCGGAATCTTCGAGCCGATCGTGGTGGGGGGATTGACCGCATTGGCGGCAGCGGTGCCCGCCGCGTTGTCGTTCACCGTGATCGCGGGCAACGTGCCGCTGCCGGTGTCGGTCATGCTATTGGCTGGAACGTTCTGTTGCGCAACGAGGTAAGCGTCGCCGGTTTTCACGGCCTGCAAGCCGGACGCTCCCAGTATCTGTTGCAGCGCCTGCGGAGCCGCGAGCCGGCCATGCACGGCGGGCGCGCTCTTGCCCGCCACCAGTTCGCTCGAGTAGGAAAGCTTCAGGCCCGTCTGACTCGCGAGTTGCTTCAATGCCTGATCGAGCGGCTGTGCGGGCGAATCGATAAGCTGCGGCACGTCGCTGCTTGCGTGCGCCGCCATTGCAAACGCCAACCCGGCAACCAGCGCACCGGCCGTCAACACCCGCCGCCCCGCCAATCGACCGGGTGTGGCTACCCGGTTTCGCCCCTCTCCCATGCCTCTTTTCCCCTTGGTCTCTGCTCTCATGCCCGTTCCAAACGCTGGTAGTTTTTTAGAAACGGCGAACGCCGGCATGACGCTCAATCGGTTGATCGAGGTATGCCGTCGAGCGCCCACTCGAATGGTAATGATTCTTATTACTGATGCAAATTACGAATACTAAACGGAATCATTCCCATTACGCAACTCATTACGCAAGTTTTTGGGCCGATGGCTTTCAAGCCGATATGACGGCCCCACCGGCGCTCATCACCCCACCGGTTGCTCGCGTAAGCGCGCCTGTTCGCGTGCACGTTCCTCGAAGCGCGCGCGCTCGGCGGGATCCATCGCGTCGAGCTTCAGACGCAATTTCGCGGTTCGTTCGAGCACGTCCGGTGCGCCGTGCAACGCCGCCAGCGCTTGCGCGAGATCGGCGACGCCTGGATGCTCGAAGATGAGCCCGGGCAACACGTCGATACGCAGCAGATCGCGAACACGCGACGCCAGCCGGATCACGAGCAGCGAATCGCCGCCGAGTTCGAACAGGCTGTCGTGAATGCCGACGCTGTCGCGCTCCAGCAACATGGCCAGGTTACGTGCGAGCAGGGTTTCGAGCGCGCTGCGCGGCGCCGTTTCCGCGCTTGCGCCGGGATGGCCGCCAGATGCTCGGCCGGGTTCGGCCAGCACCCGTCGATCGATCTTGCCGTTCGGCAGACGCGGCATCGCCGCCATGACGACGACGCGCGCCGGCACCATCGGCTCCGGCAAGCGTTCGCCGAGCGCGCCACGGATTGCCGTTTCGGTGAGCGCAGCGTCGTCGCAGGTGATAAAGGCCGCCAGATAGCGATGCGCGTCGTCGCCGAATGCGCGCACCACCGCCTGGCCGACACCCGGTATGGCGAGCAGCGCCGCTTCGATTTCAACGAGTTCGATGCGAAAACCGCGCAGCTTGATCTGGTCGTCCGCGCGGCCCGCCAACTGGATGCCGCCGGCCGGCAGATAGCGCGCCAGGTCGCCGCTGCGGTACAGACGCTCGCCGGGCCGGAACGGATCGTCGATGAAGGCGCTGTTTTGGGCAGCATGGCCCGACGCGTCGAGATATCCGCGGCACAACTGGGCGCCGCCGATAAACACCTCGCCGAGCACGCCGACCGGCGCGAGCCGTTGCGCCGCGTCGAGCACGTAGACGCGGCAATTCGGCAGCGGCGTGGTGAGCGCAAGCGTGTCGGCCGGCATGGGTTCGAGCGCACTCTCCCCTTCGATCCCCGCACCAAATTCATGAATCAGCACGCCGATCGTCGTCTCCGTTGGACCGTAGTGATTGAAAATCCGGCATGCCGGCTCGATCGCGCGAACCTTGTCGGCAAGACGCCGCGGCACCGGTTCGCCACCGAGAATCAGCGTATGCGGCACGACGGCGCCGTGCGTATCCAGCAACGCGTCGAGATGCGAGGGCGTGATCTTCACGCAATCGATCGACTGGTCGCGCAGGAAGCGCGCGAATGCAGCCGCGTCATGTGTGTCGTGAGCGTTCGCGACGACGAGGCACGCGCCGTTGTACAGTGCGCCAAATAATGCGGTATTGCCGAGATCGGCGGCGACAGTCGAAGTCAGCGCAACGCGGCGCACACGATCAAGGCCAAGCGTTGCGCTCACGCCCGCTACATAGTTCAGCAATTGCCGGTGTTCAATGACGACGCCCTTCGGCGCGCCGGTCGAACCAGATGTAAACAGGACGTAGGCCGCGTCAGCCGGTTCCGGTTTGTGAAGTTCAGCCGCCGCCTTCACCGTTGACGGAGGTGACGCGATTTCGAACGATGCGGCGTCGAGTACGGCATACGACGCGCTCGCCAGATCGTCCGCGTTCAACGATGCGTAGTCGTCACGCAGACACAGCACGAGCGACGGCTTCGCCTGCGCCACAATCGCGCGACGCCTCGCTGCGGGCCACGCAGGATCGAGCGGCAAATACGGTGCGCCGGCCTGCATCACCGCCAGCAAGGCGACGACTTGTGCGACGGAGCGCGGCATCGCCAAAGCGATCGGCGTGCCGCGTGGCGCGCCCAGTGCCGCGAGTTGCGATGCGAGTCCCGTGACGCGTGCGTGCAGTTCGCGGTAGCTCAGCATTACTCCGTCGGCGGCCAGTGCGGGTGCGTCTGGCGTGCGCGTTGCCCAACGCTCGATCCGCTCGCTGACGGTCGATGCAAATTGAACGGGTGCGCCGCTTACATCGAGCGACGCGCCGCGCCAGTCGAGCAAAGCTCGTTCCGATACCGCGGTCGTTAACGGCAACTCGGCGATTCGATCCTTGCGCCGCGTCGTCAGCGAAGGCAACGTCGTCAGCACGTTCACATATTGATCGAGCAGCACGGCCATTGCGTCATGCGGATAAACACCGTGCGCGTAATGCAAGGCGACACGGACGATCCGCCCATCGGCGTCGATATCGGCTTGCAAGCCCAGTTCGCAGTCCGGCGACGGACCGTGCAACGCATCGATTTCCGCCGACAACGGCAATGAGCCCGCGCCGCCGATCGCAAGCGTCACAGCCGGATCTGCGTGAACGAAGGCCACACGTTGTGCCGGCGCGGTGAGCAAAGCCGGATGCGACGAAGCATATTCCTGCCACCGCCGATGCGTCACGAGGGTTGTTTGCAACGCCTGTGCGGTGTCGATAAAACGGTCTTCCGGCGCGCAGCGTAGCAAAACCGGCAGCATCTGCTGATACGCGCCGATCCCGTCTCGCAGCATGTCGTAGTCACGCCGGCAGTCGTGCTGCCAGGCGCCGTGCCACGCCGACGCGCCGCTCACGCGCGCGAGCACGATCCACCATGCCGCCTGAGCAATGACGTCGGCCGAAAGCGCATGGTCGCGTGTGAAAACATCGTACATGGCGTCGCGGGTTGTCGCGCCGAGTTCGAACGCAAGAGGCTGCGCTGCACGCTTTCGCGCGCCCTCGGCGGCCGCTCGCCGTCGATACGGCAACCCTGCCGCGTCTTGCGTTTGCGCGGCGACGTCGGCGGCATAAGCGCGCCAATAGTCGGCGGCGGCGGGCGCATCGCCATCCCGGCTCAATTCGTCGCGCCATTCGACAAATTGCGTGTATTGCACGGGCTCATCGCTCGCTTCGTCCGCTTCGTCCGCCCCGGATGCTTCGCACGACGTATAAGCGTCGACGGTTGCACGCAACAACGCGGCAAGACTCGCATCGTCCGCTGCCGCACGAGAGGCGATCAGCACGAGACGCGCGGTATTCGCATCCGCGCGCAACAACACCGCGCGCAGCGGATGCGTGTCCTCACGGCACAACGCCGGCGCATCCAGCGCGGGCGAGATGCGCGCGATGGCTTCCTGTTCGGCTTCAGCAAGCGTCGCCAGCGTGCATGCGACGCGCTCGATCGAAGGCACCGTCAACGCGTATGGGAATTGTCTGGGCTGCACATAACCCGGCACGTGCCGGAACGCTGTCTGCGTGATCTCATGACGTGCGCAGACGCTTGCAAATGCATCGGCGAGTCGCGCGTCGTCAAACGGGCCGCGCAAGGTCGCGCCCAACACGGCAGGCACGTCACGCCTGCCATCGGCGTTCGCCGTTGTGCCTTGCGCTGTCAGCACCAGCCGTTGCGCCGGCGACAGCGCCAGGCCGTCCTGGTCCATCTGTTCTGCGAAATCGTTCATCGTCTCTGCCTGCAATTCACGGATAAGTTTCGTCTGCGTTCGCAGCGGGTACAGAAGGTGCCGCGAGTGCATCGCGCTCGACCATCGCGCCCATCGCGACGACGATCTTGCGGGGTTCTTCGTACGGATCGCGCGCGTGTGCGACCAGCATGTTGTCGAGCATGACGACATCCCCCGCGCGCCATTCGAAGCGCACCGCGCATGCTTCATACGCCTCGCCGATGGTCGCGAGGTCGGCTTCGTCGATCGGCGTTCCGTCGCCGTAGCAAACGTTGCGTGGCAACTGGTCCGGGCCGACCATCTTGAGCAGATCGGCGCGGATATCGGCGCGCAGGAAGTACGGATGATGCAGTTGCACCTGATTGAAAAATGCCAGTTCGCCCGTCACCGGATGGGTGATGACGCCCGGACAGATCGTGCGCGTTTGCAGTCCGTCGTTCGGCAACCAGCGGAATGCAATGGCCGCCGCGCGCAAACGCGCTTCAACGTCGGCGCGTGCCTCGGTACCGAAAAAGTCCTGCCACGCGACGTCGAGCCGATCGGTGAAGGTGCGGATATACATCAGGTGTTTCTCGCGGAACGCATGCACGATCGGCGCCGGCAAGCGCCGCAGCATCTCGCGGCAATCGACGATCGGCGTTGCGCCGCCGACCTTCGACGGCAGTTCGCAGTAGAACCACTGCTTGCGCGGCCAGCGCTCCAGGTGCGAGCTTTCGTTGTGAAACAGGATCATTTCGCGTTCGGGGTACGGCGTCGAACGATACGTGTTGCGGCCGCCCTCCTTCTTCGGCAGATCGCCGTAACCGCCATACAGTCCCGGCGACATCGCCTCGGCGAATGCCTCGAAATCCGCCACCGAGCTCAGGTTGAAACCGCGGAACAGGATCGAACCGTGCTGTGCGAGCGTCGCGTCGATGAACCCGCGATGCTGCCGCGCCCACGCGTGCGGGTCGACGTCCGGGGCCCAGGGCTCGCAGACCGCCGGCAGCGGTTGTCCGGCTTGCAGTGCGCTCACGCGCGCCGGCGGCCGTGGGGTGTCGATAACGTTCGCAACGCTTGCAACGTCAGGCGCGGCACTTACCGCACCCGGGGTACCCGGTGCACGCGGTCCGCGTGAGGCGATTTTCTTCAGCTTCGCGAGCTTGTCCTGTTGTGCGGACTGGCTTGATTGCGTGGTGTGAGCAGCCTGCGCCGGGCCGTTAGCATCGGCGGAGCGCGGCGGAATATTCGCGTGAATCTCGGTTTGCGTCACGATGTTCTCCAGAAGACTGAGCCATTCGACACTCCACCGCTGGATCGTCGACGGCCTGAAAAGCGCGGTGCTGAACACCCATTCGGCACGCCACGTGCTGTCGTGCGGTTCGATGAACAGCGCCATGTCGAATTTCGAATACACGGTCGGGCGCTCGACCGTTTCGCTGACGATGCCGGGCAAATCCAGGGTCCGCGCCGGCGTGTTTTGCAGCACGAATAGCGCCTGAATCAATGGATTGCGCCGCCGGTCACGGACGGCCTTCACCGTGTCGACGATCTGGTCGAGCGGCAGTTGCGAATGCTCGAGCGCGCTGACAGTCGACCTGCCGGTATCCGCAAGCCACCTGCCGATATCGAGCGGCGCATCGTCGGCAGCGCCTGTTTCGAGTCGTGAACGCAGCGGCACGACGTTGACGAAGAAGCCGATCAATGATTCCAGTTCGACCCTTTCGCGGCCCGCGACATCGGTGCCGAGCAACACGTCGCGACTGCCCGTCAGACGATGCAGCAGCAGTTGATAGCTCGCCAGCAACACGACGAACGGCGTCACGCGATAGCGCTGCGCGGCGTCGTGAACCTTGCGCGCCAACCCGGCATCGAGCGTGCAATGCAGCGAATCGCCGGCTTGCGACACGCCCGGCGGACGCGGAAAATCAACCGGCAGATCGAGTACCTGCGGCGCGCCGTCAAGACGCTCGCGCCAGAATGCGCGCAAGCCATCGGTGCGCGGGCTATCGAGCTGCTGACGATGCCATGCGGCGTAGTCCACGTATTGCACCTCGAGTGGCGCGGGCAGCGCGTCGTTCGCGCCGCTTTGCGCGGCACGATAGAAGCCGCTGAATTCGTCGACGAGCACCCCCATCGACCAGCCGTCGCAGATCAGGTGATGCAGCGACAACATCAATAGATGACACTGCGGCGCAAGCTGCACGAGCGTCGCGCGCATCAGCGGACCGCGCGTCACGTCGAACGGACTGTCGACCCGGTTTCCCGTGAGTTCATCCAGCGCGGCGCGTTGGTCATCGTCAGCGAGGCCGGACAAATCGCGGTTGACGAAATCGGGCACCTGGTATGCGGCTATCGACGCCAGGGGTTGGCCGTCGCAATCCGGATAACTGGTCCGCAGCGTTTCGTGACGCGCAGTGAGCATCGCGAGCGCCGTCTGCACGTGAGCTGCTGACAATGTGCCGTACAGCTTCACCGTCGCGGTGACGTTGTACGAAGCGGCGTCGTGCGTCGCGAGTCGCGCGGCGATCCACAACCGGCGTTGCGCGGGCGACAGCGGCAGCGTGCCCGCGCGCGGGAGTTTTTCGATCGGCGGGGTGTCCGCGAACGCTTCGGCCGACGCGTGCCCGATATGAGATGCGAGCGCCGCAATGGTCGGGTTCGTGAACAGCGCGCGCAGTGCGCATGCGCTGTCGAGCTTCGCACGGATTCGCGCGCTGACCTGCATGGCGATGATCGAATCCCCGCCCAGTTCGAAGAAGTTCGCGTGACGGCCAACCTGCTCCACGCCCAGCACGTCCTGCCAGATGGCCGCGAGCGCGGTTTCAACTGCACCTTGCGGCGCTTCGTACTGCGCTGTGGGGTTCGTGCTGCCCTGCTCTGGCGCGGGCAGCGCCTTGCGGTCCACCTTGCCGTTGGGACTCAGCGGCAGCGTGTCCAGCACGACGATCGCCGACGGCACCATATGCTCGGGTAACGCTTCGGCGAGAGCCTGCCGCAAGCTCGACGCGGCCAGCGCCGTATTCGCGTTGGCGCTGACGTAAGCGATCAGGCGCGTGCCCATTGATGATTGCTGCGCGACGACGACCGCCTCACGCACATTGGTCTGCGCGAGAAGCTGTGCCTCGATCTCGCCAAGCTCGATCCGGAAGCCGCGAATCTTGACCTGATGATCGATCCGGCCCAGATACTCCAGCGCACCGTCCGCACGCCAGCGTGCCAGATCCCCCGTGCGGTACAGACGGGCGCCTTCGGCCGAGAACGGGTCCGGCACGAAGCGCTCCGCCGTCAGCGCCGGGCGGTTCAGATAGCCACGCGCGAGCCCCGCTCCACCCAGATACAGTTCGCCCGCTACTCCCACCGGCGTCATGTTCAGCGATGCATCCAGCACATACGTCTGAACGTTCGCAATCGGACGGCCAATCGGCGTTACCGTGTCCTCCGCCTGGCAGCTCCAGTGCGTGACGTCGATGGCCGCTTCCGTCGGACCGTACAGGTTGTAGAGTGCCGCAGCCGGCAGCGCCGCCAGCGCACGGTCCTTCAGCTCCGTGGACAACGCCTCGCCACTGCAGATCACACGCCTGAGGCCCGTGCATTGCTGCGCGCCTTCGTACGCGATGAACGCCTGCAGCATCGACGGCACGAAATGCAGCGTCGTCACCGCATGGCGTTCGATCAGTTCGCCCAGCTTCTGCGGATCGCGATGATCGTCAGGCGCGGCTACCGCCAGACGCGCGCCCGTCATCAACGGCCAGAAGAACTCCCACACCGAGACGTCGAAACTGAACGGCGTCTTCTGCAACACCGTGTCTGTGGCATCCAGCGCGTAGGCCTGCTGCATCCACACCAGACGGTTGTACAGCGCGCCATGGCGGTTCGCCGCGCCCTTCGGCTGGCCGGTGGAACCCGACGTGTAGATCACGTAGGCGAGGTTTTCGCCATTCAGCCCGATAACCGGGTTATGCGACGGTTGGTCCGTAAGATCGGGCGCATCCAGTTCGAGCACCGTGATTCCATCCGGCAGCGGCAGCGCGTCACGCACCCGGCGCTGCGTCAGCAGCAGCGCAATGCCGCTATCGGCCATCATGTACGCGAGTCGCGCAGCCGGATACGACGGGTCGAACGGCACATAGGCGCCACCCGCCTTCATGATCGCGAGCAGTCCCACCACCATCTCGACCGAGCGCTCGACGGCAATCCCCACACGTACATCCGGGCCGACGCCCTGCGCCGATAAGCGATGTGCCAGACGGTTGGCGCGTGCATTCAGTTCGGCGTAGGTCAGCTTCTGCTCGCCGAACAGCACAGCCACTGCGTCCGGCGTCCTGCGTACCTGCGCTTCAATAACACGATGCACTGGCAACGGGTCACCATAGTCCACATCGCAACGGCTAAACGCTTCGACCTCGCGCCGCGCTTCGGTATCGAGCAACGATACCGCGCCGACTATGGACGACGCATCCACGATCATCGCGTTCAGCACCGTCTCGAACTGTCGAACAAACGCTTCGACATCCTCCGTCCGCAGTTTTTCACGGGCAAACGTCCAGTCGATTTTCAGCGTATCGCCAGGCATCACCGTGATCGTCAGCGGATAATTCGTCTGCTCGCGATTGCGTAATTCGCCAAAGCGCAATCCGCCCGGCGCGGCATCTTGCAGCGCCTCATCCACGGGATAGTTCTCGAACACGACGATGCTGTCGAACAGCGGTTGTCCAGCCACGCCCGCCCAGCGCTGAATATCGTTCAGCGGCGTGTGTTCGTACTCGCGCAATGCCAGCGCACGCGCCTGCATCTCGCGCAACCAGTCGCCCACGCACGCTGCCGCGTCCACCGTCACGATCACGGGCAATGTGTTGATGAACAGGCCAAGCATCTGCTCCGCAGCCGGCAGATCGGCCGGGCGACCCGCGACCGTCGCACCGAACACGACCGCGCGCTGCCCGCTATGCCGATGCAACAGCAACGCCCACGCAGCCTGCACCAGCGTGTTCAGCGTGATGCGCTGCTGGCGGGCAAATGCGGAAAATCGCACGGTTGTGGCGGCGTCGAATTCGACGCGAAGCTCGCCTTGCGAGTCCGGATCGGCATCTGACACATCCCGCTCCGCCGAACCGCTCGCGGCCAACGCCGTCAAGCGGCCCGGCTGATCGAGCGCGGCAAGCTGTGCGCGCCAGAATGCTTCGCTCGCGTCGTTGTCCCGCGCTTGCAGCCAACGGATGTACTCGCGATACCGGCCGCCCCGTGCCGCCGTCACCGGTGCCGAAGCCTCGCCGCTATAGTCGCGCAGCACTTCGCCGATCAGTCTCGACACGCTCCAGCCGTCGAGCAGCACGTGATGATGCGTCCAGATGAAGTGATGACGTGCAGCGCCGGTTCTCACCAGCGTCAGCCGATGCAGCGGACCGCGTGCGAAATCGAATGCCTCGGTGCGCTCCCGTAACGCGAGCGCGTCGAGTTTCCTGGCAACGCCATCGGAATCGGAATCCGAATCGGCCGTGCCGCGCCAGTCGTACTCGGCGAACGGCAAGCTCGCGGCCTTGGCAACCCATTGCAACCAGCCGTCGCCATGCTGCACGAAGCCGGTCCGCAGAATGTCGTGGCGCTGCGCCGCGGCATTCCACGCGGCGCGAAAACGCTCGCTGTCGAGTGCATCGATATCGATGCGAATCTGGTTCACGTATGCGCCGTCGCCGGGCGCGTAGAGCGAGTGGAACAGCATGCCGCGCTGCATTGGCGACAACGGATAGATGTCGTCGACGCCGCCGAGCGGAACCGGCCATGCAGCAAGCTGCGTGGCATCCAGAGGCGCCAGCGGAAAATCGGATTGCGTCGCGGAGGGCATCGCATTCACGCAATGCGCGACGATCTCGCGCAGTTCGCGTTCGAACGCTTCGGCGTATGCGTCGATGGTCGACGCAGAAAAACGTACACCGCTGTAGCTGATCTGCACGGAAAGCCTGGCGTCGAATACCCGTGCATCGATAGAGAGCGCGTGCTCAAGCGGCGCCTCGCGGTCGAACATGGCTCCGCACGATTCGCCCGCGGGCTGCCATCCTGAAGATGCGGTGTTATCGAAGCTGCTGTCGAACTGCCCAAGGTAGTTGAAAACAACTTGCGACGCCGCGATGTCCGACAGCGCCGCGCGGTCCTCCTCAACCCCGAACTGACGCAGCGCGCCGAAGCCCAGCCCCCGCGCCGGAATCGCGCGCAGCGTTTCCTTCACCCGGCAGATAGCTTCGCCCGTGTCGCCCTGCGGCTCCAGCCGCACCGGAAACAGCGTCGTGAACCAGCCGCACGTGCGGCTCACGTCGATCCCGTCGAATACGTCCTCGCGGCCGTGACCCTCCACGTCGATACGGATCGACTCGCGCTTCGTCCAGCCGCACAGTGCCCGCCCCAGCGCAACCAGCAACAGATCGTTGACCTGTGTGCGATACGCCGACGGCGCGTCCTTCAGCAACTGACGCGTCGTCGCCGCATCGAGCGTGACCGTGCGTTGCTGTGCGCTCGCCTGCGTGTTGCCACCCTGCGGATGGTCCTGCGGAATATCCGCCAGTGTCCCGCCAATCTGCTGCCAGTAGCCGCGGGTTTCACGCACGGCAGGCGTGCGTGCGTATTCCTGCAACCGCTTCGACCATGCGCCATACGATGCGGTCTTCTCCGGCAACGCGGGTTTGTCGCCGGCCCGGATCTGCTCATAGGCCGTCTGCAGGTCCTCGAGCAGCACGCGCCATGAAACGCCATCCACGGCCAGGTGATGGATCGCCAGCAACAGACGCGCCGTACCATCCGCCAGCCGGATCGACATTGCCCGCAGCAGCGGACCGTGGGCGATATTCAGGCTCTGCTGCGCTTCATCGCAGATCGCCCCGATCGGGCGGCCTGCCGGTGCATCCCGTGTCCACAGCAGTTGCGCGGACTCGGATGCCGCATAGCGCTGCGTCCATACACCCTGCGCGGATTGTTCGAAGCGCAGACGCAGTGCGTCGTGATGCGCGACCAGCGTATGCAGCGCGGCTTCAAGCGCGGGTTCGTCCAGTGCTTCACCGCTTTGCAGCAGCAACGCCTGATTCCAGTGATGCCGGTTCGGCACCTGTTGCGCGAAGAACGCGGCCTGGATCGGCAGCAGCGGCACGTCGCCGGCCAGCGTTTCTGCAGCCGCCGGATCCGCTTGACCGTCCAGCGTTTCCGCGACCGCCGCGAGCAGTGCCACCGTCTGACGCTCGAACAGTTGGCGCGGCGTGATCTTCAGCCCGACCCGGCGCAGGCGCGCGACGATCTGCAGGCTCAGGATCGAATCGCCGCCCAGTTCGAAGAAGTTCTCATGCCGGCCAACCTGCTCCACGCCCAGCACGTCCTGCCAGATGGCCGCGAGCGCGGTTTCAACTGTGCCTTGCGGCGCTTCGTACTGCGCTGTGGGGTTCGCGAGGCCCTGCTCCGGCGCGGGCAGCGCCTTGCGGTCCACCTTGCCGTTCGACGTCAATGGAAACACGTCCATCACGACAAACGCGGCAGGCACCATGTAATCCGGCAGCACGTTACCCAACGCCGCGCGCAAGCTCGACGCGTCCACCTGTTCACCGGTCTTCGCGCACACATACGCGATCAGCCGCGCGGCGCCCGCGCCTTGTTCCGCGATCACCAGCGCTTCACGCACACCCGCTTGCGCAGCCAGTTGCGCCTCGATTTCGCCGAGTTCGATCCGGAAGCCACGAATCTTGACCTGATGATCGATCCGTCCGACATACTCGATTTCACCGTCGGCACGACGTCGCGCGAGGTCGCCGGTGCGATAAAGGCGCCCGCCCCCAGCACCGAATGGATCCGGCACGAAGCGCTCTGCAGTCAACGCGGCGCGGTTCAGGTAGCCGCGCGCCAACCCCGCTCCCGACACATACAGCTCACCCTCAACACCGGCTGGCACCGGATTGCGCGCAGCATCCAGCACGTAGAGGCCCAGGTCGGGAAGCGGCTTGCCGAGCGGGCTACGCGGGGCGTCCGTATCGTCGAGATCGCGCGCGACGATCCTCCGATACGTGACGTGAACCGTGGTTTCGGTGATGCCGTACATGTTGATCAGTTGCGCTCTGGCATCGCCGAAATGCTCGATCCACGGCCGCAGGCTGTGCAACTCCAGCGCCTCCCCACCGAAGATCACCGCGCGCAAGGCGAGCGGCCGGCTGGACTGACTGCCCGCATCGCTACCGGCGCTACCGGCGCTGGCATCGCTGAAAAGCGAAGGCGCCAGCATCAGTTGACGGAATGCAGACGGCGTCTGGTTCAGCACGGTCACACGTTCACGCCGCAGCAATGCGGCAAATTCATCCGGTGAACGGCTAACGATATGCGGCACGACCACCAGGCGTCCACCATGGCACAACGCCCCGAAAATTTCCCACACGGAAAAATCGAACGCGTACGAATGGAACATCGTCCAGACGTCGGCGGGACCGAAATCGAACCATTCACGTGTGCCGGCCAGCAGGCGCATGACGTTGCGATGCGTCAGTTGTGCGCCCTTCGGCTTACCAGTCGAACCCGACGTGTAGATCACATACGCAAGGTTGTCGGCATGGACCGCAAGATTCGGGTTGTGCGCGGGGTGGGATTGCGTCTCGCCATTCGCATCGAATTCGACGATGCGCACGGCCGCCGGTTTGCCCGCTTCCGCTTCTGTTTCCGCTTCGCCACTGCGATCGGTTTGCTCGACGAGCAACACCGCAATGCCGCTGTCCGCGGACATGTAGGCGATGCGTTCCGCCGGATACGACGGATCGAGCGGCACATAGGCGCCGCCGGATTTGAGGACCGCGAGCAACGCGACAATCAGATCCGCCGAGCGCGTCATCGAGACGCCGACTTTCACTTCCGGTCTCACGCCCGCTTCGATCAGCCGGTGCGCCATGCGATTCGCGCGCGCGTTCAACTCGGCATAACTCAGCGAGTGGCCTTCGAAAACGACAGCGGTTGCCTCCGGTGTCGCGACGGCGTGCCGTTCGATCAGTACGTGCAACGGCTCCGTCACGGCATAGGTACGCTGCTCTTTTGAGCTTGCCAGCAGATGCTCACGCTCCGCATCGCTCATCAGTTCGACGTCGTTGACCGTGGACACCTGTCCCGACACGAGCGCATTCAGCGACGCCACATAGTGCCGCGCCAGCCGCTCAACCGTCCGCGCATCGAACAGCTCGCACGCGTACACAAAGCTCGCCGACATCGTCCCGTCCGACGCCTCCGTCGTGTTCAGCGTCAGCTCGAACTGCGCCATCGCCTCGCTCAACCCGTACCACGCCACGCTCACCCCGGGCAGCGTCTCCAGCACCCGCTCATCGTCGCGCAGATGGTTGAACATCACCTGGAACAGCGGCGCGTGGCTCAGGCTGCGCTGCGGCTGCAACGCATCGACCAGCACGTCGAACGGCAGGTCCTGATGCGCCTGCGCCTCCTGCGCGGCGCGCCTCACCGTCTCCAGCAACGTCGGCAGCGGCGTGCCGCCGTCCAGCTGCGCGCGCATCACCAGCGTATTGACGAACAGCCCGATCAGCCCCGCGGTTTCGACCCGCTCACGGTTCGCCGCCGGCACCCCAACCCGGATGTCGGTCTGCCCCGTGTAGCGATGCAGCAGCAGCTGGAAGCCCGCCAGCAGCACCACGAACGGCGTCGCCCTCAACTGCTGCGCGCGTTGACGGATGGCCCGCGCCAGCGTGTCCGGAATGACGATGCGATGGGTGGCGCCGTGCCAGGCGCTCACCGCCTGGCGCGCACGGTCCGCCGGCAGTGCCAGCACCGGATGATCGTCGCCCAGCTGCGCGCGCCAGTATGCGAGCTGGCGCGCCTGCTCACCCGCTTCGAGCCAGCGCCTCTGCCACACCGCGTAATCGGCGTACTGCACCGGCAGCGGATCCCGCTGCGCCTCGCTGCCTTCGCGCAGCGCACGATAGCCTTCGACGAATTCCCGCAGCAGCACATCCACCGACCAGCCATCCGACACGATGTGATGCATCACCACCGCCAGCACATGCTCGCGTTCATGCACCCGGATCAGCGCGACACGCAGCAGCGGACCATGCACCAGATCGAACGGCTCGGCGGCGAAGGCGTTGGCGGTCGATGCCAGGGTGGCGTCTATCGCGCCGGAAGATGCAATATCAACGATGCGCCAATCGCATCGCGTCACCATGCCAATGGACTGCACCACCTCGCCATCGGCCTGCGCCACAAAGGTCGTGCGCAGCGATTCATGCCGTGCGACCACCGCATCGATGCTGGCGCGCACCGCGTGCGCATCGAGCTCACCCGTCAGCCGAAGTGCACCCGGCATGTGATACGCGCTGCTCTGCGGCTGCAGGTTCCACAGGAACCACAGACGCTGCTGCGCGTGCGACAGCGGCAATGCCGTCCGTTCGTCCGCGGCGATGACCGTCATCGGCGGCAGTGCGGCTTGCGTGGCGTCTTCGTTCAGGGCCTGGGCCAGCACCTGGGCCAGCGCCGCCACCGTCTGCGTATCGAACAGCTGGCGCGGCGTCATCGTGATGCCCGCGTGATGGGCCTGGGCGACCACTTTCAGGCTGAGAATCGAATCGCCACCGAGTTCGAAGAAGTTGTCGTGTCGCCCGACACGTTCCACCTCCAGCACCTGTTCAAACAGCGTGGCGAGCGTCGTTTCGAAGTCGCCTTGCGGTGCTTCATAGCCACGCGTCTGGAATTCAGGCGCCGGCAGCGCCTTGCGGTCCACCTTGCCGTTCGGCGTCAGTGGCAGCGCCTCCAGCACCACCACGGCGGACGGCACCATGTAGTCCGGCAATGCCGCCGACAACGCCGCGCGCAACGACGCGCCATCCAGCGTGACGCCCGCATGCGGCGCAACGTAGCCCACCAGGCGCATACCACCCGCTGCGCCTTGCGCGGTCACCACCGCCTCACGTACGTCCTGCTGTGCCAGCAACTGGGCCTCGACTTCGCCCAGTTCGATCCGGAAGCCCCGGATCTTGACCTGATGATCGATCCGCCCGAGATATTCCAGTTCACCGTCCGCGCGCCAGCGCGCCAGGTCGCCGGTGCGATAGAGCCGTGCGCCCTGCGTGGAGAACGGATCGGGCACGAAGCGCCCCGCCGTCAGCGCCGCGCGCTTCAGATAGCCCCGTGCCAGCGCCTGCCCGCCGATGTACAGCTCGCCCGCCACGCCCTGCGGCGCGAGTTCGCCGCGGTCGTCGAGCACGTACACTTGCCGCCCGGCCAACGCACGGCCAATCGGCACCTTGCGCAACGTGTCATCCGCGTTTGCGACCATCGCATCGCAATCGAACAGCGTCGCCGAGACCGTGGTTTCAGTCGGCCCGTACGTATTCAGCAACTTCACGTGCTGCAAACCGGCCGCGCGCCATGCATTGACGCCCTCGATAGCCATCGCTTCGCCGCCCGCAATTGCGAGCCGCAACGCACCGTAGTCGCGCACACCTTCCTTGGCGAAGTCCTGCGCCAGCAGATACCAGTAAGCGGTCGTGACATCGATCACGCTGATCCGGTGCTGCAGCAGCTTTCGATAAAACGTGCCGCTGTCCCACAACTCGACATCGCGCAGCACGATCGCCGCGCCGACGCACAGCGCCGGGAAAATCTCTTCGATAAAACCGTCGAAGCTGAATGCAGCGAACTGCAGTACGCGGTCGGTCTCGTTCAGCGCACAGAAATCGATCGTTGCCTGCGTATGGATGGCCAGCGAGCGCTGATCGATCGCAACGCCTTTCGGTTGCCCCGTGGAGCCCGAGGTGTAGATCACATAAGCCAGCGAATCGGCATGGGGATCGGCGGCGTCCCGTGGATTCGACGCCGGAAAATCCGCATCCGCGGCAACGTCCGAAGCATCCAGCTCAATTACGCCGACCCGCGATGCCGCCGCGCCGAGCGTGTCCGCGAACAACGCGCGTGTGGCTTCGTGCGTGATCAGCCATTCAATGCCGCTATCCGCGACCATGTAGGCGAGCCGCGTGGCCGGATACGAAGGGTCGAGCGGCACATACGCGGCGCCTGCCTTCAACACCGCAAGTACCGCGACGATCATCTCCACCGATCGCTCGACACCGATCCCCACCTTGACTTCGGCGCGCACGCCGGCCTTGATCAAGCGATGCGCGAGCCGGTTGGCGCGCGCATTCAGTTCGCCGGCGCTGATTTCGAGTTCACCCGCGATCACCGCCGGATTCATGGGCTGCCGCGCTGCTTGCCGCTCGATTGCGGCGACCACCGGCTCGATGCGTTCCGCTTGCGCGGCCGGTCCGGCAAGCGCCAGCAGCGCGGCCGTTTCGCTGTGCGTCGCGCCGCACACGGCGTCGATCCTGCTGCCGGCCGCACCGATCAGGGCACTCAGTACGCTGTCGTAGAAGTCCGCGAATCGTGCGATGGTCCGCGCATCGAACAGATCGCCGGCATACGTGAACACGCCGTCGACTCCGCCATCGGCCGTCTCGTAGGTATCAAGCGTCAACTCGAACGGCACGCCGGCATCGTCCAGACGGAAGCGGCTGGCGACGAGTTCCGGCAACGCGTGAGCGAGCGTATCGCGCTGCGTCTGATGACCGGCCATCACGTCGAAGAACGGTGTACGTCCGGCACTGCGCTCCGGTTGCAGCGCATCGACCAGCAGATCGAACGGCAAATCCTGATGCGCCTGCGCGCCGAACATCGTGTCGCGCATCTGGATCAGCAGCGCGCGCAATGTCATGCCGTGTTCGATCCGCCCGCGCATCACCTGGGTATTGACGAAAAAGCCGACCAGTCCCGCGATTTCGCGGCGGTCGCGATTCGCGACCGGTACGCCCACACGCGGATCGACGTCGCCGGTATAGCGATGCAGCGCAACCAGCAGGGCCGTCAGCGACACCGTAAAGAACGTGGTGCCATGTTCACGCGCGACGGAGTTGAGCGCCGCGTGACGGATCGCGGATAGCGTGAAACGATGTGTCGCGGCCGGATGGTTAGCAGCGTTGCCGCGCGGCGCGTCGGCGGGCAACGCGGACGCAGGCGCCATGTCGGCGAGCTGGGTGCGCCAGTAGGCGAGTTGCCGCGTGTGTTCGTCGCTGTCGAGCCAGCGGTGCTGCCATGCCGCGTAGTCACGGTAGCGGACCGGCAGGTTCGGCAGGCTCGGCAACGGTGCGAGCGCTTCACGATCTCCGAGGATCGCTCGACGATAGCCGTGCGCGATCTCGTCGAACAGCAGATCGGCGGACCAGCCGTCCGCGGCGATATGGTGCGCGACCAGCAGCAGACGCCAGGCGGCGTCCCCGGTACGCAACAGCGTCGCACGCAGCAACGGACCGCGCGTCAGATCGAACGGTCGTGCAACGATTTCGCGCGATGCGGCAAGCGCGGCCTCGTTTGCCTCAACCTCATCCTCTCCGTTGCTGGACGCACGCACATCGAGCTGATCGAGCGCGATCGTCATCGACGGATGAATCACCTGAAGCGGTATGCCGTCCGCCGACGTTTCGAACGTCGTACGCAAGGTTTCATGCCGATTCACCAGCGCCTGTAAAGCGCCGCGCAACGCGTCGATCTTCAACGCACCGCGCAAGGTCAGGCCGCCCGCCAGGTGATAGGCGTTGCTCGCACGGTCGAGTTGCCACAGAAACCACTGGCGCCGCTGCGCAAACGAAGCGGGTACGCGCCCGTCCGCCTGCGGGTCGAATTCGATCCGCATCGGCAGGATGCGTGCGCCGCTCGCGCACAGGCGTTCGATCAGGGCAGCCGATTCGTGCAGCGTGGCGGTGCCGAATACATCGGCAATCTGGAATGCGACCTGCCAGCGATCGCGGACCTGTGCGGCGAGTTGCGTCGCCGCCAGCGAGTTGCCGCCCAGCGAGAAGAAGTGCGCGCTGCGCGTAGCGACGGGTACACCGAGCACCTCGCACCAGATCGCCGCGAGTTCGCGTTCGACGCCTTCGCGCAGGGTGTCGTCGGTGGATGTGGGATGTGCCGCGATCCGATCCGGCGCCCCGGTTTCATTGTGGCCCGTGGTGACGAAGCTGCCATGCTCGTAGACGGCGTAGGCATCCAGTTCTCGGCTGCGCCATCTCTGCGCGGCCGCACTGCGCTGCAATTTGCCGCTCGATGTCTTCGGCAGGCCGCCCGGATTCAGCAGCACGACAACCGACAGCGGTTCACCGCACGCTTCGCCGATGGCATCGTTCAATGCCTCGACGAGCGCTTGCGGCGTGGCGAGCTTTTGCATGCTGCGCGAGATTTCGACGGCGAGGCCAATGCCTTCCCGGCCCTCCAGTTCGACGCCAAACGCCGCGATGCGGCCTTTGCGCACCGCATCGACGTTCATTTCAACCGCACGCTCCAGATCCTGCGGATACAGGTTCTGCCCGCGCACGATAATCATGTCCTTACGTCGTCCGACGATAAAGAACTCGCCGTGGTGACGAAAACCGAGGTCGCCTGTGCGCAGCCAGCGTGTCGCCTCGCGTGTCGGAAAGCTCTCCGCGGTCGCATCGTCACGACGCCAGTAGCCGCGCGCAACGCTCGGCCCCGCCACCCAGATTTCGCCGACACGGCCATCGTCCAGCGTAACGCCGCTGTCCGGCGCGACGATCCTCACCTCGTGATTGACCGCTTCGCGACCGCAACCGACCAGCGTCACGATACCCGCTGCGGCGTATTCACTGTCCGCTTGCGCCTCTGGTATAGCTGGCAACGACGCAACTTCCGCGCGCCCTGCCTTCAATCCGCTGTCGACAAACGACACCGCGGACGGGCCCGCGCCACGCGTGCCGCCAGTGACGAATAGCGTCGCTTCCGCGAGGCCGTAGCACGGATAACGTGCATCCGAATCGAAACGGGCAGCAGCGAAACGCTCCGCGAAAGCCTGTTGCGTGTCGAAACGCACCGGCTCCGAACCACAAAAGGCGACCCGCCAGCTCGACAGGTCGAGATCCGCAATCTGGGTGTCCCGCACCCGCTCGCAACACAGGCGATACGCGAAATCCGGACCGCCCGAGATCGTGCCGCGATGCCGCGCGATCGCTTCGAGCCAACGCACCGGCCGCTCCAGAAAATATCTGGGCGACATCAACACGAGTGGAATACCGCTGTATACAGGCTGCAAAAGCGTGCCGATCAGTCCCATGTCGTGATAGAGCGGCAACCAGCTGACGAACACGTCGTTGGGCGTCACGCCCAATCCGCTCTGAATCGCGATCTCGTTGGCGAGCACGTTGCCGTGCGTGACCATCACGCCTTTCGGACTCGACGTCGAACCGGAGGTGTACTGCAGGAATGCGATATCGGCCGCGCCGTGGGCCGAAGCGAAAGCCGCACTTGACAAGGCGCTCTCGGCGACTTCATCGACGGCAACAAGTTCGACGCCCGGCGCGATAGCGCCGAACGACTCGCGCGTCGATGCGATCAGTGAAGCGGTGGTCAGCACGAAGCGTGCGTCGCAATCCGCCGCGATGCCGCGCAAGCGCGCCAGATGCTGTTCGCGCGCGGATTCCGGCGGATATGCGGGCACGGCAATCGTGCCCGCATACAGGCAGCCAAAGAATGCGGCGACGTAATCTATACCGCTGTCCATCAGCAGCAATGCGCGTTCGCCGGCCGCATTGCGCGCGGCGAGAAAACGGGCAATCGTCTGCGCGCGGGCATCGAGCGCGTGATAGTCGTAACGCGTGTCGCCGCTGTCGTCGACGCAGACCAGTGCGGTGTCGTGCGGACGCGTCGCGGCGAGTTCGCGCAGACGTTCGGCGAGATTGAACGATTGAGGTGACTCAAGCAGCATCGCTAACCTTGTTGTGCTGAAGCGTGAAGTAGTCGTGCACTGCCCCCAGAAAATCGGGGTGATGCAGCAATTCCATATGATTGGCGTCCACGACGGCCGAGCGCGTGATGCTGCTCGCCGCGTAACGCGGCCACTCGTTCTGGCGCGTGGACACGAGCGGATTGCCGGCCGCGAGCTGACGGCCGGCCCACCAGTGGTAACGCGACGCGTGCAGCGTCTTGCGGCGCGCGTCGCGGACCATCGACGTAAAGTAGTCGCTCATCAACGCGACGGCGCGCAACAGTTCGATTTCCGCGTCGCCGGGCAGGTAGTCGCGCCACTTGTGCGCTTCGGCGAGAAACATCCGGTACTTGTCGAGTTCGTGGTCTTCGACATGACGCGGCGCGATGGCCGGTGTCAGCGGCGTCGCATCGTCGACGATGACGTGCGGCGGTGCGCTATCCACGAGGCCGATCCACGCGACCTGCTGGCCTTGCGCTTCGAGCTGGTGAGCGACCTCGACCGCGAGCACGCCCCCGAGCGACCAGCCAAGCAGGTTGTACGGACCGTCCGCCTGGACCTGCCGAATCCGCTGGGCGTAATCGGCAGCGAGTTCGGCCAAATCGGCAGGCCACCACGTGCGGTCGTCGTAGTACGGCGCCTGCACGCCGAAAACCGTGGCCACGCCGTCGAGATGTTGCGCAAGCGCGCGATACTCGGCGACCAGACCATAGAGCGGATGGATGGCGAACAGCGTGGATGGCGCGGACGCGGTGTTCATCCGAACGATGTTGGTCGGTATTGCGGCCCCGCTCGATGAAGCGCTTTCAATGGCGGTGGCGAGCGCGGCGATGGTCGGATGGGTGAAAAGCTGTTCGAGCGGCAGGTTGTCCTGACCGGCGTTTCTCGCGGTCTGGACCACTTTGAGCGCGCGCAGCGAATCGCCGCCGACCTCGAAGAAGTTATCGGTCACACCAATATCGTCGCGGCCCAGCACACCCTGCCAGATCGCCAGCAGCGCGGCCTCCAGCGGCGTGCGCGGCGCCACCCGTTCGAGTCCGCCCTGCACCTGCGGCTCCGGCAGCGCCCGACGGTCCACCTTGCCGTTCTGCATCACCGGCAGACGCTCCAGCACCACGAACGCACCCGGCACCATGTAGCCCGGCAGCCGCGCCTCCAGCACCCCGCGCAGCGTGCCCGTCTCCAGCGCCACCCCGGCCTCGCCCGACACATAACCCACCAGGCGCCGCCCCTCGCCTTCACCCTTGAGCTCCACCACCGCTTCGCGCACCCCGGCCACCTGCCGCAGCACCGCCTCGATCTCGCCCAGCTCGATCCGGAAACCCCGCAGCTTCACCTGCTGGTCCAGCCGCCCCAGGAAGTCGATCGTGCCGTCCTCCCGACGCCGGCACAGGTCCCCCGTGCGGTACAGGCGCGCCCCATCCGTCCGGTACGGGTCCGGAATGAACTTCTCCGCGGTCTGCGCCGCCCGGTTCAGATAGCCACGCGCCAGCGTCTCGCCGCCGATGCACAACTCCCCCAGCCCGCCCACCGGCACCTCGTTGCCCGCTTCATCGAGCACATACACCGTGCGCGATCCGTACGGCGCCCCGATCGGGACGATCGCGTGGTCAATGTCTTCAGCCCGGGTCTGCCGGTACAGGCACGCCACCGTGGTTTCCGTCGGCCCGTACAGGTTGTCCAGGCGGATATGTCCCAGCGGCCCCTCGCGCCATTGACGCAACGCGTCGCCCGGCAGCCCCTCGCCGCCCACCGTGATCTGCCGCAGCGCGCGCAGGCTCTGCGCCGCCGGCGGCTCGCGCAGCCACTGCTGCCAGTACGCCGTCGGAATGCGCGAGAACGTCACCCCTTCTTCGGCCAGATGCCGGCTGGTGGTCGCCAGATCCCACAGCTGCGGTCCGCGCATCTCGACCTGTCCGCCGCACAGCAGCGCGGGCAGCATCTCGTGCAGCGACACGTCGAAGTTGATCGTCGACGACTGCAGCTGTTTGTCCGTTTCGCCGATCCCGTACGTGCCGATGAAGTCCTCAAGGTGCGAGCACAGCGCGCCATGGCTGATCGCCACGCCCTTCGGCCGCCCCGTCGAGCCCGACGTGTAGATCACGTAGGCGAGCTGGTCGGGGTGAATGCTGACGGCGGGGGCCGGGGATTCCTCACCATCCCGCAGCGCTTCCAGCGCGATGGTCTCGCGGCCCGCGAGCAGGCCGGCATGACGTTGCGCCGTGACCGCATCCACCACCACCCGGCTCACCCCCGCGTCTTCCATCATGTACGCCAGCCGGTCTTCCGGATAGTCCGGGTCCAGCGGCACGAACGCCGCCCCCGACTTCAGCACCCCCAGCACCGACGCAACCAGCCCCGCCGAGCGCGTCAGGCACAGCCCGATGCGCTCGTCCGCCCCCGCTCCCCGTTCCACCAGATGCCCCGCCACGCGGTTCGACCACGCCTCCAGTGCGCGGTAGTCCAGCCGCTCGCCCTCGCAATGCACCGCCCCCGCCGTGCCCCGGCGCCGCGCCTGCGCCCCGAAGCGCTCGCCCACCGGCGCGAACCCGTGCCGCGCGATCGCCGTGCGGTAGCGGTCCTCCATCGCCAGCGTGATCTCTCCCAGATACGCATCGTCGCGCGCCGACACCTGCTCGAGAATCTCCACGTAGTGCTCCAGCATGCGCGCCACCACCGGCTCATCGAACACGTCGCGCGCGAAGCTCAACGACACCGACAGTCCTTCGTCCTCCGCCACGTTCAGCACCAGATCGAAACGCGCCGTGTGCGCCTCGCCCGACAGCGCCGACACCTTCAGCCCCGGCAGCGCCACCGTCTCGCGCGAGGCGCCCGTATAGTTGAACATCGCCTGGAACAGCGGCGTATGGCCCAGGCTTCGCGCCGGCTGCAGGGCATCCACCAGCCGCGCGAACGGCAGATCCTGATGCGCCTGGGCCTCCACCACGCGCGTGCGCACCTGCCCGAGCAGCGCCCCGAAGCGCTGCACCCCCGCCAGCTCCGTGCGGATCACCAGCGTGTTGACAAAGAAGCCGATCAGCCCTTCGGTCTCCAGCCGGTCGCGTCCGGCCACCGGCACCCCGACGCGGATGTCCTGCTGGGCGCTGTAGCGCGACAGCAGCACGTCATACGCGGCCAGCAGCGTCATGAACAGCGTCGCGCCATGGCGTTGCGACAGCGCGCGCAGCGCCTGCGCCCGGTGCGCCTCCAGCCGGCGCACCACCCGGCCGCCCGCGGCGCTGCGCAGCCCCGTGCGCTTGCGCGTCACCGGCAGTTCGAGCACCGGATGCCCGTCGCCCAGGCGCGCGCGCCAGTAGTCGAGCTGTGCATCGAGGCGGCTCGCGTCGAGCCATTCGCGCTGCCACACCGCGTAGTCACCGTACTGCACCGGCAATGGCGCGAGCGGCGACGCGGCGCCTTCCGCACCCTCGTTCATACCTTCATTCACACCCTCGCTGAGCGCCTGGTACAGCGTGGCGAACTCCCGCGTCAGCACCCCGATCGACCACGCGTCCGAAACGATGTGATGCATCGCGAAGTGCAGCACGTGCTCCGCCTCCCCGACCCGCACCAGCGACACCCGCAGCAGCGGGCCATGCTCCAGATCGAACGGCCGGCTCGACAGCTGCGCGAGCAGCGACTTCAGCTCCGTATCCCTATCCGCATCCGCTGCCGGCGCCAGATCGTATTGCGCCCATCCGTACGGCGTGCCGTCGATCACCTGCCACGGCGTGCCGTCCACCTCCTCGAAGCGGCTTCGCAGTGACTCGTGGCGCGCCTGAATCAGCGAGAGCGCGCGACGCGCCACGTCGACATCAAATTGACCAGCCAGGCGAGTGGCGCCCACCGTGTTGTATGCGGGGCTGTTGCGATCGAGTCGCCACAGGAACCACAACCGCTCCTGAGCGTGCGACAGCGGCGCGCGATCTGCTGCGCCAGTGCGTCGTGTAATCGTGTCATGCGCGCCAGATGGACGTGTCTCCGCTGCATCGCTCGCGAGCATCGCAGCGGCGATTCCCGCAGGCGTCGGATGCGCAAACAGGACAGGCAACGGAATTTCCACGCGACATTGCTGGCGAACTCGCGAGACCGTCTTGACTGCAAGAATCGAATCGCCACCGAGTTCGAAGAAGTTGTCGTGTCGTCCGACGCGCTCCACCTCCAGCACCTGTTCAAACAGCGCGGCGAGCGTCGTTTCGAAGTCGCCTTGCGGTGCTTCGTAACCGCGCGTCTGGAATTCAGGCGCCGGCAGCGCCTTGCGGTCCACCTTGCCGTTCGGCGTCAGTGGCAGCGCCTCCAGCACCACCACGGCGGACGGCACCATGTAGTCCGGCAATGCCGCCGACAACGCCGCGCGCAGCGACGCGCCATCCAGCGTGACGCCCGCATGCGGCGCTACATAGCCCACCAGGCGCATACCACCCGCTGCGCCTTGCGCGGTCACCACCGCCTCTCGTACGTCCTGCTGTGCCAGCAACTGGGCCTCGACTTCGCCCAGTTCGATCCGGAAGCCCCGGATCTTGACCTGATGATCGATCCGCCCGAGATATTCCAGCTCTCCGTCCGCGCGCCAGCGCGCCAGGTCGCCGGTCCGATAGAGCCGTGCGCCCTGCGTGGAGAACGGATCGGGTACGAAGCGCCCCGCCGTCAGCGCCGCACGCTTCAGATAGCCCCGTGCCAGCGCCTGCCCGCCGATGTACAGCTCGCCCGCCACGCCCTGCGGCACCAGATTCAGACTCACGTCGAGAACACGCAACTGCGTCGCCGGTAACGGACGGCCCAGCATTGGGGCACTCTCACCGACATGCGCCACCGACGACCAGATCGTCGTTTCGGTCGGTCCGTACATGTTCCACAGATCGACGCCCGCAGCCCGCAGACGCGTCGCCAGTTCGGCCGGCAGCGCTTCACCGCCGCACAGGCCCTTCAGCGAGACCCGTTGCGCGCCCGCAGGCCAGCCCGAGTCGAGCAGCATGCGCCAGGTCGCCGGCGTCGACTGCATCACGCTCGCCGCATGTTTCTCCAGCAACCCTGCCAGCAGACGGGCGTCACGTGCTTCATCGCGAGAGGCCAGCACCACCTTCGCGCCTGCCATCAGCGGCAGGAACAGTTCCAGCGCCGCAATATCGAACGACAGCGAGGTCACCGCGACCAGCGTGTCACCCACCGTCAGACCCGGTTCGCGCGCCACGCCGTGCAGGAAATTCGTCAGCGCGGCGTGACGCACCATCGTGCCTTTGGGCTGGCCTGTCGAACCCGACGTATAGATCACGTACGCCAGTTGCTCACCGCTTACGGCCACCGCCGGATTCCCGGCCGGCCCGGCCGACAGATCCAGCGCATCCAGTTCGATCACACGGGTATGTTCGCCCACCGGCAACGCGTCGGTCATACCCATCACCGCGCGCTGGGTCAGCAGCAAGGGCGCACGGCAATCGTCGAGCATATAACCCAGCCGGGCGGCCGGATACGACGGGTCGAGCGGCACATACGCGCCCCCCGCCTTCAGCACCGCAAGCAGCGCCACCAGCATATCCACCGACCGCTCCAGCGCCACCGCGACCATCACGTCGGCGCGCACGCCTTCGCGGATCAGGCGATGCGCCAGGCGGTTCGCACGCGTATTCAACGCGGCATAGCTCAGTGCCTCATCGCCACAGACCAGCGCAATCGCATCCGGCGTCGCTGCCGCCTGGCGCTCGATCAGCTCATGCACGGCAGCGGCATCGGCGAACGAATCGGTGTTGCATCCAGCGTGCTGCCGGTGCACCGATGAAGCGTCGTCGAGAAGCGTCAGCGCGCCTAACGACCGTGATGAATCATCAGCAAACGCACGCAGCAAACCACTCAATCGTTCCGCCAGTTCCGCAACAGCCCCAGCGCTCAGAACCCTCAGGTCATAGCTGTACTTGAACCGCAACGTCCCGGCTTGCGAAACCGAAATGGTCAGCGCGTAGTTCGTTTCCTCGCGATTGAGTAGCGGTCCAAACGATAGACCGCCTGATGCAGCCTGTTTCAACGCGGCGTCGACCGGATAGTTTTCGAACACGATCAGACTGTCGAACAATGCCTGCCCCGCCGAGCCAGCCCAACGCTGAATCTCGTTGAGCGGCGTGTGTTCATGTTCGCGCGACGCCAACGCCTGCGCCTGCATCGCCCGCAACCAGTCGCCGACACGCAGGCCGGCGCGCGGCGATGCGATCACCGGCAATGTGTTGATGAACAACCCGATCAACTGCCCGGCATCGGGCAGATCGGCGGGGCGGCCCGCCACAGTCGCGCCGAACACCACCGTGTCCTGCAACGTATGACGCTGCAATAGCAACGCCCACGCGGCCTGGACGAGCGTATTGACCGTCACGTGCTCCTGTCGCGCGAACGCGGCCAGTTTCGCGGACGTCGCTGCGTCCAGTTCGAGTTCTAGCTCGTCGTAACGGCGGATCCGCGTCGTTTCGTTGTCGATGGCATCGCGAACCAGGGCTGCGGCGATGCGGCTCGGCTCATCGTAATCGCAAAGCTGCGCGCGCCAGAAGTGTTCGCTTGCGATACTGTCGCGTTGCTGAAGCCAGCGTACATAGTCGCGATACCGGCCGCGATTTGCAGGCAATGCCTGACCGGCGTAATGGCGCAGTACTTCGCCCATCAACTGCGATACGCTCCAGCCGTCGAGCAGCACGTGATGATGCGTCCAGATCATCCGGTAGGCTGCGTCGCCGCGTTGCACCAGCGTCAACCGGTGCAGTGGCGCACGCGCAAGATCAAAACCGCGTACACGTTCCGCATGTTCAAGCGCGCTCAACGCAGCGTCTTGCCCGGCTGCGTCATGCGGATCGCGCAGATCGTGCAGTGCGAATGGCAAGTCGATCGTTTTGGCGACCCATTGCAGCCACGCATCGTCCTGTTGCACAAAACCCGTTCGCAGAATGTCGTGACGCTCGGTCACCGCCTGCCACGCGGCCCTGAAACGCGCCACGTCGAGGCCGTCGATATCGACGCACAACTGCATCACATAGGCGCTATCGTTCGGCGCGTACAGGGTGTGGAACAGCATGCCGCGCTGCATCGGCGACAGCGGATACAGGTCTTCGATTTGCGTCGCCGGCACCGGTAATGTCAACTGACGCAATTGCTGCTGATCGAGTCCGGCAAGCGGGAAATCCGATGGCGTAACGCCGCCAGCCGCGGCCGCGCCGCTGGTGCAATGCGCGATCAGCTCGCGGAGTTCGCTAGCGAATCGGGCAAGCAATGCCTCGACGGTCGATGCGTCGTGACGCGCAGCATTGAAGCCAATGGCAAGCGTCAGCTCACTGTCGAATACCTTTGCGTTGATCGACAACGCGTAAGCAAATTCGGCGCTGCTGTCTTGCGGGCGGCCCGTCGATCCGCTGGCGGGTTGCCATCCCGAAGATGCGGTGTTATCGAAGCTGCTGTCGAACTGCCCAAGGTAGTTGAAAACAACCTGCGACGCCGCGATTTCCGACAGCGCCGCGCGGTCCTCCTCAACCCCGAACTGACGCAGCGCGCCGAAGCCCAGCCCCCGCGCCGGAATCGCGCGCAGCGTTTCCTTCACCCGGCAGATAGCGTCGCCCGTGTCACCCTGCGGCTCCAGCCGCACCGGAAACAGCGTCGTGAACCAGCCGCACGTGCGGCTCACGTCGATCCCGTCGAATACGTCTTCGCGGCCGTGGCCTTCCACGTCGATACGGATCGACTCGCGCTTCGTCCAGCCGCACAGTGCCCGCCCCAGCGCAACCAGCAACAGATCGTTGACCTGTGTGCGATACGCCGACGGCGCGTCCTTCAGCAACTGACGCGTCGTCGCCGCATCGAACGTGACCGTGTGTTGCTGTGCGCTCGCCTGCGTGTTGCCACCCTGCGGATGGTCCTGCGGGATATCCGCGCGTGTCCCGCCAATCTGCTGCCAGTAGCCACGGGTTTCACGCACGGCAGCCGTGCGTGCATATTCCTGCAACCGCCCCGACCATGCGCCATACGACGCGGTTTTCTCCGGCAACGCGGGTTTGTCGCCGGCCCGGATCTGTTCATAGGCCGTCTGCAGGTCCTCGAGCAGCACGCGCCATGAAACGCCATCCACGGCCAGGTGATGGATCGCCAGCAACAGACGCGCCGTGCCATCCGCCAGCCGGATCGACATTGCCCGCAGCAGCGGACCGTGGGTGATATTCAGGCTCTGCTGCGCTTCATCGCAGATCGCCCCGATCGGGCGGCCTGCCGGTGCATCCCGTGTCCACAGCAGTTGCGCGGACTCGGATGCCGCATAGCGCTGCGTCCATACGCCCTGCGCGGATTGCTCGAAGCGCAGACGCAATGCGTCGTGATGCGCGACCAGCGTATGCAGCGCGGCTTCAAGCGTGGGTTCGTCCAGTGCTTCACCGCTTTGCAGCAGCAACGCCTGATTCCAGTGATGCCGGTTCGGCACCTGTTGCGCGAAGAACGCCGCCTGGATCGGCAGCAGCGGCACGTCGCCGGCCAGCGTTTCTGCAGCCGCCGGATCCATTTGACCGTCCAGCGTTTCCGCGACCGCCGCGAGCAGTGCCACCGTCTGACGCTCGAACAGTTGCCGCGGCGTGATCTTCAGCCCGACCCGGCGCAGACGCGCGACGATCTGCAGGCTCAGGATCGAATCGCCGCCCAGTTCGAAGAAGTTCGCGTGACGGCCAACCTGCTCCACGCCCAGCACGTCCTGCCAGATGGCCGCGAGCGCGGTTTCAACTGCACCTTGTGGTGCTTCGTACTGCGCTGTGGGGTTCGTGCTGCCCTGCTCCGGCGCGGGCAGCGCCTTGCGGTCCACCTTGCCGTTCGGACTCAGGGGCAGCGTGTCCAGCACGACGATCGCCGACGGCACCATATGCTCGGGTAACGCTTCGGCGAGAGTTTCGCGCAGTTCCGCCGTATTGACCGGGGTGTTTGCGTTCGCGCTCACATAACCGACCAGACGCTTGCCTCCGACGCCTTCCTGAGCGACGACGACCGCTTCACGCACATTGGTCTGCGCGAGAAGCTGTGCCTCGATCTCGCCAAGCTCGATCCGGAAGCCGCGAATCTTGACCTGATGATCGATCCGGCCCAGATACTCCAGCGCACCGTCCACACGCCAGCGCGCCAGGTCTCCCGTGCGGTACAGACGGGTGCCTTCGGCCGAGAACGGGTCCGGCACGAAGCGCTCCGCCGTCAGCGCCGGGCGGTTCAGATAACCCCGCGCGAGCCCCGCTCCACCCAGATACAGTTCACCTGCCACTCCCACCGGCGTCATGTTCAGCGATGCATCCAGCACATACGTCTGAACGTTCGCAATCGGACGGCCGATCGGCGTTACCGTGTCCTCCGCCTGGCAGCTCCAGTGCGTGACGTCGATGGCCGCTTCCGTCGGGCCGTACAGGTTGTAGAGTGCCGCAGCCGGCAGCGCCGCCAGCGCACGGTCCTTCAGCTCCGTGGACAACGCCTCGCCACTGCAGATCACGCGCCTGAGGCCCGTGCATTGCTGCGCGCCTTCGTACGCGATGAACGCCTGCAGCATCGACGGCACGAAATGCAGCGTCGTCACCGCATGGCGTTCGATCAGTTCGGCCAGCTTCTGCGGATCGCGATGATCGTCAGGCGCGGCCACCGCCAGACGCGCGCCGGTCATCAACGGCCAGAAGAACTCCCACACCGAGACGTCGAAGCTGAACGGCGTCTTCTGCAACACCGTGTCTGTGGCATCCAGCGCGTAGGCCTGCTGCATCCACACCAGGCGGTTATATAGCGCGCCATGGCGGTTCGCCGCGCCCTTCGGCTGGCCTGTGGAACCCGACGTGTAGATCACGTAGGCGAGGTTTTCGCCATCCAGTCCGATAACCGGGTTGTGCGACGGTTGGTCCGTAAGATCGGGCGCATCCAGTTCGAGCACCGCGATCCCATCCGGCAGCGGCAGCGCGTCACGCACCCGGCGCTGCGTCAGCAGCAGCGCAATGCCGCTATCGGCCATCATGTACGCGAGTCGCGCAGCCGGATACGACGGGTCGAACGGCACATAGGCGCCGCCCGCTTTCATGATCGCGAGCAGTCCCACCACCATCTCGACCGAGCGCTCGACGGCAATCCCCACGCGCACATCCGGGCCGACGCCCTGTGCCGATAAGCGGTGCGCCAGACGGTTGGCGCGCGCGTTCAGTTCGGCGTAGGTCAGCTTCTGATCGCCAAACAGCACGGCCACCGCGTCCGGCGTCCTGCGTACCTGCGCTTCAATAACACGATGCACTGGCAACGCGTCACCATAGTCCACATCGCAACGGCTAAACGCTTCGACCTCGCGCCGCGCGGCGGCATCGAGCAACTCCACAGCGCCAAGCCGACGCGCACTATCCTCAGCCAACCCGGCCAGCAACCGCTCAACCTGTGCCCCAATACGCGCGATAAACCCATCAGAAAACACGCCGCAATCGAAGCTGAACTTCAGCTTCAGCGTCGCTGCGAATGTCGCCGATACCGTCAGCGGATAATTCGTTTCCTCGCGATTCGCAAGCGCCCCGAAGCTGAGTCCGCGCGGCGTGGTGTCCTTGAGCGCGGCATCGACCGGGTAGTTTTCGAACACGACAATGCTGTCGAACAGTGCCTGCCCACCCATGCCCGCCCAGCGCTGGATATCGTTCAGCGGCGTATGTTCATGCTCACGCGCGGCCAGCGCCGCAGCTTGCAGACGACGCAGCCAGTCGCCGACCGGCATGGCGTCGTCGACCCGCGCAATCACCGGCAGCGTGTTGATAAACAATCCAAGCAGATTTTCGACGCCGTTCAGATCGGCCGGCCGCCCGGCAACAGTCGCACCGAACACGACCGTTTGTTGTCCTGTATAGCGTTGCAACAACAGCGCCCACGCAGCCTGAACCAGCGTGTTTACCGTCACGCTTTCGCGCCGAGCGAACGCGGCAAGCCGTTCGCTCGCGGACGCACTCAATTCGCATTCACGCTCGCCGACCTGGGCGGCGCCGCTGTCATTCGCAACAGCGCCGGGCGGCACCGAAGCGCCAAGCCGCCCAGGACCTTCGAGCGCCGCAAGTTGTTCGCGCCAGAACGATTCGCTCGCCGACGCATCGCGCCGGTCCAGCCATGCGATGTAATCGCGGTATCGTCCGCCACGCGCCGGCATCGCATCGCCAGCGTAGTGACGCAGCACCTCGCCCATCAACTGCGACACGCTCCAGCCGTCGAGCAGCACATGATGGTCGGTCCACACCAGGTCATGCCCGCCGTCCGGACGGGCGAACACGTTGATACGCAATAGCGGCGCGCACGACAGATCGAAGCCCCGTGCGATATCCGCGGCGAGCCATTCCGGGAGACGCGTCTCGTAGTGATCCGCGCTGGCGCGCCAGTCGAATACCGTGTACGGCACCGTTGCGACGCGTTGCACGACCTGCAATGCGGTGCCGCCATGACGCCAGTCGAAATGCGTACGCAGAATGTCGTGGCGGTCCACCGCGGCCTGCCACGCGGCCCGCATGCGCTCGTGATCGAGTTCGCCATGCAGCGTCAGGCGTTTCTGGTTCAGATAGACGCCGCCGCCGTCCTGCCACACGCTATGGAACAGCACGCCTTGTTGAACCGGCGCCGCGGTGTAAAGATCGTCGATCGCGGCAAACGGCAAATCCAGCATGTCCAGCGACGCCTGGTCGATCCGCGCGAGCGGAAAATCCGAAGCGGTTGCGCTCGGCGATGCTTCTGCGCAATGCTCGATCAGACGCTTCAGACGCACTTCGAATTGCGCGGCGAGATCGCGCACGATGGACTCGTCGAGTTCGCCCGCGCGATACGCCCACGACACCGACAAACAACCGTTCGCGATTGCGCCGTTCAGATCGAGCACCATGTCGGCGGGATGCGCGTCCGACATCGTTGCACCGCCCGACTCGCTGGCGAAGCTGAAGCGTCCGCCGGTTTCAAGGCTCTGATCGAACTGGCCGAGATAGTTGAAGCCAATCTGCGGCATGGGCAAATCCGCCAGCGAGGCGCGCAACCATCCATAGCCAAGCCCTTTGCGCGGCACGGCGCGCAAACGCTCTTTCACCCCCTTGATCGCGGCAGATGGCGCATCGGCAGTTTCCAGCCACACCGGATATTGCGTCGTAAACCAGCCGACCGTGCGGCTCAGATCGAGTTCTTCGTCGAGCGCTTCACGGCCGTGGCCTTCGAGCGAGATGAGCGTGCCGCGCTCGCCGCTCCATGCCGCGATGGTTTGTGTCAGCGCGGTCAGCAACAGGTCTTCGACGCTGGTTCGATACGCGCGTGGCGCGGCTTGCAACAGTTGACGCGTCCAGTCGGCGTCAAGTTGTGCGGTGACCGCACCGGGCGCGGCCCGCTGTGCGGTGGACATCGCGATCGGCAGCGACGTGTGCGCGTCCGACAACGCGGCACGCCACCACGCGGCTTCGCCCTGGACCGCGTCGGTCTGCGCGAATGCCTGCTGTCGTGCGACCCATACGCTCCACGGCAAGCCTCCCGGCAACGCGGTCCGGGCGGTTGCCGACGCGCTCGATGCGTTCGATGCGTTCGACTCGCTGCTTGCCGCATTGAGTGCGTCGTCGTAGCGTTGTTGCAGTTCGTCGAGCAGCACGCGCCACGACACGCCATCGACGGCCAGATGATGAATCGCCAGCAGCAAGCGCGCTTCACCGTCACGCTCGAAGTAACCGACGCGCAGTAGCGGTCCGGTTTCGAGGTTCAGGCTCTGTTGCAGACGAGTCGAGCGGGCTTCGAGCGTCGCGGTCCAGTCCTCGTCTTCGCGCAGATCGAAAGACTCGACAATGCGTGCTGTTTCGCGCGGCGCGACCTGCTGGCGCCAGCCCTCGGCGGATGGATGGAAACGCAGACGCAATGCGTCGTGCGCCGCGATCAGATCACCGACGGCGCGCTCAAGAATCGTCGGCTCAAGTACGCCTTCGACACGCAACAATACGGCCTGATTCCAGTGCGATTCACCGTATGGAAAACGCTTGAAAAAGTCCTGCTGGATTGGCGTCAACGCTTGCACGCCGTGTATCTCGGCATGCTCCTGCGCCGCCTCGGACGATAACGTGCGCGCCTGTTGCGCGAGCGTCGCGACGGTTGGATGCTCGAACACCTGGCGCGGCGACAGCAACAGATTCGCCTGACGTGCACGCGCAATGATCTGCAAGCTCAGAATCGAATCGCCGCCGATCTCAAAGAAGTTATCGGTCACACCAATATCGTCACGGCCCAGCACACCCTGCCAGATCGCCAGCAGCGCGGCCTCCAGCGGCGTGCGCGGCGCCACCCGTTCGAGTCCGCCCTGCACCTGCGGCTCCGGCAGCGCCCGACGGTCCACCTTGCCGTTCTGCATCACCGGCAGACGCTCCAGCACCACGAACGCACCCGGCACCATGTAGCCCGGCAGCCGCGCCTCCAGCACCCCGCGCAGCGTGCCCGTCTCCAGCGCCACCCCGGCCTCGCCCGACACATAGCCCACCAGGCGCCGCCCCTCGCCTTCACCCTTGAGCTCCACCACCGCTTCGCGCACCCCGGCCACCTGCCGCAGCACCGCCTCGATCTCGCCCAGCTCGATCCGGAAACCCCGCAGCTTCACCTGCTGGTCCAGCCGCCCCAGGAAGTCGATCGTGCCGTCCTCCCGACGCCGGCACAGGTCCCCCGTGCGGTACAGGCGCGCCCCATCCGTCCGGTACGGGTCCGGAATGAACTTCTCCGCGGTCTGCGCCGCCCGGTTCAGATAGCCACGCGCCAGCGTCTCGCCGCCGATGCACAACTCCCCCAGCCCGCCCACCGGCACCTCGTTGCCCGCCTCATCGAGCACATACACCGTGCGCGATCCGTACGGCGCCCCGATCGGGACGATCGCGTGGTCAATGTCTTCAGCCCGGGTCTGCCGGTACAGGCACGCCACCGTGGTTTCCGTCGGCCCGTACAGGTTGTCCAGGCGGATATGCCCCAGCGGCCCCTCGCGCCATTGACGCAACGCGTCGCCCGGCAGCCCCTCGCCGCCCACCGTGATCTGCCGCAGCGCGCGCAGGCTCTGCGCCGCCGGCGGCTCGCGCAGCCACTGCTGCCAGTACGCCGTCGGAATGCGCGAGAACGTCACCCCTTCTTCGGCCAGATGCCGGCTGGTGGTCGCCAGATCCCACAGCTGCGGTCCGCGCATCTCGACCTGTCCGCCGCACAGCAGCGCGGGCAGCATCTCGTGCAGCGACACGTCGAAGTTGATCGTCGACGACTGCAGCTGTTTGTCCGTTTCGCCGATCCCGTACGTGCCGATGAAGTCCTCAAGGTGCGAGCACAGCGCGCCATGGCTGATCGCCACGCCCTTCGGCCGCCCCGTCGAGCCCGACGTGTAGATCACGTAGGCGAGCTGGTCGGGGTGAATGCTGACGGCGGGGGCCGGGGATTCTTCACCATTGCGCAGCGCTTCCAGCGCGATGGTCTCGCGGCCCGCGAGCAGGCCGGCATGACGTTGCGCCGTGACCGCATCCACCACCACCCGGCTCACCCCCGCGTCTTCCATTATGTACGCCAGCCGGTCTTCCGGATAGTCCGGGTCCAGCGGCACGAACGCCGCCCCCGACTTCAGCACCCCCAGCACCGACGCAACCAGCCCCGCCGAGCGCGTCAGGCACAGCCCGATGCGTTCGTCCGCCCCCGCTCCCCGTTCCACCAGATGCCGCGCCACGCGGTTCGACCACGCCTCCAGTGCGCGGTAGTCCAGCCGCTCGCCCTCGCAATGCACCGCCCCCGCCGTGCCCCGGCGCCGCGCCTGCGCCCCGAAGCGCTCGCCCACCGGCTCGAACCCGTGCCGCGCGATCGCCGTGCGGTAGCGGTCCTCCATCGCCAGCGTGATCTCTCCCAGATACGCATCGTCGCGCGCCGACACCTGCTCGAGAATCTCCACGTAGTGCTCCAGCATGCGCGCCACCACCGGCTCATCGAACACGTCGCGCGCGAAGCTCAACGACACCGACAGTCCTTCGTCCTCCACCACGTTCAGCACCAGATCGAAACGCGCCGTGTGCGCCTCGCCCGACAGCGCCGACACCTTCAGCCCCGGCAGCGCCACCGTCTCGCGCGAGGCGCCCGTATAGTTGAACATCGCCTGGAACAGCGGCGTATGGCCCAGGCTTCGCGCCGGCTGCAGGGCATCCACCAGCCGCGCGAACGGCAGATCCTGATGCGCCTGGGCCTCCACCACCCGCGTGCGCACCTGCCCGAGCAGCGCCCCGAAGCGCTGCACCCCCGCCAGCTCCGTGCGGATCACCAGCGTGTTGACAAAGAAGCCGATCAGCCCTTCGGTCTCCAGCCGGTCGCGTCCGGCCACCGGCACCCCGACGCGGATGTCCTGCTGGGCGCTGTAGCGCGACAGCAGCACGTCATACGCGGCCAGCAGCGTCATGAACAGCGTCGCGCCATGGCGTTGCGACAGCGCGCGCAGCGCCTGCGCCCGGTGCGCCTCCAGACGGCGCACCACCCGGCCGCCCGCGGCGCTGCGCAGCCCCGTGCGCTTGCGCGTCACCGGCAGTTCGAGCACCGGATGCTCGTCGCCCAGGCGCGCGCGCCAGTAGTCGAGCTGTGCATCGAGGCGGCTCGCGTCGAGCCATTCGCGCTGCCACACCGCGTAGTCGCCGTACTGCACCGGCAATGGCGCGAGCGGCGATGCGGCGGCTTCCGCACCCTCGTTCATACCTTCATTCACACCCTCGCTGAGCGCCTGGTACAGCGTGGCGAACTCCCGCGTCAGCACCCCGATCGACCACGCGTCCGAGACGATGTGATGCATCGCGAAGTGCAGCACGTGCTCCGCCTCCCCGACCCGCACCAGCGACACCCGCAGCAGCGGGCCATGCTCCAGATCGAACGGCCGGCTCGACAGTTGCGCGAGCAGCGACTTCAGCTCCGTATCACAATCCGCATCCGCTGCCGGCGCCAGATCGTATTGCGCCCATCCGTACGGCGTGCCGTCGATCATCTGCCACGGTGTACCGTCCACCTCCTCGAAGCGGCTTCGCAGTGACTCGTGCCGGGCCTGAATCAGCGAGAGCGCACGACGCGCCACGTCGACATCGAGCGCCCCGTCGAAACGGACTGCCGACACCATGTTGTAGCTCGCGCTATCCGGCTCCAGGCGCCATAGGAACCACAGACGCTCCTGCGCGTACGACAGCGGAAAACGTTCGCCGCGCGATGCAAGCGGCACGATCGGCAGACGGCTGGCCGGGATGCCCCGCTCAGCGAGACGCGCGCGAAATACCTCGCGCTTCGGCGCCGGCAATCCGGCATAAGCCTTCGATATCGCCAGCATTTCGTCGGCCATTCCGTTCATCGTCTCGCTCATCTTTGCCCTCGTGGACCGGCTTCACAAGCCGATCTGTTATTCATGCCCAACCGGTATCGAAGCAACCGGCCGGCAGTGTGTCCTGCGCCATTGCTCTTCAGATGCCGCGCGTCACGCGCTCAGCGCGTCGGTTCAACCGGCTGCCTGCGCTGAACTTCATCCGTTGCCTCGTCCGCGTCCTTCGTCTGCGCCGCATTGCGCGCACGCCGGCTCAAAAACGGACAGGCGTCCACCGCCGCGACATCGCGATCGTCGAGGAAGTACTGCTTCCACTCGAGATTGCCCGCGTCGCCGTAAAAGCCGAGATCCGGATGCGGCGGCACATCGTCCCAACGACGCAGACGCTCGCGCACCTGATTGCGTGCCTGACGCCCGATCACCTTGTTCGTGATGGTGTCGACGAACACCGCGCGCGGCTGGAACAGCAGCACCATGCCGGGGCCGAGATTGCGGCTGTGCCGCTGGGCGAACGACGGGCATGCGCAGACCACGAACATCTGGATGCCGCCGAACGAAAACTCCCACTCCTCCTGCGACGGGTCCGGCTGGTGGTCCGCCTCCGGATCCGGGTCCTGGTCGTGCAGAAATTGCAGGGTGTCCCAGAACAGATCGTGATACTCGTCGTGCGACAAGGGTTCGGCATCCGGCTCGAAGAAGATCGCGATGTTGTTGCGCCGGTACTCCGGACGCGACGCAAGCGCCGCGAAGGTCGCCATCGTCGCGGGCAGCGTGCTGGTGTCCTTCTCGTTGACGAATGCGTAGAACATCTCGCCGCGCCGCTCGGCAATCGTGCCGAAGAAACACGGGTACTCCGGATGCATGACCTGGTCACGCAAGCTTGCATACGAGTCGGGCAACCACGCGGGCACCTCGGTGAGCCCGAGCTGCTCGCCGAGAATCGTGCGTGAGCGCCAGTCGCTCACGCCGCGTGTCGCCGGATCCTGCTGTTGGTCATCGAGCTCAGCGGGCATGGCCCTCTCCAATGAAGACTCAGACATGGTGTTTTGCATGTGGCGTTATGCCGTTGTGCTGCCGTTGTGCTGCCGTTGTGCTGCCGTTGTGCATGAAGCACTGCGCATCTCCACTCGGTGCGCTGAGCCGGTCGATGCGCTTGCGTGCAGAAATCGCACGCAAACAGAGGCCCTCCGGCGTGCGCGAACGCATCCGTCGAGGGTGTCGGGGAAAACAAAAAATGCGAGGCTTGCGGTGCCGGCCTGCCAATCCGCGCGGCACGCTATCGCATCAGCTCACGAGCTCAGCTCATGACGTCACGGCGATTGCAACGGCCGTCTCCGTGGGGGCTTTCGCGACGGGCGCAAGGCCCGCGTTGGCTGGAACCGGCCGCGTGCCGGGCGGCAGTTCCGCGATCCATTCGTCGGGGATGATCGGCTGGTGATAGGTGCACTCGGCCGACGTGACGGTCGAGCCGTGCAGACGGCCGTCGGGAATCAGCACCATGTCGCCGCGCGTCATTTGCAATTGCATGCCCACGTTGCCCCAGAAAATCATGTCGCCGCTTTCGATGACGACCAGCCGATGATCGTTATGCACATGCGTGGTCGAACACATTTCGCGCGGCTCGACGAAGGTTTCGCGATCGATATCGGGCCGTTCCGCGTTGATACGCTGATCGATGCCTTTGGCAAAGCGCACGTACTGGTCGATCGACGACAGCCAGCGCAGCTGTTCGCCGAGATCCCAACGCGCGCGACTCGCGAGCTTGACGGCAGCGCCCCAGCCCTGGCCAAAGCGATACAGCCCTTGCGTGCCGTAGCGTGCTTCGAGTTCAGCAAGCGCGGCTTCGAAACGGGCAACGAGGGCGGCAAGCGGATCGGCGCCAGCGCCAGCATTGGCGCTCGTGCCTGCATGCGGGTTCGCATTGGGGTGCGCCGCGCCGCGCGACGACGGCGCAACCAGATGCGGGCACGCTTCGGCCAGCGCTAGTGAAAACGCCAGCGCTTCGGCTTCGGCGGCAAACGCCGCGCCGAGCAGCGCGAACGCGCGGTCCGGCCGCGAGCCGAGCGCGTACAGCAGGTTCACTTTCGCGAGGCTGGTCGGCAGATAGAACTGCCAGTACGAATGTTCGCGGCGCGTGAGGCCGGTAAATCCCGCAACGCGCGCGAGTAGCGCGTCATTGGCGGCATCGTCGAGGACCGGACGGTTCGCGGCATCGATCGCGTCGAAATAGCCCGACGCCACCGCGCGGCCAACCGCGATGCGGCGCGACGGCGCGAGGCTCCAGCGCTGGATCATCACGAAGCGCAGGCCTTCGGGCAAATAGTCGTTGCGCATCAGCGTGCCGAATGCATCGCGCCAGAACGCGCTTTCCGCGTCGATCAGTTCGTGGAGACTCGCCCGGTACGCGCGCGCATCCCGCTGCGGCGACGCTTCATCGCCGACGAACGTGAATGCATAGTTCTCGAGGAACGGCCGGATGCGCGCGCCAAGCACCTGGTTGCGCTCGCCGTAATAGCCGTCGAAGCGCGCGAACTCGTCGGCATCGACACTGCGCGGCAGTCGTGCAACGCCCGCTTCGTTGAGTGTCAGCAGCAATCGTTGCGATGCGAGCGACGGCAGACGGCTGACCGTTTCGGCGCGGATCGGCTTCTTGAACAACAGGAAATCGAGGTCTTCAGGGCGCAACGGACGGCGGTAGAAATCGTCGTCCAGTTCGAGCTCCTCGACCGCCGCGCTGCGAAAACCGTCGTGCGCGGCAAATTCACGGATCAGCGGAAGTATCTCGTCCCGTTGATCAAGGTACGGCGAAAAATCAAAAAGCAGAGTTTGCTTGTCCACGCAGAATCTCCATGAAACGCACATTGATTTTGTGTCGATGACGCGGCTTCGTCAGGCGGCCGCTGCGCGCCGTTCCGGCGTGCCGCACTGCACGTGTGCTCCGGTCGCGCGACCCAGGCTGTCGCTCACGAGGTCAATCACCGCATCGCGGTGCGTGTTGATAAAAAAGTGATCCGCGTCGAGCGACGTCAACTGAAACTCGCCAGTCGTTTCCCGCGACCACGCGGACACGCTCTGCGGGTCGTCGTCGAGAATCGGATCGGCGGCACCCGCGAGGGCAAGCACGGGACAGTGAAGCGGCACGCGCGAGCGGTATTCGTACGATCCGCACAAATGAAAATCGGCCCGCAGAAACGGCAGCACAAGCTCCATGAACTCGCGGTTCTCGAGCAGTTCGTCAGGCATGCCGTTGAGCGAACGCACTTCGTCGATGAACTCTTCGTCAGGACAACTCAACCAGTGCAGCTCCCGCTCCCGCCGCGTCGGAGCCGTACACGCCGACGCACCGAACCACACCGGCGAAACGCCGTAGCGGGCCCTGATTGCATGGGCGAGTTCGATTCCGATAAGCGCGCCCATGCTATGGCCAAAGATCGCAAACGGCTCGCTCAGATGAGGCCGCATGTCCTCGACAAGCAACGCCAGCAACTCAGGCCACCGGTGCATCGGCTGCATGTTGTGACGCAGGCCACGGCCCGGGATATGCAGCGGCACCAGCCTGATCCAGGCCGGCAGACGTGAGGGCCACTCACGGTAAATCGCCGCGTTGCCGCCTGCATAAGGCAGACAGAACAGCGTCACGGTGCTGCTGGAGCCAACGGGCCGGGTCATACCGACGATCCTTAATGCGCCTGAGATTGCGGCTGCGGCTGGGCCGCTTCCGGCGCCGCGCTACTGCCGTCCATTGCCCGGCGCAAGCTGGCCGGCCGCATGTCGGTCCAATGCTCCTCGATGTATGCCAGGCATTCGGCCTTCTTTCCCTGCTTGCCCACGGCCCGCCAGCCGCCCGGTATCTGCTTGTAGCCTGGCCAGATCGAATACTGTTCCTCTGCGTTGATCACTACCTCGAATTCGGCATTCTCATCGTCCCAACTCATCGCGGCCCCCTGTCATTTCCGGCATCTCACACGCTGTCCTTCAGCTATTCGACAGCTTCCAATGCGTTACGCAATAAAACTCATTTCACATAGTAAATGAGAACCATTCGCAAACGCCCGTGAAAGTTAGGCGCTGCGAGCCTTCTTGTCAAGATTTTTGACGAATTCCCATACGACTGATCGGCCATTACGACCACAACTCGATATCGCCCACGGCGTTGCAAGACCGCGCCACTCCCCGCCCTTCTCTCATCGTTACGCCTCAAGGGACTAGATGTGTAATGAGAATCGTTTATACTTCGCGGCGATATTTACCCACTGCGGGCCACAGCGTCTCCAAGGTCCTTCGCGGTAACCAAGTGGATGCATAGTAGAAAGCCAGCGTGACGAATTCGTTACCGCGCTTTCATCGAAAACCGAGCGTCACGTCAGCGGCCCGTGTGCATGCGCGGCCCGCTGCCCTCTCCTGCCCCGAACCGTTCAATGAGACGACTATCCAGACGACACACACGAACCGGCATTGTTGTGATTTTCATCTTGCTGACCGCACTGGCTGTCTGGGCGTTTTTCATTAGGGCTATTGAACATGTCGACACTGTCAGCATTGGCCGGGGCGATATCGAGTCCAGCGTCACAGCCCTGGGTACGCTCCAGCCACACAGCTATGTCGACATCGGCGCGCAGGCATCCGGCGAAATCCGCCGCATCCACGTCCAGCCTGGCGACATGGTCCGCAAGGGACAGTTGCTGGTCGAGGTCGATCCCAGCATCCAGCAGGCAAAGGTCGATGTCGACCAGTCCACGCTCGCGAGCCTGCGCGCGCAACTGGTCAGCGCCCAGGCCCAGCGCGAACTCGCGCAGCAGCAATACGACCGGCAGCGGCGCATGGCCTCCGAGGGTTCGACGCGCGACGAAGATTTGCAGACGGCGTACGCCGCGCTGATGTCGGCTCGCGCCACGATCGACAACCTGCGTGCCCAGATCGACGGCGCGCAGTCCAACCTCAAAGGCGATGAAGCGCAGCTCGGCTATACGCGTATCTATGCACCGATGAGCGGTACCGTCGTCACGCTCGATGCGCGCGAAGGACAGACGCTCAACGCAACCTATCAGACGCCGACGATACTGCGGATCGCCGACCTGTCCACCATGACGGTGTGGACCCAGGTTTCCGAAGCCGACATATTGCAGGTCAAGCCGGGCATGCCGGTCTACTTCACGACACTGGGTTCGAGGGAGCGCCGGTGGACCGGGACAGTGCGGCAGATCCTGCCCGCGCCGCCCAATCAGACCACCTCGTCCAATGGCGGCCAGCAGGGCAATCAGCCGGCGTCCACCCAGAGCGCCGGCAAGGTGGTGCTGTATACGGTGCTTTTCGACGTTGCCAACGGCGACGCGCAACTCATGCCGCAGATGAGCGCTCAGGTCTTCTTCGTCGCGGCGAAGGCGCAGAAGGTCATCGTCGCGCCACTTGCCGCGCTGGTGCCGGCGAATGGCCAGCCGGGCAATTACACGGCGCGGGTTGCGCTGGGTGGGCGCATTGTGACTCGCGAAGTGCGGATCGGTGTGCATGACCGCCTCAGCGGCGAAGTCCTGGCGGGACTGCAAGCCGGCGACCGGTTGGTCACCGGGGTACGCCGTACGCGGGCGATCGACGGGAGATTCCAGTGGTAACGGTAACGGCTGGCAGCGCGACAGCCGCAGGGGTGTCTCCTGCTCCGTTGATCGAGCTTCGGGACATCCGCAAGTCTTACGGCGGCAAGACCGAAGGTCCTGACGGCAAGCCGTTGCCGGCGGTCGATGTGCTGCGCGGCGTGAGCCTGTCCATCGGCGCGGGAGAGTTTGTCGCGATCGTCGGCGCATCGGGTTCGGGCAAGTCGACGCTGATGCACATTCTCGGCTGCCTCGACCGCCCCAGCGCCGGGCATTACCTGTTCGCCGGGCAGGACATCGCGGATTTCAACGCCGACGAACTGGCCTGGCTGCGCCGCGAAGCGTTCGGGTTCGTCTTCCAGGGCTATCACCTGATCGCCACCGAATCGGCACGGGAAAACGTCGAGGTGCCCGCCATCTATTCCGGCGTACCGGTCGCCGAGCGCGAAAAGCGCGCGGCAGCCCTGCTCACCCGGCTGGGTCTCGGGGACCGGCTCGACCATCGCCCCGGCCAGCTGTCCGGCGGACAGCAGCAGCGCGTATCGATCAGCCGCGCGCTGATGAACGGTGGCCACATCCTGCTGGCCGACGAGCCGACGGGCGCACTGGATTCCCGCAGCGGCGCCGAGGTCATGCTTCTGCTTGAAGAACTCGCCGAAGCCGGCCACACCGTCATCCTCATCACCCATGATCGCGAAGTCGCCGCGCGCGCGCATCGCACTATCGAGATCCGCGACGGCCAGATCATTGCCGACTCCACCGGCGGCCCGGTATCGAGCGGGCGGGCATCGCTCGATGCGAGCACCTTTCTCGCCTCGATGGCCGATGGCGCGGCGCACACGGCATCATGGACGGCCGACACGCATGAAGCGCTGCGCGCGGCATGGCGGGTTCTGTGGATCAACCGCTTCCGCACCCTCTTGACCCTGCTCGGCATCATCATCGGGGTCGCCTCGGTGATCGTCATGCTGGCCATCGGCGCCGGCACGGAACACCAGGTGATCGAAAAAATGGCCAGCTTCGGCACCAACCGGATGTACGTGATACCGGGCGGCGACAATCCTCGCGGACCGGGCGGCACCCTCTCCGAAGCCGACGCCGATCTCGTGCGCCAGATGCCCAACGTCACCGCCTCGATGCCCTTCCTCCAGGGCAACGTCACCGTGCGCTACAGCAACATCGACGTGCAAGTACCCGTGTGGGCAGTGACAGAGGAAGCGTCCCGCGTACTGAACTGGAAGACCAGCCGCGGCATCTTCTTCACCGGCACGGATGAACAGGACCTTGCCACCGTGATTCTCCTTGGCAAGCGTGTGCGCGAAAAACTCTTCGGCAACACCAATCCCGTCAGCCACTATGTGCTGGTCAATAACGTCCCCTTTCAGGTGATCGGCGAGCTCGAAGAAAAAGGCGCGACCTCAGGGGACTCCGACGACGACAACGTCGTTCTTATGCCGTTTTCGACCGGAAGCCGGCGGATACTCGGCACTACGAACCTCTCGTGGATTTCGGTTCTGGTCGACAGGCTCGATCTTGCGGATCAAACCGCACAGCAAATCGCCGATACGCTGGAAGGCAATCACCATATCCGTGATTTTGAGGTGTTCAACCGTGCCGCCTCCGTGAAAGCGCAGACCGAAACCCAGAGCACGCTGACGCTGATGCTCGGCATGATTGCCGCCATTTCGCTGCTCGTGGGGGGTATCGGAGTGATGAACATCATGCTCATGACGGTCAGGGAGCGCACCCGCGAAATCGGCATCCGGATCGCAACCGGCGCACGTCAGCGCGACATTCTCCGGCAATTCCTGACAGAAGCCACGCTGGTTTCCGGCATCGGTGGCGTGCTCGGCGTTGTCTTCGGCCTGCTGGTCGGCGCAAGCTTGATGGCGTGGAGTGTTCCTGCCATCTTCTCGGTGCGTGCCATTCTCGGCGCCTTCACCTGCGCGCTGCTAACCGGGCTGATATTCGGTTTCATGCCGGCCCGCAAGGCCGCGCGCCTCGATCCTGTGATCGCACTGGCAAGCGAGTGAAGCGATGAAACACTGGGTACTCGGTTTCACCATTCTTGGACTGTACGGGTGCGGTACGCATGCGCCCATCGACAGCGGCATCACCCCGCCCGCCACATGGCAGTATTCGACGGCCGCCGATACACCGACCCGGCCGACCACGCCGACCCGGCCGGTCCGGACAGACTGGTGGAACGAGTTCGGCAACAGCGAACTGAACAGCCTTGTCAGGCAGGCGGACACGGATAGCTTCGACCTTGCGGCCTCGATTGCACGCGTCGAGCAGGCTCAGGCCAGTGCGCGGATCGCCGGCGCGGCGTTGCTGCCTACCGTGTCGGGTTTTGCCGATGCCAGCAGGCAAGGCGGCCTGCTTGTCAGCGACACCGAATTGGCCGGAACGGCTTTCGACCTGGGTCTCGCCGCCAGCTATGAACTCGACTTCTGGGGGCGCAATCGTGCGCTTCGCGATGCGGCGCTCGCCCGGCTTCGCGCCTCCGGGTTCGACCGCGACACCGTGGCGCTCACGTTGAATGCGGACGTCACCAACACCTGGTTGCAGACCGTCGCATTGCGCGAACGATACGGCATCGCCCAGGAAAATCTGAAGATTGCCCAGCAGATTCTCGCCACTGTCGAATCGCAGTTCAGGGCGGGGGCGGCAACGCCAATCGATCTTGCCCAGCAACGTGCGGTTGTCGCCGCGCAGCGCCGCAGCACCGCCCTGCTCGGTCAACAGGCAAACGACAGCCACGCGACGCTCGCGGTGTTGCTCGGCATTCCGGTGTCACGCCTGCAGCTTTCAACGACGGCATTGGACGGACTGCGTATCCCCGGCATTGACGCCGGGGTTCCCTCGTCGCTGCTGGTTCAGCGTCCGGACCTCGCGCGCGCCGAAGCACAGCTTCAGGCCGCCAGTGCGAATGTCACGGCCGCGCGTGCCGCGATGCTGCCGGGCGTTACCTTGACGGGTTCTGTCGGGTTCGGTAACGACCGTATTCGTACGCTGTTCGACAACTCCTTGTATAGCATCGCGGCGGGCTTGAGCGCACCGATCTTCAGCGGTGGCTCACTCGCGGCGGGCCGCGATCTCGCCGTCTCGCAGAAAGAAGAACTGCTCGCCAATTACCGGCAGGCGATCATCGCCGCGTTCGGCGACGTCGAGCGATCTCTCAATGCGATCCAGGGGATCGACGCGCAACGCGCGGCGCAGACCGACGAGCTGGATGAAGCGCGGCGCGCCCTTGCACTGGCACAGAGCCGGTATCGGGCAGGCGCCGAAACCTTGCTTGTCGTACTGGCCGCACAGCAGACGCGGTACCGCGCAGAGGATGAGAACGTTCAGTTGCGACTGGCGCGTTTGCAGGGCGCGGTGTCGCTATTCCGGGCGCTGGGCGGAGGCTGGCGCGATGGTGGGGTGCAGGCCGGCGCCGGTCGTAGCGGCTGATTAGATATATTGCGGCTACCGCCAGAGCTAATGCCGCTTGCTGCTGAGACATCAGTGGGTCGTGATCAATGGACAGCCAGATCCCAGATGCCGCTTATGCAAGTCAGCCTCCGATCGTGAAAACGCGGCTGGCGAGCAGAAGCACAGCAAGCTGGCACTATGGTCGTCCGAGCTGCGCGTGGTGGTCGACGAGCCTGTACGTGTTCGGCAATACGGCAGGGCAGGTGTACACGCGCAGCGGCTGGAACACCAGCTGGTCGCGGTTGATGGACTACTGCGAGATCGAGGCGAAGGCGCGCGGCATCGCGCTCGAACGCTTCTCGCTGCGCGACATGCGGCCGGCTGCTGTTACCGACCGTGAGGAGGAAGGGGACAACCGGATCACAGACGCTACCGGCCATTCCGACGACCGCATGGTGAACAAGGTCTACGACCGGCGACGTCAAAGGAAAGTGCGCGCGACTCGCTAACCGATCGTCAAGAAGGCTTCAGCCCCTTCCACGTGATTGCCGCTACTTCTATTCGCACCGATCTTGAGACCCGTTCGATCGCCGGTAACGTTGAGTCCCGCAGGACGAAGATCCAGCTGGGTGACCGCCGCTTCCTCGCTCGATATCTGCTCTACACGGCACATGACAGTTTCGTCGTATAGCACCGTCGTCGTCCCTGCCGACGCTACAACCCGCACCTGCGGACTGTTCGGCACATTATCCTTCACGATCTGAAAAAACGCCTGCTGCTCGTTCATCACCATTCCCGCAGACATCCACACTCTCGGGCTGGGGCCCCTACCGATCAATAGAGGCGCAAGACCCTCCTTGATGGAGATCGGCGCCTTCGTCGCGATGAGAATGTTCGAGCAAAAGTTGAGCTTGTAATAGGGCTCAAAGCCTAATGGCAACCTCGACAGAATCTGGCTCATGGCTTTCCCCCGAAATGTCGTGTTGCAGGCGTGGTCTTAAAGTGATCGTCAATAGCCTTCATCGTTCGTTTGTATTTGCCCGGAATGAAACGGGCACCGAACCACGCAAGAGCAGCGACCACGATTGTCACGATTGCAGTCCACTCCGCAGCCGGATCTAAATTTGCCGACTTCCCGCTCACAAGGTTCGCAGCTGCTTGCCCCAGCACGGTAAATGCAGCACCGGCTCCCGTGAGCAGGAGGTTCATAAAGATCGTGATGGCCATCGGCTGCCCAGCCTTGATCCGTTCGTACTGCACTTCGGTCAAGTAATAGGGCTCTTGTTGAATGTAAATCTTGGGATCGATCGCAACCGCAGATGACGGCACCTGAAGCGGTTGCTGCCCCGGCGTTCCGCTCTGCGCGGACTGACTAGCATTAGTCAAAGGCACTCCGAAATCGCCAGTCGGCTAGGGACATAAGACGCAAAAAAGCCCGCTACTAGCGGGCTCTCTTTGCTCATCTTCGATAAATTGGAATCACATCTTCCAAAATATGTAAAAACGACGAGCATTTCACATGCAACTGCTTGAATTCTTTGGGGTGGCTGATGGGGCTCGAACCCACGACAACAGGAATCACAATCCTGGACTCTACCAACTGAGCTACAGCCACCACTGACATCTGCTTGACTTGCTAAGCAACTCACCTAACTGCTGAGAAACTTGGCTCGTCGATGAAGAAACGAGATTATACGAACAAGAATTCTGTTTGCCTAGTCCTTTATTCAAAAATTTCGACCGGCTCACGCAGATGCTGTCTTGCCTCGTCGAAGATACTCAGATCGCGCGCGGCCAGGCGTTTGCTATCCGACAACACGCGACGCCATCCTCGTGCACCGGCTTCCCCGCGGTAGAGACCGAGCGCATGACGCGTGATCGCACCAAGGTACGTGCCGCGCGCCATTTCAGCCGTGCAATATTCGATCAGTTTCGCCTCGACCTGCTCGCGCGTGAGCGGTGCATCCGTCGCGCCATAGAAGCGCGCATCGACATCGGCCAGCACATAAGGGTTGTGATAAGCCTCGCGCCCGAGCATTACACCGTCGACGTGCTGAAGATGTGTCTCCACTTCATCAAGCGTCTTGATGCCGCCATTGATGATGATCTCCAGATGCGGGAAATCGCGCTTCAGCTGATACGCGTAGTCGTATTTGAGCGGCGGAATTTCACGGTTCTCTTTCGGGCTCAGGCCCTTGAGAATCGCATTACGCGCGTGCACGACGAACACGTTGCAGCCGGCGTCCGCGATCGTGCCGACGAAGTCGCGCACGAAGTCATATTCTTCGACCGCATCCACGCCGATCCGGTGCTTGACCGTCACCGGTATTGAGACGGCGTCGCGCATGGCTTTCACGCAATCGGCAACGAGTTGCGGCTCGTTCATCAGGCAAGCGCCGAACGCACCGCGCTGCACGCGCTCGGACGGGCAGCCGCAATTCAGATTGATCTCGTCATAGCCCCATTGCTCGCCCAGCCTCGCTGAACGCGCGAGATCGTCCGGCTCGCTGCCGCCGAGCTGCAAGGCAACCGGCGCTTCTTCGGGCGTAAACGCCAGATGGCGCGGCACGTCGCCGTGCAGCAACGCGCCGGTGGTGACCATTTCGGTGTAGAGCCACGTATGGCGCGATATCACGCGATGCAGCGAGCGGCAGTGGCGATCGGTCCAGTCCATCATCGGCGCGACGGACACGCGGCGTGGACTGGGAGTTTGAGCTAAAGACATGGGGCGGCCAGACGGCTTGAATCAAACCGCGATTTTACCGCAAGTGGCCCAATGCCCCTGAAACGCGAATGACAAGCAAGAAATCACCGAAAACCCTGCCAATAACCCACCCCGCCAATCCGGTCTTTGACCGCAAAAACCGCTTGACTACCGGGGTCGGACCACCGCTGACGCCCGTCACATATACGCCTGACAGATTATTTCAGTACCAAGAATAGTAATTTCATATTATCGGTACAAATTTTTAATAGTAGGGGTATACACTGCCATCCATCGACGTTGCAGACACACCCCTACCGGCTCCTGCGACGCCTTCCTGAAATGAAATCGAAACTTATCGGAGTCACACCATGAAGACCAAGCTCATCGCCGCCCTGCTGGTTGCTGTTTCTGCCTCGATCGCTGCTCCCGCATTCGCTAGCGGCTACGGCCCGGCACCGTTCTATCGTCCGGCTGTCGGCGCACCGGCTTCGCAACAAGGCCAGAACGCGCAAACCGTCGCAGCTGAACGCGCTAGCGCCGAATCGGGCGCATACGGTGGCGTGAACACCGTGTCGTCGCAATCGGGTACGCGTGCACCGGCTTCGTCGGGCCCGCAATCGGTTTTCTTCGGCCACTAATCTGTCGCTGTTGAAGGTTGCCGTTCACAAGACGGCAGCCGAACTGGGCGCCGCGCATGCAGTAATGCATGCCGGCGCCCAGTTCCGTTTACACGGCGGCCGCGCTCACGTCGTCGAGCCCATCCATCGAGCCCCAACGCCAGCGTCATCACGCCTCGCGCTTTTCCTCTTCCGGCGATTCGCAGAACCGGATCCGGTTACCGAACGGATCGATCGTCTCGAGCACTTTCCCCCAGGGCTCATCTTCAACGCCCGGCTTTCCGTACTTATAGTCTTTGCGCTGAAGTTCGGCATGCAACGCGTCGATGCCCTGCATCGGCACGTAAATCGTCGAGCCCGGCGTCGCATCGCCATAATGCTCGCTCAAGTGCAAAATCAGATCGGAACGGCGCACTTGCGCATAGAGCGGAGTATTCGCCTCGAAGCGGTGTTCCCAGTCGATGGTAAAGCCGAGAAAGTCCACGTAAAACTCTCTGGCTTTCTCTTCCGAGAAAATACGGATGATCGGAATAGCGCGCGCGAGGTGCATTGCGGTCCCTAACAGGTCGATACAGAACTGTCAGCTTAATCGAATGTGCTTGCCGGTTCCGGCGCCTACGGTTATCCGCTAAGGCCGGCATCGATCGTTTCGCGCGCCGCCCTGAAGCCGGCCTCTGCGGCAGCATGCTCCGTGGGCCATAGAGTGTCGATGTGGACGAGGCGCCAGTCGACCACCACCGCGTCGTTGCGCAACACCCGAAAATGCGCCTTGACGCCGGTCAGCACCTGCTCGACGGCAACTTCGATGTCGTAGTCCTGATAGCGCTCCTGGTAGTCGCCCATGTCGGGGCCTTTCGGCTCCATGATCGCCTCCTTGAAGTGTTCCGTGTCAGGGTGAAATGCGCACGGCCATGCACGCCCGTCGGGCCGTCGTTACGGCTCGAAACAGGGACTGACAGGTCTACATCTGACGATTAGTCGCAATCGCCAGAAAGATACTGCCGGCCGCTAACGGTGATCTCGACGTCGCCGCTGCCCGCCTCGGCGGCAAGGCCATTCGACAGCAATTCCGCCGCGACGGACTGCGCAAACTTCGGCACGGGCTGTCCGACACCGACATCGTTCAGGCGCCGCAAAGCTTCGACCGCTTCCGGACTTAATGACTTCGACATGGCCGTCTCCGTCGTGATGCTGAATTTATCGTAGCAAGTTTCGCGGCCGGACGCAGGCGCGTCTCAGGCGCACCGACATCCAAAGCTTGTGCAGCCCGCGAATTTTGCACGCGCAAGCGGGTCTATCCCACAAGCGTGGCTATAGCAAACCCGGCAAGCGGTAGCGGAAAGGAGGACGAGATGGAGCGAAGCAGAATGACAGCGCTGACGGCGTGCGTCACGCTTGCGGCGTTCAACATGGGCGGTCCGGCAGCATTCGCACAAACGCCAGGCCCGGCACAAAAGACGCAGACCATGCCGCAAAACGGCCCGGCATCGATGGTCAAGCCGCCGGAGACGGGCTCAGGCTCAGGCGGTGCGAGCAATCCGGACAATATGCCGATCAAGCGTCCGCGCAAACCGACCAACGACAAGATGATGCACGAGCCGCCCGCCAGCGCCGCCAACGCGAAATAGCGCCGGCACGGCTGACGGCGCGAACCGCGCGAATAAGGCAAGCGCGTTTAAAGACGCGCGATCGACACCTCCGTGGACTTCACCAGCGCGACCACTTCCGAGCCGACCTTCAGGTCGAGTTCGTCGACCGAGCGCGTGGTGATCACCGAAGTGACGATACCGAACGGCGTGTCCACATCGACCTCGGACACGACCGGCCCGCGGATGATTTCCTTGACCTTGCCTTTGAACTGATTGCGTACGTTGATTGCGGAAATGGTCATATCGAGCGACTCCAGAAAAGCGATTAAAAACAGTCAGTCAAGAGATATCAGACGGCCCAGCGGACGTCCGTCGGCCGCGTGAGGCGGCCCTCGTCACGTGCGTCGTAAGCACGCTGGGACAGCGCGTCGTCATTCGGCGCCGTCTTCAGTACGCGTTGCAACACATGTTCTTCCAGCGCGGCGAACCCGGCCGATGCACGTGCCCGCGGGCGCGCCAGCGGTACCGGCTGATCGAGCGCGATGCGCCCTTCTTCGATCAGCAGAATCCGGTCGCCTAGCGCGACGGCTTCATGCACGTCGTGCGTCACCAGCAGCGCGGTAAATTGATGCTCACGCCACAGGCGTTCGATCAGTGCGTGCATTTCGATGCGCGTCAACGCGTCGAGCGCGCCGAGCGGTTCGTCGAGCAGCAGCAATTGCGGCCGATGCACCAGTGCACGCGCCAGCGCCACCCGCTGACGCTGACCGCCGGAGAGCTGCGCGGGCCAGTCGTTGGCGCGTTCCAGCAAACCGACTTCGGCGAGCACGGCCCGCGCATCCTCACGCGCACTGCGGCCGAGGCCGAGCATCACGTTTTGCAGCACGCTCTTCCAGGGCAGAAGCCGCGCGTCCTGAAACATGATGCGAGTGTCGAGCGGCCGGCCGTCTTCGGTGCGTTTCTCGAGCACCCCCGAGGTGGCCTTTTCCAGACCCGCGACGAGGCGCAGCAAGGTCGATTTCCCGCAGCCGCTCCGGCCGACGATAGCGACAAAGCTGCCGCGCTCGATCGACAGATCAAAATCGGACAACACCTTGCGCTCGCCGTACTGCTTGCCGACACCGCGCAACTCGACCGAATAGTCGGCGGAGCGGCGTGCGTCATTGCGCGCCGAGGCTCCCGTCGCTGCAGGCAGAACGCTCACGCGCTGGTCGCGTTGACGATCGTGCGAGGGTTCCGCCCGATCGAAACCCGCAGCCTCATCCGCGTCGTGATCGGCGGTGCGCGGTTGCGCCAGTTCGGCTTCGAGATCGCTGCCCGCGATGCCGCCGAACGACGTCGACAATGTGGTTGCGCTCATGTTTTCGCTCCTCGTTGATAAGCCGGGTGCCAACGCAGCGACACGCGCTCGAGACTCTTGGCCAGCACGTCGGCGAGTTTGCCGAGCCCCGCGTACAGCAGGATGCCGACCACCACCACATCGGTTTGCAGGAATTCGCGGGCATTCATCGTCATGTAGCCGATTCCCGACTGCGCGGAAATGGTTTCGGCAACGATCAGCGTGACCCACATCAGCCCGAACGCGAACCGCACGCCGACCAGAATCGACGGCAACGCGCCGGGCAGCACCACGTGCCGGTAAAGTGCGAAACCCTTCACGCCGTAACTGCGTGCCATTTCGATCAGATTGGCATCGACCGAGCGGATGCCGTGGAAGGTGTTCACGTAGATCGGAAAAAACACGCCCAGCGCGACGAGAAACACTTTCGCCTCTTCCTCGATACCGAACCACAGGATCACGAGGGGGATCATCGCCAGCGCGGGAATGTTGCGGACCATCTGCACGGTCGAATCGAGCGCGATTTCGGCGGATTTGAACAGACCCGTTGCAAGGCCGAGCACGAGTCCGATGCCGCCACCGATCGCAAAGCCCGACACCGCGCGCCACGTGCTGACCTTCACGTCCGCCCACATTTCGCCGGACTGGATCAGCGACCACGCGGCCTTCACGACCGCGAGCGGTTCGGGCAGCACGCGGGTCGAGAGAATGCCGCTGCGGGCGGCGAATTCCCATGCCAGCAGAATCGCGAGCGGCGCGAGCCACGGCGCAAGATGCGCACCGATGCGGCGCAAGACGGCGAGACTCGCGCTCGAACGAGCGACGGCGTCAGTGCCTTGTCCCGCGCTCAAAGTGGATTGAGCCATGATGATTTCCTCACTGCCTGACCATTAGGTGTTCGTGCTGAACCGGGCGATGCGCTCAGCTCGAACTCGCCGCTTTCGGCAGATAGTTGTTGCCGACGATCTCGCCAAACGGCCCGGACAGCGGACCGCCAGCGGTCTTGATCTGCCGGCCCGGCAGCAACGGAAACACCAGTTCGGCGAAGCGGTACGATTCTTCGAGATGCGGATAGCCGGACAGGATGAACGTGTCGATACCAAGCGCCGCGTATTCGTTCATGAGCGCGGCCACCTGCTCGGGATTGCCGACCAGCGCCGTTCCCGCGCCGCCGCGCACCAGCCCGACGCCCGCCCACAGATGCGGATACACCTCGAGTTCGGCGCGGCCGCCGCGCTTGCCGCCGTGCAAGGCGGCCATGCGGCGCTGTCCTTCGGAATCCATCTTCGAGAAGGAAGCCTGGGCACGGGAAATGGTTTCGTCGTCGAGCTTGCTGATCAGCTTGTCGGCGGCAGCCCACGCTTCTTCTTCGGTTTCGCGCACGATGACGTGCAGGCGAATGCCGAACTTGATCGTGCGGCCACGCGCTTCGGCACGGGCGCGAATGTCGGCGATCTTCTTCGCGACAGCCGCGGGCGGCTCGCCCCACGTCAGATACGTGTCGATGTGATCGCCCGCGATATCGTGCGCCGCCGCCGACGACCCGCCGAACCACAGCGGCGGATGCGGGTTCTGCACCGGCGGATACAGCGCCTTGCCGCCCTTCGAGGTCAGATGCTTGCCCTCGAAGTCGATCGCGTCGTTGGTATGCGCGGCGCTCAGCAGCTTGCGCCAGATATGCAGGAATTCGTCGGTGATTTCATAGCGTGTGTCGTGATCGACGAATACGCCGTCGCCTTCCAGTTCAGCCGAATCGCCGCCGGTCACGACGTTGATCAGCAGACGCCCGTTCGACAGCCGGTCGAAGGTCGCGGCCATGCGCGCCGCCAGACCCGGCGACGAAATACCCGGCCGGATCGCCACCAGAAACTTCAGACGTTTGGTCGCGGCAATCAGGCTCGACGCGACGACCCACGCGTCTTCGCACGAGCGGCCGGTCGGCAGCAGCACGCCCTCGTAGCCGAGCGTATCGGCGGCGACGGCGATCTGCTGGAAGTAGTCGTAATCGGCTGCGCGTGCGCCTTGGGACGTACCGAGATAACGGCTGTCGCCGTGAGTCGGAATGAACCAGAACACATTCATTTGCTGCTCCTGCTAGTTCGAAACTGGATTAAATGGAGACGTGTGCAACGACGAGGAACGCTGCGTCGGGCGAAAGCCGCTAGCCGCGCGCATCCCTCCGGCACGGAAGCCGGAGAGGCGAGCGCTAGAAAAGACGGAAATACTGCAGTGAGGCGCGGATTAGTTCCGACAGCACAGCCACGAACGCGCGTGCGCCATGGGGCAATTGAAGATCGGCATCAGGCAGGACATCGCGACGGCTTCCCTCGACCAAACGTGCGCGTGATGCGCTCGATTAAACAGGCGACGGCGGCAAACGCCGTCTGTATGGAGAAACAGTCTATGGATCGGAACCCGGCTTTTGAACGATTTTTTTGAGCTTAGGTTTTCCACTTTCGTGATTAGCCCGACGCTAAAGCATACGGATGTTGCGCCTTACCCACGCTGGAAGCGGCTTGCCCCTATATATAATGGCGCCACATTTCCAATAATCCGATGCAGGCCGTGCGAACCACGCCGCCTGAGCTCTCGCGGTGCAATGCATGCAAAAACTCATCCTGCCATTCGTCGCCGGCTTTCTGGCTTCCCTGTTTTTTCATGAATCGACCCTGGCGCTGCTGCACGCGGCCGGGCTGATCGACCCGACCGGTTTTTCGACCGCACCGTTCTTGCCGCTGGGGCTGCCCGAGTTCATCGCGAACGCAATCTGGAGCGCGTTCTGGGCAGTGCTGATGGCCTGGCTGCTGCGCGTGGCGCCTGAGCGGCGCGCACCATGGGTGCCGGCCTTCGTATTTGGCGGCATTGCGTTGACCGCGGCGAGCGTGTTCGTGGTCGATCCGCTGCGCGGCATCTGGCCGAGCGGCAACATGCTGCCGCGCCTGGCAGTGGGTTTCGCGGCAAATGCGATGTGGGGCTGGGGCGCGCTGGTGTTCATGCGCGCCTTCATGGCGAGCGAAGACGAGGACTGAGCCTCTCAGGTTCTGCTCAGGACCGTAGATCGCGCAACGGGTGCTCGTTGGCCGGCCAAGGGCTTTCGAACATCTTCGCCACCTCGGCGGCGTTCACGTCTTCAATGCGCGCAAAACGCCAGCGCGGCGCGTTGTCCTTGTCGATAATGCGCGCGCGAATCCCCTCGATCGTGTCGCCCTGCGCGAAGCTCGTGCGCGTCAGATCGAGATCGCCGCGCAACACGTCCGCCATCGAACCCTCGGCACGCGTCACCACTTCCAGCGACACCGCCATCGACAACGGCGAACGTTCGCGCAACACGGCGATCGTCTGCTCGGCCCAATCGGCGGCCTCGCCACCCTGCTCGCGCCCCCGCTCCAGCGAAGCGAGAATCTGCACTACGTCGGGCAGCGCGAAATGCCGGTCGATCAACCCACGTGTGCTCGCGAGCGGTGCGGCATCGGGCTCCGGCACGACCTGATGCGCGGCGGTCTCGCGTTCGATGCACGCCACCACGTCCGCGCCACGTTCGAACAGTTCAGTACGCAGCGTATCGACTAGCGCGGGCAAGGCCGAGTCTTCGATATAGGTGTCGGCGAGGCCTGCGTAGAGTGCATCGGCTGCGCCAATCGTCTCGCCGGTGACCGCCAGATAACGGCCGAGCGCACCCGGCGTGCGCGCCAGAAACCAGCTTGCGCCGACATCGGGAAAGAGTCCGATACGGGTCTCGGGCATCGCCATCTTCGTCGAGTCCGTCACCACCCGCAGGCCGCCGGTACGATGCGCACCTTGCGAAATCCCCATGCCACCGCCCATTACTACGCCGTTCATCAACGCAATGTACGGTTTCGGGTAGGTGAAGATCGCGTGATTGAGCCGGTATTCCTCGATGAAAAACGTGTCGCGCGCGTCCTGCTCGCCGCGCTGCGCCGACTCGTACAGGAAGCGGATATCGCCGCCCGCGCAGAACGCGCGTGGATGCGCGCTGCGCACCACCACGGCCAGCACGTCGGGATCTTCGCGCCACTGGTCGAGCGCCGCGTGCATCGCGCGGATCATGCCGGTGGACAGCGCGTTGAGCGCTTTCGGCCTTTCCAGTTCGATGAAACCGATGCGGTTGGCTACGTAAGTCGCGACTTCGTCGCTGACGGCGGGCGAGGTGGAAATGGACATGGAGAGCTAAGCGCGATGGCGCGAAATGAACCGGAACTGAACGTTATCACGCCCTCGCGGCTTTAGGCCTGGTGGCGGGCTGGGTCCCGGCGTTGCCGGCGACCTCCACGGCCGATTCAGACGGCGCTTCAGCAGACTTCTTTTTACGCGGGCGGGCAGCGCTCATGGCGCCTTGCGGCTGCCCTGCCTGCTGCGTCCCCAGCCAGGCATCGAGTGCGATACCCACCACGGTATCCAGCGGCGCAGTCGGGAACACGGGACATGTCAGGTTGAGCGCGACGATGCCGTGCAGGGTCGCCCAGAACGCCTCCGCCCACACCCCCACCTCCATCGATGCGGGCAAGCGCCCCGCCGCTTTCAATTCTTCGATCGCGGAGATCATCACGTACAAGGCAGCAGCATCCGGGTCGTCTGGCTCGTCTGGTTTGGCAGGCTCGACACTCGCCCCGGCCGCGTTGCCGGGCGCAGCAGAAGCCACGGCCGGCGTTTCTGCCGCCGCGCTCTCCACCGTCTCGCCCGACGCGCCCGCCTGCGCGGCACCAGCCACCGGAGCACCGGCCAGCACAGCGGCCGCGCCGCCCAGCGCCGCGCCCGTGTAGCTCGGGTCTTCCATGAAGATCAGACGATAGGTTTCCGGATGCGCGACACCGAAGGCCACATAAGCCCGCCCGATCGCCTTCAACCGCGCGGTCGGATCGGCAATCTGCGCCAGCGGCACGAAGGTCTCCAGCAACTGCGCATAGCCTTCCGCGCACAACGCCCGTGCGATCTCATCGCGGCTTGCGAAGTGAAGGTACAGCGTGGCGGGCGAATACTCGATGGCGTCGGCAATCTTGCGCATGGACAGCGCGGCAAAGCCTTCGCGCATCACGATGCGCCGTGCTGCATCGAGGATGCGCTCGCGTAGCGCCTGTTTCTGACGGTTTTTTCGTTCGGCGATTCCCATGACGAACATTTTCAGGTTGACAAACTGAAAAGTCAAATTAAACTGAACACCGTTTACTGAACAGTGTTCATTAAATTCTCATCAATCAGTCAACATTATCCTGGCGCGATAAGGCGCCACTTTCAGGAGTCGCCATGCAAGCCATAGGAAAAGTCGGTTTATTCGGTGCCGCCGGCGCGGCAGGTCAAATCATCGCTGCCGCGCTTAGCGCGGCGGGCCGGGATTACCGGGTGGTCGGCCGCTCGCGCGCCCCGCTCGAAGCGGCCTTCGGTCACGACCCGCATGCGGAAATCGTCACGTGGAATCCAGATGAGCCGGCTTCGATCAGCGCCGCGGCTGCCGGTTTGCAGACTGTGATCTACCTGGTGGGCGTGCCCTACGACCGGTTCGCCGAGCATCCGCCGCTCATGGAAAAAACGCTCGCCGGTGTGACGGCAGCGGGTGTCGAGCGCCTCATTCTGATCGGTACCGTGTACCCGTACGGCCGTGCGCGTGGCAATCCGATCAGCGAAGATCATCCGCGTGAGCCCCACACGTTCAAGGGCAAGATGCGGCTCGAGCAGGAGAAGCTGGTGCTGGCGGCGCATGGCCGCGCCAGCGGGTCGGGCCGCCTGTCGACACTGGTGCTGCGGCTGCCGGATTTCTACGGTCCCGGCATCGAACGTAGTCTGATCAATGGCGTATTCGAGGCGGCGGCGCGGGGCAAGCGCGCACAGATGATCGGACCAGTGGATGTGCCGCACGAATTCATCTACCTGCCGGATATCGGACCGGTGGTCGAGACACTTACGCGCACGGCCGACGCATACGGCCGCTGGTGGCATCTGGCCGGCACGGGCACGATCACGCAGCGTGAAGTGGCGAGACAGGCCTACGCGCTGGCCGGCCGCGAGCCGAAGCTGATGGTCGCCGGTAAGACCATGCTGCGCATGCTCGGTCTTTTCAATCCGCTGATGCGCGAACTGGTGGAGATGAATTACCTGATGACCGAGCCGGTTGTGCTGGACGACACCGCGTTGATGAAGCTGATCGGCCCGGTCAGAAAAACCTCATACGAGGACGGTATCCGCCGTTGTTTCGATGCCGCGCGGAAAGCGGCATCGGCGAGTGCGGGAACGCAGCGGGACTCCGCGACAACGGCTTGACCGTGGATGGGTTTCGCAAGCGCGGGGGATTGATGCCCGTTATCCACGCAGCAGCGAATAAACCGGATCAGCCCGCCACGTTGCCGGGCGGAAAATGGCCGCTCCTGAGCAGCACGGGCGTGCCGTTGCTGATCTGCAAATGCTCGCGCGCAACTGCCTCGATGCGCGGACGCCCGGCATCGAACGCGCGCATCCAGCCCTCGAGATCCTCCGGGTACGCGCCGAAGTGATCCTCGAGCGCCTCGACCGAGATCGCGCACGGCACCGGTTCGCCGTCCACGAGCGCGGGAAACACGACGGTCAGATTGGAGTCGCGGTAAGCAGGCGCATCCGCGGGAAACTGAATTTCCATGGTCGCCTCATCAGAAATATCCGGCAGAAAAGAGCGAAGGTGAAAACCGTCCGCCCCCGGACATGCCCGTTATGGTACTCGCGCGGCTGGACCACGGTCCAGCGCCCTTCCCCCTTTTTGTCCGATGCCGCGTGCGCCGGAGCGATCGGTTCCACATGCGAATCGCTATGCGGATTGCACTTGTGCCGCCTACCTCGGTCGAACTTGCTGACCGGCACGATCCGTGCTGACGCAGTGACGCCATTTCGAGGTCAATGAGCGCAATATGGGAAAATATTTTCTGCAGAACCACGAATTGCCTGAGCCGGACGCGGCAACCAGATGGTTTGCTTACGCCGAAAGCCACGGCATCGACATTCCGAAAGCCATTAGCATCTGGGAAGACGCGGCAACCGAAAGCGGCACGGAAAGCCGCCAGATGGTTGGCGCGGCGGGCATCACAATCGAAACGCCTTAGCCCTGCGCAAGGGTACACGTCCAGCGTGTGGCGAGCCTCGATACCTATTTGAAAGGAAAACATCACGATGCATTTCATGACGCAACTGCGCCGCTCCGGCCGCCTCCGACCGGGCCGCACCGCGCTTGCTCTGGTCCGCAACGCGTCCCTGTTTGCCGCCCTGCCCGCCGCTGTGCTGTTCGGCGCGGGTTTGAGCGGCTGCGCATCGTCGAACACCACCTCGCTGATCAATCTGCCGAACGGCCAGACCGGCTTTGCGGTGAACTGCAGCGGTGCCGACGCGGCTTCCAGTTGGGCCTCCTGCTACGTGCAGGCCGGCAAGGCATGTGGCGCGACCGGCTACGACATCGTGTCGAAAGACAACGACGAAGGCGGCGCTGCGGGCGGCAGCATCACGAACGTCGTCTCGGCTAACGTGAAAAACCGCTCGATGATCGTGCGCTGCAAATAACGCACTGAGCGCATGCTCGGGGCGTGTGATCAGTGCGCCTGCATCTTCGAGAAGATGTTCAGCACGGCGACCCCGGCAATGATCAGCCCGAGTCCGATGATGGCCGGCACGTCCGGCACTTGCCGGTACAACACGACCGCAACCAGGGTAATCAGCACGATGCCGGCGCCGGACCACACCGCGTAGACAATGCCCACCGGAATACTCTTCAGCGTGAGCGACAGGCAATAGAACGCGATGCCGTAACCGATCACCACGACCGCTGAGGGCAATAGCCGCGAGAAACCTTCCGACGCCCGCATGGCAGACGTCGCAATCACTTCGGCGACGATCGCAATCGCGAGCAATGCATAAGGGGGCATCCGCATCGCTTCAGGCCTTTGCAAGCGCGAGCTTGCTGTAGTCGTGACCGAGGTGGGCACACAGCGCCTCCACCACCAGTTCGTGATCCGCACGCTGCGGCAGGCCGGATACCGTGATCGAGCCGATCACACCGGCGCCCGTTACCGTTAATGGAAACGCGCCGCCATGCGACGCATATTCCGTGGCCGGCAACGCGTGCTTGTCGGCGAGCGTGCTGCCCGACTGCTGCATCTTCAAACCAATCGCGTATGAACTGCGCCGAAAATGCGCGACGGTGTTGCCCTTGCGGCGCGCCCAGTCGACATTGTCCGGCGTTGCGCCATCGAGCAAGCTGAAGAACAGCGGCTGGCCGAACGTGCGCACGTCGATGGCGGCGGCAATGCCGCGGGCCTTGGCAAGCTCGTGCAGAAATGCGCCGATCTGCCACGCGCGGTCGGCATCGAATTGCGGGAACACCAGCGCGTGTTCCTGGGCGGCAATCACCTGTAGATCGTGAGCGATATCCATGGCGTTCAGAGCAAGGTAAGAGGTGAGACGCGGGCCGTTGTAGATGCACTCCACATCCCGGCGCCGCGCGGAGAACCTGGATTCTAGCGCAGCGCCTTACGAGAGCCTTCTGGTATGCGACACCGGCAATGCGCGTGGCGACGCGAGAGCGTGCCGCGCCAGCAACGCTACGCCGCATTGGCAAGTGACGCGGCGTAGCGCGCATTGAAGCCGGTTCTTAAATAGCTATTGCGTGAGCTGCTGCTTTGTTCTATAATCTTTTCTTCGACGGACGCGGGGTGGAGCAGTCTGGCAGCTCGTCGGGCTCATAACCCGAAGGTCGTAGGTTCAAATCCTACCCCCGCAACCAAGCAGTATTTAGCTGGTTCGAAACGTCGAAACAACATCAAAGGCTTGCCCAACCGGCAGGCCTTTTTTGTTTTCAGCCTCTCCTTCCCAGCGTCCGGGCGAGCACCGCGCCTCATTGATCCGGACTCCAAACATATCCACTTTCTTTCGCAACGTAGCGCTTGGCACGCGCGCCGGCGAGATGCCTCCGAGCGGTGGAATATCGCCGCGCCGAACCCACCGGCGCACCCCGCCATGCCTCGCTCCCGGCAAAGCGCGCCCCAGTGATAAACTCCCATCACTCTTTCTCGTCCCCTTCCTATGAAATTCTGTTCTGTCTGCGGCCACGGCGTCAGCCTGAGCATTCCGCCGGGCGACAACCGCGAGCGCTTCGTATGCGGCAGTTGCGGCACGGTGCACTATCAGAATCCGCGCAACGTGGTCGGCACCGTTCCGGTCTGGGACGACAAAGTGCTGCTGTGCCGTCGCGCGATCGAGCCGCGCTATGGCTACTGGACGCTGCCGGCAGGCTTCATGGAAATGGGCGAAACCACCGCCGAAGCCGCTTCGCGCGAGACGCTGGAGGAAGCCGGCGCGCGCGTCGAGGTGCAGAACCTGTTTTCGCTGCTGAACGTGCCGCACGTGCATCAGGTGCACCTGTTCTATATGGCGCGCCTGCTCGACCTCGACATCGAGGCCGGAGAGGAAAGCCTCGAAGTGAAACTCTTCGAGGAACACGAGATTCCGTGGGACGAGATCGCCTTCCCGACCGTCGGCCAGACCTTGCGCTTCTTTTTCGCTGACCGTGCCGCCGGCAGCTTCGGCCTGCATACGGGCGACATTTTCCGCTCGCTGCGCGAAGGTTGAGCGGCGCGCATGGTTCCCTGGCTCGGACCTGACGATCCGTTTCCCTCCGTCGAGCGCGCGCTCGGCGCGGCAAGCGGCGCACCCGGCCTGCTCGCCGCCAGCGGCGACCTGCTGCCGTCGCGGCTGATCGACGCCTATCGGCGCGGCATCTTCCCGTGGTACTCGGACGGCCAGCCGGTCTTGTGGTGGAGTCCCGATCCACGCATGATCCTGCGTCCCGCCGAATTCAAGGTGTCGCCGTCGCTACGCAAGACGCTCAAACGCGTGCTGCGCGAGGACAGCTGGGAAATCCGCGTCGACCATGATTTCGCCGCCGTGATGCGCGCCTGTGCGCAGGCGCCGCGGCGCGGCCAGCGCGGCACCTGGATCACAGCCGACGTGGTCGAGGCCTACTCGTCGCTGCACCGGGTGGGCGATGCGCACAGTATCGAAACCTGGTTCGAAGGCAGGCGCGTAGGCGGTTTGTATGGGGTCTCGTTCGGCCGGATGTTCTTCGGCGAATCGATGTTCGCGGAGGTTACCGATGCGTCGAAAATGGCGCTCGCCGCGCTCGTCGGACACTTGCGCCGTCACGAAATAGAAATGATAGACTGCCAGCAGAACACGTCGCATCTGGCGTCGCTTGGCGGCCGCGAGATAGCGCGCAAAGCGTTCATCGCGCATGTTCGCGCGTCTGTCGATGCACCGCCGATTCCCTGGCGGTTCGACAAGACCGTCTTGCGCGATGTCGTCGCGCCGCCGGCGTAGAAAGAATCAGGCCGAATCCGGATCCGTCGCCTACCGAGCCGCGGGTCACGAGCCGCGGGTTGAAATCCGCAAGGCGCCGGGTTTGCAATACCAGAGACGCTTCGAGAGCTGCCAACGTGACTCATCCCAACGAGCTGCCTCTTTCGCCGCTTTCCGCGCTGCAATTTTATGCAACGGCGCCCTATCCCTGCAGCTATCTGGATGGACGCATCGCGCGCTCGCAAGTCGCCACCCCCAGCCATTTGATCAATTCCGACGTCTATACCGACCTCGTCAAAGCCGGCTTCCGCCGCTCGGGTGTGTTCACCTACCGCCCGTATTGCGACGGCTGCCGCGCCTGCGTGCCGGTGCGCGTGCCGGTCGACAGTTACGTGGCGAACCGAACCCAGCGCCGGATCTGGAAAAAACACGGCGAACTGATCGCGACGGTGGCCCCGCTGCATTACGACGAAGAGCACTATGCGCTTTACATGCGCTATCAGTCGGCACGGCATGCCGGCGGCGGCATGGACCGCGACAGTCGCGACCAGTACGAACAGTTCCTGCTGCAGAGCCGGATCAACTCGCGGCTGGTCGAGTTTCGCGAGCCTTTGCCGGATCATCCGGACGCGCCGGGCATTCTGCGCATGATCAGCATGATCGACATCCTGGGCGACGGGCTCTCGTCGGTCTATACGTTTTTCGAACCGGGTCTGCCGCACACCAGTTTCGGCACCTACAACATCTACTGGCAGATCGAACAGGCGAAGAGCCTCAAGCTGCCCTACGTGTACCTCGGCTACTGGATTCGCGAGAGTCCGAAGATGGCGTACAAGGCCAATTTCCGGCCGCTCGAAGGCTTGATCGACGGCGCGTGGAAAGTGCTCGATCCCGCCAGCATCGATCTGCCGCCGGTCGATCTGGCGATTCACGGCCGGCGCGGGCCGCTGCGGCCGTAGTCACGGCGGGCGGGCGGTTCCAAAGGTTCGCGCCTGCGCGTCTCGGCCCATTGGTCTCATTAATGCGTTAAAGCCGGTAAAATGGCGGGTTCCCATTTTCCGGCCACCCGGCTTCGTCCCGTGTTCAGTTCCCTCTACCCGCTCGTACGCGCCCAACTCTTTCGCATGGACGCGGAAGACGCTCACCACCTGACTTTGCGCATACTTGGCGCCGCCGGCCGCACCGGCCTTGCCGGCGCGCTCGCGCCACGCGTGCCGGACGCGCCGCGCACCGTGATGGGGCTGACGTTCAGGAATCCGGTCGGGCTCGCCGCCGGGCTCGACAAGGACGGCGCGTGCATCGACGGTCTGGCGGCGCTCGGCTTCGGCTTCATCGAGGTCGGCACGGTCACGCCGCGCGCACAGCCGGGCAATCCGCGCCCGCGCATGTTCCGCCTGCCGCAGGCGAATGCCGTGATCAACCGGATGGGCTTCAACAATGCGGGCGTCGACCAGTTCGTCAAGAACGTGCAGGCCGCGCGCTATCGCGGCATCCTGGGGTTGAACATCGGCAAGAACGCCGACACGCCGATCGAGCGCGCCGCCGAAGACTATCTGTACTGCCTCGAACGCGTGTACCCGTTCGCGAGCTATGTGACGGTCAACATTTCGTCGCCGAATACGAAAAATCTGCGCCAGTTGCAAGGCGCGGGCGAACTCGACGCGCTGCTCGCGGCGCTCAAGGACAAGCAGCAGCGTCTGGCCGACATGCACGGCAAGCTGGTGCCGCTCGCGTTGAAGATCGCGCCGGACCTCGACGACGAGCAGATCAAATCGATCGGCGACACGCTGTTGCGCCACAAATTCGAAGGCGTGATCGCCACCAACACCACCTTGTCGCGCACCGCCGTCACCGGCATGCAATACGGCGACGAGGCCGGCGGCCTGTCGGGCAAGCCGGTATTCGACGCGTCCAACGAAGTGATCCGCAAGCTGCGCGCCGAAGTCGGCGAGACGGTGCCGATCATCGGCGTGGGCGGGATTTTCTCGGGCGAGGATGCGCGCGCGAAGCTGGCTGCGGGCGCTTCGCTGGTCCAGCTCTATACCGGCTTCATCTATCGCGGACCGGCGCTGGTGGCTGAGTGCGCGCAGGCACTGCGTTAAAGCCATATAGATATAAACAAACGATATTTGAATTTCGATAGTCTGTTTTGTTATGCTTTTGTCTGTTAAAACACCAGACGTACAGAAAGGAACACGATGAAATTTGGCTTGCTGAAGAAGATGCTCGTTGCCGGCCTGATCGGCGCGTCGTTCACGGCTGTGACCGCCCATGCGGACGACCTGCTCGACCAGGTCAAGCAGCGCGGCACGCTGCGCATCGGTCTGGAGGGCACCTTCCCGCCGTTCAATTCGAAAGCGCCGTCGGGCGAACTGGTCGGCTATGACGTGGACATCGCCAAAGCGGTCGCCGCCAGGCTCGGCGTGAAGCCGGAGTTCGTCACGACCGAGTGGAGCGGCATCATCGCCGGTCTGCAGGCCAACAAGTTCGACGTGATCGTCAACCAGGTCGGCATCACCGACGCCCGCAAGCAGGTGCTCGATTTCTCGCCGGCTTACACGTACTCGGCCGCGCAACTGATCCAGCGTAAGGACGACACGCGCCAGTTCAAATCGCTCGACGATCTGAAGGGCAAGAAGCTCGGCGTCGGTCTGGGTACGAACTACATGGACATGGCGAAATCGGTGCCGGGAATCGACGTGAAGACGTATCCGGGCGCGCCTGAATATCTGCGCGATCTGGCCGCCGGCCGTCTGGACGCGGCGCTGAACGACCGCCTGATGCTCGCGTATCTGATGAAGAACTCGCAATTGCCGCTGCGCACCGGCGCCACGCTCGGCGCGGGCAACCCGTCGGGCATTCCATTCAAAAAGGGCAATCCGAAGTTCGCCAAGGCGATCGACGACGCGATGGCCCAGCTCGAAGCAGACGGCACGTTCTCGAAGATCTCGGACAAATGGTTCGGCATCGACGTCAGCAAGCCGATCAAGTAACGCACGCCAGATGAAACGAAGGGCGGCATCGTCGGCGATGCCGCCCTTCATTTCTTTGCGCGCCAACCCAGGCAATCGCTCATGTCCACCACTTCCCTGCTCGTCCAATCGCTTCCTGTGCTTGCACAGGGCGCCATCCTGACGGTCAAGTTCGCGGTTCTGTCGATGATCTTCGGCCTGCTGGCCGGCGCCTTGCTCGCGGTGATGGGCATCAGCCACAACCGCGTGCTGAACTGGATCGCGCGCGTGTATGTCAGCCTGTTCCGCGGCACGCCGCTGCTGGTGCAGATTTTCGTGATCTATTACGGCTTGCCGAGTCTCGGCATATCGCTCGACCCCACCCCTGCGGGCGTGATCGCATTGTCGGCGAACGTGGCGGCGTATCTGTCGGAGAGCATGCGCGGCGCGATTCTCGGCATTCCCAGCGGCCAGTGGCTAGCCGCCTATAGTCTCGGACTCTCGCGACGCCAGACGCTGCGCTATGTGATCGCACCGCAGGCCTTGCGCATCGCCGTGCCGAGTCTGTCGAACAGCCTGATCAGCCTTATCAAGGACACCTCGCTGGTATCGGTGATTACGGTGACCGAACTGCTGCGCAGCGCGCAGGAGGTCATCGCGTCGACCTATCAGCCGCTGCCGCTGTATCTCGCGGCAGCCGCGGTCTACTGGGTGCTGTGCCAGGTGCTCGAATGGGTGCAGCACTGGTACGAAAAGCGCCTGGCGCTGCCGTCGCGCCACTGAGTCGCTGAGCCACCAGGCCACTGAATCGGCCGCCGTCAACCTAACGGCTGGCAGTGAGCGATGCCGCATCCAGCGGCGCGCCGAAACGCTCGAAGCGCGGTTTGTAGTAGTGATCCGGGTCGAGCGAAAACGCGACGTGACGCGTGCGGCCCATCAGTTCCTTGCGCGGAAAGAAGCCGAAGTAACGCGAGTCGGCGCTGTCGTCGCGATTGTCGCCGAGCATCAGATATTCGCCCTGCGGCACGATCACCGGCCCGAACGAACTACGCGGACTCGGCGCGTCAGGCGCAAGCCGTACCGTATGCACAACGCCGTCGAAGCGCTCGGTCAGATAGTCGCCTCGCGAAGCCGCATCGCCCGGCAGCGGTTTGAGTTTCAACGGCTGATAATCCGCACGCACGCCGTTCACGTACAGCACGTTGTCGCGCATCGCGATACTGTCGCCGGGCAAGCCGATCAGACGCTTCACGATCAACTCATGCGCGGCCGACGAATCGATCGTGACGATATCGCCGCGCTGCGGATCGTGCAGATGCGCGATCGTGATGTGGGTGAGCGGCACGCGCAGATCGTAGGCCATCTTGTCGACGAAGATCCGGTCGCCTTCGCGGATGGTCGGCAACATCGAACCACTCGGCACGACGTTCCAGTCGGCCACGGCGCTGCGGAATAGCACCATCAGGAACAGAAAGGCGACAAGGCTTTTGTTGTCGCGCCACAGTTTTCCAAGCATGCGCATCGCAGGCGGCTCCGGTGGAAGGTGATCGAAAGCGGTAGGTATGCGGGCCCTTTTTATTCGAGTCCGCATCCGTGCAAATCGTACCATCGCCGCCAAAAGCAACGCGGCGACAGCCTTCACTCTCCCGCGAACTTGAGCCCGAGCGCGGCGCGCGCCGCGTCAGCCATTTCGATCATCTGCAGCGACTTTGCGTGTGGCATCACCGGGCTCTCCAACTGTCCCGCTCGAATCAGCTCGCAGAAATGCGCGGTCTCGTAGTTCAGACCGCCGCCCTCGAACGGTTCATCGAGTTCGACCACGCGGCCATCGGCGTAGCGGATCGTGGCGCGCGCCGGATTCCACCAAGGCTCGTGAATCGTGACATGGCCGCCTTTGGCCATCAGCAACGCGTCGCCCTTGCCGTGCAGATCGAGTCCGCAAAACAATTGGGCAATGCCACGCTCATGCTGGCTGTTCAGGCTCGCGAACGTATCGACGCCGGTCGAGCCGAGCCGCCCGAGCGTTTGCACCTCACGCGGCGCGCCGAGCCAGTCGACCGCGAGAAACATCTCGTACACGCCGATATCGAGCAGTGCGCCGCCGGCATGCTCGAACGACATCGACGGATGATCGTCCGGCACGCCCGGTACCGAACAACCGGCGCGCACGAGGCCGACCTCGCCGATCGGATCGGTCTCCAGATGCGCGCGCAGCGTTCTGTAGAGAGGATAAAACGGCGGCTTCATGGCTTCCATGAAAAGCCGTTGTTCGGCACGCGCGATATCGAGTACGCGCTCGAGTTGCGGCTTGTTGATGGTGGCGGGTTTTTCGCACAACACGTGAAGGCCGGCTTGCAGCGCGGCGATCGCGTAGTCGGCGTGACTGTCCTGGACGGTGGCGATATAGAGCGCGTCGATACCACTTGCGAGCAGTGCGTCGAAACTCGCGCACACTTCGCCGCCGAATTCTTCGGCGAAGGCCAGCGCGGGTTCTGCACGACGTGACCACAGCGCGGTCAGTTGCGCCTGCGGCACGTGGGTGAGTCCAACAGCGAAGCGACGGGCAATGCGGCCCGTCCCAACGATTCCCCAGCGAATCATGGCGCCCGGGGAGGTTTCCTGCATGGCGATTGTCATCGTTCCTTCGAGTCCGTGCGGTTCAGAGCAGGCGCTATTGTGACGCAAGCCGCGCGTGCATGCGCGGGTATGCGGCCGCACTGCTCATGAAGCCGGCGTTCCCGAAAAACGATCTGGGCCGCTCCCGCAGCGGCCGGGTCCAGCCACGCCTGACTACACTCAGCCGCGCTCCGACGGTTCCGAAGTGAGCTTGTTGCCGATCTCTTCAGTGGCGTAATCGATCATTGCCAGCGAGGCGATTTCCGCTTCCTTCGGATCGCGCCGCTCGATCGCTTCGAGCACGCGTTGATGCGTGCTCACCGCCCTCTCCCACAAACCGTCCTTTTGATTGACGATCGGATTGACGGTCGAGAGCGCGCCGCGAATGATCGCCGCCATCTGTTTGAAGAACTGATTGCCGCTCGCCACCATGATGCGCGCGTGGAACAGTTCATCGGCGGCCTGATAACTCGACTCGCCTGGTTGGATCGCGCGGAACGCCTCGAACGCCTCGCGAATCGCCGCGATGTCGGCGGCACTGCCGCGCGCGGCCGCCTGCGCCGAAGCGCGTGGTTCGATCAGGATGCGAAACTCGATCACGTCGCGTAGAAACAGCGGATCGGGCTTCGCGCGAAAACGCCAGTTCACGACGTCCTCGTCGATCATGCGCCAGTCGCTCATCGGCCGGATGCGCGTGCCGATCTTCGGCCGCACGTCCAGCATGTCGCGCGCGAGCAGCATCGACAGCGCCTCGCGCATGACGGTGCGGCTGACGTCGAACTCCTTTGACAGCACATCCTGCGGTGGCAGGATGGCGCCATACTTCTCTTCGACAATACCGGTCACAAGTCCGTCCATGACCTTGCTGACCAGCGATCGATCCTTGTTTGCCTGTTCCATGACCCTCTCTCCCCGAAGCGGTGTTTGCCCCCGCGTAGCCCTGTTGATCAACCGGCCCTGGTGTGTCGTTGTATCGATGCGTAATGGTTCTTTTACGATACGTTGCTAGCATCAAAACGGTTGCGCCAGTTGGGAAACGTCCTGAGAGGGTTATCCCTCTGAAGAATTGTTTCGTCCTTGTAACGCCGCATGTTTTGACGGGCCAAAAGCTTGCGTCTCAAGCGTGCCTGCGTTGCAAAATTTGCATAGTGCGAAGACGCACGTAGTGGACCGAATTGTCTGATCGTCATACTTTGCGCGGCATCGGCCACGCACAAAAAATCTGGCGGGACGAGGCCGCCCTTCAGACGTCGAGCGTCGTCGGCCATTGAATGTAATGAACGAGGGCGAATTGAAAGGAAGGACGTCAAGCGCGCCGCTGCGGCACCTGAGCGCCGCGGGCGACGCGGTGCCCGGTATGGCAGACGGCGCGGCAGGCGGCGTCTCAAAGCGGTGTGGCCATCGACGCATAGCGCCCGCCAAAGAAGATCAGCGGTGCGTGTTCATCGAGCGAGAACACCAGCACTTCGCCGACAAAAAGCGTGTGATCGCCACACGGATGCCGGTCCACCACGCGTGCCGCGAAACGGGCTGCCGCGTGTTCAAGCAGCACCACCTCCGGCAAGCCGTCCACCGGGGCAAAGCGCGGCGCAAACCGGCTCTGCGGTTCGCCGGAGAAGTGCCGGCTATGGCGTTCCTGCGCATCGGACAGCACGCTCACGCCGAACATCGCGCTGTTCATCAAACGCTCGTGCATGCGGGCGCGGTGCCCGACCGATACGACGATCAACGGCGGCCTGAGCGAACCGGACATGAAGGCATTGGCGGTCATGGCGTGCATGCCTTCGCCACTGCCGGTCGAAATCACCACGACGCCGGTCGCAAAACGCCCTAGCGCATGACGGAAACGACGCTCGTCGAAGCTCGACACGTTCAGGTTAGCCGCGTTTGAAGCGCCCGCGTTCGCGCATGCCGGGTCCGCACACGGCGTCCTCTCCTCATCAGGATTCCTGTATATATCGAGGCCTTCTGCGGAACCCGGCGATCGTGGGGTTCGCGGCACCACGCGTTCAACGCGCGTGGAAGGCGCGCTCAGCACTCGCGCCATTACAGGAGCTCGAACGTGTTGACGAACGCCGCGCCGTCGCGCTCGCGGCGCCGCGTGCCAAAGAACGGCTGATTGCCGCGCAACTGGCGCGTCAGGCCGATGAACGGCACGCCGTGTTCGAGGTACGGCCCTTCCGTCTTGCGAAAGCCGAATTGCTCGTAGAAGCCGCGCAGTCCGACTGGCGCGCTCACGCGCGCGGCGTGTCCCGGCCAACGCTCGGCGATCGCCTGCAGTACCCGTTCGAGCAACAGTTCGGCGGTGCCGTCGCCGCGCCGCAGCGGGCTCGTCAGCACCTTGTCGATGGTAATTTCAGGATCTTCGGCGTCGCCGGGCTGCAAGCGTGCATAGGCCAGAATCGGCATGGGCCGTGCCATATCCTCGACCGCGAAGACGTGCAGCGCGCTCTCGTCGCGGCCATCGGCGTCCAGACAGACATGCGATTGCTCGACCACGAAGACCGCGCTGCGTGCCCGCAAGATCAGATACAACTCGCGTGCGGACAACTGCTCGAAATCCAGCGTTTTCCAATTCATCACTTTCCCCAGCGGTAAATACGTTCAGCGAGGACGGCATCACGCGCCGCCCCCGACGGCCTGACCCGACACGCCGGCCTGTAGTTGCCTGTACTCAGGGCTACACGGTACGTCCGCGAAACACGCGTTTCCGTGCGGCATCGCACTGACGCTGGGCTTTGCCAATCCTTAAATACGAAACGTCGGGACCAGAACGGCGACATCCGTTCGTTTCACGTCAGCAACGTTCGAAAGATTGCTCACCTACAAGGGGACACCCCAATATGAAAACAGCACTGCGCCGCATCCTTTCCGAATCAGCCCGTCTCGACGTCTCGCCGGACACTCTGGCCGATGACGCCGATCTCTACGCCGCCGGCCTGTCCTCGCTCGCGACCGTGCATCTGATGCTGGCTATCGAAGATGAATTCGGCATTGAAATCCCGGACCGGATGCTGACGCGCCGGTTGTTCTCAAGCATCGATTCGATGGCCGCCGCGATCACCGAACTGCAACAGGCGCAGGCGGCAGCATGAACGCCCCGCTGCCGGACACACCCGCGGTCACGGCGCCACTCGCGGACTCCGCCGCGGCGCAACCCGCCGCTGCGGGCGTCGTGCTGAGCGCGGTGGCAACCGAGCCCGGCTGGCACGCCGCGGCGCAGCGCTGCGCCGCCGTGGCCGCGCAGTTCGCCGATGCGGTGGACCGCGAAGCGCGCTTTCCCCACGAAGCTTTCGAGGCGCTCAAACGCGAACGTCTGTTATCGGCGATGGTGCCGGCCACGTTCGGCGGCGCGGGGCTCTCGCTCGCGGATGTCGGTGCGATCTGCGAAACACTTGCGCAAGGGTGTGCCTCCACCGCGATGGTGTACGCGATGCATCAGATTCAGGTGGCCTGCATCGACGCGCACGGCAGCGAGTCGGCATGGCAGCGGCAGTTGCTCGCGCGACTGGCTGAACATCAATGGCTGCTGGCTTCGGCTACGTCTGAGGAAACAATCGGCGGCAATATGCGCACCAGCGCCTGCTCGGTCGAGCTCGACGGAGAACCTGGCCACCAGCGCTTTCGCATCGAAAAACTGGCGCCGACGATCTCGTACGGCGCCCACGCCGACGGCATTCTGGTCACCGCGCGGCGCACCGCCGAATCGGCCGCGGCCGACCAGGTGCTGATCGTCGCATTACGCGAAGAAACGCAACTGGAAAAGCGTGGCGGATGGGATTCGATGGGCATGCGCGGCACTTGCAGCGAGGGCTTCCGGCTCGTCGCCACGGGGCTCGCCGAACAGATCCTGCCCACCCCCTTCGCCGATATCGCCGATCAGACCATGTTGCCGGTCTCGCACACGCTGTGGGCCTCCGTATGGACCGGCGTGGCCAGCGACGCGGTGAATCGCGCAAAAGCCTTCTTCCGCGCCCAGGCCCGCTCGAAACCGGGCTCGATTCCACCGGCCGGCCTGCGCCTTGCCGAAGCGGTCGGCCTGCTGCAGATGATGCAGGCACGCCTGTCGGTCGCCTTCGACGCGGCGCGCGCCGCCCACCACGCGCGGCAAGGTGGCTGCCAGGCCGATGCGCCGCTCTCGGCGATGCTCGGCTTCGCCTCCGACATGAACACGCTAAAGACCAGCGTCTCGAACACCGCCCTGCAGGTCGTGCAGGAAGTGCTGATGATCTGCGGCATGGCGGGCTACAAGAACGGCACGGAGTACAGCGTGGGACGGCATTTGCGCGACCTCTACTCCGCACCGCTAATGATCAACAACGACCGTATCGCGCAGAACACGGCGAGCCTGCTGCTCGCACAGCGTCCTGCCGCTCCGGGGAGAGCCTGACATGAACACGATGACCGACACCGCAGCGCTGGCGGTTGAGACGGCCGCTGCCGCCCAGCAACCCGCGGCGCCGACTTTCCGCGACGAATTGCTGGCCGCCGGCCTGTTGATCGATACCGGCGAAAACGGCCTGTATGGCCGCAGCCAGATTTTCGAAGACGTGGTGGAGCGCCTGAACGTGGCGATCACGCATCTCGGCGCCGACCAGCAGCCAGAGGTACTGCGCTTTCCGCCCGCCATGCGCCGCACCGATTTCGAGGACAGTGAATATCTGAAGAGCTTTCCGAATCTCGCCGGCACGATCCATTCGTTCTGCGGTAACGACATGGGACACCAGCGCCTGTTGCGCGCGCTCGACCAGGCCATGGACGAGCGCGACGACGAGCGCAGCGAAGAATGGATGGCGCAGCAGCAACCCACCCGCGTGGTGCTCACGCCGGCCGCCTGCTATCCGATCTATCCGGTCATGGCGCGGCGCGGCCCGCTGCCCGCCGACGGCCGCACCATCGACGTGCTGTCGTATTGCTTCCGCCACGAACCGTCGCTCGATCCGGGCCGCATGCAGATGTTCCGGCAACGCGAATACGTGCGCCTGGGCAACGCCGAACAGGTGATGGCATTCCGGCAGATGTGGATCGAACGCGGTTCGCTGCTGATTACGCTGCTGCAACTGCCGGTCGACGTGGATCTCGCCAACGACCCGTTCTTCGGCCGCGGTGGCAAGATCGTCGCCGATAGCCAGCGCGCCCAGGCGCTCAAGTTCGAACTGCTGATTCCGGTGGCGAACGCCGACAGCAAGACCGCGTGCCTCTCGTTCAACTATCACATGGAGCACTTCGGCGCGATCTGGAAGATCGCCTGCGAAGACGGCGCGGTGGCGCATACCGGTTGCGTCGGCTTCGGCATGGAGCGCATCACGCTGGCCCTGTTCCGTCACCACGGGCTCGATGTCAAGACGTGGCCGGACGACGTGCAGGCGCTGCTATGGGGGGACACCGAGGCGCGCGTCGCGCAAGGCATGCAAGCCATGCAGGCGGCCTCCACGGCGTCGCACGAAGCCGGAGAGCGCATATGAATCCATCCCCGGTCCCCACGCCGAAAGACAGCCACGCGGCCTTCCCATTGTCCGGCCGGCTCGATCTGCCGGCTCAGGGCGGCACGGCCGCACCCACAGCACCCATAGCACCCACAGCGCCGCTGCGCCAGCACGCGCCACACGCGCTGCATCAAGGCGAGCGGGTGTGGCAGGAGACCAACTGCTACGTCGACCTGTGGATCGAATTGCTGCACGGCTTCGGGCTCGATCCGCGCGCGGCGTTCGGCTTTACCGTCACGCAGGACTTCGAGGGCGATCAGTTCACGTTCTTCAAATTTCCGCTCGAAGACCTCGAGCGCCTATATGGCACCCAGGTGCAGGAACTGGCGATCTACGACTCCCTCGAAACCCGCGTGCTCGCGCAGACGCTGCGCGGCCATACGGTGCTGGTGGAAGTGGACGGTTATTACCTGCCGAATACACGGGCCACGTCGTATCGGCGCGAGCATCCGAAAACCACGATCGGGATCGACTTCATCGATCCAGCGGCGCGGCGCCTCGGCTATTTCCACAATACCGGCTATCACCTGCTCGACAGCGAAGACTACGACGGCGTATTTCGCAAGCTGCCACAGTTCGCGCAGCAACCCGATCTGCTGTTTCCGTATGTCGAATTCGCCAAGCAGGTTCGCCCCGCGCTGGAAGGCACCGCCCTCGTCGAAGCATCGGCGGAATTGCTGTGCGCCCATCTGGCGCGGCGGCCGCTGATCAATCCGATCTCGCAGTGGCGCGAGGCCTTTCCCGCGCATCTCGACATGCTGCTCGAACGCGGCGAGGCGTTCTTCCATCCTTATTCGTTCAACCTGATGCGGCAGCTCGGCGCGAACTTCGAGTTTCTCTCGAAGTATCTGACGTGGCTGGCCGCGCAAGGCTTCGACGTGCCGGAGTCGATCCCGGCAGCGGCGCAGCGGATCGCGTCGGAGTCGATGGTGATGCAGTTCCGGCTTGTGCGGGCCATCGCGCGTAGGCGTCGCGATTCGTGTGAAGACTGCTTCGACGTGCTCGAAAGCGCCTATGAAAAGACGCTGCCCCCGCTCGCCGCACTCGTGCTGTGACGAGTCCGGACCTCTGGCCGCAACCACTCGACACAGGCTGGCAGTGTGTCAGCACGCCGGCCGGCGCATGTGCATCACCCGCTGATTTACCCACGCAGGGCTGGCTCGCCGCGCAAGTGCCCGGCACGGTGGCGAGCGCGCGCCGTGCCGCCGGTTTGCTGGACATCGCGAATCCGCCGCCGCTTGCTTTCGACGATCACTGGTACCGGCTCACGCTGACCGGCACGGGCACACGCCGCTTGCGTTTCTCGGGCCTCGCCACGCTCGCCGAAGTCTGGCTCGACGGCAGCAGGCGCCTCGACTCCGATTCGATGTTTATCGCGCACGATCTCGAGATCGAACTGCACGGCAGCGCGACACTCGCATTGTGCTTTCGCTCGCTGACGCCGGCGCTGGCGGCCAAACGTTCACGCGCCCGCTGGCGGCCGCGGCTCGTCACGCCGGCCACCTTGCGCAACGTACGCACCACCCTGCTCGGCCACATGCCCGGATGGTGTCCATCGGTGCAGGCAGTCGGTCCATGGCGGCCAATTGAAATCCTGAGCGACGCGCCGCACGCATTCGACACACTCGATCTGGGCAACCGCATCGAAGACGACGACGGCGTTGTTTCGCTCACGTTACGTTTCGTGCATCCGCATGACGCCGATGCGTGCGCTGCCTCGTTGAATTGCGGTGACCATGTTTCGTCTTTGCAATGGAGCGATGCATATACACTGACCGGCAACGTGCGTGTACCGCGTGCCAAACGCTGGTGGCCACATACGCACGGGGAAGCCACTCTATATCCTCTGACGTTGCAGCTTGATGACGAGCGCGCGATATCCGGCTCGATCGGCCACTCCATACCCGGCTCGATATCCCTCTCATTGGGATCGATCGGTTTTCGCAGCATCGACGTGGATCGCGGCGCGCAGGGTACAGGCTTTGTATTGCGCGTCAATGACACGCCGGTGTTTTGCCGGGGAGCCTGCTGGACTAGCGCTGATCTCGTTACGCTGAGCGGCAGCGAGGCGCAGCTGCGCCATGCGTTCGCGCTCGCGCGCGATGCCGGGATGAACATGCTGCGGGTCGGCGGCACGATGGTGTACGAGTCCGACCGCTTCTACGCGCTCGCCGACGAGTACGGGCTGCTGATCTGGCAAGACTTCGCGTTGGCGAATTTCGACTACCCGAACGATGCCGCCTTCAGTGCGTCCATCGAACGCGAAGCGACGCAATTTCTGACCCGCACACGGCGCTTCGTGTCGCTCGCGGTACTGTGCGGGGGCAGTGAAGTCGACCAGCAGGCGGCCATGTTCGGCCTGCCTGATTCGATGCGTGCGCAACCACTCTTTACCGAATGGCTACCCGCCATCGTGGCGCGCGAGCGGTCGGATGTACCGTATGTAAGCAATTCGCCCTCGGGCGGCGCGTGGCCGTTTTCAACTAATGAAGGCATCACGCACTACTACGGCGTGGGCGCCTATCAACGCCCGCTCGACGACGCGCGCCGCTCGCAGGTCCGTTTCGCCGCCGAATGTCTCGCCTTCGCCAACGTGCCGGACGACGCCACCTTGCGCGACGCGCTGGGCACGTTCCATCCGCACGATCCGCGCTGGAAAGCGGCCGTACCGCGCGACCCCGGCGCCGGCTGGGATTTCGACGACGTACGCGACCATTATCTTCAGACGCTTTACGGTGTCGAGCCGGCGCGGTTGCGTTACGAAGACCCCGAACGCTATCTGGATCTGTCGCGTGCCGTGGTCGCCGAGTTGATGAGCGACGTGTTCGCCGAATGGCGGCGCGCCGCTTCGAGCTGCGGCGGCGCGCTGGTCTGGCAGCTTCAGGACCTGCGACCCGGCGCGGGCTGGGGCTTGATCGACGCCACAGGACGGCCTAAAAGCGCCCTGCACGGGCTCGCGCGGACGCTGCAACCCATCCAGGCGGTGATAACCGACGAGGGCCTCAACGGCCTCGATATTCATCTACTGAACGAGCGTGCTGAACCGTTGCACGCGCAACTGGAGCTGGCCTGCCTGCGTGACGGCAGCGTCAAGGTGGTCTCGGCGAGCCGCACGGTCGAACTGCCGCCGCACAGCGCGCAGCGAATCGGCGCGGGAGAATGCCTCGGCCAGTTCTTCGATTTCACGCACGCCTACCGTTTCGGGCCGCGCGCCCACGACGTAACGATTGCGACACTGCGCGACCCGGCGAGCGGCCGGATCGTTTCAGAAGCGATTCATCTGCCGGAACGGCGCGCAGACGTTCGTCACGACCTCGGCCTGACGGTACGCCCCGAGCGCACCGCCGACGGCTGGCAACTGGTCATTGAAACGCAGCGCTTTGCGCGCTTCGTTCATATCATTGACGCGCATTACCGCGCCGCGCACGACTGGTTTCATCTACCGCCGAACCGCACTCACACCGTGCCGCTCCTGCCCGTCGAGAAACTGGTTGCACACGCATCGAACGCGATGTTTAAAGCAGACGCAACATGCGCGGCACCCGCCGGTGAAGTTCGCGCGATCAATGCGATATCCGCCACCTTCTACGGTTGAATGTCGTCCCTGCACTAGCTATCACCTCGCGAAGCGCGTAAAACCTCGCACTGCGCGAATTTATCTGTCTGGTCAGCGGAATCACAACGGGTTTACCTACGGATTGCCGACCTCCGGATAGACACTTCGTACTACTCCGCACGCAGCGTATAGAACACATCTGAATCAATTCCGGCACACCCCGGACGGCCCCCGGGAACGCACCTGGCAAGGCTATTCCGGCGCCGCGACATCCGCGGCCAAGCGCTGCTCATCAACCGCTAACCCAATCCGATCAATGACTTGGCTCGAATAAAAATACCCTTCGACGGAACCGCCCGTTAAACAGGCGTTGTGCAGAATTGAAACAAAAAAACGCATTTGGCTTCGCGCACCGCTAAGGCTTTGTTCGCTGCGCCGCACCAGCACTGGTTTTCCCTACGCTTGGCACACTCCTCGCTAAAGGAGATGCGCAGCACTGTCACCGCAACGTGATTCACAAGAATGGCGGTGACGCGTCAGGCCAATACGGGGCCGTTCCTGTTTATCCCTTCGCTGCTCGCCAGGCAGCATGTAGTCAATTCAGGGATGCAGGCATCGGATCAAAGACACGAAACCACGCAAAGCGTGGCTTCAGCGAGGACCGATCATGTTGACACTTCAATCAGATCTGCACGGTAACCATTTGCTCGGCGCGTTGCCGTCCCACGAATGGCAAGCGCTTGCCCCTCATCTCGAACTGGTTCATCTGCGTACCGAACAACTGCTGTGCGATTCAGGTCAACGCATCCATCACGTCTACTTCCCGACCACGGCGATCATCTCGATGCTCTCGACGATGGAGGACGGCAGTTCGGTCGAGATCGCCGCGGTCGGCCGCGAAGGCATGACCGGCGTGCCGGTGCTCACGGGCGGCGAAACCATGCCGAACCGCGTGCAGGTGCAATGCGCCGGCTTCGCTTACCGGATGAGCGCACAGGCACTCAAACAGCAATTCGCACGCTCCGATTTCCTGCGCCGCCTGATGCTGTTGTACATGCACGCCCTGCTCACGCAAGTCGCGCAGACCGCGGCCTGCAATCGCCACCACGCGTTGAACAAGCAATTGTGCCGCTGGTTGCTGATCGAAGTGGATCGCGTGGCATCGAACGACCTGACGGTCACCCAGCAACTGATCGCCGACATGCTCGGCGTGCGCCGCGAAGGCATCACCGAAGCGGCGGGCAAGTTGCACGACGAAGGGCTGATTCATCACAGCCGCGGTCATATCAAGATACTCGACCGCAAGGGTCTCGAGGCGCGTGCCTGCGAATGCTACGGCCTCGTCAAACGCGAATTCGACCGTCTGCTGCCACGCCTGCGCCAGGCCGAAACCGTCGAGTAAGCAGTCCCCCAAGGCTGCATCGTTCGATCACAGGGTAGATCACTATGTTCAGGAATACTGCGCGATTTCTCGACGCACTCTTCGTGATTGCGGGCGGGCTGATCGCTCATTGGTTGCGTTTTTCGACGCCGATTGCGTTATCGGACACGGAGCGCCTCCTGATCGCCTTTAACTGTGTGCTCGTATTGCTGATGTTTCCCGGCTTCGGCGTCTACGAACCGTGGCGCGGCAAGGTGCTGCCTGCGATGCTGCTGAGAGTGGCCGCCGCGTGGCTGGTGGTGGTCGCCACCGCTCTGGTGCTGGCGTTCACCTTGCACCGCATGGATGCGGTTTCGCGGCTGTGGTTCGGTTACTCGACGCTGATCTCCGGCGCGCTGATCATCGTTACCAAGTGCCTTGTGCATGTGGCGTTGCGCAGCGTGCGGCGGCGCGGGATGAACTTCCGCACGGTCGCGATCGTCGGTGCGCCCGGCTTCTCGCGTACCTTGCTCGCGCATCTCGACCATGCGCCGCAAGCCGGCTTCAAGCCGGTCTGCGTGTTTGACACCAGCGACACCAGCGGCGCCGGCAGCAGTGGCAACACCGGTGCCCAGGCGGCCGGCACGCAGGGCGCGCGGCTGAATCGCCTGCCGGTGCTGACCGATCTGAACGCGTTCGCCGCCAAGGTGCGCGAAGAGCGCGTGAACGAAGTGTGGCTCGCCTTACCGCTTTCAGAAGAACATACGATCTATCGTTTCACGCGCATTTTCAGGCATGATTTCGTGAATCTGCGCTTCATTCCCGATGTACGCAGCCTCTCGCTTTTCAATCACGCGCTGGTCGATGTCGTCGGCTTACCGACGCTCAATCTGAATGCGACACCCGTGTCGTCGCCGCAGATGTGGCCCAAACTGATCTTCGACCGCCTGTTCGCGGCAGCCGCGCTGCTGGCGCTCGCGCCGGTGTTCTTCGTGCTCGCGATCGGCATCAAGCTGAGTTCGCCAGGACCGGTGTTCTTCCGGCAGATCCGCAAGGGGGTGGATGGCCAGCCGTTTGCGATCTACAAGTTCCGTTCGATGACCGTGCACCACGAAGCCCACGGCCAGCTCACTCAGGCCGCGCGCAACGACACCCGTGTGACGAAGCTCGGCGGCTTCATGCGCCGCACCAGCCTCGACGAACTGCCGCAATTTCTGAATGTGCTGCTCGGCCAGATGTCGGTGGTCGGTCCACGTCCCCATGCGGTGGAACACGACGATCTCTACAAGGATCAGGTGTACGGCTATATGCACCGCTACCGGATCAAGCCGGGCATCACCGGCTGGGCCCAGGTGAACGGTTATCGCGGCGCCACCACCAAAGTCGAGAAGATGGAAGCGCGCGTCAAGTTCGATCTCTTCTACATCCATAACTGGTCGTTCTGGTTCGACATGAAGATCGTATTCATCACGATCTTCAAAGGTTTCGTCGGCCGCAACGCCTTCTGAGCACGCTGCTGCGGGAGCCGTGCGTGAAAGTCTCCGTGATCGTGCCGACGTACCGGCGCACCGCCGACCTCGCACGCTGCCTCGCAGCACTTGACGCACAGGAGCGCCGCGCCGACGAAGTGATCGTGATCGCGCGCCATAACGACTATGCAACGCTCGACTGGCTGCGCACATGCGAGGTGAACCGGCCCGACCCGCGCCGCTGGATCATGCTGGTCCGCAAGCCGGGCGTGGTCGCGGCCTACAATCTCGGCATCGAAAGCGCCCTCGGCGACGTGCTCTGCTTCACCGGCGACGATGCCGCGCCGCATTCCGACTGGATCGCGCGGATCGCCCGCGCGTTCGAAAGCGATCCGGCGCTCGGCGGCCTGGGGGGACGCGATGTCGTGCATGAGTGCAATGGCATTGCGCAGGGACGGAAACTGCCAGTGGGCCTCGTGCGCTGGTATGGCCGGACCATTGGAAATCACCATATCGGCCACGGCGCGGCACGCAAAGTCCAGGTGCTCAAGGGCGTCAACATGGCGTTTCGCCGCGATGCGATCGGCACGCTGCGTTTTGACAGGCGCTTACGCGGCACCGGCGCGCAGGTTCACTGCGAGATGGCCTTTAGCCTGGAAATAGAACGGCGCGGCTGGACCCTGATTTACGACCCCTCGCTGCTGGTGGAGCACTTCCCCGCCCCGCCCGGCAACGAAGGCCCGCGCCTCGCATTTAACGACGCTGCTTTCTATAACGCGTCATTCAACCTTCGGCTCATCATGTGCGAATACCTGACGCCGCCCGGCCGTTGGGCGTTCGTCGTGTATTCGACGCTGATCGGCGAGCACGCGGATCCGGGGTTCCTGCGCGCCTTGTCGCAGGGATTCGAGCACGGCGGCATGGCGCTCGCGCTTCGCAAATGGCGAGTGGGTTTGCGCGCCATGCGCGGAGCGTGGCGGGCGGCGCGCTAGACACGGTCACAGCGCTCAGCAAGGGGCTGTGCGCTGCGCCGTGCTTATAGAAACGCGCTGACGTCGGTGTGAAAACGCAGCGCCAGCGCCTTCGCCACCTTTTTGCTGATGGCGCGCCGGCCCGCGAGAATATCGCTCACCACCGTGGGTGACGCGATCCCGATCAGATCTTTCTGCTTGAGTCCGTGCGTCTCCAGCAGATGCCGAAGCACCTCGCGCGGTTCCGCTTTCGGGATCGTCACGTTGCTCGCTTCCCAGTTTTCGATCAGATCGTTCACGATCGCAAACAGATCGGTTAGCGGATTTTCCCCGTTACCGTTCAGGTGATCGGCGAGTGCGCTGGCGAGCCGCGCCATCGTCTGATAATCCTGCTCGTTGCGAATAGGCGTGATCGGCAACTGGGCTTGCAGTGTGGCCCAGGTTTGAGCGATGTCGGGAAAGGTTCCCGGAAGGCGATCGGCATTCATGAATTTAAATTCTTCCTCGTCCAAAGGTCGGATTCCGCATGCGTCAACACATGACGAACGAACCACGACTGCCTGTTGTAGTGAATCGCCGCGATAATCCTGAACCGCTTGCCGCCCACCTCGAAAACAGTGTCTTGCGGCGGCACGTAGTCCACGCCCGCGAACGTTTTCTTCAGGTCGTTATAGCCATATGCGAGGCAAGCCTGCGCCAGCGCATACCACGTCAACAGCGCACTGCGCGCCCCCGGATGTTTCTTTATATAGAACAGCTATTTATTCGCTTCCGCCGGCATCCCCAACTGCACTGACAGGCATTAGCCGGGCCATGCGATATCCCGGGTGACCAGATCGTGCTCAAGCCGCTCGCCCGCCACCCGCGTCCGCCCACCTGACGTCGCGATCGTGTGCGTCACTTCGGCCATGAAGGCGCGTCGGAATACCGCCGTGGAAAACCTTTCTGCATTCGCGCGGCACGCTGCCGGCGTAATCCGCCCACTGTGCCGCTCGAAGCGGTTAATCGCGCCAAGCAGCGACACGACGGTCTGGCATGCGAAATACACGCCGGTAGGACGCATGTCGCCAAGCGGCACCACGGTCTCAAGCGCCTCGCCTTTACCGAAGGCAATGACCGGCGTACCGCACGCCTGCGCATCCAGCGCGACGGTGCCGAAGTCTTCGTCGGCGGCGAGAACGAAGGCGCGCGCGCGTCGCAGATGATCTTCGACAACCTCGAACGGCTGTGCGCCGAGAATCGTCACGTTCGGACCGGCCTTGGCACGAATCGCCGCCATCTCCGGCCCGTCGCCTATCACGATCAGCTTGCGGTGCGGCGTCGCGTTGAAGGTTTCGACGATCAGATCGATGCGCTTATCGGGCACCATCCGCGAGACGCTCAGATAGAAGTCTTCCTTTTGCATGCACGGTTCGAACCTGTGCACGTCGACTGGAGGCGGAATCACCGCTGCATCGCGCCGGCAAGTTTTCATCACATGGCGCGCCACGAAATGCGAACTTGCGATCAGACGATCGGCACTGTTCGCCGAATGCGAATCCCAGCCGCGCAGATAATGAAACCATGCCCGCACGATCCATGATTTCGGCCCGCGCGTCAGATTCGCTTCGCGCAGGTATTGATGTTGCAGATCCCACGCGTAGCGCATCGGCGAATGCACGTAGCTCACGTGTATCTGAGCCGGGCCGGCCAATATGCCCCGGGCAGCTACAGAGGAACTCGAAACGATGAGGTCGTAATCCGAAAGATCGAACTGCCCGATGGCCCGCGCAATCAGCGGCAAATACGCGCGATAGCGGCGCCGCGCGAACGGCAGACTCTGAATGAACGACGTCGTGACGGGTCTGCCGCCCAGAAACCGGCGGTCTTCGAGAAAATCGACGAGGCTAAAGAGATCAGCATCGGGAAAACACGCAATGATCTGCTCGAGCACCCTCTCAGCGCCGCCGGGCGCGACGAGCCAGTCGTGCACGATCGCCACTCTCATGATCTCCCCACCTGTAGATAAACGCCCAACGGCCATATCGACGAGTGTATGTGCCACATCACCGACTGTGCGTGCGTATGCCCACATTCGACGCGCGACAGTCGGCGAATAGCGAAGGTTCGCGATTCGCTTATTGTGAATTGGGGGGATGCGGAAGGGAGGGAGAGCGAGCCCGCTGCAGCAGGCTCGCGTAAGACTATAAAACCGACGACAAAACGGCTGGCAGAAGCGCCGCGCTCAGTTCTTGTTGTAGTCGATCGTCTCGACGCCGGTATCCGTGCCGAGCATGCACAGATTTGCGCCGCGGCCCGCGAACAGGCCCACCGTCACCACGCCCGGCCATGCATTGATATGCATTTCCAGCGTGCGCGGGTCGCTGATGCGCAGACCCTTGACGTCGATGATCTCGTTGCCGTTATCGGTGATGAACGGCACGCCTTCTTTGGTCACGCGCACCACCGGCACGCCGCCGAGCGCCGTCACGCGGCGGCCGATCGCGGTGCGCGCCATCGGCACGACTTCGATTGGCAGCGGGAAGTTGCCGAGCGTGTCGACCAGCTTGCTCGCGTCGGCGATGCAAACGAACACGTCCGACACCGAGGCGACAATCTTCTCGCGCGTCAGCGCGCCGCCGCCGCCCTTGATCATCGCGCCGCCGTGGTCGATTTCATCGGCGCCGTCCACATACACCGGCAGCGAATCGATTTCGTTGAGGTCGAGCACCTTGAAACCGTGCGATTGCAAACGCGCGGTGGTGGCGAGCGAGCTCGACACCGCGCCGCGATAACGGGTTTTGCTGGCCGCCAGCGCGTCGATGAAACAGTTCGCGGTGGAGCCGGTGCCGACGCCGATCACGGAGCCTTCCGGCACGTTGGCGTTCACATAGTCGGCGGCGGCCTGGCCGACCAGTTGCTTGAGTTCGTCTTGAGTCATGGGGAATGCTGGCGAGCGTAAAAAACGACAAGTTTACCGGAGTCGGGAGCGGTCGCTGGTTTTCGCTTATTTCCGCTTACTTCCGCTTACTTCTTCACCGAGCGCTGCCGCACCGCTTCGAACAGACACACGCCGCTCGCCACGGAAACATTCAGGCTTTCGACCGTACCCGCCATCGGAATCTGCATGACCACGTCGCAGGTATCGCGCGTAAGGCGCCGCATGCCCTCGCCTTCGGCGCCCATCACCAGCGCGACCGGACCGTCGAGCTCGGTCTCGTAGAGGCTCTTGGTGGCTTCGCCGGCGGTACCGACCACCCACACACCCGCGTCCTTCAACTCACGCAGCGCACGCGCCAGATTCGTCACGGTGATGTACGGCACGGTGTCGGCTGCGCCGCTCGCCACCTTTGCCGCCGTTGCGTTCAAACCCACCGCCCGGTCGCGCGGCGCGATCACCGCGTGCGCGCCGGCCGCATCGGCCACACGCAGGCAGGCGCCGAGATTGTGCGGATCGGTCACGCCGTCCAGCACCAGAATCAACGGCGAACCATTGATACCGTCGAGCAATTCGGCCAGATTCTGCGCAAGCGGCATGTCGCCCGCACGCGCGACCACGCCCTGGTGACGCTCGGTATGCGCCAGGCCCCACAGACGCGTTTCGTCGGCAGCAATCAGACGCACACCCGCTTCTTTCGCCGCGTGCAGGAATTCGGTCATGCGCCGGTCTTTGCGCGTGGCGTCGTAATAAACCTCTTCGACCGACGACGCGTCGTGCCGCATACGCGCGGTCACTGCGTGGAAACCGTATAGAACCTTGAGACGTGACATGACTGAAAACCTTTGATTGAGCGCGCCCTGGAACACGCGCTACGGTGATGAATACGAGTCTGCTTACTGCGTTGCCGGCGTATCTGCTTCGATACCCGGCTTGATTGCGATGAAACGAAGACCGCGCGCACCCGATACGTTGGCACGTACCCGATGCGCGCGGTTCAAGCCGCCAGGCGACTTCAGCGCTTCTTGCGAGCCTGCGGTTTCGATGCCGCCTTGGCCGCAGCGCCGCCGTGCTTTTTCGCCGCGCCGCGTGCCGCGCGTGCTTCCTTGACGGCCGCGGTTTGTGCCGGCGCAGCCTTCTTGCGCCGTCCACCCGCGCCTGCCGCCGCGCCGCCTGCCCCGCCGTCCACCGGCGGCAACGAACGCACGCGCGCCCCGCCGCTTTCTCCGGAAGCCTTGTCGGCAAGCGCCGGACGGCCCGTGGGCGGCTTGATCGGCGTATCGCGCACGAGGCGGAAGTCGATCTTGCGCGCGTCGAGATCGACGCGGCTCACCTGCACCCGCACGCGATCCGACAGGCGGTAGCGAATCCCGGTGCGCTCGCCGCGCAACTCGTTCTTGATTTCGTCGTACTGGAAGTAGTCCGAGCCCAGTTCGGTAACGTGCACGAGGCCTTCGATAAAGAGCGAGTCGAGCTGCACGAAAATGCCGAACGAGGTCACGCCGTTGACCATGCCGCCGTACTCTTCGCCGAGCTTGTCGCGCATGAAGTAGCACTTGAGCCAGGCTTCGACGTCGCGCGAGGCTTCGTCGGCGCGGCGTTCGTTGGCCGAGCAATGCAGGCCGAGCTCTTCCCAGATCGCCACGTTGTTGCCACGCTGGCGGCCGCGCTTTTCGTCGTCGGCCTGCTGCATCGCACGGGCGCGCGGCGACAGCGCCGTATTCAACTCGACGCCCTGCGGCGGCTCCGGCTGATACTTGCGGCCCTGCAAAATCGCGTAGATCGCACGGTGCGTGAGCAGGTCGGGATAGCGGCGGATCGGACTCGTGAAGTGCGCATACGCCTCGTACGCGAGACCGAAGTGGCCGATGTTGTCCGGACTATAGACGGCCTGTTGCATCGAGCGCAGCAGCATGGTCTGCAGCATCTGCGCGTCCGGCCGCTCACGGATCTGCGCCATCAGTGCCGCGTAATCACTGGCGTGCGGCTTGTCGCCGCCGGCGAGCGTGAGGCCCATGCCGCGCAGGAAGGTACGCAGATTTTCGAGCTTCTCGGCAGTCGGCCCCGCGTGCACGCGGAACAGCCCCGGGTGCTTGTTGCGCTTGAGGAAGTCGGCCGCGCAGACGTTCGCGGCCAGCATGCATTCCTCAATCAGCTTGTGTGCGTCGTTGCGGGTGCGCGGAATGATCTGCTCGATCTTGCCCTGCGCATTGCAGACGATGTACGTCTCGGTCGTATCGAAGTCGATCGCGCCGCGCTTCTGGCGTGCGGCGAACAGCGACTTGTAGACGCCATACAGATTCTGCAACTGCGGCAGCAATGCCGCACGGCGCGCGGCTTCCGGGCCCTTGGTGTTCTTGAGCACCGCCGCCACTTCCGTGTAGGTCAGGCGCGCGGCCGAATTGATGACGCCCGGATAGAACTGATACGCCTTCACTTCGCCACGCGTGGTGACGATCATGTCGCACACCAGCACGCAACGATCGACGTGCGGATTCAGCGAACACAGTCCGTTCGACAGCTTTTCCGGCAGCATGGGAATCACGCGGCGCGGGAAGTACACCGAGGTGCTGCGCTCGAGCGCGTCGGCGTCGAGCCCGCTCTTCGGATGCACATAGTGCGAGACGTCCGCGATCGCGACGATCAGGCGGAAGCCTTCGCCGCGGCCAACCTGAACCGGTTCGCAATAGACCGCGTCGTCGAAGTCGCGGGCATCTTCACCGTCGATCGTGACGAGCGGCACGTCGCGCAGATCGATGCGATGGCGTGCGTCGGCCGGGCGCACTTCGTCCGGAAGCTTGGCGGCTTCGTCGAGTGCGGCCTGGCTGAATTCATGCGGCACGCCGTACTTGCGCACCGCGATTTCGATTTCCATGCCGGGGTCGTCGATATCGCCGAGCACCTCCACCACGCGGCCGAGCGGCTGCGAATGACGGCTCGGGAAATCGGTCAGCTCAACCACCACCACCTGGCCGACCTTGGCCTTTTTGGTGTTCTGCGCGATCAGGATGTCGTGACCGATGCGCTTGTCTTCGGGCGCCACGATCAGCGCGCCGTTCTCGTTCAGCAGCCGGCCGATCACCCGCTTGTTGGCGCGATCAGTGACTTCGACGATGTGCCCTTCCGGCCTGCCGCGGCGGTCGTAGCCGACGATGCGCGCCAGCACGCGGTCGTTGTGCATGACCTTCTGCATCTCGCCGGTGGGCAGGAACAGATCGTCCTGGCCGTCGTCGCGAATGAGAAAACCGTAGCCGTCGCGATGGCCCTGTACGCGGCCCGCGACAAAGTTCGACGGATGGGTCAGCTGATAGAGATTGCGCTGATCGAGCCGGATCTGGCCGTCGCGCTCCATGGCGCCCAGCCGCTTGAAAAATCCTTCGCGCTCCTGGCGCTTGATCGACAGGGCTTCGGCGATGTCGTTCGCGGCAAGCGGCGCTTCACTCGTGCGCAGGACGCCCAGGATTTCTTCGCGGCTTGGGATCGGATACGGGAATTTGCTCAAGGGCTTATCGATGATTTTTTCTCGTTGCATGGACGTCGGTCGGCGATGTGGCTCGGCTTAAGAAGCGTTTGGGTTGCGCTTAAGTTGCACTTGCGATTGCACTGAAAAGGCTGCTCGGGTCCGGCTCGTTCAAATCTGAGTCCGACGGGCGTGTGCACCGTGCCAACGAACTACTGCGAGGCATTCTAACACCCGTCTCGCGCGCCACGCGGCCCGTCGAGAATCGCTGTGAGCCGCCTGCAGACTCGCCGCGGCAATGTTTAAGCGACTTTTGAGAAAGGCTTGACAGCCCTGAATCTGTCGCTATAATGGCGGTCTTTGCTGTTCATCACCTGCCCAGGTGGCGAAATTGGTAGACGCACTAGGTTCAGGTCCTAGCGGTGGCAACACTGTGGAGGTTCGAGTCCTCTCTTGGGCACCAGATTCAAAAGTAAAGCCGCCTGATGTTTCACATAGGCGGCTTTACTTTTTGTGTGAGGCTACGTGATCCGGTTCAGTTTTTCGATCGGATAACGTGGTTAGCAGGACGGTTGGGTCGATGTGAATCGGCTGCTGTCGAGCAGTGGAGTTTTGCTCTGCTGCATGGCACAACCGGGCGGTCGATGAAGCGATAGTTTGTTTGCATGTAGGGATTGACACGCTGCATCATCACGCTAAAATGTTGGTCTAGCTTGAAGACGTGCCCAGGTGGCGGAATTGGTAGACGCACTAGGTTCAGGTCCTAGCGGTGGCAACACCGTGGAGGTTCGAGTCCTCTCCTGGGCACCATTAGTTGTTCCGGCTTAGTTCCAACTCAAGCCGAAGTAGTTCGAGAAACCCCGTAAGGTTAAAGCCTTACGGGGTTTTTTGTTTTCTACAGATTACTTTCGTTCCGCTGACATCGACGACTGAGCCCGGGCCAGGAGAACGTCCACAGCCTCGGTCCCTACCCCGATATCACGCTCACCGATGCGCGCCGGTCGGCCGCTACCGCACGCAATCTTGTATGCGAAGGCTTCGATCCGCTTGCATATCGTCAGGCCGAATCCATCGCCCGCAAACGCGTGGCCAAAGGCGCCTTCCATCTTGCGGCCCAGCGCGATAGAAGCTGGATCAAGCAAGCGAACCTGACCGGCATGCCCACTCAATCGTCAATCCGACGCTGGAGCCTTGTGGAAACCGCGTTACCGCCGAACATTGGCGATGGTGGCCTGCATCAGGGCGACCACTTTGTAGCCATCGCCAGATCCCGAGAAGGCCCGGACTTCTCCAGTGCAGACCGTGAGGAGTTTTCCCGAACTCTGTACCCGTCCGATGGCCAGGAAGCGCTCACCGACAGCAGGTCGCAAGAGGTTAATTTTGAACTCCGCCGTGACAACCTCGCATTCGAGTGGCGCCTTTGTCAACGCCGCGTAACCGCATGCGCTGTCGACGATGCTTGCGGTCACGCCCGCGTGCAGATACCCATGCTGCTGAGAGAGGCCGTTTGAAAATGGCAACTCAATCTGGACCTCGCCTTCTGCTACCAATCCAAGTCGTGCACCGATGGTTGCCATCAGACCCTGTGCGTTGAAGCTGTCCGCGATTCGTTTATGGATTTCGCTCATCGGATTTGGTGGAAATGTGAGACACGAGAACTTTCTTTTCGGCGCGCTACGCAGTTGCGCTTTACCGGCAAGAATCAGATGCAGCTTAAATTCTGCCACAAGAGTCGACGACCGCCCGCCTCCATCAATGCACTATTGCTTGCTCTGCACTCGCCGGGTTCGAAGCATCAGCGAAACTCAGCATGCCGTTTTTCTCGAAAGGCCGTGACACCTTCTGCCGCGTCCGGTGTGCCTTTGCATACCGACGCCGCGAATTCATGTGCAATCTCGGTGTGTCCCGCTTCGACCATGCGCAATAGCCGCTTTCCGACGGAAAGAGACGCACTGGAGCGACGTTGAATGAGCGCACAGATTTCGGCTACGCGCACGTCAAGCTGCTCAAGCGGGAGTGCCTCGTTGACAATTCCCCATTCGACGGCCCGCGCGGCGGCAATCGGCTCGCCGAGCAGTACGAGTTCTCGCGACCGACCGGTGCCGACCAGGTCCAAAATTCGTTGGCATCCCATCCACCCTGGAATCGCACCAACAGACGCTTCCGGAAAGCCGAGCATCGCACCAGTGGACGCGTATCTGAAGTCGCAGGACAGCGCGAGTTCCAGGCCGCCACCAAGCGCACTGCCGGAAAGCACCGCGATAGTCGGGACATCGAGTTCCGCAATACGCCGGAACACGCGGTTTCCGGCCCGGACAAAACGGCTACCCATGCCTTCAGGGTCAATGTCCCCCCACTCCCCAATATCGGCGCCACTGCAAAAAAAGCGCGTACTTGCCGAGCGGATCACCACCACGCGCACGTCTCTCGTGTTCTCGATCTGCGCGAGAGCGAGATCAATCTCGGCAAGCATTGCCAACGACAGCGCGTTGTGCCGCGCGACGCGCTCGAGCGTGATGGTGGCGACGCGACCGTCAATGTGAAAGCGGATGCTGGAACTGGACATGAGATCGGAAAATTCTTTTGCGAGTTTGGCCTCGGCTTGCAAAACTGAACCGCAAGAGGTATCGAGCGACGGGCTGCCCCGTTAGCGCCTCACAACATGAAAGCCCAGCAACACCCCGGGAGCGGATATTATTCGCCATCCTCATGCACCAGCGCCAATGTTGCATGGTCGTGGCCCAGCAGCGCGCACAACGTCTCGACGATCAATCCATGATCTTCGCGCTGGGCCAAACCTGACACTGTGATCGAACCGATTACACCAGCGCCGTTAGCTCGGGAATGACAACGCACACCAATTGCAAAAGCGGGACGACGCAGCGCTCGCCTGCGAACCTGAGGCGCGGGTTTCCCCCGCGGCGCGCAATCCAGATAGAAATCAATGCCCAAGCGACTCCCCAAAAGAAAAGTCGACGTGCGCCTTTGACGACCGGATCAGAAACATCGCCGCCCACGCCACGAGATACGCCGAGCCGCAAACGATGAACAAAATGTTGTATCCCGAGTTGATAGCGCCGAGCGCCTTGAAGTGGTCGAGAAGCGCTCCAACGAACAATGGGAAAAGCGTTCCCCCGATTGCGCCCGCCATGCCGCCGATGCCGACCACCGACCCGACCAGCGCTTTGGGAAACATGTCAGACGCCGTCGTAAACAGGTTCGCCGACCACCCCTGATGCGCTGCGGCTGCAAGACTTAGCAGCCCGACCATCGCCCACATGTTGTCGATCCATGGCGAAAAAGCGATAGGCACCACCAGAAACGCCAATCCGAGCATGACACTCTGCCGGGCACGTTGAACGGTCCAGCCTCGAGAGATCAATTGTGAGGACAGCCACCCTCCGGAGATACTTCCAATCGATGTAGCCACGTACACGACCACAAGCGGCAGCCCCAGGCTTCTTAAATCAAGGTGATAGCGGGACGAGAAATATGAAGGGAGCCAGAACAACATGAACCACCAGATGGGATCCGTTAGCAATTTCCCAGCGATGAAGGCCCACGTCGCATGCAGGCGCAGCAAGGAGAACCAACTCACTGATTTGCCGGCATCCTCGTCCTCGCTGCGGTCGTCCTCGATATACTTCAATTCGGCCTGCGTGATTTTCGCGTGCTTCTGCGGAGCGTAGTACATGACATACCAAAGGCCAAGCCAGATGAAGCCTGTCAGCCCGGTCACCAGAAACGCAGCCTGCCAACCATATGATGCGGCAAGCCATGGAACGATGGCAGGCGCCGCCACTGCGCCGATACTGGTCCCGGACGTCAGGATCCCTACGGCCAAAGCCTGCTCTTTTCGGGGAAACCACTCCGATACCGACTTTACTGCCGACGGAAAATTTCCAGATTCGGCCAGCCCAAGAAGCGAGCGCATAAACGCAAAGCCCAGCGTGCCGCGCACCAGAGCATGGCCACAGGCAGCTACGCTCCAGATCAGTACGCAGACTCCATAGCCGACCTTTACACCAAATCTGTCAATCAGTTTTCCGGACAGGATAAGCCCGAATGCATAGCACGCAGTGAAGACGACCACCATGTAGCTGTAGTCGGTTTCAGTCCAGTGAAAACGAGCGGCGAGATCCGGCTTGAGCAGCCCGAGAACTTGCCGATCCAGATAGTTGATTGTTGTCGCGAAGAAAAGTAGCGCGCAAATACGCCATCTGTAGTTGGATTTGTCCACCCGTGATCTCCAAAAAATCTCTGCCAGACCCCGTGAAGCTCGGGCTGTTTATGTACAGGGTCAAACGACGTGATACGGCGCCGTATCACGTCTTTCGTTTTAATGCTTTGCAATCTGCCGACATGCAATGGGGTACTGCGCGGCTGTGGTCTGAGGCTAGACGCTACTGAGGCGTCGGTGCATCCTCGCGGATCAACTCGCGGCGCTTCAATTCGGCCCAGAATTCCACTGGAATCTCAGCCCGGAAGGTTTGAAGGTTGTCTTCCAGTTGCGCAACCGTGCGCACGCCCGGAATGTTGGTCGGGATTGCAGGATGGCCGAGGACGAATTGCAGCGCCGCGGCTTTGAGCGGCACCGAGTATTCGCGGCATACCTGCTCCATCTTGCGCACGCGTTCCAGAATGGCCTCCGGCGCAGGTGCGTAGTTGTATTTCGCACCGGGCACCGCGCCCGTCGCGAGAATGCCGCTGTTGTAACCGCCGCCGAGAATCACCGACACCTGCTTCTCTTCGCACAGCGGCAAGAAACCATTCAGTGCGTCCTGCTCGAGTAACGTGTAGCGGCCGGCCAGCAGCAGGCAGTCGAAATCCTGCCGGCGAATCGCTTCGTGTGCGACCTGCCATTCGTTGACGCCGAGCCCCACCGCTTTCACCACCCCTTCGTCACGGAGCTTCAGCAGTGCTTTGGACGCGCCCGCCATCGCTGCCTCGAACATCTCGGGCTGGCGCTCGCCGTGCGTAAAGACGTCGATGTCGTGGATCAGCGCGATATCGATGTGCTCCAGGGCCAGACGCTGCAGACTGTCTTCGATCGAGCGCATCGTGCCGTCGTAGCTGTAGTCGAAAACGGGTTCGAACGGCAACCCGTCGATCCACGGGGAGAAGTTGATCTCGGCGCGCTTGCGTGGCTTCAGAATGCGGCCGACCTTGGTGGACAGCACATACTGGTCGCGCGGATACCAGCGCAACCCCTGCCCGCAGCGCGCCTCGCTCAACCCATGGCCATACATCGGCGCGGTGTCGAAGTAGCGCACGCCCGCGTCCCACGCTGCCTTGATCAAGGCAGCCGAATCTTCTTCACTAATCGGTCTGAAGATGTTGCCAATCGGCGCCGCGCCGAAGCCCATCACGGTTGTCTCCAGTCCTGAACGCGGCCATTTACGCTTTGCTACCGGATCCATCTTCGTCTCCTGTGTCGACCAGAGTTCGCGCTTTAGCGCGATTACTCTGGTCCCATGCAAGCCATTGCGGTCGACCAGAGTTCGCGCTTTAGCGCGATTATTCTGGTCCCATGCAAGCCATTGCGGTCGACCAGAGTTCGCGCTTTAGCGCGATTATTCTGGTCCCATGCAAGCTGGTTGCTGCCATGACTGGAGTTGCTCATCCGCCCGCCATTTAAGTAACGCACTAGATAGTTACTTATCGACGATATTAGGCCGCACCGAAACTTCCATCAAGCGGGTTTTCCCTGGCTCTCTGCGGCTTTCTGCGAAACATCTGCCAGCAGGCCCCGTAGCGCCCATCGGGGCCGGACGATCAGGGCACAAGCCGGAGAAAAGAGGCCATCGTTTCCACCGAATTTTCAAGCAGATGACGGCCTGGATGCGTAGTGAGACCGCGTGCCTGAGCGTCTTCCAGCAGACGCGTTTGCGCGGGTTTCATGATGAGGTCGGCAACCACCGCGTCCGGGTTCGCGCCAGTCAGGTCGATCGGCAGTGGATCGCCAACGCGCATCCCGCATGGCGTCGCGTTCACAATAAGGTCGTGCGTCGCCTGCGCGGATGGCGCACTCCGACGTATAAGCGTCGCGTCTCCACGCGAACGCAAGGCGGCTTCAAGTCGTCGCAGCGATTCCGTGCTGCTGTCGAACAGATCAAGCGAGGCAGCCCCGGCATCGACCAGCGCGTGCGCGACTCCTGCGCCTGCGCCCCCTGTTCCGACAAGCAGCACCGACCTGTTGCGTACGACGTGCCCGCAGGCATCGAGACCTTTCACGAAGCCGATACCGTCAAACATTGCGCCAGACCACATGCCGTCCGTCTCCAGGCGCAGGCAGTTCACGCCGCCCGTCAGCCGGGCCGCCGCGGACAAGTTCGCGGCATACGCGGCTGCAGCAATCTTGTGCGGCACGGTGACGACCACACCCACCAGGTTGGCAACGCCGCGCAGACCATCAAGCACAGCGCCAAGTTTCGCGGGCGGCACATGCAACGGAATCAGCACCGCATTCACGGTGTACCGTTCGAATAGCGCGTTGAACAGTTCGGGTGACTTCGCCTGCGCAATGGGGTCACCCAGAATGGCGACAATTTTCGTTTCTCCGTCGATCTGCATCAGGACGGGTCTCCATGTCGAAGGGTGATCCGTTCGATCAACCGTTGCACGCGCAACGCGTCGTCGCCGACGATGGCGGGTTCCCGACCCTCGCGGATGGCGGCGCAAAAATCCCTGATCAAGTCGCGATGCGTGGTGTGAGAAAAAGCCATCGGCTTCGCACCGAAGCCCGACGAAGACGAATCATGAAATTCGTCGGTGCTGCCATCCTGGAAGGTCACGCGTAACGCGCCGCCTTCGAGCACGGCTGTGCCCTTCTGGCCAACCAGTTCGATGCGCTCGGGAAAGCCTGGAAACGCAGCGGTGGTGGCAAGCACGTAACCGGCCGCGCCGCTTTCGAATCTAAGTGCAGCGCTTGCGAAGTCCTCCGCTTCCATCGCGTGCGATAGGGTCGTCGCCGTTGCGCCTGTCACCGACGACACGTCACCTGCCAGCCACGTGAGTAGATCGAGCGAGTGGATCGCCTGCGTCATCAGCACGCCCCCGCCATCGCGCGCGTAAGTGCCCCGGCCCGGTTCATCGTAGTAAGACTGCGGGCGCCACCATCGCAGATCGAGTCCTGCATAAGCGAGCGGGCCGAGCGAGCCGTCCTGCACCAAAGCGGCAAGCCGCTGCACGGCCGGACGAAAGCGGTTCTGAAACACGACACCGAGCCGCACGTCGGCGTCGCGGCACACTTGCACCAGACGCTCCGCGCGTTGTGTCGAGATGTCGAGCGGCTTTTCCAGCAACACGTGTTTGCCAGCAGCAGCGGCTTGCAGAACGAGATCAAGATGCGTGTGCGGCGGTGTCAGCACCAGAATGGCGTCGACGCCGGGATCTTTAAGCATCGCCTCGAATGATTCTCCGAGCGGAAAGTCGTATTGCCTCGCGAAGCTCTCGAGCCGCTCGCGCGAGCGGCCAAGCACGCCGACCACCTCGACTTCGTCGCGTAGATCGTTGAGCGCAAGCGCGTGAGGTGTGGCAGCGAGCCCGACGCCTACGATCGCAATCCGGGCCTTGCGCATGTCGGGCTCCATGTCATGTCGCATCAAACTGACGCGGCCAGTTCAGGCACCATGTCGAACAGGTCGCCCACCAGACCATAATCGGCGACGCTGAAAATCGGCGCTTCCGGGTCCTTGTTGATCGCCACGATCACCTTCGAGTCCTTCATGCCAGCCAGATGCTGGATCGCACCCGAGATACCGACCGCCACGTACAGTTGCGGCGCGACGATCTTGCCGGTCTGACCGACCTGATAGTCGTTCGGCACGAAGCCCGCGTCCACTGCGGCACGCGATGCGCCCAGCGCTGCGTTCAGCTTGTCGGCCAGCGGTTCCAGAACCTTGGTGTAGTTCTCGCCGTTGCCCAGACCGCGGCCACCCGAGACGATGATCTTCGCCGAGGTCAGTTCCGGACGGTCCAGCTTCGTCACTTCACGGCTCACGAATTGCGACAGGCCGCTGTCGGCTGCTGCTTCGATCTTCTCGACCGTGGCGCTGCCGCCAACGGCTGCGACGGGGTCGAAACCGGTCGTGCGGACCGTGATGACCTTGATCGGGTCAGCCGATTGAACGGTAGCGATCGCGTTGCCTGCATAGATCGGGCGCTCGAACGTGTCGGCGCTGTCCACTGCGGTGATGTCGCTGATCTGCGCGACGTCCAGCTTCGCGGCGATACGCGGCGCGATGTTTTTACCGTAAGCGGTGGCCGGCGTGAGGATGTGCGAATAGTCCTTCGCAATATTCAGCACTGTCGCTTCAACGTTTTCTGCCAGACCCGCTGCGAGTTGCGGCGCGTCAGCCAGCAACACCTTGCTCACGCCTGCAATTTTCGCAGCCGCATCCGCTGCGCCCTGCGCGTTTTCGCCTGCCACCAGCACGTGAATATCACCACCAATCTTCTGCGCGGCTGCGATTGTGTTCAGCGTCGCGGCCTTGATCGACGCGTTATCGTGTTCTGCAATTACCAGATTCGTCATTTCGTCCGTCTCCTCACAGCACCTTGGCTTCGGTCTTCAGCTTCTCGACCAGCGTCTTCACATCCGGCACCTTCACACCGGCGGAACGCTTCGGCGGCTCAACGACTTTCAGCGTCTTCAGGCGCGGCGTCACATCAACGCCGAGGTCTTCCGGCTTGATGACTTCCAGCGGCTTCTTCTTCGCCTTCATGATGTTCGGCAGCGTCACGTAGCGCGGCTCGTTCAGGCGCAGGTCGGTCGTGATCACAGCCGGCAGCGTCAGCGACAGCGTTTCAGCGCCACCGTCCACTTCGCGCGACACCGTCGCCTTACCGTCGGCCACGACCACCTTCGAGGCGAACGTGGCTTGCGGCAAATTCGCCAGCGCAGCCAGCATCTGGCCGGTCTGGTTCGAATCGTCGTCGATCGCCTGCTTGCCGAGGATCACCAGTTGCGGCTGTTCCTTGTCGACCAGCGCCTTGAGCAGCTTGGCCACGGCCAGCGGCTGCAATTCTTCATTCGACTCGATCAGGATCGCGCGGTCCGCGCCGATCGCGAGCGCCGTGCGCAGCGTTTCCTGCGCTTGCGCCACACCCGCCGACACGGCGATCACTTCGGTCGCCACGCCCGCTTCACGCAGACGTACCGCTTCTTCGACCGCGATTTCGTCGAACGGATTCATCGACATCTTCACGTTCGCGATGTCGACGCCCGTGCCGTCCAACTTCACCCGGACCTTCACGTTGTAATCGACCACTCTCTTCACTGCTACTAGCACTTTCATTCGTAACCACCCTTCTCCGCCGGATTTCCCATGTCAGCCGCAACTGACCACGCATGAACTTATTTGATTACCAACACCTTCGAGCGATCGAACGCCACTGTCACCGCGATGATCAGAATCACGCCGAATACGATCTGCTGTGCAAACACGCTAATGCCGACAAAGGTCATGCCCACACGCGCCACCGACACCAGCAACGCACCGATCAGCGTGCGCACAATGCCGCCCGACCCACCCGTCAATGCCGTTCCGCCGACGATCACCGCCGCGATTGCCGGCAACAGAAACTGATTGGCCAACGTGGGCGAGCCGCTGCCAAGACGTCCCGCCATCACGACACCGGCGAGGCCGGCAAAGAAGGAGGACGTTGCAAACACCAGGCATTTCGTCACGGAAACGCGCACGCCTGACGCAATAGCGGCTGGCTCGCCTGCGCCGATCGCATCGGCGTGACGACCAAAAACAGTCGAACGATGCAGAAACCAGCAAAACGCAAACACCGCCACAGCCAGCAAAATCTCATGCGGGATGCCAAACGCGGTCCCCGTTGTCCAGCCCAGCGAAGCGTTGCGCATGTCGTCGCTGATCGCAATGGAACGCGTGCCCGACAGCGTGAGCGCCGCAGCAGATGCAATGCCACTGATGGCAAGCGTCGCAATGAAGGAAGGAATGCGCAGCACGGTCTGAATTACGCCACTCAGGAGGCCGATCGCAAACGACGCCCCGAGTGCAATGACCGCGGCCCACGCACCGTAGCGCGGCAGGAACAGCGCGACGATCACACTCGCCAACGATGCAACTGCCTGCAGCGACAAATCGATACTGCCCAGCAGCACGACAAAGGTCGTACCGGCGGCCATGATGAACAGCGTGGAACTGTCCGCGAGCAGCCCGAGTTGCGTCGATAGCGCCATAAAACCCGGCTGCGCGATTTCGATCAGCACGTACAACGCCACTAACGCAGCGAATGGTGCATTGTCGCGAAGCGTCGCGCGCGACGGTGATTTCAGTAATGACATAGCAGCCTCACACCATATGTTCGACGATTTCAACCTGCGAGGGCTTCGAACCCACTTCGCACGGCAGAACCTTTTGCGCGCGGCCATCGCGCATCACCATAATGCGGTGGCTCAGGCCGAGAATCTCTTCAAGCGTGTCGCCCGTCAGCACGACGGCCACGCCTTCAGCCGTCAACTCGCGAATCAGTTGATAGACCTCTTCCTTCGCACCGACGTCGAGGCCCCGGGTCGGATGGTCGAGCACGAGAATCCGGCTACCGGCAAAGCGCCACTTCGCCAGCACGACCTTTTGCTGGTTACCCCCCGAAAGATTGCGGCATGACGCATCCGGACCCGGTGTCTTGATGCGCAGACGCTGGATCCACTCGTTGGCGATCTTGCGCTCATTCCCTTTGCGCACCACGCCGCCCCGGCTCACGGCACTCAGTCGCGGCAACGTAAGGTTTTGCGCGACGCTCATCTGCGTTACAAGCCCTTCCACCTTGCGCTCGCGCGGCACGTAGCCAACGCCCAGGGCAACCGCATGATTCGCCTGTGGCTTGAGCAGCGTGCCGCCAATCCGCACTTCGCCGGAATCGAGCTTTTCCAGACCGGCGATCACGCGGCACAGTTCTTCACGTCCCGAACCCACCACGCCCGCCACCCCGAATACCTCACCCTGGCGCACGTCAAACGACACGTCGTTCAACGCATGCCCGAGCGAAGCATGCGAAACCGACAGCGCCACCTCATCGCGACACGGCTTTTGCAAATTCTCGCGGTAGTACTCGCCGTGCATCGAACGGCCCACCATCAGTTCATGAAGCTGCTTGACGGAGGCATCGACCGAAGCCATCTCCGCCACCACTTTGCCGTCTTTCATGACGTACACGCGGTCGCTCAGCGAAAGCAGTTCGTCGAGGCGGTGCGAGACGAACACAAACGAGGCGCGCGACTTGAGTTCGCGCACCAGCCTGAACAGAATCTCGATCTCGGCGGCTTCCAGAACAGACGTCGGCTCGTCGAGCAGAATGATCGGTGTGCCGCCGGTGCGGCTCGCCAGCGACAGCGCACGCGCCAGTTCCACCATCTGCCGTTGCCCGAATGAAAGGTCCTCGCAAACTGTCAACGGATCGATGTCGAGATGCACCGTAGCGAGTTCAGCCTGCGCGGCACGTTTGAGTTTCGACCAGTTCATGCGGCCGAACGTCGTGAAGTTTTCCTCACGCCCTAGAAACAGGTTCTCGGCAATCGTCAGGTTAGGCAGGATCGACTGCTCCTGATACACCATCGCGATGCCTTTCGCCGTGGCATCGCGTGGATTGCGAATCACGAGCGGTTGCCCGGAGAGCGTGATTTCACCGGTGTCCTGGTGGTAGGCGCCGGTCAACAGTTTCATTAGCGTCGACTTGCCCGCGCCGTTCTCGCCAATCAGACCGACGATTTCATTGGGTCGGACTTCGACCGATACGTCATCCAGAGCGAGCACACCTGGGAAGCGTTTCGTGATGTTCTTGAGTTTCAGCATGTCGAATCTCCCAGGCTTACTTGACGATGCGTCGGTGCGAGCGATTGAGCGCAAGCGTTACTGCAACGATAATCAGGACGCCCTGAATACCCTGCTGCACATAAGGCGGCACGCCGAGTAGCACCATGCCGTTGCCGAGCACCACCACGATCAACGTGCCAATGAGCGTGTTCAACGGGCTGCCGTTGCCGCCTGCGAGCGAGGTCCCTCCCACCACGATGGCCGTGATCGCAACAAACAACTGGCCGTCAGCGATGAGCGCGTGACCCTGCCCATATTGCGCGACGGCAAGAATGCCGGCCATCCCATAAAAGGCGCCCGCCAGTGCAAAGATCGCAATCCGCACGCGCCGCACCCGCACTCCGTTCAGACGCGCGAGATCCTCGCCGCCGCCGATTGCCAGCGTGTGACGTCCGAGCAACGTATGCCGGTAGATAAACCACGCGGCGGCGAGCGCGAGCACGGCTACCCACACCGACAACGGCAAGCCCACGTAACGCGTGATGGCAATCGAACGCAGCGCCGTATCGCTTACACGGATCGTGTTGCCCGACAGCCATGCCGTGCCGATTCCGGTTGCCACAAAGCCGACCGCGAGCGTGGCGATGAAAGAAGGAATGCGCAGGAACACGTGCAGCATGCCGTTGGCGAACCCCAGCACCGTGCCGGCAGCGATCGCGACGGCCAGTACCCACAAGCCGTAGTGATTGTCGTTGTACGAGTTCTCGACCAGCATCGACACCGTGATCGCGGAGACCGCGACAATTCCTTCCGCCGACAGGTCGATACTGCCGAGTTGAATCACGAAGGTACCGCCGAGCGCGATGGTCAGCGGAATCGCGGCAGAAATCGCGATTCGCGCAAGATTCATCGGATCGAAGAAATCGTGATTGAACGCGCCAATGCAAAGGCCGAGCGCCAGCAAGACCAGCAGCGGCGCAAAACGCTGCAGCAGGGAATGCATCGACATGAATCCGATCCCGGTTGTTGTTGTGCTTACGGCCTGCCGGGTAGGCGCTGCGGTTAGTTTGTTCATCGATACACCACGGGGCCCGCGACGCGGGCGTAAAGATTGTTCCAATCGGCGTTAGGTGCTGATTCGCGCGCCATGACTGTCTGGACGTTCGACCTGGTCACGAGGGTTGCCTTGCAGAACGATTCGCGCTGATCCCTGGGCAGTGACGCGACCTGCAGCTTTTTCTGCTGCGCCTGAAGACCCATCGAGAGACCGATGCCGCCGAGCCAGTACGGGTCCCAGTCGACTGTCGTCACGAGTTCGCCCACCTTGATCGCGGCGAGCCCCGGCTGCGTGCCGTCCATGCCGGAGACCGGCAGTTGTCCCGCGAGCCCTTCTGCGCGCAGCGCTTCGATCGCGCCCAACGCCATATCGTCGTTCGCGGCCCACACACCCTTGATCTTCGAATTGAAGCGAGTCATCCATGCCTGCATGATCGGGAAGGCCTTCTGCGAATCCCAGTCCGCCACCTGAAAGTCCAGCAACTGGATATCAGGGAATTTCTTCAGCGCCGCCATCAGACCCGCCTTGCGCTCGATGGCAGGCACGTTGCTGAAAATGCCGCCGATTGCCACAACGCCCCCCTTGCCGCCCATTGCCTTGAACAACTCAGTCGCGGTCGATTCGCCGTATGCCACGCCATCGAATGACATGTGCGCGACGTAGTTCGGGTTGAAATCCCACGGATGCAGGTCCTTCGGTTTATTCCAGATCGTCGTGACGTAAGCGCCGGCTTTCGAGCAGGCTTCGACGATCACACGCGCGTCGGCCGAGTCGTTGGGGTCGACATTCAGCACCAGGTTGCCACCCGTTTTCTGCAGCAGCGCGCGGATATCCGCGATGCCTTTTTCCGAGCTGCCTTCGGTCGTCAACGGCACGTACGGCAGACCAACGCTCTTTGCGAAAGCCTGCGCGCCCTTGTTGAACGCGGTGTAATACGGATTGGTCAGCGAGCGGAACGAACAGGCGAGCGTGGCCTGCCCCGCGCCGAACGAAAGGCCTGCCATGCCGCTGCCCGCGACGGCAAATGCCGCGCCTGCGCCGAGCTTGATAAAGTCGCGACGCGATACGCCTGTGTGTTGATCCTGTTTCGACATGATGTCTCCTCCGAGCCCAAAAAGACCCTTTGTGTCAGGGATGTTTATAAATAACCGGATATTTACTGATTTGCCAGAAGGAGCCACTTTATCCGGGTGCTCCTTTTCAAACCTCGTCGTCTTTCGTCAGATCGCGGCTACCGCGGCCTCGCGCGCCACACGGCCCGAGGTGCTGGCAAGCCGACCCACCACGGGCGCCGGCGTTGCCGCCAGACCGCGAATCAGATCGGCGGCCTTTTCCGCGATCATCAGCGTGGGCGCGTTCGTGTTCGAACTTACGATCCGCGGCATTACCGATGAATCCGCGACTCTCAATCCTTCGATGCCGTGCACTCGCAATTGCGGATCGACGACGGCAAATTCGTCGATGCCCATCTTGCAGGTGCCGACCGGGTGATAGCCGGTGCGTCCGTACTGCTGCGCGTAGGTTTCGTATTCGGCCTGCGTGCGCACGTTCCCACCAGGGAAGTGCTCACTCTTGATGTACTTGCCGAGCGCCTTCTGACTCATGATTTCGCGACTCTGACGGATCCCTTCGACGGCCACCTTCAGATCATGAGGGTCGCGAATATAAGCAGGATCGATCACCGGTGCATCGGCAGGATCGGCACTATGCAACGTGACGCTGCCGCGGCTGCGCGGCCGGAGAAAATAGGAGTTGAGCGTACAGCCCGAACCCGAGGGCACCGGCGGCACACCGGCCTCGACGCCGGCGCCAGGCAAGAAGTGAAACTGCAAGTCGGGCGTGAGTACGCTACTGTCGGAATACCAGAAGGCGCCTCCTTCGGCGATATTGGACGTGACCGGCCCTTTGTTAAAGAGTTTGTACTCGAGGCCTGCCAGCAACATCATGTGTTTCTTCGAATACTTGTCCAGACTGTACGCACCGTTCAATTCGTAGACGATGTCGATATCGAAGTGATCCTGCAAGTTCTGCCCGACACCGCTTAGCGCATGCACAGGCTTCACTCCGGCGCGTTCCAGATCTTGCGGGCGCCCAATGCCGGAGAGCATCAGCAGCTTCGGCGAACCAATCGCCCCAGCGGTCACGATGACTTCGCGTTCAGCACGCGCAATGATCACATTCGAGCGATCGTCCCCGGGTGCAAATTCAACGCCGATTGCGCGGCCGTTTTCGATGACCACACGCGACACGAGGCAACCGGTTCGCACCGTGAGATTGGGCCGCGTGCGAGCATCGCGCAGATAGCCGACCGCCGCGCTGCAGCGCTTGCCGTTGCGCTGCGTGACCTGATAAACGCCTACGCCTTCCTGCTGCGCGCCGTTGAAGTCGCTGTTATGCGGCATGCCGGCTTCCTGCCCCGCCAGGACAAAAGCCTTGGTTAATTCGTTGACGCTGATGAGATCAGACACACCGAGCGGGCCACCGACACCGTGATACTCGTTGCACAGGCGTTCGTTGTCTTCCATGCGGCGCAAGTACGGCAGCACGCCATCGCGAAAGCCCCAACCAGTGCAACCATCGCGCTCCCAGCCGTCATAGTCCGACGGCTGCCCACGTGTGTAGACCATGGCATTGATCGAGCCGCCACCTCCGAGCACGCGGCCCTGCGCGAATGGAATCTGCCGCCCTTGTGTTTCGGCCGCCGCAGCCGTGCGATAACCCCAGGTCAAAGGGCCACCCGTCATCTTGAAGAAGCCAACCGGCATGTGGATATACGGATCCGTATCGGCAGGTCCGGCTTCGAGAAGCAGCACCCGATTGCCCGCATCCTCGCTCAGACGAGCCGCCAGCGCACAACCCGCCGCGCCGCCACCTACGATCACATAGTCATACATTGCTGTCTCCGATACTGTGTTCTGCAGTCACACTGCGCGTGACTGCGCAATTCCTGAGGTGCTGACGGCTCCTGGCGGCCGCTTGATTCGAACCGGACCACACAACACCACGTTAGGCAATCCAGCGCGGCCGGTTGCCCAACTGGACATGAACCGACTTCAGTTCGGTGTATTCCTCGACGCCGTAACGCCCCGTCTCGCGGCCAATGCCCGATTGCTTGACACCGCCGATCGGCATTTCCGGGCCGCCGGTGATGGTGCAGTTGACCCAGACCCGACCGGCCTGTACATCGCGGAAGCTCTTGATCGCGCCCTGCAGATCGCGCGTCCAGATGCTGGCCGCGAGACCGTACGGCACGCCGTTCGCAATCTGGATCGCCTGTTCGAAGGTGTCGAATGGCGTGACCGACAGCACGGGTCCGAAAATTTCTTCCTGCGCCAGCGCGCTATGCGGTTCGACGTTGCGGAACATGGTGGGCTGGATGAAGAAGCGCTCACCATCCTGGCTCGACGTGCCGCCATGCACCAGTTGTGCGCCGTCGCGACTGCCCGTTTCGATGAAACTGCAAATCTTGTCGAACTGACGCGCTTCAACGATGGCGCCAACGTGGTTCGACGCGTCGAGCGGATCGCCCACCCGCACCTTCTCGAGCACACTCTTGACCCGCGCGACAAGTTCATCTTCCACCGATCGATGCACGACAAGGCGGCTGCCCGACACACAGCATTGGCCCGCATTGAAGCAGATGCCAAACGCGATGGCGTCAGCGGCATCGGCGAGATCGGCGTCCGCGAACACGATCTGCGGATTCTTGCCGCCCAGTTCGAGCCCAACCTTCTTCATGTTGCCGCCCGCTGCCGTCAGCACCGAACGGCCCACTGGGGTGGAACCCGTGAACGACACCATGTCGACATCCATGTGCTCCGCGAGTGCCTGACCTACCTTCGAGCCAAGCCCAGTCACCACGTTCACGACGCCGTCCGGCAAGCCGGCCTCCGTCAGAAGCGCGGCGAGCTTGAGCGTCGTGGTCGAGGTGAGTTCGGCGGGTTTGACGACCGCGGTACATCCCGCCGCCAGCACAAACGGCAGGCGCTCTGACAGAATGAAGAACGGGAAATTCCATGGCGTGACGATGCCCACCACGCCGACGGGCTGACGCACGACAAGACCAAACATGTCGCTGCCGAGGGTGTCATGCGAATCGCCGTGCGCGACCCGCGCAAGACCCGCCGCGTACTCCCAGATGCCCGCCGCGGCGTTGATCTCGCCGCGCGACTGGCCTATTGGCTTGCCGCTTTCCAGCGTTTCCAGGTACGCGAGCGTCTCCACGTTGTCCCGGATAAGACCCGCAGTTTTGAGCAGCACCGTTGCACGCTGCTCACCGGACAGACGCGACCAGCGCCCGTCATCGAACGCCCGGCGCGCCGCAGCCACTGCCAGATTCAGATCGCCGACAGATGCGCGCGCCGTGGACGTCACCGGCACGCCGTGGCCCGGACTCTTGCGCGTCACGAATTCGCCAGCGACTCCGGCGTAGTCCTTGCCGTCGATGAACATCGGCGTGCGCAGAGGTTCAGACGGAAGACGAAGCGTTGCCGCCAGTTCATTCAGATTGCTCATTCCAGTCTCCAGAGTTTTGCTTTCACACGGGCACGGAAAGCGCATCGTGCGTGCGGAAAATCGTGTGGGTGGTCCGGTGTACCGCCCGTTTTTGCGCCCATTCTGCACCACCCGGTTACTTCCTGACAATGCCTTTTTGGTCTATAGTCGCTGACACAACGCGGCCGCGAATGACGCCGTTCTCACTGACTCTCTTTGCAGCGACCACCGACCATGACTCTTGTGACCACGCCTCCCGCCCGGGCATCCAAAACCGCCAGAAAGGGCGCCACCCAGCCGCCGAGGCAGCGGGATCCCGAGGTGACCCGGGCGCGTATTCTCGAAGCCGCGAAAATGGAGTTCGCGAAACTCGGTCTTGCCGGCGCACGCGTGGAAGCCATCGCGACACGCTCGAAGGCCAACAAGCGGATGATCTATCACTACTTCGGGAGCAAGGAGGAGTTGTTCGTTGCTGTGCTCGAGGACGCCTATGCCGACATCCGCACCGCCGAACTGAAGCTCAATCTCGATCATCTTTCGCCCGAAGATGCGATCGTTGCGCTCGCCACGCATACGTGGAATTATTACCTGAAGAACCCCGAGTTCATGACACTCGTCAACAGCGAGAACCTGCACAAGGCGCGCCATCTGAAGAAGTCCGAACGATTCAAGGAACTGCACCATGATTTCATCTCGATGTTGCAACGCATACTCGACCGTGGCGTCGAAGCGGGTGTATTCCGCAGCGGTGTCGACGCCCGGCAACTGCACATTACGATGGCAGCGATCGGTTACTACTACCTGACCAATCGCCACACAAGCGGCCTGATCTTCGACATAGACTTCATGAGCAAGGAGGCGTTGAAAACCCGGCTCGACTTCAACATCGAAACCGTTCTCAGGCTCGTGCGCGCCTGAGTGGTCGGTTGCGGAGCGCCGGGCAACGGCGCTCCCGATTGCGTGGGCGTTCATTAGGCCGGCTGCTCGCGACGCTTGTCCGCCGTGCCCTTACCGCGCGCGAGCAATGCGTCGTCGACAATCGGGCGAAAGCCCATCCGCGCGAGCACGTCCTGCTCGACATCGATACCTTCCGCCACCTCGATCAGCCGAACACCGTTGTCTTCGAGCCTGAACACTGCGCGCTCGGTGACGTACAGCACCTCCTGCTTTGCGATACGCGCCTGCACGCCGCTGAACGTGATGTGCTGCACGCGTTCGACGAGCTTCGGCACACTGCCCGGCGACGCAATATTCAGACGCTCGCCCACCTGCTCGACCTGCAGGCCCTTTGCTTCGAAACTGCCGCAGAAGACGATCTTGCGCGCGCCCTGGGTGATGTCGATAAAGCCGCCTGGTCCTACCACCGTCGAGCCGAGTTTCGAGACATTGATATTCCCCTCTCCATCCATTTCGCCCATGCCGAGAAACGAGATGTCGACCCCGCCCCCGCTGTAGAAATCGAATTGATCGACGCTTGAGAGAATCGCTTCCGCGTTGCGCGCAGAGCCGAACATCGGACCGTCGACCATCGCGCCGTTATGGATACCCTGCTCGACCGTTCCCCAGAAGGTGCCGAGTCGTCCCTGCTGCGCCAGCAAACCCGGAATACCGCCGGGGATGCCGAAACCGAAATTCGCCGAATGCCCTTCGTGCAGCTCCTGCGCGGCGCGTGCCGCAATGATGCGACGAATACCCGTGGGCACTTCATAGAAACCATCGGCAATGGTTCCAAGCGTTTCGCCACTTAGCGTGGCGTCGTAGTCGGCGATCGCACACTGCGGCGCCGCAGGCATTTCGACGAGCGTGTCAACGAGAACACCCGGTATGCGCACCAGTCGCGCAGGCACGTAGCCTGCCGGCTCGCGCTCCTTGACCTGCACAATCACGTGGCCGCCACTGTTGTGAGCAGCAAGAGCCGCTGCGTACGTGTCGAGGTCAACGGGCTCGCGACGCAACGTGACATTGCCGGCCCCGTCCGCGGACGAACCGCGGACGATCGCGAAATCGACTTTGAACGGCTTGTAGCGCAAGTACTCGCGCCCATCGAGTTCAATCAGTTCGACAAGGTCTTCGGTAGCGCGCGCATTGATCTTGCCGCCGTCGATGCGTGGATCGACGAACGTGCGCAGGCCGACGTGCGTGACGAGCCCCGGCCGGCCTGCGCCAATCTCGCGCAGCAAGGTGGAGATTGCGCCCGCTGGGAAGCTATACGCTTCGAACGCATTCTCTTTCGCCATTTGCTGCATGGCCGGCGACCAGCTCCAGTGTCCACCGATGACGCGCCGCACCATACCCGGGTGCGCGAAGCGCCCAAGACCGCTGCCCTTCCCGTCGCCAATTCCAAGGGCGTGAACGACCGTAAGATCGCGCGGATGCCCGGTCTTGAGGAATCGCTGCTCCAGTTTCGCGAGCACAGCGTCCGGCTCAAGCATTCCTCCGCCGTTGCTGGCCAGCGCAATGGTGGCCCCATCGAAGATTTGCTCAACCGCATCTTCGGCTTGCATCCAGTTTTTCAAACTACCCTCCAATCAAATCGGCCACAAAGCTCGTTGACATCGGTCATTCGTTGGTTTTAAATAACCATCCAGATGGTTACTTGATGCCAATGTTGGCACAGGAAATCACGTAATTCAAGCGGCGATGCGCGAGGCTCGGGTTTACCTTCACTAGCGCAAACCAGGCATAAAACAGGTACCGATCATAAGGACGGAGACAGCATGAAACTCTCAGAAACGCATCAGCAGATTCGTGAAACCACCCGCCGCTTTGCACAGGAGGTGATTCGCCCAGTTGCCGAGGAACTGGATCGCGAGGAACGCTTCCCAGCGGAGATCTACGCCCAGATGGGCGAGTTAGGCCTGTTCGGCATCACCGTGCCGGAGGAATTTGGCGGAGCCGGACTCGACGTCACTGCTTACGCGCTCGTGATGGAGGAGTTGTCGCGCGGCTACGCTTCGGTCGCGGACCAATGCGGGCTCCTTGAACTGGTCGGCACGCTTCTTTCAGCACACGGCACCGACGAGCAACGCGCGGCCTACATGGAGCCGCTCTTGCGCGCAAAACTACGGCCGGCCTATTGCATTACTGAAGCCGACGCAGGCACCGACGTCTCAGGCATCCGCACCACCGCGACCCGCACGGCCGAGGGTTGGGAACTGAATGGCGCCAAGCTCTGGATTCATAACGCGCCGGTTGCGGACGTCGCATTCGTGCTCGCCCGGACCGACCCCGCGGCTGGCAAACGCGGTATGAGTATCTTCATCGTGGACTGCTCGTTGGGCGGGGTATCGAAAGGTCCCAAAGAGCACAAGATGGGGCAGCGTGCGTCGCAGGTCGGCGAACTGAATTTCGACCGGGTGAAGTTGCCTCGCGATGCGTTGCTCGGCACCGAAGGCCGCGGCTTTCACATGATGATGAGCGCGCTCGACAAAGGCCGCGTGGGCATCGCCTCGCTTGCCGTGGGCATCGCGCAGGCGGGGCTTGAAGCGGCACTCGAATACTCACAAACCCGCAAGCAGTTCGGCAGTCATATCGCCGAATTGCAAGGCATTCAATGGATGCTCGCGGATATGGCGAAGGACATTCAGGCCGCGCGCCTGCTCGTCCTCGACGCCGCGGAACGACTCGAGTCGGGCGATCGCCCCAGCATTGCCTGCTCAATGGCCAAGTGCTTTGCCGGCGATACCGCCGTTAAGCACAGCGCTAACGCCGTGCAGATTTTCGGCGGCAGCGGCTACATTCGCGGCTACGAAGTCGAACGCCTGTATCGGGACGCCAAGATCACGCAGATCTACGAAGGCACGAACCAGATCCAGCGCACAATCATTGCGCGCGATCTGATCGCCAACGGGGCCTCATTATGAGCGCGCGCCCAATCGCCCTTGTCACAGGTAGCCGGCGCGGCATCGGCCGCGCGATCGCAATCGAACTTGGTCGCGCCGGCTTCGACATCGCACTGACCGATGCGGTGGCGTCGGACGAACTCGACGATGCCGTTCGCGAGGTTCAGCAAACCGACGCACGCGCGATCGCAACGCTCTCCGACCTCGCCGACATCGATTCGCATCCGGCCACGTTATCCGCAATCGAAGCCTCTCTCGGCGGCCAGATCGATTGCCTTGTGAACAACGCGGGAGTTTCCGTGATGTCACGCGGTGACCTACTCGATGTCACCGCGGAAAGCTTCGACCGCTGTATCGCGGTGAATACGCGCGGCACGTTCTTTCTCATGCAGGCATTCGCGAAGCACTGCCTCGCGCGCTCGAACGCGCCCGTTGCACCGCACCCGTCGATCATCACGATCACGTCGTCTAACGCAATCGCGGCGTCGCCCTTGCGCAGCGAATATTGCGTATCCAAGGCCGGGCTTTCGATGGCCAACACACTCTTCTCGCTACGGCTCGCTGAACACGGCGTCAGCGTCTATGAAGTGCAGCCCGGTTTGATTGAAACCGAAATGACCGCACCGTCCCGCGCACGCTACGACACGCAGATCGAACAGGGACTGACCGCCATCAAACGCTGGGGCACGCCGCAGGAAGTGGCAATCACTGTGCGCACGCTTGCCACCGGCGGCCTCCCCTACAGCGTCGGCCAGGCGATCCGTATCGACGGCGGCCTGCTCGTCACCAAATACTGAGTCTCCCTATGAACCTCTCGATCAAACTTCCGACTGCGTCCGGCGCACTGGAAACCTATTCCGTACAGGGCACACCACTTGGAGTGCGACCGCCTGTGCGCGAATTCAACCGCATCGCGTACTCCGCCGCCCACGTGGTGGCCGATCCGCTGCGCGCGGGCGAACTGAACGCCGAGCCCGCCATCGACTGGGACCGCACAATCGCTTACCGGCGCTATCTCCTTGACCAGGGGTTGGGCATCGCAGAAGCCATGGACACAGCGCAGCGCGGTATGGGTTTGCCGTGGAGCACGGCACTCGAACTGATCACACGCAGCATCGAAGGCACCCGCGATATTGCCGGGGCGGCCATCGCGTCAGGCTGCGGCACTGATCACGTCACGCCCGCTTCGGTGACGAACTGCGATCAGGTGATTCGCGCCTATGCGGAGCAACTCGAAGCCGTGCAACGCGTAGGCGGACGCGTGATCCTGATGGCGAGCCGCGCGCTTGCGAAAGTAGCGCGCTCACCGGACGATTATCGGCGCGTCTATCGCGAGGTGCTCGCAATGTGCGATCAGCCGGTGATTCTGCATTGGCTCGGCGCCATGTTCGACCCAGAACTCGCGGGCTACTGGGGCACAAGCGATTTTCCGGGTGCAGCCGAAGTTTGCCTCGATATCATCGAGGCCAATTCGGCCAAAGTGGATGGCATCAAGATCTCATTGCTCGACGAGCAGAAGGAGATCACGTTCCGCCGACGCCTGCCGCAAAGCGTGAAGATGTACACAGGCGACGACTTCAACTATCCCGCGCTGATCGCCGGCGATGGCACGCATTTCTCGCATGCGCTTCTCGGCATTTTCGACGCCATTGCGCCGGCCGCGTCTCAGGCACTGACGGCCCTCTCCGCGGGCGACGTCGAGACCTTCAACCGGTTGCTGGGGCCGACGGTGCCGCTTTCGCGGCACATTTTTCGCGCGCCGACGCAGTACTACAAGACGGGCGTGGTGTTCCTCGCGTACCTGAACGGCTTCCAGGACCACTTCTTCATGCCGGGCGGCCACCATGGTATGCGGCCGCCAGCTTACCTGGCGGATGTGTTCCGCCTCGCCGACCAGGCCGGCCTGTTGCGCGACCCGGGCGATGCAATCACTCGCATCCGGAGGGCCATGGCGCCACTCGGATGCGCAGACTGATCATGGCCCGATCTGGGGGACCCGTACGGCACATGGTGTTTTGCCGGTTCCGTAACGAAGTGACACCGGCATGCCGCCTTGCGTTCTTCGAGCAGATCCGGCGACTGACGGAAGTACCCGGCATTGCCTTCACCAACTTTCAGAGCGGGCCCAACGTATCGCCGGAAGGCTATGGCATGACGTTTTCTGACGGCTTCATGATGGATTTCGCGAGCCGCGACGACTGTTTTGCCTATCTGGCGCATCCAACGCATCAAGCCATTGGGGCACGTCTTCTTGAGGCACTTGAAGACGGTGCGCAAGGTCTGCTCGTCTTCGATATCGATCTGGAAACCTATGAGAAACCTTCACGGAAGACTCGACCTGTGCTCCATCAATACCGCAACGCTGGGCCATCGGGAGCCACTCAGTCGCACGATTGATCGCATTGCCAAAGCGGGCTTTGGTGGGATAGCGCCGTGGCGCCGCGAGGTCGAGGAAGGCAATGTCGCGCAGCTTGCGCGGCAGATCAGAGCGCTCGATCTGACCGTGACCGGCTATTGCCGTTCGACCTACTTGCCGGCAGCGACGCCCGCCGAATTTAACGCCAATGTCGAGGCAAACCGGGCCGCATTGCGCGATGCGGCAATACTCGGAGCACGTTGCTTCGTGATGGTGGTCGGTGGCCTCGTATCAGGTAGCCGCGATCTGGAAGGTGCGCGGACCCAGGTGGTGGACGGCATTTCAATGCTGATGGACACGGCACGCGAGTGCGGCGTACCGCTCGCACTCGAGCCTCTTCACCCTATGTACGCAGCCAATCGTGCCGTAGTCAACACCCTCGCACAGGCAGTGAATATTTGTGAAGCCGTAGATCCAGACCGGTCAGGACTTATCGGCGTTGCAGTCGATATTTACCACTGCTGGTGGGACCCGCAACTGACGGCGTCGATCGCAGCGGCTGGGCAAGCGGGACGCATTCTGGCGTATCACGTGTGCGACTGGTTGCACGAAACTAAAGACATGCTGCTGGATCGCGGAATGATGGGCGATGGTGTCGTCGATCTACCGTCGGTGCGTTCGTGCGTCGAACGCGCCGGATACGAAGGTCTGGTGGAAACCGAAATTTTTTCGGCGCAAAACTGGTGGCAACGCGAACCCGACGAAGTACTCGCCATCTGCAGTGAACGTCTGCAGACAGTTTGTTGACCGCGCTGCGTTAAACGACACGAACACACGGAGACAAAAATGACTGAAAAAATTCGCTGGGGCGTACTGGGCGCCGCAAAGATTGCCGACAACTTTGTCGTGCCGGCTATCCAACGCTCGTCCAACGGCCAGGTGATCACCGTCGCCAGCCGCGATCGTGACCGCGCCCAGATTTTCGCGACCAGGCATGGCATCGACCGTGTATTGACCAGTTACGACGAGGTCATCGCGAGCAAAGACGTCGACGCAATCTATATCCCGCTGCCAACGGCCAGTCACGTCGAATGGTGCACGAAAGCCCTGCTCGGTGGCAAGCACGTGCTGTGCGAGAAGCCGATTGCAATGAATGCCGACCAGCTGCTTGAGCTGATCGCCTTGCGTGACAAAACCGGCCTTGTATGCGGCGAAGCATTCATGGTGGCGCATCACCCTCAATGGGCTTTTGTTCGCGACAGCCTCGCTCAGGGAATGCTCGGCGAACTCACGCTGATCGAAGGGTCCTTCACCTACTTCAACGACGACCCCAACGCACTCAAGAACAATCTTGCACTGGGGGGCGGGGGCGTTCGCGATATCGGCGTCTACCCGGTCGTAACCACGCGTCTTGTGACAGGACTTGAACCGGTTCGCATCCAGGCAGAGGTTTTGCTCGATCCCCGTTTCGGCACAGACCGGTTCGCGCGATGCACGGCCGCGTTCCCAGGATTCTCGATGACGTTCTACTGCGGCACGCAACTGTCGCGCCGGCAGCACATGATTTTTCACGGAATCAAAGGCTGGTTAAGCGTTGACGCACCGTTCAATCCGGGCACATATGGCCCGGCGCAAATTCGCCATCGCTCCGATGAAACAGCTCAAACACGCACCATTGAGTTCGGTGACGTCGATCAATATCAGTTGATGGTTGAAGACTTTGCGAGCACGGTGCTCGGACAGAAAGCGAATCTGGCTTTCACCCTGGAAAATTCACTCGGCAATCAGCGGGTCATCGATCAGATACTTTCCTGAGCAGAAATCGCCGGCAACGCTGTAAGTGCGCGCTCCCATGTCTGGCGCGTGCGCCGCCATGCGATCTCGCGCCAGTCGCCGTCAGCCGGCAGGAACGACTCGAACAAAGCACCGCTGATCTTCTTACCAAGTGCATCGCCGGGATCGCCATAGAGGTGCAGCCAGTGATCGTCGCGCAGCGCCGTATGCATCGGCGCCTCGGGGTACGTGCCGCACTCGATGACAAGCTGCATCAAATGCGTCGTGGGTAGCGCGTCGAGCAAGGCCTGCGATGTATAGCCGGTTGCACGCGCCACCACGCCAGTCTCGCTGACCGCCGCATGCGCGTCGGTCAGCAGTGTGTAAAGCCACGGCCCATAAAGCGCTTCGGCCTGCGCGAGCGCCGGATAGCGTGCCTGCGCGATCGCCATCAACATTGGATGACCAAAAGCACCGGCCCCGGTGTGCAGATCGAAGGCGATAGCCACCTGCGCAGGCTGCAGAAAGCGCGCCGCGATACTCCGCAAAGTCCGGTTCGACCACGTGGCCTGCGCGCCCCCGTAAAACAGCCCGTCCGGATGCACGTATTGGCCGGCGCCGACGATTGCCTGATATTCCGCCCAGCCGATCGACTCCAGTTGCGCCGCCAGCAACTGCTCTGCGCGCTGCCGCTCGGGGCCGTCAAAGTCGCGGCAAGTGTAGATCTCGTGAATCGCTTCGTAACGCGGATTGAGCGGCAACGCTGCGCTGAAGTCGAGATAGTTGCGATTCAGGTCCACGTTGTCTTCGTTGACGCGGCGTACCCATGCCGTGCCCCACGGATTGATCAGATGCACCATCAAGACCGCAACACCATCCGGCAGGTCGCGAGCGGCGAACTCGTGCAGCCATTCGCTCTGACACGTCGATCCGTAATACCCTTCCACGCCATGCGTGCCGGAAATCGCCACCAGCACGCGCCGCGCATCCGGCGAGCCGAGCCATGCGACATCGGTAGCGAGCGACTCGCCGCCAGGACCTTTCAAAGGATGCGGATAGGACGTGAGCGTGGCGCCCGCGGCCCCGGCGGCCTGCAGGAACTGCGCGCGCTGCCGGTCGAAGCCGGGTCGATCCGCGAAACCGTATTTCATCTACGCCTCGGCGATGAAGCGCACGGCGGGTTCACCGTGCCATGAATCAATGGGTCATGCACGCTAAGGCTGTAGCGCCAACGTGAGTGGCGTGACAGGCCGCGTGCAGCAAAGCAGCACCTCGCCGTCGGGCGGCGGGACTAGCGGCTCCTCAATATAGTCGACTTCCCCCGCTAATAGCGGCGTCAAACACGCACTGCAAATACCGGCCCGGCAATTGAAGGGCGGCGCGTAGCCGGCCTGTTCGGCCATTTCCAGCAAAGAATGACAGGACGAATCCCACGGCAGGGGGTCGGCCTGCGGGTGAAACTGTACTGTAACCGCGCTACTGCTCGAAGGCCCGGGCATTGCCATGCCTGGCGCTGACTGAACGGCATCGGATCCATCGCCCGCGTGGTCTTCAAGCACAGTAGCTGGACCGAAGAACTCGTAGTGGATCCGTTCGCGTGCGATACCCAGCCCCCGCAATAGACTCCAGTTCGCCTGCATGAAACCCGGCGGCCCGCATAGATAGACTTCGTAGTCATCGAGCGGCAGCAGCGATTGCAGCGTCTCTTTCGTCAGCAGCCCCGTGCTGTCACAGGCTCCGCTCGCTTCGTCGCCCGTAAGAGGGTTGCGATAGCAGACATGTGTGTGGATACCGTCGCGCATCGCGGCGAGCCTGCGTATCTCGTCGCCGAACGCATGCACTACGCTGTTCTCGCACGCATGAATAACGTGCACGCGCCGCGTCGACGCATGCGTCAGACGATGCAGCATACTCACGTGCGGGGTCACGCCCACGCCACCGCTCATCAGAAGCACCGGCCGCCCGTTGTCCTCGTCGCAGACGAATGTGCCTGCCGGACCAGCCAGTTCCAGTTCGCCGCCCACACCAATACATTCGTGAAGATGCGTCGAGCCGCGCCCAGGTGGCGTGCTTTCGAGTTTGACCGAAATGCGCCAACGCGTGGTATCGGCGGGATCGCCCGACAAGCTGTAATGGCGCAGCAATGATTCGCCGTCGCGCAACGTCAGCCGCACCGCGACGAACTGTCCCGCCACGAACGAGAGAGACCTTTCCGCGTCTACGGGAACCAGTTCGAACGACACAATGGACTGACTTTCCTGACTCCGCCGAACCACGCGAAAGCGCTCGAAACCGCGTGCGGAAACGTCCGTCTCATTCACGATCCGAACCGTCATATCACTGCCCCGCTTCCCGCCGGTCGACAACATACACCGGCGCGCCCGCCGGGTCCGCCACGGGTTCCCGTTCGATCATCTGCGCAAGCGCACGCCGGAAACGCAACGGCCCGGAATCGATCGCCAGATCGATGTTCGGTTTGCGCTTTCGCGCCATGCCCCGATGCACGGCTGTCAGCACCACGCGGTCTTCTTCAAACGCGTGGCGCACGTCCTCGTCGAACTGGCGCGAGATGTCTTCGTCGTCCGGATCGAAGTTGCGCGTCTGGAACCAGTAGTACCGGGTGCGCGCGTCATCCACGGGCGTCATGAAGTTATACGAGTTCATCAGGAACAGATCGGCATGCGGCGGTGCGTCGTCACTGCCCGTGCCGGCCGGCGTGAAAATCGCCTTGATGATGGCGTGTGAAGGAAAGCGCACTTCATAATGCTGTTTACGATCGCAATTCCCCGCGAACCTGACGAACTTCGCGTAGAACGGCGCGACTTCGACATCGCGCATCCAGCGCGACACGGTCACGCCGTTTTCGGCGACGACGGTCTTCAGCGGTTCCGCCTCGCACGCGGCATTGCCAAACGATGAACGATGCACCCACGCGACGTGCGATGGATCGAGCAGGTTGTCGGTGATATACAGGTAATGGCAATCCACCGTCATGGCGTCGCCACGATTGACGCCCCACGCAGGGTCGCCCCACTCTTCGATCCGCACGATCTTGTCCGGGTCCGCAGCGCTCGCGTCACCCATCCAGATCCACACCAGACCATAGCGTTCAGCAAGCGGATAGCTGCGCACCTGCGCGCCCGCGGGAATACGCTGCGAGCCGGGTGCCTTCACGCAGGCACCGGAACAGTCGAATGTAAGACCGTGATAGCCGCACTCGAGCGTGTCGTCGATCAGCCGTCCCATCGAGAGCGGCAACTTGCGATGCGGGCAGGCATCTTCGAGCGCTACGGGTGTGCCATCCGCCTTGCGGTAGAGCACGACCGGCTCGTCGAGAATCGTGACGGGCAGAAGGCTTTGCGTCAGTTCCGTGTCCCATGCCGCCACATACCACGCGTTCTTCAAAAACATGTCCACTGTCTCCGGTTCAGTCCGCCCCGGCTACGCCTCATCGGCTTCGCTATCGAGCATGACCGAAGGATAAAAAGCCAAAACATAAAAGAATAGATGTCTAAAGCTGGCTGTTCTTTTAGAATTTCTAAACTCACATCCCCAATCCGTCCTCGAAGAAGGAAACGTCATGAGCACGCTGCCACCCCTGCGCGCGCTGCAGGTATTCGAAGCCGTGGGCCGTTGCGGCGGCGTGGCGGAAGCCGCCAGACGTCTCGGCATCTCGGCCGGCGCCGTGAGCCAGCAGATGAAGCTGCTCGAGGACACGCTGGGCTTGAGCCTCCTGCAAAAGGACGGCAAACGGCTGCGGCTCACCACGATCGGTCGGCAGTACCACGAAAGTTGCGCGGCGGCATTCGAGAGCCTGCGCGTCGCGCATGCGGAGATCGAGCGCTCAAAAAACGTCCGCAATCTGAGCGTCAGCGCATTGCCCTCCTTGCTCTCCAAGTGGCTCGCGGCGCGCGTCATGGAATGGCAGGCGCAGCATCCGGAGTTGAGCGTCTACCTCGACGGCACGCACACCGAGCCGTCGCCCGAAGGCTATGAGATCGATTTCCGGATTAGCTACGGCGACCGGGTCGCGGACGTCGAGAACGCCATCGAACTGTTCCGCGACAGCGTTGTGCCGGTGTGCAGCCCGCAATTACTGCATGCGGATGCGTCGCTCGCTACGCCTGCGGACATCCTCGCGTATCCGCTGATCGCCGTGGACTGGTTGCCGAAATTCGCGTCGCCGCCCTCATGGCGCGACTGGTTCGAAGCCAGCAAGGTGGACTGCGCCACGCTGCAAAACCCCCGGCATGTGTTCTCGTTGTCGAGCGTGGCGATTGAGGCGGCGATCGACGGTCACGGCTTCGTGCTCGCGCAAACCTCGATGATCTGCGACGACGTGGCCGCCGGCCGCCTCGTCGTCCCGTTCAAATACGGACTCCCCTTGCCGTGGCCCTACTTTCTGACGTGGAAGAAAACCGCGTTCGACCAGCCCCAATGCCGCAGTTTCCATCGCTGGCTCCTGACGCGGGCGAAAGAGCAGCAGCAGATCAACGACCAGATGCTGCAGGTTCCCGGTGAGGCGGCGCCGTAGCACCGCCTCACACTGCCCGCCTGAAAGGCCAAGGTCCACTCAGAACTTGTGACGGACCCCAACTCGCGCCACCCACCAGACATAAACCCAGTACAGCCTTTCTCATACTCATCTCCCTCTTTGTCATTTTTTGATTCGTTATGTATTGCGCCGAGCGTTCTTCCATACGACGGGAAACAGCGGATGCTCCAGCGGTGCGCCTTCGGGCAGTGTTTCTGCGAGACCCGGAAAGTCAGGAGAGGTGCGCCACCGGCGTGGCGCATGGCGAATGTCGTCGCCGACGAAACGCACCGAGAATGCACGCCGGCGTGTCTGCCCACTCACGCCGCCGGAAGCATGGAGCGTCAGCATGTTGAAGCACACCATGTCGCCGGGCTGGAGTGCCCAGCCCACAATCGGAAACGCCGCGCGATCCGCTTCTACGTCCGGCAAATCGGCGAGGCTGCCTTCGGGAAACCACCTGGCTTCGTTATCCATGAAGGTGCGCGGCATCAGCCAGGGGCCAAGATGCGAACCCGCGACGAACTCCAGGGTCGACTCGCGCGTGACCGGATCGACCGGAATCCACATGCTCACGTTGTCACTGCCGACGATGTTGTAGTACGGCTGATCCTGATGCCAGGGCGTGCGCTGCCGTGTATTCGGCTCCTTCACCAGCAGATGATCGTGATGCAGCCGCACCGTCTCGCAGTCGAGCAACGCACCGGCCACCGCGGGCGCCGCCGAGTTGAAAATAAACGCGCGATAAGCCTCGTTTTCCTGCCAGTTGCAGAAGTCTTCGAAGAACCAGCCCGGATCGTCAGGCCTGCTTGCTACCTTCGCGCGCGGGCTCGGCGTTTGCAGATTGCGCTCGATGCCGGAACCCAGCAACGCGACTTCGTCTTCCGTAAAAATGTTGCGGATACATACTGCGCCATCGCGGCGAAAATCTTCGACCAGTTGCGGCGTCACCGCCCGCGCGATACGCGCGCTCACGCTATCCAACATGCCTGACTCCATTTGAAAGATCGTCGACGGGACGCTGATTTCAGTCGCCGTAGATATTGAAATTGAAGTACTTCGCGGCGACCTTCTGATACACACCGTCGTGACGGATCGTGTCGATCGCCTGATTGATGCGCGTTTCGAGCGGTGCATCGCCCTTACGGATGCCGATCGCCACGTCACCCGACACGCGGCTGTCCGTCACCGGCCCGCCCGCGAGAGCGAAGCCCTTGCCGCGCGGCGTCTTCAGGAAACTGAAGTCGACTTGCACCGCGGCCTGAAACGCCGCGTCGAGCCGACCGGTCACCAGATCCTGATAGATCTGATCCTGTGTCTGGTACGGCACCACCGTGACGCCCTTCGGCTCCCATTCGGTCTTGGCGAAGGCTTCCTGGGTCGAGCCCTGCACCACACCGACGCGCTGCCCCTGGAGCGCCTGTGCCGTGGGTTGCAGCTTCGAACCGGTGCGCGCGATCAACGCAGACGGGCCGTTGTAGAGCCGATTCGTGAAATCGATCTGCTGACGCCGCGCCGCCGTGGCCGACATCGCCGAGAGAATCGCATCGAACTTGCGGGCCTTGAGCGCCGGGATCATGCCGTCGAAATTCTGCTCGACCCACACGCACTTCTGATGCAGGCTCGCGCAGATCGCATTGCCCAGCTCGATATCGAAGCCCACCAGTGAACCGTCCGGCGCCTTGGATTCGAACGGCGGATAGCTCGGATCCACCCCGAAACGGATCACCTGCTGATCCTGGGCATGAACCACAGCGGGCAACATCGCCAGTCCGCACAATGCCGAGAGAAGAAGCTGCTTCATGAAGTCTCCTGTTGTTCTGTTGAGTTCGAATCGATCGCCACGCTGGCGCGATCGACAGCGCTTGTCGGGTAAAAAAGATCAGGCGAGAAAGCGTTCGACGAGCCGGACCCAGTAGCCCGCGCCGGTCATCAGAATGTCGTCGTTAAAGTCATAGCCCGGGTTGTGCACCATGCAACTACCTTCGCCGTCGCCATTGCCGATGATCAGGTAGCAACCCGGGCACTTCTGCAGGAACCACGCAAAATCCTCGCTGCCGGTGAGCGGCTGCAGATCGGCGATCATCCCCTCGTCACCCACCCAGTCGCGCGCCACGCCGCTCGCAAAGTCGGTCATAGCCGCGTCGTTGACGAGCACCGGATAGTTTGCTTCGTAGGTCACTTCCGCACGCGCGCCGTACACGGCCGCCTGGGCCTGCACCACGTCGCGAATGCGCTGTTCGAGCGCGTCGCGAACCTCGGGGCGTAGCGCCCGCACCGAGATGTTCATGTTCGCTTCATCGGGAATCACGTTGGAGGCTTCACCCGCATGGATCGCGCCGATCGTGATGACGGCCATGTCGAGCGGCGCCACGTTGCGCGACACGATGGTCTGCAGTGCAAACACAATGGCGGCACACACCACGATCGGATCGACAGTCTTGTGCGGCATTGCGCCATGCCCCCCGTAGCCGATCACGCGCACCGTGACCTGATCGGCGGAGGCCATGAACGGCCCCGCGCGAAATCCCAGTTTTCCTGCGGGAAAACCCGGCATGTTGTGCATCGCAAACACGGCGTCACACGGGAATTGCGTGAGCACGCCGTCTTCGAGCATGCGGCGTGCGCCGGCCAGACCTTCCTCGGCGGGTTGGAAAATCAGATTGAGCGTGCCGTTGAAGGCGCGTGTTGTTGCCAGTTGCTTTGCCGCGGCGAGCAGCATCGCCGTGTGGCCGTCGTGGCCGCATGCGTGCATCTTGCCAGGATGAACTCTCGCATAGGGCAGCCCGGTTCGTTCGTTGACAGGCAGCGCGTCCATGTCCGCGCGCAAACCGATGCTGCGTGTGCCGTCACCCGCTTTCAGCGTGCCGACAAGGCCGGTGCCCGCGAGCCCGCGGTGCACCTCGTAGCCCCATTCGGCGAGCCGCCCGGCGACCAGATCACTCGTCATGAACTCCTGATAGCCCAATTCAGGATGCGCATGAATGGATTGGCGCAACTGGATCATTTCCTCGGTACTTGCCTGCATATCGCAATGGGTATTCATTCGCTGCCGTCCGTGGTTTAGTTTGAAACGTGTTCGACTGGCGCTACCGTATCGCGACAGAATCTGACAAGGGAGAGCTAGAATCGTGAACGTGGCAACCCGAAGCGAACACGTCGTTGCATCAGATCCTTACCGTTGAGACCGCATGAAACTCCATCAACTCAGTACGTTGGTTGCCATCGCCGACGCTGGCGGTATTCGCGGCGCGGCGCGGGCGCTGAACGCCTCGCCCGCGGCAATTACCAAAAGCCTGCGTCAACTCGAGGAGAGCGTGCAGATGTCTCTGGTGGTGCGTACGTCCTCGGGAGTTACCCTGACCGCGAGCGGCCAGGCGCTGCTGGTTCACGCACGCCTCATGGTCGGCGAGATGGCGCGTGCCCACGAAGCCATGAATACACTGCGCGGTGCGCCCCAAGGCAAGCTCGCGATAGCGGTGACGCCGTGGATCGCGATGACTTTTCTGCCTGAGACAGTGACGCGTTTCTGCGAACGGATGCCCGACATCCGACTCGAATTCTTTGAAGGGTTGTTGCCTATTGCCAATCCGCGTCTGCGCGATGGCAGCCTGGATTTCTTCATTGGCAGGCCGACCCCAGGCGCCCTGGGCGTTGAATTCCACTACCGTCCGCTCTTCTCTTCTTCCTGTGCACTCGTGGCGCGCGCAGGGCATCCCCGTGCGAATTGCCGCTCACTCGCGGAGCTGACCGATCTGGACTGGATACTGACGTGGGACCCGACAAACGACAGTCCGCAGGCCGAGAATATTTTCACGCGCCACAACGTGCCTGTGCCACGACAAATTCACCTGGCCCATTCGTTCTCGATCGCCGTCGCACTGCTCAGAAAGACGGACATGGTGAGCGTATTTCCGTGGCCGCTGGTGGAAGTGAGCGCGGTGCGCGAGAACCTCTGCGTCTTCCCGCTGCGTGAGCAACTTGAAGACGCGATGGTTAGCGTGATCTCGCGCAGCGGCCATCCGTTAAGCGCTGCGTCCGAGTGCTTTATCGAATGCCTGATCGAAACGATTCGTGAAGGGTTCAACTCCACTTCACCGGAAACGCGCAACGTGCTGCAGTCGGTGGAGTTGTTGATCTGAAGGCGGCGAAATCCGGCAAGCTGGCAGACACTGCCGGCACGCCGCGAGTTGATCAGGGTGCTGCGATGTCGAAATCGAAGTAGCGCTGCTCGATTTTCCTGTAAGTGCCGTCCTTGACCATAGAGGCGATCGCGCCGTCGATTTTCTCGCGTAAGGCCGTATCGTCTTTGCGCAGGCCGATAGCGGCGCCTTTGCCAAGCGTTTTGGCGTCAGTCACGGGTTCGCCGAGAAACGCGTAGTCCGCGCCTTGCGGGGTCTTCAGAAATCCCTGGTTGCCGGCAATCATGTCGGTAAGCGTGACGTCGATACGGCCTGCGCGCAGGTCGGTATAAACCTGCTCCTGATTGGCGTACGACACCACGTCGATACCCGCAGGTGCCCAATACGCCTTCGCATACGCTTCCTGAGTGGAACCTTGAGCGACACCCACACGCTTGCCGCGCAATGAATCGACCGTCGGCTTGAGGTCACGCCCACGCCTCCCGATTAGCCGGCTCGGTGTATTGAACAAGGGCGTCGAGAAGGCGACCCGGGCCTCACGCTGCGGCGTAATGGACATCGCGGACAGAATCGCTTCGAATTTTCTTCCCTGGAGCGCCGGGATGATGCCGTCGAACGCCGTTTCGACCCACACGCATTTGACGTTCAGCCTGCGGCATATTTCGTTGCCGAGGTCGATCTCGAAGCCGACCAGTTGTCCGGACGGTGCTTTCGATTCGAACGGCGCATAAGTAGGATCGACGCCGAAGCGAAGCTGCGCCGCATCGCTCGCGTTGGCGTTAGCACAGAATGCGGCGAACAGTAGTGCCAGACCAGCAATCGCGTTTTTCATGCGCACTCCAGTTCGCATGCACAGCGGCGTTCATCGAGGCCAAGGCTGGCTCGGCGGGGCGCGACTGTCGGGTTGACGGGTGAGAAACTCCGGCCTTTTGTTGCAATCGACCGTGGCCTAGCTTAGAAACTCAAAAAAATGGCGAACAGAGGGGTCTTCCTGTGTCATCGTTAAGTTTTTCTAAAGTCACTCGTCCGCCAACTCCGGTCTAAGGGCAAGTCCGGACCTTCGGAAAGATGCTCTGACAATCGGATGGCCGGTTACGGGGCGGACCCGGTGCCTGAATGTCGGACCGACGACGCATGAGATCGCCGGGTTGTGGCCACCCTACCCGGTTACCCGATGCATGGCATGCACCGCGCTCTCAGGCTCCCGCCCTTGACCCGCGACCGTAGTCGATAGCGGGCAGGCGTCAAGGGGCGATGGACCGTCTTGCCCGCCTCCTCCCTCGCTTTGTTCTTTGACGGCTGCCCGCCATCGGCTCCTAAAGTCGCACGGGCGCAACCCCGGGAGCCTCGCGACAACAAGGCCAACCCCGGGTTCCACCTGAAGGTGTCCAGTCGCAGCTGCAAGGCACATCCCCTCGCCCGATTCAGGTCCTCAACCCCTTTTTGCTGTCGAGACTGCCAACCATCTGAAAAAGGCTTTGTCCGGGAGCAACGCAATGACCAAAGCTCGCACACCGCCAGCATTCGCCAGGATGCATTGAAGCGTGACAGTTGTGTCTCGCCTGATCGACCAACGGCCCGCAACGGCAAGCCAATCCGTCACTGCGTTGCCGTCCATCAGACCAAGTAACGGTGCCGGCAGACTGCTACCCGCGGTAGGTAGTGAAGCTCATACCGCAAAATGATTTCTTACCAGACTACCGTTCATCTAAGATGCGACTGAACCTTCGTTGCTCACTGCCAGCTCAACCCTTCAGGCGTCTTGAGTAGCAAGCAAATATTGGGGCTTCGTTCACAGCGGCGATGCGAAATGGCCCTACCCAAGGATTTAATGAGGCACAAGGAACGAACATGTCGCTGACCATCCGTCAACTAAAGTACTTTGTAGCCACCGCCGAGTTGGGGCAGATATCCCAAGCTGCAATCCAACTGACCATCTCACAGTCCGCAGTTACGACCGCAATCCGGGACCTGGAAGACTCTCTCGGCACGCCGTTGTTTCTGCGCGCGGCCAATGGAGTCGTTCTTACAAACACCGGTCGCCGGTTTTTGAATCATGCGTACACCATCCTGTCCTCCGTAGAGGAAGCTATGCGCGTGCCAAACCTCGAGAGTACCTTGACGGCGAAGCTCGCGATTGCGGCGAGCTACACGGTACTTGGATATTTTCTTCCGCATCACCTGATGCGACTACACTCGCTGTACCCCAAGCTCGAAGTGCAACTCTACGAACTCAACCGGGAGGCTATCGAAGAGGGATTGATTCAGGGCAGATACGACCTGGCAGTCCTGCTTACCTCCAATGTGTCGAACCCCGACCTCATCCTGGAGCCGATTGTGCATTCGGTCCGCCGGCTGTGGGTCGGGGCGCATCATCCGCTCCTTCAAAAGGCAAGCGTAAAATTTTCTGACGTATCCGTAGAGCCATTCGTCATGCTAACCGTCGATGAGGCTGCCCAGACCGCGATGAAGTATTGGAATCAGACCCAATATCAACCGAACGTAATTTTACGAACCTCTTCGGTTGAGGCCGTGCGTAGCATGGTCGCGAACGGGAGTGGTGTCGCCATATTGTCCGATATGGTCTACCGGCCATGGTCGCTCGAAGGGAAGCGCATCGAAACCATGCTCCTTGAGGATGTAGTTCCTCCTATGAGCGTGGGCCTAGCCTGGCGCAAGGACATGGAAATTACTCCAGCAATCCAGGCAGTGCGGGAATATTTCAAGCACGCGTTTATGGAGCCGAGAGCCAGTTAGCATAGGGGCCACGCCGTATGCATGCCACGCCCCAAAGCCGCTAATCCGCCAGCGGACGCAACGCTGACGTTTCGAGTCCAACACGTCCAAACGTCCCGATTGAAGATCGAACACCTATCCGTGGAGATTTGAACGACACCTGGCCGTTGCTGGCGCCACTGATGGACGAGTCCGTATGTTGTTGAGCTGCGCAGTCACATTCTGGCGAATCATCGTGGCGGCATGTGCTCCCGTCGACGACTGGGTCATATTGGCGACCTGGGGTAGCCGAACCCAAACGCCGCTCGCGGCTTGCAGGGCATGCCCCCCAAACTGATTCCGTTTTCAATCAAACCGTAGAGAGCGACCGTACTTTGTGCGGATGCGTCGGCAGCAGCAAGTGCAAGCCGCAGCTTCATCTATCTCTCCAAACAGACGTGATTTCATACGGAACGCGTCACTTCCATGGTTTCGCCGATGAATCAAATCATTGAGCAGTCACGCTCAATGACAAACATTAGTTATACGAATAGTTTAGCCACAGCCTATGGCTTCATGCGCGCACCGGTTGCCATCCAAGGTGGGGGAATGCCGCCTTTACAGCATCGACCGTCGCCAGGTCGAGCGAACTGTACAGGCGGCATTCTCGTCAGACCAGTTGTATTTTTGGATGCAACGGTATCGAAAATTTAGATGTCGACGTTCTACTGAGGGACCCTTTCGCCGCCGTGAGGTCGTGAGCATCGGCGCTCGTTGTGCAGGTTTTCATCCATCTCAAGGGCCGCGTGACAACGGGTTAGCGTACTTTTCAGGGCGCCATTCATCGGCGAAGGGCCGCCCCCCTCCACACAGTCTGTATCCCGCTCCGTTACAAATGGACCGCGGGTAATTACTTATAACGATGTGCGGACCGTTGGAAATAGAAAAAACAGATATCTCACATTGAAAAACAGAACTTTTTTGACATTCTGCCGACTGCTAACCTTCACAAATCCTGACGCAAGCTTTGCGTCGACGTCCGCTCAAGGGAGTTAGGAATGGGGAAGCAGAGTATCGATTTGAATTCAGATATGGGCGAAGGATTTGGTCCCTGGCTAATTGGCGATGGAGTTGATGAGGAGATTATGCCCCTCATTAGCTCAGCTAACATAGCAACGGGATTCCATGCAGGCGACCCAAACATCATGGCGAGAACCGTGCTGGTCGCTAAAGAAACGGGAGTCCAGGTCGGAGCCCATCCCGGTTTTCGCGACCTTGCTGGCTTTGGCCGTCGACATATCAATGAAACACCACAAGCCTTGGTGCACGACATCATTTATCAACTCGGGGCATTGCGAGAGTTCGCGCGTGTCGCGAATGTCACGCTTCAGCACGTGAAACCTCACGGCGCTCTTTACATGCACGCCGCGTCAAACGAGCCACTCTCCCGCTTACTGGTCGAGACCTTGAGGAAGACGGAACCAAGCCTTCTCCTGTTCTGCATGCAATCCTCCATCACGTACAAGATTGCACAGGAGTATGGACAGCCGGTGGTGCGTGAGTTCTATGCGGACCGTGATTACGATCGAAGCGGTTCTATCGTTTTCACCCGCAGAGTTCAAAGGCTAGACCCCCAGCAGGTAGCGGACAAAGTTGTACGTGCGTGTATCGATGGAAAAGTTAAAACCGTCGACGGCGCCGATATCGACATCGACTTCGATTCGATTTGCATCCACAGCGACACGCCGGGCGCACTTTCACTTATCAAGGTGACGCGTGAAGCACTTCAGGCAAATGGCATAAGAATTGAAGCACCTTTTTCGCCTTCCCATTAATGTCAAAAACTGAGCGACATATCAATGCCTATTCACGAGATTCTGAGTCCCCTACCCGGAACCTTCTACCGACGCGCCGCCCCAGATCAACCGTACTTCGTCGAAGTCGACTCCACTGTCGCTAGCGGTGCGGTTGTCGGCCTGGTAGAGGTCATGAAGCAATTCACCGAGGTCGAAGGCCACGTGTCCGGAAGAGTAGTTGAGGTTACTGTGGAAGATGGCGAACCGGTCGACGCCGGTCAGGTCATCATTCGCATCGAGGAATGATATGAGCAGCCTTACAGCAGTTACTTCTCCCTACACCCCAAGAAAGATTCGGCGCGTGCTGGTCGCAAACAGAGGGGAAATCGCAGTTCGGGTAGTTCGTGCGGTTCAGGAACTCGGGATGGAGGCAATCGCCGTATATAGCGACGCGGACAAAGATAGTCTTGCGGTCAAACTTGCAAATCGCGCGATTCATATTGGCCCCGCGCACGCTGCTAAAAGTTATCTAAATATTGAGAGGATTCTTGAAGCTGCTCGTGAAACGCAATCAGATGCCATCCATCCGGGGTACGGATTTCTTTCCGAGAACGCCCGCTTTGCGCAGCAAGTCGAAGATGCCGGACTCGTTTTCGTCGGCCCGTCAGCATCGGTCATCTCCACAATGGGTGACAAAGCGCGGGCCAGAGAAACAGCTCAGCGGGCCGGTGTGCCAACGGTGCCCGGCAGCGACGGGGTAGTACACGATCTTTCGGAGGCCCGTGACGTAGCCGGCCAGATCGGCTTTCCCGTCATGATTAAAGCCGCCGCTGGGGGCGGAGGACGTGGCATCAGGGTCGCGAACAACCTGCAGGAATTGGACTCGGAGCTTCCAAAGGCACAGCGCGAAGCCGAGGCTGCTTTCGGCGAAGGCGGCGTGTATCTGGAGCGCTTCATTGCAAAAGCACGACACATCGAAGTGCAGATTCTCGGGGACGGGAAGAACGCTATTCATCTCTTTGAGAGGGAGTGCTCTCTGCAACGCCGCCGGCAGAAAGTGATGGAGGAGGCACCCTCTCCTTCAATCGGCGCCGCGGTGCGACGTGAGCTTTGTGAGTCCGCAACTCGTCTCGCGCAATCCGTTGGCTACCGTAGTGCCGGCACGCTCGAGTACCTATATGACGATTCTCGACAAGAGTTCTACTTTATCGAGATGAACACCCGGATTCAGGTCGAACACCCGGTGACGGAGGCGATTACAGGTATCGACCTGGTACGCGAAACCATCCGTATTGCGGACGGAGAGCCGCTAAGATTCAATCAGGACGACGTCGTGATGCGCGGATGTGCCATCGAATTTCGCATCAACGCGGAGGACCCACTAAAGGACTTCAGACCCAGCCCAGGACGAATTGACCAGTTCGATTGGCCCACCGGCCCGGGAGTTCGCGTCGACAGCCACCTATTCTTGGGCTACCAGATTCCTCCATTCTACGATTCGCTTCTCGCCAAAATCATCGTTCACGATGAAAACCGTATCGCTGCCATCGAGCGCGGCCTTCGCGCATTAGGTGAGTTGAATATTGGCGGGGTTAAGACCACGACACCATTGCACCTTGCGCTGCTGCGCGACCCATCCGTGCGTGCTGGCGACTTCCACACCAACTTTCTGGAGGGATGGGTTTCGAACTGGAACAAGGAATCGGCTGAGTTGGTTGAAGATACGGCTCGAGTCACCCATACCCAACCGGCCGAGGTAACAAAATGACATTCCGATATACATTCGGAGGGGACGAATTCATCTTCGTGGAGATTAGCGAAGAAATGTCGCTTGAGGCATTTTTCAAGGGTGCGTCGGTTACTCGCGAGCTCAAAGACTGCAAGGTTCCCGGCATCACTGAGATCTGTCCTGCTAACGCCTCGTATCAGGTTCGGTTCAACCCTGACCTTATTGCTCCGAACGCCGTGATCCAGGTGCTTAAGGAACTTGAGGACAGCATCTCCGATGCATCGCTCAAAATAGAAACCAGAGTTATAGAGGTACCCGTCTTCTATAACGACCCGTGGACGCACGAAACACTCATGCGGTTTCGCGAACGTCATCAAGACCCGACTTCAACTGACCTTGAATATGCCGCCCGTATAAACGGGAAAAGCGACGTCGCGGACTTCATTGCGGCGCATTCCGATTCCCCATGGTTTGTCTCCATGGTGGGATTCGTAGCGGGTCTTCCTTTCATGTTTCAGATGGTCGAAAGGCATAGACAACTGGAAGTGCCAAAGTACCTGAGTCCCAGAACGGACACGCCAAAATTGACGGTCGGCCATGGCGGGTGTTTTACAGCTATTTATTCCGTACGCGGTGCAGGCGGATATCAAATGTTTGGACTCACGCCTGCACCAATATTTGACCCATCGCAGCGGCTCGACTACCTGAAAGATTTCATGGTTTTCTTCCGCCCCGGCGATATCGTAAAGTTCAAGCCCATCGACCGTGAGGCTTATGATCGGGCGGTTTCCGAAGTGGAAGATGGCTCTTTCTCTCTAAGGATCAGACCGGCTACCTTCGTGCTCGAAGATTTCCTGCGCGACCCTGATGGCTACAACCGTTCCCTTATAGAGGATTTCTATGCCAATTAACGAATCTGCTGACATTGAGGTTCAAAAGCCTGGTTTGGCAACCTCGATACAGGATATCGGACGTCAAGGTTTTTATCACGTTGGGATTCCTCCTTCGGGTTCTTTGGACCAGTTCGCCTCCCAGGCCGCTAACCTCCTTGTTGGGAACTCCGCAGATGCGGCAGTGCTCGAGTGCACTCTTCTCGGTCCGCAACTGCTGTTTCGTTCGTCCGCAATTGTCGCCGTAACCGGTGCCGAGATGATGCCGAAAGTGGACGGCGTCGCGCAGACCTGCAACACCGCCTTTAGTGTTAAAGCCGGAAGCGTGCTTTCCTTCGACTTCGTTAAGAGCGGCGCGAGGTCGTATCTGGCGGTTTCGGGTGGCTTCGACGTTCCCGTTGTACTAGGCAGCCGGTCGACATATACCCTCGGCTCCATCGGTGGGCTACACGGACGACGTTTGCAAAAGGCTGATACTTTGAACATCAGACCTGGCAGTGCCAGACGTTCAGAAGGAAACCGCCTGCCGATCGAGTTTATCAATTCACACGGCTCCGAAAATGAGCTGCGCGTTTTGACGGGGCTATACCACCACCGTCTTTCTGAAGAGTCGGCACGGTCATTTTTTGAAGATACCTGGCTGGTGTCGGCGGAGGCCGATCGTACGGGATACCGATTCAAGGGCGGCAGGCAGCTTGTCTTTAAAGAGCGCAAGCAGCCTTTCGGCGCAGGCGCGGACCCGTCCAACATTGTGGACGCATGCTATCCAATTGGTTCAATCCAGATCCCAGCGGGCCGTGAGCCCATAGCATTGCACAGGGATGCGGTATCAGGAGGAGGCTATGCCACCATCGGCACTGTGATTAGCGCCGACATGGATTTGATTGGGCAGATGCAGCCCAACCACAAAACTCACTTTGTCGCGGTCGGCATAGAAGAAGCCTTAGTTGCGAGAAAGAAATATTCGAACCGCCTCGCCATGCTTCACGCCCATTTCACCGAACGCTAAACCGATGGTCTCAAATCTGGATTCAGGAGTGATGCTATGGCCAATTTGACAAAGAAAAATAAGGATGACGACTTTGATTCGTCAACATCAGCCATCTCGGAAGCCGCTCGAATGCCGGCGATGTCGCTCACCATGGCGTGGTGGGCCGTTTGTAGCGCAGTTTTTTACATCGTGGTGGGAGCCACACTCGCACTTACCTACGGCGCGCGAAATGCGCTGATTGGCATGGCACTATCAGTTGTTGTGTATGGCATCGTCAATAGTGTGATGAGCCGCTATGCCATCCGCACGGGGCTCTCGGTGGCGCTCTTCTCGCGAGTGTTGTTCGGAAGTGCGGGCGCTGCGCTGGCAACGCTCATCTTCTTCGCCACTGCTATGTACTACGCCGTATTCGAAGGTTCGGTTATCGCTGTCGCGGCGAATCACCTATTTCCCGCCTTGACTTATAAATGGGCCGCGCTAATTGTCGTTTGCTACAGTGTCCCGCTGGTGTTCGGCAGTGTGCAGCACTGGCTCGATAAATTTAACGGCGTACTTCTTCCGTTCTACCTTTTTGGTCTGATCGCCGCCGTCGTTTTAACGACCTATGAATATGGGTACAACGCAACGTGGCTGGACTTCGGAGGTTCGAAGGAAATATCGACGTCTGGTTGGTGGAATTGCTTCGTATACTACATGGGCGTTTGGGTGTTGATGATGTACACGTTCGACTACGCCAGATTCGGTAAGAGATCGGACTCAACCTACCACGGCCGTTTTAACTTCGGGATCCCTTTCTACCTCCTGACCTTTCTGGTTAACGGAGCAATCGGCATCTATCTCGTCGCATCTATTCCAGGCCTTGGGCCGCTCACCGAAGTCTCGGTGGTCTTCGCCCTTTTGAAACTTATGGGCATATGGGGCCTTCTTTTTGTCTGGGTCACCCAGTCGCGCATCAACACCGCGAACTACTATCTGGCGACAATCAACATGCAGGCTTTTTTCCAGAAATTGGTCAATATCAACGCACCCAAATTCTTCTGGGCCTTGGTAGTGGGTGTGTGCGTCTATGTGATGATGATGGCCGATGTCTTCTCGAAACTCTTGCAAGCTCTTGCCTACCAGGGGATTTTTGTTGTCGCATGGGTAGGAGTCGCGCTCGCACACATTTTCTCGAATCGGTACGAGCAACTTGTTGGGCCTGACATCGAAGTTCGCGACGCTTACGTTCCCACGTTCAATCCTGGCGGCCTCATTGCGTGGCTTCTGGGGGCACTGGCTGGTTTTCTCCTGAACAGCATTCACAGCAATGTCTCATCATTCTCGGCGCCCGCGACTTTCCTGATATCTCTGTTCGCGTATTCGCTCCTCATGCGACGGGCAAAACGTGAATGGTTTGTGGCCGTGCCCGTAGCAGCTTCTTCGCAGGCTGCCTTCGAGGGCAAGTAACCGATACGCATTGCTATCTCCGGCAGGGGCGCTCCCTAAGACCACCCCTGACGAATCACCGATGCAGCAATTGCACAATAGTCTTTACGATCGCCGCGCAGTTACTTCTTTCATCGTTGATGCCCCCGAAAAAAAGCATGGACTGAGCGTCGCCCGGATCTGGTAACAAAAAGTCTGCGCGCAGTCTGGCATCCGCATACCCATCATGAAGCCAGGGATACGATCAGTCTAGCGCCTGGAGAGCGGTTCCTAAGCCCGATGACAGCCCCTGCAACGAATCCAGATTGTGAACGGCAAGTGAAACGTCCGCGAATTCGGAGAACACTTTGGCACCCTTTGTAGCGTTTGTGTATCCGTCGTATCGAAGCATAGGGTTGAGCCATATGATGGCACGCACATTCCTCTGCATCCATTCGAGCTCAGCGCGCAATACAGAGATGTCTCCAGTTTCCAGGCCATCGGTAATCAGGACGGCAACCGTTCGTCCGCGTGATATGCAGTGACTGAAGTTACGCCGTAATTCCTTAAGCGACGGTCCAATCCGGGTCCCACCCGCATAGTCGGAGATAACGTCATTGGCACGAGCCAGCATCTTTTCGGTGTCCGGGGTCTTGAAGCATTTCCGTACATCCGACAGTCGCGTTCCGAAAGCAAATACATCACAACAGACAGGAGGGCGTAAGGCGGAATGCAAAAAGGCGAACGCAATTCGAGCGTACCGCTTCATCGACCCGGAAACGTCCACCAATGCGAGAATGGGTACCGGGTTGCTACGGCGCGAGAGATGGTAGAGATTCACGAATTCGCCACAGGTTCGGCATGCTTCGCTTACCGAGGTACACCAGTCGACTGGATTTTTGTCGGACAACTGTTTCCGCTTACGTAGTCGTCGATTGTGATACCGCGGAAGCGCCAACGGAATGGTCTGGGCGAAACGAAGGACCTCCTCGAATTCGGCATCAGACAGCCCAGAAAAGTCGGCAAATCGCAATCGCTCGCGAGCACTGGGCAAGATGTTCCCGTCAAGTTGGACATCTGGCGGTATTGTGTAACTCATGGATTTTAGAGCCCATGGCGGAGCGGCACGTGATAGCCGGCGACTGACCGACGGAGTGGCTTGATGCCGCTCATCCGACGGCTTAATGAAGTCAGCCATACCGCCCAAACCATCAGGCGAGAACCAGAGCTCAAACGCGTCGCGATAAAGGTCGCGGTCTGCCTCCCGTGAGACCAGAACTGCTTCTAAAGCATCCTTGATATCGCCTCTATTGTCGACGCCAACCCATTCCAGAGCTCGTAGGCCGACCGTCATACGGTCGATGTCGACCGGAATGCCAGCGCGCCGGAGTGCTGAAGCGAACCCTAAATAACGGTCGATAAAAGCCCCACCGGCTGCGTCACCTGTGCTGGTCTGAGTCCGGACCATTCAAACTCCAGTGGATTCCGTTTCGCGAATCAGTGTCTCGACCTGATTTGTCGACAAAGCTGCAATGTCGTGAGGATCCTTAAACAAGACGCCTGAGGTATCAGATACGGCTGCGGCACTTAGTTTTTCGATGCCCATCAGGTGAAGTGACTGAGCCCACTCGACCGCTTCGGCAACACCGGGGAGACGATTGAAGTCGATATCCTCGCCGCGTGCGCGCAACAGCGAGACGAATCTGGCCACCTGGCACGCGAGCCCTTCCTTAACGGATAGCGCACGCGACAAGATGATTTCCACCTCCTGCTCGTAGGGCGGAAATTCAATCCATTGATAGAGGCAGCGCCGTTTTAATGCATCACCCAAATCGCGAGTTCGGTTTCCGGTCAGAATCGTTATGGGCGCAATCGCGGCCGAAACAACGCCGAACTCGGGAATTGTGAGCTGGTACTCTCCGAGATATTCCAGGAGGAAAGCCTCAAAGGGTTCATCTGCGCGGTCCACTTCATCGATAAGCAGAACAGCGCCCGGCGGCTGCGCACGCAATGTTTGTAGAAGCGGGCGCTCCAGAAGGAAGCGCGGGTCATAAAAGGACTTCTCCACGTCAGCGATTGAGCCTCCTGTGGCCTCCATCGCACGTGCGTGCAATAACTGGGCCGAGTAGTTCCACTCGTAAGCCGCTTGCCGTTGTTCGAGCCCCTCGTAGCACTGGAGTCGAATCAGACGGCGCCCCAGAGCGGCTGCCAAAGATTTCGCCAGTTCGGTTTTTCCAACGCCAGGCGCACCCTCAAGCAACAACGGCCGGCGGAGATTTGCAGCGAGAAATACCGCGGTCGCAAGGCGTCTTCCCGCAAAATAGCCTACGTCCCGTAAAGCGGATTTCACGTTATCTATCGAACTCAGGGGGGAGCACTCTTCTTCATTTTCCCGATCGCCAGGAAGGGGGACGGTCATGCTTCCATCCCTTTTTCGACAGTGTTCTCAACCCAGCGGGGTTTTATCTCCGGAAAGTGCAGGGCCGGCGTTCTTTCTTGCATGAGCGAGAGAACCCGTGGCGGAGTCAATGGCAGTTCGAACACTCCCCTGCCGATAGCTCTGGACACTGCGCAAGCAACGGCCGCCCCAACGTTCAAGATGGGAACTTCGCCTGCGCCTTTCACTCCGAGCGGTCCAATTGAAGGAGCACCTTCGTAAAGATGGATGTCAACAGGCACAACGTCTTGCGCCAAAGGAACGCGAAATGAGTCAAGTCCCGTCTGTCGCACTCTCCCAGTGTCATCGATGCTGATTTCTTCATGCAGTGCGTAGCCGATTCCTTGCACAACGCCGCCTTGAATCTGACCAAAGATGGCACGCGGATTGAGCGCACGACCGACGTCCTGCACGACGGTATAGGACAAGATTTCGACGTGCCCAGTGTCCCTGTCGACCGCGACTTCACAGTCATGCACGGCAAACACCGGGATATCGATAGCATCGATAAAGTGTCCGGACGCACAACCAGGCATGGCTGCGACTCCAGGTTTCGTAAAAGACCCACTGCCGGCAATTGGACCAACGGTTTTGTGAGCGCGCTCCAATACCTTGGTTAGAACGACGCCGGAACCGGGTGCGCCTGCAATTTCAACCCGTCCATCCCGAAGAACCAGGTCATCTACTGAGACTTCGAGCATTTCGGACGCTACCTTTAAAAGCTTTTGCCGCACATCCGCACATGCGGCGACACTTGCTGCGCCAAGGGATACGGTCGTCCGTCCCCCTCCGACCCCTAAGTCGAACCCTGCTGCGTCAGTATCGGCCGCCTTTACAACTACTCTCGACGGGTCGATACCTAGCGCGTTAGCCACGATTTGAGGTAGCGACTGCATTGTTGAACCGGAGCCGATTTCCACTCCGGAGGTAACCAGTGTCGCGCTACCATCCGCGTTCAGGTTGACCGTGGCAGCGGAGGGTCCGACAAAGATGAACCAGGTACCGACTGTTGTGGCGCGACCGTATAGCCTTGTGCCTGCGAGGTGCTGGTTGTCGGGCTTTGCCTCGATGACTGCGGCCATCTTTTCCAGCATCGGCCGCAAAACCTCTCCTTCGAACACCTGTCCTGTGGAGCCAACGTCCTGGTCGCCCAGGACATTGCGGCGACGAAATTCATCAGGCGCCATTCCGATGGCGGCACAGATTTCGTCAGTATGGCGCTCCAGAGCAAACGTGTTGTACACCCCATTGCAGGCGCGAAACGCACCGTTCGGGGGCGTGTTCGTATACACCGCTCTGGTGGAGATTTTTACGGCTCCGAGCTTATAGTTCCCGCCTAGCGTATGAGCCGTCATCGTGGTCAGGAAAATCTGCTCTCCCCCATAGGCGCCGCAGTCCATGAGTATCACGGCCTCTCTGCCGACGATTTCACCGGCAGCAGTGACAGCTGAACGTATCAAAATATCGGCGTTCTCCCTGCACAGACAGACCTGCATCTCTTCCTGCCGCGTGTTTGCGATGCGAACGGGGCGTCCAGTCTTTCTTGCGAGCGCAGCTGCGAAGGGCTCGACTGCGCAGTCGAATTTGAGCCCAAAAGCTCCCCCGACGGGTGGGACTGTCACCCGGACGTCCGATGGAGGGATACCTAGCACTTTGGCTGTCGTGTTACGGACAGTCCAAGGCACCTGCGTGGACGTTCGAATATGAAACCGGCCGTCTTCATAGCTTGCGACTACGGCACGCGGTTCAAAAGACAGATGGTTTTGACGGCCGACACGGTGTTTTGTTTCGACAATGCGAACGTCCGCTCTGGCAAACGCTGCATCAGTGTCTCCGCGTACGACTTTCGCCTCCCACGCGACGTTTTCACCACGGGCGCCCCCCTCTAGCAGGATGTCGTAATCCGCCCAATCAGGGTGGATCAGCGGCGCTCCTTCAGCTAGCGCATCCTGCATCGTCTTAGCCGCCGGGAGTTCTTCGATTTCAACAATGATTGTCTCTGCCGCTGCTTTAGCTTGTTCTAGTGTGTCAGCGGCAATAGCAGCCAAAGGCTCCCCGACGAAGCGCACGTAGTCTGACGCGAACAGGACTTCGTCGGCAATACCGATGCCGTGTCGCAAAGGTGCGTCAGCGTTTGTGATAATGCCTCTCACTCCCGGCATCTTCCCGGCCAAAGAAACGTCTAGTCTCGTGATGCGTCCGAACGCGACTTCTGATCTCAGGATGAACGCCTGCAGCATGCGGGGCAGCTGCTGGTCAATCGTATATCGCGTGCGACCTCTGAGTTTGTCGCGCGCGTCGCGGCGACGGAAATTCATGACGGCGCCGGTAGGGTCAGACATGACGCACCTCACCGTTTTCCGCGTTAAGCAAATCCATCACAGCGTCAACGATCCGTTCGTATCCGGTACATCTACAAATATTGCCCGACATTAATGCCTTGACCTCTTCTCGAGTTGAATCACACGAGAGCCTATGAAGGCTTCCAGTAAGGCTCATTACCATACCAGGGAAGCACATACCGCACTGCACCGCATCCGCTTCTTCGAACGCTCTCTGAAGTGGCGACAACTGCTCATTGACGTCAAACGATTCGATCGTATTAACTTGCTTGCCCTCCAGAAATTTGATGGGCAGCAGGCATGCGACCTTTGGTATGTCATCAACGAGTACCGTGCATGCCCCACAAAATCCTTCGCGGCACACCGGTTTGGCACCGGTGAGTTGCATCTCGTCGCGCAGAAGGTCAATCAATGGGCTCAAGGGACCCCGCAGCGTAGTCACTTGCTCGCCATTTATGTTGAGGGTCACTGCCATTTCGTATGCCCGACGCGTTTTGCCTGCTCTTCCGTATCTTTCATCGCTCTTTCCAACAGCGCACCGAGTACGCTTGTGCGGTACCAGCCGGGCGCTTCAACACTATCGCGACCAGTGAACTCTCCTGAGAAATCACGCGCAACTTCCTTAGCGGTCCCGGTCGTTGCACCCAACGACTGCCAACTTTGCTCCAGAGATGTCCATCGTCGAGGTGCGGCTTCGACCGCTCCGACTGCGATTGCACTAACTGTGGAGCGGCTGACGTCGACCGATATGCTGACGATGGCAACCGGATAGTCTCCTGCGACTCTCAAAGGTAACCTTTGATGCGACGTCAACTGATTCGCGCGTCTGACGTGCACGGCTGTAACCAGAAATGGGCCACCAATATTGCTTCGGTCCCTGATGAACCGTTCGACAGGTATCTCGACCGTTCCGTTTTCCATGAGAATCTCGACGCCGGCCGAAAGGGCTAACAGCGCCGTCGTGATATCGGGAGCCTCAAAGTCCACCGTGCATAAATTTCCACCGACCGTTGCGACAGCGCGAATCGCGGGATTCGCTGATTTTGCCGCCGCCAGCCAGAGACCCTTGAGGTCAGGCAGTTCTGATATTGCGTCCGCGAGTTCTGCATGCGTAACGGCTGCCCCAATCGATACACGTTCACCAGTGATGCGGACGCCCTTTAATTCTTGAAGATGACCGACCGCCACATAGCGCTCGCTGCATGCTTCACCGCGAAGCGGGTTGCGCAAAATCCAGGTGGCACCGGAGATGATTCGGGTAGCACCATCGCGGAGTCTCTGATAGGCATCCTGAGTATTGCTTGCGACATGTATCGCTGATTCGCTTAATGCAACCATATCAGCTTTTCCTCATCGTTATGAAGTACTGCATGATGACTCGAGAAATTCGACGCCCTGTTCGGAGATTTTCCCTAGCTGATTTTCTCGCTCCTTTGCTCCCCGTACGGTATTGAGCCTTCCGACCACAACTCCGTTCTTTGCTGCGGTCATCTCTGCGAGTATCGATAGTGCAATCTCGGGTGGCGTCTTGCTTCCAATATAGAGACCAGCGGGTCCCCTCAACCGCGCAATCTGCTCGTCACTTAAATCGAAGAGCTTAAGTCTCTCTCTGCGGGCTGCGTTATTTTTTCGCGACCCGATCGCACCAACGTAAAATGCATCGGTCTTCAGAGCTTCCATTAGGGCGAGGTCATCCAACTTCGGATCGTGAGTCAACGTTACGACGGCCGAGCGTGCATCGAGTTTCATTGAAATTACCGCGTCGTCCGGCATCTCACGAACAAGCGATACAGTTGGAGGCAAGAATTCCTCAAGGTACTCCTCACGGGGATCACAGACGGTAATCTGGTAATCCAGTCCCGAAGCGATTTGAGTGAGATATGTGCTCAGTTGCCCTGCCCCAATGACCAACAGCCGGCAACGGGGTCCATGAACGACAGTGAATATATTTCCGTTGTACGTCACACGGCCGACGGCGTGGGTTCGGTCAAGGGAAACACGACCCGTCCTGACATCCAGATGGCGGGCAGTGAGATTGCCACGTTCCACTTCCTTCACCAGCTGTTCCAGCCTGGAGTCTCTGCCGAGGGGCTCAAGCATGAGTTGGATAGTTCCTCCGCATGGCAAACCGAAACGATGCGCCTCCTCCGCGCTCACACCGTAGGTCAGCATCTCCGGCAGCTCATTCGTTATTCCATTCTCGCGAACCTTCAGAATAAGGTCGTCCTCGATGCAGCCACCCGAAACAGAGCCAATAACGACGCCGTCACCCCGGATGGCCAGCATCGCGCCTTCCGGGCGCGGAGAAGACCCCCAGGTCCTGACGACCGTGACCAGCAGAACACGTTGATTTTTCTCCATCCAGGCAATACTTGTCCTGAGTACCTCCAGGTCGACACTGTCCATAATTTGCTCTCTACCGCCATCAAATTCAGGGTAGTCTGGTTACACCGTCTCCCAGGCGTAACCTGCCGTCTTGTGAGGTCAGGTTAGCGTCGCGCTGGACATAAAAATAGTTGTATTTTTCGATGCTTCGCATCTCGTTTTTAGATACCGGGTGCCCGATAGAGTCCCGGTGCCAGATGCCATTGTCGAAGCCGCGCAGATCCCTCAGGAGGCTGCGGAGAACGCTCTAAAAATCCTGAAAGACCGCCACGGCGATTTTGACAAGAGCCGTTCATCCCGCGCCCAGTGATCGGGCAGAAATGTGTCATCCGCTTCTGCCTGCCGGGCAACCTATTCCGTATCGACCTTGATTGCCATCTGTGCTCTCTTCCCGTCGAGTGCGGCATCCTGAAAATTGACTTGCATCCTGGCCAAATACTGTATAAATTTACAGTACTGTTTTTATATACAGGATCGGTCATGAACCAGCTCATCCGCATCTTGAACGACGGTGATCGCGAAACGCTTGCGTGGCTGCGCAAGCATGTCGGCGACGTGCGCGTAGCTGCCGCTGCGCGGCATCTGGGAGGCAACGGCAAGCCGTACCTGTCCGCGGTGTGCCGCTATCTCGGCGTACGTCCGCCAACGCCTCATCAACAACTCCGACCTGTTGACGACTGCACGGTCGGCGATAACTATCTTGCGCAGATCCGCCTGCTGCTGGCAGAGCGCAACCAGCCGTTGTTGAAGCATCAACGTTGATGCTGCGAGTCTTCAGGAAGATAACAATATGATTAAGGACGCTACTCCTGATAGGGATGTCCACGACATCAATCCGGTCGCCCTCGAACGCGCACTCCGCAGCGCGTCGCTCGATCTCCAGCAAATCATTGCCACGGTCGCAGGTCGTCACCTCGACAATGGCCGTCGCCGTTACTCAAGCAGCGCGCAATTGCCGACATGGCGGACACTGCTGACAATCGACGAACAGGTCTTTGAGAATCGGGGTTTCCTGGCAAGGCACAACGAGGCGGTGCGCTCAACGTTTGTCCGGTTTTGCGACAGTCGCTTGTCCGGGATGGATCTCGACGAACCCATCGACTGGCGACGTGACGACGACGACTTGCCAGTCGTGTACCTGCTTGCGCGCGCACTGGTACAGGCCAACGTTACCGATATGGCCACTCAGGACTAATGTGCCGATATCAGCCGTTGGTCGTTATAGTTTTGGGTGCGCTCCAGAAAGTCCAAGGTTAAATGGATCTCGACGCTAACGGGGCCATGTGCTCGCGGTCCGCTGCACGCGCAATACGGCTCTCCTTGACCGCCACAAGGAACAGCCGGAGCGCAAAAATGCCGCTGCGTGAGCGAGGTGGCTACGTGACTCCTCACGAGGCTAGCCACGCAGATACACCGGTCAGAAGCGATGCACGAGACCGACCTGAACACCGCGCGCCTGCGCACCAGGATACGCCAGCGCCAGCCCGGCATTCGCAGCGCCGGCCAGCGTATAGCCGGCCTGCCCGCGATTTTGCAGAAGCGACACGGCAGCGTAGAAGCTGGTGCGCCTCGAGACATCGTGGTTGTACATCACGCTGAACTGGCGCGCACCGTTGCCCGCCGAGGTTCGATCCGTCAACTGCGCCCAGCCGAGCGCAAGATAGTTGAACGGATTGATCGTGTACCCGATCGACACGCCGTAGGTGTTCGCATCCAGCGCCAGTTCGTCCCACTTCGCCCATGTGTAGGCACCGTAGATCGTGAACTTGCCGATCGCATACGACACACCTGAGAGAATCGTGCGATCGGTCGATGCGCCGTCCGTGTTGCGCAGTGCCTGCCCCGCCACGAATGCGGAAAACGGCCCCTGATCGTAGGTGACGTCGAACTGATAACTCGCACCCGTGCCGCGCAAACCGCCTGCATTGCCGAGACCGACATAGACACCGCCCTTCAGCCCATGAAACGAGGGCGTGAGATACGAAATCGTATTACTCGTGCGAATACCATAGGTTGTGATGTTGTCGAGCCCCGAGGCCTGCGTGACAGCGCCGAACGCGTCCATCCTGCCTTCGTCTATGAACAGTGGCGAATTCTGCCGGCCCAAGCGCACCTGCCCCCAGCCGCTCGACAGGCCGATCCACGCCTGGCGATTGAACAGGCTGCCCGTGCTCGCCAACGCACCCGTCGTAGGCACGAACCCGTTTTCGAGCACGAAGTTGACAGCATAGCCGTCGCCCAGATCCTCTTTGCCACGCAGGCCGAAGCGGCTCGCCCATTGACCACTCGACCCCATCGCCGCCGTGTAGCCGTTGCCCGTATTAACGTATTGCACGAACTCGTCGACGATTCCGTATAGCGTGAGACTCGATTGCGCGTGGGCGACACCGGCGTAGCAAGTCGCGATTAACAATAATGTAGTCCTAAGTTTCATGATTGAAATGGTAATAAGCGAGTGGTGAAATACAGCGGAATAAAAATGGCCGACCGCTTCTCGCGGCCGGCCATGGACGTCAGGTGCTAACTTTTTTCCTCGACAACCACTGCGCGCCGACGAGCGCCGCCGTCGAAATCAGAATCAGCAGCGTAGAGATTGCGGCGATCGTCGGGTCCTGCTGATCACGGATATTCTCGAACATCAGACGCGTCAACGTCGACGTGTCGCCGCCCGAGATGAACAGCACGATCACCGTTTCGTCGAAAGAGGTCATGAACGAGAACAACAGCGACGAATAGATCGCCGGTGCGATTTGCGGCAGCGTAATCTCAAAGAACGCCCGCATGCGCCCCGCGCCCAGACTTCGCGCCACCATCTCATGCGTGAGATCGCAGGTTTCCAGGCCGGCGCCCACGGTGATCACCACATACGGCAACGCGAGCAGCGTATGCGCGAGCACGAGCCCCGCAAGCGAGTTGTTCAGGCCGAGCCGCGCATAGACGAAGAACACCCCAACGGCGATCAGGATGACGGGCGCGATCATCGGTAGCATGAATACCGCGCGCACTACGCCGCCGAACTTGCCGCCGAGATGGCGTATCGCGTACGCGCCGGCAGTGCCGAGCGCCGTGGCGAACACAACCGTGGCGAGCGCGACTTCCAGCGAAACCCGCGCGCCGCGCAACCAGTCGTCCGAGGCGAGAAAGCTGCGATACCAGCGCAGGCTCAAGTGATGCGGCGGAAAATGCAGGAAGCTGTCCGCCGAAAACGACATCGGAATAACGAGCAGGCATGGCACGACGAGAAACGCCAGCACCAATGCGCACAGGAGATAGAGCCATGCTCGCTGCGCGTGCGTGATCTGCGTATCGGTAGCGATCATCTGCATTTCAATGGCCCTCCCGTGGCGCGACCGCACGACAGATGCGCTGCACCAGCCACGACGCGAACAGCGCGATCAGCACGAGTACGACGCCGAACGCGCTCACGAGCCCCCAGTCACCCTCGGTGGCGAGCGTGGTCTGAATCTGCATCGCCATTACGTTGACGTTGCCACCGCCAAGCAGGGCCGGCGTCACGTAATAGCCGAGCGAGATCACGAACACCATGACGATGCCCGCGGCGAGCCCCGTAAGCGTCTGCGGAAAGAATACCTGCCAGAACGCGAGGCGAGGCGACGCACCGCAGTTCGCGGCGGCCTTCACGAGGCTCGGGTCGATTGCACGCATCACGCCGTAGAGCGGCATGATCAGCACGGGTGTCATGACATGGGTCATACCGATCACAACGCCCGTAAAATTGTTCACCAGATGGAGGGGCGATGCGATCAGGCCGTTGCCGACCAGCAGGTCGTTCACCACACCGTTGCGCTGCAGGAGCACAAGCCACGAGTAAGTGCGCACGAGCGTCGAGGTCCAGTACGGCAGCACCACGGCCACGAGCAGCATGCCCGCGATACGGCGCGGCAACTGCGAAATCAGATACGCAACCGGATAGCCGATCAGCACCGCGCCGAGCGTGACCGCGAGCGAGACTTCGAGCGTCGTCACGATCGAGCGCAGATACACCGGATCAAGGAGGGCCATATAGTTGGCCAGCGACCATTGTCCGGCATCGCTCTGCAGCGATTTTTCGACTAGCCACGCGAAAGGAATCACCAACAGCACACCGACGACAGCGAGCCCCGGCATGCCCAGCAAAACCATGCGCAAACGTCCGGCAATTTCAAGGCGTCGCAGCGCAACTTCGTTTTCGAGCTGCCGCGGGCCGACGATGGCGGTTTCGTTCGAGGTGAGATTCATGCGTCCTCCCCGACCAGCACGAGCGCCTCGCGCGGCAGACCGACCTTGACGCGATCGCCCGGTGCGAGCCGCCGCCGCTCGGCGAGCGAGACGCCGGGCGGCATCAGAACCTTCACTTCGTGGCCATCGGCCAGGTCCGCATAGACGATCTGCGCGTCGCCGCGGTACACCTGGTCCTTCACCACGGCGTCGAAGCACAGGCTATCGGTGTCCGCCGTCTCGACGATGCTCAGCGATTCCGGGCGCAGTGCCATCCACAGACCACCCGCCTCGCTCGTCCGTGCGGGTGCAGCAGCAACGCGCGTGTCGCCGAACCAGGCCGCGTGTGCATCGCGGCGCAACGGCACCATGCAGGTCTCGCCCATAAACTGCGCAACGAACCGATTGCGCGGATGCCGGTAAATCTCCTCGGGCGTGCCGACCTGTACGAGCGCGCCGCCGTTGACGATGGCGATGCGATCGGACATCGTCAGCGCTTCCTGCTGATCGTGCGTGACATTGATCGTCGTGGTGCCGAAACGCTCGTGCAGCCGCCGGATCTCGATCTGCATGCGGTCGCGCAGCTGTTTGTCGAGCGCCGAGAGCGGCTCGTCGAGCAGCAGAATGCGCGGCTCGAAAATAAGCGCGCGCGCCAGCGCAATGCGCTGCCGCTGACCACCGGAAAGCGCGCTGATACTGCGCTCGCCAAATCCCGTGAGTTGCACCACGTCGAGCATTTCTGCCACGCGCCGCCGCCGTGTCGCGCCGTCGACGCCCCGCAGCTTGAGCGGATAGCCGATGTTCCCGACCACGTCCATGTGCGGAAAGAGCGCGTAGTTCTGAAATACCATGCCGACATCGCGCCGATGTGGCGGCATCGTCAGCAACTCGGTGCCGGCCACCTTGATCGAGCCTGAACTCGCTCTTGTGAATCCGGCCAGCACCATCAGCAAAGTCGTCTTGCCGCTACCGGACGGACCCAGCAGAGTGAGGAATTCACCCGCGCCGATGTCGAGTGAAACGTTGTCGAGCACCGTCGTCGCACCGTACGACTTGCTGACGTTCCTGATCGAAACTGTCGCTTTCATTGTCTGCACCTGTGTCGTCGCCTCAACGGGAAATCGCGGCCTTGTAGCGCGCAGTGGCAGTTTTCTGGTTGTCGCCGGCGCCCCACCAGCGGCCGTCGATCTTCACGGCGTTCTTGAGGTTTTGCGGACTGGAGTTGAGTTCGGCGAGTTCTTGTGGCGAGAACTGCTTTACGTCGAACGCGCGCGCGTTGGTCGGGCCGTAGCCTTCGAGCGCATGCGGAATGTTCGCCTGAAACTCCGGCGACATCATCAGCGCGATCATCTTCTGCGCGGCAGCCGCGTGCCGCGCGCCCTTCGGAATCGCGAGACAGCCCATGCCGAGAATGGTCTCGGCTTTCGAATACGCAACCGGTGCGTTGTCGTGCAGCACGGGCGTGAGGCGGCTGCCCCATATCATCTCCATGTCGACTTCACCGCTTTCGATCAGTTGCGCCGATTGCGCGCCGCTGGACCACCAGACACTGACCGCCGGCTTGAGTTTCTGGATCGACCGGAGGGCACGGTCCACGTCGAGCGGATAGAGTTTGTCCGGTTGCACACCGTCGGCAAGCAACGCGATTTCCAGCGACTCGATCGGCGCGTCGGACATTGCACGGCGGCCCGGAAATTTGCTGACGTTCCAGAAGTCCTGCCACGTACGCGGCGCATTGTTCGGATACTTGTCTTTGCGGTACGCGAGCACGACGCTGTAGTAGTTGCTCGCAATCCAGTCCTTCGCCCACGCGTTCTGCGCGATGCCGTCGGTCTTGATCTGCCGGTAATCGAGCGGCTCGAAGAGATGTTGCGTACTGCCCGCCGCGCACTCATCCGAACCAAGATTCACAATGTCCCATGCGGGACTGCCGGATTGAACCTGCACGCGCACCGCCGTGAGCCCCGGCGTGGTGTTCTGCACCAGCGACAAACCGAGCCGGGCCGCCGCGGGTTGCGCGAGCGCCTCTACGATGCCCTTCTGATACGCGCCGCCGTACCCCGCGAAGGTCACCGTCTCGTCCGCCAGCGCCGCGCCAGCCGTGGTGCTCAGCATCAGCAAGGATGCCGCCGCGGCCGCCCATTTCATTTTCCTCTGCATCTCCGACTCCTTACGTTAAATTTATTTTGGATTACATAATAATCATGAAAATCTGCCGCCGGGAGGTTCGTCGTACGTGACGCGTCGCACGGCAATCCGCGCGCCAGATCGCGACGCTAGAACCACGCCCGCAGAAAGCTGCGCAGGTTCTCGCCCAGCTCGGGCGCGAGATAGCCACCCTCCTGCACGAGCACCGTCGGCAGGTGCAGGCTTGCGAGGCGTGCGCCGATGCGGGCGAAACCACTCTGCGTGATCTGGAAATACGCGAAGGGATCGTGCTTCGATGCATCGAGACCAAGCGCCACGACAAGCGCATCGGGCGCAAAGCCTGCGATCTCCGCGCAGGCCGCGTCGAGCGTCGTCAGGTAGACGTCGTCGGCCGTACCTTTCGGCATGGGGTAATTGCGGTTGCACCCGAGCGCGGCGCCCGTGCCAAACTCGTGTTTGCCGCCGCTGAAGAATGGATACGCAGCGGCGGGGTCGACATGCAGAGAGATCGTCAACACGCCAGGGTCGGCGTAATAGATGCTCTGTTGTCCGTTGCCGTGATGCACGTCGACATCCACGATCGCGATGCGCCGCAAGCGTGTGCGTAACTGCTCGACGGCAACCGCCACGTTGTTCACGTAACAGAATCCACCGGCGCGCTCGCGCTCCGCATGATGCCCTGGCGGGCGGCACAACGCGTAGGCCACGGCATCCCCGTCGAGCACCGCGCGCGCCGCGTGATGCGCCGCGTGTGCGCTGCGCAGGATTGCACGCCAGCTGCCATCCGAGATGGGAGACGTCGTGTCCGCGACATGAAACCCGCACCGTCCAACGATCGAATCCGGATACACGCTCGCCTCGCCGAACGGATGGAAGCTCGGCACCATCGGGCCGGGGACGCCGGTGGCGCGTCGCCATGTATCGAGTCCATGGAGCAGAAAGTCGAGATAGCGCGCCGTGTGCACCGGTTCGACCGAACTCAATCCGAAATCGTCGGGAACGTGCGCCACGCAACCGGCAGCAAGCGCGGCCGCGTGCAGCACGTCGGCACGCGCAGGCTGCTCGGTATAGACGGTCGCGCGACCATGCACGACAAACGATCCCGGATCGTGTTCGCGCTGGCTCTCGCAATAGAAGACCTTCATCGTCTGTTTATCCTTATGCGATGTTACGGGGCGATGCGGCGTTCATACCAGACAACGATGCCTGCGCATCGCGCGACGCGTCGCTCATCCGGAACCGGCTCGACGGAATCAGCAGCAGCGCTGCGATGCCGAGAACCTGCACGGCGCACAGTACATAGAAGCCGGGTGCGAAACCGCCGGCGAGGGTCCGCGCGTAGCCGATCATGTAGGGAATCGCATAGCCGCCCAGGTTCCCACCAATCGTCACCATCGCCAGCGCGGTGCCGGCCGCGGAACCCGAGAACAAGGTGGCGGGCACCGACCACAGCACGCCCGACGAGGTCTGCGCACCAACCACCGCGAGGATCAGGCCGATCAGCCCCCAGGCCAGGTGGCCCGAGGTCGCCCCTGCCAGCCAGAAGCCGGCGACCGACAGCAGCATTGGCAGGATCGAGTGCCAGCGACGCTCCTGCGAACGATCCGAATGACGCGCCACGAGCACCATGCAGACGCCCGAGAACACATACGGCAGCGCGGACAGAAGGCCGACATGCAGGAGATTCGCGATCCCCGCGCTGCGGACAATCTGCGGCAGCCAGAAGCTCACGCCGTACGCCCCGCCGAGAAGTGCGAAGTTTGCCAGCGCCATCAGCCAGACCGTGGGACTACACAGCGCGTCCACCACGCGGGCCGGCCGTGTTGCAGCGGCTTGCGCGCCGTCTCCACCGCGCGCCGACGCGTGAACGTAACGCCGCTCGTCGGCGCTCAGCCACTTCGCGTCGAGAGGATCGTTGGGCAGCCACGCGAACGTAAAGAGCGCGAGCGCGACGGCAGGCAACGCCTCCATGATGAAGAGCCACTGCCAGCCGCGCAGCCCGCCCCATTGCGGCACCGTTTGCAGAATCCAGCCGGAGAGCGGGCCGCCCAGCATGCCGCCAAAGGTCAGGCCGAGGAAAAAGATCGCGCACACCTGCGAGCGCAAACGCGCGGGGAACCAGTACGTCATATAGAGCATGACACCGGGATAGCAACCCGCCTCGGCGATGCCGAGCAGCACCCGCATCGCGTAGAACTGGTGGGTGTTGGCGACAAACGCCATGCCTGCGGAAATCACGCCCCATGCGAGCATGATTGCACCGAGCCAGCGGCGCGCGCCCACACGCTGGAGAATCAGATTCGCGGGAATCTCGAAGGCGCAGTAGCCAAGGAAGAACAGGCCGGCACCCGTGCCATACGCAAGGTCACTCAGACCGATGTCACCCGCCATCTGCAGCTTGGCGAAACCGACGTTGACCCGGTCGACGAACGACACGACGAGGAGCAGAACGAGGTACGGAAGCAGCTTCGACGCAATCCGGTTGTACAGCGCATCGTCGCGGTCGCGTTCAAAGCCGGTGCGGCTCAAAAGTTTCATGCGAATACCATGGATAGTTGGGGCGCTCACGCACGAAGTGTCACGGGTGCGCGGAGTCAAAGTCACCATCTGAGTCGTCCGCCTATCGTTTCGATAGGCGTTACATCGTTTCTCTAAGTGATCCATCGTCTGTTGACAAAAAGACCGTGTCAATCGGTTCTTGCCGCATCGATCAATCGCACACCCCGCGTGCCGCTTCGTCGAGACACTCCCGCACCGCCGCCAGCAGCGCTTCGATCTGCGCCGGCGTGCTGATCAGCGGCGGCGCGAACAGCACCGAGGCGCCAAGCGCGCGCAACAGGAAGCCGCGCCGCTGCAACGCGTCGGTCACACGTCTCGGCACCTGCAATTGCGGATCGAACGGCGCGCGCGTGCTCTTGTCGGCAACCAGTTCGAGCGCACCCATGAGGCCGAGGCCACGGGCCTCGCCTACCAGCGGATGCTCCGCCAACTGGCGCAGGCTGGCCTGCAGCAATGCGCCCGTGGCCGCGACGCGCTCCAGGATCCGATATTCGTCATAAAGATCGAGCGTTTCGAGCGCGACCGCCGCGGCCACCGGATGGCCGCCGTAGGTAAATCCATGGCCGAAGCCGCCGAGCGCGTCCGTCTGGCTCGCAATGGCCTGATAAAGCGTGTCGCTGAGCATGAGCGCGGAAATCGGCTGATACGCCGACGAAAGGCCCTTCGCGCACGCCAGCATGTCAGGCACGAGATCGAAAGCCTGGGAGCCCCAATAATGCCCGGTGCGCCCGAAGCCGCAAATCACCTCGTCGACGACGAACAGAATATCGTGCCTGCGCAGCACCGCCTGGACGCCTTCGAAATAGCCCTGCGGCGGCACGACCACACCGCCCGTGCCCATGACCGGCTCGGCAAAGAACGCACCAATGTTCTGCGCCCCTTCCGCGAGAATCAGTTGTTCGAGTTCGGTAACAAGCCGCGCGCTGAACGCCTGTTCCGTTTCGCCTGCGCGGCCTTCCCGATAGAAATGCGGGCAGCTCACGTGCAGCATCTCCGGCAGCGGCAGGCCCCACCCTGTCTGCATGTTCGGCAAGCCCGTGAGGCTCGCCGCGGCGACGGTCGTGCCGTGATAGCCGCGGCGGCGGCCGATGATCTTGCGCTTGCCGGGCCGCCCCGCTGCTGCCTGGTAATACCAGACGAGCTTGATCGCCGTGTCGATAGCCTCGGAGCCCGAGCTCTGGAACATCACCTTGGACATCGGCACGGGCGCGCGTTCGAGCAGGCGTGCGGCAAGTTCGATGACGGGCCGGCTGCTGCGATGCGCGAACGTCTGCTGATACGGCAGCTTCAGCATCTGGCGATGCGCGGCGTCGGCCAGGCGCTTTTCGCTGAAGCCAAGCGACGCGCACCAGAGTCCCGACATGCCCTCGAAATAGCGGTGGCCTTCGGTATCGATGACATAGGGACCGTCACCCGACTCAATGATCAGGGGTCCTATTTCTTCATGCTGACGCAGGTTGGTCTGCGGATGCAGATGGTGGTCGATATCGAGTTGGTTCAGCGTGCTCATCAGAGTCTCCGTGACAGGAAATGATGGATTGGGTTGATCACCCGTCGTTTCGCTTTACGTTACCATGTTTCTAATTGCGGTACAAAAATGTTTCTGCTTCCGTGACAGCGTCACGCAGCGCGAACACTCTTTGGGGAGCTGATGTGATATATGTGCATTGCAAAATGACCGCTGCTTCACGGTGAGCGGCGGCCTTCACGAAACAGGCATTGGCGCGCGCGAAAGCGCGGCGCGAGGGGATGATCAAAAGATGGACGAGGAAAAAACCAAGAGCGGCGTCAAGTCGGTGCAAATGACGTTCGACATTCTGGAAGGCGTCGTCGGCGCCCCCGACGAGATCGGCGTGAGCGAATTGGCGGTGCAGTTGAAAACGACCAAGGCCACGGTCTTTCGTCATCTGCAGACGCTGCTGGAGCTGGGCTATCTGGCACAGAATCCGGCGACGTCGCGCTACCGTCCGGGCATGAAGGCGTATCTGCTGAGCCGCGCGGCAGCGTCGCGCATCGACCTGCTGGGCGCGGCGGAAACCTCCATGCGCGAGCTGCGCGAAGAGCTGGGGATGTCGGTCGTGCTGTCCGGGCTAAGTGCGCGCGAGCTGACCGTGCTCGCCACGGTGGTCGGCAAGGCCGCGCTCGAGATCGGTGTGCGGCCCGGCACGAGCCTCGCGCTGCACGCCAACGCGCAGGGCTATGTCGCGCTCGCGTTCGGTCATGCCGAGCTGCGTGCGCAATTGAAGAAGCAGGAGTTGACGGCATTCACACCGCACACCGTCACGGCGCAAACCGAGCTCGACGCGATCGTGCGCAAGACGCGCGAGCGGGGCTATGCCGTCGCATTCGAAGTGGAAACGCTCGGCATCAGTGCGGTCGCAGCACCAATCCTCGACAGCACCGCGTGTGCGGTCGGCACGCTCGCGCTCGTGGGCAGCATCCAGTACATTCCGAAAGCGCCGCCGGCAACCATCGTCGATCCACTCGTGCGCACGGCGCTGCGTATCTCGTGGAATCTCGGTTACAAGGGCAGCGATCTGCAACAGGCCCAAACCGGGCGGCCCGCCAAAGCCTGAGTGCGTCGCGAGCGCAGCCGCGCTTGCAACGCATTCGATACAGCGCACAGGTCAACTCAAACCGGCGTATCGCCGAACCTCGCGTTCCCCGACGCACGCCGGCGCTGCCGCAGTTGCGGCACGCATGCCATCGTGATCGCACCGACCAGCGTCGCCACGGCCAGCGCATAGAGTCCGCTTTCGAGGTGCCCGGTACGGTCGCGCAGCCAGCCGATCAGAAATGGGCTCGCATAACCGCCCAGATTGCCGATCATCGCCATGAGGGCGATTGCGGCAGCGGCGGCCTGCCCTGTCAGCAGAATGCCCGGGAGCGCCCACAGCACGCAGAACGCCGAGAGTCCTCCCGCCATCGCCACACTCAGGCCGATCAGCGAGAGCCACGGCTGCGCATGAAAACAGGCGCTGAACGCGAGGCCGCCCGCCGACAGCAACGTGGCAATCGTGCCGTGCCAGCGGCGCTCCTTGGTACGGTCCGAGTGTTTGCTCACGATAATCATCACGACCGCGGCCACGGCGAACGGTACGGCCGCGAGCAGACCCGTCGTGATGAGGTTGCGGATTCCGAGGTTCTTCACGATCTGCGGCATCCAGAACGACACACCGTACGTGCCGCACAGCAGCGTGAAATTCGTGACGATCAGACACCAGATGCCGACGTTCGAGAAGGCCGCGCGAAAATCGTGGCGCGCGCCGTCGCGTTCGCTCGAAGCGCGTTCGGCCGTCAGTTGCGCAGTCACGCGTGCATTGTCCTCGGCGCTCAGCCAGTGGACCTTGCCCGGACCGTTGTCGAGATAGAAGTACGTGACGATGCCAAACAGAATGGCAGGCGATCCTTCGAGCAGAAACAGCCACTGCCAGCCGGCGAGTCCCCACACCCCCGCGAACGTCTGCATGATCCAGCCCGAAAGCGGACTGCCGAACACGCCGGCGAGTGCGATGCCAAGGTTGAAATACGCCATCGCCTGCGAGCGCGCGTAAGCCGGGAACCAGTACGTGAGATACAGCACGATGCCCGGATAGAAGCCCGCTTCGGTGATCCCGAGCAGGAAGCGCAGCACATAGAACGAATGCGGCGAATGCACGAACAGCATGCACGACGACACGATTCCCCATAGAACCATGATGCGCGCGATCCAGAATTTCGCGCCCAGGCGTTGCAGCATCAGGTTACTTGGAATCTCGCACAGGCAGTAGCCGATGAAGAACACGCCCGCGCCGAAGCCGAACGCGGTGTCGCTCAGACCGATGTCGGCCGCCATCTGCAGCTTGGCGAAGCCGACGTTGACGCGATCGAGAAACGAAATGATATAGAGGACAAACAGGAACGGCAGAATGCGGCGAGCGATCCGGTTATAAAGCGCCCAGTCGCGCGTGGACTCGAACGTCGAGCGGGAAAGCAGATTCATGGTGTCTCCTGGACTGCGTAGTGTGCTGTTATTGGTAATGCGGGTAATGCGGGTAGTGTGGGTAGTACGCAGTGAGCTACGGCTCATCGTCGCGGACGGCGCGGCTCTGTGGCCGCGTCCGCCCTGCCTCCTGTATCAGGCCGCTCGCCGGGCGCCGGCCTGCCGCTGCGCGAGCATGAAGTCGGCGCAGCGTTCGCCGATCATGATGGTCGGCGCGTTGGTATTGCCGCTCACAATCAGCGGCATGACCGAGGCGTCGGCGATACGCAGTCCGTCGAGTCCGCGTACCTGCAGCTCGGGCGAAACGACCGCGAGCGGATCCGTGCCCATCCGGCAAGTGCCGACCGGATGAAACACCGTTTTCGCCACCGAGCGCACATAGTCTTCGTAGACCTGCTGCGGGATCGCGTCGTCGTCGAGATTGGGCAGCATCAGCATGCCGTCGAGATGCCGCGCCAGCGAAGGAGCACGCATGATACGCCGGGCGAAACGCACGCCCGCCACCAGCACGCGTAGATCTTCGTCGTCGGAAAGGAACCCGGCATCGAGTGCAAAACCGTCGTGCGGATCGGCGCTGCGCAGGCGCAGCGTGCCGCGCGACTTCGGGCGCAGCGCGCACGGGTTCAGCGAGAGGCCGTGACCTTCGGGTGGCGCGCGATCGACGTCGCCAACCAGCGTGGGCACGACATGGAACTGCACGTCGGGACGCCCGCAGCCGGTCGCATCGACGAAAGCACCACTCTCGATCACATTCGACGTGAGCAGGCCACGCCGCGCGGCGACGTACTGCAGGCCGTGCCGCAGCGCCTTCATGCCGCGATCGTGGCCAAGCAGGCTCATCGGCTCGCGCGTACGCGCATAGACCGACGCCGCGAGGTGATCCTGAAAGTTACGCCCGACACCGGGCAGGTCGTGCAGCAGGCCCAGCCCGAGATCGCGCAGATGCACGCTGTCGCCCACACCGGAATGCATCAGAATCTTCGGCGTGGCGAGCGCGCCCGCGCTCAGCACCACCTCTTCACGGCAGCGGAATTCATGACGGCTGCCGTCGTCGGCACGCGCGATCACGCCCACCGCACGGCGCCCTTCGAAGACGAGCCGTTCGACCTCCATGCCGGTGCGCACACTGAGGTTGCGCTGTCCGCGCACGCGGCCCAGATACGCCACGGCGGCGCTGCAACGGCGCCCTGCGTCGGTCGTGGTCTGGTAGTAGCCGACGCCCTGCTGGGCCGCGCCATTGAAGTCCTCCGTATACGGCACACCCGCCTCCATCGCCGCGTTCACGAACGCGACGCTCAGCGGATGGCGATGCGTGCCGTCGCTGACCTTCAGCGGCCCACCGGTGCCATGCAGCGGCGCGCCCAGGCGCCGGTTGCCCTCCGCGCGGCGAAACACCGGCAGCACGTCGGCCCAACTCCAACCCTTCGCGCCCGCCGCGGCCCAGTCGTCGTAGTCCTGTTGCTGGCCGCGGATGTAAATCATCGCGTTCACCGAACTGCCGCCGCCCAGCGTGCGCCCCTGCGGGATGAAAACCTCGCGGCCGTTGACATGCGCCTGCGCGTCGGTACGGTACATCCAGGTGCGACGCGTACCGTGCACGCGAATGAAGGTGCCCGGAATGTGGATGAACGGATGGTTGTCGCGCGGGCCGGCTTCGAGCAGCAGGACGCTGCAGCCCGCCTCGACGAGGCGGCCCGCGACCGTGCAGCCGCCGGAGCCGCCGCCCGCCACGATGTAGTCGAACGTCTCCATCGCCATCCCCGTCAGATGCCGATCTGGCTGACGAACTTCGGTTGCAGATAGGCATCGAGCCCTTCGCTGCCGCCCTCGCTGCCGTACCCGCTGTCCTTCCAGCCGCCAAACGGCGTTTCCGGCGCGGCGAGGCCAAAGTGGTTGATCGACACCATGCCGCACTCGAGATCGTCCGCGAGACGCGTGGCCGTGGCGATCGAGCGCGTGAACGCGAATGCGGCGAGCCCGTACGGCAACGCGTTGGCGCGCGCGATGACTTCGTCGAGTGTGTCGAAACGCAGCACCGTCGCGATCGGGCCGAACGGCTCATCGCGCATCACGCGCGCGTGGTCGGGCACGTCGACGAGCACGGTCGGCTGGAAGAAGAAACCGTCTGTGCCCGCGACGCGCTCGCCGCCCACCTGCACCGTCGCCCCGCATTCGCGCGCGTCGGCGACGAACCCGGCCATGGCGTCGACACGGCGTGCGTGCGCGAGCGGGCCCATTTGCGTCTCAGCCGCCGCGCCCGCGCCGACCACGAGCCGCGCGGCCTGGCTTGCGAACGCGCTGACGAACGCGTCGTAGGCACTGGACTGCACGAAGAAACGCGTCGGCGACGCGCACACCTGGCCCGCATTGCGGAACTTCAGGCTCGCGCCGAGCGCGGCTGCCGCCGCGATGTCCGCGTCGTCGCAGACAATGAACGGCGCGTGGCCGCCCAGTTCCAGGGTACAGCGCTTCAGGTGCTGCGCGGCGAACGCGCCGAGCGAACGGCCAACCGGCACCGAGCCCGTGAACGACACCTTGCGGATCACCTCTGAGCGAATCAGGAACGACGAGACCTCGGCCGGCACGCCGAACAGCAGGTTCAACACGCCGGCAGGCACACCCGCGTCCTGAAACGCGCGGCACATTTCGATGCAGGACGAGGGCGTTTCCTCCGGTCCCTTCGCGATAATCGAGCAGCCGGCCGCCAGCGCACCCGCGATCTTGCGCACCAGTTGCGAGACCGGAAAGTTCCACGGGCTGAATGCCGCGACCGGCCCGACCGGCTCACGCAGGACGATCTGACGCGCACCGCGCTGGCGCGGCGGGATCACCCGGCCATAAGCGCGCCGCCCTTCTTCCGCATACCAGTCGACGTGATCGCCCGCGCCGCCCGCTTCCACCCGCGCCTCGGCAAGCGGCTTGCCCTGCTCCTTCGTGATCAGTTGCGCGATCGTCTCAGCACGCTCGCGCAGCAGATCGGCGGCCCGGCCCAGCACTTTCGACCGCTCATACGCCGAGGTCTTGCGCCAGATCTCGAAGCCGCGCTGCGCCGCTTCGAGCGCGAGCGCCATGTCCTGCTCGCTTGCGAGCGTGAGTTCACCCAGTGCGGCGCCGGTCGCGGGGTCGCGCACCGTTGCCCGCTGCGCATGGGTGCCGGCGCGCCACGCGCCGTCGATCAGCAAAGGAGTATTCAAAATCATCTTGCGTCCTGGTTGCGGGGTCTTCCGACCACCTTTCATTAGCCACTTTGTTTTTTTGAACGAAACTATGTTCTTTTCAACGACACATCCTAGACGTACGATTCGAGCCATGTCAAGCACTTGCCACCAGGTGAAAATCCCGACGCCGTTTGCGAACGGTATCGCTTGACCCCGGTAGCCAACGCGATCTACGATTCTTTCCATCGAAAACTTGTTCTTTTAATCGAAACACCGGCAAGCACCAAATTCCGTAGTGCACGCCGCTCCAACTTGCAGGAGACAACCCCTAATGAACTACCAGGATCTGCTTCATAACTGGAACGAGCTGCCGCGCGAGGTCGTGCGCAAGGGCGTGGAACGCGTGGGCTTCCGCGGCGACGACGTCATGTGCGTGATGAACTGGCTTACGCCCGGGATGCAGGTGTTCCCGCACAGCCACACGTTCGAGCAACTCGTGCTGATCGTGCAGGGCCGGGTGCGCTTTCATCTCGACGAAGATGTCATTGAAGGCGGTCCCGGCACGATGATCCGCATCCCGCCGCACGTCATGCATTACGCGGAACCGATCGGCGACGAAGTCGTGCTGAACCTCGACGTGTTCGCGCCGCTGCGTGAGGATTATCGTCATCTGGTCGATTACCAGGCGGACGAGTTTGCAAAGTCGCCCGCGCAGGCGGGGGAATCGGCGTGAGCGCTGACACGTTCCGCAGCCGCCTGTACGCCGGCGAGCCCCTCGTCAGTTCGTTCATCAAGACGGGCCACTATCAGCCCGTGGAGGTGGCGGGCACGGCGGGGCTCGACGCGGTGGTCATCGATGCCGAGCATGCCGCGTTCAGCGCAGGCGATCTCGACGCCTGCCTGATGGCGTGCCGCGCCGCAGGCGTGGCGGGCCTTGTGCGGGTGCCGGACACGCGCCCCGCCACGCTGCTGCAGGTGCTCGACATGGGCGCCCAAGGCGTCCTCGTGCCGCACGTGAAGAGTGCCGCGCAAGCCGCTGAAATCGTCGCCTGCACGCGTTATGCGCGCGGCGTGCGCGGCTTCTCGAACTCGGCGCGTGCTGGCGGCTACGGCGCTGTGCCGATGCGCGAGCACATCGCACGGCAAGACGAAACGGTCAGCGTGATCTGCCAGATCGAGGACGAGGACGCGCTCGCGCATCTCGACGCCATCGCGGCCGTGGACGGCGTCGATTGCCTGTTCGTCGGGCGCGCCGATCTGTCAGTCTCGCTGCGCACGTTCGATCTCGACGCCCCCGCCGTAGCCCAGGCCACCCGCGCCGCGCTCAGCGCGGCCAGCGGCGCCGGCAAGGCCGGCGGCCTCTTTCTCGGCGATGTCGCGAGCGTGCCTCAATGGCGCGCCGCGGGCGCCTCTTTTTTTGTCATCGGCTCGGATCAGTCCATGATGCGCGCCGGCTGGCGTCAGGCCGCACAGGCCGTGCGCGCCGCACTCTGAAAGGAATTCCCATGAACGACACCACACTTGAAATCGACACGACCGAACAGGACGCGCAAATCGACCGCCTCATGCAAGGTGCGATCGACCTGCATTGCCACAGCGGACCATCCGTGATGGCCCGCTACCTCGATCACATCGAGGCGATCCGCGAAGCCTCCACCGCCGGTCTCAGGGCCGTGCTGCTGAAGGATCACTACTACTCGTGCACACCGGTTTCGTATCTGCTCAACAAGCATTTCGCCGATTCCGGCGTGCAGGTGCTCTCGGGCGTGCCGCTTAACAATGCAGTCGGCGGGCTGAACGTGCACGCGGTCGAGCACGGCCTGAAACTCGGCGCGAATCTCGTGTGGATGCCCACGTTCTCGTCGAAGAACCACATCGAGCACCATCATCAGGACAAGCAGTTTGACCAGAAATTTCCCCAGACGACGCAGCGCATGCTGCAGCCGATTCCGCTCACGGTGCTCGACGACAACGGCAAGCTCAAGGATGAAGTGCTGGCGATTCTCGACCTGATTGCCGAAGCGGACGTCGTGCTCTCGGGCGGCCACCTCAACATTGCCGAGATTTTTCCGCTCTTCGAGGAAGCCCGCAAACGCGGCGTGAAACGCCTGCTCGTGAATCACCCAACCTACGTCGTCGACGCCACGCTCGATCACATGCGCCAACTCGCGAGCGAAAGCGTTTTCATGGAACACTCGATGTGCATGTGGGTGCCGGGCTCGAAATTCAAGTTCTACGATCCCGATTTCCTCGGTCAGGTGATCGAGGCAGGCACGGTCGATCTGACGATTCTCGGCTCCGATCTGGGACAGAAAGGCAACCCGACGATCGGCGACGGTTTCCGCAGCGTGATACGCACGGCGCTCGACATTGGCTACAGCGAGGCGGACATCCGTAAAATGACGTCAGGCAATGCCGCCCGGCTGATGGGAATCTGAACCGCCCCGGGCCACAACCGGAGAACGAATCAATGGCAACACAGAAGGCACGCATTCAGGAAGCAAGTGAAGGTCCGACCGTGCTGGAATCGGTCGGGATCGTATTCAGGCTGCTCGACGAGCTATCGTCGGCGCGCCGGCCAATGGGGGTTACCGAGCTCGCGCAGATCGTCGAGGAGCCGAAACCGCGCGTGTACCGGCATCTCGCTTCGCTGCGCCAGCTCGGCGTGGTGGAGCAGGATCCGATCAGCGAGAAATACCGCCTCGGCGCGCGGCTTGTGATTTACGGCGCGGCGGCCAGCGAGCAGTTCGACTTGCGCACGCTCGCCGATCCGTATCTCACGCAGATTCGCGACGCGACGGGTCAGACCGCCCTGCTTTCGGTCGCGACGAACGATACGGCGTTGGTCGTTGCGACGGTCGAGTCGAAGGCGAATGTGTGCATCTCGGTGAAACCCGGCAATCGCGTGCAGCCGTATTGCTCGGCGCAAGGCCGCATCGTGCTCGCGTTCGCCGACGAAGCGAGCCAGCAGCGTGTGATGCGCCGCAAGATGCTGCCGCTTACGCAGAACACTATGACCGACCCCGTCGAACTCGCCGCGCGCCTGAAACTGATACGCGCGCGTCTTTACGACGACGCAGATGGCGAAGTCACGTTCGGCATCAACGCGCTGTGCTGCCCGATCTTCGGCATGAACAACGTGGTGCTGGGAACGATCGGCATCGTCGGATCGAGTGGCGAGGTCGTCTCGCCGCCGGACCCGACGATGCTCCAGCATGTCCAGACCGCCGCCGCGGCGCTCAGCGCACGCATGAACGGCGATGCGTACGAACACACGCTCGCGGCGCATCGCAAGAAAGGGAACAAACCCAAAGCATGACAACTAACCGACTGGAGAGCCGCGTCGGCGCACTCGTCCTCAAGAACCCCGTGATCTGCGGCGCGGGCGAACACACGATGACCGCCGATGCGATTCGCGCCGCACTGCGCCACGGCGCGGGCGCGGTCGTCGCCAAATCGACGAACGAATCGCAAGCCGCGAAGGATCAGCTCGACCGCACTGATTACGCGCTGCTCGACGGACACTGGAACCCCGTTAAGTGGCATGAAGCGGGCTCGCAGGACGCCACGCTCTTCTGTCGCTCGGGCCTCCTGCAACGCAGCTTCGACGGCTGGATCGACGAGCTTGCCGCGCTCGATCGCGAAGCGCGCACAAGTGGCAGCTACGTGATTCCGAGCCTGATTCTGAGCGATCTCGAACAGTGCGCGCGCTTTGCCGCACAGATCGAACAGGCCGGGTTGCGCGTGCTCGAAGTGAATATCGGCGCGCCGCACGGCGAGGAAGCGGCGCAAGGCGCGATCCGGCTGGAGCGCGACGCCGAGCGCATTACCCGGATCGTCGCGCGGCTGCGTGCCAGCACGACGCTGCCGTTATGGATCAAGCTGACCGGCCAGAGCGAAGACGTCACGGGAATCGCGGCTGCCGCGCAGGCGGGCGGTGCGGACGCCGTCATTCTGATGGGCCGCTTCATGGGTTTCCTGCCCGATCTCGACACGCAACGCCCCGTGCTCGGCACGAACGCCGCAGTCGGCGGCGGCTGGGCACTGCCGCTCACGGCGCGCTGGATCTCGCTCACGCGCCGCCGCGTGGGCGCGACGTTTCCTCTGATCGCGACGAATGGCGCGCGCAATGGTCTCGATGTCGCGCGCTTTCTGCTGGCCGGCGCGGCTGCGACCGAAATGACCTCAGCGGTGCTCACCCGCGGCTACGCAGCACTGAGCGAGGCAATCGCCGAACTCGACGCCTACCTCGGCGAGCGCGGACAGTGTGTCGAGCAGGTACTCGGACTCGCTGCCGATAGCGTCGAAACGTATCAGCAGCAAACAAGCCGCCCGGGGCACTGGACGCAGTTCTCTCCCTCCACCGACTGATTCGCCGCTGATCCACGTCATGCCCTTATCCGGGGGCATGACGTGTCTATATATTTCGCATTCCTATACTACTAAAAAGACGCAGGAGACAACTTGAAACGCTTCGCCCCACTACTTGTGCTGCCAATCCTGGCCGCATCGAGCGCACACGCGCAATCGTCGATCACCATGTACGGCATGGTCGATACCTTCGTTCAATACGTGAACACGGGCAACGGTTACACCGCCGCGATGAACAGCAGCGGCCAGTACGGCACGCGCATCGGTTTTCGCGGATCGGAAGACATAGGCGGCGGCAACAAGATCGACTTCACGCTGGAAAATGGCTTCAACTCGAACGATGGCACGTTCGCCACGCCAGGTTCGATGTTCAACCGCCAGGCATGGGTCGGCGCTTCGGGAAACTGGGGAAGCGTGCGCGCGGGGCGACAGAATTCATTGCTGTTCCTCAACGAGGGCCGGCTCGACGCATTCGGTGGCGCGACCCAGGCCTCGGGCATCAATAACCTGAGCGTGTACACCTACCGCACCAGCAACACCGTCTCGTACTTCTCGCCAAAATTCGCCGGTTTTCAGGCGAGTGGCTACCTCGGTCTCGGCGATGCCGGCGGCTTTCGCTCAGGCGGATCGAACTACCAGTTCGCGCTGACCTATGACAACCGGGCGATCTCGGCGGTGTACACCACGCAGGGCGTTCGCAATGCCACCGCGACCAGCACCGAACGCGCCACCTTCGCCGGCGGTTCGTACGACTTCGGCGCAGTACGGCTTTATGCGGGTTACGCTTCGGCCAGTTGGGACGATCTGCGCATCGACATCCGCAGCTACGAAGTCTCGGGGCGCTGGAGCTTCTCGCCGTTCGCCTATGTCGCGCTGGGCTATACCTTCTTGCAGGACCGCAACGGCAGCAACGATGCGGCTCAGTACAGCGCGATGCTCAACTACTCGCTATCCAGACGCATGAACATTTACACGGCACTCTCGTGGCTGGACAACCGAGGCGCCGCACAATATCGTCTGGCTGGCGCAGCCAATGCCGGTCTTGCACTCGCCTACCCGGGCGCGGCTGCCAAGGGCGTGCAGATTGGAATCGTCCAGGCGTTCTAGAGGCGTTCTCAGGATCATGCCGTTCGGCACAGAGGTTTGTGCCGAACGGCATCATCCGGACACGGTGCGGCCGCGCTCATCCACGGCTTTATTTATCCATCGTCGCCAGATACGCCGCACCCTTCGCCTGATCGTAGCGTCCCTCCCATCGGGCGATGACAAGCGGCGCAATCGTGTTACCCAGCACGTTCAGCGCGGAGCGGCCCATATCCATGAACCGGTCGACACCCGCGATCAACAGCAAGCCCTCAAGCGGCAATCCCGCGCTGGTGAGGGTCGCAAGCATGGTCACGAACATCATGCCTGGTACCGCTGCGACGCCTTTGGATGTGACGACCATTGTCAGCGTCAACAGGATCTGCTGCTGCCAGCCCAAATGGATGCCGTACAACTGCGCGACGAAAAGCGCGCCGATTCCGAGGTAAATCGCTGCGCCGTCGAGGTTGAACGTATATCCCGCCGGCACGACAAAGGTCGTAATGCTCTCCGGCACACCGTAGTCTTCCACCTTTCTCATGAGCTGCGGCATAACGGTCGCGGAACTGCAGGTCGAGAACGCGATCAGGAGTTCACTCCTGATCATGCGCAGCAACACGAAAATGTTGAAACCGAAGATCCGTGCCGTTATTCCAAGAACCACCAGCGCGAACAATGCGATGACCAGATAGGTCACGGCGACAAGCTTCAGCAGCGGCAGCAGGGAGCCGAACCCGAAACTCGCCACCGTCACAGCAATCAGCGCACACACGCCAATCGGGGCATAGCGCATCACCATGTTGGTGACCTTGTACATCGTATCGGCGACACCCTTGAACGTTGAGATCACCGGCTTGCGCAACTCCTCCGGCACCGACTGCAGGCCAAGTCCAAAAATGACGGCAAAGAAAATCACCGGCAGCAGGTCACCCTTCGCCATCGAGCTAAAGATGTTCTCCGGAATGATCCCCAGAATGAGCTGCATGAAGCCGTGATGTCCCTGCGCCTGCTGGGTCATCTGCTGGAGCTTCGACACGTCGACATGTCCAAGTTTTGACATGTCCACGCCCACGCCAGGCTGCAGCACATTACCCGCCGCAAGGCCGATGACGATGGCAACGGTCGTGATAACCTCGAAATAGACCAGCGTTTTCAGGCCAATGCGTCCAAGCGATTTACCGTCGCCCACGCCGGCAATCCCCACCACGATGCTGGTGAAAACCAGAGGAACGACAATCATCTTGATGAGCTTGATGAAAATGTCCCCTGCCGGCTGCAATAAACCGCTAACCATCGACTCCCGGAGCTCGGGATTGAAATTGAGTACGATCCCGATGGCGATACCCACTACCAGTCCAATCACAATCTGCCAGGCGAAACCTAATCGTGGTTTGCTGCGCGCTGGCTGAACGCGCCGGTGTTCGGCGATGGTGTCCATGCTGTCTCCTGACTGAAGGCGCCGGACTTCGACGCAGGTGTACCGGTTATTCCCGATCACAAAAGAAGAAACGCGGAATGCCGGCGCTGAACGCCTGCACCGTTAGTCGTCCATCGGGCGATCGTTCGGATGTGAAAAGACGGCCTTCAGGGCGTCGCTCATCGGTAAGCCGAGGTTGATGCCCTTGGGCGCAATCGGCGACATGAACCACGTGGTGTAAAGCGCCTGGCCACGGCCGTCTGTTTCGAGCCGTGCGATAGTCCGGTCGGCTACTGCCTTGAGCGCGCCATCGCCTTTGGGAAGCATGCATGCGATCGCTTCGTGGGTTTGCGGCGCTCCGGTAATGACGTAGTCGTCAGGGCGGTGCGCGGTCGCCCGTTCGCTGGCGAGCACGTCCGCATCCATGAAGAAGGCAGCGGCGCGGCCGGTTTCAAGATTCAGGAACGACGCACTGTGGTCCCGTGCTTCGACAATCGTGATGTTCGCGTTCTTCTGCTGAATGTAAGTTCTAAGGTAGCGCTCGGATGTCGTCCCCGTGGTGACCGCGACCGTCTTGCCGATCAGGTCGTTAAACGAATGGATATCCGAGTTTGCTTTCGTCAGCAGCCGTGTTTCTGTCACCGAGATGGTGTTGGAGAAATCGACCTGCTGGGCCCGTTCCTTGTTGTTCGTCGTCCCGCCGCACTCGAGATCGATCGTGCCGTTCTGAATCAACGCGATGCGGTTCTGCGCGTTCACCGGAATCATCTTCACCTGAAGGCCCGGTGCACCGATCTCCGCCTTGATCTGCTTGACGATCTCCTGCGCGATGTCTTGCGAATAGCCGATCACGCGCTCGTTGTTGTCGTAGTAGGAGTACGGCACCGACGATTCCCGATAGCCAAGCACGATCGTGTTTCTGGCCTTGATGGATGCGAGCCGTCCTGTCAGATCCTGCGCGTGCGCGCCGAGTGCGGCACCGCAGAGCAGCATCACGGCAGCGGCGCGATAAGGCAGACTAGTCATTTCTTTCTTCTCCCCGAGATTGAACAACGCACGCCTCGCCCATCCATCACGGGCGCAGCGCCGCACAGGCGACAGCAATCCGTTGGCACGCCAGTTCGAGCTGCTCGAAGGAAGTGGCAAACGAAATGCGAAAGGCCGGAGAAAGGCCGAACGCCGCGCCCTGAATCACCGCGACCTCCTGGCTTTCCAGCAGGTACATGACAAAATCGGTGTCGCTGCCGATTACCCGGCCATCGGGCGTGCGCTTGCCGATGACGCCCGCGCAGGACGGATAGACATAGAACGCGCCGGTAGGACGCGGGCAATACAGACCGTCAATCGCATTCAGACTTTCCACGACGAGGTCCCGCCGCCGCTGGTATTCATTGCGCCAGCCCGCGAGAAAATCGGTTGATCCGGTCAATGCGGCGAGTGCCGCGGCCTGGCTCACGGAGGACGGATTGCTCGTACTTTGCGACTGGAGTTTGGCCATGGTCTTGATAAGCGTCTTCGGGCCGCCTGCATAACCAATTCGCCAGCCGGTCATGGCAAACGCCTTCGACACACCGTTGATCGTCAACGTGCGCTCGCGCAGATGCGGATTGCAGCGGGCAAACGTGGCGAATTTCAGACCGTCGTAAACAAGATGTTCGTAGACGTCATCGGTCATGACCCAGACATGGGGGTGGCGGCCGAGCACCTCGCCCAACGCGACGAGTTCATTTTCGGTGTAAGTCGCTCCCGTCGGATTGCAGGGAGAATTGAGCACGACCCATTTGGTGCGCCCGGTGATGACCGATTCGAGCTGGGCGGGCGTCATCTTGTAGTTGCTGTCCACGTCACATTCAACCACTACCGGCTGCCCGCCGTTCAGCAGCACCATATCCGGATAGGACACCCAGTACGGCGCGGGAATCACGACTTCGTCGCCCTCCTCCACGGTGCTCGTGAAGGCATTGAAAACGACCTGTTTGCCGCCGTTTCCTACGGTAATCTCATCCTGCGCAAAAATCAGTCCGTTCTCGCGTTCGAACTTTTCGCGTATCGCACGCTTGAGTTCGGGCGTACCGTCCACCACCGTGTAACGTGTCTTGCCCGCCTTCATCGCCGCATAGGCGGCTTCGACGATATGCGGCGGCGTATCGAAGTCCGGCTCGCCGGACGTCAGGCCGATGATGTCCCGGCCTTGCGCGCGCAGTTCCTTGACGCGTGCAGTCGCCATTGAACTCGGCGATGGCTTGATGCGCTCCATACGGCTGGCAATCAGTTTCATTCTGGTCTCTCGTGACAACGTGAATAAGTGCTCAGGCAATGACGCCTTTCTGCTTCAGGTAGGTGTCGATCCAACCGCGCTTGTCCTGTCCGGCGAGAATCGCTTCCTTGCGTTGCTGCTCCCTTTGCGCCTGCGCAGTGGCGGCAACCAGCAGGTTTTCAAGCTGCTCGGCGGGAACCGCCACGAGACCATCCTCATCGCCGACGATCAGATCGCCGGCCGCAATCACAAGGCCGCCGATCGCAACCGGCACATTGATCTCACCCGGCCCCTCCTTGAACGGGCCGCGATGCGTGTTGCCTCGGGCAAAGCACGGGAAGTCCGCCGCATAAAACGCGGCAACATCGCGCACGGCTCCGTCGATGACGAAACCCGCAACGCCGCGTACTTGTGCATGCATCTGCATCAATTCACCGACCAGTGCCTGCGAGAGTTCACCGCCGCCGTCGACGACAATGACATCGCCAGGCTCGGCCATATCCAGCGCCTTGTGAATCATCAGGTTGTCGCCTGGCCTTACCTTGACCGTTACAGCACGGCCCACAAGCTTCTTCTGGCGGTGGTAGGACTTCAGCCCGATCACGCCACACAGCCGCTGCATGTTGTCGCTGATATGCGGCGTAACGATGGACTGAAAGCGTTCGATGATGTCTTGGCGGATCGGCGCCGGCATCGGCATGATGCGAAAGCCCGGCATGGAGGGATGGCTCATGAGTTCTAATCCAGATGACAATGAAAATTAAAGCGTCGAATGCTCGCGCAGATAGGCGACGAGGCCGCCGGCGTCGAGGATCTTCAGAATGTCGTGCGCAATGGGTGCGGCCTCGATCTCGCGACCGTTGTGCGCACAACGCACCACGATGCGCGGCCCCATCTCGATCTCCAGCGCATCGCCGCCCGCGATCTGGCTGGTATCGCATTCGATTGGATAGAGTCCGTTGTTGACGGCATTGCGAAAGTAGGTGCGCGCAAAGCTTTGTGCGAGCACGACCCGGATTCCGGCACCGATCACGGCCGTCACGGCGACTTCCATTGCTGAACCGCAGCCGAAATTCTTGCCCGCAACCAGGATGTCGCCCGTACGCACCGAGGCAGCAAAATCAGGCGCGATGGTCTCGAACAGATAGTTCTTCAGAACGTCCGGATCGAGCGATTCCCGTTTGCGTCGCGAAGAGATGATGTAGTCGGTATTGATGTCGTCGCCAAAGCGGCGCGCGGCACCCTTGATGGAGCGTGGCGTCATCTTTCTATCGCTTCCCAGAGAGGGTTTGCGGGCTGGCTATCTGACCCGCGACAGCGCTCGCAGCGCACACTTCCGGAGACGCCAGGAATATATTGGCGCTTGCGTTGCCCATGCGCCCTTTGAAATTCCGGTTAGCCGTGGAGATCACATTCGCCTCGTCTTCGGGAATGGCACCGGCCGTGCCGCAACATGAGCCGCAACCCGGGGTGACGATAATGGCGCCCAATGCGATCAATTCGGCCAGTTCGCCGCCTTGAGTCAACTCGATCAGCACCTCGCGCGACGCGGGCGTGACCACCAGTTGCACGCCCGCAGCGGGCCTGCCAAATTTCCGGAATACCGCAAGCGCCTGACGAAAGTCTTTCGCGCGGCCACCCGTGCACGTGCCGAGGTATGCCATCTGCACGGGCACGTTGCCTATTTCATCGAGGCGCGTAACGTGATCGACGTTATGCGGCAGTGCCACGTACGGACACAAGGTCGCAAGATCGATCTCCAGGGTTCGGCTATAGACAGCATCCGCATCCGCGGAGAGACCTTCCAGCGGGCCCTCGACGCGCCCGCTGAGGTACCGCTCGCAGGCCGCGTCGAAAGGGAATGCGGCATTCTTGGCGCCCATTTCGACGGACAGATTGGCGAGCACCAGACGATCTTCGAAATCGAGTGTCTCGAGACCGTCGCCATGAAATTCCAGCGTCTGATACGCCGCGCCATCCGCGCCTAGCAGTTTCGCGAGATGAAGCGCGAGATCTTTCGGATAGACACCGAGCGGCAATTCGCCATGCAAGGTAATCCGGATCGACTGTGGCACTTTGAGCCACACTTTTCCGGTCATCATCACGCCCGCCAGATCCGAGGAGCCGATACCGGTTGCAAAACAGTTCGCGGCGCCGTAGGTCACCGCGTGGCTGTCAGCGCCCACGAGAAGCCGGCCAGGCGCAGCAAGCCCCTGCTCCACCACGATCTGGTGGCCGATCCCCTCACCGATATCGAACAACGGAATGCCTTGCTCACGGGCGAAACGCCGGATCTTCGCCTGCAGCATGGCGGCCTTCGGGCTCGGCGCGGGTGCGTAATGGTCGAGTGCAAAGAGCAGTTTCTCAGGCGAGCGAACGTGCGAAGCGCCCATCGCTGCAAAGTAGTCCATGGCCATTGGAATGGAGCCGTCGGTGCCCATTGCACAATCCACGTCACAGATTGCAATATCGCCCGCATTGACGCTGCGTCCCGAGTTGAGAGACAACAGCTTTTCCGAAAGAGTTTTTCCTGACATGTCGTTGATCCGGCGATTCGGAATGGGCTGACAACGGGCTGACATACCGTCTTGCGCAACGCGCAAGCCGCCTCACCCGATACTGACTGCACGCTGCTACGGTCTTTCGGGCCGCCTCAAACCCGACCGCTGAAACCAGTATCGCAAACCACAATAAATCGTATGGGGAGTAATCGGCATCGCGAAGAAGGAATAAAATTCATAGGTCGACGGCGTGACAGATGCACTTATCCGAGGCGGGGAAATATTCGATGCGCGTGAAACCATGCTAACGCTCAAACAACTGGAAGCCGTCTATTGGGTTGCCAAACTAGGCACGTTCGGCGCGGCGGCAGACCGCCTGTACACAACGCAGTCAGCCATTTCAAAGCGCATCGGCGAACTGGAAGTGTTCTTCGAGGTCTCGCTGTTCGACCGCAGCAGGCGGATAGTCCAACTCACCGCGAAAGGCCGCGAATTGCTCGAAGCGGCGGAGGAGATGTTGCAGGCCCGTGACCGGTTACTTGACCGCATGGGCAAAGAAGTGGAAGTCGTGCGGCACTTTCGTTTAGGCATTACGGAGTTGATCGCCTTGACGTTCCTGCCGCGACTCGTACACGAGATTCGCGAGACCTATCCGAGCGTCTCTCTCGAACCGGAAATCGACGTCAGCGCCAATCTTGCTGCAAGGCTTCTGCGCGGCGAGGTCGATTTCATCATCGCGCCGACGGTGCTCAAGGATCCGCGCTTTACGTCGGTGCCGTTGAAAAAACTTCAGCTCCACTGGATGGCGAGCCCGTCGCTGATCGAGGCCTCGCGGGTACTCTCGCTGGAAGAAATTGCCAGTTATCCGATTCTGATGCAGATCGGCACGTCGGGGGTCGACGCCATCTACGAGCGCTGGTTCGCATCGAAAAACCTCGCGATTAAACGCACCTTTGCCGGCAATAGTCTGATCGCGCTGAGTTCGCTCACGGTGGCGGGGTTCGGCGTGAGCTATCTGCCCGCGCTGTATTTCTCCGATCTTGCCGAGCAGGGCCTGCTCAACGTGCTGCATTCCACGCAAAGCTTGCCCGCGGTGCGCTACTACGCCATCTACCGCAACGACGGTCCTGCGCCGCTCTACTCGATGGTGGCCGATCTCGCGAGGCGGCTCTGCGATTTTTCAAAACCTGACCTCGCGTCTGTTATTTCACGCTAAAAAATCAGCCACGGTTGGTGCGGCGAGAGCGTGCTTTGTGGAACGCATCACCGCACCGCCATCAGCCTTGCAATTCCTGAACGAGCGTCTGAACCAGTTGCGCGGCAGTCAGCTCGCGCGCCAGCGGCGCGCCCTGCCCCGCCCACTGCGCCGCGAATTCATGGTTGCCCAGTTTCGCTGCAGCCGCGCTCAATTGCTTGGCAGCGTCGTAGGCGACCGGATACGCGGCGGGCACAGGACTGCCCAACGATTCACCGAACGCGATGAGGCGATTGACCATGCCGCGTGCTGGCCGGCCGGACAGCACGCTCGTCAACCGGGTGGCTGCCGCCCGCGCGCTCCTGAGATTGGCGCGATAGCTGGCATTGGCCGCCGATTCGGGACACAGAACGAAAGCGGTGCCGAGTTGCGCGGCAGCCGCGCCGAGGTCCAGCGCCGCCTTGATTCCCTGACCGTCCATGATGCCGCCCGCAGCAATCACCGGCAGCTTCGTTCGCTGCACCAGCAAGCGGACCAGTACGGCGGTGCTTAGCTGTTCGTCGACAGCGTCCGGGTCGAACATACCGCGGTGGCCGCCGGCCTCGATCCCTTGCGCCACGATCGCGTCGACGCCAGCCTGCTCGCCAAGTTCAGCTTCACGGAGGTTGGTGGCGCTGGCCAACGTGGTGATGCCCGCGTCGCGCAACGCCTTGATGCGATCCACCGACGGCAAACCAAAGTGGAAGCTGACAACCGATGGACGCTGCTCGATCAGCAGATCGAACACCGCATCGTCATGCAGAAATGTCGTGTAGATCTCATTGAGCGCGGCCGGAGGCTCAATGCCCGCCTCCGCGAACAGCGGCGCCAGGTACCGCAGCCACGCCGCTTCACGCGCCGCATCGCGCTCTGCAGGCGCATGGCAGAACACATTCACATTGAACGGCCCACGCGTCAGGCTGCGCGTTTCCTCGATCATCTTGCGCGCCTGATCAGCCGTGCTCGCACCGATGCCAAGGGAGCCCAGTCCACCGGCATTGGAAACCGCGGCCGCTAGTTGCGGCGTGGAGACGCCCGCCATCGGCGCCTGAATGATGGGGAACGCAATGCCAAGTCGTGCGATGAAAGGGTTTAGCGAACTCATGGCGACTCCTGTTCTGGAACGGGTTGAACGGTGACGATGACAAATTCTCTAATTGAGAATAAAATAATTCTATCATTTCTTTTTAGAGATCAACATGGATCTGGAGTCGCTCAACATCTTCTGCATCGTGGCAGCGGAACTGAGCATCACACGCGCGGCAAGCCGCCTTGGCCGGGTGCAGTCCAATGTCACCACGCGGATTCAGCAACTGGAAGCGGATGTAGGCGTGGAGCTTTTTGTCCGCAGCGGCAAGCGGCTCAGCCTGTCGACGGCCGGCGAGCGCTTTCTCGACTACGCAAAGCGTTTGCTGGCGTTGGAAGAGGAGGCGCGTAACGTGGTCACGGGCGGTCTCGATGGCGGCGTCCTGCGCATGGGCTGTATGGAAAGTACGGCCGCCAGCCGTCTGCCCGCCGTGCTCGCTGCGTACCATGCCCGCTACCCGGCCACACGGCTTGAAGTCAGTACGGGCCCGTCGCGCCAGCTACTGGAACAGGTCCGCACCGGGAGACTGGACTGCGCATTCCTGGCCTTGCCGCCGGCAGCGGGCGATGACGCCTCACTGGCAGATATGGGTCTGGTCGCCGAAAAAGCGTGGCTTGAAGAACTGCTGTTGCTGGCCCCCACCAGCGAAGCGTCCGCTGACACTCCTCGGGCAATCCGAACGCGGTCGCTGGCTGCGTTCGCACAGGGTTGCTCGTACCGCGCCATCGCGGAACAGTTGCTCGGCATTCCTGATTCACCTGGCTGGCAAGTCCAGGAAATGGGCTCCTACCACGCCATGATCGCGTGCGTTGCCGCCGGCGCCTGCGTCACGGTGCTGCCGAAAAGCGTCCTTGAGCTAGCCAAGGTTCCAACCGGTCTGAAGACGCTGCCTGCCGGGCAGGTCGAAACCTGTCTGCTGTGGCGTTCGGGCTATAACGTTCCAGCCTTCCAGAACCTGCAGAATCAAATGAAGAGAGTTTGAGAGATGAACACAATCGCAGCACGGACCAGCGTCAATCTGCGCCCGGCTATCGACGCAGCGTTGATCATGGCCATCGGCATGGGCTTTGGCCGTTTCGCATTCACCGCCATCTATCCGCATATGGTGGAAGAGGGATTGCTCAGTCTGCATGGAGGCAGCCTCGCCGCGTCCGCAAACTACGCCGGCTATCTGCTCGGCGCCTTGCTGGCGATCCGGGCCCAGGCCCACAGTGCGCACCGCCTGTGCCTCTGGTCCATGGCCGGCACGGCGTTTTGCCTGGCCATTCTGTCCGTGCTGGACGCAACCTGGATGATTGTGGCGGTCCGCGGCATCGCCGGCGTGTTCAGCGCGCTCGCCATGGTGGCGGCTTCACTCTGGCTCCTCGAACATCGCCGGCAACTTCACAGGGCACCCCTGCTCTATGCGGGTGTGGGCATCGGGATCGCCGTGTCCGCCGAACTTCTGGTCGCGGGCGCCGATGCCGGACTGCACAGCAAAGGGCTTTGGCTGCTGCTCGGCGTAACGAGCCTGATCATCGGGCTGGCCGCCACGCCTGGGCTGGTGGCCCATGGCTCCGCGACGATCGCTTCATCGGCCGGCACCTCATCCCACACGCAAAAAACGGTCAAGCCCTGGCCGCTGGTGGTGATCTATGGCCTGGCGGGCCTGGGCTACATCGTCACTGCCACTTACCTGCCGCTGCTGGTCAGAAGCACCTTGCCGAATGTAGACCCAGCCCATGTCTGGGCGGTGTTCGGACTGGGCGCCGCGCCCTCGTGCTTCCTGTGGCATCGGATTCACGAGCGGCTCGGAACACGTACAGCATTACTGATTAATCTCATCCTTCAGGCAGTAGGAGTCGTTCTACCGGTCATCGCGCAATCCGCGGCCGGGTATCTGCTCAGTGCCCTGCTGGTAGGCGGAACGTTCATGGGGACGGTAACCATTGCCATGCCCGCGGCGCAGCGCGTGGCGAGCAAGGTTCGCGGCAACCTGATGGCGATCATGACGGTGATTTATGGTGTCGGGCAGATCGCCGGTCCGGTGGCGGCCAACGCGCTCCATGCGCAAAGCCACACCTTTTCCAGTTCGCTGGTAGCCGCGTCCGGCGCGCTGGTGGTGGCGGCAGTCATGAGCGTTCTAGTGCTTTGAACCTATCCGCAAGGAAACCCAGATGAGTGCGTCACGCGCCTGGATTCGCTCAGGCAGGGCTAGTGGCTCGAGCACGCAGCCACGTTGCCCGCTGATCCAGCCGGCGCCGCCACTCCAGGGCAAGTCCAGGGACAGCGGCCAGTTCGGCAAGATCATCGAGCAACGGCCGGTGCGACATCTGCACCTGCCAGAACTGCTCGATCGAGAAACGCTGCGTATGCCGCTCGAGAAGCACGATGTCGTCGCCTACCTGCATGTTGCCCGGGCTGAGAACCCGGTAATACCAACCCGTGATCCTCGTCTGGGCGACAAGCATCGACATCCGTTCCACACCAAAACGATGATTGATCTTCCAGCACGGACTACGCGGCTGGGACACCTGCAGGACGACGCTGCCAACCCGGTACACATCGCCGATATACACGTCCCGCTCGGTCATGTGATGAGTCGAAATATTCTCACCAAGGCTGCCGGGCACCAGCGACTCCACACATTGCTGAAACGCCTCGCCCAGCAGGAGGTAGTTTTCAGCCGCGTAGTGATGCACGGCCTTTTCCGCTCCACCATGCACTCTGGGGTCGCCATGTTCGTCGCCAACGATACCCAACGCTTCGACCCGCGCTATTCCGTGCACGCGACGTTTGTAGATACCGGTGCGCTGACCTTCCGGTTCCAGGCTTTTGAGACCGCCTGCGAAGAGATGTTCGATGTTTGAGATCGTCGCCATTTTTTAATAAAGCTCTACTAAGTGTTTGTGCCACTGTGCCGCCCACCGGCGATCCAGTAAAGTGATGATGAGCGATGGATGCCATCACTCTTGATGATAAAAGGGTGTAGCCATGGAATTGCGTCATTTGAAGATCTTCTGCGCCGTCGCCGAATATGGCAGCTTCACTGCCGCTGCGGACAAGGTGCATACCGTCCAGTCCAACATCACCATGCGGGTAAAGGAACTCGAATCCGAGTTGGGGCGGCAACTGTTCATCCGGCAAAAGAGCGGTGTCGTTATCACTTCGGCAGGACAGACCTTTCTTGGCTACGCGCAGCGGATTTTGCAACTCACGGACGAGAGCCGTAATGCGCTGCTCGACACCATCACCCCTGCCGGGCATCTGCGCCTCGGTTCAATGGAGACAACCGCTGCCATTCGGCTACCCCAGGTGCTGACCCGATACCGGGAAAAATATCCTCAGGTTCAACTGTCGCTTCTGACCGGCACAACCATCGAGCTGATCAAAGCCATCGAGAGCCACCGTCTCGACGGTGCCTTTGTCGGCGGACTCCATCAGAATGCCGCCCTGCTGCAGGACGAGATTTTTCAGGAGGAACTGGTTCTGGTCAGCAGCAGCGAGTTCGATTCGCTCGACACGTTGATCGAAGCGATGCCACAGCAGACCGTCCTCGTTTTCCGCACCGGCTGTTTTTACAGGTCGACACTCGAGCACTGGTTTCATCAGGTCGGCCTGATGCCGAACCAGGTGATGGAACTCGGAACGCTGGATGGCATTCTGTCGTGCGTATCCGCCAACATGGGCATTACCCTGCTGCCGAGATCCATCGCTGAAAACTTCGGCGCGCGACACGCACTACACGTCCACCAGTTGCCCGCAGAATTTTCCAACGTCAAGACTGTTTTCATTCGTCGAGCCGATGCCTTGACCACACCGGCGCTGGCCGCGTTCATGGAGGTCGCTCGCGATCAGCTTGCGCAGATCGACGGCGAAGTGGAGGTGCTTCACCCAATCCTCCGCGCTGCCGACAATCAGCCGGCGGACCCGGATCGTGCCACGGCCCTGGCGTCGTGAAGCAGCCTTGGGGCGCGCCGGCCGGCGCGAACTGCACCGTAACGCCCAAAGCTCACAGGTGAATGACATCAGGTGAGAACCCGGTTCACGGCCTGTAGACAGTCAGGCTGTTCCGCCGACCGCAACCTGCAGCGGCCTCATCGGGGTGCGGATCGAGTCGATTTCTCTGGCGTTCGTGGTGGCAGCCTGCTTCGGAAGTCCGGCCGCCAGTTCAGCGACGCGCTCTGCCGCGGGCGTCACACCGTGTATCTTGCCCACGCCCTGGCCCGCATACAGGGAAAGTTTCTGCGCCATACGTGGCTTATCAATAATACGGGCACCGCCACCGACGAAACGCAGAAGGTTCCACCTGTCGCGATTGGGAATCACGCGATGCGGAGTGCCATATTTCCAGCCGAACGAGTAGCCTGTTCGATACTCCGTATCGTCCACCGTTGCGTCGACGATCTTCTGCTTGTACAGCGGATGCGCGTTCGATTCCTCACTGGCCACAAAGGCCGTACCGACCAGCACGCCCGACGCACCCAGCTCCATCACGACGCGCACATCGTCGCGTGTAGTGATCCCTCCCGCTGCCAGCACATGCCGGCCTCGTGCGAGATCGCATAGCGCCGGCAGCAGCGACAGGAGCCCGATGGTGCCGCGATTGAGGTGCCCACCGCATTCACTGCCCTGTGCGACGATAATGTCCGCCCCCCGCTCAAGCGCCATTCGCGCCAAAGCGACTGTGCCGACCTGCACCATGACGATCATGCCGGCATCCTTCGCGCGCGCAATCATGTCGGCGCCATAGTCTTCGGCGTAGAACAGCGACAGCATCCGGGGCCGTTCCTGCAGGACTACCTGGAACTGCGCTTCGAAGACCTCGGGGCCGCCGAAAGACGGAACCAGATTTACACCAAAGGGCTGGTCCGTGAGCGACCGTGTCTGCTGAATCCATTTGCGAAGCGTTAGCGGAGGAAGTCGCAGGCCGCCCAGCGTCCCCATGCCGCCCGCTTCGGCCACCGCGGCGACCAGTTCCGGCCCTGAGATCGCCGCCATGCCGGCGAGGAAGATCGGGTAGCGCACACCGCATAGCCGGGTGATCTCGTTTCCAATGAATCCCGTTTTGAATTCGTTCATGGTTTCAAAGCTCCACGTGTTTACCGAGCATCCGTTTAAGGGCGTCGTTCTTCAGGACCAGATGGTTTTTAAGCGCACCGAAGATGTGCAAGGCGAGTCCCCCCAGGAAAGCGGTTGCGCCCAGATTGAACAGAAACGCGAACACCCGATGCGCCTGCGCATTGGGCCCAAATGGCGCGGGAATCACCCAGCCTCCAGGGAGGCCCACAATTTCCCCCGCCGCGCATCGGGACAGCCACGCGGCAAGCGGCAGCAACACCATCGCCAGCGCGAGCGCCGCAGCGACCGACCGGCTGGCGATCACCTCGACAGGGTTCGGCGTGCCGAGCGGCAACGGATGATACGAAGTGACTCGCGCCCAGAACCGATAAGTCGAGACGAGAAGCACAAAGAGGCCAAGCAGGTTCTGGACGTGTATCCACTCCAGCTTCCGCACATCGTCGCCCGCCTGTGCGATCGCAATGCCCAGACCGATGATCGAGAAAAGCAGTATCGCCACAACCCAGTGCAGAACAATCGTGACGGGCGAAAACCTCAGGCCGTTGTCTCTTAGTTGCATGTCTTGCTCCTTGTCCTTGTATTGGTATGCCGGCAGCGCCGCCCCAAAAACGGGCGGATGTTTCTCTCCAAGCCTCAAGCCTCAAGCTTCAAAGCCCGCCGCGCGATCGCATTCAGTGACCGGCGGTCCCGGATGCGCCCCACCCTGTCTGCGCACGAACGTACTGGTCGTCAAACCGGCTGCGTTCCCGTGCGGCCTCAGCGCTGCGATCGGTCACCGAGCCCAGCCACGCAAACACGAAGGCGATACTCATCGACACGATGGCCGGATACTCGTAGGGATAAATCGCATGGGCATGGCCCAGCACCTTCACCCAGACCGCCGGCGAAAGAATGACGAGGACCACCGAACTGAGAAGCCCCGTGACACCACCGGCCAGCGCTCCGCGCGTGGTGAGTCCCTTCCAGTACATCGAAAGCGCAAGGATCGGAAAATTCACCGAGGCGGCCACACCGAAAGTGAGCGCTACCAGGAAAGCAATGTTCTGATCCTTGAACAGGATTCCAAGAACCACCGCGACCACGCCGATGCACACCGAAGCGATTCTGGATACCCGGCGCTCAGCGGCCGGATCGGCGCGATTCTTCTTGAGCACCATCACATACAGATCGTGCGAAATCGCCGAGGTGCCGGCCATTGTGAGTCCGGATACCACGGCCAGAATGGTGGCAAAGGCCACGGCTGAGAGGAAGCCGAGCATCAGGTTGCCGCCAAGCGCGCGGGCCAGGTGCATCACCGGCATGTTGCCGCCGCCGAGCAGCTTGCCGCCGATTTGCCCTGCTTCATAAAAGGCGGGGTTCTGACCGACGATCACGATGGCAGCCATGCCCAGAACGGCAACGACCAGGAAGAAGAAACCGATGAACCCTGTGGCGACGAATACGGACTTGCGGGCCGCTTTGGCATCCGGAACGGTGAAGAACCGCATGAGAATGTGCGGCAGCCCTGCAGTGCCGAACACGAGGCCAATGGACAGCGAGATCATCGCCACAGGGTCGGCCACCAGTTCGCCCGGAAGCAGGACCCGCGCGCCGCGCACGGCAATGGCCTGCGTGAATAGCGCATCGAGCGAAAAATTGAACCGGCTGAGTGCCAGCACCGCCAGCAGCGTCCCGCCGAACAGGAGCAGGCCGGCTTTGATGATCTGTACCCAGGTGGTCGCCACCATGCCGCCAAAGGTGACATAGACCGCCATCAGTACGCCTACCACGATGACCGCATAGTGATAGGGCAAGCCGAATAGCAGTTCGATGAGTTGCCCCGCTCCGACCATCTGCACCACGAGATAGAAACAGACCACGGTCAGCGATCCACACGCCGTCAGTGTGCGAATCCGGTTCTGGTCGAGGCGGAAGGATGCGATGTCGGCGATCGTGATGCGACCGAGGTTGCGGATCCGCTCCGCAAAGAGAAACAGCAACAGCGGCCATGCGACGAAAAAGCTGATCGCATAGATCATGCCGTCGTAGCCGTGGAAGAAAATCATGCTGGTCACGCCCAGCAACGCCGCAGCCGACATGTAGTCACCTGCCAGCGCAAGGCCGTTCTGAAAGCCGGTAATGCTGCCGCCCGCCGTATAGAAATCGCTCATCGACCGGGTTCGGGCGGCAGCCCACCAGGTTATCGCCAGGGTTGCGGAAACGAACACCAGGAACATCACGATGGCCGTGATGTTAAGCGGCTGACGCTCGACCTTTTCGAGCGCACCTGGCGCGGCCATGGCGGCACATGCAATGCCCAGCAGAGAGAGGAAAAGAATGCTTTGGCGTGCGCGGCTCATCGATTTTCTCCCGCCAGAATTTTCGCGGTGAGCGCATCGAATTCGCCGTTCGCGCGACGAACGTACAGACCCGTCAGAAGCCATGTGCCGATGATCAGTACGACGCCGATCGGCCAGCCGATATTCATCACCCCTCCCCCCGGCAATCTCGTCGCAAGCAGCTTTGGCACAAAGGCCGCGACGAGAATGAACGCGTAATAGGGAATCAGCGTCGCGGCCGTCAGCCCGATCACGAAACGCCTGCGCCGTCGCACCAGCGAGGCGAACAATGAGGTGCTTCGAACCGCTGAGAGTTCGGTTGTCTCCATTCTTTTGTCTCCGTCCATGGAAAAACATCTGATTTCCTGACTCCGCTTTATGCCCCGCTATCAGCGGCGCTGCGGACTTCTTGTGATGGACGATAGGGCCGCTACTCGATCACATCAAATGATGATTGGTGATGGATACGATCTCTCCCAGTGAAGCAGGGTCACGCGATGGTTCATTTTCAGTGAAGTCAACTATCACTATTCATCATTTGATGTGATTCATCAGGTCGCATATCGTCCAACGACACCCAGCGACAACCAACGGCCCCCCCCCGCACGCTGCCGCTGCGAAAGCCTCCGCTGAATTCCCGGCCGGCAGCATCGATACCAACGCAGCTTTTCACTCGACCTTTCTTAATTCTCAAATCAACAGGAGACATCCAGCATGAGCACCAAGCCTGCAGAAATCGGCCACTACATTGATGGTCGCGCAACGCCCGTCGCATCCGGACGCGCTCAGCCGATCACCAATCCCGCCACCGGTCAGGTCACCGGCGTCGTCGCACTGGCTGGCGCAGACGAAGTGGATGCTGCCGTGCAAGCCGCCGCGGCAGCCTTCCCCGGCTGGTCGAACACGCCGCCGGTGCGGCGCGCGCGCGTGCTGTTCAGGTTTCTGGATCTGTTGAACAGGCACCGCGACGAGCTCGCCCACCTGATCACCGCGGAACATGGCAAGGTCTTCTCCGACGCGCAGGGCGAAGTCACCCGCGGCATTGAAGTGGTGGAGTTTGCGTGCGGCATCCCGCAACTGCTGAAGGGCGACTACACCGAGCAGGTATCCACCGGCATCGACAACTGGACGATGCGCCAGCCCCTGGGTGTAGTCGCCGGTGTCACCCCTTTCAATTTTCCAGTCATGGTGCCGTGCTGGATGTTCCCCGTGGCCATCGCCTGCGGCAACACCTTCGTGCTCAAGCCCAGCCCGATCGACCCCAGTCCGTCGTTGCGGATTGCTGAACTTTTCAAGGAAGCCGGCCTGCCCGATGGCGTGTTCAATGTCGTGCAGGGCGACAAGGTGGCTGTCGATGCCCTGCTTGAACACCCGCAGGTCACGGCGATCAGCTTTGTTGGCTCCACACCGATCGCCAACTACATCTACGAGACCGGCGCTCGTCACGGCAAGCGTGTCCAGGCGCTGGGCGGCGCCAAGAATCATATGGTCGTGATGCCCGACGCCGACCTCGACCGTACGGTGGATGCGCTGATCGGCGCGGCCTACGGCTCGGCGGGCGAACGCTGTATGGCGATCTCCGTAGCTGTGCTGGTCGGCGACGTGGCGGACCGACTGCTGCCGCGTCTGGTAGAGCGCACGAAAGCACTCAAGGTGCTCGACGGCGAGAACCTGGAAGCGGAAATGGGACCGATCGTCAGCCGTGCAGCACACGAACGTGTTACGGGCTACATCGAGCAGGGCATCAAGGAAGGCGCGCAACTGCTGGTGGACGGTCGCGGCTTCGACAGCGCCCAGGCAGGCGCGGGATGCGGCGACGGCTTCTGGCTGGGCGGCACGCTGTTCGATCACGTTACCCCCGGGATGCGCATCTACAAGGAGGAGATCTTCGGCCCGGTACTGGCCATCGTGCGTGTCGAAGACTTTACAGAAGCGGTGGATCTCATCAACGCTCACGAGTTCGGCAACGGTACCGCCTGTTTCACCCGCGATGGCCACGTCGCCCGCGAATTCTCGCGCCGCATCCAGGTTGGCATGGTCGGCATCAACGTGCCGATTCCGGTTCCGATGGCCTGGCACGCGTTCGGTGGCTGGAAGCGCTCGCTGTTCGGCGACACGCACACCTATGGCGAAGAAGGTGTGCGTTTCTACACGAAGCAGAAGTCGATCATGCAGCGCTGGCCGGAAAGCATCAGCAAGGGCGCTGAGTTCGCCATGCCCACCGCGCACTGAGCGGGTGGCGCCGGCGATCGTGCCGGCGCCCTTCCCTTCCATCCGTTTTCACCCTGCCTACCCACGTACGCTTTTTATGCTGACAGACACCCAACGCGACATCATCAAGGCCACAGTCCCGCTGCTGGAAACCGGTGGGGAAACCCTCACCACGCATTTCTACAAACTGATGCTCAGCGACTACCCGGAAGTGCGCCCCCTATTCAACCAGGCACACCAGGCCCGCGGTACGCAGCAGCGCGCGCTGGCTAACGGCGTCCTGCAGTATGCCCGCAACATCGACCGGCTCGAGGCACTGGGCCCGCTGGCCGCGCAGATCGTGAACAAACACGTGGCCCTGCAGATTCAGCCCGAGCATTACCCTATCGTCGGCGCGTGCCTGCTGCGCGCCATCCGGGACGTACTCGGTCCAGAACTCGCTACCGACGCGGTGATCGACGCCTGGGGCGCGGCCTATCAGCAACTCGCGGACATCCTGATTGCGGCCGAGCGGCAGGTGTACGACACGTTGGCCGCTGCGCCGGGGGGCTGGCGTGGAGCACGCCAGTTCCGGGTGAGCCGCAAGGTGCCCGAGAGTGAGGAAATCACTTCGTTCTACCTGGAACCCGTTGATGGCAAGCCGGTCGCCGCCTTTCATCCAGGCCAGTACATCGGTCTGCGCCTGACGATCGATGGCGAGGAGATTCGCCGCAACTATTCGCTGTCAGCCGCGCCGAACAACCACAGCTACCGCATCAGCGTCAAACGCGAACCAGGCGGCAAGGCATCCACCTTCCTGCACGACCACGTACCGGCAGGCGGCACATTGGACCTGTTTGCGCCCGCAGGAGCGTTCACGCTTGCCGACAACGACACGCCGCTCGCGCTGATCAGCGGCGGCGTAGGCATCACCCCTACCCTGGCAATGGCCGAGACTGCACTGATCGCCGGGCGGGCAGTCATTTTTATCCACTATGCACGCAATGGCCGCGCGCATGCCTTCGGCGAACTCCTCGACGCTTGGGCGGCACGCTACCCTCGCCTGCAAGCCTACGTCGTCTATGAGCAAACGGAGGCAACGGACAAACGCCCCCCGAACGGCGTGGGGCGCCCAACTTCCTCACAGTTGGCCCAGTGGCTTCCGCTCAATCAGGAGTTCGATGCCTATTTCCTCGGCCCCACGCCGTTTATGGCGTTTATCAGAAGAACGCTGCGCGATCTCGGTCAACCCGACGAGCGCAGCCGGTATGAATTCTTCGGACCTGCGGAGACCTTGAACTAATCACCGGGCCTGAGCGGCAACGACCCGATACACCGGATCCGATACACCGCGACCCTATACACCGTTCAGGTCGAACTCCCCCGCGCGGGCAATGAACCGCCGCCGCGTCTCACAGCGTGCCGGGCGGCTCCGTGGGCACGCCCGACGCGTCTTCATGAGCGTTTTCATCTTCGATTTCGGCGCGTGCCTGCTCCCAGTACTCCTCGGGTGTGCCCCTAGGCTCGGTCGCCTTCTCCCACAAATGGTAGGCCCGGGTCCTGATGCGTTCTTCCACCGACATGGTTTCCATACTCATGCTCCTTGTGAGACCAGCAAAAAAGCCCGCTCCGGGCTTGCGGAATTTGCCGTTTGCAACGGATTGCACGCCGGCAACCTGGAGCGCAGCAAGCGCTGTTCCTCACCGGCGGACGCTACAGAGACGGGTAGCGATACGCAAAAGACTGACTACAATAGTTGAGTGCGGGCAGCAATGAGCAAGCGGTCCGTTCAGGCATGGCGTGTCAGTAGCGTGACGTTTCAATTCCTTCATTGGAGGCATGCGATGATCTGCCTGAGCGAAAGAATTGCCGGCGCAATCATCTTCTTGCTGAGCGGGTATGCGTTCGCGGGCGACCTTACGATCGATTCGCCCGAAGAGATGACCGTGGCGAGCATCGCGCCACTGCCCGTGAAAACGCTTCCCTCCATTCCGGAACCGCAACGCTACGCCTTTGAATATCAGTCGGACCAGGGAAATCCCTTTTACGCGCCAGTCGAGAATTTCTATAGCACGCCGATAACTCACGACGTCCGCTTTGGCGGCGCAACGCCCGCACCAATGCCTGGGGCGGCGTCGCAACAGGCGCCGTCCCAAGCGTCGGATTATCTCTCTCTGGGCCCGTCGACGGCGCCGCAGCTCTCAATCGTCGATGTACAGAACACCACCCTGACGCTCGGTGCGCAACCGCAGCGAAAGCTGTCGTTGACCGTCAACGACTGGGCCTTTTCCGCAACAGCGCGTGTCGCGGTTCTCCACTCGCACAGCACGGGCGCGACGCTTTCCGTGCGGCACGGGTTTTAAACCGACGTTCGCGAGGCCTCGCTACGTCTCGGGCGAGGCCCGGTCTGTCGCGATGATCTGGCGGCCGTACTCCACGGCCGCCTCACGTGCCTGCGCCGGCGTCGCGTAAGGTCCGATCTGCGGCGCGCCTTCGAACGGGAACAGGATCTTCCGGTCGGACTTTCTGATCACCCTCAGGCCGCCCACGTACCGGCCGTCGCTCGTGCCGTGATAGGTCGCGAAGATCTCGAAGTCGCCGTCGGACACATCCGCCTTATGCCGCACCATTGCAAATTCCTTAACTATCCTTACGTTATGCCGGTACCGTTTGCGCCAGCGCCGCCCGCGACCACACGCGGTGCTGCTCCGCCGCCGCAACGAACGCCTTAAGCACCTCGGCGCTCTGGCTGTCGTCGCCGGTTACCACGCCATCGGCCTGGTCCGGCAGTTGAGCCGCCGCCAGCACGTCGCGCCCCGCCCCGAGCGCCGCAATCGCTTTCAGATGCTTGAACGCCTCCAGCACGAAATGCCGCGCGTCGCCGGATTGCGCCAGTGTTTTCGCACCAGCCTCGCCGCCGCAGACGATCACCGCGTCGAACATGATCGACGGCATTCCGGCGATCGTCGCGTCCGGCTGCAAACCGTCGATCGCAGCCAGGCTCGGCGCGATCAGCAACGGCGTCGCGCCCTCGCCCAAGAGCGCCTGCTGAAGCTTCCTGATCGACGCGCCATCGGCACCGGGCGCAGCCAGCAACGCGATCTTGCAGGTCTTGATGCCCGGCTTGCCGCGATTGAGCAGGCTGAGCGCCGGCGAAGTCTGCGGCTTCGACGCGGGGGGCGCCTTACCCTTCTTCGGCGCGGGTAAACCCAAGCCTTCCGCGACCTTCGCTGCGAGACCAGCGTCGAAGTTGGCAAGAATCTCGTTCACCACGCGCTCGCGAATCTCCGGCTTCGTCACCTTGCCGAGTTCGAACTGATAGGCAGCACTGATGTGCTCCTGCTCGACCTCGGACATGCTCTGGTAGAAGAGCGCGGCTTGCGAGAAGTGATCGGCAAAAGACTCGCTGCGCACGCGGATCTTCACGCCGTCGACACGCTCCTGATAGCTCTCGAAGCCGCCTTCTGACGGCGCCGGACTAGTCTCCTTCGGCCAGCCCCCGCTCAGCGAGTTCGGCTCATACGAGGCCTGCCCGACATTGATCGCCTGGCGATGCATCGCGTCGCGCTGGTTGTTATGAAACGGGCACACCGGCCGGTTGATCGGAATCTCGTGGAAGTTCGGGCCGCCCAGCCGGCTGATCTGCGTATCCGTGTACGAAAAGAGCCGGCCTTGCAGCAACGGATCGTTGCTAAAGTCGATACCCGGCACGATATGGCCCGGGTGAAACGCGACCTGTTCGGTCTCGGCGAAGAAATTATCCGGATTGCGGTTAAGCGTCATCTTGCCGATGATTTTTACCGGTACGCGCTCTTCCGGTATCAGCTTGGTCGGATCGAGCAGATCGAAACCGAAGCTGTTTTCATCCTGTTCCTCGACGATCTGCACGCCGAGTTCGTATTCAGGGAAGTCGCCCCGTTCGATTGCTTCCCACAGGTCGCGCCGATGGAAGTCGGGATCCTTGCCGGCGAGCTTTTGCGCTTCGTCCCACAACAGCGAATAGGAGCCCAGCACGGGGCGCCAGTGAAACTTGACGAAACGCGCCTTGCCTTGCGCATTCACGAAGCGGAAGGTGTGAACGCCAAAGCCCTCCATGGTGCGCAAGCTGCGTGGGATCGCGCGGTCCGACATGGTCCACAGCACCATGTGTGCGGACTCCGGCACCAGCGACACGAAATCCCAGAACGTATCGTGCGCGGAGCCGCCGGTGGGCATCTCGTTGGGCGCTTCCGGTTTGACAGCGTGGACGAAGTCCGGGAACTTGATCGCGTCCTGGATAAAGAACACCGGCATGTTGTTGCCTACCAGATCGTAATTACCCTCCTGCGTGTAAAACTTCACCGCGAAACCGCGCACGTCGCGCACGGTATCCGCCGAGCCACGCGGCCCCTGTACGGTAGAAAAGCGCACGTAGACCGGGGTCTGCTCGGCCGGGTTCTGCAGGAACGCGGCTTTGGTGTACTCGGTCATCGGCTCGTATAGCTGGAACACCCCATGTGCAGCGGAGCCGCGTGCATGCACAATGCGCTCCGGAATCCGCTCGTGATCGAAATGCGTGATCTTCTCGCGCATGATGAAGTCTTCGAGCAGAGACGGACCGCGCGGACCGGCGCGCAACGTGTTCTGATTGTCGGCGATCTTTACGCCCTGATTGGTTCGCAGCGCCGCACCGTCGGGACGGACGCGGAACGGTTCGAGATCTTGCGATTTGCGGTCGTCAGCCGGGGTTGCGGGCTGACGGGTGCCGGTTTTGCCTGCCATGGAAACACTCCTTGCGTTAGCAGCGCCAGGCGATGATTCGCTCCGGCTCGAACGCAGGGTCAGCAAGCGTTGTTCCCGATGAAAGCTGCGCGGCTCCGTTTCCGGCCATGCGTCTGGCGGACGCGCTGGTCCGCCAGGCCGGATTACATCGTTGCTGCTACGACGACACGCGGGCGCCCCGCTTCCCGCCACTGCTCGATCACTGCTGCCTCCGTTTTTGCCGGGTCCCATACTGGTACGCGTATTTCTCCGCGTATCTGTCCGCGCACTTCTCCGTATGGCCCCCATATTGAGGCCAAATACGGCACGAACATTATTGTCCTAGTACATTGGCGAACAAAAATAATGCTGTGTATCCGGCATTCGGCAATGCAGTGCAGCACATCTCAGCCATTACAGCGGGGTATCGCATCCGATAACCCCGCCCCGTCGATTAAGGCTTGGCCGCAGCGTACTGATCACGCAGATCGCGCACGCGGTCATGGTTTTGCAGCACGCCCTGATACTGGCGCTCGACGATTGCGCGCACGTCCGGCGGCAATTCCTTCTCGAGCGCATCGTGATAGCGTTTCTTCGCGACGTCCTCGCCCTTTTCGCACTCGGCAAGAATCTCGTGATCGCTGCGATTCGCCACCGCGGACTTCACGTCGACCCAGCCGCGATGCAAGGCGCCGCTCACACTGCCATGCGTTTCGGGCTTGCCGCCCATGCCTTGAACGGCATCCTGCAGTTCACGCGCACCGCGCGCGCAGTCTGCGGCCCGCGACTGGAACAAGGTCTTCAGTTGCGCGTCATGCGCGTCCTCGGCGGCCTTGAGAAAGCCCTTCTCGCCGTCCTTCGACGTTTCGACCAGATCATTCAGCACGGAAACAACGTTCGTAGCCATTCAATACCTCCAGAGGTGTCGTCTATCAGGAAATCCGCCGCCGCAGTTTTTCCATGCAGCAGCAGAACTCCCCAGGCTATTCGCATGCGGCGTGCCTGGCATCCACCGCGTCGCATACGGGAACGTGCGGGCACGCTCCGACAGTCAGGCATCGGCTTTGCTCATAGCGGGAACGCCGGCGCATTGCGCGCCACGCATCTGAAACTTTTACTCACAACGATGCCTGCCACCACCCATTCGACCCAGCGCCGCACTGACAAGCGCGTTGACAAGCTCACGCGGCAAGCCGCTGCCGTCGCGATCGCGCCGGGGCTGCGGCACACGGACGACACCCAGCCCGGTTACACTCGCAAGCGGAAAACCAAAGCGGGAAAGGATGGTTTCGCCTACTTCGACATGGCAGGCAAACGCATCGCCGACGCCGACGAAATTGCCCGTATCAACACGCTCGCAATTCCGCCCGCCTATGAAGAGGTGTGGATTTGCGCGGACGCTCGCGGTCATCTGCAGGCGACCGGCCGCGACGCGCGCGGCCGCAAGCAGTACCGCTATCACCCGCTCTGGCGCGAAACACGCGACACCGACAAATACGAGCGCATGGCCGCGTTCGGCCGCGCGTTGCCGAAGATCCGCGCGCGCGTCGCACGCGATCTGAAATTGCCGGGGATGCCGTGCGACAAAGTCATTGCCGCGATCGTGCAGTTGCTCGACACGACGCTCATCCGCGTCGGCAGTGTCGAATACGCACGCGATAACCAGTCGTACGGTTTGACGACGCTGCGCAAAAAACACCTGAAGATCGAAGCGGGTCAATTGCGCCTGAAATTCCGCGGCAAGAGCGGTATCGAGCACGATGTCGCGGTAGACCATCCGCGCGTCAGGCGCATTGTGCGGCGCTGCGCGGAACTGCCGGGCCACGAACTGTTCCAGTATCTCGACGAGGACGGCATGCGCCGCACCATCGGTTCGGCCGACATCAACGATTACTTGCGCCGCGCGAGCAACGCGGATTTCACGGCGAAGGACTACCGGACCTGGGCAGGCAGCGTCCATGCATTGGCCACGCTACGGCGGCTGATGTGCGGCAGCGCGGCGCAAACCCGCCGGCATATCGTGGCAACAGTCAAGGACGTGGCGACGTTGTTGCGCAATACGCCAGCGGTATGCCGGCGCTGCTACATCCACCCGGTGGTGATCAGCGCGTTCGAAGCGGACGAACTACAGGACTTGCTGCCCGGCCAGTCGCGCCGCGGTCTGAAAGTGGATGAAACGGCGTTCGCCGCGCTGCTGACGCGGGCGGCGAGGCGCGCCGCGAAGCTCGCGCGTCAGGCGGGGCGAAAACCCAGGCAAAGCTCATAGGGCTTATGAACCCGCTGTGAATCCGCTGCAAGCGCAGCGTGAATCTGCGCTCGCGCGTCGTGCGCCAAATGCACCACAGGGATATGGATAGTCGAGAATCTTGGTTCTGCCGCGGCGCAGAAAGGACGACACTGAGCGCTTCCTCTCCGGCGTGGTCTACTGAGATGAGCAAACCCCAGTGGGATTATTCGCAGCACACCGCTGCAACGGCCTCGCACGATGTCTCGCATCCGGAGCCTGAACGTTCGCGTCCATCGCATGGCCGGGTTGTCGCCGTTTTGCTGATCGCCGCGCTATGCGCGTGTTTCGAGCGCGAAATCTCCGGCCCGACAGAGGGTGGCATCCTGCCCGTCGTAGCGAAATACTGGCAAGCGGCCAAAGCCTTGACACCTGCGCCAACACGTTAGCGCGACTTCCTCGCCGGAAGAATTATCTGGCGACGTGCAATTCCGCCGCCATCACCCGTCGCCGGTTGGAACAGCGGTGTTGAGCGCCAGCGAGAGCGCACCCACCAGAATCAGGCTCACCGCCCAGACTGCGTCCAGATTGAACCAGCTCCGCGACACGAACTTCAACCCAAGATAGCGATAGACCAGCCACGCAAGGAGCCCGCCGACCGCGATCATCGCCGCAGCATGAACGCCGGAGACGAGCAGCGCCATGCCCAGATTGGCGTCGATCAGGGCTCGCGCGGCCTGGTGCCCTCGATCCATACCGTAGGAGCGGCACAGGCCGAGATAGACCGGCACCAGCATCAGTCCCGCGCCATGCGCGATGGCCACGGCAAAGGACCAGAGCGCGAGCCGCGACGGCGGAATCCGCGCCAGCACACGTGGATGGCGTCGCCAGATCAGAAGCATCGCGCCAAAAGCAATGACCAGCACACTCGCGCCAATCTGGATCTCGCGCTGCCAGGCGAGCAGCATTGCCAGCATGGCGAACGGCGCCATCACCACGAACATCGCCAATACATGCCCTGCGGCGAGATACAGGAGCGCGGAGAACAACGCCCGCGCACGCCGCTCCATCAACCCGCTGGAAACAGCCAGCGGCCAGCCCATTGCCGGGTTCAGCCCATGATAGAGACCGCTCGCCGCGACGGCCAGCCAAAGGCCGGTTTGCGGCCAGCCGCTGCCAATCAAGTCCCCACCGACGGGTAGCAGAACGAATCGGTCGAGCAGTCGCCGCCTTCGAGCCGAATCTGGTGAGCCCGGTAACCGTCGGGAAAGGCTACCCAGTAGTCCTCGGCGAGGGTCAGGCCACCATCCGGTTCAGCCCGGGCCATGACCTGGGCCGCGGGCACCCCATCCGGATAGAACTGGTTGTCCCATGTCGAGTAGAGAGAATTGGTCCAGTAGACACGCTTGCCGTCGCGACTGATCTCGACCATCTGCGGACCGCCGGCAAAGGTTTGACCGTTCGGGTGCGGCGTACGCCGTACGATCCCGCCGATATGGATTGATCCCGTGAGTTTCGGTTTGCGGGGTTCCGTCACGTCGTACTGACGCAGCTCGCCCGTTCCCCAGCACGCGACGTACAGGAATTTGTCGTCGATAGAGAGATCGATGTCGGTGACGAGCGGCGGCACCGCGCCGAATCCCTGCAGCAAGGGCGGCAGCAGTTCCGCGGCGGCAGGCTCGGGCGGAATAGTCGCCGTCTTCTCGATATGGAACTTGCCGTCCTCGCGCCACCAGGTCCAGATCGATCCTTCAAGGTTCGTCGTATCGACCACCACGCCGATGAAACCGTACTCCCGGGCCGGATCGTGCGCGGGCCGCACTTCGAGCGCCATCTGATGGTTGGCGCCGAGATCGATCGTTTGCACGTTGCGCCTTGCCCGCAGATCCCAGAAGTGGATCTGGTGCCCGTACTTGTTCGAGAGAAGATCTTCGGGGACGATCCCATTCTCGAATTGCGGCGGCAAGGCCCACTCGCTCGACACCATGTAGTCGCGCGGCAGGTTCCACCAGAAATCGTAGTGTTTCTCCTGCGGCCCGCGGTCGATCTCCCAGCGGCCGAGAACCTCGAACGTTTCGCAGTCCATGATGAAGATGCCCGGCGGCCCGTCAGTGCCGTCTTTCCCGCCGCCACCGAGCGTACTGACGTAGATGCCCTCAGGCCCGCAATGAACCGTGTGAGGACGCGAATAACCCGTCTTGCGGAAAATTTCCTCGGGCTCGATGATCTTGTGGATGCGCGCCTGGGTCGGATGAGGCTTGGTGTCGACGATATAGATACGCGAGGAGCGCATGCCCGGAATGATCAGATAGCGCCGTTCGAGAAAGGCGTGACCGGTCAGCGGCGACAGTGACGATGAGCAGGCATTCCAGCCGAAGTGGTGAAACTCGTCCCCCTTGTTCGGCACCGGCACCGTGTGAACCACCTGACTATAGGTCGGCGATCCGGGCTTCACATCGATGACGGCGAGCGCGTCGGGCTGCGAAAAATCGGGGCTGAGCAGCAACGTGTAGGCGAAGTCTTCCGCTGGCGCATCCATCGCGAGCTTCGGCGATGCATGGAACGTAGGATCTGGGCGCATTCCCATAACAGCGTCTCCTTGTCTATCTGATTCGGGGCCGGCTGCGGCGAGCGCAACCGGTTGTTTCGCCAACTTCAGCGCGCTGCGTATTTCGTCATACATAAGCGCGTTGCTACTCGCTCATTGTCGCGCCGTACCGTTAATGCTGCACGCCCCAGCGCCGAACCGTCACGCGCTCCAGCGTATCGAACACCAGATGCTCGATCAGCAAACCGATCACGATCACCGCGGCCAGCCCGGCAAAAACGCGATCCGTGTACAGCTCGTTGCGATTCTGAAAGATATACCAGCCCAGCCCACCGCTGCCGGAACTCGCACCGAATACGAGTTCGGCGGCGATCAGTGTGCGCCACGCAAAGGCCCAGCCGACCCGCAAGCCGGCCAGAATCGCGGGCAACGCCGCCGGCACCAGAATCAGCAGAACATGGCGCATGCCCGTGAGGCCGTAGTTGCGCCCCGTCATGCGCAGCGTCGCCGGCACCGATTGAAAGCCGGAGTACGTGTTCAAGGCGAGTGGCCACAGCACCGAATGGACCAGCACGAACAACAGGCTGCCGGTACCGAGACCGAACCAGAGCAGCGCGAGCGGCAGGAGCGCGATGGAAGGCAACGGGTTGAACATCGCCGTCAGCATCGACAGGACGTCACGGCCCAGACGCGTCGACACGGCGAGCGACGTCAACGCGAAGGCGAGCAAGGCGCCGAGCAGATAGCCGCGCAGCAGCACGGACATCGACACCGCCGTTTTCTGCAGCAGTTCGCCGGACCACACACCCTGTACGAACGCGCTGAAGGTCGCGCCGAAGGTCGGCAGAAGCAGATCGTTGTCGATTGCGCGCGCGGCGATTTCCCATATGACGATCAACACCAGCGCAATCAGTGTCTTGCGCAACCAGCCTTGTTCGAAGAGGCGCTTGCCCAACGGCAACGGCGCTTCGAGGACGAGCTCGCCGAGCGGCTCGAGCGGGCGCTCGTACTCCTCGCGAACCGGCGGTAACAGCGTAGCGGGAGAACTCATTGCCCGGCCTCCGTCTCTTCGAACAGCAGATGATGAATACGCGCGACGCTGCGCTGAAAATCGCTGCGCCCGAAACTGTCCTGCGAATACTGATGGCTATTGAGCTCCGCGCGCACACGGCCGGGATGCGGCGACAGCAACAGAATGCGATTGCCGACCACCAGCGCCTCTTCGATCGAATGCGTGACGAACAGCAGCGTGAAGTTCACTTCTTCCCACAGGCGCAGCAGTTCCTCCTGCATCTTGCGGCGCGTGAGCGCGTCGAGCGCGGCGAAGGGCTCGTCCATCAGCAGCACGCGCGGCTGCATGGCCAGCGCGCGGGCAATCGCGACTCGCTGCTTCATGCCGCCCGACAAGGTGTGCGGATAGGCTTTCGCAAACGACGTGAGTCCGACCTTCTCCAGGTAATGCAGCGCGCGCTCATTGGCTTCTGCGCGCGACAGCTTTCTCGCGACACGCAGCGGAAACGCGACGTTCTGCAGAACCGTCTTCCACGGCGGCAACTGGTCGAACTCCTGGAATACGACGATACGATCGGCGCCGGGACCTCGCACGGTCTCGCCGTCGAGCGCGATGCTGCCCGAGGTCGGTTGAATGAACCCGGCGACCGCTTTGAGCAAAGTCGACTTGCCGCAACCCGACGGTCCCAGCAGCACGAAGCGATCGCCGCCGTAGACATCGAAACTCACGTTATGGGTCGCGCGAACGATCCGGTCGCGCGTGCGGTATTCAAGGTTGACGTTCTCGACCGCAAGCAGCCTTTCGCTGGTCGCCGGTGTGGCCTGGGCAGCGGCGTCGTTCGGAAACAGTAAAGTAGGATTGGCCACCATCAGATCACTCCCTGCAGGTCGACCACAGGGGCCGATGAAGCGCCAACAAAGCGCCGGCAAAGCTCGCGAAGAAAATCATGCTCAACTGCCCGCCGCGGTTGCCGGGTCGTCGAAGAAATAATCCTTCCATGACCTGGGCTCGTTCCTGATGGCGCCGACGCGATACATGAACTGCGCGAGTCCGAATGTGTTCTGCGGTGCGACCTTGAATTGCACCTGCGGGTCCTTGATGACCTTCAGCAGCAGATCGCGGTCGATCTTCGACTGGTTCGTACGGATGTAGATATCGGCGGCGGCGTCGGGATTGGCCGAGATAAAGCGTGCGGCATCCGCCAGCGCGTCGACGAATGCGCGGTAGGTCTTCGGATTGTTGTCGCGGAATTTCTCTGTCGCGTACAGGACGGTCGCCGAGCTCGGGCCGCCCAGTACATCGTAAGAATTCAGCACGATGTGCGCCTTCGGATTGCCGGCGAGCTCCTGCTCCTGAAACGGCGGATTGCCGAAGTGCCCGGTAATTTCCGTGCCGCCCGCGATGATCGCCGCTGCTGCGTCGGGATGCGGCAGCGCCTGCGTGAATTTGTCGAGGCGGTTGTAATCCTTGTCGCCCCAGCGCTTCGCTGCCGCGTACTGCAGTACGCGCGATTGCACCGACACATTGACAGCCGGCACCGCAATGCGGTCTTTCTCGGTGAAGTCGGCAATCGTCCTGACATTCGGATTGTTGCTGACGAGGTAATACGGCAGATTGCCGAGCGAGGCCACGCCCTTCACGTTCTGCTTACCGTGCGTGCGGTCCCAGATCGTCAACAACGGGCCGACACCCGCGCCAGCGACATCCACCGCGCCGGAGAGCAATGCATCGTTGACGGCGGCGCCACCCGAGAGTTTCACCCAGTCGACCTTGATATCGAGTCCCTGCTTGCGCCCTTCTTTCTCGACGAACTGCTGGTCGCGCGCGACGTTCAGCAGCAGATAGACGACGCCGAACTGTTCGGCAATGCGAATCTGGCCTTCGGCATGCGCGGGCATGGCCGCGCCGAGGCTGGCCACGCCCATCGATACGCTCAGCAACGCTGTGGTCAAACGACGGGACAGAGACGGCCCCAGAGGGGTCGGGCGAAACCTGGCAAGCATTGGAACTCCGTTCAGCATGTGTGTGTGGTCAGGGCGGGCTGTGTTGCCATCAGAACGGCACGTCGCCTTCGATCGTTGTGCGATACAGTTTGCGGCGCAGGTGATCCGGCGTGCCGGCTGCCAGATGCATCAATGAGCGGTTGTCCCAGAACACCATGTCGTGTTCGGCCCACTGATGCCGGTACAGATGCTCGGGCCGCACGCTATGCGCAAAAATTTCTTCGAGCAGTGACTTGCTCTCGTCTTCCGGCAAGCCGATCACACGGGTCGTGAAATGCTCACTGACGAAGAGCGCGCGCCGTCCGGTCTCAGGATGAGTGCGCACCATCGGCTGCACCACCGGCTTCACCTGGGCAATCTGCTCCGCCGACAGATTCGGCCGCCACGGGCTGCGCTTCTGCAATTCCGCGTATTTCGCGAGATACGTATGCTCCGCCGAACGGCCTTGCACCGCGCTGCGCAAATGCTCCGGCAACGTGTCCCACGCGAGGTGCATGTTGGCGAACAGCGTGTCGCCGCCTTCCGGGGGCAGCTCCTGCGCGTGCAGCATCGAACCGAGGCTCGGCTTCTCCTTGTACGACAGATCGGAATGCCAGTAGTGACCGGCGTCGCCGAGACCGATCGGCTGGCCGTTCTCGACGATGTTCGAGACGATCAGCACCTCCGGGTGGCCCGGCAACTGGAATTGATGCAGCACGTGAATCTGCAACGGACCGAAGCGGCGGCTGAAGGCAATCTGCTGCTCCGGCGTAATGCGCTGATCGCGAAACACCAGCACGTGGTGGTCCAGATGGGCACGGTGAATGCGGGCGAAATCGTCCTGAGCCAGCGGTTTGTTGAGATCGAGACCCAGAATTTCCGCGCCGACGGGGCCGTCGAAAGCGCGAATTTCGATCTGCCGGGCTTGATTGGCAGGACCAGCGGCGCTGGCGGCGGGGGAGGCAAAGGCAGTCGTCACGGGAAACTCTTCGTCGAATCTGTTCGAAGGACGCCGGCGAAGGCGAAGTCAGACAAATTTACCGGCACACACGCACGGCGACAACGAAGCAAATCCGATACGGTTATCTGCTGGAGTGATAAACCCGATGTTTTAACGCGCCGCGGGCCGCGCAGGCGCTTTTGCGCATTCAGTTGCGCAATGCCAAAAGCGTTGCAGGCACGCGAAGTTCAGAGTCAGCGCAATGCGCTCGCCACTATCGCATCGCAGGGGCGTCTCGTTCTTTAATTCCTCAATGCGTTCGCGTCAACAACTCGTAGCTCGCATCCTGGCTCGCAGTCGACTGCCGCTCGCGGCCCCAGCCGACTGCGCGCCGGTAATTGCCGAGCAGCGGGCCGTCGTCGAAGCCGCCAGGTGGCGCCGGCGCCACCTGGGGCGCGACGAATAACGCGTCCTCGGGACAGTACAGCTCGCACATGAAGCAGGTCTGGCAGTCCCCCTGCCGGGCAATGCGCGGCGGACTGCCCGGCACGATGTCGAACACATTGGTGGGGCATGCCCTCACGCAGATATTGCATCCCGTGCAGCGCGCAGCGTCGACGATCTCGATCATGCCGTCACTCCTTCGGTGCGGACCGTGGCTGGAGACAAGGCCAGCCTGTCGATCCAGACTTCATCCAGACCGCCGCTCAACAGACGATGCCTCTGCGCCGGATCGAGCGCGGCGTGCTCGTGCCGCCGATGCATCCCGCGTGTTTCGGTTCGTTGCTGCGCGCTGCGATACATCCAGCGCGAAGTGGCGAGCATGGCCGCCGCCTCACGCGCGCGCACGGCAGCCAACGCACTTCGCGCCGGCGCCGCACCGCGCACGCGATGCCACAGCGCGTCGAGCCGCGCGAGCGAGTCGTCGAGCAAATCGGCCTGACGGGTCCAGTTGCGCTGCGTAGGAAACACCTCCTGCTGCACGCTGCGAATCACCGCGTCGCTGTCATAAGGTGTCGAGCCGCCGGTGTCGCGAAGTCCAGCGCCGCCGGCCCGTAACAGCCGGCCCCGCAGGCCCGCGCGCCCGCGTGAACGGGCGTAGCCGGCAGCGCCCGCACCGGCCCAGAAACCGGATGACATCGCCCACGCCGCGTTATGACTGCCACCGCCGGTGAAGCCGCCGCAGATCAGCTCGCGAGTGGCCGCATCGCCGGCCGCATACAAACCTTCGACCGACGTCGCGCAAGTCTGATCCACCAGATGCAGGCCGCCCGTTCCCCGCACGGTTCCTTCGAGGCGCAACGTCACCGGGAAATGCTGCGTGAACGGGTCGATCCCGAGCCGATCGAACGGCAGGAAGAAATTCGGCTGTGCAGTACGCATCCACGCCTGAATCTGTTCGTCGGCGCGATCGAGGCAGGCCAGCACGGGCTGGCTCTGCAGAGTGCGGGCAATCACGCCGCGGCCATGCGCAGACCCAGCCCCCGGGATCGCCGACCCGTCCTGGTAGTAGAACGTGGCCCACTTGTAGAACAACGATTTCGTCACGGATGAAAACGCCGGCCCGAGCCCATAGGCATTCGAAAACTCCATGCCCGACAGGGCCGCGCCCACCTCGGCGGCCATCAACTGGCCGTCGCCGGTGAGCACGTTGCAGCCGAGCGCGTTGCTGAGAAACGCACATCCGCCTGTCGCGATGACCACCGCGCCCGCGCGCACGACCCACGTCTCGTCCGCCTGACGGTCGACGCCGGCCGCTCCCGCGACCGCGCCCTGCTCGTCGACGAGCAGTTCGAGCGCGGGGCTGTGATCGAGGATGCGCACCTTCGCTTCCTTGACGCGTTTGCGCATCAGCCGCATGTACTCAGGCCCTTGCAACGAGGTGCGCCGCTGCTCGCCGGTTTCATCGACGGGAAACGGGTAGCCCCACTCGGCCAGTTGCTGCGCATTGGTCCAGGTCTGCTCGAGCACGCGATCCATCCACGCCGGTTCGGCAAGCTCGCCTCCCAAAGTGAAACGACTCGCTTTTGCACGATCCCGTGCGTCCTCGTCAGGCGGCACATACCAGAGCGCCGTGCCGGCCGGTGCGGTCGCGCCGGAGGTGCCGCAAAAACCTTTATCCGCCAATACCACGCGCGCGCCTTTGGCGGCCGCGCTGATCGCAGCCCACGCGCCAGCCGGGCCGCCGCCGATCACGAGTACGTCCGCCTCGTACTGGACTGCGCCATCCGCCGCCGTCACCGGTGGCCGCTGATTTTTTCCCGCGTTGTCCGTCATGACAGATTTCCCCTAAGGTAATGAGCCGATTGCTTAACGACGTTAGCGACGTTAACGACGTAGACAGGCTTTGGCCGGGCGGACCGGCGCGGCGCTACCGCCTGTGCGCCAGCACTAGCCACCGGAGGCGGTGGTTGAAGTGGCCGCCGTTTCGGCGCGCTTCGTGCTGAAATTCCAGCGCTGCGCCGCGGCCGTATCCACCGGCGCCGGCAGAAGCCCCGCTCGATAGAAGGTGTCGGCGATCTTTTGCTGCTCACCGAAATTCTGCGTATCCACCGCGCGGACCGCATAGCTGCGGCGTGCATTGGCACGCTCGATCGTCGCCGCGTCCAGGCCCCAGATCGGCGCGAGCAGCTTCGCCGCATCGTCGGGATGGGCGCGAACCCAAACGCCCGCCGACTTCAACTGCGCGAACACGGTGTCGATCACATCGGGATGGGCCGCGGCAAAACTGCTGGACGCGAGGTAGTACCGCTGATAAGAGGCAAGACCTTCGCCGTTGGCAAGAACACGCACGTCCGGCGCTTTGTCGACCGACGCGACATACGGGTCCCAGGTAACCCACACATCCACGCTGCCGCGCTCGAAGGCGGCGCGTCCGTCGGCGGGCGTCAGATAGCTGATGCGCACGTCAGCAGGAGCGAGACCGGCCTTGGCGAGCGCGGCGAGCAGCAGATAGTGGCTGCCGGCCGCCTTGGTCACGGCGATGCGCTGGCCCTTCAGGTCGGCAAGCGTATGCAGCAGCCCATCGCGCTTCACGATAATGGCCTGGGCGCCCGGCGAAGGCGCCTCCTGCGCGATATACACAAAACGCGCATGAGCGGCCTGAGCGAACACCGGGACCGTGTCGGCGACATCGGCGCTCAGGTCGACCGCGTCCGCATTGAGTGCTTCGGTCAGCGGCAAGCCACTGGCAAACTCGTTCCAGCTAATGCTCACACCCAAGGGCGCGAGCGCCTGCTCGAGCGAACCACGTGCTTTCAGAATGGTGATGAGCGTTGAAGACTTCTGATAGCCGATCCGCAGCTTCAGCGGAGCCGGCGAGTTGGCCGAGGTCTGTGCGTGAGCGGCACTCACGGCGAGCAGCGAAGTCAGCGCCGCGCGAGCGAGCCAACGAAAGATAGAAAAGGTCACGGCGCGAAGTTCCGGTCTGGTCAGGACGATAAAACTGCGATCGTAGCAACGCCCGATCGCGCGGATAAGCGAGCGTTTCAACTATGCTTAGCAGCCGGGCGCATAACGGCAAAAAAACGGCCGGCGCCGGGCGTGCGTCGAGTGGGTACGGCGAACAATTCTCTACGGCTGGATGTACAGGTCGGCAAAATTGCCGCGCAGCCCTTCACCCGTGGGTGCGTAGTCCTTCACCTTCTTCGAGACAATGGTGATGTTGGGGTTCGCACCGAATTCGATCGAAGGAATATCGTCGTGCACGATCTGCTGGAACTGGATGAATAGCTGACGGCGCTTCGCTTCGTCGGTCTCCACCGAAGCCGCCTCGAGCAGACGGTCGACCTCCGGGTTCGAATAGTGCGCGGCATTGGAGAACGGCAGACCGATCTTGAAGTTCTTCGACCAGAACACGCGCTGTACGCCCACCGTCGGGTCGAACACGTTGGCAAGCGCTTCGAGCGTGATATCGAATGCACGATCGGTGTATGCCTTCTTCACGTAGGTCGCGAAGTCATAGCTCTCGATCTCGGCGTCGATCCCGACACGGGCCAGCGACTGGCGCACAAAATCAGCCGCACGCGGGTCCTGGAAGGGGTTAAAAAGAAGCCGCAGCTTGAAGCGCGTGCCGTCCGCGCCACGCTTCAAGCCGGCGGCATCCAGCGCCGCATTGGCCTGAGCCAGGTCATACGGAAAGTAATGGATGCCGGCGTCGTGATACTTCGTATTCGCCGTGCCGATCGCGGCGGCCGAGACCTGGCCGTAGCCGTACCAGACCACCCGGTTCAGCGCATTGACGTCCACAGCCTGGGAGATCGCCTTGCGCACCGCCTTGTCCTTAAGGACCGGCGTGTCCAGATTGAAGATCAACTGCTGGTGGTTGCTGACATAGGGCCAGTTGGTGGTATCCACGTTGAAGTTCGGCAGCGCGCTGAAACGCTTGACATCCGATAAGGGGATCGCCTGGTCGCCAAGGTTGGCGGCGCCCGATTCGAGCGCTGCCGCCCGCGCCGCACCGTCAGGGAGGAAGCGCACGATAAGCTTGTCGACGTACGGCTTGGGTTTGTCCCAGTAGTCCGGATTACGCTCGAGGAGAATGTAGCTGCCGTGCACGAACGATTTGAAAACGAACGGACCCGTGCCGACCGGCGCACTGTTATACGGATTGGCAACGATGTCCGTCCCTTCATACAGATGCTTCGGGATGATCGGCGACTCGGAACCGGAAAGCGCGGTAAGCAGGAACGGCGCCGGTTTCGACAGTTCGATGATCGCCGTGTAAGGGTCCGGCGTTTTGACATCGGTCACGTTCGCAAACGTGCTGCGGCCGCGTGGGTGGACCTGCTTTAACGTCAGGATCGAAAACGCAACGTCGGCGGAAGTAAAAGGCTTGCCGTCGTGCCACTTCACTCCCTGACGCAAGGTGAAGCGATACTGCAGTCCGTCCTTGCTGACGGACCATGCGGTAGCCAGCAGCGGCTTCGGATTGAGATCCTTGTCGTAGGTCAGCAGGCCCTCGACCACCTTGGGACCGATCTCCGCGTTACCGCCAGCGGTGGTCGTCAAAGGAATGATCGACGCCGGCTCCGGTGTGACGAGCCATGTCAGGGTTCCACCGTGATTGGGTGCCGCCAGAGCGGGGGCCGGGCCAGTGCAGATCAGTGTGGCCGCGAACAACGCGCCGAAAATTCTTCCCCGCAGCCTGTTCTTCAAGCTCATAGGTATCCTGTTTATTATAAAAATTAAGGATACTAAGGCGTTTCGTAAGGATCGGAAAACAAGCAAGCGTCATTAGCTTTGCATCTTTAACGCGATCCGTCCGCTCAGCATTGGCTCAGCCGGCATTCACTGCGTACCGCCTCGCTTCGGTCGCGCCTGCCTGCAGCGACGGCAGCTCGAGATTCGATCGCAGATCGTCGCCGCGATAGTCGGTGTCGATCAGGTTGCGCCGGCGCAGCTCCGGCAGCAGCCCGTTCAACAGCAGGTCTTGCTGGTCCGGCTGCCCGAGCCCATGCAGCGACAGCACATCGACCAGCCCCGCGCGATACCGCTCCTCGATCGCGTCGGCGAGTTGCTCCGGCGTGCCGGCAACAGACCAGTGGCCCGTTTCCTGCGCGCGAATGATCAGCTCACGCAACGTGTGTCCCTGCAACGCGTAGCGGCGGAATATCTCCACGCGCCCGCGCCGCCGGTTCACGCTGTCGACCACCGGCAACAGTGCTTCGGGTAACGGACGGTCGAGCGCCAGTTCGCTCAGGTCGATGCCGCCGCCGAGCATGTCGGCGAGCTTCAACCGGCCTTGCTCGTAGTCGATCCGCTCGTGCTTGTCGCGCAGCCGCCGCGCGACGTCCGCGTCAGATTCGCCAATCACCGAGTGAAACGAGTTCATCACGAACGGCAAACGGTTGGCGCGGCCAAAACCGGCCGCCTGCCGATGCAGTTCGGTCACGAACGCGCGCGCGTCGTCGAGCGTAGGTTGTGATGTGTAGACGACTTCCGCGTAACGTGCGCCGAGCGTCACGCCGCTCGCCGACTGCCCGGCCTGAAACAGCACCGGCCGCTGTTGCGGCGGCGGTGGCACGTTGAGCGGCCCTTGTACCTGGAAATGCTCGCCACGATAGTCGATCGTACCGAGCTTGCGGGGGTCTACCGATACCGAACCTGACGGCGTGCGCCGCGAGGCTGCCGGATCGTTTGCGTCGAACAGCGCGTTGACGATCTCGACGAATTCGGTTGCGCGCGCATACCGGCGCGCCGGGTCGGGCAGCGTGCCGTCGCCGAAATTCTCCTCGCCGACCGACGATGTGACTGCGTTCCATGCGGCGCGGCCACCGCTCACGTGATCGAGCGTGCCGATCAGCCGCGCGATGTTGTACGGATGGTGGTAAGTGGTCGACACCGTCGCGACCAGCCCGATATGCGACGTCGCCTGACTCAGCGCGGCAAGCGCGACGATCGGCTCCTGACTGCCGGTGCCGCCCACCAGTCCGGCCGGGTCCGCCTGCAGCAGGTCCGCCGTGAAAAGACCTGTGATCTTTTCCGCCTCCGCGGTGCGCGCGAGTGCCGCCGCGCGGCGAATACCCTTCGCGGCCTCCGCGTCGCCGCTCGCATATAGCACGTTGGCTGCGCCGACCAGCGTCTTCAAGCGCCTGCGCGCGACGCTCATGCTGCACTCCCGTCGCTCAAGCGGCACTGCGCCGCACACTTCGATAGCGCGACACGGTTGCCACGGCCTCCTTGCCGCCGCCCTGTTCTTTCATGCATGAGGATTCCTTGTTTATTTTTAAACCATACCTCAACCCATCCTGTCGTCCGGAACAAATATTTTCGGCTTTCGATATTCTTCTTGATTGTTTGACCGGCTGATACGTCATGAAAATAATGTCGGATGCCGAATCGAATCATCTGTTTCGATTTATCTGCCCCATATTCGATTCCCATGCAATGACATATCAAGCCAGCCAGCCCGACCACGTTGCTGCGAAGCCGGCTTTCAGGTTGAGCATTCTCGACAAGAGTCCGATCGCGGCTGGCGAAAGCGCAGCCGACGCGCTCGCGCGCAGCGTCGAACTTGCCCGCGCCGCTGAAATGTGGGGCTATCACCGCTACTGGTTCGCCGAGCATCACAACTCGAGCGGGCTTGCCTGCCCAACACCCGAAATCCTGATCGCGCACGTGCTTGCGCACACCCATCGGATTCGGGTCGGCTCAGGCGGTGTGATGCTGCAGCACTACAGTCCGTACAAGATCGCGGAGAACTTTAATCTGCTAGCCGCGCTTGCGCCCGGCCGCGTCGATATGGGTATCGGCAAGGCACCGGGTGGTTTACCGCTGTCGACACGCGCATTGCAAGGAAGCAGCGAGCCGTCACACCGGCGCGATTTCACGGAACTGGCATCCGCGTTGAACCAGTATCTGCGTGCAACCGAACCGCCGGCAGCCGACGGTGACGACAATGAAGCTGTGCTGCGCGTGACACCGCTGCCGCCCGAATCGGCCAGCCCGTTCCTGCTCGGCGCGAGCGTCGACAGCGCGACGCTCGCGGCGCAGCTTGGTTGGGATTTCGTCTACGCCGCGCACATCAACGCTGCACCCGCCGACATCGAGCGTGCGTTCGAGCACTACCGGTCCGCGTCCGGCGGACGCGCGCCGCTGCTCGCGATTTCGGTCGTCGTCGCCGAGACGCGTGCCGAGGCCGCCCGGCTTGCCGACGGCTTCCGGCGCTTTCGCGTGCAGGTGGGCGATGCTCAGGCCGTCAACGTCGGCAGTCTCGAACAGGCCCATGCATTCATTCGCCAGTCGGGCGGCGGCGTGCATCGGATCGAAGAACGCGAGACCTATATCGTCCACGGCACGCGCGACGATGCATTGCGTGAACTCGGCGAACTGCAGCGCCGCTATGGCCCCGCCGAGTTCATTGTCGATACGCCGATCACCGAGGCAGCGCCGCGCATCGCGTCGATCCGCCTGCTCGCCGGCGGCCGCGACGACACGCAAGCCGCGACGCGCAAAAACTTGACCCGCGCCCACCCTTCCCTGGAAGTGGCAGAAAAATGACCGACAACATTCGCATCGCCGGTGAGAACGACGTTCCGGCCCTGTACGACCTGCTTCAACAAGCCTATGCGCCGCTAACTCGCGAGGGCGTTCACTTCACGATCACGCGCTCGCCAATCGAACGGGTTCACCACACGGTCGCGAGTCACACCACCTTCGTGCTCGAACGCGAGTCGGCGGCGGGCGGCGGCAAGGCGCTGGCTGCAACGCTCACTGTGCGCTTCCCGTGGACTCCGGAGGACCGGCATCTGACGCCGCATCCGTTCATCCACTGGTTCGCGGTTGCGCCCGATTACAAGCGGCAAGGGCTCGGCAACACGCTGCTCGAGCACGTCGAGAACACTTTCCTGAAGACGCAGGTCAAGGCGCCGGCCACCTACCTCGCCACAGCTGTCGAACACCCGTGGCTGAAGCCGTACTACGAACGGCATGGATACGTAGCGTTCCATCGTTCGATCAATGCACTCGGCACACCGCTCGTCTGGTTGCGCAAGATTCTGATTCCGGAGCTTTACCGGGACGCGCCAGCGGCATAAGCCACAACGGCAGCCGGCATCCAGGGGACCGCGTCATTCCGGGACCGCGACACGGTCTTCCATTCCCTGCTCTTCTCCTGAAGGTATCTGATCCATGACATTTCCGTTTCCGGCGCTGCTGTCTGCCCACCGGGCATCGCGACGCGCCGCATTGGCCGCCCTGCTGCTCACGCTGCCCCATCTGACGTTCGCGCAGAACGCGCCTGTATCCGGCGGCACGCTGACCTGGGGTGTCGAAACCGAGCCGCGCACGCTCAATCCGCAACTGAACGGCCAGGACAAGGTCGAGTTGCTGCTGCGTAACGCGTACGAAAGCCTGCTCGCCCAGAAGCCCGACGGCAGCTTCGTGCCGTGGCTCGCCACCGGCTACAAGGTGTCCGCCGACGGCAAGACGTACACGTTCACGCTGCGCGACGGCGTCAAGTTTACTGACGGCGCGCCGTTCGACGCCCAGGCGGTCGCCCGCAATTTTCTCAATGCACGCAACCTCGCGTATTCGGCGGGCAGCAACCTGTCGCGGCTGATCTCGCACGTCAGCGACGTGAAAACACCGGACGCGCATACCGTCGAGATCACGCTCGACGCGCCGTATACGCCGTTTCTCACGTTCGCCGGCCGCCTGCCGCTGCTGTCGCCCAATGCGTTCGACCGGCCCGGCCTCAAGTCGGGCGGCCCGGATATCGCCGGCACCGGACCGTTTATCCTGCGCAAGTACGTGAAAGGTCAGGATATCGAGTTCGTCAAGAATCCTGACTACCGCTGGGCGCCGTCGACCGCCGGCCACCAGGGCCCCGCGTACCTGGATGGCGTCGTCTACCGGTTCCTGCCGGAATCGTCGGTGCGCACCGGCGCGCTGCTGTCAGGACAAGTCGACGTGATCGAGGGCGTGTCAGGCAACGACGCCACGCTGATCCGCAAGGATCCGGACCTCAGCTATCAACACGCACTGAACACGGGCACACCGTATTCGCTATTCCTGAACGTCACGTATGGCCCGACGCAGGACGTGACGGTGCGCCGCGCGCTGCTCGAAGGGCTCGACGTCACGGGCATCATCCAGTCGATCTATCGCGGCGAACGCACTCGCGCGTGGGGCATCACGTCGCCGATCGATCCGCTGTACGACGGCAGCGTCGAGCGCACCTACGGCAACAATCCGAAGCTCGCGAACGCGCTGCTCGACGAAGCCGGCTGGAGCGCCCGTGATTCGGGCGGCTACCGGACGAAGCAGGGCGAACGGCTGACGATTACCGTGATCCAGGCGCAGGCGACCGTGCGCGACCAGCGCGACGTGCTGCTGCAGGCCCTGCAGGCGCAGGCGCGGCAGCGGCTGGGCGTGGATCTGAAAATCCAGTATGTCGACGACGGTACGTATGTCGACGCCCGCAAGAGCGGCAAGTACGGGGCGATCGCGAACTCGAACACGCCGCCCGATGGGATCGACATCGAAGGTCACTACCTGCCGGTCGATCGCGGTGGCGCGCTCAACTACAGCCGCGCACCGGCGCCCGAGTTGAGCCGCTGGCTGCAGGCAGCGGCACAGACGCAGAATCTCGCGGAACGCAAGAAACTGTACGGCGAACTGCAGCGCTTCGCGATCAACCAGCAAGCGTACGCCGTACCGCTGTACGAGCCGGAAGATCAGATCGCCGCTGCGAAGACCGTGCAGGGCATCCGTTTCCGTCCGTTTGCGCAGATGCCCGAGAACCCCTACGACATCTGGCTGAAGAAATAAGCCGTGGCACTTTCCGTCATCGAGAACCGAAAACCGGCTGGCCGCCTCCCGCCGGCGGGTGGGCGCTTCGTACGCCACGCGCTGGCGCCCGGTTTGCTCGCCGCAGCAACAGCGGCGGCCCCCAGCACTGCATTCGCCGCGCCGCCATCAGGCGGCACGCTGACGTGGGGCGTCGAGACCGAGCCGACCACCTTCAACCCGCAACTGAACGGCCAGGCGAAGGCCGAGCTGATCCTGCGCGCCAGCTTCGAATCGCTGCTCGCGCGCAAACCTGACGGCAGCTACGTGCCGTGGCTCGCGACGGGCTATCAGGTGTCCGCCGACGGCAAGACCTACACCTTCACGTTGCGCGACGGCGTGAAGTTCACCGACGGCACGGCCTTCAACGCGGCCGCTGTGGTGAAGAACTTCGAGCAGGTTCGCGACCCGTCGTACTGCGCGGGCTCGAGCATCTGCGGGATCGCAACCCGCCTCGCCGAGGCGCGCGCGCTCGATCCGCATACGGTACAACTGACGCTGAGGGAGCCGTATGCGCCGTTCCTGTCGTTTGCGGCCGCGCTGAAGCTGATCTCGCCCGCCGCGTATGCGTCGCCGCAACTGAAAGCGGGCGGGCACGACGTCGCGGGCACCGGCCCATTTATTCTCGCGTCGTACCGCAAAGGGCAAGAAGCCGATTTCATTCGCAATCCGGATTATTGCTGGGCACCCGCGACGGCCGGCCATCAGGGTCCGGCCTATCTGGATCGTATCGTCTACCGGTTCCTGCCCGAATCGTCGGTACGCACGGGTGCGCTGTTGTCCGCGCAGGTCGACGCGATCGAGGGCATCTCGGGCAACGATGCCGGCCTGATCGAGAAGCAGCCGAACCTGCGCTATCTCCACGCGCTCAACACCGGCTCGCCGTATTCGCTGTATCTGAACGTCACGCAGCCGCCGACGAGCGATCCGCTCGTGCGCCGCGCACTTCTGCAGGCGCTCGATCTCGACGCGCTCGTCGCCGCGATCTATCGCGGCAAGCGCACGCGCGCGTGGGGCATCACGTCACCGGTCGATCCCCTGTATGACCGCAGCATCGAACATCGTTACGGCAACAATCCCGCGCTCGCGAACCGGCTGCTCGACCAGGCCGGCTGGCAAGCGCGCGACAGCGCCGGCTACCGGACGAAGGACGGACGCCGGCTGTCGATCGACATTGTCCAGGCGCTCGCCACCGTGCGCGATCAGCGCGACGTGCTGCTGCAGGGCGTGCAGGCACAGGCGCGGCAGCGGCTCGGCGTGGAGCTGAAGATCCGCTACGTCGACGCCGGCACCTACGTGGACGTACGCAACAGCGGGCGCTTCGGCGCGATCCCGAATTCGAATACGGACACCGACGGCATCGACACCGAAAACCATTATCTGCCGGTCGACCGTGGCGGCGTGATCAATTACAGCCGCACCGCCGATCCGCGCCTCGCCGACTGGCTGCACGCGGCGGCGCGCACGCGCGACGATGCCTCCCGCGCCCATTTGTACAGCCAGTTGCAGCAGACGGTAATCGTCGACGAAACCTACGCGATTCCGCTGTATCAGCCCGAGGACCAGATCGCGGCAAGCACGCGGGTGCACGGGTTGTCGTTCCGCAGTTTCAAGCAGATGCCGGAAACGCCGTACGACGTGTGGCTCGACGCGCCCTGACGCCGGCCGCCTGACATCGCAAGCACGAGGTAATCCGACCATGACGCATCCGACCACCCTTCCCGACCCCGGCGCCGGTACGCCATCTGCGCCGCCCGCCTCGCTGATCGCCCCGGCCGCCACCGCACGCGCCGCCAGACGCACGGAGAGCAGGCCGTGGCTGCGCTCGCCCGTCGCGACGCGCCTCGTCACCGGCGTGCTGGTGTTGTGGGCGGCCGTCACACTTTCGTTCGTCGCCGTGCAGATCGCGCCCGGCGACATCGTCAGCCTGTTGATCGGCGAACAGTTGAGCACACCCGCGATCCAGGCGGCAATCCGTCGGGAATGGGGGCTCGACGAGCCGCTCTATCTGCAGTATCTGCACTACCTGTGGCGCATCCTGCACGGCGATTTCGGCCGCTCGTACATCCTCAACACCGAGGTCGCGCCGCTCGTGATCAGCCAGTTATGGCCGACGCTGAAGCTGACGGGCGCCGCGCTCGTCGTGACGATCGTGTTCGCGGTCGGCCTCGCGGTGCTGAGCGCCGGCCGCCGCTGGGGCAGCCGCGCAGCTTCCAGCCTCGAACTCCTGCTCGCGTCGACGCCGTCATTCTGGCTCGGGATCATGCTGCTGTTCGTCTTCAGCTTCACGCTGAGGCTGTTCCCCGTGGCCGGCGATCGGGGCTTTTCGTCGATCGTATTGCCGGCGCTATCGCTCGGTCTTGCGCAGGGCGCCGTGATCGGCCGCGTGCTGCGCAAAGGCATCGAACGCGCGCTCGACGAACCGTTCGCGCTGACCGTGCGCTCGTGGGGCGTGGGCGAGTTCGCGCTGCGCGTGCGGCATGCGCTGCGACACGCGGCGCTGCCGGCTGTCACGCTCGCCGGCTGGCTGGTCGGCGGACTCCTGAGCGGCGCCGTCATCACGGAGCAAGTGTTCGGCCGGCCGGGTCTCGGCAAGATCACCGTCGACGCCGTGCTCGCGAGAGACATGCCCGTGATCCTCGCAATCGCGATCCTGTCCGCGGCGATCTACGTCGTGCTCAGCACGGCGGTCGACCTGCTCTATCTGCTGATTGATCCGCGCCTGCGCGAACGGCGCACGCGCCGCTGAACCGGAGATTCCTTATGTCCGTCCCTCTCGAATTGCCGTACCGCACGCGCGCGGGCTTGCGCGCGGCCGGCTGGGTATGGCGCCATCCCGGCCTCGCGCTGGCTGCGCTGTACCTGATCCTCAACGTCGTTGCGGTGTTCGCGCCCGAGTGGCTGACCCGCTACGATCCGCTCGCGGCAGACCCGGTCTCCGCGCAATTGGGCAGCAGCGCCGAGCATTGGCTCGGTACCGACCAGCTCGGCCGCGATATCTTCGCGCGGGTCGTCTACGGGGCGCGCTATTCGCTGTCGATCAGCGCGGCGGCGATTGCCGTCGCAACACTCGCGGGCACCCTGCTCGGCCTGGTCGCCGGACTCGCGCGAGGCTGGCTCGACGAATTGATCACCCGCTTCCTCGACGTCGTCTCGGCGTTCCCGGACCTGCTGCTCGCACTCATGCTGATCTCGTTCACCGGGCCGGGCGCGGTCAACCTGCTGTTCGCGCTTGGCGTCGCATCGGTGCCGCGTTTCGCGCGGGTCGTGCGCGCGCAGACGTTCGTGGTCGCCGAATCCGGCTACGTGGAGCAGGCGAAGACCTTCGGCCTCCCATCATGGGTGCTCGTCTGGCGGCACGTGCTGCCGCATGCGATCGCCCAGGTGCCGGTCCTTGCGACGATCGGGCTCGGCACCGCGATCATCGGCACATCGGGGCTCAGCTTCCTCGGCATGGGGCCGCAGCCGCCGACCGCCGAATGGGGGCTAATGCTCGCCGAGGGCCGCAATTATCTGTACAACGCGTGGTGGATCGCCGTCTGGCCGGGCGTTGCGATCACGCTCGCGGTGGTTGCCGTGAATGCGCTAGGCGGCTACTGGCAAGCGCGCTTCGAACGCCGGGAGGCCGTATGAGTTCCGCCGTCATTTCCGAACTTCCCGTGGCTTCCGCGCGGGCAGCCGCTAATGTCAACCCGCGCGGCGAGCCGGTCGTCCGTATCGAGAATCTGACCATCGGTTTTCGCGGCCGGCACGCAACGCAGCCCGTTGTCGGTCCGCTCGACCTGAGCGTGCATGCGGGTGAATGCGTCGCGCTCGTCGGCGAATCGGGCTCCGGCAAGTCCGTTACCGCGCGCAGCCTGGTGGGCTTGAACGGTGCGAACGCCGAATGGCACGCGGAGCGCTTCGAGATCGCCGGCAAAGACGCGCGCCGCTATCGTGAGCGCGACTGGCGCGCCATCCGCGGCCGCCAGATCGGCTACGTGCTGCAGGACGCGCTCGTGTCGCTCGATCCGTTGTGGCGGGTCCGCGATCTCGTCGCCGAGGCGCAACGCGGCGTACCGGCGCGCGAGGTCCGCGAGCGCAGCGCCGACCTCCTGCGCTCGGTCGGTATCGACGATCCGGCGCGCCGGTTGCCGCAGTATCCGCATCAGTTGTCGGGCGGCTTACGGCAACGTGTGCTGATCGGCACCGCGATCGCCGGCGGCGCATCGCTCTTGATCGCCGACGAACCGACCACGGCGCTCGACATGACAGTCCAGCGGCAGATTCTCGCGCTGCTGCGGGCACGCCGCGATGCGGGCGACGCGCTGCTGCTGATCAGCCATGACCTGGCGGTCGTCGCCGACCTCGCCGACCGCGTGCTGGTAATGCGCGCGGGCCGCGTGGTCGAACAGGGAGCGACGCACGAGGTGCTGAGCGCACCGAGACATCCGTACACACGGCAGTTGCTGGCCGCGATTCCGGGACCCGCATCACGCGGCTTCCGGCTCGCGCCCGACACGCGGTCCACCGACAATCCGGCAGGTGGCGCGCGTATTCCGTTGCCGCACAAACGGATCGTCGGCGAGAACTGGGTGCTATCAGTGGAATCGGTGACGAAGCGCTACGGCGCGCAGCCCGACGCCCCCGCGGCGGTCGACGAAGTGTCGTTCACCCTCGCGAAAGGCGAGACGCTGGGCATAGTCGGCGAATCCGGCTCGGGTAAGTCGACCGTCGCGCGAATCGTGCTCGGCCTCCTCGCGCCGGACAGCGGGCAGGTCACGCTCGACGGCCAGCCGTGGAGCAGTTTGCCGGAATCCGTGCGCCGCCCGCGCCGTGCCGGTCTCCAGTTGATCGCACAGGATCCCTATAGTTCATTCGATCCGCGCTACACGGTCGGCCAGATCATCGGCGAGAGCCTCGACGCCAGCGGCGTGCGTGGCAACGCGCGCCGGCACCGCGTGCTGCAACTGCTCGACGAGGTCCGGCTCGGCTCCGGCTGTTACGACCGCTATCCGCGCGAGCTGTCAGGCGGCCAGCGGCAGCGCGTTGCGATCGCGCGTGCGTTCGCGCCGAATCCGGCGCTGCTGGTCGCCGACGAACCGGTCAGCGCGCTCGACGTGTCGATCCAGGCGCAGGTGCTCGATCTGCTGGCGGACCTGCAGGCCGAACACGGCACCGCGATGCTGTTCATCTCGCACGATCTCGGTGTGGTCCATCACGTCGCCGACCGGATCATCGTGATGCGGCACGGGCGCGTGGTCGAAACCGGGCCGGTCGAGCGCGTGTTCAACGCGCCCACGCATCCGTACACCGCGTCGCTTCTCGCTGCACTGCCGAGCCTGCCCGAGCGGGAGCCGCACGCGGCATTCGCATGACGCTCCTCCCTTTTCCACGTGAGTCCATCATGAGCCAGTTCTCCACCACCGCGTCGCCGCGCCGGATTCATCTCGGCGCGATCATCCAGGGGCCATCGGGCAATATGTCTGCCTGGCGGCACCCGGACGCCGTTGCCGACGCAAGTATCAACGTGCGCTTCGTCCAGCAACTCGCGCGCGAGGCCGAGGCCGCGAAGTTCGACCTGCTGTTCGTCGCGGACGGCCTGCACATCAATGCGAAATCGATTCCGCACTTCCTGAACCGCTTCGAGCCGCTGACGCTATTGTCGGCACTCGCATCCATCACTGAACGGATCGGTCTCGTCGGCACGCTGTCGACGTCATACAGCGATCCGTTCACGGTCGCGCGCCAGTTTTCGAGCCTCGATCATCTGAGCGACGGCCGCGCCGGCTGGAACGTCGTCACGTCGCCGCTCGAGGGCTCCGCGAAGAATTTCTCGCGCGACAAACATCCTGAACACGCGCTGCGCTACCGGATCGCGTCGGAATTCCTGAACGTCACGAAGGGGCTATGGGACTCCTGGGAGGACGATGCGTTCGTGCGCGACAAGGCGCGCGGCGTGTTCTTCGATCCCGGCAAGCTCCACACACTGAACCACAGCGGCGAATTCTTCTCGGTCGCGGGGCCGCTCAATATCGCCCGTTCGCGGCAGGGGCGCCCGATCCTGTTCCAGGCGGGCGCGTCCGAGGACGGTAAGGGCGTGGCGGCCGAACATGCGGACGCGATCTACACACGCCAGGAGACGATTCCGCTCGCGCAGGCGTTCTATGCGGACGTGCAGAAGCGGCTTGCCACGCACGGCCGGGCGCCGGACAGTCTGAAGGTGTTCCAGGGCATCAGTGTGATCGTCGCCGATTCGGCCGACGACGCCGAGGCGCGCTATCAGGAGACAGCACGGCTTGTGACGATCGATAACGCACTGGACTACCTCGGCCGCTACTTCGATCACCACGACTTCGCGCAGTATCCGCTCGACGCGCCGTTCCCGGACCTCGGCGAACTCGGCAGCAACCAGTTCCGCAGTACCACCGACGCCATCAAACGCGACGCTTACGAGCGCGGATTATCGCTGCGCGAGGTGGCGCTTGAAGCGGCGACGCCGCGCCCGAGCTTCGCCGGCACGCCCGAGCAGGTCGCCGACGGGCTGCAGGCGTGGGTCGACGCGCGCGCGACCGACGGCTTTATCGTGCGCGGCGGGACGCCGGCCGCGTTCACCGATTTCGCCACCAAGGTCGTACCGATCCTGCAGGAGCGCGGCGCCTACCGGCGCGATTACGAAGGCGCGACGCTGCGCGAGCACCTGGGGCTTGACTATCCGGTCAACCAGTTCGCGCGGAGGGCGTGAGTTTCTGAGGCGCTGTTCAGTGACCTGACCCGCCCGCGTTCGCGTAGGTGTCCCCCACCATCAGATGCACGATCTCGTCGCCGCTGGTCCCGGCTACGAGCCGTTCGCCCGCGACCTCACCGCGCCGCAGTACGACGATGCGATCGGCAATCGCAAAGATGTCGTGAAGATTGTGCGAGATCAGAATCACGGACACGCCCTGCGCTTTCAGCGCGGCGATCAATTCCATCACCTTGCGTTGTTCGGGTACGCCGAGCGCGGCGGTCGGCTCGTCCATGATCAGCACGCGCGCATTCCAGTAAATCGCGCGGCCAATCGCAATCGCCTGCCGCTGGCCACCCGAGAGCATCTTCACCGGCGCTTTGAGCTTGCGTTCGGGAATCACGATGTCGAGGCGCTCGAGCACTTCGCGTGCAACCTTCGCCATGTGCGGCCGGTCGATCACCTGAAGCCCGAACTGACGGCGCGTCGGCTCACGCCCGAGAAAGATGTTGCTCCCGACATCGAGGTTATCGGCAAGCGCGAGATCCTGGTAGATCGTCTCGATCCCCTGGGCGCGCGCGTCCTGCGGGTCGCGCATCTGCAAGGCTGTGCCGTTGAACAGCAATTGGCCCGCGTCGGCGTGATAGACACCGGAGATGATCTTGATGAGGGTCGATTTGCCCGCGCCGTTGTCGCCCGCCAGCGCCAGCACTTCCCCCGCCATCAGTTGCAACGAGACGCGCCGGAGCGCCTCCACGCCGCCGAAACGAATCGAGATGTCGCGCGCCTCGAGGATCGGGGTGCTCATTGGGCGCCTCCGAGACGTTCCTTGTACTGATCGATCAGCACCGACATGATGATGACAATGCCGACCACGATAAACTGCCAGAACGCGTTGACGTCGATGAACACCAGCCCGAACTCGATCACCGCAATGATCAACGCACCGATCAGCGTGCCGATCACATTGCCGGTTCCGCCGAACAGACTCGCCCCGCCGATCACCACCGCCGCAATCGAGTCGAGCAGCATCGGCTCTCCTGCGTTGGCAGCGCCCGCAGCGAAGCGCGCCGTATAGACGATGCCGCCAATCGCGGCAAACGCGGCGGCGATCAGATAGATCACGAGCAGATGGCGCCTGACATTGATCCCCGCGCGAATCGCCGACTGGGGATTGCCGCCGATTGCATAGGTGTACTGCCCGAATCGCGTCTTTGACAGCACCCAATGCATGATGATCAGCAGGACTGCGGTCAGTATCACCGGAGTCCAGCCGCTGCCAAGCCAGGCGAGACCGGCGTTGTCCACCGCCACGGTCATGCCGCTTCCCGCCGCCAGAAATCCCACGCCTCGGGCAACCCCGTACATGCCGAGCGTGCCGATAAAGGCGGGTACACCGAGCCGCGCGATCAGTACGCCGTTGACCAGTCCGGGAATCGCGCACACCGCGACGGTCAGCGGAATGGAAAACAGCAGGACCCACGGCGAGCCGCTGCCCAATAGCGTGAACTGCGCGACACACACGGCCGCCAGTCCCATCACGAATCCCACCGACAGATCGATGCCCGCGGTGATGATCACAAAGGTCTGGCCAATCGCGAGCAGAAGCGGCGCGCTGGCCGCGAGTCCGATCGACTGCAGGTTGTAGGCGTTGAAGATAAACGAGCGATGATCCGAAATCCGCGCCCAGACTTCGAAGAACACCAGTAACGCAGCAAGGAAAAGCCAGGGCCACACCTTGCTGATCAGCGCGAGCCTGTCGAGCCGTGAGTTATCCATCGAACCGTCCGGGAGTTCGGGGGTGATCGGGAGTGACGCCCGCGTGCGCGCATCGGCGCACACGGGGAGTTAGCCTCATTCGATAGCGCTTGCCTAGTTCGAATAGATGTACTGCTTCATATCCGGCTGATCGATATTCGTCTTGTCGAGCACGACAAAGCCCGTGCTCCTGAATACCGGAATCTTCTTGCCATGAATCAGGTCGGCCGCGAACTTCACACCGTAATAGCCGATCTCATCCGGGCGCTGCGCGATTGCGATATCGACGAGGCCGCTTTTGATCTGCTGGTCGATGCCGGGCACGGCGTCGAACACCACGACCTTGACTACGCCCTGCTTGCCAGCAGCCTTCACGCCCTGGGCGGCGCCGCTGCCGGAGAAGGTGTTGGCGCCGAACACGCCGGCGAGATCGGGATTGCGCGCGAGCACCGCGGCAACGTGGGATGCGGCGCGGTTCGCGTCATCCTCGTTATATTGCGTTTGCAGCACCTTGATGTTCGGGTGCTTCTTCATTTCGTCGAGGAAACCCTCGGCACGCGCGTCGGTACTGGAGATACCCGGTTTGTTGTTTTCGCAGTAGACCGTGCCCTTGTCGCCGATGGCCTTCGCGAGCGCGCGCGCCGCCACGCGGCCGCCTTCCAGGTTATCCGAAGCAATATAGGAGAGCGGAAAATCGGCGTCGCCCTTGCCAGTCTGGTAGTGGCCGTCGCCGATATAGGTATCGACCGTGATGACTTTGATGCCTGCGTCGGCCGCTTCCTTCAGCGGACCGATCATCTGCTGTTTGTCGACCGGCGAAATCAGCAGGACGTCTGGGCGTTTGGCAATGAACGCCTTGAGGATCGGCACCTGCTCCGTGGTGTTCCACGCCTTGGGCACCTGGAATAACAACTGGACGTGCTCTTCATTCGCGGCTCGCTCGGCGCCGCGATGCATCGTGAAGTAGAAAGGATCGGTAACGCCCGGCAGTAGCGCGACGACGGGATGCGCGGCATCCGCGTGGGCCACACCCGTAAACGAACAGGCAACGAACGTTGCCAATGCAACCAGATAGTGGGAAACGACGCGCTTCATTTTTGCCTTCCTCCTGTTGAGTCCGACGAACGGCGCTTCACCTGACGCGTTCCGACCTTACTGAAGTGATGGCGTCTGGCAGTTGGCCAGTATACTGGCGAGCGTCGGTCGCGGCCCTGGTGTTTTCCAGCATCGTTTCCGCATAATTGCGCTGATGCCGCGCGAGGCACAAGCCCGAATTCACGGATTCGCGAACCGGCTTCGCAACGGCGAAACACTGTGACTGCTCTGCAGAAGCTTCGCGAGTCGCCTTTCCGCCTCAAGGTAACGGCGCGACGACACCGCCCCTATCTGCTCGTCGTACCGGCATAGAATCGGTTCGATCGCAGCGGCCTCCTCCCGCCTGACTCGCCAGATTCCCGTCTCCTCCGCGCGCAGCACGGCACGATCGAGCGCCGCCTCAGCGCGAAGAAAGATCTCCGGATCGGTGACATGCCCACCGTCGTCTTCAAGGCAAAACGTGAAATAGAGAATCCTCGTCAGTTCGTTCAGCAGATGACGATTGCCTTCTTCCTGCAGGGTGCCCACCAGTGCAAGGTGGCCACCAAGCGACAGCCGCCGTACGCTCTCATCCGGCATCGGCAAAAGGAACGTTTTGTGCCATCGTGCAGTGCCTTTTCCTACGCGCTTATCTCGTGGTGACCTGGATCTCGGCATGATTGTCTCCGGGGCTCTCGTTACTCGTGGCCGCAGGACCTATTCGTAACATCTCACTTCCGCGTCAAGGATCGGGCGGCGGGAAATAGACCGCGAAACTGCAGGTATCTTTCCTGCAGTGCGTCGAATCGCGATATCCGCGGCGAAAACGTCGCCTTGACGGGGAGCGCGCGATCAAGGACTGCCGGATCGCAACCGTATGCGGCAAAACCAAGCCTGGCTGCGCCGATGCCGGCAGCCAGTTCGCTGCCGTTCAGGGTATGCAGTTCCCGCCCCAGTACATCGGCCAGCAATTGCGCCCAATACTCGCTTCGCGCGCCGCCCCCCACGAGCGAGCAATCCGCAACCGTCACGCCCGACGTTTCAATCGCATTGAGCGCATCGCGCAAGCCGAATGCCACCCCTTCCAGGACGGCATAGCCGAGAGACGCCACCGACGTATCGAGTGCCAGTCCCATGAAACCGCCTCGCAAGCGTGGATCATTGTGAGGCGTTCGCTCCCCCGCGAGGTACGGCAGAAAAACAGGCGCCTCCATGGGGATGGCCCCATCTACCGGAATGTGCTCCGCCACGCAAGCCAGCAGATCCGCTTCCCTACCCGACGCCAGCAGCTTCGACGCCCATTTCAGACAACTGGCGCCGGCCAGAATGGCGCCCATCGCGTACCACGCGCCCGGCAATGCATGGCAATAGCCGTGAACGCCATTGGCGATTCTCGAAAGAGGTTTGTCGACTGTCGAGACGACAGCGGCACTCGTACCGAGTGTGACGAACGATCGGCCAGGAATACTTGCGCCGATTCCGATGGACGACGCCGGGTTGTCACCCGCTCCGCCCGCGACGACGACACCGCTGCTCAGGCCAAGCTGACTTGCAACAGCAGGCAGCACCCGAGCCCCGGCCGACGACCCTTCCACGAGCCGAGGAAGCTGCCGCGGTTGCAGCCCGGTCGCTTCGATCATCGGCTCGAACCAGGAGCGGCCGCGCACATCGAGCCAAAGCGTGCCGGCCGCATCGGACATATCCGTCAGGCGCTCGCCGGTGAGCTTCAGTCGCAGATAGTCTTTCGGGGAGAGCACGCAATCGATCGCCGCGTGCACTTGCGGTTCATGATGCTTCAACCACAGCAGTTTCGGAGCCGTCAGCCCCGCCATCGGAGCACTCCCGATGACATCGAGATGCGCGGCGAACCGTTCTGCCAGCGACGCGGCCTCAAGCGCCGAGCGCCCGTCGTTCCACAAGATCGCCGGACGAAGGCACACGTTGCGCGCGTTGACCAGAACAGCGCCATGCATCTGCCCCGACAGTCCTATACAACAGATTCTTTCGAACGCGCCAGGCTGATTGCGACGCAATGCGCCCAAAGCCGTCATGCAGGCTTGCCACCAGTGCTCAGGATCCTGCTCGGACCAGCCGGGCCGGAGATGCGAACTCGCTATCGGCGCGGAAACCGCATCGAGAATGGTGCCGCCCTCGTCAAGCATGAGAGCCTTCAGATCGGAGGTGCCGAGATCGATGCCCAACGAAACGGGATTACTAATCAATTTATTCACTTTGCCAACGAGAATTGGTCAACATGCCCGATCGTCTATTCGAGCATGATCGGCTCACGCACGGTCCGGCGAGCCGCTTCGTTAGCTGACGCGTCGCAACGTTTCCGGCCTCGACGCGAGCCAGCGGTCCACCGTGCCGTAGGCATCGCGTAGCGCACCGATGAGCCTGCTGTCGGACGTGAGGCCGCCCCACACCCGGCGATCCGAACAGAACACCGCGACCGGATCTTCCGCTGCCAGCATGGCGCGGATCCCAGCGATGTCCTGCAGGCTATCGCGATAGTCGATGTGCAGCTTGCCGTCGGCCCAGCGCGTCAGGAAGGCCAGAAACAACGCTGGCAACATGGCGCTCGCCGCGGGCACCTCCCCGCGCGCGAAGCTGTCGCGCAGCGTCGGGACGACAAAGCCCGACAGTTTTGTGAATCCGTCCGCCGCGACTCGCTCGTTCGTGTCGCGGATATACGGATTGCTGAAGCGGTCGAGCACGACGTCGCGATACCGCGAAAGGTCGATGGGGCTCGGAAGCAGACTCGGTATGACGTCCTGCGTGATGTAATCGTGGGCGAACCGTGCAATCTCCGCGTCTCGCGTTCCTTCGTGGATATATTCAAGTCCGACCAGCGTGCCGGCCCAGGCGACGCAGCTATGGGTGGCATTCAGCACACGGATCTTGGCCTCCTCGTATGGCAATACAGAATCCACGAGTTCCACGCCAACTTTCTCCCAGGCCGGGCGATCCGCAATGAAACGATCCTCGATCACCCATTGCGCGAAAGACTCGCTCATCACCGGGCAACGGTCGTCCAAACCCGTGGCGGCGAGAACACGCGCACAGGTATCGGGAGTTGGACGTGGCGTGATCCGGTCGACCATCGCACTCGGTGTGGTCGTATGGGTCTGCACCCATTGTTTGAGCGCGTCGAGGCTGCGACGCGTGAGGAATTCGGCGAAGCCGGTGCGGAATTTCTCGCCGTTGTGGCGCAGATTGTCACAGCATTGCAGCGTGACCGGCCCTCCGCCGGTTCGGCGCCGCGCTTCGAGGATCGCGGCGAGAACGCCGTAAATGGTCTCACAACCCCCATTGAGATCGGCGGCGACGTCCGGATGTGTGACGTCGAGCCTGTCGTGATTGTCGAGGTAGTACCCGCTTTCTGTGACCGTGAAGGAGATGATCCGGCAGGCACGCGACGAACCGTATTCGATCAGCGACGCATGATCCGGCGACCACGGCAGCACGCGCTGAATCGAGCGAATGGACTCGTACTCCCGCGCACCGTCCGGCGAAACGGTCTCGAGCGTGTAGGTTCCGCCTTGTGCCGCGAGTGCTTCGTGCGTTGTGTTCATGTCGCTTCGGATGTTGCCTGCCGCGATCGACCACGCCCGGTCGCGGCTGTCTCCGCTTTCCCGCAGTCTATGCAGATACCACGCCTGATGCGCGCGGTGAAACGAGCCTGTGCCGATATGCAGGATGATCCGTTCGTCGTCAACAGGTTGAATTGGAGGTGTCATAAAGGTTCGCTACTAGCGTGGTTAATGCAACACGGACGACTCACAAACGAGTGTCGTCATCGCGTCTCCGGGATGCGCTGAGCCGCGTGGATCACGTCCGGGCGCTCGCGGAACCGCGGAGGTGGTCGAGCGCGACCGCGCCGATGATCACCAGACCCTTAATGACGAACTGCCAGGTATCGGAAACGCCGATCAGGATCAGGCCATTGGACAGTACGGCGATGATCAGCGCACCGATCAGCGTGCCCCAGATCGAACCGATCCCGCCCACAAAACTGGTGCCACCGAGAATCACAGCAGCAATCGCATCAAGCTCATAGGAAAAACCAAGCTGCATGCCATTGGCCGCGTAAAGACGGGCGGCGGACAGCGCCCCGCCTAGCCCGGCCAGCAGGCCTGAGATGCCGTACACGAAGAGTGTGATCGACCACACCTTGATGCCGGCGAGGCGTGACGCCTCGGCATTGCCGCCCACCGCGTAGATACGGAGTCCGAGCACCGTTCGTCGCAGGATCAACCAGGAAATCACCACGGTGGCGAGCGCGATCACCACAAGCCATGGCACGCCGAGAAGGTTGCCGTTGCCGAGGAAAGCAAAAGGCAAACTCGAATTGAAGATGGTGTTGTCATGACCAAACATACGAGCGAGGCCCCGTACCGACGTCATCGTGCCGAGCGTGACGATGAAAGGCGGCAGGCGCAGAAAAGCGATCAGCGAACCATTGATCAATCCAAACACGGCGCCGGCCACCAGCGCCACAACCAGTCCGAGCATGCCCCAGCCAGGAATCAACGAAGCGATCAGCGCGAGCATGGCGGAAGCGGCCAGCACCGATCCGACGGAAAGATCGATCCCACCAGTCAGGATAACGAACGTCATACCCGCGGCGAGCACGGTATTGATCGAGGCCTGCTGCGTGACGACCGACAGATTGCTCCAGGTCATGAAGCGGCCATGCGCCCAGGACAGACTGCCTGACTCGGCATAGCCGGACAGCAATTGAAACAGAACGGCGATCAGCACCAGGGCTGGCAGCATGCCCAACCCACGCAGGGTGCCGGTGAGAGCGAGTTTGCGGCGCGTGCTCTGCGCCACAGCGGAATTGATTGAGATCATCGAACTGCCCATCCTGTCTTGAAGTCTGCATCGTTACCGATGGCCTGCCGTGTCATGCCGCGTCAGTGACGGCGGACGTGGCGATGGCCATGATGTTCCCTTGCGTTATCTGTGCGGCCCCAGCGGCTCCCCCGACCTCGCCGGCAATATGGCCCTCGCGCATCACGATGACGCGATCGCAGATACCGACGATCTCCGGCAAGTCCGACGAGATCACCGCAACGCCGACTCCCTCCCGGGCCAGCCGGTCGATCAGCCGGTAGATCTCCGACTTCGCGCCGATGTCGACGCCACGGGTTGGCTCGTCGAGGATCAGCACACGAGGATTGGTTTCGAGTAGGCGCGACAGCAGAACTTTCTGCTGATTGCCACCCGAGAGACCGCCGACCGGGGCGTCGGGCGAACCGGTTCGAATGCCCGTCACCTCGATCGCCGAAGCGGCGCGTTGACACCCTTTGGCAAGGTTGCGAAAGCCGCCGGCCAGGGCGTCGCGGGCAATCACGCCAAGATTGATGTTTTCGGATACCGACATGTCGAGCATCAGCCCGAGCAGTTTGCGATCCTCGGTCAGATAGGCAATGCCGGCGTCAATGGCGTCAAGAGGCGAACGGATGCTCACCTGAGCGCCGTCGACCGCGACCGTGCCCGACACTTTCGGGTCCGCTCCGTAAATCAGGCGGGCAAGCTCCGTGCGCCCCGCGCCAACCAGGCCTGCAATGCCGAGCACTTCACCTTCATGAATATCGAAGGAACAGGGCTGGACACGTTTTCCGTCAGCCACGTCGCGCACCGAGAGAATGACCCGGCCACGGCCAAGACGAGCGTCGTGATCCTTTTTGTAGAACGAAGACAGATCGCGCCCGACCATCATGCGCACAACGGCGGCCGGCGTAATCGCATCCCGCTCCAGCGTGCCGACATAGGTGCCGTCGCGCAGCACCGAGACGCGGTCGGAAAGCTCGTAGACCTCCTTCATCCGGTGGCTGATGTAGACAATGGCCAGCCCCTCCTGTTTGAGCTTGCGCACCAGCGCAAACAGCCGCTCAGTCTCGCGCTCGGACAGGGTGGTAGTCGGCTCGTCCATGATCAGCACGCGCGAACGGGCATGCACGGCGCGCGCGATCTCCACCAGTTGCCGCTCGGCGATCGACAGGTCCGCCACTTTGTGACGCGCGGTGAAACTGGCCCCGAGACGCTGCAGTACATCTTCGACGCCCGCAACCATGGCTGTGCGGTCGATCAACGCGCGCCGGCTGGGCTCGCGACCGAGATAGATGTTTTCAGCAACGGTGAGATTCGGAGCAAGTGCGAGTTCCTGATAGATGATGGCGATGCCCAGTTGCCTCGCCGCCATCGGTCCGTTGATGGCAACCTTGCGGCCCTCGATCAGGATTTCGGAACCCTCATCCGGCACATAGGCGCCGGAAAGAATCTTCATCAACGTCGACTTGCCGGCTCCGTTTTCGCCCATCAGCGCGTGAATCTCACCCAGCCTCACGTCGAGCGAGACGCCCTTCAGCGCCTGAACCGGACCAAATGTCTTCGAGACGTTGCGAATTCCCAGGAAGGATTGCGTATCACCCGTGCTCATGATCTCTTCCCTGCGCCAGTAACTGCGCGAGCGTTGCAGCGGTGCCTTGCGATGCCAGCTGCTTTGCGACGCTCTGGTACGCGGCAACGAAACGTGGACTCCCGCGAAGGCCAAACCCGCGAAAGGCCTCGATGTCGAGCACGGCCAAAGGATCGCCGCCACGCAGCTTTGCCCAGTCCGCGCTTCCGATATGCGGTTCGTTGACGTCGAAGGGCACGCCCTCATCGTCGATGCCGCCGAGGTAACGCTCAAAGCAGGCGATCAGGAAGGCTTCCCGGGTAAGGTCGCCGCCGTTGGCGATCAGTTGTGCGATCGTCTTGCCATGGAAGACCACGATCTTCGAAGCGCCGTCGTGAGCCACGCGTGTTAGCTGGTCCTTGATCGCCGGGTTGGCGAATCGCTCGATGACTTTCTCTGTGAACGCCTCGACTGAATAACCGGACGGCGGGTCGACCAGCCCGCTGGCGTCGAGATTCCAGAAGTGGCGCAGCAGACGCGGGATGTCCGGATGACGCATGCCTTCATCGACAAAACGCGACCCCATCAGCAACGCGGGATAGCACATCAGCATATGAGCCGCATTGGAGAGCCGGCCCTTCACCGCGACGTACGCGGGAACCTCGTCGCTGAATACGACACCGGCAAGTTCGAGACGGGGCCGCCCCGCGCAGAAACGGTCCTCCACGACCCAACTCGTATAGGTTTCGCACGTCGCTGCCAGCAGATCGTCGACACCGGTTGCCGTCACAAGACGTCGACGCTCGTCCTCGGGTACTTGCGGTGCAATCCGGTCGACCATTGAATTCGGGAATGCGCCGTTCTTGTCAATCCAATCGGCAAGATCCGCATCTATTGCCCGTGCAAAGCTCACGACGCAGCGTCGCGAGATGTCGCCGTTACGCTGGAGATTGTCGCAGGACATCACCGTGAAAGGCGGCAGCCCCGCCCGCCGCCGCCGGGCCAGCGCGGTAACGATATAGCCGAACACCGTCCTCGGCGCACCTCCCGCAAGGTCGTGGCGGATATCCGGCGTATCGAGCCTGAATTCGCCGCTCACTTCGTCGATGTTGTAGCCGCCTTCGGTGATGGTGAGCGAGACAATGCGCGTGGCGGCGTCGGCAAGCCGGGCGAGTACGGCCTCCGGCGCACCCGGCGCGTGCAGATACTCGATCATCGCGCCGACAATCTGCCTCTCGTGCGGCGTCTGCGAAGCGAGTTCAGTGACGGTATAAAGATTGTCCTGGCGACGATAGGCTTCGGCTTTTTCCCTTGCGGCCGGTCCGTCCATCAGACCGACGCCGCAGATGCCCCACTCTTCGTGATCCGGATGATGCAGGCAGGCTTCAATGGCAATCCCTTGATGCACCCGGTGGAAGTTGCCGACGCCAAAGTGGACGATGCCTACTCGCAGGCGATCCCGGTCATAGGTTGGTCTGGTTACGGTGGGACCGAAGGACGGCAAGGTGTCGCGGTTGAGTTTGATCATTTGTGGCGATTTCCAGAGGAGAACCTGTCGCTCAAGGCGAAACAGATTCCCTTCATATTTTCTTCAGGAGAGCTCAGTCATCATGCTTGGCGTTCCAGCCCTTGTAGGCGCCCACGTTCTGGCGCGTCACGAGACTGGAAGGGATGAGAATCAGCTGCTTTTCCGGCTTCTTCCCGGCGATCAGGCCGAGGCCGGTTTGAACCGCAACCTTCGGGATCGCATAGAAATCCTGGCTCGCCGAGGCCTCGATCATGGAAAGACCCGGATCCTTCAACGCAGCCTCCATGTCGGGCGAACCGTCGACCGACGTGATGAAGAAATCGCTGCGATTGACCTGCTTGGCCGCCAGCGCGGTGCCGATCGCCTGGGGATCGTTGATGGTGAAAATTGCGTCGATCTTTGGGAAACGGGTCAGATAACCCTGAGCCACCGCCATGCCGCCGTCGCGCGAACCTTTCCCGTCCAGGTTGTCGGACAGGACCTTGATACCCGGATATTTGGCAAAAACCTGCTTGCAGCCGTTGACGCGGTCGATCACCGACGATACCTGTGGGCCGTTTTCGATAATGACGTTGCCTTTACCCTTGAGCTTGTCGGCGATGTACTGGCAGGAGATGCGTCCGGCCATCACGTTGTCGGTGGTCACGTTCGCATCCGCTCCCTCTGCCGCCGTATCGAAAGCGACAACGGGAATGCCGGCTGCATGCGCCTTCTTGATGGCCGGAGCAATGGCCTTCGGGTCGCCCGGGTTGAGCAGGATGAAATCGACTCCGGCCGCGATGAAATTATCGATCTGATTAAACTGCTTGCCGAGATCGTAGTCGTAGCCAACCGTTGTAACCTGGGCGCCTGGGTTGACCTTGTGAATCAGGCGCGTCGCCGTGTTGGCCATGATGACAAAGCCGGGGTTGCCCAATGACCCGACTGAAATTCCGACAGATTTGACCTCCTTAGCCAGACACGGCTCTGCGGATAGCAACGCCAGCGCTGCGCCGGCCAGGAAAATCCGGGTGAAATGACGCGTAGTTTTCATGTCTCTCCTCCATTGTGAGATCGATCTCATTTTCGCGTGGCCGACCTTGTGAGATCGATCTCATTTTTGGGCATAATTTCAGAATCTTCGGAGCCTGTCAATACGTGATCGCGAGTACGTCGCCCGAACCCGCGCGCCCTGTTTGACGTAATTCCGGGGTCAGGTCAGCCGCAAAAGCGGCGTCGAAAAGATCTGACTTATTGCAGGCTAACGGCGCCGTTTCAGCACATTCGCCACCGATCGGCGGTCGATCAACTGGGTCGGCAGTTCGATTTTCCGCGACCGCCCCTCTCCCCTGATTGCCTTGATCAGCGCGGTGGCGGCTGCATGACCGAGCTCGTAGACCGGACGCTTGACCACCGACATAGACGGCGCAATCACCTTCGACCACGGTGTATCGTCGAAGCTGACAAGCGACACGTCCTTGCCGATGGTAAGCCCGAGCTCGCTGCAAGCCGCCAGCACGCCCAGCGCCATTTCCTCGTTGGTTGCGAGGATGGCGGTGGCGCGGGGTTTCTGCGTCAGCAGCTCGAGCGCGCCGGCTTGAGCGGCTTCAACGCTGCTGCGGCTATAGCGGATGGCCGGTTCGCCGATGCCGCGACCCGCCATCGCCTCCTGTGCGCCGGCCACGCGATCCGTCACGGTCGAGACGACGCCTTCGGGCTGCCGTGTCTCCACTCCGCCACGGGCGGCCGCCGTTGCCACCAGGAGACCGATATGGACATGCCCGTGCTCGAGAAAAAGCTCAATTGCCTGTTTTGCGCCCCCGCGGTCGTCCGTACACGCGGTTGGAACGCGCAAACCCTCCACCCGGCGATCGAGCAATACCAGCGGTTTCGCTAACTCGCCTTCCAGAACGAAATGGTCATACTGGGTCGGGGACGATGGCACCACGATCAGTCCGTCCACGCGCTTTTCGATCAGTATGCGTACCGCGTCGACCTCCTTGGCGAGATCGTCGTCCGTATTGAGGACGAAGGTTTCGTAGCCTGCTCTCGCGGCTGTGTCGATGATGGCCCGGGTGGCATGGCTGAAAAAAGAGTTACTGATATCCGCCACGACGACGCCAATGGCCTGAGTCTTCCCGGCACGCATGGCACGCGCCACGACATTGGTGCTGTAGTTCAGCTCACGTGCGGCCGTCAGCACGCGCTCGCGCGTTTCATCGCCGACGAGGCCATAGCCGCCCAGCGCCCGCGCCGCCGTGGCGCGTGATACCTCGGCGCGGTGCGCCACATCGATCAAACGAGCCGGCCGCTCGCTGTGACTCGTGTCTTTCCTGCCCGCCTTGCTTGCCACGATTTTTTTGTCACTCCTTCTCTTTCGAAACAGTGAAATACCCGACCGGGAGAATATCAGAAGGATGTCTGGAGAATCAGCGGCCCGTCACTGCACGCCAATAGCCAGACCCGCGCGTATCGCATCGGGCCGCCTACCCGTTACTCGCTGTACATCTCAACAAGCTTGCTCTGAACCGCATCCACGAAAATCGTCGCAACCCGCCTGATGTGCCGATGATTGGGAAAAACGGCGCAGAAGTTCGACGGGTCCGACCGATACCGGTCCAACACCGGCACCAGACGCCCGGCCGCGAGATCGCGCTTCGCGTACAGGTCAAACAGTAAGGCGATACCGAGACCGTCCACCGCCGCTTGCCTGACCGGGTTGGAGGTACTGGCGAGAAAACGCCCCTGCACCTGAACCCTGCGACGCCCGTCCGGACCGTTCAGATGCCAGGTGCCGGGCCCGGAGTTTCGGGAAATCAGCAAACAGTCGTACCGGCCGAGTTCATCGAGGTTCGCCGGCGTTCCGCGGGTCTCGAGATATTTCGGTGACGCGACAAGCTGCCCGCGTGAAGTACATAGAACGCGGCGCGTCGAATTCTCGTCCAGCATCGATTCGGGGCGCAAGGCGAGATCGACGCCGCTCGCCATCAGGTCGAGATAAGCATTGTCGACAACGAACTCCAGCGTGACGCCTGGATAGCGAGCGAGAAACTCCGTGATCCATGAAATCGGAAAGATGTCGAAGAAATCGGCAAACACCGCGACGCGCAGTGGGCCCATCGGCTCCGGATGCGTGTCCGCAACCTGCTGCCCTGCTACTACGAGTTCCCTTATGTTTCTCGCACATTGCTCGTAGAACGTTTGCCCGATTGCGGTCAGCGTCAGTTTCCTTGTGGTTCGAACAAACAGCCTGCTCTTCAGTTCGGCTTCGAGTTGTAGAACGTGACGGCTGATCGTGTTCGGGGGCATCCCGAGACGTCGCGCGGCTTCGGCAAAACTTCCGGCCTGGACTACTTCGACGAACAGATAGATTTCGTTCAGGTCGAGCATGCATTCCTCATGAAAGTGGACGAGATCCCGCCATTCGTGCCGTCTAGTGGCCAAGCGAAAGGCGGTCTAAGCTACCTTCCAGACAGCGCGATTAGACCACTATTCGCAAGCATTCGTGATCCGGCACACCACCTGGCATGCGTGCCAGGAGGCCGATTTCGCGGTGCTTGCCGAACCATTGCATCGAGATGTTCCCCTCTTTCAAAAGCCCATTCTCGCCTGCAGGATCCCGAATGAATCTCCCTGTTCACCCCGGCGGCGATGCCGCTCGTCCTCGTCATGTGCTGCACGTCCAGAACCACATCGACTGCGGGATCGGCCCGGTCACGGCGATCGCGATCATCCTCGTGCGCAAGCCGGCGAATCAAGACTTCCAGTCAAGTTCGAGATTCAAATGACAGTCAAAGTTGACGTGCGCGCGAAGCCCGATTTTCCGCTACGGGTATGGATCAGCGGCATCGGCGCGGAAGTGTCGGTACTTGAATATGACGGCCGGCAATTGTGGTTACGCTGGGTCGAGCCGGGGCGCTGTCATTACGGTGAGCAACGCTGGTCGCTCGCCGCGGCGAAACGCAATGGATATTGCATCGTGTCCGGCTTACCCATTCGCCGCGGCGAGCTGGTTTTCCGTCCCGGGGAGCGGCCCATGCCTGCGAACGCCGACAGGATGATTCTGCCGGAGCCGGTGGAACAAGTTCTGGCAGGACACACGGTGACGATCTCATAGCAGCCTGTCCCGACTGACCGTTTTTCTGCCCGTCATTCGTAGACCTTATCGTCAAGCATTCACGAGGAAGAATTGACAACACCCCTTGCATCATCTCGTCCCGCGAAACGGCAAGCGCCTTTTGGCTTTCGCTTCGTCGCGCCACTGGCGCTCGGCTCGACGCTCAACCCCATCAATTCCACGATGATCGCCACGGCACTCGTGCCGATCGCGGCGGATTTCCATGCGAGCGTGGCCGAAACAGGCTGGCTGATCGCCGGGCTCTATCTCACGAGCGCCGTTGCTCAACCGACTATGGGGCGGCTCGCCGACCTGTTCGGACCTCGACGCGTCTACCTCGCCTCCCTCCTTCTCATTGCGCTCGCCGGGCTCGTCGGTGGAATCATGCCGTCGCTGGGCGGACTGGTGGCCGTGCGTGTGATGCTGGGGATTGGAACGTCAGGCGCGTATCCGTCGGCCATGCGCATTTTTCGCGTGCGCGCGGACAAACTCGGATGCGAACCACCCGCTACCGCCATGGGCGTGCTTTCCATGGGCGGGACGGCGATGCTGGCAATCGGCCCGTTCCTCGGCGGCGTGCTGACATCCGCCTTCGGGTGGCATGCCATCTTCGCCGTGAATGTGCCGTTCGCACTGGGGATCATGGTGCTCGTCTTCTTGTGGGTTCCAAAAGACGACCGCCCCGCCGAGGGCTTGGGCCGCCTGCTGGAAGAAGTCGACTTGCCCGGCATTGGACTGTTCACGGCGTTTCTGCTGAGCCTGATGATCTTCCTGTTGAACCTCAATCACCCGATCTGGATCGCCCTGCCCGTCTCAGTCATTTTCTGCGCCGGACTCATCCTGCATTCGAGACGCCGCGCGCAACCGTTCATCGACGTGCGAATGCTTGCGCGAAACCGGGCCCTGTCTGTGACCTATCTTCGCGCCGGCATCATGCTCATGATGGTCTACTGCATCCTTTACGGCTTCGCGCAGTGGCTGGAAAGCGCCGCCGGGTTCAGCGAGAAAGAAGCCGGACTCATCACCATGCCCATGTCGATCGTGGCCGCGCTCTCGTCCCTTGCCGGCACGCGCAACGGCAGCATCCGGATGCCCTTCCTCATGAGCATCGGCTCCAGCATTATCGGCTGCGCCTGCCTGTTGCTCCTGAACAACTCGACGACGGCCTGGCTCATCTCGATCGCCGTGATCTTCTTCGCCGCCCCACAGGGCATGTTCGCGACCGCGACGCAAACGGCCGTCTACATGCAGGCCCGGGCCGAAGAGATCGGCACGGCGGCCGGCCTTCAGCGAACCGCGCAATACATCGGCGCTATTGCGGCGACCAGCCTGCTGGGTCTCGTGTACGGCCAATCGGCAACTGACCAGGGCTTGCACCGTCTGGCGCTCGTCATGGGGGTGCTCGGCGTCGTGCTCTTCGTCAGCACGATCTTTGACCGGACTATTTCACGTCCCGCCAAACGCTGAACTCACTCCGCGCTTAAATGGACTGTCGCTGCCTCTTGCTCAATTCAACATCTGGCCCACGCTCGTGACAATCGACATGCAGACAGGCATGGTCGGCTTGCCGACGGCGCATTCCACAAGCGAGATCACCGCAAACAATGCAAGACCGGCACGTGCCCTTCGTGCGCGTGCTTTTCCAGTCGTTCTTATGAATGTCGCGAACCGGGCGCCCGGCGCTCCCTTGAAGATCGTATGCTTGTGCATAGTTGCAACCGGGTCCGCACCATGCCCACCTGTGCGTACGCAAGCGGAAAAGCGAGGCGACATGACTGATGATCCATCGGCGGGACCGCAATTTCGCTGGAGCGATTCGAACGATATCCCGTGGATACCGTCACGGTTCGCGAAGGGCGTCGAAGTGAAAAACCTCGGCAAAGCAGACGGCCGCGCAATGCAGCTAGTGAGGTTCTCACCCGGTGCGGCGTTTCCCGACCACCTTCACACCGGACCTGAGTTCATCTACGTGCTGGAGGGCGAAGTGACCTGGAACGGCAGGCTGCTCACCCGCGGATGCGCCGGCGTGGCGGAAGCGGGAACCCTCGAGCGCGGCTTCCGCAGCATCACCGGATGCATGTTCCTGCTCATGTACGACCTCGGCCAGCTTTTCGATTCGGTGACTTCGGTGATTCGATAAGGCCGGGATCTGCTCAATAGAAGCTGCTACGGCCCGCACGGCATGAACACACTCGCTTCTGCGAGGTCGTACATCCGTGCAGCCACGCCGCTACCGCTTCAGCATCCGTGACGCGGGTCCATAAACATCCCGAGGCGTAAGCGCCAGATGCTCCGACAGCGCCGCGACCGCCGCCTCCGCGTCCCTGCCGAGCACTGAGCGCATGAGCGCTTCATGCCGCTCGACGAAACCGTCCAGTTCCTGCGCGTCGGCAAGGATCACATGACGGTAACGGCTCGCCTGATCGTAAAAGGTCGCCTGCAGATCCATCAGCCGGCGCGAGCGGCAAGCCCCGAGCAACGCGGCGTGAAAGCTCTTATGCGCCATCTCGATCGTGCTCCGCGCCTCTGCCGGCGCATCGTAATGGCGCGTCACGGCAAGCGACAGCTTGGCGAAGCTGCCGGCGATTTCCATCTCCCAGTCGGCATTGCCTGCTGCGATCGCTTCACGCAACGCCTCTGTCTCGACCAGTTGGCGCATCCGGGTCAGGTCCGCCAGGTCCCCTTGCGACAACGGCGCAACACGAAAGCCACGGCGCGTCTCATTGGTCACGAAACCCAGCGAAGTTAGCCGGGCCAGCGCCTCACGCAATGGCGAGGCCCCGATGCTGTACTGCTCCTTCAATTGTTCGATGCGCAGATTGTGCTCAGGCGGCAGCACGCCGGAGACGATATCTTCGACGAGACGCTCGAGTATCGCCTCGGTCAGCGTTTCCTTGACGAGTATTTCCATGGACGGCACATGCTTGAGAGGGACAGCGTCATCCTGCGCCAGACCTTCCTTTTTGTCAATAAAGTCCATTTTATCGATAATAATGGTATTTACCGATAGAAAGGTAGGCATAGGTCATCCACTATGCAGACCATAGGAGGAGGCGTTCCATGAACACTGAGCATTTACGCTTTATCGATTTGTCGGTCGCGCTGGAGAACGACGTGCCGGCCGATCCGCCCGGCCTGCAACCGCGCATCCAGTACACCGATCACCAGCGCGGCGCCGGGCAGCTCGCCGCGATGTTCCCCGGTCTTTCGCCGAGCCAGTTGCCCGATGGCGAAGGATGGGCGGTCGAAGATCTGGTCCTGCACACGCATTGCGGCACCCACATGGACGCGCCGTTGCACTATGCATCGACCATGAACGGCGGTGAACGCGCGATCGGCATCGACGAACTGCCGCTCGACTGGTGCATGGCGCCCGGCGTAAAGCTGGATTTTCGCGCGTTGCCGGATGGGCATGTCGTGCGCGCAGACGAAGTGGAAGCGGAACTGGCACGCATCGGGCATGTTCTCAAGCCGCGCGACATCGTGCTGGTCAACACCGCCGCAGCCCGCGCGTACGGCACGCCCGCCTACATCGATAGCGGCTGCGGCATGGGACGCGCCGCCACCCTTTACCTGCTTGAGCGCGGCGTACGCGTGGTCGGCACGGACGCATGGAGCTGGGATGCGCCATTCCGCTACACGCGCGAGGCCTACCTGAAGAGCGGCGATCCATCGATTATCTGGGAGGGCCACAAGGCAGGCAGGGAGATCGGCTACGGCCAACTCGAGAAACTGACCAACCTGGATCTGCTGCCGCCGTTCGGCTTCACCGTCTGCTGCTTCCCCTACAAGATCAAGGGCGCGTCCGCCGGCTTTACGCGCGCCGTCGCCATCATGGATAAGGAACCCCACTCGTGAAACTCGCCACCTTCGAGACCCGCGATCATGCTGCGCTTGTCGGCGTTGTGTTGCCGGCGCAGCAGCGTGTCGTTGCACTGTCCGATGCGTTTCTCGCGCATCACGGCACAATGCTGCCGGCTTTTGCCGACATGCTGGCGCTAATGCGAAGCGGCCCGGGCGCGCTCGATACTGCCTTCGAGTTGGTCGCACGTACGCACGGTGACGAGCCGTTCGTGCATCCATTCGATTCGGTGCGGTTTCTCGCGCCTGTCCCGCTACCGGAACAGATTCGGGACTTCTCGACCTTCGACCTGCACATGCAACAGGCCGGCGCAGCGATTGCCCGCCTGCGCGCGAACCGGCGGGGTGACGATCCCCGCGCGCTGCCCCAACCCAACAACATCGCACTGCCGCCGGTGTATTACGAGCAGCCGATCTACTACAAGGCCAACCGCCTCAACGTGATCGGTCACGAGCACGACGTGCGCTGGCCGCGGCGCGCAAGGTTGCTGGACTACGAAGCAGAATTCGGCGTGTATATCGGCCGCACCGGGCGGGATATCGAGAGCCGCAACGCCCGCCAGCATATATTCGGTTTCACGATTTTCAATGATTTTTCGGCCCGCGATCTTCAGGAGCACGAAATGGAAGGACCGTTCGGTCCGGCCAAGGGTAAAGATTTCGACACCGGCAATGCAATGGGCCCATGGATCGTGACAGCCGATGAAATCGCGGACCCCTACGATCTGGCCGTCACCGTGCGTGTGAATGGCGAGCAGTGGTCGCGCGGCTCGACCCGCGATATGCGCCATCGCTTCGAGCGAATGATCGAACACGTGTCCGCGGACGAAACCTTGCATGTCGGCGAATTCCTCGGATCGGGCACGGTCGGCAGCGGCAGTGGTCTCGAGCTGAACCGGTGGATCAAGGACGGTGACGTAGTAGAAATCGAAATCGAAAAAATCGGCGTGTTGCGCAACCGTGTCGTTGCGCAGTCAGGCCAACATACAGGGGACGAATCATGAACAACCGTTGGATCGCACTTGCGGTGCTTTGTCTTTGCGTCTTTCAGTTCACACTCAACTGGTTCTGCGTCGTGCCGGCGTTTCCGGCGATTGCGCATGAGTACGGACTCTCGATTCCCCAGGTGGCCGCGCTCGTTGCCGCGTTTGTCGGGGGCTACGGCATTTTCCATCTGCCGGCCGGCTGGTTGTCCGCCCGATTCGGCATGCGCTGCGCGCTGATCGTCGGCATTGCGCTCGAAGCCTGCGCATCGCTCGGCGGCGCACTGGTGTCGTCGTATTCAGCAATGCTGGCCACCCGCGTGATCGCGGGTGCCGGCGGGGCCTGCTGTCTCGGCGCAGTGGTGGGACTCGTCAGCGCCTGGTTCCGCGAGCGCGAATTGTCGTTCGCCATCGGGCTGACAACCGGTGTCGCCTTTGCGCTCGGCGCGGCGGCGGGACTATTCCTGTGGTCGATGGTGGTGGCAGCCACGGGTTGGCATACCGCCGTCATCATCGCCGGGCTCGTCGGGTTGGCAGTGCTGCTGCTCGTCTGGTTTGCACCGATTGTTCCGCGGGCGGCCGCGGCGACACTCGACGGCGGCCACCTCGATATGCGTGCCGTGCGCCGCGTGTTGGGCAACGGAGCGCTCTGGTGGTGGGGACTGAGTATCGTCGGCTCGTACGGCGCGTTCTTTACCCTGGCGCAGTTCCTGCCGATCTATGCCGAGCGTGTCCTGCATTTCTCGCCCACCGAAGGCGGACGTCTTAGCGCCTTGCTGCTGCTGAGCGGCATTCCGGCTGCGATGCTGGGCGGCTGGGTGTCGGACCGCTTCGGCCGGATCAAGCTGCTGATCTGCGGCGCATTCGTGCTGAGCGGTCTCCTGACCTTGATGCTGCCTCGGCTCGACGGAGGATCGTTGCATCTTGCCGCCGCGGCAATCGGCTTGATCACCATGACCGGACTCACGCCGTGGTTCAGCGTACCCGCAATGTATCCCGACCGTATTCCGCTGCATGACGTGCCGGCCGCCTCCGGTCTGATGCTCTCGCTCGCCGCGCTTGGAGGCTTTGCCGTACCGCTGGGATTCGGCCGCATTGTCGCCAGCTACGGGTTTGATGCGGGTCTGCCCTACCTCGGCATCGTATCGATTGTCTTCACCGTCTTCGGGCTGATTGCGCCGACACCGTCGCGCCGCCGTGGCATGGTGGCCCATATTCAGACGGACGCCGCCTGACAGAAGCGAATCCGATGTAACGAAGCGTCTCCGATTCCTGAGGACGGCGCTTTTCAATGTCATTTCACTGATGTTCATAAATTCGGATACCTAATCACACAAAGGAGGAGAACATGCGTATTCCCGGAGGAAAAAAGGCTTACCCGATATGGCTCGCTTGCGCCATGCTCGGCAGCCCCTGCCTTGCGCAAACCAGCGTCAGCCTGTACGGGCAGATCGACGTTTTCGCTGGAGCGACCAAGGCCATCGGCGGTAAAACGGCGTGGCAAGAATCAAGCGGCGGCTTATCCACATCCTATTTCGGCATGAAAGGCGCGGAAGATCTCGGTGGGGGCATGAAGGCGATCTTCGCGCTGGAAAGCTTCTTCCAGCCACAGAACGGACAGATCGGCCGTTTCCCGAATGACGTCTTCTTCTCGCGTAACGCGTACGTCGGCATTGAGTCGCCATACGGCACATTCACCGCGGGGCGCCAGAGCACGAACCTCTTCATCTCGACAATCCTGTTCAATCCGTTTGTCGATTCATTTACCTTCTCGCCCGTGGTGCTGCAAACCTATCTGGGCCAGGGTGGTCAGGGCGTGATCGGCGACACAGGCTGGAACAACGCGATCCAGTACAGCACGCCGCGCTTTGGCGGACTCTCCGGCGCGGCGATGTATTCGTTCGGCAATTCGGCTGGCGCGGCGGGAGTGCGTAAATGGAGTGCCCAGTTCCTCTACTTTCATGGACCATTCGCGGCAACGGGCGTTTATCAGTACGAGAACTACAGCTTTGCCGCCGGCGACATCGGCACCGCGCTTCCCGGCGTGTCGGGCCTGACCAGTCAGAGCACGGGCGAGCTCGGCGCAACCTACGACTTCCGGATCGTCAAGCTGTACGCGCAATATCTGCACACCAATGACCAGACCAGCAACGGCACCATCCTCGTCAACCGCGGACAGGCAGGCTTTTCGATTCCGCTCGGCGCCGGCTCGATTCTCGGCTCGTATGCGTACTCGAAGAGCAACGGCCCGGCCGACGGCGTAACCCGCAAGACGTGGGCGATCGGCTACGACTACTCGCTGTCGAAGCGCACCGATATATACGCCGCTTATCTGTACGACCACCTGAGCGGAAAATCGACCGGCGATACGGCCGGTATCGGGATACGAACGAAGTTCTGAAGCGCGTCAGGCGGAGCGCAGATTGCGAATGCAGATTTGCAGCATTGAGCGCAGCAGGTGTGCCTGATCGGTGTCGAGTCCGTGAAGCATGGCCGTTTCGACACGGCTCGCAGCCTCCCCGCATTGCTCGAACAGGGCCTGCCCGGCGGTTGTCAGTTGCAGCAGCACGATGCGGCGATTGGTTGGATCGTTGGTACGCGTAACCCAGCCGTTGGCTTCCATGGTCTTCATGACTTCGTTGGCGGCCTGAGGCGTGATGAACGAGCGTTCCGCGAGTTGCGCATTCGACGAACGTCCGCGGGCGTGCAGCACGGAAAGCGCGGTGAATTGCGGCAGTGTCAGGCCGTAGCCGGCGAGCGCCTCGGCGAGCCGTTTCGTGACGATGCGGTCGAGCTGGCCAATGAGATAGGTCGAATGAGCCGGCGAGCCTGGTGACACCGGCGTGGCTTTGGTCGTGGAGGCGATCGCCGAAGCACTGGACGCTTCCTTCACGGAAGTACGCGGCGTCAAGCTTGATGGCGTGCGTCCGTGGGCAATGGTTCGAGCAGGTTTGGACATATCTGTGGCAGGTTGTACCGGCGAAATGTACCAGCAATTTGCGCTTTACATATCAGGCTACTTGATATTAAATTGATAAAACACACTCCGCCCCGGAGTGAGGTTCCTGGAGAGAACGAATGACATACGAAGGACGTTGGAAGACCGTGAAGGTCGAGGTCGCGGACAGCATTGCGTGGGTCACGCTCAATCGTCCGGAAAAGCGCAACGCGATGAGTCCGACGCTCAACGCGGAAATGATCGAAGTGCTGGAAGCGGTCGAACTCGATCGCGACGCTGCCGTGCTGGTTCTGACCGGCGAAGGCGACGCATGGACCGCCGGCATGGACCTGAAGGAATATTTCCGCGAGATCGACGCCGGTCCGGAGGTGCTGCAGGAAAAAATCCGCCGTGACGCCTGCCGCTGGCAATGGCAACTGTTGCGCATGTACGCGAAGCCGACCATTGCGATGGTCAATGGCTGGTGTTTTGGCGGCGGCTTCTCGCCGCTGGTTGCCTGCGATCTCGCGATCGCCGCCGAAGAAGCGGTGTTCGGCCTGTCGGAAATCAACTGGGGCATTCCGCCTGGCAATCTCGTCAGCAAGGCGATGGCGGACACCGTGGGTCATCGTCAATCGCTCTACTACATCATGACCGGCGAGACCTTCACCGGCCGTGAGGCGGCTGACATGGGACTGGTGAATAAGAGCGTGCCTCGCGCTGCGCTGCGCGAAGAAACGCGCGCCCTTGCCGAAAAACTGATCGGAAAAAATCCGGTCGTGCTGCGCGCGGCAAAGAACGGCTTCAAACGCTGCCGCGAACTCACGTGGGACCAGAACGAGGACTACCTGTACGCCAAGCTGGATCAGGCGCTGCATCGCGATCCCGAGCATGGCCGCGAAAAGGGGCTCAAGCAATTCCTGGACGAAAAGTCGATCAAGCCAGGACTGCAATCCTATACGCGTTGAGCGGCGCACAGCCGGCATCAATTGAGAGGAGACACGATGCGGAATCTGACAATGTTGATAGGCGGTGAAGCGCGTGCCGCGTCCAATGGCGCAACCTTCGACCGGTTCAATCCGGTAACCGGCGAAGTCGCGAGCCGTGCACCGGCGGCGACCCTCGCCGATGCGGACGCGGCGGTGTCGGCCGCGGCAGCGGCATTTCCCGCGTGGGCGGCGCTGCCGCCCGGCGAGCGTCGCGCGCGGCTCCTGCGGGCCGCCACGCTCATGGACGCGCGTGCCGCGGAATTCGTCGCCACCGGCATCGCCGAAACCGGCGCAATGCCGAACTGGTACGGTTTCAACGTGATGTTGTCGGCGAACATGCTGCGCGAGGCAGCGGCCATGACAACGCAGATTGACGGCAGCATCATTCCGTCAGATGTGCCAGGCAACTTTGCCATGGCGATACGTCAGCCGTGCGGCGTGGTGCTCGGCCTCGCGCCGTGGAATGCCCCGGTGATTCTGGCGACACGCGCCATCGCCATGCCGCTCGCTTGCGGCAATACGGTGGTGCTGAAAGCGTCGGAGGTCTGCCCGGGTGTGCATCGTCTGATTGGCGAGGTCCTGCACGAAGCGGGACTCGGCGACGGCGTGGTGAATGTGATCACCAACTCGCCCGACGATGCGCCGGCACTTGTCGAGAAGATGATTGCGCGTCCCGAGGTGCGGCGTGTGAACTTCACCGGTTCGACGCATGTCGGCCGCGTTATCGCCCAGCATGCGGCGCGCTATCTGAAGCCCGCACTGCTTGAACTCGGTGGCAAAGCACCTGTGCTGGTGCTGGACGACGCGGATCTCGATTCCGCCGTGCAGGCCATCGCCTTCGGTGCGTTCTTCAATCAAGGGCAGATCTGCATGTCGACCGAGCGCGTGCTGGTCGACGAAAGCGTGGCCGATGAATTGATCGCGCGGCTCGTCGAGAAAACGCGCACGCTGAAGGCCGGTGCGCCCACGCATCCTGATTCCGTGCTGGGCTCCATGGTGAGCGCGCAGGCTGTACAGCGCATTCAGGCGCTGGTCGAGGACGCGCGCGGCAAGGGGGCCAGGCTGCCGGTCGGCTGCATCGCGGAAGGTTCGATCCTGCAACCCGTGATCGTCGACGGCGTAACGCGCGACATGAAGCTGTACACGGAGGAATCGTTCGGGCCGGTCGTGACCCTGCAACGCGTCAAGAATGCGGAAGATGCGTTGCAAGCGGCAAACGACAGCGCCTACGGACTATCCGCGGCGATCTTCAGCCGCGACGTGGCGCGCGCGCTGGATCTGGCGCGCCGTATCCAGTCGGGCATTTGCCACATCAACGGCGCGACCGTGCATGACGAAGCGCAGATGCCGTTCGGCGGCGTCAAGGACAGCGGTTACGGACGTTTTGGCGGCAAGGCATCCGTCGAGGCCTTCACCGAGTTGCGCTGGATCACCCTGCAGACGCAGCCGCGGCATTACCCGATCTGATCGCAGCGGCGATCCAGAAACCGCCCTCGCCTTGCATGTCAGCCTTGCATGTCAAAAAAAGGAAATCCATCGTGAATCCTAATCCGTCCGTCGCGCACGCGGCGTTCGAAACATCGGCGGTTCCCAACCGCCAGCGACCCATGCTGATCGGTTCAGCTTCCGTGAGCATCACGCGCAACGGCGACGAATGGCGCCTCGAGTCCGGCGAAGCGTTGTGCGACTATCCAGAACGCCTCACCGACCGTCTCGAGCGCGGCGCGCGGTCTCACCCGGACCGTCTGCTCGTCGCGCAACGCGATGCAAACGGCGACTGGATCGGCATCACGTACGCGCAGATGCTCGAACGCGCACGGGCAATCGGCCACGCGCTCATCGAACGCGGACTCAACGCTCAGCGTCCTGTCGCCATCCTGTCGGGAAACGATCTTGCGCACCTTCAGCTCGCACTCGGCGCGATGTGGGTGGGCGTGCCATATGCGCCCGTCTCGCCGGCCTATTCGCTCGTCTCACGGGACTATGCGAAGCTGCGCCACGTACTGGACGTGCTAACGCCTGGTCTCGTGTTCGCCGCGGACGGTTCCGCGTTTGCCGCCGCGATTCACGCAACCGTGCCGGCGAACGTGGAAGTCGCCATCGTTACCGGCGAGTGCAGGGGCCGCGACGCCACGCCGTTCGAATCGCTGCTCGCCACGCAACGCCCCTCGATCGAAACTGCGCACGATCTTGTAGACGGCGATACGATCGCCAAGATCCTGTTTACATCCGGTTCGACGTCGTTGCCCAAGGCGGTGCCGACCACCAACCGGATGCTCTGCAGCAACCAGCAGATGCTCACGCAGACGTTTCCGCAGTTCGAGGTCGAACCGCCCGTGCTCGTCGACTGGCTGCCGTGGAATCACACCTTCGGCGGCAGTCACAACGTAGGCATCGCGCTCTACAACGGCGGCACGCTCTATATCGACGACGGCAAGCCCGTTCCAGGCAAATTCGACGAGACGCTGCGCAACCTGCGCGACGTCGCGCCCACGGTCTACTTCAATGTGCCGAAAGGTTGGGAAGAACTGACTGCCGCGCTGGAAGTCGATGCGGCCCTGCGCGAACGCTTCTTTTCGCGGGTCAGGATGTACTTCTTTGCGGGCGCGGGGTTGTCGCAGGCGGCATGGAACAGGCTCGAACAGGTGACCGAGCGTTACTGCGGCGAGCGCATCCGGATCATGGCCGGACTCGGCATGACCGAGACATCGCCCTGCTGCCTTTTCACGACCGGTCCGCTCATGCAGGCGGGCTATGTCGGCCTGCCGGCGCCTGGATGCAGCGTCAAGCTGGTGCCGGAGGACGGCAAGCTGGAAGCGCGCTTCAAGGGGCCGCACGTCATGCAAGGCTATTGGCGGGCACACACGGGCATGAGTGCGGCTTCGTTCGATGAAGACGGCTATTACTGCAGCGGCGATGCGCTGCGCTTTGCGGATCCGCTGCACCCGGAGTTCGGTCTGATGTTCGACGGGCGCATTGCGGAAGATTTCAAGCTCAGCACCGGCACGTTCGTGAGCGTCGGGCCGATGCGCGCGCGCATCGTCTCGCAAGGGGCGCCATATATTCAGGACGTGGTCGTCACCGGACGCGATCGCAACACGGTAGGTGTGCTCGTGTTTCCACGTATCGATCTTTGCCGCACGCTCGCCGCGCTTGACGAATCGGTCAGTGTGCGCGAAGTACTTTGCTCTGTCGCGGTGCGGGCGTTCTTTGCCGACCTGCTTGCACGCCTGAATAGCGATTCGACCGGCAGCGCGAACTATATCGACGTCATGCGGCTGCTCGACGCGCCCCCTTCTCTTGATGCCGGCGAAGTCACCGACAAGGGTTCGCTCAACGTCAACGCGGTATTGACACGCCGTGCTTCGTTCGTCGATTCGATGTATGACGGCACGTCGGACGATCCGACCATACTTCGCGCCATGCGCTCACGCTGAGGGGTTCAAAGGTCTAGCGGGCCTTGCCCGCCCCCGCCCGGCCCCAATTGAAACCGGAACCAAACTGCAGCGCAGGCGCCCACTTCACGCACGCCTGAAAACTCAGCGCGGCGCCGCCGACGGCAAACAGAACCGGAATCAGAAAGTCGTGGCCCACGCGGGTAAATTCAAACATGAGAACCACCGCTGTTATCGGCATCTGCATCGATGCGGCCAGAAATGCCGTCGCGCCGACAACGGCAAACGCGCCCAAAGAAGCCCCCGGCCAGAACAGACTCCAGGCGCCGCCAAGCACGATCGCCAGCAACGCGCCATTTGCAAGCCCCGGCGTCAGCAGACCGCCCTCTGCCCCCGCGCGCAAACTGCTCACGGTAATCACCACCTTCAGCACCAGCAGCATGGCTGCGAGTGCGATCGTCAGGTTGCCGTCGAACGCCAGTCCCGCAGGACCTTTGCCATTACCGAGCAACTGCGGAAAGTGCATCGCCAGCACGCCGATGATCGCGAAGTTCAATAGCGACAACACCGGCAAGCGCCAATCCTTCGGCGCCTGGGCACGCGCGCGCTTCGTCACTTCCGTGAAACCCCACGCCGCGACGCCGAAAATCGGCCCGCACACCACCGACCAGACCACCAGCGCCGTACTCACCGTCAACGACGGCACCAGATACTGATGCTCGTTGCCCAGACCGAATTGCGCGACCAGCGCCGCCACTGCGGAGGTCACCACGGCAGGTACCAGGGCCTTCCAGCCGAAGGTGCCCAGCAGAACCTCGAGCACAAATACCGCGCCGCCGAGCGGCACGTTATAGACGGCGGCCAGACCCGCGCCGGCGCCGCATGCGACCATGATCCGGCTCTGCTCGACTGATAAGCCCGCGCGGTGCGACAGCCACCCGGCCAGTACCGAACCGATCTCGCGCGGCGCAACTTCGCGCCCGAGCGGCGAGCCGAGCGCCACGGTCACGATCTGCAGCAACGCATGCACGATCGTGCTCAGCATCGGCATACGCGGATCGTCGGACTTGACGGCCTGGCGAATGCTCACGAGTGGCCGCCCGAAGCGATACAACGCCCACCAGCCAAGCCCCGCCACCAGTCCGCAAAGCGTCAGGATCAGCAGACGGCGTTCAGGCTCAGCAGCGGTGACACCTTGCAGGAAACTCTCGCCGCTGATCAGTTGCGTCACGCTGTAGCCGTAGGCCAGGTGCTGAATGCCGTGCAGCAGCAACGCGAGCAGCATGCCGCCGAGGCCCGCGCCGATGCCGGTCAGCAAAGTGACCACGGCCATTGCCGCAAGGGGGTTGCGGGTACGCCGCCGTGGCGTCGAAATGAGTGATTTGACTGACATGGTGCGTCGACAGAAGCGCAATTAATGGGATAGCAGTCATCCTATTCCGCGTCGCAACATGAGTCCAATTGATTTTTCTGCTCGACTGATGCGGTTAACGCATATATTGTGCACGCCGTCCGCCTCACCGGAAACGTCAATGCCAAAGCCCATCCGGATCGCGAAAGCCGACGGGCATGCTTATCCGTCGGCACCGCCTCACGCTTTGTCCTGCCTTAACTCACGGATACGAAAAACATCGACACCACACACGCGACACCGACGAACCACACCAGCGAGCGTAGCGACGCCAGATTCGCCACATACAGCACGCCGTGCAGCACGCGCACGACGACAAAAGTAATCGCGAGCCAGTTGATCCATGGGTTGGCCCCGCCGGCCTGCCCGGCGGCGACGATTGCCGCGGTGAACATCGCCAGCGCCTCCCACGCGTTCTGATGCGCGGCGTAGGCTCGTGCGCGCCAGCCGTCGAGGCCCGCGAGATAAGTGCGCGGCGCGCCGTTGTCGTAGCGCTTGCTGACCTTCGCGAGCATGATCCACGGAAACGGCAGCACCACCACGATGAGCAGGCATAGATGCGGAATTGTCATTCTTCGGTCTCCCTGTATGCGCGGCGTGAATGCCGCGAGCCGCTGTTATACCCGCCGGCATCCGCCCCCGCCAACCTGAATCCCGCGAGGGCCGCCTCTACCCGCACGCGCAACCCGCAAGGCGGATTGCGCAAAGACTGCTTGTCTTCGCCAGATAAACATTACAAATAACAAACGGAATATCAAACACAATTAATACAATAATTACATTTTCCAGACATTTAGCATGCATTGGGATTCAGCCTGAAATTCGCTCCAGGGATTAATACGGATAAAGACGGGTTCAATCATGCAAGCGTTTAACGCTCGGCGTACACTCGCTCGAAGCCCACAGCACAGGGCACACGGGGCTGCAGAGCCGCCCGTCGTCAAACACGGGTTATTGGAGACTCAGGAGAACAATCAATGAGCTGGACACGGGAACAGAGAAACGTAACGATCGCCGCCTATCTGGGCTGGACCCTGGACGCATTCGATTTCTTTCTAATGGTGTTCGTATTGAAAGATATCGCGGCGGAGTTCAATACGAAAATCCCCACGGTTGCCTTCGGCATTATGCTGACCCTGATTATGCGTCCGCTCGGCGCGCTGATCTTCGGCTGGCTCGCCGACAAATACGGCCGTCGTCCCACGCTGATGGTCAACATCGCGTGCTTCTCGCTGCTGGAATTGCTGTCCGGCTTTTCGCCCAACCTGACCACCCTGCTCGTGCTGCGCGCCCTGTTCGGCATCGCGATGGGCGGCGAATGGGGTGTGGGCGGCGCGCTGACGATGGAAACCGTGCCGCCGAAATCGCGCGGCATTGTGTCGGGCCTCCTGCAAGCCGGCTATCCGAGCGGCTACCTGCTCGCTTCGGTCGTGTTCGGCGTCTTCTACCAATACATCGGCTGGCGCGGCATGTTCTTCGTCGGCGTGCTGCCGGCGCTGCTCGTGCTGTACGTGCGGGCGCACGTGCCGGAGTCGCCGGCTTTCAAGACGCTCGAGAAGAAAACGCGTCCGGGTCTCGTCGCCACATTGAAGCAGAACGTCGGCCTGTCGCTCTATGCGATCGTGCTGATGACCGCGTTCAACTTCTTCTCGCACGGTTCGCAGGATCTGTATCCGACCTTCCTGCGCGTGCAGCATCAGTTCGACGCGCATACGGTGTCGTGGATCACGATCACTCTGAACATCGGCGCGATTTGCGGCGGTCTGTTCTTCGGCTGGTTCTCGGAGAAGATCGGCCGCAAGCGCGCGATTTTCATCGCCGCATTGATCGCGTTGCCGGTATTGCCGCTGTGGGCGTTCTCGTCCACGCCCGTGCTGCTCGCAGCCGGTGCCTTCCTGATGCAGATCTCCGTGCAAGGCGCATGGGGTGTGATTCCGGTGCACCTGAACGAAATCTCGCCCGATGAAATCCGCGCGACGTTCCCGGGCCTCGTGTACCAGCTCGGCAATCTGATCGCGTCGGTCAACGGTCCGCTGCAGGCGAGCGCCGCCGAAGCGCATGGCAACAACTACGCGCTGATCATGGCAATCGTGATCGGTATCGTGGCGGTGGTGATCGCCGCGCTGATTCCGTTCAGCCGCGAACGCCGCGGCATCGACATGACGCAGTCGGCCAAGCAGGTCGCGGCACAGCTTTAAGCGTTCGAACTAAACAGCTATTTCGCCGGCGCGTTATCAGGCACAATAGCTGCGAAGGCGGGCTCGAACCGCCATGAGCAGATAAGCACCGCCAACGAGCGGCGCAGGCAACACAAAAAGCAAGGCCAACACAGGTAGCAAGCAATACGAGGCCGTTCCGATTTCGATCGGAACGGCCTTTTTTATTTCCGCGCGGTTTGACGTGCCCGCGTGCACTGGAAAGGCGGACCTTCGTCAGGTCTTCTAGAGGAGTTAGTCCACATCGAGTCCTTGATCGCAGTCCCCATCCTTCTTTATCCTGAAAAAAACGGCTGTTTCAAATAGTCATTTGAATCGCTTGTTTGCGGGCCGGATGCCCGGCAACTGGGAGACGCAAAATGGCAGTTCGCACAACAGGCCGGCATGCCGGCGACACGAAGTCCCGCATCCTCGACGCCGCTGAAACACTCTTCATCGAATGCGGCTATGAGGCCATGTCCCTGCGCCAGATTACTTCGCGTGCCGAAGTGAATCTCGCGGCGGTCAACTATCACTTCGGCAGCAAGGAATCGCTGATTCACTCGATGCTGTCGCGCCGGCTCGACCGGCTCAACCAGGAGCGGCTCAAGCTGCTCGACCGCTTCGACGAAATGCTCGGCGCGCGCCTGACCTGCGAGCATGTGCTCGGCGCGATGTTCATTCCGGCGTTGCGCCTGTCGCGCGATCCACGCGTTGGCGGCAAGGCGTTTCTGCGCTTGCTGGGGCGGGCTTATACGGATCCGTCAGCGTTCATTCGGGACTTTCTGAATGCGCATTACGAGTCGGTGGCGGTGCGCTTTTTCGACGCCTTCCAGCGTGCGCTGCCGCATCTGCCGCGCGAGGAGCTTGGCTGGCGTCTGCACTTCGCGATCGGCGCGCTGTCCGGCGTGCTGGCCGGCACCGATACCGACAGCCTGATTTCCGAGTTCTCGCAAGGCAAGTCGATGAACGATCTGCAACTGATCGCGCGTCTGGCTTCGCTGATGGTAGCCGCGCTGAAAGCACCGCTGCCGGACGGCTCGCAACTGGCCACGTTTGCCGCCGTACTCGGCGACGCCACCGAAAGCGCTCCCGAAGCTCAGGCAGAAGGCGCGAATCCTGCTGCCGGGGTAGCGGGTGCGCAGCCGGCGTCAGGCGGATCAGGTGAGTCTGGCGGATTCGATACGTCGTCGCCGGCGGTCTCGGACGGTGAACGCCGCGGTGGCGACGTTGAGGCGAGCTCGTTTCAGCCCGCGTTGCACGGCACGGCCTGACTGGAATCGAAGCGGATGCGGACGGCGCCGCGATGGGCCATCCGCGTGCAAAAACATGAATGAATACCGCCTATCCGAGCAGCACGTCTAAGTCCCGCACCTAAACAACGTCACGCTGTCGAACTGAAAACACGACACGAAAAACGCGCCAGGGGCGCCATGCAAAAGCGCCCCGGGCACGCGACGTAGCAGCAACACCGCCAGTTGGAAGATCAATAGAACGCGAGCCGTCCGCGACCCGTGGATGCGTTCGCACGCACCATCGAAACAGGAGGAAACGTCATGCCGTGGTTCATCCTAGTGCTCGTCATTGCCGCTCTGGCGCTCGTCTACGTTCAGGCGCGCGCCTCATGGTGGCTTGCCTTCATGATCGTCTGGGTGGCGGCCGCGCATGTCAGCGGAGCGGCGGGGCCGGTGGCGACGACGGTGCTCGCGATCGTGTTCGTGCTCCCCGCGCTCGTCCTCACGCTCAAACCGCTGCGCCGTACGTGGCTCACGAAACCCGTGCTCGACATCTTCCGCAAGATCCTGCCTGAGATGTCGCCGACCGAGCGCGACGCCATCGAAGCCGGCACCGTCTGGTGGGACGCCCAGCTGTTCTCCGGACGCCCGCACTGGGACACCTTGCTCGGCTACGGCCCGGCCACGCTCACCGCCGAGGAACAAGCGTTTCTCGACGTCGAATGCGAGCGCCTGTGCGATCTGGCGAACGACTGGGAAACCACCATGGTGTGGCAGGATCTGTCGCCGGAAACCTGGCAATACATCAAGGAACGCGGCTTTCTCGGCGTGATCATTCCGAAGCAGTACGGCGGCAAACAGTTCTCCGCTTACGCGCATTCGCAGGTCATCATGAAGCTCTCCACGCGCTGCTCGGCGGCCGCCGTTTCGGTGATGGTGCCGAACTCGCTCGGCCCGGCCGAACTGCTGATGCACTACGGCACCGAAGAGCAGAAGAACCACTATCTGCCGCGCCTCGCGCGTGGCGAGGATATCCCCTGCTTCGCGTTGACGAGCCCTTACGCGGGCTCGGATGCCGCCGCGATTCCCGACGTCGGCATTGTCTGCAAGGGGACTTTTGAAGGCCGCGAAACGCTGGGTTTTCGCGTCACGTGGGACAAGCGCTACATCACGCTCGGACCGATCGCGACCGTGCTCGGCCTCGCGTTCCGCGCGCTCGATCCTGACCACCTGCTCGGCTCGAATGACGAACCCGGCATCACCTGCGCGCTGATTCCGACCGATCATCCGGGCGTCAACATCGGCCGCCGTCACTGGCCGCTGAACGCGGTGTTCCAGAACGGCCCGAACTCCGGCAAAGACGTCTTCATTCCGCTCGACTGGGTAATCGGCGGACGCGCGCAGGTGGGCAACGGCTGGCGCATGCTGATGGAATGTCTCGCCGCGGGCCGCGCGATTTCGCTGCCGTCGTCGAATGTGGGGATGGCGAAGATCGCCGTGCGCGGCACCGGCGCCTATGCCGCGATTCGCCGCCAGTTCCGTACCGCCGTCGGCAAATTCGAGGGCGTGCAGGAAGCACTCGGCCGCATGGGCGGCAATCTCTATGTGATGGACGCCGCGCGCCGCCTGTCCGCGCATGCGGTGGACCTCGGCGAAAAACCCTCGGTGATTTCGGCGATCGCCAAGTATCACATCACTGAACGCGCCCGCATGGTCATCAACGACGGCATGGACGTCGCCGCCGGCAAGGGCATCTGCATGGGTCCGTCGAACTTTCTCGCGCGCGCCTATCAGCAGGTGCCGATTGCGATCACCGTGGAAGGCGCGAACATCCTCACGCGTTGCCTGATCATCTTCGGCCAGGGGGCGATTCGCTGTCATCCGTATGTGCTGAAGGAAATGGAAGCCACGCGCGAAACGGATCGCGCCAAGGCGCTGCGCGATTTCGATGCGGCCTTCTTCGGCCACGTCAGCTTCACGCTCTCGAACGTGGTGCGCAGTTTCGTGTACGGCATCACGGGCGGTGCATTCATCGTCAAGCCGCGCACGGCGTACGCACCGCTGCTGCCGTACTACCGCGCGGCGACCCGAATCTCCACCGCGTTCGCCTTGCTCGCGGACGTCTCCATGTTCGTGCTCGGCGGCGACCTGAAACGGCGTGAGCGCATTTCGGGGCGTCTGGGCGACGTGCTCTCGCAGCTCTACCTGATCTCCGCGACGCTCAAGCGTTTCGAAGACGAAGGCCGCCAGGCAGAAGATCTGCCGCTGGTGCGCTGGGGCGTCGAAGACTCGCTGTACAAGGCCCAACACGCGCTCGACGGCGTGCTCGCCAACTACCCGAATCGCGTCGCCGCGGCGCTGGTGCGCGCGCTGGCATTCCCGTTCGGCCTGCCGCATCGCGAGCCGTCCGACCGCCTCGGCACCGAGATCGCGGAACTGATGCAAACGCCGGGCGCGGCGCGCAACCGCCTCGTATCCGACTCGTACGTCCCACATCCCGATGTCGATGCGCTGGGCTACGGCGAGCTCGTATTCGAGCTGAACCCACGCTTCACGGAGATCGACCAGAAACTGCGTGAAGCGGTCAAGCAAGGTTTGCTTGAACCGATGCCGCAAAGCTTGCCGCAACTGGCCGCGTGGACCGACGCTGCCCTGCACAAAGGCCTGATCGACGCCGACGATCGCCGAGTGCTGGAAGACTACGCGAAGTATGGCGCGCAAGTCGTGCAGGTCGACGACTTCCCGCCGGACTTCGACATGCTCGCCAACTTGCAGAAGCGCAAGGACGCGCTCGAAAAAGCGCTGGAACTCGCGGCCTGAGTGCCTTAAAAAAACATCCGGGCCGGGCACACGCAGATGCCCCAAACTGGGTGCACACTGACACACGTCCGGGGTCTCCCCGGAGCGATCTCCTTCGGGCGTGGCCAGCGGAGCAACGAACAATATGAACGACTCTTATCTGAACTTCGTCAATTCGCCCTTCGGCGCGCGCCTCGCGCGCTCGCTGGGCTTACCGAAGCCTGAGGTCCTGCGCCGCTATCGGGCGGACCGGCCCGAGTTCGACGGCCTGATCGCGATCGGCGCGGGCCGCGAACCGCATCTGCTCGACGCGCTCGCGAATCTCGTGGCGAGCGTCGGCATGACCAGCGTCGCGCATGAAAGCGCCGGGCTGTGGGTGCCGCTCGCGAATCGCCATGGTCTGATGACGGGCCGTTTCGAGGCAGCGGAGCCCGGTTCGCAGGGCAAGCTCGCCGCCCTGCTGTTCGATGCGAGCGGCATCGAAGACAGCAGCCAGCTCGAACCGCTGCATGGTTTCTTCCACGATACGCTGCGCTCGCTTGGCAAGTGCGGCCGCATTGTCGTGCTGGGCCGGCCGCCGGAAGCCTGCGCGAACCCGCGCCAATGGACCGCACAACGCGCGCTTGAGGGTCTCGTGCGTTCGCTCGGCAAGGAAGCGCGGCGCGGCATTACCGCGAATCTCGTCTATGTGGAAAAAGGTGCCGAGCACGGTATCGAAGCGACGCTGCGATTCTTTCTGTCGCCGCGTTCCGCGTATGTGTCGGGCCAGGTGGTACGGATCGGCGTGCCGGCTAGCACAGGAGCTGGGGCCGGGACCGCGGCCTGGCCGCCGTTCGACTGGAAACAACCGCTCGCGGGCCGGCGCGCCGTGGTCACCGGCGCCGCGCGCGGCATCGGCGCGTCGATTGCGGGCGTGCTCGCCGAGCAAGGCGCGCACGTGATCGGCATCGACATCCCTTCGGCACGCGAGGCGCTCGATTCGACCATGCGCCAGTTGAACGGCACCGCCCTCGCCTTCGACATCGCCGCGCCCGAAGCGCCCGCGCAGATCGCCGCGGCGCTCGACGAGCAAGGCGTGGATATCGTCGTGCATAACGCCGGCATCACCAAGGACAAAACCATCGCGAAGATGACCGACGCCGCGTGGCAAAGCGTAATCGACATCAACCTGTCCGCGCAGGAGCGGATCGACGACGCCCTGCTCGCAGCCGGTATCCTGCGCGACGGCGGCCGTATCATCGGCGTGTCTTCGATCAGCGGTATTGCCGGCAATCTCGGCCAGACCAATTACGCCACCTCCAAAGCCGGTGTGATCGGGCGGGTGCAAAGCATGGCGCCGCATCTGCGCGCGCGCGGCATCACGATCAACGCGGTTGCGCCCGGCTTTATCGAAACGCAGATGACCGCGAAGATTCCGCTGACCATCCGCGAAGCCGGCCGCCGGATGAATTCGATGAGCCAGGGCGGCCAGCCGGTGGACGTGGCGCAGACCATCGCGTGGCTCGCGCATCCGGGATCGGCGGGCGTGAGCGGCCAGATCGTGCGCGTGTGCGGACAAAGCCTGATTGGAGCATGAGCATGGGTGAGCCGGGTGATCCGTTCCGGAGCGCTCACGCAGCGAGCGCGGGCCGTCCGAAGACCGTCGTCATCGAACCTTTGCCCACGCCGGCGAAGCTGTATGGGCGCGCGTTGTCGGGCATCGTCAAACGCGGGCGCGAAGCGCACTTGCCGGCGTTGCGCCTCGTGCGCCCCGCCGTGACCCTGGACCCGGGGTCGATCTGGCGTTATTCGCAGGTCTGCGGCTTCATCCCCGAGCACGGCGTGCCGCTCACGTATCCGCATCTGCTGGCTTTCCCGCTGCATCTGCTGATGCTGACGGATCCGGCGTTTCCGTGGCCGGCGCTCGGCCTCGTGCATCTGGCGAACCACGTGCGGCTACGCCGGCCGCTCACTTACAAGGACACGTTGCGCATCGAGGTGGAATTCGGTGCGCTGCTGCGTCACGACAAGGGTCAGGCGTTCGTGCTGCATACGCGCATGTACCGCCGCGGTGAAGCAGTATGGGATGGCGACAGTGTCTATCTGAAACGCGGCGTGCCGGCGAGCGGCAGCCGGCTCGATCCGCTGGAACTCGCACCCGATGGGCTGGAACGCATCTCGCGCTGGCAACTGCCGCCGCAGCTGGGGCGCGACTATGCGCGTGCGTCCGGCGACTACAACCCGATTCACCTGAGCGCGCTATCCGCGAAGGTATTCGGCTTTCCGCGCGCCATTGCACATGGCATGTGGACGCTGGCGCGCGCCGCCGCCGCGCTGCAACCGCCAAAGCCGCTCGCCGAAGCCACGCTCTCCGCCGAATTCAAAGTGCCGATGCTGCTGCCCGGCGAAGCGACGCTGTGGAGCGCATCGCCTTCGCTGATCGAGCGCGACATCGAGGTACGCGACATTGCCGGGGAAAAACCGCATTTGCGCGGCCGCATGCAATGGAAACTGCTATGACACGCCAACCTGACCGGACCGTACCGGCGCGTCACCTCGCTCGCACCGGCTGCACTATCCGCACAATCCGATAACCAGAGAACGATCCAAAGGAGCCGAGCATGTCCAACCCGCAGCCCGCCGTGCGCCGCGTCGCCATCATCGGCGGCAACCGGATTCCGTTTGCCCGCTCGAACACCGCTTACGCGACCGCGTCGAATCAGGACATGCTGACCTTCACGCTGCAAGGCCTGATCGACCGCTATAACCTGCACGGCGAACGCCTGGGCGAAGTCGCAGCGGGCGCCGTCATCAAGCACTCGCGCGACTTCAATCTGACGCGCGAAGCGGTGCTGTCCACCACGCTTGCGAAGGAAACGCCGGCCTATGACGTGCAGCAGGCCTGCGGCACCGGGTTGGAAGCGGCCATTCTGGTTGCCAACAAAATCGCCCTCGGACAGATCGAAGCGGGGATCGCGGGCGGTGTCGACACGACCTCCGATGCGCCGATCGGCGTCAACGAACGCATGCGCAAGATCCTGCTCGAGGCGAATCGCGGCAAAAGCACCGGCCAACGTGTCGGCGCGCTGGCCAAGCTGCGGCCGGGCATGTTTTTCAAACCGCTGTTGCCTCGTAACGGCGAGCCGCGCACCGGGCTTTCGATGGGCGAGCATTGCGAACTGATGGCCAAGCGCTGGAACATCTCGCGCGAAGCGCAGGACGTGCTCGCTTACGACAGCCACCGCAAGCTCAGCGAGGCGTATGCGCGCGGCTTCCTTAACGATCTGATGACGCCGTACCGTGGCCTTGCGCGTGACAACAATCTGCGCTCCGACCTGACGCTCGAAAAACTCGCCGGTCTGAAGCCGGTATTCGATCGCGACGCCGGCACGCTGACGGCCGGCAATTCCACGCCGCTGACCGACGGCGCCTCCGCCGTGCTGCTGGCAAGCGAAGAATGGGCGGCCAGACATGGGCTGCCGGTGCTGGCGTATCTGAGCTGGTCCGAAACCGCCGCCGTCGACTTTTTCGACAAGAAAGAAGGCCTGCTGATGGCGCCCGCCTATGCGGTGCCGCGTATGCTGGCGCGCGCCGGGCTCACCTTGCAGGACTTCGACTTGTATGAAATTCACGAAGCCTTCGCAGCGCAGGTGTTGTGCACGCTCACAGCGTGGCAGGATGACGAATATTGCCGAACGCAACTCGGCTTGCCGGGGCCACTCGGCGCGATCGATCGGGCAAAATTGAATGTGAACGGCAGCTCGCTCGCTACCGGCCATCCGTTTGCGGCGACGGGTGGCCGCATCGTCGCGGGACTCGCGAAAATGCTGGCGCAACTCGACAAGCCGGCCGGCACGGCACGCGGGCTGATCTCGATCTGCGCCGCGGGCGGCCAGGGCGTGGTGGCGATTCTAGAACGCTGAGCGTCGTGCTTCAGTGAATGCCCTGTTTCGAAGCTTGCTGCAATGAGCGCGCTGCTTATTGCTTTCATTGCTGCTTTGATGACTGCATGACTGGCTGTAAAGCCAGCACACAAACAGATGAAGCCCCGGCTTCAGGAGACGACCGATGACCCAGCCCACGCAAACCCAGTTCTCGTCCGCCGCCGTATCCACAGCGCCCGCGCATACGGCGGACCAGGCGCCCGGTCAAACGCCTGGACAGGCGACAAATCATGCGCCCAACACCGACGGCATCTGGTACGCGTCGTATCCGGCCGACGTGCCTCATGAGATCGACGTCAACCAGTACGAATCCGTCGTGCAGTTCTTCGACGAATGTATTGCGCAGTTCCGCGAGCGCGTCGCGTACGTGAGCGTCGGCGCGGACATGACCTATGGCGAACTCGGCCGCAAGGCCGCGGCATTCGCCGCGTATCTGCAAGGCATCGGCGTGAAATCCGGCGAGCGCGTCGCGATCATGCTGCCGAACACGTTTCAGTATCCGGTGTCGCTGTTCGGTGTGCTGAAAGCCGGCGGCGTGGTCGTCAACGTCAATCCGCTCTATACGGTGCGCGAGCTTGCGCATCAGTTGAAGGACAGCGGCGCGCAAACCATCATCGTGTTCGAGAACTTTGCGAAGACCGTTGAGGATGCGTTGCCCGGCACCAAGGTGCAGAACGTGATCGTGACGGGTCTGGGCGATCTGCTCGCCGACGGTCTGAATCTGAAGGGGCGTCTGCTCAATTTCATGCTGCGCCACGTCAAGAAGATGGTGCCGCCGTACAACCTGCCGAAAGCGGTGCCGCTGCTCGACGCGCTTTCGATCGGTTACACGCGGCCGCTGACACCCGTGCACCCCACTCACAACGACATCGCCTTCCTGCAATACACCGGCGGCACCACCGGCGTGGCCAAAGGTGCGATGCTCACGCACAAGAACATCATCGCCAACCTGTTGCAGGCAAAAGCGTGGTCCGAAGGCCAGTTGAGCGGCGAGATCGAAACAGTGCTGACACCGCTGCCGCTCTATCACATCTATTCGCTGACCGTGAACGCGTTGATCTTCATGGGACTCGGCGGACGCAATATTCTGATCGCCAATCCGCGCGACATGAAGCGCGTGATGATGATCATCCGTCACGAGAAATTCACCGGCATGACGGCCGTCAACACACTCTACAACGCGTTCCTCGATAACGAGGAGTTCTGCAAACGTGATTTCTCGAACCTGAAGCTCGCGATGGCCGGCGGCATGGCCACGCAGAAGTCGGTCGCCGATCGATTCAAGGCGGTCACCGGCAAGCCGATCATCGAAGGCTATGGGCTGACCGAGTGCTCGCCGATCGTCTCGATGAATCCCGTGGATCTCACCAATCTGCGCGACTTCGAAGGCTCGATCGGTCTGCCCGCGCCGTCCACGCAGGTGCGCTTCAGGAAAGACGACGGCACGTGGGCCAACATCGGTGAAGCGGGCGAGCTGTGCGTGAAGGGGCCACAGGTCATGAAAGGCTACTGGAATCGCCCGGAAGAAACCGCCAAGGCAATCGACGACGACGGCTGGCTTGCCACCGGCGACATCGGTGTGATGGACTCGCGCGGCTTCATCCGTTTGATCGACAGGAAGAAAGACATGATCCTGGTGTCGGGCTTTAACGTCTATCCGAACGAAGTCGAAGACGTGATCGCGACGCTTCCGGATGTGCGCGAAGTCGCCGCAATCGGCGTGCCCGATGAAGCGCAAGGCGAACGGGTGAAGGTGTTTATCGTCAAGCGCAATCCGGCGCTGACCGCGGAACAGGTGATCGCTCACTGCCGCAAGAATCTCACGGGGTACAAGGTGCCGAAGCTCGTCGAGTTTCGCGACGAGCTGCCGCAAACCAATGTCGGCAAGATTCTGCGCCGCGCGCTGCGCGACGAGGAACTCGCGAAGCAAAAACCTGCCTGACAGGCTAGGCGTGCGCTATCACGCCGGCCATCCTTTCGGAGAGATTCATGAAGCACAGCACGTCCTCAGACTTGAACCGCTCGTCGGTCTTCATGCGTCTCACTCGTTTTTCATCGGCGGCCACCCCGTTGGGGGCCTCCCTGACTGCTTCATTACGTACGCTTTCATCTCGTGGACTGCTGATCGGTGCGCTGGCGGCCAGCGCCGCCATGCTCGCGCCGCCGACGTTCGCGCAGAACGACGACACCCCGCCCGCGCTCGATACCGCCAGTGCCGTGAAGGCGCCCACCACGCCGTCCTCGCAGGTCGGCAAGCTTACGCTCGATCAGCAGGTCAAGTGGCTGCGCGCCGCGCAACAAAGCGGCGCCATGGAGAAGCTCGACGACGCACAACTGGTCGCCCTGTTCCAGTCGCTCGATCCGCTTGCGCTGCCGCGTTACATCAAGGAAGGGCCGAACGGCTACCCGTCTTACGAGTTCGTCATGTCACGCTCGGAACGCATTCACGGTCAATGGCCCGACAAGCCCGATCATATGCTGGTGCGCTTAGCCCACGATCCGCTGCGAATCTACGCGAAGTGGCTGCCCGACGGCGCGCACGCCGGCCAGGAAATCATCTACGACGAATCCAAACGCACCGACGAAATGTACGGTCATCTCGGCGGCATCATGAATGTGATGCCGCTATGGACCTCAGTGACCGGCGCCCTCGCCCGTGCGCAGTCGAACCACCAGGTGCGCGATCTCGGCACCGAGTACATTGCCAACCAGTACCTTGCCGAAGGCAAGAAATATATCGAGGCCGGCTTGCCGCGCTCGACCCAGGTGGAAGTAAAAACGATCGACGGCGTGCGCGTGGTTGCCTTCACCTTTGAAACGCCGACCGGTCAGCCGCAGTTCTATGCGAAGAAAGAAACACTCGGGCTCGATCTGCGGCATCCGTATTTCCGTACCGTCGAGTCCTATAACAACGACGGCAAGATCTTCGAGAAGATCGTCTTCGAAAGCATCACGCCTAAAACCTTCGACGACTCGACCTTCGATCCGAACAACAAGGCCTATAAGTTCTAGCGGATAAAGCGCGGCGTCAGCACGAAAGTGACATGCCCAACCTGCGCAATGGGCCCCGCACCCTGCTCGCTGCCACGCTCGACCATCTGGCCTACGCGGATGGCAAGCTGCTTGAGCACGAAGTAATCGGACGCGCGTGTGAAACCGATCAACGACGCGGGCGATTGCGCTGACGTTTGCCTGAGACGCGGCGCCAGGGTGGTGTACCAGAGCACGCCGATATCGTCGCCCGTTTCGAAGACAGGCAGCTTCATCTGCGCGACGTAGTCGGCGAATGCGGGGCCGCCCGCAAGGGTGGAATCGATCACCGCAAGCGTATCGCGGCGAGCGGCTGCCTGCGCGAGCCACGGCCACACACCGCCTGCCGCGCTCGAAAGCCATGCGCCGGTCATCATGAAAGCGCGTCGGTCCATGATCTTAGGTGTAGCCTCGCCGGTCGCGCCACGCCGCCGGCCAGATGCCTTGCTTGCCCGGCGCGAGAATGCCGTTCGGGTCGAGTGCGTCCTTGATCGTTTCCGATAGCCGCAGCAACGCGCCGTCGTTGAAACTGTACTGCGCCGCGGCGAAATCCATATACGCGAGATGCGCGCGATATTCGCCGTAGCCCGCGGCGCGCGCATCGCTCATCAACGAACGCAGTAATGCACCGGCCTGCTCGACCTGGCTCGCGTCGTCGCGGTCGAAAATCGCTGCGAAAATGTGATGCAGATGACGCATGCCCGCCGTAAAGCCGCCGTAGTAATCGAAGCCGTATTCCGCCGCACGCGTCTTGACCATCGTGTACTGGCGCAGCGCATCGCGTCCGCTCGCCGGACACACCGGTGCGAAATCCACATGGGCGCCCGCGCCGCCGCGCCAGTCGAGCATGCGAAACGCGCTCATCGCGGGGATGCCGGCCATATTGCGGTCGCCGCCCGCCGTGGGTTGCGCATCGCCCGCATAGCGAGCGGCCGAGAGTTTCGCCTGTGGCACGTGGGCGAATGCGCGCTGCACGATCGCATAGTGCGCATCGATCAGTTCAGGCGTGCCGTATAGCGCGAAATGCAGATTCCAGCGGCCCACATTCAGCTTGTCGAGCATCGCCGCCACCGCGCTCTCGGGCATCGCGCCCTTGCCTTCGTACCACTGTTGACGTGCCGACAATCCGGCGGCCCGGCGCAACCCGCCCTCGATCACGGCGTGATTGCGGATCGTTTCATCGAGCCGCAATGGCCGCAGAATATCGACGATCGTTTCGAGATCCGCTTCGTGTCGAAACTGGATTTCGCCGAGCAGATACGCGGGCGGCGCCGGCATCAGCCAGACGCCGAGCTTGGTGACGATGCCGTAGTTCGACTGCATGAACATCGCGTCGAAGGAAGGTCCATAGCCCGGTTGAAACAGTTGCCACGCGGTGCCGATTTCGATGCCACCCATGCCGGTGCGCAGCACGTCGCCGTTCGCGAGTACCACTTCCATGCCGCACTGCGCCGCCGCATGATCGCCGTACGCGGTATAGCCGAAGCCGCGCTCGAGCGTATTGCCGACTACGCTGCCCCAACCCGCCGCGGGCGGATCGACCCACAGCCTGTAGCCGTGTTCGCGCAGATGCGCGTACAGATCGAAGTAGCTGACACCCGGTTCGACCAGCGCGTAGGCAAGCGTCTCGTTCACTTCGATGATGCGGTTCATGCGCTGCAAATCGAGCACGACCGACCCCGCCAGTCGCGGCGCGGCGCCACCGTACGCGAAGTTGCGTCCGGTCGAGACCGTCCATAACGGAATGCGAAATTGATTGGCAATCCGCAACACTGCACGAATTTCGTCGACGGATGCGGGCAGCAGCGCGGCGGACGCCGAGAACGCTTCGCGCTCGCCGGGTGCGAACGGATCGAGATACGCGGCGAGCCCGGCGGCCGAAGTGATCACCTGCGGCTCACCGAGAATCGCGCGCCAGCCCGCGAGCGCGCGATCGAACCCGGCGGCGGAAACCTTCGGCGGCAGGCTGCGCGTCAAGGTATCTCCCTTGCGGCCAGGCGCGCAGGCGCAGGCACGGGCGTAGACGCAGACGCCGGCAAGCTAGCGGCGCATCCCACCGCCGCCAGCGCCGCCGTGCGACATGCCGCTCCATACGTGCGTCGGCGCGCCACCATGCCAGGTGCCGCCATGCACGCCCATTCCGTACGATCCGTGGCCATAACGCACATGATCCATGTGATGAAAATGATGAAAGCGGTCGACGAAAATGACCGACACGCCAGCAGCGAATACCACCGGCGGTCCCCAGTACCATGGATCGTAGTAATACACCGGAGCCGGGCCGAAGGCCAGCGCGCCAGCGTCGTCTTCGACGATCTGCCAGCTGCCGTCCGGCTGCAGGCACGCCCGCCCGCCGACCTGCTGGACGACACCGTCGATCTCCGTCTGACCCACGACGAAGCGGCACGTCGACGCATCGTTCAACGGCGCATTCGCGTCTGTTTGCGCCGCGACCGGCGTCGCACAAACAGCGCACAGGCACAGACACGCTACGCCGGAACACAGCCTGATGCCGGATTGATGAAAAGTACGCATGATTTCACTACCTCGACGCGCCGGCGTTGCGACTCGCAAAAAGCGCGTCGGCACCGTAAAGACCCCGTCGGTTCGCCTCGCATGAGACCGTGCCGTCGCGGCGCATACGCAAGTGCCGGGCAACAGGGTCCTGCAGCGAGTAAACGAAGCGCCGCGCGGCGCTATTCCTGCAGCATGGGCGGCTGCCACACGTTTCTGTTACGACGTGTTGCACGCGATATCTCAGGGCTGAGGTGGGCCTGGCGCTGGCGCCTGGCGTGCTTCCGGCGCTACTGCCAGGTTTCCGGTTTGCCGCCGAGCGCGCTGCACACTTCGATCGCGATCGAGCGCAGCTTGTCCTCCGCAATCGGCCCGGACAACGCATAACCCATACGGTCGCTGACCCAGTAGAAGGTCCGGCGGTTGCCGTCGCGGAACAGGCGGAAGGCGGTTTCGTCGCGAGAAATACCCGTGATGTACAGCGTGAGCCGCTCGCCGCTGCGATTTTCGTACATGAACTGCGCGGCCGGTCCCGCTTCGCCGGGCAACAACCGCCCCCCCACCAGCGAATAACCGTACTCCTGCAACGACGGCACCGACAGCGGCCGGTTCAGGCGCTTGGACAGCCAGCTGATCAGATGCTCTTCCTCGTTCGCGGCGACTTCAACAGGATGACGCTGCTCGGGCGTGTACACGGCATAGGCGATGTCGGCGCGCTCGGCAAAGCTCGGCGGCTGGCCGCCCAAGCCGTTCCACGCGCCGCCCGTCAGACGCGGCGCAAGCGGCCCGAGCGCGAGCGCCAGACCCGCGCCGGCCGCGAGCCAGCACGCGGCGAGGCCGGCGCGCTGCCACCACGGCGTCGGCCGCCGCACCACGATGAAGGCCGGCTCGCCGGCGTCGCTCTGCTCCGTACCGCCAGCGCTTGCGCCGTGCCCATCGAGTTCGGGCTCACGGTTGCGCGTCGATGCCCCGCACAGCGCCTGCAGCGCCGCTTTCTGCGCGCGCCACGCGGCCACCCGGGCGGCCGCCTGAGGTTGCCGGCTGAGTTGCGCCTCGATCGCGGCGTGCTCGGCAGGCGGCAACTCGCCGTCGACAAATGCCGACAGCATTCGCAGATCGGGCCCCTCAGGCAAGCTGGAATCGTGGTCGTTATTCATCACGGATTTCTCACTACTTTCAGCGGCGGGACTTTACGCGCCAACCCCACGGCGTCGCCTTCGAGCGGCCCATCCGTCATCAGCACGCGCATGTGTTCCCGCGCGCGCGACAACCGCGACATCACCGTGCCGATCGGTACGCCGAGCGCCTTCGACGCTTCCTGATATGACAGTTCCTCCACGCAAACCAGCAGCAGCACTTCGCGTTGTTCGACCGGCAGGCAATACAGCGCGCGCTGCAGATCGCGCAATACCAGGCCATCGACCTCGCCATGCGGTGCTTCGAGATTGCGCCATGGCGCGCTTTCGTCGTCGACGGCAATCTCGCGACGGCCGCGCAACTGATCGATGTAAAGATGCCGCAGGATGGTCAGCAGCCACGCCCGCAAGTTGCTGTTCGGACGGAACGCCGCCCAGCGGGCGAACGCGCGCTCCGCCGTATCCTGCACGAGGTCGTCGGCCCACGCGCGGTCGCCCGTCAGCGCGCGCGCATAGCGGCGCAGCTGCGGGAGCCACGAAATCACTTCGGCTTCGAAATTCACCCGGCGCGGCAACGCTCAGTAGCCGCCGGTGCTACCTGAGTTGCCACTGCTGCCCGAGGCGCTGTTGTCGGTCGCGGCGGAGGTGCAGGCGCTGGTGGCAAGCGAGCCGAGCGCGAGCGCCAGCAGCACGAAAGCAGCGGAGAAAATCCGGGATAATTTCATGGTGAGTCTCCTGATGAATACCCGGCCGGCGCCTGCAAGCCGGGAATCCTGCCGGCCACGTGCGATATGCAGCGCCGCCATGCCTGGATTAACGCGAGCAGACGGTGATTTATTCCACATACGGCGGTATCAGGCACTTTCTTTTTCCGCCAACCGCATCGGGCGCACCCAAGCGCGGGTCCGACCGAGCGCGACCGAAGAAAGGGCTATTCGTCCGCAGATTCGTAACTCAACGTTACAGTCAATAGTTATCAGATGCTTATGTGCGCGCAAGCCGTTATAGTGGACGGAGTTCGGCCGCCGACGCGTTCCGCCCCCACACAGGGTAGAATCGCGGCGAACAACCGTTTTACCTAACCTGAATTGTCCATGGCTTCCGCAGAATCGCATCCGCAAAACGATTTCATGAACGCTGCGCGCAAAGAACGAAAGCGCGTCGAGATTTACCTTGTCAACGGCATTCGTCTGACGGGGTGTATCGAGTCGTTCGATCAGTATCTGGTGATGCTGCGCACGCCTGTCGGCCTGCAAGGCATCTACAAGCGCGCGATCTCGACGATCCAGCTCGACACCGGCACCCGTCCGGCACCGCGAGCCGGACGGCCTTCGCACGGCGAGCACACCACGCGCGGCCCGCACGGTTCGCGTGAACCGCGCGACCATCGTGAGCCGCGCGAACCGCGTGAACCGCGCGAGTCGTACGGCGCGCCGGCCTCGGATCGCCCCGCGCCCGATCGTAGCAGCAGCACGTCCGACGGTCCGGTGGTGGTAACACGCCGCCGGCGCCTGTTCGGCACGGGCGGCGGCGACAATGGCAACCATGGCGGCGGCAATCATGGTGGCAACGGCGGCGGCAACGAATAAACCGCCGCCGCAGCGGCCTGGCTACTCCGACGGATAGCCGAGCCGCTGCAAAATCTTCTCCAGCCGCATTACCTGCAAGTCCGTCAGCTCAAATCCGCCTTTGACCGCCAGCACGCGGCGCCGCCAGTACCCGGCGTCCAGCATGCGCAGTGCCGGTTGCCGTGTCGCCCAATCCAGATGTTCCAGCTCGGCTTCCACCACGTGTGACGCGTTGAAGCGCTGCGCGCGCGGAGCGTTTTTTCGGTCCATTTCGTTCGCTGCCTTGGTGTTCGCTGCTTCTGTTTGCTCCCCTCCCGAGCCGGATGCTGCCCTGTTGCCCGTTCACGGTATGCCGTGCGGTCTGCCGGCTGGTGTGGCCGGCGGATGCTTTTTGTTGTCAGGCGACACTCGGAAAACGACTTGATGCGGGATGGTTTTAACTTTTGTTTTTTTCTGTTGTTTTGTTGTCTGGTTTCTTGGGGTTTTGGATTTGAAGGAACTGTCTGCCGGAGAGTGGTCTGGTCGTTCGGCTGATGCACGGCTGATGCTCGGCTGATGCTCGCGTGAGCTCGCTTTGCGCTATGCTGAACTGTTGGCTTTTCTTCTAACGGAGCACGTTATGACCAAGCAGAAGCAACAGGCATCTCATCCCAAAGAAACTGCCTGTTAGCGCCGATGTAAAAATGACCCTGGCGCCGAAGTAAACCTGACCCACCTGGGAGACGATGGCGGATTTTGCCGCCGATGCTGACTCAGGAGCAAGCAGTGGAAATCAAGGTATTGGCCCGGCGTGGGACGGCGGTGCGCGAGATAGCGAGGCAAACAGGTTTATCGCGCATTACTGTGCGACGCTATCTGAGGAACGAGCAGGCTAGCCGCTACAGCCAGCGTGAGCCGCGAGCAACGAAGCTCGACCCGTTCAAGGACTATCTGCTGGAGCGCGTCGCCGCCGCGCGGCCGCACTGGATTCCGGCAACGGTTCTGCTACGCGAATTGCAGGAAGCTGGATACGAAGGCGGCATCAGTCAGCTCAAGGCGTTTCTGGTGCCCCACAAGCGTCCCGAAGTCGAACCGGTGGTGCGCTTCGAGACTGCGCCCGGCAAGCAGATGCAGGCCGATTTCACCGTTATCCGGCGTGGACGCGAGCCATTGCTCGCGCTGGTCGCGACGATGGGTTACAGCCGCGCGAGCTTCGTGCGGTTCACCGCGCGCGAGGACGCCGCGACGCTTTGCGAATGCCTGCGCGAAGCGCTCGTGTACTTCGGGGGCACGCCGGAGCATGTGTTGTTCGACAACGCGAAGTCCGTGGTCATCGAGCGCGATGCATTCGGCGAGGGCCAGCATCGGTGGAATACGCAGTTGCTGGCGCTGGCGGAAACCTATGGGTTCACGCCGAAGGTGTGTCGTCCGTATCGCGCGAAGACCAAGGGCAAGGTCGAACGGTTCAACCGCTATCTCAAGGAGAGCTTCGTTGTGCCCCTTGCCGCGACGCTCAGGTCGTCAGGGTTGAAGCTGGACGTTGAGGCCGCCAACGCGCACATCGGCCGATGGCTGTCAGAAATTGCCAACGTGCGCCGTCACGCGACGACGGGTGAGCGTCCAGCGGTGCTGCTTGCAACCGAGCAGGCGGCGCTTCTTCCGTTGCCGACGCAGGCACCTGCGCTCGCTGTGCCGGACAACCGCCGGGTGCTGCCACGCGAGAGCCTGCAACACCCGCTGGCGGTCTACGACGCGTTGCTGGAGGTCGCCGCATGAATCTGCAACATGAACGGATTGCCGCGCTGTGCGTGCAACTCAAACTCGATTGCATCGCTACCGACTGGGCGCCGCTCGCACAACGCACCGCAACGACTGATTCGAGTATGGCCGACTTCCTTGAACAGCTTCTGCAAGCGGAGCTCGGCGCGCGCGAGCAGCGCAAGCGTCAGGTTCTGACAAAGCTGGCGGCGTTGCCGGGCGTCAAGACGCTTGAGCAATACGACTTCGCCTTCGCCAGCGGCGCGCCGCGTGCGCAGATTCAGGAACTGGCGAGCCTGGCGTTCATCGAGCGTGCAGAGAATGTCGTGCTGCTCGGACCATCGGGGGTCGGCAAGACACATATTGCGACCTCGCTTGCGTATCGTGCGGCGCAAGCGGGCATCAAGACGCGGTTCATCACGGCCGCCGACCTGATGATGCAACTGGCCGCCGCGCGACAGCAGAACCGCTTGCGGGAATTCTTCAATCGAGCGGTCATCGGACCCAGGCTGCTCGTTATCGACGAAATCGGCTACCTCCCATTCGGACGCGAAGAGGCAAACCTGTTCTTCAATGTCGTCGCGAAACGCTATGAGCGCGGTTCAGTCGTCTTGACCAGCAACCTGCCGTTCACGCAGTGGGCGACGGCCTTCGCTGACGACCAGACGCTGACAGCGGCGATGCTCGACAGGCTTTTACATCACGCCCATATCGTGCAAATCAGCGGTGAGAGCTATCGATTGAAGGACAAGAGAAAGGCGGGACAAACAGGTACGCGGGCAAGCGCGAAAGCAGCCGCGTGATACAGGACCCGGGTGGGTCAGATTTACTTCGGCGAAACCTCCAAATGTGGGTCAGGTTTCAGTCGGCGTTGACAACTGCCCAGCCCGCCGAGTCCCTCGAAGACCGGCTCGATGAAGCGCTCGAGGAAAGCTTTCCTGCAAGTGATCCAATCGCCGTTGATGTGGGTGAGGCGAGGCGTTCGACAGTGGACAAGGAGGCCTCGCCCGGAGGGAAGAAGCGGCATTAGAGGTCTGGCTTTGCGCGGGCGCTGTTTTTCTTGTTTCTTTATGCCCGGCGGGGGGTTTGTTGGCCTTTCCTTGCTGCTTTAGTGGTCCATTAGTGTTGCCCCTGTGCGGGGCGGCACTTACTTTCTTTGCCGCCGTGTATAGACCGGAGACATGGTTGACAAACGTGCGGAGACATCATTGACACTTTATGGTCAGTGATTGTCGCTCCTCAGGTCAAGGGTGAGGATGCGGTGATGGGCAAACCAGAATTCAAATACGCCGTCTTCGCCCGGCTTTGCGCGTGCCGCAACCGGCAGTCCATAAAGTGCATTCGAGACCTTGAGGTGCCGTCCTTCAAAGCGTAGCCGGCCATCCGATTTAACCAGCAGCACCACGTCATCCGGGCCGTACTCCGGCTCCGGCAGGATCGATGGATACGCCCGGGGGCTCGGCCGGTAACGGCTGATGGGCGTGTCCATGCCGATCGCCTCATGCGGGCGCTCGCAGTTATATACGGTGCGCCAGCGGTCCAGTTCCTGTTGCACGTGCTGCTGGGTAGCGAAGCTTCGTCCGTTCAGTACTTCAGCCTTCAGCGTACGGTGAAACCGCTCGTCCTTGCCGTTGGTCTGCGGGTGGTAAGGCCGGCTGTAACTGATGCGGATACCCAGCCGGATCAGCCAGACGGCCAGCTCGGTGAGCTGACCCGGACTGCCAGGCGAACCCCACGGCGAGCCGTTATCGGTATTGATGCGTAACGGCAGGCCATAGTGTCCAAACGCCTCCCGCAATCCCGTCTGCACGGTAGCGGTGTCGGTGGGTCCACAGGCGCGCAGCAGGATGCTGAAGCGCGAGTGGTCGTCGAGTACCGTCAGGGGGCTGCAGCGCTCCTTCCCGAGGGTCTCAAAGTGCCCCTTGAAGTCCATCTGCCAGAGTACGTTAGGCTGCTCGTGCTCAAAGCGCTTCCAGGGTTGGCTCATCGCTGAATCGGCCGGCAGGATCAGGTTGTGCCGGTGCAGGATGTCGGTCACGGTGCTGGGCTGCGGCACCGCCTCAAGGCCCAGATCACGCAGGCGCCGGCGGATCTTGCGGCCGCCCCAGCGCGGATGGGCCTGGCGCAGCCGTACCACTTCCTGCTCCATCGCAGTGGGGGTCTTCGACGGACTGCTGAGCGGGCGTCGGGATTGATCTGCCAGCGCATGCTCGCCGCGATTGAGCCATTTGTAGCCGGTCTGCCGGCTGATGTTAAAGCGCTGGCACAGCTCGGTCATCGTCAGCGTGTCCTGACTGGCCAGATGAACAAATTCCTGTCGGAGGCTCATGGTGTCTCTTGCGTTCCAGGGCATGGTCGGGACCGGGCGTTTTAGTACCCGGAAGTGTCAACCATGTCCCCGCACACCTGTCAGCTATGTCTCCGGTCTATACACCGCCGCAAAGAAAGATAAGCAAAGAAAGCGGCTCACCCCGCCAGCTCATAAGCGGGTCCCCCGCGCAGCCACGGTAGTGGTGCATCTGGAATCCGTGCACTCGCACACTCCCCGCTAGTGACAACGCACTCATCAGCTCCCACTCCGCACTGCGTGCGTCGCGGATGGGCATGCCTGGGAAACCACGGGTGTGCGATCGTCTAGTGGCGATCGCGGAGATCAGGTGGGTATGCTGAATCGTCGCCTAGCGGCCAAAGTGCTGCGGAAATGGGGGATTGCGGCTCGGCCGCTGAGGGGCTTCGGAAACACCGTTTGGGCCGTGGATAGGCGGCCGCGTTGTCAGACGGCTTGTACTGCGTGTACGCCCCGTGCGTCCTGCACATCCAATGAGTCGGGCGGCGCTTTCGCGCCGCCCTCCCATTTTCTGTCTCCCCGTCTCCCGGCTGGCGCGCTTAGTGCGTCGGCAGGCCGGTTTCCAGTTGACGCTGCAGTTCGCGAACCTGGCGTTGCGCGGCGCGCAGCTGGTCCTGCGCAGCAGCCTTCTGCTGAGCCAGCGCGGTTGCTTCGGCGCGGGTCTGCGATTGCTGATTCGTCACAATGGTCTGCTGCTGACGTGCGACGTCAAGGTCAGCCTGCAAACGGTTTGCACGGTCCTGCGACAAGGCGATCATGCGTTCCGTGAACGCCTTCTGCGCCTCCAGCTGCGTGCGGCGAATCTCGACGTCAGACAGTTGCAGCGTCTGACGTACAAAATCCTTGTAAATCATGTCGGCACGCGCGGCGTCCTGCGTCTTGATGACGCGCCAGAAATTCTTCTGCTGGAACAACGCCACGTAGTACGTCATCTCCTTGCCGTAAAACAGCAAGCTCGCTCCGTAGCTGCCGTTGTACGTCGTGCGCAATTCGCTCAGATCCGAGCCGCGGATCATCTGCTGCAATTCCGCTACATTGCCCGCCGCAGACTGCTTGGCTTCGTCCGGCGTCAATGCGTTCGTCTGCGCCTGTCCAGCCGCTGTATTGGCCGGCAAAGCCGTCGTCGCGCCCGGCTGGGAAACGACGCCAGCGCTCGCCCCACTATCCGGCAAAGCCTGCGCATTCACGCCCTGCACGGCCCCCATCGCGATGAATGCGGCCAGGGCAATCTGCCGTAGTTTCGACTTTCGGTCCATGTAAATCCTGCTTGAACAGTTTTTGTTTTAGTACAACCGTCTCATTATTACTCACTTTCGCGGGTTTCGGGCTCTTCGTCAAAAATTTGGTACTTGCGCATCTTCTCCCACAAAACCTTGCGGCTAATGCCCAGGTACAGCGCCGTATCCTGCCTGCGCCAACCGTTTGCGTCGAGCGCGGCCAGCACGCGATTGCGCTCGGCCATGTCCCATTTGCTGCGATCCACCAGCACCTCGGCGGCGCTCTCGGCCGGCACCGGCTGGCTGGTGCGCGCGAGCGCGAGCAGCCGTTGCAGGCGCGCCGCGTCCCACGCGCCGATCTGGCGCACCGTCACGCCGATCCGCTCGGCCAGGTTGCGCAGTTCGCGCACATTGCCGGGGAAATACGTGTCGGCCACCGCATCGGCGAGCCAGTATGGAAGGTCGGGTAGGCCGGCAAGACGCTCGCTGCCAACCACCTGTGCGATGAACGCCTTGAAGATCGCAATCTTGTCGACCGCGCCCCGCTCTTCGAGCGACGGAATTTTCAACTCGATCACGGCCAGCCGGTAGTACAGATCGGCGCGGAAAGTGCCGTCCTTGACCAGTTGCGGCAGGTGCTTGTTGGTCGCCGCGACCAGCCGGAAATCGAGCTTCACCGGTGTGGCCGAACCGATACGCGTGACCGCGCTGTCTTCGAGCACACGCAGCAGTTTGACCTGCTGGTAGAGCGGCAAATCGCCTATTTCGTCGAGAAACAGCGTGCCGCCGTCAGCCTGTTCGAAGTAGCCCTTGTGCGCGACCACCGCGCCGGTAAACGAGCCTTTCGAGTGGCCGAAGAACAGCGATTCGAACAAACCGTCCGGAATCGCACCGCAGTTCACCGCGACGAACGGCCCCTGGCCGTAGCGGGTATGTTTCTCGTGCAGCAGTTGCGCAATGCGCTCCTTGCCGACGCCGGTTTCGCCGTGCACCAGCACGCTCGTGTCGCAATCGGCAAACGTGTCGACTTCGTGCAGCAACGCCTGCATGCACTCCGAGTTGGCGATCATCGCGTCCGACTCGTGCGTCTTGGCGCTGTGCGCGCGCAATTGCAGCACCAGCTTCATGACCATGCCGCGCAATTCGGCGCAGGTGAAGTCGAGCGGCAGGATGTGCGAATAGTCGGACGGGTAAGTGGCCGGATCATGGTCGCGCGGCGCGGCGCCGACCCACACGACGGGAATGCCGTGCGCGGCTTGCCAGTCGCGCATGAGCAGCGCGCCGCTGTCGATCACCGACACGCTGATGATCGCGAGCGACGGCCGCAACGCAGTCCGTTCAGGCGAGATCGCGATATCGTCCGCGCGGATCACTTCGACATCGAAGCTCGCCATGCAGCGCGCGACCCGGTCGACGATGTCGGCCTTGCCCTCCCAGACGTAGATATCGAGTTCCTCGATTTTGGGGTTGGTTCTCATCTTGTCTTGGTTACGCTAGTTGACCAGTTGCGCGACGCCGCACGTCAGCGACATGTTGTGGACTGTGGCGGTGCCGACTTGTGCGCCCAACAACGCAAGCGTTGGGACGAGGATGTTGTCGAGGCTCGAAAGAATAGGGGTAAGCGCGGTCGCGAGGGCCGTCGCAAGACCGGAGACAATCGGTTGAAGCAATTGGGAGAGGTCGATCGCTGCAACGCCGACCTGAAGTGCGCCGGGCTTTGCCAACGCCGTGAGTAGCTGGCCAGTGAAGGTTCCCAATCCAGTACCAAGCTGGTTCGAATTAACCGTCTGGGTAGAGTCAAAGCTTCCGGTAGAACCGTTAAACGGTGGCAAGGTCTGAGCACCGGGCCCGAATGTCAGTGGTCCAATACCGTTGAGAGCCACATTCGCTACCGGGATGTTGACTCCTAGCACAACGGCATTTACCGATGCCACGTTAATGGTGCCCCCGCACGTTGAATTTGCGCCGAGGCACACCGTTGCAACACTCGGCGTAACCTGGATTACCGCATTGGTGGCGGCCTTCGTGCTTTCACAGTCCACCGAGACCAGATCGGCGACGCCTTTGCCGACCGTCGCCGACACTACGAGCGGCGTATTCAGTGCGGCGACGGTAACGGACAGGCCCGGAATTCCAATGGACAATGTCGGGAATATCGCCGGTAGCAAGTTCACGCTCAAGTTGACTACCGCCGTGCGCGCCTCCGTGCGCCACGGTGCATTGGCGGCCGTCCCCACAGTGCCGCCCTCGCCTACCGCCAGCACCGGTGGGTTGATGACCTGCAAGGAAATCCCGGCCGCCCCGAGCAGCCCTGCCGTTACGTTGATCACAGGTGCCTTGCCGGTCGTTGGGTCCGGACGCTGCGCGATCTGCGCGGCGACCATTACCGCATCGAATGCATTGATCGTGGCGGTCGTCGCGGCATTCGGATTGGCCAGCCCAAGCGCAAGCAAGCCAGGCGCCGAGGGACCGTTATCCCCAACCGTGATGTTCTGACCACCAGGAACGGCAACGGCCAACGTCTGCAAAATCGCCGCGTTGACGGTGTCTCCGCCCGCCTGTAACGCGTTGACCATCGCGACCATCAACTGCTGATAAGTCACCGTAGTAGCGAGCAAGCCTTGCATCGTCGACGCGCCTAGCGCCGCCATCAAATCGCCCAGCTTGATATGCGCGGTCGCCAGGCTCTGCGTGTCACCCACGCTGAGCGACACGCTGGTATTCAGCAACCCACCAAGGATCGCGTTCAGTAGCGCCGATTGCTGCGTATTGATCGTCGCGATGCCGGTGCCAAGCGAAAACGCATCGATGTTGGACGCAAGCGCGGTGGCGGTCGCCTGCACGGTGCGCGACGGCCCGAGGAAGAAATAAGGTACGACCTGCGTCGCCTGCACCTGCACCGCATTGAGCGGGTTGCCCGTCGTGCCGAAGTAGCTACTGGTAGTCGTATCCCAGCGTCCGCAGGTCGTGCTGAGGGTGGTGCCGGTGCCGTTGGCGGTGAAACCGTTGGACGTGGCATTCTGCTGCGCGGCCATGGTCGCCGTCGTGCAGCCGCCAGACGTGCTGATAACCTGGACCGCCGCCATCGCCGCCAGATCCGCAGTGCGCTGCAACTGCCTGCGCACGAAATACACATTGCCAATGTCGATCGCGCCGAGCGCCGCTATCGCGATGCTCAGCCAGATCACCGCCAGAACCGCGATCGCGCCATGCTGGCGGCGTGCGCCGGGCATCGGCGCGCCGCCGCGCCGCGCGCGAAGCAAGCGCGGATGGCGGGCGGCCACGGTAAAGGTCGAAGAATTGCTCATGTCAGTTCGTACCGCCGCCAGGGCCGCTGCCACCGGTCGCACTCATCGCGCCACCGGCACCACCGCTGCCACCGCTGCCGGAATTCAACGCGGAACCGTAAAGATCGGGAATCTTGCTCTTGAACGATTCCATGTAGCGGCGATAGGCGAGCCCGGCTTCGGCCCCCAGCATAGGCAGCGCCTGTGCAGCCGCCGTGTTGCTGCTTTGCAGGTCGAGCCAGGCGCGGGTCGAGTGACCCACCTCGCTTACGCGGACCGGTGGTGTGGCCTCAACCGGCTGAGCGGTGTCGTTCGTCTGCGCAACCGCAGGAGCAGCCATTCCCATTGCCATGCCGAAGCACAGCATCGCCGCTGCCCAGCTCCGCTTCGTTGTTCCGCTATTCATCTCAACTCCCCTGATTACCTGATCGGTCACGCCACGCTCATCGCGCGTTCACTGCGCGAAGCGCTGCAAGACGCGCGGTGCCGGCTCGATACCCTGCGCGCTCGCGACCGTGCCGGTGCTGACGACTGCCCCCGTCTGCCCGACCTGTTGTTGTGGTTGTATCTGCGACCCGCGAGACAGCGCGCGCCCCGCCGCGGCCACTTTCGCCGCATCACTGCGAATCGCCGCACGCACGTCAGGCGTGAACTTCTGCTGATTCATCACCGCCAGTGCCTGAGCCTGGTCGCCACTGGCGAGCAGATAAAGCACCATGTTGCTGACGATCTTCGGATTGTTCTGATCGAGCTCGGCTGCCTTCATGAGCGGCACGCGCGCGCCGTTCACGTCGCCATCGCGCAATCGCGCATAACCGAGATCCGACAGCGTTACCGCGTCGGTCGGCGCGAGTTGCACCGCCTGCTGCAATTCCTGCGCCGCGTGCGCAAAGTCACCGGCCGCACCGGCGATCAAACCGCGTCCGCGATAGCCGCGCGCGGCGAGCGGCGTCTTCAGCAGTTGGCCGTAAGCAGTCCCGGCAGCGTCAGGCTGATCGGTCATGCGCAATGCGTCGGCGCGGAGCAAAATCGTGTCGGGGCTGACGCCGTACTGCTTTTCGTACGCGTCGATATGCGCAAGCGAAGCGAAATAAAGCCCCTGCGACTGCATCTGGTCGATCAGGCCAAGGTACATGCCGGGCGTGTCCGGCGCGGGATCCCGATTGGCCTGCTGGGCCATCGCCGCACGCTCGGCCTGCGCGCCAACACCATAGCCCATCACGTCTTTGGACGCGCACGCGCCGAGCAGGGACAACATGGCCAGCGCCGCAGCGCAGCGTGTGGCGCGTCGCGCGGTCCGTGTGGAATACACCGGGAATTCGAACGGTAGACAGTGAGCCATTGCAAAATCCTTACCGATGCATCGAGAGCAGTGAATGCTGAACAGCCAGCACGCCCGGGCCGGCTGTGACAATCATCAGCGCGGGTAGCAGCGTGACAATCATCACGCCGGTCATCTTCACGGCGAGGCGGCCAATGCGTTCGCGCAGCATTGCCCGGCGCGTTTCACGCAGACGGTCACCGAACTGCTTGAGCGGTTCCTGCACGGCGCCACCGTGCCGATCGACCTGCACGAGCAGGCGCACGACCGCGCGCAAATCTTCGTTGTCGTAACTGGAAGCGAGCCGGTTCAGCGACTGCTCGCGAGTACGACCGGTCGCAAACTGACGCTGTGCGATTTCCAGTTCGCTCGACAGCACCGGCAGCATCGAGCGGAAATCGTTGACCATCACCTGCAAGCTCTGATCGAGCGACAAACCCACGCCCTGCAGCAGGCGCAACAGATCGACCAGCAATGGCAATTCGTCGACCACGCCGGCGCGGCGCTTGCTGGCACGCCGCCTGAGTAGGATCTTCGGCAGCATGAAGCCCACGACGACCGAGATGATCACCAGCACGACGAGGCGCGAGCCATCCAGATAATCGTGCCCCAGGGTGCCGGCCAGCGCAGGCAGCGCCAGCGCGCCCACGAGCCGCGCCACCAGAAAGAGGCCACGCGTGCGCGTATCGATGAATCCGCATTGTTCAAGCAGCCGGCGGTCTTCTTCGGCAACGATCTGTCGGCCGAATGGTGTGTCGAGCCAGCGAATCCCGGTGTGCGCAAAGCGCTCGAGCAAGCCTTTGAAACCCTTTGGCTGCACGTTGTGCCGGACAACTTTGTCGCCCTGAACACCCTCAGCACCGCGTGCAGCCACCGAGGCAGCCGCCGCTGCAGTCTGCAACGCGCGTTCGTCGAGCGCGTGCCTTAGCATTCGTTCACTGCGCCGTACGGCGGCCACGCGCGCCAGCACCAGCGCCGCAAGCAACAGCAGCGCGAACGCGGCAAGCGCCAGCGCGAGAGCGATGAGTTGATGGGCTTGCATCGTCACGTCCTCAGCCTCGCGAGGCGATACAACATATAGGCGCCGACCATCTGCAAGCCGAACGCCAGATAGACCAGTAGCCGCCCGGTTGGGTCGAACCACATCGAGGCGAAATAACTCGGATTGGAGAGAATCAGAAAACCGCCAATGCCGATCGGCAGCATCGCCAGCACCCACGACGACAGCCGCGTTTCCGCCGACATCGCCACGAGTTCGCGCTCGGCCTGTTCGAGATCGCGCATGAACGAGGCCATGCGGTCGAGCATCACGTCGGCACGACCGCCGTATTTGACCGACAGCCGCAGCACCGCACCAACCAGTTCGAGCTCGCGCACGCCATAGATCACCGCGACCTGCGAAAGCGCACGATCGATTTCGACGCCGGTGCGCAGCATTCGCGACACGTAGTCCAGGCATTCGCGCAGCGGCGCTTCGGTGCTTTGCAATGCCGCCTGAAACGCGGCGGGTACGCTGTTGCCGAGCGTAATCAGACGCACGATGCCGTCGAGGAACAGCGGCAGTTGCCGCACGATCAGTTGACGGCGCTTGTTCGCGCGCACCGACAGCAGAAAATAAATGAACATCACGCACGCAATCAGCGTCGCGCCGACGGCCAGCAAACCACCCACCAACGCCGCCCAGGTACACAGCAACAACACGATCGCGCAAGTGATCACGACCGGCCCCTTGGACTGGGCAACGCCCGCGCGAGCCATCGCGTGTTGCAACATGAAGCGAACCCGCGCCTGCAGGTAGCGCCACTGCGCGAGCCAGTCCGCATCGGCCGGCAGAGCTTGAGGTGCGATCGCGACAGGCGCAGAGCCGGCGCGCGCAGCCGCAGCGCGCGGATTGCCCGCCGCCCCGCTCGCGAGGCCACCCGGCATCGCCACCGCCATACGGCTATCGATATAGCGTTCAGTGCTCATCTGGTCTTTGCGTTGCGTGCCACGCTGCCACAACAGCAACGCGAGCGCCGCGCACAGCAGCGCAAGCGCCGCGAAGACCAGTACCGCGCTAGACATTGAAGCCTCCGCCGAAACCACCGCTGCCACCGCCGAAGCCACCACCGCCGAAACCGCCGCCACTGCTGCCAAAGCCCGCGTTGCCGAAGCCGTTCTGCGCTTCGCCACCGCTCAACGCCTGACGGAAACGCGTCAGCTTCGGCGAGTGCGGATGGATGCCGAGCGAAACCCAGTTATCGAGTTCTTCGCCTTCCGCGGTTGCGATCGCCTCGTAGCGATACAGCTCCTGAGTCGCGATGATGTTGTCCGACAGACCCGTGACTTCGGTGATCGACAGAATCCGTCGGCGCCCGTTGGAAAGCCGTCCGATCTGCACGATGAAATCGATCGCGTTCGCGATCTGCCGGCGCAGGCTCGACTCCGTACCCTGGAACCCCGCGAAACCCGCCAGCATTTCGAGGCGGTACAGACATTCGCGCGGCGAGCTGGCGTGCACGGTGCCCATCGAGCCGTCGTGGCCGGTGTTCATCGCCTGCAGCATTTCGAGCACCTCGCCGCCGCGCACTTCGCCGACGATGATGCGGTCCGGCCGCATCCGCAAGGTATTGCGCAGCAGGTCCCGAATCGTCACGACGCCCGCGCCGTCAAAACCGCCCGGTCGGCTTTCGAGCCGCACCACGTGCGGGTGGTTCAGCGACAGTTCGGCCGTGTCTTCGATCGTCACGACCCGTTCCGGCTCGGGGATGTGAAACGCCAGCGCATTGAGCAGCGACGTCTTGCCCGAGCTCGTGCCGCCGGACACCAGGATGTTGCAGCGCGCGGCGACCGCCGCATCGAGCAGCGCGCCGATTTCCGGGTTGTAGGTACCGTTCGCGAGCAGATCCTCGGGACGCATCGGATCTTTGCGGAATTTACGGATCGAGACGATCGGCCCGTCGATCGACAGCGGTTCGATCACCACATTCACCCGCCCACCGTTCGGCAAGCGTGCGTCGACCATCGGGTTCGATTCGTCCAGGCGCCGTCCGATCGGCGCGAGAATGCGCCGCACGATCCGCAACAAATGCGCGTTGTCGGCAAAGCGCACCTGAATCCTGGTCAGGATGCCGTGCCGCGACACGTACACGTCGTTGTAGCCGTTGATCAGAATATCTTCGACAGCCGGATCGGCGAGCAGATCCTCGATCGGCCCGAAGCCTGCCAGTTCCTTGGTCAGCGCCTCGGCAATCAACCTGACTTCGCTCTCGTTGATCGGTATCCGGCGCAGCCGCACGAAACTGTCCATCTCCAGATCGACGAACTGGTTGATGGCGTTGCGCGACCAGCGGCCGAATTCGGAGCCGAGTTCCTCGATCCGCGTGAGCAGATGTTCGTGCGCCGCGTTCTTGATGTCCTGGAACTGCTGGCTATGCGCGAACGAAGGCGCGTCGTCGGCAAATTCGATTTCTTTTGCCATCGTCTATGACCGCTTGTAAGTGGTTGGAATGAAGCGCTTGAGCGCGCCGAGCGCGGATTTGCTGCCTGTTTGCGAGGCTGCGCGCGCCGCGCCGCCGAGTCGTTCGATCAAGGGTTCGAGCGCCCGCACGTAGGGGTCGCGCGCGGCGGCATCGGCAAGCAGATGTCCCTGATTGACCGCCTGCCCGAGTGTGATGCGCCGCTCCGGCAAACTGGCCAGCAACGGAATTTCCAGCCGCTGCGCAATCTGTGCGGCGGCCAGCCCAAGGTCGGCGTCGAACTTGTTGACGATCAGTTGCACATTCGCCGTGTCCACCCCCTCCTCGCGCAACGCGTCGAGCACGCCGACCGCCGATACGATCGAGGCAACACCCTGATCGCACAACAACCAGGTTTCGTCGGCGGCCTGCACGACGTGAGCGATGAACTCGCTATTGGTGAAGCCGCCGAGATCGACGATCTGTTGATCGAAGAATGCGCGCAGCCGGTTCAGCAGACCGATCGACGACGAGTACGAGACCTCGCGCATATCGGCGAGATTGGGTGGCAGCGTGGTGAGCGCGAGACCGCTCGAATGATGCGACAGCGCGGTATGCACGAAGGTCTGATCGAAGCGGCGCAGATTGCGCACGGCTTCGACGAAGTTGAATTCGCTGCGCGTGTTCAGAAGCAACGAGCCGTCGCCGGCCGGCAAGCCGAGATCAAGCAACGCGGCCTGCCGTCCTTGCGCGACGTCGCGCCGTTGCAACATCACCGCCAGGTTCGCGGCCAGCGTGCTTACCCCCATGCCGATGCGCGCGCCCAGCAACGCGGTGACGCGACCATGGCGGCTGACTGGTTCAACGAGGTTGTCCAGTACCTGGCGTGTGATCCGTAACGCGTCTTCGGCGGGTGCGGATACGTCGATGAAATCGCGCACGCCGGCACGCAGCGCGGCCAACGCGCTTTCAGGCTCGGCGAGCGATCCGAGCGCGACGATCTGCATGCCGGGATAAGCTGCGCGCACCGCACTCGCCGCAGCACTCGCCGCGGCGGCACGGCCACCGGAAAAATCGACGAACACCAGCGACGGATTCAACGCCGCGATGCGCTGCATCAGCATCGAGGGATCCAGTGTGGCCGCTTCGACCACGCCAGCGCCCACCAACGTATCGGCGAGCCAATGCACGTGCGCGTCGGCTAGCGACGCGAACACGAAATAGTCGGTGACCGCCCTTTCAGTCAATGAATGCGTTCTCGCGTTCATGTTGGACATCCTTTTGCGGCATCGGCTGCCAAGCCGCCGCGTCGTACTGCCTGCCAGCCGGCCTACGCGGTTCGCGTGCCTGCTGACTCACTGCTCCACCGATCCGGCGCGCCGTTTGGGCGCCCGCCGGCTTCACTTCGAAAATCCCGGCACCGCATCATGCGCCGCCGCCACACCACCGATCAGCGAACGCCACACCGGGGCATTACGCTGCTCGGACTGCTCGCCCGGCGTCGTCGGCAAGGCCGCACCCTTCGCGAACGGCGACACCAGATGCGGCGTCACGATGATCACCAGTTCCTTCTCGTTCTGCTGGTAATTCAGTTGCTTGAAGAAGGTGCCGATCACCGGCAGATCGCCGAGCAAAGGCACCTTCGCGACATTCGACGCGGTTTCGCGGTCGATCAGGCCGCCGATCACGAAACTCTCGCCGTCGCCGAGTTCGACCGTGGTGTCGGCACGGCGCGTTGTGAACGCGGGCACCGACACGCCGCTAATCGTCACGGCATTGGAGAAATCGAGTTGGCTCGCCTCCGGCGCTACCTTCAACGCAATGCGTTGCGGACTCAATACGGTCGGCGTCAGCGTGAGCCCGACCCCATAGGGCTTGAATTCGATCGAGGTCGAACCGAGTGCCTGCGGCACCGGAATCGGTATCTCGCCACCGGCAAGGAAACTCGCGCTCTGCCCGGATAAGGCCACGAGTGTCGGCTCGGCCAGCACGCGCGCAAGGTTGTTGCTCTCCAGCAGGCTCAGGTTCGCGAACAGTCCATGCGTGGCTGAGTTGAAAACCAGGTTGAACGCCGACGAAATCGGCGTCGAACTCGTCATTTGCGGCGCCTGCCCTGCGGTTGCCGAAAGCGAGTTGAGCGCCGACGGTGCAAACGAGCCGAACGTAAAGCCGTTGTTCTGCTTGAAGAAGTTAAAACCCACCTCTTTGAGCACCGAGCGGCTGAACTCGACCACCCGCACATCGACCTGCACCACCGCGCGGCTCGCCACCGACGAGGTGTCGAACACCGCACCGTCCTTGCCGAGCGAACCTTCCGCAGCGACCACGGCGCGCTGGTGCGCCTCCATCGTCGCGGCCGAGCCCGAGACCACCGCCGTGCTGCCGAGCACCTTGACGGCCGGCGTATCGGGCCCAAGCAGCGAGGCCGCGGCCGGCGTGATGACGTTGACCGTATAGGTCAGCGGCGCTTCGCGATCACTGGTCCACAACATCAGGTTGGTCGTGCCCGCTGCTTTGCCAACCAGCAGCACGCCGCCACGCTTGTCACCCTTGATAATCAGCACGTCGGCCACCGCAGGGTCACCGATCGCGACACGCTTCAACGTACGGCCGGGTGCGAGCGACTGCTGCGCGCCGACCTTCAGGTCGATGGTCTGCGAGTACGCAGCTTGCGCCGCGTCGGACATCTGTGACGATTGCCCCCGCTGCACCACCGGACCCGCCGCATCAGTCGCAGCCGATAGGCCGAGCAAGGCCAACCCGAGCCACGCCGCTTTTCCGAAAACAAAATTCCGTTCTGTCATGTAGTTTTGGACGCGTCCGGCCGCCCGCTCCCTGAAACTGCTTACCAGGCGACCGTCTCGGCGCGCCCACCCCGTATCACTTCGATACCGCTCTTTGTACTATTGGTGTTGCCAGCAACCCGCGTCGGCGGCAGCGGCACATGCGGCAGCGCCGGCCGTACACCCGCGCCTGCCGAATTGCCGCTTCCCGACAAGGCGTCGAGCGACACGCCCGCCGCGGCGCGAGTCGAATCCTGCAGCGGCGCGCTTGCGCCGGCCACCGCTGCCGTTTTCAACACGGTTGGATAGGCCGGTAACACATTCTGATCGACTACTTCGGCATCCTTGGGATTGCGCAACGCGAAGATCAAACGGCCGGCGCTTTCGGCGAGCGTCAGGCGGTCCACGTCGGCGACCGGCACAGCCAGCACCGCGGTGCGCACCATGCCGTTCGGGTCACCCGGGTTGTCACTGCTTGTGGTTGCATTGCCGAACGCGAGCACGCGCACTTTCGACATCAGCAAGCGCGCCTGGGTACGATCGATTTCACCGCCGTTGCCAACAGCGCCGTCGCGCTTGAGTGTGAAAAACACATCGACAAAATTACCGGGCCGCAGCCGGTTACCGACCGCGTTGCCTTCGTCGACCCTCACCGCCAACGCTCGCTCACCCGGATCGACACGCTCCGCGAGCCCCGACGACAGCTGGGTTTCAAGCACCGGCGAGTCCGCACCGATTTCCGCGTTCGGCACGCGGCCGGCCAGTTGCGCCGGATCGGTAAAGGCTCCGTTCGGATTGATCGGCAGCGACTGCACACGCAGTTCGTCGACGGTAATCGGCTTGCCTGCGGGCAGCGCGTGGGTCGCCACCACCACCGGGAAACTCGCCTGCGCTACAGGGGTCACGGCAACGGGCGCCGGGCGGCGCGACAGCATCCACGCGAACAGGCCGAGCAGCAACGCGGCTACGATCAGCACCCCTGCAAGAATTTTTGTCAGATTCGGCATGACGACTCACTGCTACGGTTAAACAATGCCGCGCCGGGCGAGCGTTCGCACCCGCATGGACGGACATAAAGGCTGGGAGCCGGCGCGTGCGTCACTGAATATTCTCCGGGTTGAGTTGTACAGTGGCGTTGCTCGACAGTGTGTTAGGCAGCGTGATGTTCATGAGTGGCAAGTTCGGCACGATCGGACTAGCCTGATAGTTGTAGGCGAGCAGGACATTCACGCACTGCATGGTGTTATTAGGGCCGCAGGGTGCCGAAGAAGACGTACACTGCGCGGATTTCACCAGTGTCGCGATCACTAACTTTGCTGCCGCGCAGCCGGCGTTCCCACGATTGACGAGCGCGGTTTGCAGCGACGTGTTGGCCTGCCAGTTCAGCGCGGCGCGCGCGCCTTCTTCCGCAGCGAGCGTCAGGTTCTGCTGCGCCACGAAAATCAGACTGAAGGTCACAATCCCGTACAGAATGATGAAGAACAGCGGGAACACCATCGCAAATTCAATTGCCGTGACGCCCCGTTGCGCGCGCGCGCGCAATACCCGGACGCGCTTGAGCGGCGCGCGCGCAGCATGGATCGAACATAGCTTCATCGCAGCCCCCCGGGCAGCCCTTGCAGCACAAGCCATGCACTGGCGGCAACGGCAAGACACGCGGCGTACGGCGTAGAGGATTTACCGGCCAACTCGAAAGTCGCGCCGGGAGAACGGATCAGACCGGCGAGCCGCGTACGGGTCGTAATCAACAGCCAGAGCGCATGCACGCCCGCGGCGAGACTGGCCGCCATCCAAAGTCCGAGCAACGCATGCATCCCGCACCACGCGCCCATGACGGCAAACACCTTGACGTCGGCAGCGCCCATCACGCCGAGTGCGAAAAATGGCAGCAACGCGACCAGACCGATTAGTGCGCCAATGCCCGCCTGGGTCAACGACACGCCAAAGGGCCCACACTGGAGAAACGCGCAGCAGAAAGCCGCCGCCAGACCGGCAGCGACAACTGAATTGGAAATACGTCGACTGCGGCAGTCACTTATAGCGACCACCGCAGCCCAGGCGACAAATAACAAAGTACCGACAGAGACATTCATTTCGCACTCGACAGGCGAAGCAACGCCATGCGAATTGCAATGCAATTCGCATTAACCAATTTGGCGGTGCGTTAGAAAACGCCGACGAAGCGAACAAACGTATTAACGTCAGTCGCTCCGCTGGACGTTTACAGGTTGCCCTTACGCTGCTGCCGGAACGACGATCAGAGCCTGGACCGCATTCAACACGGTTTTGAGGCTCGTGCCGATGTTTGTTACCGACGTAGCAATGACGAGTACTACTAACCCCGCGATCAAACCATACTCGATGGCCGTCACGGCCCGGTTATCTCTCAGGAAGCGTTTGGCGAACTTTTTCATTTTTACCCTCGGACTTTCATTTATTTCGTTTGTTTACGTGCTGCTTCGGATGACGGAGTCTTGAGCGCTACGGGACCATTGGTCTCTCATTCCTGGTCCTGCTTGTTGCGCCGCAGAAGCACCGCCTTGCAGCCGGCTTCAATAAAACAGATGTCTGTTAGCTGTCTGTTCGATTACGCACCTCCCTCGTCAATCCTTGATGCTTTCGGGTTTTATAGCCGAACAATCATATTTAAGCAATTGTCCGCTGCCCTTAGCCCCACACCATATGCGTTTTGATGTCGTACTCAGGTTAACGGCAGTTCGTGCGTTGCAGCACATAGGAATAACCATGAGTTAGATTCGCTGCACTAATTATTTGTTTGAACAGAACGTTTCAAGCGCAAGAAACCCTCTCGCTGCGCTTGCGTTACGCCGTGTTTCGTAACGGCGCGCGCGGCTCGTTACGTTACGCAGCCCCCGCAAACGTTTAGCGGATTGATATTCGCACGCTATATCCGAGTTAGCGGGCACTCCATCAATTCCTCGCAAAGCCATATCAGATATGGCTTCACGCCCTTCAGTAAAAAAATATCCTGCATTACTCAGTCGAAATGGCACGGCTCATGCAGAGATACGCACGCAGCAACACCCAATAACACATGCGATGCGAGGGCGACATGAACATTCAAACGGCCAACACTACAGTACGAACAACCCTGATTGCGGCCAGCGTGGCAGCGATGCTTTCTCTTGGCGCTTGCGGGGGCTCCGGAACCCTAAGTTCCGGTACCGGCAGCAACAGCACCGGCAGCGGTTCCGCCGGTGGCACCCTGTCCACCAGCGGCACCGGAGGCACCAGCGGTACCAGCGGCAGCGGCTCGATGGGTTCGGGCGGTTCCGGCTCCACCTCCGGCAGCACCAATTCGGGAAGCAGCTCGGGTACGGACAGCGGAACGGGAACAGGTACGACCCCAGTCGCGAATGCGCTCGGCACAGTCATCGGCAATTCCAGCGGCGTGGTCAGCGATGTCGGCGCGACGGTCTCGAGCATCGGCACCGTGATCGGCTCGCAAAACCTGCCCGGCGTCAGCTCGCAAACCACCCAGGCCGCCGGCGGCATCGTGCAGCAAGTCGGCTCGGCAGTCTCGACGCTCGGCAACGGCGTATCGCAAGGACTCGGCCAACTCGGCACCGGCGGCAACGCGGTCGGCACAACGGTCTCGAGCCTCGGTGGCGTGGTCGGTCATGTCGGCGGCGCCGTGACGGACGCGGGCAACCTCGTGACCAGTCTCGGCAGCGGCCCGCTCGCGCCGTTGGCAGCGGTCACCACCCCACTCGGCGGTGTCGTCGATACGCTCGGCGGTGCCGTGACCAACGCCGGCAACACGCTCACCACCGCACTCTCGACGGGTCCGGTTCAGCAGATCACGCAAACACTCAGCACCGCGATCACACCGATTACGTCGATGGTCGCAGCGACCACGCAGACGGTCGGCAACACGACAGGCCTCGGCGCACCGCTGAACGGTCTGCTCTCGACACTCGGCGGTGGCCTGGGCAAGGCCGGCACGCTGATAAGCGCAACCGGCGGCAATCCGATCACAGCCGCTCTTGGCCATACGGTCACCGATACGGGCACCACGGTCGCATCGTTGGGCGGTCTGCTCACCGGCGGCACCAGCGGCAATCCGCTCGCTCCGCTCACCAGCGTGCTCGGTGGCTTGACCGGCGGCTCCAGCAGCGGCCCGCTCGCCCCGCTCACCAGCGTACTCGGTGGCTTGACCGGCGGCTCCGGCTCCAGCAGCAACCCGCTCGCTCCGGTTACCGGCTTGCTCGGCGGCTTGACGGGCGGCCTTGGCGGCGCCTCGAGCGGCAGCAGCCCGCTGGCACCTGTTACCGGTCTGCTCTCGAGCGTGACCAACGGCCTGAGCAGCGCGACCGGCGGCAGCAGCAGCCCGCTTGCCCCGGTTACCGGCCTGCTCTCGAGCGTGACCGGTGCGCTCGGCGGCGTCACCACCACGGCAGCCGCCACGCCGGCCGCGACGACCAGCACCACCTCGACCACCTCGAGCCCCGGCCTCTCGCTGTCGAGCACCAGCGGCAAGGGATCGTCGGCCAGCAACCCGCTCGCCCCGGTGACGTCGCTCCTCGGCGGCCTGCTCGGCGGTCTGGGTGGGAAGAAGTAAGCCATGCGGCCGCAGCCGTCGAAAGAAGCGCGGTCACCAGTACCCGGAGTGCGGCCCGCCAGCTGTACTCCGGCTCTGCCGGAACCTGGCTGAATTGAGCCGCGCCGCTCAAACACCCGTTACACCGGCGCACGGAAACAACGCACACGACATCCAGAAGACACTGAGACACTGAGGAGCACACATGTCCACCCAACGTTTTTTTTCTCTCCATGCGGCATGCGCGACCGTGTCGTCGTTGCGCGCACCGTTGATCGCCGTAGCGGTCGCAGGCTTGCTCGCCGCGTGTGGCGGCAATGGCGTCACTGTGCCATCGAGCGCGTCCGGCAGCGGTAGCGCCGGCGGCGGCGGTACGACCAGCGGCGGGCCGCCCACCACCTCGACGTCGAGCACCAACGGCGTCGCCACCGCCGCTGCAAAGACCACCAGCGACCTCGGCAACGCGATCGCCTCGCAGACCATTCCAGGCCTCAGCCCGCAAGTCACGCAAGGTCTCGGCAACGCCGTCTCGAGTACCAGCACCACGCTGAATTCGCTCGCCAATGCGGTGAGCGACGGCGTCGGGCAAATCGGCGTGACCTCCAATCCGGTCGGCACCACGGTCGCCGGACTCGGCTCGGTGGTCAGCTCGACGAGCGGTGTCGTGCAAGGTCTGAGCACGACGGTCGGTGGCCTCGGCACCGGCAATCTCGCGCCGCTCTCGCCGCTCACCACGCCGTTGGCAAGCGTGCTTTCCACCACCGCCGGCGCGCTGAACGCGGGTGGCGCGACTCTCGGCAATACGCTGGCCTCGGTACCGGTGCAACAGATCACCCAGCCGCTCAACACCGCGATCACACCGATCGTGCAGACCGTCGGACTCGTCACGCAGACGGTCGGCACGCAGACCGGCCTCGGCGCGCCGGTCGGCGGCCTGCTTGCGCAAATCGGCGGCGCGGTGAGTTCGGCCGGCACGCAAGTCGGCGCGACCACGAAGAATCCGCTCGGCGCCGATGTCGGCAACCTGGTCAGCTCGCTCGGCAACACGGTGACGAACGCCGGCGGCCTCGTCAATCCGAACGGCCCGAATGGCGCGAATCCGATTCCCGGCTTGATTACGAGCCTCGTCGGCAGCACCAACGTCGCCGTCGTCAATGGGCCGCCTGCCAACGGCAGCCCGTTCGGCCCGCTGCAAAACACGCTCGCGAGTCTCGGGCTCGGCAACAACCCGCTCGGCTCGGTCTCGACCCTGCTCGGCGGCACACCGCTGTCAGGCCTGACCTCGGCACTGGGCGGCACGCCCCTGAGCGCGCTGACGTCGGGAACGGGCGGCTCGCCGCTCGGTTCGCTGACCTCACTGCTGGGCGGCACGCCTTTGAGTTCGCTGACTTCGACGTTGGGTGGATTGGGCGGCACGGGTAGCGCATCGAATCCGCTGTCGTCGCTGACCGGCGCGCTCTCCGGCGTTACCAGCAGCACCTCGGGCAGCAGCGGCGGCCCGCTCGCCCCCGTAACCGCCCTCGTCGGCCAGTTGACCGGCGCACTCAGTTCGGCGGCCGGCTCGACGAGCAGTTCGGGCAACTCCAGCAGCGCAACAGGTGGCTTGACGACACTGCTCGGCGGCCTGCTGCCGGTGAGCCATAAGTAGTCCGCATAAGTTGCAGATCTATGCCGCGTGCATAGGACGTCGTTTCTGACGCCCCGTTACACAGTGCGCATGGCAGTTCGCCTTATCACGTGCTCCGCGCTTGTGCAGATGATGCTCAAGCCCAACGGAGCACGTGACGTAATACATGCAAGCATGGCAGTATGCGTCGAGCCACACATAAGCGATCGCGACCAGCCCGGCCAGGCGGCGCGTCCGCAAGACAAGAACGGCATACGAGGAAAATCCGATGAAACTCGGGTACGGTAGTAAATGGACCCTCCTGCTCGCTGCGATTGCGGCAAGCGCGATGCAGGTAGACGCACAAGCGCAGTCACGCCCGGCTGGCCCGACAGGCGGCAACCCACTCGATTCGCTGCCGCAGATCAAGGCACCCGATAAGGGCCCGAACGTGACCATGCAGGTTGCACCGCAAGCCCCGCAACTTCAGGAACTGCTGGCCCGCCATCTGACGCCCTCCAAGATCCAGGTCGAGGGCGTGAAATCCATTCCGTTCGATGAAGTCGCGCAGCGCTTCACGCCGCTCGTCGGCAAGGACACCACGATTGGCGATCTGATTCAGGTCGCCAACGGCGTCACCAAGCTGTATCAGGATCGCGGCTACGCGCTCTCGTTCGCGTTCATTCCCGCGCAGACCTTCGAGGGCGGCGTGGTACGCGTGACGGTGGTGGAAGGCTACGTCTCCACGGTCAAGGTGACGGGCAAGGCGGGGGCGGTGGAAGACAAGATCCGCGCGATCGCGGACCACATCGTTGCCGACCGGCCGCTCAGGCGCGCCACCTTCGAGCGTTACGTCAATGTGCTGGGCCTGCTGCCCGGCGTGAAGGTCGCGGCCAACGTGCCGCCGCCGCAAAATACCGACGGCGCCACGACGCTCGAACTAAACGTCGATCGCAAACCGTTCGACGTCAGCACCGGTATCGACTTCAACCACCCCGGCGTGCAAGGCTTGCTGACCGCCACCGAGAATGGCCTCACCGCGCTTGGTGAACAACTGAGCGTGTCGGCCTTGCTGCCGAAGGGCCGTGACAACGTCACCTATCTCGCCGCGCACGCCACGGTGCCGATCGGCAGCGACGGCTTGATCGGGAAGATCGACGCAACGCACTATCGCGGCAATCCGGTCGACAATCCCGGCCTGCCCTCCTACATCCAGCGCACGGTCATCAACGACAAGATCGGCGGCTCACTGGCCTATCCGATCCTGCTGAACAACAAGCAAAGCGTGATCGGCACGGCCTCCGTCTACGCGTCGCACGACGAGGACAGCTACAACAATCAGCAAACCGGCGCGCAGCTCGGCTTTCGCTCGCAGGTGCGGGTGTTGCAACTGCAGGCCGATTACGTGAACGTGGAAACCGGCCAGGTGCGCCGCGCAAGTATCACGGTAGCAAAGGCATTCGATATTCTGGGGGCATCGAAATCCGGCGACACGAACGTGCCAGGCACCACCGTCACGAATCCGGCGTCGATTAACTTCGTGCGGACCGGCGCAAGCTTTTCGCAAACCAACGAGTGGCCGTTGAAGATCGGCACCGCGGTTTCGTTAACCGGCCAATACAGCGCCGTCTCGCTGCCGACGTCGGAACAGATCTCGTTCGGCGCGCAACGCTTCGCGCAGGGTTATCAACCGGGTGAAGCATCGGGCGATTCGGGCTGGGGCGCGATGTTCGAAGTCAACCGGGGGTTTACACCGGGCTTCACCTATCTGCGCACCTTCACGCCCTACGTGTCATTCGACATGGCCCGCGTCTACCTGCACGCGGGAACGCCATCGCCGTCGAGGCTGTCGTCGATTGCATTCGGATTCCGGATCTCGGACGCGAAGTATTACAGCCTGGACCTGTCGGTAGCCAAGGCAATCGGCGACGCGCCGGTGGAGAGCACGTCACGCAGCCCACGCATCAACGCGACGTTCTCGTATCAGTTGAACTGAGGCTCGACAGTGCCGCGTCCTGATTAGAGGTTCCACTATCAAAAGGCGCGCGCACTTTCATGCGCACTTCACGTATTCTGCGCTGGTGATATGCAGCCCGCGGCATTCGAGCCGCGAGTCGCAGAACGATGTAGCCGAAGCTGAACCTGAGGGCCATGCCGGATACACCAGGCATCACGGCGACCGGAAGTTGAAAACCGCCCGAGATGTCCGAGATGTTAATAACGCCGCGCGACCATGATCGCGCCGTCTTTAATCAAGGAGGAAGACAACCATGCAATTCACTCAACACGCGCGCACGATCGCGCTTCGCACAGCCAAACATGCCGCCCTCGCCGGCGTGCTTCTCGTCAGTGCCATCACGGCGATGGCACAAACCGATTCGCCGGTCGGCACATGGCAAACCATCGACGATCACACCGGCCAACCGAAAGCACTCGTGCAAATTACGCAGGACGGTAGCGGCTCGCTAAACGGCAAGGTGATCAAGGGACTCAATGCGAACGATCAACCGGATCGCCGCTGCACTGAATGTACGGATACGCGCAAGGACCAGTTGATTCTCGGCATGACGATCATCAACGATATGAAAAAGGACGGCGACGGCTGGGATAACGGGCAGATTCTCGACCCGGAAAACGGCAAGGTCTACAAGTGCAAGATGCACCTGGAAGATGGTGGGAACAAGCTGGTGGTGCGCGGCTACATTGGCGTTTCGCTGCTAGGGCGCTCGCAAACCTGGATTCGTCAGCAATAATGAGCGAGTCGTTCAGGCGCCGGCGCCTGAGACGGGATTGAAATACGACGCGAAGTTAATGCGCTATTAGGGCGACCACCGCAGCCCTGATAGCGCCACAAGAAACGGCCAGCGATTGCGATCGTCTGGCCGTTTTTTGTTTGAGCCTGGCTGACTGGCGTCGTCATGCAGCGTGCTTGAAGGGAGACGCATACGCGAACGGTGACGACGGCAACGGTTTGACCGCAGCCGGGCCATACGCCGTAGGTGCTGCGGCCGCGACCCTCTCTGCGTCGACGCCCTTCTGTTCCGCGCTCACATGCTTACGCATGCGTGCTTCCATCAGGTTGCAGAGCTCTTCGCTCCCGGCGCCAAACAACTGGTCCATCACGCGCTTGAGCACGCCGGATTCGTACCACGCCTTGAAGCGGCGGTGACAGGTCTGATACGACGGATATTTGCGCGGCATGGCGGACCAGGTCGCGCCGCTGTACATCACCCACAGTACGCCGTTGAGCACCGAGCGCGTGTTGGCAAGCGGCCGGCCACGCAGTTCGGAGCGCGGACGCAACTCAGGGAGCAACGGCGCAACACGTTGCCATTCTTCGTCATTGATATCGCGGTACGGATTCATGGTTACTCCTTTGTCAAAACCATGACAAAGAAGATATCCAGTCGTCCGCAGGCGGAATATAAGACCAATCCGAATCTTGAAAATACGCCTTCTTACATCGCCTGTTCGGCGAGCGGATCGTGATCTATCGCAAAAGCATTCGCGCCCACGTCATGCGAAGGCTCAGGTAAGCGACGTATCGACGATCCGGCGCGGGGCGTCGAGATACTCTTTCGATTGCATTTCAATAATGCGCGACACCGTCCGCGTGAATTCGTTAGCCATCGGACCGTCGACGTATAACTGCTCGGGCGGCACCGCGGCCGACATCAGCAGCTTGACCTTGTGGTCGTAGAACACGTCGATCAGCCAGGTGAAGCGGCGCGCCTCCGAGGCCATGCGCACCGACATCTGCGGCACGCCGGACAGGATCACCGCGTGAAAGCGGCTCGCCAGTTCCAGGTAATCGTTCTGCGAGCGCGGACCGCCGCACAATGTCGCGAAATCGAACCACACGACGCCGTCGGCGCGGCGCAGCGCCTTCAGCTCGCGCTTTTCGATGCGCAGGATAGGACTCTCGTCCGGAACCGCTGCAAGACGCGAAAACGCGTCGCGCAACGCTTTGTCCGAAGCGGCGCCGAGCGGCGTGTGATACACCTCGACCTGAGCCAGCGTGCGCTTGCGGTAGTCGATGCCCGCGTCGACGTTGATCACGTCGAGCTTCGACTTGATCAGCTCGATGGCCGGCAGCATGCGGTCGCGATGCAGACCGTCCGGATATAACGTGTCCGGATCGTAATTGGACGTCATCACGAACTGCACCCCGTTCTCGAACAGCTTGTCGAGCAGACGGTAGAGAATCATCGCGTCGGCAATATCCGAGACGTGAAACTCGTCGAAACAGATCAGCCGGTAACGCTTGGCGATACGACGCGCGAGTTCGTCGAGCGGATCGGCCGTGCCTTTCAGTTCTTCCAGTTCGCGATGGACCTCGCGCATGAACTCGTGGAAATGCAGCCGTGTTTTGCGCTGCACCGGCACGATCATGTAGAAGCTGTCCATCAGGAAGCTTTTACCCCGCCCTACGCCGCCCCACATGTACACGCCGCGTGGCAGATCCGGGTGGATGATCAGCTTCTTGAACGCGTTCGAGCGGCGCGACTTGTATTCGACCCACTCTTCATAGCACCGCTGCAGACGGTCGACCGCCGCACGTTGCGCCGGGTCCGATTGATAACCCCGCGTCTGCAGTTCTTTCTCGTAGTATTCGGTGACGTTCATTGTGTTGCTGCAAAAAGAAAGGCGGGAGGGAGTGAACCCGCCCGCCTTCGTGGTGATACCAGAGTTGCGTTCAGTCAGGCGTGCGCGTGATTACATGTTCAGCGCGCGCTTGTCCACGGCGAGTGCCGCTTCGCGCATGACTTCCGACAGCGACGGGTGCGGATGGCAAATACGGCCGATGTCTTCCGAGGCCGCCTTGAATTCCATCGCCACCACGGCTTCCGCGATCAGGTCCGATGCGTTCGCCGAGATGATGTGCACGCCGAGCAGTTCGTCGGTCTTCGCGTCGGCGATCATCTTGACGAAACCATCCGCCTTGTTGATGCCCAGCGCGCGGCCGTTCGCCATGAACGGGAACTGGCCCGTCTTGATCTCGCGGCCTTCGGCCTTCAGTTGCTGCTCCGTCTTGCCGACCCACGCGATTTCCGGTTCGGTGTAGATCACCCACGGAATGCAGTTGTAGTCGATATGCGGCTTCTGGCCGTCGATGATTTCGGCGACCAGCACGCCTTCATCTTCAGCCTTGTGCGCGAGCATCGGGCCACGCACCACGTCGCCGATTGCGTACACGTTCGGCACAGCCGTCGCGCAGTGGTCGTCGACGTCGATGAAGCCGCGCTCGTTCGCCTTCAGGCCGATTGCTTCGAGACCGAGGTTGTCGGTGTTCGGCACGCGGCCGATCGACACGATCAGGCGGTCGGCTTCGAGCGTTTGCGCGTTGCCGTCCTTGTCCGTGTAATTGATCGTGACGCTCTTGTCGGTAGTCTTGATTTCACCGACCTTCACGCCGACGTGAATATCCAGACCTTGCTTCTTGAACTGCTTGGCGGCTTCCTTGGCGAGCGCCTGGTCAGCCGCGCCGAGGAATTCCGGCAGCGCTTCGAGCACGGTCACGTCCGCGCCGAGACGGCGCCACACCGAACCGAGTTCCAGACCGATCACGCCCGCGCCGATCACGGCAAGCTTCTTCGGCACGGAGTCGAACGTCAGTGCGCCTTCGTTGTCGGCCACGATCTTGTTATCGACCGGAACGTTCGGCAAATGGCGCGCCTTCGAGCCCGTTGCGATGATGACGTTCTTCGCCGTCACGACTTCCGTCTCGCCTTCGCCGCTGACTTCGATCTGCACGCCGGCGTCCGTCTTGCCGGTGAACTTGCCATGGCCCTTGAGCCACGTGATCTTGTTCTTGCGGAACAGGAATTCGATACCCTTGGTCATCTTCTCGACGATGCCTTCCTTGCGGGCCAGCATCTTCGCGATATCGACCTGCACGTTTTCCACGCTGATACCGTGGTCGGCGAGGTGATGCGATGCGTTTTCAAATTCTTCCGACGACGCGAGCAGCGCCTTCGACGGAATGCAACCCACGTTCAGGCACGTGCCGCCGAGCTTCAGCGCGCCGGCCGGGTTCTTCCATTTTTCGATACATGCAACCGTCTTGCCGAGCTGTGCGGCGCGGATTGCAGCGATGTAGCCGCCGGGGCCGGCGCCGATCACGACGACGTCAAATTCTTTGGACATGACAATCCTTTGGATGGCGGAACGGCGCGCGGCCACGCTTCGTAGCGCGCGTCGTTCCTGTACTGCGGAATGCGAAAGACTTGATGCTTGCTTGATGCCTGCTCGGTTCTTATATGGCGCCGGCTTGCGCGATGACAAGCCGGCGCAGGCCGAGCCCGTGCTTACAGGTCGAGCAGCAGGCGCGCCGGGTCTTCCAGCGCATCCTTCATGGCGACCAGCGACAGCACCGCTTCGCGACCGTCGATGATCCGGTGGTCGTACGACAGCGCCAGATAGTTCATCGGACGGATCACGATCTGGCCGTTTTCGACCACAGCGCGTTCCTTGGTGGCGTGCACGCCCAGGATAGCGGATTGCGGCGGGTTGATAATCGGGGTCGACAGCATCGAGCCGAACACACCGCCGTTCGAGATCGAGAACGTACCACCCGTCATTTCTTCGATCGACAGCTTGCCGTCCTTGGCCTTCTGACCGAACTCGGCAATCTTCTTCTCGATTTCAGCGAGGCTCAGCTGATCTGCGTTGCGCAGGATCGGCACCACCAGGCCACGCGGCGAACCGACCGCGATACCGATGTCGAAGTAGCCGTGATAGACGATGTCGTTACCGTCGATCGATGCGTTCACGAGCGGGAATTTCTTCAGCGCGTGAACCGCCGCCTTCACGAAGAACGACATGAAGCCCAGCTTCACGCCATGTTCCTTTTCGAACTTGTCTTTGTACTTGTTGCGCAGGTCCATCACCGGCGCCATGTTCACTTCGTTGAACGTGGTCAGGATGGCGTTGGTTTGCTGCGACTCGAGCAGACGCTCGGCGATACGCGCACGCAGACGCGACATCGGCACGCGTTGTTCCGGGCGGTCCTTCAGCCATTGGTCGGCCGAAGCGGGCGCCTTGACGTCCGGCAGCGACGGCTTTGCAGCCTTCGGTGCGGCAGCCGGCGCCGGCGCGGCCTTCGCAGCCGGTGCAGGTGCGGCTTGACCCGCGGTCAGCACGTCACCCTTGGTGATGCGGCCGTCGCGGCCCGTGCCGGCGACGTCGCCCGCGCCCAGACCCTTCTCGGCCATCAGCTTGCCGGCGGCCGGCGAAGCAGCGGTGTTCGCACCCGTTGCGGATGCGGCTTGAGCAGCCGGAGCGGCGGCGGGAGCCGGTGCGGCTTCCGGCGCCGGCTTCACTTCGGCTTCGACAGCAGCAGCGCCTGCCTTGCCTTCGGTGTCGATCTTCGCGATCACCTGATCCGCCACGACGATGTCGCCGTCGTTCGAGATCACTTGCGCGAGCACGCCGGCCGAGGGTGCCGGCACTTCGAGCACGACCTTGTCGGTCTCGATTTCGATAAGAATTTCGTCTTGTGCAACAGCCTCGCCGGGCTTCTTCTTCCACTGCAGCATGGTGGCTTCCGAAACCGACTCGGAGAGCTGGGGAACCTTGACTTCAACAATAGCCATTATGAATATCCTGAATACGTATCGGGTGACGGCGCGATCTATGTACTCGACGACCGCCTGCGAACCTCGAATGCCGCGTGTGACCCATCAAGTCGGTCACTAAGCGCGGCACGGGAAAGCGCAGCGCGCTTTCCCGGTTCGGCTCGTGTGCTTATTTAGCGATCGACGCGCTCTTGAGGCGGCCGAAAGCGCCTTCGACCAGCGCCTTCTGCTGCTCGTAGTGCTTCGCGTAGTAGCCGACTGCCGGCGAGGCCGAAGCCGGACGTCCGCTGTATGCCAGCTTCTGCCCGTCCTTCATGCCTTCCTTCAGATGGTGTTCGATGTAGAACCACGGGCCTTGATTCTGCGGCTCGTCCTGCACCCACACCACTTCGGTCGCGTTGTCGTACTTCTTCATTTCCGCTTCGAACTGCTTATGCGCGAACGGATAGAGCTGTTCGATACGGATGATCGCGACGTCGTTCGACTTCGATTCACGGCGATGCGCCAGCAGGTCGTAGTACACGCGGCCCGAGCAGGCCACCACGCGCTTGACCTTCTTCGGCTCGATCGCTTCGTCGATTTCGCCGAGGATCGGCTGGAACGCACCCTTCGCCAGTTCCGACAGATCCGACACGGCTTCCTTGTGACGCAGCAGCGACTTCGGCGTAGCCACGATCAGCGGCTTCCTGAACAGGCGGATCATCTGACGGCGCAACAGGTGGAAAATCTGCGCCGGCGTGGTCGGCTGAACCACTTGCATGTTGTGATCCGCGCACAATTGCAGGAAACGCTCGATACGTGCCGACGAGTGCTCCGGACCCTGGCCTTCGTAGCCATGCGGCAGCAGCATCGTGAGACCCGAAACACGGCCCCACTTCACTTCGCCCGACGAGATGAACTGGTCGATCACGACTTGCGCGCCGTTCACGAAGTCGCCGAACTGCGCTTCCCACGCGACGAACGTATTCGGTTCAGCGGTCGAGTAACCGTATTCGAAACCCAGCACCGCTTCTTCCGACAGCACCGAGTCGATCACCGTGAACTTCGCCTGACCTTCGGCGATGTTCTGCAGCGGCACGTACGTGCCGTCATTCCAGCGTTCGCGATTCTGATCGTGCAGCACCGCGTGACGGTGCGTGAACGTGCCGCGGCCCGAGTCCTGACCGGTCAGGCGAACCGAGTAGCCCGATGCGACCAGCGACGCGAACGCGAGGTGTTCGCCCATGCCCCAGTCGAGCTTCGCTTCGCCACGGCCCATCGCGCGACGGTCGTTGAGAACGCGCTCGACCAGCGGGTGAACCTTGAAGTTTTCCGGAACCGTGGTGACGCGCTCAGCGAGGCGTTTCAACTCAGCCAGCGGCACTGCGGTGTCGGCTGCGTCGGTCCACTTGCGGTTCAGGAACGGAACCCAGTCCACCGCGTACTTGCTCTTGTAGTTCGACAGGACCGGGTCGACCGTGTGGTGACCTTCGTCCATCGCCTTGCGGTAAGCCTTGACGAATTCGTCGCCTTCTTCCGCGGTGATCACGCCTTGCTGCACGAGCTTTTCAGCGTACAGTGCGCGCGTGCCCGGGTGCTTGGCGATCGTCTTGTACATCAGCGGCTGCGTGACAGCCGGCGTGTCCTGCTCGTTGTGACCGAGCTTGCGGAAGCAGACGATGTCGACGACGACGTCCTTGTGGAACTGCATCCGGAAGTCGATAGCCAACTGCGTAGCCAGCACAACCGCTTCAGGATCGTCACCGTTCACGTGCAGCACCGGCGCCTCGATCATCTTGACGACGTCCGAGCAGTACAACGTGGAGCGCGAATCGCGCGGGTCCGACGTCGTGAAACCGATCTGGTTGTTGATGACGATGTGCAGCGTGCCGTGCGTGCCGTAACCGCGCGTTTGCGCGAGGTTCAGCGTTTCCATCACGACGCCCTGGCCCGCGAAGGCCGCGTCGCCGTGGATCTGCACCGGCAGCACTTGCAGGCCGCTGTCGTCGCCGCGGCGATCCATACGCGCCTTCGCCGAACCTTCGACCACCGGGTTGACGATTTCGAGGTGCGACGGGTTGAACGCGAGTGACAGGTGAACCGGGCCGCCTTCGGTCGAGACGTCCGACGAGAAGCCCTTGTGGTACTTCACGTCGCCAGCCGGCAGGTCGTCGACGTGCTTGCCTTCGAATTCGGCGAACAGGTCGGCCGGCATCTTGCCGAGCGTATTGACCAGCACGTTCAGACGGCCACGGTGGGCCATGCCGATAACGATTTCCTGCACGCCGTTGGCGCCGCCATGACGCACGACTTCGTCCATCGAGGCGATGAAGCTTTCGCCGCCTTCGAGCGAGAAGCGTTTCTGGCCGACGTACTTGGTGTGCAGGAAGCGCTCGAGGCCTTCAGCGGCCGTCAGGCGATTCAGGATGTGCTTTTTCTTTTCATTGGAGAAATTCGGCGTCGAACGGATCGACTCGAGCTTCTCTTTCCACCAGCGCTTCTGTTCCGGATCACTGATGTACATGTACTCGGCGCCGATCGTGCCGCAGTACGTGTCACGCAGGGCCTTGACGATCTCGCGCAACGAAGCACGCTCGAATCCGAAATACAGATTTGTGGCGCTGAACTCCTGGTCCATGTCGGCTTCGGTGAAGTCGTAGAACGCGGGTTCAAGTTCGGGGATAGCGGGACGTTCGCGGCGCTTCAGGGGATCGAGATTGGCCCATTGCGAGCCGAGGAAGCGATATGCGCCGATGAGGGACTGCACATAGACTTGCTTGCGGGAGGTAGCGAGGTCTTCGCCGCCAGTTGCCGTGCGCGGGATAAAGGCATTCGCCTTGGCCCGTTGCGCAAACGATTCGACGATCGGGCCATGGGCCACGTCGTTGGCATTGCTGCCATCCGATGCAGGAACGTTCTGCAACGCATCGAAATAGCTGCGCCAGTTCTCGGGCACTGACGCCGGATTATCGAGATACGCTTCGTACATTTCTTCTACGTACGGAGCATTGCCGCCAAACAGATAAGAGTTCGACTGGAATTGCTTCATCATTTTTACGCTCACCTTTCTTCGAGTTTCTCGAGAAATAGCGGGTTACAGAACCTTCCGCGACACGGCCTGACCGTTTAGCGGATTGCGCGAATCAAGTCTTGCTTGGAAGGACCTAAAACTTTGCACCCGGGGAGCATATCACAGAACGGATAGTGCAGATAGCAGACGGATTGCCGCTCAAGCCCATGGCGACGGGCTTTCAGCGACATTACCAAGGCTCGCAATAGTCTTCTGCGGAAAACAGGGACAAACACGACAAACGAACATTCAACGGCGAGCAACTGCGCCCAACGCCGGATGAGCGCCAAAAGGAGCGCCAGAAACGGCAAAAGCCACCCGAAGGTGGCTTCTGCCTGACAGCGCGGCGCTTACCTGAGGATAGCGCGCCGGTGCTGATTTAGTCCACTGCGCCCTTACGGCTAGCGCTGCGGCGCTCATGTTCCTTCAGGTAACGCTTGCGCAGACGGATGGATTGCGGCGTAACTTCGACGAGTTCGTCGTCGTCGATGAATTCAACCGCGTATTCCAGCGACATCTGGATCGGCGGCACAAGGCGCACCGCTTCGTCCGTACCCGACGAACGCACGTTGGTCAGCTGCTTACCCTTGATCGGGTTCACGACCAGATCGTTGTCACGGCTGTGGATACCGATGATCATGCCCTCATACAGCGGCTCGCCCGGCGACACGAACATGCGGCCGCGATCCTGCAGCTTCCACAGTGCGTAGGCAACTGCCGCGCCGTCGTCCTGCGAGATCAGCACGCCATTGCGACGCTCGCCCACCGCGCCTTCCTTGACCGGCTGATACGAATCGAACGTGTGGCTCATCAGGCCCGTGCCGCGCGTGAGCGTCAGGAATTCCGACTGGAAGCCGATCAGGCCACGCGCCGAGATACGGTACTCGAGACGCGTACGGCCGCGGCCGTCCGACGCCATGTCGAGCATTTCGCCCTTGCGGCGGCCCAGCTCTTCCATCACGCCACCCTGGTGGCTGTCTTCCATGTCGACGGTCAGGTTTTCGTACGGCTCGTGCTTCACGCCGTCGACTTCCGTCATCACCACGCGCGGACGCGACACGGCCAGCTCGTAGCCTTCACGGCGCATGTTTTCGACCAGAATGGTCAGGTGCAACTCGCCGCGGCCTGCCACTTCGAACGTCGTTTCGTCGCCCGTTTCTTTCACGCGCAGCGCGACGTTGTGGTTCAGTTCCTTCATCAGGCGGTCACGAATCTGACGGCTCGTGACGAACTTGCCTTCGCGGCCGGCCAGCGGCGACGAATTGACGAGGAAGTTCATCGTCAGGGTCGGTTCGTCGACGGTGATCATCGGCAGGGCTTCCGGCTGTTCCGGCGAGCAGATGGTCACGCCGATACCGATTTCTTCGATCCCGTTGATCAGCACGATGTCGCCGGCTTCAGCCGAGTCGACCTGCACGCGCTCCAGACCCTTGAACGACAGGACCTGATTGATCTTGCGGTTCAGGATCGCGCCGTCGGGGCCGGAACGCACCGCGACGGACATACCCGGCTTGATCGTGCCACGCGTGATGCGGCCGACGCCGATACGGCCAACGTACGACGAATAGTCCAGCGACGTGATCTGCAGTTGCAGCGGCGCTGCCGGATCGGCCGGGCGGACCGGCACGTGCTGCAGCACGGCTTCGAACAGCGGACGCATGTCGCCTTCGCGCACGTCCGGCGTCAGACCCGCGTAGCCGTTCAGGCCCGACGCGTAGACGATCGGGAAATCGAGTTGTTCGTCGGTTGCGCCCAGCTTGTCGAACAGGTCGAAGGTCTGGTTGATCACCCAGTCGATCCGCGCGCCCGGGCGGTCAACCTTGTTGATCACGACGATCGGCTTCAGACCGAGCGCCAGCGCCTTCTTGGTCACGAAGCGCGTTTGCGGCATCGGGCCTTCGACTGCGTCGACCAGCAACAGCACCGAGTCGACCATCGACAGCACGCGCTCCACTTCACCGCCGAAGTCGGCGTGGCCCGGGGTGTCGACGATGTTGATGTGCGTGCCTTCATACTCGACCGCGCAGTTCTTCGAAAGAATCGTGATGCCACGCTCCTTTTCGATGTCGTTCGAGTCCATCACGCGCTCGACAACCTGCTGGTTGTCGCGGAACGTGGCCGTCTGGCGGAGGAGCTGATCGACGAGCGTGGTCTTGCCGTGGTCGACGTGGGCAATGATGGCGATGTTGCGTAGGGCGCGAGTCATAGGAACCTGGAGACAGTTGAGTGCGCCAGCAGCAGCATTGTGTACGAAGCCAACAAAGCCCAAAGCGCACTTTTGGGAACCCAACATTATAGCACGCCCAAATGAACCTATCTGGTATTCCCTGATAGCCCCGCCGTCTTTCATGCAAGGGCACGTAGGAAAAGAACTCACCACAGCCTCGCAAGACCCTACGCAAAGCCGCGCGCATTGTGACTTGAGGAGGGAAAGTTCCTTGCCTAAGCTGTAATAACGCTTGCCGCGTCAATCAACCGCCCCCTATAATCCTGCCTAGTCAACCATTGCATTCGCACGAGAATCATGACGGATCCGTCCTTAACGCCCGACCCAATCGTCAGCGAATACCAGCTAGGCGAAAGCGTCGGCTATCTGCTCTCCCGGGTGAAATCGACCATGTCGAACCTGGTCACGCAGCGCAGCATGGCGGAGCTGGGCATTACCAGTCAGCAAGGCAGCATCCTGTTCATGGTGGCAAGCGGCAAGTGCCTGCTGGCCGCCGAACTGGCGCGTGAATACGGCATAGATGCTAGCGCCGTCACGCGTCTGGTCGATCGTCTGGAGAAGCGCGGGTTACTCACGCGAGTGCGCAGCAACGAAGACCGGCGGGTTGTCCGGCTTGCGCTGACACCGGAAGGCCATGCCATCGCGGCGAGAATGCCTGCCATTTTCAACGGTGTGCTGGACAGTCTGCTGGGCGGTTTCACCCCGGAAGAGGTCGGCTTCCTGAAGAGCATGCTGCGTCGCGTACTCGTCAATTCCGGCGAACAACCACCGGGACTAACCCGTGATGCAGCAAGCAATTTTGACAGCAAATCGTAATAAATTGCTTGCAGTGTCCATCATTACATTCCACTCAAAGAGTCGAGCGATGAAATCCCTTTCCCTGTCCGCGCCCGCGCTTTCGAGCCGGGCCGCTGTCGCCGCCGCGGTGACAGCGCTCGCCCTCACGGGGTGCGCGAACTACTTCGGCATGAAGAGCGACAAGCAGATCTCGTCGCCGACTCAGTATGAGTCCGCCCAGAGTCTGCCCGGCCAGGGCGGCGTGTGGCCGTCGCTCGACTGGGCCAACCAGTTCGGCGACCCGCAGTTGCCGAAACTGATCGCGGAAGCGCTGGAGGGCAGCCCTTCGATCGCACAGGCGCAGGCACGCCTCGCCAAGGCTTCGTCGTACATTGAAAGCTCGCGCTCGGCGCTGTACCCGAAGGTCAACGGCAGCTATTCGTGGACTCGCGAACTGTTCTCGGGCAACGCGCTCTACCCGCCTCCGTACGGCGGCACCTGGTATAGCGAGAACAACGTGCTGGCAAGCGCGTCGTGGGATCTGGACCTGTGGGGCAAGAACCGCCAGCGTCTGGGCCAAGCCGTCTCGCAGGAAAAGGCTGCGGAAGCCGATATGCAGCAGGCGCGCGTAACGCTCGCCGCCTCCGTGGCGAGCACCTATAACCAGCTTGCCCAGTTGTACGCATTCCGCGACATCGCGGCGCGCGAAATCGCCAACCGGCAGGATATCGGCCGCATCACCAACGGCCGCGTCAGCGCCGGCCTCGACACCAACGTCGAACGGCAAACCGCGAACGGCAACATCGCGACCAGCCAGGCGAATTTGACCGACCTTGACGGTCAGATCACGGTGGTGCGCTATCAGTTGGGCGCGCTGCTCGGCAAGGGTCCGGACCGCGGTCTGCAGATCGCCAAACCGGTGCTGACCACCGGCGGCACGGTCGCGCTGCCTGACAACCTGCCGGCCGACCTCGTGGCGCGCCGCGCGGACATCGTCGCCGCGCGCTGGCAGGTCGAAGCCGCGATGCATGACGTGAAGGAAGCAAAAGCCGAATTCTTCCCGGACATCAACCTCGCCGCCGGCGTGGGTTTCGACGCGTTCGGCTGGGGCCGCTTCCTGAAGTCGGGCAGCCGCCAGATGCAATTAGGCCCGGCGATTCACCTGCCGATCTTCGACGCCGGCGCGCTGCGCTCGCAGTTGAAGGGCCGCTACGCCGACTTCGACCTGGACGTGGCGAACTACAACCAGACGCTGATCAGTGCCCTGTCGGATGTCGCGACGCAGGTGTCGTCGATCCGTTCGATCGACCAGCAATCGGGCGATGCCCAGCGCGCGCTCGACGCGTCGACCAAGGCCTATCAGCTGGCAGTGATCCGCTACAAGGCAGGTTTGTCTCCGCAGTTGCAGGTGCTGACCGCCGACCAGAACCGCTTGAGCGCCGAACAGACGGTGACGAGCCTGAAGATGCGCCGCCGCGACATGCAGATCGGCCTCATCAAGGCGCTCGGCGGCGGTTTCGACGCAACGCAGACCGGCCTCGTGGTACCGACCGACGCTCCGGCACCAGCCGCCGCGGCACCGGCCGCCGCGGCATCATCCGCCGCCACGACCGCCGCTGCAAACTGAAGCCGCACTGCCGCAACCACACTCGCACGAACATCCGAATAAACGACGACGCTTGAGAGAACCCGGAGCACATCAATGAGCACCACCCAACAGCCCGCGGCTACTACACAGCCGGCTCAATCGGCCCCGCAGCCGACGCAACCGGCCCAACCGCCGGCGAACAACGGCAAACGCAAGCGCATGATGACGCTGCTCGTCATCGTGATCCTGATCGCCGCGGTCGCCTACGGCCTTTACTACTTCCTCGACGCACGCTTCCATGAAGACACCGACGACGCGTACGTGAACGGCAACGTCGTGCAGATCACGCCGCAAGTCACCGGCACGGTGATCGCGGTGAACGCGGACGACACGCAGACCGTGAAGGCCGGCGACCCGCTCGTCGTGCTCGATCCGGCCGACGCGCGCGTCGCGCTCGAACAGGCCGAAGCGAATCTCGCGCAGACGGTGCGCCAGGTGCGCGGCCTGTTCGCCGACGACAACCAGTACCAGGCGCAGGTTGCCCAACGCCAGTCCGATCTGTCGCGCGCCCAGGACGACCTGAAGCGCCGCCTGACGGTCGCGCAAACCGGCGCCGTGTCGCAGGAAGAAATCTCGCACGCCCGCGACGCCGTGAAGAGCGCGCAAGCCTCCGTCGATGCCGCCGAGCAGCAACTGGCGTCGAACCGCGCGCTGACCGCCAACACCACGATCGCGAATCACCCGAACGTGCAGGCCGCCGCCGCGAAGGTCCGCGACGCGTACCTGAACAATGCACGTAACAACCTGCCGGCGCCGGTCACCGGCTACGTCGCGAAGCGCTCGGTGCAGGTCGGCCAGCGCGTTTCGCCGGGCACCCCGCTGATGGCCATCGTGCCGCTGGGCGGCGTGTGGGTCGATGCGAACTTCAAGGAAGTGCAACTGAAGCACATGCGCATCGGTCAGCCGGTCGAGTTGACGGCCGACGTGTACGGTTCGTCCGTGGTGTACCACGGCAAGGTGGTCGGCTTCTCGGCGGGTACCGGTTCGGCGTTCTCGCTGCTGCCGGCACAGAACGCAACCGGCAACTGGATCAAGGTGGTGCAGCGTCTGCCGGTACGGATCGCGCTCGACCCGCAGGAACTTGAAAAGCATCCGCTGCGTATCGGCCTGTCGATGCAAGCCGACGTGAGCATCAAGGACGACCAGGGGGGCCAGCTCGGCCAGGCGCCGAACACGGTCTATCAGACCAATGTGTTCGACAAGTACGGCGACCAGGCGGACGCTGAAATCGCCCGCATCATTTCGGAAAACGCAGGTCCGAACGGCGGTTCGCAAAAATCGCTTCAAAGCAGCAGCGCCTCCAGGCCCGCTGCGAAGATGATGTAAGCGGCGCGACGATTCCTAGAAGGTTTTTTTAATGGCTCAGGCTCAGGCGCAAGTCCCTCATCCGCCGCTCGAGGGCGCGCAACTGGTGATCGGCACCATCGCGGTGTCGCTCGCCGTGTTCATGAACGTGCTCGACACGTCGATTGCAAACGTGTCGATCCCCTCCATTTCGGGCGACCTCGGTGTGTCGTCCGACCAGGGTACATGGGTGATCACGTCGTTCGCGGTGGCGAACGCGATCTCCGTGCCGCTGACCGGCTGGCTCACCGACCGTATCGGCCAGGTGCGCCTGTTCATGGCGTCGATCATTCTGTTCGTGATCTCGTCATGGATGTGCGGCCTCGCGCCCACCCTGCCGTTCCTGCTGGCTTCGCGCGTGCTGCAAGGCGCCGTGGCCGGCCCGATGATTCCGCTGTCGCAAACGCTGCTGCTCGCCAGCTATCCACGCGCCAAGGCGCCGATGGCGCTGTCGATGTGGGCAATGACCACGCTGATCGCGCCGGTGGCCGGGCCGATTCTCGGCGGTTGGATCTCGGACAACATCTCGTGGCCGTGGATTTTCTACGTCAACATCCCTGTCGGTGCGATTGCCGCCATCGCGACGTGGACGATTTTCCGCAACCGCGATTCGGTCATCAAAAAGGCGCCGATCGACGGCGTCGGTCTCGGCCTGCTGATCCTCTGGGTCGGCTCGTTGCAGATCATGCTCGATAAGGGCAAGGACCTCGACTGGTTCTCGTCGACCACGATCGTCGTGCTGGCGCTGGTCGCGGTGATCGCGCTCGCGTTCTTCATTGTGTGGGAATTGACGGCCGAGCATCCGGTGGTCGATCTGTCACTCTTCAGCCGGCGCAATTTCACGAGCGGCACGGTTGCGTTGTCGATTGGCTACGGGCTCTACTTCGGCAACCTCGTGTTGCTGCCGTTGTGGCTGCAAACCAATATCGGCTACACCGCCACTGAAGCGGGTCTCGTGATGGCGCCGGTCGGCCTGTTCGCGGTGCTGCTGTCGCCGATCACCGGCAAGGTGTTGCCGCGTACCGATCCGCGCTATATCGCGACCTTGTCGTTTCTGGTGTTCGCGCTGTGCTTCTGGATGCGCTCCCGTTATACGACCGGCGTCGATACGTATTCGCTTCTGTTGCCGACTCTGATTCAGGGGATCGGCATGGCCGGGTTCTTCATCCCGCTGGTGTCGATCACGCTGTCGGGCTTGCCGGGCAACCGGATTCCGGCGGCATCGGGCTTGTCGAATTTCGTGCGGATCATGTGCGGCGGTATCGGCACGTCGATTTTCCAGACCGCGTGGGATCACCGCACCATCATGCATCACGCGCAACTGGCCGAGCAGGCTAGCGTGTACAACCCGGTGTTCGATCAGTCGATCCGGCAGATGGGTGCGGCGGGCTTCAGTCAGCCGCAGGCGTACGGTCTGTTCAATACGATGGCAACGCAGCAGGCCGCGCAGTTGGGCGTGAACGATCTGTTCTTCGTGTCGGCGGGGATTTTCGTCGCGCTGATCGCGCTGATCTGGATGGCCAGGCCGGAACGTGCCGGTGGTGATGCGGGTGCGGCAGCGGCTGCTGCGCATTGAGGGTTTAGCCCGTTTCTGTAGCAACCGATGATGTGAAAAAAGGCGGGACCGCTACCAAGCGGTCCCGCCTTTTTATTTGCCAGGTTCTTCTCTTCGCAGGCCAATTGGCGAGCTAACGGGCTAGCGGGCTAGCTCTCCGTGGTGACGACCAGCCGCTCGGGCGCCAATACGCCCTCGCCTTGCTTCGCGACGCCTAACAGGCGCCCTTCTTCTGCATAGACGCGTACACGTGGCGCGTTCACAGCCTCGCCGGTAATGGTCAACTCGGAGAGCTTCAGACGCTGACCGTGCAGGAAACGGCGGGTTGCGTCCTCATTCAGGGTGACGAGCGGGAACGTGGACAACAATGCATCGACGGGCTGCAGCCACGCATCACGCTCGCTCTCCGTCGCGTCGGACAATGCGTCGAGCGTCACCGAATTCTCCAGCGTCAGTGCGCCGACGCCGGTACGCCGCAGTGCAACCAGATGCGCACCACAACCGAGCGCCTCACCGATATCCTCGGCAAGCGTGCGAACATACGTGCCCTTACTGCACGTCACGCGAAACGTCACATCGGGCAAAGTACACGCCAGCATGTCGAGCGCGTGAATCGTCACCTGACGCCCTTCCCGCTCGACCGTCTGACCGGCGCGCGCGTATTCGTACAGCGGCTTACCGTCGCGCTTGAGCGCCGAATACATCGGCGGGACCTGAACGATATCGCCGAGAAATTTTTGCATCGCCACCTGAACCGCCGCCTGATCGCAGGTCACGTCGCGCGTGTCGATCGGCTCGCCTTCGGCGTCACCCGTGGTCGTGCGGATACCGAGGCGCATGGTCGCCTCATAAGTCTTGTCGGCTTCGAGCAGATCTTGCGAAAACTTGGTGGCTTCGCCGAAACACAGCGGCAAAAGACCCGTGGCAAGTGGATCGAGCGTGCCGGTGTGGCCCGCCTTTTTGGCCAGATAAAGACGCTTCGCGCGAATCAGCGCGTCGTTGCTCGACAGGCCGAGCGGCTTGTCGAGCAGCAGCACGCCGTCGAGCGCGCGACGCGGCACGCGGGGGCGTTGAGGTGCGGTCATGTCAGAAAGACAGGGTCTTCGAAGTGTACGGAAACAGCGCTAAACAAGCAGCGGCTGAGGTATTGCAACTGAAGCACTGCAACGGCTCAGTCTTCTTTCGCGCGATTGGCGTTCGCCTCGTCGATCAGACGGGACATTTCAACGGCCCGTTCGATCGTCTGATCGTAATGGAAATGCAGCGTCGGCACGGTATGAATGTGCAGGCGCTTGAACAGCTGATTGTGCAGATGGCCGGCCGCGTGCTGGAGCGCTTCGAGCGTTTGTTGAGGGTCGCCGGTCAGCGTCGTGAAGTAGACCTTCGCGTGCGCGTAGTCGGGCGTCAGCTCAACGCTTTGAATCGTGACGAGGCCGATGCGCGGATCCTTGACCTCGCGCAGCAACTCGGACAGGTCGCGCTGGATCTGATCGGCGATCTGCACGTTGCGATTGGGAGAAGAACGTTTTTTAGGCATGGTGTTTGTGATCCGTTCAGACGGATGCAAAAAAGTTGTTCGTGCGCGCCGTGGCGGTTGTTGCCAGGCTTGTTACCCGGGGATGGCGATGAAGCGGCGTGATAGCGGCTGCAAACCACCCTCGTAGCGCGTTACGCGACAAAATGCGCGGGCCCAAAAACAACGGGCGGAGCGGGCGCTTAAGCCCGCTCCGCCCGTTGAGCCAATGCCGCGTGAATTACAGCGTACGCGCGACTTCGGTAACCTCGAAGACTTCGAACTGATCGCCTTCGACGATATCGTTGAAGTTCTTGATCGACATACCGCACTCGAAGCCCTGACGGACTTCCTTGACGTCGTCCTTGAAGCGCTTGAGCGAATCGAGCTCGCCCGTGAAGATGACGACGTTGTTGCGCAGCACGCGCACCGACGAGGAGCGCTTGACGAAACCGTCCGTGACCATACAGCCGGCCACCGCGCCGATCTTCGGTACCTTGAAGACCTGGCGCACTTCGACCGTACCCGTCACGATTTCGCGCTTCTCCGGTGCCAGCATGCCCGACATCGCAGCCTTCACTTCATCTACTGCGTCATAGATGATGTTGTAGTAGCGAATATCGACGCCGTTGGCTTCCGCCAGCTTGCGCGCCTGTGCGTCCGCACGGGTGTTGAAGCCGATGATGACCGCCTTCGAAGCCGTAGCCAGGTTGACGTCCGACTCGCTGATACCACCCACGGCACCGTGCACGATCTGCACGCGGACTTCGTCGGTCGACAGCTTGAGCAGCGACTGCACCAGCGCTTCCTGCGAACCTTGCACGTCGGCCTTGACGATGAGCGGCATGTACGCCACTTCGCCTTCGCCCATCTGTTCCAGCATGTTCTCGAGCTTCGCGGCCTGTTGCTTGGCCAGCTTGACGTCGCGGAACTTACCTTGACGGAACAACGCGACTTCACGCGCCTTGCGGTCGTCCGGCATGACGATCATTTCTTCGCCAGCTTGCGGGACTTCCGACAGACCTTGAATCTCAACCGGGATCGACGGGCCTGCCGACTTGGTCGGCTTGCCGGTTTCATCGAGCATGGCTCGCACGCGACCGTAAGCGCTACCTGCCAGCACCACGTCACCACGGTTCAGCGTACCCGACTGGACCAGGATCGTTGCAACCGGACCCTTACCCTTATCGAGCTTCGCTTCAATGACGAGACCCTTGGCCGGCGCTTCGACCGGTGCCTTCAGTTCCAGCACTTCGGCTTGCAGCAGCACGTTTTCCAGCAGTTCGTCGATACCCGCGCCGGTTTTCGCCGACACCGACACGAACGGCGAATCGCCACCGTACTCTTCCGGCACGACGCCTTCCGCGACGAGTTCCTGCTTCACGCGGTCCGGATTCGCATCCGGCTTGTCGATCTTGTTGATCGCGACGACGAGCGGCACGCCGCCAGCCTTCGCGTGGGCAATCGCTTCCTTCGTTTGCGGCATCACGCCGTCGTCGGCGGCGACCACCAGAATCACGATGTCGGTTGCCTTCGCACCGCGAGCACGCATGGCCGTGAATGCTTCGTGGCCCGGCGTATCGAGGAACGTGATAACGCCGCGCGGCGTTTCAACGTGATAGGCGCCGATGTGCTGCGTAATCCCACCCGCTTCACCCGCTGCCACCTTGGCGCGGCGGATGTAGTCGAGCAGCGAGGTCTTGCCGTGGTCGACGTGACCCATGACCGTGACGACCGGCGGACGCGGCAGTGCTTCCGCATCCGTGATTTCGCCTTCGACCAGCATGGCTTCCGGATCGTCCAGCTTGGCCGCAACCGCGTGGTGACCCAGTTCCTCGACGATGATCATCGCCGTTTCCTGGTCCAGCATCTGGTTGATCGTGACCATCTGGCCGAGCTTCATCATCGACTTGATGACTTCCGATGCCTTCACCGCCATCTTGTGCGCCAGATCGGCGACCGTGATGGTTTCCGGCACGTGCACTTCGCGCACGATCGGTTCGGTCGGCGCCTGGAACGTGGTGTTCTGATCCTGATGCTTGCCGCGACCCTTCGGACCACCGCGCCAGCCACGATCGACACCGCCGCTCGTATCGCCACGCGTCTTGATACCGCGGCGCTTCGCCGCGTCGTCCTGCCAGCCGCCCTTGCCACCGCCCGGCTTCTTCTTGTCGCCAGCCGACGGCGTGGTCGTTGCAGCCGGAGCCGCTGCAGTAGCCGGCTTCTTGGCTGCCGGACGCGCCGGTGCCTCACCCGCCGGACGTGCCGGCTTGTGCAGCGTGCCCTTGGCTTCCGCGGCCTTGGCCGGCTCAGCGGGCTTCGGTGCCGGTTCCGGCGCCTTGACCTGCGCCTTGCGCGGTGTGTTCATCATTTCGCGAATTGCACGCGCTTCGGCTTCTGCCGCTGCCCGGCGCTTGCTGACTTCTTCCTGCTCGGCGCGCGTTTTCTCGGCGGCCTGACGCGCTGCGTCTTCCGCTTTCTTCGCCGCTTCGCGTTGCGCCGCACGTTCTGCCGCAGCGCGCTCGTCGTCCTGCTCGCTTTCCTTGGCAACCGCCGGTTCCGCAGCCTTGGGCGCGACCGGTTCAGCCTTCGCGGCAGCTGCCGGCTGGGCAGCCTGCGTCGACTTCGTCGTCTGAGCCTGCTCACGAGCCGCCGCTTCGGCCGCAGCCGCAGCTGCAGCGCGCTTCTTCGCCGCTTCTTCTTCCGCACGACGGCGCTCGGCTTCAGCAGCCTGCTCGCGGGCCTGACGTTCAGCTTCTTCGCGCTCGAGTTGCTCCTGACGCGCCTTCAGCTCCTGAGCCTGCTTTTCGAGCAGCTCGGCTTCGTGACGAGCTTCCTCTTCACGGCGCTGGAGTTCGAGATCGTCGACGTCGGCCTCGGCCACATGATTCGATGCATCGCCGCCTTCAGCGGCGGATTCGTCCCGGCGGACGAAAGTGCGCTTCTTACGCACCTCGACCTGAATGGTGCGAGCTTTGCCCGTCGCGTCGGATTGCTTGATCTCCGACGTATGCCGCTTCGTCAGCGTGATCTTGCGCTTGTCCGCATCAGTCGAGCCGTGAGACTTGCGCAAGTGGTCGAGCAGACGCGCCTTGTCCGTTTCGGACAAGCTGTCGTCTTCGCTCGCTTTCGTGACGCCTGCTGCCTGCAGCTGCTCAAGGAGCACGCCTGCTGGCATTTTCAGTTCCGCGGCAAATTGGGCTACGTTGTTACTCGCCATTCATTCCTCTTAATGCAAGGACCGATTCCTTGCGGTTAGCATCTTGTCATGCGGCCTGACGGCCGCTTCAATTTAGTGCGCCATGGTCATTTCTCACTGGAACCAATGTTCACGTGCTTTCATGATCAACGCCTTAGCGGCATCCTCTTCCATTCCGGTCATCTCGACCAGTTCATCCACAGCCAGCTCGGCGAGTTCGTCGCGCGTCTGGATCTGATGTTCGGCAAGCTTGGCGAGCAGGTCGGCATCCATGCCGTCCAGGCTCTTCAGGTCGAGTGCAACATTCTCGACCTTTTCTTCATTCGCGATCGCCAACGTCAACAACGCATCGCGCGAGCGATTACGCAGTTCGTGAACGGTGTCTTCGTCGAATGCTTCGATTTCGAGCATCTCGTTGAGCGGCACATAAGCGATCTCTTCGAGGCTCGTAAAGCCTTCGTCGATCAGGATGTCGGCGACTTCTTCGTCGACATCGAGACGCGCCATGAACAGGTCACGCAGTACACCGCGCTCCTGATTCTGCTTCTGCGCAGATTCGTCCGGCGTCATGATGTTGATCTGCCAGCCGGTGAGTTCGCTGGCAAGACGCACGTTCTGGCCGCTGCGGCCGATCGCGACCGCCAGTTCGTTTTCGTCGACGACGACGTCCATCGAATGCTTCTCTTCATCGACGACGATCGACTGGACGGCTGCCGGCGCGAGCGCGCCGATCACAAACTGTGCGGGATCTTCCGACCATAGCACGATGTCGACGTTTTCGCCACCGAGCTCGTTACGCACGGCCTGCACCCGCGAACCGCGGATACCGACACAGGTGCCGATCGGATCGATGCGCTTGTCGTAAGCGACCACGCCGATCTTGGCGCGCACGCCCGGATCGCGGGCCGCCGCCTTGATTTCCAGCAGGCCCTGTTCGATTTCCGGCACTTCCATCTCGAACAGCTTCATCAGGAATTCGGGCGCCGTACGCGACAACTCGATCTGCGGACCGCGAGCGGTGCGATCGACCTTGGCGATGTAGGCGCGCACGCGGTCGCCCACGCGCAGATTTTCCTTCGGAATCAGCTGATCGCGGCGCAGCAGCGCTTCGACACGGCCGGTTTCGACGATGAAGTTGCCCTTGTCCAGGCGCTTCACCGAGCCGGTCATGATGTGCTCGCCGCGCTCGAGGAAGTCGTTCAGGATCTGCTCGCGTTCAGCGTCGCGCACCTTCTGCAGGATCACCTGCTTGGCAGCCTGCGCGCCGATACGGCCGAACTCGATCGACGGCACCGGTTCTTCGATGTATTCGTCGAGCTGGATTTCCGGCTTCTGTTCGCGTGCTTCGAACAGCAGGATTTCCTGATCCGGCTCTTGCAGACCGGCTTCGTCCGGCACTACTTTCCAGCGGCGAAACGTTTCGTGCTCGCCGCTTTCACGGTCGATCTGGACGCGGATATCCGCGTCTTCTTCGAAGAGTTTCTTGGAGGCCGAAGCGAGGGCCGCCTCGAGCGCGGCAAATACCACGTCTTTATCGACGTTCTTCTCGCGTGCCAGCGCATCCACCAGCATCAACACTTCGCGACTCATTGTTTGCGGCTCCTAAAGTCAACTTTCGGAACGAGGCGTGCCTTATCGATATCCGCGACGGTGAAATCGAGCATCGCGGCGCCTTCCTTCCCTTCAAATTCCAGACCGATCGTCTCGCCTTGCGGAGCATGCAGGATGCCCCGGTACGATTTCCGTCCGTCCAATGGCTTTTTCAATGTGATTACCACTTCGCTGCCTGCGAAGCGTTCGAAATCCGCCAGTTTTTTCAGCGGGCGGTCGAGACCCGGCGACGACACTTCAAGCCGCTCGTAATCGATATTTTCGACCGTCAGAACGTGCTGGAGCTGACGTGTGACTTTCTCGCAGTCTTCGATCGCGATGCCGGCCGGCTGGTCAATATAAATACACAAACTGCCGCGCCCGGTGCGCTCGAGATCGACGAGCTCGTAGCCGAGTCCCACGACCGTGGTTTCAATCAGTTCCGTCAGTTGCACAGTGCCCTCTTAGATGTTCGCGCAGCGAGCCTGCCGCTTGTTTTGCAAACAACCAATGCGGGCCGCGCGCCTAGCTGGCGCACGTTCGTGCTACCCGAGATGCCAAACCACTTAGAACTGAGCGGCAAAAAAAAATGGGCTAAACGCCCATCATCTTATTACCGGTGGTCGCACCTGAGCCGCACATGAAAAGCCGCACGCCCAGCGACTTCGTGATTGTAGCCATTTTTCGGGACAAACGCAAACCGCAGAACGCCGTGCGAAGCGCATTTCCGCTTGATTTCATGGCAATCTTTCAACGATATGACGGCGCCCCGGGCCTTTTGCAAGATGGCCTGTGCCGTCTCGCGCCGCGCCGGACAAGCAGGGCCGGGAAACTCTGCCCCTACTTATGCGCACGCCGCGGTTTCATGCATTACATGAAGCCCGCGGCGCTCATCGATCGATTCCGACGGTGGCGAAGCGTAAATCGTTGAGGAACGATCAACGGCCAACCGTCGTATTTACGTCATTTACGGCTTAACGGCCACGCGAGCGGCCGCGCGGCGCGCCGCCACCACGATTGGCGCCGCCCGGGTTGGCGTTACCGCCACCGGCGCGGTTGGCATTGCCGCCACGATTCCCGCCCGGCCCACGGCTGCCGCCGCCCGGACTGCCACCGGGACCAGCGGGGCCGCCAGGACGCTTACCGCCTGCCGCGCGATTGCCATTGCCCGACGGCGCACGATTGCCGTCGACGTCACGCCCGCCACGCGGGCCAGACGCAGCACCGCCGCCCCCCATCGGCCCGCTAAAGCCACCGGCGCCGCGGCCAGCGCCGCGATTACCATAGCCGCCAGCACCGCCGCCCGCGCCACCGCCGAAGCCGCCACCCGCCGCACCGCGACGGCCTTGACCGCGCGGCTGCTGTTGATCGAAACGGCCGTGCGACATCAGCACCGGTTCGCGGCTGATAAAGCCCATCGACGTCTGCATCGGATCCGGCTGCTTGCGCTCCGGCGCCTCTCTGCGACCGCCCTTTTCTTCCGACGGCGCCTTCAGGCCGACCGACGCCATCAGCGCGCGCACCTGATTGTCTTCGAGTTCTTCCCAGCGGCCGCGCTTGAGCCCCTTCGGCAGCGAGATCGGGCCATGACGCGTGCGGATCAGGCGGCTGACCATCAGGCCGGCTGCCTCGAACATGCGGCGCACTTCGCGATTACGCCCTTCGGCGAGCGCGACGTGATACCAATGATTGGTGCCTTCGCCGCCGCCATCGCGGATGCGCAGGAAATTCGCCGGGCCGTCTTCCAGCTCGACGCCATGCAGCAGCTTCTGACGCATGCCCTCGGCCAGTTCGCCGACCACGCGCACCGCATATTCACGCTCGACGCTGTAACGCGGATGCATGAAACGGTTGGCCAGATCGCCCGAAGTGGTCAGCATCAGCAGACCTTCGGTATTGAAGTCGAGGCGGCCGACCGCAAGCCACTTGGCGGTCTTCATGGGAGGCAGCTTGTCGAACACCGACGGGCGGCCTTCCGGATCGGCATGGCTGACGATTTCGCCAGTCGGTTTGTGATACAGCAGCACGCGCGGCGGCTTGTTGGCCAGCTTGCGCTTGACCGGCTTGCCGTTGATGCGGACCTGATCGGTCGGCATGATGCGCTGGCCGATGTGAGCCGGCTCACCGTTCACCGACACGCGGCCGGCGACGATCAGTTCTTCCATGTCGCGGCGCGAGCCCATGCCGGCTTCGGCCAGCACCTTGTGCAGCTTCGGCGCGTCGTCGTCCGCGGCGAGGACCCGTTTGGGTGCAGCCGGTTTGCCACGGCGCAGCATCGGGGCACGCACGCCGCCGGTCGCGCTATTGTCCGCGTCGAATGCGGGCGACGTGACGTACGAGAACAGGTCGTCCGGACTTGCTTCGGCTGCTACTGCCGCCGGTGCTTCACCGCCCCGGCGATTCTGACGCTGGCCGCCTTCGCGCGGCTGGCGCTCACGCTGCCCTTCACGCGGTCCGCCCTCGCGAGGCGCGCCGTCACGTTGAGCGCCCTCGCGCTTCGCGCCGCCCGCATTGCGGCGCGGCCCCTGGCCCTTGGCGCCTTCCTTGCGCGGCGTACGCACTTGCGCAACCACCTCGCCGTCCGGCGGCGTTTCAGTGACGACCGGCGCGCCTTGCGCGGGCGCACCTTCGGCGCCCTTCGTCTTCGCTCCGGCGCGGCGCCGTGCGATCAGGCTGCGCGGCCCGCGACGCAGGCCGCGGCGCGGACGGTCTTCGCCGTCTGCTTCCGTGGTCTGCGCCGGGCGCTCGCCCTCGCCTGCCGACGCTTGCGTGGTACGCGCTTCATCGGCGCGTGCCGACGGCACGGCGCGCTCGGATTCGGACGAATCGGTGTCGTGGGTATGTGTCAAAACAACCTCAAAATGTCAGGTCGCGCACGCCCGTTGCGGGCGTGGCAAAAAAAGTTCGGTTACGTCAGGCGCTGCGCGACTCGGGTTCGTCGTCGGTCAGAATGCCTGCGTCCTGCGCGGCATCGCGACGATCCTCTGGATCGCCGTGCGCCGCTGTGGTCGGGTTCGGCTCGGCGGCGTGCTCCGTATCGCGGAGTACGCCCGAGTCGTGCGCGGGTATTGCCTGATCGGCCTGGGAGACCGGATCGTGATTCAGTGCGGGCTCAGCAGCGCCGGCCTGCGATTCAACCTTTGCCGCTTCGGCGTGTTCTTGCCTAGCCGGGCCTGCGGCGGCGTCCTGATGCAACTCGGGCGCCGGTGCGGCATCTGCCGCGCCATGCGTCGATTCGGCAAGTTCAGCCGGCTCGTTTGTCTCAGTCGACTCCGCATGCTGCGCCTGAGCGACTGGCGCTTGATGCTCTACAGCGTGTTCGGCAGCGATTTCCGTTCCTGCTGCCTCGCCAGTTTCTTCGCCATGATCGCGATCGGCAGTTTCGCCAAGGGCTTCACCCTCGGCAGTGGCTGCTTCGCCGGCAGCAGATTCCGACGGTTCTTCCAGCGGACTCTCCTCACCCGAAACCAGGGCTTGCGCAGCCTCGACCTCGGAAAATTCGATCGCATGCTGACCGAGCAGATCCGCGTTCAGCTGCGCAGACGGATCAGCCAGCGGCGGCAATTCGTCGAGCGCCTTCAACCCGAGGTCGTCGAGAAATTGCCGCGTGGTCGCGTACAACGCCGGACGGCCTGGCACGTCACGATGGCCGATCACTTCGATCCAGCCGCGATCCTCAAGCTGTTTGACGACCTGCGTATTCACCGTGACGCCGCGAATCTCTTCGATATCGCCACGCGTAACCGGTTGCCTGTACGCAATGATCGCGAGCGTCTCGAGCACCGCGCGCGAGTATTTCGGCGGTTTCTCAGGATGCAGACGATCCAGGTACGAACGCATCGCGGGCTTACTTTGAAATCGCCAGCCCGACGCCAGCCCGACCAGCTCCACACCGCGCCCAGACCAATCCTGCTTGAGGTCTTCGAGCAAATTCCGAACAGTGTCTGCCGACACGCCGTCGGCAAAGAGCTTGCGCAAATCGACGAGCTTTAACGGCTCCTGCGCGCAGATCAAGGCAGTCTCGAGGACGATCTTCGCCTCTTGGGTATTCATGCAGCTAGGTCAGACCCTGTGGTCAAAGAACCGGATCAAACAGACGATGTGGAACTGAAGACGCGCTCGCCCGATTCTGATCGGTCATATTGATGGGAGCACGCACCGGGGGGAGGCGAAACAGGCAATCGAGCCAAACCCAGCCGGACGGAGCAGCGATATTCCTGAAAGGAATCGCGTGACTGAGCGCCATATTACGCAAAAACAACCGGTGCGTAAAGACGAAATCCCCGGCGCATTTTTTAGCGATGCCTCAAGTCGTCCGCTTAAAAGGAAAAGCTGGCCGAATCGGACAGGAATCGGAGCGCGGCAGGCCCGGGATTGGGCTGTGATGTGCCGCGATTGGCCCTTAAGCCGGACCGCCTGCCCGTGCCGCCACACTTCAATGCATGCCGTGCTGCGCCAGGAATCGCCTCAGACGCTCGACGCCCAGGTCCAGCCGGGCGGGATCGCAGGCATAGCACCAGCGTACGAAGCCCTCGCCTTCCCGGCCGAATGCGCTGCCGGGCGCCACGCCCAGGCCTACTTCCCGCACCATGGCCTTGCACAGCTCGAGGCTGCGCGCCGCGCCCGGCATCGAGAAAAACAGATACATCGCCCCCGGCGGCGCCTGCACGTCGACGCCCGGCACGGTGGACAGCGCGTGCACCAGATGATCACGCGATGCCTTCAGGTCGCGCACCAGGTCCTGCGTGAAGCGCTCACCCTGCTGGACCGCCGCGATCCCCGCCTGCTGAACGAAATCCGGCGCACACGACGTGTTGTACTCGACCAGCTTGCCCAGATCGCCCATCAGCGCGGCCGGCGCGACCAGCCAGCCGAGCCGCCAGCCGGTCATCAGCCATGCCTTGGAAAACGAGTTCACGCAGATCACGCGCTCGTCGCGCCCCGCCAGATCGAGAAACGACGGCGCCGTGCGCGAATGGGCGCCGTGCGCGCCGGTGCCGGCATCCGCATCGGCGTCCGGATAATAAAGACGCTCGTAGACTTCGTCGGCGACGATCCAGATACCGTGACGACGGCAATGCGCCAGCACGGCGCGCTGCTCGTCGCGGCTCATCACCCAGCCGGTCGGATTGTTCGGCGAATTGATCAGGAGCATCTTCGTGCCCGGCGTCAACGCTGCCAGCAATTGCTCGAGATCGAGTTGCCAGCCGCGCTCACCGTAACCCAGCGCGACGGTTTCCACATGCGCGCCGAGAATCTTGGGAATCTCGACCAGATTGGGCCACAGCGGCGTAACCGCCACGACGCGGTCGCCCGCCCCAACTACCAGCTGCGCGGCCAGCATCAACGCGTTGACACCGGCGCTCGTCACTGCGATATGGTCGGGCGAGGTCGTTCCGTGCAGCTCGCTGACGTAGCCCGCGAGTGCCGCGCGCAGCGGCGCGATGCCCAGGTTATGCGTATAGAACGTGGCGCCGGCGGCCAATGCGGCGCTGGCGGCGTCGCGGATAAAGGCCGGGGTCACCCGGTCGGACTCGCCGAACCAGAACGGCAGTACGTCGGCGACGCCGAAACCGGCATTCGCGACTTCACGGATCTGCGAAGGACGCAGTGCGCGCACCGCATCGCGCGCGTTAGGGACGGAGGGCACAGGCAGATCCGATTCGCTCATCGAGGCTTCCAGACAGTGATGGACAGGCAATAAGTAATGGGGCAAGGCTTGACGCCGGGGGAGGCGACAGTTTAGCGCGGCGCCTGGTTTTGGGACGGCGAAGTCACCGGGCGGCAAAGCGCGCCGGCGTCGTCAGTTCTTGTCAGTTCAAATCCTCCGCTCGCGCCGGCAATTGACGAATCAGGCTCCACACCGCCTCCGCCGCCGGCGACAACGAGCGGTCGCGCCGCCGCACCAGTTCGACCGTGCGCTCGGCGCGCGGCACGAGTGGCCGCGCCACCAACGCGGCGCCCGCCGGCAAAGGCAGCGCCAGCCAGGGCAACACGCTTACGCCCACGCCCGCCTCGACCAGTCCAAAAACGGTCGCGGAATGCCCCAGCTCCTGCACCACAGTGGCGCTCACGCCGTATTCCTGCATCACAGCGTCGATGATCGGCCGGCTGCCTGACGCGTAGTCGAGCATGACGAGCTGCTGGCCGTCCAGGTCGGTCCATGCCACCCGCTCCCGCGCCGCCAGGGGGTGATCGTCGCGCGCAACCACGCAAAACGAATCCGTCATCAGGGATTCGCTGAGCAGGTCGTCGGCGGAAAACGGACCGATGATCACGCCGAAATCGACTTCTCCCGACTTCACCTTGCGCACCACGTCGCTTTGCACGTCGTCACGCAGACCCAATGTGATGTACGGAAACTGACGTCCGCACGCCGCCACCACGCGCGGCATCAAGCGGCAGGCGACCGTCGGGCTCGCGGCCACCACCACACGCCCGCGACGCTGTTCGCCGATTTCGCGGATCTCGCGCAAGGCGTCGTCCAGATCCGTCAGCAGGCGTGACACGCTCGATACCAGGTTGCCGCCGACGTCCGTTAACTGCACCTCGCGCGTGGTGCGGTCGATCAGCTTCAGGCCAATTTCGCCTTCCAGCTCACGTACGCAGCGGCTGACCGCCGATTGCGTCAGACCGATCTCATCGCCGGCCCGACTGAAGCTCTGCAAACGGGCGACCTCAATGAAAACCCTTAGCTGACGCAGCGTCACATTCATTTACCGACCTCATCAATAACCCCATTTAATGAGCATTGTATGGCGAAATGCCGCACCACAGTCGTGTTCAGTGACATCGCTGCAATGCAGCAATAAGGCGCAAACGCACGCTGGCCGGGCTTGATTGCACAAGATTGGTGATTGTCCCGATTTGCGAGATGGGTTTTTTGGATTCTTATACGCCCCTAGCTAGCGCCCGCGCTGGCCCGCTGTCACAGGGCTTTCTGGTAGTTGGACTCGGCTTGGCACACTTCCTGCATTTACATGCACACAGGGTCGGCGCCATGACTTCTGACTGAAATGAAACCGTGGCAAGCCCGCCCCCCCTTGGCACTCGCCTATCGAGTGCATGGAGAGTGCGCGGCGCGGGGCAGCGCACCGGAGTTAGCTTCGCTGAGGTGAAACATGATGCTGTTCGACGATTTGAGAGACAACGAGTGGGCGCTGGTCGAGGCGTTGTTCTGTGCGGAGCCAGCACGGAGCGAACGGCGCGGTCGGCCACGCGTGGAAGCACGCGCGGTTGTCAACGCCGTGCTTTGGGTGCTATCGACGGGCGAAGGCTGGTCCAAGCTGCCGGGCCGCTATCCGTCGCCGCCGACTTGCCGCCGTCGCTTCGACGAATGGCAAGCCGATGGTACGCTCGCCGAAATAGTTAAGCGACTCGGCACCAGCGGCCGTGAAATTTCGCTGCGTGGGCGCATTGGCGCGACCGCCGCGAAACCGCCGGCACCGCCGAGCCGCGACCGCCTGCGTGGCGCGTTCTGGACCAATCCGGAATCGTGGCGCGCGCCGGTCAAGATGGCCTGACGCGAATTGTTTTGCCTCCGGGCGCCTGCGGGCGCCCGGCGTGTATCTGGGCCGCCGTGCGTTCGCCGTACGCCGTATGTCGACGTCCGTCGACACCCGCCTGGCCTGCAATGGGCACCGCTTCCCGGCGCGCCCAACACAGTCGTCGCTTCCTGTTCCACGGACTTCACCGACTTCATCGCCGCGCCGCTTCAGACACCTGACGCGGCTCGACGGTTGCGGATGAAACATCCATTTACCATTACTTACAGCGTGCTTTCGTGACTCGGCATACCTTATGTGTATGCAAACAGGCCTTGAGTCGATCGGCTTGACGGGAGCTCAGCATGAAACCAATGTCACTGCTTCTGTGCGGCATTGTCGTTTCATCAATGGCCGCACCGGCGCTCGCACAGCAGCGCCCACAAGGCTGGAACTGGCGGCCGGATCACACGGCCACGGTTCAGGCCTGGCAGCAAAACGATGCGCGCGGACGCGACTTCACACCGCCTGCGCCGCGTGGAGATTTGCGCGGCGATATCGCGAGCAATGCGCGCATGCGGCCGGAGCCGCCGCGCGAAGATGCCGCGCGGCGCCGCTAGCGGCATCACGCAATCCAACGCACTGCATGTGCATGGCGAATTGAACGATTGGGGAACCACCCGGCGTGGCGCCAGTCTGATTTAACGCCATTAGCACAGCGTGGCAGTAGTAATTCCGGTACGCCCGTATCCTTGCGATACGGGCTTTTTTTTGCTTTTTTGCCTTAGCGAACGATCGATGCGCGATCAGCGGACAGACAATGCGCGCTGCGCCCAAGGCCATACGCAGGACCATAAGGCGGGCTATAAGCCGGACCACAACTCGGAGCGATAAAATCACCGCCAGCCGCGCAAAGCGGCCGGGGAAACAGCGCCAGTTTGCCGCCCCGGCCTAAGGCCGGGCTTCGAGAGCAGCTGCGGGCCGCGCTTCGGCTGTGGCGACGACGTAATCGTTCATGCGCTGCGCGCTCCAGCTCAACAGGCGCTCGTCGTGCTCGAGTCTCGCGAACTCGGCCCGGCCCCGCTCAGTGAGCACGGCGATATCGACCGGCGCATGAAAACCTGGGGCCGGAGCGACCGTGCGCTGCCGAACAGTGTCCATCAGGCCTAACGCGCGAAGATATTGGAAGACGCCCGGCCGTCTGGCCCATGGAACCTGGCGATATTGCGCCCGCCGCAGCGCTTCAAGTACCGCTTCGTTGGAATACGTGGTCATCTCACTTCTTTCTTAAAGTGCAGCTATGACACATCTATGCCAACACGTCACCGCGCCACCAGTGACGCGCATAGCACCCGCCCTTGGCTGGAAGCCGGCCGCATGCCTTGCTCCGCCAGGTGCTGCCTGGTCTGGTTTTCGGAACCCCCGTCTGAACGGCATGTTAGCGTTCTCTCTGCGGACCGACGATGCAACCGCTGCGGCGCGATAGCAAGCCCGTAGAATTGTCCCGAAAGACATACGTTACCCCATTTAAATTGATTCTATTCACTTTATTAGCGCTTTTTTTTGCAGCAATCGTGCTATGGAAACGCGCCCGCGCGCCTCTCACCATTGTCACGATCGCCCTATTCTGGCTGCTTGCCACCGGCTGGCTCACCGCGCCATTGCTGGAATTGGCGCAGCCGCACCGGCAAACCGACACGCCCGCCAGCTTCGCGCCGCGCACCGCGATCATCATGCTCGGCGGAGGCACTGCCTACGACGAAAACGACGTGCTCGTGCCACCGCCAGACGTGATCGCGCGCATCGCAGCGAGCGCCGAAAGCTATGCGGCTTGCAAGCGTACGGCAGCCACGTGTCAGGTGATCGTGAGCGGCGGCAATCCGCAGCGGCGCGCCGCCAGCGAAGCGGACACCTACCTGCCGTATCTGCTGCGCAAACAGGTGCCGCGCGCGGACATCGTGCTGGAAAACCGCAGCCGCACCACTTATGAGAACGCGCGCAACGTCTCGGCTATTCTCGAACGATCACGTTACGATTCCCTGATACTCGTCACCTCGGCGTATCAGATGCCGCGCGCATTGCTCAACTTCCATCGTTTCGGCATTACGCCTCAACCGTTGATCTCGAGCGCGAGACATGCACGTCTCGGTGTACTGCCGCACTATGACAACCTGGTGAATGCCGAGCTCGCACTGCACGAACTGGTTGGAATCGCGCAATTTCATGTCTATCGTGCAATCGGATGGTTCTGAATCTCACGTGTTGCAGAAAGACAATTTATTTAGAGATGCGAATATTCCCTGTATCGACAAGACATTATCGAATTGGACACGCCATCGGCATCGATAATGACCGCGGCGCGAACGTAACAAGATGTAACTAATTGTCATTACCGTTACAAAACGTCCGCTGGAGCGGATTTTGCTCGCTAGAATGCATTGTCTTTCCGATTGGACAGGCAAATACTCGGGTCCATAACCACTCTGCGGAGGTAACAATGAAGAAAGTGTCCCTGGCGATCCTGATTTCCCTCGGTGCCGTAACGGGTGCAGCCTATGCGCAGGACAACGGCGTCATGATGAGTACCGATCCGGCCAAGGCCGCCGACGTCGAGCAACGCGCGCAAGAGTTGCAAAACCGCCAGCAAGCAATGGAAAGCGCACCGGCTATGCCGGCAAAACATCACAAGATGGCTCCCCATCATCATAAGAAGGCCGCCAAGGCCGACGCCGCCAGTTCGTAAGCGTAGTTCGCAACATCATCCGCAGCCCTGCCGCGGAGATGAAAAGCCGAAGCCGGCACCGCCGGTTTCGGCTTTTTTGTTGTCTAATGAACTTGCTGCAGGCTCGCTGCGCCCGGCTGACGTTATGCTAAAGTCGCGCACCGACCGGCGCCCGCCGGAATCCCCCTAACCTGTGCGCACCTTGGTGCGGAGGACAGCATGAGCAACATTCAGCTAGATATCGAATGGACTGAAGCGGCATCCCGCAAAATCGAAAAACTGATGCCGCGTGGCGGTCAGGAAGCGTTCCTCGCGCTGCCGCCCGTCGAATGCCTGCCGATGGAAGGCGACGTGCTGTTTCTTGGCCCGAACGGCAAGCAACAACCGTTTATCGTCGCAGAGCGCCAGTATCACCACGACGGCGATGCGGACTGGACCATCATCCTGATCCTCGACGTCCCGCAAGCCACGCACTAAAGATAAACGGCGAGCACCGCACGGGCCGGATCCGGCCTGGCAGTTCGCTCGCCGTTGTCCGGCTTTTCCTACCCGGCAGTTCACCTCAAAAGCGCTCAGGCGATCTTCGACACGACCCGAATTTCCGCGTGTTCGACCCAATCCGCCGCGGCTTTCTTGTAAGCCGCAATGTGTGCGGACGCAGCGTGCGCCGCCAACGCTTCCTTGCTGGCCCAACGCTCGACAAACACGAACCGGCGTGGCTCCTGCACGTCACGATGCAGATCGTATTGAAGCGCGCCCGGCTCCTCGCGCGTTGGCCCGACGATGCCTTCCAGCGCTTTGCGCAACTGCTCCTCATAACCCGGCTTTGCCACCGAGATTGCGACCACGGCGATTTCAGCCATGCCTGTCCTCCGTTGTTTCAGGAAAAGCAGCAGCATACCCGCCCCCCGTCAAACCTGCAGGCGGCCACGCGCTACCTGCAAACATGCACGGCGGCAGTTGGATTACCCGGATGCAAGGCAAACCGCGCGCGTGAAACGTCTGAGCACCGTCCTTGCCTGGAGTTTGGCGGGCGGCCACTTACCGCCCTGCTACCCTCGGCTTCATACGCGTGATTGATTCCATTTGAAAGGATCGGTCCTGCGCAAGGCGAACGCGCGCGAAGCTCACGCGCAACGCCCACGACGCCAGAGCCAAAGCCGCGTTACCGCCCGTCTGCCAGGCACCCGGCCAACTCTTGCGTCTGTGATAACCCGCACATTCATGCAAAGTGCGAACTGATAGACTGATTTTGACAAATCCCGCCGGAGTCCCGCATGGCTGGCATTGCTCTCCGCGTTCCCGGGCCGTACCCACCTTGCCCTACCAACGCCTGGGCTGTGCCTCCGTTGCGCGCCGAATCTGTTCGCGCGCCCCGTCACCCGCTTGCCGCGATGCCGTCATGCCCGCTCTCATGCCCGCCCTTATGCCCGCTCTCATGCCAACCGTCAGCGAATTGACCCTGCGCGGCCTGCTCCCGCATCTGGTCCGGGACGAGTCCGGCTGGACCGCGACATGGCGCGCGCTGACCCTGCATAGCGTGTTCCAGCCGGTGCTGTCCGTCACGCATCAGTGTGTGGTCGGCTACGAGGGGCTGTTGCGCGCGTTCGATCCGGTCGGCCTGCCGGTATCGCCGGAGGTGCTGTTCTCCGGCACACGTTCGGCCGCCGACGCACGCGAACTCGACCGCATCGCGCGTTGCCTGCATGTGGCGAATTTCATGGAACAAGGCATCAGCACCGGATGGCTGTTTCTGAACACGCGTCCCCAGGTGTTCGAAACCGGCTGGCCGCAGCGGACCTTCATCGACGAACTCTCGGCGCACTTCGGCTTGCCGCAGGAGCGCATCGTGATCGAAGTACTCGAGCAACCCGCCGACGATGAATCCGCCGTCGCCAGCATGCTCGCCGCTTCTCAGCCACGCGACTTCCTGATTGCGATCGACGACTTCGGCACCGGTTTTTCGAACTTCGACCGTGTGTGGCGCTTTCGGCCCGACATCGTCAAGCTCGACCGTTCGCTGGTTGCGCGAGCGGGCAAGCGTGAAGGCGACGATTCGATGATCGGCCATCTGATCGCGATGCTCCATCAGTCCGGCACGCTGGTGCTCGCCGAAGGCGTCGAAACTGACGAAGAATTGATGATTCTGATGCAGGCCGACGTCGATTTCGTGCAGGGTTTCTGGCTCGGCCAGCCACAGAGTTCAGTGCAGGCGGCATGCGCCGGGGTGCCGGCGCAGATCGAGTCGATGTGGGCCAAGTTCGCCGCTTATGAACACGCCCACGCCGGCCACCAGCGGCTCGGCTTCGAAGGGTTCGCCGAAGCCGTACTCGCCGCCGCCGACACGTTCAAAGCCACCGGCGATCTGCAGCAGGCGGCGCAAAAGATCTGGCATCTGCGCGAGGCGCGCCGGGTGTTCATCACCGACGGCCAGGGCGAACAGACTCAAGCGTCGATCTCAGCCGCCTCGGTGCCGCCGCCCCCGTCGCGGCTCGCACCGCTCTACACCGATACGCGCAGCAACTGGTCGCGGCGATCCTATTTCAAGCACGCGCTCGCCGCGCCGGGGCGCGTCGCGATGATGGGGCCGCACTATTCGCTCGCGGACGGCCAGGACTGCTATACGGCGGCAATCGCGTTCGAGCGTAACGGCACGCATGTGCTCTGCGTCGACTTTGTGCCGGCGACGTCGGCGGCCGATACGCGTTCTGGCGGGCGCGCAGGCAAACGCTGAGCCTGCCCCGGCTGCGCTCAGGCCTCGCTGGCCGCAGCCCCTTTTATCCTCTTCAGTCCTTCTTCAGTCCTCTACGCGCCCGCGGCCGGATTTGATCTCGCTGCGCTTCGCCTTGCTGTCGAGACGACGCCGATTCGAGGCGCGCGTGGGCCGGGTTGCGACACGCGGCTTGCGTGTCACGCTGACGCTTTCGATCAGTTCATCGAGCCGCGCCAGCGCGGCCGCGCGATTCATCTCCTGAGTGCGGTGCTCCTGCGCCTTGATGATCACCACTCCGTCGCGCGTGAGCCGATGATCGGACAGCGCGAGCAGGCGCATCTTCAGCACCTCCGGCAACGACGAGGCCTGTACGTCGAAGCGCAGATGGATGGCACTCGAGACCTTGTTGACGTTCTGACCGCCCGCTCCTTGCGCGCGCACTGCGGTCAATTCGATTTCGTTCGGCAGGATTGGATAGCGGGATGTCATGACAGGATTGAGCTGGGAGATGCAAGTGTACACAGTGCGCAGCCGATTCCGGGCTATGCGCTATCGGGCGGCGGCCACCGATGCGAAAAACCATTTGCATCGGCACAGCCAGTTCGTTGATACTGCGGTTTTCGCTTACAGCGTAAATTTATATGAAACTCCGTCCGGGTTTTGTTCTGGAACTGGCCATCAACTTTCTGTTGCCGTGGCTTGCTTACCGCTTTGCGTTACCGCACCTGGGCGAGACCGGCGCCCTGATCGCCTCCGCCGTGCCGCCAATGGTCTGGAGCGTGATCGAACTGATGCGCTTCCGACGCGTCGACGCGCTCAGCGTGATGGTCGTGGCAGGCATCGTGCTGTCGATCGTGGCCATGGCGCTGGGCGGCAGTCCTCGCATGCTGTTGCTGCGAGAGTCGCTGGTGTCCGGCGCGGTAGGCGTGGTGTTTCTGCTGTCGTTGCCGCTGCGCCGCCCGCTGATCTTCTATCTCGCACGCGCCACCGTCGCCCGTGAGATGGAAGGCGGCGCCGAGCGCTTCGAAACGTTGTGGCGCGAGCGGCCGGGCTTCGTCAGCGCAATGCGGCTCATGACGCTGGTATGGGGCGTCGGCCTGACCGGCGAAACAGCGCTGCGCGCTTGGATGGCGCTCACCTGGCCAATCGAGCGCTTCCTGGTGGTCTCGCCGTTCATCGGCTATGGCATTTACGGCGGCCTGGCGCTTTGGACCGTGTGGTACCGCAAGGCCATGCGCAACCGCGTCGAGACGCGCACACAGCCGGACGGAATCGCGGGCTGAACATGGCGGCCCGCCCGCGCCACGCTACCGGGCCGCGCGCCACGCCTCCGCAATTCGCGCGGCCAGACCGGAGTCGCGCTGCGTCGGCGTCGCGATAGCCTGCAGCAGCACGGCGCGCGCACCGATCACCTCCACCCGTTCACGCGCGCGCGTAATCGCCGTGTACACGAGTTCGCGCGACAACACGCGGCTGAATGCCGACGGCAGCATCAACACCGCATGCTGGAACTCCGAGCCTTGCGACTTATGAACCGTGAGGGCGAATGCCGTATCGTGCGGCGGCAGCGCCGCCGGCGACACGGCTCGCAGACCGCCGTCACCCGTGCGGAAATACACGCGCAACGCGCCGCCCACGCCCGGCAGTGCAATCCCAATGTCGCCGTTGAACAGACCCAGCGCATAGTCGTTGCGCGTGACCATAACGGGCCGTCCGGCGAACCACTGAGCGCCCACCGCCAGCGTCACACCCGCTGAGCGCCGCACCTGCGCGGCCATCGCGGCATTCACCTGATCGACGCCGCGTGGCCCCGAACGCGTCGCGCACAGAATTCGAAAACGGTTTAGTGCATCGAAGAGCGGCAATGGGTCTGGCGTATCGGTGGCTAACGCTTCAGCAAGCGCCTGCGCATACGCCGCAAAACCTGCGGCAAGCCGTGTGACCGTGCGCTCGGCGAGGCTCACATGGGTGTCTTCGTACAGCGCCGCTGCACAGGGTTCGGCGGGGTCGATGCGCAGAGCGTCGAGCGCGACGCCCGCCGCGCCGTTGCGAATCGCGAGCGACAAACGGCCGATCGGCGATTCGAGGCCAAATCGATAATTGCGCTCGAGCCAGACGACGCAGTCGGCGAGCGGGTTTTGCGCAAGCGCAGCCGATGTTGAGGCCGAGCCTGATGCTGATGCCGCAGCCCCTGCTGATTTCGCAGACGACGGCACTCCGGCATCCGGCTCGGCAACATTCGCCAAGAGATCGCCGCTGGGTGGTTCATCGAAGGCGCCTTGCGCATCGGCTTCGGCGAACAGATCGTCGGGCGGCGCATCGAAAATGTCCGGCTCACCCGCGTGTGCGAAAAGCCCGTCATGCCCTTCGTCCAATCCGCTCGATGGACCCGGCAGCGCCTGCGACAACTGCGCCGCGTCAATGCCAAGCGCCCCGGCGATCCGCTGCAGTCCGTTTTGCGTAAAAGCGGGCCGCGCGCTGAGTTCGGCAAACACCGCACCGGCCTCGACGGCGGCGAGCTGGTCCTTGTCGCCCAGCATCACGAGACGCGTCTGCGGGGCAATCGCATCGAGCAGATGCGCCGCCATCGCGACGTCGATCATCGACGCCTCGTCGATTACGACAACGTCATAAGGCAGCGGATTGTCGCGATGATGCCGGAAGCGCCCGCCCGGTCCTGACCCGAGCAACCGATGCAAGGTGTACGACGTCTGCGGCAAGCGCGCCGCGAGTTCGAGCGGCAAATCGCCGGCACGGGCAAGCAAGGCTTCCTGCATCCGCTGGGCGGCCTTGCCGGTGGGCGCCGCCAATGCAATCCGCAGATCGGCCCGCGCGTCCAGCAGACACGCAAGCACGCCGACCACGGTAGTCGTCTTGCCGGTGCCCGGGCCGCCGCTAACGATGGTCAGACGCCCGGACAGCGCCATGACTGCCGCGACACGTTGCCAGTCGACCTCGTCGTCCTGCGGTGCGCCGAAGTAGCGCAACAGACGTTCGTGCAACGCCTGGGCCGTCGTGTTCGTGTTCGCGGTTGGGGCCGTGTCCGCTCCTGCGCCGGAGCGCCCGTTCGCTGGCGCATTGGGATTGGCATCTCCCGCAGCGCCCGCAGGTTCGCGCGCCCTCACCTCCCCCACCTGGCCACCGCCCGCATGCACAACCAGCGAGCGCGCGAGGCGCCGCTCGTAGTCGTAATAGCGCGCCAGATACAGCCGCCCTTGCCCGTCGATCACCAGCGGCCGCAACGCCGCCGCGCTCTGCGTGCCATCGCTGACCATACCGCTTGCGAACAGCGCCGCGCGCACCTCCGCGCTCGACCCATCGAAACGCCGCGCCAGCACGCCAAGCGGCAAACACACGTGCCCTTCGGCAGTCGCACGGCTCGCGGCGAAGGCGGCCCGCGCCGCCCACTTCACCGACTCGCCCGACGCACCGCCGCGGCGCGCCAGCGTGCCGATGCGGCGCGCGAACCCTTCGGCAAGCGCGGTGCTGAAGTCGGCCGGCGCGGGTAGATTCACCCCGATGTCATCGAGCGCCGGCTGTGCGGAAGCGTCCCGCTCGAGCGTGCTCATGCGACACCTCCGATCATCGCCGCGTCGAGCAGCGCCACCAGTTCGAACGCGGGGCGCCGTATATGCACGCCCGCTGCCGCCCCGTCGCCGTCGCGCCACTGCGGACGAACGCCGCGCACGAACAGATAGAGATAGCCGCCGATATGCGTGTCGTATGTGTAATCGCGCACCCGCGTTTTCAGATAGCGATGCAGCGCCACGGTATAGAGCAGCGCCTGCAGGTGATACGCGTGGCTTGCCATGGCCGCTTCAAGCGGCGCCGCGGCGTAGTCGGCGGCAGTGTCGCCCAGATGATTCGATTTCCAGTCGACGATCCAGAAACGTCCGTCGTACTCGACGATCATGTCGATAAATCCTTTGACGAAACCGCGCAACACGCCGGGTTCCAGCGCCACATCGGGATAGCCGTATTCGATCAGCAGTTCGCGCAACGCCGGAAAATCGAGCGAAGGCGCGGCAAACAGAAATTCGAGTTCGTTCAGACGCCGCTGCGGATTCAGGTTGGCAAGCGCCATACCGGGCACGAGCTCGGTGCTCACGACGTCCGCGATCAGCTTGTGCATCATGGCAGGCAAACGTACCGCAAGTTCGGGCACAGCCGGCGCCGGGCGCTCGCGCAATGCGCCCCGGATGGCCTCCGGCCACGTCTGCGGATCGGTGAAATCCGCGAGTTCGAACATGCGGTGCAGACAGTCGCCCGCCGCCGCGCCGCGCGGAAAAGCGAGAATGTCGTCTTCCGCATAGGACGGAGCTTGCGGCACCAGTAACGGCACAGGTGCGAGCACGTCGGCGATCTCGTCGTGATCGGGCCGCACTTCTTCCACCCGCGTAGGCGCCTCCTCGGCTTTGCTGCCGGCGGCGATCAGGCCGCTGAAGCTCGCCATGCGCCACTGATCGCGCAACGGCTGCCGGTTGGCACGCGCCTGCATTCGCGCGCCGCTATCCTGGAGGCTTTCCAACGGCACCCGGCGCCCCACTTCCGGCAACGGCTGCAACGTGATCGAGCCGCCCGCTAGCGCCCGCCATCGTTCGGCCACGGCGGCTTCGTCAGGCGGATCGGTGAGCCAATCGTCAAAGCTGTGGCCGCTGCCGCCCACCAGCCAGTTCAGCACGCTGCGGCGAGACTCCTTGGTGGAGCGCGACGAAAGATAAGTCCCTGCAACCAGATAGCAGCGATACACCGCGCGTGTCAGCGCCACATACACGAGCCGCGCCCGCTCCGCCGCCTGCTCGCGCACCGCGTCACGTGACGCGCGTTCGGCCTCTTCGTCGTCGCAACCGTAGTGCAGCACGGCGCTGCCCGTTTCGTCGTGATATTCGCGCGCATCGGGCAAGCCCGAGGATGGCGGCTCGCGCAGCGCGCCGTCGTTCAGAAACGGGCAGAACACAACCGCGTATTCCAGTCCTTTCGATTTGTGGACGGTGACGATCTGCACGAGGTTGCGATCCGACTCGAGCCGTAACTGCGCGTCTTCGCCACCACCTTGCGTGCGTTGCGCGGCGAGCCAGCGCAAAGTCGGTGCGATACCGGGTTGCGTGGCAGCACGTGCCTGCACGAGTTCGGCCAGATGATTCACGTTGGTCAGACGGCGCTCGCCGTCCGGTCCGGCCACCAGCCGTTGCGCGACTCGCAACTCGCGCATCAGCGTGCGCCACATCAAGGCGAAGCCGCGCTCGTGCCATAGCGTGCGATAGCGTGAGAAACGTTCGACCCAACCCATCGCGTCTGCGGCATGCGCGGGATCGTCGGCGGGCGCCGGCGCGTCGGCGACCTGCTCGAGACGCCACAGCGCGGCGGCGTCGAGACCCAGCCAATCGGTGGCAAGCGCGGCGCGCAGACGTCGCAGATCGCCCGGCGTATCGACCGCGGCCAGCACGCGCTCGATCTGCTCCGCGTCGAGCGTCGCGAACACCGAGGCCTGCGCCAGTTCGACGCTGCCGACACCCCACGACGCCAGCACACGCTTGATCAGACTGCCCTGTTTATGCGTTTGCACCAGCACCGCGATATTGCCCGGCGCGAGCGGCATGTCGCCGATCGTTACCGATCCTTCGCGCGCACCGCGCAGGAGCCGCACGATCTCGGCCGCACACGCTTCACTCGCCGCGCGTTGCGCTTCGCGCTTGGTCAACGCTGCATCGCCTTGCGGCAAGGTCCAGATGCGGAAGTCGCCCGCGCCTGCATCCGGTTCGGAGAAAGGCGCACGACGCCGCTCGCCGGCCCGCACCGGTTGATAGTCGAGACCATCGAGCACGAAAGCCTGGGGATTCGCTTCGAATAGCCGGTTGCAGGCCTCGACGATCGGCGCGGTCGAACGCTGATTAACCGCCAGCGTGTAGCACGCCGAAGCCGCCTCGCGCGCCGCCAGATAGGTATGCAAATCCGCCGCGCGGAAACTGTAGATCGCCTGCTTCGGATCGCCGACCAGAAACAGTGGCCCGGTAGGCGCGAAGATGCGGCTGAAAATCGCGAACTGCAACGGATCGGTATCCTGAAACTCGTCGATCAGTGCGGCCGGATAACGTGTGCGCAAAGCATCGGCAAGCCAGGGGTTGGCCGCGAGCGCCCGATACAGGTTGGACAGCAGATCGTCGAACGACACTACCCTGCGCGTGCGCTTGCGCGCCACCAGTTCGGCGGGCGCGTAATCGAGCCAGGTTTCGATAAGCGCAAGCCAGCGCGCGCGTTGCGTGGCTTCGGCCGCGACCACGGCCGCAGCCAGTGCCTCGGCGTGCTCGAAGAACGGATGCCCGGGCGGCTCGAACTTGACCTTGGTGGCCTTCTTCAACGCCGACGCGGTCAGCTTCAAGGCCGCTTTCGACGGCGGCGCATGGCAATCGCCCTGCGCGAAGTATTCGGTCCACGCCGCGATCGCGGCACTCACGAGATCGGGCTTATGCGAGGTCTTGCTCAGACGGTCCTGCGCCTGTCCAAGCAGGCTCACGATCGTGTCGCGCTCCGCCTGCCAGATTGCGCAAGCTGTATCGAAACGCGCCTGCGGATCGGCGTCGTTGCCGCCGGCATCGACCTTGCCCCAGCGTAGCTGCGCCAACGGCTTCTTCAAACGCCGCGCGAGTTGCTCGTCGAGCGACGCGGGACCGGCGCGTTTGGCCACGAGCCATGCCGCGAACGCGGGATGCGCATAAGCCACCGGTTCCACCTGCTCGCGCCAGAAATCGGCTGCCATTTCGAAACGCAACGCAGCGTCGTCGGCTTCCATTTCGAACGCGAACGGCATGGCCGCGGCGAACGGCGCTTCCTGCAGGGCCCGTTGACAGAAGGCGTGAATGGTGTGAATCGCGGCCTGGTCGAACGTGCGCAGCGCGCGGCGCACGACTTTCAACGCGCTCTCTCGATCAATGCCTCGCTCCGGCGCAAGCGTAGTTTCGAAGAGACGCTGGATAAACGGATCGCCGCCGTCGTCGTCCGTATCGATCGCCCGGTCCAGTTCCGCGAGCCGCCCGCGAATCCGCTCGTGCAACTCCGCGGTCGCCGCCTTCGTAAAGGTTACGACCAGAATCTGATCGGCATTCAGGTTCTTTTCAAGCAGCAGCCGCACGTACAACGCGCAGATGTTCCAGGTCTTGCCGGTTCCCGCCGACGCCTCGATCTGGTTGACGCCCTCGAGCGAACAGGCAAAGACATCGAGCTCTTGCGCAACCAGCGCGTGATGATGAACGGTGCCGCTCATGATGCGCTCCGCAGATGCTGGAGGAGCGGTTTGAATACGATCGAGGCAAGACTGCCGAACGGCTCGTCGAGCGTCAATGGCGTGCCGCGCAGCGCGATGCGCAAAGCAGGGTCGTCGCATTCGCCGCGCACACGATCGTTGATCCACACGCCCTGCGCCGCGGAATCGCTCTCGCTGACCTTCACCCATGCGCTCTTCGGGAAAAAGCGCAGCGGCAGCATGCGCCCGGCCCTGAACAGCGCGGCAAGCGGCGCCAGTTCGTCGAGCGGCGCGGCGACCGGCGTGAGCTCGAAGCTCTCACCGCTGCCATGCCAGACCGTGCGGCGTGGGCCGTTCGGCTGCGCCGCGCAATAAACCAGATGCGCGAGCCACGCCGACAGATAGTCGCGCGCGGTAGCTTTGGCGTAACGGAAAATCACTTGTCCTGTTTCGGTCAGCAAATTCAAGGTGCCGTGAAGTTGCAGCGGTGTTTCGGCTGCTTTGCGGAGCGCCGCGTCATGCGGGCCGAAAAGCGTATCGGCGATGTCAGCGCCAGCGGGCCAGCGCGGCTTGATATCGAGCACGAATGGCAACCGCTCGACACCCGACGCGACTTCGCGGCGCACGCTATCGGCGAGTTGGCGTAGCGCGCCGAGTTCGCGCGAGCGCCATACCGCGCCGGTCGCGCCACCCGGCAATTCCGGGCTGGCCGCGGCGACGCGGCGTACCCGCTCAAACATACCGTCCTGGTCTTCGGCGCCGCTGTCCAGCAGCACCGGCAGGAGCCGCTCCGCCAACGCGTCACGACCGGCCCAGTCGAGTTCGAACGGCTCCGTATCGAGCAACTCGCCCTGCGCGTCCGACAACACAATACCCAAGCGGTCGCGTAACAATGCACGCGCCGGATGGCGCCAGAAACGCACGAATTCGTCGAAGGCAACGGAGGCCGTGTCTTCAGCGGGCAACGGTTGATCGAAAAACGGCGCAGCAGCCGGATGCTGCGGCGCGGCCAGCAAACTGGCCAGTTCCGCGCGATCCATGTCGTAAGTGAAGAGGCCGCGCTGCGACGAGAAATAGTCCGACGCGAACGCCTGCAGCGGGTGATCGATGATGAAGGCATGCCGCGCGGTCTCGATTTCCGCGGGACTCGCCCCTTCCCCCGCCGACACCTGGGCCAGGTGGTCGAGTAATTCGTCGACCAGCGCGGCCGGCGGCAACGGTGCATTGTCGCGAATGCTGCGACCGGTATAGGCGATAAAGAGCCGGTCGCGCGCGGCCAGCAGCAAGTCGAGGAACAGATTGCGTTCGTCGTCGCGGCGCTGCCGGTCACCCGCTTTACCGAACGCAGCCATCAGGTCGAATTCGTCCGCGCGGGCGAGACTCGGCAACACGCCGTCATCCATGCCGAGCAGACAGACAATGCGATAGGGCAAACCGCGCAAGCTGGTCAGCGACGAAAACGTCACGCTCCCCCACGGCACGCCGCCGCGCGCGGGATCGTCGAGCGCCTCGGTGAGTGCGCCGCGCACCACGGTGGCAGGCAACCCGACGTCTTGCGCGCCCGCCTGCATCGCGTCGCCCATCTTGTCGATCGCGTCGCGCACCGCCGCCAGCGAATCGGCAAACTCCACGCCGCCGTCAAAACACTGCGCAAGCGTTTCGAGCAGCAATTGCGCCCATTCGGCAGGGGTCTGCTCGACCGCGCAGCGCTGCGCGAAGCTTTCGATATCGTCGACGAAACGTGACAGGCGGCCGAGCAGCTCGGCATCCGAGCCATCCGCGCCTTCAACGGGCAACCAGGCATCGACCGGCTCGCCGCCATCCGGCATCGCATAGCCGAGGTATAGCCGGGTCAGCGCGTCGGCGAACGTATGGCGCGCGACCGGCACGTGCTCGCCCGTCGGCTCGCCAGGCACCAGCCCGCGCCGCGCACCGGCTGCCGCAAGCCACTCCTGCGCGGCTTCCAGCGCACCGGCATCGATCCCGTAACGCGCGGCGATCGCATCGACCCTCAGCCATTCGATCAGATCCGGTGCGCCCACGCTACGCTCGGGCAAGGCCAGCCAGTCCAGCAGCAAACGCGCGACCGGATTGGCCTGCGAAGGCGGCAAGCCGGTAATCCGGTAGGGAATCCGACGCGTGTCGCCAGGCGGCGCGGTGCCGAATACCGCATCGATCAATGGCCCGGCGGCGGCGAGATCGGACACGGCAACCAGCACATCGGAGGGCTGCAGATCGTCGAACTCGTCGAACCATCCGAGCAGGCGGTCGTGCAGCACTTCAAGCTGGCGCGACAGGCTGTGGCATACGTGGACTTCAATGCCGTTTTCAATCGGCAATTCGTCGGTGTCCGTTTCCGCGCGCAGCTCGAGGATGCCGTTCTGCACGGCGGCGAGCCAGCTCGGTTCCGGATTCTCGCTGAACTCGCCCGTTTCACCGGATGCGGCGCTCTCGGTCAGCTCGTGCAACATGTGCAGTTGCGCCTGAGTCTGACGGCCCCATTCGGCCAGCAACGGATGACCCACCTGCTGATAATCGAGCTGGCCTGCGGCGTCGAGTGCTTCGACGCGGCCCGCGCTGACCACGTCGAACCAGAACTCGCGGCACGGGTTCAACACATACAGCCGCACGTCGACCCAGCGCGAAAGCGCTCGCAATAACGCGACGTGCAGCGGCGGCATGGTGGGCAGCGCGAACACGCTGACCGCTTCCGGCCACTGCGCGTTCGAGATGGCTTCCAGATCGAGCGTGCCGATTTCCTCGAGAAAGCGATAAGCCGGCGGCAAAGCGGCCGCGGGCGTTTGCGCGTTGCCTGCCACTTCGGCGAGCACGGCGCGCCACAGTGCAGCTTGCCAACGCTCGTCTTCACGCGCCGCCTCGCTTGCGCCGACAAGACGCGGACCGGTATCTCCCGCGGCGCCGCTCGCGAAGATCGAACCACCCTTCTGCCATTGCAGCAGCCATTCCGGGCGATAGGTCAGATAGTGGTCGAGCACGGTGGCCACACGACGCGCAAGCTCGTAGCGCATCGACGCATCCGCCGCATCGAGATACGTACGCAGACGCGGCGAGGCATTCCACGGCAAAGCTTCGTCCGCTTCGCCCAGCAGCCGGTAGCAGCGCCAGACGAGCCGGTCCGGCGCGAACGGCGAATGCCTGGGCACCTCGATCACGCCGCCGATTTGCGCCCACAGCCATTGCGCGAGGTAACCAAAATTGACATTCGCGCAGATACCCTGGCGCGCCGCGATGTCGAGCTCGAGCCGGCGGCGCACGGCCGCGCTCGGGACGATCACGGGCTGCGCGCGCCAGGGGTCGGACGGCGCTTGTGCCAGGTCGTCGAGCAGCGCGCCGACAAGGGTTTCGTAGCGGTTCGAGTAGAAGAGCTGGAGCATGGATCCTGGGGAAGCAGGCGGCGCGAGCGGAACGCCCCCGGCCGCGACAGATACTGAAGCGACAGCATAACAAACGCGCCACCAGGGCAGAACCTGGCCGAACGGACGAGGTCAGATCAGGCACAAAATCAGTTAGACTCGACGGCAAGTTTGGGTCTGCACCAGGTCCGCCCCGGGTCGGCCTTTTCAACCGCGTTTTCTCAGTGAATGGAATTCAGGCAGTCGATGCGCTATTCGGTTGAAATAAAAAAATTCCTTTACAGCCAGTACTTTTATGGCGGCCTGCGCATCGCAGTCGGCGTGTCGTTACCAGCCATCCTGTGTCTGATCGTATTTCACGATCGCGACCTCGGCTTCACGATTGCGACCGGCGCGCTCGGCGCATGTGTGGTCGATATGCCAGGCCCGCTCAAGTACAAGCACAACGAGATGCTGGCGTGCACGGTGATCGGCTTCCTGTCCGCGCTCGCCACCGGTCTCGCCACGGTCAACTCGGTGGCGTTGTGGTGCACGGTTGTGCCGCTCACGTTCGTGCTCTCGTTGATCGTCGTGTATGGCAACCGCTGGCCGCAAATCAGCTTTGCCACGCTGTTCATGATGGTCATGACGCTGGAAGAGCATTTCACGCCAATGCAGGCGCTCGTCAATGCGTCGTGGATTCTGGTGGGCGGTCTCTGGTACACGTACTGGTCGACTTTCGTCAGCCGCTGGATGATGCATCGCATCGAACAGCAGGCGCTCGCCGAAAGTGTGTTCGCGTGCGCGGACTATCTGCTCGCGCGCGCCGCCTTCTACGATCTCGATAACGATCTCGACGAGTGCTATCGCAATCTGGTCGACAAACAGATCTCCGCGGTCGATCGTCAGGATGCCGCGCGCGACATCGTGCTGCGCAATCTGCCGAAGCTGAAGACCGGCCGGCTCGAGCCGCGCCGGGCAATGCTGTTCAATCTGTTCATCAATACCGTCGATCTGCACGAGCTGTTTGTCGGCACGCATGTCGATTATTCGCTGGTGCGCAACACGTTTGGCGGCTCCGATCTGCTGGTGTTCTACCGCGATCTGATTCGCAAATCCGCGGCCGATCTCGAAGAAATCGGCCTCGCTGTACTGCAAAACCAGCCGCCGCGTATTCGCATGAATGTCAAAGCCGAGCTGCGCGCCATCGAGTTCGAGATCGACCTGATGCGCAAGCAGGACCTGCCGGGTAAAAATCCCGAGGCGTATTCGGCGATATCGTCCACCTTCCGGCGTATCTGGAGCGCCACGCGCCTGATCGACAAGATGCGCAAAAGCCTGTCGAGCGATCCGGGCGCGAGCGGGACCGAAACCGAATTGCGCCTCGACCAGGCGCTTTCCCGCTTCGTATCGAGCCGCCGTGTGCCGTTCGGGCAGATCTTCTCGAATCTGACCATGGCCTCGCCGAGCTTCCGCCATGCGCTGCGCGTGACGATTGCGGTCGCGGTGGGTTTCTGGCTCGGCCGCCTGCTGCCGCTCACGAATGCCTACTGGATCGTGATGACTACGGTCATCATTCTGAAACCGGGCTATTCGCTGACCAAACAGCGCAACGGGCAGCGGATCATCGGCACGCTGATCGGCTGTGCGGCGAGCATTGCTTTGATGATTTTCGTCAAGGAGCCGCACATCCTGCTGGTGGTGATGTTCGCGTCGATGGTGATGAGCTACAGCCTGTTGCTGTTCAATTACACGGCGAGCGTGGTGTTCACCTCCTCGTACGTGCTGCTCATGTTCCATCTGCTCGCGCCGGGCAGTATGCGCATCATCGGCGAACGCGCGATCGACACAGTGGTGGGTTGCGCAATCGCGATTGCAGCAAGCCACTTGTTCCCCTACTGGGAATACCGGCTGATGGGCAAGCTGGTCAACAACATGATCAATGCCACCCGGCAGTATCTGGAAGCGAGCTGGTGGTGGAGCGGCAAGCCGGCCGCCGCGGTGGTGGCCACGGTAACGGAAGCCGGTGCATTTGCGCCCGCGGCGGCCATGGCTGATCCGGCGATCGATTTCGGCAAGCCGGTGCGCGCGGTGGCAAATGCTGGAACAAGCGCTGGAGCAAGCGCTAAAGCAAATACGAGCGACAACGCGGCACTTCAAGCCGGCTCAGGCACCGCTGCAAACATGGGTGCAACCGCCGCTGCCAACGCGAATACCAATGCGAACGCCAACCCGGGTTCAGGCGGCGCCGCCGCCGTCAGCAGCGCGAGCACCAAGCCGGCCGGCGGGGCATCCGCTGCCGCGGTGGCTGCTGCAACCGCGCTTGATCGCGATTATCGCTACCGGCTCGCGCGCAAGAACGTCCACGTTGCGTTTGCCAATCTGGGCCAGGCGTTCCAGCGCATGATGCTCGAGCCGAAGTCCGCGCAGAAGTTCGTGCCGGAACTGAACGACCTGCTGATACGCAGCCACGTGCTCGCCTCGCAGATCACAGCGGCCGCGCCGTTGCTGCGCACCTCCGCGCAGCAGGCCGACGGTGTCTCGCTACAGCCATTGCAGCGCGCGCTAAGCGTGGTCCGCGACAATTTGACCGAGGCCGAAGCGGGTAGCGCATCGGCCGCCGAGCAGGGCGAACAGATCAAACAATTGATGCGTGAGCTGGATGTGATGGTGGTCGAGACGGAGAAATCGCCCGACTATTCGGCGGACGCCGTGCATGACATGAAGTTGCTCGCCCATCAGTGCAAGCAGATGCTGACGGCGTCAGCGCAGATTCGCAAGGATGCGAGCGTGATCCGGCTACCGGCGGAAGCGTGACACGAAACGGGCCGTGATAACGGCCCGGGCTCGTCGTGCGCCATACATTCAAAACAGGCTTTCAGCGCCAGCCGGCAATCAACACCGCACGAGGCGGAAGCTCCGCCGAACCAGCCGCGGCGGCGGATCGTCGATCGATCGCGTCGTCTGTCTTCATCCGTCTTATTGCGCGGCGCCGCTCGCGGGCTTCGCGGTCGTTGCCGCGGCAGCCGCCGCGTCCGAGGAAATCGTCGGCTCCGGTGCGTTCTGACGGTCGAACTCACGCTTTTCCGTGATGGCGTTGTAGAAGAGCGTGGCGATCACCAGCAGTACCGCGACCACGATGAAAATAGCAATGCCAAAAGTCGGGTTCTTCTTGCGCGGCGGTTTGTTCATGAGGCGGGCTCGGTTCGCGAGGCAGTCGCGGATAGTGTCGGGAAAGGCGGCATTCTACGCCCACTGAGCTTGCGCGTGGCTTGCGGTCAACGGCCCTCCACTACCGCCGAGGGCCGCACCGGGAGCGCCGTCGAGTACTTGATCTGTTCCATCGCAAAACTGGAACTCACGTCATACAGCGGCACGGCACCGATCAATAGCTTATAGACGCGATCGTAGTCGTCGATATCGGACACCACCACGCGCAACAGGTAGTCGGTTTCGCCGCTCATCCGGTAGACCTCCACCACCTCCGGAATGTCCTGCACCGCACGCGTAAAGGTCTGCGCCCAGGCCTCCGTGTGCTGGTTCGTTCGCACCGCCACGAACACGGTCGTGCCCACGCCGAGTTTGCGCGCGTCGCACAGCGCCACCTGGGCGCGAATCACGCCGGTCTCTTTCAGACGTTGCAGCCGCTTCCAACATGGCGTTTGCGACAGATTCACACGCTGCGCCAGTTCGGCGATCGGCATCGTTGCGTCTTCCTGCAACAGTTCGAGCAGCTTCCGATCGATGATATCCATTCCCATCATCACGCCCCTATAGGAAATTATTCTACTTTTAAGACTGTGGGTGGAATTATATGGAAACTCTTTCTCCAGGCAAACGGGTATAAATATCTCTGTCAAAAAATAGCCGATAAGCAGCCATCCAGCTGCACAGCGATCATGAGCCAAGACCCCCGTTCAACCCCCGTCGCCCATTCCTCCGCCCACGCCACGCAGTTTGCCGCTGCGCACGAAATGCCCTCGTGTGCGCCCCGCCCCGCGCCGCTCGCACACCTGTGCGAGGCGCTCGATGCAATGTTCGAAGCCTGCGTGAACTTCCCCGAACCCTCGAATTCGACCTTCTTCGCGCGCAGCATGCGCATCGCGCTTGCCGAAGCCGCCGCGAACCCCGCCTTGCTCACCCCGGCGCAACGCGAAGGCTCCGCCGAAAACTACCGTCGCCATCTGCTGGCCGCCGACCCTCACGGCCGCTATGCGATCGCCGCGCTGGTGTGGCTGCCGCGCCAGGCAAGCCCGGTGCACGCGCACCATACCTGGTGCGGCTACGCGGTGCTAGACGGCACGCTGAGCGAAACGGTCTTCGAATGGAACGGCGCACAGCATTGCGCAAGCGCCACCCGAACGCAAGCCCGTAATAGCGGCGCCGTGTCGTTTGTGCGTGGCGGCAGGAGCGGCATTCACCGGCTCGGCAATTGCAGCGACGCGCCCGCCGTCTCGCTGCATATCTACGGCGTCGCGGGCGCCCAGATCGCCACGCACGTCAATGACATTGTGCACACCGCTCAAGCACCGGCGCTCGTCTGAAACCGGCATCGGGCTTACTCAGCTTTTACCGCCCGCGTCACCAGCGGTCGGAATCTGCGGCGGGATCGGCGCGGTCTGCCCGGTCGGCGGCGGCGCCGGACGCGGTTCGTGCGACACGTCGCGGGCCGCCGCCACGGCAGCGTGCGCGGCACGCGCCGAAGCGCCTGTGGCGACATGCACGTGTTCAGATCCATGTCCATGCCCATGCGCAAGCTCATCGTCCGGCAAAGGCTGCCCTTCACTATCTTTCGATGACGTGTACACACGCATCTGCGGCACGGGAATCTCGATGCCGGCCTCGTCCATCTTGCGCTTGAGCCTCAGATTGAAAGCGCGCGCCACGCTCCATTGCTGCAACGGCCGCGTCTTGATCTGCCCTTTTACGACCATCCAGTTCGGATCGAAACGGTCGAGCCCCCACACCTCGATCGGTCCGAGCATTTCGCGCCGGTAGCGAAAGTCGGCCATCAGGTCGGCGCCGACTTCGCGAATCAGTTGCGTGATCTGATCGACATCGGTCGAGAACGACATCCGCACTTCGAACACCGCATAGGCGAAATCGCGCGACAGGTTCTTGACGATCTTGATCTGTGAAAACGGAATCGCGTGAATCGCGCCTTGCCCGTCGCGCAAACGGACCGTACGGATCGACAGATGCTCGACCGTGCCCGCATGGCCACCGTCCACGTCGATCCAGTCGCCGACCGAAATCGTATCTTCGATGATGATGAACAAGCCTGTGATCAGGTCGGTCACGAGCGACTGCGCGCCGAAACCGATCGCGAGACCAATCACGCCGGCACCGGCCAGCAGTGGCGTCACATTGATACCCAGATTCGCCGCGGTGACGATGCCGGCAATCGTCATGATCGACACCAGCAGCACGTTGCGCAGCAACGGCAGCATCGTGCGCGCCCGCATGCTCGGATTGCGCGATTTGTTGCGCAGACTACCTGGATTGAGCGTTTCGGTGATCGCGGTATCGACAAGAATCCACAGCAGCCATGAAATGAACACGGTTGCGATGATCGCGGTCACGGCATGTGCAATCCCCCGCGCCGCAACATTTTCCTCCACGACTTCCGCGAGCGACACACCCCACAACCGCGCCGCCAGTTCAAAGAAGAGCAGCCAGATGAACAGCGTGAGCAGCGTGCCGCAAAAGCGCAGCAAGCGCGACAGATAAGGCGAGCGGCGCCGCGCGCGCGGGCTGCGCGGGCGCGTCACGCGCAGCACGACGGCCGAGAGGAAAAATGCCAGCACCAGCAACAGCGCGGTCACCACCGAAATCTGCAGCACGTTTTCGCTGGAACCCGAGCCGCCGAGCGTGGCGACCACCGACGCGGTGGCTAGCACCAGCACCGGCACATGCCAGAGCGAGGCGAGCACGTCGAACGCGTCGGTCGCGGCCTTATGGTCGTTACGCTGCTCATAAGCGCGGTTGCGGATCAGATGCGCGACGGGCCGGCGGAACGCCAGCGCGAAATAGCCGGTGAGCACGGCGGCGGTCATGTTGGCCGCCGTCGAAATCAGCGCGGCGAGATTCGATCCCAGTTGATGCTCGACGTCGTAGTTGACCGCCGCATCGCCGAGCGCGGCGCATATGCCCACCACGAACAGCACGCGCCGCGCGTGATCGAGCAGCAGGCGCACGGCAACTCGCCGGTGCCCCGAGCCGAACAGCGAAAACATAATCAGACAGATCGCCGAAAACACCGCGCCCGCGACAATCGCGTAGGCCACCACCATGCCCAGCGTGCGGCCGAGCTCATCGGGCATGGCGCGCACGAACAGCAACGCGGCGAGAAAGGCGACGATCCACGGCCCGACGCGGCGCAGTGCGAAGATCAGCAATTCGCGCGTGGTGGGATTCGGGTTGAGCCCCAGAACGATGCCGAAGCGCCGGTACAGCCGGTGCTGCAGGTAGATCAGCGCGCCGGCGCACGCCCCCCAGCCGGCCAGCATGGCAATCATCGAGAAGACAATGCGCCCGAAGCTCTCCTGCCCTTGACCCGAAATGATCGTGTAGAGCTCGTTGCCGGCCGCGTTGAAGCGCCCGCCCCAATAGCGCACCGGCGTGCGGCCTTGATGCACATCGGATTCGAACGACGCGATGCCCGACGCGATGGCTCCGAGCAAGCCCGGGCTCGGTTGCGCGGGCGCGGGCTGCGCGACGTTTTGCGAGACATCGCGCAGCTTCTTGAGCTGGGCGACGAGCGCGCTGCGCTGCCGGTCGTTGTCGAGCGTCGAGATCACGCTGTCGAGCGAGCGCGCCAGTTCCGCCTGGCTCGCAGGCGACGGCGCGGAGGCCGCATCCGCGGCGGAGGCGCCCGAGGCGGCAGACGCCGGGGTCGCTGTCGCGCTATTGATCAGGCTCTGTAAAGCCGGAATGACAGGCGTGCCGGCGCCGGCAGCCTGGGCAACGGCGGGCATCCATCCGATGCAGAGAATCAGCGCGACGCAAACCGTGGCCGCCCACGCGCCGAGCCACGCCGCAACGCGAGCACGAACACCGCGTCCAGCGCCGCATTCGATCTGATTGAAATGAAATTGAAAGGCGGCGCGAGTTGCCGGTTGCCCGTCGTTAGACGGCGCAGCCCCGGACTCACGCCGCAATCGGCATGACTGCATGGCGATCCGTAAGAAAACGGGAGACGCCAGTGTAGCCGCAGTTTTACCGCAGGCAACCGAACATGCGTAACCGATTGTTAGGACGCTTGCGCAAATGCGGACATTAACGGGCCGCCCAGTCCGCCGGGCGGCCGCTACGATGTATGCAGTGGGATTACGCGCGCCACGAGCCGCGCGAACTCCATACAATGCATTAACGCTCAGTAAGCCACCGTCGCGATCTGACGGACAAAACGGCCCTGCTCCAATTCGTCGACGAAGGCGATCGCATAGTCTTCCGCGGAAATGCGGCTATTACCCTCGGCGTCGGCGATAAGCGCGTTCGCGCCCGTGCGGAACTTGCCGGTGCGCTCGCCCGGAGCGATCAGCGCGGCCGGCGCGAAGAAAGTCCAGTCGAGATCGGTGATGCCGCGGTAGTAATCGAATGCATCGCGGTGCGCCAGTGCGACCGCCTTGTACGCGTCCGGGAAGCCTTCCGTGTCGACCAGTTGCTTGCCCGGCGCGACTTCGAGCGAGCCCGCGCCGCCCACCACCACGAGACGCTTCAAGCCCGCTGCGCGCACGCCGTCGACCAGCGCATGGGTGGCCTTGCTCACCGCCGCGGAGTCGTCTTTCGGCGGCGCGTACGCGCTGGCTACCACGTCATGACCGCGCACTGCGGCGCTGACGCTCGCGGCGTCGAGCACGTCGGCCTGCGCAGCCGTCACGTTCGCCAGATCCGCCGGCACGCGTGCCGGATTGCGCGCCAGCGCCGTCACCTGATGCCCACGGCGAGCCGCTTCTGCGGCGATCCGCGAACCAATCATGCCGGTGGCGCCGAACAACGCGATCTTCAACTGTTTGCTCATTTCGATACTCCTGGTATGTAAGCTAATATGTAACCACATTGATTACATATATTCCGGAAAAAAGAGGGGCATCAGCCCCCGTCCATTCTCACGCGCGCGTCTCGACTACTTCGCGCGCGCCCTTCTGTACCGCTTCTTTGCTACGTTATCCGTGCGAACGCCGCTTACGTTCGCGCGCCCGTTCGGCGCGCACCACGTCGGCAGTGGCGTCGGCAAGTGTGCGCGCGCCGAGCGCCGCTTCCATGGCCTGCTGCGCTTCGTCGATGATACCGCGCAGCACGACCTGAATATTACGCCCCACCATGCATGCCGGATTCGGCTCCTCGCGATGCATGGCGAACAATTGCGCGTCGTCCACTGCGCGGTACACCTCGAGCAGGGTAATGCTTTCGGGCGCCCGGGCGAGCAGCGCGCCGCCGCCCGCACCGAGTTGCGAGGCCGTGAGACCCGCGTCGGCCAACATGGTCAGCAGACGCCGGATCAGCGCAGGATTCGTATTCACGCTGCCCGCAATCATCTCCGACGAAAGCGGCACGCCCTCCTGCAACGACAGCAGCGCGAGCACGTGCACCGCAAACGCAAACCGGCTACTCGTATTCACAGCAAACCTGCCCGGCAACGACAATGTGTAACCATAGTAATTACATTTAATCCGGCTGTCAAATGGGCGGCTGCATGGGCCGTCCTCTCACTTGTCCATCTGCTTTTGCGCATCGCTGGAATCGCCCGATGCCGACGAGGAAGCCGAGCCGGCCGCCGCCGACGCCGAACTTTGCGCCGACCATTCCTGCAGCTTGCGCCCGGCTGTCTCGAGGCCCTGGCCGGTCAGCGCCGCCGCCTTGCCGAGTTGCGCATTCGTGGCGCTCGCCGCGTTTTGCAGGTTGGCTTGCGCGCTCGATGCCAGCGCAGCGGGATCGATCTTGATCGACGGCGCGGAGGCTGCGGAATCCAGATTCTGCTGCGCAGTTGCCTTGGTCGCATCGACCTGCTGGCCAACGTAGCTGGCTGCCTGATCGAGCTTCTGACCGGCGGCTTGCGCCGCATCATTGAGCTTGCCGGCGACCTGATCCGCCGACGCATCATTCTTTTGACAAGCCGTGAGGCCGCCGAACACGAGGGCAACAACGGCGGCGCGGCGCAACAACGGTGAACGAATGGATAAAGTCATATCTGTATATGCTGTGTATGAGCCGCATCGAGCGGCTTTCGCATGCGAAAACGCGCCCATGATACGCCGTTGCGCGGCGGACCCGCTCATCGCGCCGCATGTCGCGTCGCGCCCCGCGCGCCTCGGTGCGGCCGCATGGGTCTTCTAGGACGGCAGTTCGCTCGCTGGAAACGTGAGTTTCACGAGCAGACCCTGGCCGCCGGGCGCATCGTCGAGCGAAATCGTGCCTCTGTGCGCCCGTACGATCTCTCTCGCGATGGCAAGCCCTAGCCCACTGCCCTCTTCGTCGGACGCACGAAAAAACGGCTCGAATGCGCGTTCACGCAATGCCGCGGGAATGCCGGGCCCGTCGTCGAGCACATGGATGCTGACCAACCCGTCCGTCTGACTTGCGCCGATCGTAACTTGCGTGCCTTTGGGCGAATACCGGATCGCGTTGTCCAGAAGGTTCGACAGCACTTCTGAAAGCAGCGTCTCGCTCCCCGTCACAAAGAGAGGCGCGGCAATGGACACGACCAGTTCGATACCGCGACGCCGCGCAGCAAGCGCGAGTTTCTCGAGCGCGCGTGCCGTGACTTCCCGCACGTCGACCACTTCGCCTTCGAACGCCGTATAGTCGGCCGCTTCGGCCTGCGCGAGCATCAGCAACTGGTTAATCAGCGAAACCATCGCCCGGTTGCTGTGGTGCATGGCCAGCAGCGTTTCTCGCACGTCCTCGAGTTTGCCCTGACGCCGCGCGTATTGCAGCTGGGTCCCGAGCAGCGTCAGCGGCGTGCGGATCTGATGCGCGGCATCGGCAATGAAACGCCGCTGGGTCAATGCCTGCCGTTCGATAATGTCGAGACAGGCATTGAAAGCGGCGATCAGCGGATGCAACTCGGCATGGACATCCGTCGTATCGATTCGAACCCGCGTGAGCGATGGCTGTGCGGCGAGGCCTCTTGCCAGTCTTTCGAGCGGCCGCAACTCCAGGGTCAGCCCGACACATACCAGCACCATCGCCGCGGCAATACTGCTGACGATGTACGCGAGTTGCGGTTTCCACAGCGAGGCGACCATCGCATCCCGCGCGATCTGCGTGCGCCCAACCGACACCACGACGTCGACGATCCTGCCGGCGTCGTACATCGGGCGCTTTAACGTGACGGCGCGTATCGGCATCTGCGAAACCTGCGCGTCATACCAGTCGGGCGAATCCGTGGGACGCACCGGCGGAAAATCGGAGGTCCCCGCGATCACGGGGCCGCCCGCGATCTCAATGCGATAGAACACCTGATCGCCCTGCGGCGTGCCGACGATCTGGATCGTGCTGGGCGACACGGAGGCGACCAGATCGTTGCCGCTCCAGCGCACGTCGGCCGCCATCACGCGGGCGGCGGCCAGCAGCGCGGCATCCTGCAGCAGATCGGCGGTGCGCCGCGCGTTCGCATGCGTGAGCCAACCCGCGACGAGGCCGAATACCGTCATCGGCACAATGACCCAGAGCAGGAGCCGCGCGCGCAGGCTACGCTTGCGGCTCTTCATTTTCCAGCAGGTAGCCGAGCCCACGCAGCGTGATGATGGCCGCCGTGCTCTTCTCGATCTTCTTTCTCAGGCGCGACACGTAGATTTCGATCGCGTCGCCGCTTGGCGGCGCATCCTTATCGGTCACGGCCTCGGCGAGCACGGCCTTCGATACCGTGCGCCCCGCTTGCAGGATGAGCGCTTCGAGCACGGCATGCTCACGCGGCGTAAGCGACAGCGCGTCGTCGTCGACGAAGAACTGGCGGCGGTCCATGTCGTAGAGCAAGCTGCCGCAGCGGATACGGTTCGAGCGCGCGGGCGCGTGCCGGCGCGCCAGCACCTTGATGCGCGCCACCAGTTCGCGGTCGTCGAACGGCTTGACGACGTAATCGTCGGCGCCCTCGCTCAGGCAGATCACTTTTTCGCCGACATCGCCCGTGGCGGTCAGGACCAGCACGGGCGTGTCGTTGGCATGCTGGCGCATGCGGCGTAGCAGCGCCTTGCCCGACATGCCGGGCAGGTTCAGATCCAGCAGCACGACGTCGTAGCGCGCGTCGCGCAGCAACGCCTCGGCGATTTCGCCGTCGAGCGCGTGCTCGACGAGGAAACCCTCGTCGGTCAAGGTCTTCGACACCCAATGCGCGAGTTGCCGGTTATCTTCGATCAGCAGAAGTCTCATTGCCCAAGAAAAGCTATGCCAGCTTGTAGCCGTTGCGCGCCTGTCGCGAACGGTAGAGTATCAGCGTCGCCATCGCGCCGCACAATCCGGCCATGCCCATCCACGCGCCGGGCGCGGCCTTGTCGCCGGTGAAGTGGATCAGCGACGTCGAGACGGCCGGTGTGAAGCCGCCGACCAGCGTGGCGAGGCTGTAAGCCATCGAGAAGCCAGTTGTGCGCACATGGGCCGGCATCAGTTCGGTCAGCGCCACCACCATCGCGCCGTTGTACCACGCATAGAGCACCGAAAACCAGAGCTCCACCAGCAGGAGCCGTTCGAACGACGGCGCGGCGACCAGCCAGCGCATGGCCGGATACGACGTCGCCATGGTCAGCACGGTAAAGAGCAGCAGGATGGGCCGCCGTCCGACCCGATCGGAGACCGCGCCGGAAACCGGCAGCCAGATCAGGTTCGATACGCCCACGCAGACGGTGACGACCAGCGAATCGATCGCCGACAGATGCAGCACGGTTTTGCCGAACGTCGGCGTGTAGGTCGTGATCAGATAGAACGACGCCGTGGTCATCACGACGAGACCCATGCCGGCCAGAATCAGACCCGCGTTGTCTCTCATCGACTTCATGATTTCGCCGAATCCCGGATGGTGTTTGCGCGCCGCGAACTCGTCGGTCTCACGCAGCGTGCGGCGAATCAGCAAAAGAAACGGCACGATCAGGCAGCCGATCAGGAACGGCACACGCCAGCCCCACGCGCTCACCTCGCTCGCGGGCAGCAGTTGATTGAGCAGCACGCCGAGCGACGCCGCGAAGATAACGGCGACCTGCTGGCTGCCCGATTGCCAGGAACAGAAAAACCCGCGTTTGCCGGGCGGCGCGATCTCCGCGAGATAGACGGACACGCCGCCGAGTTCGACGCCCGCGGAGAAGCCCTGCAGCAGACGCCCGATCAGTACGATCACAGGCGCCGCGAGGCCGATCGTCGCATAACCGGGAACCAGCGCGACGCAGGCAGTGCCGACCGCCATTAGCGACAGCGACAGGATCAGGCCTTTGCGCCGGCCATGACGGTCGATGTACGCACCGAGTACCAGCGCACCAATTGGCCGCATGAGGAATCCCGCGCCGAACACGGAAAGCGCCAGCAGCAACGAGATGAATTCGTTGTCGGCGGGAAAGAATGTGTGCGCGATCGCACCGGCGTAATAGGCGTAGACCGTAAAGTCGTACATCTCGAGAAAGTTGCCGCTGACCACGCGGAAAACTGCTCGAAACCGCGACTCCGGACGACTGGTGATGGCTGGTTCCATGATGCTCTCTGAAGGCGTAAGGACGAGTTTCGACAACCGGCGCACGGGTTGTGTGTGCCAGGCAATCGCTCCTGTGGGTAGATCTGGCGGCTAGGCGATATCCATCACGGCCTTGCCCGACTGGCGGCGTTCTTCGAGCGCCGCATGAGCCGCTTCGACGGTGTCCAGCGTATAGCGGCCATTGATTTCCACGCGCAGCGCGCCTTGCTGGATGGCGTCGAAAATATCGTCGGCACGCCGCTGTACGGTTTGCGCATCGGCGAGATGATCGGCAAGACGTGGCCGCGTGAGGAACAGCGAACCGGCTTCGCCCAGCTCATACGGATCGAGATCGCGCATTGGGCCGGTGACGGAGCCGTAGTTGACGACGAGGCCGCGGGTTCGCGTCGCCCGGAAGCTGTCGCGCAACGTCGTGCGGCCCACTGCGTCGAACACGACGTCGACGCCTTTGCCCTGCGTCAGCTCGCGAATCCTGTCGGCGAACGCGCCGTCCTCGTACATCAGCACGTGGTCGGCGCCGCGCGCTTTCGCGAGCGCCGCTTTGTCGGGCGAACTGGTCGTGGCAAACACTTGCGCGCCGCGCCGCTTCGCAAGTTGCACGAGCAACTGTCCGATGCCGCCAGACGCGGCATGCACGAGGCAGGTGCTGCCCGGCCCGATGTGCGCGACATCCTCGAGCAGATAATGGGCTGTCGAACCCTGGAAAATCGCTGCGGCGGCGATGTCGTAACCGACCCCGTCCGGCAGCTTCGCGAGACGTGCCGCGGGCACCACCGCATACTCGGCGTACGCGCCCCACGCGATGCACCACGCAACCCGGTCGCCCTTGCGACACGACGTGACGCCCGCGCCCACTTCGACGACTTCGCCCGCGCCCTCCATGCCGAGCGTGCACGGAATCCTCACGGGGTAGGTGCGCGAATCGCGATACTTACCCTGCCGCGTGTGCACGTCCATGAAGTTGATACCCGCCGTCACAACGCGCACAAGCACTTCACCCGGCGACGGTTCCGGCACGTCGATCTCGACGCGCCGAAGCACTTCGGGCCCGCCGTATTCGTGAATCTGGATGGCTCGCATGGCAAAAGTCTCCGGTAGGTATGTGCGAACAGATTGGGGCAGCAAGGCTCAGTGCGAACCTGCGGCCTGGCCGTCCGAAGCGTCCGTGGATGCGGGCGCGACGAAGCGGTTGGTATAGGTGCGCGCGAGGTCGATGTGCCGCGCCGATATCTCGGGGTTGGCGCGGGCCAGCACCGCGAGCACGGTCGACGGTGCGTCCGCCGGCATCGCGCCGGTCGGCGAATACGCCGGTTTCGCGATCGCCAGCGCCTGGCGGTACAGCGCCGGGTCATCGCCCCGGATCGTTGCGGGCACAGCGGCCGCGATCCCGGCTTCGTCGTGCGTCTGGATGAAACGCAGCGCATCGCGCACGGCATGCACCAGCCGCGCCGTCGCGTCCTGATGGGCGTCGATCCAGTCGCGTTGCATGTAGAGACACGCGCCCGCATACGCTCCGCCCAGTTGCGCACGCGTGTCTGTCACGCTGCGCATGTCGACAAGCGGCGTGGCTTCGAGCCGGGTCAGCATGCGTGTCGCGGTCGGCTCTTCGATCATGCCCGCATCGACCTTACCGTCGACAAGGGCTTGCTCGAATGCGGACTCGTTGGCGAGCGGCACCACCGTGTACTCGCCGGCGGCCACGCCCGCGCGCTCAACGAGATAGCGCGTCAGGAAGTAAGTCGACGATCCGAAGCCGGTCACGCCGAGCCGGCGTCCTTTCGCATCCGCCATCGTCTGCATGCCGCCGCCTCGCCGCGCCAGCTCGATGAGGCCGGCGGACTGGCCCAGCACGACCACTGACTGCACATCCAGGCCCTGGCTTTGCAGCGCGATCGTGTGATCGTAATAGCCGACCGCGCCCTGTATCGCGCCCGCCACGAGCTCGGTCGACGTATCGATGCCCGCGGGCGCGGAGACCACGCGCACGTCGAGCCCCTCCCTGCGGAAATAGCCCAACTGGTCCGCCAGGATCACCGGCAGATAGATCAGTTTTGCCGCACCGCCAGTCATCAGCACGATGGGTTGCGCGCTCACGATGTGCGCCGCGGCCAGCGCCACGATGCAGAACAGTGCGCGGACCAGGGTTCCGGCGGGACGCGGCATTCCTGTCTCCTCACAGTTGAAACAGCGCCTGTCAAGGCAGGCTTCGGCATGCGAGAAAGTATAGGGAACGCCGCCCTTCTGATTGCTTTCCGCGGGCAAACTGTTTTCTCAGTAGTTTCCCGATCCACGTGGCGTGCCTGCAGCGCCTCTTCGTCGCGGTTCTGTCAAACGTGTTGGAGTAGACTGACTGCCCGCTCGATGTATTCCGTTGATCAACTGGAGGCATGCGATGGCAGCAAAGAAGATTCTGTTCCTGACCGGCGACTTCGCCGAGGATTACGAAACGATGGTGCCGTTTCAGGCATTGCAGGCCGTCGGCCACGTAGTCGACGCGGTCTGTCCGAACAAGAAAGCCGGCGAGAAGATCAAGACCGCCATTCATGATTTCGAAGGCGACCAGACCTACACCGAAAAGCCCGGCCATCAGTTCACTCTCAATGCGACATTCGACGACGCCGATTCTCGTCAGTACGACGCACTGGCCATCGCGGGAGGCCGCGCGCCCGAGTATCTGCGTCTGAATCACAAGGTCATCGAGCTGGTGCGGCAGTTTGCCGAAGCGGGCAAGCCGATCGCCGCGATCTGCCACGCGGCGCAATTGCTGGCCGCCGCCGACGTGATCCGCGGCAAGCGCATTTCCGCCTACCCAGCCTGCGCGCCCGAAGTGAAGCTGGCCGGTGGCGAGTACGCCGACATTCCGGTCGATGCGGCGATCACCGACGCCAATTTCGTCACCGCCCCCGCGTGGCCCGCTCATCCTGAGTGGCTGCGTCAATTCCTCGTGCTGCTCGGCACCCGGATCGAACTCTGATCCCGACGGCGAGCGCCGGACCTTTGCGGCCACGCGCGCTCGCCTTCCCAATACTTGCGCGGCAACGCGGCGCGCATTGGCTGCAGGTCGATTTTGAACCCCACCTCGAGGAGTTTTATCGCCGCTGTGGCTTCCGTTCGACGGCAGCAGGACTGATAAAGCTTCAGTAGAACCACGAGGCGGATTCGCAGAAACCTCTCAGTGCGATTGCCCCGGAATGCACCCTCGGCGCACCCGAATTTGAGATTCGTCCGATAGTTCGCAGCAAAAGGCTTTCCTATAGTCGCGGGTTGACCTGGGAGCCTTTTTTGATGGAACTGACTGATTGGATCGTCATTCTCGCCGTCACGCTGATGGCGATTGCTTTTTTCTGCGCACGTACCCCGGCCAACTGGTCGCGAGAAAACCGCGCACGGCGTCTGGCGGGTACGCGCATGCTCGTGCAAGCAGCGTGCTCGCTATGGGCGGCGTTGTTGATCGCCGCACGCGGCCTGTTCGCGCTCGACGGCCTGCCCGGCTTGCACCCGGCGCCGCTCGAAGCGCTGACCGGCGTCGCGGTCCTGATCTGCTGCGGCTGTTACTGGTCGATTCGCGGCAGCAAACTGCTCAAACCACGCCGGCTCTTTACCGCGTACTGATACCAGGCGCGGCATGGGCGGTATTCGCGGCGTGTACCGCACTGCCGCCGGGACCCGTGCCCGCAGAATCACCGGGTTCCGCACGCACTTGCCGTCCACCATGCACCGCGTGAGTACCGTCGGCCAGCGTGGCATGCGTTTCGACAGACCGCTGCGCGCTCCGCGCCCCGGCTTCGGGCAGCGACAGATAAAACGTCGTGCCCACCCCCTCTTTCGACTCCGCCCACACGCGCCCGCCGTGGCGCTCCACCACCCGCCGCACGAGCGCAAGGCCGATGCCCTCGCCCGCCGCCACATTGCCGTGCAGCCGCTGAAACGCGTTAAAAAGCCGCGGCAGCGCGACCGCCGGAATGCCCAGGCCATTGTCCCGCACGTAAAAAATCCGTAGCGAATGCACGCCCGGCGGGGCCGGCGTCGTACCGATCTCGATCAGACCTTCGCGCGCCGGGTCCAGATAATTGACCGCGTTGCCGATCAGGTTCGCGAACACCTGTTCAAGCGCGGTCGGGTCGCCCCACACCGGCGGCAGTTCGTCGACGATCACATGCGCCCGCCGGGCCCGGATCGATCCCTGCATGGCATCGACCACGCGCGGCACGATATCGCACACCTCGACCTTTTGCTGCCGGTACTCGACCCGGCCGACACGCGACAGCCGCAACAGCGCGTCGATAATATGGGAGGCGCGCAACACGGCGGTTTGCAGGAAGTGCAAGGCCTCGCCGATATCCTCGTCCACCACCCGTTCGATGCGCTGCCGCGGCTCGGCCGCGAGCGACGACTGCCGCAGCACCGTACGCAGGTCGTCGCAGGCGCGCGTCAGTTCTTTCGAGAAGCCTTGCAGATTCACCAGCGGCGCACGCAGGTCGTGCGACACGCTGTAGATGAACATTTCGTTCTCCTGGGTCTGTTGCCGCAAGGTCTCGTTGATGCGCGCCAGTTCGCCGGCGCGGCGCGCGAGATCGGACTGAAAGCGCGCCTGGATGCGCTCGGCTTCGAGCAGGCGCCGGCTGGTTTCATGCAAGGTCAGATCGAGCCGCGCAATTTCGTCGCGGCCCGGACCGATCGGCGCCAACGGCTCGTTGCCCGCAAGGCGCCCGGCATTGTCGGAGAGCAGCGCGAGCCGGCCGCGCACGCCACGCGTGAACAACCAGATGGCCACCGCGACGAACAGCAAGGAGCCGAGCACGGCCGCGACGACCAGCATCTGCTGCCGTTCACGCGCGGCGCCGGCGGCGCTTGAACGCAGTGTGTCGAGGCGCCGCTCTTCACTCTGGAAGGCCGCCACTTGCTGGCGGAAGCGATCGAGCACGTCGGCGCCGCCCAGGTCTCGAAAGCGATCGAGCAGATCGCGCCGCCGCCCCGAATGCAGCATGTCCTGAACGCGGTCCGACCATTGGCGATAGCCCTGCACCGCCTGGCGCACCTGCACCACCCGTTCGACTTGCGCCGGGTTATCGGCCACCAGCTCGGCCAGTTGATCGATGCGACGGTCGACGTCCATCCACACCGTGACCGGCGTGGTAAAGCGGGTATCGTTGGCGAGCACCGCGCCGCGCAGCGCCACCGACTCACCCAGCACCGGATCGAGAATCGCGGTGGTCTGGCGCAGCACGTCTTCGCTATGGATAGCCCACCGCTCGGCTTGTGCCGCGTCGGACTGCGCCTTGACCAGGCCGGACAGCAACGCCAATTCGAAGAAAGCCGGAATCGCGATCAGCAACAGGCCTTTAGTGGTCAGTCTCATGCGTGCGCATTGGAGGTCGATGGCCGGCAGATCATGCACGGGGACGGCACATTATGTGGGCGTTTGCGCAGGAAGACAAAGACGGCACGCCACGAATCATGCTTGTTCCGCCAGATATCGCTCCGTGCGCAACGATTGCGCATATAACGTCAGGCTTTTGAATTAAACGTAAAACAAATCGAATAATCTGCCCACATTTGGATCATGACAGCCAGAGCGGAACCACAATGCACTTAAATTGTGCTTTCCCCGTCATTCGAGGTGCAACGAAGCGCTGCCGCTGAATCGCCAGAACGTCACACCAAACCCATTCCGGTGCGTCCCTGCACCTGATCGACGCTTTCGGCACAAGTTTGGCCCGGTTCTTGCATTCAATGCCCGCTTTTTTGGCATAAGCGGGACACTCGATGGAAAGTCTTAAAACCGGCACCGATACCCTCTTCCTTTTGCTGGGTGCCGCGATGGTGCTGGCCATGCATGCGGGATTCGCGTTTCTCGAACTCGGCACGGTCCGCAAAAAGAATCAGGTCAATGCGCTGGTGAAGATTCTGGTGGACTTCTCAGTCTCGACGATCGCGTATTTCTTCATCGGCTACACGATCGCCTATGGCGTGCAGTTCTTCGGCAGCGCCGAATCGCTGGCCGCGCACAACGGCTATGCGCTGGTGCGCTTCTTCTTCCTCCTGACCTTCGCGGCGGCAATTCCGGCGATCGTGTCGGGCGGCATCGCCGAGCGCTCGAAGTTCAATCCGCAACTGTTCGCCACCTTCGTACTGGTTGGCTTCGTCTATCCGTTCTTCGAAGGAATCGCGTGGAACGGCCGCTTCGGCATTCAGAACTGGCTGACCCAGGTCTTCGGGGTGCCGTTTCACGACTTCGCCGGCTCGGTGGTGGTGCATGCGTTCGGCGGCTGGGTCGCGTTGCCGGCTGTGCTGCTGCTCGGTGCACGCCACGGCCGTTACCATCGGGACGGCCGCATTGCCGCGCATCCGCCGTCGAATATTCCGTTCCTCGCGCTGGGCGCGTGGGTGCTGGCGGTCGGCTGGTTCGGCTTTAACGTGATGAGCGCGCAGACCATCGACAAGATCAGCGGCCTCGTGGCGGTCAATTCGCTGATGGCGATGGTCGGCGGCACGCTGAGCGCATGGCTCGCGGGCCGCAACGACCCCGGCTTCACGTACAACGGCCCGCTTGCCGGACTGGTGGCGGTATGCGCCGGCTCCGACCTGATGCATCCGCTCGGCGCGCTGGTGACGGGCGGCATTGCGGGCGTGCTGTTCGTCTATATGTTCACCTGCGTGCAAAACCGCTGGCGTATCGACGACGTACTCGGCGTGTGGCCGTTGCACGGTCTGTGCGGCGCGTGGGGCGGCCTCGCGGCCGGCATCTTCGGCTTGCGTGCGCTCGGTGGCCTCGGCGGCGTATCGTTCGGCGCGCAACTGGTCGGCACGCTGGGCGGCATTGTGGTGGCCTTGCTCGGCGGCACGCTCGTGTACGGGGCCATTCGCCTGACGGTAGGGTTGCGGCTCGACCAGGAAGACGAATACAACGGCGCGGATCTGTCGATCCACAAAATTTCGGCCACGCCGGAGCGCGAAAGCGTCGGCTGAGGGGCTGGCAGCACGTTACCCGCGGTTGGCCGCAAACCGGGCTCAGCGGCGCGCCGGATGCTGCGCGCCGCGCACCATGCTCGTCTGTCCCCAATGCCCGGTGGATGCTAGACTTGCGCGCTGGAGATGGCATTCTCCATTAACCGCCCTTGATGGCTGATGATGCCTGCTTCGCCCGGACGACTGCGGACGTGGCATCACGCCTGCCCCGCGAGCCCGGTTTGTCGATCTTTTGGCCTCGCCAGAGTACTTTTCCATGTATTTGTCCATTCTCGCGGTCGGCATTGGCGGCGCGCTCGGCTCGCTATTCCGCTGGTTTCTCGGTATCCGTCTGAACGGCCTGTTCACCGGTTTGCCGCTTGGCACCTTCGCCGCTAACGTGATCGCCGGCTACGTCATTGGCGTCGCAGTCGCAGGGTTCGCGCGGGCGCCGCAGATCGCGCCCGAATGGCGGCTCTTCGTAATCACGGGGTTGATGGGCGGCCTGTCGACGTTCTCGACCTTCTCGGCGGAAGTCGTGCAGCGCCTGCAAGACGGTCGGCTCGGCTGGGCAGCAGGCGAGATCGTCATTCACGTCGGAGCCTCGCTCGTGATGACGATCCTCGGCATCGCAACCGTTTCCTTGCTGGCGCGCTGAGTGCCGCGCGAATAGCGTCTCCCGCCCCTACCCGCTTTTTTTGCGGCCGCGCAGCGTAAACGCGGCCAGCGTGCAGCCAAGCATGGCGATACCGGCCACATAGAAGGTATCGCTGTATGCCATCAGAAGCGCTTCGCGGCCGATCAGCTTGTCCACGATTCCAAGCGCCGCTTCGCGCGCGCCGGCGAGTCCGGACGCCGCCATGGCATCGGCCCGTCCTACGTGTCCCTGAGCCAACACCCGGACCATGCCGATCATGCGCTCCTGAAACGCGCCGTTGAACGGCGTGATCGCTTCTCCGATCCGCGAGGCGTGCAGCTTCTCGCGTTCGACCACGATCTGACTGGCGATCGCAATGCCGATTGCGCCGCCCAGATTGCGCACCATGCTGAACAGGCCCGAGGCCGATCCGAGCTGGCTTTTCTCGATGCCGTCGACGGCCATCACACCGAGTGCGACGACCACCAGCGACTGCCCAATCCCGCGCACGATCAGCGACGGCACCACGACGTTCGCCGATGCGTTCACGTCGAGATGAATGTTCATCAGGCAGCCGATCGCGACGAGCGTGAAGCCGGCGATGATCGTCGTACGTGCGCTGGTGCGGCGCATTAAAGGCGGTGTCAGGAACGACATGACGAACTGAACGAGGCCATACGGCACCATCATCACGCCGATATCCCGCGCACTGTAGCCCTGCAATTCGGCAAAGTAATTCGGCACCAGAAACACGACCGCGAACACCACGCCGCCGAACAGAAACTGCATCAGACTGGCAATGCCGAAGTTATAGCGGCCGAGCAGCCGCAGATTGATGAACGGCTCCTCGCGGCGAAGCTGCACCACCACGAACACCGTCAACCCAACCACCGCAACCAGAAACATGTTCGTAATGAAGCTCGAGCCGAACCAGTCCTTGCGTCCGCCCTCCTCAAGCACGATCTGCAGCGCGCTCAGTCCGATTGCCATCGTCGAAATGCCCAGCCAATCCGCCTTGCGCAGCCGGTCCAGATGCACGGGCTCGGGTTTGATCGCCCAGCCGATTGCGCCCAGCAAAATGAGCGCGGGCGGAATCTGCAGATAGAAGATCCAGCGCCACGAATACATGTCGGTCAGCCAGCCGCCGAGCGAAGGGCCGGCCGCCTGCGCAACATTGTTGGCGACCGCGAACAGCGCCATGCCGAGGGGATGCCGTGAGGCCGGCAGCTCCGTCAGGATCAGCTGGAACGACAGCGGAATCAGCACGCCGCCGAACGCCCCCTGAAAGGCGCGCGCCACGATCATCGCATTGATGGTCGGCGCCACCGAACACACCAGCGAGAAGATCAGGAATCCACTCGTGCCGACCAGCATCACGCGGCGGATGGAAAACACTCGCACGAGCCAGCCGGTCAACGGAATGATGATGATTTCCGCGACCAGATACGCGGTGGTGATCCACGAACCTTCCTCGAAACTCGCGCCAAGCGAGCCGCGAATATCGGGCAGCGATGCATTGGTGACGTGCACGTTCATACCGGCCATGAAGCAGCCGAACACGCCGCCGAGCACCGCCACCCACGCGCGCAGCGACACCGGATCATGAGTGCGGGAAGAAGCGCTCGCCGTGCTCATGAGCGGCTCGCGGCAGGCTGCGTCACGGGAGCGCCGGTATGAACCCGCGCGACGACCGACATGCCCGGCCGCAACCGGATCGCGTCGTGCTGACCGGCGTCCATCTGGATCTTCACGGGAATGCGCTGCACGACCTTGGTGAAGTTGCCGGTCGCGTTATCCGGCGGCAGCAACGCGAACTGCGCGCCCGAGCCCGGTGCGATGCTCAGCACGCGCCCATGCAACGGCTGCCCCGCATAGGTGTCGACGTCGATCTCGACCGGTTGGCCGGCGCTCATGGCCGCGACCTCCGTTTCCTTGAAGTTGGCGATCACGTAGACATCCTGAAGCGGCACCACGGCGAGCAGCGGTTGCCCGGTCTCGACGTACTGCCCTACTCGCACGGTGCGCTGGCCGACCGTGCCGTCGCTCGCGGCGCGAATCTCAGTGTGATCGAGATCGATCTGCGCGAGCGACAGGGCCGCACGCGCGACCTCGAGCTGCGCTTGCGCCTGTTCGATCGCCGCCATGCCTTGCGCCCTGCGCTTCTCCAGCACGGTTTGCTGGCCGCGCTGGGTTTGCACCGTCGCGGCGGCTCTCGCCAGTTCGGCGTCGGCGGTGAGCGCGTCGGCATGGGCCTGCTCCCAGCGCTGAGCGCTCGAAGCCTGCTCGGCCGCCAGTTGCCGGTAGCGTTCGGCGTCCGACTTGCGACGGTTCGCGCCCGCCCGCGCCGCATCGACGTCCGCCCGCGCGGCCGCCATCACGCTGCCTTGCTGGGCGATCTGCGCATCGAGCGTGGCGAGATTCGCCTGCTCCGCGTGCAAGGTCGCCAGCGCCGTGTCGACCGTCGCCTGAGCCTTGGCGACTTTAGCCGCGTAGTCCGCGCTGTCGATATGCGCGAGCACGTCGCCCTTGTGCACCGGCTGGTTGTCTTCGACCTCGACACTCGTCACATAGCCCGGCACGCGCGAGCTGACCGTCACCACGTCGGCGCGCACATACGCATCGTCGGTGCTTTCGATGAAACGGCCGACGGTCCACCAGTGGATGCCCACCACCACGAGCCCAACGACAGCGATGGCCGTGCCCGCGAGCACAAGGTTCTTTTTGCTGAACGGCGAAGTCTTTTCTTTTTCTGGAACGACCGTGGTACTCATATCAGGACCCTGATGAAAAATTAACGGATACGTGAGGCGGTGCCGCGGCGTGAGGTGGCGCCGCGTCATGTGGCGCAATGGCCTGGTGTTGCCAGCCGCCACCGAGTGCCTTGAACACGGCGACCTGGTCGGACGCGAGTGCTTCAGTCGACACCGCGAGCGCGGCGTCGCCGGCAACGAGACTGCGCTCGGCATCGAGCACGTCGAGAAAGTCCAGCGCCCCTGCCTGGTAGTTCAGCTCGGCGAGATGGAAGGCGCGGGCCGCGTTCGCGCGGGCCGCCTGCAACGCGCTCTGGCGCTCCCACTGCGCGCCGTAGAACGTCAGCGCCTGCTCGGATTCCTTCAACGCGACAAGCACGTTCTGCTCGAACTGCGCGAGCGCTTCGCTGTTATCGGCCTTGGCCTGCACCAGCCGCGCGCGGCTCACGGCCATGTTGGGGAAACGCCAACTGATCAACGGCCCGACGCCCCATGCCAGCGCGTACTGATCGCCAAGCGACGCCAGACTGCCGGTCGTCGACAGGAGGTTCACCGAGCCGCCCAACACGATCGACGGATACAGGTCGGCGCGCGCCACGCCGACACGGGCATCGGCGGCGGCCAGCTTGCGTTCCGCCTCACGCAGATCGGGACGGCGGCGCAACAGGGCGGCGCCGTCGCCAACCGGAAACGGCGCGCTGAGCACGGGCACCACACGGCATTGCCCGGCCGCCTTGGGAAATTCGCCAGGCGGGCGGCCCAGCAGCACCGCCAGTTCGAACAGCGCGGCGCGACGTTTGCCCTCGAGCGTCGGCACCGTCGCACGGGTCTCGTCGAAAAAGGCACTAGCGCGCGTGACTTCGAGATCGGACACCAGCCCGCGATCGCGTTGCCGGGTGGTCAGATCCACCAGCCGTTGGGCGATCCCGAGCGAACGGTTGGCCACGTCGATCTGTTCGCCGTAGGCGCACGCGTGCAGATAGGCATCGGTGGTCGCTGCGACAACGGCGACGCGCACCGCGTCGGTGGCCGCCTGCATGGCGTCGGCATCGGCTTGCGACGCCTCGACGAGATGGCGTACGCGCCCCCACAGATCGACTTCGTACGAAACCGCCAGCGAAGGTGCGTAAGCCCAGCGCGTGTCAGCCGATTCGCGCCGCGCCGCCGCGACGATCTGATCGGCGTTCTGCTTGCCGTAGTTGCCGCCGAGCGCAAGCTGCGTATCGGGCAGTTTCGCGGCACCGGTTTCGTTCACCACCGCCTGGGAGCGTGCAAGACGCGCAAACGCGACCGCGAGATCGCGGTTCTGCTCGAGTGCCTGCTGAATCAGACCGTCCAGCACCGGGTCCTGATAGAGACGCCACCAGTCGTCAGGTAACGGCTGTTGCACAACCGGCGCATGCTGCGCCGACATGAACGGCGCGGATGCCCCAGCCGGCAACTGTGGCGCGCGGTACGGCGCCTCAAGGGAACAGGCCGAGGCGAGCAGCGCGAACGCAGCAACGCAGATCGCGCGCAGAGGCGCATGGGTAAGGCGGCGTGGTGCGCGTGGCCGGCAGTTCGTGCCGCCACGGCCAGCAGAGTGACCGGTGGAAGAAGCGATGCCAGGCGCGGTATGGGAAGCCGTACCGGCAGCGGTACCGGCAGCGGTACCGGCAGCGGTACGGGAAACGATACTGAACGCGGTACTAGTCGCGGTGATAAGCGCAGTACTGGAAGCGGTGCGGAAAGCGCCCGGAGGAACCATGACAGATGCTCGGCTGTGGAGTCGGAAGCCTGATGGTAGAGTTCTGCGCTCCGGTTATCTCTCGAAGAATTGCCATGCATCATCGCGAAATGGACAGTTTCGGTTTTTTTGAAAGCCAGAAAGCGCTGGAAGCCGCGTCCGTCACCGTGCTCGCCACGGATCAGCCCGCGGGCACGGTATTCCCGGCGCACACACATAGCAGCGGCCAACTGATCTACGCGATCTCGGGCGTGATGATCGTGCGTTCGGCTAGCGGCAGCTGGATCGTGCCGACCGGCCGCGCGGTGTGGGTGCCGGGCGGCGTGCGCCATGAAATCGAAATTGCGAGCGACGTGCAGATGCGCACCGTCTACGCGGCCCCCGACGCGCGTGACGCGTTGCCCGACAGTTGCAGGGTAATCCTGGTGAGCGCACTGCTGCGCGAGCTGATCGTGACCGCGGTCGGCATTCGACCGGCCGCCGGATACAGCGAACGGGAACGGCGCGTACTGGAATTGACTCTCGACGAAATCTGCATGGCCGCCCCCCTGCTCCTGCACGTGCCGATGCCCCGTCATCCGGCGCTCGTCGAACTGTGCGCCGAACTGATTGCGCAGCCCTCGCTCGACGCGACATTGCAAGGCTGGGCGGGCCGGGCCAACATGAACCCGCGTACGTTCGCCCGGACGTTCCAGCGCGAAACCGGCATGACGCATGGTTCATGGTGCCGCCACACGCGGGTTCTGCTGAGCCTGCCACAACTGGCAACCGGCGCGTCGGTGCTCGATGTCGCGCTCGAACACGGCTACGACAGCCCGAGTGCATTCACGGCGATGTTTCGCAAAGTGCTGGGGGTCGCGCCGAGCGAATACTTCAAATGAGCATCCAGTCCGGCCGTGTCCAATTCGCGACGATGAGTTGAAGATTCACGCGTGCAGCGCACCGGCGTCGTCGAATAGACTGCCAACGCCACTGTGTGAGGTTCATGGCAGCAGGGCACCCTTACCGACCGGGAGAATTTGACTGGATCTGATTCATTGCATGCGCGTTTTTTCGGTGCTCGCCGACACCGGCGGTTTTACTCGCAGCGCAGAACGCCTCGGCCTTTCCACGCCTCATGTGTCGCGTGCTATCGCACAACTGGAAAGTCATCTTGGCACACGTCTTCTGCATCGCACGACGCGTTCGATGGCGCTCACCGAGGTCGGCCTGCGCTATCTGAGCCGCGTACACGAAGTCCTGCGCGCGCTGGATGCGTCTGAGCGCGAAGTGAATCTCGCCTCCGCGGAGCCGCGCGGTACGCTGCGGGTGCACTGCAGCGCGAGTCTGGCCGATCACTTCGTGCTTCCGCTCGCGGCTGGATTCCAGCGTCAGTATCCCCAGGTGAATTTCGATTTGACGGTGGCCTCGCAGATGCCCGATCTGATTCGCGAACGCTACGATATCGTCCTGATCGCCGCCAATCACTTTCCCGAGTCCAACCTGGTCGCGGTGAAGGTCGGCACGATTCGAAGCGTGTTGTGCGCGTCGCCGGACTATGTCGAAGAGCATGGCATGCCGTGCGCGCTTGCCGAGCTTGCGGCACACCGCTGCCTGCAGATTGGCGGCCCCGCATTTCGCGACCGCGAGTGGGCCGTGAAATGCGGCGCGGAAACGAGCATGGTGTGCATTGATCCCCAGCTCACCGTCGACGCCGGACGTTCGCTCGCGATCGCTATCCGGCAAGGCATGGGTATCGGGCCTTTGCCCTCGTATATCGCCGCGCAGGAGATCCAGGGCGGCAACGTGGTCGCCGTGTTACCGGAGTACACGGTCAACGAAACCGACCTGTACCTGTTGTACGCGTCCAGACAGTATCTCGACCCGAAAATACGCGCGTGGATCGATTTCACCAAGGCGCATATTCAGATGCAACGCAGCAGCCAGGAGAACCTTCAGGATCGCTATTCAAGCGTGCTTTAGATTCGGTGCCCCGGACTCACGTCTCTTTGCTTTTACGTGCTTTCGCCCGGGTACTCGCCGGCGCGTTCTTCTTCAATTTGGTCTGGTTGTGTTCAATCGCGGCACGGACCAGATTCTTTAGCGCACGTTCATTGATCCTGTCGCCCTCGAAAAAGTCGATCGCCCGTCTTGCGTTGCCTTCAAGACCCGCGTTGAACAGCTTCTCGGGATCCGGAAGGCTAGCCCCGTGGGCAAAAGTCAGCTTGACCTTGCCTTTGTGCGCATTGGCGACCGCGATCATTCCGTCACGAGACCACACGGGGCTTCCCATCCACTTCCATTCCTCGACGATCTGCGGATCGGCCGCGAGGATGGTCTTGCGCATCGCGGCGAAGGTTTCACCACGCCAATCCGTGATTCCCGCGATCATCTGGTCAATGGTTTCTGATGGAGTCATAGGGTCGTTACGCCTCGAATTCTGGTCCGGTCTCGGCAGAGACTGCCTTTGAATTGTGCCAGCATCAATCCGCCGGCGCCAATGAGGCATTAATTTCGCCATTTTTTTCGATTTTTATCGTTATTTTTGTTGTTCCCCTCGGAGGTAAGATCGCCGCAGCCTGAATAGTAGAAGGGGCAAAAATGGCGATCACCTTGAATCTCTCAGCGTCCACAAATCTGAACAAGTCGTTGAAGATCGACGCCATTCGATTCCTTGCGGCTGTCTGGGTTCTGATGTACCACTTCAAGCCGCCCGCGTTCAAAGAACTTCTGCCCCACCCGCTCGCATTCCTCGGCGGCGCGTTGTGGTCAGGGTCGACCGCGCTGTTCGCGGGCCCCGCCGCCGTCATCGTATTCTTCGTCATTTCCGGCTATTGCATCCACAACGCATATCAAAAGGATGTGACGCTCAAGCCGATCAACTATTACGCGTCCCGATTCATCCGCATCGGCTTGCCGCTGGTGATCCTGCTGTGCCTCGTTCAACCTTTGCCGGCGGGCCAGAACTATCTGGAATCCGTGCTGTGGTCGCTCTACTGCGAGATGGTGTATTACGCCGCTTATCCGCTGCTGCGTCCCCGCTTTCGCTACATCGGTGAAATGATCGTTGGCTGCGCGCTTGCAGCGGGCGTGATGGTGGCCGTGGTTCGTCTGATCGGGCACCCGGTTTGCCACGGCTGCGTCATCGAAACGTATGGTGTTCCCGGCACGGCCCTGCTGTATGCGGCCGGATGGATTTTCGGCTGTCTGATCGCGGAGATCCAGCGCAACGCGGAGCAATTCCACGTTCGCGGCGCGTATTCGCCGCTCACGCTGATGATCAAGGGCGGCCTTGACCGGAGCACGCGCTACCTCGCAAACCATCTGGTTGCGCTGAGAGTGGCGGTAGTCGCTGCCGGAGCGGTCATTATGATTCTGTTGTCCGAATCGAATCTCAAGCCGGCTATCGTGCCCTTGATCACGCCCGACATCACGCTGCCGCTATTTCAGTTCCTCGCGGCGGTCTGGATCGCGGCGGAAACCGCCACGCCGTCCAGAAGCGGCGTGTGGGCCAGACTGGCCACGTTCGGCGCGTGGTCCTATAGCCTCTATCTGTGCCACAAGATGGCGCTTGCCCTGCTGGAAATGACCGGATTCGACGCTACATCCCGATTCGCGTGGTTCGTGCAGGTGGCACTGGCGTTCGCTATCAGCTACGCGTTCTACCGGATGATCGAAAAGCCTTCGCATCTGCTTTCGCAGCGGCTGCGCAAATACACGCCGAATGCGCCGGCTGCCCCGGCTGCATGAAGCGCCCGGCCTGAGCCATCAGATCAGCAGCCGCACCTCATAGCCGTCCCGGCCGTGGATCGGCTACAAAACCGCCGCGATTGGGCATCACCACACGCGGCAGCGACGCCGCATCGAGTCGCGTATCCGCCTGCACGATGCCGTTGCGGTTGAGCAGGAATGCGCTTAGCGCGTACACCTCGTCGGCAGAAAGCGATTCGGGCGCGTTGTACGGCATCGCACGGCGAATGTAGTCGAACAGGGTCGTCGCATAGGGCCAGTAGCTGCCCACGGTGCGCTTCGGCTTCGCGCTCGTCAGCGTACCCTGCCCGCCTACCAGTTGATCGCCGAGACCGCCCTCACCCTGCGCGCCGTGGCACGCCGCACATTTGGCGGCAAACACGTGTGCGCCGGTGGCGACGTCGCCGCTGCCCGCGGGCAAGCCGCGGCCGTCCGGCGCAACGTCGATGTTCCAGGCGGCGAGGTCCTGTTCGGTGAGCGGCGAGCCGATCTCATGCCCCCCGCCGGCGCTCCGGTCACCCGGCGCGACTGTTGAACACGATGCCAACGCCGAGAGCGACAGCAGCACGGCCAGCGCGGTTCGTGCCGTGCGCGCCGGCGTGCGGATCGAACTGCGGCCATCACGCATTGCGCACCTCGCCGCTTGCCTCGACTCGCCATTGCTGGATCGCGTTGTAGTGGTACTGCGAATTCAGGCCACGCGCGGCAACCAGTTCGGCACGCGTGGGCTGCACGTAGCCGGTCGAATCGGTGGCGCGCGAGAGAATCGCGGTTGCACTGCCATCCCAGTGCCAGTCCGCCTGAAAGCGCGTCAGCGCGCGATCGTGAATGGCGCCGTCCAGACGCGCGAGACGCCAGCTCGCACCGCCATCGGTCGACACTTCCACCTTGCGGATCGTCCCGCGTCCGGACCACGCCAGGCCGGTGATCGGGTAATAGCCCTGGGTGGTGAGGCGATGTCCCGGCGAAGGCCGCGTGATCACCGACTTCGCATCCATCTCGAACGCAAACTGACGCGCCGTGCCGTTCGCGAGCAGGCTGGTGTACTTCGAGGTTTCCTCTCGTGTTTGCAACGGCGCGTCGACCACTTTCAGCCGGCGCAGCCATTTGACGTTCGTATTGCCCTCGAAGCCAGGCACGATCAGACGCAACGGATAGCCGTTCTCGGGACGCAAGCGTTCGCCGTTCTGCGCGTAGACCACCAGCGCGCGATCGAGTATGCGCTCGAGCGGCAGGCTGCGCGTCATCACGGCGGCGTCCGCGCCTTCCGCCAACAACCAGCCGCCCGCCGGATTGGCCGGCTTCGACAAACCGCCCACTTCTTCCAGCAAAGTCGACAACCGCACGCCGGTCCATTCGCAGCACGACAGCAAACCATGCGTGAGTTGCACCGGCATGCCGCTCGGACCATTCCATTCGTTGCCGGTATTACCGGAGCATTCGAGAAAATGAATCCGCGATTCGGACGGCAGGCGCAGCAGGTCGTCCATCGTGAACAGCTTGGGCGTGCGCACCAGCCCGTGAATAGCCAGCCGATGCTGATCGGGATCGATGTCCGGCACGCCGCCGTGATGACGCTCGTAGACCAGACCGTTGGGGGTGAGCGTGCCGTGCAGATCGGCGAGCGGTGTCATTGACGAAGCCGCGCCGGGCAGCGGCCACGCACGTGCGCTCCGCCGTACGACATTCGCCTCGTAGGGCGAAGGCACGCCGTATGGATGCTCGAGAATGGGCGCGCCGGGCACGCGGCTCGATTGCGCGACCGTGAGCGGCTTGAGCAATTCACTGGCGGCAGCCGCGTGGGAAACCACCAGACCGCCGGCCGCCAGACGACCGAGCAGTCGACGGCGGCCGCGCGACGGCGGAGGGTTGTGCGGGTTCATCATGGCGTCGGCACATCATAGGCAAGCCGATTAGCGTAACGATGCCTGCTGTCACGGCCAAACGATAAATTCGACTATCGTTCGACACAAACCGCATATCGGACGGATGCGGTGCGCCGTTAAACCAGCACGTTCGAGAACACCCTGTCCGCGAGACGATTGGAATCGGTGCCGCTGTTGAGCACGCCCACCGCCTTCAGATCGTCAGCGTAGAGCGATATCTCTTTCCTGAACGCGTCGCCGACCGGATGATGGCGATCGGTATGGCTCTTGAGCATCGCCGTCAATTGGCTCACTTCGGCAGAAGGCGTATAGACCGAGAAAATCGCCGCCGCGTCGGCCGGATGATTGGCGGTCCACTCGGTTGCTTCGAGCAGCGCCTGGGTCAACGCCTGCGCGGTGGCGCGATCCTTTCGCACCAGCGAACCGCGCACGCCCAGCACGCAGCACGAACGGTTCTGATACTCGCCGCACAGATTGTTCGATACTTCAACCAGGTGATCGGATTCGCGGATCGTCCAGATGGTGGGGTCGCCGTCCGCAATCGCCTGCACTTCGCCCTTCTTCAGCGCCTCGCCCAACAGATTCGCCGGATACTGACGCCAGTTCACATCGCGCTCCGGATCGACGCCGATCTTCTTCAGCACGATCGCAAAGAAATTCTTCGTAGGACTCGCCATATCGCTCACGCCGATCGTGCGGCCCTTCAGTCCCGCCACGTCGACGATGCCCGACGCGCGCGTGGCCAGCAAACGCATGCACCCGCCGTGAATCCCGGCCGTCAGTTTCACATCGAAGCCCTGCTCCAGCGGTTTGATCCAGCGCAGCGCCATGCCGACACCCGCATCGGATTTGCCCGTCGCGATCGCCTCGAGCAACTGGTCAGTCGAACCCGAAAAGTTCACGAGTTCCACCTGCAAGCCGTGCCGCTCGAAAAAACCCTGCTTCACCGCCACGGCCACCGGCGCGGTACAGATCGCGCCGGCATTCCAGGAAAGCTTGAGCGGCTTGAGCGCGGCCTGCGGCGTTTGGGCGACAGCCGGCGAGGCCGGCATACCCAGCCACGCGCCGCCGAGCGCCGCGGCGCCCGCAGTCCAGGCCGTCTTGCGTAACCACGCACGGCGGCTTTCGCTCAGCGGCGATTCATCGTAGGGATTCATGGTTGACTCTTCCTCAGATCGTTATCGATTGTTCTATGGGTTGTTCAGGTGTCGAGTCCGAGTTGAGCGAGCACCTCGCGGCGCAGCGCCACCAGCTTCGGATCGTCGCGATGGCGGGGATACGGTGCGTCGTTATGCACTTGCGCAACCACGCGTGCGGGCCGTTCGCTGAAAACGATCACGCGCCGGGCAAGCAGCAACGCCTCTTCGACATCGTGCGTCACCAGCAGCACGGAAAAGCGCGCGTCCTGCCACAGCCGCGCCAGTTCGCCCTGCATGCGGATGCGTGTCAGAGAGTCGAGCTTGCCGAACGGCTCGTCCAGCACCAGCAGCGCGGGATCGTTGACGAGCGCGCGCGCCAGCGCCACCCGCTGCGCCATGCCGCCCGACAATTGATGCGGAAACGCTTCGGCAAACTCGGTCAGGCCGACCAGTTCCAGCGCGGCATCGATTCGTTGCCGCGCCTGATCTTCCTGTGGACCACGCCGCCGGGCGAAGCCTCTGCGCTGCGCCTGCGGGCCGATCCCGACGTTGCCGCGCACCGTACGCCACGGGTACAGGGTCGGGTCCTGGAACACCACCACGCGCGACGGGTCGGGGCCCGCGATCGTGGCGCCGTCGGCCTGCACACTGCCTTGCGTCGGCGTATCGAGTCCCGCCACGAGACGCAGCAAGGTGGACTTTCCACAACCGCTCGGACCCAGCAGCGCGACGAACTCGCCCGGCTCGACCGCGAAGCTGACATCCTGCAACACGGGCAACGCGGCGCCGCGCAACGCGAATTGATGACTGACATGGCGCACGTCGATGCGCGCGCCGTCGCGAACCGGCGCTGCGGCGGCGTTCCGTTTCAGCACTTCGGGTACGGCTACCATTTGAGCAATCCTTTTTGCCACGCCAGCAAACGGTCACGCAGGCGAAACAGCAACGTGATCAGACCCGAGCACATCAGCGCCATGACCAGCAGCGCGGCATACATATTCGAATAGGCCGCCCAGCCCTGGGCCCATTGCAGGTACCAGCCGAGTCCCGCTTTCACGCCCATCATTTCAGCGACGATCAGGACCGAGAACGATGCGCCCAGCCCCATGAACAGACCGACGAATACCGACGGCAACGCCGCCGGAATCGCGACACGCAGGATCAGAAAAGCCGGTCGCGCGCCGAGCGTGCGGGCGATGTCGTAATAGGCCGGGTTGACGCCGGCCACACCGGACCAGGTCAGGACGGCCACCGGAAAAGCGGTCGCCAGCGCGATCAGGAACACACTCGCGCTAAAGCTCGACGGAAAGAAGAAGAACGCCAGCGGCAACCACGCGGTAGCCGGCAGCGGTCCGATCAGGCGCAGCACCGGATGGACCCAGTAGCTGACCGCTTGCGACCAGCCGATGCTCACCCCCGTCACGAAGCCTGCCGCCGCGCCCAGCACGTAGCCGTAAGCCAGTAGTCCAAACGAATGCACGACACTCGACCCCAGCCGCGGATAGTCTTCGGCATAGACGCCGATTAGCGCTTGCGGCGGCGCGAAAAAGGGCCGCGGCAGCCATTCGAGTTGCGCGGTGACCGCCTCCCATACGCTCACGCCGAGCGCCAGGGCGAGCAACCACGGCATGGCCGCGAGCCACGCATGGGTGCGCGTGGGCGTCCTTGCCTGAAGGGGCTGATTACGCCACCCGGCGACAGCCGTCGCAGCAGCGAATACGGCGAGCACCAGCTTGAGCGCGAGGTATTCTTTCGTGTACGGCCAGTCGTCCGCGCTCGGCCACCATTCGGTCAGCGCGGCACTGCCGAGCCATGCCAGCGCCGCAAGACCGGCGATCCAGACGCCGCGTGAGAGTCCACGCCTTGCTATGGGGCGCGCGGCATCGTGAGGCTCCGCGCCGATAGCCGGAGCGCGCGTCGCGATCGATTCGAACTGAGTAGACATAAAGGTTCCAGCCTCCTGCGTTGTTGAGCTCGCGTGAGTTCGTGCCCGCTTCCGGGTCCGCTTTGGAGCCCGCCTCTGGACGAACTTCAGGCGACGTCGGCCCGGTCGCGCTGCCAGACGCTCTGTGCGTAGACCGATTCGTCGAAATCCGCGGCGATGTCGCCATGAATACGTGCTTCATGCGCGTCCAGATCGGCGAGAAACAGATCGCGGCTGATGCGCTGCACCACGGCGGGAATGTCGCGCTTCATGCTCGGCACGTCGCCGACAGGCAAGCCGAAACTGACGAAGGCCGCCGGGTTGTAGACGTGAATGTTCTTCAGATAAGGCGCTTCACCCTCGACCTTCTCGAGGTATTCGAGCGCGGCGCCGAGATACGGATGCGCGCCAAGCGTGTCGTCGTTATCGCCGGCGGCGGGCACGTATTGATCGCGCCACAGGCGGACATGTCCGGCGATCTGCGCCAGTTCCGGCCGCAGCGCGAGATCGATGGCATAACCCGTGCCGGCAATCACGAAATCGAATGTCAGCGACTCCCCCGCCACCTCGGTTTCGACGCGCCCGTTCCTGACGTCGACGTGCGACCACTGCGTGCCGGGATGCAGATGAAAGTTCGCAAACCGCGTGACGCGCTCCACCGCGTCGAGCGGCGGCGTCGAACCGGCGCGGCGAAAGCGCCGCGCCTGTGACCAGCGAATCGCGTCAGGCAGATGGAAATAGTTGTCGTACGCACCGGGATAGGCGCGAGCGCGAGTCACCGGCACCGAAGCAATCCGCTCACGCCGCGCGAACAGATGGACCTGCCCTGCACCGGCTTCGAGCGCCGTTGCTGCCGCATCGAACGCGGAGGCCGCGCCGCCGATCACCGCGACGGATTTACCGCGCAGCGCGGCGAAATCGATTGCCTCGGAGGTGTGGGCAAGCAAGGTGGACGGCAGCGTTTTCAGCACAGCGGGAATGTTCGGTCCGCCATTGCCCGCGACGCCGTTGCCGAGCACGATCTTGCGCGCCGTCTCCACGACGCTCCGAACCGTGCCGCCGTCTCGGACGTCCAGATGCAAACGGAAATGCTCACCCTCCGGTTCGATTCGCGTGAGCCGGGTGCCGTAGCGAATCGGAATCTCGAGGAAATGCCGGTACCACGCGAGATATTCCGCCCAGCGCGTACGCGCAATCCGATCGATCTCGCCATACGACTCGGCACCGAAGCGCGCTTCATACCACGCCTGAAAGCTCAACCCCGGCAGCCCCACTTCGGGACCCACCAACGATTTCGGGGTGCGCAGCTTGTTCATGCGGGCGCGATTCAGCCAGACGCCCGATTGGCCTTCATCGGCGGCGGCATCGATCACGCTGACCTGACCGATGCCGGCGCGTTGCAGCGCAAAGGCGAACGCCGTGCCGGTTTGTCCGCCGCCGACAATCACGACGTTATGGTCAATACCGTCGCGTGGCGGAACCCAGTTATCGGGTGCCGGGCCAATCAGCCGAAGTGTGTCGAGCGCATGCTGATCGGAGTGAGTGATTTGCGTCATGGAGTCGGGTTCGGCCAGAGAGTTGAACTGCAGACGGATACGTCGAAACCGGATGGCACGGCCATCGGACAATCAAGTATCGCGGCGCCGCGGGCTTACCCAAACCAACAAATTTCGCTTTGCTTATTTGTTTCGGGGCGGTCGGCGCCCATTCGATCCCTGCCAGGAAAAACGAGCACTTTAATCGCATGGCGATTAATTGCATTTCAATGCGATTTTTTTACTTCTATGCTTTTTCTCAGGCAGCGCTGGTTTCGTCCCATTCGGGTCGCAGCCGAGTCGAAGCCGCCGCCCGATCAAGGAACCGGAAATGAACCCAGTCGCGCCCTTGTTAGCCAGCCTGCAAACCGAACTCGGAGCGGACGCGATCCTGAGCGCCGAAGCCGACCTCGACGGCTTCATCGAGGATTGGCGCGGCCGCTACAGGGCGCCGGCGCTCTGCGTTGCGCTGCCCTCGACGGCGGCGCAGGTGTCCGCGGTGGTTCGCCTGTGCGCGGCGCACGGCGTGCCGGTCCTGCCGCAAGGCGGCAACACCAGCCTGTGCGGCGGCGCCGTGCCCGCCGGCGAAGGTGCCCGGCCGGTCATCGTCAACCTGTCGCGGATGCGCCGGATTCGCTCGATCGACACGGCCAACGGCTCAATGGAAGTCGAAGCCGGCTGCGTGCTGAAGACCGTGCAGGATGCCGCCGCGGCCGAACAGCGGCTCTATCCGGTAAGCCTCGGCGCCGAAGGCTCATGCCAGATCGGCGGCAATCTGTCGACGAATGCGGGCGGCACCGGTGTCCTGCGCTACGGCAATACGCGCGACAACGTGCTCGGTCTCGAAGTGGTGCTCGCCGACGGCACGATCTGGAACGGCCTGCGGGCGCTGCGCAAAGACAACACCGGCCTCGATCTGAAGCATCTGTTCATCGGCACCGAAGGCACACTCGGCATCATCACGGCGGCCACGTTGAAGCTGCATCCGCTGCCGACGCATCACGCGCTTGCATGGTTCGCGCCTGTCGATCCGGCGGCCGCGCTGCGTGTTCTCAGCCTGTTTCAGGCCGCCTGCGGTGCGCGCCTGAATGCCTTCGAAATGATCAACCGCCGCCAGCTCGAACTCGTGATCGAACACGTGCCCGAGCGCCGCAATCCGCTTGGCGAACTGCACGACTGGCACGTGCTGGTCGAACTCGCGGACACGCGCGGCGGCGAGGAAATGGCAGAACTGCTGCAACACACGCTCGAACAGGCCGCCGTTGAGGGCCTCATTGCCGACGCCGTGCTCGCCAGCAACGACACCCAGCGCGCCGCGCTTTGGGAGATTCGCCACAGCGTATCCGAGGCGAACAAAAAAGGCGGCGTGGGCTTGACGACCGATTGCGCGGTGCCGGTGTCCGCGGTCCCCGCTTTCATCGAGCAGGCCACGCGCGCGGTCCATGCGCTCGTCCCCGGTCTCGAGATTCTGGTGGTCGCCCATCTCGGCGACGGCAACGCGCACTTCATTCCGTTCTTCAGCTTCGACGCATGGCGTGAATTAGCGGACCCCGCTGCGATGGCTACCGCGATGCGCCGCTGCGTCAACGACGTCGCGCACGAATTGCACGGCACGTTCAGCGCCGAACACGGGGTCGGCCAGACCGGACTCAGCGAAATGGCTCACTACAAATCCGCCGCCGAACTGACTTTGATGCGCGCGGTAAAACAGGCGCTCGATCCGCAGCAGCTGTTCAACCCCGGCCGGTTGCTGCCGTGACGCCCTGCCCGGTGAACCGCCACGCGGTTTGAATTTTCGCCTTTCCGGTCTTCCGCTTATCCACGCTTCCCACGCTTGCCACTTTCCCTGGAGTCGTCATGAAAAAGCAGCCCACACGCGATCAGATTCAGCAACCCGGCCGCCGCACGGCCATCAAGGCGGCGCTGGCAGGCACGGCGGCGGTCGCCTTCCCGTTCGTCTGGACACCGTCGCGCGCGGCCAGCAAACGGATCGTGATTCGTGACGACGGCGGTATCTACACGAAGGCCTACGGCGCGGTGTTCTACCGGCCGTTCACCGAGAAGACCGGCATCGAAGTGGTCGGCGTGCAGGCCAACGCCGAACCGACGGCGCTGATCAAGAGCATGGTCGACACCGGCAGCTACACCTGGGACATGGCGAAGATCAGCCAGCCGGCGATTCTTCTGCTGACCGGCGGCGGCAAGGACTACCTCGAAAAACACGGGCTGGAATCCGATCCGGTGATCGCCAAGATTCCTAAGCAATATATGTCGCCGTATGGCGTGGGCACCAATATCTACACCACCGTGCTCGCTTACCGCACCGACGCGTTCAAAGGCCGCAAGGCGCCGAACTCATGGGCCGACATGTGGAACGTGAAAGACTTCCCGGGCCGCCGCGGCCTGCGCAAGTATCCGTTCGACACGATGGAACAAGCCTTGATGGCCGACGGCGTAGCGACCGGCCAGGTCTATCCCTGCAACCTGGACCGCGGTTTCGCGAGCCTCTCGAAGATCGCGAAGCACGTCGACGTGTGGTGGACCACCGGCGCACAGGTCGAACAGATGCTGGGTTCAGGCGAAGTGGACATGATCAGCACGTGGGTGTCACGGGCGCAGTCGGCGATCGCCAATGGGGCGCCGGTCGGCATCGTCTGGAACCAGAATATCTGGGGGGTCGACAACTGGTCGATCCTGAAGGGCTCGCCGAACGCCAATGCATGCCGCGAGTTCATCAAGTTCGCCGCCGATCCGAAGCGCCAGGCCGCGCTGGTCGACTATTTCCCGGCGGGCGTTACGCAACCCGAAGCCTTCAATTTCATCAAGCCGGAGATCGCGAAAAACTGCCCGACTTATCCCCAGAACATGACCAACGGCCTGCATATCGATGCGAAGTACTGGCAGGAAAACCAGAGTGTCGCGCTCGAGCGGTTCAATCGCTGGATCCTGACGTAAGCGCGCCGCCGCTCCCTGTCACCTTTTCACGGAGGCCGATTTCATGTCCGCTTCGAATCTTCAGATCACGGGACTCAGCAAACGTTACGGCGATTTCGTCGCGCTCGCGCCGACCAGTCTCGACGTCGCCGAGGGCGAATTCCTGACCTTGCTCGGGCCGAGCGGCTCAGGCAAGACCACCCTGCTCAGCCTGATTGCCGGCCTCGCCCTGCCGGATGAAGGCCAGATTCGCATCAATGGGGTGGACGTGACATACGGCGCGCCGTATGAACGCGACATCGGCATGGTGTTTCAGAACTACGCGCTGTTTCCGCACATGACGGTCGCGCAGAACATTGCGTTCCCGCTGCAGATGCGCAAGACCGACGCCAAGGCCACTCAGGACAAGGTGATGCAGGCGCTGGAGATGGTGCATCTGCCGCATGTGGCGCACCGCTATCCACGCGAGCTGTCCGGCGGCCAGCAGCAACGGATCGCGCTCGCGCGCTGCATGGTCTACCGGCCGTCGATCATTCTGATGGACGAGCCGCTCGGCGCGCTCGACAAGAAACTGCGCGATCACATGCAGCTCGAAATCAAACGCATCCATCGCGAACTCGGTACGACGATCGTCTACGTAACGCACGATCAGGAAGAGGCCATGACCATGTCGGACCGCATCTGCCTGATGAACGCGGGTTCGATCGCCCAACTCGGCACGCCGGCCGATCTGTATTTCCGGCCCAACAGCGTGTTCGTCGCGGACTTTCTCGGCGAGTCGAATCTGCTCGACGCGGTGGTTACGAGCCGGGCGGGCGATCAGGTGCAGATCAGCGTGCAAGGCGTCGCAAAAGGCGAGGCGATGGCCTACGACCCGGTGATCGGCAACGGCAAGACCGTCAAGCTGATGCTGCGCCCGCAGAACCTGCGCGTGCACGACGGGGCGAGCACGGACCCGGGCAACGGCGGCAGTCTGTCGGCGAAACTCACCGACATCATGGTGACCGGCAGCATGACGAAGCTCTATCTCGAGCCGCATACCGCCAACGCCGCACCGCTCGTCGCCGCCTTCCCCACCAACCGTTTCGGCAGTCAGTACGAAGTCGGGCAAACGCTCGGCCTGTCGTGGCTCGCCGCCGACGCCGTCGCGATCGCGGGGTAAGCGATGAACCATTCCGCTCTGAGCGCGCGCCCTTCTCAACCCGCGGGACCGGCGCAGCCCATCCAGCCCGCGCCGCGCCGGGCCGCCTGGCGCGCGTGGCTGAAGCCCGGCGCGAAAGGCGCGCCGCTCGTCGTGCTGCTGCTTGTGATGCTGGTCTATCCGGTCGGCCAGCTCCTGCTGCTCAGCATTCACAACGACACCGGCTTCACGCTGATCGAATACAAGCGGCTATTCGCGTCGTCGGTGTATGTGGACGTACTGCTGATCACGCTGAAAGTGTCGCTATGGACCACGTTCTTTTCGGTGCTGACCGGCTATCCGATCGCGTATCTGATTTCGTCGGCGAGCCGGGCACGCAAGAACCGCCTGCTGTTCTGGGTCCTGCTGTCGTTCTGGACCAGCTTTCTCGTGCGCACGTTTGCGTGGGTCGTGCTGCTCGGGCGCAACGGTGTCATCAATCAACTGCTGCTCAAACTCGGCATCATCGACGCACCGCTGAGCCTGCTCTATCACTTTTCCAGCGTGATCGTCGGCATGGTGCATGCGCTGATGCCGCTCGCGGTGCTGACCATGCTGTCGGTCATGGAGAACATCGACCGGCGCCTGCCGAGCGCCGCGGCCACGCTGGGCGCGCGTCCCGGCACCGTGTTCTGGAAGGTGTATTTCCCGCTGTCGCTGCCAGGCGTCGCGGCCGGCGCCCTGATGGTGTTCGTCACCGCGATCGGCTTCTTCATCACGCCGACGCTGCTGGGCGGCCGCCATCAAACGATGATCACTCAACTGATCATCGATCAGGTCATGCAGGCGCTGAACTGGGGCTTTGCCGGCGCGATTTCGGTGCTGCTGCTCGCAGTCGTGCTGGTCGTCTTCCTGGTGTACGACCGCATGGTGGGCCTCTCGACCATGGCGGGCGAAAGCGCGGGCGCGAAAGGCTCACGCGCGGGCGGCTGGAGCCGCAAGCTCGGCGAGCTGATCCTGAGCGCGCTCGGCAATGCAACGGACGCCTTGCTCGCCCTCCTGCCCCGCTCGCGCGCCGGCCGCAAACGCAATGCGCCGGGCAGCGGCGAAAGCCTGACACTGCGCGTGATCGTGTTTCTGCTGCTGGTGTTTCTCAGCGCACCGGCCTTCCTGATGATCCCACTGTCGTTCGATTCGGCCTCCGGGCTGGCATGGCCGCCGCACGGATTCTCGCTGCAATGGTATCGGCAGATCGTCGATTCGCCGCTGTGGATGCAGGCGATCACACGCTCGATGCTGGTAGGGCTCGGCACCGGTTTGCTGTCGATGCTGATCGGTACGCCCGCCGCATTCCTGCTGGTACGCGGCGGCATGCGCGGCAAGGCGGCCATGCTGGCATTCGTGCTCTCGCCGATCGTCGTGCCGCGCATGATCATCGCGGTCGGCATCTTCTATTTCTTCGCGAAGATCGGCCTCGTCGGCTCGTCGCTCGGCCTGGTACTGGCTCACACGACGGTCGCCGTGCCCTACGTCGTGATCACGATGATGGCCGTGCTGCGCAACTACGACACCCGTCTCGATCTCGCCGCGCAGAGCATGGGCGCGCGTCCGTGGGCCACCCTGCGCCGCGTCACCTTTCCGATTCTGGGCGCGGGTTTGATGTCCTCGTTCCTGTTCGCGTTCGCGACCTCGTTCGATGAACTGACCATCGCGCTCTTCACCTCGGGCGGCCTCAGTACGACCTTGCCCAAGCAGTTCTGGGACGAAATCACGATGCAGATCTCGCCGGTCATCGCTGCCGTATCGACCTGCCTCTTCATCTTTATCGCGGCGCTCATCTGGGTCGCGGACCGTTTGCGCCGGCGCAGCCTCGCCGCCTGAACCCCATTCATTCACCGAGACTCTTCATGCTTTCAGCACAACAATTACGCGGCGTTCTGCCGGCCATTCCGACACCGGTCAACGCCGACGACACGATCGACAGCGGCGCGGCCCGCACCTTGATCCGCTATCTGCTCAAGCAGGGCGTGGACGGCATCGTGCCGCTCGGCGGCACCGGTGAATACGGCGCGCTGGCGCGTGCCGAACGCATCCGCATGGCCGGCATCGCCGCCGAGGAAGTGGCGGGCAGCATCCCGGTGATCGCCGGCGTGCTCGACCCGGGATATCACGATGCCATGCAGGCCGGCAAGGAATTCGCCGCTGCGGGTGCGGACGGCTTGCTGGTGCTGACGCCCTACTACACGAATCCGACCCAGGGCGGCATTCGCGACTACTTCCTGCGTTACGCCGACGAATCGCCGCTGCCGATCCTGATCTATGAAATTCCGTATCGCACGCGCATTTCGATCGCGCCCGAAGTGCTGCACGAACTCTCGAAGCATGAGCGGATCATCGGCATGAAGGCGTGCAATACCGACATGTGGCACTTCCTGCGCACCGTGGCCGGCGTCGACGAATCGTTCTCGGTATTGAGCGGCGAAGACACGCTGTTTCCGCTGCATGTCGCGGCGGGCGCGCGCGGCGGTATCGTGGTGACGGCCAGCCTGTTGCCGAGCGCGTGGCAAACGATCTACCGGCTCGCCGCCGAGGGCCGGACACAGGAGTCGCTGGCCCTGCACCGCACGCTGATTCCGTTGATGAACCTGGCGTTTGCCGAAACCAATCCGGGGCCGATGAAATCGGTGATGGATCTGATCGGCGTGCATGCGCCGACGATGCTCGCGCCACTCGTGCAGGCCGCACCGGAGTTGTCGGCGAACCTGCGCGTCGAACTGGAAAAGCAGCTCGACGCGTTCGAGCGCCGGGCGTGAGAGCTGAATAAGCGGTAAATAAGCGCTCAGCGCTGATAGCCCGTGAGCCGCGACTTCGAAATCGACGTCGCGGCCACCTGCACGTGCTGCGCGAGTTCGGCTTCCACTTTCTCACGCGACCAGCGCGAGGTCGGCACCGAGATATTGATCGCGGCGACACCCATGCCGCCGTGATCCGTCACCGGCGCGGCAACGGAAATATCGCCGAGCACGGTTTCGTTCTCGACTACCGCGTAGCCACGCCGCGCGACTTTGCGCACGCGTTCGAGCAGTTTGTCGGGGTCGGTTTCGGTGTAGTGCGTGAGCGGTTCGAGGCGCGTTTGGGCGAGGATCTCGCGCACGCGGTCGTCGGACAGACGCGAGAGGATGGCGATGCCGGCGGCGGTGAACATGGCCGGCAAACGCGCGCCGACCACGATGTCGATATTCACCAGATGCTGGCCTGGAAAGCGCGCGACGAACACGATCTCATGCCCGTCGAGCTCCAGCAGATTGGTGGTCTCGCCAAGCCGCCGGCTGATGTCGAGCAGATAGGGCGAAGCCTTGTCGATGAGCTCGTTGGCGCGCACGTAGTTGTAGGAGAACTGCAGCACTTTCGTCGTGAGGCCGTAGTTGCGGGTATCGGGCACGCGGTACAGATAACCGAGCGCTTCCAGCGTATGCACGAGGCGCTGCGTAGCGCTGCGGTCGAGGCCGGAGGCCCGCGCGAGATCGACGAGGGTCATGTGGCGGCTCGGACCGTCGAACGCGTGCAATACCTGAAACGCCTTCGCGGTCGAGCCGACGAATAGCGACGAGCGCGGTGTCTCCGGTTCAGCCGCCCTGGTCTTGCGGGCTGTGCCTCTGGCGTGTTCTGACATGGTGGTAGCGCGGCCCTTAAGACAAATCGAGCAAATCGAATAGCAGTTATCTCGATTGTAATGCGATTGAATCGGACAACAGCAGCATATTTGGAATCTGTGGAGCATTCATGCTTTCATGCGTAGCCGATTATCGGATCGCCGCCCGGAAACGTCTGCCGCGCCTTGCCTTCGACTATCTCGACGGCGGCGCCGAGGACGGCGACGCCTTGCGCCGCAATGCCGAGGCTTACCGCCAGTGGCTCTTCAAACCGCGTGTGCTGACCGACGTGTCGTGCTGCTCCAGCGCCACGCAGTTTTTCGGACGCGAGGCGGCCGCCCCATTGATCGTCGGGCCGACCGGTCTGAACGGCCTGTTCTGGCCGCGTGCCGACGAACTGCTCGCCCACGCCGCGAGCGAGGCAGGTTTGCCCTTCGTTCTGTCGACCGCCTCCACTTCCCTGCTCGAAGACGTGCGCGCCGCCGCGCCGCGCGGCGACCTGTGGATGCAGCTCTACGTGCAGCAGGATCGCGGCATTGCCGAAGACCTGATGCGGCGCGCGAGCGCGGCCGGTTTTTCCACACTGGTCCTGACGGTGGATGTGCCGGTGCACGGCAAACGCGATCACGACACCCGCAACGGCTTCGCGCTGCCTTTACGGCTATCGCCGCGGCTCATCGCCGATTGCATGCGCCATCCGCACTGGTGCTGGCAGATGGCGCGCCATGGTTCGCCGCAGTTGAAAAACATCGCGCACAGCGTCGGCGAGCGGGCCGATCTGTCACGTCACGCCGCCATGCTCAGCCGGCAGATGGACTTGACGCTCGGCTGGGCGGATCTCGAATGGGTTCGGCGGCACTGGAGCGGCAAGCTGATCGTGAAAGGCATCCAGGGGCGCGACGACGCATTGCTGGCGCTCGCCCATGGAACGGATGGGATCGTGCTGTCGAATCACGGCGGACGGCAATTGGGCAGCACGTTCGCGCCGCTCGAACTGTTGCCGGACATCGTCGAAGCCGTGGGGAACCGTCTCGATGTTTTCGTCGACGGCGGCGTGCGGCGCGGCAGCGATGCATTGAAAGCCGTCTCTCTGGGCGCCCGTGGTGTTCTGCTCGGACGCGCGCCGCTTTACGGTCTGGCCTCGCGCGGGGGCGCCGGCGTCAAAGAGGTGCTGGCCCTGATGCTGCAGGAGATGCATATCGCCATGCGTCTGCTGGGATGTAGCGCGCTCGCTCAACTGCAACCGGGGCTGGTCGAGCGTGCCGCATGAAGATCGCATGAAGGTCCCATGAGCGTCGCATGGTAGCCATGCAATTCGTCATGGCCAAACGACGAATTCAACTATGCAAATCGGGAAAACGCGCACTTGCACACCACAAGTGCCGCGCGGCGCCATTCACGCGGTGTGGTTCGAACTACCGCAGATTTTCTTATCAGCAATGATTGGTTGGATTCAGGCGCCCGCGAATCTAACTTGTAGTGCCAGCTCCTTGCCCACCTGAGCATTTTCAGCCCAACTCCCTTCATTCGATTGGTATTGCCGCATGCGCTATTTCCGTCTGCTGAAATCTTTCTTCGCCGTGGCGGCCCTGTCGCTCACCGCGGTTCACGCCTATGCCGACAAGCCGGCGGTGATTCGCATCGGCGTCGCGCAACAAGGCAACGGCGATCCCCCGACCTTTGGCGGATCGCCTGCGGCGACGGTGCAATTGCAGCAGTCGCTCGAGAAAGAATTCGCCGCCGACGGCATTAAGGTCGAGTGGCTGTTCTTCAAAGGCGCCGGCCCCGCGGTCAACGAAGCGATCGCCAACAATTCACTCGACTTCGCCTACCAGGGCGATCTGCCCGCGGTGCTCGGCCGCGCCAACGGCTTGAAAACGCGCCTGCTGCTCGCCTCGGGCGTCCGCTCCGGCGTCAAGATCGCCGTGCCCCCGGATTCGGACATCCGCTCGATCAAAGACCTGAAAGGCCGGCGCGTGTCGATCTTTCGCGGCACCAATCTGCAGCTCGTCGCGGACAATGCGCTCGCCGCCAATCAGCTCGACGAGCGGGATCTGCGCGTGATCAATCTCGACTCCGCGAGTTCGCTTGCCGCGCTGGCGTCCAAAGGAATCGACGCGTCGATCAACGATTACCACCTGTACAAGTTGCGTGACCAGGGCCTCGCGAAGATCGTCTACGAATCGCAGAACGATGGGCCGCAGTTCACCCGTCAGGCCCATCTGCTGGTGCTCGACGACTTCGATCGCGCGCATCCGGATATCGTGCAACGCGTCGTCAACGTAGTCGTCAAAGGCGCGCAATGGTCGTCCGATGAAGCGAACCGCGACGCGCTCTTCAAGCTGTGGGCCAAAAGCGGGGTGCCCTATTCCTCCTGGCAGGCCGAATTCGCCAATCAAAGCCTGAAGGATCGCAACTCGCCGCTGATCGACCCGTTCATCGTCGCGCGCTATAAGGCGGTTGCCGCGGATGCACTGAAACTCAAACTGATCCGTCAGCCGGTCCAGGTCGACGGCTGGTTCGAGACGAAATATCTCGACAACGCGCTACGCACGCAACAACTCGACCACTACTGGACGCGCTACGACGCCGCCGGCAAGCCGCTTAGCTAAAACGGAAGCGATCACGATGAGCGAAACCGCACTCCATGTCGACCGCGACCGGCTTGGCCACGCTGCCGCGGCGCCGCGCGCGCCGCTCTACCGCAATGCACGCTTGCGCGCCCTCGCCTGGCGGCTCGCGCCGTGGGTATTGCCGACCGTCCTGTTCGCCTTATGGAGCATCGGTTGCGAGCGCGGCTGGATCGCGCCGCAGATCCTGCCGCCGCCCCAACGCGTGTTCGATACGTTCGTCGAGCTTGCGAAGAGCGGCGACCTGGTCAGCAACACGCTGATCAGCCTGCAACGCGTGCTGGTCGGTTTCGCTGCGGGCACGCTGCTCGGTTTTGCGCTTGGCGCGGCACTCGGCCTGTCGCGCACCTTCGAAGCCTACGTGTTGCCGAGCTTCAATGCGCTCGTGCAGATTCCGGTGCTCGGCTGGCTGCCGTTTCTACTGCTGCTCGTCGGTGTAGGCGAACCGCTCAAATACATTCTGATCGCGCATGCCGCGCTGGTTCCCGTGACGTTGAGCACGCTGCAAGGATTCCGCCAGACCCCCGCTTCGCTCGATGAAGTCGCACGCGTATTCGAATACAGCGGCTGGCAACGAATCTTTTATCTCGTGCTGCCCGCAGCCGTGCCGACGCTTGCCACCGGCGTGCGGCTTGCGTTCACCAAAGCCTGGCTCGCGCTGGTGGTGGTCGAACTGGTGGCCTCGTCCGAGGGGCTCGGCTATCTGATCGTCTACGGCCGGCAGTTGTTTCAGCTCGATCTGGTGATGGCGTCGGTGGTGGTGGTCGGCGCGATTGGTTACGCGATGAATCGTTTGCTCGACGCACTCGAAGCGCGTTTGCGGCGCGGTCAACCGTCGGCGTTTCGCGAGTAATGGCGCCAAACGCTGCCATGCACCGCTTATGAGGTATCTACGATGAGTCTTGCTCTTTTCAAGCGCAGCGCGGCCGTGAAGCAGGCAACTACTGCGTCCTGCGACTGCGCTAACGTGCCCGCCTCCTTCCAGCGCGCCGTGCGGCCACGCCGGCCGCTGCTCACACGCGTCGACTGGCGCGGCGCCGTCTTGCCGGTCGTCGCCATTGCAATCTGGTGGGCCGTCTCGGAAGCGCACCTGAGCAAAAGCGGCCTGCTGGTCAGCCCCGCTCAGGTGCTGGCCACCTCGTGGCAGCAGATTGTCAGCGGCGCGCTGTTCAAAGCCCTCTCCGCATCGCTCGCGCGTGAAGCCAGCGGGTTCGTGATCGGCACGCTGGGCGGCCTGCTGCTTGGCAGCGTGCTCGGTTTCTCGCGTCTCGCCACGCGCATGATCGGCCCGAGCTTCGACACGTTCAAACAGATCTCCCTGTTCGCATGGATTCCGCTGATTTCCGTGTGGTTCGGCCTCGGCGATGCGGCGAAAGTCGTGTTCCTCTCGCTCGCGGCCTTGCTGCCGGTCGCCGCGCACACATGCGACGGCATTCATGCAGTACCGCGCGCCTATATCGAAGTCGCGCGCGCATTCCGCTATTCGCGCTGGCAATTGATCCGCGCGGTCATTCTGCCAGCCGCGCTGCCGTCGATTTTCACCGGCATCTATCTCGCGCTGATCTATTCGTGGCTTGCCACCCTCGGCGCGGAATATCTGCTGGTGGCGGGCAGCGGGATCGGCAACACGCTGATCGACGGCAGCGAACAGTTCCGCATGGATCTGGTGCTGTTCGGCGTGATCGTGGTCGGGGTGACCGGCTGGGCGCTGAACGCGCTGGCGCGCGCGGTGGAACGGGCGATCTTTGCGCGCCGTTCACAGGTGCCAACACGATAGACACGCCGTATTCGCGATTCACCGAGGGCGCGCCGCGGACACACCGAACGCGCACCAAACGCGCACCGAATTTGCCCTGAACACAGATCAAGGTCCACCCATGACTTCTTCCACGCTTGCCGAAAGCATCGACATTCTCCACGTCAGCAAACGCTATGCGCAGCAGGACGGCACACCGCTCGCGGTACTCGACGACATCAGCCTGCGGGTGCGTCCCGGCGAATTCGTCAGCGTGGTCGGATCGAGCGGTTGCGGCAAGTCGACCTTGCTACGTCTGATCGCGGGACTGGATACCGACTACACCGGCGATATCGTCGTTGCCGGCGAAAAGGTCCGCGATACGTCGCTCGAACGCGGCATCGTGTTTCAGGATCATCGACTGTTTCCGTGGCTCACGGCGTCGCAGAACATTCTCGCCGCGTTGCGTAATGCGCCGCTGTCGGTGCGTGAAAAACGCGATGCGGTCGCGCAGCACATCGAACTCGTCGGCCTGAAAGGCTTCGAGAATGCGTATCCGCATCAGTTGTCGGGCGGCATGGCGCAACGCGTGGCGATCGCCCGCGGTCTCGTGAACCGGCCGCGCGTGCTGCTGCTCGACGAGCCGTTCGGCGCGCTCGATGCGCTCACGCGTGGCCGCTTGCAGAACGAACTGCAACGGATCTGGGAACACGAGCGCATTACGATGATTCTTGTCACGCACGACGTCGACGAAGCGCTTTACCTCGGTGACCGCGTCGTCACGATGGCGCCGCGGCCCGGTCGCATCAAACGGATTGTCGACGTGCCCTTGCCGCGTCCACGCGACCGTAACGATCCCCGCTTCATTCGTTTGCGCGACGAAGTATTGGCCGATTTCGCCGAACACGACGGCGCGCGCCGCGCCCCTCACGAAGACGAACCGCCGCACAGCGGCACGCGCATTCCGGTCGCGAGTCCGTCGATCACCGAATGGCGGCTCGCGTGGTGAGGTACACCGCATTTCCCATACGTATAAACCCTTCACGGAGCAAACGATGAGCGGTGAAAATCAGCAGAAGCGGCAGATCAAACTGGGCGCTTTCCTGATGGAGACAGGCCACCATATCGCCGCATGGCGACATCCGGATGCGCACGCAAGTGGCGGACTCGACTTCGCACACTATGCGGAACTTGCGCAGATCGCGGAGCGCGCCAAATTCGATGCGGTATTTTTCGCCGACAGCGTGAGCGTACGCGACACGAATCTGCCCGCACTATCGCGCACGGCGCGCGCCGATCATTTCGAACCGTTGACGCTGCTGTCCGCGCTTTCGGTCGTGACGAAACACGTCGGGCTGATCGCAACCGTCTCTACGACATTCAACGAACCGTATAACCTCGCGCGCAAATTCGCGTCGCTCGATCATCTGAGCGGCGGCCGCTCGGGCTGGAATCTCGTCACGTCGAGCACCGAATCCGAGGCGCTCAATTTCAGTTTCGAACGCCATCCGGAGCACGCGATCCGCTATGAACGCGCGCGCGAGTTCTACGACGTGGTCGCCGGCCTGTGGGATAGCTGGGAAGACGATGCGTTTATCCGCGACAAGGCAAGCGGCGTCTATTTCGACCCGGACAAGCTGCATGTGCTCGGCCACGCCGGCAAGCACTTCAAGGTGCGCGGTCCGCTGAACGTCGCGCGTTCGCCGCAGGGGTGGCCGGTTGTGGTGCAGGCCGGCGCATCGGAGGCGGGACGCGAACTCGCGGCGCAAACCGCGGAGGTGATCTTCGTCGCGCATCAGACGCTCGACGAAGCGCAGTCGTTCTATCGCGACGTCAAAGGCCGTCTCGCGAAATATGGCCGTGCGCCGGATCATCTGAAGATCATGCCGGGTATTTTCCCGATCATCGGCCGCACCCAGGAAGAAGCCGACGCGAAATTCGCCGCGCTGCAGGACCTGATCCATCCGACTGTGGGCCTGTCGCTGCTGTCGAATATGTCGGGCGGTGTGGACCTGTCCCAGTACCCCGTCGACGGCCCGCTGCCCGAGCTGCCGGAAACCAACGGCGGCAAGAGCCGCCAACGCCTGTTGTTCGATCTCGCGCGGCGCGAAAACCTGACCATTCGCGATCTGTACCTGCGTATTGCCGGCGCGCGCGGCCATCAGCAGGTGGTCGGCACGCCGCAAAGCATCGCGGACCAGTTGCAGCAATGGTTCGAAGAAGAAGGCGCCGATGGCTTCAACATCATGTCGCCGTGGTTGCCGGGCGGCTTGACCGAGTTCGCCGAACTGGTGGTGCCGGAACTGCAACGGCGTGGACTTTTCCGCACCGAATACGAGGGACGCACGCTGCGCGAGAATCTCGGGCTGCCGCGACCTGCCAACCGTTATACCGACGTGGCAAAACAGCCGCCCGCCACGTTCTCTTTCGCCAGGAGTCTCGCATGAGCGCAGCCGCATTGCAGGAAACACAGTCGATTCAGGTCAACCCGCTTTCCGCGCATATCGGCGCCGAAATTCACGGTGTCGATCTCACGCAGAAACTGGATGCGCGCCAGATCGCGGAGATTCGCGCGGCGCTGCTCAAATGGCGCGTCGTGTTCTTTCGCGAGCAATTCCTGACGCACGAACAACACGTCGCGTTCTCGGCACAGTTCGGCGAGCTGACCCTGGGGCATCCGGTGTTCGGCCATGTCGAGGGCCACCCGGAGGTCTACTCGATCTCCAAGTACCGCAAGGCCACGCGTTTCGAGGGACAAACGCTGCAACGCCCCTGGACCGGCTGGCATACGGACGTAACCGCCGCGGTCAATCCGCCCTGGGCCTCGATCCTGCGCGGCGTGACGATTCCGCCTTACGGCGGCGACACGCAGTGGACCAGCCTCGTGGCCGCGTATCAGAAGCTCTCCGCACCGTTGCGTGCGTTCGTCGACGGCTTGCGCGGGCTGCATCGTTTCACGCCGCCTGCCGGCGCGAGCGGTACGGAGGCGTTTGTGAAAGCCGTCGAGCAACGCATTCTCGTCACCGAACATCCGCTCGTCAGAGTGCATCCGGAAACCGGCGAGCGGGCACTGTATGTGAGCCCGAGCTTCCTGAAGTCGATCGTCGGCGTGACGCCGCGCGAGAGCCACGTGCTGCTCGAACTGCTCTGGGAACATGTAACACGGCCGGAATTCACCGTGCGTTTCAAATGGGAGGCCGGCAGCGTCGCCTTCTGGGACAACCGCGCGACGGCTCACCTCGCCCCCACCGATATTTTCGATCTCGACTTCGACCGGCAGTTGTATCGCACCACGCTGGTCGGCGACGTGCCGGTGGGGCCGGACGGCACGCCCTCGGTGGTGATCGAAGGCTCGCCGGTGAGCGCCGCAGCCGCAGTCGCGTTGAACTGAGTACCAGGCCCTCTATCTCCATCTCTTCCCTACCGGGTCCCCCGGAGCTACTGATGACTCTGCAGGCTTCACCCGTTGCGGCCGCCGAACACCCGGCGGCCGCACCTCGTTCCTATCCACCCGCACACATCATCAGCTCCGACGCTGAGGCAATCGGCATCGCGCAGAATCTCGCCAGCCGCTTCGCCGTGGATGCCGCGCGCCGCGACCGGGAGCGCAGGTTGCCGCTCGACGAACTGAACGCCTGTTCGCAAGCGGGACTTTGGGCAATGACCGTGCCCAAGGCCTACGGCGGCGCCCAGGTCTCCTATGTCACGGTCGGGCGCGTGTTCGCGATTCTTGCCGCGGCCGATCCGTCGATCGCGCAAATCCAGCAGAACCATAACAGCGCCGTGTTCTGGCTCTGGAAAACCGGCAGCGAACAACAACGCTCCCATTTCCTCGGTGCGATCCTGCGCGGTGCTCGCTTCGGCAACGCCAACGTCGATGCGGGTCCGCAGCCGGTCCCCGGCCCTCGGATGGGCATTACACCGGATGAGGACGGCTATCGCCTGTCCGGCCGCAAGCTCTATGCAACCGGCGCCCTGTTTGCCGACTATGTCTCGACCATCGGCCAGGACGAACAGGGTCGCCGCATCGTGGCGATCGTGCCCGCAGGACATCCGGGCATGAACATCGTCGACGATTGGGAGAGTTTCGGTCAGAAGACCACCGCGAGCGGAACGGTCATCTTCGACAATGTATGGGTACCCGCGCTCAACGTCCTGCCGATTTACCGAAGCTACGAAGAATGGCCGCAAAACGCCATCACCCAGATCAGTCACGCCGGTATCGATGCGGGTATCGCACGCGCCGCCCTCGACGCGACGATCGCCTTTATCCGGCAACGCGCGTCCAATCCGTCCACCCCGCCAACAGGGCCGATTCATTCCGATCCGTACGTCATCTTCCAGCTCGGCGAACTGAAGACCCGATTGCACGCGGCCGAGGCGATGCTGGAGCGTGCCGGACACGAGATCGACTTATGCCTCGCCGACCCGCAACCCGACTCGCTTGCCAAGGCGTCGATCGCCGTGGCCGAAGCCAAGGCGTTGACAACCGAAATCGCGATCCAGGCCGGCAACCAGCTGTTCGATCTGGCGGGCACCCGCTCGACGCATCCGTCATTCAATCTCGACCGGCATTGGCGCGACGCACGGGTTCATACCCTGCACGACCCGGTGCGCTGGAAATACGCCGCCGTCGGCAACTTCTATCTGAACGGCGTCCGACCACCCAGTAGCGGACAGACCTGAAGAGACCGTAGCCGGAAGTACGCAGACCTGGTTGGGCAGCATCGCCGTCAACGATGAAACGTAACCGGCGCTATGACACACAGGAGGCACGCTATGGCATGCCTATCGCCGCATCGTTCTGCACCTCGAATGAATAGCAGAATTCGTTGTTTTGCATTGCCAACTCTCGCGTGATCTACTGCAGACACTTAAGTCCTCGCGCCGTGTGCGCCAGCGGTTGACTGAGCCGCGCACAGCGATTTCCCAGGCCGCTTCATCGAACACACGCCCCGGCATACGGTCGGCACGGATACTCCCTGTGACTCATTCAACTCTGACCGCGCCCTCGCCCGCCTCGCCAGCTTCCGCCGACGCGACGCGCGACGCGTCCCCTTTTGTTCCGGTCCGCTCGCCTGCCACGTTCGCGGATAGCCCCGTCTCGCGCGCACTGGAGGAGCCCCTGCTGCTCGGACTGTTCCTGCCGATTCAGGCGGGCGGCTGGAGCGCTTCGACACTGGCACGCAGCACCGACTGGTCATTCGACTACAACCTGGCACTTGTGCAGAAGGCCGAGGCGTTAGGCTTCGATCTCGTCTTCGCTTTGTCGCAATGGTTGCCGAAGGGTGGCTACGGCGGCGTATTCAACGGCGAAGCGCTGGACTCCTTCATGTCGCTCGCCGCGATGACCGCGCGTACCGAGCGCATCATTCTGGTCGCCACCAGCCATGTGCTTTATGGTCCCTGGCATCCGCTGCATTTCGCGAAGTTCACCGCGACGCTCGATCACATTTCGAAAGGCCGCTGGGGCATCAACGTCGTCACCGGTCATCGCGCCATCGAGCACGAAATGTTCGGCTGGCACCGTATCGAACATGACCGGCGCTATGAACTTGCCGCCGAGTTTCTCGACGCCGTTCAGCAACTATGGGCGCAGCCGGAGAACTTCAGCTTCGCGCCCGAGCTTTCCTCGTGGAAGCTGGACAAGGCCTTCGTCACGCCAAAGCCGCGTTATGGGCGCCCGTTGCTCGTCAATGCGACCGGCTCGGATGCCGGCATCGATTTCGCTGCCCGGTACTCCGACATCGTGTTCATCACGAGCCCCGCCGGCTCCGAGATCGAGGGCGCGCTGGCCGCGTTGCCGGCTCACACGGCGCGTGTGAAAGCCGCAGCGGCGAAACACGGCCGCAAGATCCGCACGTTGATCAATCCGATGGTGATCTGCCGCGAGACAGAAGCCGAGGCACGCGCCTATCGCGACGCAATCGTCGCACACGGCGACGAGGGCAGTTTCCACCGTTTCGAAAGCGATGCGCATGCGTGGCGCGGCAACGCGGAACAGCGCAATCAGGCGGCTTCGCGCGCGGTGGGCGGCAACATCTCGATCGTCGGCTCGCCGCAGCAGATCGCCGACTACATCGCGCGTTTGCATCAGGCCGGCGTCGACGGCGTGCAATTGAGCTTCTTCGATTTTCAGCCGGACCTGGATTTCTTCGGCGAGCGCGTGCTGCCGCTGTTGCGCGAAGCCGGCTTACGGTACTGATGACAAACAAAACACATAGGTGATCGGATGAGCCAACTTTGGTATACGCGCTGCCCCGCCCCCACGCCGTTCGGCATTACCGCGCAAAAAGGCTGGCTGGAAGAGGAATTCGCTGCCGACGGCATCGACGTCAAGGCGCTGCAGGATGCCGACGACGTGCAGATTCGCCGCTCGCATTTCACGCACACGCAACCCTGGTCGTTCCGCCAGGGCGGCAATATTCCCGCGCTTTGGGCACGTGCCCAGGGCAGCGACACCCGGTTGATCGGCTTGAGCTGGGTAGATGAATTCCAGGCACTGATCACGCTGGACCGGCAACTCGACACGAGCCCCGAATCTCTTGCCGGACGCCGCTTTGGCTTCCCGCTCAACACTCGCGCGAGCGTGGTCGATTTTCATCGCGCGACCGCGTTGCGCGGTTTTTCTTCGCTGCTCGGCGTGCTGGGTGTGCAACTCGAAGACATCGATCTGGTCGATCTGCCGCACACTCCACGCAGCCTTGAAGACGCGAAACCCGCCGCCGATGCCCCGCTCGCCGACTGGCTCGATGCGCAACGCTCGCACGAATTCGCGCGTGAAGCCGAGGCGCTGCTGCGCGGTGAAGCCGACGTCGTGTTCGTGAAAGGCGCGACAGGCCTCGATATTACCAACCTGCTCAACGCCAGGATTCTGGTCGACATCAGCGCCCAGCCCAACCGGGCATTGCATGCGAATAACGGCACGCCACGCCCGCTGACCGTGGATGCGCAACTGCTGCGCGAGCGCCCCGACCTGGTCGAACGCGTACTGGCGCGCACGCTGGACACCGGCGCGTGGGCCGCCGATCACGCGGGCGAGGTGGCACAGTACGTTGCACGCGAAACGCGCAGCGCCGAGCATTGGGTTGAGCGTGCGTACCCGGGCGGTCTGCACCGGCAACTGACGATCGGACTCGACCCCCACGCGCTGGCCGCACTCGCCGACTTCAAACGCTTTCTGTTCACATGGGGCTTCATTCCATCGGACTTCGATTTCGACGCCTGGGTGGACCCCACGCCCCTTCGCGCAGCGCTCGCACGACGGCAGGCACTGACCGCTTCGGTTTGAGTCCGCTTCGCACTACTCCCCTTTTTTCACCCAACCCAACGATGGCACATGTCACATCGCAGGCGGCGCCATGCCGCCGCGGCCAGCATCTGTTCAAGCTCGCATCCGGATGGGCGCTCACGCTCGTCATCGCGCTATCGATCCCGCTATCGAGCCAGTTTGCGCACGCACAGACTCGCGGCGGCACGCTCAACTTCATCGTCACGCCGGAGCCGACCGCCCTCGTCGATCTGGCTACCACCGCGACCAATGTGCTGAAGGTCAGCCCGAAAGTCGTCGAAGGACTGCTCGAGTACGACTTCAAGTTCCAACCCAGGCCGTCGCTCGCCACCTCGTGGGAAGTCAGCGACGACAGTCGTAAATACGTTTTCCATCTGCGCCACGGCGTGAAATGGCACGACGGCAAGCCCTTTACTTCCGCAGACGTCGCGTACTCGATCCAGACGCTGAGGCAAGTCCACCCGCGTGCGAAGACCACTTTCGCCAATCTCACCGACGTCGCAACGCCAGACCCCTACACCGTTGTCATAACGCTGTCGAAACCGGCGCCCTACCTGATCAAGGCGTTTTCCTCGTCGGAAACGCCGATCGTGCCGAAGCATATCTACGACGGCACCGACGTACTGACCAATCCCGCCAATAACGCGCCGATCGGCACCGGGCCATTTCGCTTCGTCAAATGGGTGCGGGGCAGCTATATCGAGTACGTGCGCAACGACGACTACTGGGACAAAGGCAAGCCCTGGCTCGATCGCATTGTCGTCAAGGTGATCAACGACCCCGCCGCCCGCACCGTCGCATTCGAAGACGGCTCAGCGGATCTGAGCGGCGATTCGCCCGTACCGCTGTCCGATCTCGAACGCCTGAAAAGCAACCCGAAGCTGGGGCTCGAGACACGTGGTTACGAATTTCAGGCGGGGGTGTCGCGTATCGAGTTCAATCTCGACAACCCGGTGCTGAAGAATCCGAAGGTGCGCCAGGCGATCGCCTCGGCGCTGGATCGCGAAGTGATCCGCAAGGTGATCTACTACGGCTACGCGACGCCGCTCGCGAGCCCGATCATCCCGTCGAATCCCTACTACGACCCCACGCCTACGCCCTATCCATTCAACGTGGAGCATGCCAACGCGTTGCTCGACGAAGCGGGTTATCCGCGCAAGGCCGACGGCACACGTTTCGCGCTGACGGTCGACCCATTGCCGATCGGCGATCTGCCCACCCGCACCGCCGCTTACGTCAAATCGGCACTGGCTCGCGTCGGCATTGCCATCACCGTGCGCAGCCAGGATCTGCCCGCCTACCTGAAGCGGATCTACACCGACCGCGATTTCGATTTCAGCATCAACGGGATGAGCAATCTGTTCGACCCCGTGGTCGGCGTGGCCCGTCTCTACACAACCAATAATTTCCGGCGTGGCGTGCCCTTTACCAATGGCTCCCATTACAGCAATCCGGAAATCGATCAGCTGTTCGCCCAGGTCGCCGAAGAAACCGATGAAGCGAAGCGCAAGGCGTTGTTCTCGCAGATTCAACGCATTCTCGAGCGCGATCTGCCGGACATCAATCTCGTGGCGCCGCAGTACCTGACCGTCTATTCGCGCGCGGTGCACAACCATACGACCTCGCCCGACGGCGTCTCGGCCAGTTTCGCCGACGTCTGGCTGCAACGCTAAACCTTTTTCGACTCACATTCTCACGGAATCCGACTCACATGGAATATAGACAACTCGGCCGCAGCGGTATCAAAGTCTCGACACTCACGCTCGGCACAATGATGTTCGGCGGCCCGACCGACGCAGCGACCTCGGCGCGCATCATCGATCAGGCTCACGAGCAAGGCGTCAACTCGATCGATACCGCGGACGTCTACGGCAAGGGCGAATCCGAACGCGTGGTCGGCCGCAGCATCGCCGCGCAGCGCGAGCGCTGGGTGCTCGCCACCAAGTTCGCCAATCCGCTGGACAGCAGCGACGTCAACGCGCGCGGCGCGTCACGCAAACATATCGTGCGGGCCGTCGAGGCGAGCCTCAAGCGCCTGAATACCGACTACATCGATCTGCTCTACATTCATCGGGAAGATCACGAGACGCCGGTCGAAGAAACCGTGCACGCGCTCAACGATCTGATCCAGGCAGGCAAGCTGCGCTACTACGGTTTGTCGAACCATCGCGCGTGGAAGATTGCCGATTTCAGTCATACGGCGCAGGCGCTCGGCCTCGATGCGCCCGTGGCGAGCCAGCCGCTCTACAACATCGCCAATCGCCAGGCCGAAGCCGAGCAATTGACGGCCGCGCACCGCTATGGGCTCGGTGTGATTTCGTACAGCCCGTTGGCGCGCGGTGTGCTGACCGGCAAGTACGAGCCGGGTGCGACGCCCGCGTCCGACACGCGCGCGGGCCGCAGCGACCGGCGTCTGCAACAGACCGAGTGGCGCCCTGAATCGCTCGAACTCGCGCGGCGCGTACGCGAGCATTCCGAAGCCCGCGGGCTTTCCGCAGGGCAATTCGCGCTCGCCTGGGTGCTCAATAGCCGCTACATCAGCTCGACCATCGCCGGCCCACGTACTGAAGCGCAATGGCAGGACTATCTGCCGGCACTGCGTTATCGACTGACTGCAGAAGACGAAGCATTCGTCGACTCGCTCGTCACAAGCGGCCATCCTTCGACGCCGGGCTTCAACGATCCGGGTCATCCGTTCTTCGGCCGGCTCCCGCGGCATGGGGCAACCCAGGACGCGCTAGCCGCCGTTCAGCAGGGATAGCCATGAGCTTCGACCGTCGTCAGTTCCTGCAGACCTCGCTGGCCTTTCTTTCCGCCGGCACCACGGCGGCCTGGCCTGTCCTCGCGAATGCGGCCACGGCTGCGCCGGCTGGCCAGAACGCCACGCCGTCACCGGGCGGCACGCTCACCTATGCGGTGCCACAGGAGCCGCCATCGCTGTTGTCGCTGCTCGACACCAACACGGTGATCCGCAACATCAGCGCCAAAATCACCGAGGGCCTGCTGCGCTACGACGCGCAGTTCACGCCGCAGCCGTTGCTGGCGATTGCATGGAGCACCAGCGCCGACGGTCTCCAGTACACCTTCAAGCTGCGGCCAGGCGTGAAGTGGCACGACGGCGAGAGCTTCACCTCGGCCGACGTGCGCTATTCGATCCTCACTCAAAAACGTCTCGGACCGCGCGGGCGCATCACGCTCGCCAATGTCGAGCGGGTCGATACACCCGATCCGCTGACGGCCGTGGTGGTGCTCGGCAAGCCCACGCCCTATCTGATCAAGGCACTGTCCTCGGCAGAATTGCCGATCGTGCCCCTGCATCGCTACGGCGACGGCGATCCGCTAACGAGCCCGAATCTCAATGCGCCGATCGGCACGGGTCCCTTCATCTTCGACAAATGGGTACGCGGCAGTTACGTGAGCCTGCGCAGGAACCCGAACTATTGGCGCCCGGGCAAACCGCTCCTCGACCGCGTGATCTATCGCATCGTGCCCGACCAGGCGTCGATTTCGGCCGCGCTCGAAACAGGCGAAGTCGACGCCGCTACCGGCGTGGGCCTGGCCGACCTCGGCCGCCTCGCGAAACTGCCGCAACTGAAAATCGACGATAGCTACGACGCGTACCTGAATAACGCAGCCTTCCTCGAGTTCAACGTGGAAAATCCGGTACTCGCAAAGCCGGAGGTACGTAAAGCCATTGCGCACGCGATCGACCGCAATTTCATCAAGGACAACGTCTTCTACAAACGCTCGAGCGTGGTCGACTCGCCGGTGCCCGCCGTGTTGGCGAATTACTACGACGACAGCACCTTCCACTATCCCTTCGACGCGAGCGCGGCGAACCGCCTGCTCGACGAAGCGGGCTATCCGAAACAGGCTGACGGGCAACGCTTCGCGCTCAAGATCAACTACATCACCGGCACCGATTTTCGACGCACCGCCGAATACCTGCGCTCGGCGCTATCGCGCATCGGCGTCAAGGCGACGATTCTGGACGGCGACCTGCCGGCCTATTTGCGCCGGGCTTATACGGCGCGCGACTTCGATCTGAACCTGAATGGACTCGGCCGTCTTTACGATCCGACCGTTGGCGTGCAACGGATCTACTGGTCGGATGGCGTCAAGCATCCGCTCATCTGGATCAATGCCTCCCACTATCAGAATCCGCAGGTCGACGAGCTGTTTCGCCAGGCCGCCATCGAAACGGACGACACACGCCGCGCGGCCGCGTTCCGTCAGATCCAGCAGATCGTCGGCCGCGACCTGCCGGTGCTGCCGCTCGTCACGGTGCCCGCGGTGCAGGTCTATCACGCAAGGGTTCACAACCTGACCAACAGCATCGATCTCATCGCCGGCGATTTGTCCGACGCGTGGATCGAGGCGAAAACCTGACACTTCATCACGAGCCATTTCAACCATGACCGCCCATCAACTGGATGATCCGAAGTCCGCCGTTCTCAACGCACTGACTTTCGCCAGCGCACGAGAGCAGGCACAAGCCCTGGCCGAAGGCCGCGTGTCAGCCGTCGAACTGCTCGAACACAGTCTCGCGCGGATTGCCCGTTTCGATGGCGAGTTGAATGCCGTGGTCGCTCACGACCACGAAGCGGCGCGCGCCGCGGCCCGCGAGGCCGATGCCGCGTTAGCGCGCGGCGAGCGGCGGCCGTTGCTAGGTGTGCCGGTCACGGTGAAGGAATCGTTCGATGTGGCAGGACTCGTCACCAGCGTCGGCAACCCTGCTTTCGCGGCGAATCGCGCCGAGCGTGATTCACTCGCGGTCGCCGCGCTGCGTGAAGCCGGTGCGGTGATTGTCGGCAAGACCAACGTACCGATCGGTCTGACGGACCTGCAAAGCTACAACCAGGTCTACGGATTGACGCGCAATCCGTGGGATCTGGAGCGCACGCCTGGCGGTTCGTCAGGTGGCTCTTCTGCGGCGCTTGCGGCGGGCTACGTCGCGCTCGAACTCGGCTCCGATATCGGCGGGTCGATCCGCATTCCCGCGCACTTTACCGGCGTCTACGGTCATAAGCCCAGCTACGGCCTCATCTCGCTGCGGGGCGCCGGTGCGCCGCCGGGGCGTTTTTCCGCGCGCGATCTGAGCGTGGCGGGCCCGTTGGCGCGCAGTGCGGGCGACCTGGAACTCGCACTGGATCTGCTGCTCAATCGCGACCCGCTGACCGCCAAAGCGTGGCGCGCGACCCTGCCGCCCGCACGCCATGCCCGACTCGCCGAGTTTCGCGTGCTGGTCATCGATACCTGGCCCGGTACCGAACGCAGCCGGTCGGAACGACTCGTCACTGAGCGTGTGGTCGAGCGTCTGCGCACGCAAGGCGTCCAGGTGAGCCGCCCCGCCGACCTGCCCGCCGACCTGCTGCCCGATCTGGCGCGCGCGCATCCGCTGTACAGGTCGCTGCTGGGGTCGTCGCTCGCCGAGCCGCCTGCCCAAAGCGAAATAGCCCGGCAACGGCTCGCCGGACTCGCCGCGGACGACGACAGCGCCGACGCCGCCTGGCTGCGTGCGCCGACGCTCGCGCATCGCGACTGGCTCAAAGCCGACGAACGACGCCACGCATTGCGTCATCAATGGGAACGGCTGTTCGAATCGTTCGACGTGGTCGTGACGCCGGTTGCACCGGTGCCCGCGTTCCGCCACAACCACGAAGAGCCGAAAGACGCGCGAACCTATCCGGTGGCCTACGAAGACGGCGTGCGCCAGGTGCGCTTCCTCGACTTCTTCTATTGGGCGGGCCTGCCCGTGCTGCCCGGCTTGCCCGCTACCAGTTTCCCGCTCGGCCTCGACGACGACGGCTTGCCGGTGAGTGCGCAAGCCGTCGGTCCGTGGCTGGAAGACCGCACGCCGATTGCCTTCGCGCGCCTGCTGGAACAAGCCTATGGCGGCTTTCTCGTGCCGCCCGGTTACGAAGCGGGCCCGGCCCAATAAGCGCGCCGTCTCCGTACTTTTCACTCACTCATCCACACATCATGTCCCGAACCCTTGCAGCACCCTCACCGCGCAGGCGGCGCCTCACCGGCGCTTTCCTGCTGGCCGCCACGCTCACTACGCTCGCCGCCTACGGCGCGGATACAGGCGGTACTGCGCAGGAGTTGCGGGTCGGTTTCGTGCCCGGCCCGTACGCGGACGAATTCAAGGCGGGCGTCGAACCGCAATTGCGCAAGAAAGGCTACGCGATCAAATACGTCGAGTTCAGTACCGGGCTCGAAGCGAATCAGGCGGTGTATCGCGGCGAGATCATCGCCGACGTGATGCAGCACGAGGTCTATCTGAAGTCGTATAACGATCGCAACGGCACCGATCTGGTCGGCGTGGTGCAGGTGCCTACGCCGCCGATGGGCCTCTACTCGAACAAACATCGCTCACTGGCGGAGGTGAAGCCCGGCGCGCGTGTCGCGGTGCCGAACGACCCGGTCAATCTGGAGCGCGCGCTGAAAATTCTCCAGCGCATCGGCTGGATCAGGATCAAGCCGAACCCGAATCCTGTCGACGTAACCGAGCGCGACGTGATCGCCAACCCGGCGGGCATCAAGATCGTTCCGCTTGAATCGGCACAGGCGCCGCGCGCACTCGACGATGTCGATTACGCCGCGATTCAGGGCAATTTCGCGATCTTCAGCGGCCACAAACTGACCGATGCTTTGGCACTTGAAGAGATGACACCGCCGTATATCAATCAGGTCGTCGTCAAGGCAAGCAATCGCAATACGCGTGCGACGCAGGACATCGTGCAGGCGTATCAATCGGCGGATTTCCAGCGTGCAATTCGTGGCAATCGCTTCTATGACGGCTTTCGCTTGCCGGCGTACTTCGGCAACGAGTGAGACCGCTTGATGGATAGCGAGGGCGGCATCAGCCGCCCTGCTTGAGGCCGCCTGGAGCGGCCTTATGCAGCTAGCTTCGTACCAACTCTGCGGGCTACGCCGCCTGCGCGTCGAAGGTCTTGCCGGGAATCGCGTCGAGCAGCGTGCGCGTGTACGGATGCTGCGGCGCGCGCCAGATGTCCCGGTGATGCCCGCTTTCCACAATCCGTCCCGCCTGCATCACATGCACGCGATCAGCGATATATCGCACCACCGAGAGATCGTGCGAGATGAACAGATACGCAAGCCCCAGGTCGCGCTTCAGGTCGACCAGCAGATTGAGAATCTGCGCCTGAATCGATACATCGAGTGCGGACACGGGTTCATCGCAGATCAGCAGATCGGGTTCCAGCACCAACGCCCGCGCGATGCCAATGCGTTGCCGCTGGCCGCCTGAGAACTCGTGCGGAAAGCGCCCGAGCGCCGAGTTCGGCAGACCCACACGATCGAGCATGGTGGCGATCCGTGCACGGCGCTGCTGCGCGTTGCCAATGCCGTTCACCACCAGCACGGTATCGAGAATTTCCGCCACCGTGCGGCGCGGATTGAGCGACGCATAGGGGTCCTGGAACACCATCTGCACATGACGCCGCAGCGGCCGCAGCTCGCGCTCGCCCAGCGGCACCAGATCGGTCCCGCGCAAACGGATTTCGCCGCCCGCTGTCGGCACCAGCCGCAGGATCGCCTTGGAGAGCGTCGATTTCCCGCAACCGGATTCGCCGACCAGACCAACCGTTTCGCCTCGCGCGATCTGCAGCGAAACGCCGTCGACCGCACGCAGTGTGGTTTTGCCATGACGTTGCGGATAATCGATCCGCACGTCCTGTAGCGCGAGTAACGGTGCTTCGCTAACCGCGGTCAGACGTTGTGCGGGATCGGCGTCCGCAACAAAGTGTCCGGTGCGTACCGAACGCGCCACCACGGCGAAGCTCGGCTTGCCGTCATCATCAATACCGTGACGAATTTCGGGTAGTTTCCAGCCGCGGTAATGCAGATCGTCGGCAAGATTCAGCGACGCGCCAAGCAGCCCGCGCGTGTAGGCATGCTGCGCTTGCGTGAAGAGCCGCGCGACCGGCGCTTCCTCCACCTTCTCGCCCGCGAGCATCACGGCGACACGATCCGCGTGGCTGGCGACAATGCCAAGGTCGTGCGTAATCAGCAGCAAGGACATCGACAACTCGCGACGCAAACCGTCGAGCAGGTCGAGAATGCGCGCCTGAATCGTGACGTCGAGCGCCGTGGTCGGTTCATCGGCAATCAGCAAACGCGGCCGGCAGGCCACCGCCATCGCGATCATTACGCGTTGCCGCTGGCCGCCGGACAACTCGTGCGGAAAGTCGAACACACGCCGCTGCGGCTCCGGAATCCGCACCAGTTCGAGCAGCTCGACGGCACGCTTCCATGCCGCGGCTTTGGACAGGCGCTCATGCTGGCGCAACGTCTCGACGATCTGCGCGCCGATCGACAGCACGGGATTGAGCGACGTCATCGGCTCCTGGAAGATCATCGAAATCTGTTGGCCGCGAATCTCCCGAATTTCACGCGCCGGCAGATCGAGCAACTCACGACCGTCGAAGCGCAGGCTCCCCGTCACACGCCCCGGCGTAGGCACAAGACGCATCAACGAAAGCGCCGTCGCCGATTTGCCGCAACCCGATTCGCCGACCAGCGCCAGCGTCTCGCCTTGCGCGATATCGAAACTCAGGCCGCGCACCGCTTCATGCGCGCCGAAACTGACGCGCAGGTCGCGTACTTCAAGCAGGTTTGCCACGGTGCATCCTTTGTACGTTGTCGGCTGCTTTCAAGCCGCATGTGAGTCGCTGCTCAGGCGCGTTCGCGCAAGCGCGGGTTGAGCGCGTCGTTCAGACCGTCGCCAAGCAGGTTCAGCGCAAGCACCGCCAGCACGATCGCCGCGCCGGGAATCGCGGTCAGATACCATGCGGTGCGCAACGAATCGCGACCGGCGCCGATCATGCCGCCCCAACTCACCACGTTCGGGTCGCCCATGCCGAGAAACGACAGCGACGACTCGATCAGGATCGCGCTCGCCACCATCACCGATGCGGTGACGATCACCGGTGGCAAAGCGTTCGGCAGAATTTCACCGAAGATGATGCGCGCGTTGCCGAATCCCTGGCTGCGTGCGGCGAGCACGAAATCCGCCTGGCGCAGCGTACGGAATTCAGCACGCACGATCCGCGCAACGGTAGGCCACGAGGCGATGCCGATTGCCAGCGCGATGATCGTCACGCTCGGCCGGCCGATCGCCACAATCACGATCACCAGCAAAAACGACGGCACCGTTTGAAAGAGTTCGGTCACGCGTACCAGCAGATCGTCGATCACCCCGCCGAAGAAGCCCCCTGTCGCTCCGACCAGCGTGCCGATCACCAGACCGATACCCGCCGACGCCGCGCCGATCAGCAGCGACACGCGTGTGCCGTGCGCGATGCCCGCCGCCACATCGCGGCCCAGCGAATCCGTGCCGAGCCAGTATTGCGGGTCGGCACCCGGCCATTCAAAGGGCGCCGCCACCATATCGAGCGGATCGCCCGGGAACAGATGTCCCGCGCTGAGCGCGAGCGCGATGAAGGCTGCCAGTAACAGCAGTCCGGCAAACGCGGACGGGTTGCGCAGCAGCGTTCGCCCTACGCCTCGCCCCGGCACGCGCGATCCGGATGCGGCCGCGGCGCCGGCGCGCCGCTGACCGAACAGCGTGCCGGCCAGTTGACGCCGCCACGGCGAGGTTGTGGGCTCAGGCGGGGTGGCAATCAGGTTGGAAGAGTCGGAAGCCATTTCATTCCTCTGAGATTAAACAGGTCGGCGTGCGTGTGAAAGCCGTCACGCGACGCGCGGATCTAGCCATGCCTGCAACAGATCGACCAGCACATTGGCGATGATCACGAGCAGCGACGACAGCAGCAACACGCCGAGCAGCACGCTGAAATCGCGCGCCATCACGGCATCGAGCGCGAGACGCCCAAGCCCTGGCCAACTGAACACCGTCTCGGTCACAGCGGCGCCACCTAATAGCGTGCCGAAATGAATCCCAATGATCGTCGTGAGCGGCATCAGCGCGTTACGCAAGACATGCCGCACCGTCACGCGCCATGGATGCAAACCTTTGGCCTGGGCGGTTCGCACGAAGTCCTGGCGCTGCACCTCCAGCATCGCGGCCCGGGTGAGCCGTGCGTAGATCGCGACAAAGAAGGTCGCCAGCGTCGCGGCAGGCAGCAGCACATGTCTGGCTGCGTCGGCAAACCAGGCGAATCCATGCAATTGCACACCGAGCGTGATGTTGCCCCCGCTCGGCAGCCAGCCCAGATGCACCGAGAACAGCACGATCGCCAGCAGGCCGATCCAGAAACCCGGTGTCGAATAGAACAGCAAGGCCAGCACGGACAGCACCCGGTCGGGCCATTTACCGGCCCAATGCGCCATCACCGCGCCGAGCACCACGCCGGCCACGATCGCGAACGATAGAGCCACTCCCATCAGCAGCAGCGTATTGGGCAGGCGCGACAGGATCAGTTGCATCACCGGCATGTCGTAGCGCGGTGAATAACCCAGACTGAAATGCGAGAGATGCGCGAGGTACGACCACAACTGATGCAGCACCGGCTGATCGAGCCCGAACTTCGCGCGCAGCACCTGCATCGTTTCCACCGTTGCCGAGCCGGACTCGCCGGCCAGCACGTCGGCGGCATCGCCCGGCATCAGCTTGAGCAGAAAGAAGTTCAGGATCACGATGCCGATCACCGTCGGCAGTGCCTGCCACGCGGTACGCCGGGCAATGGCAACGAAACGCAAACGTCGACTCATCGTGTCTCTCCTGTCATGCGCTCAGATAGACGTCCGCGAGATTGCCTTCAAGGCCCTGCGCGGAAACCGTGTGGTTGTGAACGCGACGGTTCGCGAGCGTGACCATGCGCGGCGCGACCAGGTTGAGAATCGGCAGCTCGCGATACACGATCTGCTGGAACTGCTGATACAGCGCGACACGTTTGCTCTCATCGGTTTCGACCGATGCACTTTCCAGCAGCCGGTCGACTTCAGGATTGCTGTAATGCGGCGCGTTCGAAAACGGCACACCCGGACGGATATTCTTCGACCAATAGAGGCGCTGAACCCCTACGCTCGGGTCGAACAGTGTGTTGACACCGATACTGGTGAAATCGAACTGACGATCCGCATACACACGCTTCAGGAACGCCGGCAGATCCTGCGAGCGCACGGTAACGTCGATACCCACCCGCGCCAGCGCCGACTTCACGTAGTCCGCCTGGCGGCGGTACATGTCGCCATAGGGCAGAAAATCGTGCGTCAGACCGAAGCGCACGCCGCCGTCCTTGCGCGGATAACCCGCTGCATCGAGCAGTTTTTCGGCGTTGCCGATATCGAATGCATACGGCGTGAGCCTGGCGTCGTGATACGGCGACCCCGGCGTGATCGGCGTGGGTGACAGATCGGCGTAGCCATACGCCACCGTGCGCTGGACGATCTGCGGATTGACGGCGTGAGCGATCGCCTGGCGCACTCGAAGGTCTTTGAGAATCGGGTGGTCGAGATTGAAGTCGATTTCGGCGAGCGGCTCCAGAAAGCGATAGCCGCGTGTTTCGACGGCCAGTTGCGGCAACTGCGTAAGGCGCGGCAGATCGGTGAGCGGCACCGGATTTTCGCCGCCCAGATCGAGCGCGCCGGTTTCGAATGCGGCGGAACGTGCGGCGGCGTCGGGAATCACCTTGAATACGAGGCCGTCGATATACGGTTTGCCCGCGTCCCAGTAGTCCGGATTACGTTCGTAGACGATATTGGCGCCGCGCGTCCACGATTTGAAGCGAAACGGCCCGGTGCCGATCGGCGCGTTGTTGTGCGGATTGGACAGCGGATCGCCCGACGCATACAGGTGCCTGGGCACAATCGGCGATTCCCCCGCCGAGAGCGCCTTTAGCAGATACGGGGCCGGCTTCGACAACTCGATCACCGCTGTGCGGGCATCCGGCGTGGCCACACGTGTTACGTTGGCGAACGTGCTGCGCCCGCGCGGATGCACCGTCTTGAGCAGGTCGATCGAGAACGCCACATCGGCTGAAGTGAACGGCTGCCCGTCGTGCCATTTGACGTTCTGCCGCAGTGTGAACGTGTACTTCAGGCCATCCGGGCTGACGGTCCATGCAGTGGCGAGCTGTGGTCTCGGCCGCAGATCGAAGTCATAGGCGAGCAGGCCTTCGAGCACCTTGGAGCTCGCTACGAGCGCGGGGCCCGTGGTCTGAAAGATCGACACGAGCACCGGCGGCTCGGGATTGATCAGCATGTTCAGCGTGCCGCCGCGCTTCGGCCCGGCGGTGTCGCCTTGTGCAAACGTCAGTGCGGGCATGCCGGCGGCCGCCAGCGCTGCGCCCGATGAAATCAGAAATTCGCGTCGATTCAGCCCTGCCATGTGATCCCGTTCCTTTTGCCGATGATGCCGATGATTCGGCCCGTCGCGGCCGAATGAATTGCCTGCATGATTTTTTCGGCAATGCTGCTGCCGCAGCGCTCACGATAAAGCCGCTGCGACAGCAAACGAACCAATCGTTATGCATATGCAAAGCACGATGTGAAGGAAAGGCGCTGCACCGCTATGGATCGCCAGCTCAGGCAAGAAACACATCGGCCAGATTGCCGCCCAGACCGTCGGCGGTCACCGTATGGTTATGCACACGCCGGTTGTAGAGGGTCACCTGCTTGAGCGTGACCAGATTGACGATCGGCAGGTCACGCGCCACCGCCCACTGGAACTTTTTAAAGTACTCGACGCGCGTGCGCGGATCGTTCTCCACCGCGGCCGCTTCGAGCAGATGGTCGACCTCGGGGCTGTCATAGTGCGACGCGTTGGAGAACGCCACCCCTTTCTTGAAGTTGCGCGACCAGTAAAGGCGCTGCACACCCACGGTCGGATCGAAGGTATTGCCGAGAAAGTTGGCATCGAGAGCGAAATCGCGATCGGTGTAGATCCGCCTCACATAGGCGCCGAAATCCTGCGAGCGCACGGTCGACTCGATCCCTACGCGACGCAACGTCTGCCGTAAATATTCAGCAAGGCGGGCGAAAGTTGGGTCGTACGGGTTGAAATCGATCGTCAACGGAAAGCGAAAACCGTTGGCCTGCCGCGGCAAACCCGCCTCGTCGAGTAATTGCCCGGCTTTGCCGGGATCGTACGGCAAGCTCGGCACATCCGGATCATAGAACTGGGTCAAGAGCGGACTGATCGGTGACGGCGAAACGATCCCGTAGCCGTACCATACCGACTTCAGGATTGCCTGCCGGTCGATGCTGTGCGCAATTGCCTGACGGACCTTCTGCTTCGACAGATAGGGGTTATCGAGATTGAACTGCAACTGGGTTTGCGCGGCATTGTAGCTATAGCCGCGTGTTTCCAGCGCCAGATGTGGCAGAGCCGCGAGGCGCTGGACGTCGGCGAGAGGCACCGGATTTTCACCCGCCAGATCCAGCTCGCCGGTTTCAAGTGCCACGGCCCGCGCCGCCGGATCGCCGATAAAGCGCACAACCAGTTCGTCGATATAAGGTTTCGGCGCGTCCCAGTAGTCAGGATTGCGCACGAACACCACATGACTGCCCCGCTCCCAACGCTTGAACCGATAGGGTCCCGTGCCGATCGGCTCGATGTTATGAGGATTCTCTAGCGGATTCCCGCTGCCGTAGATGTGCGCGGGCACGATCGGCGATTCCGATGCGGCAAGCGCATAGATCAGATACGGTGCCGGCTTCGATAACTTCAGCAACGCCGTGTGTGGGTCGGGCGTCTCTACTGCCAGCACGTTGGCAAAGGTCGAGCGGCCACGCGAGTGATACTGCTTGAGCAGTCCGATCGACACCGCCACGTCTTTCGAGGTGAACGGCTGGCCGTCGTGCCAACGCACACCCTCTCGCAGCCGGAACGTGTACTGCAAACCGTCGGGGCTGATCGACCAGGCGGTGGCGAGTTGCGCGCGCGGCTGCACGTTGAAGTCATAGGCCAGCAGACCTTCGGTCACCTTGGGGCTGATTCGCTGTTCCGCGCCCGCCGTGGTTGCGAAGTTGACCAGTGCGTTCGGTTCCGGATTCACCAGTACCGTCAACCGGCCGCCGCGTCGCGGCGCCACTGTGCTGTCCTGAACCGCGGCCTGCGCCAACGGCGTGAATGGGCCGAGCGCGACACCCGCCGCACTGCCTGCGAGCCCCAGCAATACGTGACGACGTCCAGAATGAAATCCTCTGCGCTGACTCATGCGACCTCCCCTCGGAGGCGAGCGCTGTGCCGACCGGCAACGCACCCGCAATGACTATTGGATGCGCCGCAAGATATCAACCGCTACGCCGCAAAAGAACGAATTAATTCAGGATTGCATATCTATTGTCGATAGTTGGCGTTATCGCTCAATGATCGCCGCTTGAGCGCACACCCAGGGGAAATCATCGATATCCATATCGAATTTGCTTGTTTGTTCAATAAATTCGTTTTGCTTATCGTTACTGGTCGCTTCAAAACGACCCTCGAATAATCACTTCTCCGACGCTTCTTCCACATCGATTCGAATAATCATGAAAAAACTGCTTTTTGCTTTTAGCGTTTCCTCATTAATGGCCGGCACGGCAAGTGCGCAAAGCAGCGTCACGCTGTATGGGATCGTCACCGGTAACGTCACGTATACGAACAACGCGCAAACCGCTGCAACGTCCGCGTCCGGCAAACCGAAGGGCGGCACCCAGGTGTCGCAGTTCGATAGCGGTTCATCGGGCCTGTCGTCGAGCCGCTGGGGCCTGAAAGGCGTGGAAGATCTGGGAGGCGGATTGAAGGCCGTGTTCCAGCTTGAAAGCGGGCTCAGTGTGAATAGCGGCGCGCTTGGACAAGGGGGTACCGAGTTCGGCCGCCAGGCGTGGGTAGGTGTCACAGCCGAGCGCTACGGCACCTTCACGCTCGGACGCCAGGGCGACACGTCGGTGGAATTCGTGTCGCCGTTGATCCACGGCTGGTATTGGGGCAACCTCTCGATCCACCCCGCCGACTATGACAATCTGAACTTCACGCACCGCATCAACAATTCGATCAAGTACCTGTCGGATTCTTTCAACGGCTTCCGTTTCGGCGGACTGTACAGCGTGGGCGGCGTGGCCGGGAACGTGACGCAGAATCAGCTCTGGTCCGCGGGCGGCAGCTATACCGGAGGAGCGTTCGCGATCGCCGCGTCGATCGTCAACGCACGCAACCCGAATACGTCGCTCTACGGCACTAACGCCAATGCGAGCGCCACGGGCAATAACCTGGGTTCCGCCGGGTCGGCCACGGCGCCCGAATCCAATCCCGCGATTGCCGGTTTCGCATCGGCCCGCACACAGCAGACCATTTCGGTTGCAACGACCTATACGAGCGGCGGTGCGATCTTCGGCGCGGCGTACTCGAATACGCAGTTCCGCGGACTAGGCTCGAACGCGTCGCTCAATCCGCTCAACTACAGCGGTTCGACCACGCTCAGTACCGTTAGTGCGAGCCTGCGCTATCAGGCCACGCCGTTCCTGCGCTTCGGTACATCGTTCGACTACACGGAGGGAGGAAGCGTCGGTGGCAAGGGCAGCGCGAAGTACGAGCAGTTGAATCTCGGCACGGCGTACTCGCTATCGAAAGCCACCGATCTGTACCTGACCGGCGCCTACCAGCACGCCAGCGGCACCGACTCGCTGGGCCGGCCGGCGGTTGCTGCGATCGGGTATCTCACGCCGTCCGCGACCAGCAAACAGGTGGCGGTCTCGGCGGGCATCAAGCACCTGTTCTGAGGCCGGCGCACCCGGTCCGAATCAGTATCGGGTGTCCGTTGTTTCTGCGGCGCGCAACGAACCATGCGCGCGCGAACTGGCGGACACCCTCCACGCAGGTCAGTGCACCTTGGGGAAACCGTGCCGCTGCGCGAGCAGGTCGAGGATCCGGCGCGTATCCGTCACGAAGCGCTTTTCTCCCAGCGTCTGCGCATCGGCGGGTGCCGGCTGGTCGTCGCCGAGAATCAATACCGGCAGACTCTGATGCTCGGCGTCGAGCGCCTCCACAACCGCGGCGCGCGGACGCGGGAACGGCAGGCGGCGAATATCCAGCCGCGCGTTGAGCGCCGGGTCGCTGGCCAGCAAGCCTTCAATAGGCGCGCCATCCGGGCAGATAAAGCGCTCACCGGGATGTTTCGGATCGGTGAAGCCCGGTTCCAACAGTAAAAGCAGATCTCGGCTCATGGCATTCCGTGATGAGATGATGGGTGAATGAATGGCGGCGTTCTTTCCCGTGCGTCAGAAAACGCGGCCTTCGGTCAGGTGCGTGGTCACGCCGTTCAACTCGTAATCGCCGACCACGCGCGCTTTATGCAGCAAGGGGTTATGGCTGAAGATGGTGCGCAGATTGCGCCAGTGACGGTCGAAATTGTGCGCGCGCCCCGTAGCCGAAGCCCCGCCGATTTCAAACAGACGCTCGCCCGCATGAAGGGCCAGTTTGCTGACCACCAGTTGCGTTTTGGCGGTCGCCAGCGCCCCTTCCAGCACGAGATCTTCCGCATTGGCCGCGCCGCTGCGGATCGCATTGGCCGAGCGGTCCAGGGTGCGGGCGTTTTGCGCCACCAGCGCGTCGATCGAGAGGCTGTGCGCCGCGAGATCGCCCACCACCTGCTGCACGAAACCGTCTTCGCGCGCCGAGGCTGCCGGGCTATGCAGTACCGGGCGCCCGTATTGCGTCACGTAGCGCCGCGCATCCGCGAGAATGTTGCGCACGATCCCTGCCGCGACCGTGACCAGATGCAACTGCCGCACCGCGCTGCCATGGCGGCCCGCGAGACTCGTATAGCCGCGCGTCGCGATTTCATGCGCAAAGACCTGCACATTGTCGAGCACCAGGCTGCCGCTCGCCGTCATGCGCTGCCCCATTCCGTCCCAGTCGTCGAGTACCTGCAAGCCTTCGCGAGCGACCGGAATCACGATCGACACCTTCTCGTCGTTCTCGTCCTGCACATTGATACGCGCATAGTCGGAGAACGCGGTGCCGGTCGAGTAGTACTTTTTCCCCGTCACGCGAAAGTGCTCACCGTCGCGCACCAGTCTGGTGACGATTTCGCCAGGCCTCGCGGTACCGAGTTCCGTCGACGCACCGCCGAAGATCGCTCCGTTCTGTACCCGCTCGATCTGCGTGTCGTTGAACGCGGAGCGCGGCGACAACAGCAACTGCTCGGTCAGATCGAAATGAATCCGCAACGCATGTGCAACATTCGACTCATGCGCGGCCAGTGTGGCGATCACATGAAAGAGGTCTTCCAGCGAACCACCGAGGCCACCCCACTCGGCCGGAAAACGGAGCACGCCCAGCCCCGATTCGCGAAACAACGCGAAGCGGTCGAACGGCAACTCGCGACGTACTTCGCGTTGCGCCGCATCTTCGCCGATTGCTTCGGCGAGCGCCGGCAACGCGGCGAGTGCCGCCTGAAGCCGCGCACGCGCCGCGCTTTCCTGAGAGACCTGCATGCTTTGATTCCTTGTAAAAGCGCACAGATCAGGCTTGATCCGGCGAGGTGTGCTGGGAGCATGAATATCGGCGTCCGCGTGGGACGTGCCGGTTCGACGGACCAGTATAGGGACGCGGCGCGCAGCACTGAACAAGCAATTCAAGCTATGAATATGCGTGATTCTGAAATGCGATTCACCGATAAGGATCGATGAATCCGTTATTGGAGCGCCGCGCGGCATATTTCTATACTCGATTCCGGTCAGCACTCACCACCGACGAGTGCCAAATCTCAATCGCGGAAGTCCAACCATGAGCCTACGTCCCTTGCATGACCGCTTGATCGTCAAGCGTCTCGACCAGGAAACCAAAACTGCTTCAGGCATCGTCATTCCTGAAAGCGCCGCCGAAAAGCCGGACCAGGGTGAAGTGATCGCCATTGGACCGGGTAAGCGCGATAGCGACGGCAAGCGTATCGAGCCGGATCTGAAAGTCGGCGAACGTGTGCTGTTCGGCAAGTACGCCGGCCAGTCGGTCAAGGTCGACGGCAACGAACTGCTCGTGCTGCGCGAAGAAGATGTTGTGGCAGTGGTCACTCAATAACGAACGGAGCGTCAAACCATGGCAGCAAAAGAAATTATTTTTAGCGACGTCGCCCGCTCGAAACTGGTCGAAGGCGTCAACATCCTGGCCAACGCGGTCAAGGTCACACTCGGCCCGAAAGGACGCAACGTTGTGCTGGAGCGGAGCTTCGGCTCGCCGGTCGTGACCAAAGACGGCGTCTCGGTCGCCAAGGAAATCGAATTGTCGGACCGCGTGCAGAACATCGGCGCGCAACTCGTGAAAGAAGTCGCCTCGCGTACCAGCGACGCCGCCGGCGACGGCACCACCACCGCAACCGTGCTTGCACAAGCGATCGTGCGTGAAGGCCAGAAATACGTCGCGGCGGGCCTCAACCCGCTGGACCTGAAACGCGGCATCGACAAGGCCGTGGTCGCCGCGATCGAAGAACTCAGGAAGATCAGCAAGCCGACTACCACCAGCAAGGAAATCGCCCAGGTCGCGACGATTTCGGCCAACGGTGAAGAATCGATCGGCCAGCGGATTGCCGAAGCGATCGACCGGGTCGGCAAGGAAGGCGTCATTACCGTTGAAGACGGCAAGTCGCTCGACGATGAACTCGATGTGGTGGAGGGTCTGCAGTTCGATCGCGGCTACCTGTCGCCCTATTTCATCAACGATCAGGACAAACAGGTTGCCGTGCTCGATAACCCGTTCGTGCTGCTGCACGACAAGAAGGTTTCGAACATCCGTGATCTGCTGCCGATTCTGGAACAGGTCGCGAAAGCCGGCCGCCCGCTGCTGATCATCGCGGAAGACGTCGAAGGCGAGGCGCTCGCCACCCTGGTGGTGAACAACATTCGCGGCATTCTGAAAACGGTCGCGGTCAAGGCGCCGGGTTTCGGCGACCGCCGCAAGGCACTGCTCGAAGACATCGCGATCCTGACCGGCGGCCAGGTGATCGCTGAGGAAACCGGCCTGTCGCTCGAAAAGGCGACGCTCGCGGAACTCGGTCAGGCCAAGCGCATCGAGGTGGGCAAGGAGAACACCACGGTCATCGACGGCGCGGGCGACAGCAAGAACATCGAAGCGCGCGTGAAGCAGATTCGCACGCAGATCGAGGAAGCGAGCTCCGATTACGACCGCGAGAAACTGCAGGAACGTGTCGCGAAGCTGGCGGGCGGCGTTGCCGTCATCAAGGTGGGCGGTGCGACCGAGATCGAAGTCAAGGAAAAGAAAGACCGTGTCGACGACGCGCTGCACGCCACGCGCGCCGCGGTCGAAGAAGGCATTGTGCCGGGCGGCGGCGTCGCGCTGATTCGCGTGAAGCAGGCCATCAGCGGGCTCAAGGGCGTGAACGCCGATCAGGATGCGGGCATCAAGATCGTGCTGCGCGCGCTCGAAGAACCGCTGCGCCAGATCGTGACGAACGCAGGCGAAGAGGCCAGCGTGGTGGTTGCGAAAGTGGCCGAAGGCACGGGCAACTTCGGTTATAACGCGCAGACCGGCGAGTACGGCGACCTCGTGGAATCGGGCGTGCTCGATCCGACCAAGGTCACGCGTACGGCGCTGCAAAACGCGGCGTCGGTTGCGGGTCTGCTGTTGACCACCGACGCCACCGTGCATGAAGCGCCGAAGGATGCGCCGGCAGCGGGCCAGCCGGGCGGTCCGGGCGCAGGCGGACCGGGCCTGGACTTCTAGGCGTCAAGACGTTTTATCCGCATACACGCCGGCATGCTTTTCAACACGCATGCCGGCGTGGTTCGACATGAATTGGCATGTCAGCCGAGCCAGGCGCCGCAACCTGCTACGCCAGCGCGGCATGCACAAACTCACTCAGAAGAACAGCAGCGTGCGCAGCTCAATGCTTCTGCGCGGCGGCGCATCGGCCGGCGACGTGGGATCATCGAATGCCGTGTGGGCCGTCAGGCGCGCGATTGCGTCACCCGCCGAATCGTAGATCTTCAGCAACAGGTACTCATCCGGCGACATATGCGGGAAGTAGTACCAGCGGTGCCGCGGATTGAACACCAGCGCATACGTCTCGCCAACCTTGTCGGGATACACCAGGTCCGACGCCACCAGATCGTTGAGCGTAATACTGCGCGAATCGCATAGCGCGAGCGGCGACGCGTGCACCGTTTCTCCGATCGGACGCCATAGATTGACGATCGCCACGCGGCCTTGCAGCAAACGTTCGGCTTCCGCTGCCGGCAAATGATCGCGCACCCGGCGCGGCCCCGACACAAACGTCTGGTCGTTATGGATGTACTTGACCGGCTCTCTCATGCCATTGCCGCGTTCAGGATTGCCGTCGCGCAGCGTATGGTCGAACACGACTACACGCCGGGCACCGGTAGCCTGCTTCAGCAGGCGTTCAGCCTCCGGATAGTAGACAGACTCGATCTTTGCCGGATCGGAGAAGTCACTCAACGCGCTGGCATGCCGATGCAGTTCGAAGCCGTTACGATCGAGCGACAGCACACCAGGCGGCGGTGCAACGCGCGCATTCGAAATGCTGACCCGGTGCGCCCGGTACACGCCGCTGCGCTTCGGAACACCCGGTGGCGGGTCGTACTGATATGACACCGGTTTCTCGCCGGTGAATTCGAGGTAGTTCAGTTCCGCCTCGATTGTCGTGGCCAACACCGGTGCATCGATGACGATATCGCTCATGTTCATGCCCTCACGTCAAAACGATTCGTTGAATGGCCGCAGATCGATTTCCTGCGACCATGCACTGCGCGCCTGCTGATGGAGATACCAGTAGGCGTCGGCGATATCGGCAGGATTCAGGAGGCCGTCCTCACCGCGCTCGGCCACCCGCTGCGGCGAGGACGTACGCAGGCGCTCGCCGTCGATGCCGCCGTCGACCACCACATGCGCAACATGGATATTGCGCGGCCCGAACTCGCGCGCGAGGCTTTGCGTCAGCGAGCGCAAACCGGCTTTGGCGGAAGCGAACGCGGCAAACGGCGGACGCCCGCGCAGCGATGCAGTCGCGCCAGTAAAGAGTAACGAACCTCGGCCGGCCGCCAGCAACGGTTGCAGCGCCGCACGCGCAAACAGAAAACCGCCGAGCGTCGTCACTCGCCATGCGGCCTCGAACTGCTCCGCGCTCAGTTCGAGCGTCGGCGCACGCGTCGCACCGGCGGCGTTGAAAATGGCCACTTCGAGCGTGCCTTGCGTCGTGATTTGCCCGGCAATCGCAGCCAGATCCGCTTCGCGCGTGACGTCGCCCGGCGCAGCCACCGCATGGCCGCCGGCACTGCGGATTTCGTCGACGATCGCATCGAGCCGCTCACGCGAGCGCCCCGTCACGACCACGCTTAAGCCGCCCTGAGCGAAGCGGCGCGCGAGCGCCGCACCCAATCCGGCGCTCGCGCCCACCCCGGCAATCCACGCGAAACGCGTCCTCTCCTGCCGCTCTTCGACAGTCCCGGTCATTGGCATCTCCATTGCAGGTAGCCGCGGCACGCAACGCGTGGCGGCAGTAGGCGCATGCGCCTATCGTTTCAGCGTAGGCGATGGCCGGCCAGGAAGGAAATAACGAATCGTGGAAAGTTATGCGCCGGATTCAAGACTGGCCACGGAAAAATAGCGGTTGCCGGGCCGCCGCAATCCGAGGTTCTCGCGCAACGTGCGGCCTTCGTAGTCCTGGCGGAACAAACCGCGCCGGCGCAACTCAGGCACCACCAGTTCGACGAAATCGGTCAAGCCATGCGGCAGCACCGGCGGCATTACGTTGAAACCGTCCGCGCCGTGATTCACAAAGCGCTCTTCGAGCTGATCGACAATCTGTGCCGGCGTGCCGACCAGTTGCCAGTGGCCCCGCGCACCCGCGATTCGCAAATAGAGCTGGCGGATCGTCAGGTTCTCGCGGCGCGCCAGTTCGAGCGTCAGCAACTGACGGCTCTTGCTGGCATTCGTTTCAGGCAGTTCCGGGATCGGGCCGTCGAGCGGATAAGCCGAGAGATCGAAGCCACCGGTCAGTCCGGATACCAGTGCCAGCCCGACCCGTGGATCAATGAGCGACTGCAATTGCTCGAACTTCTCTTTCGCCTCCTCTTCGGTGCGGCCGACAATCGGAAACACGCCCGGCATGATTTTCAGATCGTCGGGGTGACGACCGTAGGCCTCCATGCGCCCTTTCACGTCCGCGTAGAAATCCACCGCATCCTGCAGCGTTTGCTGCGCCGTAAAGATCACCTCGGCCGTTTTCGCTGCAAGGTCGCGGCCGGCTTCGGACGATCCCGCCTGCACGACAACCGGATGCCCCTGCGGGGAACGGGCCACGTTCAGCGGCCCCTTGACCTGGAAGAAGCGGCCCTTGTGATCGAGCACATGCCGCTTGTCCGGGTCGAAGAAGCGCCCTTCGGCCTTGTTGCGAACGAACGCGTCGTCGTCCCAACTGTCCCACAAGCCCTCGGTCACCTCCGCGAATTCGGCAGCGCGCGCATAGCGCTCGGCGTGGTCGAAGTGCCTGTCACGATTGAAGTTCTTTGCTTCGTGCTCGCTCGACGAGGTAACCAGATTCCAGCCCGCGCGTCCGCCGCTGATGTGATCGAGCGACGCGAACTTGCGGGCAATGTGATACGGCTCGTTGAAGCTCGTCGACGCGGTGCCGACGAGGCCAATACGCTCGGTCACCGCCGCCAGCGCCGACAGCAACGTGAGCGGCTCGAACTGCGCAACGTAGCTATGCGCCGTGCGGCTCAGAAAGTCGAGGTTGTCTCCGCGTGTCCCCACGCCGTCGGCGAGAAAGATCAGATCGAACTTCGCGGCCTCGGCCGTTTGCGCGAGCCGGACGTAGTGGCGGAAGTTGACGCCGGCGTCCGCCTGCGCCTCGGGATGCCGCCACGCCGCAATGTGGTGCCCGGACGGATAAAGGAAAGCGCCGAGGCGCAGGTGCCCGCTACGTTTGCTCATGAATGTCCAGAATGATGAGTGAGGTTCAGTCCGCCGCCGGGATCCAGGCCGCGGTGGCAGCGTCGCTCGAACGGAAGGCCGGGAATTTTTCACCGAGTTCGGCGATCGTCCTGATGTTGTTCTTCACCAGATCGTCGCGCGTGATCAGCGTCGGCTTGACCACGATCCGGTGCTCGGGCGTCTGTCCCGCGAGCAGCAGGGCCGCCGCCCGCACGGACACCGCGCCGACCACCGCCGGATTGGTCGCCGCGGTTGCCACCCATGCGCTATTCGGCGCGCGGATCGCCTCGATATCGGAGGTCGAAATATCGGCGCTGTAGATGCGCAGCTTCGACGCCAGATTCGCCTCGTCCGCGGCAAGTTTCGCGCCGCGCGCGAATTCGTCGTAAGGCGCGAACACCACACGAATCTCAGGATGGGCGCGATAGGCCGCGCTAGCCTGGTTGGCCACCGACTGCGCGATCGGATTGTCCACCGTGCCCCAGCGCGCCTTCTCCTGCACCTTCGGATGAGCCGCCTTGAAGTCACGCCATACCGCATCGCGCCGGTCGAGCGGTGCGAAGCCCGCCACATACACATAGCCGGCGGCAAAGTTATCGCCGTTGTCTTTCAACGCCTGATCGAGCAGCAGCGAGGCCAGATCGCGATCGCTCTGCTCGATCTGCGGCACCTTGGGGTTGCCCAGATCGACATCGAACGCGACGACCTTGATGCCTTTATCCAATGCACGCTGCACGACGTCCTTGAGCGATTCCGGCAAACCGTGATTGACGATAATCGCCGACACGCCGAGGCTGATCGCCTGCTGGATCTGTTCACGTTGCTCGGCGGCATCCTGACGGCCTTCGTAGATGCGCAGATCGATGCCGAGCGCTTTGGCCTGCTTTTGCGCACCGGCTTCATAGGCCTGGAAAAAATCGCCCGTCGACAGATAGTTGACGAGCGCGACCTTCACGCCGCCCTTGTCGAAGGGCGCGGGCGCACCTTTGAGCGGAGCCGCGTATGCGGCGGCGCCGGCCAGCAGCGTAGCCGCAGCCAGGGCGAGTGTGCGCAGCGTGTGGCTTACAGTAGCGCTCATAGCAGTGCTCATAGAAGCGCGCACACCCGGCTTGCGACGCAGAAACAAGTTCATCAATGCTCTCCAACCTGATAGACGAGGTGATAGTGGTAACGGTGTGGTGATAAACATGCCACTGCTATCCGGCATGAGCCGGCGTGCGGACGCGATAGGCCGCGCCAGGATGCGGCTCGGTCAGGCGCGGACCACGGCCATGCAGCTTTTCGCGCAGCGAGCCGGCGGTGTAATCGGTCTTGTAGACGCCGCGCCGTTGCAGTTCGGGCACAACCAGGTCGACGAAATCCGCGAAGCTCTCGTGAGTCAATGCATAAGCGAGATTGAAACCGTCGACGTCGGTCTCCTCGACCCACGACTGCAACTCGTCGGCGATCTCCTGCGGGCTGCCCACCGAAAGCGGTCCGAGGCCGCCAATGCCGCCCCACTTCGCAATCTCGCGCACAGTCCACACGCGCGTCGGATCCGCGCTCGACAAAGCCTCCACGGCCGATTGCACGGCATTGCTCTCGATATAACGCAGCGGTTCGTCGAGGTCGTACTTCGACAGGTCGATGCCGGTCCAGCCCGACATCAGCGCGAGCGCGCCCTCGTCGCTCGTATAGCGGCGATAGTCGGCGTGCTTCGCGTGCGCATCCGCGGACGTCTTGCCCGTAATCACCGTGTGCAGGTTGAAAATCAGCACGTCGTGCGGATCGCGGCCGAACGACTTCACGCGGGCCCGGATATCGGCGACAAAGTTCTTCAGGATCGTGCGCGACGGCGCGGCGATAAAGACGCACTCGGCGTGCTGCGCGGCAAAGTCCTTGCCCCGCTTCGACGCGCCCGCCTGGTAGAGCACCGGCGTGCGCTGCGGCGACGGTTCGCACAGGTGAATGCCTGGCACGTCGAAGTACTGCCCGCGGTGCTTGATCGGATGGACCTTCGACGGCTCGGTGAAGACCTTCCGCACGGCGTCGCGCACTACGGCATCGTCTTCCCAGGAGGCTTCCCACAGTTTGTAGCAGACCTCCAGGTATTCCTCGGCGAGCGAGTAGCGCTCGTCATGGTTGGCCTGCGCAGGCAGGCCGACATTCCGTGCCGCGCTGTCCAGATACGACGTCACGATGTTCCAGCCAACCCGGCCGTTGGTCAGGTGGTCGAGTGTCGACATGCGCCGCGCGAATGGATAGGGATGCTCGTACGAAAGCGAACAGGTCACCCCGAAGCCGAGGTGCTCGGTCACATTGGCCATTGCCGAGACGAGCAGAACAGGATCGTTGACCGGCACTTGCGCGGCCTGCCGGATCGCGGCTTCCGCATTGCCGTTGAAAACGTCGTAAATGCCCAGCACGTCGGCAATGAACAGTCCGTCGAACTTGCCGCGTTCGAGCAGTTTCGCGAGATCGGTCCAGTAGTCGAGTTGCCTGTAACGCCAGGACGTGTCGCGCGGATGCGCCCACAAGCCCGGCGACTGATGCCCCACGCAATTCATGTCGAATGCGTTGAGGCGGATTTCTCTGGCCATGATCGAGTTCGGTTAGGGATTGCGGTTGGCGTCAATTCCAGGGATGACGTGCCGGCTTGACGCCGTTCAGATAGTAATTACCGACCAGGTGATACTTCCAGCGCACCGGATCATGCAAGGTGTGAACGCGTGCGTTGCGCCAGTGCCTGTCGAGATTGTGTTCGCCGAGCGTCGCCTGGGTACCGGCCAGCTCGAACAGTTTTTCGCCTGCCAGCAACGCGGTTTCGGTCGTCAGCACTTTCGCTTCGCCCACCGCGACCGATGCGCGTGCCACGTCGTCTTCGCTTGTTTCAGCCTTTGCTGCAATCTCGTCGATGACACGCGCGGCGCGTTCGAGCAAAGCTTCTGCGGCGTGCAACTGGATATGCAAACGACCGATCTCGCGCACAGTCAGCGGATCGTCGCTTGCGCGCTCGACGCCACTGTCGATCCAGGGCCGCGAGCGCTCGCGAACGAACGTCAGCGTATCGTCGAGCGCGGCTCTCGCGATGCCCGCGTCGATGGCGGCCTGAATGATCTGGGAGATCGGACCGTTGAGCGTCGGATAATCGGACACACGGTGCGCCGGCAGCACATGCGAGGCCGGCACGCGCACGTTTTCCAGCACCACGGTGCCGCTTGCGGTGGTGCGCTGACCGAAGCCCGACCAGTCGTCGATCACGGTCAACCCGGGGGTGCCCTTTGGAATGTAGGCGAGCCAGCCTTTGCGCTCGCCGTCGAGCCCCAGCACGGGGACGAAGTCGGCAAACAGCGCACCGGTCGAATAGAACTTGGTGCCATCGACAACGTACTCGCCGCCGTCCTGCTTCACGCTCGTCTTCAGGTCGAGCACGTTCTTCGTGCCCTTCTCCGAAAAACCGTTGCCGAAACGCTTACCGGCCAGCACCTGGGCGAAGAAATACTTTTTCTGCTCCTGCGTGCCGGTGAGCGCGATCACGTCGACGAGGCCGAAATGATTCTGCGGCAACTGCCCGAGCGACGGATCCGCTGCTGCAATGATCTTGACGACTTCCGTTAAGGTTACGAAAGAGACGCCCGCGCCGCCGTATTCCTTCGGCACTGTGATGGCCCACAGCCCCGACTGCGAAAACCATTCGATCTCCTCGCGGGGCAAACGGCGTTCGCTATCGCGCCCGGCGGCGCCTTGCGCGAGGCGGCCCGCAAGCTCGTGGGCCACCGCGATGGCCTGCGCGTCATCGGCGATTACACGCACCGTATGCCGACTCTCACTATGCGTGTTCGATGAAGCCGCTTCGCCAAGCTCTGCCATGGAAATCTCCGCTCGAATGACTGTGCGCTCAATCTATCAGCGGACACCGCACGCGCAAACTGAACGATTCGGCAATCGATATTCCTTCGGATGGCAAACAACTTTCGGCGGCACGCGCGGTTCACGCCCGTGAGTCGGCAGGCCGTCCGACACTGAAGGTGAACGCCAGCGCAAGAACCAGTAGCGCGCCCTTGATGAAATCCTGCATGTAATACGGTGCATTCAGCATGGTCAAGCCGTTGAGCAGCACGCCGACGAACACGGCCCCCACTACGGTGCCAAACACGTTGGGCCGCTTCGCGCCCCACACCGCATAGCCCATCAGCGCAGCCGCCACGGCGTCGAGCAGCAGGGAGTGACCCGCGCTGACGTCGCCCCGCCCGACCCGCGCCGCGATCAGCACCCCGCCCAACGACGCAATCGCGCCCGAGGCGACATAGGCCGCGATCCGGTAGCGGGCCGTGGGCGCACCCGCCAGCCGCGCGGCCGTCTCATTGCCGCCGATCGCATAGATCACCCGGCCCCAGCGCGTCGCCTCCATGACGAGGCAGGCCAGCACCGTCAGCACGGCGAGAATCACGACGGGCAACGGCACGACGTCGAACAGACGCAGACGCCCCAGAGCCAGAAACGCGTCGGAGAACGTACCGCTCGCCTCCGTGCCGTCGGGCAACACGGTACCGGTTGCCAGTGAGCGGCCGCCCGTCGGTATCAGTTGCAGGCCGGCCAGCAGGAACAGCGTGCCAAGCGTGGCCAGCTGGTCCGGCACCCGCAGCCGCGTGATCAGCAAACCGTTGAACAGGCCGGCCGCGACGCCGAGCGCCACGCAGGCGGCCACCGCTGCGAGCGCGCTGCCATGCCAGACAATCAGCACGTAGCTGGCCGCCATCTGCGCCGACGCAGCCACGCTGCCCACCGAAAGATCGAAGCCGCCCGCGGCCAGGGTGACGGTCACGCCAATGCCGAGCAAGGCCACGATCGAGACGGCCTGAAGAATGCTGAACAGATTGTCGATGTTCAGGAAAGCGGGCTCCCTGGCGGCGAACACCACAATCAGAATCGCCAGCACGAGCAGGATGCCGGTACGCTCCAGATGATCGCGCAAGCGCCGCCATGCTGACTGCGCCGGTTGGCCGGATGCCGCGTGAGCGTCGATAGAAGGTGCGAGGGGTTTCATGGATCAGATTTGGCGTTCACGTCGTGGGGGATTGAGCAGTTAACTGAACTGTGGAGTGAATCGTTGAGCGTTCCAGCGTCGCCCGATCGAAGCGCACGACGCGATCCGCAATCTCCAGCGCTTCTTCGAGATCGCTGACGAACACGATCGTCGCCCGTTCGCGAGCATGCCGCCGCAAGGTATCGACGATATCGGCGCGCGCGCCGGCGTCGACGCCCTGAAACGGTTCGTCGAGCAGCAACAGGCGCGCGCGTTCGACATGCCAGCGCGCAAGCACGACTTTCTGCTGATTGCCGCCGGACAGGCGCGTCAGCCGGTCGTCGGGACCGGTGCAACGAATGCCGAAGGTTTTGATCGCTGCGCTCGCGGCATCGCGCTCTACCGTCTCACGTATCGCGCCGCGCCCGAACCAGTGCGACAGAAACGGAAAGCTGAGCGTGCCCGCGATCGATGCAAACGGCACGCTGTCGGGAAACAACGAGGTGCGCCAGCGATCTTCGCCGGCGAGGAACACACCGGCGCGAATCGCGTCGGCCGGAGAACGGGGGCGCCATGGTTTGCCGTCGAGCACCATCCGGCCGCTACTGGCGCGCGCCGCACCAAAGATCGCTCTGGCGAGACGCGATTTGCCGCCGCCTACCGGCCCGGCGATCGCGACGATCTCGCCGCGCCGGACGTCGAGATCGAATGGCAGGCTGGCCGGCGTCAACTGGAAGTCGTGCACGCTGAAACAGGGTTCAAGCGTGGCGCCGCCCTGTGCCGCCCTGGTCTGCTGGTTTCGGCCCTGTGGCAGGGGCCGTCCAATCATCGTCTCGACGGCAGCGTCGAAATCGATTGGAGGATGCAGGTCGGCGACGAGATGTCCGTCGCGTACGATTGCCACCCGGTTCGCCATACGCCTCAAATCGCCCAGCCGGTGCGACACCAGCAGAATCGCGACGCCTTCTTCCCGCAATGGCTCAAGCCGCATGAACAACCGCTCGGCTTCGGCGGCGGACAGGCTGGCGGTGGGTTCATCGAGAACCAGCAACCTCGGGCATGCGGCCAGCGCGCGCGCCAACGTGACGAGTTGCTGATTCGCGAGCGACAGCGAGGCAAGCGGTGCCGACAGATCGGCATCCAGCCCGACCCGCTCAGCCAGCGGTCTTGCCGCCTCGCGCCGTGCTGCCGGCGGCACGCGCCAGGGCGACGCCCGATCGCACAGGCGGTCGAGCAACAGGTTATCCGCGATCGACAGTGCCGGTACCACCGCGTCGGCGATCGACTGATGCACCGTGGCAATGCCCAGTTGTTTGGCCGCCTGAGGCGATGTGGGCCGATACGGTTTGCCCTGCAGCGTCAGGGTCCCGCCGTCAGGCGCGTACACGCCGCTGAGGATTTTGACGAGTGTGGATTTGCCCGCCCCGTTGGCGCCCATCAACGCGACGACTTCGCCAGGGTGGATCGAGAAATCGAGTTTCGATAGCGCGACGGTTGCACCAAAGTGCTTCGTGAGCGCGGAGGCAGTCAGGATCGGCTCGTTCGGGCGCGAAACGTTCTCCGTGCCGTCAGGAAGCGCTGATCTGGTCGATTTCATGAGGAGCGTCATGTGCCTGAGAAAGTGGTGACGATCCGGCAGGAATGCGCGAAACATGCGCACCGTCCGTCATCCGGGAATGATTGTCTGCCTGGGCGGGATGCGCGGAGAACCAATTTGTTCTGATATGCAAAGCGTCGCACGCGGCGAACCGTAGGCTTTTCGCAAGCAGGTGCTTTGAATTACGCGGCAACAGCGGTCCTTGCCGCGCGCTTAGTCTGCCCGGGCATATCGATGCCACAATTCCTTCGTGGTCGCGAACCATCCGCTCCTCGACAATGGACGGATCGCTCAGCGCGCTCGTTCGTTGCTGGCTGCTCCCGCATTCGACAAGACCATGAGAACCGACCCGCCCCGTCAGCTTCATCTGAACGTCAACATCCTCCACTCCGGTTTTGTCCCTTCCGCATGGCGTACACAGGAAGCCGATCCGCGCGCTTTTGTCGATATAGCTCACTACGTTCGCGTCGCGCAGATTGCCGAGGCCGCGAAATTCGATGCGGTGTTTCTCGCGGATAACGCGTCGATTGCCGACCAGATCGATTTCCGCCCGATCACGGCGCTTGAGCCGACCGTGCTGCTCGCCGGCATTGCCGCGGCCACGACGCATATCGGCGTCATCGGCACGGCATCGACGAGTTATAACGAGCCGTATAACATCGCACGCCGCTTTGCCACGCTCGATCAGCTCAGTGCGGGCCGCGCAGGCTGGAACATCGTGACGACCGCCGATCTCGGCTCAGCCCGCAATTTTGGGCGCGAGGCGGTGCCCGACCATGCGCAACGCTACGAGCGCGCAGCCGAGTTCACCGAGGTGGTGAAGGCGCTGTGGGATAGCTGGGAAGACGACGCCTTTATCGGCGACAAGACGAGCGGCCGTTTCATCGACGCCACGAAGGTGCATCGCATCGACCATCGCGGCAAATACTTCAGCGTCGATGGCCCGTTCAATCTGCCGCGTAGCGCCCAGGGGCACCCGGTGCTGATCCAGGCCGGCGGCTCGGCCGACGGACGCGAACTCGCAGCGCGGCACGCGGAAGCGGTGTTCTCCGCGTCACAGTCGTTCGACGAAGCCGCCGCCTATGCGCGCGAACTGAAATCTCGCGCGGCAGCGTGGGGACGCGGCAACGATGCGATTCGCGTGCTACCCGGTCTCACGACCATCATCGGCGCAACCGAAGCCGAGGCTTTGCGCCGCCGCGATGAACTGGTCGATCTGATTCCATGGAGCTACAGCCTCACCCGGCTAGCCGGCATACTGGGCATCAGCGTCGAGCGCCTGAAACTCGACGAACGCCTGCCGGACGATCTCTCGTTGCCCGGCGGCGGCAACGGCAATCACACGTTCTTCCACGCCACGCTCGCGCAGGCGCGCACGCACGGCTACACCGCGCGCCAGTTGATCCGCGCGCTGGCGGGCGGTGGCGGACATCGTGTGGTCGTCGGCACGCCGGAACAGATTGCCGACGACATCGAGCACTGGTTCAAAGGCGGCGCCGCCGACGGTTTCAATCTGATGCCGGATGTGCTGCCGGGTGGCTTGCAGGACTTCACTGATGGCGTGGTTCCGCTGCTGCAGCAGCGCGGCATTTTCCGCACTGACTACGAAGGGCGTACGCTGCGCGAACACTTCAGGCTGCAACGCCCTTTCAGCCGCCACCTGCACCCGCGGGAAGCGGCCGAGACCGCGTAAGGCTGGCGGGTCCTGCCAAGCCCGTGCCTGTTCAGCGCGGGCTTGCACTACCTGTCGAACGCGACGTGAAATAAGTCGAATGATGGTTCAGTGATTCGCTCATCTCAGCGGGCAAAAAACCGGTTGTCAGGCCGTGGCAATCCCAGATTCTCGCGCAGCGTCGTGCCTTCGTATTCGCGCCGAAACAGGCCGCGTCTTTGCAATTCAGGAATGACTTTATCCACGAAGTCGTCAAGGCCGCCCGGCAGATACGGGAACATCACGTTGAACCCGTCCGAGCCCTCCTCCACCAGCCATTGCTCCATCTGATCGGCAATCGTTTTCGCCGTGCCGACCATCTCGAGCCCTGAGTATCCGCCAATACGCTGGGCGAGTTGACGAATCGTCAGCCCGTCGCGCTGCGCCCATTCCACTACCCGTTGCCGTGCAGTCCGGCTTGCATTGGTCTCCGGAATCTCGGGCAACGGACCGTCCGGATCGAAACCGGACACGTCGTGCCCCAATGCGATCGACAGCGAAGCGATTCCGCTCTCGTAGTGAACGAAGGTATCGAGCCGCGCGCGGATTTCCTGAGCCTCCTCCAACGTATCGCCCACCACCACGAAAGCGGCCGGCAAGATTTTCATGTGATCGCGTGCCCGGCCAAGCTTTTCCATCCGGCCTTTCACATCGGCATAGAAGCGCTTGCCGTCGGCCAGCAGGCTTTGCGCGGTGAACACCACCTCGGCGGTCTCAGCCGCGATCTGGCGCCCTGCTTCCGATGAACCGGCCTGCACGATGACGGGCCACCCCTGAATCGGACGGGCAATATTCAACGGCCCGCGCACCGAGAAGTTCTCGCTCCTGTAGTTCAGCACATGGAGCTTTTGCGGATCGAAGAATGTGCCGGTTTCCGTATCGCGGATAAAGGCATCGTCGGCCCAACTGTCCCAGAGGCCCGTGACCACATCGAAGAACTCGCGGGCACGCCGGTAGCGTTCGTCGTGCTCGACATGCTCGTCGAGGCCGAAATTGAGCGCGGCATCGGGATTCGACGTCGTCACGAGATTCCATCCCGCCCGGCCGCCGCTGATATGGTCGAGCGACGCAAAACGTCTGGCGACGTGATAAGGCGCGTCGAACGTGGTGGACGCGGTTGCAACGAGTCCCAACCGTTCCGTGACCGCGGCCAGCGCGGGCAGCAGCGTCAGCGGTTCGAACGAGGTCACCGTGTGGCTATGCTTGAGCGCGTCGAGCGGCATGTTGAGCACCGCGAGGTGGTCGGCCATGAAAAACGCGTCGAAGCGGCCACGCTCGAGCGTCTGCGCGAAGCGCTTCAGATGCGTGAAGTTGAAGTTGGCATCGGGATAGGCGCCAGGATAGCGCCATGCGCCGGTATGAATGGTTGTCGGACGCATGAAAGCGCCGAGGCGAAGCTGACGTGACATGTAGCAAGCTCCATCGCAAACAGGTCGGGCCAGTTTAATCGGCCTTCACCAAGGCTGCTTGGCGCCGCCCACCGCTTTGCACCCACCCGTATCAACCTGCTGAACCCGCTGCGCCGGGCGCCGGCGCTAACCGGCACGCCGAAAGCTCTCCCGCAGAAATACAAAGCACAAAATCTTCGTTCGCCCGCCGCGGCTCCATCACTAGACTGTGCTGCAACTTGTCATAACAAGTACGGATACCCCACAGATCATGCTGAAACCCGACCCGGCCAACGTGCTGCCGCTTTCCGCCGCCCCGCTCTACGAGCAGATCAAGACGGCGTTGCGCGCGCGCATTCTCGACGGCACCTATCCGGCCCATTCGCAGATGCCGTCCGAAAGCGACCTCTGCACGATGTTCAACGTCAGCCGCATCACCGTGCGGCAAGCGCTCGGCGATCTGCAAAAGGAAGGCCTCGTTTTCAAGCTTCACGGCAAGGGTACCTTTGTCGCCAAGCCGAAAGCGTTCCAGAACGTCAGCGCGTTGCAAGGCTTTGCCGAGGCGATGTCGTCGATGGGCTATGAAATCGTCAACCAGCTCAAACATATCCGCTTCATCCCGGCCACCGCGCACATCGCAAGCCGCCTGCAACTGCCGGAAGGCACGAAGGTCGCCGAAATCCATCGGGTGCGTCTGCTCAATCGCGAACCGGTGTCGCTCGAAATCACGTGGGTGCCGGAAGCATTGGGCAAACGCCTCGCCGGCGCGGACCTCGTCACGCGCGACATCTTCCTGATTCTCGAGAACGACTGCGCCGTGCCGCTCGGCCACGCCGACATCTCCATCGACGCGATTCTCGCCGACGATGAAATCGTCGAGGCCCTGAATGTTGAAGAAGGCAGCCCCGTGCTGCGCATCGAACGTCTTACACATAGCGCGGACGGCACGCCAATCGACTACGAATACCTCTATTTCCGCGGCGACGCGTTTCAATACCGCTTTCGCATCGACCGTCAGAAAGAGAAGAAAAGCACAAGGAAGACGAAATGAATACGCGAATGAACACGCAAATGAGTACGCACGTGATCGAGTACGACCTGGTCGTCGTGGGCGGCGGCACGGCCGGCCCTATGGCTGCCGTCAAGGCAAAGGAACAGAATCCGAACCTGAAAGTGTTGCTGCTGGAGAAGGCCAACGTCAAACGCAGCGGCGCGATCTCGATGGGTATGGACGGTCTGAATAACGCCATCATCCCCGGCCATGCCACACCGGAGCAATACACCAGGGAAATCACCATCGCCAACGACGGCATTGTCGATCAGGCTGCCGTCTACGCCTACGCCCGGCACAGTTTCAGGACCATCGAGGAACTCGACCGCTGGGGCGTGAAGTTCGAAAAAGACGGTACGGGCGACTACGCGGTCAAGAAAGTGCATCACATGGGCTCCTATGTTCTGCCGATGCCGGAGGGCCATGACATCAAGAAGGTGCTCTACCGGCAGCTCAAACGCGCGCGCATTCCGATCACCAATCGTATTGTCGTCACACGCGTTCTGACCGACGCGCAAGGCCGTGCCTGCGGCGTACTGGGTTTCGATTGCCGTACGGCGGATTTTTATGTCGTGCGCGCCAAGGCCGTGATTCTCTGCTGCGGAGCGGCGGGCCGGCTAGGCTTGCCCTCGTCGGGATACCTGATGGGTACCTACGAGAATCCCACCAACGCCGGCGACGGCTACGCGATGGCGTATCACGCGGGCGCCGCGCTGGCGAACCTCGAGTGCTTCCAGATCAACCCGCTGATCAAGGATTACAACGGCCCCGCTTGCGCTTATGTGACGGGCCCGCTCGGCGGCTTCACCGCGAATGGCAAGGGCGAGCGTTTTATCGAGTGCGATTACTGGAGCGGCCAGATGATGTGGGAGTTCTATCAGGAACTCCAAAGCGGCAATGGGCCGGTGTTTCTGAAGCTCGACCATCTCGCCGAAGAAACCATTCAGACCATCGAGCAGATTCTGCACACGAATGAACGCCCGAGCCGGGGACGGTTTCACGCAGGACGCGGCACCGATTACCGCCAGCAGATGATCGAAATGCACATCTCGGAGATCGGTTTCTGCAGCGGCCACAGTGCCTCCGGGGTCTATGTGAACGAGCGCGCGGAGACTACTGTCGCGGGCCTCTACGCTGCCGGGGACATGGCCGCCGTGCCGCACAACTACATGCTAGGCGCCTTCACGTACGGCTGGTTCGCCGGGCAGAACGCGGCGCAATACATCGACGGCCGCGAGCATGCGGCGCTCGATAGCGCGCAAGTGGAATCGGAACGGGCGCGAATCTATGCCCCGCTCGAACGCGACACGGGGCTCGCACCGGCGCAAGTCGAGTACAAGCTGCGCCGCATGGTGAACGACTATCTTCAGCCGCCGAAGGTCACGCGCAAGATGGAGATCGGCCTGCAACGTTTCGCTGAAATCGCGGCCGACATCGATCAGATCAAGGCCGACAATCCGCACGAACTGATGCGCGCCGCGGAGGTGCGGGCGATTCGCGATTGCGCCGAAATGGCGGCGCACGCTTCGCTGTATCGCACGGAAAGCCGCTGGGGGCTGTACCACCATCGCGTCGATTATCCGCAACGCAACGACGCGGAATGGTTCTGCCACACGCATCTGAAGAAAGACGCAACGGGCCGCATGGTCAGCGAGAAACGCGCCATAGAACCGTATGTGGTGCCGCTCGACGACCACGAAAGTCAGGCCTATCAGAACCTGCGGATCGGCGAGCCGGCGCTCGCCGACGCTTGAGGAGCCACCATGTCTACGACACCGCACAACATTTTCCAGCGCAGCGCCGCGCCGGTCACGATCGACGAAGACAAATGCATCGCGGACAAAGGCTGCACCGTCTGCGTGGATGTCTGCCCGCTCGACCTGCTCGCGATCGATCTGACCAAGGGCAAGGCCTATATGAAGTTCGACGAATGCTGGTACTGCATGCCGTGTGAAAAAGATTGCCCGACCGATGCGGTCAGGGTCGATATTCCGTATCTGCTGCGCTAGCAGCCACTCACTCAGACCAAAACGTTGTTTCCCTATCAACCGGGGCTTAACTCATGAAACGTCGTCAATTGCTTGCCGCGGCCCTTCTCGCGAGCGGCCTGTTTTCACTCACAGCGGGCGCGGCGCGCGCCGAGACAATTCGCGTCGCGATCGGCACGCAGGACACGACGATCAATTGCGCGTCCGGCGGCCTGCTGATCCGCGAGCTGAATCTGCTCGATAAATATCTGCCGCACGACGGCAAGTACAAAGACGTCAAGTACGACGTGCAATGGAAAGACTTCACCTCCGGTGCGCCGATGACCAACGAAATGGTGGCGGGCAAACTCGACTTCGGATCGATGGCGGATTTCCCCGGCTCGTTGAACGGAGCAGCCTTCCAGAAGGCCGGCAGGAAAAGCATCTTCATCACGGTACTCTCAGGCAGTATCGACGGCAGCGGCAATGGCATCGTCGTGCCGGACGACTCGTCCATCCGTTCGATCGCCGATCTGAAAGGCAAGACGATCTCGGTGCCGTTCGCCTCGGCGGCGCACGGCATGTTGCTGCGGGCCATCAAGGCGCAAGGCTGGAATCCCGACACCGACGTCAACATCATCACGCAGTCGCCCGAAGTGGCCGGTAGTGCGTTGAAGGCGCATAAGATCGACGCACACGCCGACTTCGTGCCGTTCGCCGAACTGTTTCCGTTCCGCGGTTTCGCGCGCAAGATCTACGACGGTGCGCAGACCCACGCGCCGACCTTCCACGGCACGCTCGTCGACGCCGACTATGCGAAGCGCTATCCGGAAGTTGTGGTCGCGTATCTGCGCGCGGTGATCGAGGCGAATCAGCTGTTTGCGCAAGATCCCGAGAAATACAGCCAGTTGATCCAGAAGGTCACCGGCATCGACGCTGAGGTCAATTATCTGTTCCACGGGCCGCTCGGTCTGCAGACGCGCGATCTCACATGGAAGCCCGAATACCGGCAGGCAACTGTCACGGCGATCAGCACACTCAAGCTGCTGAAAAAGACCGACGTCGATCTGGATGTCAACACGTTCATCGACGACCGCTATCTGCGCGAAGCATTCAGACAATCGGGACTGAACTACGACGCGGCCCTCAGGAACTACGCGAAACAGCCACTCGTTGCCAATGACGTGCAAACCGGCAAACTCATCACCGATTTTCGCAGTGTGACGCAGGTCTGGCTCGATGGCGAAGGCAAGGTGCGCAACTATGCATCGGCGCAGGAGGCCTTCGCGGCGCTCAACACGCTGGAGCAAGGCGGCAAGAAAGCTCGCGTGGTCTACGTGCAGGATCGTTCGAGCGGCTTGAAGCTGTTCGCCAATCAGGCGTGGTACGTGAAGGACGCCAAGGGCAACATCAACGCCTTCCTGCTGAAAGACAACGCCGATCGCTACGCGAAACAGGTGAACGGCAACGTAGTGGATTTCGCCGCCGCGAAGACCGATGCGACGCAAGCGGTCGCGGCACGCTAACCGATCGTCCTGCGACGTTCATCCAATCACGGGAGTCCTCGATGTCAGCCATTCTCGACGCCACGGAGAATACCAGCGTTCGACACAGCGCCGCCGTCCGGCGGAACTGGAATCCGGCACGTCTCGCACGTGTGGCGGCCAGGTTCGTATCGGTTCTGGTGTGTGTCGGCATCTGGCAAGTGCTGGCCGAGCATCATGTCTCGTTCGGGCTTGTGACGTTCGCCAACGTGCCCGCGCCAAGTGACGTGGTGCCCGCGGCCTGGGCCCTGTTCCACTCGCCCAAATTGCCGATGCACCTGCTGTCCAGCGTGATGCGCGTGCTGGTGGGCTTTGTCGCGGCGAGCGCCGTGGGTATCGGGCTGGGACTTGCAATCGGGCGCTATCGCGCTTTCGAGGACGCGGTGCTGCCCCCGCTCGAAGTACTGCGGCCGATTCCCGCGGTTGCGTGGATCCCGCTTGCGATCCTGATGTTTCCTTCATCGGAGATGAGCATGATGTTCATCACCTTCATTGGCGCACTGTTTCCGATTTTGCTGAATACGATCCATGGCGTGGAAGGGGTCGATCCACGGCTGGTGGCAACCGCCCGTTCGCTCGGCACACGCGGCGCGGCGCTATTTGGCGAAGTGATCTTGCCGGGCGCGGCGCCCGCTATCGTCACGGGTCTGTCAATCGGCATGGGAACCGCATGGTTCTGTCTCGTCACCGCCGAGATGATCGCCGGTCAGTACGGGATCGGCTATTTCACGTGGGAGTCGTACACGTTGCAGAACTATGCGGACATCGTCGTCGGCATGCTGCTGATCGGCGCATTGGGTATGGGCAGCAGTGTGCTGGTGAGGCGCGCCGGGCTGGCGCTGATACCGTGGTACCGGATGGAGGCATCGCAGCGATGAGCACCGAATTGCAATCGAAACCGCCTGGCCGCATCGACGTGCGCGCGTTGAGCGTCGACGTCGGCGTGCGCGAACAGCGGTTCACCGCGCTCGATCAACTGGATTTCAGCGTCGAACCGGGCGAACTCGTCTGTGTACTGGGCCCCTCGGGATGCGGAAAATCCACGCTGCTGGCGGCACTCGCCGGACACGTGGCAGCCAGTGCGGGCGAGATTGTCGTCGACGGTGAACGGGTCGTGCGCCCGCATCCGGAACGCGGTCTCGTGTTTCAGCAGCACACGCTTTTTCCGTGGAAGCGCGTAATCGACAACGTCGCATTCGGCCTGAAGATGAAAGGACTCCCGGCCGATGAGCGCCACCGTCAAGCCGCCGAGCTGCTCGACCTGGTGGGTTTAAGCGGGTTCGGCACGCGCTATCCGGCGCAATTGTCGGGCGGCATGCAGCAGCGCGTGGAAATCGCCCGCGCGCTGATCAACCGGCCACGCGTGCTGCTGATGGACGAACCGTTCGGCGCGCTCGACGCGCAAACGCGCCGCATGATGCAAACACTGCTGCTCGACGTGTGGACACAGATCCGTACCACGGTGCTGTTCGTCACGCACGATATCGACGAAGCGCTGTTTCTCGCCGACCGCATCCTGGTGCTGTCGCAGCGCCCCGCGCGCATCGTCGCCGATTTGCGCGTCACATTGAACCGCCCTCGCGACGACGAGACCACGACCGACGCGCAATTCATCGAGATCAAGCGCCACTGCCTCGCGCTGTTGCGCGAAGCGTCGGCCTGACGCGTTTCGCGTGCCTGACCGGGGTATCGAAAGCTTCCGCTTCAATCCAGACATCACTCTACACATGACCGATATTTCGCTTCCGCTAACGTTCGACCCCGATTCCCTCGATCCGGAAGCCGCCGAACTCCTGCCGCGATTGGCATCCACGGATGCCGCGGTGCGCCGTATCGCGCTCCTCGCGCTCGCCGACCTTGAAGACGAAGCCCTGCTCGGACCGATTGTCGCCGCGTTGCGCACCGACCTGTCGCCGGACGTTCGCGCGCAGGCCGCCGAGGTGCTCGGTGCGTGGGAGCGCGCCGACGCGGTAGAAGCGCTATGCGAAGCGTTGACGGATCGTACGGAAGCGGTGCGCGACGCAGCCGCGCTAAGTCTGTCCAATCTGAAAGATCCCGAATCGGGGCCGCTGCTCGCACCCTACACCACGCATCCCGATCCGTTCGTACGCCAGGCTGCATTGCGCGGTCTGCGCGAATTACGCTACGCGGGAGCGCTGGAACCCGCGCTGGCCGCGCTCAGCGCAAGCGAAGACCCGGTGCGGCTCGAAGCGGTGAGCGTGCTCGGCTGGTTGAAGAGCGAGCAGGCACTTGGCCCCCTCACCGCGGTCGCCGCGAATGATGCAAACGCTGCCGTACGACGCGCGGCAATCGGAGCGTTGGGTATCGGGGCAGCGGCAACGGAAGAGACCATCGTCGCGTTGCTGGGCTCGCTGCGCGATGCGGCGTGGCAGGTCCGTGAGGAAGCAGCGGCCACGCTCGGCAAATTGCGCGTGTCGGACGCGCGCGATGCGCTGATCGCAGCGCTTGAAGACGACTACTGGCAAGTCCGTTTGCAGGCAGTTCGCGCATTAGGCAAACTCCGCGACACAGCGGCGAGCACAGCGGTCGCCACACTCCTTACCCACGCGATCAGCAATCTACGCAAGGAAGCCGCCTTGTCGCTCGGCGAACTGGGCGACGTAGCGTCATTGCCTGCCTTGCACGCCGCCTCGGCCGATGCCGATCCGGAAGTACGCAAGGCCGCCCGCATCGCCTTGACGCAAATCGAAAAGGCGCAACGATGAACGCCCCGGAACACGTCACGGTTCACGCGGCGAGTGGACGATTGTCCCTCACATGGAATGGCGGACACACGCAGTGGATCGACAACGCGACGCTGAGGGAGCGCTGCCCTTGCTCGACATGCCGCCGCCTGGCGCATGCGGGTCACGCTGCGCGGGTCGAGCCGCATGTTGCGATTGTCGATATGCAGCCGATGGGATACGGCGTGCAGATCGGGTTCAGCGACGGACACGCGCAGGGTATCTATCCGTGGGAATATCTGGCGGCGATCACCTGAAGTGCGGCCTGAAATACAGCCTGAAATACGGCCTGAATGATGGCGCGGTGAAAAAAGCGGCGGCCGTGGAAGGCCGCCGCTTTTCCTAGCGCCGCGAAGACAGCCGCCGCACCACCGACACCAGCGCGTCGACTTCATCGCAGGTGTTGTAGAACGCGAGCGACGGCCTCACCGTAGCTTCGACGCCGAAGCGCCGCAGGATCGGCTGCGCGCAATGATGGCCCGAGCGCACGGCAATGCCCTCTTCGTTCAACGCCTGCCCGACTTCCTCGGTCTCGTACCCCTTCAACACGAAGGACAGCACACTGGCCTTGTCGCGCGCCGTGCCGATCAGGCGAACCCCCGGCACCGGTTGCAGCACGCTCGTCGCATAGGCCAGCAGATCGTGTTCATAACGCGCGATATTCTCGATGCCCACGCGCTGAACGTAATCGATCGCCGCACCGAGACCGACTGCATCGGCGATATTGCCCGTGCCCGCTTCGAAGCGATTCGGTGGCGGCTGGAACACGGTGCGCTCGAAGGTGACGTCCGCGATCATGTTGCCGCCACCCTGCCACGGCGGCATATCTTCAAGAATCGCGCGCTTGCCATACACCACGCCGATGCCGGTCGGACCGAACACTTTGTGACCTGAGAACACGAAGAAGTCCGCGTCGAGCGCCTGCACGTCCACCCGCATGTGCGACACCGACTGCGCGCCGTCGACCAGCGCCTTCGCGCCTGCCCGATGCGCGAGCTCGACGATCTCCTTGACCGGCACCACGGTGCCCAATGCGTTCGACACCTGCGTGACCGACACGATCTTCGTGCGGTCATTGAGCAGCCGCCGGTATTCATCGATCAGAACCTGGCCGCTGTCGTCGACTGGAATCACGCGCAGCTTTGCACCGGTTTGTGCGGCAAGCTGCTGCCACGGCACGATATTGGCGTGATGCTCCAGATGCGAGACGATGATCTCATCCCCCTCGCCCACATGCTTCACACCCCACGTCTTCGCGATCAGGTTGATCGCTTCGGTGGTGCCGCGCACGAAGATGATTTCTTCCGGCGACGCCGCGCCGATGAAACGCTGCACCTTGCTGCGTGCGGCTTCGTACGCATCCGTGGCGCGGCCGGCCAGCGCATGGGCAGCCCGATGGATGTTCGAGTTTTCATGCGCGTAGAAATACGCGAGCCGATCGATGACCGCCTGCGGTTTGTGCGTGGTCGCGGCATTGTCGAACCACACCAGCTGACGCCCGTTCACACGCTCCTGCAGAATCGGAAAATCCCGCCGAATCGCATTCACATCGAAGGGCGGATGGGCCGACGGCCCGGCATGCGGCACGCCATCTGCCGCGCGAGGCGTTGGCGCAGCAAAACGCGACCCCTCATTCAGATCCAGAAAATAATGCGAACGACTGCCGTGTTCCGCCGGCGTCGTTCCCGGCGTAGCCGCCTGTGCGGCTGCCGGCCGGTCGTACGGGAAGCGCTGTTCCGCGAGTGGTTCGTCAACGCCTGGCAAACCGAACGATTGCGCGCTCACCTCATGCCAGCCCGGCACCACGATATCCGGCGACGTCGAACTCGAAGTCTGAGCTTGTGCGGTTTCGCCCAGAAAATAGAACGGCGATGCGGACCCCGCTGACACTGGCGACGCCAATGGCGCACCGCCCGCCGGCGGACGTTGCGCACCGTGCCCCTCAGGCACGCCCAGCGCCGCGCCGCCAAAACGCGGGTCGAGCGCCGGCGCAACGGTCACCGCGCTATCCGGTAAGCCGTTCTGCGCAAGTGCATGTGGCGCCAACGCGGGCGCGCGGTTACCCAGCGACAGGACATGGGTGGGCGCCGAGGGCAACAGGTTGCCGCCCGGCACGTGCCCTTGCGGCAACGCGGCACCAGGCATGCCGGTACCCGCGCCGCCCGGACCCGCGAGCGGCGAACCGGCCGGCGCCGGATTGCTGATCTCGCTGGTTACAGGCGCCGTAAGCGGCAGCGTGGCGGCCACGCCGGGCGCGCCTCCTGGCTGCGGCGCATTGCCCGGCAGCGCCGAGAAAAACGCATTGGCCAGCGACGCTAACGTGGCAGGGTCAGGCAAACCCGCGGGCGGACCCGTCGGCACATCGTGCGGCAGGACGCTGTCCATGGGCTTACTTGTAGGTGTCTGGGTAGTCATGGTACTTGCCGATCTCCACATCATCGAGAACCGCCAGCGCGTCCGGCGAATGCACCGCGAGCGAGCAATAGAGCGAGATCAGATACGAAGCGATCGCATGATTGTTGATGCCCATGAAGCGAACCGACAGACCCGGACCCTGTTCGCCGGCCACGCCCGGCTGGAACAGGCCGACCACGCCCTGGCGCTTGTCGCCCACGCGCAGCAGCAGGATCTTGGTTTTGCCGTCGGCAACCGGAACCTTGTCCGACGGAATCAGCGGAATGCCGCGCCACGTCAGGAACTGCGAGCCGAACAGGCTGACCGTCGGCGGCGGCACGCCGCGGCGCGTGCATTCACGGCCAAACGCGGCGATCGCGAGCGGATGGGTCAGGAAGAATGCCGGTTCTTTCCATACCTTGGTCAGCAATTCGTCGAGATCGTCGGGAGTCGGCGCGCCGGTCAGCGGAAACACGCGCTGCTCTTCGGCCACGTTCGCGAGCAGGCCGTAATCCGGATTGTTGATCAACTGGCTTTCCTGCAACTCCTTGATCGTTTCGATCGTGAGGCGCAGTTGTTCCTTGATCTGATCGTGCGGGCTGCTGTACAGATCCGAGATCCGCGTGTGGACGTCCAGCACGGTGCTGACCGCATTCAGGAAATACTCGCGCGGCTGCTCTTCGTACGGCACGAAAGTGCGCGGCAGGATGCTTTCATCTTCGCGCGCGGTGCAGGCCGCCTTGACGGCTTCCGGATTCTTCACCTGATTCAGACGATAGATGCCCGCCTCGACCGGCAGCCATTGCAGCAGATGGGTGAGCCAGCGCGGCGTAATCGTGGCGAGTTGCGGAACGGTTTTGGTGGCATTGGCTAGTTGCCGTGCTGCGGTATCGCCGAGCGCCGTCAGGCCGCCCACTGTTGCTGTCATCTGAAGCTCCGGGGTTGATAGAAGAAAAACGGGAAAGCTTATGAACGAAAGTGATTATCGGAAGCCGCCCCCAGCCGTTCAACATGCTATAGACGGCAAAGAGGCGGTCTAAAGGGGCGACGCCGGATCGGCGAAAGCGGAATGCGGGCGCGCGGCCAGACTCAAACCGTCAGATGGATGGCTGAGCAGGCGCTCGACCGGCACGTTGAAAGCGCGGGCCAGCTTGTCGAGCGTGACAATCGACGCGATCGCAGAACCGCGCTCGATCTCCCCGACATAAGACCGGTTGAGTCCGGCGTGCTCGGCCAGTTGCTCCTGCGACCAGCCGGACGCCTCGCGAAGGCGCCGCACCGCCGCGCCGAAGTCCCTGACGAGCACGCTCATCGCGCCGCTCCGGCCGCTGCGGGTTCCGCGTCCGCGCTTGCATCCGCGCTTGCATCCGCGTTTGCCCCCGCGTCTGCCTGCACATCTGGCTGACCGCGCGGCGCGCGCTCGCGAACCGCCGCCGCGCCGGTGCCCTCGTTGCGCGACACAGCCTGCGTCACATGCGTACCCGGCGCGACGTCCTGCGTGAGCCACACGTTGCCGCCGATCACCGAACCCTGCCCGAGCGTGACGCGGCCAAGAATGGTGGCGCCCGCGTAAATCACGACGTCGTCTTCGACGATCGGATGACGCGCATGGCCCTTTTCCAGGTGCCCCTGCGCGTCGCGCGGAAAGCGTTTCGCGCCCAGCGTGACCGCCTGATAGACCCGCACACGTTCGCCGATGATGGCCGTTTCGCCGATCACCACACCCGTACCGTGATCGATGAAGAATCCCGCGCCGATCCGCGCGCCAGGATGAATATCGATACCGGTCTGCGCATGCGCGAGCTCGGCGATGATGCGCGCCAGCAGCGGCAGCCCGAGCCCATAGAGCTCGTGCGCGAGCCGATGGTGGATCATCGCCAGCACGCCGGGATAGCACAGCAGGACTTCATCCACGCTGCCCGCCGCCGGGTCGCCGTGAAAGGCCGCCAGCACGTCGCTATCGAGCAGGCTGCGGATCGCCGGCAAACGCGCCGCAAACGCACGCACCGCGATGCCGGCCTGCGCCTCGATCGTGGCGGCGGGCGGCGGTTGATGACGGCTGCGGTAGTGCAACTCCAGCCGCGCCTGGCTCAGCAACGCATGCAGCGCGGCGTCGAGCGCGTGCCCGACGTAAAAGTTTTCACTTTCCTGACGCAGGTCGGCTGGGCCGAGCCGCATCGGAAAAAGCACGCCTTTCAGCGTATCGATGATCTCCGAGAGCGCTTCGCGCCCCGGCAATTCGCGCCCGCCCGGTTCTAGCGAGCGCTTCTGCACTTCGCGCCATTGCTGGCGGACCGTCTGAAGCGCGTGAACAATTTCATCGACATCAAACACAGCCACAGCGGTTACTCCCCGTAAAGTGCAGCGCGAACGATCAGGCCGTCAGTCCTGAATCCACGGCAACCCATGAAAGCGCCAACCATTGCTGGCGCCGCGCCGCTGCGCGCCGTCCAGCTCCCCTTCGAAACCTTCCAGAACGTTGAATACCTGTGTGAAGCCGGCTTTCGCCGCAGCCTCCGCGGCCAGCGCCGAGCGGTTGCCGCTGCGGCACAGCAGCAGCACGACTGCCTCCTTGCCGGTCTTCGCTTCCAGTTCACGCACGAAGCGCGGATTGCGCGTCAGGCTCGTGCCGGTCGCCCACGCGACATGCACGCTGTCCGGTACCAGTCCGACGAATTTGCGTTCTTCGGCGCTGCGCACGTCCACCAGCACGGCGTCGCCGGCCTGGACGAGCGCCCACGCATCCTGCGGCGACACGCCGCCCGCATAAGGCAAACCAGCCGCGGCGGCTTGCGAACGGGCGGCTTCCAGCAATGCATGAGTGGGTCGTTCTGCGATTTCAAGCGTCATGATGTCTCCTTCGATATCGCGCGAATCGGTACGCGCGGGTCTAAGCCATCTGCGAATGCAACCGCCTATAGCCATCAGAAGACACTATGAAAGAGAGTTAGCCGAAGCCGAACCAATTAATTGTGATTTCTAAAGAAGCATCGGTTCGGTCGCTCCTGCTTGGAGCCGCCCCGCCCGCTCGCTGCGGATGTGCCGCGCCCGTGCCGACGCGCGGATCATTCCCGTGGGACCTCGAGCGGTACGACAAACATGCCGGCGGTGTATTCCATATGGAAATAGCCGCAGCGTGCGTAAGCCGCAATGCGTTCGAGCCGCTCGGGTGATGGGGGGATGTAGGCCGCGGCAGCCGTCTTGTCTGAGGATTGCTCAGACAGGACGGACGCGCGTTTTGACCATTGCTTCTGCAGGCTTCGCACAGGATGCCGCAGTCCGCCCCAGATAAGCGTCGCTGAAAGTGTGGTCATGCGAGCTCCGTCGATTCATTGCGATATGAATGAATCTAGCGACCTGGATACGGAATCGCAAACAAGCTTTTGTGGATTGGTTTTCGAAGAAAGACCCTATAGCTCCGTCTGATTCTATAGACCGTGCGACGGCGCCTGGCCGTACCAGTAGCTGCACTGATGCGCGGTGTACGCGTCGTAGGTGTTCGAGACCGGATAACCGAAATCGAGCGTGCGCCGCGTCGCCGGGGTGTACAACGGCCAGCTCGCCACCGTGCTGCCCGAATTCGGATTGCCGGTATGCGCGAAACCGGCCAGCGCGGCCGTCATCGCTCCCGATAACGTCGCCTGGTTCGCCGTGGGACTCGGGATCAGTTGCCACCAGTAGTCGAGATCCGACGAGTGAAAGGCGCCGTAGTTCATCGCGGTGGGCGGCAGCACTGAAATCAGGCTGTGCACGCTATAGGGCGCGGGATCGGAAAAGCGATACATGTACACCGCGGGAGAATACTTCGCGAGGTTGTCGGCGTCCTGCATTTCGCCGCAGGTGAACAGGTAGTCGCCGGTTGCTTTGGCGAGCGCCTGACTCGGCGACGAAAACTGGCTTGCCGGATAAAGCGCTGCGGTTGCGGCGCCGGAAACGCCGAGGAAGCCCTGGATCGCCGCTTCGTAGCCCGAAGCAGTCACGGGCTTGCCTTGCGCATCGAACGCCGCGGCGACGAAATACGTCCCCTCGTCTTCCGTGAAACCCGACATGACCGGCACGCGGTTGTACTGGCCGCTGGCGAATGCCGCGCTTGTCGAACCCGGCAGCACCTTGCCGTCGATCGTTGCGTACCAAGCGACAGGGTTGCCCTGCAACAGCGCGGATGCCGGCAGATTACGCAGGCAGGCCGCGCTGGACGGGTCGGTGCAGCCCCATGTTTTGGCGTAGCCGACGCCATCCGTCTCGGCCTGCTGCAAGCTCTCCTGCTGCCGGCTGAAACCGCCGCTCTGCGCGACAGCCTTCGCAAACAATCCGGCCGAACCCGGCGAAGCAAGTTGCACGTAAACGGAATGGCCACCGGCCGAATCGCCGAAGATCGTCACGTTCGCGGGGTCGCCGTCGAACGCCGCAATGTTCTTCTGCACCCAGGCGAGCGCGGCGGTCTGATCCATGATGCCGTAGTCACCGGTCGCGCCATTGGGATCTTCCGCCGCAAGCGCCGGATGCGCGAGAAAACCAAGCGCATTGAGGCGATAGTTGATGGTCACCACGATCGCATTCGCCTTCAGAGCAAGCGCGCTGCCATCGGTTGCCGCGCCGGAACCGAGAATGAAACCGCCACCGTGAATCCAGAACAGCACGGGCAACGCCGTTGTGCCTGCGGTCGTACCGGGTACATAGACGTTGACGAAGAGACAGTCCTCACTGCCGGTCGGGGCCGCCGCCGTCCCTTGCACACAGACTGAGCCGACGTGCGATGCGTCATACGGACTGCTCGCATAGGCCGCGGCGGGTGCGGGCGGTTTCCAGCGCAACGCACCGGTCGGCGGCGCCGCATAACGCAGGCCAAGGAACTCGCGCACACCGTTGGCGACGATCCCTTTGACCTGTCCCTGCTGGGTCGCGACGACACCAGGATCGGTCGGTGCCGGGCTGTGGACACTGCCGCCGCACCCCAGCATGATGAGTGGAATCGTGACTGCGATGAGCCATTCCATGGCTCGCCGATGATAGGCGTTCATGCTTGTCTCCAGATGTCCGGGAAGGCGCAACCGCCTGACGCGTGCCCCGGACCGGATTCGCTTGGCGGTTTGAGATGAATGGCGCTCAATCGTCGTAGCGCCGCGCATTCAGTCCTGCCGCAGCAGGACTAGAACAGCGTGCGGATACCCACGCGCACCGCAGTCGACGACTGACCCGTGCCGACGTACATGCCATTGGTAAACACCGGCGCTGCCCCGCCGCCGAGGAAAACCGGCGCCGCGCCACCCGATGCCCGCAGATAGGTCGCGCTCGTATAGACATCGGTGCGTTTCGAGAGCGCGTAGTCGAGCAGCAGCGTGCCGTTCTGCCACTTCTGCGAACCGAGCTTGCTGTACCAGTAGCCGCCCATCAGCGTCGTGGCCGGGGTCAGCTGGAACACTTCGTTGATTTCGTAGGTTGGCATCGAACCGTTGTCGTGACCGATACGGAAGTGCGTGTCGGTGAACAGCAGGCGCGTCAGGCTCCGGCCGAAGCGATAGCTGCCGCCCACCCCGAAGCTGCTGACGCTGCTCGCCTGCACCGGCGCGCCAGGCAGATCGGGAAAGAACGTGGTGCCGGCCTGGCTCGGCCCATTCAGGCCGAGATCGTGCGTGTCGGTGTACGCGGCGCCGAGATTCAGCGGGCCATTCGAATAGCGCAGCCCAAACGCAATCACACGCCCTGTTCCCGCCGATACGGATTGCGAAGGAAATGCATATAGCGCGCCTGCTTGCAATCCCAGGTAGTTCGGCGACGTGTACTTGACTGCGTTGTTGATATGCAGCGTGCCCGCCAGGTGATCGAAGTCGCCTGGGTGCCACGAGTACTGGCCGGCAACCTGCCCCATCGCAAACTGCGTGAGGTTGTCCCAGAAGAAGTCGTACTGCTTGCCGAGCGTGAACCTGCCGTAGGTCTGATTCTCGACTCCCAACCACGCCTGACGGCTAAACAGCACGCCCGATTGCACCATCGTGCCCGAGTAGAGATTGAAGCCGTTCTCCAGATCGAACACGACTCGTGTGCCGCCGCCGATATCCTCCACGCCGCGCAGACCCCAGCGATTCGACTGGATCGAACCGTCGTTGGCGACGAAATTCGAATGGCCGTTCACGTTGCTGAAGTAGGTAATGCCCGCATCGATAATCCCGTACAGCGTCACGCTGCTTTGCGCGTGGGCCATCTGGCTGCTCAAGGCCAGTACTGCGGTTGCGCTTAAGCTCAAGGCAAACTTTTTCATTACTCGTCTCCAATGTTTTATTTTTAAAAGGCAAAGCGTCGCCCTCCCCCGCAAAAGGGAAATCGGTTCCTGTGTGGAACTGCCCGGCGGGCCGCCGGGCGCAACTGATAGCCGGGTTTGGCGGTTTCTAGCCGCTAACCGTTGAACCGGTATAAGGTCGAATCAATGCGAAAGCGGATCTCGTCGCTCAGGCTGTTACTCACCACCAGATAGCGCTGACCGTCTTCGACGAAACTGGCAGCATCCGTCGCACCGGAGGTCGCGAAGTCGCCCACCAGTTCGAAACACGCATCCCGCCAATGGAAAATCTCCGACTGCTGCATGACCACCGGTGCTTTAGGCGTGCCCGTGATAAAGCACGCACGCACCAGATAACGTCCCTCTTTACCGTCGATCAAACACAGTTCGCGTCCGCCTGGGCCGCCCAGCATCTGCCGCTCGACAAACTGCGCGCCGTCGAATCGATAAAGCGTGGTGTGTTTGAGCAGGTTCGCGTGCACCATCCAGAGCGTACCGTCGGCTTCGAAAAAGCGGAATGCACGGCCGCCGTTTTCGCTGAAGGTTTGCAGCGGCACAAACTTCTCTCCGTTCCAGCGATTCACCGACGATCCGCTGACGTGATCCGCATACGCGAGATAGTGCTCGCCGGCAAACGACACGAACGCGAAGTTGTAGCCCCACTGTCCGTTGAAGTTCTGAAACGGCACGAAGCGTTCGCCATTCCACTCGAACAGACACGATTCGCGTGGATGTTTCGGCTCGACCCCGTCGACCACCACGCCTTGCGACAGCCCGAGGAAATGACGCGAGTCGAACGAGAAGGCCGTCCACTGTTTCGCCGCGAATACCGGAAAGCTTTGCAACGGCACCCATGCGCCGGCGACGCGTTCATACACCACCGCGTCGGTATCGAGATCGTACGGTCCGTTGCCGCTTCGAACGCCGGCCGCCGCGAGAAAGCGCCGGCCGTCGATCTCGAAGTACTCGAGGTCTTCGCCGCCAGGCAAGGCCAGCGTTTCATGCTCGACGAAACGGCCGTCCTGCCAGCGGTAGATGGGCGCTTCGATATCGCTGTCGCCACCGTTCATGTAGGGCGGCTCACCCGCCACATCGCGCGCGAGTTGCGGCACGCCGAGAAAGGTGCCTTCGTTCGTCGTAAAAATTTCGACCGCGCGCGCGCCGCTAGTCGGCAGTTGCTGCAGTGCCGTGAGCAAGCCCGCGCCCAACTCAGTTTTTGCCATGACTGGCTTCTCCCAACTCCGAACCCGTGACCGGGAACGACGCAGTCGACATGATCTGTCCACCTTCTTTCTCTCGCGGCCGCAGAACATTGGACAGACACAGACCCAGCGCCGCGCCCACCGCGAGAATCGCCGCCAGTATGAAAAGTGTTTCGAACGACAGATGCTGCGACAGCAGCATGCCGCCGACCACCGGCCCGACGATCGAACCGATGCGTCCGATCGCGAGGGTCCAACCGACCCCGGCCGCCCGCACGTTGGCGGGAAAGAGATAGCTGGCAATCGCCGGAAACGTCAATTGGCCGCCCACCAGAAACGCGCCGACCGCAAACAGCATCGCCAGCGCGATATTCCCCGCGCCGATGATCTGACCCAGCGCCACCGTCAACACCGCGCCACCCAGAAAGGCAATCGCCACCGGCATAAACGGTCCACGTTTGCCGACCAGGGTCGAGATCACCAGCGCGCCGCCAATGGCCCCCAGATTGAGCAACACCGAACCGAGCGCGGCACGGCCCGGTTCGACGCCGTTCATGTTGAGAATGGTCGGCATGAAGCTAACCAGGAAACCCGACAGGATCATGCTCGACAGCACGCTGACCCACAGCGCCAACGTGGCCGGGAACCGGCCGCCGGCAAACATGCTGCCGACCACATTCAGACCGCTCGCCGCCGCATGCTGTCGTGCCGCCGCCCGTTCAGCCCGACTGACGGTTTGCGCCGGAATCACGAGAAGCACCGGGATCAGCGCGAGCAATGCAAACGTGCCGCCCATCAGGAATACGAACGGCCAGCCAAAGCGCACCATCAACGCCGCGGTGATCGCACCGCCCACCACCGCGCCGAGCGGAAAACCGATAAACATCAGGATCACCAGCGAAGAACGGCGCTGTGGCGAACTACTCTCGGCGGTGATCGCCGCCACGGGCGGAATGGCGCCCCCCATGCCGAGGCCGCCGATAAACCGCAGCGTGGCCAGCATCGTCGCCGACGTGGCGAACGCACAGCCGAGCGTGAAAATGCCGGTGACAGCAAGCGCAAGCAGCAGCATCGGCCGGCGGCCGAAACGATCCGCCAGCGGCCCGACGATCAGCGAGCCCAGCACCGTGCCGATAAAGCCTGCTCCAAACACGCGGCCTAGCGTTGCGTGATCGATCTGCAACGACTTCGCCAGCAAGGGTGCGACGAACGACAACATCAGCGTGTCGAAGCCGTCGATCATCGATACCGCGAAGCACACCAGCGTGATACGCAGCACGTTGCTGACCGGCGGACCCGCCGACGGCTCTAGTGCGAGTGGATTCATGAAGCCTGTCTCCTTCATCAAGGGCGTTTTGTTATGACCCGCGCGGGCGCCCATGCGCGCGGGTGTCGGTCCGGCGTCCGTCGTTACGACTGCACGGCGCCCGGGAAAGTCACATTCGTAAAGCCAGGGATCTCAACCTTTTGCGGTTGATTGCCGTTGCTGTACAACTGATCGACGATGTAATCCGCGACGCAGTTGGACAACAGTTGAGTCGGATCTTCCATGATGCGGCGCAGACGCGCCGTAGTCGCATCGCGGTCGCCGATCGAGGTGATGGGCGGCATGCCGCCGGGCGGTGCCGGATCGAAGTCATACGGCGTCTGCTCGGGAAACAGCGCACGCGCGACCTCGATACTGGCACGTGTGTTGAGCCACAAATCCCGATACGTGCGCTCCAGTTCCGCCATGCCCGCGGCATCCGGCAGTTCGGCGACCGAGAACGACGGCGCATGCGGCGCGATAAACACGCGCTCCGGCAGCAGCACGCGATTCGACGCGCACCACACCAGATAGCACATGTTGTTCGACCCCCACGTCACGCCGGCAGTCGGCCTGCCCGAGCGGCCGCTGACGAGTACCATCAGGCGGTTCCAGTCGAGCGCCTGGGCACGCAACCAGTTGCCGATGCGATAGACGATGTCGAGAAACGCGAGCCCGAAGGTGGCGAACATCACGTCGTTCATCGGCACGGGGAACGCGCTAGTGGACGGCGCGGCGAAGTATTCGTCGTTCAGACGGTCGAAGCTCAGCAGCGAGTGATCTTTCTCGATCCGACCGAGCAGATCGATGGTGACGCCGCAGGTGTAGTCGACGAGATCGGCGATCTTCTGTTCGTGGCCCGCGAAACTATCGACCGCGACGTGATCGCGCCACAACGCCAGCGAGTTCGCCGCACGGGTTTGCTGCGCATGGGTGCGCAGGTTCGACGCGTCGCGTTGCCAGGCGGTGTCGTGCGGCGCCAGTTCGCGCATCCGCGCAAGATAAGCCAGCGCCAGCGGCAGATGCGATACCGCCGTCAACTCGATGAAGCCGCGCGTCGATTTGCGAAAGCTCTCGATCGTCGGCGCACGCCCCGCGCCGGGAAACAGCACGATATCGCTGCCGGTCGACACCAGCAATGGATCGTCCGCCTGCTGCTGCGCCATCTGCTGCGTCAGGTGCGCGCCGATGCTCTGCGGGTCCGATGTGAACGCGCGAAACAGGCCGGCAAACGCTGCGTTGGGTTGGTAGGGCATAGTTGGGTAAATACCGCCTCAGTAATCGAACAGTCGCGCGGGATTATCGGACAGGATCATCTTGTGCACCGCCGGATCGCCGGTCCATGCGCCGAGCAGATTCAGCAATTCGCCGGTGTCGCGCGTCGAATCGGGAATATGTGGCCAGTCCGAACCCCAGATCACTTTTTGCGGCGCGGCCTTGATGATCGCTTCGGCCATCGGCGCCACGGCTTCATAGCCGCGATGTTTGGCGATCCGGTACGGCGCGCTGAGTTTAAGCCAGCAGTTGCCATCTTTCAGCAAGCTGAGCAGGCGGTCGAAATCCGCTTGCGTGAGACCGTCTTCTTCGAGCATGTAACCCATGTGATCGATGACGAAATCGGTCTGTACGTCGGCGAGAAACGGAATCAGATTACGCACCACCCAGCCCGGCGCATAGAACTGCACGTGCCAGCCAAGGCTCGCGCACAGGCGGGCCATGCGGGTGATGTACTGCTGGATTTCGGCGGTCGGCAGCCCGGAACGCGCAAACAGGTCAAGCCGCACCGCGCGAACGCCCGAGCGAGCGAAGCTGTCGAGCGTCGCCGCGTCCGTGCCCTCCTCGATCATCACGACGCCGCGCGCGATCGAACCCGCCACGTGCAGCACGTCGATCAGACAACGGTTGTCGGTGCCGTAGAAACTCGGCTGCACGATCACGAAGCGCTTCAGCTGCAGCACGCTCATCATCTGCAGATAGTGCGCAAGTTTGCCGTCCGGCAGTGTGTAGTGCGGATGCTCGACTTTCGGATATTTGTCTTCGGGACCGAACACGTGCATGTGTGCGTCGCACGCGAGCGCCGGCATGGTGAACGAAGGCCGCGACAGCGTCTCGTAGTCGCGCATCGGCGTGGAAATCAGCGGGGTTTCTGCCATGATCTGAAAGTAAAGGTTCGAATTAAAGTTGACGTGCCTGCTCGACGCGCTCGCGCAGCGCCGCCAGATAAACATCGCTGTCGATGCCGGCAAAGACGAAGGGCGCTGCGCCTTCGCGGCGCAATTCATTGAGCGCCTCGCACTCCGGCATGCCGCCCACGATCACCACCTTGCCGTGCCGCTGCGCCGCGGCGATCACCTTGCGGCATGCCGCCACGACCTCGGGATGGGCCGATTCGCCGGTGTGGCCCAGATCGGCGGAGAGATCGTTGCAACCGAGCGCAAGCACGTCGACGCCTTCGACCGCCGCGATGGCATCGGCCGCTTCGACACCGGCACGGCTTTCGATCAGGACCTTAAGGACCGTCGCGTCGTTCAGGCGCCGGTTGAGTTCGCGAGCGGGAAGTTTTTCGAAGTTGACGTACGGCAGCGTTGCCAGTTGCGAACGCTGGCCGAGCGGCGGAAACCGCGTGGCGATCACCGCGTCGCGCGCCTGCCCGGCGGTCTCGACACGCGGCACGATGATGCCGAGCGCGCCGCCATCCAGCACGCGGTTGATCGTGCCGTAGTCGCGTTCCGGTACCCGCACCCACGGCATCAGGCCGAGGTCGACCGCGCATGAGCACAGTTGCGACACGGTATCGACCGGCAGCGAGCTATGTTCCATGTCCACCCAGATCGTGTCGTAGCCGGCCGCTTTGGCCCAGCGGACCGCATCCGTTGTGCGCGAGGCGCGAATTCCCAGCGCAATGATCTTGTGTCGCGCGCGCAGGCGTTCGACCAGTTCCGCACCGTTCATGCTGTCTCCGTCGTTGTGTAGGTGGAAGACAGTATCGCCCGGGAAACAGTTTTGATTTATTCTCCAAATCAAGGTTATTGATTTACAGAGCAAATCAATGAATATCCGTCATCTGGAGTTTTTCGTGGTGCTGGCGCAGGAGCTGCATTTCCGCCGCAGCGCCGAGCGGCTGGGCATTACGCAGGCGCCCTTGAGTCTCGCGATCCAGTCGCTGGAGACTGAACTGGGCGCGCGGCTCTTCCACCGCACGCGCCGCTCCGTCGCGCTGACCGAGGCAGGGCTGGCGTTGCTGGACGACGCACGGGCGATTCTCGCGCGCATCGAACACGCGAAGGAAAGCGTCTGGGAAACCGTGAGCGGCGACGTTGGGCGGCTGCGAGTCGGCTTTACCAACGCATCGACACTGTCGCCGTTTTTCCCCAAGCTGATTCACGCGTACCGGACGCAACGTCCGAAGGTCAACATCACGCTGCTAGAGTTGTCGTCGTCCCGGCAGATCGAGGCAATCGAGCAGCGCGAAATCGATGTCGGCCTGTTGCGGATGCCCGAAAGCGTGCCCCCTACCGATCTGGTGTTCACGCCGCTAATGGAAGAGCCGCTCGTGCTCGCCATGCATGCGCGTCATCGGCTCGCCAAGGCGTCATCGATCAAGCTCAAGGATCTGCGCGACGAACCGTTCATCGCCTATCCGCGGCAAGCGGGCGTCGCGGTTTATGAAAAGACGGTCGCGTTGTGCGCGAAGCGCGGGTTCGAACCTCAGGTGGTCCAGGAGGCCCAGCAGGCTTCCACGCTGATCGGGTTGACCGCTACCGGGCTCGGCATTGCGCTCGTGCCGTCGACACTGCAGGCCATCGCGCTGCCGGGGGTGGTGTTCAGACAGCTGGACGAAACCGACACCACCACGACGTTGTACATCGTGCACCGCCGTGGCGACGCCAACGCTCGCGCGATGCAGTTTGTGGCGTTGGCGCAGGGGCTTCGGCAGATTGCCACGAAAGCCGCCCATAGCGCACAAGCCTGACTGATCGCAACCTGTGCACATCCTGCACAGACCTTGTGACGCACGCGGCGTTGTAGCGGCAAGCCGCGGCCCCTAGACTGCGTTCCTTCCCAGTCAGTCGAAAGGAACATGAACATGTCGAAGCGCACACTGCGTAGCATCCTCGGTGCCGGTCAGCCCACTGCTTTGCCGGCCCGCACCACCGCGTTGCTGGTGATTGACTTCCAGAACGAATATTTCACGGGCGCGTTGCCGATTCCAAACGGCACGAGTGCATTGCAGAACGCATGCGCGCTGGTGGATTGTGCCGATCGTCATGGCTGGAAAGTGGTACATGTGCAGCACATCGCGCCGGCAGAGTCGCCCCTGTTCGCCGCCAACAGCCGGCAAGGCGAAATCTGCCCGGAGATCCAGCCAAAACCGAATCATCGCCTGATTACGAAGACCTCCGTGAGTGTGTTTGCCAGTACTGATCTGGCGCAAACGCTGAAAGCCGATGGCGTTACCCACCTCGTGATATGCGGGCTGATGACCCATGCCTGTGTTGCCGGCGCGGCGCGTGATGCGGTACCTGCGGGCTTTGAAGTCGTGGTTGCAGCGGACGCGTGCGCCACCCGCGAGATCGAGTTCAACGACACGGCCAGCGTCCCGCACGAGATGTTGCACCTAAGTGCATTGGCCGAAATCGCGGATACCTTTGGCTCCGTGCTCAGCACACGGGAAGTGCTGTCGCTGGCGTCGTAAGGCGCCTCGCGGAGCCGGGACCGCCCCCATTCGCGCCATTCACGCCATGCCCGGCGCGATGCCGCGCGGTTCGGCTACCGCGCCGTGATAGCATCCGACGCCTCGACAACGTGCTCGAATCATGGATCAACTGCTCGCCATGCGGGTCTTCCGCTGCATCGTGGATGCCAAAGGATTTTCTGCTGCCGCCGAACGGCTCGGCACCTCGCATTCGACCGTATCGCGCCAGCTGAAGCAGCTTGAGGCCGCGCTTGGCGTCCAGTTGATCAACCGTAACACGCGGCGATTTGCGCTTACCACGGCGGGCGAACGCTACTTCGCGGCAAGTGCCGACATTCTCGACCGGGTGGATGCGGCAACCGGAGCCATGGCCGGCGAACATCAGCAAGTAGCCGGCCGCTTGCGCGTGAGCATGCCCCTTGCCATTGGCACGCTCGAACTGGGGGACTGGCTTCCGGCGTTCCAGAAACGTTATCCCGACCTGCAGCTCGAGCTGTCCTGCGGCGATCAGTTTGTCGATCTCGTCGCGGAGGGCTTCGACGTTGCGCTGCGCATCAGCGAACCCTTGAGCGACACCAGCCTGGTTGCACGAACGCTGACGGTATCAGACGTCATTCTGGTCGCGTCGCCTGCTTATCTGGCGCAACACGGGCTTCCGCGCACTCCGTCTCAACTCGCCAGGCACGAACTGCTGCGCTTTTCGGGTGCCAATGCAGCGGCCCAATGGGTGCTCACACCCAGCCGTGGCGCACCGGTCCAGGTTGATCTGAATGGCCGGCTGGCCCTGGATGCGATCACCGCGCTTTATGCCGCTACGCTGACAGGCGCGGGCATCGCCGCGTTTACGCGGCACACCGTTCAGACCGATCTGGCGCGTGGCCAACTGGTTCAGGTTCTTCCCGCCTGCACCGTCGGGGTACGGCACTACTACGCCCTTTACCCGCAGACGCGCCATGTCGCGCCGAAGGTGCGAGCCTTCGTCGACCATATGGTCGAGCACTATCGCGAGCGGTGACACGTCCCTGCCGATCGGGACCGATAGCGGCGCCGCAACTGCACGGGTATAACAACAATTGAAACGATCGCCTCGTATGGCACACCGGTCGGTTTTCGCCAATAATGGCCCCACATCCACTACTGGACGAGGGCAGCCATGCGCTACAGCCCCGAGGCCATCCGCACCATCGCCCTGGTCGGGCATGCTGGATGCGGCAAGACATCCCTTGTCGAAGCGCTGCTGCACCGCGGCGGCGCGCTCCACGCGCCCGGCAGCGTGGAGCGCGGCACCACGGTGTGCGATTTCGACCCGCTCGAACGCAAATACCACCACTCGCTAAGCTCCGCCCTCGCCCACCTGCACTACCTGGATACCCGTATTTATCTGCTGGATACGCCGGGCTATCCGGATTTTTCCGGGCTGTCGATCAGTGCCCTGCCTGCCGTAGAGACGGCCGCCATTGTCATCAATGCCCAGACCGGCATCGAAATGACCACCCGCCGCATGATGGCGTGGGCGCAGGAACGCAAGCTGTGCAGAATGATCGTCGTGAACGGCATCGATGGCGAAAAGGTCGATCTTCCGGCGCTCCTGACGCAAATCCAGGAGGCCTTCGGCAAGGAATGTCTGCCGATCAACCTGCCCGCGCAGCGCGGCCATCAGGTGGTGGACTGTTTTTTCAACCCGGCCGGCGAAGCCGATTTCCTTTCCGTTGCGGCTGCGCACACGGCGCTGGTCGATCAGGTGGTCGAGATCGACCCGGCCTTGATGGAGCTTTACCTGGAACAAGGCGAGGCCATCAGCCCTGAGCAGTTGCACGAACCCTTCGAACGGGCGCTGCGCGAAGGTCATCTGGTGCCGGTTTGCTTTACGTCGGCCGCTAACGGCGCGGGCATTGCGGAATTGCTCGACGTATTCGTCCGGCTGCTGCCCAATCCGATGGAAGGCAACCCGCCGCTCTTCTATCGCGATGCCGGCGGCCGCCAGCAAGTCGCACGTGCCGAACCGGCACCTGACAAGCATGTCCTCGCCCATGTCTTCAAGATCGTCGTCGACCCTTATATCGGCAAGATGGCCGTGTTTCGCGTGCATCAGGGCACGATCAGGCGCGACAGCCAGCTTTATATCGGTGACGGGCGCCAGCCGTTCAGGGTCGCCCATCTCATGATGCTGCAGGGCAAGGAACACGTGGACGTCCCGCAGGCCGGTCCGGGCGATATCTGCGCCACGGCCAAGGTCGACGAGATCGGCTTCGATGCCGTGCTGCATGACGCCGCCGAAGACGGCAACATCCACCTGAGCCCGCTCGACTTCCCCACCCCCATCTACGGTCTGGCAATCGAACCGGCGCGCCGCGGCAACGAGCAGCGCCTCTGGGAAGTCCTGCAAAAGCTGAGCGCGGAAGACCCTTGCCTGATCATCGACCACCCGGACAGCACCAACGAAACCGTGGTGCGAGGGCTCGGCGAGTTGCACTTGCGCGTGATGCTGGAGCGGCTAGCCGAGCAGTACAAGCTCGAGGTCGTGACGCGGCCGCCGAAGATCGCCTATCGGGAAACGATCGGCGCCAAAGCCGAGGGACATTGCCGCCACAAGAAGCAAACCGGCGGCGCCGGGCAATTCGGCGAAGTGATGTTGCGCGTCGAACCGCTGCCGCGCGGCGCGGGTTTCGAATTCGTCGACGCCGTCAAGGGCGGCGCGATCCCCGGCCAGTTCATGCCGGCCGTGGAAAAAGGCGTGCTGCAGGTGATCGACAGCGGACCGCTGGCCGGCTTCCCGATGCAGGACGTGCGCGTCACCGTCTTTGACGGCAAGAGCCATCCGGTCGACTCGAAGGAAGTGGCCTTCGTCTCCGCCGGGCGCAAGGCCTTCATCGACGCGGTGCTGAAGGCCCGGCCCGTCCTGCTCGAACCCATCGTGGACATCGAGGTAATGACACCGGAAACCGCGATGGGCGACATCATCGGCGACCTGTCCGCCAAGCGTGGGCAGGTGCATGGCACACGCACGGCCGCCGGCAATGCCGTGGTGGTTGCGGGCCAGGTGCCCTTGTCCGAACTCAACGACTATCAGTCGCGTCTGAATGCCATTGCCGGCGGCCACGGTCACTACAATATCCAGCTCAGCCATTACGATCCGGTGTCCCCCGCCCAGCAGGAACGGATGGCGTCGCAGTATAAAAAACAGGGCGACGACGCGGCGCCATGAATAGTCACCGCAAACGCCTGCCGCTCAGTTCTGGAAGTAGTTCAGGCCGAGCGCGCTTTTCACCTCGGACACCGTCGCGCCTGCCACCTCCCGCGCACGCATCGTCCCGCGACGCAAAACGTTCAGCACCTCCGCACGGTCGGTTGCGAACTCGCGGCGGCGCTCCCGGATCGGTGCGAGCATCGACTGCAGCCGGTCGTTGAGCAGACGCTTGACCGCACTGTCGCCAAGACCGCCGCGGCGGTAGTGCGCTTTCAATTCGTCGACCATCGGTACGTCCGGCTCGAACGCATCGAGGAACGCGAACACAACATTGCCTTCAACCTGCCCCGGATCGCTGACGCGCAGATGGTTAGGGTCGGTGTACATGTCGTTCACGGCCCGGGTGATTTCATCCGGGCTCGCGCCGAGCGTAATGGCGTTACCCAGTGACTTGCTCATCTTGGTTCTGCCATCTATGCCGGGCAGCCGCGCCACCTGCGAGAGAACTGCTTCGCACTCCACCAGCACCTGCCGATCCACCGTGTTGTTGAAACGGCGTACCAGTTCATTGGTTTGTTCGATCATCGGCAACTGGTCGTCGCCGACGGGCACGCGCGTGGCCTTGAATGCCGTGATGTCGGCGGCCTGGCTGACCGGATAGGTCAGGAAGCCTGCGGGAATATCCCGTTCGAAACCGCGAAGCACGATTTCCGCCTTGATGGTGGGATTGCGTTCGAGGCGCGCGACTGTCACGAGGTTGAGCAGATACTGAGTCAGTTCCGCGAGCTCCGGCACCTGCGACTGAATGACGATAGTTGATTTGGCAGGGTCGATACCGACGGCGAGATAGTCGAGCGCCACTTCGATGACGTTTTCCGTGACCTTCTGGTGCCGGCCGACGTTGTCGGTCATGGCCTGCGCATCGGCTAGCAGGAGGAACTGCTGCGCTTCGTGCTGGAGCTGCACGCGTGAGCGCAGCGAGCCGATGTAGTGGCCAAGGTGCAGCGGACCGGTTGTGCGGTCGCCAGTGAGGATAACCGACTGCTTTGCATGTGACATGGTGAGCTCAGTGTTTGAGGACACCGCCAGTCATGCGCGCGAAAACGAAAATGCCGCCAGGACTGGCGGCATTACGTTGTAGATGTACGTATGGGAACGGGCCGCCTGGGTTAGGCGCGCCACCAGCAATACAGAGTCAGCGAGGTCGGGTTCGTTTCCATGAAAACAGTATAGCGCAGCAGCATGACGGATCGTCAATAGCTGGTCCGCGCCGCTGCGATCGTGATTTGCCGCGCCGTGCCGTGCGCCCCGCGCGCCGGCTTTTAAAATGGCCCGCGGCTAGCCAGTTGGGCGTACTCGTTCTTTAGCGTCTGGATTCGTTGCCGGTACGCGGCAAGCAGGCAAGCCTGATTCGCCGCGCATTTCTTCCTCGCGCTCAACCAGGACTGCTGCTCTTCCCCCATGTCCCCGCGCGTACCCATGGCGACGAGACCCATCATCATCTGGAAGCGCACAGACATTTCAACGTCCAGTTCGCTGAGTTGTCGAGAGGCGCATATCGCCTTTTCGTCCGGCAGACGCGCGCGATTGCAGTCGAAGCTCGCCGCAGAAGCGGGCACTGAGCCGACCGCAATCGCTGCTATCAGTGCGAGGCGCAAGCAACGGCCCATGCGGTGATTGCGCGGTTCATTCATCGTCGTTCATAAGCAGAGATTTCCGGGGGAAGCGTCAACGGAAGTATATGAGTGTTTCCAATGCAGTCAACGACGGTAGCTTGACAACGCGATTGCGCTAAGTCGAAGAAAATACGACTGCGGCAGCGCCTTCAATTTCTGCAAAGCTGCGGAAGAACCGGTAGGTTCTGCCCTCGACTTCAATCAGGTTCGCGCCCGCTTGCGTCATGTCGAGCATTTCGTTGGCAAGCGATGCTGCAACCGTTCCGCAGCGCTTCAAATCTTCTCGCGTGCCTGCTGCGTCACCCAGATACAGCGTGGCGGTTTCGCTCGTATGACGCATCACGACCAGACCCACGCCTGCGTCGAGCGACAACTCGAGATATGCTGCCAACGTCCGCAGCGCCTCGGACAGCGGTGCCTGCTGGTGAATATTCGCGCCCGATGCGTTTGTCATGTCTTTCTCCATCGCGTTGAATAGCTGCTGATAGATAGTCTATGCGCCGCCCGTGCATTGCAGGAAGCCCGATCAGTTTGCTGCGCTGCACCGAGGGATTGATTATCCCGCAACCTCAGGTCAGAAGCGCACGCACGGATAACGAAAGCGCCGGCGGGACAACGCCGGGAGGACCAAAAGCGCGAGCTGGCTATGCTTTCACGGTGGCGCGGCGCTCCTGGAGCCCCCATACTGGGTACAAGTGTAAAGGCGGGCATTCCGAAAAATGCAATGAAATTTTCTGTCAGCATGGTGGTGTCGGGTAGCGCCGATACGCTCTTCTCGCTCTCCCAGGACTATTCCCGCCGACGCGAGTGGGACCCGTTTGCAACACGCTCTGAACTACTTGACGGGGCGGTGGTGCCCGCGGTCGGCGTCGACGAATACATCGAAAGTGCTGGTGGTCTGGTTATGGTGTCGCGTTATGTGTCGTTCCAGCCACCCCACGTGGCGGCGGTCTCGATGATTGAAGGGCCACGTCTGCTGGCCAGTTTCAGCGGAGGTTGGAAATTCCGGCAACTATCGCCCACGCACTGCCGGGTAACGTTCACCTATAACTTCAGGACGTCGCCAATCTGGCTGCGCTGGCTTTTGGAGCCTATTGCCGGCCTCTGGTACCAGCGACAGACACGCGCACGGCTGAACGGCTTCAAGGCGTGGGCCGAAGCCGGCTCTACCGGATGAACGAATTACGGAGTCGCCACCGAATGGGATACGACGTCCACATCATGCGCAAGGAGAACGGGCTCGATGTACGCCAACATTTCGTCAATGCTGGCCGGCGTTAAGCAGCATCCAGATCTGCCGCTCCGGAGGCCCGGCAAGAATCCGCGTAAATACCGCGCGGCACCGAACGCAGGTGTAGTGCCCTTCTGATCGCGCGTCTCCGAGCGCGCCGATACCGTTATGCGCAGGCTCAGTGGCCGGCTTGCCGTATAGGTCAGCGCACTGCGCGCAGGGTTGAATCCAAAGGTCCATTCGTCACTTGTCGGCAATTTCGGGCGACATGCGGTCAGTCCCCAAACGGGTTGCCGGTGTCTTTCACTTCGGTACCAAGATTGTATTCCGCACGCACCGCCTTCAGCACGCCCTCGATGTCGCGCTCGAAGCCGACCGCGTTGCCGAAGTGGCTCATGGTCCAGTTGCAGCCCGTCTTGTCAGCCTCTTGCAACTGCGGCCGCGGCACGCGAATCTTGACACCATCCTCGACGATTTCCTGCAGTCGATGGATTCGCCGGTTGACCTCCTGCTGAAGCTGCGAGGCATTGAGCGTCTTGCGTATCATCCAGGTCTCCTTCCGGTTGCTCGGGCAAGTCTAGCGCAAGTGAGGCGTTCCGCGGCACGAAGCTGACAGCGTTGAGCTCGACGCCAATTGCCCGCCCACGGCCGCTCCACGTCGCGCCAGACGCAGGAGCAAGGTAAAGTGCCGGCTGTGAGGCCAGCCGACCTGGTGTCCGGTAACGCGCCGATACCGCAGCCTGGAGAATCAGATATGTCACAACCCGCTGCTTCAACCGCCTCATCGCGAGCCGCTGGTTCTTTCGTCGACCAGCTCAAGGCCCGGGTTGCGTTGCTCGCTCTTTTTGTCGGCTCGATGTGGGCGGTCTTCTTTCTGTCGGTTTCGATGCCGTTCCTGCACCTGAACCGTCACGGTGTTGTCCCGCGCACGCTGGGCGGTCTGCAAGGAATTCTGTTCGCGCCGTGGCTGCATGCCGGGCTCTGGCATATCGCGGCCAATACAGGCGGCCTGCTCGTGCTCGGCTGGCTCGCGATGTGGCCACGCATCACCAACTTCTGGCAGGCGACGCTCGGCGCCATGCTCGGCGCCGGACTGTGCGCATGGCTGCTCGGTGCGCCCTACTCGGTGCACATCGGCGCGAGCGGCCTGGTGTTCGGCTATGCCGGGTATCTCATTGCGCGCGGCTTCTATACGCGCGGCATCCTGTCGATTCTCGTCGCCCTGTTCGTGCTCAGTAGCTACGGACTGAGTATGCTGCTCGGCACGCTGCCTCTCTACCCTGGCATATCGTGGCAAAGCCATCTCGGCGGCGCAATTGGCGGTATTGTCGCCGCGCGACTGTCGCGGCCAAGCCTGCGCGCCTGGCCCTGAAGTCTTCACATTTGCGGCCGATTTACCGTTCTGGAAAATGCTGGATGAGGGGTTGCGTGAAACTTTAGCCCGTATCAAGCTGCCAAAGAACAACTGGTCACTCGGACATTTGGGTATGGCAAGCGTGCTGCTGGTAGATGACGACGCGGAAACCCTTGCGGCATGGGAGGCGAACTGCATCGCAGACGGATTCGAAGTCAAAAGTGCAAGCGACGGCCAATCGGCATTGGCAATGTTCATCGGCTCCCCTGTCGATATCGTGGTCGCAGACTGGCGTATGCCGGTGATGTCGGGGAGCGAACTATGCCACCGGTTACGCACGCTCCCCGGCCTGGCCGATGTTGCTTTCATACTGATATCCGGAGAACCCAGCCCACCCGCTTTCGTTAGTTACGATGGGTTCCTTCGCAAACCCGTAGATGGGGCAATCTTACTGGCCACCATGCGGCGGCTGCTGGCGGATAACGTCAAGCATCGGCAATTACAGCGCGGCGGACCAACGTAGTTGAGAGACTGTGAAGGCCGCCGATATCCGCGCCTGAAAGAGCCGGAAGTCACCAACATACCGCACCAGATAAAGCCCGGGCGGTACGCTGCCAGCGTACCCCTCGCTGTAGTCAACAGTGATCGATATCTCGTTACCTATCGCGAACATTGAGCGAGCACGACCCATTCGTCCCTGTCGACGTCGACCGGTACGGCCTCCAGGGCGGAGCCTTCACAGGGCCCTTCAATGCATCGGCCATCGTCGAACCTGAAGAGCGCGCTATGGTGCGCACACATCAGCACCTGTGCCTTGTAACAGGACACGATGCCCGGCTCGAAATCGAGGGGAACCGAAAAGTGCGGACAACGATTCACGTATGCCCACACCTGCTGCCCACGCCGCACGACCACCACGGGATGCCCGGCACGGTCGTCGTCAACGACGTGCGCCCCGCCATCGGGGACGTCGACGAACCGGCACAATCGACTCGCACTCATTGCTTACACCCGCCGCTCGGGATTGCCGAGGCTCCAGTCCCACGGGCGAACTTCCACCCGCGCGAATAGACCCTCCTTCATGTAGGGGTCGTTTCCGACGAATTTCATGACAGCATCGATGTCGTCTGCCTCGATCACCAGCAAGGTGCCGTTCATGGCATCGCAATGCGGCGCCAGCGTGGGGCCGCCGAGACGCACAAATACGCCGTGCCGCGCCGCACTTCGCAAATAGGTTCGATGGTTCGGGCGAACCCGTTCACGGACCTCTCGCATGTCCGGCTTGTCGGTTGCGAATACGGCGAAAAAACGGGCCATTTTATTTAGCTCCGGTCGAGAACAAAGTCGTAGCACGCTTCGCGGTAAGGGCCGGCCAGGTTGAACTGTCGCGCCAACTCATCATTCGCGGGACGGTCCCGGTATGCGACCATTAGCGAAGGTTTGACGCCGAATACCGCGTCCGACTTCAAGAATGGGTCGGCCTCGTCAAACAGGTGGGTAACAAGCTTGCGATGCCCTGGCGCGTCAATCATGAAATGCAGATGCGCGGGCCGCCATGGATGCCTGCCGGTTGCGCTGAGCATTTTGCCAACCGGACCATCGGTTGGAATGGGATAGCTGACGGGCAAGATCGTAGTGATTGCGTAGCGTCCTTCGGCGTCGGTTCGATAGCGTCCTCGAAGATTCCCGTGTGGCTGCGCGGTGTCCTGACCGGAATACATGCCGTTCTCCGCCGTCTGCCAGACGTCGAGAAGCGCGTCCGCCACCGGCTCCCCCGCCGTATCCAGTACGCGTCCTCGCACGACGGCCGGTGTCCCGGGCGTTAACGCCATGTTCTCGCCATACCTGCGCTCAGGCATTCCCTTGATGTAGAACGGACCAAACACGGTCGTGTCTGTCGCCCCCGTCGCGTAACGGTGATTGATGGCGTCGACGAGCATCGAGACGCCGAGCGTGTCCGACAGGAGAATAAACTCCTGGCGAACCAGGTCATCACACATCTTGCCGGTCTCGGTGAGAAAGCGAATAGCGCCCATCCACTCCGCTTCAGTCGGTTCCACCTCGCGCACGAACGCATGAAGATGCCGGACCAGACTCTGCATCAAGGTGCGCAAGCGTGCATCCGGCGTGCCTTCGAAGCTGGAAATGACCTGTTCGGTCAATGCGCTGTCGTTCTGTTGATAATCAATTGTCATGTCTCCCTCCACCCTGTCTCGCTCAATTTACCCAGCTCTGTAAGCTCAATGTGGCGACCGCCCCTCCCAGGCATCCTGCAACAGCTGGCGAATTGCTTCGCGCTCAACAGGACGAGGATTAGCATACGGGTTCTTGCACGCCAGTTCAGCAGCCTCATCGAGACCGCTTGCCGGCAACCCAATATCTGCCAGCGCCACCGAAATTCCCAGTTTCTGATTCAACTCGAATAGCAGCCGGCCCGCCTCGGCGGCTTCGGTGCCGCCAAGAGCCCTCGCCACCTTCCGTAAGGCCTCGGGCGCGGCACGGTGGTTGTAGTGGGCCGTGTGAGGAAGCATAGCCGCATGCGTTTGAGCATGCGGCAAGTTGAATGTGCCGCCCAGCGTATGGCAAAGCTTGTGATGCAGCGCCATCCCGACGGCACCCAGACAGGCCCCGGCAAGCCACGCACCGTACAGGGCGCGGCTGCGCATCCCCGCGTCGCCCGGCGTACGCACGATTACCGGCAAGGCCTCGCCGAGAGCGCGTATCGACTCTTCTGCCATCAGACTGGTTATGGGATTCGCATCCTCTGCATACAGCGCCTCAACGGCGTGCGCCATGGCGTTGATTCCGGATGCTGCGGAAATATCCGCCGGCAATGAGAGCGTTAAGGTCGCGTCGTACAACACGGTACGAGGCAACACGCGGGCATCACGTCCGGTTCGCTTCAGGCGTCCCTCCGTGAGGCCAAAGATAGGCGTCATCTCTGAGCCCGCGTAGGTTGTCGGCACGGCGATAATTGGGAGTGACGACTCAAGCGCTATCGCTTTCCCTAGCCCAATTGTGGAGCCTCCTCCGATCGCGACGCAGCAGTCCGCGTCGAGCGTCCTCGCCATCTCACACGCCGCTCGTGCTATCTCGACGGGTACATGCATGACCGCTTGAGCACACACGCCGGCGGCACGCTCTCCCAGGATGCCTTTCACCCGGTCAGCGAGGTCACGCTGCTCAGGTGTCGATAAGATCAGAGCGCGCCGCGCTCCGAGCCTCGCCAGCTCTTCGGGTAGCTGCGCGAGCGCACCGCACTCGAAAACCACGCGGGACGGCGCCCCTTGGTAGACAAAGCGTTCCATGCAAACCTCAGCGCTTGAAATGCGGCGGCACGTTGCCGTCGACGTTGACCCACACCGACCGTGCTTCGGTGTAGTCGTGCATCGCCTCGAAACCCATTTCCCGACCGTAGCCGGATTGCCCAACGCCACCGAACGGGCTGCCTGGGTTGACTCGCTTGTAGCAGTTTATCCAGCACATACCTGCCCGGATTTGCGAGGCAGTCTTGTGCGCACGCGACAGATCGCGGGTCCATAGACCACTCCCGAGTCCATACTCGGTGCCGTTCGCGATCGACAGAGCCTCTTCGTCGCTACTGAATCGCAGTACGGTAACGAACGGACCGAATACCTCCTCCTGCGCGATGCGGTCGATGGCCGTCTTCGCCTCGATGACCGTTGGCCGTACGTAGTAACCGTTCGCGAGCGCGGCGTCCTGCGGTGCGCTCGCACCCGTCAGTACGCGCCCGCCCTGCTCGCGTGCAATGTCAACAAAGGCAAGCACGCGCTCGAGGTGCTGCAGCGAAGTCAGCGGCCCCATTTCCGTATCCGGGTCGAGCGGGTTGCCAATCCGGATGGACGCAGCCAGCGCGACGAAGCGTTCAAGAAACGCGTCCGCAATGCGTTCGTGCAGAATCAACCGCGAACCGGCAATGCACGCCTGCCCCTGGTTATGAAAAATTGCCCACGCAGCGCCGTTGATTGCGGCATCCAGGTCGGCATCGTCGAAGACGATGTTGGCTCCCTTGCCACCCAACTCCAGCTGGACACGTTTCAGGTTGCTCTGCGAGGCTTCGACAATGCGCCGCCCCGTCGCCGTGGAACCCGTAAACGCAATCTTGCCGACACCCGGGTGCTCGGCAAGCCGCTGGCCAGCCGTGTGGCCATACCCGGGAACGATGTTCACCACGCCCGCCGGAAACCCAACCTCCGCCATGAGCTCGACGATGCGCAAAGTCGAGAGCGGCGTAATTTCCGACGGTTTTAGCACCACGGTGTTCCCTGCTGCGAGGGCGGGCCCCATTTTCCAGCTCGTGAACATGAGCGGAAAATTCCACGGCACAATCTGCCCAACGACGCCGATTGGCGCGCGCTGTACATAGTTCAGAAAACCGGTCTCGACGGGAATAACCGAACCTTGCAGCTTGTCGGCCATGCCGCCGAAATAGCGAAAGCAGGCCGCCGTGCGCGGCACATCAAGCCCCCTCGAGTCGCGAATCGGGTGACCTGTGTCCAGCGATTCCAGTTGGGCAAGCTCCTCCGCATTCGACTCGATAGCATCGGCGAGACGCAGCAACAGCCGCCCGCGTTCCGCTGCCGCCATGGCCGACCATTTCGGGAATGCACGGGTAGCGGCCTCGACGGCGAGGTCGACGTCTGCCGCGTTTGCCGCTGCAATCTTCGTGATGAGCGAGCCATCGTGAGGATTGAGTACGTCGATAGTGCCGCCGTCGACGGCATCAACAAAGCGGCCGTCGATGAAGAGTTGGGTTTGCATGAGTCGTCCTCGGGTTGTTGCTGGCTCACTACTCAGAATTCAATCGGGTACGGCGCGAACTCGCCGCTCTCGTATCGCTGCGGAAGATCCGGTGTCGCGTTCTCCCAGACGAGCAGCATCGAGCGTTTTGTCGAATAGCCCTGATGGCGAATGTCGGCCGGCATCGCGCAGATGTCACCGGCACGCATCGTGATGCGTGCGCGCGGCGCACCGGTGTTCTTGTCGCCCACGTCCCAGACGATTTCGTCGGACAGTTGCAGGAACCATTCGACCCGGTCGTTCCCATGGAACACCGGGAGAATGAATTCCTCGGTGGTTGGACAGAACAGGCTGCGGCCGCAAACGGAGGTGACGGACGGATTCCAGGTCACGTCGGAGCGCGACAGATACTTGAAGAGATTGAAGGCGTGCAGTTCGCCCTCGAAGCCTGGTTCGGCGTGAACTTCGGGCTCGTCCTGTACGACATCGAGGAAGGCCCGATTGACCGGCAAGTCATCGCGCAAAGGCGAATCGCCTTCAAGGCCCGGCATTCTGCGCGTGGCGATACGAGTCCGTTCGATTGCCGCGCCGTTGTCGCCATGTTTGCGGCCGAACGCCGTTCCGGTTTCCTCGGGCGCCGCGAACGGGTCGAAACCCTCGTTGGTCCAGTCGTGCAGCATGGCTTTGAAGGTGGCCATGATGGTCGGCGTTTCGAAGGTCTCGGTGTAGTCGACCCCGGCGTCTTTCATGATTCCGTTGAAAGTGCCGGCATAGACATCGACCTTGCCGTAGTGATTGCGCGTGCCGAATACGTGGTCGAAATTCACCCAGCCATAGAAAAATCCCCACGCGACATCACGCATCATCGCGCGCAGAAATGCATCGGCGGGAACGGCGTGCGTGCGCGTCTGGCCTTTCGCCGGCCAGTTGATTTTCACAAAATACTCATCGCGTTGAAATTCGAACGCGCCGAGCGTGAAGCGCCGGTAACCGGTGACCGTATCGGGTTCGGTCGAGCGCACCGTGTCCGCGGCAAAACCGAGGGAGTGGTCGTTGGTTTCGAGGGTGGCCATAGCTTGTCTCCTGAGATTGTTCGATGCGGGGATGTCAGTGCAGGCAGACGTCTGCCCACTTCTGCACTGATAGTTCGCCCAGCATGGTCTGCACGATCGCGACGCCAGCCTGGCGCGCGCTGAACCGATAGGCGCAGCCAGCCGGCAACATGGCCTGATGTCCTTTACGCAGCACCACGTGTCCCATCGCGCGGCCCGCAGGCGCCTCTCCGGCGTGAATAGTCCCTTGCCCTGCAGCGGGTGGCGTGTCGAGCTTGATGAAGTCGATTTGAACCTCACCATCCATCAGAATGGCGAACTCATCGTGCGCGCAGGCGAACCATGCCGAACGGCCCTCGGTACGCAGCACTTCGATGACGTATTCAAGGTTTTTACCGACCACGACCTTTTCGTACGGGGTCGACTGCGAAGCCACCTCGAAGATGTTCGAGAAGGCATAGTGGCGAGCGCTTCCGCTCGTGATTTCAATTTCGCCCTTGTGGTAGCTATCGAGCGAGCCAAAGATGGTGTGGAACGCCGTATCGGTCATTGCTGTCTCCTGCTGTTGGAAGCTTGCGTTAGCTTCAACTTTAGGAGCAGGGGGTGACGGCAACAACCTGCTGGACGACGATTACGGCATTTGCGCTTCGCGAATAATCGCCTTCGTTCCTCCGTTAGCAGACCCAGCCGCGCTCAATCAAAGGCAGGTCCCAGGCAGGCTCGGGGCCGAGATACTCCACGAGAAACTCCACTAGCGCCTTGACCTTCAGAGCCTGTCGCTGCGTGGCTGGATAGACCGCTGCGAAGCTCAGATGCGACAGCTGGTACTCCGTCAAGATCGGCACCAGCGAGCCGTCGAGCAGCGAAGCGCTGGCGACCAGCGTCGGCAAGCACACGACCCCGCCGCCAGTCAGCGCGTAATCGCGAAGTAGATGAACCGAGTTTGACCGGATCATGCCCGGCAGTTCCATCTCGACGACCTCTTCTCCGCGGGTTAGCGTCCAGCGGTTGCGTGAGGGGTATCCCGAGTAAAGAGCCGTTGTGTGCTGCAACAAGTCCCGTGGGTGCTGCGGCGCACCATGTTCGGCGATGTATGCCGGGGCGGCGCAGAACAGGCGGCGCACGGTGAAGAGCCGCCGCTCGATGAGCGATTCCGAAATCGCGGGGAATATCTGAAAGGCGATGTCAAACCCTTCTTCAATCGGGTCAACAACGCGGTCGTTGACTATCACGTCAAGCTGGATGCCAGGATAACGCCGGTTGAACTCAGCCATCGGGATACCAAAATGGCCAAGCGCGAATCCCGGCAGCATCTGAATGCGAAGGCGGCCGGTAGGCGTTGCACGAAGCTCGCGCATCTGGTCGGTCAGCTCATTCACCCGACCCACCACCTCGGCGCACTCGCGATAGAACGCCTCCCCCACCTCCGACAAACGCACGTGGCGCGTGCTTCGGTGAAAGAGAGGCGCATTGACGAATTTCTCCAGTTGCTGAATACGGTTCGTCACCACTGAACTGGTCACGCCAAGCTGCCTCGCTGCCTCAGCGAAGCTGCTCGCTTCCGCGACCCGCACGAACGCTTCGATGCTCAGAAACCGGTCCATACGCACCCTTCCATCGTCAGCAAATGCGTCAGTGTATATGGCCGGAGGACCCGCTGTGCATCACGTAGAACGTTGTGACTTCATCACTAATCGTACCTCTCGGGCACGCTTGTCGAGACACACCTCTCAGGTCCTTTCCAGCTCCGCACGCACGGGCTGACGGCGCTGCAGGACGGCCGGCGCGGTCTCCTTGAGCAGCACGCTAACAACGATGCCCAGCACTACGGCGCACATCGGCAGCCAGAGAATGTTCTGGATCCCGAAGTGAGCTGCGACGTAGCCGCCCAGCGCGGGCGCGATGCCGCCGCCGAAAATTTCACCAACGCCGACCACGACACCGATCGACGTCGACACGAGTCCCACCGGAGCGGCTTCAGTCGCGACCGGCCCGGAGAGTAACGACACCAGACCCAGCGTGAAGAAGGAAGCCGCGAACAGGACGGCAAACAGCGGCAGCGGCTGGGGACCAAGACCGCGGAAGATGTAGAGCATCGCGGCGGTCCCCGCAAAACCCGCGATGCTGGCGAGGCGGCGTCCAACAATGTCAGACAGGCCTGGCAAGCCAAACTGACCGAGAAACCCGCCGAAACCAATGGCGGAGACGACCAGTCCCATCCGTTGCGTGTCGAGCAGAAGATACCCGGTGAGATACAAAGGCAGCAGCGCACCGAGGACAAAGACGCCGGTCATCGCACAGCAGAGTGCGCCCATCGCCACGAGAATGTTCCTGCTCTTCAGGACGTGACGGAGCGAAGCCGGAGTTTCCTCGGCGGCGACCTTCGGCGTTACCCTCGGTTCGCGAATCACATAGAACATTATCAAACCGAGTATCAACCCCGGGATGGCTACGAGAGCAAACACCCACCGCCATGTGACAAAGCCCAGCAACTGCGTCGCGATGATGGGCGCAAGCGCCAATCCGAAAAGAGCAAACCCGCTTTGCTGGAGGCCGAGATTCAAACCGCGTCTGCGCGGGTGCGATGCATCGGCGGTGGCCGCGAAACTCGTGGGGCAGAAGGAACCTTCGGCGACACCCATCAAGCCGCGAATCGCTATCAGGCTGAACAACCCGCCTGCGAGCCCCGAGAAGCCGGAGAGGAGCGAGAACGCGAGGATTGCCGGGATGAGTACCTTCCGGCGCCCTATCTTGTCCGAGATGCCGCCCATCAATGCCGCGAAGACGCCCCACGAAAGACCGAGCACGCCAATGCAGTTACCGACGTCCTGGGCATTCAGATTGAGGTCCTTCATGATGGATGGAAAAAGTGGCGCGATAAGCCAGCGGTCCAGTCCAACCAGGCCGAAGCCGAGCGCTAGTAGCGTGACCGCTTTCCATTCGTAGGAGGTATCCCACTTGTCTGCATTCATTTCCGTCTCCGTTGACGTTGGCTCACCTGTGCGCGCCGAAGCGTTAGCGCATGGTCCAACTCCAATCTTTTTGTGCGACCTCGGTCGCGAAGGATGGGGGCGTCGCTTTGATTCGCGACATTCTTTCGAAGTCACCCGGCGACGCCCCAAAGATAGGTGCAAGGTGCACAACTCGGGTATCGGGGAACGGGCGAACGCGCCATTCGCGAAAGACGAATAATCAGCGTCGGCAAGCGGGAAGCGTCTACGGGAAAGCGCAACGCGACAGGGAAGGCAAAGGAACCAGGAGGTATGCGCAGTCCCAGGGGATTCCCTTGTAGACGCGCAAGCGGCGACATGGCGCCTCATCTCTGCGAGGCCGGCACCGTGGGCATCGGCCTGCTGAAACACGATAGCAACGGCGGCCCGGTCTTTCGCCGGGCCGCCGTGTCAGGTGAATGCGTTGCGACCCTGCGGGGTGATGTCTCGCGACAGGGCGCATCCGCATCCGTTTGACTCCGAAGACCTCAGAATCCTGAGCGGCCTCGCAAACTTCGCGTGCGCTGCACTCACGGTCCGTCCTTCACGGCGTGCGTGTCAACCTCTGAAGAGTTCGTCGATAACCGGAGATACGCGGCAGCTAGCCGTCGCAACTCCTCTTCAGACGCATCCTCTATTCCGATGAGGCGATTGCTTGCTGCGCGATGAGATGACAACAACTCATTCAATTTCAGGTGAAGAGCGACACTATCCTTGTTCTGGCTCTGCTGAATCAGAAAAACCATGAGAAAAGTGACGATGGTCGTGCCGGTGTTAATAACGAGTTGCCAGCCGTCGGAGTAATGAAATATCGGTCCGGTCGCAACCCATGCGACAACGGTCAGCACGGCCAGACCAAAGGCGACAGGCGAACCGGCCCACCGTGTTACCAGGCTCGCAAATTTGTCGAAAGGTCGGGTGAGCAGATGCCGGTCCGCGTATGCGGGGCTCGAGGTATCCGGGACTGTGTCGAGCTTGTCCGTAGACGAGCCTGGAAAATCGGGATTGTTCATCATCAGTTCCAGAGTGACTCGGCGAGCAATAAGCGCAATAAGCGCAATCGGCATGCCAGTTGGCCAATCGTCAGCCGGGAGGCCCATGGTCCGAAGTTCCGCGGCTACTGATGGGGGCGCGAAGCCATTCCTGGCGCAAAAAAAAGGCGTCACGTTTCCGTGACGCCTTGAAAAGTTCTAGCCATTCCGAGGGCCGTGCTAGAACCTGAGAGACGGTATTCGAAAGTTGGACGGGCGCGCGACTGAAGACGCTGGTCTCGAAGCTCGAGACAGACAATGCGTGGACTGTTACGGGGGGCTATTAAGGCACTCGACCAGACACTCCGCGAGCCACGGCTGGTTCAAAACTTCAAAATACAGAACCTGAAACCGTCTTTCGAAATGAGATTCCATTTTTTATGGTTATGCTGACTAAGTCAAGCAAAATCTAAAGAGCTTTCATTCGCCTCGGAAAAATATTCCGATACAATGAATCTTCTGATGAAAAATGGGTGTACATGCCCCATTTTGGGGCTCCGACCAGGTCCTTTCGCCAGGCTTGCCGACAGGTAAGCAAACAGAAAATTGAAATATAGTTCCACAAAAATGATATGAACCGACCCATGCCTTCCCGAACTGCCCCGGCCCCAGCCAAAGACAAAGACGGCTCGGGCGACGAAGTCACGGCACTGGCACGCGGCCTGACCGTGCTGCGATCGGTCGCCGCGGCCGACGCGCCGCTCAGCAATCGCGAGCTGGCTGAAGTAACCGGCATTCCGAAACCCACCGTCTCGCGAATTACCGCCACGCTCGTCGGCGCAGGCTTTCTGTTCCGCCTGCCCGATAGCGAGCGATTTGTCCTGACCTCGTCGGTACTGGAGTTGAGCAATGGTTTTCTGCGCAACTTCGACATCCGGGCAAGAGCGCGCCCCTTCCTCATCGAACTCGCCGAACGCACCGCGTTGTCGGTGCATCTGGCCGTACGCGACCGCCTCGACATGGTGGTGATCGACGCGATCCGGCCGCGTTCAGCGGTGCTGGTATCGCGTCTCGAAATCGGCTCGCGCATGAGCCTCGCGCGCACCGCGGTTGGACGCGCCTATTTGTCGGCGCTCGCCGAACCGGAACGGGAAAAATTATTGATTGGCATGCAGGCCGCCGAGGGCGACGACTGGGGCCATCTCAGCGGCCGTCTGAACAGCGCGCTACGGGAAACCGCGGAACAAGGCTTCGCGATCGCCACCGGCGAATGGTACGACGGCCTGAACGCCATCGCCCTGGGATTCATCGGCCCCTCGGGTGAGCGCTATGCGGTCAATTGCGGCGGCTCGGCGGATCAGTGCCCGCGCGACTGGCTGATCTCGCGCGCGGCGCCGGCGTTGATCGAGTGCATCGGCAAGATCGTTCTCGAGATCGGCGGCACGCCTGGCCGCCGCCTGGATAATTGAGATACGCCGACGCTCGCGCGGCGACGGCCACGATATTTGCAACCGCCCGCCGCGTACTGTAACTTTCGTAATCAATCGAAAAATAGACGGGTGGACTGTTACAGCGCCCGCAACGTAGGATCACGCATTCCCGTCGCGGGCGCGCACGCCCGGCTTACCGCTATCACCCTTTCGATAACGTCCCGCCGACCTGCCATGATGGCCCTTTGCGTTAACATCTTTGTCCCGCGCCTCGGGTAGCATCGCGCTGAACATTTGCGGCGCGTCCGCTGTCGAAACCGCCTGTCATGCCGCCTGCGTGCCGGCCCGCCGAACTGTCGAAGCGGCGCAACCGCATGAGCGGCTCACATCAAAGCCAGTCACCAGACCGAACCGATGGACGAACAACAAAAGTTTTCGGAAACCACACGCCCTGCCGCTCCGGCCTCCCAAGCCGGTTCCCAACCGTCCTCCACCGGCAAGCCTGCCGGCGGTCCGGGCCCGGTGCCGGCTTCAGCCAGAAGTCATCGCGGCCGCAATATCGCGCTGATCGTGGCGGCACTGGTTATCCTCGGGGTGGTGTTGTGGCGCTGGCATCCGTGGGGCGCGCCTGGCGGCACGAACGCGGCGGCCGGGGCAAGCGGCGGCCGGGCGGGACGCGGCGGCGCCGGTTTCGCCAACCTGGCGCAGCCGGTTCACGTGGCAACCGCCACACAGGGTGAGATGCCGGTCGTACTGACCGCGCTCGGCACGGTCACGCCGCTCGCCAACGTCACGGTGCTGCCGCAGTTGAGCGGCGTGCTGCAGGACGTGTATTTCAAGGAAGGCCAGATGGTCAGGAAAGGCGACGTGCTCGCCCAGATCGACCCGCGCCCCTATCAGATCTCGCTGGAAAACGCGCAAGGCACCCTTGCGCGCGACCAGGCGCTGCTGCAAACCGCCCGCCTCGATCTGAAGCGCTATCAGACGCTGCTCGCGCAAGACTCGATCGCGAGCCAGCAGGTCGATACGCAAGCCTCGCTGGTGCGGCAGTACGAGGGCACGGTGAAGTCCGACCAGGCGAACATCGATACCTATAAGCTCGACCTCGTCTATGCGCGCATCACCGCGCCGGTGTCCGGGCGCGTCGGCTTGCGCCAGGTCGACCCGGGCAATTACGTGACGCCGGGCCTGACCAACGGCATCGTCGTCATTACGCAGTTGCAGCCGATCAGCGTGATCTTCACGACTTCCGAAGACAACCTGCAGCAGATTCTCCAGCAGACTCAGAACGGCGCGAAGCTCTCGGTCACCGCGTACGACCGCAGCAACACCACGTCGCTTGAAGGCGGCCAGCTGGAAACCCTGGATAACCAGATCGACACCACCACCGGCACGGTCAAGCTGCGCGCGAACTTCGCGAACGACAAGAACCTGCTGTTCCCGAATCAGTTCGTGAACACGCGCCTGCTGGTGGATACGATCAGGGACGCGGTGATCGTGCCAACACCGGCCGTGCTGAACGGCTCGATGGGCCAGTTCGTGTACGTCGTGAAGCCGGACAACACGGTGACCGTGCGACCGGTCAAGGTAGGACCGGTGGACGGCGAACGCACCAGCATCAAATCCGGCCTGCAAGTCGGCGAGCGCGTCGTGATCGACGGCTCGGACAGGTTGAAGGAAGGCGCGAAGATCACCATCCCGGCCGACCGGCCGCGCGGCGCTTCGGGTGCCCGCGAAGCCAGCGGCGCCAACGGAGCCGCGGCGGCATCGGGTGCCTCCGGCGCACGCGGGCATCATCGCAAACACGCGGCGCAAGCCTCGGAATAAAGGCACGACGACTACTGCATGAATCCATCCCGCGCCTTTATTCTGCGCCCCGTCGGCACCGCGCTGCTGATGGCGGCAATCATGCTGGTCGGTCTCGTCGCGCTGCGCTTTTTGCCGCTCTCCGCGCTGCCCGAGGTCGACTATCCGACGATCCAGGTGCAGACCTTCTATCCGGGCGCGAGCCCGGACGTGATGACCTCGTCGGTCACCGCGCCGCTCGAACGCCAGTTCGGGCAGATGCCGTCGTTGAATCAGATGTCCTCGCAAAGCTCGGCCGGCTCGTCGATCATCACGCTGCAGTTCAGCCTCGATCTGCCGCTCGACATCGCCGAGCAGGAAGTCCAGGCGGCGATCAACGCCGCGGGCAACCTGCTGCCGTCCGACCTGCCCGCGCCGCCGATCTACGCGAAGGTCAATCCGGCCGACGCGCCGATCATCACGCTCGCGATCACCTCGAAGACGATGCCGCTCACGCAGGTGCAGGACCTGGCCGACACGCGTCTCGCGCAGAAAATCTCGCAGGTGGCGGGTGTGGGTCTGGTGAGCCTGTCGGGCGGTCAACGCCCGGCCGTGCGGATTCAGGCGAACCCGCGCGCGCTCGCCGCGTACGGTCTGAATCTGGACGACTTGCGCACCACGATTTCGAACCTGAATGTCAACACGCCGAAGGGCAACTTCGACGGCCCGACGCGCAACTACACGATCAACGCGAACGATCAGCTGACCGACGCCGACGCTTACAAGAGCGCCGTGGTCGCGTACAAGGGCGGCCGTCCGGTCATGCTGACGGACGTCGCCAACATCGTGCAGGGCGCGGAGAACACCAAGCTCGGCGCATGGGTCAACAACACCCCGGCGATCATCCTGAACGTGCAGCGCCAGCCGGGTGCGAACGTGATCCAGGTGGTCGACAGCATCAAGGCGCTGCTGCCGCAACTGCAACAGTCGCTGCCCACCGCGCTCGAGGTGGAGATCGTCACCGACCGCACCACCACGATCCGCGCTTCCGTGCGCGACGTGCAGTTCGAATTGCTGATGTCGGTCGTGCTGGTGGTGCTGGTGATGTATCTGTTCCTTGCCAACATCTACGCCACCATCATCCCGAGCCTGTCGGTGCCGCTGTCGCTGATCGGCACGCTCGCGGTCATGTATCTGTGCGGCTTCTCGCTGGACAACCTGTCGCTGATGGCGCTGACCATCGCAACCGGCTTCGTGGTCGACGACGCCATCGTGATGATCGAGAACATCGCGCGCTATGTCGAAGAAGGCGAGTCGCCGCTGGAGGCCGCGCTGAAGGGTTCGAAACAGATCGGCTTCACGATCATTTCGCTCACGGTTTCGCTGATCGCCGTGCTGATTCCGCTGCTTTTCATGGGCGACGTGGTCGGGCGTCTGTTCCACGAATTCGCGATCACGCTCGCCGTGACGATCGTGATTTCGGCCGTGGTCTCGCTCACGCTCGTGCCGATGATGTGCGCGAAACTCCTGCGCCACACGCCGCCACCTGAAAGCCACCGCTTCGAAGCGAAAGCCCACCAGTTTATCGACTGGGTGATTGCCCGTTACGCGGTCGCGCTGACCTGGGTGCTGAACCGGCAACGCTCCACCCTGTTTGTCGCGTTGCTCACGCTGGTGCTGACCGGCGTGCTGTACGTGTTCATTCCGAAGGGCTTCTTCCCGGTGCAGGACACCGGCGTGATCCAGGCGATCACGCAGGCGCCGCAATCGGTGTCGTATGCGTCGATGGCCGAGCGTCAGCAGGAACTCGCCACGCAGATCCTGAAGAACCCGGACGTCGAAAGCCTCACCTCGTTTATCGGTGTGGACGGCAGCAACATCACGTTGAACAGCGGCCGCATGCTGATCAACCTGAAGCCGCGCGACGACCGCAGCAACACCGCGAGCGACGTGATCCGCCAGTTGCAGCACGACGTCGCACATATTCCGGGCGCCTCGCTGTACATGCAGCCGGTGCAGGATCTGACGATCGACTCCACGGTCAGCCCAACGCAGTACCAGTTCATGCTGACCGACCCGAACATCGGCGAATTCACCACGTGGGTGCCGAAGCTGATCGACCGGTTAAAGCAGTCGCCCGAACTGGCCGACGTGGCCACCGACCTGCAGGACAACGGCCAGTCGGTCTACATCGAAATCGACCGCGCCACCGCGTCGCGTTACGGCATCACGCCCGCTACCGTGGATAGCGCGTTGTACGACGCGTTCGGCCAGCGCATCATCTCGACCATCTTCACGCAGTCGAACCAGTACCGCGTGATTCTCGAAGCGCAGCCGTCGATGCAGCACTACACGGAATCGCTGAATTCGATCTACCTGCCCTCTTCCACGTCGACGGGCGGCCAGGTGCCGTTGTCGTCGATTGCGAAGTTCATCGAGAAGCCCGCACCGCTGCTGGTCACGCACCTGAGCCAGTTCCCGGCCACGACCGTGTCGTTCAATCTCGCGCCCGGCTCGTCGCTCGGCGCGGCGGTCAAGGCGATCGCTCAGGCCGAGAAGGATGTCGGCTTGCCGGCGTCGTTCCAGACGCGTTTCCAGGGCGCGGCGCTGGCATTCCAGGCGTCGTTGTCGAATGAACTGTTCCTGATCCTCGCGGCGATCGTCACGATGTATATCGTGCTCGGCGTGCTGTACGAAAGCTTCATTCACCCGATCACGATTCTGTCCACACTGCCCTCCGCGGGCGTCGGCGCGCTGCTCGCGCTGCTGATCACCGGGCACGATCTGGACATCATCGGCATCATCGGTATCGTGCTGCTGATCGGTATCGTGAAGAAGAACGCCATCATGATGATCGACTTCGCGCTCTACGCCGAGCGCGAAGAAGGCAAGTCGCCGCGCGAAGCCATCTATCAGGCGTGTCTGCTGCGCTTCCGGCCGATCCTGATGACCACGCTCGCCGCCCTGCTCGGCGCCCTGCCGCTGATGCTCGGCACCGGCGCGGGCTCGGAGTTGCGCCGCCCGCTCGGTATCGCGATTGCCGGCGGTCTGATCGTCAGCCAGTTGCTCACGCTGTTTACCACGCCGGTGATCTATCTCGGCTTCGACGCGCTTGCGCGCCGCGTGCGCGAGCGCTTCAATCGCGGCAACCCGGTGCCGCCCGCTACCGATGCAGGGACCTAAGCGATGAACCTGTCGCGTCCGTTTATCTCCCGCCCGGTCGCCACCACGCTGCTGGCGATCGGCATTGCGATGGCCGGGATTTTTGCGTTCACCAAGCTGCCGGTGGCGCCGCTGCCGCAGGTCGACTTCCCGACCATTTCGGTGCAGGCCACCTTGCCGGGCGCGAGCCCGGACACCGTGGCGACCAGCGTCGCCAGTCCGCTTGAACGGCATCTCGGCTCGATCGCCGACGTCACCGAAATGACCTCGCAGAGCTCGGTCGGCTCCACGCGCATCACGTTGCAGTTCGGGCTGAACCGCGACATCGACGGTGCCGCGCGCGACGTGCAAGCGGCTATCAACGCCGCGCGCGCCGATCTGCCGGCGAGCCTGCGCAGCAATCCGACGTATCACAAGGTGAATCCGGCCGACGCGCCGATCCTGATTCTCGCGCTCACGTCGAAGACATTGACCGCCGGCCAGTTGTACGACTCGGCGGCCACCGTGTTGCAGCAATCGCTGTCGCAGGTGGATGGTGTCGGCGAAGTGGATGTGAGCGGCTCGGCCAATCCGGCGGTGCGTGTCGAACTGGAGCCGCACGCCCTGTCCCACTACGGTATCGGCCTCGAAGACGTGCGCGCGGCGCTCGCCGCGGCCAATGCGAACAGTCCGAAAGGCTCGATCGAGTTCGGCCCGAACCGCGTGCAGATTTACACCAACGACCAGGCGAGCAAGGCCTCGCAGTACAAGGATCTGGTCATCGCGTACCGTAACGGCGCGGCGGTGAAGCTGTCCGATGTGGCCGAGGTGGTCGATTCGGTCGAAGATCTGCGCAACCTCGGCCTCTTCAACGGCAAGCGTTCGGTGCTGGTGATTCTGTACCGTCAGCCGGGCGCGAACATTATCGACACCATCGACCGCGTGATGGGCATGCTGCCGCAGTTGCACGCGTCGCTGCCCGCCGACGTCGACATCGCACCCGCCGCCGACCGCTCCACGACGATCCGCGCGTCGCTGAAAGACACTGAACGCACGCTGATGATCGCGGTGGCGCTGGTGGTGATGGTGGTGTTCCTGTTCCTGCGCAACTGGCGCGCCACGCTGATTCCGAGCGTGGCCGTGCCGATCTCGATCATCGGCACGTTCGGCGCGATGTATTTGCTGGGCTTTTCGATCGACAACCTCTCGCTGATGGCGTTGACGATCGCGACCGGTTTCGTGGTCGACGACGCCATCGTGGTGCTGGAAAACATCTCGCGGCATATAGAAAACGGCGTACCGCGTATGAAGGCCGCCTTCCTCGGCGCGCGCGAAGTCGGCTTCACGGTGCTGTCGATCAGTATCTCGCTGGTGGCCGTGTTCCTGCCGATTCTGCTGATGGGCGGGATTGTCGGACGGCTGTTCCGCGAGTTCGCGCTGACGCTGTCGCTGGCGATCGGCGTGTCGCTGATCGTCTCGCTCACCTTGACGCCGATGATGTGTTCGCGCTTGCTGCGCGAGCCGCACGAGAAGGAAGAGGAAGGCCGCTTCGGGCGCTGGCTCGAACGCGGTTTCAGCGCGATGCATCGTGGTTACGAGCGCACGCTTGGCTGGGCGCTGCTGCATCCGCGCCTGATCGTGACGATTCTGATCGCGACTATCGGCCTGAACATCTGGCTGTACATCATTGTGCCGAAGGGCTTCTTTCCGCAGCAGGACACGGGGCGCCTGATCGGCGGCATCCAGGCTGACCAGAGCACGTCGTTCCAGGCGATGAAGGGCAAGTTCTCGGAGATGATGGAGATCGTCGGCAAGAATCCCGCGGTGGACAGCGTGGCCGGTTTCACCGGCGGCCGGCAGACCAACTCCGGCTTCATGTTCGTGTCGCTCAAGCCGAAGAGCGAGCGCAAGCTATCCGCCGACGAGGTGATCCAGCAACTGCGCGCACCGCTTGGCGACGTCGCCGGTGCGCGGACCTTTCTGCAGGCGGTGCAGGACATTCGCGTGGGCGGGCGGCAGTCGAACGCGCAGTATCAGTTCACGCTGCTGGCCGATTCCACCCCTGATCTGTACAAGTGGGGGCCGAAGCTCACCGAGGCGTTGCAGGCGCGCCCCGAACTTGCGGACGTGAATTCCGATCAGCAGCAAGGCGGCCTTGAGGCAATGGTGACGATCGACCGTGCAACGGCCTCGCGCCTCGGCATCAAGCCGGCGCAGATCGACAACACCTTGTATGACGCGTTTGGCCAGCGCCAGGTGTCGACGATCTACAACCCGCTGAACCAGTATCACGTGGTGATGGAAGTGGCGCCGAAGTACTGGCAGAGCCCGGACATGCTGAAGCAGATTTACATCAGCACCTCGGGCGGCAGCGCGAGCGGCGCGCAGACCACCAATGCGCCGGCCGGCACGGTGACTGCGCAGACCACCTCGAGTGCCACGAGCGCAACCACTGGCGGCACCGCGGGCACGACTGCGTCGAGCGCGGCGAGCATCGCTGCCGACTCCGCGCGCAACCAGGCGATCAATTCGATTGCCGCGAGCGGCAAATCCAGCGCTTCGTCGGGCGCGGCGGTGTCGACGGCAAAGGAGACGATGGTGCCGTTGTCGGCGATTGCGAGCTTTGGGCCGGGGAATACACCGTTGTCGGTGAATCACCAGAGCCAGTTCGTGGCCTCGACGATTTCGTTCAATCTGCCGCCGGGCGTGTCGTTATCGACGGCGACGCAGGCGATTTACGACACGATGGCGCAGATCGGCATGCCGGGGACGATTCACGGCAGTTTCCAGGGTACGGCTCAGGCGTTCCAGCAGTCGATGTCCGACCAGCCGATTCTGATTCTGGCCGCCTTGGCGGCGGTGTATATCGTGCTGGGGATGTTGTACGAGAGTTATATCCATCCGTTGACGATCTTGTCGACGCTGCCTTCTGCGGGTGTGGGGGCGTTGCTGGCTTTGTTGCTGTTCAGGACGGAGTTCAGCATCATCGCGTTGATCGGGGTGATCTTGCTGATTGGCATTGTGAAGAAGAACGCCATCATGATGGTGGACTTTGCGATTGAGGCCTCCCGGCAGGGGTTGTCGTCGCGGGATGCGATTTATCAGGCTTGTATGCTGCGGTTCCGGCCGATCATGATGACCACTTGTGCTGCGTTGCTTGGGGCGTTGCCGTTGGCTTTTGGGCACGGGGAAGGGGCTGAACTGCGAGCGCCGTTGGGGATTGCGATTGTGGGCGGGTTGATTGTTAGTCAGATGCTGACGCTCTATACCACGCCGGTGGTGTATCTCTATATGGATCGGATTCGGGTACGGTGGGAGACAAGGAAGGGGCGCCGCGCTGGGATGGCGGCGGGTTAAAGGTTTGGTTTGGGTTGGGTTTTGCCTGCCCGGCGGGAAGGGGCCTTCGCGGCGCTTTTTTTGTTGTCTGGTTCTTTTTGGCGTTGCCTTGCTGTGTTCTCGTGGTTTGTCTCTGTTGTTGGTCTTTTGGCCTTTTGGCCTTTCCTTGATTTGTTAGTGGTCTATTAGCGTTCCCCCTGTGCGGGGGGGCACCTACTTTTCTTTGCCTGCCGCAAAGAAAAGTAGGCAAAAGAAAGCGGCTCAAACCGCTAGCTCATAAGCGGGTCCCCTGGCTTGGAGGGGGCAGTGGTGCATCTGGAATCTGTCTCCTCGCACATTCCGCCTCAGTGACAAGGCAGTGATACCTCCGGCGGCGCTGCGCGCGCCGATGCCCCGTTCATAAAACCGTTGGTCGCGTTTCGTGGTTCAGCCGAACTTGATGTGGCAGCGCTTTCAAAACCCACGATATTTGCGCATTCGGCGCCTCGCCGAGGCGAAGCCGAAGGCCCCCGCTGCGCGAAGCAAACCCGCTGGTTTCCCTGGCAGACCCATCCGCGACGCACGCAGTGCGGAGTGGGAGCTGATGAGCGCTTTGTCACTAACGGGGAGTGTGCGAGAGCACGGATTCCAGATGCACCACTACCGTGGCTGCGCGGGGGACCCGCTTATGAGCTGGCGGGGTGAGCCGCTTTCTTTTGCCTACTTTTCTTTGCGGCAGGCAAAGAAAAGTAGGTGCCCCCCGCACAGGGGGAACGCTAATAGACCACTAACAAAACAAGGAAAGGCCAAAAGACCAACACCAGAACGGACCACGAGCGCACAGCATGGCAACGCCAAAAAGAACCAGACAACAAAAAGCGCCGCGAAGGCCCCTTCCTGCCGGGCAGGCAAAAACCCCCTTCAAAGCCTCTGCTCAACAGCAAGCAAAAAAACCCGCCGCCACTGTTTAGCCTGCCGCTCGCCCAGCATGGGCAAAACCCAAACCTGATGCCTGGCATCTTTAACTGTCAAAGCGACCTGCCATTGAGCATCATGCCGCTGCACCTCAGCCCCCAGCAGATCGGCAAAAATATAAGCCCCCTGCTCGCCGCCAAGGCGAACCTCGCATAGCCGCTTCCCGGCAGCAAGCCGGACCGCCCCCCAGGCCCCTTTAATCTCGTGAGTCCAATCGCCGTCGCGAATATTCGGAGCGACTTCCTTCCGACGCCGCCACCAATAAACAACCGCAGCAATCAGAAGCAAAACAACCAAAGCCGCAACCGCAACAGCAACGGCCAAACCCCCAAGCCGCCTGCAAGGCGTAAAACGCACGCACAGCCCCATACACCAGCGCGATCAGCGCAATGAACGCTACAAGAATCGGCATCGCAAACTCGCCAGGCAAAAAAATCAGCCTAGCACAGCCCACCCCCAACTCCCCGGCAAGAAACCATTGCGAAAAACGCGCCGCCGCGCCAAACCAAGCCCAGCCCAGCCCAGCCCAACCGTTACGGCTGTTTATGCGCCGCCGCCCAGTCCTTCACCGCCTTCAGCGTGTTCTCGACATGCTTCTCCGGCGACAGGCTCGTGTACTCGTAAATAATCTTGCCGTCCGGGGCGATCACATACGACACGCGATTGGCCATCGAGCTATGCATCGGCATGCCGGCGTCATAGGCGCCAATCACCTTCGCGTCAGCGTCGGCCGCCACCGGGAATTTGCTGCGGCATTCGCTCACCGAAAACTTCGTCAACGTATCGATGTTGTCGTGCGACACGCCGATCACCGTCGCGCCATACTTCTTGTACTCGTCGACAGCCTCGGCAAACTCGTGCGCTTCGATCGTGCAGCCTTTCGTGAAGGCCGCCGGGTAGAAATACAGCACCACCGGCCCTTTCTTCAACTCGTCGGCCAGCGAATACGTGTAGGTGTTGCCGCCCAGCGATGCCTGCGCGGTGAATTGCGGCGCGGTATCGCCCGGCTTGAGCGTGGCCGAAGCCGTCAGCGAATGCAGTGCGAATCCCACCGACAAGACAGTGGCGAGCACCACCGGTATAAGTTTCCTCTTCATCTGCCACCCCTCGAAACGTTAGTGCACATGTACGCGTAGTCGAACTCGTCAGCCACAGGCGCCGGCGTTCAGCCGAGCCCGGGCAATCTCCACACGCTATTGGACCACGTACAGACAAGATACGTCGGAATCCCGGGAAAGGATGCATCAGGCCGCTTCGTCGATATGCGAGCCGAACCACGCCGCAGCGGACAGGTTCAGCTCGGCCAGCACCTCGGGCGTGAGCGCCGCGAAACCTGGCGGCGCATCCGGTCCGGCCGCGATCGAGGCGGCATCGCCCCCCTCGCCGGCCGTCTCGGCAATCCGCAACAAGGTGCCGAGCGCGCCGCCGCGCGTAACGATCGCTTCGCGAATCTGCGGCGCGAGGCCAAGTTTCTCGAGAACCGTTGCGGGCGTGCTGCCGACCACCACGTGAACCAGCGAAAAAATGCCGGTCATGAAAGCGGCATCGGCAAACTCGTCGTCGCACGGGCGCAGCCAGCCGGCGGCCAACTCCATCAGGCGCGAACGCGTACCGGCCAGTTGCACCAGCGGGTCGGCGCGCCACGGCAGCTCGCCGCTGTCCGCGTACAACAGCAGTTGCGCCCAGCGGGCGATCTGCCGCGTGCCGGTCGCAAGGATGGCTTCGCGCAGCGAGGCGATATTGCGCCCCAGCCCGAACGCGCTCGAATTGACCAGGCGCAGCAGTTGCACCACCACGCTCGGGTTCAGCTTGAGCTCCGCTTCGAGTTCGATAATCCCGGCATCGCGCGACAGCAGCGCCAGCAGACGCAGCAGGCCGGGCCGCGGCGAGCGGTTGCGCGGCGCGCTCAGCACCTGCGGCCGGGCGAAAAAGTACCCCTGGAACAGATCGAAGCCAAGCTCTCGAGCCAGCGCAAAGTCTTCGCGCGTCTCGACCTTCTCCGCGATCAGTGTCTTGCCATGGCTGCGTATCGTCGAGGCCAGCCGGGCCAGCGCGGGCCGCCCGGTCTGCAGAAAGTCGATCTTGACGATGTCGGCGTACGGCAGCACGGCCAGCAGCTCGTCGGACAGCTCACAGACATCGTCGAGCGCCACCTGGAAGCCGGCGCGCCGCAACTCGGCCAGCCGGCGGCCCAGATGCGCATCGAACCGGACGGTTTCCAGGATCTCGAGCACGAAGCGCTCGGGCGGCATCAAATGGACAATGTCGTTAAAGAGCAGCGCGCGGTCGATGTTGACGAAGCCGCGGTGCTGGCCCAGCACGGCGGCCACGCCAATCCCGCCGATCGCGCGCGCCACCACCTGCGCGGTTGCCTGGGCGTCGTCGTTGACCTCGGCATAGTTATGCGCGCTGGCTCGAAACAGCAATTCATAAGCGTTGAGCGCGCCATCGCGATCGAGAATCGGCTGACGGCCCAGATAGACAAACTGTGCTCCCGACGCCGGGTCGGCGTCTTCGGCACCCTGCTCAAGCACCTCGACGTGCCGGGGCGTGGCCCTGACAAAGTGACGTTCAGACATGGCTCATCGGTGCAAGTGTTCGGAAAGCTACGCAGCGACGTCTCAGCCGGCACTGCACAACGGGTTTGCCGTATTAACGGACGCGAGGCCGCTGCACTTTAACCGAATCGCCGCCGCCACGACGGCACCCCGCTTCGCCGCTTCCTTACCCTTTGTTTTTTGTAGCGGGCGCTAAAGATTTCCCGCCGCGGGTCGTTATCTTGTTCTGATGGGGCGGCCTGATACCTCTTGACCGCCCGGACACGGTGGGCGGCGAGCCGCCCCGCCTGCAGACGAACACAGGTTGCCAGCGACAAACATGGAAGCGAACAGGATCACCGCGCCCCGCCGGGGCTCCTTGCGAACGGTCATCGACCGGTTTCGTGCGCTCGGCCGGCGCGCCTACGGCAAGCCGGAGCCACGCGCAAGCCGCACGGCGCAACTGGAACAGGTGGTCGGCGCCGTCGACCTGCTGGCGCACATCGACGAAGAACTGCGCTTCCTCTACGTTTCCGACGCCAGCCTGCGCTTCATCGGCTATCACCGGGAATACCTCGAGACCATCACGCTGCACGATCTCATGGCGCCCGCCGACGTGCCGCGCCTCGACGCGCTGCTGACGCGCGCCACGGCCACGGGGAACGTCGAGAAAGCCACGCTCGGCCTGATCAAGTCGCTGACCTATCCGATCACGGTCGAGCTGCGCGTGGTGCGCAGCAGCCACGACGGCACCGACGGCTACGCGATCGCCGGTTTCGACGTGTCCGCCTGGCGCGCCACCGAGGAGCGCCTGACCCAGGCATTGCACCTGGACCGCCTGACCAACCTGGCCAATCAGTCGGCGCTGATCCCCACGCTGCTCGACGCGCAACAGCAGGCCGACGCCCACGGCACACCGGCCGCCCTGCTGCTGCTCGACCTCGACGACTATCAGCGCGTGAACCGCGCGCTCGGCTACGATGCCGGCGACGAGATGCTGCGCGATACCGCGCGGCGTCTATTGAATATGACGAGCCCGAACGAGACGGTGGCGCGGGTGGCCAGCGACGAGTTCGCGATCCTCGTGAAGCCGGCCGCGAGCCGCACGGACGCGGCCGCCGCGGCCGAAGCGCTGGCGCGCCGCCTGTTGACCGCGATCCAGCAGCCATATGTCTTTAGCGGCCAGCAGGTGCATCTGTCGGCGAGCATCGGCATTGCGCTCTATCCCGACGTGCGTCACGCCAACGATACCGCCGCGCACGACACACACCTGCTGCGCTGGGCCGACCATGCGCTGCTGCAGGCCAAGGCCGCCGGCGGCAACACGCTCGCCTTCTACGTACCGGACGACAATCCCGCCGACGCCGAGCGCCTGAAGCTGGAAGCCGACCTTTACGACGGCGTGCGCAACGGCGAGTTCTCGCTGCATTTCCAGCCGATCACGAGCAGCCGCACGCACGGCGTGGTCGGCGTCGAAGCGCTGATCCGCTGGTTGCACCCCGTGCACGGCCTGGTTCCCCCGTCGATGTTCATTCCGCTCGCGGAATCGATCGGCCTGATCAACTTCCTCGGCAACTGGGTGTTGAAGGTCGCCTGCATGCAGTTGATCCAGTGGGATGCACAAGGCATCACGCTGCAATACGTGGCCGTCAACGTGTCGCCGCAGCAGTTCCGCGATCCGCGCTTTAAAGACGCCGTGCGCGAAGCGATCGAGCTGACGGGCATCGATCCGCGCCGCCTCGTGTTCGAGATCACCGAAAGCCTGCTGATGCATGACCCTGCTCACGCCAAGGGTTTGCTCGAAGAGTTGACGGCGATGGGTATCCGCTTTGCGGTCGACGACTTCGGTACCGGCTATTCGAGTCTGGCTTACCTGCAACGATTCCCCCTGGCCAAACTCAAGATCGACAGGAGTTTTGTCGAGAATCTGCTAACCTCCCGGAACGATCAGGCAATCGTTAGCGCGGTCGTCGGACTCGCACAGACACTCGATCTCGAACTGGTCGCCGAGGGCGTCGAAACGGAAGCCCAGCGCACCCTGCTCACCGAGATGGGTTGCGACCACATACAGGGATGGCTCGTCTGCAAGGCGCTGCCGTCCGACGAACTCGCGCAGCGATTCGAAGCGCGCACGCTGCACCTGCACACCGCATAACGATGCAGACAATACTCGTGCGCAGCGCAAGATGCCGGCCTGATGCCGGCGTGGCACTCTTTGGAACATGTATGGCTTTTGCGGGACTCACATGGTAAAGGCGGCGGTGCTCGACCGGCTCTGGACGCGAATGAGCGAGCGCGGCGATTTCCCCATGCTGTCGCAGTCGTTGCGTACCACCATGGCGGCGATGAACAACGACGACCTCGACTTCACCGGCCTCGTGCAGGTCGTCTTATCGGATTTCGCCCTGACGCAAAAAGTGCTGCGGCTCGCCAACTCGGCCATGTACATGGCGTTCGGCGGCAACATCACCACCGTGTCGCGCGCCCTGATGGTGCTCGGCATGGACGCAGTCGGCCATCTGGTGGTCGGTCTGAAAATCGTCGATCACTTTCATCACAGCGCGCCACGCCGCATCGACGCGAAACTCGAATTGAACCGCACGCTGCTGTCAGGCTGCGTCGCGCGCAAGCTGACCGAGCGCGGCGATCTGCGTGCCGGCGAGGAAGCCGTGGTCTGCACGCTGATGCGCCAGATCGGCAAGCTGCTGGTGGTGTTCTATCTCGACGCGGAGTGGGATCAGATCCGCCGCCATATCGACGACGGCACGCTCGAAGCCGATGCCTGCGTACTGGTGCTCGGCGTCACGTTCGAGGAAATCGGCGCCGAAGCCGCGGTGCGCTGGCGCTTGCCCGACATGATCCGTTCGGGCATGGGCGAGTTCGACCCGCTGGATGTCGAACAGCCGCGCCAGGTGCAGTGGCTGCGCGCCATCACCAACTATTCGACGGCGGTCGCCGACGTGCTGACCCAGCAGAACATGCCGGACTGGGAGCGCGAAGAACGCATCGCCGAACTGGCGCGGCAATACAGCTACGCACTGAATACCGATCCGGACGTGCTGCATCAGATGAGCGTCGCGCTCGCCCGCGAAGAAGGCGGCGACGGCGTGATGCGCGAGATCGTGGAATTGCGCGCCAATGCGGACGCGATCGCGCGCGAGGCGCTCGATCCGCAAGCGCGCATCGCGGCGGGTGTGGGCGATCTGCGCGGCCTGCCCGACAGCAGCCCGCTCGCGCCGGCGCTGGCCCTGGCCGCGGAAACCGTGCTGGCGGCGCTCGGTTTTGCGCGCACTGTCGTGTTCGTCAAACACAGCAACGGTACGTTCAAGGCGCGCCTCGGGCTCGGTCCGAAGATCGACGCGGCCATGCCGAAGCTGTCGTTCAATACCGCGTTCGAACCCGACGTGTTTCATCTGGCAATCGCGAACTCGGTGGGCATCTTCATCGAGAATGCACGCGACCCGAAGATGGTGGCGCGCTTACCCGAATGGTTCCGACGTTCGTTCGACGATGCCCGCGCGTTCGTGCTATTGCCGGTAGTCGACGAAACCGATCAGACAGTGGCGCTGCTCTACGGCGACTGGTCGCATACTCACGAGCCCCGACGAATATCGCAGAAGGAAATGAGCGCGTTGAATGAGCTGGCGAGGGAGTTAGGACGTTTTTTCGGCCTGGGGCAGATGCAGGAAATGGAGACGATGTGAAGACGTGGCGTGATCGTTGATCGCGGTGCTTCACTCTCACCGGTTTTGTATTTGCCCTAAGTCGCGACGCTCAGATGTGTAAAGTGTAAAGGCCGGCATGCGCAGCATGCCGGCCTCTGAACTCAATCTTCAATCCTCGATCCGCTCCAGACCCTCGGCGCTGTGATCCCCGACGCCGGCCCAGGCGCCCGCCGCCAAGCCAAGCAGCGCGATCTCTTCCACCGTCAACGGTTGCAAACGCGCGCACAAGGCATCAAGCTCGTCCCACGCGCCGCGCTCGAGCGCTTCGACCGCGGTCAGCAACAAGCCCAGCACGCCCTGCCGATGCAGAATGCCCGCCTGGATCGGCCGCGACAGCGTCAACACATTCAGCGTGCTTTCGAGCGAACCGCCGAACACCGCATCGACAAACGAAAACACGCCGGTCAGAAACGCCGCATCGGCTTCATCGCGCCCGGCTTCAGGCAAGCGCTCGATCGCCAGTTCCATGAACCGCGCACGGGTTGCCGCGAGTTGCAGCAGAGGATCGTCTTCCAACGCCACCTTGCGGCCGTCCGCATACAACAGCAACTGGGTCCAGCGCGCGATCCGGTTCGTGCCGGTTGCGTTGATCGCTTCGCGCAGTGTCGTGACCTTGTGGCCAACTGCAAGTCCGCTCGAATTCGCCAGCTTCATCAGATGCATGACCAGCACCGGATTCAACTTGAGTTCAGCTTCGAGTTGCGCGACGGTCGGGTCGCCCGACAGTAGCTGCAGCAGATTCAGCAAGGCATGCCGCGGTGCACTGACACGCCGCGTTGTCGAAGTCTGAGCACGCGCGAAGAAGTAGCCCTGAAAACGGTCGAAACCGAGACCGTGCGCGGCTTCAAAATCGGCCTGCAAATCGAGACCCTGCGCGATCAATAACTTGCCCGCCGATTTGAGCACGCTCGTCAATTTGGGCAACAGTGCCGGCGACGCGTGCGTGAAATCGATCTTCACGACTTCCGCGTAGGGCAGCAGTTTCGCAAACGTTTCATCGGGCTGCGTCACTTCGTCGAGTACGAAGCGATAGCGCCGGCCGTGCAACTGGACGATACGCGCAATCAGTTCATCGTCGACGTGCATGGACGGCGACAATTCAAACATGAAGCGCTCAGCAGGCAGGTGCAGAATCGAATCGTCGAACAGCATCTCGCGGCTTACATCCACGTAAGCTGGATGCCCGGTGAGCGCACTACGCACATTGCTGTGCAGCAGACCGCGCAGTACGGCGCGCGCCACGCGTTGCGCCGGCTCGGGCGCGCGGCCCGGCAAGCCATCGGCGGCCGCGGCCGCGGCCGCGGTCGGATCGGCGCCATGGGCAGCCGTCGCGTCGAGTTCGTCGGCTGCGGGCAGGTCCGGTGCGCGCACCTTGACTTCATAGCCGCACAGCATGCCGTCACGATTCAGAATCGGCTGCCGCGCGAAGCTGGCGTTCAATTGCGCATCGTCCGAAGCCCTCGCCTGCCTCGGATTCTCGATTGCGATGCTGGTCATTCTGCTCCCCCGCAAAGCGCCGCCCCGGCGCTTACTGCTGTATTTTGGTTTTCGCTGCACCCATTGCGCACATCCAGAACCTGAAGCCCTTTGGGTACGCGGTACGCCCGGCGATTTTAGCGCAGGCCATCGCGCGCGGACATGTCAACGCCGCAATATCTCGAAATAATTGGAGGTAATTGAGTGCCCGTCTCGCTGAAGGTCGGGACAGAATCGACGATACTCTTGTGCAGTGCAAAAGCATTCCGTCACGTGCACCACTTTGCAGCAGTCCCGCCTCTAACCACCAAGGAAAATCATGGACGTCAAAAGCGTGCTGTCAAATGCCTTCGCGATGCCGATCACGAGCCCGGCATTTCCGATGGGGCCATATCGTTTCATCGACCGGGAATTCCTGATCATTACCTACCGTACCGATCCGGACAAACTGCGCGCCGTGGTGCCCGAGCCGCTCGAGATCGGCGAGCCGCTGGTGCATTACGAATTCATTCGCATGCCTGATTCGACCGGTTTCGGCGACTATACGGAAAGCGGTCAGGTGATCCCGGTGTCGTACAACGGTGTGGCAGGCAGCTACACGCTGGCCATGTATCTGGACGACCATCCGCCGATCGCCGGTGGCCGCGAACTGTGGGGTTTTCCGAAGAAACTCGCGTCACCGGTGCTCGAAGTCCACACCGACACACTCGTCGGCACGCTCGATTACGGCCCGGTGCGCGTTGCCACCGGCACGATGGGCTACAAGCATCGGCAACTGGATCTCGCGCAACAGCAGAAACGCCTTGAAGCGCCGAACTTCCTGCTGAAGGTGATTCCGCACGTCGACGGTACGCCGCGTATTTGCGAACTGGTGCGCTACTACCTGCAGGACATCACCCTGAAGGGTGCATGGACGGGTCCCGCATCGCTCGAACTCGCGCCGCATGCGCTGGCGCCGGTCGCCGAATTGCCTGTGCTCGAAATCGTCGAGGCCCGGCATCTTCTGGCCGATCTGACGCTCGGACTCGGTGAGGTCGCATTCGATTATCTCGATCAGCCGAAGGCCAACCTTCGCTGATCGGCTGCGGCGCCACCGCATACGTGGCGCTCCAGATGCAAACGGCCGCATCAGCGGCCGTTTGCATCTCACGTTTGCATCTCATTCACTCAGTTCGCTCGATTCACACGCTTTACTTCAACACCACCTTCACGTCGAAATACTTGGCGGCGAAGCGGTCGATCGTGCCGTCGGCCTTCAGTTCCCTGAGCGCCTGGTTCAACGCGTCCTTCAACGCCTTGTCGCCCTTGCGAATGCCGAAGCCCACACCCGCGCCGAGCAGCTTCTCATCCGTGACGGGCGGGCCGGCGAATTCGAAGCCCGCGCCTTGCGGCTTCTTCAGGAAGCCCTTCGAGGCCGCTTCCGCATCCTGGAATGCGGCGTCCAGACGACCCGACGCGAGATCGGCGTAGATCTGATCCTGCGTCTGATACGGCACGACGTCGACACCCGCCGGCGCCCAGCGCGCCTTCGCATACGTTTCCTGAATCGTGCCTTGCAGCACGCCGACGTGCTTACCCTTGAGCGAGGCCGGCGTAGGCAGCAGACCACTGCCCTTCTTCGCGATCATCTGATTCGGGATCGTGTAGATCGGGTCGGTGAAATCGATGGCCTGACGGCGCTGTTCCGTGATCGTCATGTCCGAGTTGATCGCGTTGAACTTGCGCGCTTCCAGTGCCGGAATCAGGCCGTCAAACGAATTCTCGACCCATACGCATTTCGCCTTCAGCTTTGCGCAGACAGCATTGCCGACGTCGATATCAAAACCTTGCAACTCGCCCGACGGCGACTTCGATTCGAACGGCGCATACGACGCCTCGACACCAAAGCGCACTTCCTTGATATCCGCCGCGGATGCGACGCCTGCCGTTACCGTTGCCGTCGCGAACAGCGCGAGCGCGGCCATGTTTCGCCAATTGATCTTCATTACGGGTGTTCCTCTACGGTATTGAATAAGACGAAGCCGAATCCGGGCCAGCATGATTGCCGCGCCAAAAATGCGATTCAAACTCCAGCGGCCGCTGTGGTGCAGCGCAACAGCCGCGCGGGCGGAATTGTACAGGCTTCCCAATGCACGCCTGGCGGGCGCGTCCGCGCGCACCTCGTTTGACGAAGCCGTCCCGGCGCGCATAAAGGCGCAATTGCGTGTCGCGTTCAGGCAAAAAAATACCCGTGCGCAAGCGGTCAGCGCGCCCCGTCGCCGGCAACGAAATCGTCTTCGAGCCGCCGTGAAAGATGCGTGTAGACCGCCGCGACATGCGGCAGATGACGCGATTCAGGATGCGCGAGCACCCAGACCTGCGATTCGGCTTCGTCGAGCGGCGGCGTCAGTTGTACGAGATCGTCCCGGTCGCGCGCGAGAAAGGTCGGGAAGATGCCAACGCCAAAGCCGCGCACCACCATCTCGAACACCGCCATCACGCTATTGGTCTTGTAACGAGGTTCGACCGCGGGGCAATGACGCTTGCGCCACAGAATCGATGGATGATCGCCGAGCGAGCCGTCGGGTGCCGCCCAGTCGCAGCGCGACAGCGCATCGGCGTCGCTTGCATGAATGCCGCTCGCCTTCGCGGCGAACACCGCGATACGCAGCGGGCCGACATGTTTGCCCACCAGATGATCCGGCGCGCGGCGCGTGGCGCGCACGGCAATGTCGGCGTCGCGTTTGGTCAGGCTCGCGAGGCTGTTGGTGGCCGTCAACTCAAACGACAACGCCGGATGCAGTGCCGCGAAATCACGCAATGCGGGCAGCACGAGACCATAGAGCACGGTGTCGGTAGTCGTGACGTGAACACTGCCAGACACGCGGTCGCTGCTCGCCTGCACGGTCGAGCGCGCCGCCGCCAGTTCGCTTTCGATGCGTTCGGCATGGCGCGCCAGTTGTGCGCCAAGCGGTGTCGCGCGATAGCCGCTGCGCGAACGCTCGAACAAACGCTGACCCAGTCCGCGTTCAATCCGCTGCACGGAGCGAAAAATCGTCGACGCATCGATGCCCAGACGCAGCGCCGCTTCCGCCAGCGTGCCGGCGCGCACCAGTGCAAGGATGGTCTGGGTATCCGCCGACGTCAGTTCGTATTGCGTTTTTGCACGCATGGTTTGGCAAGCCGCCTGTTTATTCTGAATGCGATCCGCGCTACTTTTACCACATCGACTTGTCGGCCGACGAGCCTTGCCACCGGCGCCTGCCGGAACTTCACTCTCGTTTTTAGCGGTGACACCATGAAACTCTACTATTCGCCGGGCGCCTGCTCGCTGGCCGTTCACATTGCATTGCGCGAAGCCGGGCTCGATTTCGAAATCGTCAAGGTCAACCTGCAAACGCACAAGCTCGCTAACGGCGACGATTACTACGCGATCTCGCCACGCGGCTATGTGCCCCTCGTCGAATTCGCCGACGGCTCACGCCACACCGAAGGCGCGGCGCTGCTGCAGTACATCGCCGATCTCGCGCCGGAGCGTGGCCTATTGCCGGCCGCGGGCTCGCCGCAACGGCTCGCGGCAGTCGCATGGCTCACCTATATCAGCACGGAATTGCACAAGACGTTCAGCCCGTGGCTGTGGCATCAGGAGACCGCCGATTCGACCAAGGCCGAATGCCGCGCGAAGCTCGCTACCCGCTTCGATGAACTCGAACGCCTGCTCACCGAACGCGACTATCTAAGCGGACAGTACTCGGTTGCCGATGCGTACGCGTTCACGGTGCTGAGCTGGGCGCGGATGCTATCCATCGATCTGGGCGCGTATCCGCATCTGAACGCCTATCTGGCGCGCGTCGCAGCGCGGCCGACAGTGCGTGAAGCGATGGTGGCGGAAGGTTTGGTGAAGGCGGACGCGGCTTAAGCGCGCCCTTGCGCATGGAATGAAACGTTGAGCGCCTTCGGTGCGCAACGTTTCATCCACGAGGCGGCGTTAGACAAGACTGGACAGCGTCTCCTGCGTCGTCTCGACCACCATCAAGCCGGCGCGCAAGCCCGGTTTGACCGTCGCGTTCGGAAACACGATGCGTTCCTCGTCGCGACTCACGACATAGCGATAATCGCCGTCACAGGCGAGTACCGTGCCCTTCACAAACGGCGTGAAGTTCGGCACGTCCGCGGCCACCCGCAATTCGAACGCGTCGCTCTGCTTGGTGATCTGGTCGATTACCGTAAAAGCACGCGGCAGCGCGGCATCCGGATGATTCTTTGCACTGTCAATACCCGCCAGCAGATGGCGCAGCGCTGCGTCCGCACCGGCAAAACGCGTCAGATCGTTCTGGCCGAACGGACGCACCTTGCCGAGTTCCAGCGTACACGCCTCGGCGCCGCATGCGTGCGCGGTGAAGTGCGAATACGTGTTGCCCCTGGTCGTGTGAAGCAGCACCGCACTGATGCGCGCCTCGCCGAGCCACTCGAACATGGCACGCGAAAACGGCATGCCCGTGTGCGGTAGCAGCGCGAACTGCTCGAATGCCGATGCGCGGATCGCCGTGTGCATGTCGATATGCCAGCGCGCGCCGCGTTCAGCCGATGCTACGGCGAAGAACTGCGTCGCCGCGCGTTCCAATGCCGCCGCGCGCGGCGCTTCGTGGCTGTCCGGCAATTGCGCATGACGTCCGCTAAAGAGGCGGTTCAGATCGTCGTCGCGATACCGGCACGCGTCGCGCATGGCGTCGACGTTGCCGAGAATCACCAGCAGGCGGCAAGTCAGCGCTGCGCTGCCTTGCGCGATGTCGCGCACAAGATACGAAAGCAATTCGATCGGCGCGGTCTCGTCGCCATGCACGCCGGCGGAAGCGAGCACACTCCGGGCACCCTTCTCCAGCGCCGTGGGTTCGAGTTGCAGAACGCCGTCGTCGAGCCACGACCAGCGCACGCCGCCGTTCGCACATACGCCCTGTGTTTCCTGCGCGCCGGGGCGCGTCCCCGCCAGCGTGTAGGCAAGGAAATCGTCGAGCATCGCAACCCGCATGCCGTGCTCAGCGCTGGAAGTCATACAGCGAACCCAGGCCGAGAATCTGCGTCAGTTCGTCGAGCGCGGTGCGCGATTCGGCGAGCAGTTGCGGATCGGTCAGATCGGTCGGTGCGAGACGATCGCGATAGTGCTTCTCGATCCATGTATCGAGCCGGCCGAACAGCTTGTCATTGATCCACACGCCAGACGTCACCGCCGCGCGCTCCGCATCGTCCAGCACCACGCGCAGACGCAGACACGCCGGACCGCCGCCGTTCTTCATGCTTTCACGCAGATCGAACACGAGCACGTCGTCGATCGGACCGGTGTGCGAGGTCAGCTCGTCCAGATACGCCGCGACACGCGGGTTCTCGCGGCATTCCTGCGGCACGACCAGCACCTGCTTGCCGTCCGGGCGGGTCAGCAACTGGCTGTTGAACAGGTACGACGTAACGGCATCGGATACGCTCACCTGCGCGTCCGGCACTTCGATCACGTTGAACCCGGCCTTCAGTCCGGCGAGCCTGGTGCGCAGTTCGTCGTACACCGCGTTCTGTTCGACAAACGCGAGCTGGTGGCAGAACAGCGTATTGCGATTGCCGACCGCGATCACGTCGTTGTGGAACACGCCCGCGTCGATCACGTCGGGATTCTGCTGCGCATATACCGTGGCCGCTTCTTCCAGACCGTGACGCTGCGCGACCGCGCGGCTCGCCTCGAACGTCTGACGCGCCGGGAAACGCTTCGGCTCCGGTCCACGGCGATATTCGCTACGGCCGTACACGAAGAATTCGACACCACGTGTGCCGTATTCCGAGCAAAAACGCGTATGATTCGCCGCGCCTTCGTCGCCGAGCGCCGGTGTGCCGGGCAGTGCCTCATGCACCGCGAAACGATCGGAATCGCTGAAAATCGCGCGCAAGGTGCGGCGGGTCGATTCATGCTCGATCGCGCGATGCAGCTTGCTGCACAGATTGGCTGGCGTGAAATGCACGCGGCCGTCGTGCGTATCGGCCGACGGACTCACCGTCGCCGCATTCGCAGTCCACATCGCTGACGCCGAACTCGCCGCGGCCAGCAACTCGGGCGCGTCTTTGGCCACGCGCGCGATCACCGTCGCGTCGTCGCCCGAAAAACCGAGTTCGCGCAACAGGCGCATCGAAGGACGCTCCTGCGGCGGCAACACGCCTTGATGAAAGCCGAGATCGGCCAATTGCTTCATCTTGCGCAGGCCCTGCTTGGCGGCCGCCTTCGGATTCGCAATCGACTTTTCGTTGTTCTGCGACGCGACATTGCCGAACGAGAGCCCTGCGTAATTGTGGGTCGGGCCGACGAGACCGTCGAAATTGGCTTCAGTGGCTTGCATCGTCGATCCTTAGAATTGAAGGCCCGGCGAGACGCTCGCGGGCATTTGCAGTTGCGCGCTTTCGACGGAGGCCATCGGATACGCGCAGTAGTCGGCCGCATAGAACGCGCTCGGCCGGTGATTGCCCGAACGTCCCGGCCCACCGAACGGCGCGCCCGACGACGCGCCATTGGTCGGACGGTTCCAGTTGACGATGCCCGCGCGGATGGTGCGCTGGAAATGCGTCCACAGCGCTTCGTCGTCGGCGAGCAGGCCGGCGGAGAGGCCGAACTCGGTATCGTTGGCTTTTTCGAGCGCTTCGTTGAACGTGCTGTAGCGAATGATCTGCGCCAACGGTCCGAAATGTTCTTCGTCCGGCAGGTTCTTCACGTTCGTGACGTCGAGAATCGCAGGCGTGACGAAGCCCAGTTTCGGATCGCGCTGCTCCATCTTCAGGAGTGCCTTCGCGCCGTCGGCAAGCAAACGCTCCTGCGCCGCAACCAGACGCGAGGCCGCCCGCGCGGAAATCACCGCGCCCATGAACGGCTGCGGATCGGCGTTGTATTCGCCGACGCTGATACGCGAGGTCACTTCGGTCAGGCGTTCTACAAAGCGGTCGCCGAACGCGTCGTTCGGTACGAAAATGCGGCGCGCGCAGGTACAACGCTGCCCTGCCGACAGAAACGCCGATTGAATCGCGTGATGCACGGCGGCGTCGACATCGGCCACGGGTCCGATCACGAGCGGATTGTTGCCGCCCATCTCCAGCGCCAGGACGATCTCCGGACGGCCGCCGAATTGCTTGTGCAGCAATGTTCCGGTATCCGAACTACCCGTAAAGAACAGGCCGTCGATCTGCCGATGATTGGCAAGCGCAATGCCGGTCTCTTTCTCGCCCTGCACGAGGTTCAGCACGCCGGCGGGCAAGCCCGCGTCGCGCCAGATCTGCACCGTGAGCGCCGCCACGGCTGGCGCCAGTTCCGACGGCTTGAACACCACCGCGTTACCCGCGATCAGTGCCGGGACGATATGCCCGTTCGGCAAGTGCCCAGGGAAGTTATACGGCCCGAACACCGCGACCACCCCATGCGGACGATGCCGAAGCACGGCGGTGCCGTCAGCCATCGGCGAGCGCTTTTCGCCGGTGCGCTCGTTGTACGACTGAATCGAGATCTCGACCTTAGCCGCCATCGAAGCCGCTTCGGTACGGGCTTCCCACAGCGGCTTACCCGTCTCGCGCCCAATCGCTTCGGCCAGCGCTTCCTTGCGCTCCGTCACGAGCGCAGCAAAGCGGCGCACCACGCCACAACGCTCGTCGAGGCTCAACGCCGACCATGCGGCGAATGCACGGCGTGCGCTGCGCACAGCACGATCGACGTCATCCGCCGAGGCGCTATTGCCTTCCCACACCGCCGCACCCGTACCCGGGTTGCGCGACGCGAATGCGGGTCCTGTGCCGGCGGCCCATTCGCCGTCGATGAAAAGCTCGCTCATGATCATCCTTGTTTGTGTTTCAACGGCAGCACCCGTACCGGGTCGCCTGCCTTGACGTCGAGTGCGGCCGCTTCGGCGGCGCTCATGCGGAACACGCCGTCTTGCGGCACGCCCGCCGCCACGCCCACGCGAAAATCGCCCAGCGACGTGTTCGATACCAGCGAACGCGGCGCATCCTGCGGCGCGCCTGCCGGCACATTGGCAATCTCGACCGGCACCAGCACGCTTTCGCGCACGGTGCGCAAGTCTGCGATATGGCATTCGAGCACCGGGCCTGCATCGAAAATATCGACGTGGTTCTCGTAGCGCAGCCCTTCGGATTCGAGCATGCGGCGCGCCGGAATCGTGTCGTTATGGGTGAGCCCGACGCATTCCTGCGCTTCTTCCGGCAGCAGTTCGACATACACTGGATAACGCGGCATCAACTCGGCGAGAAACGCCTTGCGGCCGTGCGAACTCAGATAGTCCGCTGCGTTGAAATCGATCTGGTAGAAATGCGAGCCCACCGCGCGCCAGAACGGCGAGGTGCCGTTCGCATCGAAATGGCCGCGCAATTCCGCGCACAAACGCTGCGGAAAGCGTTCCCGGAACTGCGCCAGAAACATGAAGCGCGAACGCGACAGCAAACCACCGACGCCGCTTGTGCGATACCGCGGGCTCAGGAACAGCGAACACACCTCGGCGTAACCCGTCAGGTCGTGCGAAATGTTCAGTGCACGCATGCGCGTCCAGATGCCGAGGTCCTGGCTCGCGTGAACCACCGTGCTCACGCGGTAGTTGTAAAACGGTTGCTGGAGGCCGACCGAGGTTTCGATCCCGCATACGCCCGCCACGTCGCCCGTATCGGTGTCTTCCATCACGAAGAAATAACCGGCTTCGTGCGGCTCGGCCTTGTCTTCCATCGTGCGGCGTGCCCGTTCGACGCGCGCCGCGAGTGCGTCGCGATCCGGCTTGAAGGTGGTGAGGCCAGGGCCCGTCTCCTGCGCGAGCCGCATGAGCGCGTCCACATCGCCTCGTTGCACAACGCGAACGACGATCATTGTGCGTCTCCCAAAGATTCTTCCTGATGCGGCTGATGCAGCGGCACACAGCGTACCGCGTCGCCCTCCTGCACACCGAGCGCGGCACGCGCCGCATGCGACAGCGACGCGCCGCTTGCCTGGCCGCCCGGCAAGGTATCGAGCACGCAGCGGAACTCACCGTCCGCGCCGTTATGCGCGATCAGATACGTCGAGCCGACAGCCACCGTGCCGGCTTCCTGCACCGCGCGGGTTTCATTGCGCGTCACGCAGGCGCTGCGATCGACCTGCGCGGTCAACACCGGACCCGCGTCGAAAATATCGATAAAACGATCCGTCTCGAAGCCTTCTTCGAGGTGAATCTCATACGCGAGCAGCGCCTTCGAATCCGGCTCGCCGAGCACGCGCTGCGCCGCTTCCGGCAGCAAGGGCACGTAGATCGGATAGGTTGGCATCACTTCGGCGATGAAGGTGCGGCTGCGCCCGCCCGATTCGATTTCGATGTCGGCGAAATTGCGGCCGAAGAACTTGCGCCCCACCGCCTCCCAGAACGGCGACACACCTGAGTCGTCGGTCACGCCGAGCAGCAGCGAGAACACTTCTGGCGTGAAGCGCTTGCGATTGGCGGCGATATACATCATCCGTGCCCGCGACATCAGATGCGCGGCCGCATCGCCCCGCAGCGACGGGTCGATATAAAAACCTGCGAGCCGGCTCTTGCCCGTCAATTCATGCGACATGGTCAGCGCGTGAATCTTGCGATTCACATGCAACTCGCGCGACGCATGAATCAGCGCGTCGTTGCGAAATGCGTAGAACGGGTCTGAATAACCGGCGGCGGCAACGATGCTCGCCGTGCCCATCAGCTTGCCGCTCTGCGCATCTTCGAGCACGAACAGATAAAACTCCTCGCCCGGAAAATCGACGTCCGCGCGAAACGAGTCTTCCGACAATGCGACGCGCGCTTCGAGCGCGTGCCGGTCGTGCGGCAGCGAATGCAGCACCGGTTGCGCGGTGCGCGCCATATGTTCGAGCGCATCGAGATCGGCGAGGCGGCCGGGGCGTACGAAGAGCATCGTCGTTCCTGTTGAGTGTGACGCCTGATTAACGGGCCGGCGCTTCAGCGGTTGCGCCGACCACTTCGTCGATCGCCTTCGCCAGACGCGCAAAGCCTTCGTACATGTCGTCGAGCGGAATGATCAGCGACGGGACAAAGCGCAACACGTCCGGACCGGCCATCAGCATGATCACGCCATGCTTGCCGGCAGCCGTGACGAAATCTTTCGCGCGGCCCTTGAATGCGTCGGTCAACTCCGCACCGATCAGAAGACCCTTGCCGCGCACTTCTTTGAAGATGCCGAAGCGCTCGTTGAGCTTCGCCAACTGGCCCTTCAGCGCTTCGCTGCGCGCGTGCACGCCTTCCAGCAGCTTCGGATCGCTGATCAGTTCGACCACCTTTTCCGCGATTGCCGAGCCCAGCGGATTGCCGCCGTAGGTCGTGCCATGCACACCGACCTTGAAGTACGCGGCCAGTTCGTTGGTGGTCAGCATCGCGCCGATCGGGAAACCGTTGCCGAGCGCCTTCGCGGTGGTCAGGATGTCCGGCGTGACGCCGGTTTCCTGATAGGCGTAGAAATAGCCGCTGCGGCCAACACCCGTTTGTACCTCGTCAAAAATCAGCAGTGCGCCGTGCTGATCGCAGGCTTCGCGCAGTGCCTTCAGGAAGGCCGGATCGGCCGGGATCACGCCGCCCTCGCCCTGAATCGGCTCGACGATCACCGCGCAGGTTTGCGCGCCAATTGCCTTCTTCGCGGCTTCGATATCGTTGTACGGCAGATGGGTGATGCCGGCCGGCACCGGGCCGAAGCCTTCCGAATACTTCGGCTGGCCGCCGACGCTCACGGTGAAGAACGTACGGCCATGGAACGATTGCGTGAACGAGATGATTTCGACTTTATCCGCGCCATGACGATCGAACGCGACGCGGCGCGCCAGCTTCAACGCCGCTTCATTCGCTTCCGCGCCCGAGTTGGCGAAGAACGCGCGGTCGGCGAAAGTCAGCGCTTCGAGACGTTTGGCGAGGCGCAGCACCGGTTCGTTGGTGTAGCCGTTACCGATGTGCCACAGCTTGCCGCCCTGGTCGTGCAGGACTTTCAGCAGCTCAGGATGCGCATGACCGAGCGCGGTCACGGCAATGCCGCCGGCGAAGTCGATATAGTCGCGGCCTTGCGTATCCCAGACGCGTGAGCCGAGACCGCGATCCGGCACGAACCCGGCGGGCGAAAACACCGGCACCATCACTTCGTCGAAGGTCTGGCGTGTCACAGTCAGGTCGTTCATGGCAAATCCTCGTTACAGGTGAGAGGTAATACACGTAGTGTAGGAAACCGCACGCGATACGTCTTGCGCATACGCGACGCTTTCTATGAGCTTCCGGGCGGATCGGCGTTGCATTAGCCGCAAACCGCGCGTTTTTTGCATGCTTCCCGGCGTGCCTAATCCGCCTCGCCGGGCCGTTCGATCAGCGCGGCCGGTCGGGGCTCACTGGCTGCGGCGCCGGTCGCGCCCGTCTGCTTATCGATCCAGTTACGACGATCCTCGCGTGGTGTGACACCAAAGCGTTCGCGGTAAGCATTCGAAAAGTGCGCCGCCGACGAAAATCCGCAAGCCAGGCTGATCTGCACCACCGATTTGCTGGTGCGTTGCAATTGCGTGCGCGCTTTCGAAAGCCGCAGACCCAGATAGTATTTGGACGGCATCGAGCCGAGATACTGGCGAAACAGCCGTTCCAGTTGTCGCCGCGACACACCGACGAGACCGGCAATGTCATCGGTGGTCAGCGGGTCCTCGATATTCGCTTCCATCAACATCAGCGCATCGTTCAGGCGCGGATGCCGCTCGCCCGGCGCGGTCACAAATGGAATGCGTTGCCGCTCTTCGCCCGCGCGCAATACGCCGACGCCCAGCGTATCGGCGATCCGGTCAGCCAACTCCGGCCCGTGATCGCGGCCGATCATTGCGAGCATGAAGTCGACTGTTGCCTGACCGCCCGCGCAGGTGGCGCGATCGCGGTCGATTTCGAAGATCTGCTGGGTGACGATCGAGCGTTCGAACTGCTCGGAGAACTGCTGATAGGTTTCCCAGTTCACGCTCACGCGATAGCCGGACAACTGCCCTGCCATCGCGAGCCACCAGACACCGTGATGAATGCCGGTGACGAGCGGCGTGCGCTGCCCGACCCGTGAAAGACTCGCGAGAAACAGGCGATAGTCGGCGAATTGCTGGAACCGTTCGCTGACGATGATCAGCCAGTCGCACGCAATCGCGTCGCCGAAGGCGGCATCGGCCGGCCATTGTGCGCCGCCCGACAGAGGCACCGCGCGGCCGTCCCACGAGCACACCTGCACGCGGTACAGGGCGCGGCCGTCGATTTCGTTGGCGAGATTGAGCGCGTCGACGATCGGCCCGACGCCCGACATCGACACCGGCGGCAAGGCGACGATCGCGACCTGGGTGGTGCGAGCCGGGTTGGACGTACGAGCCATCACTTATCGGTAAAACGCGAAGCGCGCGAGCGGCGCGTTACTTCAGGCTGCCGGACAGGAACTGCTTGAGCCGTTCGCTGCGCGGCGTGGTCAGCACTTCGGCGGGCAGGCCCTCTTCTTCGGTACGGCCCTGGTGCAGGAACATCACGTGGTTCGACACATTGCGCGCAAAACCCATTTCGTGCGTGACGACGATCATGGTGCGGCCTTCTTCGGCGAGCTTCTGCATCACTTTCAGCACTTCGCCGACCAGCTCGGGGTCGAGCGCGGAGGTCGGCTCGTCGAACAGCATCACGTCGGGGTTCATGGCCAGCGCGCGTGCAATGGCCACGCGCTGCTGCTGACCGCCCGACAGATGCGACGGGTACTGTTTTTCCAGACGCGGCGCGAGGCCTACTTTCTCGAGATATTCGCGGGCCCGGTCTTCGGCTTCGCGACGCGGCAGGCCGAGCACATGAATCGGCGCTTCGACGATATTCTCGATCACGTTCATGTGCGCCCACAGGTTGAAGTGCTGGAACACCATCGCCAGTTTCGTGCGGATGCGTTGCAGTTGCTTGTGATCGGCCACTTCCAGATTGCCGGCGCGGTCGGCTTTGGTCTTGACCATTTCGCCGTCGACGACGATCTGCCCCGCGTTCGGCCGCTCCAGAAAATTGATGCAGCGCAGGAAGGTGCTCTTGCCCGATCCGCTCGCGCCGATGATGCTGATCACGTCGCCCTTGTTCGCGTTTAGCGAGACGCCCTTGAGCACTTCATTGTCGCCGTAGCGTTTATGGATGTCCTGAACGGCGAGCTTGCAAGCTTCGGTTTGAGTCGTGTGGAGCAAGATGCTCTCCCTTTGAAAATACGGATCAATCTATATGACGGCGCGCAACGGGCCGCGCCGCTCAATCGAAACAGGCCTGCTCAGTGCGTACGCACCGCCAGGTAACCCAGCCAGTGACGCTCGGCGCGGCGGAACAGGGCCACCAGCGCGAACGACACCACGAGGTAAATCAGCGCCGCGAGGCCGAACGCATCGAACGACTGATAGGTGGCCGAATTCGCGTCGCGCGCCACCTTCAGGATGTCCGGCACCGTGGCCGTAAACGCGACCGTGGTGGCGTGCAGCATCAGGATTACTTCGTTACTGTACAACGGGAGCGCCCGGCGCAGCGCGGACGGTATCACAATGCGGCGGTACATCGTGAACCAGCTCATGCCGTAGGCACGGGCCGCTTCCACTTCGCCGTGCGAAGTCGAGCGGATTGCGCCGGCGAAAATCTCGGTGGTGTACGCGCAGGTGTTCAGGGCGAAGGCGAGAATCGCGCAGTGAAAACCGCTGCGGAAAAACGCGTCGAGCAACTCATGCGAGCGCACGAATTCCAGGCTGTACATGCCGGTGTAGATCAGCAGCAGTTGGACATACAGGGGCGTGCCGCGAAACACGTAGGTATAGAGACGCACCGGCGTCGACAGCCAGCGCTTCTTCGACACGCGCGCCACTGCGAGCGGAATTGCCATGAAAAAACCGATCCCGATCGACGCCACCAGCAGCCACAGCGTGACCGCGAGACCGGACATACGCTGACCGTCCCAGTAGAGGAACGCGCGCCAGAATTGATTGAGGATATCGATCATGGTGTTAGAGCTCCGCGTGGCGCACGCCGATCGAATAGCGCTTTTCCAGCCAGATCAGCACGAGGTTCGACGCGGTGGTGATCGCCAGATAGATCAGCGCGGCGATCAGGATGAAGAAGAACATGTTGAAGGTGCTTTTACCGGCGTCCTGAGCGGCTTTGACGACATCGGCGAGACCGATGATCGACACCAGCGCCGTGGCCTTGACCAGCACCTGCCAGTTATTGCCGATACCGGGCAGCGCGAAGCGCATCATCTGCGGAAACAGGATGCGTGTGAACACTCGCGCGCCGCTCATGCCGTAGGCACTGCCCGCTTCGAGCTGGCCGCGCGGTACGGCGAGAAACGCGCCGCGAAAGGTTTCGGTGAAGTACGCGCCGTAGATGAAGCCGAGGGTTAGCACGCCGGCGACGAATGGGTCGATATCGAACTGCGGCAGATTGAGCGCGTCGGTGAGATTGTTGACGGCGATCTGGATGCTGTAGAACAGCAGCAGCATGAGCACGAGGTCGGGCACTGAGCGGATCAGCGTGGTGTAGCCGGTTGCGATTGCCCGGAGCGGGCGATTGAACGAGAGTTTCGCCGCCGCGCCTGCGAGGCCGAGCAGCACGGAGGCTGCCAGCGACAGGACGGACAGCTCGATCGTCTGGATCGTACCGGCCAGTAGCACCGGACCAAAGCCGTAAAGGAACACGCGTGTCTCCATCCAGGTTTTATTGACGATGTCATGGATGGGGGCGGGTTATGGTCGCCCGACTCATCCGGCATGGCGCGGAGTCTCGCAAGCGGAAATTAATTTCTCAAAGAAGGTGGAGGGTTGTGCTGCGGCGCAGCAATTGCTTGTTTGGGGTGGGTTGCTGGCTGCAGGGGCTTGGTTTTGTGGGGGATATGGTTTTGTAAGGTGCAATGTGCGGCGGCGGCGCTGCCGCGATTTAGCAAGTTTTGAGTCGCTTTTTTGATAGGAGTAAGTGGGGGGTTTTTGCCTGCCCGGCAGGTGGGGGCCTTCGCGGCGCTTTTTTGTTGTTGGTCTGGGTCTTTGGGCTTTCCTTGCTGGGCTCGTGGTTTGTTCTTGGTGTTGGTCTTTTGGCCTTTCCTTGTTTTGTTAGCGGTCTATTAGCGTTCCCCCTGTGCGGGGGGGCACCTACTTTTCTTTGCCGGCCCTCCATGTCAGGCTAGTTGTCGCCTCACTCGAACGATTGATGTAAAGATGGAGGGCGGACAGCGAATGGAATATGAGACGCTATTCAGCAGAGACGCGGGAATGGGTAGTCAAACAGATGATGCCGCCGTTCAATCGTGCGGTCATCGAGCTGGCAGGGGCGACGGGCATCACGACGGTGACACTGCGTGCCTGGCGGCAGAGCGCGAGACAGGCTGGGGGATTCATGCCGGGCAATGGCAAGACAAGCGATCAATGGTCGAGCGCCGACAAGTTCAGGGTGGTGCTGGAGACGGCATCGCTGAACGAGGTGGAGACCTCAGAATACTGCCGTAGCAAGGGCATTTATCCGGAGCAGATCCGGCAGTGGCGTCAGGCGTGCGAGCAGGCCAACGTGCCGGAGGCGAAACTCACGGCTGCCCAGCGCAAGGAAGTGAAGGCTCACCAGAAGCGCATCCGTGAACTGGAGCGCCAGCTCAAGCGCAGCGATGCGGCCCGTGCGGAGGCGGCGGCGTTGCTGAACCTGCGAAAAAAAGCCGACGCGATCTGGGGCAAGGAAGAGGAAGACTGATCAGCAGCCCGGATCGCGATGAAGCCATGCAGTTGATCGATGAAGCCGTACGGCAAGGGGCATGCCGCTCGCGAGCATGCGAGCAGTTGGGGCTCAGCATACGCAGTGTCCAGCGCTGGCGCCTGTTGCCGCATGACGGGCGCACTCAGGTGAAGCGTGCAGCGCCGCCCAACAGGCTGAGTGAAGCCGAGCGGCAGGCCGTACTCGATGCGGCCAACCGCCCGGGCTACGCGAGCCTGACGCCGCACCAGATCGTGCCGAAACTGGCCGATGAGGGGGTTTATCTGGCTTCCGAATCGACGTTCTACCGGGTGCTGAAAGCGGCAGGACAGGGCCAGCGCCGGGGCCGCGCGCGTGCCCCGCAACGACGCACGCTCACGACGCATTGTGCCGATGGTCCGAATCAGGTGTGGTGCTGGGATATCACCTGGATGCCGACCACGGTAAGGGGCCGGTACTTCTACTGGTACATGATGAAGGACATCTACAGCCGCAAGCTGGTGATGAACGAGGTCTGGGAGCAGGAGTCGGCCGAGCACGCGAGCGTGCTGCTGGCCAAGGGGTGTCTGCGTGAAGGCGTCGCCGGGCGTCCGCTGGTGCTGCACTCTGATAACGGCAGTGCAATGAAAGGCGCCACCATGCGCGCGGCGATGATCGATCTGGGTGTGCAGCCTTCGTTCAGCCGGCCGCGTGTGAGCAACGACAACGCTTTTGCCGAATCGCTGTTCCGAACGGCGAAGTACTGTCCGTTGTGGCCAGAGCAGCCGTTCGACACGCTGGAGGCGGCTCGGCAATGGGTGCAGCGCTTCGTGCAGTGGTACAACGAAGAGCACTGTCACAGCGGTCTGAAGTATGTCAGCCCGGGCCAACGTCACCGGGGCGAAGCCAGTGACCTGCTGGCCCGACGGCGAGCGCTGTACCGGAGCGCACGCATGCGAAACCCGGCGCGCTGGTCAGGAGCTATCCGGAACTGGCATCTGGCAGACGCGGTCTATCTGAATCCGGAACGAACCTCGGCCTCGACCCAAATGTACAGGCAGGCAGCGTAACGGTTCACGCGACAACTACCTTGACACACACCGCAGGCAAAGAAAAGTAGGTGCCCCCCCGCACAGGGGCAACGCTAATAGACCACTAACAAAACAAGGAAAGGCCAAAAGACCAACACCAGAAACAAACCACAAGAACACCACAAGGCAACGCCAAAAAGAACCAGACAACAAAAAGCGCCGCGAAGGCCCCCACCTGCCGGGCAGGCAAAAACACCTACCCTATCCCCAACCGCGCCCGAATCGCCGGCAACATAACCTCCACCGCCGCCCGGCCTTCTTCAATGGCCGGCCCAGCCCGGTGAAAATCAAAAATCCCCATCCCGCCCAGCCGCGGCTGAATCAAAATATCGGCCGGCTCGCCAGCCAGGCGACTCCGCGTAATCCGCACCTGCATGATGTCAATACTCTGCGCAATCGAACTCAGCATCGAAGGCACCCGCGCGCTCGGCGGCGGCGGCACCCGCACATCGTCGGAAGCACGCCCCTCGGCAGGGGCCAGCCACTTCGGCCAAGGCTTGCCGTTACGCCGCAATGACCCCGGCGGCGGCGCATCCGGATCGAGCGCGGGTGTATCCACCACCGCGCCGTCAAAATCGCGCCCATTCAGAATGTCATTGTTCAAATCGACAGCAATCACGCAGTCCGCCCGCATGCCGCGCGCCACCGAAACCGGCACCGGATTGCTCAAGCCGCCATCCACCAGCCAGACACCGTTGTGAAACACCGGCGTGAAAATCCCCGGAATCGCAATCGAGGCGCGCACCGCGTCGACCACGCTGCCGTCCTGCAACCAGCTCTCGCGCCCCGAGTCGAGTTCGGTGGCCACCGCCGCGAACGGCATGTTCAACTGGGCAATCGAGCAACCGTTGAACTTGTCCGCGAATATCTTGATCACCTTGCGTCCGCCCAGCAAACCGCCCGACAGCCGCAGATCAAGTAGCCGCACCACCGTCTGCCAGGTCAGCCGCGAAACCCACTCCTCCAGCCAGTCGAGGTCGCCGTTCGCGTAGATCGCGCCCACCAGCGCGCCAATCGACGTGCCGCACACCACGTCCGGCTTGATGCCCGCATCGTGCAACGCGCGAATCGCGCCGATATGCGCCCAGCCACGCGCTGCACCGCCCCCCAACACCAGCCCGATCCGGTTATATCGACGTCGATGGATCATGTGTTCCCCGCCTTTTATCGACTATCGCCCACGTATCACATCCGAACGCGATGTCGTGTACACCTTCTGATACTGATCGAAATGCACGTTGAAAATACCCTCTTCAGTCACTCCCCGCTCGCGCCATTTCCAGCTCCAGACGGTTTCCGGCTTGAGCGGAAACACCGCGACCTGGCCTGGCTTGCCGAGCAGGCGGCGCACCTCGTCCTCGGTCATGCCGATGCGAATCTTCGCGAAGTTGTCGGCGGTCAGCACCTGGGTGATCGCCTGCAATTTGCCGTCACGGTCGATGTCGACCATGTACGTGTTCAGCCCTTGCGGCCCACGCGGATATTCGAAACGCTTCGAGCCGTCGGTAAACGTGCGTTCGGTTTCCGGTTTGCCCATCTGGTCGCGGATCTGCGCCTCGGTGGTCATGCCCGGCGTCATATTCTTGAGCAGTAACGCGTCCGGCTTGACGGCGTTGAAGAAATCCTTGAGTTTTTGCACGGCGCGGTCGCTCTGTTGGTCGTCGCAGCCGGTCAGTGCAACGCACCCGGCCAGCATGACGACAGTCAGCAATTTGAGGCTCACAGCGAGTTTCCTGTACGGACGCGAAGCGGTCATTCCACCCGCATCCCGTTGTGTAGGGGGTGCTACATAATAAACAGGATAACCGCGCACGGAAAAAACCGCGAGCGAGCGGCGCGCAGCCATAAGCGGTCGTCCGGCGTGGTATGGCGAAAGGGAGAGCAAAACCCGTGAAAACGGGCGCCACAAGCAAAAAGGCGACGCTGTGCAAAGCGTCGCCGGAATCGGCCGGTCGGGTCGATTGGGTCAATCGGGAATGTGATGGCGGCCAGCCAGCCGCCTGAAACGAAGCACCCTGGACGACGCGCAGCGGTCCGGTCCCGGGCAAGGCGGCGAGAGGCCTTGGCCTCTAACCTTGCGCCATCGCCGGAATGGCAGACCGCTGCTTGTTTGGCCGCCCTGGTCCCTCGATAAGCCTTCCAAGTGCAGCTAATCTAAACGGATTGGCGGATTTAGACGAGTGCGCGTTTACACCAAATCGGCAGAGGATTCGCCGCCAGCCGCACGGGCAGCGCTGCTCACGAGCGGAGCCACGCTGCGAAACCGGTGCGTCCGGCTCCCTGCAATACCGAATCGTTCTGTGGCGTATGGATCCGTGCGCACAGCACATCGCGATAGTGACGCTCGAGCGGATTGTCACGACTCAAGCCGGGATTGCCACTCGCCTCGACGGCCAGTTGCACCGCCTCGATGGCCTGATTCGTCACCGTGTATTTGACCAGCGGCGCTTCGTCGAGCGTCACGCGTTCGGCATGCGCGCTTGAGTCGAGCAACACGCGATTGCTGAACAGCAGCGCGTCGATACGGCCGAGCGTCTGCTGGAACGCGGGCAGACTCGCGAGCGGCGCGCCGAGATTGCCGGGTGTGCGCCCGGCCGCCCATTGCGCGAACCAGTCGCGCGCGGCCCGTGCGACGCCGTCATACACCGCGGACAACAGCACGCTCATCCACGCAAAGCCGAGCGGATCGAGTCCGGCACTCGGCTCGCCGGGTAGGTGAACGTCAACCGCGTGAGTGGCCGGCACCAACACGTTGTCGAATACAAGCTCGTGACTGCCCGTGGCGCGCATGCCCAGATGATTCCATTCGCTGCCGACCCGCACGCCAGGCGTATCGCGATGCACCAGCCACACGCCGACGCGCGGCGGCGTCTCGTCGCTGCGCGCCCATACCGCGAGCCACGTGAGGCCAGGGCTGCCGGTCGAGTACAGCTTGCTGCCGTCGATAATCCAGCCATCGGCGCTGCGCTTCGCGATAGTCGACGGTAAGCCGCCGCGAGCCGGCGTACCCAGCTCAGGTTCAACGCGCAACGAGTTGATCAGCGCGCCGTCGCGCACCGCTTCACGCGCCACCCGTTCGCGCAGCTCGACAGGCCAATGCGGATTGCCCTGCAAGCGATGATGAAACAGGTACTGCATCACCAGCACCAGCGCCGTGGACGGCTCGCCGCGCGCCACCGCGCGTACTACCTTCAAGGCCTGCGGCAGGCTCGCCCCGGCGCCGCCGAGCGATGCGGGCACCGTCAACGAAAGCAGATCGAATTCGTGCAGGCGCGCCAGGTTGGCGTGCGGAAATTCCGCCGTGCGGTCGTAGTGAGCCGCGCCGGCCGCGAACTCGCTCGTGAGCTGCGCGAGCAAGGCGTCGAATGTATCGCTATCGAGCGGTGGATGACGGCGCGTCACCGCGCTTTCGGCAATCGGGGCATTCATACGGGAACTCCAGGAGAGCGCATCGTCATCAAGGCAGAGGGAAGCTGCGATCGAAGCTTGTGCGCACATCGAGATGGGCCCGGATCACATTGGCGGCTTCGTAAGTATCGGCGGTGCGTTGCTGCGCGGCGACGACGCTGTCGTCGATCGCCACCGGATGCACCTGGCCACGCTGATAGACGGTTTTCAGCACGTCGGTCGGCAGACCCGTGACTTTCGATTGCATCGCCGCCACGTCGTCGGGATGCGAAAGCGCCCAACGCTGACCGGTCGCCACGCGTCGCAGGAAGTCGGCGAGTTGCGGGCGCTTGTCCGTAATCGCGCGTTCGGTCGCAACCTGATAGCTGAGTCCTTCGGAAAGACCGACGCCGTTGGCGATGATGCGATCGTGATCGCGCGCTTCGCCAAGCGCGGTGTACGGGTCCCACACCGACCATGCATCGACGCTGCCTGACGCAAGCGCCGCCTTCGCATCGGCGGGTGCGAGGAAGACGAACGAGACGTCGGTCAACGGCACGTTGGCCTTCTTCAGCGCGGCGAGCGCGAGATAGTGGCCAATCGAGCCGCGTGTGGTGGCGATGCGCTTGCCCTTCAGGCTCGCGGCATCGTTCAACGGCGAATGCGCGCCGACGACGATCGCGAGATCCAGCGGATTCGACCGGGTCGCCGCGACGGCCCGCACCCGGGCGCCGGCCGCGAGCGCGAACACGAGCGGCGCATCGCCCAGGCCGCCGACATCCACGGCACCGGCATTCAGCGCTTCACCGAGCGGTTGCGCCGCCGGGAAGTTGAACCATTCGATCTTGTACGGCAGGTCTTTCAGTTGGCCGGATGCTTCGAGAATGCCGCGTGTTTGCAAGGACTGGTCACCGACTTTGAGCACCGGTAAATCCGCGGCATGAGACTGCGTTGCGCTCACACTCGCGCATAGGGCGCATAGGGCGCACATCGCCGCGCCGAGCGGTTTGAACAACGCGCGCTGCAAAACGGATGAGGCGGACAAAGAGGAGCGGGAGGTCGGCATGGCGGCGATTGCGTCGTGGTGTTCAGATGATGTGCCATCGACGATAAGGCACACATCTGTATAAGACAAACGCATTATTCTGCTAAGCAAATATGCGAATTTTCTTGAGCGGCATAGCGTGCGCCCGCATCGATCCGGGTATCATCGAACGCACAAAACCTGCGCCTCTGGCGCACTCACTGAGTCACCGCTCACCATGAAGATCGACGATATCGACGCCTACGTCACCGTCATTCGCTGTCAGTCGTTGCAACAGGCGGCGCTATCACTCGGCCTCACGCAACCGGCGATCACGCGCCGCCTGCAGAACTTCGAAGAGGCGCTCGGCGTCGAACTGCTCGACCGCAATACACGTCCGCTCAAGGCGACCGCAACGGGCCGCATCGTCTACGAACAATGCCGCGTGATCCAGCGCGAACTCGACGTGTTGCGCGAGATCGTCGCCACGGATACGCCGCCGGTCGGCATGCTGCGCCTCGGCGTCGCGCAGACGATTGCCGATATCGCGCTCACCGATGCGATGCGCGGCCTCAAGACCGCCTACCCCGATCTGCAAGCGCGGGCGTCGACCGGTTGGGGCAGCCAGTTACTGCAACGCGTCGAGCAGGGCGAACTCGACGCCGCCGCGATCCTGCTGCCCAGCAACAAGACCTTCGACGAAACCTTGTCGGCGCGCTCGCTTGGCCGCGTCAAGCTGGCAGTGGTCGCGCAGAAAGGCTTGTTGAAGAAACGCGCGCATACGCTGGCGGAATGCCAGTCGATCGGGTGGGTATTGAATCCGGACGGTTGCGGCTTTCGCGACGGCCTGCAACGCGCGCTGACGGGCCTGGGGCTCGCGCTCAAGCTCAATCTGGAAACACTCGGCACCGAACTGCAATTGCAACTGGTTGCCGACGGCAACGGTCTGGGACTCGTGCCCCTACCGTTGCTGCAGGCCAGCGCTCATGCGGACGCGCTCGACATCGTCTCGATGAGCGACTTCAAGCCGCTCATCGATATCTGGCTCGTGCACCCGCGCGTGCTGGGTAAGTTGCAGCAGCCGGTCGAGCAGTTTGGTGCTGCGATCGAACGGCAATTCAAGGAGGCGCGGGCGCAGCGCGCCGCCTGAGCCCGCCCCTCAGATCACGCGAAAACCATGCGTCCCATCGCGTCCAAGCTGAGCGACCAATCCGTACTCCCACTCCAGATACGCGTTCATCGCTTCGCGCGCGTTATCGGTTCCCTCATACGGACGACGATAACGATCGATGCGCGGCGAAGCCAGACGCGCCTCGCCACTGTCCACGGCGAGACCCGCTTCGATCCACGCACTCGTGCCGCCGCTTAGCACCTGCACCGGCTTACCTGTCAACGCCGCCACGTCAGGCGCAGCGAAGCGCGCAAGCAGACTGCTGCCGCAGGTCACCACATACCGTTGCGCATCCGGCAGCTTGCGCAACGCCTCTTCGAGTTGCCCACGAATCGCGAACCATGCGCCCGGGATATGGCGCTTCACATAGTTCGCGCTAGTCGTGAAATCCAGCACGATGGTGCCGGGCGACTGCAGGAGCGCAACCAGTTGAGCCGGTGAAATTTCATCAACCTCGGGCGGCACAGGTGCATAACGCGCGGCGGGCGCGGGGCCTTTTTCAGCAAAGTCCGCATTGTTCAAGCCGTCTACGACGTACACCTCGACGTTCATCTGCGCGAGCCACGACGCAGTCATGTTCGCGCGCACGCCGTCGTTGTCGGCGAGAATCACGCGCGCGCCTCGCACCGGCGCGAACATGTCGGTCTCCTGCACAAGCTGACCGCCCGGTGCATTGCGAAAACCGGGCACGTGCCCCGCTTCGTATTCCTCCGGCGTGCGCACGTCGAAGCGATAGACGGTGCGCACCGCTTCGTCGGCCCAGCGGCGTGCTTCGTCACGCGAGGTGCGCCCCACTCTCGCACGATCGGCCACCTCGCGCGCGGAATCGGCGGCGGCGAGACGAAGCGTGTCATCGACAATCGGCTCGAAGCGGCGCGAACTGCCATGCGCGAGCGCTTGACCGGCCAGGGTCCAGCCGATGGTGCCATTGCGCAGCGCCGCCACCGGATTCGGCACCCCCGCATTGATCAGCGACTGCGCGCCGATGATGCTGCGCGTACGCCCCGCGCAGTTGACGACAATCCGCGTGGCGGGATTCGGCGCAAGCTGACGTGCACGCAGCACCAGTTCGGCGCCCGGCACGCTGATGCTGCCCGGAATATTCATGGTCTGGTATTCGTCGAAGCGGCGGGCATCGAGCACCACCACGTCAGCCTCGTGATCGAGCAGCGCCAGCACTTGCGGCGCGCCGAGAGACGGCGTGTGGCGTTCGCTTTCGACCAGTTCGCCGAATGCCTTGCTCGGCACATTGACGTCCTGGAACAGCTCGCCGCCCGCCTCGCGCCAGCCTTGCAAACCATTCTCGAGCAATGCCACGTCGGTATAACCCAGCTCGCTCAGACGGCTTGCAGCACGCTCGGCGAGCCCTTCGCCGTCGTCGAACACGACCAGCGGCACGTCGCGGCGCGGCAAACGCACCGGCGCGTCCAGTTCGAGCCGCGACAGCGGCAGATTCGCTGCGAACAACGGATGACTGCGTGCGTGCGGATCTTCCTCGCGCACGTCGACGAGCGCGATTTCCTCGCGTTCGAGCAGCGCGCGGCGCACGTCTTTGAATGATCGGATACGGAACTCTTTAGCGAAACTCATGAGATCAGGGACTCCCTCGAAACATTCCAGATATTCGGCAACACGTCGTTCGAGTAACCGGAGATAAATGTTTTGCACCCACCGCCGGCAGGATAGACGGAACGCGTCACCGCGCCAATATTTGCACCGTACACGTGAATGCTGATCGACGTACGGTCACGAAAAACATTACTCACACGATGGATATCGCCAATGCGCGGCGACACGGCATCCACGGCTCCGGTGTCGAGACGCTTTGGCACCCCGTCTTCCTCCAGCGCGCCGCCTGGCGTGATGCGATATCCCTGAGCAATTTCCGCACCACGCAACACGCCGATCAAACCCCATACGGTGTGATCGTGCACCGGCGTCGACTGGCCCGGTCCCCATACAAAACTGACGATTGAAAAGCGCTGCTGCGAATCGGCATGCAGCAGAAATTGCTGATAGCGCTCGGGATCGGGCTGCGCGAAGGCGTCGGGCAACCAGTCGTCGTGCGCGATCAGTTCGCGCAATGCGGCACCGCCCGCGTCGAGCAACTGTGCTTCGGGCCCACGTTCGTCGACAAGCGAAGCAATCCGGCCGACGAACGCGCGCAGCCGGTCCGGCCTCAAGGTTTGAGTCATTGAATGATCAGAAGGTAAGTTGGCTTGAATCGCTTACACACCGCGGGCGAGCGCGGCGTTGAAGGTATCGGTCCATAAGGGAGCGACGTCGACATGGCGGTCGATTACTGCCGCCCGCGCGAACGTATCGGCCACCTGCTGCTCGCTCGCGATGTCCGCCGCCGTGACGCCGGTGACGCGGCGTGGCTGGCTCTGGTTGCGATACAGCGAACGGATCGCCTCCTCGGGTACGCGCAACTCCGCCGACAACACCTTCGCGTACGCATCCTGATGCTGGCCGAACCACGCACAGGCACGTTGCAGCCGCACCAGCAGATCCGCCGACGCTGCCCGCCGTTGCGGATCGGCAAGCACCGACGGATGGCCGTAATACAGGTAATTGCCGGACAGATAGCCGTTGGCGTTTTTCAGCACGCGCGCGCCCGCTTGCGAGATCGCCAGCGGCACGTTGTAGCCGTAGATCGCCCACGCATCGAGCGACCCCGCGTTGAACGCCGCGAAGCCGTCGCGTGGCGCGAGCGAGGTGGCCTGAATATCGTTGAACGAGAGCCCTGCCTCTTCGAGCATGCGCAGCAGGTAGTAATGCGTCGTGGTGGCGCGCAGATAGCCCACGCGCTTGCCCTGCAGATCGGCGATGGAGCGGATTGCCGAGCCCTTCGGGACCAGCACGACCTGGTTGTTGACGTCGTCCTTGTAGACGGCGATCACACGCACCTGGGCGTTCTGCAGACGCGCGAAGATCGGCGGGATCTCGCTGCCCGAGGCGATGTCGAGCGAGCCGCCGTTCATCGCTTCGACCATCGCATTGCCGGACTGAAACTCGGACCAGTCGATGGCGTACGGCGTATCCGCGAGGCCAGCGGTTTTCAGCAGCGTAGCGTCGCCGCCTTTGTAGGTCGCGACACGCAAACGGACCTTGCTGAGATCGATGCGCGGCTCGGTTTTCTCACTGGCCGCGGGCGTGGTTGCGGCGGCCATTGCCGACATCGCGCCGGTGCCCGCTGCGCCGAGCAACGCGGCCGCCGGCAGCGCGGACACGAGCCGGCGGCGCCGGAGCGAAACCGGCGAATCAGAACGTTGGGTCATCTTGTGAGGGCCGTTCAGGTGAGGACGTCAGGCTCGGCTTCGACCAGCCCTTCCAGCAAGCTCTGGAACGCAAACAACGCACCGCCGGGGCGGCCTACCTGCTCGTGTGTGAGCGTGGCGACATCGTGCGGAATGGGCTGCGGCGTGCCCGCGGCTTCGGCGAGCAATTGCGCGTGGCAGGCGTTATCGAGTGCGATATACCACCAGGCCGCCGCCTCGACGGTCGGACCCGCGGTGAGGATGCCGTGATTCTTCAGGATCACCGCTTTTCGTTCGCCCAGCGCCGCGGCGATGCGCGCGCCTTCATCGGTATCGAGCACGACGCCGCGAAAGTCGTCGAACAGCGCGTGGTCCTGATAGAACGCGCACGAATCCTGTGTGAGCGGGTCAAGCGTGCGGCCGAGCGTCGACCATGCCTTGCCGTAGAGCGAATGCGTGTGGGCGGCGGCGACCACATCGGGGCGCGCCTCGTGAATTGCCGCATGAATCGCGAAGGCCGCCTGATTCAGCGGACCCTCGCCGACCACGATCTCCCCTTCTGCATTCACCAGCAGCAGATCGGACACGCGGATGCGGCTGAAATGCTTGCCGAACGGATTGACCCAGAAGTGATCCGGCCACTCCGGATCGCGCGCGGTGATATGGCCGGCGAGCCCCTGGTCGAAGCCATAGCGCGCGAACAGGCGGAACGCCACAGCGAGCCGTTCCTGCCGATAGCGCCGCTCTGCCGCGATGCTTTCACGCGGCGCAACGTCGTCGAACCAGAATTTGCGGACTGGCGCGTGACGCTGGAGCGGCGCCGTATCCGGGGCGTGGTACAACGCGGGCGCGCTGTGCGGCGCCGGGGTATTTTGCAGCACGGTGGACAGATCGGTCATTGTGACTCCGTTCAGGCGGCGACGCGCTCGACGCGCGCGATCCGTTCGCGGGCGGCCGGAATCAGTTCACGGCCGTAGTCGATGGCGTCTTCGAGCGGATCGAAGCCGCGCACGAGGAAGGTGGAGACGCCGAGCGCGTAATACTCCGCGAGCGTGTCGGCGACCTGTTCGGGCGTGCCGACCAGCGCGGTCGAATTCGAGCGTCCGCCGATTTCCTTGGCCACGCCGGTCCACAGACGTTCATCGACGCGATCCGATTCGCCGGATGCCGCGAGCAGCCGCCGCGCGCCTTCGCTTTGTGCCGGGCCGCCTGCACCGAGTCCTTGCACCGCGCGCAGGCGCTTCGTTTCCTCCAGGATGTGTTCCGCGCGTTCCCAGGCGGCCGCTTCGGTCGCGGCGAGAATCGGCCGGAACGACACTGAGAAGCGCACGGTACGACCGTGTTTGGCTGCTTCCGCGCGCACGCGGGCGACCTGCTCGCGGACTTGCGCTTTCGATTCGCCCCATAGTGCGTAGACGTCCGCATGACGCCCGGCAATTTCGAGTGCGGGCGCCGACGCGCCGCCGAAGTAGACGGGGATATGCGGTTGCTGCACCGGTTTCACTTCGGAGAAGCCTTGTTCGAAGCGATAGTACTGGCCGATATGATCGAAGGGTTTCGCCTCGGTCCAGATGCGGCGCAGGATGTGCAGGTATTCGTCGGTGCGGGCGTAGCGTTCGTCATGCGACAGGTGGTCGCCGTCACGGCGTTGTTCGGCGTCGTCGCCACCGGAGATGATGTGGACGGCGAGGCGTCCGCCCGAGTAGTGATCGAGGGTTGCCAACTGGCGCGCTGCGAGCGTGGGCGCGACGAAGCCTGGGCGATGCGCGAGCATGAAGTGCACTTTGCTGGTGACGCTGGCCGCGTGGGCCACGGTGAGAAGCGCGTCGGGGCTGGTCGAATGATGCGGCACGAGGATGCGGTCGAAGCCCGCGGCTTCGTGTGCGCGGGCGAATTGCTCCACGTAGTCGATGTCGATGACCGGGCCTTGCGGTAAGTGGGTTTCAGACACCTTGCGGGTCTGGATCATGCCGATGAATTCGATGGACACGGTGGGTGTCTCCCTAAGTGAGGTCTGTTTGCCCGGCGGGGCGGTGGCTTTTCTTTTCTGGCTGGATCTGTTGCTCTGTTCGAGGGGTTTAAGGTAGCAGCGCTACATGCGGTTGTTAAATATTGATCGGACATATCTATATCGGGTTTGCATGTAATGGGGTTTGGGGTCGTGCCTGCCCGGCAGGTTTGGGCCTGCGCGGCGCTTTTTGCTGTTGGTCTGGGTCTTTGGCCTTTCCTTGATTTGTTAGTGGTCTATTAGCGTTGCCCCTGTGCGGGGCGGCACCTACTTTTCTTTGCCTGCCGCAAAGAAAAGTAGGCAAAAGAAAGCGGCTCAAACCGCTAATTCTTAAGCGGGTCCCCTGGCTTGGAGGGGGTAGTGGTGCATCTGGAATCTGTCGCCTCGCACATTCGGCGTTAGTGACAAAGCAGTCATACCTCCGGCGGCCTGCGCCGCCGAAACCCGGTTTCGAAAACCATCAGTTATGCAAAGCGCCGGCCAGGTTTCCCAGGCAGACCCGTCCGCGACGCACGCAGTGCGGAGTGGGAGCTGATGAGCGCTTTGTCAACGGCGCGGAGTGTGCGAGTGCACGGATTCCAGATGCACCACTACCGTGGCTGCGCGGGGGACCCGCTTATGAGCTGGCGGGGTGAGCGGCGGATTCAACCGGTCATTGCAACACCTCTGTTCCAATACGGAAATGGAGTGTGGAGCACGATGGAACGACAAAGAAAACATTGGTTGAGCGCGGAGCAGAAGAACGAGATATGGAGGATGTGGCGCGAGGGTGAGTCGTTGAGCACAATCGCGCGCATGCTCGAGCGTCAGCCGAGTGGGGTTTATCGGGTTGTTCACAAGACCGGTGGAATCTCTCCGGTCGCTCGTACACGATCTGCCCGGTCACTGACACTTGCCGAACGCGAGGAGATATCGCGGGCCTTGGGGGCAGACAGATCGTTGGGCCAGATTGCCCTGCAACTGGGGCGCTCGAAATCGACCATCAGCCGGGAGATCGGGCGCAATGGCGGTATTCAGCGATATCGGGCGCACGAGGCCGATGCGAATGCCTGGGAGCGTGCACGGCGGCCCAAGGCGTGTGCGTTGTCGGGCAACGCGCGTCTGCGCCGGCTGGTGGCAGCCAAGCTCAAATTACAATGGGCTCCTGTACAGATAGCGGGATGGCTCAGGCGCGAGTTCCGGGTCAACAAGGACATGCAGATATCTCACGAGACGATCTACCGCAGCCTGTTCATCCAGGCGCGCGGGGTGCTTAAAAAGGAACTCGTCACCCATCTTCGTACGAACCGTACGATGCGTCAGGCGAAGAGCGCCTCGGCAAGCGGCCAGAACAGGGGCAAGATAATCGGGGCAGTGTCGATCAGCGAAAGACCCGCTGAAGTGGAGGACCGCGCGCTGCCCGGTCACTGGGAGGGCGATCTGCTGGCGGGTTCGAACAACACCTACATTGCCACACTGGTGGAGCGGCACTCGCGTTATGTGATGCTGGTCAAGGTGGCAGGCAAGGACACGGCAAGTGTGGTGTCCGCGTTGATAAAACAGGTGAACAAGCTGCCAAAAGAACTGCGTGGATCGCTGACATGGGACCGCGGCACGGAAATGGCGAGCCACCGGAACTTCACGATTGCCACGGACGTGCAGGTGTATTTCTGCGATCCGCGAAGTCCATGGCAACGGGGCAGTAATGAAAACACGAATGGCCTGCTGCGTCAGTACTTCCCCAAAGGCGAGCCGGTGGGCGGCTATTCGCAGTCAGAATTGAACAAGGTCGCCGCGCGCCTGAACGGTCGGCCCCGGCAAACCTTGCAATTTATGAACCCGGCTGAAAAACTGGCAGAAACGTTGGGTGTTGCGTTGACCGGTTGAATCCGCCGCCGCTTTCTTTGCTTATCTTTCTTTGCGGCGGTGTATAGACCGGAGACATAGCTGACAGGTGTGCGGGGACATGGTTGACACTTCCGGGTACTAAAACACCCGGTCCCGACCATGCCCTGGAACGCAAGAGACACTATGAGCCTCCGACAGGAATTTGTTCATCTGGCCAGTCAGGACACGCTGACGATGACCGAGCTGTGCCAGCGCTTTAACATCAGCCGGCAGACCGGCTACAAATGGCTCCATCGCGGCGAGCATGCGCTGGCAGATCAATCCCGACGCCCGCTCAGCAGTCCGTCGAAGACCCCCACTGCGATGGAGCAGGAAGTGGTACGGCTGCGCCAGGCCCATCCGCGCTGGGGCGGCCGCAAGATCAGCCGGCGCCTGCGTGATCTGGGCCTTGAGGCGGTGCCGCAGCCCAGCACCGTGACCGACATCCTGCACCGGCACAACCTGATCCTGCCGGCCGATTCAGCGATGAGCCAACCCTGGAAGCGCTTTGAGCACGAGCAGCCTAACGTACTCTGGCAGATGGACTTCAAGGGGCACTTTGAGACCCTCGGGAAGGAGCGCTGCAGCCCCCTGACGGTACTCGACGACCACTCGCGCTTCAGCATCCTGCTGCGCGCCTGTGGACCCACCGACACCGCTACCGTGCAGACAGGATTACGGGAGGCGTTTGGACACTATGGCCTGCCGTTACGCATCAATACCGATAACGGCTCGCCGTGGGGTTCGCCTGGCAGTCCGGGTCAGCTCACCGAGCTGGCCGTCTGGCTGATCCGGCTGGGTATCCGCATCAGTTACAGCCGGCCTTACCACCCGCAGACCAACGGCAAGGACGAGCGGTTTCACCGTACGCTGAAGGCTGAAGTACTGAACGGACGAAGCTTCGCTACCCAGCAGCACGTGCAACAGGAACTGGACCGCTGGCGCACCGTATATAACTGCGAGCGCCCGCATGAGGCGATCGGCATGGACACGCCCATCAGCCGTTACCGGCCGAGCCCCCGGGCGTATCCATCGATCCTGCCGGAGCCGGAGTACGGCCCGGATGACGTGGTGCTGCTGGTTAAATCGGATGGCCGGCTACGCTTTGAAGGACGGCACCTCAAGGTCTCGAATGCACTTTATGGACTGCCGGTTGCGGCACGCGCAAAGCCGGGCGAAGACGGCGTATTTGAATTCTGGTTTGCCCATCACCGCATCCTCACCCTTGACCTGAGGAGCGACAATCACTGACCATAAAGTGTCAATGATGTCTCCGCACGTTTGTCAACCATGTCTCCGGTCTATACACGGCGGCAAAGAAAGTAAGTGCCGCCCCGCACAGGGGCAACGCTAATAGACCACTAACACAACAAGGAAAGGCCAAAAGACCAACACCAGAACAGACCACAAGAACACAGCAAGGCAACGCCAAAGAGCCAGATCAACAACAAAACCGCCGAACAGGCCCAAACCAAACCCTTCTACAAACATGGAAATCGCAGAGCCATCTGCACAAAACCAAAACCTTTGCCAAAATGCCCCATCGCGCGAAAGCGCCCAAAACACCAAATGAACAGAAAATGATCCCCTTCTCAGTGCTGGACCTCTCGCCAGTCATCGCCGGCGCCACCCCCGCGGACGCGTTCAGAAACACGCTGGACCTCGCCCAGCACGCGGAAACCTGGCACTACCGCCGCTTCTGGCTGGCGGAACACCACAATATGACCGGCATCGCCAGTGCAGCCACCTCGGTGGTAATCGGCCACGTCGCCGGTGGCACGAAAACAATCCGCGTCGGCTCCGGCGGCGTCATGCTGCCAAACCACGCACCGCTCGTCATCGCGGAACAGTTCGGTACCCTCGCCTCACTCTATCCGGACCGCATCGACCTGGGCCTCGGCCGCGCACCCGGCACCGATCAAAGCACCGCCCGCGCACTACGCCGCGATCTGCAAAATAGCGCGGAATCCTTCCCCGACGACGTCGTCGAGTTGCAACGCTATTTCGCCGACCCCGTGCCGGGCCAGCGTATTCGCGCCGTCCCCGGTGCCGGCCTGCATGTGCCGCTGTGGCTGCTCGGCTCGTCGCTGTACAGCGCACAACTGGCGGCGGCACTCGGTCTGCCGTTCGCATTCGCATCACACTTCGCGCCCGACCACATGTTCACCGCGCTAAAGGTCTATCGCGAACAGTTCCGTCCGTCGGCAACACTCGATAAACCGTACGCGATGGTCGGCGTCAATCTGTTCGCCGCCGATAGCAACGACGAAGCGCGACGTCTGTTCACCTCGCTGCAGCAGCAGTTCATCAACCTGCGGCGCGGCACGCCCGGTCAGTTGCAACCGCCAGTGGAGCGGCTCGAAGCGTCGGAGATGGAGATGAACGGCGTCGCGCATTCGCTCGCCTGCTCCATCGTCGGTGATCGCGATGTGGTACGCGAAGGACTGCTGTCCGTGATCGACCAGACCGGCGCGGATGAATTGATGCTGACCGCACAGATCTACGATCACCAGGCCCGCTTGCGCTCGTTCGAAATTGCCGCTCAGGTACGCGAAGAATTGAGCGCGGACAAGTAGCCGCACCGGCAACGAATAATCCGACCGGCGCCTGGCAACGCCGGAAAAAGGTGAAAAGGGCAGCCCCTCAGCAAAGGACCGCCCTTTTTTGCATATCGCATGGCCGGTTGACGTTCGAGTCAACTCCCCAGCAACAACTCACCGATTAGCCGTCACCGCCGCCAGCCCGTCGAGGAGCGCCTTATGAAACGCCTGCGGATCCTGCATCTGCGGCGCGTGCCCCAACTCGGCGAATTCAACCAGCGTCGCATGCGGGATCGCCTTCGCAGCAGCCTTGCCCAACTCCGGGTAATGGCCGATCTTCGCGCGCACCTCGGGCGGCGCTGCGTCCTTGCCAATCGCGGTCGTGTCCTTCTGGCCGATCAGCAAAAGCGTCGGCATGCTCAGGTGGCCGAGTTCGTACACCACCGGCTGCGTGTAGATCATGTCGTACAGCAACGCGGAATTCCACGCGACGATCTGTTTGCCGGGGCCGCGGTACATTCCCGCCAGCATCTGTACCCACGGCTCATAGTCCGCGCGCCACTGGCCGGCGTAATAGGTAGCCTGTTCGTAACGGCGAATGCCGTCCGCGGTCGTTTTCAGCTCGCGTTCGTACCATTGGTCGACCGATAAGGACGGCACGCCCTTCGCCTTCCAGTCCTCGAGGCCGATCGGATTGACCAGCACCAGTTGTTCGGTCTCGTGCGGATACATCAGTGCATAGCGTATCGCGAGCATGCCGCCAGTCGAATGGCCGATGATGCTCGCGTTGGTCACGCCGAGCGATTCGAGCAACGCATGCGTGTTGCGCGCCAGTTGCTGAAAACTGTACTGATAGTGCTCCGGCTTGCTCGATTTGCAAAAACCGATCTGGTCCGGCGCGATCACCCGATAGCCGGCGTCGCTCAAACGATGAATGGTGGCGTCCCACGTCGCCGCACAAAAGTTCTTGCCGTGCAGCAACACGGCCGTACGGCCATTCGCATGCGCCGGCTTGATATCCATGTACGCCATGTGCAGCGCCACGCCTTGCGAGGTGAAGTCGTATTGTCCGACCGGCTCCGGATAGCTGAAACCCTGCAACTCGGGACCGTACGCCGGACCGTCGTTGTCGGCGGCGGCAACCGGAGCGGCACCGGCAGAGGCAGAACCGGACGCGGTAGCCGGAACACCGGAACCACCCGGACCACCGGCAAGCGCGGCGCTGGCCGGCGTGGCGGCAAAAACACCGGGCGCGGCAGCCAGCACGCAGGCGCTCACGATGGCAAACAAAGACAGGCAGCGGGCATTCATCGATAGTTTTCTTGCAAGGAGAAATCGGCGGCAGGAAGCATGCGGGTCGCGCACGCCGGCAAACCAACGCCCGCACCCCGTTCAGAGCGGACGATTCTACGACGCGCCGCCGGACTTTGCTGCCGGGCGCGCAAATCCACCACGGCATCGGCCGGTTTGGCACGCATATTGCGGAGGCTCACCTTGCGTTCTATGTGTCGTGGCGCACGGATGCGGCCGGTGCAAGGGTTGATCGTTCGCAAAGCGGCCGCACGAGAGGCATCCGCACAATCAACACTATTCGCTCACGGCAAATCGGTGCTAGAACTAGCAGACAGGCTCGCAAAAACAGGGCCGCCTGGCAGCACGAATCAATCGCACGGAGCGAAAAAAGCACAAGACCATCCGGGGCATACTAATCAGCAACTATGTTGCATCGGCTCAAAGTAGGCGCTAACACGCTCACTCTGGCCGACAAAGGAGATAGACATGGAAACTCCGGCACGGCTGAACGATCTGCAACGCACTACCCTCGCCATTGTCCTTGCAGGCGGACGGGGCACTCGGCTCGGGCCGCTCACCAACAAGCGCGTCAAGCCGGCGGTGCACTTTGGCGGCAAGTACCGGATCATCGACTTCGCGCTCTCCAATTGTCTGAATTCCGGTATCCGCCGTATCGCGGTCGTCACGCAATACAAGGCACATTCGTTATTGCGCCATCTGCAGCGCGGCTGGGGTTTCCTGCGCGGCGAATTCGGTGAATTCATCGATCTGTGGCCGGCGCAGCAGCGTGTGGAAGGCGCTCACTGGTACCGCGGCACCGCAGACGCCGTGTTCCAGAATCTCGACATCATCCGCTCGATCCGGCCGAAATACGTGGTGGTGCTGGCGGGCGACCATATCTACAAGATGGACTACACGCGCATGCTCGCGGATCACGCGGAAAGCGGCGCGGATTGCACGGTCGGCTGCATCGAGGTGCCGCGCATGGAAGCGGTAGCCTTCGGCGTGATGCATGTGGATGAAAACCGGCGCGTGACCGGCTTCGTCGAGAAACCTGCCGATCCGCCCGCCATGCCTGGCCGTCCGGACGTGGCGCTTGCGAGCATGGGCATCTATGTATTCAGCGCCGATTACCTGTACTCGTTGCTCGAAGAAAACATCTCGAGCGTCGATACCGATCACGACTTCGGCAAAGACATCCTGCCGCGCGTCGTCACGCAAGGCATGGCGATTGCGCATCCGTTCAGCATGTCCTGCGTGTCGTCGGACCCCAGCGTGGAGCCGTACTGGCGCGACGTCGGCACGATCGACGCCTACTGGGCAGCCAACCTCGACCTCGCCTCCACCATCCCGACGCTCGACCTGTACGACCGCAACTGGCCGATCTGGACGTACCAGGAGCAATTGCCGCCCGCCAAGTTCGTCCGCGACATGAAAGGCCTGCAAGGTACCGGCAACAATCTGATCGTATGCGGCGGCTGCGTGATTTCGGGTTCGCAGATTTCGCGCTCCGTGCTGTCGTCGAATGTGAAAGTGAGTTCGTTCTGTAACATCAATGAGGCAGTCTTATTGCCGCAGGTGACCGTCGGCGCGAGCTGCCGGCTGCAAAAAGTGGTGATAGACCGCGGCTGCACGATTCCGGACGGCACGATCATCGGCGAAGACCCGGTGGCCGACGCCGAACGTTTCTATCGCACCGACGACGGCGTGGTGCTGGTCACGCCCGAGGCGCTGCAACAGAAGCGAAAATGACGGAGAGCGTGACGCTCGCCGGAACGGCATGACGAACCGGCGAGCCTTGCCGCTACCGTTGCGCCAGTTACTCCGTTCGCACCGCTTACACGGTTTGCGCCGCTTACGCCGACCTGACGGCAAACCCGTCCTAACAGGAACGAGACCGAGCCTATGACGATTCGCGCCCTGCACGTCGCAAGCGAGCTGTATCCCCTCCTCAAAACGGGCGGTCTCGCCGACGTCGCGGGCGCGTTGCCGCCTGCGCTGATCGAGCGCGGCGCCGACGTGCGAGTGCTGCTGCCCGGCTTTCCCGCGGTGGTCGCCGGCTTGAGCAACTTGCGGCCGGTAGCGCAGATGGGCCGCCGTTTCGACGCGCCAGGCGTCACGCTCGAACTAGGCACGCTGCCGTCGAACGGCCTGAGCGTCTACGTGATCCGCGCCGGCACCCTGTACGACCGGCCCGGCAACCCCTATCTGAACGACGAACACGTCCCGTACGGCGACAATGCGCAACGCTTCGCCCTGCTTGGCTGGGTTGCCGCCCAACTGGCGCAGCATCTCGACCCGGCATGGGTACCGCAGATCGTCCACGCGCACGACTGGCACGCCGGCCTCGCGCCCGCCTATCTGAAGGCGGCCGAACGGGAGCATGGCCGACGGTTCGCGCGCAGCATCTTTACTGTGCACAACCTCGCGTATCAGGGAGTCTTTCCGGCGCATCAGTTCGGTCAATTGGGCTTGCCGGACGACTTCTTCAGCATGCACGGGGTCGAATTCTATGGGCAGTTGTCGTTCCTCAAGGCCGGCCTCTACTACAGCGACCGCATCACCACCGTGAGCCCGACCTATGCCCGCGAAATCCAGACCCTCGCCCAAGGCGGCGGCCTCGACGCGTTGCTGCGCCATCGCTCGCACGATCTGAGCGGCATCCTGAACGGCGTCGACTACTCGGTGTGGAATCCCGCCACCGACACGCTGCTCGAAGATCACTACACGGCCACCCGTCTGGCCGGCAAAGCGGCCTGCAAGGAGGCCTTGCAGAAGCGCTTCGGCCTCGCGCAGAAAAGCGATGCGCTGTTATTCGGCGTGGTGAGCCGGCTCACCGAACAGAAAGGCCTCGACCTGCTGCTCGAAACGGTCCCCGAGATTGTCAAACGCGGCGGCCAGCTGGTGGTGTTCGGCACCGGCGACCCGGCGCTCGAAAACGGTTTGAAACGGGTCGCGCACTCTCATCCGGAATCGGTGGCGGTCGAACTGGGTTTCGACGAAACCCTGGCGCATACGATCGTCGCGGGCAGCGACGTGATCGCGGTGCCGTCGCGCTTCGAACCTTGCGGGCTGACGCAACTGTACGCGCTGGCTTATGGGTCGCTGCCGCTCGTGCATTGCGTTGGCGGGCTGGCGGATACGGTGGTCGACGCGTCGCTCGAAAATCTCGCCGACGATCTCGCCACCGGCTTCGTGTTCGAACGTTTCGAGCCGAAAGGCCTCGCAGCGGCGATCCGCCGCGCGTTTGCGCTCCATAACCGCCGCACCGAGTGGAAAGCCACCCAACGGCGGGCGATGCGGCAGGATTTCGGCTGGGGCGCCTCGGCCGAGCGCTATCTGGCGCTGTATCGGGAACTCGCCTGATCCTTCTTGTGATGGTTCGACGCAACAACGCGGGGACGGATCAACTCGCCTGTGACAAACTCATGTATTGTTTTCTCTCTGTGCAGATCGCGCATTTTTCTTGCACTATCTAAAAGAGTAAGCCAGTAAAAGAGTCACGCCGCTTCGGGCGTCCGGCCATGGCCGGTTCGCCACCGCGGCCGTCCGTCCGTCCGTTCCCATTAATCGCGCATTCCTGCTTGCGCGGGCCACACCATGACGAAAAACGTTCTGAGCATTCAGTCACATGTCGTCTTCGGGCACGCCGGTAACAGCGCGGCCGTGTTTCCGATGCGCCGGCTCGGCGTGAATGTCTGGCCGCTCAATACCGTGCAGTTCTCGAACCACACGCAGTACGGTCATTGGACCGGTGGTGCGATTCAGGCATCGCAGATGGAAGATCTGGTTGAAGGAATCGGCGCAATCGGCGTGCTGCCCCGCTGCGACGCCGTGCTGTCGGGTTATCTGGGCACGCCCGAACAGGCGCAATCGGTAGTGGAAATCGTCAAGGCCGTGAAGGCCGCCAACCCGCGCGCGTGGTACTTCTGCGATCCGGTGATGGGCGCCACGAGCGGTTGCAAGGTCGAACCGGGCATCCAGGAATTTCTGGTTCGCACCATGCCGGCGGTGGCCGACGCCATGGCGCCGAACCATACCGAGCTGCAGCGCCTCGTGGGCCGCGAGATCGAGACGCTCGAAGAAGCCGTGACCGCGTGCCGCGAGGTCATCGCCCGCGGACCGAAGCTCATGCTGGTCAAACATCTGCTGGATCGCAACAGCCCCGCCGACCGCTTCAACATGCTGGTCGTCACCGAGCGTGAGGCCTGGATGGGCCAGCGCCCGCTCTACCCGTTCGCGCGGCAGCCGGTGGGCGTCGGCGATCTGACGAGCGCGGTGTTTGTCGCGCGCACGCTGCTGGGCGATTCGATCCGCGCGGCCTTCGAGCATACGCTGGCCGCCGTGAACGCTGTCGTCAAGGCGACGTGGCAGGCTGGGCGCTACGAGCTGGAACTGGTCGCCGCGCAGAACGAAATCGCGCAACCGCGTGAATGGTTCGACGCCTGGGTCGCGGAAACGGCCTGAGACGGTGTAACCGCCCGGCACTCGCGCGGCTCGACACGCACCCGGCCACCTCGCGTGTCTGTTGTGGTTCGAACCGGCACGCGGCGCCCAACCCGCATTTGTCAACTGAGCGTCCTATAATGCGTGCCGCGTAGGCTCAGGCCGCCAGCCGCCTACGCCGTATTTTTTGGCGTCCGGGCATCCGGCATTCAGCAGACGAGGCATTGATGGACGGTTATATCCGCAGTGAGCGGGAAGAATTTTTTGAGCAGTTGTGCATGAGCGTCGACGCGGACGAAGCGCACGAACAGGAAGCGATCGAGTTCTTCGAGAGCCAGTTCGACCAGGCCGACTTCGATCCCGCGCAGTGGCTCGACATCGCGCTTTACTATTCGCCGGCCGTGGCGCGCGGCATCGTCGATATGGTGACGCCCGACGACAAGGCGCGTAGCAACATCGCCGAAGTCATCGCCGACAACCTCGACATTTCGTATGGCGAGGACGAGTGCCAGCAGTTCGCCGAGACCATTGAATTCGCGTTGAACAACGGCGTGCCGGTGGATCTCGACCTGGTGCTCGACGGCTGCCAGCGCGCGCTCGACGATCTCGACACCTGGGCGGACGAAGAGACCAAGGCGCCCCTGCTGCGTCTGCGTGAAGAATTGCTGCGCCAGCAAGGCGAGCATTGAGCGCATCGTTTTAGCTTGCGGCCGGTCGCATCGGGCGATTCGGCCGGGCCGCAGATTTTTCGCCGGTGCTATGCGGACACCCGTTTGCGCGACCGCACCGCAGCAGTAAAGCCGGCGCGCTCGCACCGGTTTCCCAGGCGGCTTCTCGGAGCCGCCCTTCGCTTCTTCGGCAAATACAGGTCGCCCCGTTTCTTAAGCATATGCCGCAATCCGCACCCGCGTGCCGCCGCTGACAGGCCGCCAGCCCAAGCGCTGCGCGGCCTATGCCGAAATGCTCATTCAAAGCGCCGCGAACTGCCAAGACGCTCATAAATTGGCTTTCTATATTCGCGCCAGATTGACCGGCATGTGAACGCCACGGCACGTCGATCCAGCGTTACCGCTTGCTGCCTGCAAACCTGAAACTGTCGAAGGAGAGAGACATGAGTCTTCACAACACGCTGAAACCGCTTGCTCTATTTGTTGGCGCCGCCCTCGCGATTGCGCCGCTAGCCAGTTTCGCCGACGACCTGCCGGTGAAGATCGGCTTCGCCGCGCCGCTCACAGGCGCCAACGCCGGCTATGGGAAAGATCTGGAGAACGGTGTCCGGCTTGCGATCGAGGAAGCCAACGCCCAGAAGCTCAAGATCGGCGGCAAGGTCGCACAATTCCAGCTCGTCTCCGAGGACGACCAGGCCGACCCGCGTATCGGCGTGCAGGCCGCGCAGAAACTGGTCGACGCGGGCGTATCGGCGGTCGTCGGCCACTTCAATTCGGGCACGACGATTCCCGCCTCGCAGGTGTACGAGCAGGCCGGCATTCCGGTGATCGATCCGGCCGCGACCAATCCGGTCATTACCGGGCGCGGTTTCGCCAACACCTTCATGGTGATTTCCACCGATGCGCAGAACGCCGGTAACGCGGGCGTCTACGCCGTGGAAGTGACGAAAGCCAAACGCATCGCGATCATCGACGACCGCACGGCGTTCGGCCAGGGCGAGGCCGACGAGTTCGAGAAAGCGGTGAAGGCGCATGGCGGCAACATAGTGACGCGCGAATACACCGACAATCACGCGGTGGATTTCAGCACGCAGATCACCAGGATCAAGGCGGCCAATGCGGATCTGGTTTTCTTCGGCGGGCTGGATACCCAGGCGGCGGGCTTCGCGAAGCGGATGAAGCAATTGGGCTTGAACGCGCAACTGGTGGGCGGCGGCGGCGTGATGGACGAGGATTTCATCAAGCTCGCCGGCGAGCCGTCCGAAGGCGCGATGGCCTGGGAATACGGCAGGCCCTTGGCCCAGTTGCCGGGCGGCAAGGACTTTTCCGCGAAGTTCAAGAAGCGCTTCGGGGTGGACATCCTGTCGTACGCGCCGTTTGGCTATGACGGCGCATGGGCTGCGATCAAGGCGATGCAACAGGCGAAATCCACTTCACCGGCGGTTTATCGGCCGGTTCTCAAAGCGATCGACTACGACGGCGTGACAGGGAAGATTTCTTTCGACAGCACCGGGGCGTTGAAGAGCGGCGCTTCCACGCTGTACCAGGTCAAGAACGGGGCGTGGGTTCCGATCGTGACCAAGAGCGGAAGTTAAGGGTCTTCGTTTGCTCTTGACAGAGTAGTTTGGTATGGCCCGAGGCGGTGCTGTTTCACCGCCTCGGGCCATACCGGTGCCGCTGCTTCTGCGGATACCTCTGCCGATACCGCACGCGGGCCTATCTGACCACCTTCACCACCACCTCGGCATCGAGATCCCGCTCGATCCGCACAAGATCATCCTTCACACCGGCAAACTCATCGGCTGAGCACATCTGGTGCCCGAATACGGCCTGAAGATGGCGCCTCACCTGCAAGACCCGCGCAACAGGATCGAACACGTAGCGGGAAGAAAACTCGAAGAAACGATCCTTCACCGCGGCATCCGGCGGCACATCCGCCACATGGACGAAGTTCGGCAGCGTCAGTTCCAGAGTCTCGTCGAACGTTCCTCCCAGACACGCCCAAGGCTGCGTTCTCGACGGTTCCGCCAGCCACGCCTGCACCTGCCCGGCCATGCCGCCGGATAAGCTCGTCAGGGCCGGCACAGCGGTCGTCCCATCGGTCCAGACAAAATGCTCCACTCTTCCCTGCATCGAAGTGGAAAAGGGCCCATCCGTGGCGGCCACGTCGCCGGTCTGCAAATGCGCTGTGCCGTGCAAGCCGGTCTGCAACAGACGATTCGCGGCAATCTGCTGCGTGCCCTGGCGCGTTGCCCGTCGAAACAGATTACGCTCGAGCTCCGCCGTATAGCCGCCATCTTCCACGCGATAAGCGTAACTCGCCGCGCCATTCTCATCGACGTCGATCTGCAGGCGTGCCGTGCGTTCGCGCAACTGGGTGGCCGGCGTGCGCGCCAGCACACCCTCGTCGACCAGCAAAACCGGCCGGTCCATCACGCTCGGTGGCAGGTAGCCAAAACTCACGCCGCCCGCCGTCGTGTCGACAAACAACGATAGATCAGGAATCCAGACGATCGCATGATTGATCGCGCTGCTTCCATACCCCGGCACGGACGGCAAACTGTAGTACGGCCCGAGATTGAGCAGCACGGCCTCGCTGTGAATGCCGACCGCGGCCAATAGCGCGCTGTACAAGGCGACGTGATCCTTGCAGTCGCCATAGCGGTTGCGCAGGATGTCGACCGCCTTATGCGGGATCGCCGCCGTCTCGCCAAGGAACAGCGCCACGTAGCGAATATTCAAGCGCATCCAGTCGTACAGGATCCGTGCTTTCGCTCGCGGGTCGCTCGCCTGCGCGGTCAGGCCTTGCGCGAGCCGGACGATCGCCGGATCGCTCATCGTCGCGTCGGCAGCAGGACCACGATAGCGCGCGGCGAAGTTCGCGAAGTCCGGCACCGTCGACACCATCAGCCGGTCACCCCAGTTCGCATAGCCTACCGCGCCCGCTTCGAGCGGCGCGTAAGGACCGTGCCGGTAATCGAACTCATAGCGGGTGCGGCCGTTCGCGGTGACGGGCGGCAGCGCGACGTAGCCGCGCGCATCGGCGTAGAGGGGTACGTCGGCCGGCAGATCGAAGATCAGGCGCTGCAACTCGACGGGGTCGCGAGTCGGCTCGACCAGATAGGCGAACGTGCCCGCCTGTAGCGCTTTTGCGCGGGTTTTGCGAAACGCCAGATGAACACGTGCGCCGGGTTCGACGCCCGGAAAGATCACCGTGCGCAACACCCCGTCTTCGAAACTCGGCGCACCGGCCGAGCGCGGTTCCTGCACGTCGCGAATCGCTTCGGGGCCGACCGGATGCGCGACGCCATTCGGATCGATCGTTTCAGCCGCGAGCAATTGCACCTGCTCGATGTCCTTGTTGAACCACACGTAGCGTTGCGCGATATCGTCGACGCCGCTCGTCGTGTTGGCCCGCAAAACCGTATCGTCATGTTCTTCGACGGAGCCGTCTTTCTGGATCACGAAGAGATGGACGTCACGCTCGATCGTCGAAGGGGCAAGGTCGTCGTTGAGGGTGCCGGCGATGCTCGATGCGCCCGGGCCGCTCGCATCGCGGCTCTCAGCCTGCGCAGCGGCCACGCACACAAGCAGCGCCAACGCGGCGGCCACCGTCGCATACACCGCGCACCGGGTCATGTGCGACGCGCCCTGCCTCGCGCTCGCCACGCAAGCGGACTCGACGCGAACTCCGCGCGAAACGCATGATTGAAATTCGACAGATCGTTGAAGCCGCAATCGAGCGCGATATCGACGACCTTCGCGTTATCGTCGCGAAGCCGCAGCGCCGCCGCTCGCAAACGTGCCCGCAATAGATACTGATGCGGCGTCACGCCGGTCACGCGTTGGAACGTGCGCAGGAAGTAGAACTCGCTCAGGCCCGCGGCGGCAGCGAGGCTCGTCAGCGTGTGCGCGGCACCAGGTGTGTCGTCGATCAGGCGCACCGTTTGCGCCACGCGCGACCAGGCCGCGGCGCTCGCGGCGGGTTCCGCACGCGTCAATGCGCCCGCCGCCTTGAGCGTCGAGACGGCCAGTTCAACGGCGAGTTCTTCCCAACCCGCGTCGCCCGCGTCCAGCGCGCCGGCACAGGCTCGCGCGATCAGCGGCGACAAGGCGGGCAGCGATGGAATCCGCGCGCGCCTGAAGTTCAGATCGCCGCCCGCGATGCCCGCGTCCGCGGCAAGCCGCTCGAAGTACGCCGACGCATAATGAAAGGCGATGCAACGATCGCCAGGCGCATGCCGGTGGCCGCATTCGAAACAGTCGCCCGGATTGCCGAGCAGCAGCGCGCCGGGGGTCAGCAGCGCGCGTCCCGTGGCGCTCCGGTAGCCGAACGAACCGGCAACCACCATCGCAATGCATACGCCGGCGTGCCGCTCCTCGAACGGCTGATCGCGGGGGCCGAAGGTGCAGAGGATGTCCGCAACAGCCCAACTCGCACCCTGGGCCAACGGGCGTGCGTGGGTGCCGCCGCGCGTGCCTTCCCGTGCGCGTTGCGCCAGCGCCTGCTGCAAAGTGACGGCAATTTTCCCCAAGACGCACCTCGGCTGAGTCCGTATCGTGGTTTTAGCACATCGGCGGCCGGCGCGGTTTTGCCCGTTGCGGCGCCGGTGCTTTCACCCGACAACCGAAGGAGCACATCCGATGGACCTGCTGGACGACACTATCGACCGTGGTTTTCACGCTGCCTTGAGCGCCCCGGCGCGAGCCGCCGGAATCGACGCCGCCGACGACCTGTACGGCTGGCTGATCGGCAGTTGGGACATGGACGTACTGCATTACCGCGTCGACCTCCGCCAAGCCCCGCGCCGCGGCGAGATTCATTTCGGCTGGGTTCTCGAGGGCCGCGCCGTGCAGGACGTGTGGATCATGCCGCCACGCGGCGAGCGTCACGCCGGACTCTCGCCCGCCGACACCATGTACGGCACCACGCTGCGGGTGTGGGACCCGGCGCTGCGGGCGTGGCGCGTGACTTACCTGAATCCGCTGACCGGTCAGCGCGATGAACTGACAGGCCGGCGCGTCGGAGACGATCTGGTGCAGATCGGCACCCATGCCGACGGCACGCCGATTCGCTGGAATTTCACCGATATCACTCGGGATTCGTTCCGCTGGACCGACGTGGCGCTGGCGCAGGATGGCGTAACGTGGACACTCGAAGGCGAATTCCACGCGCGGCGCAGGCGTTAGGTCGCCAGCTTTCGGGCGCGGCGCTCAATCCCCTCCGCCGATTTGCCCGAGCAAGGCCTGTAGCCGCTCAACATGCCTGAGCAGCAAGTGCCGATGCTTTTCAATCTGCTCGAGCCGCCCGGCCAGGTCGGCCTGAATCGGGTCGTCGAGATCGGCGGCCGCGATCACGTCCTCCACCTTCGATCGCATCGTTGCAAGGTCCACGGGCGCATGACTCAAATGCCGCTCGAAGCGTCGCACGTCCTGCATCGCCAGATCGCGAACCTTGCGGAAGTGGGCCTGCCGCCGATGCGCTTCGGCATCGAGCGTCTCCTCTTCCACGCGCTTCGCCGGGTTCGCCTGACCGAAAATCGGCTCGGGCGGCCGCAGCACCGTCTTCTTGCGCACCGGATGCGCGGTGCCGCGAAACCGCGCGAGCGGCTGCTCGTTGTCGATCGCCTCGCGTGCATTGGCCGGGATGTCCTGCCCGGTATGCGACACGTTCATCCAGCCATTCGGCAAGCCCGTCACCGCCTCGATCCCGCGCACGAACTCCTCGCTGAATTCGCGCTGGCCGGACAACATCAATTTCAGGTAGCTGGCGGAAAAGGTCATCATGCGCGCCAGACGGGTCGCCGCGCCGACCTCGCGGGTCAGCAGCACCAGGTTCGCTCGCCAGACCGGGAGCAGCAATTCGTCGGAATCTTCCATCGCTGGGTCTTCCATCTTTTCGCCCGATGTATGGATGACGCTATGTGTACACGTCATCGTTCTGAAAGGGTAGCCGCTTCAGCGTATGGCGCGCAATGCCCGCACGCGTATTACGTACCGCTCGACGTGTTGAAATGACACGCTAGCGCACATTGTCCCGGGATAAACCGCCACGAAGCCCGGCGTTTTGAGTTGACCCATGCATTCGGTCAGCGTTCCCACGCGGCACGTGCGATGTGTGGCATCCTCTTGACCCGTTGCGGCACGCCACGTGCTGCAGCATTAGCACCATCACCATGATTTAAGGATTCTGTAATGAAGAAAATCGTTCTCGCCATCGCAGCAACCGTCGTCAGCCTGAGCGCGATCGCTCCCGCCCAGGCATATCAGCATCACCCCGTATGTCACAAAGTGCGCGTCCATCATCACTGGGAACGCCGCTGCCACTGATCGTTGTGCAGCGCCGTCACACGGCGCGTATCGGAGAGCCTCGCCATAAGCGGGGCTTTTTTGTGACCACTCCGCTTCGACGAGGTGCAGCTTCCAGGGTGGCCTGCGCGGCTCAACGCTGCAACGAAAGCTTCTTTGACGCTCTATACGTTCGGCGCGAACGCCGCAGCATGCAATCACGGACACATGCTGTTACACCTTTGCGGTGTGAGCCGACGCGGCTACGGCCTCGCGTAACGCGAAGCGCGGCGAGCCGCGTGGAGAGAGATGAAAGGAATATCCGCGACGGTAGCCGCTTCAGGCAGCTGCCGTCAGGCTGCGCGCACGCGCTGCAATGCCGTCGCCACCAGTTCTTCCAGCAAAGGCTCGACCTTCACCGCCAGCCTTTCGTCATACGCATACGGCATCTGCTCCTCCATATACGTAATCTGCGACAACTCGAGCTGTACCGCGTGCACGCCCTGCGACGGCTGCCCGTACTCGCGCGTGATATAGCCGCCCTTGAAGCGGCCGTTGGCGACAGCGGAATAAGCGCCATGCCGCTCGACTATCGCGGCCAATTCTTCAGCCACTCCGGCCACCGCGCTGGCACCGTTGGATGTGCCGAAGTTGAAATCCGGCAAACGTCCTTCGAAAAATCGCGGTACGTGCGAGCGAATCGAATGGGCTTCCCACAGCAGCACCTTGCCGTGCTTCGCCTTCAGCGCGGCGAGCTCGCCCACCAGCGCATCGTGATAAGGCTTCCAGTAAGCATCGCGCCGGCGCGCGACTTCGGCGTCGGTCGGCAGATGGCCTTCCAGGTAAAGCGGCTCCTTGTCGAAGGTATCGACCGGCAGTAAGCCGGTGGTGTCCTGCCCCGGATACAGATTCGCGCCGTCGGGCGGGCGGTTCAGATCGATCACATAACGCGCATACGTCGGCGCCAGGATCGACGCGCCCATGCGCTTCGCAAAAGCGTAGAGTCGGTCGAGATGCCAGTCGCAGTCGTCGGTGCGCTGCGCGGCCGGCGTCATCGTCGCGGCGATGTCGGCGGGAATTTGCGTGCCCAGATGCGGGATCGAAATCAGCAACGGCAGGCTTCCCCGATGCAGCGAGAAAACCGGCGGAGTGGTTGCGGTAGACGAAGCAGTCATATCAGTCCGGAATCGATAAAAGTCGAAGGCTCAGCTTACTCGGCTTACTCGGCCTGTTCAGCCATTCACGCGAGCATGCCGCTGCTGCCGGCAGCGTCGGCAAACAGCGTTGGCATCCTAGCGGAGCAAGTCGGCGAGCGTCCCACGATAGCGCGTAAAAGCGCCCTCCTCGTCGCGATGACGGCGGTTCTCGACAATCTTGTCGCCTCCCGTGTAGACATCGCGAATCGGCGACTCGCCGTGTTCGCAGAATACAACGCCCGAGAGCCACGCGTTGGGCGCGTGCTCGGCAATGCTCGAATGATCCGCATCGAGCACCAGCCAGTCGGCGCGGCGGCCTGCCTGCAATGCGCCGACAGCGCGCCCCGTGGCGTGCGCGCCGCCCTCGAGCGCGGCGTCGAACAAGCGGTCGGCCACGTGCGTCGCCTGCGGCGAGGCGAGCACATTGCGTTGCCGGCGCGTGAGGCGCTGACCATATTCGAGCAAACGCAATTCCGCACGCCAGTCGACTCCGATATGGCTATCCGAGCCGATACCGATGCGCCCTTGCGCGTCAAGATACTCGTGTGCCGGAAAAATGCCGTCACCGAGATTGGCTTCGGTGGTCAGACACAATCCGGCAACCGCGCCGCTTTTCGCAAGCGCCAGCGTTTCGTTCGCGTCGACATGCGTGGCGTGCACGAGGCACCAGCGGCTATCGACGTCGAAGCGATCCAGCAGCCATTGCACGGGCCGGGCGCCTTCGGTTTCGAGGCAGGCGTCGACTTCGGCGGTCTGCTCGGCGATATGGATGTGAACGGGTGCACTGCTATCGATACCGTTCAGCAAGGTACGCAGCGAATCGGCCGAGACCGCGCGCAACGAATGGGGTGCCACGCCATAACGCAACACAGCGCTCTCGGCACGTGCCGCGCGCAACGTGCCGAGCAGATCGAGCAGACTCTCCGGTGTATTGATGAAGCGCTGCTGATCTTCACGCGGTGCGCGCGAACCGAAACCGCTGTACTGATACAGCACGGGCAGCATCGTCATGCCAATGCCGCTTGCAGAAGCCGCGTCCACCACGCGCTGCGCCAGCTCCGCCTGATTCGCATAGCGGCTGCCATCCGGCGTGTGGTGCACGTAATGGAATTCGCAGACCGATGTATAGCCCGCCTTCAGCATCTCGATGTAGAGCCACTGCGCGACCGCAGCGAGTCCCTCCGGCGTGATCCGCGCGGCGAAGCGGTACATCAGATCGCGCCAGCTCCAGAAGTTATCGGTGGCGTTCGCCCGATACTCGGTGAGTCCGGCCATCGCGCGTTGAAATGCATGCGAATGAAGATTCGGCATGCCTGGCAATACGGGACCCGCGGCCTTTTGCACGCCGTCGGGAACAACCGCGGTATCGGGCGTAACCGATGTCAGCGTGCCATGTGCGTTCCATTCCAGCAGTACATTGCGACGCCAGCCGTCGGGCAGATAGGCGTGATCGGCGAATAGTGATTGTTTTGATTGCATCATCTCTCAGGCCCTAGCTCAAATCACGCCGCGTATAAACCGTCTCGCCCGCGCGCACGACTTGCGCGCACAGCGGACGCCCAATCCAGTAAGCCAGCTCCGCAAGCGTTTCTACTGACCACACCGCGAAATCCGCCGCGCGCCCAACTTCGAGCGAGCCATGCCGGTCCGCCTTGCCGAGCGCGCGCGCCGCGTGCACGGTCACGCCTTGCAGCACTTCGGGCACCGTCATGCGGAACAAAGTGGTCGCCATGTTCATCATCAGCAGCAGCGACGTAGTGGGCGACGTGCCGGGATTGCTGTCGGTGGAAATCGCAATCGGCACCTGATAGCGCCGCAGCAGGTCCAAAGGCGGCAATTGCGTCTCGCGGATGAAGTAGTACGCGCCCGGCAGCAACACCGCGACGGTGCCGGACGCTTGCATCGCGGCAACGCCGGCTTCGTCGAGGAATTCGAGGTGATCCGCGGATAGCGCATGGTGCCGCGCGGCCAATGCCGTGCCGCCGCTGTTCGACAACTGCTCGGCGTGCATTTTCACCGGCAGTTTGTAGCGCTCGGCGGCCTGAAACACGCGCTCGCTCTGTTCCAGCGAAAAGCCGATACGTTCGCAAAATACGTCGACGGCGTCGACCAGGCCTTCATCGGCGAGCGCGGGCAGCATCGTATTGCAGACTTCGTCGATATACGCATCGGCCCTTCCCGCGAACTCCGGCGGCAACGCATGGGCACCGAGAAACGTCGTATAGACCGATACCGGATAGCGCTCGCCCAACCGACGCGCGACGCGCAACATCTTGCGCTCGCCGGCGAGATCGAGGCCATAGCCGGATTTGATTTCGACCGCCGTAACGCCTTCGGCGAGCAGCGGTCCGAGACGCGCGGCCGCTTGGCGGAACAGCGTGTCTTCGTCGGCGGCACGCGTGGCGCGCACGGTCGAGACGATGCCACCGCCCTGCCGCGCGATTTCTTCATAACTGACACCGGCGAGGCGCTGCGCGAATTCATCCGCGCGCTGGCCGCCATACACCAGATGCGTATGGCAATCGACGAGACCCGGCGTCACCCACGCGCCGTGCAGATCTTCGCGCGGCCATGCGGCATAGTGAACGGGTAATTCGGAAGCTGCGCCGAGCCATGCAATCTTGCCGTTTTCAACGGCAATCGCGGCATCGGACAGCGTGTGTTGGGGGTCGCCCTGGGGGCAAAGTTTCAGGTGATGCCAGACGGTTTGCTTCATCGCGTGCTCTTTGCAGCTCGTTGCGTGTCTGTGGTGATTCGCGGCGCGCTTTGCCTGGCTTGTGCCGGGATTTAAGCGCGCACGCGAATCGTCGTCATCATTGTGGCTATCGCGTATAGCGGATGCTGATTGCGAGCACCGTGCCCGCGCCCTTCACTGTGCATGGCAACGCCTTCGGCGTGTCGATGCGCAATGTGTCGTCAGCCTCGAGCACATGCGTTTGACCTTCGTCGCCGAGTGCGAGCGAGACCGAACCGCCCGCGCAGAACAACACCACCACGTCGGCGGACAAAACGCGTTGCGTCGCACCGCGCCACACTTCGCTCTCAGCCACCGCCGCGCCGCGGCGGACCATCAGGTTGAAGTCGCGCGTGGCGCCGTCGACGAGACGTGCATCGATTCGCGCTTCGCCCGCGAACCGGGCGATATCGAGCGGCTGGGTCAACGCATACGTCTTCACGGCATGCGCGCCGGCGGCGTCGGTGGCATCGGTTTCATCGAGCAACATGCCCGCGCCCGACAACAGCGCCAGGGTGCGATCGATACCCGCAAAACGCGAGAACGGTCCGGCCTGCGCCACGTCGGCGATGCTCACCCGCCACGTGAACGCGTCGAGTCCCGCGCCGGCGGGAAACGCCACGACTTCACGCGTGACGCCGCCGCCGTTTTTCCACGGCGCCGCCACGAGATCGACGCCACGAATCAGCGTGGCGGCTGCCATGCTACCGGCAAGCGTGCTGTGAAGCGTGCTTTGAAGCGCCACGATCAACGGCCCAGCATCGGCAGATTCAGACCTGCCTCGCGTGCCGTTTCCTGCGCGAGTTCATAGCCCGCATCCGCATGACGCATCACGCCGGTTGCCGGATCGTTGAACAGCACACGGCCGAGGCGTTCCTTCGCGGCATCCGTGCCGTCAGCGACGATCACCACACCCGAGTGCTGGCTGAAGCCCATGCCGACGCCGCCGCCATGATGCAGCGAGACCCACGACGCGCCGCCTGCCGTATTCAGCAATGCGTTGAGCAGCGGCCAGTCGCTGACTGCGTCCGAGCCGTCTTTCATCGATTCGGTTTCGCGATTCGGGCTCGCAACCGAACCCGTGTCCAGGTGATCGCGGCCGATCACGATCGGCGCCTTCAGTTCGCCGTTCTTCACCATTTCGTTGAACGCCTGGCCCAGACGATAGCGATCCTTCACGCCGACCCAGCAGATCCGCGCCGGCAGCCCCTGGAACGCAATGCGTTCGCGCGCCATGTCGAGCCAGTTGTGCAGATGCGGATCGTCGGGAATCAGTTCCTTGACCTTCGCATCGGTCTTGTAGATATCTTCCGGATCGCCTGACAGCGCGACCCAGCGGAACGGCCCCTTGCCTTCGCAGAACAACGGACGGATGTACGCCGGCACAAAGCCCGGGAAATCGAAGGCGTTTTCGACGCCCATTTCCAACGCCATCTGGCGGATGTTGTTGCCGTAGTCCAGCGTGGCCGCGCCGCGCGCCTGCAGCGCCAGCATCGCCTGAACCTGCTTGGCCATCGACTGCTTGGCCGGCGTCACGATGCTGTCCGGCGCGGTCTTCTGACGCTCGCGCCAGTCTTCGACGCTCCAGCCTTGCGGCAGGTAGCCATTAATCGGATCGTGCGCGCTGGTCTGATCGGTGACGCAATCCGGCGTAATGCCGCGCGTCACGCATTCGGCGAACACGTCGGCGGCGTTGCCGAGGAGTCCGATCGAAACCGGCTTGCCGGCCTTCTTCGCTTCGTCGAGCATGGCGAGCGCTTCGTCGAGCGTCTTCGCCTTCTTGTCGACATAACGGGTCTTCAGACGGAAGTCGATGCGCGTCTCGTCGCATTCCACCGCGATCATCGAGAAACCGGCCATGGTCGCGGCCAGCGGTTGCGCGCCGCCCATGCCGCCCAAACCACCCGTCAGAATCCAGCGGCCCGACGGATCGCCGTTGAAATGCTGGTTCGCCACCGAGAAAAACGTTTCGTAGGTGCCCTGCACGATGCCCTGGCTGCCGATGTAGATCCAGCTGCCCGCCGTCATCTGGCCGTACATCATGAGGCCCTTGCGATCGAGTTCGTGGAAGTGTTCCCACGTCGCCCAATGCGGCACCAGGTTTGAATTCGCCAGCAGCACGCGCGGCGCGTCCGCATGCGTGCGAAACACGCCGACCGGTTTGCCCGATTGAATCAGCAGCGTCTCGTCTTCGTTCAGATCCTTCAACGACGCGAGGATCTGATCGAAGCAATCCCAGTTACGCGCGGCACGGCCAATACCGCCGTACACGACCAGCGCGTGCGGATGCTCGGCGACTTCCGGGTCCAGATTGTTCTGGATCATCCGGTACGCGGCTTCCGCAATCCAGGTCTTGCAAGTCTTTTCCGCACCGCGCGGTGCGCGGATCGTGCGGGTCGGGTCCAGACGCGGGTCGATGTGTTTCGGGTTGTTCATGGTGGCCCTCGGAATGCGTGAAAAAGTTCGGGAAGAATTCGGGAAATTAGGTCGAAAACGGGTCGATAACGGGTCGATAAATACGGCGAAATCAGAAATGACCGGTGAAGCGATAGCGGCTGCCGGGATGCCAGAGATTGGCAATCGAGGCGACCTGGCTTTGCGACCACGTGCGCCGATGCAGCACGAGGCACGGTTCGAGTTCGTCCATGGTCAGCAACTCGCGCGTATCCGCGTCCGCCGCCAGGGCTTCAATGCGATACTCGACGCGCTGCAGCGGCGCGACGCGCACCAGATACTGATTCGGTGTGGTGTTCGTGAAGTCCTGCAACGCGTACTCAGGCGCAACCACCGGATTGACCCAGCGCTCTTCGAGTTGCACCGGTTCGTCGTTTTCAAAATGCAGCACGCGCGAATGAAACACCGGACTGCCCGCGCTCACCTGCATTTCCTCGGCAAGCGCCTCGTCGGCGATGCTCGCGCCGATGTGCAGCACCTTCGCCAGATAGCGATGGCCGCGCGCAACGATTTCGTCGGAGATGCTGCGGATCGCCACCAGCGTCGATTCGTACTTGGGCCGGGCCACGAAGGTGCCCGAGCCCTGCACCCGCGTGAGAACCTGCTCCGAGGTCAACTCGCGCAACGCGCGGTTGACCGTCATGCGCGCGACGTTGAATTCACGCGCGAGTTCGTTTTCGGAGGGCACCTGGTCACCTTCGGCCCATTCGCCCGCGTGGATGCGGCCGAGGATGAAGTCCTTGATGCCCTGATAGGCCGGTGCGTTCATTGGCTGGTTCTGCCTGGCTGAGTGTTTATTGTTCGGAGGCAAACGAGAACGGGCTCAGCTTCGCGATCGTGCCGTTCTGCACGAGCCGCGTGACCGCCGCGATATCCGGTGCGAAGTAGTGATCGAGTTCGTAGTGCGCGACATCCTTGCGCACCGCGTCCATCACTTTCTGCAGGCTCGGGCTGGTCTTGTGCGGCGCGCGCAGATCGACGCCCTGCGCGGCAGCAAGCAACTCGATCGACAGGATGTTCGCAACGTTTTCGGCAATGTCGCCGAGCTTGCGCGCAGCGAACGTGGCCATCGACACGTGGTCTTCCTGATTCGCGGAAGTAGGCAGCGAATCGACCGACGCCGGGTGCGCGAGCGTCTTGTTTTCAGACGCGAGCGCGGCCGCCGTCACGTGAGCGATCATGAAGCCCGAATTCACGCCACCGTCGCGTACGAGGAACGGCGGCAGACCCGACAGCGTCGCGTCGATCAGCAGCGCGATGCGGCGTTCGGCCAGCGCGCCGATTTCAGCGACGGCCAGCGCGAGGTTGTCGGCCGCGAACGCAACCGGCTCAGCATGGAAATTGCCGCCCGACAGCACTTCGCCCGTATCCGGGAAGATCAGCGGATTGTCGGACACGGCGTTCGCTTCGATCAGCAGCACCTCGGCTGCGTGACGCATCTGGTCCAGGCACGCGCCCATCACCTGCGGCTGGCAGCGCAGGCTGTACGGGTCCTGCACCTTGTCGCAGTCGGCGTGCGAAACATTGATCGCCGAGCCTTGCAGCAGCGAACGGTAAGCCGTTGCCGCGTCGATCTGGCCTTGATGGCCGCGCAGTTCGTGAATGCGCGCGTCGAACGGCTTGACCGAACCCGCCGCCGCGTCCACCGACAACGCGCCCGCCACCAGCGCGGTGCGATATAGGTCTTCGATGGCGAACATGTTGTAGAGCGCGAGCGCGGTGGAGGCCTGCGTGCCGTTCAGCAGCGCCAGACCTTCCTTCGCCTGCAGCGTGAGCGGCTTGAGGCCGACCAGCGCGAGGCCCTCGGTGGCCGGCATGCGTTCGCCCTTCGCGAACACTTCGCCAACGCCGAGCAGGGTGGCCGACATATGCGCGAGCGGCGCGAGGTCGCCCGAAGCGCCGACCGAACCCTTGACCGGAATCACCGGCAGCACGTCGGCGTTGTACAGCGTAATCAGTGCTTCCATCACTTCGCGGCGGATACCGGAGTGGCCGCGGCCCAGGCTCGAGAGCTTCAGCGCGATCAGCAGGCGCACCACCGGACGCGACATCGGCTCACCCACGCCAACCGCGTGCGACAGCACCAGATTGCGTTGCAGCAGTTCGAGCTGGTCGTGCGGAATGTGCGTGCTGGCGAGGCGCCCGAAACCCGTGTTGATGCCGTATGCCGGCTCGCCCTTCGCGGCGATATCGGCGACGGCTTTGGCGCAGGCGTCGATGGCGGCGTGGCTGGCGGGATCGAGTTGCAGCGCGACGTGTTCGCGTGCGATCTGGCGCAGTTGCGGGAGGGTCAGGTAGCCGGGCTTCAGAATCATCATGGTGTTGTCCTGTCTTGTCTATACAATTTGAGAGAAGTCTAGCGTCGTCATCCTGTATATACAACCTGTTTTTGCAGCTTCCGACCTAGGGGTTTCCATTAGAACCGAATGCCGGCGCCATGCATGCCACATCTGTCAGCGTTTCGAGCGCTGGGTATGCCGCACCGGACCCGCTCACCTTGCGGGATAACTTGTATATACACATTCAAAATAGGCAGCGGCAAGCGGCCAAAAAGATTCGACCCGGCGGCCGCCGCAGTCGGGCCTGCCCATACGTGCGTTACTGAGTTATAGGGGAGCCCGCTGCCGGCGCAAGAAAGCCCGCGCACCCACACCGGAAGCCTGTATTGTTGATTTAAAATCAAGATTGATTTGAGACTAATACGCTTTTTGCGAGAATCAAGACGGCGGATACTGCGTGCATTGCATCGTGTTTCCGGTGTTTCCACCAAGGAGAACGTCTTGAAGATTTTCATTACTGGCGCAAGCGGCTTTATCGGCGGTTCGATCGCGGCGCACCTCGTGCGCGCCGGCCATCGAGTACGCGGTTTGATCCGCAAGCCCGAACACAGCGCCGAACTACAACGCCTCGGTATCGAACCCGTGATCGGCACGCTCGACGACCGCGAATTGCTGATCGCCGAAGCACAAGCTGCCGACGCGGTGATCAACGCCGCGAGCAGCGACCACGAAGGCGCGGTGAAAGCGCTGATCGAGGGCCTCGCCGGTTCCGGCAAACCGTTTCTGCATACGAGCGGCTCGAGCATCGTGGGCGATGCGTCGGGTGGCGAGGCCGGTGAGGCGCGCATCTATCACGAGGACGCCCTGCCCCAGCCGACGGCGGATAAAGCGGCGCGCGTCGCCATCGATCAACTCGTGCTCGCGGCCGCACAGCAAAACATTCGCTCGGCGGTGCTGTGCAACACGCTGATCTACGGCCATGGCGCAGTGCCTGGCAGTGCTAGCGTGCAGTTGCCGCGGCTCGTGCGTCAGGCGCAAAAGAGCGGCGTGGTGCGGCATGTGGGCAGCGGCGGCAACATCTGGTCGAACGTGCATATCGACGACGTCGCCGAACTCTATCGCCTCGCATTGGAAAAGACGCCGGCTGGCACCTTCTATTTCGTCGAGAGCGGTGAAGCGTCGTTTCGCGACATGAGTACGGCCATCGCTCACGTGATGAAACTCGGTGAGCCGCAAGACTGGCCGCTTGAAGCAGCGCAAAAGGAATGGGGTTACGAAATGGCTTCGTACGGGCTCGGATCGAACAGCCGCGTACGCGGTGAGCGCGCGCGCAAGCTGCTCGGCTGGCAGCCGAAACGCAACTCGGTGATCGACTGGATCGAGCGCGAGATGGTTTGATGTTTCGCGAGGGGACGCCCGCCAGGGCGTAAGCAGTGTAAGCCGGGGTGTTGCGAATCCGTAAGCTCACCTCGCTAGAATCCGGCTCACGTAATAGTGCGATTCGACGATACGAGTCGCGCGTGAGCCCGGATTTGATCGATGACCTTGGCGCTGAATTTCTACTGGCTGACCAACCTGCTGGCGATTCTGTTCGTTGTGGCGTGCGTGTACGACGCGCACTACGACGAATACGGCACGCTCACGCTGGCAGCGGCCGCGATGAGTCTTGTCGTGATGGCGATCGAGGTGTTCCTCAAGCCCGCGTTCGACATGGCACTGTGAGTTCGACGCTGCGCAACGCAGCGCCGCCCGCTTCAACTCGCACCTCGCTTCGCAACTGACCGGCACCGGCACGCTGGCAGACAATCACGACTACAGCACGAGTACGGGCACAAACGACTGCCTCAAACCGCGACTTCCGGCGGCGCCCGGCGGAAACAGCGCGTGATCCAGCCGAGGTAGCACAAGCCCAGCACGAACCACACCGCGCCGAGCACCAGCGCGGTTTTCTCGAGACTCACCAGCAGCCAGATATCCGCTACCGCACCGGCCAGCGGAAACAGCAGGCCGCCGATCACACCCATCGCATTCGCACCGCCCTTCGCGTTGAAGAACTGACGGATCACACACAGATTGACCGCAGTGAACGCGAGAAACGCGCCAAAGTTGATGAACGAGGTCGACGTCGCCACATCGAGTTTCAACGCGACCAGGCCGATTGCACCCGCGATTGCGATATTCAGCGCCGGCGTCTTGAACTTCGGATGCACGAAACCGAAGATGCGCCGGGGCAATACTTCGTCGCGTCCCATCGCATACAGCAGACGCCCCACGCTTGCCTGCGCCGAGATACCCGAAGCGAATTGCGCGAGAATCAGGCCGGCCAGAAACACCGTGACGAAAATATCGCCACCCACTTTTCGCGCGACTTCGAAGGCGGCCGAATCCGGATCCTTGAACACCGCGCCCGGGTGCGCGAGTTGCACCGTGTACGCGGCAATCACGAAGATCGCGCCGCCGATCAGCGCGATCAGCACGATCGCGCGCGGCATGGTCTTTTCCGGAGCGATGGTTTCTTCGGTCAAAGTCGATACCGCGTCGAAGCCGAGATACGAATACGCGGCAATCGCAGCGCCTGCCATCGTCGCCGAGAACGGCACATGCGGCTTGAAGAAGGGCTCAGCCGAAATCAGGCCGCCAGGTCCCGCCGCGGCGGTCACATAGTGACAGCACAGCACGACGAACAACGCGACAATCGCGAGTTGGACGACCATCAGCACGATGTTGAAACGGTTCGCGAGTTCAATGCCGAGAATGTTCAGCGCACTCGTCAGCACAATGAACGCGACGATCCAGATCCAGCTCGGAATGTGCGGAAACGCGGCACTGAGATACGCGGCGCCGATCAGCCAGATCACCATCGGCAGGAAAAAATAATCGAGCAAGGTGGCCCAGCCGATCATGAAACCCAGATGCGGATTAAAGGTTTTGCGCGTGTAGGTATAAGCCGAACCCGCCACCGGGAAAAGCCGCGCGAGCTTGCCATAACTGAGCGCGGTGAACACGATCGCGATCAGGGCGATCAGATACGCGAGCGCGGCGGTATCGTTGCTGGCGCTCGCCAGCACACCGTAGGTGCCGTAGACGATCAGCGGCGCCATGTAGGCAAGGCCGAACAACAGGACTGAAGGCAGCCCGAGGGTGCGCTTCAGACGCGCGGCCTCAGGCGCGGCGGATGCGCCGGCGCGCTCGGTGGGCGATGTCGGGGTCATGCGGTGTCTCCTCATGCGAATGGGCGAGCGTCGCCGGAGGCGGCGTGGAACGCGCCCCGGTCGAGCCTGGTCGATCAGATATGCTGGAAGCGCGTGTGCCGCGCCTTAACGCGCGCGAATCACACGCGCGGGTTGCCCGTACTCGTCGTTCAGCGTCGCGAGATCGAGTGCAATACGGGCGTCGTGCAGATAACGATAATGTTCACGCGCGCCTTCGAGGCGCGCCGGATCGAGCGTGGCGCGCAGGACTGCTTCTTCATGCCCGGCGTCGCACACCACCTCGCCGAACGGATCGATCAGCGCCGATTCGCCGGGAAACGTGAGGTTGTCGTCGCCGGAACCAATACGATTCACAAGCGCCGCGAACATCTGGTTCTCCATCGCGCGGGCCACGATTGCCCGGCGATGCACCGGCCCGAACGGCTCCATATTGCCGTTCGTCACGATCAGCAGATCGGCGCCGAGCGAGGCGACCGCGCGCGCCGTTTCGGGAAACTCGATGTCGTAGCAGATCAGCAGGCCGACGGTCAGTCCCTTGAAATTGCATACTTCGTAACGGTCGCCCGGCTCAAATACGCCGACGTCCGACGCCCACAGATGCGTCTTGCGATAACGCAGCGCGATCTCGCCGCGTTCGTCGACCAGCACCGTGGTGTTGAAAAAGCGCTTGCCGTCGCGCTCGGCGAGACCTACCGCCACCGCGACACCTGCTTCGCGCGCCGCATCGCGGACTGCGCTCAGCGAAGGCCCGTCGATCGTTTCGGCCACCTCGCCAATGGTGTCGCGCGTCGGAAAGCCCGACAGCGTGGTCTCCGGAAACACGATCAGATCGGTTCCGGTCGCGCGTTGGCCGATGGTTTGCAGCACGCGTTGCACGTTTGCCCCGCCGACGCCCATCGCGCCATCCACGATCGGGATCTGTGCCAGTTCGAGTTGAAGCATTCTGTCTCCTGTACTTGCCGGTTTGCTTCGCGTTGAATAGCGGCTATTGTCAGGCCGCCCGCGTTTTCAGGTTGGGCCTATTATTACCAGACATATTTTTGTTCGTAATCACCCGGCTGGGTTACCCTCAACGGAGCACGCATGGAACTCGAATGGCGCGATCTGGCCTTTCATCGCGAGATCGGCGCGGTTATCGAAGCGCTCGACAGCGCGCAATTCTGGACTCGTCTCACGCGCGCGCTCGAACGCTATGTCGCGTTCGATAACTGGGTCGCTCTGCGCTTCACACCCGGCGCGGCGCCGCTCGTCTGCGCCGAATCGCCCACGCCGGACGGCACGGTGGACGCGATGTTCCAGGACTATCTCGCCGCGCTTTATCAACTCGACCCGTTCTACATCGCCGCGACCGAGAGGCCTGCCTCGGGCTTAGTTACGCTTGCGGACGTCGCGCCCGACAACTTCTCGATGACCGATTACTACCAGCGGTACTTCAGGAAAAACATCGTCGGCGACGAGGTGCATTTCAACTACATGATCGATGCGCGGCATACGCTGGCGTTCTCGCTGGGCGCAACGCATCGCTATGGCGAGCGCGACCTCGCGGTACTCGCGCTGTGCGCGCCTTGGGTGATCGCGTTGCTGCGGCAGCGCCTGCCGTATGAGGTATTCGGCGCGCCGCCGTCGGGCGAGGCGGCGACGCAAACAGCAACGGAAACCCTGACGCAGACAGAAACGGAGGCGCCCGCCTATGCCGCGCGCTTCGAGCAGGTGTCGTCGGCGAGCGGCCGTTCACCGCTCACGGCGCGCGAAGTCGAAGTAGCCATGCTGACCTTGAGCGGATTTTCAACGCGCGCCATCGCGGAGAAACTGGCGATCTCGTTCGAGACGGTGCGCGCGCACAAGAAGCACATTTATACCAAGCTCAATGTCAACTCGCAGTCGGAGTTGTTCGCGCTGTTTTATGAAGCGGGACGCAAAGGGGCATGACGTCCCGCTGATTCGATGCCGGCGCCGCTCACCCGCATCACGAGCCGCATGCGGCACAACCGCCCGCTTTCTCTTCGTAGCGGTCATGATGCTTGAGCCATTCGCCCATATTCTTCTTCTCGTTGCGGCCCTTCGGCGTGACGTCGAAATGCGCGTACGCACTGAGGAACTGCTCGCCGCCTCGTCCGTAGGTGGAATACGTGTGATAGACGTCGCCCGCCTCGTCTTTGTAGAACACACTGTGGCCGGGTAGCTCGTCGATGCCGACATCCTGTTCGGTGAAGTTGTAGAACGCCTTCTTGCTGGCAACTTCCTCCGGCGTGAACGACACGTGATAGTCGAAATTGAAATCGCTGTCATTCGACGAGACCCACGGAAACTTCCAGCCCATACGCTTCCTGAAGGCCTCGATCTTCGCGAGCGGCCCTCGCGAGACCGCCACGTACGATACGTCGTGATGTTCGAGATGCGTCAGGATGCCGTCCATGTGATCCGATACGAACGAGCAGCCGAAGCAGCCCTCCTCCCATTCCGGGCCGAACATGAAGTGATAGACGATCAACTGACTGCGGCCGCCGAACAGATCGGCGAGTGTCTTGCGGCCTTGCGGGGTATCGAACACGTAGGTCTTGTCGACTTTCACCCAAGGCAATGCGCGGCGTTTGCGGGCGAGTTCATCGCCGGCGCGCATGTACGCTTTCTCTTCGACCAATAGCGCCTTGCTGGCGGCCAGCCATTCTTCTCTCGTACCGATCCGGTGTTGCGGGTCCATTTGCGTCTCCTTGTCTGCGTCGTACAGGTTCAATAGAGCAAAATCAGCCGAAGTAGCGTTCCAGCTCATCGAGGCCATAGCGCCTGCCAAATCGATGTGCCCCACGGGTGGGCTGCCCCCGCGTCACGAATCGCGCCGCTTCCGTCCGGGCGCGGAAGGCTTGCGCTGGCGTGCCGTCGAGGCGCCGCCGGAGGGTGACGCCCGGCCTGGTGGACAGGGTGTTTCCTCTTCGACGAAAGCAGCCAGACGATCAAGCGATTCCGACCAGAAACGCTGATAGCGAGTGAGCCATTCCATGGCTTCCTCCATAGGCCCGGCGGACAAACGGCACGCTACCGTGCGGCCGGTTTTGCTGCGCGTGATGAGACCGGCCTCGGACAATACGTCGAGGTGTTTCATCACCGCGGGCAACGACATCGCAAAGGGCTCGGCGAGCTCGCTGACCGACAGATCGTTCAAATCGGACAGACGCGCGAGCAACGCACGCCGCGTCGGATCGGACAGCGCGGCGAAAGTGCGATCGAGTAACGCTTCATTAAACTTAACCATGAGGTTAAGTATAGAAACATGCGTAGGGATGTCAAGGACAGGTGCGTGCTTTTCCAAATAACGTGCGGAAAAGAGGAGCGAAGCGATGAAGCGGACGCCGCAAAAAAGATACGCGGCGCATCGCAGATAAAACCCTGCAACACGCCGCGTCAAGGTGGAGAACAACCGACTACACGTTCGAGCAAAGCGGCACGGAAAACCTGCTCTGCTCTCGCGCTACAGCAAAACCGCGTAAAGCGCAGTGCGGCAGAATCAGATCGCCCAGCCGCCGAGATAGAAACCGACCAGCACGGCAGCAATGACAACCGTGCCCACGTTCAGCTTGCGATACTCACCGCTCACCACGCGGCCGATCACCAGTGTCGCGAAGCCGAGCATGATGCCCGTCACGATGTTGGCGGTCAGCACGATGAATACGGCGCACATCAGGCCCGACATTGCATCGACCATGTCGTCCATGTGCAGCTTGCTCACGTTCGAGAGCATCAGCAGGCCCACGTACATCAGCGCGGGAGCCGTGGCATACGAAGGCACGAGACTGGCCAGCGGCGAGAAGAACATCACCACGAGGAACAGCAGGCCGACCACTGCGGCAGCCATCCCGGTCTTCGCGCCGGCAGCGACGCCGACCGTCGATTCGATGTAAGCAGCCGCCGGTGCACCGCCGAGCAGGCCCGAGAAAATCGAGCTCAGCGAATCCGCCGTCAGCGCCCGGCCGCCGTTGATGATGCGGCCGTTTTCGTCGAGCTGACCGGCTTGTCCGGCAACGGCGCGAATCGTGCCGGTTGCGTCGAACACGGCGGTCATCACCAGAGCCAGCACGCTAGGCAAGACGGCCATCGACAGTGCGCCCTTGATGTCCATCGCGCCAATCAGCGAAGCGTGGCCCGGCGCGCTCAGCGACGGCAGTGCGAACACGCCGTGGAACACCACCGTCGGATCGATCACGAGCGCGATCGCCGAGATCGCGACGATCACGATCAGGATCGAACCCGGCACGCGACGGCGCACCAGACCGAAGATCGCAGCCAGACCCGCCACCGACATGATCGCCGGCAAGGCCGTGATGTTGCCGAGCGCCACCGGCAGGCCGGCGCCCGGATTCTTGACGACCAGACCCACGTCATTTGCGGCGATCAGCAGCAGGAACAGGCCGATGCCGATCCCCGTGCCGTGCGCGATGCCGGTGGGCAGATTGCGCAGAATCCACGAACGCACGCCCGTCACCGAGATCGCGGTGAAGACGACGCCCATCAGGAACACCGCGCCGAGCGCGACGGTCGGATGCAGACCTTTGCCGAGCACGAGACCGAACGCAGTGAACGCGGTCAGCGAAATCGCGCAACCGATTGCGATCGGCAAACGTGCCCACACGCCCATCAGCAGCGAACCGAAGGCGGTGGTCAGGCACACGGCGACGAACACCGCGCTGGTATCGAAGCCCGCTTTGCCGAACATGCCCGGCACGACGAACACGGAGTAGACCATCGCGAGGAAGGTCGTGATGCCCGCGACGATTTCCGTACGCTGCGAACTGCCGCGTGACGAGATTTCGAAGTAGCGGTCGAGAAAGCCCTTTCCGTCGAATGATTCGGCGCCGACTTCAGAAATCGGTTGGGCGTGGGGTTCCATCATGATGAGTGCCTCCTTTATCAGCGTGCTGAAACGGCCCGTTTTCCGGCCGCCATCAGGTTCGTCTCGTTGCGTTGATCTAATGTGGTGTGGCAAGGTTTGAACGTCGGCTTGCGATGCGTCCGGACAACCCGCATGCTCCGTTCTTGTTTTGCTGTCCCGAAATGTAGGGCAACACAAATATGTCTCCCATCGCATGAATGGCATGCCCGACATGTCGCGATGCTTATATCGTTTAAGGGACGGCAAACCGTGAGGACGCTCCGCGCGTTTACACCTACGGTTTGTCATGAAGTTGTGAAAGGGTTTCGGGGTCCGGATTGCGGAAAACCGGCGATAAACCGGGGTTCATAACGCTCGATGGACGCGCAATACAGCGTGAACGGCGCTCGTCGGCACCTGTCAAAAAGCCTGCAAATCCGGGCCGCCCAAACGCCACGGGTTACACTCTGGCCCTTACCTGACTTAATTGCGTGACATAGAGCGGCGCTCCACAGCGCCCGTGCGCATTGGCCCATGGAGTCCTTCTTGATGAGCGGCGGTTTTTCGCGTCCTGCCTGGCGTCTTCCGATTCTTGCTGTGTTCGCGCTGTTCGCGCTGTCCGGTTGCAGCTTGCTGTGGGGCCCGCAGCAGGCGCCGATTGTCGACGCCACGGTCATGCCCGTCGAGCCCGCGAGCGCCCCTGTGGCGGCTTCGGCGCCGGAACCTGTCGAGACTGAGGCGACCGAACCCGAACAGCCGAAGAAGCCGAAGAAGCCGGTTGTCAAACCGCACAAGGTCGAACCTCCACCGCCGGTCGCCACGCCCGCGCCGCCGCCCCCTGCGCCCGCGCCCTTGATCGTGCTGCGCACGATCGAGCGTAGCGACGCACGCACTTTGCTCGATAGCGAAGTGCAGAAACCCGACGGCAAGGTGGTGGGCCGCGCGGTCGACATGATCGCAGATGCGAGCGGCAAGCCGCGCGAGATGGTGGTCAATCTGCAGGGCTTCCTGGGCGTCGGCGACCGCAAGGTCAATTTCCCCTGGAGTGCGTTCCGCTTTACGCCGACCGCGAAAACCGCGCCAATCACGCTCAACGCGGCGGCCGTGCCGGCTCCCGCGGCGAAATCCGCTGTGTTGCAATTACCGCTGATCGACGCCGATGTCGAGCGTTCGAACGGCGCCAAGGTCGGTCGCGTGATCGACGTGCTGATCGACGCCAACGCGCAACCCCAGGCGGTCGTGCTCGACGTCAACGGCATGGTCAGTACCGAGCGGCGCACGATTGCCGCCAACTGGTCCGCGCTGCGCTTTGTCACGAAAGACAAGGAGCTGCATCCGCTGATCGATTTGAGCGACGCGCAGATCAACGCGACGCCACCGTACGCCAGCGGCAAACCGGTTCGCGCGGTGTCGCCCGCGCCGCCTCCGGCGCCGGCACCCGCTGCTGCGGCCTCTGCTGCGCCGGCCAATGTCACTGCGAGTTCCAACGCAAGGGCGGCCCGATGATAGGTCGCACTTTGGTAACCACGCGCAGCCTGCGCGCACTCGACTGGCTGAATTTCTTCGTCGCCAACGTGCAGACGGGCTTTGGGCCGTTCATCGCGTCGTACCTCGCGTCGCATAAGTGGACCCAGGGCGAGATCGGCATGGCGCTGTCCGTCGGCACTATTAGTGCGATGGTGAGCCAGGTGCCGGGGGGCGCCGCAGTCGACGCGTTGCGCAACAAGAAGGGCGCGGCCGCATGGGCGATTGCCGCAATCATTCTCAGCGCGGTGCTGCTGGCCGCGAGCCCGACGGTATTGCCGGTGATTGCCGCCGAGGTATTCCACGGCTTTGCCAGTTGCATGTTGACGCCGGCATTGGCCGCGATCTCGTTCGCTCTGGTGGGGCGTGCGAATCTGGGCGACCGGCTGGGACGCAATGCGCGCTGGGCGTCGATCGGCAGCGCTGTCGCGGCCGGGCTGATGGGCATCTTCGGCGAATACTATTCGCCCCGCGCGGTGTTCTGGTTGACTGCGGCGCTTGCCGTGCCGGCGCTGTTTGCGCTGACGATGATTCAGCGCACCGATACGATCGAGCTGCCCAAAACCGGGCCGACGCCGGAGCAGATCGAGCGGCGCGAGAGTTTGCGCGAGTTGTTGCGTGACAAGCGGATGCTGCTGTTTGCGGCTTGCATCGTGCTGTTCCACTTGTCGAATGCAGCGATGTTGAATCTCGCCGCGGGCGAGGTGACGGCCGGCATGGGCGACAACGTGCAGCTCGTGATTGCCGCGTGCATTATCGTGCCGCAGGCGATTGTGGCAATGATGTCGCCATGGGTTGGGCGCTCTGCCGAGCGGTGGGGACGCAGGCCGATTCTGCTGCTGGGGTTTTCGGCGTTGCCGATACGGGCTTTGTTGTTTGCCGGGATCAGCAGCCCTTATTTGCTGGTGCCGGTGCAGATGCTGGACGGCCTGAGCGCGGCCGTGTTCGGTGTGATGCTGCCGTTGATTGCCGCCGATGTTGCCGGCGGCAAGGGGCGGTATAACCTGTGTATTGGGCTGTTTGGATTGGCTGCCGGGATTGGGGCGACGTTGAGTACGACGGCTGCGGGGTTTGTGGCGGATCATTTTGGTAATGCTGTAAGTTTCTTTGGGCTTGCCGCGGCGGGCGCGTTGGCTGTTTTGCTGGTGTGGGCGGCGATGCCGGAGACGCGGGAGGCAGCGGTGGCTGAGGGCGCCGCGCCTGTGGGGGATGGGAAGTCGGCTGCTCGATGAAGGGGGTTGCCTGCCCGGCAGGAAGGGGCCTTCGCGGCGCTTTTTTGTTGATCTGACTCTTTGGCTTTTTCTTGAGTTGTTAGCGGTCTGGTCTGGTGCTGGTCTTTTGGCCTTTCCTTGTTTTGTTAGTGGTCTATTAGCGTTCCCCCTGTGCGGGGGGGCACCTACTTTTCTTTGCCTGCCGCAAAGAAAAGTAGGCAAAAGAAAGCGGCTCAAACCGCTAATTCTTAAGCGGGTCCCCTGGCTTGGAGGGGGTAGTGGTGCATCTGGAATCTGTGTTCCCGCACACTCCGCGTTAGCGACAAAGCGCTCATCAGCTCCCACTCCGCACTACGTGCGTCGCGGACGGGTCTGCCAGGGAAACCTGGCCGGCGATTTGCATAACTGATGGTTTTTTGAACCGGGCATCGGCGCGCGCAGCGCCGCCGGAGGTATGACGCCCTTGTCACTAGCGCCGAATGTGCGAGGACACAGATTCCAGATGCACCACTACCGTGGCTGTGCAGGGGACCCACTTATGAGCTAGCGGTTTGAGCCGCTTTCTTTTGCCTACTTTTCTTTGCGGCAGGCAAAGAAAAGTAGGTGCCCCCCGCACAGGGGGAACGCTAATAGACCACTAACAAATCAAGGAAAGGCCAAAGAGTCAGATCAACAAAAAAGCGCCGCAACGCCCCCACCTGCCGGGCAGCCAAAAAACCAACCCAAAACCCTCAGCCCGCGCAGCCTCATCTTTAATCTATAGCCTTCCCCGCAGTCTCCCGCATAAACGGCAACGGCAACAACGACACCACTCCGCACCCGATCAAATACCACGCAGGAGCCAGATGGCTCCCCGTAATCTGAATCAGCCAGGTAGCAAAAAACTGCGCAAAACCACCAAAAATAGACACCCCTAAACAATAAACAATCGACATGCCAGTAGCGCGAATCGCACGCGGAAACAACTCGGGCAACATGACGATATTAGGCACCGCCGTAAAAGCCACAAACACCGCCAGCACCGCAACAACCGACAACAAAACCGGCACCGTCGGCGAAGCATTAATAATGAAAAAAGCCGGATACACAGCCACAATCAACAACACCCGCGAAATCCACAAAACACGCTTACGCCCCACGCGGTCGGATAACGCCCCCGCAAATGGCGAACAGATCACCGTGACGATCGCCGCAGTCCACGCAGCCCACAGCGCCGACGACATCGGCAACTTCAAAATCTGAATCGCATAGGTAGACAGATAAAACAGCACGATGTAGTTCGCCGCCGTGCCGCCAATCGTCGTCAACACACCCGTCGTAATCACGCGCGAATGCTCGCGGAACAGCTTGCGAACCGGCTGCGCATCAGGCGCCTCACCCACCGAACTCGTGCCGTCTTCCACACCCGGCAACGTTTCGTTCAGATGCCGCCGGATGTAAATACCAATCGGTCCCATCGCCATGCCGATCACAAAGGGCACCCGCCAGCCCCAGCTCTCCAGCGCGGCGGTGGACAGCGCCGCGGCCAGCGCTACACCCAGCAGCGAACCGCATACGGTATTCAATCCCTGACTCACGAATTGCCAGCTTCCGTAGAATCCGCGCGTCTTGTCGCTGCCATATTCAAGCAGCAACGAGGTCGATGCACCGATTTCGCCGCCCAGCGCAAACCCCTGAATCAGGCGCGCCAGGATCACCAGTAACGGCGCGGCAATGCCGATCATCGCGTATGTCGGCGCAAACGCGATGATCGCCGAGCCGAGCGTCATCAGCCACAGCGTGAGACTCATCGCGGCCTTGCGTCCGGCGCGATCGGCATACCCGCCGAGCACAATGCCGCCCACCGGCCGCATGATGAAGCCCACACCGAAAGTGCCGACCGCCAGCATCAGTTGCGCAAGCTGCCCCTCCACCGGGAAATACAGCTTGCCGATGATCGTCGCGAAGAAGCTGTAGATCGTGAAATCGAAAAATTCGAGGCCGTTGCCAAGCGTGATCGCAGCAATCGCTTTGGCGTGGCTCGCGCGTTTAACAGGCTGCGCGGCCGACGCGCCAGCGAGATTCAGCGCCTCAGTGCCTGCGGGTTGCGGTGTAGCGGAATAGTCCATCTGTGTCTCCATGTAGCACCTGCCGATGCGCGGCTCTGCGGCCGCTTTGGCAAATATCCAACCCGCCTCAGACGAGGAAGGTCTGCGCAAGCCGCACCCAGTAAGCCGCGCCCGTAGCGAGGCAAGCGTCGTTGAAGTCATAGCCCGGGTTGTGCACCATGCAGCCGCCCTCGCCGTCGCCATTGCCGATGATCAGGTAGCTGCCGGGGCAACGCTCCAGCAGGAACGCGAAATCCTCACTGCCGGTCAGCGGTTGCATCTCGGTGATCAACCCGTCTTCGCCGAGCCAGTCGAGCGCGACTTGCCGTGCAAGGCCGGTCATCTGTGCATCGTTGACGAGCACCGGATAACGGCGCTGATAGTCCACGTGCGCCCGCGCACCGAACACCGCCGCCTGCCCACAGGCGACTGCCGTGATGCGCTCCTGCAACAGGTCGCGAACCTCGGGCCGAAGCGCGCGCACGGACAGGCGCATCTCCGCGGTTTCAGGAATCACGTTCGGCGCTTCACCAGCGTGAATCGCCCCGACCGTGATGATCGCCATATCGAGCGGCGCAACGTTGCGCGACACGATCGACTGCAACGCCAGCACGATCTGCGCGCACACCACCACAGGATCGACAGCCTTATGCGGTACCGCGCCATGACCGCCGCGGCCGGTCACCGTGATGATCACCGTGTCCGACGAGGCCATGAACGAGCCCGGCAGGAAACCGAACTTGCCCGTAGGAAAGCCCGGCATGTTGTGCATCGCGAACACCGCGTCGCACGGAAACTTGTCGAACAGGCCGTCTTCGAGCATTTTTTTAGCGCCGGCCTGACCTTCTTCAGCAGGCTGGAAAATCAGGTTCAACGTGCCGTCGAAATTCTTTTCCTGCGCGAGGTGCTTGGCAGCCGCCAGCAGGATCGCCGTGTGGCCGTCGTGGCCACACGCGTGCATCTTGCCCGGCACCGTGCTCGCATAAGGCAGCCCGGTGGTTTCGTGGATCGGCAACGCGTCCATGTCGGCGCGCAGGCCGAGTCTGCGGGTACCGCTGCCAACTTTCAGTTGCCCGACAACGCCCGTTTGACCCAGCCCGCGATGCACGGTGTAGCCCCATTCCTGCAAGCGCTCCGCGACCAGATCGCCGGTGGCGAACTCTTCGTAAGCCAGTTCGGGCTGCGCGTGGATGCGGCGGCGCAGCGCGATCATTTCGTCTTCGAGTTCGGCGATGCCCGCCGGAATAGCCATGGTGTTCACGATGTCGTCTCCGTCTATGAAAGCGTGCACCAAGCATAACGACGCCGATTTACTGGCGGCAGGCGTAAAATCGTTACAGCGGCAACCAGTAGTTGCCACCCTTCTACGGGTTTTCCAGATGAAACTCCATCAGCTCAGCACCTTGGCGGCCATCGCGGATACCGGCAGTATCCGGGCCGCTGCGCGTTCACTCGATCTGTCGCCCGCCGCCGTGACCAAGGCCATGCGCGAACTGGAAGCCGACCTGCAGGCGCCCTTGCTGTTGCGCGGCGCGAGCGGCGTCGCATTTACGGAATTCGGCCGCGCGCTGGTTGTGCATGCCCGGCTGGTGCTCGGTCAGTTGCAACGCGCGGAAGCGGAGATTGAAGCGCTGCGCGGCGCGGCGGCCGGCAAACTGTCGATCGGTGTGACGCCATGGGTGGCGTTGACGTTTCTGCCGCATGCGGTGCAGCGGTTCCGGCGGCTCATGCCGGAAGTCCAGCTGGAATTTTTCGAGGGGCTGCTGGGCGTCGTGCAACCGCGCCTGCGCGACGGCAGCCTCGATTTCTCGATCGGCCGTCCGCCGCCCGCATCGCCGCAATCGGAATTTCACAACGTCCCGCTGTTCTCAACGCATTCGGCGGTGTGCGCGCGCCGCGATCATCCGAAGGCAGGTTGCCGCACGCTGCTCGAACTGGAAGACGCCGAATGGGTACTGAACTGGGACCCGGCAAGCCGCGAATCGATCTCGGACAATCTGTTTCGCAAGCGCGGCATGAAGGTGCCGCACACGATCCATCTCGCGCATTCGCTCTCGGTCGTGCTCGGCCTGCTCGCACGAACGGACATGGTCAGCATCTTCCCGTGGCCGCTCGTCGAGGTGCTCATCGCGAAGGAAAATCTGTGGGCGCTGCCCTTGCGCGAAACCGTGGATGAAACCATCGTCAGCATCACGTCGCGGCGTGGGGCGCCGACCAGTCCGGCAGCGGCCTGTTTTCTCGACTGTTTGCGCGAAGTCATCGACGAAGGCGCCCGCTCGCAAGACCCCGAGATGCGCCGGCTGTTTCATTCGATCGAGTTGCTGCTGTAGGGGCGCGATCGGATGGCTTAGGCGAACGACCTGGTTGGTCATGGCACGGGCACGCGGCGCTGTAAGCCGAATCGCAGGCACGCCCGCTATGCTTCGAATGCGCGGCGGCACGTCGCCTGCCGCTATCCCGACCGACCGTGACCCAGAACGCCCACCACGAAGCTGTCCGCCAAGCACCGTCTCCGGGCGCGTCAGCCGGGCACGTTGGCGAAAGCGCCCCGCTCGATCCAGCCCGCCACCGAGCCCTCGCCGAAATCCGGCGCGGCGACGGCGACGAACTGGGCGCACTCGCGCATCTGATCGCCGCCCACACGCTGGACGCCTACGCCGGCTCGGCACCCGACGCCAGCGCCGCGAATCTCTGCGACGTGGCAACCGGATACTTCATGAAGGGCGATCACGCGATCGCGGAATACTGGTACCGCCTCGTTCTGACACTCGATCCGCAACTCGCCACTGCCTGCCAGAATCTGGCTGCCGTCCTTGCAAACGCTGGACAGGTGGATGAAGCCGCCGGGTACCGGGAACGTGCCTACCGGATCCAGCGCGTCTTTGTCGAAGGAAGCGGTACGGAACAGCGTCGCGTGCTGCTCCTCTGCGCGGCGCGCACGGGCGGCAATGTGCCATTCGATGCCTTGCTGTCTGGCGCGGACTGGTGCCGCATCAAGTACGCGATCGACTACGCCGCCGACGAAGAAGACGATCTCTTGCCGGCCTACGATCTCGTGTTCAACGCGATTGGCGATGCGGATATCGCCGCCCCGCTCTCCGGCCGGCTCGCGCGCTTCGTCTCGCGCTGCGCGCGGCCCATGCTCAATCCACCCGCGCTTGTCGCTCGAACTCAACGGCACCTGAGCGCGAGCCTGCTCAACGGCTTGCCGGATGTACAGGTGGCGCCGTGTGTGCAGAGCGATGCCGCCCCAACCTCAAGCGCCGCGCTTGGCGCGCTGCTGGCGGCGGGTGGCCTCGGGTATCCGGTTCTGGCGCGCCCCGCCGCTACGCATGGTGGCGACGGACTGGTGCTATGCGAGAACCCCGCGGCGCTCGAAGCATGGTGCTCGACACAAGCCGGGGTTTCCTATCTGACGGCGTTTCGCGACTATCGCAGCACCGACGGCTTCTACCGCAAATACCGGATCATTTTTGTCGATCGCGAGCCGTTTCCCTACCATCTGGCGATTTCATCGCACTGGATGGTCCACTACTACTCCGCCGACATGGAACAGCATGCGTGGAAGCTGGAGGAAGAGCGGCGGTTCCTGGGCAATCCGCATGCCGCGCTCGGCGAGCGTGCGATGCATGCCATCGCGGCAATCGGCAGGCAGCTCGATCTCGACTACGGCGGGATCGACTTCACCTTGCTGCCGGGCGGACAGGTGCTGGTCTTCGAAGCGAACGCGACCATGCTGGCGCACTTCGAGCGCGAGAGCGGCGTGCTCGCGCACAAGAATCCCTACGTGCAACGCATCGTCGACGCGTTCGAACGGATGATGACGCGCCGCACGCCGGTCTGAAGATTGGTCCGTTACTGACTGGACAAATGCTGGCGCAGATACGGCACAAAGCCGTTCTGCGTCGGACCTATCTGCTTCACGCAGTCGTCGTAATCGGAGCCCATCGCGCGATCCGGACCATACATGTCACGGCACTGCGCATACAGCGTGATAGTCGCTCCGCTGCCCTTCGCCACTCGCGTAGCCGAATAGACTGCCTTGCCCGAGCGGCCCGGCACGTCGGTCTCGATCGCCACCGCGTCCGCGCGGACGATCGAGGTATAAGAGTGCTTCGCCACGTAGTCTTTCGTGAGCGACCAGGCCTTGTCGCACTGCGCCTGATCCGCGCACGCAATGGCAGCGTTACGCTGCGCGGCATCGAGCAGGTTCTCGGAGCGGGTGAAGTCGCGCTCCTGCGCCTGCTCTTTCTCGGCGGACATACAGCCACTCAGGGCGAGCGCGGCAAGCGCAATAGCGATAGTTGTTTTCACAGGTTGAAGATCCGATGGCGAATTCCGGTGAGGATTATAGACGCCCTCAAGCGGCGCTTACAGGTTCGGAACCGCCATCGGCACGCGGCCTCAACTCGCGTAGCCGACCACGCCCTTGATCTCCAGGAAGTCCTCGAGACCGAACTCGCCATACTCGCGGCCGTTGCCCGATTGCTTGAAGCCGCCGAACGGCGCATCGGGACTGTAGTCCGCGTAGTTCAGATAGATCGTGCCGGTACGCAGGCGCTTCGCCACCGCATACGCATGTTCGATCGACGCGGATTGCACATAGCCTGCGAGACCGTAGAGACTGTCGTTGGCCATCGCGACCGCTTCGTCTTCGGAGTCGTAGCCGAGGATCGACAGCACCGGCCCGAAAATCTCCTCGCGCGCGATCGTCATGTTCGGCGTGACATCGCCGAATACCGTCGGGCGTACGAAGTAGCCGTCTTTCAGGCCTTCAGGGCGCCCGAGGCCGCCGGCCACCAACGTTGCGCCTTCTTCGATGCCCACGCCGATCAGCCGCTGGATCTTGTCGAACTGCTGCTCACTGATGACAGGTCCAAGATCCACACCCTTCGCATCCGCAGCGCCGACGACCAGTGCGTCAGCCGCTTCCTTCGCGTAGGTGAGCGCCTCGGCGAGGCGAGCGCGCGGCACGAACATGCGGGTAGGCGCGTCGCACGACTGGCCGCTGTTGTCGAAACAGGCACGGGCGCCGCGCATCACCGCGTGTTTCAGATCGGCATCTTCAAGAATCAGGTTGGCCGATTTGCCGCCCAGTTCCTGATGCACGCGCTTGACCGTATCCGCCGCGGCCTTCGCGACCAGCACGCCCGCCCGTGTGGAACCGGTGAACGACATCATGTCGATATCCGGATGACGCGACATCGCCTCGCCCACCGTCGCGCCCTCGCCGTTCACGAGGTTGAACACGCCGGCCGGCACGCCCGCTTCGTCGAGAATCTCGGCGAAGATGATGCCGGACAGCGGCGCCAGTTCCGAGGGCTTGAGCACCATCGCGCAGCCGGCCGCGAGCGCGGGCACCACCTTGGTGGCGATCTGCAGCGCCGGCCAGTTCCACGGCGTAATCAGCCCGCACACGCCGACCGCTTCCTTGCGGATCAGAATGCTGCTCTTCACGTACTCGAATTCGAACGTGTCGAGCGTGCGGATCATTGTCTCCAGATGCGCGACGCCGGTCCATGCCTGCGCGTCGTTCGCATACTGCAGCGGTGCCCCCATCTCGCGGCTGATCGCATGCACCATGTCGTCGTAGCGCTTGCGGTAGACGTCGAGGATCGCCTGCAGCAGATCGATTCGCTGCGCGATCGTCGTCTCGCTATAAGCCGGAAAAGCACGCTTCGCAGCGGCCACCGCACGGTCGACATCCGCCGTGCTGCCGAGCGAAATCTGCGCGAACGGCGTGGCCGTGGACGGATCGATCACGTCGAGCGTGGGCGCGCCGGCCGCGTTTAACGGGTCGACCCATTGGCCGTCGATATAAAACTGCCGGGCATGTTGGAATTGCGATTGCATGGCTTAGTCCTTTACATGGATTGTGTTAGGTCAGATCGTGGGCCGCGGATCGCGCCCATGCGGTATCGAAGGCTTTACATCGACGCCGCTCAATCTGAATGTCTTCAAATCGAAATTCATCGCTACGCAGCTTTGGCTCAGACTCCGGTTCTGCTTCGATTTCTTCATCGAATTCCCTGTTATCGACTTCCTTGCCTCTGAATCACATCAACCAGGAGAGACACATGAGCACCATCACTTTCACCCGCATCGACGCTAAAGGCCCCGGCGCTTCCGGCCTGAACCCAGCCCTGCACGATCCCGCCGACGTCATTCTGGAAGGCGCCAGGGCGCCGCACGCCCTCAACGCCTTCTCCGACGCGACCAACATGTTGTCCGCCGGCGTATGGCAATGCGATGCGGGCACGCTTAAGCTGGCCGACCTGCCGATCCACGAAGTCTGCGTGCTGATCGAAGGCGAAGTCGTGATCACCAGCGACGACGGCCGCAGCGAACGCTATGCCGCCGGCGACGCCTTCATCCTGCACAAGGGCTTCTCGGGCACGTGGCATATGCCGGTGGCGACCAAGAAGTACAGCATCGTGTACTGCGGTTGATTCATACTGCTTCACACCGTTGCTGCAACAGGAACCGCACCCGTTAAGGTGCGGTTTTTTTATTCCGGCGGCAATGAATAAAAACGCCGCCGCTACATCGGAAAACCCAGCGCCTTGATCGAATTGATCCACAGACGCCGCCAGCCGCCTCGATCGTCGGCGCCGTCGAAGGCGTTGAAGGTGATCTTCGCGGCGATCCAGCGCAGCGGTTCAGGCGGAATGTACGACGGCCCTTTGCGCGAAATATCCAGCGACGTGATCACGGTATCGCGATTCCACAGCATATCGAGGCCCATCTTCGCACCGAATCGGCTGCCCGCCACGCCGAAGCCCGTGTAGCCCGCGACGAACACGCTCTTGCCGCCGTGATAGCGGCGCGCGAACACGGCGCCCCGCGAGCAGTAGTCGATCGGGCCGCCCCATGCGTGGGTAAAGCGCACGTCGTGCAATTGCGGGAAGGTGCGATAGAACGCCTCGGCGAGCTTGTAGTAGGTGCTTTCGTCACGATCCGCGGCCGGATTCGGATCGCCGCCGAAGTGATAGCTCACGCGGCCGCCGAAGATGATCCGGTTGTCTTTGGTGAGTCGGAAATAATTGAGTTGCGTACGCGTGTCGTAAATGCCCTGGCGATTGTTCCAGCCAATCCGCGCCATCTGCTCGTCGCTCAGCGGCGCGGTCGCGATGATGTGATCGCGCACCTGCATCACGCGGCGCTTGATGTCGGTCACGCCCACGTCCGCCGTGCCGGTGCCGAGCAGCACACGCGGAGTTTCGATGCGCCCCGCCTGGGTATGCACGATCATCGTCGCGCCGAGATCCTCCAGACGCGTGATCGGCGAGTGTTCATGCAAACGCACGCCGAGCTTCAACGCAGCCGCTTTCAAACCCCACGCGAGCTTGGCCGGATGAATCGTGCCGCTGCGATTACGTGACCACATCGCGCCCGCGAACAGCGGCGAATCGAGTTGTTCTCTGGCGCCGTTGCTGTCGAGCAGCACCACGTCGTGCCCGTGCGACACGTGCAACTCGTAATCGCCCTTCAGATGATCGAGGTGGCCCGGGTCGACCGCGACCGTCATCTCGCCATTCCATTCGACGTCCGCTTCAATACCGTAACGCGTCAACGACTCCTTGAAACCGTCGAGATTCTCCTGACCCAGCTTTTCCAGCACGTCGAGGTCTTGCGGAAACACCCGGGTCGCATTCGGCAGACCATGCATCACCGACGTGGAGATGATCCCGCCCGGACGGCCCGACGCACCGTAGGCCACTTTCCCCGCTTCGACCAGCACGACGTCGAGCGACGGGTCCGCTTCTTTCGCCTGAATCGCCGCCCATAACCCGGTAAAACCACCACCGACCACCACCAGATCCGCGGACGTCGGACCGATCAATTCCCGTTCGACAGCCGGCGCGCGCGGATTGTCCAACCAGAACGGAAACAGCTTTACCCCTTCAAACGCGCGCTTTACTGACTCGCTCATCTTGTTTGCCTACTCAACTTGAATACCATTGCATTTACCGCGTAACTGTCGTTTCGGTGCGGGCGATTCAACCCGCGTCCTGCATGTCCAGTGCTTCCTCGCGTTCGCGTCGCACGGTGCGCGGATCCGCTTGATCCTTCATTTGCGGCGTGATTTGTGCCCCACCCGCCTTAAGCTTAGTCGCCGGCACCACCGGATGCACAGTCACATTGCGTTGCGAACCGCTACGCAACCAGCGGCGGCCAAGCGGCCCGTACACGCCGTCCGGTTCAGGAAAGCACTGCAGCAAGGCGATATACAGCGCGCAGGCAAGCGTCAGCGAAACCGGCATGCTGATGTCGAGACCATCGGCGAGTTGTCCGAGCGGACCCACGAACTGATCCGGCAGATTGACGAAACACAGGCCGATCACGGCGCTCGGAATCCACGCGCCCATCGCGCGCCAGTTCCAGCCGTGCGTGAACCAGTAGTGACCGCCACGGCCACCGCGGTTGAACACCTGCAGGTCGTCGGACAGATAGAAGCCGCGCCGCGTCACGAAGCCGATGATCATGATCACCATCCACGGGCAACTGCAGACGTTGATCAGCACCGAGAACGTCGACACGCTTTCGACCAGATTGAACGCGAAGCGGCCAAGAAAAATAAAGCCGATGGCGAGGCTGCCGATCAGCAGCGTGGCGCGCACGCGGTTCAGAAACTTCGGGAACATGCTCGACATATCGAGCCCGGTGCCGTACAGCGCGGTGGTGCCCGTCGACATCCCGCCGATGATCGCAATCAGGCACACCGGCAGAAAGAACCAGTTCGGCGAGATGGCCAGCAGACCGCCCACGTAGTTATTCGACGCGATGAATTCCGGCGCCTTGCCGGCGATGATCGTCGCCGTGGCGAGCCCGAAAAAGAACGGCACGAAGGTGGCCAGTTGCGCGAGCATCACCGCGAGAATCGTGCGTTTCTTCGGCGTGTTCTCGGGAATATAGCGAGCCCAGTCGCCGAGCGTGCAGGCAAACGAGACCGGATTGCTCATCGCGACCAGCACGGCGCTCACGAAGGCCGGCCAGAAACCCACCGAACCGAGCGCAACCTTGCCGGCGTACGCGCTATCGAACGGCCCGGCAAATGCCACGATGCCGACCACGAACAGCAGGCTCGCCGCCCACACGGCGATCTTGTTGACCCACAGCATGAAGCGGAAACCGTACACGCAGACGGTCAGCACCAGCACCGCAAACAGACCGTACGCGAAGCTCAGCGTCATCCAGTTGACCGGCAGGCCGAGCAGATGATTCGCGCCGCCCACCAGCGCGTCGCCCGAACTCCACACGGCCAGCGAGAAGAAAGCGACCGCGGTCAGCACCGCCAGAAAGGAGCCGACGATCCGGCCATGAATACCGAAATGCGCGCCGGAAGAAACCGGATCGCTCGTGCCATTGCGCGGACCGAACAACCCCATCGGCGCGAGAATGCATGAACCGATCAGCACGCCGAGCACGATCGAATAAACGCCCGCCTTGAACGACAAACCAAGCAGCACCGGAAAGCTGCCGAGCACCGACGTGGAAAAAGTATTGCACCCGCCGAACAGCAAGCGGAACAGATCGATCGGCCGCGCGTAGCGCGAGCGGTCGGGAATGCGCTCAAAACCGAATGTTTCGACTTGGGTGATGCTGTTGCTGCTCATTGTCTCCAACTCCTGTAACGGCCAGGTCTCAATCACGATGGCTCGCCACGGGGGATGTGGTGTCCACTTTTTTCAGATGTCTGGACGTCACTGTAAAGACAATCGGCGTGGGCAAAAATATCGGCCGCCCAACCTTTACTTCGATCTCGGGCGATGTAACCCGAAACCCCTGTCAAATAAGGCGCTGCGCGCTAACGAAGGGCCGCGTGAGGACATCCTTCAGGCCTGATAGAGCGCAAACGTCGAAGCAAATCGTGAGAATCCGCGCCTCAGACCGGATCTGCCGCGCGCCCCGCTTCACGCCCCTGACGGCGCCGCTTCGCTGCGGCGACGGTGGGCAGCGGCACCGGTACCGCGCCGGACATGCCGTGCTCGAGCAGAAAATCGCGGAACAGTCCGGCGACGTGCGGCAGGCGTTTATCCGACACATGCATCACATACCAGTCGCGTTCGATCGGATTGGCAGGCAAAGGCAGCAAGGCCAGCAAACCGGCCTGAAATTCCAGCGAACACGCGTGCAGCGACAGAAACGCAATGCCCAGGCCCGCTTCGACCAGTTGCTTGATCGCCTCGTTGCTCGAGAGTTCGGAGCCGATATGCAGCTTGTGCCCGGCGAGCCGAAACAGGTTCTCGACGGTCGAGCGCGTACCCGAACCCCGCTCGCGCACAAACAGATTCGCGGTTTGCAGATCGTCCAGCGACAGGCGTTTTTTCTTCATCAACGCATGTCCGGGCGAGGCGACAAACGCCATGGGATGCTTCGCGAAAGCCGTCGCCACCGTGCGCAATTCACGCGGCGCGCTGCCCATCACAGCAAGATCGATCTCGTGCGTGGCGAGCATGCGGATGATATCGGCGCGATTGCCCACCTTGAACTGCACCTTCACCTGTGGGCGCAATTCAGTGAAGCGCACCAGAAACGGCGGGATCAGGTATTCGGCGGTGGTGATCGCGCCGATACGCAGCGTGCCGCCCTGCTCGCCGTGCAACGCGGCAAGATCGTCCGCCGCGCCGTTCCACAGATCGAGAATTTCCAGCGCATAGCGCGCGAGGATTTCGCCCGCCGCGGTCAACTGCACGCCACGGCCCACCCGCTGCAACAGCGGCGCCCCGGCCGCCTCTTCGAGCAGACGCACCTGCAGCGACACCGCCGGTTGCGTGAGCTTCAGTTCCTCGGCCGCACGCGACACGCTGCCGAGCTTCGCGACCGTATGCAAGGCTTTCAATTGACGGAACGTAGCGGCTTTTAACATAAGTGAAAACCTATATGTTCTGTATAAACATTAAATTGTGCTGCGGTTTCCGCCGATTCTATACTGACCCCGACAGATCAGACCGATGAATTCCGGGTATAGCCCGCCAGCACTTTCATCGGCTGTGCATAGATAACTTCAGGAGGATCAGGATCATGGCCGGAATCGATCAGCGAACAACCTCTGACGCGCAATGTACACAGCCCACTAGACAGCCCATTACGCAACCCATTCAGCACGCGCAGGAAGCGCCGCACGCAACGCCGGCAGCGGCGCATCGCGTCGTGATCGTCGGCGGCGGAGTGGGCGGTCTTGGGCTTGCCACGCGGTTGTCGGAGACCCTCGGGCGCGCCGGTCTCGCTCAGGTCGTGCTGGTGGATCGCTGGCCAACGCATTTCTGGAAGCCCTTGCTGCATGAAGCCGCGTCGGGCCAGATCGATCCGGCTACGCATCAACTGCAATATGCTGTGCAGGCGCAGCGGCACGGCTTCGAGTTCGAACAGGGCGAACTCGCCGCGCTCGATCGGGCCAACCGGCACATCACGCTCAATGCGCTGCACGACGCCGACGGCCGCGAAATCCTGCCCTCACGGCAGTTGGCATTCGATACGCTGGTGCTGGCGATGGGCAGCGTCACGCAATATTTCGGCGTGCCCGGCGCGGCTGAACACGCGTTGCCGCTCGAATCGGTCGCTCATGCTGAAGCGTTTCGCCGCAAGCTGCTCGACGCCTGCCTGCGTGCGAACCACGCGCGCCGCGCGCGGACCGCTCAGGCGGACACGCCGGTGTCGATCAACATCATCGGCGCCGGCGCAACCGGCGTTGAACTCGCCGCCGCGGTACGCGATACGGTGCGTCTGTTGAACCGCTATAGCCCGTTTTCGCTCGACCCGGTGCGCGATTTCCGTATTCGTCTGATCGAAAGCAGCGAGCGCGTGTTACCCGCGCTGTCTGAAACGATTTCAACGCGTGCGCAAACAATGCTCGGCACGCTTGGAGTGGACGTGTTGACCTCCACGCGCGTCACCGAAGTGCGTGCCGATGCCGTGCTGACGGATCAAGGCGCACCGCTCGCCAGCGACATCGCAATCTGGACCGCCGGCATTGCAGGGCCGCCGGTGTTGCGCACGCTGGATGGCATCGCGGTGAATCGTAACGCCCAGGTGCAGGTGAACCGTACGCTGCAATGCACGAACGACGCGAACATCTTCGGACTCGGCGACTGTGCGGCCTGCCCTTCTTCAGGCACCGCGGATGCGTTTCTGGCGCCGCGCGCTCAGGTCGCGCACCAGCAGGCGCTGTTTCTGGCACGCACGCTGAAGTGCAGAATCGCGGGCGAGCCCTTACCGGAGTTCGTCTATCGCGACGCCGGCACCCTGGTCGGTTTCGGCCGCGAAGGCACGATCGGCAGCCTGAGCAACAGCTTGCTGACGCAGCCGGTGTTCGTCGACGGCTGGCTGGCGACGGTCGTCTACAAGCTGATCTATCGCCGCCACGTGATGACCTTGACCGGCTTCGCACGCATGGCGCTCGATTCGGCAAGCCACTGGTTGCGCCGCCGCGTGCATCCGGTGATCCGCTTGCATTGAAGGCGGACGCATTTCGGCCAGCGTGGGCGGCGTCTTTCGGAAAACGCCGCCCGCGTGGCGCTCAATCTCAATCGAGAAACTCGGTCGCCCGCTTGCGCAGCACCGCGCTGAAATCGTCGAGCCAGCCGATCGACAGGCGCCAGCTCTGCCAGTAGAGATCGACGTCGATATGCTTGCCGGGCGCCATGTCCACCAGTTCGCCGCTGGCCAGATGCGGCGCGATCATGCGCTCCGGGCACATGCCCCAGCCGAGCCCCGTCACGCAAGCCCGCAGAAAACCGGCAACGTGCGGAATCCAGTGCAAAGGCGGGTCCAGATCCGCCCGCGTGATGCGGCGCATGAAGCGCTTCTGCAACTGATCCTTCGGATTGAAATCGACACACGGCGCGCGCCGCAGCGACTCGCGCGTGACGCCATCGGCAAAATGGCGCGCGCGAAACGCCGGCGTGCAGACCGCCAGATAGCGCATCCGTCCGAGGCGGGTCGAGCGGCAGCCCTGCACCGGTTCGGCCTGCGTGGTGACCGCGCCTTGCACGCTGCCATCGCGGATTCGTTGCGCGGTGTGGTCCTGATCGTCGACCACCAGATCGAGCAGCATCTCCCGTTCGACGCAAAATTGCGCCACCGCGTCGATAAACCAGGTGCCCACACTGTCGTCGTTGACTGCCACCCTTAATGCCGGCCATGGTTCGACCAGCGCGCCGGGCAGCGCCGGCAGCCGGCCGGTGAGTTCCGCTTCCAGCAACAGCACGCGTTCGGTATGGCGGCACAGCAGCGCCCCCGAGGTGGTGGCAACGCACGGCTGGCCGCGCTTCACCAGCACGCTCCCCACCCGCTCCTCCAGCAGTTTGACCCGCTGGGAGACAGCTGACGGCGTCACATTCAGTTCGCTGGCGGCACGGTCGAACGAACCGTGCCGCACCACGGCGGCCAGGGCATCGAGCAACGCATAGTCGAGCATTAGCGTTCCTTAATCGGCATTAACTAAATTAGCTTCTCTTACGAGCAGCAAACCCGCAGACTAGCTTCGTTCGCTTCCCCCGTCTACTGGATTGACTATGAACTGGCTGTCTTTTTCCCATGGCGCCGCGCTATGCGCGTCACTGATCGTGACGATTGGCGCACAAAACGCCTTTGTGCTGCGTCAGGGCATCATGCGCTCGCACGTCGGCAAGATCGTCACGCTGTGCGCGCTGTCGGACTTCATTCTGATCGGCGCCGGTGTCGGCGGCGCATCGGTGCTGGTGGAACGCTATCCGGTCTTCGTCCACACCATGCTGTATGTCGGGCTCGCCTATCTGGCATGGTTCGGCATCAACGCGCTGCGCCGCGCGGTGCGGCCCGGCCACGCGGTGCTGGACGCCAATGCGGGCAGCGCCGCGGGAACGGCGCCAACCCAGCGCGCAATGCCGATCATTCTGATGACGCTGGCCTTCACGTGGCTCAATCCGCACGTGTATCTCGACACCTTCCTGCTGATCGGCACGGCGGGCGCGCGTGAACCCGACGGCGCACGGGTGGCGTTCGCACTCGGCGCGATGGCGGTGAGCGGGGTCTGGTTTATCGGTCTGGGTTACGGTGCGCGTGCGCTCGCGCCGCTGTTTCGGCGGGCTACGGCGTGGCGCGTGCTGGATGGCGCGATCGGCAGCATGGTGCTGCTGCTGGCGGTGACGCAGTTGCGCTAACGCCGGATCGGCAGGCGCTTGACTTCCTGCGCGCCGGCCGGCCCAGCGCCCTACTTCTGCGCCTGCTGCATACCCAGCAGATCCTGCACGAGCTGGTCCGACACATAATGCGGTCCGTCGAACAGATAGGTCCGGTAACCGCGATACGCCAGCAATTGCGGCGACAGTTCAGCAGCCGTCGCGGCGCGGAACGCACCGTTTTGAGCCGGACGGAACGCCTCGGCAATGATCCGCACACGGTCCTTGCCGAGCCGCGCGGCCAGCGCGTCCGCATACTCACGCGCAGCCGCCGGGCCGCGTGCATAAACACCGCAGCCGTCCTGCAGAAACACGCCGACATCCTTCGGCAGCCAGCCGTCCAGCCACGCCGCCAGCGCCTGACCGCCGATATTCGAATTGTCGTAGACACTGATCCACAGCGGCCGCGGCAGCTTGTCGAGTAAAGGCGCGAGCGTGACGGCGTCTTTCCAGGTCGGATCGACTTCAACCGGAAAATAGTAACCGTCGATGTGGACTGCCGGCCGCACGGCGGCCAACTGCTTCGATTGCTCGACCAGTTGCGCCGCTTGCGCGCGGGCCGTGGTTTCGTCGAAGCGTCCGGCGAGACCGACGATCACATTGCGCGCCCACGGCTCGCCGCCAATCCGGGTCCAGTCCGGCAGACGCTGGGCCGTTTGCATCGTAGTGCCGGGCAGAAACGAAATGTCGTCCACCGCGGTCCATTGCACCAGCAGATCCGTCACGCCGAGACGATTCCAGTCGCCATGCGGATTGACATGATCTTCGTCGATCTGCCAGACCACGCCTTGCGCCAACGCGGCGGCGTCGGCCGAACCCGGTGCCGAGCAGCCGTACAGCAGCGCCGAGAGCGCCACGTTGGCGCCCGCGGCGAGCAGTGCACGGCGGCGCGGCGAGACCGGCTCGCCGGTCTGGACCGGAACGTCGTGCGAATTACCCATTGTGCTGCCGCTGTGCCTTGAGATGAATGTCACGATAATCCTGAGCAAGTTGCGCGCGGTCGATCTTGAAGTTGACCGATACCGGCAAGCTCCGGCACGCGAGCAATTCTGACGGGATCATATACGACGGCAGGCGCGTGGCCAGCAGCGCCTTCCAGTCGTGCAGCGCGTCGGGCAGGCGGCCGTCGTCGCTGCCGGTCGCCACGAACGCGACGATCCGCGCAACCGAGCCATCCGGGCGCCGCAGCGGCACAGCGGCGGCACTCGCCGCGCCAGGCAGCGCACGCAGGCCCGCATCGATCTCCATCAACTCGATCCGGTAACCACCCATCTTGATCTGATCGTCGATACGCCCGTGGCAAAACAGCAGGCCGTCCGCATCGACCGCGCCCAGATCGCCGGTGCGAAACGCCCGTTCGCCGTGACGGGTGAACATGCGCGCCGCGTTCAGGTCCGCGCGATTCAGATAGCCGCGCATCACGTGCGCGCCGGCAATGCACAACTCGCCGTCATCGACGAACACCTCGGCGTCGCGCTTGGCGCGGCCAATCGGCAGGCGCGCGTGATGGGCCAGCACCGCATCGTCGACGACGATCCAGGTGGTCGCCACGGTCGCTTCGGTCGGTCCATAGGTGTTGATGATCCGTGCGGCCGGAAACCGCTGGCGAAGTTGCCGCGCGAGCGCGACCGGCAGCACTTCGCCGCAGAACAGGAAGGTGGTGAGTGCCGGCAAGCCCTCCTGAGAGAACTGCGGATTGAGCAACTGCTGCTGCGCGAACGACGGTGTCGACACCCAGGTCGTCACGCCGTGCCGTGCGAGGCTGGCAAGCAAGGCCACGCCCTGCGCGGTCAGTGCGCGTGAAGCGAGAACTACGGTGCCGCCGAGCGCAAGCGTGCCGAACACTTCGTACATCGACAGATCGAAGCTGAACGGCGCCTGGTTCAGAAACACCGGCGCAGCGCCGAGTTCGAAGTCGGCCGCCATCCAGTCCGCCAGCGCGGCCACGCTTTCGCGGCCGATCTGCACGCCCTTCGGCTCGCCGGTTGTGCCGGAGGTGAACAGTACGTACGCGAGATTTTTCTCGTGCAAGGCGGGTGCCGCCGACGCCGATGCCGATGCCGATGCCGATGCCGATGCTGAAGCTGAAGCCGAAGCAACCGGTTCCGCGCCGTGCCCACTCAAACTCACGAAGCGGCCAGCCTGCGCGTCGAAGTAAGTCCGCGCGCCGAGCGTGCTCGCGATGCGCCGCATCCGTTCATCCGGGTAGATTGTGTCGACCGGCACGAACGGCGCGCCGAGCAGCAACGCCCCCGCCATCGCCACAAAGAATCCCGCTTCCTTGTGGCCGCGCACGAGCACCGGCACATCCGCGGCAAAACCGTGCGCGCGCGCCTGTGCGGCCCATGCGTGTGCCTGCTCCGCCAACTCGTGCCAGCGCAGCGCGCGATCGGCGCCGATCACCGCCCACGCGTCGGCGCGCACATCGGTATCGACAAAGCGGCTTGTGCCCAGATCGAATCGCATGATGCGCCTACCGATTGGCGGCAATGAACGCGCTCAGCGCATTCACGGATGCCAGATGCTCGGCGATCTCGGTGGGCGGAATGCGCACGCCGAATTGCATCTCGACGCCCATCACGATTTCGACGGCCAGCACCGAATCGACCAACCCCGTTTCGAGCAGCAACTCATCATCGCGCACGAGGCGCAGTACGACGGATTCGACCAGCGCCGCTACGTCGGCGTGCAGTGTTTCGTTTTGAGTCATGGTGGTGTCCTTGTGCAAAGGTCGTTACGGCAATCAGAACTGGAAATAGAGAAAACGCACTTCGCCGTGCAACTGCGCGACGCAGAATACGAGCACCCCAAGCATCGCGACCGTCCAGCGCAGCGACGGCCGCCATGTCAGCGCAGCGGGCAGCCCCTCGGCCGCGCGTTCGAGCGCCGGCGAGAAACGGCCCATCAGTTGATGTGAATTCGGCGTGCACCAGACAATCGCCAGTAACGCGGCGATCTGCAAGGCAAGCGTCGAGCGGCCCGCGACCAGATGCAGCCACTCGCCAAAGCCGATGTTTGCCGTGCCCCATGCGGGCCAGTCGAGTGCTTCGATGCCGTGCAGCCCCGCCATGCCCTGCAGTAAGGCGAGCGCATCGCCAACGCCATGAGCGCGGAAAAACGCAAACGCGACCAGCGCGGCCACGAAGGTCAGCAACACGTTGCCTGCATGGCGAACGCGCGCCCTGAAGCGCATCGCGAATGCCACCGAATTTCGTGGCGATCCCGCCGTCTGTGCCGATCCCGCCGCTGTCCCCGCTGCCGCGCCCCCGGCCGCCGGCGCGGGCGCAGCCGCCGCCCGCCACGCGCGATAAGCGTGGTTCACGGTGAGATACGACGCATGCAGCAAGCCGTAGATCAGATACTGCAGGCCCGCGCCGTGCCAGATGCCGGCCAGCGCCATCGTGTAGAACGTCGGCACGGCGACCGTCGACAGAAAGCCACGCGTCGAACGTTGCGCGAGACGGCCGATCGGCAGGCCCCGCAGCGCACGGCTGCGATTGATCCGCATCGCCATCGGGTAATAGAGGTAGGCCGTGAGGTAACGCGTGAGCGTCATGTGCCAGCGCTGCCAGAAATCGATGATGCTGGCCGCCTTGAACGGCGAATTGAAGTTCAACGGAAAGCGCACACCGAACATTTTCGCGAGACCCACGGCCATATCCGAGTAGCCGGAGAAATCGAAGTAAAGTTGCAGCGCATAGGCGAGGCAGGTACCCCACGCCGCCAGCCACTGCAATTCGTGCGGCGCGGCAAATCCGGCGTCGGCGAACGGCGCGATGGTGTCGGCGAACAGCACCTTCTTCGCGAGACCGATGGTGAACACGAACGCACCAATCGAGAGATTCTCAGCGCGCAGCTTGTACGTGGCCGGCTGCGCGAACTGCGTCATCATTTCCTTGTGATGCAGGATCGGCCCCGCGATCAGATGCGGAAAGAACGTGACGAATTGCACGTAGCCAAGCGGGTCGCGCTCCTTGACGATCCCCGCATTGCAGTCGAGCAGATAGCCGATCTGAGTGAAGGTAAAGAACGACACGCCGAGCGGCAGGATCACGTCCTGCATGCCGTGCGCGAGCCAATCGGCAGGCGCCACGCCACTTGCGTGCACGAGCGCGGTAAGCAGCGTCGCCAGATATTTGTAGCGCACCAGCAATGCGAGATCGGCGGCAATCGCAAGGCCCAACAGCCAGCGGCGCCGTGCCGACTGCGCGGGCGCCGCGACGATCGCACAACTCATCGCATAGTTGAACACGATCGACGCCACCAGCAAGCCGACGAACGCCGGATTCCACCAGCCGTAGAACACGATCGACGCACCGCACAGCCACGCCGCCGCGGCACGCGGCATGCGTTGGCCGAGCAGGTAGTAGCCGGCCAGCGCGGGCGGCAGGAACAGCGTGAGGAAGATAAAGGAATTGAATAGCATCGCGCTCAGTCCTGCTTCGCTGGTGCGGCAACGGGGTTGACAGGCATCGCAGCGTTGGCGGCCGTTGCTGCGGCAGCCGTTGCTGCGGCAGCCGATGCTGTGGCAGCCAACGCTGCGGCAGGCGTCGGCGCTACGCCCTCGACCGGCATCGACAGCGCGTCTTCTGACATTTCCCAGACCACCACGCGCACACTCTTCGGCCAGTTGGCGCGCTCGCGCCAGATCGCCTGCAAGGCACGGTCGAACTGACCGTCGTCGAGACTAACGTTCCAGACTTCGCGGCCAAGCTGCTCGCCCAGGCGCTCGGCAAACGCGCTGCGGCGCGAGAACGAACTGCCCGCAAGCAGCACGTCGGCCGCCGGCCCGTCGTCGAGCAGACCACCGCTGCGTTGAGCCTGCAAGGTTTCTTCCGCGACGACGTCAGGCGCCGGCCGCCAGGCGTCCGGCACGTCGTTCAGGTTCGCGAGCGTCAGCAGATCGCCGACCCGCGGCGCGGGTTGCGCCGTCGCATGCGTGAATTTTGTCTCTCCGGGTGTGCCGAGCAAGGGCAACACCGCCGCGCCGACCACCTGGGCGGCGGCTTGCGCGCCTTGCGCATTCCAGTGCACATCGGTGCGGAAAAACGCCGGACGCGCGGCTTGCAGGGCCGGCAGCAATTCGACGTGCGTGACCTTGCTCGCAGTCAGCGCACGGTTCCAGACGTTCAGACGCTGCGTCATCCGCGCGTCCTGGCGCAGCCCGCACAGCGCCTCGCTTTCCGCGCGCGCCTTGTCGGGCACCGTCACGACCACCAGTTGAATTCCGGCGCCGCGCAGTGCATCCGCATAACGATGCAGCGTGGCAATGCGCGCATCGGTCAACGCATCGCCACCGTCGGCGCGTTCGACGGGATCATGGCCCGCCTGCACCGGCGCGCGCAAACCGTCCGCATAGAATAGCCTGCCGGGGCAACCCTCGCGCACCTGCTGCCCGAGGTCGCCGAACAGGCGGTAGCGCGCCGCCGCCTGCCAGCGGTGCAGCGAGCGCGCGTACGGCACGTCGATTGCGCGGTCGAGTTTGTGGCCGAGGCTGCCGTCGCGCCAGCCACGCAGATCGAATGCCGCGCCGTTGCGCGACTGCACGACCAGCGAAGTCACTGCGCCAGCACAACCGAGGCCGAGCAGCAGCGCGATCAGCCACGCGATGCGCCGATGCGCGCGCGCGAGCGGCAGCGCGAGCTCCGCCGCCGCTCCCGTCTGAGCGTGCGCGGTGGCGCCCTCTCTCGCCGGCGTGCCTGCCGCCGTGCGTTCAGCCGCGCGTTCCGCCGGGCGTCCGACTGACTCGCTCATCAGGTCACAGCCTTGCTCAGGCGCGCGAGAAACGCATCGTCGGCCATCACCGACGCCGCGTCCCATTGACCTGCCGCGCTCGGCAGATTCATCATCTGCCCTTCGTTGAATTGCCAGACGATCGCTTGCGGCGGATTGGCCTTGAACTCGGGCGACTCCAGATAGTTGAGCAACGTCTTCCACGGGCCGGTGTCGCCGAAGGTCCACGTCAAACCGACCTGGCGATCGATCGCGTTCGAGAGCTTCTGCGGAAAACCGAGGTACGGCTGCACCATGCTGTTGCCGACCACCTGCACGACCGGCGGACCGCTATCGACGAGACCCGGCGACGCCACCACCGTGCGCACGATGAAGTGATCCTTGCCGACCGCCTTCTTGCGCTCCGGCGGCAACAAGGCCGCAAGATCGCCATAGCGGACTTCCTCGTTCCATGCGCCGAGCCGGCTCCCTGCACCCGCCGCGCCCTTCAGCGGACCGGCCGAGACCAGGCGTTCGGCGACGCGCGCCGCGACCGCTTCGGCGGAATGGCCGCTCCAGTGGTAGTCGGCGCGAATGTACTTTTCCTGTGCCGGGTCGACTGCGGCAATGGCTGCGTCACCATCGACGATCTGCAGGCCGAGCGAATCGGCATGCGCGCGAATCGCGGCATAGCGCCCCGCGACACCCGCGGACAATGCGGTGCCGTCCGGCAGATTCTCCGGGCAAGAACGGGCTTTCAGCGGTGCGATCACGATCACACTGCGAATGCCGCGCGCCGAGAGTTTGTCCGTCGCCTGACGAATCAGATCGACGGCTTTCAGACAGGCGGGCGTCGCGTCGTCGGTGAGACTCTCCCAACCGGGATAGAGCCACAGATTGCGGCCTTCGATCACACTGGTCGATGCCGCGGCGAATGCACGGCGCGGCAGCAGCGACAGCGCGCCGCCAAGCGGCGCCGCGGCCAGTGCGAGCAGCAAACGGCGGCGCACGCCGTTGAGCGGTTCCGGTTGGGCAGATGCCTGGATGAACGAACGGCTGGAGTCGGTCATTGTGTTGGGTCCCCGTGATTTATGTGAAGCGTGTGATGCAGGTGCAGCGGCAAGCAAAGCAGGAGGCAAACCGCGCGCGGCGATCAATTCGCGGCGGGCGGCCACGCCAGTGCATCGCGCGCGCCGCTCAAGACCGGTTTGGCCGCATCGCCGGTGACGAACAGGCTATAGCTGTCGCCGGCTGCGAGCGCCGGCAGCGGCAGCGCCGCGCTGGCCGCCGCGCCGCACTGCCCCACCAGTTTCGCGCTGACCGGATTGATGGCACGCGCGTCCTGCGCGCCCGCGGCCACCTGCGCGAACACCGTCGGGCCGTTGCCGTCCACACCGATCTTCGCGCTGCAACCGGACGCGAAATTAAACGCACGCAAGGTCGCCTTCAAACCGTCGACGCGCTCATAGCGGCCGACGATCCGCGTCGCATGCCAGCCCTTCGCGTCATGACGCAGCGCGACGGTGACGGCGTCGCCTGCGCCGGCTGCCGCATTAGCCGTGGCCTCGGCGACGGCCTTGCCGTCGGCCGTCACGCGCGCCGGCGTGCCCGGCGTCAGCACGCTGAAGCGCGTGACGGCGCCCGGTGCCAGCGTCTGCGGCGCTTCGCTGCCGGCGAGCGCGACGTGCACCGCTTGCGACGATGCGTTCAACACGCGCAGATACGACGCGTTGGCGGGCGGTTGCGGTCCATACAGGCTCGCGACGTCGTCCGCCGCTGCGTGCGCCACGCCGGCCGACAGCAGCGCCGCCAGAAAAACTGCTGTCCTCGAATACCCCAAGCTATTTTTTTTCATTTGATCCGTCCGGATTCAATACGAGTAAATCGCGCCGAAGAACACCCCGCGCGCGCGATCGTCGCCGCTAATCTTCCAGCGGTACTGCACCGACAGATCGACATACGAGCGCGGCGAGTCGTATTTGCTGTCGCGGAACCAGTAACGCGTCGAAATCCCCACCCCCGCGCCGAGCGGAATGCTGTGGTCGATGCTCGAGTCGTAGTCCGCGCCGATCACCGCATACGGGAACACGGTCCACTTCGGGCTATAGCGATCCATGCGGTAGGTGCGCCCCACTTCGAGATTGGTGGTCGCATAGACCGACCCCGCGTTCAGATAGGTGCCGGTCTCGGCATAGATCTGCGCGGTCCACCATGAAGGCACGTCGACCCGCCGCTCGATGCCGTAACCGCCCGAATACGCGAGCCGTGCGAGCCAGTCGGGATTCACCTGCGAGCCGATCGGAATGATCCGTTCGAAGGCGACGATCGCGTCGATCTGCGAGAACGGCTTGGCGCGCGCGCCAATAGTGGCCTGCAGGGTATCCACGCCGCTCGCGCCGCCGTTCTTCACGCCGAAACTCTCGTAGCCGCGTGCGTAGAGTTCGAACATCCGGTCGCCGAGACTGCCGAACGGACGCCAGTAGGCTTCCACGCCCGCCTGCCAGTTGTTCGACGTGCCCGGTGTCGGCGACGACGCATAGCCCGGCTGCATGCCCGCGCCGCGATAATTCATCGACGCGTCGAAGCCCCAGTTGCGGGTGGCTTCGGCGTGCGCGCTGCGCATCTCGTTCAGTTGCGCGGGGGTGGCCGGCGGGGTGTCGTCGCCCGGTTTGGCGCTCGCGTCGATCGCGCGTTCGAAGTACTGCGCGGCTTCGCGGTTGCGGTACGCGTTCACGGCCGAATAGCCGGCGTCGGCGTAGGCGCTGGCCGGCATCGTGCCGGCCTTGTCGGCCATGCTGAAACGCTGGAACGCGACCTTGTTGTTGCCGGCCCGTTGTGCGATGTACGCGGCGCTCAGGTCCGGCATCGCGTCGAGCATGCCGGCGTCGATCATCTTTTGCGCTTCGCGCGACGCGGCGGAGTCGTTACCGGCCGTGCTGAGCGCGTTGATCAGTTCGACCCGGTGCTGCGGATCGTCCGGCGCGGCTTTGACCGCTTCGCGTGCGTAGCCGACCGCGCCGGCCTTGTCGTTTGCAGCGGCTGCGGTGGCCGCGGCGCGTGCCGCGGCGAAGCCGCGATCGGCGGCGTATACATCGCAGCTGGCGCCGAACTGATCGACCACGCAGTCGATCACGGGACGGTGCGCCGGGTCGATTTGCGTGGCTGGAGCGAGTGAATCGGTCGACGCGGTTGAAGCGGTTGCGGTGCTCGAAGCATTCGCCGCAACGGCCGGCGCATGCGCCAGCAACCGCCGCGCCTGCGCACGGCGCAGCGCGATCGGCGGATCAGTGTCGTCGCCATTCATCTTAAGCGGCGCGAGCAGATCGAGCGCGCGCTGCGGCTGTCCTTCGGCGATCCATACGTCGGCGATGATCACGCGCGCCACGCGCTTGTTGCGCTGCGTCGCATCGTTGGCCTGCAACGCTCTCGCGAAATCCGCCTCGGCGTCCGCCGTCTTGCCCTGAGCGGCCAGCACGTAGCCACGCAGCGCGAGCGGCATGATTTCCGTATCGTCGGCGGCAATCGCGTCGCTCGCCGCGGCTTGCACGCCCGGCAGATCGTTCGCGGCGAACAACACGTCCATCAACTGGATGCGGTAGCCAACCTGATCCGGCGCATAGGCGACCGTCTCGCGCGCGAGCGTGGCAGCCTGCGTGTAGTCGCCCTTCCTGAACGCCTCATACGACGCAGCGGACGACTTCGGCGCCAGACGGTTGCCGATGAAGCTGCGCCTCAAGCGCAGTTCGTCGGTGTCGCCGAAGCGCTTGCTTGCGTCGAGATCGGCGTTCCATGCTTGGGTATCCTGACCGGCCGCGCTCGCCGCATCGATCAGCAACAGCCGCAGGCGCAGCAAGTCGGGACGCAGCGAGATCGCCTCGTTCGCGTACTTGACGGTGCCCGCAAAATCCTTCGCCGCGTACGCTTTGTAGGCCTGCTGCGCGGCCGTCAACGCGGCGCCGGTCAGCACGTCCGGATCGGCCGGCTGCTGGCGGCCCGCGCGTGCCACTGCGCGGGTCGACACGTTCAGCGCGTCGATCTGCTTGCGACGCGAGACCAGCGCCGGATCGCGGCCGATCTGCGCAATCGCGTCGCCGAGCGAGCGGCTTGCTTCGCTATAGCGGCGCAGCGCGGCGAGCGAGTTGGCGAGCAGCACCCGCAGCGACACGACGTCGGGGCGCTGGCGGATCGCCTCGCGTGCTCGCGCCACCGCGCCGGTGTAGTCGCCGCGCTCATAGGCGGCGTATGCGGCCTGCGCCACCCGGTAGGCGGCGCCGCTCAACGGCAGCGTGTTCTGTCCGGATGCGGCCGGCTGCGGCGTGGCCGCCGTGCTCTGCCCATAGGCTGTCGCGCCGCTCAGGCACAATGCGCCCGTCACCGTTGCAGCGGCAACGGCACGCAAGCTGAAGAAAAATGAATCGCTCATTCGGATGCCGCCAGAGCGCCCTGCAGGCGGCGCTGTTGCTGGATTACGTTCTCGAGTGCGGCACGCGAGATCACGCCGCGCGCCACCATGTAGTCGCCGATACGGCCGTGTCGATCCGGGCGGTAGTCCTGCATGGCTGCCTCGAAGGCTTCACGGCGCACGTGGCCATGCTCGATCAGCAGATCGCCGATCAACGGCACGCCGCGTGCCGGCACGGAACCTGCCGCGTCGCCTGGCAACGCACCTGCCGACGCACCTTCCACCGTGCTCCCCGACTCGACCTCGCCCGCCGGCGCTGCGGTTCCAACGCCGCGCAACACGCGCAGGCCCGCCGCGATCTCGCCCTCACGGACGATCTGCTGGGTGACCGGTCCCTTGATCAGCGCGCTCAGTTCCGCGACCGCCGTCTCGGCAAGCGGACTCGCGGTCAGCAAAATCGTGCGGCCATTCGCGGCGTCGATCTGCGGCAATACGCGATGGCGCACGATCGCGTCGAGCGGCAGGCGCTCCGCGTCGTCCTTGATGCGTTCAAGCATCACATGGCCACGCGGCAAATCCGCCTGGAAGGCAATCGCTTCCGCGAGGGTCTCCTCGTCGAGCCAGCCCTTGGCCATCAGCACGCGGCCAAGCGGCGCCTCACGCGCATGGCTTTCGCCGAGCGCCTGTTCGAGCTTGTCCGGATCAATGGCTTGCCACGACAGCAGCAATTCGCCCAGACGCTGGCGGCGGTTGTTGAAGCCGTCGGCGGAGGGAAAGTCGTGCATGGTCTTGTCCCATGCCAGACGCTTGCCCGTCACGAGGTGCGTGAGGAACATTTTCCACGCACGCGAAACAGCCATGAAGTTGATGAAGTTACCCACCACCATGCGCGGCACGGACAGCACGCCGTGCTCCCAACCGTACAGACGCGTCACGAAGTAGATCCGCTGCGCGACGCGCAACAGCAATGCGCAGCCGTTGGCCCATAACAGCGCTTGCAGCCACGGCGAATCGGAGAACGGCGAAGCGATCAGGTCCGGCATCCAGCCGAGCAGTTCGGCGCCGGCGAAGAGCAGGAACTGGATCACCAGCCCATACGCGATGATGCCGACGAACGCGGTAACGATCCCCTTGCGGTCGCGGAACAGCAGATAGCGATTGGCGAGCGAGCCGGTCCAGCCGGTCTGCTTCCAGCCTTGCAAGCCGATGCCGAGCGTCCAGCGCGCACGCTGCCGGTAGGCGGTGCGGAAGGTATCGGGGAAGAATTCGCGCACGCACAGCGGCATCGTCACGGTGATGTCGCGCTCCTTGCCCAGGCCGAACCACGCCTTGCGGCGCGTTGCGAATTGCACCGGAAAGCGCGCGAAAATCGACTGCATCCCCATCTTGCCCAGGCGCGCGCCGACGTCGTAGTCCTCAGTCAGGCTTTCGGTATTGAACGGCTGGTTATCGGTTTCGGCGATCAGCGCGAGCAACGCGCGGCGCGAGAAGCACGTGCCTACCCCAGCGGACGGCACCGAGCCCACCAGGCTCTCGCGCACCACCAGGTCTTTCGCGTGCCATTCGGCGAACTCGTCCATATAGGTGCCGGCCACGAGTTCGAACCAGTTGCGCTCGAGCGAGGCGACCGGCAACTGGATCATGTCCTTGCGCGGCAACAGATAGTTGAAAAAGCGCAGCTCAACCGGATGCAGCACGTCTTCGCTATCGTGCAGCACCACGCCGGCGAATTCGATGCCGGCCTCACCCTCGTACTTGAAGATCGCCTGAATCACCCAGTTCAGACAGTCCGCCTTGCAGGTCGGACCGTCATGCGGCACTTCCACGCGACGCAACTGCTTGTAGCGGCGGCGCATCCGTTCGACTTCGGCGATGGTCTGCGGGTCGTTCTGATAGGTGCCGACGAACACCACATAGTTGCGGTAGTCCATCACCCGCACCATGTCCTCGATCATCGCCGCGACCACGTCGTACTCGTGCCACGCGGGCACCATGATCGCGATCGGCTGCTCGTCGCGCTGATACAGCTGCGCGCTGGTAAGCGGCTTGTAGGTGCGCTGCACCGTGAAGCGGCGATAGATCGTTCGGGTCCAGTACCAAGCGTCGATGAACAGATCGTCGATGCTGGATAGCAGAATGATGAACGCCACCAGCGCCGCGACGTATTCGAGCCCCAGGTAGTAGTGGGCTACCGCGTAGCCCGCATACCATTTGATCAGCGCGATGCTCACGACTTGTCCTTATTCCTGCGGCGCGCCACGTTGGCGACCAGCAGCAATACGATCAGCAAGCCGACGAGCGCGGCCGGGATGCCCCAGCGTACCCAGTTCTGCATGAACCACGGACCTTGCACGTCGTCCGCGTCGACCACTTCGCCCGGATGACGCGTATCGAACTGGCGCAGCGTACCGCTGCCGTCGACAATCGCCACATCGCCACGCGAGAGTTGCAACGATGCAGGCAGCACCGCCGCCGTATCCCCCACCGTGCGATACGCGATGCCCGAAACGCTGCCCGACTTCACCGCTTCGATCACGCCGACGCGGTTCAGACCCGACACGTCCGCGAGGACCTTGCCGGATGCATCGGTCAGCGACAGGCGGTCTTTCGACAACCGTGCGAGGCTCTTCTCATCGGCGAGCGCGACGTCGGCCGCGAGGAAGGCGCCCTTCGGGTTCACCGCTTCGCCGTCACGGGCGACGCTGAAGGCTGCGCCCGTCGGCGAAATGCCGCTTGCGTTCGCCAGTCGCGCGACGCGCGGCAGTGCTTGCGTGGGATCGTTCAGGTACGCGGCCGGCACCAGCACATTCGCTTCCGACGCGAAACGCGCGACCATGCCGGTGAAATCGTCGCCGATCTTCGCATCGGTGAGCGTCAGGTGACTGCTCGGCAATACGGCAATCGGATGGCCCTGGCTACGCGGCTGGCAGCCGCCTTCCGGCTGACGCTGGAACACCACGCGCAGCAGATTGTTCGGCGCCAGCGCGTAGTGCGGCACGCGCGCGGTGATGCGCTGCGGCTTGCCGTTGGCGTTCAGCAACTGCGAGCCGATCAGCACGTCGTTGAAATAGATCGAGGCGGTCTGCGCCGTGTTGTTCAAGGTCGGCGATGCGGCCACGTCGAGAACCACGCTGCCCGGCAGCTTGCCGTTGCCCGACACCGCGCCCAGATCGAAATTCGCGTCCCAGGTGGCGCGGCCTTGCACGTCGAGCGTGCGCGGCAGGCCGCCCAGCAGCGACAACGCGATTTCGTCGCCGCGCGTGTTCGGCGCGGTGTCGATCTGATGCACCACGAGACGGCTGGTCACGTCGATCGGACGCCACGTGCGCGCGAGAATCGCCACGCCGTCGTTATCGCCGACCACGATTGCGGTTTGGCCGCCGAGGTGGGCAAGGCGCACTTCGCCCGAAACGAGCGGCTTCGCGATCGGATCGATCGCGCGGGCACGCCATGCGTCGAACGCGTCGGCAGCACCAGGGGCCGCGCCGACAACCTGTTCGCGCAACGCATCGAGCGACGTCTTCAGCGTGTTGCGCAGCGTGTCGTCGGCGACGATCACGTCCGGCGCGAATGCCGGGCGCGGTGTCAGTGCGACCAGGGCGCCCGCTTCCGCCGGATTCGCCAGCTTGTGCGAACCGCCCGTGGCCAGCGCGGCGAAGGCCGGCACCGCGCGCAGCGGCGCCGGCACCTCGATATCGCTCAGGTCGACTGTGTCGCCTACCACCGGCCACGTCCGCGTGACCGGCGTGCGGCCTTCGCGTTGCAGCAGCGCTTCGACGCGCCAGCCTGCATCGAACGCCGGTGCGCCCACCGTGCGCGCGCCGAGCATCACCACCGGTTTGGTCGGCAAGGCGCCCCACGCGCTGCGCAGATCGACAATCGCGTCCGGATCGTAGCGATAGGTCAGGCGCGAAGTCGGCGCGATGCGCCAGACGTTGCCGATCGCGGTCTGATCGGTACAGATGTTATCGCTCAGCACCGACGACCAGTCGAGACCCACGCGCACGAAACCGCTCGGCCGTGCCGCGCCGTCCACGCCGAGACTCACGGACGCATCGCCCTGGTCCTGCGTTGGGGTGCGCGAGAGTACCGGCGAGCCGTCGAGCGACACCAGCATGGTCGTGCGGCCGCCGTTACCGCGCAGATAGCTGCCGTCGATCTGCAAGGCCGCATCGCTCAAGGGCACGCCGGCCGGCACCGGCAGATACAACTCCTGACGCCCGTCCGGCGCACGCAGCACGACCGGATCGCGCATGCCCAGTTCCGCCAGCGACACCGTGCGCGTCGCGAGCCGGCCGCTGCCGAGCTGCGCGAAGCTGCCGGCGACATCGGCCGGCTGTTGGGCATAGGCCGTCGACGCCAGCAACAGCAGCGCGGCAAGAGCGTTCAGGTGAGGGTGCGCCAGGCGGCGCATGGGCGAATTGGTGGTCACGTTGTCTTGTCTCGAAATTAGCTCGCAAACAGTGAGGCAAATTTGCGCAGCATGGATTGTCTGAAACTGCGATCCCGCTTTTGGCAGGTCGTACTGCCGGAAGCTTTGCCGGCGCGTCGCGATCGACGGCAGCCGGCGAACGTCAGCCCTACAGTGCGCGCCCGGCCGGTGCGCCCGCAACCTGAGTGGTCCCGCCCGCTGCGCCGCTCACGAACTCGTTGAACGGGCGCCCGCTCAGCGCCGCGACGATCCGTTGCGATGCATGGCCGTCGCCGTACGGGTTGACGCGATGCGCAAAATCGTCACGCTCGCCTGCGTTTTCGAGCAGGCCGGTCACCGCGCGCACGATCGCTTCGCGCTCCGTGCCGACGAGGCGTACCGTGCCCGCCGCCACCGCTTCCGGACGCTCGGTCACGTCGCGCATCACCAGCACCGGCTTGCCGAGTGCGGGCGCTTCTTCCTGCACGCCGCCCGAGTCGGTGAGAATGATCGACGCTCGCTGCATCAGGCGCACGAAGCCGAGGTAATCCAGCGGCTCGATCAGATGAACGTTGCGCGCCGCGCCGAGGGTTTCCTGCACGGGACCGCGCACATTCGGATTCAGGTGGACCGGATAGACGATCTGCACCGTGTTGGTTTTCGCGAGTTCGGCGAGCGCCGCGCAAATGTTCGCGAAGCCCGCGCCGAAACTCTCACGGCGATGGCCCGTGACGAGCAGCACCGGCAGCGCGCCATCGAGAAACGGCAGGCGTGCGTCGAGCTCGGCACGCAATGCCGCGTCATGGTCGATGCGCGCGGTGGTGAGGTTCAATGCGTCGATCACCGTATTGCCGGTGACGATGATCTTGCCGTGCAGTGTTTCGTGCGCGAGGTTTGCTTTCGAGCTCGCGGTGGGCGCGAACATCAGATCGCTCATCACGTCGACCACGCGGCGGTTCATTTCTTCCGGCCACGGCTGCATCAGATTGCCAGTACGCAGCCCCGCTTCGACGTGACCGATCGGAATGCGCCGGTGGAACGAAGCTAGCGCCGCCGCGCAGGCGGTGGTCGTATCGCCGTGCACCAGCACGCGATCGGGTTGCACGGCAGCGAGCACTTCGTCGAGCGAGGCGATGAGACGCGAGGCCAGACCGTTGAGCGTCTGGTTGCCGGTCATCAGGGCGAGGTTGTAATGCGGCTTGATCTGAAACAGCTCGAGCACCTGATCGAGCATCTGCTGATGCTGCCCGGTGACGCAAACAATCGACTCGATGCCGGCATCGGCTTCCAGTTGCTTGACTAACGGCGCCATTTTGATGGCTTCCGGCCGTGTGCCGAAAATCGACAGAATCCTCATTGGCAATACCCCGCATCTCTCACAAATGTTTTATTGGCGGCAGGCATTGCGGGGCGCGCGTTAATATCGCCTCCCCGTATTTACCGATCTGACTTGCCTTGAGCCGATAATTACCGGCAGTTCCCGTCTGGGTGGGAAACGATTCGATCGGATGCAATTACTTGCCGACTGGATTCACGCGAGCATCGTTTGAACGATTGGTCATTGGCGATGAATCGACGCGCATTCTAGCGTGTATCTGCGCCAATTCCACAACGGATTTCCCCTATATCTCGTATTTAGGGCTGCGGCTTGCGAGCTTGATGCCGGGATTTTTGCCGACAAAGGCGGCGAATTAAGCAACGCAAACGTTTTCCAAATAGTTATGGGAACGTTAAATTCAGGTCAATAATTTTTCAGATTCTGTAAATGTCAAATCTTGATTAACAATTATCCTGCCTCACTTGCTCGATTTGAATTTCCCGTTGATTAAGGCTGCGCAAACGTTATCGGGAGATTTTGTATGACCGAGTCAATATCACGAATTGTCAGCTCGATTTGACAGTGTGTCTCAGTTGCCGGAGGCGCGTTCGATTTCTGCGGCCAGTTCGGCGATCTGCGATTCTGCGAACACGCGGATGCCGTGTTGTTGCAACAACGCGACAGTGACGCCGGTAGCGGGATGGGTTTGGCCATCGAACGTACCGGTGTAGATGAAGGTGCTGCCGCAGGAGGGGCTGCCGTCGGCGAGCAGTGCATAGCGGCAGTTTTCTGCTTTTGCGCGGTTTAGCGCGTGCTGGGCGCCTGCGATGAAGAGCGCGGTGACGTCGGCGCCGGTATTGTCGTTGATGGTGGCGTGATGCGCGAGGACGTCGGCGCCGGTACGGCGCAATTGTATTTCGGCCGGCGGCCGCGGGGTCGGGAAGCCTGCTGCCACTTCGGGGCAAACGGTGATGAGGCGGCCTTCAGCCTGCCAGCGGGTTAGCCACGTGTCGTGGGTGGGTTTGGCTTTGCCGTTATAGCGGACGGGGTGGCCGGCCAGGCAGGCGCTGATCAGGATCTTCAGCATAAAAGATGAGGTGTTGCCCTGCGGGCTGTCTTGGGGGTGGAGGGATTGTAATCTGGTTTGGTTCGGTTGTTTGTGGTGTGGTTTTTTTATTCTGTTGTTAGGGATGCTGATTTTTTTGGGTTTTTTTTGCCGTTGGCGGTGGTGTTGGTATCGGTGGTTTGCCTATGGCATTGGGATTTGCCTGTGCTGGTGTTTTGGCCTTTCCTTGCTGTGTTAGTGGTCTGTTCTGTTGTTGGTCTTTTGGCCTTTCCTTGCATTGTTAGTGGTCTATTAGCGTTCCCCCTGTGCGGGGGGCACCTACTTTTCTTTGCCTGCCGCAAAGAAAAGTAGGCAAAAGAAAGCGGCTCAAACCGCCAGCTCATAAGCGGGTCCCCTGGCTTGGAGGGGGTAGTGGTGCATCTGGAATCTGTCACCTCGCACACTCCCCGTTAGTGACAAAGCGCTCATCAGCTCCCACTCCGCACTGCGTACGTCGCGGACGGGTCTGCCAGGGAAACCTGGCTGATGCTTTGCATGACTGATTGTTTTTTGGATCCGGATATCGGCGCGCGCAGCGCCGCCGGAGGTATGACTGCCTTGTCACTAAAGCCGAATGTGCGAGGGCACAGATTCCAGATGCACCACTGCCCCCTCCAAGCCAGGGGACCCGCTTATGAGCTAGCGGGGTAAAGCCGCTTTCTTTTGCCTACTTTTCTTTGCGGCAGGCAAAGAAAAGTAGGTGCCCCCCCGCACAGGGGGAACGCTAATAGACCACTAACACAACAAGGAAAGGCCAACACCATAAACAAACAGCCAAAAAGCGCCGCGAAGACCCCACCTGCCGGGCAGGCAAAACCAAACCCCTTTTTTCAAAACACCCCCATCAACCTGGAAAGCACCGAAACATACTCCCCGTACAGGGGATCACTCTTAACCTGATCAGGTTCCCTAGGCCGCGCCAACTCAATCTTCACATCGTGAATCACCCGCCCCGGCCGCTCCGACATCACCAACACCCGGTCAGACAAAAACACCGCCTCATGAATACTGTGAGTCACCAGCAAAACCGTCAGCGTACTCCGCTGCCAGATCCGCAAAAGCTCGACATTCAACCGGTCCCGCGTCAACGCATCCAACGCCCCAAACGGCTCGTCCATCAACATCACCCGCGGCTCGAGCAACAGAATCTGCCCAATCGCCGCCCGCTGCCTCATCCCGCCCGACAACTCATGCGGATACCGGTCGGCAAACGCCGTCAACCCCAAAGTCTCAAGCAAGCCAGGAAGCCGCTCCTCCACCTGCGCCCGCGGCACATTCCTCAACTTCGCGCCCAGCCGGATATTCGCCCCCACGGTCAGCCAGGGCAGCATATTGCTGGTCTGAAACACCACGCCAATGTCCGGCACCGGCGCGGTAATCGGCTCAGCACCAAGCAGAATCCGCCCGCCATCGGATGGCACCAATCCCGCCACCATCCGCAACAAGGTGCTCTTGCCGCATCCGCTCGGCCCCAGGATCGAAACGAACTCGCCCTGGCGAATCTGCATCGATACATCGTCGAGCGCGCTGAATGCCTCCGCCCCACCCCGCGCGGCAAAGCGCTTACCGACCTGTTCGACGGAAATCAGCGCAGGCGCCGCTTCGTCGCGATGCAAAGGATGAACCTGTGCGCCGGTTGCCGCGGCGCGCTGCACAATACGCAACTTGTCGACCAGTGCCATCAGACCGTCACTCCTCTCCACCACACGCCGCGCGAAACCAGTTCGACAGCCCAGTAAAACAGCATCGCCAGCACGGTCACCATCAGGATCGCGGCAAACGACAACGCAGTCTGCGCATTCGATGTCGCAAACACGATCAGGTGCCCAAGCCCCGACTCCGACCCAATGAACTCGCCGACAATCGCCCCAATGACCGCCAACGGCATCGCGATCTTCAACCCGTCAATCAGCGCGGGCAACGCGGCAGGCAACCGCAAATACCAGAAGGTCTTGGCCTGCGACGCACCGAGCGCCCGAAAATGCTCGTCCAGGTTGCGCGGCACACCGGCGAGGCCGCCCATCGTCGCGATCACGATCGGAAAGAACGCGAACAGCACCGCCGCCGCCAGCTTCGACGCAAACCCGTAACCGAACCACACGATCAACAACGGTGCGAGCGCGATCTTCGGCATGCTCTGCAATGCAGTGACAAGCGGAAACAAGGTGCGCCGCGCAATGCTCGACATGCTCGCAAGCAAGCCGATCGTCAGGCCGCCGACCAGCGCCAGCGCAAAACCGGCAAACACTTCCCATGCGGTAGCCAACGTATCGGACAGCAACTGTCCACGCATCTCCCAACCGGCTGCAAAGACCTGCGACAGCGCCGGCAGCACATAATCGCGCGTGCCCGTCCAACGCACGCCGAATTCCCAGATCAGACCAATCACGATCCAGAACAGGACGGTTTCGATCATTCGCTTCATGAGGGTTCCGAATTATTCGCTATCAGCCGACTTGGACGAATCGGCTTTCGTTGAATCTTGCGTGGTGCCCGACGCCGTAGTCACCGCCGCTGCCTGCGCCGATTTTTGCGCCACCAGATGCGGTGGCGGCGGCACGACAAAGCGTTCGAAGCGATACTGGTCGAACGATTCGATCGTGCGCTCCCACACCTGCGGCTCGTGTGCGTCGCGCTCGCCGATCTGCGTCATCTCGCAGTACACCTCGACGTTGTTGCCATCCGGGTCCTTGAAAACGAGGAACAGGTTGTTGCCAGGACCATGCCGGCCGATGCCACGCACGATCTCGACACCATGCTCCTGCAAGACCTTCACCGAGCGCTCCATCTCCTCGTAGCTGTCGATCAGATACGAAAAGTGTTCGAGGCCGGGGCGTGAATAGCGCGGCAGGTCGTTGAAATCGGCGGAATCTTTCGGCAGTTGCGCGAGCGCGAGATCGTGATGATCGCTGCCGGCGCGCAGAAATACCATCTGGTCGCCGATCCAGTCGGATACTTTGAGACCCAGCACGTCGGTATAAAACTGCGCGGACTTCTTGATGTCGCGCACCATCAGCACCATGTGCCCAAGCCGCTTCGGACGCAAACTGTTCATTGCCTGTCTCCTCGGTGCCCACGCCTCGCGCGGGCTGGTTGGAGTGAGCGCGCCGTTTCAACAACGCGTCACCCCCAATAGGGTTCACTCGACAAACTGATTCGTATAAAGATCGGCTGCCTTCACCTTCGAGCCGGTGCCGAACGCACGCGACACAAACGCGGCGGTGGCATCCATGCGCGCGGGCCGCAACCAGCCGGTCTTGTGCTGCGTAGGATCGTCGGCGATCAGTCCATTGGTCTCGACGATCTGCTGCAACAGGATCGTCTTGTCGAGTACCGGATAAAGCCCCGCAATCGCATCGGCGGCCTCCTGCGGGTGCTCGCGCATCAGCGCATAACCGCGATAAGTCGCGGCGACAAATCGTTTGACCACGTCGGGATGCTGCGCCACAAAGGTATCGGTGGTGACAATACCGTTACCCATCATGTCCAGACCAAAATCCCGGTAGAAAACCTTGCCGAGCTGCTGTCCGGCCCGCTTCGCCAACGCGGCTTGCACCGGCAGGCTGGCGCCCTCCCAGCACTCCGACAGGTCGATGCGCTTTTGCAGCAGCGCGGTATTGATCACGGCCGGGTCGAGGCGCACGGTCTTGATCGCGTCGGGCGCCATGCCGTTCTGCTTGAGCCATGCGGGCATGATGTTCTGCACCGGCGACGCACCGCCGCCGCCGAGCGTCATCCCCGAGAGATCCTTTAGCGTCGTCACCTTGAAGCCGGGCCGCTCGAGATAACACATCGCACCGGGCCAACGCGTGTTGATCGCGCCGACCATCACCGCATGGCCGCCATGCGCGCGGTTCAGCATCACGCTGACGGGGTCGCCGTAGCCGAACTCGAACAGCCCTTCGTCCACTTCATTGACGGTGCGCTGGCCGCCATATCCGCGCATCACGCTGACGTCGAGACCCGCGTCGCGGTAGTAGCCCTTCGCCTGCGCGAGCAGGATGCCGCCGGTGCTGCCCTGCGGCAGCCACGCCAGATTGACGCGCACCTTGTCGGCCGCATGGGCGCTCGTGAAAAGCGCGGTGGCGGTCAATGCCACCGCGCTCAACGCAGCCCGCCGCCTGAGTGGCCGAACCCACTGTCGTACCGCGCGCCGTATCCGCTGCAACATGTCGTGTTCCCCGTCTATGAGTGGAGTGAGTGGGGTGAATGGAAAGTACCGGGAGCCTGCTGACGCTCAGCCGGCGACCAGCGGATTCTCGATCGAACCGATCCCGTCGATCGAAGCGACCATCACGTCACCCGCCTTCAGATAAATGCCCCGCCCCATGCCGACGCCGGTCGGCGTGCCCGTGGCGATCAGATCGCCCGGTTGCAGCGTGAGGATCGTCGATAAATATTCGATCTGCTCGGCGATGTTGAAAATCATCCCGGACGTGTTGCCGTCCTGCATCATTTCGCCATTTACCGCGAGGCGCATGCGCAGATTCTGCGGCTCGGCGATACACGCGCGCGGCACGAACCACGGGCCGAGTGGACCAAAGGTATCGAAACTCTTGCCGCGAAACCAGTCGTGTTTGAACGGATAGTCGGAGCGGCGATTCAGGTCGCGCGCGCTGACGTCGTTGAGAATCGTGTAGCCGGCAATGTAGTCGTAAGCGTCCTCTTTCGCGATGTGGCGGCCGGCCTTGCCGATCACCACGGCCAGTTCCACCTCCCAGTCGACCCGCTCCGCGTGCGGCGGAATCACCACGTTCGCAAGGGTCGGCACCACGCTCGTCTCGGCCTTCATGAACATGTACGGCGTGCTCTCTTCGCGCGGCGCCAGCTCGGTTCCCATCTCCTGCGCGTGTTCGTGATAGTTCGACGCCGCCGCGAAAATGCGGCGCGGCTGATACGGCACGCACAGCGTGTGGCCGGCGAGCGGCGCGGCGTCGAGCGTGCCCGCCTCGAGCGCGCGCGCAGCGGCGTCGAGCCGTTCGACGGCCGCCGCACCGTCCGTCTCCCAGCCGGCGATCAGCGCGCCGACGTCGGCAAACGGCAGCGCCGAAGCGCTTTGCTTCAATACCGCCTGCGCGTCATACAGCTTGTCGCCAACCGCCAGGCCCGTGGCCGTGCGGCCGTTCAATTCATAAGTTGCGATACCAAACCAGGTCACGTATTGCCTCGCTTTTTGCGTTTGTAGGGAATTAGTTAGCTGCGGTCGAGGGTTCAATAATTCGTATACATTCAGTCATCTGTGTATTTTTATTTAAATTCTCGTATACACCAATCGGGGCATGAACATGTTCACGCGTACACTGCATGGGCTTACAGAGGCCGGATATGCGCGGTGGCGATTGAGGCGGTTGGGCCGCTGGCGCATAATGGGGCCGCTTGCTCACGGTTTCGCTCAACCCACAACCATCACGATGACGACGCTCTCCTCCAAGATTTACCGCCTGCTGTGCGACGAGATCATCGAAGGCACGCTTGAACCGGGCCAGAAGCTCGAAGAAGCGGCACTCGCCGAACGCTTCAACGCGTCGCGCACACCGATCCGCGAAGCGCTGCGCGAGCTCGCCGCCCGTGGCCTCGTCGAACTGACGCCGCGCAAGGGTGTGGTGGTCGCGCAGTTCAGCATCGACGAACTGGCCGACATGCTCGAAGCGATGTGCGAACTCGAGGCGCTGTGCTGCCGGTTGAGCGCGCAGCGTATGAGCCTCGTCGAGAAGAAGCAGCTCGAAGAACTCCAGACCGAAATGAACGCCGCGATCGCGCGCGGCGATGAAACGGAGTACTTCCAGCTCAATCGCGAATTCCACGAACTGATCTGCAAGGGCGCGCAAAGCAAATCGCTGGCGTCGATCATGTCCGTTCAGCGGCAGCGTCTGGCGGGTTTTCGCGCCGCGCAGCCGGCTTCGCCGTCGCGCTTCGAGGCGGCAACCGACGAGCATCGCGAGATCGTCTCCGCGATCCTCAACTCCGAGCCGGAACGTGCGTACAACGCGATGCGCGACCATACGGCGCGGCTGTCTATCGTTGTACTCGGCCGGCTCAAGCGCCAACGCACCGAGCGTGAAAACGCCTGAAACGCTGGGCGTAGCGCGATCATGCGCATGCTGCCGACGCTTCGCGGTTTGCCCCGCTGCCATGGACGACATGGATGGCATCGCTCGCCACCGATGCGCCGGCTGAAATCGCGGCCCGTTCACGCAACCACCGCCGCCAGCGATGCCACCGACGGCATCGAAAAATCCAATGCCTGAAGCTGCTGCAACAACGCGCCCGACTGCGCCGGATTCATCGGCGTGAGCGGTGGGCGCACCCGCGTCCACGCGGGGTCGTGCGCAAAGTGCGCGACGATGCTTTTCAACGCGGGGATCATCGGTTGTGCTTGCACGGCGAGACGAACCGTCGCGACCTTGCCTTCCCATATCGCCCTTTCTTCCACCGTCGCCGCGTTCAGCAGACTCGCGATCGCGTGCGGCTGAATATTCGCGGTAGCCGAAATGCAGCCGGCCGCGCCCAGTGGCAGTGCTTTGCCGAGCAAAGCCTCGGACGCGGGAAACACCGCGAAGCCGGGAAACTTCTCAAGCATCGCCGCGGTGTTGGCCCAGTCGCCTGAACTGTCCTTGATGCCGACCACGGTTTGCGGATACGCCGCGATCAGCCGCTCGATCAGCGTGGGGGTGATCGGCACGCCGGTGAACTGCGGGATGTGATACAGCAGCACGCGCAACTGATCCGAGCCGACGGCCTGGATCACGTCCGAGTAGTACGCGAACAGGCCTTCGTCGCTGACACCTTTATAGAAGAACGGCGGCAGCATCAAGGCGCCGGCGCAACCGGCTTCGGCCGCGTGACGGGTCAATGCGATCGCGTCAGGCAACGCGCATGCACCGGTACCGGGCAGCATCTGAGCGGGGTCGATACCGGCTTCGAGCACCTGATCCAGCAACGTGTGGCGTTCGGCAAGACTCAGCGAATTCGCTTCGCTATTCGTGCCGAACAGCGCGAGGCCGGCGCCCTGCCCGACCAGCCACCGGCAAAACGCGACAAAGCGCGCTGCATCGACATCCAGCCCGGCGGTGAACGGCGTAACCACCGGCGCAAACACGCGTGGTTTGGCAAAAGCAGATAGACGGCTGACGGACATGCGGATCTCCTGATTAGCTGGACGGATAGGCCTAGACGTAGACGTGGGCGCAGATGTGGACAATCAGGCGCTGAAAAAATCGAGCATCGCGTCACCTAACATGGTCTCGCCCGAATCGAAATGCGCGACCACCGATGTGTGGTTGTGCCGCAGCATCTGCACGAAGCGCGGTGCGCGTTTGGGCGCGCCGTCGCCGGCACGTTGACGCGCCAGCAGAACGCGCTCGAAGAAAGCCGCGCCGTAAGCGGCCAGATAAGGGTTCTCGTATTCGGCGACGACCACCATCAGCGGCGTGTCGAAATGCGCCGCGTGGCTCAGCGGCGAACGCGCGGCGTAGCGTGTTTCGTCCGCGCCGAAATAGGCGCGCACACCGGCTGCGTTCGGGTTATCGGGCCGCACGTCGGCGGCCAGCCGGGCGCTGATCAACACCGCACCGGCGACAGCCGAAGCGCCTTCACGCAGCCCGGCATACAACGGATCGCACAGATACGTGGCGACATGCGCGCCGCCCGCCGAATGTCCGACCAGAAAGATTCTTTGCGGATTGCCACCGAAATCGGCGACGTGTTTCTGTGCCCACGCGAGTGCAGCGGCGACGTCGTCCGCGCCGGCGGGATACGGCGCTTCAGGCGCGAGCCGGTATTCGACGTTCAGCGCGACACAACCCTGCCGGGCGAACCAGCGCGACACGTTGTCGTAAATGAGTCCGTTGAAGCTCTTGCTGCCGCGCAGGAACGCACCGCCGTGGACAAATAGCACGACATCGGCGTTGCCCTTCTCCCTCGTTTGCGCGCAAGCAAACACATCCAGACGCTGCCGCTCATGGCCACCGTAGGCGATATCGCGCGCCACCTCGAGCGGCTCCCCCGCATCGCGCGCAGCAGCCACCAACGGCGAATACGCGGCGATCACCAGGTCGCGATGCGCATTGATATCGCGCCCCCAGACCGGTCCGATCTGCGCAAAGCGCTGCCTGAGCGTGGCGGAAAGACTGCCCAACGGTTCCTGCAAGGTGTGCATCGGTGGTCCTCATACAGTGCGGCGGATCGGCGCTAAAGGCACCGATCCATGTATGAGAACCATTCTGGTATATCAAATCGTTTTTGTGTATACATTTATTATACGTAGTATACCTGGTGAAGTTGCGGACACACTTGATTCAAAGTGACGACAACCCTCTCTACGCCGACAGGCGATTCACCCAGCAAAGCAACCCAGGACAACCCAAGGACATCTCATGGACAAACTCCGCCACATCGCGCTTTCGGTCGAAGATCCCGAAGCCGCCGCGCAATTCTTCGAACAGGCATTCGGCATGCGCCGCGCCGGCAACGCGATGCGCGGCATCTATATGACGGACGGCACCATGAACGTGGCGCTCCTCAACTTCAAGGACGAGACCGTTCCCGGTTACGCGGGGCTGAAGGACGTGCGCGGCGTGATTCACTTCGGCATGTGGGTGGACAGCGTCGAAGACACCGCGGCGCGCGTGGTCGCGGCGGGCGGCACGTATCTGACAGGACGCCACGAGAAAGATCCGAACGTGTTTTACGAAGTGAAATACCGCATGCCCGACGGCACCGTGTTCGACATCACCGAAAACGGCTGGAAAGGTGCGGTGAAGGAAGTCGCGCCTGCCGCACAAGCCGCCGATCCGCGAGCATGAGCGCGCCTGTCAGCGCCAACGTCAACGCGAGCGCGGGCGGCACGCATGTGCTCGCGCTGATCGCACTGCCGGACGCGACACTGGATGCGCTGCGGCGCGGCTATACGCTTCACTATCATCCCGACGGGTGGGACGCGGCCTTGTCGGCCGAGGTCGATCCGGCGAACCTGCGCTCGGTGGTGACCAACGGCTCGACCGGCTTATCCGGTGCGCAGATGGCCGCGCTGCCCGCGCTGGAGATCGTCAGTGCGTTCGGCGCCGGCTACGAGAACGTCGACGTGGCCGCCGCCACGCGGCGCGGCATCGTGGTGACCCATGCGCCGGGCGCGAATGCGGCGACCGTCGCCGATCACGCAATCGGTCTGCTGCTCGCGCTCGCACGCGGCTATGCGCCGCTCACCGACGCGGTGCGTGCCGGGCGTTGGCAGGCCTCGCGTGCCGAGCGGCCCACCCTGACGGGTGCTCGCCTGGGGCTGCTTGGAATGGGGCGCATCGGCCGGCTAATCGCGGCGCGCGCACAGGGCTTCGACATGACGCTCGGCTATCACGGACGCCGGCTGCACGCCGACGCGCCGGGCCGCTACTACGCGGAGCTCATCGAGTTGGCCGCCGACAGCGATTTTCTCGTCATCGCCTGCAACGGTGGCGCCGCGACCCGGCATCTGGTCAATCGCGAGGTGCTGCAAGCGCTGGGGCCGAACGGCTACGTGGTGAACGTGTCGCGCGGCTCCGTGCTCGACACGCAAGCGTTAATCGACGCGCTCGCTCACGCCGCAATCGCCGGTGCCGGGCTCGACGTGATCGAAGACGAACCCGAGGTGCCGGCCGCCCTGCTCGATCATCCCGGTGTGCTGATCACCCCGCACATCGCGGGCCGCTCGCCCGCTTCATTGATTGCGCAGCGAGACGCGCTACTCGCCAGTCTGTCCCAGCACTTCGCACGCGCTCCCATCGAATTCGCGGTGCGCGCGGCCTGAAACCGTGGCGGCGCAGCGTCGCGCCGCCACCTGATGCTGCATTGCTGTCCCGCTGTCGTCCCGCTGTCGTCCTGTTGCCGTCTTGTTGCCGTCCTGTTGTTGCCTCATCGCCGTCCCGCCGGTGTTCTGCTGATGTCCCGTTGCAATCTCGCTGTTCTCTCGCTGTTCCCAACCGCATAAGAGGATCCGCCATGAACGTTCGATCGTTGGGCGCGCTCGCGCTCAGTTGCGCCGCCGCATGGGGACTTGCGTCCCATGCCGTCAACGCGCAAACATCCGTCACCCTGTATGGACTCGTCGGGCTCGATATCGCCAGCACCAAACGCAGCAACGGGCCGCCCGCCGCCATCGCCGAACAGAGCCCTGGATTGACGGCGCCTTACTGGGGCATCCGCGTCAACGAGGAACTCGGCGCCGGCTATCGCGCGATCGCCGTGCTCGAGAGCTTCTTCCAGCCGACGAACGGCGGCATCGGCCGCACCGCCGCCGATCCGTTCTGGGGGCGCAATTCGTATGTCGGCATCGCCGGGCCGTTCGGACGTGTCACGCTCGGACGCCATACCAATCTGCTCTACCTTGCCGAGCAAGCGGTCAATCCGTTTCAGGCCTCGATCCTGTTCTCGCCACTGGTCATGCAAACCTTCACCGCGCCTTACGGCGGTGCGATTGCTGGCGATACCGTCTGGAACAACGGCATTCAGTACACCAGCCCTAATCTGAACGGACTGACCACCACCGCGGTGTATGCGCCTGGCGGTTTCGCGGGTGCGAACGGCACGTACAACGCCGCGCTCTCGACCCTCTATGCGGGCGGCTCGCTCACCGCTGTCGCGGCCGTACAACGCACTCGCGTGGTCGCCGGTGTGGCGTCGCCGACACAGAACGCGTACCTCGTCGGTGCCGCCTATGATTTTTCGCTCTTCAAACTGTACGGCGCGCTGCAAGGTCTGCGTACCGATGCGGCCGACATCGGCGCGCACACCTACGAAGCCGGCCTCTCGGTACCGCTGACCTCGCAACTCAGCGCACTCGCCGAATGGTCATACACCCGCCGCAGCGCGCCGAAGAACGCCGTCACCGGCCGCAATACGGGCTCCGCGGGCCTCGACTACTTCCTCTCCAAACGCACCGATCTTTACCTGGTAACCGTCTACGACAAGCTCTCCGGCTCTGGCACCGCGATGACCTATGCAGCCGGAATCAGGCATCTGTTTTGACGCGCAATGCCATCAGGGTCAACCCGCTATAACTAAACCGCTGTTTTGTATAAAAAAATAAAGCTCGGAATCCAAATTTTGCCGTGGGTATAATTTTCTCCAGTTTGTGTATACACGACAGAAAAGGAATGTAACCGCGGCTGTCGCGCGCGACGACAGCACTCTCACTCACTCGAAAAAAACAACGATCTGTTTGGAGACTGAATGAAAAAGAAAGCACTCGTGTCCGGCGCCGTCATGCTTGCATGTGCCGGAGCACACGCGCAGTCGAGCGTCTGGCTGTCGGGCTATGTCGACATGAACATCGAACATCTGATCTCGTCCGGTTCTGGCGGAAACGTGACCCGCATGTCGAGCGGCGGTCTTAACAACTCGCGCTTCAACTTGAGCGGCGTCGAAGATCTGGGCGGCGGCAACAAGGCCGTGTTCACCGTCGAGCCGATGTTCTCCGCCAACACCGGCGTGCAGTCGACGCAGTTCCGCCAGTCGTTCGTGGGCCTGAAAGGCAACTGGGGTGAAGTGACGATGGGGCGGCAGTTCACGCCCTCGTACTGGATTGCGGGCTACGCCGATCCGAGCTGGGCCGCCGACTTCAGTATGGTCAACAACATGGAGTTCTTCTACGCGTCGTATCGCGTGGATAACGCGATCCAGTACAAGACGCCGAGCTTCTACGGCTTCACCGGCCGCATCATGGCGACCACCGGCGTGGGCGACAGCACGCGCGCGGGGCGTTTCCTGAGCACCAGTATCGAATATCGGCACGGGCCGGTTTTCCTCGGCGCCGTGAGCGAGTTGCAATACACGCGCGATATTTTCAAGTCCTCGCAGATTCATTCGTCGCGCGACAACTATTTCTCTGCCGTCTACAAGTTCGGCGGTTTCGAGCCGACGTTTATCTATCACACGTACAACGGCTACTACGCGTATCCGCCTTACGTGGCGTTCAATTCGCAAGGGTGGGACGCGCAGATCGGCGCGCGCTGGAACATCGACGGGCGCAATCGTCTGTACGTGAGCGTGGTGCATCGTCACGACGACAACAACACCAGCATTTCCAGCGCGACCGGCGGCGTGATTGGCTACATCTACGGTTTGTCGAAACGGACCGACCTGTATGCGACTTTCGCGCACGTGAAGAGCCAGCACGACGTGCCTATCCCCTATCCGGTCACGTTCCAGGTGTATCCGAACGGCGGACAGAATCCGAGCGGCTTCCAGTTCGGGATTCGTCACGCGTTCTAATATAAAAAGGAGGAAGCCAATGCTTCGCAAACGCAATTTAAAATCCACTCTCGCAACAGGCGTCCTGTTGACCTTCGTGTCCGCGGCGGCTTGTGCCGCCACGGAAAATGCGCCGGCTGCGTCGGCGCCGGACGCTGCGGCATCGGCTGCACAAGTGACGCCCGGTACGCCGAATGTCAAGGACCCCTACCTTGCCCAGTGGCTGCGCCTTACGCCCGATCGCCGGCCTGCCCCGCTCAAGCCCGGTGTCGACTACGGGATGGACCCGGCCACCGGCCAGTTCGTATGGCCGAAGGCCACCCCTGAAGTGCATCAGGGCCAGCACTTCCCGGGTGAAATGACCACATGGGACAAGAAGAGCTATACCAAGGATGTCAAGGTTCTGGCCTTCTACCCTCTTGTCGACTCGCCCTTCCACGCCTGGAACAATATTGCCGACTTCAACGGCCGCCGTTACCTCTATATCCACGACCGCGACTATATGCGGATCATGGACGTCACCGATCCCGCCAACGGCAAGATCGTGTTTTCGGAAGGCGGCACGTGGGGACCGAAGGGACCGACTGAGAAGTTCGATCCGAACAACGTGCATAACTATCTCGGTGGCGCCACGATCGTGTGGAGCAAGAAGCTCGGCAAGCCCGTGCTGGTTGCCTCGTTCGAAATTGGCCGCTACGGTCTGATGACCGACAAGAGCGAGCAGCCGGATAAAGTTGAAGCACAGCGCCACTACAACTCGCTCAAGGGCTTCAAGGTCTTCGAAATGGACGGCCCGCTGCCGAGCCAATGGAAGCTGATCGCCACGCGCACGACCGACTACAAGCATCCCGATGCGCCGGTCGGCCAGCAGCAGGGGTCGGGCTCACTCGACGCGCCGGAATATTACGGCGGCAAGTACATGATCCTGTCGGCCGCACCGGATGACAGCTACGCGCTGACCGAGTACCCGAACTATCTGTATTCGCCGGGTTATCAGGTCTGGGACATGTCGGACCCCGCCGATCCGAAGTTCGTCTCGCAGATCTCGGTGCCGGGACAGAAAGTCGGCAATGAAGCTGACGAGCAGGCTTATCTGCTGAATCCGCGCGCCGGCAATCGCACCTCGTGGATGGGCTCGCGGATTCCAATCTTCTTGCCCAAGCCTTTGGAACAAGGCGGCAAGATTGGGTTTGGCGCGATGGGCGGTCTGGGTCTTTATTCGTTCGACCTGTCCAATCCGGCGCAGCCGAAGATCCTTGGCAACGTGAATACGGCGCCGAGCTTTGCGGGTACCGAGTACGACAATGCCGACGTCAGCCAGTACGAACGCACCGGGTTCGTGTTGACGAGTGGCTATCCGATGAACCGCGATTGCTACGAACCGTACAAGGACATTTTCGTCGTCGATGCTCGCGATCCGTCGCATCTGAAGGTAGCGGGCAAGCTGCCGCAGCCGACACCGCCTGAGGGTGCGCCGTTCACGAGTTTCTGCCAGCGTGGCGGCAACTTTGGTCCTAAGCGTTCGAACGCGATTGGTCAGCCGGGTGGTGCGCGTCAGGGTGTGATTCCGTATTCGTTCTATAACGCCGGCGTGCAGATTTTCGACGTACGCAATCCGGAGAAGCCGACTATCGCCGGGTATTTTGTGCCGGCGTTGGCGGACGAGAGCGAGCTGCCGAGTTATACGCTCGGCAAGGGTGTGCTGGCGATTTATACCGAGTATGACCGCAACATCATTTGGGCCTTTACGGAGAATGGGGCGTATGCGTTGTCGACGCCGTTGCTGGGTAAGCCGGTGATTGGCGCGCCGTCCAAGCCGTGGCCGCCGCGGTAACGCGATTGGGTTTGTTTCTTTTCTCTTGATGATTTGTCGAGCGCTTTGCCCTGCCGGTGGTTTTCGCCGGCGGGGTTTTTTGTTTTTTACTGGGGTGGGATTGTGAGAGAAATGGTTTTTGTTGCTGCGTTGGCTGGGGTTTTTGGTGGGAGTTCGTTTGCTGCAACGCCCGGGGGTGGGATTGCGACTGCGAGTGGGGTTTCTGCTAGCGAGCAGACTTGCCGCGCTTGTCACTCGATTGATACGACTAAGGTCGGGCCGCCGTTTCGGGCTATCGCGGAGCGGTATCGAGGGGAGTCTGATGCTGTCGCGAAGATGAAGAAGAGTATGTTGGAGGGGAGTTCCGGGAAATGGGGTACAGGGGCCACGATGCCGGCCAATGCGATTTCGGATGCTGACGCTGAGAGGTTTGCTCGGTGGATTTTGGGGATTAAATAGGAAGCCTGCTCGGCGGTTTTGTTGTTGGTCTGACTCTTTGGCCTTTCCTTGTTGTGGTAGTGGTCTGTTTTGTTGTTGGTCTTTTGGCCTTTCCTTGTTTTCTTATCGGTCTTTTGGCCTTTCCTTGTTTTCTTATCGGTCTTTTGGCCTTTCCTTGTTTTCTTATCGGTCTTTTGGCCTTTCCTTGTTTTCTTATTGGTCTATTAGCGTTCCCCCTGTGCGGGGGGGCACCTACTTTTCTTTGCCTGCCGCAAAGAAAAGTAGGCAAAAGAAAGCGGCTCAAACCGCTAATTCTTAAGCGGGTCCCCCGCACAGCCACGGTAGTGGTGCATCTGGAATCTGTCGCCTCGCACACTCCGCGCGAGCGACAAAGGACTCATCAGCTCCCACTCCGCACTACGTGCGTCGCGGACGGGTCTGCCTGGGAAACCACGGGCTTCGTTTCGCGCAACGGGAACCATCGGCTTCGCCTCGGCGAAGCGCTGGATGCCGAATGCCGAATGTGAAGTGCGGAGTGCGGAGTGCGGAGTGCGGAGTGCGGAGTGCGAACAATACAGTCTGAGCCACTGCGCCGAATGACGCGTGAGCGGAAAAAGCAGCAGACGGTTTTATGAACTGGGTGTCGGCGCGCGCAGCGCCGCCGGAGGTATGACGCCCTTGTCACCAGGGCCGAATGTGCGAGGACACAGATTCCAGATGCACCACTACCCCCTCCAAGCCAGGGGACCCACTTATGAGCTAGCGGTGTGAGCCGCTTTCTTTTGCCTACTTTTCTTTGCGGCAGGCAAAGAAAAGTAGGTGCCCCCCCCGCACAGGGGGAACGCTAATAGACCACTAACAAAACAAGGAAAGGCCAACACCATAAACAAACAGCCAAAAAGCGCCACAAAGCCCCCCTGCCGGGCAGGCAAAACCAAACCCCTACACGATCTCAACACGAGCCGCCCCAGCGGCTCTCCCCCGATACCAGACAAAATAAACCACCAGCAACGCAACAACAAACGGCACCCCAATCACAAGCGTCATCCGAAACTCGCGAGTAAACCACGTAGTCACCAACGCACTCACCATCAGCCCGGCGCCAAGCAGAGAAGTAACCGGATACCCCCACATCCTGAACGCCAACGGCGCACCCTTATGCCGATGGCGAAAAAAGAAATGCGTAACAAAAATCATCAACCACGTAAACATAGCCCCAAACATCGACACCGACATCATCAACACAAAGGAAGCATCCGGATAAATCACATTCAACACAGTAGCCAACGCAATCCCGATCGTCGACAGCCAAAGCGCTGCAACCGGCACGCCCTTGCTATTCAAAGCTCCCAGACGCCTCGGCGCATACCCCGCCCGTGACAAACTGAACATCATCCGCGTCGTGATATAGAGCTGGCTATTCATCGCCGACAACGCCGCCACCAGAATCACAAAATTAATCACACCCGCCGCGCCAGGCACATGCGTCGCCGCCATCACTCGCACAAACGGGCTCTCATCCGTACCCGCCGCATTCCATGGCACGATCGCCAGCATCAGCGCCAAAGTCAGCAAATAGAAAAACACCAGCCGGAACATCGTCGCGCGAAATGCCCGTGTGATGGCTTTCTGCGGATCGCGGGCCTCGCCCGCCGCCACCGCGATCATCTCGATGCTCAGGTAGCTGAAAATCGACACGATCACCGCCACCCACATACCCCACACGCCCTTCGGAAAGAAGCCGCCGTGCGATGTGTAATTGCCAAACCCGATCCCCGAATTTGCCGGCGCGCCAAACACGACATACGCACCCAGCAGGATGAAGCCGACAATCGCCACAATCTTCAACATCGAAAACACATACTCGACCGCGCCAAATACTTTCACGCTCACTGAGTTAATGCCGATCAGCGCCGCGGAGAACCCCACAATCCAGTACCAGCCCGGCACCGCCGGAAACCAGTATTTCATATACACCGCAATCGCCGTCACCTCGGTGCCGACCGCGAACACAATCGACGACCAGTACGCATAGCGCACCAGAAATCCCGCCCACGGCGCAATGTAGTGCTCGGCGTAGGCGCCGAACGATCCCGAGGTCGGATGCGCCACCGTCATCTCGGCAAGACACCCCATCAACAACAATGCGATCAGCGCGCCAATCGCGTAACTCACCAGTACGCTCGGGCCGGCGAAGCCGATCGCGAATCCGCTGCCGAGAAACAGGCCGGTGCCGATCGCGCCGCCAATCGCAATCATCGACAACTGCCCCGTCGATAACCCACGGTGCAACCCCTTCTCACGTTCGACAATCGTGTCGAAGCCTCGCTGCTCTTGCGTCATTTTTCTGTCTCCTCCTGGGATGCGGTCGCGTACATGGACGCAACCGCCGGTGCCGCGGTCGTATTACCTGGTACGCTCGAATCGCGGCGCTTGTCTGTTCATTGAGTCGTTTTCAGTAACCGTATTCTTGCCATCACTCACGTCACCGATTTGCGCGCTTTGAATTCCTCGGTGTTCCATGCATCCGTTGCGATGATGTCCTTGAGCTGCGCGATGGTGTCCCAGATATCCACGTAACGCACATACAGGGGCGCAAAACCGAAACGCAGAATGTCCGGTGCGCGGAAGTCGCCGATCACGTTGCGTGCAATCAGCGCCTGCATGATCGCGTAGCCTTGCGCATGACCCAGCGAGACCTGGCTGCCGCGTTGCCCGGCATCGCGCGGCGAAGCGAGTGTGCAACCGAGACCCTGCAACTCCTGATCGGTCAGTTCGATAAACAGATTGCCGAGCGCCACGCTCTTATCGCGCAGCACGTCGAGATCGACATCGTCGAATGCTTCCAGTGCGCTCTCCAGCGCGATGACGCCGAGTTGCGGCGCGGTGCCGGTCAACATCCGGTCGATGCCGGGATGCGGCGCGTAGTCGTGGGTAAACTCGAACGGTTTCGAATGGCCGTGCCAACCCGTCAGCGGCTGACGCACTGCTTCGATGTGACGCGACGCGACGAACACGAATGCCGGTGCGCCCGGACCGCCGTTCAGATACTTGTAGCCGCAGCCCACCGCGAAATCGGCGTCGCAGCGGTTCAGATTCACCGGCATCGCACCCGCCGAGTGACAAAGGTCCCATACGATCAGCGCACCAGCTTCGTGCGCGAGACGCGTCACCGCTTCCATGTCATAGCGCTTGCCGGTTTTGTAGTTGACGTGCGTGAGCGACACGATCGCCACGGTATCGTCGATCGCCGCGACGATGTCATCCGGATCAACGCAGCGCAATTCGCAACCTGTCATCTCGGCGACGCTCGAAGCGATATACACGTCAGTGGGGAAATTGGTTCGCTCGGCAAGGATCACGTTGCGGCCCGGACGCATGCGCGTGGCGGCGACCAGTACCTTGAACAGATTCACCGAGGTCGAATCGGCAACGATCACTTCGTCCTGTTCAGCGCCGATCAAGCGGGCAATCTTGTTGCCGGTGCGCTGTGGCGCCGGATACCAGTCAGCGTCGTTCCACGAACGAATCAAACCGTGTGCCCATTCCTGTTTCAAAGCCCGTTCGATACGCGCGGGCACATTGGCGGGCATCGCGCCCAGCGAATTCCCGTCGAGGTAAATCGTGTCGGCGGGCAGATCGAAGCGCGCACGGCAGTGGGCCAAGGTATCGGCGGCGTCGAGCGCGGCGCAGTGTTCCCGGGTGATCATCTGGCTAATTTCCTATGTGTTCTTCTTGCTATTGCAAAGTCTGTGGTATCTGCTGCTTAGGCGGTGTGTGCAACCGTCATAGGCAAATCAAAAAATCGTTGAGCGTTGGTGCCAAGGATCTTGGTCTTCGCCGTGTCGCTCAGTTGGGGATGATTCGCGACCAGGTCGCCGATCTTCTGCTCACCGAGCGGGAACGGATAGTCGGAGCCGAGTAGCACATGGTCTTCGCCCATCGTGTCGACTAGCAGACGCAATGCGCCCTGATCGAATACCGCGCTATCCACGTAGAAGCGATCGAGATACGACACTGGCGGATTGGGGCAATCCTCGCGCACAATGTCGCGCTGCTCCCACGCGTTCTGCACCCGGCCGAGCAAAAAGGCAAAGCTGCCGCCGCCGTGCGCGAAACACAACTTCAGCGATTTCGGAATCCGCTCGAATGCGCCCGACAAAATCAGCGACACCATGCTCAATTGCGTTTCGGCCGGCATCGCGACCAGCCATGGCAGCATCCATTTCTTCATGCGGCCGTCGGTCATCATGTCCCACGGATGCACGAGCACCGGAATGCCGTCGTTCGCGCAGTGCGTGAGGAACGTCACGAGGTGTTCGTCGTCGAGATCGCGCGGGCCGAGGTGATTGCCGATCTGCACGCCGCGATGCCCTGCGCGATGAGCGCGCGTGGCCTCGCGGCACGCCAGCTCAATGTCTTGCAACGGCACCTGTGCCAGCGCCATCAGCCGATCAGGCGCATGCGCGCAAAGTTCGAGCGCATGGTCGTTCATCCGCGCGGCCCAATCGTGCGCGGCGGCCGCATCGTAGCAATAGCCGAACATCACAGGCGTCGCGCACATCAACTGGATATCGACGCCGAGCGCGTCCATTTCGGCAATCCGCGTGGCCGGGTCCCACAGCGCGCGATACACCGGGCGAAAGCTCTTCTCGCCGGTCATGATCATGCCGCGTTCGCCGTCCGCGTCGATCTTCAGCCAGGGCGCGTGCTCCACGTCGAGGCGTGCGGCCTCTTCCCGCGTGATCGGCGGGAAAAAGTGGGAATGCATGTCGATTCGAAGTGTCATCGTGATTCTGTTTGTTTAGACGGCGCGGCCGGGGTGGACATGACCGCAATGCGCACAGCGGCGTTTCTCTTCCGACGCATAGAACGCGTTGAAAAGCGGTGGCAAGTCATTGACAATGCTTTTCAGTTGTACCTCCACGCGGTGAACGAGATGGCCGCAGTTGTCGCAGTACCATTCGAAACCGTCCACCACGCCTTGCGGGCGTTGCCGCTCGATTACGAGGCAAACGCTGCCCGCTTCCGGCCGTTGCGGCGAATGACGCACATGCGGCGGCAGTAGAAACACGTCCCCTTCTTTCAGGTCGACGCGCTCGCGCTTGCCGTCGATCCATAGATACAGGTACGCGTTGCCGCGCAACTGATAGAAGAATTCCTCGAGCGGATCGTCGTGGTAATCGGTGCGGTGATTCGGGCCGCCTACCACCGTGACGATGAAATCGCTGTCCTGCCATACCTGCTGATTGCCCACAGGCGGCTTCAGCAGATGCGCGTGATCGTCGATCCAGCGCTGGAAATTGAACGGTTTGCCGTACGTAAGCATGGCTGTCTCTGTCGTTAGTTTTCTACGCGTGATTACTTTTTCGGTGCGTACGCAATTGCCTTCATCTCGATCAGCAGGTGCGGATGGGGCAATTGATGCACGGCAACCGTCGTGCGCGTCGGACCGGTTTCGTCGAAGTACTCGCCGTACACGGCGTTATAGCCGCCAAAGTCGTTCATGTTGACGAGGAACGACGAGATCTCGACGAGGTTCGACAGGTCCGCGCCTTCACTCTGAAGAATATCGCGAATGTTCTCGATCACCACGCGCGTCTGCTCACGAATGTCGAGTTGCACCGTGCCGAGCTCATCGGCGCAGGCACCCGCGATCGTATTGTCCGGACGGCGCGAGCTCGTGCCGGAGACGAACAGGAAGTCGCCCGCCCTCGTCACGTGAGGAAAACGGCCACGCGGTTTGGCTTTGCCGGGCACTACGCGCCCCTGAATGGTCGGTTCGTTGGTCATGAGAGTCGATGGGTTGTGAATTCGGTGCTGCCGAGGCCGTTGACGACGCAATGCACGTGCGCGTCAACGGGCAGCGGATGAGCGGCGGTAGCGGCACCCGCCATGATCAGCGAGCCAGCGGGCAATACCAGGCCGCTTTGCGCGATCAGGCGCGAGGCCTGCACGATCGAGCGCAACGGATCGCCGAGAATCGCCGCGGTCGAACCGGCCTGCACGATGCGCCCGTCGATTCGCATCGTGACGCCCGCATTGCGCAAACTGTCGAAACCTTTGCTCCACGGGCCGATCACCAGTCCCGCTGACGAACAGTTATCGGCGACCACATCCTCGAGCGTGAACTTGAAATCGCGGTAACGCGAATCGATGATCTCCATCGCCGGAGCCACCGCGTCCAGATAGCGCGACGCTTCAAGCATCGTCAATGGGCGGTCGATCTCGCGGCTCGTCAGAAAGCAGACTTCCGGCTCGACACGCGGATGAATGAAACGATCGAGTGCAACACGGCCGCCGTCTTCTTCGAGCATTGCATCGGTGAGCCAGCCCCAGATCAGGCTATCCACGCCCATCTGGATCATCTTCGCGCGGCTCGTAAAGCCCAGCTTCACGCCGACCATCCTTTCACCGCGATGAATACGCCGCTCGATCGAGGCGCGCTGAATCCCGTACGCGTCGTCCAGCGAGAACGGTTTGGACACGGTGAGTTGCGCGATCGGTTCCGCGTGGCGTGCGGCGTCATCGATACGTTGCGCGAGCGCATCGAGGTCGATCATGCGGCCTCCTTCGCGAGTTCGCGCGCCTTCAGCATATCCAGCGCGACATCGACGATCATGTCTTCCTGCCCGCCGACCATGCGGCGCTTGCCGAGCTCGACCATGATGTCGAAGGCCGATAAGCCGTATTTCGCCGCAGCCGCTTCAGTGTGGCGCAGAAAGCTCGAATACACGCCGGCATAGCCGAGCGCCAGCGTTTCGCGATCCACGCGCACCGGCCTCTCCTGCAACGGACGCACCATGTCTTCCGCGGCGTCGATCAGTTTCTTCACGTCGCAACCGTGATTGAGTTTCATCCGGTCTACCGCGGCGATGAACACTTCGAGCGGCGCGTTACCCGCACCCGCTCCCATGCCCGTCAGCGATGCATCGATGCGGTCGCAACCGTGTTCGAGCGCGACCACGGAATTCGCCACGCCTAGCGACAGATTGTGATGCGCGTGCATGCCCGTTTGCGTGGCCGGATCGAGCACCGCCTTGAAGGCGTCGAAACGCTCGGCGACGTCGCGCATATTCAGCGCGCCGCCCGAATCGACCACATAGACGCATTGCGCGCCGTAGCTTTCCATCAGCTTCGCCTGCTTCGCCAAGGCGTCGGGCGTAGTCATATGCGACATCATCAGGAAGCCCACTGTGTCCATGCCGAGCGAGCGGGCGTATTCGATGTGCTGCTTCGAGATATCCGCCTCGGTGCAGTGCGTGGCGATCCGCACGATGCGCGCGCCGGCGTCGTACGCCGCCCGCAGATCGTGGACGGTGCCGATACCGGGCAACAGCAGCGTCGCCACTTGCGCGCGCTTGACCGTGCCCGCGACCGCGGCGATCCATTCGAGATCGGTGTGCGCGCCGAAACCATAGTTAAAGCTCGAACCTGAGAGACCGTCGCCGTGCGCGACTTCAATGCTGTCGACGCCGGCTTCATCAAGCGCTCGCGCGATCGCTACGGCGTCGTCCAACGAGTACTGATGGCGAATCGCGTGCATGCCGTCGCGCAGCGTCACGTCCGACACATAGATTTTCTTGTTGCTATCGGTCATTGTGTGTTTCCCTTGCGTGTTGCTCTCATGCCGCCACGCGGCTGGCCGCGATCTGCTCGGCCGCGGCGAGCGCCGCCGAGGTCATGATGTCCAGATTCCCCGCATAGGAAGGCAGATAATGCGCGGCGCCCTCCACTTCGAGGAACACGCTCACCTTCAACCCCGCGCGGCGTTCGTTCGCGTGCAGGGCAAGCGGGTTTTCCGCGCTATAGCGGTCGAACTGCACCGCCTGCTTCAGACGATACCCGGGCACGTAGCTCGCCACCGCCGCGACCATCGCGTGAATCGAACTTTCGATTTCATCGGTGTCGGCGCCTTCTTCGGTCAGGCAGTAGACGGTGTCGCGCATCATCAGCGGCGGCTCGGCCGGATTGAGCACGATGATCGCCTTGCCGCGTGCCGCGCCGCCGACGGTTTCGATCGCCTTCGAGGTGGTCTCGGTGAATTCGTCGATATTGGCGCGCGTTCCCGGACCAGCCGAACGGCTCGCAATCGACGCGACGATTTCCGCGTACCGAACCGGCGCCACGCGCGATACCGCGTGAACGATGGGAATCGTCGCCTGGCCGCCGCAGGTGACCATGTTCAGATTCGGCGCGTCGAGATGCGCGAACAGATTCACCACCGGCACCACGAACGGACCGATAGCGGCCGGCGTCAGATCGATCACGGTCACGCCGTGTTCACGCAACACCGCCGCATGGCGATGATGCGCGCCTGCCGAGGTCGCATCGAACGCGATGCGAATGTCGCCAAAGTTCGGCATGCCGACCAGACCTTCGATCCCCTTCGCCGTGGTTGGCACGCCGAGGCGTTCGGCACGCGCCAGACCGTCCGAAGCGGGATCGATGCCGACCATTGCGCCCATTTCAAGGTGCTTCGCGTTGCGCAACACCTTGATCATCAGATCGGTGCCGATATTGCCGGAGCCAATGATGGCGACGGCTTGTTTGTCCAGTTTCTCTTGCATGGCGTTTCCGTTCACGATGCGGATTCCGCGTGATGGGCAAAACTCGCGCTCACGGAGCCGAGTCCTTCGATGTGGGCGGTGAAGACGTCGCCGGCGCTGACGCCGACCATCGGTCCAAGCGCACCCGTTAGCACGATGTCGCCCGCCTTCAACGGCGCGCCGACCCGGGTCATCGTGTTGGCGAGCCACACGGCCGCGTAAAGCGGATTGCCGAGGCACGCCGCACCCACGCCGATGCTCACCTGATCGCCGCGCCGCTCCATGACCATGCCGCAGTTGATTGCGTCGAAAGCATCAAGCTTGACGGGGCGATTGCCGAGCACGAACAGACCACTCGACGCGTTGTCGGCGACGGTATCCGTCAAACGGATATCCCAGTTGGCAATCCGGCTGCCAACGATCTCGATGGCGGGCAACGCATACGCGGTTGCACGAATCAGGTCGGCGATCGTATGCCGTTCATGCGGCAGATCGTGCGCGAGTATCAGCGCGATCTCGGTTTCCACTTTGGGTTGCTGCGTGCGCGACATCGCGATTTCTTCACCATCGGCGATCGACATATCGTCGAAAAGCATGCCGAAGTCCGGTTGATCGACACCGAGTTGCGCCTGCACCGCTTTCGACGTAAGACCGATCTTGCGCCCTACGAGGCGCCGGCCGCTCGCCAGCTTACGTTCGGTATTCAAACGCTGCACCGCGTAAGCGGCTTCGAGCGCATCGCCACCGAGTTCCGCGATGGCCGCGCGCACCGGCGCGACCGGTGTGCCGTTCTGCTGCGCCTGCCAGAGTGTGTTTGCGATCCGCTGCGCGGCGTTCAGGTCGATCTCGCTCATGCGATCCTCACGCAAACGTTGGTCAGTTCCGAATAGAAGTCGAGCGAATGACGTCCGCCTTCACGGCCGATGCCCGAGAGCTTGGTACCGCCAAACGGCGTGCGCAAATCGCGCACGAACCACGCGTTGACCCAGACGATGCCGGTTTCGATCTGCCGCGCCACACGATGACCGCGTGAGAGCTGCGTCGTCCAGATGCTGGCGGCGAGGCCGTAGGCGCTGTCGTTCACGCGTCCGATCACTTCGTCTTCGCTATCGAACGGTGCGATGTGGCACACAGGTCCGAAGATTTCTTCTTTGACGCAACGCGCATCGTCGGACAGACCGGTCCAGATAGTCGGCATCACGAAGGCGCCCTGATCGCGCGCGTCGCCGAATTGCGGAACGTTGCCGCCGGTTACGACCGTTGCGCCCTCTTCGACTGCGAGACGGAAGTACGACAGTACTTTCTCACGATGGCCACGCGAGATCAGTGGGCCCATCGTGGTAGTGGGATCGTCGGGCGCGCCGACTTGAAGCGTCTCGGTTTTTTCCTTCAGGGCGGCAACGAAGCGCTCGAAGATCGGCCGCTCGACGTACACGCGCTCGCTGCACAGGCAGACCTGACCGGCATTGGTGAAGCTCGACTTCAGCACACCGGCGACGGCCGCATCGAAGTCCGCGTCGGCGAACACGACGGCGGCGTTCTTGCCGCCCAGTTCGAACGAGATTTCTTTCACGCCGTCGGCCACGGTCTTCATGATCGTGCTGCCGGTACGCGATTCACCGGTGAAGGTGATCGCACTGATATCCGGATGACGCGTGAGGAATTCGCCGGCCGCATTCGGTCCGTGACCGTGGATGAGGTTGAACACGCCGGGCGGCAAGCCGATGTCGTGCATGACTTCGGCGAGCAGCGTGGCGGAGCTGGGGGTTTCCTCCGAGGGCTTGGCGACGACGCAATTGCCCATGGCGAGGGCCGGTGCGACTTTCCAGGTGAACAGCAGCAGCGGCAGATTCCAGGGCGAGATGATGCCGACCACACCGAGCGGTTTGCGCGTGACGTAGTTGATCAGTTCGCTGCCGTCGGCGGCATGGGTTTCGAAGAATTCGCTGTTCGCGGTGCGGATGAGGTCCGCGAAGGTGCGGAAGTTCGCGATGCCGCGGGCGATATCCAGCTTGCGGGCTTGTTCGAGCGGGCGGCCGGTGTCGGCGACTTCTGCAGCGACGAAATCGTCGAAACGGGCTTCGATGCCGTCGGCGATTTTATGCAGCCAGTCGGCGCGTTCCGCCGGTTTGGTGTTGCGCCAGCCGGCGCGTTGGGCGCTGGCTGCGGCGCGGACGGCGGCATCGACGGTTGCGGCGTCGGCTTCGCAGACTTGCGCGAGTTCGCGGCCGTCGACCGGGCTGATGTTAGGGAAGGTGTTGGCTGTGGCGACGAATTCGCCGTTGATGTAATGGCGAAGTAATGGTTGAGCGCGCTGCGCGGCGGCCGGGGTGAGGGTCACGACGTCTCCTGCTCGATTGAGGTGTTTGCAGGAGTCTAAAGGGGGCCTCGCGGGGGCGGTAATCAAAGATTGGGTGGTGGGTATGCTAAAGGGGAATACCAGACATAAAGGGTGGGTTTTTGCCTGCCCGGCTGGGGGCCTTCGCGGCGCTTTTTGGCTGTTTGTTTATGGCGTTGGCCTTTCCTTGCTGTGTTAGTGGTCTATTAGCGTTCCCCCTGTGCGGGGGGCACCTACTTTTCTTTGCCTGCCGCAAAGAAAAGTAGGGCGGTTTCAAATACCAAGTGCAACAGCCGGGTCGATAACAATTCCCTGTCTGGCGCAGTTATCAATGAAGACCTCGCCGGGCCGGCGCCAGCCGAGTGTTTTGCGAGGTCGCCGATTCAGGTTCAGCGCGATGGCATCGAGTTCGCGCTGCGTGAACTTTGACAGGTCCACGCCCTTCGGCAGGAACTGGCGCAGCAACCCATTGGTGTTCTCGCAGATACCGCGTTGCCAGGGACTATGCGGATCACAGAAATACACCTTGATACCGGTTGTTTCGGCCAGCTTCTTGTGTAGCGCCATTTCCTTGCCCTGATCGTAAGTCAGGGTCTTCAGCAAATCCGGATCGAGCGGCGCAAACGCCGCACTGTACGCCTTGAGCGCGGCTTCGGCGGTGCTGTCCTCCATCTTCACCAGCATCACGAACAGCGTGCTGCGATCGATCAGTGTGCCCACTGCCGAACGGTTGCCCGCACCCTTGATCAGATCCCCCTCCCAATGTCCGGCAATCCGCCGCTCATTGGCCTCCGGAGGCCGGATATGGATGCTAGCCATATCGACCAGTTTGCCCCGTCGGTCTTCGCCTCGCGTGCGCGGCTTGCGCGTGCTACGCCCCTGTCTTAACAGACCCACCAACTCGCGCTTGAGTTCTCCACGCGGCATGGCGTAGATGGCGTTGTAGATGGTTTCGTGTGAGGCATTCAAGGCAGGTTCGTCTGGATGGGTACGTTTGAGTTCGGCAGAAATCTGTTCGGGCGAGTGACACTCGTCCAGATGCTGACGCACTTCAGCCCACAGGGCTCCTTCAGGCTGTAGCTTGCGTTCGCGACGCGGCTTATGACGAAGCTGTGCAGCCCTGCGCCCGGCCGATGTTGCATTGTATCCACCCGCAACCGGCGGCCTGCCCAGTGCGCCGCGTTCGTGCTTCGGCTTCCAGTTATTGCGCATCAACTCCCGACTGATCGTGCTGCGCGAGCGCTGCAAAGCGAGCGCAATCTCGCTTGATTTGCGATTCTCCATCTTCATCGCAAAGATCACGCCGCGCTCTTCGACGCTCAGATGTTCGTATATTTTTCCCATGCAACGCATCCTAACTGAGGCTGTTGCACTTGTATTTTGAAACCGCCTAGGCAAAAGAAAGCGGCTCACACCGCTAATTCTTAAGCGGGTCCCCCGCGCAGCCACGGTAGTGGTGCATCTGGAATCTGTCGCCTCGCACACTCCGCGCCGTTGACAAAGGATTCATCAGCTCCCACTCCGCACTACGTGCGTCGCGGACGGGTCTGCCAGGGAAACCAGGGGGCGCGCAGCGCAGCGGGAGCAAAAGATAGGCGACTGGTTTTATGAACTGGGTATCGGCGCGCGCAGCGCCGCCGGAGGTATGACGCCCTTGTCACTGAGGCGGAATGTGCGAGAACACAGATTCCAGATGCACCACTACCGTGGCTGTGCGGGGGACCCGCTTATGAGCTAGCGGTTTGAGCGGGCCTGTCAGTAATTTCGTGTTTGAGGCATAACATGTCGCCAAGGAGTGACTATGCCTCGCAAACCGAAAGCCAAGCCGGTAGACCTGCCGGCAATTCCTGCCGAGCTGCTTGAACAGTTCGGCAACGGCCCGATGACGGCCGAAGCCATCAATGCCGCCACGATGGCGCTCAAGAAGGCCCTGATCGAGCGTGCGCTGGGTGGCGAGATGAACCACCATCTCGGCTATCCGTCGGGCGCCGCCAGGCCGGCCCACGCCACGAACCAGCGCAATGGCCGTGGTGCCAAGACGGTTCTGACCGAAGACGGTCCAATCCGCATCGAGGTGCCCCGCGACCGTGATGGCAGCTTCGAGCCGATATTGATCCCCAAGCATGAACGCCGCTTCACCGGCTTCGACGACAGGATCGTGGCCATGTACGCGCGTGGCATGACGGTCCGGGAGATTCAGGGTTTCCTGCAAGAGCAGTACGGCACCGAGGTCTCGCCTGATTTCATCAGCTCGGTGACCGACGAGGTGATGGCCGAAGTGAGCGCCTGGCAAACCCGGCCGCTCGAGCCCATGTATCCGGTCGTGTTCTTCGATGCCTTGCGCGTCAAGATCCGCGAAGACGCCGTGGTACGCAACAAGGCGGTCTATCTGGCACTGGGCGTGCTGCCGGACGGCACACGCGACATTCTCGGACTCTGGATCGAAGGCACCGAAGGCGCCAAGTTCTGGATGAAGGTCTTCAATGATCTGAAGACGCGCGGCGTCAACGACATCCTGATCGCCGTCACGGATGGTCTCAAGGGCATGCCCGAAGCACTGGCCGCCGTGTTCCCGGCCACCACGCTGCAGACCTGCATCGTCCATCTGATCCGTAATAGCCTGGATTATTCGAGCTGGAAAGATCGTCGGGCACTGGCCGCAGCGATCCGTCCGATCTACACGGCACCCAGCGCGGAAGCGGCCGAAGCTGAACTCGACGCGTTTGCCGATGGGCCATGGGGCCAGAAACTCCCGATGATTGGCATGGCCTGGCGCAGTGCCTGGGACCGCGTGATCCCGTTCTTTGCGTTTCCCCCCGCGATACGCAAGATTATTTACACCACAAATGCCATTGAGAGCATCAATGCCCAGTTGCGCAAGATCATCAAGACCCGCGGCCACTTCCCGAGTGCCGAGGCCGCCACCAAGCTCATCTGGCTGGCCTTGCGAAATATCACGGCGAACTGGGGACATGCCGCTCACGACTGGAAGACGGCCATGAACCAATTCGCTATCCTCTATCAGGATCGCTTCATCAGATCACCCGTGTAATTCTCCAAACGCCTTAAACACGGAAATTCTGACACCCCCGTTTGAGCCGCTTTCTCTTGCCTACTTCTCTTTGCGGCGGCAAAGAGAAGTAGGTGCCGCCCCGCACAGGGGCAACGCTAATAGACCACTAACACAACAAGGAAAGGCCAACGCCATAAACAAACAGCCAAAAAGCGCCGCGAAGGCCCCCAGCCGGGCAGGCAAAACCCAAACCCTTTACCCCCCCTCAGCCCGCGCAGCCACCCCCCGTAAACACTCAACAAAAGCCTGACAAGCCGCACTCAACTCCTTGTTCGACCGCACCGAAAACCCCACAGTCCCAAACGCGCCGCTCTCAGGCAAATCCAGAATCCGCAACAACCCCGCATCTTCAAACTGCTGCGCCGCGACCCGCGGCATCAACGCAATCCTCGGCGTATCGAGCAGCAAGCCAATATTGGTCAACAACGACAACGACTCGACAATGTCCGTGGGCAACGGCAACCCCGCCGCCCGGAACAGATGCTCCGCAGCCAGGCGTGCCGGCGAATCCGGAGTCGGCAGAATCCACGGCGAACCGACCAGATCGGATAAATGCGTCACACCAGCCGGCTCAGGCCCATACCCCTTGCCCACCACCACGCACAACGACTCGTCGAACAACGCCTCGTGCGTCAACGGAAAAGCACTCGCAATCGGCAACTCACGCTCAGGCAAACGCCCAACCACAATGTCGAGGTCCCCCGTCGCCAGCGCCGGAAACAGATGGGCCGTCGTGCCCTCGCGCACCGTCACCAGAACATTCGGCGTGCGCGCCTTCAACATGCCAATCGCCGCAGGCAACAGCCGCGCCGATGCCGAGATCAGCGTACCGACGATCACGTGCCCACTCGTACCTAGCCGGAAATCGTTGAGCTCGTCGGTCATATAGCGCAACTCCGCCATCAGCGACTTGACCCGCCGGCCAAGCAGCAAACCCAGCTCAGTCGGCACGACGCCACGATTCGAGCGCGCGAACAGCGCGCCGTCGAAACAGGATTCGAGTTCGTGGATCACCTTGGTGACAGCCGGTTGCGTCAAGCGCATCTCGTTGGCCGCGCGCACGACGGAACGCGTCTCCAGCACGCGTTCGAAGATCATCAGCTGATTGAGCTTCAGCTTGCGGATCAGGGAGATCTCGCTGAGCGGATTGTGTTGCATGGCAAGGGTGGCCGGGAATCGATGATCCGCGATGGTAACAGCACGGAATCGACTGGCCGATTAGGGGCACCCCCTGCTCTCCTCTCCCTGGGCACGCCTATTGCTGTATATCGCTCGCCGGCGAAAACCCGTCAAAGCACGCTGTGCCCACAACGAGCGGCCGTTTTTAACTTCAATCCAGCAATCCATCGGTGGGAGGCCCCATGCTTCGATACGCTGTAATCTTCTTCATCATCGCGATCATCGCCGCGGTATTCGGCTTCGGCGGCATCGCCGCAGGCGCGACGGAAATCGCCAAGATCCTGTTCTTCATCTTCGTGGTGATCTTCCTCGTCACCCTGCTGATGGGCGTGATGCGACGCTGACCATCAGGTCAGCCAGGCAAGCGAAGAAACACCCGCCCCGGCGCGTGGATTCGCAGCGTGTTGCAATACTTGCCTCACGGCATTGCAATAGTTGCTGCCCGCTCCGGGGGTTTTTACCGCGACACCATCCCCTCACGCCGCGCGCGCAATCCGCGCCGGCACAGTCAACCGATGCGACCAGTTCGCAAGCGTGCGCGTCGCCACCGGCGGCTTGCTCAAAATCGCGCTGTCGTACTGCTTGCCGTCGAAGTGCACGAAATCGACGATGCGAAACCCCTGCCCCCGGTAAAACGCAATCAGATGCGCGGCCGGTTGCGGCGTATCGAGCGCGAGTTCCGCATAGCCACGCGTCGCGGCCCAGTGATCGGCGAATGCGATCAACAGGGTGCCGATGCCCCGCGCCTGCCACACAGGCTCCACGCCGAACTGGCGCAAGCTGGCAATATCATCGCGGCGGTATAGATCGCACGGCGACTCATGATCCGGCGCATACAGCGTCATCGTGCCGACCATGCGCCCCTCGCAAACCGCCACGTAACAATCGCCGCGCGTCGCGCGTGAACGTGTCGTCTCCACCGTTTGATCCACACATGTGCAATTCAAACCCATCGCGCCGAGCCGGGTGAAAGCCCGATGCAACAGCGCGGTCAACGCGACGTATGAATCGCGCGACGGATCGAAGCGGCGCAGTTCGACACGGCCCACGCCGTGATACACGTAGTCGATGCGGACAGATTGCTGCGTCGTTGCACGTTGCTTCACGTTGAACACCTCACGCTATCAAGATGCACGAAGTGTAGGTTTGGCGTGTAGGCGTCTCAAGACAAAATGTCGTAAAAACTCACATGGGACGCGCGGCGCGCATGCCTGCAAGCCGGCATCTCGTCCCAGGCACTACGCCGCCGATACCACGCACGGCTCGTTTTCCCGCAAGCCAAGATGCAATTCTTCGCAAAGGAAGGTCTGCAATGTCTGCACGGCGGCCGCCTGGGCGCCGGAGACGGGGCGCATGAAAAGCCCGAAATCGGCGGTGGGCGCATCGGGTAATCCGTCTGCCTGGCCGAGCACACGCATCGACTCCGAGCGGATATTGCCCTCGAGCAGCACCGACACACCGAGCCCTGCCTCTACTGCCGACTGCACCGCCGGCAAGCTGGTGCTGGTGCACACAATGCGCCACGCAATGCCCGCGCGCCGCAACGCCGCCAACACCAGTTGCTGCCAAAGACATGTGCCGCCGAACGCAACCACGGGCAATGGCGCGTCGCTGTCACGGCTAAAGCCGCGTGCGCCAACCCAGAAGAGCGGCTGTGTCCACGTCAATAGCGGCGGCACCGATTCGACCAGCGCAGGATCCCCAACAACCACGTCGAGGCCACCGTCAGCCAGCCGGTTCGACAACGCCGAACTGGTATCGACCACGATCTCCAGCGCCACCTGCGGATAGGCGATCGAGAAGCGCCGCAGGGCACGCGGCAGCCGGCCGACCGCGATGTCTTCCAGCATACCCAGCCGCACCGTCCCGGACACCTGCCCCGCGCTCAAAGCCCGCCGTGCATCGGCGCCCGCGCCAAGAATCGTATGCGCGAACGGCAGCAGCAGGTGCCCCGCTTCGGTGAGTTGCACGCCACGCGGCGAGCGGTCGAGCAGACGCTGCCCCAGTTCTTCTTCGAGCCGGCGCAATTGCATGCTCACCGCCGCCTGGGTACGCGCAAGGCGCGCCGCCGCCACGCCCACGGCGCCGGTCTCCGCCACGGTAACGAACGCCCGCAGGAGACTGCTGTCGAGATCTCGGGTCATCATTTTTTTTGAAGTGGTCATAAGAAATATCAACTTATCTTAATACCGCTTGGACCGATAAGATAGCGTCCAATAAATCCGCAGAGCGTCAACGAGGCCACGATGCAGGACACCACCATCAAACCGGCGCTGAATTCCACATCCATGCCGGCGAAGCCTGCCGGCGCCGCGGCGGGCGCCGCGCTCCTGTGCGTGTTGTCGATGTCGAGCGTACAGTTCGGTGCCGCGCTCTCCGCGCCGACAATGGCAACCTACGGCTCGCTCAGCACCACCTGGTTGCGTCTGTGCTGGGCCGCGGTCGTGCTTGCGTTGCTGGTTCGCCCGCGGCTCTTCACCTACTCGCGCGCGCACTGGTTCGCGGCGGGTGCGCTGGGGGCGGCGATGGCCGGCATGACGCTATGTTTTTTTGCGGCGCTTCAGCGGATTCCGCTGGGCCTCGCCGTCGCGATCGATTTTCTCGGACCCCTCACCGTCGCCACGCTCGCGGTGCGTCGCGTGCGCGCATTACTGTGGCCCATATTGGCGATTGCCGGCGTGCTGCTGCTCTCGCGCGATCGAGCCGGTTGGATCGGCGAACCGCTCGGCGTGCTGCTCGCGTTCGGCGCCGCAATCGGCTGGGGCAGCTATATCGTGCTGATGAAAAAGACCGGTGCCCTGTTCGCCGGCCTCGAAGGCTTGTCGGTTTCGCTGCTCGCAGCAGCGCTGGTCGCCACGCCATTCGGCTTCGCGCAAAGCGGCATACACATCGCCGCAGGGCAAATCGCCGCCACCGCGGGCCTCGCGTTGCTGGTTCCCCTATTACCCTACGCGCTGGAAATGGTGGCATTGCGGCATATGCCGGCCTCATCGTTTGGAATCCTGATGAGTGTCGAACCCGCAATCGGCGCACTGGCCGGATTCGTGGTGCTCCATCAACCAATGGAAAGTGTGCAGATAGCCGGTACGCTGCTGGTGGTCGCCGCGAGTGTGGGCGCCGTGGTGGCAACACGCTAACGGTGCTGGACCGCGGTTTGCGCAGCGCTCAGGCGAAATTTTCCGCTTCGTAGAGACGTCGGCCCGCTGCGTCCTTGGCGCCGAGGATCGGCTCGACTTCAATGGGCCACTCGATGCCGATATCAGGATCGTTCCACAAGATGCAGCGCTCGAGTTCGGGGAACCAGTATTCCGTAGTTTTCCACAGGCATTCGGCTACCTCGGACAGCACGACGAATCCGTGCGCAAAACCTGGCGGCACCCACACCTGCCGATAGTTCTCCGCGCTCAGGCGAGCACCGCTCCACTTGCCGAAATTCGGCGAATTGAGCCGCAAGTCCACAGCGACGTCGAACACCTCACCCACCACCACCCGCACAAGGCGGCCCTGCGGACGCTGCACCTGGTAGTGCAGGCCACGCAGCACACCACGCACCGCGCGCAAATGCCGGTCTTGCACGAAGTTGAAGCCTTGCGCGACGTCGTCGATAAACTCGTCCGCGCTGAAGCTCTCAAAGCAGAAGCCGAATTCGTCGCAGAATACCTCGGGCTCGATGAGTTTAACCTCCGGCAGCGCCGTCGCCATTACCTTGTTGCCCATCATGGCCACTGTGCTCGTTAGAAGCCTGCCCCGAGAAAACGCGGCCACCGATGCACACGCGGCTGCGCAGGTTGCTACACACACCGCGCGCTGCATGCACCCACCGGCCATGCGGCGCGCTGCTTACAAGGCGCCTGCCGAAACTCAAACCTCGCTCGCCACCCGGCTGCGCGCGCGATATTCGGTCGGCGACAGTGCCATGCGCTTGCGGAATATCTTTGCGAGGCGATCACCGTTGCCGGTGCCGCTGCGGCGCGCGATCTTGTCGACCGGCAGTTCGGTTTCGGTCAGGAAGTTGCAGGCAATCCGCAGGCGTACCTGCAGCAGATAGTCAGAAGGCGTGACCTGCATTTCATGCTTGAAACGCCGCAGGAAATTGCGCTCGCTCATCGCCGCCACTTGCGCGGCGTCCGCAACCGACACGGGACGATCGCAATTCGCCTCCATCCAGCGCGCGGCGGCACGGATTTTCTCGGCGACGCTGAGCGTGCCGCCTTCAGCCGGCAGCGGCATCCAACTGGCGCCCATGCCCGGCATGACCCGATCGGCAACGCTGCGCGCGAGTTCCGCGCCGAGGTCGCGCTTGATGAACATCAGCGCGCTGCGCGCGCAATCATTGCGATCGTTGGCGGCACTGCGCGCGGCGTCGACGGTGGCGCTGCCCAGATAGCGGTTCACCTGCAAGCCGTCGTGCTCCGCCGGACCCGCGGCTTCCAGCACGAGACGGCCCTCGCCGATCGTCTCGATCGCACGCGTACGCGTTTGCACCGACCGCAGCCAGCCCAGCAGCCGCTCGTCCAGTGCGGCCTCGTGTGCACCGTAGCCGCCTGCGATGAACAGCACGTCAAAACCGCTGCCGTAACGGGTGTCGATGCGGTCAGTCCAGATTCGCGCCGACGAGGAGCTCGCAACGCTGCCACCGTCCATCGACAGAAACTGCACTTCATAGGGCGGATCTTCGCCGGCCCGCGAGCCCGAAAGTTCGTTGGCGGTCTGAAACATCTCGACCACCGTGCCGGGTCCGAGCAGCCAGAAGCCGTCGAACAGCAACACGCCGATTCGCCGCGCTGCGCTACGTACGTTCAGCGTAGGCGTATGTAACCAGGTAATCCTCGCAGTATCCAGATGCATGTGCGGCATGATCTTTCCTCAAACTGTCGTACGTTGTGGACCCCGCTGCCCGTTGGCCGGCCGGTACAGACGAATTTAAATAACGGCGGGTGAAAACCGCCGGCAACGCCGCTTAACGGATTATGCGTGATGTTAGCGGAATGCCCTGACTTAGTAAATTTGAAAAACAAATCTACACCGAGAAAGACAACGTATGACGAAAACCATTATTTCGCGTTTCATATGAGTGCCGGCATACGATCCGCCATAGCAATGGATCATACCGGATCTGCACCAGCCATGATGCCGCAAAAGCTTACACAGACTTGCTCTGAAGCTTTCCAACCGGGTTGGAACATTTATTTCGGATGGTGGGATTTGCAATGACTATTCACCGTGATCGCGTCAAGAAATGTTTCAAACATGAACTCAACGCATCGCAAATAATGAACATTCAATCCGGCTTTTATTCGCAAATCCGGAATTTATCGGCGATAGCAATGTGACGAACCGCACATTTAATGAAACAATCCGGATTAAGCATTTCGAAACCTGGATTTCAGGCGTCTAAAAATGTTTCGATAATGAAACATCGGCTTCGTTTTCGTCTGATAAATACCCGCTTCCTTTGCTTGTTAACCGGCAAAAACATCAGATGATTAAGCATCGCGGCGGAAATCGTGCCAGCCGCCTCCTTAAACAAAGTTTCATGCCTGGATCGTGCTCTTTAAGAATTCCCCCTGCGGGGCGGCATCATAATTTACCTACCGTGAGAGCAGGAAGGAGTAGAGACATGTCGCGCCCCATGAGCATCGAGAGAGTCAACGAATATGGACAGAACGCGGTTCGCATTGCCATCGACGACCGTGCGGTACTGCTCGAAGTGGCCGATCTGGACGCCGTGATCGAGCACCTCAGCGCGCTGCGCGCCACGATGCGTCCGGAAGTGCCGAAAGAGCCGCTGCGCACTCATCAGTATGTGATCGAGATCGATCCGTGCTGGCACACTGAAAAACATCCGCTGCATGACGGCGCCGTGCTGTTCCTGCGGCATTCCGGCCTCGGCTGGGCCGGCTTCGCGCTTCCCACTGAAAGCCTCGCGAGGCTCCATCACGCCTTGACCCAGCAATTGGAAGCATCGCTCGAAGTACACGGCATGCTCAATTAAAAAACCCGGCCGGGTCAGTTGAATCAGCTGAGGCAGTTGACTCAGCCGACTCGGCCGGATCGCGATCGCGCGCGGCTTGTTGCGTTTCGCGCAGCACTGCATTTCAGATTGCGCGCCCAACACGCCGCGCCCCGCCCCTATACTTCCTCCGCCGCGTCATAGCGGTTACTGTCATTCAGGTCTCTTTCCGAAGCACGGCTCTCGCCGTGCTCTTTTTTTGTCCATTATTTAGGATTGCTGGTTGATAGAAAAATGGGTCGATGCAAAGGACATTCCTTGCAGTTCATGAACATTGCACAAAATTAAAAAAGACTTAATCCACCTAGCAGTTCCGTTTTACCTGCGATCGCCGATGATGCGCTCATCGTCCTTCTCTACTGTTCCAACATGAACCAGCTACAAGCGATGCGTGTCTTCACACGGGTGGTCGATCTCGCCAGCTTCAATCTTGCGGCGAGACAGCTAGGGATGTCCGCAGCAGCGGTCACGCGCAGCGTCGGCACATTGGAAGCGCATCTGAACATGCGCCTGCTGAACCGCACCACGCGCAGTCTTTCGCTGACCGATGTGGGTCGTGAATATCTCGACGGTTGCCGCACCATCATCGAGAAGCTCGACGAGATGGAATCGAATCTGCTGGAGACAACGCGCGATCCGCAGGGCACGTTGCGAATCGCCACGCCGATGACATTTGCGACCGCGGGGTTGGGCACGTTGCTGGCCGCGTATCGCACCCTGCATCCGCGCGTGGACTTCGACGTGACGACGTTCGACACGCATATCGATCTGGTGGAAGGTGGTTTCGATGTATGTTTCTCCGACGACCGGCGGCTCGCCAACTCCTCGCTGGTGAGCCGTATGCTGACCAGCATCGATGAAATGACGGTCGCCTCCCCGGCCTATCTGGCACGTCACGGCACGCCTCGCGATCCCGCCGCGTTGAACCGCCACGGCCTGCTGACCGTCTCCGACGGTTCGTCGCGCGCGTGGGAGTTCTCAGACGCCGACGGCATCTACCGCGTCAATACCGGTAGCGCGCTCACCGCCACGAGCAGTGCAATGGTACGGGTGGCCGCGCTCAGCCACATGGGTATCGCGTTGCTGCCACAGCCGATCATTGCCGACGATCTCGCGCAAGGGGCACTCGTCCCCGTACTCGAGCAGTTCGAAATCAACGGCGGGCCACGTCAGGTGTCGATTCTCTATTCCGGCCGCAATTACCTGTCGATGCGCGTGCGCAGTTTCATCGACTTCGCGGTCAGCCAGTATCGCGCGCCGGACCGTCCGGTTGCACTGCGGGCAGTAGCCTGAACCAGGCTCGCACATCATGCCCAAAATACTGACGATCGAAGACGACGAGCTGATCGCCCACGACATCGTGCGCACGCTCAGCGCGAGTGGTTTCGCGGTCGACGTGGCACGCACCGGCCGCGAAGGCATGGCAAAGGTCATGGCGGGCGACTACGACGTCGTCACACTCGACCGCATGCTGCCCGACCTCGACGGCCTGACCATCGTGGCGACAATGCGGGGCGTCGGCATGGAAACGCCGGTGCTCGTGATGAGCGCGATGTCCGATGTCGATCAGCGCATTCAAGGTCTGCGCGCCGGCGGCGACGACTATCTGACCAAGCCGTTCTCGCCCGAGGAAATGTTCGCGCGCGTCGAGGTGCTGTTACGTCGCCGGCCACGTCACGCCAAAGCTGAAACGCTGCTGCGCAGCGGCTCGCTCGAACTCGATCTGGTACGCCGCAAGGTCATGTACCGGCAACGCGAACTCGACCTGCAGCCCACCGAATTCCGCGTACTCGAGTTCATGATGCGTCACGCCGGCCAGGTGCTCACGCGCACGATGATTTTCGAAGCCGTATGGGGTTGCCGCTTCGATCCCGGCACCAATCTGATCGACGTACATGTAGGCCGTTTGCGCAAAAAGGTCGAGACGCCCGGCGAGCGTCCGTTGATTCGCACCATTCGCGGTTCGGGCTATCTGTTCGGCTGACGCCGCTCTACTCGCAGGTTTTCTGACCAGGCTTTAGCGCTGCATGCAGCGCTAAAGCCGTTGCAACGCGAGTATCGGCGCAATCACGCACATCGTCCCGGCTTCCTAAAACTAGTTTCATTTGTTTAGTCCACGACTGTTAGGACTCGCTCTCCAGAATGCCGTTACCGGGCCCGCGCAATTGGTGCGTGCCCTAACCGCCACACGCCCGCGCAGATTCAATCGCGCCTCTGAACGGAGCAGCCTTCGATGTTAAAAATAGTCCGGTTGGCTTTGACCCGGCCCTACACGTTCATCGTGCTTGCGATGCTGATCCTGTTGGTCGGCCCGCTTGCCGCATTGCGAACGCCGACGGATATCTTTCCCGACATCCGCATTCCCGTGATCAGCGTGGTCTGGAACTATGCCGGCCTGCAACCGGACGATATGTCCGGACGCATCGTCACCTACTACGAACGCACGCTCGGCACGACGGTGAACGACGTCGCGCATATCGAGTCGCAATCGTTTCGCGGCTACGGCATCGTCAAGATATTCTTCCAGCCGACCGTGGATATCCGCACCGCCACCGCACAGGTGACCTCGGTTTCGCAAACCGTGCTCAAGCAGATGCCGCCGGGCACCACGCCGCCGCAGATTCTGAACTACAACGCGTCGACCGTGCCGGTGCTGCAACTGGCGTTGACCAGCAACACGCTCGACGAACAGAAGCTCGCCGACTACGCGACCAACTTCATTCGTCCGCAATTGCTGAGCGTGCCCGGCGTAGCGATTCCGACACCGTACGGCGGCAAGACCCGTGAAGTACAGATCGATCTCGATCCACAGGCACTGCAGGCGAAAAAGCTCTCCGCCAACGACGTCGCGACCGCCCTCGCACAGCAGAACCAGATCATTCCGGCCGGTACCGAGAAGATTGGCCGCTTCGAATACAACATCAAGCTGAACAACAGCCCGCTCGCGCTCGACGAACTGAATGCGCTGCCGATCAAGACGGTGGACGGCGCAACAATCTATATCCGCGACGTGGCTCACGTGCGCGACGGCTATCCGCCACAAGGCAACGTAGTGCGGGTGGACGGTCATCGCGCGGTGCTGATGAGCATTCTGAAGAATGGCTCCGCGTCGACGCTCGACATCATCTCCGGGGTCAAGGCGCAGTTGCCGCGTATTGAAGCGACGCTGCCGCCCGGCCTGAAGCTCGTGACGATGGGCGATCAATCGACCTTTGTGAAAGGCGCCGTCAGCGGCGTGGCGCGTGAAGGCGTGATCGCCGCCGCGCTCACTTCGCTGATGATTCTGCTGTTCCTCGGCAGCTGGCGCTCGACGCTGATCATTGCGGCGTCGATTCCGCTCGCCGTGCTGGCCGCCATTGCCGGTCTCGCCGCCATGGGCGAAACGCTCAACGTGATGACGCTCGGCGGCCTTGCGCTCGCGGTCGGGATTCTGGTCGACGACGCCACCGTCACAATCGAAAACATCAACTGGCATCTCGAGCAAGGCAAGGACGTGCGCAGCGCGATTATGGACGGCGCCGCGCAGATCGTCGCCCCCGCGTTCGTGTCGCTGCTGTGCATCTGCATCGTGTTCGTGCCGATGCTGCTGCTTAACGGCATCGCCCGCTTCCTGTTCGTACCGATGGCCGAAGCAGTGATCTTCGCGATGATCGCGTCGTTCATTCTCTCGCGTACGTTCGTGCCGATGATGGCGCAGTACCTGTTGCGCCCCCATGCGTCGGGCGGCCACGCCTCCGGCGAACTGGCCGCGGTGATGGACCCGCACGGCGGCCACGCGCATGCGGCGCCCTCGCGCAATCCGCTGGTGCGCTTTCAACGTGGCTTCGAGCGGCGTTTCGAGCGCGTGCGCAGCGTGTACCGGATCGTGCTCGGTCTTGCGCTCACGCATCGCAAACGCTTCGTGGCGGGCTTCCTGGTCGTGGTCGGCGCGTCCTTCCTGCTCGCGCCGTGGCTCGGCCGCAATTTCTTCCCCGATATCGACTCCGGCGCAATCTCGATCCACGTGCGCGCCCCGATCGGCACACGGGTCGAAGATACCGCCGCGGAATTCGACCGGATCGAGAACGCTGTGCGCCGCGCGATTCCGCCCGACCAGTTGCGCAGTATCGTCGACAACATCGGCCTGCCCAATAGCGGTATCAACCTGACCTATAACAACAGCGGCACCACCGGACCGCAGGACGGCGACATTCTCATCTCGCTGGACGAGAACCACCAGCCGACCGCCCACTTTGTGCGCGAGCTCCGCGAAACACTGCCGCGCCAGTTTCCGGGGACAACTTTCGCGTTCCTGCCGGCCGATATCGTCAGCCAGATCCTGAATTTCGGCGCACCCGCGCCGATCGACCTGCAGGTGGCAGGACCGAATCAGGCAGCCAATCATCGCTACGCCAACGAGGTGATGCGGCGTATGCGTCTGATTCCCGGCATTGCCGATACGCGCATCCAGCAGGCCGCGACGTATCCGCAATTCACCGTGTCGGTGGACCGTTCGCGTGCCGATCAGCTCGGCATCACCGAACAGGACGTGACCAATTCCGTGGTGGCGAGCCTCTCGGGTACGAGCCAGGTGTCGCCGACGTACTGGTTGAATCCGAAGAACGGCGTGTCGTATCCGATCGTCGCGCAGACGCCGCAATACGACATGACTTCCCTGTCGAATCTGAGCAACCTGCCGGTGACGAGCAAGAGCGGCCAGGCGCAGATTCTCGGCGGCATCGCGACCATTACACGCGGCGTCGGCAATGCGGTGGTGTCGCACTACAACATCGAACCGCTCTACGACGTGTTCGCGACCACCCAGGGTCAGGATTTGGGCGCCGTCGCAGCGAGGATTCAGAACATCGTCCATGCGACCGCGAAAGACGTGCCGAACGGCTCGATTGTCACGCTGCGCGGCCAGGTGCAAACGATGAATAGCGCGTTCCTCGGCTTGTCGCTGGGTCTGGTCGGCGCGATTCTGCTGATCTATCTGCTGATCGTCGTGAACTTCCACTCGTGGAGCGACGCGTTCGTGATCGTCACCGCGTTGCCCGCGGCGCTGGCCGGCATCGTGTGGATGCTGTTCACCACGCATACGCCGCTCTCGGTGCCCGCACTGACCGGCGCAATTCTCTGCATGGGCGTCGCGACCGCCAACAGCATTCTGGTGGTGAGCTTTGCCCGCGAACGGCTGGCGGTGACCGGTAACGCGCTGGTCGCGGCAATGGAAGCCGGTTTCACCCGCTTTCGCCCGGTGCTGATGACGGCGCTCGCGATGATCATCGGCATGGCGCCGATGGCGCTCGGTCTCGGCGACGGCGGCGAGCAGAACGCGCCGCTCGGCCGCGCCGTAATCGGCGGCCTGATCTGCGCGACCTTCGCCACGCTGCTCTTCGTACCGGTTGTGTTCAGCCTCGTGCACCGGCGCGACGCCGGCGCTCACGATCCGTCGCACGGCCCATCGCATCGCTCATCCAACGATCCCTCGCACGATCACTCATCATCCGAACCCGGAGTCCAACATGTCCACTGAGATCGAGATCAATTCGCCGAAGCGGCTGCGTCATCTGAAGCTGGTCGGTATCGTCGCGCTGCTGGCGGCAGCGGGCATCGTGACGAGCGGCATTGCCAGCCGCGTGCACGCGAAACAGGAGCTCACCACCTGGTCGGCCGAGCAAGCCGTGCCGACGGTGGTTGCATACACGCCGAAGCACGACCTCGGCGCGCAGGCGCTGGTGTTGCCCGGACGCCTCTCCGCCTTCGTCAACGCACCGATCTATGCGCGCGTATCAGGTTATCTGCATGCGTGGTATGCCGATATCGGCACGCATGTCAAAGCCGGCCAGTTGCTCGGCGTGATCGACACGCCCGACCTCGATCAGCAATTGCTGCAGGCTCGCGCCGATCTGCAGAATTCGGTGGCGAACGAAAAACTCGCTGCCTCCACGGCAAGCCGCTGGACCAAGATGCTCCAGCAGGATTCGGTCTCCCAGCAGGATGCCGACGAAAAGACCAGCGATCTGGTTGCCAAGCAGGCGACGGTAGCCGCCGCGCAAGCCAACGTGCGGCGTCTCGAAGCGCTCGAATCGTTCAAGCGCATTACCGCGCCGTTCGACGGCATCGTCACCGCGCGCACCACCGACATCGGCGCGCTCATCAATGCGGGCGGCGGCAACGGGCCTGAACTGTTCACCGTCTCCGACGCCCGTCAGTTGCGTGTCTATGTGAGCGTGCCGCAGGACGAGGCGGCCGCCATCAAACCCGGCATGACCGCCACACTCACCGTACCGGAACGGCCCGGCGTGAAGTTCAACGCCAAACTCGTCGACACCGACGACGCGATCACGCCTTCCTCGGGCACACTGCTGGTGCAGCTCGCGGTCGACAACCAGGATGGTTTGCTGATTCCCGGCGAATACACCGAGGTGCATTTTGCGTTGCCGACCAACTCGCACGCGCTGTCGATCCCGGCCAGTTCGCTTATCTTCCGGCAGGCCGGCTTGCAGGTTGCCGTAGTCGGCAACGACAACCGCGCCGTGCTCAAATCGGTGTCGATCGCCACGGATCTCGGCACGCACGTCGAGATCGCGTCGGGTCTGAATCCCACCGACCGCGTGATCGACAACCCGCCCGACTCGCTCGCGTCCGGCGACGAAGTGCGGCTCGAAAGCAAACCGGCCGGTACGACGGACACGTCGCTAGCCGAACGCCGGCCGGCGGAGAGCGCTCATGGATAAACGCCGCATCTGCATCGCACTGGCGGCCGCGGCGCTGGTGAGCGGCTGCTCGTTTGCGCCGACCTACCAGGCGCCCGCCACCAGCATCCCCACGACCTTCAAGGAAGGCGGCGCCTGGCAGCTCGCCAGACCAGCCGACCGCGTGCCGCGCGACGCGTGGTGGAGCGTCTATCGCGATCCCGTACTCGACCGTCTCGAAGTTCAGGTGGCGGCGGCCAATCCGGACGTGGCCGCCGCGATGGCGCGGCATGACGAGGCCACCGCCTATCTGTCGCAAGCCCGTTCGGGCCTGTTCCCGACCATTGGCGCGGAAGCGTCCGTCGAACGCCAAAGGCAGTCCGATAACCGCCCGCTGCGGGGCGCGGGTCAGCCCGCGGTGTACGGCACGAACACGGTCGACGTCGGCATCGGTTACGACCTCGACCTGTGGGGCAAGATCCGCAACGAGGTTTCCGCAGGCCGCTCGGCAATGCAGGCCAGCGAGGCCGATCTCCAGTCGGTGCGCCTGAGCTTGCAGGCAAATCTGGCCAGTGCGTACTTCAATCTGCGCGGGCTGGACGAGCAGCAGCAACTGCTCAACGATACGATCGACACTTACCAGCACGCGCTCAAACTCACGTTGAGCCGCCACGCGGGCGGCATTGCATCCGATCTCGACGTCTCGCGCGCGCAAACGCAACTCGACACCGCACGCGCTTCCGCGGACGACATCGCTGCACGCCGCGCCCTGTACGAGCATGCGATCGCCAGCCTGACCGGCACACCGGCGTCCTCGTTCACACTCGCACCGGAGATCGAAACGGCGTACCTGCCGTCGATTCCAACCGGCGTGCCGGCCGCGCTGCTGCAACGGCGCCCCGATATCGCGGCAGCCGAGCGGCGCGTTGCCGAGGCCAATGCGAAGATCGGCGTGGCCAAGGCAGCGTTCTTCCCGGACATTTCGCTCGGTCTCGACGGCGGCTATCAGAGCGACACGCTTTCGCCGTGGCTGATGGCGCCGAACGAAATCTGGTCGGTCGGGCCAAGCCTGGTGTTCACGCTATTCGACGGCGGGCGCCGTGAAGCGATCACACAGCAGGCTCGCGCGAAGCTCGCCGAGAACGGCGCGAAATACAAGGCGACGGTGCTGCTCGCCTTCCAGCAGGTCGAAGACAACCTGGCCCAACTGCATCATCTCGGCGACGAGGCCACGCAGCAAAACGAGGCGCTGGTGGCCGCGCAACGCACCTTGACGCTTTCGATGTCGCGCTATCGCGACGGCGTGGTCAGCTATCTGGACGTGGTGACCGCGCAAACCACCGAACTCACCACGCAGATCGACGCGCTGAACCTCACTACGCGGCGTTTGCTGGCCTCGGTGGGATTGATCGAGGCGCTGGGGGGCGGCTGGTCGCCGGACGGCGCCACGGGCACGCCTGAGGTTCAGGCGGCCAGCGTGCAGGTGGCGCATCCCAATCCCGGAGTGCTCGCGTCCGCGGATTGAACCGGCTGGCTGAAGCTGCCAGTTGAATCTGACTGCCGGGTCCGCCAATGCCATAAAAAACGTCGCCGGTGATGAACCGGCGACGTTTTTGTTTCGGGCAAGCCCACTGCAGCTTGCAGCAGGCTTGCAGCACTCAGAACCGATGCCGCATTCCCAGCGCCACCACTGCCTGCCGATCGCTCGACGAAGCCGCCAGCGAGTAGATCGACGCATTGCCCAGCACCGCGATGCCGTCCGCACCGGACACATGCTGATACACGCCTTCCAGATACACATCGGTTCGGCGCGACAACGCATAGTCAGCCTGCAACATGAACTGATTCCACTTTGGCGCGACGCTCCTGCCGTCGTCGCTGAAATGCCCGTCGGTGAACGTGTACGAGCCGCCCAGCGTGAACGCCGGTGTAATCGCGTAGCGCGCATTCAGTTCGTAGTTATTGAAGGTGAGCATATCGCCGTTGAGTGTGGAATACGCACCACCCTGGGTGATCTGATGCGGATCGTCGAGCATCGTTCGTGTGAAGACGAGGCCGACAGTCGCCGCGCCGAACGTATAGCGGCCCGCCGCGCCGAGAATGCGCTGGCGCGCGCCGGTGAAGACCGCGTCGCCGTCGCTGCTGCTCACCGCGCCGCCGGTATTGCCGGGTTGATTGACGCCACCCGGCTGGTTCACCTGCAGATAGGCGAGCGCCAGATTGAACGGACCGCCCGCCCATTGCGCGCCGAGACTATAGGCGTTGTTGTTGCTGAAACCGCCGGCCGCATTGCTGAAGGCGTAAGCGCCGCCGACCGTGAAGCCGTCATACGTCGCGCTGCGGAATTTCAGCGCGTTGTTCATGCGCAGATCGTTGTTGAGGTTGTCGTTATCGAACGGATGGTCGGCAATATTGCCGCCGAAACCCGAACCCGTCGCCGAAAGCGGCGCGACGAAATCAACGAGGAAGTCATATTGCCGGCCCATCGTCACGGTGCCCCACTGTTTGCTTGCGATACCGACCCACGCCTGACGGCCGAATTCGTCGCCGCCATTGGAGAACTTGCCGCTGTCGATATTAAAACCGTTCTCCAGATCGAAGACCGCGCTCAGTCCGCCGCCCAGGTCTTCGTTGCCACGCAGGCCCCAGCGGTCGGTACTGACGTTGCCGCTCTCCATCATCCAGTTGCTTTTGCCGCCCGTGGCCGTTTTCTGATTGCTGATGTAGTCGATGCCCGTATCGAGGGTCCCGTAGAGCGTGACACTGCTTTGCGCGTGCGCCGCCGCACCGAAGGTGCCTGCCAGGGCGACGAGTGTGGTTGCCAATGCTTTATTCATGTTTGATTCCGGGTAAGAGAAGGCGCCGGTCCGCGCATTGACGGACCGATCCCGCACACCGTGCGGGTAGCCGCAATGTAGATTTGCGCGATGACACACCCGTGATCAAAACCGGCCCATTCATGAAACGTTTTTTATGTTCATGACATGTGGCCGGAGGCCCTTTAAAACATTGCCACGGCGACGCTTGAACAGATAAATATCTTTTCATGCACACATCGCCGAACCGCTAAAGCCAGGTGACTATCCTTCTCATCAACCGATCCACGAATGCATTGCGGTTCGCGCATCGGCCCCAACCAATTTGATTTGTGAGGATTACGAACATGAAATCTCTGACGCTCGCCATCGCTTTCATCGGTGCAACCGCAACGGCTTCCGCTTTCGCTCAATCGGCCACTGCGCCCGCACAGCAAAACACCGCGCCGGCAATGCAAGTGGCACAGAACAGCACGACCGGGAGCAACGGTGCAGGATCGTGGGTTGCGCCTTACGGTCAGGCGACCGCCGGGAAGACGCGTGCACAGGTTTATCAGGAACTGGTGCATGCGGAGAAGGACGGCCAGCTCGCCTACCTGAACTCGACCCTCTACGCACACTGATCCCGATGAACAACGAAGGCCGGATGAATGATTTCATCCGGCTTAATCGTCAATCGCACCGCTGCGCCTTCTTGCCCCGAAAACATCAATGACCCTCCGTACCGCGATCAAACGATCTGCTTGCTTCGCTGTTGCCGCTGTCACAGCCGGACTGCTGTTATCCGGTTGCGCGACGACAACGACACCCACCAGCGCCGACAACTGTGTCGGTCCACCGAGTTACTGCAACGTCTATTTTGGTTCATGAACAAACGAAAAAAGAGCGCGCTACCCCTTCGGGCAGCGCGCTCTTTTACTTGACGCGGGGGCTTTTAGAACGAGTGTCGAATCCCCACCCGTCCGACGACCTGCTTGCCGTCCGACGACGGATCGAAGCCCGCGATCTGCGCAACGGCGCCGCCGCTGGCCTTCTGCAGTGCCGCGAGCGCATAGATGGCCGTGCGCTTGGACAGTTCATATTCCGCGCTCAGGTTGAGCTGTTGATACTTCGGTTCCTGATTGGTTGCGTGATCGCGGCCATCCGTGTAGGTGTAACCGGCCGCGAGGTTCAGCTGACTGGTCGCCGCGAAGGTGCCGGCAATTTCATAGTTCTGGAACTTGACGTCTTGTCCTGCATCGCCTTGCTGGAAATTGACGTTGGTGAAGTTGCCCATCACCTTGAACTTGCCGATCTGATATGAAGCACCGGCGGCAAAGATGCCCTGGCTACGGGCATTGGCCAGATAGTTTCCGTACACCGCGTTGGTGTAGCCCACGCCGTTCTGATAACTCTGGATCGACTGTTCCGGATCGTTGACGCGCAGATAGCCCGCCCCCATCGAGAACGGCCCATTCGTGTACGAGGCTGCGGCGCTATAGGCGGAGTTATTCGAGAACTGGCCGGCCTGGCCGCCGAACGAATAGAGCGCTTCACCGGTGAAGCCGCCGATGGTGGGACTCGTGTACTTCACTGAGTTGCTGACAGCGAAGCCGTTATCGAGGTTGTCCATGTCATTGGGGTGGGAGAAATACCAGCCGCCGTAGCTATCGTTGAGCGAGTACGGCTCGATAAGATCGACGACCGGGTCCCACTGCCGCCCGATCGTGACGGTGCCTGCGGTTTGACTGGCGAGACCGACGTAGGCATTACGGGAGAAGGCGAGGCCGCTGCCCAGACTGCCGTTAGTCGAGCTGAAGCCGCTTTCCAGGTCGAACACTGCGGCGAGGCCTCCGCCCAGATCTTCCTTGCCCCGGAGGCCCCAACGGCTTCCTGCGCTGACACCGCTGGCCATTTGATAGAGATGGTTGCCGTTGACGTTGCTCGCGAAGTCGATACCTGTATCGAGGATACCGTAGAGCGTGACGCTGCTTTGCGCATGCGCGGTGGAAACGGCACCGACACAGAGGAGTGCCCCGACCAGATGTGTCAGTTTCATCTTTTGTTTCATGAATCACCTTTCATTTAAATAAGGATGCCTTGCGGAACTGTGTGACCACGGGGTGAATATATCGAGGCCAGAAATGGTCGCCGCTGCAAGACAGACTTTCAGTTTTTTTGTTGGGTTTTTTGCCTGTGGCACTTCCTGGATTTGGGTTTTTGGCTCTTTGGGATTTTCTTGCCGTTGGCGGTCTGTTCTGTTGTTGGTCTTTTTGGCCTTTGGCCTTTCCTTGCTTTGTTAGTGGTCTATTAGCGTTCCCCCTGTGCGGGGGGGCACCTACTTTTCTTTGCCTGCCGCAAAGAAGAGTAGGCAAAAGAAAGCGGCTCACACCGCTAATTCTTAAGCGGGTCCCCCGCACAGCCACGGTAGTGGTGCATCTGGAATCCGTGCCCCCGCACACTCCGCGCCGTTGACAAAGGACTCATCAGCTCCCACTCCGCACTGCGTGTGTCGCGGATGGGTCTGCCATGGAAACCTGATCAATGATTTGCATAACTGATTGTTTTTTGGAGCCAGGCGTCGGCGCGCGCAGCGCCGCCGGAGGTATGACTGCCTTGTCACTAGCGCCGAATGTGCGAGGCGACAGATTCCAGATGCACCACTACCGTGGCTGTGCGGGGGACCCGCTTATGAGCTGGCGGTGTGAAGCCGCTTTCTTTGCTTATCTTTCTTTGCGGCGGTGTATAGACCGGAGACATGGTTGACAAACGTGCGGAGACATCATTGACACTTTATGGTCAGTGATTGTCGCTCCTCAGGTCAAGGGTGAGGATGCGGTGATGGGCAAACCAGAATTCAAATACGCCGTCTTCGCCCGGCTTTGCGCGTGCCGCAACCGGCAGTCCATAAAGTGCATTCGAGACCTTGAGGTGCCGTCCTTCAAAGCGTAGCCGGCCATCCGATTTAACCAGCAGCACCACGTCATCCGGGCCGTACTCCGGCTCCGGCAGGATCGATGGATACGCCCGGGGGCTCGGCCGGTAACGGCTGATGGGCGTGTCCATGCCGATCGCCTCATGCGGGCGCTCGCAGTTATATACGGTGCGCCAGCGGTCCAGTTCCTGTTGCACGTGCTGCTGGGTAGCGAAGCTTCGTCCGTTCAGTACTTCAGCCTTCAGCGTACGGTGAAACCGCTCGTCCTTGCCGTTGGTCTGCGGGTGGTAAGGCCGGCTGTAACTGATGCGGATACCCAGCCGGATCAGCCAGACGGCCAGCTCGGTGAGCTGACCCGGACTGCCAGGCGAACCCCACGGCGAGCCGTTATCGGTATTGATGCGTAACGGCAGGCCATAGTGTCCAAACGCCTCCCGTAATCCCGTCTGCACGGTAGCGGTGTCGGTGGGTCCACAGGCGCGCAGCAGGATGCTGAAGCGCGAGTGGTCGTCGAGTACCGTCAGGGGGCTGCAGCGCCCCTTCCCGAGGGTCTCAAAGTGCCCCTTGAAGTCCATCTGCCAGAGTACGTTAGGCTGCTCGTGCTCAAAGCGCTTCCAGGGTTGGCTCATCGCTGAATCGGCCGGCAGGATCAGGTTGTGCCGGTGCAGGATGTCGGTCACGGTGCTGGGCTGCGGCACCGCCTCAAGGCCCAGATCACGCAGGCGCCGGCTGATCTTGCGTCCGCCCCAGCGCGGATGGGTCTGGCGCAGCCGTACCACTTCCTGCTCCATCGCAGTGGGGGTCTTCGACGGACTGCTGAGCGGGCGTCGGGATTGATCTGCCAGCGCATGCTCGCCGCGATGGAGCCATTTGTAGCCGGTCTGCCGGCTGATGTTAAAGCGCTGGCACAGCTCGGTCATCGTCAGCGTGTCCTGACTGGCCAGATGAACAAATTCCTGTCGGAGGCTCATGGTGTCTCTTGCGTTCCAGGGCATGGTCGGGACCGGGCGTTTTAGTACCCGGAAGTGTCAACCATGTCCCCGCACACCTGTCAGCTATGTCTCCGGTCTATACACGGCGGCAAAGAAAGTAAGTGCCGCCCCGCACAGGGGCAACGCTAATAGACCACTAACACAACAAGGAAAGGCCAAAAGCCAAAAGCCAAAAGCCAAAAGCCCAGTTCAACAACAAAACCCGCCGAACAGGCAAAAAAACCACCACTACAAAACCGACACCTGATACCCAAACCGGCTAACAGTCTCAATCCTCACCTCAGGCACATCATCCGAAAGCTTCCTCCGTAACCTCGAAACAACCAGATTGACACTGGAAGGATCGACATCCTCCTTCTCGGGCCACGCATACCGGATCAATTGATCCCTCGCCACCGGCGCATTAATTTGCCTCAGCAAACATTCAAGCAGCAAAAACTCCCGTCGGGTCACGGCAACCCGCCGCCCCCCGCATACCAGCTCGCGAGTAGCCGCATCCAAAGAAGGTCCCCCAAGCGCCGGCAAAACAGAAGTAGCAGACGCCGTAGCAGAAACAAACCCGGCCCCCCGCGAGCCCCCCACCCGCTGCAAAGCAGCCATCCTCTCGTGCATTTCAATAAACGAATAAGGCTGGCAAAAACACGCATCCGCGCCGGCCCGCAAAGTCCTGGTGCGATCCTGCGCCGTAGCAGCCCCCAGCACCGCAACGATCGCAGCACCACTCCCGGCAGCAGCAAACTCCCCAATAAACCCCTGCAAGGAAGAATAAAACCCCACCTCGAGCACCATCAGAACAATCGCATCGAACGGTTCCTGCGATGCAAGAAAAACCCCATCCCGCAGATCATCGGCTCGCTGCAAACTATGGGCGCTCTCCTGCAGCGCCTTGAAAAGCCATGCAGCTTCCGGATGAGAAGGCCCAACGAACAGAACGCGCATTAACCACCCTGTCAGGATAAAGAGAACGCATAAGCTCATGCCAGCGTCCTCGACCAGCATTCGATGGAGATCCTCGTGCCAGGCTGCGCATTGCCGATCTTCATCGTGAAGTCATGCACCCGCATCACCGCCGAAACAATGCTTAAACCGAGCCCCGATCCGGCCAGGTGCCGCGTACTCTCCCCACGATAAAACCGCTGCAGGACCGCATCGCGTTCATCCGCGGCAATCCCCGGCCCGTTATCGACAATATCCACCTGCGGCCCCGCCGAAGTCTGCCGAAGCTCCATACGTACCGCACCACCCTCCGGCGTGAACTTGATCGCGTTATCCATCAGATTGCTCAACGCTTCGAACAGCAACGCGCGGTCGCCATGAATCGCGTCGACCGGTTGCGCATGCACGGACAGCTGAATCAGGCGGCTCTCGGCAAGCGGCTCGTAGAGTTCACCCACTTCCTGCACCAGCGTCTCCAGTTGCACCTCGCCGAATCCACCGCGGCGCTGCAGCGTGCCAATCTCGGAGATACGCAACATCGCGCGAAACCGGTCGAGCAAGGCATCGGTCTCGATCCGCGCGCGTTCCACCAATTGCGATAGCGCAGGATCGTCAAGCGAGTCGGTGTGCTCCGCCGCATGCGCGAGCAAGGTCCGCACATGCGCGAGCGGCGTGCGCAAATCGTGCGCGATACCATCGCACGCGCCCTTCACTTCATTCATGAGACGCTCGACTTCCGCGAGCATGTGGTTCACCAGATGCGCGAGCATATCCACTTCGTCGCGTCCGCCGATCGGCAGGCGTTGCGCAAGATCGCCCTGGGCAATACGCTGCGTGACGCGCCGGATCGCTTTCAGGCGGCGCATCTGCCGCACGCTCAGTGCAAGTCCACCCGCCACGCCTGCAAGCAGGCACACGATACCGCCGCCCACCAGCGCGTTGATGATGGTCTCGCGAATCCGCAGAATGTGCGTCAGATCACGGCCGATCACGAGCGTCGAGCCGTCCTTGCGCCGCTCGGCCATCGCGCGAACCACCGGCACCTGCTCGTTGCGTCCCTTCGCGAGCGCAAGATCGAGCGTCTTGCCAGTGCGATTGGTGGGAAGTTGCGTTGGATACGCGAGGACATCGCCGGCCAGTTGCCGGCCATCGGCCGCGAACAGGCCGTAGTAATTCGTATGCATGCGCTCGTGTTCGATACGCCGATGAATCGCGTCTACGAGGCCGGCATCAGGCACCGAATCGAAGTAGACCAGTTGCCAGTCCATCACGACATCCGTCTCGCGCTCCATATCGCCAGTCACGGCCCAGCCGATGTAGCCCAGCAACACCATCACCGAAAGCGAAAAGATAACCGCGTAAACCGATAGCAGGCGAAAGGTGGTGGAATGCCAGCGCCGCCCGAGCGCAGATTGAGCCGGGAAGGTTGTGTCCATCAAAATGGTCTGCTCATGCGAGGATATAACCCGAGCCGCGCACGGTCTGGATCATCGGCGTCACGCCGGGTGGGTCGATTTTCTTGCGCAGCCGGCCCATGTGTACGTCGATCAGATTGGTGCCCGGGTCGAAGTGGTAGCCCCACACCGCTTCGAACAGCATGGTGCGCGTGATGGTTTGTCCGGCATGCCGCATCATGAATTCGAGCACGCGATACTCGGTGGGCAGCAGGACGATCTCTTCGCCGTCGCGCTGCACCTTGCGGGAAATCAGATCGAGTTCGAGCGGACCGACCCGCAGATGCGTTTCGAGCGGCGTAGCCGGCGTTTGACTGCGACGCAGCAAAACTTCGAGACGCGCGGTCATTTCCTCGGGGTCGAACGGCTTGGTCAGATAATCGTCGCCGCCGGCGCGCAGGCCGCGCACCCGTTCGTCCACATCGCCCAGCGCGCTTAGCATCAGCACCGGCGTTTGAATGCCGATACTGCGCATGGTGGTCAGGATCGTGAGACCATCCACGCCCGGCAGCATGCGGTCGAGCGTGATCACGTCATAGTCTTCGCTGATCGCGCGCGCCATGCCGTCGCGGCCGTTGGCCACCCAATCCACGGTGAAGCCGCGACTTTTCAGCTCCCCGACAATTTCATTCGCGGTAATTTCATCATCTTCGATCGTCAATACTCGCGACATGATCATTGCATGCGCCGCCGCCAGCTCTACCGATGCGAGCGGTGGGCGCGACCGGTTATCAGTAGAAAGACATGATGCCATATTTGGCTTGCGCGTTCAGAGTACGGGCGTGCGATTCGACGGGTGTCGCCGCTTTGCCCCAGTGCCTGCCTGCAGGCTACGCGCGTGCGCATGGCGGATGAACATCCGCTTCATGAAGAAAAATTTAAGTTAGCTGCAAGGCCGCTGGGAGCGGGCGGCAGAACGATAAAACATATTTCATTTTCCCGACGCCGCTTCGGTAGGCTGCCTCAACTAGCCTACTGCCATCCCGCTGTTTCTCTAGCGGTCCGATTCGAACCTTATCGTGGATGGCACAAACATGAAGCTCGCAACCAGAACACTCGTCACTACCCTTCTGCTGATCGGCAGCGCATCGGCAATGGCTTCACCGGGTCTCACACAGCAGCAATGCAACGACTACCCGTTCAAACAGCTCAAAACCGAAGTCACGCACAAGCAGTTGATGAACGAACTCGGTGAACTGGAAGCGGTCGGCTACAGCCCGAGCAACGACGACGACGAATACCCGAGCGATCTGGAGCAGGCCGAGCAAAAACTGCAAGCCGAATATCGCGCGGACTGCATGCCGGCCGCGCACGCGTCCACAACCGCTACGCAAATGCCGGGCGGCGCAGCACCCGCAGCAGCGAATCAACCGGCTGGCTGAACGCTGCGTTCGACGCTGACGACGGCGCGGCGCCCAGGCGCCACACGGCCGCCGTCGCGTCATCGGCCGTTGGTCAACTGACCGCTTTCGCTCGCCGCCCGCTGGGCACGCCGCTCGTTACGCTTGCGGCGCAGCTCTGCGAGCCTCCGCCTGCTATAGGTTAGCGAGGCAACCGCATGAAACGCGACCGGCGCGAACACGAGGCCGAACAGCGTGGCCGCCAGCACCCCGCCAAATACGCCGGTGCCGATCGAGCGGCGGCTTTCGGCACCCGCCCCGCTCGACACTACGAGCGGCACGACGCCCAGCAGGAACGCCGCCGAGGTCATCACGATCGGCCGGAAGCGCGCCGCGGCCGCTTCGGTGACAGCACGCGTCAACGGCAGCCCCCGGCGATACAGGTCGCGCGCGAACTGCACGATCAGAATCGCGTTTTTCGCTGCAAGACCGATCACGGTAATCATGCCGACCTTGAAGTACACGTCGTTGGGCATGCCGCGCAGCAGTACGGCGGCGACTGCGCCGATCACGCCGAGCGGCACGACCATCAGCACGGCAAGCGGGATCGTCCAGCTTTCGTACAACGCAGCCAGCGCCATGAACACGGCCAGCACCGACAAGCCGATCAGCAACGGGGTAAGCCGCGCCGCAGCGGTTTCTTCACGCGCCGCGTCGACCCAGTCGTACGAAACGCCGAGCGGCAACGCAGCGGCGAGCCGTTCCATTTCGGCCATCGCCGCGCCCGAACTGTAGCCAGGCGCCGCGTGACCGCTCACGTCGAGCGACGGGTAGCCGTTGTAGCGGCTCAGCATCACCGGTCCAATGGACCAATGGCGCGACGCAATCGCCGACAGCGGCACCATGCCGCCCGTCGAGTTCGGCACCGAGAGCGCCATCAGATCGTCTTCGGTCATGCGGGTCGCGGCGTCGGCGGAGATCATCACCCGGCGCATGCGGCCGCCGGCAGGAAAGTCGTCGATATACGTCGAGCCGAAGGTGCTGCCCAGCACGTCAGAGATACGATCGAACGACACGCCGAGCGCGTACGCTTTCGCGCGGTCGATAATCAGCTCGACACGCGGCGCATCCGGCAAGTCCTCGGAATGCACCGATGCCAGCACGGGGCTCGCCTTTGCCTGCGCGAACAGTTGCTCACGTGCGGCCTTCAACGCGTCCAGCCCGACTCCACCGCGATCTTCGAGCCGGAACACGAAGCCGTCCGAATGCCCCAGACCCGGCACGGAAGGCGGCAATTGCGCCTCAACGTCGCCGTCGAGAATCTTGTCGAACCTCTCGTTGAGGCGATCCCGCAACGCCATCGCATCGGTGTCGCGCTTGCCCCAGTCTTTCAGTTCGACGAAACCCATTGCCACGTTCTGACCGCTGCCGGTAAAACTCCAGCCGATCACACTGGTGACGTGCGCAATCGCGGGCTCCATATGCAGGATGTTTTCCATCCCCTTGACCACGGCAAGCGTACGCGCCTGCGTGGCGCCGGCCGGCAATTGCACCATCACCTGCAACTGGCCCTGGTCTTCGCTCGGCAAAAAGCCGCCGGGCATTTGCCAGTACAGCACGCCGCATACGCCGACCAGCACGGCATAAATGACCAGCATCGGTCCAATACGGCGCAGCGTTCTCGCGGTCAGCCCACGATAGCCGCTCGCTGTGCGATCGAAACCGGCGGTGAAATGACTTGCCGCGCGCGCCGCGAAACCGAGCGGGCCGCGGCGGGCATCGCGCTCACTCACCGGATGCTTGTGCGCTTTCAGCAGATTCGCGCACAACGCGGGCGTCAGCGACAAAGCCATGAACGACGACACCAGCATCGAGGCGATCATCGCCACCGCGAATTGCCGGTAAATACCGCCGACGCCGCCTGGAAAGAATGCCATCGGCACGAACACGGCAGTCAGGACGGCGGTCACGCCGACGATCGCACCGCCGATTTGCGACATCGCTTTACGGGTTGCCTCACGCGGCGGCAAGCCTTCTTCTTCCATCACGCGATGCACGCTTTCCACCACCACGATCGCATCGTCGACGAGGATACCGATGGCGAGCACGAGGCCGAACATCGTGAACACGTTGATCGACAGGCCGCAGACGTAAATCGCGAGAAACGCGCCCATCAGCGTGACCGGAATCACCACCGTCGGCACCAGCGTGTAGCGCAGATCGCGCAGGAACAGCCACATCACGAAGAACACCAGCACCACCGCTTCCGCCAGCGTGACCAGCACTTCACGAATCGCGATCTGCACGAAATGGGCGTTGTCGAACGGGATTTCGACCGCCACACCAGGCGGCAAGGTTTTCGAAAGTTCAGCCAGCCGCGCGCGGATCGCGTTGGACGTCTCGAGCGCATTGCCGCGCGGCCCGAGTTGAATACCCACGGTTGCGGCGGCCTTGCCGTTCAGGCGGGAATAGTACGAGTAGTTGTCGCGCCCGAGCTCGACCCGCGCGACGTCCCGCAAGCGCACGGCCGAGCCGTCGGGCAATGCCTTGAGCACGATCTGTCCGAACTCGGCGGGCGAGATCAGTTGCCCCTTCACGCTCACCGAGGCGGTCAATTGCTGCCCCGGAACGAACGGCGCGTCGCCCAGCGTGCCGGCCGTTACGGTGGCATTCTGCGCGGCGATCGCGGCGTTGACTTCGGCGGCACCGAGGCCGTATTCGCGCAGCTTCATCGGATCGAGCCAGATGCGCAGCGCCTCGTCGGCGTCCCACAACTCGGCCGCGCCCACACCCGGCGCGCGCTTCAGTTCACGCAAGACGTAGCGGCTCAGGTAATCGCTCAGTTGCACGGAATCGCGCGAGCCGTCCGTCGATGTCAGCGCAACCAGCATCAGGAACGTATTGGCCGCCTTGAATACGCTAATGCCCTGCTGCACGACCTGTTGCGGCAGGCGCGGCTCGACCTGCTTGAGACGGTTCTGGATGTCGACCAGCGCGAGATCCGGGTTAGTGCCCGGCGCAAAGGTCGCGTCGATCTCGAGATTGCCGAGATTGTCGCTAGTCGTTTCGTAGTACAGCATATTGTCGGCGCCATCGAGACTTTCCTCGATGATGCTGCCGACGTTCGCATCGACCACCTCCGTGGCGGCGCCCGGATAGGTGGCGCTGATCACGATACGCGGCGGTGCCAGACGCGGATACTGCGCCACCGGCAGTTGCGGAATGGCGAGCGCGCCCGCTACCACAATAGCGAGCGCAACAATCCATGCGAAGACCGGGCGGTCGATGAAAAAAAATGGCACGCAATAGTCCGTTCAGATTGGCTGGAGGCGCGGCGCGTCAACGAGGCGGGCCATATGCAGCACGTCGGCCAGTATGCCGTCGCGCATCGCGAAACCGCGCGAGCGGCCTTCTTCGACAAAGCCGAACTTGCGATACAGCGCAATCGCCGGCGCGTTGTCGAGAAACACCGTGAGGTCGATACGGCGCAAACCGAGCGACGCGTCCGCGCAATCCGTCAGCCCCTGCAGAAGCGCCGAGCCGACACCGCGCCCATGATACGCGTCATGCACGGCCAATCCTAAGTGCGCGCAATGCGCGCGACTGGGCCGCTGGACCTCCAAGCCTGCGTGGCCGACCATGTGCCCGTCAATCGTTGCACACACGTTCACACCGTCTTTGAGGCGCCGCTCGTACCATATCTTGAGTTGGTCGGCGCTGCGGTAGCCGACCGACAACGTGCCGCGCCGCACGCCAGGCAAGCTCATGATATCGGCGAACGCGTCCATATCGGACGATTCAAGTGCGCGAATCGTAATACGATTGTCGAGCGCGGCGCCGTGCTGCACCGTTTCTTCTTTCATAGTCCTATTCCGCTACGATGCTGGCGGCTGCCGGCTCATTGTGGATTGCCGGTGGCGCCGACATCCATAGCGGTGCCTCGCGCAGCCGCGCCATGAAATAGCAGTCGATCAGGACGCCACGGCGCAACACCGCACCTCGCTGATGCGCTTCGATCTCGAAGCCGAACTTGCGATAGAGTGCGAGCGCCGCATGGTTGTCGGCGAAGACATGCAACTCGAGACGGCGCAGACCGAGCCAGTTATCGGCCAGATCGAGTAGTTCGGCCATCAGCGCCGAGCCGATGCCGCGCCGGTGCCATGCGTCGTGAACACCAATGCCGATCGACGCGGCATGCGCGCGGCGCCCCTTGAAAGGCGTGAACTCCGCCTCGCCCACCAGGGTATCGCCAACCGTCGCGGCGATCGCGATCTCGGGGGGCGCGAGTTTTTCGAGGTATTCGCGCGAGCTGGCCAGCGTCTGAAACGGTACGTGCGGATTGCCGTTCACCACGGCCGGCAACTGCCACATGGCATGGAATTGTTCGACGTCGGAAACACGCAATGCGCGCAGCTTCAAACCCTCGGGTAAGCCCCCTGAACTGGATTTTGTTCTTATGTCTTGATTCATAGGCTCATAACGTCAATTCGAATGACCTCGCCAGGATGCCGGGCAATTGCATGCCGCCCGTGGCGCGCTCGCCCCATGTCGAATCGCTCAATAGCAATTGCGCCTGCGAGCCGAGTTCTTCGAGTTCGCTGCCGAGCAGGCGGTACAAACTGTCGTCGAAACGCATGGCATCCAGCGGCGCAACGATCTGCCCGTTTTCGACCCAGAAGGTCGCGAAACGCGTCATGCCGGTCAGGCGGCAATTCATCCGGTCGGAGAAATTGACGTACCAGAGATTGCCAATGTAGAGACCCGTATCGAGCTTTGCCAGCACGTCTTCTTCCCGCAGATCGCCTGCTTGCATCGAGAGCGCGGCCGGCGACTCGCCCGCCAGCGCACCGTTAGGCGTCAAGCCGTACTCGCGCGCGCTGCGGGCATTGGTCAGGCGTTCGGCGCTGCGGCCGGCCTGGATCAGCGAGACGCTTTCGCGCAGGTAGCCGTCGTCGTTGAAGCCGGGTGTAATGCCGAGATTCAGATCTTCGCTGATCGTGACGCGCGGGTCGACTACGATTTCTCCCACATGCAGCTTGTACAACTCGCTGCGCGAACTCGCCTGGGCGCGCGCGGAGAAACCGCTCCATGCGGTCACGCCGAGCAGTTCGGCCAGTGCTTCAGGCGCCAGATACGAGCGATAACGCCCCGGCGCCAGGGTGCGCGGCGTGCGCGCGAGCACCGACAGACGCGCTGCGGCCTGTTCGACCTTGCGGGCGAAAACCGTGTCGCTCCAGTCGTCGCCGGCGTAAGTCGTTTTGATCGCACGACCGCTCGGGTCGTACAGCGACCAGCTGAAATTGAAGTTGTCGACTTCGTACCAGCCGCGGCTGCCACCCGTGGACGCAAAGCCCCGCACAATCGTGCCGCCCGCGTAAAAACCCACGAAATCCAGCCCTTGCGCGCATTCGGCGACCACGCGCAGCAAGCCAGCCGGCTCCGGCAGCTTGCCCGAACGTTGGGTGGTGCGCGCCCATTGCGTCGTGTCGATCAGCAGATGCGGGTCATCCGCCGCACCACGCAGACCTTCGCGCAAGGTGGCGAGCGCCGCGCTCACATCGTCCAGATCCTGTTGCAGATCGCCGCAGATTGTCAGCGTCGAATAGGCCTGGCGTGCGCCGTCGATCAAGCGCAAGGTCAGCTTGCCTTGCGACACGCTGCCGATCTGCCGCACCCGGCCCAGGTTGAAACGGATAAAGTCGGATTGCTCGCCGGCAAATGAACTCAGCGTGGTTTCCGAGCCCTGCTGCAGGCGCTCGATAGCGTCGGCCAGCGCGGTGAAATGCTGCTGCCAGTCGACCGCTGCAGCGGCGCGCGAGGAGATGAACTGGCTCATCAGGCGCCTCCGAACACGTCGATGTTGCTGAACACACACGCCGGCGACGCGTGGCCGACGCGAATGATCTGCGCCGGTTCGCCCTTGCCGCACATGGACGTGCCGTACACCTCGCGCGTCTGCGCATTCCCCACCGCGCTCAGGCTACGCCAGAAATTCGCTGAAATACCGCGGTAATTCGGCTGTTTGACGACCTGGGTGAGCTTGCCGTTTTCGATCAGCTGACCGAACTCGCAGCCGAACTGGAATTTGTTGCGATGGTCGTCGATCGACCAGGACGTATTGGTGCGCATCAGAATACCGTGTTCGATGTTGCCGATCATCTGCGCGAGCGAATGCTCGCCGGGTTCGATGTTCAGATTCGCCATCCGGTCTATCGGCGGGCGGTTCCAGTTCGAGGCACGCGAATTCGCCACGCCCGCCATCTGCGCGCGCTGCTGCGAAAGCGCGCCGCCGAGCGGACGTTCGAGCACGCCGTCGCGGATCAGATACTGTTTTTTCGCCTCAGTGCCGTCGTCGTCGAAGGCGTACGCGGCGGCTTCCTCGCGCAAATCCGGATCGAAGGTCACGTTCAGCAGTTCCGAACCGTAGCGGTACGAGCCAAACATCTCCTTCTTGACGAAGCTCCAGCCGGCAAAATTGCGCTCGTCGCCGAGAATGCGATCGAGCTCGAGCGGATGGCCGATCGATTCGTGAATCTGCAACATCATCTGATCGGGCATCAGCAGCAAATCGCGCTTGCCCGACGGGCAATTCGGCGCGGCCAGCAATTGCAGCGCTTCATTGGCGACACGCGCACCTGAGCCGTCGAAGCCGAAACGCGCCAGCACTTCCATGCCACCCTGCCCCAGCGTGCCGTAGTTGCCGCCGAGCGTACGCACCTGTGTATCGCCGTCCGCGTGGGCGGCCACGCTCAATTGCGGCATCACGAACTGGAACCGCTGATTGATCCGCACGCCGTCGCTAGTCACGTAGAGCTGATCGGTATGCGTGATCTGCACGGCCGCGACACGCTCCACAATGCGCGCATCGAGATTCGCACCCGCGCATTCCACGCTGAGGCGCTCCAGCCACTCGGCGCGGCTCGGCAACGCATGCTGCGCATTCGGCGATACATAGTGGCCGCTCACGGCCGGGCGCGCCACCTCGCGATGGTCGATCAACGACAAGGCCGCGCTCGCCTCCGCGCGCGCCGTGGCGAGATCCAGCGCTTGCTGCAGACCGGCGGCGCTCAGATTCGCGGTAGCCGCATAGCCTGCGCCCGCGCCCGCCCATGCGATCAGCATTGCGCCACGATCGCGCACTGTACGCATGGGTTGCGCGATGTCGTTGCGGATCTCGTGGTCGTCGATCTGTTCGTCGACAATGCGCAGCGACCAGAATGCCGCGCGGCTACCAAGCGATCGGGCGGCTTGCGCCCAACGTTCGTCAATCATTGGCAGTTCCCGTAGGAGTCTCGGTTGCACCCGCCGGCGACACGATCAGCGACGACGCGAGCAACGACTGGGTGTAAGGATGCGACGGCGCGTGCAGCACATCAAGGGTGTCGCCCGCTTCAACGATGCGTCCTGACTTCATCACGATCACGCGATGCGCCATGGCTCGCATCACCGCCAGATCGTGCGTAATGAACAAATAGCTAAGCTTGTACTTTTTCTGCAGATTTGTCAGCAGATTCAGCACCTGTTTCTGGATGGATACATCGAGCGCACTGGTCGGTTCATCGAGCACCAGCAATTCCGGCTCGACCGCCAACGCGCGCGCAATCGCAATACGCTGGCGCTGGCCGCCGGAAAACTCGTGCGGATAGCGCAGCATGGCGTCCGCGGGCATGCCCACTTCCTCCAGCAAACCACCCACGCGGGCGCGCCGCGCCCTGGCGTCCATGTCGGGCTGATGCATGGTCAGGCCTTCGCTGACGATTTGCTCCACCGTCATGCGCGGCGACAGCGAGCCAAACGGGTCCTGAAACACGACCTGCATGCGCGAATACAGCGCCCGGCGCGAACGCGCGGTTTTCAGCGTGGCCAGCGGCAAACCGTCGATATGGATCTGACCGGCCGCCGGCCGCTGCAAGCCGAGTACAGTTGCGGCCAGCGTCGATTTACCGGATCCCGATTCGCCGACGATGCCGAGCGTCTCGCCGCGCCGCACGCTCAGGTCGACGTCGTGCACCGCGCGGAACGTGGAGCGCCCGAACAGGGAACGCCAGCCCTTCGCAGACGTGCTGTAGTCGACCGCGAGTCCCTGCACCTCGAGCAAACGCCGCGCACCTGGCTCGACCGGCGCCACCGCACGCTGCGGCTCGCTGTCCAGCAGGCGCTGGGTGTAGGGATGCTGTGGGTTGGAGAACAGGGCTTCAGTCGTATTGGTCTCGACCAGCACGCCCTTCTCCATCACCGCGACGCGTTGCGCGAAGCGCTTCACCAGATTCAGGTCGTGCGTGATCAGCAACACGGCCATGCCGCGCTCGGCAGCCTCCTGCTCCTGCAATGCGATCAATAGATCGACGATCTGCTGACGCACGGTGACGTCGAGCGCGGTGGTCGGTTCGTCGGCAAGCAGCAGGCGTGGCCGGCATGCCAGCGCCATCGCGATCATCGCGCGCTGCCGCTGGCCACCTGACAGTTGATGCGGAAAGCTGTCGATGCGCCGTTCCGGCTCAGGGATACCCGTGCGCCTGAGCAACTCGATACCGCGCTTGCGCGCCGCATTCGGCCGCAAGCCCTCATGCAGACGCAAACTTTCAGCGATCTGCTTGCCGATCGTGAAAAGCGGATTGAGCGCTGTCATCGGTTCCTGAAACACCATTGCCACATCGGCGCCGCGCAGGCCACGCATCTGCTGCTCGGTTTTCTGCAGCAGATCTTCGCCGTCCAGCAGCATGCGGCCGCTCAGCTCCGCATGCTCGACGAGTCGCAAGATAGACAACGCGGTGACGCTCTTGCCGGAACCCGATTCGCCGACAAGCGCAACGCGCTCGCCCCTCGCAATCGAGAGACTTAGTTCATGCACTGCAATCTTGTCGCCGAAGCGCACCGAGAAGCGATCAATCTCGAGCAAGGGCCGATTGGCTTTGGCTTCGTTCATCGCGGACCTCCACCAAAGGCCGAACCGCGCTTGCGCGTGTCGAGCGCATTGCGCAGCGCGTCACCCATGAAGGTCAACAGCAGCAACGTAATCACCAGCGCGGCGAAAGCCGAAATCGAAATCCACCAGGCGTCGAGATTATTCTTGCCTTCCTGAAGCAATTCGCCGAGGCTCGGTGTGGGCGGCGGCACACCCAGCCCGAGGAAGTCGAGACTGGTCAGCGACAGAATCGCCGCACTCATGCGAAACGGCAGAAACGTAATCACCGGTGTCAGACTGTTCGGCAGCACATGGCGCCACATGATCTGCCAGTTCGAGAGACCCATGGTGCGTGCCGCCTTCACATAATCGAGCGAACGGTTGCGCAGGAACTCGGCGCGCACGTAGTCGGACAACACGAGCCAGCCGAACATCGACAGAAGAATGAAGAGCAGCCATAGCGTCGGCTCGAAGATCGACGCGAAGATGATCAGCAGATACAGGTCAGGCATCGAGCTCCATATCTCGATCAGACGCTGGCCGATCAGGTCGGTGCGTCCGCCATAAAAACCCTGCACCGCGCCAGTCAATACGCCGATCAGGACGCCGGATACCGTGAGCGCGAGCGCCATCAATACCGAGAGCCGGAAACCGTATAACAGCCGCGCAAGCACGTCGCGGCCGAACTGATCCGTGCCGAGCCAGTTGCTCCGGGTGGGCGGCGCCGGATACGGATGGGCCGCGAAGTAGTCGATCGTGTCGTAGTGGAAATGATTCGGCGGATAGATCGCAAAGTTGCCGTTCGATTCGAGTCGCGAACGGATATACGGATCGAGGTAATTCGCACGGGCAGGAAAATCGCCGCCGAAGATCTTCTCCGAATAGTCCTTTACGATAGGGAAATAGTAGTGCCCGTCATAGCGGACAATCAGCGGACGATCGTTGGACAACACCTCGCCGAACAGACTGATGACGAACAGCGATACTAAGATCACGAGACTCCAGTAACCGAGCCGCTGCTGCCTGAAGCGCCACCATGTGCGCCGCCAGGGAGACGGCGACGCCACGTGCGCCGCGCCGGACAGATCAGCGGTCCAGGCGGTTGAATTGGATGCGGGGGTCGACGAGGACATAGCAGACGTCAGCAATGAGTTTGGTTACGAGAGCGATCAGCGTGAACAGAAACAGGGAACCGAGCACGACCGGATAGTCACGACGAATCACCGAGTCATACGAAAGTTGGCCCATGCCGTCGAGCGAAAACAAGGTTTCAATCAACAGATTGCCGTTCAGGAAAGCTCCCACGAAGGCGGCCGGCAAGCCGGTCAGCAACGGAATCGCGGCATTGCGCAGCACGTGTTTCCACAGCACGTCGCGCTCCGGCGCACCCTTGGCGCGCGCGGTCAAAACGTATTGACGTCCAATCTCCTCGAGGAAGGTGTTCTTGGTCAGGATCGTGACGATCGCGAAGTTGCCGACCACCGAAGCCGTGACCGGCAGCACGATGTGCCACAAGTAGTCAAGCAGCTTGCCGAAGGTGCTGAGATCGCTGAAGTTGTCCGAGGTCAGGCCGCGCATCGGAAACACCTGCCAGAAGGTGCCGCCGCCGAACAGCATCAGCAACAGCACGCCGAGCACGAAACCTGGAATCGCATAGCCGGCCAGCACCAGGACACTGGTCACCGTATCGAAGCGCGAGCCATTGCGCACTGCTTTCGCAATACCTAACGGCACCGATATCAGGTACGTGAGCATCACTGTCCATAAGCCGAGCGTGATCGACACCGGCAACTTCGATTTGATGACGTCCCACACGCTATCGTGCTGATAGTAGGACCGGCCGAGATCAAAACTCGCGTAGCGCTTGAGCATCAACACGTAACGTTCGAGCGGGGGTTTGTCGAAGCCGAACTGCTTCTTGATCTGCTCGAGCTGTTGCGGATCGACACCCTGGCTGCCGTGATAGCCGCCGCCCCCCGCCCCCGCCTCTCCGCCACGGCCAACGCCGTGGCGGAGTTGCGTCATCACCTGTTCGACCGGCCCACCCGGCACGAACTGCGTGACGACAAAAGTGAGCGTGACCACGCCGAGCAACGTCGGCACCATCAACAGCAATCGTCTGAGAATGTAGGCAAGCATGCTGTTCCTCAGTGCGCAAGCGCCGTGGTTGAGCCGGCGGACTGCGCCGTCTGAAGTTGTTGTGCCGTCTGTTCGTTCGACGCTTTCACGTACCAGTAGTCGATCACCCAGTCCTCATACAGATATGAATTCGGTACGATCTTCGGAAAACCGATTGTCCTCTTGTAGCCGATGCGCGCGTCCGGTGCGTAGTACTCGGGCACGAGATAAAACGAGTAGATCAGCACGCGATCCAGCGCACGGGTCGCGGCTTCCAGATCGTCGAGATTGGTAGCGGAGAGCGCGGAGTGAATCAGGGAGTCGACCGCCTTTGAACGAATACCCGAATAGTTCTCGGAGCCGATCTCAGATGCGGCCGCACTGCCGAAACGGCGTGTCAGTTCAGCGCCCGGAATCGTGACCGGCGGATAGATGAAGGTGGTCATGTCGTACTCGAAATTATCCAGGCGCTTTTCATACAACGCACTGTCGATCTCGCGCATATGAGCATGGATGCCGAGCATGTCGAGCGCCTGCATATACGGCAGGATCAGGCGATCCATGCCGGGCTGATCGTCCATGATCTCGATCGTCATCGACGTACCGTTGGCATCGCGCAATGCGCCGTCGCGATAGTGCCAACCGGCTTGCGCCAGCAGATCGCGCGCGACGCGCAAATTGCCGCGCAGGGAATTCGGCGGGATCGTGTCGGGCTGCTTGAACATTGGACCGAACACCTCGGGCGGCACGCTGCCGCGCAATGGTTCGAGCAGCGCCAGTTCCTTCTTGCCCGGCATGCCGGTCGCGCCGAACGGACTGGCCTCGAAAAAACTGCTGGTGCGCCGGTATTGGCCGTAGAACATCATCCGGTTCATCCAGTCGTAATCGAGTGCCAGCGTCAAGGCATGGCGCACGCGCGGGTCCTGGAACATCGGCTTGCGCATATTCATCAGCATGCCCTGCATCTGCGCGGGACCGTCGGCGAATTCGCCTTTTTTCAATAGCCCGTTGTCGAAGTTTTTGCCGACATACTTGCGGGCCCACTGCGTTGCGCTGTATTCGACGATAACGTCCGCGTCGCCCGCCTTGAAGGCTTCGAGTTGCGTGTAATGATCGCGATACAGATTGAACGTGATCCGCGCGAAGCGGAACATGCCGCGTCGCGACGGCAGATTCGCCGCCCAGTAGTCCGGATTGCGGCGATATGTAATCTGCTTGTCGTTTTTACGGCTCTCGATCAGATACGCGCCGCTGCTGATCGGCGGCGCGGATGAGATCTGATCGAATGGTGGACGTTTGCCGTCAGGCTGGATCCCCCACTTCGGCGAGAAGATCGGCAGGTCGCCGGCAATCAGCGGCGCATCGCGTTCCGGATGCTTGAAGTCGAAACGGACCGTGCTCCTGTCGATCACCGTCGCGCTTTTGATGATCGAGAACTGCGCGTTGAACAGCGGCGATGCCTGCGGACTCGCCAGAGTGTCGTACGAATATTTGACGTCGGCGGCGGTGATCGGATCGCCGTTGGAAAAGCGTGCGGCGGGGTTGATATGGAATGTCGCCGAGGTCAAATCCGCGGCCACCTCCACATCGTCGGCGATCAGCGGATATTCGGAGGCCAGTTCGTCCCAGCTACGCTGCATCAGCGTATCGAACATCAGATTCTGAATGTCGGGCGCAGGCGCACCGCGCACCAGAAACGGATTCAGCGAATCGTAGGTCTGCAGTTCGCTATAGTTTTCGAAACTCAACGAGCCGTTCGCCAGCGCGTCGGGATTCGCATAGTCGAAGTGCGTGAAATCGGCGGGATATTTCGGTTGATCGTATTGAGCAATCGAAGGGCGTGCGTGCACCGGTGCAGCGAATGCGCCGAGCAGCGCGATAAGCGTCGCGACGGTCAGTGCGACTCTTGAGTTGAGGCGGGCAAGCATGGTTGTCCTCATTGAACCAGGTTGGCCGCAAGCAATTGCGCAATGACGCCAGCAAGCGCCCGCGAATGCTGGAACATCATGTGTAGCTTCATCGCTCGGTACGGATGCTCCGGTTTATGACCAAAGGCACGATTCATCCAGTCGAGGTAGCGAGCCGGTTGAATACGTCCGAAAGACTTGCATTTCCAGGCAACCCGCTCCGGTTTTCAGCAATGAAAGACCGGAGCGGGACGGTTCGTCACGCTTGAGAGATCAGCTGATCAGAACTTGTAGGTTGCACCGATCTGCGCATAACGACCGATAAAGTTGTAGAGCGACGTGTCGTAGCCCGTCTGGTAATACGGGTACTGCACGAAGTTCGGGTCATACGGCGGCGCACGGTTGAAGATGTTGTTGATGCCACCATACAAGGTCCAGTTCTTGAAGCCCGTGTAGCTTGCCGTCAGGTTGAACACGCTGAACGAACCGATTTCCGTCGGGATGCCGGCCGTGCCGAACTCCGATTCCATCGTGGTATTGCCGTACGGTCCCGTGTAATTCCACGTCAGCGCGGTATTCCACTTGCGATTAGGCGACTGCCAGCTGACTGTCGTGTTGCCCTTCCAACGCGGGAACGAACCGCCGAACGACAGGGACAGGGAACTGTTGTTACCCGCCGCATCGGTTGAGCCGTTAGCAAGACCCGGGGTCTGGAAGTGCCAGATGTAGCCCCAGTCGGTCGAGAGCGCGAAGGTACCGAGTTTGGTCGGCAATGCCTGATGGAAGTTCGCCTCGAAACCGTCGGTATGCAGATACGAGAAATTGACCAGTTGCGAGTTGACGTAGTCGATCACACCGGAATTCGGATCACGGACCACGTTTGCCGGATTGTTCGCATTCACCGTCGGCTGAAGCGGTGCAATACCGATCACGTTTGACACGTCGATCTTGTACCAGTCGAAACCCAGGTCGGTATTACGCGCGGGCGACAGTTCAAAGCCGATGTTGTAGTTCTTGGTGCGCTCCGGTTGCAGATTCGGATTACCGTGCATCAGTTCGGCGACGTTGACGTTCTGGCCGTACTGCGCGCTAGCCGGATCGGTATCGATCGCCGCCTGATTCCCCAGAGACGCGCCAGGCGCGGATTCAACCAGCGTCGGTGCGCGGAACCCGCGGTTGTACGATGCATATGCGGTGAATGCCTGCATCGGTTGATAGCGCAGAGCAAAGCGCGGCGAGAACGCACCACCGAACTGGTTGTAATGGTCGTATCGGCCAGCCTGGCTAAAAGTCAGGTTCTTGATGATAGGAATATCGATCTGGTAGTAGACTGCCGCCACGTTACGGCTCGCGTCTGCCGACTGCAGAGGAATGCCGGCAATCAGCGTCTGGCCCGTGCCCACGCCAGTCGGATTCGAGATGGATTCGCTTTGATGCTGGAACTGCGCACCGAAACCGACCCCCACGTCGCCTGTCGGCAAGTGGAACAGATTCGGCGTCGAAATGGTCGCGTCGACTACGTCGAGCTTCGATATAGCCAGGTAATCCGCGTTGCTGAACAGACCATTGAGACCGTTAGGCGTTGCAGCGGGATTGGCAAAATCATAGCCGCCGGCCAGAACGCTCTGATACGCCTGGGCGTTCATCACATTCGTATCGGTCACTGCAACAACGCTCTGCGAATGGCCATAGCTGGTCGCCCAGTTCCAGCTACCCCACTTCGACGTGTCGAACTGCCCTTTCAGGCCGGTCGAAAATGCCCAGAAATTCGAGGTCGACTGCACACCCACGGGTGTGTTCGGAAAAGTATAGTTAAGCGGCGTTGCGACGCCGAACGGATTGTACGGATTGCTCGCGGCAACCGTGTTGTTGTTGGTCACCAGCCCCGTCGCGGGCGAATACGACAGCGGTGAACTCAGGCCGCTGAAGTATGCCGCGCCAGTCACGATCGAGCTCGTGGCGTAGCTGTCCCAGATGTCGGCGTAAGCCTGAACGTCGTCGTTGATCTTGAAATCGCCGTGAATCTTCACGTTGGCGTGCTCGCTCTCGGGCGCCAGCGAATCGAGACTACTGGTGTTGTACCCGCAAGCGGTGCCGGGCTGGAAAGCTGCCGTGGTCGAGGTCGCGGTCGAGATCGTTTTGCCGCCGGCGCAATTGCCCACGGCAACCGGCCCGTTGCCCGTTAGCCAGTAGGACGTGGGCTGGTTGTTCCCGTACGGGAACACCTGGCTGGAGGTCGTATCGCGCTGTGACAGGTCGATACCGCTCGTGTGGGCGTAGCTGGCGGCTGCCGTGATGTTGTAGCCGTCGGAGGCCAGGTTGCCGAAGCCGCCCAGAATGTTGAACTTGTCGGTGCCCGCGCCGCCGTGCTGCGCGCCGCCCAGGCTGCCGTCCAGTTGCAGACCCTGGTAATCATGCTTGGTGATGATGTTCACCACGCCCGCGATTGCGTCCGAACCATACTGCGAAACCGCGCCGGTCTTCACGATCTCGATGCGGTCGATCATGTTGAGCGGCAGCGAATTCAGGTCGACGAACGAATCGGTAAAGTTCGTATTGAGCGCATAAGGCGCCACGCGCTGACCGTCTATCAGCACCAGCGTGTACTTTTCGCTCAGACCGCGCAGTGCGATACCCGAGCCGCCTGGTGCAGTGCTGTACGTGTAGTTGTCGCCCCAACTGCTTGCCGAGTTGGCTGCTGTCGATCGCAGGAAATCCGACACCGTGGCCGCGCCACTCGCCTGGATATCCTTCTGCGAAACGACCTGCATCGACTGGAAGCCGGTCTTGTCGGATTGACGGATCAGCGAACCGGTCACTTCGAACTTCTTCATCTGCTGGACGCCTTTGCCAGCCGGCGTCGCGGGGGTGTTGCCCGCGGACGGTGTCGCAGCAACGCCCGATGCCGGAGCTGCCGCCGCTGCCGGCGGGCTTTCCGCAGTCGTCGCACCCGCCGCGGTTCCTGTCGTGGCCGGCTGGCTTTGTGCAAACGCCGGTACGGCGATTGCGGCCGACAATGCCAGTTCAGCCCAGATTATTCTTCTGATGGCCAGCGCCAATGCCCTCTGTTTCATTTTTCCCCTTCCCGCTCGTCAATAAGGCCACAGCTGTGTGTGAAGAGAGGTCTTATGAACCTCTCCACTCGATGTACGGCGATCTTGCGCCGCGCTCCGTTAAAGCTGCCCCGCCTTCCAATGCCCAGCAAGCCGGTCAACAGCGCACCGGATTGCAAATGCAAGCAGGAAGGTAGGGCACTTCATAAACATGAATATCGGACTATTTATTTATTACAAACGAATTGCGCAGCGCTTTCTGATTGTTATCACTTCTTTAATCTCAGGCTCTGGTTATATGGGCAACACACGCTCTACCAGATCTATTCCCGATCCAACATTAAGTAATGCTTACAAATATTGAGCGACTCACTCAAACGAAAATGCGGAGCAACGACATCTAAAACAATCGTGGCGTGCCCACCCACACAACTACCGCTTCCTCGCGGGTGGTATTGCACCAGGAGTGAGGCACGGTGGACTCGTAATGCGCGGTGTCACCGGCCTGCAATACGAACGTTGTACCTTCTAATGTGAGCGAGATCTGGCCGCTCATCACGTACAGGAATTCTTCCCCCGCATGCGTCGTGACCTCCGATGGGTTCTGCCCCACCGGCATCCTGACGAGAATCACTTCCAGCTTGCTGCCGACCGACAGGTTCGTCAGCCGTCCAAAAAGATTCGCGGTTCCGTCGAACCCGAAGTACTTCAGCTCGCTCCCCCTGCGCACCGACCTGTCTTCATTTGGCGTATCGACGAAGTACTGCACCGTCACACCTAAAGCCCGGGCGATGCCCACTAGCGACGTAATCGAAGGTGTTGCGTGACCTCGTTCTACCTGCGACAAAAAGGGCTTCGAAATTCCCGCCGTGTTTGCCACTTCATCCAGCGTGCGCTTGAGTCGTTGGCGAAGCGCGCGAATTTTGCTTCCTATCGAAACTGCGACCTGTGCCTTGTTATCGAGTGGCAAAACCATAGCAAGACAGAATCCCGTAGTCAAAATTAGTTTGATGAAACTAAACTATGTTTCATTGAATGCAGCACCCTCCTTAAGACACGCGCGATAGCAGCGCTTCGCAAGATGGGACATAGCGGAATCAATGCACCGTTATTTCGACGCCACCAGCACCCACAGGCGGGCAAGGTCGGCCGAACCGTCGGTACCCTTTACAGCGCGGAAGGTTTGCACCGCGCGAGCTTTGTCGCCCGCCATGTAGTACGCCTCGCCGAGATGCAGTTGCGCCTGGTCCGGGTGATCGATACCGCCCTTCGCGATCGCAGCGTCCATCGCCGTCAGACCCTGCTTGGGCTGCCCTGCGAAAACCTGATTGAAACCCACGTCGATCGGCGCGACGGGGTTCGCGGGATCGGCCGGTGCTTGCGCCCGTTTCGCGGCGAGCGCCTGCAACCGCTTCTCGCGATCCGCTTGTGCGTCGTGACCGAGAACGCCTGACGCAAAGCCCTGATCGATGACCTGTTTGCCTTCAGCCGTGGTGCCGGCCACGATCGCGAGTTGCGTCATCTCCATGTAATCGTCGGCGGTGCTGAGCGAACCGGTTGCACGGCGCAGGCGATAGGTGTCGATATCGAGCGCCGACGAATAGCCGGGCTTGCTGCGAATCGCGGTGAACAGATCGTCCCAGTACGACTGCTTCGGATGATAGGCAACCAGTTTCTCGAGCGTGCTGCGGTACGTCGCGTCATCTTTCACGCGCTGCGCGCAGGTGCCGAGCAATTGCAATTGCGATTCGTCGGGTGCATGGCCGGCGCGTACCTGGGCATCGACTGCCGGTTTAAGCGAACTCACCACATCGCTGCAATCGTTTGCCAGGTAGTAAGACTGAACAAGCAAAGTGCGCATGTCGGGATCGCCGCCGCCTGCTTTCAGATAGCGTTGCGCGACCTTCGCGGCTTGTGCGTAGTTTTTCTCCTGAAAGTAGATGCCCGCGAGCGCTGCGGTTGTGCGTTGCTCATCGGCACCGGTCAGGCGTCCTGAACTCAACAAGGTTTCATAGGCCTGCGCCGCCACACCCGATTCGCCGGCCGCCGCTGCCGCGGCGCCTCGCATCTCCTGGATCATGTAGCTTTCGTAGGGCGTCTTGCCCGGCACGGCGTCGGCCTGATCGATCTTCGTCAACGCATCCTTGTACTTGTGCGCGCGATACAGATCCTGCGCGGCGTTCAGCGGCTTGGCCACATCCGGCCGCAAGCTGTCCGCTGCATGAGACGTGACCGGCAGCACGACGAGCGCGGACAGCCCTCCGATAGCGGCCGCGATGACGGCGCGCTTGAACCGTTGATGGATCGTTAGCATTGCACTTCCTTATTGCATGTACTGCTCGTTGCCGATCAGGCCGATTTTCGTTGCGCCTAGCCGCTGCGCCGACGCCATCACCGCCGCGACATCCTTGTACGGCACCAGCTTGTTAGGCCGCAGATGGATTTCCGCCTGAACCGGTTCGGCCGCCACCTGCGCGAGCCTGGACTCGAGCGCCGCGCGGTCCGGCACCGGCTGGCCATTCCAGGTGGTGGTGCCGTCGAAATCGATATCGATCTGCACCACTTCCGGCTGCGTGATCGGCGGCGGCGGATTGCCAATCGGCAAGTTCATCTTGATGGCATGCGTCTGAATCGGAATCGTGATGATCAGCATGATCAGCAACACCAGCATCACGTCGATCAACGGCGTGGTGTTGATATCGACCATCACATCCGGTTCGCTGCCACCGCCCGACGATACGTTCATTCCCATGGCGACCCTCTAACCGCCGCGCGCTGGCGGCTCAGTAATAAACGAAACCTTCGCGATACCGGCGCGCTCGCACTCGGTAATGACCCGGCCGATGAATTCATAGCGCGTGCTCTGGTCACCGCGAACATGCACTTCCGGCTGCGGCGTCATGACCGACACGGTTTTCAGTCGTGCCAGCAGCGTCGGCGCATCGACCTGTTTCTCGTTCCAGAAGAAATCGCCGTCGCGATTGACCGCAATGACGATACTTTTGGGCGTGGTCTGCAGCGGCTGGATCGTCTCCTTCGGCAATTGCACCGGCACCGTATGCGTCACCACCGGAATTGTGATCAGGAAGATGATCAGCAGAACCAGCATCACATCGACGAGCGGCGTGGTGTTGATACTGGAGATGACCTCGTCGTTATCATCCTGCCCAACGCTCATAGCCATGACGGACTCCGCTTATTGGACCAGCGATGCCTGGCGAGCCGAAGCGCGCGCCGAGCGTCGGCTGCCGGCGAGCAGAACGGTATGCAGTTGTGCGCCGAAGGCTCGCACACGCTCCATCACCGACTTGTTGCGGCGAACCAGGAAGTTGTAGCCGAGCACCGCCGGCACAGCCACGGCGAGGCCGATGGCGGTCATGATCAGCGCTTCACCCACCGGACCCGCAACCTTGTCGATCGACGCCTGGCCGGCGATACCGATGGCCGTCAGCGCGTGATAAATCCCCCACACCGTGCCGAACAGACCGACGAACGGTGCTGTCGAGCCGACCGTCCCGAGGAAAGCCAGACCGTCCTGCAAGCGATTCGACACATTGGTGATCGCGCGCTCAACCGAGGTATCGATCCACGTGTTGCGGTCGACGGCTTCGAGCAGCGCTTCGTCGTGGTGTTCGCCGGCTTCGATCGCGGTTTCGGCGATGAAGCGGAACGGCGACGACTCGTCGAGCAGCTTGGCGCCTTCGACCAGCGACGGGGCAGTCCATAACTGTTCGTCTGCGCTCTTCGCGCGACGGTTCGCGCGGAACTGCTCGAAGAACTTGGTGATCATGATGTACCAGCTGCCCATCGACATCAGCACGAGCAGAATCAGCACGAAGCGGGCGACGAAGTCGCCGTTCTTCCAGAGCGCGCCGAGACCGTACGGGTTATTGACGGTTTCAGACGTGGCCGGCTGAGGCGGCGGCACGGCCTGGTCGGCGGCGGCCGGGGCAGCCGTTAGCGGTGCGGCGGTGGCGGGCGCCGCAGCCGACGCGGTGGCGTCGCTAGCCTGCGCATGCGCCATGTGCGGCGCCACAAAGGTATCCACCGTGGTTACGGCGAACAACAGGGTTGCCGCCAATGCGGCGAGAGTACGCTTCTTCATGCCTGCTCCAAGTTCATTAGTACAACTTCTAAACCAAGACTGATAAATCGCTACCGGTACCGAACAGCCCGTGTGTTTCAGTTCAGGTTAAACGAGAACGGAACCTGTACACGGACGGCCTGGCCTTGGGAAACGCACGTGAACTGCTTGACCGCGTTGAACGCAGCGCGATCGAGTGAGGAATCGTCCGACGACTTGGCAACCCGTTCGTTCGTAATATGGCCCTGCGCATCAACCACGAATTCGATCAGCACATCGCCCGTCACGTTGTTCTCCTGCGCTTCCTTCGGGTAGTGAATCGACGAACGGACCTGATCCGAATTCGGGCATGCCACGCCTACTTCGGCACTCACGGGCTTGGCCGGCGCTGGCGCGGGCGGTGCGGGAGGCGCCACGGCGGGTGCCGACACGACCGGTGCGGCCTGGTGCGTGATAGTCGGCTGGGGCGGCGTTTGCACCTGCACTTCCGGCGGCGGCACGAACGGCGGTGGCGGCGGTGCGAACTTCGGCGGCGGCAATTGCACGGTGGGCAAAGGCGGCGGAGGCGGCGGCTTCACCGGCTCGATGATCTTCGTTTCGATTGGATGCTGAATGACCTGCACGACCTTGGTGGCAAGGCCATTGATAAGCGCGTAGATCAACACGATATGCAGGAGCAGAACAACTGCGATACCGCCGAAGCGGCGCACTGGGTTTTGTTGCTTACGCCCAAACTCACGCGGGCGTCCTGGCCTCTCCATACGGGCCGCTACTGCCGGAAATTGCCCTTCGACTTTCGTACCCACCTTTGCTCCTCCGGCGTGAACTGTCCATTTCTATTGCTGCAGCGCACTTGCAAAAGCCAACCACTACCAGCTTCAGACAATCGCACTCGCTGTCATGCATCTTGATTTGCAGTCCAAAATTTATGCTGCACTGCCCAAGCCCGACGCAATGACATGGATGCGGCTGCAATACGCCACGGTGCCACTTCACACGAGCCGAACAGTCATCTAAGTAGAAGTACTAATAGATTAGATTCAGCCTGCGCATTTCTGCGTGGCATGAACAGCCGGAGACAATCTGGTTGAAGCTGGATCACAGCTCCCGAACTTTTTGCGCGATTGTCACCCGCGTTTCATGGGAGGCAACAATAGCAGGACAAAAAATGCCGGGTCAAACTTTTTTTGATGGGAGCATACTAAGTTTAGAGAGGACACTCTAACTAATGCCGTATTCGCGTCGTTTTAAAAGAATAAGCGTATGTCGAGCGGATGCGAGCGCGCTTTTCGTCGCTCACAAATTGATGCGCAGCCGCTATTGCGGCTTTCTGGAACACGCTGGAAATGGTCGACGGATCATTTGCGGAACATGTCGCAAAAGCCCGATGGACGGGCTTCCCGCGATGATTGCATGGCAACCGGAGCGGACCGCGAACAGATTGTCTAACGTGATAATCGAGCGTCAACCCAAGGTCAACGTCGACGGCGAAAAGATAGCAGAAGGAGCACGACGTTTGAAATTCTTTTTCGCTGTATTTACGACACCCGAAATACACATTTCAATTACGTCATTTATAAAATTACAAAATCACTCTAATTAATTACATATAGCCGACGGCGCCGATATTACTCCCTGTTTCAGCGATAGCAGGCATCTTGACAGCATGTTCATGGGATTCAAGCGACAGTTTTGGCGGGGTGGCTGCGAGTAACCGGACGCGTCCGATCCACCGTGTTGAACGAGCAGAAGGAGTGGCGCAAAGGCGTAGCGCCACTCCACGGTCTTAACCGTTGGTTCCTTCGCCCGCACTCACTGCCGTGTCGTTTTGCGCTCGCGCCAGCACGGGACGCAATGCCGCACCGGTGTGGCTGGCCGCGACTCGAGACAACCCTTCCGGATCCGTAGCGGCGACAATCTTGCCACCACCCACGCCGCCTTCCGGACCGAGATCAATGATCCAGTCCGCCTCGGCAATCACGTCGAGATCGTGCTCGATGACGACGACGCTATGGCCGCCGTCCGCGAGACGATGCAACACGCGAATCAGCTTGGCGACGTCCGCCATATGCAGGCCGACCGTCGGTTCGTCCAGCACATATAGCGTGTGAGGCGGCTTCTGACCACGGCGCGTGATGTCGTCACGCACCTTGCTCAGCTCGGTGACGAGCTTGATACGCTGCGCTTCGCCGCCCGACAGCGTAGGCGAGGGCTGCCCAAGTGTGAGATAACCGAGCCCGACGTCTTTCATCAATTGCAAGGGATGCGCGATGTTCGAGATTGGCCCAAAAAACTCGACGGCCTCGTCGATTTCCATGGTCAGCACGTCGCCGATATTCTTGCCGCGCCACGTGACTGCGAGCGTTTCCGGGTTGAAGCGCTGCCCATGGCAAACGTCGCACGGCACCTTCACATCGGGCAGGAAACTCATGCCGATGGTACGCACGCCCTGCCCTTCGCATGCGGGGCAACGTCCGTCGCCCGTGTTGAACGAGAAACGCGATGCGGTATAGCCACGCGCGCGCGCTTCGAGCGTGCCTGCGAACAGCTTGCGAATCGCGTCCCACACGCCGATGTAGGTCGCCGGACAGGACCGCGGCGTTTTGCCGATCGGTGTCTGGTCGACTTCGAGCACGCGATCGATGGTTTCCCAGCCGGTGATCGAATCGCACCCCTGCCATGCATGCGTGACGTTCAGTTGCGCACGCGGCGCTGTGCGCGCCAGCACGCTCGAACGCCGATTCGCTGCCGGTTGGGTCTCGGCGGCCGCGCGAGCGCGCCGCGTGGCCGGCGAAGACAGCACCGAGCGCCCCACGGCATCCAGCAGATTGGTCATCAGCACGTCGCGCGCGAGGGTCGACTTGCCCGATCCGCTTACGCCCGTTACCGCTACCAGCCGCGCAAGCGGAATACCGACGGTGACGTTCTGCAGGTTGTGCAGCTTGCCGCCATGCACCGTCAGCCAATTCTCCGGCACAGCGGCTGCGCGTTTGGTCGGTGCGACCACCTCGCGACGCGGCTGCAACGGATGCACGATCGGATGAGCGAGGAACTGTCCGGTCAGCGAATCGGGCTGCGCGGACAGATCGGCCACACTGCCCTGCGCGACCAGCGTGCCACCGCGCTTGCCCGCGCCCGGTCCGATGTCGATGATGTGATCAGCACGCCGAATCGTGTCCTCGTCGTGCTCGACCACCACCAGCGTATTGCCCTTTTCCCCCAGTTTTCGCAGGGCATTGAGCAGAATCTGGTTGTCGCGCGGATGCAGCCCGATGGTCGGTTCGTCGAGCACATAGCAGACGCCTTGCAGGTTGCTGCCCAGTTGCGCGGCGAGCCGGATACGCTGCGCTTCGCCACCCGAAAGGCTCGGCGCCGCGCGATCGAGACTCAGATAACCGAGCCCGACCTCTTCCAGAAATTGCAGACGGCTACCGATTTCGCTGACCACGTCGCGAGCGATTTCCGCGTCCCGGCCGGTCATTTCCAACGTGTCGATCCACGCACGCGTGTCTGACACCGTCCACTGCGCGACATCGACAATAGCCTGTTCGCCGAACGTGACCGCGCGCGCGGTGGGGTTCAGACGCGTGCCGCCGCAATCGGCACACGGTTCGTCGACGAGACCTTCCGGTTCCTGCTCCTCGGAAGGCAAGCTCTGCTCGCGACCCCGGTTGTCGTCGACGACCACGGTGTCGTCGTACGCCGCGCGTTGTTCACGTGTCAGTGCGAGGCCCGTTCCGACACACGTGGTACACCAGCCATGTTTGCTGTTGTACGAGAACATGCGCGGATCGAGTTCGGGATAGCTCGTGCCGCATACCGGACAGGCTCGCTTGGTGGACAGCACCTTCACTGTGCCGACTTTCGCCGTGGCGCGGCCGTTGCTGATCGCGTTGTGCAAACCGTCGAGCGGCGCCAGCAGATGCATGACACCCTTGCCGATTTCCAGCGTCTGGTCGAGCGCCTGGCGCAGTTCCGCTTCGTTATCCGACGACACCACGAGGTCGGTCACCGGCAATTCGATGGTGTGCTCGCGGAAGCGATCGAGCTTCGGCCACGGGTCCACCGGCACGAACTCGCCATCCACACGCAGATGCGTATTGCCGCGCGCTTTCGCCCACTTGGCGAGATCGGTATAGACGCCCTTGCGATTCACGACCAGCGGCGCGAGAAAACCGACGTGCTGCCCTTTGTGATCGCGCAGCAACTGCGCCGCGATCGATTCGACACTTTGCGACGTGACCGGCGTGCCGTCATGGATGCAATGCTGCAGACCGAGTTTCACGTACAGCAGGCGCAGAAAGTGCCACACTTCAGACGTAGTCGCCACGGTGCTCTTGCGGCCGCCGCGCGACAAACGCTGTTCGATCGCGACGGTTGGCGGAATGCCATACACCGCGTCGACCTCGGGCCGTCCTGCCGGTTGCACGATGGAACGTGCATACGCATTCAGCGATTCGAGGTAACGGCGCTGCCCTTCGTGGAACAGAATGTCGAAGGCCAGCGTGGATTTGCCCGAACCGGACACGCCAGTAATCACGTTGAATTTGCCGTGTGGGATATCGACGTCCAGCGCTTTCAGATTGTGTTCGCGCGCATTGACGATGCGCACCACGTCCTCGCCTTCGATCGCCCGCCGCGCCCGCGCCGCGCTCAACGCTTTTTGCAGCGGAATGCCCTGCGATGCCGGTTCGGCCGCCGTATTCATGGCCCGGTCGTATTGCAGCAGCGCCTCGCCCGTATGCGATTCCGCGCACCGCTTGACGTCTTCCGGCGTGCCCGCGCACAGCACCCTGCCGCCACCGTCGCCACCTTCTGGACCGAGGTCGATCAGCCAGTCGGCCGCGCGGATCACGTCGAGATTGTGTTCGATCACGATCAGCGAATGTCCACTCGCCAGCAGCTTGCCGAATGCCTGCATCAGCTTGGCGATGTCGTCGAAATGCAGGCCGGTGGTAGGCTCGTCGAACATGAAAAGGCGTTTGGCGACCGGCTGTTTCGTGCTGCGCGCGGTGCGCGCCTGCGCCGATTCCGCGAGGAAACCGGCGAGCTTGAGCCGCTGGGCTTCGCCGCCGGACAGCGTAGGCACGGGTTGGCCCAGCTTCACGTATTCAAGACCCACGTCGACGATTGGCTGCAGCACGCGCAGTACTTCGGCATCCTTCGCGAAGTAGGCAGTGGCCTCGCTCACCGTCAATTCCAGCACGTCGGCAATGCTCAACGCACGCGCCGGCTCGCCACGCTCGATTTTCACTTCGAGCAGTTCCGCGCGATAACGGCGCCCATCGCAATCCGGGCAGCGCAGATAGACGTCGCTCAGGAACTGCATTTCGATATGTTCGAAACCCGAGCCGCCGCAGGTCGGGCAGCGCCCATCGCCGGAATTAAAGCTGAACATGCCCGGACCGTAACCGCGTTGCTGCGCGAGCGGCGCCTTGGCGAAGAGCTTGCGGATTTCGTCGAATGCGCCGACGTAGCTGGCCGGATTCGAGCGCGCGGTCTTGCCGATCGGCGACTGGTCGACAAATACCACGTCGGTGACCTGGTCGGCGCCCGTCAGGCTTCTGAATGCGCCGGGCGATTCGGTGGCGAGGCCGAAGTGCCGCGCCATGGCCGGATACAGGACGTCCTGCAGCAAGGTGGACTTACCTGAACCTGACACGCCCGTCACGCAGACGAGCCGCTGCAGCGGAATTTCGACCGTGACGTCGCGCAGATTATGTTCAGTGGCGCCTTCGAGCACGATGCGCGGGGTGCTGTCATCCACCGGACGTTGCGACCAGTGTGCCGCGTCCGCCACGTGCCGGCGCCCACCCAGGTATTCACCGGTCAGCGTACCGGACGAGCGGATTGCCTCAGGCGCACCGTCGTAAATGATCGAACCGCCCCGCTCGCCCGGCCCCGGGCCCATGTCGATCAGACGATCCGCCGCGAGCATCACGGAGGGATCGTGTTCGACCACCACCAGCGTATTGCCCGCGTCGCGCAGCCGATGCATTGCCTCGACGATCCGGTTCAGATCGCGCGGATGCAGGCCGATACTCGGCTCGTCGAGCACGAACAGGGTTTTGGTCAGGGACGTGCCGAGCGCGGTGGTCAAGTTGATCCGCTGCACCTCGCCGCCGGACAGCGTGCGGCTCTGCCGGTCGAGCGTCAGGTAGCCGAGGCCGACATCGCAAAGATATTTGAGGCGCGTGCGCACCTCGGCGAGCAATAGCTTGAGGGCGTCGTCGAGCAACGCGCTGGGCAGGCTGATTTCGTCGAAGAAACGCCGGATACGCTCGATCGGCATCAGCATCAGATCGTGCACAGTCAGACCCGGCAGCGACTCTAACTGCGCCCGCTTCCATTCGACGCCACGCGGCATGAAGCGCTTGCCGGGCGCCAGCACTTCGTCCGCATTCTGCTTGCTGCCGAGACGCCACAACAGTGACTCCGTTTTCAGACGCGCGCCGCCGCAGGTTTCACACGGCGTATAACTGCGGTACTTCGACAGCAGCACGCGGATGTGCATCTTGTACGCTTTCGACTCGAGATATTCGAAGAAGCGTTTGACGCCGTACCAGTGGCTTTGCCACTTGCCGTTCCAGTCTGGCGACCCGTTGATGACCCAGTCGCGCTCGGCGTCCGTCAGTTCGCCCCACGGCGTGCCGCGGCGGATATCGGCTTTCGCCGCGTAGCGCATCAGGTCGTCCTGGCATTCTTTCCAGGCTGGTGTTTGCATTGGCTTGATCGCACCGTCGCGCAGTGTCTTGCGCGCGTCGGGAATCACGAGACCGAGGTCGACCCCGATCACGCGGCCGAACCCGCGGCAAGCTTCGCACGCGCCGTAAGCCGAGTTGAACGAGAACAGCGCCGGCTGCGGATCCGCATAGCGCAGGTCGCTCTCCGGGCTGTGCAGGCCGGTGGAGAAACGCCAGATTTGCGGCTCGGCAGGATTCGTAGTGCCCAAAGTCTCCGGTGCGTCTGGCGTGGCCGGCAACACGTAAATATTGACGCGGCCGCCACCGCGCTTGAGCGACGCCTCGATGGCTTCGACCACGCGCGGCTTCTCGACCGCGCTTAGACGGAAGCGGTCGGCCACCACGTCGAGCAGTTTGCGCTTGCCGGTGGGTGAATCGACTTCGCGCTGTGCCTGTACCCGCGTGTAGCCGCTCGCGGAAAGCCATTGCTCCACTTCCTGCTCGGAAGCCGTTTCCGGCAGTTCGACCGGAAACGTGACGACCAGCCGCGGATCATGCTCCGCGGTGCGTTCGAGCAACTCGGCGTAAATCGTTTCGGGCGTGTCGTGGCGCACCTGCTGCGCGGTCTTGCGGTCGAACAGTTCGGCCGCGCGCGCGTAGAGCAGTTTCAGGTGGTCATTGAGTTCCGTCATGGTGCCGACGGTGGAGCGCGAACTGCGCACCGGGTTGGTCTGGTCGATCGCGATGGCGGGCGGCACGCCGTCGACCCGGTCGACTTGCGGCCGGTCCATGCGGTCGAGAAACTGCCGGGCGTAGGCGCTGAAGGTTTCGACGTAGCGCCGCTGCCCTTCCGCGTACAAGGTGTCGAACACGAGACTCGACTTCCCTGAGCCGGACGGCCCGGTGACGACCGTCATTTCACCGGTTCGTACGTCGAGATCGACGTTCTTCAGGTTGTGCTGGCGCGCGCCGCGAATGCGGATAGTTCCGTTAGATGCCAATTTTTCCGACCGTCTGAATAAGTGGACCACCTCTCACGGACGCCTCGCGACCGCGCAAGTTCGGGACACCCGGTTGGCGGAAGGACACGCCTGGAGGCCGGGTTATAGGGGGATACTATACTGTATATTTATACAGTTTTCCATGACGCGACACAGTTGCGCGGTGACCGCACCATAGGCCATGACCGGCGGCGCGAGGCACGCCCCGACCAGCCGGTCGGCAGGCGTTGAGCCGTTTCAGATGAGGCGCGCCGCGCACAGGAAATGGCGGCGGAAGGTCGGAATTGCAAGCTTTTCTGCGCGGCGCCGCGCGCGCATTCGTTCCAGCCGGGTTTAGCCAAAGACGCTTTCCACGCTATGGCGCCCCGCCGCCGGTGCCGCAGCGGCTTGCGTCGCTGGTGTCTCGCCGAGCGCATAAGCCACGCAGCGTTTTGCCAGCACGTCGGTCGGATCGACAAGCCGCACCACCGGCCGGCCGGGCCGCGCCAGCGTCGAACCGCGCAGCAGCAGCGGCAACTCGGTGCAGCCCAGCACGATGACCTGCACGCCTTGCGCGACCAGGTCATCCACCGCAGCGGCGACATCGTCGTCGCATTCGCCCGACAGGTATCCCGCCTTCGCACCGCCCGGTCCGTAAATCGCATTCATCAGGCGGGCCTGGGCGGCCTCGGCCGGCACTATCTGCACGAAGCCGCGCGCTGCGAGCGCCGTTTCGTAGACCCGGCTGGCCAGTGTGCCCGAGGTAGCCAGCACGCCGACTTCACGCACGCCTGGAAAAGCCTCGCGCAGATAATCGGCGGTGCAGGTCAGCATATTGACGATCGGAATGGTCAGCGACGGCTGAATCCGTTCCACGAATGCATGCGCCGTATTACACGGAATCGCGATGAGATCGGCGCCGCCCTCTTCGAGGGTCTTGCAGGCGGCGTAGAGCGCGAGCGTCGGATCGTCGCCGCCGCCGAGCAGCGCCTCGGTGCGATCGGGAATCTGCGGGTTCTGCTCGACCATGACCTTGATGTGATCCTGATCGCGCGCGGCCGGCGTATTGCGCACCAGTTTCGCCATGAAATCGACTGTCGCCGCCGGACCGACACCGCCCAGCACGCCTACCTTGAAGTGCCGCTCCGGCTGCGCATATTGCGCCGCCGCGACGTACCGCGCATAAACCAGATTGGTATCCACGAACGGCACTTCCAGCGTGCCGAGCACACGCGCCACCAGGGGGATTTCGGCGAGCCCGGGCACGATGATCTCCGCGCCTTGCGCAATGAGGTCCGCGCAGGCCGCGCGCAACAGCTCGACGGGCCGGCCGCTCAGATAACCGCTTTTGATACCGTCGTCGCCATACACGGCACTTGTGACGCGATCGCCGTCGTCGTCGTGACGCGGATACAGCAGGTCGAACCGGGCACTGTCGAAATGGCGTTCGAAGAGACCGTTGGAGCGGATCGTGTCGGAAGTCAGCACGCCAATGCGGCGCACCGACGGAAACGCTTGCCGCACATGCGCGACGAGCGCCGCCATGATGCTGGCGATCGGCAAGGACACGTTCGCCGAGAGCTCGTCGATGAAGGTGTGACTAAGAAAGCACGGCAAGACGATCGCGTCGACGCCGCGTTTCTCGAAGGTGCGGATCGTGTCGAACACGTGAATCTTGAACGGCGCGCTCGCCGCGCCTGGCGAAGCCGGTCCCGGCCATGCCTGCTGTTCGAGGACAAAGTCGAAAGGCTTGACCGTGCCGGGACGGCGCCAGGCGGTCATCATCCTGCTCAATACGTCGACGCTGGCGAGCGGCGACGCCCCGGTCACGACACCCAGCGAACGATGACGATACATGATGGCTTCCCCCGTCGTTTTTCAATTCGCCTTGATATTAGGACGCTTTTGGGGATTCCGGATGACGTTAACCACGAAATAGCGGGTTTATGCCTGGCCTCGCGCTCAAACCTCGGCCACTTCGACAACCCCTCGCGCCGTGCCTCGGTTACGGCGCTCCAGGGTACTGATGCAAACTAGCGAAACGCCGGCGAGACAGCTATAGAACACGGCCAACGGCCACCATGCGCCCGGATATCGATGCGCGAGCAACGTTCCGATCAAGGGTGTCAACCCGCCGGCCAGTGCGGCGCATACCTGGTAAGACAATGAAATCGCCGAATACCGGACTCTCACTGCAAATGCAGTCGACATAAACCCGGCCATCACCGCGTAAGAACTCGACATGCACATCACCGCCAGCGCGATGCCGATCACAATCGCGACCGGCCGCCCGGTCGATACCAGCGCGAACATCGGGTAAGGCGACAACATCGCCAACGCTGCCGCGCCCTTCAAAAACCTTCCAGTCCCGACGCGTTGTGCGAACCACCCCGAGCCCAGTTGCGTGAACAACTGAATGAACGCCACCACGAACAGACAATCGAGGATCAGCGAACGGTCGAGCCCAAGCGTCTGCGTCGTGTAATTCAGCATGAACGTATTGACGAACCACGCGCCGGCCACGCCGATCACGTTCGCGCCGAGACACAGCAACAGCGTGCGCCACGCGTCGCGCACCACCTCGGCGACCGGCAGCGCCGCCACTCGCCGCTGTGCTTTGAGCGCCTTGAATTCCGGCGATTCGTCGACGCCCGCGCGGATCAGCAGGCCGACCACCAGCAGCACCGCGCTTGCGAGAAACGGCAGACGCCAGCCCCAACTGAGAAACGCGTCCTTATCCATCGACGCCACCGCGCGAAACGCGAGCAGCGACAGGATCAAGCCCGCAGGACTGCCCAGTTGCGCGAACGAGGCGAAGAAAGTACGCCGTCCCTGCGGCGCATGTTCGCTTGCCATCAGCACCGCGCCGCCCCACTCGCCACCGATCGCGATGCCCTGCGCAACCCGCAGCAGCACCAGCAAAACCGGCGCCCATACGCCGGCGCTCGCATAGGTCGGCAGGAAACCGATACCGACCGTGCCGATGCCCATAATCGCCAGCGTAGCCACGAGCGCCTTCTTGCGGCCGATGCGGTCGCCAAGGTGGCCGAATACGAGGCCGCCGAACGGCCGCGCAAAAAAACCCACTGCGAAGGTGCCGAACGAAGCCAGCGTCGCGAAGAAAGGATCGCTACCCGGAAAGAACAGCTTGCCGAAAATCAGCGCGGATGCAGTAGCGTAGATATAAAAGTCGTACCATTCGATCGTAGTACCGACAAATGCCGCCGCTGCGGCACGGGTGGGTTGCCGCCCTGCGGCGAGGTCGTCTGGCTCTCGATTCATGTCTTTCGTCTCCAAGGTCTTTCTTCTGGATGGCGCGGCTTCTTTGTGCCGTCACCGGAACACTGCTTTCTTACGCTCAGGCTTTCAGTACGCCTGCTTCGAGCAAACGTTGCTGGGTTGCCTCATCGATGCCTAATGCGTCGAGTACCTTGCGTGTGTCGCCGCCCAGCGCCGGCGGCGCAGTGCGATACGTGGCCGGCGTGCGTGACAGTTTGATCGGCGACGCCGTGCCGCGATACTCGCCCATCTCGATCACCATGCCGCGATGCAATGTATGCGGATGATGCGCGACGACGTCGACGGTTTGCACCGGCCCGCACGGCACGCCTGCGTTGATCAACGCCTGCGCGAGCGGCTCGCAGTCGTGCGCGGCAAGCAGACTTTCCAGCGCGGCCTTGAGCGGCTCGCGATGCGCGCAGCGACTGCGGTTGTCCACGTAGCGCGGATCGTCCGCGAGTTGCGGTGCGCCGAGATGCGCGCATAGCCGTGCGAATTGCCGGTCGTTGCCGACGGCAAGAAAGATCGGTGCAGTCGCGGTGCGATAGCTGTCGTACGGCGTGATGTTCGGATGCGCGTTACCGCTGCGCTGCGGCGTACGGCCCGAGCCGAAATAGTTCGGCAAATGCGGATGCAGAAGCGACACGCCGCAGTCGTATAGCGCGATATCGATCGACTGACCGTGCCCGCTTTTCGCACGCTCGGCGAGCGCCAGCAGAATGCCGGCCAACGCATTCAAGCCCGTCACCATGTCGACGACCGGCAAGCCGACACGCGTGGCCGGTCCGTCGCGTTCACCGTTGACGCTCATCAAGCCGGTCATTGCCTGAATCGCGGCGTCGTAGCCGGGCAAGCCGCCGAGCGGGCCGTCTGGACCGAAACCCGATACCGCGCAGTGAATCAGCTTCGGGAAACGTTTACGCAGATCGCGCTCGTAGTCCATGCCCCAGCGCGCCAGCGTGCCGGGCTTGAAGTTTTCAACCAGCACGTCGGCGTCTTCGAGCAATTTCCACAGAATGTCGCGACCCTCTTCACACGACAGATCGACCGCGATGCCCTGTTTGTTACGGTTCACGCCGGCGAAGTACCACGCCGTATCACCGTAAAACGGCGGCCCCCAGCCGCGCGTTTCGTCGCCCCCGGGCGGTTCCAGTTTGATGACCTGGGCGCCGTGGTCGGCCAGCGCCTGCGTGCAATACGGACCGCCGAGTACGCGGCTGAGGTCGATGACCTTGATGCCTTGCAACGCACCTTGCGTGGTTTGCGTGCGCTGCGCGGTGTCGTTCACGGATGCGGTCATTGCGCACTCCCTGCCGGCAGCAGTTGCAGCGCCTGATCGAGCGTCACGGTGCGGGCGTTGACCAGCGCCTCGATGACGTCACCGCTATCCGACGCCGTTTGCACGTCGAGCGGATCGAACGGCAGCAACTTGTGGCGCAACACCAGATGACTCAGCGCGAGGCGCCGGAAATCCGGTGCGAGGCGCGTGCCTTCGCAAGCCATGAGTACCGCTGTGCTTGCGTGATACAAAGCCGTGGCCGCCTGCCTGACCGATTCATCGCGTCCGCACTCGGCAACGCTCAAGAGGGCATCGCAGGCGCGCGTCAAGGTGGCGCGAAGCACGCTGAGACTCGCGGCGGGTAATCCCGCGGCGCCGAGCAGATCCAGCAGGTACGCGCGCAGCGGTTCGAGCGCGCCGTCCCGTTTGGCCGCGCGCGCGACGTCGAGCGCGACGATGTTGCTGGTGCCTTCCCAGATCGAACCGAGATGCGCGTCGCGCACGAGACGCGCGTCGCTCCACTCCTCGATGTAACCGGTGCCGCCGCGTACTTCCATCGCGTCACCGGTCACGCGGCGTGCGTCGCGGCACGCGCGAAATTTGATCAATGGGGTGAGGATGCGCACACATTTCGCCGCCTGCCGATCGCCGGCGTCGGCTTTTTCAAGCAGCAGCGCGATCTGCATGAACATCGAGCGAGCCTGCTCCGCTGGCAGCATCATCTTGAGCAATTGCCGCTGCATCAGCGGCATATCGATCAGCTTGCGGCCGAACGCTTCGCGATTGCGCGCGATGTGCAGCGCCTCGGTCAGCGCGCGGCGCATCAGGCCTGCCGCCCGCACACCGTTAGACAGACGCGACATGTTGATCATGTCGGCCATCTGGTGAAAGCCGCGCCCCACTTCGCCGATCAGATGTGCGACGGCCCCTTCCAGCACGATCTCGCCGCTTGCCATCGAGCGGCTGCCGAGCTTGTCTTTCAGGCGTACGATCCGATAGCTGTTGCGCGAGCCGTCCGGCAAGGTCTTCGGCAACAGGAACAGCCCAAGGCCATGGATACCGGCGGGCGCATTGTCCACATGCGCGAGCACCATCGCGAGATCGGCGTCGGCATTCGAGCAGAACCATTTGTCGCCGTACAGACGCCACGCCTCTTCACCGTTCACGCCGGTTTCGCACGCGGCACGCGTCGCGATACGGGCCACGTCCGAGCCCGCCGCCTGTTCCGTCATGAACATCGCACCCTGAAACAGCGTGTCGAAATCACGCGATGCCAGCATCGGCAGAAATCGCGCGACCAGTTCGGGCGTGCCGAATTTGCGCAGCGTGCGCGTGAGTGAATCGGTCATGCTGACGGGACAACACAGACCGAATTCCGCCTGCACGAACAGGAACGTCAGCGCGTACTTGACCAGTGGCGGCGGCGTTTTCTTGCCTTCGCGCGTGTCATGGCTCATCGACGCCAGACCCAACTCCGAGTACGCGACACGTTCGAGCGCGACGTAATCGGGATGCTTGTCGATGCTTTGCAGCGCTTCGCCGCGCCGTGTGCGATGCCGCAATTGGGGTGGGTTTTTGTCGGCGGACAGTGCCCAGACATCGAGTTCGCCGGACGCTCGCTGACCTAGCGAAACGAGTTGGTTTTCGAGTTCCTGGTAGATCGTGTCGCCCAGATGCAGTTTGAGCAAACGGGCGAAGTCGGGGTCGCTGCTGAAGAAGTTGATGCCCCGGCTGTCGGGAATATTGGACGAGCCGTGTGCCGGCTGCGCGGTGATTTCGCTCATGCGTGTCTCCTTTGTGGAAGGAGCATAGGAGCGGCTTCGATAATCGTCTAATACAACTTATATCCGGTACGATAGACACAGATTATCGATCAAAAGAACTGGAGACAGCCGTGGACCTGAAGCAACTACGCTATTTCGTGGCGGTCGCCGAGGAATTGCATTTCGGCCGGGCGGCCAAGCGGCTGTTCATTTCGCAGCCGGCGCTCAGTTTCGACATCCGCAAGTTCGAGGACCAACTGGGTGTGCAACTGCTTGCGCGCACCAACAAGACGGTGGCGTTGACGAATGCCGGGCAGGTGCTGCTTGGCGAGGCGCGCCGCTTGTTGCTGCAGGCTGGCGAGGCCGAGCGCATTACGGTTCGATCGGCGCACGGATTGGCTGGCCGCTTGCGGATCGGTTTTGTGAATTCGATGCTGTATCGTGGCATGCCGCAGGCGGTGAGCCGTTTTGAGGCTGACTACCCGGGTGTCGAGATCGTGTTGAAGGAGATGAACACCAGTGAGCAGGTGCATGCGATCCAGCGGATGCAGATCGACATGGGTTGTGCGCATTGGGGCAATTTTCCGTCGGGTGTGATTTCCACGCCGATTTTTTCCGAGCCGTTTCTGTGTTGCCTGCCGGCGGATCATCCGTTGGCGCGCAAGCGCAAGGTCGATTTGCGGGCGTTGGCACAGGAGCCGTTTATTTTGTTTCCACGCACGGTATCGCCGCATTATCACGATTTGATTATTGCGCAGTGCGTGGGGGCGGGGTTTAGTCCGTTGATTCGCCATGAGGCGCGGTTATGGCAGACCGTTGTGACGATGGTCGGGTTTGGGATGGGGGTGGCGTTGGTGCCTTTTACCTTGCGGCAGGTGCAGGATCCAAGGGTGTGCTTTTTGCCCTTGCAGGGCGAGACGCTTTTGTCGCAGGTTTTGTTGTTGCGGCGGAGTGGCGACTCGGAGCCGGTCGCTGAGCGGTTTGTTGAGTATCTAGGGAAGTGACTTTCTTTTCGCCTGCCCGGCGGGAGGGGGCCTGCGCGGCGTTTTTTGTTGTCTGGTTCTTTGGCTTTGCTTTGTTCGTGGTCTGTTTGGGGTTGGTCTTTTGGCCTTTCCTTGCTTTGTTAATGGTCTATTAGCGTTGCCCCTGTGCGGGGCGGCACCTACTTCTCTTTGCCGCCGCAAAGAGAAGTAGGCAAGAGAAAGCGGCTCAAACCGCCAATTCTTAAGCGGGTTCCTCGCACAGCCACGGTAGTGGTGCATCTGGAATCCGTGCCCCCGCACACTCCGCGCCGTTGACAAAGGATTCATCAGCTCCCACTCCGCACTGCGTGCGTCGCGGACGGGTCTACCAGGGAAACCCCACCGATGCTTTGCATAACTGATGGTTTTTTGAACCGGGTATCGGCGCGCGCAGCGCCGCCGGAGGTATGACTGCCTTGTCACTAAAGCGGAATGTGCGAGGCGACGGATTCCAGATGCACCACTACCGTTACTGTGCGGGGGACCCGCTTAAGAATTAGCGGTTTGAGCCGCTTTCTCTTGCCTACTTCTCTTTGCGGCGGCAAAGAGAAGTAGGTGCCGCCCCGCACAGGGGCAACGCTAATAGACCGATAAGAGAGCAAGGAAAGGCCAAAAGACCAACCCCAAACAGACCACGAACAAAGCAAAGCCAAAGAGCCAGAGCAAACAACAAAAAGCGCCGCGAAGGCCCCCTCCTGCCGGGCAGGCAAAACCAAAACCTTTAACCCTCCCCCCGATACCCCACCAGCACTTTATGTGCAACCATATCCACTGCAGGCTTCACCAACCCATTCTTGTCAGTCCAAACCTTGGGCGTCAACGCCCCACTAAGCGCCACACTATCCGCATCACCCAGCGCCAGCAACGCCCCCTGCACTTCATCATCAAACGCAATCACATTGACGAAAATCGTATCGCCATCATTGGTGGTTGCCCGGACCTTGCAGGTCACAAACCGCTTGCCATTCTGCCCCGTGCGAATCTGCGCCTCACCGTACAAGCGCCCACCCACCAGCCCATCGATCATCGCCCTGCTCCTCTTATCCCATACCGTGCAACAAGCAATCCCGCTCAGCACGGCCCGTATGATCCCACGATACGCAGCGCATTACGCAAAACCATCAACCACTCGCGCAATAGCGCCATTGACCGCTCGCCTGTACCAACCCACGCGCTTGCCGCTAACCCGCTCCCGCCGCCTCAAAAATATCCCGCAACCACTGCGCAAAAACTCGCACCCGCGACGACAACTGGCGATTGTGCGGATACAGCACTGAAACCGGCATCAGCGGCGGTGGAAAGTCCGCAAGAATGATCTTCAGCCTCCCCGCCGCCAACTCACCCGCAACACGGTATTGCGGCACTTGCACAATGCCAAGACCCGCCACCGCCGAGCCCGTGTATAGATCGGCGCCCGTCACCGATACCGACGACGGCAAGTACATCGCCGTATCGCGGCCATCGACTCTGAATTCGAGCGGCACCGCCTTGCCAGTCGCGCTAGACAGATAATTGACCGCACGGTGCGCTGACAACGCCGCCGGATCGGCCGGTTCTCCGTATGCCGCCAGATAAGCCGGACTCGCCACCGTCACCTGCGGCAAATGCGCCACGCGCCGCCCCACCATCGACGAATCCTGCAGATTGCCCGCCCGCAACACGCAATCGATCCCCTCCCGCACCAGATCGACCAGCCGGTCGTCCTCGCCGATCATCAATTCGATGTCGGGAAACCGCGCAAGAAACGCGGGTAACGCCGGCACAACGAAATGCCGGGCCAGCGTGCCCTGCAAATTCACGCGCAAAAGGCCCTTCGGCGCGAGGTTGGAAAAAGAACCCTCCGCCTCCTCCATGTCGGCAATCAAGCGCACGCAGCGACGGTAATACGCCTCGCCGTCGTGCGTCAGGCGTACCGAGCGCGTGGTGCGCTCGAGAAGCCGCGCGCCAAGCCGCTGCTCCATGCGCTTCATCAGATTGGTAACGGTGGCGCGCGGAATCTGCAGGTCGTCCGAAGCGCGCGTAAAGCTTTGCCGCTCGGCAATCCGGATGAACACGCGCATTTCCTCGAAACGATCCATGGTCAATGCCTTTGTGCCGGGCCGGCGATCCGGCTGGCTGCCAGCCGTCGCCCATAGCCTGCCAATCAATTGTTAAAGCAAATGGAATGATTATGGCAAGTCTAACCCGATTATCTCAGTGACGAAAGCGACCATGATTCGTTTCACCAACCCACCACCCAGAAGGAAACGAATCATGAACACGATCAAAAACGCTCGAGTCGCCATCGTTACCGGTGCATCCCGTGGCATCGGCGCAGCCGTTGCACAACGCCTCGCCAACGACGGCTTCGCGGTCGCCGTCAACTACGCATCGAGCTCATCGGAGGCCGATGCGCTGGTCGCGCAACTCACGGCGGCGGGCACCAGGGCCACCGCGGTGAAGGCCGACGTGGCGAACGCCGACGACGTACGCCGCATGTTCGAGATCACCGAACAGCAACTCGGCAAAGTGGACGTACTGATCAACAACGCCGGCGTACTCAAGACCCTGCCGCTCGCCGACACCAGCGACACGCTCTACGACCAGACGTTCGACATCAACGTACGCGGCACCTTCAATACCCTGCGCGAAGCGGCCGCGCGGATGAATAACGGCGGACGCATCGTCAACTTCTCAAGCACGACGCTGGCGCTGAACATGCCGGGCTACGCGATCTACAACGGCACCAAAGCCGCCGTCGAAGCCTTCACACACGTGTTCGCCAAGGAATTGCGCGGCCGCAACATCACCGTCAACGCAGTGGCGCCCGGCCCGATCGCGACCTCGCTGTTCCTCGACGGCAAGACCGAAGAACAGATCCAGACCTTCGCGAAGATGCCGCCGCTGCAACGCCTCGGCCAGCCTGACGACATCGCCTCGGTAGTGTCGTTTCTCGCCGGTCCGGATGCAGGCTGGGTCAATGGCCAGATCCTGCGCGCCAATGGCGGTGTGGCCTAACCCCGCCTGAAAACGCGTAAAGCGCGTAAAGCGCCGTGCTCACAGCACGTTTAAACGCCATATCACTTTCACGAACGAATCGGAGAGGATCATGCAAAAGAACATCATTCTGGTGACGGGCGCCGGCACGGGCATCGGCAAACTCACTGCGCAATCGTTGGCCGAAGCCGGCCATATCGTCTACGCAACGATGCGCGATGTCGAAGGACGCAACAAGCCGCGCGCCGACGAAATGCGCACGCTCGCCAAAGCGAAGAACATCCAGTTGCATCCGCTCGAACTCGATGTGCTGTCGCAAGAATCCGCCGATGCCGCCGCAGCGACAATCATCCGTGAACACGGACGGCTCGACGTCGTGATGCAAAACGCGGGACATCTGGTGGTCGGTCCGAGTGAAGCATTCACGCCCGAAGAAATGGTGAAGGTGTTCGACACCAACCTGTTTGGCGCGCAACGTGTGAACCGCGCGGTGCTGCCGTATCTGCGCCAGCAGGAAGCCGGTCTGATGTTATGGATCAGCAGCACGACCACCAAGGGCGGCTTTCCTCCGTTCCTCGGCCCTTACGGGGCGGCAAAAGCCGCGATGGATTCTCTCGCGGTCACTCTAGCCTACGAAATCGCGCGCTTCGGTATCGAAACCTCGATCGTGGTGCCGGGCGCATTCACGCGCGGCACCGCACACTTTCCGAACGCCGGGAAACCCGCCGATACGCAACGCGCCGCCGCGTATGCACGCTATGACGGCGTGATGGATCAGATCGGCGAACGTCTGTCCTATCTCACACCGGACAACGCCGATCCGCAAGCCGTAGCCGATGAAATCGTGCGAATCGTCGCCTTGCCTTCGGGGCAGCGGCCGATGCGCTCGGTAATCGATTTCGTCGGTGACGGTGCGCGTGAAGTGCTCGAAGTCTCGGAGCGCGTGCGCATCGAGTTCGCCAGGCGGATCGGCATGGGCGATCTGCTCGAAGCGAACATCAAGCGTTAATCAGGCATGACCGCGCGGAACGCCAAGGGCCGTTGAACCGGCCTGGCGTCCCGCCGCGCCTCTTTCGTTTTTAACCCCACACGCTCATGAAACCCTCAATCCTGGTCGCCTGCGCCGTGTTGCTGCCGTTTCTGATCGCCGCCTGCGATGCAAAACCACCGTCGCCGGACGCACCCGCCGCCACGTGGAGTACGAATATGAAACCCTCTGTGACATACCTTCATTTATTGAAGCACACGCCCTTTTTCACAAGCCTGACGACCGAACAACTGCGCTGGGTGATTGCTCATTCGCATGAATGGGAAGCGCGATCCGGCACGCTAGTCACACAGTGCGACGGCAATGCACACGGTGCCGCAAGTGACCACGGCATGTGGATTCTTCTGGACGGCGGTTGGCAAATCGAATATCGCCAGCAGTCGTATCCGGCCGGTCATGCGAGCGCAGGGAAATGGTTCAGCGCGACAGTGACCGATCAACCTTGCCGCCTCGTCACGACCGAACACAGCTATGTGATGAAGATCGAACGCGCCGACTTCGACGCCATGCTCGAACAAGGTTTCGCATTCGACTCGCATCTCGATGCGGGGTGCCGCTATTACAGCGAACTGTTCACTGCTCCGGCCGACCTCGTTAAGTAGAGGGCGAACCGGAGCGGGTTGTTACTCTGTCTATGCTGCGCAAACCCCAACGAAGCGCACTTAAACCGCCGTCGGATTACGCTCCGCAAATCCTTCCTGATGCCAGTACGGATACGCCGGACGCACAGCGCTGGCAGCATCGAGTTTCGCCACCTGTTCGGGTGTCAGATTCCAGCCCACTGCGCCCAGGTTCTGCCGCAACTGCTCTTCGTTGCGCGCGCCGATCAGCACCGTCGATACGGTAGGCCGCTGCAGCAGCCAGTTCAACGCAATTTGCGGCACGGTCTTGCCGGTTTCGGCCGCAATCTCGTCGATTGCATCGAGCACGCGGAACAGATATTCGTTCGGCACCGGTGGCCCCATGTCGGCAGTTTTATGCAGGCGGCTCGTTTCCGGCAACGGTTGGCCGCGTTTGATCTTGCCGGTGAGACGCCCCCAGCCTAGCGGACTCCACACCACCGCGCCCACGCCCTGATCGACGCCGAGCGGCATCAACTCCCATTCGTAATCGCGGCCGATCAGCGAATAATAAGTCTGATTCGCGACATAGCGCGGATAGCCATAACGGTCCGCGGTGTCCTGCGACTTCATCAGATGCCAGCCGGAGAAATTCGACACCCCGGTGTAGCGGATCTTGCCGGCGCGCACGAGATCGTCGAGCGTCGACATGACTTCGACAATCGGCGTCTTCGCGTCGAAACCGTGCAACTGGAACAGATCGATGTAATCGGTTTGCAGGCGTTTGAGCGCAGCGTCTACCGCCTGAATCAGATGAAAGCGCGACGAGCCGACATTGTTCGGACCGTCGTCGAAACGGAAGGTCGCCTTGGTCGAGATGATCGCTTTGTCGCGCTTGCCCTTGAGTGCTTCACCGAGCACCGCTTCGGAAGCGCCGCTCGAATAGATGTCCGCGCTGTCGAACATCGTGACGCCCGCATCGAAACAGATGTCGATCAGGCGACGCGCTTCGGCCACGTCTGTGGCGCCCCACGCCTGAAAAAATTCACCCTTGCCGCCGAATGTGCCGGTGCCGAAACTCAGGACCGGCACCTTGAAACCGGATGCACCCAGATGTCTGTATTCCATTGCTGAATCTCCGTGACCTAGCCGTCGATAAAGGGACATTCAGTCTACGCGTGTCTGGGAAAACGCGTCAGCTAGCGCTCAACCCGACCAGCGCGTCACGCACGTTTCGAATCACGCTGTCCCAATCACCCAGTGCCGGTTGCCGGAACAATTTCGCTTGCGCATACCAGGGCGTATCGGTGCGCTCCAGCATCCAGCGCCAGCATGTGTCGAAGCGGTTCAGAATCCATACCGGCTTATCCAGCGCACCGGCCAGATGCGCGGTAGACGTATCCACCGATATCACCAGATCGAGGTTTGCCACCAGCGCCGCCGTGTCGGCGAAGTCGTCGAGTTCCTCGGTGTAATCGATCACGTTGAGGTGCGAGTCGTCGTGTTGCAATTGCCGCGCCGCCGGTCCTTTTTGCAGACTGAAGAACCGCACGTTCGGCACATCGAGAATCGGTGCGAGCCGTTCGAACGTAATCGAACGCCGCGCGTCGTTCTTGCGGAGCTCGGCGACATGCGGCCGGTTTCCGCCAGCCCAGACGAGCCCTACTTTCAGGCACTTTTGCGCCGGCGCGGCGATACGTTCATGCCACTCGCGGCTTGCTTGCGGGTCGGCGAACAGATAAGGCGTCTTCGACGGAATACTCGCGAGATCGGTCTTGCACGCGAGCGGCAAACTCAGCAGAGGACAGTGGCAATCGAACGGCGGCAATGCGTGGCCCGCTTCGATCAGCTGGTCCACACCGTCGAGCGTGGACATGAGCCGCATCAACTCGCGCGGTACTTCCAGCACGACCTTTGCGCCGAGCTTCGACACCGTTTCGGCATAGCGGCAAAACTGCAGCGTGTCGCCCAGACCTTGCTCGGCGTGCAGCAGAATGGTTTTTCCGTCGATGGAAAAATCGCCGAGCCACAGCGGTTGTGCAAAGGTGCGCCGGCTTGCCTTGATCCGGCTACGCTCCCAGCGCCATTCGTACTCTGCCCACCCTGCTTTCAGTTGTCCTAGTTGCAGCAGACACAACGACCGGTTCCAATGGGTCTCGGCAGCGGCCGAATTCACGGCCAGTGCGCGCTCATAGCTCTGCAGCGCTTGCGCGTGCTCATTGAGATCGACCTGAGTCAGGCCGAGGTTATTCCACGCGTCGGCAAACGTCGGGGCGAGTTCGAGCGCGCGCTGATAGCTTGCCCGTGCTTCGTGCGGCTGGTTGAGATCGCTCAACGCATTACCGCGATTGCTCCATGCGTCGGGATAGCCCGGCTGCAAGGCGAGCGCGTGATCGCAACTCGCGAGGGCATCGGCGGCCCGGCCCAGATCGCGCAGCACGCAGGCGCGATTGTTCCAGGCGGGTGCGAAATCCGGCGCCAACGCGAGCGCGCGATCAAAGCTGTTGAGTGCTTCGAGCGGCAAATTCAGACCGGCTTGCGCATTACCGCGATTGTTGAGTGCGTCCGGGAATCCGGACTGCAAGGCAAGCGCGCGATCGGCACTCGCCAGTGCTTCGTCGAAACGTTGCAACACATTGAGCGCATAGGCGAGATTCGAATGAAGGGGCGCTTGCTTCGCATTGACGGCGAGCGCCTTTTTCAGGAATTCGATGCCCTCTTGTACACGCCCCGCTTGCAGCGCGAGCGAACCCAATAATTGCAGCGCGTCGAAATGGCGTGGCCTGAGTTCAAGGATCTCACGATAGAGTTCTTCGGCCTCGGTCAATGCGCCGTTCTGCTGTAGCGCGACGGCTTGCCGAAGCATATGGTCCAACTGTTGCGGAAGATTGGCAGGCTTGCCCATGCGGTGAGCTTTGATTGAATGCGCGTGAAATCGGGAAATTGCTGTCGATCTGACTGAGTCATGCCGGGAGGCACGCAGCCTGAGCGAAAGAACGAAGCCGATTATCGCCGAAAAGAACGCATTCGGCCTGCTGCGCGCGTCACGCCGCAACGTGACGCGCGTTTGATGCCGCAAACTATGCGGGGTTGTGACCGGCGTGCGGCTTACTGGGCGAAATGTTTGCGTTTGGCGAGATCCTGGGCCATCGCGTAGTGCTCCTGGATGGTCGGCAGTGCCTTCTTCGCTACGTCCTTCAGCTGTTCGTCACGGCCGGAGGCGATTTCAGCCTGGAATGCCGACAGTGCTTTCTGTTCGCCGGCGAGCGCGACCTGCTCGATGTAGGTCTTGTCGAAGTCGGCGCCACGCAGGTTGTTGATGCTCGCGAGCACCGCTGCATTCGGATCGTTCTTCGGCACGTCGACGCCACGCGGGCTTGCGGCGCGCAGCGCGTCCGAGATTTTCGCGTTGTCGTTCGACACGCGTTCGGCGAATGCCTTCACGTCGCGGTCGGTGGAGCGCGAGGTGGCGATGCGTGCGGCATCGCGCTGCGTGGAGACCGCCGCGGTGGCGTCGGTAATGAAGGCCTGATCGGCGGCATGAATACGCGCGGTGTCCGGCGCTGCCGGCGCGGTCTGTGCATGGGCTGCGGTAGCGACGATCATAAGACTGGCCATGCAGGCGCTGGTGAGGGTGGCGAGAGGCAAGCGGATCATACGTTCTCCTTGTAGTGGAAGCGAAACGACGGCGATACGCGTGCGCCTCGGCCATTGCGTGCGATTGCATTGCTAGCTTGCAAGTCGCTTGCGATTGACTAACGGCGCCGCGCTCTTATCGCTGTGCATTCTAGGAGGCGCATTACCGGGCATGTGCAACCACGCTGTCGCTTCTGTAACGTTAGGTAACCTTCATACAAATTACCTGGCTTTGCCGTAAGGCCGCGGCTCCCTTCCGGTTCCGAAGATCGACCGGGTGTTAACCAGAACGCATCGGTAAACCGCCTGAATTCACTGAATTTTCCTGTCGGTGCGCCGATAACGAAAAGATAGGGCACGCGCCAGGGCCGAACCGACGGTATGCATGGCGCACCACTCGCACCGCAATCCCCGGAGAGTTTCAATGGCAGTCGATCACCGCGTGAACAACGAACGCAGCAACCTGACGAGTTCCAACAAGTTCGAGTTGTTGCTGTACCGGCTGGGCTCTGTTCCTGGCAGCGACGCACATGAGCTTTACGGCATCAACGTCTTCAAGGTGCGTGAAATATCGACGATGCCACCGGTGACGCCGATTGCGGGGTCGTCGCCGTATGTCATGGGGGCGGTGGATATCCGCGGGCAGATTATTCCCGTGATCGATTTGCCGCGCCTGATGGGGTGTGAGCCGACGCGCGGCTTGAACATCTTGCTGGTGACGGAATTCGCGCGTTCGACGCAGGCATTTGCGGTCGAGGAAGTGGATGACATTGTGCGGCTCGAGTGGAATCAGGTGTTGTCTGCCGAAGGCGCGGCCGGTGGCAATCTGGTGACGAGCATTGCGCGGATTGACGGCAACACGGGCGACTCACGACTTGCCCAGGTGATCGACGTGGAGCAGGTATTGCGCGACGTGTTTCCGTCACAGCATCCGAGCGTCGACCCGACCTCTGTGGGCGAAGCGCTTGGCATCCGCCGGGGCGCGAAGATTCTCGCCGCTGACGATTCCGGTTTTGCGCGCAAGCTGATTGAGCAGGCGTTGAGCGCGATCGGCGCGGACTATGTGATGACCAAGACTGGCGAAGAGGCGTGGCATACCTTGCAGCAGGTTGCGCGTGAAGCGCAGGCTACCGGTGCGAGGGCGAAGGACAGTATTGCGCTGGTGTTGACCGATCTCGAGATGCCGGAGATGGATGGGTTTATGTTGACTCGTCAGATCAAGGCTGACGAGCGGACCCGGGATATTCCGGTGATTATTCATTCGTCTTTGACAGGCGCGGCTAATGAGGCGCATGTGAAGAATGCTGGCGCGAATGGGTATGTGGCGAAGTTTGCAGCCGCTGAGCTGGCTGATGCTATTCGTAATGCGTTGGGGGGGGTGCCTGCGGCGGAGGGGGTTGTTGGTTAAGGCGGTTTTTGCCTGCCTCGGCGGAGGGGCCTTCGCGGCGCTTTTTTGTTGTTTGGTCTGGGTCTTTGGCGTTGTCTTGCTGTGTGTTCTTGGTCTGGTCTGGGGTTGGTCTTTTGGCCTTTCCTTGCTTTCTTATCGGTCTATTAGCGTTGCCCCTGTGCGGGGCGGCACCTACTTCTCTTTGCCGCCGCAAAGAGAAGTAGGCAAGAGAAAGCGGCTCAAACCGCTAATTCTTAAGCGGGTCCCCTGGCTTGGAGGGGGTAGCGGTGCATCTGGAATCTGTCGCCTCGCACATTCGGCGCTAGTGACAAGGCAGTCATACCTCCGGCGGCGCTGCGCGCGCCGGTGCCCCGATCCAAAAAACGATCAGTCATGCAAAGCATCAGCCAGGTTTCCCAGGCAGACCCGTCCGCGACGCACGTAGTGCGGAGTGGGAGCTGATGAGTCCTTTGTCAACGGTGCGGAGTGTGCGGGGGCACGGATTCCAGATGCACCACTACCGTGGCTGTGCGGGGGGCCCGCTTAAGAATTAGCGGTTTGAGCCGCTTTCTTTTGCCTACTTTTCTTTGCGGCAGGCAAAGAAAAGTAGGTGCCCCCCCGCACAGGGGGAACGCTAATAGACCACTAACAAAACAAGGAAAGGCCAAAAGACCAACACCAGAAACAGACCACGAACACAGCCAGGCAACGCCAAAAAGAACCAGACCAACAAAAAGCGCCGCGAAGGCCCCCACCTGCCGGGCAGGCAAAAACCCAATTTCTATGTGACCATACCCAAACCCAACCCTGCACGGAGTGCAAACAAGAAAATGCTACAACCTGACCCACTCCACCCCCTGCGCCCCTTCCTGAAAAACTACGTGTGGGAACACGGCCACATCGGCACTCGCTACCTGAACTGCGCCACCGGCGAAATCAGCTTCGATGACGGCAAAAAATCCCGCTTCGCAGCAGAAAAATACCTCTACATCCCGCTAGATAAAAACGCCCCCGACGACCCGCTGGCCACCGGTCCATCAACCCAGGACGCGGCCCTCGCCCGCTTCCTCCGCGCAGCGCAACTCGGCAAACCCGAAGAGGCCGGCTCCGCCGCGGAAGTCCAACGCGCCGTTCACGATTGCGTCGACCTGGCAATCTTCAGCGCCTATCAGCACGACGCGCTGCAAGCAGTCGACCATTACACCCAGGAAGCCATGTTCGACGACGAAATCCGCGCGGCGCTCGTCAGCGATATTCGAAAGGTCTATGGGCCCATGCGCGAACAACTCGCTCTCTACGACTTCACCGTGCTGCATGGCCTGCCCACCCCGCTTCTCTTCAGCGACACACCTTTCATCGACTGGCGCATACGCGTCAAGCCAGCCATGCCGTTCGTCTCGCTGCCCCTCGGACCCTACGCATTGCTGGTCGGCACACCATCTGGCAGAACCAGCCGCGCGGCGCCCGTCGCGTGGAAAACCGCCGTGTCGATGGGCGCGCTAAAGGATCACAATCGCCTGATGGTCGAACGCGCCCGTCTGTGGATCGTCGCCACCAGCGACGATCAACTGGTGTCCATACAGGATCGCTTCAAGAAAGACGACGCATAAGCAGCGTCGTCCTCCCAGCCCTCACGACCCTCACGCCTCGCGGCGTGCATGCGCTGCGAGGTCAAACGAAAATGCCAGATGGCCGATTTCGATGCCCATGGTGTTGAACATCGGCGGCGCATGGAACGCGCTCAATTGCGCACGCTGTTCAGCGCTGCCGATATCGAGCCGCGCAAGCAGTTCGGCAACGGTCGCATACAACACGCCGATGTTGCCGTCCTCCACTTTCACCGCGATACCGAGCGCACCGTCTGCGCCAAGCCGCGCTGTCTGCCGCGAAGCCCGCACACCGATCGCATAGCTGCCGTCGGCGCCGACCTTGCCGATCAGCGCGCCGTCGAATGTCCGCATCAACGTGGTGCAGAAGCGCCCCTCGCCGCCCACCCACTCCGGATGCGCCGCCATCGCCCGGTAGATGCGCGCGAGCGCAACGGTGCGTGGCGAAATCGCAGAAGGGGTGCCCGCAGAAGCGGCGGCGGACGCCGATATCTCATCCTCCGCGGCCGCAAGCTTCGCGAACAGCCGGGCAAGACGGTCAAGGGCAAATGCCGGCGTCGGCAGATTGCAACCGTCGATCGACCATTGCACCCCGTCGTCCGGCAAGTCGCACACCTCGGCGACGGTGTGCTTCACGCGCACCTGCAACGGATGCTCCGGCAGTTCATAACCCGCTATCGCCGCGCCGATCGAACGCGCGCCGGCCAGCATGCCGGCGTGCTTGCCCGAACAGTTGCTGCACACAGCGTCCGGTTTGAAGTCGCGCTTTAACCAGTCGACATACACGGCGTCGGACAACGGGGGATGGCCGCCGCAACGCAGGTCGGCTTCGCTAACCTGCACCTTGGCCAGCATCTGCCGCGTGCGTTCGATGTGCCGCGGCTCGCTGCTATGCGACGCACACATGAGCGCAAGATCGGCTTCGTCGAAGCCGAAGCGTTCGAGCGCGCCGGTTTCCAGCACCGCCAGAGCCTGGGCGGGCTTTGCCGCGGAGCGCACCAGCGTGATGCGCGACGGGTCGCCAAATGAATACAGCAGACGGCCGTCGGCCTGAACCACCGCAACATGGACGATATGGGTGTTCTCGATCGCTTCGCCACGATAGACAGTCGCCGCGATCGGCCCGGTTTCACGCAAGCTCATGTTCGTTCTCCTCCTGATCGCCTCTGTTGTTGCGATCGCTATGAATGGTGTTATGAAGCTTCGTGTAATTGCGCGACAAGGTAATCGATCAGCACTCTCACCTTCGGCGGCAAGAAACGGTTCGGCGGATATAGCAGCCACACCGACCCTACGTAAGCGCGTGCTTCGAGATTCCAGTCTGGCAGCACCTGCACGAGTTCGCCGCTTTGCAGTGCCTCGGTGGCCGCAAACTCAGGCAGATTGGCAATGCCGAAATCCTGCTGCGCGGCCTCGAGCCTTGCGCCGGCATGATTGGCAATGTAGCGCCCTTTCACGTCCACAGTTTGCGTCTCCGTGCCGCGACGAAAACGCCAGCGGTTGTCGTCGGCAGTTTCGCCCAGATAGATGCAATCGTGCTTGAGAAGATCGCGCGGTTGCACCGGCGTGCCGCGCTCACGCACGTAAGCCGGCGATGCAACCAGCAGCCAGCGCACCCTGCCCAGCCTGCGCCCCGCGAGCCCTTGCGGTGGATGCCCGGTCAAACGGATCACCAGATCGACGTCGTCGGCAAGCGGATCGACATCGTGGTCGGTGAAAAGCAGTTGCAGATCGACTTCGCCATAGGCGCGCAGAAAGCCGGGAATCAACGGGTGAATCACCGTCTTCGCAAACGCGGTCGGCGCGCTCACGCGCACCTTGCCTTGCGGTCGGTCGGCCAGTTGCCCCGCGGCATCCACCGCGCCCGATGCCGCGCTCACCATGTCCCGGCAAAAACGCGCCACCTGGGCACCCGATTCGGTGACCCGTACCGTGCGCGTGGACCGTTCCAGCAGGCGTGTCGCCAGGGCGTCTTCGAGGCGCTTGATCTGACGGCTGACCGTGGACGGCGTGCTGCCGAGCTGACGCGCGGCCACTGAAAAGTTGCCGGCATCGACAACGCGCGCGAAAACCGCCATATCCGGCAGCAAAGCGAAAAGGTCGGTTGGGTTCATTGTCGGACGCTCGCGGCTTGAGCCTATTTATGCATCTTCAACACAAATGATATGCACAGCAACCCGATTATCGCTTTCTATACAAAGTTCGACAATACGCGTTCATCTGTCCGAGGTCCGCCATGTCGAAACAAGAACGTCTGCTTCTGCTCTCCGATCTGATGCTGCTCGCGGTCGCAGTGGTCTGGGGCACCAGTTACGGCGTCGTCAAAAGCGCCCTGGTGTTCTACCCGGTGCTGGGCTTGCTGGCGATGCGCTTCGGCATCACTTTCGTGATCCTGTCGCCCACCTTGCGTCACTTACGCGCTGCCGATGCCCGCACGCTGCGCGGCGTGCTGATCGCGGGCGCCCTGCTGCTCGGCATCTTTCTGTGCGAGACCTTCGGCATTCTGCTCACGCGTGCGGCCAATGCGGCGTTTCTGATCAGCCTGTGCGTGGTGCTGACGCCGCTCGTCGAATGGTGGATGCTCAAGCGCACGCCGAGCCGCATCGAATGGGGGGCGGTCGGGCTGTCGCTGCTGGGTGCCTGGTTGCTGGCGGGGGAGGGGGCACTGAGTTTCAATCCCGGCGACGCGCTGATTCTGCTCGCCGCGCTGCTGCGCGCGCTGAATGTGTGCGTGACCAAGCGCGTGATGCGCGACTCGGCGTTACCGCCTTTGTCGGTGACGGCGGTTCAGTCGGGCGTGGTCGCGTTCGGCAGCGCGGCGGTTGCGCTGTTGTTTGCGCCGCAACAGTGGCAACCGGTGCCGTCGCTCGCCGGGCATGCGGTGTTCTGGGGCTACATCGGCTATCTGGTGATAGCGTGCACACTGTTCGCGTTCTTCGCGCAAAACTTCGCGATCAAACGCAGCAGCCCGACGCGCGTGTCCTTGCTGATGGGGAGCGAACCCGCGTTCGGTGCGCTGTTCGCGTGCCTCTGGCTAGGTGAACGGATTTCAACGGCAGCGTGGATCGGCGGTGCCTTGATCGTCGTGGCGTCGATTCTTGCCACGGTGCGATGGACGGCGCTGCGGGTGAGCGCCGCCTAAGCTCAAATCATGCGCGCGATGCCGCCCGTAATCGCGCGATTTCGGCTTCCAGCGTCTCGATGCGCCGGTCCCGTTCCGCCAGCGCGGCAGCCACGTCCGCGGCTTCGAACCGCTGCGGAATATGTTGCGGACAGTTCATATCCCACGCGCTGACGGTCATCACGATCACCCGTTCGCCGCGCGCTTTATAGCCCTGTGGCATCAGTCTGGCCAGCAGCTCCGGATCGTCTTCGACCACGCGCGCGTTGCCCCATAGCTTGATGCGGCGCCGGCGCGCATAGTCGATCAGGAAGAGATACGCCTTCGGGTTGTCGGCGAGATTGCCCAGCGTGATGTACTGGCGATTGCCGGCGAAATCGGCGAACGCGATTGTGTGGTCGTCGAGTACGCGCAGAAAACCCGCAGGGCCGCCGCGATGCTGAATATAGGGCTGGCCTTCTTCATTCGCGGTGGCAAAAAATACGCTCGTCTGCTGCTCGATGAAGCCTGCGACATCCGGCGTGATGCGCGTTTCCCAGCCGCGTTCGCTTTCCATGCGCGCATACGCATCACGCGAACCATGGCGTGCCTGGATCGCCTTCACCGTCGGCGTGAAGGCGATGTCGCTCGGGTACGGGTGTGTGTAGTTCATTGAACGGCTCCTGTCTCGCGGATCAGCCCGCAGGTTGCACGTTCAAAGTTACCGGCTTCCATCTTTAAAGAGAACCCGGTGAAATCGGAAACCAGACTTTCAAAAATCGAGAAGATGACACGGCGTCCCGTTGAAAGCGAAACGCCGTGCACCTCTGTCAATGGCTCGGCACCAAAGCCTCCTCCTCCCGTTCAAGCGAGCGGGTTCGCTTGAGTTCCGGAAAGAATCGCATCCACAACAAGGCGACGGCGATCGTTGCGATGCCGCCTACCAGAACGGCCGGCTGCGCGCCCCACCACCCTGCCGTCACACCCGATTCGAATTCGCCAAGTTGATTCGACGTCCCTATGAAAAGCGAGTTGACCGCGCTGACACGGCCCAGCATTTCGTCCGGCGTACGCAGTTGCACGAGCGACAGGCGCACCACGACGCTGATCGTGTCCGACGCACCCAGCACCATCAGCGCGAAGAATGACAGGAAGAACTGGTGCGACAGACCGAATACGATCGTGGCGGCGCCAAACGCAATCACGCCGCCGAACATCGCAGCGCCGGGCCGGTTGCGCAGCGGGAAATGTGCGAGCCAGATGGTGCCCGCGAGTGCGCCGATCGCGGTGCCCGAGCGCAACAGGCCGAGACCAAGCGGTCCGGCATGCAGGATGTCGCGAGCGAAGACCGGCAACAGCGCCGTCGCGCCGCCGAACAGGACCGCGAACAGATCGAGCGACAGTGCGCCGAGGATTACGGGTTCTTTGCGAATAAAAGCGATACCCGAGAACACCGACTCGAGCGTCACCGGCGCGCGGCTTGCCAACTTCGCCTGCAATGGGATGGCCCACACCGAGGCAGCGGCGGCCGCGAACGACAGCGTGCATGCAAGGTAAGCCGCACCGGGGCCGATGCCGTAAAGCAGACCGCCCAATGCCGGACCCGCGATCTGCGCGGACTGGTTGGCGGAAGTGGCCCATGCCGTCGCTTTGGGCAATTGCGCGCGCGGCACGACGCCTGGCAACAGCGAAGCGACCGCGGGGGACTCGAAGGCGCGAGCCGCACCCACGCATGCGGCCAGTACATAGATAACCGGCGCGCTGATCCAGCCGCCGAAGGTGCCGACGGCGAACAACAATGCAGCGACGCTTTCAAGGCTTTGACAGATGGCGGCGATCCGGCGACGGTCGTAGCGATCGGCAACATGGCCGACCACGAGCGTCAGCACGAACATCGGCAGGAATTGGGCGAGGCCGACGAGGCCCAGTGCGAAGGCGCTATGCGTTAGCGCGTAGATATGCCAGCCCATTGCGACGGCGAGCATCTGGAACGACAGCGACGAGAGGATACGGGTACACCAGAAACGCTGAAACGGAGGATGCTTTGGCAAACTGAAACTAGAGTCGCCGACGGAATCGGCCGGAGGTCGGGGCATGGGTTGCTTGCTCTCTACTAAGCTGGCTGGGGCGGCAGCTAGTTTAGAGCAAGTTTATTTATTTTGTTTTTACACTTACGCAGTGCTTTCTTTTTGTAAGGCCGAGGGGTCGGCCTTAGCCCGATACGGTTCACCGATTCTGGCTGTCAGGCCTCCATCCCACCTTGCGAAGCGCAGAAAGTAAACGTTCGGAGCCGATCGCCTCCACGCGGGCGCCGCGTGTGCTCATATCCGTCGCGGCTAGCAGCGCATTGACGATGGCTTCTTCAACGGCTTCTGCCGCGGCCGAAAACAACGCGGACATGTGATCGTTATTCACCATCTCCACGGCCGTGGTGGGCTTGCCGACGCGCCCGTAGCTCGCCGCCGGCAGATTCGAATTCCCGACTGAGAAGGCCACGAATATATCGCCGCTGGAATCTTCCGTGCCCCCACCCATGCGCGCAATTCCTACGCTCGCCCGCTGCGCGAGGCGCGTGCACTGATGCGGCAGCAAAGGCGCATCCGTTGCGAGCGTCACGGCAATCGAGCCCATGCCCGGCTCCCCGGTGCGCCCTCCTTCGGTTTGCCTGAAAGGCGAATGTACCTCCCCGAGCACTTCGCCCACCGGATACCCCGCCACCCGCAGCGCGTCGCGCCGGCCATAGTTCGCCTGCACCAGCGCCCCAACAGTCCAGCCTCCTTCGGCGGGTTTCAACACCCGCGATGCCGTGCCGATCCCCCCTTTGAACTCGTGGCAGATCATCCCCGTGCCACCGCCTACGTTCCCCTCCCTCACCTCGCCCGTGCGCGCCTCGGCTCGCGCTCGCTGCACGTGGTCCGCGGTGACATGCTGCCCCCAGACATCATTGAGCAGTCCGTCGTAGGTCTCGAGCACGACCGGCATGCACCAGTACACGTCGCCGTTGGTTTCATTCCGCTCCGCCGCGACCAGCGCGTCGCGCACCACGCCAACACTATGCGTGTTGGTGTACGCGATCGGTGTCGTCAGCAGACCCGCCTCGCGTATCCACTCGAGGCCGGTTGCGTCGCCATTACCGTTCAGAATGTGACATCCCGCAAAGCACGGCGCCATGCGCGCACTGCCCGCGCGTGGTTCGATGATGGTCACGCCGGTGTGGGTCGACGCCTCTCCCGCTTCCACATTCAACGTGTGATGCCCGACACGAACGCCGGCGACATCGGTAATCGCATTGAAACGCCCTGGTGTGCCGCGTCCGATACGGATGCCGAGTTCCCTTGTACGCATTGCCTGTTTTCCTTAGATTCAAAGTTCGCGAAACGTCACGCTATGACGTGCCCACGCCGCATACATCGCGAGCGCCAACACCAACAATCCACCAATGATGTACAGATCCGTCGGCTTGGCCGCGCTCTGCATTGTCGTATACAACGTGTAGGTTGCGCCGACGATCGCCACCAGCGGCGGCAGCGGCCACAACGGCATCCGGTAGTGATGCTCGACATCGCGCCGCACCACGCGGCTCGCCAGCGCCGCCACCGCGATCACGATGTAGATCACCAGCAGCAGGTCGACCGTGAACGCGGTCAGTTCATCCAGGCTCGATACGAAAAGCAGCAGCGCGGACGGAATCGCCAGCGTCAACGTGGCGAGCCAGGGCGAATCGAAGCGCGGATGAATGCGCGTGAAGGCGTGGTTGCAACCGCGCACCCACAGTGCGTGGCGGCCACTGCTATACAGCAGACGTCCCACCTGAATCACGATGGCGATAATCGCGTTGAATACCGACAGGAAAATCCCCGCGCTCACCACGCGCATGATGACCGGGCTGCTGAGTTCGCGGACCACGTAACCAATCGGATCCGCGCTCTTCGACATATCGATCAGTGAGGGCGCGCCGAGCACGATCGCCGTCAACGGGATCAATTCGATCAGCAGGATGACCAGCAACGAGTACATGACGGCTTTCGCGACACTGCGATTGCCCCCTTCGAGGTCCTCAGCGAGAAACACCGCGGCGCCGAAACCGTTGTAGCAAAAGATCGCTGTGCCCACTGCCGGGATGATCGCGGCGGCAGTCGCGGCAATCAGCGTGCCATTGCTCGCGACCTGAGGATGAACCAACGCGCCAAAGGCACGATGCGGCTCTGAAAACCCCAGATAGGCAATCAGGAGAAGCACCAGCACTTCGACCGTCAGGAACGCGCCGGTGATCCACGCGTTGGTCTTGATGTTGAGAATGCCGAGCACGTAACTGAGTACGACGATCGCGAGCGCGACGGACTGATTGCTGAAGCTCGTGCCGAGGGCATTGTTCAGATATGGCGCCGCGCCGCTCGCCAGCACGGCAGGGATGAACACACTGACAGCCAGCACCGCGATGAAGGTCAGATAGCCCGGCAGCGCACCGAACACCCGTTTCGCCATCACGTACTCGCCACCGGCGCTGCGATGCGCCGCGCTCAATTCCGCATAGCACAACGCGAAAGCCAGCGCGAGCACGCCGCCTAACAGGAACGACAATACCGCCCCGCTGCCCGCCTGCTGGATCGCAAACGGCGCGATCACGAAGATGGAACTGGCGGGCGTCACCCCCGATACGGTAATCATCACCACATCCCGCACGCTGAGCGACTGCTTCAGCGCGCTGGACGTGCCCAGCCCCGCGGAGACGGCCTGCGCCGCAACCGATGTTTCCGTGATCGCCATCTTCATCTCCTTTGCAATGTTTTTTTCAACGTCCATACTTGAGCACCGTTCGGCGGAGTGTAAGAAGTCAATTTACGTAACGCTATTACCGCTTAGGGTTACGCCAATTAGGTGGAGACGCATGGATCGACTGTTCACGGAAGTAGCAATGCATCAGGCCCTGGCGCGTGTGATCGACCAGTTGGGTGGGTCCCGGTTCTGGCGGAATCTGATTCTTCTGCTGAACGAAATGGTGCCGTTTGACAATGCGCTGGCGGTGCTCGTCGGTCAGGATGGGGTGCCCGGCGTGTTGGAAGAGTTCGATGCCGGAGGTACGGACAAGCCGTCGCCGGTGCCGCTTTACCTGAACGGACTGTATCTACTGGATCCCTTTCTGCAGGCCGCACATGACGGGTTAGCCGACGGGCTCTATCGGCTTGAAGAGGTGGCGCCGGATCTGTTCCGGCAAAGCGAATACTTCCTGAGTTACTTCCGCGATGCGGTTGGGGTGGATGAACTGCAACTGATTCTCAAAGTTGCGCCTGCGGGCGGCGTGGTGTCGTTGTCGCTGGGAGCGAAGGCGCGATTCGATGTGGAGACGCTTGGGCGGCTTTCCGTTTGCGCGCCCTGGCTGATCGCGACGATACGCCAGCATGTGGCGCGTCTCGCCACCGAACCCGGCAAGAGCGTGGAGAGCGGCGATCTATCCGGACGGGTCGAGCGCGCGTTAGCCGGGTTTGGGGCGGAGTTGCTGTCGGAGCGGGAAATGGCGATTGCGCGCCTGGTGTTGCGCGGCAACTCTTCCAAAGCGATTGCCGAACGGCTGGCTATTTCACCGGAGACAGTGAAGGTACACCGGCGGAATCTTTATAACAAGCTCGGCATTTCGACGCAGCCGGAACTATTTTCGTTGTTTATTCAGGCGTTGGGGCATGAGGCGGCGTAGTGTGTCCGGGTGTGCTTCAGGTCGCTTGAGATCCACGCTTCAATGCACCCTCGTGAATCCCATCAACACGCCGCTTGCCTTCAACATACCCGGCTTCACGAGCCGCTTCTTCACTGGGAAAAGTGGCGACCAGCTCTTCAAAACGAAAGCTCTGCCCAGCGATGTGGGCATGGGCGCCGTGCTGACAGATGTACGCCGAGTAATGCCACAAGGTGTCTGGCGCCGGCGGCCCGTACGCCAGCATCGGAAGAACCCAGACCTCATATCCGTTGTGCTCGATCTTGTCCCACATGACACTCTCCATCCGGAATCTGAAGGAAGCTTATTCAGGTGCCGCGGCATGAAAGTCGAATGTCCACGACCCTGCCGGTTGCTTCGTTAAACGTGCGGAAGATCGTCGATGGACTTTTCGACACTGCCGTCAGGCTCCTCCGTGTCGATTCCATCAGGGCCGTTGGTGTGCGGGACGATCTTTATTTTCGGCCCCAGAAATCTCACGCCGCCGAGGGTAAAGAGTGACCAGCCTACGTCCCCCGCGCGGATCGCTTTAACCACCTCCGCCACCTCGACGATCGCAGTTGGAGACAGGCAGTCATGTGTCCTCTGGTCGATGAGCGACCAGCGCACGTGCGTGACACGATCAGTTGCAGGGTTAATGCGCACGCCGTCAATAGCAAACGCAGCCATATCAACCTCCATCATTCCGACCAGGGAATCCTCGTATTATGCCCCGCTTCATTCCCGCTTTTTTCCAGGCTCTCCGACCCGTTGCGGGGCGGGATCATCTGCGTCGGGTGCAAATCGCTGTGAACGAGATTCGACCATCACAGCGCGAACAAACGACCCAATTGAGGTTCGCAATCCTCCACGCCTGCGAGGCGCAACGCATGCCACGCCATCGCGAAGTTGCTCGATATCACGGGCTTGCCGATCCTTGCCTCGAGTTCTGGAATGAGCCCGGCAATCCGCAGACTCGTGCAGGACACGAAAACAGCGTCCACGTCGGCGCTCTGTGCGAGATGCCCGACGGCGGCTTCTAAAGACGCGGCGTCGATTCGCGCCACTTCGTTGTCGTTCGCATGCTCGAACGAGGCCATACGCGTGACGCCGACACCGCGCGCTTCGATGTAGTCGCGCATCGTGTTGTTGATCGGACGCACATAGGGTGTCAACAATGCGACGCGCTGCGTGCCGAGCGCACGCAACGCCGCGAGCGCGGCGGTGATCGGCGTGGTGCACGCGACGCCGGGACGCGCTTCGTGGATGCGCTCGAACACCTTCTCCTCGCCGATCACCATCGATGCCGACGTGCAGCCAAACGCCACGACATCGATCCGCTCGCCAGGTCGAATCAGCGCCACCGCCGCCGCAATACGGGATTCCATTTCCATCAGCCGTTCAGGCGTGATTTCCGCCGAGTTGTACACGCGGCTTTCGTAGAACGCCACGCCATCCTGCGTCAGCAGCTTGCGCCATTCGTGCTCGATCGTATGGTCGGTCGCGAGCACCACGAGACCAATGGCGGCACGCCGGCAGATGCCGTCGTCCAGCACGAAATCGAGTTTTGCATAAGCGTCGTCGTGCGGTGCATTCATGCTCATTTCAGTGTCATCCCTGTCATGTCGATCTCGGGTTGGCGACCAGCCATGACGTCGGCCAGCAGTTTCGCGGTGCCGCACGACATGGTCCATCCCATGTGCCCGTGCCCGGTGTTCAGGTACAGGTTCCTGTGACGCGTGCGGCCGATCAAGGGCGTCCCCTCCGGCGTCATCGGCCGCAAACCGGCCCAGTAGGACGGGTTGTCATAGTCGGCGCCATCGGGAAACAGTTCGCGTGCTGCCTGCAGCATGGTCGTGAAGTCTGCGGGTGTATGGCGGGTGTCATAACCGGCGAATTCCGCGGTTGCGGTAAAACGCAGCCGCTCGCCAAAACGCGCCCACGCCACGAGGTTGTTCTCATCGACACCGCCAAGGTCCGGCGGACGGTGACCCGGTCGAACCGGGAAGGTGGCCGAGTAGCCCTTTACCGGATACACCGGTAGCCGATAGCCGAGGCGACGCGCAACAATCGGCGACCAGGAACCGAGCGCCAGCACGAACTCGTCACCCCCCACGAGTCCTCCTGGCGTACGCACGCCGATTATCTGGTCGCCCGAAGCCTCGATTGCGCTGATCGGCGTGTCGAATTCGAAACGCACACCAAGGCGTTCGCACGCCGCTTTCAACGCGCGAGTAAAAAGGTGCGCGTCGCCGCTTTCGTCGGTGGGGCAATAGATCGCCCCGGCAATCCTGTCACGCGCCGCGCTCAGCGCCGGTTCCCGTGCGACAACCTGGGCTGCATCGAGCGTGCGGAGCGGCAGGCCGTTGTCCTTGAGGATCGACATGTTCCGCGTGCCGCGCGCGAGGGACGCTTCGTCGCGATAGAGATACAACAGGCCACGGCTAAGGCGGTCGTATTGCAGATGCTCGGCGGCCGTCAACTGTTGCAGTTGCGTCTGTGCGTAGCGGCAAAGCGCGACCTTGCGCGTCGTGTTCCGGCGCGAGCGTTCCGCGGTGCAGTTTCGCAGGAACTGGAGGCACCAGATCCACATGTGCGGGTCTGCGTTGAGCTTGAGCCGTAGCGCCTGCCCGTCGACGAAGAGCGACTTCAGCAGGATTTTCGGTGCACGGGGGGACGCCCATGTATAGGAGTGGCCCGGCGCGACCAACCCGGCGTTGGCGAAACTGGTCTCGAGCGCAACGCCCGGCCGGCGGTCGATCACCGTCACCTCGCGCCCCTCTTTCGCGAGGTACCAGGCCGCCGTGACGCCTGCGATCCCGCCACCCAGAATGACGCTTTTCATGCACGACTCCCATTCCGATCGTTCAAATATAGTGCCGCGCACGCGTTGGATGGAGGTTTATACGCGGATACCCTAGCCCGCCCATTCGGCAGCGAGACCTATCATGAAAGGAGCACTTTCGTAACGGCGCCGCGATAAGCCTGACGGCCAGTCCATCGGGCTGGCGGATCACGCATGGCATGCGAACGCACGTTTTCGTCCGTTTTCTGATGTCACCGGTCTATCCGTGTGGCGGATCGCTTCGATCCCTTTCACGATAAGGAGTCACTAACATGATTGCTCAGAAGAATGGCACGGCCGATGCAGTGAGCGTTTTGCGGCGCACAACAATCGCGACCATGGCCGCGCTCGCCGTGCTCGCCGGCACCGTCCCCGGTTCGGCGCGCAGCCAGGGCGCGACGATCAAGATCGGCGTGCCAGTGCCGCTGTCGGGCAGTAGCGCCAACGCGGGCCAGGACATCGTCAACGGCGCCAAACTCGCCGCCGCCAAAATCAACGCGGCCGGCGGCGTGCTCGGCAAGCAGATCGAACTGGTGCCGGAAGACGACGCCTGCGATGCACAGACAGCGGTACAGGCAGCGCAGAAACTCGTCGATGCGGGCGTCGTGGCGGTGGCTGGCGGCTACTGCTCCAGCGCGGCGCTGCCGGAGTTGACAACCTTTCACCGAGCCGGCATTCCTTACGTAATGGACGCGTCGACCAATCCCAAGCTGACCGAGATGGGCTACGACAACGTGTTCCGCACGATCGGCCGTGATGACGAGCAAGGCCCGTTTGCCGCCAACTTCATGAAGAACTTCCTGCACGCAAAACGGGCGGCGGTCATCAACGACAACACGACTTATTCCAAGGGTCTCGCCGATAACACGGTGGACGCCCTGAAGAAGGACGGCGTCGATGTGGTCTACGACGACGCGATCACGCCCGGCCAGATGGACTATTCGCCGACGCTGACCCACGTTGCGGCACTGAAGCCGGACGTCATCTATTACACCGGCTATTTCGCCGAAGCGGGCCTGCTGGTGAAGGAAGCGCGGCAACTAGGCATGAAAATGACGCTGATGGGCGGCGACGCCACCAACGACCCCACGCTGATGAAAACAGCCGGCCCCGCCGCCGACGACATGCTCATCACCACGGCGCCGCTGGCGCAATTCCTGAGCGCCGCGCACGGCTACGTCGACGACTATACGAAGGCTTACGGGCAAGGCCCCGGCCCCTATTCCGTCTACGAATACGATGCCGTCGGAGTCACGGCAAAAGCGATCGCGAACGCAAAATCGACGACGCCCGCGGCGATCACTGCTGCCCTGCACAAAATCTCGGGCTATCAAGGCGTGACGGGAGCCATCAGCTTCAATGCCAAAGGTGATCGCAGCAACGCGGTGTATATCGTCATCACCGTGCGCGGCGGCAATTTCACGCCGTATCAGCGGCTCGATTCCGGCGGACACTGGGTGGCGATGAAGTAGGCCCTGGCGCGCACCGGGCCACGCCATGAGCACCTTTTTCCAGTTCGTCATCGAAGGGCTGACGACGGGCTCTTTCTATGCCCTCGTCGCCCTCGGCTACACGATGGTCTACGGGATTATCAGGCTGATCAACTTCGCTCACGGCGACCTGTTCATGGTCGGTGCGTTCGTCGGCTGGACCGCTTTGACGGCACTCGCCGCGGTGCACCTGCCGCTTGCTCTCGCGCTGCTGATTGCGCTCGTTGCTTCGATGGCCGTCACCGGCGCCCTGGGTCTTGCCATCGAGCGCCTCGCATATCAGCCGCTGTTGCGCGCGCCGCGGTTGTCGATCCTGATCACCGCGCTCGGCGTTTCGCTCGCGCTGGAGAACGGCGTGCTGCTGCTCTACGGGGCCGGTTTCGACACCTACCCGCATGTGCTCAGCCAGGCAGGACTCGACCTGCTCGGCGTGCGAGTCAGCTTCACGCAGATCGGCATCATCGTGGCGAGCCTCGCGCTGATGCTGGCGCTTTACTTCTTCGTCCATCACACCTTCCTCGGCACGGCCATGCGCGCGCTGGCGATCGATCAGGACGCGGCACGTCTGATGGGCGTCAATGTCGAGCGGCTGATCCAACTGACCTTTCTGCTTGGTTCGGTATTGGCCGCCGTCGCCGGCGTCATGGAAGGGCTCTACTACACGCAGATCAATTTCTTCATGGGCTTCGTGCTGGGCTTGCGTGCATTCACCGCCGCCGTTCTCGGCGGCATCGGCAACATTCCGGGCGCGATGGCCGGCGGTATTCTGATCGGCCTGCTCGAAGCATTCGGCGCCGGCTATGTTTCGTCGCAGTGGACCGATGTGCTGGTGTTCGGTGTACTGATCGGTGTGCTCGTGATCAAGCCGACGGGCTTGTTCGGCGAACGCGTCGTCGAGAGAATGTAGGCCATGGGCGCGACGTCAGCCTCAGCGCGTTGGCGCCGCCCCGCGGCAGGCGGCGCTCTGCTGCTCGCCGCCGTGGCGTTGCCGGCAGTCGCCAGCAGCTATATCGTCGACGTCGGCCTGACGATCGCCACCTATTCGATCCTCGGGCTCGGGCTGAATATTGTTGTCGGATATGCGGGGCTGCTGGATCTGGGCTATGCGGCCTTCTTCGCCATCGGTGCGTACACGACGGCGCTGCTGGAAACACTGCTGCACTTCTCGTTCTGGGAAACGCTGCCGTTCAGCCTCGCGTTTGCCGGTGTTTCCGGCATCGTCATCGGCTACCCCACTTTGCGCCTGCGCAGCGACTACCTGGCGATCGTCACGCTTGGGTTCGGCGAGATCACGCGCATCGTTGCCACCAATCTGCGGATTACGGGCGGCCCGAACGGTATCTACGGTATCGATAGTCCCAGCCTGTTCGGCTACGAAATCAGTTCGCCCCGCGCGGTGTACGAACTGGGCATTGCGTTCTTCCTGATAGTGCTCGTGTTCGCGATCCGGCTCGGCCAGTCACGGCTCGGGCGCGCCTGGACCAGCATCCGCGAGGACGAGGCGGCGGCCGAAGCCGTGGGCGTACCGACGCTGCGCGTCAAACTGCTTGCTTACGTGATGGGCGCGTTGATCGGCGGTTTTGGCGGCAGCCTGTTTGCTGCGCGCTTCGGGACGATCGACCCGACCGGCTTCACCTATCTGCAGTCCGTCACGATCCTCATCATTGTGGTGCTGGGCGGCCGAGGCAGTATTCCTGGCGTGATACTCGGCGCCATCATTGTTGCCGGGCTGCCCGAGGTGCTGCGTTTCCTCAACCTGTGGCGCATTTTCGGCTTCGCGATCGGGCTGGTGATTCTGATGCTGCTCCGCCCGCAAGGCCTGTGGCCCGCGCCGCTGCGCCGCGTGGCGCCGCCACGCGAAGGCGACAGCGTAGCAAAGCCCGCGCACCGGGAGATCGTCGCCGATGACATCCTGCTCGATGTGCGCGACATGCAGCGCCGCTTTGGCGGGGTGCGGGCGGTCGGCGGCGTCAGCTTCACGGTGCGCGGCGGCGAGATTCTCAGCCTGATCGGCCCGAACGGCGCCGGCAAGACCACGGTGTTCAATTGCCTCACCGGCGTGACCCGTCTGAGCGGCGGCCAGGTTCTCTGGCGCGGCGCCTCGCTGGCTGGCGGAGCACCGCATCGCATCGTTCATCGCGGCATGGCGCGCACTTTCCAGGGCATCCGTCTGTTCGCCAATATGACTGCGTTCGAAAACGTGCTGATCGGCATGGACCATCGGCTCCACACCTCGTTAATCGCCGAATTGCTTGCGCTCCCCTCCGCCCGCTCCGAAGCGGCCGATCACGCGGCAGAGGGCCTCGGCTGGCTCAGCTTCGTCGGCCTCTGTGCCCGGGCAGGCGAACGCGCGGCCGATCTGCCTTATGGCGACCAACGCCGGCTGGAGATTGCTCGCGCGCTCGCCAGCAACCCGTATCTCCTGCTATTGGACGAACCGGCTGCCGGGATGAATCCGACCGAGAAGCATGCGCTGATGGAATTGATCCGGCGTATCCGGGACCTTGGCGTGACGGTGTTGCTGATTGAACACGACATGATGCTGGTGATGGGCGTGTCGGACCGGATCATCGTCATGGATCATGGCGTCATCATCGCCGAAGGTTCGCCGGGCGAGATCCAGGCCGACCCGCGTGTGATCGATGCCTATCTCGGTACAGCAGAAGAAACGGCCGACGATGCCGCCGGGGAGAAATCGCTGTGGGACTCCTAGAAATCCGCGATCTGCATGTGAGCTATGGGAACGTCGAAGTTCTGCACGGCATATCGCTCGATGTCGCCGAAGGTGAGATCGTGGCCTTGCTGGGCAGCAACGGCGCTGGCAAGACCACGACGCTGCGCAGCATTTCCGGCCTGCTTCGCCCGCGTGCGGGACAGATCGCGATGGCCGGAGAGCCGCTCACCGGACTGCGGGCCCACCAGATCGTGGCGCGAGGTCTCGGCCATGTGCCGGAAGGGCGCCGCATGTTCGGAGCGTTGACGGTCGAGGAAAATCTGCGGCTCGGCGGTTATCTGATCCGGGCCGACGGCGCGTTGCTGGAACAGCGCATGGCCGAGGTCTATCAAACTTTCTCGCGGCTCGGCGAACGGCGCAGCCAGTTGGCGGGGACGCTTAGCGGCGGCGAACAGCAGATGCTGGCCATCGCTCGCGCGCTGATGCTGCGACCTCGCGTCGTTCTGCTGGACGAGCCGTCCATGGGATTGGCGCCGAAGCTGGTCCGGGTGATCTTCGGCATGATTGCGAATATCTGCAACGAAGGCACCTCGATTCTTCTGGTCGAGCAGAATGCGCGTCAGGCCCTGCGTATCGCGCATCGGGCCTACGTGCTGGAAAGCGGCCGCATCGCACTAGCCGGCCCCGCCAGGGAACTGGCGCAGGATAGCCGGGTTCGCGCCGCGTATCTGGGTGGGAGTGCTATCGCGACGGAGTGATGCTGGGGCGGCTGGATGGCGTGTCGGACCGGGGCAGGTACTTATTGCTGGATGCGTGCATCTTTCAGCAGTCCTGCCACCAGATTTGCGGCCGCTTTTTCCAGCGCCACCGCCTGCAATTGCTGACGGATCGCCGCCTTTGCCTGATCGAACGCAGGGATCTCCGTCGGCCGCTTTGCATCCAGCTTGATAAGCACGCGTGCATTATCGACAACGATCGGCACAGGCGTAACGCCGCCGGGAGGCAGTTGCACCAACGCCTGTGCTATCGGCAACGGCATACCCTGTGTCTGTCCGTCCACAAGTGGCATTCTGAGGCTGACCCAAGCCAACTCGCCTCCGGCTGACTTGCTCGGCGCAATGCTGTACTCCCTGGCGAGCTGGTCGAATGCCACGCCGGATTTCAGCTTTCCAAGCACGAGAGCGGCCGCTGCATCGTCCGCGACCAGAATGATGCGAGGCTTGTATTCGTCCTTGCCGAGCGACGCAACGATCCGATCGTACTGAGCTTTTACCTGCAAATCTGTTACCGGCTCAGCGCGGACGTTTTCTTTCAGGAAGAGCGCCGTTTCGGTGTTCGCCTTCGCCGCGTCCATCGCCTGCTTCACCTCGAGCTTCGTCCCATAGTGCTGTTTCTCAGCCTCCTGCCGGAACAACTCAAGCGCTATCAGTTGTGATGTCAGCGTCTTGCGCAGTTGCGGAGTATCGGGCTGGCGCGACAGGAGCACGGCTTCGTCCAGCTTCGCCTGCGGGATCGCCACGTTATTGACGATCGCCACCGTGCCAGTCGGCATCGGCATCGGCATCGGGGTCTGGGTTGCAGTCGTCGCGGAATCAGCGATCGCTTGAGCCGAAACCGTTGCTGATGTCACGAGGCAAAAGCCGAACACTGCACGAATCACCGTCCGCGACGTAAAAGAGAAGTTTCGTTTCATGCCTAGTAATTCCAATTGAGTGTTGCAAGGACAAGTGTGGCTTTCGGCCCAAGCGCCGCCGGCTGTGTGAGCGCCCGCCCGACCAGCGCTTCGGCCGATAGCATCTGCCGATGCCATAACCACTGCGCGCGCAGCCCGGCGCCAGCACCAGCCAGTGTCGGAAACCCTGGGAGCGCAATGAGGCTCGCTTTTCCTGCATCGACAAAGATGTACGGCTCGATCCGCCCGTCGTGCCATGCGGGCGCATTCACCCATGCGATCTCGTTGCGCGAATACAAACCCCGGTCGCCTGATATCTCACCAGAGCGGAAACCGCGAACCGTATCCATGCCACCAAGATATAGCTGCTCGGAACCATACAGCGCGACATTCGTGAACTGACCGCTCAGAACGCCGCGATAAGCGAACATGGCGCGGCCTGCCTTCGGAAGTGGCACGGTGAACGATGCCGTCGCGTCGAGTTTGGTGAACTGGCTATGGGCGTCGTCACGGCCTATTCCATGCGCGTCATGATCCGCTTCTAACCAGGGCAATCCCTGCGAGACACCGGCGTCGAACGTGACATTGCCAGGAGCGTCGTTCAGCACGAATTTGCGTAACCAGTTACCTCCGACGCGAAGTACCGCAATATGCTGCGGGTTCAACTCGATGTCGTTGATTTCGCGGTCGGTGCGTCGCCATGACAACGTCGCATCGATGTTTGCAATGCCGGACTGGGTGCGATCCAGCGTGTAGTTCCAACCGAGAATATGACTCAGCGTGCGCCCGTACATCAGCGCGCTCGTTCCAACTAACTGCTGGTATTCCGAATCGGAGAACGTATAGCTGAATGTGTGACGGCCATACGGCATCGCGAACGAACCGACGAACGCATTGCTGTCCTCGCTGTCGAGGAAATTCAGACTGATCGACTCCTGCAAACCGATCAGGTTGTCCGCTTCCACACCCGCCCGGTAGCGGGTTATTCCAGTCGCGGCACTGCCGTAATTGTCGACACCTAGCGTGTAGTAAAGGCGGTCGCCGGGCCGGTTGTTGATCGCGACAATGGAATCCCCCGGCGATTGGCCAGGCAGAATCTGGATTTCGGCCTGATTGCGCCGCAGCCGGTTGATCTGGGACACCCCCTGATCGATGTCGCCAAGGTTGAGCGCATCGCCAGGCGCCGCCGGGAATGCCCACTCCGATCCCGCGTCTGTCAGGAGTCCACCACCGGCCGACTGTTCGTCCTTTTTAAGCCGCTGGCCCAACGGCTTGCCGTTCAATGTATAGCCCGCGATGCGGCCTGCCTGAACTCTGATTTTCAGCACTCCCGACTCGAGATTCTGCGGACCCAGAAACGCACGCGTTGTGATATAGCCGGACGACACGAACGCGTCAGTCAATCGCTTGAGCAGCACGTTCAGGCGATGCGACCCGAGCGCGTGCCCGACGAACGGCGCCACGATTGCGTCGATGCGCTTTTGCGCAAGCACCGTATTACCGTCCACAGTGATACGGTTGATCGCGAAGGCGGGGCCCGTCTCGACGATCTGATCGACCGGAGTGTCGGGAGGAACGTCGAGCGAACCCTGCGAAGCCGGTTCCGGCAGTGCGATGGATGCGGGCGGCTGATTCAGTTGCCGCTGTGTCGCCTGTTCGCGCTGCTGGTCGATGATCAACTGGGCGGGGTCCTGAATCGGACGTGCTAACGGCAGAGGTTGAGCGGGCGGCGGTGGCGTCTGCGCGTGGACGGCGACGCTATGCACGAAGACGAGTGCAACTGCGCGCACTATCCCCGCGCACTTCAGGCGCGGGCTGGTCGATACGAACTGCATCAATGCCACCACCACGTCGTCATGCCGAGATGCTGACCGATCTGGACAGGTGTCGTCGCGGGCGCGCGGACTGTCTTTATGCCACCGCTTGCCGAGACGCCGTTGCTACCCGTGATATAACCGCCATCGATAACGGCGCTGCCGACTAACGAAACCGAGCCGTTGGCCGTGAAGCCTCCGCCAACATCGCTCGCGATAATCTGCGCCCAGGTGCTGCCGAAAAATGCCTTGAAACCGCGGTCCTGATTGATCGCTGAGTAACCGGTTACGCCTTGTGCGTATGTCACCGGCGCCGACACGTTGAGGTTGCCGGCTGCAAAAACGTTACCCCCGATGTTACGCGCGACGGTCCCCGCGGAAATTGCAATGTCCGCACCGGACTGGATGGTGCCGCCATTAGGCATCACATTGCTCGATGCGCTCGCATGACAGAATATCCAGCAACTACGCGAATAGCTGGCCTGTCCCGAGAACACCGCGGCGTTGGTAAAGGCCTGCTGCGCAGTTATCGATATGTTGCCCTTATCCGACTGGATCAAGCCGCCTGTGTTGGTGACATTCTTCCCCGAAATCGAGACTGCTCCACCGGTCGACGCGATGTAGGCCAATTGGGCCGGTTGCGCGACGCTGCCGTAGTCGACGTTGAAGCCGCTGGTGTTATGCGTGAAGAACACGAAGCTGCCACCCGTATGCGAGTACGCGACCGGCTGACCGCTGTTCGTGCCGTCGGTGTGATCGATGATGTTCGAAACGTCGCCTTGCGCGGTCACGGTCGTTTTGTCGTTCGCGAGGATGCGGGCGTTCTCGTTGGTGATGTTGCCTTGCGCGCTTAGCGACGTTTGCCCATTCGCCGCGAAGACGACGCCCAGATTCGCTGTGCTCGAACGATTCAGAATGTTGCCTGTGGCGCTCAAGGTCACGTCGCCGCCGACCGCTGCGCCGCTCGCGTCGATCGCGCCGGCCTGGATCAGGCTGCCGGTGCTGGAGATGTCGCCGGTACTGGTCAGCTTGACCGCGCCGTTTTGCGCGCTGAGCGTCGAGGCGCCAGTGGCATCGTCGACTAACGTGATGCCGCTCGCACTGAGCGTCGCGCCGTTTGCGGCGGACATCTGCGCGCCCTGCAACGAGAACGCACCGGGCGTGGCGACCTGGATATTGTTTTCGGCCTTGATCGATCCATCGATTACGCCGATGTCGCCGAGCGACGACACGACGACGTCCCCCGCGCTTGCGTAGATCGCGCCGAGATTGCGAACGCCCGCGCCTTTGTCCGTGACGATGAGTTGGACACGGCCTCCGGTCAGCCCGCCGAGTGCGGTGATATCGACGGCCAATGCCGGGTTCGTCGTGCCGGGCGACGTCGTGCTGACTAGCCAGTCGTGGTTGTTGTCGCTGGGGGATAGGCTCGTGTCGTAGGTATTCGTGCTGTCGCCGATGATCGCTCGCACGCCGCCAGTAGAGGTCGTGAAATCGTTCTTCACCGGACCATTCACCGAGAGCTGTTTGGCGATCAGGTCGAGATTGACGAGTGTGCCGCTCAGGCCGCCGGGACCGATTGCAATCGCGCCACGGTTGGTGGTCAGCACAACATTGCGTTGGGTCACGCCGGGTGCCGGCACGAGATCGTTGAAACTCACCTGACCCGTCGAGAGCACGACGTGGCCCGTGTTGACGAAGCTGCCGCCGTCGATCGTGATGCCGTTCGGATTGGCGAGGATTACGTTCGCGCGCGGGCCCAGTACGTTGATGTCGCCCTGGATTAGCGAGGGATTCGTGCTGGTTACCTGATTAACGATCGTGCGTGCGTTGATGCCGACGTTGTTCAGATCGGCTCCGGCCTTCGATACGTTGAATGAGCCGTAAGTGTTGTTCGAGACGCCGCCGATTGTGGGGGCCAAGTTGACCGTTTGGCGACCAGTTGGAGACGTGGTGACGGTCGTGGCCGTGCCGCCGTCGGGGACGATGCCGGTCGCGTGAGCCGCGGACGTTGCGATGGCGAAGGTCGCGTCAACGGCGATAACGAACAGCAAGCGTGATAAACGCTTTGTTCCTCGAATACTAGTGTTCAAGTACTTCCCCGATTTTTGATTTTTATGTCCACTGAGCGGATCTTTTCGTCGCTCTATGGCGCTGCACAAGAAACGCCAGAGTGCGCGTCGTCGCATGCCAGGCATTCCACACGAGCTGGTTTGCCACTGAACGGTTTGCGTTGTCAGCCAACGGCGCTCGTAGATGGCAGATTCGTCGAAACAACTTCCGATGAGGTTGGCAGCGACACTGCGCGTTCGACTGAGCACCTCGCCGCAGCCGCCAATCCGTCGTGTTTGTGGCAACACCGTCCCGTCGCTGGACTTAGCTAAGATCATCCCCGCTGCAAGCGTTCTGCCACTTGTCTACCGATTGCTTTGCGGCAAAGAACCTTTGAAGTTGAACAGGATCACGCTCGAGAATTCCGACGTAATGATGATAGTCACTAACTAGGGCGTCATAGCCGACAAGCGCGGTGATACCAAACGCTTCCAGCAACCTCTGATAGTCACGAACCTGTCCCGTCACACATGCGTGAGTCGGATCGATCGCACCCAGCAACAGTGGCGACAGCACCGCACTCGTCGCCCCGCCAATGGCACCATCCGAGCAGACGATCAAGCGACGTCTTCATGGGCTTTCGTGGCTAGGTATTTCAAGCCAATCCACAAGCCACGCAAAGGGCCCCCACTGCTGCAGCAACGCCTGTCTTTTCGTCAAATAAACGGTCGTCCCGTGATTGTTATAAGGAATAATATTTCCAGTCGTCACATTGGGTGAATGTGGGGCAGTCAAAACATCTCGGTTATATGTTTCGACATTATAAATTAAGCAAACGGCCCCAATGGCTGCGGATAACCAGTAAATCAGACGTCGGAATTTTTCTTTACGCATCAATTTTTCACGCTTCCGATCGGATGAACTGTTGTACTAGGGCGGGTAACCGATCCCCCGCCTCCGAGCCCAAGACCGAACGTAACGCCGCCTCCATAGCTAGATGGATTCCAAGGGGCCTTGGTCGGGTCTTGATACACATCGAAACCGCCATATGGCCCTAATCCGACTCCAAAACTTGCCGTATTGAACGGGCCGCCTAGATCCATAATGGTACCCGCACCGGGATACGACCCCGCGCTAATGCCGATTGAACCAGATCCTCCAAACCCTACGCCAGGTATGTTTTTTTGATTGAACGCCGTGTACCACCCGAAGTTTCCATTGCCGTCTGCCGCCACACCCACCCCGCCTGAGTAGGTAAGGCCGCCCAAAGTCACGCTGCCGGATAATCCAACGTGCACCGCCCAGTTATTTAACGTTTCATTCTGCGCGGCCGTCACCGCGCCCTGCACATTGAACCCGAGCGCGCCCGCCACGCTGCCGCTCACCAATGTTTCAATGCCAGCAAGAGCTGCGGGAGGGATATTGCCGTTTGCGTCGATGACCGGATTCAGCCCAGCCGAGACCGCCCCGCCAATGGCACCGCCACCGCATCCGGTTCCTTCCGCCGCACTGGCCGCACAGCCTAAAGCCGCGTGCGCCAGCCAGTAACCTGGTGTGCCTCGAGCCAGAATCGACGTACTGTCCATCCCGGCATTACCGATCGCATACGCCCCCGCCGCAGCCAAATCGCTAACGGCACTGTTACGCAAGTTCGTCAGGAAGCTGCCGCCTCCAATCGCCGTCTGTAAAACCCCTGACACGGCCCGCGCTTGCAATGACCCGCAACCCTAGACGCCATAAGGCTTTGCAACAGCAAACATCCTGACGCGATCCCACTTCACAAGTTTTTTGCCCCGACGCACTTTTCAGCCGCGCAGCGAAGTCGCTTAAAGAACGATGCGCCGCAGTCTCCCGCGCGCGAGTGCACGAATTCTAACCGTACCGCGACGGCCAGACTATCAAGATTTGTGAAGCCGGTTGACGGCTAAAGGAGAGGCGCCAGGTAGGCGTTTCTCCCGCTCAGGGAGAAACGAGGAAGTGGGCTTGGGGGTAAGACTGGAGGGGTACGCGGCTGGCCTACTCGCCGCTTTCTTCGCCTGCCTCGTCATCGGGTGCAGCCAGCAGGTCGGCCGCCGTGGCCGGTGGCCCGTCTTCGCCGTCGATGGATTTCGTGACGCTGCGCACGAACCGCGCTGGGTGCGTGGCCGTGTGGATATCCTTCAGCGCCCGGATACTGACCCGCGTATAGACCTGCGTCGTCTTGATGTCCGCGTGCCCCAGCATCGCCTGGATGTACCGCACGTCCGCTCCGTTCTCCAGCATCTGCGTGGCCATCGCGTGCCGGAACATGTGGCAGCTGCCAATCGGCCCCAGTCCCGCCGCGCGCACGTAGTCCCGCACCATCCGCGTCATCCGGTTGTCCGAGAACAACTCGCCCGCCACCGTCAGGAACAGCGTGCCGTCATCACCCGCCAAGGCCAGCTCCGGGCGAACCTCATCCCGGTACCTCGCGATCCACGCCAGTGCCCGCTCCCCGATCGGCACCATCCGGTCTTTCCTGCCTTTACCCTGCCGGATCATCAGTGTGCCGCGCTCGTAGTCCACCTCGCGCTGTTGCAGCCCAATCACCTCCATGCGACGCATCCCCGTGCTGTACAGCGTCTCCAGGATCGCCCGGTCCCGGACCCCTGTCGGCGTATCAAGGTTCGGCATGCCCAGCACCCGCTCCATCTCGCCAGGCGTCGGCACGTATTTCGGCAACCGCTCTTCCTTGCGCGGCAGGTCCAGATCCGCTGCCGGGTTGTACAGCAGCCGGTTATTGCGCGTAAGCCACCGGAACCACTTCTGCACCGGCACCGTCTGCCCCGCCTGGTGCGTCGCCGACAGCGGCGCGCCGTTCGCCTTGCGTTTCAGGAACAGGTGCCGCTGGTAGCGCTCGAGGATTGGCCGCGTGATCTCCGTGGGTCGCGTCAGTCCACGCTCATCGCACCACGTCACGAAGTACCGCAGATACCGTTCCCACGTCAGCACCGAGCGCGGCGAGTAGTTCTTTTCCGCAAGCCACTCAAGATAGTCCTTCATCTGCCGGTACAGGCTCTGCGGATCATGCGCCGGGCCAATCGGCGCAAACGGCTCGCGGCGGCCAAGGTTCGGCATCGCCTAACCCTGAACACCGGCAGCTAAAGGAGAAGCGCCGTTTGCATGGTTCGCGTGGTTAAGCGCATTTCGCGCAAACCCGACCGGTTCCGCCGCTTCACCTTGATGGGCATGGCTTTGTGCCGTGTTTTCAAGGTCCGACTGCACGCCGACTACGACCCGACCAGACCCCGACCGCCCGCTCTCTGACCCCGACCAGGATTCCGTATTGGTGAGGTCGCCCGTGCTGCCGGTGAGCTTTTCCGGGTCCAGCAGACCGCACAGGTGTGGGCGGCCATCATCCTCGCCGCTGTACAGCAACTCGTATTCGAACGTGCCGTTGCGCCCGCGATGCGCGATCACGTATTCCAGTTCAACGAGCCGGGCAAGATGGATTTTCAGCTGCGTGTCGCCCCAGCTCGTCGCCGCCCTCACGTCGCGACGCGTGAAGCGGAACGCCGCGCGCGTCTCGTCGCGTATCGTGCATTGCGCCATCACCCAATCGGCCAGCAGCGTCAGCAGGCGCCGCGTCTGCGGCGGCAGCTCATCGAGCGTGCGCCCCAGCACGTCATGCGCAATCCGGTTCGCCAGCGCAATATCGTCGCGCGTGACCTCGATGTATTCGAGCGTCTGGCCACGATGCTGCACGCGTTTCACTTCGCGCTGGTGCTGGTGCAGCAGCGCAATCGAGCGGATCAGCGTCAGGTATTTCACGTGGTCCCGGCGCATGCGCGTCTTGTCGTCCAGGAACGTCAGCAGGTGAGCAAACGGGTTCACAACATGGACCGGCTTCAGCAGTCGCTGCGCGTTGCGGTGCAGCGCCGTGATCGCCTCGCGATCCGCCCCGGCCAGCAGCCCTTCGAGCGTCTGCGCGACACGCTGGCGTGCGTGGATCGCCCGCGTCTGCTCGCGCGTCTCGTTGATCGTCAGCACCAGACAGCGATTTAATAATTCCTCGTCGACGTCGATCGCGGTCGTCGTCAGCATCAGCATCACCGGCCCCTTGACGCGGTACTGCTTCGTCACCAGATTGCCCGTCGCCTCGTCCTTGCCCGTCGAGGCAATCGTCAGCTCGCCGTCCGATTGCAACAGCTTGAGCGCATACGCGGCCTGCCGCACCCCTTCCTCTTCGGCGATCGCCAGGATCTTGTGCTGCAAATCCGTCTCGCCGAGATAGAACAGGCTCTGCCCGGTCATCGCGCTATATTGAATCCGCTCCTCGTCGGGCATCAGGTTCAGCACCGCATCCATCAGTGAGCTTTTACCCGCCGCGCTTGTGGACTGGATCAGGATCGCCAGCGGCGCATCGAGCTTGCGGCTCACCGCCGCGAGATAGCCCGCCAGCAGGTTTGCGGACTCGCCGACGATCCCGCAGCGGTCCATGTCAGCAACGATACGCTCCACGAGATCCGGCGACTTCAGCAGATCCATCGCGCTGCGCTGCTGTGCCTCATCAATCGACGGCGCGGTGTCCTTCGGCGCGAGCGCCGCCGTGATCGCCGCGTCCTGCAACGTCTCGAGCTTCAGCAGCACACGCCCGAGATCGCGCTTCACCGTGTCGTCCTGCGCGCCGAGTTCGGCCGCAGCCTGCCGGATGAACGCGGCACGCTGCTTCGCGCTGTACACGTCGAGCGTATCGACGTGATACCCGGCATCATTGCGCACCTGCACGTTCACCCGCATCTGGTCCGGCCCGAGGTTTTTCTGCCAGCCGCGAATCCGCCAGTGACGCTCGCCAAACGCAAGCAGCAGCTCGCCCGCCGCGCCTTCGCTTGCGACCGGTTCCGCTGGCGGCGTCGCCGGCGTGCTGGCCGGCACGGGCGGCAATTCGCGTGGCAACGCAGGTTCGAGTTCAGCATGGGCGGCTAACAGAGGAGCGGTGTTCGCCGGTTCCGGCGCATGCGCAACGGCAGGCGCTGGCAGCAGCGGCGCGACTGGTTCGACCGGCACCGCTTCTTCTCTAGCTGCCAGTCCGGGCGCCGGGTGGACCACTGCGGCCACACCCGGCCGCTGGCCCTTGCCCAGCCACTCGGACTGTTGCAGCAGCAGGCCCAGGCTCTTTTGTGCAGGCTGAACCTTGCGCGCATACTCGTTCGCATCCATCCCCTTCGGGAACAGCACGCGGAAGCATTCGATGCCCGACTCCAGCAGCTCCGTCGAGAGCTTCTGTGCCGCCGCGTTGCCCGCGTCATCGCGGTCATACGCAATCAGCACCCGCTGCGTACCGTGGCGTTTCAGCGCAGCCCGGTGATCACCGGTGAAGCCGTTCACGCCGTACGCCGCGATCACATTGCGATACCCCGCACACCAGAACGTCATCGCGTCGATCAGCGAACCATCACGACCAATTGCGTCCAGCGAGCGAACCGGCCAACCTGCAGCACGACGCACATCGCGTTATTGCCGACGAGTGGCTACAGCGTGCGATCGCCGGAATTCAGCAAATGCATTGGGACGAAGTTGCCCGCAGGGAAGTCGCGCAAAGGCTGTTTTAGCTCCCGCACGCTGAACGCTCGGCCAGCGACGGATTGCACCAATCGAACGACAGCGCCCTCACGCTCGCCGACGCCATAACGCACAAACCCGGCGCTCGGGCCGGGTTCGGGTCTCTGCGGCTGTCCGGATAAAAACCGGCGCAAGGCGGCTATCCTGCAAGATCAAAGGATGAGAACCGATTCACATTGAAGGAAGAAACAGATGCCCATGCTCTAGCTCCTGTTTTAATGAATTCTTCGGTATATCATCGGGCACTTTCATTGATGAATTCACATATAGTGCCCTGTCTAGAAACGGACCTGCATCAGCGTGCAGGTCCAATGCAGAGCGAGACGCGATGATAGCCCAGTCCGGATTCCACGCTTGAGCCAAGGCGGTTGCTACTTGTCGGACTTGATCGAATGAAGTTGTATCAAAGCGTGACGGAAGCTTAAGAACGATCGCATTAGACAATCCAGCTACGGCTGAGTACAGCCCACACTTCATCGTCAAAGACGATGCTTCTTCATCGCCCCCACCGTTCCAAACGGAAATGCGATATCCCAACTCGTCAATAACTTCGCCGCCGACGTCCCTTCGATTACGCCCCTTCATGAACAATTCGGCGAGTGCATCCGTTGACAGATCAATGGGCACCGCCTGCGTCGCTTCGGAACGACTACGGCCTAGCGGACGCCAACCTTTCAGATATTCGGAGACCTGCGAAAGCGAAATGAAGAACTGACCTGCACGGCAGGCACAAGCATCGACTGGCTCACGCCGTGGGCCCCAGTAAGCAGCAGCAAGGTAGGTTTCCAAAAGCGTCGTCCTTTACTTTGGGGGCTGGTAAATAACAGAAACTCCTTTAATGCCTTCGTCACTCAGCAGGTTCTTGATCGCCGTGGCGGCTGATGGCTCAGCCACACTCCATTGGATCGATTGGCCCTGAGCTGCAGCAACCTGACGTTCTGCTTGGTCAATGAGGCTATATTGACCAGCAAACCAAGGTTGGAATTCGCCATTGCTTCCAACGAAATTCGCGTATCCCGGTCCCTTGGCATCGAGTAAAGTCCCGTCAGCACTTATGCCGTCGAATTTTACTCCGTTGACAACGTACGCCTGTCCCGTAACGCCAGTGATCTGCGTTTGGTAAGCCTGTGCTTGTGGTGACATTGACTCATTGACAGGTGTCCAATTACCGCCTGCATTGCTGGTGCTCTGTCCGGTCGTGCTGTTGCCCGAGCCACTACTGCCCTCGCCGTTCGACAGAATCGCATTGCTCGGCATATACCCCGGCATTCCCGGCGCAGCAACCGGAGGTGTTACGACACACCCGGCTGGCCCGCAAGCCACCAACGGCGGCGTCACCACCGCTCCGCCTGTAGCAGGCGGATTGCCACCGTTGTTCGCACCAGCGATCTGGTTGTTCGGATCTGCGGGCGGCGTCTGCCCGCTGTTCGCGTTCATCAGACCGATGAACTGGTTGCCCATGTTCACCGCGCCCCGCCCTGCACTCGCAAGCTGACCGCCAATCCAGTCCGTCGCATCGTTTGCTGCGCCAACAGCAGCCTGGATATGGAGCAGTGAAGCTAGGTCGTTGTTCAATGCCTCGTTCTGCGCCCATGTCGCGCCCGACGCCGCGTTCTGCCCGAGCGCCCCGGCCACGCCTCCGCCCGCAAGCATGGCGATGGCCGCGATCGCTGCTGTCTGTCCAGCGTCCGGTGCAGTTCCATTCGGATCGATACCGGCCAGCGCGAACGGTGTCACCACCGCACTCGTCGCAGCCCCCAGGGCTCCACCCGCGCATCCGTTGCCTTCGGCGGCGCTTGCTGCACATCCGAGAACTGCATGTTCCGCAACGTTCGCAAACGTCAGCGGATCAGTCCCACTACCGATCGCGTAGGCACCCGCTGCCGCAACATCGCTGACCGCATCGTTTTTCAGATTCGTCAGGAAGCTGCCGCCACCGATCGCAGTCTGCACGCCAGCCTGAATCGTCGCTTCGCCCGCAATCCCCGCGCCTTGCGCGAATACCGTGCTCGCCGTCACCTGCCCAGCTTGCGGCACCAGCGCATTGCCGACACTCTGTACGCCCGCCAGCGACGCAAGGCTGTCAGGTGACGCGGTCCACGTCCATCCCGGGGTGCCGTCACTCACCGTAATGCCGTTGGTCAGCCCTGCAGTCAGGAATGCCGTAGCACCACTTTCAAGCATCGAGTTCAGACTGAACGAGCCATTCGCTGCTTGTCCTAATGCGCTGCTCGCCATCCCCGCGATGCCCGCCGACAATGCAATATTCCCCAATCCCGCAGCGACCGCCGGCATCGCCACGCCTTCGGTCGTCGTCGTGGCGGCGGCACCCGCCGCGAATGTGCTGCCTGCGTCAGCACCCGCCCCTATAGCGGCCGACGCAGCCCCCGCCGTCATAACCGACGCGACCACCATTACAGCCAGCATCCCGATCGTCTGGAACATCCCCTCGCTGTCCGCCAGCGACGTCACATCAGTATGCAGATCGTTCTGCACCGTCGACTGCGTAAAGCTGCTGCCCAACTGCGCCTTCAGCGCAGCCAGTTGCTGCTGCGTCCCCGCCGCGTCAACCGTGCCATCCGCGTTGAGCTTCTGCAGTACGCCACCAATCTGGTTCACCGCATCGACATTCAACTGGTAGTTGCCAGCCGACATGAAACCGCCCTGCTGCGCGACGGTGCCCGTGGTCGTGATCAACTCATAGAGATCGGGGACGTAGGTGCTTTGCGTCCCGATGTCCGTCGAACGCTGCTGGTTCGTCAACGAACCCGCGTTGACCGTCAACGTATCCGTCGCCGTGATCGAACCCGTATTCGTGATCGCTCCACCGTTCGACGCCGTCAGCGTGACGCTCTGCCCGCTGATCGTCCCGTCGTGCTGAACTACTGCATAGTTCTGCGGCAGATACACCTGCGGCATCAGCGCATCAACCGTCGGGCAGCTCGCCGTCCCGGTGGCGGTACATCCCGGCTCAGGCACGCTCTCTTCGACATACCAGAGCATCGGCTTGTCGAGTGCGGCAATCTGGCCCTGCGTCAGTGCTGTGCCAAGCGCAATGTTGTTCGCCTCGGCATACTGGATCGCGTTACCGTACAGCGCTTTCTTTTCCTGGTCCGTGACGGACGACTGCTTCGTGTTGTCATAAGACAGCCCACTCACGAAACTCGCCTGCCCCGTCTGCGCCAACGCAGCCTGCTGCAACAGTTGATTTTCCGAGAACGGGTCGTAGTAGAACTGTGTGGTGTTCGGTTGCAGGCTCGCCGGCAGATTGGCCAGCAACTGGTTCGGCCCGATGTTGCCAATCACCAGTGAAGCCGGACTGTTGACCAGATAGTTGATGTTGGGGGCGCCGCTAGTGGCAGAAGCGCCCGTCGCTACCGTGATACCGGGCGACACGGGCGGCGGCGGAGAACCCAACTCAAGGGCCGGGGCGGTGATCGACCCTGCTGCGTTGCCCGGAGCAGTGACGCCTGTGGACGTGCTGCCCGCTGTGCCCAGCGATCCGCTGGAGTTGGCCGCAATACCTCCCGCAACGCCTGATGCGCCGGCCAGGCCGCTTCCGATGGTCACGATACCGCCAGCCAGAATCGCCGCGTTTGACGCAACGACCGGGGTACCCACCGGCCCGAGCGGAACGAGCTGACTCGAGCCGGTCGGTTGCGGCGTATAAACAGCCGGCGACGTCAGGCCATTAACGAGCGTTGCACCCGTCAACGCCACCTGCTGTCCCAACACGTTGCCGGAGTTCTGCAACTGGCCGCCAGCAGTCACCGATAACGACGGGGCCTGGATCGTGCCCGACAGGCTCTTATATGGCGTAGGCGGCTGAACGCTGTCGCCACCGTGATACGCGCTGCCAAACAGCGTCGAACAGTTTGCCGCGGTTCCACAACCGAAGTTGTCCGGCGGTTTCGAGCCGCCGATCACAATGCCGTAGAAAGCATCGTGCCAATAGGCGTTCAGCGTCTGGTCCTGGTTCGTCACCGTCGACGTCGCCGCGATAGACGCTTGTGCGCCCGCCGTAATCAGGCTGCCCGTGTTGACCAGCGTGCCCACGCTGAACGACAGGTTACGGTTGGCCGTGATCGTCGATGCATCGCCCGACTGCTGGTCGGTGAAGGCGTCGCAATAGTGCAAATTGGCGCCGCTACAACCGGCCACGGCCGTCTTGCCGAAGTTCTGATATATCTGAACGGCCGCTGATAACGTGTTGGTCAACGCAGCGGTACTGATCGCGATATCGCGACCCGCCTGAATATTGCCCGACGTATTCGTCACACTCGCCGACTGCGTGAGATTGGTCTGCGGATTGCCCGGATCGCTGTTGCCGCGCGTAGTGCCCGCACCGCCCATCACCACATCGCGGCCGGCGAGCAGATTGCCGTACGTGTTGCTCACGGTCGGCGCCGCGATGATGAGGTCGCGCCCGGCGAACACCGTGTTGTTCGTCTGCGTGTAGCTGTAGCTTTGCGTGACGGTCTGGTCGCCGTAGATATTCGCGGCATCGTTGCCCGGACCATACGTCGCGTAGAAGTGCAGGAGCGCCGCGTAGAATTCGGCGTTCGTCATTGCGTCGGTAAAATCCTGCCCCGGGCGCTGATAGTTGATGATTTGGTCCGGGTACGAGATCACCGTTCCCAGGTAACCGCATTGCCCTACGGAGACGCCGGCCGCACAGCCTGTCTTTGACGTCACGGAATCAGTGTGATAGCCCTGATTCGTGAAGCTGCTCGCGGTGACGCGCATGTCCTCCACCGCGTACAGCCCCCCAGCGTTCGTCAGCCCGCCCGCGGTTCCTGTCAGAGACAGATCCTTGCCGGCAACAATCTGCCCGGCGTTCTGGTTCGTATAGACGGTGACCGTGGAGGTCTGCGCTGCCGGCGGGGCGCTCGTCGTGAGGATATTCGCGGAGGTCGCGGTATAGTTGCCGGGTGCCGGGTTGCCCTGATCGTCGATGGGTTGAAGCATTGGGGCCAGCGTCCCCGCTGTATAGGCCGCCTTAAGCTGCGTCAGGAAAGTTGCGTACGCAGCGCTATCTATACTGTCCGTAATCGTTGAGGTTGCCGCGTCGCCGCCGTTATCGAGCGACGCCACGTTCAACGTGATGTTGTTCCCGGCGGAGATGGTGCTGCCGTGGTTGTTCAACGCGCCGGTAGTGATCGACAGGTCGTGTCCGGCGGCAATCACGCCGGCCTGCCCGGTGGGCTGGGTCGTCGTCGTGGTCTGCGTGACCAGGGGCAGCGCGATACCGTTGAACGTCCCTCCGCTCAGATCGGCCGCCGTAACATCCGTCGCCGAAGCTGGCTGAAAATCGCCGATGCGCCCGGTGAGCGAACCCGAGTAGGTGTTGGTCGAACCGTCTATCGGGTTTGTCGTGGAACCCGAGAAGGTCAGCGATCCGATCGCCGTCGATAGAAACGCCGATCCCATTCCCGCCGCAGCAATGGTCGTACTCGATGTCGTCGTGGTCGTCGTGTTCGCGCCGGCCCTGCTATTGTTCACATCTGCGGCATTGATCGTAATGTCGTTCTGCGCGGTGATCTTGCCACCGACATTCGTCAGATCCCCCGACAGATTCGCAGTCAGATTACGCCCTGCCCCTGTCGACGCCCCACTGTTGTCGTAACTGCTGCCGTTGAGGTTGACGTCGCGCACGGCGCTGACCGTCCCCTGATTGGTCGTCGCGCCGTTGAGATTGATGTCCTCATTCGCATGGATCGTTGCGCCCGCCTGATTGACGATCGTGCCGGACAGGTTGACGTCATTGCCTGCGCTAATCGTGCCGCTATTGATCAACGTGCCGTTGGTCGACAGTGTGATGTCGCCCGCTTTACTGATCGTGCCGCTGTTGCTGAAGCCCTGCGTCGCGCTGATGGCTACACTATTGCCGGGCATGGCCCACGTGCCGGAATTGTTGAGTTGCAGCGTGTTGATCGTCAGCGCGTTGCCGAGATTGAACGTGCCGCTCGATGCCGCGGAAGGATCGAACGCCTGGTTCAGCAGGTTCAGCGTCAGATTGTGCTGAGCGAGAATCTGACCACCGGCATTGTTGAATGTGCCGTTGCCGCCCGTCACGGTGACCGTCGCGTCGCCCGGCGTGCCAGGGCTCGCAGCACTGGTACTGCCTGCAAAGATCACGCCGTTATTGTTGCCTGCCAGACTGCCGGTCGTCACGTTCAGCGAATTCGTCCCGATGATCGCGCCGCCGTTGTTCGTGAGCGCGCCATTTGCCGTAACTGCTGTCGTCAAGCCGGCAATCGATCCCTGGTTGTTCAGGTTCGTCGCATTGACGGTCGTCGCTGCGGTAGAAATCAGGCTGGCGTTGGCCGCATTCGTTACGTTCGCGCCGCCAACCGTCAGTGCGCCGCCCGCAAGCACGCTGCCCGTGTTCACGACCGCGCTCACACCAGACAACGTGGCCGAGCCTTGAACGAGCGTCTTGGCGCCAGCCGTCGTCAACTGATTCGACGCGTTCGCACTCAGATTCCCGCCGATCAGCGCGTTGCCCGTCGTCACGTTGACACCGGATAGCGTAGCGTTTTTCACTACGTTCAGTTGCCCGGCGGACAGGTCAAGACCGTTCTGCGCGGTCGCCACGAGGTTGCCCGAAACGGTGGTCGTGCCTCCCGTGCTGACGTTTGAACCGGTCAGGGTCGCGTCGCCACCAACCTGCGTCGTGCCTGTCACCGCGAGATTGTGGGCTGCTGCCAATGTTGCGTTGCTCGCGGAATTGAGACCGCCCTGTGCGGTGAGATTGCCGCCTTGGGCCGTCAGCGCGGTGGTCCCGAGACTGGTCACACTCCCTGTCACGGTGAGATTGCCCGTGGCCTGCGCATTGAGGTTGCCACCGCTCAGGACCGCGCCGCTAACCGCGGCGTCCCCGCCATTGGCTTTGAGCGAGGCATTGCCCACTGCGGTTGCTGCACCCACTGTCAGGCTGGTGCCCGCAGTCGCGCTCAGATTGCCGCCCGTTTGCAACGATCCGGACAAACTGATCGCCTGCCCCGCGCTCAAGGTTGCATCCGATCCAAAGCCTGCCGTGCCGCCACCCGACAGATTGCGTCCCGCGCTCAGATTGCCTGTGCCATTGCCGGTGATCGCGCCTGAGACGATTGCGTCCGTGGCGGCATTCACCGCTGTGTTGCCACCGGTAGCGAGCGCTCCGTCGACTGTCACAGCACCGCTCGTTGCAGTCAGCGTCGTATTGCCCACCACGCCCGCGCCGCCCACGGTCGCATTGTTGCCAGCCGTAACAGAGAAATTACCGCCAGCTTTTACCGCTGCGGCAAGGTCAGCGTTGCGGCCCGCAGTGACGATCGCGTCCTGCCCAAAAGTCACGGTCCCGCTCGATGACACATCGCGACCGCCGCTCAGCTTGCCTGCCTTGTTACCCGCAATGCTGCCGGCAACGGCCACGTCTGTTGCGGCACTAACGGCGGTGTTTCCGCCGCTGAGGATTGCACCGTTGATCGTTGCAGCGCCACCGCTAGCTGCGAGCGTCGTATCGCCTGCTGCGGCCGCAGAACCCACGGTCAAGTTATTGCCCGCGGTCACATTCAAGTTTCCGCCTGCCGTCACGGCGCCGGGCAGGCTAACGTTCTGGCCGGCAGTAAGGGTCGCATTCTGGCCGAAGCTCACGGCGCCGTTCGCCGTGAGATTGCCGCCCGCGCCCAACACACCCGTACCATTACCTGCCAGGGTGCCGGAGACATCAAGATCGGCACCGGCGTTTAGCGCCGTGTTGCCGTTTGCCGCAACGTTGCCGCCAAGCGCCATCGTCTGACCGGCAGTGGCGCTGAGGTTCCCGCTCGTCTGCACGTCTCCTGCGGTCGTTACGTTGCCGCTTTGACCGACCAGTGTGAGGTCGCTCGCCGACGACACGCGACCATTGACCGTCGCGCTGCGCTGCGCGAGAACCTGCACGGTGCCGCCACCTGAGACAGCGCCGTTCACAGTTGCATCGCGAGCAGCGCTCAGCGCGATCACGCCGGGCGCAGACACGGCGCCGCCGATGGTCATGTCACCATTGCCGGTGCTGCCGGTCGTCGTCATCGACAGGCTATTGCCTGTCTGCACCGATCCGACCGACATGTCGGCACCGGCCCGAAGGTTGATGCTTCCATTGGACTGCGCCGTGCCGACGTTCAAGCCACCGCCCGCAGTCATGTTCAGGTCCTGCACCGACTGCACGGACGCTGTCGCTGCGGCGATATCCCCGGTTGCGCTGACGGTGTATTGATTCGCAAGGTTGCTGCCGGACATGGACACTTTGCCGGCGCCACTCAGACTTGCCGCCTGTTGCGCATAAGTTGCGTTCACCGCGATGTCACCGTTCGACGTAACGGTGAGATTGCCTGCTGTCGCCGTCAACGCGCCCTGCGTATTCACGCCCATGCCAGCGGCCGTCGAGACGATATAGATCTGGCCGCTCGTCACCGATCCGTACTGGTTGGCGTCGATGGCTGTTGCGTTGTTTCCGATCGCGGCCGCCGTATTGACCGCGCCGTTGGATGCCGTGCCGTAGTTCGTGCCCGATACATCAGATGTCGTCGGGCTCACGAGCTGATTACCCGCGACCAGGTTAATGCGCTGATCCGCCCGCAATGGTGCCTTCAGACTGATCGTCTGCGCGATCACGTCGATATTGCCAACTGTGCCCTCGATGCCGGCCCCTGGACCGTTTACTCCGGCAGGACCGTTGATCGACAGATTGCCGGACGTCACGTTATAGGCAAGCGAACCCGCGTGAGCAAAGTCTGTGGATGCACCTCCGACACCGGTCAGGAATTGCGGCGTGCCCGTGGTCAACACCAGGCCCGTCGCGTTCGTCAGCGAGAGCCCGTTGACGGATATTCCGTTTGGATTACTGACAATGATCGAAGCCGGACTGCCGAATACCTCAAGAGGACCAACCAGCGTCGAAGCGGGTCCGGTCGTCGTGACCTGGTTGACGATCACGCTCGCGGCACGGCCGGTGAGATTCGGGTTGGCACCAAGCGTGCCGCCCAGCAGGGGCGTCCCCGATGTGAGACTGTTGTTGAGTACCAGCCCGTTGCTGTCGATATTGAATGACTGGTAGCTATTGACGCTAATACCGTTGGCGTTCGGCGCGGCGATATTGACCGCCGGAATACCGGTACTCGTCTGGGTAATGGCAGGTTGAAACGGAATAGGTGCGCGCGGGTCGACGATCGGCGCTGCATGTGCGACCTCGTCCAGCATCAGCACACCGGGCAGCAGATAGGTCACCACCGCCATGACACATGCGGTCGCCTTCATCCATAGCGGTCGCGACTGCGCCGCCACACTGCTTGACGTTACACCAAAAATTTTTGCCTGCCGCGCCGCCTCTATCTGGGCGAGTCGCTGCCTGCTCTCACGAGCACCCCGTAGCATTATTTTCTTATCCGAATTTATTTTTTCGGATCGAATCTTACCGAATCTTCCGACGAATGAAGATCAGTAAATGCTTGGCTGTCTTTTTCAAGACACAGATTTACGATGCATTAATTCCAGATGCATAGCCTTACATTTGTATTTCAATTTTAATTTAAATTTCAAAGATGAAGTTTGAAGCCGGCATATCGATTGGACTTAACAGTGAGCGCAAAGTCAGCACAACGCGAAAGTGGGTTCGCGAGCAAACACCACTTCTGCCAATAATTTTGCCTACTTCTGATGATTGCCCCTGCTGTCGCACATGGCCCAGACAGCGCAGCGGCATCTTCCACGGCTACGGTGTCCGTCGATACAGGACTCGTTACCGTCCTCAAGGGCGCAATCTGGGTCGGTAGCCTATTCATTGCTATTTTTACCTTTATCTGGATCGTATTTTCTCGGCATGAATGTGCGCAAGGCGCGCACGACGCTACTGGATGCCCAAAAAGAAACCGGGAAATGCTCGCGGAACTGAAAGTGATTTAGAGGCGTTGAAGGGACCAAAGGCAAGCTGACGCAGTTGGGAGCACAGCTTGAAGAAGCGAGGAGACTTGACCTGACAGGTAGTCGGCAAGCGAATTAACAAAGCCGTTTCGTGAGCCAAAAAACAAAAAGCCGTTGAATCCTTTACGATTCAACGGCTTATCATTCATTTCTGGCGGAGAGACGGGGATTCGAACCCCGGATAGGTTATTAACCTATACACGCTTTCCAGGCGTGCGACTTAAACCGCTCATCCATCTCTCCGGCGGGGAGCCGAATTATAGCAAACTTCGCGCCCTGCGCCACACCCATGCGCAAACCCGCTTAAGGATGCCGGATGTAGTCCACCAGCGCCCTCGTATAAGCGTCCGGTTTCCGGTCGATCAGACTCACACCAATCGCCACCAGAAACCCTGCCGGCACGCCGAACACGCCGGAGCTGATCGGCTCGATCCCAAACCACCGCGCGCCGGCAAAGCCAGTCATCTGCGTAAAGAACGGATACGTCGAGACGATGTAGTAAATGCACACCACCAGCCCCGCCACCATGCCCGCCACGGCCCCAAGCCGCGTGGTGCGTTTCCAGAACACGCCCAGCACCAGCACCGGAAACAGACTCGAAGCCGCCAGCGAAAACGCCGCGCCCACCAGAAACAGAATATTCCCCGTATTCAGCGAAGCCACATACGACGCGAATAGCGCCACGCCCAGCAACAGAATCTTCGAGATGGTCACGCGCCGCTGGCTCGATGCCGTCGGATCGATCATGTGATAGTAGACATCGTGCGACAACGCGTTGGCGATCGTCAGCAGCAACCCATCAGCGGTCGAAAGCGCCGCGGCCAGCGCGCCGGCCGCGATCAGCCCCGACATCACATATGGCAGCCCAGCGATCTCGGGCGCGGCGAGCACCACCATATCCGGCTGCATCTGAATCTCGCTCCAGCGCACAATGCCGTCGCCATTCGTATCGGCCAGGCTGATCAGACTCGGTTCGACCTTGCGCCACTGCGTAAGCCACTGCGGCAAATCGGCAAAGTGATGGCCTACCAGATTAGTCAATATCTCGTACTTGATCAGCACGGCCAGCACAGGCACCGTCAGATAAAACAGCGCGACGAAGAACAACGTCCAGCCGACCGAGCGTCGCGCGGAAGCCACCGAAGTCGTGGTGTTGTAGCGCGTCAGGATGTGCGGCAAGCTCGCCGTGCCAAGCGACAGGCACAGCAGCAGCGACAGGAAATTGCGCTCATGGGTGCGCCGGTCCTCTTCGCTCGTAGCGGGAAACGGCTCGTGCATCGGCACCGGTGCGGCCGCGCGCGTCAGCATCTCGTCGCGGCGCTGGGTCCACACGATCTGCGCGGCGGCGGCGTCGCGTGGAAATTGCTCGAGCGATCTTTCGCGCTCCTTGATCTCTCGTAATGGACCATTGTGGCGACGCAAGTCCGCGACTTCCTGCATGAGGCGCAGTTTCTCGTCAACGAACGATTGCGGCAGCGTATCGAGCCGCATCTGCATCAGATCGGCACGCCGCCGATAGTCGTCGCGTACGGTCTGCTCGAGCGGCGCCTCGCGCACCTGCTTCTCGAGACCTTCGACGCGCTCCATCAAGCGTCCGTAGTTGAACTGCGGCACCCAGCCAAGGCCATCCTTATGCGCGATCATCGACACGGGAATCAGAATCGCCGCGATCAGGATGATGTATTGCGCGACCTGAGTCCACGTCACGGCACGCATGCCACCCAGAAACGAGCACACGAGAATCCCCGCGAGCCCGCAGAAAATGCCGACCGCGAAATCCACGCCGATAAAACGCGTCGCAATCAGGCCGACACCCTGAATCTGCGCAACCAGGTAAACGAACGAGCACAGGATCGCCGCTAACGCAGCGAGTCCGCGCACCGCGTTGCTCGAAAAGCGCGTGCCGAGAAAGTCGGGAATCGTGTAGCGTGCGAGCTTGCGCACGTACGGTGCGAGCAGAAATGCAACGAGGCAATAGCCGCCGGTCCAACCCATCAGGTACGCGAGACCGTCGTAGCCGGTCGCATAGATGGACCCGGCAAGGCCAATGAACGACGCCGCGGATAACCAGTCAGCCGCAGTCGCCATGCCGTTGAAGAAGGACGGCACGCGCCGCCCGGCCACGTAGTATTCAACAAGGTCGGACGTGCGCGACAGCAAGCCGATCACCGCATACACCGCGATCGGCACGAACAGGAACACATAGCCGATCCATACGCCAGGCCCGGTGGTCCGCTCGATACGCCACATCACGTAGATGAAAAGCAGGAAGCCGAGCGTATAAAGCGCGTAGGAGCGGATCAGACGGTTCGTGAGCTTCATCGGCTCAGCTTCCGCGCGCGGTGGGCGCACGGGAATCGGCACCGGTGCTGCTTAGGCTGCTGACACTCGCATCCGCATCGAAAGCGCGTTGCAGACGGCGATCGGCGCGCTGCATGAGCACGATATAAACCACGATCAACGCGACGTAGAGCAGAATCGCCCCTTGCGCACCGAAGTAGAACGGCAACCTGAAGCCGATAAAGCGCACCTGATCCAACGCCGGCGCCACCAGCGGCAAAACGAACGACACCACGAAGCCCACCGTCATCAACGCCGCGATCAACGCAAGATTGAAGCGCCAGTACTTCTGATGCGCGCGCGCCATCGCAGCCGAGACCGCAGGCGGTTCGGGCACGGGATTGATCGTAGCGTGAGAGGTGTGGTGCGGCGCGGCCATGCGCCTATGTATCAAAAAGCCACCGGGCAGGCAATCGGGATTGTCCGCGCAGTGGCTTTAACGGCCTGACGTGAGTGGTCGATACCCGGGTTCAGACAAGGGCGCATCGTTCGACACACCCTTGCTGCAAACCCAGGCAAACCCAAGCTCAGAGCGACTCGCCGAGCTGATCGAGAATCGCCGGGTTCTCCAGCGTCGAGACGTCCTGGGTGATTTCCTCGCCCTTCGCAAGCGAGCGCAACAGGCGGCGCATGATCTTGCCCGAACGCGTCTTCGGCAGGTTCTCGCCGAAGCGGATGTCCTTCGGCTTGGCGATCGGACCGATTTCCCTGGCAACCCAGGCACGCAGTTCGTTGGCGAGCTTCACCGCTTCCTCGCCTTCAGGACGCGCGCGCTTGAGCACCACGAAGGCACACACGGCTTCGCCGGTAGTCGCATCGGGACGGCCCACCACGGCCGCTTCCGCCACCATCGGGTTCGACACCAGCGCCGATTCGATCTCCATCGTGCCGAGACGGTGGCCGGACACGTTGAGCACATCGTCGATGCGGCCCATGATCGTGAAGTAGCCGGTGTCCTTGTCGCGCACCGCGCCATCGCCGGCGAGATACAGCGTGCCGCCGAGTTCCTCGGGGAAGTAGCTCTTTCTGTAACGATCCGGATCGCCCCACACGTTGCGCAGCATTGCGGGCCACGGACGCTTCACCACCAGAATGCCACCCTGCCCGTTCGGTACGTCCTGGCCGGTTTCATCGACCACCGCCGCCATGATGCCCGGCAGCGGCAGCGTGCACGAACCCGGCACCAAAGGCGTCGCGCCCGGCAGCGGCGTAATCATGTGGCCGCCGGTTTCGGTTTGCCACCACGTATCGACGATCGGGCAACGGCCGCCGCCGACGTTCTCGTGATACCACACCCATGCTTCCGGATTGATCGGCTCGCCGACCGTGCCGATAATGCGCAGCGTCGACAGATCGTAGCTCTTCGGATGCACTTTCGCGTCTGCTTCGGCGGCCTTGATCAGGGAGCGGATCGCTGTGGGCGCGGTATAGAACAGCGTGACCTTGTGCTTCGCGATCATGTCCCAGAAGCGGCCGGCGTTCGGATAGGTCGGCACGCCTTCGAACACGACCTGAGTGCCGCCGAGCGTCAACGGTCCATACGTGATGTAGCTGTGGCCAGTAATCCAGCCGATGTCGGCGGTACACCAGAACACGTCCGTGGGCTTCCAGTCGAACGTCCACTTCATGGTCTGCGCGGCCCACAGCAGATAGCCGCCGGTGCTGTGCTGCACGCCCTTCGGCTTGCCGGTCGAGCCCGACGTATACAGAATGAAAAGCGGATGCTCGGCGCCGACCCATTCAGGCGCGCATTGATCCGATTCGGCCTGCGTGAGTTCGTGCATCCACAGATCGCGGCTGTCGTCCCACGCGATCTTGCCGCCGGTGCGCTTGTAGACGATCACGCTCTTCACCGCATCGCAACCGCCCATGGCGATGGCTTCGTCGGCGATGTTTTTCAGCGGCAAGGCTTTGCCGCCGCGCATCTGTTCGTCGGACGTGACGAGCGCGACGGCGCCCACATCCACCAGCCGCTCATTGAGCGACTTCGACGAGAAGCCGCCGAACACCACCGAATGCGTCGCGCCGATCCGTGCGCAGGCCTGCATCGCGACAATGCCTTCGATCGACATCGGCATATAGATCACGACGCGATCGCCCTTCTTCACGCCGCGCTTCTTCAACGCGTTCGCAAAACGCGACACGCGTTGCAGCAGATCGTTATAGGTGACGTTGGTGACAGTGCCGTCGTCGGCTTCGAAGACGATCGCAACGCGCTCGCCATTGCCGGCTTCGACGTGACGGTCGATGCTGTTATACGACGCGTTCAACTGGCCGTCTTCGAACCAGGTATAGAAAGGCGCCTTCGATTCGTCGAGCACCTTGCTGAAGGGCTTATTCCAGCTTAGCGTCTCGCGAGCGAGGCGCCCCCAGAAACCCTCGTAATCGCGTTCCGCTTCGGCGGCCAGCGCCCGGTACGCATCCATGCCGGAGATCGTCGCACCAGCCACTGCTTCAGCGGAGGGCGGGAAAACACGGCGTTCCTGAAGAACCGATTCAATCGCAGACATCGACAACCCCTTGGTGAAGATGAAACGTAAAACCTGTGCCGGCGCGCCCGTGGCGCGCCATAGTCGCTCAACGATATGCCCGCGGTCTCGCGCATTTGTCTCGCGTGCCCGGTACGGACCGACGATGAGATGGCAAATGCCGCACCGCATCATGCGCGACTGGATGCTGATCTCCGTCCAGGATAAATGCGTCAACTTACCCGTCACTTACGGCGAGCGTTGATCACACCTGGCGTTTGCACTAGTCATGTGCGTTAGCGCCGATGCCGCCATGTTAGCTGAAGCGCCTGGGCACTGTCATCGAAGTCGCCACGCGAATAGCCATGAACCGGCAATGCGCGAATGCGATACCAGGGTAATACCGGAGGCGGGTCGAATCCAGGCAAGCCTCGGACGAACGTTCACGTCTGGCCAATCAGATGGCGTTGCTCGCGCCTCTGGTCGATGCCGCACATGCGCCACCTACGACCCCTCACTCGCATTTACCGCTCCCGCTGTCCTCAGGTCCGGCTCCGGAAACAATATTTTCGATCCTATACATAAGTAGCTCGATTCACATTTCGAACTCCCTACTATTTCATCAGCGGAGTCGCTCCCCAATACGTCGGCAACGCGGCTCCGGCTCACCGGTCAAGCCGACTCTTTTAATTCAGGAAATCATCGACATGCAAGCAGCAATGCAAATCAATGCCTCGTTCAATCCGCACGTTGCCAACGCGGCCGCTACGACGCGCAACGCGCACTGGCAGCAGCCGGCCGCCACGCCGTTCAACAACGGACGCAATGCCTTGGGCCAGATGTCGAATATGGCAAGCGGCTTCTCGAAGGCGTCGTTCTCGGTATACGGTCAAAGCACTGGCAACGGCCAGACGAGCAGCTTCTACGCGCAAGCGCATTTCAGCAATCCCGGCCGCTCCGCCAACCAGCAGCCGGCGAGCCGCGGCGGCTACAACAACCAACCGGTCAACCGTTATGACACCGGCTCGCGCGGCAACACCAGCGCGCCGCCGCGCAACAACTGCCCGGACCGCACGCCGCCGCGCAACGATTGCGGCTGCCCGTCGAAAGGCCGCACGGAACAAACTCAATGGACCGCCACGCCGGTCACTAACAACAAGGCGAGCATCGATCTGGGCAACTACAAGCTCGACTTCAACAAGTCCGATTCGTCGATGACGATGACCAGCAAGAGCTCCGGCGACACCACCAAGGTATGGGGCGATCCGCACCTCACCCAGCACGCCAATGGCGCCAACTCGAGTACGGCGATGTTCAACGGTCCGATGACGTTCCAATTGCCGGACAACACCAAGGTCACGGTCGGCACGCAGGCGGACAAGAACAACAAATCCGTCTCGTACGCGGACTCGGTGACGATCACCCACGGCAACAACGCCTATCAGGTCACCGGCCTGAGCCAGCAGAACAGCACCAGCCTCTCGGTGCAGAAGAGCCACGACGGCCGCGCACTCGACGCCGCCACGCCAGACGGTTACACGCTGGTCGCCAACCGCAACGGCAGTGGCTTCGTCGATCCGAAGACAGGCAAGCAGCCGACTGAGGACGAAATCAGGAAAGCGAACACCTGAGCAAGCCGCACGACACGGGGACAGAGGCGCCGTCCGTTTGTCCCCCGTGGATGTCGCACACACGCCTGACGAGGGTGTGTGCGACATCGAGCCAGCCCTCATCGATGGCCCAACAGTCTTGCGTCGGACCTGTCCGTGAATCCACTGCCTGCTTCCGCGCCACGGAAACAGGTCAGCCGGATGAACGGTCGCTGCACCGGCCTCGACCGGCGCCGAAACGAGATGGTCCGCATTAATGAACGCGCGGCCTGGAACGCCGCACCAACCAGGAAAATCAGATGACAAGCACAATCGTCGGCAATTCTTCGAGTTACGCCACTCAAACCCAGACCGTCGACACGAACGGCACCAACCAGCTCGCGCCCCCCCCGCCGCCGGAACGCAAGCCGCCGGTGAGTTACGACACGTCACGCGACAACCGTGACGCGCTAGCCGCCCACTTCGCGCTCGCCAACCTCGCGCTGCAAACCGTGGCCGCGTCGGCCGCGTCGACCACTTCAACCGTGACGACCACGGCAACCACGTCGAAGACCTCACCCGCCCCATCCAGCGCCAGCCTGCAGCAGATCGCCGACCGCTACGACGGCGGTCCGGGTGTCCAGCGCAACTACACGGCGGACCAGCAGAACGGCGCACGTCTGCGCGATATGTTCGAGTCGTCGCTGGCCGGCTATCCGCCTGACTACCGGAAAAACTACGGCGATCTGATCGGGCTCGCCCCCGACCTGGCCCAGTTGGACAGTGGCGCGCAGCAGAAGTACGCGGCGCGCGCGAAGCAGGTCCTGCAGGCGCCGCTGGAGCAGCAGCGCCCCGTGATCGATTCGCTACAACTCGATGTCTCACAGGATCGGCAAAAAGCCATGCAGGATCCGGCTCGACGTCTCGCCGGGATCTTCCATGCGCCGGTCGGTAGCGAATTGTTGCCCGACGGCGGCAAGGCGGGGCAAGCGCAGTTGGGCGAACGGTACAAGCGCGTGGTGGCCCCCGACACCAGCCCCGCAGAGCGCGACAAAGCCTTGCAGGATACGTCGCAAATCAAGACGAAGATGCAGGCGGATATTGCCGCCCGCCTCGACAGTGAGTTGCAGAAACAGGAGAAACTGCACACGGCGTCCATGCAGCGGATCAACAATTTCATGGACAAGGCCGAAAACCTGAACGGACACGAATTTGCCCTGCGTCGTAATAGCGAGGATGCCGACTGGAACGACGAGGCGCGCTCCCTCTCCGCGAAAGCGCATCCGCTCGAGGCGTTAGCGGAGCAACTCGTGTCGGAGGATGGCCGTTCACAACAGGAACGCGAGACGACCCCTGGCGCGATCCAGCCGACGATGCGCACGCCGGAAGAAATGCAGCGCGATCTGCTGAATTTCCAGGATGGTATGAACACGCCAAATTCCGACATCTACAAACGGGTTCAGGCAATGGAGAAACAGGCGACCGACACGCTCACGCACAACGACCGGCCCAACTTTTACAACGTCGGCGCGCCGTCGACCTTTACTTCCATCACGAACAACCTGCCTGATCCCGGCGGCAATTACACGCAGAAGCTCGCCAACAAATACGTGGATCTTGCCCAGGACAATCACGACAAGATTCTGGACATGGTAGGGCAGAAACCGGGGCTGGGCGAGCAGATAATCTACGGTGCGCGCAGATTCATCGCCGGTCAGATGCCGCCAGGACTGAGCGACTTTATGAATGGGCTAAACGACGCAGAATATCCGGACCACGCCGGTCTTACACAGGATCAGATCAAAGACATCGATCTGGGGGATGCGCTGAGCGGCCTTCTCCCGGGCGGGCGGGAAAGGGCCCCCCATCTGGAGGAAGGCATTCCAGCGGAGCGCGGCGCGGCACCACGCGAAGGCAAACCGCCCGAGGCCAATCCCACCGGGGCGCCGATGCTAACGGGCGCGAGCGGTACGCTGTCGCTGGACAAGGGCCTGTCCGAACCGTCGTCGGAATTTGCGCCGGACTCCCTGCGCAAGGCGTTGGATCGAACAGCGCCGGCCGCCGAAACGCAGTTCGGTCCCGACGCGCACCTCGCGGGGCCAGCTGGCAACCTTGCACCCAACGCCGGCGTGTCGACAAACGGCACGGGGTTCGACGTTCCCGGGGCCTACAGTCGTGAGCCGATCGGGAACCTGCTGCCCGACCCGCACGCATTCGGTGTCTACCGCGATGAAAAGGGGATGCCTTATGTCATGGCGAACCGGCAGCCCTTTCCGGTCACGTTCGATAAGGACAATCAGACTTGGCGCGTGGCCCGGCCAGATAATCCGGCGGGATACAAGTATCCGATCCATCTGGAACAGGGCAACTGGCAAGTTCATGGAGACGTCGGCCTCCCGGCGGGCAACAAACCGGACCCCGACACCTCGGGCAATAGTCTCGCCAACCGGGAACAGCTCGAATCCGTACTGGAACGGTCGCCCACCTACGGTCAACCGGGCTCGTATCCCAACACCGTCAGTGTCGTGAACCGGATGTTGAAGCACTACGGCATCAACCTGTCGGACCCCTCCACTGAAAGGATCATTGCCAACGTGCGCCGGGTCGATGCGGGCGACCTCTCCCACGCCGGCGCATCGGCGTCCGAAGTCTGGACCTTCCGCAACGACCTCATGAACGACAAATTGCCATTGAAGGACCGCGCCGCGGCAGCGGTCGGTGTCTGTCTGAATGCGATTGGCGGCCCAACTTACATGGCTGATTTCGACTTGCAGAATTACCACTTCGGCAAGGACCAGTCCGCCAATCTGCGCCAGGCAATGCACCTGTATTCCCAGTTCGACCCGAAGGGATAACCGGTCTGAGTCGGCATTGACCGGCATTGAGCGGCATTGAGCGGGCGGGCGGCGCTAGCCATGTTCGCGGCCCTCCGAGGCCACGCGGGCGAGCGCCGCCCGCCCGCGCGCTTTCGCGTCATCGTGCCGAGCCCGCTCGATCTGCCACGCCCGTAGCGCCTCGCCGGCCTGCTGGCGCGCCAGTTCGTGCGCCTGCCGCGCGTTGCTCAAGCTCTGCTGCAACACCGGCGCCATGGCGTCGTGCGCACGCAGCGTGGCGTACCACTGTCCGCCCGCGCGCTGCTCGTGCCGGCAGAACATAAGCACACGCGTGCGCTCGTCCCCATGACGCGCCAGTGCCGCAACCTCAGCCTCCACGACAGCGGCCGCGCGCCGCTCCTGACGACGTGCGTCGGCCAGCGCATGCAGCTTGCGGCGCACCCGCAAACCACGCACTTTCGCGAGCACCCGCCAAAGCTCTGCTTCCCGCGCCGCGCCGCACGTCATACAGTGCCTGGCGCCACACCCGCGCTCGCGCACAACGCGCGCAGCGACGCCAACGTTTCCGCCCACGGACTACTGCGATCGTACGGTTGACACAGAAAGCGCTGGATCGCGGGACGCTGGTCGATCGCGCAGTCCGTTTCGGCGTCGTGACCGCGCTCGTACTCGCCGATCTGCAGCAGCATTTCGATCTCTTCGTAACGCGCGAGCCAGTCGCGCACACGGTTGGCGTCCGCGCGCTGCGCCGCGCCCGCCACGCGATTCATCAGGCGGCTGCGGCTGCGCAGAATGTCGATGGCCGGATAATGGCCGGCCGCGCCGAGCTTCGTCGAAAGCTGGATATGGCCGTCGAGCAGCGAACGCGCTTCTTCCGCGACCGGGTCCGACATGTCGGCCTCGTCGGCGAGCACGGTGTAGAACGCGGTAATGCTGCCCTGCGCCGTCGCGCCCGCGCTTTCGATCAGGCGCGGCAACTGGGCGAACACGCTCGGCGGAAAGCCGCCGCGCAACGGCGGTTCGCCGACGGCGAGGCCCAGTTCGCGCAACGCGCGCGCGTAGCGGGTCAGCGAGTCGAACAACAGCAGCACGTTGCGGCCCGTCGCGCGCAATCCCACCGCCACGCGCGCGGCCAGTTCCGCCGCCTTGATGCGCTCGGCGGCGGGACGCTCAGAGGTGGCGGCGATCACCACCGTCGATTCACGCCGCTGCGCCAGGTGATCGTGGATGAACTCGGCCACCTCGCGGCCGCGTTCGCCGATCAGCGCGACCACGACCGCATCGGTGGCCGCGCCATTCGCGATCATGCCCATGATGGTGCTCTTGCCGCCGCCCGCTGGCGCGAAAATGCCGGTGCGTTGTCCGACGCCGCAGGTCAGCATGGCGTCGATCGCGCGCACGCCGGTGGCGAATGGCGCGGAGATCACCGGACGCTCGAGCGGGTTGACCGAAGCGGCCGCGTTTCCAGGCTGGGTTGCATCGAATGAGGACGGCGACGGTGGCAGCGCCCTGCCGTCGAGCGGATTGCCGAGTCCGTCCACCACGCGGCCGAGCAGTCCGCTCGCCTCCACACTGCTCCAGGTGGCGCCGCAGCCCTGCACCTCCGTGATGTCGGACAGCCCGATGAGCCCCGCGAGCGGCATGACGAGCGCGCCGTCGTGCGCGAAGCCCACCACCTCGCCGAACTGCGCTTCGAGCGTATCGGGCCGCACCAGCCGCACCTTTTCGCCGATGCGCAAGGACACGCCCACCACGCGCGCGATCACGCCGCGCGCTTCCACGACGCGGCCATGCAGCGTGGGCGTGGAAATCAGCGTCGGCGCCCCGCCTCGCGCCCCACGTGGCAGATCGAAAGTCATGCCACCCCCAGAGTGGCGACGGTCCGCACGCGATAGATGTCGAGTGGAATTTCCTCGATCGCCAGCACGTCGATACGTCGGCCAAAATCGTGCAGCAGACGCATCAGATGCGGACGCAACAAGGCATTCGTGACGATCAGTCCGATGCCCGACAGGTCGCCGGTCAGGATGTGCTGCGTGCGCGCCATTTCGTCGGCGGACAACACGCATTGCGGCTCGCCATCCACGCCACCCCGGATTTGCGCTTCCAGGCTCGCTTCCCAGCCGGGGTCCAGCACCGCTGCACTGATCGTCCACGTTTCGAGGTCGGCGTAGACACGCGCGATCTGCCGCCCTAACTGAATGCGCGCCTCGCGCAGCATGCGGTCGGTGGTACGCTCGCCGGCGGGCACCCTCACGATCGCCTCCAGGATCGCGCGCAGATTGCGGATCGGCACCCGCTGCTGCAGCAATTGCCGCAGCACGCCCGCGAGTTGCACCGTGCTCACCGCCTGCGCCGCCTGGGCAACCAGTTCGCGGAATTCGATCGCCAACTGATCGAGCAGGAAGCGTGTTTCCTGGGTGCCGAGAATGTCGGCGGCCGAACGCTCGCACACCTCCGCCAGATGCTCGCAGAGCGCCTCTTCCACCGTCGCCTTGTGCAGTTGCGGATCGCGAAGCGACGCCGCCGTCGCGGCCGCCACCCAGACCGCTTTTTCCGCGCGCGACCGATAGCCTTCCACGCCTTCGAACGTGACCTGTGCCGCGTCGCCGCTCACCAGCATGTGCCCCGCCACCAGCGTGCCGCTAGCGAACGGCACGTCCTCAATATCGACGATGTACCGTTCCGGTGACAGCCGTTTGTCGCGCAACAACGCGAGACCCGGAAACGGCACGCCGAGATCGGTCATCAGATTGCGGCGCAACTGGCCGAGCGAGCGGTTCAGCGCCTCGGGCCGCAACGCGTCGAACGCCTTCAGACCGACCCGCAAACGCAGCGTCGCGCTCGTACCCAGTTCAACGTCGTCGAGAATGCGCGGCACGTAGTTGCCGCCGTCGCGCGTCATGCCGGGCATCAGCGCGCGCTGCGAGTTCGCCGCCAGCGATGCGTTGCGCAGCAGCGTGATGGCGAGCGTGAGCAGGAGCCCGCCCGCCACCAGAAACTGGATGTGCGGAAAACCCGGGATCGCGGCCAGCGCCATGCAGGTGGCCCCGGCCATGCCGATCGCCTTCGGATGCACCGTGAGCTGCTTGTAGATGTCGCCGCCCAGGTGCGCGTCGGCGCCCTCGCCCGCGCTCACGCGCGTCACCAGAATGCCCGCCGCCACCGAGACGATCAGCGACGGAATCTGCGAGACGAGGCCGTCGCCCACGGTGAGGATCGTGTACGCCTGCAGTGCGTCGGCGAACGACATGCCACGTTGCGCGATCCCCACCGTCAGTCCGCCGACGATGTTCACTAGCGCCACCACGAGGCCCGCCACCGCGTCGCCCTTGACGAACTTCATCGCGCCGTCGAGCGAGCCGTAGAAATACGTTTCGCGCTCCAGCGACGCGCGCATGCGACTTGCCTGCACCGCCGAGATCACGCCGTTGCGCAGATCGGCGTCGATACTCATCTGCCGCCCGGGAATACCGTCGAGCGTGAAGCGCGCCGCCACTTCCGCGACGCGGTCCGCGCCCTTCGCGACCACGATGAACTGGATCGCCGCCAGCACGATGAACACCACCAGCCCCACCGCCACGTTGCCGCCCACCACCAGCGCGCCGAACGCGCCGATGATCTGGCCGGCGTGCGCATGCAGCAGGATCATCTTGGTCGACGCGATCGCGAGCGCGAGGCGCAGCAAGGTGGTCAGCAGCAGCAAGGAGGGAAAGCTCGCCAGTTCCACCGACTTCGACACGTACAGCGTGGTGGTCAGCATCATCAGGCTGGCCGCGAAGCTCACGCAGATGAACAGATCGAGCACGAACGGCGGCACCGGCACGATCAGCAGCGCGAGCACCGCCAGAACGCCGATCCCGACGGCGAGATCGGCGTGCCGCGCGAAGAACGCCGAGAGATCGTAGCGACCGAGAAACGAAGGGTTCGACATGTTATTGACCAAGCTCCCGATGAAGTGCGCGACGACGGCTTTTCACATAGGGGTCGCCCTCGTCGTCGCGGAATTCGCGTTTGATTTCGTTCTTGTCCATGCGCAGTCCGCGCATCCACAAGAAGTGTTGAATGAGATAGTCGGCCACGCCGGGCACGATCTGCGACGCCGCCATCCACGCCAGCAGATGCGAATGCGAGATCGCCGTGTAGCCCAGCAGCACCGGCAGTGAAAACGTATAGGCGGGTGCGAGCTGGCGCAGCCATGTCTGGATCGCCATCGCGAAGAGAATCAGCAGAATCGCGAACTGTATGATCGTCAGCACGGAATCCCACACCAGTCGCAGGCTGAACATCTGCCTGAGTCCGTTGAGCGGATTGAGCCGCTTGAAGTCGGGCTTCACCCGCTTCAACGCGAGCAGGCCGCGCGTTTGCGCCAACTCCGGAATCAGCACCGCGAGCGCCCCCACGCCGAGTGTCGTCAGGAACGGCATCGTGAACACCTGGCAGGCGGCGAAGGTTGTAGCGAACTGGTCGTCGAAAGCGCGTGAGGCGTCGAGCGTCGTCACGCGCACGATCAACTGGCAAGCCAGCGCATAGAGATGCGGCGCCTCAATGACGAGATACAGCCACCAGCACAGGCCGCTGAACGCGACGCTGACGTGCGTACTTCTGGCGATCTCGCCGTCGTCGCGCGCGCGGCGGATACGTTTTGGGGTTGGTGCTTCGGTTTTGTTGCTCATGGGTCGCCCGGTGGCTTACGGAATCAGATGAATCGCGTGCTGGAAGACGAGTTGCAATTGCGCAAACAGCGCAGGCACACTCAACACCACCGCTAGAGAAAGCACCAGCGCCTTGACGGTGCGCGCGGTCGCAAACGGGTTGAGGCGCTTCGCGTGGCGCGACATCAGTCCGAAAGCGATGTCCACCATCAGCACGAGACCGAGCAGTGGGCTTGCGAGCCGCACGCCGTCGATAAACGTGTCCGTGATATCGCGTAGCGCGAGTTGCCGGAAAACGTCGACCAGATCGGTCCGCCAGCGTCCCGGTGGCCATAGCACCCAGGCGTCGGCAAAAAAGCCGAATAGCAACGGCAAGCCGGGCCCGGTGAAGAGCGTCAACGCGGCGAACTGCAGGAACAATGTTTCGAACAGCGCCGCGTCCTGCTGGAAGTTCGGGTCGTACATCGCGGCGCTCGCGTAGCCGCCCTGCTGGTCGAGAATCGCGCCGGCCGCGGCGGCGGCATGAAAAATCGTGCTGAGCAGCAAACCCAGCGCGATGCCGGTGGCCACCTCGAGACCGGCGCCCGTCAGCAGATGCGGCGGCCAGCCGACCTGCTGCGGCAGCATGGCGAGGGCCAGCAGCACCGGCAGGCGCAGCGCGATACCCAGCGAGCCGCTCTGCCCGAATGGAATCAGAAAGAGCGCCACGGCGGGGCGGATCGCGCAGAAGGCGAAGCCCTCCAGATAGTCGACGTGGTTCATGTTCAGTGCAGGCGCCCCGCCGCGATGAACGTGAAGACGTGCGCGAGAAAACGCGCCAGTTCGCGACTCGCCCACGGTCCGGTGAGCATCAGCACGAAGCCCACGCAGATGATCTTCACGCCGTACGGCAGGCTCTGATCCTGAATCTGCGTGATCGACTGCAGGAGGCCGATCACGAGACCCACGGCGGTGGCGACCGCGAGCGCCGGCAACGAGAGCCAGAACACCAGCAGCAATGCGTCGCTGGACAAGGTGGCGAGAGTCGGCACGCTGCTCATTTAGCGTAGCCGACAATGAGGCCGTGCATCAGCCTGGACATGCCCGATACCGATACGAAGACGAACAGCTTCAACGGAATCGATACCGTGCTCGGCGACAGCATCATCATGCCCATCGCCGTCAGCACGTTGGCCACCACGAGATCCACTACCAGGAACGCGATATACAGCAGGAAGCCCGCTTCGAAGCCGCTTGAAATCTCGCTGATCAGAAACGCGGGAATCAGAAGCGGCATATCGGTTTCGCGCGCGTCGCGGGCGGGGTCGATCCGCTTCGCGGCCGTGACGAGAAACTGCCGCTCGGCGGGGCGCGAATGCTTCATCATGAAATCGCCGAGCGGGCCGCGCACCGCCTGCAGCAACTCGGCGGGACGCGGCAGGGCGCCGGTGCTTTCAGCGCCCTGCGCGTCGTCGAGCGCCGACTGGATGGCGGCAATCGTCGGTGCCATCACGACCAGCGTCGCCGCGAGCGCGAGGCCCGAGATCACGAGATTGCTCGGCGCCTGCTGCACACCGAGCGCGGAACGCAGCAAGGTCAGAACGATGCTGAACTTCGTGAACGAGGTGGTCATCGCGACCGCGAGCGGTAGCAGGCCCATCATGAAAAACAGACTGACGACCTGCAACTGGTCGAGTTGGGCGATCATGCCGGCAGATCTCCGTGCGTCAATCGCGTGACGCGCACGCCGAGCGATCCCTCGATATCGATCAGTTCGCCACGCGCGAACGGAATCCCTTGACATAGCAACGTTACCTTCCGTTCACGCGTCGGCAAGCGAAACGCGACGATCGATCCCTCGCGCAAATGCGCCAGTTCGGCAACCGATAGCGACAGCGTGCCGAGCACGGCGTCGAACGGAAAAGTCAGGGCGTCGATGGGCAGCAGTTCGCTGCTCACTTCGAGGGGCGTGGCGGCTTCGGTCAGGACTTGGTCAATCATGGTGTGCTCCTCAGCAAACTTCAACAAAACCCTGCCCGTGCCCATTCGCATGGGCACACGCAGGCAACAGGAATGACGGTCGAATAGCAGTGCGTCGCCCACCGCGATCTTGCGCAGGCGCGGCAGCGATAAAGACGGACCGCTCACGCAAACAGGCAGGCGCACGTGAAGGCGTGCGAGCAGCGCCTCGCGGCCGACCGGGGGCGGCGGCCGCTGGCGCAGCCAGGCGTCGACCGCCGGACTGCGAAACGAAAAATGTGCTGTGCGACCGCTCGCGGTGTGCGTCACGGCGACGCCGTAGGCGCCCGTCGGCGCGAGCGCATCGAAGGCAACACCGTTCACGTCGAAGGTAAAACCAAACAGACCTTCGAGCGCGCACAGCCAGTCGCTCAGGGCGTCGGTGATATGCGTGGGGGCCGCGTCGCCGCGCGCGCCGAGCACCGGCGTGGCGAGTTCGGGCAGTAGCGCGCCGGCGTCGCACGCCACGCTGAACGGCGATTGCGCGGCAACGCCCGAGAGCAACAGCGGATAGCGCTCGCGGCACGCTTCGAATTGCAGCGTGAAGCGCCGCGCGCCGACCTGCACCGCGAGCGGGAAGCCAAAATGCCGGATCGCCAGGTTGTGGCGCTCCACGTCCTCCAGCGCGAGCGTCTCCATGTCGGGCCAGAGCGTCATGCCGCCTCCCGGATATAGGGGCGACGCACGATGCGCACGACGTTCGGCGGCGGGGCCGGCGGCACTGACGGTGGTGGCGAAAGTGGTGGCGAAGGCGGCGGCGCGATCGTCACGGGCGCCGACAACGCGGCCAACGTGTCGCGCACGCCGTGCTCGATCGCCGCTAGCGTCGTGCGGCCGGCCCGATCCGGGAAGTCGTATTGGTGCAGCATCGCAGCCACGCCATCGCGCATGCCCTGCTCCAGCGCGCGCAACTGCACCTTGAGGCCGCCGTCGATCACGCCCGCCTCCGTTTCGATCACGCACGAGTGCGCGGGCAGACCCGCATCGGCAAGCACCGTGCATAACGGCGCGCCCAGTTCGCGCTCAACCGTGCCGATCAGTTGCTTCGCCTCGTCGAACACCTCAGGGGCGACGCGCACTGAGACCAGCCGCTGTGATTGCGCGACGATCACCGAGCGGCGCAACTGATTCGCGAGCGCCGCCGAGGGCGGCAATTCGCCCACGATGTCCGTCACCGCCTCGAGCACCATGCGCATGAGCCGCTCCTCGAGACGATGCGCCGCGTACGCCGCCGCAGCCGTGCGCGCGACCTGCTCGCGCAACGCGGCGGCGACGCCGGACGCGTGCCCGCGCCGCCACGCCCGCCGCTTGAGCTTACGGGCGAGCGTCACGAGCCGACTGCGCTCGCGGGCGGTTTCGGCAGCGCGCTCCGCCTCGACGGCGCGCAGGCCATCGAGCGACAGTTGCTCACGTATGCTCAGATGCCCGTCGCATTCAATTCGCCACGGGCCAATTCGGCAGATCAGCATGGCTTGCCCTCCAACAGACGTCGCGCGGTAGCGACCAGCTCGCGTGCGTCGGCGGCGGTGAATTCGTGCACCTGGTAATGCGACGCGGCTTCTGAAATCCCGCGCGGCAACCTCAGGCTCCACCAGAACGCGTAGCGCGAATCTGCGGCAGCTTCGAGCGCCAATGCGAGGCCGACCGCCGTCATCTCGCGGCGGCTGAACAGCGGCGGCATGGGTTCGATCCGCAGATCGGCAACGGCCGCGCGTGGGTGACGCTGGATCGCGCCGAGCATGCGCGGCGCGACGCCCATCGCGAAGGCGGTGCGCGCCTGCGCGGCGACCACGCGGCGCAGCGAACGGGCGAACGCGAGCGCGGCGACGATGCGGCACAGGCGCGCGCACGCGGGACGCGGCCAGATCGGCAGCGCGGGCGGCACGTCGGAAAGCGCCACCTGAACCAATTGCGGGTAGCGGCCAAACAGCGCCGCATGTGCATTGCGCGCGGCGCGTTCGTTGCGGATCGGACGGCCGTCCTCGAGCCAGCTGTGATGCGCCCAGTCCGCCGGCGCGCAGGTATAGGCGTGCTTCATGCGTCTTCTCCGCGATGCTCCGTCGGGCCGGCCGCTTCTCCTGCTTCTTTCGCTTCGCCGGCTGCGCGTGGCTTGTCGCCCGTCATCGGCTCGCGGCGCCCGTCTGACGCGCCTGCCGGCTTGCGGCCGCCGCGCGGCTCGCGTTCGAACCGCGTGCGCAGACCCGAGCGCCATAGCCAGATCGATCCCGACACCAGCAGCACCAGCGCAGCCAGCGCACCCAGCACGGTGGTGGCACGCGACGGCATGCGCGCCCTGGCTTCGCTACAGGTCGTCACGCTGACCGCGCCTGCGGCGCTGGCCACATCGTTTCCGCCGGCGATGTCGTGATCGTTGTCGCAACCGCCAGGAAAACTCAGCACCGGCGTGACCGGCACGAGCGTCAAGGCCACGCGCTCGGGCATCAGTCCCTCGACCCCACCCGCCACCAGCGCGCGAATCCGGTCACGCATCGGTTCAAGATTGGTGTCGCCCCGGTAGCGCATCATCACGGAGGCCGACGGCAGCGTGTCGTGCGTCGGGTCCATCGGATCCTTCTCCGGCAGCACGATATGCACGCGCGCCAGCAACACGCCGTCCATCTTTTCAAGCGTTTCGGAGAGTTCCTGCGACAGGCCGAACACGTAGCGAATCCGGTCCTCCTCCGGACTTGAGATCAAACCCTGGCGGCTGAACAGGTCGCCGAGGTTGGCGTGGCCGCCGCGCGGCAGCGCATAAGCGCTCGCGAGTTCGGTGGCGACCACCGCGTCGGCGTCGTCGACGGAAATGTTCCAGCTCCGGTCGGCGTTGCGTTCCTTGTAGCCATTGATGCCGTGATGGCTCAACGCGGCGACGATCCGGTTCGCCTGGTCCTCGTCCAGGCCTTCGAATAGCGAGGTTCTGCAGCCGGCAAGGAGGAACAGCACCGGCAGCAGGATCAGAACGCGGCGCATCAGCTTCGCTGCGACAGCGTCTGGATCGCGCGACCGGCTTCGTCGGCGACGCGCACCGTCATCTGCACCCGCACCGCGAACGCGCCCATGTCCGCCTGGAGACGCAACATGTCGGAGGTCGAAATGCGACCGGAGTCGAGCTGCTCCATGTGCGTGTTCAGTTGCTGTGCCGACGCGTCCTGGGCGTCCTGGGCGCGCGCCAGCAGACGTTCGATCAGGGAGCCGTCGGTAGCCGCGTCGCCTGGCTGGCCGATGGTCTGGGCGCCGACGGTGGACCAAAGATCGGCCGGCGGCGGCGCGGTAATAACAGGGGGTTGCAACATATCAATGTCCGCTTCGGATAGTCAGTCGTTCATTGGTGGATAGAAAAACCGCAGGGCTCGCGGTCTGGGTCGTGCTGGCGGCTCGCGCGTAAGGCACGCATTCGGGCAGGCCGAGAAAGGCCGCCGCCATGGAACTGGCGCCGGGCTCGTCGGCTGTGACACTCGTCAACATCCGCACGCCGGCCGCGTAGCGCTGCTCGAGCACCAGACACACGCCAAGCCAGGCGCGCGCGAGCATGCTGGCGGGCGCGACGTCCATCGCCCGGCCAAACAACAGCGAGGCGCCGCGATAGTTGGCGCGGTCCAGTTCGACGAGACCAAGGCCGAGATACGGAAAAGCGCGCTGCGGATACAGCAACGCCAGTCGCTCGAACAGATAGCGCGCCTCGTCGAAGCGTCGGTAGACGCGGGCGTAATGGCCGATCGAAATCAGCAGTTCCAGGGTATCGTCCTGCATCGATGAAGCTCCCGAAGACACCCGAAGGTGTCTCCGTCCGGTTAAGAAAAAGCGTTAGTGGGAAGCGCGAGCGGTTTCCTTCTGCGCGTCAGTCAGGCCCTGGATACAGGACGTCGCGACGCTCTGGGTCGTGTTGACCGCGCCCATGGCCTGCTGCACTTTCATCATCGCGACGTTCTGCTGTTTGTCGTCCGCGCCTTCGGCCTGTTGCAGCTTGTTGTCGAAGTCCTTGTTCTGCTTCTCGAGGATCTTCGCCAGCACTTCCGACACTTTCTGCGCGGAGATGCCGCCAGTCGCGCCGACCGTGGAACCGCCATCGCCGCCGCCAAAGCCGCCGAAACCGTTGGCCCCGGTGTTCGGAGCTACTGTGTTGACCTGATTCATGATCTGGATTCCTTTCTGTTGTCGCGCGCGTTTGTGAAGTTGGCACTTCGTTCCACCACTTGCCGAGCCGCGCGCAAACACTCGACAAGCAGAATCAGTTCTTTTTGCGGGGCCGGCGCCGCGCTTTGCAGCACCTGGCTCAGGGCGGCGATTTCGTCCGTCAGTTGCGCAACGATGGCCGCGCGTCCCGCGCCGCCGCCTTCGGCGAGCCGCTCTTCCAGCAGCAGATCGGCGCAGGCGCCAAGGGTGCTTTTAACGGCAGTTTCTGGGGGCATGGCTCGCCTCCATGAAAAATTCGTATACCGAACCATCGTCATCACGCGTCACTTCCGCGGCGCACGCCGAGATGCGTGTAATCCGGCCCACCGGCAGCCGCGCCCCGGCGAAATAACGCGTGCCCTGCGCGTCCGTGAGCCAGAGCGCATGTTTTCCAACCAGCAGATTCATGCCGAGCGCGTCGAGGGGCACCCGCACGCGGTCCGCGCCTTGCGCATGGCCTGGGAAGGTAAGGCCGCGCAAGCCGTTGATTTCGCCGCGAGCCAGCCGCTCGACGCGGCCGTAGTCCCACGATTCGGGTGACACGAAGCCACGTCCGTCGGGCAGCGTCACGCTGAACGCACCGGGTTCGGCGGCACGCACCTCGGCGCCGCGGTAATAGCGGGTGAGGAACTCCCGGACCGCGTCCTGCAACTGGTCGAGCACGATCACCCGCATGACCGGCGCGCGTTGCCGCGACCACGCGCTCGCGCTCAGCGCAGCGAGATCGGTTTGCGTACGTACGTAGCCCTCGTAGACGAGCGCGCCGGATTTCGGATCGACATGGGTCTTGACGAGCCGAAAGGTCTCGCTGGTTCGAGATGAACGCGGCGGGTCCACCAGATGGTTCGACGCGAACCACGGAAGAAGCGCCAGCGCGCACGGCGTGGCGACCACGCAGGCCCTCAGGATCGGCGAAGCGTCCGACCAGCGTCTCGTCACGTAAGCGAGCGGCGCATGGCGCAGCAGATAGGCCCGCTCGGCGTCGCGCGCCATCGTCGTGGTGGATGCATCGCGTCCGCTGAAACGGAACTTGACCGGCCCCGCCGAGAACCACGCACCACGCCGCAACAGCACGCGACGCCCTGGCGCCAGGCTTCGCCCGAACACCGCGACGCCCGCCCGATGCGCGGTCAACGCGAGGCGCGCGTCCTGCAACTGGACACTCAGATGGCGCGCGTGGACCCCTTCGTCGATCACCATCAGATCGGCCTCGCTGCTGCTGCCGATCTGCAGTAACCGACCCGGCTGCAGCACCACGCTCGCGCCGGTGTGCACGCCGTCCGTCACCTGGATTTGCGCATCAGCGGTCACGGCGGTTCTCCCACGGCATCCTGTTCACCGGCTCGAGCGGAGACGGAGCCGATTGCATCGATTGGCCTGACGGCTTCGCTTGCGCCGCCTGGCCAGCCGGCAGCAACGCCGCGCCGACCTGCGACTGCACGGCTATGGCCGTCGCAGGCGCCGCCATCGACGCGCGCGCCAGTTGGCTCGTCAAATCCGGCGCTACGTCGCCGCCCGACGCGCGCTTCATGCGCGGCGTGATGAGAATCAGCCGCACGAGCCGCTCGTGAGTGGTCTCGGTGGAACGGAACAGCGCACCGACATACGGCACATCGCCTAGCCACGGCACCTTCGAGGTGCTGCTCTCGCTGCGTTCGTATTGGTAGCCGCCGATCAGCAAACTTTCGCCGTCGCGCACCACGGCCTGTGTCACGATCGAATGGTTGTCGACCTTTGGAATCCCATCCACCGACATCGTCGAGTTGAAGCCGCCGTCCTCGATCTGGATATTCAGGCGGATGCTGCTGCGCGCGTCGCCGGTCGCTTCGACACTCGGCGTCACTTTCAGCGTGAGCCCCACGTCGATATTGAACAGATCGACGTCCTGATTGCCCGCGACCCGCACGTACACCGAACTGCGCGAGGTCAACACCGCCTCGGTGTTGTTCAGCGTCAGCACCTGCGGACGTGAGAGCACGCGCGCCTTGCCGGCGTCCTCGAGTGCGTGAAGCTGGGCGAACAGGTACTGCGCCGAATTGCCGACGAGCGTCGCGAGATTCAACCCGCTGGCGGCGCTGGCGGGAGTCAGCAACCCCGGATTGCCGAAGCTCACCGGTGCGTTCATGGTCCCGGAGGCACCATTGATGCGCCCGCTCGCGCCGCCCCACTGCACGCCGAGCGAACGCGCCGCGCTGGACGACACGTCGATCACCACCGCATCGATCTCGACCAGCTCCTGCGGCTGATCCAGCATCGCGATCGCGCGTTCGTAATTCGGCATCATCGAAGCGAGGTCGTTGACGACCACCGAATTGGTGCGCGGATCGGCAAGGATGTTGCGCCGCGCGGGCGTCGCCGCCGGCGGCGCAGTCTGGGCATTCTGCGCGCCCGGCAGCGGCGGCGCGCTGTGGGTATCACTGTCGTCATCGCTGTCGGAGCTGGACGGCGTGCCGGCGAGACCCAGGCCGCGCAAGCTCGGCAGCGGCGGCGGCGCGCCGCGCGCATTGCGCACCTCGGCGCGCGAGCGAGTCACGGCGGGCACGCTTGCCTGCCACGTGTCGTTCATCAGACGGCGTAGCAGCGAGGCCACGCCCGGCACCACCTGATCCTGCGAGCGCACCGTGTAGTGAATGTCTTCCGCCTGCGCGTAACGCAGCGGAAAAATCCGGATCACGGTCTGATCGAACGAAGGCTCGACCGTCGCCTGGCGTTGCGCCTTGTCGATAGCCTCAACCACCGCGTCGACGAAAATCGCAGGACCGGCCACGCGCGCGGTGGTCGGCGAGTAGCGGACCGGCAGACGGGCGTCGTCGAGATCGAGGTTGCGCAGCAACGAAGCGACCGCGTCGCGGGTCAACGGCGCGAACGGGATGACACGACTGCGCACGCCGGCCGCGCTTGTGACGTGCATCGCCCTGCCGTCGAAATACCAGACCAGACCGTAGGCCTCGACCAGTTGCGCGAACACATTGCCCGGCGCGTCGTCGAAACGGCCGTTGACGACACCCTTGACGTCGCGGCCAATGTCCGCGGTCAGCCCTTCCACCGCGAGTACGTCGCGCAGCACGTCGGGCAACGGCGCGCCGTTCACCGCGTAGTGCATGGTGGCGCCTCGCCATACGGGCATGGCGGCGGGGGCTGCCGACACCAGCAACGCCGCCAGAACCGCCGCCACCGCAAGCTGGCCGGCGAGATGACGCACGGCCCGGGCCGCGGGCGGCGGCGAGCAGGCAGGTCGGCCACCGCCTTTCCTTCTGGTCGAATCACTGCGCAACATCATATGCATTGGAAAATTCCTGGCCACGTTTATTGACTACGTCAGCCATGAATTTAATGGCCCCGACAAAATCGCGGTCATATACATGTACGACAAAGAGCGGCGACACAGCGAAATGCCGTCCGATTAAATTTTTCTTGATCAAAAACAAAAAAACCTCTTGAACGGCCTTTAAATTCATTTCGCATATCCAGAAAATAAGACATTCATCGATTTATTAACGTCGTATCCCTGTATGACCCATTAGGCACTCCATAAGATGAAGATTGGCGAACTGCCACTCACTTCGTCCAGACATGCGAAACATCCGGTTCTATTTATCTCGTAAATTTAGCGATAACAATAAAAGCCTTGCGGCAGGAGTTGGCTTCATCGCATTACCCGTCGTCGCGTGTTCATGCATTCCTACACGCGAACGCCTATGCGGATGACAGAGTATTGCAACTTCACTCCCGCGCTGGCACGGCCACGACTGCGCTCCATACGTATCAACGGACTCGCAACCTGTCTGCGGCTGGAAGAAGTCTATTGGCGAATCATTGAAGAAATTGCCCGCCAGAAATCCATGTCGGTGGGGAAATTGATTTCTCAATGGGCACGCGAAATTGATTTGACGCAGGAGACGGTCTGCAACTTCACCGGCCTGATACGCATTATTTGCGTCACCCAATTACTTGACAAAAAACATCCAATCAATCCGGAAGCAATCGATCCCGACGCCTTGCGGAATCCGCCTCAATAACCCAGAAGGAGATTTATCGAAAAATTGAAAAAGACTGATCCGTTAGCTTTATAAAAATCTTTAGCCGGCGGCTGACGCGCTATTTTCGTTTCACGAAATCGCCGCACGGCTTTTCCGGCTCGACAATGGGCCAACACAAGGATATTAGTATGACGAATGCAATTGGTGACGGTGGCAACGGTATGGCTTTCGATATGGGCGCCAGCATGCCTTTCGATTTGGGCGGCGGTCCGGGCGCGCTGCAAGGCGGTATGCAGGCCGACGCGAATATCGGCGCCACGCAAATGTTCGCTCCTCCGGACGACGGCGGCGTTGGTGATATGGGCGGAGCCGGCCAGGTCGCCCGGCACGCGCCTGCGCAACAGGCCGGCGTCGCGGAGGACAATGGCGCGGCCCAAGGCGCGGGCGGCAAGAGTGGCGGCGGAGCGGACATGGCCCAGGGAATCGGCCAGATCATGGACATCATTAAACAGGCGCTCTCCGCCGCGACGCAACTGGTCTCGCCGATCCTCGGCATGATCACGTCCATGATGGGCAAGGCCGGTGGCACGGGCGGCGGCGGCGCCTGAGCGGGGCGCTCCACGCGAGCTTGACTCGCGCTGAACGCAGCCGGCCGCCGCATGGGTCGCCGGGTCATCCAATAAACCAGTCGGCTGCGCCCGCTCTGACCCGGACCTCCGCTTGAACCACTACGCCCGACTTCTCATTACCTTGATGTCGCGGGGCGGCAGCAATGTTGGAATCGGCAAGTCCATTGTCGAATTAGCTCCCGCCCCCGCTGTTCGCGCTACCGCGCTTCGCGATCGCCATCGCGGTGGCGTGGCCCGTGCTGCGCCTCGCGAAGGTGCAGCGCGCCGCAGCAAATTCATCCGACGCTGTACAATAGCGCGCCTGACGCGAGCTTCTCCGGCCTCCCTGGCCGCGTACTGCGCCGTCTGCGCCCTGGTTTGCGTGCTCGACCGCGCGTTTGATTTGCGCGTCGGGACAGCGCATTTAGTCCGTGTTCCGTCACCTGCGTTTCATCTGACTCTTACCTATGTCCGCTCCGCGACCCGACTCCGCCCGTCAGCGCCGCCCGATGCGCCCGCTGCCCGTCATCATCTTCATGAGCCGCTGGCTGCAGGTGCCGCTATACCTGGGGCTGATCGTCGCCCAGGCGGTCTACGTCGTCCTGTTCCTGAAAGAGGTCTGGCATCTGGTCAGCGCGTCCATGACGCTCGACGAAACCAACATCATGCTGGTGGTACTCGGCCTGATCGACGTGGTGATGATCTCGAACCTGCTGATCATGGTGATCATCGGCGGCTATGAAACCTTTGTGTCACGCCTCGGTGTGGAAGGTCATCCGGACGAACCGGAATGGCTCGACCACGTGAACGCCGGCGTGCTGAAGGTCAAACTGTCGATGGCGCTGATCAGTATCTCGTCGATCCATCTGTTGAAGACCTTCATCAGCCCCGACCAGAATTCGACGCACGCCATCATGTGGCAAGTGATCATTCACGTCGCGTTCCTCGTCTCGGCGCTGGTAATGGCACTGGTCGACCGCCTCACTACGCATACGCACCCGAAACATTTTCAGGAGCCCACGGCGCTGCATGTCGTGAGTTCCCACGATTCCACTCCCCTGAAGGCGCACGACTGACCGCACTGCCCTGCGTGTCGGAATAACAAGCGCCATTGTCCCCACTGAGCTAGCCATGACCGTCATCAAACAGGAAGATCTGATTCAGAGCATTGCTGATTCGCTTCAGTACATCAGCTATTACCACCCGCTCGACTACATCCAGGCCTTGGGCCGCGCTTACGAGCTCGAAGAGAGCCCGGCCGCGAAGGATGCGATCGCGCAGATTCTCACCAACAGCCGCATGTGCGCCGAAGGCAAGCGCCCGATCTGCCAGGACACCGGCATCGTCACGGTGTTCGTGAAGGTCGGCATGGACGTGCGTTGGGACGGTGCGACGATGGGCGTCACCGAGATGATCAACGAAGGCGTGCGCCGCGGTTATCTGAACCCGGACAACGTGCTGCGCGCATCGATCGTGAGCCCGCCGGAAGGCGCGCGCAAGAATACGAAAGACAACACGCCGGCCGTGATCCACTACGAAATCGTGCCGGGCGACAAGGTCGACGTGCAGGTGGCGGCCAAGGGCGGCGGCTCGGAAAACAAGTCGAAGTTCGCGATGCTGAATCCGTCGGATTCGATCGTCGACTGGATTCTGAAGACTGTGCCGACCATGGGCGCGGGCTGGTGCCCGCCGGGCATGCTCGGCATCGGCATCGGCGGCACCGCTGAGAAAGCGATGGTGATGGCGAAGGAATCGCTGATGGATCCGATCGACATTCAGGACGTGATCGCACGCGGTCCGCAAGACTGGATCGAAGAACTGCGCGTCGAACTGCACGAGAAGGTCAATGCGCTCGGGATCGGCGCGCAAGGTCTTGGCGGTCTTGCCACCGTGCTCGACGTGAAGATCATGGCCGCACCGACGCACGCCGCGAGCAAGCCGATCGCAATCATTCCGAACTGCGCAGCGACCCGTCACGCGCACTTCACACTCGATGGTTCGGGCGTGGCGAAGCTCGAAGCACCGTCGCTCGACGCATGGCCGAAAGTGCAGTGGGAACCGGATACGGAAAAGAGCCAGCGCGTCGATCTGAACACGCTGACGCCGGAACAAGTCGCCTCGTGGAAACCGGGCCAAACGCTGCTGCTGTCGGGCAAGATGTTGACGGGCCGCGACGCCGCGCACAAGCGCATCGCCGACATGCTCGCCAAGGGCGAAAAGCTGCCGGTCGATTTCACGAACCGCGTGATCTATTACGTCGGCCCGGTCGATCCGGTGCGCGACGAGGCAGTCGGCCCGGCAGGCCCGACCACCGCCACGCGCATGGACAAATTCACCGAGACCATGTTGTCGCAAACCGGCCTCATTTCGATGATCGGCAAGGCCGAGCGCGGCCCGGTTGCGATCGAGGCGATCAAGAAGCACAAGGCCGCGTATCTGATGGCCGTGGGCGGCGCGGCTTACCTCGTGTCGAAAGCGATTCGCAGCGCGAAGGTTCTCGCGTTCGAAGACCTCGGCATGGAAGCGATCTACGAGTTCGACGTGCAGGACATGCCCGTGACGGTTGCCGTCGATTCGAACGGTACCTCGGTGCACCAGACCGGCCCGAAGGAATGGCAAGCGAAGATCGGCAAAATTCCGGTCGCGACGGTTTGATCGCTATTGACATCCGCTGAATAATTTAAAGCCGGGGCCTGAAACCCCGGCTTTTTTTATGATGAAATGAGAACGGTACGCATCACGCGAAAAACCCTCTGAAATCAAGCGAAAATCTGATTTTTTGCCTTGGCTTTTTGCGTTTCGGCGTTTATTGTTCTGGGAAAATCAAATCCCCTACAAGGACACATCATGCAAGGCGACAAGAAGGTCATCGAATATCTCAACTCACAGTTGAAAAACGAACTGACCGCGATCAACCAGTACTTCCTGCACGCGCGAATGTACAAGCACTGGGGTCTCGAGAAGCTCGGCAAGCATGAATACGACGAATCGATCGGCGAAATGAAGCACGCCGACTGGCTAATCGAACGCATTTTCATGCTCGACGGCCTGCCGAACCTGCAAGACCTGCACAAGCTGCTGATCGGCGAGGAAACCAAAGAAATCCTCGCTTGCGATCTGAAGCTCGAACAGATTTCACAGAGCACCTGTAAAGAAGCGATCGTGTATTGCGAATCGGTTCGTGATTTCATCTCGCGCGAAATCTTCGTGAAGATTCTCGACGACACGGAAGAGCACATCGACTGGCTCGAAACGCAACTGGACCTGATCGACAAGGTCGGCATCCAGAACTACCAGCAAACCGCAATGGGCTCGATCGAGTCCTGATCGAACCAAGCTGAAAAAACCCGCGCGCCGGCTCATGGATCCGTTCATACGCCATCCGGCCTGGCTGGTGATCAGCCGGCAAGCGAGCCGGCTCGTTTATCAAAGCAGGCGCCGTGCGGGCGATATACTTGCGCACTTCCCCGTTTTCGTGAGTTTCCCGTGACCGGTGCGCCGCGCGTCTCCCTATCGCCTATGTCCACAGAATCGCCGTCTTCAAGTGTCGGGATTGCCGCCTCGGGTGACAATTCACGAGCGCCGGTCGGCATTTTCGATTCGGGTCTGGGCGGTTTGTCGGTGTTGCGGGCGGTTCGGGCGCAACTGCCCAACGAGGCGCTCATCTACGTCGCCGACTCGCTCTACGCCCCCTACGGCGAACGCGACGACGACTTCATCGCCGATCGCACCCTCGCAATCGGGGAATGGCTCGCAAAACAAGGGGCGAAAGCGCTGGTGGTCGCGTGCAACACGGCGACCGCACAGTCGATCGCGCTGGTCCGCGAAAAGCTGGCGATCCCGCTGGTGGGAGTCGAGCCGGGCATCAAACCCGCCGCGCTGCAGTCGAAAACGCGTGTTGCCGGCGTACTCGCCACTCAGGTGACTTTGCGCAGCGCCCGCTTCCAGGCCTTGCTCGAGCGCTACGCCAGTGATTGCCGTTTTCTTTGCCAACCGGGCCATGGGCTCGTGCAGGCGGTGGAGCGCTGCGACGTCGGGTCCGCTGAACTGCGCGAACTGCTGCGCAGCTACCTGGAGCCCATGCTCGACGCCGGCGCCGACACTCTGGTGCTCGGTTGCACCCACTATCCGTTTCTCGATGCGGCGATCCGCGATATCGTCGGCGACCGGTTGATGCTGATCGATACGAGCGTGGCCATTGCGCGCCAGCTGGAACGGGTACTCGACCAGCATGGGCTGCGCGCCACACCGGAAAGCACCGGCACTGTTCCGGCCCGCTTTTATTCGACCGACGACGGCTCACATCAGCAGCAACTTGCCGCTACCCTGCTGCATATTGACGCAACGGTCGACCAGGTCGTGATCCCTTCGCGCCGCACGGCCGCGCCGGATTCCCAAGCCGCATAAATCCGTTGCCCGCTGTGTTTCAGGCCTTCAGACGGCCTTTTCGCGTGCTTTTCAGACGTTTTTGCCCTCTTCCCGCCGCTCGCGCCCGACCCCTCCATTAGACGAAACCCTTCTAAGAGTCTGGTTTTGTTACAAAAAATGATGCAGGACGCTTGCCAAACCGGCCAATCAAAATGATAATAGTTCGCATTAACGTTAGCTATGACGCCCTGCCATGATTGTCTGTGTCTGCAAGTCTGTTTCTGACCGAAAGATCCGTGCCTCGATCGCGGAAGGCGTCGATTCGTTCGACGAACTCCAGTTCGAGCTCGGCGTCGCTATCTGCTGTGGAAAGTGCGCGGATTCCGTGCGCGGCGTCATGATGGAAAGCGGCGTGTGCGCGAGCCGTTGCGGCTTCGATCATCACGCGCAGGCCGTGCCGCTGACGTTTTACGAACGCAAGGCCGCCTGAGACCGTTTGCAGGGCGTGGCCCAGGCCGCGCCCCGGGGCTTGCCGCCCCACTGCTTCACGCGTTATCCCACTGCCGTCAGCAAGCCAGTATCCGTACCAGCCAGCTACCCCGCTCATCCGTTAAAAGGAGTTCGAGATGGAATTGCTGATAGGTTTCGTGACCACTTTGTTCATTTCGCTGCTGATCTTCCGAACATGACGATGTCTTGTCTGACGTGCCGCATCGACGGCACGCCTCCACGCTAACATGCAGGCCTCGCATACCGTTTCAGCCCGCACCACGCCGGCTTCGTCCCTCAGAATGAACTCCCGTGCCTTGACCGCGACTGCCGCGGTCGCGGCGATTCATGTCGCTTTGCTCGCCGTGATCCTGACGCTGCGTCATGACCCCACGCCACCGGCAATCGAATCGCGCGTCATGACCGCGCAGTTGCTGCCGCCGGCACCGGTGGCCGCGTCCGTCGCGTTGCAATCGATCGCGCCGCCACCGCCCAAGCCAACGCCGCCGGTCCATACCAAAGTCAAAGTCCAGCCAAAGCCGACACCGACGCCCAAACCAGCGCCTACGCCGCTACCCGTGGCTGCCGCGCCATCGCCCACGCCTGTCGCCGCGCCTGATCCGACGCCGCCCGCGCCGGCTGCACCGCCCGTTCAGGCCGCACCGGCAGTAGGCCGTCCGACGATGGAAATCACCGCGCCGAAAAACGTTTCGCACATCGACTGCAACATGGTCACGCCAGAGTACCCGTCGCTGTCCAAACGGCGTGGCGAAACCGGCACGGCCTACGTGAAGTTCGTGGTCGGACTGACGGGCAAGCTCGAAAACATCGAACTGAAAAAGAGCAGCGGCTTCAACCGTCTGGACGATGCCGCGCTTGCCGCAGCGCACGCGAGTGCCTGCAAACCCTATCTCGAGAACGGCCAGCCAATTCGGGCCGCGTACACCCAGCCTTACAACTTCAATCTGAACGATTGAGGCGGATTTTAAAAAAGAAGGAATAGCAATGCAAAACTACGGACTGGCGCACGTGTGGGCGCAAGGGGATTTCGTGACGCGCGGTATCGCGCTCGCGCTGTTGGTCATGTCGGTGATGTCGTGGAGCGTGATCGCCATCAAGGGCTGGAATGTGATGCGCCTGAACCGTCTCACGAAGAACGCCGAGCAGCAGTTCTGGCATTCGGACGACCTCGCCGATGGCGTGAAGAAACTCGGCGCCGGTTCGTCGACGCCGCAGGACAATCCGTTCCTCGCGCTCGCGCTGTCGGGCCAGGAAGCCGCCGATCACCATCATCAAACCCAGCCGCATCTGCACGACCGCATGGACGTGTCGGACTGGGTGACACGCTGCCTGAAAGACACGATGGATGAAAGCGTCGCGCGCATGCAAAGCGGTCTGGCGATTCTCGCCTCGATCGGCAGCACGGCTCCGTTCGTCGGTCTGTTCGGTACGGTGTGGGGCATCTATCACGCACTGCTGGCAATCGGCGCGAGCGGCCAGTCGTCGATCGATCAGGTCGCGGGCCCGGTCGGCGAAGCGCTGATCATGACCGCGTTCGGCCTGTTCGTGGCGATTCCGGCCGTGCTCGGCTACAACGCCCTGACGCGCGCCAACAAGGCGATCGTCGCCAAGCTGAGCCGCTTTGCGCACGGTTTGCATGCGTTCTTCGTGACGGGCGCCCGTCTGTCGTCGTCCAAGCGCGGCGACGGTTTGCGTCTCGCCACGCGCGCTCACTGATCGACGAGGTATTCCGATGGCAATGAGCCCCTTCGCCAGCGACGATGACGACGGCCTGATGAACGAAATCAACATGACGCCGCTCGTCGACGTGATGTTGGTTCTCCTGATCGTCTTCATGGTGACGATTCCAGTGATTCGTCACGCGGTCAAAATCGATCTGCCGCATGCAAGCAGTCAGAAGGAAGATACCAAGCCCGCGCAAGTGACAGTCGCGATCGATGCGGACGGCAACGTGTTGTGGGATGACAAGAAGGTCGACGACGCGGCACTGAGCGCGAAGATTGCAGAAGCCGCGCAAGCGAATCCGCAGCCGGAGCTGCATCTGGATGCGGACCGCAAGGTCGCCTACGAGAAAGTGGCGGAAGTGATGTCGGCGGCGCAGGCCGGCGGCCTCACCAAGATCGGCTTCGTCACGCAGCCTAAAACGAAATAAGGGCAAGCGCTCCGCCTGTGGCATCGCGCCCCTGTTAAGCAACGCCTGCCGAAAAAGCAGAATAGCCCTTGAAACAGGTGCTAAAAGTAAAAGGCCTTCATCGTCAGATGAAGGCCTTTTTTTGTGCGCACTCGGCGCCTTCGGGCGGCGGGATCACTTACCGTCAGAAGATGACTGATAGCTCGAATCACCGCATGCGACAGCCGTGGTCGACACGGACAGCGCGGTCAGCCCTATCAGGCCCACTATCATAGAGGCCATGAGTTTTCGCATAAGAGACTCCTTAGCGAAGGGATTTCACTATAGGCCCGCAAACGCGCGCATTCAAGCAAACTGCCATTGAAAGTACTCATGACAGGCGGCGCTTAAATGCTAAAAGCGATGTTGCCACCCGGAATAAGTGCTATGACGCGACCGCGAGAGCCGACTGCGCGGCGTCTTGTGTTTCTCGCGTCGGACACTCGCCCATGATGTGTTTACCTTCGTCCGGATCGAGCATTTCAACCAGATAATCGACGAACGCCCGCACGGCCGGCACCATTCCCTGCCGCGACACAAATACCGCGTACAACTGCGGCGTCGGAAACGTCCAGCCCGGCATCACCGGCGACAACTGCCCCGCGCGCAACGCGCTGCCATACATCATTTCCGGCAACGCGGCGATACCCACACCGGACAGCACCGCTTCACGAATCGTCATCAGATCGGCCGTGACGAGGCGCGGCTCGTGTTCGTGCGCGTGGCGCGTGCCGTCCGGAGCAATCAGATCGAAGACGTGGCGCCCGTCGCCGGTCGGCACGTCGAGCGTTTCAAAACGGCTGAGATCGGCAGGCAACAGCGGCGGCGCATTCTGCTGCAACAGGCTCGGTGCGCCGACCAGCATCTGCTGCGTGCGCCACAGCGGGCGCACCACGATGTTGGCGTTCTCCGGCGGATCGGAACGCACGCGCAACGCGATATCGATCGAATCGTCGAACAGATCGACCACGCGGTTCGTCACGCGCATCACAACCCGCACTTCCGGATAGCGATGCATGAACTCCGGCAGAATCTGCGACAGGATGGTTTGCGAAACCGTCACCGGCACGCTCACGCGCACCGTGCCGCGCGGCGACGAACGCAGCTGCTGCACCACGTTGACGGCCGCCTGCGCCTCGCTCAGCATCGCCTGACAGTGCTGGTAGAACAATTGACCGGCTTCAGTGAGCGCCAACTTGCGGGTGGAGCGTTGCAGCAGGCGCACGCCCAGCGACGCCTCCAACTCGGTCAGCCGACGCGACAGGCGCGACTTGGAAATACCCAGCACGCGCTCGGCGGCGGAAAACCCGCCATGTTCGACGACCTGCGAAAAGTACATCAGGTCATTCAGATTATGTGAATCGATCTTCATCTCATCGTTCCAGTAATAGAACAATCCATTGCGTAAGGGCGGCTGGCACCTAGGAAAACGGTCCCTATAATAGCTCTATGTTTCAAAAATAACGCTATTCCCCATTTTTTGAGGTGACTTTGATGAGCACGACGCGCACGATCGAACGCACGTTTCCCGCCGTTCGCACGACCGAAGGTGGCGGCTTTATCGTCCACCGCCCATTTCCGACCCGCCTACTGATGGATTTCGATCCGTTCCTGCTGCTCGACGAAATGGGTCCGATCGACTATGCGCCGGGCGAGGCCAAAGGCGCGCCGGATCATCCGCATCGCGGCTTCGAAACGGTCACCTACGTTCTCGAGGGCCAGTTCGGCCACAAGGATTCGGGCGGCCATTCCGGCACGTTGCGGGCCGGCGACGTGCAATGGATGACCGCGGGCGCAGGCGTTGTGCATAGCGAAATGCCGGACCCGTCGTTCGTGCGCTCCGGCGGGCGCGTACACGGCTTGCAGTTGTGGGTGAATCTGCCGCGCCGCGACAAGATGATCGAGCCGCGCTATCAGGAGATACCGTCGGCCAGCATTCCGGTCGCGACGTCCGCGGACGGCAAGGTGCGCGTCAAGGTCATCGCGGGTGAGGCGCTCGGCGTCAAGGCGGCGATTGAAACGCGCACGCCGATCCTCTACCAGCATTTCTCGCTGCAGCCGGGCGCGACGATCCGGCAACCCGTGCCGGCCGACTATCGGGTGTTCGCTTATAGCCTGTCGGGTAAGGGCTTTTACGGCGAAGGCGACGCGCGTCAGGAAATCGATGCGCAGAAGATGGTGGTGTTTCAGAACGACGGCGAGTCGGTCACGCTGAGCGCCGGCGCCGAGCCGCTCGAAGCACTGCTGCTCGGCGGGGTGCCGCTGAAGGAGCCAGTCGTGCGTTACGGCCCGTTCGTGATGAACACCGAAGATGAGATCCGCCAGGCCGTAATCGACTATCAGGCCGGACGCATGGGCGCGATCACGCACTGATTGCCCCTGCCAATGCGCGTTGCCGCTCACGATTGCGGTGACGCGCCACCACCGCGCCGCCACGCACTGGCGCGAAGGCCGGTAAATTCGTTCACAATAGTAATTTATGCCGCGCGCCACACCGTCTAAACATGACGGACCGTGGCGCGCGGCGATTTCCGTCCCTGTTCAGGAGCGCGCATGGCAGAGTCCCACGTCACCGCCCACATCGGTTCGACGAATTACCAGGTTCTTTTAGACGACGGCAAGCACACATGGCTCTCCGACGAACCCGAGTCCGCCGGCGGCGGTGATCGCGGGCCTTCGCCCGTCACGATGTTGCTGTCGAGCCTCGGCGCTTGCACGTCGATCACGCTGAAGATGTACGCTCAGCGCAAGGGCTGGCCGCTTGCCGACGTGCGCGTGGCGCTGTCGCTCGAAAGCGGCGACGCGGGCACAACGATCGACCGCAAGATCATGCTGGAAGGCGATCTGTCCGACGAACAGCGGGAACGGCTCTTGCAAATTGCCAATGCGTGCCCGGTTCACAAGATCCTCACGCATTCGATCACGATCCGTTCGGGTCTTGCCGCTGTCGCCTGAAGCAGGAAGGGTGCGGCACCGGCTGACGGGACCGCACCTATTGCAACGCTTTCATAGGAAGCCGTCGTTTTGAATTTCGAACACCTTATCCAGATCAACGATCCGTTGAATCCGCTTGTCGACCCGATAACCCGCGAGCAGTTGTGGGAAGGTCTCGTGCTCCGGGCTGAACAGCCGCAACTGTTCGTGATCGGCCTCGACAGCTGCACCATCCTTTCGCGCGAAGCCGACACGCTCGAACGGGAACTGCACTACGGCCAGGCCACCGTGCGCGACCGTGTCACGCTGCAGGATCGCCAGAGCGTGCGCTACGACATTCTGCCGACGGCGGACTATGTCGGCGGCTCGCTGACCATGACGATCGAGCAGCCCGACGAACTGCAGTTGTTCCTGCGCTTCGAATACACGACCACCCTGCCCGTGTCCGACGACCAGGACGCCGTGCAGACGCAGGAAATCGTGAAGTCGGCGTATCGCGAGAACGATATCGATACGGTGCGGCTGATCCGCCAGTATGTCGTGGCGAGGCAAGAACCCGGTTCGTTGCATTGATGTGGATGCGGGCGCCCTGCCCGCATCGTTGTACCGGGCGAGGCCGCTAGCTGGAAGGTGGCCTGCCTTTTTCTGCCGTTCGCCTCCACCCTTCCACTATCGAAAGCCAAATCCGATGAATTTCTCTTTCTTGTAAATGGGAATAGTTATCATTTAGAATTAATCCATCGAATCGACCAACAGCTAAAACGAATGACCGATCTCACGCGCTCTTCAACCCTCAGCCTGCGTCGCCCGGCGGCCGCGCTGACCAGCCGTCCGAAACCGTCGACGGCGACGGCGACGACAACCGCCGCGAAGCCGGCAGCGGATCGCGCCAACGGTGCCAGCGAAAAGTCGGATCGGGTCGTGCGCAGCGACGCACTGCTGCAAGGACACAGTCACGTCAGCATCGTGCATAACGGCGAAACCTATCAACTGCGCGCAACGCGCTTAGGCAAGCTGATCCTGACGAAGTAACAGGCAACACCGAATAGCAGTCAGTACCGGGTATTGTGGGGACCACCTCCTCGAGAGGTGTTGGGCATTAGCCAGCCACGACGGCTTGCACGTGAGAACTAGACCCCTTCGTGCAGACACCAAGCCAGCCGTCGCAGCCAGCCAGGCCGCTTTTTTGGTTCTCACTCAATGCGGATAGACGAACGACATCGTGTATCGCAAGACAGGAAAAGAAAAAGCCGTGGGATGTTCATCTCCACGGCTTTTTGTTTTGAACGGCGCCGATCAGGTTTCGACAGCACCACGAAGCGTTAGAACCTCGTTATGACCTACTTCGACGCCCAGCCCCAGAACATCAGCCACCACGCACTATCGACCACCGCCAGCGCCGCGGCGAACCACACCATCGCGAGGCTGCGTTGAACGAAGCGCTCGCTATAACGGCGTGTGACGAGCCACGCGAGCCACGCACTCCACAGGTTGGCAATCGCCAGAATCGCGATACGCATATCCGACGCCCACCATAACGGCACATGTTCCGCGCGCAGCAGCGACAGCGTGGTCGCCGACAAGCCAAGGAACACCCCTGCGCCTGCGATCGGAATGAGGCCTTGCGTCAAATGATGCAGACGCACGGTATTGAAGCGCCCCAGCATGCGCGTCGCGCCCATCAGCAACACCAGCAACGCGGTGCCGTACACCAGCGCGGTCGCGAGGATGTAGCCGATCACCATCGTGCCGTCGAGCCACGAGAATACGTCGTTCTGCTCAGGGTAATGCGTGAACAGGAACCACGGCGCGTTGGTGTCGAGCGGCCAGGTGATGTCGTGATCGACCAGCCAGTTGGCGAAGAACATCTTCAGGTCGATGAACCAGCGCGAAGCGGTCCAGTGGAACGCGCCGATCGCGATACCGAGCAGGCCGTACAGGATCAATGCGGTATCCCACGGGTTCGCCTGTTTGTCGCCGAGCTGCACGACTTCCGACGACGGCGCACGCCACGTCAGCGCGACCGCGTCGCGATGCCCGCTGCAACGGCCGCACATATGGCAATCCGCCGCGCCCTTCATATTGCGCAGCGGTACCAGCGGCGCGCAGTTGATTGGAATCACGCGATGCCCGTGCTCGCCGTTCTTGTACGACCGGCGCCACGCATCTTCATCGACTTTGTAGTGGAACGGCGCGAGACGCGCCAGTAGCGAAAAAACCCCGTTGACGGGGCACAGATACTTGCACCAGACGCGCTTCTCGCGTCCGTATAGCAAGCCGATGATCATTGCCGCGAAAGTCGAACCGCCGAGCACCAGCAGCACCGCTTTCGGATACTGGTAGACGCTGACCATCTGGCCGTAGATGGTCGTAATGCCGAACGCGACGAATGGCCAGCCGCCCCAGCGCATCCAGCGGGGAATCGCCCGGCCGCGGCCATACTTGCTCGCGAATTCCGCGAGCGCACCCTCCGGACACAGCACACCGCACCAGACACGGCCGAGCATCACCATCGACAGCAGCACGAACGGCCACCAGATGCCCCAGAACACGAACTGCGCGGCAAGCGTCAGGTTGCTCCACAGATGCGCGGTATCGTCAGGTAGCGGCATCACCGCCGGCACCAGAATCAGGAACGCGTACACGGCCACCACGACCCACTGAATGCCGCGGATCAGGCTGCCATGACGCTGCATCCACTGCCCGGCCGCAGCGAGCCGGCCCGGACGAGTCATCACGGCACTCATGCTGCGCGCCCGGCGGCCTGCTGCGCCGGCTTGCGATTCGCGCGACGCACCAGCAGATAGACGACCAGCCAGTACACGGCGTAGGCGATCAGATTCATCAACGCAGGGTGAGCGCGATAACCGGTGAGTGTCGCGACCAGCGAACCGAACGTACTGGAATCATCGAGGATGGCCGACGAATTCCACATCTGGCCAACGATTGTCGGCAGGATTTCCTTGTCGATCAGCTTATCGACACCGGTCTGGAACAGGCCCGCGCCGAGGAACAGCAGCATGATTTCCGTGACACGGAAGAAGAGCCGCCACGAGAAGATCTTGCCGCCCAACTGCAACACATAGAAGGTCAGGAATGCGAGACCGAGACCGATCGCCACCGCGAGCATCTGGCTGCCGTCCACCTGACCCGATTGGCCAAAGCCGAGACCGTACAGGAAGATCACGGTTTCGCTGCCTTCACGTGCGATCGCCAATGCGACCAGCAACGCGACGCCCCACCAGTTCGAATCGTGCTTGCTCTTTTGCAGCGACTGTTCCATGTCGCGCTTGAGCGAGCGGCCATGCTGCTTCATCCACAGCACCATCTGCACGATCAGCACACAGGCGACCAGCACCATCGCGGTCTGGAAATAATCCTGCGCGTCACCGGAAAGCACCTCGGTGAAACCGACCAGCGCCGCGCCGAGTGCGACCGCCGCGATCAGACCGGCCGCGACGCCGCCCCACAGGTACGGCAAACCACGGCGCGCATCGTCGTCGCCATTTTTCAACCATGCGTACAGGATGCCGACCACCAGCAGCGCCTCAACACTTTCCCGCCACACGATGAATAGAATCTGACCCATCCAAGCTCTCCCCTCTACCCTGCTACTGCTTTACCAGCCACTGCTCCGGCAAACGCGCCACCCGTTTGCTCAAGGTTCGCGTTCGCGCCCCAAGCCACTATTTCGCGACGATCACGCCCTGCGCCTGCTGATGAAAATCGTCGAAGAACTTGTACTCGCCCGGATCCAGCGGCGCGATCACGACGAACGAATCGCCGCCCGGCGCCAATACTTTTTCCTTACGCAATTGCACGCTTTCGAATTCAGCTGCACCCTTGCCCGTGTTGCGAATTGCAATCTTGATACGCTGCCCTGCCAGCACTTCGATGCGGGCGGGATTGAGCTTGCCGTCGTTCATTTCAAGATTGAAGGTGGGCAGATCCGCTGCGTGCGCGGCCCCAACTGCGAAAGCAGTCATGGCGAGGATGGCGATCTTTCGGTTAATTCTCATTAGCCTTTCCGGAAAACGCGGCGCGGGAAGTTTCATCGTCCGCGCGCCGCCTGCTGCATGCATTCACTCATTCGCTCATTCGCGGCCGGCCGCACGGTCATGTGTGACGAGTCGCGATGATCCGCGTGCGCGGCGATCAACGATCAGTAACCGCCCTTCTTGCCGATGCCCGCGAACGTGAAGTCATATTCGAGCGTGATCGGCTTGAACCACGGACCCACGCCAGTTTCCTTGTCGACGTGACGGCCGAACGCCATGTGACCGGTTTGCATCGGTGCTTCGACCGTCAATTTCAGATGGTATTTGCCCGGGCCTTGCAGCTTGACGTTGTCGCCGTAGTGCGGACCGTCGTTGGCGACCATCGCCATCATGTCGCCCTTCTGGGTCTGATTCGAACCGGCTTTCGTCAACTCATAGCGAACTTGCAGATACGGCATCCAGTCGCCTTCGGCGAAACCCGTCGGATTGTTCTTGACCGCGTGGATGTCGGCTTCCAGGTGGACGTCCGAATCCGACGCCTTGCGCATCATGCCTTCGGGTTCCATCGTGATCGGCTGCAGATAGACCGCGCCGATCTCCATGCCGCCCTGAATCTGGTGCTTGCCGATCGGGTATTCCGCAGCCGTTGCGGAAAGCGCCGCTACTGCGGCTACCGCTGCTGCGCCACCACGCACAAATGAAGAAATCCGCATTGAAACTCCTTGTTTTTATCTGACTGGAATCGAACCCATTGGAACAGCGCGCGGCGCCTGCTTCGATGCAGCCCTACCAATGCCCCTGTTGGCAGTCATCATGGGGCGTAAGCTGCATTACGAACGTTAATGCGAACCATTCTCAATATTGGTCGAGTTTATCATTGATCGGCAGGGAGAACAAACGCGGATGCACGCAAAGCCTTACGGGAGTAGGGCCTTAAGGCGGTTTTAAGGAAAGCGCGGGACTAGGGTGTCAGCGGGCTGCAAGGCGGGGAAAGACAGGGCGCGGCACATTGCCGCGCCCAGACAGGCAGGTTTACTGGACGCCGGGCACGTGGTCGCCGACGTTCGCACCGAACACGCGCTGCCGCAACAGCGCGAGCTGATCGCGAGTTTGTGCGGCCTTTTCGAATTCGAGATTCTTGGCGTGCTCCATCATCTGCTTCTCGAGACGCTTGAGCTCCTTGGCGAGCTGCTTCTCGGACATGTCCTCGAATTTCGCCCGAGTCTGCTGTTCCTTCAACTCGGCGCGGGCGTCGTCGACGTTGTACACCCCGTCGATGATGTCGCGGATCCGCTTGACCACGCCGCGCGGCGTAATGCCGTTCTCCAGGTTATAGGCGATCTGCTTGGCGCGCCGCCGCTCGGTTTCGTCGATGGCGCGGCGCATCGAGTCGGTCACCCGGTCCGCGTAGAGAATCGCCTTGCCGTTCACGTTACGCGCCGCCCGGCCGATGGTCTGGATCAGCGAGCGCTCGGCGCGCAGGAAGCCCTCTTTGTCGGCGTCGAGAATCGCGACCAGCGAGACCTCCGGAATATCGAGCCCCTCACGCAGCAGGTTGATCCCGACCAGCACGTCGAAGGTGCCCAGACGCAGATCGCGGATGATTTCCACCCGCTCCACCGTATCGATGTCGCTGTGCAGGTAACGCACCTTGACGCCGTGGTCGGCCAGAAACTCGGTGAGCTGCTCGGCCATCCGCTTGGTCAGCACCGTGACCAGCACGCGGTCGCCTACCTTGACGCGCTCGTTGATCTCGGCGAGCACATCGTCGACCTGGGTGCGCGCCGGGCGCACCTCGATTTCCGGATCGACAAGGCCGGTCGGACGCACCAGTTGCTCGGCCACCTGCCCCGCCGTTTTCTTTTCGTAGTCCGCCGGCGTGGCCGACACGAACACCACCTGACGCATCTTGCGCTCGAATTCGTTGAACTTGAGCGGACGATTATCGAGCGCCGACGGCAAACGGAAACCGTAGTCGACCAGATTCTCCTTACGCGCCCGGTCGCCGTTGTACATGCCGTTCAGCTGGCCGATCAGCACGTGCGACTCGTCGAGCAGCATCAGCGCGTCGGGCGGCAAATAGTCGACCAATGTCGGCGGCGGCTCGCCAGGCGCGGCGCCCGAAAAGTGCCGCGAATAATTCTCGATGCCCTTGCAGAAGCCCAACTCCTGCAGCATTTCCAGATCGAAGCGGGTGCGTTGCTCGAGCCGCTGCGCTTCGACGAGCTTGCCGCTGCTGTAGAAAAACTCGAGCCGGTCGCGCAATTCGGTCTTGATCGTTTCGACCGCGCGAATCACGGTATCGCGCGGCGTCACATAGTGCGACGACGGGTACACGGTGAAACGGGTGATCTTCTGCCGCACGCGGCCGGTGAGCGGATCGAACAGTTGCAGCGTCTCGACCTCGTCGTCGAACAACTCGATGCGCACCGCCATTTCGGCGTGCTCAGCGGGAAAAATATCGATCGTATCGCCGCGCACACGGAACGAACCGCGCTGGAAGTCGGCCTCATTGCGGTTGTATTGCATGGCGATCAACCGGGCGATGATGTCGCGCTGGCCGAGCTTGTCGCCGGTACGCAGCGTCAGAATCATCTTGTGATATTCCGACGGGTTACCGATACCGTAAATCGCCGACACCGTGCCGACGATGATCACGTCGCGCCGCTCCATCAGGCTCTTGGTGGCCGACAGCCGCATCTGCTCGATGTGTTCGTTGATCGACGAATCTTTCTCGATGAAGAGGTCGCGCTGCGGCACGTACGCTTCCGGCTGGTAATAGTCGTAGTACGAGACGAAATACTCGACCGCGTTGCGCGGAAAGAACTCGCGGAACTCCGAATAGAGCTGCGCGGCAAGCGTCTTGTTCGGCGCGAACACGATCGCCGGCCGGCCGAGCCGCGCGATGGTGTTGGCCATCGTGAAGGTTTTGCCGGAACCGGTCACGCCGAGCAGCGTCTGGAACGACAAGCCGTCCTCAATGCCTTCGACAAGCGTGTCGATCGCCGTCGGCTGGTCGCCGGCGGGCGGATACGGCTGGTAAAGCTGGAACGGCGAGCCTTCGAACGTGACGAATTTGGATTCGTCGAGCGTCTCGTCGGCTTCAGTCAGATGGTGTTCGGACATGGGGAGCGGCACCGGGCCTTAGGCAAAGGACTATTCTAACGGGTTGCGGGAACCCGGGCTGAACGGGTCTGCGTAGGGTTTGAACGGGCTGCGCAGAGAAGGTAAATGGCGCTTTGATGCCTGTTTTTCAAGCAAAAAATTCAGTCCAACGAGCTTTGCTGCCCGAAAATTGCCCACAAATTCGCTACAATGCCAAGTTGCGCTCGCTCGCCGATGCCCGCCCGCCGTCCGGATCGTCCGTCAGACGTCTTTGGCCGGGCTCCCCGCGCTCGAAGCCGCCCTCTTTTCACTACTGCTGCCCACCCATCATGTCTCTGTTCTCCGCCGTCGAACTTGCTCCCCGCGACCCGATTCTGGGCCTGAACGAAGCTTTTAACGCCGATGCGCGCGCCACCAAGGTCAATCTTGGCGTTGGCGTGTACTTCAACGAAGAAGGCAAGATTCCGCTGCTGCGCGCCGTGCGCGACGCAGAAAAGGCACGCGTCGAAGCCGCGCTGCCGCGTGGCTATCTGCCGATCGAGGGCATCGCCGCCTACGACGCCGCTGTGCAAACGCTGCTGCTCGGCAACGATTCGCCGCTGATCGCCGCAGGCCGCGTCGTGACGGCGCAAGCACTGGGTGGCACGGGCGCGCTAAAAATCGGCGCCGATTTCCTGAAGCGTCTGAACCCGAATGCCAAGGTCGCGATCAGCGATCCGAGCTGGGAAAACCACCGCGCGCTGTTCGAAGGCGCAGGCTTCGAAGTCGTGAACTATCCGTACTACGACGCACACACGCACGGCGTGAACTTCGAAGGCATGCTGAACGCGCTGAACAGCTACGCCGCGGGCACGGTTGTCGTGCTGCACGCGTGCTGCCACAACCCGACTGGTGTCGACCTGACGGTCGACCAATGGAAGCAGATCGTCGAGGTCGTGAAAGCGCGCAATCTGGTGCCGTTCCTCGACATCGCTTACCAGGGTTTCGGCGACAACATCGAATCCGACGCTGCAGCGGTCCGTCTGTTCGCCGCATCGGAACTGAACGTGTTCGTGTCGTCGTCGTTCTCGAAGTCGTTCTCGCTGTACGGCGAGCGCATCGGCGCACTGTCGATCATCACGGCAAGCAAGGAAGAATCGGCTCGCGTGCTGTCGCAACTGAAGCGCGTGATCCGCACGAACTACTCGAACCCGCCGACGCACGGCGGCTCGGTGGTCGCAGCGGTGCTCGCATCGGCTGAATTGCGCGCCACGTGGGAAACGGAACTCGCCGAAATGCGCGACCGCATCCGCGCCATGCGCAACGGTCTCGTCGAACGCCTGAAGGCAAGCGGCGTGGATCGCGATTTCAGCTTCGTGAATGCACAACGTGGCATGTTCTCGTACTCGGGCCTGACGGCGCCCCAAGTGGACCGTCTGCGTGAAGAGTTCGGCATCTACGCGGTGAGCACGGGCCGTATCTGCGTGGCTGCGCTGAATACGCGCAACCTCGACGTGGTGGCTAACGCGATTGCTCACGTGTTGAAGTAAGACATTTCAGGGCGCGGGCGTTGATCGCGCGCGCCTTGCCTTGCCTGGCTGGCTGAAGTTGCTTGAAGAAACGGCGCCCAATTCGGGCGCCGTTTTTCATTGGCCGACTGCTGCCGGAGGTGTGACTGACCTGCCGATGCGGCTTGCTGCCGTTAGTTGCTGATATGGCCTGCTGCTGCCTTGCACGACGATTTCACGGCAATTTCAGCGCGCATCCCGATGGATATCGTGCGTGACAAAACCTGCGTCGTTATCAGGCATGTCGAGCCAATCGGGTTGGGCCAGCGAATGGCGAATATCTTCAAGACCGCTACTCCAATGTTCGCGCATTGTAGAGAGGCCAAACTGAAAGTCTTTGAAGTGCCCTTCGTATTCCTTTTGCCGATAAATGAGGTGGATCACGTTGTAGCGCTTCGAACACGAGAGATCCTCCGCAAGCTTGCACCATGGATCGTCGCGCTGGTCAGACGGCACGCGATCGAGCACCTCGCGCAGCACATGCCGGAAACGCTGCGAACGTTGCAGCATATCGGTCACGAGACGCGTGCGGCTCGAGTACTGAATGTCTTTCATGCGCCCTTGAACATCGGTGATGTTGTCCGGCACCGGCCCGATCGCGCTCCATAGGTCAACCTGGAATGCAAGCGTATCGCGACGGGGCGTGGTCTGAATCACTTCATAGAGCGGCGTGTTCGACATCAGGCCACCGTCCCAGTAATACTGGCCGTCGATCTCAACTGCCGCAAAACCCGGCGGCAACGCACCTGACGCCATGAAGTGCTCAGGCCTCAGTTTCGTATGCCGGTTATCGAAGTAAGCGAAGTTGCCTGTCCCGCAATTCACCGCCCCGACCGATACACGCATCTCGCCGGAATTGATGCGATCGAAGTCACAGAGCGCCTCCAGCGTCGCCTTGAGCGGCGTGGTGTCGTAGTAGCTTGCCAATTGCGGCGGCCCGGAAACGGTGGGCAGCGGCGGCGGGAAACGCGGCACAAAAAAGCCCTTTTGGCCCTCCACAATCGCGCCCATGGCCTGAGTCGCCGTGAAAGCCTTGCGAACAGCTTCACTGGAATTGAACAGTGCGTGCTCGATAAAGGCCGGCAACGGCGGCCCGAACGCCGGTTGACAGATCGTTTCCCAGAATTGCAGCAGCCGCTCGACGCGCTTTTCCGGCGGATTGCCGGCAATGATGGCGGTATTCAGCGCGCCAATTGAAATACCGGCGAGCCAGTTCGGCTCGATACCGGCTTCGTAAAGTCCCTGAAAGACGCCTGCCTGATAGGCGCCCAACGCCCCGCCGCCTTGTAACATCAACGCGACGGTTTCGTAGTTGGGTAAATGGCGTTGCCGGCCGGGATGAGCGGCGGGCGCCGGACCGGCACCCTCGCCTTCCCCGCCGCCGGGCGCGCCGGCGCGCGCCCGTTTGAGATTGCGTTGCACCATGGGCGCCTCCTTATTGCATATACCAGCCGTGGCTCACAATAAAGGACTGGCCGGTCAGCGCCGCAGTCGGGAAAGTGGACAGGAACAGCACTGTCTGCGCGACGTCTTCCACCGTGGTGAAGATGCCGTCGACCGTGCCGCCCAGCATCACGCGCTTGATCACGTCTTCTTCGCTAATGCCGAGCTCTTTGGCCTGCTCGGGAATCTGCTTGTCGACCAGCGGCGTACGCACGAAACCCGGACATACGACATGTGAGCGCACATTGTGTTTCGCGCCTTCCTTGGCCAGTACGCGTGCGAGCCCCAGCAGCGCATGCTTGGCGGTCACATAGGCCGACTTGAGCGGCGACGCTTCATGCGAATGAACCGAACCCATGTAGATCACAATGCCGCCGCGATCGTCTTTGTACATGTGTTTGAGCGCGGCCTTGGTGGTAAGGAAGGCACCGTCCACGTGGATCGCCTGCATCTTCTTCCAATCGGAAAACGAGTAGTTTTCGATTGGATTAACGATCTGGATGCCGGCGTTTGAAATCAGAATGTCGATCGAGCCGAATTCGGCCGCGACTTTGTCGATACCCTGGTTGACGGCGTCTTCGTTCGTGACGTCCATCGCCACGCCGATTGCCTTTCCGCCAGCCTGTCTGATTTCTTCAGCAACGGCGTTCGCGCCGTCCTGGTTCAGGTCGGCGATCGCGATCGCCGCGCCCGCGGCAGAAAGCGTGAGCGCAATCTGCTTGCCGATGCCGCTCGCGGCGCCCGTAACCACCGCGACCTTGCCATTCAGATTCGTGTTCAGTGACGACATCCAGAACCTCCATGCAGTTGATGAGCAATGAGACCACGGGCCGCAGGCGGCGTGAAGTCAGCCAAACGGCATAGGCCGTTTGGCCGAATGCTGCACTGCGGCCAACGCTGCTATTGTGCATGAACCATGTGAACTACATCGGTAAAACGCGCATCGAGCTTTATCTCTTTAAACTAGGCGTCTTAGCGGGATTCCGGCGGCATCACTACCAAGGAGGAATGCATGAATTATCGACGTCTGGGCCGTTCCGGCCTGCAAGTCAGCGAACTGTCCATCGGCTCATGGGTCACCTACGGCAATCAGGTGGATCATCGCGCGGCACGCGAGTCGCTTGCGGCCGCACGCGATGCCGGAGTCAACTTCTTCGACAACGCGGAAGTGTATGCCGCCGGCCAATCCGAAGAAATCATGGGCCAGGCACTCAAGGAACTGGCGTGGCCACGCGTGAGCTACGTGGTATCCACAAAGTTTTTCTGGGGTCTCAACGAAGCGCCGAACCAGTACCACACGCTGAACCGCAAATATCTGCTGAACGCGATCGATACGTCGCTCAAACGCCTGCAGCTCGATTATGTCGATCTGGTGTTCTGTCATCGTCCTGACCCGAACACGCCGGTCGAAGAAACCGTTTGGGCCATGAGCGACATGATCACGCGCGGCAAGGCACTGTACTGGGGCACGTCGGAATGGAGCGCCGACGAAATCCGCGCGGCTTATGAGATCGCTGAACGGCATCATCTGCACAAGCCGGTCATGGAGCAGCCGCAATACAACCTGTTCCACCGCAAGCGCGTCGAGCAGGAATACAAGCGGCTTTACGAGGACATTGGCCTGGGGCTGACCACATGGAGCCCGCTTGCGTCCGGTCTACTCACCGGCAAATACCGCGACGGCGTACCTGCCGACAGCCGCGCGCAGTTGCAAGGCTACGACTGGCTGCGCAAGCAGGTCACCGACACCGGCAAGAACAACGTCGTCGGCAAGCTCGGCGAAGTGGCAGATGAGCTCGACTGTACGGTCGGCCAGTTGGCGATTGGGTGGATTCTGAAGAATCCGAACGTAAGCACGGTGATCACCGGCGCTTCGCGTGTCGAACAGATCGGCCAAAACATGAAATCCGCCGAGGTGGCCGAGCGGATCACGCCGGAGATCAAGCAGCGGATCGAGGAAATCATCGGCGACGCCTACGACTGACCCAACGCTCGCCGGCGCGCGCGGAACATGGCCCATGCATCATCAGGGCAGTGTCACGCGCAACGCATTACAGGGTGCAACGCGGCGTCGCGTACAATACGCGACCGCGCTGCACTTCTATTGTGCTGCCGCATTGCACTCGCACCGCCGAATCCGCCCTGGACCGGCACGCCCTCTTTCAGCGTCTCCTCATCATGCTCAGCTACCGCCACGCCTTTCATGCAGGCAACCACGCCGACGTTCTGAAACACGCCGTCGTGTTGCAGCTACTGCGCTACCTCGGCCAGAAAGACAAAGCCTATTGGTATATCGACACGCACGCGGGTGCCGGCGTCTATTCGCTGAAGGAAGGCTACGCGACCAAAACAGGCGAATTCCAGACCGGCATCGGCAAACTATGGGGCCGCAACGACCTGCCGTCGGTCTTCGCGGATTACGTCGATGAAGTGAGCGCGCTGAATCCAGACGGCCAGTTGCGCTTCTACCCGGGTTCGCCGTATATCGCATGGCGGCAGATGCGCGAACAGGACCGCATGCGTCTGTTCGAACTGCACACCACTGAAATCGACGTGCTGCGCCATAACTTCCGCGATGCGGGGCGCCGGGCAATGCTTTATGCGGGCGACGGCTTCGACGGCATTCTCGCGTTGCTGCCTCCGGCACCGCGCCGCGCGCTGGTACTGCTAGATCCGTCGTACGAAGACAAGCGCGACTACACGCGCACGCTGCGCTGCGTCGAAGAAAGCCTGAAGCGCTTTCCGACCGGTACCTATGCAGTCTGGTACCCGCAGGTCAGACGGCTTGAATCGCAGCGCTTCCCCGATCAGTTGAAGAAGCTGCAGGAGCGCAACTGGTTGCACGTAAGCCTGACCGTCAGCAATCCGCCGACTGACGGCTTCGGGTTATTCGGCAGTGGCATGTTCATCCTGAATCCGCCGTATACGCTGGCAAAAACGCTGAAAGATCAAATGCCCTGGCTGGTTCAGGCGCTCGGCGAGGACAAGGCCGCACAGTTCAAGGTGGAGTATCGCGGCGATTGAGCTCATTGCCCGCGGGGCATGGGACGAGGTTGCGGATAGGGTTGTGGAGACGGCGTGCCGCCGACAGGCACCGGGATATAGGGTGCGACAACGAACGGTATCGACGAATTCGGCGCCAACTCCGTGGGCGTGGCGATGGGCTGCGCCCCTACGATCGGCTGCCGCGAGAGCGGTGCGGTTTGCAGCACTGTGCCGCTCTGGCCGTCGTTGATACCGCCCTGCGAGTCGAGTATCACCGGTTTGCGGGTGTTGCCGCTCGTCGCGGCGAAACTCGCCGGTACTGCGAAACCCGAGGTCAGCGAAGTCGCGGCGATTATGACCAGGGCGGATTTGAGCAGGCGGACAGGAAACATGGGCAGACCGGTTGAGTTTGAGAATGCCGGATAGCGTGGAAAACGCTTTACCTTACCGCTACGACGCCCGTCAGGCTAGTCGTTATTGGCCATGGGTCGCTTTGAAGCGCCATTTGCCGTGAAATTTCCGTGGTCCAGATGTGACAAAGCCCCGTCTATACGGGGCTCAACACTTTACTTCTTCACTGCCGTGGCCGCGCACGAGCGCTGCCGGGTCAAACTTGATGCAGTTGAAACTTACAGCGAGTAGCCGTTGGTTTCGAGCGAGCGGATGCGCTGTTCGAGCTGAACGATATCCGACGACGACGCGAGATAGGCTTCACGACGGTTACGTTCTGCGGTTTCAAACCAGGTGCTCAGCTTTTCAAGTACGTATGCAAACATGATGTTCTCCAAGGATCAGATTGAATCCCCGGTGAGTTCTGCATCAGGGATTTCCCGCAAAAGGGTTAACCCGGATTATAGCCCTATGGTGCAACCTTGCTAGTGAAATGCCCGCATGACGTGCATTCCGTTTTGGAATGATGCACGTTTTCGGTGCACTTAAGTCCTTGATTTGTCTAAATTCGAGACGGCTGCCTCAAGACGATCGATAGCGCCCCCAATTATTTTGCACCGCTGTGGTGCTTTCTTACGTTCCGTCGCGACAAATCCCACAACGGGTTGCACCCGATGCGTTCAAATCGGATGACAGCCCTTCCCCGACACCAGATCGGTGTCGGCTAGCCGCTCGATAATCGGGCAATCCGGGCGCTCATCGCCGTGGCAATGGTCCGCCAGATGCGCCAATGTGTCGCGCATGTCGGTCAGTTCGGCAATGCGTCGATCGAGTTCCGCGACGTGCTCCAGCGCAATCGTCTTTACTTCGGCGCTGGCGCGCGACCGGTCATGCCAGAGCGCCAGCAACCGGCGGATGTCTTCGACCAGAAAACCCAGGCGGCGCGCCTGGCGGATAAAACGCAGCGAATGGACCTCTTGCGGCCCGTATACGCGGTAACCAGCGCTCGTGCGCGCCTTCGCTGCCAGCAACCCCACGCTTTCGTAATAGCGAATCATCTTCGCCGTGACGCCCGACGCGCGGGCCGCTTCACCGATATTCATGACTGTTTCCCCCAGTGTGTAGGTCGATCGTACGCCTTCCCATTGTGGGAAGGTCAGCCACCCAATTGCGCACCGGCAGGCATAATTCAACCGTCGCAACATTCATTTTTTCGAGGCAATCCCGATGACGATCGAATTCCAGGTAGAAGGTATGAGCTGCCAGCATTGCGTGGCAGCGGTTACGAATGCGATCCGCGAACACGATGACACCGCTCAGGTTCAGGTCGATCTGGCAACCGGGCGCGTGGCGATCGAATCGACGCAACAGGCTGGCACATTAAAGAGCGCCATTGACGAAGCCGGTTATACGGTGACCGGCGTAATCAGCGGCCCGGACCGTTAAGCGAGCGACCTTCATGTTCAAAGTTGCCGTCATTGGTGCTTCCGGGCTGCTCGGCCGGGCGCTCGTCAACGAACTGGCGCAGCAGGCCAGTTGGCAAGTTGTCGCCACGGCGTTCAGCCGACCGGGCCCGAACACCGTTGCACTGGACATTCGCGATGCGCGCGCAGTCGAGCAATTCATCGAGCGCGAAGCGCCGGACGCACTCGTGATTGCGGCGGCGGAACGTCGACCGGATGTGTGCGAGCACGATCCGGCGCTCGCCCGGGCATTGAACGTCGACGCAGTGCGCACTCTGGCTACGGCAGCCGGACGCCGCGGTGCATGGACGCTCTCGATCTCGACCGATTACGTATTCGACGGCACCCACCCGCCCTATCAGCACGATTCCGTGCCCGCGCCGCTCAATGCCTATGGGCGGAGCAAACTCGAAGGCGAACGCGCGCTGACGGAATCCACCGATCTCGGCTGCGTGCTGCGTTTACCGCTACTGTATGGGCCGATCGTCGATTGGGCAGAATCCGCGGTGACGAGCCTCGTGCCGGCGATTGCCGCGTCGGCTTCACGTGTGGGCAAGGCCGCCGTCATGGATGCATGGGCGATTCGTTACCCGACCTTTACACCGGACGTCGCGTTTGTGATCCGGCAGATGCTCGAATGGCATGCGCGGGGCGATGCGATCCGCGGCATCGTGCAATGGTCGGGCGACGAGCCGATGAACAAATATGAAATCGCTGTGCAGTTGGCCGCCGCGTTGCAACTCGATGCACAAATAACGCCGCAGCACACGCCCACGGACGCGACGCCGCGTCCGCATAACTGCCATCTGTCATCGGACCGGCTCGAGGCGCTTGGTATTGGCCGCCGCACGCCATTCGATGTGGCGATCCGGCAAGTGCTAGTCGAATTTCCATGGCGGGGTGAGACGGCAGCATAGCGCCCGGCAACGAGCTCGACCACGGCAGGTCCGCATCAATGAAAATCGCGGCTCGCCGTGGCCAGTTCGCCGAGCCAATCGCTGTGATCTTCAAGCCGATGCGCGACAAGATGGATCACCTCGCCCTTCTGTTTCCGTTTCGCCTTACCTGCCTGATTGACGTCCGCCGCGCTGCCGGTGCTGTCACCGCCGGTGGAAACGCCGTCATCACGCTGCAAGACGCCATACACCGCCAGCAACGATGAACCCAGCAACACCTTGCGCTGCTTTTCCACCAGCGATGGCCAGACGATCACGTTGATCGAGCCGGTTTCGTCTTCGATGGAAACGAACACGGTACCGTTTGCCGTGCCGGGCCGCTGCCGCACGGTGACAATGCCGCAGGCCCGCGCCAGCGTGCCGTGCCGGCACACCGCGAGTTCAGCCGCCGTGCGAAAACGCTGCCGGGCAAGACGTTCGCGCAATAAGGCTAGCGGATGGCGATTGAGCGTGAGACCGATGCTCGCGTAATCGTCGACGATCTCGCGACTCTCGGTTGCCTGCGGCAATGCCAGCGGCGTTTCGGTGATCGGCGCATCGCGCAGCAGCTTGGGCACCACGTGCTGCGCGGTCACCGCCCACCATGCTTCGCGCCGATGGCCCGCGATGCTGACCAGCGCATTCGCCGCGGCGAGCGCTTCGAGATCACGCCGCGTTAATGCCGCGCGACGCGTCAGATCGTCGACGTCGGTAAACTGCGCGTCGCTGCGAGCCGCCATGATGCGTTCGGCGGCCACCTGCGAAAGACCTTTGATCAGATGCATGCCGATGCGCACGGCCGGACCGCGTGCACCATAGGTTTTCGACGCTTGAAATACACGTGCGGTCAGCTGTTTTGCCGCGCGCCGGATCGTCCGGGCCACAGTGAAGCGCCGCAGCGACAGATCACGAAATTGCTGTGCGGACAATACGCCCTGCTGACGGCGCAAATAGGTCTCGCTCAATGAAATCCGCTGCCCTTCGTGGCCGCGTTGTTCGAAGGTCGACTCCCAATCGCTCAAGGTCACGTCAGGCGGTAATACCTGGACACCGTGACGCCTGGCATCCTGCACAAGTTGCGACGGCGAATAAAATCCCAACGGCTGACTGTTCAGTAACCCTGCCAGAAAAGCAGCCGGCTCATAACGTTTCAACCACGCGCTGAGATAGACGAGCAACGCAAAGCTCGCGGCATGGCTTTCAGGAAAACCATATTCGCCGAAGCCCTCGATCTGTTTGCAGATGCGGTCGATGAACTCTTTTTCGTAACCGCGCGCGGACATACGGTCAGTCAGGTCCTGCTGATGCTTCGCCAGATTGCCGGTGCGCCGCCACGCAGCCATCGCGCGCCGCAATTGATCAGCCTGCTCCCCGGTGTATTTCGCCGCAACCATCGCCAGGTGCATCACCTGCTCCTGGAAGATCGGCACGCCGAGCGTGCGTTCGAGCACGGGCCGCAACTCATCCTTTGCATAATCCACCGCCTCCAGCTCCTGCTTGCGACGCAGATACGGATGCACCATGCCGCCCTGGATCGGCCCGGGCCGCACGATCGCGACTTCGATCACGAGATCGTAGTACTTGTTTGGCTTCAGGCGCGGCAACATGCTTTGTTGCGCACGCGATTCGATCTGGAATACGCCGATCGTATCGGCATGACCGCACATTTCGTAGACGGCCCGGTCCTCGCGCGGAATATCCTGCATCCTGAATTCCGGCAAGCCGCGCCGCAAGGCGACGAATTCCAGCGCGCGCCGGATAGCCGACAACATGCCTAGCGCCAACACGTCGACTTTTAGCAGCCTGAGCGCATCGATATCGTCCTTGTCCCACTCGATCACGCTACGATCTTTCATCGTTGCGTTCTCGATAGGTACGAGCCGTGACAGCCTGTCTTTCGCGATCACAAAGCCGCCGACGTGTTGCGATAGATGACGCGGGAAGTTGCGCAACTCTTTGGTGAGACGAATCAGATTCTTCGTGATGTGCGAGTTGGCAGCGAAACCCGCTTCAGCAAGATATTTGGCGACCGCATCCGTGCCGTCCCACCACTGCTGCGATTTGCTGATTCGCTCGATCAGCGACGCTTCGAGTCCCAACGCCTTGCCGACATCCTTCAGCGCACTGCGTGCGTGATAGGTGATCAGCGTTGCAGTGAGCGCAGCGCGATGACGGCCGTACTTTCCATAGATATATTGAATCACCTCTTCCCGACGCTGATGCTCGAAATCGATGTCAATATCAGGCGGTTCGTTACGCGCACGCGAGATGAACCGTTCGATCAGCATGTTCATGTTTACCGGATCGATCTCCGTCACATGAAGGCAGTAACACACAATCGAATTTGCCGCCGAGCCTCGCCCCTGACACAAGATGTTTCTGGAACGCGCGAAGCTCACGATATCCTGTACCGTCAGGAAGTATTTTTCGTATTTCAGGTCGGCGATCAGTTGCAGTTCTTTCTCGATCTGATTGATCCGTTTGAGATCCATCCCTTTCGGCCAACGCTCCATCGCGCCGGCCATAACCAGTTTGCGCAGATAGCTTGATGGCGATTCACCGGAGGGCACCAGTTCTTCTGGATACTCGTACTTGAGCTCGTCGAGCGAGAAGCGACACAGGGCTGCAATGCGCAGCGTTTCTTCGAGCGTGTCGCGTGGATACAGTTTGCCGAGCCGCACGCGAGTGCGCATATGCCGTTCGGCATTGGCCTCAAGCGCGTGACCACACGCCGATAGCGGCGTGACGAGGCCAATCGCGGTCAGGGTGTCCTGCAGCGGCTTGCGCGATCGCACATGCATCAGGACGCCCCCTGCTGCTACCAGTGGCAAACCACTCGCTTTTGAAATCATTCGCAATGCGTCAATCTGAAGATCGTCGCTGCCGGTTTGCCAGAGTTCGAGTGCGATCCATGAGCGTTGCGGCGCGAACGATGCCAGCCAGTGCGCACAACGCAATGTGTGCGAGAGCGTCGCCGTGCGCTGCGGCACGAGGATCAGGACGCAATCGGGCAAAGCTTTGAGATGTTCGAGATGGGGTAGCGAATCGGTGAAGTCGGACGGACTAAGGCGATAGCTGCCTTTGTCCGCACGAGAACGAGCCAGCGTGATCAACTCGGAAAGATTGCCGTAGCCATTGCGGTTTGTTGCGAGCGCAATCAGGGTGCAGAACGGTTCGCCTGCATCGTCGGTCAGATTGAGTTCGCTGCCGATGATGAGGTGAGGGATTGGTTTTAACGCCTCTTGCTCTGCGGTTGCTGGCTCTGCGGTTGCTGGCTCTGCGGTTTCTTGTTGGGTGGTTTCTTGTTGGGAATCCGCTGGTTTTATAGCCGTCGACTTTGCTGCTTCCTCTAGAGACGCTCCGGTTTGCGCGGCTTTCGCCTTGTCATCGCGCTCCTTCTGTTGACGCTCCCGCTCCTGTTCGATTTCTTTCACCGCCATATGTGCGCGCACCACGCCCGCCAGTGAACATTCGTCGGTGATCGCGAGCGCGCTATAACCGCACGACATCGCCTGCACAACCAGTTCATGTGGGTGCGAAGCACCGCGCAGAAACGAAAAATTAGTCAGGCAGTGCAGTTCTGCATAGGGTGGTAACTGGGCTGCAAACGCCTGCTCCAATAAACCTGAGGCCTGGGAATCTGCCATGATGCTCAGCCGAACAAACCTTGCAAATACCACCCATCGCCAAAACGTTCCCGGTACACCCAGAACATATGGCCACGATCATCCGCCGCAATGTAGTAATCCCGCTCGACGAGGTTACCGTCCCACCACCCTGCTTCAATCCGTTCGGTGCGCGTGAGCATTTTCAGTGGCCGACGATAGATCGGCCGCTGGTCGCGCATCATCAGGCGCAGCGGTTTATCGAGCATCCAGACTGGACGAGGCTGGGACGACAATGCACTGTCGGTCAGATCGAGTGAAGCCTGGACATCGGCTGGTTGCGTGACGAATAGGCTACTGCTTTTAGCGTCGCCCGATTTGCCAGACTGCCGGGAAGGGTGCGCTGGGTGTGATGTGCCTGCTACCTGTTCTATCTGTTTCGCTTGCTCCATCGCATCGTTGTCTGCGCGCATGCTCTCCAATGCAGCGTTCTGCAACTCATCGGTCAGCCAGGTTTTATCCGCTTTGATTTTTGTCTTCGTAGACGAACGCTTCTTGCGCGAAAACGCCTGCGCCTGGTAGGCCTCGACGCGCATTGCCCGCTCGGGCCGATGATCGTCCTGCTCCGACATCTGCAGCACGTTCTCCGGCCCCAAACGCGCGCTCAAACGTTCGAGCAGACGTGCGATCGAATCGCCGTCTGATTCAGGCATAGGAAACAAGGTGTCCGACCGCCCTGCACACTCGCTGATCTGATCCGCGACCAGCTTCAACTCGATCACGGGCGCCGCCAGAACCGTCTGATTCAACTTCTCACGCAACAGCCAGATCAAATGCTCGGCGTCACGCGACGGTATGGCCCACGCGACCTTCAGACTCGATGTCTTCGGCGCATGACGGGATGCCAATTCATGTTCAAGCAATAACGTATAAGCACTAAGCGCGGCATGATGCGCGCTCAACCATCCAGCCAGTTGCACAATCAGCCGACGCGCGGCGAACAGTAGTGCATCAGCGTTATCGACCCGCGACGGCAACTCCAACTGAGCATGAAACGATGCCGGCGCACGAAACGATTCGCGCGGATCCGGACGGGTGCCATATGCTTGTGCCAGCAGATCCAGAATGCCGCTGCCGAAACGCCGCACGACACCGTGCCTTGGCAACTGACGCAAATCGGCCAGCGTCGTGCAACCGACATGCGTAAACGCATCGCGATTCGCCTGCGAAACCGGCAGCAACAACACGGATAAGCGATCGAGGACCCGCGCAAGCGACGCTTCCTTTACCACATGCCAACGACGATGCCCCTGCCGATCGGCGCACGCCTGCGCCAACAGCCACGCACCCCAAGCTGTCGGTGCACACGCGATGCGCGCCGTATAACCGAATTCGGCCACCGTCGCGGATACCCGTGACAACAACGTGCGCAAACCGCCAAACAACCGCAAACCGGAGCCGACTTCTAGCAACAAGGTGTGCGCATGCGCGAGCGACACCTTCGGTGTGTACGTCAGTAAAGCGAGCGCCATTGCTTCGAACGCCTGGGTTTCGCGGGGAGTATCCGCGGCAAGCATCTTGAGACCGGGCGCCAAAGCCAATGCATACGAGCGCGAATGACCCGCATGCACACCGGCACGCAGTGCGTCGAAATCCGGCATCAAGATGTGCGCGTGATCGGCCAGCGCATAGCAGCGCACCCCAATAACGTCTTCGGCGCCTGGGGGTTGGCTTGCCTCGTCGCCGGGCTCACACGGATTCGGCTTCGCGAGTGAACCACCCTGGAGCGACTCGAGAGGCTTCACCGCTTCCAGCGACAAGAGTGGCAATGTGACTGCGATCCACAACATGTTTGATCTCTCGTCCTTGATTGCTGCCGCTTCCGTTTTCCGGCAACACGACGCTTTGTAACGGCAAAATAAGGCGCAGAGGCTCCGCTAGCGGCGGGCCGCGGCGTTTGAAAATGTCAATCGAGATACCAATCTCCCGCAACCATTGACGACGATTGATCGTCTGCGCATTGGCCGGCAAAAGCGGTTCGCAGATCATTCGCAAAGGCGCTGGCGAAGATTGCGTTGCTGCCTCGACAGGCCGGATCAAAAATGCGAGTGAAGCCGACTCCTGGGCCGCGACCTGCAGACGTCGAACCTTATCGGTGCGCGCATTCGGCAGCCATACCAGCACGGCGCCCATACCATCCTGCTTCAATGCCTGTGCAGCGACCCAAAGAGCCTGATCCTCACTCGAACGCACCCATAAGACACGCTCGACATCGACACCCCAGGCCCTCAGAGCCGAAGCACTGGGCTGGTACGGCGGCGCCACGAGCATGACGTGCCGTTCGGCTTGTGCCGTGAGATGCTTGAGCGCACGGGCCAGCAGACGCAGCTCGCCAACTCCTTCGTGTTCAATCAATAATTCCGTCAGACCTCCAGCCGACCAGCCCTGCCCGGGCAGCAGTTGATCCAGCGCGGCATAACCGCTGGAAATCACCCGCGAGTCCGCCTCGGCAAGCTCACTGCCCTGCCATACCTGACGCCGCAATTGCGACGACAGCTCTGTTGTCGCCAGATGAATCGCTGCTGCCATAGACACGCTCATTCCATAGGAAATACTCCGCCCTGCCCGGTATCAGACAAGCATGAAGCGACGATCTTTCACTGTATATTTATACAGTATTTTAGGGGGGATGTTAAGAAGACAAAGCGAGGCGAAGAAGAGCACGCAGGGGGGAAATGACGAGGGGGTGAAGCTGTTTTGCCGTAGGTTTTCACCCGTGGGAGCAGTTGTTCTTTGGCGTAACGGCTAAGTTAGCCAACCTGGAGTTTCCATGTTCCAGAAGGATCGGAGCGAAAGTTCACGCATGTATGCTGCAGATATGCGCAAGAACTGACGGCTCATGCTGCGCCTCGATCCGTTGATGGACGATCAGGAACTTGATTCGCGCGAGTCGACCGGCGCGGTGTACTGGGAAGGTGCAGTGCGGGTGAGCCGCGACGGTGCGGACGTGGGCCGTGCGTATCTGGAGTTGACGGGTTACGCGAACGCGCTGCGGATCGGCAAGGAGTGAGCGGCGTGCCTGAGGGGATTTCCGGGGGTGCGTAAACGCAGAAACCCCACCTTGATGGGGCGGGGTTTCTGTTGCTGCTAGGGAGCCTGACGATTACCTACTTTCACACGGGAATCCGCACTATCATCGGCGTGGAGTCGTTTCACGGTCCTGTTCGGGATGGGAAGGGGTGGGACCGACTCGCTATGGTCATCAGGCATGACTTGTTGTCGTGTCGCCCTGGGGGGCGGCACAACCAATCTGGAAGAAGTAGTTTCTGGTGATGCTCACCAGAGGGAGATTCGGGGGTTGTGTTGTTTCTGGCACAACACTGATCTCAACCTGTGTGTGGTCTGCATAAGACCCTGCGCGTGGCGCAGGGTGGGGCATCCATAAGTGCTGAAGCACTCACGGCTGCCGACACACACCTGTTATAGGATCAAGCCTTACGGGCAATTAGTATCAGTTAGCTTAACGCATTACTGCGCTTCCACACCTGACCTATCAACGTCCTGGTCTTGAACGACCCTTCAAGGGGCTCGAAGCCCCGGGGATATCTCATCTTAAGGCGAGTTTCCCGCTTAGATGCTTTCAGCGGTTATCTCTTCCGAACATAGCTACCCGGCGATGCCACTGGCGTGACAACCGGTACACCAGAGGTTCGTCCACTCCGGTCCTCTCGTACTAGGAGCAGCCCCCTTCAAATATCCAGCGCCCACGGCAGATAGGGACCAAACTGTCTCACGACGTTTTAAACCCAGCTCACGTACCTCTTTAAATGGCGAACAGCCATACCCTTGGGACCGGCTACAGCCCCAGGATGAGATGAGCCGACATCGAGGTGCCAAACACCGCCGTCGATATGAACTCTTGGGCGGTATCAGCCTGTTATCCCCAGAGTACCTTTTATCCGTTGAGCGATGGCCCTTCCATACAGAACCACCGGATCACTATGACCTGCTTTCGCACCTGCTCGACTTGTCGGTCTCGCAGTTAAGCACGCTTATGCCATTGCACTATCAGCACGATTTCCGACCGTACCTAGCGTACCTTCGTACTCCTCCGTTACACTTTGGGAGGAGACCGCCCCAGTCAAACTGCCTACCATGCACTGTCCCCAGTCCGGATAACGGACCAAGGTTAGAACCTCAAACAAACCAGGGTGGTATTTCAAGGACGGCTCCACGCAGACTGGCGTCCACGCTTCATAGCCTCCCACCTATCCTACACAGATCGGTTCAAAGTCCAATGCAAAGCTACAGTAAAGGTTCATGGGGTCTTTCCGTCTAGCCGCGGGGAGATTGCATCATCACAAACACTTCAACTTCGCTGAGTCTCGGGAGGAGACAGTGTGGCCATCGTTACGCCATTCGTGCAGGTCGGAACTTACCCGACAAGGAATTTCGCTACCTTAGGACCGTTATAGTTACGGCCGCCGTTTACCGGGACTTCAATCAAGAGCTTGCACCCCATCATTTAATCTTCCGGCACCGGGCAGGCGTCACACCCTATACGTCCACTTTCGTGTTTGCAGAGTGCTGTGTTTTTATTAAACAGTCGCAGCCACCAGTTTATTGCAACCCCTTCACCCTCCTGGCGCAGGCCAGTCAGGCTACAGGGGCGTACCTTATCCCGAAGTTACGGTACCAATTTGCCGAGTTCCTTCTCCCGAGTTCTCTCAAGCGCCTTAGAATACTCATCTCGCCCACCTGTGTCGGTTTGCGGTACGGTCTTGTTAAACTGAAGCTTAGAGGCTTTTCTTGGAACCACTTCCGATTGCTTCTTCACCTAGGTGAATGGCCTCGCACCCTTGAATTCCGCGCCCGGATTTGCCTAAGCGCCTTCTCCAATGCAAGGACCGGGACTTCCAACACCCGGACAACCTTCCGCGATCCGTCCCCCCATCGCATTTAACAATGGTGCAGGAATATTAACCTGCTTCCCATCAGCTACGCATTTCTGCCTCGCCTTAGGGGCCGACTCACCCTACGCCGATGAACGTTGCGTAGGAAACCTTGGGCTTACGGCGAGGGGGCCTTTCACCCCCTTTATCGCTACTCATGTCAGCATTCGCACTTCCGATACCTCCAGCGCACTTTTCAATGCACCTTCGCAGGCTTACGGAACGCTCTCCTACCATGCACATAAATGTGCATCCGCAGCTTCGGTATATTGCTTAGCCCCGTTACATCTTCCGCGCAGGACGACTCGATCAGTGAGCTATTACGCTTTCTTTAAAGGATGGCTGCTTCTAAGCCAACCTCCTGACTGTTTTAGCCTTCCCACTTCGTTTCCCACTTAGCAATATTTGGGGACCTTAGCTGGCGGTCTGGGTTGTTTCCCTCTTGACACCGGACGTTAGCACCCGATGTCTGTCTCCCGTGATTGCACTCTTCGGTATTCGGAGTTTGCTATGGCGTAGTAATCCGCAATGGACCCCACAACCATGACAGTGCTCTACCCCCGAAGGTGATACACGAGGCACTACCTAAATAGTTTTCGGAGAGAACCAGCTATTTCCAGGTTTGTTTAGCCTTTCACCCCTATCCACAGCTCATCCCCTAACTTTTCAACGTTAGTGGGTTCGGACCTCCAGTACGTGTTACCGCACCTTCATCCTGGCCATGGATAGATCACCTGGTTTCGGGTCTACACCCAGCGACTGAATCGCCCTGTTCGGACTCGCTTTCGCTACGCCTGCCCTAATCGGTTAAGCTTGCCACTGAATGTAAGTCGCTGACCCATTATACAAAAGGTACGCCGTCACCCCTCGCGAGGCTCCGACTGTTTGTATGCATGCGGTTTCAGGATCTATTTCACTCCCCTCCCGGGGTTCTTTTCGCCTTTCCCTCACGGTACTGGTTCACTATCGGTCGATCACGAGTATTTAGCCTTGGAGGATGGTCCCCCCATCTTCAGACAGGATTTCACGTGTCCCGCCCTACTTTCCGTACACCTAGTTCTTCCTCGCTGTTTTCGTCTACAGGGCTATCACCTGCTATGGCAGCACTTTCCAGAGCCTTCGACTAACAATGAAGATAAAGAGTACAGGCTGGTCCCATTTCGCTCGCCACTACTCTGGGAATCTCGGTTGATTTCTTTTCCTGCGGTTACTTAGATGTTTCAGTTCACCGCGTTCGCTTCTCGTAACCTATGTATTCAGTTACGGATGACCCATACGGGCCGGGTTTCCCCATTCGGACATCTACGGATCAAAGCTCGTTTGCCAGCTCCCCGTAGCTTTTCGCAGGCTACCGCGTCCTTCATCGCCTGTGATCGCCAAGGCATCCACCACATGCACTTGTTCGCTTGACCCTATAACGGGTGTGTCTCTGTCGACCCAGAGTTAGCGCTTTAGCGCTTACTCTGGTCCCATCCCCGAAGGGGACAGGGACATTCACAGGGAATGTCCTGGACCTCAGTCACATCGTTACAGGTTGAGTATTCGTGTTGCGCCGTATTCCAAAAGCGATCTTTCGATCTCTCTTTTCATACATTGATACAATCACAACCCTGATTCACCTACTCGCATGCCCATCTCTAGACACGCTTTCGTGAATCTCTTTACTACTTCTTCCTGATTGTTAAAGAACGACAGCCGATATCGCAGTTGCTATAACCGCGTATCACTCTGACTGGCTCAATCGCCAATGCCTGTTTCACTACACCGCAAACCCCTTTCAAGGTTTGCCGCAGTAAAACCGGCATTGAAGATTGGTGGAGGATGACGGGATCGAACCGACGACCCCCTGCTTGCAAAGCAGGTGCTCTCCCAGCTGAGCTAATCCCCCAGTCATGCACAGACCATCATCACACTTCGGGGTTCATCGACTAGCGCAGCCATCGCAGACAAGACAATGGTGGGTCTGGATGGATTCGAACCATCGACCCCCGCCTTATCAAGACGGTGCTCTAACCGACTGAGCTACAGACCCCTCAGTCTGTCTGACTTACTGTCTAATTTCACAGCCGATAAGCGTGAGCGCTCAACGTTCGACACGTTAGCTCGAGAAAGGAGGTGATCCAGCCGCACCTTCCGATACGGCTACCTTGTTACGACTTCACCCCAGTCATGAATCCTACCGTGGTGACCGTCCTCCTTGCGGTTAGACTAGCCACTTCTGGTAAAACCCACTCCCATGGTGTGACGGGCGGTGTGTACAAGACCCGGGAACGTATTCACCGCGGCATGCTGATCCGCGATTACTAGCGATTCCAGCTTCACGCACTCGAGTTGCAGAGTGCGATCCGGACTACGATCGGTTTTCTGGGATTGGCTCCCCCTCGCGGGTTGGCGACCCTCTGTTCCGACCATTGTATGACGTGTGAAGCCCTACCCATAAGGGCCATGAGGACTTGACGTCATCCCCACCTTCCTCCGGTTTGTCACCGGCAGTCTCCCTAGAGTGCTCTTGCGTAGCAACTAGGGACAAGGGTTGCGCTCGTTGCGGGACTTAACCCAACATCTCACGACACGAGCTGACGACAGCCATGCAGCACCTGTGTTATGGCTCCCTTTCGGGCACTCCCACCTCTCAGCAGGATTCCATACATGTCAAGGGTAGGTAAGGTTTTTCGCGTTGCATCGAATTAATCCACATCATCCACCGCTTGTGCGGGTCCCCGTCAATTCCTTTGAGTTTTAATCTTGCGACCGTACTCCCCAGGCGGTCAACTTCACGCGTTAGCTACGTTACCAAGTCAATGAAGACCCGACAACTAGTTGACATCGTTTAGGGCGTGGACTACCAGGGTATCTAATCCTGTTTGCTCCCCACGCTTTCGTGCATGAGCGTCAGTATTGGCCCAGGGGGCTGCCTTCGCCATCGGTATTCCTCCACATCTCTACGCATTTCACTGCTACACGTGGAATTCTACCCCCCTCTGCCATACTCTAGCCCGCCAGTCACAAATGCAGTTCCCAGGTTAAGCCCGGGGATTTCACATCTGTCTTAGCGGACCGCCTGCGCACGCTTTACGCCCAGTAATTCCGATTAACGCTTGCACCCTACGTATTACCGCGGCTGCTGGCACGTAGTTAGCCGGTGCTTATTCTTCCGGTACCGTCATCCGCCCCGGGTATTAACCAGAGCGTTTTCTTTCCGGACAAAAGTGCTTTACAACCCGAAGGCCTTCTTCACACACGCGGCATTGCTGGATCAGGGTTGCCCCCATTGTCCAAAATTCCCCACTGCTGCCTCCCGTAGGAGTCTGGGCCGTGTCTCAGTCCCAGTGTGGCTGGTCGTCCTCTCAGACCAGCTACAGATCGTCGCCTTGGTAGGCCTTTACCCCACCAACTAGCTAATCTGCCATCGGCCGCCCCTGTAGCGAGAGGTCCTAAGATCCCCCCCTTTCCTCCGTAGAGCGTATGCGGTATTAATCCGGCTTTCGCCGGGCTATCCCCCACTACAGGACACGTTCCGATGTATTACTCACCCGTTCGCCACTCGCCACCAGGGTTGCCCCCGTGCTGCCGTTCGACTTGCATGTGTAAGGCATGCCGCCAGCGTTCAATCTGAGCCAGGATCAAACTCTTCAGTTCAAACCTGTTACTGTTTTTCGGTCTCTTTCGAAACCGGTCGCTCACTCAACGTACTGACGAATGATTAACCTGCCGGTGTGAATCCACCCCGACAGGAAAACCTTCCTTTAATACTCGTGTGAGACTTGATACTTTCGCTTCCGGCAGACCCCGAAGAGTCCACCGCGCGTCGCGCATCAAGCGCCCACACTTATCGGCTGTTAATTTTTAAAGATCAAATACGCATTCACCACCGAATCCGCACCGTGTCGCCCACCTGCTCAACCACCGGTACCGCTTCGTTCTGCGTCGCTGCATCAGCAGCAGAGAAACGAGATTATGAAGAACTTTCGCTACATCGTCAACAGGTTTTTATCACTTCCTGAACCCGTTCACGTCGCGCAAAGCCTTGCCACTACTGGCTCTCCCGCTTCCCGTGCCCCGGCGTCCGGAGCACGAAAGAGCGAGATTCTAGCGAGCCGGACCCCGCCTTGCAAGCGTTATCTGGAATTTATTTCAGGGCCCCTTTTCTATGCGCCTCGGCTCATCGACAACCGGCACTTCCACCTCGGATATCGGGACGTGCGCCGCCGGGGCGCCGATCGTCCAATCGTGCAGCACGGTATAGGCAACCGCCAGCAACGTTGGGCCGATGAAAACGCCAAGGAAGCCAAAAGCAAACGCACCGCCCAGGATACCCAGCATCACCAGGATCAGCGGCATGTCACTACTCTTGCCGATCAAAATCGGCTTGATGACATTGTCGGACATGCCGACCACCAGCACGCCCCACACGACCAGAAAGATTGCCCAACCCGTTGCGTCGCCGTGATACAACCAGATCGCCGCGGGCAACCAGACGATAACCGGGCCGCCCGGTATGACTGACAGGAAGAATGTCGCCAGCCCAAGCAGCGCCGGCGCCGGGACGCCCGCAATCCAGCATCCGAATCCGGCAAGAATGCCTTGCACAAGCGCGGTGCCGAGGATCCCGTAGACCACGCCCTTCACCGTGCTGCCCGCCAGTGTCAACAGATAATCGGCGCGTTCGCCGGCGATACGCCGCATGCCCGCCCGCAACCAGGCCGCCGCGCCCTCCCCGCCGGTATAAAAGAAAAATGCAAGCACGATACTCAGCGCCAGCAATCCCAGACCGTGCGTAACAGCGATCGCAGCCGCCAGGATCCACTTGCCGGCCGGCGCCGCAAGCGCACGCATTTGCGCGATCAGTTCGGAGTTGCTACTCGTTACATTCGCCCAAAACGCCTCGATGTTCGAGCCGACCAGCGGAATTCTCCCCACCCACGGCGGCAGATCCGGCAAGCCAGCCTCAAAGAGCCGCTGTACCATCGCGACGATCTCATGCACGTGTGCACCGAACGCAAAGCCTGCATAGACAAACGGGCCAAGCACCACAACCAGAATGATGAGCACGATCAATGTCGCGGCCAGCTTCCGCCGCCCACCAACTGCCGCAGTGAGCCGCCGGTACAAGCCCCACGAGCTATAACTGAGGATGGCGCCCCACAACAGCGCAGTCGTAAAAGGCGCAAGCACCAGCAGGGAGCCGCCTACCAGTATGATCAACGCGAACACTGCGGCGAGACGTTCAATCAGTTGGTCCGATTTCACTATGAATCTCCTGTTGCGCCAGACCACAGCGACGAATAGGCATGCACCTGCCAGGCGCCCACTGACCGCAGTCAGTATAGAAGCGAGTCCCGCTCCCGGGCATGTCTTATATCATCCGGCCAGGATGCCATGCAACGCATCTGACAGCGCCCGCCACAGCCTGATTTTCAATGCGAGAACGTCCTAATCCATCCCGCATAGCCGGCTAAATAATATGGCGGCATAGAAAAGACTAGAATATAAGGTTCTGTGCCCCCCAAATTCTGGATTTATGCGCTCGCGAATCGCCAAACGTCTCCCCCCCGATGCCGACAAGCTTGTCGGTCTTTCGCTCGCGCTTTTCGCGTCGGGCAGCCGCACCGAGGATCGCTTCTGGGAAGCGAAGCTCGATGTGTTGCTGGCCAAGATCATCCGCAACGCCAATCAGACAACGCTGGACGCCGCGCTCGATCATCTGCAGCAGAATCATCCTGATGCTTACGGCGCACTCGCCGACATGGCGGAAACGCACAGCGAGTCGTTCATCCTCGAACACGAAGGTGTTCCTTATGAAGCGCTGCTGATTGCTGCGCCGGTGCTGGCCTGGACTCGTTACATGATTCCTTCCGGCCCGCTCAAAACGGACGCGGCCGACGCGCTGCGTGCGCATCTGCAGGCGCACGTGCTCGCGGCCAATACGCGTGTCGCCATGGTGCCGTTCCTTTACAGCATCGACCAACTGCCGCGTCACCACGTCGAAACCTGGCGTATTGCCCAGCAGCTCGCTCAGGCAGCTATGGCCGGCGGTAACGTCAAACTTAATTTTGGCGAACTGCCGGAAACCTCGCCAATCCTCGCCGACCCGCGTTTTCTGCTGGCCGTGGTCGCGGCGCCGGTAGGCGAGCCGGCATTTCGCTGGCAGGAGGAGGAGAACGGCAGCCGGATCGAGCGCGGTCAATGCCTCGAACAATGGGCGACGCAAGGCGGCGCCAATCTGTCGCTGGTGCTGCCCGGATGTGAATTCGAGTGCCTGCTGCCGGATGCCTACTATTCAGCCTGCCGCGACGCCGACGAAAGTGTGCGCCCTCACACGGTACGTACCGCCGTGCGTTATCTGTTCGACACAATCGGCGCGGCGCCACAGGAGTTGCGCGCGGTTGTCGCAGGCTTCGGCGAGCGTCGGATCGACGAATATCGCGTCGGCTTCACACGCAAGGGCAGCAATGATGTGATCTACGGCGTCGTGTGGCCACTTTATGGCCGCGAAAATGGCGAGCCCGGCATTGATGAAGAACCGCAAGAGACGGCTGCATCAGACGACCCGCTCGAAGAAATCGTCGCCTTGCTCAAGGAAACCGGCGTGACAGACGTGCGCCGTCACGCGGGCCGCTTCGAGCCGGAATATTGCGATGACTGCGGTGTCCCCCTCTATGCCGACCCGCTTGGCGAAATCGTCCATGCCGAAATGCCGGAGGACGCGGAGCCCGCGCAACCGCATTTCCACTGATTCACGGGTGCCGGCGTCACTGCGCCGCAGCGTCGACATCAAGAAGCCCCGCCGAGCGCGGGGTTTTTTTATGCCATTCCTCCTATGCCTTTTGGACAGGCCGTCAAAACGAAGGGAATTTGTCATCATGGTGCCGGTGGCGCATCGTCATGCTCCCGGCACCCCGCCGGCCCGCACGCATCGCGCCACCTCGTCCGATTCATCTGGAGACATGGCATGCGATTCTCAATACTCAACTCAGACGCGGAACGACGCGACGGACTCAAGGCGCTGCTGCGGCAAATCGATCGGCTGGCGCGCTTTAACGAATCACAGGATTGGCGTCAGGTTGAACGTACCCTCAAGCGCCTGCTGCCCGACCTGCTCGTGATCGATTGGCAGGACTGGATGTCGGTTGACGATGCCCGTCATCTGCTCAGCCATTACCCGGACCTGCGTATTGCCGTGCTGACCGACGACGCCTCTCCAGCCGTCGTGCGAAACCTCATGGACGAAGGTGTGCTCGGCGTGATTCCGCGCGAAACCGACCCGTGTCTGATCGTGCGCGCTTTCGAGATGGTTCTGCTGGGGGGTCACTATGTGCCACCGGGCGCGTTGGCACTCAACCCTCCGCTACCGCCGGACTCCGCCATCCGGCCGTTTGACGAAAAAAATCCGCCGCCGCGCCGGACCAGACTTTCCACCGGACTGTCGCCTCGCCAGCAGCAGATCATGCGCTGCGTCCACATGGGCAGCACCAACAAAATGATCGCGCGCACGCTCGGCATCAGCGAAGGCACCGTCAAGATCCACCTGACCAGCATATTCCAGCAACTCGGAGCGCCTAACCGCGCCGCCGCGGTCGCGCTTTACAACGGCTGGCTGTCGGCTCATTTGCAAGTACTGCGCAACGATCACGAAGGTCCGGTTCGTCCGGTCATGGGGCAAGCAGGCGTGGTGCCGTTGCGGCGCCGTACGTCGCGGCGTTTCCAGTATCCGTTGCCCGCGAACGACACGCCGGGCACGCTGCCAATGGCAGCCGAACCGAACACGCCATACGGCGACGCGCCCGCCGGGCCGGCATCGGAACAGGCTACGCAAGGTCCGGCATGACGTCAGCCGACGCGCGCGCCAGAATCGGAACACGCACTTTCTGGCAGCGTTCATGCCGGCTGGCATGGAATCCGCTCACACCTTTTCTCGTCCAACGAGTAATATGAGATACATGGGTTTCCTCTACACACCGCTTCCGTTCTGGGTCGCTGTCGGTGGCTGGATCGCCACTGCGATAGTGGTCGCGCTCGCGCTGTGGAAAAATCCTTTCAAACGACTTCAGGACGGCACACTCCAGCATGTCTGGCTCGCGATCATTGTCGCGGTGTCGGTGCTGTGGGCGAGCAACGCGTGGCTCGACGACGGCACGGTCATGCATCTGCTCGGCGCCACGCTGGTCGTCACGTTGTTCGATTGGGGACTGGCGCTGATCGCCATGGCAATAGTCACCGGTCTTGCCGCCGTCGTCTTCGACGCGCCCTGGCAGGGCATCGCAGTGACTTTTCTCGTGTTCGGTGCGCTGCCTGTCGGCATCTCGACCTTGATCCAGCGCGCCAGCATCGCGTGGCTGCCGCGTAACCTCTTCATGTTTATCTTCGGCCAGGGTTTTGTCTCACCCGCCATTGCCGTATCGTTCACGGCGGCCGCGGCACTCGGCATCCACATCGCGCTCGCCGGCGGTTCGATGACCGTGGTGCCGGCCGGCTACGCGTTCAGCGTGCTTCTGCTGGCCACCGGCGAGGCATGGTTCACGGGCATGTCGACGGCATTGATCGCGGTCTACCGACCCGCGTGGGTTACCACTTATGATGTACGCCGATATCGATTGGGTGGCCCACGCACCTGACACGGGTGCGGCATCAAGCACCTATCCGTGACAATCGGCCATCTCGGCCCACAAGGCGCCTGAGTTCACGCACCGCGACAGGACAAAATATTTGTGTCAGGATTGAACTCATCCCTCTCGCCAGGCATCTTACGTGCCTCATGTCTCATTAGCGTCTAACGAACTAGATGGATCGCACCAACGTACCGCGCCGATTGCTGCGGTTGGTCGGCCGGTTAGCAACATTTGCAGCGAGTCTCTCGCTCATTTGCACTGCTCCCGCATACGCCGATCAACTCGAACAGCACAACGATCTCGTCAACAAATTTGTCAATGACATGCATGCGGATCCGCTTGTCGCGGATTGCGCTGCTCATGGCAACTTCGTTGCAAGTACATCGACCGCCTTCGACCATGTCGAATTTCCACCCAGTTCCTTCGACAGCGCGCATGCGTCGGTCACCCCCTGGAACGATTCGTTCGACGAGGGCAAACAGCGCGTCAAGGTGGATAACATCGTTACCGTCGAGGGCCTCGGCATCCCCCAGAGCGGTGGCGATCCAGCCGATCTCAAATTCCGCTGCGGCTACGTCGGCTCACAGATGCTCGCGTTCAGCTGGAACGATCCGGTGCCGCCCGCCCGGGCGCATAGCTCAGGCTCTGGCGGATCGCGCGCGTCCTCCGGCAAGCATAAGAGCGTGAAGGGCAAGCACTCCTCCAGTGGCAAAACCACCAAAAAAGCGACCGGAAAGACGTCGAAGGCAAGCTCGGGGAAATCTCCGCGAGCAGCTTCCAGCAAATCTTCTGGCAAGTCTTCAAGCAAATCGACCGCAAAGAAGTCCCCGGCGAAAAAGACTCAATAACGAGCATGACCTGCGGCCGTTTCAACTAACCTGCGCCGCGCGTCATACCCCAAAAAAACGGGGCACACACTTCGGAAGTGTGTGCCCCGTTTTCATACGGTATCCGGTCAGGCAAACGTCTCTACGTGCCGCAAAATCGCCTGCAGCATGGCGGCGCCCAGCGACGCGCTACGCTCGCCGTTCCAGCCCACCCGCTCGTCCGGCAAGTTGGCGTTGTCCTTGAACGGCATCTCCAGCGTCAACGACAAACAACCGAATTCGTTGCCGATGTACTTTGAAGCCAGCTTGAGCGCGTCTTCACGATACTTGCTCGCAGCATAGCCGTACTTGTCCTGGAAATCCGGACTCGCATGCTTGAATGCTTCGATGAACGCTTTCTGCTCTTCTCCCTGCCGCTCCGTGAAACCGGGCAGCATTTCGGAGCCGGCCACGAACACGTACGGCAGCGCCTCGTCGCCGTGGATATCGAAAAAGAGATCGCAACCGGTCGCGTGAATCGCGTCACGCACCACCAGCACCTCCGGACTGCGCGCGGCGTCCGGCTCCATCCATTCGCGGTTCAGGTTCGCACCGGTCGCGTTGGTGCGCAGATTGCCGTGCACGCTGCCGTCCGGATTCATATTCGGCACGATGTAGAACACCGCGTGATCGTAGAGCTTGCGCGCCACCGGGTCGCCCGCCCAATCGCCCCAACCCGCGAGACGCTTGACGAGACCTTCGATAAACCACTCGGCCATCGTCTCGCCAGGATGCTGGCGCGCGATCAGCCAGATCTTCTTTTTCGGCGTGTCACCGGTTTGCGGTGTGCCAAGCGTCAGCAAAGACATCGGCCGACCTTCGACGGTTTTGCCCAACTCCGTTAGCGTGGCCTGCGGCATCTGCTGGACCGCACCGAGAAATTCCGAATGACGTTCCTCGCTATACGGCTCGAAATACGCGTAGTAGACGCGGTCGAATTCCGGCGTGTGGTCGATGGTCAACACACGGCCATCGTAAGAGGTCGGCACACGGAACCAGTTCACCCGGTCATAGCTTGCCACCGCCTGGTAGTCGCGCCAGCCTTCGGCGAAAGCGCATGCCGCGGCATTCTCGAAGGTCATCACGCAGCGCTCGCCGGCCGCACCGGACAAACGGAAATAAAACCACTGCGCGAACTCGGCGTGACTGTCGGGCCGCACGCGCAGACGGATGTTGCCGGCGTCTTCGCAGGCCAGCACTTCGATCGCACCCGCGTCGAAGTTGCTCGTAATCGATAACGTCATGATGTTCTTCCCTGCTTGTGCGCGCCGCGATCGCCTAGTCAGCGATACGGCGACGGAATACGTAGGTGGAATCGTTCGAGGCCTCGGCGTTGAACGCGTAGCCTTCGGCGTCGAAATCCTTCAACTGTTCGGGCTTGTCGAGACGGTTTTCGACCGCGTAGCGCGCCATCAGGCCGCGCGCGCGCTTGGCGTGGAAACTGATGATCTTGTAGCGGCCGCCCTTCCAGTCTTCAAACACGGGGGTGACGATCGGCGCTTCGAGCACCTTGGGTTTGACGGACTTGAAGTACTCACCGGAAGCGCAGTTGACCAGCACGCGTGAAGCGGCAGCGCGCTTCTTCAGTTGCGCATTCAAAGCCTGCGTGATCCGTTCGCCCCAGAACGCGTATAGATCCTTGCCGCGCGTATTGGCAAAACGCGTACCCATTTCGAGGCGGTACGGTTGCAGCAGATCGAGCGGGCGCAGCAATCCGTACAGGCCGGAAAGCACCCGCACGTGATTCTGCGCGTAATCCAGATCGGCCGACGACAAGGTCCTGGCGTTGAAGCCTTCATACACATCGCCGTTGAACGCGAGCACGGCCTGCTTGGCGTTGTGCGTACCGAAACTGGGCGACCAGTCTGCGTAACGCTGAAAATTGAGGTGGGCGAGCTGATCCGAAATACTCATCAACGAACTGATCTGTTGCGGCGACAAAAGACGCAATCCGCCGATCAATTCGGCCGCATCGTCGACGAAATCGGGGATCGTGTGCTTTTTGACATGCGGAGGGGTTTCGTAGTCGAGCGATTTCGCCGGTGACAGAACGATTATCATAGAGGCCTTGCAGGCACGCCGTGCCTGGCGGTCAAAGACGAAAGCCAGATTGTAACGAATGCCCGGTTCCCATGCCTCACACGGCGCTTTGCGCGTCGTCCTCGATTCCAATGTCTGGATCGATATTCTCGTGTTCGACGATCCGCACACGCGGCCGATCCGCGCCGCGCTCGAAAATGGCGCGCTCGCCGCGCTGATCGACGCGCGCTGCCTCGCCGAGCTCACCTACGTGCTCGACTATCCGCAATTCGTGCATCGCAATGTCGACAAAGCGGCGGCGCTGGCCGTCGTGGCACGCCTCGCGCAGTTGGTCGAACCGGCCGCCCCCGCGGAAGATACCAGGCCGTTGCCCAAATGCAAAGACCGCGACGACCAGAAATTCCTCGAACTCGCGCACGCCGCGCAGGCCGACTGGCTGGTGTCGAAAGACCGCGCGGTATTGAAACTCGCCAAGCGGATTGCGCGCGACTTCGGTTTCCAGATTGCACAGCCGGCACCGTTCGTCAGCGCGTGTATGACAGTCGGGCCGGCGTCCCTATGACCCCTGGCCGGATGGCCAACATTGAGGCGAACGCGCGCACGTAGCGCCGCGATTCCCTACAATCAGGCTTCGTCCTTGTCGAACGACGCCCTCCGTTAATTCACCTATTCACCCGACCACGCTCCGGACAGCGCCATGAATGCACCGCACGACACGCCCATGAGTCCCTCGTTTCCGTCTCGCCTGCCAGACGTCGGCACAACGATTTTCACCGTGATGAGCGCGCTCGCCGCCGAGAAAGGCGCGGTGAACCTCGGCCAGGGTTTTCCCGATTTCGGCTGCGATCCCCGCATTGTCGACGCAGTCGCGAACGCCATGCGCGACGGCCACAATCAATATCCGCCGATGGCCGGCGCCGCGCCGCTGCGTCAGGCGATTTCGGACAAGATCGCGAACCTGTACGGCCGCCGCTACGACGCCGCGAGCGAGATCACCGTGACGGCGGGCGCCACCCAGGCGCTGCTAACCGCGATTCTCTGCACCGTGCATCCGGGCGACGAAGTGATCGTGATCGAGCCGAACTACGACAGCTACGTGCCGTCGATCGAACTGGCCGGCGGCAAGCCGGTATTCGTTACGCTCGAGGCGCCCGACTACGCGATCCCGTTTGACAAGCTCGCCGCCGCGATCACGCCGAAAACGCGGCTCCTGCTGATCAACACACCACACAATCCGACCGGTACGGTCTGGCGTGCGGAAGACATGCGCAAGCTCGAAGAGATCGTGCGCGGCACCAACGTGCTGATTCTCTCCGATGAAGTGTACGAACACATGGTGTACGACGGCGCACCGCACGAAAGCGTGGCGCGCTATCCGGAACTGGCGCAGCGCAGCTTCGTCGTGTCGAGCTTCGGCAAGACCTATCACGTCACCGGTTGGAAAGTCGGCTACGTTGCCGCACCCGCTGCGCTCACCGCTGAATTTCGTAAAGTGCATCAGTTCAACGTGTTCACGGTCAACACGCCGATGCAGATCGGCCTCGCGGACTACATGAAGGATCCGGCACCGTATCTGGATCTACCCGCGTTTTATCAGAAGAAACGCGACTTCTTCCGCGCCGGCCTCGCGAACTCACGCTTCAAGCTGCTGCCTTGCACGGGCACGTACTTTCAGTGCGTCGATTATTCGGCGATCAGCGATCTTCCCGAAGCCGAATTCGCGCAATGGCTGACCGGCGAAATCGGTGTCGCGGCGATTCCCGTGTCGGCGTTCTATCACGAGGCACATGAATCGGGCGTGGTGCGCTTCTGCTTCGCCAAGCAAGAAGCAACCCTCGCCACCGCGCTCGACCGGCTGGCGCGGCTCTAGAGTGCCCTGCGCGATGCCGCGAACGAAGCCACGTTCCTCGCCATCGCGCGCAGCAGTTCACGCGTGCGTTGCACGCGCAGGTTCATTTCGCCCGCGACACGGCCATCGCCTCGCTTCAGGCCGGGCGCGAGGCCGCGACAGCCGCTTTACGATCCTCGCTCACGCGCTGCGCGGCCGGCCGGGCGTTGATCGCCTTCACATAGCTTTTCCAGTCCACGCCCGCGTCGAGCAGGAAATCGCGGCCATAGATGGTCTGCGTCGCCATACCGACCAGCGGCAGGCTCACATACCCTGCTGCGTCGGCGACACTGAAACGCTCGCCGCGCAAATACGGCCCGAATTTCGCGATCCGCTTGAAGCCGGCAATGTGATGTACGAGCAGCTTCTCGACACGCCCCTTGGTCGCGTCGGTCACGGTCCCGCCGAAGAACGCTTCTTTATAGAGGTTGCGCACGGTCAGTTCGAGATGCACATCCACGAACGTGATCAACTCGCGCTCCTTGGCCGCTTCCCACGGGTCAGCGGAGAAAATCGCCTTGTCGGGAAAACGCGCGGCCAGATATTCGACGATGGCTTGCGATTCGCACAGATCGCCCTGTTCAGTCTGAATATAGGGCACCTTGCCGAGCGGAGAATGCTCGAGCATCGCCTCTTCCTGGCTCGGCTTCACGAACACTTCCTCGAACGGAATGCCGTGTTCGAGGAGCACGAACTTCACCTTGTTGTAATAGTTAGAGAGCGCGAAACCGCACAGCTTGATCATCAGGTGTCCCCTTTCTTAAGGTTGTTTGAGACCGCCCGTCAAAATCAACGCAGCGGCCTTCGATCAATCATCCAGTAAATTGCACGATCGTGCTATTCTAAAATAACCATGGAGTCGAGCAACACAATGACCTCTCGCAATTTCAGCATCGAGACTATCGGCATTGTCGGAACCGGTGCAATGGGCCGCGGCATCGCTCAAATTGCCGCGCTGGCGGGTCTCACCGTGCGTCTTTACGACACGAACCCCGTCGCGATCGGCGCCGCGCGCGACTACCTTGCCGAGACTTTCGCCAAATTAACCGCCAAAGGCAAGCTCGACCAGGCCCGCTCGCTCGCCGCGCTGGCGAACGTGAGCGGCGCGCAGGTCATCGGCGATCTGGCCGACTGCGATCTGGTCGTCGAGGCGATCGTCGAAAAACTCGATGTGAAGCAGGCCCTCTTTCGCGAGCTCGAAACGGTGGTGAGCGGCCTGTGCGTGCTGGCGTCGAACACTTCGTCGCTGTCGATTACGGCAATTGCCGCGGGGTGTACGAATCCGTCGCGGGTAGCTGGCTATCACTTCTTCAATCCGGTTCCGTTGATGAAGGTCGTCGAGGTGATCGACGGCCTGCGCAGCGATCCCGCTGTGGGCGACGCGCTGATGGATCTCGCGCGCCGCATGGGGCACACGCCGGTGCGCGCGAAAGATATGCCCGGTTTCATTGTCAATCACGCCGGCCGCGGTATGAATACCGAGGGTTTGCGGGTGGCCGGCGAAGGCGTTGCGAGCTTCGCCGACATCGACCGCATCATGCGCGAGCAGGCAGGCTTTCGCCTCGGCCCGTTCGAACTGCTCGATCTGACCGCACTCGACGTTTCGCATCCGGTGATGGAATCGATCTATCACCAGTTCTATGAGGAACCGCGCTTCACACCCTCGCCAATCACGGGCACGCGGCTCGCGGGCGGACTGATCGGCCGTAAAACGGGCGAAGGCTTTTACCGCTATGAAAACGGCAAGCAGCAAGTGCCTGCGGAAGCGCCCGCGCCAACTGAACTGCCGCATAGCGTGTGGGTCAGCAAGCGCTATCCGCGAGCGCATGACGCCGTCGTACGACTCATCGCCAAGGCCGGCGTCAAGCTCGACGAAGGCACCACGCCCGCAGCGGACTCGCTGATCGTCGTGACGCCGTTCGGTCATGACGCGACCACGGCCGCCGTCGAAGAAGCACTTGATGCAACGCGCGTTGTCGCTATCGATACCCTATTCCCCCTGGCCGTAGCGCCGCGCCGTACACTGATGACGACACCCGCCACCAGTCGGGCCGCGCGCGAGACCGCGCACGCGCTCTTTGCCGCCGACGGCGTTCCCGTCACCGTGATCCGCGACTCGACCGGCTTCGTCGCGCAACGTGTCGTGGCGACCATCGTCAACATCGGCTGCGACATCGCGCAAAAACAGATCGCGACGCCGGAAGACATCGATCTCGCCGTGACACTCGGCCTCGGCTACCCGCGCGGACCGCTCGCACTCGGCGATGCGCTCGGCGCGAACACGATCCTCACCATCTTGCGCAATATCCACAGCGTGCTCGGCGATCCACGCTATCGTCCGTCGCCCTGGCTTGCACGGCGCGCACAACTTGGCCTGTCGCTGACACAACGCGATGCCGCCGATACTCAAACGGAGACCCAACAATGAGCGCCGAACTGCTGACCTCGCGCCCGACCGAAAGCGAATCGACGTTAGTCCTCACGCTGTCGAACCCCGGCGCACGCAATGCGCTGCATCCCGACATGTATGCCGCGGGCATCGAAGCGCTTGAGTCAGTGGAGCGCGATCCATCCATACGCGCGGTTGTGATTGCCGGCGCGGACAATTTCTTTTGTGCCGGCGGCAATCTGAACCGCCTGCTGGAAAACCGCGCGAAAGATCCGTCGGTGCAGGCGGAAAGCATCGACCTGCTCGGCGAATGGATTTCGGCGCTGCGTTTATCGTCGAAGCCGGTGATTGCCGCCGTTGACGGGGCCGCAGCCGGTGCGGGATTTTCGCTCGCGCTCGCGTGCGATCTGATCGTTGCCGCGGATGATGCCAAATTTGTGATGTCGTACGCCCGCGTGGGTCTCACGCCCGATGGCGGCGGTTCGTGGTTTCTCGCACACGCGTTGCCGCGCCAGTTGGCGACCGAAGTGCTGATCGAAGGCAAACCGATCGGCGCCGCACGTCTGCACGATCTCGGCGTCGTCAACAAACTGGCGAAGACCGGCTCTGTGCGCGACACCGCTGTCGCCTGGGCCGACGAACTCGGCAAGATTTCGCCCAATTCGATCGCGCGCATCAAGGCGCTCATCGGCGCGGCCGGCACACAGCCGCTGGCTGAACATCTGGTCGCCGAACGCGACAGCTTCGTTGCCTCACTGCACCATCGCGACGGACTCGAAGGGATCTCCGCGTTCCTCGAAAAACGTGCGCCGGTCTACAAATGAACGCGAGCGAACCTAAGTGAACGAAGAGACAATGCCTGTATTCCAACTCCCTAAACGCCGTCGCATCTTCCTGATGCGTCACGGCGACGTGACCTACTTCGACGACTCTGGCCGTGCGATCGATCCTGAAACCGTGCCGTTGAACGCGAACGGCCGCGAGCAGGCAAGCGCCGCAGGCCGTGCTTTCGCCGCGCAGCAAATCCGCTTCGACCGGGTGATCGTGAGCGGTTTGCCGCGCACGGTCGAAACCGCGCAACGGGTGCTGGCCGAGACCGGTCAGCAGATCGAGCTCGATATCGAACCTGCGCTGCAGGAAATTCGCGGTGGCAAGCTGAGCAACATTCCACCACAGGATATCGAAGCAGCATTTCTCGGCGTGTTCGACGGCATCGTGCCGGAAAGTACCCGCTTTCTCGACGGCGAAACCATCGGTGAATTGTTCGACCGTGTGTTGCCCGCAGTGTCGGCGCTACGCGAGGACACATCGTGGGACACCGTACTGCTGGTGCTGCACGGCGGAGTGAATCGCGCAATTCTGTCGCATGCGCTCACCGCAGGCGGCCGCACTTTTTTTGGTCACCTGGCGCAGGCCACCGGTTGCATCAACGCGCTCGACGTCGGCGCCGCGCCACGCGACTGGGTGCTGCGCACAATCAATTATTCACCGCCGTCGCCGCTCCATCGCGACGTTCGCAATACCACGATGGAAATGCTCTACGCACAATTCATTCAATACCAGCGTAGCTGAACCCGAACTGGAGGAGACATATGGTGCAAGCCACACAGACCGGCGAACCAGAACACAAACCGGATTATTCGGCTTTCGAGGGCACGCGCCCGGTCAATGAGCGGCAACGCTTCGACAGCGACGCGCTCGCCGCGTGGCTAACCCAGCATGTCGATGGATTTTCCGGACCGCTCACCCTGGAGCAATTTGCCGGCGGCCAGTCGAATCCCACCTTCAAACTCGTCACGCCGTCGCGCTCGTATGTGATGCGCGCGAAGCCCGGGCCGGCCGCGAAATTACTGCCCTCGGCGCACGCCGTCGAACGCGAATATCGCGTGATGCATGCGCTGGCCGGCACGGGGGTGCCGGTCGCCAATATGCTTGCGCTGTGCGAGGACGAAAGTGTGATCGGCCGGGCGTTCTACGTGATGGAATTTGTCGAAGGCCGCGTGCTGTGGGACCAGTCTTTACCAGGCATGACGCCTGCAGAGCGCACAGCGATCTACGATGAAATGAATCGCGTGATTGCCGCGCTGCATAGCGTCGACGTCACGGCAATCGGTCTTGCCGACTACGGCAAACCGGGCAATTACTTCGCACGCCAGATCGGCCGTTGGAGCAAACAGTACGTCGCCTCCGAAACCGAGCCGATCGACGCGATGCAGCGTCTGATCGAATGGCTGCCCCAGCATATGCCGGCGGAAACGAGCGAGCGCGCCTCGGTCGTGCACGGCGACTACCGGCTCGACAATCTGATCTTCCATCCCACCGAGCCGCGCGTATTGGCTGTACTCGACTGGGAACTGTCCACGCTCGGGGACCCGCTCGCCGACTTCGCGTATCACTGCATGGCGTGGCACGTCGACCCGGCGCAGTTTCGCGGCATTGCAGGCCTCGACTGGGCGGCCCTCGGCATTCCCGACGAAGCGCAATACGTCGAGCGCTATTGCAAGCGCACCGGCTTCGAGATCCACGGCGACTGGAACTTCTATCTGGCGTACAACATGTTCCGCATCGCCGCCATCCTGCAAGGGATCATGAAACGCGTGGTCGACGGCACTGCAGCCAGCGCTCAGGCGCTCGATGCCGGCCGCCGCGCGAAGCCGATGGCCGAGCTCGCGTGGCGCTACGCCCAGAAAGTACGTTAAACAACTCGGCGCTTCTGATTGCGCTCCTGAACAAACGTCGTTCGTCATCCGCGAGGTCATACATGAATTTCGATTACACCCCGAAGGTTCAGGCGCTGCGCGAGAAATTGCTCGCCTTCTTCGACGAGCACATCTATCCGAACGAGCAGGCCTTTTACGCCGAGATCGCGCGTAATCGCCAGAACGGCAACGCGTGGCTGCCGACCGAACTGATCGAACAACTGAAACAGAAGGCACGCGACGCCGGCTTGTGGAATCTGTTCCTGCCTGAATCAGTGCGCGGGGCCGGTCTGACAAATCTCGAGTACGCGCCGCTGTGCGAGATCATGGGCCGCGTGCCCTGGGCGCCGGAAGTGTTCAACTGCAACGCGCCCGACACCGGCAACATGGAAACGATCGAGCGTTACGGCAGCGACGACAACAAGCGCGAGTGGCTCGAACCGCTGTTGCAAGGGCACATTCGCTCGGCGTTTCTGATGACCGAGCCGGACGTGGCGTCGTCGGACGCGACCAATATCCAGACAAGCATCGTGCGCGATGGCGACACCTACGTGATCAACGGCCACAAGTGGTGGTCATCCGGTGCCGGGGATCCGCGCTGCAAGGTCTACATCGTGATGGGCAAGACCGATCCTGAGGCGCCGCGCCACTCGCAGCAGTCAATGATCCTGGTCCCCGCCGATGCCACCGGCATTACCGTGCACCGCCCTCTTACCGTGTTCGGCTACGACGACGCGCCGCACGGTCACATGGAAATCACGCTGCAGAACGTGCGCGTGCCGGCCAGCAACATGCTGCTCGGCGAAGGGCGCGGCTTCGAAATCGCTCAAGGCCGCCTCGGACCGGGACGCATCCACCACTGCATGCGTTTGATCGGTCTCGCTGAACGCGCGCTCGAACTCATGGCGAAACGTTCCATGCAACGCATCGCTTTCGGTAAGCCGGTTGCCGCGCAAGGCGTCACGCAGGAGCGTCTGGCCGAAGCGCGTTGCATGATCGAACAGGCGCGACTGCTGACGCTAAAAACCGCGTACATGATGGATACGGTCGGCAACAAGGGAGCGCGTGGCGAGATCGCCATGATCAAGGTGGTCGCGCCGAATATGGCATGCCAGGTGATCGACTGGGCAATTCAGGCGCACGGCGGCGGCGGTGTCAGCGACGATTTTCCGCTGGCGTATGCGTATGCATCCGCGCGGACGTTACGCTTCGCCGATGGGCCAGACGAAGTGCACCGCAACGCGATCGCAAAGCTCGAGCTGGCGCGCTATATGGATGCGGGTGCTGCGGCTCGCGTGGAGATGCCGGTTACCCGGGTTTGAGCGTTTGATCGCTTGAGGGCGTGTCCGGGCCCGGCTCATGAAGGCACCGCCAGCAGCATCGCTCGATCTGTGCTCTAATTTTTGTCAATTGCGGCGCCCTTTGCGGCGCCGCTTTCACGAAACGAAGGAGCCAGGATGATCGACGTCTATAGCTGGGCAACCCCGAACGGCCATAAAGTTCACATCATGCTCGAGGAAACGGGCCTCGCGTACACGGCGCATGGCATCGATATCGGTGCGGGCGACCAGTTCAAACCCGAATTCCTCGCGATTAGCCCGAACAACAAGATTCCGGCGATCACCGATTCCGAGGGTCCTAAAGGTGCCGACGGCAAGCCGTTCGCGCTATTCGAATCAGGCGCGATTCTGATTTACCTCGCGGAGAAAACCGGCAAGTTTCTGCCCACCGATCCGGCCGCACGCTATGCGACGCTGCAATGGCTGATGTTCCAGATGGGCGGTATCGGTCCGATGCTCGGGCAAACGCATCATTTCCGCATCTACGCGCCGGAGCCGATCGAATACGCGATCAATCGCTACACGAACGAAACGCGGCGTCTTTATGGCGTGATGGATACGCAGCTCGGCAAGACCAAATATCTGGCAGGCAATGACTACACGATCGCCGACATCGCGGCATTTCCCTGGACACGCTCGTGGCAGAACCAGGGTATCGAACTGGATGCATTTGCGAATGTGAAACGATGGCACGAAGAAATTGCCGCACGTCCTGCGGTGGTGCGCGGCGTCGAGGTGCTGGCGTCGGCCCGCAAGCCACTCATGGATGACAAAGCTAAAGAGATGCTGTTCGGCGCGACGCAGTACGCCAAGCGGTAGTCGCGCTGTCTGTACATGGCATCGGCGCTCATTGGGTTTGACGGTGAAATGCATGCAACTGCGGTATCGCCATCCATAGAAGCATAGATATAAAAAAGCGCGAGACGGCAATACGGCCGCTCGCGCTTTTTGCCAACCGGCCGGCTATGAACGCTTAGAAGTAGTGCCGCGTGATGAACTCCGCGACACATACCGGCCGCTCGCTGCCCTGCCGCTCCAGCGTCACATTCCATTCAACCTGCACGCCTGCGTTGTCGACGTCGGTGACGGATTCCACGGCAAACCGTGCACGCAGCTGCGAGCCGACCAGCACCGGCGACGTGAACCGCACACGATTCAATCCGTAATTGACGCCCATGCGCTGCTCGAGCACCACCGTCTTGCCAAGCAACGCCGGAATCAACGACAGCGTCATGAACCCATGCGCGACCGGACCACCAAACGGCGACTCACGCCGCGCCCGCTCGGGGTCGACATGAATCCATTGATGATCGCCGGTCGCTTCGGCGAAGCGATCGACGCTCGCCTGATCGACCGTTATCCAGTCGCTGACGAGTGGCTCGGCGCCAATCAGCGCACGCAAACCCGCTGCGTCGCCGAACGTCGCGGCGGCCGCCGCGCTGCTGCCCGTCACGACGCAGCTCCCGGATTGCGCAATCCAAACAAGCCTTTGGAGCGCACGGTAATCACCGTTTCACCATGCTGGTTGATGCCCTCCCACTGCGTCGATACGATGCCGCGATCCGGCTTGCTCTCCGAAACACGCTTGTCGAGCACAGCGTTCATCATCGTGATCGTGTCGCCGACGCGCACCGGCTTCAACCAGCGGATCTCGTCGATACCGGGCGAACCCATCGACGTGGAACCCGCGATCGCGTTACGCACCAGCATGCCCATCATGACGGAGCAGGTGTGCCAGCCGCTTGCGACCAGGCCGCGAAACGGCGACTCCGCAGCGGCGGCATCGTCCACGTGAAACGGTTGCGGATCGAACTTCTCCGCGAACTCGACAATCTCTTCACGCGTGAACGTGTGCTTGCCGATTTCGGTAGTCGTGCCGACTACCATGTCCTCGAAACTCAAACCCATCGCCACACCTCCTTCCCATCCGATTCGACCGGCTGATCAAGCTTCGGCAGTGACAAAACCGGGCAGCGCGGCGAACCGCGCAAGATGGTGATCGACATCGCCCAATGTGGTTTCGATGATAGCAAGGCGTTTGAACAGATGCGCCGCGGCGACTTCGTTCGTGACACCCATGCCGCCGTGCAACTGGACGGCCTGCTGCCCCACGAAACGGGCAGCCTGACCGACGCGCACCTTAGCTGCGGAGACCGCACGGCGACGCTCGTCAGCGTCTGCGCTGGTATAGCGTACCGCCGCGAGGTAAGTGACCGAACGCGCCTGCTCGGCGTGAATCAGCATCTCGACCATGCGATGCTGCAACGCCTGAAAACGCGCGATTGGCTGACCGAACTGCTGGCGTGTCCTGGTGTACTCGACCGTTGCGTGGTTCAGCGCGTCGAGCGCGCCGACCGCTTCCGCACAGAGCAGCACCGTCCCGTAATCCGCGATATGCTCGAGCGCCGCGGCGCCTGCGTGCTTGCCCGTGAGCCGGCGTGCAGGCGTGCCCTCGAATTTGAGCGTCGCGGCGCGCTGACCATCGATGGTGCGGTAGTCAGTGATTTTGACGCCGGCCGCATCGCGGGCGACGACGAAGAGCGCAATCTCGCCATTGAACCGGGCCGGCACGATCCAGTAATCTGCCTGCGCGCCGTGTAGCACCACCGACTTCGTGCCGCTCAACGTCTGCTGATCGCCCTCACCGCTCGCGGCGGTCTCGATTTCGAACAGGTCGTAACGTGCATGCGGCTCGTGAAATGCCATGGCGAGCTTGATCTCGCCCAGGGCCGCGCGTTCGAGCAGCGATGCGTCTTCGCCCTGCCCGCTACCCGCCAGCCGCAGCGCTTCGACACCCACCGCGGTCGCCCAATACGGCTCGACCACCAAAGCGCGGCCGAGCTCCTGCATCACCACCAGCATATCGATCGGACTGCCGTTAAAGCCACCTTGCGCTTCCGGTACCGGCAACGCGGTCAGTCCCAATTCGGTGAAGGCTGCCCAATGCGCGTTTGACACACCGGTTTCCGATTGCACGATCACCTGGCGCGCCTCGAACCCGTAGCTCTTATCAAGGTAGCGGCGCAGCGCGTCAGCAAATTGCTGTTGTTCGTCGTTGAAAGTGAAGTCCATGCGCCGCTCCTCAAAGTCCCAGAATCATCTGCGCGATGATGTTCTTTTGAATTTCATTCGAGCCGCCATAAATCGACGTCTTGCGGAAGTTGAAGTAGTACGCGGCCAGCGGCGCAGCGTCATCATCGCCGGCGAGGCTATGCTCGCGCTCACCTTCGAGGAAAGGCACGTCGAACGGTGCGGCAAGTGGTCCAATTGCTTCGAACATCAGTTCGGTTAGCGCCTGCTGCACTTCCGTGCCCTTGATTTTGAGCATGGAGGCTTCCGGTCCCGGCCCACGCCCCCCCGTTTCATTGGCGACCACACGTTGCACGGTGACTTCGAGCGCCATCAGTTCGATCTCGAGGTTCGCGACTTTCGCGGCGAACACAGGATCTTGCAGCAGCGGTTTGCCGTTCTTCTTCTGATCCAGCGCGAGGCGCTTCAGGAATACGAGCTCGCGTTTCGATTGCCCGACGCGCGCAATGCCCGTGCGCTCGTGCCCGAGCAGGTACTTCGCATAGGTCCAGCCGCGATTCTCTTCACCGACCAGATTGTCGACCGGCACCTTCACGTCTTCGAAGAAGACTTCGTTGACTTCGTGGTCTTCGTCGAGCGTGATGATCGGACGCACCGTAATACCGGGCGTCTTCATGTCGATCAGCAGGAACGAGATGCCCTCCTGCTTTTTCGCGCCGCTGTCAGTGCGCACGAGGCAGAACATCATGTCGGCGTACTGGCCGAGCGTGGTCCAGGTCTTCTGACCATTGACCACATAGTGATCGCCAACGCGCTCGGCACGTGTGCGCAGCGAGGCCAGGTCGGACCCGGAGCCCGGTTCGGAGTATCCCTGGCACCACCAGTCCGTACCGTCGAGAATGCGCGGCAGATAGTGGCGTTTCTGCGCCTCATTGCCGTACTTCATCAACACCGGCGCAACCATCGAGACACCGAACGGCAGCACGGACGGCGCACCGATACGCGCACACTCTTCGTCCCAGATATGCCGTTGGGTCGCGTCCCAGCCCGGGCCGCCGTATTCTTTCGGCCACGCGACGACCGACCAGCCGCGCGTGCCGAGCAGCTTGTGCCAGCTTGCGAAGTCTTCGCGGTTCAGACGCTTGTGGTTGAGTACTTTGTTGCTCAGCTCGCGAGGCAGATTCGCTTCGAGCCAGGCGCGGATGTCGGCGCGGAACGCGTCGTCAGCGGGGGAATAGTCCAGATTCATGCGTAGTGTCTCCTGGCCGCAACCGCCCGCTGCCAGAGAGCCACTGCGCTATTGCAGCGGTTCCTTCAAAGCAGCCGGGACCGGCAGCGGCATCACTTCGATGCCTTCTTCGACCAAGGCTTTCGCGTCTTCCGGTGTCGTAACACCGCGAATATTGCGTGCGGGCGCTTCGTTGTAGTGAATGCGCCGTGCTTCCTCGGCGAAGCGGTCGCCCACGTTCTCCGTCTTTTCCAGTACCTCGCGCAATGCGCGCATCACGCGCGCCTGCATGTCCCCAGCGCCCGCAGGGACTTTCGTGTCAGTCGCACCCGACAGATTCAGCCGGGGCGCCGACGGCAACCGGCTCACTTCATGCGCACCGCAGATCGGACATTCGACGAGCTTGCGAGACTGCTGCGACTCGAAGTCATCAGCCGAAGCAAACCAGCCTTCGAACCGATGGCCATGCGGACACTGTAAATCGAGGACCTTCATGTGGAATCAGGGCTTGCGTGCCAGTTTAGCGCAAAATGGAAATTTGTGAACGATCGTTCGTAAATTTTTACGGCCGACACGTCGACACCAAGCGTCGCCTACAAATCGAACGCGGTGGGCGATTTTAACGCTTTGCGCACCGGGCTGCCGAAGGTGATTCAACCGCGAGCGGCATACCTTCAATTCGTGCATGACAGGGCTTACTGATCGCATGGCGCTCGTGGGTCCGCGCAGCCTCCATCCCGCACTTTTTAAGTCACAAGGGATTCGAGCCGGCAGTTAAGCCGCCGCTCGAGTTGAAGCGCCTCTTTGGCGAGGTTGATCTGCTTGGCCGATTTCGCGACATCGAATATGTCCGCCTTGATGTCATACCCGCCACGTGCATTCAGCCAGCCAAGTATGTCTGACAGATGCCATACCGACGCGCTCCCCTCATGAACGGGTGGCGGAAAGTCGAGTGCGTGGCTCAACATCAGCTTGCGCATGTTTTGCCGTGACACGCCGGCTACCTCAGCGACATCCGTGAGGCCGACGAAATCCGGCCCCGCCTCGACAAGGCGCGCTGACGGCACTGACTGCTTGATATCCTGGAGTGCGCTGACAAGCGCCTCGAATGCCGACGTGCCTTCGCGACTAAAAACCAGCGCAATACGCCCCGGTTGCCCGACGCCGATCGTAGCGTCGTCACATCCGGCTTCGCCAAGGCGCTCGACGATCTCGTCAAGATCGCAATCTTGCGCAGCAAGCTGATACTTCAAGGTGAATACATATTCCATAAGCTACTCCTGCCTTCATTCCGTCTCGGGTTTTACCCTTCGAACATTTTCATTGCCGGTGCGTCGTGCAGTTGTCGACGATGCGTTTGAGGTGCTTTGCGTGATTGCCGGGATTCTTCGGCGTACTCCACACACTCGAAATGCAGAACTCACCGCAACGACATTCCGCGTCGTTGTATGGACAGTACATTTTTCCCCACGCATGACCTTTGCCGCCGCCCCGGATACGCCAGCCGTGGCTTTCCGCATAAACCAGCGCAGCCTCAATCTCTTTTTCGGAATGGACTCCACGAACCATCTATACCCTCCAATCTAGTGCATACAAGCATGGTTGTCAAATGACAACCATGCTTGTATGTGCCCGCAATCCAGCCCATCGCACACTCTTCGTTATCCAGAATAAGGGCGATGGCAAACCTGGTTGCCAGACGTCGATACTAGAACGGCAACTGCCGTGGGGCGAGACGGCCGGATGGCATAGGACAAGAGCCTTCTTCGGGTACGGATGCAATGCGTCGAATCGATACGCTGCCCCAATGACAAAGCCCCTGCCGGTCACAGACCGACAGGGGCTTTTCGCAGGTTGCCCGCACGGTGCGCGATTCGCGCCCGCCGTGCGTTCTGAACCAGGCTCGCTATTGCGGCGCGGCCATCGGCCACACACCCGACAGTACCTTCTCCAGCCAGAACGTACCGATGACGGTTTTCACGTCGGTGATCTTACCGGTGCGCACCCATTCGGACACGTCGGCAACAGTCGCCGTGAACAGTTCAAGAAACTCACCGTCGTCGAGTTTGCGCTCGCCGGCAGTCAACCCACGCGCCAGGTAGATATCGATGAATTCGGTCGAGTAGGAAATGATGGGATGAATGCGCGTCAAATAAACATACTCGCGCGCCGTATAGCCGGTCTCTTCCTGCAACTCGCGTTTCGCGCAAGCCAATGCGCCTTCGTTCGGATCGAGCTTGCCCGCAGGATACTCGACCATGACCTTACCCATCGGATAGCGGTACTGGCTTTCCAGCAACACGCGGCCGTCGTCGAATAGCGGAATCACCATCACGGCACCCGGATGCTGAACGTACTCGCGAGTGGCCTGCTTCCCATCAGGCAAGCTGACCGTGTCGCATTTGAGTGTCAGGAACGGCCCTTGATGGATCGTTTTGCTCTCGAGACAGGTCTCGGTGAGCGCGGCATCGTGATTGGGAAGTTCAGCCATATGCGACCTCAGGACAGCTTGGGGCGCGACGGCGAGACGCCGTCAGCGACGTTTGACGAGATACTGGAAGGTAAAGCCGGGAAAGGCGAACACGATGAACAACGCGAACGTGATCGCATAGAACTGCCACCCCTGTTCGAAGCGGTTACCCGCGCGCGCTTCCAGCAGAAAACCGAACGCACCGACCACAAAGTACAGCACGATCAGTTCGGCAATCCGGATCCAGGCACTCTTCTTCGCCGCTTTCAACGGCACGGCGGCGAAGAGACGCTGGTTCAGGAACGGCAGGTTGGCGCCGACCAGCGCCAACAACACGATAAACCAACCCGCAGCTGACATCAGAGCAGCAGCGTGTGCTGGATAGCCTGCAGGCAGGCCTTCAACAGCGGATCCGGTACGATACCGAGCACCAGTACGGCAACACCATTGAGCGCGAGCAAAGCACGCGTGCTGGTATCGGCAACGATCGGCGACTTGTCTTGCGGTTCGTCGAAGTACATCAGCTTGACGATACGCAGGTAATAGAACGCACCGAACAGCGACGTAATCACGGCCAGCACGGTCAACCAGGTCAAACCGGCATTCATGGTTGCCTGCAGCACCGCGAGCTTGGCATAGAAGCCGACCGCAGGCGGGATGCCGGCAAGCGAGAACATCATCACCATCATGACGAACGCAAACACCGGGCTGCGCTGATTCAGACCCTTGAAGTCTTCGAGCGTATCCGCTTCAAAATCGCGGCGTGCCAGCAGCATGATGACGCCGAAGGTGCCCATCGTCGTAATCAGGTAGACGATGCTGTAGTACATCGCCGAGCCGTACGCATTGGCCGCGCCGGTCGTCTTCTGATCCACCACGCCGGCCAGCAGGCCAAGCAGCACGAAGCCCATGTTCGAGATCGCCGAGTAGGCGAGCATGCGCTTGACGTTGCGTTGCACGATACCGGTGATGTTGCCGACGATCAACGACAGCGCGGCCAGAATCACCAGCATCTGCTGCCATTCGACAGCCAGCGGCAGCAGACCCATCACGAGGAAGCGCAAGCCCCAGGCGAACGCGGCCACCTTCGGACCGCCGCCCACCATTAGCGTCATGGCCGTCGGAGCACCCTGATACACGTCAGGCACCCACATGTGGAACGGCACCGCGCCCATCTTGAACGCCACGCCCGCCACGATGAAGATCACGCCGAACAGCAGCACGCTCGGATCGTAGTGGCTCGTGCCGATCGCCTTGAACACCTCGTTCAGATCAAGCGAGCCGGTTGCGCCGTACAGCATGGAAATACCGTACAGCAGGAAGCCGGAAGCCAACGCGCCGAGCACGTAGTACTTCATTGCCGCTTCGTTCGAAGGCGCCGCGTCACGACGCAGGGCGATCGCACCATACAGCGACAGCGACATCAGTTCCAGACCGAGATACAGCGTCAGGAAGTTGTTGCCGGAGATCATCACGAGCTGGCCGAGCAACGAGAACATGCCCAACAGGAAGAATTCGCCGCGGAACAGCCCGCGATCTTCGAGGTACCGGCGCGAATAGACGATCGACACGGCATAACCGAGCGTGACCACTGCCTTCATCACACTGGCGAACGAATCCACCACATACATGTGACCAAAGAAGTAGTGCACCTGCGGATCGAACGCGTTCACCGCGAACCAGATGCCGGCAATCAGCGTCGAGAAGAACGCGATGAAATACGTGGTGCGGCGACCGGCCTGGCCGACGAACGTGTCGTTGAGCCACGCAACGACAACGGCGAGCATCACCAGTGCGTCGGGTAACAGGGCAGTCATAGGGGCGTTTTGCATGATCTTTAAATTCCTCCGCTCTGCATTACTGTGGCAACGGCAGCTTGGACTGCGCGACGTGGGAGAGGAGGTTTTCCACGGATACGTGCATCACATCGGTAAAGGGCTTCGGATACAGGCCCATGAACAGCGTCAGTGCGGCGAGCACTGCCAGCATGAAAAACTCGCGGCGGTTGATGTCTACGAGGCCCTTCACGTGATCGTTGGCGATCGCGCCGAAGTACACGCGCTTGTACATCCACAGCGTGTAGGCCGCGCCGAGAATCAGCGTGACAGCCGCACCGCCCGCGATCCAGAAGTTGTACTGGACGGCAGCCAGAATCACCATGAACTCACCGACGAAACCGGACGTACCCGGCAAGCCGCAATTCGCCATGGAGAACAGCATCACGAATGCCGCGAACTTCGGCATCACGTTGACGACGCCGCCGTAATCGGCGATCTGGCGCGAGTGCATACGGTCGTACAGCACGCCGATGCTCAGGAACATCGCGCCCGACACGAAGCCGTGCGAGATCATCTGCACGATCGCGCCTTCCACGCCGAGCTGATTGAAGATGAAGAAACCCAGCGTCACGAAACCCATGTGCGCGATCGACGAATACGCGACCAGCTTCTTCATGTCGGCCTGCACCATCGCGACCAGACCGATGTAAATCACAGCGATCAGCGACAGCGTGATGACGACCGGCGCGAGGAAGTGACTTGCGTCCGGCGTAATCGGCAGCGAGAAGCGCAGGAAACCGTAGGCGCCCAGCTTCAGCATGATCGCGGCCAGCACGACCGAGCCGCCGGTCGGCGCTTCCACGTGGGCGTCAGGCAACCACGTGTGAACCGGCCACATCGGCACCTTCACGGCGAAGGCCATGAAGAACGCTATAAACAACAATATCTGCGGGGTCATGCCGATTTGCGCGTTCTGCCATGTAGCCAGATCGAACGTGCCGGTCTGGACGTACAGGTACAGCAGCGCAACCAGCATCAACAGCGAACCCATCAGCGTGTACAGGAAGAACTTGAACGCCGCGTACACGCGGTTCGCCCCGCCCCACACGCCGATGATGATGTACATCGGAATCAGCGTCGCTTCGAAGAAGACATAGAACAGCATGCCGTCTGCCGAACTGAACACGCCGACCATGATGCCGGACAGAATCAGGAACGCAGCGAGATACTGCGCGACGTTCTTCGTGATGACTTCCCACGCGGCGATCACGACGATCACCGTAATCAATGCGGTCAACACAACGAACCACATCGAGATGCCGTCGACACCCAGGTGGTACGTGATGTTGAAGCGCTCGATCCAGTTCGCCTTTTCGACGAACTGCAGATCGGCGGTGCTCGAATCAAAACCGGTAATCAGCGGGATCGTCACGAGGAAACTGACGACCGAGCCGATCAGCGCAATCCAGCGCGCCGGAGCCGGATTCCGGTCGGAGCCAATGGCCAGAACCAGCAGACCTACGAGGATCGGTAACCAGATCGCGATACTGAGAATCGGATAAGCGTGCATTAGTGTCCCTCGCCTTATTTGCCGCCGAGCGTTACAAACAGGGTCAGGAGCCCCAACATGCCGATAATCATGGCAAACGCGTAGTGGTAGATGTAGCCGGATTGGAGGAAGCGGATCACGCCGGCAAACCAGCCGATAAAGCGTGCGCTGCCGTTGACGATACCGTCGATAACCACGACGTCGCCTTCCTTCCAGAGACCACGGCCAATTGCCACAGCGCCCCGCGCGAACACGACTTCGTTGATCTTGTCCATGTAGTACTTGTTATCGAGCAGCGTGTAGATCGGACCGAACGCGCGCTTGATGACAGCCGGCAGATCAGGACGAACCAGGTACAGGAACCACGCGGCGACCACACCCGCGAGCGCCAGCCACACCGGCAGACCCGAGATCGAATGCAGGCCCATTGCCGCCCAGCCGTGGAATTCTCCAGTCATCTCTTGCAGCGCCGGATGGTTTTCGCCGATGAAGATCACCTTGTCGAACGCCACACCGTGCTGGAAGAAGTCGCCAAACAGCATCGGGCCCACACCGATCGCACCAATCACGATCGACGGAATCGCCAGCAACACCAGCGGCACCCACACCACCCACGGCGTTTCATGCGGCTCGTGCGCGTGGTCGTCGTGACCATGACCGTGGCCGTGTGCATCATGGCCGTGACCGTCATGCGCATGCGCGGCCGCTTCGATGCCCATCGGCGATTCCGGATGCTTCGGACCGCGGAAGCGCTCCTTGCCGTGGAACACCAGGAAGTACATACGGAACGAGTACAGCGCCGTGACGAACACGCTCGCCACGACCGCGAAGTAGGCGAAGCCCGAACCCGGCAGATGCGACAGCTTCACTGCGTCGATGATCGAGTCTTTCGAGTAGAAGCCTGAGAAGAACGGCGTACCGATCAGCGCCAGCGAGCCGACCAGCGACGTGATCCAGGTAATCGGCATGTACTTGCGCAGGCCGCCCATGTTGCGGATGTCCTGATCGTGGTGCATGCCGATAATCACGGAACCCGCGCCGAGGAACAGCAGCGCCTTGAAGAACGCGTGCGTCATCAGGTGGAACACCGCGACCGAGTAGGCCGATGCGCCCAGCGCGACCGTCATGTAACCGAGCTGCGACAGCGTGGAGTAAGCGACCACACGCTTGATGTCGTTCTGGATGATCCCGAGGAAACCCATGAACAACGCGGTGATTGCGCCGATGACCATCACGAACGACAGCGCCGTATCCGACAGTTCGAACAGCGGCGACATGCGCGTGACCATGAAGATACCGGCCGTCACCATGGTTGCCGCGTGAATCAGCGCGGAGATTGGCGTCGGACCTTCCATCGAATCCGGCAGCCAGACGTGCAGCGGGAATTGCGCCGACTTACCCATCGCGCCGATGAACAGACAGATGCAGGCCACCGTCAGCAGACCCCAGTCGGTGCCCGGGAAGCTCAGTGCCGCGAGTTCGGTGCGCTTCGCAAATACATCGCCGTAGTTCATCGAACCGGCGAACGCGAACAGCAGGCCGATACCGAGCAGGAACCCGAAGTCGCCGATGCGGTTCACGATGAACGCCTTCATGTTGGCGTAGATCGCAGTCGGGCGCGTGAAGTAGAAGCCGATCAGCAGGTACGAAACCAGACCCACTGCTTCCCAGCCGAAGAACAGTTGCAGGAAGTTGTTGCTCATCACGAGCATCAACATCGAGAACGTGAACAGTGAGATGTACGAGAAGAAACGCTGGTAGCCGTCGTCGTCGGCCATGTAGCCGATCGTGTAGATGTGCACCATGAGCGACACGAAGGTCACCACACACATCATCATCGCCGTCAGCGAGTCGACCAGGAAGCCGATCTCGAACTTCGTCTGGCCGATCTGCATCCAGTCATAGACGGTCGCGTTAAAACTTGCCCCACCCATCACCTGGAAGAAGACGACAGCCGAAAGGATGAACGAGATCGCGACGCCGAGGATCGTAACCGAGTGCGCACCGGCTCGCCCTACCGCTTTCCCGAACAGCCCCGCAATCAGGGAGCCGGCCAGCGGTGCCAGCGGGATCGCCAGCAGCAGGTTTTCATTGAGTATCGTTGACATAACCGCTTTACCTGAAATTAACCTTTGAGCTGATCGAGATCCTCGACATTGATCGTGTCGAGGCTACGGAACAGGGTCACCAGAATCGCCAGGCCGATCGCTGCTTCCGCTGCTGCAACCGTCAGCACGAAGAAGACGAAGATCTGGCCATGGATGTCGCCGAGGTAGTGCGAAAACGCGACGAAATTGGTGTTCACCGCCAGCAGCATCAGCTCGATCGCCATCAGGATGATGATGACGTTGCGACGGTTCAGGAAAATGCCCACCACGCTGATCGCAAACAGGATCGCGCCGAGGACAAGGTAATGAGCAAGGGTCAACATGATTTCTATCTCCTGTCCGCTCAGCTGTTTTTAGCGGGTGCCGAGTCGGCCGCCGCTGCTGCCGCTGCGGCGGCTTCTTCCGCCGCGACTGTTGCCGCGGTCTTTTCAGATGCCATCTTCACGATGCGCACGCGGTCCTGAGCACGCACCTTGACCTGCTCGCTGACGTTCTGGCGCTTGCTGTCTTTCTTGTGACTCGTGGTCAGCGCGATCGCCGCGATGATCGCCACCAGCAGCACGAGGCCGGCGACTTCGAACGCGAAGATGTAGTCGGTGTAGATGACCTTGCCGATCAGGCGAGTGTTCGACCAGTCGCCCATGCCATTCGCGGCAGCCGTGGTGTCGCGCAGCGCCGTAGCGGTCGCGCCGTAACCGTGCCACAGAATCAGCGCGGTCTCGATCACGATGATCGCGCCCACCAGCGTAGCCATTGGCACGAAGCGTTTGAAGTCTTTTCGCAGCACGTCGATGTTGATGTCCAGCATCATCACGACGAACAGGAACAGCACCATCACCGCGCCGACATACACCAGCACCAGCAGGATCGCGAGGAACTCGGCCTGCAGCAGCATCCAGATCGCGGCTGCATTGAAGAACGCCAGCACCAGAAACAGTGCGGACGAAACCGGGTTGCGCGAGGTGATCACCTTCAGCCCTGAAACCACCAGGAGCAGCGCGAAGATGTAGAACAGTACGGTCGTGAATTCCATGATTACCGGTTCATCGTTAGGCCATCGTCAGGCATTGTTCTTTGGCACGTGGCGGGTAAAAGCGGCCGAACCGCCAGAACTGCCGCACAGGTGCGCCGTGCCGCGGCGGTCAAACCGCGGCGCTCGGCCCGACAACAGGCCGTGTTACTGCTGCATTTACTGCTTCAACAGAAGAAGCGCTTCAACGATACGGTGCATCGGCTGCCTTGTTCGCAGCGATCTCTGCTTCGTAACGATCGCCAACGGCCAGCAGCATGTCCTTCGTGAAATACAGGTCGCCACGTTTTTCGCCGTGATATTCGAGAATGTGCGTCTCGACAATCGAATCGACCGGGCAGCTCTCTTCGCAGAAGCCGCAGAAGATGCACTTGGTCAGGTCGATGTCATAACGCGTCGTGCGGCGCGTGTTGTCCGCACGGGTTTCCGATTCGATCGTAATGGCGAGTGCCGGGCACACTGCTTCGCAGAGTTTGCAGGCGATGCAGCGTTCTTCGCCGTTTTCATAGCGGCGCAGCGCATGCAGGCCGCGGAAACGCGGTGAAATCGGCGTCTTCTCTTCCGGGAACTGCACCGTGATCTTGCGCTGGAACGTGTAACGTCCGGTCAGCGCGAGGCCTTTGAGCAGTTCCGTCAGGAAGAAGGTCTTGAAAAAGTTTTGGATTGCGGTCATGGGTTCATCCGCCCTTTATTTCCAGATATTCAACGGCGACATGATCCAGAAGCCGACCACGATGAGCCACACCACGCAAACCGGAATGAAAACCTTCCAGCCCAGACGCATGATCTGGTCATAGCGGTAGCGCGGGAACGTGGCACGCGCCCAGATGAATACCGACAACAGGAAGAAAACCTTGGCGACGAGCCAAACGATGCCCGGGATAAACGACAGGAAGCCGAACGGTGCGCTCCAGCCGCCGAGGAACAGCGTTGCAGCCAATGCCGAGATCACGATCATGTTGATGTACTCGGCGAGGAAGAACAGCGCGAACGCCATCCCCGAGTAATCGATCATGTGGCCCGCGACGATTTCCGACTCACCTTCCACCACGTCGAACGGGTGACGGTTCGTTTCGGCGATGCCCGAGATGAAGTACACGACGAACATCGGCAAGAGCGGCAGCCAGTTCCACGACAGGAAGTTCAAGCCGTAGCCGGCGAAAATGCCGCGTTCCTGCGAACCGACGATGTCCGACAGATTCAGACTGCCCGACGTCATCAGCACGACGACGAGGGCGAAGCCCATTGAAATTTCGTACGAGACCATTTGAGCGGCCGCGCGCATGGCACCGAGGAACGCGTACTTCGAGTTCGACGCCCAGCCCGCCAGGATCACGCCGTACACGCCGATGGACGAGATCGCCATTGCGTAAAGCAGACCGGCATTGATGTCGCCGAGAACCGCACCGGCCTGGAACGGAATCACCGCCCAGACCGCGAAGGCCGGCACCACCACCATGATCGGCGCGATCATGTAAATCCAGCGGCTCGCCTGGGCCGGCTGAATCACTTCTTTCAGCAACAGCTTCAGCACGTCGGCGATCGGCTGCAGCAAGCCTGCAGGGCCGACGCGGTTCGGGCCGAGACGCACGTGCATCCAGCCGATCAGCTTACGCTCCCAGAGAATCAGGTAAGCCACGCACAGCAGGATCACGACGGCCACCACCAGGATGCGCACGAGTGCCCACACCGTGGGCCATGCCACACCGAGAAGCTGGGTGCCGCCCGAGTTGATCGTATCGAACAAGCTCATTTACGCCTTCTCCACCACCAGTTCACCGAACAGGCTGCCCAGCGCTGCACCGGCAGGCGTAGCCGCCGATACGCGGACGACCGTCTCCGCAAGATTTGCATCGCGCACGGCCGGCAACTGCACCGATTGCTCGCCCTGGCGCACGCGCACTGCGTCGCCTTCCTTCAAACCCAGTTTGTCGAACAGCGCAGCCGGCAGGCCGACCGAGTTCGCCGCGCGCGCCGCTGCCGTCAGATGCAGCGACTCGGCGCGACGCACAATCGCGTCGGCGTGGTAAATCGGCACGTTGGCGATACGCTCGAACTTGCCTTCCGCTGCCTTCGCTGCCTTGCCGCGCGCAACCGTGACGTCCGTCTTGTTCGACAGACGCGACTTGATCTCGCCGTCACCGAGGGCTGCCGTGCGCACTTCTTCCGAGGTATCGAATTCGAAGCCCGGCACACCCAGCAGGCTGCCCAACACACGCAAAACTTTCCACGCCGGACGCGTATCGCCAAGCGGACGCACGACGCCGTTGAAAGTCTGCACGGTACCTTCGGCGTTGACGAACGTACCGGCCGTTTCCGTGAACGGCGCGATCGGCAGCAGCACGTCAGCGTACTCGGCGCCAATCTGGAACGGCGACATCACGACGACCATTTCAGCCTGCTTCAGCGCGGCCAAAGCCTGCACCGGATTGGCCGTGTCGAACTCGGGTTCGACGTTCAGCAGCACATAACCCTTGCGCGGTTGCTCGAACACTTCGCGAGCGTTCAAACCACCCTCACCCGGCAATGCATTCACGAGGTGCGCGCCGACCGTGTTAGCGGCTTCCGTGAGGAAACCCAGCGTAGCGCCGGTCGCGTCTGCGATCCATTGCGCTGCGGCGTGAATCGCGGCGAAGTCCGGATGACGAACCGCGGCGTTGCCGAGCAGTACCACGCGATGTTCGCCGGTAGCGAGCGACTTCGCGACCTGCTTGCCGGCGTCCGTGGCTTGTGTGCCAGCGAAGGCTTCCGGCAGTGCCACGCCATTTGCTTCCGATACCGCGCCGGCGATGCCAGCCAGTGCATCGAGCCATGCCGACGGTGCGGCAACCACGCGTTGCGCCTGCGGAATCAGCGCGTCGTCATTGGTGGCTTGCACGAGCGTGAGCTTGGTCCCGCTCTTGGCAGCCTGACGCAGACGCGCGGCGAACAGCGGATGATCGCGGCGCAGGTCCGAGCCGATCACGAGCGCTGAATCCAGGTTCGACAGATCAGCGATCGCCGTGCCGAGCCACGGTGCACCGTTGACGGGTGCGGAGAAATCCGACTGACGCAGACGGAAGTCGACGTTAGGCGTGCCGACCGCTTGCGCCAGCTGCTTCAACAGGAACAGTTCTTCGACCGTGCTGTGGGCGCTGCCGAGCGCGGCCAGCGCGCTCGCGCCGTGATCGCCCTTGATGCCCTTCAGACCCTTGACGACGTATTCAAGCGCGGTTTGCCAATCGGTCTCGACCCACTTGCCGCCTTGCTTGAGCATAGGCTGCGTGAGACGTTCCGGGCTGTTCAGGGCTTCGTACGAGAAGCGGTCTTTGTCCGAAATCCAGCATTCGTTGATGGATTCGTTTTCGAACGGCAGAACACGCATCACGCGGTTGTTCTTGACTTGCACCACGAGGTTGGCACCGACGGAATCGTGCGGGCTCACCGACTTGCGGCGCGACAGTTCCCACGTGCGGGCGCTGTAGCGGAACGGCTTGCTGGTCAGCGCGCCAACCGGGCACAGATCGATCATATTGCCCGACAGTTCGGAGTCGACCGTCTTGCCGACGAACGACGTGATTTCCGAATGCTCGCCGCGGCCCAGCATGCCGAGTTCCATCACGCCGGCGACTTCCTGGCCGAAGCGGACGCAACGCGTGCAGTGAATGCAACGAGACATTTCTTCCATCGAGATCAGCGGACCGACGTTCTTGTGGAACACCACGCGCTTTTCTTCGCTGTAACGCGACGACGACTTGCCGTAGCCCACGGCCAGATCCTGCAACTGACACTCGCCGCCCTGATCGCAGATCGGGCAATCCAGCGGGTGGTTGATCAGCAGGAATTCCATCACGGCTTGCTGGCCCTTCACCGCCTTCTCGGACTTGGTGCGCACGATCATGCCGGCGGACACCGGCGTGGCGCATGCGGGCACGGCCTTCGGCATCTTTTCGACATCGACCAGACACATCCGGCAGTTGGCCGCAATCGACAGCTTCTTGTGATAGCAGAAGTGAGGAATGTACGTGTCGACCTTATGCGCAGCCTGGATCACCATGCTGCCTTCAGGCACCTCTACTTTCTTGCCGTCTATTTCAAGTTCAACCATGATGGTCAATCTTCCTTAACCTGTTACCGCTCAATCGTTCGCCCTGTTCATCGCCCGTTCCGGACGATGAATCCCGCGGTTGACGTGTTCTGGTGCGCTATTCGGCGTACTCAGGCAGCCACTGTTTCTGACGCCGCTGCCGCACCGGCGTGACCGCCGACGAGGCAATGCTTATGGGCGACGTGGTATTCGAATTCGTCCCAGTAGTGCTTGAGCATGCCGCGAACCGGCATGGCCGCTGCATCGCCGAGCGCGCAAATCGTGCGGCCCATGATGTTTTCAGCAACCGAGTTCAGCAGATCCAGATCTTCCGGACGGCCTTGCCCATGTTCGATACGATGCACGACGCGATACAGCCAGCCGGTACCTTCGCGGCACGGCGTGCACTGACCGCACGACTCTTCGTAATAGAAATACGACAGACGCAGCAGCGAACGCACCATGCAACGCGTCTCGTCCATCACGATGACCGCACCGGAACCGAGCATCGAGCCAGCCTTGGCGATCGAGTCGTAGTCCATGTCGGTCTGCATCATGATGTCGCCCGGGATCACCGGTGCCGACGAGCCGCCAGGAATCACGGCCTTGATCTTCTTGCCGCCGCGCATGCCGCCGGCGAGTTCCATCAGCGTCGCGAACGGCGTGCCGAGCGGAACTTCGTAGTTGCCCGGACGCTCGACGTCGCCGGCGACCGAGAAAATCTTCGTACCGCCGTTGTTCGGCTTGCCGATCTCGAGGTAATTCTGCGGACCAATCGCGAGCAGGAACGGCACCGCCGCAAACGTCTCGGTGTTGTTGATCGTGGTGGGCTTGCCATAGACGCCGAAGCTCGCCGGGAACGGCGGCTTGAAGCGCGGCTGGCCTTTCTTGCCTTCGAGCGATTCGAGCAACGCGGTTTCTTCGCCGCAAATGTAGGCGCCGTAACCATGGTGCGCATGCAGTTCGAACGAGAAGCCCGAACCCATGATGTTGTCGCCGAGGAATCCGGCACGGCGGGCTTCATCCAGAGCCTGTTCGAAGCGCTTGTAGACTTCCCAGATTTCGCCGTGGATGTAGTTGTAGCCGACCGTAATGCCCATCGCGTACGCGCCGATGGCCATGCCTTCGATCAGCGAATGCGGATTGAAGCGAAGGATATCGCGATCCTTGAACGTGCCCGGCTCGCCTTCGTCCGAATTGCAGACGAGATATTTCTGACCCGGGAACTGACGCGGCATGAAGCTCCACTTCAGGCCGGTCGGGAAACCCGCACCGCCACGGCCGCGCAAACCCGACGCCTTGACGTCGGCAATTACCTGCTCGGGCGGAATTTTTTCTTCCAGAATGCGGCGCAGCTGGGCGTAACCGCCGCGCGCCACATAGTCTTCGAGATGCCAGTTGTCACCGTTCAGGCCGGCGAGAATCAGCGGTTTGATGTGACGATCGTGTAAAGACGTCATTTCGAAAGTTCCTCGAGCAGCTGGTCGATCTTCGCGCGGCTCATGAAGCTGCACATGCGATGGTTGTTCACCAGCATCACCGGCGCGTCGCCGCACGAACCCATGCACTCACCTTCTTTCAGGGTGAATTTGCCGTCGGGCGTGGTTTCGCCGAAGTCGATGCCGAGCTTCTGCTTCAGATATTCCGCGGCACTGTCTGAGCCGCCATCCGGGCCGAGCTGGCACGGCAGGTTCGTGCAGAGCGTGATCTTGTACTTGCCGACCGGCGAGGTCTCGTACATCGTGTAGAAGGTAGCCACCTCCTGCACGGCGACCGCCGGCATGCCGAGATAGTCCGCGACGAACTGCATGAGTTCGGGCGACAGCCAGCCATGCTCTTCCTGAGCAGTAGCCAGCGCCGACATCACGGCGGACTGTTTCTGATCGGCGGGATACTTCGCGATCGCACGATCGATTTCTTTCAGGCCTTCAGCTGAGATCATTTTCAGACACGACTCTTTCAATTCCTACCGAACGAAAACCCGTCGCGCGTTGCATGTTGCGACAGACCCGGCGTTCCTTTGCTTGACGCGCGCTTCGGTGCAACCTGAAGACGCGCGCGGATGAATACGTCCTAGCGATCCACTTCGCCGAACACGATGTCCTGCGTACCGATGATCGTCACAGCGTCGGCGATCATGTGACCGCGCGCCATTTCATCGAGTGTGGACAGGTGTGCATAGCCCGGCGCGCGAATCTTCAGGCGATACGGCTTGTTCGCGCCGTCCGAGATCAGGTAGATACCGAACTCGCCCTTCGGATGTTCGACGGCGGCGTATGCCTCGCCTTCCGGCACATGGAAGCCTTCCGTGAAGAGCTTGAAGTGGTGAATCAGATCTTCCATGTTCGACTTCATGCCGACACGCGACGGCGGCGCAACCTTGTGATTGTCGACCATCACCGGGCCGGGATTCTTACGCAACCACTCAATGCACTGTTTCACAATCCGCGTGGATTGGCGCATTTCTTCGACGCGAACCAGATATCGGTCATAGCAGTCGCCATTCACGCCGACCGGAATGTCGAAATCAAGCTTGTCGTAGACTTCGTACGGCTGCTTCTTGCGCAGATCCCACTCGATACCCGAGCCGCGCAACATCGCGCCGGTCATACCGAGGTTCAGCGCGCGCTCTGGCGTGACCACGCCAATCCCAACCAGACGTTGCTTCCAGATCCGGTTGTCGGTCAGCAGCGTTTCGTATTCGTCGACACACTTCGGGAAACGCGTAAAGAAATCGTCGATGAAGTCGAGCAGCGAACCCTGGCGGTTCTCGTTCATCCTCGACAATGCCTTGGCATTGCGAATCTTCGAAGCCTTATATTGCGGCATGGCGTCAGGCAGATCGCGATACACGCCACCCGGACGGTAGTAAGCAGCGTGCATCCGTGCACCGGACACCGCTTCGTACACGTCCATCAGGTCTTCGCGTTCGCGGAACGCGTACAGAAACACCGCCATTGCGCCGACGTCCAGCGCGTGTGCGCCGATCCACATCAGGTGGTTCAACACCCGCGTGACTTCGTCGAACATGACGCGGATGTACTGCGCACGCACCGGCACTTCAATGCCGAGCAGCTTTTCGATTGCCATCACGTAGCCGTGTTCGTTGACCATCATCGACACGTAGTCGAGACGATCCATATACGGCACGGACTGGATGAAGGTTTTGGTTTCCGCGAGCTTTTCTGTCGCGCGATGCAACAGGCCGATATGCGGATCGGCGCGCTGAATGACTTCGCCGTCGAGTTCGAGCACGAGGCGCAGCACACCGTGCGCGGCCGGATGCTGAGGGCCGAAGTTGAGCGTGTAGTTCTTGATCTCTGCCATGGCGTTCTCTTAGTGTTTCAGACCGCCATAGCGATCCTCGCGGATCACGCGCGGCGTGATTTCCCGCGGCTCGATCGTCACAGGCTGATAGACGACGCGCTTCTCTTCCGGGTCGTAACGCATTTCGACATAACCGGAGACGGGGAAATCTTTACGGAACGGGTGACCAATGAAACCGTAGTCAGTCAGGATGCGGCGCAAGTCCGGGTGGCCTTCGAAGACGATGCCGTACAGGTCGAATGCTTCGCGCTCGTACCAGTTGGCCGAACTCCAGATATCGACGACTGACGCGACGATCGGCACTTCGTCGTCCGGCGCGAACACACGCAGACGCAGACGCCAGTTGTTCTGCACCGACAACAAATGCAGAACGGCCGCGAAACGCGGGCCGTCGTAGGCGCCATCGCCATAGGTCTGATAGTCGACGCCGCACAGATCCATCAGCTGCTCGAAACCGAGCGAGCGGTCGTCGCGCAGACGCGTTGCCACATTGATGTAGTCGCTCGCCTTCACGACGATCGTCAACTCACCGATTGCCTCGGTGGTGCTCAACAGGAGGCCGCCAAAGGCCGCCTCGAGGTTCGCTTTCAGGGTCTCGAGTTTGCTTGCCATATTGTGGGGGAGGCGTTGGCCTTATTGACGGGCGATGGTGTTGGTGCGACGGATCTTGGCCTGCAGCTGGATCACGCCATACACCAGCGCTTCCGCCGTAGGCGGGCAACCCGGCACATAGACGTCGACCGGCACGATCCGGTCACAGCCGCGCACCACCGAATAGGAATAATGGTAGTAGCCGCCGCCGTTCGCGCACGAGCCCATCGAAATCACCCAGCGCGGCTCGGCCATCTGGTCGTAGACCTTGCGCAAAGCCGGCGCCATCTTGTTGCACAGCGTGCCGGCGACGATCATCACGTCCGACTGACGCGGACTCGGACGAAACACCACGCCGAAACGGTCAAGGTCATAACGGGCAGCGCCCGCATGCATCATCTCGACCGCGCAGCACGCGAGACCGAACGTCATCGGCCACAACGAGCCGGTGCGCGTCCAGTTGATCAGTTTGTCTGCCGTAGTGGTGACAAACCCTTCCTTCAAGACCCCTTCGATACTCATTTGCTTTCCACTCCAGACGGGGCGGCAAGCCATGGCCACCCACGCAAACCGGCGATTAATCCATCATTCCCAGTCGAGGCCGCCCTTCTTCCAGATATAGGCAAAGCCCAGCAGGAATTCGAGCAGGAAAATCATCATCGCCATGAAGCCAGTCCAGCCGATGTCGCGCAGGGCCACACCCCACGGAAACAGGAACGCGGTTTCAAGGTCGAAAATGATGAAGAGAATGGCGACGAGGTAGTAACGCACATCGAACTTCATGCGCGCATCTTCGAATGCTTCGAAGCCGCACTCGTATGGTGCGTTTTTCTCGGTATCGGGCTTGTTGGGACCGAGGATCTTGCCGATGCTGACCAGTGCTACGCCTAAACCGGTGCCCACAATGAGGAACAACAAGACGGGGAAATAGGCTGCGAGGTTCAAGACTATCCTCTATCGGTTGGTTCTGAATGCCGCCAAGAGCATAGCACTCTTGGCGCGAAATCACTTCGGCAACGCACATGCCGCCCAACGTAAGCCGCGCGTCAGAAGTGAAAATGCCAGCCGAAGCGAAGCAAGCGGCTGGCATTTAGATAACATTTGGTGCCGACGGCGAGACTCGAACTCGCACAGCTTTCGCCACTACCCCCTCAAGATAGCGTGTCTACCAATTTCACCACGTCGGCACTAATTGCAATCCGGGAAAACAACTTATAAAACCCGCGAATCGCTTCAAGACTTAGATTGTAACTGGTCTAAACAGTTTGTTCAACGCACAAAAGCACTTTGAACGAAAAATTTATTTCGGCACATCGGTCGCCGGGACGGACGCAGCCGACGCCGGCAATACGGCCGAACCACCCGCCGGTGCAGACGCTGCAGACGCCGCAACCGGTGCGGTCACAGCCGTACCCAGCAAGCCTGCCGACGGTTTCGCGCGATACGCGCCGAGGTAGGTAAGCGTCAATGTCGTTACAAAAAACACGGCTGCGAGCACGGCCGTAGTACGCGACAAAAAGTTTGCCGAACCGGTCGCGCCGAACAGACTGCCCGATGCGCCGCTACCGAAAGCAGCGCCCATATCGGCGCCTTTGCCGTGTTGCAGCAAGACAAGGCCAATGACCCCAAGTGCCGACAACAGCTGAACGACGATAATCAATGTTTTCAAATACAGCATCACACTCACCTGAGTCTTTATTTAACCGCGCCACACAAATTGTGCCGCGCGGGATTGGGTCATCCTCGCCAAGGCGCCCTGCCTAACCGGCGACGCTCGTCGCGGCCGCCGCCTTGCAGATCGCCAGGAAATCCTGGTCTTTCAACGACGCGCCGCCAATCAGGCCACCGTCGATATCCGGCTCGCGGAACAATTCTTCCGCGTTCTCCGGCTTCACACTGCCGCCATACAACACCGGTACGTCTGCCACCGCCGCGCCCTTGGCCGCCAGGCGAGAGCGCAAAAAAGCATGCACTGCCTGCGCCTGCCCGGACGTAGCGCTCTTGCCAGTACCGATTGCCCAAACCGGCTCATACGCGACGACGATGCGCGCCGCATCGTCCGCCGACAAATTCGCCAACACCGCATCCAGTTGCGCGCCGACCACCTGTTCCGTCGAACCGGCTTCACGCTCTTCGAGCGTTTCGCCGACACAGACGATCGGGGTCAAACCCGCCTCCAGTGCGCGCTGCGTCTTCACCGCAACCAGGTCCGAGCTTTCACGATGGTAAGCACGGCGCTCCGAGTGACCCACAATCGCAAGCGTGGCGCCAAAATCCACCACCATCTGCGCCGCCACTTCGCCGGTATAGGCCCCATGCGTGAATGCGGAGACATCCTGCACGCCCCACACGACCTTGCTGCCTTCCAGCAACGACTGGGTCTGCGTGAGATAAGGGCACGGCACACAGACACCGACGCGCACATCGGCCGGCAATTCGCCCGCACCTTGCGCCACGGCCTGCAACAGCGTTGCGTTCCCGGCGAGGCGCCCGTGCATCTTCCAGTTACCGACTACCAGCTTGGCTCGTTGTTTCGACATCGTCTCGTCGTCTCATCTTGTATTGGCGGCGGACTTGGTTTGCGCCTATGCCCGCCTTTCGGATTCATGCGGCGTGCGCAAAACGCGCAATTTTACTGCGTGGGGTGGATCGGGTCAAACCGACCGTGTCAAGCGTCCTGACCCCAAGTCAGCACGATCTTGCCGACGTGCGTGCTGCTTTCCATCAGCGCATGCGCTTCAGCGGCTCGCGCGGCCGGAAATACACGGTGCACCACCGGCTTGATGCGGCCATCTTCGAGATGCGGCCACACGCGCTCTTTCAACTGCGCGGCGATCTTCGCCTTGAATTCGATCGGCCGCGGACGCAACGTCGACCCCGTCACCGTCAAACGGCGGCGCAGCACTTCGTTCAGATTCAGCTCCGCTTTCGCACCGCCCAGCAAAGCGATCAGCACGATGCGGCCGCCGTCGGCCAGCGCGGTCAGCTCGCGGGGCACGTAGCTGCCCGCCACCATATCGAGGATCACATCGACGCCGCGATCGTTCGTCAGCGACTTGATGACCTCGACGAAATCCTCAGTCTTGTAGTTGATCGCCCGCTCAGCGCCGAGCGCCTCGCACGCGCGACATTTTTCATCCGATCCGGCCGTGGCGAACACGCGAAAACCCAGTGCGTGCGCGATCTGGATCGCCGTCACACCAATGCCGCTCGAGCCGCCTTGCACCAGCAGCGTCTCGTTCGGCGCGCCCTCGCCCTTGCCGAGTTGCGCACGGTCGAACACATTGCTCCACACCGTGAAGAATGTTTCCGGCAGCGAAGCCGCTTCGACATCCGACAAGCCCGCGGGCACCGGCAAGCACTGCAACAGCGGCGCGGTCGCGTATTCCGCGTAGCCGCCGCCTGCAAGCAAGGCGCACACGCGGTCACCCACTTTCAGACCGAACGGATTGCTCTTCTCGTCGATGGTACCGCCGACGATCTCGCCCGCCACTTCCAGCCCCGGCAGGTCCGAAGCGCCCGGCGGCGGTGCATAGCCGCCTTTGCGCTGGAACACGTCCGGGCGATTGATGCCCGATGCCGCCACCTTGATCAGCACCTCGCCCGCTTTCGGCTGCGGCGTGGGCCGCTCCGCCAGCTTGAGCACTTCCGGCGCACCAAATTCGGTGATTTCGATCGCTTTCATCTGCGTCAACTCCAAGATTGGATTGCGTTGCCTACCGTCGGAAATCGTCTGAATCGAGACAAAATGCCTCATCCAGACAGAGTACCCGTTTGCGTCGGTTCGCACCTGTCTGCGCCAGCTTGTACCTGCCGGCAACGCAATCCACCCTGCACCCCTCATGAAAAACGGCCGGCACGCATTCGCGCTGCCGGCCGTCGCCCTGCTACCGCATTACTGCGGCGAGGACTCGCCTTGCGGCGCGCCGTTCGGAGCGTCGTTCAGCAACGCCTTGGCCGACAAACGCACGCGGCCCTTTTCGTCCGTCTGGATAACCTTGACCTTCACCTGCTGGCCATCCTTCAGGTAGTCGTTGATGTCCTTGATACGCTCGTTGGCAATTTCGGAGATGTGCAGCAGACCGTCCTTGCCCGGCAGGATGTTCACAATCGCGCCGAAATCGAGCAGCTTGAGCACGGTACCTTCGTACACCTGGCCCACTTCGACTTCCAGCGTGATGTTCTCGATACGCTTCTTCGCTTCGGCCATCCCTTCGCTGCTCGTACTGGCGATGGTGACAACGCCGTCGTCCGAAATATCGATCGTCGTGCCGGTTTCTTCGGTCAGCGCGCGAATCACCGAACCACCCTTGCCGATCACGTCGCGGATCTTTTCCGGGTTGATCTTGATGGTGATCATGCGCGGTGCGTAGTCCGACAGCACCGTGTTGGCGCCCGACACAGCCGCGGTCATCTTGCCGAGGATGTGCATACGGCCTTCCTTCGCTTGCGCGAGAGCGACCTGCATGATTTCCTTGGTGATGCCCTGGATCTTGATGTCCATCTGCAGCGCGGTCACGCCTTGCTCGGTACCCGCCACCTTGAAGTCCATGTCGCCGAGGTGATCTTCGTCGCCGAGGATGTCGGTCAGGACGGCAAACTTGTTGCCTTCCAGGATCAGGCCCATCGCGATGCCGGCGACGTGCGCCTTCATCGGCACGCCGGCGTCCATCAGTGCGAGGCAGCCGCCGCACACCGAAGCCATCGACGACGAACCGTTCGATTCGGTGATTTCCGAGACGACGCGGATCGAGTAACCGAATTCGTCGGCGCTCGGCAGGCACGCAGCCAGCGCGCGCTTGGCCAGACGGCCGTGACCGATTTCACGGCGCTTCGGCGAACCGACGCGGCCCGTTTCGCCGGTCGCGAACGGAGGCATGTTGTAGTGGAGCATGAAGCGTTCGCGGTACTCGCCTTCGAGCGCGTCGATGTTCTGCTCGTCGCCCTTCGTGCCCAGCGTTGCGACCACCATGGCTTGCGTTTCGCCACGCGTGAACAAGGCTGAGCCGTGCGTACGCGGCAGCACGCCGGTCCGGATTTCGATCGGGCGCACGGTGCGCGTGTCGCGGCCGTCGATACGCGGCTCGCCGTTCAGGATTTGCGAACGGACGATCTTCGCTTCAATGTCGAACAGCACATTGCCGACGCTAGCCTTGTCCGCCGCAACCGTGCCGGCTGCCGCAGCTTCTTCTTCCAGCTTGGCCGACGTTGCCGCGTAGACTTCCTTCAGCTTGGTCGAGCGAGCCTGTTTGTCGCGAATCTGATACGCGCCGAGCAGATCGGCTTGCGCCAGTTCCGTCACGCGGGCGATCAGCGGCTCGTTCTTCGCCGCCGGCTGCCAATCCCATTCCGGCTTGCCGCCTTCGGCGACCAGTTCGTGGATCGCGTTGATCGCGATCTGCATTTGATCGTGGCCGAACACCACTGCGCCGAGCATCACTTCTTCGGTCAGTTGCTGCGCTTCCGATTCCACCATCAGCACCGCGCGTTCCGTACCGGCGACGATCAGGTCGAGCGCCGATTCCTTCATTTGCGGACGCGTCGGGTTCAACACGTATTCGTTGTTGATATAGGCCACGCGTGCTGCGCCGACCGGGCCGTTGAACGGCAGGCCGGACACGGCGAGCGCCGCCGACGCGCCGATCAGCGCGGGGATGTCAGCGGGGATTTCGGGGTTCAACGACAGGACGTGGATCACGACCTGAACTTCGTTGTAGAAGCCTTCCGGGAACAGCGGGCGCAGCGGACGGTCGATCAGGCGCGAGATCAGCGTCTCGCCTTCCGACGGGCGGCCTTCGCGGCGGAAGAAACCGCCGGGGATCTTGCCTGCAGCGTAGGTCTTTTCGAGGTAATCGACGGTCAGCGGGAAGAAGTCCTGGCCCGGCTTGGCAGTCTTGGCGCCGACCACGGTAGCCAGCACGACGGTGTCTTCGACGTCGACGATCACCGCACCGCTCGCCTGGCGAGCGATTTCGCCCGTTTCGAGGCGAACGTTGTGTTGTCCCCACTTAAATTCTTTGACGATCTTGTTGAACATAGTCATTTCTTTTCCTCATCGTTATGCCGCGCGGACCAGAAGCGGCGCGGCAACGCCAGGACCGGCGCCACATGGGAAGAGTAGTGTTATGCCATTCCAGAGAACCACGCTCTACGTGATGTACGCGCGCGAACCGCTGGAATGACACAAAGCTCCGCCCTGAAGCCCGGCCGTATTTCTACTTTTTACTGCTATTTCCCTGCTGGCCGCCACATGAATCGTCACGCTAGCGCGACCGGCAGGCGGTGCGCATCACATGAAGCGCACCGTGCAAAAACAAAATGCCTGTATCAGTGGAACTGACACAGGCATCTTGCTGAACGACTGGCCGATTACTTACGCAGACCCAGCTTCTCGATCAGTGCACGGTAACGATCCGCATCCTTACCCTTCAGGTAGTCGAGCAGCTTACGACGGCGGCTCACCATGCGCAGCAGACCGCGGCGGCTGTGGTGATCCTTCGTGTGAGCCTTGAAGTGAACGGTCAGTTCGTTGATGCGGGTCGTGAGCAGCGCGACCTGAACTTCGGGGGAGCCCGTGTCGTTAGCTGCGCGTGCGAATTGCGCAACGACGTCGGACTTCTTGCTTGTTTCAACTGCGGACATGTCGATTTCCTTGAGAACTAGACAGGCGGTCACGGAAGAAAGGCCGTGCCGTGGGTTACCCGTGTGTGCAATCCATGCAATTCATAGAATCTTTGCAAGCATGCCTCACAACGGGACCCGTATTGTAGCACAGCCCAATCCGGCCGCGAACCCTGCTGTACCGGGCGGGATCGGGACCTGCCCACGCCGGCCGGGGGGCGCCTTACGGCCGTTTCATCTTGCAGACGGTCGCCGGCACCGTGCGCTCGGGCGGCAAAGCCAGCACCGTGCGGAAACCGTAGCCTGAGCCTTCGTTGTCGAACTTGACGCCCGGCGTACCAGCTTTGTCCATCTCCATCACGTAAAGGGGCTGGATCAGCTGATGGTCGTCGGGCCGCATCCACGAAGCATGAAAGCCGTTGTCGAACTTGATCCCTTCCAAGGCGCGGGCGACGGCGGTTGGGTCGGCACTCCCGGCGCGATTCATTGCCGCGGCGAGCGTTTCGATCATCAATACCATGCGCAGCACCGGGTAGTCGTCCCGGGCAGCCGGAAAACGCGCGCGAAATGCCGCATACCATGCGTCTGAGGCCGCTCCGCCGGCATTCGGGTGCCAGTCGGCCACCGCGATCACATGCTTGACGCCGGCATCGCCCAGCGCGGCCGGCGCGCCAAGGCTATTGCCATAGAACGTGTAGAACCGGGTGTCCAGGCCCTGCTCCCGCGCCGCTTTGACGAGCAGCGTCAGATCGTTGCCCCAGTTGCCGGTGATCACCGCGTCGGCGCCGCTCGCGCGGATCTTCGCGATGTACGGCGCGAAGTCCTTCACGCGGCCAATCGGATGGAACTCGTCACCGACCACGGCGATGTCCGGGCGCTTCGCGGCAAGCGTCGAACGCGCCAGACTGCTGACATCGTGGCCGAAACTGTAGTCCTGGTTCAGCAGATAGACTTTCTTCACCGCCTTATCGCGCTGGATCACGTCGGCCAGCGCATCCATGCGCATGCCCGCGTGCGCGTCGAAGCGGAAGTGCCAGAAACTGCAATTGGCGTTGGTCAGTGCAGGATCGTCGGCGGAATAGTTGAGGAACAGTTCGCGGTTGTCCGGCTCGCGGCTGTTCTGCTTGTCGATCGCGCCGATCAGCGCGGCCGCCACGGCTGAACTGTTGCCCTGCATGATGTAACCGATGTGCCGGTCCGCGGCGGCGCGCAGTTGCACCAGCGCCTCTTCCGTGCTGCCTTTGCTGTCGAGCACGACCAGTTCGAGCGGATGTGCGCCGTCGGCGAGCTTCACACCACCTTGCGCATTCACCTGTTCGACGCCGAAGCGCAGATTGCGCTCCACCGCCGCGCCTGCATTCGCGAACGGGCCGGACATGCCTTCGATCAGCGCCAGCTGGATCGGCCTACCCGTGGGCTTATTGACCGGCTTACCTGCCGGACCCGACGCCGCCTCCCCTGCGGCGTGAGCCGCCACGGCCATCGAAATCGCCGCCAGCGCGACGACTGCCGCTGCTGCCGCCCGTTGCCACTTCGCCATCGTCATTGCCCCGCTTGATTCGTCGAAGCGCGGATCATAGGGCGTTCCAGACGGAATAAGCAAGCCGGCGAATTCGTTATTGTGTATCCAGCGACACCTCGCACGAAGCACAGATCTTTTGCCGTCGCCCGTGTCAAAATAATGCGTCTCGATGATAAAAAACCGCTACTCAAATGCCATCGGAGGAATTCATGTTCAACCGCCACCCATCCACGGCGGCCTCGATCGAAGCGCAGACCGCAGCACCTCTGCGCCGCGCCGCGCTCGTCTGCCTGAGCGCGCTCACGCTCACGCTCACGGTTGCGCTCGCCGGCTGCGCGCAGCCCTGGCAGCAATACACCCAGGGCGCGGACGCATCGACCATCGTCGCCCGCCTCGGCGCACCGCGTGAAAGCTACGACCTGCCCAACGGCGGCAAGCGGCTGATGTGGCCGACCCAGCCGATGGGCGAAACCACCACCGCTGCCGATATCGACGCATCCGGCAAGATTGTCTCGGTACGCCAGGTGCTTCAGCCTAACGAGTTCTACCGCGCGGAAATCGGCAAGTGGACGAAGAGCGACGTGCTGGTGAACTTCGGCCGTCCGGTCGAAACCTCGTACTTCCCGCTGATGAAGCGTGAGGTCTGGACGTATCGCTATCTGGAAGACAACGTCTGGTACATGATGTACAGCTTCTATTTCGACGATCAGGGCATTGTGCGTCTCACGCAGAAAACACCTGACCCGCTGCACGATCCGGATCGCCGCAACCTGTTCTGAGCGTCCGCTCGAACCCATTGCGTATGAATCTGCGAAGCCGCCTCCTCAGGCGGCTTTTTTTATTTATGTCGCATGACGGCGAATTTTATTTCGTGCACGGCGGATTTATTTTTTGATAGAAAGGCTTTCGTAATAATTGATTCCGCGCCGACTGCGCTTCCCGTGATCCGCAGACAGCCGTGGATCCGGCTATGAATCGATGCCCCTACCTACGGAGCCGCTCTCGATGAACCGTCCGAAACGTCTGCTAGTCGCCAATGTCGCATGGGCGCACGAAACCGCTGCGCGCAACCCCGAATTTTTCCGTGATCTGGTGCGAGGCCAGAATCCGCACGTGCTGTGGGTCGGCTGCTCGGACAGCCGTGTGCCCGCGGAAACCATCACGCATTGCGAGCCAGGCGATCTGTTCGTTCACCGCAACATCGCCAACCTCTTCCATCCCGACGACGACAACTCCGCGAGCGTCCTTGAATATGCCGTGCGGGTACTTAAGGTGGGGCACGTAATCGTCTGCGGTCACTATGGCTGCGGCGGCGTGCGCGCCGCCCTGCTACCGCCGGAACCCACGCTGCCACACGTCAATCGCCGGATCGCGCCGTTATGCGCGTTAGCAAAAGCACATAGCGACGAGTTCAGGAGTCATGCGAGCGAGCAGGCGCGTGTTAATCGCCTCGCGGAACTCAACGTGCTCGAACAGGTGCGCCAGTTGCGCGCAAGTCCGATCGTACGGGACGCCGCCCCCGCACCGCTCGTTCACGGCTGGATCTTCGCGCTCGAGGATGGCCGCATCAAGGTACTCACGTCCGGCTACGAAGCCGACGACGCAATGACCTGCGCGACAGCCGCCCATAGCGCCGCGGCCTGATGCGCGGCTTTTATCGCGAACGGCCCTCGATTTGAGCCTCGCCGCCTACGCAACGCCAAACACTACTGCACCGACTCCATGAACCTTCGAGCTTTCTTTTCCACGTTTCAGCGCGATCTACTGGCCGGCACCGTTGTTTTTCTGGTGGCGTTGCCGCTGTGTCTGGGTATCGCGAACGCATCGGGCGTCGAGCCATTTGCCGGGCTTGTGTCGGGCATCGTCGGCGGTCTGGTGGTGGCCGTGCTGAGCGGTTCGCGCCTGAGCGTCAGTGGGCCGGCGGCGGGCCTCGTCGTGATCGTCGTCGACGGAATCGCGCAACTTGGCAGCTTCCCGGCATTCCTGCTCGCAGTGCTGCTGTCTGGCGCGATTCAGTTCGGCTTCGGGATGTTGAAGGCCGGCAGATTCGCGGCCTATGTGCCGTCGCCGGTCATCAAAGGCATGCTTGCGGCGATCGGCGTGCTGCTGATCGTCAAACAATTCCCGCTTGCGCTCGGGCTGTTCAGTTCGAATGCGCCGGCCGGGTCGCAAGCTGCCGCGCAGATGGCCGGCACCGTAACGACCCCGTTCGGCTCGATATCGCCTGCGGCCTGCGTAATCACGTTGCTGTCGCTAGCGATTCTGGTGGGCTGGGAAACCCGCGCGCTGCGCCGCTTCAGACTCGTGCGCCTCGTCCCCGCGCCGCTCGCCGTGGTTCTGCTGGGGATCGGCGCCACGCTGCTACTCGGCCTGCTCGCCCCGTCGTTTGCGCCACCTGCCGAGCATCGCGTCGCGCTGCCGTCGATCGAATCCTTTGGCGCGTTGCGGCTCGCCCTCGAATGGGCCGACTTCGGGCCGCACTTCGCACAACTCGTCAATCCCGATGTCTGGCGCGTCGCCATCACGCTGGCGATTGTCGCAAGTCTCGAAACGCTGTTGAGCCTCGAAGCCGTCGAGCAGATCGACCCTGCCCGACGCGCCGCACCGCCGGATCGCGAATTGAAGGCGCAGGGCGTGGGCAATCTGATCGCCGGCGCGATCGGTGGCTTGCCGATCACCTCGGTTATTGTGCGCAGTTCCGCGAACGTGCACGCGGGCGCCCAGAGCCGGCTCTCCGCAATCATTCATGGCGTGTTGCTGCTGGTCAGCGTCTTCCTGCTCACCAGCATCATCAACCTGATTCCGCTTGCCTGCCTCGCGGCCATTCTTATCTTTACCGGCGTCAAGCTCGCCAAGCCATCGTTGTTCGTCGGCATCGCGAGGCAAGGTTTTGCGCCGTTTGCACCGTTCATCGTCACGCTGGTCGGCGTGCTCGCCACCGATCTGCTGATCGGCATCGTGCTCGGCGTTCTGTGCAGCGTGTTGCTCGCGCTGTATGAGAATCTGCGCAGCCCGATCGTGCTCGCACAGCATGGCGATCACTATCTGCTGTCGTTTCGCAAGGACGTGTCGTTTCTCGGCAAGGTGCCGCTCAAGCACTATCTGCAACAGATTCCCGACGGCGCGACCCTGATCGTCGACGCAACGCGCGCCGACTTCGTCGATCACGATGTGCGTGAACTGCTGGACACGTTTGTCGCCGATGCGCCGCGCCGCGAGATCGCGGTTGAAGTGCGGCATCAAGCACAGGCACAGGCACGCGCGGCGCGTGGTTGGTCGATGCGGCGTGCAGCGACAGAGTAGTCTGAGTCGAGGTAATGCGATTGCAAGCGCCGCAAAAAAAGAAACCCCGTGCCGTTCAGGGCACGGGGTTTCTTATCGTCTTCTTGTCAATCTGGTTCAGCAAAGCGCGCAGCCAAGGGCACGCCTGCAGCCATCACTCCGAGCGTTGCGGATTCAATTTATCGACGTTCGAATACAGCTTGTTGAGCGCCGAGATGTAAGCCTTCGCGGAAGCCGCAACGATATCCGGATCGGTGCCCACGCCGTTGACGATCCGCCCGCTCTTCGACAAGCGCACGGTCACTTCGCCCTGCGCCTGCGTACCGGTCGTGATCGCATTCACCGAATACAGCAGCAGTTCCGACCCGCTGCCCACTTCCGTTTCAATCGCATTGAGCGTGGCATCCACCGGACCGTTGCCGCGCGCTTCGCCGGTCACTTCCTTGCCTTCGACCGAGAACACGATCTTCGCGTGCGGTTGCTCGCCGGTTTCCGAATGCTGCGACAGCGACAGGAACTTGTAGTGCTCTTTCTCCTGCGCCTCAGCCGACTCCTCGGTGACGATCGCAATGATGTCTTCGTCGAAGATTTCCGACTTGCGGTCAGCCAATTCCTTGAAGCGTGCGAACGCGGTGTTCAACTCGCCTTCGCTATCGAGCGCGATACCCAGTTCCTGCAAACGTTGCTTGAACGCATTGCGGCCCGACAACTTGCCCAGCACGATCTTATTCGCGCTCCAGCCCACATCTTCGGCACGCATGATTTCGTACGTGTCGCGCGCTTTCAGCACGCCGTCCTGGTGAATGCCGGATGCGTGCGCAAATGCGTTCGCGCCAACCACCGCCTTGTTCGGCTGCACGACGAAACCGGTGATCTGCGACACCAGCTTCGATGCCGGCACGATCTGCGTCGTGTCGAGACCGACATCGAGGCCGAAGTAATCCTTGCGGGTCTTGACCGCCATCACGATTTCTTCGAGCGACGTATTGCCCGCGCGCTCGCCAAGCCCGTTGATCGTGCACTCGACCTGACGCGCGCCGCCAATCTGCACGCCGGCCAGCGAGTTCGCCACGGCCATGCCAAGGTCGTTATGGCAATGCACCGAGAACACGGCCTTATGCGAGTTCGGAATCCGCTCACGCAGCGTCTTCACGAGCTGGCCATACAACTCCGGCACGCCATAGCCGACCGTGTCCGCGATGTTGATGGTGGTGGCGCCCTCGGCGATCACCGCTTCCAGCACCCGGCACAGGAAATCCATGTCCGAGCGGCTGCCGTCTTCCGGCGAAAACTCGACGTCGTCTGTGAATTTGCGGGCGAAACGCACCGCCAGCTTCGCCTGTTCGAACACCTGATCCGGTGTCATGCGCAGCTTCTTTTCCATATGCAGCGGCGACGTTGCGATGAACGTGTGGATGCGGAAATGATCGGCCGGTTTGAGTGCGTCGGCAGCGCGTTGAATGTCTTTGTCGTTGGCACGGGCCAGCGAGCAGATCGTGCTGTCCTTGATCAGGCCCGCGATCGTCTGGATCGAATCGAAGTCGCCGTTCGAGCTGGCCGCGAAGCCCGCTTCGATCACGTCCACTTTCATCCGTTCGAGTTGCTTGGCGATACGGATTTTTTCTTCTTTCGTCATCGACGCGCCGGGCGATTGCTCGCCGTCGCGCAACGTGGTGTCGAATATGATCAGTTTGTCGGACATGTCGGGTCTCCTGGGGAGTCGTTCAATTGCGGGGATCGGATTCTGGAATTTTGGGATTCGCGCCACCGTTGGCGACGCTATAAACCACAGACGAGGCAGACGGAGGGCAAAAAGCTCGGCGATCAGCGCGGTAGACGCGCCGCACTGGCGCGCCTGGCTGCGCACCGGCTTGTTGAGGCTCGCGTCGCGGCTCAAATGGGAACGCGAACGCATCTCTCGAACGACTATAGCGGCATTCCCCTCATCGTGCAATTGGCGTCAGACCTGCCTGCCGCGCGCCGTGGGACGGGCTCCAAAACGAAAAACGGCAGCCTCGCAAGGCTGCCGTTTTCTTGTGTCGCTTTCATGCACCGGTTGGGCGCTTTACCTGTCCCGTGCCACGGACCGAGCCGGGTTCGCTCTGCCCCGCAGCGCCTGATAACCCCAGAACACATAGCCCGACAGACCGTACAGCACGAACAGGCCAAACAGCATCAGCGGCGGATCGGACGACACCAGCACGAACGCCACGACCACTAGCAAAATCACGCCGAACGGCACGCGGTGCCGCACGTCGAGCGCCTTGCCACTGTAGAAAGGCGCGTTCGAGACCATCGTCACACCGGCGTAAATGGTCAGTACGAAGGCAACCCACGGCAGCCACACCAGCTTGAGCGGCACGCGGTTGTCGGTGGCGAGCCACACGAAGCCGGCGATCAGCGCCGCGGCTGCGGGGCTCGGCATACCCTGGAAGAAACGCTTGTCGACCACGCCGATGTTCGTATTGAAGCGCGCCAGACGCAGCGCCGCCCCCGAGCAGTAAACGAACGCGGCAAGCCAGCCCCAGCGGCCGAGATCCTTCAGAATCCACTCGTACATCACGAGCGCCGGCGCCACGCCGAACGACACCATGTCAGAGAGGCTGTCGAACTGCTCGCCGAACGCACTCTGCGTATGGGTCATACGGGCGACGCGGCCGTCCATGCCGTCCAGCACCATTGCCACGAAGATCGCGATCGCCGCGATTTCGAAGCGCACGTTCATCGCCTGCACCACAGCGAAGAAGCCGCAGAAGAGCGCAGCGGTGGTGAACGCGTTCGGCAACAGATAAATGCCGCGCTTTCTCAGGAACTGCTGACGTTGCGCGCGCCGGCTATCGACTGCCGGCGACTCCGCCACGATCGGCTTGTTACGGCGGAACGGACGCGGCAGCGGTCCACTGTTACGGGGTCGACGCGGTTTGAATGCGGCCATTCGGAAAACCTCCTTGGTGCCGCTTTATAGTTCAGCGAGGATCGTGGACGACGCGGAAACCTTCTCACCGATCGACACACGCGGACGGCTGCCAACCGGCAGATACACGTCGACGCGCGAGCCAAACCGGATAAATCCATAGCGTTGACCACGTGTGAGCGGCTCTCCGGCCCGCACGTAGCAAAGAATCCGCCGTGCAATCAGGCCGGCGATCTGCACCGAGGTCACCGTCTGGCCACCGGCCATCTGGATCACCACCGCATTGCGCTCGTTTTCGGTCGAAGCCTTATCCACGGCGGCATTCAGGTACGCGCCCGGGAAATATTCGACCTTGGAGATCGCGCCGTCTACCGGCGAGCGTTGAGAATGGACGTTGAATACGTTCATGAACACGCTGATTTTCAGCGCTTCACGGTTGGCATACGGGTCATGCGCTGTTTCGACCGCGACGATACGGCCGTCTGCCGGGCACAGCACAGCGTTGGCCTGAGTCGGAATCGGGCGCGCCGGATCGCGGAAGAACTGCACCACGAAGGCCAGAAGCAGCCAGAACAGCCATGCCAAGCCGAACCCCGCGAAGAATTGAACCAGTAATGCTACGACGGCTGCGATGGCGATGAACGGCCAGCCTTCTCGCGCGATGATCGGATGAGGGTAATTCATGGATGGCTTCAGTATTTTTGTAAAACCGTAGGATAGCAAAAGCCGCCCAGGGTTCAGCACCCTTGGACGGCTTTTTGCATTACCGGCTGCCGCGACGATGCGCCGCGCCGGTCAGATTCGGCAGAACTGGCTTCTTAGTTCTTCGACTGGTCGACCAGCTTGTTCGCGGCGATCCACGGCATCATCGAACGCAGCTTCGCGCCCACCGTTTCGATCTGGTGCTCGGCCGTCAGACGGCGGCGCGATTGCAGCGTCGGTGCGCCGGCCTTGTTTTCGATGATGAAGCTCTTTGCGTACTCGCCGGTTTGAATGTCCGTCAGCACGGCCTTCATCGCCTTCTTCGTTTCAGCCGTCACGATACGCGGACCCGTCACGTACTCGCCGTATTCGGCGTTGTTCGAGATCGAGTAGTTCATGTTCGCGATGCCGCCTTCGTAGATCAGGTCGACGATCAGCTTCAGTTCGTGCAGGCATTCGAAGTACGCCATTTCCGGCGCGTAGCCTGCTTCCACCAGCGTTTCGAAGCCGGCCTTGATCAGGTCGACCGTACCGCCGCACAGCACGGCTTGTTCGCCGAACAGGTCGGTTTCCGTTTCTTCGCGGAAGTTCGTTTCGATGATGCCGGCACGGCCGCCGCCGTTCGCTGCCGCGTACGACAAAGCGATGTCACGTGCTGCGCCCGACTTGTCTTGCGCGACGGCGATCAGGTGGGGCACGCCGCCACCTTGCGAGTACGTACCGCGAACCGTGTGGCCCGGCGCCTTCGGCGCGATCATGATCACGTCGAGGTCGGCACGCGGAATCACTTGACCGTAGTGCACGTTGAAGCCGTGTGCGAAGGCCAGTGCCGCGCCTTGCTTGATGTTGGCGTGCACTTCCTTTGCGTAGACGTCGGCGATCTGCTCGTCCGGCAGCAGCATCATGACGACGTCCGCGCCCTTGACGGCTTCCGCCACTTCCTTGACTTGCAGGCCGGCGTTCTCAGCCTTGCTCCACGATGCGCCGCCCTTGCGCAGACCGACCGTGATGTTCACGCCGCTTTCCTTCAGGTTCAGCGCGTGAGCATGGCCTTGCGAGCCATAGCCGATGATGGTGACTTGCTTGCCCTTGATGAGGGAGAGGTCGGCGTCCTTGTCGTAGAAAACTTTCATGTCGGTTCCTTGGCTAAATTCGGTGAAATCAGTGAAATACAAATACTGCGAATGTTGTGTTGCTGGCCGGACGGCGCCAGTTGCCGGCACTGCCCGGTTTCGATCGAGACGGTTAAGACGGCAAATAACCGCAACTCAGCGCGCGCGTCAAACCTTCAGAATGCGCTCGCCGCGGCCGATACCCGAACTGCCCGTACGGACGGTTTCGAGAATCGCGGTCGCGTCGATCCCTTCGATGAAGGCATCGAGCTTATCGCTCGCGCCCGTCAATTCGATCGTGTAGGTCTTTTCTGTGACGTCAATGATCCGGCCGCGGAAAATATCCGACATCCGTTTCATCTCCTCACGTTCCTTGCCGACCGCCCTCACCTTGATCAACATCAGCTCGCGCTCGATGTGGGCGCCCTCGGTAAGGTCGACCACTTTCACCACCTCGATCAGGCGGTTCAGATGCTTCGTGATCTGTTCGATCACGTCGTCCGAGCCAATGGAAACGATGGTCATGCGCGACAGCGAACGGTCTTCGGTCGGAGCCACCGTCAAGGTTTCAATGTTGTAGCCGCGTGCCGAGAAGAGACCGACCACGCGTGACAACGCGCCCGGTTCGTTTTCCAGCAGGACTGAAATGATGTGTCTCATGTTTCGCTTCTTCCAGATGTTTTGTCGATGTATGCGAGCCGGTTCGCGCCGCTTCGTCCGCTTTCGCCCTTTGTGGAGGCGCGCTTGACGAAGCCAACGCTGCGTTTAACTCAACGCGCCGTCGTTATAGATCTTCCGATCCCATGAGCATCTCGGTGATGCCCTTGCCGGCCTGAACCATCGGCCAGACGTTTTCGGTCGGATCGGTCTGGAAATCGAGAAACACCGTGCGATCTTTCAGGCGCAGCGCTTCCTTCAACGCCGGTTCCACATCGGCCGTGCGTTCGATACGCATGCCGACATGGCCGTACGCTTCGGCGAGCTTCACGAAATCCGGCAGCGCATCCATGTACGAATGCGAATAGCGCTTGCTGTATTCGATCTGCTGCCACTGGCGCACCATGCCCAGATAGCGGTTGTTCAGCGAAATGATCTTCACCGGAGTCTCGTACTGCTTGCAGGTCGAGAGTTCCTGGATACACATCTGGATCGAGCCTTCGCCCGTGATACAGAGCACGTCGTCGTCCGGGTGCGCCATCTTCACGCCCATCGCCGCCGGCAGGCCGAAGCCCATCGTGCCGAGGCCACCGGAGTTGATCCAGCGGCGCGGCTTGTTGAAGCGATAGAACTGCGCCGCCCACATCTGGTGCTGACCGACGTCGGAACACACGAAGGCATTGCCGTCGGTCAGTTCCCACGCCTTTTCCACCACGTACTGCGGCTTGATGATGTCGCTCTTGCGGTCGAACTTCAGGCAGTCTTTGGCGCGCCAGGCTTCGATGTCCTTCCACCAGTCGGCGAGCGCCGCGGTGTCCGGGCCATGCTCGGCCGTCTGCAACTGCTCGATCAACTCCTTCAACACTTCCTTCACGTCGCCGACGATCGGAATGTCGACCTTGACGCGCTTGGAGATGGAAGAAGGATCGATGTCGATATGGATGATCTTGCGCGGGCGCGACGCGAAGTGCGCCGGGTCGCCGATCACACGGTCGTCGAAGCGCGCGCCGATCGCGATCAGCACGTCACAGTGCTGCATCGCCATGTTGGCTTCGTACGTACCGTGCATGCCAAGCATGCCGAGGAATTTCTTGTCGCTCGCGCGGTAGCCGCCCAGACCCATCAGCGTATTGGTGACGGGATAGCCGAGCAGATCGGCGAACTGGTTCAGCTCACGCGACGCATCCGCGAGGATGATGCCGCCGCCGGTATAGATATAAGGACGTTTGGCCGACAGCAACAAGGCCACGGCCTTGCGAATCTGGCCGGAGTGACCTTTCGTGACCGGGTTATACGAGCGCAGCGAAACGCTCTTGAGCGGTTCGTACTGGCACGGCATCTTCGAGACGTCTTTCGGAATGTCGATCAGCACCGGGCCTGGACGGCCGGTACGGGCGATGTAGAAAGCCTTCTTGACGGTAGCGGCGAGGTCGCGCACGTCCTTCACGAGGAAGTTGTGCTTCACGCAAGGACGCGTGATGCCGACCGTATCGCACTCCTGGAACGCATCCTGACCGATCGCAGCAGTCGGCACCTGGCCGCTGATGATCACCATCGGGATCGAATCCATGTAGGCCGTCGCGATGCCGGTCACCGCATTGGTGACGCCGGGGCCGGAGGTCACGAGGCACACACCCACTTTCCCGGTGGAACGCGCATAGGCGTCAGCGGCGTGGACTGCGGCTTGTTCGTGGCGCACGAGGACGTGCTGGAATTTGTCCTGCTTGTACAGCTCGTCGTAAATGTAGAGTACCGAGCCGCCGGGATAGCCCCAGATAAACTCGACGTCTTCGTCGGCCAGTGCCTTCATGAGCACGGTGGCGCCGATAGAGTCAGCTTCGGGATGGGGGGTCGTATCCGACGTGGAGAATTCCGCGCTGGGCATATTCATTTATTCACCTTTCGAATTTTCGGCAAAAAATTGATCGGGTGCTCTCTGCCGGGCTTGTGGCTCGGGTTCAAGCGGCGCGTCCAGTTGACAGGTGAGCTTCTTGGGCCACACCTCAATTGAGACAAGTCACTTATGTTGCGAACCAGCGACGATATCTGCAGATGTCCGCGCGGTCAAGCAAATATTGCCCTGGCGCCCTGCCCCCAATCTCACTAACGAATAAAAACGACCGAAATCCTGTTATAGAGATGCAAGGTAGGGCGGGTTTCGCCCCAGCGGAGCGAAAGTTTGTTAGCATCCGCGAGTTTTACGACATTTTTCGACCGATTACGCGCACGCACGCTGCGCCGACCCCAAAACGGATGGCATCAGACAAGGAACTCGCCGATTTTCTGGCGGGCGTCGAAAGGCGGGCATTCAAGCAGACGGTCTACGCCGTGCGGGACGACGACGCCTCGCTCGATATCGTGCAGGACGCGATGATCAAGCTCGCCGAAAAATACGGTGACCGTCCACCCGCCGAACTTCCGCTGCTGTTTCAGCGTATTCTCCAGAATGCGATGCACGACTATTTCCGTCGTGCCAAAGTGCGCAATACTTGGGTTAGTCTATTTTCTTCGCTCGGCAACGCCGACGACGACGAATTCGACCCGCTCGAAACATTCGAGGCGCAACAAGGCTCGGCGGGCGCCGAGAGCAACGAACAGAAACTCGAACGCGAACAGGTCTTACAGTTAATCGACGACGAGATCCAAAAATTACCGGCACGTCAACGGGAGGCGTTTCTCATGCGTTATTGGGAAGATATGGATGTCGCCGAGACTGCCGCCGCGATGGGCTGCTCCGAGGGTAGCGTGAAAACGCACTGCTCGCGGGCCACGCACACGCTGGCGCAAGCGCTCAAGGCTAAAGGAATCACGCTATGAGCTCCCTGGAAACCAAAGAACTCGAGTTCGCCCGCCAGGTGCGGCGCGCGCTCGACGAAAACGCCGCCAGCATTCCGGCCGCCACCGTCGACCGGCTCGCCGTGGCGCGCCGCGCCGCACTTGCCCGTAAGAAGCCCGAAACCGTGAGCGCGCCGGTCTTCGTGCCCGCCTTCGCCGGTGCCGGCATGCCCGCCGGCATGCCGCAAGTCGAGATGCCGCAGCGCCGCCGTTCACCGCTGCGCCGTTTTGCGCTCGCGTGGCCGCTCGTCGCGCTGGTCGTCAGTCTCGTGGCTATTGCCTACTGGGAAGACCAGCAACGCACGGCCGAACTCGCCGATATCGATGCCGCCATGCTAAGCGACGACCTGCCGCTCAATGCCTATCTCGATCACGGTTTCAACGCGTACCTATCACGCGCCCACTGAGCGGGAGATTCTTCGGGTGAGTTACAAGCGCGGCTTGGCCGTTGTTTTCGGATGTGCGATCGCGGCCCTGGTGTCGTTCGCCGCGACGTATCCGCGCTTTTATCCGAGCCCGTCGTCGCCCACCAGCGCGCCTGCCGCAAACGGCAACGCGACCGCCAAGGCGCCCGCACCCACCCTCGCCGTCGAACTGCCTGGCCTGCCCGGCAGCAAGAGCCCAATGGCATGGTCCCGTCTGAGTGCGGCCGACCACGTCGCGCTCGCACCGTTCGCCGGCCAATGGGATTCCTTCAGCGAAGAACGCAAGCGAAAATGGATCAAGATCGCTTCGCGTTACCCGAAGTTGTCGCCTGATGCACAAAAACGCCTGCATGACCGAATGACCGAATGGGTGCGTATGACCCCCGATCAGCGGCGCGTTGCACGCGAAAACTACCAGGTGTCGAAAGAATTGCCGCGCGAAACCCGTCAGAACGCCTGGAAGGCTTATCAGCAATTGCCGGAAGAGCAGAAGGAGCGGCTCGCGGCGAGCGAGCGCAAGCGGCGGCCGAGCGTAGTGAGCGCGCCGCCGTCCGGCAAGACCGAGATCAAGGGCCTGGATCGCCTCGTCAATGCCCGCGAGCACGAGGCGAGCGGCGCCGCAGCGGCGAGTGCCGCGGCTGCCGCCGCGCTGCCGAGCCCGGCCACCACGCCGGCGATTCCGGCTGCGGGCAGCTTCGTGCCCGCCATCCCGGTGCCGGTTTCGCCGTCCGAGGCGCCGTCGATCTTCAACGGCTCCTGAGCGGAGCCCGACCGTGTCCCAGCCGCTCGCCACCTCGACACTGCCCGCCGCTTCGTCCGGCAACCCGCCCACGGTTCGCCGGCGCCTGGCCACGCTGCTCTACGAAGCCGTGATCCTGTTCGGCGTCGTGTTCATTGCGGGTTATCTGTTCAGTACCTTGACGCAACAGCGCAACGGTCTCACCCATCACAATCTGCTCGCTGCCTGGATCGGCCTCGTAGTCGGCCTGTATTTCGTCTGGTTCTGGACCCACAGCGGCCAGACGCTGCCGATGAAAACGTGGCACTTGCGCGTTGTCGGCGCTAACGGCGCGCCGCTATCCACCGGCCGCGCGATCGCTCGTTACGTGCTGGCGTGGCTGTGGTTTTTGCCGCCCCTCGCACTGCACCCGTTGCTGGGCCTCACCGTGCCGCAGACCCTGCTGATCGCCGCGCTCTGGTTCGTACTGTGGGCCGCCACCGGCCGCTTAGATCCGCAGCGTCAATTCCTGCACGACCGCCTCGCCGGCACCCGCGTCATTAGCGTCGCAAACTGACCACGCTGCCGCACCCGCGGTACGCGTTTGCTTTACCGGACTTGCCGGCCGGCATCGCCCTCCTCCGAGCACCGCCGCTCCGCCGCCGTCTCCTTCTCCCGACACAGTAATAAGAACTTCTCGTGACTGTCACGGCGCGGTCACGCGCGACTGGCGCAATACGGGCACCGCAACTCGACGCGTGAGCCATGGACCCCAAAACGTCCGCGACTTCCCTGTTCCGCCAGACCGGCCCGAGCGTCGACCCTGTCGCGTTCCGCCCGGAACCCAACCCCAGTCACGGACGACCGCTGCCTGTGCCATCGCTGCCCCTCGACGCGCAAGCCGGCCATCAAGACGACGAACACGGCGAGCCGCATCGCTATCGCACCATCTGGCTGTCCGACATCCATCTCGGCTCGAGCGGTTGCCAGGCGCCGTATCTGCTGGACTTCCTGCGGCACAACGAGTCGGAATACCTGTACCTGGTGGGCGACATCATCGACGGCTGGCAGTTGAAAAAAGGCTGGTACTGGCCGCAGGCGCACAACGACGTCGTACAGAAAATCCTGCGCAAAGCGCGCAAAGGCACCCAGGTCATCTACGTGCCAGGCAATCACGACGAAGCCGCGCGTCAGTTCTGCGACCTCGCGTTCGGCGACATCCACGTGCGCGGCGAAGCATTCCACACGACGCTCGCCGGCAAACGCCTCTGGATCGTGCACGGCGATCTGTTCGACGGCGTGATCCAGCACGCCAAATGGCTCGCCTATCTCGGCGACACGCTCTACACGATGATCCTGATCCTGAACCGCTGGTTCAACCGGATCCGCAGCCGGCTCGGCTTCCCGTACTGGTCGCTGTCGCAATACCTGAAACATCAGGTGAAGAACGCGGTGAATTTCATCTCGTCATTCGAGCGCGTGATGACCGACGAAGCACGCCGCCGCGGTTGCGACGGGGTGGTGTGCGGACATATTCACAAAGCCGAAATCCGCGAAATCGACGGTGTGCTGTATTGCAACGACGGCGATTGGGTCGAGAGCCTGTCGGCACTCGTCGAGACGTACGAAGGCGAACTCAAGGTGATCTACTGGACTGTGATGCGCGCCCCGGAAGTCGGCGTGCAAAAAGCCCGGGCGACCGCGTAGTCCCTCTCCACTTCTATTGGGCCGAAACCGATGAAGATCATGATCGTCACCGATGCATGGGAACCGCAGGTCAATGGCGTCGTGCGTACGCTGAAAAACACCACGCGCGAGCTCACCGCACTCGGCCACCGCGTCGACTTGCTGACACCGCTCGAATTCAAGACGATTCCGTGCCCGACCTATCCTGAGATTCGCCTGTCCCTGCTGCCGCGCCGCAAGCTCCATCAGCGCATTGACGAATTCGCGCCCGACGCGCTGCACATCGCCACCGAAGGCCCGCTCGGCATGGCCGCACGCGCCTACGCGATCAAACACAAGCTGCCGTTCACGACGGCCTATCACACGCGCTTTCCCGAATATGTGCAGGCGCGTTTCGGCATTCCGCTCGGGGTGACCTACAAGTTTCTGCACTGGTTCCACAAGGCGTCGCTGGCCGTGATGGCGCCCACGCCGGTAGTCAAGGCCGATCTCGAAAAATTTGGCTTCACCAACGTGGTGCTATGGACCCGCGGCGTCGACCTCGACATTTTTCACCAGATGGACTCGAAGGTGCTCAACACCGCGCGGCCGATCTTTCTGTATGTGGGACGGGTAGCGGTCGAGAAGAACGTCGAGGCGTTTCTCAAGCTCGATCTGCCCGGTTCGAAGTGGGTCGCGGGTGAAGGCCCCGCACTCGCCGAGCTGAAATCGCGCTATCCGCAGGCGAACTACCTGGGCGTCCTGACGCAAGCCGAGTTGGCCAAGGTCTACGCCGCCGCCGACGTCTTCGTGTTCCCGAGCCGCACCGATACCTTCGGGCTCGTGCTGCTTGAAGCGCTGGCTTGCGGCACGCCGGTCGCGGCCTATCCGGTGACCGGCCCGATCGATGTGCTCGGTGACGGCGGCGCGGGCGCCATGCACGAAGACTTGCGCGAAGCCTGCCTCGAAGCATTGAAGATCGAGCGCAGCCATGCGCGTGCGTGGGCCGAACGTTTCTCGTGGGCCGCGGCGTCAGAGCAGTTCGCGGCTCATCTGAAGCCGCTGCCGCGCACGTCATATAGCGAGGAAAGCGCCGCCGCATGAAGCGGCGCGCCGAGCCGCTTATGCCAACCCGACACTCCAACGCAGCACGCACGTCGAACGGCGCGTTGCGCGCTGTCAAAAACGATACCGGCGCCGCCAGCGTCGAGCCGTTCGAAGACGTGAGCGAGCACGCCGCGCCGAATCATGCCCAACACGCGAACGGTTTTCGCGGCATGAACGGCGCGGGTCCCGAGGGCTCAGAGCAGCTCGATAACGAGCCTCACCACGAGCCGCTCAGTCCCGACGATCCGTTCGCCCCGCTCCCCTTCAATCCGTACAAGGGCAATCGCGGCCTGACCCGCGCGTGGCACGCGATGAAAAATTCGCTGGCCGGGTTCCGCGTGGCGATCCGCGAGGAAAGCGCGTTTCGCCAGGAGCTCACGCTCGCTGCGATCCTGATTCCGTGCGGCGTGCTGGTGCCGGTCGATCCGGTTTCGCGCGTGTTGCTGCTCGGCTCGGTGCTCCTGGTGCTGATCGTCGAGTTGCTGAATTCGAGCGTCGAGGCTGCCATCGACCGGATTTCACTCGAGCGCCACGAGTTATCGCGCCGCGCCAAGGATCTCGGCAGCGCGGCGGTGATGGTCGCGCTCGGCATGTGTCTGATGACATGGGGGCTGATCGTCGGGCCGCTGATCGTGCACTGGATCAAAGCGTGGCTATGAGGGTGACGGCAGCCCCATCCGCCGCCCCAAAGAATGAAAACCCTGAGTATCCGCTTGGTATTAGAACGGTCGGTTTATAATCGTCCGACAGCCCCACGGAAAATCGCTGGGGCGCTCAATATACCAACCGCGTCCGGGTGGATCACGCTAGAGCGGCAAGCCGCCACGCGCCCAGCCCGGCGTAACCAGGGCCGGACGACATGGAAGCCAAACCTCCCCGCCGCACCCGCGAACGGATCCTCGAACTGTCGTTGAAACTGTTCAACGAAATCGGCGAGCCGAACGTCACGACCACGACGATCGCCGAGGAAATGGAAATCAGTCCAGGCAACCTGTACTACCACTTCCGCAACAAAGACGACATCATCAACAGCATCTTCAGCCAGTTCGAGCAGGAGATCGAAAAGCGTCTGCGCTTTCCCGACGACCACCGCGCCACGATCGACGAGATGTGGTCGTATCTGCAGTACATGGTCGATTTCACCTGGCGCTATCGTTTCCTGTATCGTGATCTGAACGATCTGCTGGCGCGCAACCGTACGCTCGAAACGCATTTCAAGCAGATCATCAGCCACAAGGTGCGCTTCGCGAGCCAGTTCTGCGAGCAACTCGTGGCGGACGGCGAAATGGTCGCCACGCCCGAAGAACTGCAGGTGATCGCCACCAATATCGGCGTGATCGCCACGTACTGGCTGTCGTATCAGTTCGTGATGAACCCGCGCAAGTACAACGAGCAGGAAACCATTCGCGCCGAACTGCATCAGGTGAGTGTGCAGATCGTGTCGCTGATGGCGCCTTATCTGCGTGGCCGCTCGCGGCAGATTTTCGACGATCTCGTGTCAGGCAAGCTGCCCAAGCGCGAGTTCTACGACTACCTGCCGCCGAAAGAAGGCGCCGCGCCCCGTAACGAACCGAAGGACGTTTGAGTATGAAGTCGGTGTGTGTGTATTGCGGCTCCTCCGACGGAGCCAGACCGTTGTACGCCGAAGCCGCGCGCGCCTTTGGCCGCGCGCTGGTGCAGGCCGATCTCGCGCTGGTCTATGGCGGCGGCAAGGTCGGCCTGATGGGCGTGATCGCCGATACGGTGATGGCCGAAGGCGGTCGTGCAATCGGCGTGATTCCCGAGTTGCTGGTCAACAAGGAAGTCGGCCATAACGGTTTGACGGAATTGCATGTCGTACCCGATATGCATCATCGCAAGAAGATGATGGCCGACCTGTCCGACGCGTTCGTCGCGATGCCGGGCGGTGCGGGCACGCTCGAAGAACTGTTCGAGGTCTATACGTGGGCGCAACTCGGCTACCACCAGAAGCCGGTGGCACTGCTGAATATCGACGGCTTCTACGATCCGCTGATCGCGCTGCTCAAACACACGGTAGACGAAGGCTTCATGCGGCAGACCTATTTCGACATCCTGCAAAGGGACGCCGACCCGGTCGCGCTGATCGACAAGCTGCAACGCTATCAGCCACCTGCCAGCGACAAATGGGCGATTAAACGCGACGCTGTCTGAGCGCCGCGCAGCACGCCTGTTCGACGCCCTCTTTCACCCCGCTGAACAAAACCGGCCGCACACTCCCGCGGCCCCCACCCGAGCGATGAGGTTGCGATGACGAAAGCCGTTCTGATCACCGGTGGCAGCCGCGGCATTGGCCGCGCAACCGCGCGTTTGCTGGGCGCGCAGGGCTGGTCGGTGGGCGTGAACTATGCGCAAAACCTCGCGGCGGCGCGGGAAACCGTTGCCGATGTGGAACGCGCCGGTGGTCAGGCGCTCGCGATTGCCGGCGACGTCGCCAGCGAAACCGATGTGATCGCGATGTTCGACGCGCTCGAGCAGAAGTTCGGCCGGCTCGATGCACTCGTCAATAATGCCGGCATCGTCGCGCCGTCAAGCCAGCTTGCGGACATGGAGCTGGCGCGCCTGAAGCGTATGTTCGACGTCAACGTGCTCGGCGCCTACCTATGCGCACGCGAAGCCGCGCGCCGCATGTCGACCGCCCGTGGCGGCGCCGGGGGCGTGATCGTGAACATCTCGTCGGCGGCTGCACGTTTAGGCTCACCGAACGAATACATCGACTATGCCGGCTCGAAAGGCGCAGTCGACACCCTGACAATTGGTCTCGCCAAAGAACTCGGCCCGCAGGGTGTGCGCGTGAACGCGGTGCGCCCCGGCCTGATCGATACCGACATCCACGCCAGCGGCGGCAAACCCGAGCGCGCCGCCCAGCTCGGCGCGACCACGCCGCTCGGCCGCCCCGGCAGCGCCAACGAGGTTGCCGAGTCGATCGTCTGGTTGTTGAGCGACGCCGCCTCGTACGTGACGGGCGCACTGCTCGACGTCACCGGCGGCCGCTGAGCGGCCCCGCAGCCGCCCCTGAGCTGCCCCTCTTCCGTTTGCGCGGCCAGCGGGTTTCCGCGGCCGCTTTTCCCTTCCCGCCCCCTATTCCCCTCGATTTGGCGAGGAATCGGCGCGATCTGTTCGATTGACCGCCATATTCTTCGCTTTTTCTGTAATCGTTCGTAACAAAGTGGGTCTACAATCGCAGCATTCGCATGCAACCGCATGCGGCGTGCAGCTAGACCACAAGCCCGCGGCCAATGTCGCCGCATAGGGCAATCAGAGATTCTCATGTACGAAAACCCATCCGCGCCCTGGCGCACGGGGAACGTCGCGGTTGCGACACCTGCACCGGCCGGCCCTGCCGACGGTGCGCCGGGCACGCACTCCGGCTCGGCACGCCTTGACGAATCCGGCGCGGTCTTGCCAGACGGCCACACGGTGGCGGCCGAAGCAGTAACGCCCGCAAGGCCCGCCGCACCCGTCGGCCCCTCAGCGCCCGCCGCGCCGGGGCCGGTTCCCGCTTCGCGTGGCGCCCGGCACTTGCGTGCACTGACCGCTGCCCGTCCGCTCATGTGGCTGGTGGCGCTGGCCGTCCTGTGCGCGTGGCTTCTGCCGGGCACCCTGGGCCACGAGCCGTGGAAACAGGACGAAACCTATACGTTCGGCATCATCCAGCACATGCTCGATACCGGCGACCTGGTCGTGCCGACCAACGCCGGCCAGCCCTTTGTCGAAAAGCCACCGATCTACGACTGGGTCGCCGCCGGCTTCGCCTGGATGTTCGGCCGCTATCTGCCGCTGCATGACGCTGCCCGTCTCGCGAGCGCGCTCTTCGCAGGCCTGAGCATCTACTACACGGCGCGCGTCGCCCGCCGCGCGGTAAGCGCGTCCAGCTGGTTCGATATCCGCGTGATCGGTACGCTGGCGTTATTCGCGAGCACGCTCGTCGTCATCAAGCACGTGCATGACATGATGACCGACGTCGCGCTGATGGCCGGCGCCGCGCTCGGTTTCTGCGGATTGTTCGAACTGGTGCTGGTCCATCTGCGCGACGAAGCGCGCCTGCTTCCGGTCGACGTGCACCACCGGCGTCACGCGATTCTGAGCGGCGCGGCGATGTTCGGCGCCGGCGTCGGCGTGTCGTTGCTGGCCAAGGGCCTGTTCGTGCCGCTCGTCTTCGGCGCGACCACCGTCGCCGTGCTGGTGCTGTATCCCGCCTGCCGCACACGCAGCTTCGCCGCGTCGCTCGGCGTCGCCGCGCTGGTCTGCGCGCCCTTCGCGCTGATCTGGCCAATCTGCTTCTATCTGCGCTCCGAGACGCTCTTCAAGGTCTGGCTGTGGGACAACAACATCGGCCGCTTCCTCGGCTTTTCGGTGGCGGAACTCGGCTCTGAAAACGAAAGCCGCTGGTTTGTGTTGCGCACCGTGCTGAGCGTCGGTTTCCCGGTGGTGCCGCTTGCGGTGGCCGCGCTCGCGAGCGGCGGATGGCGCCGCTGGCGTGATCCACGCGTGGCGCTGCCGGTGATTTTCTCGGGCGTCGGTTTCGCCGTGCTGCAAACGTCGGCAACGGTTCGCGAACTGTACATTCTGCCGTTCATCGCCCCGCTCGCCCTGGTGGCGATGCAAGCCATCGACAAGCTGCCGCGGCGTCTGCACGCAAGCTGGGACATAGCGAGCCGCGTGCTGTTCGGCAGTACGGCCGCGCTCGCGTGGATCATCTGGTCGATCATGAGCGGTCCGGCCGATACACATGCGTCGCTGCACTGGCTCGGCCGCTGGTTGCCACTCGACTGGGCGCTGCCCGTCAAACCCACATTGATCGCGGCCGCGCTGCTGATGACGCTCGGCTGGCTTTGGCTGCTGCCGGTCTTCAGACACACCGGCAAATGGCGCGGCGCGCTGAGCTGGTGCGCGGGTGCGATTCTGGCGTGGGGACTGGTGAGCACACTGCTGCTGCCGTGGCTCGACTATGCGAAGAGTTACCGCGCTGTATTCGAAAATCTCGGTGCCGCCATGAATATCGAATGGAACGATGGCGACTGCATGGCCAGTACCGGACTCGGCGAATCCGAAGCGCCGATGCTGTACTACTACACCGGTATCGAGCATCAACCGGTCGCGAACACCGCGGCAACCGAATGCACGTGGCTGATCGACCAGGGCCGTCGCGACAATGCGCGCGCGCCAGCCGGCGATTGGCGGCTGTTCTGGTCGGGCGCGCGGCCGGGCGATACCGGCGAGTTGTTGCGGGTATTTGTGCGGACCCCGGCGACGCCCTGGAACGGCGAATAGCACATGGCGGCAAAGAGCGCCGCCATGCCTTGTGTCCGCGGTTTCGCAACGCCTAGAACGACGAGCCGGGTCCTTTCAGGAAAGCCGTTTCTTCATCCGTCGACTGCCGCCCGAGTACCGCGTTGCGATGGGGAAAGCGTCCGAAACGCTCGATGATTCTGGCGTGCCCGACTGCCGATGAGTAGTAGGACGCACCATCCGGCTCGGCCTTCAGTTGTTTGAACAGGCGCACCGATTCATGCTGACTGGCGAGCGTTTCGTCGTGTTCGAACGGCAAATACGCGAATGCACGATGATGCGCGGTGGGCAACCGGAGATCGGCGCCGCTTGCGACCATCTGCTGCGCAACGCGCAGCGCCTGATGATCTGCTGCGAAAGCACGCGGCGTATTGCGATAGCAATTGCGGGAAAACTGATCCAGCACGATGACCAGCGCCAACGCGCCAGACGGTGTTGCCGTCCAGCTATCGAGGGCTCCTTCGCGCGCGGCATCGATTAGCGTCCCGAAGCGTTCCAGCAGCATCGCGTCGAAAGCCTGATCGCGGGCAAACCAGAGCTTGCGCGCCTGGCCGAAGGTGGGCGTATCCGGCGCGCCAAACCAGCAGTCGAGAACCGCGCGCGCCTCTGCCGCTTCCAGCCCCGCGGCCCGCTCAACCATTGCGATTGCGCATCCAGTCCGCTGTCTCGAAGAACGACGCCAGCAGGCGCTCCCGCAACGGTTCGGAGAGCCCGACGTCTTCCATTGCCCACGCCATGCAGCGAAGCCATTGATCCCGCTCGCTGGACGCGATCGGAAACGGCATGTGCCTCGCCCTCAACCTGGGATGGCCGAAGCGGCTGATGTAATGATCGGGTCCACCCATCCAGCCGCACAGGAACCAGAAAAACTTGTCGCGCGAACCATCGAGCGACTCGGGATGCAAGGCCCGAATCCCGGCGAATTCCGTTTCGAGATCCATCAGGTCATAAAACCGGTCGACCAGTTCGCGCACACGCGCTTCACCGCCCACCAGTTCGAAGGCCGTCGGCTGTGCGGCGGACACTTCGTCGTTAAGATCGCTCATACCCAATCACAAAAAACAGAAGAGAAAAATCACGCATCCCGCAGCGATTGCAACGCGGGCCGCATCAGCACATGCCGCAAGCTGATCCAGCCGCCCACACCCGCACAGGCAATCCCGGCCGCGATACCCGCGGGCAACAGCCATGGATTGAAGCTCAGATAGAACTCGAACACGCGCGTCGCCAGCAACCAGCCGATCACTTGCGCGCCGATCGCCGCCATCAACCCCGCCAGCGCCCCTACTGCCACAAACTCGGCGACCTGCACCGCCCGCACCTGGCGATGCGAGGCGCCCAGCGCGCGCAGCAGCGCGGATTCTCGCATACGCTCGTCGCGCGTGCCGGCCAGCGCCGCGTAGAGCACCAGCACGCCAGCCGCGAGCGTGAACGCGAACAGGAACTGCACCGCGCCGATCACCTGCTGCAAGACGCGCTGCACCTGGGCCAGAATCGGACCCATGTCGATGGCCGTGAGGTTCGGATAAGCGGCGATCAGCCCGTCGATAGTCGACTGTTTTTCCGGCGGCAAATGGAAGCTGGTAATGAACGTCGCCGGGAAATCCTGCAAGGCGGCCGGCGGCATCAACACGAAAAAATTGACCTTGAACGAACCCCAGTCGAGCTTGCGCACACTCGTCACCGGCGCGTCGATCTGCAAACCCGTCACGTCGAAGCGCAGCGTATCGCCAGGCTTCACGTTGATCAGCTTCGCCAAGCCCTGCTCGATCGAGATCTGCGGCGTCTTCGTATCGCCATACCAGGTGCCGGCGGAAAGACGGTTGTCGTCAGGCAGCTCGGTCGTGTACGACAGATTGAATTCGCGGTCGACGAGACGTTTGGCATCCTCGCCCTTGAACGAATCCGGATTGACGGGCTTGCCGTTGATCGCAATCAGCCGGCCGCGCACCATCGGCGCGAGTACCGTGCCGGGCACGCCGTGCGTGTTCAGATATTGCGTGACAGCGTCGCGCTGGTCGGGCTGGATGTCGATGATGAATTCGTTGGGCGCATCCGGCGGCGTGGATTTGCGCCAGCCGGCCACGAGATCGTTACGCGTCATCGCGATCAGCAACAGACACATCAGACCGATGCCGAGTGCGGTGATCTGCAACGCGCTCGCGCCGCTGCGCCGCTCCAGCGAAGCCAGCGCGTAACGCCAGCCGATTCCCGCATTCACGCGCTCGCTGCGCACGACGCGCGACGCGCTCCACAACGCCAGCCGCGCGATACATGCGAACACCAGCAGTCCGCCCGCGAAACCACCCGCGACAATGCCGCCGAGCTTCAACTCGCCCGCGGCAAGGATCAGGAGCGCGGCGAACAACACAATGCCGAGCGCGTACGCGGCCCACGCGGTACGCCCCGCTTCACCCCATTCGCGGCGCAGCACGCGCACCGGCGGCACGCGCGTCAGCGGCAACAGCGGCGGCAACGCAAAGCCGAGCAGCAGCACGAGACCGGCTGCGATACCTTCGAGCGCCGGCCAGACCGTGGGGTACGGCAAGGTGACATCGATCAGACTGCCGAGCCACGTCAGCAACGCCATATGCCCCAGGTAACCGAGCGCCACGCCGAGCGCGCCGCCGATCAAACCCAGCCCGATGAATTCAAGCGTAAACAGCGTGCGCAGCGTGGCTTGGCTGACACCGAGACAGCGCATCGCAGCGCAACCATCCAGATGCCGGCGCATATACCGATGCGCGGCCATCGCGATCGCCACCGCCGCGAGCAACGCGGTGAGCAGCGAGACGAGCGTGAGGAAGTGACTCGCGCGGTCGAGCGTCTGACGCACCTGAGGCTGGCCGTCCTGCAACGACTCGAGCGCGACGCCGCGCATTTTGCCGCCGTCCACCTTGTCATGCGCGAATTGCGTGAAGCGCGCTACCGATGCATCCGGACCCGCCACCAGCAGCCGGTAGGTCACACGGCTGCCGTAGGTGATGAGGCCAGTTGACGGGACATCGTCGGCACGCAGCATCAGACGAGGCGAAAAATTGACGAACGAGAAACCACGGTCGAGTTCGCGGGTAATCACCGCGCCGATCGTGAAGTTGCGCGACCCGACCTTCACTGCGTCGCCGACATGCAGCTTCAACGCGTCGAGCAACGCCTGATCGACCCATACCGTACCGGGCGCCGGAATCGAACGGGTAGGATGGCCCGCTGCGCCCGGCGCCGACGCGATCCGCAATTCGCCGCGCAACGGATAACCCGGCGACACCGCCTTGACGGCGGCCAGCCGCGAGACCGGCTGTGCGCCGGTCGAATTGACCATACTGGGGAAGATCGCCGTGCTGGCGGTGCTCAAACCAAGCGCACCCGCTTGCTTCGCGAACTGCGGATCAACTGGATGATCGGCACGGACGATGAAATCGGCGCCGATCATGCGCCGCGCATCGCGCTCGAGCCCTTGATGCAAGCGGTCAGCCAGAAAGCCGACACTCGACAACGCCGCGACGGCCAGCACCAGCGCCAGCAGCAGCATCGTCAGTTCGCCCGCGCGCCAGTCGCGCGCCGTCATGCGGATGGCCTGGCGCAGCACATCCGCGCCGCCCAGCCGGCGCGTTGGCCGTGAGGCCGTTCGCGCCGTCACACTCCTTACCGTATCGCTCAATCGTGCCGACTCCTGGCAAACCGCGACACCATGTGCGTCGCCATTCCGCGAAAACCGCCCTGCACCCCACGCCACAGCCGCGGCAACGCCCAGCCCGCCAGCATCAGAAAGCCCACCATCAAGACCAGGAACAGAAGCGGCACGAACAGCGCGAGCAACATGCCGCCGAACACGAGTCCGTCTTCAGCAGTCGAGGTCACGACATTCGACACCGGTTCCGGCGACAGATTGATCAGCGCGCGCGTGCCCGCTTTAGCCAGATGCGCGGTACCTGCCAGCGTGCCGCCCGCCAATGCCGCGACCGTCAGCAGCGCGGGATCGGCATGGCCGAGCGCGCCGGCTGCCAATACCGCGCCAGCGGGAATCCGGATAAAGGTATGGACCGCGTCCCATAAGGAATCGAACGCAGGGATCTTGTCGGCGAGAAATTCAGTGACCGTCAGCACCCCGGCGACGCCAATGACCCACGGCGACGACAGCGCGGACAGCGTATCGGGAAGATGGATGAAGCCAAGACGTGCGAACACGCCGGCCAGCAGGACTGTCAGATAGAGGCGCAGACCGCTGCCCCATGAGAGGCCCGCAGCGAGCGAAAGTGATTCAAGCATGGCCGCCTCCAGGCGCGCTGTGCGTGCCGGGCGCTTCGACGGGCAAAGCAAAGGGAGCCGCCGCACCGAAGTCGTCAGACCCGCGCCAAGCCGGCCGCGCCAAATGGGCCGCGGACAATTTCAGGTTGGATTCAATCTCATTATAGCCACGTTAATTCGCAGAACGCAGAGTGGCGAACAAATGCTGGCCTCTAATGGCGGGGGATTGGCGTCCGATCCAGGCGCGCGCGGACACCGCGGGCACGATAATCCGCTTGAACATCAAGGTCTCAATGAGAGATCAATGCCCCGACGACAGCTTCAACCCGATCAAGCCGATCACGATCAGCGCCGCGCTCGCCACCCGCGCGACCGTCAAAGCCTCGCCCATCATGACGATCCCGAAGATGAACGCGCCGACCGCGCCGATGCCTGTCCACACGGCGTAGGCCGTGCCGAGCGGCAATTGGCGCATTGCCATGGCAAGCAGAACGAAACTGCCGAGCGCGGTCACGACCGTAAATACGGACGGCCACAGCCGGGTAAAGCCTTCGGAGGTTTTAAGACCGGCCGCCCAGGCAACTTCGAGCAAACCGGCAATCAGCAGAAGAATCCAGGACATGAGACAGCTCCATGGTCAGATGGGGCCGTCCCCGTTTGAAGCAGATGCGCAAGGTCGTCCTTACGAATCGTAATTATACCAAAATCGCGTTAAACGGCGCCGACCAGCCGATATCCCACCCCCGTCTCAGTGACGATATGCTCCGGTTGCGCCGGATCGCGCTCCAATTTCCCGCGCAGATGCGCCATGTAGATGCGCAGATAGTGATGGCTCTCCACATGGGACGGCCCCCACACGTCGCGCAGCAATTGCCGGTGCGTCAGCACCCGGCCCGCATGGCGCACCAACGTCGCGAGCAGCCGATATTCGATCGGTGTGAGATGGACGGCAGCGCCCTCGCGCGTCACCTGGCGCAAGGCCAGGTCGACTGTCACCGCACCGAAGCGCACCAGCGGCGATTCATTCGCGCCACCCTGATTGCGGCGCCGCATATGCGCACGGATTCGCGCCAGCAGTTCGGACACGCCGAATGGCTTGGTGAGGTAATCGTCCGCGCCGGCGTCGAGCGCGGCGACTTTCTCGGTTTCCTGCGTGCGCGCCGACAGCACGATGACCGGCAGTTCACTCCAGCCCCGCAGCTCGCGAATCACGTCGAGACCGTCGGTGTCGGGCAGCCCGAGATCGACGATGACGAGATCGGGTTTGCGCGTCGCGGCTTCGACGAGACCTTGTTTGCCGGTTTCGGCGTCGTGCACGACGATGCCCTCGCCTTCCAGCGCGGTTCGCACGAAGCGGCGAATCTGCTTTTCGTCTTCGATCAGGACGACGGTGATGCTCGGGTCACTCATGGCTAGGCTTGGAAAGCAGGTTAGAAGTTGGATCGCGGTCGGGCAAAGCATCGGCGCCTTCGTCTTCCAGCGCATCGGGTGCTTCGGGCGGTGTTTCCACCGGCAAGGTAAACCAGAAGCGCGCGCCTTCGACACGGCCGTCCGCGGACATCCGATTGAGCGCGCCGATTGTACCGCCGTGCGCTTCGACGATCGCGCGGCAGATCGCGAGGCCAAGGCCGATGCCCGGCTTGGCCGACTCCTTCTCGCCGCGCGTGAATTTCTCGAACACACGCGCTTCCATGCCGGCCGGCAGACCCGGCCCGTTATCGTCGACCGCGACGCGTACGAACGATTTGCCGTCCGCGTCGAGACGTTGCGCGCCGATCGTCAACGGCGTATCCGGCGGGGTGTACTTGGCCGCGTTCTCGAACAGGTTCGAGAAGAGCCGCTCCATCAGCACCGCATCGAGATGCAGCAGCGGTAAATCGGCAGGCAGCTTGACTTGCACCGGATGATTCGCCAGCACGCGTTTGCACGCCCGCAGCGCGGCACCCACCGTTTCCTCGAGAAGGGTCCACTGCTGGTTCAGTTGCAGGCTGCCTGCCTGCAAACGCGCCATGTCGAGCAGATTGGTGACGATGCCGGTCATGCGCAGCGCCTCTTCGTGAATCGCTTCGACGAGATCGTCGCCGGGTTGCGCACCGGGATGCGCCTCGCGCGATTGCGCCAGCATCGACGAGAAGCCGACGATCGTCGTCAGCGGTGTGCGCAGGTCGTGCGAGATCGCCGACAGCAGCGAATTGCGCAAGCGCTCCGACTCCATATTGACGAGCGCGTCGCGCGCGATGTCGACGTAGTGCACCCGCTCCAGCGCCAGCGCGATCTGCGCGGCAAATGCGTCGAGCATGCGTTGCTGCTCAGGCACGTCCAGTTCGCGCTCGTCGCGCATCACGACCGCGAGCACACCGCGCGTGCGCATCGGCGCCTTCAGCGGCAGGTACAGCGCGGCGGCGGCCGGCAACGTATCGGTACCGTGTCCAGCCGGCTTCTGCTGATCGTAGACCCATTGACCGACGTCGCTATCGAGCATCTCGCCTTCGAGCGTGACCGCCGCATCGGGGTCCTCGATTTTCTGCTTCACCTGATCGGCGCTGTCCGGCAACAGGATCGCGACTCGCGCGCCGAACACTTCGCTGACATGCCGGCTGCCGATGCCGACGATCTGCTCGGTGGTAAGCGCGGCAGCCAGCTCACGCGCCATTGCATACATCGCGCCGGTGCGTTGTTCGCGACGCCGCGCGACGCTCGCCTCGCGGCGCAAGCTCGACGTGAGATGGCTAATGACGAGTGAGGTCAGCAACATGCCGATGAAGGTCAGCAGGTACTGCGTGTCGGACACCGACAGCGACATGCGCGGCGGCACGAAGAAGAAATCGAACGCCGCCACGCTCATGAACGACAGCACGACGCCCGGCCCACGCCCCAGCTTCACGGCCGTGAAAATCACGCCAAGCAGGTACAGCATGACGAGGTTGGTCAGATCGATATGGTCGATCAGCTGACTCGACAATAGCGTAATGACCGCGCAAATCGTCAGTGCGATGCCATAGGCGCGCGGCGGCGAACGGCGTTCGCGCGCCGTGCTCAGCGCCTCGCGCCACGCATTCGCCGTGGTATTGAGCAAGCGGCGCTGCTCGCCGCCGTCACGTTCCGACGACGCGCGAATCAGCGTGAGATCGAGGTCGCCCGCGCGTTCCGCGATGCGCTCGCCGAGCGGCCGGCGCACCCAGCGCTGAAAACCGCTGCGCGCCGATGCGCCGGCCACCAGCTTGGAGACGTTGCGAGCCTGCGCGTAGCCGATCAGCGCGGCGACCGCATCGGTGCCCGCCAGCGTCGCGGTTTCGGCGCCGAGTTCGGCGGCGAGCTTCAAGGCGTTCAGTGTGCGTTCGCGGCGCGCATCGGGCAGGCGCTGCAGCGCGGGTGTTTCGACGTAGACCGCGATCCAGTCGGCCTTCAGGCTGGCGGCGAGGCGTGCCGCCGCGCGCACCAGCATCGGCGCTTCCGGCCCCGGACCGACACACACCAGCAAGCGCTCGCGCGCCTGCCAGATTCGCTCGATGGAACGGTCGGCACGATACTCACGCATCTGCGCATCGACACGGTCCGCGGTGCGGCGCAACGCCAGTTCGCGCAGCGCGATCAGATTGCCCTTGCGAAAGAAGTTGCGCACCGCGCGCTCGGCCTGCTGCGGCAAATACACCTTGCCGTCGCGCATCCGGTCGAGCAATTCTTCAGCGGGCAGGTCGACCAGGGTGACTTCGTCGGCGCGATCGAACACGCGGTCGGGCACCGTCTCCCAGACCCGGATACCGGTGATCTGGCCGACCACATCGTTCAGGCTTTCGAGGTGCTGGACGTTGACCGTGGTGTAGACGTCGATGCCCGCGTCGAGCAGTTCATAGACGTCCTGCCAGCGCTTCAGATGCCGCGCGCCCTGCACGTTCGAATGCGCGAGCTCGTCGACGAGAATCAGTTGCGGCTTGCGCGCGAGCGCGGCGTCGAGATCGAACTCGCCGAGCTTGCGGCCGCGATACTCGATCACCGCGAGCGGCAGCACGTCGAGACCTTCGAGCAACGCAGCGGTTTCGCCGCGGCCATGCGTTTCGGCAATGCCGACCACCACGTCCGTGCCTTCATCGGCACGGCGGCGCGCGGCCTGCAACATCGCATAGGTTTTGCCGACGCCCGCCGACGCGCCGAAGAAAATCTTCAGCCGGCCCCGTTGACGCTTTTCTTCGTCGCGTTGCAGCTTGTCGAGCAGTTCATCAGGATCGGGGCGGTTCATGCTCAATGGTTTTCATGATAATGCGAGCGATAGTGCATGCATGGTGGCACGGCAGCAGCGCCACCGCAAATGGCAATCGCAAATGGCGAAGGCGGCACCGCATGGTCGCCGCCTCCTCGAACCACAGCCATCAATAACGCTGATCCGCGCTCAACCCTGCTTCATCTCGTCCAGCGCCAGATTCAGTTGCAGTACGTTCACGCGCGGTTCACCAAGAACGCCGAACTGGCGGCCAGTCGTATAACGATCGACCAGCGCCTGCACGTCGTTGGTGGCGAGCTTGCGCGCTTTGGCGACGCGTTCGATCTGGTACGCGGCCGCCGCCGGGCTGATCTCAGGATCGAGACCGCTGCCCGAGGACGTCACCAGATCGACCGGCACCGGCTTCGACATATCCGTGCCGGCCGCCTTCAACGCGTCGATGCGGCCTTTGATTTCGTCGGTCAGCGCCGGGTTGGTCGGGCCGAGGTTCGAACCGCCCGAATTGGTCGCGTTATACGGCATCAGGCTGGTGGCCGACAGACGGCCCCAGAAGTACTGCGGCGCATCGAACTGCTGGCCGATCAGCTTCGAGCCGACCACCTTGCCGTCCTTCTCGAGCAGGCTGCCGTTGGCCTGGTTGTTGAAGGCCGCCTGACCGACCGCGGTCATTACAGCGGGGTAAGCGAGTCCGGTGACGGCGGTCAGTACCGCGAAGATCACGATCAGCGGACGGAACAGATTTTTCATGACAGATAACTCCTCTTAAGCTGCCGCTTCTCAAACCCAGCCGAATGCGGCCAGCACCATATCGATCAGCTTGATGCCGATGAACGGCACGATGATCCCGCCCAGACCGTAGACCAGCAGATTGCGGCGCAACAGAATCGCCGCACCCAGCGCCCGGTATTTCACGCCCTTGAGCGCCAGCGGAATCAGCAGCACGATGATCAGCGCATTGAAAATCACCGCCGACATGATCGCCGAGGCCGGCGTGGCCAGATGCATCACGTTCAGCGCATTCAGCGCCGGATACGTGGTGGCGAACGCCGCCGGGATGATCGCGAAGTACTTGGCGACGTCGTTGGCGATCGAGAACGTGGTGAGCGAGCCGCGCGTCATCAGCATCTGCTTGCCGATCTCGACGATCTCGATCAGCTTGGTCGGATTCGAATCGAGGTCGACCATGTTGCCGGCTTCTTTCGCGGCCTGCGTACCGGTGTTCATCGCCACCGCCACGTCCGCCTGCGCAAGCGCCGGGGCGTCGTTGGTGCCGTCGCCGGTCATCGCCACCAGACGGCCTTCGGCCTGGTGCGAACGGATCGTGGCGAGCTTCGCTTCCGGCGTGGCTTCGGCGAGGAAATCGTCGACGCCTGCTTCGGCTGCAATCGCCGCGGCCGTGAGACGGTTGTCGCCCGTCACCATGATGGTCTTGATACCCATCTTGCGCAGTTCGGCGAAGCGTTCCTTGATACCGCCCTTCACTACGTCCTTCAGTTCGATCACGCCAAGCACACGTGCGCCCTGCTCGCCTTTCTCGGCGACCACCAGCGGCGTGCTGCCGCGGCGCGCGACTTCGGCCACTGCCGTGCTGACTTCGTTCGGGAAACGGCCGCCATTCGCTTCCACATAGTTCTTCACTGCGTCGGCCGCGCCCTTACGGATTTCACGGCCCGGCAGATCCACACCGCTCATCCGCGTTTGCGCGGTGAAGGCGAGGAATTCCGCCTTCAGCGAGGCCATATCGCGTTGCCGGATATTGAAGCGTTGCTTCGCCAGCACGACGATGCTGCGGCCTTCCGGCGTTTCGTCGGCGAGCGACGAAAGCTGGGCGGCATCCGCCAGCGCTTCTTCGGTCAAACCCGGCGCCGGCACGAATTGCGATGCCTGACGGTTACCGAGCGTGATCGTCCCGGTCTTGTCGAGCAGCAGCACGTCGACGTCACCGGCTGCTTCCACAGCACGGCCCGAGGTGGCAATCACGTTCGCCTGCATCATGCGGCTCATGCCGGCCACACCGATCGCCGACAACAGTCCGCCGATGGTGGTCGGAATCAGACACACCAGCAACGCGACCAGCGCCGTGATCGTGACCACGTGACCCGCCTTGGCCGCTTCGACCGAGAACATCGAGAACGGCAGCAGCGTGGCGGTGGCCAGCAACATCACGATGGTCAGCGCGACCAGCAGGATTGTCAGCGCGATTTCGTTCGGCGTTTTCTGACGCTTGGCGCCTTCGACCATCGCGATCATGCGGTCGAGGAAGGCTTCGCCCGGATTCGCCGTGACCCGCACGACAATCCAGTCCGACAGCACGCGCGTGCCGCCCGTCACCGACGAAAAATCGCCGCCCGACTCGCGGATCACCGGTGCGGATTCGCCCGTGATCGCCGATTCGTCGACCGACGCAACACCGTCGATCACTTCACCGTCAGCCGGAATCACGTCGCCGGTTTCGACCAGCACAACGTCGCCTTTACGCAGATCGGACGCCGTCAGAATACGGATCGGCGACTTCGGATGCGGCTCGTTGAGCTTCTTGGCCATCACGTCTTTCTTCGCGCTGCGCAGCGACGCGGCCTGGGCCTTGGAACGGCCTTCGGCGAGCGCCTCCGCGAAGTTCGCGAACAGCACGGTGAACCACAGCCACAAGGTGACCGCGAGAATGAAGCCCGCGGGCGCCTCGGCCTGACCGCCGAGCGCGGCGATCCACAGAATGGTCGTCAGAATACTGCCGACGTACACGCAGAACATCACCGGGTTGCGGAACTGCGTGCGCGGTGTGAGCTTCTTGAAGGAGTCCACGATCGCCGGGCGCACCAGCGCCGGGTCGAACATGGACCTGGTTGCATTATGTTCAGTCATTGAATCCTCGAATTTCCCGTTTGCGCCTATTCACTCGTTGGTCACTGGTGTCATGTCAACGGGCCGCCTCAGTGAGCGCCCATCATCATCAGATGTTCGACACCAGGTCCGAGTGCAAGCGCGGGCACATAAGTCAGCGCGCCCACCAGCAGCACCGTGCCGAGTAGCAACACGACGAACAGCGGGCCGTGCGTCGGCAGCGTGCCGCCGGTCACACCGATACGCTTCTTCGAAGCCAGCGAACCGGCAATCGCCAGCACCGGGATGATCGTGCCGAAGCGGCCGAACCACATCGCGATAGCCGTGAGCCAGTTGTAGAACGGCGTGCTCACCGTCAGGCCGGCAAAAGCGCTGCCGTTGTTGTTCGCGGCCGAACTGAACGCATAGAGAATTTCGGAGAAACCGTGCGCGCCAGGGTTGGAAATACCAGCCTTGCCCGCATCGGTCAGCACCGCGATCGACGTGCCCACCAGCACCAGCAGCGGCGTGAGCAGCACCACGATCGACACCATCTTCATCTCGTACGCTTCGATCTTCTTGCCGACATATTCAGGCGTGCGGCCGATCATCAGGCCCGCGACGAACACGGCCAGCAGGGCGAACACGAGCATGCCGTACATACCGGAACCCACGCCGCCGAAGATCACTTCGCCGAGTTGCATCAGCAGCATCGGATAGAGACCGCCGATCGGCGTCAGCGAGTCGTGCGTATTCGCTACCGCACCGCACGAAGCCGCCGTGGTCGCTACCGTGAAGATGCCCGACTGCGCGATACCGAAGCGCGTTTCCTTGCCTTCCGCGTTACCGCCCGACTGCAACGCATTCGCCGATTGATCGATATTCAACGCGGCGAACGCCGGATTGCCGCTTTGCTCGGCACTGATTTCGCCAACCACGCATGCAGTAAATGCAATCGTCATCGCGGCGAGGACGGCGACGCCCTGTTTGCGGTCCGCGATCATGCGTCCGAACACCAGCGCCAATGCCGCCGGAATGATCAGGATCGAGAAGATCTGCAGGAAGTTCGAGAACGGCGTCGGGTTTTCATACGGATGCGCCGAGTTGCCGTTAAAGAAGCCGCCGCCGTTGGTGCCGAGCATCTTGATCGACTCCTGCGAAGCGACCGGACCCATCGCGATGGTTTGCGCTTTCACCGGCGTGTCGACCGTGACCGGGTTGCCCTTCGCGTCCTTCACCGGGTTGCCTTGTGCATCGAGCTTCGGTGCGGCGTAGGTGGTGGTTTGCAGCGTCGGCACGTCCTGATAGGCCTTGAAGTTCTGCACCACGCCCTGGCTCATCAGAAGCGCCGCGACGATTGCCGCCATCGGCAGCAATACGTAGAGCGTCACGCGTGTGATGTCGACCCAGAAGTTGCCGATGGTTTGCGTCGTGTGACGCGCGAAGCCGCGAATCAGCGCGATCACCACCACGATGCCGGTTGCTGCCGACAGGAAGTTCTGCACGGTCAGGCCGAGCATCTGCGTCAGATAGCTGACGGTTTGCTCAGGCGTGTAGTCTTGCCAGTTCGTATTCGACACGAAGCTGACCGCCGTATTGAAGGCGCCGTCCACCGTCATCGGACCGAACTGCTGCGGATTGCCCGGCAGCCAGCCTTGCACGCGCAGCAGCACATAAAGGAACAGCACGCCGAGCACGTTGAACGCGATCGTGGCGATCGCGTAGTGCTTCCAGCTCATTTCCGCCGACGGATCGACGCCCGCGATGCGATACAGCAAACGTTCGAGCGGGCCGCCAATGCGGACCACGCGCGAACTGCCGTCCATCACATTGCTCAGGTAGCGGGACATCGGCACCGCGGCTGCCAGCAGCACGACGATGAAAAGGCCCGCTTGCAGGACATTGTTCGAGTTCATTCAATGTCCTCCGCGCGCAACAGCGCATAGACCAGGTACGCAAACAACAACGCGGTAGCCGCGCCCGACAACCAGAGAATCCAGTTCATGAGCGGGCTCCCTGGCCGCGCCGGAACTGCATCAACTTCTCGCAGCCGGCAATCAATGCAAAGGTCAGCGCGGAAAACAGCACCAGCCCCCCGACATACAGCACATCCATTTTTGTTCTCCATACACGGACTTTGGATAGGTGGAACGTTATGCCGATACGCGTAAAGGCTTGGTCAAAGGTAGGAGACCAGGTGTAAAAATCGTGTAAACGACCGCGGCGGCAGCGGTGCGCCGCGCTTGTGCCGTGCTTGAATCAATTAACCCGGCGCGCCGGCCGCCGCATTGGAAAGAAAGGATATAAATGGCCGCGCATTTAATTCTGGCCAAAATCCGAAACCATCGCTCATAATGGCGCGCCGATAACCACCTGAATGGCCGTCGTTATTCACCGCGCCGGAATGCGTATTGGATTAAACGAAAACCGGCCATTCACCCAGCCAATAGCGCGCCCGATATGCCAATTGCTTCAGAAACCGAAAGCGGAACTGCACCCGAGCTCGTGAACGACGACCGCATCACGCTGCTGGCGGTGCTGTCGACTGCTCACTACATAGACGACGATCGCTGCGACGCGGCGCGCGAGCGGCTGCTGGCGCATCCGGAAATCCAGTTTGAGCCGTGCACGTCGAGACAGTTGCTCAATTGGCTGATCGCCGAAAAATATATCGACCGGGACGACGAGGAAAATGCCACGCTGAAAATTCTGCAGTGGTCGGAAGACAAAACCGTTGCACTGGATCAGCGCATTGCGATGCTGATTTATCTGAACGACGTCGATTCGAGAATTAGCGCACGCCTCGCTGCGTTGCTCGAACTGCGCAAAAAGAAAGCGAAAAATGCTTTCCTGATGCAAGTCGGCGGCGTGCTGGCGGTATTGATCGGCTTCGGCATATACAAGCTGATACCCGATTCAACGCCGCAGTGCAGCGCGTCGTCAGCGACCTCGGCGCTCGATTCGCTGCTGCTCGAAAGTGCGGCGAAAGGCCTGGGTGGCCAGCAGATGGTGGAGGAGCACGAGTTCCCGCGCACCCGCAACTATCGGGAAATCGGCTATGACAGCAAGGACCATTCGCGCGGCTGCATCGCCGATCTCAGTCTCGACAAGGATCTGGTTCCCGGCAAAGAAAAGATGCAGATCGGCTATGTGGTCCTGCGGACCCCGGAAGACAAGAACCGGTTCGCCATCCAGGCTTTCCCGCCCGAGTACGTCATGGCGCGCTACAACGCGGCAACGCTGAACAACACGCTCGGCACGCCGGTCGGTCGGGACAACATGGAAACGGCAGTAAAGGCCGCGCTGGTGCAGCTCGACGCGCAGACCCACGCGCCTTCGATGCCCTCCACCAACGACGATCAACCGGAGGGTCTCGCGAACAGCGTGCTGAGCGTCATTCCAAGCGCGAACTGCCGTGCACTGGCCGACGGGCGCCAATCATGCCCAGTGACGGTCGACTACCGGGACAATCTGCTGTCGGCGATCGGCGCGGTGCCGATCATCCAGTTGCACAGCGAGTTCGTGTTCGTGAAGAACGGCACCGGCTGGACGGTGTCCGACGACTTCCCCAAAACATTCTTGAGCGCGATCGTCACCGGACGGATGTCCGCGCTGAGCGCCAAGCCGCCCGGAGCCGCCAGCGAAGCGTCGAATTAACCGGCCGGCGCAAGCCCGCGCTACGGCGCGGGCCGAGCCTGATAACCCGCGATAGCCGCGGGCGGCCCGGCCAGGCGTTACGGCAGCAGAATCGTCGAGCCGGTCGTGCGGCGGCCTTCGAGATCGGCATGCGCGCGCCCCACCTCCGCCAACGGATAACGTTGATTGATGCTGGTCTTCACCTTGCCCGACACCAGCATGCCGAATAGTTCAGCCGACATCGCTTCGTAATCGGCACGCTTCGCGATGTAGGTAAACAGCGTGGGGCGCGTAAAGAACAGCGAGCCGCGTCCGGCGAATTCGGACGAGTCGATCGGCGGCAACGGGCCCGACGCATTGCCGAAGCTCACGAACATGCCAAGCGGTGCGAGGCAATCGAGTGAAGCCGTAAACGTATCTTTACCGATCGAGTCGTACACCACCGGCACGCCCGCGCCATTGGTGATCTCGCGCACCCGCTTTGTGAAGTTTTCACGCGTATAGACGATCGCATGGTCGCAGCCGTGCGCCTTGGCAATTTCCGCCTTTTCGTCGGAGCCGACCGTGCCGATCACTGTCGCGCCTAATGCCTTCGCCCATTGGCAGGCCAGCAAACCGACGCCGCCGGCCGCCGCCTGAATCAGGATCGTGTCGCCGGCTTTCACCGGATAGGTACGGCGCAGCAGATATTGTGCGGTCAGACCTTGCAGCATCACGGAGGCCGCCTGCTCATCGCTCACCGCGTCGGGCACCTTGACCACTTGCGCCGCCGACAGCACGCGCTCCTGCGCATAGGCGCCCGGCGGACGCGCAACATAGGCCACCCGGTCGCCGGCCTTCAGCCCCGTCACGCCGCTACCGACCGCCGTCACCTCGCCGGCCGCCTCCATGCCCAGACCGCCCGGCAGCGGCAACGGATAAAGACCCGTGCGGAAATACACGTCGATATAGTTCAAACCGACCGCGTTCTGCTTGACGCGGATCTCGCCCGCGCCCGGCTCGCCTACTTCGACGTCGACCCATTTCATTACTTCGGGGCCGCCAGTTTTGTCGAATCGGATTGCTTTGACCATCATGTCTCCTTGATGTGTGATCCAGTGTGATCGTGAAGCGCCGCGGTGTCGATTCAGACCTGCTGCGTGAGGCGCAAGGTCAGCACGTCGAGAATCATGCGCGCGGTCGAAATGTTGGTGGCGCACGGAATATTGTGAACGTCGCAGGCACGCACCAGCGCGTTGATATCCGGTTCGTGCGGCTGCGGCGTCATTGGGTCACGCAGGAAGATCACCATGTCCACTCGCCCTTCCGCGAGTTGCGCACCGATCTGCAGGTCGCCGCCATGCGGGCCGGACAACATGCGCTCGACCGTGAGGCCATGCGCGTCGCTAATGCGCGTGCCGGTCGTACCGGTCGCGATGATGTCGCAGCGCCTCAGCGTATCGACGTATTCGCCGGCCAGTTTGACGATGTCGTCTTTCTTGTGATCGTGCGCGATCAGCGCAATACGGGTGGTCATGACGTAAGACTCCTGAAACCGTTGTGATTGTCGTTGTTGTAGTGATGAGCGATGCTGGTGCTTCGAAAGAGCCCCGTTCAGAACGTACCGGGGTAAGCACCGCCATCGACCAGCCAGTTCTGGCCGGTGATATAGCCGGCATGCACGCTGCACAGAAACGCGCAGGCACGGCCGAATTCGTCGCGATTGCCGAAACGGCCGGCGGGAATCGTCTTCATGCGCTGCTTGCGCGCTTCGTCGACGGAAATGTTTTGCGCCTTGGCCTGCGCCGCGAAGGTGGTGGCGATGCGGTCGGTGTCGAACAGCCCCGGCAGCAGGTTGTTGATCGTCACGCCCGTGGCGGCCACCTTGCTGCGCGCCAGTCCCGCCACGAAGCCGGTCAGCCCCGAGCGCGCGCCGTTGGACAGGCCCAGCACGTCGATCGGCGCCTTGACCGCCGAGCTCGTGATATTGACGATGCGCCCGTAACCGCGCTCGCTCATCCCGTCGATAGTCGCGCGAATCAACTCGATCGGCGTGAGCATGTTGCTCTCCAGCGCGCGAATCCAGTCCTCGTGCGTGAAATTGCGAAAATCGCCCGGCGGCGGCCCACCTGCGTTGTTGACCAGAATGTCCGGCTGCGGACAGGCGGCGAGCGCCGCGGCACGTCCTTCGGGCGTGGTGATGTCGCACGCCACGGTCTTCACTTCAACACCGCTCTGCTTGCGAATCTCCGCGGCGGTCGCCTCCAGTGTCTCCTGCGTGCGCGCGACGATCGTCAGATTGACGCCTTCAGCTGCCAGCGCTTCCGCGCAGCCGCGCCCCAGTCCTTTGCTGGCCGCGCAAACCAGCGCGGTGCGTCCTGCGATTCCCATGTCCATGTGCGTATCCTTGTGACGTAATCGTGGCGCGGAACACTCCCGCGGTTGCCCAATGGCGGCAAAGTTTCCCCCGATTCTAGAAGAATCGGTGCCGGACTGTGCCGGGCCCCTGCAATCTCCGGTATCTTCCGGCGCCACTCTTTCGGTAAACTTGCGCCGTGGCGCGTCCGTCAGCCGGTTTCCGGCCGGGCGGCACGCCAAACCGATCCCTCTAGCCGCCGCTTGCGCCCCCGCCATGACCCAGGACAGCCGTTTTCCCAATCTTTTCATCCTCGATCACCCGCTGATCCAGCACAAGCTGTCGCATATGCGCGACCGGGACACCTCAACCCGCACGTTCCGCGAACTGCTGCGCGAAATCACGCTGCTGATGGGTTACGAAATCACCCGTAACCTGCCGATGACCACGCGCCGCATCACCACACCGCTGGTCGACATCGACGCGCCCGTGATCGCCGGCAAGAAACTGGCGATCGTGCCGGTGCTGCGTGCCGGCATCGGCATGTCGGACGGCCTGCTGGAACTGGTGCCGTCGGCGCGGGTGGGCCATATCGGCGTGTATCGCGCCGAGGACCACCGTCCGGTGGAGTATCTGGTGCGCCTGCCGGATCTGGAGGACCGCGTGTTCATTCTGTGCGATCCGATGGTCGCGACCGGCTATTCGGCCGTGCACGCCGTGGACGTGCTCAAGCGCCGCAACGTGGCCGGCGAGAACATCATGTTCCTCGCGCTGGTGGCCGCGCCGGAAGGCGTGCAGGTGTTCCAGGACGCCCATCCCGACGTCAAGCTGTACGTCGCGTCGCTCGATTCGCACCTGAACGAGCACGCCTACATCGTGCCGGGCCTCGGCGACGCCGGCGACCGCCTGTTCGGCACGAAAAACTGACAGCGGACTGAGAAAATCGAGCAGCGGCGCGTACAAAACGCGGCCGCCGCCCGGTTGATGAACCGTTTCCACGCTGTTTCACGCTACGCGCCCCTCTGCCGCGCCCTCACGGCGTGATAAAATTCGAATCCGCTCAAAGAGCGGCTCGACTTGCACTGCCACCCGGTGCATCGCGCCTTTACGCGGGACCTGCCGGAACCGGCGCGCTTGAGGCGCCGCTGAGCCCCCCGCTGACCGCACTGCCCCGTCACCAACCGCGCTGCCGGCTTTCGGCTCCGCTTGCCAGGCCTGGCGGGGCGCGATCAAGCTGATGAAGGCCTGACACCGGGCGGTCCGGCGCCGAGCGGTTTAACATCGAGGCGCAAGGTCGCATTCACACGCGTAAGCGCCCGACATCGCAACGACAATTGCACTATGCGTGCGCCCACTGGCGCGCGCGACGGAGAAAGGTATGGCGGGTCATTCGAAATGGGCCAACATCAAGCATAAGAAAGCAGCGGCCGACGCCAAGCGCGGCAAGGTCTGGACGCGGCTCATCAAGGAAATTCAGGTGGCGGCCCGCATGGGCGGCGGCGACATCGACTCGAACCCGCGTCTGCGGCTCGCCGTCGAAAAGGCGTACGACGCCAACATGCCGAAAGATAACGTCAACCGTGCGATCCAGCGCGGTGTGGGCGGTGTCGACGGCGCAAACTACGAAGAAATCCGTTACGAAGGCTACGGCATCGGCGGCGCGGCGGTAATCGTGGACACCATGACCGACAACCGCACCCGTACGGTGGCGGACGTGCGTCACGCGTTCTCGAAGAACGGCGGCAACATGGGCACGGACGGCTCGGTGTCGTTCATGTTCGATCACGTCGGCCAGTTCCTGTTCGGACCCGACACGCCGGAAGACAAGCTGATGGAAGCCGCGCTCGAAGCCGGCGCCGACGACGTGCTCACGAACGAAGACGGCAGTATCGAGGTGCTGTGCCCGCCGAACGATTTCCCGAAGGTGAAGTCCGCGCTTGAGGCGGCGGGCTTCAAGGCCGAAGTGGCCGAGGTCACGATGAAACCTCAGACGGAAGTCGAATTCACGGGCGACGACGCGGTGAAAATGCAGAAGCTGCTCGACGCGCTGGAAAATCTGGACGACGTGCAGGAAGTCTATACAAACGCCGCGATCGCCGACGAGTGAGCGCGCCCCGGCGGCGTCCGGCGGCGTGGTTCGGCATCGAGCCACGCCCGCGCCGCCCGTTGGCCCTCGCGTTGCTGCTGAACGGGCATGTTGGCCGGGCGTTGGGTTTGAGCCCTTTGGCACCGCCTCCACCCGGGTTCGCCATGTGCCCTGCGCCGTTGTCCGGCTGCGGGCCCATCGCAAACCTTGCTGTTATTCCACGGCTAAGCGTCATGCTTCAGCCGTTTATGGTTTTTAAGTCTCGGGGATTCACATGAAGTTACTCGTCGTCGGTTCCGGCGGTCGCGAACATGCGCTCGCATGGAAGCTCGCGCAATCGCCACGGGTTCAGCTCGTCTACGTAGCTCCCGGCAACGGCGGCACCGCCCAGGACGAGCGTCTGCGCAACATCGACATCACCGATCCGGCTGAACTCGCTGATTTCGTCGAGAAAGAACAGATCGCCTTCACGCTGGTCGGGCCGGAAGGGCCGCTCGCCGCGGGTATCGTCAATCTGTTCCGCTCGCGCGGCCTGAAGATTTTCGGACCGAGCAAGGAAGCCGCGCAGCTCGAAAGCTCGAAGGATTTCGCCAAGGCGTTCATGAAGCGCCATGCGATCCCGACCGCCGAATACGAAACCTTCGCCGACGTCGCCGCCGCGCACGCGTATCTGGACGCCAAGGGCGCGCCGATCGTGATCAAGGCCGACGGCCTCGCCGCCGGCAAGGGCGTGGTGGTTGCGCAAACGCTGGAAGAAGCGCACGCCGCGGTCGACATGATGCTGTCGGACAACAAGCTGGGCGATGCCGGCGCGCGTGTCGTGATCGAGGAATTCCTCGCCGGCGAGGAAGCCAGCTTCATCGTGATGGTGGACGGCAAGCATGTGCTGGCACTCGCCTCGAGCCAGGACCACAAGCGTCTGCTCGACGAAGATCAGGGTCCGAACACCGGTGGCATGGGCGCTTATTCGCCCGCGCCGATCGTCACGCCGCAACTGCATGCCCGCGTGATGCGCGAAATCATCCAGCCGACCGTGCGTGGCATGGAGAAAGAAGGTATTCGCTTCACCGGTTTTCTGTACGCCGGCCTGATGATCGACGCGCAGGGCAATCCGAAAACGCTCGAGTTCAACTGCCGGATGGGCGACCCGGAAACGCAGCCGATCATGGCGCGGCTGAAAGGCGACTTCTCGAAGGTGGTCGAACAGGCTATCGCCGGCACGCTCGATACGATCGAACTCGAATGGGACCGCCGTACCGCGCTGGGCGTGGTGCTCGCCGCACACAACTATCCGGACACGCCGCGCAAGGGTGACCGGATCAGCGATATCCCGGCCGAAACCGCGGATTCGGTCACGTTCCACGCCGGCACCACCCTCACGGACGGCAAGCTGACCACCTCCGGCGGCCGCGTGTTGTGCGTGGTCGGTCTGGCGGATTCGGTGCGCAGCGCGCAATCGGTCGCGTACGAGACGATTAACCAGATCTCGTTCGACGGCATGCAGTATCGCCGCGACATCGGCTACCGCGCATTGAACCGCAAGCACGACGTCAAGACCGACGGCAAGCACTAAGCCACAGCCCCACTTGCCCGCGTGCCGCGCCAACGGCGCTACACTGCGGGTTTTCGCGATCGTTGCGGCGCCCACCGTACCCTGTGGGCGCGCGCCGCTTGACCGGCGTGTCACCCGGCGCGAATGACCGGAATGACCGTAGCGCCGCGCCTTCGCAGGAAAGTCCTGACGCAGGCCCGGCCCTCGCCCTTCAAGAAGAACCCGCGGCGCGACCAGCGTGCCGCCCTCAGCACCTGCATTCATGACCGATTCGAGCTACGACGCACAGGCCGTGCGCAGCTGGCTGCAAGGCCTGCAAACGCACATCGCGGACACGCTCGGCGCGTTCGACGGCCAGCCGTTCGCGACCGACGCATGGCAGCGCGCCCCCGGCGAAAAGCTGCGCGGCGGCGGCTGCACGCGGATTCTGGAAGGCGGCAACTTCTTCGAGCGGGCCGGCATCGGCTTTTCGGACGTCGCGGGAAACGCGTTGCCGGGTTCGGCGAGCGCTGCGCGCCCGCAACTGGCCGGTCGTGGTTTCGAAGCCATGGGCGTCTCGCTCGTGCTGCACCCGCACAATCCGCACTGCCCGACCGTGCATATGAACGTGCGTCTGCTGATCGCGACCAAAGCCGGCGAAGAGCCGGTGTTCTGGTTCGGCGGCGGCATGGATCTGACGCCGTACTACGGCTATGAGGAAGACGCGCAGCATTTCCATCGTGTCTGCCGCGACGCGCTGCAGCCTTACGGCGCGGACCTCTACCCGAGCTTCAAGCGCTGGTGCGACGAGTATTTTTTCCTCAAGCACCGCAACGAACCACGCGGCATCGGCGGGATTTTCTTCGACGATTTCTCGGCGCCAGGCTTCGATCAGTCGTTCGCGATGCTGAAAAGCGTCGGCGAGGGATTCCTCAAAGCGTATATGCCGATCATCGAAAAGCGCCGCAACATTCCGTACGGCGAAGCCGAGCGGGACTTCCAGGCATACCGGCGCGGCCGTTACGTCGAGTTCAATCTGGTCTTCGACCGTGGCACACTGTTTGGGCTGCAGAGCGGCGGACGCACCGAATCGATTCTGATGTCGATGCCGCCTGTGGTGAACTGGCGCTACAACTGGCAGCCCGAACCGGGCACGCCGGAGGCGCGTCTTTACAGCGATTTTCTCGTGCCGCGCGAGTGGGTGTGAGGCGTTAGGCCCGCACCGCACTGCACGTGACCACGACAAAGGATCTTCACCTGAAGCCGAACGCTCATCCTGTCGCCCTGCCTCGCCGGATTGGATTGCTCGGCGGCACTTTCGACCCGATCCACGACGGCCACCTCGCGCTCGCGCGGCGTTTCGCCGAAGTGCTGAACCTGACCGAACTGGTGCTGCTGCCCGCCGGCCAGCCGTGGCAAAAAACGGACGTGTCGGCAGCCGTTCACCGGTTGGCCATGACCCGCGCCGCGGCCGGCGCGTTAGTGCTGCCGGGCGTCACCGTGCGGGTGGCGACCGACGAGATCGAGCACGACGGTCCGACTTACACGATCAACACGCTGCAGTTGTGGCGTGAACGCGAAGGTCGGGATGCGTCGATTGCGCTGCTGATCGGCGCGGATCAACTGGTACATCTCGACACCTGGCGCGACTGGCGTCATCTGTTCGACTTCGCTCATATTTGCGCGGCCACGCGTCCCGGTTTCGACCTTGCGTCGATTCCGCCCGTGGTCGCAAAAGAAATCGACGCGCGCCGTGCCCGCGCCGACGTTCTGCAAGCCACGCCCTGCGGCCACTTGCTGATCGATACGACGCTTGCGTTCAACGTCTCGGCCACCGACATTCGCGCGTATCTGCGCGAACAGGTGAGCCAACGACTCGCCCACGTGGGCGACGAACCGCAAGACCAGGCCGCCGCGAGCCATGTCCCCACCGCGGTGTGGGACTATATTCTTCAACATCATCTGTACCACCGGTAACCCCATGGATATTCGCAAACTGCAACGCGTGATCGTCGACGCCCTCGAAGACGTCAAAGCGCAAGACATCAAGGTGTTCAACACCAGCCACCTGACCGCGCTGTTCGATCGCGTGATCGTCGCCTCCGGCACCTCGAACCGCCAGACCAAGGCGCTCGCTTCGAGCGTGCGCGAAAGCGTCAAGGAAAACGGCGGCGACGTCATCAGCACCGAAGGCGAGGACATCGGCGAATGGGTGCTGGTCGATTGCGGCGACGCAATCGTGCACATCCTGCAACCGGCGCTGCGCCAGTACTACAACCTCGAAGAAATCTGGGGTGACAAGCCGGTGCGTATCAAGCTGTCCACGCCGGACCCGTTCGGCGGCGCGCGCTCGAGCGAACCCGACGACGAGGACGAAGAGGAAGAAGCGCCGGTTGCGAAGAAAAAGCCGGCGCGCAAGACGACCGCACGCAAGTAAGCGCGTTGGCTGTCATCAGCAATTGCTTCCGTCATGAAACTGCACATCCTCGCCGTCGGCCACAAGATGCCGGACTGGATCGCCACCGGCTTCGACGAATACGCGAAACGCATGCCGCCCGAGCTGCGCATCGAGCTGCGCGAGATCAAGCCTGAGCAGCGTTCGTCGGGGCGGCCGGCCGAAAGCGTGATGGCGGCGGAGCGGCAGAAAATCGAAGCCGCGTTGCCGAAGAACGCGCGTATCGTCGCGCTCGATGAACGCGGCAAGGATTGGACCACGATGCAGCTCGCCGGCGCCCTGCCCGGCTGGCAGCAGGACGGTCGCGACGTGGCGTTTCTGATCGGCGGCGCCGACGGACTCGATCCCGATCTGAAAGCGCGCGCCGATATGCTGCTGCGTGTCTCCAGCCTGACGCTGCCGCATGCCATGGTCCGCGTGCTGCTCGCCGAGCAGCTTTACCGCGCGTGGACCATCACGCAAAATCACCCCTATCATCGCGTTTGAGCGAACGAGGCCGCGAACCGATCGCGCGCCTGGATCCCGTTTCGGGTCCCGTTTCAGGTGTCGTTATGCGCGTCGATTGGCGCTTGACTAATACGCTGACCCACTCTTCGCGCGCTCTTCGCTCATTGACGCAACCCGCCTCATCGAGACCTGTTCATGCCCACGCTCGCCGCTTCGCTGCATCCGTTCGTCTACCTTGCTTCCCAGAGTCCACGCCGTCAGGAGTTGTTGCAACAGCTCGGCGTGCGTTTTGAATTGCTCCTGCCGCGCCCCGATGAAGATGCCGAGGCGCTCGAACTCGAGCTGCCCGGCGAGCGCGCGCGCGACTACGTGCAGCGCGTGTGCATCGCCAAGGCGCACGCCGCGCGCGCGCGTCTCATGGCGGGTGGCCATGCCGTGCGGCCGATTCTGGTTGCCGACACAACGGTCACAATCGACGACGCGATCCTCGGCAAGCCCGTCGACGCCGACGATGCCGTCGCGATGCTCACGCGTCTCGCGGGTCGCGATCACGAAGTGTTGACGGCCGTCGCGGTGGTCGACGCAGAAGGCACATTGCTGCCCGCTGCGCTATCGGTCTCGAAGGTGCGTTTTGCTGCACTGCAAGCGGACGCCGTGCGCCGCTATGCCGCGAGCGGCGAACCGCTCGGCAAGGCAGGCGCGTATGGTGTGCAGGGACGCGCCGCGGAGTTTATCGAACATATCGACGGGTCCTATTCAGGTATCATGGGTTTGCCGCTTTTTGAAACCGCTGCCCTCCTGCGGGCAGCGCGCATCGACTTCTAAAATAAACCATGAATGAAGAAATCCTGATCAATGTCACGCCGCAGGAAACGCGCGTCGCGCTCGTCCAGCAAGGCGCCGTCCAGGAACTTCACGTCGAACGAACGCTGTCGCGAGGACGCGTCGGCAATGTCTATCTCGGCAAAGTCGTCCGCGTGTTGCCGGGCATGCAATCCGCCTTCATCGACATCGGTCTGGAACGCGCCGCGTTCCTGCACGTAGCGGATATCTGGCATCCGCGCATTGCGGGCGAACCGCAACATCAAACGCCGCACCAGCCGATCGAGAAGATCGTTTTCGAAGGTCAGACGCTGATGGTGCAGGTCGTGAAGGATCCGATCGGCACCAAAGGCGCACGGCTGTCCACGCAGGTGAGCATCGCCGGGCGCACGCTCGTGTATCTGCCGCAGGAGCCGCACATCGGCATCTCGCAGAAGATCGAGAGCGAAGCCGAACGCGAAGCCGTGCGCGCGCGTTTGACCGCGGTGCTGCCCGCCGATGAAAAAGGCGGCTACATCGTCCGCACCATCGCCGAAGATGCAACCAGCGAAGAGTTAGCCTCGGACGTTGCGTATCTGCGCAAGACGTGGGCAACGATCATCTCGCAAGGTCAGCGCATGCCGCCGACCAGCCTGCTGTATCAGGACCTGAATCTCTCGCAACGTGTGCTGCGCGATTTCGTGAATGACGAGACCTCGCGCATTCAGGTCGACTCGCGCGAGACCTATCAGATGCTTGCCGACTTCGCGGCGGAGTTCACGCCGGCGGTCTCGTCGAAACTGCATCACTACACCGGAGAGCGGCCGCTCTTCGATCTGTACAACATCGAGGCGGAGATCCAGCGCGCCTTGTCGCGCCGGGTCGATCTGAAGTCGGGCGGCTATCTCGTGATCGACCAGACCGAAGCGATGACCACCATCGACGTGAACACCGGCGGCTACGTCGGCGCACGCAACTTCGACGATACGATCTTCAAGACCAACCTCGAGGCCGCTCATACGATCGCGCGGCAATTGCGGCTGCGTAATCTGGGTGGCGTGATCATCATCGACTTCATCGACATGGAGAACGTCGAGCATCGCGATCAGGTGCTCGGTGAGTTGAAGAAGGCGCTCTCGCGCGACCGCACGCGCGTGACCGTGAATGGCTTCTCGCAGCTTGGGCTCGTGGAGATGACCCGCAAACGTACGCGTGAGTCGTTAGCGCACGTGCTGTGTGAGCCCTGCCCGGTGTGCCAGGGCAAGGGACAGGTCAAGACGTCGCGTACGGTCTGCTACGACGTGCTGCGCGAGATTCTGCGCGAGTCGCGGCAGTTCAATCCGCGCGAGTTCCGCGTGGTGGCCTCGCAGCAGGTAATCGATCTGTTTCTCGAGGAAGAGTCGCAGCATCTGGCCATGCTGATCGATTTCATCGGCAAGCCGGTGTCGTTGCAGGTGGAGTCGAATTTGAGCCAGGAGCAATACGATATCGTGCTGATGTAGGCTTGCCCGGCGCTCAGCCGGGACCCTCCATTCGGCTTAGCTGCGCCAATCGATTTCAGGCGCGTTCTCGTGCACCTTCTGAAGCAGGCGGCAACGGCACGCCGCCTTGGATGCGAATGGATGCAGCTCAGGGCTGCACACCGGAAACACCTCCTCCTGCAAAAGCACGACGTCATCCGGGCGTAGCGCGCGCTCAGGTACGTGCACGACTGCGAGGTCGATGGCGTGCCCCGCGAAACCTGGTTCGCCGACAGCTCCCACAGCGCCGTTGCATATAGCGATCGATAAGCTCCCTCATCCATCATTTCAATATTACTTGAAATATAAAAACGAACACGCTATCGTTCCGGCCATGGACTCAAATCTTGTTGTACGCGCGCTAGGCGCGCTTGCCCATGAATCGCGGCTTGCGATTTTTCGTCTGCTGGTCGTTGCAGGCCCGCAAGGCATGGCCGCCGGAGAGATCGCGCAGCAGATCGGGATTTCCCCCTCACGCTTGTCGTTCCACCTGAAGGATCTGTCGCACGCAGACCTGGTGAAGCCGCGGCAGGATGGGCGATTCGTCATTTACTCAGCCAATTTCGACGCGATGAAGGGGCTGATTGGTTTTCTGACGGAAAACTGCTGCGCCGGCACACCGTGTGCCGCGAGCACCCCCGCCGATTGCTGCGGAAACGCCTCATGAGCAGCATGGATACGGCCCGCAGCGCAGCTCCGGCGATTGGTTTTTTCGAGCGTTACCTGACGGTCTGGGTAGCCCTGTGCATCGTGAGCGGCATCCTGCTCGGGCAGGTGCTTCCACAACTCTTTCAGACGATCAGTCGCATGCAGGTGGCACAGGTCAATCTTCCTGTCGGCGTACTGATCTGGGTAATGATTATCCCAATGCTGGTCAAGATCGATTTCGCCGCCATGACGCAGGTGAAAAGCCAGTGGCGTGGCATCGGCGTGACGCTCTTCGTCAACTGGGTCGTCAAGCCGTTCTCGATGGCGCTGCTCGGCTGGATTTTCATCCGTCATGTGTTTGCGCCGTGGCTGCCTGCCGACCAACTTGACAGCTACGTTGCCGGCTTGATCCTGCTCGCCGCCGCACCGTGTACAGCGATGGTGTTTGTCTGGTCTCAACTGTGCAAAGGCGATCCGTACTTCACACTGTCACAGGTCGCGCTTAACGATTCGATCATGATCGTGGCGTTTGCACCGCTCGTTGCGCTTCTGCTGGGCCTGTCCGCCATCACCGTACCGTGGAACACGCTGATTATCTCCGTCGGCCTGTACATCGTCGTTCCCGTCATGCTTGCGCAATTGCTGCGCAAGCGCCTGCTGGCCAGGGGCGAACAATATTTCCATCGGACTGTCGCGTATCTCAGCCCGTATTCGATCTGTGCGCTTCTCGCGGCACTGGTCTTACTGTTCGCGTTTCAAGGTCAAGCCATCGTCAGGGAACCGCTTGTTATTGCCATGCTGGCGGTCCCGATCCTGATTCAGGTGTTTTTCAATTCCGGGCTCGCTTATCTGCTCAATCGACGGTTGGGTGTCGCGCATTGCGTTGCCGGACCATCCAGCCTGATAGGCGCAAGCAACTTCTTCGAACTCGCCGTAGCGACCGCCACCAGTTTGTTCGGGTTTGAGTCAGGGGCTGCACTCGCGACCGTGGTTGGCGTGCTGATCGAAGTGCCCGTCATGTTGCTGGTTGTCGGAATTGTTAACCGGTCGCAATCCTGGTACGAAGCAAGCAACCGCATCAAAGGACAAAAGGCATGAGCGTCTCGATCTATCACAATCCGGATTGCGCAACATCACGGAATACGCTGGCAATGATCCGCAACGCGGGCATTGAACCTCGGATCATCGAGTATCTGAAAACGCCGCCAGACCGTGAAACCTTGAAGACGATAATCGCGCAAGCAGGCCTCAGCGTACGCGCCGCGCTGCGTGAGAAAGACACACCGTACGCGGACCTGGGACTCGGTGACACGTCGCTGAGCGACGAGCATTTGCTTGACGCGATGCTGGCGCAGCCGATCCTTATCAATCGTCCGTTCGTTGTCACGTTGCATGGCGTGCGCCTGTGCCGTCCCTCCGAACTCGTTCTCGATATCCTGCCTGAGGCACGGAACAAGCCCTTCACGAAGGAAGATGGTGAAGTGGTCATCGACAGCGAAGGCCGGAGAGTCGGAAAGTGATTGAACACCTGCCAAACATCAGCCGCTCCCATCTCGATACGCCTGACCTGCAAAAGCTCACGCCACGCGTCGTGTCGCAGCATGCGCCGCGGATTCTCCTACTCTACGGATCGCTGCGGGCTGCGTCTTTCAGCCGTCAACTGACACTCGAAGCTGAACGTATCCTGCGTCACTTCGGCGCTGACACGCGAGTGTTCGACCCGCATGATCTTCCCATCGTGGATAGCGTCCCCGCGGATCATCCCAAGGTAGTGGAACTGCGCAAATTGTCGGAATGGTCGGAGGGACAAGTCTGGTGCAGTCCAGAGCGTCACGGCACGCTCACCGCTGTGTTCAAGAACCAGATCGACTGGCTGCCGCTCGAGAGTGGCGGCGTCCGCCCGACTCAGGGGCGCACCCTCGCAGTCATGCAGGTATGCGGCGGGTCGCAGTCATTTAACGCGGTGAATGCGTTGCGCGTGCTCGGCCGCTGGATGCGGATGGTGACCATTCCCAATCAGTCGTCAGTGGCGAAGGCATGGCAGGAATTCGATGCGGATGGCCGGATGAAGCCATCCGCATACTACGATCGGGTGGTTGATGTAATGGAGGAGTTGTACAAGTTCACGCTGATGGTCCGCGATCGTTCGGACTACCTGACAGATCGCTACAGCGAGCGAAAGGAAGCGCACCCGGAACTTGCGGAGAAGCTGGCCGCTGCGGCGATGGATCATGAAGCCGGCGATGCCAATGCCGATGCCGACGAAGGCGAAACGGAGTGACAGCGGCGGCGGTCGAGCTAATGCGTAAGTTGGGTGCTCGCAGTCACGTAGCGCCTGCCGATCCCCTACCCCTCTGCGGTCGAGCTGCCGGTATCGAACCGATTTTCGCCAATCGCCCCCCCAGAGTCTGCCGTTCACACAACGCCGGATTGCTGCTTCCAATTCTCTACCGGCCCTCAATTTCCCCATTGACGTCGTCCGGACCAACCGCGTATAACCATCCCACTGGATGTTATTTGGATGGCGTACGGATGCCATGCGACCGTCAAGCGGAAAAGAAATGCCTAACCTCAAACTCATCGACACCTCCCGCCCCAAAGGCGGCGAGACCGAAAAAATCACCATCAACCTCGGCCCAGTGGACCTGGGCCAGATCGACTTGCTCGTCGAAGAGGGTTTTTACTCGAACCGTACCGACCTGATCCGCACGGCGATCCGCAACCAGCTCGCCGTGCACGCGCAGGTCGTCACGGAAACAGTGACCCGGCGCGCGCTAGTGCTCGGCTTGCAACACTTCTCGAAGCAGGACCTGGAAGCCGCACGAGCCGCAAACGAACGACTGGACATTCACGTGCTCGGCCTCGCCAGTATCGCCGCGGATGTGTCGCCGGAACTTGCGACGGCCACGATCGCATCGGTGGTGGTGCTCGGCGCATTTCACGCGTCGCCCGCAGTCAAGGCGGCGCTCGCCGGCCGCATCGGGTAGCCGCGCCTCGCACAGTTCGTTGCCAAATCATGCCGAAGCCGGGACGCGCATCGTCCGACCCGGCCACGCCCAAAGCAGGTCAACGTAGTCGTCTACGAACATGAAAATGAATGAAGATTTCCTGAAGTCGATGAAAGAAGCCTTCGACCTGCTGCGCACGAAGGGCCCGAAGGAAGCAACCGCCGCGGTTCAGCGCGCACTCGCAAAAGGCACGGCCGAAGGAGGTCATGCGCAAGCTCCGCACATGCCGCAGAGTGTCGACCAATGGAAGCAGGCGTGGCAGCAGGCGCCAACACCCACCGCGCCCCACGCCCCCGCCGAACGCACTTTCGACGCCGACACACCGGGCACCTTCAGCACTCACACGTTCAGCAATGGCGCGGGCCAACGTCGATACAAGCTATACGTACCGGCCGTCTACAACAACGAACCGTTGCCGCTCATCGTGATGCTGCACGGCTGCACACAAAACGCCGACGACTTCGCGGCCGGCACGCGCATGAACGAAATGGCCGAGCGTCACGGCTTCATCGTCGTGTACCCGAATCAGTCGCAGGCGGCCAATCATTCGTCGTGCTGGAACTGGTTCAAGCCGGGTGATCAGCAGCGCGATCAGGGCGAGCCATCGTTAATCGCGGGCATCACACGTGAGGTAATCGCGCGCTATCGCGTCGATCCGGCACGCGTGTACGTGGCGGGTCTGTCTGCCGGCGGCGCAATGGCGGATGTCATGCTGAAGACCTCGCCCGACCTGTATGCGGCAGCCTGTGTGCATTCCGGCCTCGCCTACCGATGCGCGAAGGACCTGCCCTCCGCACTCGCCGCGATGAAAGGCGGCAACGCGCTTCGCAACCGCGCATGCGTCGAACCGCAGCGGCCACTCATCGTATTTCATGGCGACGCGGATACGACCGTGCATCCGTCGAACGCCACTGCGCTCGTAGCGGCCTTCGACGCCGGCGTCACGACAGTCAGCACGCCCTCGCCTGCCGCGGGCACGGCGAGCGGCCTGCGCGGTTGCACGGTGCAGCGGCTGGTCGCAGCGAATGGCGTCGACGCGGAGTACTGGTCGATTCACGGCGCGGGCCATGCATGGGCAGGCGGCAGCCAGCGCGGCTCGTACACGGACCCGGCCGGTCCCGATGCCGCAGCCGAGATGCTGCGTTTCTTTTTCGCTCATCCGCTTGCATGAGACACAAACTGAGCGCCTTTCGACTGATGAATCATCTTGACGAAAACGCTGTACATCCTGCCGCAAAGGTATAGAGTGGCTCATGTTGCAGCGCAGCAAAACACTGCGCCGCGTCGACCTGCCGTCTCGTGTGAGACCTGGCCTCCGAAATCCTTTGGGCGCCTGCCCCGGGTCACTTTGGAGATCACCCACTATGAACAGCCCCGCGATCGAACATAGCGCCGCCTTTGGCCAACGCACGTTCAACATCTTCACCGCTTTGCAACTCGACGGGCTGGCCTGTCTGCAAAAACTCGGCGAACTCAATCTCGCGGCGATGAAAGCAACGGTCACCGAAGGCAGCCACGCATTGTCGGCCGGCCAATTCAACGCTGCGCCACTAGCCGGCGCATCCGATCTGCAACAGCAACTGGTTCAGCGCACCCTGTCGTACGCGCAACACGTCAAGGAAATCGACGCGCAATTCACCGCAGCGTTGACGAAGGCCGGCGAAGCACTGCGCGAAGAGTTTGGCGCCAGCGTGGCACAGTTCGGTTCGGGTTTCGGCCAGACCACGTCACTCAGCCCGGATAGCGCATTTAGCGCAATGCAATCTGTCATGGCCTCGATGATTCATTCCGGCAACGTGATACAGGACAGCATCAAGCGTGCATCGAGCACGGCGGTCACTGTCGCAGGCGACGCTGCACACTGAATTCACTGAATTGCGCGTACGTACGTAGTAACGCGACCCAACGAAAAGGGGCCAATCGGCCCCTTTTCTATTATTTTCGCGCAGCTAGGCGGCTACCGGACAGCCGGCCTGTTCAAGCGCGGCCTGAGCATGATCGTGCAGGTCGTCGGTGGTGAGCGACACGTCCGGCGAACGCACCCAAGCGGCGATGCGAAGCGTTGCGCCGCCACGTTCGGGATAGTCCGCCACGGTGATAACCGGTGCAAGCGTCGTACCGCTCAAGACGCGCGGTTCGTCGGCAACCACTTTTTTCAACTCGCCGATCGCCGCATCCACATCCGTACGCTGCGCGAGTCCGACTTCGACCTCGATGCGTTGCGTGCCGCCACTGCTGTAGTTGATCACCGGATTGCTCCAGATCTGGCTATTCGGCACGAACACCGCGTTGCCGTCACCGCGTTCAATGCGTGTCGTGAACAGGCCCACTTCGCGCACGATGCCCGCGGCGGCCCCGCTTCCCTCGATCACGTCACCGACGCGAAACGGACGCAACATCAGCAGCATCATGCCGGCGGCAATATTCTGCAGCGTACCTTGCAAAGCGAGGCCGATTGCGAGACCGGCCGCGCCGAGCACCGCCAGCACACTCGCCGTGGCAATGCCGACCTCACTAAGGGCCGCGACGAAAACAAGCACGCGCACCGCCCAGGTGCCCATTGCGGCCAGCATCGGTGCGAGGGTCGGATCCGCACGCGTGCGGGCGAGCGCTCTCGCGAACACCGCGCCTACGCGGTTCGATAACCACCAGCCGACAATCAGAATCAGCGCGGCCAGTACGATCTGAAGGACGTCGTGCGTCAATGTGACAAGCAGCGACGGCTGAAAATGCCAAATACGGGTAAGGAGATCGTTCATCGTTTGCCTGCCTTCCGTTGCGTATATGTTCTCTTGACGCAAGGAAGCAGGATACGTTCCCACGGTTTTCACCACGGCAAGCGAGGCACATGGTTTGCTAAAACCAGAGTCAGGCGCCCTCTTCCGACTGCGGCGTCACGTGGTGCCCAACGGCTTCAGCAAATTACGCAACGCCGCAATAGTGATGGGCCGCGAAAACCAGAAGCCTTGCGCTTCGTCGCAGCCTAGTGCTTCCAGTTGCATGGCCTGCTCGGCTGTTTCCACGCCCTCGGCCGTCACCCGCAGCTTCAATGCGTGCGCCATAGCAATAATCGCGCCGACCAGCGCCGCGCATTGCGGATCGGTACTCATGCGCATCACAAACGAGCGATCGATTTTCAGCCGATTCAGCGGAAAACGCGTAAGGTAGGCGAGACTCGAATAGCCGGTGCCGAAGTCGTCTACCGCAACTTCAACGCCCAATTCTCGCAACGCATGCAGTGTCTGCAGAGCCTGCTCTGTGTCGCCGAGCAGCACGCCTTCGGTGATCTCCACTTCGAGATATGAAGGGTCGAGTGCGGCGTCTTCGAGCGCTCCGCGAATCGTCTCGAACAGATTGTGCCGCTGGAATTGCTGCGGCGACACGTTCACCGCGACCCGTGGCAACGTGCCGGTAAGCCGCAGCAATTTGCCGGCATCGCGGCACGCGGTACGGATCACCCACTCGCCGATCTGCTCGATCAGCCCCGCCTCCTCCGCCACCGGCACGAATTCGACCGGGCTGATCAAGCCACGCTGCGGATGATTCCAGCGCAGCAGCGTCTCCACTTGCGCGATGCGTCCGTTGGCGAGCGTCACCTGCGGTTGATACACGAGATGCAGTTGCTGACGTTCGAGCGCTTCGCGCAGCATTCCCTCAAGTTCGAAACGGCGCGCCGCCTGGCCTTCGAGCGCGGTGGAAAAACGCCGCACCGCATTGCCGCTGATCGCCGAAGCCGCCGACAACGCCACGCCCGCGCGGCGCATCAGCGTCGGCGCATCGGCACCGTCGGCGGGATAGGCAACGATGCCGATACTCGCCGTGATATTCAGCGCGGTGCCCGCGTAGTCGATCGATTCGGCGATGCGGCCCAGCGCTTCGGCCGCGAAAGCATCGGCCGCCGCGCCGGTTTCGTTGATCAGCAGCGCGAATTGTGTGCCGCCAATCGAGGCGATCGTACCGTCGTTGGGAAAGAGACCGCGCAGCCGCTCGCCGACGATCTGCAGCACCAGTTCGGCCGCATGCAAACCAAGTGCGTCGCGCAGCTTGCGCAAATGATCGAGCTCGGCGATCAGCACGGTAAAGCCGCTGCCGCTGCGCTGACAGCGCGCGATCGTGAGTTCGAGGCGTTCGGTGAAAAGCGTCTGATTCGGCAGCCGGGTCACACCGTCATGGTGCGCGACGTACCACAGGCGCGCCTCGGACTGCGCGTAACGCGTCATGTCGATCGCAATGCCGACATAGCGAGCAGGTCCCGTCACTACCCCAGCGGAATGCGCCGGCCCGGCGACGAGCGGCGCCAGTGCGAACACCACGCGAATGGGGTTGCCGTTGCGCCGCACGTAGGTCCATTCGCCTTCATAGCGCGAACCTACCGCGGACAGCGGCGGCAATTCGGAGCGCCGCTTCGCAAGTTCGGCCGGGTCGTGCAAGGACTCAAAAGTGCGCCGGCCGATCAATTCTTCGGCGGTAAAACCGGTCAACTTTTCGAAAGCGGCGTTGACCGAGTCGAACGTGCCGTCGGCCGTGCAGATGAACATGCCGTATGGCGCCGCAGCAAGCGCGGCATCGGGCATGCGCGCGTCGGCGTAGTAGGGGTCTTGCATCGCGCCGGCCTTTGAATTTCCTGAATATTGAAAGCGAGTGAGCGTTTTTCTTGATGCTTACGGCGCAGCCGGCAAAGCCGGCGAATTCGGTCCAATCCGCCGGGTAATCGTCACCATGATAGCGGCTTTCCTGGCCGGAACCGTCACGCCAGCCACGCATTCCCGGCGGCAATCGTTTCCCTTGGTGTATTCCCCAACCCCGGCGCCAGCACGCGCGTTATCGCACACATCATAAAGCGTTCGCTATTGCCGGGATACTCCACACCTCATGACTCAACGCACATCGGCCTTCGACACGTTAGCACCGGGCTTCGACGGATTGACGACCGTTATATCCGCCGATATATTTTGCTCGCGATCCTTCAATAGAAAACCGCCGCCCCACTGCATGGATCCGCACGAAACAGAGTCCCACTTCTCATGTCCAAGGAAATCATCGATTCGCACCTTCTCAAGGTGCTGCACACGCTTCTAACCGAATCGAGCGTGTCGCGCACGGCAAGCTTGCTCGGACAATCGCAGCCGACCATCAGCGTGGCGCTGCGCAAACTGCGTGACATGACCGGCGATCCGCTGCTGGTGCGCAGCGGCAGCCGGATGGTTCTCACCGCGCACGCACTCACGCTAATCGAACCCGCTGCGCAAGCGCTGAACAGTATCGCGGCCATTCTGCATCCCACCACGTCGTTCAATCCGGCCACCACCAGCCAGACCTTTCGGATCGGCTCGCCGGATTATCTCGACGCATTCTTCGTCCCCGCCGTGGTCGATGCGTTTCATCGCGAAGCGCCCAGTGCGAAGCTCGAATTCCGACACCTGATGATGGTGGACGGCGGTTACGAACATGGTCTTGAAAGCGGCTTTCTCGATCTGGTGATCGGCAACTGGCGCACGCCGCCGGAGCATCTGCATCTGCAACCGCTGTGCAAGGACGAACTGGTGTGCCTGATGCGCAACGGCCACCCGATCAAGCCGGGACGGCTGAGCAAGCCTGTCTACGAAGAAGCGGAGCACCTGGCCGTGATGACCTACAACACGACGTCGTGGGGCACCGTCGATGTCGAACTCGCCCGCAACGGCCTGTCGCGCACAGTAACCACGACGCTGCCCTACTTCGGCATGGCTCCTTATGTATTGGCGCGCTCCAATCTGCTGTTCACCACCACCCGCGCGCTTGCCACGCACTACACCAAATTGCTGCCGCTGCGCATCGAACCGATTCCCGGTGAGCCGCAAGCGCTGACCTACTATCAACTGTGGCACGACCGCACACATCGCAGTGTCGCGGCGATCTGGCTGCGCAGGTTGATCGCCAACGTCGCCAAAGATCTGGCTTCCTAAGTATCTGGCAGCAGCAGGTACGTCCTTAAGGCAACTCTCCCGGGCAATTCGCAGATAAAAAAAACGCCGCAAGCAAAAGCTTGCGGCGCGAATGCGATCATCGGATGTGTTGCAGGTGACAGGCCCTTTAAAACACCGAGCGATCACAAAGTGAGGTCGGTCAGACGGAAGATTGTTATGGGTCAGCTAGCCGCCAATGGCCCCTCGGTCATGGCCTTGAGCAACGCGGCCTTGCCTTCGATCGCCGTGCCCAGCAAGGCGAAGCCCAACGGCCGCTCGGTGGCGGCGTGCCGGCACACGGCGCGCGCGGCGTGTTTCGCGGCATCGCCGGCGGTTTCGATCGACCACGCGCCCTCGCTTTCCGGCGTCACGACGACGGCGGGACTCGCCGGCGTCTTCACGGTAATCGGCATCACCGGAAACGCGACGCGTGTCAGCTGCCCGGCCAGGGTGCGTGCAAGCGCGCGGGCGGCGTGCATGATCGGCAAGACATAAGGCTGCACCTTGCCGTCGATCGCGGCGCAGTCGCCGAGTGCGTAGATATCCGGCGCACTGGTTCGGCACCATGCATCGGTTCGAATACCCTGATCGATTTCAAGACCCGCCGCGGCGGCAAGCGCCGTGCGCGGCGCAAGGCCGACCGCCGACACGACCAGATCCGCGTCGATCGGCTCGCCTTCGGCGAACCTCAGGCGATAGCCGTCCGACAAGCGGTCGATACGATCCACACTGCGACCGGCATGAAAACGGATGCCGCCGTCGTCCAACGCGCGAGCGAAAATCTCACCCACGTCTCGCGGCAGCAGGCGAGCCAGCGGTGTCGATGCAGGATCGATCAGACTGACCGCATAACCGGCAGCCGCCAGATCGTTGGCGAACTCGCAGCCGATCAGACCCGCGCCCAGAATCGCCACTGAGCGGCACCGCGTGAGCGCCAACCTGAAGCGCGTGTAATCGCCGAGATCATTGATCGACATCACGTCGGCCGCGCCGTCGCCCGCTATTTTCAGGCGACGGGGGTCCGCGCCCGTGGCCAGCACCAGCTTGCTGTAGCCAAGCAACGCGTTATCGACAATCAGCGTGTGCTCCGCCGGCAAAATGCGCTCGACATGCTGATGCACGCGAATCCACGCGCCCAGTTGCGCGGCCATCGCGATGGCGTCGAAGCTTGCCAGCGTTTGCGGCTCTTTCTTCATCGCCAGTGCATTCGACAACATCGGCTTCGAATAGAAACTGCCGTCGTCGCGGCTGATCATCACGATCGGCACCGTGCTATCGAGCTTGCGCAATTCGCGCGCGACCGTATAGCCCGCCATGCCGGTGCCGACGATCACCACCGGCTGTCCCCTGTCCTCGTGCTGGGCGGCCGTCATGCGATCACCTGCATTTCAAAGTCGTGTTTGCCGGTCGCGCAGTCCGGGCACAACCAGTCGTCCGGCACGTCTTCCCAGCGCGTGCCCGGTGCAATACCCGCTTCCGGCAGACCCAGCGCTTCGTCATAGCGAAAGCCGCAGATCACGCATTCCCATACTTTCATGGCTTCTCTCCCGAATCACCCGTCACGCACCGCGAACTAGCGCACATAGTTCTGACCGAGACCGATCTCGGCCAGCGCCCGACGGTAGGCACCCGATGAACGGTCAGCAAGAATCGGCGCTTCCGCCGCGCGGTCGATCGGCAAATCTTCCGGGCATTGCAGCTCGACAATCGCGCGATCTTCTTCGAACACCTGACGATTGAATGCGTAGACATCCTCGAGCGGCAAATCCTTATCGAAGTTGCGCACGATCGGCACGAACAGACGCGTCTTGCGCGCGGACACCGGGCTCGCGGCATTCAGGATCGACAGACGGCCGTTTTCAGGGAAATGTACGGTCAGGCACGCAAAGAACGGCACATCCACGTCGAAGAAACGGCGCCACAGATAGCCCTCCGGCGCACGATGCTGCATCGACTTCGGGAAGTTGCTGACCGTGCTCACGTACTCCGCGTGCATGCCGCGTTCGCGCCGCTCGACCGAGTACTGCGGCACCACCGGGTTGTGCCGGTCGGCGAAACTATCGTGATGAATCCACGCGAAATGCGCGACGTCGATAAAACCTTCGGTCTGGCGTCCCGCCGAGGCGTTGATATCGATCGAGGGCGGCAGGATCTGTTGGAAGTCGGGGTCGTCCCAGCTGGGAAACGCGGGCAAGGCTTCGGTGCCGCCGCCCAGCGAGACCCACACGAGACCGTAGGCTTCCTGCGTCGCATACGTGACGAGCTTCAGGCGATCGGGAATCGGGCCGTCCGTTTGCGACGGAATGTGCTTGCACTTGCCGTCGCTACCGTACGAGAGGCCGTGATACGGGCACACGATGTTGCCGTTGTCGACCCATCCCTGGCTGAGCGGCGCGCCGCGATGCGGACAGACGTCGCGTGCGCTCACCAGTTGGCCGTTCGAGCGGAACACGACCAGCGGCTCGTCGAGCAGCGTCACGCTGATGGGTTTGTCGGCCACCTCGGCGGCGAACGCCACCGGATGCCAGTAGCGGCTGAGAATTTCCCAGTCGCGGCTATCGAAGGTGCAATTGCGGGGTAAAGCGGGGGACCGTTGGAAGGTCAGCGGCGTAGTGGCAGCAACAGCGGTGGCGGAACTCATACGTGTCTCCAAAACCTGTGGGGTTCGTCGCGCTCATGTGGTGTCCTGAGCGCGTGGAGAGAACGATAGCGGGATGAGGTCCGCCGACCCATCCCCTGAAGTGCATCTAGTCTATGTACGAAAATGCATAGGGTGCCGCCGCACCGCCGGATCCGCGCCCGCTGAAACGCTTATGACGCGCGCGGCAATGCGGCTTCGATAAACACGGCGCACAGCGCTTCCATGCCCTTCGCGTCTTCAGCGTCGAAGCGCGCGACAACCGGGCTGTCGACATCCCATACGCCGATCAGCGTGCCGTCCGGCGCGACCAGCGGCACGACGATTTCCGATTGCGATGCCGAATCGCAGGCGATATGGCCGGGGAATTCATGCACGTCGCGCACCACTTGCGTCTGACGGGTTTGCGCCGCCGTGCCGCACACGCCCTTGCCGAGCGCGATGCGTACGCAAGCGGGCTTGCCCTGGAACGGCCCGACCACCAGTTCGCGGCCGTCATGGAAATAAAAGCCGGCCCAGTTCAGATCGCTGAGGGAATGGAACACGAACGCGGAGAAATTCGCGGCGTTGGCGATCCAGTCGGTTTCGCCGGCGAGCAGCGCGCGCGCCTGGGCAACCAGTTCTTCGTATTGCGCGGCTTTGGGCAGATGCGAGGCGGAGGAGATTTCGAACATGACGGCGTCCGTGATGAGAGCGGAAAGAGAAACGGCAAGGCGTGCAGTGTAAAGCAAGCCGCCGTTTCCTTCACGGCGCGCCGTGCCCGGCATGCCGCCCTCTTTCCGTCCGCACTACGTGCGCGCTGATGGCGCTATCCGGACGTTAGCGCCGTAGACAACGTCAAACGTGAAGCCTTATTCGACGCCGATGATCACGCTCGACGCCTTGAAGATCGCCGTCGCTGCTTTGCCGCTTGCGAGGCCGAGACGATCGACGCTTTCATTGGTGATGATCGCGGCGATCTGCGCGCCGCCGGCGTTAATGGTCACTTCCGAATTCACGGCGCCTTTGGTGACAGCCGACACGGTACCGGCGATGCAGTTGCGGGCCGACACCTGGCTCTTCGTCACGTCGACCATTACGATCACCGACGATGCCTTAACGAGTGCGAACGCTTTCTTGCCGGCGGCAAGGCCGAGCGAGGTTGCGCTGCCGTGCGTGATGATCGCGACGATCTCGAGGCCGCCCTGGGTGCGCAGCGTGACCTCATCGTTTACCGCGCCGTGTTTGACTTCGGCGACTTCGCCGGCGAATTGATTGCGTGCGCTGGTTTGCATATTGTTCTCCTGGTTGAGGTGCCTCGGGAAAAGACGCTCCGAGGCAAAATGGATCGAATGTAACGAAACGCTCTGCCTGAATGACGGCTAGTGCTTGATATGCGGTATTACACAGCCGTGATGGACGATTCTGACGATTCGAACCTCAATGAAACCACATAACCGTTGTGTAAATACACTCACAACGCTGCAACGGCGCCGGCATTCACCGCCCGGCCCGGCGTGCGACACCGTATCATCGTGCCCTCGGACCCATATCGTCGAACCCTATGCCCGTCGTCGTCCTGCCCCGCTTTGCCGCACGCTTTGCACAACGCTTTAGCGAACGCCTCGCCACCCGGTTCCGGTTGCCGCAGCCCCGCCGCGCCGCCACGTTATGCGTTGCTCTTGCAGCCGCCGCCAGCTTCGCCGCCTGCAGCAATCCGTCGCCAACGCGCGACGCCCACGCGAACGTCGACACGATCACGCTGTTCCCGATCGCCAACTACGACCAGAACGTCGACCACTGGCTGGAGCCGGACAGCCCCGGCTACGACCGGCCGTTCCTGAGCCCCGCGGATCAGCAGGCGCACTTCAGTGCGCTCTACGCGCGCTATTTCGGCACCGGCACGAGCGCAGCGTCGCCGTGGAATTCCGCCTATGTGGCGATGCGCGTCTACCGTCAGCAAGGCGCGGATATTGTCGCGCTGCAGCAGCGCCGCATCGGCAAGTTCGACAACACTGGCAAAAGCGGCGCGGCGCTCGGCTACGGCGAGAATTTCCGGCCGCATGACAAGGCGTGGATCGACGCCATCGCGCAAAACATGGCCGTCGACCAGTTCACCCAGCAGGCCGCTTACACGCCCGAACGCCGCGCGATCGCCACCGGCAACCTGCTGGTGCGCGAACTGCCGACCATGGACCCGTCGTTCTACGACCGCCACCTGGCCGGCGAAGGCTATCCGTTCGACAACCTGCAGATCTCGGCAGTACGCCCCGGCACGCCGCTGTACGTGCTGGGCACCAGCGCAGATGGCGCGTGGCGCTACGTGCAGACGCCCGACGTGCAAGGCTGGGTGCGCAGCGACGGCGTCGCCCTGACCGACGATCGCTTCGTCGATACATGGCGCGCCGCCACCGCTAAGTCGCTGGGGGCGGTCACGGTCGCCTCGGCAGCGGTGCGCGACAGCCGCGGCGTGTTCCGCTTCGACGCACCCGCCGGCACGCTGCTGCCGCTCGTGTCGGATAGCACCGCACGACCGGCAACCCAGGCAAGTGAAACGGCCGACGCAGCCGCCGACGCTACCGCCTCCGTCAAACTCCTGGTTCCGGTCCGCGATGCGGACGGTCAGGCGATCATTCGCACCGCTCAACTGAGCGACGCGCAGATCGCCCCCATGCCGCTCGCCGCCACTCCGCGACATCTGGCGATGCTGATGAAAACGCTGATCGGGCGACCGTACGGCTGGGGCAATAGCGGCTTCTACAACGACTGTTCGTCGGAACTGCAAAGTATCTTCGCGACGTTCGGGGTGTGGCTGCCGCGTCATTCGTCAACCCAAATGAGCGCGGGACGCATGATCGATCTGTCCGCGTCGACGCCGGCGCAACGGCTCGATTACCTCGCCCAGCATGGCGAACCGTTGCGCACGCTGATCTACATCGGCGGCCATGTGATGCTGTATATCGGCAATACGACCCGCAACGGCATCGCGGTGCCGGTGGTCTACCAGGACGTATGGGGCTTGCGTCCGGCCGACAACAGCCGGCGCGCGGTGATCGGCGGCTCGGTGATCCTGCCGCTGCTCGAACACATCCCGGAAGACGCGACGTTGCAGTCGCTCGCGGCAACCCCGACGTTCCAGATTACGATTCTCGGCGCGCCCGGCGGTGCAACGTCGACACCATCGGCACCAGCAACTCCGGACGACGACAACCCGGCCGGTTGAAATAACACCGGAAAAGGACGGCGCGGCCGATTGAACCTGCATGGCACTCACGCGCCGCATGGCGACGCGCATAGCCGCATCGCACCATGCCCCGCCCCGCGCCGCCGCACGGGCGTGCTTAAAAATATTTTTTCCGGGGTGTCGATTCAAAGGCCATGCACTCGTCGTAACGTTGAAGGCCTCGCTCACGCAGCCTGTCTTTCAACTCACGAACCTGTTACTTCAAGGAGTCGCCGTCATGTCCAGTGCCGCTGTCAAACCGATCCCGGACGGGATGCATTCGCTGACCCCGTATCTGATTTGCGCCAACGCCGCAGACGCCATCAAGTTCTACGCCAAGGCTTTCAACGCCGTCGAGCAATTCTCGATGCCCGGACCGGGCGGCAAAGTGATGCACGCCTGCCTGAAGATCGGCGACTCCATGCTGATGCTGACCGACGAATGGCCCGACCACAACGCGCTCGGCCCGAACTCGCTGAAAGGCACGCCGGTCACGATTCATCACTACGTCGAAGATGTCGACGCCAGTTTCAAGCAGGCTGTCGACGCCGGCGCGACCGTCGTCATGCCGGTAGCCGACATGTTCTGGGGCGACCGCTACGGTCAGTTGAAGGACCCGTTCGGCCACAGCTGGTCGCTCGCCACGCACAAGCGCGATCTGAGCCCGGAAGAGATTCAGAAGAATATGCAGGCGATGGGATCGGAATGCGGCCCGCAATAAGCCGGGTCCCGTCCACCAGCGACATTGCGCTGGTCGCACAGGCGTGTCGGGGCGGCCAGCGCAATCTTTGATAGGATCGGTCTCGACCTCCAAACGGCGAGACATGAACGGTGCGCGTCAACCATCAGGCTTTCTTCTGCTCGCTGTTTGTCGCGCGTCTCGCCGATCAGGTGCTGCTGTTTCTCGTCCCGCTCGTCGTGTTTCAGACGACGCACCAGGTATCGTGGTCAGGTCTCGCGTTCTTTATCGAAACGCTGCCACGCTACCTGGTCTTTCCCTTCTTCGGCGCGTTATGCGACCGCATCTCGCCTCTGCGGCTGATGCGGATCAGTCAGACCGTGCGGGCCTTCGTGTGTTTTGGCGGCGTGCTGGCCTACGTGCTGTTTGGCGGCATCGGCTGGCTGATCGCGTTGTCCGCGTTGTGCGGCGTGCTCACGAGCCAGGGGCTGGTCGCACGCGAAGTGATGTTGCCGCAAATTTTCAGCACGCAGCAATTCCAGCGCGTGCTTGCCTACTCGCAATTGGCCGACCAGTTGGGTTTTGTGCTCGGCCCGATGCTGGCCGCGCTGCTGCTTGGCTTGTGGCGCTGGGAATGGGTGGTTGGCGCAACCGGCGTGCTGTTTCTGCTGGCCGACGCGGCGCTGCTGCTGTGGGCGCGCGCCAGCGGTTTCCGCGCAGGCGTTCCGCCGCCCGCTGAACCGGGTCATTGGACGATGCCACTGCGCATCGCGTTGCGCCATGTACTGCTGCGCCCCGGCCTGAAGAAAGTCGTGCTGCTCGCCGCCGCCGAGAATCTGGTGATCGGCGTGACCCTCGCGACCTCCGCCGCGATGGTGACCGGCATCCACGCACAATCGAACCGGTACTATGCGGGCCTGCAAACGGCCGGCGCCGTGGCCACCGTGCTGATTCTGTTGACGATCGCGCGTAACGCCTGGCCGGCGCGAACACTCGGCCTGATCGCCTTCATTTCAATCTGTGCCGGCGGGGTGATCGCGGGCGCCAGTGCGGCGCCTTGGGGGTATGCAGTCGGCTTTCTGTTGATCGTCGGCTTCGACAAGATGTTCAATGTCTACATCCGCAGTGCGCGGCAGAAAATCATTCCACCCGAGGACTACGGCAAGACGACTGGCGTGGTGATCCTGTTGAACAACATGACACAACCGCTCGCCGGTTTGCTGGTCGGCGTATTTTCGGCACGGGCACAAACGGGCCTGCTGATCGTGGCGCTCTCGGTAGCGATGGGCTGCATCGGCGCGACGGTGTCGATCGGCTCCGCGCTGTCGCGACGCAGGCGCGCGCTGGCGCTTGGGGAATAACGCAGCGCACTCCGCGCCCGAAGGCCGTCACTAATCCTGCGTCTTCGCAGCACCCCTATCGGCCGGAGATTTAATCGGCGCGAGTTTCAAACGAGTCAATTCGCATTGGACAATCACTCGCCCCGCATAACCAAGCACAATTCATGCATCAATAAAAATAAAAAATATTCAAATTTATTAGAAAAAACTACCTGAATTAGGTATTTCCCCGAATCCATGCGCAGAAACATTTTCCCAATTCGCTCACTTACCCGCCTCACCCAACAAGGCCTATACGCGGCCTTCCAAATTAATCATCCAATGCAATAATTTGTATTACCGATAAAGTCTGGTGTAGACTAAATTTCATCAAATACGACAATCCTTGCATAAGGTAATACAGCGCTCTGTAATGTCCATTGAATTGATCCACTATCCGGCCGGTGCGCTTTCAAACTGCCCATGCAATTGAAAATCAGCGTCCCGCTGGCTTGCGAGGTCTCATGATGAAACAAAAACTGCTGTCGTCCAGCCTCATCGTTGCCTTGATATTCGGCTTGCCTCTACAGCTTGCACGCGCCGCCACCTATTCGAACGGCACCGCTGTCACCACTTTTAATGTCACGCTGACTTTGAACGCCAACTGCTCGATCAGCGCCAATCCGTTGAACTTCGGCAGCAACGGTGTGCTCGGCACTGCGATCAACCAGCAAACCACGGTCGCTGTAACCTGCACCAACACCACGCCTTACAACGTCGGGCTCGACGCCGGCACCGTCACCGGCTCCACCGTGACGAGCCGCTTAATGGCCGGCACGGCCACCGGCAATACCGCCACCACAGTCGGCTTCCAGCTGTATCAGGATGCCGGCCACACGACCCTATGGGGCAACACGCAGGGCACCAACACAGCCAGCGGCACCGGTACCGGCTCGGCGCAATCGATTGTCGTGTACGGCCAGGTGCCGGCGCAGACCACCCCAAAACCTGACACCTATCAGACCACCATTACCGCGACGGTCTACTTTTGAGACGATCGGTAAGGACGTGCCTGGTGAGCCCATGCGTCGCAAGCGCCATGGGCGCGCCTCTACGGCTCCTGACAGCAGGTGCATTCGCGTGGTGTCTGACGGCGCCCCTTGCGCAAGCCGCGACGCTGCAAATTTCGCCGGTGATGGTCGATATGTCCGCTGACGCCAACGCCACGGGTATCACGCTGAAGAACCCCGGTGAGAAACCGCTGTTCGGCCAGGTGCGCGTATTCCGCTGGGATCAGGCAAGCGGCGAAGACACGCTCACGCCCACTCAGGATCTGGTGGCAAGCCCACCGCTGATCCAAATCGCCGCGCATGCCGATCAACTGGTGCGGCTAGTGCGTACCCGTGCGCAGCCGTCGGCCGCCGAGCAGGGCTATCGCGTGCTGATCGACGAGTTACCCGAACCCGATGCCGCGCCCACCAGCGGCGTAACGATCCGCCTGCGCTACTCGGTTCCGGTGTTCGTCGAACCGTCCGTCGATATCGGTCAACCGAAACTGTCCTGGCATCTGTCGCGTGACGCGCAAGGCTGGATGCTGCGGGTCGACAACACAGGCAAAAAGCGCGCGCAGATCGCCGCCGTGCAATTGATCGACAACACAGGCAACGTCTACGTCATCAACAAAGGACTGCTTGGCTACGCGTTGGCCGGTCGCGAACGGCACTGGCCAGTCACCTTGCCGGACAACGCCGCTCAGAACGCTCCGCTGAAGGTGCACGCCGCGGTCAACTCGCTGCCGGCCGAAGCGACGGTGAACGTCGAGTAAGCCCGCGCGGACACAAGGGCCGACACGGATGCAGACCTTGGGCACGCGCGACTGGCCATGATCGTATCCGGGTCGATGGGAACGGACACGCTGCCCCGCCACGCAATCGATGAGAATGACACGACGGCGAAAACGTCATGGATGGAGACTGCAGATCATTTTGCTTGCAGCAACGCTGACCATGCTGAGCCCAACTCAGGCCGGTGCGCAGGTGCCGCGGCGGGTCGCCAGAACGGGCGTCGATGCGTCGGGCGTCGATACGTCGGGCGGCGCGGGCGTCAGTCCCGTCGTCAACATGGGCGCCGATCCGGGCACGGCTACAGGCTCGAACGCCACGTCGGCGTCCGGCCAGGCCACCACCGCCCAACCCGCGGCGACGAAGTCTGCGCGGGACGTCACCGCGGGCCGTGATCTGTATCTGGAAGTCATGCTCAACGGCCAGCGTACCGGGTTGATCGCGCACTTTCGCGAAGTCGGCGGCCGGCTCAGTGCAACGGGCAAAGACTTGAGCGAAATCGGCGTCGCCACCGACAAGCTCGGCGCCGCCGATACCGCCTCGCTCGAACTCGACCGGATCCCGGGTCTGCACTACGAGTACGACGCCGCGCGCCAGACCATCGACCTCAAGGTGCCCGACGCGATCCGCAAGCCGTACACGTTCGACACGCGCGAGTTGACGCAAACGCCTAACGCCGCCGCGTCGCGCGGCTTTCTGCTCAACTACGACGCGTTTGCACAAACCAACACCAATGCGCAGCTCGCACTGTGGAGCGAAGAACGCTACTTCGACCCGACCGGCGTGTTGAGCAGTACCGGCATTGCGTATCTGTACCGCGACCTCCATCGCTATGTGCGCTACGACACGTCGTGGAGCACCTCGAATCCCACTTCGCTCAGCACCACGCAGATCGGCGACACCATTTCATCATCGCTCGACTGGAGCCGTTCGATCCGTATCGGCGGTTTTCAGTGGCGCAGCAACTTCGCGCTGCGGCCCGACCTCGTGACGTTTCCGGTGCCGGCATTGTCAGGCACCGCGGTCGTGCCCTCCGCCGTGGATCTGTATATCAACAACGTGCGGCAATACAGCGGCAACGTACCGAGCGGGCCGTTCATCGTCAACAACGTGCCCGGCATCACCGGTGCGGGCGAAGCCACCGTCATTACGCACGACGCGCTTGGCCGCACGATTTCGACTTCGCTGCCGCTCTACGTCGATACACGCATGCTGGCCGCGGGTCTGTCGAGCTATTCGTTCGAAGCCGGCTTCCTGCGCCGCGCCTATGGCATCGATTCGTTTTCCTACGACCCTCGCCCGGCGCTCAGCGCCACCGCGCGACGCGGCATGAGCGACACGCTGACACTCGAAGGCCATGCGGAAGCCACCGGCGGCCTCGTCAACGCGGGAGCCGGTGCGCTGGTACGGATGGGCATGGCCGGCGTGATCAACGGCTCATTGTCCGCGAGCGCCGGCAAGCTGAACGGTACCCAGGTCGGTCTCGGCTATCAGTTGATCGAACCGCACTTCTCGATCGATGCGCAGACGCTGCGCGCCTACGGCAACTACGGCGACCTGGCCGCGCGCGACGGCACGCCGGTGCCGACCGCCACCGACCGCGTGACGCTGGCGCTCCCTTTCTTCAGCCGCCAGACGGTATCGCTCAGCTACATCGGCTATCGCTTTCCTGGCATTCCCGCCTCGCGGATCGGCTCTCTGTCGTACACATTGAATTTCGGCAGTCTGGCCTCGCTCACGCTCAGCACGTACAAGGACTTCTTGCAGCACAACGCGCAAGGCGTGTTTCTGACCATGAGCTTCGGTCTCGGCAACAACACTGCGATCAACGCGAGTGTCGGCCGCCAGAACGGCCAGTCGACCTACAACCTCAATGCGCAGCGGCCACCCGACTACGCCGGCGGCTGGGGTTGGGGTGTTCAGGCAGGCGGCTCGGGCGCGGTGCCGTACCGCCAGGCGCAGGTGCAGTATCTCGGCAACTACGGCGAAGTGACCGCGCTTGCGCAGGACATCGACCAGCACGCGAACGCCTCGCTCGACCTGACCGGCGCAATCGTGCTGATGGACCACAGCGTCCAGCCGGCTCGGCGGATCGACGACGGCTTCGCGCTGGTATCCACCGACGGTATCCCGGGTGTGCCGGTGCTGCATGAAAACCGCGTGATCGGCGCGACCGACCGCAACGGCCATCTGCTGATACCGGACCTGAACGCGTACCAGCACAACCAGGTCGCGATCGACAGCATGAATTTGCCCGCCGACGCGCGCATCGCCACGACTTCGATGGATCTAGTGCCGGAATCGCGCGCAGGCGTGCTCGCGAACTTCCGCGTGTCGCGCTACAGCGCCGCCTCGCTGATTCTGCGGAGTGCCGACGGCAAGCTGCTGCCACCTGGTACGCACGTGCATCACGTCGAAAGTGGGGGCGATACAATCGTCGGCTACGACGGTCTGACCTTCGTCGAGAATCTGCAGCGCGACAACCATCTCGACGTCGACACCGGCGCCATGCGTTGCCGCGTCGAATTCACGTACCAGCGCCCGGCGGACGGCTCGTTGCCGACGCTTGGCCCACTGACCTGCCGCGGCACCGCAGCGGGCACGGCGGCGGCGCAATGAAGCGGCCCCTGGCGCTCCTGCTTGTGGTGTTGTGCATGCTGCTCGGCGCGCTGCCGCAGCGTGCGAGTGCGCAGACCTGTACGGCGAGCGCCTCGGCGCTCAGCTTCGGCAACATCAGTCCGATCGCATTGAGCGCCGTGTCCGCGACCGGCACCGCCACCGTTTCGTGCACCTGGCCGGTGATTACGCTAACCCCGAGCGTGCAGGTGTGCCTGAATCAGGGCGGCGCGACGCCGCGCTATCTGGGGAGCGGCAGTAGCCAGTTGCTCTATGGGCTCTATCAGGACGCGGCACATTCGATCCCGTGGGGATCCACGGTACTCGGCACGACCCCCATTTCGATGATCCTCAATAAACCGTTGGTCGGCAATACCGCGACGGCGTCGGTGAATTTTTACGGACAGGTCACCGCCAATCAGGCGACGGTGCCGACCATCGGCAACGCCAGCACCGTCTATTCGCAGACCTTAAGCCAGACTTCACTGACGTATGGATTCTTTTTGCTTGTCGCGCCGGGTTGCGCCGCGCTGACCACGAACGGCGGGAGCTTCGGTTTTACGGCCAACGCAACGGTGGTGAACGACTGCCAGATCAGCGCGACGAATATCGCCTTCACCGCAAGCGGCGTCTTGAGTTCGGCATTGAACGCGACCGGCTCGATCACCGCGCGCTGCACCAATGGCGACGCTTTCCGGATTGCGCTGAACGGCGGTTCGAGCGGAAATGTAGCGGCGCGCCAGATGCAGCGCGCGGGCGGCGGAGGTACCGTGAACTACCAGCTATATACCGATGCCGGCCACGCGAGTGCATGGGGAGACGGCACGGCGGGCACCACGATGCCCACGGGTACCGGCACCGGCAATGCGGTATCGATCACCGTGTACGGCATCGTACCGGCCCAGGCGACGCCGATACCGGGCAACTACAGCGACACGATTACCGCGACGATCAGCTTCTGATTTTTTGCCTTGATACGTGCCGGCCGGGCAATCGCGCGGGCGAGGGACGAATCGATCAGGAACGAATTCTAGAAATTGATCATCCAGACCGTTCGCTGGGCGTCGTGGGTGGCGACAAATTCCACCGGCCGCGCCTGATCCCGCCCGGTTTCGCCCGGCGCCGCAGGATCCAATGCGGCTTGGGATATCTGGAACGGTGCCCCGTGCAGACAGGCAACCGCCGGTTGATTGGCAACGGTAATCGCCGCATCCACCGACTGGATGACGCAGGTTTCCTGCACGGTCAGGCTCACCGGAATCGAGGCAAGCCCCGATGGCCATGCTGTTGAGGCTGGCGAAAGCAGCAGGATTGCCACTGACGTGGCGGCTATGTTGCGGGGCATCATGATGGTCCGGGATCGGCTCGCGGTGCGAGTAGGGATACCGATCTTTTCGGCACTTCATGAGGGAAACTTTAAGACTTTCCTGGCAAAAAACCTATATCGCCTCGCAGACGACATCGAACTTCAATAGCTCCGTAGGTCCGAACGCATTGCTGATAGCGACATCCGCCGCATCTCTGCCCCGCGCCATCAGAACCCGCCCCGTACGGGGCACATTGTTCCGCGGATCGAAGGTCTGCCAGCACCCGCCGACATACGCCTCGAACCACGCCGCGAAGTCCATCGTCGCATACGGCGGTGGCGTGCCGACATCGCTGATATACCCGGTGCAATACCGCGCCGGTATGTTCATCGCCCGGCACAGCGTCACGGCCAGATGCGCGAAATCCCGGCATACGCCCTTGCGCTCCTGCCACGCCTGCCAGGCGGTCTTGGTCGGCCGCGCGAAATCGTAGCCGAACACAATGTGCTCGTGCACATAGTTGCAAATCGCATCCACCCGCCCGCGACCGAGCGGCAGTTTGCCGAATGTCTGCCAGGCAAATTCGGATAGCAAATCAGTTTCGCAATAACGGCTGCCCAGCAGAAACACCAGCGAATCATCAGGCAGCGCCTCCACCGCGTGCTGCTCGGTCAACGACGGCCGCAGCTCCGGTTCCGACGACACCTCGAGCACCGCACTCGTCGACAACGCAAGCCGTCCCTGCGGGGCGACGATCCTGCTGCACAAATTGCCAAAGCCGTCGCGATACTGGCTGATCGGCACCGGTGGATCGACCGCCAGCAGATCCGCGCTCAACACGTCTTTCGCATGGGAATAGTGCGTGTTCAACATCAACATCATCGGCGTCGGTTGCACGCACTCATAGACCAGCTCGTAGCCAACGCGCAATTTCATTACGGCGCCCTCTTCCAGTTGATACGTTCAATGGACGCGTCCGGTGAGCAACCTGAGTTGACACTCCCTGCTAACACGCTCGATTTGTACAAATCCCTTCACCCGGTTCGCCCCTCGCTCGCCTTCGTCACGCTCACGTCGACCTGCAACCCGCGAAACGAATGCGATGCGCCGTGCCAGGTGCCCCACAAAGGCAATGCCTGGTAGTAATTCCACGCCACCGCCACCCGGATCAGATGGCGATTGCCGACTATGCTATTGGTCGGATCGAAATCGACCCAGCCGGCGCCCGGCAAATAGATCTGCAGCCAGGCATGCGTCGCACCGCCGCCCTGCGTGGCATCCTGCTCGGGCACGAACAGATAACCGCTGACAAAGCGTGCCGCAAGACCGAGTGAGCGCACCGCGTCCATCATCAGCACCGCGAAATCGCGGCAACTGCCGCTGCGGTTGCGCAAGGTGTCGCCGGGACGGTTCACCCCCTTCTCCGTGCGGCGCACATAGCAAAACGTGCTTTTTATCTCGAGCGTCATTGCGCGCAATAGCGCCATCGTGCTGCCCGTGCCGTTCGTACCGCTGATACCGCGGGCACCCTGCACAGGAACGAAACGGCGTGCCCATTCGTTCACGTCGCTGTCCGGATACTGGCGGCTGCGCGCGTTCACGAGATCGGAGGCTTCTTCGTTGGTGTACGCGAACGGCCAGTTCACGGCGTACGGCTCAAGCGCGTAGTCGGGCATGGGCGTTTCGAAGTGTTCGAGCGTCGCTTCGCTATCGAAGCGCAATTCGCTCGCCTTCCCCGTGAAACTCGCGACTGCCACCGAGTTGTCGAACACATCGTGCAGCCAGTGCAGCCGGGACGGTGTCGGTGTAATCAGCAACTGGTTCGTGACGAGGCGCAAGTCGTGGCTGGCGCGCGGACGGAACATCATTCGGTGTTCGCCGAACCGGACGGGTTCCGAGTAGCGGTAGACGCTGACATGACGTACCGTGAAACGCTGTGGCTCAGTCATCTGACAGGCCGATGGATGCAACTGGATTCGTCCTGAGCATCACGTTCACGCTGGTAAAACCTGCTGCCGCGGCAGGTGCTGAGCGCCCGGCGCGGTTTGATCCTAAATGAGCCACAGCCGTGGTTTGGCGCGGTGGGACGCTGTCATCGACAAGCTTTCGACTTCAGCATACACCCGCCATATTGGTTGAAATCACTCATTTGTGCTCAGATGCCGCTGGGTGCGGAAGCTACCAGCAGGATCTGTTCGCGAATCTGGGCGAAAACCGTTCCCCAACAGAAGAACTGATCTACGTAATTGAGATAGTTTGATGCGGGCTGCCGATAGATATAATCCGCCGCTCGACCAATCCGACAAACAGCCTTCATGCGAGTCGCCGTCATTAGCGCCTACTATAAAGAGCCGCGTTACGTCTTACGAAGATGTCACGAAAGCGTTCTTGCGCAAGCGGGTAATGTGACCCACGTTATGGTCGCCGACGGATTCCCTGCCTCCGACATTGATAGCTGGAAAGGTGTGATCCACATCAAGATTCCCAATCACGCGGACTATGGGGACACGCCTCGGCGTGGGTGCTGCTTACGCATCTGCGAATGGCTTCGATGCGATCTGTTTTCTGGACACCGACAACTGGTATGCGCCGAACCATGTCGAAACGATGCGCATCATAGTCGAGGAAACGGGCGCACAGGTAGTCACGGCGACTCGAACGATTTTCACTGCCGACGGCCGGATGCTCGGCATTTGCAAAGAATCCAACGGCGTCGATTTCAACGACACCAACTGTTATTTCCTTACGCGTGCCGCCTTTCCCGCGTGCGCGGCGTGGTTATTCAAGGACCCGCGCGAAAGCATCCGCGGTGACAAGATATTCTGGAATGCCGTGCGAACCGGTGGCTACCTACATTTCCACTCGATTGTGCCAACCGTCAATTACGTGAGCACGTTCGCATTTCACTACGAGATGTTCGGCGAAGTTCCGCCCGACGACTCGAAGGTCATTGCGAAACTGCCGGGCCGCCAGAATTTTCAGATGGTTAGTTACGCGGAATATAAGGCGATGGGGGGAGCGGGCAGCAGGTAGGGGGCGTTGTATGCAAACAAAATCATGATGGCAGCGCGCGCACCGCGGCCGTCCGCTTCGCCTTGGCGCCATGACCAAACATCGGTCGGCCATGGAACTCAGCTCTCCGGCCAATTATTCTTCTGACGGCCTGTCAATTGGGTGCTGTGTAAGCGCCAGGCAATGTTTGATGTCAGGCCGGCCTGCCGCAATCACATTGAGCGCGGCAACCCCCAGTTGCAGCGCCAATTCGTCGTCAAACTTAAATTCGTCGCCGTCTAGAAAAAACGGCACTTCCATAATTCCCGAGAGGACCGGAGCCAGTCTGGCTGAATCTACAGCCTGCATGACCAATTGCTGAGGATCTTCGGTGTAGGTCAAAACTAAGGAATACGGCAGATGATTGGCCATGGATACCCTCCACAGTCTTGATAGATTTTGAACGCTCTCTGTCTATGCAGCACGGCGGCCTGCACGCCGCTCATGTCGAAAGCCATCGCATTGCACATGTCGATTTGAGCTTCATACTGTGCGAAGCATTCGTTTTAGAAATATCCGGCGGCGCCGCCCGCGCCGCTGGACCGTCGCGCTGACAGGACCGTTCACGCTTTCCTACGGCCTTCATCAGGCTCACTGCTGTCCTGTCGGCGCCATGGCCAGCCTCCAGTCAGACGGTTCTTAAACTCCGGCTGTCATTTTTCTGGCGGCTTCTCGATTGGGTGTTGGGTGACCGTCATATATTGCTTGATCTCCGGTTGACCCAGTGCGATCAGATTGAGCACTCCCCCTCCAAACCGGCGCGCGAATTCGTCGTCAAGCTTGAAATCGAATTCGTCTAAAAGGATCGGTGCTTTAAGCGTTCGAGCCAGGAACGGCGCCAGCTTTGCAGGGTCAACTAACTGCAAGATCAACTGTTGACTATCTTCGTCGTAGGTTACGACCACGGACCGTGGGGGATAATTAGCCATCAATGATCTCTACACTTTTAAAAGATTCGAGGCAACAACAAAACGCTAGTCGGTAACGCCACTCAACTTGTGCTTGCTACTCATCCGAGAGCCTATTGATTGGGTCCGGCGTAACAGTCATGTATTGCTTGATTTCAGGCTGACCCAGCGCGATCGCATTGAGCACTGCAACTCCAAGCCGACGCGCGAATTCGTCGTCAAGCCTGAAATCGAAATCGTCTAACAGGATCGGCACTGTGAATTTTCCAGCCAGAAGCGGGGCCAGTTTGGCTAGGCTCAACTAACTGCACGTTCAACCGCTGACTGTCTTGGTCGTAGTTCAGAACTACGGAGCGGGGCGGATCAATAGCCATCATTACCCTCTGCAAACATTATTCATCGATATCCTCCGTATCCGACTGCCGTGGCAACTCGTCGATTGGCTGCTGGGTAACATTCATGTATCTCTCGATGTTAGGCTGGCCCAGCGCAATCAAATTGAGCATTGCAACCCCAAGCCGTCGCATCGCACTTGTCGATTTGAGCTTCATACTGCGCTACGCATTCGTTTCAGACATCCGCCGGCGCGCGGCCCACGCCGCTGGACCGTCGCGATGACAGGACAGTTCACGTTTTCCTACGGCCTTCTTCAGGCTCGCGGCTGTCCTGCCGGCGCCATGGCCAGCCTCCAGTCAGACGGTTCTTGAACTCCGGCTGTCATTTTTCTGGCGGCTTCCCGATTGGGTGTTGGGTGACCGTCATATATTGCTTGATCTCCGGTTGACCCAGTGCGATCGTATTAAGCATTCCAATCCCAAGCTGTCGCGCAAATTCATCGTCCAGTTTGAAGTCTTTTTCATCAGCCATGACAACGCCCATTCGTCCTGCAACGAGTGGGGCAAGGCTGTTTGGATCAACAGTGTGAACGATTAACTGTTGCATATCTTTGTTGTAAGTCAGAACCACGGAATACGATGGATGATTAGCCATCGATACCCTCCACATTCTTAATAGATTTTGAATGCTCTCTGTCGATGCAGCTCGGCGGCCTAGGCGCCGGACGGTGGTGATAGGAGGACGGTCAGCACCTCTCCCACAGGCCTCATCAGGCCCGCTCCACTGTCCTTGATGGGATGGCCAAACATCGGTCGACCATGGCACTCAACTCTCTGGCCAATTATTCTTCTGACGGTCTGTCGGTTGGTGCCTCTGTAAAAGTTATGTACTGTTTGAGATCGGGTTGACCCAGCGCGATCAGACTGAGCACGCCAGCACCAAATCGACGCGCAAATTCGTCGTCAAGTTTGAACTCGAATTCATCCAGTAAGACGGGCATTTCAATTGCCCCTTTCAACGCCGTGGCAATCCTTGCTCGCTCGACTGACTGCAAGATCAACTGTTGGCGATCCTGGTCGTAAGTTACCAGCACGGAACATGGTGGAAATCTCATCATCAGCGCCCCCTGCACTCCTGATAGTCATCAAATGCATTCTTCTTGCAAAGCGCGAGGCCCGCCAAACCACCCATATATTTGGCAAGCGAGTTACACCTGAACATCTCGGACTCGTACTTCGCATGACAGTCCGCCTCACGCCACTCATTATCCCCGCTGCTCCCACACTTGACCATTCCACCGTTGCCGCTCGCGGCTCCGAAGAATGCGCTGTAAAGCACCATCCTCTTCGCAGATCCAGTCAGATCCGGCACAAGAACAGGATACGGAACCTGCGACTGATCGCTCAGCATCAGCTCCGTTGTCTCACCCCACTTCGGCAGTGTATCGCTCAGCTCGCTACCAAACAGCTTCCCTGTGAACTTCGCCTTCCACGCCACATAACATTCAACGCACATGTCGGGAACGAAGGTTCCTGCATCAGCCTTGATTCCCGTGAGCATAGGCGGTGGCGCAACCGGGTCATTACCTAACTCCCAGTTGGTTAGCCAGACGCCTAGCTCAGCGTCGTTGATCGGCTGCCACCACGCGCCGTTAGTTGATACCTTCGCCGAACGCGACGACACCATGCCATTCGCACCGTACTGATAGTCGACTGCCAGTACGCGGGAAATTCCGCCGTTTATCGAACTTGCCGGCTCTTTGTACTGAAAAGACTTTACACGGCCCCGTTCATCGTAAGCGATGCTCGCCTGGCCACTGTTACCCGCTATCTGCGTTGCACGGTTCGCGGCGTTTCGCTCGAGCGTTCGCATCGTCCATCCCGACACGGCGTCCTTGGTCGTCGCTATGTTGCCCTTTGCGTCGTAGGTATAAGTCCAGTCCTCGAGCTTCACGCCGTCCTGGATGACAGTGGCTGACACAAGGCGGCCTGCATCGTCGTAGCGTGCGCCGACTGTCATCTGATTGCCCGTCCCGAGCGCCTGCAGTCCCTGCTCGCCCGTCAGGTCAGTCGTTGCGCGCTCCGCATAACCCGTGACATTGCCTCGCGAGTCATAGACGAATGCGCGAACTTTGCCCGGCGTGGCGACCAGATGCGGACGCAGTGAACTGTCATCGGTGTACTCAACCGTCGTTACTGTCTTTTTCCCCGCACCTGTCGCAACCGCCTTCGTTGGCCGGTTGATGCTGTCCCACGTGTACTGGATATTTCCATCAGGAGTCTCTCTCTGTTTCAGATTCCCTGCTGCATCCCACGTGCGCGAGACTGTGCCGCCTGGTGTGGCAATTGAACGAGGGCGCCGCGTCTCCAGGACATCAAAGGTGTACGTGCTCCTGCCGGCCATGTCGCTGAGCGTCGTAAAGCCGGGACCGTAACTGAGCGACACGTTACGCGTCGTGTCAGGATGGCTGACTGAGCTTGCGCGTCCGTTCGAATCGTAGGTCCACGTTGCGATCCGCGAGCCGGATTCGTCCTTTACACCGGTCAATGCGTTGGGAAAGCGAGCGTCCTCGTATAAGTACTGACGAACGTAGCCATCTGGTGGGGTTAGCGAAGCGAGATTACCTTTCGCATCGTACGCATAGTGCGTGGAATCGCCAGAGGGCGTCACCATGCTCAGCATGCGACCGTCCTTGTCGTATTTGAGCGTAATTGTCGTTCGCGATGCGGGCAGTCCTACGCGATCGACAGGCCACTGGGCGATCGCCACAACCAGACGTCCGTTGTATGTGACCTCCCGAAACATGCCCGTGCGAGTTGTCTCGGACTGGAACAAACCCGTACTGCCCGAATACGCTTCCGTCGTACCAAGAAGTTCATCCTTCAGGTAGAAATACCCGTCGCCCGCTTTCGTCAGCTTGAGCCAGCGATTTGCCGGCACAACCCACGCGCCGCCAATCCATTTGAACACCAGCGCTTGCTGGTCACCCCGGTAAGCAACGATGTGCGGCACGCTCGCTTTGACCCCAAGCAGATCGAGCCTACGCTGCCAGTTGTTGACCCAGTTGCGACCCATCGCTGTCTGCGCAGTGTCATAGGGTGTCGAGAGATACGTGCGCTTAAAGACGAGTGGAAGCGTGTCGCCACTCGCAAAGTCAGCCTCAGAGAGCATGACAATGCCTTTCGCCGGCAACACCGGGTCCGCTACCGGACAGGAGTCGTCGGACTGAGGCGGAACCTGGACGCCGCCGCAATAGTCCGCAATCCAATCCGAGGCATTCGGACAGTTGTAGTAATTCATTGCGTTATAGGGATCGTCCGGGCCCGTCGACAAAGGCGAAGTGCCCGCGACCTGAATAGCGCAGATCGGGGTGCCGGGAATCCCGAGGGACTTCTGGTACGTCTGCATGCATTGCATGTAATCGGCCGCGTCGGCGCCAAACGTGACCAGTAGCAGCATGAATGCGGTGAACAGGCGCGCGGCCGCGCCTGTTAGATTCTCCGTAGATCTTTTGTTTTTCATAGTCATCCTTATTGGTTTACTTGGTTGACACCCAAGCACCCTATAAGGAGGCTTCCACCCTCTGCTATCCGACAATTCCTAAAACAAGGCCTCTTTTATTCCCGTACAAACGTCGCCCTCAAACCTCCTACGCAATCCGTAGGGATCTATGCAAGAGACCGTTAGTCGCCACCGCGTCGCAGAGAAAAAACCAGAAGGTCGGACGTGGAAAATCCGCCGTTCACAGTGAAGTGATGAGTCGCCGACACTAAACCCGGGCGACCGGAAGCGCAGAGACAGCACGCGGAGCGCGCGCCCATAAGGGACATAGCTAGCGCAGGAAAGCGCTGAGAAATTGATCGCCGTACAAACTACGATTCAAGAAATTAGAGCCGCGAGAAACGGGCTAAACCTCACCCGAGTGCCATCCGAACGGCAACCTCAAAGTTATCCCCAGTTTTAGTTCATAAATCTGTGCATAACTATCCGGCAAGATCGGCAAGCTCTTGATACGCCGGCTATTTTTGCCGCTACGCCGAAGTTGGGCAGACGAGGCGCATAGCCGTGTCGTGCGCCGGTTGTAGCGGAGTTTCGCCTCAATCGCAGTTGAGAGCCCATCTCGCCGTCGAGTCCCCCGCGCCGCACGCCGGCGTCACACGCATCAATCCCGCACCGCGCCCGCGGCATCCTCGCGCCCGCTTTCCGGCGCAGCCGGCGCACTACGCTCCTCGTCGCGCCATTCCTGCCTCGACCGCACCATTCTGCGCACAGCAAGACGCGCCATCTTCACCCAGCCAGACGGACGTGGATCGGCGAGCATGCTGAGCGCACGCGCATAATCGAGCGTCAGACCCGGCGTCCACGCCATCGTCGCGGCGCGTTTGCGCAGTTGCGCGGCCACCCACAATTCCGGCGTCGTAATCACGCGCAAGAACGGCCGCCAACCGCCGAGATCGCCCCACACGCGCGCCGACGCGCCTTCGATCGCCGCTTCCAGCGCGTGCGATACGGTACTCGAACAATTGCGATGCGTCAGGTTGTAGGTCGTGTCCTGACGATAGGTGTCCCAGAAACGGCGCAGCCGCGCCGGATCGTAATTGCGTATGCGCACCTGAACCGTCGACGGACACCATGCTTTCGATTCAGTCGGATAGTCAGGCTGAAATAAACCGGGCACGTCGTTCTCGCTGGTCGCGCGCAGAAGCCGCGCGAAATCGTCGGGTGAGCGATCGATCTCGACGCCGGGATACAGGCTGATATAGATACCCTCAGGCGATTCGAGCGCGGCATGCCCGGTAGATATCACACCGTTGCGATCCACCGCGGCAATATAGCGGTCGACAATCAATTGCCGCCGTGCCTCGCTCCTGGACGATCCCACTGGCGTCCACACATGCACAGTGAGCGCCTCTTCATCGGCGGCGGGTGGGCCGTCCCATTCGACGACACCCAGCCGACCGGGCGCGATCGCACTCGCCGCGGAATTAGCGGCATCAGCCGTTGCGTCATCCGAAGCGACCGCGAGATTCGACGCGAGACGCCGCACCCGCGTGCTCAGCAAAATCATGTTCCAGCCGCCGAATATCAGGCCGAGACCGAGGCAGTACGGCACGGTGCCTACATAGTGCGTCGGATATGGCTGATAGAAGAAAATCGCCAGCGCGATTTCAATCGCGCCGCCGATCATCGCGAGGCGCCAGGTACGATATCGAACGACCTTTGCGGAGACGATCTGCAGCAGACCGTCGGCCAGAAAGAGCGTGCCGAAGATCATCGACAGAATGAAGTTGCCGTGGTGATGGCCGACGAGAATCAGCGCCGCCGCGAAGCAGAATGCGAAGCCCTTCACGTAGCGCAGCGTGCGTTGGCCGCCCATGCCGGTCCAGGCGACGGCCAGCGTGGCGAGTCCTTCGAGCAGCAGCAATACGGCGAACGGTGTGATCGGGAAATAGAGCGCGCTATCGAGTGCGTCGATGAACACCACCACGCCAAGCGCGAGGCTCATCCAGCCGATCAACTGCAATGAACGCCAACGCGTACGCAAATAATCGACACCCAGCAGGATCATAACCAGCCGAACCATCGCAAACCCTCCGTGATCGATGCGCCTTTCTGGTCGTAATCTTAACCATATTCATGGTAGCGGCGTAACCGGCCCCCTATAGCGATGATCCACGCGCGGCGAAGCTGACATCCAGCGCCGCCCCACCTATGCATCGCGCATCGGCATCATATGATCGCAACGGAATTCTCAAACGTATTTGTGACGCTCATGCCGATGCGCCTTCGCCGGACGTACGCCGCGTTTGCCCACGCTCCTGGCCGCGTGCGGTTCGTCAGCACGCGGCGCGGCCGATGAAGTGGCTGCTGCGGGCAACGGTCCCGTTGCGGCATCGATGAGCTTCTGCAATTCGTCTTGCGCGTAAGCAGGCAGCGGTGCGGGCGGATACGTCGCAGCGGCAGCCATGACCGTGGAGGAAGCCGCACAAGCGAGGCCGAGAGCGATGATTAAGCAAGCGATTTTCATGTCGAGTCCTGGTCGGGATGACGCGGCCCGCATGATTGGAAAACTGGCGCGCGTCGATGAATCGGAAGATTCCTGACGGCTCGCACCGTCAGCACAAGCAGTGTGACGGCAGGGACATGATGGGTAAATTTTATTAAGCCAGATTCAGATATGGCTAATCTGGCTTAATAAGTGACGAATAAGCGCCGGCGTGGGAGATTCTCGACACGCCGGCGCGCTGCGTGACTCAGCGCAACGCTACTCAGGCCGCCGCGGCTTGCGGCATCGCCTCGCCCTGCTCGCCGCCCAATGCGTCGAGCAGATCGCATAGCATACGGTCGAGTTCGGCGGTCATCAGTGTCACGTCGGAATCGAAGCGTTCGTCGTCGTTCTGCGCGGTGGGGTCGCTCGCTTCCTTGAGAACGTCGAGCGGCGCGATGCGCTTGATCGTCAACGAAGGCGTCAGCACGAACGACACGCGGTCGTTCCACGTCATCGCGAGACGCATGCATTGTTTGCCGGCCTCGATATGGCGGCGCATGTCTTCGGCGTCCAGGGTATGTCCAACGTAGCGCACCGTTGCATTGCCTTCCGCCGGCGAGCGCAACTCGGTGTCCTGGTCGAGCGTGAAGCCTGCGGGACCTTCGCCTGAGAGAAGCCATCCGGTCATCGCCGCAACCGGCGATTGCGTGACACGCACGGTACCGAGCGGCAGTTGATCGATCGACTTCACCAGCAGGCCGCGCACTTCGTCGGCGACGGCTTGCGAGCCCGCATCGATCACGAGCCAGCCGTTGCGGGTATCGATCCACACGCGCGTGTCGCGGCGAATGCTGAAGGCGCGCGGCAGCAGTTCGTCGGTCACCTGCTCCTTGAGTTCGCGCATCTGCTTGCGGCCGGGTTTGAAGCCTTGCTGTTCTTCGAGTTCGAGCGCACGCGCCTTGGTCACCTGGGTGACGACAGAGGCCGGCAACAATTTCTTTTCGGCGCGAAACACCAGCAGCATCTGGCCATTGAGCGCATACACCAGCGAGTCGTTGTCGCGTGGCGACGCCCAGCCATGGCTTTGCATCTCGACGCTGTTGCCGGGCGCGAACGCGTGCGGCGCAAGCCATTTCTCGATTTGTTCAGGGGTAACGGACCACGGAGCGGGAAGACGGTGCAACTGAAGGTTTTTGAACCACATGGGCGGGGTCTTGTTCGGGCAAAGCGCGTCATTCTATCCGACGCGGCAAGGATGGCGCGCTCGGGCGCGTACCTGCCGCTCTGTGCCGGGGCGCCGTCCCCACAAGCGTAATTTTCGCTTTGGGTTCAAATCACCTAGACTTTTCAGGAGGCACGCGACTTGGACGGAGGCGGCCATGGCCGATGAAACCGCACCCTGGCGGATGGTGGAGTACGAGGGTTTCGAAATTCACGTGGCGCCGTTTCTGAAAAATCCGCCCGATGAGGCGAAGCCGTCAGCCGTGCCTGATAACCGTTACACGTATGTCGGCCATGTGTGCCATCCTGGCGCCAATCCGGCCATCCCGGGGCATGCGGTGCCGTTTCATGCGGACGGCGAAGAAAGCTTCGCCGGCATGGAAGAGGCGCTCTACGAAGGCATACATGTGGGGCGCAGCATCGTCGACGGCACGCACCCGGATTTGACGGTGCTGCCACTGGTAACGGGCGGCGTGTAACGCACTAACGCGCGCCGGCGTTAGCTGAACGCACGTTTGATGCGCGACTTGAGCAGCGCCCGCCGCAAGCGGCCGGTCTGCTCGGGTTCGCCGACCGCCTGAGCGCCTTCCACCGCGGTGCCGCGGCGCAGAAAATAACGATCGAAGGTGGCTTGCGTCATGCCCCATTTGTTCAGGAACTGTCGGCGACCGTCGTTCTTGACGACCTTGCCGGTGCTCTTCTGCTGAAAGTGATACACCAGACTGTCGCCGACGCCGAGGAACACCCGGCAACCGGCGTCCCACAGCTTCATTGAAAAGTCGTTGTCGCTGCTCATGCCAGGGCTCAATTCGCTGCTATAGCCGCCGAGCTTGTACCACCAGTCGCGATGCACGAGCGTGGGCGGCCACGTGGCGCCGCGCCAGTCGGCGCGCACGAGTTTCGGCGTGGCGGCCACCAGCTCGTCGGCACGGAAATTTTCCACGTCGCGGCCAAAGTTCTGCACGACGACGCACGGATTGCCGGAGTCGACCGGCTCGACCATCGTGCCGGACAACATGAACAGATTGTCGGCCGGCATCTGCGCGAGACGCCTGACGAGCGCGTCGTCCCAACCGGGGCAGCAGTACATATCGTCGTTCATGTAGACGATGTAGTCCTGGGTGGCGCGCGCCGCCGCGATATTGACCGCGTGGCAGATGCCGATGTTGCCGGGCGAAGCCGTGTGTTCGATGCCTTCTTCGCGCACCCATGCCAGCGTGCCGTCGGAGCCGTCGTTCACGTGCACGATGATCTGATGCGTATGCGTGGAATGGCGCCGCAGGCTTTCGATCACGAGCCGCAGATAAGGCAGGTTGTTCCAGGTCGGGATGATGATTGAGAACATCGAATGCGTTTTTCCGTGGTGGTTGTCCGCGCGCGCGGATCAGTGGCCGTCGACCTTGTCGCCCGCCGGCTTGCCGAATGGCTTCATGAACGTCAGCTTCGCGGGAAGGTCGGGTTCCCAGCCTTCGAGATCCTCGAATGGATAACGGCCAAGCGCATACAACACTCGCTTCACGCGGCTTTTGAACGGTGCGCGCGGAACATTGGGCAGAGAACCCGCCTCGGCGGAAGCCGTCTGCCGAATGTAGTCGCGGTTGAAGTCGCGCTGCGAAATGCCCCACTTCATCAGGAACTCACGGCCGCCGCGGTTGCGGCGGATCCGGCCGGTCGATTTGCAGCCGAAGTGATAGATGCGGCTTGCACCGACCGAGCGGAACACCCGGCAGCCGACGAGCCACAGCTTCATCAAAAAGTCGTCGTCGCTGCTCATGCCCGGGCCGAACTCGATGCTGTAGCCACCCACCGCATGCCACAACTGGCGGCTGATCAGCATCGGCTGCAAAGCGATGCCGTCGCGATCGGCCGACTTCATTCCGGCGCTGTATGCGAGCAGGCCCGCTTCGTCGAAATTCTCAGGACCGGTGCCGTAGTTGGCCGCGGTCACATTCACATTGCCGGTATCGGTCGGCTCGATCAGCGTCGAGGACAGATACGCGCACGAATGGCCTAGCTCGCGCAAGCTCGCATCGAAGGCGCGATCCCAGCCCGGCGTGCAAAACATATCGTCGTTCAGGAACAGGATCCAGTCGCGCGTGGCGAGCCGCGCCACGTCGTTCAATGCGAGGCAGACGCCGACGTTGCCCGTGCTCCACGTGTGCCGGATCCCTTCCGAGCGGACCCATTCGAGCGTGCCGTCGCTGCCGTCGTTCACATGCACGATGATCTCGTGATCGAACGCCGAATGACGGCGGATACTGTCGATGCACAGCTTCAGGTACGGCAGGTTGTTCCAGCTCGGAATCAGGATACTGAACATGAGGTGGTGACGATTCTCATTAAGTGGGAGTGCGCGGCGCACGCACGACAGCACGGTCCGCCTGCCCGCCGGAGCGGACGACGCCATTTCTGTCCGCATACGCGGAGGCCGCCGCCAGGATCGCGATGATGGTGGCATAGAAAGATACGGTCATCTTCAAATCGAACGTTTCGACCGTCAGACCGAAAATCCAGAACGCCACGATAAACGTCAGCCCCATCAGCGCGGCCCGCCGAGCCGGCTCGGTGCGCGCGGCAAGCCGGCGCCAGAAAAGCACCCCTGGCACGACGTAGATGGCCAGCCCGGCAAGCCCGCCGATGATGCCGTAATCGGTCATGTAAGCCAGCATCTGGTTATGGGCTTCGCCTCTGCCCAATTGCGCCGCGGCAGGTGTGAGCAGCCCCGAATTGGCAAACGACTGCATACTGTTGCGAAAACCGTCGCCGCCGAGCCCGAGCAGCGGGTGGCTCGCTACGATGCGCACCGCCGCCTCGTAAAGTTGCAGACGGATGCCCAGCGACGTGTCCTTGTTGCCATGCGTGTATTGCACCACGTCCGACGAAAGATCGCCGACGCGGTCACGCGCCGTCGGCGAAAACACGTAGACGCCGGCAAGAATCGCGACGATCGCAAGCGGCAGCAGCACCTTCCACTTACGTGACTTACCGCGGCTGCGCAAGTAGAGCGCCATCGCGGCGACTACCGGGATTGCCACCCAGCCGCCGCGCGAGCCGGTGATCAGCGACGCGGACAATCCCGCAAAAAGACCCGCCACCTTGATGATGCGTACAACCAGCCGGTCCTTGCGCCACCAGTTCAGCGAAAGGACGGACAGCACCCCCATCACCAGCGCGATATCGCCGAAGTGAATCGGATTCAGGAACTTGCTGCTAAGCCGGCCGAGCCCCCAGTCGCGTGGCGCAATCAGCAGAATGCCAAGCGACGCGAGTCCGGCAAGCGCAAACGACAGATCGGCCCATGCAAGGGTGCGCGGCAAAGCACGCCGCAACACGAGAAATAACGGCACGGTGGCAAAGAAGCGGGACGGCGAATCGAACTCGTTGGGCACGATCGCGCCGTGCCATACGCCGCCGAGCAGCACGACAAGCACCGGGCTCACCATGGCGGCACACAGCGCAAAATCGGTGCGGTCCCACTGAAGCGGCAGCAGGCCCGCCCAGGCTTTCGGCGAGGCCAGCAAGGCAAGCGAAATAACCACGGCCGCGATCGACAACGCACTGCCGGCACCGTGTATCAGCAGGGTGGCCGACGGATACGTGAGCAGAAATAACGCTGGTAGCAAGCTTCGTGGGTGGACGCTCATGAAAGATTTTTTTGCGGGCGTCGACATGTCTGATGAATTTAACCGGCCGCCGCGGCAGCTGACGCGCATGGCCGGATATGGAGGCTGCGCTATTGTACCGGGTTCCCGCCCTTATCCGATTAATGCAATGGCGCCGGGCGCGCCTGCCGTGGACGATCCCGGCTGCCTCGAAGCACTGACGCTCGCGTAGGAAAGTACGCTAGAGCGTGTAAGGCATGTAAGCGGGTGCTGCTACCATACGGGCCACGCGCTCCGCCGTGGCGACTGGCCGCCCTTGATGCGCCGCAACACTCCCGCCAGCAGAGAGACCCCCGAATTTCCCCCAGCACCTGAGCAATGAAACGACTAATGCGCGCGCTCTATCGCAACGCACCCGCCGCCGTGAAACGAGCCGTGGACAAGGCCGTCAGCCGCTCCACCCGCATTCCCTATGCGGGCGTCGCGCACAAGCCCGACGTGTTTCTGCGCAAGACTTCGCGGGCAAGTATCGTCAAAAAGTATTTACACAAGTATCTGCTGCTCAAATGGCACGGGCAGACACGCCTGCAGCTCAAAAGCGCGACCGGGGTCAAGCGCTGGCTGTGGATTTACACCGGCAAGCGCAATTTCGGCGACGCGACGATGGACATGTCCGGGCGGGCGCTACTGAAAGGTACGGACGTCGAAATCGACCTTTTCACCTTGCCGAACCTGCACAAGCTGTTCGAGGAGGACGACGTCTTCAGGAACGTTTTTTCCGACTTACAGGATCTTTCCAACCGTCACTACGATGCGATTCTGATGTCGGAGTACAACCTGCCGTCGATCAGGCTGAAGACGAAGCATTTCAAAACGTTGCCTTATACGTGCCTGTTCCAGTATTTCTACGGTCCGGACCGCAATCAGACCAGCTTCAGCCATGCCGCAATCAACCACGTCTTCGCGCTGGGCTACAGCGACGCCGACGTCGTTTCGAAAAGCAAGCCGTATCTGGCGACGAAGCCGCAGACTCAGGAGTCGGTTCACCCGTTCCTGCCGCACGAGCGGTTTCTGGCACTCGCGGTCGGCGGGCTCGATGCAAACCGCACTTACCGGCATTGGGGCGCGGTGCTCGAACTCATTGATCGCGCGAACGACCCGAATCTGCCGAAGCAGGTGGTTGTGCTCGGCTCGGACAATGGGCTCGCGATGGCGGATGAATTGTTAAACCGGGCATTCCGCACGCTGAAGATCACTTCATGCGTCGGCAAGCTGACGTTGCTGCAGTCGCGCGAAATGGTCGCGAAGGCAAGTCTCTTTGTGGGTGCGGACGGGGGCTTGATGCATGTCGCGCACTCCACGCCCACGCCGAGTGTCTCCCTGTTTTCCGACCGTGAACCGCCCTATCTGCGTCTGACCGAACAATGCCACTCGATCGGCATTCAGAGCAGCGGCGACGTGGACGAAATCGCAGCAACCGACATCATGAACGCCATCGAAACGCAGTTGGCCAAGGCAGCCACGCGGACTTTCACCGCTTAGCAGGTGAAGGCGGTGAACGGCGTCGCAGACGGATGGTCTGCGACCGCCGTATTCCTGTCACGACTCAGGCGGCGTCCTGCTGGAACTGGATGCGATGCAGATGCGCGTACAGGCCACCTTGGGTCAGCAGTTCCCGATGGCTGCCGCGCTCGACAATACGTCCGGCTTCCATTACCAGAATCCGGTCGGCGCGTTCGATGGTCGACAAACGATGCGCGATCACCAGCGTGGTGCGGCCCTTCATCAAGGTTTCCAGCGCCGCCTGCACGTGGCGTTCGGACTCGGAATCGAGCGCCGAGGTGGCCTCGTCGAGAATCAGGATCGGCGCGTCCTTATAAATCGCGCGCGCGATCGCCAGACGCTGGCGTTGACCGCCCGAGAGCATCATGCCGTTGTCGCCGACCAGGGTGTCGATACCTTTGGGCATCGCCTCGACGGTATCCCACAGGTTCGCCGCGCGCAGCGCCGCCTTGACCTTGTCCGGATCCGCCGTCTGCCCATAGGCGACGTTGTTGGCCACCGTGTCGTTGAACAGCACGACGTCCTGGCTCACCATCGCGATCTGGCTGCGCAGTGCGTGCAGACCGTAATCCGGCAGTGCGACGCCGTCGACCAGAATCTCGCCGCCGGTGGGATCGAAGAAGCGCGGCAGCAAATTCACCAGCGTGGTCTTGCCGCTGCCCGACGGGCCCGCCAGGGCGACCATTTCGCCCGGCGCCACCTTGAAGGACACCTCCGTGAGCGTGTGGCGGTTATGCGTGGCATTGCTGCCGTAGCTGAACGAGACGTCGCGGAACTCCACTTCGCCGCGGGCGCGCTCGAGCGGCTTGCCGCCGCCCGCCGGTTCCGACGGCTCGTCAATCAGGCCGAAGATCAGTTCGCACGCCGTCATGCCGCGTTGCAGCGGCTGGTTCACGTCCATCAGGTGCTTCAGCGGCGAAATGATCAGCAGCATCGACGTGACAAACGCCACAAAGCCGCCGACCGTGGTCTGGTCCGACGACGATTGCACCACCGCGATCGTAATCACCACGGCGAGCGCGATCGACGCAAGAAACTGGGTCAACGGTTGTGCCAGACCGCCTGAGACGGTCATGCGCATCGCGTAACCGCGCAGACGCTTGCTCATTGCCGTGAAGCGGTCCATCTCGTACTGCTCGCCGTTGTGCACCTTGACGACCTTGTAGCCGCCCACGGTTTCTTCGACGATGTACGACAGCTCGTTGGTCAGCAGTTGATGCTCTCGGTTCAGACGCCGCAAACGACGGTTGATCTTGCCGACCAGCCAGCCGATCCCCGGCAGCAGCACCGCGACGATCAGCGTCAGCCGCCAGTTCAGGTAGAACAGATAGCCGAGCAGGAAGACGACCGTCAGTGAGTCACGCACCAGTGTGACCATCACGCTCAACAGCACGTTGAGAATCTGGTTCACCTCGAACACGATCGCGTTGATCACCGTGCTCGCGGTTTCGCGCTGGAAGAACGCCACGCCCGTATGGATCATGCGGTCGAACATCTTCAGGCGAAGTTCGAGCAGGATCTTGTTCGACACATAAGCGAGCAGATAACCGGACGCATACTGCGACACACCGCGCACCAGCGCGAGGCCGATCACCGCCGCCGGCACGAACCATTTGGCGTTGTCGCTGGCATGCGCGCCGAAGCCCTTGTCCAGCAATGGCTTGAGCAATGCGGGAATCGCCGCGTCAGTACTGGCGCTCACGGCCATCGCGATGATCGCGCCGACCACCACCCACATTAGCGGTTTGATATAAGGCCACAAGCGTCGGAAGACGACGGCAGGCGACGAGGCCTCTCCTGAACCGATGGGTTTGCTTAACGTTGGCTTCGCGCTCAAGGAATCCTCTGAGAATGCGGGAAAGCATCCGCGCAACGGGCAGAATGCCTGGCACGCGAAATATCAAAAACAGCATTGTAAACGGTTGAAGATCATAGCCGGCGGTTGCGGATCGGCCGGGTTAGGTGGCCGGGCTGTATACTTTGCGCGACTCATTCCGCCACCCGGCACTTTCCACGCAATTCAGGTATGCAAGAAACCACCCTCGGCGTCGCCATCATCACCAAAAACGCGGCGGCGCGACTGGCCGAATGCCTGCAGGCCGTGGCCTTCGCCGATCAGATCGTCGTGATCGACGGCGGCAGCACCGACGGTACCGCTGAAATCGCCCGGGCACACGGCGCGCACGTACTCGAGCACACCGACTGGCCGGGCTTCGGCCCGCAGAAAAACCGTGCCGTGGATGCGCTCACCACCAGCTGGATTCTCTCGCTCGACGCCGACGAGATCGTCTCGCCGGAACTGGCGGCGGCGATTCGCGCGGCGCTGGCCGCCCCTACCGCCGACGTCTACGCGGTGGACAGGTTGTCGAGCTTCTGCGGCCACTGGATTCACCACAGCGGCTGGTATCCAGACTGGATTCCGCGCCTGTTCAAACGTGGCGCCGCGCGTTTCTCAGACGACCTTGTGCATGAGCGCCTGGTATTCGACACGCCCTCGCAGCGCCTGACCGGCAAACTGATGCACTACTCCTACGAGGACTTCGAAGGCGTGTTGCGCAAGCTCGACGCGTATTCGACAGCAGGTGCGCAGCAACGTCATGCAGCAGGCAAGCGCGGCAGTTTCGGCAAGGCGCTCAGGCGCGGCGCCTGGGCCTTCGTGCGGACCTATCTGCTGCGGCGTGGATTTCTCGACGGCCGCGCGGGTTTCATGATCGCGGTATTCAATGCGGAAACGGTGTACTACCGGTTTCTGAAACTGGCGCGGCTCGGGGAAAAGACGCAGCGCTAGTGGGCAGACCCGCCGCCATCAATAAACAATCTCGATCGAGCTGCCTGCAAACTCGCCACGCAAGGCCGCGAGCAGTTCGTCGGTTGGTTTCACGCGCCATGCGTCGCCCAGACGCATTTCACCTTGCGCATTCTCGCTGCGATAAACCACTTGCACCGCAAGCCCATTCGGGATCTGCACGGCCTGGCGTTGGCCACCGCCGCCATAGCCTCCGCCGTTGCGCCCGCCACCGCCTCCGCCACCGTTGCCGCCACGCGATGAGGCCGCCGGTGCCGGCGCAGCTTGCGGCTCGTCCTTACCCGCGCTATGCGCTTCGAGCACGCGCCGTAATGCCGACGCGTCTGCATTGCCGTTCATCTGCACCTTCACGGCTTCCGCATAACGGCAACGGGCGCGGCCGAGGTCCATCACCGTATCGACCGTGAAGCGGATGCCGCCCGTGAACGCGTCGTTACGCGCCGAGCCTTGCACCACCAGCAGCTCGTCTTCCTTGAAGAACGGCTTGTTCGCCTCGAAAGTCTCATTGAAGACGGTCACTTCGCATTGGCCCGTGCCGTCGTCGAGCAACGCGATCAACATCTTGCCGCGCTGGGTCATTTGCGTGCGCAGCGACGCAATCACACCGGCAACCAGCTTGTCGCGCCCTTCCTTCAGTTCGCCGATCTTCTGACGCACGAAACGGCGCACTTCGTCCTTGTACGCATCGAACAGGTGGCCCGACAGGTAGAAGCCGAGCGCGGCCTTCTCTTCCTGCAGCTTCTTCTTTTCCGGCCATTCCGGCTCGTCGATCAGTTCATGCCCTTGCGACGGCGCATCGCCCATGTCGAACAGGCCCGCCTGCATGGCGTTGGCGCTTGCCTGTTCGGCCGCCTCCATGGCCAGCGAGACCGACGCGATCAGCTGCGCACGGTTGGCGTGCAGCGTGTCGAACGCACCGGCGCGGATCAAGGCTTCTACCGTCCGGCGATTGACGATCCGGCGGTCGACCCGGTTGCAGAAGTCGAAGATGTCGATAAACGGACCTTCTTCGCGTGCGCGCAGGATTTCCTCGATCGCGTTCTGGCCGCTGCCCTTGATCGCGCCGAGACCGTAGCGGATCGTTTTCGAGCGCTTGCCGTCCGCTTCCGCGACCGGCTCGAAACGATACGCCGACAGGTTGACGTCCGGCGGCAGCACAGCCATCTTGTTCGTTAGGCAATCTTCGAACAGGATTTTGACCTTGTCCGTGTCGTCCATGGCGAGCGACATATTCGCCGCCATGAATTCGGCCGGATGGTGCGCCTTCAGCCAGGCCGTGTAGTACGCCAGCAGCGCATACGCCGCCGCGTGCGACTTGTTGAAGCCGTAGCCCGCGAACTTCTCCATCAAGTCGAAGATTTCGTCGGCTTTCTCGCCGGCCAAGCCGTTCTTCGCGGCGCCCTGGCGGAACAGTTCGCGATGCTCGGCCATTTCCTCGGCCTTCTTCTTACCCATCGCGCGGCGCAGCAAGTCGGCGCCGCCGAGCGAGTAACCGCCGATGATCTGCGCCATCTGCATCACCTGCTCCTGGTAGACCATGATGCCGTAGGTCTCTTTCAGAACAGATTCGACGCGCGGATCCGGATACTCCACCACTTCGCGGCCGTGCTTACGCGCACAGAAGCTCGGGATCAGGTCCATCGGGCCCGGACGGTACAACGCGACCAGCGCGATGATGTCCTCGAAGCGGTCAGGTTGCGCGTCTTTCAGCATGCCCTGCATGCCGCGGCTTTCCAGCTGGAACACAGCGACCGTGTTCGCTTTCTTCAGGATCGAGAACGACGCCGCGTCGTCGAGCGGCACCTGCGCGAGCGACCAGTCTTTCTTCGAAGGATCGAGACGGCGGATATAGCGCTCGGCCCAATCGAGAATGGTCAGCGTGGTGAGGCCCAAAAAATCGAACTTCACGAGGCCGACGGCTTCGACGTCGTCCTTGTCGTACTGGCTCACGACGCCGCTTTCGTCGCCCTGCGTATAGAGCGGACAGAAATCGGTCAGCTTGCCGGGCGCAATCAGCACGCCGCCGGCGTGCATACCGACGTTACGCGTAAGGCCTTCCACGCGCTGCGCGAGTTCGAGCAACTGATGCACTTCGTCTTCGTTGTCGAAGCGCTCCTGCAGCAGCGGCTCTTCCTTCATCGCATCCGCGATGGTGACGTGTTTGCCCGGCTTGAACGGAATCAGCTTGGCGATGCCGTCCGTGAACATATAACCGAGATCGAGCACGCGGCCGATATCCCGCACCGCGGCCTTCGCCGCCATCGTGCCGAAAGTGGCGATCTGCGATACGGCGTCCGCGCCGTATTTGTCTTTCACGTACTGAATCACACGGTCGCGGCCGTGCTGACAGAAGTCGATGTCGAAGTCGGGCATCGAAACCCGTTCCGGATTCAGGAAACGTTCGAACAGCAGGTTGTAGCGCAGCGGATCGAGGTCGGTCACGCCGAGCGCGTACGCAACCAGCGAACCTGCGCCCGAACCCCGGCCCGGTCCGACCGGCACGCCGTTGTTCTTGGCCCAGTTGATAAAGTCCGCAACGATCAGGAAGTAGCCCGGAAAACCCATCTTGATGATCGTGCCGCACTCGAATTCGAGGCGCTGGTAATACGTTTCGCGCTGCGCTTCGCGCTCGGCCGTATCCGGGTACAACTGTTCGAGACGCTTTTCGAGGCCCTCTTTTGACAACTGCACGAGGTAGTCGTCAAGCGACATGCCGTCGGGCGTCGGGAAGAGCGGCAGCTTCGGCTTGCCGAGTTCGAGCGTCAGGTTGCAGCGCTTGGCGATTTCCACACTATTGGCGAGCGCCGACGGAATATCCGCGAACAGCTTCGCCATCTCTTCCTGCGTATGGAAATACTGTTCGGACGTAAAGCGCTTCGAGCGGCGCGGATTCGCCAGAATGTCGCCTTCGGAAATACACACGCGCGCTTCGTGCGCGGTGAAATCGTCCGGCGTCATGAACTGCATGGGGTGGGTGGCCACCACCGGCAATTTCAGCGACGCCGCGAGCGCCACCGCCTGCTGCACGTATTGCTCGCCGCCGGGCTGACCACACCGCTGCAGTTCGATATAGAAGCCGCCCGGAAACACCTTCGCCCAATGCAACGCGTTGCGTTTGGCCGCTTCTTCGTTGCCGGCCGCGAGCGCGAGGCCAATGTCGCCCTGTTGAGCACCCGACAGCGCCAGCAGACCTTCACCCAGACCGGATTCGAGCCAGCCGGCCTCGACTTCCGCACGGCCGCGATACTGGTTGGTGAGCGATGCCTTGCTGAGCAGTTCGCACAGATTCAGATAGCCGCGCCGATTCTTGACCAGCAGCAGCAAACGCGAAGGCTTGTCGCGGTCGTCCGGATTGGTGATCCAGACGTCGCAGCCGGCAATGGGTTTGACCCCTTTGCCACGGGCTTCCTTGTAAAAACGGACGAGGCCGAACGCGTTGCCGAGGTCGGTAAGGGCGAGCGCACCCTGACCGTCTTTGGCGGCAGCCTTGACGATGTCGTCAAGACGCACGATGCCGTCGGCAATCGAGAATTCGGAGTGGACGCGGAGATGAACGAAGCGGGGATCTGACATGGGCGACATTGTAACTCCACACTTCGGGAGTTTTCAGGCCAAAACCACGCGTTAGCCGTTCGGCTTAGGACAGAAACGCGAGCATGCCGTACACCGGCGTTGTGCGGGCATGGGGTAAGCGCCGCACAAGTTTGCGAGCGGTTTGCGCTGCCGCAACGGGCTGGCCATTCGGCCGAGTCGGACGAATAGCCAGCTTGAGGGATAATACGGGTTTCGCCTATTCGACGTGGCCCGCCACAGGGAGGCTGAATGCGGGCATCCCAATGCGCCCCATTTTCCGCGCCGCCGGGCACTTCTTACCGCTGGACAAACATGAGTATCGTCAATCTCGCCGCGTATCATTTCGCGACTATCGAAGACACCGCCGCATGGCGCCCGCACGTCACCGAGCGCTGCAATACGCTCGGCTTGCGCGGCACCGTGCTGCTGGCGCCGGAAGGCATCAACCTGTTCGTCGCCGGCACTCGCGAAGCCACAGACGCGTTCATCGACTACATCCGTCACGACGCGCTATTCGGAGGCAAGTTCGTCAATCTGCAGTTCAAGGAAAGCCTGTCTGACAAGCAGCCGTTCACCCGCATGCTGGTCAAGCTCAAGCGCGAAATCATCACGATGAAAAAGCCGGCAATCCGGCCGGAACTGGGCCGCGCGCCGTTCGTCGACGCGCCCACGCTGAAAAGCTGGCTCGACCGTGGCCATGACGACGAGGGCCGCCCCGTCGTCATGCTCGACACACGCAACGCATTCGAAGTGGACGTCGGCACCTTTGACGACGCGCTCGACTACCGCATTACGAAATTCAGCGAATTTCCGGAAGTGATCGAGCAAAACCGCGCCGATCTGGAAGGCAAGACGGTGGTGTCGTTCTGCACGGGCGGGATTCGCTGTGAGAAGGCTGCGATCCACATGAAGGAAGTCGGCATCGAGAACGTGTACCAACTCGAAGGCGGCATCCTGAAGTATTTCGAGGAAGTCGGCGGCGCGCACTATCACGGCGACTGCTTTGTTTTCGACTACCGCACCGCGCTCAATCCGCAACTGGAGCCGACCGCGACCGCGCAATGCTTCGGCTGCCGCGCGGTGGTAACGCCCGAAGCGCAAAAATCGCCAATGTACGTGGCAGGCAAGACATGTCCGGAATGCCATCCGGACAGCAAGGCGGCACGCGTCGCGTGATAAGCGCGAGCGCCTTCGCGCGATCGCGGCGAGGCCCATCCAACCCATGACCTATCGTGGACGCTTCGCGCCGTCGCCTACCGGACCTCTGCACTTCGGCTCCCTGGTGAGCGCGCTTGCAAGCTGGCTGGACGCGCGCGCGCATGGCGGTGCGTGGCTTGTGCGGATCGAAGACATTGACGGACCTCGCACTGTCCCAGGCGCGGCCGAGGACATTCTGTCGACCCTCGAACGTTTCGGCATGCGCGCCGACGAGCCGCCTGTCTGGCAAAGCCATCGTATTGCGCGCTATCAGGAGGCGCTCGAGCAATTGCAGGCTGCCGGCCTCGTCTATCCCTGCGGCTGTACGCGCAAAGAAATCGCGGATTCGCTGCTGCATGCGCACGCGCGCAACACCACGCTCGCCTACCCCGGCACCTGCCGCAGCGGCCTGCACGGCAAACCGGCACGCGCATGGCGCCTGCGCGTACCTGACGGCGACGCGGCGGTGATTACATTCGAAGATCGCTGGCAGGGCAAGCAGACACAGAATCTGGCTACCGAGGTCGGCGATTTCGTCCTGAAGCGCGCCGACGACCAGTGGGCGTACCAACTGGCGGTGGTGGTCGACGATACGGACGCGGGTATGACGCACATCGTGCGAGGCGCGGACCTGATGGACTCAACGGCCCGCCAGATTTACCTGCAGCACTGCCTTGGCGTACCGACGCCATCGTATTTGCACGTCCCTGTGGTCACGAACGATCAGGGCGAAAAGCTCAGCAAGCAGAACGGCGCAACCGCGCTGGGGAATGAGAGGCCGCTCGACACGCTGATTGCCGCAGCAAAACACCTAGGCCTGGAATTGGACTGCGCGGAGCCCTCTTCGCTGGAGAATTTCCATGCTGCTGCAACGGCAGCATGGGCGCACCGCATGAGTCGCAAAGACATGTGATGAACATCGCAAAGCGCTCAGCCCGTCCCCAACTGCGAGCCGACCTGTCACGTTGGCGCCGGAGGCAGCCCCAGCGCTACACGCAATCATGCCCGCAATGCAATCGCGGGCAGTCGAGGCACTCGCTTCAAGCGCGGGTGACATATCGCATGCGCGAGCGGTCTGCCTACGCGTTGATGGCGACTATCGCCCACGCAATTTTCAGAGCTCTCTGATTTCGAGGTCCTTTCCCGTCGCCCTACGCTCGGTGTTGCGACAACAATATCGCCAACACACTGATTAGGCATCCTTCACAAACTATGACCAATCGACGTGCTTTCCTGCGCAGCGGTGCATTTTCCATATTTGTTACCGGCATCGGGGCCGCGACCTTCACCCAGGCTGCGCCCGTGACACCTCCCGCAACACTCACCCAACTCCACGGCTATCGACTCACAAATGGTGCGACCGCACTTAAGCGCGAGGACGGCGCTTGGGTTTTCTGGGTGCGAATCATCAATCTCGATGACCGGAAAAGCGACATCTCTGCAAGCGTCCAGATAGCGACAGACCGCGCCTTCAGCCAGATAGTGGACGTTTTACCGGTCACTCTAACCGAAAACAATTCGTTCATCGCACAACCCGCCTATAAACCCCGCAATACCAACACCCAACCCTATTATCGGTATCTGATCCGAAATGACCCAAGAACTTCCCCTTCCGTCAGTGACGTCGTGAATATTATCGTGCCGTGGGACAACGCATCGAGGGTAGAGTAAAAATGGCGAATACAGAAATAGTGGTCCAGATAGTTGAAAATGGTTCGAATGTGATGAGCACATATCAAGCCATACTCTCAGCGCTGCAAACCCCGTCGGACTCGCTGTCATTAATATTAAATGGCTCGACATTAATTGTGGCCGTATCAAACGTCACAAAAATATTGCAACCGATCCGGATAGAGACAAATCTCCTTGTTGCAACGTCAGCACTTGTAAAGATCACGATGGACTGGAAGGATCCCAACAAGAAAGTTCAAGTAGGTGACGTGCTAACGTTGGTCAGCGCCTCAACAACGGTAGCTTTGAATGTACTAGTACTCACGGAGATCGGCCCTGCAGCGGCCATCGGCCTATCGGCACTGGTACTTTCCGCTGACTTGCAAGCGATCTTCACGCCGTACGTCAAATCGCTCACTACCTGGATGCGTATCGTCCCGCTGAACCTGGCCCCTCCCGTTTCAACAGCGAGTTCGTCCCTCTATTGGTCCACTTTCATTGATGGGACTGGGTACCGCCTGGCAACGTACGATGAAGTAATCATCAACAAAGGACTCTTTATATGCATGAGCAACAAACAGGTCGTAGGAGGCGCCGGGGTTAGCCCGTACGGATCTCCAGTACCCGGAAGCCTCACCCCGGTAAACGAAGCAGAATATAAAAAGAACTACTGCAAATATCTTGGAGACATGCAACAGGTGAGTGACTGGACCAGCTGGATGGACTATTGTGAAAACACAAAGTTCTAGTGTGCCGTTTGTGAAAACACCAATCTCGATAAAAGCGGCGCTCGTCAGCTTTTCACTCGCGTTCCTGTGCGAAACATACGTGGAGTGGCTGAAACTGCTCGACCCTAAAACTACGATAATTGGCTACACCGCGATATGCGTTAGCGTGATTGCAAATCTACTCGCCGTCTATTTTTGTCATTCGGGGCGACGTTGGGCACGTGATCTACTTATTCTTATAGCTGCGACCACTCTTGTCTGGACAAAGGTGAATCTCGAATGGCTAAAGGCGGCAGGGCCACTTCCGGCAGCGCTCATTACGCTTACCGCGTTTCTCCGTTTCGGCGCGGTGATCGCCCTTCGGCGACCGGCATCCAATCAATGGTTCGATGCGAATGGCAGCGGATCGAGGCTTTGGGGCTTCCGCCCAGTTGATAAACCAATAGACACACGTCGGGTCATGGCGCTCAAGGCGGGTGGCGGCATCACGCTGGCCATCGCACTGCTATCTTTCGTGCCAGGCACCCCCTTATCCGGCATGTATTGGTTAGGCTCTTTCGCATTGGTAGCCTGCATCGCTTTTAATGTCCTGGCATTCCGGCCTACGCGAAAGAACTCATAGGCACGAAAGGCTCTTACGAGCCTTTCGTCCGTAGGCCACAACATCAAAAACAAGGCACATTCTTGACGACGGATCCTGTACAGCATAGCGATTTACGACGAAGACGTGCTCTTCCTCGGCATCCCAAACCCACCCAGCAACGCAGCCAACGGCTGTTTAGAAGAAGACTTCTGCGGAGCAGCAGCAGATGCAGAAGCCGCAGCCTCCTCCCCCTTCCTCACAGAAGCCGCCGAAGGCTCATAAGGCTTGAGGAAAAAATCATCCACAGGCTGCGCCCGATGATGATGCGGCCGGTCGAACGAACCCGAAGACGAAGCGCCCGGACGTCGGCGACCACCCCGCTCCTCGCGGCCCTCTGCACGGCCATCGACGCGTTCACGCCGCGGCGCACGCTCTTCATGGTGATGCCGCACCGGCGCATCCACGACCAAACGTTGCACATCCAAAGGCCGCTTGATCAGCTTCTCGATATCGGCAAGCTGCTTGCGCTCATTCGGGCTACACAACGACAAAGCATCACCCGAAGCCCCAGCACGCCCCGTGCGCCCAATCCGGTGCACATAATCTTCCGCATTAAACGGCAGATCGAAATTAATAACAGCAGGCAGTTCGGCAATATCCAACCCACGCGCAGCAACATCCGTCGCCACCAAAGCCTCGATCTCGCCACGCTTGAACGCATCCAGGGCCTGCATCCGCTCATTCTGCGAACGGTCACCGTGAATCGCCGTGGCAACCACACCGTCGCGCTCCAGACTCCGCGCGAGGCGGCTCGCGCCGATCTTGCTGTTACAGAACACGATCACCTGCTTGAGGCCGCGGTCGCGAATCAGCTTAACGACAGCAGCAGTCTTGTCGCCTTCGGCAACCTCATAAACGATCTGCGTCACATTGGTCGCGGTCGAATTGCTACGCGCGACTTCGATCGTTTGCGGGTCGCGCAGATAGGTAGCGGCAAGCTTCTTGATTTCGCCCGAGAACGTGGCCGAAAACAGCAGCGTCTGACGTTCCTTCGGCAGCAGGTTCAGGATGCGCTGCAAATCCGGCAGGAAGCCCATATCGAGCATCCGGTCGGCTTCGTCGAGCACGAGGATCTGCACCTGGCCGAGATTGGCGGTTTTCTGTTGCACGTGGTCGAGCAGACGGCCCGGCGTGGCGATCAGAATTTCGACACCACGGCGCAACTGCTCGGATTGAGGATTCATGTCGACCCCGCCGAACACCACGGCGCTGCGCAGCGCCGTGTGCTTCGCGTACGACTGCACGTTCGCCGCCACCTGGTCGGCCAGTTCGCGAGTCGGCGTAAGGATCAGCGCGCGCACCGGATGGCGGGCGGGCGATGCGCTCGTGCTGGCCTGCGGCAGCAAGCGCTGGATGATCGGCAGCGAGAAGCTGGCCGTTTTGCCCGTGCCGGTTTGGGCGGCGCCCATGACGTCACGGCCGGCCAGCACGACAGGAATCGCCTGCGCCTGGATCGGCGTAGGAATGGTGTAGCCCGATTCCTTGACGGCTTTCAGAATGTCGGGCGCGAGACCGAATTGATCAAAAGTCGCAGTGCTGGGCGTGACGGCTGTGTCGGACATGGTGGCTTTCGCTAAAAATGCGCTTGGCGCGGTGCGCGCGGCAGCGGCCGGAACCGCAGAGGGCATCAGGATGAAGGCGGAGCCACGGCGTTCCGCACGGGACCCGTCGGTGTTACGGGAAAAATGCGGCCGGCTCCGGCCGGCGGAAACACCCGCCGGAAAGGCCGGTATTGTAGCACTTCAGCAAAAACACTCATGGCGCATCTGCCGGCTTTCTGCTTACGGCGGCGAAAGCCGGCCGACTGCGGTCCGGCGCGGGCGGCAGCGTCACGTCCTGAAACGCACCTGACATCTCGGCGCGCCCGCGCGCCTCGCTGGCAGCGTAGTTCGCCTACGCGACAGTTGCGTGACAGCGAACGCACCCCATTACCACGTCTCGCGCATTACCATCAGGCGCATCTCGGTCATGTCCTCGATCGCGTAGCGCACCCCCTCGCGCCCGAGTCCGGAGTCTTTGACGCCGCCATACGGCATGTTGTCGACCCGGAACGACGGCACGTCGTTGATCACCACGCCGCCCACGTCGAGCAGATCCCACGCGCGATGCGCGTGGGCGAGCGAATCGGTGAACACGCCCGCCTGCAGACCGAAGTCGCTGTCGTTGACGGTGGCCAGCGCGGCATCGAAATCGTCGAAACGCTCCAGAATCGCCACCGGGCCGAAGGCTTCCTTGCGATAAAGATCGCTATCGCGCTTCACGTCTTCGAGCAGCGTGGCCTCGAACATCGCACCGTCCACCTTGCCGCCGGCGACAATCTTCGCGCCCGCCTGCACCGCGCTTTCCATCCAGCCGGCAAGCCGGTTGGACTCCGATTCGGAGATCATCGGCCCGACAAAGGTCTTTTCGTCCTTCGGATCGCCCATGACAAGCGATTTGGTCTTCGCGATCAGTTTCTCGCGCAGCGCGTCGTAAATCTTCGCGTGCACCAGAATCCGCTGCACGCCGATACAACTCTGCCCCGACTGATAGAACGCGCCGAACGCCAGCCGGTCGACCACGTAGTCGAGCTTGCCGCCCTGATCGCCGTCGACGATCGCCGCCGCGTTGCCGCCCAGTTCCAGAATCACCTTTTTCTTGCCAGCCTTTTTCTTCAGCTCCCAACCCACCGCGGGCGAGCCGGTGAAGGACAGCAGCTTGAAACGCTCGTCGGTGGTGAACAGATCTGCACCGTCGCGATGCGCCGGAAGAATCGAGAACGCGCCTTTCGGCAGGTCTGTCTCGGCCAGAATCTCGCCCATGATGAGCGCACCGACCGGCGTGCGGCTCGCCGGCTTCAACACGAACGGCACGCCCGCCGCGATCGCCGGCGCGACCTTGTGCGCGGTCAAGTTCAGCGGAAAATTGAACGGCGAGATAAACGAGCACGGACCGATCGGCACCCGCTTCACATAGCCGTGATACCCCTTCGCGCGCGGCGAAATCTCCAGATTGATGATCTCGCCATCAATGCGCACCGATTCTTCAGCCGCCACCTTGAACGTATCGATCAGACGCGTGACCTCGCCTTTCGAGTCGTTGATCGGCTTGCCCGCTTCGATACACAGCGCGAGCGCCAATTCGTCGTAACGCTCGCGGAACCGCTTCACACAATGTTCGAGCACGGCCTGGCGCTTGAACGGCGGAAACGCACGCAGCGCCGGCATCGCGTCGACGGCATAGCCGATTGCTTTGTCGATCGCCGCCGCGTCCGCCATCGCCACACGGGTCGCCACTTCGCCGCTGAATTTATCCGTGACTTCGAGATCGGTGTTGGCGGCCACCGCAACGTTAGCGAGGTAGTACGGGTAAGTCTTGTTCAACATGACGCGCTCTCCTTGATTCGATGCCTGACATCAGCCATGCAGCCAGCAAGGGCTATGCCCCGTTGCCGCCCATGGCCGCTCCGCCCATCGCTGTTCCGCTCACAGTTGCGCGGAAAGCCGCTTGATCTCGCGATTCAGCACACGCTCGTTGTCCGAGTAGTCAATCGGCAGATCGATCACATGCACACCCGGGGTCGCGAAACACTCGCGCAGCAGCGGCGCGAATTCCGCAGCCGACTCAATGCGATGCCCCTTCGCGCCGTAACTCTCCGCATACGCAACGAAATCGGGGTTGCTCAGCGTCATGCCGTAGTCCGGGAAGTTCATGTTTTCCTGCTTCCAGCGGATCATGCCGAACGCGTCGTCGCGCAAAATCAGGATCACCAGATCGAGCCGCAGACGCACGGCCGTTTCCAGTTCCTGCGAATTCATCATGAAACCGCCATCGCCACACACCGCCATGACCTTGCGGTCCGGGTGCACGATCTTGGTTGCGATCGCCGAGGGCAAGCCGGCGCCCATCGACGCCAGCGCGTTATCGAGCAGCAGCGAATTCGGTTCGTGCGCACGGTAGTAGCGCGCGAACCAGATCTTGTACATCCCGTTGTCCAGACACACGATGCCGTCTACCGGCGTGGTTTCGTAGACGTCGTTGACGATTCGCACCGGGTACATCGGGAACCGGTCGTCGAGCTGGCCTTTGACCAGATGCGCTTCGAAATGCTGCTTGATCTCCTTGAAGCGCGTGAAGTCCCAATGCTCCTGCCGCTCCTTGAGACTTTCCTTGAGTTGCCACACGGCGTTGGCGATGTCGCCCACCACTTCGATCTGCGGAAAATACACCGTATCGACTTCCGCGCCGAGAAAGTTGACGTGAATCACCGTCTTCTCGCCCGCTTCGCCGCTGCGCATGAAGAATGGCGGCTTTTCGATCACATCGTGACCGACATTGATGATGCAATCCGCGTGGTCGATCGCGCGGTGTACGAAGTCGCCGTCGGACAAGGTCGCGTTGCCGAGCCACATCGGATGTGATTCGTCGATCACGCCCTTGCCCATCTGCGTCGTAAAGAACGGAATGCCGATCTGGTCGACGAATTCCCGCAACATCTTGGTGGTGGTCTTGCGGTTGCCACCCGCGCCGATCATCAGCAAGGGATGCTTCGCCTTCGTGATCGCCTCCACCGCGCGCGCCACGGCCTTTTCTTCGGCGACGGGACGGCGGCTGAAGCTCTTCGGAATCGGATGGCCGTCGCCCTCTTCGTGCGCGACGTCTTCCGGCAATTCGAGGTGCGTGGCGCCGGGCCGTTCTTCTTCTGCCTGACGAACCGCCTCGCGCACCGCGGCCGGAATGTTGCCGATCGATACGATCTGCCGCGTGTACTTGGTGAGCGGCTCCATCATCCGCACCACGTCGACGATCTGAAAATGCCCCTGCTTGCTCGACTTGATTGGCTTTTGCCCGGTCACCATCAGCATCGGCATACCGCCTAACTGCGCGTACGCGGCGGCGGTCACGAAGTTGGTCGCGCCCGGCCCCAGGGTGGCCAGACACACGCCGGTGCGTCCGGTGAGGCGTCCATACGTGGCGGCCATGAAACCGGCCGCCTGTTCGTGACGCGTAAGAATCAGACGAATTTTCGAGCGGCGCAGCGATTCGAGCAGATCGAGATTTTCTTCACCGGGAATGCCGAACACGTACTCGACACCTTCGGCTTCCAGCGATTTGACGAACAGGTCCGATGCTTTCATGGAGGGTCTCGCTTGATGAAACGGACGCGGGCTCTGAGCCCGCCCGTTGGGGTCCGGTATCGGACGATCGAAGACGACGACAGCCGGCGCGACGCGAGCGGCACGCGGCATGGCAGGCCGGCACAGCGGATGCCACGCCGGACAGCTTACTACTCGAACGGAAAGGATGCGCGCAGGCGGGCAGCGCCGCAAGGCGGAGACAAACGTCAGGCAAGGCAGGCGGCGTGGTTGAAGAGAGCCGCCGCATCATGCTCAGCGATTGAGATTGGTGGTGATGCAGTCGGACAGCATCGGCGGAGCGTTTTCGCCGTCCGTCGCGTCGTACAGGTCGGCGCGCGGGCCCTTGGTCCACCAGGTGTAGCTGCCGGCCTGGTACTTCGCGCCGGAGGCCGAGATTGTATTGACGAACAGCAGCTGCTGACCTTTCACAGGCACGAGCGCGAAGCTCTGGCCGTTCGCCGTGTTCCAGTAGGTCACCTGCAGAATCTTGCCGGTCGCGCAGGTGTATTTGTGCGTCTGGCGGCTCTTGGCCTGAATCTCGGAGAGATGCAATGGCACGGCCCATGCATTACCGTACAACGCCGCAAGACCCGCTGCCGTAGCAACTGCAACAAGCCATTTCTTCATGAGATGCCTCGATCGTTGTTGCACATCGAGCACGAGCGGCGTGCCCTGGTTTGCATCCGCTGTTGCAGTTGGGCTGCGCCACCGGATGATCGCTCGCGAAGCTATCGTGAAACCGCTGCGAACCGCTTAGGGATCGATCACACCGGCGCAGGCATCGGTCGGCGCGGCGGCGACGTGTCCAACCAGCGGCACGATCTTCAACCCAGCCGACGCCACCCGGCACGGCGCAGCGGCAAGGCCGCACCCCGTCACGCCGGCACAGAGCGCGAGTATCACACCCAGTGCGCCGAGACGGCCGAGCGCTCCAGACCGCATGTTCTTGCGGGACTCCAGGGCCATACGTACCTCTACTTCAACGAACTTCGATGAATCAGGCTGCGCGCGCGGCAAGTCTTGTCCGGCGCGCGCAGTACTTCACAGCACTTCACGGTACTTCACTTCATTTGCACGGCACCTCGATACGTTGCAACTCAGACCCGCAACGCGCTTCGACGCCCCTTACTTCGTGGAAACGGGCCGCACCGCCGCCGCAGCCTGTTTCGCCCGCGCGCGGGCTTCGTCGACCGTTTCGCCAGTGGCGAGCGCCACACCCATCCGGCGCTTGACGAAACTCTCCGGTTTGCCGAACAGACGCAGATCCGCATTCGGTACAGCCAATGCCGCGGCAACACCTTCGAAAGCGATCGCCGTTTCGTCCAGACCGCCGTAAATCACCGCCGACGCGCCCGGTGCCCGCAGCGACGTATCCACCGGCAAGCCGAGAATCGCGCGCGCATGCAGTTCGAACTCCGAGAAGCGTTGCGAGCACAGCGTGACCAGACCGGTATCGTGCGGACGCGGACTGACTTCCGAAAACCATACGTCATCGCCGCGCACGAAAAGTTCCACGCCGAACAGGCCCCTGCCGCCCAATGCCGCAGTCACCTTGTGCGCCACTTCGCGCGAACGTTCCAGCGCAAGCGGGCTCATCGACTGGGGCTGCCACGATTCGACGTAGTCGCCCGCCACCTGCACGTGACCGATCGGATCGCAGAAATACGTGCTGACTGCGCCGCTCGCCGGATCGATCGCGCGCACGGTCAGTTGCGTGATTTCGTATTCGAAGTCGATAAAGCCCTCGACGATCACCCGGCCGTGATTCACGCGGCCACCCGCCATCGCATATTGCCAGGCGGGTTCGACATCCGCGTCGCTCTTCAGCACCGACTGGCCCTTGCCGGACGACGACATCACCGGCTTCACGACGCACGGATAGCCGACCTTGGCAATGCCCGCGCGCAGTTCCTCAAGCGAATCGGCGAACGCGTACGGCGAGGTCGGCAGGCCGAGTTCCTCAGCAGCCAGACGGCGGATGCCTTCACGGTTCATGGTGAGTTGCGTGGCGCGCGCGGTCGGAATCACTTCGGCGAGGCCGTCGGTTTCGATGGCGGCGAGTGCGTCCGTTGCGATCGCCTCGATCTCGGGGACGATCAGGTGCGGGCGCTCCTGCTCCACCAGCGCGCGCAACGCGGCGCGGTCGGTCATGTCGATCATGTGCGAGCGATGCGCGACCTGATGACCCGGCGCATTCGGATAACGGTCGACGGCGATCACTTCGACGCCCAGCCGTTGCAGCGCGATGATCACTTCCTTGCCGAGTTCGCCGGCGCCGAGCAGCATGACGCGCGTGGCGGATTCAGAAAGAGGTGTGCCGATCCGTTGGCCGATCTGCATGAGGTCTCCAGATAAAAGTCGGATGAGGGTGGGAATAGGTAGAACACGATGTTAACATGCGCACCCCGCGCCGCGCCTTGCTCGCCGGGTCCGCGTGGCCATTTGTGCGCAGGGCGCGCAGAAAGGCTGCTGCGCACGTGTTTAAGCCCGCTCACGCCGTTGCGCTCGCGTGCGGCGAGCTTAGTGCGTTACCCTTACGCCTTCGCCAGTTTGAAGAGGAACGACGCCATGCCCCAAAGCGCCTCCCCGCGACGTGTTGCGCGCTTCATCCCGTACGCGCGCTCGGTCATCGCCGCGTTGAGCGTCGCCGCGCTATGCAGCGCGTGCGCCATGCCGAAGCATCCCGATTCGGAAGCGGCACCGCCCGATCCGTTCAACCCGGCCGCCACCCAGTTGCTGGACGACACCAGTTGGGTACTCACCGGCTGGAAACAGGCTGACGGCACGGCACGTGAGATTCCGTCCGCCGATCAGGGCGCACCGATCACGCTCGTGCTCTCAACCGCCAAAGGCCTGCGCCACGCCAGCGGCTTTTCCGGCTGCAACCGCTACATGGGCTCGTATGCGCTGAAAGACGGCAAGCTGAGCTTCGGCACGCTGGGCGGCACGCGCATGGCGTGCGCGACGCCGGGCGGACAGATCGAAGGCCCGTATCTCAATGCGCTGCAGCACATCGAGCGCACCGGCGTACAGATGCGCGCGCCGCAGCAGATGCAGCTCATACTCGATAACGGCGACACGCTCACGTTCAGCAGTAGCGCCAAATGACGCATCCACGGGCCGCTGAATGGATTCAACGGATGCGGCGTCACAACCGATGCTGTCCGCATGGCGCGCGTCGGGCCCGGTAGCGGCCGTTGTTTTTCACCGACGGCAGGCCGCGCACCGGTCTGCCTTCCCATTCGACGCAAGCATACTTGCGTTTGCCTTCGAAGCATCGGGCTTCGCCAGTTAAACTCGACGGATTGCGTTTTTGCGGGTCCGTCATTCGCTGATGTCTAGTATGCACACGGTAGTTTTCGGCTGGTTCGGCGGGTCAGCCGTCTGGTTCATTCCTCTTTTGTGGCGTCTCGTGAAGTCGGCGCTGCCAGGCGGCGCAGGTTTGCGCGGCCCCGGCACGATCCGCCTCTGGCTCGGCTTCGTCTGCGTGATGCTGGCGAGTTGCACGCTGGAGGCGTCGCTGATCGGCACGGCCGGCGTGAATGGTTTCGGCCACGCGCTGGCGGCGGCCTTCGGACATCTGCTCGGGCATATCGGCACGCCGCTCGCGGCACTCGCCCTGCTCGCGATCAGCTTGCCCTGGCTGATCGACTTCCGCTGGCGCGATGTCGCCGTGTGGGCCGATGGGGCATTCGGCCTCGGGCTGTCACGCGGCCTCGCCAAACGCGACGAGGAAGCGCGCCGCCATCGCAGTGTCGATGACGGTTTGCCGTCGCACGTCTCGCCGGCCACCAATACGATGGCGCCTAAAAGCAACGGACGTTATGCGCGTCCGACAGTCTGGCGGCCGCCGGCGGGTGGCCGCGGTGCCACTGCGGGGGCGGCAACGGCTAAAGACGCAACGGCGCGCGGCACGGCGGCAAGCTGGCGCGTCGGCGCGATGAAGACGCGCAGCCAGACGGCGCAGGCAGAGCCGGTGCTACGGACGGACGTCGGGACGCCGCCGCGCCAGACGCCGCGGCCCTTGCCGATGCAAACGCAAACGCCGGTACAGACGCACCCGTTAAAAGCGGACAAGGCCGCGTGGACACCGGCCGAGCCGGTCGCGCCGAGCGGATGGTTGCGTGAGTCCGCAACGACGCCACGCGCGCCCGCTGCGGCTTCGGCGGCTTCGGCGTTGCATACCATGGCGGCCGCGCGGCTGGCGACCGGCTCGGCCGCCAGTTCGTCGTCCGGTTTGTCATCCGGTCCGACGCCGAGCACTTCGGCCGGCGCGGGTCGGCCGTCGGCGACTCAAGGTAGAGCGGCCGACATATCTCAAGGAAGTCGCTCCACGGCGGCCCCACCGCCGTTCGCACCCGCTCCGCGCACGAACGCCAGCATCACGCCGGCTCAACCCACGCGGCGTCCGGCTTCGCTCGGTACGCCAGCGCCCAGCTATACACGGCCGATGCCCGCCGCGCAGAAAGTCACGCCGCCTGCCAGCGTCCAGGAAACGCTTCGTAGCATCGCGGAAAACGCCGCGCGCTGGACTGACATCGCCGGCGTCAGCCTCGCGCGCAGCAGCGGCGGGGAAAACACGCTGGTCACAACGGATCCGTTGAGCGCCGAACCATCGGTCGAAGCTGTGCAATCTGGCGTGGCTTCGCCACGTGCAAGCGAAGCTGAAGTGGGCGCGGCACCGGGCGTGGATGTACCTTTGCAGGAGGTAGCCGAGGCTGCGCCGAACCTGCCGCCGATGCAACCACCGGTCGAAACGACACGGATTGAAGCGGCATCCGAGACGCCGATCGCGGACGACACCGAGCCCGTCGTGCAATGGCCGATTGAGCCGCCGATCATTCAGGCGCCGTTGGCATCGACGGCACCGACATCGGCGCAGGTGCAAACGCAGGCGAACGCGCAAACAGCGTCACCGCCGCCAGCCATGCAACATGCTGCGCCGGCGAGCACCGCAACGCCGTTTCAAACCTTCGCTGCGCAATTGCACACAAGCAGCGCGCAAGCGGACGTGCCGCCGCCCCTCGAAGAAGAGCCGACGCCCGACCACGCCGCGCCGCCCGCGCCAATCGCCGAAGTCGTCATCGATAAACCGCTGGCGCCTTGGGAGGCCAGGATCGAGGCTGTCGCGCCGGCCGAGGTCGTGTCGATGCATCACGCCACCCCGCCATGGCACGTCCCAAGCGCGAACGAAGCGGCCGCACCGGTCGAAGCAGAAACGACGGACACCCCTGCCCTACCGGATAGCTCAAACCTTTCCGACGATGTGAACTCGTCGAACGCCTCGGACGCGTCAGACGCTTCGCCCTCCACGGCGAGCGTCCAGCCGCAAGGCATAGCTTCGCACGCGTCAAACGTGGTTCGCTTCCCCGGCTTCACGGGCGAGGCCACGCCGGCGAGCTCCGCCACCATCGTCGACGAAGCCGCCAACGGGCTGGCTTATGCACAGAGCGTACAAAGCGCACAGAGCGCACCGAATATCCCCGCAGCTCCGCCAGCCCCGGCCGTTCCTGTCGCTCCCTCAGCGCCCCACTTCGCAACCGAACCGTCGACCGAACCCGCTGAGCTTGCCGAGCCTACCGATCCCGCAGTCCAGCGCACCCCGCTGCGCGGCCACACCCCGGCCAACGGCTTCGAATTTCGTGCGCCGGCGGCGTCGATGGTCGAGTTGCCGACGCTCGATCTGCTCGCGCGCGCCGACACCGACGTCGAGCCTGTTTCAGAAGAAAAACTCATCGAAACCGGCCTGCTGATCGAGCAGCGTCTGCAGGAATTCAAGGTGCCGGTGACGGTGGTCGGTCACTCGGCCGGGCCTGTCATTACGCGCTTCGAGATCGAGCCGGCGCTCGGCGTGCGCGGCAGTCAGATCGTCGGCCTGATGAAGGACTTGTCGCGCGGCCTCGGTCTCACGTCGATCCGCGTAGTCGAGACGATTCCCGGCAAGACCTGCATGGGTCTTGAGTTACCGAACGCCAAGCGGCAGACGATCCGCCTGTCCGAAATCCTCGAAGCCAACGTCTACCAGAACTCGCACTCGCAATTGACGCTGGCGATGGGCAAGGACATCACCGGGCATCCGGTGGTCGCCGATCTGGCGAAAGCGCCGCACATGCTGGTCGCCGGTACGACGGGCTCGGGCAAGTCCGTGGCGATCAACGCCATGATCTGCTCGCTGCTTTACAAGGCGACGCCTGAAGAAGTGCGGCTCATCATGATCGACCCGAAGATGCTGGAACTGTCAGTGTACGAAGGCATTCCGCACCTGCTTGCGCCGGTCGTCACCGATATGAAGCTGGCGGCCAACGCACTGAACTGGTGTGTCGGTGAAATGGAAAAACGCTACCGGCTGATGTCCGCGGTTGGCGTGCGCAATCTGGCCGGCTTCAATCAGAAGATCCGCGATACGGAAGCCAAGGGCAAAAAGCTCGGCAACCCGTTCTCGCTGACGCCGGAAGCACCCGAGCCGCTCGCGCCGCTGCCGCTGATCGTCGTCGTGATCGACGAGCTGGCCGACCTGATGATGGTGGCGGGCAAGAAGATCGAAGAGCTGATCGCGCGTCTCGCGCAGAAAGCGCGCGCCGCCGGCATCCACCTGATTCTGGCGACGCAGCGTCCGTCAGTAGACGTAATCACCGGCCTCATCAAGGCGAACATTCCGACGCGCGTGGCGTTCCAGGTGTCGTCGAAAATCGACTCCCGCACGATCCTCGATCAGATGGGCGCCGAATCGCTGCTCGGCCAGGGCGATATGCTGTTCCTGCCGCCGGGCACGGGTTACCCGCAGCGTGTGCACGGCGCATTCGTCGCCGACGAGGAAGTGCATCGGATCGTCGAGTATCTGAAACAGTTCGGCGAGCCGCAATACGAAGAAGGCATTCTCGACGGCCCGGCGACCGAAGGCGCGTCGCAGGACCTGTTCGGCGATGCGCCGGAGGCCGAAGCCGATCCGCTGTACGACGAAGCCGTCGCCTTCGTGGTGCGTACGCGGCGCGCGTCGATCTCGTCGGTGCAGCGGCAGTTGCGCATCGGCTATAACCGCGCGGCGCGTCTGGTCGAACAGATGGAGACCGCGGGTCTGGTGTCGGCCATGGGCATCAACGGCAGCCGCGAAGTGCTCGCGCCGGGACCGGCGGAATAACACGCAAATGCGTATGTAAAACCGGCAAGTGCCAATCCGAACCAGCTGAAAAAACGGGCCGCTCAGTTCACTGAGCGGCCCGTTGTCTTATACGGCCAGCATGTTCAGGTCATGCAGCGCACGAATGCCGACACCCGTTCATGCCGCGCGCCCGACCGACACTCACGACGGCGACACCAGCTTGAAGTCCACCGGCGAACCCAGCTCGAACTGCTTCGGGTTCGCTTCGAGCAAACCGGTCTGCGGGTCGCGCCTGAACACCACCACCGTATCGCTGTTCTGATTGCCGACGATCAGCCAGTTGCCGGTCGGATCGATCGCGAATTCGCGCGGCGACTTGCCGAGGCTCGACTGGTGGCCGATCTTCTTCAGATGACCATTGGCCGGATCGACGGAGAAGATCACGATATCGTTCGCATCGCCGCGATTGGTGGCGTACAGGAAACGCCCGTCCGGCGAAAGATGAATCGCCGCGGCGCCTACCGCGCCCTTGAAGCCCGGCTCGGCCAGCGGGATGGTTTGCACCTGCGTGAGCCTGCCGTCGTCGTAGTTGAAAGTGCTGACCGTGCCGGCCAGCTCGCTCGTCAGATAGGCATGCTTGCCGTCCGCGCCGAACACCAGATGGCGCGGGCCCGTGCCGGCTTTCTCCTGGGTGTAGCGCCATTCGGTCGGACCGAACAGGCCGCGGCTGCCGTCCGGCGTGTAACGGTACGAATACAGCTTGTCGGCACCCAGGTCCTGCGCGAACAGATAGTGACCGTCCGGCGAGAACACGGTGGAGTGAACGTGCGAGTTGTCCTGACGTCCTTTTACCGGACCGCCGCCTTCATGGTGTACCGTGAGCACCGACGCGCCGACCTGGCCATCCGCCTGCAACGGAAACACCGCGAAACTGCCGCCCGGATCGGCCGCCACCGAGTAGTTCGCGGTCAGCAGATATTTGCCGTCCGGCGACAGCTTCAGATAGCACGGGTCATTACCGTCCGACGAAACCTTGTTGAGAAAGGTCAACTGGCCGCTCGCGGCATCGAAGCGAAACGCGCTGATGCCGCCGCGCTGCGTAGCCGGACCGTTGTCGCCGGGCAACTCGTTGACTGCATAGACGAAGCGCCGGTCAGGAGTGACCACGAGATACGACGGATTGACGGTCTGCGCGACCGACACGCGGGTCGCTTCGCCTGTCTTGGTGTCGAAGCGATAGACGTACAGGCCCTCGCTCTTGCCGCCGGTGTAAGTGCCGACCAGCATGTCATAGACGCCGTCGGCGGGGACCGGGCCAGAATCTTGCGCAAACGCATGCGAAGCAACAATCGAGACCATGAGCACGAAACCTTTTATTATCGAGCGGGCGGAGCGCAATGGAACTGGCCGGGCGCCGCGCCATGAGGTGGATTGAGCAGAAGGCAAAGAAGAGCTTGAAACGGCACGCACTGCGGCACGGTGACGACGAAGCATAGGACCTCCTGGACATCGGTTATCGGGTGGATTCGGTTGTAACGGTGTCTCTGGTCTGCCGCGCAATGGGTCGAATTATTTTATCGAGGCAAGTATAAAAGCGTTGCGTCGGATCATGCAGTGAATCTCACCCCCATCACACTACGGAGCTTTCATGAACGTCACACTCAGCCTGGGCCCGCTTGTTTCGCTGATCGCCGGCATTCTGATCCTCGTCATGCCGCGCCTGTTGAACTTCATTGTTGCGCTCTACCTGATCATCATCGGCATCATTGGGATTTTCGGCGTGGGCTCGTCGCACTTCTAGACGAACGCAGGCAGCCGGACGGTCGGCAAGATCGGCGGAAAGGGACCCACAAGGGGCCAACAAGGACGCACAAAGAGGCAAAACCGGGCGCAGTGCCGGCCCGGCGACGCCTCGCACGCACCGGATGCCGGCTTGGACGGTGGCATGCGTGGCACGTGGATTGACGGCTGCGGCAGCGCAACAATTGGCGCGGTGAAACGGTGCGGCAAAGCAATGCGCGCTCGACAGATTCCCTCGACCCGCGGCGTGCCGGATGCAAGACAGCCGCGCGGTTCAAGCCCGTGAAGCGGACGATCAGCCGTTCGAAAGCTGGTCGAGCCGCAAACGTCCCTGCAGCGACAACCCGCCGACGGCATAATGTCCGTCACCCTCCTGATGGCGGCGGAAGCAGGCCCGTTCGATCAGAAAATGCGCCGCAGTCAGCATGCCGTTGCGGCTCAGGCCCAGCCGGCCGTGTTCGAGCGGCAGCATCGAATCGTCGGCCAGTTCGCTGGCGGCGGAGAGAATCGTGATGCAATCGGATTTCGACGGGTTCAGCATCGCTTGGGTCCTCGAAGACGGTATCGGCATACGTCATGGACAGGGCCGAGGCATGATCCGGAGAGCTCCGCGCATCGGCATGAAAAATGATTGTAGGCAGTGATTTGACAATTACCAACCCGCGTTTTGCCGCATTGCGAGCTGAACCAAAACGCATTGCGCGAGTCCGGTAAAAAACAACGCTTGCAAACCGACCCCACGCACGGCGACCCCGCCTCGCGTAAAACTGACACGTTGCCCATGCCCGCACTCATCGAAGACTACGCGCTTATCGGCGACGGCCACACGGCCGCGCTCGTCTCCCGGGAGGGGTCCGTCGACTGGCTATGCTGGCCGCGCTTCGACTCCGGCGCCTGCTTCGCCGCCCTGCTCGGCACCCCCGACAACGGCCGCTGGCTGATTTCGCCGGTTTCGGATACGCCGCCCACGATCACGCGCCGTTATCGCGGCGAAACGCTCATCCTCGAAACCGACTTCGAAACAGCCGAGGGTGCGGTGACGCTGATCGATTTCATGCCGCCGGGCAACGGCTGGTCGGAGATGGTGCGGATCGTGGTCGGCAAACGCGGCACGGTGCGCATGCAGATGGAACTGGTGCTGCGCTTCGACTACGGTTTTTCGATTCCGTGGGTCGATCGGCTGACGCACGACAGCGGCATCAAGGCCATCGTCGGACCAGACACCGCGGTGCTGCGCACCCCAGTTGAACTGCGCGGCGAGAACATGAAGACCGTCGCGGAATTCACCGTGAGTGAAGGCGAGCGCGTGCCGTTTTCGCTGGCCTATGCGGCCTCGCATCTGCGCATTCCGCCGAGCCGCGATCCGCACACGTCGCTCGCCCGCACCGAGAACCACTGGCTCGAATGGTCGGCGCGCAGCACGGTTGAAGGCAGATGGGCCGAGCCCATCCGCCGCTCGCTGATTACGCTGAAGGCACTCGCCTATGAGCCGACCGGCGGCATCGTTGCCGCGCCCACCACGTCGCTTCCGGAGCAGTTGGGCGGCACGCGCAACTGGGACTACCGTTATTGCTGGCTGCGCGACGCCACCATCACGCTGCTCGCGATGATGCGCGGCGGCTACTACGACGAAGCCCGCGCGTGGCGCAGCTGGCTCGGCCGCGTGATGGCCGGCGCGCCCGATCAGTTGCAGATCATGTACGGCATCGCCGGCGAGCGGCGCCTGCCCGAATTCGAAATCGACTGGTTGCCGGGTTATCAGGATGCCAAGCCGGTGCGGATCGGCAACAACGCGGTCGGGCAGCGTCAGCTCGACGTTTACGGCGAAGTGATGAACGCGCTGCATCTCGCGCGCGTCGGCGGCCTGCAGGCGGACGACACCGCATGGAACGTGCAGCGCGCATTGCTCGGCCATCTCGACACGATCTGGCAAGAGCCGGACGAAGGCATCTGGGAAACCCGCGGCGGCCGTCAGCACTTCACCTTCTCGAAGGTGATGGCGTGGGTCGCTTACGACCGCGCCATCCGGTCGGCCGAAATGTTCAAGCTGGAAGGCCCTCTCAATGAATGGCGCGCCACCCGCGCGACCATTCACGCGGAAGTCTGCGCAAAGGCATGGAATCCGGCGCTCAACGCGTTCTCGCAGTCTTACGGCAGCGACCAGCTCGATGCGAGCGTCCTGTTGATGCCGCTGGTCGGCTTCCTCCGGCCTGAGGATCCGCGCATCAAAGGTACGGTAGCCGCGATCGAAAAGGATCTGATGCACGACGGCTTCGTGATGCGCTACCGCACCACGGAATTCGACGACGGCCTGCCGCCGGGCGAAGGCACATTCCTCGCGTGCTCGTTCTGGATGGTGGACAACCTGGCCTTGCAAGGCCGCATGGACGAAGCCATCGCGATGTACGAACGGCTGCTCGCGCTCTGCAATGACGTCGGTCTGCTCGCGGAAGAGTACGATCCCGCTGCGAAGCGTCTGGTCGGCAACTTCCCACAGGCGTTTTCGCACGTCGCGCTGGTCCACACCGGCCTGAACCTGATGAAGCACGAACAGGAAATGGCGCAGGCAACCGGACAGCCACCGCATAACGGCAGCATGGCTGCAGAACTTGAGGCTGCGGCAACCCCCGATAGCGGCGCGGCAGCATCGCCAGTACCATGATTCAATGACAGTTTGTGCGCAGCCCACGCGCAAATTGCTGCATTGCACAAGTACGCTTTGTTCAGTATGATCGAGCAGACTGTTGGCCGAAAATCAATGTGCCCACAACCAGTACGGCCTGCCGCAACGCCACATGCGTGTTTGCCAAGCCCCATGCGAACCGCTTAAACGGAGCACCCATGCTCTACCAACTGCACGAATTCCAGCGGGCGATGTTGAGCCCCCTCACCGCCTGGGCTCAGGCCGCGTCGAAATCGTTCGCGAATCCCGCCAGCCCATTGGCCTATGTGCCCGGTGCCACCCGCCTCTCCGCCGGATACGAACTGCTCTATCGGCTTGGCAAAGATTACGAAAAGCCTGAGTTCAACCTTCATCAGATTGTCAAAGACGGTCACAACATTCCGATCATCGAACAAACGATCATCGAGAAACCGTTTTGCCGCCTGATGCGCTTCAAGCGTTTCGCAGACGACAGCGACGCTGTTACCCAATTGAAAGATGAGCCTGTCGTGCTGGTGTGCGCACCGTTGTCAGGCCACCACGCCACGCTGCTGCGCGATACCGTGCGCACGTTGCTGCAAGACCACAAGGTCTACCTGACCGACTGGATCGACGCACGCATGGTGCCGCTCGAAGAAGGCGAGTTTCATCTCGACGATTACGTCGCTTACATCCAGGAATTCATCCGCCACATCGGCGCGAAGAATCTGCACGTGATCTCGGTTTGCCAGCCTACCGTCCCGGTGCTCGCCGCCATTTCGCTGATGGCGAGCCGCGGCGAAGACACGCCGCGCACCATGACCATGATGGGCGGCCCGATCGACGCGCGTAAGAGCCCGACCTCGGTCAACTCGCTCGCCACGCAGCACTCGTACGAATGGTTCGAAAACAACGTGATCTTCACGGTGCCGCCGAACTATCCGGGCGTGGGCCGCAAGGTTTACCCGGGCTTCCTGCAACACACCGGTTTCGTCGCGATGAATCCGGAGCGGCACGCGGCCTCGCACTGGGACTATTACCAGAGCCTGTTGCGCGGCGACGAAGACGATGCGGAAGCCCATCGCCGTTTCTATGACGAGTACAACGCGGTACTCGACATGGATGCGGACTATTACCTCGACACGATCCGCGTGGTGTTCCAGGAATTCCGTCTGGCCGAAGGCACGTGGGACGTCGCGGGCGAACGGGTGCGTCCGCAGGACATCACCAAGACCGCGCTCTTCACCATCGAAGGCGAGCTGGACGATATTTCCGGCGACGGTCAGACGTTCGCCGCGCAAGGCCTGTGCAGCGGTATTCCAGAGGCGAACAAGCGTCACTTCACCGCGGAAAAATGCGGCCACTACGGCATTTTCTCGGGCCGCCGCTGGCGCACCATCATCTATCCGCAGTTGCGCGACTTCATCCTCGAGCACAACAAGGCGCCGAAGGTAGCGAAGGAAAAAGTCGAAGCCTGAGCAGCGCACGCACGAAGATAAACAACGGCCTCTTTTCAGAGGCCGTTGTCGTTTCTGGCACTGCGCATGATCCGTCTTACGCCGTTCGGGCAGAGCCGCGCCGTTTACTTCCGCAACAGATACGCAAGCAGCAACTCGGTGTTCATCTGGATGAGTTCGCTACGTTCGCTCGCACTGCTGAAATCACGGCCGAGTGTCGCTTCGAGCGTGAAGCGGTTCGACACGATGTAGTAACCCATGCCGGACAGCGTCACGTAAAAGCGCAACGGATCGACGTTGGTGCGAAACAGCCCCGCACGTTGACCCCGCTCGAGAATGCCGCCGAGCGTGGCGACGATCGGCGAGATCATTTCGCGGATGCGCGTCGACTTCTGCATGTAGCGTGCCTCATGCAGATTCTCGTTGTTGATGAGACGCAGTAACTCGGGATGATCGCGGTAGTAATCCCAAACAAAATGCGCGAGACGTGTCACCGCCTCGACCGGTGCGACACCGTTCAGTTCGAGCGTTCGTTCTGCTTCATTGAGCGCGCTGAATGCGTGCTCGAGTACCGCAGTGAAAAGCTGCTCCTTGCTACCGAAGTAGTAATAGAGCATGCGTTCATTCGTCTCCGCACGGCGGGCGATCTGATCGACCCGCGCGCCGAACAACCCTCCATTTGCAAACTCTTCGGCCGCCGCAAGCAGAATGCGGCGCCGCGTGCCTTCAGGATCTCTTTTGATTTTCGGCTGATTCATGGTGGCATCGTCTTCGTGAGCCGCGTTATCCGGATCGCGCCGCCGGCCTCTCCTCGGGCCTTGCACCGACAGCACTGAACGGGCTGGTTGGGGGAACACCCTTATGCGGTCTTTCGAAAAAGCGCTTCGATTATGGCACATGGATTGCGGATGGCAATTGGGGAAATCGGCGATAATGTGCTATTTAGTTCAAGCTCCGCGGCCGCAAGGCAAGCACCAACGTTGTGACCGTGATCAACTCCAAAACACTCGCAGACCGCATTGAGGATCTGCTCCCCCAAACGCAATGCACCAAGTGCGGCTATCCGGCATGCCGTCCGTATGCCGAGGCCGTCGCCAAGGGCGAAGCCAGCTACAACCAGTGCCCACCGGGAGGCGCCGAGGGCGTCGCCCGCCTTGCCGCACTGCTCGGCCAACCGGTGATTCCGCTCAATTCCGCCAACGGCGTCGAACGGCCGCGTCCTTTGGCGGTTATCGACGAACAGGTGTGCATCGGCTGCACGCTGTGCATGCAGGCCTGTCCGGTCGATGCAATAGTTGGCGCACCGAAACAGATGCATACGGTAATCGCCGAACTCTGCACCGGTTGCGACCTGTGCGCGCCTCCCTGCCCGGTCGATTGCATCGCAATGCCGCCGGTCACCGATGAAGCAACAGGCTGGGACGCATGGAGCGAGGCGCAGGCCGACGCCGCGCGCGAGCGCCACAACCGGCGTGAAGCGCGTCTCGCACGCGAGCGTGAAGCGGCCGAAGCGCGTGCTGCAGCGCGGCGAGCCGTCAGTGGCGCACCGGCTCAAGTCATGCAAACCGGCGCCACCGCAACGCCCACGGCACCCGCCGCTGAAGACGCCGACGCGAAAAAACGCGCGATCATCCAGGCGGCTCTCGAACGGGCGCGTCAGAAGAAAGAAGAGTTGGCTGCCAAGGGTCTGGGTCCGCAAAATACGGAGCGCGTCAGCGCCGACGTGCAGGCGCAGATCGACGCCGCCGAAGCACGCCGCCATCGTCTCGGACTCGCTGCGGACAACACCGCGAGCAGTACAGATACTCCGCCAACGAAGCGCTAACCCTCACCTCTGCCCTTACGCCGCGCATGAACGCGAACAAACGCCGCGCCATCTACGAGACGCTTCAGAGTCTCAACCCGCATCCCACAACCGAACTCGAATACACCACACCGTTCGAACTGCTGATTGCCGTCCTGCTTTCGGCGCAGGCCACCGACGTCTCGGTGAACAAGGCGATGCGCAAGATGTTCCCGGTCGCGAACACGCCGCAGAAGGTGTTCGATCTCGGCGAAGAAGGGGTGGCCGGCTACATCAGGACGATTGGCCTGTATCGGACCAAGGCGAAGAATGTGATCGCAACCTGCCGCATTCTGCTCGACCAGTACGGCGGCGAAGTGCCGGAAGATCGCGAGGCGCTCGAAAGCTTGCCGGGGGTTGGGCGCAAAACGGCGAACGTGATCCTGAATACGGCGTTCGGTCATCCGACCATCGCCGTCGATACGCATATCTTTCGGGTTGCGAATCGAACCGGGCTCGCGCCCGGCAAAGACGTGCGCGCGGTCGAAGCGGCGCTGGAGAAATTCACCCCCGCCGAGTTCAAGCAGGATGCCCACCATTGGCTGATTCTGCACGGCCGCTACGTATGCAAAGCGCGCCGGCCGGAATGCTGGCATTGCGTGATCGAGCCGCTGTGCGAGTTCCGGCCCAAGACGCCACCGCCGGATCTTTGAGGGCGGCGCGCCGCCAGCAAGCTATGTGGCCACGGCGTAAAATAACGCCCTGCACGCATGTCTGACGCGCCCCACACCCAGCTCCACCCTAACCGCACCGTTCCCACGATGTTCAATCCCAGCCGCGACGAAGTCCGTCAATTTTTCACCGACACCTGGCGCAAACAGCGTCAAGGCGAGATTCTGACGCCGCTCGAAGCCATCGCTGCCGACTGGATCGTCGAGCATCCGGAATTTCACGCCGATCTGACCCATACGGAAGCCGCCCAGGCCCAGGACTATTCGCCTGAACGCGGCCAGACCAACCCGTTCCTGCATCTGTCGATGCACCTGGCGATCACCGAGCAATTGTCGATCGACCAGCCGCCGGGCATCCGCGCGGCGCATGAGCGGCTCGCCGCCCGTCTCGGTTCGACCCATGAGGCACAGCACGCGATCATGGACTGTCTCGGCGAAACCATCTGGGAAGCACAGCGCACCGGCGCCCCGCCGGACACAGACGCCTACTTGCAGCGTATCGAGCGACGCGCCACGAAGGACTGAAGCGCCCTGGCGGGCTCAACCGTCACACGCCGCCCGCAACCGCCACCCTACGTCCGCCCTAAAAGCAAACACCCCGCCGAAGCGGGGTGTCGTTCAATCTGCAAGCCATGCAAAAACAGCGCGACGCTGTTACTTCTTCTGCACCAGATCGCCGTTCAGCGATTCGACGTAGGCCGCGATGTCTTTCATGTCGCTTTGCGACAGGCTCTGCACTTGCGCCTGCATGATCGGATTGTTGCGACCGAGGTGCGGGTTGCCGTTGCCCATCTGATACTGGCGCAGCGCCCAGTAGACGTAATCGGCGTGCTGACCGGCGAGCTTCGGATACTCCGGGCTCACCGGCTTGTTCAGGTTGACGCCGTGGCAAGCCGCGCAGTTGTGGCTGTCCGCCAGCACCTTGCCGTTGCCGGCGTCAGCGGCGTACGCGACGTTCGCTGCAACCAGACCGATAACTGCCGCCGACGCGCATGCAGCCTTGAACACCGTGTGGAGTGCCTGTTGGGGCTTATTCATGAATTCTCCTATCCCGCGAATATAAATAGCCGAGTGACCAGATGGATGAGCGCAGCCGATCACTTGTCGGGATTGTTTTTCGAAGAGGCATTTTGCGCTGCGTAGTAGGCAGCGATGTCGGCGATGTCCTGATCCGAAAGCGACGCGGTGATCGCGTGCATCGTTTCGAAGTGGCGGTCGCCCTTCTTGTAGCCATGCATGGCGTTCTCGAGGTACGCCTGATTCTGGCCGCCGAGCTTGGGCACGCGGTAGACCTCAGGGTAAGCCGTGCGGTATTCAGGAATGCCGTGGCAACCAATACACATCGCGACCTTGCCTTGGCCCGCCTTCGCGTTGCCGACGACATCCGCTGCCTGCGCACTGGCCGCATAGCCCGCGAGCACCGACAGCGCTGCGATCACGACGTGTTTGCCAACGAATTTATTCATAGCATGTAACCTGGCTTGAGGGGAAACGGGCGCCCGAAAAGGCAACGGCCCGCGCCGTTATTCTTATGGGTAGCCACGCAGGCCAAAAAAATCGGGCTAATTGTACCGCGACGTCGCGCCGAACGTCCACCGGGCAGGGCCAGCGGCGCATCCGGGCGCCGCAAAGCCACGGCTAGCGCCTTTTCTGCTCCGCCGCGCCCGATCCGCACGGCCTGGGTGCCGACCGCCGCGATCCGGCCAGTCTTGCCCAATCTGCCCCGACACCCGGCACGGCCACCCACCGGGCGCACCGGACATTACGGGTAAACGCGGGTCGTTCACGAGCCCATCGGGCGCTCGCTTCGACGTCCGACACCGCGGGTGAAACCATACGCGAGCCCGTTTCAGCGCAACAGGCCTTCTGACTTATACTGGGTTTTTTCCCAAAAAAGAGCATCTCGCCATGCGTTTTGAAGGCTCATCGCAGTACGTCGCCACCGACGACCTCAAGCTCGCGGTCAACGCCGCGATGACGCTCAAGCGCCCGCTGCTGATCAAGGGCGAACCCGGCACCGGCAAAACCATGCTCGCCGAAGAGGTTGCCGCCGCGCTCGGCATGCCGCTGCTGCAATGGCATATCAAGTCCACCACCAAGGCCCAGCAAGGCCTGTACGAGTACGACGCGGTTTCGCGCCTGCGCGATTCGCAACTCGGCGACGAGCGCGTCAAGGACATCCGCAATTACATCGTAAAGGGCGTGCTGTGGCAGGCGTTCGAATCGGACGAGCAAACGGTGCTGCTGATCGACGAAATCGACAAGGCCGACATCGAATTCCCGAACGACCTGCTGCGCGAACTCGACCGCATGGAGTTCTACGTGTACGAGACCCACGAGCTGATCCGCGCCAAGCAGCGCCCGCTCGTGATCATCACGTCGAACAACGAGAAGGAACTGCCCGACGCGTTCCTGCGCCGCTGCTTTTTCCATTACATCAAATTCCCCGATCCGGTCACGATGCAGCAGATCGTCGAGGTGCACTACCCCGGCATCAAGAAGGAACTGCTCGCCGCGGCCATGCAGAGCTTCTTCGAGTTGCGCAACGTCGCCGGCCTGAAGAAGAAACCGTCCACCTCGGAACTGCTCGACTGGCTGAAGCTGCTGCTCGCCGAAGATATTCCGCCCGAAGCGCTGCGCTCGACGGACCAGAAGCAGATCATCCCGCCGCTGCACGGCGCGCTTCTGAAGAACGAACAGGACGTGAGCCTGTTCGAGCGGCTCATCTTCATGAACCGCAACAACCGCTAATTGACCGCTGGATGACCGCGAATACCCGTTGATAAAGGCGCCGCCCCGCACATCCGCCGCCGAGGACACAGCATGCTGATCGACTTCTTCTACTCGCTGCGCGCCGCCAGACTGCCGGTGTCGGTCAAGGAATACCTGACGCTGCTCGAAGCGCTGAAAGCCAATGTGATCGCGCCGTCGCTCGACGAGTTCTACTATCTCGCGCGCATCACGCTGGTCAAGGACGAGCAGTATTTCGACAAGTTCGACCAGGCGTTCGGCGCCTATTTCAACGGCGTCGCGAAGGCCTCGGAGCTTGCCTTCGACGTCCCGCTCGACTGGCTCAAGAAGAAGCTGCAACGCGATCTGTCGCCCGAGGAAAAAGCGCAGATCGAAGCGATGGGCGGCCTCGACAAGCTGATGGAGCGCCTCAAGGAGCTGTTCGATGAGCAGAAAGAGCGCCACGAAGGCGGCAACAAATGGATCGGCACGGGCGGCACCTCGCCGTTCGGCAACGGCGGCTACAACCCTGAAGGCGTACGCATCGGCGGCGACGCGGCGGGCAACCGCACAGCGGTGAAAGTGTGGGAAGCGCGCGCCTATCGGGACTACGACGACCAGGTCGAAATCGGCACGCGCAACATCAAGATCGCGTTGCGCCGCCTGCGCCGGTTCGCCCGCGAAGGCGCCGCCGAAGAACTCGATCTGCCCGACACGATCCGCAGCACCGCCGCGAACGCCGGCTGGCTCGACCTGAAGATGGTCCCGGAACGGCACAACAAGGTCAAAGTGTTGATGCTGCTCGACGTGGGCGGCTCGATGGACGATCACATCAAACGCACCGAAGAGCTCTTTTCCGCCGCCAAGGCCGAATTCAAGCATCTCGAGTTCTATTACTTCCACAACTGTGTGTACGATTTTCTGTGGAAGAACAATCGCCGCCGCCACGCCGAGCGCATGCCGACGTGGGACCTGCTGCACAAGTTCACACCCGACTACAAGCTGATCTTCGTCGGCGACGCGACCATGAGCCCCTATGAAGTGTTGCAACCGGGCGGCTCGGTCGAGTACAACAACGCCGAAGCCGGCGCCGTCTGGCTGCGCCGCCTAGCCGATCATTTCCCGCACTACGCATGGCTCAATCCGGAGCCGGAAGGTTTGTGGGCCTACCGGCAGTCGGTCAGCGCAATCCGCGAAGTGCTCGGCCACCGCATGTATCCGCTCACTCTCGCCGGGCTCGAAACGGCAATGCGCGCATTGAGTAAATAATCGGACCGCGTTTTTGTCCCAACTATAAGAAAGCTTCAGCATGAATCCGTCTTCAGCGCCCGATTTGTCCCCTGCCGACGCCCTCGCCGGGCCGCTCAAACCGTTTAGCGATATGTCGCTGTCCGCCGTTGTTGCCGGCTTCGTCGCGATGATGACGGGCTATACCAGTGCGCTCGTGCTGATGTTTCAGGCAGGCCAGGCCGCGCATCTCACCGACGCGCAGATTTCGTCGTGGATCTGGGCGCTGTCGATCGGCATGGCCGTCTGCACGATCGGCCTCTCGCTGCGTTTTCGCGCACCGATCGTGATCGCCTGGTCGACGCCCGGCGCGGCGCTGCTGGTGTCGTCGCTGCCGCATGTGGCCTACCCTGAGGCAATCGGCGCGTTCATCGTCTGCGCGGTGTTGCTGACGGTGGTCGGCCTGACCGGATGGTTCGACACGCTGATGAAGAAAATCCCGGCCGGCATCGCTTCGGCTTTGCTGGCGGGCATTCTGTTCGAGATCGGCATCGAGATTTTCCGCGCCGCGCAGTTCCAGACCGCGCTCGTGCTGACGATGTTCTTCACCTACCTGATCGTTAAACGCTTCGCGCCGCGCTATGCGATCGTGACAACGCTGATTGTCGGCACGATCGCCGCCGGGGCGCTCGGGCTGCTCGACTTCAGCCGCTTTCACGTCGCGCTCGCCCACCCGGTGTTCACGATGCCGGTATTTTCGGTCGCGGCGAGCATCAGCATCGGCATCCCGCTCTTCATTGTCGCGACGGCCTCGCAGAACGTGCCGGGGATCGCCGTGCTGCGCGCGGACGGCTACACCACGCCTTCCGCGCCGCTGATCGCGACAACCGGCATCGCCTCGCTGTTGCTCGCGCCGTTTGGCTCGCACGGCATCAATCTTGCGGCTATTACGGCGGCGATCTGTACCGGCCCCGAAGCCCACGAAAACCGCAACAAGCGTTACACCGCGGCGCTCTGGTGCGGCATTTTCTATCTGATCGCCGGGATTTTCGGCGCCACCATCGCCGCGCTGTTCGCGGCCTTGCCCAAGGCGCTGGTGGTCTCGGTCGCGGCGCTGGCGCTGTTCGGCTCGATCATGAGCGGCCTTGCCAACGCAATGCAGGATACGAAGCAGCGCGAGGCGGCGCTGGTGACGTTCATGGTGACGGCCTCGGGCCTGACGCTGCTGTCGATCGGCTCGGCGTTCTGGGGGCTGGTGGCAGGCGTGCTGACGCAACTGGTGCGGAACCTCCGGCGCAGCTGAATCGCCCGCCCGGAACCGTCGGCCAAATCCTTGTGAACGGATCGGCGCCGCCAAGTGTCAATACTGCATCAGGCGATCCGCCATAGAATAGAAGCATCCGGCAGCGTTTCCCGGCAACATGGCGGGCGGACGCTGCAGCGTGACCCGCGGCCACCGGTACTGTTTTGTCTTTTCCGTCCGGTGGCGACCTCATTTCTCCTGAACCACGGCGCACGCGCGCCATGAAGGCCCGAACATGACAACCGCACTCGACCAACTCAAGCAATACACCACCGTCGTCGCCGATACCGGCGACTTCCAGCAGCTTGCGCAGTACAAGCCGCAGGACGCGACGACCAATCCGTCGCTGATTCTGAAGGCCGTCCAGAAAGACGACTACAAGCCGCTGCTCGAAAAGACCGTGAAAGCTCACGCGTCGAAACCGGTCGGCGCGATCATCGACCAGTTGCTGATCGCGTTCGGCACCGAGATTCTCAAGATCATCCCGGGCCGGGTGTCGACCGAAGTGGACGCACGCCTGTCGTTCGACACTGAAGCGTCGATCGCCAAGGGCCGTGAGCTGATCGCCCTGTACAAAGAACACGGAATCGGCCGCGAACGCGTGCTGATCAAGCTGGCTTCCACGTGGGAAGGCGTCCGCGCCGCTGAAGTGCTGCAGAAGGAAGGCATCCACTGCAACATGACGCTGCTGTTCTCGCTTGCCCAGGCCGCCGCTTGTGCCGAAGCGGGCGCGCAACTGATCTCGCCCTTCGTCGGCCGTATCTACGACTGGTACAAGAAGAACGCCGGCAGCGCATGGGACGAAGCCAAAGACGGCGGCGCCAACGATCCGGGCGTCCAATCGGTGCGCCGCATTTACGCGTACTACAAGAAGTTCGGCTACAAGACCGAGGTGATGGGCGCGAGCTTCCGCACCACGGGCCAGATTCTGGAACTGGCCGGTTGCGATCTGCTGACCATCAGCCCGGATCTGTTGCAAAAGCTGCAGGACAGCACGGAGAAGGTCGAACGCAAGCTGTCGCCTGAGCTCGCCTCGGGTACGGACATCGAACGCGTGCCTGTCGACGAAGCGTCGTTCCGTTTCCTCGTCAACGACGAAGCCATGGCAACCGAAAAGCTCGCGGAAGGCATCCGCGCGTTCGCGGCCGACGCCGTCAAGCTGGAAAAGCTGATCGAAGCGCTGCGTTAAAGCTTCGCCTTCATCGCCTGAGTACGCGGCCCTGAGCCTTCCGGTTCAGGGCCGCGCGGCGTTTACGGCTGCGCGTGCCGGTCCGAAGCAGGTCCCGCGTCACAGCCCTCTTACGCCTGCGCCCTACGCAATAAAGTCACAATTGCTGCCGCAACGGACGACTACAATCGTCTGCACGCCCGCTCCCTCGCGGCCATTTGCCGAAGGAACGCGGCGCCGCTGACCCTATTCCGGGAGACGATCATGTACGTTCAGCCTTACGTTTTTTTCAACGGCCGGTGTGAAGAAGCACTCAAGTATTACAGCGAGAAACTCGGCGCCGAAGTCACGTTCCAGATGCGCTACAAGGAGGCGCCGCCTGAGGCCCAAGCGCAGATGCCTCCCGGCACAGGGGACAAGATCATGCATGCGGCCATCAAGCTTGGCTCGACGGTCTGGATGGCGTCCGACGGCCGATGCGACCCCAACGCAGGCTCGATGAACGGTTTCAGTCTGTCGCTGACGGTCGACGACGACGCCTCGGCCGAAAAATACTTCAACGCGCTCGCCGATGGCGGACAGGTCATGATGCCGCTTCAGCCCACCTTCTGGAGCAAAAGGTTCGGGATAGTGGTGGACCGCTTCGGTCTCGGCTGGATGGTGGGCGTGCCGGAAGAGCAGGCATCGTGAGCGGCGGGTCCGATTGCCGCCATTGCGGCGGCAATCGGAAAGGGGCATGCGAGCCTGACCGCTGCACCCTAGGCTTTCTGCAAAAAATGCGAATGCCGTTCGATGTTCCAGTTCGGCTCGGTTTCCAGCAGCAAGGCGCGCAACCGGTCCACCTGTTCGGCAAGCCGCTGCCCGAGCCAATACGGCCCTTGCAAGTCGGGCGGCAAATCCAGCGCCACGCCGCTGCATACCTCGGTGAGCGGTGAAGCGGCCGGAATGCCGAAGTGCGTCGCGCGGCCAAAACGCAGGCCGCGCGCCATCGCCAGCAGCATGCCGCGCACGGCGTGCACCTCGACGCCGCACTGCCGCGCATACGCAGCGCGAGCCACGGCATCTGCGCGCATCAGCGGGCCGGTCGCCAGCAATTCCAGCGAACTGAGCACCGAGCGATGCAGCCGCTGGATCTCGTCGAGTTTGGACTGTGGCACGTCGATCTCTTTCGCCACCGAAGGCATCAGCGAGCGCAGTTGAACCAGCCGTTTGTTGATCTCGAGAAAGCGTTTGACCTGCTCGTCCTCGCTGATCGTCTCCCCTTCCAGCAAGCGGCTGTAAATCTGGGCGCAGGCACGCAAATTGGCGGCGAGCCCGTAACGCCACGAATAAGTCGCATGCAGCGGCAACGCGAATGAAAACGCCAGCGCGATCACAATACCGATCAGCACGTTCAACGTGCGCCATAGGCCGACGTCGATCAGATTGTCGCCATGACCGGCGACGATGCACATCGTAATTGCCGTCAGCAAACCGATATACCCCGATGAACCGATTGCGAACCACGCGCAGATCGCCGCGACGATCGACATCAGCACATAGGTGAGCGGCAGCGAGCCGGTCAGGTTCTGCAACAGGATCAGCGCCAGTCCGATCACCGCGCCGAGCAGCGTTCCCGCCGCCCGGTCGGCGGCCTTCTTGCGGATATTGCCGTGGTGCTGCAAGCCGCCGATCACCACCAGCAGGGTGACCGACGACCAGATGCCGTGGGGAATGTCGATGCCGGTGGTCGCGAGAATCGACACCAGCATCGCGATACCGACGCGCAAGCTATGCAGCACCTTCGCATGGCGATAGCGGTAGTAGGGCGAGGTGATCGCGCGCACCATCCGGCTCATGGCCGAGCGGCGGGCAATCACGCGGGGGGAATCGGCAGAAGCCATGGCTCGCGCGACGGACGCTTTGAAGGTTAGTTCCGCTATCCTGCCCTGGAGTACCCCGGAAAGACAAACGCCCGCAAACTTTTGTCTGCGGGCGTTGCTTTTTCAGGCGGGACAGAACGGCGGATTTAGCCTTCGACCACGTCCAGATAGTCTTCCGGACGGGTGCGGTCTTCGGCGCGCTGCATGCCGAACATGCGCACCAGAATGCTCACCACCACCGAAACCACCAGGTTGACGATCAGCGACCACACCGCGGCGTAGCCGGGGATCGCCATGCCGAACAGGTGGATCGTGAAGATCGAGCCTGCCAGCTTCAGCGAAATCGCCATCCAGGTGCCGGTTGCGATACCGACTGCCCAGCCGATCAGCAGGCCGCGGTAGTCGAGCACACGCGTGTAGAGACCCAGCACGATGGCCGGCAGCGTCTGGATGATCCAGATGCCGCCCAGCAACTGAAGCTGAATCGCGTACGTGAGCGGCAAACCGAGAATGAACGCGACCGCGCCGACCTTGACGATCAGCGACACCAGCTTCGCGACGTTGGTCTCCTGCTCATGCGACATGTTGCGGTTCACGAACTCCTTGTGGATGTTGCGCGTGTACAGGTTCGCTGCCGCGATCGACATGATCGCCGCCGGCACCAGCGCGCCGATGCCGATTGCCGCGAACGCGACACCGACGAACCACGACGGGAAGAAGTGCAGGAACAGCGCCGGCACCGCGAAGTTCGGGCCGAACGCCTTGAAGTACGGCGCGAATTCCGGCATGTCCTTCACGCCCGAGGCCAGCGCCATGAAGCCGAGCAGCGCGAGCAGGCCGAGCACCAGCGAGTAAGCCGGCAGCATTGCCATGTTGCGGCGGATCGTGTTACCCGACTTCGACGACAGCACCGCGGTGATCGAGTGCGGGTACAGGAACAGCGCGAGCGCCGAGCCGACCGCAAGCGTCGCGTACGCGCTGTAGCCATTCAGGCTCGACACGTCGGGCGCTTTCAGCAGCAGCTTGGCCGGCGGCACCACGCTGAAGATATGGCCGAAGCCGCCCAGTTGCGGCGGAATCACGATAATCGCGGCAAAGATCGTGATGTAGATCAGCACGTCCTTCACCACCGCGATCATGGCCGGCGCGCGCAGGCCTGAGGTGTACGTGTAGGCCGCCAGAATCGCGAACGCGATGATCAGTGGCAGATCGCCGACGAAACCCTGGGTGTCGAAACCCAGCGCGCCGATCACCACTTCGATCCCGACCAGTTGCAGCGCGATGTACGGCATCGTCGCGACAATGCCGGTCACGGCGATCGCCAGCGCCAGCATGCGGCTGCCGTAGCGAGCCGAGACGAAGTCCGCCGAGGTCACATAGCCCTGACGCTTGGCGATGCTCCACAGCTTCGGGAACACCACAAAGGCGAACGGATAGATCAGGATCGTGTACGGCAGCGCGAAGAAACCGGTTGCGCCCGCACCGAACACCAGCGCCGGCACGGCGATAAAGGTATAGGCGGTGTACAGGTCGCCGCCCAGCAGGAACCACGTGACGATGGTGCCGAAGCGCCGGCCGCCAAGGCCCCACTCTTCCAGATGGGCCAGGTCGCCCTTGCGCCAGTGGGCCGCAATAAAGCCGAGAATGGTGACGCCGATGAAAAACAGGACGAAGACGAAAGTTGCGGTGGCGTTCATTATCGTGCGCCCCCTTGCGAGTTGCCCGGCGTGCCTCGCGAGCGGGTCTTGGTCTTGAAGTACACGAGCGCCGTGATGATCGCGCTGATCAGCACCCAGAGGAGCTGATACCAGTAGAAGAACGGAAAATCGAACAGTTGCGGTTCGACCTTGTTATATGACGGCACCCAGATCATCGCGATCCAGGGCAACAGCAGCAACCAGAGCCAGTGCTTGCTGGCCTTGTTCGCGTCGGCGTCGTGAGCCATGACGTCTCCTCTTCCCTATTATTGAAATGTTGGCCCGTGTGTGGACGGGTGGTGGATGTCCCGTCGCAGGTAGGCCACGGGTACCCCGAAAGCTTCGAAAGAGTATAGGAGCCGAGAACGTCCGGTCAAGCAGGGACGACCCGAGGCGCGAATGTGCCGCTGGGGCAGGCGGGGCGGCGGTTTAGCAGAGTTGGGCGGGATGCGGGGCGGCTGGACGCGGCGGTCGGGTCGCCGATGGGTGATGCGTTCTGGGTGCCCGGGGCGCCCGGGACAATCGAACCGGCTTTTCAATGCGCTGGGGAAGCGTTGAGAGACACGGTTGAGAGACACGGTTGAGAGACACGGTTGAGAGAAGCGCTTGAGAGAATCGTCGCATGAGCGCAACGGGGGAAGCCTGGGTCGAACCAGCTTCAGCCAGTCCGACCCATTCTCGCCTCAGATCGAGAACGAGCTGCCGTTCTGTCCGGTCGACTCCTGCAGACCCTTGATCCACTTGCGCGCCGGCAAGCCGAGTTCCGCTTCGATCAGCTTCGCGCGCGTTTGCAACGCCGCGAACGGCACGTCGAGCGCCGGGCCCGAGAAGGCGATCGCGATACGGTTGCCATCGTGCACTTCCGGCAGCGCGACCACGCGGCCATTGAACGCTTCGTTCAGGCGCTTCATGTTGCGCACGAAGCTCGGATGATCGCCGAACAGGTTGACCGTCACCACGCCCGCGTCGGTCAGACAGGCGCGCACCGCACGGTAAAAGCCGACGCTGTCGAGCACCGGGCCACGCGCGGTCGCATCGTAGACGTCGATTTGCAGCGCGCCGATCGTGCCATGGTTGGCGCGGTCGTTGACGAAGTCCCATGCATCCATTTCGTGCACGGTGAGGCGCGCGTCGTCGTGCGGCAGCTCGAACATCGTGCGCGCGGCTACCACCACCGCCGGGTTCACTTCGACCGCTTCGACCTTCGCGCGTTTCAGGAAGCGATGGGCAAACCTGGTCAGCGCGGCTGCGCCGAGACCGAGCTGAACGATCCGTCTGGGCGTTTCGATGAACAGCAACCAGGCCATCATCTGTTGCGCGTATTCGAGTTCGATGTGGTCCGGCTTGCGCAGACGCATCGCGCCTTGCACCCATTCCGTGCCGAAGTGCAGAAAACGCACGCCGCCCTCTTCCGAGAATGTGACCGGCGCGAAGCGCGGCTTGCGCGGCGCTTCGATTTGCGGCGCATCGTGCAGGTCGTCGTCGTGCAGTGCGCGCTTTTTGTTGCGCACTACTTTCTGTTTGTTCGGCGTGTGGTCGTCGCCGTCAGCGGCTTTGTTGCGGAAAGCACGGGCTTCAGCCGAGGCGCGCTTGATCAGTTTCGTCATGTAAGGATGTCGCGCCAGAGACGCAATTTTTGGTCGAACGAGAGCATAGCATTCGCCGGACTCGACGAAGGCAATACGAGGGTGGCGTAGCCGGCTTCGCCGATCACCGGCGCAAAGCGGCCTGCCGTCTTGCCGTTGAAGCAGACTTTGGCGAGCTTCGGCGCGTGGGCACGGAGCGAAGCGAAATCGTTGGGACTGGCGTTGCGGATCGCGGCGTCGAGACTGCCTTCACGCTCGCAGGCGGCGAGCACGTCCCATACGCCGATGCCATGCGATAGCAAACGCCTTAGGCGCTCTTCATAAGCGAACTCGGGAAGCGGCTCGTCGAGCACCGTGCCGAGCAGCCGCCAGAACTGGTTGCGCGGATGCGCGTAATACTGTGTCGCCGCGAGCGACGCCTCGCCGGGAAAGCTGCCGAGAATCAGCGTATGTGTATCCGCCGCGACGACCGGAGGGAAGCCGCGCAGCATCAGCGCTTCACCTTACTGTCTGATGCCGATGCGTGTTCGGATTCACGCGCATCGCGTCCGGCAAGATGGCCGCGTTCCGCGCGCGGCGCACCGTGAGCGCGCGACGCCGTATGCTCGAGCGGCCTGCCATGCTCCCGTGCGTGAGTGCGCTGCGGCGCTTGTGCGGTCGCGTGAGGCGCAAACGGTGTGCTGGCCGTGTTCACAAGATTCGCCAGGTGTGCAAGCTGCGTCCACAGCGCGGGCAACATGCATTCGGTCACCATCAGCGGCGCACCGTGACGCTCGAACACCGAGCGGCGTGCGACCAGCGCATGCGGTGGCGGCGCTTCGTCGATCTCACGCGCAGCCAGGCGATACAGAGGATGGCGCGCCGTCAGCCGCCGGCTCACCAGCGACGAACGCGCAACGCTGCTATCGCTGTACAGCAACTCGGCGAGCGGCCGTGTACGCAACCGGCGCATGGCCTGCCAAATGCCGATGCTTGCCGCCAGCGGCGCGACACTGTGCGCGGCGACAAACGGCACGCCATTCACCGACAGAACCACTTCCCGGACCCACACCGGCGCGCGCGGCACCAGCCCGAGCGCGGCGTGTTCGTCGTCCCACGGCAGCGTGACGGCTTCGCACGTCACGCGCACCGCGACTTCGCCAAGCGTGCGCAGATGCGCGGTCAGCGATCCGCCGCGGGTCAACCAGTCTTTCTGGGCGGCGCTAAAGCCGGGTAAGGGCGCGACGCGCCAGTGGGCGTCGGCGGCATCAAAACGGATAGGCATGGTGTCGGATTATAACGGCGGCGCCGTCAGACGCTTGCCGAGCCGCGCAGCTTTCAGACCGTCACGAACTCCCGCAGCGCGGTCCGCACATCCTCGAGCACCGTGTCCCATCGACCCAGCTCCCGCTGCCTGAACAGGCGCGCCGACGGATACCACGGGCTGTCGTCGCGATCGGCCATCCAGCGCCAATCCGTGCAGGTGGGCAACAGGATCCAGACCGGACACCCGGCGGCACCTGCCAGGTGAGCGACGGATGTGTCGACGGTAATGACCAGATCGAGCGATTGAAGAATGGCCAAGGTATCGGAAAAATTGCCGATATCGGGGCCTGGCAGAACTAAGTCGAGGTCCATCGGCAACGCCGCCGCCTCATCTTGCGCCTGCCCCATTTGCAACGAAACCCACGTCACCGCGGGTTGCTCGAGGATGGGCACCCAGCGGTTCAATGCAATCGAACGATAACGATCGAGCCCGTAGCCCGGATTGCCCGCCCATACCAGTCCCACGCGTTTTTTTCGCGCGGGAAGCGGGTCGGCATTGGCAGTGGCATCGGTGGCATCGGTAGCATCGATTTGCTTCCGCCAGCGGTGCACCAACGCCGGCTCCGCGCTCAGATACGGCATCGCCAAAGGAAGCATCGGCAATGTCAGCTTGATATGCTCCGGCATCCTGAGCATTCGGCACCAGAAGTCATACGGCCCCGGCGGTGACTCGACCCATACGGTGCGGACGCCGCTTGCGCAGCGTGCCAACTCCGCCAGCGGCGCGGCAACCCACACATCGACGAGCGCACCCTGCCGATTCAACCACGCAGCCAGCCGGAGAAACTGGATCTGATCGCCAAGCCCTTGCTCGCCGACGAGCAGAAACCTGCGGCCCGCCACCGGCTCGCCTTGCCACTCAGGAAAGTCGGGGCGAACCAGATCGTGGTTTTCCGGCAGTGCTTCATGCCAGCGATACTGTTTCCAACCCTGCTCGAAGTCGCCGAAACGCAGTTGTGCGGCCGCGAGATTGAACTGAATAGGCGCGTTATCGGGCAGCAGCCTGGCAGCCTCGGCGGCATGCAACCGCATCTGATCGAACTCGCCCAGCATGTTGCACGCATACGATGCGTTGTGATGCAGCCCGGCGTTCTGCGAGTCGATAGCCAGCATCTGAGCGGCGAACCTGGCGGCGTCCCGGAAGCGGTGCGCACTGTTCAGTTCAAAGGCCGCTTGCGCGGGTGCTGTGAATTCGGAAGTCAGGTGTGCAGGCAGGCGAGCGAGCACCGGTGTGCTGTCCAATTGCGCAGGCGCTTTCTCCGGACTCTGTTCATGCGAGAGCATCATCGCCTGCAATCTGTCAGTCACCCGCGCGACCACCGGTGCCCAATCGCCGGGCTGTGGTTGCCGGAATAGCTCTACCGAGTCGTACCACGGCTGCGTCTCCTCATTGCCCCACGCCCAATGCGAGACGTGATCGAGCATGGCCAGCACGGGGCGTCCCAGCGCGCCACCCAGATGCAACGGCGCGCTGTCGATGGTCACCACCACGTTGAGCGCGCTCACATGTGCAGCTACGTCGTCGAAACCGGCCTGATAGTGCGCCGTCAGATCGCGGATGCGATAGCCCTGCGCGATCAACGCCGCCACATCGGCGTGCCGGCCCGGCGTCAGCGGATAGAACACCACATTGGGTAACGCGAGCACCGGAGCCAACGCTGCAAGCGGAATCGACCGCTTCGCGTCACGACGGTGCGTCGGGCTACCTGACCAGACGAGACCGACGTGCATGCGCGCCGGCTCCCCGCTCCATGCGTTGATCCGCTCGCGCCACGCAGCGACACGGTTTGCCTCGCCAAACAGGTAGGCGCCGCCGCGCACGTGTTCAGGCCGCAAGCCAAGCAGTGACGGCACGCTCATGATCGGCAGTCCAAAGTGGGGTTCGCCAAGCGGCCCGTCCTCGATAGACACGCAATCCGCGTAAAAGCGCGCCAGCAGCGGTTGCAACGCGCGACGCACCGCGAGCACCAGCCTGCCGCCCTCGTCGCGTACGCGCGTCGCCAACTCGGGTACGAAGCGCACCATCTGGATATCGTCGCCGTTGCCCTGTTCGCTGTGCACGAGCAAGGTCTTGCCGGCCAGCGATTCACCCTGCCAGCGCGGACACAGGCGCCCCATCACGCTCACGACGTTGTTCGGCTCGCGGTCGTCGCGCGTCAGACGCGCTTCGAAATGCGGCCACGCGCCAGGCCAGTCGCCGCGCCGCAATTTGAGGTCGGCGAGATCCACTGCCGCTTGCGACGCGGATGGCTCGAATGCGAGCGCGGCATGCAGCGCCGCCTCGCTGTCGGCAAAACGCGCCTGCTCGGCGAGATACATACCGATCGCGGCCAGAACATGGGCATTGCCCGGTGCGGCGGCATTGGCAGCGCGCATGGTCGCCTCCGCTGCGGCGGCATCGTTGCCCTGCCATTGCGCGTGGCTCAGTTGCCAGGCGATTTCGGCGTCGGCGGGATCGCGCGTCAGCACCTCGCAACAAACACGTTCGACCGTTGCCCAATCACGTATCTCCCGGAAAGCCAACACCAGTTGCAACGGCAACGCGGGGTGGATTGCCGGATCGAGCGCATAGGCCCGCAACAGCGCCGCGCGGCGCTCGGCTCGCGCGCGCGCGTCCGGCAACATTGCAAGCGCAATCGCCAGCCACCAGGGTGCCCGGGCGTCTTGTGGCGCGTGTTGCTCATACGCGCGCAACATGTGCGCCGCGGCTGAAGGCGCACCGCAGCGCTCGATCAACCAACTGGTCCATTCGACCGTCGCCGCCGGCGGCTGCACGGCGACCGCCAGTTCACTATTGCGCTGCGCGGTCCCGGCGCGGCCAAGCGCATCGGCGAAGAGCGCCACGCGGGCGTGACGCACACCATTGCCCGCAGCCTGCGCTTGCGATGCGCTGTGGTACGCCGCTTCAAAACGGCCGGCGCTTGCGCAAAGATCCGCGTGCAACTGCGGCGTGGCACCCTCCGCGATCAGTTCGAGAGCGCGTTGTTCGGCGGCATCGAAACCTTGTTCGCGCAAGATCGACCACAGCAGATACACAGGATCGACGGGGTTCACCAGGATGGAATCGGACATAGGAAGACAAAGAGGTTATTGCACGCAGCAACGCGTAGTCGCAGAAATAAGACTCGGCGCATAAAGGGCTTAAAGATTGCAAATAATCCTTTATGCATCCGAATTTCGATCGCGCGAGCATAAGACAAATACGTGTTTTTTCATCTCACAAATCAATCTCGATATAGAGTTGTTGAATGTATTTGATTAGTTAACCATAATTATTTTCCGGACATTTTTAATAGCTTTCCAGAGCGTCCGGATCAACAACAAACAACATGGAGTAACAGTTGAATACTACGAACTCAAAAGAAACTTCCGACCGCATTGCCCATCTGGCGGCAGTCGTTTTGCGGCGACCGAGGGTCTTGTATGTGGAAAAGGAACTTGCTGGTTCCGCGCTCGCGCAGCACCATACGTCCAAGCAAACCAGCACGGCGATCGGCAGTCTGGCGGCGAAAGTGCTGGCTGACCCGCACTCCTGCATCGAAGCCAAGGAACTAGCCGGCTCCGTGCTATCGCAAGTGCGTCATTTGCACGGGCAAGCATCTGCGCACTAAGCCCCCTGTGTAGCGTCTTCGCCGGGCAGTCGGGCGACAAGGCACATAAAGCACATAAGGCGCAGGGCAAAAAAATGCGCTGCCGAAGCAGCGCATTTTTCAATCACAAGCGTCAGAGCGACGCCCGTCCAGGCTCAATCCGAAACTCAGCTCGCACGCGACAGCAACAACGCGTTGGTGCGCTTCACGAAGCTCGCCGGATCTTCCAGCGCGCCACCTTCGGCCAGCAATGCCTGATCGAACAGCAGATGGCACCAGTCATCGAAATTCGCGCTGTCCGCGTGCAAGCCTTTCACCAGCGCATGCTCCGGATTCACTTCGAGAATCGGGTGGAACGACGGTGCGTCCTGACCCGCCGCCTTCAGCATACGTTGCAGATAACCGCTCATTTCGCCGTCGTCGGCCACGAGGCAGGACGGCGAATCGGTGAGGCGGAACGTCAGGCGCACGTCCTTGGCCTTATCCTTCAGCGCTTCTTTCATCTTGTCGACGAGCGGCTTGAACTCTTCGCCGACCTTTTCCTGCGCCTGCTTTTCTTCGTCATTCAACGCACCCAGATCGAGATCGCCGCGAGCGACGCTTTGCAGCGGCTTGCCGTCGAATTCGTTCAGGAACGACAGCATCCATTCATCGACGCGATCGGTCAGCAGCAGCACTTCCACGCCCTTCTTGCGGAACACTTCGAGATGCGGGCTGTGGGTCGCGGCCTGCCAGGTGTCGGCGGTCACGTAGTAAATCTTGGTTTGCTCGGGCTTCATTCGCGCGACGTAATCGGCGAGCGATACAGTCTGCTCCGGCGATTCCGTATGCGTCGACGCGAAACGCACCAGCTTCGCAATCCGCTCGCGATTGGCAAAGTCTTCGCCAATGCCTTCCTTCAGCACCTGGCCGAATTCCTTCCAGAAGCCGGCGTACTTTTCGCGATCGGCCTCGTTCTCCGAGTTCGCCAATTCTTCGAGCATCGACAGCGAACGCTTGGTCACGCCCTCGCGGATCGCCTTCACGTCGCGGCTTTCCTGCAAGATTTCGCGCGACACGTTCAGCGGCAGATCGGCCGAATCGACCACGCCCTTCACGAAACGCAGGTACGCCGGCAGGAGTTGCTCGGCGTCGTCCATGATGAACACGCGTTTCACGTACAGCTTCAGGCCACCGCGATGATCGCGGTTGAACATGTCGAACGGCGCATGCGTCGGCACGTACAGCAGTTGCGTATATTCGCTGCGGCCTTCGACACGGTTATGCGTCCAGGTCAGCGGATCTTGATGATCGTGCGAGAGGTGCTGATAGAACTGCTTGTACTGTTGTTCGGTGATGTCGTTCTTCGAGCGGGTCCACAGCGCGCTCGCCTGATTGACGGTCTCTTCCTCGTCCTTCGTGACCATCTCGCTCTTTTCGGCGTCCCACTCTTCCTTCGCCATCAGGATGGGCAGCGCGACGTGATCCGAATACTTCTGGATGATCGACTTCAGACGATGCGACGACAGCAGCTCGTCTTCATCGGCACGCAGATGCAGCGTGATGGTCGTGCCGCGCGCGGCGCGCTCGATCTGCTCCACCGCGAAATCGCCCTCGCCGGCGCTTTCCCAGCGCACGCCTTCCGAGGCCGGCACGCCGGCGCGGCGCGTTTCGACTGTGATCTTGTCCGCGACGATAAAGCCCGAGTAAAAGCCCACGCCGAACTGGCCGATCAGCGCCGCGTCTTTCTGCTGGTCGCCGGAGAGCTTGCCGAAGAATTCCTTGGTGCCCGAGCGCGCGATCGTGCCGAGGTTGGCGATCGCTTCGTCGCGGCTCATACCGATGCCGTTGTCGTCGAGCGTAATGGTGCGCGCGGCCTTGTCGTACGACACGCGAATCCGCAGATTCGGATCGTTTTCGTACAGCAAGCTGTTTTCGATCGCTTCGAAACGCAGCTTGTCGGCCGCATCGGACGCGTTCGAAATCAGCTCGCGCAGAAAGATTTCCTTGTTGCTGTACAGCGAATGGATCATCAGGTGCAGAAGTTGTTTAACTTCTGCCTGAAAGCTCATGGTTTCTTGTGCCATGGTCGGACTTCCTCTCTGTTACGAATACGAAAATATAGGGGGGCAAACATTGCCGGCGTAATTGGGGGCACGCCGGCAATGTTTCAAGAGGCGCGCCGGGCAACGCTGTCCAGATAACGGCAGAGGAACGTCGACAGTTCAGGATCGCCGCAGTTGGCGATATTGAAACGCATCCACGTAGTTGTCGACTGTTGGGGAGAAAACAGACTCCCCGGCGTCAGCAGAAAGCCCTCTTCGTGGCCGGCGGCGGCGAGCGCGCCCGCATCGACGCCGGTGTCGGCCCACAAGAACATCCCTGCCGAGGGCGTCAGAAACAGTTTCATGCCGGTCTTTTCGAGCATCCGCACGGATTTTTCGCGCACGCCGTCAAGGCGCGCCCGCAAGCGTTCGACGTGCCGGCGGTAATGCCCCTCGGTGAGAATCTTGTAGAGCACGCGCTCGTTCAACTCGGGGCTCGTCATGCCAACCAGCATCTTCTGATCGCTGACGGCCCTTGTCACTTCGGGTGCGCTGGCGATAAAACCCACGCGCAGATTGGGCGCGAGTGTCTTCGAAAAGCTGCCGAGATAAATCACGCGCTTTAACTGGTCGAGGCTCGCGAGACGCGTGCCGGGATGGCTCGGCGGGCACAGGTCGCCATAAATATCGTCTTCGACGACGATGAAGTCGTGTGCCTCGGCGAGACGCAAAATGCGGAACGCCTGCGCGGCCGTAAGCGAGGTGCCGGTGGGATTCTGCAGCACCGAATTGATCACCAGCATTTTCGGCCGCCAGGTCTCGATCAGCGACTCGAGCGCGTCGAGGTCCGGCCCATCCGGCGTGTACGGCATGCCGACCAGCCGCGCGCCCTGCGACGCGAAGCGCCCGAACATCTGAAACCAGGCGGGATCGCCGACGATCACCGCATCGCCCGGCTTCACGTAAATCCGCGAAATCAGGTCGATGGCCTGGGTAATACCGGAAACCATCACGATCTGATCCGGCGAGGCGCCGATTTCCAGTTCCTCCAGCCGCGTCTGCAACTGTTGGCGTAGCGGCAAAAAGCCCTGCGGCGTACCGATACCGAGCATCTGCGCACCGCTTTGCCTGCCGAGCGTGCGCAGCGCGTTGGTGATCAGATCGCCGTCGAGCCAGCGGCCCGGCAAGTAGCCGAGGCCCGGACTGCGCTCGGGGCGCGCGCCCGTATGCAGCATATTGCGCAGCAGCCAGACGACGTCGATCGTGGCCGGCGCGGGGGCCGCTGCGGCAATTGTGCGGATCTCCGCCGTCGGCGCGCCACCCAGGCGTTCGCGCACATAGAAACCGGAACCGCGCCGCGACTCCAGATAGCCCTGCGCCACCAGCCGCTCGTACGCCTCGACCACGGTGAAGCGCGACACGCCTTTGTCCTGCGCCAGCTTGCGAATCGACGGCATGCGCATGCCGGGACGGAACACCCGTTCCTCGATGCGGCGGCTCGCCCACTGGACAAGCTGCTCGACCAGCGTCATCGACGCCGTGTCGTGCGGGGTGGGAATCTGGGTAAGCGGGACGGACATGGCTGACTCCAACTGTACCGAATGGTATCGAGTCGATTGTACCGTTACTGTGCCGGTCGCCGCCGCTACATTCAAGGCTGGATTCAAGATAAGCAACGGATGATGAAGCGGCTCGGGGCGTCATGCAGCGCACCCGAGCGGCCCTGGGCGAGACCAGCCCAAACGCCATCCGTCTGGCCCGCCGACCCGGCAAACGGTTATGCTTACGACCCCGGCCCCGCTGCTGCCGCATCCGGCGCACGTTCCGGCTTACCGCAGAAACCGTTTTCCTGATCCGCCATGACTGCCCATCCACTCCGTCTCGATCATCTCGTGATTTCCGCCCGTACCCTCGACGAGGGCACGCAGTACGTCGCCGACACGCTCGGCGTCGCACCGTCCGGCGGCGGCGCGCATCCGCTGATGCGCACGCACAATCGCCTGTTGAACCTGTGGGGCGGCGTGTATCTGGAAGTGATCGCGGTCGACCCGCAGGCCGCGGAGCCTGCGGACGCCGCCGCGCCCCGTGCCCGCCTGTTCGCGCTCGACGACCCGGCCACGCAGGCGCGGCTCGAAAAAGGGCCATACCTGTCGCACTGGGTGGCCCGAGTCGACCGCCCGAAGCGGCTCACCGCATGGCAGGCACAGTATCCGCAGCGCATTGCGCCGATCGTGCCGATGACGCGCGGCGACTTCAGCTGGGGGCTGTCGGTGCCCGACGACGGCGCGTTCCCCACGTGGGAAGGTGCTGGCGACGGTGTGCTGCCATCGCTGATCCAGTGGGACACGCTGCGGCATCCGTCGGCGGTACTGCCGGAAACAGGCATTGCATTGAAAGCTTTGAAAGCAGTCCATCCGCAAACCGACGCGATTGCCACGCAATTGCGCTGGCTGGGCGCGGCGCACCTGATCGCGCTCGAACCCACGGAAGGCGCAGCGGCGCTGATCGCCGAGTTTGAAACACCCGAGGGTCTACGGACCCTTAAATAAGCAGCGCGCGCAGGTCGTCGACTCGCGCGATAATTGAAGTTTTGACCGGTTCCAGACATACCAGCAGAGGAGACCATGGACCAAAGCGACTTGAAAGCCCCCACGTGGCAACTGTCCGAACGCGCGCGCAAGCTCACGAGCTCGGCGATCCGCGAGATCCTGAAGGTCACGGAACGGCCCGAAGTCATTTCGTTCGCGGGCGGCCTGCCCTCGCCGGCGACCTTCCCGGCCGAACGCATGCGCGAAGCATCCGATCGCATTCTGCGCGACGCACCCGCCGCGGCCTTGCAATACAGCGCGACCGAAGGCTATCTGCCGCTGCGTGAATGGATCGCGCAACGCTATTCGGTGAACGGCGCGCAGATTCGCCCGTCGCAGGTCCTGATCACCACCGGCTCGCAACAGGCGCTCGATCTGCTCGGTAAAGTGCTGGTGTGCCCGGACAGCCCCGTACTGGTCGAAACGCCGACCTACCTCGGCGCGTTGCAATCGTTCTCGATGTACGAACCGCGCTATGTGCAGGTGCCGACGGACGAGCAAGGCCTGATTCCCGAGGCGCTGACGCCCGAGCTGACAGCCGGTGCGCGTCTGTTGTACGCACAACCGAACTTCCAGAATCCGACGGGCCGCCGCCTGCCGGTCGAACGCCGCCGTGCCCTGGCTGCGTTTGCAAAGACCGCACCGTTCCCGGTGATCGAAGACGATCCGTACGGCGCGCTCGACTACGCCGGTGAACCGCTGCCCACCATGCTGTCGATGGCGCCGGATCACATCGTCCATCTCGGTTCGTTCTCTAAAGTGCTGGCGCCGGGCCTGCGGGTCGGCTACATCATTGCGCCCGAAGAGTTGATCTTCAAGCTCGTGCAGGCCAAGCAAGCCACCGATCTGCACACGCCGAGTTTCACGCAACGCATCGTGTACGAAGTGGTCAAGGACGGCTTTCTCGACACGCACGTGCCGACCATTCGCGAGCTGTATCGCGATCAATGCGCGGCAATGCTCGCCGCGCTCGAACGCTACATGCCTGAAGGCGTGAGCTGGAACCGTCCGGAAGGCGGCATGTTCGTGTGGGTGAATCTGCCCGCGCAGATCGACAGCATGAAGCTGCTCGAAGAAGCCGTCGCGCAGAATGTGGCGTTCGTGCCGGGCGGTCCGTTCTTCGCGAGCGAAGCCCAGCACAATACGCTGCGCCTGTCGTTCGTCACGGTGCCGCCGGCCAAGATCGACGAAGGCGTGGCGCGTCTCGCAGAACTGATCCGCGCAAAGGTCTGAACACCCCCGGCCGCCGCGCCGGGTTAACCGACTTCCACTACCGACCAGGAACACACCATGGCTCAAACGAATGTGTACGACAAGCTTAAGGAACTGGGCATCGAACTGCCGAGCGCGGGCGCTCCGGCAGCGGCCTATGTGATGAGCGCGCAAAGCGGCAACACGGTGTACCTGTCCGGCCACATCGCCAAGAAGGACGGCAAGGTGTGGACCGGCAAGCTCGGCGCCACGCTCACCACCGAAGAAGGCAAGGTCGCCGCACGCTCGATCGCGATCGACCTGCTCGCCACGCTGCACACGCATGTGGGTGATCTGAACCGTGTCACGCGCATCGTCAAGCTGATGAGCCTCGTCAATTCCACGCTTGAATTCACCGAGCAGCACCTGGTGACCAACGGCGCGTCCGAGCTGATCGCGGATGTGTTCGGCGAGCGCGGCAAGCATGCACGTTCGGCATTCGGCGTGGCACAGATTCCGCTCGGCGCTTGCGTCGAGATCGAGATGATCGCCGAAGTCGAATAACACATGCCAACAGGTTCGGCCGCTGGTTCGCCCAGCGGGTCGTCCTGCGTGTGGCCGTAAACGCACTGAACGCGTCGCAAGGTGTCCAGCACCTGCGGCGCGTTTTGCATTTATCGCAAGGTAGATCGTTCCTTTGTCACCAGGTAGAATCCCCGAACCCTATCAATCTGCTGGATTCGCCGGATTGCGCCCGATGCCCGCCAACACCGTTCGTTTTAAACAGGTCGACGTGTTTACGTCGGTGCCGTTCAAAGGCAATCCGCTTGCGGTCGTATTCGACGCCGATGCGCTCGATGCGAATCAGATGCAGGCAATCGCGCACTGGACCAATCTGTCCGAAACCACCTTCCTGCTGAAACCAACCGACCCGGCCGCCGACTATCGCGTGCGTATCTTCACCACGTGTGGTGAATTGCCATTCGCCGGTCATCCGACACTCGGCACCGCGCATGCGTTGCTCGAAAGCGGTTACCGGCCCAAACAGGCTGGCAAGCTGGTGCAGCAATGCGGCGTAGGGCTCGTCGAACTGCAAGCGCTGACCGAATCGGGATCGGGATCGGCCGGCCAGACGCCGGGCGAATGGGCTTTCGCCGCACCGCCCGCGCGCGTCACGCCGCTTGCGCAGGACCATTACACAGCACTCACTACGGCTTTACGTAGCGACGCGATCGATTTCAGTGCAACGCCCTGCGCGGTCGACAATGGCGCGCCATGGCTCGTGGTGCGGGTCAATTCCGCGCGCGACTGCCTTGGGCTCGAACCCGATGCCGCGGCGCTCGCCGACATCGTGCATGCGATGAACACCCATGGTCTCGCCGTCTATGGGCCGCACGACGCCAACGGCCCGGCCACCTTCGAGGTGCGCTGCCTGATGGCGGGCGGGAGCTTCGGCGTGGGCGAAGATCCGGTTACGGGTAGCGCTAACGCCGCGATCGCGGGCCTTCTGAGCGCCCAGCAACTCCGCCCGGGTTCAGGTTACACGGCCCGCCAGGGCACGGTGTTAGGTCGCGCCGGCAACATTTCGGTGCATTACGACGACGCAGCCGGTAAAACGTGGATCGGTGGGCCGTCGGTCACGATTGTCGACGGCACATTCCGTTTGCCATGAACGGCGCGGCACCGGTTGCAGGCTCGCGAGCGCTGGCCTGCCGCTGAATGCAGCCGCTGTTTCGCCATTTTCAGCCACGCCTGACCACAAAAGCCGCACCGTTTACGCATTTAATGCGTCATGCATAACGCGAGGCCTGGCACACCTGAATTCCAGATCCAGATGAGATACTCGAAAACAAATGCCAGGCCGCGGCCCCAATGCTGGCCGCGCCAGCTGCGAATTCAGCCCGCCAGGACCGCCTGTCGCGCCCGCGTATACCCGATGCACGGACGCTTCCTTAATCCAGTGGCATTAAGTAATATCGAAACGTACCCGATGACCTCCGGATGGTCAGGCACGACGCCACGCTCCCTTCCCCTGCGCAGCAGTTCCGGCACCTTGGTCACCATGCAGCCACCCATGAAATTAGCGCAGTCGATGTTCGCGCAGTTGCAACTGACCGGCACCAGGGAACGGGCTACCCGATGAGCCAGTTCCGCTTCTCCGACCAGCGCGAAGCCAAACCCCGGCGCGACCCTGCCGTGTCGCGCCGCCGAGCCCTGCTCGCGATTCCCGCGCTCGGCGTGCTGGTGCTGATCCTGCTTTGGGCTGTAATCTTCGCGCGCCTGTCGGTTGAGAAAGAAGCCACGAATCGTGAAGCCATGGCCTCTGCCGCAATTCTCTCCGCGGCGCTGGAGCAGCACACGGTCAAGGCGATTCACCAGGTCGACCAGATCACCCGCTTCGTCAAATACGAGTTCGAGAAATCGCCGAATCATTTCGATCTGGCCAACACGGTCGAAAAAGGCGTGGTGCAAAGCGATACGCTGGTGCAGGTGTCGCTGATCGACGAGCACGGCACGCTGATCGCCAACACGGCCGAACTCAATCCCAAGCATATCGATCTGTCGGACCGTGAACACTTCAAGGTCCACGAACACGAAAACGACGACCAGCTCTATATCAGCAAGCCGGTGCTTGGGCGCATATCCGGCCACTGGACCTTGCAGATGACGCGGCGTCTGAATCATCCCGACGGCTCGTTCGCAGGCGTCGTGGTGGTCTCCGAAGACCCAAGCTATTTCACCAGCGACTTCTACAACAACGCGGCCATTGGCCGTGAAGGCGTGATCGCGGTGATTTCCGACAACGGCACGGTATTGGCGCGCCGCACGGGCAGCCCCGACAGTGCCAACGGCACGTTCTCGGCGAGCGGATCGTATCCGACCTCGGAACACGTGTCGGGCACCTATGTCGATTCGATCGACAACGTCACGCGCATCGTCTCGTACCGGCATATCGACGGCTATCCGCTCGGTGTGCTGGTGGGCCTGTCGCAAGCCGAAGAATTCGCCGACTACAATCACACGCGCAACGTCTATCTGCTAATGGCGGGCTTCATCTCGCTCGCGATGCTGAGCTTCTTCGCGGTGGCCACCGGTTTGATCGGCAAGCTGCTCGGGCGTGAACGCGAGATGACGCATCTGGTCGAGTACGACCTGCTGACCGGTTTGCGCAATCGCTATGCAACGTTGCAAGCCTTGCGGCACGACGTGGCGCAGCCGTCCAATCTCGGCCGCCTCGCGATTCTCTTCATCGATCTCGACAACTTCAAGACCGTCAACGACACGCTCGGCCACAACGCCGGCGACATCGTGCTGCAAATGACAGCCTCGCGTCTCGCTACCGCGGTCGGCGACGGCGGCTCGTTAAGCCGCATCGGCGGCGACGAGTTCGTCGTGGTGATCAAGGGCGACGACGTCGAGAAGCGCGCGGTCACGCTCGCCGAAGCGGCGGCCGAAGCCTTCGCCAAGCCTTTCGAAGTGCGCGGCAGTTCGTTCGTTCTGCATGCGAGCATCGGCATCGCGCTCTACTCGGTCGCCAACGAGAGCGAAATCGACCTGCTGAAAAAAGCCGACCTCGCGATGTACAGCGCCAAAGACGCAGGCAAGAACTGCTACCAGTTCTATTCGCCGCAACTGTCGCACCGCGCGGACCATTTGATGAAATGGGAACAGCAGTTGCGCGTCGCGCTCGCCGAAGGCCAGCTGTTTCTCGCCTATCAGCCGAAGATCGATCTGACGCGCCGCTGCATCACCGGTTTTGAAGCGCTGGTGCGCTGGAACCATCCGCAGCACGGCTTGATTCCCGCCAACGAATTCATTCCGGTCGCCGAATCGACCGGCCTGATCGTGCCGATCGGCGACTTCGTGATCGAGACTGCATGCCGCCAACTGGCGGTGTGGCAGCAACAGGGCTACGACACGCTGTCGCTCGCGGTCAACATCTCCGCGGTGCAATTCTGGCGCGGCGATCTATACGAAACCGTCTCGCATGCGATCGAGGAAAGCGGCATCTCCGCGCGCCGCCTCGAACTCGAAATCACCGAGACCGCGATGATGGAATATCCCGAACTCGTCTCGGAGAAGATCTTCGCGTTGAAGCGCCTCGGCGTGCGCATCGCGCTCGACGACTTCGGCACCGGCTATTCGTCGCTCTCCTACCTGAACCGCTTCTCGGTCGATACGCTGAAGGTGGACCGTTCGTTCGTCCAGGCGATCCCCGGCGACCGCAGTGTCTGCGTGATGGTCACCGCGATCGTCAATCTCGCGCGTTCGCTCGGGCTCACGGTGGTGGTCGAAGGCACCGAGACCGAAGAGCAGATTGCGTGGCTCGCCGCGCTCGGCCATATCGAGGCGCAGGGCTTCCTGTTCTCGCGGCCGGTACCGGTCGACGCGATTCCGGCACTGCTCGAACGCTTCGGCGTATGCGGCACGAAGGGCCAGCGCACCGCGCATGAAACAGACAGCACCAACAGCTTGTCCAGCACGAGCGCCAATAGCTGAGTGCGCGCGGGTAGCGCGGTGCTTGCCGCACTTACGTGTATGCGTAGGCATTCCGCATGAGTCCATAAGCGTATAAACGACTCCCCGCGCTTATCCAACCGCAGCTTCGCAAAACCAGCTACATTCACGCTGTAATGCGTGCCGGCGCGATACCGGCTGCCGGCGCGCCAACACACACAATGATGATCCCAGAGGGCGGGCCGCCCGCGTGCCGGAGCCCGCGGCGCCATGCAGACGATCACGAACCAGGATGCAGCCAGACGAGGGGAGCGAGAACCGCTATGGACGCTGTTCCGGGTCGTGTGCGGCCTGTCGGCGCTGTCGTGGGGCGGCCTCGCGCTGATGGCGCAACTTGAAAACCATTACGTGGAACGCGAGGGACGGCTCTCGCGCGTGGCCTTTTCCGACCTCATCGCGCTCGCCTGGATGGTGCCCGGACCGGTGGGCTGCAATGTCGCCGTGCAACTCGGGCACGCGCTGCGCGGCCGCGCCGGCGCCTGGGTGGCGGGCGTGGCCAGCGTGCTGCCTTTTTTCATGCTGATGACGCTGTTCGCGATCTTCTATCGCACGCCGCTCGTGCGTGCAGCGGCCTCTCAAACTCTGCTCAATCATTTCAGCGTGGTGTTGGCCACGCTGATCGCGATCACCTGGTACAAACAGACGCGTGCGCTGGTGCGCGGCAAGCTCGAATGGATCGCGGCGCTGCTCGGGTGTGTGGGCCTGTTTTATGCGCGCAGTCCCGCCGCCTATGTGGTGATGCTCGGCGCGGCTTTCGGCGCCGGCTGGCTGGTCAGCCCGGCTCGCAACACGCGTATCGTGCTGTCGATTGGACGAGGCGATTGGCAGATACTGGCTGCATTGTGCGTACTGCTGGCGATATTCGCGCTGCCGCTGCCACATCGCTATGAGCTGGCGCTGCTATGGCCGCGGCTGGCCGGTGCGGGCATGACGTTATTCGGCGGCGGTTTCTCGGCGTTGCCGGTACTCAAGACGCTGTTTGTCACACCGGCGATCGGTGTGTCGGATAACGACTTCACCCTCGCGTTTTCGCTGTCTCCGTTGTCGCCGGGACCGCTGTTGAACGTAGTGCCGTTCTTCGGCTATCTGGTGGACGGCTGGCTGGGCGCGCTGATCGCCACGCTCGCGCTTTTTGTGCCGTCGGGCTGCCTGGTGGTGCTCGCGCAGCGGCATCTGCATCAGTTGAAGGCCAATCCGCGTTTCGAGCATGGCATGCGGATCCTGCGCGCGGTCACCACCGCGTTTCTGGCGGTGGCTGTACTGCGCATCGCGGGGCATGTGCCGTTCAAACCCATGTATCTGGTGACGGCGCTGTTCTCCGGCATGTGCTTCGCGAAACTCAAAGTGCCGGTGTATGTGGTGTACGGGACCGTGGCGATCGCGTGCGGGCTATGGCTTGCCTACGGCGCCACGCCTTAGGCAAGCACACCCTGGATTCAGGCGCCGGTTTCAGAACCCGCGCGATAACACGGCCACGCCGATCGTCACCACGCCCAGCACGATATTCACCAGCACCAGGCGCCGGATCGTACCGACCGCTTGTGCGCCATCCGGCCACTTCTGCGCCTGCACCGCGCGGCGAATGCGCGGGAACACGGCGAAGCGGATGTGTCCGAAGATCAGCATCATCACGATGCCGAGGCCGGCCATGGCATGCAGCGGCCACGTGGCATGACCACCGCCGAATTGCATCAGCAGGAAGCCGCCGGTGAGGAGAATCACCAGCACTGCTGCGGCAACCCAGTTGAAGAAACGGCCGAACACCGATTCCCACAACGGCAAGCGCAATTGCGGCGAAAGGTCGGCAATGGCCGGACGCAGACAGAAATGGGCGAACACCATTCCACCGACCCAGACCGCGACGGCGAGCAGATGCAAAAAGAGTGCGAGTTCGACTGCTTTGTTCATGTTGTTTTCCTCTCCCGACGACGCCACACCGCTTATGACGAGTGATATTAGTAGCGGCTATTGAGCGCATTCGACCGCGCGCTATGCGTGCAGTTCCTTGCGCTGGCAACGTCTTGACATTCTTTGTAGTTTTTATTGCAACGCGGCCAATACCGCGACAGCGTTACACCCCGGATTTTTGCTACGCACGGCGTACGCTTTTTAAAGCGCACGCCGCGTTGATGCCTCGCGCTACCCTGCTCTTATCGACTTCTAGTGCTTGTTACGCGGCCAGCACCGGGCGCAAACCGTCGAGCTTCATCTTGCTCTCAGGCGCACGCCCCTTGCGCGCCCGCTTACCGATATGCGGCGTGAGCGTGGCGCCGCTCAGCTTCTCTTCGTCGACACGGCCGCCGCGACGCGTACCGATCAACACCACGCCCGCCTTATTGATGGACAGCGCCTGCAGCAGCGTTTCGTTGTCGTCGAGCGCCATCAGCGTGACGCCGCGTCCGCCGCCCGAAAGCGTCTTCATTTCGTCGAGACCGAACACCAGCAGGCGTCCACCTGAAGACAGACACGCAATGTGCGTCGCGTCCGGCAGCATCGGCATCGGCGCGAGCGGGGCGGCACCCGCGTCGATCGTCATGAACGACTTGCCGGCCTTCACGCGGCTCACCATGTCGCCGACCTTGGCGACAAAGCCGAAGCCATTGCTCGATGCGAGCAGCAATGCCTGATCCGCGGACGCCGCGTAGTAGTGCATCAGGTGGCTGCCCGATTCGAGTTCGATCAGCGAGGTGACCGGCACACCATCGCCCCGGCCGCCCGGCAGCATCGCAACCGCCACCGAATAGACGCGGCCATTGCTGCCCCACGCGACCAGCGTATCCGGCGTACGGCACTGGAACGCCGCGTAGAGACCGTCGCCGGCCTTGAACGTGAAGCCGGCCACATCCAGGCCGTGGCCCTTCAGCGCACGCACCCAGCCCTTCTGCGACACCACCACCGTCACCGGCTCGTCAACCACGCGTGCTTCGAAAATGGCGCGCTTTTCCTGCTGGATCAGCGTGCGGCGCTCGTCGCCGTATTGCTTGGCATCGCCTTCGATTTCCTTGATGAGCAGGCGCTTCATCGCGGTTTCGCTGCCGAGCAGTTCTTCGAGCTTGGCCTTCTCATCGCGCAGTTCGGACAGTTCCTTCTCGATCTTGATCTTCTCGAGCCGCGCCAACTGACGCAGGCGGATTTCGAGAATGTCTTCGGTCTGCCGGTCCGACAAGCCGAACGCGGCCATCAGCGCGGCCTTGGGCTCGTCCGATTCGCGAATGATGCGGATGACTTCGTCGATATTCAAAAAGACGATCATCCGGCCTTCGAGGATGTGAATCCGGTCGTCGACCTTTTGCAAACGATGGCGCGTGCGGCGCGTGACCGTCGCGAAGCGGAACGCGATCCACTCGTGGATGATTTCGCTCAAACCCTTCTGACGCGGCCGGCCATCGCCGCCCACCATCACCATGTTGAGCGACGCATTCGATTCGAGGCTCGTATGCGCGAGCAGCGAATTGACGAACTCGGTTTGGTCGATACGGCTCGATTTCGGCTCGAACACGAGACGCACCGGCGAGTCCCTGCCCGACTCGTCACGCACTGCGTCGAGTAGCGCGAGCATGGTCTGCTTGGTCTGCAACTGTTCAGGCGTGAGCGCCTTCTTGCCGAGCTTGATCTTCGGGTTGGTCTGCTCTTCGATTTCTTCGAGCACCTTCTGCGCGGCAGTGTTCGGCGGCAGTTCGGTAATCACGAGTTGCCATTGGCCACGCGCAAGTTCTTCGATCTTCCAGCGCGCGCGCACCTTCAGGCTGCCGCGGCCGCTTTCGTACGCGGCGGAAATCTCGGCGTCGCTCGAAATGATCTGGCCACCGCCCGGGAAGTCCGGCCCGGCGACGTGCTGCATCAACTCGGCATGCTCGATCTTCGGATTGCGGATCATCGCAACGGCGGCCGCCGCCACTTCGCGCAGATTGTGCGACGGGATTTCCGTGGCCAGCCCCACGGCAATGCCCGATGCGCCGTTCAGCAGCACGAACGGCAAGCGCGCGGGCAACAGCCTCGGTTCTTCGAACTCGCCGTCGTAGTTCTTCATGAAGTCGACCGTGCCCTGGTCGATCTCATCGAGCAGCAGCTTGGCGATCGGCGTCAGGCGCGCTTCGGTGTACCGCATCGCCGCTGCGCCGTCGCCGTCGCGCGAACCGAAGTTGCCCTGGCCGTCGATCAGCGGATAGCGCATCGAGAAGTCTTGCGCGAGGCGCACCAGCGCGTCGTACGCCGACTGGTCGCCGTGCGGGTGGTACTTACCCAGCACGTCGCCGACCACCCGGGCCGACTTCACGGGCTTGGCGTTGTCGCCGAGGCCCATGTCGTTCATCGCGTACAGAATGCGTCGTTGCACCGGCTTCTGGCCGTCGCACACATCGGGTAGCGCGCGACCCTTGACCACGCTCACCGCATAGTCGAGGTACTGGCGCTCCGCGTAATTGCCGAGCGTCAGAAAGTCGCCTTCCGGGGGCGGCGGCTCGGTGAAAAGGTCGAGAGTGTTATCGTCGTCCATCTAGATTCCGTATCCGTATTTGGCGTGAAGTTTTTGTGCAAACCATGAGCGCTTTAAAAGACGCTCAGATATCCGCTTCCACTTCGTTGCCCTTTTCTTCCAGCCAGCTGCGCCGCGACGCCGCTTCGCCCTTGCCCATCAGCATCGTCATACGCGCCACTGTGGCGTCGTAGTCGAGTTCGCCGAGTGCCACCGGCGTCAAGCGCCGCGTGTCGGGGTTCATCGTGGTGTCCCACAACTGCTCCGCACTCATTTCGCCTAGGCCCTTGAAGCGGCTGATCGACCATTGCGTATCGCGCACACCGTCTTTGCGCAGCTTGTCGAGGATCGCTTCGAGCTCGCCTTCGTCGAGCGCATAGAGCTTCTGCGCCGGCTTCTTGCCACGTGCGGGCGCATCGACCCGGAACAGCGGCGGGCGCGCCACGCACACATGCCCACGCTCGATCAGTTGCGGGAAATGCTTGAAGAACAGCGTGAGCAGCAGCACCTGGATGTGCGAACCGTCGACGTCAGCGTCCGACAAGATGCAGATCTTGCCGTAGCGCAGATTCGACAGATCGACCTTGTCGTCCGGGCTATGCGGGTCGACACCGATCGCCACCGAAATGTCGTGCACTTCGTTGTTGGCAAACAGCCGGTCGCGCTCGGTTTCCCACGTATTCAGCACCTTGCCGCGCAGCGGCAGGATCGCCTGATATTCCTTGTCGCGGCCCATCTTCGCCGAGCCGCCCGCCGAATCGCCCTCGACGAGGAACAGTTCGTTGCGGCCGATTTCCGTCGATTCGCAGTCGGTCAGCTTGCCCGGCAGCACAGCCACGCCCGAACTCTTGCGCTTCTCGACCTTCTGGCCGGCACGGGTGCGCGCCTGTGCCTGTTTGATGACGAGGTCGGCGAGCTTCTTGCCGTGCTCGACGTGCTGGTTCAGCCACAGCTCCAAGGCCGGACGCGAGAACGACGACACCAGTTTCACCGCATCGCGGCTATTCAGGCGCTCCTTGATTTGCCCCTGGAACTGCGGATCGAGCACCTTCGCCGACAGCACGAACGAAACGCGCGCGAACACGTCTTCCGCCAGCAGCTTCACACCCTTCGGCTGCAGGTTATGCAACTCGACGAAGCTCTTCACGGCCTGGAACAGACCGTCGCGCAAACCGGATTCGTGCGTGCCGCCCGCGGGTGTCGGAATCAGATTGACGTACGACTCGCGCATCAGCGTGCCTTCTTCGCTCCATGCGACGACCCATGTGGCGCCTTCGCCCTCAGCAAACGTCTCTTCGCTGGTACGCGAATTTTCGACGTAGCGCTCGCCCTCGAATAGCGGAATCAGCAAATCGCTGCCGTTCATGCCTTCCAGCAGGTAGCCGCGCAAACCGTCTTCGTACTTCCAGCTTTGCTGCTCACCGGTTTTCTCGTTGATCAGCGTGACTTCGACGCCCGGCAACAGCACCGCTTTCGAGCGCAGCAGACGTTGCAGTTCGCCGAGCGGCAGGTTCGGCGAATCGAAATATTTCGGATTGGCCCACGCAGTGACGCGCGTGCCGGATTTCTTGTCGGCCTTTGTTGCAGGCCGAACTTCGAGCTGCTTCGCGACGTCGCCGTTGGCAAAGCTCAACTCGGCGACCTTGCCGTCGCGCCACACGGTGACGTCGAGGCGCGTGGACAGCGCGTTGGTGACCGACACGCCGACGCCGTGCAGGCCGCCCGAGAACGTGTAGGCGCCGCCGGCGGCTTTATCGAACTTGCCGCCCGCGTGCAGGCGCGTGAAAACGATCTCGACAACCGGCACGCCTTCTTCCGGATGCATGCCGAAGGGAATACCACGGCCGTCGTCGTCGACCGAGACCGAATGGTCCGCATGCAGCGTGACCGTGATTTGCCGGCCGTGGCCGCCAAGGGCCTCGTCCGACGCGTTGTCGATAACTTCCTGAATGATGTGCAGCGGATTTTCGGTGCGGGTGTACATCCCGGGCCGTTGCTTGACCGGCTCCAGGCCCTTCAACACCTTGATCGACGCTTCGCTATACGCGGCGTTTGGCTTTTTCGTAGACATGGTTGACTCGGGTGCGTCGGTTCATCGTTGTCCACAGGTCCTGTGGACAGGTCCGTGGACAATGCGTTGAGTTTTCAAAAAAAGCGAAACGAAACAACGGGGTTAGGTGGGGTGCCCGCAGTGCGGGCAAGCTGTTTTATCGCCCGGCTTCCCGTAGGCTCGCTCGACGGCGGCTCGACGCCGGGCTCTACAGCCCGGCAAAGGCCTGCCGGTGCGAACGCCGGAGGAAGCCTGTTCGCGGGGTATTTTACTGATTTCGAACCAGGCGGCAATTCACGACCTGCGAGCGTGGCCGTTTGGACAAGGGGCGGCATGCAGATCACGCCGCTCCCGTGCATCACTTACGTTTGTTTTCCAGCTCGTCCCAGCGTTCCAGCGCGATCAGCAACTCCTCGTCGATCGCGGCATAGCGCTCGGTCAGGCGCGTGCCCTCCTGAGCGTCTTTGGCGAAAACCGAACCGTCTTCGAGTTGGGCGCCGATGGTTTTCTGCTCGGCCTCGAGCGCGGCAATTTTCGCCGGCAACGCTTCGAGTTCGCGCTGATCCTTGAACGACAGCTTGGCGGCGCGCTGCGTATTGCGGCCCGCGCCGGCATCTTTCGGGGCCGCCGTTTCTTTTGCCGCGTCTTTGGCCGCTTCTTTCTGCGCGTCCTGCGCCATCTGCTGCGAGCGGTCCCGCTGAATCTGCCAGTCGGTAAAGCCGCCGACGTACTCGCGCCACTTACCCCCGCCTTCTGCGGCGATCACCGAAGTCGCGACGTTATCCAGAAACGCGCGATCGTGGCTGACCAGCAGCACGGTGCCGTCGTATTCGGTGAGCAGTTCTTCGAGCAACTCGAGTGTCGGGATGTCGAGGTCGTTGGTCGGTTCGTCGAGCACCAGCACGTTCGCCGGACGCGCGAACAGACGTGCCAGCAGCAGACGATTGCGCTCGCCGCCCGACAGCGACTTGACCGGCGAACGCGCGCGTTCCGGCGCGAACAGGAAGTCGCCGAGATAGCTCATCACGTGCTTCTTCTGGCCGTTCACTTCAACCCACTCGCTACCCGGGCTGATCGTATCGGCCAGGCTCTTGTCCAGATCGAGCTGCGCGCGCATCTGGTCGAAGTACGCGACTTGCAGATTGGTGCCGATCCGCACCGTGCCTTCGTCCGGCGCCAACTCACCGAGGATCATCTTGAGCAGCGTGGTCTTGCCCGCGCCATTCGGACCGACAAAACCGATCTTGTCGCCGCGCATGACCGTGGCCGTGAAGTTGTCGACCACCGTGCGCGAACCGTAGCGCTTGGTGACGTCGGTCAGTTCGGCGACGATCTTGCCGGACTTTTCGCCCTGCCCCACGTCGAGCTTCACGTTGCCCTGCACGTTGCGGCGTTCGGCGCGCTCATTGCGCATCTCCACGAGCCGTGCAATCCGGCCGACGCTGCGCGTGCGGCGCGCTTCCACGCCCTTGCGAATCCACACTTCTTCCTGGGCGAGCAGTTTGTCGAACTTGGCCGCTTCCACTTGCTCGATTTCAAGCTGCTGCGCCTTCCGGGTCTGGTAAGCGCTGAAATTGCCCGGATACGACAGCAAACGCCCGCGATCCAGTTCGACGATGCGCGTGGCGACACGGTCGAGAAATGCGCGATCGTGGGTAATGAAGAGCAGCCCCGCGCGCAGCGAAACCAGCAACTCCTCGAGCCAGCGGATGCCGTCGAAATCGAGGTGGTTGGTTGGCTCGTCGAGCAGCAGCACGTCCGGCTGCACGACCAGCGCGCGCGCCAGCGCCACGCGCTTTTGCATGCCGCCCGACAGCGAACCGACCCGCGCCTCGCCATTCAGACCGATCTGCTGCAGCGTGGTGGCCACGCGCGTGCTCCAGTTCCAGGCGTCCGAATGGTCGAGCGCCGATTGCAGCGTGTTCATGCGCGACATCAGTTCGTCGTGTACCGGGCCTTCCGGCTCGTCGGCAAGCTGATTGGCGACTACATCGTATTCGTCTAGCAGCGCACGGGCATGAGTCAGGCCGGCGGCAACCGCTTCGAAGACGGTGTCGTCGGTATCGAACTCCGGCTCTTGCGGCACGTAGACCGAGGTCAGACCCTGCTGGCGCGTGACGAGGCCGTCGTCTGGCTTGGCCAGATCGGCGACGATCTTCAGCAGCGACGACTTGCCCGCGCCGTTACGGCCGATCAGCCCAACGCGCTCGCCCGCTTCGAGGGAGAAATCCGCGTGATCGAGCAACGCGACGTGACCGAACGCCAGTTGGGCCCCGGTAATGGTGTAAAGCGACATGGAGAATTGGAGAAGACAGCGATGAGTCGGAACTGCTCATTGTACCGGGCGCGCGCTCGGGTGCCTGTATGCCGGAAGAGATAGGCTGATTGGCCGGCTTGAAAAACGGGTTCGGAAGGAATCCCGGCCGAACCTTGAGCGGGGAAGCTCGACCGGACGGTGCTTGCACCCGCCCGGCCAGTCGTTCACAGGCCCGACACGCTTACTTCACGTGCACCGTGATGGTCTTACTCAGCTCCGGACCGTACGAGCGGTGCATGCCGTCGCCGAATTGCAGCGTCAGCGTATGGTCACCCGGCGGCAGCGTCACATCGGTTTCGGTCTGCCCTTTGCCGAAGTGAAGCGATTTATCAGTCGCGGGAATCACTTCGCCTTTAGGAAGCGGTTTGCCGTCGATCAGCAAATGATGATGGCCGGTGCCATCCGTCATCGTGCCGGCCGGCGCGATGCTCATGCCTTCGACAGCGAACACCACATGCACCGGGTTGCTGACGGTTGCGCCGTCCGCCGGCTGCACGAAAGACACGCTCGCGGCTTGCGCAGCGCCTGATACGGCCAGCAAGCCGGCCAGTGCCGCACCGATCAACCATTTGTTTTTAAACATCATTTTTCTCCTTTTTGGGAAACGAAAGTCATGCGCGGGCCAGGCGGGCGTCGATTGCGACTCCGGTTGCGGCTTCGGTTACCTGAGGCCGATCGTCGCAATGGATGCGGTGCGCCCGCTGCGCCTGTCCAAAAAATGAGCTGCGGATCGAAGCATACACGCTGTGTATGACGAGGTTCGTCACGCGGGCCCGGACATGTCTCAGGCGCTTTGCGGCGATGCCGCATGGGTAAATGGCGGTCCGTTTGACAAATTCCGGTAATATTGCGGGTCGCCGCCGTGCCCAAAAAAGGGGCAGACTTGGCGGATCACTGCATTGAACCAAAGAAGAGTACGTCGTGAGCGAAGTAATTGAAGTGACTGAATATAAGAGCTGGGTCTGCCTGATTTGCGGCTGGATCTACAACGAAGAAGAAGGCCTTCCCGAAGAAGGTATCGCCCCGGGCACGCGGTTCGCCGCGATTCCGGACGACTGGCGCTGCCCGCTGTGCGATGTCAGCAAGGCGGAGTTTGCAGTGGTGGAATTCTGAGTGCGCTCAACCGAACCGGGGTGCGCTGCCTGATTTAGTGCGGCAATGGCAGTACGGCAGTGCACCGGATGGTTTGCGCGGCCCAGTGGGTGATGCCCACTGGGCCGTTTGTTTTGGGGAAATGGAATGGCAGGCGCAAAGCTTGTCATAAGGGGCGCTCTTCCCCTGCCATAGCAAATAAATTTGCAACATACGAAACGCGATACGCCGATTCTTTTAGCCGCATCCTTGGCCCAACCGACATTAGCGCGATTACCAGCCAGTAGGGCAAAGCCTTGAACGAGGGTTAGCTTGATTGAGACGGATGGTCAAGTACGTCCGGGAGTGGCTGAAATAATAGAGACAGAGCGGTTAAATCCCGTGGATTGCGCTGCCTGGCAAGCGATGCTGCCGGGGATGCGGCATTCACCGCTCCTTTCTAAAAAAATACGAAAAAAGCCCGAGGGAATATGAGGATTAAAAGCAAATGGGGACGCGGTATTCACGAAGGGAAAGTCGTTTCCGTCGTAGACGGCAAGCGGATTTTCATCCATCTACACGCTTCAGTTGAAACGCTCTCTTTAGGCAATATAGCGGCCCGTCGAAGCCAAAGCGTGCTTACCGTCTCGATCGATAATGTGCAAAAAATAGCGGATCACATGAGCGAACCATTTACCCACGCGAAACGAGACGACGTGGTAGTTCTGCTTTATGAAAACGACGAAACTCGTACAGCGGCGCTCGCCATGCTCGGGTTGCGCGACGCATAAGCAAAACCCTGCTGTTATTACTTCTTCAACCACTCGCCGGCCGTGATCTCCACGGCCTCGGCGGCATTCTTGCTTACCTCGTTCTCCACAGCATCGCAGATCAGCGCACAGGCGGCGCCGCGGCTAGCAAGCTGCGCAGGAAGACCATGATCATATGGCCAATGGGGACCTCGGACAGCATCGATCGCTGCAGTGCGAGGCCTTGCGAGAGCCCCATGAAGGACGCGGCTAAGATAGTCGGCGATTCTGGCGGCACTCTTTCCAGCCTGGCAAAAATCTGCGCGATGCAATAAGCAAGGCCGTCACGGTGGGCGTCGAGCAACGCCTGTGAGGCTGCTGCAAAAACAGGGTTGCGGCGCCCCTGAAGCTTGAACTCAACGCCCAGCACAGACCACTCAGGCTCGGCATCAAGCGTCTGCGCCCAGACCTCCAACGCATTCAGTATGTCGTCCGCAGACGAGGACGGGTCGCTCAGCGTCCGGGCAATGTCGGTTACTTGCGTCCTGGAACGCTCTTGCATCAACTCCACAAACAACTCTTCCTTGCTCGCGAAATTCGAATAGAAAGCACCCTGCGTATAACCGGCCTCGGCCGCAATATCTCTGAGAGAAGTGGCGCCGAAACCTCTCTCGACAAATAGCCGCTTCGCCGCAGCCAGCAAATGCGCCCGGGTCTGCAATCGACTTTCTTCGCGGCTCAGCCGCGGGGATTTGGTCGCCGTATTCATGGCCGGAAGGATATCAGTTGATATTTAAAATTCAACTGGCTATTATTACGATTGCATTTCATATCTCACTTGATATGCGAAAGTGCAAGGCACGACCTGAGTCCTTGGAGAGCCGTACGGAACAGGACGAGGGCGTGCGTGCGAAGTCAGTGCGGGAGCCAACCGCTAAGACCGGGAGCGCAATGCAACAACCTGGTCATGTACTACGGAAAGAGAACATGAGCAGCAGGGTAAAGATCTTGAAGCAGCAACTCGCGCAACTCGATGAGCGGTTATTAGTGGCGTGGCAGCAGGAGCAGAAAGCGGCTATCGACCACGTCCGCCAGGTGATGAACTTCTTCAACCTGGTGCCTAACCAGTTACGCGTCGACCGGCGAGGCACGTACAACACCAAGCCGGTTCAGATGAAGTATCAGGACCCGATCACCGGCGCGACCTGGAGCGGCCGTGGACGCGCGCCGTCCTGGATCCGGAACCGAAACTACGACGATTTTCTGGTCAGGCATTCGGACGACGTCGGGGCAGACTAGGTAGGGTCGGTCGACGTTCAAGCAAGGCGATATTCATGGAGTCCGGATTCCGGATTCCGCACGGCCTCGCGGTATTTCCTGGCGAGTTCGCCGACCTTGACGATCGCGGCGCCCCCCCCCACTTGCTCTTTGCCGGTTTGTTGAACAGCCACGGCCGACTCGCAAAGCTCCTATTCTTGAAGAGTCCATTCGGACCCAATCAAGGAGGGAGGCCATGCGCATGCTTCTCAACATACGAATACCTCACGAGCCATTTAACACGTTTGTGCGCGATGGCACTATCGGAGAGTTAATGGAGAGGATTCTCGCGGAGATGAAACCGGAAGCCGCCTACTTCACCTCGGAGAACGGAACACGCGGAGCAATCCTCATCGTGAACCTCGAGGAGCCGTCGCAGATTCCGAAATTCGCGGAACCATGGTTTCTTTCGTTCAATGCGGACTGCGAGTTTCGCGTGGTGATGGTGGCAGATGACCTCAGGAAAGCCGGACTCGAAACGCTTGGCTCCAAGTGGAAATAGGGAGCGCGGCACGGCGTGTGAGCGCGAACAGCATGCCGTGCCGTCGCCCACTTCGGTCGACGTACTCAGATAACCGCTTGACCTCGAAGAACTGCCGTTGTGCACCAGTAAGTGCGCGCGGCCGAAGGGTTGGATTGGGACGCCCAGACCACACACGTTTGATCCGGCTAGCTTGTAAACGCTGTCAACGATGAGATTTCGTAGACCATGACCAGCACACAACAACAAAAAAAGAGCCCGCCAATGCGGGCTCTCTGTATTTCAGAATAGGCGCACAAACTGCGCGGCATCACTACTCAGTCAAGCTGCAATCTAAGGTTCGTAGCGGCGGCAAACGCGCCGGCCTTTCTGCGATCCGGGGCAAACCTGGCAATGCGTTGGATCGTAAGCTTTGCATCCTGGACGTTCTCGACCTCGACTTCCCCAAGCTGCGCCCAGGCTTCGGTAGCGCCTTTCGTTTTGAGTGTTTTTGCTATACTCTTGCGCTCGCTGGCGTACCAGGGCTAACAAGCTGTCACGGCGCTTCGTTTAGGAAGAAGCAGAAATGCCGGGCACGCCCAAAAGGTATGGCGGGAGCCAATAGCAGCAAGGCTTCAGCCCACCTATTGCCAATATCCATCTCCCCGTAGTTCAATGGATAGAACAAGTGCCTCCTAAGCGCTAGATACAGGTTCGATTCCTGTCGGGGGGACCAAGAAGCTTCCCAGCGTCCCCCAAGTTTGCCCACAAAAGCCCCGAAAGCCTCGCGCTGCGGGGCTTTTTGCTGCCATCATCGCCCACAGTTGCACAATACAAACCAGATTTGCTGGGGGTATCGATGAGCATAGCCACCTGTTTTGCGACAGGGTCAGGCGACAAGCAGCGCAATAAGACATGCAACGGCCATAGCCAGGCACAATCCGCCTGAGATCAAGTCGTATGGGTAAGTCATGGGATCCCCGATTCGTTATCCGGCAAGCATAAGACGATCAGGGGCGACGTGGTGTTAAGCATGGTCAGGCAAGCACACCCGGAAAACCAAGGGCGTCCGCACTCGGTTGCCGATCGTCGCGGCGCCCGGCCTATTGCTCGATGTGCATGCGCCACGCGGGCGACGTCGCCGCTTACGCCCCCCGCTCGCACGAATCCATCAAGCCGGCCGCTTCGGAATCTCCAATCCCCTCGCCACTGCCGGACGCGCGACGAACGCCGCCAGCACCCGCTTCACGTTCGAAAATTCTTCGATCCCGACCAGCTCCCCTGCTTCGTAGAAGCCGATCAGATTGCGCACCCACGGAAAGGTCGCGATATCGGCAATCGAATACTGATCGCCCAGAATCCAGTCACGTCCTTCGAGCTGCCGATCCAGCACCCCGAGCAAACGTTTTGACTCAGCGACGTAGCGGTCACGCGGGCGTTTGTCTTCGTACTCCTTGCCCGCGAACTTATGGAAGAAACCCACCTGACCGAACATCGGGCCGATGCCGCCCATCTGGAACATCACCCACTGAATCGCTTCATAGCGGCCAGCGGCATCTTGCGGAATGAATTTGCCGGCTTTGTCCGCGAGGTAGATCAGAATCGCGCCGGATTCGAACAGCGGCAGCGGCTTGCCGCCAGGGCCATTCGGATCAATGATCGCCGGAATCTTGTTGTTCGGATTCAGCGACATAAACTCGGCCGACATCTGATCGTTCGTATCGAAGCGAACGAGGTGCGGCTCATAGGGCAGGCCGGTCTCTTCGAGCATGATCGACACCTTCACGCCGTTAGGCGTCGGCAGCGAATAGAGCTGAATCCGGTCCGGATGCTCGGCAGGCCATTTCTTCGTGATCGGGAAGGCGGAGAGATCGGTCATGGTGATGATGTAACCCTTGTGCGAGAGCTTCGGCTGAAAATTGGAATCGGGAATCCGCGATCGGCCAGCAGGCCGGCAGGAAAGACCCGAACGCGCGATCGCCAAATATAAACCGACTCGGCACAACGCGTACAATACCGACTCAGAACATCGCGACGCGACCGTTCACCGCGCTCTCCCACCGCCGAACCACAAGACGGCGCCAGGCATCACCGCAACTCAACGCAACTCACCACAAATCCTTGGTCGCCGTCCCGGCACTCAGGTTATAGCCTTCGCGCCACAGCACCGCGCCGACGGTCAGCAGCATGGCCTTCTGCTCGTCGCCAAGTTGCTCCCACATCGCCGCCAGCCAGGTGGCAAAACTTGCACAGGTGGTTTCGAGGTCGACGGGCGCTTTGCCCTGCAGGTACTGCCGCTCGAACATCGAAAGCACTTTTTCGGGTGTCATGGGCACGTCTCCTCCGGGTTGGATGCGCCAAGTCTAAAGGCGCCGCACGGTGCGCGGAGCGTCCGCACAGGCAAACCCGGGTTACTCCCAGGCGAAAACAAGAAAGGCGCCGAAGCGCCTTTCCCGTCAAGCAACACCACCAGCCGAATTACGGCGCGTTGTGCTTTGCCTTGTCCTTACTGTCTTCCTTGGCGTCACCGTAGGCCTTCTGCACCTTGCCGGCGGCTTGTTGAAGATCGCCCTTAAGCTCCTTGCCCGGGTTATTGGTGGCCTTACCGACGGTTTCGTTGACTTTGCCCTTGATCTGCTCGCCGACGCCCTTGACTTGATCCTTATTCATATTCAGCTCCAGTATCTGAAATGCCGGCACGACGTTGCGCCAGTAACCCGATACAGCAACGGGTGTGCCCGTGCCCACCATCAGTCCGTTTTGCCGGGCCAAGCCGGCCAAAAAATATTTTCAAAAACCCCTAAAGTCCCGCCGCAGCTTGCCGTAAAGGTGCCATGGAGGGGCTATGGAACGCACACTCATTAAGCTGGCGGGGTCGAGCCAAGCGACGCTGATCGATCAGGACATCGCGCATATCGGGCGTGTCATGCGACCGTCTTTACTCGGCGATCTGGGCGGCCCTATTCTGCCCGCCGCCTATTGGCGCAAGCGTCTGCACCAGTTGCTCGACACCAGCCAGTTGTCCCATGCGCAACTGTGCGGCGTGGACAGCCTGCTGCTGCAACTCGATCAATTCGAGGCCAGCGCCCAGCCGGCGTGGGACGAGCTGCCGCCGGCAACGGGCATGCCGCTCCGGCCGGTACACGCAGTGACGGCCTACCCCCATATCTGACCCGCTGCAAGCCTTGATGGCTGGCCTTCTGCGCCGGCCAAGCCCATTTTCCCCTGTTAAAAAAAGGCCGCGAATCCTGTCGCGGCCTGAACACGTCGCAACGCAGGGAATTCGCGTCACACCACAAGCCTACACGTTCAACTGTGACAGTCACGTTTAGACGAAACGGGTTGTTGCGTTGCGGGAGATTTCCGGTCTTCGTCTGCAAAAATAGGAAAAAGGGACGACCTTAGGTCATAATGTCCGCAAAAATTCCCAGCAAGGACCTCCGTGACCGTCGCCGCCCCGCTCGACCTGCTCAAACAGGCTCGCGCCCGCTTCACCCAACGCGAAATCGCAGCGCACGTCGGCAAGGACATCAAGACGGTGCGGCGCTGGGAAAAGGGCGAAACGCCGTGCCCGTCCATGCTCGAACCGGCCCTGCGCGATCTGCTGCATAGCAGCGGCCGGACGAAGGCTGGCGCAGTGACAGGCGGCACCCAGTTCCGTTTTATCGATCTGTTTGCCGGCATCGGCGGCATTCGCATGGGTTTCGAGGCGCAGGGCGGCGACTGCGTATTCACGAGCGAATGGAACGATTTCTCCACCAAGACCTATCGCGAAAACTATCCGGCCGACGGCGAACACGCGTTGATCGGCGACATCGTTTCGTTTCCCGCCGAAGAGGTGCCGAGCCACGACGTGCTGCTCGGCGGCTTTCCGTGTCAGCCGTTCTCGATTGCCGGCGTCAGCAAGAAGAATGCGTTGGGCCGTCCGCACGGATTCGAATGCACGACGCAAGGCACGCTGTTCTTCGACGTCGCACGGATCATCGCCGCCAAGCGCCCCGCCGCGTTCCTGCTGGAGAACGTGAAGAATCTGCTCTCGCATGACAAGGGCCGTACCTTCGACGTGATCCTGCAGACCCTGCGCGACGAACTCGGTTACGAAGTGCACTACCGCGTGGTCGACGGTCAGCATTTCACGCCGCAGCACCGGGAGCGCATCATCATCGTCGGCTTTCGCGGCAAGACCTCGTTCTGCTGGGACGATCTGCGCCTGCCGGAAAGCGGTCCACGTCTGGGCTCGATCCTGCATCGCACCGACGGCAGCGAACCCGTCCTGCCGTGGGACCACGATCGCTTCTTCGACCACGCTGCCAAACGCGTGCAGCCGAAGTACACGCTCACGCCCAACCTCTGGACCTATCTGCAAAACTACGCGGCGAAGCATCGCGCGGCGGGCAACGGCTTTGGCTTCGGCATGGCTTATCCCGACAGCGTCACCCGCACGCTCTCCGCGCGTTATCACAAGGACGGGTCGGAAATTCTCGTGTACCAGGGCGAACAGTTGCGGCCGCGCCGCCTCACGCCGCGTGAATGCGCCCGGCTAATGGGTTTTCCCGATACCTTCAGGATTCCCGTCAGCGACACGCAGGCTTACCGGCAGTTCGGCAACAGCGTCGTCATGCCGGTGATGCGGGAAGTGGCGCGCATCATGCTGCCGCACGTGCAAAAGCTGCTCGCCGCGCAAACACGCCATGGCTCGAAGCAAACCCTTTCGCTCTATTCCTGAGCGGCCCGATCCGTTATCCGGGCCCTAGCGATGGTCGATATCGTCGACAGTGCAACGCGCAGCCGCATGATGTCCGGTATTCGCGGCCGCAACACCAAACCGGAAATTCTGATCCGCAGCCTGCTGCACGGCCAGGGTTTCCGCTTCCGTCTGGACGCGCGCGATCTGCCGGGCCGTCCGGACATCGTCCTGCCGCGCTACCGTGCTGTCGTGCTGGTACACGGCTGCTTCTGGCACGGCCACGACTGTCATCTCTTCAAATGGCCACAAACCCGGCCGGAGTTCTGGCGCGACAAGATCGGCCGCAATCGCAGCAACGACGACAAGGTTCAGGCAGCGTTGCTCGCGAGCGGCTGGCGCGTCGGTGTGGTGTGGGAATGCGCTTTGCGCGGCGCCAATCGGGATATCGAGGGCGTGTTGCAGCGGCTTGTCGCGTGGTTGAAAAGCGACGCGACGCGCTTCGAGGAACGCGGCTGAAAGCTGCTTGTAGCCTGCCCGGTTCGAACGAATCCCGAAGCCGCTGGTGATACACTCGATTGGCTAGCTTGGGGCATTTTTTGCGTACCGGACTTGCAGAAATCGGGCAGCAGGCCGGCGGCAAAAGAACGCGCTCCGTCCATCCCAGAACCACTCAACAAGGGAGGCACACCATGGCTGATTTCCGTCTCTGGTCCGACGATTTCCCCACCAACGGCTTTATGCCGAAAGCCCACGAGTATCACGACAAGGCCTTCGGGGTGGACGGCGAGAACATCTCGCCCGCGCTGCAGTGGGACGCACCACCGGCCGACACCCAAAGCTTCGCACTCACCGTTCACGATCCCGACGCCCCGACCGGCAGCGGCTTCTGGCATTGGGTTGTCGTCAATATTCCGGCCGACGCCCGCTCACTGCCGCGTAATGCCGGCAAGGCCGACGGTTCGCTGCTGCCGCAAGGCGCGCTGCAGGTGCGCAACGACTACGGCACGGTCGGCTACGGCGGCGCCGCGCCGCCGCGCGGCGACAGGACGCATCGCTACATCTTCCGGCTGCATGCGCTGAAGGTGCCGCACCTGCCGATCAACGCGGAGACCACCAATGCGGTCGCGCGTTTCATGACGCATCTGAACGAACTCGACTCGACCACTCATACCGGCCTGTACGAACTCAAATAACCAGCGAGACGCGATGCCGCTGCGCTGCTGCAGTGCAACGGCATCGTTGCTGCGCGCCGTCTTGTCTTTCCAGGGCCGCACGCAGCGCGCGCGGTTCATCGCCGGGACGCCTGGCTGATGAATCGCCCTACTCCAAATCCAGAAGAACGATGCACGCACAACCATCGCGCAAAGACAGTTCGATGACGGCCGATGCCGCCTCAGCTACCTCACTCGCCGCCGGCCCAACGCTCGCGGATAGCACCGAACAAGGCTTGCCGATTCCGCAGCGCTACTGGGCCATGCTGGTCATCGCCCTCGCCCTCACGCTGGCGGTGCTCGACAGTGCGATCGCCAACGTGGCGCTGCCGACCATCGCACGCAATCTGCATGCGAGCGCAGCCGGCTCGATCTGGGTCGTCAATGCCTACCAGCTCGCGATCACCATTTCACTGTTGCCGCTCGCGTCGCTCGGCGATCGTATCGGCTACCGGCGCATCTATCTGGCCGGGCTGATCCTGTTCACGGTGGCGTCGTTCGGTTGCGCGCTGTCCACTTCGCTGCCGACGCTCGCGCTCGCCCGCGTGGTCCAGGGCTTCGGCGCGGCCGGCGTCATGAGCGTGAACACCGCGCTCGTGCGGATGATTTATCCTCCCGCGCAGTTGGGGCGCGGCGTTGCAATCAACGCAATGGTCGTGGCGGTGTCGTCGGCGGTCGGGCCGACCATTGCCTCAGGGGTGCTCGCCATCGCCTCGTGGCCATGGCTGTTCGCGATCAACGTGCCGATCGGGATCGCGGCGATTGTCGGCGGCTTCAAGGCGTTGCCGATGAACCCCGGCCACGAGTCTCCGTACGACTATCTGAGCGCGGTGATGAACGCGTTTGTGTTCGGCCTGCTGATTTTCGCCGTCGACGGCCTCGGTCACGGCGAATCCGTCGGCTGGGTCGCCGCGGAAGCACTCGGCGCGCTCGTGATCGGCTACTTCTTCGTGCGCCGTCAGTTGACCCAGCCCGCGCCCCTGCTGCCGATCGATTTGCTGAAGATTCCGGTGTTCGCCTTATCGATCGGCACGTCGGTCTGTTCGTTCTGCGCTCAGATGCTGGCGTTCGTGTCGTTGCCGTTTCTGTTGCAGGACACGCTCGGCTTCTCACAGGTCGATACCGGCTTGCTGATGACGCCGTGGCCGGCAGTCATCATCATCGCGGCGCCGATTGCCGGCGTACTGTCGGACAAGGTGTCGTCGGGCTGGCTAGGCGGCGTCGGACTCGCTGCGATGACGGTGGGCCTGTTGCTGCTCGCCACCCTCGGCGCGCATCCGGAGCCCATGCAGATCGCCTGGCGCATGGCGCTGTGCGGCGCGGGCTTCGGGATCTTCCAGTCGCCGAACAATCGAACCATGCTGTCCGCCGCGCCGCGCGAGCGCAGCGGCGGCGCGAGCGGCATGCTCGGCACCGCGCGCCTGACCGGACAGACGCTCGGCGCCGCGCTGGTCGCGCTGATCTTCGGCATCGCGCCGCAGAACGGGCCGATCATCGTACTATATGTGGCCGCGTGCTTTTCAGCGGTTGCCGCCGTGGTCAGCACGTTGCGCGTGATGCAGCGAGCCTGAACGGGCAAACGGGGCACGCTGGGTCGAGCGACGTGAGCGCATGGCAACGCTCATTGCAAGCCTGCTCCCTGAAAACAACAAGGGCGCGCATCGCATACCGCGATCCGCGCCCTTTCTCGTGTCCCTTTCCGCGTTCTTTTCCGTGCTTCAGTTCTGTTTCGACGTGACCGGCACGCGCGATTCCCGAAGGAATCGCGCCGCCATTGATTCAGCTGGAAGATGCGGTCACGTCAGCGAGCTTTACCGCTTTGGCCGTCACCGAAGAGGCGGTCGCGATGTTGCGCAGATCGCCCAGGAAGGTATCGCGCCAGACCGACAGATTGTTCTCACGCATCGGCGCCATCATGTCCGCGTGACGCGCCTGGCGCTCGGCGAGCGGCATCGACAGCGCGCGCTCCAGCGCCTCGGCCATCTGCGACAGATCGAACGGATTGACAACCAGCGCACCCGGCAATTGCTCGGCGGCGCCGGCAAATTGCGACAACACGAGCACGCCCGGATCGGCCGGATCCTGCGATGCAACGTACTCCTTCGCGACCAGGTTCATGCCGTCGCGTAGCGGCGTCACATAGCCGACCTGCGATTGACGGAACAGCGCCATCAGCAGATTGCGCTCGTACTTGCGGTTCAGGTACTGGATCGGCGTCCAGTCGAGTTGCGCGAAACGACCGTTGATACGGCCCGCTTCGCCTTCCAATGTCTGACGAATGCGCTGATACGTCTGCACGTCCGCGCGCGTCGGCGGCGCGATCTGCACCAGCGATACGCGTCCGTGCCAACCCGGTGCATTCAGCAGTAGCCGTTCGAATGCCTGGAAGCGCTCCACCAGTCCCTTCGAATAATCGAGCCGGTCGACGCTCATGATCAGCTTGCGCCCGCGCATGCCGTCACGCAGGCTGCGTACCGGCTTGCGATCGGTGAACTGCTCGGCGGCCTTGGCGATCGCATCCGGATAAATGCCGATCGGGTATGCGGCCACTTTAAGAAAGCGGTTGCACGCGTGCACCATGCCGTCTTCGCTCGAGGTGCCGTGCTGGCCGCGCTCGATAAAGTCGACGAACGACTGGCGATCCGCCTCGGTCTGGAAACCGACCACGTCGTAGCTGCACATTGCCTTGACCAATTCCTCGTGCGGCGGAATCGTACGGAGTACTTCCGGAACTGGAAAGGGAATATGCAGGAAGAAACCGATTGGATTCTTCACGCCGAGTTCGCGCAGGCAGCGCGCGAACGGCAGCAGATGATAGTCGTGCACCCATATGATGTCGTCGGGTTTGAGCAGCTCCTTGAGCTGCTTGGCGAGCGTCGCGTTGACTCGCTGATAGCCCGCATATTCCTGCCGGTCGTAGCGCGACAGGTCGTTGCGATAGTGGAACGTCGGCCACAGCGTCGCGTTCGAAAAACCGCGGTAGTACTGGTCATAGTCGCGCTTGGTGAGACCCACCGTCGCGTATGTCACATTGCCCTGCTTCTCGATCACCGGGGACGACGGCTCGCTCACGGTCTCGCCGCTCCAGCCGAACCAGACTCCGCCGGTTTCCTTCAACGCGTCCAGCACGCCGATCGCGAGGCCACCTGCCGCGGGGCGGCCTTCCTGGATTGGCGCCACACGATTCGATACCACGATCAGTCTGCTCATTGGTGCTCCACCTCGTCAGTTGTTTCGTTGCATACGGATATGTGCGTTAACGGTGCATGCAAGTCGCGTGCCGTTTTTTGAGATGTTGGAAATAAAAATGGTTACAAATGTATCGGACGAGCAAAAACATGCAATACCGAAGCATTGCGAAGAAATTTTTTCTGCTTTGTATGACGAAACCGAAACCGTTCTTACCGGCTGTCAGACGGGTTCAGGCGTCCTGTTCCGAGCCGAGATCGCGTTGATACTCCAGCCCTTCCTGGCGCACGCCACCCTGGTTGTGTTCACCGTCTGGCGGCGCATTGGGCGCGATGCGATTCTGCGCTGCCGGGTCTGGCGACTCTGGCGAGCTGCTCTGGCTGCTACCCGGCCGGAAATCGCGTTTTGAGTGGCGCGCGGAACGTCGCAGTGCTGGATGTCTCATGGTCGATGCCTCCGGGGGAAGCCCGCCGTCAACGAGACGGCATCAATTCAGTGTAGGGGTCGCGACGGCAAATTGCCGGTAAAAGATGCGCCGAGTTTGTAACAAGTACATAAAATCGCTGTGGCGGATGGTGGTGCGGCGCACTGAGCATGTCAGAGTTGCACGAACGCGGGTTGAGGCAGTGGGCGCCGATTGGCTTGTGGCGTTTGCGTGGGTTGCGGGGGTGGGTCGCCGATCGGCGGCGCAACCGGTTCGATCGGGTCTGGAGTCGGGCTGGGGCCTGGAATCGTGTCGGGTTCGCCAGGGTCTGGTGACGGTGATGGCGGTTCGATCGGCTCGGGACGGTGAGCGTGTTTCGGGAAGGCGGTCGCGGCGGCGTAGTCCGGCATGTTCGTTGTCCTTGGCTTTGCGGTTGTTGTGGGTGGCAGCAAGGGTTATGCCGGGAAGGGTTTTGCCTGCCCGGCAGGTGGGGGCCTTCGCGGCGCTCTTGGTTTGCTTGCCCGATTGCCTTGGTTTGCTTGTGGCCGTTGGCCGCTTCTTGGGCTTGTCTTGCTGTGTCTGTGCGTTTGCCTTTTTGGCCTTTCCTTGATTTGTTAGTGGTCTATTAGTGTTGCCCCTGTGCGGGGCGGCACCTACTTCTCTTTGCCGGCCGCAAAGAGAAGTAGGCAAGAGAAAGCGGCTCAAACCGCTAATTCTTAAGCGGGTCCCCCGCGCAGTGGCGGTAGTGGTGCATCTGGAATCCGTGTCCCCGCGCACTCCGCGCCGTTGACAAAGGATTCATCAGCTCCCACTCCGCACTGCGTGCGTCGCGGATGGGGCTGCCAGGGAAACCAGGAGGGGTTGCTCCGCGCAGCGGGGGCCGTCGGCTTCGCCTCGGTGAGGCGCCCCGCTCTGGTTGGCCAATCCCATTTCAAATGAATGTCGGGGCATCGATTTCGCGATCGCGTTTGTGCTTCCAGCAGCGATGTAACGGCGAGTCGGGGAGCGGACCAAACCGCGGAAGCGAAAATCCGGCGGGCGGTTTTATGAACAGGGTATCGGCGCGCGCAGCGCCGCCGGAGGTATGACGCCTTTGTCACTGACGCCGAATGTGCGAGGGCACAGATTCCAGATGCACCACCACCGTGGCTGTGCGGGGGACCCGCTTAAGAATTAGCGGTTTGAGCCGCTTTCTCTTGCCTACTTCTCTTTGCGGCGGCAAAGAGAAGTAGGTGCCGCCCCGCACAGGGGCAACGCTAATAGACCACTAACAAATCAAGGAAAGGCCAAAAGACCAGCAGCAGAACAGAGACAACCACCTCAGCAAGGAAAGGCCAAAGGCGCACCGCCAACAAACCACAACAAGGCAACGCCAAAAGCAACCCCCCGAGCAGGCCCAACCCTAGATCTTTCAGACGTCCACACCCGCCCGCGGCGACTCATCAGCCGCATCCCCCTCATCCCTCGCATCGTTCCCGTACTCAACCAGCCGGTTGTACAACGTCTTCAAACTGATCCCAAGAATCTCAGCAGCCCGCGTCTTCACCCCACCACATTGCTCAAGCGTAGCCAGAATCAGCTGACGATCCGCCTCCGCAAGCGAAGTCCCAAACGGAATCGTAATCGCCGTGCCAGCCGCAGGCTTCGACAACGTGATCTGCAACGGCACCGTCGCCGTACTGTCCGAATCCGTACCCGACATGATGTGCGCGCGCTGCACATAGTTCTTCAACTCGCGCACATTACCAGGCCACGGATACGACATCAACATTTCCTTCACGGCGGCCGGGAAATGTTTCTTCGTGCTGTGACGCTCGTTGAGTTCGTCGAGAAACGCCTGCCCCAGCAATTCCACATCCTTGCCCCGATCGCGCAGCGGCGGCAAGCTGATCGGAAACACGTTCAGGCGGTGATACAGGTCGAGCCGCAACTTGCCTTCCAGCACCGCCTGCTCAGGATCACGGTTGGTGGCCGCAATCAGCCGCACGTCCGTTTCGATTTCTTTGGTCGTGCCGACCCGCATGAACATGCCGGTTTCCAGCACGCGCAGCAGCTTCACCTGCAACTCGATCGGCATCTCGGTGATTTCGTCGAGGAACAGCGTGCCGCCGTTCGCGCGTTCGAAATAGCCTTTGTGCTGACGGTCCGCACCGGTGAACGAACCGCGCTCGTGGCCGAACATTTCCGACTCGATCAGATTCGGCGAGATCGCGCCGCAATTCACCGCCAGAAACGCATGCTTGCGGCGCAAACTGAGTTGATGCAGCGTCTGGGCGGCAACTTCCTTGCCGGTGCCCGACTCGCCAACCAGCATGACCGAGGCAGCCGTCGGCGCAACCCGGCTGATCTGGTCGTAAACCTCCTGCATGGCCGGTGAGTTCCCGAGCATCAACCCAAACCGGCCCATGCGGCGCAACTCGCCACGCAACGTGCCGATTTCCGCCTTCAGGTCGCCAGCACGCGGCAGGCGCGACAGAATCGCCTTCACCCGCTGCATGTTGATCGGCTTGACCAGGTAGTCGGTGGCGCCCATCTTCAACGCATTGACCGCCGACTCCACCGTGGCGTGACCCGTAATCACAATCACTTCCACGCCGGAGCGCGGATCGAGATCTTCAAACAGATCGACTCCACTGCCGTCAGGCAATTTCAGATCTGTAAAAACGACGTCCGGCATCTGCCGGACCAGTTGAATGCGCGCTTCGCGCAAATCGCCCGCAGTGGCAGTAGTCAGACCGTCTTCCCCGATGATGGCGGCAAGCGCCTCGCGGGTACCGGCATCGTCATCGACAATCAGTACGTGTGGCATCGCGTCTCGAAAGCCCGAAAGCGTGAATGGGGAAACATGCAAAACGCATGCTGAAGTGCCGGCCGGCCACTCGCCTTATGCTGCGCGTGCGTCGTGATGTGAGCACACGCTAACTTTTTGCGATAGCGCCGAACCCCTGACTTGAATCAATACCGCAACAATCAATGAGAAAATCGCCCATTGCGACGCGGCATTGTTGTCTATTTACCTATTATACGGTTTTATCGGGACACGTTTGTAATGTGCGCCAGATGCCGCCCGGCGAAGCGGCCCGTTCCGGCGCAGCCGCGTGCGCAAGGGCGTCACTGTGGCCCTTCGCTACGCGGAAACGGCCATGCGCTCCCTTGGCCATTCGGATGCTGCGAGCCATTTGCGCCGTGCGCTGTGTCTGGTGCGGACGGGCCGGCGCTTGCCGCGCTCACGCCGCCGGTCGCCACCGCGCCGCCCTCACCCTCCCAGCGGCTCAGGTCACGCGCCGTCGGAATCTGTGCGGCACGGTTTCGCTGCACATAGCGCAGAGCCAGCAACCCGCCGAGGGCCATCAGCGCGCCGAAGATGCCAATTTTGGGTCGTCCCATCGTGAACTCCTGGTTATCGCCTAGGGGATCCGCATCGAACGCGGCGCGTCAGCGCGCGGCGAGGACGCCGAGCAGAAAACCGGCGCCCGCAGCCATACCAAGCGAGCGCCATGGGTTGTGCCGCACGTATCGCTCGGCACTGACGGTTGCGGCACGGTAGCGGTGCCGGGCGTTCCGCTGCGCATCACCGAGCGCCGCCTGCAACGTCTCGACATGCGCCGTCAGGCGTTCGCGCAGCGCATCGACGCCCTCGCCCGGTACATTGGCTGCGAGCCGCAGCATCTCTTCCGAATCCGTCAGCAACACCCTCAGATCTTCGACAATCTTCTGGCCGCCGAGTGCGAGCTGTTGCGTGGTGTCACTCATTATTCGCTCCTATGTCTGAATTCGGCGTCTGCGTCCCATTTGCGTCCTGGTTGCTGCGCGTGACGAACAATCGAGGAACCAAGGAAATCGCATCCGCCACCGGCGCGCCTTGCACAGCGTCAAGCCGCTCAAAAGCGCACGCACGTCGAATTCATGCCGCAAACGCCGTGCCCGGTAAATTTGCTACGCTCATTCGATAGCAACCCCGGCTCAGGCACTTTCGACCGGATGCGCGGCGAACTATTTCTCCACCGGTCACATGGATTGCCGGAAGCAGCTTCAAAGTGGTTAAATCGAATTCTTGTGAGATAGTGAGTGAACTGGTCCACCTTGCTCCAAGGACTTCAAGGCCTGCGCGCCGCAACACCGAACCCCATTTGCACAGGACTCCCCCGTTTATGGCGTCAATCGACCTGGACCCGCCGACCGTCTCCGCCGCACAGACGAAGCAGCGCGTCGCGGACGGCATCGCGGGACTGAAATCGTACGGGCTGCTGTACGGCTCGTCGCCGGTGATGCTCGATTTGTATGAACAGATCGAGCGCGTCGCCGGCACCGATGCGACCGCGCTGATCATCGGCGAATCCGGCACCGGCAAGGAACTGATTGCCCGCACGATTCACGATCAAAGCAGCCGCAAGGACGCCCCGTTTATCGCCGTGAACTGCGGCGCAATTCCCGACGAACTCATCGAAGCCGAATTGTTCGGCCACGAAAAAGGCAGCTTCACGGGTGCCGTGCAAGGCCGTATCGGCTACTTCGAGCATGCAAACGGCGGCACGCTGTTTCTCGACGAAATCACTGAAATGGCGCCGGTGCGCCAGGTCAAACTTTTGCGCGCACTCGAGACCGGCACCTTCTTCCGGGTGGGCGGCAACGAACTGATCCGTGGCGACGTGCGCGTGATCGCCGCGACCAATCGCGACCCCGCGATCGCCGTGAAGGAACACGGTCTGCGCGAAGACCTGATGTACCGGCTCGCGGTTTTCCCATTGCGCGCACCGCCGTTGCGCGAGCGCGAGGGTGATCGCGAACTGCTCGCCCAACACTTTCTCGCCCTGCTGAATCAGCAGGAAAACGCGAGCAAAAGCTTCAGCAAGCGGTCGATCGAAACACTGCGAACCTGGTCGTGGCCGGGCAACGTGCGCGAGCTGAAGAACGCGGTGTATCGCGCGTTCATTCTCGCGGAGAAAACGGTTGAACTACCGCATCCGCATCTCGCGTCGCGCGTGAAAAAGCCCGTGACCCAGGGCGACGCGATGAGCGTGTGGATCGGCACTCCGCTCGCCGATGCGCAAAAGCAGATCATTCTCGGCACGCTCAAATATTGCGGCGGCGACAAGCGGCGCGCGGCCAAAGCACTCGGCGTCAGCCTGAAAACGCTGTACAACCGCTTGAGCGTGTACGGCGGCGACGAAGGCGCGGAAGAAGAAAGCGAACCCTAAGCCGTGCCAGGCGCTCACGCGATTCGCTCGCGTGGGCAGGTATTTTCTGCATACCGACTGCCTGCTTTTTCAGCCACCTGCTCCGCGCGTTGCGCATGCCATCTCCGCTGAAACGGCCCTTTTTTGCGCATCTTTCATCTCATAATTAATCCCTTCGCACCACCAATCAAATCGGCTTCTGCTCACCAGAAACCGATTTGACTCGCACTATCTTTTGCAATTGCTTGCACTTTCCCACTGCCAATTACAAATGGCATCCTGCAAAATGCGGCAGCGCATAGTGCAACGATGAGAAAGCCGTGCCTTTCGCTCACACACCGTTCACAAATGTGAAGCACGCAAATAAACCATGCGTGAGCGAAGGCACTTGCAGGAGCAGAGACAGGGAAATGCAAAAAAGTATGGTGTGGGCCGAAGGGGCAAAACAAACAACTACCGCGTCTAAAGCCGCTAAACGCGGACGTCCGAATGCAACGGCGCTCGTCGCATTAGCGATGGCGATCACGTCGGCGTTGAGCGGGTGCAGTTCGCTCTATACGGAAGGCGCCACCGCCGGCGCAGGTGTCGCAGGCGCCGCGCTCGCGGCCAAAGTCACCAGCAACGCGGCCGTCGCTACCGGCATCGGCCTCGGCGCAGTGGCCGCGGCGCGTGCCGGCGTGCAGTACTCGGAGCGCGTGGTCCACAAGAATACGCAGGACGGTATCGCCAAAATCGCCGGACCGCTCGAGGTCGGCGCGATTGCACCGTGGAGCGTGACGCATTCGATGCCGATCGAAGACGACGAACACGGCCGCGTCACCGTAAGCCGCACAATCAGCGCCGGTGCGCTCGACTGCAAGGAAATCGTCTTCTCGGTCGATCAGACCGCTACCCAGAATGTGCCGGCTAGCAGCGCGTTCTACGTCGCCTCGATCTGCCGCGACGGCGACAACTGGAAATGGGCGTCGGCCGAACCCGCCACCGAACGCTGGGGCGCGCTGCAATGAGGGCGCTGTGGCTCCAATCTCCCCGCAATGGGCGCGCGCTGCCTGAACTACGTTCCAGCCACGCTAAGCGCGACGCCCTGGCTCCGCGCACGCATGCAATGGCGCTGTCCGGCAACCGGCTGCGGCTCGCACTCGCGGGAGCAATCTGCGTCGGCGCGAGTCTGCTGACGAGCGGCTGCTCGTCGGTTGGCGCGGCGAGCGGCGCCGCGGCCGGTGTAGCGTCAGGTCTCGTGACCGCCAACCCGGCAGTCGGCATCGGCGTCGGTATCGCCGTACAGGCCGCGACGGATGAGGCCGTCAACCGCTACATGCGCACCATGCACACCGATCAGCAGAACATGATTGCCGCGTTGGCGGGGGCGATGCCGGTCGGCGAGACGCGGCTTTGGGCAGTCAAGCACTCGCTGCCGATCGAGAACGGCCATGGCCAGGTGCGCGTGACGCGTGCGTTCAGTTCGGCGCTCGCGCTGTGCAAGGAGTTCGTGTTCTCGGTGCAGGATGGCGACGGTCCGAACGCGCACGAGGATTGGTACACGGCCAGCGCGTGCCGCCAGGACAAGGGCTGGAAGTGGGCGTCGGCGGAACCGGCGGTCGAGCGCTGGGGCAATCTGCAATAAAAAAAGCGGCGGGGTCTCCCCTGCCGCTTTTTTGTCTCGGGCGTCTTAATCAATCCGACAGGATTTAAGACTCCACGTCTTCCAGACTGAAAATTTCCGTCTGGTCGTTGTACGAGAAGATCTCGCCATAACGGCCCCAGTTGATCACTGCGTCGAGCGTCTCTTCCGCGGCGCTGTCCGACAGAAAATCCTCCAGCTCCTGCTCGAAGCGCACACGCGGTGCGCGATGCCCCGGCCGTTCGTTCAACACCTTCTTGATCCGCGCGGCGAGCGGCACGTGGCGCAGCAGGTGCTCGGCGAACATCATCTTGCGTTCCTGGGTACCGAATTCCGAGAACACACGCGCCGGCGGCGTCAGGAAAATATCGCCTTCGCGCACGTCGGCGAAACCCAGGTGCTGCAGCACTTCAGCAACCGGGAACAGATCGTCCACCTCCAGATGCAGCGAGCGGGCGATTTCCGGCATGTCGGCACGGCCGTGGTACGGCGCGGCGGCCAGCGTTTCGATCAGACCGGCCATCAGGTTGGTCGACACATGCGGCAGCCAGCTGCCGAGCTCGAGACCCTTCCTGGTCGCTTCGTCGGTCTGGCGCGCGGTCATCTTGGCGTAGATCTCGTCGACCAGACGGCGGAACGCCGGGTCCAACCGGTTACGCGGATGCTTGAACGGCACCTTGATCTCGGCGATCACGCGGCCCGGGTTCGACGACAGCACCAGAATGCGGTCGCACATGAACACCGCTTCCTCGATGTTGTGCGTGACGATCAGCACCGATTTGATCGGCATGCGGCCTTGCGTCCACAGGTCGAGCAGGTCGGTACGCAAGGTTTCGGCGGTCAGCACGTCGAGGGCGGAAAACGGCTCGTCCATCAGCAGCAGCGTCGGATCGACCACCAGCGCGCGCGCAAAACCAACGCGCTGGCGCATACCGCCCGACAATTCGCGCGGATACGCGTTTTCAAAACCGTCGAGACCGATCAGGTCGATCGCGGCCAGCGCGCGTTCGCGACGCTCGCGCGCCCCCACGCCTTGCGCTTCGAGACCCGCTTCCACGTTCTGCAGCACGGTCAGCCACGGGAACAGCGCGAAGGTCTGGAACACCATCGCGACACCCTTGGCCGGACCGTCGAGCGGCTTGCCGAGGTACGTCACTTCGCCGTCGGTCGGTTCGATCAGGCCGGCAATGATACGCAGCAGGGTCGACTTGCCCGAGCCCGAACGGCCCAGCATGCCGACGATCTCACCTTCGCGCAGCGACAGGTTCACATCGTCGAGGACGAGCAGCTCGCCTTGGGTCTTGTTGAACCCTCGGCACACGTCCTTGACGCACAGAATCTCCTCACCCAGGCGCGGAGGCATCGGCGGCGTCTGGACCGGCGCGGCGGTTACGGCAGCTTTAGGATTTTGCATCGCGGTTTGCCTTAAATTTACTGTCAATCGAGCCGAAGCTTGGACTCGGCATAGGCGTACATCGGACGCCACAGCAGGCGGTTAAACAAGGTCACAAAGAGGGACATCACGGCAATGCCGAGAATGATTTTCGGGAAGTCGCCCGCAGCGGTGGTCTGCGCGATATACGCGCCCAGACCGTGTGCGGCGAGTTTGGTGTCGCCCCACTGAACGAACTCGGAGACGATACTCGCGTTCCACGCGCCGCCGGATGCGGTAATCGCCCCCGTCACGTAGTACGGGAAGATACCGGGCAGCATCACCTTGCGCCACCACTGCCAGCCGCGGATACCGAAGTTGGCGGCCGCCTCGCGGTAATCGTTCGGGTAGGAACTGGCGCCCGCAATCACGTTGAACAGGATATACCACTGGGTGCCGAGCACGATCAGCGGCGACAGCCAGATGTCCGGGTTCAGGTGAAAGCGCACGATCACGATCACGAAGACCGGGAACAGCAGGTTCGCCGGGAACGCGGCCAGAAACTGCGCGAGCGGCTGGATCTTCTCGGCGAGCGCCGGACGCAGCCCGATCAGCACGCCGAGCGGCACCCAGATCACCGACGAGATCGCGATCAGCAGCGCCACCCGCAGCAGCGTGATGAGGCCCAGCACGAGCACGTGTCCCACTTCGTCGAGTGTCACGCCGGTGCGCACATACGCCACCACGCTATAAACGACATACACAGTAAGGAGGATCACCAGAATCCCCCACACGATATCGCCCACGCGCGACGATTTCTGGCGCTGCGGAATCGCAAAGCGGACGCGGTCGAATGCCGGCAGACGCATCGGCACCCGTGCGGCGTTCGCGAAGACCCAGCCCATCGGCACGAGCAGGCGGTGAATCAGACGGGTACGGCGGATCAGGTCGAGCAGCCACGATTCCGGGGCATTGCCGGAACTGGTCGTTTCCATGCGGAACTTGTCGGCCCACGCGACGAGCGGGCGGAACAGGAACTGGTCGTAGGCCAGAATCACGACCGTCATCGCCAGAATCACCCAGCCGACCGCGTGCAGGTTCTTGTCCGAGATCGCCTGCGCCAGATACGCGCCGATCCCCGGCAACGTGATCGTGTTGTTGCCCACCGTGATGGCTTCGGAGGCCACCACGAAGAACCAGCCGCCCGACATCGACATCATCATGTTCCAGATGAGGCCGGGCATCGAGAACGGCACTTCGAGCTTCCAGAAACGTTGCCAGCCCGTCAGATGGAAACCCCGCGACACTTCGTCCAGATCGCGCGGCACCGTGCGCAACGACTGATAGAAGCTGAAGGTCATGTTCCACGCCTGGCTCGTGAAAATCGCGAAGATCGCCGCGAGCTCCGCGCCCAGCACGCGCCCCGGGAACAACGCGAGGAAAAACGTGACCGTAAACGAAATGTAGCCGAGCACCGGCACCGACTGCAGGATGTCGAGAATCGGCACCAGCACGAGACCCGCGCGGCGGCTCTTCGCGGCAAGCGTACCGTAGACCAGCGTGAAGGTAAGCGACGCGACCATCGCCGCCAGCATGCGCAGCGTTGTGCGCATGGCGTATTCGGGCAGGCTCGACGGGTCGAGCGAGATGACCTGGGTCTTCAGCGTCGACATCGGCGCCAGCGTCTGATGAAAACCGATCGCGGCCATCGCGATGATGCAGATGATCAACGGGAAGGCGACGAAATCCCAGCCGTTAGGCAGCAATCGCCACGCCGAAGCATTGGCGGTGCGTTTCAGGTCGAAACTGAAGTCCATCAGGCGCCCTCCTCGTTATTACAGGTGTTCGAATGGACAAAGGAGGCCGCAGGTTCGGCGCGGCAGTCTGAAGATCGGTCCGGAAAGCGGAAATCAGGCATGGCAAAACGCGTAGGCGCGGTAAATCGTTAGCGTTGGAGACACATAGACCGGTGCGGACGTGTCCTTGGGCGAGCTGCCCAGGACCGGTACCACGAAGCCGGACTCCTCTGTCGCCGCGGGCGCCGCCCTAAGGCTGGCGGGCTTTCCTTGTTTTGGACGGCACGACACTACACCATCCTATGTTTCAGGCACAACCTTTCGCGCCAAATACCGGCAAACAGCCGCGTACGCCGCAACGACGGCCTTCAAAAGGCCTTCATCCAGCGTTGATCCGGCGCAATACAGCAAGTTATTTACCGACGTGCGCCAGCCATTTTCCCGGCAATCGCGAGCGCGGCCCGGAAATGCATTTCAAACACCCGGAAAACCCGCGCGGCCATTCAGAAAGCCGACACGCTGCCGTTAAGGCCCTGATGAGCGAGGCGGACACGCTTCGCATTCCCGCAATAACAGTGGCGTCAGGCCCCATGACGGTTAAAATCAAAAAACGACACGCTATGTACGGTGACCGGGACACAGCACGGTCCACACCGAGGCCGCATCGCCAGCCGCTTCCATAAGGGCGTCACAGCTGGGCGAAAACAACCGGGCAAAACGGCGCCACCGCGCTGCCACGAATGAGCTAGTTGCATGTCACAGCCAGACGGAACAGAGGGTCGATGAACAGGACAACCTTGCGCCAGGCAGCCGGACCGATCAGCTTCGCGCTGATCGTGCTCGTTTGCTGGTTCGTGGCCGGCATGGTCGCGGACCGGATGGTACAGCAAGAGCTGGACGCGGCCATGCGCACACAGCGCCAAATGTCCACGTCGATCGTCGACAACATGGCCGAGGTGATTGCGAGCGACCTCTCGATGTCCCGGGCTATCCCCGCCACCATGGCCGAAATGAACGTGGTCCAGCGCGCGCTGGTGCAATCCCAGAATTATGCCGCGAACGGCGAAGCGACGGAACCCGCCCTGCGCGCCGCGTTGTTAAAAGACCCGCAGATGCTCGCCGTGAGCAACTTCCTGCATGACGCACAAGGCTTCTCCGGGCTCGATCAGATCTGGCTCGTCAACACCAACGGCACCTGCGTCGCGTCGAGCAACTCCATCAATAACCCGCTCGCCGCGGAACGCTCCTTCGTCGGCGTCGACATGCGCACCCGCAGCTATTTGACAAATGCCCTGCTCGGCGCGTTTTCGGAAGCTTATGGCGTGGGCCGCTCGAGCGGCGAGCCGGGCATCTTCATCGCAGCGCCGGTTTACACCGACGGCCTGCTGGTCGGAGCCGTCGTAGCCAAAGTGGGGATCGCGCGGCTGCGCCACTGGGTCGCCCATACCGGCACCTTCGTGGCCGACGAGCACGGCGTCATCATCATGGCGCACAACAGCGATCTTGAAGGCCATGCCCTGCCAGATTCGCGCGTCACGCAGATGAGCGCCGCCGAGCGCAAGGCCATCTACCGCCGCGACATCCTCCCCGACATCCGGATTCAGGTCGACGCACAAGTACGCGAGCAGGCGCCCTGGGTACCCGCAGCCATCGCCAGCCAGTTGTTCGGCATGAGCGCGCAGCAAACGCCTGCGTTGTATCAGGCACGCGGCGGCCTGAACTCGGGGCTATCGGCGCATCTGGTCGACCCGCTTGCGGCGTGGCCCGAACTGCTGCGCAATCACAAGCGCGATCATCTGCTGGTGTTTCTGACGCTGGCCGGCACGGTCGCCCTCGCGTGGGTGATCACCGTGTCGTACGTGCGGGAGCGGCGCCATCATCGCGCCACCCGCGATCTTGCCGAGCAACTGCAATCGGCCAACACCCTGCTCTCGGCCGAAGCGCGCCACGACGCGCTGACCGGTGCGCTGTCGCGGCGCTACTTCCTCGACCTGCTGCGTCACGAGATAGAACGCGCGCATGCAGGTAATCAGCCGCTGTGCGTGGCGATCGCCGATCTCGATCACTTCAAGCAGATCAACGACCGCTTCGGCCACGCCGCGGGCGACCGCGCGCTCGAGCATTTCGTCGATACCTGCCGGGCTGAGTTGCGCGGCACCGATGCGATCGGCCGGCTGGGCGGCGAAGAGTTCGGCCTGCTGCTGCCGGCCACGAATCTGGAGGGGGGCCGCGAAGTCGTCGAACGCTTGCGTCTGCGTCTCAAGGCGGTTCCTTCGCCGAAGCTGCCGCCTTCGGTGGGTTTGAGCGTGAGCATCGGCATCACCGAACTCTCCGCCGACGATCTGCCCGAGCGCATCATGAGCCGCGCCGACATGGCGCTTTACGCAGCGAAGACGGGTGGGCGCGACCGCACCGAAGCGCTTCCTCCCGACGATACCGCACCGCCCGCGCGCACGGTGGCCAACGCCTGGTAGCGCCTGGTAACACCTGGCAGCGCCCGATAACGTCTGCTCTCACGGGTAATGCGCCGATCCGCGCCGGATTGCAGTTCGCGCCGCCCTGCCTGTCATGCCATTGGCACCCCGAGGAACGCGGCAACTGACGCAAAGCAAATCACGCCCTCGGAAGTTCCGTAAGGATGCAGGTATCATCAACCCTGACATTGAGGTTGCCGCTACCGCTCTAACGGGAGATTCGCATGAAGGGAAATTTGGTCATCGTCTGTCGCGATCAGGATGCCGACGCATTCGACCATTTGCTGGCCGAATATGGCGCGTTCCAGACACGCCTGTCGTCGACCGCGTGGTATCTGAAACTGGATGTCGCACCGGAATTGATTCAGGAAGAAATACTCACGCGTCTCGGCAAGTACACCACACACTACATTTTCGAAGCCGAAACGGTCACGTGGAATACGGTGGATAGCGACGCGGCGAATGCGTTGAACACGCTGTTTTCAGACTAGCGCAACGGCTGCCGGACGCGCATTCCGGCACGAACACAGCGGGGCCCAGGCGCCTGCCGCCCTTGCCCCGCCAACCTACCAGACGCTTTCCGAGGCCGCCATAACACGCGGCACCACCTCGAACGGAAAGCTCATCAAGACCCGCAAGCCACGGCCTTCGTGGTTGCCGATCTCCCACTCCCCGCCCGCACGCCGCACCAGACGCTCGACGATCGCGAGCCCCAGTCCGCTATGGCCATTGCCGCCGCGTGCTGGGTCGAGCCGGACGAACGGCCGGCTGGCATTGATCAGGTCCTGCGCGGCGATACCGCTGCCGTTGTCGCTCACCGACAGCGTGAAGCCTTGCGCCGTGCGCGCCGTGGCGACAACGATCGGCGGCGCGCCGTAGGCATGGGCGTTGTCCAGCAGGTTCGAGAGGATCCGGTCGAGCGTCGCCGCGGGCAGCAGGAAACCGGGCCCCGCGTTGAGTTCGGTTCGCACCGTGGGCGCGCCGGCAGCGACCGCACGATAACTGCGGACCACGCGTTCGCACTGCGCGTCCACTTCGACCGCTTCGCTGCGGTCGGCGCCGTCGTGGGCGAACACCAGAAACTGTTCGACGATGTGCGTCATTGAATCGACGTCGCGCACGACGCCATCACGCATTTTCACTTCTTCCATCATTTCGGCGCGCAGCCGCAAGCGTGCCAGCGGTGTTTTCAGATCGTGCGCGACGCCGGCCAGCATGACGGCCCGGTCGTTTTCAGTACGTGCCACTTCCTGAACCATCTGGTTGAAGCCATGCGTCAACTGCCGCAATTCGCGCGGACCGCGCTCGGGCACCGGCGGCACCGGCAAGCCGCGGCCGAAGCGCGCCACCGCCTGGGCAAGCGAGCGCAACGGCTGCTGCAGCGCCCATGCGGCAAACAGCGCCGCCATCACCGCAAACGAGAAAATGATCGCGAGCCACAGCACCGTGCGATCGAGCGAGCGCGGCGGCCGCAACGGCTGCACCGGCACGACGATCCAGTTGCGATCCGTGGTGGCGCGCACCCACAGCGTGGGCGGACGGCCAGGCTGGCCGATTCGCACCAGGGTGCCGGGCGGCATGCGATCGCGCACGTCTTCGATAAAGCGTTCGAGCGGCGCCGGCAAGGTGGCGATATCCGGCGGCACGTCGGAGCTGGCCGGATCGACCAGCCGTACTCGCGACGGCAAGGGCTGGTCCGGCGTGCGGGCAACGTGCTGGCGTACCGCGTCGACGAGGAAGGTGGCCTCCTCGACGGCGTAGCGGGTTTGCAATTGGCTGCGCTCGAGCCGCATCAGCGCGTACCACGCGAAATGCGACAGGAGCAGCACCGCAATGACTAGCAGCGCGAGGCGCCCGAACAGTGAATCAATGGGCCGACGCATGCTGTTCGCCATCCGGCACGAACACGTAGCCGCGCCCGCGCACCGTTTGAATGAAACGCGGCGTGGACGGGTCGGTTTCGAGAATGCGACGCAAACGCCACACCTGTACGTCGATGCCGCGATCGGTGCCGTCGTATTCCGGGCCATGCAGCAGTTCGAGCAGGCGCTCACGGGTGAGCGTGCGCATGGGGTGATTGACAAAAATCTTCAGAAGCGCGAATTCGCTACCCGACAGCGTGAGCGGCTTGTCTTCGTGATGCAGCGTGCGCGACTGGAAATCGAGCGTGAAGCGGCCGAAGTTGAACGGCTCGCGCTGCTCCGGCGCCGCCGCCGACGGCAGCGTGCGGCGCCGCCGCAGCACCGCCTGCACGCGCGCCAATAGCTCGCGCGGATTGAACGGCTTGCCGAGATAGTCGTCGGCGCCGAGCTCCAGCCCGACAATCCGGTCCACGTCATCAGCACGCGCGGTGAGCATGATCACAGGAATGTCGTCGCCCGACGCGCGCAGCTTGCGCAGCGCGGTCAGCCCGTCGACGCCCGGCATCATCAGATCGAGCACGATCAGATCAGGACGCTCGCGTTCGAGCCTGCGCTCGAGCGTGCCCGCGTCGTGCAGCACCGAGACTTCGATGCCCTGACGGGCCAGATAGTCGCGCAGCAGATCGCGCAATTCGACGTCGTCGTCAACAACAAGTATTTGAGTAGCCATGGGATGAAGTTTAACGCGCGGCAGGAGGGGTTTTCGATTTCAGACGGCCCGCAAGGGTTACCGGGTGTTACCGTGAAAGGCGCACGTAATGACCCGTAATAGCCACATCCGTCGGCGTAACACAGCGTTCGAGACGTTTCTCTACGCTGTGTCTTACCGAATGCAGGCCGTCCTCTATCACCGGTTGCATCGTCGGCTATTCCATTACAAGGAGCCTTACATGTCCACCAAAAAAATCTCGCGCGTTCTCGCCGTTGCCGCTACTGCCCTTGCCATCGGCGCGGGCGCTGCCTATGCCGCACAACCCGCCGGTCAAGGCGGCCCCGGCGGCTGGCATGGCCACTTCATGAAGGAACTGACGCAACTGCACGACCAGTTGAAGCTGAACGCGGATCAGGAAAAGCAATGGCAGGCCGCGCTCGACACGATGAAGCAGAACCATCAGGCCATGCGCGCCAACCATGAACAGATCAAGAACCAGATGAAGGCCGCTCAGCAGCAGCCGATCCTGGATCTGAACGCCATGGCGGCCGCGCACCAGCAAGTCGAGCAGAAAGACGCGCAACTGCGTCAACAAACCACGGACGCGTGGCTCGCCTTCTACAACGGCTTGAACGACCAGCAGAAGACTACCGTCAGCACGGCGCTAAAGCAGCGTTTTGCGAAGATGGAAGCCCGTCACGAGAAGATGCACGAGCGCTGGCAGCATCATAAGGGCGCGGCGTCGGCGCCGGCTGCCAATCAGTAAGCGGTTTCAATAAGCGGTATTACCCAGGCGGAAGGCAGCTTGCGCGGCCGCCTTCCAGATGCAGAAACGCCACGGAAGCTTTTCCGTGGCGTTTCAGTTTGCGTCCAGCCAGCCCTTCAGGCCTAAGACACTCGTTGCGCCCGCAACCGGCAATCGCTAACCCTCTGCCAACCATTGGCCACCCATCGGCCAACGAATAAACGACAGGCGAAGGGTGCTTATCCGTTGAGCGGACCCAGATCGAACAGCAGGACTTCGGCATTCTCGCCCTTCTCGAGTGTCACCGTATCGGTCCCGCTGAGCTTGGCGGCATCGCCGGCTTTGAGCGTTTCGCCATTCACTGTCAGCGCGCCGCGCGCCACGTGCACATAGGCGAGGCGCCCTTCCGGCAACGCGAACGCAGCTTGCTCAGCGCCGTCGAGCAACGCCGCGTAGATCGACGCGTCCGCGTGAATCGTGACGGAACCGTCCCGGCCGTCGGGCGAAGCGATCACGCGCAGACGCCCGCGCTTGTCGGCATCGTCGAAGCGTTTTTCCTCGTAGCCGGGCTGGTCGCCCGCGCGTTGCGGGATCACCCAGATCTGCAACAGGTGCGCCTCGTCGTCCTGCGATGCATTGAATTCGCTGTGCATCACGCCCGTACCGGCACTCATCCGCTGCACGTCGCCGGGACGGATGGTCGAGCCGTTGCCCATGCTGTCACGGTGTGCAAGCGCGCCTTCGAGTACATAGGTGACGATTTCCATGTCGCGATGGCCGTGCGTGCCGAAGCCCTGCCCACCGGCGATACGGTCTTCGTTGATCACCCGCAGCGGTCCGAAATGCACGTGTTGCGGGTCGCGGTAATCGGCAAACGAGAAGCTGTGATACGAGTCGAGCCAGCCGTGATTGGCATGGCCGCGTTCGTCGGAACGGCGGATCTCGATCATGAGAGTCTCCCAGTAACTAAATAACGATGCCCAGAATGTATGGGCGCGCGGCCCGCTAAACAATCGGCAACGGCGCACCGGATCGTTCCATAAATCCGCGCAATCACGCGCCGGCGGGGCGCTGGGCGCGGCCAGCCCGGCTACCGGCGCCCCGGCCACGCCATTGCGGCCGCGTTGTCGGCCGTCGAGCGAACGAGTATGGACAAACACAGCCGGAGTGCGGTCCGGCACCGTCGCAAATCCACAACGCATGCGCCCGGCCATCGGCCATCGACGGCGTCCCAAACTGGCGCCCCGTCCCTGTTCGGGTAAAATACCGCCCTTTTCAAGACGCGTGGGTGCCGAAGGCACGTTGGCGGGCCCGACAGCCGGGCCGCAATGGGCCAGCCACGGGTTTCACCCGCTCGCCGATTTCGCTCGATACGTCGAGAAGACGGGCGCGAAAGCGAGGCGAACGCGAGGCAAACGCGAGGCGAAAGCGGGCCCGACCGAAGCAAAACCCAGGCGGAACCCAGACGCGGCGCGACAATTTTGACCGCCTAGAATAGCGACGGCCGGCCACGAGCCGGCGGTCGTCGAGATCGGTACACCACGACGATCAGTTTGATCCAGGAGAAACATGAAGAAGGCCGCACTGTGCGTGGCGCTTGCCGTCATGGCCACCGGCGCCATGGCGAAAGAATGGAAAACCGTGCGCATCGGGGTGGACGCCAGCTACCCGCCGTTCGAATCGAAGGCGGCCAGCGGCCAGGTTGTCGGCTTCGACGTCGATCTGACGAAAGCGCTGTGCGCGAAGATGAACGTCAAATGCTTGTGGGTCGAACAGGACCTGGACGGGATCATCCCGGCCTTGAAGGGCAAGAAGTTCGACGCGATCGTGTCGTCGCTGACCGTCACGGACAAGCGCCGCGAGCAGATCGATTTCTCCGGCAAGCTGTTCGAAGCGCCGGCCCGCATGATCGCCAAAGCCGGCTCGCCGCTCCTGCCCACGGCGGAATCGCTGAAGGGCAAGCATGTCGGCGTCGAGCAGGGCTCGACTCAGGAGACCTACGCCAAGGCGTACTGGGAGCCGAAAGGCGTGACCGTGGTGTCCTACCAGAATCAGGATCAGGTGTACGCCGACATCGCCTCGGGTCGTCTCGACGCCGCGCTGCAGGACGAACTGCAAGCCGACGCCGGGTTCCTGAAGACGCCGCGCGGTAAAGGCTTCGCCTGGGCCGGGCCGGAAGTGAAAGACCCGAAGACACTCGGTGACGGCACGGCCATCGGCCTGCGCAAGGACGACGTCGAGCTGAAAGCGATGTTCAACCAGGCGTTGGCGCAGGTGCATCAGGACGGTACGTTCAAGAAGCTCGAAAAGCAGTATTTCGACGTCGATATTTATCCTGGGCGTTGAACTGGACACTGAGCGGGTCACTGAGTTGACCGCTCACTCGGGGCTCGCCCGCATGGGCTTTCCCGAGGCTTCGTAATACAGTCGGCAACAGTTTCAAAAGCAGCTTCAACCCCGATTCAGAACAAGAGTCGGCAAGCGTATCGTCAAGGACCCCCTATGTTCCTTCAAGGCTACGGCCCGCTGCTTCTCAACGGCACCTGGCAAACCGTCAAACTGGCGGTGTTGTCGCTGGCGTTCGCTTTCGTGCTGGGCCTGCTCGGCGCGGCAGCCAAGCTGTCGAAGAACCGCTTGTCCTATGGCGTCGGCACCGTCTACACCACGCTCGTGCGCGGCGTGCCCGACCTCGTGCTGATGCTGCTGCTGTTCTACAGCATCCAGATCTGGCTGAATAACCTGACCGACCTGCTCGGCTGGGACCAGATCGACATCGATCCGTTCGTGGCCGGCGTCGCGGTGCTGGGCTTCATCTACGGCGCGTACTTCACCGAAACCTTCCGCGGCGCCTTTCTGGCTGTGCCGCGCGGCCAGCTCGAAGCGGGCGCGGCCTACGGCATGACCAGCTGGCAGGTGTTCTCGCGGGTCATGTTCCCGCAGATGATGCGCTTCGCGCTGCCCGGCATCGGCAACAACTGGCAGGTGATGGTGAAAGCCACGGCGCTGGTGTCGATCATCGGTCTCGCGGACGTGGTCAAAGCCTCGCAGGATGCGGGCAAAGGCACGTTGCGGTTCTTCTTCTTCACCCTGCTTGCAGGGGCGATCTATCTCGTCATCACCACAGTGTCCAACTTCGTGCTGATGTACCTCGAAAAGCGTTACTCGACTGGCGTACGAAAGGCGGATCTATGATCGAGATCATTCAGGAATACTGGCGCAACTACCTCTATACCGACGGCTACCGCCTCACGGGCGTCGCAATCACGCTGTGGCTGCTGGTGGTGTCGATCGGACTCGGCTTCTGCCTGTCGATCCCCCTCTCGGTTGCGCGCGTGTCGAAGAAGAAATGGCTCGCCGCGCTGGTGTGGCTGTATACCTATGTCTTTCGCGGCACGCCGCTCTACGTGCAGCTGCTGCTCTGCTACACCGGCCTGTACAGCCTCGACATCATCCGCAATCACGAACTGACCAACGCGTTCTTCCGTGACGGCATGCATTGCACGCTGCTCGCGTTCACGCTGAACACCTGCGCGTACACCACCGAGATTTTCGCGGGCGCGATCAAGGCGACGCCGTATGGCGAGATCGAAGCGGCGCGCGCCTACGGTATGTCGTCGTTCACGCTGTACCGGCGGGTGATTCTGCCGTCGGCGCTGCGCCGCGCGTTGCCGTACTACAGCAACGAAGTGATCCTGATGCTGCACGCCACCACCGTCGCATTCACCGCGACCGTGCCGGACATCCTCAAGATCGCACGCGACGTGAACTCGGCTACCTATCAGTCGTTCAACGCGTTCGGCATCGCCGCCCTGCTCTATCTATGCATTTCGTTTGCGCTCGTGTGGCTGTTCCGCCGCGCCGAGCACCGCTGGCTCGCTTACCTGCGGCCGCAAGGCAAGTAATCAAGAAGAAGGGCACTGCGCCCCAGGCAAGCAAGCCCGCCAAGGAACCCGATGAACACCAGGAAGCAAAAGCTCTTCGTCGATGAGCTTCACAAACAGTACGGCGACAACGAAGTCCTCAAGGGCGTGTCGCTGAAGGCCAATGCCGGCGACGTGATCAGCGTGATCGGCTCGTCCGGTTCGGGCAAGAGCACGATGCTTCGCTGCATCAACTTTCTCGAGCAGCCGAATGCCGGGCGCATCTTTGTCGACGGCGAAGAAGTCCGCACGCAGATCGGCAAAGCCGGCGCGCTGCGCGTGTCCGATCCGAAGCAGTTGCAGCGCGTGCGCACCAAGCTGTCGATGGTGTTCCAGCACTTCAATCTGTGGACCCATATGAACGTGCTCGAGAACATCATCGAGGCACCGGTCAACGTGCTGGGCCTGAAGCGTAAGGAGGCCGAAGAGCGGGCACGCGAGTATCTGGAGAAAGTGGGCCTCGCGCCGCGTCTCGAGAAGCAGTACCCGTCGCATCTGTCAGGCGGTCAGCAGCAACGCGTGGCAATCGCGCGCGCGCTGGCCATGCATCCGGACGTGATGCTGTTCGACGAGCCGACCTCCGCACTCGACCCCGAGCTGGTCGGCGAAGTGCTCAAGGTCATGCAGACGCTCGCCGAAGAAGGCCGCACGATGATCGTCGTCACGCATGAAATGGCGTTCGCGCGCAACGTGTCGAATCACGTGATGTTCCTGCATCAAGGCCGCGTCGAGGAAGAAGGCCACCCGGACGAAGTCTTCAGGAACACAAAGAGCGAACGGCTCAAGCAGTTCCTCTCCGGCAGCCTCAAATAAAGCGGTTGTACAGCCCGCTATCTGGGCTGTAGTCAAAGTAGCATTACAAGGCGCTTACGAGCGCCTTTTTTACTTCGCTCACCTGCCTATTCCGCCCATTCCGGCCGCCAAAACGGGCCAAACCTGGCCCAAACCACCCTCCTTTCTCCCTACTCTGACGCATTTAAAGCGTCAATAGTGGCAATCCTTAACGTTGCTCGTCCCAATCCGTGATTCCCTTGTCGCAGAAGGGTTTCCCGCCTTTTTGGAGATATCGCAACGATTCCTTGTGCACATTCGTATTGCAATTTGGAGACATCCACCCGGGGCGGTACTAATTTCTTCTCCCACTCCAGGGTATTTTTGATAAATTAGTAACCAAAGTAGCAAAACAAAGTTCATTAAAAGTAGTTTCACTTCAAAGCAACAGAGGAGAACCGGTCGGCGAGGGATCGGCATGGCGCGAAGAATAGCCCGCTGAGGCTATCCGTCACGGCAGGAGACCCAATCCACCCGCTAATCTCCCTGGTACCGATTTCTGTTCGGCGCGCTTGTGTCCGAACACCATTCGCAGTACTGGGTTTCACTTTTTGACAGGGTATGGAGGAGAAGATGAAGAAAGCTTTGCTCGCCGCTGCGCTGATGACAGCCGGTGTAGTTGCGCACGCCCAAAGCAGCGTGACGCTGTACGGCCGCCTTGATGCTGGCCTGGAATACATGTCGGGCGTTCCGCAAGGCGTCGGTGCAAACGGTCAGGCAACGGGCAGCACGAACCGTTTCAAGGCAGAAAGCGGCGACTGGGGTACCAGCCTGTGGGGCTTGAAGGGCGTTGAAGACATCGGTGGTGGCAACAAGGTGCTGTTCCAGTTGGAAGGCTCCTTCAACACCATGACGGGTGCAGGCCCTGGCGGTGGCGGTCTCTTCAATCGTTGGGCAACGGTGGGTCTCGCGAACGACCAGTACGGTACGTTCACGATGGGCCGCATGCTCTTCATCTCGAACGGCGTGTGGGACTTCGACCCGTTCGGTCAATCGAACTGGTCGTCGGCTTCGCTGGTGCGTGGCCGCAACTGGCCGCAATCGAGCAACAACTTCGCTTACCAGTCGCCGAAGATCGCAGGCTTTGACTTCTACGGTCAATACGCGCTGTCGAACGCAACGAACTGGAACGGTAATAACCCGGCCGGTCAGGGTCGCGAAGCTGGCGCACAGATCACCTACACGAACTCGCTGTTCCAGGTTCGCGGTCTGTACGACGAAATCCGCAACCCGGGCAATGGTGTTCTGTACGGTCCGGGTGCTGCCACCGCGGCCAATACGGCTAACGTCGCTACCGGCGTGTTCGCAGCATCGCGCGAATACTCGGCTCTCGTGAACGTGTTCCTCGGCCAGTTCAAGGTCCAGGCTGCATACCAGGCTGTCCGTTCGGCAGGTGCTACGGGCGTTCTGCCGGGCCAGCCGACGACCCTCGATCACGAATGGGGCGGTGTGACGTGGCAAGCAACGCCGGCTGCAGCGCTGATTGCAGCGGTGTACCACGTCAACGGCAACAACGGTGCGGGCAACGCAACGATCTACACGATTGGCGGTTCGTACAACCTGTCCAAGCGCACGTTGCTGGACATCCAGATCGCTACGGTTCGCAACAGCAAGAATGCTAACTTCGGCCTGAATGCTGACAACGCCGGCACGTCCGCCGCAACGGACAACCCGCTGCCGGGTCACCAGCAGTCGGGTGTGTACGCAGGTATTCAACACTCGTTCTAATCGAACGGGGCGCCCCGAGGGAATTTCCTTCGGGGTGTAGCAACGAGTTCTTCAAGAGAATCTTTTTCACGCTGCTGCGAGAGGCGCGTATCGGTGCGATGTCCGAAAGGGTATCGCACCGTTTTTTATTGATGCGCGCGGTTTTACCACTGCTTCGCCGCACCTGATCGGTGCGCACTAAGTAAGTGCCAATACCACCGCTTTAAAGCAATGTTTCAACAGTGCGAGTCGAACCGCTCAAACTGCCGCTTCGTTTTCTTCGCCGGTACGAATCCGGATCACACGCTCTACCTCCGCGACGAAAATCTTGCCGTCGCCGATCTTGCCGGTGCGCGCCGCGCCGATGATCGCGTCGATCACCTGATCGCACTGATTGTCCGCGACCACTACTTCGATCTTCACTTTCGGCAGAAAGTCGACCACGTACTCTGCACCACGATAGAGCTCGGTATGGCCTTTTTGCCGGCCGAAACCCTTGACTTCGGTCACCGTCAGCCCTGTCAGGCCGACTTCAGCGAGCGCCTCGCGCACTTCGTCGAGTTTGAACGGTTTAATGACTGCAGTGATGCGCTTCATGGCGAACCTCGTCTCGTGATTGGAAAGTTGAAAGGGAAATGGATAATTTTTATTCTACGCCGCGCCGGATGCGTTGCGGCGATCCGGCGATCCGGTGGGCGCTTCTGGTCTGCTATCAGGTAAGTCCGCAGCAGCCGTTTGCTTCAGTTCACTCCACCGGCTCCGTGTAGCGCGACGTAATCGGATAACGCCAGTCGCGGCCAAACGCGCGATGCGTGACGCGAATGCCGATCGGCGCCTGACGGCGCTTGTACTCGTTGATCTTGATGAGGCGCGTGACGCGTTTCACATCGTCGACCGCGTAGCCCGCCGCGATGATTTCGGCAAGCGAGCGATCCTCTTCCATGTACATGCGCATGATTGCGTCGAGCACTTCATACGGCGGCAAGCTGTCCTGATCGGTCTGGTTTTCGCGCAGCTCCGCCGACGGCGCACGGGTCAGAATCCGCTCGGGAATCACGTCCTGCTTGCCGAACGCAGTAGCCTGGTTGCGGTAATGGCACAGCTTGTAGACCAGCGTCTTGGCGATGTCCTTGATCACCGCGAAGCCACCGGCCATGTCGCCGTATAACGTGCAGTAGCCCACCGCCATCTCGCTCTTGTTGCCGGTGGTCAGCACGATCGAGCCGAATTTATTCGACAACGCCATCAGCAAGGTGCCGCGAATGCGCGCCTGAATGTTTTCTTCGGTGGCGTCTTCGGCACGACCCGCGAATTCATCGGCGAGCGAGCTGCGGAACGCGTCGAACATCGGCGCGATCGCGATTTCGTCGTAACGCACACCGACGCGGCGCGCCATCTCGGCGGCGTCGGTGGTTGAAATGTCCGCGGTGTAGCGCGACGGCATCATCACCGCGCGCACCCGGTCGGCACCCAGCGCGTCGCACGCGACGGCCAGCACCAGCGCCGAATCCACGCCGCCCGACAGGCCGATCAGCGCGCCGGGGAAACCGTTCTTGTTGATGTAGTCGCGCACGCCCATCACGAGTGCCGCGTACACCTGCGCTTCGAGAGAGAGCTCCGGTGCGATCGCGGCAGGCAGCGGTTTGCCGCCGTCGAACTCGACAATCGCGTTGCCCTCCTCGAACTGCGCCATCTTCGCGACCAGTTCGCCCTTCTCGTCGAGCACAAACGAACCGCCGTCGAACACCAGTTCGTCCTGTGCGCCCACCATGTTCACATAGACCATGGGCAAACCGGTCTCGCGAATCCGCGCGCGCAGAATGTCGAAGCGCACCGCTTCCTTGTTCAGGTGGTACGGCGAGCCATTCGGAATCAGCAGCACCTGTGCGCCCGCCGCCTTCGCCATTTGCGCGGCCGACGCATGCCACGCATCCTCGCAGATCACCACACCGTACTTGATGCCGTCCAGTTCGAACACGAACGGCTTCGGGTCGGAAGCGAAGTAGCGCTTCTCGTCGAACACCTCGGTATTGGGCAAATCCTGCTTGCGATAGGTGCCGGCCACCTCGCCGTCCACGATCAGCGAAGCCGCGTTGAAGGTATCGACCGGCGGCACGCCGCGCTCGATCGGCGCGTTTGCATTACCATGGCCGTGCGCCACGCTGTGTGTCAACGGGTTGTACGTCAACGGGTTGTACGTCAAGTCACGCAGCGGATGGCCGACGATCACATGCAAGCCGGCGAAGGGCTTCAGTTGCGTGGCCAGATCGGCCAACGCGGCCGCACTCGCAGCGTAGAACGCGGGACGCAGCAACAGATCTTCGGGCGGATAGCCGGATAGCGCGAGTTCAGGCGCGATCAGCAGCTTCGCACCATCGTTGTGCGCGGCGCGCGCGGCAGCGACAATCTTCGCGACGTTGCCGGCGAAGTCGCCGACGGTGACATTGATTTGAGCAAGAGCGATTCGGGTCTTCATGGCAGGATCGACAGGCAAGCCACAGGGCTTGCGAGTACCGCGGCTGGTTAGCTCGACGGCAACGGACAAATCGGATAAACGAACGACGCATCGCTACAGGCCTGCGTCGCTCATTGGGAACAGTCAGACAGATTGAACCAGGAACGCTTTGATTATCGCACGGGCATTCTGGCGTCGCCCTCCGAGGTGGACGCCGCGCAATGGAACGCCCTTCTCGCGCAGCAGACGCAGCCCACGCCGTTTCTGCGGCACGAGTTTTTGAGCGCGCTCTCCGCAACCCGCTGCGCAGTTGCCGATACCGGCTGGGCGCCGCAATTCGTCACGCTCACCGATCCGCGCACCGACCGGCTCGTGGCCGCCGCGCCCGTGTATCTGAAGGGGCACTCGTACGGCGAATACGTCTTCGATTGGGCCTGGGCCGATGCGTACAAACGCAACGGTCTGCCGTATTACCCGAAGCTGCTCTGCGCAGTGCCGTTCACACCGGTGCAAGGCAACCGGCTGCTGTCGGCGGATACGCACGCCCTCAAGCATCTGGCCGCGACGCTGATGGCGTTCGCCGAGCAGGCCGACGTGTCCTCGCTGCACGTGCTGTTTCCAACTGAAACGGAGGCGAGCGCGCTGACGGAGATGGGCATGATGCAACGCGAAGGCGTGCAGTTCCACTGGCTCAACGACGGCTATCGCGACTTCGACGATTTCCTCTCCACGCTCGAACAGAAGAAGCGCAAGAACATTCGCGCGGAGCGTCGCAAGGTCCAGGAAGCCGGCGTGACCATGCGCCGGATTCGCGGCGAGGATATCCAGGATGCCGATTGGCGATTCTTCAGCAAGTGCTATCGGCAAACCTACCGCGAGCACTTTTCGAGTCCGTATCTGAACCTCGATTTCTTCCGGATGATCGGCGCCTCGATGCCGGAAAATCTGCTGCTGGTGATTGCTGAATACGAGGGCAAGCCGATTGCGAGCTCGCTCGTGGTCTATCAGCGCGACGCGAAAACCGGCGGCACCTTGTACGGCCGCTACTGGGGCGCGCTCGAACATGTGCCCTGCCTGCACTTCGAAACCGCGTACTATCAGCCGCTTGAATTTTGCATCGAAGAAAAGCTCGGTGCGTTCGAAGGCGGCGCCCAGGGCGAGCACAAAATGGCGCGCGGTTTTCTGCCGACCGTGACGCGCTCGGCACATTGGCTCGCGCATCCGGCCTTCGCCGATGCGGTCGGCCATTTCCTCGACAACGAAAAGAACAGCATCCACGCGTATGTGGACGAGCTGCGCGAACACAATCCGTTCAAAGGCTGAAGCGTACTCATGGCGTGGTTTCTGTATCTGCTCGAATGTTCGGACGGCAGCGTCTATACCGGCATTGCCACCGACGTGCAGGCGCGGTTCGACAAGCATGTGAGCGGTGAAGGCGCGCGCTATACGCGTTCGCGCAAGCCGGTGCGGGTGCTAGCGTCGTTCGAGTTGGCGAATCGTTCGAATGCGTCGCGTGCGGAGTATTGGGTCAAGCGGCTGCAGCCTGCCGAGAAGCGGGCGCTGGCAGGCGGGCTGCGTACGCTTGAATCGGTGCTGCCCGAGCCTGAACCCGAGCCTCTGGCCGAATCCGAATCCGAATCGGCGGAGCCGACCTAACCCCTCGCCTCCCGCATCCGCTCCGTCAGCAGCCGGTGCATCAGCGCGATTTCCCCCACCGCATCCGCTTCCAGCGACGTCAACCGGTCGCGTGCGGGAAGCTCGCGCCGTATCGGCCGCAGGGTCCGATTCAAGGCCGCCTCGATGTCGGCACTTGTAGAGTCGATCCAGGCGCCGAGTTCACCGTGCCTGCTGCGCAGGTTCGTACTCAAGCGCAGTTGGGTCGCGGTGCCCGCCATTTTCCGCAACACGCTCAGTACCGTCAGCGTGACCGTGTCGACCATCGAGTCCTCGAGTTTTTCGAGTCGAATCCGGCCAATTGCCTCCTCGGCGTTATTGCTGCCGAGGCCAGCGGCGCGGCGCAAGCGCTCCATGTCCTTCTCGCTTCGCTGCGGCGATTCGAGTGCCGCCCTTAGATACGCGAGATTGGCCCGCACCGCCTCGCCCAGATAGGCGCGATAGTCGACCTTTTCGCGCGTCGGCCACAGGTAGAAGGTTGCCAGCAGCGCCAATACGCAGCCGAGCACATTGTTGCCCAGCCGCGTAAGCGCGTAGGCAAATTCGCTGGCGCCTGGCGTCGCGAAGTCAGCCACCAGCACGAAGGTCGGCGTCAGGAACAGAACGAAGAGGCTGTAGCTGACGGGGCGCAGCGCCATGGTAGCCACCACCAGCGGAAACACCGCCAGTGAAATGCCGAGCGGCGAATGAATCGCGTAGCCGATTGCAGCCGCCAGCACGCCCCCGACAATGCTCCCGGCAGCGCGCTCGATACTTCTTGGCCAGGTCGCGGCAATGGACGGTTGCAGGATCAGCAGCGTCGCCATGGTTGCCCAGTAGCCGAACGGAAGCCCGAGCGCCCGGATGACCAGAAAGCCCGCCGTGGTCGTCACGCCCACTCGGGCTGCGTGCCGCAAGCCGACCGACTGAACCGAGAGGTTCGCCTTGAAGGTCGACCACGTCTGCGTCAGTAGTCTGGCGGCACGGTCCCGCCACGCCGGCGATTGGTCATACGCCGGCGCGAAATCAACCAGTTCGAAATCGAATTTGAGCGCGACAGGTTCCATCAATGCGGATTCGAGCCGCCTCGCGAGGCGCCGCAATCGGCGTTGCAGGTCGGCGAGACGGTCCCATTGCGCTTCGCCGGTGGCTGCGCCCACTCTGCGCAGAACCTCGCCTATGCCGGTCAACAGTCGTGCCGCGCGCCTGGCCCGACGTGGGTCCCCCGGGATTTTTTCGCACGCGCCAGTGACTGCAATCAGATAGGCAAAGAGCGCCTCGCTCTCCGTCAACAGGCCGAGCAGATTGTCGTAGGTTTCCCGGCCGGCCGTTCGCGAACCCGGCACGTTCGCGAGCGCCTTGCGAGAGCGCTCCAGCGCGGCCCGCGCATCGGCGCGAAATTTCGCGGCATGCGTCGCCCACTCGTGAGGCGCTGCACGCTGCTCCAGCAGGCGCGCACTGTCGAATGCAATGTCAGCGAGGCGCACATACGCCGTCCGCAGCGAAGCGCGGCTCGTGCCGAACGGATGAATACGCCAGACCGTCAAGCTCAGCACGACGGCAAACAGACATCCGGACAGATAGATGCCGAGAAACGCCATCCCTTCCCGAAGGTCGCGCATGGGCTTGTCGACCATCACCACGCAGGCGGTCGCCGCGAGAATGGTCACCTGCGATGCCGCCGCGCCCCAGATCCTGCCGAACGCACCGAGCGAGGTGAATACCAGCATGGCGAGCGCCGCAAACGCCGTCCCCTCGCCCGACGCGAAAGCGGTCACGCCGCCGCACACTGTCGACAGAAGCGCAAAGCCCATCATCGAAGCGAAGCGCGCGCGATTCGAGCCGGCGGCGTCGGCAAGACAGGTCCAGAAAGCGCCGATCGCGGCCCATGCGAAGGCCGGGTCGTGCAGCAGATTGCCCAGCACCAGCATCGCGGTGGACGCACAGGCGGCTCTCAGCCCTTCCGACAGATTGGCCTCGCTGGTCGAAAACGACACCATCCATACCGGCCGTTTGCGGTAGATCGCGGTGACGAGCGCGTACAGGCTCGTGTACAAGCGGCTCGACCAGCGTGACGACGAAGGGTGGGACTTGCGATTCAGCATCCGGACGGTGGGCTCTCAAAACACACGTTCGCGCTACCTCAGCGCATTAATACGCCACCGGCAGGAAATCTGCTGCGGCCGCCGAATGATAAGGGTTAACACTGAGATATAAAAATGCCTTCGGTTCATCCAGTCGATGCGTTGTGTCTATGTGCTGAAGCAACGCCGGCCAGACTGGCGCGTTGCCGGCATGGCACATCGTGCCGGGTTCGGGATCGCTGGAAACGCCACCCATGAAAAAACCGCGCGGCCCTTGCAGGCTCGCGCGGTTTTTTCGTCAACTACCCGTGCAACGCAGCTTACTTCTTGTAGTTCGCCACGCCTTCGCTGATTTCCTTGTGAGCGGCGTCGATATCCGCCCAGCCTTCGACCTTCACCCACTTGCCCTTCTCCAGCGCCTTGTATTGCTCGAAGAAGTGCTTGATCTGGTCTTTCAGGTACGCCGGCACGTCGTCGAGCGACTTCAGCGTGGCGGTCATCGGGCAGACCTTGTCGTGCGGAACGGCGACCAGCTTGGCGTCGACGCCCGATTCGTCGGTCATTTGCAGCATGCCGAGTGCGCGTGCGCGAACCACCGAGCCGGCCAGCAGCGGGAACGGCGTGATCACCAGCACGTCGACCGGATCGCCGTCGCCCGACAGCGTTTGCGGAATGTAGCCGTAATTCGCCGGATAGCGCATACCCGTGCTGATGAAACGGTCGACGTGGAGGAGGCCCGTTTCCTTGTCGGCTTCGTACTTCACCGGATCGCTTTGCGCCGGGATTTCGATGATGACGTTGAAATCTTGCGGGAGATCTTTGCCTGCGGGGACGTGATTGAAGCTCATGAGCGCTCTCTGATCAGATGGAATTCGGAACACGGCGTGCGGCGCGCGGGCTCGGGCGGCGTGAATCGTGAGTCTCTCGCGAAACTCGCCGGCACGAGCGGCGCTACGGCCGGACAGTGCGGAATACGCCATTATAGCCAATCGGCCGATGCCACCTCGGCTTGGATCGGCGCGATAATCATCTGGCGTCTCTCGATTGTGCCTCTCGTTTGTGAACACCGCGCGTCCGGGCCCGGGCTTGAGTTCTGGTCTGGGCATCGGCCCCCTATCGGCTGCGTGACATCTCAAGGAGCATGCATGGAAGAAGCCCGGCATTTCATCGGCGGCGAATGGTCCGCTGCATCAGGCGGCGAAACGATCGCCGTGCTCGATCCCTCGGACGGCCAGCCGTTCACCACGCTTGCGCGCGGCACCGCGGCGGATATCGACGCCGCCGTCCACGCGGCCCGCCGCGCCTTCGAAGGCGCATGGGGCGAGGCCAGCGCCGTCGAACGCGGCCGCGTGCTGCACCGGCTGTCGATGCTGGTCACCATCCACCAGGAAGAACTCGCTCTACTCGAAGCCCGCGACACCGGCAAGCCGCTCAAACAGGCGCGTGCCGATTCGGCCGCACTCGCGCGCTACTTCGAGTTTTACGCCGGCGCGGCAGACAAGCTGCACGGCGAAACGCTCCCCTATCAGGCCGGCTACACGGTGCTCACCATCCGCGAGCCGCACGGCGTGACCGGCCATATCGTGCCGTGGAACTACCCGATGCAGATCTTCGGCCGCAGCGTCGGCGCGGCGCTCGCCACCGGCAACGCGTGCGTCGTCAAGCCGGCGGAAGATGCGTGCCTGTCGGTCCTGCGCGTCGCCGAACTGGCGGCCGAAGCGGGTTTGCCGGCGGGCGCGCTGAATATCGTCACGGGCTTCGGACATGAAGCGGGCGCGGCACTCGCCCGTCATCCCGGCATCGATCACATCTCCTTCACCGGCTCGCCCGAAACCGGCAAGCTCGTGACGCAGATGGCCGCCGAGAACCATGTGCCGGTCACGCTCGAACTAGGCGGTAAGTCGCCGCAAATCGTTTTCGCCGATGCGGATCTCGATGCGGCCTTGCCCGTGCTGGTTTCGGCGATCGTGCAGAACGCCGGGCAAACCTGCTCGGCGGGCAGCCGCGTGCTGATCGACCGGGCGATTTACGAGCCGCTGCTCGATCGGCTGAGCGGCGCGTTTCACGCGCTGCGGGTCGGGCCCTCGCATGCCGATCTCGACTGTGGTCCGTTGATCAATGCGAAGCAGCAACAGCGCGTCTGGGATTTTCTCTCCGACGCGCAACACGACGGCATCCCAATGGCCGCACACGGCGAAGTGATTCCCGAAGCGCCGGAAAGCGGCTTCTATCAGGCGCCCACGCTGCTGCGCGACGTGCCCGCGAGCCACCGTCTGGCACGCGATGAAGTGTTCGGGCCGGTGCTCGCCGCCATGTCGTTCAGCGACGAAGACGAAGCGCTCTCGCTCGCCAACGGCACGCAGTACGGCCTCGTCGCGGGGATCTGGACGCGCGACGGCGCCCGTCAGATGCGTCTTGCGCGGCGCCTGCGCTCCGGTCAGGTATTCATCAACAACTACGGCGCGGGCGGCGGCGTCGAGTTGCCGTTCGGCGGCGTGAAGCATTCAGGCCACGGACGCGAAAAGGGTTTTGAAGCGCTGTATGGCTTCACGGTGCTGAAAACCATCGCCATTCGTCACGGCTAGGCACGGCACCGCGGCAGCACGCATCACCATCCACAACAAACAACGGAGACATCATGCGGTTGACAGGTAAAACAGCCATCGTCACGGGTGGCGGCTCGGGTTTCGGCGAAGGCATCGCGAAAACCTACGCGCGCGAAGGCGCAAATGTGGTGGTCAACGATCTGAACGGCCCGGCGGCCGAACGGGTGGCGAGTGAAATTGCGCTGGCCGGCGGCAAGGCGATCGCGGTGGCCGGCAACGTCACGCTGCGCGAGGATTGGCAGACACTGCGCGAGGCCGCGCTCGAAGACTTCGGCAGCGTGCAGATCGTCGTCAACAATGCCGGCACCACGCATCGCAACAAGCCGGTGCTCGACGTGACGGAGGCCGAGTTCGACCGTGTCTATGCGGTGAACGTCAAAAGCCTCTACTGGAGCGTGCAGGAATTCGTGCCGTATTTCCGCGAGCAAGGCGGCGGGAGCTTCATCAATATCGCGTCGACGGCCGGCGTGAGGCCGCGTCCGGGACTCGTCTGGTACAACGGCAGCAAGGCTGCGGTAATCATCGCCAGCAAGTCGCTCGCCGTAGAGTTGGGGCCGAACCGTATTCGCGTGAACTGCGTGAACCCGGTCATGGGCGAGACAGGGCTGCTGTCGGAATTCATGGGCGTTGAAGACACGCCGGAGAACCGCAAGCGTTTTCTCGCCGGCATTCCGCTCGGGCGTTTCTCGACGCCGCAGGATATCGCCAACGCGGCGCTGTATCTCGCCTCGGACGAAGCCGAGTTCATCACCGGCGTGTGCCTCGAAGTGGACGGCGGGCGCTGCGTGTAAACGCCAAGCAAACCAAACCATTCAGCAAGGCTAGAATCGCGATCGACGGCGGTACTTCATTTCCACAAGAAAAGAGGAGACACCATGGCTAGTCCCGCAGATCCGCTCCACCATCCCGGCGCGGGTGCGCCACCTTCCACGTTCGAAGAAGCGACCTACCGCAAGGTCACCTGGCGGCTCGCGCCGCTCCTGATGCTCTGCTATGTGGTCGCGTATCTCGACCGCGTCAACGTCGGCTTCGCCAAGCTGCAAATGACCACCGATCTGGGCCTGAGCGATGCAGTCTACGGCTTCGGTGCGGGGATTTTCTTCATCGGTTATTTCATCTTTGAAATTCCGAGCAACGTGATCCTGCACAAGGTCGGAGCGCGCGTGTGGATTGCACGGATCATGGTGTCGTGGGGCGTGATCTCCATGCTGACCATGTTCGTCACCACGCCGGCCATGTTCTACGTGATGCGCTTCCTGCTCGGTCTCGCCGAGGCGGGCTTCTTCCCTGGCATCATCCTGTATCTCACATATTGGTATCCGGCGCATCGCCGTGGCCGCATGACCACCTGGTTCATGACGGCGATCGCGTTGTCCGGCGTGATCGGCGGTCCGGTGTCGGGCTATATCCTGAAGAGCTTCAACGGCATGAACGGCTGGCATGGCTGGCAGTGGCTGTTTCTGCTCGAAGGCATTCCGTCCGTGATCGTCGGGATCTTGGTGTTCGTGATACTCGACGACCGCGTCGCGAAAGCGAAGTGGCTCACCAAGGAAGAGAAGGACTTGCTCGAGCGTCAGGTGTCGGCCGAAGAGGCCACCAAGCACGACATGCCGATTCGCCAGGTGCTCACGAGCGGCCGCGTGCTGATGCTGAGTCTTACGTACTTCTCGTTCGTGATGGGCCTCTATGGTGTGAGCTTCTGGCTGCCGACCATCATCAAGGCGACCGGCGTGACGGATGCGTTCATGATCGGCCTGCTGTCGGCGATTCCGTTCGCGGCGGCGGTGATCGCAATGGTGTTCGTGTCGCGCAGCGCCGACCGCATGCGCGAGCGGCGCTGGCATATCGCCTTGCCTGCCTTCGCCGGGGCAATCGGCCTCGTGCTCTCCGTGGTATGGGCGCACAACACGGTGCTGGCGATGGCCTCGCTCACGCTCGCGACCATGGGCATTCTGACCACCCTGCCGCTGTTCTGGAGTTTGCCGACCGCAATCCTCGCCGGCACGGGCGCGGCGGCCGGCATCGCGATGATCAATTCGATCGGCAATCTGGCGGGCTTCCTCAGCCCGTACGCGGTCGGCTGGCTAAAGCAGGCGACCGCCGCGAACGACTCCGGCATGTACATGCTGGCGGCATTCATGATTCTTGGCGGTTTGCTGGCGGTCAGCGTGCCGGCGAAGATGGTCAATAAGTAAAGCGGCTCGCCGAACGAAGTAACACAGGAACCTCCGTCGAACCACAAGCATTACCTCATGAATCACGCTTGACGCTTCAACAAAAAACCCCCGCCGTCTTGCAACGCCGGGGGTTTTTTCTGACTGACTCGCCGCATGATCAAACACGTGCCGCGGCGATCAAAGCATCAAACGATATTCATCGCCAACGCGCTTTCACGATAATGCTCGCTTGCCTTATCGGAATCGCCAAGCTGTTCATGCAAACGCGCCAGCGCGCGATGCGAACGAATCTTCAGTGTCTCGTTGTCGGCCAGTTTCAGCGCGCGTTCGAGGAACGATTGCGCCTTGCCCCACAACTGCTGATGCAAACACAAGCGGCCCAGCGCGAACATCAGATCCGCGTCTTCCGGACGATCCTTCTGCCACCCTTCGGCCTTCTGGATCAGCGGCAACGCGTCGCCACCGGTCGTGTCCGGATAACGGCGCAGCAGACGCGCGTCCCAGTTCTGCGCGAGCGCTTCTTCGACGATCTTGCGCGCTTCCTGCGGACGATTCAGCGACACCAGCAGTTCGGCGGCGAGATCGGCAAGACGCGGCGAATGACGCTCCGTGGCCGACAGCGAATTCCACAACTCCAGCAGCGCATCAGCGTTATGACGCCGGTCGCGCAGCAGGTTCTCCGCCGCGAGCTGACGCAAGCGCACCGCCACCGCCGGATGGATCGCTTCGCGCTTTTCCAGTGTCTTGACGAGCTTGAGCACTTCACCCCAGTTCTTCAATTGCTGTTGCGCACGCAACATGATCTGCTGCGCGTGAATGCGCCGCGCGCCCTGCGATTGCATTTCGGTGAGCGCGCTCAGCGCGCCGTCCGCATCGCGGCCATCGGCACGCATGTCGGCGGTCGCCATCAGGCGCGCGTCCTGCCAGTCGGCCTCGTCGATCTGCGCGAGCCATTCGTCGCGCCGCGCGTACTCGTGCATGCGATGCGCCGCGGTGGCCGCGATCAAACCGGCCGCGCCCTTGTTGTCGCCGTTCGTGAGTGAATCTTTCGCGGCTTTCTCAGCGCGCGAGAAACGCCCCGCGTACAGATTGCCGATCGCGTCACGCAATGCGGCGTGCGCCTTCGCAACACGCGAGCGCGCGCGATAGGCCGCCACGCGCTGCGGCATGCGCCAGATATTGCGCACGATGCGCAGCAACGCGTAGATCAGGATGAACAGCACCACCAGCCCGACCACGAACAGATTCAGCGAGATGTCGACGCGATACGGCGGGTAGATCAGCAGCACCTGCCCCATATCGAAGCGTCCGACCACCGCCAGCACCACCGCGATCGCGAACAGTAACGCGAGCCATAGAAGTCCCCGGATTGCCATGATTAACCTCGGCTCCGGTATTGATTGACGGCCTGCAGGCTGGTGTTCAGATTCGGCAGCTCAACCGCGGCCGAGCCCGCATCCACCTGCTTGACCAGATCGATCACAGTCTGGGTTTTCTTCGAGGTATTGTCGAAGTAGCGCGTGAGTGCGGCCTGCGCCGCCTGCAGATCGGACTTCAGCGTGGTCTGGTTGCGCGAAAGCAGGGCAAGCCGTGCCGACAGCAAACGCAGTTTCAGATTCTCGCGCAGGAAGTAGCCTTGATCGGGCGTGACGAGCATGGCGTCGGCGTTGTCGATACGGCGCACCTGGACGAGACTCGTCAATTGCTGGCCGATGCCGGTCGTGACTTCGCGCCACCAGACTTTCCAGCGCGGCTCGCCGGTGGCCGCGGCTACCTTCGCCGTGTCGGCCCAGGTGGCGGCCTTCGGCGTGGCGTGCGCAATCGGCGCCTCGCCGGAGAGCGGCAGGCTGTCGACCTGGTCGATAGCGTTGTCGAGCTTGATCGCCATACCCGTCAGATCCGTGGACGGCGCGGCCTTCAGCTTGTCGATGTCTTGCGCGATGGCCTTGCGCACCGTAACGGCCTGCGGGCTATCCGATGCGGCAAGCCGCGTGTCCGCGCTTTGCAGCGCGAACAGCGCGAGTTGTGTATTGCCGGTGAGCTGCAATTGCTGGCTCGCGGCCGACAGCATCTGGCCGACTTCGGCCATGGTCCAGTCGTCGCGATTGCGGGCGAGATCGGTGTATTGCTGTTGCAAGGCCTGCTGCGCGGTTTGCGCATCGGCGAGCTTGCCTTCGAGTTGCGCGACCTGCGCGTCCGACTGTTTAACCGTGGCCAGCGCCTGATCGGTCTTGATGCGCAACTCGTTGGTCTGCGCGTCGTTCGCCTGCTGGCGTTGCGCGAGTTGCTGCTCGGTGCGCTCCACCTTGCGATTGAGCGCATAGCCGCCCACCCCCGCCGCACAAGCGATGATCACGACGACAAACCACAGCAGCGGTCCGCTCGCGCTGCGGCGCTTTTGCGCTTCGTAGGGCGTGAAGGGTGGATTCGGCGGCAACGCGCTGGTTGCGGCCGGCTGGGGTGAAGCGTTCGTGGATGCGTTCGTTTCAGTCATGCGTGATTTAGCCGGTGAATAAGCCGGGTTGGTCGGTACCGGTTGGACTACGGTCGGCACGGCAGCAAGCAAGGCGCGGGCAATGCGATCGTCGCCCGCGCCGGACACCGTAATGCTATCAAAACCCAATGCCCGCGCGGTCTGCGCGATGCGGGGGTGGGGCGTGACCAGGTTGGCGTGCTTCAGTTGCACGATTTCATCCGCAGTCAGATGCTCCTGCGCGAGCTCGTGCAAATTGCGCACCCCTTCCGAACTGGTGAGCAGCCATGCGTGCGGCGCGCCGGCCAGCAGCGCGTGCACGCGCGTCCAGCCGCCGATCGACGGTTCCGGCACGAGGCGGCGATAGGCCGCCACCGTTTCGACTTCCGCGCCCGCTTCGCGCAAGCGGTCGGCCAGCCATTCGCGGCCGCCGTCGCCGCGCACGATCAGCACGCGCTTGCCTTCGAGGCTCGTTGCGCCAAGCGCTGCGTCGAGCGCCGCGAACAGACCTTCGGAATCGAAGCGCGCCGTATCGTCATCGGATCCGGACGGCGGGCTGATGACGGTGTAGGCCGGCGCGGCGACGCCATGCCGTGCGAGCGCCTGCACACTGCCCGGCCCGACAACGCCGATCGGCAGCGCATGCGGCCAGATCGTATCGCGGCGGGCAAACGCGTGATCGACCGCATTGGGCGACACGAACACGACCAGTGCATAGCGCTCGAGCGCATCCAGCGCGGCGCGCAACGGCGCTTCGTCGGTAACCGGCGCAATGTCGATCAGCGGAAAGTCGAGCACGGCAACGCCCGCCGCCGCGAGTTGCGCGGCTAACTCGTTTGATTGACCGGCCGGTCGTGTAATCACGACCGTGAACGCCGCCTTGTCGACGGCAGGGGATGCGTTGCCCGGGATTTCGGCCGCCATCACTCGCCGGTCGCCGCGCTATCCGGCGCGCCGTCTGCCGACGCTGCCGCAGGACCGCTAGCCGTACTCAACGCACGGACGATGTCCATCGCACCTTGCTGTTCGAGCGCGCTCGCCACTTCCTCACCAAGCGCAATCGCGCGCTCGACGGTGGGCGCCGGCGCCGATGCCTGCGCGCTCAACACACGCTGGCCGTCAGGCGTGGCGACGATGCCGCGCAGATGCAATGCGCCGTCATGCCATTGCGCGTAGGCCGCGAGCGGCACTTCACAACTGCCGCCGAGGGCGCGCGAGACCATCCGCTCCGCTTCGACGGCCGCTGCCGTATGTTCGTGATGCAGCGGCGCGAGCCATGCCGCGAGGTCCGCGCGATCGGCGCGAATCTCGATGCCGAGCGCGCCCTGGCCGGCTGCGGGCAAGCTGTCTTCCGGATCGAGATTCGCGCGGATGCGCTCGCCGAGACCCAGACGCTTCAAACCGGCCGCGGCCAGAATGATCGCCGCATAGTCGCCGCGGTCGAGTTTCGCGAGGCGGGTGTCGAGATTGCCCCGCAACGGGCGCACCACGAGGTGCGGATAACGCATGCGCAGCATGGCCTCGCGACGCAGGCTGGAGGTCCCGACCACGGCGCCGGCCGGCAGCGCGGCAAGCGAGTCGTAAGTGTTGGAAACCAGCGCGTCGCGCGGATCTTCACGCTCCATGATGGCGGACAGCGCAAAGCCCGCGGGCAATTCCATCGGCACGTCTTTGAGCGAATGCACGGCCAGATCGGCGCGGCCGTCGGCCAGTGCCGCTTCCAGTTCCTTGACGAAAAGGCCCTTACCACCAACCTTCGACAAAGTGCGATCGAGAATTTGATCGCCACGTGTCGTCATTCCGAGGATTTTTACGTCACAAGATGGATATAATTTGTGCAGCGCACATCGCACATGCTCCGCCTGCCACATGGCAAGGCGGCTTTCTCGCGACGCAATCACAAGCGTGTGGGGTGGCGTAGAAAACGTCTCGGTGTTCATTAGCTTGCTGATTGAATGACGGGGTGTAATAACAATCAATGTTAGCACGCGCCCTTGTGTCTCAAGGCACAGCGGAGCGCCGTGCCGGCGCGGTATCGATGGAGGAGACGGGCCTCGGCGCAGCGCGCCTGCCCCATCCCTGCCTGTTCAAGCACGGTCGTTCGCGCACCGGAGCGCGGCATGCGGGATGATGCAATGCGGCGCAACGTGCCTGGCAGACAGGCCAGGCATCTCGTGCGCTTTGTGCAAATCTTTGCGCAAATGCTCGCGGTCCCCTCTCCGGCGTGTTGTCATCGGCGGCCATCGGCCGCATACCGCTTCGTACTGGTTTCGCGCAGTTCACGTTGCAACTCATACGCAGTTCCGCAGTAGCAGTTCATCACTCAACAGACCCTGGCTTCCCTGAGGAAACCCATCGTGACGTCTTCCGGATCGGCGCGCCCTGCCCGCCGCAACACTGCATCGCCCAACGCTCAAGCGGCCGACGCCGCCGCTTCTGCTTCTGCTTCCGCCGCCACGGCTGCCCAGTCCGCCCCGGCCAAACGCGCCGGCAAAGCTGTCAAGACAAGCCAGCCTGCCAACGTCGCCAAAACCGCCAAGTCTGCCAAGTCCGCCAAAACCTCCGCGAAGGCCAATAAAGCGGTGAAGGACGTCAAGACAGAGAAGGTAGCGCAAGCGCCCAAGCTGCAAGCCGTTTCGCAGGATACGGTCGCGCACGCGCCGAAAAGCAGCGCCCGCACGCGCGAAGACAAGGATCATCCGCTGTTTCAGGACATCCGCTATCTGGGACGCCTGCTAGGCGACGTGCTGCGTGAGCAGGAAGGCGACGCGGTGTTCGACGTCGTGGAAACGATCCGTCAGACCGCCGTGCGTTTTCGCCGTGAAGACGACAACGCCGCCGCCCAGACGCTCGACAAGAAACTGCGCTCGCTGAGCCCGGAACAAACGGTCAGCGTGGTGCGCGCGTTCAGCTACTTTTCGCATCTTGCGAATATCGCCGAAGACCGTCACCGCAATCGCCGTCACCGGATTCACGCGCTGGCCGGCTCGACCTCGCAACCGGGCACGATGGCGCATACGCTCGAGCGGCTCGTCGCCGCGGGCGCCGCGGCAACGCCGGTTCTGCAGCAGTTCTTCAACGAAGCGTTGATCGTGCCGGTCCTGACCGCGCACCCCACCGAGGTGCAGCGCAAGAGCATTCTCGACGCACAGCACGACGTCGCGCGCCTGTTGGCCGAACGCGATCAGCCGTTGACCGACCGCGAGCGCGCGCACAACGAAGCGATGCTGCGCGCCCGCGTCACGTCGCTGTGGCAAACGCGCATGCTGCGTGATTCGCGCCTCTCCGTGGCCGACGAAATCGAAAACGCGCTGTCGTACTATCGTGCCACCTTCCTCGAAGAAATCCCGGCGCTCTACGCCGATATCGAAGAAGCGCTCACCGAACACGGTATCGACGCCCGCCTGCCGCCGTTCTTCCAGATGGGCAGCTGGATCGGCGGCGACCGCGACGGCAACCCGAACGTCACGGCCGAAACGCTCGAGAACGCAATTACCCGCCAGGCCGCGGTGATCTTCGAGCACTACATGGAGCAGGTGCACAAGCTGGGCGCCGAATTGTCGGTGTCGAACCTGCTGGCCGGCGCGAGCGATGGGCTCAAGGCACTCGCCGCCGCGTCGCCCGACCAGTCGCCGCACCGCACCGACGAACCGTATCGCCGCGCGCTGATCGGCATGTACACACGGCTCGCGGCAAGCGCCCGTGTGCGTCTGGGCGAAGGCAGCGTGCCGGTGCGCAGCGCCGGCCGCGGTGCGGCGCCGGTACGCGCGATACCGTATGACGATTCCGCCGAATTCGTGCGCGACCTGCACGTGCTGATCGATTCGCTTGCCGCGCACCATGGCGCGCCGCTCGCGGCACCGCGCCTGTCGCCGCTCGCGCGCGCCGCCGAAGTGTTCGGCTTCCATCTGGCGAGCATCGACTTGCGCCAAAGCTCGGACATTCATGAGGCCGTGATCGCCGAGTTGCTGAAGCGCGCAGGCGTCGAAAACGACTATGCGTCGCTCGCCGAAGAAGACAAGCTCAAGGTGCTGCTCGCCGAACTTTCGCAGCCGCGCCCATTGCGCCTGCCCTACGCCGAGTACTCCGATCTCGTGAAGAGCGAACTCGGCGTGCTTGAAGAGGCCCGCGTCACGCGTGAAAAGTTCGGCCTGCGCGCGGTACGCAACTACATCATTTCGCACACGGAGACCGTCAGCGATCTGGTCGAAGTCATGTTGCTGCAAAAGGAAACCGGCCTGCTGCAAGGACGTTTGGGTGACGCGAACGACCCGGCGAGAGCAGGCTTGATGGTGATTCCGCTGTTCGAGACGATCCCCGACTTGCGCAACGCGCCGCACATCATGCGTGATCTGATCGCGCTGCCGGGCATGGATGCCTTGATCGAACATCAAGGCAACGAACAGGAAGTGATGCTCGGCTATTCGGACAGCAACAAGGACGGCGGCTTCCTGACGTCGAACTGGGAGCTGTATCGCGCCGAGCTGGCGCTGGTGTCGCTGTTCAATCAACGCGGCGTGACGCTGCGCCTGTTCCACGGCCGGGGCGGCACGGTTGGCCGTGGCGGTGGCCCGACGTATCAGGCGATTCTGTCGCAGCCGCCGGGCACCGTCGACGGCCAGATCCGTTTGACCGAACAAGGCGAGGTGATCGCCAGCAAGTTCGGCAATCCGGAAATCGGCCGGCGCAATCTGGAAACGGTAGTGGCCGCGACGCTCGAAGCGTCGTTGTTGCCGCACGGCATTGCGCCCGCGCAACTGCCGGCCTTCGAAGAGACCATGCAACAGTTGTCCGACGCGGCGATGGCGTCGTATCGCGCGTTGGTCTATGAAACGCCGGGCTTCAAGGAGTATTTCTTCGAGTCCACGCCGATCTCGGAGATCGCCGAGTTGAACATCGGCAGCCGTCCGGCTTCGCGCAAACTGCAGGATCCGAAGCAACGCAAGATCGAAGATCTGCGGGCGATTCCGTGGGGCTTCTCATGGGGCCAATGCCGTTTGCTGCTGACCGGCTGGTACGGTTTCGGCAGCGCGGTGGCCGCGCATCTGGACAGCGCGCCGAGCGACGCCGAGCGCACCCGCCGTCTTGCGCTGCTCAAGAAGATGCACAAGACCTGGCCGTTCTTCTCGAACCTGCTCTCCAATATGGACATGGTGCTGGCGAAGACCGACCTCGCGGTGGCCTCGCGCTACGCTCAGCTTGTATCGGACAAGAAGCTGCGCAAGCACGTGTTCGAGCGGATCGTCGGGGAATGGGAGCGGACCTCGAAGGTGTTGTCGGAGATCACCGGCAAGAGCGAACGGCTCGCGGAGAATCCGCTGCTCGCGCGTTCGATCAAGAACCGCTTCCCGTATCTCGACCCGCTCAATCACTTGCAGGTCGAGTTGCTCAAACGTCACCGTGCGGGGGATACCAACGCGCGCGTGCGGCGCGGGATTCACCTGACCATCAACGGGATTGCGGCGGGCTTGCGCAATACCGGCTAACGCTTGCTGGTTGCGATGTGGCGGAGGTGCGGCGTGTTGCACCCCGCTGTATTAGCTTGATTTAACCTGATGCACTGCGGCGGAATGTCGGTCTCGGCATTCCGCCGTTTTCTTTTGGCGCGGCTTATTGCACGCCGTTGCCTGCCGCGCTTACTGCGCCTCGACCATCAGCGCGTCGAGCTTGAACGAACCGTCTTCCTGCACATCGAAATACTGGCGCACCTCGTCGGGCGAATTGCTCCACAACGAGCGAATCGCCACCACCCGTGGCTCCGGCGTGCGCATGCGCGCCACCCACGAGCTGAACTCGATCGCGATGCGCCAACGCTCACGAATCGATGCCTTGAAACCGGCCGCTTCGAAGAACGCAATCCATTCGTCAGCGCGGTAGTCGCGAATGTGCGAGCCGTCGCGCAATACTTCGACTGCCTGAATATGCGTGTCGAGCAGCGGATGATCGGCGCCGGCGATGTCGATGAACAACACCTTGCCGCCAGGCTTCAACACGCGCCGCACTTCGGCCAGCGCGAGCGGCACGTCGTGCCAGTGATGCGCGCTCATCCGGCTGATGATCCAGTCGAACGAATGGTCGTCGAACGGCAGCGTTTCCGCGGCGCCTTGCTGCGTGCGAATGTTGGCGAGGCCGCGATCCTTCGCCGCGCCGTCGACCGTCGCCAGCATTTGCGGCGCGATGTCGTACGCGACCACTTCCTTTGCATGCGGCGCCGCCGCGAAACTCGCGTGACCCGCGCCGCAGCCCATGTCGAGCACCCGGGCACCCGGCGTCGCCGCGATCGATTCGGCCAGCGTCTGCAGGTCGGCGCCGGTGGCATGCGTCTGACTCGTCAAATACGCGGCGGCGGTCGAGCCGAAGGCGTCGGCGACCTGATCGTGATGCTTCATGGAAGACTCCCGTTGTCTATGTGGGGTTGGATTGGGCTTGGGCCGGGTTGGTCTGAACGACGCTGGGTCGTTCCAACCGTTACCGTTACAATAGAACCGGTCGTGTACCAGTACAAGTTAAGCAATTATTCTGGTATCAATAGCACCACCCCGGCACTACCCCGACACCACCCCGCTTCCTCCAAGCGCAGCCCGACAAGAATGACCACGCCGCCCTCCGCCGACCACCCGCCGCCACTCGACGCCACGCCTGCCCGCGCGCTTGGCGATTTCATCCGCGCCCACCGTGAACGGCTCACGCCGCAAGCGCTCGGCCTGCCGCCCGGCCCGCGCCGCCGCACCCCCGGCTTGCGGCGCGAAGAAGTCGCGCAACTGTGCGGCGTCAGTCCGACCTGGTACACGTGGATCGAACAGGGCCGCCCGGTCTCCGCTTCCGCCGAGGCGCTGGCGCGGATCGCCGTGGCATTGCAACTGTCGCGCGCCGAGCGGGCGTATCTGTTCGAACTGGCCGCGCAGCGCGACCCGGCCGAGCCCGATCCGGCCGCCGCCGACGCTCCCGCCACCCTGCTCGAAACCGTGCAGCTCGTGAACGCCCCGGCTTACGTGCTCGACCGTCAGTGGAACGCGCTGGCGTGGAACGCGCGCGCCGCCGACCTGTTCGTCGGCTGGCTGGACGGCACCCACGATCGCAATCTGCTGCGCTACACCTTCACCGAACCGGCCGCGCGCGAACTGATCGTCGACTGGGAAACGCGCGCGCGACGCCTCGCCGCCGAATTCCGCGCCGACTCGATTCGTCATCTGAACGACGCGCCCACGCGCGGGCTGATCGACTCGCTCACCGCCGCCAGCGACGCGTTTGCGCGTTTCTGGGCGTCGCAGGACGTCGGCGGCCGGGAAGGCGGCCGGCGCGAATTCAACCATCCGCGCGACGGCCGCATCATCTATGACCAGATCACCTTCAAGCCCGCGCATCGCGAGGATCTGAAGCTGGTGGTGCTGGTGCGGGAATAGCGGTGCTTTTGCCTGAGCGGCCTTGGGGCGGGCGGCATCTTTGATGCGGTCCGCCAGTGTTAAAATCCCTGTCTTTCGCTCATTCCGATGGCGCCCGCCCTGTACGCAAACGCCGTCAGCGTCCTCACCTCGTTCAAAGCCCAACACCATGACGTCCCAACTGCACAAAAAAGGCGAAGCCTGGTCGGCTCGCTTCTCGGAGCCGATGTCGGAGCTCGTCAAACGCTACACGTCGTCGGTTTTCTTCGACAAGCGTCTGGCGCTCGTCGATATCGAAGGGTCGCTCGCGCACGCCTCGATGCTGGCCGCGCAGAAGATCATCGCCGCCGACGACCTCGCCGCGATCCAACGCGGCATGGCGCAGATCAAGGGTGAAATCGAGCGAGGCGAGTTCGAGTGGCAACTCGATCTGGAAGACGTCCACCTGAACATCGAAGCGCGCCTGACCGCGCTGATCGGCGACGCCGGCAAGCGTCTGCACACGGGCCGCTCGCGTAACGACCAGGTCGCGACCGACATCCGCCTGTGGCTGCGCGGCGAGATCGACCGCATCGGCGGGCTGCTGACGGAGCTGCGCACGGCCCTGCTCGACATGGCGGAGAAGAACGCCTCGACCATCATGCCCGGCTTCACGCACTTGCAGGTGGCGCAGCCGGTCACGTTTGGCCATCACCTGCTGGCCTACGTCGAAATGTTTTCGCGCGACGCCGAACGCATGATCGATTGCCGCAAGCGCGTGAATCGCCTGCCGTTGGGTGCGGCGGCTCTCGCCGGCACGAGCTATCCGATCGACCGTCACGCGGTGGCGAAGACCTTGGGCTTCGACGGCATCTGCGCAAATTCGCTGGATGCGGTGTCCGATCGTGACTTCGCGATCGAATTCACGGCAGCATCCGCGCTGGTGATGACGCACGTGTCGCGCTTCTCGGAAGAACTGGTTTTGTGGATGAGTCCGCGCGTCGGCTTCATCGATCTGGCCGACCGTTTCTGCACCGGCTCGTCGATCATGCCGCAGAAGAAGAACCCGGACGTGCCCGAACTCGCGCGTGGCAAGACGGGCCGCGTGAACGGTCATCTGATCGCGCTGCTCACGTTGATGAAGGGCCAGCCGCTCGCCTACAACAAGGACAACCAGGAAGATAAGGAACCGCTGTTCGACACCGTCGATACGGTTGCAGACACGCTGCGCATCTTCGCTGAAATGGTCGCGGGCATCTCCGTGAAGCCGCAAGCCATGCGCGACGCCGCGTTGCAAGGCTTCTCCACGGCCACCGATCTCGCCGATTACCTGGTCAAGCGAGGTCTGCCGTTCCGCGACGCGCACGAAGCCGTGGCGCTGGCGGTTCGCGTGTGCGCCGATCGTGGCTGCGATCTGGCCGACCTGACGCTGGAAGAAATGCGTCAGGAACTGCCGAACGTCGCGCATCTGATCGGCGACGACGTGTTTTCGTATCTGACGCTCGAAGGTTCGGTGGCCAGCCGCAACCATCCGGGCGGCACGGCGCCCGAGCAGGTGCTTGCCGCGGTCAAGGCCGCACGGGAAGCGTTGAAGTAATGTAACGGTAAGGCGCGGCACAAAAACAAAGGCGAACTCATCAACGAGTTCGCCTTTTTTGTTTCGTGACCGGACTGATCGATTGCGCAAAGTACCGCGCAAAAAAAGAAAGCCCGCACGAAGCGGGCTAAATGAAAGACTTCCACCGATGCCTCTCGAAAGAGGCCAACGAAGTGTAGGCTCGTTTTAGCCGAAGAGAAATCCGGTCATATTTCAGCCTGTTACAACGCCACCGTCTCCGGTATAGGGGGAAGAAAGCCCGCGTCGCGCAGATAGCCGATGTAAAGCCGGATCATCGCGCCGTAGTCGGTCGTCAACGCCACGCCGTGCCGCGCAAGCTCGGTCAACGTGTCGATCTGCTCGACCGGCAACGGTGCGGCGGAAAGGTCACCGGTATAGAAGTCGCGAATCAGCGCCAAACCGTTCGACGCATCGAGACCCGCCAGACGCCGCTGCCAGTCGGCCGGCACCTGTGCCTCGGCATGCAAGCCACAAGCAGCGAACACAGCAAACCACTGACGCAAGGACAGGGCGAACGGATTGTTCAGGTTCGCCACGCGGATGCCGGCACGCGGATGCAGCACCATTGCCGTCAGCGCGCTCGCGAGCTGATCGACCGGCATCATCTCGACTTCCCGCGCCGTTTCCGGATAGGCACCGAGTTGCAAGCAGCCCTGAGTGAACAGCCAGAAATGGTTGCGCGCGAAATTGCTAAAACCGGTGCGGCTGTCGCCGGTGATATTGCCGGGTCGAGCAATGAGCGCCGGCAGGCCGAAGCGGCGTGCGCACTCCGCGACCCGTTGTTCGCTCACCCATTTCGTCAGCAGATAGCCGTTATCCAGCAACGGACGCGCGCGGCTCACATGCTCGTCGATGCGCACGGCGCCCTCCAGCATCTCGCCAACCGACAGCGTCGAGACGAAACAGAACGGTTTTTGCCGCTGCGTCAGTGCGAGCCGCAGCAAAGCCTCGGTGCCGCCGACATTCGCGGCCTTCATCTCCTCGTAGCTATGCAGGTGATGGACGAATGCGCCGCAGTGCAGGATCGCGTCGACCTCCCCCGCGAGTTGCCGCCAGCGCGATGCGTCGAGTCCAAGTTGCGGCGCGGCGAGATCGGCAGGAATCACCTCGACGCGGCTGAAGTCGATCGCCAGCCCCGCCTCGCGCGCCTTCTCCTCCAATACGGCGCGGCCGGCATCAGCGCTCGCGCAGCGTTGCAGGCAAATCACCTTGTCGATCCGGGCGCACAACGCGTGCAGCAGGTAAATGCCGAGGAAACCGCTCGCGCCGGTCAGCAGCATCGTGCGAATCGGCGCTGGCTCGGCGGCCTCAGAGCAAGCTGGCGCGGCATGTTCGGCAACGAACGGCGTCGACGCATCGGCAATCGCGCGCTCGATCATGTCCTCGTGACCACCGTGCGCGAGCGTCGCGACGGTCGGCGAGCGGTAAAACTCAGCCATCGCAAAATCGATGCCGAGCGTTTCGCGCAATTGCGCCTGCATCCGCCCCGCCAGAATCGAATTGCCGCCGAGCCGAAAGAAACTGTCGTCGCGGCCGATGCCGGAAACGCGCAGCAGCACCTGCCAGATTCCGGCGATGCATTGCTCGACGCCTTCGCGCGGCGGTGTGCCGCTTGCGCGTGAGGGCGCGGGCAACGCCTTGCGATCATGTTTGCCGTTCGGCGACGCCGGCAGCGCGTCCAGCCGGATGAAACACGCCGGCACCATGTAGTCGGGCAGCGCCTGCGACACATGGCGGCGCAGCGTGTCTTCATCGGGCACCGCACCGTCTTCGTTCGATCCGGCAACGCCGACGTAATACGCAGCCAGATAGCGCGCGTCACCTTCGCCCCACACGCGACACGCGGCATGCGCGACACCGGACGCGGTCGCGATGCAATTCTCGATCTCGCCGAGTTCGATGCGAAAGCCACGCAGCTTGACCTGCTCGTCGTTGCGGCCAAGGTATTCGATCGTGCCGTCGGAGAGAAAACGGCCGAGGTCGCCCGTCCGGTACATCAGCGCGTACGGTGCATCGCGAAACGGATCGACCACGAACCGTTCCATCGTCATGGCCGACTGGTTGATATAGCCGCGCGCCAGATTTTCGCCGCCGATGTAGATTTCACCGACCGTGCCGGGCGGCGCCAGTTGCCGCTGCGCATTCAGCAGATAGAGCCGGTAACCCGGCAGCGGCTTGCCGATGATGCGGCTCGGCCCACCCGGCAACACGTGTCCGCACGAGGCCATCACCGTGATTTCGGTGGGACCGTACAGGCTGAATAGCCGCGTGTGTTCACTCCACCAGGCAGCGCTCGGTTCGTCCAGCGTATCGCCGCCGAATCCAAGCAGTTGCAGATCGGGTAGCGGCTCGCGCGGCAGGCTCTGCACCACTACCGGTGCAAGCGAAGCATGCGTGACGCGCTCCGCTTTCAGCAAGCTGTGCAACAAGCGCGGATCGCGGCGCGCCTGCTCCGGCAACACGATGAGCGTGCCGCCGTGCAGCAGCGCGAGAAACAGATCGAGCACGCTTGCGTCGAAATTGGTGGACGCCGCCAAGGTGCTGATGCTGCCCGGCGCATAGCCGAGCGCGCGACTCGCGGCGGCCACCATTCGAACCACGCTGTGATGTTCGACCAGCACACCCTTCGGCTTGCCGGTCGAGCCCGACGTGTGGATCACATAAGCGAGCGCCTCGGGAACGACAGCCTGCTGCCGGTACGGCTGCCCCACCTGCTTCGCCAGCAGCGCCGGGTCGATCTGGTGCAATTCGCCGAGGCCGGCGGCCTCCAGCGCGAGGCGGCTCGGTTCATCGGCGAGCACCGTATCGACCGAACAGTTTTCGACGAAGTAGCGCAGGCGTTCGGCGGGATAGGCCGGGTCGAGTGGCACATACGCGCAACCGGCTTTGAGCGTGCCCAGCACGGTAGCCACCAGCAGGACGCTCTTCTGCATGCTCAAACCAATCCGCGCACCGGCCGGCATGCGGGCTGACAAGCCGTGAGCGATAGCATCGCTAAGCGCGTCGAGTTCACGATAGCTGAGCTGCTCCTCACCACAGCGCACGGCAACGCGCGATGCATGTGCCGCGACCACCTCGGCGAAACGCGCCGGGATCGACTGCGCTGCATCCGGCAGCGGCTCGCCGCACGCGAAGCTCAAACACCGCGCATGTTGCGCATCACTCAGATAGGCAAGTTCGCCGACCGGCGTGTCAGGCTGACGAGCAGCGGCATCGCAGAGCGTCATGAACACCTCCGCCATCCGCTCAACCGAAGCCTCATGCAGCACCGAACTGTCGTATTCGAAGCGTCCGTCCAGCCCACCATCGGGCCGCACATAGAAAATCGCCGACAGGTCCGCTTTCGACGTCAGCGGAGGGCGTTCCTCGGCGTAATAAGCCGCTCCGCCGATATGGCCGTTCAGCTCAATGCCGTTTTGCAGACTGAAGATCGTGTTCAGCGCACCGAGCTGATCGTTGTCCGTGTCGTAAGGCGTGGCGAGCAGATGATCGCGGTCGTCGAGCATCTGCCGTTGCACCGCACGCGCCAGTTCGCCGAACCCTTGCCGCGTGTCGATGCGCTGCACCAGCACGGCCATCGACACGAACATGCCGTAGATCTGCTCGCTGCCGGGAACATCGCGGCCCGCATACGGATAGGCACAGGCCAGTTGCTGCTGGCCACTCACGCGCCACAGCCAGATAAGATACAGCGCGAATAGCAGAGGCGGCAACGTCATGTCGTGCGCATCGGCAATCTGCTTCAGGCGTCGCACCTGGGCCGGCCGTACATGTAGCGCCAACGAGCGGTTGGCGTTAGGTTCGCGCTGCAATGCGTCGAACGGCAATTCCGTGCGCAAGGCAAGCGTGTCGAGCTTGCGTGTCCAGTACTCACGCGCGGTGGCAAAACGCGGCGATTGCACTAATTGCTGCGCCCAACGACCGTGGTCGAACCACGAGAGCCGCTCTTCTGAAACCGGCTGGCCTTCGTAGCGCAACGTCAATTCATCGAGCAACAGTTTGAACGACCAGCCGTCGAAGATCGCGTGATGAATGCAGAGCAGCAAAGTGGTGCGGCTCTCTCGCGGGGACATGAGCAATTGCGCACGCCACAACGGCGCACAGTCGAGTGGCAAATTCACTGCGCGCATGGCATCGGCATACGCTTCGATCGCGCCGGCATCACAGCTCTCTAAAGGAACGGATATAGGCGCGGGCGAATCCACCAGGTTGGCGGTTTCGCCCGGCAGCAGCCACAACTGTCCGCCACGTTCCGCGAAGCTCGCGGTGAAGATGGGGTTATGCGCGAATACGCCGACGAGCGCCTGATGCAAACGCAACGGATTCGCTGCGCCGTCGAAGTCCACCCGCATCACGATGTTGTACGCGTTATCTGCAGGCTTGCCGAGCGCGCGGGTATGCATCATCCGCACGAGCCGGCTAGCTACGGGCGCGGACGTGGGCGGACCTGATTGCGCAGTTAGCGGCGGCAGCGCGGGGCCCGGTTCGACGCCCTGCCGCGCGCTTGCGCAAAAGGCGTCGAACTGCGGATGCTCGAACAGCGTCTTCAGCTTGACGGTTGCGGACAGGCTCGCGCTGACACGATTGCACACGAGCGTGGCAAGCAGCGAGTGGCCGCCCAGGTGGAAGAAGTGGCTGTCCTCCCCGACGCTGTCGAGCGGCACGCCCAGCACGTCCGACCAGATCGCTTGCACGGCCAGTTCGAAGGCGTCGAAAGCGCGCTTCGCGGAGTCGGCCGGACCGGTTTGCGGCGCCGGCAATCTGCTGCGGTCGATCTTGCCGTTCAGCGTCAAGGGCAGCGCTTCGACCGGCAGCAGGAAGGCCGGCACCATGTAATGCGCGAGTCGTTGCGCAAGACGGTTTCGCAGAATCGCAGGCTCCAGCGCGGCCCCTGCATACCAGGCCACGAGTGCCGTCCCACCCTGCCGCTCGCAGGTACCGACATAGGCGCTACGCACCTCCGGCTGTTCGACGATGCTGGCCTCGATTTCGCCCAGCTCGATCCGGTAGCCGCGAATCTTCACCTGAAAATCGCTGCGCCCGAGAAATTCGATCGCGCCATCCGGCTGAAAACGGCCGAGATCGCCGGAGCGGTAGAGACGTCCTGGGGCAAACGGATTCGCCCGAAACTTCTGCCCGGTTAGTTCGGGCCGCAGCAGATAGCCACGCGCAACCGCCGCGCCGCCAATGCAGATCTCGCCGATGCCGCCGAGCGGCACCGGTTCGCCTTCCTCATCGAGCAGATGAATCTGATAGCCGGGCAGCGGATGGCCCAGTTGATTGGCGGGCTTGTCGCCGTCGAAGGTGTTTTCGGTCGCCATCACGGTGGTCTCGGTCGGGCCGTAGATGTTCGACAGGCGCAGCATGCCGGACCAGAAGCGGATCGTCTCGTCGTCGCTCGCTTCACCGCCACAGAGAATCGTGTCCAGATGCGGCAGCGCGCGCCGTGGCAGCAGCTTCAGAATCGCCGGCGGCAGGAACGCATGCGTGATGCGTTCGCCGTCGAGGAAGGCGGACAGTGCGTCAGCATCGGTGCGCACCGCTTCGGGCGCGACGATCAGATGGCCGCCGTGCGTCAGCGGATTGAAAATCTCCAGCACGCTGGCGTCGAAATTGACGGACGCGAACTGCAGCCAGCGCGTGCTCGCGTCACGCCGGTAGCGGCCCGTCAGCGAGGCGATCAGGTGCGCCAGCATGCCGCGCTCGATGACCACGCCCTTGGGTTTGCCCGTCGTGCCCGAGGTGTAGATCACGTAGGCGGTGCGTTGCGGATCGAGCGGCGCGCCTGGCGCGGAAGCCGATCCAGCCAACCCGGCCGGCGGGCCTGTCAGCAGATCGTCGATCCGGTATAGCGCGCAATCGACCAGCGCGCTCAAACGCTCGTGGGTTGCCGCATCGACAATCACGGCGCGCAGTTGCGCATCCTTGACGATGTAGCGCAAGCGCTCATCCGGCATCTGCGGGTCGAGCGGCAGGTAGCCCGCGCCATGGGTGAGCACGCCAAGCATGGCCGGAACGATGCACGCGCCACGCGAAATGCAAATGCCGATCAACGTGTCCCGTCCATCAGACATGTCCGGCGCATTCGGCGCATTCGGTTCAAGCGCGGCCAGGGCTGCGCTCACGCGTTCGGTGGCGAGCGCCAGTTGCGCGTAGGTGAACGCAGCGTCCGGGCCGCTGACCGCGGGATGCGCGGCGTGCTCGCGGGCCGCCTGTGCGAACAGATCGAGCACGTCGCGCGCGGGTACGGCAAGCGAACCGCCATCGGACCACGCCGCGCAATGGCGTCGCAACACCGGCGTATACAGATCAATCGCATCGACCTTCTGCCCGAGACTCTCGCCGACGCGCCCGAGCAGCGCCGTCAGATGCCCGAACGCGAGACGCAAGCCGTCGAGTTCCTGGGGATAGCGGCTGTGCACGTGCAACGCGATCTCTTCACGCACGTCGAGATAGACGCCGATGTCCTCGTGCGAGAAACGGCGCGAGTACGGCGCCAGCAAGGTCGCGGACAAGGTGCCGAGCATGAGTGCGTCGTAGGGCAAGCTGTCGGTTTCGCACACCACGTTGGTCCCACGCACGAAACCCGGTTCGCGCCGCTCGATGTCGTACAGCACCTCAAAGGCCGGAAGTTCGGCGTGAAAATCCGCCATCTCGGCGCGCGCCGCCGCGTGCCGAAGAAACTGCCGCAGCGTCATCGTGTCGTCGAAGTCGGTTTTCAGGAAGCGCCGCCGTTCGTCGAAACCGATCGTCTCGTCGCGTTGACAGCGGCCGCGCTGGTGATGCGCGGTAAGCACCGCGCGGCTGCCGGTCATGCGGTGCAGCAGCACGTGAACACACAGTTTGATCAGCAGATCGGGGGCGACGCCGAGCGTATGGGCCTCACTGCGCAAAGCAGCGGCTGTCCGCGCATCGAGGCGCAGCGTAAAGCTGCTGTCGGCGAGCGCATTTTGCCTGCGCGGCGCGTGCCATTCGAACGAAGCGTCGCCCAGTTGGCCAATCCAGAAATCGAGGTCGGTCTGCAAACGGTCATTCGCGAGGAGCTCACGCTCGGCGTCGAGCAGGCCTTGCTGATCGATGCCGAGCGGTGCGACCGGCGCTGTGCCGCAATAGGTCCGCGAAAGCGCATCGAACAACGGCCTCAGCGAAAAACGGTCGAGCAAAGCAGGATGGCAGGCGAACACCAGATAACTCTGGGCGCCGGCGCGCAGCAGCGTGAACGCCCACGGCAGCCCGGCGTCCAGCCGGAAGGCACGCGCGCACAGGCCGTCGATCAAGGACAGCACAGCGGCTTCGTCGCGCTCGTCACGCTTGTCACACTCGTCACGCCGGTCAAGATCGATGACGTTCAGCTGTGCTCCCACATCGCGGCGGATGACCCAATGCGCGCCCTGTTCGGTGTCGACGAGCCGGTAGGCAAGCGGCCGGCAGTGCGCCACTAGCTGTGTCACGGCAGCGGACAGCCGCTCGACGTCCGGACAGCCGTCGATGCGGTAAACGGCACAGAGATTGGAGCCCGCGGCGGCATGCGCCAGAGTGCGGGATTGCGTGCGCGTCAGCGCAAAGGAAGTGTGTTCCAAACGATACCTCGTTGTCGGGGTGGACAGGACCGATCGGCTCGCATAAGCGCCGGCCGCGCGCGACTCATGACCGCGCTGCGGCGCTTCGCCAGATGGTCGGGCCCACGCTATTGACGTGAGGTTGTCGTCACCATAGGAAAACTCTTAGAACTCCTGCTGTGTGTGGACCGGTATTAACACTCTTTGATCAAACACGGCTTATGTCAGGCGGATCGCATCAGACTGAATGCGCTCATGCAGACGACAGAAAGGCAATGGAAAGAACACCACGCGCAACGCGCAAGCGAACCGGATCGCAGGGCACCGGACCGGCACACAGGGCGAACGACAATTGCATCCTGGCGCTTTTTGACTACCATCAAGTTAGACCCTGTCCCAATGCTTTCCACAACGATGCTCATCCGTACGCGTCACCTTCGTCGCTTGACCGGGCCCTGCGCTTGCCGCGTCGGCGGATCGTTATTGCAAGCACATCGGGCGATGTCGGTATCGGTTTTGACCGTAGCGTCGACGCTGGTGCTTGCGGTCATGGCGGGCTGCACCATCACGCCGCCTGATCGCCCGCTCGTCATCACGCCGGCCGCCGCCGTCAATAGCGCGACGCTCGATCAATACCGCAGCGCGGTCGCCAGACGCATCATCGACCGCAGTCCGTCCTATGTGCTGCACGGCACACCGCAAGCCATGCTGCGCTCGCTGGTGGTGGTGTCGTTCACGGTGGATCGCAATGGCCAGGTGCTGCAGTCGTCGGTGTATCGCACCAATGGCGACGACGAAGCCGAGAGCACCGCGCTCGCCACCTTGCGGCGCGCCTCGCCGCTGCCGCAACCGCCTGGCGTATTGCTGAATGGCCGCGGGCAACTCGAACTGTTCGAGGACTGGCTCTTCAACGACAACGGCAAATTCCAGTTGCGCGAGTTCGCCTCGCCGCAAGCGCAGACCATCGAGTAAGCGGCGCGCCGGCGCAGTGAAAGCGGCAGAACGCGAGACCGGCCCCGCCCTGCCTTGCTGCGTTGTGGACGCGCTCGCTATAATTTTCCGACTCCCCAAGCCGGATCCCTCCGGCATGGCGCGCGCCGCCCGCTTACCCGTTGGCGCGGCGCGCGCCCGATTGCAGCACCGCCGCGCCACCCGCGCAGGCCGCCTGCCTGATATACGAACGACGCTGACGGCTAACTGCTGCCGTTGTAAGCTGTCGCATCGTCGCCCGCGCCGGGCATGGCTTCAACCGCCAGCAAGACGCGCCGAAGCGCACGAACCTAAACAAAGATGCCGGCTGATCACGCGCCGCCCGCACATAAAAGTACGGCGTCCAACGGCATCACGACACTCGGAGACCCTGCATGTCCACTTCGCCGATTTCCGCGGCCCAGCCCAATTCGACCGGGCAGAACAGCAGCGCGCGGATCATCTTCGCGAGCTTCATCGGCACCGCGATCGAGTTCTACGATTTCTACGTCTATGCGACCGCCGCGGCGCTCGTCATCGGACCGGTGTTTTTCCCGCACGGCTCGGCGACCGCTCAGGCTTTATCGGCTTTCGTCACGTTCGGCATTGCGTTCGTCGCGCGCCCGATCGGCTCGTTCCTGTTCGGTCACTTCGGCGACCGGATCGGCCGTAAATCGACCCTGGTGGCTTCGCTGCTGGTGATGGGGGTATCCACCACGCTGATCGGTTTCGTGCCGGGCTACGACTCGATCGGCAGCCTCGCGCCGATCCTGCTGTGCATCTTGCGCTTCGGCCAGGGTATCGGCCTTGGTGGCGAATGGGGTGGCGCGGCGCTGCTTGCCACGGAGAACGCGCCGGCCGGCAAACGCGGCTGGTTCGGGATGTTTCCGCAACTCGGGCCGTCGATCGGTTTTCTGGCGTCCAACGGCCTGTTCTTCGCGTTGGCCTTGTCTTTGAGCGACGAGCAATTCCGCAGCTGGGGCTGGCGCGTGCCATTTCTCGTCAGCGCGGTGCTGGTTGCGCTCGGCTTGTACGTGCGTCTGAAGATCGCCGAGACGCCGGCCTTCCAGGCAGCCATCGAGCGCGAGGAGCGCGTGAAGGTGCCGATCGCCACCCTGCTCTCGCAGCACTGGATGCCGACTCTGCTCGGCGCGCTCGCCATGGTGGTCTGCTACACGCTGTTCTACAACGCCACGACGTTTTCGCTGTCGTACGGCGTGTCGGTACTGCATATTCCGCGGCCGACTTTCCTCGGCATGCTGTGCATCGCGGTCGTGTTCATGGCGCTCGCCACGCCGCTGTCAGCCTGGGCGAGCGACCGTTATGGCCGCAAACCGGTGCTGATCGTCGGCATCATCGCGGCAATCCTGTCGGGCTTCACGATGGCGCCGTTGCTCGGCAGCGGGCAGACGCCGCTGGTGCTGCTGTTCCTCGTGATCGAGCTGTTCCTGATGGGTGTGACTTTCGCCCCGATGGGTGCGCTGCTGCCGGAACTGTTTCCGACCAACGTGCGCTATACCGGTGCAGGTGTGTCGTACAACCTCGGCGGGATTCTCGGTGCGTCCGTCGCGCCGTATATCGCACAGGTGCTGGCCGCGCACGGCGGGCTGCCCTGGGTGGGCGCGTATGTGTCGATTGCGGCGGCCGTCAGCATGCTCGGCGTGCTATGCATGCGCGAGACGCGCGATGCGCACCTGATGTAACGAGACGGAAGACGCGCTGAGTAAATTCCCTGCCTTGCGCGTCTTTTTGACTTGCCTATACTCGAAATAAATAACCCTAAGGCAAGCAGGGAGGCTCTGATGAATATTCACCTTCACAACGCGGATATCGTGATGATCATCGCGCTGGCGCTGCTATGTTCGCTGCTGCTGGCTTTGCGCTTTCGTCCCGCGACGTGGAAAGGCATCGTTGTGGAAGCGCTGGCCGCGAACGTGGCCGCCATTACCGCGGTGATTGCTTTTGAAATGCTGCTTGCCTGAGCAGCCGAACATCCCGGCGTCAGTGCCAGTGCCCGCACAGCTGGCCGGTCGAACGCGGCCTGCGCCTGAACTCATCCAAAGAAGCCGTTGAGCGGCTGCCCTCGCCGATGCGGGTGAGCGGCAGCCGTCAGGATCAGGTACTGCGTCTGGCCAAATCCGGGCCGCAAGCCATTACCGGTAGTAGTAACCGTGATGGTAGTAGCCGCCGCCGTAGTAATAGCCAGGCGCCGGTGCAACGATGCAGCCCCCAAGCGCCGTTGCCAGCAGCGTGCCTGCGATCAGGGTCAGGATTAAGCGTTTCATATTGTTCTCCTTCGAGTCAGATTCATTCGAGCCGAAACCCCGAATGACTCGATTGAACACGACCCTGCCTCCCGCGACCGTTGCCATTTGTAAGGGAAGATCACGTGGGTGTTACACGTTTGCGCCCCCAAATCCGGCTGCGCCAACCCATGGCGTCAACAGATTCACATCAGAGGAAAACAGCACCTATACTGGTTTGGATATGCGTGCCACGTGCAAGCCTTGTCCGTGGCGGATGCGCGGACCGGGACGCGGACGGCGGGTATTGAATCGGCGCTCCACGTGCCATAACCAGACCGGCAACCGCGCGCGAAACCACGCGGACAGCCAATTAGGCGCCCTACGAAAAGCGACAGATTTAACAGGTATGTAATGCGCGGTGCTGGTCCAGGTGCAGAGCGCGGTCGTCAAAGACCGGCTGCGGGATGCCGGTGAGCGACCCACGAATCTGCCGGCACGCGCGCGGCATGCCTCAATGAATGCGTCATTGAACTCGGCCGCCGGCTGGCGGTCTGTTTAGAACTGGGTCGATCACCCGAGGTGGCCGCCCGGTGTCTGAGTCAGTTTGTTCATTGAAGTGATTCCTCTTCGCCCGTAGTTCCCCGACGCGGGCGTTTTTCGGAGGCGTTCCGTGGCAGCGCTCGTTTGATTGGGCGACTGTGCGTCGCGCCTCTTTTCTTTTGACCGAACGATTAGCCAAACGATTGCGCGAAAGCGCGGCGAAGTTGCGCTCAGGCAGCGGCTGATCCGTGCTGCATGGCGACGGCGCGCGACTCGCCCTGCACGTAATCGATTGCCTCCAGCGCCTCGGCAACCGTTGGGACTGCCTCGCCGTTACCAATCGAAATCGAGCGGAACGGCGCGTCGATGCCGCAATGCGACGGCGAAGTGGCCACAAAAATCATGACCGTGCGCTTCTGCAACGCATGCGCCAGATGAACAAGCCCCGTATCGGTCCCGACCACCAGCGCGCACCCGTCGATCATCTGTGCGATTTCGGTCACGCTCAGTTTCGGCAGGACGGTCGAGCCCGGCACCTGCGACGCGATTTGTTCCGCCTCGGCACGCTCGCGCTCCGAGCCCCACGGCAACACCACCTGAAAACCTCGCTGCACCAACTCACGCCCGACCGCCCCCCAATGGGACAGCGGCCACTTCTTGTCGTCTTTGGAGGTGGCATGAAAGAGCGCCGCGACCGGTGCGCCGTTAGCCGCGAACGGCACGACGGCCGGCGTTGGCAGGCGCAGATTGTAGGCGGGCGGACCCTCGACCTTATAGCCGAGCGCCTCACTCGCGCTGATGCGCATGCCATGCCATGCATCGCAAGACGGACGGGGACCGAAACGCCCGGTGTAGGCAAATGCCGCGCCGCGCTCTCCCAGATCCTGGGACTGGTAGCCAATACGTTTAGACGAGCGAGCCAGAAAGGCGATGATCGCGCTCTTGTACACACCGTGAATGTCGATGATGAAGTCGTAGCGGTAGGCACGCAATTCGGCGATCGACGCCGCGATCGCCTTGAAATCGCCCCAGCGGCGCGCCTTCTTGAAGCGGCGCAGCGGAGCGCAAAGCACGCGGTCCACGCTTTCGCTCCAATGCACCACTTCGGCAAATGCTTCGTCGGCCGCCCAATCCACTGCAACGCCGGGAAAAGCGCGTTTGATGTCGGCGACGACCGGCAACGCCTGCACGATATCGCCGAGTGAAGTGACCTTGACGATAAGGACTCGCTTCATTGAGGACCTGTTAGTTGTTCGAACGTCAAACTATTTTAGCCGACGAATGGAATAATCTTTGCTAAACGCAATGGGGCGCGATCCGGTCATTAATACAGCCCGTTACATTGCAGAACTTACAAATATGTTCTTTACATATTTCATATTGCCTTCATGGCCTTTCGTCGATGCGGCACGCTTTATAATCCACTCTTTGCGCCAGCACATCCCTCATGTCCCGGCCTTTCCCTCCGCTCTCTTCCAGCATCGTGCGTCGCGCCAGACGCCTGTGGCGACAATATGGCGTCTTCTGGCTGGGCGCGATCGCGGTCGGTCTGGTGGCGGTTCTGTATGCCAGGCTAATTGACTGGGGCTACGGCGAATTTCGCGCCATGCAGCAACAGCACGTGTGGGCGCCGTTGATCGTCACGCCCGCGGTCGCCGCGCTCGCTGTCTGGCTCACGCGCAAATTCTTTCGCGGCGCCGAAGGCAGCGGCATTCCTCAAGTCATCGCCACCCTGCATGCCAGGCCCGGTGAATACGGCGCGCGGCTGCTGTCGTTCCGGATTCTGTTCGGCAAGATCGCGGTGTCGTTTCTGGCAATTCTCGGCGGCTTCACGATCGGCCGCGAAGGACCCACCGTGCAGGTCGGCGCGGCACTGATGTTCAATCTGCGGCGGCTCTACCCGCGCTCGAATGCGCTGATCGAACGGCAACTGGTGCTCGCGGGCGCGGCAGCGGGCTTGTCCGCGGCGTTCAATACGCCGCTGGCAGGCATCGTGTTCGCAATCGAAGAGCTCACCCGCAGCTTCGAAGCCCGCGCGAGCGGCGTGCTAATTACGGCGATCATCATTGCCGGCGTGATCGCGCTCGGCCTGAACGGCAACTACACCTATTTCGGCACCATCCAGATCGGCGCGCATTTCCCCGATCTGCTGGCGGTCGCCGTCGTGCTCACGGCGATCGTCACCGGGATTGCGGGCGGCGTATTCGGCTGGCTGCTGCTGAATACCGCACGCTGGATTCCCGCGCCGCTGCGTCAGTTGCACGGCGAGCGGCCGGTCGTATTCGCCGCGCTGTGCGGCTTCCTGATCGCGGTGGTCGGCCTCATCTCCGGCGGCACGACCTTCGGCAGCGGCTATGCGGAAGCGCGCGGATTGCTCGACGGACACGAGCACCTGTCGGTGTTCTATCCGTTCCTGAAGATGATCTCGATGGTCGGCTCGTATCTGCCGGGTATTCCGGGCGGGATCTTCGCGCCGTCGCTGTCGATCGGCGCGGGCTTCGGCAATCTGCTCCATATGGTGTTCGGCTCGATGCAATTGCCCATGCTGATCGCCCTCGCGATGGTGGGCTATCTGGCGGCCGTCACGCAGTCGCCGATCACCTCGTTCGTGATCGTGATGGAGATGATCGATGGTCATGCGCTGGTGATCTCGCTGATGGCCACCGCATTGATTGCGAGCCGTGTATCGCGTTTGCTTGCACCGCCGTTGTATGAGTCGCTGGCGGAGCGCTATATGGCGCCGCTGCCACAGCCGGCCCCCGCACCGGTGCCGGAAGTCCCTGAAGTCGAAGCGCCCGAGGCCGCAGTCGCCGATGAGACCGACGGCGATACTCGTGCTGAAGACGGCGCCCCGCGTCAGTAAACGACCACCCCCGGCGCGTGCACGTAAACCGGCCGTGCCGGCACCACTACGCAGCCGGCCAGCACGACCGCCAGAGCGGCGATCAGAAGCAGATTCTTTTTCATCATGTGTTCCTCAGAAACGCAGGCGAGCGCGAGTGCGGCGCCTGCGTCGTCAAACTGGAGAGAACGGCACGACCGCGGTCAACCGCTCCGTGCCGGACAGTGCTGGCGTCTGGGGGCCTAAGCCGCCCAGTGGCCTTCGACCCAGCGATAGTTCGGACCGTGCTCGACCCAGTGGCCCGGCACCCAGTGGAAGCCGACACGCTCGGCCTGCCAGTGGCCCGCCGCCCACACATAGCGGCCGTGATCCCAACGCCAATGACCGTGATCCCACACGTAGCCGACGCGCGGCGCCGGCACGACTTCGTAGCGCACGGCCGGCGGTGCGGACGGTGCGATCACAACGACTTCTTCGGCCGAAGCGGATGCCATGGCGGATGCGCCAGCGGCGATCAGCACAGCGTTGGCGATCAGCAAGCGAAAGGTCTTGTTCATGTTTTCCCTCTGTAGTTGGACACCGAATCCGGCGTTATCCGTTTAATGCGCGAGGGATCAAAAGCGCTGACTGCCGCCGTGTAACGGCACACGCTGAAGTGCAACGGATTATTTCGCCGCACGGCATAGCCACGTGCGGACATACGCGGCCATGCACAACGGCGCGGCGCGTTCGGGCAGCAAACAGAGGATAGAGAGGCAGACGGCGCGTAGAACCCACATCCGCGCGTCTAATTGAACAGCAGAAGGCACACCACCGGGAGGACAGCGTCTACGCGCCCCATCCCGTCACGTCAGATCGACACAACGAAGCAGAGCGCGCAGCGCGTTACGCGGAACCCGCCTGCGGTATTTCAATCTTGACCTCGAGCACTTCGAGATCGTCCTGGCGCTCCAGGCTCACGCGAATATCGTCGTTGGAAATCTTCACGTACTTTGAAATCACGGCCACCAGTTCGCGTTGCAACGCAGGCAGGTAATCGGCAGGCGCATGGCCGCCGGCGCGCTCGTGCGCGATGATCAACTGCAGGCGTTCCTTCGCTACCGACGCGGACTTCTTCTTCTCGCCCAGCAAAAACGAAAGAATCGACATTACGTGCGCTCCCCTTACTTGGTGCCGAAGAGGCGCTGCAGCAGCCCTGGCTTCTGGTAATCGGTAAAGCGAAGCGATTTCTGCTCGCCGAGGAAACGCGACACGACATCTTTATAGGCTTCGGCGACGTCGGTACCGTCGAGGTGGACCGCCGGCAGCCCCTGGTTCGACGCATGCAGCACGGCTTCCGATTCCGGAATCACGCCGATCAGATCGATGCGCAGAATTTCCTGGATGTCGGTCAGCGACAGCATTTCGCCTTCGCTGACACGCTTCGGGTTGTAGCGGGTGATCAGCAGGTGTTCCTTGATCGGTTCCTTGCCGTCGATCGCGCGCTTGGTCTTCGACGACAGAATGCCGAGGATACGGTCCGAGTCACGCACCGAGGAGACTTCCGGATTCGTCACGATCAGCGCTTCGTCGGCGAAATGCATCGCGAGCAGTGCACCCGATTCGATACCGGCCGGCGAGTCGCAGACGATGAATTCGAAGTCCATTGCGATCAGGTCGTTGATGACCTTTTCGACGCCTTCCATGGTCAGCGCGTCTTTGTCACGCGTTTGCGAGGCCGGCAGGATGAACAGGTTCTCGCACTTCTTGTCCTTGATCAGCGCCTGGTTGAGGTTCGCTTCGCCCTGGATCACGTTGATCAGGTCGTACACCACCCGGCGCTCACAGCCCATGATGAGGTCGAGGTTACGCAGGCCGACGTCGAAGTCGATCACGGCGGTTTTGCTGCCACGCAGAGCGAGGGCCGATGCAAAACTCGCGCTCGTGGTCGTCTTGCCCACGCCACCCTTGCCCGAAGTCACCACAATGATTTTTGCCATTACCCTTACCTTGTGTTCGTCAAATTCGTCAATTATGTGCGGCCCGATTTGCCGTGGAACGCCGCGTGCCGTGATTGTTCAGGGCAGCGTGCGCGTCACGCCGATCAGGTAAGCCGCAGTGGTTCGATCATCAACTTTTCTTCTTCGAGCCAGATCTGCACCGGCTTGCCGAGCACGTCGGCCGGCAGCGGGTTCTCGGTCGTACGATAGATACCTGCGATCGAGATCAGTTCCGGTTCGAGACACGTGCAGAAAATGCGCGCGTCGTGATTGCCCTGCACGCCGGCCAATGCCCGGCCGCGCAGCGGCGCATAAATATGGATGTTGCCTTCCGCAATGACTTCCGCGCCGTAGCTCACCAGGCCGAGCACGACCAGATCGCCCTTTGCGTAGATACGCTGACCCGAGCGCAGCGGCTTGTCGACCACCATGGTTTGCGACGACGTAGCGAGACGGACGGGCTCCACGGCGGGCGCCGGCTCGACCGTGGCGGCCGTGGCCGGGGTGCCGTTTTCCGGCGGCCCGCCGGCGTCAGCAAACAGATCGGCCGGCGGCGCGGCAGTCGCGGCAGTGGCCACCGGCGCCGCAGCAGCGGGATTGGCGCTTTCTTCGTCAGCGGATTTCGCGGTGGCGCCACGGCGGTCGCGCGCTTCGAGCAGCGGCAGCGCGGATTCGGCCGCCCACGCCTGTTGAGCGTTGGCAACCACGCCGACCGGGCGCATGCGCACGCTATCGAGCAGTTGCGCGATGTCGGCGAGCGGCACGCGTTCGTTCTCGGCGAGCCGGCGCACGTCGATCGCGACGACGTCGTTAGCGAAAAATTCGGGGGTCGCCTCGAAGCGCCGGGTCAGTTCGGCACGCATTGCATCGAGGTCGGTTGTCTTGACCACAAACAGGAGCGTGTCGACAGAGCCGCTGCGGAGTTCGAAAAAGGGCGATTTCTTGGGCGACATAGCGTTCGGCAAAAAATTTTGCGTATTTTACAGGCGTACAGGCGGGGAGCGAGTTTTTTTGCCGGGAGAACGCGCCCCTGCGGCCTGAATACCCATGACATAGCCACGCCTCGGCCGTTCAGGCCGCGCTTGGGGCGCTCATTTGGCCATGAACCCGGCAATGAACGCTGCTGCGACGCGGATGGGATGTGAGCGGCAGGCTGACGCGCCGCTCGCGAGATCACTGCTGAAACACCTGCGACGTGGTCGGCACGTGGCGCACCAGCAGGCTTTCGGCCTGCTCGGGCGCACGTGCGACACGCCGATGCTCGCCGGTCGGACCGAAGCCGAGCGCCTCGTAAAAGCGCATCGCATTGCGGTTGGCGTCGGCGACCCACGCGTAGATTTCCATCGCGCCTTCGCCAGCCAGCCAGGCGCTGGCGGTGTCGACCAGCAGCTCGCCGCCGCGCAGATGACGCACGGCCGGCGCCACCCACAACTCGCCGACGAACGCGCGGCGCGCCGCGGTATCGTCGAAATTCGCTTCGATCAGTCCTGCCGGATGGCCTTCGGTATAGAGAATGAAACTGGTGGCGATAAACGAAACAGCGTGTTCGGCAGCGGTGGCGTCGAACGTGGCGGCATCCGCCGACAACGCGTCCTCGAGCGTTTCGCCGAAGGCATAGGGCGCCTCCCGCAACGACGCAGTACGGAGTTCGCGGAAAACGGCGCCCTGATCAGCGGCGATACGGCGAACGGTCAATGACGGACTCATGCAGACGAAAACCCCTTGAAACCCTAACGCATAGCTTTAACCGAACCGGCGCGCGAGTCAAATGCTTATTTACTGGATCGGACCGTAGCGCCGCTCCCAGGTGCTGGCGCCGCGCGCCGATTGCGCGGCCATTCACACGCCCACCGCCTTGATAACCGGCTCGCGAAGCGCGCCGGCCACTGCGTTCAGGGCGCTTCGTAAGCGCCGGTGCCGTCCGGCCACGGCGTCAGCAACTCATAGCCCTCTTCGGTCACGGCGATCATGTGTTCCCATTGCGCGGACAGGGAGCGGTCTTTGGTGACCACCGTCCAGCCGTCGCGCTGCACCGCGGTGCCGGCGCGGCCCGCGTTGATCATCGGTTCGATCGTGAAGACCATGCCCGGCTTCAGACGCACGCCCTGCCCCAGCTGACCGTAGTGCAACACCTGCGGATCTTCGTGATAGACCTTGCCGATGCCGTGGCCGCAGTAGTCGCGCACGATCGAGAAGCCGTCGCGCTGCGCGACCTTCTGGATCGCGTAGCCGACGTCGCCCAGCGTGGCGCCCGGTTTTACCTCACGGATACCGGCCAGCATGGCTTCATAGGTCGTGTCGATCAGCTGGCGCGCCACCGTGCTCGGCTGGCCGACGCAATACATGCGGCTGGTGTCGCCGAAATAGCCGTCTTTGATAATCGCAACGTCGATATTGATGATGTCGCCATCTTTCAGGATTTCGCTGCGATTGGGAATACCGTGGCACACCACCTGGTTGACGGACGTGCAGACGGTCTTCGGAAATCCCAAATAACCAACATTTGCCGGAATAGACTTTTGCGTATTGACAATGTAGTCGTTGCACAGCGCGTCGAGGTCGTCGGTGGAGACACCGGCCTTGACGTGCTCGCCGATCATCGCCAATACGTCGGCCGCGAGGCGGCCGGAGATGCGCAGCTTGGCGATGTCGTCGGGAGTCTTGTAGGTAATGGCCATGAATTCGGTCGAGATGGGTCGATGATGACGAACGCCCAATTGTACAGAGGATCGCCGGACGTCCCCCGCGAACCGGGCTGAATCTGCATCGCGGGCGGCTTCCCGCATGATTTCTAGCGATTTTCAGGGGCTGTTCACGAGCCGCTCAGTGTGGCCATTCAGGTGCCTGCTCCGGAACCGCTCACGGACCGGCTACCCCGCGCGAGACCGCCTCATGCTGCAAGCGCACACGGAAATCTTTTGTGAGCTTTGCATCTGGTGGCCCATTCGCTCCGTAAAGGCGGTTGAGGACTCGCTTTCTTCTCCTGCATCGTTTAGTTCTTCACGGAAGAACGAGGCCTCTTTTTGCGTCCGCGATTTGCGTTTGTGCATCGCCTGTGTAACCGCTTTCCGCGCGTGTGCGTCGCGAGTCCGTGGCATTGGCAGCGAACCATCTGAGGAGCATAGCCATGTCGGAGTCCAGCAATAAATCAGCAGAACTTATCGATGTATTTGACCGCCGGGTAGAACGGCGCCTGCAACGCAGACAGTTTTTCCGCAACGCCGGCGGGCTGGGTCTGGGGTTAGTCGGCGGCACGCTGATCAGTGCGTGCGGTGGTGGCTCCGGCTCGATCGCGTCAGCCCAGAGCGCGCCGACCGATCCGGAAATACTGAACTTCGCGCTGAATCTGGAGTACCTCGAATCGCAGTTCTACACGTACGCGACAACCGGTTCGGGGCTGGCTGCGAGCATGACCACCGGCGTCGGCACACCGGGTGCGGTCATCCCGGGGCAGCAGGTGCCGTTCCAGGATCCGGTGGTTCAGGCTTATGCCAACGAAATCGCCAACGACGAACGCGAGCACGTCGCGTTCCTGCGCAGCGCCCTGGGTTCAGCAGCGGTTGCGATGCCGGCAATCGATATCGGCGGCACCAACCCGAACGGCGCATTCTCCAACGCAGCGCGTGCCGCGGGACTGGTCGGCGCGGGCGTCGCGTTCAACCCGTATGCGAGCGACAACAACTTTCTGCTCGGCGCGTTCATCTTCGAAGACGTCGGCGTGACGGCTTATAAAGGCGCTGCGCCTTTGATCACCAACAAGACCTTCCTGTCAGCCGCCGCCGGCATTCTCGCCGCCGAGGCTTATCACGCGAGCCTGGTGCGCACCGTGCTCTATTCGAAGGGCGTCGACATGTCGAGCCTCATTACGGCGGCCAACGCGATCTCTGCCGCACGCGACAGCCTCGACAACAACGGCAACGACGATCAGGGGATCACCGGCGCGACGCCAGGGACCTCCAACATCGTGCCGCTCGACAGCAATGGGCTCGCGTTCAGCCGCAATTACAGCAACGTCCTCAACATCGTCTACCTGACGAGTTCGGTGGCGGTCAAAGGCGGCTTTTTCCCGAACGGCGTGAACGGGGTGCTCAATATGAGCGCCTGAAACAGGCGCGCTGCAATATCGACTGCACCGGCAACGAGGCCGCCGCGACGACGATCGCGCTCGCCCGTTGGCCGGCCTTCATCTGCATTGCCTTGAACGTCTGAAGCCGTACAGGAGCAGACATGAACGAAGCGATGAGCCAGGCCGCCGTACCGCAGACCCTCACCGAGCAGACCTGTTTCGACATCCGCGAGACCCTGGCCGGACGCCGCCGTGGCTTGCGGGCAATGCTGCCGTTCGCCGGACCGGCGGTGGTCGCCTCGATCGCCTATATGGACCCCGGCAACTTCGCCACCAACATCCAGGCGGGCGCCGGTTACGGCTATACGCTGCTGTGGGTGGTGGCGGTGGCAAACATCGTGGCGATGTTGTTTCAGTCGCTATCGGCCAAGCTGGGGCTCGTAACCGGCCGCAATCTCGCCGAGTTGTGCCGCTCGGCGCTGCCGCGCCGCTGCGTGCTCGCGATGTGGGGCATCAGCGAAATCGCGGCGATGGCGACGGATCTGGCGGAATTCGTCGGTGGCGCGATCGGCGTTTCCTTGCTCACCCATCTGCCGATGATGCCGAGCATGCTGATCACCGCTACCGTCACCTACGGTTTGCTGCAGTTCGAAAAGCGTGGCTTCCGGCCACTCGAACTGGCGATTGCGGCGCTGGTCGGTGTGATCGGGCTGTCGTATCTGGCGGAGTTACTGATTGCACCGGTGCATTGGCCGTCGGTCATCAAGCATACGTTCACACCGACCATACCCGACAGCAACGCGCTAACGATTTCGGTCGGCATCATCGGCGCAACGGTAATGCCGCATGTGATCTTCCTGCATTCGGGACTCACACAGAATCGCGTGAAGCCACGCAACGAACGCGAGTGCAGCAAGCTGCTGCGTTTTTCGAACATCGAAGTGGTGGTCGCACTCGGCGTCGCGGGGCTTATCAACATGGCGATGGTGATCATGGCGTCGAGCGCGTTTCATGCCGGTCACGCCGATATCGCCAGTATCGAAACCGCATGGCGCACGCTCACGCCGCTACTGGGCGGCGCGGCGGCGGGCCTCTTTCTGGCGGCGCTGATCGCCTCCGGCATTTCGAGTTCGGTCGTCGGTACGATGGCTGGACAGATGATCATGCAGGGCTTTGTCGGTTTTCACATCCCTGTGTGGGCGCGGCGGCTGATTACAATGGTGCCGGCCTTCGTGGTGGTGGCCTGCGGCGTGGACGCGACACGCGCACTGGTGCTGAGCCAGGTGGTACTGAGCATCGCGCTGCCGGTACCGATGATCGCGCTGGTGTGGTTCACCTCGCGCGGGAATGTGATGGGGCGCTACCGGAACCGGCGCTCGACCACGATCGCCGCAGTGGCCGGCACGATCGCCGTGCTGGCGCTCAATCTTGTTTTGCTGCTGCAAATTGCCGGCATTTCGCTGTAACCGTTGTGTCCTAGGGCGATACGCCGAGCAACTGTTTGCGTAACGTCGGCGCGCGCGTCGACGGATCGAGCCAGATCCCGAAGAATGCTTGTGCGAAGGCAAGGTCGTCGAACTCGCCGGTCATCCGGTTGCCGGCATAAAAGCGCACGCCTTTGTCCGGCAAATAGATCGCGCTTAGCTGATCGCCTGGACCGACATCCACCAACGCCTGCATCAGGTCCGTGCGCCAGCGCGCCAATGTGTCCGCCGGAATCGGTGCACTCGCGAGACGCTTGATCTCGTTCATCCCGGTATCGACGAATCGCTCGCGCCTGATGCCGCGAGCGTAAATGATATGCAGCGCGAAGCGTTCGTCGTAGCCAACGGGTATGCGTTCGCTCCACATTTGCGCGCGGTATAGCCTGAAGCCGAACACGCTGAAATCGCCCTCGCCCACGAGTTTCGCGGGCTGCACGTCAGCGAGCCAGTCGGCGCTGGCGGCAGTCGCCCACAACGCCAGCACGAGTGCCGCGAATGCGCGCACGTCAGTCGGCCGACGCGAGCACGAACTGCATCACGTCCGTGCGTCCTTCGTCGAAACCGGCTTCACAGTAGGCCAGATAGAGCCGCCACGTGCGCACGAAAATCTCGTCGAAACCTTGTTTCTGGATCGTATCGAGTTGCGCTTCGAACGCACTGCGCCAGCGGCGCAGCGTCTCCGCATAGTCGCGCCCAAACGCCAGGGACTTGCGCGCCGCGAGCTTGCCACGCCGTGCCGCTTCAATGAAATGCTGCGGACTCGGCAGCATGCCCCCCGGGAAAATGAACTCGCGGATAAAGTCGCTCGTCGCCCGATAGGCGGCGAAGTACGAATCGTCGATGGTGATGGTTTGCACCAGCGCGCGTGCGCCCGGCCGCAGACGTTCGCGCAGGATGCGGAAGTATGCCGGCCAGAATTTTTCGCCGACAGCCTCGAACATTTCGATCGAGACAATGCCGTCGTACTCTCCGGTCAGCGTACGGTAGTCTCGCAGTTCGAGGTGCACGCGCTCGCTCAGGCCTTCCTCGTGCGCACGCCTCTGGGCGAATTCGAGCTGCGCCGCGGAAATCGTCACGCCATGCACATGAATGCCCTGACGAGCCGCATGCATCGCAAAACCGCCCCATCCGCAGCCGATTTCCAGAATACGCATGCCTTCGCGTAACCCGAGCGTATCGATGATGCGTTGATACTTGGCGTGCTGAGCGTCTTCAAGCGATTGGTAGAAATTGCCGTCGAACACCGCGCTCGAGTACGTGAACGTCGGGTCCAGCCATTGCGCGTAAAACGCGTTGCCGATGTCGTAGTGCGCGTGAATATTGCGCCGGCTGCCCGAGCGCGTATTAGGTCTCAGCTTATGACGCAGCCCGTACCAGAGTTGCGCGAGCCAGCCGCCATAAACCGTGCGTTGCAGCGCGCGTTCGTTGCGGATTGCCACGCGCAGCAAAGCCGCCAGATCGGGCGTATCCACCCAGAAGGCGCGCCATGCGTCGGCAAAGCCAATATCGCCTTTGCGCAGAATCGCGCCGCACGCACGCCAGTCGCGCAACTCCAGACGCGCACCCGGCGCCGCATGCGAATCGCCGAATACGCGCTGCTGTCCGTCGGGCGTGATCAGCACCAGGTGCCCAACCTGAATCCGCTCGAGCAGCGATAGAAACAGACGGCCGGACGCGGGTACGGTTCGGTGTCCGCTCAGGGTTCGTGAAAGCGCCATGGCTGGATCTCCTCAATCGGACGAAATGGGGCGCGCAGCGGCGGACGGTTGAGCCTGGCCGGCAGCGGTGGGATCGGTGGGTGCATCGGCCGCGCGACCCGGCGCGGGCTGCTTGCCGTAGAACGGCGTTCTCTTGATGGCGAGACGCAGAGCTTGCCAATGAATTCGCGCGATGACACCCACTGTCAGCATGGGCTGACGCAGCAACGCGGCAAGTGCCGCCGGGCGCGTCAAAGGCTTTAGACGGCCACCTACTGCGGTGCGAATCAGAAGCCCGTCAGCGTCCTTGTAATCGATCGAGACCGACACACTGTCAGGCGTCTGCCGGACGCGAAATTCGTAGCGCCCCTCCACGCGGCAAAACGGCGACACGTGCAGCACTTTGCGGCATTCGAGTTCCGTTTCGGCCGTAATCGGCGCGTTCCCAACGGCGCTCAGCAGATAGCAGTGACGCTCGCCAAAGGTGTTGCGCACCTCCGCCAGCAGCGCGCGCAAATGATCATCGCGGTCGTGGCAAAACCAGAAACTAACCGGGTTGAACGCATAGCCGAATACACGCGGAAACGCTTGCAGCCAGATCTTGCCGTCCGCTTCGTCGATGCCTGCCTCGGATAGTTGCGCGCGCATCCATGTGGCAAGATCGCTGCCATCGCGCGGGCCGTGATCGCGCTGATACAAGCTCAGCAAACGCCAGCGGTCGACGCCGAACCAGCCGCTATCGAGCGACGCCAGACGATCCAGATCGCAGCGCAAATAGAACACCGGATACGAGAAGCGATGGCGCTTCGGCCGCAGGCGCTCGTGGATCACTTTGCCCGTCAAAAGCCAGGCGGCCGGATCGACCTCGGCTTCGACACTGGTGGAATTCATAACCTGGCCCATGCCGGCGACACATTGAAATCGGCGGCAACGCGCAGTGCCGATTTCAGACCGTCCTCGTGAAAACCGTAGCCCGTCCACGCGCCGGCGAACCAGGTGCGGCGCCTGCCTTGCAACGACGGCAGCCGGTGCTGCGCATCGATGGCGGCCAGATCGAACAGCGGATGGTCGTAGACGAAGCGGCGCAGCTCAGTGCCCGGCGCCAATTGCGTTACCGGATTGAGCGTGACAACGAGCGGCGTCTTGAACGGCAGCGGCTGGAGCTGATTGACCAGATAGCTGACGCACACCGGATGCATGCCGTCATGCGCGCGGCTTCCCAGATAATTCCACGCCGACCACACGCGCTGACGCCGCGGCAGCAGATTCGTATCCGTATGCAGCACCGCGGCATTCGGCTGATAGCGTACGGCGCCCAGCACGCTGCGTTCGTCCTGATCGGCGTCGTTGCCGAGCAGTCGCAGCGAGGTCGGCGCGTGGGTGGCGAGCACCAGCGCGTCGAAACGCTCGGCGCCCTCGTCGGTGAACACGTCGACCCCGTCGGCATCGCGCCGTACGCCTCGAACCGCGGTGCCGACGCGAACGTCGTCGAGCGCGCCGACGATGCGCCGCACGTACTCGCGCCCTCCTCCGACCACCGTCTTCCACTGCGGCCGCCGATTCACCTGAAGCAGCGCGTGGTTCAGGCAAAAGCGCAGGAAGGTGGTGGCCGGAAAAGCGAGGATATCCGCGGTCGCGCTCGACCAGATCGCCGCGGCCATCGGCAGCAGGTAGTGGCGCTGGAACGCGGAGCCGTAGCCACCCGCCGTCAGCATTTCACCCATCGATGCGCGCGTTTCTATCGCGAGTTCCAGATTGCTCTGCGCGCTGCCGTTGAACCGCACGATGTCGCGCAGCATGCCGATGAAGGTCGGCGAGAACAGGTTGCGGCGTTGTGCGAACACGGTGTTCAGACTGGTGCCGGCCCATTCGAGGCGGCCTTCGTCGAGCGAGACCGAGAAGGTCATGTCGCTCGGATGCGACTCGACGCCTAATTCGGCAAACAACGCGATCAGGTTCGGATAGGTACGGTCGTTAAAAACGAGGAAACCCGTGTCGACGGGATGCGTGTGACCGTCGAGCGTGACGTCCACGGTATTGGTGTGGCCGCCCGCGTAGCCGGCCGATTCGAACAGGGTGACGCGATGGTTGCGCGCCAGCAGCCAGGCACTGGCTAAACCCGAAATACCGGCGCCGACGACCGCGACCCGCGAGCCGCGCGGCGGTGGTGAGGTCGGTGCGGGATGGATCATGGGCGCGTCTCCGGGTGCTGGGCGCGCGCGGTGGGTTAGTTGGGTGTGGCGGGGGGTGCGCGTCCTTGAGAGGATTTACGCAGCGGGGGCTGAAATGGATGCAAACCGGACAGATTCTGGGGATGAACGCGCGCAGGTGAACCCGGCGGGAGCGGCCAGGCAGGCGATTCAGGGGGTAAAGCGAGCGCCCACGTTGCCAGTCAGACAACGGCTTTCGTGCCGGGCCACGAGGGCCCGGCAGGCAGATCTACCGCATCAGCGTAGTGGAATAATCAGGTGCTGCCCGATGAGGATCAGATTGGGGTTCGGAAGGTTATTGCGCTTTTGTACGTCCACAAATCGCGCACCGCTGCCCAACTGACTCGCGGCAATGGCATTCAGCGTGTCGCCGGCGCGGACCACGTAGGTCTTCTCCCCGCTGGCCGCCGCGGTAGTCAATACCTGATCGCTGATGAAATATTTACGTAGCAGATCCAGATACGCGGGCGACTGTTTGACCTTCGCGATCGCGGAATTCAGGTAGATCAGGAGCGCGCTGTCTTCCTTGCGTACGCCGATTTTGTACGCGAGATTGGACCCGTCCAGTTTTGTGACGGCGAACGTCAAGTCAGTGCCCTTGATCTCCGAGACGCCGAACGGATAGTCGTAGACGATGGCGTCGACCTGATGTTCGTCCAGGAAGTGCGACATCCACGAACGCTGCCCCTCGATGCTCGCATCCGATAGTTCGACGATTTTGCTGTTCGGAAACGCTTTCAGGACAAACGCTTTCACATCCGGATCGCCCTGCAGCACGCCGATCGTTTTGCCCGCCAGATCAGTTGCGGAGCGGACCGGCGAGCCCCTGGCGACGATCAGCGAATAACCGAAGTCCTCGACATAGGGAATCGAATAGACGACGCCGCTCGGGGTGTTGTCGGGGAACGTCAGGCCGTCCATCGCGACGTCGACAAGCGCATTGCCTTGCTTGTCGGTTTTCGTCAGTTGATCCGGGACAGCCGGATACGTGTCCACGCCATGATGCGTATCGACCGTGATGATCGCGTGGTCGCCCGAGGTGAACTCTTTCTGCGCGAACAGCAGATTGGCAAAATCGACGTTGAAGCCTTGCGGCTTGCCGTTGTCTTCCGAGTAGAACGGCCGCGACGGGTTTTCGACACTAACGCGTACGACACCGTTGCTCAGTATCGATTTCAGCGTGTCCTTGTTGGGCACGAACCCGTCCGGATTGCCCGGCGGCGACGTTTTGACGTCGGCGTTGCCAGTATTGGTGGCGTTGCCGGTGTCCACCCCGTTCACTGCGACGGTGTCTTTGTCGGCGCTCTGCACGCTGTTAAGAGGATTTTTCAGGCCGCCCTCGTGGATATACCAACCGGCAGCCAGCAAGATCAGGAAAAGAACCGAACCCAGAATTTTCTTCATTATTTTTTGATCGAGTTGAGTAGTCGAGCGGCGCGTGCCTGATTATTTGGGTGCCGCGGGCGAACCGAGTTGCTGAGCCGGCGGATCGATCGTGCCCAACTCAGTAGCGGCCTTGGCTTGTTGCACTTCCGCGCTTTCCATCAGCGATGTTTCCATTTCGGAAAATGCCTTGTTGACCGAGTTCATCACGGAGTCTAGTGCGGCGTCCGTTTTGATTTGCGCGAAAGTGTCGCTGGTTTGCATTCCGGCGATCTTGTTCATCCGTTGTGCGGATTGCGACATATCCCAAAGCGCTTTGGCCCGATCGATCGCGTCGGAGAATCGCTTGAGTTCGTCCTGCACCTGCTTGTAGCGCCCTTCGCGAAACGCCAGCAGTTTTTTCATCGTTGCGAGTTGCCCCTCGAAACGCGCCGCGTCTTCGGGATATTGTTTTTTGAATAAAACGGTCTTGTCTTCGAAGTTTTTCACTTCCGTGCGAAAGTCAGTGATGCTTTTCTTGAAGCGTTCCGCACCTTCCTGCTTTTCCGCCAGTTCGTTATAAAGCGTCTCGATCGGATTCGACTTCGCCTCGTTCACGAACATCTTGACTTTCTGGTTCGCGAATTTCATTGCGAGGACGGGGCCGAAGTTGATCGCCGCAAGGCCGATCACCGCAGCGAGGATCAGACCGACCAGGCCTTTGACCAGCAGGATTGCGAGCGGCGCGCCGATAGCGATGCACAGCCCGATAATCGACCACTTGATGACTTTGTATCTGGTGGAGCTTGTGGTCGTGTCAACGACCGAATTGCCAACTGACATGTGAATCCCCTTTTGAAGCCTGTTTTACAAAACTGGTTTTCAAACTATTCGGGACATCGTTGTGGCTATGCGTTTGGGGTCGGCTTTTTGGGACTCGGCGCGAAAACGCTGTATGACTTTACAGCCACTGAGGCGGCTCGGGAAGTGCCACGTTTTTTTCATCGCCACCCAACGGATCATTCAACAGATCACGAGTTCGAGTTTATCTAATGGTCAGCGGTGGCAGGCGTCGCATTCAGGCAGAATAATCCTGACAAAAATAGATCAATTTATTTTCTAATTGCTTTCAATTCGCGTAACCGCTGCACGCGGACCGACCTGCTATTTGAGTTGAAGCGCCTTGCGCATAAGCGCTGCCGGTAGGGAAGACGATTGCGCTGGCGGCCACAGTTCGAAGAACGTTCATTTTGCTTGACTCCGGAAAGTTGAATCGGGACGGGTCCTGATGAAGAGGCAACGGACGTGATGCCCTGCCCTTGCGTCAGGAACCTGCCAGGCGTTGTGGTGCGAGACGCCTGAGCACATGCTGCGTGCGCGAGACCGTTTCGCCCATGGAGGCTGAATGAAGAAATCCTTAATTTTCGCGGCGGAGCGTTTGGGCTCGGAGACCAGGCCGTGAAATGAAGTGGGCGCTGCGAGGAGCGTGGTGCTCAAGTGACGCTAATCGACCAGCGAAGATCGTTCCCAGTTCGGCTTCAGCAGGTCGACTTCAGAGCAAACTCGGCCGGCCGCGGTCATAATTCGCAGCGCAGCAAATGACCGCTTCAATCGTGCCCAGGAAAAATCACATGACAGACCGCGAATTGATCGTCCCGCCGACGATGCAACGTATCGTAGAACGAGCAGGCTATGTACCCGCAGTGAAGGTCGGCGCCACCGTGTTCTGCGCCGGACAGGTCGGGCGTTCAGTCGAACTGGAAGTGATCGCCGATCCCGAGGCGCAATTCCTGGCGTGCTGGGAAAATCTGCGCGTTGTGCTGCAAGCTGCGGGCTGTACCTTTGAAGACGTTGTCGACATGACGACGTACCACGTGCAGATGAGCACGCATATGCCGGTATTCCGCGAGGTGAAGAACCGGGTTTTCCCACGCGGCACATGCGCCTGGACGACCATCGGTGTGTCAGAGCTCGCGCATCCGGGCTTGCTGGTCGAGATCAAGTGCGTGGCAGTGAAGCGGGATTCATCAGCAACGTGACGGTCCACTAATATCTGAACGCGCCACACTCAATGGCGAGAGCAGCGATCAATGAATTCCGTGACCAGACTCGTGATTTCCGCCGGCCGCTCCAGGCTCGGCAGATGGGCCGCGCCCGACAGTTCATGGTACGACCCGTTCAGCACTGTAGTTGCAACATAACGGCTTCGCTCCTGAATGCCGGGAAGGTCGAGATCACCGCAAATCACCAGCGAGGGCACCGAGATCTCAGCCAAACGGTCGTAGGCAGGCGCGGCATCAAGATTCGCCCCGATCGGCGCAGACCTGAGCGCAACTGAGTTCATGTCGAGGAACAGTTGGCGAGCCTGACCCGTAACACGACCTTCGGGCTCGAGTGGGCCGTCCAGAGAAAGGCGTGTTCTGATCGCGATCGCCCGATCTATATCGCCGATCTTTTCGGCTTGCTTCAGTTGCATCCGTAGACCCTCGATTTCAGGCGAGCCGATTGCCTCCGGCGCACCGGTCACGTTGGGTGCAATGAGAACAAGGGCACGCACGCGTGATGGATGCCGAAGCGCCGCGTCGAGCGCGATCCCCCCACCCTGTGAGCACCCGACCAGGATCACCGGCTTGCCGTGCGCCATGGCGTCAATCACCGCCATCAGGTCCGCGACTGCAGAAAAGTCCTCCTCGTCGGCACGGGTCTCGCCGAAGCCTCGACGATCATAAGCAATCGCCTTGTTATGCGCGCCCACGCCATCCAGTTGGTCGTGCCACATACGGTTATCAGCAACACGTGCATGCAGAAAGACAACAGAGTCGCCATTGCCGACGACTTTCGCAGCCAACATGGCACGGCCGGACGCAACTCTAAAATTCGAACTCATGAATCGTCCTAAGTTCTGGTGAGGATTCGATCTGAAATTCGGCGACAGAATCCGCTGCTCGGTTACGGGGACATCGTCCTTTCCGAGGCAGCCGGTAAAATCGGCGCGCTGTGCCATCACTCGCTCCCGAGTCAGATTTCTCCGTTGGGTTCCAGACATCGCATCCGCCTTTCGAGGTCCGCAAGGTCAGCCGATGCGGCGAGGTAAACATTGCGGCGGTTCCGTGCAGCAGACTCCATCAACCGCACGATCGTCCTGTGTAGAGGTATTCAAGCATGAATGGCTTCCGTTGGTGGTGGCGTATGTTTCGCCGACATACGGCCACGTCCTGCCAGAGCGTTCGATACTCAGGGGAATGTTGCGATACAGCGGATACGGGATCTTTCAAACAACCCAACTTGGCCGCCCCAAAAGCAAAACCCCGCAAGAACTTTCGTTCTGCGGGGTTTTTAAATTTGGCGGAAAGGGTGAGATTCGAACTCACGGTACCCCTAAAGGTACACTGGATTTCGAGTCCAGCGCATTCGACCACTCTGCCACCTTTCCGGGTCTTCCAACTCACCGGCAACGAGGCCAATTCGTCAGATCCAAGCGGGTCGTTGCTTGGGAGAGAAAGATTATAGAACAACCGAATCCGCTTTCCAAGCCCCTCGTCAAAAAAATTTCAAAGAAGCCTGGCAATCGGCAACGGCATCAAGCCGCCGGCACTTCCAGCCGTTCCACACCACCGAGGTACGGACGCAGTGCCACCGGCACCGTCACCGAACCATCCGCGTTCTGGAAGTTCTCAAGCACGGCCACGAGCGTACGGCCCACCGCCAGACCCGATCCGTTCAGCGTATGCACCAGCTCGGGCTTGCCTTGCGCATTGCGGAAGCGCGCCTGCATCCGGCGAGCCTGGAACGACTCCGTATTCGAGCAGCTCGAAATCTCGCGATACGTATTCTGCGCGGGCACCCACACTTCCAGGTCGTACGTCTTGGCAGCCGAGAAGCCCATATCGCCCGTGCACAGCGTGATCACACGGTACGGCAATTCGAGCTTCTGCAGAATCGTCTCCGCATGGCCGACCATCTGCTCGAGCGCGTCATACGACGTTTCCGGCGCAACGATCTGCACCATCTCGACCTTGTCGAACTGATGCTGGCGGATCAGGCCGCGCGTATCGCGGCCATACGAGCCCGCTTCCGAGCGGAAGCACGGCGAATGCGCGGTCAGTTTGATCGGCAGCGTTTCCGCTTCGACGATGCTGTCGCGCACCGTGTTCGTCAGCGAAATTTCCGACGTCGAAATCAGATACTGGGTGACCGTATTCTCTTCACCGCCCTTCTCGACGCGGAACATGTCGTCGGCGAATTTCGGCAGTTGGCCGGTACCGTACAGAATCTCCGGATTCACGATGTACGGCGTGTACACCTCGGTGTAGCCGTGATGCAGCGCGTGCGTGTCGATCATGAACTGCGCCAGCGCGCGATGCAGCCGGGCAATCTGGCCGCGCAGCATCGTGAAGCGCGCGCCCGACAGCTTCGCGCCGGTCTCGAAGTCGAGGCCAAGCGGCGTGCCGACGTCGACGTGATCCTTCACCTCGAAATCGAACTGGCGCGGCGTGCCCCAGCGGCGCACTTCGACATTGCCGGCTTCGTCCGTACCGACCGGCACGCTTTCGTGCGCCAGGTTCGGCACGCCGAGCAGCAGGTCGGACAAACGCTTCTGGATGTCGTCGAGCCTGGCCGCCGATGCCTTCATCCCGTCGCCGATACCGCCCACTTCGGCCATCAGCGCCGAGGTGTCCTCGCCCCGCCCTTTCATCCCGCCGATCTGCTTCGACAAGGTGTTGCGGCGCGCCTGCATCTCTTCAGTACGGGTCTGGGTGTCGCGGCGTTCCGCTTCGAGCGCGGTAAAGGCCGCCACGTCGAGGGTATAGCCGCGGTCGGCGAGGCGTTTGGCGACGCCGTCGAGGTCTTTGCGCAGCAACTGGATGTCGAGCATGGAATGGGGCGGGTGTTCGTTATATGAAGCTGGGATTTTAGCGCACCAGCGCCGGCGGCCGGTGCGTTAGATGGTCAAGGCATGCGGAATGACGACATGGCAGCCGGAACAGCCGCGCAAGTGCATGAAACCGCAAGCGAAACCGCTCAGCCCTTTTTGGGCTTGTTCTCACTGCGCCACTGCGCGTCGAGCTCGGCCAGACGCGCCATCTTGTCGCCGATCTTGCCTTCAAGACCCCGCGGCGTCGGCTCGTACCAATGCGGGTCGCGCATGTTGTCCGGCAGATAGGTCTCACCGGCTGCGTAGGCATCGGGTTCGTCGTGCGCATAGCGGTATTCGTGACCGTAGCCGAGTTCTTTCATCAGCTTGGTCGGCGCGTTGCGCAGATGCACCGGCACGCCGCGCGACTGGTCCTTGCTCACGAACCGCCGCGCCTCGTTGTACGCGTTGTATCCGGCGTTCGACTTCGGCGCGACTGCCAGATAAATAATCGCCTGCGCCAGCGCCAGCTCTCCTTCGGGCGTACCGAGACGTTCATAGGTTTCGGACGCGTCCAGCGCGATGCGGGCCGCGCGTGGGTCGGCAAGGCCGATGTCTTCCCACGCCATGCGCACGATCCGGCGCGCGAGGTAGCGCGGGTCCGCGCCGCCGTCGAGCATGCGGCAAAACCAGTACAGCGCGCCGTCCGGGCTGCTGCCGCGCACCGATTTATGCAGCGCGCTGATCTGGTCGTAGAACGCGTCGCCGCCTTTGTCGAAGCGGCGCAGATTCTCGGCGAGCGCGCTGCCGAGCAAGGCGCCGTCGATTTCGGTGCTCTTCTGCTGAGCCGCCGCGCGCGCGACGATTTCCAGGTTGTTCAGGAGCTTGCGGCCGTCGCCATCGGCGGAACCGATCAGGGCGTCACGCGCTTCGTCGGTGAACGTGAGACCGCCGAGTTCTTGCTGCGCACGCTCGAGCAGTTCGCTCTGCTCTTCGTCGGTGAGGCTTTTCAGCACATAGACGGCGGCTCGCGAGAGCAACGCGCTATTGACCTCGAACGACGGATTCTCGGTCGTCGCGCCGACGAACACGAACAGCCCCGACTCGACGTGCGGCAAGAACGCGTCCTGCTGGCTCTTGTTGAAGCGATGCACCTCGTCGACGAACACCAGCGTCTGATGCCCGTTCGCGCGATGAATCTGCGCGGTTTCGACGGCTTCGCGGATATCCTTCACGCCCGAGAGCACCGCGGACAACGCGATGAACTCAGCGTGAAACGCGTCGGCCATAAGCCGCGCGAGCGTGGTCTTGCCGACGCCGGGCGGGCCCCACAGGATCATCGAATGGGCTTCGCCGGATTCGAAAGCGACCCGCAGCGGCTTGTTCGGGCCGAGCAGATGCTTCTGGCCGATTACTTCGTCGATATTGCGGGGCCGCAGGCGTTCAGCGAGCGGAACATTGGCACGGGTTTCTTCAAACATGGCGTTTTGGGGATAATCTCGGCTTTTCCGGACGCGGTCCGTGTGAAGGCGGCGTGCTGCCGGTGAGCCACGCCCACACGCCAGGCGTGCGGGCAACGTCCTGCATTATGACAGCCACGGCGTCCGGGCGATGAGCGCGCCGATCAAGCCGGTAATCTCGCCGACAGCCTGACAGGCTATCATCGCGCGCGGATTGGACGGCAATACTGGCATCGCACGCGAATTTAGACGCAACACCAACCGCAACTACGTTGCATGGGACCGGAGTAGGCGCTTTGCATGGGATCAGAGTAACGCGCTAAAACGCGAACTCTGGTCGGCAGCTAAAGCGCTAACTCCGGTCGACACAGGAACAAGATTAGATGGCACAAGATCCACTCACCGGCGACGCCGGCTCCACCTACGCACCGCTCACGCCGGTGCCCGACGCGCGCCGCGCGTTCCGCACCGGCGATGCTTTCGCGCTCTGGTTCTCGCTCGGCATCGGCCTGCTGGTTGCGCAGGCGGGCGCGCTGCTGGTGCCGGGCTTATCGCTGCCGCATGCGTTGCTGGCCATCCTGATCGGCAGCGTGATCGGTGTCGTTCTGCTGGCGCTGGCCGGCGTGGTCGGCACGGACACGGGTCTCGCGGCCATGTCGTCGCTGCGGCCGACGCTCGGCGTGCGCGGTGCCTCGGTGCCTGCCGTGCTGAACGCGGTGCAACTGGTCGGCTGGGGCTCGTTCGAAGTGATCGTGATGCGCGATTCCGCCGATGCGCTCGCCAAACAGGCCTTCGGTTTCTCGATGCCGCTGATCTGGACCGTGATCTTCGGTTTGCTCGCCACGCTGCTGGCCATTAGCGGCCCACTGTCGTTCGTGCGCCGGTTTCTGCGCACGTGGGGCATCTGGCTGCTGCTGGCGGGCGCCGCGTGGCTCTCGTGGAATCTGCTTGCCAGGCACGATCTGGCCGCGCTGATGCGCCGTCCGGGCACGGGCGAGATGTCGTTCGGCGGCGCCATCGATCTGGTGGTCGCGATGCCGCTCTCGTGGCTGCCGCTGATCGCCGACTACACGCGCTTCGGCCGACGCCCCGGTGAGACTTTCCGCGGCACGCTGCTCGGTTACGGCATTGCGAATATCTGGTTCTACGCGCTCGGCGCGATCTACGGCCTCGCGGCAGGCGGTGGCGATGCGCTGCTGACCGGCGCGCTGGCTCAAGCGGGCGGCGGCCTCGCCCTGCTGCTGATCCTGATCGACGAAGTCGACAACGCATTCGCCGATATCCACTCGGCAGCGGTCTCGACCGGCACGTTCTGGACGCGCGGCAGCGTGCCGCTGTTGTCGGCGGCATTCGGCGCGCTGTGCACGGCGATCGCCCTGCTCGTGCCGATGGCGAAGTATCAGAACTTCCTGCTGCTGATCGGCTCCGTATTCGCACCGCTGTTCGGCGTGATGCTGGTGGATCACTTCATCGTACGCAAGCGTCGCATTGAAGCCGCTGCGCTCGGCGACGTGCGCGGCCGCTATGGCTTCTCCGGTGGCTGGCATCTGAGCGCGTTCGCAGCGTGGGCGATCGGGATCGTGTCGTATCAGGTAATCAACCAATGGCTGCCGAACCTGGGTGCGACCTTGCCCTCGCTGGCGATCGGCGCGGTGTGTTATCTGGCGCTGGTATCGGCTCGGAAAACTGCTTACGCCTGAGTCTCGCAAGTATCCGCGCAATACGGAAAAGGCCTGCAAATGCAGGCCTTTTCTACTTGGGCACGGTCAGCACCCGATCAGTGCGACCCGCGATTCATCGCTTCGACGCCCGATACTCGACGCCCGGCAGCACGCACAGCAATTCGAAGGCGAGATTCGCGCCGAGCAGCGCGGTCGTGCCAAACGGATCGTACGGCGGCGCCACCTCAACCAGATCGCAGCCGACGATATTCAACCCGTGCGAGCCGCGGATGATCTCCAACGCCTGCGGCACCGTCAAACCGGCGATTTCCGGCGTGCCCGTACCCGGCGCGAACGCCGGATCGATACCATCGATATCGAAGGTGATGTACACCGGACCATCGCCCATGCGTTCACGCACACGCGCCATCAGCGGGACCAGCGACTGGTTCCAGCACGCCTCGGCCTGCACCACTTCAAAGCCCTGGTCGCGGCACCAGTCGAAATCTTCCGCCGCGTAGCCCGTGCCGCGCAGACCGATCTGCACAACGCGGTCGCAGTCGAGCAGGCCTTCTTCCACCGCGCGGCGGAACGGCGTGCCGTGCGCGATTTTCTCGCCCATCATCGTGTCGTTGACGTCCGCATGCGCGTCGACGTGAATCAGACCGACCTTGCCGTGTTTGCGATGAATCGCGCGCAGGATCGGCAACGCGATCGTGTGGTCGCCGCCCAGCGTGATCGGCTTGCAGTTGTGCTGGAGGATTTCGTCGTAGGCAGTCTCAATGCGCTTGATCGAATCGTGCAGGTTGTACGGATTGATCGCGACGTCGCCGAGATCGGCCACGCGCAGCGAATCGAACGGCGCGGCGCGCGTCGCCATGTTGTACGGACGCAGCAGCACGGATTCGCTGCGGATCTGGCGCGGCCCGAAGCGCGCGCCGGTGCGGTTCGAGGTGCCGAGATCGAATGGCACGCCGACAAAGCAGGCGTCGAACCCTTCGGCCGAACCGACGTTCGGCAGCCGCATCATCGTGGCAATGCCGCCGCAACGGGGCATGGCGTTGCCGGACAGCGGCTGCGGCCGTTCACCGGCCTCGGGAGAAATGAAGGAGGAAGTATTCATCGTGTCTCGGCAATGAAAAGGGAGCAATGAGCAAATCTGTGCAACCGGCCGAGGGATCAATACGAAAAGCGCACCTCGCCGGGCGAATCTCGATTCTTGAGCACTTTCACGCAAGTTAAAATACCAACAGAATAAACTTCACATTGATTCGTAGCGATGTATCCTGACGTATGTTCTCTCAACTCACCGACCTCGACCTGCGGCTGATCCGCGTTTTCCTCGCCATCGTCGACGCCGGCGGCGTCTCGCCGGCCCAAGCCACGCTGAATGTCGGCCAGTCGACCATCAGCACGCAACTCGCCACGCTGGAAACACGCCTCGGCTACCGTCTGTGCGAGCGCGGCCGCGGCGGCTTCAGCCTGACCGCGCGCGGCGAGCAATTTATCGATGCGGCTCGTGCGCTGCTATCCGCTGTCGATACCTTCGGCATGCAGGCGCGCAACGTCGGCCGCAAGCTGGTCGGCACGCTCGATATCGGCATGATCGGCCACACGCCGGTGTCGGCAAGCGCGCGTATCAGCGACGCGATCGGACGGTTTCGGGCGCGTGATCAGTCGGTTCGATTTTCGATTCTGGTGCGCTCGCCGGGCGAACTCGAGGAACTGCTGCTGAATGGCCGGATTCAGGTCGGCATCGGCTATTTCTGGCACCGTGTGCCGTCGCTCGAGTACACCGAGGTGTTCGCCGAAGATCAGTTCGCCTATTGCGCCAAGGGGCATCCGCTGTTCGCTTCAGCCGGCGAGGTGCCGCCCGCCGACGCCGCGGCTCACGAATGGGCGTGGCGCAGCTATCCGCTCCCCGAAGCTGAAAGTTCGACCACGCCGCAAAACGTAACCGCCGTCGCCGACAACATGGAAGCGGTCGCGATGCTGGTGCTCTCAGGGCATCATCTCGGCTATTTGCCGGGACATTTCGCGGCGCCGTTCGTCAAACAGGGCTTGCTGGCCGCGTTGAATCCCGCACAGATGCGATATCGTGTGGCGTTCCATATGGTCACGCGCGCGCGGCAGCATCGAACGGATATCGTTGAAGCGTTTATCGACGATATGAAATCCGCGCATCCGGCGCAGGTGTTGGAAGTGGATGAGTAAGCGGTTCGGCGTCGCACGTGCCGCCAAAAGAAAAGCCGCGCAATTGAAGCGCGGCTTTTTCCCTTTCGTAGGCAAACCGAAGCGGTTTAACCGTTGATCACGTCCGCGCCCTTCGGCACCGTGAACTTGAATGCATCGACCGGCAGCGGCGGATTCTTCTGAATGTTCGAGAAGGTCAGCAGTGTCACATTGCCGAACACATCGTGCAGTTCCATCGCCTCAAGATTGCCGTCCTTGAAGCCTATGCCGACGCGCTGAAACTGCGTGTCTTTCGCCTTGGGCGTCAACTCGAGCCAGTCGATGCCGGCCTTCACGCCCGCATCGCGCAGCGTGAAATTCTTGTCCAGATCGTTGCTGCCAAACAGAATCGCGGCGGGGCTCGCGCCGAGTGCGCCGCCAAGGCTGCGCACCGTCACCTGATTCAGGTCCTTGTCGTACACATAGAGCTTGTCGCCATCGGCTTGCAGCAATTGCGCATAAGGTTTCTCGTATTGCCAGATGAACTTGCCGGGACGCGCGAAAGTGAACGTGCCGCTAGACGTGCCGGTCTTGCCCGCTGTGGACAGTACGCCGCTCGCACCCTGCGCCTTGCTCGGCGCGCGCACTTCCTGCTGCACAAAGGTACCGCGCGCGGAATGCACCTGCGCGACGAACGCCTTCAGTTGCTCGGTGCCGCTCGCGAATGCCTGCGACGCAACGAGCACCGACGCGCCAATCGCCACGCTGCCGACGCCACGTACGATCGTGCGCGCGAGTTGGCTGAAACGGCCCGGTTGAGCACTCTGTCGAGCGTGCTGCTGCGCGAATAGTTGCATGGTGTTTTTCTCCCTTGATTGAATTTGTCGAGCGGTCATGGCGGCGGGCGTTAATTGCCGCGTCCGCCTGATCGTGGCGGCTGGCTTGCGCCGCGCCGCCGAGGGACGAACCCTCAGCCTTGAGGTCATAGCTTAAGCAAGAAGCCTTAAACAGGACTTACGAGCAGGACTTATGAGCAGGACCTATGAGCAGCACCGATACGCGGGTCTCGTGGCTGATTCGCCGCAATAGCCTTATGAACCGGCTATTCCGCTTCCCGTGCCGGCGCCAGAATCTCGCGATTACCATTCGACGACATTGCCGACACCACACCCGAGTTCTCCATCTGCTCGAGCAGGCGCGCCGCGCGGTTATAGCCGATGCGCAGATGCCGCTGCACCAGCGAGATCGACGCGCGGCGGTTCTTGAGCACCACGTCGACCGCCTGGTCGTATAACGGGTCGGCCTCGCCATCGCCCGAGCCGCCGCCGGCACCCGCCGAGCCTTCGTCGCCCTCGCCCGTCACGCCGCCTTCGAGAATGCCCTCGATATAGTTCGGTTCGCCCTGCTCCTTGAGCTTGTCGACCACGCGGTGCACTTCTTCGTCCGACACGAACGCACCGTGCACGCGTACCGGCAAACCGCTGCCCGGCGGCAGGTACAACATGTCGCCCATGCCGAGCAGCGATTCCGCGCCCTGCTGGTCGAGAATCGTGCGCGAGTCGATCTTCGACGACACCTGGAACGCCATGCGCGTCGGCACGTTGGCCTTGATCAGGCCGGTAATCACGTCGACCGACGGGCGCTGCGTTGCCAGAATCAGATGGATGCCCGCCGCGCGTGCCTTCTGCGCAATCCGCGCGATCAGTTCCTCGACCTTCTTGCCGACCACCATCATCAGGTCGGCCAATTCGTCGATCACGACCACGATGTTCGGCAAACGCGTTAGCGGTTCCGGATCGTCCGGCGTCAAGCTGAACGGATTCGGCAGCTTCTCTTCGCGCTTCGTGGCTTCGTCGATCTTGTTGTTGTAGCCGGCGAGGTTACGCACGCCGAGCTTGCTCATCAGCTTGTAGCGGCGCTCCATTTCAGCCACCGCCCAATTCAGCGCGTGACCCGCCTGGCGCATATCCGTGACCACCGGACACAGCAGATGCGGAATGCCCTCGTAGACGCTCATTTCGAGCATCTTCGGATCGATCAGGATCATACGGACCTGCTCGGCGCTCGCCTTGTAGAGCAGCGACAGGATCATCGCGTTGATGCCCACCGACTTGCCCGAGCCGGTGGTACCGGCCACCAGCAAGTGCGGCATTTTCGCGAGGTCGGCGCACACTGGCTTGCCGCCGATGTCCTTGCCGAGGCCCATGGTGAGCGGCGAAGCCGCGTCCGCATAAACAGCCGAGCCGAGAATCTCCGAGAGACTCACGGTCTGACGGCGCTGGTTCGGCAACTCCAGCGCCATGAAATTCTTACCCGGAATCGTCTCGACCACGCGAATCGAGACCAGCGACAGCGAACGCGCCAGGTCCTTCGCCAGACCGACGATCTGACTGCCCTTCACGCCGGTGGCCGGCTCGATTTCGTAACGCGTGACGACCGGACCCGGATACGCGGCAACCACGCTCACTTCGACGCCGAAGTCCTTGAGCTTTTTCTCGATCAGACGCGAGGTGAATTCCAGCGTGTCGGCGGAGATGGTTTCCTGCGCGACCGGCGCCGCGTCGAGCAGCGAGATGGGCGGCAAGGTGGAATCGCCCGGCAGGTCGGTGAACAGCGGCACTTGCCGCTCTTTCTCGACGCGCTCCGATTTGGCGGGTGTCACGACCGGCGGCACGATCATGACCGGCTCGTGCTCCTCGATCCGCACACGGCCCTTTTCGACCTTGCCTTCGCGCTTCACCGCGGCGGCTTCGCCCAGTTTCCGGTCGCGGCCGGCCTCGCGGCGCAGCTTGGCGAACGTGACAGCCGAGATGATCGATTCGCCGACCTTTTCCGACACCGACAGCCACGAGAACCGGAAATACAGCGACAAGCCGATGCCGAGCACGACCAGCAGCGCCAAGGTGCCGCCCGTGAAGCCCAGCGCATGCGAGATACCGCGCGCGACCGCTTCGCCGACCACGCCGCCCGGCGCACGCGGCAGTTGCACTTTCAGCGACCACATGCGCAAAGCTTCGATACCGTCGCACGCAAGCAACACCAGCATGAATGCGAAGGCGTCCGCAAGCCAGCCGGCATCGCGCGGCGCGTCTTCCTGCAGTTCCTCGTGACGGGTGATACGGCGGTAATTGGCGGAGATATGGCGGCCGAGCAGCACGATCCACCAGTAGGCGGACAGCCCAAACAGCAGCAGCAGGATGTCGGACGTCCATGCGCCGACGCGGCCCGCCCAGTTGGCGATATGGTCGACCTGCGCGGCGTGCGTCCAGCTCGGATCGTGCCGGCTGTAGCTGACGAGCGCCATGAGCAGGAACACGCCGAGCGCGACCTGCAAGATCCAGCGGATTTCGGTGAAAAGGCGCGACATGCGGTGCGGCAATGCCTGCGCGCTCGCGGAATAGGGAGCTTTTGCCATTGATCCTGTTGCTTGTGTGGCCGATCTGCCGCCGCAGGCGCGGCCCGAAGCGGCCCGTGGGCGGCTCCAGACCCGATCCTGGCTGCCGGGTCCATCGATGCGATCTATTGTAAACGCAGTGCCACACGCAAGGCTGTAAATGACGGTAACTTAGCCGATTGGCGTCATGGAAGGCCGCCAGGACCCGCCGCAAGGCTATCGCCACGATCGGAAAGCTTCATGGAGCAGGCCGGCGTGCCGCCCTTTATAATGCCGCTCTGATACCCATCTATAGTTCCAGCTCAAGTCGCGCGGCCTCGCATGGGCGAGCCGGGCGCCGTAAAAGGATTTCGATCATGCCCGCAACTTCCACGAAACACGCCAAAGTTCTGATTCTCGGTTCCGGTCCCGCCGGCTATACGGCAGCGGTCTACGCAGCACGCGCCAACCTGTCGCCGGTGCTCGTCACGGGTCTCGCCCAGGGCGGCCAGTTGATGACCACGACCGACGTCGAAAACTGGCCTGCCGACGCCCACGGCGTGCAAGGCCCGGAACTGATGGCGCGTTTCCTGGAGCATGCCGAGCGCTTCAACACCGAAATCATTTTCGACCACATCCACACGGCCAAGCTGGACGAAAAGCCGATTCGTCTGATCGGCGATTCGGGTGAATACACCTGCGACTCGCTGATCATCTCGACCGGCGCATCGGCGCAGTATCTCGGCCTGCCGTCCGAAGAAGCATTCATGGGCAAAGGCGTGTCGGCTTGCGCCACCTGCGACGGCTTCTTCTACAAGCAACAACATGTGGCCGTGATCGGCGGCGGCAATACCGCGGTCGAGGAAGCCCTCTACCTGGCCGGTATCGCAAAGAAGGTCACGGTGATCCATCGCCGCGACAAGTTCCGCGCCGAACCGATCCTGATCGACCGTCTGCTGGCAAAGGAAAAGGAAGGCGTAGTCGAGATCAAGTGGAACAGCACGCTCGACGAAGTGACCGGCGACCAGTCCGGCGTGACCGGCCTGCGTATCAAGAACACGAAAACCGGCGACACCACGGACATCGCGCTGCAAGGCATCTTCGTCGCGATCGGCCACAAGCCGAACACGGATATTTTCGAAGGCCAGCTTGAGATGAAGAACGGCTACATCATCACCAAGGGCGGCCTGAACGGCTTTGCCACGGCAACCAGTGTGGCCGGCGTGTTCGCGGCGGGCGACGTGCAGGATCACGTGTATCGTCAGGCGATCACCAGCGCTGGCACGGGCTGTATGGCCGCCCTCGACGCTCAGCGCTATCTGGAAAGCGTCGAAGAAATTGGCGAGCACGTGATGAGCGCCGAAGCCGAGCGTTGATCATCGGGTAAAGCCTCCCGCGAATCTGCGAGGATAAGCGCGACGGTAAAATGGTGGCTGGGTATGACCCGGCCACCTGCTTGACAGAAGGCCGCGGCGGGTAAGCCGGCGGCCTTTTTTGCGTCCTGACGCGTGTCATCTGCGTCGCGTGATCGATCTACTTCTCTGTGTATTACCCCTATGCCGAAGAATCAGCCCCACCCCAGCGAACCGAAGCGCGCCCGTGCGGTTGCCCGGCCCGCGCCCGAGGCGGCCGCACCCGCCGCCAAACCGAAGATCGAGCCGGCCGCGGGTCTCGCCGGCCTCGGCGCGTTGCGCGACGCGTTAAAGGGCGACACGCAACAGCGTGAACGCGAGCGTACGGCAGCCGTAGCGGCGCAGCGTGAAGCCGCGGCGGACGCCGATCTGTTTCGCCGCGAGATCGGCGCGGTTGCGCCGCTGGCGGTTCCGCCACGCGCCAGCTTGCCGCGCAATCCGCCATCGCCGCTGCCGGTGCAAACCCGGCTCGACGAAGAAGCCGTACTGCACGAAGCAATCTCCGACGAGTTCGATCCCGAGATCCTGCTCGACACCGACGAAACGCTCTCCTATTGCCGGCCCGGCATCAGTCAGGAAGTCGTGCGAAAACTGCGGCGTGGCGACTGGATCGTGCAGGCGCAAATCGATCTGCACGGCATGCGTCGCGAGGAAGCGCGCGAGGCGCTGGCCGAGTTCATTCGCGAATCGGTGAAACGTGGCCTGCGGTGTTTGCGCGTGATTCATGGCAAGGGCCTTGGGTCGATCGGTAAAGAACCCGTGCTGAAAGGCAAAGTACGCGCGTGGCTCGTGCAGAAGTCCGAGGTCATCGCTTTTTGTCAGGCACGTCCGCATGACGGCGGCGCCGGTGCAGTGGTCGTGCTGTTGCAGCCGGGCGCAACGCCGGCTCAGCCCAAGTCCTGACGGAGTCCCGGTGATCCATCCGAGACTGACGCTGGCGCTGGCCGTCATGGAAGCGCTGGCTATTTTCGCGTACGCGATCTCCGGGTTTATCGAAGCCCGAACCCGGCGGCTCGACGCGGTGGGGACCTTCCTCGTGGCGATCGCGACAGCCTTCGGCGGCGGCACCCTGCGCGACGTGCTGCTGGAGCGGCGGCCCTTCTACTGGGTCGAGCATCAGGGCTATCTGATCGCAATCTTCGTGATGTCGCTGTTCGCGCCGACGCTGCTGAAAATGACGTCACGCCTGCTTTCCGAGCGGGTTTTGCTGGTGGCCGATGCGGTGGGGCTGGGTTTGTTCAGCGTGGCCGGTACATCGATCGCACACGACGCGCAGATGCCGTGGTTCACGTCGGTCATGATGGGTGTGTTGACGGGCGTATTCGGCGGCGTAATCCGCGACGTGCTGTGCAACGAGGTGCCGCTGATCCTGCGCGATTCGCGGCCCTACGCGACATGCGCGTTTATCGGGTGCTGGCTGTACGTGCTGCTGGACTACATGAACGTCGATACGGTCTATAGCGTATTGGGCGCCACCGCCTTCATCCTGCTCGCGAGACTGGTGACGTTCAGGTTCAACGTCCGTCTGCCTCACTAGGTTTGCTTCACTGCATTTGCTTCATTACACCTGCGTCAAATAAGCCCGCTTCAAAAAAAACGCGCGCCGCCTGAAACCAGGTGGCGCGCGTTTTGATCTGGCAGCAGCCTTACTTGTTGGTAGCCAACGCCCCTGCACTCTTCGAGCCGCCGAACAGCGCCGTCAGGTACTGGGAATTGTTGTTCATCGTCGCCATCAGCGTGTTGAGCGCGGTGAACTGATTCTGGTACTGCTTCGTCAATTGCGCGCTGTAGTTGGCGAGCGTGGTCTGCTGAGCCGTAATGCTCTTCAGATCGGCGTTCAACGCGGTGTTGCGCGTGTCGATAATGCCGCCCGTCTTCACGAAATCGGTAATGCTCTTGTTCAGCTTGACGCCGATGCCGTCAGTCGAGTTGAACAGCGTGGCAACCTGCGCCGGATTGTTGGTCAGCGACGCAGTCAGCTTCTTGCTGTCGATCACCAACGTGCCGTCCGCCGGATCGCCCTTCAGCGAGATGCCAATCGCCCCCAGCGTCGCCATTGAACCTTTCGGACCGACGCCGCTGCCGATAATCGACGCCAGCGAGTTCTTGATCGTCATCAGCGTCGAGTCGCCCAGCAGCGCGCCGCCCGTCTTCGACGTCTTGTCGTACGAGGACAGCGAGTTGATCGTCGTGACAACCGTGTTGTAGAGATTGGCGAAGTTCGTGATGGCCGTATTCTGCGCGGCCGTATCCGTCGCAATCGTCAATGTCTGCGTGGTGCCGACCGAGGCGCTCGACAGATTCATCGTAACGCCCGCAATCGCCGTCGTGACTGCGTTCGTGGAACTGCTCGCCTCGATTCCGCCAACGGTGAAGAGCGCGTCCTGAGCGGCTTCGCTTTGCCGCCAGGCCCTGTTGGTATCCGACGACACGATCGTGGACCCCGCGCCATTCGCGCCGGGCGTCGAGCTTACGCCGAGGCTCGACAGTCCGTTGTCGTCCGCAACGCCGCTGGTAGACACGTTGATCGTGTTGGCCGCGCCGGTGGCAGTCGAGCGCAGCACCAGGTGGGCGCCGCCCGTGCCGGTCACGATCGTGGCCGTGACGCCGGGATTGTTGCTCGCCTTGTTGATCGCGTTGGCAATGCCGCTCAGCGTGTTGTTGCTGCTGTCGATCGTGACATCCATCGACTTGCCGCCGACCTGAAGCGTCAGCTTGCCGGTGCCCAGCTTGGCGGTGGCGTCGAACGCCGCCGACGACAGGTTCTGCGACGCGGCGATCTGCTTGACCTCGATCGTGTAGCTGCCGGCCACTGCGCCGGCGCCGGCCACCGGGTCCAGGCCCTTGCCGCTCGCGGTGGCGCCAAAGGTCGACAGGGTGGTGCCGTCCGAGAGATTCTTGATGGCGGCCTGCAAGGCGGTCAGCGCCGAACTCAGCGCGCCGAAGGCGGACAGGGTCGTGCTATCGCTCGTCTGTTTGGCCTTGAGCGCCGCCGTCTGGCCGGCCGTCTTTGCATTCACGAGGGCCGACACCAGCGACGCCACGTCCATCGTCGAATTGCCGGTGGAACCGCTGATAATCGATTGCGCCGCTTGCTGCACCAGATTCTGCGCGTTAGCAGTCGCGCTATTCACAGACGTAGTGATCGTTGACATGCAAAGGCTCCGTGCGTCGAATTATTCGTTGTTTATTGCGTGACGCCCCGGTGGTCAGGCTTATTACGGCAGCAAACCGGCTACGTCGTGGTCACATCGGTTTTATTACAATTTTTTCAAATGTTACACTATCTTTCTTGAAAGTTTGTGACGTTTTTCCACAAACGATCCGGTTTCAAGACGGGACCCACACCCGAAGTCGTGGCTCACCCGGTTGGACACTTGAAACCCGGCGAAACGCCGCACTTGCGCGCGACGCATCGCCGTTACTGCGTCAGCTCTTACTGCAGGAGCTTCAGAACTTGCTGCGGGTTCGAGTTAGCTTGCGCCAACACCGAGATACCAGCTTGTTGCAGCACTTGCGCCTTGCTCAGGTTCGCCGTTTCTTGCGCGAAGTTGGCGTCCGTGATTTGCGATTGTGCCGACGACAGGTCGGTCGATTCAGCTTGCTGCGACGTAGCGATTGCCGTGAAGCGGTTTTGTGCGGCACCCAGCGACGCTTGCAGGTTATTGACCGTCTGCAGTGCGTTGTCGATGGAGACCATTGCTTCGTTCGCGCCGGTAACGGTGCTGATGTTCAGGTTCGAAACGGTCGGCGGCGCATTGATTGCGTTGATCTGCGCAATTGCTGCCGTTGCGGCATTGCCTGCCGTGGTGCCCATCGACGTTGCGAGCGTCGAGCTGAGCGTCAGGTTGGTGATCGCCGTGCCCGAACCCGTGGTTGCACCCGAGCTGAAGATTGCGCCGACCGCGGTTGCCGACAGGGCCTGGTTGTTCTGATCCGTGAACGTGAAGCCACCGTTGCCGTCCGACAGCACGTTGACCGACGTGATTGCCGGATTGGCCGCCGACGTGTACGCGCCGGCTGCGTCCGTCGTAACAGCCACCGTGCCGACCGTTTGACCCTTTTGCACCAGGCCGCCACCGATCTTCGCTGCCGACATCGACTGGGTCAGGTTCAGGCTGATGGTCTGGCCAACGTTCGCGCCGACCTGGAACGTCACGTTACCTGCCGAGCCGTCCAGAATGTTCGTGCCGTTGTACGTCGTTTGCGACGCGATACGGTTCACTTCCGAGATCTGTGCCGAAACTTCCTTCTGCAACGCGGCCTGGTCGTTCGGCGACAGCGTGCCGGTCGAGGCTTGCACTGCCAGCTGGCGGATACGTTGCAGGCTGGAGGTCAGCGACGACAGAGCGCTCGATGCGGTTTGAATCATCGACACGCCGTCGTTTGCATTCGACACGCCCTGGTTCAGGCCGTTGATCTGCGTTTGCATACGCGTCGAGATCGCCAGCCCCGCTGCGTCGTCGGCCGCACTGTTGATGCGCTTACCCGATGACAAACGGGTAATGGCTTGCGAAAGTGCGCTTTGCGAGCCATTGAGGTTTTGCTGTGCAACTAGCGAGTTAATGTTGCTATTGATTCCGAGCATGGAAGACCTCTCAAATAAACTTTGGATTTATTACCGACATCGGCAGCGACGAAAGCACTCGTTGATGTTCACCGCAACAGAAATGACGGCCTGGATAAAAGAAACTTGAGAGGTTTACCGAGTTTCAGCCCTAATGAATTTTGTCGAGTTTTGTCGAATTCCCATTCAGCTAATTTTGTGATCCTAACTAAACAGGACGACAAAATAGAAACGAGCAATCGTGCTCGGCTTTGCGAGCCGACGCCGCGGCTCACGAACGCAATACGGAGCATTTTCGTGGCCAACAGGGGCGGTCACGAAGAAAATCTGCCGATAATAAATACCCAGGAACGTCGCGCGAATATCGCTCCACGTTCCTGGGCTTTCTTTATGCCGGCGTCACGATGGCTTAAAGATTCATCAACGTCTGGTCGACCGTTTTTTGCGTCTTGATAGTTTGCGCATTCGCCTGATAGTTGCGTTGCGCGGTAATCATTTTCACCAGTTCGCTTGTCAGATCGACGTTCGAATTTTCAAGCGCGCCACCTTGCAGCACACCGTGATTAGTCGAACCCGGTCCGGATATCTGCGCGCCGCCCGATTGCGAGGTCTGCTGAAATTCGTTATTGCCGAGGTTCACGAGACCATTCTGGTTCGCAAAGTTGGCGAGCACGATCTGGCCGAGCGCCGCGGTTTGCTGGTTCGAGTAGTTGCCGGTCAAGGTGCCGTCGGCGCCGATCGTGAAGCTCGTCAGCGTGCCGGCCGCGTAGCCGTCGGGCTGCAGCGAGCTCACACCGTTCTTGCCGCCGTACTGCGTCGTACCCGCAATGTTCAGCGTCAGGTTCTGCGGCGTCGACGAACCGTCGGTGGTCGGAACGCTGAAATTAAACGCGAACGGTGTAGTAGTGGCGACGCCGTTCTTGTCCGTCGTCCCGAGCAGCGTGCCCGACGAGTTGAAGTTCGCGTGGCCGACCAGCGTCGCGGTGCCGGTCGAGGTGCCCGCGTACACGTTCCACGTGCCGGCCGAGGTCTTGGCGAAGTACATGTTGACCACCTGCGAGCCGCCGAGCGAGTCGTAGACGGTCGTGCTGGTCGAGTAGTTGTACGTTGTCGAAGTGTTCTGATTGAACGCGACCGGCGTCGGCGCGATCGTGTAGCTATCGTTGACCGCCGGCGTACCGTTGAACGTAATGGTCTGGCCGCTGCCGAGCGGAATCGCCGTACCGGAAGTGTATGTGCCGGTGGTCGACGTGCCGAGCGTGTTGTCGGTCACCGTGTAGGCAGTCGCGCTTGTGAACTTAACCGTGTAGTTGTCGTTGTTCGTGCCCGAAGCGGGGTGCGTAATGGTCGCGACGGGCGTGGTCAGCGTGCCGGTATTGGCGCCGGCTGTCACGGTCGGCGTACCGAGCATCAGCTTGTCCTGCGCGTTCAGGTTCAAACCGGCAACAATCCTGGTAGTGGCCTGCGGCGCGATGTTGGCGGTCGGCACGCTCAGCGGCACGGTTTGCGCCGTGTTGATGACGCCCCCGGCACCCGCCGCGTACCCCATCAGTTTCAGGCCTTGCGCATTGGTGATAAAGCCGTTCTTGTCGAGCTGGAAGACGCCGTTGCGCGAATACACCAGCGAGCCATCGTGCGACATCTGGAAGAAACCGTTGCCGTTGATCGCGACGTTGAGCGCCTGGTTGGTGCCGCTGATCGTGCCTTGCGAGAACTGTTGCTGCACTTCGGAGAGCCGGGTGCCGATGCCCACCTGGTTGCTCACCGCTGTCGCCACCGAATTGGCGTACATGTCGGCGAATTGCGCGGAACCGCTCTTGAAGCCAACCGTATGAGAGTTGGCGATATTGTTGCCGATCACGTCAAGATTCTGCGACGCTGCCGACACCCCACTCAAACCTTGCTGGTACCCCATCGTGGTCTCCGCTCCAGAAAATCGTACTCGGTGGCTTAACGGTTATTCGCTATTCTTCGATGTGGCGCCCAGGACAGTTGAACCAGGTCGCTTGGCCGCCACACCTGCATTCTTACAATTGTTTCAAATGTTACGTCATATTTCATGAAAGTATTGTGGATATTTGTCATAGGAATGCGGCGACCCGAGCCTGTGCCCAATTTTTATGCGGATCCGCCTGATTGGTGCGTGCCGCAGTGGCAGATTGGTGCCGGCGATTGTCGATTTCCGGCGCTACCGTTCGTCGTGCTGTAAACGGCCACCCCGGCCGTCACCGCGCTACTGCGCACCTCGCAACCGTCACAGGTGACCACGATGACCCTGAAGCTCTACGCCCACCCTTTCTCCTCGTACTGTCAGAAGGCGCTGACCGCGCTTTACGAAAACGGCACGCCGTTCGAACTACGCCTCCTTGCGCACGACGACCCGCAGGTCATGGCGGAATTCGCCGCGCTCTGGCCGATCAAGCGCTTTCCCGTGCTGGTCGACCGCGACCGGGCCGTGATGGAGGCGAGCATCATCATCGAGTATCTCGGCCTGTATCACCCCGGACCGGTGCCGCTCCTGCCGGCTGACGCCCGCGCCGCGCTGGAAGTGCGCAGCATGGATCGCTTCTTCGACAATTACATCTCCACGCCGCAGCAAAAGATCGTCTACGACAGCCTGCGCGCCGAAGCGGAGCGTGACCCGCGCGCCGTGGCCGATGCGCGCGACATGCTCGACACCGCCTACGGCTGGCTCGACAAGGTGATGGCCGGGCGCGAATGGGCAGCGGGCGATACGTTCAGCCTCGCCGACTGCGGCGCGGGGCCGTTTCTGTTCTATGCCGACTGGACGCATCGCATCAGCCCGGATTTTGAGCACGTGCTCGCCTACCGTAAGCGGCTACTGGCCCGGCCATCGTTCGCCCGCGCGGTCGACGAGGCACGCCCGTACCGCCCGCTATTCCCGCTCGGCGCGCCCGACCGGGACTGAACGCAAGCACCCGCCGCGGAGCCGGCATAGCCGCACGAACGAGCCAAGCCTATTTCCAGGCGATACACTTCACTTCGAAACCCACTTCAGCCCATTACTCATAAGGCAACACATGGACCGTTTCGAAGCGATGGAGATATTTACGCGGGTGGTCGAAGCGAACAGCTTCACCAAAGTATCCGAGTCGCTCGACCTACCCCGCGCCAAAGTCAGCCGCACCATTCAGGCGCTGGAAGAGCACGTCGGCGTGCGGCTTCTGAACCGTTCGACGCGGCAGGTCAGCGTCACCGAAGACGGCGCGCTGTTCTACGAGCGCTGCGTGCGCATACTCGCGGAAGTCACCGACGCCGAATCGTCGCTGTCGAACAAGCGCGAGAATCCGAGCGGCACGATTCGCGTGGATACCTCCGGCACGCTCGCCCGTGCGCTGCTGCTGCCCGCGCTTGACGATTTCTACCGGCAATACCCCGAGATCGACGTACGGCTCGGACTGGCGGATCGCAATATCGATCTGATTCAGGACGGGGTGGATTGCGTGATCCGCATGGGCACGCCGGAAGAGTCGAGTCTCGTGGCGCGGCACATCGGTCAGGCGCGGATCGTGACCTGCGCGTCGCCCGCCTATCTGGAGAAATTCGGCACGCCCGCCACGCTCGACGAGCTCAGCGAACATCGCGCGGTCAACTACATTTCCGCGCGCAGCGGCAAGACCTTTCCGTTCGAATACGAGGTGGACGGCGAGATCGTCAAGGTCACGCTGAAGAGCGTGCTCGCGGTCAACGACGGCAGCGTCTACATCGGCGCGGCTGCGCTCGGTCACGGCATCATCCAGCCGTCACGCTTCATGGTCGCCGATCTGATCGCGCAAGGCGCGCTCAGGGAAATTCTCACGGACTATACGAGCCCCAGCACGCCGCTGTCGATTTTGTACGCACATCGCCGTAATCTGAGTTCGCGGCTTCGCGCCTTCACCGAGTGGGTCACCGAGCTGGCGCACAACAATCCGGATCTGCGCATCAAGGACGTTTGACATCATGATGCGAGGGCTCCGCGTTCATCTTGCGGCGCCGATGCCAAGCTCGCCTGGAAAAAAGAAAACCCCGAGCGTCTCACAACGCACGGGGCTTTCTTCAACTCGAATCGTCCGCCTGACAACCCGCTTCAGGCAATCCGTTCTTCATTGGTCGGATCGAACAGCACGGCCTTCGAAGCATCGAACAGCAATGTCGTAGTCGACAAGGGCTGCGGATTCGAAGCCGGGTGCACGCGGCTCACAATGCGCTTGCCGTTCACCTGCGCGAACACCAGCGTATCCGGACCGGTCGGCTCGATCACGTCGACCTTCACGTCGATCGGCTGCAGGTTCGCGTGGTCACCATGCGCACCGCGTGCGTCGGTGATCCGCTCCGGGCGCAGGCCGAGAATCACTTCGCGCCCAACGTGCGACTTCACCTTCGCTGAATCGAACGGCAGATTCAGCACATTGCGCGCCGTGCCTGTATCCAGCTCGATGCCCACGCCCGAACCCTGCTCCACGAGCTTGCCCTGGATGAAGTTCATCGGCGGCGCGCCGATAAAGCCGGCCACGAACAGATTGGCCGGCGAGTCGTAGATATCCTGCGGCGCGCCGAACTGCTGGACGATGCCGTCTTTCATCACCGCGATGCGGTCGCCGAGCGTCATTGCTTCGATCTGATCGTGCGTCACGTAGACGATCGTCGTGCCGAGACGCTGATGCAGCAGCTTGATTTCCGAACGCATCTCGATACGCAGTTTCGCGTCGAGGTTCGACAGCGGTTCGTCGAACAGGAACATCACCGGATCGCGCGCGAGCGCCCGGCCCATCGCCACACGCTGACGCTGGCCACCGGACAGTTGACCCGGCTTGCGGTCCAGCAGGTGCGTGATCTGCAGTGTGTTCGACACACGGTCGACGATCTGCGCCTGCTCCTGCTTCGGCACCTTGCGGATACCCAGGCCGAACGAGATGTTCTCGCGCACCGTCATCGACGGATAGAGCGCGTACGACTGGAACACCATCGCGATGTCGCGATCTTTCGGCGAGAGGTTGTTCACCGTCTTGCCGTCGATCTGGATCTCGCCCTTGGTGACGGTTTCGAGGCCGGCGATCATGTTGAGCAGCGTCGATTTCCCGCAGCCCGAGCCGCCGACGAGAATCAGGAACTGGCCGTCTTCGATGTCGATATTGACACCCTTCAGAACCGGCACCCCGTTCGGGTAAGTCTTGTACACGTCACGGATGGAAAGGCTTGCCATGCTGTGAATCCTCTTGTCTCTGGTACAGCTTGAAAACTCTGGTCGGATGACGACGGCGCACTATCAACGAAGCGCCGCCGCGATGCGTATGGTTTGGCCTCGGGTTAGCCCTTGACTGCGCCCGCCGTCAGACCGCGCACGAAATAGCGGCCCGCGACGATATAAACGAGCAGCGTCGGCAACGCGGCGATGATCGCGCCAGCCATGTCCACGTTGTATTCCTTCACGCCGGTCGAGGTGTTCACGAGGTTGTTCAGCGCCACCGTGATCGGCATCGAATCGACACCGGAGAACACAATCCCGAACAGGAAGTCATTCCAGATCTGCGTGAATTGCCAGATCAGGCACACCATGAAAATCGGCAGCGACACCGGCAGCAGAATCTTCGTGAAGATCGTGAAGAAGCCCGCACCGTCGATCCGCGCGGCCTTCACGAGCTCAGCCGGAATACTCACGTAGAAGTTGCGGAAGAACATCGTCGTGAAGGCAATCCCGTAGATCACGTGCACCACCACCAGACCGGTTGTCGTGTTCGACAGGCCGAGCATGCCTTCGAAACGCGCCATCGGCAGCAGGATCGCCTGGAACGGAATGAAACAGCCGACCAGCAGCATCGTGAAGATCGGATCGGCGCCACGGAAACGCCAGTGCGTGAGCACATAACCGTTAAACGCGCCGATGATCGACGAGATCAGCACGGCCGGAATCACCATGCGCACGGAGTTCATGAAGAACGGTTGCATGCCGTCGCAACGCACGCCGGTACATGCTCCGCTCCATGCCTTGATCCAGGGGGCGACCGTCCAGTGAGTCGGCGGCGTGAGCAGGTTACCGGAGCGCAGCTGGTCGATGTCCTTGAACGAGGTGGACAGCATCACGTACAGCGGAAACAGGAAATACAGGGCGAACAGAATCAAGGCCGCATAAATGACGGCACGGCTGATCGTCATCTTAGGCTGCATTGCGGGTGCTCCTCGATTCCAGATACATCAGCGGCACGAGCACGGCCACAACGGTCGCGAGCATCATCATCGACGATGCCGCGCCGACGCCCAGTTGCCCGCGATTGAACGAAAACGTGTACATGAAAATAGCCGGCAGCGATGAAGACGTACCCGGGCCGCCCGCGGTTAGCGCGACAACCAGGTCGAAGGTCTTGATCGTGATGTGGCAGAGAATCAGCAGCACGGAGAAGAACACCGGGCGCATGCTCGGAATCACGATCTTGCGGTAGATGGTGGGCAAGCCCGCGCCGTCCATCTGCGCGGCCTTGAAAATTTCCCCGTCGACACCGCGCAGGCCCGCGAGGAACAGCGCCATCACGAAGCCGGTGGACTGCCACACCGCCGCGATCACGACGCAGAAAATCGCCTTGTCGGGGTCGCCAAGCCAGCTGAACGAGAAGCTCGTCCAGCCCCAGTCGTGGAACACCTTCTCGAGGCCGACGCTCGGCGTCATGATCCATTGCCACGCCGTACCCGTCACGATGAACGAGAGCGCCATCGGATAAAGGAACACGGCGCGCAACGCGCCTTCATTGCGAATCTGCTGATCGAGCAGGATCGCGAGGAACAGGCCGAGGCCGATGCAGATCGCGATAAACGGAATGCCGAACCAGCCGAGGTTGGCAGCCGAGGTCCAGAACACATCGTTGTCGAACAGTTCGCGATAACGATCAAGACCGACAAAATCATAGCGCGGCATCAGTCGCGAATTCGACAGCGACAGATAGCCGGTAATAGCGATGAAACCATACACGAAGATCAGGCTGATCACGACGCTGGGTGCGAGCACCAGCTTCGGAATCCAGCGATCGGCAAGGGCCGCCATCGGCGACGTGCGGCGGGTCACGGAAGCCGTGGTTTTCCCGTTTCCGCTGATAGAAGCAGTCACTACTCGACTCCTGCTGAAACTGTACCGCCGGGCCGCCCGCATGGAAAACGCGTGGCCGCAACGGCATAGGTGTGACTCGATGAAACCAGGGGTGAAGTCTCTCGCCCTAAGTAACGCAACTGCTGCAAGCACTCTGAAGCGTGCGCCCGGCGCCCACCAGGGGGACCGCCAGGCGCACTACTTCACCTACACTGCTTACTTGGTCTTCGCTGCCTTCGCGAGCGCGGCAACCGCGGTCTTCGAATCTTCCTGCGAGTTCATGAACTTCGTGACCACGTCCGAGATCGCACCGGCTGCTGCATCCGGTTGCGCCATGCCGTGTGCCAGCGAAGGCACGTAGCCGCCCGACTTGATCGCCACCTGTTCATCCGCATACGACTTCTTCGCGCAGTCGTCGAACTTGGCCATCGACACGCCCAGGCGAACCGGGATCGAACCCTTGTTCAGGCTGAACTGTTCCTGGAAGTCCGGCGACATGATCGTCTTGGCGAGTGCCAATTGACCCGGCGTTGCACCCGTCTGACCCTTCTGCTGGAAGAACACGAACGAGTCGACGTTGAACGTGTAGGCCTTTTCCGTGCCCGGCACCGCGGCGCAGACATAGTCCGAACCCGCCTTCTTGCCGGCGTTGGCGAACTCGCCCTTCGCCCAGTCGCCCATGAACTGCATGCCGGCCTTGCCGTTGATGACCATCGCCGTAGCCAGGTTCCAGTCACGGCCCGTGCGGCCCGCGTCGAAGTAACCCTGGATCTTGCGGACCGTGTCGAACACGCCGACCATCTGCTCCGACGTCAGCGTCTTCTCGTCGAGATCAACCAGCGCCTTCTTGTAGAAAGCCGGACCTTGCGACAGCACGACGTCTTCCCACAGCGTCAGGTCTTGCCACGGTTGACCGCCCATCGCGATCGGCTGGATGCCCGCGGCCTTCATCTTGTCGGCCACCGCGAAGAACTCAGGCCACGTGGTCGGCACCTTGCCGCCTGCCTTGTCCAGCGCTGCCTTGTTGATGTACAGCCAGTTCACGCGGTGCACCGAGAACGGTGCTGCCACATAGTGGCCGTCCGCGTGCATGATCTTGTCGATTTCCGGCGGCAGGTTCTTCTTCCAGTCGGTTGCGGCCGAGTCGATCGGCACCAGCACGCCTTGCGAAGCCCAATCCTGGATCAGCGGACCCTTGATCTGCGCAGCGCTCGGCGCGTTGCCCGAGATCACCTGCGTCTTCAGTGCCGTCATGGCAGCCGCACCCGCGCCGCCAGCAACCGCGAAGTCCTTCCACGTGTAACCCTGCTTCGTCATGTCGTCCTTGAGGACGCCGACGGCTTTCGATTCGCCGCCCGAAGTCCACCAGTGCAACACTTCGATCGACTCGGCAGCCTGTACGGCCGAGACGCCACACATCAGACCCGCAGCGCACAAAGCGCCCATGATCGCGCGAAATTTCATTGCTTATCTCCTCCAGACACCTGAACAAAAAACAAATGGCCCCTGATGTCGCCAGGGTGCTGTGGTTGGTTCAAACAGGCAAAACACTGGGCGATCGAGCACGGTCGGGCGCATGCTTCATGCATGTGCCGGCGGACCGATATCCGGCCGCTGGAAGCTCAAGAGATGAGTGGTTCGGGATGCAACTGACTGTCTCCTCTTTTGATTTTTGCCTGCCCGCGTCGCGCGCGGCAGACTCGAGGTGCCTCACACGTTAACCCTGACGCCAGACCCGCCTTCCGGCTTTCCGTAAGGGCCGCCGGGGGCATGCTGGCACGTGTCCGCACGCAATGTCCGTTAACATGCAGGTGACGCCTGCCGATTCGGGAAAACGCGCATCTAGCCTTACAGCGCACGCTTTTTTCATCGAATTAGCGCTACCTCTTGATTTGGATTGTAGTTAAACTACAATTCAGTGTCAAAAAATATTTTATCGGACTACGGTCGCCCTTCCTGATCACCACGGCGGCCCCAGGATATCGACGGAGACTCATGCAAACCGATTCAAGCTTCACCTTCGTTCTCTTCGGCGGAACCGGCGATCTGTCGATGCGCAAGATCCTGCCGGCACTGTTTGAAGCGCACCGTGCAGGTGGCATGCTGGCCGAAAGTGGCAAGATCTTCGCGGTGGCGCGGCATGTGGCGGATCGCGCCGGCTACCTGGAATGGGTCAATGAGCACGTCAAGCCGCACGTGTCGAAGAACGGTCTGGATGAAACCGCATGGGCGAGCTTTCTCGACCGTATCGAGTTCGTGAAGATCGACCTGGGCAAGCCCGAAGACTTCGTGCTGCTGCGCGACGCCATAAGCGGCCTGCCCGGCATTCGCGTGTTCTATCTGGCAACGGGTCCGTCGCTGTTCGTACCGATCTGCCACGCGCTGGCGTCGGTGGGACTCAACGAAAATTCGCGCATCGTGCTGGAAAAGCCGCTCGGCTACGACCTCAAGTCGTCCAATGCAATTAATGATGCAGTCGGTGAAATCTTCGCCGAAGAACAGATCTACCGGATCGACCACTACCTCGGTAAGGAGCCGGTGCAGAACCTGCTCGCGCTGCGCTTCGGCAATGTGCTGTTCGAACCGTTGTGGCGCCGCGAATGGGTGGAGAGCATTCAGATTACGATTGCGGAAGAACTCGGCGTGGAAGCACGCGGCGACTTCTACGACAACACCGGCGCATTGCGCGACATGGTGCAGAACCACTTGCTGCAACTGCTTTCCATCGTCGCGATGGAACCGCCGCATTCGATGGATTCCGACTCGGTCCGTGACGAAAAGCTGCGCGTGCTGCGCGCCTTGAAACCGATCGATCCGCGCGATATTGGCAAGGTCGCGGTGCGCGGCCAGTATCATGCGGGTGTGATCCGTGGTCATGCGGTGCCGGCGTATGCAACCGAACCTGGCGTGAAGCCGGACAGCACGACTGAAACCTTCGTCGCGCTGAAGGTGGAAATCGAGAACTGGCGTTGGGCCGGCGTGCCGTTTTTCCTGCGCACCGGCAAGCGTCTCGCGGATCGTGTCGCTGAGATCGTGGTGAATTTTCGTGCGGTGCCGCATTCTGCACTGGGCGCGTCCGCGTTGCGCGGCGGTGCGAACCGTCTCGTGATCCGTTTGCAGCCGAACGAGACCATTCGCCTTTACTGTCTGGCGAAGCAGCCGGGCGAAGGCATGAACCTCGCCAGCGTTCACCTCGACCTCGCGTTCGACCGGTTCTTCCGCGAAGGGCAGATGGAGGCGTATCAGCGTCTGTTGCTCGATGTCATCAACGGCCGTCTCGCGCTGTTTGTACGGCGTGATGAACAGGAAGCCGCATGGCGTTGGGTCGAGCCGATCCTCAACGAATGGGCCGTGTCGAACAAGCCGCCCAAGCCGTATGCCGCAGGCACGTGGGGACCGGCCGCGGCGAGCGCGATGTTGGCGCAGCATGGCACCTGCTGGCTCGAGGAAGAGAATTGAATCAACTGAAGCACGGCGCCGCGCCATGCCTGATCGCGATCCCGATCGAAGCACAGCGCAGCGTCTGCGGGACCCACTGACGAACTGAACGGAATGGCGCCGGTATCACGAAGGCGCCTGCAAGTCATCCCGCTTGCAGGTATCGCGTGACAGCAGCACGGCACGTTCCGCAGATCTAACAAGAAAGCAGCACGGAGGAGAAGTGATCGAGCTTCACGCTTTCGACGATCAACGCGCCCAATCCGACGCGTTGGCGAAGGCGGTTGGCGACGCGTTACATGCGTCGCTCGCCGCACAGGCGGCCACGGCCGCAGCAGGCGCGCCACATCCTGGCGCGCGCCCGGCAATGCTTGCAGTGTCCGGCGGCACCAGTCCGCGTCCGTTCCTGCAGACGTTGTCCACGCAAGCTTTCGACTGGGCGCGCATTGCCGTGACGCTGGTCGACGACCGCTGGGTGCCGGAAACGGATGGCGCGAGCAATTCGCAACTCGTGCACGACACGCTGTTGCAGAACGCTGCGAAGCACGCCGCTTTCTGGCCGCTGGTGGATACGGCGCAGGACCTGAACGCGCACGTTGCCGCGCTGAACGCCGACTCGCGCTTTAGCGCGGTGCCGGACGTCGCGATTCTCGGCATGGGCGAAGACGGCCACACCGCGTCGATTTTCGCCGATGCGCCTGAATGGGATCACGCGATCACCACATCCGAGCGCTTTGTCGCCGTGCATCCCGGCAGCGCGCCGCATGCGCGTGTGAGCTGGTCGCTCTCCGCTCTGAAAGAAGTGAAGCATCTGTTTTTGCTGATCGCAGGACCGCGCAAGATGGACGTGCTGAATGCCGCCGCCGCTTCGCTACAAAAAAATGCCATCTCGCAGTTGGCAAACGACAAGGGAGTGAGACTCGATGTCTACTGGTGTGCAAACTAAGGCTGCTCCGGGCGCGGGCCAGCACGCCGACGGACCGAGGCTGCTCGCCGACATCGGCGGCACCAACGCGCGCTTCGCGCTCGAAACCAGCCCCGGCGAGATCAGCTCGGTGCAGGTCTATCCGTGCGCCGACTATCCGGGCGTTGCCGAAGTCATCAAGAAGTATCTGAAGGACACCAGGATCGGCCGCGTGAATCATGCGGCGATTGCGATTGCGAACCCGGTCGACGGCGATCAGGTCAGGATGACCAATCACGACTGGAGCTTTTCGATCGAAGCCACGCGCCGCACGCTCGGCTTCGACACGCTGCTGGTGGTGAACGACTTCACCGCACTGGCCATGGCGCTGCCGGGTCTGACCGACATGCAACGCGTGCAGGTAGGCGGCGGCGCGCGCCGCCCGAACAGCGTGATCGGCCTGCTCGGTCCGGGCACGGGCATGGGCGTGTCCGGCCTGATTCCGGCCGACGACCGCTGGATCGCGCTTGGCAGTGAAGGCGGCCACGCCACCTTCGCGCCGGCCGACGAGCGCGAAGATATCGTGCTGCAGTACGCACGCAAGAAGTGGTCGCACGTTTCGTTCGAGCGTGTAGCGGCGGGCCCCGGCATCGAAGTGATCTACCGTGCGCTCGCGGGCCGCGACAAGAAGCGCGTGGCGGCGAACGTCGACACGATCGAGATCGTCAAACGCGCGCTGGACGGCGAGCCGCTCGCAGCCGAATCCGTCGATGTGTTCTGCGGGATTCTCGGCACCTTCGCGGGCAATATCGCGGTGACGCTCGGCGCATTGGGCGGCATCTACATTGGCGGCGGCGTGGTGCCGCGGCTCGGCGAATTCTTCGCGCGTTCGTCGTTTCGCAAGCGCTTCGAAGCAAAGGGGCGCTTCGAGGCCTATTTGCAGAACGTGCCGACCTACGTGATTACCGCTGAGTATCCGGCGTTTCTGGGGGTGTCGGCGATTCTCGCGGAGCAGTTGTCGAACCGCGCGGGCGGCAGTTCATCGGCCGTGTTCGAGCGGATTCGCCAGATGCGCGATGCGTTGACGCCGGCCGAGCGCCGCGTGGCCGATCTTGCGTTGAATCATCCGCGCTCGATCATCAACGATCCGATCGTGGATATTGCACGCAAGGCCGACGTGAGCCAGCCGACGGTGATCCGTTTTTGCCGCTCGCTTGGTTGCCAGGGCTTGTCCGATTTCAAGCTAAAACTGGCGACGGGTTTGACTGGCACGATTCCGGTGAGTCACAGCCAGGTGCATCTGGGCGATACCGCGACGGACTTCGGCGCGAAGGTGCTCGATAACACCGTGTCCGCGATTCTGCAGTTGCGCGAGCATTTGAATTTCGACCAGGTCGAGCGGGCCATTGATCTATTGAACGGTGCGCGGCGGATCGAGTTTTATGGGCTCGGCAATTCGAACATTGTCGCGCAGGATGCGCATTACAAGTTCTTCCGGTTTGGCATTCCGACGATTGCTTATGGCGATCTGTACATGCAGGCGGCGTCTGCTGCGTTGCTTGGCAAGGGTGATGTGATCGTTGCCGTGTCGAAGTCGGGGCGTGCGCCGGAGCTGCTGCGTGTGCTGGATGTCGCCATGCAGGCGGGGGCCAAGGTGATTGCCATTACGTCGAGCAATACGCCGCTGGCCAAGCGGGCTACCGTCGCTTTAGAAACCGATCACATTGAGATTCGCGAGTCGCAGTTGTCGATGATTTCGCGGATCTTGCATCTGGTGATGATCGATATTCTTGCGGTGGGGGTGGCGATTCGGCGTGCTGTGCCTAGCGAGGATGTGGCTGAGACGGTCGCTAAGGCGCGACAGGGTGCGGATGATGATGCTACTGCTGTGCTTGACTGGTTAAGTCATGGGGCTGCGTCTTCCGCGCGGGATTAAGGAGGGGGCCTGCTCGGCGGGTTTCTTGCTTTTTGGCGTTGCCTTGCTGGGGGTGGTCTGTTCTGTTGTTGGTCTTTTGGCCTTTCCTTGCTGTGTTAGTGGTCTATTAGCGTTCCCCCTGTGCGGGGGGGCACCTACTTTTCTTTGCCTGCCGCAAAGAAAAGTAGGCAAAAGAAAGCGGCTCAAACCGCTAATTCTTAAGCGGGTCCCCTGGCTTGGAGGGGGTAGTGGTGCATCTGGAATCTGTCGCCTCGCACATTCGGCGTTAGTGACAAGGCAGTCATACTTCCGGCGGCCTGCGCCGCCGAAACCCGGTTTCGAAAACCATCAGTTATGCAAAGCGCCGGCCAGGTTTCCCAGGTAGACCCGTCCGCGACGCACGCAGTGCGGAGTGGGAGCTGATGAGCGCTTTGTCACTAACGCGGAGTGTGCGGGGGCACGGATTCCAGATGCACCACTACCGCGGCTGTGCGGGGGACCCGCTTATGAGCTGGCGGGGTGAGCCGCTTTCTTTGCTTATCTTTCTTTGCGGCGGTGTATAGACCGGAGACATAGCTGACAGGTGTGCGGGGACATGGTTGACACTTCCGGGTACTAAAACGCCCGGTCCCGACCATGCCCTGGAACGCAAGAGACACCATGAGCCTCCGACAGGAATTTGTTCATCTGGCCAGTCAGGACACGCTGACGATGACCGAGCTGTGCCAGCGCTTTAACATCAGCCGGCAGACCGGCTACAAATGGCTCCATCGCGGCGAGCATGCGCTGGCAGATCAATCCCGACGCCCGCTCAGCAGTCCGTCGAAGACCCCCACTGCGATGGAGCAGGAAGTGGTACGGCTGCGCCAGACCCATCCGCGCTGGGGCGGACGCAAGATCAGCCGGCGCCTGCGTGATCTGGGCCTTGAGGCGGTGCCGCAGCCCAGCACCGTGACCGACATCCTGCACCGGCACAACCTGATCCTGCCGGCCGATTCAGCGATGAGCCAACCCTGGAAGCGCTTTGAGCACGAGCAGCCTAACGTACTCTGGCAGATGGACTTCAAGGGGCACTTTGAGACCCTCGGGAAGGGGCGCTGCAGCCCCCTGACGGTACTCGACGACCACTCGCGCTTCAGCATCCTGCTGCGCGCCTGTGGACCCACCGACACCGCTACCGTGCAGACAGGATTACGGGAGGCGTTTGGACACTATGGCCTGCCGTTACGCATCAATACCGATAACGGCTCGCCGTGGGGTTCGCCTGGCAGTCCGGGGCAACTCACCGAACTGGCCGTCTGGCTGATCCGGCTGGGTATCCGCATCAGTTACAGCCGGCCTTACCACCCGCAGACCAACGGCAAGGACGAACGGTTTCACCGTACGCTGAAGGCTGAAGTACTGAACGGACGAAGCTTCGCTACCCAGCAGCACGTGCAACAGGAACTGGACCGCTGGCGCACCGTATATAACTGCGAGCGCCCGCATGAGGCGATCGGCATGGACACGCCCATCAGCCGTTACCGGCCGAGCCCCCGGGCGTATCCATCGATCCTGCCGGAGCCGGAGTACGGCCCGGATGACGTGGTGCTGCTGGTTAAATCGGATGGCCGGCTACGCTTTGAAGGACGGCACCTCAAGGTCTCGAATGCACTTTATGGACTGCCGGTTGCGGCACGCGCAAAGCCGGGCGAAGACGGCGTATTTGAATTCTGGTTTGCCCATCACCGCATCCTCACCCTTGACCTGAGGAGCGACAATCACTGACCATAAAGTGTCAATGATGTCTCCGCACGTTTGTCAACCATGTCTCCGGTCTATACACGGCGGCAAAGAAAGTAAGTGCCGCCCCGCACAGGGGCAACGCTAATAGACCACTAACGCAGCAAGGAAAGGCCAAAGACCCAAAGAGCCCCTCAACCAAAAAAGCGATAATAAGAACACCACCCGCCGAAGGCAAAAAACCCCAGCCCCCAAACCCCAATGATCATCCGCCCCCATCTCCATTGGTTCCGCATGCTGCTGGCCTGGCGAGGCTCCGTCCTCCCGCAACTCCTCCCGCGGCTATCCCTGATTTTCTGCATTGCGATCATCGCAGTGGCCGCCCACGACCACCTGCTGCCGGTCACGTTGAACCTCAACACCACCGCCCCGTTCTCGCTGGTAGGCATAGCGTTAGCAGTCTTTCTAGGCTTCCGGAACAACGCCAGCTACGACCGCTGGTGGGAAGCCCGCAAGCTCTGGGGCCAATTGCTGAACGATTCCCGCTCGCTCACCCGCCAAGCGCTCACGCTGCAAAACAAACCGCTGCCCAAAGAGGACATCAGAGAGTTCATCGCCGCTCTAGGCGCCCTCCCCCATGCACTGCGTCATCAACTCCGCAAAAGCGACCCGCGTGAAGATCTCGCGGCACGCCTGCCCAAAGCGCTTCTCGACCGCGTCATGGCGTCGCGCTACAAACCAACGACACTCCTGCTGTTTCTCGGCGAATGGGTGCAACGCCACGCCCAAACAGGCGCGATCGATCCAATGGCGGTGCTCGCCTTCGATCGAAATCTGAATGGTCTGTCGGATGTGATCGGCGGCTGCGAACGCATCGCCTCGACGCCGCTGCCTTTCGCCTACTCGGTGATGATTCACCGCACGGTGTATTTCTTCTGCGCGTCCCTGCCGTTCGGACTGGTCGACAGCATCGGGATCTTCACGCCGGTCTTCTCGGTGTTCGTCGCGTATACCTTCATGGCGCACGAAGCAATCGCCTCGCAGATCGAAGATCCCTTCGGCATCGACGACAACGATCTCGCACTCGAAACCATGTCGCTCGGTATCGAAGACGCGATGCGCGACCTGCTAGGGGACCCGGCACTTGCGCAGCCGAAGCCGCAAGCCGAACCCTACGTGCTCACCTAAGCCGCGAGCACTCAGTCGTTGCCGACGGTTTCGGATAAACGTTTGAGCGTGGCCACCCGGGCGCCGATGATATCGATGCGCCCACGCTCATCGACCAACGGCGTGGTCGCGTTGAGATACGCGGTCCAGGCCTTTTGTGCGCGTACAAGTGTCGGACGCGAACGCGTCGGCATCTTCGCCTGCAAGCGGCGGTAGTAGCGGTTCAGGTCGAACATCGCGTGCTCGCATTGCGCGTCCGCATTACAGGCGCGCGCACGGCGCGGCCCGTCTCCGCCGGCGCTGATCCTGGCCATGGCGCTGCGCAGCGCAAGCGCGCGATCGCGCACCGGTTGCAACTGCATATCGGCTTCGGCCAGCACGTACATCGAGCCGTGCGTCGTCGCGAACACGGCTGCAAGCAACTGCTTCTCGACCTCACGCGAGGCCTCCCAGCTCGCCTGGCTCTTCTCCCACTGCTTGCGCCGGGCGCGCGGCAACTTCGCGTCAAGCTGCTGCCACGCGCCGTCTAATGCGGCCTTCCAGCCGATTCGCGCGTTGTCCATGCACTGCACCTGCCCCACCGTCGACGACATGTCGCTGCGCGCCAGACACGCGCGCATCGACGCGTCAATCGGGTCGGCGGCGGCCACTTCAGCATGCGCCGTCGTAGGCGTCACGCCAAGCGCCGCCACGAGTACCATCGCCGGCTTTGCCAGGGCCAGCGCGCCAAACGCGCGCCGCCAGCCGCCAGCGCCCAGCAGGGACTGCACTACCCGCATCGTCAGGCGCGCACGCAATCGACGAAGTATTCGATGCGCCCGTTGATGGTTTCGCCGACCAGCCCGTGGATATCCGTGTGGAAACCCGGGAAGCGCTCGTTGAACTCGCGCGCGAAACGCAAATAATTGACGATGGTCTTATTGAAGCGCTCGCCCGGAATCAGCAGCGGAATGCCCGGCGGATACGGCGTCAACAGGATCGACGTGACGCGGCCCTCGAGTTCGTCGATCGGTACCCGGTCGACCTCGCGGTGCGCGAGCTTCGCAAATGCGTCCGACGGCTTCATGGCCGGCTCCATGCTCGACAGGTACATCTCGGTCGTCAGGCGTGCAATGTCGTTCGCGCGGTAAACGCTGTGGATCTGCTGGCACAGATCGCGCAAGCCCACCCGCTCGTACATCGGATGATGCGCGACGAACTCCGGCAGCACGCGCCACAGCGGCTGGTTGTTGTCGTAGTCGTCCTTGAACTGCTGCAGTTCGGTGACCATCGAGTTCCAACGGCCCTTGGTGATGCCGATCGTGAACATGATGAAGAACGAATACAGCCCGGTCTTCTCGACAATGATGCCGTGCTCGGCCAGGTACTTCGTAACGATCGCCGCCGGAATACCGGTCTCGCCGAAGCCGCCGTCCATATCCAGACCCGGCGTAACGATAGTCGCCTTGATCGGGTCGAGCATGTTGAAGCCTTCGGCTAGCGGGCCGAAGCCGTGCCACGCGTCGTTCGGGCGCAGCATCCAGTCTTCGCGCGAGCCGATACCTTCTTCGGCGAACTGGTCCGGACCCCACACCTTGAAGAACCAGTCGTCGCCGTATTCGTCGTCGACCTTGCTCATCGCGCGGCGGAAATCGAGCGCCTCGGCAATCGATTCTTCAACCAGCGCGGTGCCGCCCGGCGCTTCCATCATGGCCGCGGCCACGTCGCACGAGGCGATGATCGCGTACTGCGGGCTGGTGGAGGTATGCATCAGATACGCTTCGTTAAAGCGATGCTTGTCGAAGCGGCTGTTCTTCGAATCCTGCACGACGATCTGCGAAGCCTGCGAAATACCGGCCAGCAATTTGTGCGTGGAGTGCGTCGCAAACACCAGTGCGCCGATGCGCGGACGGCCCGCGCCGATCGCGTGCATGTCCTGATAGAACTCGTGGAATTCCGCATGCGGCAGCCACGCTTCGTCGAAGTGCAGCGTGTCGAGCCAATCGCCGAGCATTTCCTTGATCATCTCGACGTTGTAGATCACACCGTCATAAGTGCTCTGCGTGATGGTCAGGATACGCGGCTTCAGATCCGGATTCTTCGCCAGCGCTTCGCGCGCGAACGGATTCGCGAGGATCTTCTTCTTGATGTTTTCCGGCTCGAACTCGCTGCGCGGAATCGGACCGATGATGCCGAAGTTATTGCGGGTCGGCGTGAGGAACACCGGAATCGCGCCGGTCATGGTGATCGCGTGCAGGATCGACTTGTGGCAGTTGCGGTCCACCAGCACGATGTCGCCCGGCGCCACCGTGCCGTGCCAGACGATCTTGTTCGAGGTCGAGGTGCCGTTGGTCACGAAGAACACGTGGTCGGCGCTGAAAATGCGTGCGGCATTGCGCTCGGAAGCGGCCACCGGACCCGTATGGTCGAGCAGCTGGCCGAGTTCGTCGACGGCGTTGCAGACGTCGGCGCGCAGCATGTTTTCGCCGAAAAACTGGTGGAACATCTGGCCCAGCGGGCTCTTGAGGAACGCGACGCCACCCGAGTGCCCCGGGCAATGCCACGAGTACGAACCTTCGTCCGCGTACTGCACCAGTTCCTTGAAGAACGGCGGCGCGAGCGAATCCAGATACACCTTGGTCTCGCGGATGATGTGGCGCGCGACGAACTCCGGCGTGTCTTCGAACATGTGGATGAAACCATGCAGTTCGCGCAGGATGTCGTTCGGCAGATGGCGCGAGGTGCGCGTTTCGCCGTACAGGAAGATCGGAATGTCGGCGTTGCGGCGGCGCACTTCGGTCACGAACGCGCGCAAGGCGACGATCGCGGCCGCCAGTTCCGGCGTCTCGCCTTCCACCACGACGTTGTCGACGTACGGCAGCAGCTCGTCGTCGTCGATCGACAGGATGAAGCACGACGCGCGGCTCGATTGCTGGGCGAACGAAGTCAGATCACCGTAGCTCGTCAACCCGAGCACTTCCGCGCCTTCTTTCTCGATAGCTTCGGCCAAAGCCCGGATGCCGGAACCCGAGATATTCTCGGAGCGAAAATCTTCGTCGATGATGACGACGGGGAAACGAAACTTCATGGGCGATTCTCCAAAAAGAACGACCGCTGCATTCGACTAAGCAGCGGTCACCCGAATAGCTGGTGGGTCAGTGCGCTGCCGACGTCACGTCTTGGGCAACGTGACGCCATGCTGACCTTGATATTTGCCGCCGCGATCCGCGTACGACGTCTCACAAATTTCGTCGCTTTCGAAAAACAGCACTTGAGCGACACCTTCGTTCGCGTAGATTTTCGCAGGCAAAGGTGTCGTATTCGAGAATTCGAGCGTAACGTGGCCTTCCCATTCCGGCTCGAACGGCGTCACGTTGACGATGATCCCGCAACGCGCATACGTGGATTTGCCCAGACACACGGTCAGGACGCTGCGCGGAATACGGAAATACTCAACGGTGCGGGCCAGCGCGAACGAATTCGGCGGGATGATGCAGACGTCGCCCTTGAAGTCGACAAACGATTTCTCGTCAAAATTCTTCGGGTCGACGATGGTCGAGTTGATATTGGTGAAGATCTTGAATTCGTCGGCGCAGCGGATGTCGTAGCCGTAGCTCGACGTGCCGTAACTGACAATCTTCCGACCGTCTTCGGAAACGCGGACCTGATCTGGCGCAAACGGCTCGATCATATTGTGCGACTCGGCCATGCGCCGGATCCACTTGTCGGATTTGATAGTCATAGGTGAACGCTGCTCGACTTGAGTGACAGATGTGTGACGGGGGTGTGACGGATAGCACCCGGTGTAAGTTCCGGGCCGGCGCCATCGACTACGCCGTGGGTCTGGACGCCCCCAGCTGCGCGCTCCGGGCCAGGTGCCTCCCGGCTACGCGCCCCGGACTAGGCGCCCCCAACGAAAGGCGCTTATTTTACGCGATCGCGAGATTGCTGCTACGGGCGCGGTCCGAGCACCGCAGGCGCTGCCTTCACTGGCGAATCAATCCGCATGCAAGCGCGGGGCCTGCACCATGCTGCGGATACGCATAGGGGTCAGTCGCGTCGTGATGCAACAGGACGGCCCGTTGCAGCACGGAGCGGATACCGTCGAGCGACACGTCCGGCGCCACGATAAAGCCGGTGGCCACGCCGTTCGCGTCCGCGTGGATATTGCCGAGATCGCCTTCGACCCGGGCGCCTGCCTTCAGACGCTCGGCTGCCGGCGAGAACACCGGGCCGGCGCTGGAGCCGTCGGCGGCATTGCAGTCGCCGCGCTCATGCACTTGCAAGGCGTGGTCGCTATTGGGCGGCAAGCCCGCAAGGTTGTAGGTGACCTGCACGCCGTCCGAGCGCTCGATGAACGTTACGAGGCCGCGCGCCTGATTGCCCACGGTGGGCAGCAACTGCGCGTCGGCGCGCTTTTCCTGTGGTCTCAGGAACGTGCTGCAGCCGCATAACAGCGCGCTGCTGGCAGCCAGGACGATGAATGCAACCACCGCCTGCCCGTCGATTCGTTTTCCCATGCGATCCTCTTGCCGGCCTGGCGGCCGCCCCTGCGGCCGCCGAGCCGAACTTGTGAAGTCGACATGATACCGCGAGACCAGGCGCAAATTGACGCCTTGGCCCCGCTTTGACCCCTTGTCCGAATGGCTACTCAGGTGTTCTGGACAACGATGCTGGGAAACTTCGAGGTCATGTCGCGAGCCCGCTCGGCAATATGGATCGCAACCTTGCGCGCGATCGACCGGTAAATCCCGGCAATACGGCCTTCCGGATCCGCCACCACAGTGGGTTTGCCCGAGTCGGCCTGCTCGCGGATGCCGATATCGAGCGGCAGGCTGCCGAGCACATCCACACCGTATTCCTTGCCCATCCGCTCACCGCCGCCCGCGCCAAAAATATGCTCTTCGTGGCCGCAATTCGAGCAGATATGCATACCCATGTTCTCGACGATCCCCAGGATCGGAATGCCGACCTTCTCGAACATCTTGAGGCCCTTCTTCGCGTCGAGCAGGGCGATGTCCTGCGGCGTTGTAACGATCACCGCGCCCGTCACCGGCACGCGCTGCGACAAGGTCAGCTGAATGTCGCCGGTACCCGGCGGCATGTCGACGATCAGGTAGTCGAGATCTTGCCAGTTGGTCTGGCGCAACAGCTGTTCGAGCGCCGAGGTGGCCATCGGGCCGCGCCACACCATCGGGTTGTCCTGCTCGATCAGAAAGCCGATCGAGTTGGCCTGCAAACCGTAGCCGGTCATCGGGTTCATCGACTTTTCGTCGGGCGATTCAGGGCGGCCGGTAATGCCAAGCATCATGGGCAGCGAGGGGCCGTAAATATCCGCATCGAGGATGCCGACCGAAGCGCCTTCGCTCGCGAGCGCCAGCGCGAGGTTCACCGCGGTCGTGCTCTTGCCGACCCCGCCCTTGCCCGACGCCACCGCGACGATGTTCTTGATGTTCGGCAACAGTTTGACGCCGCGCTGTACCGTATGCGCAGCGATGTCCTGAGACACTTCGACGCGTGCGTTCGCCACCCCAGGAACGGCCTTCAGCGCGTCGACGAATTGCGCGCGAACCGCTTCAAACTGCCGTTTGGCCGGATAGCCAAGCACCACGTCGAGGCTAACCGTGCCGCCCTCTACGGTGACGTTCCGGATGTTCCTGGCAGCCGAATAGGGCTTGCCTGTGTTGGGGTCAGTGACGGCCGCAAGGGCGGCGTCGACCAAAGCCCGATCGATACTCATTGACACTCCATGGGGAACACTTGCGGGGTGGCGGAATCCAAGTTTCGGCCACTCGCCAGAATTTGAAAAAAATTGTTAGGCAGCATTGCTAAAACCAGGCGCGGCGTGCACGCTTCGGGCAGGCGGAACGCCATGGGGTCGCATCGCTGCGTACTTCAGTCATCATTGTAGTGGCTGGCGCCAAGCCTTGCCGGAAGACCCTTCTCCACTGTCGGACCGGGACCAGGGAAGACGCAGGATTCTCGTATTTTCGACTTGTGCGCTTTACGGCCGTTGCATCCGGCGGATAGATTTATCGCTTCCACCTGCTTCACTCAAGAGGAATCAAAAAATGAACGCAAAACTCATGACTCGCCTTGCCGTTTTCGCGGTTGCCGGTTCGCTGCTGGCAGGCTGCGCGACCCAACAAGGCACTAACACTGCCGTCGGCACGGGCGTGGGCGCCGGCACCGGTGCGGCGCTCGGCGCGATCTTCGGCGGCGGCAAGGGTGCGGCGATCGGCGCGGGCGTCGGCGCTGCGGTGGGCGGCATCACCGGCTACAACTGGCAAGCCATTCACAACAAGCTGTCGGGCGCCACCAAGGGCACCGGCACGCAGATCACCGAGCAGCCGGACGGCTCGCTCAAGCTGAACATCCCGAGCTCGGTCACGTTCGATACCAACAGCTACGCGATCAAGCCGTCGTTCGCGCCGGTGCTGGATCAACTGACGCAGACCATGCAGCAGAATCCGGAACTGATCGCCCAGGTGATCGGCTACACGGATAGCACGGGTCAGCCGGCTTACAACCAGACGCTGTCGGTCAACCGCGCGGAAAGCGTGACGGGCTACCTGGGGCAACGCGGCGTCGCGCCGCAACGCCTGTCGGCACAAGGCATGGGCCAGAACCAGCCGATCGCTGACAACAACACCGAAGCCGGCAGGGCCGCCAACCGTCGCGTGGAAATCTATCTGCGCGCCACGGCTCAACACGCCACGCAATAAGCGCACAGCCTGAAAGAGGAAGAAGCAACGGGGCGGCAGGCCGCGCTTGCCATCCCGCTACCACGTGTTGCCGGCGGTGTCCGGCAAGCCGTAAAAGCCGCATGTGGGCAAATGCGGGCGGACGCAAAAAATCTCGCGAGAGAGCGAAAAAATTTCGAACTCTGCCGAAAATTCGCGGTCTGTCTTTACGGTACGTGGTTGGCGAAGCCGCCACGTCACCATTCTCCTCTTGTCGTTGTTGCTCCGGGGTTAATAGCCCCGGTTTTTTTTGGGCGCACGGTTTTCGCAGGAAGCCCCTTGAGGGACACACCCCTCTTCCCCGCACCGACCGAGGCGCGGGCGAGCCGGCCCAGCCCGCGCCTCACGCCCGCCCTGCTAGAATCAACGTTTCGTCCCACCGCAGGCTCCCACCATCCTTATGTCAGCACCCGCCACCGATCTCTCCGCAGGCGCGCCGTCCGGCCGTCGCCAGATTCTCGTCACGTCGGCCCTTCCGTATGCGAACGGGCAAATCCATATTGGCCATCTGGTCGAATATATCCAGACGGACATCTGGGTCCGGACGTTGCGAATGCACGGGCACGAGGTCTACTACGTGGGCGCCGACGACACACACGGCACGCCGGTCATGCTGCGCGCGGAAAAGGAAGGTCTGACGCCCAAGCAGTTGATCGACCGCGTCTGGCAGGAACACAAGCGCGATTTCGACAGCTTCGGGATTTCGTTCGACAATTACTACTCGACCGATTCCGAAGAGAACCGCGTGCTGAGCGAATCGGTCTATCTGGCGCTCAAGGAAGCCGGCCTGATCGACGCCCGCGATATCGAACAGGCATACGACCCCGTCAAGGAAATGTTCCTGCCGGATCGCTTCATCAAGGGCGAATGCCCGAAGTGCGGCGCAAAGGATCAATACGGCGACAGCTGCGAAGTATGCGGTTCGACCTATCTGCCGACCGAACTGATCAATCCGTATTCGGTCGTCTCCGGTGCCACGCCGATTCGTAAAACCTCGACGCATTACTTCTTCCGTCTGTCCGATCCGCGCTGTGAGAATTTCCTGCGCGCGTGGGTCAGTGGTCTGGCGCAGCCGGAAGCCACCAACAAGATGCGCGAATGGCTCGGCGACGCCGGCGAAGCCAAGCTCGCCGATTGGGATATTTCGCGCGACGCTCCGTATTTCGGCTTCGAAATTCCCGGCGCGCCGGGCAAATATTTCTACGTGTGGCTGGACGCGCCGGTCGGCTATTACGCGAGCTTCAAGAACCTCGCTGACAAGCGCGGCCTCGACTTCGACGCGTGGATCCGCAAAGGCTCGACCGCCGAGCAGTACCACTTCATCGGCAAAGACATTCTGTATTTCCACACGCTGTTCTGGCCGGCCATGCTCGAATTCTCGGGCCACCGCACGCCGACCAACGTGTTCGCGCACGGCTTCCTGACGGTGGACGGCGCGAAGATGTCGAAGTCGCGCGGCACGTTCATCACCGCGCAAAGCGTGATCGACACGGGCCTGAATCCGGAATGGCTGCGCTACTACTTTGCCGCCAAGCTGAACAGCACGATGGAAGACCTCGACCTGAACCTCGACGACTTCCAGGCACGGGTGAATAGCGATCTGGTCGGCAAGTATGTGAACATCGCGAGCCGCGCCGCCGGTTTCCTGATCAAGCGTTTCGAGGGTCGTGTGCAGGACAGCGCGATGCACCATCCGCTGCTCGCCACGCTGCGCGCCGCCGTGCCGCAAATCGCCGCGAACTACGAAGCGCGCGAGTACAACCGGGCGCTGCGCCAGACCATGGAACTGGCCGACGCGGTCAACGCGTACGTCGACACCGCCAAGCCGTGGGATCAGGCGAAAGACCCGGCCAATGCCGTCGCGCTGCACGAAACCTGCAGCGTGAGCATCGAGGCATTCCGTCTGCTGTCGCTGGCGCTCAAACCGGTGTTGCCGAAGCTGGCGGAGGCAGTCGAAGCCTTCCTCGGCATCGAGCCGCTGGTGTGGGCCGACGCGAACGTGCCGCTCTCTTCCACGCGCCCGATCAATGCGTACAAACACCTGATGACACGCGTCGATCCGAAGCAGATCGAGGCGCTCATCGCCGCCAATCGCGAGTCGCTGCAAGCCACGCCGGACGCTGCGGCAGCACCAGCGGACGCGAAGACCAAGTCGAAGGCCGCGAAAGCAGCCGCCGCCGAGAAGGACGAAACGCCCGGCATTATCTCGATCGACGACTTCGCCAAGATCGATCTGCGCATCGCGAAGATCGTCGACTGCAAGGCGGTGGAAGGCTCGGACAAACTGTTGCAGTTGACGCTCGACATCGGCGAAGAAAAGACGCGCAATGTGTTCTCGGGCATCAAGTCGGCTTATCAGCCCGAGCAGTTGATCGGCAAGCTGACGGTCATGGTCGCGAATCTCGCCCCGCGCAAGATGAAGTTCGGCCTGTCCGAAGGGATGGTGCTGGCGGCCTCGGCTACTGACGAGAAAGCCGAACCGGGCCTCTATGTGCTCGAACCGGACAGCGGCGCGAAGCCGGGCATGCGCGTGAAGTAAAGCGCGGCGTCTCGAACGCACAAGGCATCAACAAAAACGGCACGCTCTGAAAGGCGTGCCGTTTTTGTTGTGCCGCGACGTTGCGCAGACCGCAGCCAGCGCCGTCACCCCATTACTCCATTACCAGCGGATCCGATCGAAGCGCCGTGTGTAAAGCAGTTCGACGCCGTCGAACGTGCCGCCATAGGCCGCAACCGACCAATAGCGCGTAAGGTTCACCGTCGCCTTAATCGCATTGCTCGCCGACTGCAGGCCCTGCTCGTAGCCGACCACGAGCCACTCGTTGATGGCCTTCGACACCATCACCACTTGAGGATCGGTCAGCCCGACCTCACTTCGCCCGATCGAAAATTCGTCGAGTCCGAAAGTCTGCGCGATCCGCTTGCCGCTCGCGCTGCCTAGCAACGCGAGCGCCGTCGTCATAGTGCTTTGCTGACCGAGGTTATTACCCTGATCGGTGCCATGTCCAAACAGCAGCCATGAGAGCTTTTCGTTATCCGGTACGGTCGGCTCCGACACCAGCTTCGCGACCGGGAACTGAACCGTGCCGGTGACCTGCACGCCCGCTTCAATCTGCTGATTGCGGCGCATGGCCAGGATGTTGATGCCCGGATTGGCGACTGGCCCGTTGAACGTGAAGAAACCATTCTCGATGTTGAGCTTGCGGCCGAACGCGGTATAGGTCGACCCCTGTGTCACGCGGACATTGCCGACCGCGCGCAACGGCAGGTTCGGCGCGCTCATCGCGGTGATCGTGCCGGTCAGGCCGAGGTCTGCGCCCATGCCGCGGAACCGGAAGCTGTTGCCCAGGCTGATGTCGATATTGGCGCGTGGCGCGAACGGCCCGATCGGCTTGTTGGTCCCCTCAACCGGCGGCGGTTTCTCGCCGGCCACCGTGCCGTCGGGGCGGACGATCACGACGTCGTCGCCCAGCTTCGGCGCGGACTGCTCCGGCATATCGAACAGCGCGTGATCGACCACGAATTTGCCGTTGATCGCCATGCCGCCCTGCGCGCCGGCATTCGCGACGCTCGCGCTGCCCGACAAAGACAGATTGCGGTCCGGCGCCGCGAACAACTCCAGCTTATCCGCCACGATGCTCGCGGACAGATCCGGCTCGGCGCCATCCAGACGCACGCGGCCGGTGGCGCGCAAGGTGCCGCTCGCGCCATGAAACTCGACCTGCTGGAAGTCCACCAGATTTTGCGAGAGCGCGATGCGCACCACCCCATCCTTCAACTGCACGCCCTGGTCGACCATCGTCGCCGACAAACCGTCGCCGAGCAGCGACCCCGTCAGGTTCGGCTTGGCGACCGTGCCGCCGAGCGCGAGTTTCAGCGCGAGATGGCCGTCGAGCAGATAGCTCGGGCCGAACAGGCCGCCGGTCGTTTTCAGCGACGGCACGTTCGCGTTCACATTGCCGGTTAGCGCGCCCTCTTCGTTGACACTCAAAAAGCCGTCGCGCATCACAAGCGTGGTGTGGGCGTCGGCGTCGATCACGCCGATCCGGCTCGCCTGCGCATGGACCGTGGCATTCAGCCGGTTGCCGCCACTGAACTCGGCCCGGGCGACCATATCCGTGATACCCAGCGAGGCCAAACCTCGGCCGATTTCGACCGTGACGTCGCCGCCGCGGCGCTTCAACTGGACGTGACCGCTCGCAGTGCTGCCGAGCGCGAAGTCCCAGTCGCCGTCGAACACCAGATCGGTTTTGACCGCCGGTGGCGCGCCGGTGATCTCGCGCCGCAGATCCTGCAGGCGTGCCAGCGAAATGTCGGTCAAGCTGCCCGTGGACTGGATCTTGCCGTGGTCGAACGCGAACGACTTGAGGCTCAGCACCGCGCCTTCGATCGTGAGACGTGTCGCGCCAAGCGTCAGGCGGCTGGGCCCGGCGCTGACGGCGAGCGGCGACTCGAGGTTCAACGCCGGTGTGCCGCGATTCTGCAGACGGGTCACGGTGCCATCCCAGCGCGTGCCTTCGCGTGCTTCGGTCAGTTTGCCGTTGGCCGCGAGCGTCAGGTCAAGTGGACGGTCTTGCAGCTTGCCGGTGGCCGCCGCCTCCAGCGTATGGTTGGCACGCGTGCCGGACAGCCGTGCCGTCAGCGTGGTCAGATCGACGCCGCCGGCGCTGAGGTTGCGCGCGTCGGTCGTGAAAACCAGCGCGCCGTTCGCGCCGTCGCGCAGTTCGGCATGACCTTCCGCATGGCCGATGCGGTTACTGCTGAACACCACGCTGTCTGCCTTGTAGTTCAGCACGACATTCGGATGCGCGAACGAGCCGGTAACGTCGCCATCCGCGGCAATCAGGCCGGCAAGGCCGAAACCGAGGCGCTCGAGTTCCGGCGCGTCGATACGGAAACGCAGCCGGTCGCCGCTGGCACCGAAGCTGCCTTGCAAGTCCACCTGATTGCCCGCCACCGAGAGATTCGCGCGACTCGGCAGAATCCGCGAGCCGGCTAGCTGGACCACACCGCCGCCCGTCAACGGCAAACCATCGTAGACGCTCGGGCCGAGTTTGAATTCGGCCTTGGTGGTGAATACCGGGCCGAGCACACCGGCCGCGGTGAGCGTGCCGTTCACGCGCGCCTCGATCTTGCGGGCCGGCGGCGCGGCGCGCCTGGGCGGCGGCGACGCTTTGCTCCGTTGCATCACCTCGGTCCGCACTGCGGCCTTCGCGGTGTTCTTGACCGCGGCGGCGGCTTTGTCGGCGGGGGCCGCGCTTTTCGCCCCGGCTGTGCTGCCCGCTTGCGCCGCACCTTGCGCGGGCACCCTGGTTTTGGCGTTGGCCGCTGCGGATGCCGGGCCCGTCACCGGCGTGCGCGAAGGCATCTGCGAAGTCAGCGTCAACGGATCGAAATCGGTCAACTGCGCTTTCAGGTTGTAGGTCGAATTCGCGTCGTGCTTGAGTGCGCCGGACAGATCGATGCGGCCTTTGCCCGAAGTGACGCGCACGTCGTTGAAGCTGATGCGCGCGGGGTCGAAGGTCACCTTGCCTTGTGCGCGCAAACCGGCTTTCGGATCAGCGAGATCGATGGTCAGGCTCTGTATGTCGTCGTTCAGACGGAAACCGATCGGGCCGGAAAGCTGGGTGGGCCGCACGGTCGCTTCGAGCGCGTTCAGGTCGAGCCCGGCGACTTGCAGATCGAACTGGCCGCGCTTGCCGGTCAGCGTGCCGCCGCCAGTGAGCGTGGCGCTCTTTACCAGCCGCACGTTCAGGTTCGAGATGCGCTGTGCCTGAGCGTCGAGGTGCACGTCAGCCTGTGCATCGATCAAAGGCAACAGGTTCTGGTCGATCGCACCCGGCTTGGCGTTGAAGATCGAGACATGGCCCGCGACAGCGAAACCCGCGGCGCCGGAAGCGCCGGCGGGTTTCGCCGCAGTTGCCGCAGTTGTGGCACTTGCAGCACTTACCGCGTTGACCGTACTTGCCGCGCTGGCGCCGCTTACCCCGCTGGCCGCAGCCAACGTCGCCGCACCTGCTGCGCCCTGACCCACCGGCTGCAGTTCAGCGCGCACCGCCAGATCCGCCAGCGGCGCGCCCGGCGCAAACGCCTGCGGATTGACGTGATCGAAAGTCAGCGTGGCGCGTTGCAACGGCACGTCGCTGAACGGCGTCGCCTCGACGCGGGCATGGCCAGCGAGCTTCATGCCGCTGGCATCGAGTTCGGCGATGAGATTTTCCAGCGAGCCGCTCAAATGGCCGCCCACCTGAACCGCTTCGTTGTTGACCTTGCCTGAATAGCCGACATCGCCGGTCAGCGGAAACGGCCGTGCCCCGTCGAGCTTCGCCGCCGCCGTCACCGCGCCGAACGGCGTGTCGAGCCGCTCGATGGCCGCCTCGTGGTGACGGCCATCGCTGCGGCCATGGAACATGAAACGGGAGAACTCGGTCGTCGACCCGCCCTCGCGCAACAGCAGTTTGTCGACCTGCACGTCGCGCACTTCGAGTTGCATCGGCAAGCTCAGGTCTTTCGGCAATTCCAGCGGTCCGCTGCTCGACGACGACGAGCCGACACGGGCGTCGATCGTCCCGACGTGCAGATAGTCGATTGTGAAGCGCCAAGGTTGGTGCGTGAGGCCCCAGCGCCCGGCCACGCGGTCGATCTGGATATCGGTGCCGCTGCCGTCGAGACTGCGCCAGCGCACTTGCCGGAGTTGGACGCCGCTGGCAATGGTGCCGCTCTCGAGCGTGCCGGTCAGCTTGCCGCCCAGCAGTTTGACGGCCGCCTGCCACGCGTAAGCCGTGCCGCGCTCGGTTGTCAGCGCGCCATACAGCAGGCCGATTGCCACCGCGACCAGCAGCACCAGCACGGCAACCGTCCACGCCAGCGTTTTCAGCAGCCACCGGCCGCGACGCCGCTCAGGCGGCGGCGCGTCGGGCGAAGGCTGCGATCCGGGCGGATGAGCGCCCGGCGGCTGCGCAGATGGTTGGGCGGTGGCGTCCGTGGTCATGCGTGGATCATGTAGAAGCAGGTTTCCATCAGAAGGCGATGCCGAGAGTCAGGTACGGCCGCACACTCCGGTTGCGGATCCCATAGGCGACGTCGACATTGACCGGACCAACCGGGCTGCGCCAGCGCGCGCCGACCCCGACACCGGGATAAAAGACTTTCTCGCCCCACGTATCGGTGGCGGTGCCGATGTCGAAAAAGACGGCCGCACCCCAGTCGTGAGTGAACCAGTGCTGATACTCGGTCGACGCCGTCACGAGATACTTGGTGGGCAGCACGGAACCGTCGACGCTGTTACCGATGCTCTGATAGCTGTAGCCACGGATCGAATTCGAGCCGCCCGCGCGGAACAGCAGCGAAGCCGGAATCCCGCTCGAACTGCCGCTCGTGAACACGCCGCCGAGTTCGGCCCGAAACAGCACGAGGTCGTCCCGGCCGATCGGCAGGTATTGCTGGCCGCGGGCGTAGCCGCGCGCGAAGGTCTGGTCGGTCAGCACGCCTTTGACCGCAAAACCCGCTTCGACGTGAATCAGGTTGCCCGAACGCGGGAACAACGGATCGTCCGTATTGCGGCGGGTCCACGACCATGACGGCACCAGCGCGCGGCTGGTCGTCGGTGCAATCGCGTTCTGATCGAGCCGATCCTGGTAATAGAGGATCGCGTAGTTGTAGTCGATGAATTGCGACGTACGGGCGCGCTGCACGCCGCCGCGGATACTGTAGATGCGGGTATCGGACACGTCGGTCGTGGTGTAGGAAGCCAGCACGCCATTGGTCCAGGCGCGCGGCCCTGGCGGCATCGCGAGCTGAATTTGCCCGTACTGCTGGATCTGGTCGATGCGGCCGTCGACCGTGAACGGCCACGCTTTGCCGAACGTGTCGAGATAGGAATACGAACCCTGAATCAGCGGGCCGTTATCGGTCGAATAACCGACCCCGCCACGGATACTGTTGTACGGATATTCCGAGACTTTCACGTGCACAGGCGTATCGACCGGCTTGGCCGGATCGCTATCCACGTCGATCGCAACGCTCGCGTAGTACGGCGTGTTTTGCAACTGCCGCTGCAATTCGGCGACACGCTGCACGTCGTAGATATCGCCGGCCGAAATCGGGTTCACATTGTCGACGATCTGTTCCGGATAGCGCCGCGTGCCGGATACGTCGAGCTTGCCCATTGTGAAGGTCGGGCCGCTGTCGAACGTCACCGACAATTTCGCTTCGTGCGTGCGCGGGTCGATCCGCGCTTCGGAGTGGTAAATCTTCGCACCCAGGTAGCGGCGCGCCTGCAAGGCCTTGAGCGAGGCGTTTTTTGCGTCGTCCCAGTCGCTTTGCGAAAACGGATCGCCTTCGTGTAGTGAAAACGCGAAGCGCGTGGCGTTTTCCTGCGCCGGGTCTTCGGTCAGCACCGGCCCGCGAAACGACAGCGCAATCGACGTAATGAGGGTTTGCGGGCCGGGATCGACGCTCACGGTCACGCGCTTCTGGTCGTCGACGGTTCGCACGTCGGTCCGGACGACCGGCGTGAAATAACCCTGCGTGGCGGCCAGATCGCGCACCTGCTGGGGCGTGGCGGTAATCAGAAATTCGAACTGGTCGTCGCTGATGTCGGGACGCTTGGCGAAGCGCGCCACGTCCAGGTGCGCTTCGAGCAGCTTGCGCAACGAGCGCGGCGTGGCTTCGATATCGACCTTGTAGCTGGCGGCCGGGCGCCGCGCCGCATGCGCGTCGAGCGCGACCAGCATGAGGATGACGATGCCGAACGCCAGCCACGCGCGCAGCCCGCGCCGATTGGGCATCGGATGCCCGGGTTCGCCGCCGGTTTTGCCGCGCCGCAGACGCGGCTCTTCGATCGCACACCCCGTCAAACGGGACCTCCGGCCGTGGTTGATGAATTCTGTCGCTTGGGCGCGCCGCGGCGGCCGAAGCTCGCTATTTGACCACATCGGCGCAGCCGCGCCATCTCTAAAAGGCTGTTTGCAGCATGTGGTGCGGCGCGCCTTTCGCGCCGACACACCGTGCTCCAGGCGACATCGGTTGCCGATGCGCACCCACACGCGCAGGCCGGATTTCCGCGCCGCCCTGCCCGCCATGCGCCCGCCTTTGACGCGTCGCAGCAGCATGGGTTCCGGGCGATTTTGCAGGCCGGCCGCCGCCTTCGCCACCGTTTTTCGACCGCGCGCGGCGCATGCGGTAAAATTGTGGAATAGCAGCGATGCCGTGCGGGTTTCCGCCTGTTCCCGCCTGGCAGCCGCCATTCCCCCAATCACGGACGTCTAGCCATGTATCAATCGGACATCACCCAGTTCCTGAACCAGCTCAAGCAACAAAAACCGAATCTGGAAGCTGAGCAGCGCCGTGGCCGGTCGCTGCTGTGGGACAAACAGCCGATCGACCTCGATGAACGCGCCGAGCAGAAAGCCTCGCGCGTAGAGCAGACGCCTTACTCGTACTATCAAAACTTCTAAGCGCGTGAGTCACGCCGACGAGGCAAAGGGCGTCGATTCGGCGCCCGACGCCGCGCTTGCCGCGCCCGCCACCGATTCGACGCCGGACACAGTTGACGGCATCGCTTTTGCACGCCTGTACGGCGAGCCGCTCTTCAAGCTGCCGACGGATCTGTACATTCCGCCGGATGCGCTCGAGGTGTTCCTCGAAACGTTCGAAGGCCCGCTGGATCTGTTGCTGTACCTGATCCGCAAGCAGAACTTCAACGTGCTCGATATCCCGATGGCGGACGTCACGGTCCAATACCTCGGCTACGTCGATCAGTTGCGCCAGACCAATCTCGAACTCGCCTCCGAGTATCTGCTGATGGCCGCGATGCTGATCGAGATCAAGTCACGCATGCTGTTGCCGGTGAAAAAGGCCGATAGCGGCGACGAAGCAGAGGATCCGCGTGCGGAACTGGTGCGCCGCCTGCTTGAATACGAGCAGATGAAACTCGCCGCCCAGCGCATCGACCATCTGCCGCAGCTTGGCCGCGATTTCCTGCGCGCCGAGGTGTACATCGAACAAAGCATCACGCCGCGCTTTCCGGACGTGGATAGCGAAGACCTGCGCGCCGCGTGGGCCGACGTGATCAAGCGCGCCAAGCTCGTTCAGCATCACAAGATTTCGCGCGAGGAATTGTCGGTGCGCGAGCATATGAGCACGATCCTGCGGCGCCTGCAGAACGCGCGCTTCATGGAGTTCTCCGATCTGTTCGACACGAGTAAAGGCGTGCCGGTGGTCGTGGTGAATTTCATCGCCATGCTCGAATTGTGCCGCGAGTCGCTCATCGAGATTACTCAGGCCGAGCCGTTTGCACCGATCTATGTGCGCCTCGCCTATCTGCCGGCCTGAAGCCGCGCAATGGGGTTTGCGCGGGGGTTTACGTGCGCCATTGCTGCCGCAAACGCCTCGTTTCGGTGCGTCTCCGGAACAAATCCACTACAATCCGGCGCTCCGAACCTGTCATTACCAGTGAGGCTGCGGGTCACGCAAAACCTGAGTTTTTGCCCCGACCGAGTCTTGCGCCGCGCGAGGAAATCCCAGTCCGATCATGAAAGTCATCAGCTCGATCCATGAATTGCGCGACCAGTTGCGCGGCCAGAATCGCACCGCCTTTGTGCCGACCATGGGCAATCTGCACGAAGGCCATCTATCGCTGATGCGCCTCGCGCGCCAGCACGGCGATCCGGTGGTGGCGAGCATTTTCGTCAACCGCCTGCAATTCGGTCCGAACGAAGATTTCGACAAATACCCGCGCACGCTCGAAGCCGACATCGACAAGCTGCAGAAAGAAGGCGTCTACGTGCTGTTCGCGCCGACCGAGCGGGATCTGTACCCGGAGCCGCAGGAGTACCGCGTGCATCCACCACACGATCTGGGCGACATTCTCGAAGGCGAATTCCGGCCCGGTTTCTTTCAGGGCGTGTGCACGGTGGTCATGAAGCTGATGTCGTGCGTGCAGCCGCGCGTCGCGGTGTTCGGCAAGAAGGATTACCAGCAGCTGATGATCGTGCGCAGCATGTGCCACCAGTTCGCGCTGCCGACCGACATCATCGCCGCGGAAACCGTGCGCGACACCGACGGCCTTGCGCTCAGTTCGCGTAACCGCTTTTTGCAAACCGCCGAACGTGCCGAGGCGCCGATGCTAGCCGCCGAGCTCAATCGCGTGCGCGATGCGGTGCTCGCTGGCAATCGCGACTTCGCAAAACTCGAACAGGCGGCGATGGCCGCACTGGCTGCGCGCGGCTGGCAGCCGGATTACATCGCGGTGCGCAAGCGCTCGAATCTGCTGCCGCCGGGCCCGCAAGACACGAATGCGGAGTTGGTCGTGCTGGCTGCCGCCAAGCTCGGCACCACCCGTCTCATCGACAACCTCGAAATCTGAAGCCATCTTAGTCTGCGCAAACGCGCATAAGAAGCCACAAGGGATTGGTCATGCAACGCAACATGCTGAAGTCGAAAATCCATCGCGTCGCGGTCACGCACTGCGAACTGCACTACGAAGGTTCGTGCGCGATCGACGAAGACTTGCTGGAAGCCGCAAACATCGTCGAAAACGAGCGGATCGACATCTGGAACATCAACAACGGCGAGCGGTTCTCGACGTACGCGATCAAGGGCGAACGGGGCAGCGGCATGATTTCGCTGAACGGTTCGGCCGCGCGGCGCGCGCAACTGGGCGATCTGGTGATCATCGCCGCGTTCGCGGTGGTCGACGAAGCGGAACTGAAGGCAGGCTGGAAACCGGATCTGGTGTTCGTCGACGACAACAACAAGATCAAAGGCAGCCGCGATCACGTGCCGACCCAGAACTGGACCTGAGCCGAACCTGAACTGAACCCGAGCCGGCCTTGCGCCGCGCGGTTTCATCTGGCGGGCGGCCACGCCGCCGCCTGCCGATTCATATCAAGCCTGTTTATTGGCGCCGTTGGTCCATTGGATGATCGGCTGCCACTGCTCCAGATCCTTGTCCACACGGCTTTTCGCGACATCCCACAAGGTCAGGCCGTGAGCCGCCAGCTGCACGTAATTCTGCGTGTCACGCAGATAGCCCAGCACCGGCAGCTTCAATCCCTCGACAAAGCGATGCAACTGCTCCGCTGAGCGCGTGCGCGAGTCGACGCGCATCCCCACCACGCCGATCTCGATCGCACCTTTCCTGACCGCCTTCTCCTTTGCCAGCCGCTCGAGAAAGTCTTGCGTGGCGAGAATATCGAACATTGACGGCTGCAGCGGCACGATCACCTTGTCGGCCAGATCCAGCGCGATACTCAGGCGATTGCCGTGCAACCCGGCCGGCGTGTCGATAACCGCATGTTCGAGACCTCTGGGCGGTTTGGCGGGGTTTTCAGGGTCGACCTCCCAGGTCTCGATGGGCGGCAGTGCGGGAGGCCGCAGCGACAACCACGCGTGCGCGGACTGCTGTTTATCCAGGTCCGCCAGCGCGACCCATTCCCCTTGCGCCGCGAAATAGCCCGCCAGATTGGTGGACAGCGTGCTTTTGCCCACACCGCCCTTCGGATTCGCCACCACGATCACCGTCATGAATTCTCCCGGAAAGATGGCTGGGCGCCGCCAGCCGGTTTGCCGCAGTTTGCTCTGACTTGGGGGCCGGTGTGTTCTGATCGATGCCGATTTCAGGTCCACCTGCCGATCTAGCCGTTGATAATATCGACAAATGCAGCGGGGCCGAAGCCCCCAAACGGCTATTGACCTTCCTACGTCACTGTTTTTTCTATCGAGGACCCCAGATCTCATGAGCAAACTCCGTCCGGAATACACCGTCGAGCGCCTGCACGAACGTCAGAAGGGCAAGCTTCCCGGCTTGCTGGGTGTGCAGGTTCAGACGCTGGAGCAAGGCAGTCTGACTGCGGAACTGACCGTGCGCGACGAATTGCTGGCGCCGAACGGCTTTTTGCACGCCGCCACCGTGATCGGCCTCGCCGATACCGCCTGCGGCTATGCCTGTCTCGCGCATCTGCCCGAGACGGCGCGCAATTTCACGACCGTCGAGCTGAAAAGCAATTTTCTCGGCACGGCGACGGAAGGCACGATCCGCGCGGTCGCCAAGGCCGTGCATCTAGGCCGCAGCACACAGGTGTGGGACGCCACCGTCACCGATCCGAACGGCAAGGCGATCGCGCTGTTTCGCTGCACGCAGATCGTGTTGTACTGACGGATGCTGACTGACGCGGAGCGCGCGGCGCAGGGCTGGGAATGCCCGAAGCGCCCGGCGTCCGTGCGATAAAAAAGCACGCGGTCTTACGGCCTACCCGTATCAGGCAGGTAACGGTTTTTGAGCTAATTAACGCTGCGACCTGCGACCCGAGTCCCAAAGGGGATTGCGGGTCTTTTTCCTGCCGGAGATATTTCCGGGAGGTGGCGGGCGCAAGATTTCTCGAATACAAGGCGAACCGGCCGAGACTCAAAGAATTTTGGCGGAAATACAGAGCTACGGCCAAGTGCCACATGCGCAAAGCGTCAATGTTCGGGAAATCGCCCCACAATCGCTGGCTTGCGGCGCAAGCAAATCCGAGCTATTTGCTTCCTCAAAACGAAGCAAATACATGATAATTGATGCTGCATAGTGAAGCACATCGGCATTTATGCATCCCTATGATGAAGCATATTAGCCTGTTCTGAGTCACTATAGCGACGCGCCATAAGCTTATTAGCTTCGATCTGGTGAAGCAAAAATTTGCTATTTGCTTCACTATAGGATATTATTTTTTGTATTTTTGATAGCCTATAGGCCAGCAAAATGGATTCCAGAATGAGGCAGCTCCGGCTTGAGCAGGTCCAGGCGTCGGTCGCAACGTACTCGGATTTGACCAACCGTCGCCCCCCGCCGCGTGGATGGCTAAAGGCCATCCGAGAGTCCTTGGGGCTCACCGAGCGACAGCAAGCCGATAGATTAGGCATTACCGGTTCGACCCTGCACAAGTCGGAGTTGGCGGAAGCAGAGGAGCGAATCACGCTCGGACAACTGCGCAAGTTGGCTGACGGGCTGGACTGCGAGCTGGTCTATGCTCTGGTGCCCAGAAAGCCGCTGACTCAAGTGGTCGAAGACCGGGCGCACTCAATCGCCCTGCAGGAAGTGAGTGGAGTTGCGCACACTATGAGTCTGGAAGACCAACGTCCGGCAACTGACCGACTTCGCAAACAGGTTGAGCAGAGAGCGGCTGAACTACTCCGCGGCCGCTGGTCCGACCTATGGCGATAGCCTCAGACGAACAGGACGGCCAGACACCGCTCGACCCTAACGAGCTTGCGGGGCTGATACCGACACACCTGACCACCAAGAGCGACCTGAATGACTGGGAGCAGGAGAATATCCTGCAAGCCGCGCAATGGGCTCGCCGTCAACGCAAGGTCGATGTCCTCAGTGAAAAGTTCTGTCGCAACCTTCACAAGAAAATGTTCGACCAGACCTGGTCGTGGGCAGGCACGTTCCGCAAGTCCGACAAGAACATCGGATGTGACTGGACGCAGGTCAGCGTCAAACTGAGAAACCTTTTCGATAACACGCGGTGGTGGGGCGACAACGGCTCATTCCCTCCGGATGAGATTGCCGCACGATTTCACCGCGAGCTGGTATGGATTCATCCCTTTCCAAACGGCAACGGTCGACACTCACGAATGATGGCTGATGCGCTCTTGCGCAGCATGAAACAAGAGCCATTTTCGTGGGGCGGCGACGGAACACTGGTAAAAGCGGATAACGCCCGGTCGGATTATTTAACCGCCTTGCGCGCGGCGGATAAAGGTGACTACAGTTTGCTCCTGGTCTTCGTGCGAAGTACTGCTTAGCCGTCGCACGGACAAGAAGGACGTCAAGCCATTTGTGACAGGCCACAGAGCTTGCTTACGCCACCCACCAGCGCCACCGTGCAAAAGATTCAGGCGGCCACGGCGCGCGGCGCCTTCGCACCGCTCAACGCGAGCGCACCGTCGCCGAGCAGCGACTGCACCACCAGGGTCACCGCCCAGAAAGCCGGATATTCCCAGCCACCATGCGGCGACGCGAATCCCCAGCCGTTATGCAAGTGCTGCGACATCGCGCCGAGCATGAACGGCAACAGCACGAGCGCGACCCAGCGGACCTGCACGCCGAGCAGCAGCGCGATACCGCCGATCAGTTCGACGAACGCCGTCACATAACCGAGCCAGCCCGGCAAGCCCAGCGAAACAAAAAACTGCGCCGTTCCCGGCAACGTAAAGACAAAAATCTTCTGCAAGCTATGCGCGAGATACAGGACGCCCAAGGCCAGACGAAGGAGCAAAGCGGCCAGATCGGCGGAGCGGTTCGAGTTCATGACGAGTCCTTTACGAGAGACGGCCCGCGGCGGGCGTCGACGTCAAGACTGTATTCGAACCAAATGGGGCGAAAAACCGCCTCCCAGACTTTGATTATTTCCCAATGGGATTTAATCATCCCATCCGCATGCGCGTCGTCACCCAATCGCCGCAAAAAGCTTCGACAAATCGAGATGCTCGGCAAGCGTGTCGGCGAGGCGGTCCAGCGAAGCCTCGCGCAACGCCGGGTAGTCGATTTTCTCGGCGTCGCTCAAGCCCGCCCACGCGAGCAGTGCGGCGCATGCGGCCGGCGTGTCGAACAGGCCGTGCACATAGGTAGCGAGGATTTGACCATCTGCCGAAATCGCGCCGTCGGGATGAGCGTGTTGCGCGGCACCCAATTGCAGCGCGGGAGAATTCAGCGCCGGACCTTGCGTCTCGCCCATGTGAATCTCGTAGCCGGCGACCTCGGGTGAACCGGGTAAAGCAAGACGTCCTGTCACGTTCTTAAGCGTTTTCTCGCGCGTCAGCACGGTCGAGTAATCGAGCCAGCCGAGCCCCGCGCTCGTCCCGGGCGCGCCCTCTACGCCATGCGGATCGGCCACTTCGCGTCCAAGCATCTGCATACCGCCGCAAATTCCGATGACGCGGCCGCCGTAGCGCAAATGCCGCTGCAGCACCGCGTCCCAGCCTTGCGCACGCAGAAAAGCCAGATCGCCCGGCACATTCTTCGAGCCCGGCAAGATGATCAGATCGGCAGGCGGAGGCGGCGTGCCGCTTCGCACATAGTGGAAATCAACCTGCGGATGTGCGCGCAGCGCGTCGAAATCGGTGTGGTTGCTGATGTGCGGCAGCACCGGCACAACCACCCGCAACGTCCGGCCCGTATCGCTGTTTTGCGCCGCGCGCAGTTCGGGTGGCAGCATGTCTTCGGCATCGAGCGTCAGACCGTGCAGGTAGGGCACCACGCCGAGCACCGGTTTGCCGGTTTTCGCCTCGAGCCAGTCGAGCCCGGGTTTAAGCAAACTAATGTCGCCGCGAAAGCGGTTGATGATGAAGCCACGCACACGCGCCTGCTCGCTTTCCGACAGACACGCGAGCGTACCGGTCAAATGCGCGAATACGCCGCCCCGGTCGATATCGGCCACCAGCACAACCGGACAATCGACCGCTTCGGCAAAACCCATATTGGCGATATCGCGATCGCGCAGATTGATCTCGGCGGGACTCCCCGCTCCTTCGACAAAGATCGTGTCGTACGACGCTTGCAGACGCGCATACGACTCCAGCACGGCCTCGAAGGCGACCGGCTTGTAGTCGTGATAGGCGCGCGCATCGAGATTCATGCGCGCCTTGCCGTGGATGATCACTTGCGCGCCACGGTCGCTGGTCGGCTTGAGCAGCACGGGGTTCAGATCGGTGTGCGCGGCAATGCCCGCGGCCACCGCCTGCAAGGCCTGCGCACGGCCGATCTCGCCGCCGTCGACCGTCACCGCGCTATTGAGCGCCATGTTCTGCGGCTTGAAGGGCGCGACCCGCACGCCGGCGCGGCGCGCCAGCCGGCACAACCCCGCGACGAGCGTGCTCTTGCCCGCATCGGAGGTGGTGCCCTGAATCATCAGCGTGCCGCGCGGCACGGGTACGGGGTCATGCGGGGTCATGCGGGTCGAAATGGCGGTCACGGAAGCTCAGGTCCAGCGATGAATAGCAGTGAATGCAGGCAACGAACGCGGCATTATCCCATCGTGCCGGCGCGCACTGCACGCCGGTACAATCACGCGATGATTTCCCGCGACCTCACCTTCGTTCTCGGCGGCGCCCGTTCGGGCAAGAGCGTGCACGCCGAACAACTGGCGACCGACAGCACCCTGCCCGTCACGTACATCGCCACCGCGCGCGTGGTCGACGACGCCGAATTCAGCGCGCGCATCACGCATCATCGCGAGCGTCGTCCGGCGCATTGGGCTTTGCACGAAGCGGGCATCGATCTCGCTGGCGCCGTGTCACAAATCGATGCGCCCGGCCACTGTATTCTGATCGACTGCCTGACGCTGTGGCTCGCCAACCTGCTGTGCCCACCCGACGGCAACGGCGTGCCGGTCGATCAATATCAAGCGCACTTTGCTGCACTGGAAGCGGCGCTCATCAACGCTAAAGGGAAGATCATCGTGGTCAGCAATGAAATCGGGCTGGGCGTGGTGCCGCTCGGCGCGGCAACGCGCCTCTATGTCGACGAACTCGGGCGGCTCAATCAGCGCATCGCCGCGTTGAGCACCCACGTCACGATGATGGTCGCGGGCTTGCCGCTCAGCTTGAAAACCGCGGGCAGCGCGTGATGCTGTCGCTTCCTCTGCTCGTTGCGCTGGCAACGGCGGGCGTCGCCGTCGACCGTTGGCTCGGCGAGCCGCGCACCGCGCATCCGCTGGTCGGCTTCGGCAAATGGGCGATGCGCCTCGAAAAGCGCTACAACACCGGCCGGCGCCTGCGCCTCAAAGGCTTGCTCGCGTGGTCGCTGGCGGTCATGCCGCCGGTGTTGATCGCCTGGATGCTGGTCTCCGTGCTGCCGTTTTTTGCGGCCTGCGCGGTCCATGTGGTGTTGCTGTGGTTCGCGCTCGGCGCACGCAGTCTGCACGATCACATCGCGCCGATCGCCCAAGCCCTGACGCAACGCGATCTGGCACAGGCGCGGTTGCTGACCGCGCGCATCGTCTCGCGCGACACAACTCATGCCGACGAAGCGGCACTCGCGCGCGCCGCCGTCGAATCGGCACTTGAGAACGGCAACGACGCAATCTTCGGCGCGCTGTTCTGGTTCGCAATCGCAGGCGGCCCGGGCGCTTTGGGGTTTCGTCTCGCCAATACGCTCGACGCCATGTGGGGCTACCGCACGTCGCGCTATTTGCGCTTCGGCTGGGCCGCGGCGCGCATCGACGACGTGCTCAACTGGATTCCCGCGCGCCTCACCGCGGCAAGCTACGCGTTGCTCGGCGACACACGCACCGCGTTGCATTGCTGGCGCGAGCAGGCGCCGCGCTGGGACAGTCCGAATGCCGGGCCGGTCATGGCGTCCGGCGCGGGCAGCCTGAACGTATTGATCGGCGGACCCGCGGTCTATCACGGCGCACTTGAACACAGACCCACGCTGGGTTTCGGCCACCCCGCCAAGGCCAGCCATGTCACCGCCGCGTTGATGCTGGTTGAACGCACGGTCATTCTCTGGCTGGCGGTGCTGATCGTGCTGGCTTTGCTGAGTGTGCCCTTTCATGCCTGATCGAATGGCTGCTTATAAAAGCGATACCGGCACCCCGCTCAATGCCGTGGTCCACGGCGGCAATCTGCATGAAGCGGCACAGCGTTACGGCATTCCTTACGCGCAATGGCTCGACCTGTCGACGGGTATCAATCCGCACGGCTATCCGGTGCCTCCGGTTCCCGCCGACGCCTGGCGCCGCCTGCCCGACGAAGGCGACGGCTTTGCCGCGTGTGCCGCGCGTTACTACGGCGCGCCCGATGCCGCGCATGTGCTGCCCGTGGCAGGAAGCCAGGCGGCGATTCGCGCGCTGCCCTCGTTACTGCCATGTGCCCGGGTTGGCATTGCGCCGCTCACTTACAGCGAATACGCACCCGCCTTCGAGCGAGCCGGACACCAGATCGTGCCGCTGGATGTATCCTGGGACACCTTGCCCGAGCCGCTCACCCATGTGGTGGTCGTGAATCCAAACAATCCGACGGCTGAACATCTGAGCGCCGGCAAGCTGCTGCACTGGCATGCACAACTCCGCACGCGCGGCGGCACGTTGCTAATCGACGAGGCCTTCGCCGATACGATGCCTTCGGCGTCGCTCGCAGCAAGCACCCATCATGATGGGCTGATCGTGTTACGTTCGCCGGGAAAATTCTTCGGGCTCGCCGGTGTGCGCGCGGGTTTCGTCCTCGGCGCACCAGCTTTGCTCGACGCATTGCGCCACAGGCTCGGGGCGTGGACCGTTAGCGGTCCAGCTCGGCACGCTGTCAAAGCCGCGTTTGAAGACCCGGCGTGGCAGCAACAGATGCGCACACGGCTAGATACCGAAAGCGCCCGTCTGGTGAGTCTGTTGCATGCACAGGGTTTCGCTACACGGAGCACGCCCCTTTTCGCGTGGACCGATGACGCGCACGCCGCGGCACTGCATGAAGCATTAGCGCAACGTGGCGTGTGGTCACGCCTCTTCACGGCGAAGGGCAGCGTGCGCTTCGGGTTGCCCGCAAGCGAAGCCGAATGGATGCGTTTCGAAGAAAGTTTGCGCGAGGCGGTTCGATGATTCCATGCCTGCGTTTCTCCATCGCCACGGCGCTTGTCGCGATCGCCCTGCACGCGCACGCCGCCATCACCGTTACCGACGACACCGGCGCAACGGTCACCCTGTCCGCGCCCGCGCAGCGCGTCATCAGTCTCGCGCCGCATGTCACCGAGTTACTGTATGCCGCCGGCGGTGGTTCAAAACTGGTCGGCGCAGTGTCCTATAGCGACTATCCGCCTGAGGCGAAGCAGTTGCCGCGCGTCGGCGATAACAAGGCGCTCGACCTCGAACGGATCATCGCGTTGAAGCCCGATCTGATTGTCGTATGGCGGCATGGCAACGCGCAGCGCCAGCTCGATCGCCTGCGTGAAATGCATGTGCCGTTGTTCTTCAGCGAGCCGCATCATCTCGACGACGTTGCCGTGTCGCTGATCAAGCTCGGGCAATTGCTCGGCACGTCGCCGGCCGCCAATGCAGCCGCAGCGGCATACCGTCAGGACATCGCGCGCTTGCGCACGCAATATGCCGGCCGCCCGCGTGTCAGCGTGTTCTACCAGGTTTGGGATCAACCGTTGATGACGCTCAACGGCGAACACATGATCAGCGACGTGATCGCGTTATGCGGCGGCAACAATGTGTTTGCGAAACTCGAGCCGCTGGTGCCGACCGTTTCGACTGAAGCGGTGCTCGCGGCGAATCCAGAAGCGATCTTCACTGCTGCGCCCGGCGCGACCAGGCCGGATGCCCCCTTGCCGCAGCTCGACACATGGCGTGCATGGCCGAATCTGAAGGCAGTGGCAAACAACAATCTGTTCGCGATCGACGGCGATCTGATCAACCGGCCGGCGCCGCGTATCGCGCAAGGGGCGAAGCAGATGTGCGAAGACCTCGAACTGGCGCGCTCGCGGAGGAAGAGCGGCGCGCAGTGATGTCGCGGAGAAAGTCGTGTCGCGAGATGTACCCGGTTAGTACGAGACCGCGTCAGTCCGCTTGAACGGCCAGCGCTCGAATTCGGAAAGCCGCAATCGATAGCGCGCGACATTGCCGAGATAGAGTTGATCGAGATCAGACTGGATCGCGTCGACGAACAGAGAGATATCCGCCGCGTCCATCCGGCCCTGTGCGAGCGTTTCGATCTCGCCACGCGTGCCGGCAAGGCCGCCGCGAATCACCTCCTGCACTACCTCGATCAACGCATTGCGATACTTGAGCCGGAACGCGTCCGGCTCACCGATCGATTGTCGAATCGCGAGATAACGTTGACAGGAGCGCTCGTACGCCCAGATAAAAACATCGCGCAACAGCTCGACACGATTGCCTTCGTACACGCCGAGCGTGCCGTCCACGTAGGCCTTTTCGGGAACGTCGATGAACGACAGCGGACACAGATTCTTCCGGACGAGCGGGATATTCGCAGTCAGACGCGAGACCCGTTTGTTGACATCTTCGAACGGCTGCAGATACGGCAGGTGCACCATGCCGAAGAAAGCCTGCTCGAAGGGGTCTTCGATCTGGGCGGCCTTGTCTAACACTGCCTCGAAACACTCCGCGATCTGCTGAGGCACCGCAAGCGGAAAAAATACCGTGCCGCTGATCTCCACTTCGCGCGCGCGCAAACGGCCGCTCGCGAACGGGTCGGACATCAGGTTGTCCGAGAGAATCGCATGCAGGTTCAGGACGGTGAATCGATTGAAGCCCACTTCGTCCGCGCTCTCGACGATCATTTCGATCGCGGCCTTATGATTCAGGATCATCTGCGTTTCCTGAGCGCCCTTGCCTTCCGCGATGTGCCCTTGCTCGATTAACCGTACGGTATCGAGCCGCGTATAGGTATTGCCCTCCAGCCGCGACGAAGCCCATGACAAATCGATCAGAAGCCTGCTCATGATGCCGCGCGCGTATGTACCCGCCGGACGCACGTCCGCCGATGTGCGCCCCCATTCGTGCAGGCGTGCACGCTGCGCTTGCGACAAATACGCGTCCTGGTTTGGACGATAGCGTTCGAGAAACGCGCGGTTATAACCAACCGGCCGGCGTTCGTGCAGCGGCCTGTTCACTTCTGCGCGCACCTCGAGACCCGCACTCGACACGGGTATGTAAGCCTCGCCGGCAGTGCTTGTGCCGCTGACGATCGGAGCCGGGAACACTGCCGCGCTGGGGGCGGAAACCTGCTTATAGGCGACGGCGCGGCCGGCGCCTTCCGAAACGATCCGGCCAGCTTCGAGCAATGCGTCGAGACGACGTTGCAGCGTGCGACGCGGCATGGGATGGCGGCGCACGGCAAGCGCGGTGGCAAGCGCACGAATACTCTGGCCCTCAGCGCTTGCGGCGATGAGTTGCTCGATCAGATCCAGTTCCTGTTTGATGCCATTGCTGTTCATGCGCGCCACCCTTGAGCCTATGTGACGCGATAAGTCATAATCGCGCCACTTTTTCTTGTAATTGTGGCACAAATCGAGATAATCGCGCCACTTTTAATTCACAAAGTGGCGCAATTTAGGCTTTCCGCGACAAATTTCCCCTAAAAATGTCACGATTAAAGTGGAGGCTGTCGCAATTCAGGAGCAAGAGCGAACGCCCGCTTTCAGGCATTCCACCGCACCAACGACCACTGTTGCGCACCCTCGTCCCTGCGCAGCCAGACAATCCCTGTCATCTCCAGCGACCAGCGCAGACAGCGCTCCAGCGGCACGTCCAGCGCCAGCGAAGCGATCGCCCGCATAACGCCGGCATGCGTGACCACGTAGGCCGGCGACAGCTCGCGTGTCTGCGCGAACGCGTCGAACCACGCCCGCACTCGCGCGACGAATTGCGCAACGCTCTCGCCGCCATGCGCACGCGCATGTTCGAAGTTGGCCGCCCAGTCGTCGAGCAACGCACGATCGATCGCGTCCCAGCGACGCTGCTCCCAATCGCCGAAGTTCATTTCCTGCAGACGATCATCATGGCTGAGCGCACAACCGAAATCGTTCGCCATGGCGGCGGCGAGCGCCGAGCAACGCATCAGCGGACTCGATATGAACACCCGTGGCGCCGGCACTTGCAGCGTGGCGAGTTTCAACGCAAGCGCGGTTGACGAAACTTCCACATCTTCGGCAAGCGCGATGTCGCTTTGGCCGTAGCAAACACCCGCGTCGAGCGCGACGGCGGGATGACGGATCAGGACGATATCCATGCAAGCCCCAGCAGATAGATGCTCAGCTCAAGAATCTGTTGTGCGAAGCCCAGACAGTCGCCGGTATAGCCGCCGATCCGCCTGACGAAATAACGCCCCATGACAAACCGCAGCCCCGCGAGCACGACGATTGCCGCGCCGGCAAAACGCCAATCCGGCAGACCGGGCCCGTTCGGCCAGAGCAACAACGGCAAACCGAATACCGCTGCGCAGAGCAACGCGGACCCGCTCAAACGTTGTGCGACCGGTTTGGCTTTGCCTTCGGCGCGCACGTAGTCGAGCGTGGCCAGATAGCTGATGGCAAACACACGGCTCGCCGCATGCGCGGCAATCATCAGACTCGCGGCGCGTACCGGCGGCAGTGCGGTGAGCGTTTGCCATTTCAGTGCTAGCGCGATCACGAGCGCGATGGCGCCGAAAGCACCGATGCGCGAATCATGCATGATGCGCAACACGTCCTCGCGCGTATAGGCGCCCCCGAACGCATCGGCGCAATCAGCGAGTCCGTCCTCATGAAACGCGCCGGTGACGAGAAGCGACGCAGCCATCGACAGCAGCACCGCCACGCCTGCGGGAAAGACCTGCAAGGCCGCGAGATAAACCAGCGCGCTCAATCCGCCGATCAACAAACCGACCAGCGGAAAATAACGCGCCGCCGCATTCAGATAATGTGGCTCATAGCCAACCCAGCGCGGCACCGGCACGCGCGTGAAATAGCCGAGCGCCGTGAAGAAATAGCGCAGTTCCGCAAGCGGGTTCATGAGCGAACCGGACGCGCGCTTCTATACGAAGGCGCTTCGTACGGTGGCGCTTTATGCAATGTGTCAAGCATCGCGATTCGCAACCCCGGCCGATTCGAAGCTCGCCATTTCGTTGACGAACGCCACCGCCGCCCGCAGCAGCGGCACCGCGAGCACCGCCCCCGTGCCTTCGCCGAGACGCATATCGAGCGAAAGCAATGGCAACGCGCCGAAATGATCGAGCATGCGCCGGTGCCCCGCCTCGTTCGACGCATGCGCGAACACACAATACTCGCGTACCTTCGGTGCGAACGCATCGGCTGCCAGCAATGCCGACGTCGCAATGAAACCGTCGACGAGGATTGTCATACGCGCCTGCGCGGCGGCGAGGTATGCGCCTGTCATCATGGCGATTTCGAAGCCGCCGAAGGTGGCGAGCACGTCGAGCGGATCGTTGGAAACGGCATGATGCGCGAGTGCCGAAGCCAGTACGTTGCGTTTTTTCGCCAGCCCGGCATTGTCCAGACCCGTGCCGCGTCCAACGCATTCGTCGATCGGCACGCCGCATAGGCGGCTCATCAGACAAGCGGCCGACGACGTATTCGCAATGCCCATCTCGCCGAAGCCGATCACATTGGTGCCGAGCGCCAGATGATGCCGCACCCGCGCCGCGCCCGCCTGCATCGCGGCCAGCGCCTGTTCGCGCGTCATCGCGGGTTCATGCGCGAAGTTGCGCGTGCCGGGCGCGACCGGGATATCGATAAGACCGTCAGTGGACGGCAGCGGCGTAGCAATACCTGAGTTGACCACTTCGAGCTCGACGCCGCAAACGCGGCTCAAGGCATTGATCGCCGCGCCACCGGCCAGAAAGTTGGCGACCATTTGCGCGGTCACTGCTTGCGGATAAGGACTCACGCCCTCCTGCGCAATGCCGTGGTCGCCGGCGAACACGATCATCGCCGGGCGTTCGACCGTGGGATGCGTCGTACGCTGGATCAGCCCCAACTGGCGTGCGAGTGTCTCGAGCCGTCCAAGACTGCCGGGCGGCTTGGTCTTGGTATCGATAATGTGTTGCAGTTCGGCACGCAGCGTTTGATCGAGCGGTTCGACATCGGTCAATCCCGGCACAGCTGATAAAAAAGTCATAGACGTTTCAAACAGAAAGAGTGTGTTTTTATAAAGCGCTTAGCCTGCTGATATGTCATCAGCCGCAAGCGATTCGTGACCTGAGCGCGGCGCGGGAATCAGCGCCTCATGCTCGCCGTCGCGAATCAGAATCAAGGGATAGCCGAACGCCCGGCTCGTCAGCGTGGGCGTCAGCACGTCGTGAACCGGTCCGGCATACGCGCCGCCATTGCCGTCGAGCAGCAGCGCATGTGTCGCGAAGCGCCGCGCGAGATTCAAGTCATGACACGAAAACATCACTGTACGCCGAGGCTTGCGCGTCCAGGCGGTCAGCGCTTCCAGACAATCGATCTGGTGGTGCAGATCCAGATGCGAGAGCGGTTCGTCGAGCAGCAACAACGGTGCCTCCTGGCACAACACGGCTGCCAGCGCGACGCGTTGCCGTTCGCCACCCGAGAGGGAGAGCACGTCGCGCGCAGCAAATGCGGCGAGGCCCAACCCATCGAGCGCGGCATGCGCGGCAGCACGATCGGCCTCGCTTTCCCACCCCCAGCCCGTCAGATGCGGAAAGCGGTTCAGCATCACGATGTCGAGCACGCTCGCGCTGAAAGCATCCGCTGCGCTTTGCGGCATCAGCGCGCGACGCTGCGCGAGCGGCAACGGCTGCCAGTCGGCGAGACGCACGCCGTCGAGTTTGACATGGCCCGCCGACGGCTGCGCCAGACCGGCGAGCGTGGAGAGCAAGCTTGTCTTGCCCGCACCGTTCGGCCCGGCAATGCACCAGATCTCGCCGGCGTAGAACGTGTGCGTGAACGCGTCGAGCAAGGTGCGCATGCCCGCGCGCAAGGTCAGGCGTTGCGCGCTGAGCGCCACATCGGGGAGGTCGTGCGGATTCATCATCGGCGCCTGCGCAGCAGCATCCAAAGAAACACCGGCACACCGACGATCGATGTGATCACGCCGACCGGCAATTGCGCCGGCGCAATCACGGTACGCGCGATCAGATCCGCTCCCATCACCGCGACACCGCCACCGAGCGCCGCGGCCGGCAACAGCATGCGCTGGTCGTTGCCGAACGCGAGCCGCAACATATGCGGTACGACAAGGCCGACAAAACCGATGGTGCCCGCCGTCGTCACTGCGGCGGCAGCCGCGAGCGACGCCACCAGATAGACACGCAAGCGCAGCGGCATCACGGCGACGCCGAGTGTCTGCGCAGCGGCGTCACCCCGCAGCAGTACATTCAGCCGCGGCGCCGCGGGGACGATCGCCACCAGCACGACGGCCAGCGCAACAAGCGCCACCCACGGCATCGCGCCGCCGTTCAGATCGCCGGTCAGCCAGAACAACATACCGCGCAGCCGATTATCCGGCGCGAGGTTGAGCAGCAAGGTAAGGACGGCGCCCCAACCCGCCGCGATCACCGCGCCGGTCAGCAGCAAACGCGGCGACGTATCCTGCGGCTCGCCCCGCCACAACTCACGGCGTGCAAGCCCGAGCACCAGCAGGATCGACACGAGCGCGCCGGCGAACGCGCTGGCGTCGACGATCCACCACGCGCAGCCGGCGATCATCGCGACCAGCGCGAATGTGGCCGCCCCGCCCGACACACCCAATACATAGGGCTCGGCCAAGGGGTTGCGCAACAGCACTTGCAGCAGCGCACCGGCCAGCGCCAGCAGCGCGCCGCACGCGAAGCCGGCCAACGCGCGCGGCAAACGCAGCGTGCGCACGATCTCGCCGGCAAGATCGGCGGACTCGACATGCGTCACATGCGACGGCAGCAGCGCCGCCAACACGCGCGCGGGTGCAAGCGACACACTGCCGAGCGCGAGCGACGCCATCAGCACAGCCAGCGCAATTCCCGCGAGCGCGAACCAGATCGCGGCCGCGCGCTTCGCGTTCATCACGCGCATCGTGTTTGTGGGCATCGGACTCGAGCCGCGGTTCATCGAGGCGTTCTCATGCCAGTACCTTCTTCACTGCTGCCACCCAACCGTGAGATACGCACCGCGCCGCAGCGAGGTATACGAGTAGGCTGTTTCATAGTCCTTGTTCAACAGGTTCCGGATCCGCGCGGCGACGTAGCAGACCTTCGTGATGTTGGCGTAGCGCGTCTGCATCTCTCCGTCTTGCGCGCATGACAGATCCACGCTCCTTCGATCCGCTGCAGGTTCACACAACTACCGCTCCCCGGCAGGTGAATGCCGGACAAGACTTGCGGGTAGTCGATCGGATTCGAATAGCTTGCAGTCGCCTTCCAACGCCGGGTGACGTCGAAGCCGTAGCCGAGATAGTAACTGCTCACGCAGCCAAAACCGGAATACTGGCCGCGCCATGGACTAGGCCGAATCTGGCCGGCCTGAAAGGGCACACGGCACGCTTTGCCGTAGCTGCCGTTGCCGTGGCGCTCGTATTCCTCGCTCGTATTCCTTTTACGGTTGAGCTTGTGACGCAGCGAAATCAGGCCGTTTTCGTTCGGCTTAGCGTTGGGTGATGGGGCCATTTTTCCGCGTTTGAGCGGGGACGTCCCTCGCCTTCCGTCCGATCTCCGGACTGGCAACACGTCGATCCCGCCTTCCCACGCGTGGCGCGCAGTGGCACACTCGCGTGTTCAGCTTCAAACACACGATCAGGATCGACCGGCATGGCGAACGCAATCGCTTGCCGTTGCCGGAGTCTGCGCAGGTTCGCGCGTGCACGCGAGGCGCACGCCGGGCTTCCCGTTTAGCCGCGTGCACTGCGAAAAAAACGCGCGCGGGCGCCAAAGTGCGGCCAGTTTAGGAGCGGCCTCCGGGTCCGTCAAGAATGGTCAATCCATGCGCAATCTGTTCCGTTATGTGCAGGTTATTGTCCGATGCGTGGGCTGCTTTTCATCATATGGTCGATAAATGCCTGCATAAAGCGATGTTGTTACGTCTCGAAACGAGACAATTGTCGGAACCTGCGACATTCCGCGCTAAAATGCAATGTCTTTAGAGGACGCAGCAGATGCTCACCGAACTCGAAACACTTTCACAGAATATCGGCAAGCTGATCGCGATCAGCCAACGCCACAACGAAGCGCGGCTCGCGCTCGAGAATCAGCTCGCCCAAACGCGTGCCGAAGCAGAGGCCACGCGCACTGAACTCGCGTTAATGCGCGAGGAGCGCGATGCACTGCAGGCGGAACGCGACGCGCTGTCGGCAAAGATCGACGACGCACAGGTACGCCTGAATGCGATCCTCGAAAAGCTGCCGCGCGCCCGCGCGCATAGCGAGCCGGATAATCAGCTCGATCTGCTCGATACCGCGCCGCAAGAGCTTGAAGCGGAGAGCGACGTCACCCGCCACGGAGAAAATGCATGACCACCAAGCAGATCGAAGTATCGATTCTCGGCGTGCCCTATCGCCTCGCCTGCTCGCCTGAAACTGAAGGCGCGCTGCTTGAAGCGGTCGCACGCGTCGACGCCGAGATGTCGAAGATCCGCAATAACAGCAACGTGCGCGGCACCGATCGCATTGCCGTCATGGCTGCGCTGTCGCTGGCATCGGAACTGCTTAGGCTGCAATCGAGCGTGCGACACGGAGAAGCATTTCCCGCAGAAGAAATCCGGCGTACAATGCATCAAATGAACGAACAACTGGGTACTGTGATTCAGCAGTACAGCATGCAGTAAGTGCCTAGCAGTATCGAACAATTTCAAGTAGCCGGTCCTGAGATCGGCTGCGAATTCAAGCACAATGCATGAGCCAAGACTCACGCAAGTGATTGAGTTCAATCGGTTTGACTTCCCTGCCTGGTTCGCCAAGGTCATATATTCCTTGAACCAATGCCATGTGCACGGTTGTGGAAATTTGTAGCACGGGTGTGCGCGTCACTCTGTCTGATGTACCCGAAGTGCTGCTAACTGCGACCAATTCTGAACCCCCGGTTCAGGATGCCGGCCTAGCGGCTAAGGCGGGGACCTTATTCAAAACGGCATCGGACTTCGGTTCGGTGCCGTTTTTCTTTGGGTCTCGCTTTTTCTTCTGTATTCTCAAACCTTTAACGCTCACTTCGATTCATGCGCTACTGGCTAATGAAGTCCGAACCGGACGAAGCAAGCATCGACCATCTCGCAGAGGCCCCGCAGCACACGTTGCCGTGGACCGGCGTGCGCAACTATCAGGCGCGCAACTTCATGCGCGACATGATGCAGGTCGGCGACGGTGTGCTGTTCTATCACTCGAGCTGCCCTGAGCCGGGCATCGCCGGGATCGCGGAGGTATCGTCCACCGCGTATCCGGACCCAACCCAGTTCGACAAAAAGAGCCCCTACTACGACCCGAAGTCGTCGCAGGAAACACCGCGCTGGCTGCTCGTCGATGTAGTGTTCAAGAAAAAGATTCCATTGATTCCGCTTGCCGCACTGCGCGAGCATGAGGAATTGAAGGACATGCGTGTGCTCGCCAGAGGCAACCGTCTGTCGATCACGCCGGTGACCGAGGCCGAATGGCGCTTCATCACCAAGCGTCTTGTTTGACGTTGCATACTCACCTCGCGTCCGTGGTCGCTTGAGCCCTGCGCAAATCCTGTGCATATCCACGCACGCTCGAAAGCAAGTGTGAGCAAACGTCAAATTAGGGAACCAAGCTCAGGTTACAGGCGCCTAACGGACTCGCAAACGTTGTGCCAACGCACAGCGTTCGCTCAATTCGTGCACAACCTGTTCAAGCAAGGAGTCCAAAAATGACGAAAAACACCGCACGTGCACTCGCTCTCGCTCTCGTTTGCGCCGCCCCTGTCGCGCTTGCGCTGACGCCGGCCATGGCCCGCGCGCAGAGTGTGACGCAGTATCAGCCCGCAGGTGTGCTGTCGCTGAATGCACAGGCAAGCGCGGAAGTACCGCAAGACGTCGTAGATATCACGTTGTTCTACGAGCAGGAAGCGAACGACCCGTCCGCGCTCACCGCCACACTGAATCAGCGTGCCGATGCGGCGCTGCAAAAGGCCAAAGGCGTGAGCGGTGTAACCGCGCGTACCGGTTCCTTCTCGATCTATCCGTCCACCGATCGTGACGGCCGTATTTCCGCATGGCGCGGCCGTACCGAAGTGGTGCTCGAATCGCACGACTTCGCTTCGGCGTCGAAACTCGCGGGCCAGATGGCATCGATCATGCAAGTGGGCAACGTGCAGTTCTCGCTGTCGCCTGAAGCCCAGCGCGCCGCCGAGCAGAAGCTCACCGGTGAAGCCATCAAGTCGTTCCGCGAGCAAGCCACTTCGTCGGCACAGGCATTCGGTTACAGCGGCTATTCGATTCGTGAAGTCAACGTCGGGCATAACGGCGTTATGCCGCGTCCCATGATGATGATGAGCGCACGCGCCATGAGCGCCGATGCGAAGGCATCCGCGCCGGTACCGATCGAAGGCGGCACGTCGACGGTGACGGTCAATGTGTCGGGCTCGGTGCAGATGAAGTAACGCGATTGACGCCTGACGTACCGCAACGTACGGCAGTAAAGCAAAAAGCCACGGCATGCCGTGGCTTTTTTCATTGACCGACCACTACGATAAAACGTAGCGATCAGTTCACCGCACTCAATTCGCGCCGACCGCCGGCGCCGATTGACGCCGTGCACGGCGATAGGACCACACCAGCATGCCAATGCCCACGAGGATCATCGGCAGCGAGAGCCATTGGCCCATCGAAAGGCCCATGGCGAGCAAGCCAAGGAAGTCATCCGGCTCACGCGCGAACTCTACCGTGAAGCGCGCGAGACCATAGCCGATCAGGAAGACCGCGGAAATCGCGCCCATCGGCTTCGGTTTGCGCGAGAAGAAGATCAGTACGAAAAACAGCACCACGCCTTCGAGCGCGATCTCATACAGCTCCGACGGGTGGCGCGGCAGCATGTGATATTGCGCGAACACTTCGTTCAGATGCCATTGCGCGGCCAGTTGCGGATGCGTGGTGAGCCACGTGGCGTCGTCCGGTGCGGCGCCCGGAAACAGCATCGCCCACGGCGCCGAAGGATCGGTCACGCGGCCCCACAATTCGCCGTTGATAAAGTTGCCGAGGCGCCCTGCCGCGAGCCCGGTGGGTACCATCGGCGCGACGAAATCGGTGACCTGCAGCCACGAACGTTTGCGTTGATACGCGAACAGCACCATGGCCAGCGTCACGCCGAGAAAGCCGCCGTGAAACGACATGCCGCCTTCCCACACCTTGAAGATGTCGAGCGGATGCGCGAAGTAAAAGCTCGCCTTATAGAACAGCACGTAGCCGAGCCGGCCGCCGAAAATCGTCCCGAGCACGCCGTAAAACAGCATGTCGTCGATATCCTTGGCGGTCCAGCCTTGCGCGGCGACGTACGGCAAACGCAGCCGCAACCGGCCAACGACGATCGCTGCGATAAACGCAACGAGGTACATCAGTCCATACCAGCGCACAGCGAGCGGCCCCAGATGAATGGCAACGGGGTCGAAATTCGGGTGAATAAGCATCGTGTTGTTATGGGCAGTTCGGGTTCAGAAGCGGATTTCTAATCGGTTTTCAAGTGGCTGCAAGCGTTTGCACACCGTGCGGCGCATACGTTGGACGGTTCGGTTTGCAATGCGTTCGCGGCTGCTTCAGGCCTAAGCACGGGGCGCCGCGAACTGCGCCTCGACGGTGGCCGCATGGGCTCGCACGATCTCGATGAAGCCCGCCAATACCGGACTCACCTCCGCCGTGCGCCAGACCAGGCCCGTCTCGATCGCCGGCACCGATTCCGCGAGCGGCCGGTACACGACGCCCGTGCGGCGCAGGTTACGCAAGGATTGCGGCACCAATGCGACGCCCATTCCGGCTGACACAAGGCTCACGATCGTCTGCATCTGGATCGCCTCCTGGCCAACCCGCGGTGCAAGACCCGCCACGCCGTAGCAATCCATAATGATGTCATAAAAGCCTGGCGCCAAACGTCTTGGGAAGATCACCAGCGGCTCGTCGGCGACATCGCGCAGGCTGATCGGCGTGTCCAGCCATTCGGCGCACGGGTCGGCATGCGGGTAGGCGTCGGACTCCGCGGCAGCGCTCACGCGCGTCGCCGTTTCCGTCGACATTGCGATCACCAGCGGTTCGCGGGCGATCGGCAGCCACGAGAGCTGGGTGGCATGACGCGGCGGCAGCGGCGCGATCACGAGGCCCGCGTCGATGCGCCCGGCCACCAGTTCGTCGACCTGCACGTCGCTGGTGGCTTCGGTCAATTCGAGGCGCACCCGTGGATGGCGGGCGCCGAAATCGCGCAGCAGCAACGGCAGCAGCCCATAGTCGGCCGTGGAGACGAAGGCCAGCGACAGCACCCCCGCCTCGCCTCGCGCAAGGCTTTGCGCCAGCGGCCGCAGCCCCTCGGCGCCGGCCAGCAGGCGCTGAACTTCAGGCAACAGGTCGGCGCCCACCGGGGTGAGTTCGACCGAGCGCTTGGTGCGCGCGAACAACTCGACACCCAGCGTCTCCTCCAGCGCCCGAATCGCCTGCGACAACGGCGGCTGCGTCATGGAAAGGCGTACGGCCGCTCGCCCGAAGTGTTTTTCTTCGGCGACGGTCACGAAATAGCGCAACTGGCGCAGGTCAGGTATCGCGGGCAGCATAATTAATACATTTTACGACCTAATGAAGCCCGAATAATATACTGGACACGCGCTTTGCAAAACTGCATCCTTGCGCGACGCGTCGGCACTAAACTGAACTGACGCGCCGACCAGAAACCCGGCGGCAGCACCCAGGCAGCGTAGGCTCAACCCCTGCGGCACCCGCCCGAGCCCCGAACACGCAGCACAGATCAAAACAAAACAGACTGGAGTTCCCCATGGCATACAACCGTCGTTCGAAGAACATCACGCAAGGCGTGGCGCGCTCCCCGAACCGCTCGATGTACTACGCACTCGGCTATCAGAAGGACGACTTCGACAAGCCGATGATCGGCATCGCCAATGGCCACTCGACCATCACGCCATGCAACGCCGGCCTGCAGCGTCTGGCCGACGCGGCAGTCGCCGCAGTCAAGGGTGCCGACGCGAATCCACAGATCTTCGGCACGCCGACGATCTCGGACGGCATGTCGATGGGCACCGAAGGCATGAAGTACTCGCTGGTGTCGCGCGAAGTGATTGCCGACTGCATCGAGACGTGCGTGCAGGGGCAATGGATGGACGGCGTGGTCGTGATCGGCGGCTGCGACAAGAACATGCCCGGCGGCATGATCGGCATGTTGCGCACCAACGTGCCGAGCATCTACGTGTATGGCGGCACGATCCGTCCGGGCAACTGGAAGGGCACCGACCTGACCATCGTGTCGTCGTTCGAAGCGGTGGGCGAATTCACCGCCGGCCGGATGTCGCAGGAAGATTTTGAAGGGATCGAGAAGAACGCGTGCCCGTCCACGGGTTCGTGCGGCGGCATGTACACCGCCAACACGATGAGCTCGTCGTTCGAAGCGCTGGGCATGTCGCTGCTGTATTCGTCGACGATGGCCAACCCCGACCAGGAAAAGGTCGACTCGGCAGCCGAATCGGCGCGCGTGCTGGTCGAAGCGGTCAGGAAGGACCTGAAGCCGCGCGACATCGTCACGAAGAAGTCGATCGAAAACGCCGTGGCCGTGCTGATGGCAACGGGCGGCTCGACCAACGCGGTACTGCACTTCCTCGCCATCGCGCATGCGGCCGAAGTGGAATGGACCATCGAAGACTTCGAGCGCATGCGCAAGAAAGTGCCGGTGATCTGCAACCTGAAGCCGTCGGGCCAGTTCGTCGCGACGGATCTGCATAAGGCGGGCGGCATTCCGCAAGTCATGAAGATTCTGCTCGACGCAGGTCTGCTGCACGGCGATTGCCTCACGATCACCGGCAGGACGATCGCCGAAGAACTGAAGGACGTGCCGGGCAAGCCGCGTGCCGATCAGCAGGTGATCCTCCCGATCGACCAGGCGCTGTACAAGGAAGGCCACCTCGCCATCCTCAAGGGCAATCTGGCCGTTGACGGCGCAGTCGCCAAGATCACCGGCCTGAAGAACCCTGTCATTACCGGCCCAGCCCGCGTATTCGACGACGAGCAAAGCGCACTGGAAGCCATTCTGGCCGACAAAATCGTCGCCGGCGACGTGGTCGTCCTGCGCTACCTAGGGCCGAAGGGCGGCCCCGGCATGCCGGAAATGCTCGCACCGACCTCGGCGATCATCGGCAAGGGGCTCGGCGAAAGCGTCGGCCTGATTACCGACGGCCGCTTCTCAGGCGGCACGTGGGGCATGGTGGTCGGTCACGTTGCGCCGGAAGCCTTCGTGGGCGGCACGATCGCGTTCGTGCAGGAAGGCGACTCGATCACGATCGACGCGCACAAGCTGCTGCTGCAACTGAACATCGACGATGCCGAACTGGAACGCCGCCGCGCCGTCTGGCAACAGCCGAAGCCACGTTACACGCGGGGCGTGATGGCGAAGTACTCCGCGCTGGCGCTGCCGGCCAACAAGGGGGCGGTGACGGGCTAAGCGCGCGTCGGGCACGCGTGGATTCGCCTCGGTTGGCCGGGCGAATCGGGAGCCTCCTCGCCTCTGCCTAAGCGGTCTGAGTTGCGAAATAAGTTACGAAAAAGCGCAAAGGGGCGCACGGAAAACCGTGCGCCCCTTTCCTTTTATAATGCCTGCACCACAAGTCGGGCACCTGCACCGACGGAGACCAGAATGAAATCAATGTCGTTTGCGGCGCTTGCAGCAGCCGGCGTGCTGGGCGCTATGTTAAGCGTCGGCATTCCTGCGGCGCATGCGGAGGCCTCCGCCGGTCTCGCGCTTGCCCAGCAGCAGAATTGCATGAGTTGCCACTCGGTGTCGCGTCCGGTTATGGGACCGGCGCTGCATGACGTCGCCGCGAAGTATGCCGGCCGCGAAGATGCCGCCACCTATCTGAAGCGCAAGATTCTGGATGGCAGCACGGGAGTGTGGGGCCCGGTGCCCATGCCCGCCAACACGCAACTCACGCCCGATCAGGCGGCTACGCTGGCGAGCTGGGTGATGACGCTTAAATGATTGACGCCTGATTGACGCCTGATTGACGGCCTGAAGGCGCAAATGATCGCGGCCCGGTGAGCGCAGCGAGCGCGCCCGGATAAAGGAGCGCCTCGCCCTCTGCCATGTTCAGGCGCTGCCCGAGCGCCGCGCGAGTTCCTGATCGACTGCTTCCTTGACCCAGCCGGTCATTTCGGTTTCCAGAGCCAGCGCTACTTCGCGCGTGATCTGGTTGACCAGCCATGTCGTGTGATCCTGCAGAGCATCGCGGCAGCGTGCTTCGACAATGCTACGCCCCTCGCCCGCCAGAAAACTCGTGAACCGTCCGCGCAGACGTTCGGCGATGACATCCGCATCGAGATTCGGTTGCGGCTGCGCGGGTGCCTCGTGAGCGATATCCGGCGGCACGATCGCACCCGCCTCGATCGGCGCGTGCGGCTCGGCCCGATCGAATACACCCGCTGACGGCGCAACGGCGGCCTCATGCTCATCGTCGTGTCCGTGCTGGCGATCGGCGGCGTGAGCGTGGTGCGTCCTCGAGCGTTTTCTCGGATGAGCGTGTTCTGCTGGATACGCGTGTTCCGACGCAAGCGCCGGTTCAGGCTCGGGCGCCGGTTCCCGCGTGGCCGCAGGATCAGGCACCGGCTGCCTCGCCGGGGCCGCTGCGCCGCCGGGCGCATAACGCGCCTCGGCAGGCCTGCCCTGCACGAGAATCTCGTGCAGAACCGGGATAGAACTATCGTCGTTAGGATCGGACACGCGCGCTCTCCGTGTTTGAGTCCAAGCTGCAGCATGCCGCGCACGCGTCGGAGCCACACGACGGAACACCATACGACCCGCGCGGAACGAGGCCTAGCTGCCTTGCTTGTAGTTGTTCAAAGCATAGCCGCGATCGCGATAGAAACGATAGCGTTCGCGGCCCGCTGCGAGCTCGTTGTGTGCGTTACCGACCACTTCCAGCAATCTTTCAAAGCGCGCGAATTGCGCCGGCACCGCGGCGCCGAGATTGAGCAGCACCTGATGGTGCGGCACATTATCGAGGTTCGATGTCAGCACAATGGGTGTTTGCGCGGCGAGCGGCGTGCCCGCCACGCAGTGCGGCACGAAATCGAGAGGCGAGAAGGTCCACAACTGCTCGTCGAAGGCCCGCAGGCGCTCCGGCTCGGCCAGCACGATGGTAGGCTGGCCCGCCTGATACGCCTTGCGGATCAGGCGGCACGCATACAGCAGCGAATCGCCGACGTTCGAGTGAAAATCGATTCTCGTCATCGGCGGCTCCGCTTGGCGTCTGCAACGACGCCCGCAACTTTACTGCAATGCGTCATTGTGCGCCGCGACCGTCGGCGGCCCTATCGATCAGGAACTGCGCGAGCAACGGCACCGGACGACCAGTCGCTCCCTTCGCCGCGCCGCTCTTCCATGCGGTGCCGGCGATGTCCAGGTGCGCCCACGGGTACGTTTCAGTGAAACGCGACAGGAAGCACGCTGCCGTCACGCTGCCCGCCGGACGGCCGCCGATGTTCGCGAGGTCCGCGAAGTTCGACTTGAGCTGATCCTGATACTCGTCGTCGAGCGGCATGCGCCAGGCCGGGTCGGACGCTTCACGCGATGCGTCGAGCAGCTCACCCGCCAGCGCGTCGTCTTTCGAGAACAGGCCGCTGTTGTGGTGACCCAACGCGATGATGCAGGCACCCGTGAGCGTGGCGATGTCGATCACCGCCGCCGGCTTGAAGCGCTCGGCGTAGGTCAGCGCGTCGCACAGGATCAGCCGGCCTTCGGCGTCCGTGTTCAGCACTTCGATCGTCAGGCCCTTCATGCTGGTAACGATGTCGCCCGGCTTGGTGGCGGTGGCCGACGGCATGTTTTCGACCGCCGGGATAATCCCGACCACGTTGATTTTCAGGCCCATTTCGGCGACGGCGCGCAACGTGCCCAGCACCGAACCGGCGCCGCACATGTCGTACTTCATCTCGTCCATGCCTTCGCCCGGTTTGAGCGAAATGCCGCCGGTGTCGAACGTGACGCCCTTGCCGACCAGCACAACCGGCGCGGCTTTCGCGGCGCCGCCGTGGTACTGCAGCACGATGAACTGGGCGGGTTCGACCGAGCCGGCCGTGACCGACAGGAACGAGCCCATCTTGAGCGCTTCACACTGCTTCTCGCCGAGCACTTCGACCTTCAGTTTCCAGTCTTTGGCGAGTTTTTTCGCCGTGCTGGCGAGGTAGGTCGGCGTGCAGACGTTGCTCGGCAGATTGCCGAGGTCGCGCGTCAGATCCATGCCGTTGGCGAGTGCAGCGCCTTGCTTGGCCGCGAGCTTGGCGGCCTTCTCGTCGCCGGTGTTGACGCTGAACACGATGCGCTTCAGGGCGCGCGCGGCGTTGTCCGGCTTGCTCTTCATCTGCGTGAACTTGTAGGTCAGCTCGCGCAGTGCGAGGATCGCGGCGCGTACGCCCCAATCGGCCGAGCGCTCGAGGATCGGCAGTTGAGCGAGCGTAAAGGTGACCTGGACGATCTTGGTGCCCAGCAGTGCGCGCCAGGCGGCCCGCACGGCTTCGCCGTAGGCTTTCTGACTGAAAGCATCCTGTTTGCCAAGCCCGACGAGCAGCACGCGCGAAGCGCCGATGCCCGAAACTTCGTGCAGGAACAGGGTAGTGCCGGCTTTGCCGTCCATGTCGCCGGCTTTGATGATGCGGGTCAGGAGGCCCTTAGTGGCCGCATCGATCTCCAGTGCAGCGCCCGAGAGCGTTTGCGACTCGAACACGCCGATTACGATGCAATCGGATTTCCCGGTCAGGAAACCGTTTGACGAGCCTTTGGTCCAATCACAGGCTTTTATGCTAAAGTCCATCGCGCTTGTCCTCGGATAAAATCTGAGCTTAGGATGAAAGCCGCAATTATCCGCTATTTTTCCCGCGGCGGCTGCACCGGAGGCGTGACGGGAACCAACCCGTGCGTCACTGAGAGCGCCCCCTCCCATCATCAATAATGATCTTCGAACGCTCCCTCCAGCGCGAACTCGCGTATACGGCTGGTGCCGTGTTCATGGTTCTCCTCACGCTCGTGCTGACGACGATGATGATCCGCATCGTCGGCCTCGCGGCCTCGGGCGAGATCGATCCGCGCGACGTGCTGGTCCTGATCGGCCTGACCGTGATCGGCTACCTGGCCATCATGCTCGTCGCGACCCTGTTCGTGTCGATCCTGTTCGTCCTGACCCGCTGGTACAAAGACTCCGAGATGGTGGTCTGGCTCGCCTCGGGTGTCAGTCTGACCCGTTTCATCAAGCCAATCGGCATTTTTGCCACGCCGATCATCATTCTCATCATGTTCTTCGTGTTCGTCGGCTGGCCGTGGTCGAACCAGCAGAGCAAGCTGCTGCGCGCGCGCTTCCAGCAGCGCGACGAAGTCTCGCTGCTGGCGCCGGGCCAGTTCCGCGAATCGGCTGCCAGCCACCGGGTGTTTTTCATCGAAAAGATGTCGCCCGACCAGGCACGCGTCGAGAACGTATTTGTGACGAGCACGGAAAACGGCAAGGTCAACGTGGTCGTGTCGAAAACCGGCCACACTGAAACGCACAAGAACGGCGACCGCTTCGTCGTGCTGGAAAATGGCCGCCGCTATGACGGCGAACCGGGCCACCCCGATTTCCGCATCATGGAGTTCGAGCGCTATGGCGTGAAGATCCAGAGCCAGCCGGTCGTCAATACGCCGACCACGACCGGTTTGCCCACGCTCACACTGCTGCGCAACCCGACCAACGAAAACCTCGCCGAGTTCGCCTGGCGCGCGGGCCTGCCGCTGATCGCAATCAACCTGATGCTGCTGGCGATTCCGCTCGCGCATCAGAACCCGCGGCGCAGCCGCACCATCAACCTGGTGATGGCGGTCCTGATCTATTTGACGTATTCGAATCTGCTCAACGTGGTCCAGGCGTGGATCGAGCAAGGCAGGATGTCGTTCGCGGTTGGACTGGTGGCGTTGCACATCATCGTGGCGGCGATTGTCGTGTTCATCTTCTGGCTGCGCGTGCGCAACCGGCCGCTATTCACGCGGGCGATGTTCCGCCGTTCGCAGGGGGCCTGACCGATGCGCATTTATGAAAAGTACTTCGCGCGTCAGGTCTACCTCACGTTCATCTTTATTCTGTTCGCGTTCTCGGGTCTGTTTTTCTTCTTCGACCTGATCAACGAGCTGAACTCCGTCGGCCACGGCAACTACAAGCTCCAGTACGCGGTGCTGCGCGTCGCGCTGCAAACGCCGTCGCGTTTCTACGAAATCATTCCGGTTGCCGCGTTGATCAGCGCGATCTATGTGTTCGCGCAAATGGCGGCGAACTCCGAGTACACGATTTTCCGCGTGTCCGGCCTCGCCACCAATCAAGCGCTGCGCTCGCTCATGAAAATCGGCATTCCGCTGGTATTCCTGACCTATCTGATCGGCGAAGTGGTCGGTCCGTACACGGATCAGCTGTCGGAACGCGTGCGGCTCGAGGCGCTGGGGTCGTCGGTATCGAGCAACTTCGAGTCGGGCGTGTGGGTGAAAGACACCCTCACCGCGCGCGCGGATGGCGAGCAGGTGACGCGCTTCGTGAATGTCGGCGAATTGAAGCCGGACGCGACGATCAGCAATGTGCGGATTTACGAGTTCGATTCGCAGTTCCGTTTGTCCAATGTGCGGACTGCGAAGAGCGGCACCTACCAGCCACCGGGTCATTGGCAACTGACTGACGTGACGGACACGCAACTGATCGACGTGCCCCCTCCTACTGGCACGCCGGCCGATGCGTTGAATCCGGTGTATCGCGCGAAGCAGACGACCTTGCCTGAGTATTCGCTGCGTTCGGAGTTGACACCGCAGATTCTGTCGGTGCTGCTTGTGTCGCCGGACCGGATGTCGATGTTCAACCTGTTCCGCTACATCCAGCATTTGACCGAGAATCATCAGGACACGCAGCGTTATGAAATTGCGCTGTGGCGCAAGCTGTTGTATCCGTTTGCGGTGTTCGTCATGCTGGTGCTGTCGTTGCCGTTTGCGTATCTGCATACGCGCGCCGGCGTGGTCGGTGTGAAGGTTTTCGGCGGGATTATGCTGGGGATGAGTTTCCAGTTGTTCAACACGCTGTTCTCGCACATCGGCACGTTGAATACGTGGCCTGCGCCTTTGACTGCGGCTACGCCTGGGCTTGTTTATCTGGTGCTGGGTCTGGTCGGATTGAAGTGGGTTGATCGCCATTAGGGGCCTGGGTTATGGCTACGCATGGGATGGTATTGTTCGCGCATGGCGCGAGGGATGTACGCTGGCGCGAGCCGTTTGAGAGGCTTGCCGGGAAGGTTCGTGCTGCGCGCGGTTCTGATGCTGAAGCTGGGCCGGTTTTGCTGGCTTTTCTTGAGTTGATGGAGCCGGATTTACCGACTGCGGTGGGGTCTCTTGTCGCCGACGGGTGTTCTGTGGTGACCGTTGTGCCGGTGTTTTTTGGCCAGGGCGGGCATGTTCGCAGGGATCTGCCGGAGGTGATCGAGCGGTGTCGCGGGATGTATCCTTCTGTCAGGATTGTGTGCGCTGGCGCGGTTGGGGAGGATGAGGCTGTGTTGGGGGCGGTTGCTGAGTATTGCCTTCGGCAGGGGTGAGTTTTTTGCCTGTTCGGCGGGTTTGTTGATCTGGTTTTTTGGCGTTGCCTTGTAGTGGTTTGTTGGCGGTGCGCCTTTGGCCTTTCCTTGTTGTGTTAGTGGTCTATTAGCGTTGCCCCTGTGCGGGGCGGCACTTACTTTCTTTGCCGCCGCAAAGAAAGATAAGCAAAGAAAGCGGCTTCACACCGCAAGCTCATAAGCGGGTTCCCCGCGCAGCCACGGTAGTGGTGCATCTGGAATCCGTGCTCCCGCACACTCCGCGCCGTTGACAAAGGGCTCATCAGCTCCCACTCCGCACTACGTGCGTCGCGGACGGGTCTGCCAGGGAAACCTGGCTGATGCTTTGCATGACTGATGGTTTTTTGAATGGGACGTCGGCGCGCGCAGCGCCGCCGGAGGTATGACTGCCTTGTCACTGAGGCGGAGTGTGCGAGAACACAGATTCCAGATGCACCACTACCGTGGCTGCGCGGGAGACCCGCTTAAGAATTAGCGGTTTGAGCCGCTTTCTTTTGCCTACTTTTCTTTGCGGCAGGCAAAGAAAAGTAGGTGCCGCCCCGCACAGGGGCAACGCTAATAGACCACTAACAATTCAAGGAAAGGCCAAAGGACCAGACCAACAACAAACCCGCCGAACAGGCAAAAACCGAAACCATCAAGCAGCAACCAAAACCCCACCCGCGGAGCGGCCCACCCCCATCTGCCGGGCAGCAAAAGCCTCCCCAATCATCAAAAGACTCGGCTGCGAAGCATCAAGCCACTGCTGGGCATCGCCACAAGCGAGCCCTGAAAGCGTAAGAGTGAGCGTCCGCTCACGAGGCGTACTACAAGCCTCGACAATCGCCACAGGCGTCGCCCCATCGCGCCCAGCATCGATCAGCTGTTGAGCGATCTCAGGCCCGCTATCCCGCCCCATGTAAAACACCAGCGAATCAGCATTCACCTGCTCACGGATCGCCTCAGTATCGGCCGCCCGGCTATGCGTAGCCAACGCCACGCTACGCGACACACCGCGAAGCGTCAAAGACCGCTTCAGCGCAGCCGCACTAGCCAGCGCAGCGGTAATCCCCGGCACCACCTCATACTCGATACCCGCAGCCTCAAGCGCCCGCATTTCCTCATCGGCACGCCCGAACAACATCGGATCGCCACCCTTCAGACGCACCACCACATCGTGCTCAAGCGCAGCATCCACGATCTGCTTGTTGATGAACTGCTGCGCCGTCGAAAGCTGCCCACAGCGCTTGCCCACCGCAATCCGCCGCGCGTGAGCCGGTGCATAGTCGAGCATCGCGTGCTCAACCAGCGCGTCGTGCAACACGACGTCCGCCATGCCGAGCAGCCGCGCGCCCCGCACCGTGATGAGATCCGCGGCCCCTGGCCCTGCACCGATCAGATACACCTTACCCATTTGCCTCAATCCCTTTCGTCCGGTTCGTGCAAAACCCAGCGCGCGACGTCGTGTCAATCGTCCAGCCGGCAACTCAGGCCGAAAAGGCCCGAATCATCCCAGCCGCGACCGTGTGATGCGTCGCCTCGTCGATCAGCACGAATGCGCCCGTGCCCTGATGCGAATCGTACACGTCGCACACCAGCGGCTTTTGCAAGGTCAGCGCCACACGGCCAATGTCGTTCATCGTCAGGTCCTTGCGATCGGTCGCCTGCGACAGCGTATGCACGTCGAGCACTTCCTTGATCGCCCCAATCCGCGCGAACACCGTGTTGGTGGTCTGCTTCAGCAAATATTTGCGTTGCGTCGACAGCGGCGTGTCGTCGAACCAGCACAGGTCGGCTTCCAGCTTCTTCGCAGGCTCCGGCGCCGCTTCGCGCAGCACGAAGGTGTCGCCGCGCGACACGTCGACGTCTTCCGCCAGACGGATCGTCACGGTTTGGCCGGCAAACGCGCGGTCCACCGCGGCCGTGCCGCCCGTTACCGGCGCGATGATCTCTGCAACCGTCGCTTCGCGATTCGCCGGCAGCACGACGATCGTGTCGCCAACCGTCACCTCGCCCGCTTCGACACGGCCCATATAGCCGCGGAAGTCGTCGGCCTGGCTGCCGTCCTGGCGCGCCACCCATTGCACCGGGAAGCGCAGCGCCTGACCCGTCGGAACATCGACCGGCAATGCCTCGAGCAGATCGAGCAACGGCTCGCCTGCATACCACGGCATGCTTTCGCTAGCCGTTACGATGTTGTCGCCCTTCAGCGCCGACACCGGCACGAAGCGCACGTCGCTCAGACCCAGTTGACGCGCGAGTTCGACGTACGCATCGCGAATCTCGTTGAAACGCGTTTCGCTGTAGTCGACGAGGTCCATCTTGTTGATCGCAACAATCGCGTGCTGCAGGCCGAGCAGCTTCACGATCGCGCTATGACGCTTGGTTTGCGGCAGCAGTTGCGCGACGCCGTCGACGAACGTCACACGCGTTGCGTCGACCAGGATGATCGCCGCATGCGCGGTCGATGCGCCCGTCACCATGTTGCGCGTGTACTGCTCGTGGCCCGGTGTGTCGGCGATGATGAACTTGCGCTTGGCCGTTGCAAAGTAACGGTATGCAACGTCGATCGTGATGCCCTGCTCGCGTTCGGCTTCGAGGCCGTCCGTCAGCAGCGACAAATCGATTTCGTCGCCAACGGTACGCTTATTCTTTGCCCGCGACAGTGCCGAGAGCTGGTCGCTCAATACCGCCTTGCTGTCGTACAACAGGCGGCCGATCAACGTGCTCTTGCCGTCGTCGACGCTGCCCGCGGTAATAAAACGCAGCACGCCGAGGTCTTCTGGTTGATGAATGTTCATTTGCATTGCCCCGTGTGCTTAGAAATAACCTTGTTTCTTACGCTGTTCCATCGCGGCTTCGGAGACCTGATCGTCCATCCGCGTCGCGCCGCGTTCCGTGATTTCCGTCACGGCCGTTTCGGCGATGATCTTCTCGAGATCGTCGGCATCGCTTTCCACCGGGCACGTGCAGCTGATATCGCCCACAGTACGGAAACGCACCAGCGCGGTTTCGCTGGTTTCACCCTCACGCATCGGCGTGAGCGGCGTGACCGGCACGAGCAGGCCGTTACGGCGCACGATCTCACGTTGATGCGCGTAATAGATCGACGGCAGCTCGAGCTGTTCGCGGGCGATGTATTGCCACACGTCGAGTTCGGTCCAGTTCGAGATCGGGAACACGCGCAGATGTTCGCCGTTGTGCAGACGCGCGTTATACAGGCTCCACAGTTCCGGGCGCTGCGCCTTCGGATCCCATTGGCCGAATTCGTCGCGGAACGAGAAGATCCGTTCTTTTGCACGGGCCTTTTCTTCGTCGCGGCGCGCGCCGCCGATCAGCGCCGTGTATTCATGTTCAGCGATCGTTTCGAGCAGCGTCACGGCTTGCGCGGCGTTGCGCGAATCCAGTTCGCGGCGCAAACGCACCGTACCGCGCTTGATCGAATCTTCGACGTGACCCACCACCAGTTCAGCGCCGATCTCTTTCGCGCGGCGATCGCGGAAGTCGATCACTTCGTCGTAGTTGTGGCCGGTGTCGATATGCACGAGCGGGAACGGCAACACGGTCTTGCGATTCGCGCCAATGCCAAACGCCTTCAGCGCGAGGTGCAGCACCACCACCGAATCCTTGCCGCCCGAAAACAGCAACGCGGGCTTGCGGCATTCGGCGACCAGTTCGCGCAGGATATGAATCGACTCGGCCTCAAGCCAGTCGAGGTGATCCATCCGGGTTGCCGTGTTGGTAAGCGGTGCATTCACAGTGGAATCGAGCGTGGTGCTCATGTTGGGGTCCTTCGTAGATTCGTCCGGGCTGGCAATTGCCAACCCGGGCAGAAGTATTCAAATCGGTATGTGCGGCGCTCAAACCAAAAACCAAGGTCTGAGCCGCCTGAATGCTTTATGCCGAGGCGTTCTCGCTGCTGCGGACCGGGATCGGCGTAATCGTCGTGATATGCAGGCCACATTCCTTCGTATCGCGCGACTCCCACCACCAGCGCCCTGCCCGGCTGTCTTCACCGGGACGAATCGCACGGGTACAAGGCTCGCAGCCGATGCTCGGGTAGCCGCGCGCATGCAGCGGATTGACCGGCACATCCAACGCTTTCAGATAATCCCATACTTCAGCTTCGGTCCAGTCCGTCAGCGGATTGAACTTGGCGATATTGCGCGCCGCATCAAGTTCTTCCTCGTGCAGTTCGGCACGCGTCACCGACTGCTCGCGGCGCTGGCCCGTCACCCATGCGCTGACGTCCGACAACGCGCGGTTCAACGGTTCGACCTTGCGGATCTCACAGCAGCGCTTGCGCAGATCGACGCTTTCATAGAACGCGTTCAGACCATGCGAGCCGACATATTCTTCCACCGCGGCAGCTTGCGGATGAAACTGCTCGATATCGTAACCGTAGCGCTCTTTCACGCGATCGATCATGCCGAGCGTTTCCGCATGCAGGCGGCCCGTGTTCAACGAGAAGATGCCGATCTTCACGCCACGCGACAGAATCGCGTGCGTGAGCAGCATGTCTTCCGCGGCAAGGCTGCTGGCAAGCTTCACGTTCGCGTGACGCGCGGCGATCGAATCGAGCAGCGTATCGAGACGCTCGACCTTCGCAGCGAGTTCCGGCGTGAGCGATTGTGCGGAGCTCATGCCGAAGCCTTTGCCAGTTCGCCCGCTTCACGGCGGCGGAACAGCGGCGACGAGTTTACCGCGCCTTGATAGTTGAAGCTGAATTCGTCAAAAGCTTTCAGCGCGTCGTCGAAGTCTTTATCGGCGCGCAACGCGTAGGCGTCGAAGCCGCAGCGGAACATGAACGCCAGCTGATCGCGCAGCACGTCGCCGATCGCGCGCAGTTCGCCCTTGTAGCCATAACGCTCGCGCAGCAGGCGGCCAATGCTATAGCCGCGGCCGTCGCGGAACACCGGGAAGTCCACGCCGATCAGCGCGATCGTGTCGAAATCGCCGACGATATCCGCCGGCTCGCTATCCGGTGCGAGCCACACGCCGATTTCAGCGGTGCTGCGCGAAGCGATCAGCGCCGCGCGCTCAGCTTGCCACAGTGCGAGCGGCACCAGTACCTTGCCGGCCGGCAACGCATCGACCGCCGGCAGCGTGCCGTCTTCAGCGGCGCGCACCACCGTCCAGTCATCGTTGACGATTGCGCGGTTCTTGATAATAGAAGCCATCTGTTCAGTATCCTTGTCGCGGTTACGCGTGAGCCGGTTGACGCGAGGCGTACACACGTTCCTTGAACGGAGCCATGCCGATGCGGTTGTACGTTTCGATAAAGCGTTCGCCCTCAAAGCGATTTTCCACGAACGTATCGATCACCTTGCTCATCACGTCCGGCATTTCTTCCGCCGAGAACGACGGGCCGATCACGCGGCCGAGATGCGCGCCCGTGGCGCCCGTACCCTGCTCGCCGCCGAGCGTCACCTGATACCACTCCGAGCCGTCCTTATCGACGCCCAGAATGCCGATGTTGCCGACGTGGTGGTGACCACACGCATTGATACAACCCGAAATGTTCAGCGACACGTCGCCGAGGTCGTACACGTAATCGAGATCGTTGAAACGCTCCTGGATCGCCAGCGCGATCGGAATCGACTTCGCATTCGCGAGCGAGCAGAAATCGCCACCCGGGCACGCGATGATGTCAGTCAGCAAACCGATATTCGGCGTCGCGAAACCTTGCGCCTTGGCTTTTTCCCACAGCGCGAACAAGTCGCGCTTCTTCACGTTCGCGAGAATCAGGTTCTGTTCGTGCGACACGCGGATTTCGCCGAGCGAGTATTCGTCGGCCCAATCCGCAACCGCTTCCATCTGCGCGTCGGTGGCGTCGCCCGGGGCGATCGTGGTCGGCTTCAGCGACAACGTGACAGAAGCATAACCCTCCACCTTGTGCGGACGCACATTACGCTCGACCCAACGCGCAAATGCACGGCTTTCCAGCAAATGCTTTTCGAACGATGCATCCGTGTCGGCCAGCTTTTCATACACCGGCGGCTGGAAGTATTGCGACACGCGATCGACTTCCGTTTGCGTGAGCGTCGACGGACCGTCTTTCAGGTGCTGCCATTCTTCTTCGACTTGCGCCGAGAATTTCTCCGGGCTCAGCGCCTTCACGAGAATCTTGATGCGCGCCTTGTACATGTTGTCGCGGCGGCCATAGCGGTTGTACACACGCAATACGGCTTCGCAGTAGGTCAGCAGATGTTGCCACGGCAGATCGCGACGGATGATCGCGCCGATGATCGGCGTACGGCCCATGCCGCCGCCGGCCAGAATGTCGGCCACCAGCTCGCCCTGCTCGTTCTTCCTCAGATACACGCCCATGTCGTGGATCTGCACGGCGGCCCGGTCTTCCTTCGAACCCGACACGGCAATCTTGAACTTGCGCGGCAGCCACGCGAATTCCGGGTGGAACGTCGACCATTGGCGCAGGATTTCTGCCCAGGGGCGCGGATCGACCACTTCGTCTGGCGCCACACCCGCGAACTGGTCGGCCGTGATGTTACGGATACAGTTGCCCGAGGTCTGGATACCGTGCATCTGCACAGCCGCGAGCTTGCGCAGGATTTCCGGCGTTTCTTCGAGCTGGATCCAGTTGTACTGGATGTTCGAGCGCGTCGAGAAGTGGCCGTAGCCGCGGTCGTGCACGCGCGCGATCTCGGCCAGTACGCGCATCTGGTCGCTGCGCAGGTTGCCGTAGGGAATCGCGATGCGGTGCATGTACGCGTGACGCTGCATGTACAAACCGTTCTGCAGGCGCAGCGGACGGAACTCCTCTTCGCTCAATTCGCCCGACAGACGGCGGCGAACCTGATCGGCGTATTGCGCGACCCGTTCATCGACGATGGTCTGGTCGTACTGATCGTATTGGTACATTCGGGGACCCCAATTTTTGCAGTGATACGCAGCAGTCCGGGGGCCGGCCGCCCGGTTCCGTCGCGCCCTGGATACCTCTGTTTGTCACCACCCGCCGATGAACGTTTAGACCCATCGCTCATTTGCTTATGACAAATACAGATATCCATATTGAAAAAGATGGACAGATCGTAATAAACTCGCCTTATATTTCAAACGACTAAAAAATTCTTTTGATATGCGGAGAGGTTATATATGAACCTGCATCAATTCCGCTTCGTCCGCGAGGCTGTGCGGCAGAATTTCAACCTGACCGAAGCGGCCAAAGCCCTGTTTACAAGCCAGCCGGGCGTCTCCAAGGCGATCATCGAGCTGGAAGACGAGCTGGGCGTCGAAATCTTCACGCGGCACGGCAAGCGCGTGCGCTCGCTGACCGAGCCGGGGCGCATCATTCTGCAGTCGGTAGAGCGGATTTTGCAGGAAGTCGAGAGTCTGAAGCGGGTCGGTAAAGATTACGCGGCGCAGGATCAGGGCAATCTGGTGATCGCCGCCACCCACACTCAGGCGCGCTATTCACTTCCGGCCGCCATCGCCGAATTCAAGAAGCGCTTCCCGAAAGTCCACCTTTCAATTCTGCAAGGCAGCCCGACACAGGTCGCCGAGATGGTGATCCACGACCAGGCCGATCTGGCCATCGCCACCGAAGCAATCGCCAACTATAAGGAACTGGTCTCGCTGCCGTGCTTCCAGTGGCACCACGTCGCCGTGATGCAGCCGGACCATCCGCTGCTCGACCGCAAACTTTTGTCGTTGGATGATCTGACCCAATATCCGCTGATCACCTACGACAACGCGTTCGCCGGCCGCACCAAGATCAACGAGGCGTTCCGCCTGCGCGGCTTGCATCCGGACATCGTGCTGGAGGCAATCGACGCCGACGTGATCAAGACCTATGTGGAATTGGGGCTGGGTGTCGGCATCATGGCGGATATCGCGTTCAACGCCGAGCGCGACCGCCATCTGCGCGCGATGCCGGTGGGCCACCTGTTCGGCAGCAATGTGACGCGCGTCGCGCTGAAACAGGGCGCGTATCTGCGCAGCTATGTGTATACGCTCGTCGAACTGCTCTCGCCGAGCATGAACCGCAAGCTGATCGAACAGGCGCTCAAAGGCGAACACGAAACCTACGAACTTTGAACTGACCACGCTTCCCGCTACGGAGACCCTTGATGACGTCGCATAAAAACAAACTTCGCGGCCTGGCCGCTCTCGGCGCGCTCTTGCTCGCTACCGCAGCACAGGCCGACATCAAGGTCGGCATCGACCTGTCGAGCACCGGCCCCGCCGCCGTGATCGGCATTACGAGCAAGAACGCGATGCTGATGTGGCCGGCCACGATCGCCGGCCAGAAAGCCGACTACATCTTTCTCGATGACGCGTCCGACCCGGGCAACGCGGTCCGCAACATCCGCAAGCTGATCAATGAAGACCACGTCGACGTGATCGTCGGTCCGAATATCACGCCGGCCGCGATGGCAGCGCTCGATCCGGTTGCCGAAAGCCAGACGCCGATGATTACGCTGATCGGCTCGGCGAGCGTGGTCGAACCGCAGGAAGGCAAAAAGGTGTGGGCCTACAAGATGGCGCAGACCGATAGCGCGATGGCCGACGTGATGACGCGTTACATGTCGAACCACAACGTGAAGACGGTAGGCTTCATCGGTTTCGCCGACGGCTACGGCGAAAGCTGGCTCAACGAATTCAGCAAGTTCGCGGCCCTGCGGCATATCCAACTGGTAGCGACAGAGCGCTACAACCGCACGGACGCCAGCGTCACCGGCCAGATCCTCAAGCTGATGGCCGCCAAACCGGACGCGATCCTGATCGCCGGGGCCGGCACGCCGACCGTGCTGCCGCAACGCACGCTGATCGAGCGCGGCTACAAAGGCCCGATCTATCAGACGCACGGCATCGCCACGCCTGAGTTCATCAAGCTGGGCGGCAAGGACGTGGAAGGCACGCTGTTCCCGACCCAGCCGGTCGTGGTGGCGCGCACGCTGCCGGCCGACCATCCGGCGAAGAAGGCCGCGCTCGCGTTCACCAACGAATATGAAGCGAAGTACGGCCCGGGCAGCGTCACGCAGTTCGCGGGCGATGCGGCAGGCGTGTATCCGCGCCTGCAGGATGCGGTCGCACGGGCGTTGAAGACAGCGCAGCCGGGCACACCGGCTTTCCGCGTCGCCTTGCGCGACGAACTGGAGCACGCGCATGAACTGGTCGTCCCGAACGGGGTGGTCAATACGAGCCCGAAAGATCACGTCGGTCTGGATCAGCGCGCGAGCGTAATGGGCATCATCAAGAACGGCAAATTCGTGTACTTGAGCCAGTAAGCAACGCATGCGCGCGGCCTTTTCCATTGCTGCCGGGCCGTGCGCGGCGCTTGCGCCTCCCTTCGCCCGTCCGGGCGAGTGACATTCGAGTCAATGCGCGTGCCGTTTGATCGAGCACACCGATCGAGCGGCGCACACCTTGCAAGCAGCGTGTACCATGCTGACGGCCAGCTTGCAGTGAGCGCAGGCACCGGCTAATTTCGCTGATTCCGGGCGAGCGCGCGGTGCCTTGTAACCACAAGGCCGCCGCTGCTCGCCAGCCCGTGAAGTCCGTCAGACCGCGCATGCTAAAAACCAGAAAACGCATCATCATCGCCGCCGTTATAGCCGTCGTGTTCCTGGCTATCGCGATCGGTCACGCCATTAGGAAGCGCAGCGGCGCCGACGCCGCCAGCGTCGAAGCGCCCTCTTCCGTCGTCGAATTCGCACCTGACGACCTCACCACCGTGAGCCGCCGCACGCTCTCCGAAACGCTGCCGTTGACCGGGTCGCTACGCGCCGTCACGCAAGCCGCGGTGAAATCGAAGGTGGCCGGCTCGGCGCTCAACGTGATGGTGCGCGAAGGCGATCCGGTCAAGACCGGCCAGATTCTCGCGAAGATCGACGCCCGCGACTACGTCGCCCGCGCCGAGCAGACGCGCGGCCAGATGGCGGCGATGGCCGGCCAGCTCGACATTGCCAGACAGACGCTCGACAACAACCGCGTGCTGGTCGAAAAAGGCTTCATTTCGAAAAATGCCTTCGACACCGCGCAAAGCCAGTATCAGATCGCCCGCGCGAATCTCGACGCGGCGAAGGCCGCGCTGGCGTCGTCGAATCTGTCGTTGGACGACACCGTCGTGCGCTCGCCGCTCGACGGACAGATCGCCTCGCGCACGGTTGAACCGGGCGAGAAGGTTGCCGTCGATACCAAGCTCTTCGACGTGGTCGATCTGCGCACGCTCGAACTGGAAGCACCCGTGCCGGTCGGCGAGATCGGCCGCGTGCGGATCGGCCAGCCGATCCAGATCGCCTTCGACGGCATCGACACGCCCATCCAGGGTTCGATCACGCGCATCAATCCGGCGGCCCAAGCCGGTTCGCGTTCGATCATGGTGTATGTGCAAGTCGCCAATCCGTCGGGCACGCTGCGGGTCGGCATGTTCGGCACCGGCACGATCTCGGTCGGCAGCCGGCAGAATGCGCTGGTTGTCCCGGCCACCGCCATCCGCACGGACGGCACGCGCCACACGGTCTATGCGCTCGTCAACGGCAAGCTGGTCGAGCAAACGGTGGAGACTGGCGTAACCGGCGATGCCGACGGCAGCGCCTGGATCGAGATCGTCGGCGGCCCATTGACGCCTGGCCAGCAGATCGTGCAGAACAATCTCGGCTCATTGCGGATCGGCAGCACCGTGCACGTGGTGCAACCCGCCCAGCCCGCCCAGTCAGGGCAAACCTCCCCGCCGGCGGCCGGCGTGCCGGGCGCAAGCAGCGCACGCTGACCGGAGTCCTTGCCCATGTGGTTCACCCGCATCAGCATCGGCAACCCGGTGCTCGCCACGATGATGATGATGGCGCTGCTCGTCATCGGGCTGTTTTCTTATCAGCGGCTCAAGGTCGATCAGTTCCCGGACATCGCATTTCCGGTCGTGGTCGTGCAGACCGCGTATCCGGGGGCCTCGCCGGAATCGGTCGAGTCGGACGTCACGCGCAAGATCGAAGAAGCGGTCAACACGATCAGCGGCATCGACGAAATCACCTCGCGTTCATACGACGCGCAGTCGATCGTGATCGTGCAATTCGATCTTTCCGTGGACGCAGTGCAAGCCGCCCAGGACGTGCGCGACAAGATCGCGCTGATTCGCCCCGATCTGCGCGACGGCGTGAAAGATCCGCGCGTGCTGCGCTACGACCCGTCGGATATGCCGATCATCACCGTGGCGATCTCGAACGCGCCAGGCGCGTCGCTGTCCACGCGCGATCTCACCACGGTCGCCGATCAGATCGTGCGCAAGCGGCTCGAAACCGTGCGCGGCGTCGGCTCGGTGTCGCTGGTGGGCGGCGTAAAGCGGCAAGTGCAGATCGACGTGAATCCGCAGAAGCTGCAGGCGCTGTCGATCGGCGTCGATCAGGTGATCCGTGCCGTGCAGAACGAGAACCAGGAGATTCCGGCCGGTCCGCTCACATCGAGCACGATCGAACAGACCGTACAGGTCAAAGGCCGCTTCGAGAAACCGGACGATTTCAAACGCATCATCGTCGCGCGGCGCGGCGCGCAGTCGGCGATTCCGACCGCCACCTCCGCCACTCAGCCCGTCACGCTCGATCAGGTCGCCGATGTCGTGGACGGTCAGCAGGAACCAGACAGCATGGCCTTGCTGAATGGGCAGCGCGCGCTGTTCCTGTCGATCATCAAGGCGCAAGGCGAAAACACCGTGGACGTCGCGCACGGCGTGCGTGACGCCGTCGCCCTGCTGCAACCGCAACTGCCGCCGGGCGTCAAACTCGATATCACCGACGATTCGTCGATCAACATCGAGGAAAGCGTCAACGAAGTGAAGGGCACCCTCCTCGAAGGCGCGCTGCTGACGGTGCTGATCGTGTTCCTGTTCCTCGGCTCGTGGCGCAGTACGGTGATCACCGGCCTCACCCTGCCGATCGCGCTGATCGGCACCTTCGCAGTGATGTACGCGTGCGGTTTCACGATCAACGTGATTACGCTGATGGCGTTATCTTTATGTGTCGGTTTGCTGATCGACGATGCGATCGTGGTGCGCGAAAACATCGTGCGGCACGTACAGCTCGGCGCGGACCACCGCACCGCCGCGCTCGACGGCACCAAGGAAATCGCGCTCGCCGTGCTGGCGACCACCTTTTCGATCGTCGCCGTATTTCTGCCAGTGGGCTTCATGGGCGGCATCATCGGCCGCTTCTTCCATCAGTTCGGCATCACGGTAGCCGCCGCCGTGCTGATCTCGATGTTCGTGTCGTTCACGCTCGATCCGATGCTGTCCTCCATCTGGCCGGACCCCGATCTGCACGACGCCGACACGGGCCGCAAGGGCCACCGCTATGGGCGCATCATCGGACGTTCGCTGCATCTGTTCGACAAGCAGATCGACCGGCTCACCACGTTCTACCAGCGTCTGCTCGGCTGGTCGCTGAAGCACCGCGCGATCACGCTGGTCGTGGCCGCGGCCACGTTCTTCGGCAGCCTGTTTCTGGTGCCGTTCGTCGGCACCGAGTTCGTGCCGAATGCGGACTTCTCCGAAACGCAGATCGGTTTGAACACACCGGTGGGCACCTCGCTTGAGGCCACTTCGGAAAAAGTGAAACAGGTGCAGGCAATTCTCGCCACCTACCCCGAAGTGCGCTTCAGTTACGCCACAGTCAACTCAGGCAATACGCAAGGTAAGAACACCGCGCTGATCACCGTGCGCCTGAAGGACCGCCGCGACCGCACGCGCGGCATGGCCGAACTGAACGACGCATTTCGCGCGCGGCTTGCCTCGGTGGCGGGCGTGTCGATCACCGAAATCGGCATGCCCGACGGTGCCGGCAGCACGAAAGCAATCCAGTTGAGCTTGCAGGGCGACAACATCGACGAACTGCGCCGGCTTTCGGATGCGGCTCAGGCGCGGATTGCAAAGATCCCAGGGCTCGTCGATCTCGATTCGAGTCTCAAGGCGGATAAGCCGATTGTCGCGATCAACGTGAAACGCGAACTGGCATCCGACCTCGGCGTGGGCGTGGCCGATATCGGCACCGCGTTGCGGCCGCTGCTTTCCGGCGACGCGATCAGCACGTGGCGCGCGCCCGACGACCAGGACTACGACGTCAGCGTGCGCTTGCCGCGTGCGCAGCGCGAGGACGTGGACGATCTGGCGAGGCTGATGATCGCCACCAGCCGCACGGACTCGAACGGCGCGCCCGTGCTGGTGCCGCTGCGGCAGATCGCGGATATCGTCAAGACGACCGGCCCCGACGTGTTGAACCGGCGCGACCTGCAGCGCGAGGTGATGCTGTCGGCGAACGTGAATGGCCGCTCGCCTGGCGAAGTGGCTTCGGACGTCGCGAAGACACTCGACGCGATGCATTTGCCGGCGGGCTATCACTATCGATTCGAAGGCTCGACCAAGAGCATGAACGAGTCGTTCGTCTACGCGGTGGAGGCGTTAGCGCTCGCGGTGATCTTTATCTACATGATTCTCGCATCGCAATTCGCCAGCTTCGCGCAGCCGCTCGCCATCATGGCGTCGCTACCGCTCACCCTGATCGGCGTGCTGATCGCGCTGCTGCTGTTCGGTAGTACGCTGAACATGTTCTCGATCATCGGCTTCGTGATGCTGATGGGTCTCGTGACAAAGAACGCAATTTTGCTGATCGACTTCGCGAACCAGGCGCGGCGCGGCACCCTGCTCGACGCATCCGGCAAGGGCCGCATGATGGAACGGCGAGAAGCGCTGCTCGAAGCGGCACGTGTGCGTCTGCGGCCGATTCTGATGACCACGCTGGCGATGATCTTCGGCATGCTGCCGCTGGCGGCGGCGCTCGGCGAAGGCGGGGAGCAACGCGGGCCACTCGGACAGACGGTGATCGGCGGCGTGATTACGTCGTCGATTCTGACGCTGGTGGTCGTGCCGGTGGTCTACACGGTGCTCGAGGACTGGGCGGACTGGCTGCGACGCAAGTTCAAACGCAAGGCGTACACCGTGAAGGATCGCGTGTAACGGCTAAGTCCGCGCAATGTAGCAATTTCGCGTGCAGTGCGCGAAGTTGCTACAGTAGAAGCCTTTCCCCGACCAGCCGTCCCCCATCATGCGCACCACCCGAGCCATCCACGCCGTCGAGCGGCTGAAAACCCGCAGCGGCAATCCGCAGTTCGCCGCGATCAGCCTGTCCGGCGGCCTGTTTTATCTGGTCGACAAATCGAGCGGCACGGACAAGAAGGTTTCCGATCCGCTCACGCTCGACGATTTCGTCAAATTCGTCGACGGTTTTGGACCGCCCAAGCCGCGTAAGGCAAGCAAGCTCGATATCGCCTTTGAAGAGCAGATCAGGAAGAGCAAGGGCGGTTGAGGATTTCTCAGCCGCTCGCGATCTCGCGCCACTGACCGTCCGCCGCGCTGCTTGCCAACACCGCGTCGATGAAGCGCAGGCCCGCCACCCCGTCATCCACCGTGGTCAGCAGCAGGCTTTCGGCGGGTAACGGTTGACCCGCGTTCAACGCTTCGATCTGTAGGGCCGCATCTTTGTACAACTGCGCGAACGCTTCCAGATAACCCTCAGGATGCCCCGCCGGCACGCGTGTCGCGTGCGCGGCGAGTACGCTTTTCACCCGCCCGCGCGTCAGACGCTCAGCCGCGCCGCCCAGCGGCGTGAACCACAATTCGTTCGGATTCTCCTGATCGAAGGCAAGATTTGCTTTCGTCCCATACACCCGCAGACGCAGCGCATTCTCCGCGCCGCTTGCCACCTGGCTCGCCCACAGCATGCCGAGCGCGCCGTTCGGATAGCGCAACATCGCCTGCACGTGGTCGTCGATACGGCGGCCCGGCACAAACGTATGCAACTCTGCCGATAACGACGACGGCGTCATGCCCGTCATGAAGGCGGCAAGGTGATACGCATGCGTGCCGATGTCGCCCAGACAGCCGGCAGGACCCGCTAACGAGGGATCCGTACGCCAGCCAGCCTGCTTGTTCGTGCCGCCTGTTTCGATCGGCTCGGCCAGCCAGTCCTGTGCATATTCGACTTGCACCACGCGTATTTCACCGAGTTCGCCGTTCTCGATGAGCTCACGGCCATGGCGTACGAGCGGGTAACCGGAATACGTATGCGTTAGCGCGAACAGCCTGTTCTTCTCGCGAGCGAGCTTTGCCAGTGCCTCGCCCTCCGCTAACGAGATGGCCAGCGGCTTGTCGCAGATCACATGGATGCCCGCCTCGAGAAAAGCCGTCGCTACTGGCGCATGCAGATGATTCGGCGTGACGATTGCGACCGCGTCGATACCGTCCCCACGGGCGGCTTCGGCGCGCGCCATCTCGCGCCAGTCCGCGTAGCTGCGCGCGATACCGGCCTCGGCCGCGCTCGCTTGCGCACGCTGCGGATCGGAGGACAACGCACCTGCCAGCAGTTCGAAGCGATCGTCGAGCCGCGCCGCGATCCGATGCACTGCGCCGATAAACGCGCCCTGGCCGCCACCGACCATGCCGAGCCGGAGTTTTCTGTGTTTTCCTTGCGACACCCTCGCTCCTTTTCGATCTGCTTTAGCCACTCCAGTATTAGAGCGCAGTCAAATTCCAAGCACGCGTTTTAACTGTGCGGCATCTACACCGCTGCCGGCGAAATCGTCGAACGCGTGCTCGGCCACACGAATGATGTGACGGCGTATGAACTCTGCGCCTTCACGCGCGCCATCCTGCGGATGCTTCAACGCGCACTCCCATTCCAGCACCGCCCAACCCGGAAAATCGTATTGCGCCATCTTCGAGAAGATCGCACCGAAATCGATCTGCCCGTCGCCAAGCGACCGGAAGCGCCCCGCGCGCTCAACCCAGCCGCTATAGCCGCCGTACACGCCCTGCTTGCCGCTCGGACGAAATTCCGCATCCTTCACATGGAACGCCTTGATGCGCTCGTGATAGATGTCGATGAACGCGAGGTAGTCCAGTTGCTGCAAGACGAAATGGCTCGGGTCGTAAAGGATGTTCGCGCGCGGGTGCTGTTTCACCGCATCCAGAAAGCGCTCGAAGCTCACGCCGTCGTACAGGTCCTCGCCTGGATGCAATTCGTAGCACACATCCACACCCACTTCGTCGAACGCATCGAGAATCGGTGCCCAGCGGCGCGCGAGTTCGTCGAAAGCGGCCTCGATCAAACCTGCCGGACGCTGTGGCCATGGATACAGATACGGCCACGCCAGTGCGCCGGAAAACGAAACATGCGTATCGAGACTCAAGCGCTGCGAAGCCTTCGCTGCGAGCTTCATCTGCTCGATGGCCCACTGCGTGCGCGCAGCAGGATTGCCGCGCACGTGCTGCGCGGCAAAGCCGTCGAACAATGCGTCGTAGGCCGGATGCACCGCAACGAGTTGCCCTTGCAGATGCGTCGACAGTTCGGTAATCGTCACGCCCGCGTCTTCCGCGATCTCGCGCAGCTCATCGCAATAGGTCTGGCTCGCCGCCGCCTGCTCGAGATCGATCAGGCGCGTATCGCATGGCACCTGAATCCCCTTGAAGCCGAGACTCGCCGCCCAACCCGCCAGGTGCGCGAGGTTATCGAACGGCACCTCGTCGCCCATGAACTGGGCGAGGAAAATCGCCGGCCCTTTGATGGTTTTCATCGTACGGTTCCTCGAACTATGGCGCGCCTGTCACGCCACTACGACAGAGACACGGCAAGCACGCACGGGACGCCCGCAATCAGAACGGCGAGTCAGGAAAGTAGAACTGCTGCGCGTTTTCCTTCGTGATAAGCACCGACGGAATGATCGTGGTCGGCGGCAGTTTGTCGCCCTTCAGACGCGCTTCGGCGGTAAGCTTGATTGCGTCGTAGATGAATTTCGGCGAGTACGACACGTCGGCCTTGATCATCGGCGCACCGTCCATCACGTTCTTCACCATACCCTTCGATCCCGCCCCGCCGAATACGATCTTGATGTCGGTGCGCTTGGCCTGTTCGATCGCCTTGAGCACGCCGACAGCCATGTCGTCGTCAGCTGCCCAGACCGCGTCGATATGCTTGAAGCGCGTGAGATAGTCTTGCATCACCTTGAATGCGTCATCGCGATTCCAGTTCGCGTACTTGGCGTCGAGGATTTTCATCTGCGGATAGTTCTTGATCACGTTCGTGAACGCGGTCCAGCGTTCATTGTCGAGCGTGGTCGGAATGCCGCGCAACGCGACGATGTCGCCCTTGCCGTCGAGTGCTTTCGCCAGATACTCGGCGGGAATCTTGCCGAACGCGGTGTTGTCGCCCGCAACGTACGCATCCTGCGCACTCGTATCCGTCAGACCGCGATCCACCACCGTCACATACACGCCTTTCTTCTTCACCTGCGCGACCGGTTGCGTGAGCGAGGCCGACTCAAACGGGAAAATCACCAGCGCGTTGATCTTGTTTACCGTCACCAGATCCTGCAACTGGTTTGCCTGTTCCGGCGAGCCGGCCGCGGTTTTCACGATCACCTTCAGATCAGGATGCGCTTTTTCCAGATCGGTTTTCGCCTTGTTCGCCCACCAGACGATGCCACCCGTAAAGCCGTGGTCGGCCGTTGGAATCGCGACGCCCAGCGTGACCTTCTCGTCGGCACGCGCGACGCCTGCCGTGCCCAGTATCCCCAACGCCAGCATGCCGGCGCCGACCGCTCGAATGACCTGCTTCATGGTTGTGTCTCCGTTGTGAGGCGTTCATGCGCCCCGATTCTCGAACTTGCCGTTGTATCCGTTGAAGCTCAACGCCTACCACTTACCGCCGTCCGCGCTGCACGAACGCGACGAAGATAATCACGACACCCTGCACCGCCGCGTTCAGATACACGCTGATGATGCTGGTCAGATTCAGAATGTTGGCGATCACTGAAAGCAGGATCGCACCGATCACCGTGCCGATCACACGCCCTTCGCCGCCTTTCAGCGCCGTGCCGCCCACCACCACCGATGCGATCGCTTCCAGTTCCCAAAGCAGGCCGGTGGTTGGCGTGGCGGAACCGAGCCGCGGTACGTACAGCACCGTCGCCACACCAACGCAGATGCCGAGCAATACGTACGTGACGATCTTCACGGTATCGACGCGAATCGCCGCATAGCGCGCAACCTGTTCGTTCGAACCAATTGCCTGCACGTGGCGGCCGAACGCAGTGCGATTGAGGATCAACGCGCCGCCCGCCGCGACAACCAGGAACACCCAGATCGGCACCGGTACGCCAAACAGACTTGCGTAATAAACCGGGCCGTACAAGTCGGATAACGAGTTGTCCAAAGTCAGCGCGCCGCCATCCGCGAGCCACGTCAGCACCGCGCGAAAAATGCCCAGCGTGCCCAACGTGACGATGAACGGCTCGATGCGTCCTTTGGTGATCAACAGCCCGTGCGCGCAGCCGAACAAACCGCCGAGCACCAGCGCGAACACGATGCCGAGCGTCAGGATCAGCAAGGGCGCAAGCGTATGACCGCCGACACCGGCGGCAAGTCCGTTCATCAGCCAGATCATGCTGCCCGCGATCAGCGCCGCCATCGACCCGACCGACAGATCGATGCCGCCCGAGATAATCACAAAGGTCATGCCGACCGCGATGATGCCGATGAACGACGTGCGCGTGAGCACGTTCATCATGTTGTCGAGCGTCGCGAAATCGCGGTTGAGCAGCGTGCCGACAATGCACAGCGCGATCAGCCCAACCAGCGGCCCGAGCGCGTACAGACGGTGCGCGAAGCGCAGCGCGCGGCCGGATTGGACGGCTTCAGTGGGTGCCGGTCGCATGGGCGATCAACTCCTCTTCGGTCAGATGCTCGAGCGTGAGCGTAGTTTGCAGGCGCCCCGCGCGCATCACGGCAACGCGATGGCACAGGCCAATCAGTTCGATCAGTTCGGATGAAATAACGACCACCGCGCGGCCCTGCGCGGCAAGCCGGTGAATCAGAAAATAGATGTCGCGTTTCGCACCGACATCGACGCCGCGCGTCGGTTCGTCCAGCACGATCACGTTCGGATCGGGCTGCAGGAATTTGGCGAGCGCGAGCTTCTGCTGATTGCCGCCGGAGAGCATGCGCGCGCGGCTCGACAGATCGCCGGTGCGAATGCCGAAGTCGCTCACCGCCTTCGTCAACGCGGCGCGCCCCGCTTTCATGTCGAGCAACGGGTGCGCGTAGCGTTCGAGCGTCATGAGCGTGACGTTGTCCTGCAAGCTCAGATTCACATGCAGGCCTTTGCCTTTGCGGTCTTCACTCAGATAAGTAAGACCGTGGCGCATCGCGTCGCGAGGGTTTTTCAGATCGGCGCGGCGGCCGGCGATCTCGATGCGACCCGCCGTGCGTTTGCGCAGGCCGAGGATCGCTTCGAACGCTTCGGTGCGGCCCGCGCCCACGAGGCCGGCAAATCCCAGCACCTCGCCGGCGCGCACGTCGAAGCTCAGATCCTCGACCCAGTCCGGCACCGCGAGGCCGCTCACTTTCAACGCGACCGGCGCGTCCGCGGGCACGGCGATCTTGTCGGGGAACATATCGGACACGTCGCGCCCGACCATCAGGTTCGCCATCTGCTGTCGCGCGAGTCCCGCGGTTTCACTGCGCGCGACAAAGCGGCCATCGCGCATCACGATCACTTCGTCGGTAATACGCTCGACTTCATCAAGCTTGTGCGAGATGTAGATGAGGGTCACGCCGTCGGCTTTGAGCTTGGCCATCAGTGTGAAAAGGCGCTCGGTTTCCGCAGGCGTGAGCGTGGCGGTCGGTTCATCCATGATCAGCAAACGCGCGCGACGCGACAGCGCCTTGGCGATCTCCACCATCTGCTTTTCCGCGACGATCAACTCGCGCACCTGCGTATCCGGCGCTTTTTCGAGGCCGACCTGCGCGAGATATCGCGCGGCATCGGCGCGCATGGCAGCATCGTCGACGAACCAGCCGCGCTTTTTTTCATGGCCGAGATACATGTTCTGCGCGATCGTCAGATGCTCGGCAAGATTGAACTCCTGGTGAATCAGCACGATGCCTTGCGCTTCCGCGTCGCGGGAACCGGCGAACTGCTGCGCGTGGCCGTCAACCAGCAAGGTGCCCGAGCTTGCCGTTTCGTAGCCGGCAAGTATCTTCATCAGCGTCGATTTGCCCGCGCCGTTCTCGCCGAGCAACCCATAGATGCGTCCCGGCGTCAGTTCAAAGCTCACGCCATGCAGCACACGCACCGGGCCGAAGTCTTTGCGGATATCGTCGAAGCGAACGGCGAGACTCATGGCTTATGCGCTCCTGCGGATCACGAGCCGATGCGGCAGCAGCACGCCCGGCACATTCGCCAACGGATTCGCGAGCCGTTGCAGCAGGAGGCGTGCGGCGGTTTCGCCGAGTTCGCGCATCGGCTGGGCGATGGTGGTCAGTGGCGGATCGATTTGCGCCGCAAGCGAAATATCGTCGAAACCGACCACCGCGACGTCGTCCGGGACGCGCTTGCCGACATTGCGCAAACCGTGAATCACGCCGATCGCCAGCGTGTCGGAAACGGCAAAGATCGCGCTCGGCGCGTGAGGCTGCTCCATCAGCATGGCCGCAGCCGATGCACCCGCCTCGTAGTCGAGACTGTTCAGATTCATGCGCCAACTGTCATCCGGCGTGATGCCCGCTTCGGTCAACGCATCCAGATAGCCCTGCTGACGCTGCCGGGCGTACAGATAGTCGACATCCGAATTGATCAGCCCAATGCGCCGATGGCCGCGCGCGAGCAGATGCCGTACCGCATCGCCCGCCGCCCGGTAGTTGTCGATGCCGACGTACGGCACGCCCATCGCCGGATCGAACTCGCAGCACGCGACCCAGGGCAGCGCGCTGGATGCCTCGCCGAGCGCCTGCTGGATGGTGGCGGGATCGAGGCAGATCGCACCGTCGGCACGACGGCGGCGCAGCAGGTCGAAGTAGCTGCGCTCGCGGCCCGGATCGGCACCGGTGTCGCACAGCAGCACGAAGTAGCCGTGCTGGCGCGCAACGCTGTCGATGCCGCGCACGATCTCCGCGTAGAACGGGTTGCCGACGTCGGGCACCATGGTCAGCAGCAGACGGCTTTCCGCGGTGCGCAGGTTGCGCGCGAGTTCGTTGACGCGATAGCCGCTGGCGTCGACCGCCGCCAGGACCTTGTCGCGCGTGGCGGGCCGAACGTTGTCGTGACCGTTCAGCACGCGTGACACCGTCGCCACCGAGACGCCCGCCTGCTCCGCCACCTGCGAAATCGACAGCCCCTCAGCCGGACCCAGCGGCTGAGCCACGGGCCGTGGGCGCCTGGCCGACGACGTCGACGCCTTCGCGGGAGCCGCTTTGGACACCGATTTCGACACCGATCTGGACACGTGAACTCGCCACAAAATGTAATCGATTACATTTTTGGACGATCAAGACCGGAATCGCAAGGACGGATCACTAGGGATTAACACGGAGGACCCTGGGAGGAGAAGCGGAGGACAACGGAGCACAAACGCAACGGCGAGCGCCGCTCCAGGGTGCGGCCCAGCGGCGCACTGCCCGCGACGGCGTGGGTTTGCGCCGCCATTTGGTACAATCCCGCAGTTACCCTGCCGTGGCCCGCTGTGCCCTGAGTTGCACCCGGAGTTTTACCCCGGAGTTGTGCTGCAAGGCCGCCGGTCAGTGGCAAAAAATCGCAAACTCGCCAAACCACACTGCCGAATCCACCATGAACATCGAGCAAGCGCGTTTCAACATGATCGAACAGCAGATCCGCCCCTGGGAAGTGCTCGACCAGGACGTGCTGAATCTGCTCTCGATCGTCAAGCGTGAAAACTTCGTCCCCACCGTCTACCGCGATCTGGCCTTCGTCGACTTCGAAGTGCCGCTGCCGGCCGGCCAACATATGCTGGCGCCGCGCGTCGAAGCACGCGTGTTGCAGGAACTGGCGGTGAAGAAACACGAAAGCGTGCTCGAAATCGGCGCCGGCTCGGGTTACATGGCCGCCCTGCTCGCGCACCGCGCGCAGCACGTGCTGACGGTCGACATCGAACCGGAACTGGCGGAACTGGCAAAGAACAACCTGATCGCCAACGGCGTGCTGAACGCCGAAGTCGCCACCGGCGACGCCTCGCGCGGCTGGGCGAGCGCGGCGCCCTACGACGTGATCTGCGTATCGGGCGGCCTGCCGGTGCTGCCGCAGGAAATCCTCGAACATCTGAAGGTGGGCGGCCGGCTGGCGGCGTTTGTCGGCACCGCGCCGGTCATGAAGGCACAGATCATCACGCGTATCGACGAGAAGCAGTACCGTATTGCCGACGTGTTCGAGACTTACGTCGAGCCGCTGATCAACGCCGTGCAGCCGCCGCGCTTCAAGTTCTAATTCACTCGTTTATCCGTACGGCCGGCGCGTCGCCGTCCTTTGAACTGGATGTCTTGCTGATGCAAAATCTGACCGCTCCCGCGCTCGCCGAATGGCTCGCCGATCAATCGCGCCCCGCGCCCGTGCTGCTCGACGTGCGCGAACCGTGGGAAATCCAGACGGCGTCGATCGCCGGCGCCGTGTCGATCCCGATGCGTGAAATCCCCGCGCGCAGCGAAGAACTCGACGACGACGCGCAAATCGTCTGCGTGTGTCACCACGGCGCGCGCAGCGCCCAGGTCGCGATGTTCCTCGAATCACGCGGTCATACCAACGTATTCAATCTGCAGGGCGGGATCGACGCGTGGTCGCGTCAGGTCGACCCGTCCGTTCCCACCTATTGATCGCACGGTTGAAATGATGCGCCTGCGGGTGCCGGTCCTCGTGGCCTCTTTGACGCTTCATTGCGCAGCACTCGCATTTTTTCCGCTCACGGCGCACGCCGTCGGCCTCTCCCAGCTTTACGACGAAGCACTTTCGAACGACGCACAGCTGCAAAGCGCGCGCGCGGCGCTCGTCGCCCATAGCGAAGACTTGCCCCTCGCCCGCGCCAAACTGCTGCCGCAAGTCTCCGCGTCACTCACCGCGAACCGCCAAAGCACCGATTTTGGCGGCGGCTTTCCTGCTTCCTATGGCAATAGCAACGGTTACGTGATTTCACTCACGCAGCCGCTGATTCACGTCGATAGCTGGTACGGCTATGCACAGGGCAAGCTCGCGGTGGACTCGGCGCAAGCGTCGTTTGCGCAGGCCCGCCAGGATTTGATCGTGCGGCTCGGTCAGGCTTACTTCGACGCGCTCGCGTCCCAGGACAGCCTCGCGATCGTGCGCTCGCAAAAAGCGTCGATCGCGCAGCAGCTCGAATCGGCCAGGCGTTCATTCGAAGTCGGCAACACGACGATCACCGACGTCAACGAAGCGCAGGCCAAATACGATCAGGCGATCTCCCAGGAAATTGCCGCGCAGAACGATCTTGCGGTGAAGCTGGCCGCATTGCAGCAGATTGTCGGGCATGCGGTCGAGCGTGTGGATGGACTCGTCTCCGGCGCACCGCTGCCGCCTCCCATGCCCGCCGACATCAACCTGTGGGTCGATGCGGCCACCGACGGGAATTACCAGGTCGTGCTGAAGCAGATCGCGCTGGATAGCGCACAGCGCGAGACGTCGAAGGCCAAGGCCGGACATCTGCCGACCGTCGACCTGGTAGCGAGCCGTTCGCGCAGCAGTCTCGGCGCGGCCGGCGCGGGTAACTTTGGCGGCAATTTTGGTGGCGGCTTCGGCAGCGGCGCGAATACGCCCGCGCCTGGCACGCCAGCGCTCGCCGCGGAACTGGGTAACCTGGGGTCGTCGTACACGAACAGCACGATCGGCGTGCAGGTCACGATCCCGATCTTTGCGGGCGGCGCGACGCAAAGCCGCGTTCGTCAGACGCTCGCGCTCGAAGACCAGGCCTCCGCCGATCTCGATACGGCCCGGCGCAATGCCGCGCTATCGGCACGGCAAGCTTTTCTCGGCGTGGTGAGCGGGCTTGCGCAAGTGCGCGCGCTGCAGACCGCCGAGCGATCGGCGAATACCTCGCTCGAATCGAACCTGCTCGGCTATCAGGTCGGTGTGCGGATCAATATCGACGTGCTCAATGCGCAGGATCAATTGTTCTCGGCGCGTCGTGATCTGGCGAAGGCGCGTTACGACACGCTGATCAATAGCCTGAAGCTGAAGGCTTCCACCGCCAATCTCACCGATCAGGACGTGTTGCAGTTGAGCGCACTGCTGTCGCCGGTCGACGATGGCTCGCTGACCGCGTTGCCACAGGTGCCGACGGTACCGCATCCAGGCGTTGCGGCTAAGGGTGCTGCCGGGAAGCTCGGGCGGCGCGCGATGCCGAACGCGGCGACGGCCCAGTAACGCAAGACCGTTTTCCGCATCGCCCACACCTTCCTTTCGTTGTGCGCTTTCTCGGCGCCACCGCAGAAATTTCGTACGGTTTGCTGATCATTGCACAGGCACCATGCTCCGACTATTTTGTGGAGCAGTGCAATGAGACTTCTGAAGATCGCAATGCTGGCCGCAATGCTGTTGCCGCTCACATCGCATGCAACGCTGGGCGGCGCACCGAGCGCCAGCTCGTCCTCTCCGACCATGCTGCGCGCTACGCCTCAGTCTGCCGCGAGTTCCAGCACGGGCTCAGCAAACGCCACCGCCGCCGCGCCCTATACGGTGCGCGAGTCGCGCGACGCCAACGGTGTCACGATCCGCGAGTATGTACTGCCCAGTAACGTCGTGTTCGCCGTCACGTGGGAAGGGCCGATACGTCCGGACATGACGGCGTTGCTCGGCAGCTATTTCCCCAACTACGTCAGCGCCGGCGAGAGCCGCGCGCGCGGCACCGGTCCTCTGATCGAAGGCAACGGCGATTTCCGCATCGAATCGGCTGGCCGGCTGGGGCATTTCTTCGGCATGGCGTATCTGCCGCGCCTGATGCCAGCCCATGTGCTCGCGAAAGATCTGCAGTGAACCAACGCGCCGATTTCACGGAAAACACAAACATGAAAATATTTAGCAAAGCGCTCTGGGTCGTCGCCGCGATTTCCAGTGTGGCGCTTGCCGCATGCAGCGGCGGAGGCAGTGAAAGCAGCAATCAAGGTGGCAATTCCATCGGCTGGAACGCGACCCCCGACTGGATAAACAAGCCGGGAGGTTCCGGCAGTTCCGGCGATCCGGCCACGCCATCCGGCGACAAGAACAATACGGTAGCGATTCGCGTCGACAACTCGATGGGCACCATCAACATGCTTTCCGCGACGATCACCGTATGCGTGCCCGGCACGCAAGGCGCCAGCCAGTGCACGACGATCGACCGCATGCTGGTCGATACCGGCTCGGTGGGCGTACGCATTATGGCCAGCGCAATGCCCACGCTCAGCTCCCGGTTGCTCACCCAGGTCGGCGCTGTCGACGACGCGAGCGGCACGGCCCCGATCGCCGAATGCATGCCGTTCGGTTCGGGCACGACCTGGGGCTCGGTGAAACGCGCCGACGTCACGATCGGCAGCCGTACGGCAAGCAATATCCCCATCCAGTTGATTGGCGACGGCGCATACACCATCCCGTCGGACTGCGTGGCACACGGCGGCCCGGATCTCAGCACTGTCGAACGACTTGGCGCCAACGGGATTCTCGGCATCGGGTACGGAACACGTGATTCGAAAGACGCGCTGACCACCGCGCTGCCGGGAAATTATTACTATTGCACCGGCACCAACGCCTGTTTCAACACGCGCATGCTGGTGACCAAAGAGGTGATGAACCCCGTCGCCGCTTTCCCGAGCGACAACAACGGCACGATCATCCGCCTGCCCAAGCTGCCTGTGGGAGGCCAGACGAGTGTCATCGGTGAACTCACATTCGGTATCGGCACGCAGTCAAACAATGCGTTGCCGTCCAACGTGAATGTTCTGGCATTGGATGAGTACGGCGAATTTACGACTCAATACCAAGGCCAGGTGCTCAGCTGGAGCGCACTCGACAGTGGCACCAACGCCTTCGCATTCCAGGACGATGCAATCCCCACTACGTCGGGTTGGTACACGCCGTCAACCGCACTGAACCTGGCAGCCACGATGGAAGCCACCAACGGCAAGGGGACGCCCGTCAATGCGCCATTTACGATCGACAACGCCGCCCGCGTGTGGGCAAACGGAAATGCCGCTTACGACAACGTCGGCTGGTATCAGTCCAGCTCGAAGATGTTCCTGTGGGGCCTGCCCTTCTTCTACGGACGCAGTGTCTACACGACGGTGGGCAACGGCACGATAGGTAAGCAGAGCGGACCGTTTGTCGCCTTTTAACCGCCGCTGCGTGAAATGGGAGGCGATATCGCAAGGCGTCGTCTCCCTGCCTCGGCGGGAGGCTAACGAGTTGCGAAGTCGGCGTTTCCTACTCCACGTTAGGAATTGTCCGGCACTCTCATTGCTGGCCCGCAGGCACCATGCTCCGACCTGTTTTTTGGAGCAATTTAATGAAATTTGTAAAGATCGTGCTGGCCGCAGCGGCCATGTTGCCGCTCGCGTCGTATGCGGCGTTGGGTGGAGCACCGGGTGCGGGGTCGGCCCCTAAGTCCTTGCTCCAGTCCGCCGCGCCTACCTACTCTTCCGCAACCACTGCGGCTTATACCGTGCGCGAATCGCATGACACCGACGGCGTCAGGATTCGCGAATACGTGCTGCCTACCAATGTCGTGTTTGCTGTCACCTGGCAAGGGCCTGTGCGCCCCGATATGGTCGCGCTCCTCGGCAGCTACTTTCCGAACGCAGTCTCCGCAGGTTCGGGACGCGCGCGCGGCACCGGTCCGTTGATCGAACGCAACGGCGACTTTCAGATCGAGTCCGCGGGCCGGGCGGGAAACTTCTTCGGCAAGGCAGTTTTGCCGCGCCTCGTCCCTGCGAATGTCCGTGCTGACGATCTGCAGTAACACGACGCATCGATCTCACGGAACACAGGAAACATGAAGACTCTCAATAAGAAACTTTGCTTCGCGTTGCTAACGGCCAGCCTGGCTCTTTCGGCCTGCGGTGGTGGTGGTGGCGACGACGGCGACTCGAACGCGACCAAAAACAACGACAAACCGGCAACACCGACGCCGAGCCCAACGCCGTCGCCTACGCCTAGCCCGAGTCCCGCGCCGGCGCCGGCTCCGACACCGACACCGACACCGACTCCAACTCCGACTCCGACTCCGACTCCAACCCCGACTCCAACCCCGACACCAACTCCGACTCCAACCCCGACTCCGACTCCAACCCCGACCCCGACTCCGACTCCGACTCCAACTCCAACTCCAACTCCAACTCCAACTCCAACTCCAACTCCGACTCCGACTCCAACTCCGACTCCGACTCCGACTCCGACTCCAACGCCAACCACCGACGTGAACACCGCGCCTATCGTCATTGATCGCACAATGCCCGGTGCCTCGGTCAACATGCCATACGTGAGCGTCGCCATATGCATCCCTGGCGTGCAAGATGCCAACCAATGCGTAACCATCGATCACATGCTGCTCGACACTGGATCGGCGGGCGTACGCGTAATGGCCAGTGCACTGGGGTCAGCACTCGCCGGCCGATTGCCGGCGCAGACAGGGGCCTCCAACGATCCGACCGGAGGTTCCCCAATCGCCCAATGCGCAACGTTCGGGGCCGGCTACACGTGGGGTTCAATCAAACGTGCCGACGTAACGATCGGTGGCAAGACGGCAGGCAATCTCCCAATCCAGGTGATCGGCGACGCTGCGTATCCCAATGTCCCGTCAGATTGCGCTTCGCGTGGCATCAGCAACATCGGCAGCACGGTAGCCGCACTCGGCGCCAACGGCGTGGTCGGCATCAGCCCTTCGCGGACCGACTATCCATCTGCGGCACAATCCGCTCTGTCGGCCACCTACTACTATTGTCCGTCCACGGGATCATGCACCGGCGCGCGGGTGCCGCTCGACACGCAGGTCATGAATCCGGTCGCCAACTTCACGTCGGACAACAACGGCACGATCGTGCGCCTGCCCGCATTGCCAGCAGGTGGCCAGGCAACGGCGACAGGTGAATTGGTTTTCGGCATTGGTACCCGGCAAAACAACGCGCTCCCGCCGACTACAACCGTTCTAAAGGTGGATAACAGCGGTGCCTTCACCACTGTCTATCAGGGGCGCACACTCACTAGCTATGTCGATAGCGGAACCCCGATACTCTGGTTCCCGGATACGGCGACGCCAGTAAGATGGGACGACTTTTACGTGCCGCCGACTACGCTCAACCTATCCGCCACGTGGTATTCCGCCGACTATTCGACCGTCAGGAAAACCGGTACGGTTCTAACGGTGCCGTTCTCGATCGCCAACTCGTCAAACCTGCTGGCGAGCCAGTACGCTGCCTATGGCAACCTCGGCAGATTCTGGTCCGAATGGACCTTCCTCTGGGGTTTGCCGTTCTTCTACGGCCGGGATATGTACACCGCGCTCAGTAACGCCAAAGTCGGTACGCAAACCGGACCGTTTATTGCGTTCTGACCTTCCGCGACAAAATACACGTGACACATGAGGCCGGCGCCGCAAGGCGCCGGCCTTTTTCACGTCACAACGGCCAACCATTGCAACACTGCTTCTTGCCCCCGCTCACCACGGAACCTGTGAATCTGAAGCTCAAAGATCGGTGCCATCTCGCCAACAAACGCGGCGCGCTCCTGAACCAACGGGTGACGGCACGGGTATCCGTAACGCGGATATCGGATGGCTCGACGCTGGCGCGCTCATGCATGCCATGTCTCCTAGTGTGCTGGTCTTCCAATGCAGACAGACCACGGCGCATGCACAAAGGCGCGGCGGCCATGCACCGCCGACGCCCGCTGTCCGACAGGCACGCTTCGTTGCGGCGCGACACGCACCCGAACGAGGCGCACACCCCGCTTGTGCACCAGTTTCGCGCCAGATTACGCATAACTGACGTCGTGCATCTCCCGCGCCGCAGCGCGCATTCCGCCGACTTCCAGTCGAAATGACCGCATGGCATGTGCCTTGCAGTACACAAGCGGCAAGTCATGCGGGATAAGCCCTGCTGTCTGAAATCGACGCCCATAAACATTCACCATCCATGGCAAGGGGAAATACATGAAACGTCGCAGTCTGTTGAAGTTCGGCTCCATGTCGGGCGCACTGGCGCTTGCTGGTCAGGTTCCGTTTGCTCACGCGCAATCGGGCAGCGGTCCGATCAAGGTAGGCGTTCTACATTCCTTGTCGGGCACGATGGCAATCTCGGAGACCTCGCTCAAAGACACCGCGCTGATGACCATTGCGGACATCAACAAGAACGGCGGCGTCATGGGCCGCCAACTGCAACCGGTGGTCGTGGACCCGGCGTCGAACTGGCCGCTATTCGCCGAAAAAGCGCGTCAACTGATCACCCAGGAAAAGTGCGCTGTCGTATTCGGCTGCTGGACCTCGGTGTCGCGCAAGTCGGTACTGCCAGTGTTCGAAGAACTGAACGGTCTGCTGTTCTACCCCGTGCAGTACGAAGGCGAAGAAATGTCGCGCAACGTGTTCTACACGGGCGCCGCGCCGAATCAGCAGGCGATCCCGGCAACCGAATACCTGATGAGCGCGGAAGGTGGTGGCGCCAAGCGCTTCTTCCTGCTCGGCACCGATTACGTATACCCCCGCACGACCAACAAGATCCTGCGTGCGTTCCTCAAGTCGAAAGGCGTGCAGGAAGCCGATATCCAGGAGGTCTACACGCCGTTCGGCCACAGCGACTATCAGACCATCGTCGCGAACATCAAGACCTTCTCGCAAGGCGGCAAGACCGCGGTGATCTCGACCGTCAACGGCGACTCGAACGTGCCGTTCTACAAGGAACTGGGCAACCAGGGGTTGAAGGCGACGGATGTGCCGGTGGTCGCGTTCTCGGTCGGCGAAGAAGAACTCCGCGGCATCGATACCAAACCGCTGGTCGGCAACCTCGCAGCGTGGAACTACTTCATGTCGCTGCGCAACCCCACCAACGAAAAGTTCAAGAAGCAATGGGCGCAGTGGGTCAAGGACAACAACCTGCCGGGCGGCACCAAGCGTGTGACCAATGACCCGATGGAAGCGACCTTCGTCGGCATCCATATGTGGAAGCAGGCCGTCGAAAAAGCGAAGAGCACGGACGTGGACAAGGTGCGCGTGGCAATGGTCGGCCAGACGTTCGCGGCACCGTCGGGCTTCACGCTCGAAATGGACGGCAATCATCATCTGCACAAGCCGGTCATGATCGGCGAAGTGCGTGCCGACGGCCAGTTCAACGTGGTGTGGCGCACCAAGACCGCGATTCGCGCACAACCGTGGAGTCCGTTCATTGCCGGCAATTCGAGCAAGCCGGACGTAGTCAGCTCGATTCCGGCGTTTCTGAAGCGCTCGCGCGTTGCCTGATTCTGAATCTGACAGGATGACGCAGTAAGTAGCAGCAAGTAATACGACGGCGCGGCGGCGGCTCTTCAGCACGATGCCGCGCCGCCCTGCCGGTTTTTCTTCAAAGGCCATCATGGCGTTTTCATTCCTGACTGTTGCACGACGCAGCGCACGACATACCATCGGCAGCCTGGCGCTTGTGCTCCTCGCCAGCGCGCCGCTTGCCGCTTTCGCGCTGAGCCCGGCCGACGTCGCGCCACTCGCTGGCGACGACTTCGATGCGAAATCCGCGGCCATCGACAAACTGATTGCGAACCACGACAAAGAATCGCTCGCTGTCCTCAAAGCGCTCTCCGAGGACAGCGCACTCGCCACCGATTCCGGCGAGGTGCTGCTGCAAGACGGCGACACGGCGCGCGATGCCGTCACCGGCAAAACAGTCGCCGCGGGCGACGCGCAACCCGTCACCCTGAACAACCTGCTGCGCTCGAAAGTAGCCGGCGCGCTCTCGGGATTGCAACTCGATTCGCCCGACGCCGCCACACGCGGTGCCGCCATTACGGCATTGCTGCAAAACCCCGACCCGGCGATCAAGCCGCTCGTCGATGCGGCGCGCGCGAAGGAAACCGACCCGGCGCTCAAGAAACGCCTGGACACACTGTGGGCCATGACCGCGTTGCACGACGCAGACCCGGTCAAACGTCTCGAAGCCGTGCAACTGGTCGCCGCGCGGCACGATCTGGACATGAATGAACTACTGCGTCCGCTCGTCGCGAAGAAGCCGGATGGCAGCTTCAACGAAGCGGATAGCCGCGTGCGCGCCGCCGCGCAAAGCGGTATCGACGAACTCGATTCGATCCAGCGGCGCAGCCAGATCGCCGGCACGCTGTTCGCCGGCCTGTCGCTCGGCAGCGTGCTGCTGCTCGCCGCATTGGGTCTCGCGATCACGTACGGGTTGATCGGCGTGATCAACATGGCGCACGGCGAATTCCTGATGATCGGCGCATACGCCACCTATGTCGTGCAGAACCTGTTCCAGCGCTTTGCGCCCGGCGCATTCGACTGGTATCCGCTGCTTGCCGTGCCGGCTTCATTTGCCGCAGCCGGGCTGGTCGGCATCGTGCTCGAACGGCTGGTGTTGAAGCATCTGTACGGCCGTCCGCTCGAAACCCTGCTGACCACATTCGGCGTGAGCCTGATCCTGATTCAGGCAACGCGAATGCTGTTCGGCGCACAGAACGTCCAGGTGATCAACCCTGCGTGGATGAGCGGCGGCGTGACCGTGCTGCCCAATCTGATCCTGCCGTATAACCGGCTGGCGATTCTGGCGTTTTCACTGATCGTCGTCGGGATTGCGTGGGCCGTCCTGACTAAGACCCGGCTGGGTCTGTTCGTGCGGGCCGTCACGCAGAACCGGCGGATGGCGGCATGCGTCGGCGTAAAAACCGCCCGCGTCGATTCGTATGCGTTCGCATTCGGTGCGGGCATTGCAGGTCTGGGTGGCTGTGCGCTGTCGCAGATCGGCAACGTGGGGCCGGACCTCGGCCAGAGCTACATCATCGATTCATTCATGGCCGTGGTGCTCGGCGGTGTCGGCCAACTCGCCGGCACGGTAATCGGCGGCTTCGGCCTCGGGTTGGTCAGTAAGGCGATCGAGCCGTTCTGGGGTGCGGTGCTCGCCAAGATTGCGGTACTGGTGCTGATCGTGTTGTTTATCCAGAAGCGTCCGCAGGGCATGTTCGCCCTCAAGGGCCGCAGCGCGGAGGCATGAAATGACATCCGCAACCTCATCGGCGACCTCGTCGACGCGCGTCGGCGCAGCGGGCGCTCGCGCCGCTGCCGGACGTGAAGCGCAGTCCGGTTTCGCGCTCGGCTTGCCGCCACGTCCCGCCTTGCTGTCGCGCCGTGCGTGGCTCGCGCTGATCGCGTTGATCATCGTGTTCGGCCTCGGCGTGCCCTTCGCCACCCTGGTGGTTCCGGAGACGAGCGCGTTCCATCTGTCCGCGTATGCGATGACGATCACCGGCAAGTTCATGTGCTACGCGATTGCCGCGCTGGCGCTCGACCTCGTGTGGGGCTACTGCGGCATTCTGAGCCTCGGACACGCGTTGTTCTTTGCATTGGGCGGCTACGCGATCGGCATGTACCTGATGCGTTCGATCGGCCACGACGGCAAATACGGCAGCGATCTGCCCGACTTCATGGTGTTTCTCGACTGGCATCAACTGCCGTGGTACTGGCAAGGTACACAGCATCTCGGTTACGCGCTGCTGCTGGTGGTGCTGGTGCCCGCCGTTGTTGCGTGGGTGTTCGGCTTCTTCACGTTCCGTTCGCGGGTGAAGGGCGTGTACCTGTCGATCATCACGCAGGCGATGACATTTGCCGCCATGCTGCTGTTCTACCGTAACGAAACGGGCTTCGGCGGCAACAACGGCTTTACCGACTTCAAGCGCATCGGCGGTTTTCCGATTACGCACCCGGGCACGCGCACTGCGCTGCTGTTGATCACGTTCGCGGTGTTGGTCCTGGCGTTCATCGGCGCGCGGGCAATCGTCACATCGAAACTCGGCCGCGTGGTCACTGCGGTGCGTGACGGCGAAACACGCCTGATGTTCCTTGGCTACAGCCCGCTCGCGTACAAGCTGTTCGTGTGGACCGTCTCCGCCGTTTTGTGCGGGATCGCCGGGGCGTTGTACGTGCCGCAGGTCGGCATCATCAACCCGGGCGAGATGTCGCCCGGCAACTCGATCGAGATGGCGATCTGGGTTGCGGTGGGCGGACGCGGCACGTTGATCGGACCGATCATCGGCGCGTTCGCGGTGAATGGCGCGAAGAGTTTTTTTACGGCGAACTTCCCTGAGTACTGGCTGTTCTTTCTTGGTTTGATCTTCGTGCTGGTCCCGCTGTTGTTGCCGAACGGCATCATGGGGCTGATCGACATGATCACGCGCAAGAGGAATCGCTCATGAACGAAAACCCGATGGTTCCTGATCTTGCATTACCTGAAGAGCCTGCTGAACGCTCGTTGAGCGGCGTCGCGAGTATGGGGCACGCCGTGGTGCCTGGCGAGATCGATGTTTCGCACGGGACGATTCTGTACCTTGAAGACGTGACCGTGAGTTTCGATGGGTTTCGCGCGTTGAATGCGCTGAGCCTTGCGATCGATGCGGGCGAATTGCGTTGCATCATCGGGCCGAATGGCGCGGGCAAGACGACGATGATGGATGTCATCACGGGGAAGACGGAGCCGGACTCCGGCAAGATTTTTCTGGGGCAGTCGATCGATCTGACGCGGATGAATGAGCCGTCTATTGCCCGCGCAGGGATTGGGCGGAAGTTTCAGAAGCCTACGGTTTTTGAGCAACATCCTGTGTGGGAGAACCTTGAGTTGGCGATGAAGGCTGACAAGGGATGGTGGGCTTCCTTGCGTGCACGGTTAGATCGTGAGGCGCAGGCGCGGATTGAAGAGACGTTGGTTTTGATTGGGTTGGAGAGTGAAGCACGGAGGCTTGCTGGGGAGTTGTCGCATGGGCAGAAGCAGCGGCTCGAGATTGGGATGTTGTTGATGCAGCAGCCGGCGCTGCTTTTGCTTGATGAACCTGCGGCTGGTATGACTGATGACGAGACCATGCAGTTGGCTGAGTTGCTTAATCATCTGCGTGGGACGTGTTCGATGATGGTTGTCGAACATGACATGGAGTTTGTGGCTGCGTTGTCGGGGGACGCCGGGAAGGTGACGGTGATGGCCGAAGGACGGGTTCTTGCCCATGGCACTTTGGATGAGGTTAAGCGCGATGAGATGGTGGTTGAGTCTTATCTTGGGCGGTAATGGTGTTTTTTTTCTTAGCGGCGGCTTGTTTTCATGTGGGTTTGTTGGTGTTGGTCTTTTGGTCTTTTGGTCTTTTGGCCTTTCCTTGATTTGTTAGTGGTCTATTAGCGTTGCCCCTGTGCGGGGCGGCACCTACTTTTCTTTGCCTGCCGCAAAGAAAAGTAGGCAAAAGAAAGCGGCTCACACCGCCAACTCATAAGCGGGTCCCCCGCACAGCCACGATAGTGGTGCATCTGGAATCCGTGCCCCCGCACACTCCGCGCCGTTGACAAAGGACTCATCAGTTCCCACTCCGCACTGCGTGCGTCGCGGACGGGTCTGCTAGGGAAACCAGAGGGTTGCTTCGCGCAGCGCATCGGCTTCGCCTCGATGAGGCACCAATGCGCAAGCAACATGGCATTCTGGAAGTGCATCACTCCAAGTACGGCGCGCCGCGAAACGCGGCGGGTGGTGTTCTGAACTGGGTGTCGGCGCGCGCAGCGCCGCCGGAGGTATGACTGCTTTGTCACTAACGCCGAATGTGCGAGGAGACAGATTCCAGATGCACCACTACCGCGACTGCGCGGGGGACCCGCTTAAGAATTAGCGGTGTGAGCCGCTTTCTTTTGCCTGGCGGTTTCAAAATACAAGTGCAACAGCCTCAGTTAGGATGCGTTGCATGGGAAAAATATACGAACATCTGAGCGTCGAAGAGCGCGGCGTGATCTTTGCGATGAAGATGGAGAATCGCAAATCAAGCGAGATTGCGCTCGCTTTGCAGCGCTCGCGCAGCACGATCAGTCGGGAGTTGAGGCGCAATAACTGGAAGCCGAAGCACGAACGCGGCGCACTGGGCAGGCCGCCGGTTGCGGGTGGATACAATGCAACATCGGCCGGACGCAGGGCTGCACAGCTTCGTCATAAGCCGCGTCGCGAACGCAAGCTACAGCCTGAAGGAGCCCTGTGGGCTGAAGTGCGTCAGCATCTGGACGAGTGTCACTCGCCCGAACAGATTTCTGCCGAACTCAAACGTACCCATCCAGACGAACCTGCCTTGAATGCCTCACACGAAACCATCTACAACGCCATCTACGCCATGCCGCGTGGCGAACTCAAGCGCGAGTTGGTGGGTCTGTTAAGACAGGGGCGTAGCACGCGCAAGCCGCGCACGCGAGGCGAAGACCGACGGGGCAAACTGGTCGATATGGCTAGCATCCATATCCGGCCTCCGGAGGCCAATGAGCGGCGGATTGCCGGACATTGGGAGGGGGATCTGATCAAGGGTGCGGGCAACCGTTCGGCAGTGGGCACACTGATCGATCGCAGCACGCTGTTCGTGATGCTGGTGAAGATGGAGGACAGCACCGCCGAAGCCGCGCTCAAGGCGTACAGTGCGGCGTTTGCGCCGCTCGATCCGGATTTGCTGAAGACCCTGACTTACGATCAGGGCAAGGAAATGGCGCTACACAAGAAGCTGGCCGAAACAACCGGTATCAAGGTGTATTTCTGTGATCCGCATAGTCCCTGGCAACGCGGTATCTGCGAGAACACCAATGGGTTGCTGCGCCAGTTCCTGCCGAAGGGCGTGGACCTGTCAAAGTTCACGCAGCGCGAACTCGATGCCATCGCGCTGAACCTGAATCGGCGACCTCGCAAAACACTCGGCTGGCGCCGGCCCGGCGAGGTCTTCATTGATAACTGCGCCAGACAGGGAATTGTTATCGACCCGGCTGTTGCACTTGGTATTTGAAACCGCCCCTACTTTTCTTTGCGGCAGGCAAAGAAAAGTAGGTGCCGCCCCGCACAGGGGCAACGCTAATAAACCACTAACAAATCAAGGAAAGGCCAAAAGACCAACACCCCAAACCACAACCAAACCGGAAACCGCCGAACAGGCTCCCCTCCCGAGGCCCCTCAAAATGCTAGAAGTAGAAAACCTGAACCAGTACTACGGCGGCAGCCACATCCTCCGGGATGTAAAACTCACCGTACCGGACGGCAAACTCACCGTCCTGCTAGGCCGCAACGGCGTAGGCAAAACAACGCTGCTCCGATGCCTGATGGGCGTCGTCCAGACCAGAAGCGGCTCCATTGCCTGGCGCGGCGCCCCCATCACCAAACTCCCCACCTATTCCCGCGTGGAGAAAGGCCTCGCCTACGTCCCCCAAGGCCGCGACATCTTCCCCCGCCTGACGGTAGAAGAAAACCTGCTAGTCGGCGCAGCCAGCAAAAAAGCCCCCAAAAAAATCCCGGACCGCATCTACGAATTATTCCCAGTCCTCAAGGATATGCGCAGCCGCCGCGGCGGCGACCTCTCCGGCGGTCAGCAACAACAACTCGCAATCGGCCGCGCGCTAATGAGCGATCCGCAATTGCTGATCCTCGACGAACCCACCGAAGGTATCCAACCCTCGATCATTCAGGACATCGGCCGCACACTGCGCCAGTTGGTCGAAGAAATGGGCATGACCGTGCTGCTCGTCGAACAGTATTACGACTTCGCCAAGGAAATTGCCGATCGGTACTGGGTCATGAGCCGCGGTGAAATCGTCGCCGGCGGCGAAGGAGCCAACATGGATACCGATGGCGTACGCGCACTGATCGCCGTCTGACGCGTGCGAGCAGCGCAGCGTGCTATTCTCGCCGCATCCTGTGGCAACGCGACTAGTCGTTGCCTGGCGCGCGCTGACACGCTTCGCGTTGACGCGGCTGCCAGCGCGTCAGTCGCTGCGTCCTTTACGCGCCGCCCCGCCCGTCCATTCGCACTTCCATCCGTATGTCGCTTCACGAAAACCACGTCGCACTCGCCACCGCGCAAAACACCACGCACTCGCAATGGCGCGCGCGCCTCGAACTCGGCTTCGTCAAGGACGGCGAGCGGACCACACTCAAACATCGGCGGCATGATGGTCCGTTGCGCATACAACGGCCGCTTTACCCGGAAGGCCATGCGATCTGTCATGCAGTTATCGTGCATCCGCCGGGCGGAATCGCAGGCGGCGATCATCTCGACATCGATGTGACCGTGGGCGACGGCGCGCATGCCGTCATCACCACGCCCGGGGCGACCAAGTGGTACAAGTCCAATGGCCGTGCCGCACGGCAGAATATTGCAGTGCGTGTCGGCCCGCAGGCAAAGCTCGACTGGCTGCCGCAGAACAATATCGTTTTCGATCACGCCAATGCAATGCTGGATTTTTCGCTGACGCTGGGTGAAGGCGCTACCGCGATCGGGTGGGATGCCACGCAGCTTGGGCGGCAGGCGGCCGGTGAGCGGTGGTCGGCCGGGCATTTGCGCGCGGTATCACGAATCGTTGGCGCGAATGGCGAGGCGCTGTGGCTCGAACGCGCAAGTCTTGCGGCGGAGGATTCATTGCGGGACGCGGCCCAGGGGCTTGCCGGATTTCCCGCTTACGGGACGCTGTGGGCCGTGGGGACAGCCTGCAATGACGCACTCGCTGAGGCGCTCACCGCCCAGTTGCCGTTCGACGATTCGTTGCGGGTTGCCGCTTCCTGTGTCACAGATGGCGTGTTGCTCGTGCGAGCGGTTTCGCGGTCCATGGAAATGCTGCAGCGTGCTTTGACGCAGTGCTGGCTTCAGTTGAGGCCTGTTGTGCACGGAGTCGAGGCCGTACCACTGCGAATCTGGTCGACGTGACTGCAACGGTCACACGCAACAGTCACCCCTGTTTCAGTGCGCATCTACACAACATTTCCTCGTTGACCGTCACGTGACCTCACGTCATGACGGTCACGCTTGCAGCTTGCCCTGACCGGCTTCACCAGCTTACGCAGGGTGTGTGAATCACCCTGCCCCAAGCCCTCCAGTGAAACCGGCAATCTCCCCGGTTTCACTGAAATTTCCGCAACAAAAGCAGACATGGCCGTTCACCAGCCATATTAAGCTCACATGCGCTAACTAATAGCTCAATCAAGAAAAATACCATCGGCGTAACCAACCGCCAAAGGTGGAGACCGGCTCGATCAGCACACCCACGTGCGCGACTGCAGCCAACAGAAAAACAGGGGCCATCCTTCTTCCTGCGGTACGAAGGACATTACCAATAATGAAAAAAAGATTTAACAGAACGCGGCCGGATCTGCGGCAGACGCAACTCGACCGCGCTACAACATCAAGGGCAAAAAATTTCAGAGCGGCATTGCTGGGTGCAACGTACCTGTCGTTATCACTCGCGCTAGCGGCATGCGGTGGACGCAACGATGTCGATTCCGCCGATCAGTCCATTCCCTCCGCGACAAACAGCGCGGCTACAATTGCCGATGATTCGCGCCTGCCTTCGCGAACCGCCATGATCAACACAAGCGGCATGGAAGCCGGTGCGTCGAATGACCGCTTCATCGTCAAATATCGCAACGGCACTTCTGAGCGCACGTCGCCGGAGACGGTCCAGCCGCTACTCAACGTGCACGGCAAGCGCTTTGGGATGAAGGCGCGGCATCTGCGGCGCCTCGGCGTCGGTGCGGACCTTATCGCGTCGGATCGCAAATTGACCGCTGTCGAAGCCACTGCATTCATGCGCGACATTGCGTCGAATCCCGACGTGGAATATGTCGAAGCCGACGTGTCGATGCACACGACTATGACACCGAATGACCCTGACTATGCGCCCCGGCAATGGGCCCTTCAGCAGCGTGGAAGCATGAGCAATTGGGCCGCGGGTATTCGACCTGAGCAGGCATGGGACATCAGCAACGGCTCGGGCGTGGTGATTGCCATGCTCGATAACGGCGTGACACCGCACAGCGATCTCGATACCAACATCCTGCCCGGTTACGACTTTACGGCAAGCAATCGCGGCGGGAACGGTTCGAATCCCGGTCTCGCGGAAGGGACGTGCGGCGTCACATGGCATGGCACCCACGTAGCCGGCATCCTCGCCGCGTTGACCAACAACGGCAAGGGTATGGCCGGCACGGCATGGGGTGCGAAGGTCGTACCGGTTCGGGTCCTGAACGGCTGCGGGAGCGGTTTGATGTCGGATGTGGCTGACGGCATCACGTGGGCGGCTGGAGGGGCCGTTTCCGGCGTCCCGGCGAATCCGTTTCCTGCCAGGGTCCTCAATCTCAGTCTCGGCGGCAATGGGAATTGCAGCATCACTTATCAGCAGGCAATCGATGACGCAACAGGCAGAGGCGCCTCGGTCGTGGTCGCGGCCGGCAACGACAATCTGAACGCGGGCTTCTATCAACCCGGCAACTGTCAGGGTGTCATCGTCGCATCGAGCCTTATGCCGGACGGCAGACGCGGCAACTTCGCGAACTACGGACCGGTTGTTGACATTGCCGCGCCCGGTGAGAACATCTGGTCCACCTGGAACAGCGGCGAGCGCACACCGGCTGCTGAGTCGAATGCCTACCTGAGCGGAACGTCGATGGCGGCTCCGTTTGTTTCAGGCGTTATCGCGCTTGCCCAGGCGGTCGCGCCAAAGCCGCTGACAGCGCCCGAGGTTCGCAGCCTGCTCATGCAGAACGCCCGAGCCTTCGTTGCTGGTTCCCCGGACATGCCACTGGGCGCCGGCATGCTCGACGCCACAGCAACGGTCGAAGCGGCCCGATCCGGCAAGATCCCAACAGCGGCAGATTTCCGTTGCGTGCAGAAAAAAGGCAACGTCATGCAACTGGATTGCCAGGATCTTTCCAGTAGCCGGAGCGGCACCATCGTGTCCCGCACCTGGAACTTCGGCGCCGGTGCTGACTGGACAGTGACGGATGCCCGTCACTGGGACAATCTGAATATCGAATACGCGGGCAACTACAACGTATCGTTAAAGGTCACCGACAGCAGCGGTGCAACAAGTAGTGTCGTGCGCAGGCTAGCGGTTTATGAGCCGCCCGTGCTGACGCTGAGGCCCGATCAGACCGCCAGGTTCTCGGCCAACCGATACGAAGTGTCGTTTTATTCGATCGTGGTTCCATCCGGCGTGAAGGGTCTGACCGTGGCGCTGTCAGGGGGAACAGGCACGGCCTCTCTGAAGGTGCGGCGAGACACGCCATCCCTGCTCAATCCGATCTGCGAAGGCTATATCGTCAGCGGACGCAACCAGAATTGCGCGATCAACAACCCGCAACCCGGAACGTACTACATCGCGCTGAACGCTTCCACACCGGTACAGGATGTCTCGGTGACGCCCACCTTCACCAATTGATCAAAGGGACGTAAGACCGATGCCCTTGCACGAACACAGGTGCAAGGGCACTGCATTCGCCCCCTGTTTGCCGCGAGCACTTCTTATGAACAACAGCATCCCGTCAGTCGACCGCCCGTCCGCGCTGGCGAGCATTGACGCATGCATGGCGCGCGCGGACGCTCAGTTCCGCGCACGCCGCCTGCCTGAAGCAATCTACGAATATGAACAGATCCTCAAACGGCAACCACGCCATTTGCAGGCGCTGCATCATGCCGGCATAGCCTCCTTCGAAAACGGACAGCTTGACGAGGCCGGCGAATTCTTCGACCGTGCATTGCATGTGGCTCCGCAGCGCGCCGACTTATGGGAGCAACGTGGCTTGCTTGTCGCCCTGACTGGCAACGCCATTGCGGCCGAAGCCTTCTTCCATCGCGCGCTGGCTTTCACGGATAGAAGCGCCACCATCTACGCGAATCTCGCGGACTGCCTGCGTTCGTCTCAACGTCTCGACGAAGCAATGACGTACTACGCGAAGTCGCTGGAGATCGAACCCGGCTCCCATCACGCCTTGCGCTCGCTCGCGGCAATCAGCCAACAGTCAGGACATTGCGACAAGGCCGCAAATTACTGGTTACGCGCGTGGGCCATCGATCCAACCCGCGCGGCAGACGGCGCCAAGCTTATACAAGCGTTAGGCAAGGCGGGGCGCGCCGATCTCATCGGCACCGTTGTCTCGCAGATGCGCGAGTACTTTGCTGGCAACGCCGCCGCGCTCAAGGAACTCTCATTCGCGCTGAATTGCGTTGATCGACCTGAAGATGCACTCGCTGTGGCAAAACAAGGTCTTCGCCTGGATCCGGCGAATGCATGGCTCCATCACAATGCAACTTTCGCGCTCAGCATCCTCGGTGATTTTCAGCAGATGCGAACTCACTCGATCGAAGCGGCGCGGCTCATGCCCGACAACGCGGCCATGCAATACAACCTGGCCACCACGCTGCTGCGTTTCGGCGATTTCGAAGAGGGATGGAAACGATACAAGTGGCTGGACAAGCTCGCAGAAAACGAGGCCGCAGCAGTCCCGGGCGTCCCCCAGTGGAAAGGCGAAAGTGTCGCTGGATGCGACTTCCTGCTGGTTGGCGAGCAAGGTCTGGGAGACGAACTGCAGTTTCTGCGATGTGCGGATTGGCTCCATCGACAAGGCGCAAACGTCGACGTCTGGATTCACGGCCCACTTGCGGAAGTTGCAGCTTGCGCCACGGGTGTGCGCGATGTCTACGTGACGAGGCCATCCGCACACTACCACTACTGGTGCCGCATGCTGCGGATGCCGGAGTATATGCATCTGAGCATGTCGATGCTCCCCGTCGCGATGCCTTATCTCAGCGGCACGAAACTGAAGCGACAACAATGGCAAACCCGCATCGATGCGATTTCGCCAAAGCGGCACCCAGCGCAACTGCGTATCGGCGTGGTGTGGGCCGGCAGTCCCACCCATTGCCTCGATCGTTACCGGTCCATTTCACTGGACTTGCTGAAGCCGCTTTTTTCCATCCCGGACGTGATCTGGCATTCGCTGCAAAAGGGTGCGCTTGAACGGCAGAGCGAATCCTTGGCCCTCGAATTTGACTTGCGGACGCTCGGACCGCAAATCAACGACTTCACTGACACGCTCGCGATACTCGAAACGCTCGACTTGCTGATTACGGTGGACACATCCGTGGCGCATCTCGCCGGAGCGGCAGGCTTGCCTGTATGGATGCTCATCCCCACATGCGCGGACTGGCGGTGGCTAATAGACCGGACCGACAGCCCCTGGTATCCGTCAATGCGATTGTTTCGCCAGAGCACGCCGGACGATTGGATCAGTGTGATCGAGACCGTGCGGCAGGAATTGCGACGCCATTCGCGCACGCGCGATATCGACATCTGATCCGGCGTGGCTTTCACGCTTAACCGCCGCAAAGCCATTCACGCACCAAATTGGGGATCGACAATGCCCCATCGGCGTGCCCGGACTCGATAATTGCCCCGCCCGCGCCTATCGCACCGGCATGGCACATACCTTGCGTCAAAGTCCCCCACGATGCTGCCGCACCCTGACGGCAGCCGACCGCTTTCGCCACCACCGCTCACCTGACATGACTCGACCGATTCTTCGTCCCGCGCGTCGCGCCTGGCTCGCCGCACTGCTGCTCTCGCCCGTCCTCGCCATCCATGCGCCCGTCGCTCACGCGGATACGCTCGACAGTATCGCCAAGGCAGGTGTGCTGAAAGTCGCTGTGCCGGAAGACTACCCGCCGTTCGGTTCGGTCGGCCCGGACATGAAGCCGCAAGGCTATGACATCGATACTGCCGCGATGCTGGCGAAGTCGATGAACGTGAAGCTCGAACTCGTGCCGGTCAACAGCGCGAACCGTATTCCGTATCTGCAAACGGGTAAGGTCGATCTCGTGATTTCGTCGCTCGGTAAAACGCCTGAGCGCGACAAGGTCATCGATTTTTCGACCGCCTATGCGCCTTACTACCAGGGCGTGTTCGGTCCCGCCGACATCAAGGTCACCGGCCCCGCCGACCTCACCGGCAAGACGGTCGGCGCCACGCGCGGCGCGCTCGAGGAAATCGGTCTCACGCAAATGGCGCCGAATGCGACCATCAAGCGCTTCGAAGACAACAACGCGACCATCGCCGCCTTCCTCTCGGGGCAGGTGCAATTGATCGCCGCCGGCAATATCGTCGCCGCGGCGATTCTCGCGAAAAATCCGCCGCGGCGCCCGGAACCGAAGTTCGTCATCAAGAATTCGCCGTGCTTTGTCGGCATGAACAAGAACGAGCCGCGCCTGCAACAGAAGGTCAATGCGGCAATCGCGCAAGCGAAGCAGGACGGCACGCTCAATGCAATGTCGAAGAAGTGGTTCAGCGCGCCGCTGCCGGCCGATCTGTAAGCGCGTCGTTAGCCAAAGTTGATACCGTAGCTGGCTTATCCGGCATTGCACTCGTCGTGGCTTCATCCCGTGCACCGCATGCGATCGCAGCCATGGCGCGCAGCGCCTATCATTGTCGCAGCCGGCCCAGCTCGGGACCGGCGCAACCCACCGCACACACTCAATGAAGCTGACACCTCGCGAGAAGGACAAGCTGCTGATCTTCACCGCCGCGCTGCTCGCCGAACGGCGCCGCGCCCGCGGCCTCAAACTGAATTACCCGGAAGCGATCGCGTTCATCACCGCCGCGCTGATGGAAGCGGCCCGTGACGGCAAAACGGTCGCCGAGGTCATGCACTACGGCACCACGCTGCTGACGCGCGCCGACGTGATGGAAGGCGTGCCGGAAATGATCCCCGATATCCAGGTCGAAGCCACCTTCCCCGACGGCACCAAGCTCGTCACCGTTCACCATCCGATCCCGTAACCCGTACCTCCGTACCCCGTAAAGGCAGCCTCATGATTCCCGGCGAACTCCTCATCGACGACGGCGAACACGAACTCAACGCGGGCCGCGCGACCGTCACGGTGGTCGTGTCGAATACCGGCGACCGGCCGGTGCAGATCGGCTCGCACTATCACTTCTACGAAGTGAACGAAGCGCTCTCCTTCGATCGCGAAACGGCACGCGGCTTCCGCCTGAACATCGCGGCAGGCACCGCCGTGCGCTTCGAGCCCGGCCAGGAACGCACCGTCGAACTGGTCGAACTGGCGGGCGAGCGCATCGTCTACGGCTTCAACGGCAAGGTCATGGGCAAGCTCTGATGCCTCTTCAGGCACGTGCTCTGGCCACCTTGCTCATCTCCGGACCCACACCATGACATTACGCATTGGCCGCCGCGCATACGCGGAAATGTTCGGCCCCACGACCGGCGACCGCGTGCGCCTCGCCGATACCGAGTTGCTGATCGAAGTCGAACGCGACTTCACGACCTACGGCGAGGAAGTGAAATTCGGCGGCGGCAAGGTGATTCGCGACGGCATGGGCCAGTCGCAACGCGTGCATGCCGACGTGGTCGACACGGTCGTGACGAATGCGGTGATTCTCGATCACTGGGGCATCGTCAAGGCCGACATCGGCATCAAGAACGGCCGCATCGCCGCAATCGGCAAAGCGGGCAACCCCGACATCCAGCCGAACGTGACGATCGCGATCGGCGCGTCCACCGAAGTGATCGCCGGCGAAGGTTTGATCGTGACAGCGGGCGGCATCGACACGCACATTCACTTCATCAGCCCGCAGCAGATCGAAGAAGCACTCGCGAGCGGCGTGACGACGATGCTCGGCGGCGGCACAGGCCCGGCAACGGGCACGAACGCGACAACCTGCACGCCGGGACCGTGGCATCTCGAACGCATGCTGCAGGCGGCCGATGGCTATCCGATGAATCTCGGCTTTCTCGGCAAGGGCAATGTGAGCCAGCCGCAACCGGCGCTGGAGCAGATCGCCGCCGGCGCGATCGGTTTGAAACTGCACGAAGACTGGGGCACGACGCCTGCCGCGATCGACAATTGTCTCTCCGTTGCCGACGACACCGACACGCAGGTCGCGATCCACACCGATACGCTAAACGAAGCAGGTTTCGTGGAAGCGACCGTGGCCGCGTTCAAGGGCCGCACGATTCACACGTATCACACGGAAGGCGCGGGCGGCGGCCACGCGCCGGACATCATCAAGGTCTGTGGCGAAGCGAACGTGCTGCCTTCGTCCACCAATCCGACGCGCCCGTATACGATCAACACGCTCGAAGAACATCTCGACATGCTGATGGTGTGCCACCACCTGGACCCGTCGATTGCGGAAGATATCGCGTTTGCCGAGTCGCGCATTCGTCGCGAGACCATTGCTGCCGAAGACATCCTGCATGACCTCGGCGCTTTGTCGATGCTGTCGTCGGATTCGCAGGCGATGGGCCGGGTTGGCGAAGTCATCATCCGTACATGGCAGACCGCGCACAAGATGAAAGTGCAACGCGGCGCGCTGCCTGAAGACAACGCGCGCCACGACAATTTTCGCGCAAAACGTTATGTCGCCAAGTACACGATCAACCCGGCCATCACGCACGGCATCTCGCACGAAGTCGGCTCGATCGAGCCGGGCAAGTGGGCCGATCTGGTGTTCTGGGAACCCGCGTTTTTCGGCATCAAGCCGTCGCTGATCCTGAAGGGCGGCATGATCGCAATGGCGCAGATGGGCGATCCGAACGCATCGATCCCGACGCCGCAACCGGTCCACTATCGCGAGATGTTCGCGACGCGTGGCGGTGCACTGGGTCGCACTTCCCTGACCTTCGTTTCGCAGATGGCGGCGGATGCGGGTGTCGGCGAACGCTATGGCCTGAACAAGCGTATCGTTGCAGTGAAGAACTGCCGCAACATCACGAAGGCCGACATGATTCACAACGCGTGGCGCCCGTCGATCAGCGTCGATCCGGAAACGTATCAGGTCATCGCCGACGGTCAGTTGCTGACTTGCGAGCCCGCCACGGTGCTGCCGATGGCACAACGTTACTTCCTGTTCTAAACATGCGCACTCTCGACAAACTGATCGCGCCGCATCTGAAACTGGCACCTGTGCTGGTGAAACGCGCGCCGACCTTGACGCTCGCCTTCGACGACCGTCGTAAGAGCCGTCTTGCGGCCACGCTCGATAACGGCGAAGAAGTCGCGCTGCTGCTGCCACGCGGTACCGTGTTGCGCGACGGCGATGTGCTGGTCGCCGACGACGGCGGTTTGGTGCGGGTAGTCGCCGCGCCCGAAGCGGTGCTGGTCGTCCGCGCGAAAGATGTGTTGACGCTGACGCGTGCCGCGTATCACCTCGGCAATCGTCATACGCCCGTTGAAGTCGGCGCGGATTATCTGAAGCTCGAATACGATCCGGTACTCGCCGATATGCTGAAGCGCATTGGCGCAAGCGTGGATCAGGTGTCGATGCCGTTCCAGCCGGAATCTGGCGCGTATGGCGGCGGTCACAAGCATGGTCACGACGAGACCTTCGCGGAAGACTATGCGCTCGCGCAGCAGGTGTTCGGCGAGCATCATGGGCATGAGCACTCGCACGATCATGCGCACGGCCACTCGCATGACCACGGCCACGACCACGACCATAGCAACGGCGATCACGTCCACGACGAATCGTGCGGCCACGGGCATCATCACCACCATGCGCATCGCTGAACTCACGGCGCTGTTGCATCTGGCGTCGCCGGCGCTACCGATCGGCGCGTTCAGCTACTCGCAAGGTCTTGAAGCCGCGATCGAAGCGCAACTCATCACCGACGCCGATTCCGCACGCGACTGGATCGCGAGCGGTTTGACCGACGTGCTCGCGCGTGGCGAACTACCGTTCCTCGCGCATCAGATGGAACGCTGGCGTGCGCACGACGCAGACGGCTTAAGGGAAGCGAACAGCGAATTCCTGGCGAGCCGCGAATCCGCGGAACTCAGGCGTGAGACGGAACAGATGGGTTGGTCGCTGCGGCAATTGTGCGTGTCGCTAGAATGGGGCGACGCCGAGCGGCGCGCAACGCTGACTTCGCTCAAGCCTCTGGCCCAGCCCACGGCTTTCGCCTTCGCCGCCTTCGCCCACGACGCAGCGCCGGACGCGGCGCTTGCCGCCTACGCCTTCAGCTGGGTGGAAAACCAGGCGGCCGCCGCATTGAAAGCGGTGCCGCTCGGCCAACTCGCGGGACAACGCATCATTGTCGCGTTGCGCGAGCCAATCGACGCCGCCGTCACGCACGCATTGGCCACCTCGCCCGACAACATCAACACCTTCGCGCCGCAATTAGGCATTCTGTCGGCGCGTCACGAGTCGCAGTATTCGCGCCTGTTTCGCTCATAAGAAGATCCATCATGAACGCACCTCATCACGCCGCTCACTCATCCGTTCGCACGAAGAAACTGCCGCCCTTGCGCGTGGGCGTCGGCGGTCCCGTCGGCTCGGGCAAGACCACGCTGCTCGAAATGCTCTGCAAGGCGATGCGCGAGCAGTACGACCTCGTCGCGATCACCAACGACATCTATACGAAAGAAGATCAGCGTCTATTGACCGTGGCGGGCGCATTGCCGGCGGAACGGATCATGGGCGTCGAAACGGGCGGCTGCCCGCATACGGCGATTCGTGAGGATGCATCGATCAATCTCGAAGCCGTCGACCGGATGCTGACGCGTTTTCCCGATGCGGACATCGTGTTCATCGAATCGGGCGGCGATAACCTGGCGGCCACGTTTAGCCCGGAATTGTCGGACCTGACGATCTACGTGATCGACGTGGCCGGCGGCGAGAAGATTCCGCGCAAAGGCGGCCCAGGCATCACGAAGTCGGACCTGCTGGTGATCAACAAGACCGATCTCGCCCCGATGGTTGGCGCGAATCTGGAAGTGATGGCGTCAGACGCGAAGAAAATGCGCGGCGAGCGCCCCTTCGTGATGTGCAATCTGAAGGCGCTCGACGGACTGGATGTGGTGGTGAAGTTTATCGAGAAGAAGGGGTTGTTGAAGGCTTAAAAGGCGCATTCGCGCCCTTCGTCATTCCGGCAACAACGCCATCAACACATCGACTGTGCGTGCGGTTGCGCCACGGTGACGCGCGGCAAACGCCGAAGCCGCGCCGCCCATCGCCAGCCTTCGCGCCTTGTCGCTGAACAGTTCGCGCAGCGCCCGTGCCAGATCGGCCGGATCTTGCACCTGCACCGCCGCACCCGCGGCGACAGCATCCGCCGTGGCTTGTGTGAAGTTGAACACGTGTGGCCCAATCAGCACCGGCACCCCGACCGCACAGGCCTCAATCAGATTCTGCCCGCCCAGCGGCAACAAACTCCCACCGATAAACGCCAGATCAGAGGCGGCATAGTAGGCGCCCAACTCGCCCATCGAATCGCCAAGCAGCACGGTCACGTCCGAAGGCAAAGCAGGCGCGCCGCCGCTAGCGGTCGCGGCAGCCGATGCCACGGTTGCCGCGGGCGCCCACGTCGAACGCCGCTCAAGTCGCAGACCGGCCTTCTCCACCGACGCCGCCACTTCGTTGAACCGTTGTGGATGACGCGGTACCAGGATCAGCAATGCATTGTCGATGCCCAACGCCGCGAACGCCTGCAGCACCAGTTCCTCTTCGCCTTCACGCGTACTCGCCGCGACCCACACCGGCCGCGTGCCGATCGCCGCACGCCATGCATGGCCACGCGCCGCCAGTTCCGGCGGCGTACTCATATCGAACTTCAGATTGCCGAGCACCGCGACGTTCCGCGCGCCGAGTGCGGTGAGCCGCTCCGCATCCGCCGGACTCTGCGCCAGTACCCGCGCAAAGCCTCCGAACACATCTTTCGTCGCGTGGCCGAACTTGGCCGCGCGCTTATACGAGCGCGCCGACATCCGCGCATTGGTCAGCACGAGCGGCACATCCGCGCGACGGCATTGGTCGATCAGCGTGGGCCACACTTCGGTTTCCATCACCAGCCCAAGCGACGGCCGCCACGTCCGCAAAAAGCGCTGCACCGCATGCGGCATGTCATACGGCAGATAGCTGCGCAACACGCGGTCGCCGAAAATCTGCTCGCCGGTGGCGCGGCCACTCGGCGTCATATGGGTCAGAAGAACTCGTGCGTCGGGACGCGCCTTGAGCAACGCGTCGATCAGCGGCTGCGCGGCGCGCGTCTCGCCCACCGACACCGCATGCACCCAGATCAGCGGTGCATTGTCTTCCGGCAACCGGCCGTGCGCATAGCCGAAACGCTCGGCGATATGCTCGCGATAGCCCCGCTCCTTGCGCGAACGGATCAGCAGGCGCAGCACGGCAAGCGGCGCGACGATCCACCAGAGCGCGTTATAAATCACTCTCAGCATCGGGACTCCGCACGCCCAGGCGCGAATCCGACTGCAAGCGCGAGTCTCAAAGTACGAGCGGCAAAGACAGCGGCGCTCAAACCAGCGCCCTGCCCTTCAGGCGCTCGAGAATGCCCAGCGGCGCGCATTCCGGCTGCGCCATCGCCTTGACCGGCAGGAAGAAGGTCTGCTCCAGCATGAACTGCCCGGACATCACGGCATGTGAAGTGTGGTCGGAGAAGCACACCCACACGCTACCCGGCGGAAACGGCATGGTCTGCTGCGGGCTCGACTTCTGATAGTCGAGATCGGCCTTCATGCCGTCGTGCAGGTTCAGCATCAGATGGTCGTATTCGCTGCGCGGCGATTTGGTGACGTGCAGCAGGTTCAGCAGCCACGCCGAACCCGGCATCTGCGGTTTGATGCGCGGCAGGAAGCGTTTGGCCATGTCCTCGAAGGGTTCGCCGACGCGCCATACGCGCGGCTCACCATGCGGATTGACGTTGGTGAACACGCGCAAAATGCGCTCGCCGTAATTCGGCCGCGACGGAAATGCGTCAACGTGCAAACGGCTATCGTCCTTACGCCATGACGTTTCACGCCCTTGCACCTGATGCAGCCGCAGGCTCGTTGGCGCGACGCGCAGCTTGCCGTTGTATTCGGGGAACAGCCCGTCGACGAGCGTGCGCGCATTGGACTGATAACGCGCGATCAATGCGCGCACCGCCGATTGCGTGACCGCGTCACCGGCCACGCCGTGCAACGCGCCGCCGTTCGGCTCGAGACTGATGTTCTTGCGGCTCGGATCGGCCAGTGCGGGATCGAGCAAGGCCTGTTCGCCGCCTTCGATAGCAAAGCGCAGATTCGGGAAATACAGCACTTTGCCGCGTTCCACGCCGGCCAGCAGCGTCTCGCGCGGCACGGACAGGTTGCGTCCGTGCCAGTCGGCGTTCGCTACTTCGATGATCTGGGTTTCGTTCATGGTCGCCCTTGAAAACGGATGGCGCGTAAGGCGAAGCACGCCGCGTTACAGCATTACAGCAGGCCGAAACCGGCCAGCGCGGACTTGACTTCCTGCAGCGTGGGCGGCTTGCCGGCCGTGCCGAGATTGACCACGTTCGGCGACCAGTAGCCGCCGGTACGCCACGCGGTGGCGAAATTGTACAACTCGACCGTCGGCCGCTTCAGCGCCGCCGCTATGTGCACTAGACCTGTGTCAACGCCGACTGTCGCGGCGGCGCCTTCAATCAGCCCGACCACTGCCGGCAGCGACAGCTTGGGCGGAACAATAGCCGCACCGCCGAATTCCTTCGCCAGACGCTCGCTGGTGACGCGCTCTTCCTCGCTCCCCCACGGCAGCACGATTGACGCGCCACGCCGCACCAGAGACTGGCCAAGCTCGATCCATGCGGTATCGGGCCACTGCTTGTCGGCGCGTGAGGTGGCGTGCACGAACACCACATAAGGCACCGGCAGATTCAGATTCGCCTCCGACAAGGCCAGTGCCGCGCGCCCGGTGTCGATGCCGAAATCGATGTCGTCGGTGGGTTGCGGCTGCGGATCGTCCAGCGCCGCGGCCACCAGTTGACGCGTCCGCTCGACCACATGGGTACGCGGCTCGATCGGCACGCGCTTGTCGTAGAAGAAACGCACCGGCCATTCGAAGCCGGCGCCGTCGGTGCGGTTGGCGAGGCCGACCAGCGGTCCGCGCGCCATGCTCGCGACCCACGCGGTCTTGATGAGGCCCTGGCAGTCGATCACGAGGTCGTAATTCTCAGCCGCGAGCGCGCGGCGAAACGCGCCGATCTCGCGCCAGTTGTCGACCGAGAGAATGCGTTTGCGCCAGCGTCGCAGCGACACGGGAATCGCCCGCCGCACGCCGCTGACGAGCTCCACGAGCCCCACGAAGCTTTCCTCGACAAGCCAGTCGATCTGGGCCTCGGGATGGCGGCGTCGGATGTCGGCGATCACCGGCATGTTGTGAACGACGTCGCCCAATGACGACACCCTCACGATTAGTATCTTTTGCACGCTCAAGTGTGGGAAAACCGGCTATCCGGCCCGAAAAATCGGTGAAAGGACCGCAATTCTATCGCGACAGCGGTAAATGGCATGAAAAAACGCGGCGCGGTAAGTGAAACCCGCGCCGCGTTCGACAGCGGCCGCGACTCAAGAAGAACCGCGCCGCCGCTGAAGCTCTTAGAACGGCAGCTTCGCGTCCGGCTTCTCCGCCATGATCACGCGGCGGAAGTCCTCCTGGATGCGCCTGAGCGCTTCATCGCTATCGGCTTCGAAACGCATCACCACCACCGGCGTGGTGTTCGACGAGCGCGCAAGGCCGAACCCGTCCGGGTACTCGACACGCAAGCCGTCGATCTTCACCACGTCGTCCGCGCCGGTAAACCGGGCGTTCTGCTGCAAACGCGCGATCAGTTCGAAGTTTTCGCCTTCCTCGAGCTTCAATTGCAGTTCCGGCGTGGAATTCGAGTTCGGCAGCGAGTTCAGCAGCTTGCTCGGATCGGCCACCCGCGTGAGGATTTCCAGCAGGCGTGCGCCCGTGTACAGGCCGTCGTCAAACCCGTACCAGCGGTCCTTGAAGAACACGTGGCCGCTCATTTCGCCGGCCAGCGGCGCGCCGGTTTCGCGCAGCTTCGCCTTGACCAGCGAGTGGCCGGTCTTCCACATCAGCGGTTCGCCGCCCTTGTCTTTGACCCATTTCGCAAGATTGCGCGTGCACTTCACGTCGTAAATGATCTGCGCGCCCTTGTTGCGCGACAGCACTTCTTCGGCGAACAGCATCAACTGGCGGTCCGGATAAATGATCTGGCCGTCTTTGGTGACGACGCCGAGGCGATCGCCGTCGCCATCGAACGCGAAACCGATTTCAGCGTCCGTTTCCTTCAGCGCGCGGATCACGTCCTGCAGATTCTCGGGGTGAGCCGGGTCCGGGTGATGGTTCGGGAAGTTGCCGTCGATCTCGGTGAACAGTTCGACCAGTTCGCAGCCGAGCTTTCTGAACAGCTTCGGCGCGAGGCCGCCGGCCACGCCGTTGCCGGTGTCGACCACGATCTTGATCGGGCGCGCGAGCTTGATGTCGCTCGTGATGCGATCCAGATAGGCGTCGGCGATGTCGTACTCGGTGTACGTGCCGCTACCGTCAGAAAAGTTTTCGTCGACGATGCGCTGATGCAGCGCGAGGATCTGCTCGCCGTAAATGGCCGCGCCGCGCAGAACCATCTTGAAGCCGTTGTAGTCGGGCGGATTGTGGCTGCCCGTCACGACGATGCACGAATCGACGCGACGCTCGCCGCCGTCGAGCTGCAACGGCACGCTGGCCGCGAAGTAGCCGACCGGCGTCGGTACCATGCCGACGTTGACCACGTCGACCCCTGCCGCACGCAAACCGTCCGACAGCGCCTGGATCAACTCGGGGCCCGACAGGCGTCCGTCACGCGCAACCACCACCGCGTCGCCGCCTTGCGCCCGCACTTCGCTGCCGAAGGCGCGGCCGATCGAACGCGCTGCATCAGCGTCCAGCGTCTTGCCGATTACGCCGCGAATGTCATACGCCTTGAAAATGGATTTGGAGATCATGTTGGCTCACTTGCGTGCAATGGAAAATTTTGACCGGCACATCGCCGAGGGATCGGTAAAACTACCTGTGAAACCGAACGATGCGCGCTGGCCGGAAGCGATCCGGTTCCAACTTATAATTGCGCCTTTCGGACATGCCCTAATAGACACTCATTCTAATGCTTAGACGCCCTGCTTTTGCAATGTTGCCGCGACTGCCGGCCAGGTGGGCTGTTACATATCGTGCCCTGGCGCACGTTGGGTCTCCGGCACAAGACGGGCAACCGGTGCAACGCGCGCAACCGCATGGGCGAGTGTCCACCGGATGCTGACGCTCAAGCGCTTCGCCAATCCCGACGTCACGCGCGCCTTCGCCAATATCGTCTGGCTCGGGCTGGAACGGCTCACGCAGATCGGCGTGGCGATCGTCATCAGCGGCATGCTGGCACGCTACTTCGGGCCGGACACCTTCGGCAAATGGCAGTACGCGAACACGCTGCTGCTGGTGCTTTCGCCGATCACCTGGGTGTGCGGCGCGGAGATTCTGGTTCCCACTATCGTCAACCGGCCGCCAGCCGAACTGGGCACGGTGCTCGGCAGCGCCTTCGCGCTGCGTTTCTCGGTTTCAGTCGCGGCGCTGCTGCTCACGTGGCTCGGCATCGCCCTGCACTTCTTCGACCCGCTGGTGGGCGCCATGCTCGCCGGTCTCGCGGTCACCATGCTGTTTCGCGAGCCGTTCGTCGGCGTGATCAACGCGTGGCTGCAAAGCATGACGTACAGCAAGCCGCAGTTGCTCACCAGCATGAGCACTGCGGTGCTGAAGGCCGGTTTCGTCTATCTGCTGGTGCGCGCGGCGGCCACGCCCGCGCGCTTTGGCTGGCTGTGGGCGGCCGAATCGGCGGTGATCGGCGCGGTTCTGCTGATCTATTACATCCGCCGGCACGGCGGCCAGCTCGGCTGGCGACTCGACCGCTCGCTCTTCAGGCACTTCGCGACCGCCGGCACGGTATTCTGGCTCGGCCTGATCTGTATGTATCTGTTCCTGAAACTGGACAGACTGATGCTCGAACGGGCGATTTCTTTCGCCGACCTCGGGCGCTATTCCGCCGCGCAGCAGTTGAACGAAAACTGGATCACGCTCGCGCTGATGCTCGCGCAGACGATCGCGCCCGCCTTCGTCTACCGCGTGCAGGATGCCGCGCAGTTGCGCCGCAACGTGTGGCGGCTCACGGCCATGACCGCCGCGCTGATGGTGAGCGGTGCGATCGTGCTGGATCTGCTGGCCGGCATCATCATCCGCCGCGTGTTCGGACCGGACTTTGAAGGCGCGATAGAAATTTTCCGCTGGGCTGTGTGGCTTTCCGTACCGGCCGGCATCGAAGCGATCGGCAATCTGATCGTGCTGAAATATCAGGCCAAGTTCGTCTTGCTGTCCAAATGGCTGCTGGCGCTGGCCGTCGCGTTTGTCGTCAATTTGCTGGCGATTCCGCGGCTGGGCGCGTACGGCGCGCTGGTGGGGCTCGCCGCCGGCTATCTCGCTGCCGCGTCGGTTAATCTTTATTACATTCGTTTCAAATTGCGCCCATGACGAATTCATCCGCCGCTGCGCAGTGTTCCCTCGACGACGTCGCCGTCCTGATGCCCGCGTACAACGGCCAGGCCGACGTCGATCTCACGCTGGCCTCGTTCAGCGAAAGCACGCTGGTCCATGTACTGATTGTCGACGACGGCAGCACGCCACCGATCGTCGCACCGGTGCTCGCCAACATGAAGATCGATGTGTTGCGTATGCCGCAGAACGGCGGCATCGAACGCGCATTGCAAACCGGCATCGACGCCCTTGCGCAGCGCGGCTTTCGCTACGCCGCCCGCATCGACGCGGGCGACCGCAGCGTGCCGCAACGGCTCGCCCGACAACGCGGGTTCATGGAGTCGCATCCGCAAGTGGCCGGCCTCGGCATGTGGACACAGGTCGTCACGCGTGAAGGCAAACCGCTGTTCCTGCTGACGCCGCCCGCCGAGCCGGATCAGATCCGGCGCCTGCGCTTCTTCCGGTCGTGCCTCGCGCACCCGTCGATGATGCTGCGCATCGACGCGGTCCGTGCGGTCGGCAACTATCGCGCGGCGTATCCTTCCGCCGAGGATCTCGACCTGTTCGTACGCCTGATGGAACGCTACGACTGCGCGAATCTGCCGGAACTCGGCCTTTATTACGAGTTGAACGAAGGCGGCATTAGCGCCACCAAACGGCGCCGCCAGGTCAACTCGACGCTGCGGCTGCAACTACGCTACTTCAACGCCACCAACCCGTACGACTGGCTGGGTCTCGCCAAAAATCTGCTGCACCTGGTGACGCCCTACCGCGCCTTGCAACAGGTCAAGCGCAGGCTGCTTGCACCGCGCGCGAGCCATTGATGCCGTTGCCGCCATTTATCCCGTCACCCACCGTCGAGCCCGTTCCCGCATGAAGCCTGCCCTGAAATCGACGCCCGCGCTGCGCATTACACTCGTCTGTAACACCGCCTGGGCAATCTATACGTACCGGCAAGGGCTGATCCGCATGCTGGTCGGGCGCGGCGTCGACGTCACGGTGCTCGCGCCGCACGACCGCACGTTCAAGCTGCTCACCGCGATGGGCTGCCGCTGCATCGAGTTGCCGGTGGCCTCCAAGGGCACCAGTCCGCGCGAAGACCTGCGCACGCTTTTGTCGTTGTATCGTTTGTATCGAAGCATCCGCCCGCACGTCGTGTTCCACTACACGATCAAACCGAACATTTACGGCTCGATCGCCGCGAAACTGGCGGGCGTGCAGTCGGTAGCGGTAACCACCGGGCTCGGTTACGTGTTCATCCAGCAAAGTCGCGCGGCACAGGTCGCCAAGAAACTGTACCGTTTCGCGTTCCGTTTCCCGCGCGAAATCTGGTTTCTGAACCGCGACGATCAGGCTGCGTTTGTCGAGCAGAATTTGTTGGTGCATCCTGAGCGGGCGCGTCTCCTGCACGGCGAAGGCGTCGATCTCGAACAGTTCGCCTTCACGCCGATGCCGGAGCGGGAGGTATTCAAGTTCGTGCTGATCGGGCGGCTTCTGTGGGACAAGGGTGTCGGCGAGTATGTCGAAGCCGCCCGGCGCTTGCGTGAGCGCTATCCGCAGGCCCGGTTCCAGTTGCTCGGGCCGGTCGGTGTCGACAACCCTAGCGCGATCACACGCGAAGAAGTGGCCGCGTGGGAGCAGGAAGGCATCATCGAGTACCTCGGCGAGGCGCATGACGTACGGCCCTTTATCGCCGATGCGGACTGCGTCGTCCTGCCGTCCTATCGCGAAGGCGTGCCTCGCACACTGATGGAAGCCTCCGCGATGGGCCGGCCGATTGTAACCACGGACGTGCCCGGCTGCCGCGAAGTGGTGGCGGACGGCGTCAACGGATTGCTGTGCGAAGTGCGCAATGCAGAGAGTCTCGCGGCGAAACTGGCGCAAATGCTCGATATGAGCAGTGCCGGGCGCCGTTTAATGGCTGAACGCGGTCGACAGAAAGTCGCGCAAGAGTTCGACGAACGCGTCGTCGTCGAAACATATAAAGACCTGGTGCAAAAAATGACGGGCGTTTTACTTTAACGGAGTAGCAGAATGACCACGAAGGGTACGATTCTGGTAACGGGCGGTGCAGGATTTATCGGCTCGCACACATGTGTCGAACTGCTGAACGGCGGTTACGACGTCGTGGTAATCGACAATCTCGTGAACAGCAACCGCGAATCGCTGCGGCGCGTAGAAAAGATCACCGGCAAGCCCGTGACCTTTTACGAAGCCGACGCGCGCGACGAAGCAGCGCTCAATCGCATTTTCGACGCCCACCCGATCACCGGCGCGATCCACTTTGCGGCGCTCAAGGCGGTGGGTGAATCGGTCGCCAAGCCCGTCGAGTACTACAGCAATAACGTCGGCAGTTTGCTGGCGCTGCTCGGCGTGATGCGCGATCGCAAGGTGAAGCAGTTCGTGTTCAGTTCTTCCGCAACGGTGTACGGCGTGCCAAAAAGTTCGCCGATCGACGAATCGTTTCCGCTGTCGGCCACCAATCCATATGGACAGTCCAAGCTGATCGCCGAGCAGGTTTTGCGCGATCTGGAAGTAGCAGATCCTTCCTGGCGAATTGCGACCCTGCGCTATTTCAACCCGGTTGGCGCGCATGAGAGCGGCTTGATTGGAGAAGACCCGGCCGGCATCCCCAATAATCTGATGCCATATGTGGCACAGGTCGCAGTAGGCAAACTGGAAAAGCTGCGTGTATTCGGTGGCGACTACGAGACGCCGGACGGCACCGGCGTGCGCGACTATATTCACGTTGTGGACCTCGCGCGCGGGCATCTGGCCGCACTGGATGCGCTGGTCAAGCGCGATGCCAGTTTCGTCGTGAATCTCGGAACGGGCCAGGGGTATAGCGTGATCGACGTCGTCAAGGCGTTCGAGAAGGCCGCGGGCCGGCCGGTGCCCTACGAGATCGTGGCTCGCCGCCCCGGCGACGTGGCTTCGTGTTTCGCGGATCCCGCCGCGGCGCTGGAAGTCATTGGCTGGCGTGCGGAGTATGGGATCGAGAGGATGTGCGCGGATCACTGGCGGTGGCAGTCGACCAATCCGCACGGCTTCGCCTGAATGTAGTAAAGGTCGACAGCGCAACGAGTTGCCTGGCAGGGACTCAACCGCTGTCGATTACCCGGATCTCGCACCGCTTGTGTTCCATGTCGAACAGTCTCCAGGAAGTCTGCTGTGCTCATCGGCACAGCTCGCCAATTCCAGAAAGAAAATCGGCTCGATATTGAGCCCTGTTGTTTGACCTCAATCTCCGCAATTAGCGAACTTTCCCGCTTTTATATGTCGATCTCTCCCATTTCGAGTCCGACCGGATTCGAATCGCAAAGGATCGTCAATTCAGGTTAATTCCGCCACTCGGGCGCTTTGATTCGCTTCCTTTTTGCGGATAGAACCTAATTCATTCGTACCATATTGAGAATACTTTCTTAATCATTTCGCAGGCCTATATATTTATGCGTTTTAAGTGTGCGCCATCACACAGAGCCATTGGCGCCGTGAAGACAAGATCAAACCGCAGGGGTGCCTCCATCTAGCTGAATCATTCCATCACGCCTACCAGAATCTCGCCCACGGGAACAGACACATGAAAGACATCGTTCATATCACGGAAGCCTTCGGAGGGGGGGTTCTGTCGATGCTAGTCGAGCTTTCCAATCGCGCAGCAGAGGCCGGGGCAAATGTGTCAGTCATTTATTCATTACGGCGGGAAACACCTAAAGATTTCGCGCGTCTGTTTCATCCGAAGGTCAAGATGACATACGTCGCGATGTGCAGGGAGATCAGCTTCAAGAAAGACTGGTCGAGCCTGCGCGAACTGGTTCAGAACCTCCGCGATCGCAATCCTGAAGTCATCCACCTCCACTCGTCGAAAGCAGGCGCGCTTGGGCGCGCGGCGGCCAAGATCGCGTCGCCTCATGCCAAGGTGCTTTATTCGCCGCACGGTCCGGCCTTCCTGCGGCGCGATGTGTCGGCCACCAAGCAGTTCGCGTATTTGAGCTTCGAGCGCCTCGCCAACTATATCGGCGGCACGATCGTCGCCTGCTCGCGCAGCGAGTTGCATGAGATCAAGGGCCGAGTTCACGCGCGCGCCGCAATCATGATCGAAAACGGCGTAGACGTTCGTGAGATCCCTGTTCAATGCAAACGAAGCGACGGGCGGGTGGTAATCGGCATGACAGGGCGAGCGTCCTTCCAGAAGAACCACGAGGTATTCATTCAACTGGCGAATGAACTCCGGGATCCCGCCGTCAGCTTTGTCTGGATAGGCGGGAATGCAGAAGACGTGCCCGCGCCTTATCAGGGCGATGCCGTTACATGCAGCGGCTGGGTCACTCGCGCGCGTGCATTGGACCTGATGTCCCAGCTCGACGTCTATGTACAGACCTCCCGTTGGGAAGGCATGCCTCTCGCACTGATCGAAGCGCAAGTGGCAGGAATTCCTGCCGTGGTGACCAACGTAGTCGGTAATCGCGACGTCGTCATTCACGGCGTGACCGGCTTTGTCGCGTCAAACGCCGAGGAAATGGCCGTCTATCTCGACCTCCTGCGTAACAACTGGTCGCTTCGGCAGCAAATGGGCGCGGCAGCGAGAAAGCGCGCTGTCGAGCGCTTTTCCATGGACGCGATTTTTCGGGAATGGCAACAGCTCTACGGACTCGCCGATGAGCGCACCGCCACCAAAGAGCCCTTGATCGCCGACATCGCGCTTCCTTATGAAGTCAATCGCTAAGCCCGTCCTCCGGGGAGACAACGGTGTGAAGAATATGGCCTCGAGCACCCCGACGTTTATCTACAACGGCCGCTTCGCGACGCAGAAGACGACCGGCGTACAACGTGTGGCGCGCGAACTTATCGCCGCGCTCGGTCACTTGCCCGACAACGGCGAAGTCACCGTCGTTGTGCCGCCACAGCCTGGACTCCAGTCCGTCGGCAATACGAACACCGTCAAGGTCGGATTCGGCAAGGGCGTGTTCTGGGAGCAACTCGTTCTGCCGTTCTTCGCCGGCCGGCATCGTATTGTCAATCTCAGCAACTCGGCTTCTATCTTTCGCTTCAATCAGGTTATCTACATGCACGACGCGGCGGTGTTCGATACACCGGCCCACTTCTCGAGGCGTTTTCGCGCATGGTACCGGCTGATGTTCTGGATTCTTGCGCGCACTTCGAGTTGCGTCGTCACCAATTCGAACTTCTCGAGGCAGCGTCTCGCTCATCACTGTGGAGTACCCGCAACGCGAATCAGTGTCGTTCCGCTTGGCGCGGATCATCTGGATGCAACCGTACCCGATACCAGTGTGCTGCACGAGCATGGCTTGACGTCGAAACGTTTCGTGCTCGCGGTGAGCAGCATGAATCCGACCAAGAACTTCGGCCGGATACTGGAGGCCTTTCGCCAACTGGACGACCCCACGACCGATCTGGTGATTGTCGGGATGAAAAACACCAGCGTGTTTGGCAATGTTCAGGACGTGCAAGGCGCCGCGCCGAACGTCAAAGCAGTCGGCTATATCAGCGACGAGAAGCTGAAAGCGCTTTACCAGCACGCGCACTGTTTCGTCTATCCGTCGATCTATGAGGGATTCGGGATTCCGCCACTCGAGGCGATGCGCAGCGGCTGCCCGGTTATCGTGGCTCGATCGGCCGCGTTGCCGGAAACCTGCGGGGACGCCGCACTCTATTGCGATCCCTACTCGTCAGAAGATATTGCGGAGCAACTACGCACGCTACTGCGCTCGCCCGAGTTGAGGAAAACTTTAATAGAACGGGGTCTGGCGCACGCGGCCGAGTATCGCTGGGGTGTAAGCGCGGAGATGCTCTCGCAGGTTATCGATCGATCCCGGCGCGGGGCATGACGCGATCGTTGCTCTTGCAACGCTCTGCCAGCTTTTCAAATCAGGGGCCACGGTGGTCGGTGTATCCGTAAGCCACATTTCGTCCTAAGGGGAGCTTCAGTGAGGTTAGGCATCTATTGCGATTCGGGCGTCAACGGCGGCCACGAGGAAATGCTCAAACGGCTTATTCATGCCCTTGTGAAGTGCCCGGGCATTGTCAGCCTATACATTCTCGTGCCGACCGGGAATGAAGCCATGTCCCTGTTTGCCAAAAACATTGCCGGGCGGCACCGTCAGGTCACTGCCATTTCATTGCCGTTTACCTCAGAACAGATTCACCGCAACCCTCTTGCGCTGCTGTCGGCCACATGGCGAACCGCAGCGCTTTTGCGCGGGCTTCATCTGTCGAAACTCGTGATCGCTCAAGGCACAATCGTATCCGCCCTCGCCGGCTTGATCGCCGCGCGATTGACCCGAACAATCGCCGTCAGCTACATCCCGCTGGTGGATGACGAAGCGGGAGCAGGAGCGCCCGCGACGGAACGTATCAAGTTTCGGGTCAAACGCGTGCTCTACCAGTTGCCGCAGCAGTACATCACGCTCAACGACCATCTACGCGGCAAACTGGCGAAACTGGCGCCGGCAACGCCTACTGCGATTCTGGAAAACTGCGTCGACGACAAGTTCAGCAATACCGCACTCACCCGTGACGCGGCGCGCAGCCTGCTTTCTTTGCCGCAGAGCGGAAAGTTCATTTGCACCCATATTGGCCGGATTCACTTTCAGCACAAGCGGCAAAACTTCCTGCTCGCAGCCATTGAGCGCAACCCGGATCGGTTTATCAATTCGCTTGTGCTGATCGTAGGCGATGGCCCGGACGCAGCGAAATTGCTGCAAGCCGTGCAAGCCAGCGAGGTCTTGTCTCGTTGCGTGAGGATCATCGGTCCGCAATCCGACGTGCTGCCTTATATCGTAGCGAGCGACGTGATCGTGCTGCCTTCAGGCTATGAAGGCGTGCCGCTCGTCATGATCGAGGCCATCCTGGCGGGCCGCCCGATCGTGGCCTCACAAGTATCGGCACTAGGCTCGTACCTGCCGGCGGAATTGCTGTTTCCGGTTCACGATCAGGACGCGTTCGTTGAAAGAATCTTTGCCGCGCAGACCTATCCGCTCGCCGAACTGACCGCCTCTTTCCGGCTGCGGTTTTCCCGCGAAGCGTTCGACGCTCAGGCACAGCGCGTACTATTGCAGCCCGTGCCGCAACGCTGCTTTACGGACCATCTTAAACACAATCCCTCGGATCTCGGCACAAAGTAGCGATCGATCGAGCAGGAACGTCACACCAAACACCGCCGCGCCGAGTGTGACTTCCGCGATCAGCCTGAGGACGTGCCCGCTCGACGACGCGTTAAGCAATTCGGAGGCGACCAGCACGCTTGCCACCATGGGCAACGTCATTCTCAGCGGTACAAAACAGGCGTTGAAGAACTCTCCCAGGCTCGGACCGAGCACGCGCTTCAGCATGAAGTGATACATCGGCATGATCGTGATCGCTTCGACCGTGACCAGCGAAATCGCGACGCCGAGCGCACCGCCCAGATAGGCGCCGAGGATGATGGCCGGCAGCATCACCGTCGTTTTTATCAGGTTGAACCAGAAGCTCACGCGAATGTTCGCTGTCGCCATCATCAAAGAGGCGACTGGATTGCCGAGGCAACGAAACGCGCCCACGAGGCACAGTACCCGCAATACCGGTGTCGCCCAGAGCCATTTTTCGCCGAACATGCACACGACAAAATCCGGCGCCACGACCAGCAGCCCGAACACGAGCGGAAAGTTGAACATCGCGATAAAGCCCGTCAGCTTGTAGTAGTTTTGACGAAGCTTTGCCGTATCGTCCTGAATGATCGAGAAGACCGGGAAGAGCACGCGCGTAAAGAACGGATTCAGTCGCGCTGGAAAATTGACCGCGCAATTGAGCGCCAGGTTGTAGCCGCCAAGTGTCGCCGCCCCTAGTACGCGGCCCGCCACAATGCCGCCAAAATTACCGTTGAGGTAATTCACCATCGAGTCCATGGCCTGGAAGACACCGAAGCTGAGATATGACCGTGTGTCCGACAACCTGAACCGCAATCCAGGCTTATGCAGTTTGCGCCCGTTCAGATTGAGCAGCACCACGCGGCACACCGCGGCGGTCAACGCACCGATAACCGGCGAGTAAGCGCCATAGCCGCGCAACGCGGCCACCAGCGTCGTAATGAATAACACCATGCTCGACGCCACCTCGATCTTCGAGAGCATGTCGAACATCAACTCGCGCGCCATGAGCGATTGATACAGCAAGCCATGAGGCGAGACGAAAAACATCAGCGCGGCAAGGGCAACCAGTGTCTTCAGTTCGGGTTCGGAGAAAAACCAGGCCGCCACGCCGCTGCCGGCCAGCAGAAGTGCACCAAGCACCGCACCGAACATTACGTTGAGCCAGTACAGCGATGTCAGCTCATTCGCCGCCACATTCTTACGCTGCACAATCGCTGTACTCAATCCCATATCGAGGAACATGTCGGCCAGCGTCGTCACCAATGAAACCATACTCGCCAAACCCAGCTCGCCCGGTTTCAGCAGGTGCGCCAGTATTGCCACCTGCAGAAACTGGACGCTGATGATCGAGATCATTGATGCTGCCGACCACTTTGCTCCCGAAATCGCCTTCTCACGTAACGACATTATTTTCCTTGCTGTCCGGAATGCGCTTAATAGCGCCGGGCGCCGTTCAGCGCATAGTCATCACGTTCGCCGTATCGCGACGGAAGAAAGCCGTTGAAAATATGCCCGCCCACCTTTGCACCGACATTCGCGAGCCGCTGGAGTGCTTCTTCGACCTGGCGGGAACCGGTGTAGTCGGCACGCGAAACGAGCAGCACCAGGTCGCAACCTTGAGCGGCGATCGACACGGCGTCGCTCACCGGCAGAACCGGAGGCGAGTCGATGACCACGTAGTCGTAGCGCTCACGAAGCGTGATCAGCATATCCCGGAACGCCGGACTGCCGAGAAGCTCCGCGGGGTTCGCCGGATACGGATTACCGGCACCCAGAATGGACAGATGGCTGCCTTCATTGCGCACAATCGCATCCTCGAGCTGCGCCGTTCCCTTGAGCACCTCGGCCAGTCCGGGCCTGTCTTCTTCCTTCCAGAGATGGCTCAATTTGCCCTGCCGCATATCGCCGTCTATCAGGAGAACGGATGCCGCAGTCTGCGAAAGCAGATAGGCAAAATTAGACGAAACAAAGCTCTTGCCTACGCCTTGAGTAGGTCCGGTAAACAGAATCACCTTGTTCGTCGATCCATCGCCGTTACCGGCCAGCAATGTTCTCACGCTGCTCGGCAATGCGCGCAACGCTTCGACGCTCGGGTCTCCGGGGCTGCTCACCGCCAGCAACTTCACCGGCTCGGCGCGACGGCTTCGCGAATCGATATCGCCCCGAATCTGGGCTCTCGAGCGCGCCACGACAGCGAGACGCGGCAAGTCGGAGATAGTGTTAATTTCCTGCGGCGTACGGAGTTCCCTGCGGTTGAGCGACACGAGATGCACGGCGAGCGTGCCGCCAAACAAACCGGCCAGGATCGAACCGAGCAGAATGATCGTCTTGCGGGGCCAGGAAGGCTTTTCCGACGCAATGGCCCAGTCCATGATGCTCACACCGGATGCGGTACTCGCGGCAGCCACTTCCAATTGGTTCACGTTGGCGAGCACGCCAATGTAAAGCTGCTTCTTGATGCCGGCGTCGCTGGAAAGCCGCACATATTCACGCTGCGTGGCGGGCATATTCTTCGTTGCTTCCGTGTTCTGCGCGATGTCGTGGTTCACCTGATCCAATTGCTGGACCAGCCCTCGAATCACGGGACTATCCGGACCGAATGTCTGCCGCTTGTCGTCATACTCGAGTCGCAAAGCTCGCTGTCTTTCGGCAAGCGAAGTCATGTTGGTGATAAGCGCCGAGCCCTGCTGCTCCATATCGATCGCCTGATGCTGGGTGCGGAAATCGCTAAAGCGGTCTTCCGCCTCATGCATATCCGCCTGCAATTGAGGCAGGCGCGCCCGCAGTGTTTCCAGCTTCATGCGTGCCTGAGCCGCGCGGTCGTCGATATTGCGTTTGATGAACGCCTGCACGATTGCGTTGACCATCGACTGGGCGGCAATCGGAGAGCTGGTTTGATAGCTCAATCTCAGCATCGAGGAGTCCCGTACCGACGAGTTCTGGCTCGAGACGGTAGTCTTCATCTGACTGGTGATGTTCTCGTAGGCTGTTTGCGTGGACACCCTGGAGAGGGTGAATTCCACGCCCGGTCGTGCGCGCAGAACGTCGATCCTTATTTGCCCGGGCCCACTCCCTTCATCTGTCGCGACCTGGAACGGCACTGTCTGCCCAACGCGGCCTTGCGCCAGCTGATGGCTGTCCTTGTCATACAAGGTCCAACTGCCCGCTTCACCCGTCACCACCCGAAACTTGTCGCCGAAGGCAGCGCCCGGTATCTCGAAGACGGCGGGTTTCAGTTGCTCGCCGCCCCATGCATAGCCGCTCAATCCGAGGAACGGACGCTGCAACTCGGTGGCGGCTGCGTGGCGGGATGCAAGGAAGCGGCCAATCAGCGGAAAGTGACTATCCGTCTGCACGTTTATATCGGCACCGGTTTGCGCGATTGCTTCGTCGACGATGGTGCGGGACGTGAGAACATCGGTCTCGTCGTCGGCGGACTGGTCTGCCGATGTCGTTCCGGACACATCGGAGAGTGCGCTGACTGACGCACCGGGTTTAATTTGAACGCGCAGCAACGCGTCAGCCCGGTATTGCGGCGTGGCAAGCAAAATGTACATGCCGCCGGCAAAGCAACAAGCGCCGAGAATGGCGGCAAACAGTAACTTGTGCCGGGCGATATTTCGCCATAGGCCAGTTAGCCCGTCGTTCTGGGCAGGAAAAACACCCACTGCCGATTGTCCGTAGAATGAACTCATTTCATTTCCCGCGATAAAAGACGAAGGTGAACCCGTTAACACACAAGCTTCCAGCGTTCGAATAGGCCTGTCTGGAACTGCCGAGAAACTCTCTGCCACGTCGCACGGGTGGCATTACCGCTCAAACAGTGACGAAGATCGGACCACGCGTTTCGGGGACTGCAAGCACGCCATTCGCAGGCGTTTTTAACACTCGTCCATACATGTCGGTGATCGTCGCACGCCCAGGCAAATGCGAAGCGTCCAAGTTAAGTACATTTCCGTCGCCATAGGACCACACGACATATCTGCTTGCGCCCGTAGTGGTTGCTAACTTCAGGACGACATATTTTCCGCTCTCGTCGATAAAGTACTTTGCACTGGCAATGTTTTCCGTAAATGAAAACAGATACTTCGATGCGTTATAGGCCGGCAGCTTGTTATTGTTTGCATCCAGCAAGCCGAAATTGTGTTCGCGATTCATCGGATCTTTGCCGTCATCGCGCATGTCGTAATAGGCCGTGAGTCCAACGCCTGCCATCCAGTCAACCAGAAATCGTCGAACGGTATATTTGGCCTGTAGCGCAAGCGCCCTGGGCGAATGGCCATCGCCAATTTTGGCGACATACACATAGCCATAACTCGGGTAAGACCATTCCGTCGTCCAGATTGCGGGTGAATTCCTGTAGCCGGCCAGATCCTTACGCAGTGTCCGGTAATCCGAAAATACCGTCTCCGGATACTGCTGACGGTACGCATGCACACTGACCGCATCCGGTCCGCGCAGCGTTTCGCTCGAAATGTCACCGACTGACCGCACGAATCCCAGATCCATTTCCTGCACGCCGCCCGTGGCAATCATCGCCTTGGGGTTGGCCGCCCGAGCTGCCTTCACGGCCGTCACCAGCAAATTGCGGTATGCCGACGGCGACGGGGGGGCGAGCCAGTACACCGCATCGTTCTCTTCATTCCACACTTCGAATTTGACCTCGGCACCGCTGTACCGGCGTACCGACTCGTAAACATAGGTGTAGAACGCTTTCAGCTGATTCGTCGTAGTTGGCGGCTGATTCGGACTGAACAAATAGTGCTTGTAGCCGAGGATAAAAAGCGCGCCGAGTTTTCGCTGCGCGAGATTGGCTACGAGCGCGTCGAATTTCTCAAAGTGCCAGCCGTCAGGCGCTTGCACGGCTTCCCAGAACAAATCCGTGCGGATGAACGAGAAGCCCACATCTTTAACCGCATCCAGCAGGCGCGTATCCTCGATGTCGTGGATCGCCACACCGGTGTTAGCCCGCGATGCCGCGAATGACGGCAGATCGACGTACGATCTTTCGTTCGATTGCGCCGGGTCATCCAGAACAACTAGCGGCGGCGCCTGTATGGCAAAGGCGCGAATAGCCAGTGCACCCGCGAGAGCAAGGACGAGGCCCATGCACCCTACGACTGCAATGCCAATCCGACCGAAACGCCTGCTTCGTTGCGCCTTCATCTACTGCCCCCAAGCCGGCGTGGCGGGAGTACCACGTGCCGTCGTTATTTGTCCCGCTACGACTGCTCCGTCATAGCGTCGACTTTCTTTCCCGCAAGCTCATCATCACGCGGGGATTCAAACGGAAGCGTTGCTCCTGCGTGTTCAGCCAGAGCGATTTCGCCGCGACGCCGAAGAACAGCAGGCAACCCAGCGATTCAAAAATGTCCGTGGTGATGCCGCTGATCAACAGGAACAGCAACATCGTCCATGCAAGCCTATCTTTGGATTCGCTAAAGAACAGTAGTCTTGCCAACAGAACCATGAAGATAAGCATGCCGAATACGCCGAAATTCGCGATTGCATATAGCGCGGCATTGTCGGCATAGCCAATATTGAAGCCGAAGTTCTGGTGATAGTAGGTAGTCGCCGCGCCAAAGCCACCGGGACCGATTCCGAACCAGATGAGATTCTCCCGCAGCATGCCCTGCAGCAGCAGCGGCCACGTGTTCTCGAATCGATCCTGGAACGAAGAGAGCGCGCCGCCCCCAATGATCGAATGATTGATTGCCGCCGTGATGGCAAACGACGCAAGCGGCAGCAGGAGCACAGACGCCGCAGCCCAGGCAGCGGCTCTTCTGATCGTGTCCAGCTTTCCGAATCGCTCGATACACAACACAACCGCCAACGCAACGAGCGATGTCTTGTTGGTCGTGGCCCAGATAGAGAGCCCCGCCACCGCAAGCATCATCGTCGCGAATGGGAGCGACCGGAATCTCGGTATCAGCCACGTCGAGAGCAGGCCAATCATGAGCCCGGTGGCAGCGCTGTCGCGCCCGAACCCGGGCAACCGCGGTATTTCCCCAACGAAGTTCGAGTTCGTGACGTGCACAGCGGTCCCATCCACCATCGTGCTTGCCCCGACCCAAGGCAAAGGCGTGAAGTAACCGAAATAATTCACCAGCACGCCTAACATGCAAATCGCCGCGACGATCACGAACGCGGCCCGGGCTAACGGGCGGCCGAGTATCTCGATCGCTTCAGGCGGCGCCAGAATCGCGAAGAACATGGGTAATACGGTCCACCCCCAGAAGGCCACCGCGCTTGCACTGATGCCATTGAAAAGCGACACGCAGGCCTGCATGGCGAGGTACAGGAAAACGAGCAGGTGGCTCACCTTGGGGCGATACGAAAGGAACAGCACAACGCACGCGGCCATCATCAGCTTGGGCAGATAGATAGCCTGCGGCGCCCCCGCGATCGACGTGTAGTAGCGGATCGCGCCGGACATGACATCGCTTAAGATGCCGATGAAGAAGGTGAATACCCAAAGTGCGCCCATCATGCGTTCCCCGCATCTATCGGCATTGGGTGTTCGCTATGCCCGAGTGCCGATGTGTCGTGAACGGCGGCATTCGTGAACCTTCGAATCACGTTGTGAGTAATCTGCGAAACGATTGCATGACTGGTTGCGCCGCTGTCGCCCAGAACGCGCGGCCAGTCGGTCGTACCGCCATTGAAAACCCATCCCTGATTGAGCCCGTCACCCAGTTCCGGCTTGAACATGCCCATCGCGCCGACGCCGCCGATTTCCCATCCGACGAGCCGCGACGTATTGGCGAGCGTCACGAATCCGTTCGGAACGGGCGGTACGCCGTCGACTTCGTAGCCGACCAGATGGTCTTCGGCGCCGAACGTCTGCCCATTCTTTAGACCTGTTCCATCGAAAGCCCAATGATCGGCATGCTGCACGGTGAAGCCCACCGGTTCGCGTCCGGTTCTCACCCATTTCCGCCTGAACCGGCTCCAGATACCGTACGATCCGCCACCATAGCCGTAACTCAAGCCGATCAGATTGCTCTCGTTGAAATCCGGCCATTGGTCAGCGAGCCGGTTCATTTCCTTGATGTTCTGCAGGTCCCCACTCGTGCCGAAATCAATCGGCCGAAAGCAGGTGTTACCGCTGAACACGGCCAGATTGCCGCCGCCGGCTATGAAGCGCGAGACGTGATCGCGCATCTCCTGGGTCCAATATTCATGGTGACCGACGCTCAGCATGCAGCGATACTTGCTGAGATCGAGGTCCGTCCCACGATGCAGATCCACATCGGTATAAAAATCGCACGCAAGATGTTGCGTGTACAGCCAGCGGATGAATTTGGCATCCCAGTGAGTGAAGTGCTGCCTGGGCGAGCGCTTATCGTATGGGTCTTCGGCATGACCGATCTGAATACCGAGTCCGCCGCCTGGTCGCAGAAGACTCACCTTCGACGCGGGGCGCGTGCGGTAAATGGGATCGCCGTAAAAACAGCCGCCTCCCATCGAGTTGTAAGCGTGATAGGTGGCGATTGGCACCACGTACGCGATGGATGCCGCCGGCGAACGCGGCCGGATCACTACCAGTGCCATGCTGTCGCTATCCGGCGGCCCGGCGAAGACCGGCAGACGCGCAGCACAACGACGCCCCAGATCCGTCAACGGTTCGCCGTTCTTGCCGACCTCGTAAGCAATCGCCGCATAAGCTCCGCTTTCCAGCACGTGAGCCTGCGGCTTGACTGTGATCGTCGGCCATTGCCAGTCGCTGTCGAATCGAACCGGTTTACGCTCGCGCGACGATTCGAATACGTAGTTGCCGTTGATGAGTTTCGCCGTCACGTCCCGCGTCGTCACCGCCGTCACGCCGCATACGCTGATCAACGACTCCTCGCCCCGTTGCTGATAGATCGCGATGGAGAACCGGCGGCGCGGCTGCACTGCCAAGTCGAGATTGTCTGCGGCAGTAAACGAAGTTTGAAGTGGGTAGAGTTGCATGCCTCGCGCGCCTCGGAAAGTCACTTATCGGTCGCTGGCTCAGGGACGATCGTCCAGACGACTTGAATCGACACGGCTCGGCGCTGCTACGGCTGGCCGCAACTCCATGCCCAGCGTGCGCTTGATCAACCCCTTCATCTGAAACACGCGACGGTTGACCGATATCTGGGTACGAAAGCGCAATTCGGGTAACTGCTCCCTATGTTTCACCGCGAAGCTTCGGTACTTCGCGGCGGTCTCCTCCACCAGCTTCATTGCCTGAGGAAGCACGGACGCATCGACGCGAGAAGCGAGAAAACACTGATTGGCAAAGAACTTTCTGAACAGTGCGAGCCAGTAGACCCGCTCATCTTCCGCCTCGCTTTTCTTAAGTGCGTCCGCGGCAAAGTGCGCAACGCATTCCACTGAAAATAAGGTGGTGGTTTGCGTAATGCTCCCCGCGCGCCGGCGATAGTAATAGAGGCGATCGCGAATGCCGTACAACGTCTGGGCGCGCTTGTACACCAGTGGAATAGCAAAAGCATCTTCGTACACGCGACCGACAGGAAATTCGATACCGTCCCACAACTCGCGGCGGTACACGCGCGAGCCGGAATGAACCTGACAAACGCGCGCAAATTCGAGCAAGGTCGTCATGCTGTTGGTACGCAGCCCGGTCGAGGCACCGCCCACCATCGTTAGTGCACCCACTACGCGCCCGTTGGAATCCACCATCCCGACATTGAATTCGATGATGTCCGCAGTGTCGGCATCGAGCAACGGCATGATGATGTCCGAAAAATTCGGCGCCCATTCATCGTCAGAATCGAGAAAACCGATATAGCGGGAGGTTGCGCGTGCTATCGCGGTGTTACGGGCAGCGCTTACGCCGCGGTTCTCCTGATGAATCACCGTGATGTTGTGTCCGCTCGCCTCTTCCTTGACCTGAAGAATTTCCTTCAGCGTGCCATCGGTCGAGCCATCGTCGACCACGATGAACTCGATCTCTTCCGATCGTGGTTGAGCGATCGCCGATCTGAGCGCTACGCCGATGTAGTGCTCGACGTTGAAGGCCGGGACTACCACGGACAAAATTGTCTCGCCGCTACGTCTATCCACTGATTTCATAGGATGGGTGAGCCTTAAAAATCGTCGTCGATTCGTTTTATGCGGACCACGCGAATATTTCGGTACGCCCCCTGTACGGCTGCATATTGCGGTGCGGCGACGAGATCGTAAGTTCGGAAGCACACAGTGCAGGCACATACCGCCAGGTGGGATCGGCGGGGAGCACGGGTACAAAGCGCAGACAATTGCCGGCGAGGCCGAAATGTGACGTATCGCACCGACCCAAAATTACCGGTTCGCTACCGTCTTCAAGTTGAAAATGCGCGTGTCGGTGAGCGGGCAGAGAGGGACTTACGTGCTTGACGTACTTGACGTGCTCGCGTCAAACCAATAGCAGTCCGACACCTCAATCAGGAGGCTCCACCTATGCCAGCGCCAAAAGTAAGCGTTCTGCTGCCCATGTACAACGTCGAACCTTACGTTGAAGCCTGCTTGATGTCGCTTCTATCGCAAACGTCTTCGGACTTCGAGATCATTGCGGTCGACGATTGCAGCCCGGACAGGTCAGGCGAGATTGCGGCCCGCATTCTGAATGCACAGAACAAGGTGCCGTGGAAGCTGGTGGTCAACGAGCGCAACCAGGGGTTGGCCGAAACACGCCGAATTGCCGCCATGCAGGCGGTTGGCGACTATGTGCTATGCGTCGACAGTGACGACTATGTGCAACCGAATCTGATAGAGAGAGTTATCGAAGAAGCGGTCAAACATGACGCCGATGTGGTGATGTTCGCCGCGACGAACGTCAATGCAGACGGATCGGTGAATTACCAGATCGACAGTGAAGACAAGGTGATCAGCGGAGTCGAGGCCGTTGAGGGAATCATGGACCTGAAGCTGCAGGCCTATTGCTGGAACAAACTGGTGCGGCGCTCCATCTTTGCAGACGTGCACCATCCGAGCGGACTCATCTACGAAGATATCTGCGTATCGGTCCAGACCTTGGGCAAATCCAGAACGGTCCGCCTGATACCTGACCGTTTGTACTTCTATGTGCTTCGCGATTCGGGAATCTCGACGCGGTTCAATCCAAAGATCCTCGATCTTTTCGCCATCATGGATCTGGTGGAGAAGACCACGGCTTCACTTCCGATCAAGAACCGGGAGCGGCGTCTCTTCAGGCTGAAGTACATCTATGGCTTCAGAACCATTGCGTTTCAGGTGGCAATGAGAGCACCCACTTATCGACTGGCCAGCCCCATTCTCAAGACTGTCGCCGAGCGTTTGCATCCTCAGCATCTTTATCGCATGTATGCGGATAGCCGTCCGAAGCTGTCGTTCGTGATGTGCCTGCTCAAGATACATCCGAGAATCTTCTACAGCTTCGTCCGGCGCTTTTCCGAACGATAGAACCTCTGCGACAAGTAACACCGAGGCCGGTTGCGCGTGCCACGCGCAACCGGCTCATTTACTTGCTTAAGGTACCGGCGAAGCTGCAACCGCCGCTTTGATCGTCGCGTAGATCGGCTTCTGAGTCGCACTGCTGGTCATGATGCCGTAGTTCCCGGTCGGATCGTCGTACAGTTCGTACCAGTTGAAACCGATCACGTTGTACGTAGCCTTGGCTGCGACGAGCTCAGGAATCGTCTTGTTGATATACGTCTGTGCCTGCGCCGTGGAGAAGTCGGTGTTCACGCCGATTTCCGTGAACATGATCGGCAGGTTGTACGCATCATGCAGGGACTTCAGAACGTTATAGTTCGTGCCCGTCACACCCCACGTATTCTCCGGATCGCCGCCGTCGGAGTACCAGTGCAACTGGATAATGTCCGTCTTCACCACCGGGTGTCCGGTCGAGCCATCCGGCTGCGTACCCGTCAGCATGCCCTTGTACCAACCCAGATGCAGGAAGCCCGATGAGGCGGTGTTGATGATCTTCGTCGTGCCTGTGGTGTCGACCGAACGCCAGCCGTCGTAATAGCCGCGCAGCGCGCCGCGCCAGATCGGCCACGTGTTGTTGTCGTAGTCCGACACGTTCGCACCGTCGTTGGCGACCGGCTGGTTGTGGCTATCGAGATCGTATTCATTGCCGAATTCGACCGCCGGAACGCCCTTGAATTTGGTCGCTGCGTACGCTGCCATCGAGTATGCGTAGGCATAAGCGCTCGCCTCAGTCGGCGTTTGGCCGTTCAGCGAAGGATCGTCCCACGGATAGGCGTCGATCATCGGCATGACCGTGATCTTCGATCCCATGCCCGGGATAACCGTATTCGCGATCGTATCGATCTGATCGTAGCTGTGGATGTCTTGGCGCGTTCCCGTCAGCCCAAGATCCGTGAGGGTCGCGGCTTGCGTGGCGAGCGGAACCGAAGTGTAAATGCCGCCGTAGTTGTAGTGCTGATTGACGCCGAAGAACGGAATCGCCGCAGACGTCGTGGTTCCGGCCGTGCTGGATGCAGCGGTGGTAGTCGTCGTGGAGCCGGAAGTGGAAGTGGTGCCCGAGGTGGAGCCCGAAGTAGAAGCAGGACGCGGATCAGCCGATGCTACCCAGTTGCTGTTCTGCCAGACCCACCATTGATTGTCGACGTTCTGCTGATACATCTTGCCGGCGTACCACAGCAACAGCGTGATGTTCATCGTAAAGCCGGCCTTCTGACCCGCGCGATAGGCCACGCCACTCTTCACCGTCCAGACAGCGCCCGAGGCATCGTTGATCGAGGTAGACGGGGGAATCGCGGTGCCGCTGACTGACGCCGGATGCTTGGCGACGTTCACAACGGTGGTCGGATCGACGGCGTTAGCCGCAACACCCGTGGGGTCGCTACCACCACCGCCGCCACCACATGCCGCAAAAATTGGTACAACTAAGTAGATGGAATAATTGATTAAATTTCGTAGCTTCATCTTTATGACTCTGAGCTTTTAACGGCCTAAAACCAGAAAAAGTTCGCCCCGGCGTCCGCGGGGGAAGCCATCGACGACTGGTTCAGGATGAAAGAAGGCAGGACGGCTTGTGCGCCCGGCAAAACTGGGCACAACTTCACAACATGCGTACCGCCTAGGCAGAACCTACCGCTGTTCTGTCCGATAAGGTGAGGCAATGTTACACAGATGAAACGTTTTTCTCGAGTTTTGAACCGTAACAACGTGTAACGTCTGACTAATGCGCGGTAAATTTCACTTTTATATTATTAATATAAAAGTGAAATGGTCTAATTTGACGCGCCTTACGCTGATCCGTGAAAACCCGCACTGGGCCTGGCTCTGAGCGCCATTCGGCGGCACGAAACGACGGGCCGCGGAACAACTCCAAGTCAATAAATCAAGCAATTTTCAAATCTATTTCGTTGTGCGACAGAGACAATTTTTTATTGGGGTTATATTCAATTGAAGCTATTTCTTTAGCTGTTGTTGATTGATCGTCGAGTCGAAATACGGCGACTGCGTCACGCAATGCAACCGCGTGCTCTTCCAGTGATTTGGCCGCTGCCGCAGCCTCTTCCACGAGCGCTGCGTTGTGCTGCGTGACTTCATCGATCTGTGCGACTGCCTTGTTGACCTGTTCGATTCCATCGCTCTGTTCGAGCGCTGACGCTTCGATCTCGTTCATGACACCCGTGACGCGTTGAACCGCGTCCATCGCCTCATGAATTGTCTTCTGCGCATCGGACACGAGCGATGCCCCCTGCTCCACTTTCGCAGCCGATTCGCCGATCAACTCCTTGATCTCCTTCGCCGCCGAGCCGGACCGCTGTGCGAGGCTACGCACCTCCGAGGCAACCACTGCAAAGCCTCGTCCCTGCTCCCCCGCACGCGCTGCTTCGACGGCCGCGTTCAACGCGAGGATGTTAGTCTGAAACGCGATGCCTTCGATCATGCCGATAATCTCAGCCACTTTCCTCGACGATGCGCTTATCCCATCCATCGTCTCAGTGACACGCGACACCACAGCGCCACCACGGGTCACTGTATCCAACGCACCCTGCGCCAACCGGTTTGCCTGCTTCGCGTTATCCGCGTTCTGCTTCACCGTCGCCGAAAGCTGTTCCATGCTTGCCGCGGTTTGCTGAAGCGCGGCAGCCTGCTGTTCGGTGCGCGACGACAGATCGGCGTTACCCGACGCAATCTCGTTTGCACCTTGAGTGATTGCCGTCGTACTGCCGCGTACCTTGGCCACCGTCTCGACCAGGCCGTCGCGCATCTTCGTCAACGCACCGAGCAACTGACCCATCTCGTTGCGCGACTTGCTTCTGATGCTAATCGTCAGATCGCCGGCAGCAATCCGTTCGAAATGTTTGATGGTTGCATTGACCGGCTTGATCACCGCCGCGGACAAACCGACCCGCGCCATCACGCCGATCACAATGGCAATTGCGCCGATGCCGGCGAACAGCAGCGTCGCCATCTGGAAGCGCTGCGCCGCCGTCTCGGCCTGCTGGCGCTGGCTATCCATTTGCACACGCTGGAGGGTATCGATGGATTTCGAATAAGCCGCGTAAAAGGCATTCGCCGTCTCACCCTGGATGTTGCGGAAGGTGTTGAAGTCGAAGTCGGTCAGTGCCTTGAATTCCGGCTCGATTGCTTTGTCGACAAGCGCACTGCGTGCCTGCTCGACGCTCTGCGCAAGCTTCTTTTCGTCCTCGCTTGCGAACGGGCCGGCCATGTAATTGGCGAAGTCCTTGTTCGACTCGACCAGCACCTTATGCGCCGCCGGCAACAGGTCGTCGGTTTGCTTGCCGACGCTGAAGAGCGTCTGATAGGAGCCGAGCGCGAGCTGCACTTGCAGCAGCTTCTCGGAGCTCGCCTTCAGATGTGACAGAGCCACGGCGCTGTGCTGCGTTTCATCGAGGCTGCTATTGGCAAGCTTCAACGCGCCGTAGCCGACGCCGATCACGATCAGCAGGAAAGCAACGAACACGCTGATCACGAGCGTCAGGCCGCCACGAATGGTGATGTTATTAAGCATTGGGTCTCCGGAACGTCCTAATGATCGGCGGCGAACCCCACGAGGCGCTGGCGATCATCTTTTTCGCCTGCAACTTACACGTCGCCGCATCCAGGTTAACGGCCTTCCGCGACCCTCGTTAAATAGGTGAAATCCATGACGGGCCTAGGTTTGCGGGCCGTTTAAGCTTCACTATCTGGGATTTTCCGCATAATCGGAGCAAACCCTGCTTTTCAGGACGGTATGCGTTTCGTTTGTATAATTCGGCGTCTCCGCTCAGGCCCACTTTCATGCTTAGTTTTGCGCTCGGCTTTCTCGTTTCACTGCTGATCACATTGTTGATCGTGCGCTACGCGCATCTGCATGAGAAATTCTCAACCGATTCCGATCTGGCCGGGGTGCAGAAATTCCATGTGCGACCGGTGCCGCGCATCGGTGGCGCCGGGATTCTGATCGGCTTGATCGTCTCCGCGGTGCAATTGCACCATGCCTATCCTGCCGTGTCCGGCGGCATCCTCGGGCTGATCGCATGCGGCATGCCGGCATTCGGCTCCGGCCTCGTCGAGGATCTCACCAAGCGCGTGTCGCCACTTGCACGGCTCGTCTGCACGATGGCCGCCGCCGCCCTCGCCTATTTCCTGCTGGATATCGCGGTCACGCGCATCAGCGTGCCGCCACTCGACTTTCTGCTCTCGTATGCCGTGATCTCCTGCGCGGTCACGGTGCTGGCCGTCGCGGCGCTCGCCAACGCGATCAATATCATCGACGGCTTCAATGGCCTTGCATCGATGGTCGCGTTCATGATGTTCGCGTCACTCGCTTATGTCGCGTTCCAGGTGTCCGATCCGATCGTGCTGTCAGCGTCGTTAATGATGATGGGCGCGGTGCTTGGCTTCTTCATCTGGAATTTTCCGGCCGGGCTGATTTTTCTCGGCGACGGTGGCGCGTATTTCATCGGCTTCATGCTCGCCGAGCTGTCGATCATGCTCGTGATGCGCAATCGCGATGTGTCGGCGTGGTATCCGGTGCTGCTTTTCATGTACCCGATCTTCGAGACCTGCTTCTCGATCTACCGGAAGAAATTCATTCGCGGGATATCGCCGGGAATTCCCGACGGCGTGCATCTGCATATGCTGGTTTATAAGCGCTTGATGCGCTGGGCAGTCGGCACGCAAACCGCGCGCGAACTGACGCGACGGAACTCGCTGACGTCGCCTTACTTGTGGCTGCTATGCCTGATCGCCGTCGTTCCGGCCACGTTGTTCTGGCGGCATACGCTGCATCTGTTCTGTTTCGTGGTGGTGTTTGCCGCGACTTATGTGTGGCTTTATATGAGTATCGTACGGTTCAAGTCGCCGCGGTGGATGGTGGTGAGGAAAGGCAAAAGGTAATAAAAAAAGGCGCCTCGGCGCCTTTTTTTATTACCTTCGCGGTACCACCCGCCTGGACCTTCCTGCTCGCTTAAAGCGAAGCGCGAATACCGGCCGCCGTCGAAATACTTTGCAGCGGTGGCGCGAGGTTCGGCTGATACTCAGGCACCCAGCGGCGCAGATCGCGACGCACTTCGTCGTCTGCCAGTACACGGTGCTGCATCAGCCACGGCAGCAGTTCGTCCAGGAGGTTATCCGGCACGCCGCGCGCCTGAGCCGTCCGCAGTTTGGGATGTGGCGTGCGGGTTGTCGTTTCGTCGTCCGCGAGCAGTTCCTCGTAGAGTTTCTCGCCCGGCCTGAGTCCGGTAAACACTATGCGGATGTGCTCCTCATTGAAACCGTACAAACGGATCAGGTCGCGAGCCAGATCGACAATCTTGACCGGCTCACCCATGTCGAGAATGAATATCTCGCCGCCACGACCCATGCTCGACGCCTGCAGCACCAGTTGCGAAGCTTCAGGGATGGTCATGAAGAAGCGTGTGATCTCCGGGTGCGTGACGGTCACAGGGCCGCCCTTCGCAATCTGCTGCTGGAACTTGGGAATCACACTGCCGGCGCTGCCCAGCACATTGCCAAAACGCACCGTCTCGAACTGTGTGCGCGTGCTGGTTTGCTGCAGGGCCTGACACGCCATCTCAGCGAGCCGCTTGCTCGCACCCATCACGTTAGTCGGGTTGACCGCCTTGTCAGTCGAGATCAGGACGAAGTGCTTCACGTCATGACGGATCGCCGCCCGCGCTACCCGGTAGGTGCCCAGTACGTTATTGCGCACCGCCTGCCACGCATTCTGCTCTTCCATCAGCGGCACGTGCTTGTAGGCCGCGGCGTGAAACAGGATGTGCGGCGCATGCCGCGACAGCACCTGATCGAGCAACAGCGAATCCTTCGCGTCGCCGATCACGGGGATCACCGGCAAGCCAGGGAAGCGCTCATGCAACTCTTCTGTCAGCTTGTACATCGCATATTCGGACAGGTCGAACGCGATGAGTTGTGCGGGCCCGAAGCGCAGGATCTGACGGCACAGTTCCGAGCCGATCGACCCACCCGCTCCCGTTACCATCACCACGCGATTGCGCAGCAGGGCTTCGACGTGTGGCGTGTCGATCTTGACCGGCTCCCGGCCAAGCAGGTCTTCGAGGTCGATCTGCCGCACCCGCGACAAAAATGCCTGCCCCTGTGACAGCGTGGTCAACGCCGGCAGCACCATTGCGCGAACGCCCGCGCGTACGCAAAGCGTGGCTACGCGCCGCTGCGCTTCAACGGACGCAGAGGGGATCGCAATAATGGCGTACTCAGTCTTGAGCGACTCAGCCAGTTGCGGCAGTTCGCTGATAGCGCCGAGTACTTTGTAACCGTAGATTTCACGGCCGTGCTTGGACACGTCGTCGTCCAGCAGTCCAACCAGACGCCATTCACTGGAGCGCGACAGTTCGCGGGCAAGACTCGCGCCTGCGGAACCGGCGCCGAGCACTACAACGGGCTTACCTTTGCCTACAAGGCCGCCGTAAAGATAAAACTCCTTGGTGGCGCGGTACAGCGCACGGGGGCCTCCCATGGCCAGGAACAACAGCAACGGGGAAACCACAAGGACCGAGCGCGGAACAATCGGAACGGGTTGCACCATCACCGACGTCACCATCGCTACGAGCGCGCCGGCTATGACGGCTTTTGAAATGCGCACGAGGTCTGGCAGGCTCGCGAATACCCACATGCCCCGGTACAAACCGAAAATGCGAAACATCACGCCGTAGACCGGGAGGATCCAGACCAACGCGTGTATCGCCCCGACCCTGAACTCAACCGGGATAACACCGTTGAAACGGATGAGGTACGAGGTCAGCCACGCGACTGCGACCGCGCACAAGTCGAAAAGGAAAGCGCCGAGCGATAGCCAGAAGCTCTTGTTTCTTAACATCAGCGTGATACCTCAGACGAACGTTCGGACGGTGTTGATTGGAAACGACGCCAACGCAGATCCACAACTCCTCCCATCAGGAAAAGGATGCCGATCCATATCGCAACGACACTCCACTGAAACACAGGGGGCCAATCAAGCGCACCGACCGCGAGTACGATGCCGATCGCCATCACGGCGTACCACATCCACGCGGTTCCAGCGTGGCCCACACCGGAACGTACCAAACGTTGATAGTAATGCTCCCGATGCGGTTCCCAAAATTTTTCACCGCGCAGCAGGCGCTTCAGCAATGTGACGGAGGCGTCGGTGATAAAGGGTGCGAATACCAGCACCGGGAACCAGATAGGCCATGCTTCGCCTCTCCAACCCCAATAACCGAGCGCACCGGCCAGAAAGCCGATTGAAATCGATCCGGCATCGCCCAGAAAAATGCGCGCCGGGTGAAAGTTAAATATCAGGAAACCCAAGGCGGCGCCCGCTACCGCCGCCGATGCCAACGCCAACTCCGGCATCGGATGCCCGCTCACCATGGCGGCCACCGCATAGCCGGCGAACCCGAACAACGTCATGCCGCCCGCGAGGCCGTCGGCGCCATCCATGAAATTGTAGAGGTTGACGAGCCACATCATCAAAAAGGCCAATGCGGCGAGCAGCCACCACGGCGCAGCCGCCGGATAGAGGGCGACAAATGCCACAACCGCAATGAAGTGCGCCGCAAACCTGACGCGCGCCGGCAGCCCACGGCGATCGTCAACCTGCGACACCGCGGCGAGGAAGCCGGTGGCAAGCGCCGCGCACCACAATGACGGCGCGGCGAGCAGGATCGCGATCACGGCCACCGGCACAATGCCCCAGCCGCCGACCCGCGGTGTCGGACGGACATGTAAGGAACGATCGTTCGGAATGTCCGTGGCGAGCCGCCAGGCCAGCCCGGTTTTCAGCAGGACGAGCAGGATCGCCGCGCTCGCGCAGGCGGCGCTCACTGCCACTATTGCCACCGTCGTCCAGGGCAAATTCACAAGAGCATGCGTGTTCATGGACTGCCTTAGCGCTTCTTTGAACGATACCAACTGGCTGTCGCAGCCAGCCCGTCATCGGCTGTATAGGGCGGGTTCCAGTCCAGCACGCGGCGAATGCGCGTCGTGTCGACCTGCAAACTGCCGATCAGGCGTTCGACGTGTGCCGAGCGGCGTGCCAACCGGCCAACCAGACGCAGCAAGCCGACCGGAACCGGGAAAAGCCGTGCCGTCTTTTGCAGATGCCTGCCGATAGCCTGCGCAAGCTCGGCAACGGTCGGATCGCCGCCGTCCGCGACGTGAAAGCACTGGTGCGCCGCGCGCGGGTCCGTTGCACAGCGCACGAGCGCATCGGCGAGATTGCCGACATAAACGAGGCTACGCCTCGCGCTCACGGCCCCAAGCGGTAGCGGCACGCCACGCCAGATACCGTCCATCAGACGCAAGAAATTTGCCCGCACCTGCGGGCCGTAAACCAGCGGCGGACGCACGATCACAACATCGAGCCCGGTATCCTCACTGTAGTGAATCAGCGCCTGCTCGGCTTCCCGTTTCGACCGGCCGTAGGCGTCTTCCACGTGTGCCGGATCATCTTCGCGAAGCGGACGTCCACCATCCGTTTCGGCTACTGCCTTAATACTGCTGACGAACACGAAACGCTGCACGCCGTTTTGCGAGGCCGCTTCTGCGAGCCGCAGGGTACCTTCGACGTTGGTCGCACGAAACGCGGCGTCGGGGTCAGCCGCATCGTCGTGCATGACGTGCACGCGAGCGGCGAGATGCACGACACAATCGGGCTTCAACCCTTGGGGCCATGCATCGGCCACACCGGCAAAATCCTTGCCGTCATAAACCCATTCCTGCACACCCTCCGCGCAGCCGCCCGGCTGACGAACCAGTCCAGTCACGGTATGACCCGCATCAATCAGCGCGCGCCCGAGAACCCGCCCGACAAATCCATTCGCACCGCTTACCAGAACGTGCGTCATAGCAACTTCCAACCGAAGCGGTTGAAGAACCTCACCGCCGACGCTGCGAACATTCGGAGATGCGCGGACCCTTTGCGCGCCGCGCCCCCACCGTGGTGCAAGACACGAACAATGGGAAGATACGCAACGCGGGCCACATCGTGAGTGCGCAGGCTCAAGTCGTAGTCTTCGAAGTAGAGGAAATAGCGCGGGTCAAAACCCTCCAGCTTTTTCAGCACATTCGTTCGAAACAACATGAAGCAGCCACTGACGATAGGCGGATCCCAGACTATGTCGCGCCCGTTGATCACATCGTGCATCTCGTAGCGCGCCAGACGCCGCGCAAAAAAACTGCGCGCGCTCGCAGGCAAGAATCCCCGGACGAACAGATCGAACAATGTCGGGAAGCGGCGGCAAAGATACTGGATGTGTCCCTGGTCGTCGCAGATCTGAGGCGTCAGCAATCCAAGCTCCGGGTGTGTCTCGAAGAAGTCGAGTGCCTTGATCAGCGCGTCGTGATCGAGGTCGATATCGGGATTCAACACCAGGTGATAGCGGCTGACCGACCGTTCGATTGCCAGATTGTGCCCGCGCCCGTAGCCCACGTTGCCGTGCCCGGCGATGATCGTCGCTGGAATCTCGTGAGCGCGAAGTTCGCTGAGCGTGCTGCTGACGTCGGATAGGCCGCCGTTGTCGACCAGGTAGAGTTCGACCGGAAGATGAGGTCTCGCCGCCGTCAAGGCATCACGGGCGACCGCTAGACTATCCAGCGTTTGCGCGAGTTGTACCGGGTCCGGCCGATAGACAACCACCGAGACGGAAAGACCCTCAATTTCGGAATTCAGCGCGCTAGTATTCATGTGGATGAAGCAACGTGTCTTGTAACGACACTTGTATTTTTGCGACTGGCCAACGTCGGAGAGGTGAGTCTGCTCAAAATGAGCGGGCCCAGCAACCTGCTTTTCCTTTTGTTACCCTCAAAAACAACATGCGACCCTTTTTGGGCCTTACAGGCATCTGCGGACCGCATGGACGTCTTGGGCAGCAGAGCTGCCCGAAGATCATACGAGTTAAAAATAGTGGATCAATGCTTCGACTTTCGCCCCGGAGGCCTGATCAAGGTAATTTTTGTCTCAGATTCGTATTTTATCGGAGTAACCGTGTCGACAGTCACTTTTGTCCATCATCGTGTGCGAAGCAGCAATGTTTGTGAGGCCCGCCGGTACACGGTCACACGGACGCAAGCTCAGAACCAAGCCACGCTGGTACGCACCCTGCTAGACTATTAAAGCGACACGACGGCAAGGACCATCGCCAACGCGATGACTGCGGGCGCCTTCGATGTAGGCTCTCTGTCGGCCAGGGCACGACTGTACGCAGACACCTTCGATACCGGGAATTCAGGCGCCCTGACTTCGAATGAACGAACTGGGCAAAACCAGGCAGCAGAAATACCATAAACACGATGAGTAGACATTATGAAGCAACCGGCTTTATTTCTTGATAGAGACGGCGTCATCAATATTGACACTGGATACACCCATCGACAGGATCAATTCGAATTTATCAATGGAATTTTCGAACTGGTTGCGAAGGCTACTGCCTATGGATATAAAACGTTCATTGTGACAAACCAGGCAGGGATTGGCCGAGGTTATTACACTGAGCAGGAATTCTGGATCCTGATGGACTGGGTACGCCAGCAATTTTCCGAAACTGGCGGGTTAATCGAAAAGGTCTATTTTTGCCCGCACCACCCAGAACATGGCATCGGGCAGTATCATCAAGCCTGCACTTGCCGCAAACCCGCGCCTGGAATGCTGCTAAAAGCCGGCCATGATTATAACATCGACTTCAGTAATTCGATTTTTCTGGGCGACAAGAAGACTGACATGGATGCGGGTCGCGCGGCCGGAGTAGGGACATTGCTTTACATGGGCGACGAGATGGATTTTCAACCGGCCATAGAAATAGCGTCTCCAATTGACGCTATTCCATACCTTATACGGTCAAACGGATAGGCAGGTCGCATTTTAAAACCAGCTTCGCTGCTTATCCAACGCCGGTTCACAACCTAAACCGTCTCCCCAGGCTAAATGCTCAATCGAGAATGGAAACCACCATCTTGAATCGCCCTCTTCTAACCATTGCGATCCCCACATTCAACCGCGCAGCATACCTTCAACTGTGTCTGCAGCAATTCCTGCCTGACCTTGATCTGGTTGACGGTGGCACGGTGGAAATTCTGGTCTCCGACAACTGCTCGACCGACCAAACTACGGCAACCATCGAAACCCTTCGTCAGCAAGGGTTAAATATACGATCAATAAGCAATGAAATAAATATCGGATCCGATGCCAATATTGCCCAGTGCTTCAACCAGGCCCGCGGGCGCTATGTGCAAATTATGGGTGACGACGATCTATATTTGCCAGGAAAACTGAAACATGTCATTGGCCTGCTGCGAGAAAATGACTATGGCGTTGTTTGTCTGAAATCGTACGGCTATGAGCACGACTTCACCAAGGAACGCCCAAGTGGAGTTAGTGGAAGACGCGATTTCACCGATATATCTGACTTTCTTCAGGAAGTCGGTCCGCTAATCACTTTCATATCGGCATGCATTATAAACAAGGATCTGCAACCTGAAATTGATGCACGATTATTTTGCGGCAGCAATCTGGTTCAAGTGCACCTCGTTATCCTTCCGGCATTGCGGTCTGATTTGAATTCATACATTCTCGACTACACGTTGGCATGCAAGCGCGCCAATTCTGGTGGCTACGATTTTTCTGAAATATTTGTCGAAAAATTCTTTGAAATTCTGAAATCGTATGAATCCGCCGGATTATCTCAATCGGCTATCGCTCGTTTCGGCAACAAATTACTGATCAGTTATTATCCATTCAATTTGCTAAGACAACGTCTCGCAAACGAGGGAAGTCCGCAAACCACCTTTCGGCGTTTCGAGGCACAGTTTGGCAATCGAGGAATATTCCTTTTCTTTTGCGCGCCGATTATCACCTGGCCGAAGCCGCTTGCTATCTTATGGGGATGGGGTGCCGTTCTCATAGGCAGACTTTGGAACGGCGAACTAAGGCGCGGGTGGCACTTTGCCCTGCACCGCCTGTCACGCGCAATCGGCGGACGGTAAGAGTCCGCTACTCCCAAGAAATCGGCCAGGCCTTTCGCGCGCAATCTCGATCATGTTGTGCGAAGTTAAACTAACTCCGCGCGACCGCGGTTCTGCTGATTTTCCAGATTACAGCAGGACCGCAGCCGGGATTACAAGCTCGGCGCCACAAGCCACTCCTTCGCTCTGAAGAAGCGATTTTCATCGCAAAGAGTTCTGACCGCTGACCCGATTACATTAGCGCGGATTTGAGCTTCTTCTTGATGTTATCAGGCAGCAACGAAACCAGGCGATAGGTGAGTCGCGAGCGATAAAATTTCACGACTAACCGTGACGTTATCTTCCTGCTCAGGCTCGGCGGGCCTCCCCGAACGGTGCTGACAGGGAAAAGGTCGTCAATTCGCCTGACGATTTTTTTAGACGTGAAGGCGAGGAATTCAGATTCAGATAAAATTCTCCACCGCGTCACTCCTTGAGCCCCACCCATGAAGGAACTCCAGCGGGATTCATCCGGAACAGCGTCAAGCAGCTTGTATCCGAGCATGAAATCTCCGTTATCGCTGACCGGTGAAGCAATATATCCTTTCGGGTGGAGTCGGATGTACTGATCGCCCACCTGGTCTACGATTAAAGAAGATAATTTCAGGTCAAAATTATCGACCTGATTTGCTTCATTGATAACTGAAAATTTGGCCATAAACTGCTTATCCGAGAAAGAGGCCGATTGCGTGTACAGCTCCTTGAGCAAACCGTTCACAACTGCCTTTTCGGGGCATGACCGATACAGGAAATTAATAATTTCGTCAAACTCGGACTGTTTGAATTTCTCATGGACGTTGGCCCAGCCATAGCGCAACTGAGCCAGAAGGTGCATATAAATCTCGTCAATCTGACGGCGAAGCAGCCTCCCCTCCGAACACATTGAACGGCGAACATCCGAATAGCTATATGCGCCTTGCTGTATCAGATAATCAAATTGTCGAACCAGGCCTAGACTCCATGCATAAAAACGATATGTGCCTGCGAGTTTGGAATATCGGACCCATTCGCTAGCATCTCCGGCGTGATAAGCTTTACTTTCGTTGATATATAGGAAGGTGGTATAGCACTGGACTGGTGTTTCGCCCATCGCTGCCAGCAATGTGGCGACATGGGAGAAATGAGGGCCGCAGTTTTTGATGATATGAGCCCATTTATCTCGATCAAGATAATGCCGCTCATAAACCCATGCACCCATAGCCGTGGCCATGAAGTTAATGCCAGTGTGCATAACGAACTGCTTATAAGACATGACGTGTTCGCCAGCACCGATATGGATCGACGGCTGCCCGTTTGTGAAACCACCCTGGTCATACCAGACGGTATTGAAGAAGGCTGCCGGAGCCGTGGGTTTCTTTAACCATTCGTCAAGACGAATCAAACCTTCGGGGAGGAAGATCCGGGCATCTCCGACGATCCAGATGAACTTACCTGTCGCATTGGCCGATGCAGCAAACGCAGACTCTTCGGCGGTTAATTCGAACCGATCAGCACGTACGACCTTTAGCGATTCGAATTTCGATTTAATTTTTTCGAGATATGCGTCAATCCGGTCGTAGTTAACTTCGGCGATGGGATCGGCATTGATAAAAACGACCAATTCCGCCAACGCAAGCAGGCTAGCCGGTGCATTATGCACAAGCGAATCAAGACAGCGAAATAAGTTACGTTCTTTGCCGGTGGTCGGCAACACCAGGGATAATTCGGGACAACTCATGGAATTAAATGTCATAATTTGTGAAAATTCGCTCTCGATATTTAATACCTATTGCTCCGAAGCCTCATTTTTTAGCAGGCTCGTTTCGTCGAAAGGCGAAGGGCAAGACGATGCACGACTAAATTGCGTAGTAGAGGTCCACATCACCTGACACCTCCTCTGCGTGCAGAATGTATTTGTAAGCGCTTTAGGAACTGCATGAGTATACCCTCGGCCGCCGTCTGATCAATTTTTTTGCTGACGATCCGTGCGCGAAGAGACATTGGCTCTCCCTCCGCGCGTAGTTGCGCCGGTCCGACGCATTCAGCCTAGTCTGAGCAGACGGGCCCCTGGCGGGACGAAGCCAGATTGCGTTGTACACCGACAACGTCGGAGTCATGTTTGATGGGCTCGCGTCGTTCATGGCTGCACACGAAAATCAGCCCGCGATTTCTCGACTTGCATCTCCGTTTTCAGATCGGATTCCGTCGTCCTTCAAGGAGCCGCAACGCTCGCGGGCAGACCATCTGAGCTCGTTCCAACACCTGCAACGCCTATTCTCGCGAATGACAATATCGACCGCGGTCACGAACGCCGCTACATGAATTGAGCCTTCCCGGTCAACTTGTCCGCAGAGCGTACGACCGTACTGGAAACTATGCGGTTAAGACTCGTGGTATTGCTGGAAATGTGACGACTTGGAATTCTGAATCGCTGCTTCCCGGAAACGCTGGTCTCACCGACCTCAGTGCGATTTCCGTGTGAGCCTGAGCGAGTTTTATCAGTACAACCTCCTTGGTACCAGTGGGTGCACCCTCACAGAGCCCATCTCCCGGCTACCAAGGCGTCATGTCTCATCGGCCCAGACCAATGAAGGTACGAACCGGAACGGCCTTTCCCAGGTCGGGTAATCCAACTAAATTATCCGTTATTCGCCGCGCGTTCGCGTCTTACGGGCGTATTAGCGCCAAGTTGACCTTGGTTGTCCTTTTGAGGCGTGAGGTGATGATCCGAATAATCATTCCGTGCATTCTCCTTTGCAACCGGGCGTACCGCAGCCTTTCGTTTAAATAATATTCGGCTTGGATAGTCGACGAGATACAAGGCCAAGAGAGAAACGATAAAGGCGCTGGATAAAGTAATTACTGATCTGTTCGACCCAAACTGCAGCACGGCGATGAAGCAAGCCATGTGGAAGAGGTAAAGAGGATATGACCAATCCCCAAGAAAGTTGAACGCCTTTTGCATTTTGCCCGACACGCTAAACTCCTCAGCGGCAATCAGAACAAACGCCGTAATGAAGAATGGAACGCCGGTGGAATGCCCGATGGTCAGCGCAAAGAGCGACGGTCCGATCAGCAACAAAATTCCAAGTGGTGTTCTCCGGTATCGATAGTAAACAAATCCCGTCATCCACACCCACGACAAAGCCAAGATTCCTTTGCCATGGGTAAGCTGGTCCATTCCAGCGACTCCTGGGCCGGCCGGATTGACTCTCAAGTAGAGGATGAAGGATGCCAGCATGGCCACTAGCAGCACCGAAGTCGGGATCTTTTTGAGCACCGGTGAAATCATGTAATGCCACCATTCTGCACTCAGCGACCACGTCGGCCCTATGGTCGCGATTGGTCCAGCTATCACCGTTTGCAACATCAACAACGAGGCGATAATCGCCAGACTTCCTGGGTGGGCTGACAGAGACGCATTACCCAAGGGCCAGCTAAATCCATTCGGGATGAGCATGTAGACGGCCAAGCCAAACGCAATCGCAGCAAGATATAAAGGCCAAATCCGGGCGAACCTGCGTCTCATGAAGCCGGATGTACTCCGGTCCAAACTAGCAGCGATACTGTATCCGGAAAGGATGAAGAATCCGTAAACCGCACTCAGCGGATTCAGATACCCATCCCCGACGAGATGACGTGTGTCCAGCCTGACATATAAAGAAAAATGCCCTGCCACAACCACGACGGCAAGAAAAAATCTCAGCGCGGCTAATATCGCCCAGTGGCTTTCGGTGTTTGACGTTTCTTTCTGCTTCATGTGGACGCGGATTGTTAGCGAAATATCAGGCCGAATCCTGGCCGATCTTCACGGGGCGGGCGAGTCTATCACTCTGCGTCGCCGCGGCCCTTGCGGCGTTACGTCCAAAGAGCTTTCGACTCGGATAATCAACGAGATACAGAGCGGCTACGGAAGCGGCCAACATGGCTGCCAAGGTAATCGCCGAACGGTTAGACCCCAGCCTCAAAGCAAGCACCATCGCTGGAAAATGAAAGAGGTACAGAGGAAACGACAGATCGCCCAAGAAATTGCATACCTTGATGAGCTTCGGGGATATCCTCACCTCAGCGCTCATTACGACCACGAAGATCGAGATAAACAGTGGCGCACCTGTGAAATGCCCCAACGTCAGAGCGAACACCGATGGAAAAGCCAAGATCGCGAATCCTGCTGCTGTTCCTTTGAGACGGTAGTATAAAAATCCGGTAATCCACAACCAGGACAGATTCAAAAAGGGAAGTCCATGCGATAGCACGTCAATGCCATGTCCTATGGGGGGATTTATCGTCAAAAAAGCCGTAAGAGACAGCATGACCCATATCATCAACAGCTTGTCTGAAACCTTTTTTAGCCATGGCGCAATCATGTAGTGCCACCATTCTGGACTAAGTGACCAGATCTGCCCGACGATCGGGATCGGCCCGCTGATGATCGTCTGAAGCATGAGCAGTGATGCAACGATTGATAGTCCGGAGGCCGTCGGCACGGTACCGCCGAACGGCAACGGAAAGCCGTTGGGAATCAGAAGTTCCACGCACAATCCAAATACGATGGTCGCGAGATACAGCGGCCATATCCGCAGGAATCGTCGGCGGAAAAAACCTTTGCTTTCCCGGTCCACGCTGGCGGCAATGCTGAATCCAGACAAGATAAAGAAACCGAACACCGCACTGCCGGGATTCAGGTATGCATCTCCGAAGATATGGGTCGGATCATGTCGCACGAATAGAGCGAAATGTCCAAGAGCGACAACGGCAGCGAGGAAAAATCTCAGCGCTGCCAATATGGCCCACTGGCTGCTCGTTACGGAATTTTCTGTCGACTTCATGTAGGCCCAAGGTTCACATTGACGAAACTTATCTGGCCCTATCAAGCCATGCCATGCGAAAGCGCCAAGTTTACCATGATGCAAAAATAGCTCAGCGAAGCAATCCCGTCGCGGCTGCCAACACCTCCCGCAGCGCAGGAGTGTGTTGGCGCTCCGGTAGTCGTTGATATCTGGACTACGCACCCAGCTTGGCAAACCTGCAGAGCAGGTTCTTCAGCACTCTCAAAGGAGCGGTGACACGCCAAGAGGTGCTGCGATAGACGGACTGAAGTTCAAGGCTCGCAGACTGAAGTTCAAGGCTCGCAGATTGTTCACTCGTCCATCTAGTGCCGTCACCGCTGAGCTGCGAGATTTGCTGCGAGAGACGGTGCGACAAGCGGATACTGTCTAAGACGTGATCATGAGCCGCCTCAGCCTCTTCCCGAGCCATCTTTGCTTCAAAAACAGCGGCACGCTGATACTTCTCATTCAGTAGTTTTGTTGCGACAGCAGAATCCTCAAAGCCTGCCAACACGGTTAAAACTGGATAGCGAAGCTTGTGTTCGAACAACGGAACCATTCCGGCAGCATGGACCAGCAAGCCCAGACTTCGCTTCGAAAAGTGCGTGATGTGCTCATGCATCTCGTAGAGTTCGCCGCCATGTTTTTGCTGCCACAGCAGCCCCTCGCCCAAGTTCGGCTGGGACGGGCTGGGGACATCAATAAATATGATCCCCTCCGGGTCAAGACGATCCGTTAACTTCTTCAAAACCGGGACGGGATCCGACAAATGTTCGAAAACATTTGACGTAAAAATCATTTGGTATTTTGACCTATTCGCCGATGATCCCGCATTCAAATCATCGATTTCAATTTCTGCATTAGGAAATACGCGCGCCGGAATACTTCCGTCGCCGCCGAAATCGAGGATATTCTTTATCTCTCCAAGCTCAGGATAAGCGTCAACGAGGCCAATATAATCGCGAATCCGTTCCGTATAATACGTCGACAGAGGGTTATCGAAGAGGTCGATGAAGCTCGAGTACGACGGTTCGACGCCGAGGCGAATACGGTTGTACTCTTCGCCCCGATAATTCGTGTACAGCCTGCTAGCCTCGGCATCAGTCAGACGTCGTCTGAAAAAAACGAAATCACAGCTTCGGCAGTAACGCGTTTCCGTCGTTTTCTGATCAAAGTTGCAATATTTGACGAGAAAAGGGGCAATTGTTGCCGGCCTGCCATCAGTAGGTCCGCCGCAAATAAGGCACTTGATGCGCTCCATCGCTGCTCCAGTTTGTTTCATAGGCGGCTTCTGTTAGTGTATTACCTTTCTCGCAACCTCAGAATCTGCTTCACAATCTCAAGCCTTCCATAAATATTGACGTACGCTGAACGCGTACCCGCTTCATTCGGGCGCAAACAACTTGACCTCTCTCGCCCAATGATCGGCAGCAGGCCGATTGCCGATCATGCGGCAGACACGCAGAACAACAATGCCATTGTCCGCTGCAGCGCCGTTCACCACCGAGACAAGCAACCCGTCACCGGGCCTGTCACCCTGACGTGGTAGCATTCCGTTCTTTCAGCCGGCTAACACACCGCGATTTGCAAGGAACAGCCCTTGCGATGCATCTGCGGTCCCGCCGCCGAAATTCCAGACCTCCCCAATTCGCACGTCTTGCCGGCCCTGCTTTCGAGCACGTCAAAGGCGTTCATCCAAGTCATCTGCCAATCCGTATTGCCACATGGAATCTCCCAGTCCCGGCTTGAGCCAGCTTTCCTCTGTCCGTAGCAACCTGCTAGCAGGCCTGACATCGTCGTTCGCGCTCGTCCCGGAGTGCATCGCCTTTGCACTGGTCGCGCATCTTAACCCGCTGACAGGACTGTACGGCGCGTTCTTCATCGCCACGATCACCGCACTCTTTGGTGGGCGCCCAGGCATGATTTCCGGCGCGGCCGGGTCGATGGCGGTCGTGATCGTCGCGCTCGTGGTCCAGCACGGAGCGCAATACCTGTTTGCGACGGTTGTGCTCGGCGGGATTCTAATGATGCTGTTTGGAGCGCTAAGGCTCGGCAAGCTGATCCGGATGGTGCCGCATCCCGTCATGCTCGGTTTCGTGAATGGTCTTGCCATCATCATCGCCCGCGCACAGTTCGAGCATTTCCAGCAGCCCACGCCGCACGGGAACGAATGGCTGCACGGCCAGGCGCTGGCGCTCATGTGCGGACTCGTCGCGCTGACAATGGTGATCGTGTACGTCGTTCCGCGACTGACGAAGGCGGTGCCCCCCGCACTCGTCGCGATCATCGGCGTTGGCGTTGGCAGCGCGGTGCTGCATCTGCCTACCAGAACGCTCGGCGACATGGCGCACATCGCAGGGGGACTGCCCGTCTTCAGCATTCCAATGGTGCCCTTCAATCTGGAGACACTGCAAATCGTGCTGCCCTACGCGGTACTGATGTCGCTAGTCGGCCTGCTGGAGACGCTGCTCACGTTCAACCTGACTGACGAAATTACTGGCACGCGGGGTCGGCCGAATCGCGAATGCGTGGCGTTGGGCGCGGCGAATATCGTGTCGGGCATGTTCGGTGCGATGGGCGGATGCGCAATGATCGGCCAGACGGTTATCAATCTCGGATCGGGCGGTCGCACGCGGCTTTCCGGCGTTACCAGCGGCGTGATGATCCTGCTGTTTATTCTGTTCCTGTCGCCCCTGATCGAACGCATTCCGCTTGCCGCACTGGTCGGCGTGATGTTCGTCGTCGCACAGCAGACATTCGCGTGGGGCTCGCTACGCGTCCTGCACAAGCTCCCGCGCAACGACGCGATCGTCATCGTCGCCGTCACGGTCATCACAGTCTTTACGGATCTGGCGATCGCGGTGCTGTGCGGCGTCATCATCGCGGCACTGAATTTTGCGTGGCAGCATGCGCGGGAATTTCACTGCGCAGCACGGGTCGAGCCGTCCGGCGACAAGGTTTATTTGCTGAAAGGAACGCTGTTTTTCGCCTCTGCGGCGCATTTTCAGACGCTATTCGACCCGCTGCAAGATCCCGACCGCGTAACGCTAGACTGCTCAAACCTGCATATCGCAGACCATTCGGCGATCGCCGCGCTTGAAGCAGTGCGTGAGCGTTACCGGCGAATGGGCAAGCAACTCCGATTCGCCCACCTGTCAAGCAAAAGCCAGCACATCCTGCGACGCGCCGATATTGATCTCACCGTGGCGTAAATCGTGGTGACCTTTGCGTCACCTAATGTCGCCGTCAAGCTGCGTTTGTATGCCGCCAGTGCTGGGTTCGATCATCCCGGGCAACAGAAATCCGTGCATGGGACCGGACAGAACTGCAATCGATCGGGTGCCCGGCTGAACCTTCGGTCAGGGCACAGCTCGCCGCCTTTTCAATGCCCGCAGTGGCGCGGTCACGCGCCAACTGGTCGAGGCGAGCAACTCGGAGATGTTGCCCTGTAGCTTGTCAATTCTTTCGTCGCGAACGCGGAGTTGTTCGTCCTTCTCGCGAAGCTGTTCGTCCTTGCCGTGAAGTTGTTCGCTCTTCTCGCGTAGCTGTTCATTCAACGCATGAAGCTGCTCGTCGACGGCATGCAGTCTTTCCTCCTTGCTACGCAACTCCGATTCGAGCGTACCGATGTAAGTCCGTGCTTCCGCCAATTCAATCTCCTTGAGCATTGCTGCATCGAACGCCTCTTCGTCGAACTCTTCTGCTGCTCGAATTCGTGGTGCAGGGAAGCGATAAACAAGATGCGGATAGGCTTGCTCCGCGCGCAACCCAATCGCCTGAATCATGTCTTCGACCGCTTCCAGCGCACCAAGACACGTCGGCTGAAGGGAATCATCGAATGCCAGGTAGCCGCCCGCCGGATGCATCTTGGGCCGAACCACCTCGGTCGAAAATTTCACCGCGGAGTAAATGTCGCAATCGATATGCGCAAGCGTGACCGCAGCAATCTTTTCGAGCAGCGCAGGCGCTGTGTCTTCGAACAACCCCTGCACAGGGATCAGATTCACCAACTGATTCTTCTCGGCAAATGCGCGCAATGCATCGATGGAGGTGTCGTTGAAATCACCCGCGACATGCAGATCACGCGCCACATCCGTCTCTGGCATTCCCTGAAAAGTATCCAGCGCATAGATTCTGGCTTTCATCCCGAGCCGGCGCGCAACGTTCGCCATGAAGACCGCCGAGCCGCCCTTGTAACTCCCGAATTCGACGATATCGCCCTCGACCCCCGTCAGACCGTATTTCATGATCAGGAACAGGTTCATGAGCTTGTGTTCGGCGACCACGGTCAAGCCCCTCGCCAGCTCCATGCTCTCCCGGTAGATGGGATCCTGCTCGATGGCGGAGGCGATTCCTTCGGGAGAATAAAGTCCCCACGATCGTATGTAGCCAGCCGTCACATTTCTGCCGCCGACAACGTTCTTCGACGTATTGACGTGGAGCTGTCTGAGCGCGCGCTCGAGCTCGGGTCCATAAGGGCGATTCCTGAGGAGCGAAATTTCGGCAAGATGGGAATTCACGGTCCAGGCACCTTAGATGTCAATGCATAAAGACTGCTCGCCACGCGCGAAGATACTCCAGCAGACGCAGGGCAGCCGGGTTTGGGGAATGCTTCGTGAAAAGAGACTGTGGAGCAGCCAAGAGTCTCTGGCGGCCGCCGTTGTGCCACCACCGCAAAAGCAGCATGTCGGGTGCGCAGCGTAAAAACGTTGCTTACGATCTCTGATGTGTCCGATATAAGAATGATTGACCGTCGGCACGGCCGGTTGTCAGTGTGCCAAGCCCACGACTGCTCCGCAAGTGATCGGCAGCAGCTATCTTGAGAGATTTATCGCCTCCGGCCCCGCAAGGATATGGCGGTCGACGTGAGCCTCGATAGCGCGGTCGAGTTCGGTTTAGACTGCGCTGATGACGCGTGCGCACATTGGGCGAAACCGAAGACCACGCCGCCCCCGAACTAGGCGGAAAGCCGAGTAAGTCATACAATCGATACACCATCGGCGGAAAGCGGCCCTGAATACCTACCCCGCATACAAATCCGAACGGCCTTGCCGCAAGGCGATGCGCCGCGCGAGGGGCGGCTTTTCATGCCGGCAAAGCGGGACCAATTTGCTCCCTGCCGCAGCGCGTTAAACAGCGCCGAAACGTGTCAAAAAATCGCGATTTCCAGTACGCGATGTTTCGCCGTTTCGCGTTTCACACGAACTGTTACATCGATTACGTTTTTGAATCAAAGCTGCACCAACTCCCGATGACTACCCCCATGACAAGTACCAGCCACCTCGTCGATATTCTCCAAACAAACGTCGCCCAATCCATCCAGGCAAAGGAAGCGCTACTCAAAGATGCCCGTTTGCTTGAAACCTTTTCGAAGGCAACGGCACACGTGATCGAGTGCTACAAGGCGGGAGGGCGGCTTTACATTGCTGGCAACGGCGGCTCCGCAGCCGACTCGCAGCACCTGGCCGCGGAATTCGTCAGCAAGCTCGCGCGGGACAGAAACCCGCTCCCCGCCGAGTCCCTGACGACTGATACGTCCATTCTCACCGCGATAGGCAACGATTACGGCTACGAACACGTATTTTCCAGACAATTGATTGCAAAACTGAAGCCCAACGATGTTTTTCTGGGCATCACGACGTCCGGACAATCGAAGAACATCCTGTCAGCCTTGCAGGTGTGCAAGGAAGTTGGAGTGAAGTCGATTGTCTTCACCGGCTTTGGCGGGGGCGCAGCCGCAACGCTGGCGGACTATCCGTTGATCGCCCCCGGCGACCGGACCAGCACCATCCAGGAGTTGCACATTTTGCTGGCGCACAGCGTGTGCGAAGCGGTCGAACTGGCGCTCTTCCCTGTCGAGACGGTCTGATCCAAGGCGTGACGCGCTCGCCAAGTCCTGCCGTCACGCTCAAAAGACCTGGAGCGGCTGCAAAATCCACCCTCAATCGCCGGCCAGCATGGGCGGCGCCGCTGCTGATGAGAAACGCTTCACTGGCACGCGCCCCTGCTGTACCATTACGCAGCATCACATTTCGCCAGCTTACGTTTAGTTTAATTCGCTTACAAGACCTACGATATTTCGGATGCTGCCGGCTTTGGCGCTTCAGCCATCTTCAGCAAAACAGCCATCCGCCCGGATGCCCGACTCAAGTCGGATGTCGACATCGCGCCGCACCTTGGGCGAGACGACGCGGGCTGAGGCACCCGATATCAACAGCAGGGAACGGCTCAAACAGCCTTCTGACGAGCCGCATTACCGCACTCGGCAATCTCCCCGCTTATGTGAGAACGGCGCCTGAATTGTGCTGTGTGGCCCGTGACTCTGATCATACAATCCCGGGATTCGATACCACTACGCGCCGGACTTCCTGAAACGGGAAGTTAGCCATAGCGGCGCGAATTTTTACTTCCGGCGATCGTTAGTAGACAATATGGGATTGCCCGATCAATATTTCCGAAGGAGCTATGCTTAGATGAAAGTTGTATTGCTTGCAGGGGGTCTAGGTACCCGAATTTCGGAAGAGACGTCTGTCCGTCCAAAGCCGATGGTCGAGGTCGGCGGCAAGCCCATTCTCTGGCATATCATGAAGATTTATGCCGCGCACGGATTGACTGATTTTATTGTTTGTTGCGGCTACAAAGGATATCTGATCAAGGAATACTTCGCCAACTATTTCTTGCACATGTCCGACGTCACGATCGATCTCGGCAAAAACTCCCTGGAAGTGCATCAGAAAAAGGCTGAGCCCTGGCGCGTGACGTTGGTCGACACCGGCGAAACCACGCAGACAGGCGGCCGTCTGCGTCGTGTGCGGGACTATATCGACGGCGATTTTTGCATGACGTATGGCGACGGTGTGGGCTCCGTCAACATCACTGATTTGCTGTCCTTCCATCGCACGCATGGCAAGCAGGCAACGATGACTGCCGTTCAGCCTCCAGGCCGGTTTGGCGCGCTGGAGATGAATGGCACGCAAGTCCGTTCCTTCATGGAAAAACCGACCGGCGACGGCGGCTGGATCAATGGTGGTTTCTTCGTTCTGAATCCGTCTGTGATCGACCTGATCGAAGGCGACGAAACCCTCTGGGAACGTCAACCGCTTGAAGCGCTCGCAAAGAACGATCAGTTGCAAGCTTACTTCCACCACGGCTTCTGGCAGCCAATGGACACGCTGCGTGACAAGACCCACCTCGAAGAGTTGTGGACGTCGGGCAATGCGCCGTGGAAAAAGTGGGAGTGACGATGGTAGTTGATCCTGCGTTCTGGCGTGGCAAGCGAGTTTTCCTGACCGGCCATACCGGCTTCAAAGGCGGCTGGATGTCGCTGTGGCTGGCATCCATGGGTGCAAAGCTGGCGGGTTACTCGCTGCAGCCGAGCACGCAACCGAATCTCTTTGAAGCAGCCAACATTGCGCCGCTTCTGGAAGAGAACCACATCGGCGACATTTGCGATCGCGAGAAGCTAACGGCCGCCATGGTTGGCTTCCGTCCCGACGTTGTGATTCACATGGCGGCGCAGGCTCTGGTCCGTCCGTCGTATACGGCACCCGCCGAAACGTACGCGACCAATGTGATGGGCACCGTCCACGTGCTGGATGCCATCCGGCAGTGCAATACGGTCCGCGCCGCAGTCATGGTTACGTCCGACAAGTGTTATCAGAACAATGAATGGCCCTGGGGCTATCGTGAAAACGAACCCATGGGCGGCTACGACCCGTACAGCAATAGCAAGGGCTGCGCGGAACTGGTGACGTCGGCCTATCGGCAATCGTTCTTCCCGGCGGAGCGTTACGCGGATCACGGCGTAGCCATTGCGTCCGGACGAGCGGGCAATGTGATCGGTGGAGGCGACTGGTCTGCGGATCGGCTGGTCCCCGACGCCGTTGCAGCGTTCCAGAAGGGCACGCCGCTGATGATTCGCAGCCCCGGTGCGATCCGCCCCTGGCAACACGCGCTGGAACCCATCTCGGGGTATCTGGTATTGGCGCAAGCCTTGGCGGATCAAGGCCCCGCATTCTGCGGCGGCTGGAACTTCGGCCCCAATGACACGGATGCACGGAGCGTGCGAGAAGTCGTCGAGCTCGTCATCGACAAATGGGGTGGCCCCGCGAGCTGGCAACAGGACGGCGCTGAACAACCCCACGAAGCCAATTTCCTGAAACTGGATTGCTCGAAAGCTAAACAGCACCTGGGCTGGACGCCGAGCTGGGATTTGTCGAAGGCAATTGAGGCAACGGTTGCATGGCATCGCGCCAGGATGAGCGGCGAAGACATGCAACAAGTTTGTCTTGCCCAGATTCAAAGCTATTCAGACGCCGCGCAAAAGCGTGCGGCGAAAAAGTAAATCAAAAGATTCCCAAGAGGTCTCCACTATGGTTATCGACATCATCGATTCTGGCAAACAGGCGCAAGCCGAACTACGTAACAAGATCGCAGCGCTCGTTGACGAGTATGCCGCGCTCGCCTATGCGGACAAGCCCTTCGTTCCCGGACAAACAACGATTCCTCCGTCGGGCAAAGTCATCGGTGCGCCAGAACTCAAGAACATGGTCGAAGCGTCGCTCGACGGCTGGCTGACAACAGGCCGCTTCAACGACGAGTTTGAAAAGCGCCTCGCCCAGTATCTGGGTGTTAATCACCTGATCACCGTCAACTCGGGCTCCTCGGCCAACCTGGTGGCGTTCAGCACGCTCACGTCGCCGAAGCTCGGCGAGCGCGCGATTCTGCCGGGCGACGAAGTGATTGGCGTGGCAGCGGGATTCCCGACAACGGTCAATCCGATTCTCCAGTTCGGCGCCGTGCCTGTCTTCGTCGACGTCGAACTCGGCACCTACAATATCGACGCATCGAAGATCGAGGCCGCGCTCTCCAGCAAAACCAAGGCCATCATGCTGGCCCACACGCTGGGCAATCCGTACAACCTGGGTGTCATCAAGGATATCTGCGAGCGCCACAACCTGTGGTTGATCGAAGACTGCTGCGATGCACTGGGCGCGACCTACAACGGGCAGAAGGTCGGCACGTTCGGCGACATCGGCACGCTGAGCTTCTATCCGGCTCACCACATCACCATGGGTGAAGGCGGCGCGGTTTTCACCAACAATCTCGAACTCAAGATGATCGCGGAGTCGTTCCGCGATTGGGGACGCGACTGCTATTGCGCTCCGGGCAAGGACAACACGTGTAACAAGCGTTTCTGCTGGAAGCTCGGCAACCTGCCCGAAGGATACGACCACAAATATACGTATTCGCATCTCGGCTACAACCTGAAGATCACCGACATGCAGGCAGCTTGCGCCTTGTCGCAGCTTGATCGTATCGACGACTTCATCGCGAAGCGCCGCGCCAACTTCGACTTCCTGAAGGGGCGTCTCGCGTCCTGCGAGGAGTTCCTGTTGCTGCCGCATGCCACGGAAAACTCCGACCCTTCCTGGTTCGGCTTCCCGATCACGCTGAAAGACAACGCGCCCGTCAGCCGTCTCGAACTGTTGACCTATCTCGACCAGAACAAGATCGGCACCCGTCTGCTGTTCGCCGGCAACCTCACGCGCCAGCCGTACATGCTGGGCCGGAACTACCGCGTGGTGGGCGAGCTGACCAACAGCGATATCGTCATGAACCAGACGTTCTGGCTTGGCATCTATCCGGGGCTGACGTCCGAACACCTCGAATACGTGGCGACCAAGATCGAAAACTACCTTGGCGTAGGGTTCTGAGCATGACGTCGCGCGATGACATGCACGCTTCGCAAAAGCCGTTTCTGGAGATAGCCAGCGCCGACTTTGCAAGGTTGGCGCAGCACATCGACAGCCAGGATTTCGCCGGCAAAACCATCCTGGTCTCCGGCGCGACCGGTTTTTTCGGCATGTGGATACTTGCGCTGTTCGCATGGATGCAAAAGACGCGTGACGTTCAGTTCCGCGTGCTTGCCATTTCGCGCAACCCGCGGAATTTTCAGGCGAGGCATCCCTGGATCGAAGGCGCCGAGTGGTTGCAGTGGATCACCGGCGACATCCAGGATTTCACCTTTCCCGAGGCAACCGTCGATTGCGTCATTCATGCGGCAACCGATACATCCGCAGCCGCCGGGAGATCGCCGGGCCTGCTGCTGAACTCTATCGTGCGCGGCACTGAACGCATTCTTGCTTGCGCCAAGGCCTGCCACGCAAAGCGCATCCTGCTGGTGAGTTCCGGCGGCGCCTATGGCGGACAAGCAGTCGAGACACCTCGTCTGCTCGAATCTTTGAGAACCGCGCCCTCGACGATGGACCTGGGGAGCGCCTACGGCGAAGGCAAGCGCGTCATGGAGCTCCTCGGGGCGATCCATGCACATGAGAACGAGTGCGACGTGGTCATCGCCCGATGCTTCGCATTCGTTGGCGCGGGCCTGCCGCTGGACGGCCACTTTGCGATCGGCAACTTCATCCGCGACGCGCTCACGCAGGAGCGGATCGTCATTCGCGGCGATGGCAAGGGCGTTCGCTCCTATCTTTACGCGGCCGATCTTGCTGTCTGGCTGATGCGCCTGCTGTCAAACGGACAGAACCGGGAAATTTACAACGTCGGTTCTGATCAGGAAGTCACGATCGCGGAACTGGCGCGCCAGGTCATTGCGTCGCTGGCACCGGAGAAGACTGTCGTTGTCGAAGGTGCCAGCAATAGCCCCGGCGCCGGCAATCGCTACGTCCCGTCAATCGACCAGGCCCGCGAACGGCTCGGCCTGGACGTTTGGACTCCGTTGCCGCTGGCGATTCACAACACTGCCCTTTGGTCTTCGAAGAACTCATGAAAGCATTGATACTGTGTGGAGGATTGGGTAGCCGCCTGCGTAGTGTGATCGGAGCATCGCAAAAGGCAGTGGTCGATATCGACGGGCGCCCCTTCCTTTATTACGTCATCGAACAGCTTGCGAAAGCCGGCATTCGTGACCTCGTTTTTTGTACTCACTTCCAGTCTGAGCAGGTGGAAAGCGTCGTGGCGGATCTACCCGCCGACCCCGCACGGAACGTAGCAATCGTGCGCGAGCCTTCTGCGATGGGAACGGGTGGCGCCGTGCTGTACGCGCTGTCCCAGCTTCAGTATGAAGGTCCGTTTATCGCCCTTAATGCGGACACCTATCTTGATGCCAGCGCCTATCAAAGCGCGGCGGAGGCTGCGCCGCCCGTGATCGTCGTCACGCCGATTGACGATTGCGAGCGGTACGGCGCGGTGCAAATGGATGAGAATCGCCGGGTTCAAGCCGTGACCGAAAAAGGCAAGATCGGCCCGGGTCTGATCAGCGCCGGCGTTTACGGTCTGCATACTCGCCATCTCACCACCTTCCCTGTCGAGACGTTATCGATGGAACAGGACATCATTCCAGCGCTGATCTCGCAGCAGCTTCTGACGGCGCAGGTGTATGAGGGTCCTTTCCTGGATATCGGCACGCCTGACAGCCTGAAATTCATTCGCGAACAAGGTGTGCAGAAACTGTAATGAAAGATCATTTCACAAATCTTGTCGTAAACCACAATCAACCCGTCGTGGATGCGATTGCAGCCATCGAGCGCGGCCCGACCCAGATCGCACTGGTGGTCGACGCAGATGAGGTATTGGTAGGCGTACTCACCAATGGTGACCTGCGGCGCTTCCTGGTGAACGGCGGCCAAACGTCGACCCCGGTTCGCGAATGCATGAATCGCAAATTCCATGCGCTGCCTCACGGGACTTCGCGCGAAGAACTATTGAAGCTATTCGATCTGGGCTATAACGCGGTTCCTCTGCTCGATCCGCATGGCAAGCTCGTCGAATTCGCTACTCCGGATTTTTTCCCGCCAGCGAAGGAAGTGGCGGTGCTGTCGCGCGCAAGGGCGCCAGTGCGTATCAGCTTCTCCGGCGGCGGGACCGACCTCACCTATTACTTCATGAAGAACGGCGGTGTCGTTCTGAATGCATCGATCGCACTGTACGCGCACGCCACGCTGATTCCGTCCGCAGGACCGGAAATCAATATCATCTCGCATGATATCGATCGCCACGAGCACTATCCGACGCTGCGCAGTCTGCTGGACAGCCTGGATAAGGGGCTTCTGTCCTCCGTGGTGTCGGTGATCCGCCCGGACTTCGGCTTCGATCTGTTTGTGCATTCCGACTTCCCGGTAGGCTCCGGCCTCGGCGGCTCGTCCGCCGTGGCAACAAGCGTCGTAGCCGCGTTTAACGAACTGCGGCTGGATAAATGGAGCACCTATGAAATCGCCGAACTCGCGTTCCAGGCCGAGCGGCTCTGCTTCGCGATTTCCGGTGGCTGGCAGGATCAATATGCCTCGGCGTTCGGCGGCTTCAACCTGATCGAATTCGACGGCAAGCGCAACATGGTTCATTCGCTGCGCCTCGAGTCCGCGATCGGCCACGAGCTGGAAGAATGCCTGATACTGTGCAATACCGGCATTGAGCACAACTCCGGCAAGATCCACGAGCAGCAGCGTGAAGACTTCAACAAGGTCGACCGCAACCAGCAGTTGCTCGATATGGTGGACCTTTGCCGGCGCATGCACAAACACCTGATTCGCGGCGACCTCAATGATTTCGGCACCAGCCTGCATGAGGCGTGGACAATCAAACATGGCCTGTCGAGCGCAATTAGCGGTAACGCCCTGGACGCGATCTACCAGGCGGCACTGGATGCCGGCGCGCTGGGCGGCAAGTTGCTGGGCGCGGGCGGCGGTGGCTTCTTCCTGTTCTATGTACAACCGCGCCACCGCGCTTCGGTGTCGGCCAAGCTCAAATCACTGGGCTGCACATTGAGCACCGTCCGTTTCGAACAAGAAGGCGTAACTTCGTGGAGAACCAAAGTAGCATGAACGAATCGACATTCAAGATTGGCGATTTTACTGTCGGGGGCCCACGCACGTTCGTGATCTCTGAAATCGGCAACAATCACAACGGCAGCCTGGCACTGGCGAAAGAACTGGTGGATGCGTCGATCGACGCCGGTGCGGATTGCGTCAAGTTTCAGATCAGAAACCGCGCTGCGCTCTATCGAACGGCTCCAGGGGCCGAGGGCTCCGAGGATCTGGGTGTCGAGTACATTCAGGACCTGCTGAACAAGGTCGAGCTGACGAACGACGAGCACCGGGAACTGCGCGAATATTGCGCGCAGAAGAACATCACCTATATGTGCACGCCGTGGGACGAACCCAGCGTCGACGTGCTGGCAGGATTCGACGTGCCGGCACTCAAGCTCGCATCGGCCGACCTGACGAACCCCTATCTGATCCGCAAAGCGGCCAGCCTGGGCAAGCCGCTGATCCTCTCCACCGGCATGTCGCTCGAGCCCGAAATCGAGGCCGCGGCGAAACTGGTCAAGAGTCTGGGCGTGCCGTTTGCGATGCTTCATTGCAATAGCACCTATCCCGCTCCGGAAGCCGACATTCATCTCGGCTACATCAAGCGCCTGCAGGAAATTCACAGCGTAATTGGCTATTCCGGTCACGAACGCGGCACGGCGGTGACCATTGCCGCCGTGGCCCTGGGCGCAAAGGTGGTCGAACGGCACATCACGCTCGACCGCAACATGGAAGGTCCCGATCACGCTGCGAGTCTCGAACCGGCCGAATTCAAGGCGCTGGTCGACGGCATTCGCCAGGTCGATCAGGCACTGCCCTGGACAGGTCCTGGCCGGCAAGCCAGCCAGGGTGAGCTACTCAATCGCGAAAACCTGAGCAAGAGCGTCATCGCCGCGCGCGCCATCAAGCAGGGCGAAACCTTCACCGAGGAAAGCCTGCGTGTCGCAAGTCCCGGTCAAGGTCTGGCACCGTACCGCCTGCCCGATCTGCTCGGTAAGGTCGCGCATCGTGATATCCGTATCGGCGACTTCCTGTATGAAGGCGACCTGACCGGCCAGAAAACGGTGAAGCGCTCATACCAGTTCCCGGGATATTGGGGGGTGCCGGTTCGCTATCACGATTTCGAGCAATACGTCGCCATGATCGATCCGGACCTCTATGAGTTCCATCTGTCATATCGTGACCTGTCGCTGAAGCCGGCTAATTATCTTAAGCAGGTTGACTGCAAGCGTCTGGTCGTTCACGCGCCCGAACTGTTCGAGAACAGCGAGTTGCTCGATCTGACCTCGGATGATCTGGCCTACCGTCAACGCTCCATCGACAACCTCAAGCGGGTGGTCGAGGCGACCGAGGAGATGCGCAGCTTCTTCCCCGCAGCGGATTCGGCATTGATCGTGGCGAACGTCGGCGGCTTTTCGATGGATGCGCCCTTCCCGCTTGCGCATCGCGCCGAGCTGTATAACCGCTTCGCCGAATCGTGCGCGAAGATCGACTTCGGCTCCACCGAACTGACGCCGCAGAACATGGCGCCGTTCCCTTGGCATTTCGGCGGGCAGCGTCACCAGAACATCTTCATGATGCCGGACGAGCTGGCTGAGAAAGCGAAGGAACTCAAGCTGCGCTATTGCACCGACCTGTCGCATCTGCAAATGACCTGCAGTCATTTCGGACTCGACTTCCAGGATGCATTGGCGAAGCTGTTGCCGCACAGCGCGCACCTGCACGTGGCCGATGCGCTTGGCGTCAACGGCGAAGGCGTTGTGATCGGCACTGGCGACGTCAACTGGCCTGAAACCTGGAAGAAGGTCTCGGCATACCCGTCCGTCAGCTTCATCCCCGAAGTGTGGCAAGGCCACAAAGACCACGGCGCCGGCTTTTGGCACGCGCTGGACTTCCTCACCAAGCTCAACTAGAACGCCACAATGAACGTCGCTGAATTTATTCTTTCGAACATCCAGAAACTGGGCACGGATACCGCATTTTGCTTGACCGGCGGCATGGCGATGCACATCAATCGCGCGGCGGACGAGTCCGCCCTGCGGATGATCTACTGCAATCATGAGCAGGCAGTCGCCGCCGCTGCGGACGGCTACGCAAAAGCGAAAGACTACGTCGTCCCGGGTCTCGCGATCGTCACATCGGGTCCTGGCGTGACGAACACCATCACGTCGGTGGCTTCCGCCTACTACGACTCGGTGCCGATGTTCGTGCTCGCCGGGCAGGTCAAGCGGGCTGACATCAACGCGCATGGCGTCCGCAGCCGCGGGGCGCAAGAAACGCCGCATCTGGAATTGATGCAGCAGGTCACGAAATGCGCGTTCCGTTACCAGCCGTCAGAGGTCGACGACGCAACGCTGGCGGCGAATCTGGCTCAAGCCGTCACGGGCCGTAAGGGCCCGGTGTTCATCGACATCCCGCTTGACGTGCAAGCCGAGGTTGTCCCCGACGCCGAAGCCCGTCTCGAGAAAATCGCTGCATTGATCGCCGCAGCCGTGCACAAGGATCACGAGATTCCCGAGGCCGCAGTCTCGGCGATCATCGAGGGTCTGCAAACCGCGCGCAAGCCGGTGCTGGTAGTGGGCAATGCGTTGCGTATCGCCGGCATTTCCCGCGCGTCGATCAAGGAGCTGGTCGAGAAGATTGGCGTCCCCACGCTGTTCACCTGGGCCAGCTTCGATCTGTTGGCACACGATCACCCGTTGAACTTCGGTTGCGCCGGCGGCTTGGCCCCGACGCATTCGAACCAGATCATGCAGTCGGCCGACTATGTCGTCTTCCTCGGCACGCGCCTCGATCTGTTGACCACGGCATTCAATCCGGCCAACTACGGCAAAAATGCACGCCGGATTGTCGTGGAGCTGGACGAGAAAGAAATTGCCAAGAATGCAGGCCTGCCGAACACCACGTTCTTCAACGACAATGTCGCCGGCGTTGTAGATGCTCTGCTGGTGCGTGCTCCTGCAATCGATACGAAAGACTGGCTGGCGCATTGCAAAACCTTGCTCGCCAAGGATCGTGAAGACGAGCAAGCCGCTTTCGGCACGCCCCGACTGACCACCTACCAGATCTCGAATGTCCTCTCGGCTTCCCGCGTAGGAAAGTACGTGGTGCCGACCGCGTCCGGATACGCAATTGAAGGCATTGCGCGCTTCTTTAAGCCGACGGAAGGCGCCAGCTTCGCCTGGGCAGGCCACGTGCTCGGTTCCATGGGTCTGGGCTTGCCGACCGCCGTGGGCGCCGTTGCGGCGCTGAAACAGCCCGTGGTGTGCCTGGAAGGTGACGGTGGACTGCTGCTGAACGTTCAGGAACTGTTCACGTTGGCTGCGAATCCGGATCTGCCGTTGACGATCATCGTGCTGAACAACCGCGGTTATCAATCGATCATCAAGTCGCAGGCGCGTGCGTTCGGCAAGGAGTTCGGCGCCTCGGCAACGTCCGGTTTGTATGAACTCCAGTTCGAACTGCTGGCCAAGCTGGCTGGCCTGCCTTACGAGAAGTGCGACACCCTGGCACAACTCGAAGCGAGCCTGAACAGCGGCGCACCGCGGCGTTTGATTGACGTATCCGTCGAGGAAGACGGCTATCGCGGCCCGTCCGTGACCACGAAGTTCGACGAGAACGGCAAGCCTTACTCGACGGACATCGCGGACGTCACCTGGGCGCGATAAGCGGATGTTCCGTGTCCCCACCGGGCAGCCTCTCGCTCTGGTGGGGACAGTTTCAGACAGTGAATAGCGTGCCGATCTGGCCGGCATGCCTAGGGAACGGCAGAGCCGCATCCCTTTGCTCACCGGCTGACCAGCGCCAGCTCAGTTGCCGCCTAGACCTCGACGGGCGACAACGAAGACATGTGCCGCATCACGTAGCGCTGCACGTCGTTGCATAGCTCCGTTCTGTCGCTCGACAGAAACAGCAGAGGAGCACGTTGAACCGTTGTGTCCAGCAACGAGAGGTCGACGCCATGAAGCACTGCCATGTATTGGCCATCCGCTTCGTGGATGTCATAGCCCCACAGTTCCCCTTCGCCACCAATGACAAGCGCCTTGTGATACGAGTTGCGCGCCTTTGCCGTGGGCTGCAGCACGACCTTTCCCTCATTCACGATACTCAGGCTGGACGTATCAATTCCGATATGCTCGGCAATACGACGCGCATGCCCAACCGGATCGGCAACGAGATCTTCGTAAGAAAGCTTGTATGGAGAGATATTGTGTTCACTGAAGAAGCTCAGGAAAAACTTTTCTACGCCCAGGAGAAAATTGACCTTCTCAATAAGCGTCGCTCTCGATATATAGCGGAATTTCTCGTCCTGAGGCGAACCTGAGAAATTGTGCCAGACGCCTGTGTCGATCGATATCTGATAGGAAATCGCCTGGGCAAGGACATCTTCTCGCCAGATGTAAACATGGCGCCAATCTTTGACGTCGGAGAAAAATTCCGGCTCCTGCACGAAGCGCTCCGACTCAATCTCGATCCCATATACGCCGTTCTCGGAACGATGCCTGGAGACAAGAAATTCGTCATAGGAAGAAAAAACGTCGGAGAATGCGAGCGAAAATGTCCTGACCACATCCGGGACAAAAGACTCACCAGGAAATCCAAGCTTGCGAGTGCTAGCCAGAAGTTCCGTTAGAAGTGTAGATCCCGAACGGGGAACCATGAAGATGCAATACTTCAGCGCAGCTTCCTGATTGTTCTTTAAGAAAGTCTCGACCAGTTCTTTTGGCGTTCGTTGATATTGCGATTTTATATACTCAATAGACAGCGTCCACTCCTTCTCCAATATTTCAACCCGATCTGCAACGCTGACTTGCGGAGCGTGAAGGTCAATTGGGTGAAAGGCCGTTTCCGAGTGAAGCTGGACTATCCGACTCTCATCCAAACCAGAAGCACGGTCGTCACATCGGAGTGTCAGCTGGCCTGTTGCATCATCGCATTGCGCGACACCGTACTGGAGAAACGCGCGGCATGGAACCGTCTGCCCGGCCTTTTCAGCGTTTATCGCGAAGTCGACAAACCCCGGCGACGTGAAGCGCAAAAATACAGAATATTGAGGATTCGCTTCAGTATTTGATATACGGTCGTCCCAAAGGCGTTTGCCATTTGCACAAACCGAGACGGTATATTCGCCCTCAAAAACAACAGGAACAAAAGATACCGCTATGAAATAGGTACCCGGAGACGCGATATGGACCCGGGCAGCCATTGTCTCGAAGGAATGGGAAACAAGGACGACCCGGTTAGGCGGAACGGGAACGTGCTCATAGACAGTGGTCCCAGATCCCAGATTGGCAGCCGCGAAACCCGTTCCTTCGTTTGGACGGCCGGCCAGCGTCCACGCATACCAGCGTTTGATCCCTTGTTCCGTGAAGGTATATTTTCGGAGCGGCGCAAAAAAATAATCCCCGACCTTCTCTCCATACTGAGTTAGAAGCGTTTCTGACGAACTCGGGAGCAGGTTTGCGTTGTGCATTTCCAGTTTACCTCGAAGCAAATTTCTAATTTTTCAAAATCTCTTGGCCAATAGACGGCGGCCTCGGCGGGATGCGAGTGAACTGCATCGGGCGACGTGTGCGAACGCAATGGGTTTTGGAGTCGGCCATCCCTTTGCCCGCCGGTTACGCACGAGTTCCGTGCGTCGGAGCAACGAACGTGTGCCAATAGGAGAAGTTTGCTCAAAGTGCCGGAGGTCGGCAACCCGAATTAATTTTCCGTTACAACTGCAGATAATAAATAATCTGCGGGAATTTTATGCAAGCGCGTTGCTGGCCATAAAGTGGGATCGTTGCACCGCAGGTGGTCAAAATCCAAACAACGGATCAGCTATTCCGTGGAAAGTTGCCGGAATAGCCCCAATCTCACGCAAGGAAAGGCCGTATAGCCGGCAATCGCTCGTCGTCCACCAGACATCGAGTTGCGGCTATACGAGCGCAAGCGGGCGGGAACAGCTCGTGCGTCAGGAAGTGGAAACGATCCTACCGTGTTCCATCGTGATACGGCGATTCGCAAGCCGCTCTGCCAGACCGTGATCATGCGTTGCAATCACGAGGATGCCGGCATCGCTCACGAACTGTTCGAGACGTTGCTCGGCTTTGTGCTTGAAGTGTTCGTCGCCGACACTCATCCATTCGTCCATCAGCAAAACTTCGGGCTTGATAATAGTCGAAATCGAAAAGGCGAGACGCAGTGTCATACCCGATGAATAGGTACGCACGGGCACGTTCAGGAAATCGCCAAGCTCACTGAATTCAGCGATCTCATCCGACAATGCCGCGATCTGCTTGGCCTTGAGGCCAAGAAACAGTCCGCGCAGATACATGTTCTCGTAGCCGGTGGATTCCAGATCCATACCGAGCATAGAGTCCAGCAAGCTGGTGACACGGCCCTTTACCTGAACGGTGCCTTCCTCGGGGTGGTACACGCCGGCAAGCACTCGCAGCAAGGTCGTTTTGCCCGCCCCGTTACCGCCAAGCAGCGCGACCCGATCACCCTCGGCGATCTCCAGATTAATCTCGTGCAGCGCCTCAACAACAGTGTGCCCTGACTTGCCAACAAATTGGCCGCCGGTCGCGGCTGCCATCACTGCACGCTTGAACGACCGCTGCTTCGCGTCGTAAATGGGAAAGCGTACGCTCACGTTCTCAAGAGAGATATGCATTCGAACGCTCCCTTTAAAGCCAGTATGTAACGCGATGCCGGCACTTGCCGAGCATATACAGCGCCAATGCGGTTCCAACCACCGCCATTCCCGTGGCCCGAATCCAGATATCAGGCGCCGGCATCATACCAAGCAAGGGTTCACGCAAAAGTTCCAGAAGGTAGAAGAACGGATTGAGGTGAATCAGGTGTTGCCGCTCGGGGGATAACTGCTCAGCTTTCCAGATAATGGGCGTCACGAAGAACATGACCTGCACCAGATTACCGATCACCGGCTGCATGTCGCGATACCGCGTGCAAAAGATACTCGTGATAATGCCAATCCAAAAAAGATTGACTAGCACGAGGAGTATGGAAAACGGCAAAACCAACAGGCTCGCATTCAAATGGACCGGCAAAATCGCCCAGATGACGACAAAAACGATGATGTTGTGAGCAAGGATGATCGAGTGCCGGTACATCACTCGAAGCACGAACATCGAGAGCGGCAGCTTCATTTGCCGCAGGTAATTCGTCGAATTCGAAAACGCTTCTCCGAAATCGCCGATCTGTCCGGCAATAAAGCCCCAGAAAATCAATCCGAGTGCCAGGTGCGGGATAAAGGACGCAGCGTTATATCCAAACAGCGACCCGTACAGCGGCCCCATGGCGCCGATCATCACACCCATACTGATCGTCAGCCAGAACGGCCCCAGCAGCGAGCGGCGATAGCGTTGGCGGATATCCTGCATGCCGAGCGCGAGCCACAACTCGCGGCTACGCAAACCATCCCGGACATCATTTACGGCGTTCAAATACTTCACACTCGACGACTCGAAAGATCAGTCCGCTGGACTGTATTTGTTCAACTGGGAATGGAGCAAACAGAGTGTGGCGCCATTCGCCACACATTGAAATCAGCCGCCTGCACTACCCTGCTGCAGGTGGCGACTGCGCTCCTCTGCTCATCGTTCTTGCCGCGGGCTCAGCGAGGCTTATCACTTCGACGAACCGCCCTGAAGGCCTGAAACGGGGGACACACTGAAAGAAGCAATCCCCAAAATTATAGCCCGGCGAGTATCCCGCACATATATCACCTTGTCAACGCGTCGCGGTCGGCGCGAACCGGAGCCGCCTTCGCGTCTAACAATCGAAGCAACTTACCGTGCGTTGCAGGGCGTTGCGGGTTAAGAGCCCACATCCTGCCCACTCCGGAACAAATGCAGCGCCGCATACTGCAGCAGAATGATCGTTTTGCCATCCACAATCTCGCCGCTCTCAATCATCCGCAACGCTTCGTCGATCGATAGTTCGACCACCGAAATATCCTCACCCTCTTCCAGCAGGCCGCCGCCGGCCGCGATCTTGTCTTCCGGCGTATACGGCGCGACGAAACCGTACACCGTATGGGTCACGCAACCCGGCACCATCAACGCCTCGCACACCTTCTTTACCGAAGACACGCGATAGCCGGCTTCCTCCATGATCTCTTCGCGTACACGATCTTCCGGCGAAGCGCCGTCCAGAAAACCGGCTGCCGCCTCGAGCGTAAATCCGCTCGAACCCTGCAGGTAGGCAGGCAAACGGAATTGCCGCACCAGCACCACGGTACCGCGCGCAACGTCATAGAGCAGCCCGGCGGCACCGTCGTTCACGCTGTATATCTCGTTGGTGAGCAGTTGCGTGCTGCCGTCGCTACGGTCATATTCGTAGGTCAGCTTCTCCAGCCGCCGCCGTTCATTCGACAACGTTTCTCTGGCCGTCACACGAATACGCTCGCGGTCTGACATCTTCCTGCTCCTGCCTCAGATTTGAGTAAGCGGTGCACCGACGTTTGCCTGTACGGCACTCACCGCGCCGCCATGCAAAGACTCAACGCATCGCGCCAGTCCGGCGCACGAACGCCGAATGTGCTCGCAAGCTTGTCATTCGAAAGACGCGAATTGGCCGGTCTCGCGGCAGCAGTGGGATAGGACGCGGCGGGCAGCGGCATGACTCGAGGTTTCGCGGCCAGACCGGACAGCTCGAAAATAGCCTGCGCGAACCCATACCAGGACGTCTCGCCCGAAGCGGTCAAATGGTAGACGCCTGAATACGACGACCACCAGTCGTCCCAATCTCCCGCCCGTAGCGCTGCCGTCTGCGCAAGCACGTTTGAAGTCAGGGCCGCAATAGTATTCGCCCATGTGGGGGCGCCATACTGGTCGGCCACCACGCTTAGCTCGCTGCGCTCCGCGCCGAGGCGCAGCATGGTCAACAGGAAGTTTTTGCCGCGTGTTCCGTAGACCCAACTGGTGCGAAAAATCAGATGCGCGCAACCCGACTCGATAATCGCCTGTTCACCCTCGAGCTTGGTGCGCCCGTACACATTCTGCGGATTCGGCTCATCGTCTTCGACATACGCCGTGGCCTTCTTTCCGTCAAACACGTAGTCGGTTGAATAGTGGACAAGCGCAGCGCCAAGCCGCTTCGCCTCTTCGGCCAGCACACGAGGTGCGTCGAGGTTGAGCTGCGTAGCACCCGCCACGTCGGATTCCGCTGCGTCGACCGCCGTGTACGCGGCCGGGTTGACGATCAACGCCGGTTTGGTTGCGCGCACAACCTCGCGAATCTGCTGCGGGTCGCGCAGGTCCAACCGGCTGCGATCGAGCGCAACGATTTTGCCCAGCCCCTGCAAACTGCGTTGCAATTCGAAACCGACCTGACCGTTGGTGCCGGTCAGCAATACGACGCGCTGCTCGCTCATGGCCCGCCTCCCTCAGTCCGGCAATTCGGCGTCGGCCAAAAGCGGCGCGGCAGCGTCTTTCGTGGCCAGTAGCGCTTCACCGTCGAGCGGCCATTCGATCCCAATCTGCGGATCATCCCACCGCATGCAGCGCTCGTGTTCCGCAAACCAGTAGTCGGTCGTCTTGTAGAGGAACTCGGCCTGCTCCGACAACACGGCGAAGCCATGCGCGAAGCCAGCCGGAATCCACATCTGCCGCTTGTTCTCCGCGCTCAGCCGCTCGCCCACCCATTGACCGAAAGTCGGCGAGCCCTTGCGGATATCGACCGCGACGTCGAACACCTCGCCCGATACGACGCGCACGAGTTTGCCCTGCGGCCGCACGAGCTGATAGTGCAAACCGCGTACGACGTTCTTCGCGGACAACGAATGGTTATCCTGCACGAACTCGACGTTCACGCCGAGCGCCTGCGCAAATTCGTTCGCATTGAAACTTTCGAAGAAAAACCCGCGGGCATCCGCAAACACCTTGGGTTCGATGATTTTCACTTCCGGCAGCGAAGTCGGAATAACGTTGAGTTTCATGCGAGAGGATCCGAAACGAGCTTGAGCAAATATTTACCGTAGGCATTCTTCGCGAGGGGTCTCGCGAGCCGCTCGACCTGTTCCGCGCCGATCCAGCGCTGACGGAACGCCACCTCTTCAGGACACGCGACCACCAGGCCCTGGCGTTTCTGCAAGGTCGCGATAAAAGTCGCCGCATCGATCAGCGAATCGTGCGTGCCGGTATCGAGCCATGCATAGCCGCGGCCCATCAGCTCGACGCTGAGCCTGCCCGACTTCAGGTACGTCGAATTGACGTCGGTGATTTCGAGCTCGCCGCGCGCGGACGGCTTGATGTCGGCGGCGATGTCGCAGACGTCGCGATCGTAGAAGTAAAGACCGGTGACCGCGTAATTCGAGCGTGGCGTGAGCGGCTTTTCCTCGATCGACAGCGCGCGAAAATTCTTGTCGAATTCGACTACGCCGTATCGTTCGGGATCCTGCACGTGATACGCGAATACGGTTGCGCCGTCGGTGCGATGGTTCGCGTGGCCGAGCTGGGTCGCGAGGTCGTGGCCGTAGAAGATGTTGTCGCCAAGAATCAGCGCCGACGGATCATTGCCCACAAAATCGCGGCCAATGATGAACGCCTGCGCGAGCCCGTCCGGCGACGGCTGCACGGCGTACTGAAAATTCATTCCCCACTGGCTGCCGTCGCCGAGCATCGACGCGAAACGCGGTGTGTCTTCGGGTGTCGAAATGATCAGCACGTCGCGAATGCCGGCGATCATCAGCGTTGACAGCGGGTAGTAGATCATTGGCTTGTCGTACACCGGCAGGAGTTGCTTCGATACAACCTGCGTGATCGGGTACAAGCGAGTGCCGGAACCGCCGGCGAGAATAATGCCCTTGCGCGCCATCTCGAACCCCTTATGACCGTTGGGAGTAGTTCGTCTCGACCCACTTCCGATATTCGCCGGAAGCCACTTCGTCGACCCACGTCTGGTGGTCGAGATACCAACGAACTGTTTTCGCGAGTCCGGTCTCGAAGGTTTCCGCCGGCTTCCAGCCGAGTTCGCGTTCGAGCTTGCGCGCGTCGATCGCGTAGCGGCGGTCATGACCCGGACGGTCGGTCACATAGGTGATCTGGTCGCGGTACGAGGCACCCGCCTTCGGGCGCAGTTGATCGAGCAGGTCACACAGTGTATGTACAACGTCGAGGTTCTTCTTTTCGTTCCAGCCGCCGATGTTGTATGTCTCGCCCGGCGTGCCGCGCGCGAGTACTTCGCGGATCGCGCTGCAATGGTCGCCGACATATAACCAGTCGCGCACATTCTGACCGTCGCCATACACAGGCAGCGCCTTGCCGGCAAGCGCGTTGGCGATCATCAGCGGAATCAGTTTCTCGGGAAACTGATACGGACCGTAGTTGTTCGAGCAGTTCGTGGTGAGCACCGGCAGGCCGTACGTGTGATGGTAGGCCCGCACCAGATGATCGGAACCTGCCTTGGTGGCCGAATAGGGACTATTCGGCGCGTACGGCGTGGTTTCGGAGAATTGCGGATCGGTAGCGGACAGCGAGCCGAACACTTCGTCGGTCGACACATGCAGGAAACGGAATGCGGCCTTGTCGGCCTCGCCGAGCGTGTTCCAGTACCGACGAGCGGCTTCGAGCAAGGTAAAGGTGCCGACCACGTTGGTCTGCACAAAATCCGCCGGGCCATGAATCGAACGGTCCACATGGCTTTCGGCGGCAAAGTGCAGCACGGCGCGCGGCTTGTGCTCGGCGAAAAGCACGTCGAGCGCGGTGCGATCGCAGATATCGGCACGAACAAAGATATGGCGAGGATTGCCCTGCTGCGATTTGAGCGTGCCCAGATTGCCGGCGTAGGTCAGCTTGTCGACGTTCAATACCGCTTCGTCCGACGTACCGAGCCAGTCGAGCACGAAATTGGCGCCGATAAAGCCCGCACCGCCCGTTACCAGGATCATGAAATTTCCTTCTAGATGGTAGTGGCGGATCAACTCGGCCTGCTGATCCGTTCACCTCGCGTTGTGGTGTTCACTCTGTGTCGACGCCCGCGGCAACCCCTGCCCCTCGTGGACAGACGCTGAAACGCCGATCTTATTGAGTCACGATTATAAAGCCGCGCCGATGAAAACCCGAACCCTGGCAACCCGGAGCAGCCTGACAGAACCGCCTGGCTGTAAGGTGAGCGCAGGACGATTGGGCATCCGCCGCCGCAAATTTTCCTTAAGCCGCCAACATCCAGCGCAGCGTATCCATAAACGGAATGGCCTCGACCTTCGGCACCAGCGAACGCAGCTTGGCTGGCGACCCGGCCAGCATCTTCACGTCGGTTTGACGCACGAAAGCCGGATTGACCTGAATCTCGATCTCGTGCCCGGTCAGATCACTCGCCGCCGACAGAATCTCGCGCAGCGTGTACGGCGTGCCGGTGCAGACGTTGACCGTTTCGGCCGCGGCCGCCGAGTCGAGCAAAGCTTCATAGGCGCTCGCCACGTAGCGCACGTCCGAGAAATCGCGCGCCACGTCGATATTGCCGAGTTCGATAGCCGGTTCGCGCCGTGCAAAATGCTCGACGATCTTCGGCACGAGGAAATTGGATGCCTGCCCGCGGCCGGTGTAGTTGAACGGCCGCACGATCAGAATGGGCAGCCGGTCGAACCAGGTCCGGACCATTGTTTCCATCGCCGCCTTGCTGGCGGCATAGTGGTTCACCGGCGTGACCGGGAACGTTTCGTCGATAGCATCGCTTGTGACATTGCCGTACACGTTCGCGCTGCTCGCGATCAACAGCTTGCGGGGCGTATGGCCAACGGCTGCGCAGGCCTCCAGCAGATTCAGCGTACCGAGCACATTGACGCGATAAAAATCGAGCGGATCGTTATGGCCTACGAAGCTGATCGCCGCCAGATGCACGATGTAGTCGGGCCGCACGGTTTCGATCACACGCCGGCACATATCGGGCGACGTAATGTCGAGCCTGACGCGTGTCGGCGTTTCCGGTTCGTTACGCCCAGCCACGGTTTCAATCACGGTATGACCGCGGCCGAGCAGGTTGTCGACCAGATAGCGGCCCGTGAAGCCACTCGCCCCGGTGACGAGCGTGCGGATAGGTTGCTGTGCATGAATAGACGGCATGCTTTCTCCGTTCACGAGGGTCATCCTGTTGTGGTGCAATATCGCGCGCGCCGGCAGCGGTACGTCTGAGCTCACCCCGGGCAGCGCCGTTGCTGGCGGCTCCGGGCGGCGCATACTGCGATATCCGTGCTTCAAACGGGCTATTATGTCACGCTAACTTGCTGCACCGCCCAACGCGGCACGCCTTGTTCGTAACCGCGTGTATCGAACTGCACCGACTTCCGATGACATCCTCCACCGCCTCCACCTCTTCCACCACCGCTTCTGCCGCCACCGCCAGCGCCGTCCGGCAGCCGCACCCGCTGCCGCTCGCTTTCGGCGACCTGCAAGGCTGCCGCACGCCGTTCCAGCAGTTGCTGGCCAAAGCCGCGCCGCCCGCGGACACGCCGCTGTGGTTCGCCGGCGACCTGATCAACCGGGGTTCCGAATCGCTCGCCACGCTGCGCGACATCATCGCGCTGGGAGAGCGCGCAGTGCCGGTGCTGGGCAACCACGACCTGCATCTGCTGTCGGTGTCGGCGGGAATCCGCAAATCGAAGAAAGGCGACACGATCAACGACATTCTTTCCGCACCGGATGCCGCCGATCTGCTCGAATGGGTCCGCCACCGTCCGCTCGCGCATTTCGATAACGGCATGCTGATGGTCCATGCGGGCGTGCTGCCGCAATGGGACGCCGCGCTGACCATGGAGCTGGCCGACGAGTTGCAGCGGGCGCTGCGCGCGCCGAACTGGAAGGAAACGCTCGCGGGACTCTACGGCAATGAGCCGAATCGCTGGACACCCGGCCTCAAGGGCATCGAGCGGCTGCGCCTTACGTGCAGCGCACTGACGCGCATCCGCTTCTGCAATGCCGAAGGCGCAATGGATTTCAGCAGCAGTGGCGGCCTGAATTCCGCCCCTCCGGGCAGCATGCCGTGGTTCGACGTGCCGTCGCGCAAGACCGCGGACGTGACGATGGTGTTCGGCCATTGGGCCGCGCTCGGTTTGACCTTGCGCGACAATCTGATCGGGCTGGATTCCGGCTGCGTATGGGGCGAGAAGCTCTCCGCCGTGCGCCTCGCGCAAAATCCCGCGGAGCGCACGCTGACCCAGGTCGACTGCGAGACCTGCCGCGCGCCGGCCGGCGGCAACTAGAAAGCCGGCTTCTTAAACCGACCGGCTAAACCGACCGGCGAGACCGGTCAAGCCGACCGGCCGGACCGATCGGCGGGCTCGATCAACGCTGCCGGGGCGTTGGAAGCATTGGCGTCGTTAGCAGCGGCAGGCGAGGAAATCGACGCCGCGATCGCGGCACCGGAATTCGTCGCACCGCCCTGCATCTCCCGCAACGCCGCGGCAATCACCCTTTCCGCCTCGGCTGCCAGCGTACGCCGGTCCGCACCCGGCGCAAGCGCCGCGCCGACATACACGTGCGCGGTCAACGGGCCGCCGCGCAGCAACATATTCAGCGAGTCGGCCAGCGTCAGATCGTCGATATAGGCAGGCGCGGTGGATTGCCGGCCCTGCGCATCTTCGTACATGATGCACAGCGGCTGCACCGGTGCCGAGGCCGACACGGCGGCCTGGAACATATTCGCGTGAAACGGCAGCAGCGCCAGACCGTTCGACGTCGTCCCTTCAGGAAACACGCACATCAGCTCGCCCGCGCTCAGACGGTCGGACAGTTCGTGCATGATGCGCTTCGCGTCGCTGCGCTTCTCGCGCTGGATGAACACCGTATCCAATTGCTGCGCCAGCCAGCCGACCACCGGCCACTGCCGGATCTCGGCCTTCGAGACGAACGGTGTGGGCCGCCACGCATTGATCACATAGATGTCAATCCATGAGATGTGATTGGCGACCACCAGCGCGCCACGGTCGAGCCGTGCGCTGTCGTTATGCACGACGAGCTGCATGCCGCATAGACGCAGCATTTTCAGCGACCATTCGCGATTGAGTGTCAGCCGCCCTTCAGCGCCGGCTTTGTGAAAGCGCGTCGCGACGATCCACATGCCGTGCAGCAGATGCGCGATGAGACGGGCTTTGCGTAACGCGAGCTTCATTGTCGGAGCTTTCCGTAACTGGGCATTGCCGCGGATATTAGCGCTGTTCGAATGCAACGTGACCGGACACGATGGTCGCGCGCACACGCGCCGGCAGTTCATAGCCGAGGAACGGCGTGTTGTGTCCCTGGCTCTTCAGTGCGCGCGGTTCAACGCGCCAATATGCGTGGCGGTCGAACACACAAAGATCGGCGACCGAGCCCACGGCGATGCGGCCCGCCGCACCCAGCTTCAACACGTCGGCCGGCGCCGTGGTGATGCGGTTCAGCGCCTTGGCCAACGGCACGCGCGCCTCGTCGGCCCACTTGACCGTCAGCGACAGGAACAACTCGAGCCCGGTCGCACCAGGTGTGGCTTCGGCGAACGGCAGGAGTTTTTCGTCGTCGTCGACCGGCGTGTGGTCGGAGCAGATCGCGTCGATCGTGCCGTCGACGAGACCCGCGCGTATCGCTTCGCGATCGCGCTGCTGGCGCAACGGCGGATCGAGCCGGAATTGCGCGTCGAAGTAGCCAATGTCGAGGTCGATCAGATGCACATGGTTCACGGTGACGTCGCACGACACCGGCAAGCCTTCGGCCTTGGCCGCACGCATCAATTCGATGCCCGCCGCCGAGGACACATGCGACAGATGCACCCGTGCCCCCGTCACGCGAACCAGTTCGAAGATCGTATGCAGCGCGATCGTCTCAGCCGACACCGGCACGCCCGACAATCCAAGCCGCGACGCCAGCGCGCCGCTCGCGGCCACGCCACCCTTGCCGAGATAGGCATCGACCGGACGCAGCCACACCGTGAAGCCGTAGGTCTTCGCGTACTGCAGCGCACGCATCAGCACCTGCGTGTCGACCACCGGCACGTCGGCCTGCGAAAAGCCGATGCAACCCGCCTCCGTCAATTCAACCATCTCGGTGATGACCTGGCCTTTCAGACCGACGGTCAACGCGCCGAGCGGATACACATGCGCCTGGTTCAGATTGCGCGCGCGGAACTTGAGCATCTCGACGAGGCCCGGTTCATCGAGCGTCGGATCGGTGTCCGGCGGACACACCAGACTCGTCACACCGCCCGCGAGCGCGGCGGCCATTTCGGATTCGAGCGTCGCCTTGTGTTCGTAGCCGGGTTCGCGCAAGCGCGCGGACAGGTCGACCAGACCAGGCGCAATCGAGAGGCCTTTGGCATCGATCGTCTTCGCGGCATTGAAATCAGCGGGTGCGTTGCCAATGGCAACGATCTTGCCCGCCGCAATAAAAATGTCCTGCTGCTGTTCGGTGCCCGCTGCCGGATCGATCAGCGTGCCACCCTGAATATGAATCTTCATGCGCTGCCTTATTTTTAGTCGTGATTGCCGGCGACAATTCCCATCACCGCCATGCGCACCGCGATACCGAACGTCACCTGGTTCAGGATCACCGATTGCGGGCCGTCAGCCACCTGCGAATCGATTTCGACGCCGCGGTTCATCGGACCCGGGTGCATCACGATCGCGTCGGGTTTGGCGAGCGCAAGGCGCTCCGGCGTCAAACCCCAACTCTTGAAGTACTCCTGCGCCGACGGCAGCAGCGCGCCGCTCATCCGCTCGTTTTGCAGACGCAGCATGATGATCACGTCGACGTCTTTCAGGCCTTCGTCGAGGTTATGGAATACGCGCACGCCCATCTGCTCCAGGCCACCCGGCAACAGCGTGCGCGGACCGATTGCGCGCACTTCCGGCACGCCAAGCGTGGTCAGCGCATGAATGTCCGAACGCGCGACCCGCGAATGCAGAATGTCGCCGACAATCGCCACGCGCAGATTGGTGAAATCCTTCTTGTAGTGGCGAATCGTGTACATGTCGAGCAGACCCTGGGTCGGGTGTGCGTGACGGCCGTCGCCGGCGTTGATCACATGCACGTGCGGTGCGCAGTGCTGGGCGATCAGATACGGTGCGCCGCTCGACGCATGGCGCACGACGAACATATCGGCATGCATCGCCGAGAGATTGTTGATCGTGTCGAGCAGCGACTCACCCTTGCTCGTCGAAGAAGCATTGATGTTCAGATTCAGCACGTCCGCCGACAAACGCGTCGCGGCGATTTCGAAGGTCGTGCGCGTGCGCGTCGAGTTCTCGAAGAACAGATTGAACACCGACTTGCCGCGCAACAGCGGCACTTTCTTCACTTCGCGATCGGTCACGCTGACGAACTGGTCGGCGGTATCGAGAATGTGATTGACGATCGCCTTCGGCAAGCCTTCGATCGACAACAGATGTTTGAGCTCGCCGTTTTTCGTGAGCTGCGGATTGCCCTTCAGAAAGCCATAGCGGAAGCGCTCGGTGGCGCCTTCGGCTGAATCCTGGGAGGCCTGGGTGGCGGTGTTCATGGTGTACCTGCTTATTGCTCAATGCGGCTCAATGCGGCTCGATGCGCAAAGCCGCGTTCAATCGACGCGGGCTTCGGTGTGAAAGGTGAAACGCTGATTGCCGTGCGCGCCGCCCTCTTCGCGGCTCAGCACGAGCGTCGTCTCGGCGGGCACTTGCACCACGCCGCCGACGAAGCGGGCCGCCACCGGCAACTCGCGTCCACCGCGATCCGCCAGCACCGCCAGTTCGACCGATGCCGGCCGCCCGTAGTCGTACAGTTCGTTCAGTGCCGCGCGAATCGTGCGGCCGGTGTATAGCACGTCGTCCACCAGCACGATGCGGCGCTTGTCCACGGAAAACGGCAGTGAGGTCGGGCTCGCCTGCGAGTGCAAGCCTTTTTTAGCGTAATCGTCACGATGTAGCGCGACATTCACTACGCCGAAGCTCGGCACGTGCAGGTCGCGCGCGAGGCGCTCGGCAAGCCACGCGCCACCACTGTAAATACCGGCCAGCACGGCGCCTTCCGCACTGTCTGGCCCGGCGCCGAGCTTGTCGCCATAGGCAGCACGAATCTGCTCGAGCAAAGCGCTGTAGAGCGCTTCGGCGTCAATGGAACTCATGATCGTCGGAAAGTCCGTCTAGATATTGCTGGAGAATAATGCTGGCGGCTTCGGCGTCGAGCATGTCGGCGCGGCCGTTACCGGCGCGAATTTCCGCCTTCGCTTCGACTGACGAATAACGCTCGTCGATCCACGTCACCGGCAGATTGAAGCGGCCATTCAGCTGATTGCCGAAGCGCTTCGCGAGTTGGGTCATTTCGTGCGGCGTGCCGTCCGGGTGCATCGGCAAGCCGACCACCAGCGCGTCCGGCTTCCATTCGGCGATCAGCTTGCCGATCGCCTCGAAACGGTATTCGCGGCTGCGGTTCTGCACGATCACGAGCGCCCGTGCACTGCGGGTGAGCGAGTTGCCCACCGCCACGCCGATCCGCTTTTCACCATAGTCGAACGCAAGCAGCGTCGCCTCACGTCCGGCCGGCGGACTCATACGTTACCTTTCATGCGTGACCTGCTTCGCCCGACAGCATCGACAGCGAAATACCGAGCAGCGCGAGCGCGGCTTCCAGACGTTGTTCGGCAGGCACGTCGAAAACGATTTTCGGGTCGGCTTCAACCGTGAGCCAGCCGTTCTTGGAAATCTCTTCCTCGAGTTGACCCGCGGCCCAGCCGGCATGACCGAGCGTGAGCAGGAAGCGTTCCGGACCGGTGCCGCTCGCGACGGCTTCGAGCACGTCTTTCGAGGTGGTCATTTCAAGGCCGCCCGGCACCGACATGGACGACGTGTACGCATTGCCGTCTTTCGGATCGTGCAGCACGAAGCCACGCTCGGTTTGCACCGGGCCACCGAAATACACGGGCACATGAAGAAGGGGTTCGATCTCGAGCTTGAGATCGATGCGACTGAAGAGCGCTTCAAGATCGATATCGGTCGGCCGGTTGATCACGAGGCCGAGCGCACCGCGCTCACTGTGATCGCAAAGGTAGACCACCGTTCCTGAAAACGTGGGATCGGCCATGCTCGGCATGGCGATCAGGAACTGGTTGGTCAGATTGATGCGATCGGTACTCTTGGACATAGTTCGAATTTTAGCAAAGACGATGCAGGATGGCGGGCTTTGAGCGCTGGACCGCAATGTGCGCGATGAAGAGCGCCGCGAGCCATCGACGGCGAATCAAGTTGCACTCTATCACGCACGCAGGCCTTGTCCACGGTGCGTTAGGGGTGTTTTGCGACACGCTGGGCGCGCGCCGCCGGGTCCGAACCTTGCTCCCCGTGGCGGCCGGCAGAGGATGCTTGCCGGCGCACGGGACAGGCTGCCAATTGTGCCAATTGCGCCGCCGCTCAGGCGCCGCCCTGCTCGATCGCGCGCGTCAATGCGGCCAGCGCGGTGTTACTGCCGGTCGGCGCGACGCCGGCAGCAACTTTGTGCAGCATCGCGCGCAACGCCTCGGCAGCCTGCTCGAGCGTGCTCGCCGCAGGTGCTCCGACGATGACGTGGGAGCGCACTGCCGGCGTGGAAACGCCGGCATGCGCGCGGCGGCGCCACGCCAGCCCGAGCGCGTCGGCTACCACCGCCACGTGGCCAAGGCCCAGCGCGCACGCGGCAGCGCCGAGCCGGTAGGCGGCATCGCCCGCCTGCAGCGCTTCGCTCGGATCGGCTTTCTCGGGCTGATCGGCCGCGCGGGCGTGTTCGGTCAGCGCCGAAATCGACGCATCCGCCGTCTGCAGGAAATCTTCATAAGCGTGCGCGTTGACGGTCAGCACGCCCAGCTCACGCGTCAGCGAACTGCGAGTCGCGCTGATCGCCTGCGCCTGCACGGCGCCCGCCTCCCAAAGCATTTCGGATGCCTGCGTGCCGGCGACATGCCAATCGACCGTCAGGCCGTAGTCGTGTAGCACTTCGACCTGATCGGCATCTTCCGCTGCAGCGCCGAATAGCGCGTAGTCGCGCCACAGCAGCGCCAGCGTCGCGCGCACCAGCGAACGCGGCGCGCGCTCGATGCCGCGTGCGTGATCGGCCAGCGTGAGATTGCAGCGCGCATAGAAACGCCGCGCGTCGGCTTCTCCGGTAGCGCGGCCGCTGACGCGCAGCGCCTTCGCGCACGCTTTGGCGAGACGCCAGAAATCGTAGGGATCCGGGCCGGCGAGTTCGGACAGGACTGCGTCCAGTTCGTCGAGCGCGGCATTGGTGAACGCAAGCGCGGCACCGCTGTTATCGGGCTGCGCGCGCAACACGGGCAGCAGCGCGCGCTCATAGCGCGCCCGCAAATGAGCCAGTTGATCCACGGGCTGAGCGTGCAGCGACACCGGCGGTACCGGACGTGAGGTCAGCGCGAGGTCTTCGAACGCGGCGGTTGAACCTGGCGTGTGCTCCGACAGATGGGTGCAGAGCGCGCGATAGTGCCTGAACAGAGTGGGCGAGCAGGATAGCTCGTGCAGATTGTGACGCTCGAGCGCCGCGCGGAAATCGCGCAACGCCGCACCGAACACGGACCGCGCGTTGTCCGCGTCTGCCGGGTTCGCCGGACTCTCCTCGTCGGCCAAAGGCGAAAGCCGCACCAGTGCGTCCGCGAAGCGCTGCGCGCTCAGCCAGCCTGCCTCGCGCAACGCGTGCGACGCACGCAATAACGCCGAGGTGCTCTCGCTATGTTGCTCGAACGCCAGCAGCGCTTCGGCCAGCGCCAGCTCTGCGGAACGGACAGCGCCGCCGCGCGGATTCGGCAAGGCATCGAAGGAATCAGGTGCAGCGGATCGAAGAGTCATGGGCTGGCGACAGGAAGCTGACGGGCCGCCGCCCGGCGCTGCACGAGAAACTGATCGGCTAACGCGCGAACTGGCGACAGAACAATGACAGACTACCGCTGCGACACGGTGCAACCGGGGACGTTCCGCATCGACGCGTCGGGGCGGCGTTCCGAACGCACGAATCGCGTTCGATCCGGGCGGCACCGTCTGCAAAGCGCCGCGCGGCGGACGCACGACATGGCGCCCAGTCAGACAACGCCGGGCACCGCCGTTTGCCCCTCGAATCTCAGATCTGGACCATCTCGAAGTCTTCCTTGCGCGCTCCGCATTCCGGGCAGGTCCAGTTAATGGGAACGTCCTCCCAGCGAGTGCCCGGCGCAATGCCTTCGTCCGGCAAACCGGCTTCTTCGTCGTAAATCCAGCCGCAAATCAGGCACATCCAGCTTTGATATTCCATTCTTGTGTCGCGTCGTAGAGTCCGTGGAAACGGGAGCCATGATGGTACCGTGTTGCCGCCCCAATGCCTAGCAATCAGAAACGCGCAAATCGCAGCGTGCGACGGCCTTCGGCGATGCCGGGCGGGTCGCTGCGTGGCACGCTTGCGGCGTAGTGCCACTGCATGACCGATTCGTCCCTGCGCCCGGATTTGCCGCCTGCTCGCCAGATAGCCGCTGCCGGCTTGCAGCCGGACATCGAAGAATGCGAAAAAACGCCTTCATGACAGTTTAGGCCGCATAATTGAGTCGATTGCGCACCGTCTGCGCCTAAATACAGCCCCTTTTTGCAAATTTTCATGCCCAGCGACACGCCTCCGATCGTCCTCACCTTCGGCCTTTCCGATCCCACCGGCGGCTCCGGCCTGCAAGCCGACCTGATGACGCTTGCCAGCATGGGTTGCCATGGCGTCTCCGTACTCACCGGCTATACCGTGCGCGACTCGGCAAGCTGCGACGAAGTCACCGGGCTCGACCCTGAAGTGGTCGCGACCCAGGCTCGGATGCTGCTCGAAGATATGCCGATCGCCGCGTTCAAGGTCGGCGCATGCACGCGTGCGGAAGTGGTGAGCGCGATTGCCGAGGTGGTCGCCGATTACGACGATATCCCGCTGATCCTCGCGCCCGACTTCACGCTCGACGACGAACACGTGCTCGCCGCCGACGAACTACGCGAAGCGATTGCCGACTTGCTGGCGCCGCAAACCACCCTGCTGGTCGCCGATTCGGCCACGCTGCTCGCGCTCGCCCAACCGGACGGCGACGCCGAGGCGCCAAGCCTCGACGCAGCGATCTCGCATTTGCTGTCGCAAGGTTGCGAGTACATTCTGTCGACGGAAACCGGCACGCACCGGCTCGTCAATACGCTGTTCAGCGAAGACGGCCAACTTCGCCAGGATATGTGGGACCGCGGCAGTCACAGGATCATGGGCATCACGGACACGCTCGGTTCCGCGATTGCGGCGTTGCTGGCCAATGGCCAGGAACCGGCCGAAGCCGTGCGCGAAGCACAGGAGTACCTGTATCAGGCAGTGCGCAGCGCATTTCGGCCAGGAATGGGCGCGTATATGCCGGATCGCTTCTTCTGGGCCCGCAGCAGCGACGACGATACGCCGCCGGCAGCGGGTAAGGACGCGGCGCCAGGTGAAGCGCGTCATTAAAATTCGACGCGAAGCACCAGCGGCATGAGCGACAAGCGCATGGCGAGCATTACAGCCGTCACCAGGCAGCGCCCATTAAAAACCCGCATTTCTGCGGGTTTTTCTTTTTGAACAATCCTCTGGCCGCCCTTTCGGGCGCATACCCACTTTCAAACTTGTAATCAAACGTTACAACGAACGTTTTATCGTCAGGTTAGACTTTCGATTCGTAATTCTGTCATATAGCTCTATGTCGTCGCCGACGCCCATTCCCTTACCAGCCGGTGCTTCGGACGACTCCCGCGCCTTCCTGCAACGCTGCCGCGGCGAAGTTACCACCCGCGACAGGATGCAAATGTTCCGCCACAAGCCGGTTACGATCTGGCTGACGGGATTGTCCGGGGCGGGCAAATCAACCATCGCTTTCGAACTCGAGCAGCAGCTCGTAGCGCTAGGCCACGCGTGCTATGTCCTCGACGGCGACAATGTCCGCCACGGCTTGGCAAGCGATCTTGGCTTTGACAGCAAAGACCGGCGTGAAAATATTCGCCGGGTGGCGCACGTGGCGCAATTGATGAACGACGCGGGCCTGATCGTCATTACGGCTCTGATCTCGCCCATGCGCGAAGACCGGGCAATGGCGCGCGAAATCATCGGCCCCGGCAATTTCATCGAAACCTACCTGTCGGCCTCTGTCGACGCTTGCTCCCGCCGCGATCCAAAAGGTCTCTATGCCAAAGCCCGGAATGGCGAGATTCCGTCGTTCACCGGAGTATCGGCGCCCTATGAGGTCCCAACCGGTCCCGAGCTGAATATAGACACCACAACGCTGACGCCGGCCGAAAGCGTTGGGAAACTGTTCGCCTACTTGCACGACAACTGCCTGACGGATCCCTGCTGCGCAGCGCGCACGCAATATTGAGCGTTCCTCAGAGCAGCACCGCTCGCCCCAAAAGCAAAAACCCGCATTTCTGCGGGTTTTTGCTTTTGAGAAGCACGCCTCGCGGCGCACTTCCCCATGTGTTTCGAACTGAGCCTCTCATGAGAGGCCCAACCGAAATTACATGTCCATGCCCATGCCGCCCATGCCGCCGGGCATACCGCCGCCCATCGGAGCATCTTCCTTCGGCAGTTCGCAAACCGCTGCGTCGGTGGTCAACAGCAGGCCAGCGACCGAAGCTGCGTTTTGCAGCGCCGTACGCGTGACCTTCGTCGGGTCCACGACACCTGCGTCAACCAGGTCGACGTACTCGCCGGTTGCTGCGTTGTAGCCGTAGTTGCCCTTGCCTGCTGCAACTGCTGCCACCACGACGCTGGCTTCTTCGCCGCCGTTCGTGACGATCTGGCGCAGCGGTTCTTCCATTGCGCGCAGAACGATCTTGATACCTGCGTCTTGATCAGCATTCGCGCCCTTCAGGCCAGCGATTGCCGTGCGAGCGCGGATCAGTGCGACGCCGCCGCCAGCCACGATGCCTTCTTCCACAGCTGCGCGCGTTGCGTGCAGTGCGTCTTCGACACGTGCCTTCTTTTCCTTCATTTCGACTTCGGTCGCAGCGCCAACCTTGATCACTGCAACACCGCCTGCCAGCTTGGCAACGCGTTCTTGCAGCTTTTCACGGTCGTAGTCCGACGTAGCTTCTTCGATTTGCGTGCGAACTTGCTTCACGCGCGCTTCGATCGTTGCAGCTTCGCCAGCGCCGTCGATGATCGTCGTGTTTTCCTTGCCCACTTCGATACGCTTTGCTTGACCCAGTTCGGCCAGCGTTGCCTTTTCGAGCGTCAGGCCGGTTTCTTCAGCGATAACTTGACCGCCGGTCAGGATCGCGATGTCTTCCAGCATGGCTTTACGACGATCGCCGAAGCCCGGAGCCTTGACAGCAACAGTCTTCAGGATGCCGCGGATGTTGTTCACAACCAGCGTTGCCAGTGCTTCGCCTTCGACGTCTTCTGCGATGATCAGCAGCGGACGGCCAGCCTTGGCGACTTGTTCCAGAACCGGGAGGAGGTCACGAATGTTCGAAACCTTCTTGTCGTGCAGCAGCACGAACGGGTTTTCGAGCACAGCAACTTGCTTGTCCGGGTTGTTGATGAAGTACGGCGACAGGTAGCCGCGGTCGAATTGCATACCTTCGACAACGTCCAGCTCGTCTTGCAGCGACTTGCCGTCTTCAACCGTGATGACGCCTTCCTTGCCGACCTTGTCCATTGCTTCAGCGATACGGTCGCCGATCGACGAGTCGCTGTTTGCCGAAATCGCGCCAACTTGAGCGATTTCCTTGTTGGTCGTGCACGGCTTGCTGATCTTGCGCAGTTCTTCGATCGCGGCCGTCACAGCCTTGTCGATACCGCGCTTCAGGTCCATCGGGTTCATGCCCGATGCAACGTACTTCATGCCTTCGCGGACGATCGACTGAGCCAGGACCGTTGCGGTCGTGGTGCCGTCACCTGCGTTGTCGCTGGTCTTGGAAGCAACTTCCTTGACCATTTGCGCGCCCATGTTCTGGAGCTTGTCTTTCAGTTCGATTTCTTTCGCGACCGAAACACCATCCTTCGTGACCGTCGGGCCGCCGAAGCTGCGTTCCAGGACAACGTTGCGACCCTTCGGGCCCAGCGTGACCTTCACAGCGTTCGCGAGGATGTTCACGCCTTCAACCATCTTGGCACGGGCGGAATCACCGAATACGACGTCTTTAGCTGCCATCTTCTAACTCCTTGAATTCTTGGGATATAACCGGGTAAGTAGCGATTTTCTCGCTTACTTCTGCACCACGGCCATGATGTCTTCTTCGCGCATCACGAGCAGTTCGTTGCCGTCGACCTTAACGGTCTGGCCTGCGTACTTGCCGAACAGGACGCGGTCACCAACCTTCACGTCGAGTGCGATTTGTGCACCCTTGTCGTCACGCTTGCCCGGGCCGACTGCCAGGATTTCGCCTTGATCCGGCTTTTCCGCTGCGGCTTCGGGGATCACGATGCCCGACGCAGTCTTGGTTTCTTGATCCAGACGTTTGACGATCACGCGATCATGCAAAGGACGAAGGTTCATACATACTCCTCTCTTGATTGAGACTGAAGAACGCTGAGAAAACCCGGCTGGCTAAGCCAACCGGCGATGTTGTTAGCACTCTCGTGCAGCGAGTGCTAATTATATGGACGGGTGGTGACAAATTCAAGAAGGGATGTGGAGATCGATGCTGGTGTCGAGATTCGCTCAACTTTGAACTTTGTTCGCTTAAGTCTGAACTCTTAGCCGCGCACGATCGCCACAATGATATTAAATATCTTTTAAAACAATGGCTTATTGTTCCCCTAGCTGATTCACAGCGTCGCGCGCGCAGTGCAACTGCACGGTCCTCAGTGACGACATCTGTTCGCAAGTCCTAGTGACTCAGGCCAAATTTAGGGAAAACCCCACCAGAGGTCGCAATCGCTGCTCTCCTTCAGGCAGATCGAAGAACACGATCCGGCACGGCGCGTGCCGGTGCGGTGACCCCGAGTTCACGTGCTCAATCAAGTCGTCGCCGAGCAATGCGATAGCAGCTGCATAAAGATACTGAGTTGAGGCAGGTTCCAGCTAAAAGCTGAGCAGGGTCGCTCGCGTTCGCGCGTGGGCTGAGGGCTGTTTTCCACCCGGTTATTGAACCGCGCGCTGGCTTTGACGAAAACGTGCTTGACGTGAGCCAGTTCGGGGATCTCGGCTTTCGCCGCCGGATAGCCGCGCAGCTGCTCGGTCACGATCTTGCGCGGCGCCTCAGTACACGAGGCAAGCACGTGCTTGAAAAACCGCTTCGCTGCAGCCTTGTCACGGCGCTGCTGTAGCAAGATGTCGAGTTCGGCACCGTGTTGATCGACGGTGCGCCACAACAGGTAAGGCTCTCCGCGTAGCGTCACAAATACTTCGTCAAGGTGCCACGTGGTGCCGGGCCTGCGACGCAGCGCTTTCACATGGTGTGCGAAGCACGCACCGAACTTATCGCACCAGCGTCGGACCGTTTCGTAGCTGACGATAACCCCACGCTCGAACAGCAGTTCCTCGACATCACGCAGGCTGAGCTGAAACCTGAAATACCAGCGTACGGCGCAACTGATGACTACCGTCGGAAAGCGATGACCGTGGTAAAGCCAGTTCGCATTCTTCATCCCACGAGCTTACTCGGCCATCTCCTCAACGTGACAGTGCCCATGGCCGCGTTGCTCGGAATGAGATTAACTGACGGCTCAATGAATCTGGGGCCGGATAATGGCGTCTTTCGGAGGCGTCCGATCTGTTAGCGTCTCGTCGGTTGGCTCCAGCGCATCGATGCTCGTGTCGGTACGGTTAAGCATCGTGCGGGCCTTGTTCATATCGAGCGCCCCCTCCCATCGAGCGACCACAATCGTCGCCACCCCATTACCGATCAGGTTCGTGACTGCACGTGCTTCGTTGAGGAAGCGATCAACACCTAACAGAAGCACCAGCCCAGACACCGGGATTTTATGCATCGAGGCCAGCGTGGCTGCCAGCGCGACGAATCCGGCCCCCGCCACACCCGCAGACCCTTTGGACTTACCGACGCGCTGACTTCTCCTCGCTGGGTTCGCAACTGTTCTGCAGGTGCCCTTTCAGAGACTGCTATCGAACTGTGAGGTAACGACGGGTGCGTTGCTCCGTTTGGAGACACGATGACATGAACGGAGAAATGTGACGCGACAGCCCAAAAGTCTCTCATCAACGCAGTGTCGATCGTGGAGTGCAACAGCAGGTTAACCTCCGATTCGGCAAGTAATGGCACTCGGCACCCTGTTGCTTGAGAAAGACCTCGATAGAGCGGGGCGTCAGGCAAAAATAAGGAGACCATCGTCCAGGTATGCACGAACAACCCGAGATTCTCGTCAAGTACAGAATCTGAGAAAAGCCAGCGCACATAAGATTGTGCCCATCCCGCCAACCCGGGTGGCAATCTGCGCGAACGGCATCAGCGTCATACGGTTGGCGGCCGTCAGAATCGCAACATCGCCACCACCACCGAGTCCGCTATGGCAGGCGTTGATAATCGCCGCCTCAACGGGATACATACCGAGCCGCCGACCGCAAACAAAGCCAACCACAATTAGCGTGATGACCGTAGCGACAATCGTCGCGATGTTGGCCAGCGTGATCGCTGCCATTAGTTTGTCCCACGGCGTCCAGAATGCACCGATCCCGAACAGCAGCGGGAATGTAGTAACTCGAGCAAAAAAACGATGTAGTTGATGAGCCCCCGTATGCAGCGTGCCGGACACCCCGTTGGTAAGCTTGAGAGCAAGTGCCAACAACAGCATTGCCACAGCTCCCGGAAAATCCGTCCACCGCTGGATGACCATGCCGACGAAATAGAGGGCGATGCCGGTATAGCCTGCGTAACAGAGGCTGCGAATATCGAAGGTGTCGGTTTCGATCTTTGTTGACGTCGCAGGTTCGTCGGCTGAAGAAGCATCGATTCGCCCGTTACCCGTCAGGTGCGGCCGTTTCTTGGTATACGCATTGAGCAAACCACAGCAAATGATCGCGCACAGATTGGCGAGCATGATCACTGGGATGACTCTTGCAAGAACCTCACCTTGCGTAGTGTGCATGAGCAGGGCGTAGCCGATCGATAGCGGAATCGCACCTTCGCCCAGACCACCAGCCATAATCGGCACGGCAATAAAGAAAATAATCTCATGAACACTCAAGCCAAGGGCCGATCCGACGGCGAGCGCGGCAAACATGGCGGCGATCGATCCAAATAACAGTGGCACGAAGATCTTCGCAAAGCCTTTGATGAGTTGTTGCCGGTTCATGCTTAGAATGCTGCCGACTACCACGGCAAGCACGAACAGCGAGAGAGGATTGTCATTCTTCCAGAACGCCGCTATCGGCGCCAGGAGAGGCTCTGGTATGAGCTTGTGATAGACCAGATAGGACGGAACAAAGCCAGCGAGAAGGACCGGGCCACCAAGCATACGCAACAACGGAATTCGCGACCCTAATTCTGCAAGGAGAAACCCCGATACCGAGAGCACGGCGATCACGGTAGTCAGATCGCGTGGTAGCGACTTTGTATAAGCGTCAATCAACAACGCAGCGAAGATGGCTATAAATGCGGGGGCCGGTACGAGCCCGATTGACGCGCCAAACATGCTTGATATCCACGCCGGCAGAGTCCGCCGACGAGCCCTTCTGCCCGGGGACGTCTCCACCCGGGGCTTGCACAATTTGGCGTCCAGCATGATGTCTCCATGAATATTTATGTTTTGTTTACTCGAGGCGCTTCAACTCACAGAAACACCGTCCAGGTAACGCAGCGCTCTTGCCACGACAGGCGCGTCTATCATCCGCCCGTCAACCGTCGTCACGGCTTCCCCCGCTTCGGCTGCGCGACGCTGCGCTTGTACTACCCGACGAGCCCACGCGAGCTGATCGGCACTCGGACTGAATCCGGTATTCAAGGTTGCTATCTGATCGGGATGAAGGGCGACGCTACCCGAAAACCCTAGCGCGCGCGACGTACGTACAAGTTCCGTGTAAGCCGCGGCGTCCGAGAATCCCGCAACGCTTCCGGCAAGACCAATCGCAGGCAGTCCATATGCGCTCGCCGCAATCACCACTTGCTGCGCGGGGAATCGCAATGCTTCGGTCGTGGGTTCAATCCCCATTGCAGCGCTGAAATCCTCTGACCCGAAAGCGATAGCCGCGAGATGGTTCGAGGACTGTGCAATTTTTTCCACTGAAAGCAGCGCTTTTGGTGTTTCGATCGTGGGTATAAATCTCACGCCACACAGATCAGCTGGCGCTCGCTTGCGCCAAAGCGATTCTGCATACTGCACATCTTCACCATCTTCTACTTTTGGGAGCATGATGGCGGCGATCACCTGCATCGGAATCGACGCCATATCCAGTTCGAGCAGATCACGTGCCGCATTGACCCGCACGATGACCGTCGCGCCCTCATCGCTTAGAGTGCGAGCAGCAGCTGCAGCCAGACGGCGGGCTTCGTCCTTGCGATTCGACGCCACCGAATCTTCAAGGTCGAGTATCAATGCGTCGGCGCCTCGCCGCACAGCCTTAGCGAAATGGCGTTCGGCCGTAGCAGGCAAAAAAAGCAGGGATCGCAGCCGGGTTAGAGACATTCGACGATCCCTTTGCGAATGAATACATCAATCGCTTCGCTCTCAACGCCCGCGGCGGACAATATCTCACGCGAATGCTCTCCCAGCTTCGGCGCCATGTGCCGGACCACGCCGGGCGTACGGCTCATCCTCGGCGTAGGTTGATGCATGAACACCGCTCGGTCTGTCCCGCCTTGTTGCTTCACGAAGGCGTGACGCTCAACGATATGGGTGTCTGCGACCAGTCCTTCGACGTCGTAGATCGGACCGACGGTGATACTCCTATTCCGGAAATAGGCCAGACATTCCTCACGTGACCGCCCCGAGACGAAAGCATTGATATAGGTATCAATCTCCGCATCGCGCCCCAGTCGTCCGGCATTCGAGCGAAAATCTGGATCTGATTCATAAAGTTCGCCGCATCCGATCGCGATGAATACGCGCTCGGCCATTTTCTCCGTCGAACCCGACAGCGAAATCCACTTTCCGTCACCGCACCGGAACACGCCGCGGGGAGACGCGATCTTGGTGCGTGGATCAGGCAGCACTCCCGTTCTCGCCCACGCAGTTGCTTGTGGTCCCATCACAGCAAGCATCGGTTCAAGCAGTGAAAGATCGATGACCTGACCCCGACCGTCGCCCTGCTCGACCTGTCGGAGTGCCGCCATCGTGGCGAACGCCCCCGTCAAACCGGCAACCATGTCGGCAAGCGCCATATTCGGCAGCGTCGGCTTGCCGTCTATCGTCATATGGCTATTTGCGAAACCGCACATGCCTTCAATGAGACTGCCGAAGCCGGGCAGCCCGCTATACGGCCCAGTCTGCCCCCATCCGGATACGCGGACAATCACGAGCCTGTCATACCGATCCAGCAGTTCATCAGGAGCAAGCCCCATGCTTTCGAGCGTGCCCGGCTTGAAGCTTTCCACCAGCACATCAGCAAGCTCGAGCAGCGACAGAAGAATCTCGCGCGCAGCGTCGGAACGCAAGTTCAGCGACAGGCTTCGTTTGTTGCGACCGTAGACCTGCCACCACGAGTCGAATGACTCGTCGCTGCCGGGTGCACATGAGAGCCAGTGGCGCAACGGATCGCCCGTACCAATCGCCTCGACCTTGATCACCTCGGCACCGAAATCCGCTAACTGGAGCGTTAGCATGTTGCCGGCCACCAGCCGGCTGAGATCCACTACGCGAAGACCGGCAAGCGGCGCCTGTGTGTTACGGGGCTTTGTCTCATTCATTGATGTTTTCGTTTCTCGCATGCCAGGGGCACTATCGTATCGACTGCCTCCTGCAGCCGAACTGGCGTTCTCGCTTCGACCTATCGTTTCGCCGATACAATGAGTCCGGACCGAAAGATATGGCTCACCGCTCGCCAGAAGCACCCGGCGTCACCAGCCATTGCAGGATAGATCGAAACAATTTGCTACGTCAAATTATTTTATTTGCTATGACAAACAAAATGGAAGAACCCGTACTGGCTGAGGAGTCAATTCCTGAGGACCTCCTGACATTCCGGTTTTCGGTGCTGTCGCAGCTACTCGCACGTGTCGTCGAGGCATCGGTATCAGAAAAGCTTGGCCTGTCGGCTCGTCAGTGGCGCTTCCTGATGACGCTCAATCGCATCGGAAAGTCGACCTCTGGCGAAATCGCGCAGTTCTCCCATCTCGACTACAGCCAGGTTAGCCGAGCCGGCGCCGAACTGGTCAAGAAGGAACTGGTCGTATACGTAGTTGACGCCAAAGACAAACGCAAGGCGTACGTCAGTCTGAGTTCCAAAGGCAAGCGACTGATCGCAAAAGGCCTGGGGCGTGCGTTGGAGCGCCAGGCAAGACTTAAGGGCGCGCTAACGGCCGAAGAATATCAACTGCTCGGCTCCATCCTCACCAAGCTCACGGCGGAGGCCCGCCAGATGCTGACGAACGAGAAATCAGAAATTAAATGAGGTCGAAACCCGGTAGCTATCTGCTACGCGATGTGCCACACGAGTCGCTTGCATTGCCGGGTATTTCTAGTTTGTCCTTCGGAAATGACAGCAGACCTTGACTAGTCGCGCGATTTCTTCAGCCACGGCGTTGGCACCCTCCGCTCGATGCAAGACGTAATAGTCAACCGATGGCGGTGCAGGCTCCGTCCTGGCGATCTGCAGCGTTCCGCGTGAGATGTCCTGTTTGAAATAATCGAGCGGCAGCGCGCTGATACCTAACCCTGCCGCGGTCAACTGCCCAATGACTGGCAGACTGTTGGTCCGAAGCGCCTCTTTCGTCGATACACCATGTTCCCTGAGCCAGTCTTCATGCAGCTTGGCAACAGCGGACGTCGGAGACTGCATGAGTAGCGGGTACCCGTAGATGTAGATCTTGAGCATCACGCCTGGGTGATACGACGGGCGGCCCGTGATCGCCGGTGTGGTACCGCTGAAACCAGGGTCCGCAAGGTCCAACTCGTCGACGAAGGCGTCTATGACTCTGACCGGGTTGTCCTGTCCGATCTAGTCATCGACACATTCGGGAAGTAGTGCGACCTGCCTGCGGTCATCGCCTTCAACGAATCGCTTCATGAGTCACCCGGTCTCAGTGCGCTGATTCAGTTTAGGCGATCAATGCGTTTTCACACACTCTGCTCCGGAAGCGGCCATACGGTTCACCTTTGTGAACGGCGCATCGTCAGCCCTATCTGTCATGCAAATACGGGTGTGAATGAAATGGCTCCAGGACGCATCCCTGCCATTCGCATCTCGACACCCACAAATGCCGGCCGTCACTTTAAGCTGAGGGGTACTTGTGTCTCGCATTGTCTAACGCCTCCCCAGACGCTCGTCGCGCATTCATTACAGGGCATTGGACAAAGACAGGGGGCGACTCGGCTTCAATTGGTCTCGCATCCAGGTCGAACCCGGCGTTGGCGCGGAATTCCTTTTGCGCTTCCTGTGGCGTAAGTGTCGCCGATCCAGGTAAGCGGCAAGCTCGGCAATCTTCTTTGAACATCCGAAACAGACGTCTGGACAAGTCCGAACCGGCATGCCGGGTAAACGACTATGTCGAGTTCTCCGTCGTCATTATTGACACCCCTAGCAATTATGCTAGATTTCATCCTTAATTGATGCAGTCTCAATAAGCGTCAATGACAGACACGGTTTCGTACGAGGAACCTCGTTACATAAAATTAGTATAACTACTTATATGGAGACAAAAATGCGATGGAGATACCTTGCGGCCGGTTCGATTACCGCCGCACTCGCGTTGCCGGTCCATGCCCAAAGCTCGGTTACGCTATACGGCATCATCGATCTGGGACTTACCTACACCAACATTGCGCAAACGGCCAAAGTTGGGAACAGGCTGATCGGAGCCTCTCAATTTGCCCTGACGGACGCTCACGCGACTGGATTGAGCGGTAGTCGCTGGGGATTACGCGGTGCTGAGGACCTCGGTGGCGGCATGAAGGCGATCTTTGTGCTCGAAAATGGATTTATGGCCAATACCGGCGCCCTCGCGCAAGGGGGCGCCGAATTCGGAAGGCAAGCCTACGTAGGGGTCTCCAGTAACTACGGGACGGTGACAGCGGGACGGCAATATGACCCCCTGATCGACTTCGTGCAGCAGTTTTCTGCGTCGGGTTCGTGGGCGGGATATATGGGCGCGCACCCTGACGATCTCGACAATCTGACTAACACCAACCGCATCAATAATTCGGTCAAGTTTACGACCGCGAAGTATGGCGGTTTTAGCGCCGCTGCGTTGTACAGCTTTGGAGGTGTTGCCGGAAGCGAGACGCAAAACCAGATCTGGGGTGCCGGACTGGGCTACACGGGCGGCTCGTTTGCGCTAGCCGCGGGCTATCTCAACGCACGTGATCCGAACGTCTCGTTTTACGGCAATACGCCAAACAAAGGAACATCCACAGCCAATAATATTGGCTCCGGGGGGAGCGCTACCGCGCCTCAATCCAATCCGGTTTTCGCCGGATATGCTTCGGCCAAGACGCTCCAGATTATCGGCGGCGGCGCCTCCTACACGGCTGGCAGCGCCATCTTCTCGCTTGCGGCAACCAGCACCCGGTTCGATTCACTTGGATCGGCATCCGGACCCAATCCTTTGGGCTACAGCGGCGACGCAGTATTCACGAGCCTCGATTTCAATGTCCGGTATCGGCTGACCCCTGCTCTACAGTTAGGCACCGGCATCGACTATACCCATCGGAACTCCGTGAAAAACGATCAGGGTGCGAAGTACCTTCAACTTGATCTTGGCGCGGACTACAACGTTTCAAAGCGTACAGATCTCTATCTGTTGACAGTCCTGCAGCGCGCCATAGGACGTGACTCGTTGGGTCAGTCTGCAGTCGCTTCGATCGCAGGCTTCAGCCCGTCGACCACAGACAAGCAGATTGGCGTACGCCTGGGCATCCGGCACAAATTCTGACCAGTCGTCAATTGCCTTCGGCCACGCGCTTTCTTCGGGTAGTGCGTGGCACGGCAGCCTTCGTACTCTCTGCTTCTGCTTGCTCCAGCCATGCCTCGAACCCGTTCAGGAGGAGGTGTAAGCCTTCGTCAAACGCGCGATCCGCACTTAGTTCGGAGAATGCCTTACCAACCAGCTTCGCCGCCGGATAGCGATCATCGGGTGCGGAGTCAAACTTACCGCGGATGTAGGCAGAGTGATCTGCCGGTGATTGTCTTCCAGCGGCCGAAATACTCGACGACAACAAATACTGCGCGAGCAGGTGATACGCAAGCGCAGCCCGGTCAGGCACGAAGCCCCCCTGAAGGAAGGCAGAAGTTGTGTGATTGAAAAGCGCCATACCGTAATCGACCTCTCCGGGCGCGACGGATTGGAACAGGCGAAAGCGGTTATGCGACGCAATGTATAGGCTGATTCCAGGCATTTCCCGAGCCAGCGAGAAAGCCACCCGCGCTATCTTTTCGACATCCGCGCGCCAGTTGCCGGTCAAGGCCGGCAATGCCTCGAGACGCTGCCTGTAGTAGCCGTTGAGTACGCCGGAGATCAGGTCGTCGCGGCTGCCCAGGTAATAGTGAATCAGTCCCGGCGCAACACCAAACTCCCTGGCAAGCTGAACCATCGATACCTGATCGAGCGGCATCGCTTTTGCCATCTGACTTGCGCGTTCGATGATGACATTGCGCGAAAGAATAGGCTCCGCTCCGATCGCAGATGCAGTTTTCGGTGGCCGACCGCGTCTTCGTGGCGCGATTTCGTTGGTTGATTCCAGTTTATTTTTGGGTGCAGCCATCGCCGTTAGTGTGCTGGTCGGGAAAGTACCGACAGTCTAACTCCAAATTTTAATTGACACTATCTCAATTAATTTCTAATCTGACTGCACGGAATTCAATTTTTGGAGCAGACGTGGCAGAGACGGATAAAGCAGTCATCACTGCGGGCTTGCGCGGCGCGAACTGGGACCCTGCGTTAATGCAACGGCCTTACAAGGTCGTGCCTTACGCGTTGCAAACAGCGGATGGTCAAAAGACGCTGGGGTTCCTCTTCACGACGACGGGAACTGAAAAGACGGTGGTCTCGATCATGCATCCCCGCGAGATGTCGGTTACGCATTATCTGGTTCCCGCCGTGCTCGATGCCGATTGTGCGTGCTGGGTGCAGGGGCCTCGTTCGATCGGTAACGACCTGAGACTGGAGCACGAGATCGCGCTGCTCGATGTAGCGGCGGGGATGCAACATCTACGCTCGCTCGGTTACCAGGACGTCGTCCTTCTCGGCAACTCCGGAGGCGGCTCGCTCTACGCGTTCTATAACCAGCAAGCCCGTCTGGCGCCGGAAAGCCGGATAGCCAGGACGCCGGCGGGTAGGTCCACGGGACTTGGCGAGGCCGAGATGCCGACGGTCGACGGATTCATACTTGTGTCTCCTCATCCTGGTCAGGGAGCAATCCTGCTGCGTGGGCTAGATCCAAGCGTCGTGGACGAAAATGATCCGATGTCCGTCGACCCGGCTCTCGATCCGTTTTCTGTCGAAAACGGTTACGACATGGAGACGCGTACCGCGAAATACATGCCGGAATTCCTGGACCGCTACCACGCAGCACAGATCGAGCGCGCAAAGCGGCTCGATATTCGCGCACGGGAATTGCTCTCCGCGAGGCAGCAGGCACGCAAGCGTGTCAAGGACGGCTCCAGCAGTCCATCGGACCGCCGCATCGCTGCATACGCGCCGATCCTTCATGTCTGGCGTACGGATGCGGACCCGCGGGCATGGGACACGTCCATTGATCCGTCAGACCGGAAACCCGGGTCCCTATGGGGAAATGATCCGTTTGCGTCCAACTGGGGCAGCGTCGGATTTGGGCGGGTCGTGACGCCTGACTCGTGGCTATCCACCTGGTCGGGGCTTGCAACCAATGCGTCGTTCGAGAAGTGTGCTGCTTCGATCGCCGCACCCACATTGCTGATCGAATACACGGGCGACCAGTGTGCGTTCCCCAAGGACCTCGAAACGATCTACGAGGATATTGCTGCTGCCGACAAGCAGCGTGTCAGGGTGCGCGGTAACCACCACGGCATGGCATTGAGTCGGGGCGAGCCTTCCGGTCGCGACGTTGTGGCCGAACATATTGGCAAGTGGCTGCGCGAGCGTTTTTGCGTGGCATGAAAAAGTGACTAGCATGCAGGAGATAACGTTGGAACAGTCTCGGTTCAGACCAAAGTCCCCTTTACCGGGAGTACGGTATCCCGACCTCGACAGGTTAAAGCACTACGTCGAAGAAGGTACATTAGGCAATCAGTCGCTGATCTCGGCGCTTCGTTCGTCGTTTCGGGAAAACGCAGACAAGAAGGCATTTGTGGGTCCCGAAGGAGAGGTCACCTACGCAGAACTTGACTCTCTGACAGACCGCTTCGGTGCCGCCCTGATCAGGCTCGGAGCACGGCCTCTTGATCGGGTGATTCTCCAGTGTGGTAACTGCAACGAGTTACTTCTGGCTTTCATTGGTTGCCTGAAGGCGTCCCTGATTCCGCTGTGCGCGTTGCAGGCGTTTCGCAAGCACGAGATAACTTACCTCGGCAACCTGTGCGAAGCGACCGTGCATTTTGTGCAAGGTGACGACGCGAAATTCGACGATGTCGCTTTTGCGACGGAGATGCAAGAGTTTGTCCCTACTCTCAAGCTCATCGTTCAGGCACGCGGTGACGCCCGTGGGAGCGCAACCGGTTTCTCATCGCTCGTCCACAGCATCAGCCGGGAGGAAGCGCTGCAGATTCTCGCGGGCATTGACGACGACCCATTTCAGGCCGCCGTATTTCAACTGTCGGGCGGCACGACAGGCGTGCCAAAGATCATCCCGCGTTTTCAGAACGAGTATCTGTACAACATGCGCGCCGTGGCCGAATGGAATCGCTACTCGAGCGCAGACGTCCTTTTCATGCCGACCCCGTTCATGCACAACATGAATATGGTGTGCTTCTTCGGACCCATGTTGCTCGTCGGGGCGAGCATCGCTGTTTGCCCCGACATCAGGCAGGAGACGCTTGCCGACGCTATTGCGAAATACAGCCCGACGTGGTTTGGGCTAGCCGGCCCGATTCTGTCTCGAGTCTCTGAGCAAATGAAGTTGGCTTCCCCAGAGGAAAAAATCCGCCGAAAGCTCATTGGGCCCAAAAACGCTCCACGCTTGCGCGAGATGCTTGGTTCGCCCTGTTATCACATCTTTGGAATGACGGAAGGCGTGATTATGTTTGCGCGCGAAGGCGATCCGACTTTCGTGCTTGATGAATCGGTGGGACGCCCGGTGTCGTCGCAAGATGAAGTAAAAATTGTCGAACCGGGCACGGACGTGGAATTGGCCGACGGAGAAGTTGGCGAAGCGCTGTTTCGAGGGCCCTATACCATCCGCGGCTACTACAAGTCCGAACAGGAAGATGTTCATCGATTTACGCCCGACGGTTATTACCGGTCTGGCGATCTGATGATGGCGCAGACATTCGCAGGGCAGCGCTACTTTTTCTTCCGTGGCCGCACGAAAGACGTCGTCGACCGCGGTGGCGAAAAGATCAATGCGGAAGAACTCGAAAATATTATCAACACCTTTCCCAAGGTGCATGCGTCGGCCGTGGTTGGTATGCCGGACCCCGTCTATGGCGAGAAGGTCTGCGTTTTCGTTATCCCTGATCCCGGCAGCGAAGTGATTTCACTGGCGGAACTGACTTCGTTCCTGGAACAGGCAGGCCTCGCGAAATTCAAGTGGCCTGAGCGCCTGGAAGTGATTGCCGAATTTCCGGTTACCGCATCAGGCAAGCGCAGCAAGATCCTTCTCCGACAACAACTGATCGAGCGCCTTCGGCAAGAAGCCGTTGCGAAAATCGTCACTCAGGGTTAAGCCATGAACCAGACTGTTTCCCCTCACGTCCAAAATAATCCTGTTCTGCGCGGCGTTCATCACACCGCACGCCCGACGTGGAAGCTGGAAGAGACTGTCCATTTTTATCGGGATCTTCTGGGGTTGCCTCTCGTCCACGCGATTTCGGCACGAGGTTGGGGTCCCGCCGATCACGCAGATTTTCTTCATTTTTTCTTCGACAGCGGCAATGGCAGCACGATCGCATTCTTCTACTACATCGGTACTGAACGTCCGGAAAAACTGACGCCGACTGACCATTACCAGGACCGCGCGACTCACACAGCGTGGCTGGTTTCGAACCAGGAAGAACTTGCGGCGTGGCGGTCGCACGTTGAGGGAGCCGGGATACCGCTGCGTTATCAAGTACGCCATGAAGTCATCGAGTCGATCTATTTCAACGACCCGAATGGTTATCCGATCGAAATCACTTATCAGACGCGTCCGTTCGACGACAAAGATACGGGCGACGCGGCTCGGACCATTCAGGCAGCGGTCGATATGGAGCGCCAAAACGCGCAAGGCAAGCCATTCAAGTCGATCGATTCGGTATGGAAGAGTAAGGGAAGCCGGCTCAACGATACGAGCGCAAACGATGTTGCGTCCGTATTCGTTCTCGATGTACCCGAGTTCAGACCGCTCGTAGACGCGGTGGAAACACGCGAAGGATACCGGTCGACCCACGTGACCGGCGGCTACATCCGTATTGATGGCAATCCGGGCATCGCGTTCACCCGCAAGGACCTGGGATTCAAGCCCGCAGTGTGGTACGGCGCGCTGACGGGTGGCCTGGTCGGCGACATCAAGCAGTTCGATACGGATAGCCTGATTATCAGTCCGTTGGTGCAATCATGAAGATCGACATTGTTGGTGGTGGTCCAGCGGGCCTTTTTCTGGCAATTCTGCTGGCGCGACAGGCGCCGGATGTATCCGTCGAAGTGTTCGAGCAGAACGAGGCCGATGCAACATTCGGATTTGGTGTCGTACTGGCCGACACCGGTCTGTCAAGGTTGAACGACGCAGCGCCGGATGTATGCGCCGATCTCGTGAAGGCGATGAAGTTCAGCACCCAGCAGACGATAATTTCCCGCGAAACGCCGATCGTAATTCAGCGTCCAGGACAGGGCGGTGGTGCAATTCCGCGGCTGAAATTGCTGAGCGTCCTTCAGGATCATGCTGCGCGATTGCGCATTCCGGTGACGTACTCGTCCAGGGTAACCGATCTCACATCCCTTCAAGGCGATGTTGTCGTAGGGGCTGATGGTGTCAATTCAAGAGTCCGTTGCAGCGATGAAAATGGCTTCGGAACAACCCGCTACGATCTGACGAATCATTTCGCATGGTTTGGCGTTGAAAAGCCGTTTAGTTGTCCTGCACTGGTATTCCGGAAGTTTGAGGGCGGCTACTTCGTTGCTCACTACTATCCGTACTCTGACCATATGAGCACGTTCGTTGCGGAATGTGACCATAAGACGTGGCGGGATCTTGGCTTCGAAAATGCGACTGCCGATGAGCGGCGTGCGGTGTTCGAGCGAGCATTTGCGCCCGAACTCGATGGGTTCGGCCTTGTGTCGAACAACTCTGTGTGGCGCCAGTTCCCCGTGATCCGCAATGCAAACTGGTATAGCGGTAATCGTGTATTGGTGGGCGACGCGCTCGCCAGCGCGCATTTTTCGATTGGGTCCGGCACCCGCATCGCCATGGAAGATTCAATCGCGCTTGCGCAGGCCATCGCCGCCAACACGAACGATGCCTCGCTGGCTCTTGCAAACTACGTCGACTTGCGGCGTGAATCGAAGGACCGCCTGATCGGCGCGTCCGAGGCGTCGTATCAGTGGTACGAGTCAATTCGTGACTGGATGGGGCAATACACGCCACACGAATTCATCTACCAGTTTATGACTCGTACGGGCCGCGTCGACGCGGCACGGCTTCGCGAACAGTATCCAGCGCTTGTCGCCGAACTGGAGGTCGCGGGGGCGATTCCGGCCAACGAGGCGCACCCATGATCCGAAGTTACGAATACATATTGAGCGAACTGCCTTTCGTGGTCCGCCGCACGGTTCGTTGGGGGGACTGTGATCCCGCCGGCGTCGTCTATACCGGGCGCTTTCCAGAATATGTACTCGGTGCGCTCGCGCTGTTCAAGGAGCACATTGCGCGTGCAAGTAATGATGACAGGTCTTTTCTCGGAAAACAGCATGGCGTCGGATTGCCTTGCCGCGGTATGTCTTTCGATTTCTCCGGCACGTTGTGGCCACATAACGAGGTCGACATCGAATGTTTTGTTGGAGACATCCGCACCCGGACCTTCGACATGCATTGCGTTGGACGCCGTCCAACTGGCGAGCCTGTCTTCGACGCGAGATTTTCGCCAATCTGCGTACGCGCCGACGCGCGCATCAGCACCGACATTCCGGAATCGCTGCGCTCGACGCTGCAGCGCTTCACACGGTTGACTTCAGAGGGAACGGAGAAAGCATGAATTACCGAATTGGCCAGATTGTGCCGAGTTCTAACATCACGATGGAGAAAGAGATCCCGGCGATGTTCGCCTCTCTGATGCGTCGAAACCCGGAGCATTCATTCACGTTTCATTCAAGCCGCGTACGCATGCATCGCGTTGTGGTGGAGGAACTGGAGCAAATGAACCGCGATATGGATCGATGTGCGATCGAGCTGGCCGACGCAAGAGTTGATGTGCTCAGTACGGCGTGTCTGGTTGCGATCATGTGCATGGGACCTGGATACCATCGGATAGCTGCGGAGACCCTCCGACGCGCGATAAATGGCAGCGGAGCAAACACCGAAGTGATGACGTCAGCCGGAGCGCTGGTGGAGGAACTGAAGAGTTTCGGCGCGAAACGGATTTCGTTAATGGCGCCATACACGGACGCCTTGACTCGAAGGGTTGTCGAGTACATCGAGGGCGAAGGCATCGAAGTTCAGGACGCAATCAATTTTTCGATCGAAGACAACCTCGATGTCGGCGCTCGTGACCCCATGAAGTTGCTAGAAGACGTCAAGCACCTGAATGTCAGGAACGTAGACACGGTCGTGCTATCCGCCTGCGTCCAGATGCCCTCTTTGCCGGCAATCCAGAAGGCGCAGGAGATGCTTGGAATTCCGGTGACTTCCACCGCTGCGTGCACGGTCCGTCAGATGCTGAAGCTTCTGAAACTCGAGCCTTCGCTACCCGGCGCGGGAGCGTATCTCGGAGATTGGGGCGGCGTGTAGGGGGCGTTCGATGCTCACGACGGCAGTTCAAACAAAATGACCAGGAGACGACAAATGGAAACGGAATCAGGACGCGACGGCGGCCCAGCAACGAGCATCATCAACGTTTGCGGGGCAGCACTGGGGATGGCCGTTGGTTTCGCTGCAATCTTTATCTCGACCAATGGTGTCTTCATCCCTGCGGTCCTGCGCGATTTTCATTGGGGGCGGGCCCAGGCGGCCCAATCCTATGCAGCTTCGATGTTGGGGCTCGCGCTAGTCAGTCCGCTGATTGGCATACTGATGGACCGTTTTGGGGTCAGGAAGGTGGTGCTCATCTCAGCGTTGGTCTTTGCCGTCGCAATGGCGTGCATGGGTCTGCAGGACGGCAACAAGGTATGGTGGATCGGTCTCTCGCTGATCATCGGAATGTCAGGTGCGGCAACCTCGGTGCTTGGCTACCTTGCCATTCTCCCGCAATGGTTCGACAGGCGTCTCGGTCTCGCAATCGGATTTGCCATGGTGGGCCTGGGTGTCGGTACGATCGTTCTCCCTGCTCTGTCTGCAAAGCTGATCGCCATGTGGGGCTGGCGGACCGCATACCAGGTGCTAGCTGCTATATCGCTGGCAGGGGCATTGCTTGCCTTTCTTATGCTCCGGGAAAACCGGAAGGTACATCGGCCAATGGGGGCAGTGACTCACGGGACACCGACTGGTCCTGTCGTGCGCCATAGGGGCCTCAAGGTTTTCATCATCTTCCTGGGTGCTTTTCTCGCCTCAAGCGCCGTGCTGTCGCTTGGTCCGCATCTTCCGGCGCTGCTGATGGATCGAGGAATATCTGCTCAGGATGCAGCAAAGAGCGCCTCACTGATTGGTCTCGGTATTCTTGTGGGCCGTTTGAGTTCAGGCTTTCTTGTCGATCGGGTTCACGCTCCGTTTGTCGCCTGTTGCTATTTTTTGTGTGGCGCAGCTGGATTCATTCTGCTGGGACAGATTGACAGCTATGAGGGCGCGTTGTTCGCTTCCGTGCTGGTCGGGCTCGCTATTGGCGCGGAGGGCGATCTGCTTTCGTATCTGGTGCGCGCCTACATCGGCCTCGAGAGGTTCGGTCTGTTCTATGGGACTGTGTTTTCGGGCTATTCGCTGGGTGCCGTAGTTGGTCCGGTCGTCACCGGTCACTACTTCGACACGCACAAGAATTACTCGCTGCCATTACAGGCAGGACCGGTTCTCCTGGTTGTCGCCAGTCTCCTGTTTGTAAGTCTGGGGCGGTATATGAGACCAGGCTTGCGTCACGGCGATTCGATGCATCAGGTTGCTATTGCGGGCGAGTGAAAACTGGCCCGGAAATGTCGATGCTCGAACAGCAGTTTCCGCCGACAACACGCGAGATGTCACAGACGCTCGGATAGCCGTAGGACCTCAGAAGCGGCTATTAACCTGGTCCGTCTCAACGGCGGGTTAGGGTCGATTTGGTGCGGTCGCTGTCGGCCCGGGTTCGGCCAATAACGACGAGTCAACATCGACCGACCGATCGTCGACAATCGGACCACCGAATCATTCAGAGGGGTGGAAAACTCATGTCGATTGCCATGACCGGAGTCACGACTTCCATCACGCTACTCGTCGTATTTTTGCTTTCCACATTCAGTAGAAATGCAGTCGCCGTCGGTTGCCCTGGCGAGGACAGTATTGCAAGGTATGGCGCGCATGAACTTGCCATTATCAGGAAGGTGACTGCGGGCATTCCGGTCGGGTTACGGTATGTACCTCAAGAACATTTCGATAATGTCGTGGATTCCCGGTCCTATTGACAGAGTCCAGACACGCCTCCACCTCCCTTTTTCTTCTCGCGGTTTCGAATGTCTAAAAACATTTAGCAGACGAAAATCGGCCTGCTGCTCTGTCGTCCCTCGTGCCTCACCGGTTCCGCGGAATAAACGAGCTCGCTGAGAGCTTGATGGCGTGGGGCACAAAGAGAGGACCGGCATGCCACTGACTGGCCATTACTCAACTTCAAACACTTGCCCCTGATTTTCCTTATTCCAGCAAGCTGGCATATTGGTCACGGTGCCACAATGCTCGCCGATTTGCCCTCCCACAGTAGGAGCTGAACAGAGGCAATCGCCTTTCCCTGCTGGTTCTCGCCGCCGACCAGAAGTACACCGTCATCAACCATGAAAGACAGACCATAGGCTCTCGCCCCGGGCAAATGTCCGGCCGTCTGCCACTTTCCGTCGATCAACGCGTAGATATCATCGTGCCAGGTTTTCTGCAAACCACGATGCGCGTAATTCTGCCCCTGCCGATACTGGTTCCATGCACCCGGGAAATTGGCGCCGCCGGCCACGAGCAGAACACCGTTGCTATAGCCCGCGAACGCACCCGCCAGTCCTTCCTGCTGCGACTGTCCCACTGGCGCAACCAGATCCGGCCCGCTCTGCGATGCCACGCTGTTGCCGTCGATCGTCACGCGATTGACCTTGTACGAACGCAATCCCGGCTTTAACTCCCCGTTTATCAACGTGACTTCATTACCCTTCACTGCTACTGCCGCACCAGCGGTGGGCGGATACGTAACCTTACCGAGGGTTCCCCAGGCGTTCTCGGCCGGTGTATAGCTCAACACATCAGTTGAAAACAGGTAGTCCTGCGGACGCTTGCCAAAGTACTCGTTCGCGATTTCGCTCTTGCGTTTCTCATCGCTGCCAGCCGCCTTCAGATCCTGGAAATAGCCATCGAAGATCGCCTTGTTTACGCCACTGAAGAACAGCACACGCTGCCCGTCGACCGACACAGCCACCGCACCCAGCAAACCGAGTGGGCTGCGTGTCTCCAGTTTTCGCCAGTTGTTGGCCACCGGGTCGAAGCAGTAAACATCCGAGAACATTATCGTGTCCACGGTGTTGTCGGACCGCTTGATCTCCCCCGCACCACCGAAGATATAGATCTTTCCGTCGACAGCCGCGGCGACGCTCTGGTCGCGGGGCTCAGCTGGGAAGTCCGCAAGACGTTGCCACCTCGGCTCAGGCGCAGAGAGATCGATTGAGAACCAATCCTTCCCTGCCGACCCGAGCCCCGCGTAAATGACCTGCCCGACCTTGACGCCTGCTCCGTTCTTGAGCGGAACGGGAAACGCCGGATAGGTTGTTACCGCGTAGGTGGTCGCGCTACTGAGAATAGTCATAAAAATGCTAACCCTTAAAAATCGGTATAAGAAATTAACCATGTTGTCTCCATGTTTCCCGCGTATTCAGGATTTCAGAAATGATGACTCATGCCCACGTCCCATCCTGCTCTGCCACTCGGCGCCCGTCTGTCGTAGACAAGATCCGCATAGAGAAAGGTCGCCTTCGACAGGTAATACTGGTAACCCGCTCCCAACTTGCGTGAAATCCAGGGGTAGGTGGTATACGAGTCGTATCCTCCCGCGGCATTGAGCGTTTTCGTGTTCAGTACGTCATAGGAAAATAGCCAGGTTCCGGTGCCCATCGGCACGTAGAGTCCAGCCAGCATATTGATTGCTTTGACCTGCATTTTGTCGGTGCCAGGCGCCGTGTATCCACCAGCCTGTACGCCAAACGACGCTTTGACAATTCCCCAGTCGTAAATTGCGGTGGCACCTAGTGCCTTCGTGCTGTAGGCGGTTGCCTCGTAGCCCACGCCGAAGTAGACAGGTCCCTTGCTGTAGCCCGCCGCCGCACTCACCGGGAGCGAACCCGTCACGGTGATGTTTTTGACAAGCGCCGTCTGGATAACAGGTGGTGTCGCCCAGACCACCTTGGGATCGCTCTGGGCGACCTGAACACTTGCAAAGAATCCGTCGTAGTTGAGATTCACGCTGCCTGCATTCTGGTTGCGCGCTGAGCTAAAAAGATGATTGGCATGCAGTCCGGCATTGTTACGAGAAACGTACGAGTAGGTTCCCCATGGGTCTCCCATCAGGAACACTACCCACGCAGGTGTGAGCTTGCGTCCTGCGTCGATTGATCCGTATTCATTTTGCACCCCGATAATGGATTTTGAATCGAAGAACCCCGCCGGGCCGTTAACCCCTGTGCCTCCGGTTTGCACTCCATTCTGCAGCGTGATGCTGGACTGCAGGTCAAAGAAAACGGAATATCCACCGCCGAGATCTTCCTTACCTTTGAAACCCAGCAGACTCCCCTCTCCCTGCCCCTCACGAAACTGACCGTTGCTATCGATTTCCCTGCCGATACTGGCGTCGGCCCGCCCGTACATCGTCAACGACGATTGTGCAATTGAGAATGAAGCGGTCGAGCCGAGACACACGGCGATTGATAATTTCAGTGCTTTCCGGGTTTTCATGTATATGATTTTTTCGTTGCCTGGGTAGAGGAGATCTCGTTAACCTGGGTATTTCCGTACCATTTTCATATCATCTATTTCGCAGTACTTATTTAATTATTGACTGCTATTTCACATGAATCAGTTACCTCAAAACAGACAATGTTTCGACGTTCGATCTCCCACTATGACGCCAATGTCGCGCGGGGCTCCCTGTCATCGAAACGAGCACCAGCCTCACATGTCCAGCAAGGGCGCCTTCAGGCAGTCATGCGAAAGTTCACTCAGGCACTGACCTTGCATTTTAGTATGCCAGATATCTGATATCAAATGTGAGCGGCGAAATCCTAACACATCAAGATTTGTGGAAGATTGGTATTTGCCCTGGACGTGCGCTGACCGGTTTGCAATGCCCCCCCCTTTGAGCTCTGTGTCTGGAGCGCGAATCGCGAGAAGGGTTTTGGCGAGCAATGCCGCCGGGGGGACAGCAGGAGGAAAAGCACCCGGACGGGGCGATGGGCACTGTCCAGGCGTTCTATGAGCGTGTGTGGGTACAACGTGTGGCGCAAGGCCAGCGGGGGGACACCGTTACCTCAGGACGCTTCCCTGATCATCGGAGACGCGTCCATCCGGGAAAATATCGTGTTGAAGTGCCTTTCGTACGCACTCATCAATCCGTTCAGGTCCCTGGCCTCAATCATCTTTACGATATCAGCATGGTCACGCGCAGACGCCTCCATCGCCTTGCGCGTGGGCGGCAGTTCGCTGTGATTCATGCGATTGAATACACGCCAGAAAAGATCGGTCAGCGTGCCCAGAAACGCATTGCCAAGGCAACGGTACATCGTAGCGTGAAACTGCCGGTCCTCTTCTTCGAAAAGCTCTCCGATTTTCGCCTTCTTCACCATCCTGCTCGCGAGCTCTCGTAGCTCCTGAACATCGGCAGACGGAATTTGCCGCAGAACCGCTGGAACGGAGCCAAGTTCGATCGCTGCCCTAACCTGCAGCAGATCTCTAACGCTGCGGCCGCTGGCGACGAATGCATAAGGGAGGTTCTCGATAATCGAATCGAAGGAGAACGCCTTTACGTAGATACCTTCACCGTGACGAGACTCCACAATGCCAAGCGACTCCAGGCTCTTCACAGCTTCCCGCAATGACGGCCGGCTAATGCCCAGATCCTGGGCCAACACACCTTCAGGTGGCAGAGGGTCGCCAAATCGCAACTGATGGTCTTCGATGTATTTCTTGATTTCTATCTGGGCCTGCCGGTAGGCAGGGACACGAGCGGTCATTTTCATCTCCACCTTCCCATGATGTTGGCCTGAGCGCGACAAGCTTTGCGACAGGGCCGCAACGAAGCGCTTGCAACGTAGACTTTTGGAATGCTAGGATAAGACATCAGATATCTGATTCTAACACAGTAAAAAATGGACTCCGTCGCTCGCTAACCCGGCTGGGAAAGCACGGGTGATGCGATCGTTTTCCAGCAAGCTTGACAGATTCGCCGTGTTGCGCCGGCTCCGGAAGTGCCTCGTATGCTCATCTAGCAGACGCAACATTATTATAAGTATACCTAATTAAATAGAGACATTCGCGTTTGGTACGGGTTAATGCAGGCACGCAACCCGTCCTTACACCCAAACAGGAGGAAATATGGCAAACCCGTCGATTGCGTACCGGGTCGCAAGGTGGTTTCTTGCACCGCTTGCACTCATTGCGATGACGTCTCTGTTGAGTGCGTGCGGCGGCGACACAGGAACAGCCAGCGCGCCGCCCGCTCAGAGTTCGCCCTCGCCCAATTCGTAGTCGCTACGTCCCTCGATCACCGCGCAGTAGCCACGGACTCCTCAATCCCGAGGAGCGCCGGATCTCTCGTTGCACCAACCGACGGAAGGGTTTTCAATGAAAATCTCACTCAGCAAACTTGTAGCCAGCATCTGCCTCCTTGCGGCAAGTACCGTATCGCACGCGGGTATTCCGGCTGTCAGTCTCTACCCCGCATCAGACGCCAGCACTGCGTGCTACCGCATCCCTGCCCTGCTCACGTTACACGACGGCACCATGCTGGCCTTTGCCGAAGCGCGAATCACCAGTTGCGCGGATTTTGGCAATGTAAAGATCATGGTGCGTCGCAGTACCGATCATGGGACCACCTGGTCAACCCAACAGGTCGCAGCCAGTTACGGCACGCTCCAGGCTGACAACGCGGTACCTGTCGAGGACACGACGGACCCGAACTACCCGAACGGACGAATATTTCTGTTCTACAACACGGGCAACGCTTCGGAAGCCAGCGTCCGTGCTGGTAACGGACTGCGCGAACAGTGGTACACCACCTCCGAGGATGGCGGCGTGACCTGGGATGCCCCGGTCAATATCACGGCCCAGACGGCGAAGCTTTCGGCGGCGCCCTACAACAATCCTGCCGACTGGCGCACACTGGCGATGGGCCCAGGTCACGGCCTCCAGACTTCCTCCGGTCGGATTTTTATTGCCGGCAACCATAGCGCCGGCGCTCCGCAAAGCAACTATACCGACTACGTAGCGTATGCCTTCTACTCCGACGACCACGGACAAACGTTCAATATCGTCCCCGACATCGCCTATCCGGGTTCGAACGAATCCACCGCGGCACAACTGAGCGATGGCCGCGTCATGATGAACAGCCGGGATCAGTCCGGCGCCTCCAAAGCCCGCGTCGTATCGATCACGAGCGACGTCAATGGCAATGTGTTCGGTACGCCGTACATTGACAAGACACTGATCGACCCGGTCGCTGAGGGAAGCCTGCTTGCCTCCACGGTCAACGGCCAGCCATACCTGTTCTTCTCGAATCTCGCTAACACCACCACCCGTGCTGACCTGACCCTGCGCGCCAGCAGCGACAACGGCCAGACCTGGGCGAAGTCCCTGCGCATCACGGGTCTCTCGGCGGGGTATAGCGACATTGCCGTGATCGATGCCAATAACATCGGCATCCTCTATGAGCAGTCTTCGATCAAATTCATGAAGGTACCGTTCTCCACCCTGCTTGGTACGCCTTAACGCGCGAGCGCAGTCGTGCGAACGATCTTCAGAATCGCACGACTGCCAGGCAGATTGGAACTGTCCGGGGCATCCCGGCGCATCTGGGTCTCGTGACCGATCCGTACGCTGCCCCGTCACGAATCACCTTTACCTCTACTTCTCAAAGAAAGCGACAAGAGAATCTCATGTCACGACTATTTTCAGCACTGCGTCCACTGACCGTTGCCGTTCCCATTGCTCTTTCAATCACGGCGTGCGGCGGAGGTTCAGATCTATCCGTTCCCCAGGTGGCGCAGACCTGGGAGCAGGTCATGACCGACAATGGCATCACCGGCCTCTTCACCCAGCCCGTCACACTCCGCCAGTACGCACGGACCAGCGCGGCTGGAAACAGTGTCAGGATCAGGCTATCGAACGTTTATTCGTCGAAGCCACTTGATATCGGTTCCGCGAACGTCGCGCTACGCGACGACACGTCGTCGGAAGGGTCCGCCATACAGCCTGGAACACTTCACGTCGTCACATTCAATGGCGGAAGTCGCAGTGTGCAGATTCCAGCTGGCGCGGTTATTGAAAGCGATCCGGTTGCAATGAGTCTCACATCCGAAGCCGATCTGCTGGTAAGCATGTATTTTCCCTACTCCCCCAACCTCGAGGACATCCATGCTTACGAAGGTGGCAACCCAACTACGGCGGTACCGGAAATCTCCTATCTGGTTGCAGGCGGAGACGTCACCGCAAACACGGCCCTCAACCCGGCCCAGTACACGCAGGTACCTTCAAAATACATTCTGACCGGTGTGGACATTACGCCCGCAGCGACTATCCGGACAATGGTCGCATTTGGTGACTCGATCACCGACCACGCCCACGTTTCCGCACCCAATAAGGATTACCCGAGCCAGCTTGGTGCCATCATGAATTCGTCAGACGCAGCGTCCGGGCTCGCAGTTGGAAACGCAGGGATCAGCGGCAATGAACTCCTGGTCGATCAACCGGCCACTCCCACGAACGGACAGGCAGGCATTTCGCGATTCAAGCGCGATGTACTGGATCGTCCCGGTGTAACGGATGTGGTCGTACTGGAGGGAACCAATGATCTTCACAAAGGTTTTTCGAACTGGACGACCGATCCGAATGCCGTGGCAGACAACACTGCCCAGCTTATCGCCGGATACAGGAACCTTATTAGCCAGGCGCATCAGCACAGCATCAGGATCTATGGAGGGACCATCATGCCCGTGGGCAGCTGGTACAACAACACCCAGGCGGACAGTGCGCGTCAGGCGGTAAACGCATGGATCAGAACATCGAATGAGTTTGATGGTGTCGTCGATTTCGATCTGGCGACCCGCGATCCGTCCAATCCATCAGTGTTGGCAGCGGGCTGCGGGAGCAACGACGGGATTCACCCGACTGACCCGGGCACTCTCGTGATGGCCAATCTGACCGCGAGCGTCGTGTTCAATCGGAAGACGGACCCAAAGCTGTTGTCCTGTTCTGGTACGTCGTAAGGCGGTTTATCTTCGGTGATGGCAATCAGGTACAAGGGGTCGTTTCCGAAGACGACCCCGAACGCAGTCCGTCAAATTTTTCTGCGACCACACACGCGCCATGAGGACCCGCGCTCCGTCAAACCAATACGCGGCAATGTACGAACGCCCACATCTCCCATCCGCCAACCGGTTCACCAATGACCTCTGCAGGAGCATCTTCGTCTGCGCGCGTTCATACGAAACGTGACGGGGAGGAATCCGAGGGCAACAGGGCTGGTCGCTGGCGCCCCTCACGCCGCCAGCGACGACGTATCCATCCGCGCAAAGATCGTATTGAAGTGCTTTCTGTACGCCTTCGCGAGTCCCTCGAGGTTGCGAGCCTCGATCATTTTGACGATCTCCATGTGGTCAACTGCCGTCGCCTCGACAAGCCAGTGCTCCGGCTGTCCTGTCGAGGAATTGAGGCGGTGAAACACCTGCCAGAACAGATCGGTCAGTGTGCTCAGGAACGGATTCTGAAGACGCCGGTACATCGTTGCGTGAAATTCGCGGTCCTCCTGTTCGTATAGCTGATGAGCCTGCGCTTTTTCGAGCATCCTGGCGGCCAGCTCGCGCAACGCGCGGGTGTCGTCCGCTGTGATGCGTTCGAGGATAACCGGTACCGCGCCCAGCTCGATTGCCGCGCGAACTTCCAGCAGGTCTCGCAGACTATGGCCGTCCGCGATAAAAGCATAGGGAAGGTTGTCGATGATCGAATCGAATGAAAACGCCTTCACGTAGATGCCTTCGCCATGCCGTGATTCGACCACACCAAGCGATTCGAGACTCTTCATCGCCTCACGCAAAGACGGGCGACTCATTCCCAGTTCCTGCGCGAGCTGCCCCTCCGGGGGGAGCGCATCGCCAAAGCGCAACCGATGCTGCTCGATGTACTTCTTGATCTCGACCTGGGCCTGCCGGTAGGCCGGTATGCGTGCCGTCATTGTTGCTCTCCACTCAAGCGGCTCAATCGCCTGTTCGGTCCATCCCCGTGTTCCGAGACGTGCCGCAACCGCGCAGTCGACTCCTGTCGTTTTCCCTGGGCCGCAAAACCGCAAAAAGCACTTGCATCGTCGAATTTTGCGGTGCTACGATTTGACCTCAGATATCAGATATCTGATTCTAGCACGGGTTTCGAGTATGGCGTGACAGCGGTGTATCGTTTTGAAAAAGATCTGCAGCTGATTTCGAACGAACACCAAACCATGGCTCAACCATCCCAAAGTAGAAAGACTCAAAACTATTAGCCATGATTTGTTTAGGAGATCAGATGATGAAGAAGGCGGGATGGATTGCATGCGCTGCGGCCGCACTCTATGCGTTCTCGACAACGGCCAGTGCGCAATCGAGCGTCACCTTATCCGGACGCATCGACGCCGGTTTTGCCTATCTGAACAATGTTCAGAGTGCCCCCGGAAAGACCACGTCGCGGTTCGGCATGCAAAGCGGCGACTGGGGTACCGGCATGTTGAACTTCAGCGGCACCGAAGATCTCGGTGACGGTCTGAAGACGATCTTCTTTCTGTCGGATTCGCTAAAGGCCGTAACCGGTACAGCCGGCGCTCAGGACCGGAAAGCATATGTGGGTCTGACCAAGGATAACTACGGTACGCTCAAATTCGGTCGAGACCTGTTCATCAGCAATGGTGTCGCGGCGATCGACCCGTTCGTTCAGGAACTGTTCGGCTCCCCCTCTCTGGTACGCGGACGTAACTGGCAACAGACCAACAATAACGTTTCATATCTGAGTCCGTCGTATCACGGCTTCGACTTTGCTGGACAATATTCGTTCGGCGGACAGGCAGGCAGTTGGAACGCGACCAACTTCGGGCCGTTCGGCCGCTCCGACGGAGTTCAACTGACATATCGCACCGGTCTTTTCGATATTCGCGCCATCTATGATGAACTGCGCGATGCCAACGGGCACTTCAGCAACGTGTTTACCGCTTCGCGTGAGTTCATCGTCGGTGGAAACGTCAGGCTCGGGCCGTTCACCATTCAGGGCGCAGCGACGCGCATGATCGCACCAGACACCACACCGGGATTGGCTAGCACGGCGAATCACTACTGGCTCGGCACCAATTATCAGGCCACACCTTATCTTCTGTTGACGATCGGCGCCTATCACGTCGATGTCGGCAATGGCAACGGCGACGCAACGCACGATGCTCACGGCCACGCCACGATGTATGAGATCGGCTCGACCTACAACCTGTCGAAGCGGACATTCCTGTATGCCACGGCCGCCTATGTGCGCAACAGCGGAAATTCGACTTTTTCGCTCGAACCGAACAATCCGGGCCTGAACAACAGCAATCTGGACAACCCGTTACCGGGCCATTCACAGACCGGCGCTTACCTCGGTATCAATCATTCGTTCTGAGACCCCGGGCGAGACTTTCGCCTTGCATGAAGTCCGTGAAGCGATACGGTGACGCGACTTTGTCCCGCTCTGTCTGATCCAGTTTCTTCATGCCGTACCCGCGGCTGCCGTGCCGGTCCAGTCTGACCGGCACGGCTTTTTTTGTCACTCGTTTGCAGTCTTTCACCGCTGACTCAGAATTATGAAAAACCCACCTCACCTCGACGCCACTTCGTTTGTCCTGTTCGGGGGCACGGGTGATCTGGCGATGCGCAAAATCCTGCCTGCGCTCTACGAAGCCGAAATGTGCAACAGGCTGCCGTCGGAATTGCGCATTCTCATTGTCGCCCGCAAGTTCGACGTCCGCACGCAGTTGATCGACTGGCTCAACGACTGCGTTCGCAATCACGTTGCGCACGAACGCTTCGAAGCGGCCGCATGGAAAAGGTTTGTAGAACGCGTCGAGTATGTCCGGCTCGATTTCTCGCAGGCGAAGGATTTTCCGGCGTTGCGCGACGCGCTGGGGGAGCAGAGCGGCCAGACCATCTTCTATCTAGCGACCGGGCCCGCCTTGTTTGTGCCAATCTGCCGGGCGCTTGCCGCAGTCGGTCTGAACAGGAAAGCCCGGATCGTCCTCGAAAAACCGCTCGGTTACGATTCACGTTCGTCGCACGAAATCAATGACCAGGTCAGCGAAATATTTGCCGAGAACCAGATCTACCGGATCGATCACTACCTCGGTAAAGAGTCCGTGCAGAATCTGCTTGCGCTGCGCTTCGGCAACACGCTGTTCGAGCCGCTATGGCGACGTGAGTGGGTAGAAAGCGTCCAGATTACGATCGCCGAGGAGCTTGGCGTTGAGGGCCGTGGGGAGTTTTACGACAGCATCGGTGCACTGCGCGACATGGTCCAGAATCATCTGCTGCAACTGCTTTCGATCATCGCCATGGAGCCTCCGCACTCGATGGATGCAGATGCCGTGCGCGACGAAAAGCTGCGGGTGCTCCGGGCTCTCAAGCCCGTGCCGGTCAACGATGTGGATAGTATCGCCGTACGTGGTCAGTACAACCGCGGCGTGATCCGCAGTTCGCCAGTACCGGCCTACGCCGAAGAGGCCGGCATACCTCGAGCAAGCATGACTGAGACGTTCGTTGCGTTGCAGGTCGAGGTGGAGAACTGGCGCTGGGCGGGCGTACCGTTCTTCCTCAGAACCGGCAAACGGCTTGCCGACCGCGTCGCCGAAATCGTCATCACTTTCCAGGCGGTTCCGCATTCGGCGCTCGGGTCTGAATCGGTTCGTTCAGGTTCCAACCGGCTCGTCATCCGGTTGCAGCCCAATGAGGAAATCCGGCTTTACTGTCTGGCCAAGCGTCCTGGCGAGGGGATGACACTGCAACCCGTTCACCTGAACATCGATTTCGACCGGTTCTTCGCTCCCGATCGCATGGACGCATATCAACGCCTGCTGATTGATGTGATTCACGGCCGTCTTGCGCTGTTCGTTCGCCGCGACGAACAGGAAGCCGCGTGGCGATGGGTCGAGCCGATTCTTAACGAATGGTCCATCCGGAACAAACCACCCAGACCCTACGTGGCGGGCTCGTGGGGACCCGCCGCATCGAGCGCAATGCTGGCTCGCGCGGGGACCTGCTGGTTCGAAGAAGAAAACTGATACGGCAACGCGGGCGCGCGGCGAACAGCCGCGCCCGCCCGACACAGCAATCAGCGAGGGATGGATACGCCGATCTTGTTGTTGACAGATTTAACGCCGGGAACCGACTGCGCGATCGCACCGGCCTTATCGACCTGGTCCGCTGATGAGACCCAGCCGGTCAGCGTGACGGCACCGCCGGACACTCGCACGGAGATCGTCTGCTGGGAGTCGAGTTGATGGGATTTGGCAAGCGCCTGCAGCACATCGCGCCTGAGCTTCCTGTTGTATGCCTTGATCGTCTTGGCGCTCGATGCAGTCACTGGTACAGATACGCCTGCGCTGGAGGCATTCGGCTGCGCGGCGGCATTGCAAGCTACCACAATGGCGACTCCTCCACACAACGTCCTGAGCAAGTCTGTCGTTCTCATGATTTCCCCTGCTTGATGTCGTAGATCCCTGCTGTACGGCGGCTGGGTGACCTTCCGCCGTAATCGTGTGGCGAGGCACAGCAGAGGCTGGTCCGAGTACCCCGCCTCGCGGGGTTAGTTATAGGCCCGCGCGGTGAGCTTGTTGTTGACCGCGGTTACACCGGGTACCTGTTGAACAACATCACCCGCCTTCTGTATCTGATCGGCCGCAGGGACCGAACCGCTCAATGCCACTGCGCTGCCTGAAACCCGCACGGAGATGCGCTCGTTACTCAAACCGGGCGTTTTCGCTAGCGCGCGCAGTACGTCGCGCCGGAGCTTTTTGTTGGCCGCCTTGACCGCCTTCGCGTTCGACGAAGCCACAGCGCTCGATGCGGGCACACTGGCGGTGCCCGGTTGTGCGCACACGTTCAACGCAACAACCAGTGCAATCGAGCCGCCAACCGTCTGTAAGACTGCTTTCATCCTCATTGTCTTCCCCTGTTTTTCCTGCGGATTGATCAATTGCGCTACAGACTGCGCCCGATATCGCACACGCGTGTCACTGCCTGCCGATACCAGGGTTCCAACCACGACAACGTTCATCTGATCGCCTTTGAACACGCGCAATCAGAGGTGCATCAACAGCATCTACCTCGTCCGGATGCCGTGCGACCCGCACTCATCTCATCGGCGCGGTCTGCCAAAGCAATGGCTAGTGGGTTTCTGTGACCTTATTCAGATGACTCGGCGTATCCGGATTGCGGCCGCGCGCGGCGGCAAGCCCCGCGGCCATCACATAGAACGACAGGATCGCGGCAATCGGGTCGAGGCTCTCGTGTGCCGTTGCCGCGAGCGGCAGCGTGGCGTCGGCGATATCCTGCGGAGCGGCGAGCAACACACGCGCACCGCGCGTGCGCATGTCGCGTGCAAGCTGCAAGAGGCTTGCCTGCTCAGGTCCACGCGGTGCGAACACAAGCAGGGGATAGTCGCGGTCGATCAGCTCCATTGGCCCGTGCCTCACTTCAGCACTAGAGAACGCTTCGGCCTGGATGCCTGAGGTTTCCTTGAGTTTCAGCGCCGCTTCCTGCGCGATCGCGAGACCTGGGCCACGACCAATGACGATCATCCGCTCGGCCGCGCGCAATTCTGGAATTGCCGCTGACCAGTCGAGTTCGCAAGCTGTCTTCAGAGCTTCGGGTAAGCTTGCCAGCGCTTCGATCAACGCGCCGTCGCGTTGCCAGAACGCAACCAGTTGCACGGAAACCGCGAGCATTGCGATATAGCTCTTCGTGGCGGCCACACTCAACTCGGGACCGGCAAGCAGTTGCAGATTCCATTCACAGACATCCGCCAATGGCGAGTCCGGCGCATTCACGGCAGACACCGTCAACGCCCCGGCCTTGCGCAGCACCTCCATCGTACCCACCAGGTCCGGACTACGACCTGACTGCGAGAAGGCCATGGCAAGCTGCCCCTGCACTCGCAGCGGCGCGTGCTGCAAGGTTGCGACCGACATCGGCAGCGAAGCAACCGGCACGCCGAGCCTGCTCATCGCCAGCGATGCGAAGTAGCTCGCCGCATGATCGGAACTGCCACGCGCCACGGTCAGCGCCACATTGCCAGCGCGTGCGGCAAGCATGTCCGCCAGTGCCGCGACAGGCGACGTGTTCGCCAGCTGCGCGGCGACGACAGCCGGCGAAGCCAGCGCTTCATTGAGCATTTTCGACAATCGACTCTCCTTCGATATAAGTTGCAGTAAGCGCCAGTGCGCGATCGAACACGACCAGATCGGCCCACGCACCACGCTCAATGCGACCTCGATCAGCCAGGCCGAGGTACTCGGCCGCGTGGCGCGATAAGTGGTTGGATACCTCGGCGAGTGGCAATCCGACCAGTACCAGGTTGCGCAGCGCCTGGTCCATCGTCAGCGTGCTGCCTGCAAGCGTGCCATCTGCAAGCCGTACGCCGCCCAGACACTTTGTCACGTACTGGCTTCCAAGCCGGTATTCGCCATCGGGCATGCCAGTGGCAGCGGTACTGTCGGTGACAGCATAGAGGCCCGGAATGGCCCGTGCAGCCGCGTGAATCGCGCCGGGATGCACGTGCAGCAGATCGGGAATAATCTCCGCATAGTCGGCATGTGCCAATGCCGCGCCGACCATGCCGGGTTCCCGATGATGCAAGGGTGACATCGCATTGAACAGGTGGGTGAACCCGCTTGCGCCATGCTTGAGTGCCTTCACTCCGTCGTCGTAAGAGCCGACCGTGTGGCCGAGCTGCACCCGTACGCCGCGTGCCGCAAGCTGGCTGATGATCTCCATGTGCCCTGCAATCTCTGGCGCGAGCGTCACGATGCGCACTGGTGCGAGTTTCATGTAGGCGAGCACCTCATCAAGCACCGCAACGACGGCCGCATCAGGCTGCGCGCCAAGCCGGTTCGGATTGATGTAGGGGCCCTCCAGGTGAATGCCCAGCACGCGTGCGCCGCCAGGAGCACGTGTGTGGGCAATTGCCCCGAGTTCGCCGAGCACGTGAACCAGCTTCTCGTGAGGCGCCGTCATCGTCGTAGCCAGCAGACCGGTGGTGCCATGACGCGCATGCAAGCGCGTCATGGTGGCCACGGCCGCGGCGCCCTCCATCACGTCGGCGCCGCCGCCGCCGTGTACGTGAAGGTCCAGGAAGCCCGGCAGAATGTACGGGTCATCGTTGCTCGCCGGATCGGCGTGATCGCCCTCCAGCGCCACGATGCGCCCCTCGTGTATATGCAGACGACCGTGGATCCAGCCGTCGGTCGTCAGAATGTTTCCGCTCAGCATGTCATATCTCGTTCGTTACAGGCTGATGGCACACTTCAGCCACCAGGTCGTAGAAGTCGCTCCGGCAATACATATGGGTCAACTCGATCGCACGTTGTTCTGCCGTGTAGCCAATTCGCACACTCCTCAGGAGCGCCGTGCCTGGGGCAAGATCCATCTGCATGGCAATCTGAGGTGATGCATTGACCGCACAGAACCGCTGCAGCGCCCGCACGACAGGCGTACCGCGCTGCAGGAGAAACGCGTACGGCGAGTCGCCGATGGCATGCGGATCGGGCACAACGGTGGCGGGGAACGTCGAACTCTCAAGCGCCATCACGATGCCGTCGGCAACCTGCAATCGCTGTATATGGGCGACCCGGGCGTCAGGTGAAAGCCCCAACTGAACCATCTCGTCACCATGGGCTGCGCGCATCGCACGGGACAGCCAGTGCGCGCCACAGGTGCCGCCATGCCGGGGCTTCATTGCCGTCAGCGTGAGCGGGTTGGACAGTGGATCGCCGATGCGCGGTGCAATAAACGTCCCCGCACCCCGAGCCCGCCTGATCAACCCCTGCTCGGCCAGCAGCGCCATCGCCTTGCGCGACGTGATCCGCGACACACCCAGTGCATCCGCCAGCATCCGCTCGGACGGCAGTGCCTCACCGATCGACCACGTCCCGCCAAGAATCGCGGTCGCCAGCTTGCGGGCCATCTGGATGTACAGCGGCGTCACGCTGGCGGCGTCGGGCTTGATGCTCTGCCATGGGATGTCCATTGGAACTCCAGATTGGACGGTTTTTTGCCGCGCAGGGACACTCACCGCGTCTAGCGGCCCAACGCGCGGCACAAGGCCGCCGTCGATGCCTGCCGGCAGTGTTTCGCCGCATCCGCTCCGCCGACGGCATCGAACCCATGCGGCGCGCCTGGGTAGACATGCAGTTCGGTCGGCACGCCTGCGGCAATGAGGCGGTTCGCGTAGGCCAGATTTTCTTCGACAAACAGATCGAGGGTGCCGACCGCAATAAATGCAGCAGGCAGACCAGCAAGGCTTTCGGCCCGCGCGGGCGGCAAGTACGTGGACATCCTGTTTATGCCTAGCTCGTCACCAAGCGCGGCAGACCATCCGACGCGGTTCGAAGCACTGGACCAGACGAATTCGCCTGCGTACGGATGCGCATCGACGGTCGAACCCGTCCGGTCGTCGAGCATGGGATAAGTCAGCAACTGGAACTGCACCGGAATCTCGTTACGATCCCGGGCGAGCAACGCAAGCGCAGCCGCGAGGCCTCCGCCCGCACTCTCTCCGCCGACCGCGATCTTTGCACGGTCCACCCCGATCGCGTCGGCGTTCCCATGGACCCACTTCAACGCCGCGTAGCAATCCTCCACCGCACCGCAGAACCGTGTTTCCGGTGCCAACCGATAGTCGACCGACACAACGACACAGCCGACGTCCACAGCAAGACGCCGGTTGCGCAGGTCCGCGGCTTCCGGTGTTCCCATGACCAGGCCACCGCCATGCATATGAACCAGCACGGGTGGCAATATCGCGTCGACATCCGGTGTGTACACCAGCACGCGAACGTACGGCGCGCCAGCCGGTCCACGCACGAATCGCTCGGCGACCCGCACGGCATCCAGTTCGCGCGAGGCCGTCTGCGATCGCTGCGCCGCCAGTTGCACAGCCAGCACGCGCCGGCTATGTAACGTGTCGTGCGTCAGCGGCGGCAGCGTGGTGTCGGCCAGCAACTGATAGGCGGGGTCAAGAAGATGCCTGGAGGACATGGATTGACTGTGACCTTTCGAAGGGACGTGTGGCGATCAGGGCTATGCCGGCGTCAGCGGCGCGGCAACTGTCGCCGCCTCTTCTTTGCCATAGAGCAGGCACGCAACATCGTGATGACCCGGCATCTTCACGAGCGGTGGCACCGCGCTTGAACATTGCGGCATCGCACGCGGACAGCGCGTATGGAACACGCACCCCGACGGCGGGTTCAACGGACTCGGCACCTCGCCCTTGAGCAGATCTTCCGCGGCGAGTCTGCGTGCCGGATCGGGCACCGGCGAGCTGCGTGTCAACGCCTGCGTGTACGGATGCAAACCGCCATCCTGTATGGCCGCCCGGCTCGACAGCTCCATCACGCGTCCCAGATACAGCACCAGCACACGGTCGCACAGACCCTGCACGATCGGCAGATCGTGCGACACGAACAGGATCGCGAGATCCAGCGATTTGCGCAGATCGAGCAGCAGATTGACGATCTGGGCCTTGACCGACACATCGAGTGCCGCGACGGCTTCGTCGGCGACCAGCACTTTTGGTTCAAGCGTCAACGCGCGAGCGATGACGACGCGCTGCTTCTGCCCACCCGACAGTTCGTGCGGATAACGTTGCAACACCGAGCCCGGCAGACCGACCACGTCCAGCAGTTTCGCAACGGTGGCGCGCTGCTCGACGCGCGAGCCAAGCTTGTGCAGCATCAACGGTTCAAGCAGACTCTGCTCGATCGACATGCGGCCATTGAGGCTCGCATTCGGATCCTGAAAAACCATCTGCAGATCCCGGCGAACCTGGCGCAGATTCCTGCCGCGCAGTTCCGCGAGATTTTGCCCCCGGTAGCGCACCGAGCCGCTCGTGGGCGGCATCATGCCGAGCGCGATCCGTCCCAGCGTCGACTTGCCGCTGCCCGATTCGCCTACAATACCGATGATCTCTCCGGGCCGAACGTCGAACGACACATCGGTCAACGCATGCAGAACTTTCTGCGGCTGCAGGAACGCCTGTTTGACGGGAAACTCGCGGCAAACACGGTCGAACGAGAGAATGGGCTGTCCCGCGCCCTTATCATCTGTCTTCATATCGTTCATCCTTTTTCAGCCCTTCACCATCCCTTTGCCAGAAATGACAGCGCACGCTATGGATAGCGCTGACGTGCGACTCCACCGGCACCTCAACACTGCAACGCGCTTCGGCCCGTGGGCATCGGTTGGCGAAGCGGCATCCCTTCGGCGCGCCGACAATCGCTTCGATCTGCCCGGGAATGCCGCGCAGTACACCCCCGTCCGACGGGCGCGGGATCGAGTCCAGCAGCGCCCTGGTGTAGGGATGCTTCGGAGCGGCAAACAGTTCGGCGGTCGGCGCCGTCTCGACGATCTGGCCGCCGTACATCACCGCGACACGGTCCGCAATCTGCGCGACCACGCCCATGTCATGCGTGATGAACACGACCGCCATGCCCTCCTCACGCTGCAGCTTGCGCAGCAGGTGCAGGATCTGCGCCTGGATCGTGACGTCGAGCGCCGTAGTGGGCTCATCCGCGAGTAGCACCGTAGGCTCACAGGCCAGCGCAATTGCGATCATCACGCGCTGGCGCATGCCACCTGAGAGCTGATGCGGATACTGCCGCGCACGCGAGGCCGGATCTGAAATGCCTACCTTGCCCAGCAATTCAATTGCGCGTGCCCGCGTATCGCCGCGCTTGCCCGCGCCATGAATCGTCAGCGCCTCCTCCACTTGCCGGCCGATACGCTGAACCGGATTAAGCGACGTCATCGGCTCCTGGAAAACCATCGATATCCGGTTGCCGCGCATCTGCAGCATCTGCTTCTCGCTGAGCGCAAGCAGATCGACCGCAGGCATGCTGTCAGCATGCACCCACGCCTGACCCGACAGCTGCGCACGACTGTCGAGCAGGCGCATCAGCGAGAGCGACGTGACCGACTTGCCACTACCGGATTCGCCGACGAGCGCCAATGTCTCCCCGCGCCGCACCTGCAATGTGACATCCGTCACGGCGTGAATCTGGCCATTGGGCGAAGCGAACCGCGCGGACAGTTGCTTCACGTCGAGAGCGATGGCGTCGTTGCTCATGTCAACCTGCCTGCAGCAGTCCGCTCTTTTCCACGATCGCACGCACCTTGGCAGCGTGCACATCGGACAGGACGGCGTTGGGACGATTCATGTGACGATGCGCGATGATGCCCATCATCTGCATCGCGGTCTTGAAGGCGCCGACACCTGACGCGTTGCGGCTCACGTCCGGGTATGCCTGAAACACGATCTCGAAGAGTTCGATCAGGCGTTGCTGCTCGGCACGTGCGGCAACCCAGTCACCCTTCTTAGCGGCTTCATACAGGCGCACATAACCTGCCGGATCCACGTTCGCGAGTCCGGGCACCGCGCCGTGCGCACCGCCGAGCATCGCATAGTCAACCGTGATTTCGGAACCCGTGAGCACCGCAAAGTCGGGATGACTGGCGAAGTCGCGCATCACCATGCGCATGTTGCCGTCGTCGCCACTGCTGTCCTTGAGGGCGACGATGGCCTTGCGCTCGTACAACGCACGCAGCGTGTCTCGTTCCAGTTTGATATTCACGCAGACTGGAATGTCATAGGCGATCAGCGGCAGATCGACCGCATCGCGGACATAGCAGAAATGATCGACGATTTCCGTTTGCGACGTGCGGGCGTAGAACGGCGCGGTCAGCACCAGACCGTCCACGCCCAGTTCGTGGGCCTGCCTGGCATGCTCGACGCAGCGGTCGGTGGAGGTGTCGATCACACCGGCGATCACCGGCACGCGGCCGGCGGCCTCGTCGACCGCGATCCGGATCACGTCCGCGCGGCGCGCCGGATCGAGAAACACAACCTCACTGGACGACCCGAGGATGAACAGGCCATGCACGCCCCCATCGATCAGATGGCGCACGACGCGACGCAGCGACGGTGCGTCGATCTGCATATCTTCGGTAAGCGGCGTAACAACCGGGGGCACGATTCCGTGCAAGGAGAGCTGATTCATTTTGCGTTTAATTCCTGATTGACTTTGGATCAAAGGCGGCACGAAGTCCGTCGCCGAAAAAGTTGGCGGCAAGCGCCGTCACAACGATAAGAATCCCTGCGGGCAGCCACATCCACGGATAGGCCTGCATCATCGACGCGTCGGTCGTCAGGCTCAGCAGGCTGCCCCAGCTCGCGAATGGCATCTGCACACCCAGACCGAGAAAGCTCAGACCCGCTTCCATCATGATGGCCGACACGAAGTTCAAGCTCGCAAACGCGACGATCACATCAGTCGTATTAGGCAGGCAGTGGCGCACGATGATGTACGCGTTGCCCGCGCCCATCAGGCGCGCCGCCGACACAAAATCGAGTTCGCGCACGGTCAGAATGCGTGCCCGCACGAGGCGCACCGCGAGCGGAGAGGTGAGCACGCCGATGATGACCACGGTCTTGCCGGTTCCCGGTCCGAGCACGGACGCAAGCGTCAGCAACACGATGGTGGTGGGAAAGATCATGACGACGTCGACCAGACGCATGATCAGCGTGTCGATGCGGCCACCGAAGTAGCCGGCGATTCCGCCGAACATCAAACCGATCATGACCGACAGAAGTGCACTCAGCACCCCGACCGTGAGTGACACCTGGCCTGCCGCGAGCGTGCGCGCAAACATGTCCCGCCCGGTTTCATCGGTGCCGAACCAGTGTGTGGCCGAGGGCGGCAGCGACACTGCGTTCAGATCGATCGTGTTCGGCCCGAAATGGCTTGCGATCGGTCCAACGATACACAGCGCCACCACGAGACCGAACACCGTCAGGCCGAAGACCGCCAGCCTGTTGCGCATGAAGCGGCGCAGAACGGGCGACTTCATGCGGCGCTCACCCGTTGAAGCCACGCGCGCAATGGCAATGTTCTGTTGCATTCGAAACTCTCCATCATGGCCGCTCCCGGCATGTTCATGCACAGCCTGCGCGGCCTACAGGTCGTGCCGCAGGTATCTCTCGTTTCGTCCTCGGCGCTCATTGCGCGAGGCCGCTCAACCAAGCGAAATACGCGGGTCAATGAACGCATACACGACATCCGTCAGAAGGTTGACGATCAGCACCGCAATCGCGATCCACAGCGTGATCCCCATGATCAGCGGATAGTCGCGCGATGCGATGCCGTCCAGTAGCAACGTCCCCATACCCGGCCACGAAAAGATCGTCTCGAGAAACACGGCACCACCGATGATGTTCGCGAAGTTCGCGCCGATGACCGTTACGATCGGAATCAGTGCATTGCGAAACGCATGCCGCGTCAGCACCTGCGAGCGGCTCAGTCCCTTCGCGCGGCCGGTGCGGATATAGTCCTGCGTCATCACTTCGAGCAGGCTTGCACGTGTGTAGCGCATCAGGGTCGCCACATACTGGATCGATAGCACCGACGCCGGCAGGATCAGATGCCACAGGATGTCCGTGACGCTTCCGTTGCCCGGCGTCGCATAGCCACCGGTCGGGAACCAGCCAAGCGTCATCGACAGGAAGTAGAGCGCCAGAATGCCGAGCAGGAAGACCGGGCCGCTGACGCCGACGTACGCGAGCAACGACAAGGTATGGTCGATGACGCTACCTTTCATATGCGCACTGACAAGCCCTAGCAGAACGCCCAGCACGACCCCGATGCCGATCCCGGTTCCGGTGAGCAGCAACGTCGCCGGGACTCGCCGTTCGATTTCACGCGCAACCGGCGAACCATCCTTGTAGCGGTACCCGAGATTGCCCTTCGTCACCTCTTTCATCCAGTAGTAAAACTGGACGTAAGGGGGGCGGTCGAGTCCCATCTCGTGGCGCAGCGCCTCCTTCTGCACAGCCGAGATATCGTGTCCGGGTGGCGCGAACGCGTCGACCGGGTCGCCCGGAGCGAGACGGACAAACACAAAAACGACCACAAGCACCGCAAGCAGGATCGGTATGTTGAGCAGGAACCGTTTAATCAGATAGTTAGTCATGTTGGCACTCACGCGAGCGACGAACGGACCGATCGCACAACGGCGACCGTCCTTGCGTCATTTGATCGACCAGCGTTCGGCATGCTCCATGTAGCGTCCGCCGCCAGGGGCCGACGTCCACACGAAGTCCTGCACCTGGTTTGACACGCCGGCAAACCGGTTGGCTTCCAGCATCGGAAGCCAGGGCAGGTTAGCGTTGGTATAGCGGCAAACGTTCTGGTAGATGACGGGACGCTTCGCCAGGTCGGTTTCCGCCCGCCCCTGGTCAAGCAGGGTATCCAGTTGCGGCATGTTGACGTGCATCAGGTTGTAGCCACGCGGCGGCGCATACGCCGACTCCAGCACGCTGCTCAGCACATCCGGATCCGGACCGTTGGTCGTGCCAGCAAACACCATCGCAAACTTGCCCGCCCGCACCAGTTCGCCATAGGTCGGCGCGTCGACGAAACGCGGTTGCACGTTGACGCCGGCTGCGCCGAGCATGGCTTGAATCACCGCCATCGCGTTCTTCGATACCGGATCGGTGTAGTACGTCAGCAGTTCAATCGGTGCGCCCTTGATCTTGTCCCAGCCTGCCTGAGCCAGCAACTGCTTCGCGGCGTCCGGGCTATAGGCGTACGGGTTCAGGTTCGTCGGCACGTACTGTGGATCCGTCAGCACGCAATTCGCGACCTTGGCCTGTCCAGCGTATAGAGTCTTGATCAATCCCGCGCGGTCGATCGCCATCAGCATGGCCTGACGGACCCGTACATCCTTGAAGCGCGGATCGTTAAAATTCAGGCCGATGTAGTTGACCACACGTGCCGGGCCCGCAATCGTCCGGAACTTGTCCGATTTCGTATTGCGCACCTGTGCAAGTGACATATAGCTGTACTGGATGTCGCCCGATTGAAGTGCGAGCACAGCAGCGCCATCGTCCTTGAAATAGCGGTTAATGAGCGTGTCGATCTTCGGCCTGCCGCGGTAGAACGCCGGATTTGCATCGAGCTCGACGTACTGGTCCGGCACGTACTTGCCCCACTTGTAGGGTCCCGTGCCGACCGGTTGCGTCTTCCACCAGGCAGCCGTGCGCAAATCCCTGACGGGAATACTGGCAAGCGAATGCTCGGGAACGATCATCACGTTGGTCAGTGCGTCAAGCAAAGCAATGTTGGGCTTGCTGAGCGTCAGCACAACCGTATTGTCGTCCGGCGCGTCGACGCTTTGAATGTCTGACAGGCGCGCCCAGAACTGGTTGGGCAAGTCAGGATTTTTCAGCAGATCCAGGGTGAACTTGACGTCTTTCGCGGTGAACTTCTGACCATCGTGCCACTTCACGTCGTGGCGCAGATGGAACGTGATTTTCTTGCCGTCGGGCGCGATCGTCCAGTCACTGGCCAGATCGCCGCCGATCTTGTTCATTTCGACGTTATAGAGCACCAGCGTGCCAAAGTACTTATTGAACCAGCTGTAACCCGCCGTTGCGGTGAGCGGATTGAATTGTTGCGGCGCGCCCGCGGGGCCGGTATCGAACGCACCCGTGAACGTGCTCGCACCCGCGTCGGGAGCACCCAGCATCGTACTTGCGGCAATCACGAATGCAGTGGCAATCTGGGCGCCTGTCTGAAACTTCATTTTTTGTCTCCTTTGTTGCGTTCAGGCGTAAGGCCTGGTGCGCCTGCGGTACTGAATGGGTACCGATCTCTAGTGAACCGTTGGGTAATGTGCCGCGTCCCCCAAAGGGCGCTCTTTCGACGGATCAGCGCCGGCTGCCCACCGGGCGGCGCCAATCAACCCCGAGTCCGCGCCAAGAACTGCCTTCGTCACAGCAATCTGCGTCAGCCCGGATTCAACCTGCAACGCCAAGCGGATACGCTCGATCATGCCTGGCGCAAGTCCGACGCTTCCCCCGATCACAGCACATTCCACGTCCAGCAACATCACGCAGTTGGCAATCGCCTCGGCAACCGCGTGTGCCGCGTTGACCAGAATCCGCTCTGCCCGGCCATCGGATGCTGCACGCGCAAACACCTCGCGACTGTCGAGCGGCTCACCGAATACGAACAACGCCTGCCGTGCGATGGCCGTTCCGGACGCTATCGTCTCGAGGCAGCCTTTGCGTCCGCAGCCGCAGGTCATCCTGCCTTCGACCGGAAACGTGCATAGCGTAGTGTGTCCGATATGCCCTGCGAGCCCTGTCCAGCCGATTCGCAAATGACGATTGACAACGATGCCTCCGCCTACGCCGGTCGACAGCGTCAGATACAGCAGGTTACCAATCGCCGCATCGCAGACAAGATACTCTGCCCACGCGGCGGCTTGCGCATCGTTAAGCATCACGATCGGACAGGCAAACCGCGTACTCAGAAACGCGTGCAGCGCGAAGCCATTCCAGAAACTGATGATGTTCTGGTTGACCGCGTAAATATGGCCGTCGCGAATGAAGCCGGTTGATGCCACCGCGATCCGATCGGGCGCCGGCATGTCCGCAACGAGTTCATCTATCGCGCAACTGAAGCTCTCGATATCCTGCGGCATCGCAACCTGCCGACGCGTCACCACCCGCCCCTCTTCGACCATCGCGGCCGCGAGCTTTGTCCCTCCGATATCGAACGCCAGAATCACTGCTGTTCTCCAGCGGGCGCGCTCATCGCATGCACGAACCATTCGGTAATGTGCTCGATGCGCGTAATGGCCGAGCCTACTGTCACGGTAAATGCACCCGCGTTCAGCGCACGCGCGGCGTCGCGCGCCGTCTTAAGACGCCCTTCAGCCACGACGCAAAGTCCCCGCTGACTCCACGCCGACATCAATGCGTAATCCGGTTCGTCCGAAGAGGTCAAGGTTTCCTGTGTATAGCCGGACAACGTCGTCCCAACCATCTCAAACCCGAGCGACGCCGCAGTCAAACCGTCGATCTCCGTCGCGCAGTCCGCCATCGCGATGCAACCTGCCTGATGGATCGCGCTCAGCAACGCCGCCACGGCGACCGGACGCGGCCGGTTCGTTGCATCGACGGCGATGATCTGCGCGCCGGCGTCGGCCAATGCGCGGACGTCCGCTTCGAACGGCGTGATGCGTACAGGCGTTTCCGCCAGATCCCGTTTGACGATGCCGATAATGGGGACATCAATGACTGCAGATACTGCGCGCACGTTGTCGACGCCCTCGATACGAAGACCGCTTGCGCCACCGGCCACAGCAGCACGCGCCATCGCGACAATCATCTCAAGCCGATCCATTGGACCGTGAGTGACCGGTTGGCACGACACGATGAGCTTGCCTTTGAGTATTTCAATATTCATGTTCCGGCACTCCGGGTGTGGCTGTCAGGCGCGGAAAGTTCCTTACCATCGCCTGCTTCACACATCATGTTGGATATCTGATATCTGATCTTAACATCACAAATTTCCGGGCAGCAACTGTTTTTTCGTGATGGAGCATGAAGATCGACGCTAGCTTGCCGGGAGCCGAAAACGCCATGCCGGGGAGCCTACTGATGATCGCGGCGAATCTCGAGAGCGCCGGCGTGGAACGCGACGATCTGCCGGTACACGCGTGGATCAGCATTGGGATAGTCGGCACGGAAATGCGCGCCACGGCTTTCCCTGCGCCCCAGCATCGCGAGCATCAGGACTTTCGCGACGGCCAGCGCGTGATACGCGTCGAAGCCGTGAACGAGCGGACTGTAGGCGGCCTCCAGCTCGTCGAGTCGTGCTAGCGCGTCGGACAGCGACCTGTGCTCCCTGAGGACATTTGCATTGATCCAGAGGAGTTGCCTGACTGTTTTGAGCACCTCTGTGGCCGTGCACGTCGATTCGATGGCGGCGAATTGCGCGCACCATGACTGGAAGTCACGCGCCATTTCGTCGAACGAGACACTGCACTCGTGCAAATCCCGATAGTGCGCCGCCTTTTCGATCGCACGATCGGCGAACACCAGCGCACCGCCCACCGAGTTGCCCCCCAGACGGTTCGCCCCTTCAATCGCCGATGACACCTCTCCCACCGCGAATAAACCCGCCACGGCGGTTTCGCCGTGTTCGTCGATGCGAATGCCGCCATTGCAACTGTGCGCAAAGGGCGCGACACGTATCTCGTCCACACACATGTCGATTCCCCGCTCGCGTTTCAGCCAGTCGAGGTAGATCGCATAGAACTCGGAACGGTCTTCGTACAGATTTGCGCCGAATGTCAGACGCACGCCGTCGGAGCCGGCGCGAATCGCCTCCATCATCCGTATGTCAAAGATCTGCGACGCGTAGTCGCAACTGAACGGTGCATACGCGCTGCGTTCGACGAACAACGCCTCGCTCGCCGACGGAGACAAGTCGGCGAACAGGTCGCGCCCCTGCTGGTCGACCATGCCGGTGCAGTATTTCAGGGTGTGCTCGCCGAACAGCACCTTGTTTTTAGGCGCAACCAACCCAGGAATGAACTGGATATATTCCATGTTGACCAGCTGACAGCCGGCTTCGAGCGCCGTAGCATGGCCGCCGCCATAGAGATGGCCTGGATAGAGGTTATGCTGATACAGACTCGCGAGGCCCCCTGTCGCGAGCACCATCGCCTTGCAGCGAATTAGCACGTACTCGCCGTCGCGCTCGATCACGGCCCCGACAATCCGTCCACTGTCCGTCTGAATCCTGATCAGGCTCGAGCGCTCGAATGGAACAATGTGTTCGCTGCTTCCGATGATCGCGCGAGCATTGCGCGAAGCTTCTTGCCAATCGCTAATCATGAAAATGTCGCGCGGGTGCCGGGCAAAACATGCCGGCCGATTGTCGCCGCGCAACCATGGACGAAAACCGATCTTGTTGAGCAGGCTGATCTTGTGGGGCGAATCGGTCAGGTAGGCGTCAACGATCGCCGGATCGTTCATCCCTTTCGCAACCTGCGCGATGTCGCCTTTGAACAGTTCGTAGTCGCTCGCCCCCTTCGTCACCTGGATGCCAAGACTCGCCTTCCCGGGGAAATAGCTAGCGCCGCCAGCAATCTTCCCCTTGCAGACGACGATGGTTTTCATTCCCCGGTCGGCCGCCTGTACCGCCGCCACCAAGCCTGCAATGCCGGCCCCGACGACCAGTACATCGCATTCCGATCTTTCCAGAATCGCACCCATCGACATACTGATTAAAGATTAGATATCTGATATCTTAACATCACTAGGCAAACTCTATAAGCCAGGGGTTTCCCCCTGTCGCCAGGGTCGATCACGTCAGTAAGAAACCGCGAGCGGGTCCTTCCCTGTTGATTTCCACCGAATCCCCTACTGGCTCAGATGGGTCAATTCTGGGTGGACATCAACAGGGTATGGCCGATGAGCGAGCGTCCGTCCTTTACGATTGGATGGCCGGTTACGGGGCGGAGCCGACGCCTGAACGTCCGCGCAGCGACGCATGTGACCGTCCGCTCCTGGCCGACGGCTACCCCATGCATGCTGCCGCCCGGATCGGCCCGCTCAGGACGCTGAAATAAGTGCCGGCAAATCGGCGATATTCGGCGTACTGCAGCCATGAATCCTTGCGTCGGTCGTAAGCTCGCGGATCAAACGCAGCGCGATGCTGGGTTCATGATTCCGGGGATGTGGATGTGATGTGGATTCTTGAACTTCGACAACCAACGGCGCAAATCAGTGGTTGGATGGAATCGCCAGCGGCTCGTCAAGAAAGTTCAAAGTTAAATGAACCAAACGTCGGATAGTTCAAACTTAAGTGACCGAAGGGTTCAAAGTTACTTGAGCAGCAAGTTCGGGGGAGCCCATCGTAGCGGCATACCCGATTCAAAGTGAATTGAATCTCGACAGTGGAGATCGATGCTGCGATTGTTGAGATTCGTTTAAGTTCGAACCCAGGCAGGGAAAACCCCTATCCGACTGACTGCTGGAGATGCGGGCACTTCGTGGCGCCCCACAGCCGCCACGACGTACGCCACTTGATCACCGCGCGCTAGCGACGCGGCACCACTGATACGGATACACGCCTTTTCCGATATGGGCCTGAAAAGTCCTGCATGATCCGGCGTCAAGCAGGAATCCGTAGTCGGCTAACGCCTGGCCGGACTCGGCGAGTTCGGCCGAATCCTTCGCTGCATCCTCCCGACCGCCGGTCCAGTAGCCCGGTACTAGCGCGTACACAGGGCCGCCTCGGGTCCTGACGATATCGTGAATCTTGTTGTCGTATGCCGGTCGCGCCTGCGGAAACGCCGACCTGATCGTGGCAAAGGCAACCGTATCGGGGAACATCGGCACCAGCCAGCCGAGCGGCGGATCGCCGGCAGTGAGCAACACGGTTGTCGTCTGTGGCGTGGGCAGTTGCGGCACATCTGCGACGAACATCTTTTTCGCCCAGGATTCATGTCCCCAGGAATGGGCGCCTCCAATCAGCACCCCGATAGAGCTCAGTACCAGCAACACTCGCGCTACGTTCCGTGCCGCACGCTGGGTAAGCACCTGCGTGAGCAACAAATAAATGAAGAGAGGCACGCAAAGCTCGATGGCCACCAGATACCGCTGAATGCTGAACGCCTTCATCCACACGAGATACCCAATGGCGACATAAGCCACCACATAGCGGGCAGGCGAAGGCAGTCCCGGCACAGACACGCCCTTGCGTCTGCGCACAAGCGTTGCGATGACCCACCACCAGAAGATCACGTACGCTGCGGCCCAGATTGCCTGATGCAGTTCCACCTGGCCCACGCGGTGTGGATTAATTGAAAAGACGAACGGGAAAACCAAAGCCTCCCAGATGCTGTTGGGGAGCCACTTTGTATCCACGGCCCCGACGCTCGATGTCAGCGCGCTCGGGAAAATGGCACTGTATTGCGGATAGACCGGATTTCCGTACAGGCGCCACAATTCCAGAAACCAGTACCCCCCCGTTGCAGCCAGACCGAGCAGCACGCCAACGCCGAAGACAAACGCCACGCGCAGGCGTGCAACGGACGATATTGGAGCGAACAGCAGCCCCCCGCACAGCGCGACTGAATAGACGACGGTGGTCAGCTTCAACCCCGCACCCAGACCGGAGATCACACCGCCGATTGCCACGGTCAACAGGACGCGCGCGCTCACCTCGGCCAGCCGGGACCAAACCGTCATCACGATCAGCAGGGCACCGAGGCAAAAAAGCGACGTTGTGTTGTCGCCCATCGAATTGCCTATCCCGGACATGAAGTTCGCAGTAAAACATCCGGCAAGTGCGAGCCAGAATGGCGTCCGATACCGCTCCTGCTCCGGCAGATCGGCAAACACCAGACGGCACACGCCAAGCAGCAGCACAAAGTTGAGCCCCTGCAGAACGCCCATGACAAAGCCCACCAGCATCGCCGGCAGGTGCATCGCCATCAGGTAGTAGGGAACATCCAGCAGCGGGTTGAAATAGCTCTGCATTCCGGCGGGCGCCAGATCGATGGCCATCTTCCCATGCAGCAACGCAAACGCGTTGTAGAGATGATAGTTGCGAACATCCCAATTCGAATCCGCACCCTGCATAAACGAATAGACACCGTATATCAGCGGCACGATCCAGCATGCGCGCGTCAAGGCGCGAGGGCTGTTCATACTCGGCATGAGGAACCAGCGCCCGCGCGCGGTGGAATTTCTATTCATTTCGTTTTACGTAACAAATGATCAGGCTATGCCTTGAACGCCCAGAATTTTGCGGCGAAGAAATTGACAAACATTCCTGCGACAGAGCCGCAAGCCACGGCAATCAGAGGGACCAGCCGCGAGCCATGAACGGTAAGCACAACGACCGAATACGCTGCGTAGTTCACACTGGCGCCACCGAGCATGGATAGCAGATAGCGCCACCATTCGACCCACGCGGACCTCTCGGCTCGCTCGCGGAAAGTGTGCCGCCGGTTGATACGCCACGTCACCCAGACAGCGGCCATGAACGACACGATCCGCCCCGCAAAAAAACCGAGCCCGCAGGCCAATGCCAGATACAGGACGCCGGCGTCGACGACGAAGCCGATTACGCCGGCGATCGCGAACCGGACGAATTGACTGCCGATCACGAGCGGTTTGGCCCCGGAACAGCGAGATAAGCCATCCGCTTGGTCTCGGCCCGGCCATGTGTGACGGTGTCGAGCACGATGCCGCAGACGAGCAGAATGCTCCCGAGCAGCATGAGCGCCGCGCATAGCAATGCGGTCGGCAAGCGCGGCACGAGCCCGGTCTCCAGATAGGTCTGCAGCAGCGGTATCGCGAACAGAATTGAAGCAAGTGCGCAAACCAGTGAAGCCGACGAGAAAAACAGAAATGGCTTCTCTGATTTCAGGAGCCTGGCGATGGTGACGAGGATACGAAAGCCGTCACGGTACGTATTCAGCTTGCTGGCGGAACCTTCCGGTCGCGACCTGTAAACGGTGGCTACTTCCGAAACCGGCATCCTCAATTCCAAGGCATGCACGGTCAGCTCGGTTTCGGTTTCAAAGCCGGACGCATGCGCCGGGAAGGACTTGACGTAGCGCCGGGAAAAGACGCGAAAACCAGAAAGCATATCCGTGAAAGTGTTGCCGAAGACTGACGACACGCATCGGGTCAACATAACATTGCCAAACCGATGACCGAATCGGTACGCGGACTGCTCTTCGCTGATACGGGTTCCCACAACCATGTCCAGGCTTTCGTCGACGAGCATCGAGACCATACCGGGGGCTGCATCGGCGTCGTAGGTATCGTCACCGTCGACCAGCACGTAAACATCCGCCTCGACATCTGCGAACATACGCCGGATGACATTGCCCTTGCCCCCCAATGTGACTTTGCGCACCGTTGCGCCTGCCGCCCGCGCCACTTCGATGGTTCCATCGGTGGAATTGTTATCGAAAACGAACACTTCAGCTCCGGGCAACGCGTTCTTGAAGTCGCGTATCACTTTCGGAACCGTCAACGCTTCGTTGAGGCAGGGAATCAGGACGGCGACTCGGCCGGTGGACAATGCGGTCATTCGATTTAGGCTGAGGTAAAAGGTCGATCAGGCGACGGGATGAGCCGCAGCCCGGCGGCAACGGCCGACCGGCAAAGGGGCATTTCTTTCTATTATCGCAGCCTGTCTGCCCGATCTTTACGAGCGAGCGTACGAGTATAGAGACCGCCTTGGCCGCGCGCAACGAAGTTTGCGGATTTCGTAGCGCTGGCCGCCAAGCCACGGCCAGCCGGTTGTGCCGCCCTGCCCACCGGGGATTCCCGCTGCTTTCCGGTTACGTTCGACTACCGAAATTTAATACACGTCAGTCCTGTCTGACGAGGTCTCACCGCAGTCACCTTAACGGGCTTAAGCGGTTGCCCTTCGTTATCAAGTTCGAAGACGCCAACGGCGCATTGCCGCTGGGGTGTATGCACAAGCAATCCGACGAACGAGCTAGTCGGGTCGGACGGTTTGGCCCCTTCCTCGGCGATCAGCAGATAATGCGCATCTTTCTGCGGCGTAAAGGTCGCGGGCATCATGCAGACGTTCTGCTCGTAAGAGATCACGAGCGGACTGCCCGGCACGACTTTTACCGGCACTGCGCCCGGGCTGCCGTCGACAGATGTTTTCCCCGTGTAGCAGCCCTTTTCATTCAATGTCAGGAGATAGACTCCAGTGCCCTGGATGCGGAGATCCGCGGCGGGCTCCGAGTCTTTTGGAAAGGGATATGGATGGCCAATGGTGGTACAGCCCGCGAGAAGGGAGAATACGCAGGCGATTGTTATTCTGGACTTCATGACTTTCTTTTTTAATGTAGAGAAACTATCTGGTCAGTGAGCCAACGAGCGTCTGTTGCGCCTGCGGGACATTCGCGAGGCACGTCGCTCGACGCAATTTGCGCGCGCTGACCGACGCCCGCTTACTCGGCCTTCGCGGCACTCGCGGGATCGGTTTGGGCCGTCGGCTCGGAAGCCGAGGCATCCTTCGGCGGCGCTTCTTCCTTGATCTCATAGGACGGGTCGCGCACCCAACGGCTCAGGTCCTTGCTGATCACAATGGTTGTGCGATCGAGAATCGAGCAGCTTCCCTTGAACGCGCCCCACATGCCGCCCACCGACCAGCGGTTAATCTTCGTGTGACGGACGACCTTACCGTCCTCAAGCAGATCGGCACTCACCGTCGTAGCCTTGGGGCCGCTCCATGCACCGCCGCCGACGCCCAGTACGTGGGTGATCTGCAATCTGAGAATCTTCGCGCCGCCCGCGTCGGTTTGCGACGCGATGGTGCCGTCGCCCGTTTTGTTGATGCGGCGAAGTGCGTCGCCTACGTGGCGCGTCAGCATGTCTTCAATGTGACATTCGTTCTTGATCTGGTCGACGACGCTGGCATCCGGCGCGTAGGTGACTGGGGTTTCCAGTAAAACCTGACTGGCGGCGAAGACGGAGGTTGTTGAGAAGCAGAGAGCGGTGAGGAGGAGTTTTTTCACGGCGTGGCGTTTTCTAGTTTTTTGGTTTGGTGTGGATTATCGGTTCGTGCGGCGGATCAAATGTATCGAGCGCTGCGAGTGCGGAGGTTATCGCCTCACGACGTCGCCTGGAAAATGGATTTGTGCGTACTTCATTCGAAGCTGAAGCGGAGGTCTTTGACGATCTGTTCGTTACCCCACTTGAACGAACAGACGCGAGCCACCTCGACGCTGACTGTTTTCGATCCCGCAGTCTGCTTTTCACTGACAGGCAAGCATCCGCCCTGAATGGTCACAGTCGGGACGCCTTGGTTCGACAGCGGGAATTCGACGCCTGCGTCCTCGGGAATTGTGTGAGTGAGCGAGACGTTTTCGATGTAGTCGTCGGGCGCCGAAAGAATCACGGCGTTGTCGACTGATAGGGTGTAGTAGTCGTGCTGGAACGGCACCTCAGTGATACATATTCTTGAGGTGTGCTGACCGAAAGTTTGTGTCTGGCATTTTGGCGCTGCCGCGAATGCTGGTAGAGCGCCAAGTAGGAGAGAGAGCGTGAAGATGTTTTTCATATGAGCGGGAGTTTCAGGAAAATGATGGTGTACGCCTGCGAAGACGTGTCGTGCGTACGAAAATCGCATTTGTTAAGGTCCCGCGATAACGCTGCTGGCCGTCATTGGCGAAAGTCAATTCACCCGGGAAAAGAGGACTGGGCAGCAAGGCGCGCGCACCGGCCGACTCCGCCACCTCGCTTAAACCGGGCTGCACTTCCAGCGTCGGTTCGTCGACCTTGAAGCACGGCGTCTCGACCGGAACCTTGCCGTAGTCTTCCCGTGGCCCGCGCTACTTCGCCGTGCGCTGCTGGTCATTCTCGTTTTCACGCAACTGTGCGTTGCGGGTTCTTCTGGTGGATTCGCTCGATGCACGCGATTGTGCAGTCGCAGCATTCGTACGACGAATAACGGCCCAAGCCAGGTGTTCTTTAGGAATATTTGGCAATATTTTTTAATTACATTTAACTTTCGATAGTTCGCTAGCAGCCAGGAACACCGCCATACGCACTCAATTCCAGCGCAGTCGAAGTGAACATAGGTTGACCCGATAATTGAACAGAGTACAATTTTGATCTCTGTTCAAATTTATCGAAACCGATGAGTGCCACCGATACGACTGGACGTCGGGCTCGCAAACGTCAAAGCATCCTGGAACGAGTGGCGAGCCTTGCAGGCGATCTATTTCAGCGGGACGGGTACGAATCCGTGACGATGGAACAGATCGCGCAGGTAGCCGATATCGCGCGAGGCACGCTATACAACCACTTCCCGACCAAAGAAGCTGTGCTGGCATCCTGGATCCATCAGGAACTTGCGCGAGATTTGCAGGGCTTCGCGCTCGGCATAACCGCACACACGGAATTCGCGGACGGCGTCCCTCCACTGCTGGATCTATCCGCCCAGTGGTGCACAGCGCACAGAGAATTGCTGCCGCCGTATCTGAAGTTCTGCTTTGCGGGCATCCAGGCGTCCACGACTGACGGCGGCGCCGATGGGCTTGTAGCGCTCTACACGCAGATGATCCGCAATAGCCAGCACGTCGGAAAAATCCGCGCCGACCTCGGCGCTGCGCATCTTGCCACGCTCTTTCATCACCTTTATCTGGGCGCGCTGATGCGTTGGCTGGCCCTGCCGAATCTTGAACTGCGCCGCGAATTCGCTCTTGCGATCGATGTCTTCCTGCAAGGCAGCGCCCGCGCGCCGAACGAAGAATAAGAGGGATCCAGATGAAACTCCTCGCATTGACCTACGGCACCGAAGGCGACACGAGACCTCTCGCTGTGCTGTGCCGCGCCTTGATGGATGCGGGACACGAGGTCATGCTGCTCGCCGATGGCGCAACGCTTGGGAGCGCCATCGCCCTGGGCGTTCCTCATGCGGCGTTGAGCGGAAACATAAGAGACGAGTTGAGTACCTTGATGGCCAGCGGCAAAGGCGTCAACGCCACAGCGGCGAGTCTGGCGAGCATCGCAAACGCCAAGACGCGCAGCTGGATGCAGCAGACCGCCGAGGCGGCCATAGGCTGCGATGGATTGATCGTATCGGGCCTGGCGGCCTTCGTGGGTTTATCCGTTTCCGAGCATCTCGGCATACGCGTGATCGGCGCCGGCCTGATACCCATCTCTCCGACACAGGCATTTGCCTCGCCATTCCTTCCTTCTCGCTGGATGCCCGCGGCGTTAAATCGGATCAGCCATCATGCAGTGAACAATCTGCTATGGCTCGCTTTCCGCAAAGCGACCAACAGCGCAAGACAAAGCGTGCTTGGGCTGCCACCGCGCCGGAAACTATGGACAGCGCACCCCATGCTATACGGCGTCTCCCCCGCGCTGTTACCCGAACCGCAGGATTGGCCCGCGCACACGCTACTGTGCGGGCAATGGCTGGCGCCTGCCGAGTCATGGGTACCACCGGCTGCGCTTAAAGCATTTCTGGATGAGGGCGAACCTCCCGTGTATCTGGGATTCGGCAGCATGGTCGGATTCGACCGGAAAGCCGTGCTGAATGCCTTCATAGACGCTGCGCAAGGGCTTCGCGTGCTCCTGTATCCAGGCTGGTCCGGCACGCCCGACGATATGACGCTGCCCGACAATTTCTTCATCGTCGAAGAAACACCCCATCAATGGCTGTTCCCGCGGACCTCGCTGGTTATCCATCACGGCGGCAGCGGCACGACTCATTCGGCGTGTCGCGCAGGGGTACCATCGGTCGTGTTGCCTTTTGCAGGAGACCAGTTCTTCTGGGCCGATCAACTGAAACGCCTCGGCGTAGCCGGCGACCCAGTAGCAACGCGCAAGCTGGAACGGGACAAGCTCAAACAGGCGATCAGATTTGCACAGCGTGCAGAGACGAGGCAACGCGCCTCTGCGCTTGGAAAACGAATGGCGCAGGAAAACGGCACAGCAACCGCCGTTGCGGAGATAGAGACGCTCCTTCGCACATGATTCAGCGAACCCTGCGGCGATGGGCACAACTCAGCGTGCTCCACCATTCATCGTATTGGAAATAGAGAAAATGTTTTCGCCGTAGTTAACGAAGTCCCGTTTCATTTCAACGTGCCATTTCAGGAAATTAAGACTCGTTGATTCGCGCGGAAGCATCCAGTCATGCAGTTCGATAATAACCAGCGGAAACCGGTCCAATACTGCTGTGTAGCGTGAAAACAGATCCGATTCGGCACCTTCGATGTCGATCTTAAGAATGAACGGCGTGCCGCTCGATTTCGCCAACACCTGCTCCAGCGTCATCGCTTCAACCGCATTGGAGTGTTCACCGGGTTGCTCCGCTGTGCGATAGCCCCACGCGCCAACGCCTGGATCATTCAGATAAAGCGTTCCGCTATTTGCCGCGATAGCCGCGTTCAGCGGCAAGACGGACGGAAACGAAGCCGTGTTGAGTTTGAGCAACCCGTAGTTCGCGGCGTCCGGCTCAACGGCGAGGACCTTGGCCTTGGGGTAGGTCAGCGCAAACCAGACCGCTGCGGCGCCCATGTTGGCACCCGCGTCGACGATGATGGGATCGGGACAGGCCTCGTAAAAATCGCCGATCTCGTTCGAGCGGGCCAGGTGATCCGTCGCATAGTCCCGGTTAAAAAAAATCTGCTCGCATACCATGCGATCCGCCGTCGAAGGCCGGTAAATGAAATGCCTTCCTCCTGGCAGGCGCAATCCGTGCAGACCGTATCGGGCGCTGCCCCAGGTGTCCGCGTGCCTGCGTTGCGGTCGAAGCGCTCGCAGCAGCGCCGGGGGTATCACGGACTTAAGCGTGGCCTTCAAGAGATCGTGCAAGTCAGTTCTCCAGATCGCACTACCGGCAAAAGCGCCACTCGCGGAACACCCATGTGAATCCGCGGCGCCACCGTTCAACGAAAACTAAAATATTCTGGGCATCGAATGATGTACAGCGCATAACGAAAAATGGCGCATAGGGTCTGATATCCGTCCGAAGGCGTGATAACGGCTTTCATTTCGCCCTCCGCCGGCTACGTGCGCAAACGCACCGACAACACCCACCCCGATATCGCGTAATAACGCCACAAATTCCAAGTCTTAAAACCATGGCACGGCGAAAGCATTGGAAAAGCCCCCGCGGCGAATGCTGTGAGTCGCCGCAAGGACAGAGAGACGAATAAAGTGGACTTCAAAATGCATCCTGTCGATTTCGGCGGACATTTCGGTTGGCTTTACGAGCCAGTGTCACGGCCTGACAAAACCAGGCAATTAGGGATCGTGCTCTGCGGCCCCCTCGGCCATGAAGCTTTATGGCTGCATCAAACCATCCGCTCGCTCGCCGACCGTCTCGCGGACCAGGGATTTGCAGTACTAAGATTCGACTACGCCGGCACCGGCGACTCCGTTGATACCGGCAAGCTCGTCGAACCGGACAAATGGGTAGACGAAGCGATCGAAGCCGTGGATTTCCTCAGACGAACAACGGGCATCGAACGCGTCGCGCTTATCGGGGTCCGCTTTGGCGCGATGGTTGCCGCGCAGGCCGCGCGTGCAGCGCGCGTCGATACGGTGGCGCTCATCGCGCCAGTCGTGGTTGGGCGGCAGTTCGTGCGAGAAATGGATGTCCTGCAGCGCACGTGGCTCGACAAGACGGCCCGCCATGTGGCCAGCTATACAGAACCTGCCGACGCATTCGATGTGCTGGGGCATCGCTTCAGCCGCGCCGCCATCGAAGCAATCGGCAAATACGATTTGCGCCGGGTCACGTCGATACCCGCGAGCAGCCTGTTGATCGTTCACGCCGGCAGTCAGGGTCCCAGCTACGAGCTGGCGAACCTGTACAGCACGCTTGGCGCAAAGGTCGATTCCCTGCCGTTTCCCGAATATCCTGAGGCGATGCAGCCCTCATGGCTCGCCGTCTTGCCTCGGGCGGCATTGAGTTCGATCGAGACATGGTTCGTCCGCGAAGGAGCACGCTCACCCGCGCCGTTTCCGCCCGCTGCATTTGACGCAGTGGCGCCCTCAGCGCCTTCCCGGCGCGCAGTCGGTTTGCACGGCATTGTCGAGACACCGGTCGAGCTTGCCGATGGACGTTTATTCGCCATGCTGTGCGAACCGGGCGGCCGTTCGGAACGCTCGCCGCTTGTCGTCATCGCCAACACTGCCGCAACGCATCATGTCGGCGACGGCCGGTTTAACGTCGAACTCGCCCGTTCGCTGGCACAAGCGGGAATCGCATCGCTGCGACTCGATGCAGACGGCATTGGTGACAGCCGCGGTGCGGGGACAGTTGCGAACCCGTCCTTGCTCAGTTACGACCAGCTCGCCGCCGATACGTCGCTGGCGGTCGACTGGGCCGTCGACAGGGGGCATCCGCGCGTCGCCGTCTTCGGGATCTGTTCAGGCGCCTATCTGGGGCTTCACGCAGCCACGAAAAACCCGGCCGTCGCCGCCCTCCTGCTGGTCAATCTCCAGGGTTTCGACTTTCCGGTTGGCTTCAGGATGTGTGACGCCGCAAAGATCGGCGCAGGTTCAACACGCGCCCATTTCCGCGCCATGCTTCGCGCGCAAAAATGGTCGCAGGTTCTGCGCGGTGAGGTTAGCTTGCGGCCGGTGTTGCGAACGCTGTCCCGCTATGCCATCGACACGGTCGTGAGTGCCGTCGCGTCATTGACCGGCGACGCGAACGGCAGCGCGGTGAACAAGGGCTCGCGCGCCCGGCGGCGCATGATGGATCTCGATGCGCGAGGCGTCCGGGTCCGGCTGCTCTTCAGTCCGCTGGATCACGGGTTGGACGAACTACGCCTGCACTTCGGCCGCGGCGGACGCCGGCTCAACAAGCTGGCGCATGCCAGCGCGATGGTGATTCCGAACATGGACCACGAGGTGTTGAATCCTGCGGCACGGCAGCGGGTTGCCGCGTTGTGCGAGACATTTTTCACCCAGGCGTTCGCGCCCAAATGAGTGTGGCCGAGCGCACAAACGCATGTAGTTCGCCGCCCCGCGCGCATCGTCATCGACTATCTTTTTCAGGTGGACTCCCGGAGGTTGCACTCGCCTGCATCGGTAACGTGTGAGTGTCACAGCGTCCCCCTTCGTCAGACATTCGCAGAGACCACAGCCAGGGCTTGATTCAACAAATAAAATGAACACGCGCCCCGATCCCATCGAGCACACGTCCATTCGAAAACTGACTCGACGTGCTGTGCTGCGCGGTATGGCATCGGCCACGCTGGCCGCGCTGGCCGCGACGCCGCCCCGCCTATACGCGCAACATGTGGCGATGGGGGTCGTCAATCCGCCGGTTCAACTCGACGATGTCTGGTTAGTCGACCAGACCGGCAGGAAGCAACGGTTGAACGACTTGCTGAGTCAGCACGTGAGCGCGCTGCAGACGATCTATACCGGTTGCAGTTCGGTATGCCCGTTGCAAGGTGCGCTGTTCAATGCGGTCCAGGACCGGATACCAAATATCCGCGCAAATCATCCGGTTCAATTGCTGTCGATCGGAATCGATCCGCTGTCCGATTCGCCCCCGGCGTTGCACGAATGGCTGATGCGTTTTCAGGCGGGCCCTGCTTGGCACGCAGCAACGCCGACATTGGGCGATGTCGACCGGATACGCACGGCGCTCTCGGGTAGCCGCTTGCCACTCGGGAACCTCGCCGATCATGCAACGCAGATCTATTGCTTCGATGCGAGCGCAAAGCTGCGCTGGCGTAGTGCCGACCTTCCGCGTGCAGACGAAATCTGCGATGTGCTCAACGCGCTAGGACGAGTGTAGTCCGACGTTCAAGGATACCGAGGCCATGGCACGCATTCTTTCCGCAAGAACCTTCGTCCGATCGCTCGACCAGTGCGTGAAGGCCCTGCTCCTGATCGCATTCGCGTCGACCTTCGCGACACTATCCGGACTCGCCCAGGCGCAAACGTCCGCTTCGGTCGCACTGACTGGTTCGAGCTTTTGTGCGGACGTCGACTCGCAGTCGCTAGCACCGGGCGCCGCGGTCATTACCTGGACCTGCAACGGCGGCACCAATCAGAGTTGGCTGCCGTCGTCTTCAGGAAGTCAATACACCCTGCTGAATCAGAACAGCAATCTGTGCATGGACGTGTCGGGCGCAAGCAAGGTCGCAGGCGCCCCGGTCATTCAGTGGACCTGCAATGGCGGCACGAACCAAAGCTTCACGCTGAAGGCGCAGGGCAGCGGCTACGCGATCGTCGCGGTGCACAGCGGCATGTGCCTCGCCGCGGCGAGCCAGACCAATCAGGGGTCCCAGGTCCTGCAGCAGGTGTGCAACGGCAGTGCGCTGCAAACCTGGCAGGTCAACGGCCTGCCTCTACCTGCTTTGCCTTCCAAGTGGACCGCGCCGATCACGCTGCCAATTATTCCTGTAGCGGCCGCCAATCTGCCTGACGGGACCGTGCTGGTCTGGTCAGCCGATAGCCCGTTGAATTTCACACCGGGTGAAGTCACGCCGGGCAACACCTACACGGCGATTTTCAATCCCACCACGAATACCAGCAAAGAGGTGCTGGTTACCAACACCGGGCACGACATGTTCTGCCCGGGCATCGTCAATCTGCCGGACGGCCGCATCTATGTGACAGGCGGCTCAAGCAGCGACTTGACCAGTTTCTACACGCCTTCAACCCATGCGTGGACTTCAGGCAACCCGATGAACATTCCGCGTGCCTACCAGGGCAGCGTCACGTTGAGCAACGGCGGTGTGTTCCTGGTGGGTGGCTCATGGAATGGCCCATTGGGCGGCAAGACCGGCGAAACGTGGACGTCGGGTTCGGGATGGCAACTCAATAGCGCGATACTCGACGACTACATCCTCACGAACGACGCAGGCGGAATATTCCGCGCCGACAACCACGCGTGGTTGTTCGCGGTCTCCAATGGCCGTGTCTTCCACGCGGGGCCGAGCAAGGCAATGCACTGGTTCGATACGGCGGGCGCCGGCAGCGTGACCCAGGCCGGCAATCGGGGCAACGACAACGATGCGATGAACGGCAACGCCGTCATGTACGATGTCGGCAAAATTCTCGCCGTCGGCGGTGCGCCAAGCTACGACTCCTCCCCCGCCACGTCGAACGCGACGCTCATCAATATCAGCAGCGGCACCGCGGTCACCACCACGATCCGCTCGATGAACTATCAGCGCGCCTTCAACAACAGCGTCGTGTTGCCGAACGGACAGGTCGTGGTGGTGGGTGGCCAAACCTTCGCCCAACCTTTCTCGGACGACACCGCGGTGTTGACACCGGAGTTGTGGGACCCGACCAAGCAAACCTTCTCGCCGCTGGCTCCACAGGCTGTACCGCGCGTGTATCACAGCGTTGCGCTGCTGCTGCCGGACGGCCGCGTGCTGAGCGGCGGTGGCGGACTCTGCGGCACCTGTTCGACCAACCACCCCAACGTCGAAATACTGACCCCGCCGTATCTGCTCAATGCGAATGGGTCCGCTGCAACCCGGCCGACCATCAGCTCGGCGCCGACCGTGGCTCAACTCGGTACGTCGATCGCGGTGAGCGCCAGTAGCGGCGTAAAGGCATTCGCGCTGATGCGCCTGTCGTCCGTCACGCATTCGGTCAACAACGAGCAGCGGCGCGTGCCGGTAAGTTTCAAGGTAGGCACCGCAGGCGAATATCTGATAACCATCCCTTCCGATCCGAGTGTCGTGGTGCCAGGGTACTACATGCTCTTCGCGCTGAACGCGAACGGCGTGCCGAGCGTGTCGCGCACGCTGCAGATCCAGTGATGGCATCGCCGTCCCAACGCCCGGCGGCACACGTATTGATCGGCCTCGTGCTGGCCGCGGTGGCATTGCTGGTCAATGCAGTCCATGCCGCCGACGCCGCCGGGCAGTGCGAGGCCGCCGATCTGGGATGCGCGATCTTCAATGGGCAGCATGCGCTCGCGGCGCAACTGCGCGGCGACGATCGCACGCTGCCCGCCTCTACAACCCGATGCATCAACTGCCATACCCAAACCGATCCGGCGGGAGCCTTCGCACCGCCTTTGACGCGCGACTATCTGCTCGACGCGGTAAACCGCCGCGGGGGGCCGCCCAGTCACTACGACCTGGCGAGCTTCTGCCGCGTGCTCAAGGAGGGTGTCGATCCGGCCGGCGTCGTGCTGCGCAAGTCGATGCCTCACTACCAGATCTCCGATGCCGAGTGCACAGCGCTCTGGCGTTTCATCACAAATCGTTAGGTAGCCTATGAACCGGAAAACCAGGTATTTCCCCTGGCCCTCTGCACCATTTCCCGGCGCTTCAGTTCGGGATGTCGTGATTCGACTGCAGGATGGCGTTTTCACGCGCTATGCGAAGCACTCCGAAGACAATGCGCGGTGTTACGCTGAAGCAAGAAGCCTTCGCGGCAGTGAGCCGCCGTTCAGCGGCAAAATCAGCAGCCACGAGAACATACCGCGAAGCGCCATTGCCGGCGAACGGCGAAACATCGCTGCGGGAGCGACTGCGATGGAATTCAAAACATATATAGCGTTAATAACCTGGGTGTTTAGCAGTGCTGCTTTCGCATGGCAGCCACTCACCTATCCAATCCGAAGCCAAAGCGCCTACCAGCGCAGCGTCGACACGGCGATGTGTTATGCCCAGGCGAACAGAGAGTCCAAGGTCAACATCGTCCACGAATCGCAACTGCCACCGCGCCAACCTGTTGCGACCAGGACTTCATCGACCGGCGCGCCGTCGCGCCCCCCGCTTCCTCCCAGCTCCTTCTCGGCAGGTCCGTTTGGCGCCAGCATGCCGGCTGCCGCCGCGCCGGCCGCAAGCGGAGCCGCTGCAACCACAGCAAACAACGCAGCAGCGATGAAGCCCGCGAGCGCACCCGCGGCATCGGCTGCGGCAACCACCGCGGCATCGGCAGCAGCAACCACCGCGGCGGCTTCGGCGGCGGTCGCAGGCAACGGCGCTTCGGAAACTTTAGCAGGCGGCGCATCGGAGAGCGCGGCAGCGTCCGGCGTGAAGCTGCCGCCCCTGCCCGCGCCCGAGCCGCCGATGACCCGGTATTGGGCCGTGTATGGCGCGTGCATGCAGGCGCGGGGGTATGTGGTCACACAGTAATCCCGCGAGTCCGCTTGCAGGCCTCGTTGCCGTACGGTGTACTTTTTGATTCCGGCGCCAGCATTTGACGCCCGTTTTCGACATGGCAATGCTTAGCGACATTACCTCCGATGAGCACGATTTCCCCCAATGCAGGCACTGCGGTGCGCTGCTAGCCGACCGCTTTACGCCCTGTCCTTCGTGCAATGCGCGTCCGCTCGATCCGCTGGGCAGGCGCTCCGCGCCGCCGGCGCCCCTTAAAATGCCGCTGACTGACAGCGACGCGCTGTTCGGGCCGCAGTTGCCGGTACGCAAGATCTGGCGGCCGTCCTCGCGCGCACTCGTCAATCCGTACGATGTCGCCGAAGAGCCGCAAGTTGCCGTACCGGTCGCCCAGAAACTGCGCCGCCCGCTTGTGATGGGCGCGTCATTGATGGTAGTGACATCCGCTGTGTATCTGGGTTTCATTCACACGAACGACGGGGAAATCAGCCCCCCAATCGCGGTATCCGGCAAAGTGACGGCCCAGAACGGCAAGCCGCCGGTCGGGGCGGTTGTTCTCGCCCAACGGTCCGCGCCGGTGTTCGCCGCGCAACAGCCGGCGTCGGCCGCACTCGCGCCGCGCGCCGCGCCGGTACGTTCCCCACCTATCGCGCAGCCGGCTACAGCAGCACCGGCTACACGTCGTGTCGTGGCAGTCGCCTCGTCGGCTGCGAAGCACAATCCCGGCAGCCCGCCGGACAAGCCTCGCGTGGATGTCTCGAGGCAGCTCAGAGCCGCCCGCGCCAATCTGCAGCAAAACAATCTTGCCGGTACCAAGGCGAGGCTCGCGGCGGCTATTGCCGCACAGCCGGACAACCGCGACGCGCTGAGCATTCGCACCACGCTCGTCGAACGTGAGCAGCAACGCGACGCGCTACTGAGCCTGGCGCGCGGCTGCGGCTATATCGCGCGATGGGGATGCGCCTGGCACAACGCCGCGAATGCGCTGCTGCTCGATTCGAGCAGCAAGGAAGCACAGAATCTCGCCTCGCTCGCCATGCGCGAGTCTGAACTCGCAAGCGCAATGCCGCCGCCGGCCCCCGCGCCAGAGACGCCGGCCCCCGAAGACCGCACCCCTATCATCAGCCATCATTGACAGTGATGTGTCACGGTGGCCATCGCGTGCCACGCGCGCGACGCGGGCTTTAGAGCTTTCGAGCCCGCTAACGAACCGACACCGCCAGATGATGCCGGCTGACCTGCTGCGCGATCGCCCGATAGCGGGCGGCGGTGTCCCTGAGCGTCAACCCGATAAGCGAGCGTTGCGCTCGCGCCTGCCCTAACGCCGCGACAACGGCATCCGCATAGCACGGCACATTGTTCGTATCGACCAGTTGCACGCCGGCAAATCCGCTCGCAAACGCAAACGACGGAATCTTGCTGGCGACGATCGGGATCCCCGAGGCCAGCGCTTCGAGAAACGCCACACTATGCCCCTCGGAACGCGAGGGCATGACGAACACATTCGACTCCGACAGCACGCTCGCCACGTCGGTACGCGGCCCGGCCACCACGACGCGGTCGGCGAGCCCCAACTCCCGCACCAGTTGAATAACCGCGCGCTGATACTCCGGATCTTCGACCACGCCGTACAGCACAAGGCGCGCGTCGGTCACCCGCTCGACCACCTGACCAAAAGCGCGCACCGTCAGAAGCTGATTTTTCACCGATGCATAGCGCCCGACCTGCACGACCTGAGGCGCCCGGCCGCTGCGCCCGGCGCCGTCGGTGAACGCGAAGCGGCCGAGGTCGACCCCGTTGGGCACCACGGTCATCGACGGATGCGGCCCGATGGCCTGCACGTAGTCGGTTACGCCTTGCTGGGACACACCGATCACCACGCGCGCGCGTCCCGACAGAATGTGCTCGACGCGCCGGAACAGCGGCCGCTCGAAGTCGTTGGTTGCCGAATGCATGACGTAGACGACCGGCACACGCAGCGGCAACGCACGCGCATAAAACGACGGAATCGTGGCATGCGCGAAAATCACGTCGGGGCGAAAACGCCGCACCGCGAGAAACAGCGTCCATAGCTTACCGGCGATGCGGTTGCGCTGCGGCGGAAACCAGCATTGCACGCCGTGCTCCTGCAACTCTTCCTGCAAAGGCACGAATTCGACATGCGCGGGCAATAGCGAAGCCATGCAGACCGCCATACCCTCGGCGCTCTGATCGATCGCGAGATCCTTCGCGAGAACTTCGGCGCCGGACAGACGCGGCGCGAGAACCAGATGTAAAACGCGCATCATGGCGTCCTTGCAGTGAGCGTCCTGAACAGCATCCATGCCGCGGCACAGCCCAGGCCCACGGTCATGGACCAGGCGATGCCCGTCACGCCCCACCAATGAACCGCCGGCGGCACGCTGACCAGCAGCACGACCACCTGAATCAGCGACGCATGCACCGTCGCCTTCGCGTCGCCTACCGCGCGCAGATACGCAACCAGCACGGCGATCAACGCGCCGATCGCCATATTGATCACCAGAATTCTGAACAGCGGCACCGCAGGCAGCCAGGCTGCGCCGAGGATCAGCGAGAAGAGCGGTTCAGCGACCAGCCTCAGCACCTCGACGAAGACCGCCAGCCCGATCGCGATCAGGAACAGATAGACCTTGATGAGCCGGGCGGCCGACTGTGGACTGCGGCGATGATGTGCCGAAAAAGTGGGGAAAAGGTATTGCGACATGGCGATCGCGGCGTCGGCGAGCAGCATCTGCGCAAGCCGCGACGACATCTGGTAGCTGCCGAGTTGTGCCGGACCGAGCAGTTTGCCGACCACCACCTTGTCGAACTGGTTCAGCAGCAGATTGACCACACTGCTGGCCCAGATCCAGCGGCTGAAGCCCACGTAATGACCGATGCCGGACCATACCGCGCGGATCGGCGGGCGCGGTTTCATGGTCGACCAGGTCAGGATGCTTTTCAGGCTTTCGCCGGCCACCAGCCCGATCAGCACCGAAATCGCACCGGCGCCGAAATAGGCAAGCGCCAACCCGACCGAACAGTCGACAAACGACGCCGCAATCTCGACACCGGCAATATGCTGGAAACGCCGCTCGCGCTGCACCACGTAGTACGTGGGCGACGCCAGACCGCGCAACAGCGGCAGCAGCGCGGCCAGCTGGATCAGCACCAGCGAACCGTTCAGATGAAACTGACTGCTCAGCAATGGCGCGAGCGCCACCAGCAGCAATGAGATGAGCACGCCGCGCGCGGTCAGCGTGGTCCACACCGCGCCGAGTTGCGAACGCGTCGGCGGATGCTCGCCTTGAATGACCGCTTGCGCAAGACCGGTGTCCGAAAGCGCCTCGGCAATCGCCACCGCGAGCAAGGCCACGCTCACGCTGCCGATCGCCGCCGGCCCGAGCATCCGGCCAATTGCAAGAAACTTGATTGCCACGAGTCCACGCACGGCAAACTGCTGCAACAACACCCACGTTGCCGCGCTCGCGCCGAAGCTGGCCGCTATCGAGAGCGCCGGAAGCCTGATCGCCCGCAAGCTGTATCTCCGTCGAATCGGAGCGCCGTTTAATCGGTCGCATACAGCGATTCAATGCATCGCTGCGAAACGCCGCCGGCGCATAAATAGTTAGGTCGCACCAGCAAGCTGGCGAGTTTTTTCATCGAATTCCACGTACGACCTTACCGCGAGAGAATCGGCGACAACCGCCATCTGCTAGGCCAGTTCAGCCGAAGCCATTGCGCTCTGGTACGTTTACCCACAGAACGGGTCAAATAGGCCGAGCCATGCATATCGTCGATGCTAACGTTGATCAGTTGGCGCGCCCCGGGCACCCGGCGTGAAGGCGCTTTTCGCAACGCATTCGACCACTGAAGACCCCTGAATCGATGGAACAAGATTACGTCCTGATTGTGGAACCCAACCTCACGGGCCATCGCTGGCGCTATGTCGAGTGGACCATGCAGGCCTGCACGGAAGCCGGCTATCCCTGCATCCTCGCCACCGAGTCGGCTAACGAGGATCATCGGCTCGCGAGGCAAATCGCCGCCGCGAACCGTGCGGATCTGCAGATCGCCTTCGTCGACCCCGAGGAGCAGCCACGCGGGTTGCTGCGCCAGTCGAACCAGTATTCGCGCTTTCACCGTTATTTCAAGCGTGTGCATCGAGTGGTCAGCCACGCGCAGCCAATCAGGCTGGTGGTCGTGCCTTACGCCGATTACTTCTTCTACGGGTTGCCGTTTCTCGGCTCGCCTTTTCGCAAGACACCGTGGATCGGCATCACGATGCGTTCGACCTTCCATCATCACAAGGTCGGCATCAAGTCGCCGGACCGGCCGCTCGTGAACGCGATCAAGGCACTGCTTTTCAAGCGCGCGATCCAGTGTCCCGGCTTGCGCACGCTGCTGACGATCGACCCTACGCTGCCGGAGTGGGCGGCACACCACGCCCCGAAGAACAGCGCGGCCATCGCCTACGTAGCGGACCCGTTTCCCGACGAGCACGCGGAAAACCCGGTACTGGCCCGTGCGCGGCTCGGGCTCGACCCTGAGCAGCGCTATCTGCTGGTGTACGGCTCGATCACCGAACGCAAGGGCATCTACGAACTGGTGCACGCATTGAGCCGCATGGAACATGCGCCCACGCTGATCGTCGCCGGCGAGCAGGACGCGGGCACGCGCCATTTCATGCGCAATCATGTGCGCAGCCTCAAACCCGCGCCGCTGGTACTCGATTCGTTCATTGCTAACGACGTCGAACGTGATCTGTTCTCCGCCTGCGACGCGGTCTGGCTAGGCTACAAGGGTCACTACGGAATGAGCGGCGTGCTGGTGCAGGCTTATCGCTTCGGCAAGCCGGTGATTGCAACGGAAGACGGTCTGATCGGCTGGTTCAGCCGGCGCTGCGAACTGGGGCCGATTCTGAGCGACCTCAGTTCCGCCTCGATCGGCCGCGCGATCACCGAGACGATGACCTCCTGGCCGCACGCTCCGCACACCGGACCGGCCGCAGGCGAAGACCTGCTGTCGCGGCACACGCTCGGGCAGTTCAAGCAGACCTTGCTGCAGCAGATGGCCTGAGCCCTGAGCCGGTAACGCTGGCCGGTCAGGGAGTCTCAGGAAGTCCCAGGGGGTTACAGAAGATCAGGACAACTGCCCGCCCGCCACCGGCACTTCCTCACGCACCGAACTGTTGCGCTTGGCCGGGAACAGCGCGTTGCGCATCAACAGGAACGGGTACTCGATCGCACGTGTAGTCACATAGCCGATCGCAATCGCGAAGGCAAACTGCGCCGTGAGCGCGACCACCCAGATCACGCTCGGTGCCAGACCCATCGCGGTCAACTTGCGAATCAGAATGTCGCCGGGGGCCAGCGCAAGTGAATGCCACAGGTAAATACCGTACGAGTAGAGTCCGATCCAGGCGACTCCGCGATACACCCACGACGAACGCAGCGAGCCCGAATACTCCAGCACGAACACGATCAGCGCGGCGAACCCGAGTGCCTGAATCGTATAGCCAATGCTTTCGTCGAGCGCCAGGTGTGGGGTCGCAAAAGCGAGCCACGCACACAATACCGCGATGCAGGCGACCAGCAGCCACTTGCGCTTCGCGATCTGATGATAGACGCCTGGCTTCATCCAGTAGATCGCCGACAGAATCACCCCGACCAGCAAGCTGTCGATGCGATATTGCGTGTACGCGAATGCCGCTTCAAGGTTGCCGTCCGCCACCGCGAAGCAGCGTGCGGTGAGCACCACTGCGCAGATTCCGGTGAGCACACCGACAATCGTCCATGCGCTCAGGCGCCAGCGCGCGAACAGCAACAGCAGCGCCGGCAGCACGAGATAAAAGTGTTCTTCGACCGCGAGACTCCAGGTCTGGGTAATCGAGGTGCCCAGATAGTTCTGCAGGTGGGTCAGGTTCTGGATCAGGAACGTATTCCACGGATGGCGCCCGGCCAGCACATGAAAAGCGATCAGCACGTAATACGCGGGCCAGATGCGGAAAATCCGCCGGATGATAAAGCGCTTTGCGTCGACGTTGCCCGTTTCGGCGTACTGTCGAAGCAGCAGGCCGCCAACCAGAAAGCCGCTCAGCGTGAAGAACAGATTGACGCCTTCGCGCCCAAAACTTTTCAGCGGGTACTCAATGATCTGAATCAGAAAATTGCCGGTATGAACGGCATGAAAGTGAAACCCCATCACCATGATAATGGCGATGCCGCGCACGAAATCCAGCTCGATGGCCCGGCCTGCTGTTACGGATCTCGCCCCGCCGAATAATTTCATGTTTTTCTCCCCTGTCACCTTTCGCGGGCGTATGTCCCTGCATGGCCCTTTTTGCATCTTCGGTGGCGGCAAGCGTGCGTGCGCGCCAACATCAAGGCATTGGCCGACAACATGAGCCAGTGTGCGCGCGTCTTGCAGAGAGCGCCCTTGCCGGGGTCGCCAGAACCCAGGTAAAGGGCGACGAAAGGGGGGCTACCGAACATTCAGGCGGCCAGTTTCCCGGACAATGACCCGATGCGAGACCGTCTGCTTTAGACCGACGGCGGATCGACTGCACGGGGAGGAATCAGCAATGCGCCACCAGTATGCGACGCTCTGGATATGGTTTTTTCTGTTACCGCTTGCGTTTGACTATAAAGCGACCGACGCCAATGTAAGTCACTTTGCGCAGTCCGCGCTGGTCATTCCGGCCATCGCCGCGGGGCTCGCCCTTGTGCTGATTGCGCCACGCTTTCGCGACCGCTCGCGGTTGCGCTCGATAATCACGTTCAGCCTGCTGCTGTGCGTGCTCGGCAGCGTCGTCGCCCAGTTCGTGCAGGACAACGACACCGGTAATTACTTGCGCGTGCTACTGCCGTTCGCGCTGTTTTTACTGGGCTACCTCGTGGCCTGCCGGCCGTGGAGCGAATACAGAATCTCGCAGTTCGAGAAGGCGCTGTTCGTCGCCAACGTGATCTGTCTCGTCTTCACCTTCGCGTATGGCATGGTGACGGGCGGCGATCTCGAGGACGTGCGCTTTCGCATCATCTCCGTAACGCTGCTCGGCTTGCAAGGCGTGCTGCTGCACGAATTCATCGTCGCCAAACGCTTTTCGTTTTTTACCGTCGCGGTGTTCGCCCTCAGTGTGATCGTCGAATTGCTGAGCGTCACACGCAGTTTGCTGGTCGGCACCATCCTGCTGTTTCTGGTCGCCATGGCGCTGTCCGCGCCGTCGCTCCAGTATGTGTGGCGCGCGGCCGCCCGTACCCTGATTGCCGGCGCCGTGCTGGCCGGCGTGGCCGGCATCGCGGCGTTGAGCTTTCCGACCGTCGCCGAGCACTGGACGCAGCGCATCTTCGCGTCGGAGGAAACCGTCACCGGCAAGGACCCGACCACGATCACCCGGCTCGCCGAGATGCGCGATCAGTACGACCAGGTGACGGCGTCGCCGGAAACGCTGCTGTTCGGCGCGGGCTACGGCCACTACTATCGCTACTCCCCTGCCTACCTGCCGGACCTCGCCGGCCAGATCAGCGAGAAAGACTTCTACGCGATCAACGAATGGGCCGCGGGTCACAACTTCTGGGTCTATCAGCTTTTCGCGGGCGGGCTGCTGTTCGGCATCGCCATGCCTCTGGCGACGCTCGCCGCCCTGACAATCTGCTTCTTCTCGTACCGCTACTGGCGCTCGGTGGTTCCCGACGCGCCCATGCTGCCGGTGCTGGGGCGCGCCATCATGCTGTTTGCCGCGCTGCCGGCCACGTCGATCGGCGGCAATCCGCTCGGACCGCGTTTCTCCGGGCTGGTATTCGGTGTCGCCCTCGGCCTGATGATCGCCACCCACGCCCGCTTGCAGCGCGCACTGCCGGCGCGGGCCAGGCGCGCGCGGACGCCGCCGCGCATGCGCGCGGTCGCCATGCCTGATTTGCCCGGCAGGATCCAGCCCGGCATGGGCCGCGCCGATCTCGCGAAGACCCTCGGCATGTCGCACGCGGCAAGCGCCGCCCCTGGTTCCAGCCAGTTCGGCGCCCTCGTATCGCGCGCAGCGTCGCCACGAAACGTCAATCGACAAAAATTCGTCCGATGAAAATTCTCCATCTGCTTGCCAGCGTCGATCCGCGCGCCGGCGGTCCGGTTGAGGGCGTGCGCCGCAGCGGCGTAGCGATGCAGGACGCCGGGCACCACATCGAAGTGGCCACCTGCGATGCCCCCGACGACGCCTACCTCGCGCACTTTCCGTTTCCGGTTCATGCGTTCGGCCCCGTCACCAGCCGCTACAGCTACAGCGCGCGGCTCGCGCCGTGGCTTGCCGCCAACGCGAAGCGGTTCGACGCGGTCGTCGTGCACGGTTTGTGGCAGTACCACGGCCTTGCGGCGTGGAAAGCCGTGCGCAAAAGCGGCGTGCCCTATTACGTGTACACGCACGGCATGCTCGACCCCTGGTTCAAGCAGGCTTACCCGCTCAAACATCTGAAGAAGTGGCTGTACTGGCCGTGGGCCGAATACCGCGTACTACGCGACGCACGCGCCGTCATCTTTACGACGGAGGAAGAGCGCACCCGCGCGCGCCAGTCGTTCTGGCTATACCGGGCCGAGGAACGAATCGTGCCGTACGGCACGACGGTGCCGCAGCTTGAAGCCGCGCCTTTGCGCGAAGCCTTCCTGCAAGCTGTGCCCGGCTTGCGCGGCAAACGCATCGTACTGTTTCTCGGCCGCGTGCATGCGAAGAAAGGTTGCGATCTGTTGATCGACGCCTTCGCGCGCGTTGCCAGCCGCGATCAGTCGCTGCATCTCGTGATCGCGGGCCCCGACGAGACGGGCTGGGTGACCAGTCTGCGCGCCCAGGCTCAGGCGGCAGGCATCGCGCAGCGCATCAGCCTGCCGGGCATGCTGCAAGGCGACCTCAAGTGGGGCGCGTTTCATGCAAGCGACGTGTTCGTTCTGCCCTCGCATCAGGAGAACTTCGGCGTGGCGGTTGCCGAAGCACTCGGCTGCGGACTGCCTGCCCTGATCTCCGACAAGGTCAACGTGTGGCGCGAAATCGAAGCGGATGGCGCGGGAATGGTTGCGGCCGACACTGTCGACGGTACGGAAAAGAACCTCGTGCGCTGGCTCGAACTCGACGACACCGCGCGCGCCGCGATGCGCGCTCAGGCGGCCCGCACTTTCGAAGCACGCTTCCGGATCGAAACCATGGTCAGCGCACTGACCGCCCTGCTGGAAACGCACGGCAGCACCGGTGAAACGCGCGATAACACGCTCACCACACTGCGTGGGACTCAACCGAACACCCAGCCGAGCACTCAACCAAGCCGGTAACAAGTAACGGTGACAGCGCGCCGGCTGGCGCGCTGTCACCTGTTGCTCCTCACTGTTCCTTCATCAACGGCGTCAAGGTCGAGGCTGCGATCGGCAGGGTTTCGACTTGCGGCTGCTGCGTCTGAATCGACATCAGCGAACTGTTGGCAGCGTCGTTGCGCGTATTGCCCACGATATCGGGGACATCGAGCTGCCGCACCAGATGACCCGCGAGGCGCAGCGCAAGCGCGGCGATCGTGATGGTCGGAAAGTTGGCGCCGACGGTCGGAAACACCGAGCTGCCCGCCACATAGAGATTGCTCATCCCATGTACCTTGCAGTCGCGGTCGACCACGCCTTCACGCGGCGAATCGTGCATGCGCGTGGTGCCCATGTGGTGCCACGTGCCCTCCAGCTTCGCCGGCCAGCGCCGACCCTCGAGCGGCGCGTCGAGTTCGACGTCCGCGATGCCGGCCATCTGCAACTCCTGCGCGAGCAGCGAGAAGGTCTTGTCGAAGGTGCGCTGCACCTGTTCGCCCAGCCGCCACTCCACTTTCACGCGGGGCATGCCGAAGCGGTCCCGCTTATCGGTCGACAAGGTGACCCGGCTGTCGGGATCGGGCACGGCTTCGACAATCGCCTGCAAGGTCACGTCGGTGATCAGCACCGGCCATTGCAGCAGCCGCGTCAAGCCATAGCCGACCGTGTGCAGCGGGTGCGCGATCATCGTTGCGACATCGGTTTTCAGGCTGCGGCCGGGCTGGTCTTTTTGCAACAGCGCTTCCTTGCAATGGATCAGCGCCTCGGACCCGGCAGTGCCTTCACCGTACCAGCGCGAATAGAGCCACACACGCGAATTCAGCAGCTTCTCGCGCTCCATCAGTTCCTGCTTCGGCGCGAACTGTGACGATATCTTCGTGCCGTGCGCCGACACTGCGGCATTCTGATAGTGATACTTGATGTCGTACAGTTTGTTGCGAGCGTTGCCAGGACGAAAACGCACTTTCCCGGACATCATTCGCGGATGATCCATGAAGTAGCGGCCCACCAGATCGTTGGCATTGCCGAGACCCGCCGCCTGCACGTTGTTCGAGGCGAGCAGCAGACGCGCGTTCTCGATACCGCCCGTGGCCAGCACGAAGATTTTCGCGGTTACCGTCATCTTGCGGCCACTGATGGTCGCCACCTCGAGCCGCGAAACGGAAGTCCCTTGCGGATCGGCGTCGATGTTCTGAACGTTCGCATACAGGAACACGCGCACCCGTGCCGAACGCTGCAACTCGTCGCGATAAGCCTTGCCGAAACGCACCGGTGGACTGAACTGCGCGACGGTATCGCGCATATCGCCAGTGGCAAGCGGGATGCGGCGCACGTCATGGCGCCCGATCTCGCGTTCCCAGTAGGCGGGGTCGAAATTCTGCGGACCCAGCTTCAGCAGTTCATGCGTGCGCGCATAGTACGGCGCCAGTTCTTCGAGTCCGAACGGCCAGCCGCTATGAGGAATCCAGTCGCGCTTCTCGAAGTCCCACGGATCGAGCGGGCGGCACCAGCCGCCCCAGCAGTTGCTGCTGCCGCCGAAGTAGCGGCTGCGCGAGCCGTCCGCGAATGAATAGGGAAGCCCGACGTTCTCGCCGCGATAGAGATCGCGGGTTTCGTCATCAGGCCCGAAGCCCCCGCTTTCGAGCATGCAGGTGTCGACCCCGGCCCTCGACATCTCCAGTGCAAGCGTAATGCCGGCGACACCTCCGCCGATAATGCAGACCGTTGTTTCAATAGCCGTGTTGTTTTGAACCGTACGAGTATCGATAAACATCCCTACTCCCCATCTTCTTCATGCATTTCTGAGTGCGTCAATCCGGCTACTCATCCAACCGGGGCTGGCAAGCAAACCACGCACATGTCGTGACTGAAAGCCTGATCGGCGTCGCCGCGGGTGACGATCAAAGTATCGATCGACAATCCCATTGCGGCCGCCGACGTTCCGGCGTGTCAACGACTGGCCTCCTCAGCATACGAATGCTGCGGTTCTTTATCTGTGGTTCAGGTCACGGAGTCGAAGCGGTTGCGAATAAACCGGCAGGGATTGCCGCCATACACGCCTTCCGGATCGAGCGAACGATGCACGACCGACAACGGCGTCACCACCGCCGACCGGCCGATCGTCACGCCCATCTGCACCACACATTTCGACGTGATCCAGACGCCGTCCTCAATCACGATCGGCGCCACGCGCAGATCCATCGTCGTGCTCATGTCGTGCGAGCCGGCGCTCAGGAACGTACCTTGGGAAATGCAGACATTCGATCCGATCCGAATCAGCGCCTGGTTGTAGATCCAGACGTCGACACCGAACCAGCAGTTGTCTCCCACTTCCAGATTCCACGGCGACTTCACCCGCAACGGATGCACAAAGCGGCAGCCCGTGCCGATCTTCGCGCCGAACAGGCGCAACAGCGTCACCCGGACCGACGAGAGCGGCAGCAGCTTGTTGTTGATCACGCAGGCTTCAACAAAGAACCAGATGAGTTCGATCAGCGCACCGCGCTTCGCCCGATAGTTTCCCTTTCCCGCCGCGCTCAGATCGATGACGCGGCCATCCTTGCGCACACCTTCGGCTTGCGGCTTGCGCCCGATTTGCGGATCGTCGGCAACGTTGCCCATCAGTTTTCTCCGGACCACAAACGGGAGTCGGAATACCCATGCATCCTTCTTACATTATGTTTCGAGTCCTTAATGAATCTGGCTCGATGTCCGCCTGGGCAAGCGTTTTGGCGGCTACGCGCGTGCCGTTTGGCGCACGATAGCTCTATTGCGACTGCATCTTCCTGGGGCATACGATGACCATCCCGTTTCGGCATACAACCAGCTTGCTGCTTTTCACCTTCGCCACCTGTGCCACACCGGCGCTCGCCCAGAATGCGGCACCCGCGCCCGCTGCGCCGGTCCTTGCCGCCACGGCCTCGACCAGCTACGGCACCCCCGCTGCGGCAGCACCCGTCAATCCGGGCACCGCGCATCGCAAGAGCGAAGCGGATCTGCTCGGCGCCCCACGCGACTATGGCTCGCCAGACGCGCAACAGGGCAACACCGCCGCCGCCCAGCAGGCCGCGCTGCTCGACGAGCAACGCATGACGGTATTGGGCGGACAAGGCGCGCGACCGGCGGTAGGCAAAGGCCAGCGCAACAACAAGCTGCCTGCCGGCGCCAACGGCAAGGTGCGCGTGGCCGGCCAGCCTGGCGGTCCTAATGCGGTCGACGGCCTGATGCCCGAAGGCGCGGCGAAAACCACGTACGCCGATCCATACGATCCGGGCAAGCACGCCGTCTACAAGTCCCCGTGGTGATATCGCATTCATGAGATGGCCGCGTACCGGATCAATCCGGCGCGGCTTCCTCCGTTGTGGCCGGCTTATGCGGCCGGGCCGCGGCGGGTGAAGGCCGCGGAGTACCGAAGTACGGCGTCTCCACTTTTGCGCGCTTGCCGCGTGACTCGCGAACCAGCGTCGCGAGCCGCTCCTCAAAGGTCCCAATGGTCGATTCCGGCGACAGCGTACGTTCCGCATAATCGCGTGCGGCCTTGCCGAGCGCCGCGCGACGTTCGGGGTCCCTCGCCAGCACCGCGATCGCCGCAGCCAACGCCTTGACGTCGTCCGGCGGCACGACCACGCCGCGCGGCGACACCGCGTCGTACAGACCCGTGCCTTGCCGCGCCATCGCCACCACCGCGCGCCCGCTTGCGAACATGCCGGTGAGTTTCGACGGCATCACCAGATCCGCGGCATCGCCGCGTTGCGGCAGCACATGGATATCGGCGAGATTGAGCAGTTCGTTCAGGTGCTCCACCGGTTGCAACGGCATGAAAAGACAGTTCTTCAATCCCGCACAGCGTTCGAGCAAACTCTCTTTCGCGGCGCCGCTGCCGCAGAAAACGAAGGTGACGTCAGCACGTTTTGCCAGCAATGCCGCTGCATCGGCGAGCGTTTCGATGCCCTGCTTCGCGCCCATGTTGCCCGAATACAGCACCACCTTGTGGTCGTCCGGAATGCTTAACAGACGCCGGTAGTCGCTCGTACGCGAAAGCGGAAAAATGGTCGACACATCGACCCAATTGGGCAGGCACACTACCCGCGAAGACTCGACACCCTTGAGCACCACGCGCGAACTCATCTGCGGCGTAATCGACGACACGGTATCGAAGTGCCGCAGCAACGTGCTTTCGATCCAGCGCGCCAAGCGGGCTATGCGCGAGCTCTTCAGGAGACCCAGATCGAAAGCCGCATCGACCTCGAAGTCCTGAATGTGCACCCACGCATTTGCGCTCGTAAGACGCGCGAGCGCCAGCGTAGCCGGCGCGCACATCAGGGTCGGCGCGATCAGCATCGCGACCTGCGGGCGCCACAGAACCTGCCGGGCGAGCAGCGGCAGCGAGCTCGCCGCAAAGCTCATCAGGTGCAGCATCCGCTTCAGGCCATTAGGGTGAGCCGGCACCCACAGCGGCGCACGCCAGATCGTCACGCCGTCGCGCGTCTCGCGCTGATATCGCCACGACGCATAGTTGTCGGCCACGTGCCACTCAGGGTAATAGGGGGGTGCGCACACCACGCGAACCTCGTGGCCGCGGCTGGCCAGAAGCGCCGCCATTTCCGCCGTGTACTTGCCCACTCCCGTCAGTTCAGGCGCGTAGTTAAGGCCGTAGATCAGGATCTTCATTGTGGCTGCCAGAACGTGTTAGAGCTTTTTTCATACGCGGCGGGCCCCGTCGCGCGTCAGTCGCTCAGCATCAGCGCGCAGCCACGAGCGATATTGGCGGCGGCGGAAGGCGGATCGAAACGACGAATCACATCCATGCAACGGTGCGCCGTGCCGCCTGCGTCGGCGAAAGCCTCCATCGCCTTGAGCATGGTTCGCTGCAGTCCGGCGACGTCGCCCGCTGTGAAGGCGTAACCGCTCACGCCGTCGATCACCAGTTCCGGCACACAGCCGCAACTCTCGCTGACCACCGCGGGACAGCCATGTGCGAGCGCCTCGTTGACAACGAGTCCCCACGGCTCGCTATAGCTCGGTAACACCATGCAGGTCGCACCGTAGTATTCCTGGGTAAGCGGTTCGTCCTGCAAACTGCCGGCGAAGGTCACCGCATCGCTCAGGTCGAGATCGGCCACCTTCGCGTGCAGCGCGTCCGCCATCGGCCCCGTGCCGACAATGCGCAACTTCGCTGCCGGAATACGGCGCCGCAAACCGGCGAATGCTTCGATCAGTGTGCCGATGCCCTTCTCTTCCGAAAGACGGCCGACATAGAGAAAAATTGGAGGATTGCCGGCGCGTGCCGCGACCCGCTCGACCAGCGCGCGCTCCGGCGAGAACGAGCCGGGCAATGCCGCGGCCTGACACGGCACGAAGATTTTGTCGCGCTTTGCGCCGAGCGACAGCAGATACTCGCGGCTACGCTCGCCAAAACCGAAATAGCCGTCGCATAGCGAGAAGAACACGCGCTTCGGAATCGACGTCAACAACTTCTTGGGCCGGTCGCGCGCGGTAGAATCGCAGAACACCGCGCGCCGCTTGCCGGTCACGATGCACGCCGCCAGCATCGCCCAGTACTCAGGGCGGTGGTAGCCCGGCAGAACAATCAGATCCGACTTGGTCCGCAACACTTCCCAGGTGAGCCGCGCGATCATCTTCATCGTCGGCACATCTTCATAGCAACCGTCGAACAGCTTCTGCATCGGATAGCGATGGTATGAATAGTCGACATCCGAAAAACCGACACGATCGTGCTCGGTATCCGCAATCTGCACCATCGAGTAGCGAATCGCGCCGGATGCCGAAATGTTATGCAAAGCAGAGAACACGACACCCTTGTGGCGCGACCACACGACGTTGTGGAAGATCGTGACTGACGCTGTCATTTTTATGCCACTCCTCGAAAAATCGTCCCAGTGTGCGTTGCACGCAATGCGTGCGAAGCACCCCATGCGTTTCCCCAATTCCGAAAACCGCGCTCGACGCCCGGTCAGTGCGCGCCTAGGCCTGCAAGGCGGCGGCAGGTGTCGAGCCAGCATGTGTTGCCACGAATTCCCGATAGGTGGAGGCGATACCCTCTTCGAGGCCAATGCTCGCGTGCCAGCCCATGTTCGCGAGCCGCGATACGTCGAGCAGCTTGCGCGGCGTGCCATCGGGTTTGGAAGCGTCGAACACCAGTTCGCCCTCGAAGCCCGCCACCGTGCAGATGCATTCGGCCAGCTCGCGAATCGACAGGTCTTCACCCACTCCGACGTTGAACAGGCCGTCTGTCACGTTGTGCTCGAGAACAAAGAGCGTTGCCGCGGCGAGATCGTCGACGTGGAGAAACTCGCGGCGCGGCGTGCCCGAGCCCCACACCGTCAGGGTCGCGGAGCCGTTCACTTTTGCTTCGTGCGCCTTCCTCAGCAGCGCGGGCAAAACATGGCTGCTGTTCAGGTCGTAGTTGTCGTTAGGGCCGTACAGATTGGTCGGCATCAGCGAGACATACTGCGTGCCGTATTCGCGGTTGTACGCCTCGCACAGCTTGAGACCGGCGATTTTCGCAATCGCGTAGGCGTCATTGGTCGGCTCGAGCGGCGAGCTCAGCAGATACTCTTCGCGAATCGGCTGCGGACTTTGCTTCGGATAAATGCACGACGAGCCGAAAAACACCAGCCGCTCCACCTTCGCGCGATACGCGGCATGGATCACGTTGGTTTCGATCACCAGGTTGTCGTAGATGAACTCACCCGGTCGCGACGCATTCGCAAGAATGCCGCCCACCCGCGCGGCCGCGAGCAGCACCACGTCGATCTTTTCCTGCTGGAAGAAGCCGTTCACGGCGGCCTGATCCGTAAGATCGAGTTCCGCCCTCGAACGCGTGACGACGTTGTGGTAGCCCTCGGCATTCAGCCGCCGGACCAGGGCCGAGCCAACCATGCCACGGTGGCCCGCGACGAAGATGCGTGCTTGTTTGTTCATCGCCGTTACTCGTGATGTTCCAGTGCCGTAAAACCGGCCAGCGTGACAAGCGCGTCACGTCTTGCAATCTGATAGTCGGAGCGCACCATTTCCTTGACCAGCGCGCTGAACGGCGTGGTCGGCTGCCAGCCGAGCTTCGCATGCGCTTTCGATGGATCGCCCAGCAGGGTCTCGACTTCGGCGGGACGGAAGTAGCGCGGATCGACACGCACGATCACATCGCCAGGCGACATCTTGATCTCGCGCCCTTCCACCTTCTCGACAATGCCGACTTCATCCACGCCGGTACCTTCGAAACGCACCGTGACACCCAGCTCGGCGGCGGCGTGCTTAACGAACTCACGCACGCTGTACTGCACGCCGGTGGCGATGACGTAGTCCTCCGGCTGTTCCTGTTGCAGCATGCGCCATTGCATCTCCACGTAGTCGCGCGCATGGCCCCAGTCGCGCAACGCGGACAGATTGCCGAGATACAAGATCTTCTGCATACCGACCGCGATACGCGCCACGGCGCGCGTGATCTTGCGCGTCACGAAGGTTTCGCCGCGCACCGGCGATTCGTGATTGAACAGAATCCCGTTGCAGGCATAGAGTCCATACGCCTCGCGATAATTGACCGTGGTCCAGTACGCAAACAGCTTGGCGACCGCATACGGGCTGCGCGGATAGAACGGCGTAGTCTCGGACTGCGGCACCTGCTGCACGAGGCCGTAAAGTTCCGAGGTGGACGCCTGGTAAAAGCGCGTCTTGTGCTGCAGATCGAGAATCCGGATCGCTTCGAGAATCCGCAGCGCGCCGAGGCCGTCAGCGTTGGCCGTATATTCCGGCTCCTCGAACGAAACCGCCACGTGGCTCTGCGCCGCGAGGTTGTAGATCTCATCGGGCTCCACGCGCTGGATCACGCGCAGGATGCTGGTCGAGTCGGTCAGGTCGGCGTGATGCAGAAAGAGCCGCTGATCGGGGTCGTGAGGGTCGCGATAGAGATGATCGATCCGGTCTGTATTGAACAGCGATGTCCTGCGTTTGATGCCGTGCACGTCGTAATCCTTGCTGAGCAGCAGCTCGGCAAGATACGACCCGTCCTGTCCCGTGATACCGGTGATCAGCGCGACCTTGCGTTTCATGGAACTCTCTCCCTCGTTGAACTTTGCGATGCCGGTTTCGCGGCACGATCAAGTCAGCGGCTCCGGTGATGGAGCCGCTGCTGCATCCACTTCCCGTCCTCAGCCAGCGATGCTGTCGTAGCCGTAATAGCCGCCCTGATAGCCGGAACCGAGGAATGCCCCTTCCTGAGGCACATCGGTGAGCAATACGCCTTTGAGCGACACGCCGCCGTTGAACAGCCGTTTGGCCGTTTCGGAAATTTCATTCAGCGGATGGCGGCCGTGGCGCACCACCAGCAGCGTCGTGCCGGCGTACTTGCCGATCAAGGTCGAGTCCGTCACGGCCAGCACCGGCGGTGTGTCGACTATCACGATGTCGTAGTGCGATTTCAATTCCTCGAGCATCGTTTCGAAGCGTTTGCTCATCAGCAATTCAGACGGATGCGAGGGCAGCGTGCCCTTGGCGAGCACGTCGAGTCCGGGCAGCACATCGCGCTGAATCATCGCGCCGAGATCGCCGCCGCTCAACACGTCAGAGAGTCCGGGCTGATGGCCAATGCCGAAATGCGAATGGACGTCGCCGCGCCGCATGTCGCCGTCGATAATCAGCACGCGCTTATTTGCCGACGCCACCAGCGCCGCCAGATTCACCGACAGAAACGACTTGCCGGCGTCGGGCCGCGAACCCGTGATCATCACGACGTTGTTCTCGGCATGATCGAGCGACAACTGCAACGAGGTCCGCAGGTTGCGCACGCCTTCCACCGCGATGTCTTCCGGCGCCTGCTGCGCGAGCACATGAAGCCCGCGACGGCGCAGCATGACGTTTTCCTGCAGACGCAACTGGGTCTGACTGCGCGGCACGATCGCGAACACCGGCACGCCGAGCACCGCTTCGAGCTCGTCCGGGCGCTCTACGCCGCCGTACATCGCGCGCTTGAAGAAGGTCAGCATGATGCCGATCAGCAAGCCGCCGCCGAGCGCGATCAGGATTGCCAGCACGCGCTTCGGACGCACCGGTTCGTCAGGCGTCTCGGCGAAGTCCACCACGCGCACGTTGCCCACCTGGCCGGCTTTCGCCACCCGGAGTTGCTGCGCGCTGTTCAGCAGATTGGTGTAAAGCTCCGTGTCGACGTGCACGTCGCGCAGCAGACGCAACGCGGTCTGCTCGGTATCCGGCATCACGGCCACGCTGCGGTTCATGCTCGCCGCCGCGTTCTGCAATTCGGCGATCTGTGCGTCGAGCGCCGCCACCGCCGGGTGATGCGCCGTAAAGCGCTGTGACATCTCCGCGCGTTGCTGCTGCAGATCGAGCAGCTTGGTCTTGTTGTCGACCACCTGCTGCAGCAGCAAGCGGCTTTCCTCGCCAAGATCGACCGTGCCGTGCTGGTTGCGGAACTTGTTGTAGCGTTGTTCGGCGTCGTCGAGTTCCTTGCGCAGGCCGGGCAGTTGCTGATCGAGGAAGGCCAGCATGTGCTCCGCTTCGGTCGAACGGCTCTCCACATCCTGACGCACGAATTCGCGCGCCATGCTGTTGACGATCGCCGCGGTCAACGCGGGGTCGCCGCCTTCGAGGCTCGTGCGAATCACGCCGGATTGCAGCGTGGTTTCCTGGATCACCAGCGCCTTCTGCAAGCGGTCCACCGTCCCCAGCGTCGAGAAGCGCTGCAGCTCGAAACGCGAGCCGGGCGCGCCGACCAGCTTGTCGACGTGCAGCGTGATCGGACCGTCGGCGGTATCGGTTTGCACGGTCTCGCCAACATGGCCGGAGAGAATCGCGGTGCCGTTCTTGTCGCGCAGCACGTACGAACCGCCCTCGCCTGCAATCAGCGTGAAGGTCGTATCGTAGAGTTCGCTTGTCGTGTCGAATTGCGACACGGCAATGCTCTCGTTACCCCATGCGTAGCCCGACAGGTTGATGAACGACGGCAACCGGAAACCCCATTGCCCGGTCACCAGCCCCGCGATCATCCCGCCGACAAGCGGCAGGGTGCGCGGCGCAGCCGAAATATCGAGGTGCAGTTTCTTGACCGTTTCCTCGGTGACGAGCCGCGACTTCAGCAGCTCGATTTCCGCCGCCGTGGAGGGCTTGGTGTCGAACATGCCGGTAAGCGGCGGCAAGGAATCCTTGCCGTTCGCGTTGGCATTGGCCGTCTTGTCCTCGACGTGGAACAGCACATCCGCCCGATACGTAGGCGGAGCAAGAAACGCGTACGCGCACCCCAGCGCGAGCGCGACCAACGTCGCCACGAGGATCGTGCGCCAGCCCCTCACGATCGTGCGCAGATAGTCCGACAGATGCAGCTCGTCCGGTCCGGACACGTCGATGTAGCGATTTTCGAAGTTGATTGCCATTTTTGGTCACCCAACAGAACGCGGCGGTTCAAGGTCACGTTGCACGGTTGTTATTTCGCAAGAACTGCCCCCGTTACAGCCGCGTTGATCGCGGGCAGCAGCAGGTTCAACACACGGTTGAAGCGGACCAATCCGCCTTGACCGACATATACGACGTCCTTCGGTTGCAGCTCGAACTGATTGGCGAGCACCATGGACACCGGCGAAGTCGCATCGAGGTGATAGACCTGCGGCGCATCGCTGGTCGAATTGCGGATCACGAACAGCTGTCTCGGTGCGGACGTGTTCGAATCGAAGCTGCCGCTATCGGAAATGGCCTGTGCAAGCGTCAGGGAACCGTTGCGCATCGGCTGGATGGTTGCCGGTTTGTTGACTTCGCCCATCACGTAGACGCCGCTGTCTTCGCGCGAGGCCACTCGCACGATGTCGCCCGCCTGAAGGTAGATGTCCGACGGATTGCGGCCGCGCTTGATCAGGTCATCCACGTTGAGCGGATACGTCACGCCGTTACGGATCAGTTCGACCCGGCTGCGGTCCGCGTTGGCACTGAAGCCGCCGCCCTGATTGATCACGCTCGTCAGCGACATCGGAATGTCGTTGAGCGACTGGGCGCCCGGCGTGCGCACTTCGCCGTCCACATACACCTGGGCATTACGGAACGAGGCGACCCGCACCGTTACTTCCGGCTTCTGATACACGTTGCTCAGGCGCTTATGCAGTTCTTTCTGGATCGATGCAACGTCCCTGCCTGCCACATGCAGATTGCCTGCATACGGGAACTGGATGTCGCCGTTTTCGTCGATCAGAAAACCCGGCGCGGCATCCGTGGGTTTCGTGTTCTGCGCCGGCTGGCCAAGCGCGGCGGCAAGTTCCGGGTGATCCCACACGACGATTTGCAGCACGTCGCCCGGGCCGACTTTGTATGCCGTCGGTTTGCCGAACAGTCCGAGCGTCTGCGACGGCAACGTGGCCGCCGTCTGCGCCGTGTGCATCTGGCGCAGCAGCGCGAGGTTGATATCGGTAATCGGAATCTGCTGTTGTTGCGATGGTTCCGTGCTGTAATCCCCACCCGTGTCCTGAATCGCGGCTGGCGTGATCATCCGTTGCCCCGGTACGGACCCGCATCCGGAAAGCAGTGCTGTTGCAGCAGTGAAAATCACGAGACTTCCCGTGCGTATACCAAGCGAGCTCATGGTGTTTCCTCCTTGCGCCAGGGCTGTGTCCTCGGGGGAGGCAGCGCCCAGCGTGCTTGTTAACTACTTAGTAAGCGTTTCGATGCACCAGTCCGGCGACAATCGTCGCGCCGATAATCCGCATATCGAGCGCGAACGACCAATGCCCCAGGTAATACAGGTCATGTTCGACGCGACGCTCCATCTTCTCGATGCGGTCGGTTTCGCCACGAAAGCCGTTGATCTGCGCCCAACCTGTAATGCCCGGCTTGATCCGATAGCGATTGATGTAGCCCGCGACCACTTTCTGATAGAGGTCGTCGTGCTCGAGTGCATGGGGACGTGGTCCAACGACCGACATGTCACCACGCAAAACGTTGAAAAATTGCGGCAGCTCGTCGAGGCTCGTGCGGCGCAGAAATGCGCCGATTTTCGTAACGCGCGCGTCGTTGCGCGTGGCCTGACTGAGCGTGCCTTTCTCCTCGGTATGCAGTCGCATCGAGCGGAATTTGTAGATCGTGAAGACCCGGCCGTCCGCACCTTTACGCTTCTGCCTGAAGAAAACCGGGCCGCGCGACGAGAGCTTCACCGCGATCGCAATGCCGAGCATGATCGGTGCGAGTCCGAGCAGCGCCGTCGCGGCGAACAGGCGGTCGAAGATTTCCTTCTTCAGCATCGAACTCGCGGACAGCGGCGAGGCGACGAGGTTGATCGCCGGCACGCCGAGCAGATCGATCACGCCACTGCCTTCGAAGAGCGCGAGGCTGCGCACGTCCGGCATGAAGCGGATATTCACCAGATCGTCGCGGAACTCGCCAATCAGCGAACAGATCAGCGGCTCCTCGGCGAGCGAGAGCATCAGCCAGAGCTCGTGCACGTCATTGGTGCGGATATAGCCGGCGAGCGCATCCACGGTGTCGAATACCGGCACGCGCGAACTGGTCACAGACGACACGTCCGGATGCGTGTTATAGACCGCCGCCGCACGAAACCCGGTGGTCGGCGCCGATTCGATCCGGCGGATGATCGCATCGCACTGCGAGCCGCTGCCGACAATCGCGACCTGATGCAGATTCAGACCGGCGCTGCGCGCACGCGCCAGCACCGCGTGAGCGATCAGCCGCGAGGAAATCAGCAGGCCACCCGTCACCGCCGTCCAGTAGGAGAACCACAGACGCGAGACGAAGTCGGTACGGTGCAGCGAGTACATCAGCACAAGCGCACTGCCTTGCACCATCAACCATGCGAGCGACACCTGCCCGGCCAGCGAAAGCTTGGAGCGGCCGCGCCACGATTCATAGACGCCGAATGCCGGAAAAATGGCCAGCGCGAAGGCGGCGGAAAACATCACGAGCGCCCAATAGAACCCCGATTGAGCGAGGTACTCGAAGCGGATCTGCGACGCCACCGCCGCCCCCGCGAGTACTAATCCCACATCGAACACTCGCGCGAGCAAATCCTGAAACTTGCGCATTTTGCTTACCTCGTTCTGGCTCTGGCCGTTCGTTCTTTTCCGCAGATGATCCGTGGCGCGCTGTTAGGAGCAGCGGCCGTAGGTGTCGTTGAACCTCACAATGTCGTCTTCACCGAGATAGGTGCCTGACTGGATTTCAATGATTTCGAGCGGTACCTTGCCGGGGTTTTCGAGCCGGTGACGGGTGCCGATAGGAATGTAGGTCGACTCGTTTTCGCTCAGCAGGAACTGCTCTTCGCCGCGCGTGACGAGCGCCGTACCGCGCACCACGACCCAGTGTTCGGCGCGGTGGTGATGCAGTTGCAGCGAAAGCTTCGCGCCTGGCGTGACGACGATGCGCTTCACCTGGAAGCGTTCGCCATGGTCGATGGAGTCGTAGAAACCCCAAGGGCGCCGCACCTTGCGGTGCACATCGGCCTCGGGGGCGTGCTGCGCCTTGATGCGCGACACCAGGCCCTTGACGTCCTGCACGTGCGAACGATCGACCACCAGCACGGCGTCGGCCGTTTCGACCACCACCACATTGGTCGTGCCGACACAGGCAACCAGCCGGCCCTCGGAATGCGCATAGCTCGACACCGCGCCTTCGAACGTCACGCGGCCGCGCCCGGCATTGCCGTTGGCGTCCTTCTCCATTGCGGCCCAGACGGCATCCCACGAACCGAGGTCCGACCAGCCCGCATCGAGACGTACCACCACGCCGGAAAGATTCGCACCCGACGCTTGCATGTCTGTGCGGTGGGAAGCGGACGCCTCTTCCGCGATAGCTACGTCAGTGAGACGCTCCATCACCGCGTAGTCGATCGAGTCAGCGGGCGAGCTCAGGAAAGCTTCCGTCAGCGGACGGAAGTGCGCGCCTTCTGTACGGCCGTTCACGAAGGCCCGCTCGCAGGCCGCATGCATGTCGGGCTGCAAGCGTTTCAGCGTATCGAGCCACACACCCGCCCGCACCACAAAGATCCCGGCGTTCCACCAGTACGTGCCCGCGGCAACGTATTGCGCGGCGATTTCCTCTGCCGGTTTTTCGACGAAGCCGTCGATCGCATAGCCACCATCAGACAATTGCGCGCCAATGCGGATATAGCCAAAACCCGTATCGGGACGCGTGGGCGGCACGCCCAGCGTGGCGATCGAGCCCCGTTCCGCGTAGCGCGCCGCACATTCCAGCGCGCCTTGCAGCGCGGGCACGTCCGCAATCGAATGGTCGGCCGGCATGACAATCAGAATCGCGTCGTCGCCGTCCGCACATGCGAGCGAGGCCGCGAGCGTCAACGCCGGCGCCGTATCGCGCCGCGCAGGCTCGACGATCAGACGCGCTGCCATGCCGTTTTCAAGAAGCTGCTCGGCGATCACAAAGCGGTGTTCTTCACCGCATACGACGATCGGCGACACGTCGACCTTCCAGCCGGCGGGAAAGCCGTTCATACGACGCGCGGTCGCCTGCAGCAGCGAGTCGGAGCCGACCACGTCGATCAGTTGCTTCGGATAGTTTTCGCGCGACACCGGCCACAGCCGCGTGCCCGAGCCCCCGGCAAGAATCACCGGGACGATGCGCACGCAATGCGCACCGGCGGCCCCGGCATGGGCGCTGTCCGGATTCGCCGACGCAGCGCTTTCAGCTCCCTTAGTCAACATATTCGCATTCCTTATAATTCTGTAAAGCAGACGAAACATTTACCGAGACACTGCTTGACGGGCGCGCCTGGCCAGACGCTCAGCCGCGCCAGGCCAGCTTGCGTCGTGTGCGCTATCCGCCGACCATGCGGCGGCTTTGAATCCGGAATTCCGTAGGGGAAATTCTCATCCGCTTGCGGAAGACTTTCGCGAGGCGGTCACCATTGCCCATACCGGTGCGCCGGGCGATCTTGTCTACCGGCAACTCCGACTCGGTCAGCAGACTGCAGGTCACCGCGAGGCGTTCATGCAACAGAAAACTGGAGGGCGTGATACCCATTTCCATCTTGAAGCGGCGCAGGAAGTTGCGCTCGCTCATCGCGGCAAACTGGGCCGCATCGGCAATCGAAATCGACTGCTGGCAATTTTCTTGCAGCCAGCGTGCGGCCGCGCGCACTTTGTCGCCGGGGCTCAAACCACCGTCTTCGCCAAGCAGCGGCGCCAGGTTCGAGCACGAGTCCGCGAGCAGGCGCTCGGCCACGGTGCGGGCGGTCGCGCCGCCGAGATCGCGCTTGATCATCGCGAGCGCGCTTCTCATCGATTCAAGGCGGTCGCCCGCATCGCCGTTCTCGGTCTGGCGCGGCATCGACTGCGGCTGATGAAAATCTCCAGCTTCCCGGCTGTCCGGCACGTAGGCCGCTTCCAGCAGCGCACGCCCTTCCGCGATCGGCCGGATCATGCCGGTGTTGCGGCGAACGCGCCGCAACCACGCGATCAGACGCTCGTCGCCGGCTGCGGCGAATGCACCTTTACCACCGGCGACATACAGTGCGTCGAAGCCGCCGTAATGCCGCGCGTCGAGTCCGTCGGTCCAGACCCGCAGCGCCGATGACGAGGTCACCATGCCGCCGTCGGCCGACAGGAAGGAAACGTCATACAAGCCGCCGCCGGAACCGGACGATGCCAGTTCGTTCGCAGCCTGGAACACCTCGGCAACCACGCCCGCGCCCTGCAGCGAGCAGTCGTTGAACATCAGTATTGCGATGCGACGCGTACCCTTGTTCGGTGCGTGCACCCAGCGCAGCATTGCTGACTCGAGACTCGCGCAGGTCATAGTCATCCTCTCACCAGAAAACGGATCTACTGGATCTACTTTTCAACCTTAAACGCACTCCGCAGAGCGATGCTCTGTGCAGTGCATCATAGTCATCCGCAATCAAGCATTTAGCCGCCATGACCGAAACCGCAGACATGTTGGCGTTTAGATATGGTGGCCGCCCAGTGATTTTCGGAACAATCCCGCCACCACCTGTTTGGCAATGAATTAAATACCGATTCTGCATATGAATGTATTTACGACCTGCGAATCATAATGCTAATTGGCGCGAGTTTTTGTGCGTTGTCACACACATCATCGCTACTCGAAATGGTCGAGTTGCAATTTGATCCGCCTGCCATTCTGCAGATTTGAAGTGACTTCTTTCCGTCACGCCGCCAGAATGAGCGTAGCCGCCTTGCACACACCCGTCATTGCTCTTACCAGATGCCCGTAGGGCTTTCTTCTGACGATATTTTTGGTTGGCAGAGACATGTAAAACAGTGTCCAATATAAACAATTTTCCAGAGACAAAATTATTTAATTGGTTGTTATTGGATCCGGAGAATATAAACGGAACGATTAATGTTTCAAACGTGAAACACAGAAATAAGACAACTTTAGACCGCCCGGCAATAGACGGGCCAATGGCGGAATCTGTCGGATGAGAGGCGGTACATTTCCGCCATCGAATTGCGGAAATGCTCTATGCGGTTTGCGCAACAGATCGCGGCACGCGGTAGCCTTAGGCGGGTCTGGCCTGGTGAACTAGCCATCCGACGACGTTCCATCATAGGAACTCGCCGGAACAGGTACGTCGAATTACACGGGGAACACATGTCGAATGTACTCGAATATCAAGCGCTGAGACCACTCACCAGGGCCCGTGTCGCCCACGGGTTGGCGCTGCACATCGCTGCCTCTACGGCGGCGTTTATCCTGCTGGGCGGCGTCGCCTCGGCGTGTCATGCGGCGGGGGCTTCAGCCGGGCCTGACAGCGCGAGCAACGCCGAACTTGTTGTCGACGGTAGAAAGTGGGCACCCTGCGCGGCGGAATACGGTACTTGCCGATTCAGCGGCACGCGCGACGTGCTGTATGGCACCGTCGAACAGCATGTCATCAAGACGTTCTCGAACAGCGCCGATTGCAATAACGGTGTGTTCGGCGATCCGGCACCCGGAGTGGAGAAGCGCTGCGCGGTTGCGCTCACGGCGGCGAAGGCAGTTGCAGCAGCCCCGGCAAACCAGAACGCCGCGCCGGACACGGGAGCCACGCTGCCTGCCGCATTGAAGGCGCCACCAGGACCAGGCTTGCGCTGCGCCGCGCCCCCCTCTCAAGCGCGCGCGGCGGCAAATGGCGATCTGCTGGAAGCGGATACGCCGAGCGACGGCACCCGTCTGTTTACAACCGGCAAACCCTTCGCACTCGTCTTCACAACACGTCCGACGCAAAGCGACACGCTCAACTGGCAAATCCGTGACAGCTGGAATACTGTGCGCGCCAGCGGCCGCTTTCCTGTTGCAGCGGGCGCCACGCTATCGACCCTCAGTTGCGCGTCGAGCATGGCCGGCTATTTCGCCGTCTCGGCTTCGCTGGAACGCGCACACGGCCGGCTCGAATCGCGCGGTACACGTCCTGCGGGCATCGCCACTTTCGGCGTGCTGCCCGACACCGCCGCTGCATTGCCCGCAGTGCGCTTTCCCTATGAGGATCTGCATCGATTCGGCGGACAGGGCACGGCCTACCTTGCGCCCGGCCAGCACTGCTGCGACGGCGACGGCTACCGGCCGGTCTATACGGCGCTCGGCCTTTCGTGGGCAAACGACAACCGCAACTGGTATACGGAGGAGCCGAAAAACGCGGGTACGTTCGATCCCGCGACCAAGCAGTTGCTCCCCTATTTCCGGCGCGGCGACATCATGCGCCTGATCCAGCTTGACGGCATTCCTCAGTGGGCCAGTCCGACCGGCAAAGAGACCCACAGCTACGCGCCGACTTCGCTCGCACAAATGAAGGACTACATGGCAAAAGTCGGCGCCGAATCCAATCGCACGCGGATCACCTACTTCCCCCAGCAACGCGACAACTACTATCAGGTGACATGGGAGCCGGACGCCGATGGCGGCCTGCCATGGCGCGACACCGACGCGAATTTCGTCGCAATGTATAAGGCCGTGTGGGAGGGCATTCATCAGACCGACCCTCACGCCGTGGTGATGGGTCTGACGTATGCGTCGGTGCAGGCGAACGTCGAGTGGATGCGCCGTCTCGGTCCGCTCGGAATCGGCCGCTATATGGACGGCATGACCATTCACGGGTATTACGATATCGGCACGACACCGTCGCATCCTCCCGAGCGTGTGGCCGATCCAGGCAATCGCGGCACCATGCAGGGCGCGCTGCCCGCCGCGATGCGGGCGCTGCGTCACGAGATGCATCAGTACCTGAAACCCGGCGCGCCGCTGTTCGTCACCGAGACCGGCATCAGTTACGACATCGGCCAGGCGTACGGCAAGAACTATCCGGATGCGAACGTGCTCTACGCGCAAGCCGCGGTGGTGGCGCGCACGCATCTCATTCTGCTGGGTGAAGGCGCGGATATGACCTATGTGTTCTATCTCGCCGACATGCCGGATGCAGCGCCTGGCTACGGGATTTTCTTCGAGCTCGACCATCCGACCGGCGCCTACGGCCCCAGCCACATCAGCCCCAAACCCGCCGCGCTGGCGGTAGCGGCGATGACGCGGATTATCGACGGCACGGATACGCTCGGGCCGCTCAAGGGATTGCCGAAAGGAGTTTATGCCTACGCATTCCGCCGGCTCGGCGGCGGCAAGATCGTGACCGCACTGTGGACACACGACAACGACGCATGGAACGCTAAAACCGGTTTCAGCGCGAGTCAGAGTGCGGATTATCGTTTGCGGGTCGACGCGCCCGGCAGCTCGGGCGAAGTGACCGTACTCGACATGATGGGCAACGCTTCGAGCCTGCCGTACCGCGACGGCTTCGCGAGCCTCAAGCTGTCGCCGGCGCCCATCTACGTCGTCTCCGCCAATGCCGCCGTGTTCAAGGACGCGGTCAACACGCCGGAGGGTTATGTCGCCCGCTAGCTGCACCTTACAAAGCGTGCATGTCACACGCTGCCGGCGCGGCGTGAGCGCCCCCGCGCGCGCTTCGATCAACACAGTTCGCTGTCGCCATGCACCGATACTTCGGCGTGTTGTGACAGTGCAGCCGCCTGTCGACACAAGTAGAATCCAGGCGAATGTTGGTTCGTACGCCTATCAACGCGTTGGAGCCAGGGGATGAGCGGGCTCGCATGGACAATGCTGGTGCTGGCCGCGATGGCCGGGGCGTTTCTCTTCGCCACGATCGGCGCGGTTCTGCTCGCATTGCTGCTGGCCAGTGTCTCCAACCGTCTCACCGAGGACGATGAGCATCGTCGCGATTACTAACGCGCCCTTCAGGAGAAGACATGCTGACTGAGATCGACTTCCTCGACGTGGTGCGTCTGACGCCACTGGTCGCAATCGATCTGATCGTGCGCGATGCCGAGGCTCGCGTGTTGATCGGCCATCGGCGCAACCGCCCCGCGCGCGACACCTGGTTCGTTCCCGGCGGACGCATTCATAAAGACGAAACACTCGACGCAGCATTCGCACGCATTGCCGACGCCGAACTGGGCATCGCCAGACTGGCACGCTCGACGGCACGCTTCGAAGGCGTTTTCGAGCACCATTACGAGGACAACTTCGCCGCAGAGCCCGGCGTGTCGACACACTACATCGTGCTCGCCTATGCGCTGCAACTCACCAGCACCGTTCCGGTCGGCCGGCTCGACCAGCACAGCGAATATCTTTGGCTTTCGCCTGCGGCGCTGCTCGCGCGCACCGACGTTCACGAGAACACCAAGGCTTATTTCCGCTAACGGCAAGCTTACTGTCGACGCCGGCCGCCCTGTTACCGGGACATGCCGTTGCCCGAGGGCAAAAGTAATACCCACTGTGAGTTCGCCAACGTGGCGACTCACGCCGATACAGTATGATCGAGCTCACCATCAGAGTTCGAATCAATATGCGATCATCGGCAGCCAGGCTCGTTCGCGATTCATCCCTTGCTTTTCTAGCGCTACTCTTCTTCGCTCTCATTCCCGCTTCGGCGCACGCGGCCGATTGCAGCGCCGGTACGCTGGTCACGGTCGTCGCTCACCTCGATGACGATCTGCTCTTCGTGGACCCCGCTATCAGCGAACGGCTCGATGCCGGCTGGTGCATCACCACCGTGCATCTGATCGGCGGCGCCAATGGGGCGAACTTCGCTTACGTACAGACTCGCGAGCGGGCTTCGCGGCTTGCCTATGCGCGGATGGCGGGGGTGCCCGACGAATGGATCGAAACGAATATTCCAGTTGCCGGCAAGCTCGTGCATCAGATGGTGCTGAAGGCGAAGCCGCAGGTTCGCCTGCTCGAACTCCGGCTACCAGGCGGCGCCGTGCGGGGCGGCCGCGTACCGCTCGGCCTCCTGTGGGAGCAGCGCGCCACGCTCTCCACCTATCCGATGAACGCCGACGGATCCGTGCGCGTGCAATACGATCGGGCCTCGCTGTCGGCCACACTGAAAGCGATACTCGCCGAGGCCTCGCAGATCTACACACTCAATCCCGACACCGTGCCGTTTCTCGAGCATCCCGATCATATCTACGCCGCACGTATTACACGCCACGTCGCTCAGACGTTGAACAAAAGCGTGCCGATCGTCTATCACGTCACCTATCCGACCGGCGACTGGCCCGGCAACGTGCCGGCGGCTGAAGTGCAGCGCAAGCGCGATATCGTCGCCAGCTATTTTTCTATCGACGGCAACGAGTCCTCGCACGTATTCGGCGAGTTCCAGTGGGACGGCAACTGGGTCGCGCGCCGCTATGCTTTTGCCGATCGCAGCGACCATCGCATCGCGGATTTCCAACCGCGTCCCATACAGCTCTTCAACGCGGCGGCAAACCGCTGCCTGACTTCCGCGGGCAGCGGCCATGCGCCGACACTCGCCGAGTGCACGGGCTCTGCCGCACAACAATGGCGCTGGGATCCACTCACTGTCTATCCTGGCAATACGCAGAACGCCGCGCTCGTCAGCGTCGCGACTTCGCAATGCATCGCCGAACGCGACGGCTATCTGATCTCCGAGGCCTGCGATCAATGGGACATGGCGCAGCGCTGGACACCGTGGGACTTCGGCCTCGTCTATACGCCGCAGCGGCACTGCCTCGGCGAGAACGACGGCAAGCTCACCATGCGCGGCTGCACGGCCCTTACCACACGCTACCGTTGGGCAACCACGCAACACACGCAGGCAACCGATTTGCGGCTCGCCACTGCCATGGTTGGCGACATCGCCGGCACCGGTGACGCTTCCGCCGTGTATGTGCAGCGACAGCACGACGGGCCCGGATTCAACGTCTATGCGGCGTCGCTCGTGAAAGCCTCGCCCCCCGCGCTCTGGTACGCGAGCACGGTCCCATTCGATCCTCGCGCCACCGCGGCGAGCTGCACGAATGACGCGCTGTGCTTCGACAGCGCACGTTTTCTGCTCGGCGATTTCGACGGTAACGGCAAGGCTGACTTGATGGTCATCACCGCACGCCAGGGCGGCACTGCATTCTGGCTGCTGCGCAGTACCGGCGAGCGCTTCGAGGCGCCACGTCTCTGGCTCCAGACCAGCAATGCGTTCAGGCCTGAGTTGACGCAGCAGTATGTCGCGGCGGATTTCAACGGAACCGGACGTGCCGGCGTGCTGATCGCGCAGAAGCGAACCGACAGCGGACTCGACCTCTGGCTCGCGTCTTCCACGAACTCCGCAGGCACGGCGCCCACGCTCGTGGCGCAGGCCAAAGCCCTGCCGCAAAACGTCAATCTCCTACCGGTTCAGGTGCCGGGGTCCCGCGCGTCATTAGTTGCGGTGGGGGCTGCGAACGGCCGGCTCGCGCTCACGCAGATCGCCAACGACGGCACTCGCATGAGTGTCGGCGAACGCCGACTATTGCCGGCGAATTTCCAGCCCGATTTCGTCAAGGTGACACTCGGCGCCGTACATGGCAAAGCGAGCAGTACGCTGATTCTTTCGATACCGCATTTCGACGGCGCAACCGACGACGCGGTTATCGATATCGCCACGCTCGATACAGCGGATGCGAGCAGCGTAGCTGTCCAGGCGGCGACATTGCGTGGCATGTCCTGGTCGGACGTCTTTCCGTTTTTCGTGCGCGACAAACGCAATGCGGCGCTCGTGCTGTACCGGCGAACCGATGCGACGCTGGGGAATTTCTATTTCACCGGCGGCGCACCGGCGCTAACGCGCTACCCGGTAGGCGACGGCTTCGCCCTGGGTCCGGCCCAGGAACTCGGCGAACTGCCGGGACTGTTTTCGGAGACGGTGCGGATCGACCGGCTGGCGCAATAACGGGCGTCGTAACGCGCGCCGACCGATCGATCCAGCGTCCTTCAGGCCGACATCTGCAGCGGCTGGACGAACTGCCGCGCGATCTTCATGTAGCGATCCGCGGTGTCATGCAACGTGTATCCCGCCAGTTGCCGGTTGGCACGCGGCGTGTCGAGCGCCTTGAGCAACGCGCGGCCATAGGCCTCGGGATCGGCCGTATCGACGAGATTGACGCCCGCAAATCCGCTGGCAAAGACGAACGACGGAATCCGGCTCGCCACGACAGGAATGCCCGAAGCGAGCGCTTCCAGAAAGCCAATGCTTTGCGCTTCGAATTGCGAAGGCATCGCGAAGACGCGCGAGGAGCGCAGGATCGCGGCAACATCCGAACGCGGTCCGCATACCGTCACGCGGCTGTCCAGACCAAGCTGATGAACGAGCGACACTACCGCCTCGTGATAAGCGACGTCTTCGACGACACCACACAACAGCAGGCGCGCCTCGGGCTCGCTCTGCACGACACGCTCGAACGCGCGGATCGTGTGCAACTGACTCTTGCCTTCTATATAGCGGCCTAGCTGAACGATCTGCTTCGCGGGCACGGCGATATCCGGTGCCGGTGCGCCGTTGTCCTGCGCGAACAGCGATGCATCGACCCCGTTCGGGATCACGACCAGCGCCGGGTGTTTGCCGATTTCTCTTAGATACTCATCGATATTTTTCTGCGACACGCCGATGACCGCTCTGGCCCGCCGCGACAGCAGCCGCTCGGCCTGCTTGAGCGCGCTGTTCTCGAAGTCATTGACACCGGAGTGCATTACCCAAGCGATCGGCGTATGCACGGGCAGAAGACGCACATAGAGTGCGGCGAGCGTGGCATGAGCCACGATGAAGTCGGGGCGAAACTGACGCACCACGCGATACAGATGCAGCAGCTTGCCCACCCTGCCGTAGTGAACGCCTGGAAACAGGCAGGTGACGCCCGCGGCCTCGAGCTCCGCGCGAATGTCGACGAAATCGTCCTGCTGGGGAAGCAGCGACGCGATGCAGACCTCATGGCCGCCGCGCTGATGATGAATCGCAAGCCCCTTTACCAGCACCTCTGCCCCGGAAAGTCGCGGTGCGTGAACCAACTGAAGAATTCTCACGATTTATCTCTCTGGATAACCGCCCTTTTTACGCAGCGGATGGGGATGCCTGCAAGCAAGTACCGGCCCTAAAAACATCGGCATCCCATCATGTTTGTCTGGCGCACCCCTTTTGCGGAACGTCGCCTGGTCTTTCGAAAAAACAGCGACAGTTCCGCCGCGAAGTCACTGTCGCGAGGAAACGTTACACCGAAGGCCCAGCACTTTTACGCCATCCCCAAGGCGCAATCGGCTATGGAATGAGCGCTACCGCCCACTTCCCCGTGGTTCACGCCGACTCGACTAGTTAGGCATCCGTCACAAATCTTTTCGACCCCATTTCAGAATGGCGGATAAAGACTAGTCTCTCCAGATAATTATTCTGATGTGATCAATGCAATTAGTACTGCATCATTGTTCATACGTAACGACTCGTTACTTCTTTTAAACACACTCCTGCGTATCGTTGCGGTCGATTCTCCCCATCAGCGGCCTTTCCTTCTTACAGAACAGTAAAAAGTTCACCGAGCAGCACCATGGACTCAGGCACTGCGATATGAATTTCGCTGTGGCTCACGACATTGGTTGTTTTCGTCGCACCTTCCCGGGCCGTCCGATTCCGCCAGATCCGCCATGACGAGCGGCGCGGATTCGTACGACGTTAATTTCTGTTCACTTCGTCTCCCGCCGCGCGTCGCGCGAAGAGACGCGAATGTTCAGCTCACGCATTGGTTAGAGATTGATGAAATCGCAACTCCTCCTACTTTCGACACTTTCCCTCGCACTAGCCGGTTGCGGTGGCGGCGGCGGTGGTAGCGCCGGCACCAGCGCGGCAACCCAGGCCAACGGCAGCGCCGCTCCATCCAGCGCCGCCAACCTGAGCGCGGCAGGAAACAGCAGCACCGGCGGCACCGCCACGGTGAATGGCGCGGGCACCACGGTCGCAGCACTCAGTTGCGCAGCGCCGGCCGTCTCGGCCGGCTCGGGCAGCGCCACCATTTCAGCCGATACGCCGAGCACGGACGGCACGCGCATCTTCGCCGCCGGCAGCACATTTCAGCTCGCCTTTACCACCAACGTACCGAATGCCGACACGCTGAACTGGGCCGTCACGGACACCCTCGGACGGGTGGCCGCGAGCGGCAGCACCGCCGTGCCGAGCGGTTCGAAAACCATCACGTTCAACTGCACCTCGACGCTCGCCGGCTACTTCGCGGCAACCGGCACTCTTGCGCAGAACGGCGGCCAGTTGCCGCAAGCAGGCACGCGTCCGGTCGGCATTGCGAGCTTCGGCGTGCTGCCGAACCTGTCCGGTGTCGTGCCGGCCGTCACCTACGCGCACCAGGAGCAGCATCGCTTCGGCATGCAGGGCGCGAACGACAACGGTCCGCTGCTCGCCGACCTCGGCATATCGTCGACGATCGACGATCGCCAGCTCTCGACCATGGAACCGAACGGACCGAACACGTTTAATCCGTCAGCCAACAATCTCGATCCGTTCTACACAAGCGGCAAGGTGATGCGCCTGATCCGTCTTGACGGCATTCCCGCATGGGCGAGCAGCACCGGCGCGTTCCAGGACGATACGAGCGTGCCGACCAATCTGTCGTACTACCAGAGCTACATGAGCCGCGTCGGCACCGAATCGAACGCGATTCGTGCGGCGTATTTCCCGACCCAGTCGGCGAACTACTATCAGGTAACCTGGGAACCCAACCAGTTCTGGACCGATACCGACGCCAACTTCATCGCGCTGTATCAGTCCGTCTATCAAGGCCTCCACTCGACCGATCCGAACGCGGTGGTAATGGGCCCGGCCGATGCGTTCCCGAGCCTGACCACGACCCGCCTGAAGCGCCTCGCGCCGCTCGGCTTCGGTCAGTACATCGACGCGGTTGCCACCCACGGTTACTACGACGCGGGAACCTCGCCGTCGCATCCGCCGGAGCGCTACGATGCCGACCCGTCTACCGCCGAAGGTTCGCTGCGCGGCCAGATGCGTGATTTGCGCGCGGAAATGGCCACCGATTACCGTCCGGGCATGAAGCTGTTCTCGACGGAAGCCGGCATCAGCTACGACCTCGGCACCTCGTACGGCCCGAACTATCCGACTGCCAACGTGCTGTACGCGCAAGCGGCGGTCGCGGCGCGCATGCACATCATTACGCTCGGCGAAGGCGCGGATCAGACCTACGTGTTCTACGGTGCGGACTATCCGGGCGAAGTCGGCTATGGCACCTTCTTCGATCTGAACGACGCGCAGGGCGCATTCGGCGCGACGAACATCAGCCCGAAGCCGGTCGCGATGGCAATCAGCGCGATGACGCATACGCTCGACGGCACTCATACGCTCGGACCGGTAAACGGCACGCCGACCGGCATCTACGCCTACGCGTTCCAGCAGGTGGGCAACGGCGCGGTGGTCACCGCGCTGTGGACGCACAACAACAGCGTGTGGGACGCGAGCGTCGGCTTCAGTTCGAGCTACAGCGTGCCGTATAGCCTCACGGTGGATGCACCGGGCACGAGCGGCACCGTGAAGGTTATCGACATGATGGGCAATGCGTCGAGCGCGAACTACAGCAACGGTACGTTGACGCTCAACCTGACCGAATCGCCGGTGTATGTGGTGTCGAACAACGCGTCGGTCGCCAAAGCCAACACGACGGCTCCGGTGGGATACACCGGGATCTGAGCCGCAGCCGCCACCCATGCGGCGGATGTAAATACGTCAGCCGGCTCCAGGGCCGGCTGACGTTTGTTCTTTCAGACATGAATGGCGGCAGCGGGCCGCGCATTCGCAGAGTTTCCGTCTTCTTTCAGCTTTCCCCCAGCCGTCCCTCCAGACCGTTCAATTCCTGCTCGCGTTCCTTCGACACCTTGCCGACCGGCGGCCCTGCAAAGCTCTTGCGCACACCGGCGCCGTACCAGATCGCCAGCAGTACCGCGAGCAATCCGACAATCACGTACACCACTTTCTGGTTCGGCGGCTGCATGCCGACATAGGCGAGCACGAGTGCGCCGAACACCGCGGCCACTGCGAACGGCTTCGACAACATGCCTAACTGGAACGGACCCTTTTCTTTCCATGTGCGGCCTTCGGCAAAAATACCGGACGCAATCGGCATGGCGTATGAGATGAACAGGAACACGGCGCTACCCGCGCTCAACACCGTGAACGCATCGCCGTACAAGGTCACCACGATCGCCAGCACCGCCGAGGTCCAGATCGCGGCACCCGGTGTACGGTGCGCCGCATTCACTTTGCGCAGCCACTTCGAACCCGGCAAACCGCCATCGCGAGCGAATGCGAACATCATGCGCGAGGTCGATGTGACGGCGGCGAGACCGCATACGTAGTTGATGAAGAACATCAGCAGTTCGATCAGGATGCGCAGCGGTCCCGGAATCGGCGCGAGAATCGCTTCGAAGAATCCCGTGCCCTGCTTTACCGCTGCGCCAATATCCGGCATGACCAGCACGAAGGCGCACACCATCACGTAGCCGAATGTGGTCGACCAGAACACCGAACCGATAATGCCGCGCGGCACATTGCGTGCCGCCTGACGCGTTTCCTCCGAGGTATGCGCGGAAGCGTCGAAGCCCGTGATCGTATAGGCGGTCAGCAGCAGGCCCGACAGAAATGCCATGGCGATAGTCTGCTTGGGCCATGCGCCGCCATCGACACCGGTGAAGTTGGTGAAGGTATAGAGCCGTGACAGATCGATCTTGACTGGCGAGTAGACCAGTAGGGATACCACCAGCATGATCGTCACCACGAAGATCAGATAACCCGACAGGTCCGTGATCTTGCTGGTGATGCGAATGCCGCGATGATTCAGGAATGCTTGCGAAGCGGTGATCGCCGTCAGGAAGAGCGTCTGCTGCCACCAGCCGAGCGAATCGGGACTGACACCGAACATCGGTGCGATCAGCGTGCGAAAGAACGGATCATAGGTGCCGTAATTGATCGCGGCGACAACAAACACGAGGCCGAGCAGATTCAGCCAGGCGGTGAGCCATCCCCACATCTTGCCGCCCAGAATCGAACTCCAGTGATAGAGGCCGCCGGCGGTCGGATACGACGACGCGATCTGCGCCATCGCAGCCGCCACGACCAACGCGAACAGCGAGCCGAGCGGCCAGCCGAGCCCGATCGACGCCCCGCCCGCCGCCGACAACCCCATCTGGAAGGATGTGATACCGCCCGACAGAATGCAGATCAGCGAGAACGACACCGCGAAGTTCGAGAACGCCCCCATGCGCCGTGACAGTTCCTGCGCGTAGCCCATCTTGTGCAACAGCTTGACGTCGTTGTCGGCGGGTTCCGCCGACGGCACGGCCGTGTTGATGTCCATGACGCGATCCTTTGAACAGGGTTATGGCGAAGCGGCTAAGCAATAGACCAGCGTGAGCGCGCGACGCAGGACCGGCTCACGCAGCCGTAAAGCAGTTATCCACGTACAGGTGGGCGCCGTTGACGAAACTGGCGTCGTCGCTGGCGAGAAAGAGCGCGGCGCGTGCGACTTCTTCCGGCGCGCACAGACGGCCTTGCTGCACCGACAGCGCCGCCTCGCTCGCATCGAACCCATACTTGGCGAGCGCGCTGATTTCGCGCCGTCCGTGTGGCGTGTCGATGAAGCCGGGGCACACCGCATTGCAACGAATGCCGCGGTCGCGATACTCGACCGCAATCGAGCGCGCGAACATCGCGCACGCGCCTTTGGTCGTGCAGTACAGCACTTCGAGCGGCGTGGCCGCCACGGATGAGATCGACGCCGTACACACGATCGAACCGCCGCCCGCAGCGAGCATATGCGGCAGCACTGCGCGCGTCATCATGAACATGCTTTTCACGTTGACGTTCATGAGCCAGTCGTAGTCTTCGTCGGTGGTATCCACGAAGGGCTTCACGACGATACTGCCGGCGTGGTTGAACAGCACGTCGATGCGCCCGAAACGCGCCATGATGTTCGCCACGGCGGCGTCGACCGCTGCGCGCTTTGATACATCGGCGGCAAATAGCTCGGCTGTGCCGCCTGCCGCGCGAATGCGCGTTACGACTTCCTCGCCCGCATCGGTATTGATATCGACCACCGCGACCTGCGCGCCTTCCTGCGCGAACAGCAGCGACGCCGCGCCGCCCGCGCCCGTTGCGCCGCCCGACACGATTGCGATCTTGCCTTCCAGCCTGCCTGCCGATCTGCTCATGCGTGACTCCCCTTCCAGTGCCTGATGCGTTGCATTGCGTGACGTGTTGTGCACAAAGTAGGGGCGGCAAAAAGCGGCGACTATCCAAAATTGGCAAAAAAGTAAAAATCCCGTAAAAATTCAGCTTGCTGACAAATGCATTACGCGCTGACGTTCGAGCGCCCTACTGCCTGTGCAGACGGCCTGATCCACGAGCGCGACGCGGTTTTTTTTTCGCATACACTGGTCGGCACCATGCGTTTGGGGAGCGCCAACAGAATCGGGAGAAGCTATGCAGCCGGTCAATCAGACAAGCAGCGCCGTCGAGATCCACTGTTGCCGGAACATCGACGAACAGGCGATGTTGCTCGACGCATGGAACCAGAGCTATTGCCAGATTTCGCGCGGCGCCTTCGACGGCTCGGTGAGTTCGTTCTCTGCGGGCGGGGTACGGGTGCTGGTGGAACGCCTGAACCGCACGGTCTATCAACGCGGGCAAGTCGCGCTATCCAGGCTGGCCGTGGGCGTTCCATTTCAGCTCGAAGGACATGCGCTGCTGTGCGGGCAGACGAGTCATCGTGACGGCCTGCATGTCTTTTCCGGCGATGGCGGGTTTGAGTTTTTATCGCCCGACAAGCACGTGGTGGTGAACCTGGAAATTGAGCCTGGCGCGATTGCCGATGAGCTGGTGCGCGTGCAGCTCGAGGGCATAGCGCCGTTGCTGGGCAAGAGGCCTGGCATACTGAATGTCGATCCGGCGAGATTGCAGGGCTTTCGCGAGGTGCTTCTGCGCTTGCTCGACGCGGTGGCGGCTACGCCGGCTTTGCTCGATAACGCGGGTGTGGCGGCTTCGTTCGAGAAGTCGGTGATCTTTGGTCTTGCCGAGGCATTGCAGGGGATGCGGGATGCCGATCCGCACGGGCAACTCGAGGCGCGGACCGCGCGGAACTGGCAGCTTGTGCGCGGTGTGCGCGAGCTGGTGGAGGAGTCGCCGGATTGTCCGTTGTCGGTCGCTGAGCTATGCGCGCGGTTTCGTGCGAGCCGGCGGACTTTGCAGTATGCGTTTGAGGATACGGTTGGGGTGAATCCTTCGGCTTATATACGAGCTGTTCGGCTCGATCATGTGCGGCGGGAATTACGGAGTGCCGGGTCGGTTACCGAGGTCGCTACGCGGTGGGGGTTTTGGCATTTTGGGAATTTTTCCAACGAGTATCGAGGGCAGTTTGGGGAGTTGCCGAGGGAGACCTGGCGGCGGAGTAGAAGTTAAGGGTGGTTTTTTGCCTGCTCGGCAGGGGAGGTCTTCGCGACGCTTGTTGGTTTTATGCCGTTGGCTTTTTGGTTGATCTGGATTTTTGGATTTCCTTGCGGTGCTCGTTGTCTGCTCTGGTGTTGGTCTTTTGGCCTTTCCTTGCTTTGTTAGTGGTCTATTAGCGTTGCCCCTGTGCGGGGCGGCACCTACTTTTCTTTGCCTGCCGCAAAGAAAAGTAGGCAAAAGAAAGCGGCTCAAACCGCCAGCTCATAAGCGGGTCCCCCGCACAGTCGCGGTAGTGGTGCATCTGGAATCTGTCGCCCCGCACACTCCGCGCCGTTGACACAGGGCTCATCAGCTCCCACTCCGCACTGCGTGCGTCGCGGACGGGTCTGCCAGGGAAACCAGTGGGGTTGCTTCGCGCAGCGAGCAAGCCGCAACGGCTTACGCTGTTAAAAATTCGTCATCCGAATGAAATGAGGCCGGCGATAGAGGCTCACCAGGCACCGGCGGCCCGTACGAGATAATCGGTGTGTGCGAAACGTAGGCGGCGGTTTTATGAACTGGGTATCGGCGCGCGTAGCGCCGCCGGAGGTATGACTGCCTTGTCACTAAAGCGGAATGTGCGAGGCGACAGATTCCAGATGCACCACTACCGTGGCTGTGCGGGGGACCCACTTAAGAATTAGCGGTTTGAGCCGCTTTCTCTTGCCTACTTCTCTTTGCGGCCGGCAAAGAGAAGTAGGTGCCGCCCCGCACAGGGGCAACGCTAATAGACCACTAACAAATCAAGGAAAGGCCAAAAGACCAGTAGGGCAACGCCAAACCAAACCACAAACCCAGCAAGGCACCGCCCAAACTCCAGATCAACAACAAAAAAGCGCCGCGAAGGCCCCCCCTGCCGGGCAGGCAAAAAAAACCCCGCCAAAAACACCAAATTCAGCGCACACTACGTAACTGCTCCCTCGCGGAGGGACAAACGCCTATTGGGGAGCCCATCATGGCAAAAGGTCAAATGCGCAGCAACCGCGAAGTAAAGAAACCGAAACAGGCCAAGAAACCTACACCGGCCACAACACCGTCGGGCGCGCCGCCGATCCGCGTTGCGCCAAGCAGCTCGGCAGCCCAGAAGAAGAACTAGGCAAGCACCAACCCGGCAGCAAGCCCGCCACCACCAGGCGGGCCTCAACCATCACTTCGAAATATCCTCCAACGCAACATCCCGCGTCTTCGGCCCAAGCGTTCCAATGGCCACCATCACCACCACCATCGCGCCCGAAATAAACACGAACACCCCATTCACACCAAAACGGCTCAAACACCCCGCAATCACAAACGCGGAAAACATCGCCGAAAGCCGGCTCCACGAATAAACAAATCCCACCGCCCTCGCCCGAATACCAGTCGGAAATAGCTCGGCCTGATATGCGTGGTAGCTATACGAAATGATATTGCCCGCCAGCACCAGGCACACACCCAGGCTCACGAGCAATACCGTCTCCCGCGCCTGGCTGAACAGCAGCCCGCACACCACGTTCACCGCCGCCATGCAGATAATCACCGTCTTACGCTCGAAGCGGTCGGCAATCAGCATCCCCAGCAATGGTCCCAACGGCGCAGCAATCGCAATGACGCTCGCATACATCAAACTCGTCGTGACGGTAATGCCCTGCCTGATCAACAACGTCGGAATCCAGTTCGCGAAGCCGTAATAACCCATCGTCTGGAATACGTGGAAGATAATCAGCATCAGCGTGCGCTTGCGATACGGCGGCATCAGCAGATCGCGAAACGCCGCACGCGCACGCACCGGTTCGGGCAACGCCGGCTCCGGCAAAGGCCGTCCATATTCCCGTTCGACGCGCGCTTCAAGCCGCTTCATCACCGCGTCGGCTTCCTCGATGCGGCCCTTCTGCGCGAGCCAGCGCGGGCTCTCCGGCAAACGCCGGCGAATCCACCACACCACGATCGCGCCCACCACGCCGGTCAGCACAACCAGACGCCAGCCGTCGAGACCGAAGTAACGGTGCGGCACCAGCAAGTACGATAGAAACGCCACGATCGGTACCGCGCAGAAACCGACGGCCTGCGAAAAGGCCGATGCGCGACCGCGCACGTGCTTCGGCACGAGCTCGGAGATGTACGTGCCGATCGTCACGATCTCCACCCCAATACCGATCCCCGCGATGAAGCGCCAGAGGTTCAACCCGAGCGCCGTATCCTGGAACGCCATGACGACGTTGGCCGCGGTGTACCAGAGCAACGACCAGGTGAAGATCGCGCGCCGCCCGAAACGGTCGGCGAGAAAACCGCATGCCGCCGTGCCAATGAACAGGCCGGCAAACAACGCCGCGATGAAGCTCGCTACGCCACTCGTGCCGAACAAACCATGCATCGTCGCGGTGAGAATGCCGCTACGCACGAGACCCGGCGCGATGTAGCCGGAGAACATCAGGTCGTACAGCTCGAAGAAAAGCCCGAGGCTCAACAGCATCACCAATTGCCAGATCGAGCGCGTGGCGGGCAGGCGGTCGAGCCGCGCGGAAATGCGCGCACCGTCCAGCGCGATCTCTTCAGCGCGGCCGCCCGCCGATGCGCCGGCGTCTGAAGGCAAACCACCCAGCGCGCCGGCATCGCCAACCGCTGTCGCATATACCGCATGCTTCGACGATTTCATCGTCTGTCTCCATGATTTCCGGTCTGATGCCGGATGAGATTGATCGACTACGTTCCATGCAACGAGCACCCGCTGCCTCGCACCATCACGCTCACGCAGCTTCTCGCGGCACCTGCGCCGCGCCGCCGCCCAACGCCGTGATCTGCGCCTCGTCGTAGCCCAAACCGCGTAGTACGTCGGCGGTGTGCTCGCCGATCTTTGCGATCGGCTGGCGCGGTTGCAAACGCGCGCCGTCCATCGAAATCGGCAACAGGGGCATCGCGGTTTCGCTGCCGTCGTCGAGGGTCAATCGCGCAAGACCTCCGCTCTCGTTCAGGTGCGGATCGTCGAACAGGTCTTCGGGTTTCGTGATCGACGCGAAGGGAATGTGGTCGCGTTCGAACAACGGCACAAGCGCGGCGCCTTCGAAGCGGCTCAAGGTTTCGCCGAGCGTCTGCAGCAGCCACTCGCGCGCCAGCACGCGGTCGTTGTTGGTTGCAAGGCGCGAGTCGGCCAGCAGGTCGGCACGGTCGAGAATCGCGCACAGCGCGCGCCACTGCCCATCACCGGTGGCGGCGATAAACATCTGCTCGTCGTTGGCAAGCCGGAACACGTCGTAGACCGCCCATGCGCTGATGCGCTCGGGCATCGGTGCAGCAGCCACACCGGTCGCGGCGAACTGCTGCATGTGCTGCGCGGACAGCAGCACGCAGTTTTCGAACAGCGCGCTCTGCACTTCCTTGCCGCGCCCGCTCGTATGCCGCTCGTGCAACGCCGCAAGCACGCCGATCGCGCCGAACATGCCGCCCATGATGTCGTTGACCGAACTGCCCGCCCGCAACGGACGGCCTACCGGCCCAGTCATGTAGGCGAGGCCGGCCATCATCTGCACGACTTCGTCCAGCGCAAGACGGTGTTCGTACGGACCGTTCAGAAAACCTTTGTGCGAGACGTAAATCAGCCTGGGATTGCGTTCGCGCAGCGACGCATAATCGAGACCCAGGCTCGCCATGCGGCCCGGCTTGAAGTTCTCGACGAATACGTCCGCGGTATCGACCAGCTTGTGCAGCGCGGCCAGCCCCGCTTCGCTATCGAGGTCGAGCGCGACACTCTTCTTGTTGCGATTGAAGGTGCGAAAAAAGCCCGCACCCGTGCCAAGCAAACGGCGCGTACCGTCGCCGCGCGGCGGTTCGACCTTGATGACTTCGGCGCCGAGGTCGCCGAGAATCATCCCGCAGGTCGGCCCCATCACCATATGCGACAACTCGACCACGCGAATGCCCGCCAGCGGCAACGCGCCCTGTTGCTCCGCCAGAGAAGCGGATGCGGAAGTGGTCGAAGAAACGGGAGCGGAAGAAGCTGAAGTCATTGCAACACCTGTGAGTCGGAAGGTTCGATACGTTGCGTCTGGGCGCTGAATTGCTTCGGCAAACCGGCTCGCGCCAGATAGCCGTACAGCGGTTCGCCGGGTAGCGCGTCGGCGAGAATGTCGCGCGAGGCGATGAGTCGGGTGAGGTCGATGCCGGTGTCGTAGCCCATGCTGTCGAGCATGAACACAAGGTCTTCGGTGTTCACATTGCCGGTTGCGCCCGGCGCATGCGGGCAGCCACCGAGACCGGCCAGCGACGCGTCGAATTCACGGATACCGTGCTGCAGCGCGATCAGCGTATTCGCGAGACCGAGGCCGCGCGTGTCGTGGAAATGCAGCGAGCGCAACTTGCTTCCCGCAACCGCTCGCACCAGTTCGATGATCTCGCCCACCTGGCGCGGCGCCGCTTCACCCGTGGTGTCGCCGAGTGCAATGGCATCGGCGCCGGCCTGCAACGCGGCGCGCGCAATCTGCTCGATGTCGGTATAGGGCACCGCGCCTTGCATCGTGCAGCCGAACACGGTCGACAATCCCGCAATCAGCTCCACGCGCCGCGCGTTTGCACTAGCCGCGCTATCGATCAGCTCGCGCATCGCGGCAAACGATTCGATCATCTCAGCGGGTGTCTTGCGAACATTGGCAAGGCTATGCGCCGTACTCACCGAAATCGGCGCGACGATCCGATGCACACCGGACGCGAGCGCGCGTTGTGCGCCCTTCAGGTTCGGCACCAACGCCGTCACGATCAGATCGCCGTAGGTCAGCGCGTGGGCGATCACGTCCTCGGCGTCGGCCATTTGCGGCAGCAGCTTCGCCGGCACAAACGACGCGACTTCCATGTGCCGCACGCCGGCGGCATAGGCCGCGTCGATCCAGCGTCGCTTGAATTCGGTGGGCATCGTGCGCGCAATGCTTTGCAGGCCGTCGCGCATGCCGACTTCGGTCACGACGACGCGCTCGTGGGTGTCACTCATGGTCTTGAATCCCGGTCTTGAATCTTGCGTGGAGGGCAGGGAAAGAAGTTGCTGAGCGACAGCGTGCCCGCGCGCGGCCGCGCGGCAAAGTCTGCGTTGACGACGCTCTCCATCGCCGCTCGCGATGGCGGCTCAGGCAAGCGGGACGGGCATGCGCCGTCGCAAAGGGAAAACCCTTAAGGACTTGTCAGAAGGTGTTCAGGCCGCGTTCAACCCGCGCTCAGGCGAGGCGCAGCAGATGGTCGAGCAAATTCGACGCCGCCAATGTCAGCGTCTTCCGGTCGCGCATGCAGATCACGAAGCGCCGCTCGGCCCATGCTTCGCTCAACGGCACGGCGGCAATGCCGTACTCATCGGCGGCATGCCGGGGCAATGCCTCGCGTGGCAGGATCGCGACGGCAAGGCCCGCCTGGATAAAACGATAGGCGGCGTCGAAGGTCGATACGTAGGTTCGGTAATTGAGCTCGCGGCCTTTTTCTACCGCAATGCGCTGCATCAGCGCGTTCATCGAGGCGTTCGACGCAAGCCCGAGATGGTCGAACGCCAGGGTCTGCTCAAAGCCGATTGCGGCCTCGCCGGCCAGCGGATGTTCGCGCGGCACGAGTAGCGCGAGATGATCGGAGCGATACTGCAGCACATCGAGATTGCCCATTGGCACCGAGTCGCGGCAGATGCCGAGATCGGCCACGCCCTCTTCCAGACCGCGCACGATCTCGGTGCTGACGCGCTCTTCGACATCGACGCGAATCTGCGGATTGGCCTTCAGAAACACCGACAGCGCCTCCGGCAAAAACTCGACCATCGACGACACATTCGCCAGCACCCGTACATGACCGCGAGCACCGGCCGCGTATTCGCTGAGCTCGGCCTGCAGGCGTTCGTGGCCACGCATGATGAGCCGCGCGTGCCTGAGCAGCGCCTCGCCGGCGGCGGTCGCGCGCACGCCGCGCTGGCTGCGCGAGAGCAGCGCGACGTCGACCAGCGCTTCGAGATCGGCAAGCCGCTTGCTGACCGCGGACGGCGCAATGAACTCGCGTTCGGCTGCGCGCGCGATCGTGCCTTCCTCGCAGACGGCGATAAACAGGCGCAGCGTCACCTGATCGATTTGCCACATGAAAGGGCGTGCCCTGGGTGTTTGGAGTGGGAAAATTATGCCCGAGGAACGCGGCGGGCAGCTTGCCCGGGATTTTCGGTCCGACTATCCTTGTGAACGCGCCGGCCAGACGCCTGCCCGCACACGAGAAGCGCAGCGCGCGGCCCACCACCGAACAGAACAACCCATAAAGGCTTTCCATGTCCACCGCCAGTCTCTTCGTCACCTCCGCCGGTGTCGGCCTCGCGATTGCCGCACCGGTCGGCCCGATGGGCATGCTGTGCATTCGCCGCACGCTGACGGGCGGCCCGCGCGCGGGGCTCGCGATCGGCTTCGGCATTGCCACCGGCGACGCGGTTTACGGCCTGATCGCGGCGCTCGGTCTGGTCGGCATTTCGCAGTTCATGCTGGCCTACGACCGGCCCTTGCATCTGGTCGCCGGCCTGTTCCTGCTGTACCTAGGCGTGCGCACGCTGTTACAGAAAGCTCCCGCCGAAGCAGCCAACGGCAATGGCGGCAGCGACGCTAACGGCAAACTCGCCCAGGTGGGCCGCGCCGGCGCGCTGCGCGCGTATGCGAGTTCCCTGCTGCTCACGCTGACCAATCCGCAAACCGTCATCATGTTCGCCGCGCTGTTCACAACGCTCGCACCGCGTGGGGCGTTTTCATCGAGCATCGCGTTGACCACGGTCGGCGGCGTGTTTTGCGGTTCGATCGCGTGGTGGTGTTTTCTCGTGACGGTGGTGTCGCTCGCGCGTCATGCGATCGGCAGCAAGTTGCGCGTCGCGATCGACCGGATCGTTGGATTCACGCTGGCGGCATTCGGTATCGTCGAAATTCGCCGCGCGCTTTGAGTGGGGTTTAAGGCCTGGCGGCGCGCTTCATACGCAAGCGCGGCAGTTTTGCGACAATAGCGGCTTTCGCCGTGCCGCCACGCGCCTGCCGCCGACCTTCGCCGACACTCGAAGGCCGGTGCGCGCCGGCCTTGCCGCCTGATCCGTCCAACCCACCCGACCGTCACCGGTCCGCTCAATGGCTCTTCCCCACATCGATCTGCTGTACTCCGTCTCCGGCCTGTTCGTCGGCTTCCTGGTCGGACTGACGGGTGTCGGCGGCGGCTCGCTGATGACGCCGATCCTGGTTCTGCTGTTCAACGTGCATCCGGCTACCGCGGTCGGCACCGATCTGCTGTACGCGGCCGCCACCAAGGCAACGGGCACGCTGGTGCACGGCCTGAAAGGCTCCGTCGACTGGCAGATCACACTGCGTCTCGCGGCCGGCAGCGTACCGGCCGCCACCCTCACCTTGATCCTGCTGCATCGGTACGGGATGGATACGCCGGGCGCGAGCCGGCTGATCCAGATCGTGCTCGGCGCCGCGCTGCTCGTCACCGCCGTGGCGCTGGTCTTCCGTCCGCAACTCGCGGCGCTCGGCGCGCGCCGTCAGCGCGCCCCGCGGCAAGGCCGTACGCTCGCGCTCACCATGCTGACCGGCGCGGTGCTGGGCGTGCTGGTGTCGCTGACTTCGGTGGGGGCAGGCGCCATCGGCGTGACGGTGTTGCTGCTGCTCTATCCGTTGCTGCCGACCACCCGCATCGTCGGCTCCGACATCGCGCATGCGGTGCCGCTCACACTGCTCGCAGGCGCGGGGCATTGGCTGCTGGGTTCGATCGACTGGTCGATGCTGCTGTCGCTGCTGGTAGGCTCATTGCCCGGTATCGCGGTCGGCAGTTATCTGTCGTCAAAGGCGCCGGACGCGCTGCTGCGCAACGTGCTCGCCGCCACGCTTACGCTGGTCGGCGTGCGCCTCGTGCTGGCATAAAGCGGACATAGAGCGGACATAAAGCGGCGGCCCTGACGGGCCGCTTCTGCTTCTATTTGAAGAACCGGCAGGTCAGATCGGATTCGAACTGCTTGACCCATTGGCCACGCTGGTCCGGATAGGATTGTGTCCAGCCGCCGCGGCGAACCGTGACGAGGCGCTCATGCGGAGCGTCGCCCGGATTCAGGCGGGCGCTGATGTCGAAATGCACCGGCGCAAAGCCGTGCCGTGCGCATACCAGTTCGAAAGCCGCCCGATCGCCGATAGGCAGATCGGTGTAGCGCAAAAGCGTGATGTCCATGGCGAAGGCTCCCGTTTCCCTCACATCACAGTACGCTTCATGACGCGTTAATTGTGTGTCGCAGCGCACGCAAGGGCCGTTGCGGCGCCGGCGTTCGACCCGCAACGGGTCTAAGCCATCATCACCGCTTTAAAAATAATCGCCACGAAAAATAAAGCGAAAAAAAGGCTCCGGGTATTCGCCGGAGCCCTTGCACTGGCATGCCTCAGAATGGCGCATAACGATATGGAATCGCCGACACCCTCCGATACAGCTTCGTGCGCCAGTTGCAAACTGCTGGTGCCAGGCCGCCTGATGCGGCCTGCCGATTGCAACTGTCTTACTGCTGCACAACGGTCAGCTTGTTGGTTACCGACGTCACGCCGGCAACGCCCTTGGCCACCGTACCGGCGCTGTCGATCTGGCCTTGATCGGGCACCGAGCCCGTCAGGGTCACCGCACCGCCACGAGCACGCACGGCGATGTTCGACACGTCGATACCTTGCGCCTTGGCAAGCGCGCTGCGCACCTTGCGGCCCAGTTGGCCATTCGCCTTCTTGGTGGCCTTGGCGCTTGCAGCCGGCGCGGCGGTCGTGCCGGTCGTTGCATCGCTTGCCTGAGCGTACACGTTGCACGCCACCACCATTGCCACGACCGAGCCCAGCGTTTTCAGAAAACCGACCGATTTCATAGTTTCTATTCTCCTTAGCTACACATTGGACCGCATGTACCAGCAGCGGCTTCGTTACGACTACGTGCGGCTATCCAGGACGCGGCAAGGCGCGGCTCAGCGACGGCCGACTATGGCTGCAACACGGTGTGCGAGAGGCGAGAGACGCCGGCCGCCGTTATCGCATGCGTATCCACGCATACATGCGGTACGAGAGCCGGCAAGCCGCGAAGTCCGCCGGCGCGCCCGGTTCTTGTCTGTCGTGCCGGGTCACGCCGCGCAAACATTTGTTCGCGACAGCGATCCACAATTTAATCTAGCCGCGCCAGAAGCGCAAAGGGTTTAGTCATCCCTCGAGGCGCCTGCCGGTTGTCATCCGGTCATGGATCGTGTTTTATTCATGCACCGTTCATATTTTTGGCCCGGTGAAAGTTCATCAGTCGCTCATGGGGTCGTCATGGACCATTCATGCGTCATTCATGCTTCGGTCATTTTCTGTTCACGGGCTGTTCACGCGCTGTTCACGAATTGTTACGGGTTTGACAGCGCCCGCGCCGGCCGGGCGCTGCGCCACCGCGCGATTCTCGGGTACCATCGGCGCGACGCGCGCTGCCGTGCGGCGTGCCGGTTCGTCGTGGTCGCCGGCCCGGCATGGCACGCGCCTCGCCCCGGTTCGCGTGCCGCACAGCGCCGCCGCCCTGTCCACTTTCGACCGTAGCCGTCACGTCACCCGATGAAGCCAGCCACCGGCCGCAAACGCTCTCCCCGCCTCGTCGCCCGTTTTGTCGCGATCTCCTGGCGCGATCTGGCGGTCTCGTTCGGACCGCTCCTGCTGATCGCCGTCGCGGCGATCTGGGTCGCCGTGCGCCTGATCCAGCCCGCTCCGCCCAATACGCTGACGATCAGCGCCGGCCCGGAAGGCAGCACCTTCTGGAACGCCGCGCAGAAGTACAAGGCGATTCTCGCTCGCAACCGTATCACCCTGAACGTACTGCCCTCGGAAGGCTCGGTGCAGAATCTGAAGCGGCTTTCGGACCCCAAGTCGAACGTCGACGTCGCCTTCGTGCAAGACGGCATTTCGCCCGGCCCGGTCAGTCCGGACCTGATGTCGCTCGGCAGCGTCGCCTACGTGCCGCTGGCGATCTTCTATCACGGACCCACCATCAGCCGGCTCTCCGAATTCAAGGGCTTGCGCCTCGCGGTCGGCGCCGAGGGCAGCGGCACGCGTGAACTGGCGCTCGCGCTGCTCAAGGCCAATGGCATCGTACCTGGCGGCCCGACCAAGCTGCTGCCGCTCTCGGGCGACGACGCCGCCCAGGCCCTGGTCGCCGGCAAGGTCGACGCGGCTTTTCTGGCTGGCGATTCGGCGCAACCGGCGGTGATGGGCAAGCTGAACCGCACCCCGAACGTGCAGTTCTACGATTTCACTCAAGCCGATGCTTATACCCGCCGGTTCCCGTATCTGACGCAGCTTCAGATACCGATGGGTGCGTTCGACCTCGGCAAGAACCTGCCGGCCGCGCCGATGCACATGGTGGCGCCGACCGCCGAACTGGTGGCGCGCGACTCGCTGCATCCGGCCCTCTCCGATCTGCTGATCGAAGCAGCACGCGAGGTCCACGGCAAGGCAAACATCCTGCAGCGCGCCGGTGAATTCCCCGCGCCGCTCGCGCACGACTTCCCGATCAGCGACGACGCCGCCCGATACTACAAATCGGGCAAGAGCTTCCTCTACCGGGTCCTGCCGTTCTGGCTGGCCAGTCTCGCAGACCGGCTGCTGGTGGTCGTGGTGCCGCTGATCGTGCTGCTGATTCCGGCGCTGCGCGTGGTGCCTTCTCTGTACACGTGGCGGGTGAAATCGCGCATCTACCGCTGGTACGGCGCGCTGATCGCGATCGAGCGAAGCGCGCTCAGCGAGCATTCGGCCAGCGAACGCGCGTCACTGATCGAACGGCTCGATACGATCGAAGAATCGGTGAACGGTCTGAAAATGCCGCTCGCCTATGCGGATCAGTTCTACGTGCTGCGTGAGCATATCGGCTTCGTGCGCGAGCGGCTCACCCACAGCCGCGAGGCCCAGCGCGACGCAGCGGGCGAGCCGGACGAGCCGGATGAGCCCGGCGATCCAGATGAACCGGGCGAGTCCGGCGACGGATCCGAACCGGCCGTCGCGGGTCCCAAGTCATATTGATCGGTGCAAGCCGGGGCTGCACCGCGTAAGATCATTACAAATCCGACGATCCAGCAGACAGCATCGTTTGGAACAGGCAATCCGGGAGACATTTATGACCATTGGCATCGACGCCAGGCAACCGCTGTGGTTTTACGATTTTGTCTCGCCGTTCACGTACCTGTTGCTCGAGCAACACGACAAATGGCCGGGCTTCGACTTCGCGTTCACGCCGGTCGTGCTGAACGAGTTGTATAGCCACTGGGGCCAACGGCCCGCTTACAGCGTGCCCGCAAAGCGCACTTTCCTGTATCGCCACGCGCTGTTTCGCGCGGAGCAACTCGGCATCCCGTTCAAGATGCCGCCGGCCCATCCGTTCGATTCGATGAAGCCGCTCCTGCTCGCTACCGCGGCGAAGGGCGACATCGGCTTCGTACGCGAGATTTTCCGTTTCATCTGGCGCGAAGGCCGCGATCCGTCGAGCGATACGGCATTCGCCGAACTATGCGAACGCGTCGGCATGCCGGACGGTCCGGAACTCATCAAGAGTGAAGAAGTGAAAGCGCAACTGCAACGCAACACCGCCGATGCAATCGGTCTGGGCGTCTACGGCGTGCCGACCTTCTTTCTGAACGATCAATTGTTCTGGGGTGAAGACGCGTTGCCCATGGTGCTGTATTGCGCGCGCACGCCGAATTGGCTCGACTCGAAGGAAGTGAAGCGGATCAGCCTGCTGCCTTCGGGACTTGCGGACGTTTAAACGAAAGCAAAAAGTAATATTCGTGCAATCAGACCCGCTGCTGCAGGCCTGATTGCACCAAAAAGGCCGTCCTGATGCCGGCCATACCGTGCCCGCTATGCCGCCACACCATAAACGGCCTAAGGTTATAACCTTTGCGCCCTGCTCTCGCGATCTGGCTCGCGGGCGGCTCCGTAAGACGCTTCATCCGGACCTGACCTGCTTGCATCGCCTCCCCTGAACCATGGACGACGACTCCGCCGCCTCCCTCGACATCTGGCTTGTGCGCGTGCTGCGCACGCTGATCGTCGAGCGCAGCGTCACACAAACCGCGCTACGTCTGAACCAGACCCAGCCCGCCATTAGCACGGCGCTGCGCAAATTGCGCGAAACGCTGAACGACCCGATCCTCGTGCGCGGCAAGTCCGGCATGGTGCCGACGGAATACGGCGAATCCTTGCTGGCCTCGGCGCAACGTGTGCTGCGCGAAGTCGATTTCGTGGCGACGCCGCACGGCGACTTCGATGCCGGCCGCTCGCGCCGCACCTTCCGCGTGGCCGCGCCGGATTATCTGAACGACTTCTTCATGCCCACCGTGATCGCGCAATTTCGTGAAGCGGCGCCGCATGCGCGTCTGGAGATCGATTCGCTGAGCCCAATGCTCGATCATTCGGCCGCGCTCGACGCAGGCGAACTCGATCTGGTGATCGGCAACTGGCCGAAACCCGAGCCGCGTTTCGAACGCAGCGATCTGTTCTCCGATACGGTGGTCTGTCTGATGCGCGCCGATCATCCGCTCGCGCGCGCGCCGATGACGCGCGAAGCCTACCTCGCCGCGCCGCATCTCGCGCCCACGCCTTATAGCGGCGCGAGCGGCGGCGCCGTCGACATCGGCTTCGCACGGGCCCGCGCTGAGCGGCGCATCGTCGCCACGCTGCCTTACTTCGGCCTCGTGCCGCAAACGCTGCTGCAATCGGATCTGATCTTCACGACGACACGCCGGTTCGCGATGCACTACGCCAACATGCTGCCTCTCGCGGTGGTCGACGTGCCGATTCCGTTTCCGCGCATCAAGTGTTATCAGCTATGGCATCCGCAGCCGGACCGGCCGAGCGACGTCGGCTGGCTGCGTACCTTGATGTCGCAAGTGTCGGATACGCTGGTCGCACAGAAGGTTCGGCGCGCAAAACGGTCGCCGAAAAAGGCAACGTCAGCCGCGGCGGACTGACGTTCTGGTTTGAACCTACGTTGAACGCCTGGCGCCAGGCGTCTTGCTCTAGCCGTTCACACGCTCGCGCAGAGTTTCTGTGTCACTGCCTGCGCCAACGCCTCGCGCGAGCGGATCTGCAGCAACTCCGCACACACAGCGACCGCGATGGCCGCAGGTGCTTTATCGACAATGCCGCCGACGCCGATCGGGCACGTCATCTCCACCAGCCGGTCCAGATCCACCCCGCGATCCAGCAAACGGCGTTCGAATTTCACGCGCTTCGTTTTGGACCCGATCATGCCGAAGTAGGTGAAATCGCGCCGCCGCATGATGCGGGCGGCGAGCGAGAAATCGAGCGCGTGGTTATGCGTCATCACGAGAAAATACGCGCCGGGCGGCGCCGTATCGACGATCGCATCCGGCGTGTCGGTTGCTTCGACCTGTACGTTGGCCGGCGTTTCGTCAGGGAACAGTTCGTCGCGCTCATCGACCCACTGGACGACGCACGGCAAGCTGCCGAGCAGCGTGACGAGCGCATGGCCGACGTGCCCCGCGCCGAACAACACGATGTGCATCGGCGCCGGACGCGGTGCTTGCACGGCGCTGCGCCGGCCGATCTGAACGGAAGAAAAGTCGTTCATGGCGATCAATCCAGTTGGTTTCAATGATTGCACAATTGCGTTGGCGGGTCAGTGTCTTTGCGATCACGGCGTGACCCGCGAAAGGCCACGCCATGCGCATAACGCGCTTACTGCCGCGCCGCCGCCGTCGCTGCCCGCACGGCGCCGACGGCCTTGAGGATTTCCTCGCTGGTCGCAGGCGCGTTCAGCGGCGGATTCACCTTGTGGTCGCCCACCGCCGAGACGGCGTCGCGCACCGCGAAGAACACCGAGAACGGCAGCAGCAGCGGCGGCTCGCCGGTCGCCTTCGAGCGATGGATGCTGTCCTCCGCGTTGCGGTTCTTGAACAGGCGCACGCGGAAATCGGGCGGCGTATCGTTGACAGTCGGAATCTTGTAGGTGGACGGCGCGTGCGTCATCAGCTTGCCGCCGGCGTTCCACCACAGTTCTTCGGTTGTGAGCCAGCCCATGCCCTGGATGAACGCGCCTTCCACCTGGCCGACGTCGAGTGCCGGGTTCAACGACGCCCCCACGTCATGCAAAGCGTCCGCGCGCAGCACGCGCATTTCGCCGGTCAGCGTGTCGATCACCACTTCCGACACGGCCGCGCCGTACGAGTAGTAGTAGAACGGCCGGCCTTGCAGCTTCGATTGATCCCAATAGAGCTTCGGCGTTGCGTAGAAGCCGTCCGACCAGAGCTGGATACGCGCGACATAGGCCTTCGCGATCACTTCTTCGAACGGCACGATCACTTCACCGACCACGACGCGATCGTGGACGAAACGCACTTGCGCAGCCGACACCTGTCCCGCGCCGAAACGCTCAGCGGCAAACGCCGACAGACGTTCGCGCAACTGGCGCGCGGCATCTTGCGCCGCCTTGCCGTTCAGGTCCGAACCGGTCGATGCAGCGGTCGCCGACGTATTGGCGATCTTGCTCGTATCGGTCGCTGTGACGCGAATGCGGTTGAAGCCGATCCCGAGTTCATGCGCGACGACCTGCGCAACCTTGGTGTTCAAACCCTGGCCCATTTCGGTGCCGCCGTGGTTCACCAGCACCGAACCGTCGGTGTAGATGTGCACCAGCGCGCCGGCCTGATTGAAGTGGGTCACGTTGAACGCGATGCCGAACTTGACCGGCGTGAGCGCGAGACCCTTTTTCAGCACTTCGTTGTTCGCATTGAACTCGTTGATCGCCGCACGACGCGCGCGATATTCGCTGGTCGCCTCGAGTTCGTCGATCAGTTCGTGAATCACGTTGTCTTCGACTACCTGACCATACGGCGTCTGGTTGCGCTCGGTCTTGCCGTACAGATTGCGGCGGCGCACGTCGAGCGAATCCTCGCCGACCGAGCGCGCGACGTTGTCCATGATGCACTCGATCGCGAACGCGCCTTGCGGACCGCCGAAGCCGCGGAATGCGGTATTCGATTGCGTGTTGGTCTTGCCGCAGAAGCCGTCGATCGACACGTCGGACAGCCAGTACGCGTTGTCGAAGTGGCACAGCGCGCGCGTCATCACCGGACCGGACAGGTCGGCGGAGAAACCGCAACGCGAGGTCATGTCGACGCTCACGCCGTCGATCACACCCTTGTCGTCGTAGCCCACTTCATACGTGTAGTGGAAATCGTGGCGCTTGCCGGTCACCATCATGTCGTCGTCGCGGTCCGGACGCAGCTTGACCGGGCACAGCAGCTTCCATGCGGCCAGCGCCGCGCAGCACGCGAACAGACCCGATTGCGATTCCTTGCCGCCGAAACCGCCGCCCATCCGGCGGCATTCGATCAGCACGTTGTGCGATGCCACGCCCAGTGCGTGCGCGACCATGTGCTGCATTTCGGTCGGGTGCTGCGTCGAGCAGTAGACATGCATGCCGTCGTCGTCCTTCGGCACCGCGTACGAAATCTGGCCTTCAAGATAGAACTGTTCCTGGCCGCCCAGCAGCATTTCACCGGCTTCGCGACGCACGGCGCGGGCGATCTTCGTCCCAGCGTCGCCACGCGCGAGTTTCATCGGCGGCAGGACGTGCTGGTTCGCGGCGCGCGCCTGTTGCGCGGTCAGGATCGCGGGCAGTTCTTCGTAGACGACTTCGGCGCGGCGCGCGGCCAGGCGCGCAGTTTCATGCGAGGTCGCGACCACGATAAACATCGGCTGACCGACGTATTGCACGACACCGTCGGCGAGAATCGGATCGTCGCCGTGGATGATCGGGCCGACGTCGTTGACGCCGGGGATATCCTGCGCGGTGAAGATCGCGACCACGCCGGGCGTGGCGCGCACTTTATCGAGCGACATCGAGACGATCTTCGCGTGCGCTTTCGGCGACAGGCCGAGCGCGGCGTGCAGCGTGCCGGCGAGCGTCGGGATGTCGTCGGTGTAAGTCGCACGGCCGCTCACGTGCAGATGCGCGGATTCGTGCGGACGCGAGATGTGGACCTGGGTAAAGTCGTCGAGATCCTGAAGGTCTTTCAGGAACGGTTCGGCATGCTGATTCATTCTTGTGTTCTCCGTATCCTTGTGGCTTCTCAGGCGCTTGCGCCGGCCGGGGCGCAGGCAGCGGCAACCGCGCGAACATCCAGCGCACTCTTGGGCAGCGGATTGTTCGGACGCGTTTCGAGCCAGAAGCGGTACAAGGTGTTCTTCGCCGCTTCGAGGCGGTAGTTGCTGGTCGCGCGCATGTCGCTGAGCGGCGCGTAGTCGTTGCCGAGCGCGAGCATCGCGGCCTGTGCGGTGGCTTCGTGCCATTCGGCGTCGCGCAGCACGGCTTCGGCATGCGTCGCGCGCTTCGAGGTGGCGGCCATGCCGCCGAATGCAATGCGCGGCTCTCGGATCAGATTGCCGTCGGCGATGAAGGAGAACGCGGCGCACACGGCCGAGATGTCCGAGTCGAAACGCTTCGACAGTTTGTAGGTGCGGAACTGCAGGTTCTTGCGCGCGCCGGTACGGGTCGGCACCTTGATCCCAACCACGAACTCATGCTCAGCCATGTCTTTCTTCTGATACGCGAGGTACAGATCTTCGAGCGGCATTTCGCGTTCGATCTCACCGCCGCGCACGATCACATGTGCGCCCAGTGCGATCAGGCCAGGCATCGAATCGCCGATCGGCGAGCCGTTGGCGACGTTGCCGCCGAGCGTGCCGGCGTTGCGGATCGGCAGCGACGCGAAGCGTTGCCACATTTCGTAGAGTTCCGGATACTGCTTCGCGATCTCCGCGTACGCCTTCTCGACGGTTACGCCCGCGCCGATCTCGATCCAGTCGTCATTGGTTTCGAGCTTTTGCAGCTCGGCGATCTGACCGACGTAGACGATGTTGCCCAACTCACGCATCTGCTTGGTCACCCACAAGCCGATGTCCGTGCTGCCGGCGAGGATGCGGGCGGCCGGTTCGGCTTCCTTGATTTTCGCGAGCGCGTCGACGGTGCGCGGCGCATTGAACTGCTGGCCGGCGTGCTGGTAGTGAAAGGTGTCCTTGCGCTCGAGCGTGGCGAGCGTTTTCGACAATGCTTCGATGTTGACCGGCGCTTTCGGAGCGGGGGCTTCGAACATGCGCACGGCTGCGTCGACGATCGGACGATAGCCGGTGCAACGGCACAGATTGCCGGTCAGCGCGTTGCTGATCGCGTCGCGCGATGGCACGGTCTTGTTCGCGCAGCTATGTTCGTGGCCGTGCTTTTCGTACAGCGACCACATCGACATCACGAAGCCTGGCGTGCAGAAGCCGCACTGCGAGCCGTGGCACTCGACCATCGCTTCCTGCACCGGATGCAGCGAGCCGTCAGGCTGACGCAGGTCTTCGACGGTGTACAGCGCTTTGCCGTCCAGGGTCGGTACGAACTGGATGCAGGCGTTCACCGCCTTGAAGTCGACGCCGCCCGCCTCGTTGCGCTCACCGATCACGACCGTGCACGCGCCGCAGTCGCCCTCGGCGCAGCCTTCCTTGGTGCCCGTGCAATGCGCGTCTTCGCGCAGATACTGCAGGACGGTGCGGGTGACGGGCGCGTCCTTGATCTCGCGGATCGCGTTGCGGTGGTAGAAGCGAATCGGCTCAGTCATGTCTCGTTACTCTCAATGTTCTGTGTCCGTGGGGACGTGCTGCGATGATGGTTCGAAAACTATCACCGTCAATAAATACAACCCATAGCGGGGATCGCATGCGGGACATATCCGCGAAACGATATAGAGATGGGTTTAGGGGGCGGTTGACTTATGTTGATGTGGCTTATTTTCCGTATTTTCTCAAAAATAACGGAATTATTGCCAATACGAGCCAAGACCTTCTGATCCGTCACGCATGAAAAGGTCGCCTTGATGGGAAGAAAACGGACCTCTATATGGCTCTGGCACCGTTTTTGGGGTATCGGGACTATTAAGCAAACCCTGCAAGGGAATCGGTTCCATGGGAAAATCACGCCTTTCCGCCGTTTTCAAGTCTCGTTTTCCCCATGCCCACCGACTCAGCGACATCTCGCAGCGAATTTTCGACGACCATGCAGATCATTCCGGTCGTCTTTTTCACGTTTCTTTGCTACCTGACGATCGGAATTCCGCTCGCGGTGCTGCCGGGCTACGTCCATGACGACCTCGGGTACAGCGCGATCCTGGCTGGCGCGGCGATTAGCGTGCAGTACCTCGCGACGCTGGCATCGCGGCCACTTGCCGGCCGTTCGGCCGATACGTTGGGGCCGAAGCGGACGGTATCGATAGGCTTGCTGGGTTGCGGGGCGAGTGGGGTTCTGTTGCTGCTGGCTGTGTTGTGCGGGCGCTGGCCGGTGTTGAGCCTCGGGCTGCTGGTGTGCAGCCGTCTGGTGCTCGGATTCGGCGAAAGTCTGTGCGGGACGGGTGCGATTCTATGGGGAATCGGCCGGGTGGGCACGAGCAACAATGCCCGGGTGATTTCGTGGAACGGCATTGCGACGTACGGCGCGCTCGCGATTGGCGCGCCGCTTGGTGTTGCGATTGCGCATTCGATCGGGTTCGCCGCGTTGGGCATTCTGGTGATTTTGCTGGCGGCGCTTGGGTTTTATCTGGCACGGCTTATCGCGCCTGTGCCGATTGTGCATGGCGAGCGGATGTCGTACCGGAGCGTGTTCACACGGGTGTTGCCGCATGGGATTGGGTTGGCGCTGGGCTCGGCCGGCTTTGGGTCGATTGCGACGTTCATCACGCTGTTTTATGCCGCGCGGCATTGGCCCAATGCGGCTTTGTCGCTGACTGTTTTCGGCACGCTGTTTATCGGCGCGCGCCTGTTGTTTGCCAATACGATCAAGGTCTATGGTGGGTTTCGCGTCGCGATTGCTTCGTTTTCGTTTGAATGTGCTGGGCTGTTGATGTTGTGGTTGGCGCCTGAGCCGCATATTGCGCTTGCGGGGGCTGCGTTGACCGGGTTTGGGTTTGCTTTGGTGTTTCCGGCTCTTGGTGTTGAAGCGGTTGGGCTTGTGCCGCCTGCTAGCCGCGGGGCGGCTTTGTCTGCGTATTCCGTGTTTCTCGATCTCTCGTTGGGGATTACCGGGCCGTTGGCCGGGTATATCGCTGGGGAGTTTGGCTATGCGCAGGTGTTTTTGTTTGCGGCGGTCGCGTCTGCGATGGCTGTCGTGCTGTCGACTATGATGTATTTGCGCAATGCGCGGGCGCCTAATGCGCCTGCGGCGACTTGATTGGGGTGGTGGCCTGGTCGGCGGGGTTGTTGTTGATCTGGATTTTGGGCGGTGCCGGGCTGGGTTCGTGGTTTGTTTTGGCGTTGCCCTTCTGGTCTTTTGGCCTTTCCTTGCTGTGTTAGTGGTTTATTAGCGTTGCCCCTGTGCGGGGCGGCACCTACTTTTCTTTGCCTGCCGCAAAGAAAAGTAGGCAAAAGAAAGCGGCTCACCCCGCCAGCTCATAAGCGGGTCCCCCGCACAGCCACGGTAGTGGTGCATCTGGAATCCGTGCTCTCGCAAACTCCCCGCTAGTGACAAAGCCCTCATCAGCTCCCACTCCGCACTGCGTGCGTCGCGGATGGGTCTGCCAGGGAAACCTGGCCGGCGCTTTGCATAACTGATGGTTTTTGAACCGGGTGTCGGCGCGCGCAGCGCCGCCGGAGGTATGACTGCCTTGTCACTGAAGCGGAGTGTGCGAGGCGACAGATTCCAGATGCACCACTACCGTGGCTGTGCGGGGGACCCACTTATGAGCTGGCGGGGTGAGCCGCTTTCTTTTGCCTACTTTTCTTTGCGGCAGGCAAAGAAAAGTAGGTGCCGCCCCGCACAGGGGCAACGCTAATAGACCACTAACAAATCAAGGAAAAGCCAAAGACCCAGATCAACAACAAAACCGCCGAGCAGGCCAAACCTTTACTTCCCCTCCGACAACCCCCTCTCAAGCGCCGCCACACCAGCCGGCAACTCAACCTTAACCCCAAGATCCACCATCGTCCGCCCTAACGCATGCAACGTGCGAAACAGGTTGTGCTCCCGGCACTGCTCCCCCATCTGCCCAATCCGCACAATCGGCAAACCAAACGAACCTGAGATTTCCACCTGATGATGCCGCGAAATGTGCCCACAAATATCAGCGGGACTCAACCTCTCCGGCACAACAATACCGACCACCGAATTCAACCGGCAAGGCGCCGGCGCATACAGTTGCAAGCCCAATGCAGTAATCCCCGCCTGCAACGCCACCGAACACTTCAAATGCCGCGCAAAGCGCTTCTCAAGCGTCTCAGCGCAAACGAGACGCAGCGCCTCATGCAAGGCAAGCACGCCGGAAACCGGCGCCGTATAGTGATACCCCGCGTTATGCCAGAAATTCTCCGCCAGCGAAGCGTCAAGACACCAATGCGCATTCGCCGCCGTACGACCCTTCACCCGTGCCCATGCCTCATCCGAAAACGCGATCAGCGAGACACCCGGGATCGAAGACAACCCCTTCTGCCCGCCCGTAATCACCGCATCGATACCCCATGCGTCCATCTCCAGCGGCATCGTGCTCAGCGTGCACACCGCGTCGACAATGACCAGCGCGCCGGCCGCTTTTGCGAGCGCCGCAATGTCCTTCAAATGATGGTTCCACACGGTATTGGACGTCTCGCCCTGCACCACCGTGACAATCTCAGGCCGCTCGCGGCGGATCGCCTCGGCAACCGCGTCGAGGCTCGCCACCGTGCCGTCCTCGACGTCGAGCGTGACAACGTGCGCGCCGACTCGCCGGCCCATCTCCGCCATCCGCTCGCTGAAGAAACCGTTCTTGATGCTCAGCACGCGCGTGCCTTCCCACGCAAGGTTGGAGATCGCCATTTCCATCGCGGCTGAACCCGGCCCTGCGACCCCCAGCACCCACTTTGAATTCGTCTGGAAGACGTAGCGCGCCATGGTCTTCACCTGGCCAATCACCTTCACCATCGTGCTGCCCAGGTGATTGATCACTACCGTATTGGCCTTCGCGACCGCCGCGGGAATCGGCACGGGACCGGCGCCCATCATCAACAACGGCTCTTCGGGAAGAATGGCGTCGAGCGATTCGACAACCGGACAGGGCACAAGATGTGAAACGGGTTCGGTAGAGGGCAATGATGTCGGCATGATCGGTACGTGAATGTCAGGGCACAAGGAACAAGCGGCCCCGCCAGCAGTGACACTGGCGGGGCCGTTCGTCCGATCATTCACCGATCCGCGCGATTGCGCAAGTTTTTTTACTTCACTTTGGTCTTATCGAGCTTCTTGCCGGTTGCCGCGTTATACCGCTCGACATACTCCTCGATCAGCTTGCGCATCGCGCGGCCGATCTGCCGGTAGTCCGACTCGTTCAGATTCGCGAGCGACACCCGTCCCGACGGATGCTGCGTACCGAAGCCGCGTCCCGGCAACAGCACCACACGCGCCTCCCGCGCGAGGCGGAACAGCAACTCCGACGGCTCGGTGTTCTTCAGCAGCCACTCGACAAACTCGCGACCGAACATGCGCTCACCGAGGAACTCGATGTCGAGAATCGTGTAGTAATCGACCTGATTCGGATCGCTGTCCTCGAACGAAATACCAACCTCTTCGTACAGCGCCTGCTTGCGCTTGCGGATCAAACGCTTCAACGCGTTCTTGTACGCATCCGGCGTGTCCATCAGCGAGAACAGCGAGAACAACACCATCTGCACCTGCTGCGGCGTCGACAAACCCGCGGTGTGATTCAGCGCGACAGTGCGGCTATCGGCTACGAGGCGATCGATGAACTTGAGCTTGTCCGGTTCAGTCGTGATCGATTCATAACGCTCGTGCAGCTGCTTCTTCGCTTCTTTCGGCAACTCGCCGATCAGTTTGTCGAGTACGTTGTCGCGATGCGTCGCGATCACACCGAGACGCCAGCCGGTTGCGCCGAAATACTTCGAGTACGAGTACACAAGAATCGTGTTCTTCGGCGCGAGCGCGAACAGCGAGACGAAATCGTCGGCGAAGGTGCCGTACACATCGTCGGTCAATAGAATCAGATCGGGGCGTTCCTTGACGATGTCGGCGATGTATTGAAGGCTCTCGTCGTCGATCTTCACAGAAGGCGGATTGCTCGGGTTCACAAGGAAGAACGCCTTCACCTTCGGATCGCGCAGCTTGTCGAGTTCCTTCTTCGAATACTGCCAGCCGTTGGCAACATCCGCCTCGAGATTCACGACGTTGAGCTGATAGTCGTTGAGACGTGGAATTTCGATGTACGGCGTGAAGATCGGCAAGCCGAGCGCGATCGTGTCACCCGGCTTGATCAGATGATTCTCGCGCATCGTGTTGAAGATGTACGTCATCGCCGCCGTGCCGCCTTCCACGGCGAACACGTCGAATTCGCCGACAAATGGATGGTTGCCGATCATCTCCTTGCGCAGATACTGCCCGACGATCAGTTCGGACAACTTGAGCATCCGGTCCGGCACCGGATAGTTCGACGCGAGAATGCCCTCGCACATTTCGTAAAGAAAGTCGCCCGCGGAGAGTCCGAGCTGATCGCGCACATACGACACCGCGCCGCGCAAAAAGTCGATGCCGGGCACGCCCTTGTTTTCGCGCAGGAACAGATCGAAGCGCTCCGTGAGCCCTTCGCGACGAGGAAAACCGCCCACGCCTTCCGGCATGTACGCAAACGAACGCTCCGACTCGCGCATCGCGAAAAGACCAAGCTGCCAGAAGCCGTGGCGCGGAATCGTCGCGAGGAAGTTCGGGTTGCCGCGGCCGGCGTTGAGCATCGACGCGTTGGCGGCACGCTCTACCGCACCGCCGCCGGCGGCCTTGATCAGTTCGTCCTTGAGTTCGAACGGACTGAGCGCCGCGAGACCGGCTTGAGCCATGTCGCCTTGTTTCTTGCCGCCTTTCTCTTTTGCCATGATGCGTTCTCCAATGTGCAAGTGAATGACGCCGGCCTCGCGTGTGAAACTTTCAGTTGAGACCGGCGTTAGAGAGATCGATAAATGCTTGCGCTAAACCGGGTTAAACCAGCCCGACCACGAGCGGCCCGAGCAACGTCAACGCGACGTTCGCAATTGCATAGGTGATCGCGAACGGCACCGTCGGCACGGCACTTTCCGCCTTGTCGAGCACGCCGCCGAACGCTGGATTGGCGCTGCGCGAACCCGAAAGTGCACCGGCCAGAATCGCTGCGTTCTTGTAGCCAAGTACATAGCGGCCGAACAGCATCGTCAGAAGCAGCGGGAACAAGGTGACGAACACGCCGAGCAGGAAAATCGTCATGCCGCTCTGCTTGACCGTTACGACCGCCTGCAAGCCGGAGTTCAAACCGACCACCGCAACGAACGCCGCGAGACCAAAGTCCTTCAGCAACTGCGAAGCCGCCGTCGGCATCGCGCCGTACATCGGATGTTTGCCGCGCATCCAGCCGAACAGTAGACCAGCCAGTAGACAGCCGCCGCCCGAGCCTAGCGTGAGCGGAATCCCGGCCACGTTGACGACGATCAGCCCGATCAGCAGACCGAGCACAAGGCCGACGCCCATATAGATGAAGTCGGTCTTGTTGCTGTACGGCAGCTCATAGCCGGCTGCATCGACGGCGCGCTTGGTGTCTTTCGGCGAACCGTAAAAGGTGATCACGTCACCGTGTTCAAGCTTGGTTTCAGGCAGGATCGGCAGCGGCTGGCCGGCACGCGAAGCGCTCTGGATAAAGACACCATGGCGCAAGTCGCGGTCCACGACCTCACGTGCGGCGGCGATCGTCGTGTGATTCATGCCTTTGCGCGTGAACACGCCCTGGCGCGTCTGCATCACGACGCCACTGTCGTCGACATTGGCGATCTCGTTGCCGTTCGCACCAAAGGCGACCACCGCCTCGCGACGCCCCACCACCAGCACTTCGTCGTTGAGTTGCAAGGTCAGGTCGGGCGTCGGATCCAGGTTCTTGCCGTCACGCTTGATTCGCTCGACTGTCAACAGGTCCTGATGCAGGGTCTCGACGGCCTTGACCGTTTTCCCCGCACTGACATCGATCCGGTACGCACGCCCCACCAGTTCGGGTAACGCACTAATTTGCCCCGCGCTGAGGGACGGCGTACCTGCGGACAGTTCACGCTCCGCTTCGATCGACGCCTCGCGCAAGCCTTGCCCCATAAACTTCGGCAGGATGTTCACGCAGACGATGATCGCGCCGAGCGAGCCGAACACGTAGGTCACGGCGTACGCAATGGCCACGTCCGATTGCAGCGACTTGACCTGATCGGCGGGCAGACCGAGACGCGCGATCGCGTCGCCGGCCGTGCCGATAATCGCCGACTGCGTCAGCGCACCACCCGCGAGCCCCGCGGCGAGGCCCTTGTTCAGATGGAACAGCTTCGCGCACACCACTACGGTGACTAGCGCGGAGACGGCGAGAAACACCGCCATCGCGATCTCACGCAGCGTCTTGCGGTTCAGGGAGTTGAAGAAGCCCGGCCCGGAGTCGTAACCGACCGCGTAAATGAATACGGCGAACATCACCGATTTCACGCCGTTGTCGATCGTCACACCGGCCTGACTGATCACGACCGCGGCCAGCAATGAACCGCCCACGCCGCCTAGCTGGAATTTGCCGAAGTTGATCTGCCCGATGAAGTAACCCGCTGCAAGCGACAAAAACAGCGCAATCTCGGGTGATTTCTGAAAAATGTGATGTAGCCAGTCCATCGTGCCCTCGCTGGATAGTTTGCGATACTGAGTACTGGGTACTGCATGTGCAAACGGACCTCACGGCATCCGCATGCGGTCGACTGCGCGCCACGCCGCGCGCAATCCATCTGCCCGTTTAGCCGAACTTCCCGGCAAGGCCGACCACGATCGGCCCCATCAACGGCAACAGAATGTTCGAGAGTGCATAGGTGATCGTGTAGCCGATCACGGGCGTCGAATTACCGGTCACGCCGACCAGCGCGCTGATCGCCGGCGTGCTGCATTGCTGACCGGCAATGGCGCCGAGCAGCATGGGCGTTTCGAGCTTGAGGAACACGCGGCCGATCCACAGCGACAGCAGACCGGGCACGAGCACCATCAGAATGCCGGCGACCGGCAACGCCAGACCGTATTCGCGCACCAGCTTGATGGCGTCGGGGCCGGCCGACAGTCCGACGGCGGCAATGAATGTGGCAAGCCCGAAGTCCTTGAGAATTTGTGCGGCAGCGGAAGGCAACGAGCCGATTAACGGATGGCGCGAACGGATCCAGCCGAACAGCAGCCCTGAGAGCAGGCAGCCGCCGCCTGTGCCGAGCGCGATCGACACACCGCCGATACGCCCGCCAAGATGACCGATCGCCATGCCGAGCAGCACGCCGAGGCCCAGATAAACGAAGTCGGTTTTCTGGGTCGCGGGGAGCACGTAGCCCAGATGCCGCGCGCCGCGCTCGACGTCGGCCTTCGCGCCCACCAGCGTCAGCACATCGCCGCGATTGAGTTCAGTGCCGGGCAGCGCGGGCACCGTAGTTTCGAGCCGCGTGACGGCCGCGATATAAACGCCGCGGCCCTCTTCCGGCTTCGCCCGTTCGCGCACCTGCGCGACCGTCAGACCCTCCGCCTCGCGGCGCGTCAGCACGACGTCGAGCTTCTCCGCAATGAGTTGGCCGAAGCCGGCGTCCGCCACTTCTTCGCCGAGGCCGGCGGCCGCGGTCACGATCGCTTCGCGCCGCCCGGCCACCAGAATCACGTCGTCGGCTGCCAGCACCAGGTGCGGCTCGGCCGGCACGTCGGCGCCATCGCGCCGGACCCGCTCGACGGTGAGGTTGAAGCCGTACGTCTGTTCAAACGCATGGATCGTGCCGCCCGCCGCCGCACCCACCCGGAACGCACGACCGACCAGGGCCGGCGCCGCGGCCCGCTGCCCCTCGCCGAAGGCGCCGTCACCGCCGAGCTTGTGCCACACGCGCTCGGCTTCTTCGCGCAAATTGACGCGCAGCAGCAGCGGCGCGAACTGGCTGGTGAACAGGACGATGGTGATCAGGCCGAACAGGTAGCTCACGCTGTACGCGGTCACGATGTTGGCCTGCAAGCGCAAGGTCTCCGTGTCGCCGAGGCCGAGCTTGGCGATCGCCTCCGAAGCAGTGCCGATCACCGCCGATTCCGTCGCGGCGCCGGCCAGCAAGCCGGCCGCCGTGCCGGCGTCGAGCCGCATGACGAAGACGGCGATCATGATCAGCACCAGCACCGACACGATCTCGACCACCGACAGCAAGCCGTAACGCCACCCCCGGCCGATATTGGCAAAGAACTGCGGGCCACCGGTGAAACCCAGCGCGAAGATGAACAGCGCGAAAGCGATGTTCTTCAGATCGGGCGCAAGCCGTGCCCCTGTCTGACCCAGCAGCAAGGCCACGATCAAGGTGCCGCACACGCCCCCGAGCTGGATTGGCCCCACGCGAAACGACCCGATGAAGTACCCGATTGCAAGACTTGCGAACAGCGCGATCTCCGGTTGAGATCTCAGCAATTCACCGATCATGTTGGCTCGCCGATTTACGGTTTATTAGCAGAAAGTTGAAGAATCTCTCTCTGGCATTTGAAGCGAATTCGATCCAGGCCTTCACGACCCGAAATAACGCATCCGGCATAACCGGATTCCACCAAATGGAAAATTTATGGCAATGGCATGACGCTCTGGGCGTCAAAATAGATATGCCGCAATGCAATGACAGTAGCGGAACGCTTTATAGCAAGCTCGACAGTCACGCTTTCCTCGCGAAGTTCGCCTGATGCCCAGAAAGAAACATAGTCTACGGATGGCCAATTTTCAGCACGATATCTTCATGCTTTTTTGGGATTGCTTTTTTAATAAATATTGTAGTTCGGCATCGCTGTCAATATGATTTTCGATTGCGACCGCTTTTGCTTCGCAAAAGATGATCTTTAGTAAATTCGAAATGTATTGCGGACTGCGCATGCAAGCGGCGTCCATTACGCTATAGGGTCGATATACTGTCCTGCCCGCCTGCCACGCAGTGAGTCCATTTGCCGCGCCGGCACGCTTTCTTCGGAGCCATTCATGCGCATGATTCTGTTCAGCAGCCGCCAATACGACAGCGACACGTTCGCCGAGGCCAACGGTACGCATCGCTATGAACTGCACTTCCAGGAATCGCACCTCGACGTCGAAACCGCGATCCTCGCGCAGGGCTATGAAGTGGTCTGCCCATTCGTCAACGACAACGTCGACGCCGCCGTCCTGGAACATCTCCATGCCGGCGGCACGCGCATGATCGCGCTGCGCTCGGCGGGCTTCAATCACGTCGACCTGGCCGCTGCCGAGCGTCTCGGCATAACGGTTGCCCGGGTGCCGGCCTACTCGCCGCACGCGGTCGCCGAACATGCGGTCGGCCTGATTCTCGCGTTGAACCGGCGCTTGCCGCGTGCGGTCGCGCGCACCCGTGAAGGCGATTTCTCGCTACATGGGCTGCTCGGCTTCGATCTGCACGGCAAGACCGCGGGTGTGATCGGCACCGGCATGATCGGCCGCGTATTTGGCCGCATCATGGCGGGCTTCGGCATGCAGGTACTGGCCCATGACCCCGGCACGCCGGCCGAGGATCTGCTCGCGCTCGGCGCGCGCTACGTGCCGCTCGACACGCTGCTGGCTGAAAGCGACGTGGTCAGCCTGCATTGTCCGCTGGTGCCCGACACGTACCATCTGATCGACGGGCCCGCGTTGGCAAAGATGAAGCGCGGCGCGATGCTGATCAATACCGGGCGCGGCGGCCTGGTCGAAAGCAATGCGCTGATCGGCGCGCTGAAAGATGGCCAGCTCGGCCATCTGGGGCTCGACGTGTACGAGGAAGAAGGCGGCCTCTTTTTCGAAGACCACTCGAACCTGCCCCTGCAGGACGACGTGCTGGCACGCCTGTTGATGTTCCCGAACGTGATCGTCACCGCGCACCAGGCGTTCTTCACGCGCGAGGCGATGAACGAGATCGCGCAGACCACGCTCGAGAACGTCGCGGCATGGCAGGCCGGTACACCGCGCAATGTCGTGCAGGCACGAAGTTAAGGAGTGCCGCCGCCATCTACCGTAGTCGGGCGAATCGCCGTGCGGGCGTCGTCCGCTGCGCCGCACATGTCGCGCAGCAAGGCCGCCTCGCGCTCGTGCACTTCCACCGGAAACCAGCGCGCACCCGCATCGGCCAGATAGCGCGCGCGATGCTGCCCATTGCGAAACGCCACCACGCCTTCGCGCTCGAGACCGAACCAGCCCAGCAAACCCGGCGCGCGACGCGTCGAGATCGTCACATACGGCATCTGCGGAATACGCGGGTTGTCCGGATCGAGAAACTCGCGAATCCCGCGCACCTTGCCCGCATGCCATTCGGCAACCGGCTTCAGCACGTAATCGGTGTTGTCGCGATCCGCGCACTCCAACAGCTTGCGTGCATCGACCATGACCACTTGATGGCGCGTGCCGTCAGTCACGAAGACGCGTTTCAGGCGCACATGGTCGTACCATTGATGGTCATGGAGGGGTACGGTCCAGACCGTCTCGGCACAAGCCGGTACAGCTTCGGGTGATGAATTGGACAAGGACAAAGGCAAGCTCGAAAAGCTAGCTGAAATCCGCCAGCGCGTTAAAAGAGCGCTAACGCTACGAGCCGATTGTGAAAGACGCATGACAACCACCGGGATTAATCGCAGCGCATGAGCACACTGGATCAGCGGCCGGGCCACCACCCTCAACGGAGACAACGATGATAACGACGCAACATTTGAATGAGCACGTGCGCATCGAAGCCAACGAAGACACCGGCGTCGCCACCATCGTGCTCCAACGGCCCGCGCGGCGCAATGCCGTCGACCGGCCTACGGCGGAAGCGCTCAGTGCAGCGTTCGTTCGTTTCGAAGTGGAACCGGCATGGCGCGCGGCCGTGCTGTTTGGCGCGGGCGGCACCTTCTGCGCGGGCGCGGATCTCACCGCGCTCGCCGACGAGAGCCGCCGCAATGAACTGCACGCCGACGGCAGCGGACCTGGTCCGATGGGCCCGACGCGCATGAGCTTCAGCAAACCGGTGATCGCCGCGATTGCCGGCTATGCAGTCGCCGGCGGCCTCGAACTGGCCGCGATGTGCGATCTGCGCGTGGTCGAGGAAGATGCCGTGCTCGGCGTGTTCTGCCGGCGCGTTGGGATTCCGCTGATCGATGGCGGCACGATCCGCTTACCGCGTCTGATTGGCCTGTCGCGGGCGCTCGATCTGATTTTGACGGGCCGCGCGGTAGAGGCGCAGGAAGCGCTCGGCCTGGGCCTGGCCAACCGCGTCGTACGCAAAGGTGAAGCCCGCGCGGCGGCAGAACAACTGGCCGCTGAACTGGCGGCCTTTCCGCAGGCGGCGCTGCTGGCGGACCGCCGCTCCGCGCTGGAAAACAGCACGCTCGAGGATCTCGCCCTCGCGCTGCAACGCGAAGGCGCCGGCGGCTATCAGGCCGTATTCGAAGAAGGCGTCGCGGGCGCCGCACGTTTCGCCGAAGGTGCCGGCCGTCATGGCAACACCTTCAAATCAGACGAAAGCGCACCATAAAACTGCGTTACTTCGCTGCCGCATCTCAAACGCGTGCCAAGCGCATTTCAAATCCGCGCTCGAAGCCAGCTTTCAGAAAAAAACAACAGCTGGCTTGACGCTAAGCAAGGCTGTTTTGACTTAGGTAGAATCCCCTACTGTTTTCCCCTTGCATGGCGCATGCGTTCTCGCCCCGAAAAATGCGCGCCTGCCGCGCGGCGCTTCCCGTCGCGCTGATTCACGCTCCGTCACCCATGCCTTTACCCCTGCTCGCCCTTGCCGTTGCCGCCTTTGGAATCGGTACCACTGAATTCGTGATCATGGGGCTGCTGCCCGATGTTGCCCGCGACCTGTCCGTATCGATTCCCGCCGCCGGCATGCTGGTGTCGGCCTATGCGCTCGGCGTCACCATCGGCGCACCGATTGTCGCGATCGCCGTGGCCAATATGCCGCGCAAGAAAGCGTTGATGAGCCTGATCGGGGTCTTTATCGTCGGCAATCTGCTGTGCGCGATCGCACCGGGCTACGCGGTGCTAATGGCCGCGCGCATCGTCACGGCGTTCTGCCACGGCGCGTTCTTCGGCATCGGTTCGGTGGTCGCGGCCGGTCTGGTCGCGCCGAACCGCCGCGCGCAAGCCATCGCGCTGATGTTCACCGGCTTGACGCTCGCCAATGTGCTCGGCGTGCCGCTCGGCACCGCGCTCGGTCAGGCGGTGGGCTGGCGCGCGACCTTCTGGGCGGTCACCGGTATCGGTATTCTTGCCGCGCTGGCGCTCGCGGTTTGCCTGCCGGCCAGAATCGAGATGCAGAAGGCAAGCCTTGTGCGCGAATTCAGCGTGCTGAAAAACCCGCAAGTGCTGATGGTGCTCGGCATCAGCGTGCTCGCGTCGGCCAGCCTGTTTTCCACCTTCACCTACATCACGCCGATTCTCGAAGACGTGAGCGGTTTCACGCCACACGCGGTCACCTTCGTGCTGTTGCTGTTCGGCCTCGGCTTGACGGTGGGCAGCACGCTCGGCGGCAAGCTCGCGGACTGGCGGCTGATGCCTTCACTGGTCGCGTTTCTGCTGGCAATCGTCGTGATCCTGACCATTTTCGCCGGCACGATGCATGCGCAGATTCCGGCCATGCTCACGATCTTCGTGTGGGGTGTTCTGGCTTTCGCGATCGTGCCGCCGCTGCAAATGCTGATCGTCGACCGCGCAAGCCATGCGCCGAATCTGGCATCGACTCTCAATCAAGGCGCGTTCAACCTCGGCAATGCAACCGGCGCGTGGCTCGGCGGCATGGCGATCGGCGCGGGCGCGCCGCTTACCACGCTGCCGTGGGTCGGCGTGGCGACCTCGATCGGCGCATTGGCACTGACGTTGTGGTCGGTGTCGATCGACCGGCGCGCGCAACGGATGGCGGTAGCCGGCTGATTGGCGGTTGATTGACGGCGCCGCGACAAGCTAGCGGCGAAGCGCGTTCCTGGTACGCGCTAACTGCCGTTCTTACCCACTCCGCACGAAGGTGCAAATGACGAATGACTCGAGGCCGTAGTAGCATCTCGGCCGATGAAAGTCATCTTCACACGCGATTTCCTCGCACTGATCCTGAGCGTCGCCGTCGTCGGACTCGGCAGCGGCGCCACGCTTCCGCTCACCGCCCTCGCGCTGACGCAGGCAGGCTATGGCACCGACGTGGTCGGGCTCCTGACCGCCGCGCAAGCCGGCGGTGGTCTGATCGTCGTGCCGCTGGCCGGTTGGGTCGCGGCGCGCTTTGGCGGCCGCCAGGTAATCGTCGGCGCGGTGTCGACCGTCGCGCTCGCCACCGCGCTGATGCAATTCACCTCGAACCTATGGTTATGGGCGGTGTTGCGTGTACTCTGCGGCGCGGCGCTGATGCTGCTCTTCACGATCAGCGAAGCATGGGTCAACCAGCTCGCCGACGACGCCACCCGCGGCCGGGTCATCGCGATCTACGCGACCACCTTTACGCTATTCCAGATGTCGGGCCCGGTCCTGGTGAGCCAGATCGCCGATTTCATGCACGGGCGTTTCCTGATTTGCGGCGCGATCTTCCTGCTGGCTTTGCCGACGCTCGCGAGTATCCGCAAAACACCGCACGCGTCCGGGGATGAACACGCAGCGCACGGCAGTTGGCGCCATGTGCTGCCGCAGATGCCGGCGCTCGTGATCGGTACAGGCTTCTTCGCGCTGTTCGACACGATCGCGCTGTCGCTGCTGCCGCTCTTCGCCATGTCGCATGGCATCACGAGCGAAGTGGCCGTGCTGTTCGCCTCGGCCCTGCTGCTCGGCGACACGACGCTGCAGTATCCGATCGGCTGGCTCGCCGACCGGCTTGGCCGCGAACGCGTGCATATCGGCTGCGGCGTGATCGTCGTGGTGCTGCTGCCGTTGCTGCCCTGGGCGATTCAGTCGCCGTGGCTGTGCTGGCCTCTCTTGTATGTGCTCGGCGCGGCGGCTGGCGCGGTCTATACGCTGTCGCTGGTTGCGTGCGGCGAGCGTTTCCGCGGCGTCGCGCTGGTGTCGGCGAGTTCACTGATGGGCGCGTCATGGAGCGCCGCCAGTTTCGGTGGGCCGCTGGTGGCCGGCGCATTGATGAAGGGGGTCGGCAATGATGCGATGGTCGGCGTGCTGCTTGCCGCCGCACTTGCGTTTCTCGTTGCGACCTGGTGGGAAAGGCGGCGCGCGCCAGCGGGAGCGATCGGCTGACGGTGCGGCTGCGGTGCTGATGCCAATGCGGATGCGCTGTTGCCCATGCCGGCGCCGGTACGCAAAACGGGGAAGCCGCGATGGCCTCCCCGTTTTGCATTGCGCTTCGAGCCGCGCTTGTTCCACGCTTCTTTCGCGCTTCTTCCACGCTTCTTCCGCGTTATTTCAACGCCGGCAGAATTTCTCCAACGCACGTCCCGAAGCCGACACGGTAGCCATCACCCTGGCACCATCCGGCAAGCGTCAGTTCGTCGCCGTCTTCGATAAACCCTCGCGTGCCGCCTTCCTTCAACTCGAGCGGATTCTTGCCATTCCAGGTGGATTCGAGCAGGCTGCCGCATGAATCCGCAGTGGGGCCGCTGATCGTGCCGGAGCCCATCAGATCGCCGACCCGCGTGTTGCAGCCCGATACTGTGTGATGCGCGAGCTGTTGCGCCATCGTCCAGTACATGTGCTTGAAGTTGGTACGCGAGATCGTGGTGGCCTGCTTTGCGGTTTGCGGCCGCAGCGTCACTTCCAGTGAGATGTCGAACGCGTGCTTGCCGTCGTGGCGCAAGTACGCCAACGGTTGCGGCTCCTGCACCGGCTGTTCGACGCGGAACGGTTCGAGCGCGTCGAGCGTCACGATCCACGGCGAGATCGTCGTCGCGAATGTCTTCGCGTTGAACGGACCGAGCGGCACGTATTCCCATTGCTGGATATCGCGCGCGCTCCAGTCGTTCAACAGCACCATGCCGAAGATGTGCGCTTCGGCATCGGCACACGCAATCGGCTCGCCCAGCGTATTGCCGCTGCCGATCACGAAACCAGTCTCCAGTTCGATATCCAGCTTGCGGCACGCGCCGAACACCGGACGTTCCTGATCCGGCAGTTTCAACTGACCGTTGGGCCGCCGCACCGCCGTGCCGCTTACCACCACCGACGACGCACGTCCGTTGTAGCCGATCGGCATCTCCGACCAGTTCGGCAACAGCGCATTCTTAGGATCGCGGAACATCGAACCCACATTGGTCGCGTGCTCTTTCGACGAATAGAAATCGGTGTAGCCCGGAATCTGCACGGGCAAATGCAGTTGCGCATCGGCCTGGCGCACCAGGGCTTTTGAGCGCAAGGCGGCATCGTCGCGCAAGGTCGCGGTGTCGCGCGCCAGCAGATTGCTCAACTGGATGCGCACGCTGCGCCATGCATCGCGGCCAAGCGAGATGAAATCGTTGAGGGTGTCCTGCTCGAACGCCCGATCCTTCAGCGCAATGAATTGATCGGCCGAGACGACCGGAAGCTTGAGCAAGCCGGAGGATTTAAGCACGCTCAGATCGACGATCTCATCGCCGATCGCCACACCCACGCGCCGCGCGGCGTTGGTCTTGTCGCTGAAAATGCCGAACGGCAGGTTCTGGATCGAAAAATCGTTGGTCGGGTCGTTAGCCGACTCGACCCAGCTCTTGCGCGACGGATCGAGCGTCGCCTGAAGATCGCTCAATGCGTTCATCGTTGCTCCGGGTTGAAGTGTTTTTTGAGACCTTGCCAGCACTCGTAGTAATGCGCCTGCAGTTGCGCCGTTTCGAGCGCGAAACGGGTCGGCTTGATCGGGGTGCGCGTTTCGAACATGAAGGCCATCGTGTCGCCGACCTTCTTCGGTGTGGACGTATCGCTGTGCGACGCCTTCTCGAAGGTATCCGCGTCCGGCCCATGACCCGACATGCAGTTGTGCAGGCTCGCGCCGCCCGGCACGAAACCCTCGGCCTTCGCGTCGTACACGCCGTGCACGAGACCCATGAATTCGCTTGCCACGTTGCGATGGAACCAGGGTGGCCGGAACGTATCTTCGGCCGCGAGCCAGCGCGGCGGGAAAATCACGAAGTCGATCGTATCGACACCCGGCGTATCGCTTTGCGACTGCAGCACCAGAAAGATCGACGGGTCCGGATGGTCGAAGCTGATCGAGCCAATCGTGTTGAAGCGGCGCAGGTCATATTTGTACGGCGCGTAGTTGCCATGCCACGCCACTACATCGAGCGGTGAATGGCCGATGTCCGCGCGCCACAGATTGCCGTTCATCTTGGCGACGAGTTCAAAGTTGCCTTCGCGGTCTTCATACGCGGCATGCGGCGTGAGGAAATCGCGCGGATTGGCAAGGCCGTTCGAACCGATCGGGCCGAGGTCCGGCAGACGCAGCAATGCGCCGAAGTTCTCGCAGATGTAGCCGCGCGCCGCGCCATCCGGCAGGCTCACCGCGAAGCGCACACCGCGCGGGATCACGGCGATCTCGAACGGCTCGACATCGAGTTGGCCCATTTCCGTGGCGATATGCAGGCGGCCTTCCTGCGGCACGATCAGCAACTCGCCGTCGGCGCTGTAGAAGAAGCGGTCCTGCATCGAGCGATTCGCGGCGTACAGGTGGATCGCGCAGCCGTTCATCGCTTCGGCCGAACCGTTGCCTGCCATCGTCACCCAACCGTCGATGAAATCGGTCGGCTCGGTGGGCATGGGCAACGCATCCCAGCGCAACTGATTGGGAGGCGTAGGCGGCACTTCGGCGAAGTTGGCGACGAGCCGTTCCGACGGCAGTTGCGTGAACGGTTTGTGAACGGCCGCCGGACGAATCCGGTACAACCACGAACGGCGATTGTGTCCGCGCGGCGCCGTGAACGCGGTGCCCGACAACTGCTCCGCGTACAAGCCATAGGCCGCACGCTGCGGCGAATTGCGGCCTTCGGGCAACGCGCCCGGCAAAGCCTCTGAAGCGAATTCGTTCGCGAATCCCGACTGATAGCCCGGCTCGATCTCGAGCCGCGAACTCACGGTATTCGGTGTACGGGTTGAGGTTTCCATGCAAGGTTCTCCGTTGATACTCGATCTGCTGGCGTGAGCGGTTTATCTCAGGCTGTGCGCGACTCGGATGGGCTGCGTTGCCGTGTCGCCGCGGCCAGTGCGATCACCAGCAGCGCGGAGCACAGCACCGGCATCGCAGCCGCGTGAAACAGCGATTCGTTCGACCAGTTCAGTGCAATCAGTTGTCCGCCGACCAGCGGCCCGATCACCGAGCCGATGCGGCCGATGCCGAGGCTCCAGCCGATGCCGGTGGAACGCAACGCGGTCGGGTAAAAGTGGCCGGCCAGCGCGTTGACCGCAGGTTGACCGCCAACCACGCAGAAGCCGCCCACGAACACGACAAGCAGCAGCCACGGCAACGCATGCGCCACCGTACCGATGGTACCGACCGCCAGCGCCGCACCCGCGAAACACACAAACAGTACGCGCACAAAGCCAAAACGCTCGATGAACCAGCCAAGCAGCAAAGTGCCGACCACGCCACCGGTTTGCAGCACCGTGCCGACGATCACTGCCGTGCCCGGCGAGTAGCCGGCGTCGCGCATCACGGTGGGCAGCCAGTTCGACAGGAAATAAAGATCGATCAGGTTCATGAAACTGATCGCCCACAGAATCAGCGTGACAGCACCACGTCCCGCACGGAACAGCTCGGCAACCGGCGCGCCGCCGTTGCCCTTCTCACGCACGACGACGCGCGTGTTCACATCGATCGGCAACGTCGGATCGAACCTGGCGAGCCAGCGTAAAGCGCGATCGCTGCGTCCTTTGAGGACGAGAAATTGCAGCGACTCCGGCAACGCCGCGAGCATCGCGAACGCGAGCAGCAAGGGCACCGCGCCGCCCACCCAGAACACCGCGCGCCAGCCGTACGCGGGAATCAGCGCGGCACTGACGAAGCCGCCCAGCGCCGCGCCCAGCGTGAAACCACACGACACCAGCATCATGCGCTTGACGCGATGCGCGGGGGTGGAGAACTCGCCGACCAGCGCCATCGCGTTCGGCATGATGCAGCCGAGGCCAAGGCCGGTGATGAAGCGCAGCGTGATCAAGACAGGGATCGTCGTGGCGAAGGGCGTGGCCAGCATCGACAGGGCGAAGAAAAACGTCGCACCGATCAAAACCGGACGCCGGCCGATCCGGTCAGCCAGCACCGACAAGCCCAGCGCGCCCAGCAACATGCCGAACAGACTGGCGCTGAACACTGGCCCGAGCGCCGCCTTGGAAACATGCCATTCACCGATCACGCTCGGCGCGACGTAGCCCATCGCCTGCGCGTCGAAGCCGTCGATCACGAGACACAGCCCGCACAGCACGAGCAGCATCAATTGAAATGCGGGGTGATGCGTTTCGCCGAGCACGCGCTCGACTTCGATGACATTGGCGGCGGCTGCGGCCGGTTTGGCACTCATTAGGTCGTCCCCTCTTCCTGACTGGATTGCTGATTCGCGGTGCGCACCAAACGACGGTCCGCCAAGGCAGGCGCCTTTTCCCCCGAAGAAAACGCGGACGCCACCGCCCTGCGCAACCGCGCAGGGATTTACGTATAGTAAAACCAATTACGAATAGTGAAATTAACGTATACCCTGAATGCTCGCCATGAATACTCCGGCAGCCCGTGCTGACAGGCGCTCGACCGATAACGTTATGAGCATTTTGTTCAAGTGCGCGCGGCGCGGACTGCTACCATCAATGGATGCGGCAACCGCGTCGTGTTGCCGGGCGCCCAGTGCGCACCTATCTCCATCCATTCGCCTACATGATTCCGCCGACCATTCCCAACCTGATTGCCCGTGCCGCCGAGCACCCCTTTCTCGGCGAACATCTGGTGATGGGAACGGGCGTGCATAGCGAGATCGCGCTGGCGCGGTTCGACGGCGTCGAGCTTGCCAGTGCCTATGAGCCGATCTTCGACATCAGCGTGCATGCGTTGGCGCAGTCGCTGACGTCGGGCGCCGAAGGCGTGGATCGTTTCGGCGATGAACTTGGGTTTCAGGCGGTCACGCAACGTCTCGACGGCGCGGCCTTCGACGCTTTCGATCCCTTCGACCGTATCGCCGACGATCAGCAACTGGTCGCGCTCGATCGCATGTCACGCGCGTTGCACGCAATCAATTTCTTCGGCGCGCAGCGGCACGGGCTGTTGTTTCTGCGGGTGCACGAGCGCCTGCTCAAGAGCGTCAAGTACGACCACGGACGGCATTTCTCGAGTGTGCTGCTGTCGTTCGGGCTGAACCCGTCGCGCGTGGTAATCGAGCTGCCCGCGGCAGCGGTCGCGCATAAGACGTTCCTTGGTTATCTGACCACGAGCTATCAGCGCTACGGCTTCAAGGTGGCGGGGAATCTGTCGAACGCGGGGCAGATTCTGTCGGTCTCGGAAACGGCGCGGCTCGACTTCATCAAGATGGACGCGGCAATCGCGTTGCGCGATGCGATGGTGAAGCCGCTAGTCGGCTATGCGAGCCGGCTGCGGGTCCCGTTGATCTTCAATCGGGTGATCGATGAGCCGCAGTTCCTCGCGCTGCAGCAGTACGACGTGCGCTTCGTGCAAGGGCCGTTGTTCACCGCGCACTATCACGATCGGGCAGTGTGACCCGGTTCGCCGGGGATTCACCGGAGCTCGTCCGGATCAGCCGGGGTTGAGCCTGCCCGGCGCTCAACCGGTATCCCCCAGACGGCGCGCCAGCGCCTTCAGACGCGGCGCCACGATTTCCCGAAACACCTCCTCCCCCATCGACGACGCCGGCCCGCTGCAACTCAGCACCAGCCAGCGGCCTTCGCGTGGCTCGCGAAACGGCACCGCGACCGCGTTCACGTCGTCATGCCACGCGCGGAACGAATAGCAGCAACGCTCGTGCGCGAAGGCTTCGATTTCCTTTTCGGCATCCGCCAGCAGTGCAGCGCCCTCCTTGCCGGCTGCTTTCTTGAGCTCGGCCAGCAATGCGACGCGCACGTCCAGCGCTTGCACCGCCAGATACGCGCGCCCCATCGAACTCGTCAGCATCGACAGTTTCGAACCGGAGGCGAGTCCGAGCGTCAACGCGGTTTCGCTGCGGATCGTCTCCAGATAAATCATGTCGAGGCCGTCGCGGCACCCGAGCGACACCGCCGCGCCCACTTCGCGCGCGAAGGTACGCATATGCGGACGCGCGAGTTCGAGCGTGTCGGTACCCGAGAGCAGCGCGAAACCTAGCGACAGCACACCGGCGTCGAGCGCATATTTACCCAAGGTTTCGTCGAACCGCAGATAGCCGAGCATGGTCAGCGTGTAGGTCAAACGGTTGACGGTCGCCTTCGGCAAACCCGTGCGTTCGACGAAATCGCGATTACCGAGCATCGTGTCGCCCGGCTTGAACGCGCGCAGCAGGTCCAGACCACGAGCGAGGGCGACGACAAATTTTCGCTCGTCGAGCGGTTCGGAGAGAGTGGATGCAGGCGTCATGTGGTGATACACTCGGTCGTGGTTTGCAAAACATTGTTCCGCATAGCGGAACTTAAGTCAAGCACAGATCCGTTTTGGTCAAGCAAGGAATCAGGAGATACGTCATGGCAGAGGCCGCGCAGTTTCACTGGGAAGACCCGTTGCTGCTGGATCAGCAGCTCACCGAAGACGAACGCATGGTGCGCGACGCCGCCGCCGCTTACTCGCAGGACAAGCTGCAGCCGCGCGTGCTCGAAGCGTTCCGTCACGAGAAGACCGACATTGAGATCTTCCGCGAAATGGGCGAGCTCGGGCTGCTCGGGCCGACGATTCCGGAGCAATACGGCGGCCCCGGCCTGAACTACGTGGCGTACGGTCTGATCGCGCGGGAAGTGGAGCGCGTCGACTCCGGCTACCGGTCGATGATGTCGGTGCAATCGTCGCTCGTGATGGTGCCGATCTACGAATTCGGCTCGGAAGCGCAAAAGCAGAAGTACCTGCCGAAGCTCGCCACTGGCGAATGGATCGGCTGCTTCGGACTGACCGAGCCGAACCACGGCTCCGATCCGGGCAGCATGGTCACGCGGGCGAAAAAGGTCGACGGCGGCTATTCGCTGTCGGGCTCGAAGATGTGGATCACCAATTCGCCAATCGCCGACGTGTTCGTCGTGTGGGCAAAGCTCGAGGAAAACGGCAAGGACTCGATTCGCGGCTTCATTCTCGAGAAGGGGTGGAAGGGGCTGTCGGCGCCGGTCATCCATAGCAAGGTTGGCCTGCGCGCTTCGATCACCGGCGAAATCGTGCTCGACGAGGTGTTCGTGCCGGAAGAAAATCGCTTCCCCGAGGTCAGCGGCTTGCGCGGCCCCTTCACGTGCCTGAACTCGGCGCGCTACGGGATTGCCTGGGGCGCGCTCGGCGCGGCTGAGGCGTGCTGGCACACGGCGCGTCAATACGTGCTGGACCGCAAGCAGTTTGGCCGGCCGCTCGCCGCGAACCAGCTGATCCAGAAAAAACTCGCCGACATGCAAACCGAAATCACGCTCGGTCTGCAAGGCGTTTTGCGTCTGGGCCGCATGAAAGACGAAGGCACGGCTGCCGTCGAAATTACGTCGATCATGAAACGCAATTCGTGCGGCAAGGCGCTGGACATTGCGCGGCTCGCGCGCGACATGCTCGGCGGCAACGGCATCTCGGACGAGTTCGGCATCGCACGGCATCTGGTCAATCTGGAAGTCGTGAACACCTATGAAGGGACGCACGACATCCACGCGCTGATCCTCGGGCGCGCGCAAACCGGGATTCAAGCGTTTTTCTGACGGGCCGATTGCGTTGATGGCGGCGTTTCGCGGTCTGATTCTGGCCGCTGAGTTGCTGGGTGGAAAAGAAAAGGCCGGTTCCTGTGAACCGGCCTTTTTCTATTGCGGCGCCACCATGAATCCAGGAGGGCGCCGGATGCTGCGTCAGCCGCTTACTTGTTCGGCTGCGGCGTCAAACGCAGGTAGGGGCGCAGCGCCTTGTATCCCTTCGGAAATTTCTGCTTGATGACTTCTTCATCTTTCAACGACGGCACGATCACCACGTCGTCGCCCTGCTTCCAGTTGCCGGGCGTGGCGACCGAGTGAGAGTCGGTGAGTTGCAGCGAGTCGATCACGCGCAGCACTTCGTCGAAGTTGCGCCCGGTGCTGGCCGGATACGTAATGGTCAAACGCACCTTCTTTTTCGGATCGATCACGAACAGCGAGCGGACCGTGAACGTCTCACTGGCGTTCGGGTGAATCATGTCGTACAACTGGGAGACCTTGCGGTCGCCGTCGGCGAGAATCGGAAAACCGACATTGGCGGCTTGCGTCTCGTTAATGTCCTTGATCCATTCCTTGTGCGATTCGGCGCTGTCGACAGACAACGCAATCGTCTTGACATTGCGCTTCTCGAATTCGCCGGCCAGCTTCGCCGTCAAACCCAGTTCGGTCGTGCAGACCGGCGTGAAATCGGCGGGATGCGAGAACAGCACCCCCCAACTGTCACCCAGCCATTCGTGGAACCTGATGCGGCCAACACTCGACTCCTGCTCGAAATCCGGCGCGATATCGCCAAGACGTAGACTCATAATGCAGCTCCTTGATTGTGTTCGGACATTCCGCGCGTATTCGCCGGCGACGCCACGCTACAGCGCCCCTAGCAAAGCGCCCCTGGCAAAGCGCCCCTGGCAAAACTACAGCATACGGGAGTGGCCGTACACACCTAACGAACATCGCGTCACTACTTTATGCGTTTTTGTAATTTTCACCGTTTTAGTGGAAACTTTGCGGGACAGATCAACTCCATCTTAGGCAAACTTTGCTGCACGGTGCCGCAAAGAGGGAGTCTTGCAGCTTTGCTTCAACCAGGAACGGTTCGTGCGTTCGTTTTCAAGAACCGAGCACTGCGCTCGCCAGCGGCCGTTTCTTTGGTTACGATTCACGCGTGGCGTGAGACGAAGGGGAGCTGTCAATGTCGGAAGTCAACAAGGAGAGATTGATGTCGGATATCAAAACCGTCCTCGCGGACGCTGAAGATTTGCTGAAACAGGCCGCGAGCGCCACTGGCGAGCGCGCTTCGGAACTGCGTGAAACGGCGCTTACGCGCCTGAAGCAGGCTAAGGAAAAGGCGGCTGACGTACAGGTCGTGGTGGTCGAGAAAGGCAAGAAGGCCGCCCGCGCTACCGACGATTACGTGCACGAGCATCCGTGGGCATCCATCGGCATCGCCGCGGGCGCCGGCGTACTGCTCGGGCTGTTGATCAACCGCAAGTAACACTGCTCACACTGGTGACTCTGCCACGGCGTATCCCGTCCGGCACACCAGCGAATCAAGTTGACCGGCGCATGTCTGGCCGGTCCGCTTCTCTTGGCGCGCTCGTTTTCACGCGCCGGTTAGGCCTTCACGCGCAACGCCCAAAGCCATGACGATCGAAACACAATCGCAGCACGGCGAACATAGTCCGTTGCGCCGTATCATCGGATCCGTGTTTGCCATTTTGCAAACGCGGCTTGAACTGGTCGGGATCGAACTCGCCGAAGAAAAAGATCGTCTGATCGGCGTGCTGTTCCTCGGCCTCGCCGCCATGATGCTCGCGACGATGGCCCTGATCGCCTTGACGGCGCTGATCGCGATCGCGTTCTGGGACACCTATCGCTGGCAAGCGCTCGCCAGCATCACGGCGGTTTATGCCATTGCTGGAATAGTCTGTGCACTGAAAGCGCGCAGCGGTTTGCGCAATGCCCCAATGGTGTTCGAAGCCACCCTTGCCGAGTTCGAAAAAGACCGCGACCTGTTTCGCAAACCGTGATGCGGTAGGCGGATTGGGTTGATGTTGGGTTACTGGACGCGCCTCAACCGCCTTGCAATTTTTTGCAGATACTCCGCAAACACCTCGAGCGATTTGCAGCACCGTTTTACCGCCCCACTTCCACTGCAGCCGACACGCCATGAGCCAATCCCATTCCGATACCGCCTTTCGCAACAAACGCTACCAGGCCAAGGATCTGAGCGCGCCGCACCTGCGAGCGCTGCGCAAGGAATTGCTGCTGGTGCGCGCGGATGTCGAGCGCCTGGAACTCGCCCAGGCGACCATCGAACTGCGGCAGGCCGTCACGCACTTCAGCTGGCTCAAATTCATTGTGCCGGGCTTCGGCGGCTTGCGCGTGGGTAGCGGATCGAAGGCGGGCTTTCTCAACGCAGGGAGCATCGGCGCGCTTCTCAAACAATATCCGCTCATCAGCTCGATTGCATCGCTGATACTGGCCAAGCCGCTGCGCGCAACGCTTGCCGCGAGTGCAAAGCCCGCGCTCAAATGGGGCGGCCTTGCGCTTGCCGCCTGGGAAGCGTATCGAATCTGGCAGCAAATGAAGAGCGACTCCGCCACGTCTACCGACGACAATGAAGGTGCTGTCGATAGCGGATACTGAGAGGCCGCACAAGCATGGCCTGTCTGTGTGCCATTGCGTTTCGACTCCCTGGTCGGCTCGTTCCCGGTAGCGGACCCTAGCTCGTATTCCAGCACTCGCCGCTTGCCGGCACGGTTCTGCTTGCGCCGCTTCTATTGCCTCGCAACCCCGTCGCATCCAGCGTAAAGGCTCCACAAGCGTCGTCGCGCATCGGACCGCTATCGATCGGTGCGGCCTCTACCGAATAACCGCCGTTTGTGTCGTCCGCCGGCAGCACTTGCAGCCGATAGATTGGCGTGCCGAATTGTGGCGTCTGATCCAGGCCCGGCGGCAATGTCGCGGCGCCGTCGCTTGCCGCTCGCTCGACGAATTGCGCGGCTCGATAAAGCGCGGATGCCGCGTCGATCCTGTGCGTTCGTGCAACATGGTTCCGGTAGGAGGGCACAGCAAAAACGACCAGCGTCGCCGCTATTGCCAGCGCGATCATCAGTTCCAGTAGCGTAAATGCCCACGTGTGCTGCCTCGTCATGAACCTCCCGTCAAAATGGTCGCGCCACGACATGACGCCAATGGCGCTCGATCTGTTCACCCTCGACCACGAGTTCCATCTGCAACCACACCTGCGACTCTTCCGTCCGGCCAAAGCCACGCGAGGTGAGTAAATAGGCGCGGGCATCGGCGCGCGTGCCCAGACGCCAGGCTTCGATCAAACATTGCGGCGCACGCAGCGATCCTGGCCACTGCGCGACCGGCGCGACAGCGCCGGCCTCAAAGGCGGCTTCGCGCTTCCATTGCGTCGGCTCGCCGGGCAAGAGCGAAGCCACTGGCTGCGATTCGAAAGCTGCCGCGGCAATCGCGCTCCGCGCACAGAGGGTCAGCGCCGAATCCGCGGCATGAAATGCCTGCAGGTAGTCGCGCGCGTTATTGGCGCCGCGCGCCGCCGCTAGCGATGTTTCGAACCAGGCCGCGGAGGTGGTCAACATCATCGCGGAAATCAGCAGGACGATCGGCAGAACAGTGCCGACGTTGCGAATACGTGATCCAAGACCGGTATGGATAGAACGTGCCGGATATTTCAGCGACACACGACGCGTCGGACCACGAAGTTCTCCTGTCATGGGGAATCCTCCGGGTGATTACGCATCGCCGCCCGCCGCCAGAAGGCCTGCCGCGCGCGCATGTCGGTGCCCAGAGCGCTCACGCCATCGCAATCCACATAGCGCACGCGCCGCCCTTGCGGCGCTCCGCGAACAAGTACGCAAAGGTCGACGGCGACGATCTCCGCCCATTGACTGGCCGTCACTACCGAAGCGTCTACGGCCGCCAGCCCGCCGCGCAGCCAGTACTTGAAACGCACACGTTCGACGCCTTCGACCAGCGGTTGCGTGGACCCTGGCTTGCCATTGCCTTCACAGTAAAGTTCCGGCTCACCCGTCGACCCGCTGACCCTGGCGAAGTATCGATTGACCACTAACACGCCCTGGCCACCGAGTGCCGCATCGTTGTTCGTTACAGCCTGACCCAGACAGTCGGTCGATTGGCCGGTCGCCGACGGCCATGTCGACACGGCGTCTCCGACATAGCGAATCAGAATGCCGTCCGAGCGGCCAGGTAATGCCTCGCAGGCAACGCTGCTGTCCGTGCCGGCCGGGCGTCCTCCCGAACATCCGAACAACGCTGGCGGACTGTTGAATCTCACGACGTCCGCAGGCACGAAGCCGGCCATTTGAAGTTGCTGCCCCAGCAGCGTAAGCGCGGTCAGGCCGGCTTCGCGGATCCGCATCGCATCGCTCTCGCGCTCGAACACGTTACGCTGCGTTGTGTAGAGCGAGACCGCACCGGCGGTCACCACCAATCCCAGTGCGATTGCGATCACTAATTCGACGAGCGTATGACCACGCGTGCTCTCGATACGTCGCATCATTTCGCGAACGCCAGCGCGACACATGAGGAGCCCGCGGGAACATCCGCACCGCCGCACGACTCGGGCTTGTCGATAACCTCGTCGGCACGCGGCAGATTGCGCATGGCCGCCCAGGTGACACGCGCGGCAGACACACCGCCGCTTTCCCGTACCGACGCCTCGCCGTGCGGCAACAGGGCCGCAGCAAGCGTACTCCATTGCCTGATCGCAGAATCGCCTGCCGCAGGCTCGCGCATCGCCTCGGCGACGGCATCGACAATCCATGCCGCGTGCTCGCGCATTGCCATCGCATGGGCTTCGCGTGCAATCCACAATTGACCGGCGATCAACCCGAGCGTCGTCACTGCCAGCAGCGCAACGGCCAGCATCACTTCAATCAGCGAACTACCTCGATGCCCTGTTGAGCCGCTTACCGGGCCGTTGTGCGCCCGCGGGCGCGACGGATATCGGCTCATGATGCCGCTCCACAGGCGCCTGCGACAATCCGCGGCCGCCCGCCTGCCGCGATGCGGATGCAGCGCCGCCACTGGTCACCCCGCGTCGCTTTTGAAGGCACGCGCGGCGCGATATCGAAGCTGCGGAAGGCACCGATTAGCTGCCCCGCCGGCGGCGTAAACGTGAGACTGGTCTGCGTCCCGGTGATGCTGACCGCTGCGAGCGATGGCTGGGCGCGCAGCAGCGAAAGCGTACCGCCCCGCTCGGCCAATACGGCCCAGCCGCATGACCAGTCGGTGACGCCGTTGCCGCAAGCTTGCCCTGCGGCAAGGCAATGCCGCGCCGCATCGATTCGGCACACCGTGACGCGAGCACCGCGACGCAATGCCTCGCTGCGCGCATAAGCGAGTGTTGCGGCAAGCACTTTTGCGCGAGCGTCGACCTGGTCGCGCAAATGCCACGCAACGAACGACGGCGTCGCCATCACCGCGATTATCGACAGCAGCGTGACAACAGCCAGTGTTTCCACAAGCGTAAAGCCGCGATGCTGCCGCCAACAGACTGCATTCCATTTCATCTGCATCCCTGATCGTTGCAAAGAATGCAGCCAATCTAGCGATTCGCAAACGGGTCAACAATCGGCCGAATGGCCAGGTGGCACTCAGACGCTATCCCGCGCAAAAATGCACGCGTAACGGACCATAACGGGAGTGGAGATGCAGATGCGTGAACCTACGCAGCGGAAAACAGAACCTGGAGCCCGGCTTCGGGTACGGCAGCAATCAGCGCTTGCGAGAAGGCTTGGGAGGAGAAGAGGCGCGGCGAAATTCCTCGATCACGTCCTCGAATTCGGAGACGTCTTCGAAGCGCCGGTAGACAGAAGCGAAACGTACGTAAGCAATGGTGTCGAGCGCACGCAACTCGTTCATCACGAGTTCGCCGAGGCGCTCGCTGCGCACCTCGCGCTCGCCGCTGCCGAGCAGTTGATATTCGATACGCGCGACAGCCGCATCGATCGCGTCCGCTGCGACCGGGCGCTTGCGCAGCGCCAGTTGCATGCTTGCGACGATCTTGCGGCGATCGAATTCCGTGCGGCTGCCATCCTTCTTGACGACCGACGGCAACGCCAGCTCGACCCGCTCATACGTCGTAAAACGTTTGTCGCAGGCCGGGCAGCGGCGGCGCCGGCGAATCGTCGCGCCGTCTTCGGATACGCGGGAATCCACAACTTGCGTATCGGCGTGACGGCAGAAGGGGCAATGCATGGCGTCTTAACGGTAAACCGGGAAGCGCTGGGTCAGCTCAGCGACTTGTGCACGCACACGTTCGATCGTGGCTGCGTCTTCCGGGTTGTCCAGCACATCGGCGATCAGGTTACCCACCTGCTCCGCTTCCTTGACGCCGAAGCCGCGCGTGGTCATGGCAGGCGAGCCGAGACGCACGCCGCTCGTAACGAACGGTTTTTCCGGGTCGTTCGGAATCGCGTTCTTGTTGACCGTGATGTGCGCCGCACCGAGCGCAGCTTCCGCCGCCTTGCCGGTGATCTTCTTCGCGCGCAGATCGACCAGCATCACGTGGCTTTCAGTGCGCCCCGAGACGATGCGCAGACCACGTTTGACCAACGTTTCAGCCAGCACGCGCGCGTTCTCGACGACTTGTTGCTGATAGGTCTTGAACTCCGGCGACAGTGCTTCCTTGAACGCGACGGCCTTGCCGGCGATCACGTGCATCAGCGGACCACCTTGAATGCCCGGGAAAATTGCCGAGTTGATCTGCTTTTCGAACTCGGCCTTCATCAGGATCACACCGCCGCGCGGGCCGCGCAGGCTCTTGTGCGTGGTGGTGGTGACGAAATCGGCGTGCGGCACCGGGTTCGGGTAGACGCCCGCGGCGATCAGGCCGGCATAATGCGCCATGTCGACCATGAAATACGCGCCAACCGACTTGGCGATCTTCGACAGGCGTTCGAAATCGATACGCAGCGCGAACGCGGAGGCGCCCGCCACGATCAGCTTCGGCTTATGTTCCTGAGCCAGCTTCTCAGCGGCTTCGTAGTCGATGTCTTCAGCTTCGTTCAGGCCGTAGCTCACCACGTTGAACCACTTGCCCGACATGTTGACCGGCGAACCGTGCGTCAGGTGACCGCCGTGCGCGAGGCTCATGCCCATGATCGTGTCGCCCGGCTTGAGCATGGCGAAGAACACGCCCTGGTTCGCCTGCGAGCCGGAGTTCGGCTGCACGTTGGCGGCTTCGGCGCCGAACAGTTGCTTGACGCGGTCGATCGCCAGCTGCTCAGCGATGTCGACGTATTCGCAGCCGCCGTAATAGCGCTTGCCCGGGTACCCTTCGGCGTACTTGTTGGTGAGTTGCGAGCCCTGCGCAGCCATCACGGCCGGGCTCGTGTAGTTTTCCGACGCGATCAGTTCGATGTGCTCTTCCTGACGGCGGTTTTCCTGCTGGATGACGCTCCAGAGTTCAGGATCGACGTTGGCGATGGTGCTTTGGGCTCTATCAAACATACGGATTCCGTTGAGTGTGTTCAGGTTGACCGGATCGTGCGCCGAATCTTGCGTAGAGGGTACGCAGCGCTGCTGGCGGCTGGGCCAGCCCTGACGTGGCGGATGGAGATTCGCCGCACACGCGAGGCAGGACAGCCACCGTCAGCGCAGATAAATGCGCGCGGATCACAGCTGCCCAGGCGAACGGCAAAACGGCACCCCGCGCTTCACGGTGGGTTGTTCCACCTTGAATCCGATTGCTTGAACCGGTTCTATCGCCAGTCACGCAGGGATGAGCGCGTTAGTTTATTGGAAGAGGATCGAATAGGCAACCGGCTTCCCGCCGCCCCGGCGGGTGCTCGCCAAGCCGGTTGTGGCGCCGCCGCAAGCCGCGCGCCAACGGCCGGTCAAAACGGACCCGGAACCCGCTCTGCGTGCCTCCCCCAGCCGTTTGTACGGCTGGTTCATCCTTGCCGCAGCGCCGCATTGGAAGTAGGCTTGGGACCTTTCTCCTCTACCAGCCAGGAAACTGCAATGATCGTGTTCGTCACCGGAGCGTCCGCGGGATTCGGCGCCGCTATCGCCCGAGCTTTCGTCAAGGGCGGCCACCGCGTCGTCGCCACCGCGCGCCGTAAAGACCGCCTGCAGGCACTCGCCGACGAACTCGGCGACGCCCTTCTGCCGTACGAGCTCGACGTGCGCGATCGCGCCGCCGTCGAGGCGGTGCCGGCCTCCCTGCCGGCCGACTTCGCGGCGCTCGACGTGCTCGTCAATAACGCCGGCCTCGCACTCGGCATCGAACCGGCGCAAAAGGCGAGCCTCGACGAATGGAACACCATGATCGAGACCAACTGCACGGGCCTCGTGCAGATCACGCACGCGCTCCTGCCCGGCATGGTGGAGCGCAACCGTGGCCACATTTTGAATCTGGGTTCGGCGGCGGGAAGCTGGCCGTACGCGGGTGGCAACGTCTATGGCGCCACCAAGGCATTCGTGCACCAGTTCAGCCTGAATCTGCGGGCCGATCTGGCCGGCACGGCATTACGCGTGACCAACATCGAGCCGGGCCTGTGCGGCGGCACCGAGTTTTCGAACGTGCGTTTTCGTGGAAACGACGAAAAAGCAGCCAAAATGTACGAAAACGTACAACCGCTGACGCCCGAGGACATCGCCGACTCGATCTATTGGGTCGCCACCCGGCCTGCACACGTCAACGTCAACACGATCGAGCTGATGCCGGTGGCCCAATCGTTCTCCGCTTTGTCGGTACAGCGCGGCTGAAATCCCGGCTGAGGCCCGCCGGGCGGGGCGCACATCTTGATACAGACCTCGGGGTGTGCGTTCCGGTAAAATGCGCCGCATGAATATGTCGACCAGCCAGCCCGGCACGGAAATCGGCTTCACGTGGCCAATCCGCGTGTACTACGAAGATACCGACGCCGGCGGCATCGTGTTTTACGCGAACTACCTGAAATTTTTTGAGCGGGCGCGCACCGAATGGCTGCGCGCGTGCGGCGTCGACCAGAACCGGCTTGCCGACGAAGCGAACGCGATCTTCATCGTCCGCAGTACTGCAATCGACTATCGGGCACCGGCCCGGCTCGACGATGTCGTCAAGGTGGTAAGCCGAATCGAGCGTCTCGGCCGCGCCTCCGTCGATTTTGCGCAGGAAGCGTGGCGCGACGATACGCTGCTTGCCAGTGGCGCGATCCGGGTCGGCTGCGTCGAGCGTATTGCGCTGCGGCCGACCGCGATTCCTGCACCGGTTCTCGCTGCTTTGCGGCGCGGGCCAAGCGTGAACGGTGGCGGTATGTCAACGGACAACGACTGAACCCCGTTGTTACGGGGCCAGTGAACTCATATCGATCAAGCAACACAAAGCATGGTTCGGCTTGCAATATCGCCGATGCTTCCGTTTTGCTCACGGCAAGCTTCGAGTGACCTTGCAGCCGGACGCCCCCTTCCGGGACGTTAAAACGAACCTTTATGAACACTACACAAGATCTGTCGATCGTTTCTCTCGTACTTAATGCGAGCCTTCTGGCACAGGCCGTCATGGCCCTGCTGCTTCTGCTGTCGCTGCTGTCGTGGACTTTCATCTTCCGCAAGTGGTTTGCGATCCGCCGGGCCCGCGCGCAAACTGAACGCTTCGAACGCGACTTCTGGTCGGGCGGCGACCTGCAGGCGCTCTATCAGAGCGCAGCGAACAACCGCCACACGATCGGCGCGCTGGAACGGATTTTCGAATCCGGCATGCGCGAATTCCTGAAGGGCAAGGAAAAGCGCCTGAACGATTCAGGAGCGATTCTCGACGGCGCGCGCCGCGCCATGCGCGCCGCGTTCCAACGCGAAATGGACGTGCTCGAGGCAAATCTGGCGTTTCTCGCGTCGGTTGGCTCGGTCAGCCCGTATATCGGTCTGTTCGGTACGGTGTGGGGGATCATGAATGCATTCCGCGGCCTCGCCAACGTGCAGCAGGCTACGCTTGCGAACGTGGCTCCTGGCATCGCCGAAGCGCTGACTGCCACCGCAATCGGCCTGTTCGCCGCGATTCCGGCCGTGGTCGCCTACAACCGCTACGCGCACGACATCGACCGTCTGGCGATCCGCTTCGAGACCTTCATCGAAGAATTCTCGAACATCCTGCAGCGTCAGGCACAGTAAGGAGTCCACGATGGCAGGCTCTTCCTCAAGCATGCGCGGCTCGCGTCAGCGCCGCGCCATGGCCGACATCAATGTCGTGCCATACATCGACGTGATGCTCGTGTTGCTCGTGATCTTCATGGTGACCGCGCCGCTCGTCGCCCCGTCGATCGTCAATCTGCCGACCGTCGGCGGCGCCGCGCCCCAGCAGCAAACGCCGCCCGTGATCGTGAACATTCGCGCGGACGGCAATATGAGCGTCAAATACAAGGACGACGCCGGCGCACAGCAGCAGGAAGACATGAGCAAGGCCGATCTGCACGGCTTTATCGCCGATCGCGCGCAATCGCACCCCGACCAGCCGGTCGTGATCGCCGCCGACAAGACCGTGAAGTACGAAGTCGTGATGAATGTGATGTCCGATCTGAAGGCTCAGGGCGTCAAGCGCGTTGGATTGCTCGTCAAATCGCAATGATCCGCAAGAATTCCGAATACCCGCTCCAGCCACCGCGTGAACGCGGCACCGGGCGAGCCTTTGCGTTCGCGCTGGTGATGCATGCGCTGCTCGGATTCTTCCTGTACCACGGCATTCAGTGGCAAAACAGCACGCCGGCCGGCGCGGAAGCCGAGTTGTGGACCGAGGTGCCCGACACGGCCATCCCTCGCCCGCCTCCTCCGCCGCCCGTGCCGGTAGCCCCCGCCCCGCCACTGCCGGACGAACAGGCCGACATCGCGCTGCAGGAAAAGAAACGCCAGCAGCAGGAAGCGGCCCGTCAGGCGCAACTGGCCGAGCAGCAGCGCCTGCAGAAGCTGCAAGCCCAGCAGGAAGCCGAGGCGAAGCGCCAGCAGCAACTGGCGGCCGATCAGGCCGCGCAGCTCGCCGCGCAAAAAGCAGCGGCAGCCAAACAGAAACAGTTGCAACAACAGCAACAGCAGCAGGCCGATAAACTGAAGCAGCAGCAATTGGCCGACCAGCAAAAGCAGCAGCAGGCCGAGCAGCAGAAACAGGCCGAAGCGGAAGCGCAGAAGAAGGCTGATGCGCAGAAAGCGGCGAAGGCCAAGGCGCAAGCCGATGCTGCGGCGCAAGCGAAGAAGCTGGACACGGAACGTCGTGCGCGGCTTGCCCAGATGCAAGGTTTGGCGGGCGGCGAAGGCTCGTCCGGCAATGGGCTGGCCAAGAGCGGCACGGGTAGCGGCTCGGGTGGCACCGCGACTTCGCCGGGTTATGCGGATAAGGTGCGCCGTGTGGTGCGTCCGAACATCTCGTGGGGCGGTGAAACGGAAGGTCTGGAGACCGTCATTTCCGTGCGCTGCTCGCCGACAGGCACGTTGCTGGACGCGCAGATCTCGCGCAGCAGCGGCAATGCGGCATGGGACGACGCGGCACTCCGGGCCGTCCAGCGTTCTAATCCGATGCCTCAGGATATCGACGGGAAAACGCCGACCAGCTTCAAGATTACGTTGCGCCCGGCAGGTTGATAGCAGCAATTTGCAGTCAGTTGACCGCAGAGTCCGCGCCCCGCCCGGCGCGGCGTGCCCGGGAACGAATTAGTTGTTTTCGGGTCTCTCTGCTGTCATGAAGTGTTAGTAAAACCGTTTTTGGGGAAACCATTCAGCATGAGTTTGATGACCAAGCTAGGCCTGCGGACACTTGTAGCGTCGTGCCTGATCGCCGTCGGCGGCGCCGCCAATGCCCAGCTCAACGTCCTCGTGACGGGCGTCGGGTCCACCCAGTTTCCGATCGCAACGGCGAATTTCGCCAATGAAGCGAACTCGCCGCAGCAGGTCAGCACGATCGTGCGTCAGGATCTGCAACGCAGCGGGAAATTCACGAATATCGACGCGGGCAGCACGCCGGTTGCGGAAACCGATTCCGTCGACCTCGGCAGCTGGAAAGCCAAGGGCGCCAATGCGTTCGTCTCGGGCAGCGTGAACCGTTTGCCGAATGGCCAGTATGAAGTGCGTTTTAAACTGTACGACACCGTGAAGGGCGAAAGCCTTGGCGGCCTCGTGCTGGTGAGCCCGGAAAGCGGCTTGCGCATGAGCGCGCACAAAGTCGCGGACTATATCTACGCGAAGCTGATGGGTAGCCGCGGCGTGTTCGCCACGCGCTTGTCGTATGTCATCAAGACCGGCGGCCGTTATCAGTTGCAGATTTCCGATTCGGACGGCCAGGACGCGCACATCGCGTTGTCGAGCCCCGAGCCGATCATCTCGCCCGCATGGTCGCCTGACGGCACCAAGGTCGCTTACGTTTCGTTCGAAAAGAAGAAGCCCATTGTCTACATCCACGATCTGCCTACGGGCCGTCGCGTGATCGTATCGGACCAGAAGGGTAACAACAGTGCGCCGGCGTGGTCGCCGGATGGCCGCACGCTGGCCGTCGCGCTCTCGCGCACCGGCAACACGCAGATTTTCGCCGTCAATGCGGACGGCAGCGGCTTGCGGCGCCTAACGCAAGGCAGCTCGATCGACACTGAACCGTGCTTCTCTCCTGACGGCCAGTCGATCTACTTCACCAGCGACCGTGGCGGTCAGCCGCAGATCTACAAGATGTCGGCTCAGGGCGAGAGCGCCGGCGCCGCACAACGGGTAACGTTCACGGGCAACTACAACACCAGCCCGCGCGTGAGCCCGGACGGCAAGCAGCTCGCCTATATCTCGCGCGTCGGCGGCGGGTTCAAGCTCTATCTCCAGGACCTGCAAGGCAATACGGCCACGGGCCTGACGGACACCACACATGACGAATCGCCGAGCTTTGCGGCGAACGGTCAGTACATTCTTTACGCCACACAGGTGAACGGCCGTGGCGTGTTGGCCGCAGTATCGACCGACGGTCGCACTCGGCAGGTCCTGTCCGTTCAGGGTGGCAGCGTACGCGAGCCATCCTGGGGCCCGTTTATGCAGTAACGTTGATGCAATAACACAAGGAGAGTAACAAAATGATGTCTAAACTTCGTTTCGCATTTGCCGTATTGATGGTCGGTGCGCTGGCCGCATGTCACTCGGGCGTCAAGCTCGACGAAAACGCTAACAAGGGTGGCGCAGTTTCGACGCAACCGAATCCGACCGATGTCGCTCAGGTCAACGTCGATCCGCTGAACGATCCGAACAGCCCGCTCGCCAAGCGCAGCATCTACTTCGACTTCGACAGCTACTCGGTCAAGGACGACTACCAATCGCTGCTGCAACAACACGCGCAATACCTGAAGAGCCATCCGCAACGTCACGTCCTGATCCAGGGCAACACCGACGAACGCGGCACCAGCGAATACAACCTGGCACTCGGCCAGAAGCGTGCTGAAGCTGTGCGCCGTTCGCTGTCGCTGATGGGCGTCGCAGACTCGCAAATGGAAGCCGTGAGCCTCGGCAAGGAAAAGCCGCAAGCAACCGGTCATGACGAATCGTCGTGGGCACAAAACCGCCGCGCCGACCTCGTGTACCAACAGTAAGTAACGGGTGATGAGCCGAATGACGCATCGTTTCTCCTGGCTGCGGTTTGCCGCAGCGGCCTGCGTCGCGGGCACGGCCTTTGTGGCTGTGCCCGCGCATGCGGGCATCTTCGACGACGATCAGGCCCGTCAGGCCATTCTCGATCTGCGTTCGAAGACCGATAGCCTGTCGAGCCAACTGTCGGCCGCACAGCGCACGATTCTCGATCAGTCCAACCGTCTCGATCAGCTGAATCAGCAAGTCGCGACGTTGCGTGGGCAGAACGAGGATATGGGCAACCAGCTCGCCACGCTGCAAAAACAGCAGAAGGACTACTACACCGATCTGGACACGCGGCTGAAGAAATTCGAGCCGCAGCAACAGACGGTGGACGGCGTCCAGGGCGAGGTGCAGCCGGGTGAAACCGATTCGTTCAATGCGGCTTCACAGCAGTTCCGCAACGGCGACTTCAAGAATGCGGCGGCGTCGTTCCGCAGCTTCATCTCCAAGTATCCGAATAGCCCCTACCAGCCGACCGCGCAGTACTGGCTCGGCAACGCGCTGTATGCGCTGCGTGACTACAAGGGCTCGACGGCGACCTGGCAAGGTGTGGTGAAGAACTACCCGCAGCATCCGCGTGCGCCGGAAGCGCTGCTCGCGATTGCGAACAATCAGCTTGAGCAAGGTCAGAAGGCTGCGGCCAAAAAGACGCTTGAGCAGATCGTCGCGCAGTACAGCGGCTCGGACGTCGCGCAGTCGGCTCAGAGCAAGCTGTCGCAGATCAAGTAGTCGCGCAAGGTTGGTGCAGTTGATGTAACGCGCAGTGGCTGCGCCGTCTCCAAATTAACGGCCACGCGCGCCTCTCGCCGGAAAGCCCGGGGTAGCAATACCCCGGGCTTTTCACTATCTGAAGTGCGGATAGCCCAACTAACCACCATGGGTTGACAGCCCACGGGGGCTATCGCTATAATCTCGCTTCTCTTTTGGGTCGTTAGCTCAGCTGGTAGAGCAGCGGACTTTTAATCCGTTGGTCACAGGTTCGAATCCCGTACGGCCTACCAAAAGATTCAAGGGCTTAGCTTCGGCTAAGCCCTTTTTCTTGCTCCGCAAAATCACACTTGCTCCGCAAAAAAGAACGTTTCGCGCTCTCTCAAACGTTTCTGCTCCAGACGAAATCCACCTCGACGCGGTCGTACGGAAACACAACGCACCCGTGCGAATCCTCGTCAACAATGCCACGCTCCACGAGCAACTTGAAATCGGCACAGACTTCTTTCAGCGAACGACCAACCAGCTCCTGAACGTCTACGACCAGCATTGCACCCCGGCCGGCCAGCATAGTCAAAATCTCCCAGCGGTCAGGCGTCAACGTCTCCAACAAAGCCGCCGCCGATTCAAAACTTATAAATTCGCCCTGGGTATTACCCTTCAGCGCGGACACGAACCGCGAGTCAAACGCTTCACGCGGTTCCACAACGATTTTCACAGTACGCATCTAACCTCCCCAAGAAACCTCGCCAAAGCCGATCGTCCAGCCGGAAGACTTACCTAGTCGGACCCACCTTATCGCCCTTCCGCTCACGCACATAGTGCTCCGTCATCTTCAACGACTTGTGCCCTAACTGAAGCTGAGCCGCCCGAATATCGCCGGACAATTCAGTCTTATCGGTACCCGCCTTCGCGCGGAGATCCCGAAACTGAAACAAATCCTTCTGCACCCGCGCAGCGAGCCGCGCACGATCAAACCGAAACCGAAGGGCGTCACGCATCAGACGCTCGCCCCCTTCGTTGACCACAAGCGCCTCACACTTCGCGTTGCATGCCGCTTTGCGTGCACGGATCCGCTCGATCACTGCCGCCAGCTCACCAGACAAGGTAATGCGCAACTTCTTGCCACGCTTGCCTTGCACCACCCAAAGCTCATCGCCTCGAATATCGCTTTCCATAAACTTCAATGTGTCCGCCGGCCTTTGCCCAGTCAGATACGCCAAATCCATCGCGTCGCGCGTCGGCTCGTCAGCCACCTGCCACACCCTCCGAAACACGTCATCCTCGACGTAGACCGTCCTACCAACTTCCCTGTTCCGGCGCACGCCTACACACGGATTGACGGCGTCAGTTATCCCATGCTCGCGCGCAAAGTTAAAGATATGCGAGAACAACGCGACCTCACGATTTGCTCGAACGTGCCCCGGTTGAACAGGTACGACACGCTTGCGCTCTACATACCACTGCCGAGCCAGTTCACTTCGCCACGACAGGTACTGCTTCACGTGTACGGGCTTAATATCTGCAAGCAACGCTGGCGGATCGTCAAAAAACTTAAAGAGATTCTCAAGCTCCAACAAGTTGTCTCGCTGTGTGCGCCGTGACTTCAACGGCAAGACTTCGCGCACATACCGCTCAGCGGCATACCGGAACGTTACCAACTGCGCATGCCGATTCTGGCTTTGCGCTTCCAACTCTGACCACTTCCGCACCGCCTCTACGAAGTCCGCACCCAGCGGGATTTCACGACGAGGCGTCCCGCCGACATCAAAGTAATAATAGACAGCCCCGCTTCGCTGCACCCGCGCACGCATGCCCGGCGGCAAACTTAGGTTCTTCCACGGCCGACGCCCCATATCAACCCGCCAACACTCGCGGTTGCCACGACGAGCGTACAGGACGCTCCCTGACGGCCTCACCTTTACCCTCTATTGCAGCACGCGCGACCACAGGCCTGCCTAGCGCATTAACAAAGAACGCTATCCCCATCCGACGCAACGCATCAATTTGCTTTGCCTTCACCTTTCTCCCCGTAAGTTGTACTAATTCTTGTGTCGAAAGAAACATATCGGACATCGTCAATTTTCCCGTGTAGATAGCCAGAAACACCCAAGCTCCTGATTCCAGTACGACTGACAGCGGTCAAGCGACGAGCCGACCCTCAGCGCGGCATTGAATACCGTCTTGATGGCCTCGGCCGGGTTATCGCAAAGCAGATGTGCGATCGGATGCTGTTCAGGAATCGCTATGCCGCGACTGGTCCAATAGCGCTTCTCATTAAGCGCATGCTCGCCGAAATCTTTGGTGATGTATTTCCCCAGATATGCCGCCAGCTTATGGCGCAACCCCTTCTCCCTGAATGGGTTCCGTACATCCACATTTCCGTTGTCCACCCCAACCACGCTATGCCATATGGCACGAAGAACGCGATAGTTTTGACGCCCCTTCACAGCAATGTGCAGATGCCACGCTCCGCGTTTTTGGCGCTCCGGAACTGCCACATACTCAAATCCCTGAATCTTCGCAACGCGTCGCCTAAATGCATCGAAGTGCTTTTTCAGCCTTGTTTTGTCCGTCATGTTCTCTCGGTACGTTGTGGTAATCATCCTATCCGCACCGATCGCCTTGCATCGAAGTCGCACCTGTTGCTTTGCGCGTTTCGCCGCGTCCATCAGATTCTGTTCAGTGTTCTCCGACTCGCCGCGCCTAGCTTTCGGCATCGAGCTCATCCGTTGAGCCCCGACATACCGATCAAACCGCGTCGCCGATACCTCAACCTGGCCGTCACCGAAATTGCGACCGCGAATCACCCATTCACGGCGAAACGCCGAGAAATTGCCTATACTGTCGTCGTGCATTGCAACTAGTCCTTGTAATGCTGTTGTACGAGCCTCGAACCGTTGCAGCGGTCGGGGCTTTTTTCTTTTCTAAATTCGGCGTTGTGCCACTGTTCTCGTAGGCCGTGCTGTATCTCCGTACGTTAAGTGTCCCTGATATAAATCTAGGCGCGCTTCGCGCGCCCGGCTGATCGCGCTACCGCTGCGATCTGCCGGCCGCGCACCGCACAACTCCACACCCTCACAATCCATCAACACCTCGGCAGCCAACTCCGCGCGCGAACAGCTACCGCGCTATTGTCGTCATGGCTTGCGCCGTCCTGCGGCCGACACAACCCATGACGCGAGCGTTTCGCGGTCTAGCTGGCATCAAGGCCAAGCCCTACGGGTCGCTATCGCGAGCCTTGACCCCAGCGCACGGGCTATCCACCAGATCAAAGCTCCGAAGCTTCCACACGCTGCACCTGCAACACTAGAAGCACCTCCGTGCGACTTTTAGACGACCCGCGACCATCGAGAAACTTCGGCAACCAGCCTGGACTACTGACGGAAGATGAATCGCTGTCCTGCACCAATCCGCCCAACACGATTACCTCACCATCCTGCATGCTCACGGTCGTCTGCATCTGCCGGGTGTTCTTGGTCGGCGAATTGTTGACGCCGGTCGTTGTCGGAACGAAGCTCGACATCTGCTCCTGCAACTGCACCTGAATCGCATCGGCCATCACGGTCGGCTGCACATCGAAGATCAAACCTGCGTCCTGATACTGGACCGACTGAACCGGTGTGCCACTCACACCCTGATAGCTGATACTGCCCAAGGTCGGCACCTGAGACCCCACGTTAAGGCGCACTTTCTCGCCCGACACCACACGCACATGCGGATCGCTCACCTGCTTGAAGCGCGTGTCAGCATTCAGCGCGGAAATGGCAACGTCGAGAAAGTTGCTAGTGAACCTCAACGCCGTCCCATCCTGATCAGTCTGCCCGTTCGACGCCGACAGCTTCCCGCCGATCCCTCTCAACACCGTCGCCGCGATAGAAAACGCTGAGTTCTTATCCGATGTACTAGTCACTTCATAGACCCACCCACGCACGACCACTTCACCAGGCGCCCGATCCAGCTCTTGCAACAACTTCCGCAGATCATGAATCTCGGACAGTTGACCGGAAAACACCAACTCGTCTGCGGCAGACACTCCAGACTGCGACCGCACCGCCTCCATAGGAGCCGCCACACTCGCACCCGACGCCCCGACAGGGGCCAGCGCAGATTCAGGCACAGACATCCCCGCAGCCGGCATCGAGCCCGCATTCATGCGACCAGAGAAAAGCGGCTGCACGACCTTCGCCAGATAGTCGGCCGTGCGATATCGCGGCCGGTACACGAACGTCTCCCTCTCCGGCTGCTTGACCTCATCGGCAGGTTTCTTCGTCACGAAGTCCACTCCGTCTCGCGTCTCGACCCTGAACCCCTGCGAATCAAGAAACACCTTCACGAACGCGTGCAGATCGCCCGCCTTTCCGTCGTACTGAAAAGACACGAGCCGCGTATCCTGCAACACGTCCGAGCTGATCACGTGCGGCACATGCATCGCATCACCGTAGAGCAAATCGACAAGCTGCCCCACATTCACGAACCGCAGGTCGAACGCCCCGCCCTTAATGCGAGGTAACGGCACAAGCGGCACCGACGGCAGCGGCGCAGCCATCGCAGGCACCGCCAGCGACGACACCGGCAACGTCGGCAACGGCGGAATTGACTCCGCAGCGGCCGCCGAGGCAGACAGACACACCCCACACAGGACCCCGATAGCTTGTTTCACTTGTGCCCCCCAACGGCGTTGTCACTGCTTGCCGTAGCACCCGACCAGACCGCAACACGCTCGCCGTCCACGATCCCCGTCACACCCAAGGTCTCGCCTCTAAAATCGTCACTAGACTCGCGACGAAAATGCCCCTGCGTGTCGGTCAGCAGCACGTAACCCCGCCCATCAATCGCGTACCGCCCGGCAACACGCCACACATTCGAAACCGCGCCGTTCACGCCACCACCAACCGGGCCGGCACTTGCTTTCGCCGCACCCGACGCAGCAGGACCAGAAGCAGCGCCCGGAACCTTCGCCGCGTCGATACCAAACCCCGTATTGACACCATGGAGCCCCTTCCACGTAAGCACCATCGCTACCACAGCGGCGATCGGCAACACGAAAAGGGCTTTCGGGATAACGGCTTTCGGTTTCGTGTGCATCTCCGCGCTGGTGTACAGCTTGTAGACGCTCTTCGGATACGCCCACATGGTCTTAACCGCGTCCCGAAAACCGGAATTCGGGTTATGTGCCATATCCCACTGGTACAACATCGCCCGCGACAACCCGAACAACTTACGCACGTGAACGTGCCGCCCCACCAAGTCACGCACCGTCTTATTCATCCGATTCGGATGCTGCGTGATCACCACAAAATCAACGCCCCTATGGCGATGCACGTGCAACTGCTCGATGTCCTCAGTCGGCTTCACGCTGGACGACACAGGCGGCCAGATCCTCTGCACTTCATCAACCAAAACGATATCGTTCTGCTGACACCGGTTATGCCAATCGCGCACCCAATCGTCGTCGACAAGCTCATGATCGAGCAGCAAATCCTTCACGCCGTTAACGACAAGCCGACGCCCGGCCGCGACCTCCTTCTGAAGCCACCAGACCGTATAAAGCGTCTTGCCGCTACCCGGCACCCCGGTAATGAGATGGATCATTTGATGAAGAACTTCTTCGCACCGGCCACACCAGCCATCGCAACGCGCGCACTAATTCCGCCGCCGATGTAGCCCATACCTTGGAAAATGCCGCCCATCGCTAACATGTTCGCCATGTCCGACGACAGACCGCCGACTGACGACGTAAGCCAACCCAACGCCGTGTTAACCGCCAGATCAATCCCTCCGACCGTCAACACGCCAACCCCCAACGCAATCAACGCCTGCACAATCAGCGGCTGAACCAGTCCAAGCAGCCATGCAGCCCACGTCATCGCCCGTACCTCGCCATCATCAAATCAGCGGCATCGTTCGCCTGCTCAGCCGTGCGCACCACCGACGCGAAGATGTACCCAAAGAACAGCGCTATCACCACCGCGCACACGGTCAACACCTTCATAGCGACACCCCCATAGCAACGATCAAAGCGGCAGCCAACGCACAAATAGCCAAGATCAACGGGCGCACCTTCTGCACGAACTGACACACCGGATCCCATGACAAAGACAACGGACTACCCAGCACCGTGACGACCTGTGGCGCCGGGCACACGCCATCCGGTGCGCCCACGGCCCACGGCGACATCGACACGTTCGCCGAGCTAGTCGGAATAGGCGGCGCAGCCGGCGCGGTACCCAACGGCGCACACGCCGATGCATTCGGCTCCAGCTGGCAGGGATCCTGAGTAGTCGGCGTCGTGCCGGTCGTACCGCTCGACGGATTGACGGGGGTCGTTTGACCCGGCGTATACGGACTATTCGGAATGGGATTCGTAGAAATCGGCACCGACGTTGAACCGGTCGGACGAGGCATTGCCTCCACAACGTCATTCCACGTCGGAGACACCGGCGCAGTCGCCACATCGGACTGCGAGACCGGATTCGTCGCGTCATACGGATAGCCGTCATACCCCGGCTGCGATGCGGCGTTCTTCCACAGCTGATCAGCCAACGCCGCTGTCATCGTCTGCGGGAAAGGCTGCGTCAACATGTTCGCGGTCGGTGATAGCGACTGCAACGAACCCGTCTGCGTCGTGGGCGGCGCAACGTACGCCGGGTTCGTGGATGGCCACACCGGATAGCTCGCACCAGTAACAGTCGGGTTGTTCGGCTGAGCAGGCCACGTGAGTTGAACCGTGTACGCCAATGGCTCCGCCGTACAGGTCGAACACTGCTGCGCGATAGACACGCTGATCGTGCCTTTAATGCCTGGCTGATTGAAATTCAACTCCGCTGCCGCAGTCTGTTGCGCGCAGTCCAGCCCACTCGCACAGCCAAATACGGCACCAGAGTTGGGATATCCGTTCATGTAATACGGGATCGTCGCCGGCAGCGGATTATTCCCGCACGTCGTGGTCACTGCCGGATTACAAAACGGGTTGGTGTAGCTCGTCCACGATCCTTGCGGCGCAGGCTGTGGAGGCGGCGTCGTACTCGGATTCTGAGGTGTCAACGTCAGCGACGGGTTTGAAGACGAGCCCGTCTGCGTAAGGTTATATATGCCCCAAGCCACTGCACCAGCCGCCGCCAGCGCGCCCACGCTCACAAGCGCACTGAGCCACACGGGAGCACCAAAGATCGTCGCAACGGTACCCGCTGCCATGCTCGCATACGACGCATCATTGGCGGCCTTGCCGACAAATGACATGGTCTCTGCAAACATCGCGTCATTTGCCGCAACCGTGATCCCACGACGCGCGAGATTAGCCATGATTCCGGACCCAATCGCACGGTTAATAACGCCGCTGAAAATCGGGCTAGTCCAGATCGGCAACGCCTGGGCTTGTGCTGCCTGCTGCTGAATTAACATCGAGCACAACGCAGCAATCAAGACGATCCTTTTAAACATAGCGTTCACGCAAAGAGAATCAGGCCAATTGCCCAGCATGTCCCAACCGCTATCGCCACGCACTCGTAATACCAAGTCATCTCACACCTCCCCTGAAAAATCCAAGTGACGCCTGATCGCCCGAATCGACCACGCCACCGCCATCGCACTTAGCACCGCACCGCCGATCTGCAAACCGGCCACCTCGCCACCCGACACCGGCTGATCATTGCTAAGCGTCGAGACCTGCAACACCAACGCGTTACCCGCCGAATCAGTCCCGCACGAAACCGCCCGACCACTTGCCGACACGTAGGTCACGCCAGCCTCAGACGCAGGACCGCACACCACTGCAGACACCGCCATACCCCCCCCGCATGAAAAAAGGCGTCCGGTATCCCAGACGCCTTTACGTGCTCACTCGGGAGCGCCTTAGCGGCCGAGGAAGCCGCCGACCTTGCGGAAGCCCCAAACGACAGCCGACACTGCCAGCACCGCCCCACCTACCGCGACCACCGAAGTTGTCACGCTGCTGATCGACGACGTAACAGCCGTCACGTCCACACCCGACGCCTGCGCGAAAGCACCAGCCGACACAGCGACACCACCAGCGACAACAGCCAACTTCTTATTCAGGCTCTTCATGTTGATTACCCTCTAGACAACGGCCCAATGAATGAGACCCGCCCGCCCGGGCCAGCCGCGAACGAATCAGCTACCCTACGAACTGCGCGGACGCCACAAACGCGACGCCAGCATCAAAACCTTCAAGGCCAAGTGCAGCACAAGCAGCAGGTTCAGCAATGCCAACTGCGCTGATACTGGATCAACTGCATACGACGACAGGCGGTCCATAGCGAACGGGCAACCTATGCGGCGCTCACGCCGGCAGACGGTTTGGCCTTCTGTGCTCCGAACGGGACAAGAGAAACAATGCGCGGCTCGAGCTTTCCATCCATCGACTGCGCAAGGCCGAACTCAGCGAGGTAGTCGCCTGGTTGCGACGCCCACAACTCTTTCGGCAAGTTGACCGTGCCCACGAGCAACTCCCGGCCGTTCTTCTCCGTTTCCTGCTCGAGGATGCATTGCGCAGAATGAATCTCCCACGGCAACCCCGTTTTCTTCGACGTGCCACCCTTTTGAATAACTTGCAAAATCGTAAGCTTCTGCTTGGACATTTGTACTTTCCCCGAGAGGTAAAATTGCGAAAAAGGGACGTTTCCCTAGACTATTCGCACACTCTTGGTGTGCACTTTATGAACACAAAATCTACACTACAGTGTAAATTTATCGTCATTGCCACTTCAGTGCAACTACTTTTTTGAGGCCAAGCAAATGACCGTTTCGAACGAGCGTCGCGAACTGGGTGAGCGACTGCGCTATCTGATAGGACACACATTTCCGACAGCAGGGCGATTCCAAGCGCTCGAAGTGGCCAGCAGCATAAAAGCTTCCAAGTGGAAAAACTTCTATTACAGGAAGCAAGAGGCGAGTAGCGAGATGGTGGAATTTTGGTGCAAAAAATACCCGAATGACGAAAAACTACTCCGCACTGGCGAAATGCACCCACCGGGCTCGACCTTCATGGTGGGTGCGCCGGTTCCAATCAACTGGACAGGTCAAACCGTCGGAGACAGGCTCGTTTGGGTAATTACAGAATGGGCCTCGGCCAAGGCAGACCAAGTTTTTAGCTACCTCGAACAACGCTCGCGCGGCGCAATACCCGCCAGCGAATGGGCATCAGTCGTCATGCGGATGCGCGAACCGACAGTCGAAATGATCGAAGTCGTATGCAACGCAAGACCCCACTTCACGGAATGGGTCATTACAGGCCGAACGTGCGGCCTACCTTCCGTTGACCCGACATCCGAAAAATCAGTAGCTGAATACAAACACGCCACATTCCCCGCAACTGCGCCGAATTGAGCCATGGGAAAGCAAGTGCCGCACAAGTCAAATTTTGCACCGCAATTGCCGACGGCCCCTTACGGGCAAAGGCTCACCAACTAGTCGGTAAGCAGCGATTGCGGAGCAAAAATTAGTCGCTCAGTCCTGTTTTTATTGAGCATTGGTCCGGACTTTTAATCCGTTGGTCACAGGTTCGAATCCCGTACGGCCTACCAAAAGATTCAAGGGCTTGCACGCGTCAGCGTCGCAAGCCCTTTTTCTTTGTTGAGCCAATTCAGCTACGCGAACCCAACGCCCCACCTCAGCACAACCCATGCTTCGTACGACTGTACCCCGCGAGCATAGGCACCATCTGCGCGTACAACTGCGGGTTGCCCGCGACGATTTCGCCGATGCGCAGAAAGTCGGCGCCGCCGGTATAGTCGCCAGCCAGGCCACCGGCTTCCGTGATCAGCAGACTGCCTGCCGCCATATCCCACGCGCTTGATCCCTGTTCGAAGAAGCCGTCGAGGCGGCCGGCCGCGACATTCGCGAGATCGAGCGCACCTGCGCCCGGACGGCGCAAACCGGCACAAGCCCCGGTCATTTCGGCGAACAGGCGTGTGTACGAATCGAGGTCGGCTGTATCGCGGAACGGGAAACCGGTGCCGATCAGGCCGTGGGCGAGGCGGTCGCGCCCCGCCACGCGGATGCGACGATCGTTCAGGAACGCACCGCTGCCGCGTGTGGCCGTGAACAGATCGTTGCGGGTCGGGTCGTAGACCACGGCCTGCTTAACCGTACCCTTGTGCGCAAGTGCGATCGACACGCAGTAGTACGGAAAGCCGTGGATGAAATTCGTGGTGCCATCGAGTGGATCGATGATCCATTGGTATTCGGACTCATTGCCCGACTGGCCGGATTCTTCGGCGAGAATCGCGTGATCGGGGTAGGCGGTCTTCAGCGTCTCGATGATTGCCGCTTCGGATGCCTTATCAACTTCCGTCACGAAATCGTTGTGCTGTTTCTTACTGACCTGGAGCAGATCTAGATCGAACGACGCGCGGGTGATAATCTGCGCGGCGCGACGGGCAGCGTTGACGGCGATATTGAGCATAGGATGCATAAACCTGAATCCTTTTGGCGGACAGGCATGGTGACCGTCCGCTAACAAAGTTGACTGGAAACAATGGGAAAGCAGCGCGGCATCGAGGGCTATCCGGACCCGTCAGAAGTCTCGTCATCGATGTCCCGCGCTCGCGTTTGTTGCACCTGACGCATCACGTTCAGGTTAAGTCGAGCTAAGTCGGCCTCGAAAGCCGGCTCACATTGCGCGCCACCAGCGCACGAACCAGCGCCCAGTCCGCGTACTCGCAAAAATCGATCATTAGCGTCCCGCACGGCCCGTCGTGGGTCACGAGACGCTCGACCAGCATGTCATTGATACCGCGACGCCGGCCATCCCCACAGGCCACCCTGCGTGGATTTGCACCCATTCCGGTACCGCTGCAGAAATTGACGACCCAGCGCTCCGTCACGCGCTGCCCCGTGAGCACAAGGAGCGCTTCAATCGCACGGTATTTGTAATCAATCGATGCCTCCACCGGTACGCGGAATTCGTCCTGAATGGCAAAGGCTGCGCCCGGCCGGTCGAGTTCGAACGTGGCATTGTCAGGCCACATCGACAGATCGATCCCCAACGCAAACTCGCTCGCGAATCTTCGCAACAGCACGATCGAGCCGCGCACTTCGCCCAGACGCGGAATTGTGCCGCCCAGATACCAGGGTACGTTTGCGGCGTAAAGCTCGGCATACGACTCGAACGTCTGCGCGAAGCTGCGCGTGCAGTCCTCACTGCCACATTCGTCCTTGACCGACATCACGATGCATTCACCAGGGTGCAGCGCCAGAAACGCCGCGCACGTGGCGACGACATCGTCGAACATCAGGCCAAGCGGAATGCGCGCGTGGTTGATGTGAAATACATCGCCCTCATGCCGGCAGCGAATATCGAGTACCCGCACGCCATGCTTCAACTGCTCCGCCAGACTCGCACCCTGCGTCCTCGCGAGTGAATCCGTCACGGTATAGGCACAGCTATCGTGGCTGCCCGGCAACGTTAATCGGTTCAATGCGGAATCGTCGGGAAGGTTCGACATCCAGCCAGCCAGCGCCGAGGCGCCAATATCAATGTGCATGGGTTGTAATGGATTAAGTGACCCGGAAATCGCTTTCTTCCGTTGTATATTGTTTGACAGTCATCTTCCTGTCCTCTTGATCGGGCAAGCTGCGCGGAGCAAGCTGTGCATCCCTTCACTCGTTAATACATGCCGAAGAAACAAACGCTTTGGGTTACCGCCGCCGACGTCGCGCGCCGCGCCGGTGTCTCGCGTTCTGCCGTCTCGCGCGCTTTCTCGCCGACTGCCAGCATCGCGCCCGAGACGCGGGAGCGCGTCATGGAGGCTGCCCGCGCCCTCGGCTATCAGGTCAACCTGATCGCGCGCGAAATGATCATGCAGCGCAGCAGCATGGTCGGCGTCGTCACCGCGGGTTTCGAAAACCCGTTTCGCGCGAAACTGCTGTCGCAGATCATCGCCGCGCTCGGGCGCCGCCAACTCACCCCGCTCGTGATGAACGCGGAAGATCCTGTGCAAATCAAACAATCGCTCGATATGCTGCTGAGCTATCGGATCGCCGGCATCATCATGACCTCCGCGTCTCCTCCACTCGACCTCGCTCGCCAGTACCTCGAGGGCGAGATTCCCGTGGTGATGATCAACCGCGCATCGAATCTGCCCGGCGCGGATGTCGCGGTGAGCGATAACGCGGCGGGTTCCGCGATGGCAGCGCAGATGCTGGTTGATGCCGGAGCCACCCGGCTTGCTTTCGTCGGACCGACCAGGACCAGCTACAACGGAAAGTCGCGCGGCACCGGTTTTTCTCGCGCAGTCCAACGCATTGCAAAGGAAAACCGGCGGCTTGCCCATCCGGTCGAGGTCCACGTCACAACCGCCGATACGTACGAATGCGGCATGGCGGCAGCGCACGCGCTGTTGAAACAGAAAGCGCGTCCGGACGGCGTGTTCTGCTCGTCCGATCTGCTCGCTCTGGGTTTTATCGACGCCGCGCGGCAGCACTTCGCGATCCGCGTGCCCGATGAGCTTCGGGTAGTAGGTTTCGATGATATCCCCGCCGCCAGCTATGAAAATTACCAACTCACCACCATCCAGCAGGACACGTCCGGCCTGGCAAATGCGGCGACCGAGATGCTTGTGGACCGTATGAACGCGTTCTCCGGCGCGTCCCGTACTCACGTAGTGCCGGTAGCGGGCGTGGTGCGAAAAAGCTGCACCTGAATGCCACTCAAGCGATGCGTCGACCGCTCTGCGCATCAAAAAAGTGGAGCTGCCCAGCCAGCAGCGTTACGCCGAGCAGTTCTCCCGATGTGGGTCGCCGGTGATACGGCAGGCGCACCACCAGACTCTGCTTGCCCAGACTGCCGAACGCGAGATTGTCCGCGCCCAGCATCTCGCACGCATCGACAGGCAGGCGGATCTGCTGATCGGATTCTTCGCCGCCGGCCGCCAGCATCACATGCTCTGGGCGAATGCCCAGCACGCATTCGCGACCGGCCATGATGGCCGCGCCGGAATCGCGCGCGCCGGCAATGGCAATCCTCGGTCCATCGTTAACGTCGAAGTGCCGCCGGTCGTCGGAGAGCCGGCCGTACAACAGATTCATCGCAGGCGAGCCCATAAAACTGGCAACGAAAGTGCTCTGCGGGCGTTCGTAGATTTGCTCCGGAGTCCCGATCTGCTCAACCCTTCCCTGATTCAGCACGACGATTCGCTGCGCAAGCGTCATCGCCTCAACCTGATCGTGCGTGACATAGAGCGTGGTCGTACCGAGCCGTGTGTGCAGGTTGCGGATCTCCGCACGCATCTGACTCCGCAATTTGGCGTCGAGGTTCGACAGCGGTTCATCGAACAGGAAGAGCGCGGGTTCGCGCACGATCGCGCGCCCCATTGCGACCCGTTGCCGTTGTCCGCCTGATAACGCATGCGGCTTGCGCTCGAGCAAGGCGTCGAGCGAAAGCATCTGTGCCGTTGCCGCGACTCGCTCGCGAACCTTTTCCGGCGTCATGCCGCGCATCCGCAGACCGAATGCGATGTTCTGCGCGACCGTCATGTGAGGATAGAGCGCGTAACTTTGAAATACCATCGCGACGTTGCGGTCTTGTGGCTCGACCTGATTAACTATGCGCGAGCCGATCCTGATGTCGCCGGACGTGATGCTTTCGAGCCCGGCTGTCATCCTCAAAAGGGTCGATTTTCCGCAACCCGAAGGACCGACCAGCACCACAAATTCGCCGTCCGCCACGTCGAGATCGATGTCGCGCAAAACCTGTTGCCGAGCGTGCCGCGTCTTGCAGACCGCACGGAGTGTGAGTGTAGCCACCGTGTATTTCCTGTCGTATTACCGTCGATTCCGGCCACGGAGCCGTGCCGCAGCGGAAGGCTGCCTCCCAGGCGTCGCACGCAATGAGAAGCAGCCCGTACAACCGCGGATCTGAGCGCCGCGCGCCGCCTCGTAGCGGCGGCCGTGATCAGAACCGGTGGAGAATGCCGACACCCGCGGTGACCTGGCTACCCGACGACGACGGAGAGCCATTGAAGCCGTCGCCGATCGAGGCCGTGGCGTCGATGATCTTCACGCCGTTCGAGCCGATCGTCTTGCCGCTCGAGTGCTGATACGCCTCGCCCAGATACAGGCCGGTACGCGCCGACAGGCTGTAGTACTGCGTCAGCGAGATCTGATGATATTGCGCCGCGCTTGTGATGCCGTTCGACTGCGTTGCGCGCGTATAGCTATAGCCACCCGCGAAATCCCAGCTCACAGTCGGCTTCCAGTGCAATACCGCGCCTGCCGTATTGAAGGTCGCCGTGTTGCGGAACGACGAACCCACGCCCGGGATGTACTGAACGTTCGAGTACGACACCGACACGTCCCACGCCGGCGAGAACTTGTAGCCCGCCGTCACCGCGACGCGTTGCTGTCCTTGCGCGGTCTGGTAGCCATTGTTGATGGCTGAAACACCAGGCTGACCGCCCGAATTCGTCGTCGAGTCCGTGCCCCATGCGCCGCCGCCGAGCGTCGAATTGTTGGCGCGCTGGAAACCGGCCGCGATACCGAACGGACCATTCAGATACTGGATCGCCGCGCTCCACGTCGAACCGCGATTGGTGCTGCCCGCCACGCCGCCGAGCGCATACGAACCGCTCACCGTGAAGCCGTAGAGTTTCGGCGACGTATAGACCAGCGAATTATTCGCGCGGATCGTCGTGTCGAGCGAATCGATATCGCCCGGGTGGGCGCCGAAGAAGCCCGTCAGATAGGTGGTCGGGCTATACGGCGAAAGCAGCGAGTAGTACGACGTGTACTGGCGACCCGCCGTGAGCGTACCGTAGGCGGGATTCGTCAAACCGACCCAGCCCTGGCGCGTAAACATCCCACCCGTGAATTGCGACTGGCCGTTTGCACTGTTCACGCCGGCTTCGAGCTGGAAGATCGCCTTCGTCCCGCCGCCGAGATCTTCACCGCCCTTCAGGCCGAACCGGCTGCCGGCCCACGCGCCGTTCGACATCGTGACGGCGGAGTGGCCACCCGTCGTCGAGCCCCGCGAGGTACTGCTGTTCTGATAGACGATGCCGTTATCGATTACCCCGTAGAGCGTGACGCTGCTCTGAGCCTGGGCCGTCGTGGCCGCTGCAAGGCCTGCAGCCGCCATCGCGACCGCCAAGTGCTTCTTCATTTGAGTGGATCTCCAGTGTGGTAGGTAGACGGGCGCCCTGGCACCCGGCACATTGACAATGTCACCTGACGCAGGCGCCATCGAGCGGCGCGTGACGCCTGCTTTATTCGATCTACTTCAGGCCGCCGGCAAAACCGCGCAACAGGTAGCGCTGCACATATCCCGCGACTGCCAGCGTCGGCAGGGACGCGATCATTCCGACGCTCATCAGATCGCCCCAATCGATGCCGTTCTCCGTGACGTATCCGGCCACCGCGAGCGGCAGCGTGAAGCGGCTCGGCGTGGAGAGAAACAGCAAGGCAAGCAGAAATTCGTTCCAGGCCGTAATCAGCACGAAGATCGCAGTAGCGACGAGCCCGGGCGCGCACAGCGGCAGCACGATATAGACGAGCCTCTGGGCGAGACCGGCGCCATCGAGGCACGCCGCCTCTTCGTAGTCGATAGGGATTTCACGCACGAACGAAAGCAGCATCCAGATCGACAGCGGCAGCGTGTACACCTGGTAGGCGAGCATCAGTCCAAACTCGGAATCGAGCAGATGCAGATTTTTCGCCAGCGTGAACAGCGGCACCGCCACCGTGATCGGCGGCATCAGTTTGACCGCCAGGACCAGCATCAGGAACAGCAGGTCGAGGCGCGCCGGAAAGCGCAAGCGCACGAGCGCATACGCGGCCGGAAACGCAAGCATCAGCGCAAGCAAGGTGGTGCCGCAACTCACGAGCAGCGAGTTCAGCAACTGGCGGCCGATGCCGCTTGCCCACACCGATTCGAAGTGCTGCAGGGTCGGCACCTGCGGCCATAACGCGAGCGGATGATCGAGACGTTCGAGGGTCGGCGTGAACGCGGCGCCGAGCATCCAGATGCAGGGCAGCAGCAACAGGATCAGCGCAGTGGCGCGCAGCAGCCCAAGCACCACATGCTGGCCCGTCGGACGAAAAACAGGGGATGAAGAAGCGGAATTCATCGTGCGCCTGCCTTGCGGATCGACAACCACACGTTCACCGAGACCAGCACGGCCGCCACCAGCAGCATCAACACCGAAGCGGCGCTGGCCGGCCCGACATTGAAGAAGCGGAAACCCGTGTCATAGACATAGGTCGACAGCGTCTGGGTTGCGTTCCCAGGACCGCCGCCCGTCAGCGCATAGACCTTGTCGAACAGCTTGAAGGTGTCGATCGAGCGCAGCAGCATGGCCAGCACGATCTGCGGCACGATAAGCGGCAGCGTGATGTGACGTAGACATTGCCACTCGCTCGCGCCATCGATGCGGGCCGCTTCGTACAGTTCGGGAGCGATGGACTGCAAACCGGCGAGAATGATCAGGAATGCCATGGGTGTCCATTGCCAGACATCGACGAGAATCAGCGACCAGATTGCGAGGTTCGGATCGGACAGCCATTGCACGCCCGGCAGACCGAACACCGCGAGCAAAGCATTCAGGAAGCCGCTGTAGTTCAGCCAGTTGCGCCAGATTGCCGAGCACACCAGAGTCGAAAGCATCATCGGCAGAATGAGAAGCGGCATGACGAAACGGCGGCCACGAAATGCACGGTAAAACAGCAACGCCAACGCAGCGCCGAGCACAACCTCGCTAACCGATGCCACAACTGTGAACTGCAGCGTGTTGAAGAAACTGGCGGTAAATTCGCTGTCCGCGAGCACCGCACGATAGTTTTCCAGCCCGGTAAACGCGCGTTGCCCCGACGCATAGTCAACGTTGAAAAATGAATCGACCAGCACCCGCAGGACCGGGTACAGCGCCAGTACGCCGAGTACCAGCCCAGCCGGCCCGACCAGCACGACCAACGGCAGAAAACGACGCACAGCGCTCATGGATGGGTTCAATGCGGCGTCGTTATTTGACAGTGGCGGCCATCGCCGGCGTGATCTTCTGTGCGGCTTGATGCAGCGCCGCGTCGGGAGTGAGTTGCCCCGTCAGCACAAGTTGCAAGGCGTCGCCCAGAATGCTCTCGATCTGCTGCCAGTCCTTCACACGCGGGCGGGCGCGGCCAGCTTTGAGCGCCTTGAGCTGATCCGGATACCAGCGGAATTGCTGCACGAGTGCCGGGTCTTCAAACACACTCTTGCGGGTCGGCGGAATACCCATTGCGGCGAGGCGCGTTTGCGTATCGCGCGCGGTCAGGTAGGCGAGGAATTCCTGTGCCAGAGGGGCATGCGGCGCGTCCTTCGGAATGGCCATTTGCCAGATGCCTAACATCGGCGACGGTCCCTTCACCTGTCCGGGCGGCGCCTGCAGCGCAACTTCGCCGACTACGCGAGACTGTTTCGGATCGTCGAGTGCCGGAATCCATGCCGGCCACACCTCGAGCGCCTGCGCCGCGGCACCCTTTTGCAAGGCGTCGCGCACTTCGGCCGCGCCGTAAACCGCGACGTCCTTCGGCGCATAGGCTTTCAGCGCAATGAACATCTTCAATGCCGCCAGGGCTTGCGGGGAATCGATCGTCACCTTGCCGCCCTGATCGATCACGTCACCGCCATATGCCCACAGAATCGGCATGAAACCTGTCACGACGGGGTTGCCCTTGGTACCGCGAAACACCACGCCGGACACATTCGCATCCGCAGCGCTGGTGACTTGCGCGATCTTCAGCACTTCGTCCCAGTTGCGCGGCGGCTGCAGCTTGTATTTCGCGAGCAGGTCGCGGCGGTAGGCGAACATTTCAACGTTGCCGACCACCGGCAACGCATACAGGCCGCCCGACGGCGCACGGCCGAGCGCGACCGTCGATGCGACCATGTCGGCGTCGGCCAGCGTGGCCGGCAACGGCTTAAGCCAGCCGTTCGCGATGAATTCGGGCGACCAGGTGTCGTCCATCATGACGAGGTCGTATGAGCCGGTTCCTTCGCGCATCGATAGCTTCGGCTTCTGATAGAGGTTCGCATTCGGCAGCTTCAGCAGTTCGATGTCGGCGCCGGGATGCAGCTTCGTGAAACCGGCGACAGCCTCCGCCAGACCGCGGCCATAGATATCGTCGCGCCCCGCGATCACGAGATCGGCTGCGCTGACGCTCAACGTCACAACGGATAGAGCGACGGCGACGGATACGGCGCGCAGGCTACTGAACAGTTTCATGCGATATCTCATTGGATTTGCGGACTCAACACGACGCGTTGCACACGTGTGCAACGCGGACGAAAAAAGAAGGCCACTCAAGGCATGGGCGCCATTCTCGCCGCGGATCGTTAAAGATTTGTGGCAAGCAAACAGAAAGGTGCAACTGTCCGGCTCGGAGAGGCTCAGGCTTCAGAAGCGCCCACGCGGGAAACATCCTCACAGCGCAGATCGCCACACCCCACACAACCAAGAGATCCTTCCTACAACGCGCCTATTCGATATCGAATCAGATACCACGGACTCCGAACATTGATATTTATTGAGACGTAAAGACATGCAATGATCGCCGCCGATTCCGTTCACGGCGCCATTCCGCGTGAGCAGACGCTCTGGCAAAACCGCAGCGCCCTGCACTTTCATTCCGTCAATATGACCAATTTTCTGTTCGGCCTTATCTCGAGCCTTGTCCTGCTGGCTATCGTGCTGAGCACATGTCTTCTGTGCAACCGGCTCATACCCGGCGCCACACTCAATGGTCCGCACATTTTTGTCGCGCTGGCTTCAACGGCGTTGCTGCTCGACGCCGCCCTGACCTTTCTCGTGTTCGCCGATGCGCAGAGCCGCTACGGCAAGTTCAGCTCGTCGAGTGCATTCTTCGAACGCGGCAGCGCGTACGCGGTGGCAGCCATTGCCGCACTGGCATGGCAGCATGTGGCGCGTCGCGCGCGTCATGCCAAAACAAACGACAACACGCTGGTCATTCGCACATCTGCGTATTCCGAATCCCGTCTGCCGATGTAACGCCGCACGGACTGTTTTCTTCCGTCACGCAATTCGCATCATCATCAGGAACGGACCTTGCGTATGGGCGCGCCGTCGCCTATAACTTCCGAAGACCGAGAGTTACCGTTTGCGCCCGTCACCGGGCATTTGCCGCTGTATTGCACTCCCGCCGTTCAATCAGTCGAAGGCAACTTAACCAACGAGGAACATCTTGGATCTCGATACCGTACGCGTGTTCATCATGACCCGAGGCATCGACCTCGGCACCAAGGTACTCGGCGCGATCGTGTTGTGGATCGTCGGCCGCTGGGTCATTGGCCTGATCACCGGCTTGCTTCGCAAGCTGCTGTCGAAAAACGGCCGGGTCGATCCAACCCTCGCTCATTACCTCGGCTCGATTCTCGGCGCACTGCTGAACCTGCTGCTGATCCTCGCGATCCTGCAGGTGTTCGGCGTCCAGACGACCTCGTTCGCCGCCTTGCTCGCCGGCCTCGGTCTCGCTATCGGCACTGCGTGGGGCGGCTTGCTTGCCCACTTCGCGGCAGGCATCTTCATGCAGGTGCTGCGGCCGTTCAAGGTGGGCGATTTCGTTATGGCTGGCGGCGTCACAGGCACGGTCTCGGAACTGGGTCTGTTCGGCACGACCATCGTGACGCCCGACAATGTGACGACGATCGTCGGCAACAACAAGATCTTTTCGGACACAATCTCGAACTACAGCGCATTGCCGGTGCGGCGCGTCGAACTGACCGCGAAGATTGCGAACGGCGTTGATCCTACAGATGCGATGAACCGGCTCAAGGCGGCCGTGACACAAATTCCGAACGTGGCCGAAAGTCCTGCTCCGGATATCGAAGTGTTGAGCTTCACGCCTGAAGGGCCGTTGCTGTGCGTGCGGCCCTACACGCACACCGATCATTACTGGCAGGTCTACTTCGACACCAACCGCGCGATCATCCAGACCTTCAAGGATGCGGGCTATCCGACACCGGAAACACCGCTTGCACCGCGCATAGTCAGTTGAGCCCGATTGGGGCTTAGGCCGCTGGATGGAGGTTGACGTTCGCTGAGATGAGGCGTTTTTTCGCTACCTCGACGGACCAGTTCAACGGAAACCAAAGCACCAATGAAAAACGGCGTCGCGAGATTCGCGACGCCGTTTGTTCTTCTGCCCGGTGCGAGCTGCAAAGTCAGCGGGTGCCCGCCTTCGACGTGTTCTTGCGCGTCATCTTCCATACCGCGCCAAGCACAACCGGCACCACGGCCGCGCCGATACCCACCAGCACGATCAGGTTCAGATACTGCCGGATGAACGGAATGTTGCCGAAGAAGTAGCCGAGCAACACCAGCAGGAGCACCCACAAAAGCGCGCCGAGAATGTTGAACAACTGGAACCGGCTAACTGTCATTTCCGATGCACCGGCAACGAACGGGGCGAATGTCCGCACGACCGGAATGAAGCGCGCCAGCACGATGGTTTTGCCACCATGCTTTTCATAGAAGTTATGAGTCTTCTGCAGCGCGGCACGGTCGAGAAAGCGCTCGAGAAGCGGGATGTGTGAATTGAACACCCGCGGCCCGATCGCCCGCCCGACCATATAGTTCACCGTGTTGCCGGCGATCGCGGCAACCAGCAGCAGCACGATCAGCAACCCGAGGTTCATTTCACCGGTCGCGCAAAACGCGCCACCGATGAACAGCAGCGAATCGCCCGGAAGAAACGGCAGAACAACCAGCCCGGTTTCGCAGAATACGATCAGAAACAGCACCGCATAGACCCAGGCGCCGTACTCGTGAATAAAGACTCCCAGAAACTTGTCGATGTGCAAGACAAGATTGGCGAACTGCAGCAGCGTGTCCAAAAAGCGTCCTTTATTGAGCGAATGTGAGCGTGGCAGGAATGGCCGCACGAGCGGCCTTGCGGGCGATGAGCGGCGAACGCGTGTTCGCCGCCGGAAATTGACCGCGTCATGATACCGAAAGTGCCCGGATGCGATTAAAAATCTGCCGTGCGGGACCGATTTCGATACCGTGAGGCAGTTCAGTGGCACCGGCGCAAAATCACCGCGAACCACGCCTTCGGTCCGCATCCAGCCTGCCCGCGCCGAATCGCTATAATTTCGCTATGTCAGAATTCTCCGAAACGCCTGCCGGCACCGCCGACGCGGCCGCGATTTCCGCCGCCGCGCCCGTCCCACGCCCGTTGCGGGCGATCCAGCCCCTGCCCGATCAACTGATCAGCCAGATTGCCGCTGGCGAAGTGGTCGAGCGGCCGGCCTCGGTGGTCAAGGAATTGCTGGAAAACGCGCTCGACGCCGGCGCGCAGACGCTGCGCATCCTGCTCGACGAGGGCGGCGTCAAACGCATCTCAATCACCGACGACGGCTGCGGCATCCCCGAAAACGAGCTCGCGCTCGCGCTGATGCGTCACGCAACCAGCAAGATCCGCTCGCTCGCTGAACTCGAAGCGGTTGCCACGTTGGGGTTTCGCGGCGAAGCGCTGGCGTCGATTGCGTCCGTCGCGCAGATGAGCATCACGAGCCGCACGGCGGACACGCCGCACGCCGTGCGTGTCGACGCGCAAACCGGCGTGCTGAGCCCCGCCGCCGGCACCCAGGGCACCACGATCGAAGTCCGCGAGCTGTATTTCAATACGCCTGCGCGCCGCAAATTCCTGAAAAGCGAACAGACTGAACTCGGCCATTGCCTCGAACAGATTCGCCGCGCCGCGCTGGCACGGCCGGACGTGGCGATTTCGGTCCTGCATAACGGCAAGGCGGTCGAACACTGGAACGCCAGCGAGCCGCCCGCGCGGGTCGCGAAGATTCTTGGCGAAACCTTTGCGACGGCGCATTTGCCGCTCGACGAATCCGCCGGACCGCTCTCGGTCTACGGTTGCGCGGGCCTGCCGACCGCGAGCCGCGGACGTGCGGACCAGCAATACTTCTTCGTCAATGGCCGCTTCGTGCGCGACAAGCTGCTCACGCACGCCGTGCGCGCCGCCTATGAAGACGTGCTGCACGGCGATCGCTATCCGTCTTACGTACTTTTTCTCGATCTGCCGCCAGAAGGCGTCGATGTAAACGTTCACCCGTCGAAAATCGAAGTGCGGTTTCGCGATTCGCGTTCGATTCACCAGTTCGTGTTCCATGCCGTGCAGCGTGCGTTGGCGCGGCACGCGGGTGCGTCGCCGGAAACCACCGCCGGTGGGCATGCGGCGCATCTCGAAGCGGCGCCGGGTGGACCGGCTTCGTTCGGCGCTACGCCGCTGGGCGGTGCGGGGGCAGGAAGCGGCGGAGGCTTCGGCACGGGGGCAGGCGACCTTGGTAATGCGGCGGGAAGCGGCTTCGGCGCCTCGCAGCCCGGCAATACCTGGATGCGTCAGGCGCGCATGACACAGGGAACGCTGCCGGTTGCGCAGCCACTGGCCTTCTACGACGCGCTGTTCGGCCGCAGGGACACGAACGCCGGCACGGCGGAAGGCGCGACGCTATTCGAAGCGCGCGATTCGGCTGCGGAAACGCCGTCCCCGTACAACACCTCGGGACCGTACGCGTCGCCTGCTTTCAATGCCTCGGATGAGCAACCGCTCGGCTTCGCCCTCGGCCAGATTCACGGTATCTATGTGCTTGCGCAGAACGCGCACGGACTCGTGATTGTCGACATGCACGCCGCGCACGAGCGCATCCTGTATGAGCAGTTCAAGAACGCGCTGGCCGATCGTACGATTGCCGTGCAGCCACTGCTGATCCCGCAAACGATGCAGGCCGATCCGATCGAAATCGGCACGGTCGAAGAAGAGCGCGACACGCTGGACGCACTAGGTTTCGATCTCGCCGTGCTGTCGCCGACCACGCTCGCGATCCGCGCGGTGCCCGCATTGCTGAAAGATGCCGATCTGCAGGCGCTGGCACGCGCGGTACTCTCCGATCTGCACGCGTTCGGCGGCTCCCGCGTGTTGACCGAGCGTCAGCACGAACTGCTCGGCACACTCGCGTGCCATCACGCGGTGCGCGCGAACCGGCGTTTGACGCTCGATGAAATGAACGCACTGTTGCGTCAGATGGAGGCAACCGAACGCGCCGATCAATGCAACCACGGGCGTCCGACGTGGTATCAGTTGACGCTGTCCGATCTGGACCGGCTGTTCATGCGTGGCCAATGACAGTGCGCCTGATTACGCTGAATCGGCGCGCGCCGTCTTGCCCATGACTTCAAGCACTACCCCCACGCCCGCGCCCATCCCTTGCCTGCTCGGCCCGACCGCGTCCGGCAAAACCGCTGCCGCGCTGGCGCTGGCTGCACGGAGACCGGTGGAAATCATCAGTGTCGATTCGGCGCTGGTCTATCGCGAGATGGATATCGGCACCGCCAAGCCCACACCGGAAGAACGCGCGGTGGCGCCGCATCATCTGATCGATATCGTCGATCCGGCGGATTCATACTCAGCAGCGGAGTTTCGCAGCGATGCGTTGCGTCTGATCGGTGAGATCAGCGCGCGCGGGCGGCTGCCTTTGCTGGTCGGCGGAACCATGCTGTACTACAAGGCGCTCACACAGGGACTAAACGACCTGCCCGGCGCCGATGCCGACGTGCGTGCGACGCTCGATGCCGATGCCGCGCGTGCCGGCTGGCCGGCGCTGCATGCGCGGCTCGCGGCGGCCGATCCCATTACAGCCGCACGCCTCGCGCCGAACGATTCGCAGCGAATTCAGCGGGCGCTCGAAGTTTTCATGCTGACGGGACAAGCGATGTCCGCTCTGCTGGCCGCGCCCGCCCGAACGGACGGCGCCGCTTTGGCCTGGCGCTTCGTACCGATTGCGCTTGAGCCGTCCGACCGGAGCGTGCTGCATGCGCGCATCGAAAAGCGCTTCGACGCCATGCTGGCCAATGGCTTTATCGACGAAGTCGTGAAATTGCGCGAACGCGGAGATTTATTGCCCGAGATGCCCTCCATGCGCTGCGTGGGATACCGGCAAGCCTGGGAATATCTCGACGGCACGGTCGACTATTCGACCATGCGGGACAAGGGGGTCTTTGCTACCCGGCAATTGTGCAAGCGGCAACTCACATGGCTGCGCAGCATGACGGAGCGGGTTGTGGTGGATTGCTGCGATCCCGGCGCGACTGCGCAGGCCGTCAGCTTGATTGAAGCGATGATTTGAGGTTTTTTACCCGCGCGACGCTCTTTGTGTGCGCCGCGCAGGCCAACCGGCCTTGAGTCGGGCGCGGGTTAGACGACCACCGTCTGAGCTTCGCCGGCCGCGCTTTCGCGGATCACGCCGATCTTCCAGACTTGCTCGCCGGCAGCCGACAACAGGCCGATCGCCGCGTCGGCGTCAGCAGCGGACACCACCACGGCCATGCCAATCCCGCAGTTGAACACGCGATGCATTTCCGCATCAGCCACGCCGCCGTGTTTCTGCAACCACGAGAACAGCGGCGGCAGCGGCCAGCTGCGATGATCCAGCTCAGCCGTCAGACCTTCACGCAGAACACGCGGAATATTCTCGACCAGGCCGCCGCCGGTGATGTGCGCCATACCCTTGACAGCGATCTGCTGCATCAAGGCCAGCAAAGGCTTCACGTAGATATGCGTAGGCGCCATCAAGGCATCGGCCAGCGTGCGGCCGTCAAAATCCGCATTCAGATCAGGCTGCGCGCGCTCGATGATCTTGCGCACCAGCGAAAAACCGTTCGAATGGATGCCGCTCGAAGCCAGACCCAGCACCACATCGCCCGGGGCGATCGTGCTGCCGTCGATAATCTTGCTCTTTTCCACCGCGCCGACCGCGAAACCGGCCAGATCGTACTCGCCATCCGGGTACATGCCCGGCATTTCAGCCGTTTCACCGCCGATCAGCGCACAACCGGACAGTTCGCAACCATACGCGATGCCCTTCACGACCGTTGCCGCGGTCCCGACGTCCAACTTGCCGCAAGCGAAATAATCGAGGAAGAACAGCGGCTCAGCGCCCTGAACCAGAATGTCGTTCACGCTCATGGCCACCAGATCCTGGCCGACCGTGTCGTGTTTGTTCAGTTGAAACGCGAGGCGCAGCTTGGTGCCGACGCCGTCCGTGCCCGATACCAGCACTGGTTCCTTATACTTCTTCGGCACTTCGAACAGCGCGCCAAATCCGCCGATGCCGCCCAGCACGCCGTCGCGCATCGTCTTTTTGGCAAAGGGCTTGATCGCGTCGACAAGGGCGTCGCCCGCGTCGATGTCCACGCCGGCGTCGCGATACGACAACCCTTGGGCCGAATCAGTTGAATGCTGGTCGGATTTCGGTTGATTCATGGGGAAGTGCTCGAAGGTCGGTAAAATGCGATTTTACCCGATGCCGACCCGAGTTGGCGCTTCAGCGCTTACTCGGGTCCCATGCAGAGTTGCCGACCCGAGTTGGCGCTTCAGCGCTTACTCGGGTCCCATACAGAGTTGCCGACCGGAGTTGGCGCTTCAGCGCTTACTCCGGTCCCATACAGAGTTGCCGGCCGGAGTTGGCGCTTCAGCGCTTACTCGGGTCCCATACAGAGTTGCCGGCCGGCTGGCTGGCTGGAATTTGAATCATCCTGAATCTTCCGGTCGGGACGACACCTGGGAAACAAACTTTGCAACAGAACTCCTCGATCCTGACGCCTGTGCAGCGCCGCGCCTTTATCTGGCTGGCGATCGCGCTGGTTGTTGGTATTCTGCTCTGGCTCCTGAGTCCGGTCCTCACACCGTTCCTACTCGGCGCGATTCTCGCGTACATTCTGCAGCCGGGCGTCGCGTGGATGGTGCGCCGGCGTGTGCCGCGCGGACTCGCCGCCTTGCTGATGATGCTGCTGTTCACGTTGCTGATGACAATGCTCGTGCTGCTGGTGCTGGCCGTCATCCAGAAAGAAGGTCCGCAGTTGAAACAGCAGGTGCCCGTGCTGTTTGCGCATGTGAGCGCGTGGCTGCAACCCAAGCTTGCGTGGCTCGGTCTCGCCGACTCGCTCGATTTTGCCAGTATTCGCGATCTCGTGATGGGGCAGCTCGAAGGCAGCGCGCAACAGGTCGCGATGTATGCATGGACCTCGATCCGCACCAGCGGCAACGTCATGATGACGGTGGTCGGCAACCTCGTGATGGTGCCGCTCGTGCTGTTCTATCTGCTGTACGACTGGAATCGGATGCTCGCGCGCGTGCAGATCGTGGTGCCGCGCCGCTGGCTCGACAAGACGCTGCAACTCGCACGCGACATGGACCAGATGCTGTCGCAATACCTGCGCGGCCAGTTGCTCGTGATGGGCGTGCTCGCGGTCTATTATGCGATTGCGCTGACCATCGCCGGTTTCGAGATCGCGCTGCCGGTAGGTATCTTCACCGGCCTCGCGGTGTTCATCCCGTACATCGGCTTTGCGACCGGGCTTGCCTTGGCGCTGCTCGCGGCGCTGCTGCAATTCGGCGACTGGTATGGCTTCGGCGCGGTTGCGTTGATTTACGGCGTCGGCCAGATCGTGGAGAGCTTTTATCTCACGCCGCGCCTGGTCGGCGAGCGGATCGGCCTGCACCCGCTCGCGGTCATCTTCGCGTTGCTCGCGTTCGGCCAGCTGTTCGGCTTTTTCGGCGTGTTGCTGGCGCTGCCGGTCAGCGCGATTCTGTCGGTGGCGATGCGCGAGTTGCGTCAAAGCTACCTGGCTAGCACGCTTTATAACAACTGAGTCACTGACTGCTCATTGACGTTTTAGGGCCCGAGGTTCGGGCCATTTGCGGCCCAAGCCCCATTTTCGGCATTAACCTACTGTGCTTCGTCAACTGACGCTCGATCTCGGCACCCCGCCGCCATCGACATTCGACAATTTCTTCGCCGGCGCCAACGCCGAGCTGGTCACGCGGCTGCGCGAGCTCGACAACGCGCTCGCGGCCGGCCCAGTGGCCGATCGCACCTTCTACATCTGGGGCGAAGCCGGCAGCGGCCGCACGCACCTGCTGCAGGCGCTGGTCCACGAAGCGCCACCGGGTCATGCGCGCTTTGCCGGTCCGCAGAGCAGCCTCGCCGCCTTCACGTTCGACCCGCGCGTCGCGCTGTATGCGATCGACGATTGCGACGACCTGTCCGCGGCCCAGCAGATCGCCGTGTTCAACCTGTTCAACGAAGTGCGCGCGCATCCCACCAGCGCGCTGGTCGCCGCGGGCAATGCGCCGCCGATCGGCATGACGGTGCGCGAAGATCTGCGCACGCGCCTTGGCTGGGGCCTCGTATTCCATCTCGCGCCCCTGCCGGACGAAGGCAAGGCCGCAGTGCTGAAACATGCGGCGCGCGAGCGCGGCATCATGCTGGCGGACGACGTCCCCGCCTATCTGTTGACGCATTTCCGCCGCGACATGCCGAGCCTGATGGCCTTGCTCGACGCGCTCGACCGCTTCTCCCTCGAACAGAAGCGCGCGGTCACGCTGCCGCTTCTGCGCACCATGCTGGCCTCGCCTGAGGCCGACGACCGGCGCATGGCGCCCGCCTCATCGGCTGCATCCGGGTCGGCCGCCGCCTCATCCGCGTCCCCCGACGCCGCTTCAAGTAAAATAGGCCCCCATGGCTAACCTCGCACTCTTCGACCTCGACCACACGCTCATTCCCACCGACAGCGACCACGAATGGGGCCGCTTCATGGTGAAACAAGGCATGGTCGACGCGGAAAACTTCGCCCGTGAAAACGACCGTTTTTTTGCCGACTATAAAGCCGGCAAGCTGGACATTCACGCTTACCTGATCGCCATGCTCACGCCGCTCTCAAAGTACACGCGCACCCAGCTTGCCGATCTCCACGCGCAGTACATGCATGACGTGATCACGCCCGCGATCTTTCCGGTCGCGCTGGAGCTGGTCAGGGAGCACCGCGAAGCCGGCGATCTGTGCTGCGTAGTCACCGCCACTAACGAATTCATTACCCGCCCGATCGCGCAGGCGTTCGGCGTCGATGCGCTGATCGCCTGCGAGGCGGAAACCGTCGACGGCCAGCCGCATTCGCCGTACACCGGCCGCCCCACCGGCACGCCGAGCTACAAGGAAGGCAAGATCGTCCGTACCGAAGCGTGGCTGGCATCGCTCGGCAAGACCTGGAGCGATTTCGAGCACAGCTATTTCTATAGCGACTCGCACAACGACATCCCGCTGCTGGAAAAGGTCACCGATCCGATCGCGACCAATCCCGACGACACATTGCGCGCCCATGCGCAGGCCAAAGGCTGGCGCATCCTCGAACTCTTTCAACCCTCGTGATCAAAAAACTTATCCGCAAGCTATTCGGCCAGGACTCGGCGCCCGCTGACAACGCCGCGCCCGCCGCAGCCGAAGCAGACGAAACCGGTGAATCGCCGGCACGCAATACGTCCGGCGCCGGCAAAACGCGCCGCAAACCGGCGCGCCCCGCCGCCAAAGCGGTGCGGGACCCCGACGTGCCGGTCATCATTCCGCACGACGTGCATGGCATCGATCAGTCGCTGATCTCACGGAACGCGATTCGCGTTACCGAGGGCCTGCAGGAAGCGGGGCATCGCGCGTTTATCGTCGGCGGTGCGGTGCGCGATCTGCTGCTCGGCATCAAGCCGAAAGACTTCGACGTCGCGACCGACGCCACGCCCGAACAGGTGCAGAAACTGTTCCGCCGCGCCCGCATCATCGGCCGCCGGTTCCAGATCGTGCACGTGCAGTTCGGCCAGGAAATCATCGAAACCTCGACGTTCCGTGCGCTGGTCGATCCGCCCGCGGCCGACGCGGCGCCGCCACGCCGCCTGAAGCGCGACGAGCTCGATCGCCGCACCCATGCGGTGGACGCCAGCGGCCGCGTGCTGCGCGACAACGTCTGGGGCGAGCAACACGAAGACGCCACGCGCCGCGACTTCACGATCAACGCGATGTACTACGATCCGGCCACGCAAACCGTGCTGGACTATCACAACGGCATGGCCGACATGCGCGCGCGTCTGCTGCGCATGATCGGCGACCCGGCCACGCGTTATCGCGAAGACCCGGTGCGGATGCTGCGCGTGGTGCGTTTCGCCGCCAAGCTCGACTTCGAGATCGAATACACGACTCGCGCGCCGATCGCCAACATGGCCGATCTGATCAACAACGTACCGGCCGCGCGTCTGTTCGACGAGATGCTCAAACTGATGCTGTCGGGCCACGCGCTCGCCTGTTTGAAACGTCTGCGCCAGGAAGGCCTGCATCACGGTCTGCTGCCACTGCTCGACGTCGTGCTGGAACAGCCGATCGGAGAGAAATTCATCACGCTCGCGCTCTCCAACACAGACGCCCGCGTACGCGCCGGCAAACCGGTTTCGCCGGGCTTCCTGTTCGCCACCTTGCTGTGGCACGACGTGCAGACGCGCTGGCAGCAATTTGAAGCAAACGGCGAATATCCGGTGCCGGCCCTGCATCGCGCGATGGACGAAGTCCTCGACATGCAAACCGAGAAACTCGCGATCCACAAGCGCTTCTCGTCGGATATGCGCGAGATCTGGGGCCTGCAGTTGCGCCTCGAAAAACGCTCGGGAAGAAGTGCGCTAAAGCTGCTGGAACACCAAAGATTTAGAGCGGGGTATGATTTCCTCCTGTTGCGCTGCGAATCGGGCGAACTCGATGAGTCGGTCGGTGCGTGGTGGACGGAGTTCATTGAAGGAGACGTCGCCGCGCGTGAGACTTTACTCACGCAAGGCGGGAAGGACCGGAGCCCCAGAAAACGACGGAGGCGCAGCAGTGGCGCCAGAACCCGCAAACCGGGCGACGGAATGGAGGGCGGTTCGCCAGAACGCGCAGCCAACGACGCGGGCCATGACAGCTCGCACGATGACTGACACGACGTTGGCTGAGGCCGTCGAACGATAGTTGCAGGAAGTTATGCCATGACGGTTGCTTATCTCGGCCTCGGCGCGAATCTCGGGGACGCGCGCCAGACCCTGAAAGACGCGGTGGTGTGCCTGGCCCAACAGCACACCATCACCGTGCTCGCGAAGTCGAGCTTTTATCGTACTGCCCCGATCGACGCGGGCGGCGACGACTATTTCAACTGCGTCGTGAAGGTCGATACGACGCTCCCCGTGCGGCATCTGCTTGCGCTGTGCCACAAGATCGAACATCAGTTCGGCCGCGAACGGCCGTTTCGCAACGCACCGCGCACGCTCGATCTCGACATCCTGCTATACGGCGATCAATCGATCGACGAAGCCGATCTGATCGTGCCGCATCCGCGTTTGATCGAGCGCGCCTTTGCACTTGTCCCGCTAGTCGAGATCGACCCGGCGCTGATCATCCCGCAACACGGCCGTGCCGAGGCACTGCTCGAAGGTGTGCGCGATCAACGCATCGAAAAGGTCAAAGGGCCCTGTCAGTGTCCAATGCTCAATGCATTGACTGCCGGCGCCCCCGCCGCGGACAAGGGACGTTGCGAATGAGTTCGCCACCACTCACCGTCACCGCCCCGCAACTGCGGCCGCCGTTTGGCTATCTCGCGATCGAAGGGCCGATCGGCGTCGGCAAGACCTCGCTCGCACGGCGGCTCGCACAACGCTGGTCGATGCAGGAGTTGTTCGAGCGGCCGCAAGACAATCCCTTTCTCGAACGTTTTTATCGCGACACCGCACGTTATGCGCTTCCCGCGCAATTGCACTTCGCCTTGCAGCGCGCGCAGCAGGCCCAGGAGGTCGTGGCCGCGCATGTGGCGGGCACACCGCTTATCGCCGATTTCATGACGCAGAAGAACGAGATCTTCGCGCGTCTGACGCTGCAGGAAGACGAGTGGCAACTGTATCGCGCTCTCGCCGCACGACTCGACGTCAGCGCGCCGGCACCGGATTTCGTGGTCTACCTGCAAGCCAGTCCTGAAGTGCTGTTCGCGCGCATCCAGAAACGGGCCGTGCCCATGGAACTGCAGATTTCCGATGCGTATCTGCACGCGCTCTGCGACGCCTACAACGAGTTTTTCTATCACTACGACCGCACGCCCGTGCTGACGGTCAATGCTGAACATCTGAATCCGCTCGACTCGGACGCGGACCTTGCGCTACTCGCCGAACGCATCGAAACCATGCGTGGCCGCAAGGAATTCTTTGTCAAAGGCACGTCGCTTTAAGCGACGCGCCCCCTCTTTTTCCAACGGATTTTCTCCATGACCTATTTGCAGGAAACGAGCCGGAACGCCATCACCGTGCCGAAACTGCAGGCGATGCGCGATGCCGGCGAAAAGATCGCCATGTTGACCTGTTACGACGCGAGCTTCTCCGCGCTACTGGATCGCGCAGGTGTCGACGTGCTGCTGATCGGCGACTCGCTCGGCAACGTGCTGCAAGGCCAGACGACCACGTTGCCGGTGTCGCTCACCGACATCGCGTATCACACGGCGAGCGTCGCGCGAGCACGGCCCTCGGCGTTGGTGGTCGCCGATCTGCCGTTCGGCACGTATGGCACGCCGGAGGACGCCTTTAAAAGCTCAGTAGAACTCATGCGTGCCGGCGCCCAGATGGTGAAGCTGGAAGGCGGTGAGTGGCTCGCGGACACGGTGCGTTTTCTGGTCGAACGGTCGATTCCGGTGTGCGCGCACGTTGGCCTCACACCGCAATCGGTGCATGCGTTTGGTGGCTTCAAGGTGCAAGGCAAAACCGAGGCGGGCGCGAGCCAGTTGTTGCGCGACTCGCTCGCCGTACAGAACGCCGGCGCCCAACTGATCGTCATGGAAGCGATCCCGACGCTGCTCGCAAGCGAAGTCACGAAGCAATTGCGGATTCCGACGATCGGTATCGGTGCGGGTCTCGACTGCTCAGGCCAGGTGCTGGTGCTGCACGACATGCTGGGTATTTTCCCCGGCAAGCGGCCGCGCTTTGTGAAGGATTTCATGCAGGGACAACCGAGCATTCAGGCGGCCGTGGAAGCGTATGTGCACGCTGTGAAGGACGGCACGTTCCCGGGGCCGGAACATACGTTCTAAGTTCGGGCCGGCCTTGGGAACCGTCTCGATCAGGCGCATCCGGGCACGTTTTGAGACCAGTCTGATATCGTCTTAAACCCGGGGCATCTATCTTCGTCTACCTTGTTAACGGCGGCCCTGCCGCCAGCCGAAGAGAGATGACCATGAGCCCCTTTTGCCTAATCGATGTAGCAGAAATCCGCAGTCACGCCACTGCGCCGCATGGCGTGCGCGAATCCACATGGCATGCACGCCTTACGGGATGGGTGGCACGCCTGCTGCACGTTCGCCACGGTTGAGCTACCTGTGGCATGGCGGCGCGCGGCGCTCAAATCCTCGCTCGCCCACCGGCACGGCTGACTTCTTTGGCCTTTCTTCTATAGCCCTGCGCCTTGCCTTAGCCCAGCACGCGCGCCTGTACCGCGCCTCGCAGCGCGTTGCACACGAGAAGCGCTTCCGCATTCTGCACATCGACTCGAGTCAACACGCGTTCCGCCGCGTGAAGGTCGATATCCTCCAGCAGCACGCCCCGCATGATCCCGGGCAGAACGCCTGACTCCAATGGCGGCGTCCACCACTGTCCCGCCAGCTTCACAAACACGTTCGAGCGCCCGCCTTCGGTCAGTTCACCGCGCTCGTTAAAGAACAGCGTGTCGAAAGCCCCCTGCGCTTCGGCTTCGTGCCAGCCACGATCATATTCGGCACGGCGCGTGGTTTTGTGCTGCAGCAGCGGATCATCGGCATGCATAACGGGGAACGCATGATACGGCCCGAGCAACACACCGACGGTCGAGTCGGCCAGCGGTGTCAACACCGCAGCCGTTAATTGCACTGCGCCGTTCTTGCTCAGCGCGAGACGCATGCGGTGCGGAATTTGCGCGGGCAACGCCGCACATTTCTCCGTGATTTGCGCGCGAATTTCGTTTTCGTCGTCGAGTCTGAAACCCAGCGCCGCGGCGCTCGCCGAGAGTCGTGCGAGATGGCGCGATAGATGGCGCACGCCCTCGTCACGCGTTCCATACATCGTTTCGAAAAGCTCGAAACCCGGCTCGGCACCGGTCAGAAAGCTGGCCTTCAATTGGCACTCCGCATATTCGTCGGCGGCAACACTGTCGAGCACGATACCGGCGCCCACGCCCATCGTGCCTCGCAGCACGCCGAGCTGTGCGGCCGGGCTTAAGGTCAGGGTGCGGATCGCGACGGACAGGCAGAAGTCGCCGCAGGCGATGTCGTTTGCGGTGCTTGCGGTGCCTGAGAGCGCGTCGAGCCAGCCGATCGCGCCGGTGTAAAGTCCGCGCGGCGTGCTTTCGAGCTCGTCGATCAATTGCATCGTGCGATGCTTCGGCGCACCGGTAATCGAGCCGCACGGAAACAGCGCGCGCATGATCGCAGCGAAAGAAGTGCCGGCGCGCAGCGTCGAATGGACCGTCGACGTCATCTGCCAAACCGACGCATACGGTTCAATCGAAAACAAGGCCGGCACCTTGACGGAGCCCGTCTGCGCCACGCGCGACAGATCGTTGCGCAACAGGTCGACGATCATCACGTTCTCGGCACGATTCTTCGGGTCGTTGGCCAGGAACTCGGCGGCGTGACGATCGGCCACGGGGTCGGCTGATCGCGGCGCCGTGCCCTTCATCGGCCGGGCACGCAACATGGCGCCTTCTTTCTCGATGAACAACTCTGGCGAGCACGACAAAACCCACTCGTCGCCCGGCAACGCGATCAGCGCGCCATATGGAACCGGCTGGCGCGCCCGCAGGCGCCGATAAAGTGCGGTCGGCGAGCCGAATACATCGAAACCGAGCCGATACGTATAGTTGACCTGATAAGAATCGCCGGCGCGCAGGGCGGCATGGATCGCATCGATCGCTTCGTTGAATTGCGGTGGATCGACGCTCGCGCACATATTCGCTGTACCCGCCACGGATGGCTCGGCCGCGCCGCCGTCGCCTTGCATGAGCCACGCATCGACGTCGTCGCGAGATAGTTTCTCGCAACGTTCAAACAATAAAAAACGCAGCGTGGCATCGCCACGCTGCGTTTCTTTTAATGCCCGGTGAGCCTGGTCGCCATCAAGAAGATGCCGGCCAAACTCATAGTCGGCAAGCACGACGGCATGCAAACCACGCCGCGCATCCGCGGCCACGGTCTCGCACATGAGCTCAAGTTGCGTGGCGTCCACGCACACCCGTTCATGCACAAAACCCGTGTACAGACGACTCGAACGGCGCGCCGCCGTCGCGTCGCAATCGTCGAGCAACGCGAAAACCGCGTTGCGCTCAGCTGCCGTCATGCTTACCGCCAAATCAAACCGCAATTAATCGAAGAAGCTCTTCACCCGATCAAACCAGCTCTTGCTCTGCGGGCTATGCCGCGCGCCGCCTTCCACGAGTGCCTTCTCGAATTGCTGGAGCAGATCGCGCTGCGACTCGGTGAGCTTGACCGGCGTTTCGACTTGCACGTGCACGTACAGATCGCCGGCAATGCTCGAACGCAGCCCCTTGATACCCTTGCCGCGCAGACGGAAGGTCTTGCCCGACTGCGTGCCTTCCGGCACCGTGAAGCTCGCGCGGCCCGCGAGGGTCGGTACTTCGATTTCGCCGCCGAGTGCCGCCGTGGTGAACGGAATCGGCATCTGGCAATGCAGATCGTCGCCGTCGCGTTCGAACACCGAGTGCTGCTTGATGTGAATCTCGACGTACAGATCGCCCGACGGACCGCCGTTGATACCAGGCTCGCCGTTGCCGGCCGAGCGGATACGCATGCCGTCGTCGATACCTGCCGGGATCTTCACTTCCAGCGTCTTGGTTTCCTTCACCTTGCCCGCGCCGTGGCAATGGCCGCACGGCTCAGGGATATAGGTGCCGGTGCCGTGGCACTTCGGGCAGGTCTGCTGGATGCTGAAAAAGCCCTGCGACATCCGCACCGAACCCGAGCCGCTACAGGTCGGGCAGGTCTCCGGCTTGGTGCCGGGCTTCGCGCCCGAGCCATGACAGATTTCGCACGACACCCAGCTCGGCACGCGAATTTGCGTGTCGTAACCGTGCGCGGCCTGTTCCAGCGTGATTTCCATGCTGTAGCGCAGATCGGCGCCGCGATACACCTGCGGGCCTGCACGGCCGCCACCGCCGCGTGCGGCACCGCCGGCAGCCTGGCCGAAGATGTCGCCGAAAATATCGCCGAATGCATCGGCAAAACCGCCGAAGCCTTGTGCCCCGGCTCCGCCCATGTTCGGATCGACGCCCGCGTGACCGTACTGATCGTACGCAGCACGCTTTTGCGAGTCCGACAGCATTTCATAGGCTTCCTTCACCTCTTTGAAATGCTCTTCCGCATCCTTGTTGCCCGGATTGCGGTCGGGGTGGTGCTTCATCGCAAGCTTGCGATAAGCCTTCTTGATTTCGTCGTCGCTCGCGTTCTTTGCGACGCCCAGAACCTCGTAGTAATCCCGTTTCGCCATATCGGTTCAACGCCACTCGCGCAATGGGGCGCGGTGGCTCCTCTTGAATGCTGGAGTCTTGCGACTCGTCCGGCCGTTGTTTACGCCGCTTTCAGGCGGTTCAAACAACGTCCTCCATAAAACAAATGTGCCCGGAGAGCCCAAACAGGCTCACCAGGCGCGATAACCGCTTTGCAGGTTCATGCTCCCTAACGGGAGCAGACCGTTTTGCAGCCGGGCCGCACACATTGCTGTGTGCGGCTTTACGGTCAAATTGCGACCTGGCTTTAGTCTTTCTTGACTTCCTTGAACTCCGCGTCGACCACGTCGTCCTGCTGCTGGCTCGCGCCACCTGCCGATGCGCCCGCACCTGCCGCGCCCGCTGCCGCAGCTTCGGCACCTTGTGCAGCCTGCATGTCGGCGTACATCTTCTCGCCCATCTTCTGCGAGGCGGTCGCCACCACTTCGATCTTGGCTTCGATCGCGGCCTTGTCGCTCGAACCACTCTTCAGCGTTTCTTCGAGGTCCTTCAGCGCGGTTTCGATCGCTTCCTTCTCAGCGGCTTCGAGCTTGTCGCCGTATTCGGTGAGCGCCTTCTTCGTGCTGTGGACCAGCGCGTCGCCCTGGTTGCGGGCATCGGCCAACTCGCGCAGCTTGTGATCTTCTTCCGCGTTCGCTTCGGCGTCCTTCACCATCTTCTCGATTTCGGCTTCGGACAGACCCGAGTTCGCCTTGATCGTGATGCGGTTTTCCTTGCCGGTCGCCTTGTCTTTCGCGCCGACGTGCAGAATGCCGTTCGCGTCGATGTCGAAGCTCACTTCGATCTGCGGCGTGCCGCGCGGTGCCGGCGGAATGCCTTCGAGGTTGAACTCACCCAGCAGCTTGTTGCCCGCTGCCATTTCGCGTTCGCCCTGGAACACCTTGATCGTCACGGCGCCCTGATTGTCGTCAGCCGTCGAGTAGACCTGAGCGTGCTTGGTCGGGATCGTGGTGTTCTTGTTGATCATCTTCGTCATCACGCCACCGAGCGTTTCGATGCCAAGCGACAGCGGAGTCACGTCGAGCAGCAGAACGTCCGTACGGTCGCCCGACAGAACCTGACCTTGAATCGCGGCGCCAACGGCCACGGCTTCGTCCGGGTTCACGTCACGGCGCGGATCCTTGCCGAAGAATTCCTTAACCTTTTCCTGCACCTTCGGCATACGGGTCATACCGCCGACCAGAATCACGTCGTCGATTTCGCCGACCTTCACGCCTGCGTCCTTGATAGCCATGCGGCAAGGTTCGATCGTGCGTTCGATCAGCTCTTCAACCAGTGCTTCCAGCTTGGCGCGCGTGATTTTCAGGTTCAAGTGCTTCGGACCCGACGCGTCGGCCGTGATGTACGGCAGGTTGATTTCGGTTTGCTGACTCGACGACAGTTCGATCTTCGCCTTTTCAGCCGATTCCTTCAGGCGTTGCAGCGCAAGCACGTCTTTCGACAGATCGACGCCTTGTTCCTTCTTGAACTCACCGATGATGTAATCGATGATGCGCTGGTCGAAATCTTCACCGCCGAGGAACGTATCGCCGTTCGTGGACAGCACTTCGAACTGCATTTCACCGTCGACATCCGCGATTTCGATGATCGACACGTCGAACGTACCGCCACCCAAGTCATACACCGCGATCTTGCGGTCGCCCTTTTCGGCCTTGTCCAGACCGAATGCCAGAGCGGCGGCGGTCGGTTCATTGATGATCCGCTTCACTTCCAGACCGGCGATGCGGCCTGCATCTTTGGTAGCCTGGCGCTGGCTGTCGTTGAAGTACGCGGGAACCGTAATCACAGCTTCGGTGACCGGCTCGCCAAGGTAATCTTCAGCGGTCTTCTTCATCTTGCGCAGCGTTTCCGCGGAGATTTGCGGCGGCGCGAGCTTCTGGTCGCGCACTTCGATCCATGCGTCGCCGTTGTCGGCTTTCATGATCTTGTACGGCATCAGAGCGATGTCTTTCTGCACTTCTTTTTCTTCGAAGCGGCGGCCGATCAGGCGCTTGACGGCGTACAGCGTGTTCTTCGGGTTCGTGACCGACTGACGCTTGGCCGGTGCGCCGACGAGAATTTCGCCGTCTTCCATGTAAGCGATGATCGACGGCGTGGTGCGCGCACCTTCCGAGTTCTCGATCACTTTGACCGAATTGCCTTCCATGATCGCCACGCACGAATTGGTCGTGCCGAGGTCGATACCGATGATTTTGCCCATTTTTACTAATCTCCTAACTTTGATCGCTGCGGGAATCGCCGGTTTTGCCCATCTGGCGGTACGGCGATCCGCTCTCAATTCCTACCTGCACTCAACATAAGTGCGTCCGCATCGTTTTCAAGACCTCTTTTACGATGCGGTCTTTAATTTTTTTCAATCAGTCGAACTTTTGCCGCTTTTTTCACCATCTGCCGTGCTCCCGACCGCATTGGCCGGCCAATTCTTGTCCCACTCGGCGGCAACCGCCCCTTCGAGTGGCCCAAGGCCGCGCCAGCCAGTTGCCAGGCTGAGCCGCTTGCCTCGGTAAAAGAAGAGCCAGGTGAGCACGCCGTGAAGCATGAGCCCGGCGGCGGCGACGGGAACGTTGGCCATAGCGGCGCGTGTCAGGCGCAACGGCAAATAAACGGCTTGTACAGCGCCTTGCGATGCTTACTTCGGCGCCGCGACAGTCACGAGGGCCGGACGCAGCACGCGGTCGGCGATCACGAAGCCTTTTTGCAGCACGGCGACCACGGTGTTCGGCTCCTGATCGGCCGGCACCATTGAAATAGCCTGATGACGATGCGGGTCGAACTTCTCGCCAACCGGGTTCAAGGCGACGACGCGCCCCTTCTCCAGTGCGCCGGAAAGCTGGCGCAGCGTGAGTTCGACGCCCTCACGAACCTTTTGCAGGTCGTCGGACGAATGGGCAACCGCTGCCTCAAGACTATCGACCACCGGCAGCAAATGCTCAGCGAAGCTTTCGATCGCGAACTTGTGGGCCTTCGCGACATCTTCCTGGGCGCGGCGGCGCACATTCTCAGTCTCGGCCTTCGCGCGCAGGAAGCTTTCCTGCAGCTCGGCGATCTTCGCCTCTGCTTCGGTCAATGCAGCTTCCACGCCGGTTGCCGGCGCTTCTGGAGCCGCGCTTGCAGCCGCGTCCTGCTGGGGTGCCGCGGCCTCGGCGGCCTGACGCGCGGTTTCGTCGGCGGGCGTGGGATTCTGGCTCGTCGGGTTCTCTTGCGTGTTTTCCATGTCGCTGAAAGTCGTTAAAAAGTTAAAGCTAAAAGTGACGGCAACGCGTCAAAGCCTGCGCAATTTGTGCGTTGCAAAATTGCGACAGACAACTTGGCGCAAAACCTGGTGCGTTGACGCTTTTCGAAACGGCAGATGGGGCCGGAAAGACCCATTTCAAGCGCCTCTCCCGGAACTTTTCACACCACGCGCGCGCGGCCGAAACGCTCCGTTACAACCATTATTGCGTCGCAATCAGATTGAGATTGAGTGCGCCCGACAAGTGGCCTATGCTCCAATAAAGCATCGGAAAAGACACGTTAACCCTAATCTAACGTAATCCTTACCGAAATTTTTCAATCCACCTGATTCGCCTGTTTCCGTCCCGAATCTTCCCAAGGGGAGTACCGTGAAACTGACCTTTGCAATATCGGTGGTCGCATTGGTACTCATCGCGGGCACCACGACCATCTGCATGTCCGGGGCCGTCAACGATCACACTACCGAGTACGGTGGTGTGCACGCGACGATGGAACAGTTGTTCAATCCCCACCTGAAAGTTTGTCGATAGTGCGCCGGTCGCGCTTGGTCGGCCTTCCGTGCAATGCGGCGGCCGGCTCGCGGTACGTCTTGCGCCGCTCCTGTTCGACCTGCCGCCTCATCCTGCTCTCTTCGGTTTCCGCATAAAGCGTCTGCGCGACGTTGGCTGGGCCGCGCACGTCGCACACACCTAGCACTTCCACCTGCCACACAATCCGTTCGATCTCGATCTCGACCAGGTCGCCGACGCGCACGTCTTTGGCCGGCTTGACGCTGGCGCCGCCAATGCGCACATGACCTTTGTCGACAGCGTCCGCCGCGAGCGAGCGGGTCTTGAAGAAGCGCGCAGCCCACAGCCATTTGTCGATGCGCAACTTCGCGCCCGCTTCAGTTGAAATCCTGTAATTCATGAGCTGCTTAAGCCCCTGTCGTATGCGGCACCGGCACCGCTTGCACGGGCCAGCCCTGCAGGTTCTGGGCAACGATTTCGCCTAGCGCGGCGATCCATGGCTGCGAGGCGTTCACGCAGGGAATCCGATGAAACTCCTTGCCACCCGCATGCAGGAATTCGTCGCGTACTTCCATGCCGATTTCTTCAATCGTTTCAAGGCAATCGGCGGTAAAGCCCGGACAGAACACGTCGGCTCGACGCACGCCTGCCGAACCGAGTTCCTTCAGGGTGGGCGCAGTGTACGGTTGCAGCCATTCGGCCTTGCCGAAGCGCGACTGAAACGTAATGCGGCATTCCACCTGCGTCAATCCCAGCGCCTGCATCAACAGCGCGCCGGTTTGCTGACATTGCTCGTGGTACGGATCGCCGAGATCCATCGTGCGCTTGGGCACGCCGTGAAAGCTCAGCACCAGCTTGTCTCCGGCCGCGAAATCCGGCCGGCCGTGCTGATGCCAGTAGTGATGCACCTGAGCGGCGAGCGCGGCGATATACGCCGGATGATCCGCGTACTGCCGCACCGTGCGGATTTCCGGCTGATTGCGCATGCGCTTGAGGGCCGAAAAAGCGTCGTCGAAAGCCGTAGCCGTGGTCGACGACGAGTATTGCGGATACATGGGCACCAACAGCACGCGCTCCGCGCCAGCCAGCTTCAACTGGTTCAGCATGGCCGGAATACCGGGCGTGCCGTAGCGCATGGCGTAGTCGACCAGCACCGTGTAGTCGTTCAATTGCAACAGATGGCGCAAACCCTCCACCTGCTTCTCCGTGAAGACACGCAGCGGCGAGCCTTCCGGCATCCACACGGCCGCGTACTTCTTCGCCGACGCGCGGCTGCGGAAAGGCAGAATCAACAACCGCAAGATCACTTGCCAGAGCAGCGCCGGAATTTCGACCACACGGGGATCGGACAGGAACTGCGCAAGATAGCGATGGACTGCACGCGGCGTTGGCGCGTCGGGCGTGCCGAGATTGATCAGCAGCACGGCGACACGGTGTGACGTGGCGTTCTGTGAGGGCCGCTCGAGGTCGAAGCGCATAGGCAGCAGGGATAACCGCTTGGGGCGGAGAGTCGGTTCAGGTGGAATTCATTATAGCGGCGCGGTCCACTGCAAGGTCCGCCAGGGACCCCTGGCCATTCGGCCAATTGGCAAGCCGCGCGCCGTCGCGCATCATTTGCAGCATGAGATGCCGCAGTGGACAGTGACCGGAAACCGGCGCGGATTACTGCTGGCTGAGCGTGAGGGAAAGCAGCCGCGCGGTGATGTCGACAATCGGAATCACGCGGTTATAGGCCATGCGGGTCGGCCCGATCACGCCGAGTGTGCCGACGATCTTGCCGTTCACCTCGTAAGGCGCGGTCACCACGCTCATTTCCTCGATCGGCACCAGATTCGATTCGCCTCCGATGAAAATCTGCACGCCCGCGGCGTGACTCGACACGTCGAGCAACTGAAGGAGACTGGTTTTTTGATCGAACACATCGAACAGCTTGCGCAGGCGCGCCATGTCCGACGAAAGGTCGGCCACTTCGAGCAGATTACGCTCGCCGGAAATCAGCACGGTCTCGCCGGTGTCGGTTTCATCCGTGCTGGCCGTGACCGCCGCGTGCATCAGCGTAGTCATGTCACCACGCAATTCGTCGATTTCTTCGCGCAGACGGCGGCGCACGTCGTCGAACGAGAGGCCGGCGAAGTGCGCGTTGATGTAATTGGACGCTTCCACCAGTTGCGACGGCGAGAAGTCACGCTGGGTCGCCATGATGCGGTTCTGCACGTCGCCCTCGGGCGTCACGATGATCAGGAGAATGCGCTTGTCCGACAGGCGCATGAACTCGATCTGCTTGAACACGTGGCTGCGGCGCGGCGTAAGCACTACACCGGCGAACTGCGACAGATTGGACAGCACGCTGGCCGCCGCGGCGACGATTTTCTGCGGTTCGCCCGCTTGCAGCGTGGTTTTGACGATGCGCATCACCGCTTCTTCGTCCGCGGCGGATTCCAGGGTCAGCATGGTATCGACGAACAGCCGGTAGCCACGCGGTGTAGGAATGCGGCCCGCAGACGTATGCGGACTGATCACGAGCCCCAGGTCCTCGAGATCGGACATCACGTTGCGGATCGTCGCCGGACTCAGTTCGAGGCCGGAATAACGTGACAGCGTGCGCGAGCCGACCGGCTGACCTTCGGCGATGTAGCGCTCGATCAGCGTTTTGAGGAGGGTTTGTGCGCGGGGATCTAGCATGAGGGAAAATTTTAGCTCAATGACGCGACTACAGCGAGCGCTAACGGCGCCCACCCCTGACTATCGCGCCGCCGGCCGGCGGGGCGGCGCCTGGTATTGCATGTGGCGCGTTGACTGGCGCTGGGTCCAACATGGTCGGCGCCTCGCCGGGATTCGAATCCTGCGTCTCGCCAGCCACCGGTCCGGCAAGTCCGCTGGCGGCGCGCCGCCGGACTATAACCGGCGCGCATGCCATCAAGACTTCACCATTCTAACGATAATCGCTCAATGCGCCGGCAGCCCGCTTGCGCAGGCCCGCTACCGGGTCTGTCTGCGGTTCTTTTCAGGCCCTACCTATGGTGTAATGCCGGCATGCAAGTGACCAGCCAGTTCAAGACCGTCGCGCTCGTCGGGCGCAACAATACGCCAGGTATCGGCGAACCGCTGACCGCGCTCGCCTCGTGCATCGCGAAGCGCGGCTTCGAGGTCGTATTCGAAGCCGACACCGCCGCCGAAATCGGCGTCGCCGACTACCCGGCGCTGCGTCCCGCCGAGATCGGCGCGCGCGCCGACGTAGCCGTGATCCTCGGCGGCGACGGCACGATGCTGGGCATTGGCCGCCAGCTTGCGCCCTACCGCACGCCGCTGATCGGCATCAACCACGGGCGGCTCGGCTTCATTACCGACATTCCGATCTCCGACATGCGCGAGATCGTGCCGCAAATGCTCGCGGGCAACTTCGAGCGCGAAGAGCGCACGCTGCTCGAAGCGCGCATCATGCGCGACGGCACGCCGATTTACCACGCACTGGCCTTCAACGACGTGGTGGTCAACCGCAGCGGTTTCTCCGGGATGGCGGAACTGCATGTCTCGGTGGATGGCCGCTTCATGTACAACCAGCGCTCGGATGGGCTGATCGTCGCCACGCCTACGGGCTCGACCGCCTATGCGCTGTCGTCGCAGGGGCCGATCCTGCACCCGCAATTACAAGGCATCGTGCTCGTGCCGATCGCGCCGCATGCGCTGTCGAACCGGCCAATCGTGCTGCCGGACGACTCGAAGGTGAGCATCCAGATCGTTTCAGGCCGCGAAGTCAACGTCAACTTCGACATGCAGTCGTTCACTTCGCTGGAATTGGGTGACACGATCGAAGTGCGCCGCTCGCGTCATACCGTGCCGATTCTGCACCCGGTCGGCTACAGCCACTACGCCACGCTGCGCAAAAAGCTGCACTGGAACGAATATCCGTCCCACGAAGAAGATACCAAACCCTGAGCGGCCGGAACGCCGGAACGCCGGGCCGCCGGCCCCTTGGAACGCGAACGACACCGCTGCCGAACCCTGAATATCAAGCTCACCAGACGACCTCCATGCTTCGCCACCTCTCGATACGCGACTTCGTCATCGTCGCCGCGCTCGACCTCGAATTCGACAGCGGCTTTACCGTTTTTTCGGGCGAAACAGGCGCCGGCAAGTCGATCCTGATCGACGCGCTGGCCCTTGCGCTCGGTGCCCGCGCCGACGCAAGCGTGGTGCGCACCGGCGAAAGCCGCGCCGACATCACTGCGGAATTTGACACGCATGCGCAAGTCGAGCAATGGCTCGACGAGCAGGCGCTCGGCGCGCCTGTCGACGACGATCATCACGGCACCGTGATGCTGCGTCGCGTGATGGATACAAACGGCCGCTCGCGCGCGTTCATCAACGGTACGGCGGCAACGCTCACGCAGTTGCGCGAAGTCGGCGAGATGCTGGTGGATATTCATGGCCAGCATGCCCACCAGTTGCTGATGCGCCCCGACGCGCAACGCGAACTGTTCGACACCCACGCAGGCCTCACGGAAACCGCGGCAACCGTCACGCGGGCATGGCGGGCATGGCGCGAAAAGGTTCAGGCCGTCGAACACGCACAAACGCGCGACCGCGAGCTGCAACTGGAGCGCGAGCGGCTCGCCTGGCAACTCACCGAACTGGACAAACTTTCGCCGCAATCGGGCGAATGGGAAGAGGTCAACACCGAACACCGGCGACTGTCGCATTCAGCCAATCTGATCGACGGCGTTCAAGGCGCGCTCGGCGCGTTGTCTGAATCGGACGAGGCGATGATCACGCATCTCGCCTCGATCGTGTCGAAGGTGCGCGATCTGGCCGAGATCGACCCGGCGCTGAACGACGTGCTGGCGGCGCTGGAGCCGGCCGAGATCCAGTTACAGGAAGCGGCCTATTCGCTCAGCCACTACGCGCAAAAGCTCGAACTGGATCCGGACCGGCTCGCCCAGGTCGAAAAGCGTCTGGACGCGCTGCACTCGGCCGCGCGCAAATTCCGCCTGCAACCCGAGACGCTGCCGCAAGAGCATGAAGCGCGTCGAGCGCAACTCGCCGCGCTCGACGCGGCAGCCGATCTCGACAGCCTGCATGCGGCCGAAGCCAAGGCAAAAGAAGCCTTCCTCACCGAAGCGAAAAAACTGTCAAAGGCGCGCGCCAAGGCCGGCAAGGCCCTGGGCGCCGCCGTGACCACCGGCATGCAGGAACTGTCGATGAAAGGCGGCAGCTTCGAAGTGGCGCTGGTGCAACTGCCGGAAGGCGGCGCACATGGGCTCGAGCAGGTCGAATTCCGCGTCGCCGGTCACGCCGGCGTACCGCTGCGGCCGCTCGCGAAAGTTGCCTCAGGCGGCGAACTGGCGCGGATCAGCCTCGCATTGGCGGTGATCGCGAGCGCCGCGAGTCCGACACCGACTCTGATCTTCGACGAGGTGGATACCGGCATCGGCGGCGGCGTCGCCGAAGTAGTTGGACGGCTGCTGCATCAACTGGGACAGGCGCGTCAGGTGCTGTGTGTCACCCATTTGCCGCAGGTCGCCGCGCGTGGCGACCATCATTTCCAGGTGGCGAAGTCGGGCAACGGCAAGGGCGGCACGGTCAGCAGCGTGACGTCGCTAGACCGCGCGAGCCGCGTCGAAGAAGTCGCGCGGATGCTCGGCGGACTGGAGATCACCGCGACGACGCGGAAACACGCCAAGGAAATGCTGGCGGCCTAGCCGTCCCATCGGTCGGAGGCCGGTCGGGAGCCAGTGGGAAGCCGCTGCGACCGTTAGTCTGAAAATGCGCGAAGGCAGCGCCGCTTGCCTTCGCGTCAGTCATTCAGCCATTCAGGCGCAGACTTCCAGTCCTCAGCCAAACACCCGCTTCCAAAGCCCCAGCACCGCCTCACGCTCAGTCACCACCAAGGCCGGATCGACCCGAGCCTTCTCCATCCCATCGAGCCGCAGCTTGTGCTGCAACTTCCGGTAGGTCCGGTAAGCCGCGCCGACCGTCTCCGCTTCCGCCTCGCTCATCAAGCCAAAGCGCGACACTTCGCGCAGCAACGCAATGTTGCCGGTATTGCGGATCAGTTCCGGATCGCTCGCCGCGTGCAGCAGCACCCAGTACTGCACGGTGAATTCGATATCGACCATGCCGCCACGATCGTGCTTCAGGTCGAACAGCGCCGTCTGGTTCGGGTGTCCCGCCTCGACGCGCTCGCGCATTTCGACGATTTCCTTCGCAAGCGGTGCAGCTTCGCGCGGCGTGGTCAGCACCTGTTCGCGGATCAGCTCGAACTTCGCGCCAATTTCGGCGTCGCCCGCGCAGTAGCGCGCGCGGGTCAGAGCCTGATGCTCCCACACCCATGCGGTATTGGCGGCATCGCCTTCGCGCAGTTGATACCGGCGGAACGCATCCAGGTCGGTGACGAGCAGACCCGACTCGCCGTTCGGCCGCAATCGCAAGTCGACGTCGAACAAAGTACCCGCGCCGGTGGCCGTCGTCAGCCAGGTGATGAGGCGGCGAGTGTAGGTGGCGTAGACGTCGGCGGCGGCATCGTCCGGATCGTCGTATAGGAAGATGACGTCGAGGTCCGACGCGTAACCCAATTCCTTGCCGCCCAGCTTGCCGTAGGCAATCACCGCGAACTTCGGCACCTCGCGATGGCGTTTGGCCAACTGCTTCCAGACGGCTTCGAGCGTGACGTCGAGCACCGCGTCGGCGAGTTCGGACAAACGGTCGCTCACATGTTCGACGCTCAGCCGGCCGGCCAGATCGATCAACAGGATGCGGAACACCTCGGCCTGGTGCGCGTGGCGCAGCAGATCCATCTGTTGCTCGACACCGTCCGCCGCGGCCAGACGCAAACGCAGCGTGCGCTTGAATTCGGGCCAGTCGAACGGACTGTCCATTGCCTCGTCGTCGAGAAGTTCGTCGAGCAATTGCGGGTGGCGAATCAGATAGCCCGCGGCCCAGCGCGAGCCACCCAGCACCGACAGCACCCGATGCAGCGCCTGCGGATATTCCGTTAGCAGCGCAAGGTACGCACCGCGCCGGCTCACGGCTTCGAGCAGGTCGAACAGGCGCGCCACCGTATCGCCGCGCCGTTCGGGCGGCTCCAACGTCCGCGCGGCTTCCAGCGCACGCTGCGCGACGATGTCGAAGCGCTGCCGGCTACGTTCGGCGAGCCCCGCGTAACGCGACGACTGCCACACCGCGCGCAAACGCGCCAGCAGTTCGCCCGGCTCGGGCACGCCCAGTTCAATCAGACGCGCGCGCAGCGCTTCGTCGGCGCTGTCGTCGGCGAGCGCGCTGCTCCAGATCCAGGTCGCCGCGCCGTCTTCCCGTGCGCCGCAACCGTCGCGGCCGCTCACCTTGTCGGCAAAAATCTGGTCGAACTGCTGCTCGACGAACTCGCGGTGCGCGTCGAGCTTGAGCATCAGCGCAGCATAATCGTCGCAGCCCATGGCGTGCGCGAGCGCCACGCGTTCCTCGGGATCGACCGGCATCGCATGGGTTTGCGCGTCGTTGCGGTATTGCAGGCGATGCTCGAGTTCGCGCAGGAAGCGGTACGCCTGTGACAGTTTCACGCAAACCGAGGTATCGATCAGCCCATGGGTCGCCGCGTGCCGCAAGACCGCGAGCGTCGGACGCACCCGGAAGCCGGCATCCTGGCCGCCGCGGATCAGCTGAAATACCTGCGCGCTGAATTCGATTTCGCGGATGCCACCGCGGCCCAGCTTGATGTCGTCGGCCTTGTCGGGCCGCATCGAGGCGCGCCGCTGCGCTTCCTGGCGAATCTGCAAATGCAGAGCCCGAATCGCGCTGATTACACCGAAGTCGAGATAACGTCGATAGACAAACGGCGTGACGATCGCGTCGAGTTGCTTCTGCAGCCGCACTGCCGCCTCGCTCGCGCCTTCGGACACGAGCCGGCCCTTGATCCACGCATAGCGCTCCCACTCGCGGCCCTGCACGTAAAAATATTCTTCGAGCATGCCGAGGCTGCACACGAGCGGCCCCGAATCGCCGTTCGGCCGCAAGCGCATATCGACCCGGAACACGTAGCCGTCGGCAGTCACCTCAGCCAATGCGCCGATCAGGCGCTTACCGAGCCGTGTAAAAAAGTCCTGCGTCGCGATCGGCGAACGCTGACCGCCGGCGGTCTCGCCGTCCTCTTCATAGACGAAGATCAGGTCGATATCCGACGACACATTCAGCTCACGCCCGCCCAGCTTGCCCATTCCGACCACGCCGAGCGCGAGCCGCTCGCCCTGCGGTCCACGCGGTTCGCCGTAAAGCGCTTCGAGCTCGGCGGACACAACCGCCAAGGCGCGCTGGATCGTCGTCTCCGCCAGATCGGTCATCGCGCCGGTGACTTCGGCGACATCCGCCTCGCCCGCCAGGTCGCGCTCCATCACGGCGCAAAATACTTCGGTGCGCAGCCGGCGCAAGGCTCGTTTGAGTGCATCCTCGCTCAACGGGCCACCGCCCGCGCCGGCGCCGGCGCCCTCGGCGCACAGCGCGTCGAAGCGCGCGTCGATCCGCTCGCGCGTGAGGGGCGCGGACGCGAGCGCCGCCACCTGTGCCACGATTTGCGGGCGGGCCGCCGCGGCACGCGCCGCGTAATGTGAATAGCTGGAACTCAGGAGTGTGGCGTCAGTCATCTAGGGTCTGGCTCGCTCGTTGCTTTAACAGCGTGGTTCAGTTCGCTGTAGCACACGGGTCCAGGTGGAGCCAGGCAACCTCGCGCAGGTCGCGAGACGGCATGCAGAAAGGGTTTGCCGGAGGTCCGCCGACGCTTTCCCGTGTGTTACATTTCGTCGTTAATTCGCAAAACTACCATACGCCCACCCGCTGCAGCATGTCCGAGCGAAACGAATCCGCCGACCCGCACGAAACTGGGCAGGTCCGGCCTGTGAGCGGAAGCGACCACATCGTGCTGCGTCGGACCCTTCGCGTGGTCCTGGCGCTGGCACTCGTTCTGTACTTCATCGCAACGAGTCTCTTTCTCGGCCTGCGTTACGTACTGCTGCCGCGCGTCGATTCGTTCCGGCCGCGCATCGAAGCCACGGTTTCCGAAAAGCTGCACGCGCAGTTCACCATCGGCAAGCTGGCGCCGCACTGGAGCGGTTTTCAGCCCGGCCTCGACGTCGCCGACATCGTCATCCGCGACCCCGACGGCAGAGCGGCGCTGACCATTCCGCACGCCACCGCCACGCTTTCATGGAAGTCGCTCTGGCAATTCCATCCCGCGCTTTCCAGCCTGATCGTCGATCAGCCCGACGTGCTGGTGTCGCGCAATGGCGACGGCGTGATCTCGGTGGCGGGCGTGCCGGTGCCGACCCGGCACAGCGGCAACGACACCTTGTCCACGTGGCTCTTGCGCCAACAGGCGATCGTGGTGCGCGGCGGGGTGCTGCGCTGGCGCGATGCCGAACACGACGCGCCGGAACTCGCCCTGCGCGACATCAGGATCGCGATTCTCAACGACGGCTACGACCACCGGCTTGCGTTGCAGGCGCCCGCCGACGGTCAGGTGCTGCACGGGCCGATCGACTTCCGCACCCATTTCAAACACGCCCGCCTCTCGGCGATCGGCAAGCCGGTCAACTGGGCCGGCCAGGTCTACATGTCGACCGGCCCGGTCGATCTGCCGACTCTTGCGCGTTACATCAATTTCCCGATCGAGACCTTCGCCGGCCGCATCGACAATGCGATCTGGGGCGATTTCGCCGATGGCCGCATGACCTCGGCGAGCGGGCAGCTGGCCGGCACGAATGTCTCGATGCGGGTCCGCCCGACCCAGCCGAAGCTGGACGTGCCGATCGCCAACTTCTCGTGGCGCGTCACGGTCAACCAGGGCGACTACACGCTGCAGCTCAATAACCTGCACGCCGAGCTCGGCCAGCCGCCGCTCGACGACGGCACGCCGCTGACCCGCACCCTCGCGCTCTCCACGTTGAACGGCCGCTTCCGGACCGCGTCGCTGCAGCATGGGCAACTCGTCAGCTTCAGCGGTGACCGCGTCGACCTGGGCATCCTCGCGGAATTCAGCCGCGCGCTGCCGTTGCCGCGCCCGCTGCTGAACAATCTGGTGCGCTTCAATCCCCGCGGCATGGTGGCGAACTATGTGATCGAAGTCGAACGCGGCAAACCTGAGTCGGGCGAAGCAGGCAGCGACCACCGGCCAAGCGGCACCGAGCCGATCGAGCGCTATCGCTTCAAGGGCGACCTGCAAGGCATCAGCTTCGCCGCGCAGGAGCCGCCGCCGGGGCTTACCGCGCTGAATCACCCGCGCGCCGGCATTCCCGGCATCGAAAACCTGTGGGGCAGCGTCGACGCCGACGAAAAACACGGCACCGCGACGCTCGACACCTCCAAGGTCGCGATTACGTTGCCGGGCGTGTTCGACGACCCGCGCCTGAAATTCGACCGCCTGCATGGCCGGGCGGACTGGACCATCACGCCGAAGGCGCCGGGCGAGAATCACCCGGCCTTCACTGTCAAACTGGCCGACTTCGGCGTGTCGAACGCGGACGCGGACGCCACGGCCACCGCCAATTACAGCAACCCGGGCCACGGCCGCGGCTCGCTCGACCTGAAGGCCGACTTCCAGCGCGCGCAGGTCACCCGCATCGTCCGCTATCTGCCGACCAGCATCAGCGAAAAGCTGCGCATTTACCTGGGCCATGGGCTGCAATCCGGCATATCGCGCGGTGCGACAATCGAAATCCACGGCGATCTGACCAAATTCCCCTACTCGCGCGCGCCGGAAGCCGGGATCTTCCATATCGTCGCGCCGTTCAAGAGCGGCAAGTTCGACCCTTCGCCGTACCCGCCGCGCAAGATGAAGAACGGCACACCGAACGTGTGGCCGCCGCTGGACGGTATTGACGGCGTGTTCGAACTCAAGCAGAACCTGCTGCGCTTCGACATCGACCGCGCCCATTACAAGCAGGTCGCCTTGAACAAGGTGAATGGCAAGATCGACGATCTCGGCACCAAGGCGTCGGATCTCGTCATCACGGGCAACGGCCGTGGGCCGCTTGCCGACATGCTCGACTACGTCAACGAAAGCTCGCTCGGCATCATGTCCAAACATGCGACCGAAAAAGTGCGCGCCGAAGGGCCCGCCGCGCTGGCGCTCAAACTAACCGTGCCACGCACGCCGAAGCCGCATATCGGCGTGGAAGGCGCAGTGGGCTTCCAGAACAACCGCCTGACGGTCGACAACGTGCCGCCGTTGTCGCAACTGAACGGCAAGGTGCGTTTTACCGAACATACGGCGCAGCTCGACCGGCTCTCGGGCCAGTTCCTCGGCGGCGACGTGCACGCGGACGGCGGCCTGAAGCAGGACGGCACGTATTCGCTCGCGCTCGGCGGCCATATCGCCGTGGATGCCGCGCGCGGTCTGAATCTGCACGGCCCGGCCGCCGAAGTGCTGACGCGCATGAGCGGCAGCGCGCCCTACGCGCTCAACGTGCGCGGCGCCAGGGGGCGCTTGCCGGAGGTCACGGCGAACTCCGATCTGACCGGCCTTGCGCTCGACTTCCCCGCGCCGTTCGACAAACCGGTCGGCACGCCGATGCCGCTGCGCTTCGCGGTCAAACCATCCACCGATACGAGCGAAGCCGGGCTGGAACGCGCCGACCTCACCTTCGGCCCGATCGTCGCCACCTATCTGCTGCGCTATGAGCCCAAAGCCGGGCCGAAGACACCACCCACGGTCGTACGCGGTGCGATCGGCGTCAACAAGCCCGCCGACCTGCCCTCCGATGGCGTGATCGCCACCGTCGACGTCGAAGCCTTCGACGCCGATGCCTGGCGCGCGCTCCTCACGCAAATGCGCAACAAAGATGCGCCCACTCCGTCGCCCAGCGCCGCGGCAGCGCCCGCTGCACCGAATCCGGCCCTCGCCCAGTTCCTGCCGAACCGCTTCGCGCTGCATATCGGCACGCTGACGCTGCTCAAGCGGCATTGGGATAGCGTGATCGTCGGGGCGTCGCATGCGGACGGCAAATGGCAGGCCAACATCGCGTCGAACCAGGTGTCGGGCCACGTTTCCTGGCTGCCGGGCGCCAACAAGGCGTCGCCCGGCACGCTGCAGGCGCGCTTTGCCCGGGTGGTGATTCCGTCCGTCACAGACCAGGATTTGCTTGGCCAGGCCATGTCGGCGCCGGCGCAGAACATGCCGTCGATCGATCTGGTGGTCAACGAATTGATCGTACGCAATCGCAACATTGGCCGGCTCGAAGTCGACGCGCACAACTTCGAGGAAGACGGCGTGCCGGTCTGGCAACTCGACAAGCTCGACATCACCAACCCAGCCGCCACGCTGAGCGCCACGGCGAACTGGCGCACCTCGACAGGCCTCGGCAATACCGCTGACGAGGCCACGCCGCGCCGTACCGTGTTCGATTTCAAACTCGACATCAAGGATGCCGGCGCCCTGCTGGAGCGCTTCGGCCAGCCGCACACGCTCAAGTCCGGCAATGGCTCGCTGTCGGGCAAGGTGGTGTGGCGCGGCGGCCCAACCAAGATCGACTACCCGACCCTCAATGGCAATCTGGCCGTCGACCTGCGCCATGGGCAGATTCTCAAGGTCGACCCGGGCGTCGCGAAATTGCTGGGCGTGCTCAGCCTGCAAAGCCTGGAGCGCTTCGCCACGCTCAATTTCCGCGACGTGATCGGCGAAGGGTTGCCGTTCGAACACGTCACCGGCACGGGCGAGATCCACAACGGTATTGGCCGCACCGAGAATTTCGAAATGGTGACAGCGCCGGCCCGCGCCGAGATGAAGGGCTCGGTGGATCTGGCGCAGGAAACCCAGGATCTGCACGTGCAGATCGTGCCGACTGTCAGCGCTGGCGCTGCCGTGATCGCCGCGACCGTGATCAATCCGCTCCTCGGGTTAGGCGCGCTAGTGGCCGATCTGGCGTTCAGCAAATCGGTCTCCACGGCGTTTGCGCGCGAGTACGCGATCACCGGTTCGTGGTCGAAACCGCACGTCGAGCGGGTGAAGAGCGATCGCGGTAAGATGGACGTTCCGGCTTCGACCGTGGGCGCACACTGAACTCGAACCCTCGTTTGATCAGAAGAGTGCCGCGCCACAGGCCCCAGCCAGTCTTGAACGACGTATGCGGCGCCAGCAGTTCGCGCCGCCGCCTTGCCGGGAGTTCTTCGAAACGCTCATGAGCGAAACACACGTCTCTTCATCTTCGTCCGCTGCTTCGTCCACCGCCTCGCCTGCGGCGTCCAGCGGCTCCTCCGGGAGCGCCTTCCGCGTTGCCGCGCTGCAAATGGTGAGCACGCCGGACCGCGAGCGCAATCTGGCCGAAGCGGAACGCCTGATCGCCGAAGCCGCCGCCGACGGCGCGCAACTCGTCCTGCTGCCCGAGTACTTCTGCTTCATGGGTTTCAAGGACACGGACAAGCTCGGCGTACGCGAGCCCTATCAGGACGGCCCGATCCAGCGTTTTCTCACCGATGCCGCGCGCCGGCACAAAGTGTGGGTGATCGGCGGCACCTTGCCGTTGATGTCGCAGGAACCCGCACGCGTGCTCAACACCACGCTGGTGTTCGACCCGCAAGGCAACGAGGCGGCGCGCTACGACAAGATCCATCTGTTCAACTTCGAAAAGGGCGAGGAATCGTTCGACGAGGCGCGCACCATCTGCCCCGGCGGCGAAGTCCGCACCTTCGAAGCGCCGTTCGGCCGGGTCGGCCTGTCGGTCTGCTACGATTTGCGCTTTCCTGAGCTGTACCGGCGCATGGGCGACTGCGCGCTGATCGTGGTGCCGTCGGCGTTCACTTACACCACCGGCCGCGCACACTGGGAGATGCTGCTGCGGGCCCGGGCGGTCGAGAACCAGTGCTATGTGCTGGCCGCCGCGCAAGGCGGCAAACATGAGAACGGCCGCCGGACATGGGGCCACAGCATGCTGATCGACCCGTGGGGCGAACTCGTCGCGGTGCGCGACGAAGGCGCCGGCGTGGTGGCCGGCAATCTCGAGCGTGCGCGCATCGACGAAGTGCGGCAGAGCCTGCCCGCCTGGCGTCACCGCGTGCTGAGCTGCTGACGTATTACCTGACATTGAAAGTGCGGCGCTTGTCACCCATATCCCAGTGATAGCAGCGCTAACCGAATCCTTCGTATCGAGCAGAACATACTTCGCATGAACATCATCGAACCCGGTATCCGTAATCTCGCCACCGCCAAGGATATTCTCCTGACGCCCTACGGTCTCGACGAGTCCCTGCTCACCCGCACGCTCGCCGAAATCTTCACGCACAAGATCGACTACGCCGACCTGTACTTCCAGTACACGCGCAGCGAAGCGTGGAGTCTCGAAGAAGGCATCGTGAAGTCGGGCAGCTTCAGCATCGACCAGGGTGTCGGCGTGCGCGCCGTGTCGGGCGATCGCACGGCTTTCGCGTATTCGGACGATCTGTCGCCCGAAGCGATCCGTCAGGCGGCGCTCGCCACCCGTTCGATTGCCAAGGCGGGCGGCGGCAAGCAGAAGATCAAGGCGGCCTCGTCGCTGACCGGCATTGCCGGGCGCGATCTGTACCTGCCGTCCGATCCGCTGCATTCGCTCGACGCGACCGCCAAGGTCAAGCTGCTCGAGCGCATCGAAAAGATGGCGCGCGGCCGCGATCCGCGCATCCAGCAAGTGATGGCAGGCCTCGCCGGCGAATACGACGTGGTGCTGGTCGCACGCAGCGACGGCGGCTTCGCGGCCGATATCCGTCCGCTCGTGCGCGTGTCGGTCACTGTGATCGCCGAGCAGAACGGCCGCCGCGAAATCGGCAGCGGCGGCGGCGGCGGCCGCTTCGACTATGGCTACTTCACCGACGAAGTGCTGTCGCGCTATGTCGACGACGCCGTGCATGCAGCGCTCGTCAATCTCGACGCCCGTCCGGCTCCGGCCGGCGCCATGACCGTCGTGCTCGGCCCGGGCTGGCCCGGCGTGCTGCTGCACGAAGCAATCGGCCACGGCCTCGAAGGCGACTTCAACCGCAAGGGCTCGTCGGCGTTCGCGGGTCGGATCGGCGAGCAGGTCGCGGCGAAGGGCGTGACGGTGGTCGACGACGGCACGCTGCCGAACCGCCGCGGCTCGCTGAACATCGACGACGAAGGCAATCCGACCCAGTGCACGACGCTGATCGAAGACGGCATCCTGAAGGGTTACATCCAGGACACGCTGAACGCGCGCCTGATGAAGATGCCGGTCACCGGCAACGCGCGTCGCGAATCGTACGCCGCGCTGCCGATGCCGCGCATGACCAACACGTACATGCTCAATGGCGACAAGGACCCGCAGGAAATCATCGCGTCCGTGAAGAACGGTTTGTACGCGGTGAACTTCGGCGGCGGCCAGGTCGACATTACAAACGGCAAGTTCGTGTTCTCGGCCTCCGAGGCGTACATGATCGAAAACGGCAAGGTCACCTACCCGGTCAAGGGCGCGACGCTGATCGGCAGTGGGCCGGAATCGCTCAAGTTCGTCAGCATGATCGGCAACGACATGAAGCTCGATTCGGGTGTCGGCGTATGCGGCAAGGAAGGCCAGAGCGTGCCGGTCGGCGTCGGTCAGCCGACGCTGCGTATCGACCGGATGACGGTTGGCGGCACGGCCTGATTTTGATGTGGACGCATACTTCGTGCATGATATTCACGAAGTATGCGGATTTACCGCATTTTTACACCTTGCAGCTTGCCAGCCCAGCTTACCCGGGTTATAAAGTCACTCACCCTTTTTGACCAGCGACCTATTTCGCCATGTCCGCCAAGTTTTACTTTTACTTTTTTTGGTATCTCAGACCGCTGGCGGATCGAGAGGGGTGTTAGTGCACGCAAGACACTCAGAATTCACGAAAACCGCCAGCTAGCCTGGCGGTTTTTTTTTCGCCCCACGTCTTTGAAACTTTTGCCGTTGAAATCTTTTTGATTGTTGTTCGCCCTGGCATCGCTGCCTGATCGCAGTCTGATCGCAGCCCTTGTTGCCCGCGCGAACACGCTACGACCCGATTCAGGAGAACAAACATGCCCCCGCACAACACCGACGATGTCCGCATCCGCGAATTGAAAGAACTTACGCCGCCCGCTCACCTGATCCGTGAATTCGCCTGCGACGAAACGGTGTCCGACGTGATCTACAACTCGCGCAACGCGATGCATCGCATCCTGCACGGCATGGAAGACCGGTTGATCGTCATCATCGGGCCGTGCTCGATTCACGATACGAAGGCGGCAATGGAATACGCCGGGCGTCTCGTCGAACAGCGCAAGCGCTTCGCCGGCGAACTCGAAATCGTGATGCGGGTGTACTTCGAAAAGCCGCGTACGACGGTGGGCTGGAAGGGTCTCATCAACGACCCGCACATGGACAACAGCTTCAAGATCAACGACGGCCTGCGCACCGCGCGCGAGTTGCTGCTGCGTATCAACGAACTCGGGCTGCCGGCCGGCACCGAATACCTCGACATGATCAGCCCGCAGTACATCGCCGATCTGATCTCGTGGGGTGCAATCGGCGCGCGTACGACCGAATCGCAAGTGCACCGCGAACTGGCTTCGGGCCTGTCGTGCCCGGTCGGCTTCAAGAACGGCACGGACGGCAACGTCAAGATCGCCGTCGACGCGATCAAGGCCGCGTCGCAGCCGCACCATTTCCTGTCCGTCACCAAGGGCGGCCACTCGGCGATCGTCTCGACCGCCGGCAATGAGGACTGCCACATCATCCTGCGCGGCGGTAAAACGCCGAACTACGATGCGGATAGCGTCAACGCCGCATGTGCCGACATCGGCAAAGCGGGTCTCGCGGCGCGTCTGATGATCGACGCGAGCCACGCGAATAGCTCGAAGAAGCACGAGAACCAGATTCCGGTGTGCGCGGACATTGGCCGCCAGATTGCTTCGGGTGACGAACGGATTGTCGGCGTGATGGTGGAATCGCATCTGATCGCCGGGCGCCAGGATCTGCAGGAAGGCTGCACGCTCACGTACGGTCAGAGCATCACCGATGCCTGTATCGGCTGGGACGAAAGCGTTGCCGTGCTGGAAGGTCTCGCCGAAGCGGTCAAGCAACGGCGCGTGGCGCGCGGCAGCGGTAATTAAACGCCGCTTCACGCACGTTGCGCACGTTGCGCATCGGCGCGATTGCTGTAGTGGTTGCATCGAAAACCCGGCTCGACAAGCCGGGTTTTTTTATTGGCCGAACGGATGAATGGTGCTTCAAGCCCCGCCTATGTACCGTAACAACTCGTTGCCAGGTCGGATACGACTTGACAGGGCTGAATGTTGCGTATAAAATTTTGTACATGAAAGGTGCTTATGGAGCAGGAGAAAGAAATTCGCTGGATGGGCTCCAGCTATCACGATTTACTCATCTTTCCTGAAGAACCACGTCGCCGGGCCGGTTTTCAGTTGGGCAAGATTCAGGCTGGCCTTGACCCCGACGATTGGAAGCCATTTGATTCGATCGGCGCTGGAACACGCGAGATTCGCATCAGAGAAGCTGATGGCATTTATCGCGTGATGTACGTCACGAAATTTGTGGAAGCGCTGTACGTTCTGCATTGCTTCCAGAAGAAAACTCAGAAACTTCCGCCGCTGGATAGAAAGATTGCCGAGATGCGGTATCGCGCCATCATCAATGATAGGAAACCTTAACAAATGACGATCGACACAAAAATCCGTCACGTAACAAAACCCGGTGCAAACCTGTTTCTCGAACTCGGCTTCTCCGCCGCAGAAGCGAAGCGCTTGCACGCCGCTTCGCAGAAACAGATTAACGACACGCGTCTGCTCAAGGAACAGTTGATGACCGAACTGTCCAGCTGGATCGAACAGCATCATCTGAAGCAGGCCGAGGCCGCTGAGATTCTGATGGTGTCGCGACCGCGCGTGTCGGACGTGGTCAACAAGAAGAGCGCCAAGTTCACCATCGACACACTGGTCGAAATGATGAGCCGGATCGGCAAGCCGGTCACACTGGCGATTGGATAAGGCGCATGGCGCGCCCTACGCGGGCTTTCCCACATCGCTCGCCATGCGCCCTCGCTTCACTGCACCGCGCCTGAACCGAACACTTCAGTGTGAATCCGGGTTGCATCCACACCGAGCGCGGTCAACGCCTCGTATTGCGCGCGCATGAACGGCACCGGGCCGCAGATGTAGTAATCCGCATCGGGAATCATCACCTTGCCGGTAATTTTCGTGAGGTCGAGGCGGCCTTCGAAGTCGTAGTCGACACCCGCGCGATCCCCCGTTTCAACGGCTTCGTAGAACACTGCGCGCGTAACATTGGGATGCGCGGCAACCGTGTCGTTAAGCCACTGCCGGAATGCATGCACGCGTCCATTGCGGCAGGCATGCACGAAAGTCACGCTGCGCTCGCTGTGATCGGCGAGCAAGGTGGAGAGCATCGAGGTCATCGGCGTCACGCCCACACCGCCGCTCATTAGCACCACGGGCGTCGTCTTCTCGCGCGCCAGCGTGAAATCACCCATGGGCGCGCTGACATGCACCACCTCGCCCACTTCCACACCATCGTGCAGAAGGTTCGATACATGGCCGGGCGCCTGATCTTCACGGCCGGCCTCGCGCTTCACCGAAATACGCAGCCATTTTCCGTTCGAGGCGTCCGACAAGCTGTACTGCCGCGGCTGATCGACGCCGAGTTCATCCACGAAACGCTTCACGCTCAGATATTGGCCAGGCTCGAAGCCGCAAGCCGGTGAGCCATCGGCGGGCGTCAGATAGAACGACGTGATTTCATCGCTCTCCACTTCCTTGCGCGCAACCTTGAACGGCCGGAAGCCACTCCATGCCGCACCTTCATAGAGCTTCGCTTCCGCGCCGATGAAAATGTCCGCGAGTTGCCCATATGCGACTTCCCACGCGCCAAGCGTCTCCTGATCGACCGCATCGCCGAGCACATCGACGAACGCACCCAGCAGGTGCCGCCCCACGATCGGATACTGCTCCGGCCGGATATTCAGACTCGCGTGCTTATGAGCGATTCGCGAGACAGTCGGGCCCAGCGCGCCGAGGTTATCGATATTGGCCGCGTATGCGTACACCGCTTTCGCGAGTGTTTCCGGCTGATTGCCGCTCTTCTGGTGAGTCTGGTTGAACACATTCTTCAACTCAGGATGATGCGCGAACATGCGCTTGTAGAAGTGTTTGGTGATGGTCGTGCCGTGTACGGCGAGCACGGGTACGGTGGCTTTGACTCGAGCGATCTGGTCGGCGGTGAGAACGGTCATGACTACTTCTCCTTAAAGATGTATCTACAATACATTTTTAAGAAGCAAGTTTGACCCGGACAGATTGTCACAGCACTCATACGGCTTAAAGGGACCGAAGCGCGATGCTAGCCGGCCCTACCGATCGTGCTGCCATAACACGTCGCTGCCGCCATCCGCGCGATTGAGTACGCGCGCGAGCACGAACAGCAGGTCGGACAGACGGTTCACATACTGGCGCAGTGCTTCATTGATTGCTTCGCTTTCACCCAGGGCCACGATCGAGCGCTCGGCGCGCCGGCACACCGTACGGCCCACGTGCGCAAGCGCGGCCGCGCGCGAGCCGCCGGGCAAAATGAATTCCTTCAACGGCGGCAGGGTCGCGTTGTAGTCGGCCAGCCAGCCGTCGAGTTGGCCGAGTTGCTTGTCGGTGATCATCGTATGACCGGGAATGCAAAGCTCGCCGCCAAGATCGAACAGGTCGTGCTGAATTGCGACCAGCGCCGCTCGCACGTTGTCAGGCAGCGTTTCGCACAGCAACACGCCGAGATTCGAATTGAGCTCGTCAACGTCGCCGATGGCGGCAATGCGTGCGCTGTCTTTGCGTACGCGGCGGCCGTCGCCGAGACCGGTGGTGCCGTCGTCGCCCGTACGGGTGGCGATCCTGCTCAAGCGGTTGCCCATGATGTCTCCCATGCATTCACATTCAGTAACGATGCGTTGGCGCGGTGCGGCCGAATCCATCCGGCGCATCCGGCAAACAGGCCACCGCGTTAGCCACCGCATTGGCCACCGCGTTTATCCATATTGCGCGCATCGCGAGGTCGCCACCATTATAGGAGCGGCAGCCGCGCCCGACGCCGGTCCCCGGGCGATCGGCGTAAAATGAAGCACAAGCTGTAGAACAGCTCTGCCCTACTATCAGGAGACATGCGTGAATCATCCCGTGCCGCCGGCCCCATTGCGCCGGCCGTTTCCCGCCGAATTGCTGACCGCCCTCAAAGCCGCTTTCGGCGAGCGCGTCTCTACCGCTGAAGCCGTGCGCGCCCACCACGGCCGCGATGAATCCCCGTTCGATCCGCAACTGCCCGACGCCGTCGTGTTCGCGCGCAACACGGAAGACGTGCAAACCATCGTGAAGCTGTGCGGCCAGTACGACGTACCGATCATCCCCTACGGCAATGGTTCGTCGCTCGAAGGGCATCTGCTGGCGGTCCAGGGCGGCGTATCCATCGACCTGTCGGAAATGAACCGCGTGTTGTCGATCAATGCCGAAGACCTGACCGTCACGGTCGAACCCGGCATCTCGCGCAAGCAGTTGAACGAAGCGCTACGCGACACCGGCCTGTTTTTCCCGATCGACCCGGGTGCCGACGCGAGCATCGGCGGCATGTCGGCTACGCGCGCGTCGGGCACCAACGCCGTACGCTACGGCACGATGCGTGAGAACGTACTCGGGCTGACGGTGGTGCTCGCCGACGGCCGCGTGATCAAAACCGGCACGCGCGCGCGCAAGTCGTCGGCGGGTTACGACCTCACGCGTCTGTTCGTCGGCTCGGAAGGCACGCTCGGCGTGATTACCGAAATCACCGTTCGGCTGTATCCGCAGCCGGAGGCGGTCTCGGCCGCGGTCTGCACCTTCCCGTCGATGGGCGATGCCGTGCGCGCGGTGATCGAAACGATTCAGATCGGCGTGCCGATCGCGCGGGTCGAATTCGTCGACTCACTGGCGATCCGCTCGATCAATCGCCATTCGAACCTGACGCTGCGTGAAGCGCCTACGCTCTTCTTCGAATTCCATGGCACCGAAGCCGGTGTGAAAGAGCAAGCCGAACTGGTGCAGGAAATCGCCGCGCAGAATGCCGGCGAAGGCTTCGAATGGGCGACCCGGCCGGAAGATCGCAGCCGCCTGTGGAACGCGCGCCACAACGCCTACTTCGCCATGCTGCAACTAAAGCCCGGCTGTCGCGCCGTCACAACCGACGTCTGCGTGCCGATCTCGCGCCTTGCGGAATGCGTGGTGGAAACCGAGCAGGATCTGAACGCGTCGCCGCTGCCTTGTCCGATCGTCGGCCACGTTGGCGACGGCAACTTCCACGTTGCGATCCTGATCGATCCGGACAAGCCGGAAGAACTCGCCGAAGCCGAGCGCCTGAACCATCGCATCGTGCAGCGCGCGCTGCGCATGGACGGCACCTGCACCGGCGAGCATGGTGTCGGTCTGCACAAGATGAATTTCCTGCTCGAAGAACATGGTGAAGTCGCCGTCGACACGATGCGCTCCATCAAGCACGCGCTCGATCCGCGCAATCTGATGAACCCGGGCAAGATCTTTTCCTGGGCGGCTTGAGGCGCCGGTCGAACCCAGCTCCGTTGCATTAGCGGCAGTGGCAACGCCTGCTGCCGCACAACCAGGCTGGACCGGGCACGCAGAGTGAACGACATCAGGAGACAAGTCATATGAACGCACCCGTCGAACTGACGGCCGAAGTTCTCGCCCAGCGCCAGCGAGAAGTCGTACAGGCGCTGATGGCCGTGCTGCCGACCCACTGCCTGCTGTATCGCGAAGAAGATACCGTCGCTTACGAGTGCGACGGCCTCGCAGCCTACCGGCGTCTGCCGCTCGCGGTTGCGTTGCCGGAGACGGAATCGCAGGTTCAGCGCATCGTGCAGATCTGTCACCGGCTCGACGTGCCGATCGTGCCGCGCGGCGCGGGCACCGGTTTGTCCGGCGGGGCGATGCCGATTCGTCACGGGGTGGTGGTGTCGCTCGCACGCTTTCGCAAGATCGTCGAAGTGGACTCCTACGCCCGAACCGCCACGGTGCAGCCGGGCGTGCGCAATCTGTCGATTTCGGAAGCCGCCGCGCCGTACGGCTTGTACTACGCACCTGACCCGTCGTCGCAGATCGCCTGCACGATCGGCGGCAACGTCTCTGAGAATTCAGGCGGCGTGCACTGCCTCAAATACGGTCTCACCGTGCACAACGTGCTGCGTGTACGCGCCGTCACGATGGAAGGCGAAATCGTCGAGTTCGGTTCGCTCGCGCCGGATGCGCCGGGGCTCGATCTGCTCGCGGTGCTGATCGGCAGTGAAGGCATGTTCGCGATCGTCACTGAAGTCACCGTCAAGCTGATCCCGAAACCGCAAACGGCGCAGGTCATCATGGCCAGTTTCGACGACGTCGTGAAAGGCGGCGATGCGGTCGCCGGCATCATTGCGGCGGGCATTATTCCGGCCGGTCTGGAGATGATGGACAAACCGGCTACGCGCGCCGTCGAAGAATTCGTCAATGCAGGCTACGACCTCGACGCGGCGGCGATCCTGCTATGCGAGTCGGATGGCACGCCGGAAGAAGTGGCCGACGAAATCGTGCGCATGACCGCGGTGCTGCGCGAACAGGGCGCTACCCGCATCCAGATTTCACGCTCGGAAAATGAGCGGCTGCGCTTCTGGTCCGGGCGCAAGAACGCGTTTCCGGCGGCGGGCCGCATTTCTCCCGACTACTACTGCATGGACGGCACCGTGCCGCGCCGCAGTATCGGGCCGCTGCTGGCGCGTATCGAAGTGATGGAGAAGAAGTACGGCCTGCGCTGCATCAACGTCTTCCATGCGGGCGACGGCAACATGCATCCGCTGATCCTGTTCAACGGCAACGATCAGGACGAATGGCACCGCGCCGAGGCATTCGGTTGCGACATCCTCGAAGCCTGTGTCGAACTGGGTGGCACCGTGACGGGCGAACACGGCGTGGGTATCGAGAAGATCAACTCGATGTGCGTGCAGTTCTCACCGGAAGAGCGCGACACGTTCCACGCGGTCAAACGCGCCTTTGACGCACCCGGCCTGCTCAATCCCGACAAGGGTATTCCCACCCGTGCCCGGTGCGCCGAGTACGGCAAGATGCACGTACGCGGCGGCTTGCTGCCGCATCCGGACCTGCCGCGGTTTTAAAACGGCTTTAAGACCGCTTTAAGACGGCTTCGACCGTTTCAACGCTGCCGGGCTCAAGTCGGGCCCGCAGCGTCTATCGCGTGCCCGCCGCACGGTCCCGCTTGCCCAGATACCGGGACTCCCACCTCTGCCAGCCTCCGCGCGACTCCCTGCGCCGACGCATTCCGCATGTGCCGCGCCCGCACTGCTTTCCAGCGCCCACCCTGATTACCCGATACGGGTCCGCTCCGGGTTGCCAGCGAGCCGCCGCCCGGTACAATCGATCGAAACACAACGAAGCAGGGCACCATGGAAGAGGATGACATCGTCGCCATCTGGTCTGAACGCGTGCGTTCAGCCAGCGCCGAAGGGCGCACATTGCGCATCCGTGGCGGCGGCACCAAAGACTGGTACGGCCAGACGCTGGAAGGTGAGATCCTCGACACGCGCGCTTACCGCGGCATCATCGCTTACGACCCGGCTGAACTGGTCATCACGGCGCGCGCGGGCACGCCCCTGCTGGAGATCGAGGCCGCACTCGCCGAACGCGATCAGATGCTCGCCTTCGAACCGCCGCATTTCGGCCCGCAAGCCACCTTCGGCGGCTGCATCGCGGCGGGCATTGCCGGTCCACGCCGCCCTTCAGCAGGTGCCGCGCGCGACTTCGTGCTCGGCGCCGTCGTCATGAACGGCCAGGGCCAGGCGTTGCATTTCGGCGGCCAGGTGGTGAAGAACGTTGCCGGTTACGACGTCTCCCGTTTGATGGCCGGTTCACTCGGCACACTTGGGCTGATCCTCGAGTTGTCGGTCAAGGTACTGCCGGTGCCGCAAGCCGAAACCACGCTCAAATTCGATATGAACGGCACAGATGCGGTCCGCAAGCTCAACGAATGGGGCGGCCGGCCGCTGCCGATTACCGCGAGCGCATGGCGTCATGGCACGCTGGCCGTGCGGATGGCCGGCGCGGAAGCTGCGGTCAAGGCCGCGCGTACGGCGCTCGGCGGCGAAGTCGTCGACGCCGTCGAAGCGGAGCGTTTCTGGGCCGGCCTGCGTGAACAGACCGACTCGTTCTTCGCGGCTATCCCACCGAAAGCCGCGCTGTGGCGCCTCGCCCTGCCGTCGATCACCGAGCCGCTGCAATTGCCCGGCGCGCAACTGATGGAATGGGGCGGCAGCCAACGCTGGTGGATCACCGATACCGACGCACAGACCGTGCGTATCAGCGCCAAACAGGCCGGCGGCCACGCCACCATCTTCCGTACCGGCCACGGCTACGACCGCGGCGCCGGGGTGTTCACGCCGCTGCCCGCGCCGCTGATGAAAATCCATCGCGGCCTGAAAACCGCCTTCGACCCAGCCCGCATTTTCAATCGCGGCCGTCTCTACCCCGACTTCTGAGCCACGCGATGCAAACCAATCTCGCGGACTTCATTCGCAACACGCCCGATGGCGACGAGGCCGACGCCATCCTGCGCAATTGCGTGCATTGCGGTTTCTGCACGGCGACCTGCCCGACCTACCAGATTCTCGGCGACGAACTCGATGGCCCGCGCGGGCGCATCTATCTGATCAAGCAGATGGTGGAAGGCGCGGCGGTCACGCGCAGCACTCAGGTCCACCTGGATCGCTGCCTCACCTGCCGCAACTGCGAAACGACCTGCCCGTCCGGCGTGCAATACGGCAGGCTGGTCGAGATCGGCCGCAAGATCACCGAGGAAAAAGTCACGCGTCCCCTCGGTCAGCGGATGGTGCGCCGGCTGCTCGCGAGCTTCGTGCCGAACAGCGCACTGTTCACGCCGACCATGCGCCTCGGTCAGCATGTGCGCGCGCTCCTGCCCAAAAAACTGCGCGACAAGGTGCCCGCCCGGCAACGTCCGCTCGAATGGCCGACCGCGCAACATCCGCGCAAGATGCTGATGCTCGCCGGCTGCGTGCAACCGTCGATGATGCCGAACGTCAACATCGCCACCGCGCGCGTGCTCGACGCCCTGGGAGTGGAAACGCTGATCGCGCCGGAAGCAGGCTGTTGTGGCGCGATCCGGCTGCACCTGGGCTACACCGACGAAGCGCTCGACGACCTGCGCGCCAACATCGACGCATGGTGGCCCTATATCGAGCAAGGTGTCGAAGCGATCGTCATGAACGCGTCCGGCTGCGGCGCGACAGTCAAGGAATACGCGCATCTGCTGCGCAACGATCCCGCGTATGCGGAAAAAGCGCGCCGCGTGACCGAATTGACGCGGGACATCGCGGAGATCCTGCCGGAGTTCGAAGAAGCGCTCGCCGCCGTGACGCGCCGCCGCGCGATCCATACGGTGGCGTTCCATCCGCCGTGCACGTTGCAGCATGGTCAGCAGGTGCGCGGCAAGGTCGAACATCTGCTGGCGGCGCTCGGCGTGGAAGTGCGCCTGCCCGCCGACAGCCATCTATGCTGCGGCTCGGCCGGCACTTATTCGCTGACGCAGCCCAGGCTCTCGTACGCACTGCGCGATCAGAAGCTCGAGCGGCTGCAGGCGCAGGAGCCGCAGGTGATCGTATCGGCGAACGTCGGCTGCATCGCCCATCTGCAAAGCGGTACGTCCACGCCGGTCGCACACTGGATCGAACTGGTGGAGCATATGCTGTCCACCTGAAACGATCGATCCCGATCGCGAAGCGCGGCACGTGGCTTGCGATGCTTCACCGCAAGCCACGTTCGTTTGTCCGAGTCATTGTCAGGAAGCGGCACGAGGCGCGGCGTCCGTATAATTCGACCATTGTCTTTCGCTGGACTTCCGGTTCCATCCCATGCCATATCTGATCCACAACCTCGAAGCGGTGCGGCAGCGCATCGCCCTCGCGGCGCAAGTCGCCGGACGCGATCCGCATTCGATCACCCTGCTCGCGGTCTCGAAGACGTTTCCCGCCGAAGACGTGCGCGCCGCCTACAAAGCCGGGCAGCGCGCGTTCGGTGAAAACTATGTGCAGGAATCGCTCTCCAAGATCGAAACGCTGGCCGATCTGCGCACCGCGCTCGAATGGCATTTCATCGGACCATTGCAATCGAACAAGACGCGGCCGGTTGCGGAGAATTTTGACTGGGTACATTCGGTCGACCGTCTGAAGATCGCTCAACGGCTGTCGGAGCAGCGTCCGGACAACCTGCCGCCGTTGAACGTCTGCCTGCAGGTCAACATTAGCGGCGAAGCGTCCAAAAGCGGTGTGAGCATTCCCGAGGCGGTGGAAGTCGCACAGACCATCGCCGCGCTGCCTAAGCTGAAGCTACGCGGCCTGATGGCGATTCCTGAACCGGCCGGTGGCATCGAAGAACAGCGCGTGCCGCATCGGCAACTACGCGAGCTGTTCGAACGCCTGCAAAATGACGGCCTTGAACTCGATACGCTGTCCATGGGCATGTCAAGCGACCTCGAAGCCGCAGTGCTGGAAGGCGCGACGATCGTGCGCGTCGGCACCGCGATTTTCGGCGCACGAGATTACTCCAACTGACCGTTTCGGCCCTTGGCGGCTTCACACGGAACTTTTCACGGAACATCATGAAAATTGCTTTTATCGGTGGTGGCAACATGGCGGCGGCGTTGATCGGCGGCCTCATCAAGCGCGGCGTCGCGCCCGCTGATCTGTACGCGATCGATCCCAACGAAGAGGCGCGCAAGCGCAATGAGCAGCAATTCGGCATCAAGACCGGCGCCGCCGCGGACGCCGCGCTCGCCCCGTACGACGCCGTCGTGCTGGCGGTGAAACCGCAAATCCTGAAGAACGTCGCCGGGTCACTGGCGCCGCATCTGCAGGCGTCGCAACTGGTAATCAGCATCGTCGCGGGCATTCGCATGGATGACATGTCGCGCTGGCTGAACGGCCATGCCCGCATCGTGCGCGTGATGCCGAATACGCCGGCGCTGATCGGCATGGGCGTAACGGGCCTCGTCGCGACCGGCAGCGTCGACGAGACCGGCCGCGCGCTCGCGTCGCAGGTGTTGGGCGCTGTCGGCGAAACCGTCTGGTTCGACGACGAAGCGAAGATCGACGCCGTCACCGCGATCTCGGGCAGCGGTCCCGCTTACGTGTTTTATTTCATCGAAGCGTTGCAGGAAGCCGCGCGCCAGCTCGGCATGGATGAAGCGCAAGGCCGCGCGCTGGCGGTTGCGACCTTCACCGGTGCGGCACAATTGGCCGCAAACTCGGACGAACCCCCGAGTCTGTTGCGCGAACGTGTGACGTCGAAGGGCGGCACCACCGCGGCCGCGCTGGCGTCGTTCGATGCCAGCGGAATCAAGGACGCAATCGTCCGCGGCGCACTCGCTGCCGATGCACGCGCCAGGGAAATGGGCGACGAGTTCGGCAAGCAGTAAGCGCGGTTCGAGATTTGCGGGTTGGCTGGCGCGGAAGAATTAAAACGAAGCAGCCGCGTAATGCGCGGCAATGCCGACAAACAACGCGCCGCCCAACCAGTTGTTATGACGGAACGCCGCGAAGCACGCCATCCGCTCGCGATTGCGGATCAACTTGTAGTGATAGATCGCGCAGCCCACCGCCGCTACCCAGCCCAGCCAATACAACATGCCGAAGCCGAGCACTACGCCGATGCCGACGTAAATGCCCAGCGTGGCCGCGTAGCACAGCATGATCGCCGCCACGTCGAAGCGGCCGAAGGTCAGCGCCGAGGTGCGGATGCCGATCTTGATGTCGTCGTCGCGATCGACCATCGCGTATTCCGTGTCGTACGCAACCGACCAGAATATATTGGCCAGCAGCATGATCCACGCGAGCATCGGCACATGATCCTGAATCGCGGCAAACGCCATCGGAATCCCGAAGCCGAACGCAATGCCCAGGTACGCCTGCGGAATCGCGAAGAAGCGCTTTGTGAACGGATACGAACCCGCGACGAACAATGCCGCCACCGATAGCTCCTTGGTCAGCGTATTGAGCGGCAGGATCAGCAAAAACGCCAGCAGCGACAAACCGGCCGCCAGCGCCACCGCCTCCCATGCCTTGATCTTGCCCGACGTGATCGGACGGTTTTCCGTGCGCTTCACATAGCGGTCGAAGTCGCGATCCGCGTAGTCGTTGATCGCACAGCCCGCCGAGCGCATCAGCACCGTACCCACCGTGAAGATCACCAGCAACGGCCACGAAGGATGGCCGTCGGACGCAATCCACAGTGCATTGAGCGTCGGCCACAGCAGCAGCAGGCTGCCGATCGGCTTGTCCATGCGCACGAGGCGCAGATACAGGGGAAGTCGGGCGAACATGGGCGGATTCGGTGAAGTGCAGACGGTGCCGCTATTTTACGGGATGCGGACGGCAGACGGACTTCATGCCAACGGCGGCCGACATGTTGCACGCCGGATTCGGATGCAAGCGCTGCCACGGCCGCAGCCGGGTCCGAATCGGGCACTGCAAAAAACAAAGCCTCCCGCAAAGGGAGGCTCGTTTGTGTTCCTGTTCAACGCGAAGCTCGAGCGCCATGCTGAAATCGTGCACTCAGCGCTCCAAACGCCAGCCCAATCACGCCAGCATCGAGCGCAGCATCCACGCGGTCTTTTCGTGCGTTTGCATGCGTTGCGTCAGCAGGTCGGCGGTCGGCTCGTCGTTAGCCGCTTCCGTCGACGGGAAAATCGCGCGCGCGGTACGCACCACGGCTTCCTGACCTTCCACCAGTTGGCGGATCATTTCTTCCGCGGCCGGCACACCGTCCGCTTCCGGAATCGATGAGAGCTTCGCGAATTCCTTGTAGCTGCCCGGCGCATGCACGCCCAGCGCGCGAATCCGTTCGGCGATCGAATCGACCGCCAGCGCCAGCTCGTTGTATTGCGTTTCGAACATCAGGTGCAGCGTGTTGAACATCGGACCCGTCACATTCCAGTGGAAGTTGTGAGTCTTCAGATACAGCGTGTAGGTGTCGGCGAGCAGTCGCGACAACCCTTCTGCAATCTTCTTGCGATCCTTGTCGCTGATCCCGATATTGACGTGCTGTACAGCTTCTTTCTTGGCCATGACGACTCCTTTGAAGAGTGATACGAACCGATCGGCAATGTGACGGTGCGCGATTGGCAAACCCGCAAACCCGGCACCTCGAACGCCCGCCAGTTTATCTTAGAAAGCAAACGCGTTCGTGTGACGCGTGGTCGCTTGCAGCACCCGCCGCCTCGTGTTCAATCACGTGCAATCACGCTCCCAGCGTGTGCTGCAGCGCCTGCACAACGATCACTGTCCAGCCGCTCAAGACGATCGCGAATCCCACCGACTTGCGCAGCATCAATGCTTGCCGCTGTTGCGCCTCGCGTACTGAGGACACGCCGCCAAGAGTGGACATCATCATCTGGATCATGATCGTGCTCCTTCGATTCGTATCATTACCGGCGGGGCGCCGCTGCGCCCCACCCTGCTGCATCAACTCAATTCAACTGCTTACTGCTTACTTCTTGCTACTTTCGGCGAGTTCGGCCAGCGCGGCGATCACGCCATCCGCATAGGCCGGATCGGCGCGGCGGAAATGCTCGATCTGACGCGCGACGATTTCCTGCGGCACACCGTTGATATGGCGTGCGATATTGCCGAACAAACGCTGGCGTTGTGCCGCGTCGAACAGGGCGAACAACATACCCGGCTGCGTGTAGTAGTCCTCGTCCTGGCGATGGTCATAACGATCCACCGTACCCGCTGCGAGCGGCGGCTCCGACGCGTTGCTGTCCTGCGCGAAATCGCCGAAGCGATTCGGCTCGTAGTTCACGGTGCCGCCAAGGTTGCCGTCCGTGCGCATCGCGCCGTCGCGATGGAACGAATGATGGACCGGACAGCGCGGCGCATTCACCGGAATCTGATGGTGATTGACGCCGAGACGATAACGCTGGGTGTCGCCATACGAGAACAAACGGCCCTGCAACAGACGGTCCGGCGAGAAGCCGATACCCGGCACCACATTGGCCGGCGTGAACGCGGCCTGCTCCACGTCCGAGAAGTAGTTCGCCGCGTTGCGGTTCAACTCGATCGTGCCGACGTCGATCAACGGGTAGTCCTTCTGTGACCACACCTTCGTGATGTCGAACGGATTGAAGCGATAGTTCGCCGCGTCCGCCTCCGGCATCACCTGAATGGCAAAACGCCATCTCGGGAAGTTGCCGGCATCAATGCTCGTGAGCAAATCCTGTTGTGCGCTTTCACGGTTCTGTGCAACCACCCGCGCCGCTTCGGCGTCGGTAAAGTTCTCGACGCCCTGCATCGACTTGAAGTGGAACTTCACCCAGAAACGCTCGTTGTTCGCGTTGATGAACGAATACGTGTGCGAACCGAAGCCGTGCATCTGCCGGTAGTTCTTCGGAATACCGCGATCGCTCATCAGAATGGTGACCTGATGCAACGACTCCGGATGACGCGACCAGAAATCCCATGCCGCAACATTGCTACGCATGTTGGTGTACGGATCGCGCTTTTGCGTGTGAATGAAGTCCGGGAACTTCAGCGGGTCGCGGATAAAGAACACCGGCGTGTTGTTGCCGACCACGTCCCAGTTACCTTCTTCGGTGTAGAACTTGATCGAGAAACCGCGCACGTCGCGTTCCGCGTCGGCGGCGCCACGCTCGCCCGCCACCGTCGAAAAACGCATGAAAAGCGGCGTGTCCTTGCCGACCTGCGCAAACACCTTTGCCTTCGTGTAACGCGAGATGTCGTGCGTGACCTTCAGCGTGCCGAATGCGCCGGAACCCTTGGCATGAACACGACGCTCCGGAATCACTTCGCGATCGAAGTGAGCGAGTTTTTCGAGCAGCCACACGTCTTGCAGGACGACCGGACCGCGCGCGCCGGCGGTCATCGAATTCTGGTTGTCGGCGATGGGTGCACCGGCTGCATTGGTGAGCTTACGTTCGGACATGCGGGACTCCTGAGTGGCTTTTATCGGAAACAGAACGGGAGAAGTGGTGCGGCGCGCTAACGCTACGGTTCAAGCGGATCAAGCGGCTCAAGCGGATAGGGCCCGGTCGACCAGCAAGGACAGCGCAACCGTGCGCAAACCGCGCACCGATGCGGCGAAGCTGCCGGTGGTCACGCGAGTGGATTGAGCGGCGACGGTTTGGACTTGCTGCGGGTTCGACTGCGTCATGATTTCCTCCGGGTCTTGGGATCGGGCGATCCATGGAGGACACTATAACAATGCTATCGAATTATCGTGTTTGATTAATTTTATCTATTCGATAGGGACTGCAGCTATCGGCACCCGACGCGGCTGGCCGCTCACGGCGGTGCGCGGCGGCCGACCTGGGTACGTCGTGCCGCCTAGTTGACGGCGACGGGCAGATCGAGCTTTTTGACACCCGCCAGATCGCAGGCGTTGATGGCGTCGCAGATCGCTTCGATCGCGGGCATCCGCGTGAAGCTCTTGCGCCAGGCGAGCACGACGCGGCGATCCGGCACCGGTTCGTCGAAAGCGACATAGCTGAGCAAACCAGCGTCGATACCGCCGGCGTGCGGCTTGACTTCATTCACCGACATGCGCGGCAGCACGGTTATGCCGACGCCGCTTGCCACCATATGACGGATGGTTTCCAGCGACGACCCTTCGAAGGTCTTCTGGATGCCGTCTGCGTTCTGCGAGAAACGCATCAGTTCCGGGCACACACCCAGTACGTGGTCGCGGAAGCAGTGGCCGCTGCCGAGCAGCAGCATGGTTTCCTGCTTGAGATCCTCGGCATCGATCCGCGGCCGGTTTTCCCATGCATGACCGGACGGCAGCGCGACGACAAACGGTTCGTCGTAGAGGGGCCGCAGCATCAGACCCGTTTCCGCGAACGGCAGCGCCATGATGGCGACATCGATTTCGCCCTGCTTAAGCAGTTCGATCAGCTTGACCGTGTAATTTTCCTGCAGCATCAGCGGCATCTGCGGAACGCGCTTGATCATCTGCTTGACGAGGGTAGGCAGCAGATACGGCCCGATCGTATAGATCACGCCCAGGCGCAGCGGTCCGACCAGCGGGTCTTTACCCTGTTTCGCGATTTCTTTGATGGCAAGCGTTTGTTCAAGAACGCGCTGAGCTTGCGTGACGATCTGTTCGCCGATCGGCGTGACACTCACTTCGCTGGTGCCGCGCTCGAAAATCTGTACGTTGAGTTCGTCTTCGAGCTTTTTGATGGCCACCGACAGAGTCGGCTGGCTGACGAAACACGCTTCGGCGGCCCGGCCGAAGTGCCGCTCGCGGGCAACCGCGACGATGTATTTCAATTCGGTGAGCGTCATTGGGGGACCAATCAGTGCGGATAGTTCGATAGGTTCTAGTTATACACCTATAGGGTCGGTTCGCCAACTTTTTGGTCCTTCCGGCGCCAGGCGGACGGGTCTGTCCGGTATCAAAAGGCCGTCCTCAAGCCTTCAGATATTGCTCCCGAGCCCCGAGCCAACGGGCCAGGTGCTGCAAGACCACATCGGGATACTTCTCGAGCAAAGCCGCGGCGGCTTCTCTGGCCGGCTCGATGAGCCACTGATCGTTCTGCAGATCGGCGAACCTCAACATGGCCGCACCCGACTGCCGGGCGCCGAGAAATTCCCCCGGACCACGAATCTCGAGGTCGCGCCGGGCGATTTCGAATCCGTCGGTCGTCTCCCGCATGGTCTGCAAGCGCGCCCGCGCCGTCATCGACAACGGCCCGGTATAGAGCAGCACGCAAACCGAAGCCGCACTGCCGCGCCCCACCCGTCCTCGTAACTGGTGCAATTGCGCGAGGCCAAACCGCTCGGCATGCTCGATTACCATCAGCGAGGCATTCGGCACGTCGACGCCCACTTCGATCACCGTTGTCGCCACCAGCAACTGCACCTCGTTGCGCGTGAACGCATCCATCACCGCGGCCTTCTCCACCGGCGCGAGGCGACCGTGCACCAGACCGACATTCAGCTCGGGCAACGCGGCCACCAGCGTCTCGTAGGTCTCCACCGCGGTCTGCAACTGCAAGGTCTCGCTTTCCTCGATCAGCGGACACACCCAGTACACCTGCCGCCCCGTCAGCGCGGCCTCGCGCACGCGGCCAGTCACCTCTTCGCGCCGCGCATCGGAGACCAGTTTGGTCAGAATCGGCGTGCGCCCAGGCGGCAGCTCGTCGATGGTCGAGACGTCGAGGTCGGCGTAATACGTCATTGCCAGCGTGCGCGGAATCGGCGTCGCGGACATCATCAGTTGATGCGGCTGGAAATCGTGCGCGCCGTCGGCCGCGTTCTGCGCCTTGGCGCGCAACGCGAGCCGCTGCGCCACGCCGAAGCGATGCTGTTCGTCGACGATCACCAACCCCAGCCGCGCGAACTCGACCGCATCCTGAATAATCGCGTGCGTGCCGATCACGAGCTGCGCCGTGCCGAGCGCCGCCGCTTCGATCGCGGCACGCTTTTCTTTGGTCTTCAGACTGCCCGCGAGCCACGCGACGCTCACGCCCAGCGGCTCCAGCCAGCCGCGCAATTTGCGTGCGTGCTGTTCGGCAAGGATTTCGGTCGGCGCCATCAGCGCGGCCTGATAACCGGCATCGATCGCTTGAGCGGCGGCCAGCGCGGCTACGATTGTTTTGCCACTGCCGACATCCCCCTGCAGCAGCCGCTGCATCGGATGAGGCTGGGTCAGATCGAGCGCGATCTCGCCGCCCACGCGCTCCTGCGCTTTCGTCAGCGAGAACGGCAATGCCTTCAGCAAACGCGCCACAAGCGCCGCTTCATCGCCCAGCTTGCGGCGCGGCATGGCCGGCGCCGCCCGCGTGCGACGCTCGTCATGCGCGCGCTTCAACGACATCTGCTGCGCCAGCAATTCCTCGAACTTGATCCGCACCCATGCCGGATGCGTGCCGTCGATCAACGCGGTCTCATCGGACTGCACGCCCGGATGATGCAGCGTGCGCACGGCGTCCATCAGCGTGGGCACGCCGAGCGGCTGCATGTAAGTTTGCGCGATCGGCGCGGGTAGCAGCTCCGGCAACGAGGTGCGCGACAACGCGTTGTCAATCGACTTGCGCAGATACGCCTGCGTGACGCCCGCGGTGCTCGGATAAACCGGCGTCAACGCCTGCGGCAGCGGTGTGTCTTCGTCGACTACGCGCACCGCCGGATGCACCATCTCCATGCCGAAGAAACCGCCACGCACGTCGCCGCGCACCCGCAACCGCGCGCCGATTGCCATCTGCTTGACCTGCGAGCCGTAGAAATTCAGAAAGCGCAGCACGAGTTCGTCGCCGGCGTCGTCGCGCAGTTTCACCAGCAACTGGCGCCGCGGGCGATACGCAATCTCGTTGTCGAACACCACGCCTTCGGTCTGTGAGATGCCGCCAGGCAACAGGTGCCCGATCGGCGTCAGCGAAGTCTCGTCTTCGTAGCGCATCGGCAGATGCAGAACGAGATCGATGTCGCGCGTGAGACCGAGTTTGGCGAGCTTGTCGGCGGGCTTGGCCGGGGGTTTGGCACCGCTCTTGGCAGCAAGCTTTCCGCTGGCTTTGCCCGCGGGCTTGTCGCCGAATGGGTTGACTGTTTCACCTTCACGCGCGGCCCGTTCGCTCTCGGGCGCGGCGCCCTCGCCGAGCTCGCTCGAGCCCGCCGCCGCTGCTTTGCCCCGCGCGACGCGGCGCTTGGGCTCGGCGCTCACTTCGTCGGTGGCGGAGGGCATTCGGCGTTCGGACAAAGGCATGGGTTGCTTCGCAAGTACAATATCGGCTGTCAAAGGTGTCGCCGCCAATCAGCGCGCGGGCTCGCGGGCCGCTCCGGCGTCCCGCAATCATAGCCGCCCGGCTCCGGCTTCGGCTCAATTCAGTCTCAATTCGCTTCCAGTCGTCCGCATGTTTACGCTTTCCGATTTCGATTTCGATCTGCCACCCGAGCTGATCGCGCAAGTTGCGCTGCCTGAGCGCAGCGCCAGCCGTCTGCTTGAAGTGGACAACACGGTGAGCCCCGCGCGTCTCACGGACCGCCGCTTTGCCGAGCTACCCGAGTGCATCGCGCCCGGCGATCTGCTGGTCTTCAACGATACCAAAGTCCTGAAGGCGCGTTTCCTCGGCCAGAAGGCCAGTGGCGGCAAGATCGAAGTGCTGGTAGAGCGCCTGACCGGCGAGCGCACGGCGCTCGCGCAGATCCGCGCGAGCAAGAGCCCGCAGCCGGGCACCACGATTCGTCTGGCCGACGCGTTCGACGTAACGGTCGGCGAGCGCGTCGAGCCGTTCTACACGCTGCATTTCCCGGACGACTGCCTGACGCTGATCGAGCAATTCGGCCGACTGCCGCTGCCGCCGTACATCGAGCACGACCCCGACTCGACCGACGAAACGCGTTACCAGACGGTGTTCGCACAGAACCTCGGCGCGGTGGCTGCGCCCACCGCCGGCCTGCACTTCGACGACGCGCTGCTCGCACGGCTCGACGCCGGCGGCGTGGAACGCGCGACCCTCACGCTGCACGTCGGCGCGGGCACCTTCCAGCCGGTGCGCGTGGAAAATCTGGCCGAGCACAAGATGCACAGCGAGTGGTATCACCTGCCGCAATCGCTCGCCGACAAGATCGCGGCGACGCGTGCGCGCGGCAACCGCGTGATCGCGGTGGGCACGACGTCGATGCGCGCGCTCGAAGCCGCCGCGCGCGACGCGGAAGCGGCCGGCCGTCCACTCGGCGCGGCCAGCACGGAAACCGATATTTTCATCACACCCGGTTATCAATTCCGCGTGGTCGACCGGCTGGTGACGAATTTCCATTTGCCGAAATCGACGCTGCTGATGCTGGTGTCGGCATTCGCGGGCGTCGATACAATTCGCGAGGCCTACCGCCACGCGATCGAACAGCGTTACCGCTTTTTCAGCTATGGCGACGCGATGCTGCTGACGCGCCGCGACGCCTGACATCCGGCACGCCGTTTCAAAGTTTTTGTCATCCCCCAAGCCGCCGCGAGACTTTCCGGCGGCGATTAACATTTGCGCCGGACTGTTTTCCGGTAGCACAGGAGTTAACCCATGACCGACGGTCATACCCACGATACGAGCAGTACCTGTAACACCTGCGCAAGCCACGGCGAGCGCCCTGAAAACGGCCTCAAATTCGAACTGCTCGGCACCGACGGCCAGGCGCGGCGCGGCCGCATCACGCTGAATCATGGCGTGGTCGAAACGCCGATCTTCATGCCGGTCGGCACCTACGGCACGGTGAAGGCGGTCCAGCCGCGCGAGCTCGAAGAAATGCACGCGCAGATTATCCTGGGCAATACGTTCCACCTGTGGCTGCGGCCGGGCCTTGAAACGATCGAGGCGCACGGCGGTCTGCACGGCTTCATGGGCTGGAACAAGCCGATTCTGACCGACTCAGGCGGTTTTCAGGTGTTTTCGCTAGGCGATCTGCGCAAGATCACCGAAGATGGCGTCACGTTCGCATCGCCGATCAACGGCGACAAGCTCTTCCTGTCGCCGGAAGTGTCGATGCAGATCCAGAAGGTGCTGAACTCGGACATCGTCATGCAGTTCGACGAATGCACGCCGTATGCGACCAACAACGTGCCGACTTCGCATCAGGAAGCCGCCGATTCGATGCGTATGTCGATGCGCTGGGCCAAACGCTCGATCAACGAATTCAACCGCCTCGGCAATCCGAATGCGCTCTTTGGCATCGTCCAGGGCGGCATGTTCGAAGACCTGCGCGACGAATCGCTGGCGGGTCTCGCGGAGATGGATTTCCACGGCCTCGCAATCGGCGGCCTGTCGGTCGGCGAACCGAAAGAAGACATGATGCGCGTGCTGAACCATATCGGCCCGAAGCTGCCGGCCGACAAGCCGCACTACCTGATGGGCGTCGGCACGCCGGAAGACCTGGTGGCAGGCGTGGCCGCCGGCGTCGACATGTTCGACTGCGTGATGCCGACCCGCAACGCGCGCAACGGCTGGCTCTTCACCCGCTTCGGCGACATCAAGATCCGCAACGCCGCGCACAAAAACTCGCTGCGTCCGCTCGACGAGCAATGCGGTTGCTATACCTGCCGAAATTTCACCCGGGGCTACCTACACCATCTGCATCGTGTAGGGGAAATCCTCGGTGCGCAGTTGAACACGATTCACAACCTGCACTATTACCTCGAGTTGATGCAGGAAATGCGCGACGCGATCGACGCAAAACTGTTCGAGCCCTTCCGCCAGCGCTTCCACGAGAACCGTGCGCGCGGCATCGATTAGCCGGCAAACAGGAATCAACTCACGAATTTGACGGCCGAATCCGTCGGCGCTGCACGGAAAACCTTACAATTAACTTTCGCGCGTGGCAGAAAAGGCTTTAAACGGTTGATCGGAAAGCCGATTCGCCGCGCCGACCCCCGTCAGGCCAGTGGTAGAATAACCGGCTGATTTTTTTGATCGTTTTGATTTATAACGGAGAGACCAACGTGTCGTTCATTTCCAATGCCTTCGCCCAAGGCACAGCAACAGGTGGCATTGAATCGAACCTGATGAGCTTCCTGCCGCTGATCCTGATGTTCGGCGTGCTGTACTTCATCATGATTCGCCCGCAAATGAAGCGCCAGAAGGAACATCGCAACATGCTCGCCGCCATGGCCAAGGGCGATGAAGTGGTGACGAATGGCGGCATCGTCGGCAAGGTGACCAAGGTGGGTGAAGCTTACGTCGGCGTCGAAATCTCGGAAGGCACGGAAATCACCGTGCAAAAAGCGTCGGTCACGACGATTCTCCCGAAGGGCACGATCAAGTCGCTGTAAGGCCTGCTCTCTCGCGTCCGGCGCGGCCTCGCCGGCAGTTCTTGCGGAACCTCGCTGAACGGCCCGCGCTCATCGCCGGACGCATCGCTTCCAAGCCAACCTTCCCGTTGGACCACTCATGAATCGCTACCCCCTCTGGAAATACGCCGTGATGCTGGTGGCTCTGGTCATCGGCCTCGTCTACACCTTGCCCAACCTGTTCGGCGAAGCGCCGGCGGTGCAGGTGTCGAGCGGCAAGGCAACGGTCAAACTCGACTCGACCACGCTGTCGGCAGTCGAAACGGCGCTTGCCGCCAATCAGATCAAGCCTGACGAAGTCACGTTCGACAACTCGTCGACCAACGCGAACATCCGCGTGCGTCTGCTGGACACCGACACGCAATTGCGCGTGAAAGATCTGCTGCAAAAATCGCTGAACAGCGACCCGACCGATCCGCAGTACGTCGTCGCACTGAACCTGCAGAGCGCCTCGCCGCGCTGGCTGACCGCCCTGCACGCGCTGCCGATGTACCTCGGCCTCGATCTGCGCGGCGGCGTGCACTTCCTGCTGCAGGTCGACATGGCCGGCGCGCTCAACAAGAAGCTCGACTCCGACGCCTCGGATGCGCGCACCATGCTGCGCGACAACAACATTCGCGATGGCGGCGTGAACCGCGTCAACCAGACGGTGGTGATCAATTTCGCTGACCAGGCGACGGCCGACGCGGCCACCAAGCAACTGAGCCGCGGCATCAGTGAACTCCAGTGGGCCTCGCAAACCAACCCGGACGGCGGTGTGCAACTGGTCGGCACGTTCACGCCGGCGGTGCAGAAAGCCGTGCAGGACGCAGCGCTCAAGCAGAACATCACCACGCTGCATAACCGCGTGAACGAACTCGGCGTGGCCGAGCCGGTGATCCAGCAGCAAGGCTCGGACCGTATCGTGGTCGAACTGCCGGGCGTGCAGGACACGGCGAAGGCGAAGGACATCATCGGCCGCACGGCAACGCTTGAAGCGCGCCTCGCCGATCCGGTCAATACGCATCCGAATCCGGGCGATCCGGTACCGCCGGGCGACGAGCTGTTCACGCAAGGCAACCAGACGCCGGTGCTGCTGCGCAAGCAGATCATCTTCACGGGTGACCGCATCATCGACGCGTCGGCCGGCTTTGACGAACATCAACGTCCGTCGGTCAACATCCGCCTGGATTCGGCGGGCGGCCGCGCGGTGCGCAGCGTCTCGCGCGACAACATCGGCAAGCCGATGGCGATGGTGCTGTTCGAGAAGGGCAAGGGCGAAGTGCTGACCGTGGCGACCATCCAGTCTGAACTGGGTGACCGCTTCCAGATCACCGGCCAGCCGAACCCGCAAGCTGCCGCCGACCTCGCGCTGCTGCTGCGCGCCGGTTCGCTCGCCGCGCCGATGGACATCATCGAAGAACGCACGATCGGCCCGAGCCTCGGTGCCGACAACATCAAGAAGGGCTTCCACTCGGTGGTCTGGGGCTTTGTAGCGATCGCTGTCTTCATGATCGCGTACTACATGCTGTTCGGCGTGATCTCGATGATCGGCCTGTCGGTCAACCTGCTGCTGCTGATCGCCGTGCTGTCCATGTTGCAGGCCACGCTGACCTTGCCGGGTATCGCTGCTATCGCGCTCGCGCTCGGTATGGCGATCGACGCGAACGTGCTGATCAATGAGCGCGTGCGCGAAGAACTGCGCCACGGTGCGCCGCCGCAACTGGCGATCCAGAACGGCTACGCGCATGCATGGGCGACGATTCTCGACTCGAACGTCACCACGCTGATCGCCGGCCTCGCACTGCTCGCCTTCGGTTCCGGCCCGGTGCGCGGCTTCGCGATGGTTCACTGTATCGGCATCTTGACGTCGATGTTCTCGGCGGTGTTCTTCTCGCGCGGCATCGTCAATCTCTGGTACGGCGGCAAGAAGAAGCTCAAGTCGCTGGCTATCGGTCAGGTGTGGCGTCCGCAACCGGAAGGTATCGACGGCGCCGCGGCTTACCTCAGTAACGACGACACCACGACCGATACGGCACGGGCCGTCGCCGCGGCAAGCGCCAAGCCCAAGGCCAAAGCCGCCCCGGCCCAGGCGCGTGCCGGCAAGCCGACTGTGCGCCGCCGCAACGCGTCCAACACGCCGCAGAAACCGGGTTCATCCCGCTGAGTCCCGGAGAACAAGACCATGGAATTTTTCCGTTTCCGCAAAGACATTCCGTTCATGCAGCGTGCGTTGATCTTCAACGCAATCTCGCTGCTGACGTTCGTCGCCGCTGTATTTTTCCTGCTGCATCGCGGGCTGCATCTGTCGGTGGAATTCACCGGCGGTACTGTCATCGAAGTGCAGTATCCGGGTGCGGCACCGCTTGAACCGGTGCGCGGCACGCTCAACAAGCTGGGCTATCCCGACGCGCAGGTGCAGAACTTCGGCACCTCGCGTGACGTGCTGATCCGTCTGCCGCTCAAGCAGGGCTACACGTCGGCACAACAGAGCGACCAGGTGATGGGCGCGCTGAAGGGCGAGGACCCGCAAGTGCAGTTGCAACGCGTCGAGTTTGTCGGCCCTCAGGTCGGCAAGGAGCTCGCGACCGACGGCCTGATGGCGCTGGCCTGCGTGGTGATCGGCATCGTGATCTATCTGTCGTTCCGCTTCGAATGGAAGTACGCGGTCGCCGGCGTGATCGCGAACTTGCACGACGTGGTCATCATTCTCGGCTTCTTCGCGTTCTTCCAGTGGGAGTTCTCGCTCTCGGTGCTGGCTGCGGTGCTCGCGGTGCTCGGCTACTCGGTGAACGAATCTGTCGTTATTTTCGACCGGATTCGTGAAACCTTCCGCCGCGAACGCAAGATGACCGTGATCGAGGTGATCAACCACGCGATCACGAGCACGATGTCGCGCACGATCATCACCCACGGCTGTACGCAGATGATGGTGCTGTCGATGTTCCTGTTCGGCGGCCCTACGCTGCACTACTTCGCTCTGGCGCTGACGGTCGGTATTCTGTTCGGTATCTACTCGTCGGTGTTCGTCGCGGCGGCGCTCGCCATGTGGCTCGGCGTGAAGCGCGAAGACCTGATCAAGGACAAGAAGGAACGCGTCGATCCGGACGATCCAAACGCAGGCGCGCAAGTCTGATTCTGCTGCAGGCAGACATCTGACTCGATCGCAAAAAGAAAGGCCGGTTCTCTCGAACCGGCCTTTTACGTTTACCGCCTGTGCGCCTTAGCGAAACCCAAGCTTGCGGCGCGCCGCCATCAGCGCCACCAGGCTAATAGCCGCGGCGAGAATCATGTAGTAGCTTGGCGCGGCCTTCGACCCCGTAAAGCTGATCAGCCACGCGATGATGAACGGCCCGAAGCCGCCGAAGATCGTCACGGCGATGTTATAGGCCAGCGACATGCCGGTCGTACGCGTCTGCACCGGGAACATCTCGGAGAGCAAACCCGGCAGCGCGGCAAAGTAGCCGGTCATCAGAAAGCCGAACACGATCTGCAACGCGATCAGCGTGCCGAAGGTCGGATGCGCGACCAGATACACGAAAGCCGGATTGATCAGGATAAGCAGCAGCAGCGCCGAAATCAGCATGATCGTGGTGCGCCCATGGCGATCCGACAGATGGCCGATCAGCGGCGAGAAAACCATCTGGATCAAGCCGGTCAGCGCAATTGCCGCGAACGCAACCGAAGGCGCGAGCCCCAACTGCTTCACGCCGTACGTCGGCATGAACAGCACCAGATAGGTCGACACCGTACCGAGCACCACCACGCCGATCGCAATCACGAGGCGCAGCTTCTGGCTGCTGAAGGTATCGCGCAGCGGCGTGGCGGTGGTTTCCGCCGCAAGGAACTCAGGCGTTTCGTCGAGTTTGGTGCGGATATACCACGCCACCGGCCCGATCAGAAGACCAAAGAAGAACGGCACGCGCCACCCCCACGAGGCCATCTGCTCCGGCGACAGTTTGCCGGTCAACACCACGCCGAAGCCGGCTGCGAGCAGCGTGGTGAGCCCCTGGCTCGCGACCTGCCAGCTTGCGAAGAAACCGCGCCGCCCCGGTACGTGTTCCGCGAGAAACGCCGTCGCGCTGCCGAACTCGCCGCCCGCCGAAAAACCTTGCATCAGGCGCGCGATCACGAGAATGATGGGCGCGGCAATGCCGATGCTTTGATACGTCGGCAGAACCGCGATGATCAGCGTGCCGCACATCATCAACAGAATCGACAGCGTGAGCGCCGCCTTGCGTCCGGCGCGGTCGGCGTAAGCGCCGATCACGATCGCGCCGAGCGGCCGCATGAAGAACGACACGCCGAAGGTGCCGAGCGTCAGCAGCAACGAAACCGTATCGTTGCCCGCCGGGAAAAACAGCTTCGCGATGATGACCGCGAAAAAACCGTACACCACCAGATCAAACCATTCCAGCGCGTTGCCGATCGAGGCGGCCACCACCGCGCGCCATGAATTCTGGCGGCTCTCCGCGAGGCTTGCCGTTGTCGTTGTATTCATACAGATCTCCAATGCGCGCGAAATATTTTTCACGTAAGTTTTACGCCGGGTCTTGCCGAACTGGATGCGCGCACAACCAGTTCGGAACCAGCGCTCTATGTACCTGAAAAATTAAACCGATGCGAGCAGCAAATCACCCGAGGCCGCCGCACAAGGCTTCCGGCGCTTCAGGCGGACAATAAAAAACCGCTTCATCGCAAAAGCGAACGAAGCGGTTTTTTTGTTGCGACGCAGCGGCCGCGCCATGACACGCCTTGAATACCGAGTGGCGCAAGACTCGTTGAAACGCTTATTGCTTGATGCCTTCCGACTGGATATGCAGCTTGGTGTCCATGCTGAAGCCGTACTTGGCGCCGAAATCCATGCCGTACTGGCTGCGGTCGAAATGCGCGCTCGCTTCCACGCCGCACACTTCGCGCTTGAGCACCGGGTGCTGCATGCACTTGAAGGATTCGATCTTCAGATTCAGCGGCTTGGTCACGCCGCGGATCGTCAGGTTGCCGATCACTTCGACGGGCTTGTCGCCGTCGAACCTGATCTCCGTGCCCTTGTAAGTCACCGACGGATACTTGGCGACGTCGAAGAACGCATCCGTCTTCAGATGCTCGTCGAGCTTGCTGTTGCCGGTATCGACCGACGCCGGATCGACCGTGACGTCCACCGTACCGGTCTTCGCCGCGCGGTCGAGCGTGACGGTGCCCGAACTTTTGGTGAACTTGCCGCGCCATACCGACAGACCGCCGAAGTGATCCGCTTCGAAGCTCGGATAGGTGTGGGTCGGGTCGAGTTGATAGGTGTCGGCGGCAGCAAACGCGCCAAGCGAGAACGATGAGGCCAATGCGCCGACGGCGATCAACAGGGAAGTTTTCAATTCAGGCTCCTTACGTTTCTGAAATGCTTGAAGGATAGCGGCTACGCCCAGCGAGCGCAGCGAACATCACTTGCGTGCGGCGACAATATGAAATTTGATCACCACCTCATCGGCGACCACCGAGGTGTCTTTCCATTCGCCGGTGCCGATGTCGAATTGCGAACGCTTGATCGGCAGCGAGCCGTCGAACGTCTGCGTCGCGCCCTGCTGGATGACCGTGACCGGCACCACGACAGTCTGCGATTTACCCTTGATGGTCAGCTTGCCGGTGACCTTGAACTGATTGCCGCCGGCCGGGGCGATCGCGCTCGACACAAAGGTGGCAGTCGGATAGGTCTTCGCGTCGAACCAGTCCTTGCCGCGCACCTGATCGTTGTAACTTTCGTCACCGAGGTCGTAACTGCCGACGTCGATACTGAACTGTGCGCTGCCGTCGGCCGGTTTTGCCGGGTCGAACTTCACCTGCGCGGTGAATTTACCGAACTTGCCTTCCACCGGCACGTTCATCTGCTTTGACGTCGCGGTCACCGAACTTTTGGCGACATCGACTTGCGCAAGCGCACTGCCGGCCGCGGTCAGCGAGGCTGCGGCGAACGCGGCGAGCATATAACGATAAAACGAAACTTTCATGGTTATCCTTATTTGATGAAAGGGAGCATGCGCGACAACAGACCGTCGCGGTCCAGCCATTGATGCTTGAGCGCCGCCACGACGTGCAGCGCGACCAGCACGAGCAACGTGTAATTCAACGCAATATGCACGTTTTTCAACAGTTCCTTGAGGTGCGGGTCCGGTGCGATCAGACGCGGCAGCGGAATCAGGCCGAGGTACACCACCGGCACATTGGCCGCCGAGCTATACAGATAGCCGGAAGCGGGAATCACGATCATCAGCACGTAGAGCAGCAGATGCGTGAGATGCGCGGCGCCGCGCTGCCATGCCGCCATGCGGCGCGGCAGCGGCGGGGCCGCGTGGGTGGCGCGCCACAGAATGCGCAACACGGCGAGCGCGAACACCGTTACGCCGATCCATTTGTGCCAGGAGAAGTAGCGCAGCTTGGTGGGCGTGAAGCCGGGGATGTCGGTCATCACCCAACCGAGCGCGAAACCGCATACGATCAGCAGCGCGATCAGCCAGTGAAAGGCGATGGCAGTCCGCGTGTAGGACTCCCGGCCACCGAAAGAAGGATTGAGTGCCATGACAGGTCAACGCAAGCTAAGAGAGGATAACGGCACAGCCGGCCCTGCTATTCCACGCTGCCAATGCACGCTGCATCGTGCAACTCGATAGAAAGCGTGGCGGCTGCGGCACACGCCAAGGCCGCCATGCTACCGCAAGCGGAAAAAGCCGGCTTGGCCAGGTCCCATGCAACGCTGGCGGCCGGCATTGCCGGCGGTGCGAAAATTTTCCCACGTACCGAACGGTATTGAACAATTGGGGACGGAGAGTGTCAGAATCAGTCGATTGTATGTAAGACTAGCCCTGATGCCGACGCCGCTTGCCACACATCGGCGGCTGGGCCAACGGCCGGCCCGGCGGCGAAGCGCGTTTGATACTATTGCTCCACGCTTACTGTTCCACTTTTTCTCCGGCCCTGCCCCGAAACCGGCATTGCACGCCTGTCCTCACGTCGTTAGCCCTTCTGCCGTATGGAACATAACAACCTGATTGCGTGCCATGAATGCGATGCGCTGTTCAGCAAGCCCCGGCTTGTCGGGCGGGCGGTCGCGCGCTGCCCGCGTTGCGGCGCGACGCTCTATCGCGGCGTCTCCCGCAAGCTCGACAGCATCTGTGCGATGACACTGGCTGCGCTGATCACCTTCATCATTGCCCAGGCTTTCCCGATCGTCGAACTCGAAACCAACGGCATCACCTCGCAGACCACGCTGTTCGGCGCGCTCATCGCGCTATGGGGCGAGGACATGCAGATCGTCGCGGTCATGGTGTTCTGCTCGACCATCCTGTTCCCGCTGACCGAGCTGGTCGCGCTGCTCTACGTGCTGATCCCGCTGCGCGCCGGTTACGTGCCGGTCGCCTTCAATCACGTGTTGCGCGCCATTCAGTTCGTGCGGCCGTGGGGCATGATCGAAGTATTCATGCTTGGCGTGCTGATTACCATCGTGAAGATGGTGAGCCTCGCCCGCGTGATTCCCGAAGCGGCGCTCTTTGCGTTCGGCGTGCTGACGCTGATGATCGCCGTGGTCCTCACGTTCGATCCGCGCGTGCTGTGGGATCTCGCCGACGAAATGAACGACCGCAGCAAGAAACCGGCACCGCGCACCGCCGCGGATAGCGCCGCGGCTGCCGTCAGTTCGCTCGACCTGCCGCCCGCGCCGCCCGAGGTGCAAGGCACGAGTCAATCCGCATTGCCGCCGGGCGTACCCCCGGCGCCGCGTCAAGGATGAGCGCGCGATGAAATATGTGACCGCGAAGAGCGCGGGTCTGGTCTCCTGCCACGCGTGCGGACGCGTGGAGCCGCGCATCCGCTCCGTCACGCCGCAGCACTGCAGCCGTTGCGGCGCGGTGCTGCACCGGCGCAACCCCGACAGCCTGATGCGCACCTGGGCACTGCTGATCGCAGCGGCCTTGCTGTATATTCCGGCGAATTTGCTGCCGGTGATGCATACGTCGTCGCTGCTCGGCTCGGAAGACGACACCATCATGAGCGGTGTCGTGTACTTCTGGACCTCGGGCGACTGGCCGTTGGCCGTGATCGTGTTTATCGCCAGCATCATGGTGCCGATGCTCAAGCTCAGTGTGCTCGTGCTGCTCACCGCCACTGCGCAGCGCCGCTCGCGCTGGCGGCCGGAGCAACGCACCACGCTCTACCGGATGGTCGAGCGGATTGGGCGCTGGTCGATGCTCGACGTGTTTGTCGTCACGCTCACCGTCGCGCTGGTCCGCTTCAAGTCGCTTGCCGTGATCACGGCCGGACCGGGCGCGATCGCCTTCGGTTCGGTGGTGATTCTGACGATGATGGCATCCATGCAATTCGATCCACGGCTCATCTGGGACAACGTGGAAGGCCGTACCCAAAAACCTCAGGACCTCGACCATGACTAGCCCGCAAGGACCGACGCCCGCCTCCGATGCGCCGCGCAACGATTCGAACGGACCGAAGCTGCCGCCCCAATTGCCGGACCCTGACATCGAGCCGCGCAGCCGCTGGCTGCCCTCGCTCGTCTGGGTGATTCCGCTGATCGCCGCGCTGATCGGCCTCGCGCTCGTGATCAAGTCGGTGACCGAAAAAGGCCCGACCATCACGCTCAGCTTCATTAGCGCCGAGGGCCTCGAGCCCGGCAAGACCAAGGTCAAGTACAAGGACGTCGATGTCGGCTCGGTGAAGACCATCACGCTGTCGAAAGATCTTTCGCACGTGCTGGTTCAGGTGCAGCTCACCAAGGAAGGCGAAAGCTTTGCAGTGAAGGATTCGCGCTTCTGGGTGGTGCGCCCTCGCGTCGGCGCGAGCGGCGTATCCGGGCTGACCACGCTGCTCTCGGGTGCGTACATCGGCGCGGACGCCGGCCATTCGCCGGACACCGAAAAGAACTTCGTCGGCCTCGAAACGCCGCCGCCTATAACGGGCGACCAGAAGGGCCACCAGTTTATTCTGCACGGCGACTCGCTCGGTTCGATCGACATCGGTTCGCCGATCTTCTACCGGCGTGTGCAGGTCGGCCAGGTGGTCGGCTTCTCGCTCGACAAGGACGGCACCGGCGTAACGATGCAGGTCTTCGTGTCGGCGCCGTTCGACCAGTACGTCGGCACCAATTCGCGCTGGTGGCATGCGAGCGGTGTCGATCTGCGGCTCGACTCGAGCGGCTTCAAGCTGAACACGCAATCGCTCGCGACGGTGATCGTCGGCGGCTTGTCGTTCCAGTCGCCGCCGGGCCAGGGCGTGGGCGCACAGGCGCCGAACAACATGACGTTCCGCCTCGCCTCGGATGAACAGGACGCAATGCGCGAGCCGGACGGTGTGCCGTTGCGCGTGGTGATGAACTTCAACCAGTCGCTGCGTGGGCTGTCGGTCGGCGCGACCGTCGATTTCCGCGGCATCGTGCTGGGCCAGGTGACCAACATCGGCATCGACTACGATCCGAAGACGCGCAGCTTCACGATGCCGGTCACGATGAATCTGTATCCGGACCGTCTCGGCAAGCGCTTCCGCGAAACCGCGCCGACACCGGGTACGCTCGCCGGCCAGACCTTGCTGCAACAGCTCGTCAAGCACGGCTTGCGCGGCCAGTTGCGCACCGGCAATCTGATTACGAGCCAGTTGTATGTGGCGCTCGATATCTTCCCGAAAGCGCCGCCGGCCACGGTTGACGTAACGGGCGATCCGCTCGAGTTGCCGACCATTCCGAACACGCTCGACGAGCTGCAACTGCAAGTTGCCGACATTGCGAAGAAGCTCGACAAGGTGCCGTTCGACGAGATCGGGACGAACCTGAACAGCGCGTTGAAGAATGCCGACCAGCTGTTCACGCGACTCGACAAGGAAGTCGTGCCGGAGGCGCGCGACACGCTGGCCTCGGCGAAGCGCACGTTCGGTTCGGCAGAGGCGACGTTGCAGCAGGACTCGCCGTTGCAGTCGGATGTTCATCAGGCGTTGCAGGAACTGACACGCACGTTGCAGTCGCTGAATGCGCTGTCGGATTATCTGGAGCGTCATCCGGAATCGCTGTTGCGCGGTAAATCAGGAGATAAACCATGACGTTTGCCCGGCTCCCCCGCCCGCCGCGCGGGCTTGTGCGCGGCGCTGTTTATGTCGGCGCTCTGGCCGGACTGGTGGCGATGGCGGCGTGTTCGTCGCCGAGCAGCCGCTTTTATACGCTCGGCGCGGATGGCGCGCCTGCCGGTTCCGCGGCGCCGGTCAGCGCCCGGACGGCTGCGCCTGCGTGGCTGATCGAAGTCGCGCCGATCGATGTGCCGCCGCAAGTGGCGAAGAATCAGTTGGTGGTGCAGACGGGGCCGACGCAGGTCAAGGTACTCGAACAGGAACGTTGGGCTTCGTTGCCCGGTGACGAGATTCGCCGGGCTTTGTCGACCAGTCTGACGCAGCAGTTGGGCACGATCGATGTGTATGGCACCGCGTATCCGGATACGACGCCGGTGTATCGGGTCAGCATGAATGTGCAGCGGTTCGAGTCGTGGCCGGGGTCGCATGCGTTGATCGATGCGGTCTGGAGTGTGCGGGCTGTGCGTGGGACGGCTGTGATGACGTGCCGGAGTGTGGTGAGTGAGCCGGTTAGCGGCGGCTACGATGCGCTTGTTGATGGGCATAGGGCTGCGTTGCAGCGGGTTGCTTTGCAGGTGGCTAGTGGTGTGCAGGCTATGGCTGCTGCTGGTGCTGGTGCTGCTAAAGGTGGCTCCGCCGGGAAGGGAGTTGGGATTGCTGCGCCAGCGTGTCCTCCCGCTGTGGAGGCTCGTGCCGCTGGCAGTTGAAAGAGGGTTTTGCCTTGTCGGCGGGGTTGTTGGTTAGCCTGGCCCTTTGGCCTTTCCTTGCTGTGTTAGTGGTCTATTAGCGTTGCCCCTGTGCGGGGCGGCACTTACTTTCTTTGCGGCGGTGTATAGACCGGAGACATAGCTGACAGGTGTGCGGGGACATGGTTGACACTTCCGGGTACTAAAACACCCGGTCCCGACCATGCCCTGGAACGCAAGAGACACCATGAGCCTCCGACAGGAATTTGTTCATCTGGCCAGTCAGGACACGCTGACGATGACCGAGCTGTGCCAGCGCTTTAACATCAGCCGGCAGACCGGCTACAAATGGCTCCATCGCGGCGAGCATGCGCTGGCAGATCAATCCCGACGCCCGCTCAGCAGTCCGTCGAAGACCCCCACTGCGATGGAGCAGGAAGTGGTACGGCTGCGCCAGGCCCATCCGCGCTGGGGCGGACGCAAGATCAGCCGGCGCCTGCGTGATCTGGGCCTTGAGGCGGTGCCGCAGCCCAGCACCGTGACCGACATCCTGCACCGGCACAACCTGATCCTGCCGGCCGATTCAGCGATGAGCCAACCCTGGAAGCGCTTTGAGCACGAGCAGCCTAACGTACTCTGGCAGATGGACTTCAAGGGGCACTTTGAGACCCTCGGGAAGGAGCGCTGCAGCCCCCTGACGGTACTCGACGACCACTCGCGCTTCAGCATCCTGCTGCGCGCCTGTGGACCCACCGACACCGCTACCGTGCAGACGGGATTACGGGAGGCGTTTGGACACTATGGCCTGCCGTTACGCATCAATACCGATAACGGCTCGCCGTGGGGTTCGCCTGGCAGTCCGGGGCAACTCACCGAACTGGCCGTCTGGCTGATCCGGCTGGGTATCCGCATCAGTTACAGCCGGCCTTACCACCCGCAGACCAACGGCAAGGACGAGCGGTTTCACCGTACGCTGAAGGCTGAAGTACTGAACGGACGAAGCTTCGCTACCCAGCAGCACGTGCAACAGGAACTGGACCGCTGGCGCACCGTATATAACTGCGAGCGCCCGCATGAGGCGATCGGCATGGACACGCCCATCAGCCGTTACCGGCCGAGCCCCCGGGCGTATCCATCGATCCTGCCGGAGCCGGAGTACGGCCCGGATGACATGGTGCTGCTGGTTAAATCGGATGGCCGGCTACGCTTTGAAGGACGGCACCTCAAGGTCTCGAATGCACTTTATGGACTGCCGGTTGCGGCACGCGCAAAGCCGGGCGAAGACGGCGTATTTGAATTCTGGTTTGCCCATCACCGCATCCTCACCCTTGACCTGAGGAGCGACAATCACTGACCATAAAGTGTCAATGATGTCTCCGCACGTTTGTCAACCATGTCTCCGGTCTATACACGGCGGCAAAGAAAGTAAGTGCCGCCCCGCACAGGGGCAACGCTAATAGACCACTAACACAGCAAGGAAAGGCCAACACCTCAAAACCACAACCAAAACCACCCCGCCGAGCAGGCCAAAACCTCATCCCCCACCCACGGCGAACAAAAAAAACATCAAGCCGAAGGCTTCTTATAAGCAACGCAATCAACCTCAACCCGGCAATCAATCACCATAGAAGAAACCACACAAGCCCGAGCCGGCGGATTCTCGCCGAAGTATTCCCGAAACACCTTGTTGAAAGAAGCAAAGTCCCGCGGATCGTCGAGCCACACGCCGCAACGGACGACATGCTCCGCCCCATACCCCGCTTCCTTCAGAATGGCGAACACATTCTGAATCGCCTTGTGCGATTGCTCAACGATCCCGCCATTGATCACCTCACCGTTTTCCATCGGCGTCTGCCCGGAAACGAACAACCAGCCATCGGCCTCGACAGCCCGAGCAAACGGCATATGTTGACCACCGGTACCCTTACCACCCTCAACACCATATCGCTTCATCATCCAACTCCTTTAAAAGTCCGGCGCGCATCCAGCAAAATCGCCACACGCACCGCAATCACTCGAATTCGATCGATCAAAAATCAAAACGCGCCGTGCGCATCACCCTTCGACGCCGCACCGCGCGCTACAAAATGCCCTGCCCGTTCGCCAGTCACCGCGCCATCGCGATAAGTCAACACGCCATTCACCCACACCGCGTCGATGCCATCGGCGGCCTGCTGCGGATTCTCGAACGTCGCCGCATCGCGAACCCTGGCGGGATCGAACAACACCAGATCCGCGTGATAACCGATATGCACCTCGCCGCGCTGCGCGAGACCAAACCGGTGCGCCGACAAACTGGTCATCTTGCGCACCGCCTCTTCGAGCGGCAGCAACTTCGCATCGCGCGCGTAGTGGCCGAGCACGCGCGGAAACGCGCCCCACAAACGCGGATGCGGCAGCGGATCGTTCGGCAAACCATCTGAGCCGACCATCGTCGCGGGATGCGACAGAATCCGCCGCACGTCGTCCTCGGACATGTTGTGATACACCGCGCCCGCAGGCTGCAAACGCTTGCCCGCCTCCTGTTGCGTGACGCCCCACTCGGCGGCAATTTCCTTCACCAGCTTGCCCGCCATCTCGGGATGCGGCTCCGACCACGTAATCGTGATGTCGATGTCGCCCGTCACCTGCTTCAGATCGAGCGTCGATGAACTGCGGTTGTACGGATAGCAGTCGCAACCGATCGGCTGCAAGCGGCGCGCGCCTTCCAGCGACTTCAGCACCTCCTCGCTACGCCCCCAGTTGGACGGCCCCGCGCACTTCAGATGCGAAATCACCACCGGCACATGCGCGTGACGGCCCACCCGGTACGCTTCGTCCATCGCGTCGAGAATCGCGTCGAACTCGGTGCGCATGTGCGTCGTGTAAAGCGCGCCGGCAGCTGCAAGCGGCTCGGCCAGCGCCATCACTTCTTCGGTCGGCGCGGAGAAGGCGGAGCCGTACGCGAGGCCCGAACTCAGGCCCAACGCACCGTTTGCCAGCGCCTCTTCGAGCTGCGCGCGCATGCCTTCGATCTCCTGCCCGGTCGCCGCCCGGTCCAGGCGCTCCATCTGGTTGCTGCGCAGTGCCGTGTGTCCAATCAGCGCACCGACATTCACCGCGGGACGCGCCGCGTTCACCGCTTCGACATACGCAGCGAACGTCGGGTACTGGAACGCGTCGCGCTCGCCAAGCAGGTTCATCGGATCGGGTGGATCGCCCTTCAACGAAACCGGCGACGCGCTGATCCCGCAATTGCCGACGATCACCGTCGTCACGCCCTGGGTGATCTTCGGCAGCATTTGCGGCGAGCGGATCACGTGCGTGTCGTCATGCGTATGAACATCGATGAAGCCCGGCGCCAGCGCGCGGCCATTGGCCTCGATCACCTCTTCAGCAAGCCAGTTCGACAGATTGCCGATCGCGGCAATGCGGCCATCACGGATCGCGACGTCGCGTTCGACCGGCGGTGCGCCCGTGCCGTCATACAGTTGCGCGCCGACGATCAGCGTGTCGGCGGCTTCGGGATGCGAATGCATGGATCAGTCTCCTAGTGGTTGTCGATCGCCACCGCCGCGGTGCGTATCGAGCGCGTGCTTCATGCGGCGCAGCAATTCGCGGCTCTCGTCACCTTGACTGACGGCGAGTTCGGTGACGAGCACGTCGAGCGCCATCATCATCGCGTAACGTGACGACGACGGCTTGTAAATGAAATCGGTTTCAAAAGCGACGATCGGGATCACCCAATCGGCCAGCTTGGCCAACGGCGAAGCCGGCGCGGTCAGCGCAATCACGCTGGCCCCATAGCTGCGCGCGATCTTGCAGTTCTCGACCATCTCGGGCACGCGTCCGGTGGTGGACAGCGCGATCACCACGCACTCGCGCGACACGGTGCTCGCCACCATCCGCTGCAACAAGCCGTCCTGATAGGTCGCGACCGGGCGGCCGAGGCGCACTAGCCTGAAGCGCATTTCGTCAGCCAATGCGGTCGAGCCGCCGCCCATGCCGAATACGTAGATCATGCGCGCGGCGCGCAAGGCGGCTGCCGCTTCGGTTAAAGGCGCCTGACGGAGAAGTTGATGGTTATGGGCCAGCGTGGTTTGCAGTTCGTCGAAAACGCGAGTGGCGATGGGCTCCGGGGCATCGGTCGGGCCGCCCGCTTGCAGGAAGCGCTGGCCGACCGCCGCAGCCTGCGCGAGCCGCAGCTTCAACTCCCGCACGTCGCGGCAACCCACCGCCTTCGCAAAACGGGTCACGGTCGCGACACTCACCTCGGCCTGCTGGGCAAGCGCGCCGATACTGGCACGCGACGCGCCGGTCAGATCGTCGAGAATCAGCGCGGCAACCTTCCGTTCGGCCGAACGCAGTTCCGGCGCGCATTCGGCAATGCGCGCGACGATATCGAAGGCCAGCGGTTCGGCGGTTGAGTTCATTAAGGTTGTGTGACGGGGATCGCGGGTGTCCCGTGAAGGCTTACAAACAGCCTCCGAGAAACCGTGGTACTAAATAACATTCCTTCATGCATCGTACTTTCGGTAACATAGTAAAGTCAACTTTGATTCAATTTAACCGGACGATGGAGCAGGGACACATGAAAGTTACAAACTATCAGGGCGCAACAATTGATCCTTATAGCAAGGGCTTGGGCATGGTTCCGGGCACCAGCATCCAGCTCACGGATGCCGCGCGCCTCGAGTGGAACCTGCTGAACGAAGACGTGGGCCTGCCCGCCGCCGTGCTATACGCGGATCGTGTGGAACACAATCTGAAGTGGATGCAGGCGTTCGTCGCCGAATATGGCGTCAAGCTCGCGCCGCACGGCAAAACCACCATGGCGCCGCAACTGTTTCGCCGTCAACTCGAAACCGGCGCATGGGGCATCACGCTCGCCACCGCGCACCAGGTGCGCGCGGCATATCACGGCGGCGTGTCGCGGATCCTGATGGCCAACCAGCTGGTTGGCCGCCGCAACATGATGATGGTCGCCGAGTTGCTGAGCGATCCCGATTTCGAGTTCTTCTGCCTTGTCGATTCGGTCGAAGGCGTCGAACAACTGGGCGAGTTTTTCACGTCGGTGCGCAAGCCGTTGCAGGTATTGCTCGAACTCGGCGTACCGGGCGGCCGCACCGGCGTACGCGACGAAGCGCAGCGCAACGCGGTGCTCGAGGCGATCGCACGCTATCCGGATGTGTTGAAGCTGGCAGGCGTCGAATTGTATGAAGGCGTGCTGAAGGAAGAACACGAAGTGCGCGAGTTCCTGCAAAGCGCGGTCGCTGTTACGCGCGCGCTGGTCGAGGAAGGACGTTTTGCCCGTACACCGGCTGTTTTGTCAGGCGCCGGTTCGGCCTGGTACGACGTGGTCGCGGAAGAATTCGTGAAAGCCTCGGAGACCGGCAAGGTCGAAGTCGTGCTGCGGCCCGGCTGCTATCTGACGCATGACGTCGGGGTCTACCGCAAGGCGCAAACCGACATCTTCGCGCGTAATCCGGTCGCGAAGAAAATGGGCGAAGGCCTGTTGCCGGCATTGCAACTGTGGGCCTACGTGCAGTCGATTCCGGAACCGGATCGCGCGATCATCGGTCTCGGCAAGCGCGATTCCGCTTTCGACGCGGGCATGCCCGAACCGGCACGCCACTACCGTCCGGGCACCGAAGCGCCGCGCGATATCGCGGCGAGCGAAGGTTGGGAGATTTTCGGCTTGATGGATCAGCACGCGTATCTGCGGATTCCCGCCGGCGCCGATCTGAAGGTTGGCGACATGATCGCGTTCGACATCTCGCATCCGTGTCTGACGTTCGACAAGTGGCGTCAGGTGCTGGTGCTCGATTCGTCGTACCGCGTCACGGAAGTGATCGAAACGTTCTTCTGATTCGCTTCTGATGAAACCGGCGCGCTTCAAGGTGATGTAGCGCGCCGTTTGCGATGCTGATGAGGGTCATGGCTTCGACGCAGGCCGTGTCATCAACAGCAGACGCGGCGCTTGATCGGCGCCACTTTCATCTGAGGTGATCTAACGCGTCGAGCCGGTGTTAGCCACGTCCAACGCTTGCGGAACGGAAGCCGACTCTGCGCTTGCAGCGTTAGCCGTCGCCGCCACCTCACCGATCCGCATTTCCAGCATCTTCAAGGCCCCTGAGAGCGCGCTGAGCGCCTCATCCGGCAATGCCGTCATCGTGTCATGCAAAAAAGCGTTGCGGCGCGGCAGGCTGGCTTTGGTTATTGACTGCCCAGCTTCTGTCAAACGCACATTGGTCACGCGGTTATCGCGTGTATCCATGCTGCGCGCAATCCAGCCTAAGCCCTCGAGCGTTTTCAACTGCCGCGTGAGCGCGCCCGGATCGACGCGCAAGCGTTCAACCAGCCGCTTCTGCGAGGACTCGCCGGCCTGCTCGTGCAGTGCGAGCAGAATGCGCCAGCGCGGCAAAGGCTGGCCAACCTGGGCCTCGAACGCCGACATGAATGCCCGATAAGTGCGCCCGAATTGCTGCATAACGGCGACGCGGTCCTGTTCTTCCATGATCTGTCAGTAAAACGGTAAGGCTAAAAAATCAATCCGCGTGAATCACCGGCTCGAGCTTGCGCTGGAGCTTGATTGGCGGCACACGGCGGCTTTGCCACACGGACACTACGGCAATGATCGCCGCCATCGCGAGACCCAGATGAATCGCCGCGACGAGCGACTCACGCGCGCTCTCCAGCAACATCGCGCCGTTGTGACCCGCATGCTGCAGTTGACCGAGCAAGGTGGTTTGCGCGTCGCGATTGATCAGGATTTGCGGGTCGCCGAGATCGGAGAACCATTGCGACGCGTGATCGTTCTCCAACGCGCTGCGCACGCCGCTTGCGTACATATGGCTAATCAGGGTGCCGGTCAGCGCCGTGCCGATCATGCCGCCGATCATCCGCAGCGACTGCAGCAGCGCCGTCGCAATGCCAAGATGCTCTCGGCCGGCCGTCTGCTGGGCGAAGATTGTCAGATTCGGCATCACAAAGCCGAGACCGAGACCACCGAGCACCATGAACGACATCAGCAGCCATTGGGGCATGGAACGCGTCGCGACGACCACGCCGAGGCACGCCAGCGCCACCAGTGCGAAGCCGATGTACAGCATCAGATTCGGATTGCGCACACGCGAGACGATACGGCCGTTGGCGATACTGCCGATCGTAATAAACACGACGAGCGGCGTAATAACGAGCCCCGCTTCTTTCGGCGACATCCCGAAGCCGCCCTGGAACAGCAACGGCGCGTAGAACAGCAACGAGAACATCGTGAAGCCGCCGAGCACGGCCAGCGTGAAAAGCGCCGACAGACTGCGATTGCGAAACATGTCCACCGGCAGAATCGCCGTCGGGCAGCGCTTTTCCCACTGCCACAGGCCGTATGCCGACGCGACACTCAGTACGAGCAACGCGCAAACGCCCAACGTGACACCGTGCTTCGGCAAGAACTCGACGAACAGTTGCAGCGAGCCGAGCGCCACCGCGATCAGCAGCGCGCCAGGCCAATCGAGCCGCATCTTGCCTTCGTGCTCGATGTGCCGCAGATGCGGCAGGAAACGCCAGACGAAAAATAGCGACAGCAGACCGACCGGCAGATTCACATAGAACACCGAGCGCCAGCCGTAGTACTGCGTGAGGAAACCGCCGAGCGACGGACCCACCGCGTTCGCAATACCGAACGCCGAACTCATCAGCACCTGCCAACGCAGACGCACGACCGAGTCGGGGAACAGATCAGGAATGCATGCGAAGGCGGTGCCGACCAGCATGCCGCCGCCGATGCCCTGCAAGCCGCGCGCGAGCACGAGGAACAGCATGTTGTTGGCGGCGCCGCACAGCACCGACGCCGCCGTGAATACGACGATCGATGCGATCACGAATGGCTTGCGCCCATAGTAATCGCCGAGGCGGCCGAAAATCGGCACGGTGATCACCGAGGTCAGCAGATATAACGTGGCGACCCACGCATAGAGCTCGAAACCCTTCAGTTCCGCGACGATGGTGGGCAACGCGGTGCCGACCACGGTCTGGTCCAGAGCGACCAGCATCGAAACGAAGGAAACGCCGAGCATCGCTAGCAGCGATTCACGGAACGGTAAGACTTGCCCACTCGAGTGGTGGGCCGCGGTATGGACAGCCATTTTTGATAGCGCAACAGTTGACTCGTCAAACAATTGGGAATCATACCACGGGGCGATGCTCTAAGCTGGAACCCGCCGGCGCGGTTTACCGTAGCGGCAATCGACTGAAGAATGGAAACACATGACGCCAGGGAGGCACATGGAGCAGAGTTCGCTCGCAGCACAATCGTTATCGGACGGCGACCTAAGCGCGTTGCGACGCGCGAAACACGAGTTGCAGAGCCCCGCGCTGGCGATGAAACTGGCCAGCATTGTCGGCGCGCCGCTCGAAAAGCTGCTCTCGCGCATGCCGGCTTTTGCTAACGAAAAGGTCACGGATGCGACGGAACTGGCCTTGCGCAAGTGCCTCTCGATCGCGCTGCGCACGTTAGGGCGGCAGGCTGGCGCATCGCCGTTGATCGTGCCCGACAAGCCGAGCAATCTGCTGCACAAGTTCGCGGTGGCCACCACCGGCGCGGCCGGAGGCGCGTTCGGTCTGTTCGCGCTGCCGGTCGAGTTGCCCGTCACCACCACGCTGATGTTTCGCTCGATCTGCGACATCGCGCGCAGCGAGGGCGAGGATCTGGCGTCGATCGACACGCAGTTGCAATGCCTGACGGTGCTCGGCATGGGCGGCACCTCGAAAGCCGACGACGATGCCGACTTCGGCTACTTCATCATGCGCGGCGCGCTGGCGCAGGCGGTGTCGAAGGCGTCATCAGAAATCGCGACGAAAGGCTTCACCGCGCATGGCTCCGCGGCCTTGCTGCGCCTGCTCAACACGATTGCCGCACGCTTTTCGGTGCAGGTGAGCGAGCAGATCGCCGCCAAATCGATTCCGGCGATCGGCGCGGTGCTCGGCGCGATGGTCAATACCGTGTTCATCGACCACTTCCAGCAAGTCGCGCACGGCCACTTCACCGTGCGGCGGCTGGAGCGGCAATACGGCCAGCAAGCAGTCGAGAGCGCCTATCAGGCGATCGACGTCACACTGGACGGTTGAGCGGTCGTGCCACGCCCGCCCGCTGTACTCGTCACGCGGCGCACAAATGCCGCGGCGCGGTCGAGCGCGCGGCCGCCTTCCGGGATGAACGGCGTGAACAAGGGCCAGACGTGCGGCATCTTCTTCCACACTTCGAATTCGCAGTCGACGCCTGCGGCGCGTGCGTTGTCGGCGACGCGTTGCGAGTCGTCCAGCAACACCTCCGTGCTGCCTGCCATGATGAAGAGGGGCGGCAAGCCGCGCAGGTCGGCATAAACCGGCGACGCGTAAGGATGTGTAGCCGGGGTGCCACCGAGATAGACCTGCGCAGCGCGAGCGATCGCGGGGCCGCTGAACATCGGGTCGAGGCCGTCATTGTTGCGGATCGAAGCGCCGGCGGCGGCCAGATCGGTCCACGGAGAGAACAGCAAGCCTCCAGCCGGCAGCGGATCGCCCGCATCGCGCAAGGCAACGAGCGTAGCTAGCGCGAGACCGCCGCCCGCCGAATCACCTGAAATCACGATCGACTCAGGCGGCGTACCGTCGGCCACCAACTGCCGATAAGCCGCGGTCGCGTCATCGAGCGCAGCCGGGAAGGGATGCTCCGGCGCAAGCCGGTAGTCGAGCGAAAAGACCGGCGCGTTGGCACGCGTCGCCAGACCAAACACCAGCGAGCGATGCGTACGCGGTGAGCAGAAGTAATAGCCGCCGCCATGACAATACAGCACGGTCGGCTGGGTAGGGGCGCTCGACACGCCGTCGACGCGTTCGATCCACTCGCCCTGCAGCGGCCAATTGTTCGCCTCCTGCAACTCCCGCAGACGCCAGCCGGCGGGTACTTTCGGCGACCAGACGCGCTTGGCGGTCAACGCGCGCGCCTTCTCGACATTGATGCCCGGTTTGAGGGTTTGCGGCCGGAACTGTCTGCGCAGAAACCAGCACGCGAGTGCACTTTGCCAACTCATCGGGACACGCTCCTTCGCTAGTGTCCCGCCATGGTACGTGCGTTCGCCGATGCGTCGGTGGACGGCGGCTTCTAATCCTGAACAAGCGCGCGCCACCGGCTGACAGGGTGTTCCTCCTATCTAGTTCGCCGGCAAAACCTGCCCGCGAATTTCACCCATCGGGTTCTGCGCGGTATGGACATTGAAGTACCACTGGCCCGCCATCAAATCCGTCACCTGCTGCTCGGAGAGCGCCGCCGATCCTTTGATCGGACTTGCCAGCGCTTCTTTCCCGATCGGCACCTGTACCTTGGCGTTCTGCCCGACCGGCGCGGGGCCATGGAAATGCGCGGCGGTTGCCGGGCCGCTCAGCCCTTCATAGGTCACAGTCCATTGCAGGGTTTTGGTCGACGTATCGAACGTGGCGTTCAACAGGCCGTGCCCATGGCTCACTCGCGGCGGCACTTCGCTCGACGGCTCGAGGTCCGCTTTCAACGCCACCGTATCCGCGAAGGCGACACCCGACGCCAACGCCCACAACACCACAGCCAGATTCAGCTTTCGAAGTGCAATCATCGTCTTCTCCGGACTTGATGCACCGCCGCACCGAAAACCCGGATGCGCGCGGAGCCACCAAATACTAGTGCAAATCCTTCGAACATGTTTGTATCCGGGGACGCTTGATGCGACTACGATGCGCAATCGCATCTGCCAATAGAAAAAGCACCGCGAACGGTGCTTTCTCTTCCTCCAGCAAGGCGCTTTAGAAACGGTGGCGAATACCCGTCGTCACCAGGCCCTGACTCCTGCCCGACGACGGCGCATCGGTACCGAACACTTGCGATCCAATCTTGTTGCCCTTCGCGCCAACCTGCGCAACGCCTTCAAGGTACAGGTCGGTACGACGCGACAGCGCATAGTCAGCCTGCAGGCCGATCTGGTTCCAGTGGCTCGACCCGTTGGACACGCCCGGCGTGTTCTGCAACGCCTGCATGTAGGTGTACGCCGCACCGAACGACAACGCCGGCGTCAGGTTGTAATGCGCGTTGACTTCGTAGTTGCTATAACGCACCGACGCATCATTGGCGACAAAGTTAAAGCGGCTTTGCGTGTAGACGAGGCCAACCGATGCCGGACCAAATGCGTAGCTACCGCCGGCACCCCAGGTACGCTGCCGCTGACGCTCGCCCGCCACGCCGATGTTCGGCGCGCCGTCCTGGACCGCACCGCTCGCGTTGCCGCCGACACCTTGAACCTGGCGATAACCGGCCGCCAGCTTCAGGCCGCCGTTCGAATAACCCATAGCCGCACTGTAAGCGCGATCATTCGCGAAGGCGCCGGCCTGGTTCGAAAAACCATACAGACCGCTAAAGGAGAAACCGTCATAGTTCGCGCTTTGGTACTTCACCGAGTTATTGATACGCATCGACGCGTTGGCGTTGTCGTTATCACCGCGATGGGCGAGATACACGCCGCCCCAACTGCCGGTTGCGGTCAACGGACCGATATAGTCGACCATCGAGTCGTACTGGCGGCCCAAAGTCAGCGTGCCATAGCTGCTCGAAACGCCGACAAACGCCTGGCGGTCGAAGCTGCGGTTACCTTGCCCCGTTGTGCCGTTGGCAACGTTAAAACCGTTTTCCAACGTGAAGATCGCCGCGTAGCCACCGCCGAGATCTTCACGACCACGCATGCCCCAACGGCTGCCCGACGCATTGCCGCTCGTCACGCCGAACGACGCGGCGTGCTTCGGCGAATTGCCGGGCGAGACTTCATTTTGCACATACGTGAAGCCGGCATCGACGACACCGTACAGCGTCACGCTGCTTTGCGCATGGGCGGCGCTAGCGAACGTCGCGGAAACCGCCGCAAGGATCAGAATCTTTTTCATGATGTTCCAGATAACGTGTGATTATTGAGTCCTCGACTCGATTTATTTGCACAGCGCGATTGCAGGCTCGGGGGCGGCTTCATCCAGAGCGATCACTGCAGACCGGCTTGATTTGCGGAGCGGAGTTTAGGTGTCGAACTTTCAGAGACACCACGCGTGTTCGCACAAAATATTTTTTGATTTATTCGAAAGATCGGCATCGCAATATTGGCGAGCCTTGAGCCACAAGGCTATCGATTTATCTCGTTTAATATTTAGCGATGCTTATCTAATTAAAGCGTTGCGACACTGCCACATCGTGCGTTCGGAAGTCTCATCATGGCTATTCGGCCGGTTCTTTTACCAGGCAGTTTGTTTGGCGATTACGATGCCCATCTGTTACACCCAGCATTAGCGCTTCCCGTCACGGAACACTGCCGCTACCGGCACGGTTTCTCTCCACACTCAACCGAACACCAGCAGTTCCATGCGCCCAGGCGCTCCCCGACCAAGTCCACTATCACGATGAACCAACTGCAGGCCATGCGCGTCTTTCTGAAAGTCGCCGAAAGCGGCTCTTTCGGACGCGCGGCTGCGAGTCTTGGCATTTCCAATGCAGTGGTGACGCGCTATGTCGCGCTGCTCGAAACGCACCTCGATACGCGGCTCGTCAATCGGACCACACGCAGCCTGTCGCTGACCGAAGCCGGGCTCGCCTACGCCGATGGCTGCCGGCAGCTTCTCGATCAGCTGGATGCCATAGAGTCCAGTGTTTCTCAAAGTGCGAACGATCAATCCGGCACGCTGAAACTTGTGGCCGTCGCGTCATTTTCGCTATTTGGGTTGACGCCGCTGCTGCAGCGCTATCGCTTGCAGTGCCCGCGAGTCAAACTGTCGGTCACACTGCTGCACCGGCCGGTAGATCTGATTGAAGAGGGCTTTGACGTCGGCATCGTGGTGCCTGGACAGGTCAGCGGTGGCACGTTGATCAAGCGCGCTTTGTTCAAGGTCCGCTCGGTGGCGGTTGCATCGCCCGCCTACCTCGCCGCGTCGGGCAAGCCATCCACCCCGGCGCAACTTGTTGCGCACCCTTTTCTGGCGCCGTCATCCAAGATTCACAGCTCAGAATGGTGTTTCGTCGACGCCGACGGAAAAGAGGTCACCGTCAACATGAAAGCCAGCTACGCGGTGAACAACGCGGTGATGTTGCGCCAGGCGGCGCTCGCCGACATGGGTATTACGATCCTGCCGGAAAACCACGTCTCGGCGGATCTGACGAACGGTACGCTCGTGCAGGTGCTGCCCGATTATCGAATCAAAGATGCAGACAAGGAAGTTTCGCTGGTGTATCCCGGACGTCGGCACGTGTCCGCTACGACACGCTCGTTTGTCGATTTCACCGTCGACTATTTTCGAAACAGAGCCGGCACGAACCTTTCATCGATATTTACGAACAGTTAATTGCGCATTTTGTAGTGAATCTTTTGCGTCGTCCCGATTATGCTTCCGGTTGCGAGAAGTGACTCCTTCATCGAGGGATGTCTCCAAATCTTTAACGCGGCCTCGGCCGCGTTTTTTTTGCCTTTCCGGTTCGTCATCTGGATTCGCTCTTAGCGCGCCAATCCAATCGTTCAAGCAAGGCACTAGGCCTCGTAACGCTGCTGCGTACTGCGACCAACGTCATGCGAGCAATGCAGCCTGCTCCTCGATTCCATCCAGCATGGCATGGCATTTGCGCACCAGCTCCAGCCCTTCGCTGCGCAAGCGCTCCGGCGTCTTGACCGCGATGTCCCGACGATAGTCTTCCAACGCGCCAAGCAGCGGCGGATACCGCAGCACGCTCGCCGCGCCCGCCACGCGATGATGCCACTCGCGCAGACGCTCGACCTCGATGCGCTCGAGAAGCGGTAACAATGCCCGCACGTCTTCGCGTACGGAAGAAACGAACGAATCGAGCAGGGCCTTCACCGTCGATTCGCTCCCCCACAATTGCGTCATGTGACTCAGGTCGACCGGAACGAATGGTTCGGGGCTGCCGTGCGCAGCCGCGCCGGAAACCTGCACCGCACTGACGGTTTCAGCGGGTGCTGCTTGCCATGCGCTATCCGTGCCAAACCACCGGCTCAGGTAGTCGCGCAGCGTGGCAAGTCGCGTCGGCTTGACGAGGCAATCATCCATGCCCGCGTCACGACATAACTTCAGGTCTTCAGGCGCGGTATTCGCCGTAATTCCCAGAATCGGCAGATGGCGTGCGCAGCCGTGCTCTTGCTCCCGGATACGCCGCGCCAGTTCGTAACCGGACAGGTTCGGCATGTGGCAATCCGTGATCAGACACCCGTAGACAGTTTGTTCCAGCGCTGCCAATGCCTCGGCGCCGTCATTCGTCACGTCACAGGCAAAACCGAGCAAAGCCAGTTGATGACGGATCAATTCCTGATTGACCGGATGATCTTCCGCAACCAGGATCAACCGTCCGCTAGCAATGGCCCGTTCGCGGTCCGGCGGTACCGTGGTGCCTTCAGCCATGCTCGACTTCACGCCGGATCGCGGCGCCACCGGCGGCAAGCCTGTCATCGCCGCCGCGCATGCCGCGCCGAGACCGCGCCACGAAATCGGATTGATACTGACGCGCACGTTGTTCTCGAAAATACGGTAGCCGGTCGGCTTTGGCTTTTCTGTCAGACGAATGATCCGCAAATTGGAGTCGACCTTTGCCGGCAGCATCACATCTTCGCTCGCGAAAATCATATCCACTCCACCCAGCGCAGCCGGATCACACTGTTCGACCGCACGCGGCGACACTTGCCGCAACTCGAGCCCGAGGGCCTGGCCAAAATGCATCAGCGCCTGCGCGACTCGCGCGTCGCCCGTCGCCACGACGCCACGCTTGCCGCGCAGGCCGCTCACGGAGTAATGCTGCGATTCCACAGGCATGGTTAGACGTACTGTCATACGTGTACCGATCCCAGGTTCGCTACGCAATTCGAGCGTGCCGTTCATCAGGTCGATCAGCTTTCGGCAGATCGTCAGGCCAAGACCCGTACCGCCGAAGCGGCGGGTGGTAGACGTCTCCGCCTGCACGAACGGCTCGAACAGCCGGGCCTGGACCTCTGGCGCAATGCCGATGCCGGTATCCTCGACGGTCATCTCAAGCGTCTGGGCGTTGCCGGTCTGATCGACCATCGCAACCTGCACGTCGACCTCGCCCTGCGGCGTAAACTTGATGGCGTTGCCGAGCAGATTGAACAGAATCTGCCGCAATCGCACGCTGTCGCCACGTAACGTAGCCGCAACCTCGGGTGCGATATCCACGCGCACTTTCAACCCCTTCTCGTGGGCGCGGCCCGCAAGCAAACCAACCGCGTTGTCGACCAGCTCGCGCATGTCGATAGGTTCGGCTTCGATCGTCAACCGTCCCGCTTCGATTTTCGAATAGTCGAGCAAGTCGTCCAGAATCTGCAGCAGCGCACCAGCCGACTCGTGGATCATGCTCAGCATTTCCCCTTGATCCGCATCGAGTGGCGTGCGTTCCAGCACCTCGACGAGACCAAGCACGCCGTTCATTGGCGTACGGATTTCGTGACTCATCATCGCGACAAAGTCGTCTTTTGCGCGCGAAGCCGCTTCGGCCACGTCGCGCGCTCGCGCGAGTTCCTCGGAGCGCGCGTGCTCGACGCTCGCATCCACCCAATAGCCGCTCCACACAACGCTGTCATCCTTCTCGCGGCGTGGTACCAGCTCCGCCCGCGCCCACCTGAGCTCGTCCTCGACCTTGAAGCGAAATTCCATATTCACCGGCGTCGCGCAGCGCGCGGATCGTTCCAGCTCGGCCAGCACGAAATGCCGGTCTTCCTCACACACACGTCCGAAATCGATCTCTTCGTAGCTCATCGACGACGCGCCGTTGCCACCCAGCAGATGTCGCGTGTCGCCACCGATATACGGAAACGAATAGGTACCGTCCGCGGTGCGGCGCAGTTGAAATACGACGGCCGGCAATGAGTGAGTTACGTCGAACAGGCGCCGTTCGGTTTCGCGGGCGAGCATTTCAGCACGCCGGATATCGGTAATGTCGACCATCGTGCCCAGCACACAACTCGGCCTGCCGTCGCTGCTGCGACAGACCCGTGTCCAGAACAAGCCGTGCCGCAGATCGCCCGCGCCGCGCTCGAACTGGAGTTCTGCCTGGGCAATCTCACCGCCTGTCAGCATCTTGCGCGTGAGGTCATCCAGAACGTGACTGTTGGCTTCGCCCCATGTCTGGACATCCACAGCCGTGCGTCCGATTACTGCTTCACGGCTTAGGCCACACGCCTCTTCATATGCCCGGTTGATCGCGATATAACGCCCATCCAGATCCTTGGCGACAAGCGGATAAGGAACCATCTCCATCATGGTTTCCTGGAAATTCAGTTGTAGCTCAAGCTCGCGTTCGGTCTGTTTGCGCAGCCTGACTTCACGCTTCAACAGCAAATAGGCACGCAACGTAACCAGCAGTACGAGACCGATGCCGATTAACAACGGCAGAAGGCGCACCGCGGTAACGCTCCACACTCCCTGCTCGCCCGTGCTACCGGTCACCGACTTCTGCCGGGTGCGCTGCTTCTCTTGCGGAGTCAGAACGAGAGGCCGCGCAGTGAGCGTCGCTTGCGGGTCGAAATTGCCGGATAGCCAGCGTGCGCGGATCGCCGCGTCATCGGCCGGATTCATCGCCGCGAGCGCGCGGTCGAGTTGGTCACGCAACGCCACGTGGTTACGTGGCACAGCAAAGCGTAAGTCGGCAAGTCTGTTGCGCTCCTCGAAAGCAACTTGCAGTCCGCGGAATTCTTCGGCGGTCAGCGCGTACTGAATGGAAGGTGTGAAACCAAGGTAGGCGTCGGCGCCGCCTTGCGCGACCGCCTGCAACGCGGCGTGTGTAGTGGCGAAAATCTCGAGATGGGCGCGTGGGAAGCGTTCGCGCAACGAGCGTTCCAGCGCAAATCCTTTCTCGACCGCGAGGCGCGCACCCGCAAGCTGAGCGGCGTTCACATACACGTCGCCGTTGCGACGGACCACGACCGATGCGGACGCCTGAAAGTACGGCGCGGTAAAGCTGAAACAACGCTCCCGCTCAAGTGTGCGAGCGAGACTCATGACCAGATCGACGTCGCCTGCGCAGGCAGCGGCCAGCAGTTGTGGCATGTCAGGGAACGTTTTCGGCTGAATCACGACATTCGGCCCAACCAGCATGCGCAGGTAGTCGGCGCTCAAGCCAGTTGGCTGACCGTCCTGAAGCCCGTCAAAGGGCAACCAACCGCTAGCCAGAACGCCAATGCTCAAGGTGGCAGGAACCGCGCCGCCCAGAGAAGGATGCGGCTGACCGGTGGCCGGCTGGGCTGCCGCTGGCTGCATCTGCATGCCAACAAACACCAACGCTGCAAGCAGGCACCGCGATACACGCCCCAGCATCCGCTTCATCACGACACCGAGCACGACACCACGCAGTAGTTTCGTGAAAGGCATCATGAAATGACATGCGGCGGCGCTCACGCGACCTCGCCCTGCCCAAGAGCGAACGAGGCCGCGTACCGTCGGGACTTGCAGCACAGAAATGAAAACAACGCACCTGCGGCAACGCCACCCAGCAAAGGCGCCGCCCAGAAAAGCCAGAGCTGGTCAAGCGCCCAGTTGCCGACGAACAGGGCCTGACTGGTAGAGCGTGCGGGATTGATCGAGCCGTTGGTAACCGGAATCGATACCATGTACACGATCGTCAGACACGCACCGATGACGAGCGGCGCGATCTGCCTCGACCTTCGCCGACTGGCCAACATCAGACTCGCCATGACGAACGCGAACGACAGAACAAGCTCGATGACGAGCGCGGAATGTAGTTGATAGTCGGCAGGAGAATGATCGCCAAAACCGTTCGCCGCGAATTCGCTCGCGGCCAGGTCAAAACCCGGACGGCCGCTCGCTACATAAGCGAGCAGTCCTGCAGCTGCGGTGGCTCCGAGAATCTGGGCGGCAATATAGGGCAGCAAGTCCCGAACCGGGAATCGTTGCGCGACCGTAAAACCGATCGTGACAGCAGGATTGAAATGCGCGCCGGAGAGGGTGCCGAACGCATAGCTCGCAGTGACCAGCGCGAGGCCGAACGCGAGCGACATCTCAAGCACACTGTAGCCTTGCTGGGTCGCGCCGGTGTTCAATACGACGCTGCCGCAGCCGATGAACACCACCCACGCCGTTCCACTCCCCTCGACCAATAATCGCTTGCCTAGCGCTACCATTCCGCCCCCAGTCTTTGTGCAAATGGCAGACGGTGCAGCACTCCAGCCGTTGAACATCTGCCTGAATTTTCCTGGCCCGGCAGCGCACAGCATCGCGAAATAACGGCTTTCGTCATGCGAGTGTTGGAAGTCGAGCCACAGTCAACTCAGAACTATGAAACGGTAACGTTGCGCAACCAATCAGAAGACTCCTAAAGTCGTAAGGAGCATTGACTGTCCAAGGATAGTTCTCTCACGCGGCTGTCAGGTTAAGCCTATCTGTCTCGCGTAGTCGATGAGGTCATTTTCTGTCTCGAGACCGAGCTTGCGCATCGCGCTACGCTTCTGCGTGCTGATGGTTTTACCGCTGCGCTGCAGGCGTACCGCAATCTCATGGACTGTCAGACCTTGCACATATAGCTGGAAGACCTCCCATTCGCGTGCGCTTAGCACGCCAGCGCGCGGCTGCGGCGGCGCATCGGATGTGTCTATCGCGATGCGTGCCTGATCCGACAGATAAACGCCGCCGGCGACCGCTGCCTCGATAGCCTCGATCAACGACCTGGCGGTGTCGCGTTTGTCGATGATTCCGGCCACGCCCAGGTGCAACAAACCGGAAAGCATGTGCGCATGACAAATCATCGTCAGGATAACGACGCTGGGATGCGGGCGAGCCCGGAACAGGCGGCGCAGGAAGGACACGACGTTGCTGGCTCCGTCGATGCCCGGCATGCCGATATCCGACACCACGACGTCGCACGCATGGGTGTCGAGCAATTCGGCCAGCATCTGGGTATCAACCGCCTCGCCGACTATCTCTATGTGGGGTACCGATTGCAACAGGCGCATCACGCCAACACGAACGCAATCGTGATCGTCGGCCACGATGACGCGGATTTTTTGTGTCATTTTTTGTTGTGTTATCGACTGGCACTCCCTGCACGCGACGTGCCTCCCCGGGATATGCCAAGTGCATCTTCTGTTCGTCACGCCACCGGACCGGCGTGACGTCCCGTCGGCTTAACGCCGGTTTTGCAGGCAGTCTTCAGAGACCACGCCGTGCTCGACGGCGAAGCGGAACAGTTCCGCGTCACTGTGCAGACCGAGCTTGCGCATCGCGGTACATTTCTGTGCGCTGATTGTCTTGACACTGCGCTCAAGGCGGCCGGCAATCTCCGTCACACCAAACCCGGAAGCGTATTGCGTGAACACCTCAAGCTCACGACGCGACAGCATTTGCCGGACAAAATCGAGGCGTTGCGCGACCGTCGCGTCGGCAATCAACGATCGCACCGCAGGTCCCAGATAGCACTCATGAGCCAGCGCGGTGACGATTGCCACATGGATCAGATCGAGCCGGTCGCGTTTGCTGATCAACGCGTCGACACCGAGCGCGATGACCTTCTTCAATGCGGCCGCTTCGGTTTCCATGGTCAGCACGACAAGCGCAACCCCCGGAAAGCGGACCTTAAACTGCCTGACAGTTTCCAGTGCGCTGCCGCAGAAACCGCATGGCATATAGAGATCCATCAGAACGAGGTCACACGGAATGCGGTCGGCTTCTTCGAAAAGTTCTGTTGCGTCGGCAGCACGGCCGACGATCTGCATTTCCGGATAGCCCGTCATCAGATTCTCGATTGCCAACAGAACCAGTGGGTGATCGTCTGCGATGATGGTTCGAACAGGCGTGCTTAAGTCAGCGTTTTCGTTCATTGTCTTTTTCTCCCCCGTACCTTGATTTCCTGTCGCTCTCTCCGGAGCAACTGGCCCTGTCGCGATCATTCAACATATTCCGGAGAAGAAAAATAAGAGCGCTCCGAAATAATTCAATCAACTCGCATGAATAATTAATTAGCTATGCGATTTAACTAACATAACGCCATGTGCGCGAATATAGGCGAAAAGACCGGGGTCGTTGGTGACGCCGAGTTTAGTCATCGCTTCGCGTTTTTGACGGCTAACCGTTCGGCTATGGCATCCGAGCTCTACCGCGATCTCAGGGATCGATAAACCACGCACGAACATTCGTATCACCTCTGCCTGCTTGCGCGACAAAGGCAAAACCGGCGACGGGTCGCATGCCTCGTCGCCAGGCTTGGCGAGCGCTTCGACGACGGAGCGGCCGACATAAACCTCCCCCTTGCCGCTTGCCTCGATTGCTTGCCAAAGCTCGTCGGTCGTTTCCATCTTACTGAGCGTACTGACCACACCATCCGACACGATAGCGCGCAGAATCTCGGTGTTCGTCAGAGCTGTCATCACGACGATGCGCAGTAATGGCCATGCGCATCGGATTCGCCTGACAAGATCAAGACCGTCGTCGGCCGCGCCAGACACCTCCGGCATCGTCAGGTCGGTGACTAGCACGTCGCAAGGCGTGCTCTGCAACAATTTGATCAATGAACCAGGTGTGACCGCCTCACCGACAATGGTGACACCGGCATGCATTTCCAGTGCAGCCCGAACGCCAAGTAAAACGAACGGGTGGTCGTCCGCCAGAATGACTCGAAGATTCACGATTATTTCTCCCGATTGTTGTAGGTGTATTCGGCGAACATGCAAGGAAAATCCCACTCGCTTCGCACTTGCCTGATGGCCGCCAAAGCTTGAATGGCGAGTCAAGGGCGGCCATAAAACCACTGTGGCATTGGGGAGAAAATCGGAACGTTCTGAAACCGGCAGACGATTTGATAGTCCATTGCGGCACTATCAAAGTAGGAATACATAATTATGCGAACCGAATATGCGACAGTTTTCTCTCGCAGGTTTTCTCCGCTGTTTGTTTCCGACCAGAAAGCAATACAGCGACGGGAGCGCATCCCACCGCTCCCGTCGCATGAACACCGACAAATGGGACCGGCAGCTTCACGCCGCCGGCCGAGCTTGCCTCATCAGGTGGCATCGCAAGCGCGCACTGCTGCCAGCTTGCTTGCGCGAGCCGCGCGCGGAAATACCGGCAGCGCGAGCAATGCGCACATACTGGCTATCGCCCACACCATCGGCCACGAGCCCACCGACAACAGCAGCGGAATCGCGAGCGGCGTCAGGAACAGCGTGAGAAAAACACACGTGTTGCCGATCGCGAGCGCGGTACCTGCGCGGCTCGTCCCCGCGAGCGTTGCGAGCTCAGTGAAGGCCACGCCATGCCATGCGGACGCGCTTATGCCGCCCAGCACGATCATCAGCGTGAACACCGCGGTCATCGCCGCGTGGTGCATGCCGGCGAGTCCCGTCAACAGCGCAAGCGAGGCGAACAACACCGCAGTCAGCACACTGCAGGCGCGCATGTACGCGCGTCGATTACCGCGGCGGTCGGTCCACGCTCCACTCCAGACCCGTGCAATTGCGGCGCCCAGTTGCACCGCCGCCATCGTTATGCTGATCGCCAGCACGCCGGCGCGGCTGAAGTCGTGAAGGAAGACGGTCCCGAACGTCACGACAGCAAGCTGCGGCACGCACAGTGCACCCGCGCCGAGCGCCACTCGCCATATATTCACATCACGGAGCGGCGAAACCTTCGCGGGCGCGGCACCCGCAATCGCTGCATTGCGAGCCGTATCCGCGCGATTGCCTGGGGCATGCGAAGGCTCATGCAGCCAGCACCAGGCAAACACCGCGGTAATCGCGCACGCAAGGGCCAGCACCGTGTACGCGCTGGCAAAGCCAAATCTCGAGGCGAGCACCGGCAAGATCAGCGCCCCCAGACCACCGCCGGCCGGCACCGCGGTCTGCCGGATGCTCATCGCGAGGCCGCGCTCACCTTCGCGAAACCAGGCCATCACCGCGCGGCCACTTGAACCGTTGACGCTACCGCCGAGCAGGCCAACCAGCAGCAGGCCGAGCGCGAGTGTCGCCATGTTCGGCACATGCGCGCCGGACGGCACCACAAACAACGCCAGCCCGGCCAGCGCCGCGGCAGTCGAAAGCAGCCCGAGCAACAACACGCGGCGATCGCCCCAACGGTCGGTCAGGAGTCCCCATGGCAGCTCGCTGACCGCGATGCCAAGACCCAGCATACCCAGCACCAGCCCTAGCCCTTCGTTGCCGAGGTGATAACCCGAACGCAAGAAGACAGCTGTGGTCGGGATCCCTGAGAAAGCTGCCGAAAAACTCGCGTTCGCCGCAAAGCCCACACCCAGCACCTTCCACCGATGACTCGCCGCACGCTCGCCTGACACCCGCACGGCAGCAACTGAATCGCTTCTCATGACAACCTCCGCAATGGATGAATTGGGGGTATCCTACGGCTAGCCAAACCATCGGAAAAGCCGGAAATTTAGATGGCTTCCATCGGATATACCGAATCATGAGTCAACGCGGATTTGATCTGACACAGCTGCGCACCTTTGTCGCCGTTGCCGAATCGGGCAGCATCTCGGCGGCTGCGGAGCGCGTGTTTCTGTCGCAATCGTCGGTGAGCGAACAGTTGAAGAAGCTTGAGGAGCGCGCCGGCCAGCCACTCTTTGTGCGCAGCAAGCAAGGGGTGTCCGCCACGTCGGCTGGCAGCCGCCTGCTCGATCACGCGCAACGCATCATCGCAATGAGCGAAGCGGCGTTCGAAGACCTGCAAGGCCGCTCGCTTGACGGTGAGCTGCGTATCGCGATCACGGACTACTACCGTCCGCTCGACATCGCTCGCATTCTCAAGCTGTTTTCGGAACAGCATCCGCGCCTGAAACTGCACGTCACCGTGCTGCCGAGCGCTGTGATCGACAGCAGCGCGGGCGACGATGCGTCGTACGACATCGGCCTCTCGTTGCGGCTCGTCACCGGGAGCGCGCGCGCCACCGGCCGGCGGGCAGGCGTTGGTGTGCAAAGCACCGTGGTGCGGCGCAAAAAACTGCTATGGGTCTGTGCGGCCGATGCCAGTCCGCGGCCGGCCACGCCTTATCCGCTGGTTTTACTGCCGTCGAGTTGCCAGTTGCAGCGTTTCGTTGTGAAGCTCCTCGACGAACACAAGGTGCCGTATCTGGTGTCGCATTCGGCCTCCGGCGTGGCCGGGTTGCAGCTGGCATTGAGAGCTGGGCTGGGTATTTCCTGCCTGAACGAATCGTCGATTGGCGGAGGGGTAGTGGCCTGCCCGGCGAGCGTCGGGTTGCCTGCGCTGCCTGTTGTGGAGTTTCATTTGTTGCCGGGGCGAGCCGGCGAAAGTGAGCGTGTTAGTAATGCGCGCATGGCGTTGATGCGGTTGTTTAATTGACGCCTTGGGCGTCGGGGGGTGTGGTGGTTTTTTGCCTGTTGGGCGGTTTTGTTGATTTGGATTTTTGGCGTTGCCTTGTAGTGGTCTGTTTGGGGTTGGTCTTTTGGCCTTTCCTTGCTGTGTTAGTGGTCTATTAGCGTTGCCCCTGTGCGGGGCGGCACTTACTTTCTTTGCCGCCGTGTATAGACCGGAGACATGGTTGACAAACGTGCGGAGACATCATTGACACTTTATGGTCAGTGATTGTCGCTCCTCAGGTCAAGGGTGAGGATGCGGTGATGGGCAAACCAGAATTCAAATACGCCGTCTTCGCCCGGCTTTGCGCGTGCCGCAACCGGCAGTCCATAAAGTGCATTCGAGACCTTGAGGTGCCGTCCTTCAAAGCGTAGCCGGCCATCCGATTTAACCAGCAGCACCACGTCATCCGGGCCGTACTCCGGCTCCGGCAGGATCGATGGATACGCCCGGGGGCTCGGCCGGTAACGGCTGATGGGCGTGTCCATGCCGATCGCCTCATGCGGGCGCTCGCAGTTATATACGGTGCGCCAGCGGTCCAGTTCCTGTTGCACGTGCTGCTGGGTAGCGAAGCTTCGTCCGTTCAGTACTTCAGCCTTCAGCGTACGGTGAAACCGCTCGTCCTTGCCGTTGGTCTGCGGGTGGTAAGGCCGGCTGTAACTGATGCGGATACCCAGCCGGATCAGCCAGACGGCCAGCTCGGTGAGCTGACCCGGACTGCCAGGCGAACCCCACGGCGAGCCGTTATCGGTATTGATGCGTAACGGCAGGCCATAGTGTCCAAACGCCTCCCGTAATCCTGTCTGCACGGTAGCGGTGTCGGTGGGTCCACAGGCGCGCAGCAGGATGCTGAAGCGCGAGTGGTCGTCGAGTACCGTCAGGGGGCTGCAGCGCTCCTTCCCGAGGGTCTCAAAGTGCCCCTTGAAGTCCATCTGCCAGAGTACGTTAGGCTGCTCGTGCTCAAAGCGCTTCCAGGGTTGGCTCATCGCTGAATCGGCCGGCAGGATCAGGTTGTGCCGGTGCAGGATGTCGGTCACGGTGCTGGGCTGCGGCACCGCCTCAAGGCCCAGATCACGCAGGCGCCGGCTGATCTTGCGGCCGCCCCAGCGCGGATGGGCCTGGCGCAGCCGTACCACTTCCTGCTCCATCGCAGTGGGGGTCTTCGACGGACTGCTGAGCGGGCGTCGGGATTGATCTGCCAGCGCATGCTCGCCGCGATGGAGCCATTTGTAGCCGGTCTGCCGGCTGATGTTAAAGCGCTGGCACAGCTCGGTCATCGTCAGCGTGTCCTGACTGGCCAGATGAACAAATTCCTGTCGGAGGCTCATAGTGTCTCTTGCGTTCCAGGGCATGGTCGGGACCGGGTGTTTTAGTACCCGGAAGTGTCAACCATGTCCCCGCACACCTGTCAGCTATGTCTCCGGTCTATACACGGCGGCAAAGAAAGATAAGCAAAGAAAGCGGCGGCGGATTCAACCGGTCATTGCAACACCTCTGTTCCAATACGGAAATGGAGTGTGGAGCACGATGGAACGACAAAGAAAACATTGGTTGAGCGCGGAGCAGAAGAACGAGATATGGAGGATGTGGCGCGAGGGTGAGTCGTTGAGCACAATCGCGCGCATGCTCGAGCGTCAGCCGAGTGGGGTTTATCGGGTTGTTCACAAGACCGGTGGAATCTCTCCGGTCGCTCGTACACGATCTGCCCGGTCACTGACACTTGCCGAACGCGAGGAGATATCGCGGGCCTTGGGGGCAGACAGATCGTTGGGCCAGATTGCCCTGCAACTGGGGCGCTCGAAATCGACCATCAGCCGGGAGATCGGGCGCAATGGCGGTATTCAGCGATATCGGGCGCACGAGGCCGATGCGAATGCCTGGGAGCGTGCACGGCGGCCCAAGGCGTGTGCGTTGTCGGGCAACGCGCGTCTGCGCCGGCTGGTGGCAGCCAAGCTCAAATTACAATGGGCTCCTGTACAGATAGCGGGATGGCTCAGGCGCGAGTTCCGGGTCAACAAGGACATGCAGATATCTCACGAGACGATCTACCGCAGCCTGTTCATCCAGGCGCGCGGGGTGCTTAAAAAGGAACTCGTCACCCATCTTCGTACGAACCGTACGATGCGTCAGGCGAAGAGCGCCTCGGCAAGCGGCCAGAACAGGGGCAAGATAATCGGGGCAGTGTCGATCAGCGAAAGACCCGCTGAAGTGGAGGACCGCGCGCTGCCCGGTCACTGGGAGGGCGATCTGCTGGCGGGTTCGAACAACACCTACATTGCCACACTGGTGGAGCGGCACTCGCGTTATGTGATGCTGGTCAAGGTGGCAGGCAAGGACACGGCAAGTGTGGTGTCCGCGTTGATAAAACAGGTGAACAAGCTGCCAAAAGAACTGCGTGGATCGCTGACATGGGACCGCGGCACGGAAATGGCGAGCCACCGGAACTTCACGATTGCCACGGACGTGCAGGTGTATTTCTGCGATCCGCGAAGTCCATGGCAACGGGGCAGTAATGAAAACACGAATGGCCTGCTGCGTCAGTACTTCCCCAAAGGCGAGCCGGTGGGCGGCTATTCGCAGTCAGAATTGAACAAGGTCGCCGCGCGCCTGAACGGTCGGCCCCGGCAAACCTTGCAATTTATGAACCCGGCTGAAAAACTGGCAGAAACGTTGGGTGTTGCGTTGACCGGTTGAATCCGCCGCTCACCCCGCCAGCTCATAAGCGGGTCCCCCGCACAGCCGCGGTAGTGGTGCATCTGGAATCTGTCGCCTCGCACACTTCGCGCTGTTGACAAAGGATTCATCAGCACCCACTCCGCACTGCGTGCGTCGCGGACGGGTCTGCCAGGGAAACCTGGCCGGCGCTTTGCACAACTGATGGTCTTGGGAAACGGGTTTCGGCGGCGTAGCGCCGCCGGAGGTATGACTGCCTTGTCACTGAGACGGAGTGTGCGATGGGACAGATTCCAGATGCACCACTACCGTGGCTGCGCGGGGGACCCGCTTAAGAATTAGCGGTTTGAGCCGCTTTCTTTTGCCTGGCGGTTTCAAAATACAAGTGCAACAGCCTCAGTTAGGATGCGTTGCATGGGAAAAATATACGAACATCTGAGCGTCGAAGAGCGCGGCGTGATCTTTGCGATGAAGATGGAGAATCGCAAATCAAGCGAGATTGCGCTCGCTTTGCAGCGCTCGCGCAGCACGATCAGTCGGGAGTTGAGGCGCAATAACTGGAAGCCGAAGCACGAACGCGGCGCACTGGGCAGGCCGCCGGTTGCGGGTGGATACAATGCAACATCGGCCGGGCGCAGGGCTGCACAGCTTCGTCATAAGCCGCGTCGCGAACGCAAGCTACAGCCTGAAGGAGCCCTGTGGGCTGAAGTGCGTCAGCATCTGGACGAGTGTCACTCGCCCGAACAGATTTCTGCCGAACTCAAACGTACCCATCCAGACGAACCTGCCTTGAATGCCTCACACGAAACCATCTACAACGCCATCTACGCCATGCCGCGTGGCGAACTCAAGCGCGAGTTGGTGGGTCTGTTAAGACAGGGGCGTAGCACGCGCAAGCCGCGCACGCGAGGCGAAGACCGACGGGGCAAACTGGTCGATATGGCTAGCATCCATATCCGGCCTCCGGAGGCCAATGAGCGGCGGATTGCCGGACATTGGGAGGGGGATCTGATCAAGGGTGCGGGCAACCGTTCGGCAGTGGGCACACTGATCGATCGCAGCACGCTGTTCGTGATGCTGGTGAAGATGGAGGACAGCACCGCCGAAGCCGCGCTCAAGGCGTACAGTGCGGCGTTTGCGCCGCTCGATCCGGATTTGCTGAAGACCCTGACTTACGATCAGGGCAAGGAAATGGCGCTACACAAGAAGCTGGCCGAAACAACCGGTATCAAGGTGTATTTCTGTGATCCGCATAGTCCCTGGCAACGCGGTATCTGCGAGAACACCAATGGGTTGCTGCGCCAGTTCCTGCCGAAGGGCGTGGACCTGTCAAAGTTCACGCAGCGCGAACTCGATGCCATCGCGCTGAACCTGAATCGGCGACCTCGCAAAACACTCGGCTGGCGCCGGCCCGGCGAGGTCTTCATTGATAACTGCGCCAGACAGGGAATTGTTATCGACCCGGCTGTTGCACTTGGTATTTGAAACCGCCCCTACTTTTCTTTGCGGCAGGCAAAGAAAAGTAGGTGCCGCCCCGCACAGGGGCAACGCTAATAAACCACTAACAAAGCAAGGAAAGGCCAAAGGGCCAAAAAGACCAAAAGCCCAAAGGGCCAGATCAACAAGGAAACCGCCGACCAGGCAAAAAAAGCAAAATGCTCACCTCAATCAAAAGATTCATAAAAAAATGGCGTGCCTCCCGCGACGGCGGCCACCAACTGGACGCTCTGCTAGCGATCGCAGATAAAACCGCCCCCTATCCAGACCGCAGCGAATGGCTGATCGAACTCGCCCACTGGATCCACCGCGGCCGCACAGTCCAACCCGACCACCTCGACGCCGTCGAAACCACCACCCCAACGCACACAAGAATCCGCTATCTCCTCCACGTGCTGGACCGCAACCCGGCCTGGAAAGCCAACGTCGCCGGCATTCTGCGCGCGCTCCTGCGCGAAAGCGACGGCCTCTCGCTGCTCTGCGATGCCGGCATGCCCGTCCACTCCGGCTTCTTCGGCGCACTCTTCGAACGCCTCGAAGCCTCGCTCATCCCGCCCGCGCCAAACCGCCGCGACCTGCGAGCAATCGTCACACTGATGTTCGGCCAGCAACGCGACGCCGAATGGATCGCCAATCTGCCCACCGATCTGCTCACCCGCATCCGCGCCCTCCTCGACTACGACCAGGACGACAGCGAACAACGCGACGTCACCCCTTTCTCGCTCGACCTGCTGGCCGCGCTGCACAACCTCACCTGCCAGATCAGTTCAACCGGTCTGTCGCAAACCGTCCGCAGCCGGCTCGGCGAAGTCGACATCCGCGATGCCGGCGATGTACGCGTCGCCATGGAAAAGCAGCCGTTCTACCGGCTCACGCGCGCCATGCTGGCCGTCGAAGCAGCCCATCAGGCTGTCACCGCAGGCGGCCCGCAAGACAAGCTGCTGCATGAGGTCAACTATCTGCGCCTGCTGCTCGACGAATGCCGCAGCGCCACCGACAACGTCTTCGCCCATCTTTACCGCAATGGCGTCAGTGTCGACATCGTGTTCCAGGTCGAACGCATGCGCATGCGCATCGTGCGCGCGGAACATCTGCTGAACGCCTGGATGACGCAGGACGATCCGCACGCCGGCGCACGTCTCGCCGCCGAACTGGTGAACGCGAATCACGCGAGCCAGAGCGTCACCCATCTCGTGCGCAGCAATTTCTCGCTACTGGCGCGCAAGGTTGTCGAGTACAGCGCCGATACCGGCGAACACTACATCGCGCGCGATCGTGCCGAATACCTGAAGATGCTGCGCATGGCGGCCGGCGGCGGACTCGTGACCGTCGTCACGGTCTGCGTGAAATTCGCCATCACCGGCGCGCATCTGCAATCGATGTTCGAAGGGCTGCTCGCCGGCATCAACTACTCGGCCAGCTTCCTGCTGATGCACTTCCTGCACTTCTCGCTCGCCACCAAGCAACCGGCGATGACCGCGCCCACCCTCGCCCGTGAACTGGACGGCGTCGGCACGCCAGCAGGCGTGGACAGCTTCGTGAGTTCGGTGACCGCGCTGATGCGCACCCAGGCAGCCGCGGTGCTCGGCAACGTGCTGCTGGTGTTTCCGGTGTGCTTCGGCGTGCAATTGCTGTGGCATGCGCTCTTCAATGCCAACATCATTTCGCCGGAGAAGGCGCACGCCACGCTGCACTCGTTCTCGCTGCTCGGGCCGACGCCGTTCTATGCCGCGTTGACGGGCGTGCTGCTGTGGTCGTCGAGTTTGCTGTCGGGCTGGGCGGACAACTGGTTCGTCCTGCATCGCGTGGCCGACGCGCTTGCCTATAACCGGCGCCTGCGCATGACGCTCGGCGTGGCCGGCGCCACCCGGCTCGCCGAGTTTTGCCGCTCGAATGTAGCGGGCGTGGTGGGCAATATCACGCTCGGCCTCATGCTCGGACTCGTGCCAGCGATCCTGACCGCGTTTGCCTTCACTTTCGAGGTGCGTCACGTAACGCTCAGCGCCGGCTCGATCGGCGTGGCGCTCGGCGTGCTGGGTAAGGACGCGTTGAAACTACCGGAGTTGTGGTGGGCGGTCGCGGGCGTCGGCAGCATGGCGATCCTCAACGTAGCCGTGAGTTTCGCCCTCGCCTTCTACATGGCGGTGAAATCGCGCGATTTGCGGCGCAATGCGGTGCGCTCGCTGCGTGGCGCGATCTGGCAGCGGGTGTTCAGGCATCCGCTCGAGCTGGTATGGCCGGCCAAAGCGGCGCCGCAAGACAAATAGAGCCATCCGCGGGGGTCGCCCGGCAATCGGCTGCCATGCCTTCCATGTGCGGCGCCGGGCGTCCCTGAAACCACGCGCTGCTCACACGCTGCTCACACGTTACTCACGAGCGCAGGCCGCCCGCGTACGCCGCCGCGCCTCCGGGAACGCCGCCGCCTGAGCCGTCACCCCAACCGCGTACAATAGCGCCTTATCTAACGCCTTCCGGCAACCTCAATGTCCTTCGATTTCTTCCTTCCCTGTCCGCGCGGCCTTGAAGCCTCGCTCGCCACCGAGCTCGCCGAAATTGCCGCGAAGCACCTGAACGGCGCGCCGTTCACAGCCGGCGCGCAAGTGCCCGGCGGTGTGCATTTCCGCGGAGGCTGGGCCGCCGGCATGGCCGCCAACCTGTACTCTCGCCTCGCGAGCCGCGTGCTGCTGAAAATCGCGCATCGGCCGTATCGCAGCGAACAGGACATTTACGCGCTCGCGCTCGAACAGCGCTGGGAGCAGTGGTTCTCGGCGAATGAAACGCTGCGCGTGGACGTCACCGCGATCAAATCGCCGCTGCGCAGCCTCGAATTCACGACGCTGCGGGTCAAGGACGCGATCTGCGACCGTCTGCGTGAAGTGAGCGGCGCCCGTCCGAGCATCGATACCGCCATGCCCGACGTGCGCGTGTTCGCGTTCCTCACCGCCACCGATTGCACGCTGTACCTCGACACCTCCGGCGATCCGCTCTTCAAGCGCGGCTGGCGTCTCGACAAGGGTGCAGCGCCACTGCGCGAGAATCTCGCGGCGGGCATCCTGCGCCTGACCGGCTGGACTGCCGGCACGCCGTTGTACGACCCGATGTGCGGCAGCGGCACCTTCCTCGCGGAAGCCGCGCAAGTGGCGCTGAATATCGCGCCAGGCGCGGAGCGCCGCTTCGGCTTCGAGAAGCTCAAGCAATTCGAGGCCAAGACCTGGCAACCGCTGAAGGCCGCCGCGCTCGACGCCAAACACGTCGCCCGCAGCTCGCGCGCCGATCTGCAGATCTTCGGCAGCGACATTTCCGGCGACATGCTCGACAAAGCACGTGCGAACTTCCAGCGCGCCGGCCTGCCGACTATTCCGCTCAAGCAGGTCGACGCACGCGGCATGACGGCGCCGTCGACTGAACCGGGCATTCTCGTGGCGAATCCGCCGTATGGCGAACGGATCGAAGTGCGCGGCCGCAACGCCCGTGGTGAAATCCGCGAAGGCCGCGCCACGCGCGAAGGCCGCGACGACGATAGCTTCCGCCGCGCTCAGGAAGAAACGCCGGACAGCGAATTCTTCCAGTCGCTCGGCGATGCGCTGAAGCAGCGCTTTACCGGCTGGCATGCGTTCATTCTCACGTCGGATCGCAAGCTGCCGGGCCAGATGCGTCTGCGCGAGTCGACCAAGACGCCGCTCTTCAACGGTGCGCTCGAATGCCGGCTGTTCCGCTTCGATCTGATCGCGGGCAGCGTCCGCCAACGGCCGCAGAACAACGACACGCCGGCGGCCTAAGCCGGAGCAGAACGACATCGAAAAACCGCGGACCTGGTCCGCGGTTTTTTTTCGCCGGCACCTCAGTATTGCGACACCCGCGACACCCCCGACACCCGCCAAGCCCTACTGACACTACGCTGTCAGTAGCCCTCACGCACACTCCTTCTCACGCCATCCGGCGCTTTGCACGGCTTACCGCCATCCACAGGAGAGTGTCATGTCCGCTTCATCCAAAGTTGTTGCATGGTTCGAGATTCCGTCCGTCGATTTCGCTCGCGCCGTGCGCTTTTACGAAGCCGCGCTCGACGTCAAGCTGCGCCATGAGGAAGTCGGCGGCCAGCCGATCGCCATCTTCGGCTACGAGGAACCGGCCACCGGCGGCGCAATCGTCCATAGCCCGTCGACGACGCCGACCGGCGACGGCGTGCTCGTCTATCTGAACGCCCAGCCGACGGTCGACGCCACCCTCGCCCGTATCGAAAAGGCCGGCGGCAAAACCGACGGTCCGGTGATCAAGCTGCCGCAGGACATCGGCTACATCGCGTTCTTCACCGATACGGAAGGCAACCGCCTCGGCCTGCATTCGCTGACCAACGGTTGAGCACGTGATTCGGCGCACCAGCGCGGCGGCCGGCAGGCGCCGCACGGAACGCTGACCGGAGCGCGGCATGCGGCGCTATCATCGTGGGTCTGTCCCCGTCCTTTTCTACAAGACGCCCACGATGACGCGACGCGCCGACCGCCTGTTCCAGATCGCCGAACTGTTACGCGGCCGACGTCTGACCACCGCACAACAGCTCGCCGACTGGCTGAATATCTCGCTGCGCACGGTCTATCGCGACGTGCGCGATCTGCAGCTCTCAGGTGTGCCAATCGAAGGCGAAGCGGGTATCGGCTACCGCTTGAGCCGCGCGGCGAGCCTGCCGCCCCTCACCTTCACCGCCGACGAACTGGCCGCGCTCGCAGCGGGCGCACGCATGCTCGAATCGTGGGGCGGTGCCGGCTTCGCGAGCGGCGCACGCGGGGCGTTGGCGAAGATCGCCTCGGCAATGCCCGCCGACAAACGCGCCACGCTCGAACGTCTGGCGATCTTCGCGCCGTCGTTTCATATCAAGGCGGATTTTTCGGCGAAGGTAGATGTGCTGCACCGGGCGATCGATGCACGTCAGGTGGTGAGCTTCGCCTATACCGATGCGAACAGCGCGGACACCGAGCGGCGCGTGTGGCCACTGTCGCTGGCTTATTGGGGGGCGCGCTGGACGCTCGGCGCGTGGTGCGAATTGCGCGGCGATTTCCGCAATTTCGGGCTGGAGAGGATCCGCGATCTTCAGGTGCTTGAAACGTATCCGGATCAGGAAGGGCGACGATTGGCGGATTGGCTGCGGCACGTGAATGGGAAGCAGCGATAAAGATGCAGATGCGGTTTGCGGCCTGCCGCGAGGCAGGCCGCGGTAACACGGTGGCCAGTTATTCCACCGCTTTCACCATATCCTCGATCACCTTCTTCGCGTCGCCGAACACCATCATCGTCTTGTCCATGTAGAACAGGTCGTTGTCGAGACCGGCGTAGCCCGCTGCCATCGAACGCTTGTTCACGATGACCGTGCGCGCCTTGTACGCCTCGATGATCGGCATGCCCGCGATCGGCGACTTCGGATCGTTCTTCGCGGCCGGATTCACCACGTCGTTCGCGCCGAGCACCAGCACCACGTCCACCTGACCGAACTCGCCGTTGATGTCGTCCATTTCGTAGACCATGTCGTACGGCACCTCGGCTTCCGCGAGCAGCACGTTCATGTGCCCCGGCATGCGTCCGGCCACCGGGTGAATCGCGTACTTCACCTCGATGCCCTTTTCGACCAGCTTGTCGGTGAGCTCCTTCAACGCATGCTGCGCACGCGCCACGGCGAGGCCGTAACCCGGCACGATCACCACGGTTTCGGCATTGCCGAGCATGAACGACGCATCGTCGGCGGAACCCGATTTCACCGGACGCTGCTCGGCCGCGCCACCCGCCGCCGCCGCGCCTGGCTCGTTGCCGAAGCCGCCGAGAATCACGTTGAAGAACGAGCGGTTCATCGCGCGGCACATGATGTACGACAGGATCGCACCCGACGAGCCCACCAGCGAGCCCGCAATAATCAGCATCGGATTGTTCAGCGAGAAACCGATGCCCGCCGCCGCCCAGCCCGAATACGAGTTCAGCATCGACACGACCACCGGCATGTCCGCGCCACCGATAGGGATGATGATCAGCACGCCGAGCACGAACGCGATCAACGTCATGATGATGAACGGCAGCCACGATTGCGTGAGGAAGAAGATCACGCCGAAGCCGAGCATCCCGATCGCAAGAAACAGGTTGATGAGGTGCTGCCCCGCATAGACCACCGGTGCGCCCTGGAACAGCCGGAACTTGTACTTGCCCGACAGCTTGCCGAACGCAATCACTGACCCGGAGAACGTAATTGCGCCGACGAACGTGCCGATGAACAGTTCGACGCGATTGCCATACGGTAGAAAACCCGGAATCGCATTGTCAGGATCGACGAGGCCGAATGCCGCCGGCTCCGACACCACCGCATACGCGATACACACGGCCGCAAGACCGATCAGCGAGTGCATCGCCGCGACCAGTTCCGGCATCTTGGTCATTTCGACGCGTGCCGCGACGAACGCGCCAATCGCGCCGCCGATCACCAGCGCGACCAGCAGCAGGCCGAGCCCGAGGCCCAGATTCGAGCCGAGCGCGTTCGCCTGTTTGACGATCAGCGCGATGGTCGTGAGGATCGCAATCGCCATCCCGACCATGCCGAACGTATTGCCCGTGCGCGCCGTCTTCGGATTCGACAGCCCCTTGAGCGCCTGAATGAAACAGACCGACGCGACCAGATAAAGCAGCGTGACGACGTTCAGACTCATTACGCGTTCTCCTTGGCCGTCTTGTCCGCAGTTTTGTCATTGGTGAGCTTCTTCGGCTCTTTCTTCCTGAACATCTCCAGCATTCGCCTCGTCACGAGAAATCCGCCGAACACGTTCACCGCCGCAAGCGCGACGGCCAGCGTGCCGAAGAACTTGCCGGTGTCGCCCACGGTGAGGCCTGCCGCGAGCATCGCGCCGACGATCACGATCGCCGAGATCGCGTTGGTCACCGCCATCAGCGGCGTGTGCAGCGCGGGCGTGACGTTCCAGACCACATGGTAGCCGACGTAGATCGCCAGCACGAAGATGATCAGGTTGATGACGGTGTGGTTGATGACTTCCATCGCCGCTCTCCTCTATGCCTTGCGTGTGACTTCGCCGTCGCGGGCCAGCAGCGTGGCCGCGACGATGTCGTCTGCGAGATCGATATTCAGGGCGCCTTCCTTGCTGATGATCAGCTTCAGGAAGTCGAGCAGGTTGCGTGCGTAGAGCGACGACGCGTCGGCGGGCACCATCGAAGCGAGATTCGTATAGCCGACGATCGTCACACCATGCTTCACGACAACCTGGTCCGTTTCAGTCAGCGGGCAGTTGCCGCCGCGCTGGCCTTCGTACTCGGCACCGCGTCCAGCGGCCAGATCGACCAGCACGGAGCCCGGCTTCATCGCCTGCACGGTTTCCACCGAGATCAGCGTCGGCGCGGCACGGCCTGGGATCAGGGCGGTCGAGATCACCACGTCGGCCTGTTTCGCGCGTTCGTGCACCAGTGCGGATTGGCGCGTGAGCCATGAAGGCGGCATCGGTCGCGCATAGCCGCCGACACCCTGCGCGGCTTCGCGCTCTTCGTCAGTCTCGTACGGCACGTCGAGGAATTTGGCGCCGAGCGATTCGATCTGCTCCTTGACCGCGGGACGCACGTCGGAGGCTTCGATTACCGCGCCCAGGCGCTTGGCGGTCGCGATCGCCTGCAGACCGGCCACGCCAGCGCCAAGAATCAGCACGCGGGCCGCTTTGACGGTGCCTGCGGCCGTCATCAGCATCGGCATGAAGCGCGGATAGAGCGTGGCGGCCAGCAGCACCGCCTTGTATCCGGCGATGTTGGCCTGCGACGACAGCACGTCGAGACTCTGCGCGCGCGTGGTACGCGGCGCGGCTTCGAGTGCGAACGCGGTCACGCCGGCAGCCGCCAGCTTTGATGAGTTTTCGGTATTAAACGGATCGAGCATGCCGACCAGCGTCGCGCCGCGCTTCAGAAGCGGCAGTTCGGCGTCGGTCGGAGACTGGACCTTCAGAACGAGATCGGCCCCAAACGCAGTTGCCGCGTCGACGATTTCCGCGCCGGCCGCTGTAAAGGCTTCGTCAGGAAAGCTCGCGCCGGTGCCGGCGCCGCTCTGGATCGTGACCCGGTGGCCCTGGGTCACATACTTCTTGACCGTTTCGGGCGTCGCGGCGACGCGGGTTTCGTGCGCGCGCGTCTCGGCTGGCACTCCGATGTGCATCTTTGTTCCTCCTCGACTTCCTGTTTTACGACAGAGCTGCCGACGAGGCACGCCGGCTTGCAAGTGCAACGGCTAACGGCGTCACTTTAACCGAAACCTGGGGGTGCGCCGAAATCGGGGACAATCCGGGGGTCTTGGCCCGGCGGGCGCCTTGCAGGATGCCGGCCACGGGGCGCCGATCATGTTGCTCATGCCGCTTGCGCCTGAGTAGCCGCTCGGCCCGCAGCCGGTCGCCCGCCGCCGGTCGCCCGCTTCCCGGCAGCCCAAGCCTATAAACGGTAAAATGCGCACCCATGAAACCGGAAACTTGGCTGCCGCACGTTACCGTTGCGGCCATCGTCGAGCGTGATGGGCGTTTTCTCGTCGTCGAGGAACATACCGCCGACGGCCTGCGCCTGAATCAGCCCGCCGGCCATTTGGAAGCGGGCGAAACGCTGGTGGAAGCGGTCATCCGCGAGACGCTCGAGGAAACCGCGCATCCGTTCACGCCCGAGGCGCTGGTCGGCATGTATATGACGCACTTCGAGCGACCCGGCAGTGAGGGCGTGACGTATCTGCGCTTCACCTATTGCGGCACGAGCGGCAGAGCGGATGCAGAGCGCGCTCTCGATCCCGACATTGTCCGCACGCTGTGGATGAGCGCCGACGAATTGCGCGCCTGCCCTGAACGGCATCGCACGCCGCTCGTCATGCAATGTCTCGACGACTACCTCGCGGGGCGGCGTTTCCCGCTTGATTTCGTGCACACGCATTCGGTCGGGCACAAACAGGCATAGTAGGCAGGCAGCAACAGACGTCCCACGGCCTAACCCGTCAAACAAGCCGGATCCGTCACGAGCGGCCAGGCAGGCGGGCAAGTAACACGGTCACCCACGATCCATGAAGTCACGCAGTACCCAGTGAGCACCTTATGAGCAAGCAGAAAGTCGTAGTAGGCATGTCAGGCGGCGTCGATTCGTCCGTCACCGCGTGGCTGCTGAAGGAACAGGGCTACGACGTGGTCGGCCTGTTCATGAAAAACTGGGAAGACGACGATGACAGCGAGTACTGCTCGACCCGGCAGGACTGGATCGACGTCGTCTCGGTGGCAGACCTGATCGGCATCGACGTCGAAGCGGTCAACTTCGCCGCCGAATACAAAGATCGCGTGTTCGCCGAATTCCTGCGCGAATACTCGGCCGGCCGCACGCCGAATCCCGACGTGCTGTGCAATGCCGAAATCAAGTTCAAAGCCTTCCTCGATCACGCCATGTCGCTCGGCGCGGAAACCATCGCGACCGGCCACTATGCGCGCGTGCGTGAGAACAACGGCCGCTTCGAACTGCTGAAGGCCTTCGATCATACGAAGGACCAGTCGTATTTCCTGCATCGGCTGAACCAGGCCCAATTGTCGAAGACGCTGTTTCCGCTCGGCGAAATTCCCAAGACGAAAGTGCGCGAGATCGCCGAACAGATCGCGCTGCCGAATGCGAAGAAGAAGGATTCGACCGGCATCTGCTTTATCGGCGAACGGCCGTTCCGCGACTTCCTGAACCGCTATCTGCCGACCAAACCGGGCCCGATGAAAACCCCCGACGGCAAAGTGATCGGCGAACACATCGGCCTCGCGTTCTACACGTTCGGGCAGCGCAAGGGCATCGGCCTTGGCGGCAGTAAGGACGGCAGCGGCGAGCCGTGGTTCGTTGCCGGCAAGGACATTGCGTCGAATACGCTGTATGTCGCACAAGGCCATGACCATCCGTGGCTGCTGAGTCATACGTTGAGCGCGGGCAATACGAGCTGGGTCGCGGGTGAACCGCCGGCTGAAGATTTCGCATGCGGTGCGAAAACCCGCTATCGGCAAGCGGATGCGCGTTGCTCGTTCAGCGCGGCTGGTGTCGGCGAAGGCCTCTTCGAGCTGAATTTCGACGCCGCCCAATGGGCTGTCACACCGGGGCAATCTGCGGTGCTCTACGATGGCGACGTGTGTCTCGGCGGCGGCATCATCGAACACGCGGTGACCGGGCAACCAACGGTGCGCGAGGCGCAACAGGCAGCGTTGCTAACCGCCCGTTGACCTGCGAGTTTGAGCCAGATTCCCTTGAGCCGGCTTCCCAATAACAAGCAGTCGTTCGTTTCCCTTCGCGGCTGATTCCGCCTGCGCCGAGCGCGTCGACGATCCCTCCGCGACGATTCCCACTGCACTGGAGTCCCCATGCTTTCTCGACGTTATCTGGCAATGTGGTGCGCAGTCATTCTGCTCGCAGCCTGTGCGGCGCTCGCCGCGGCGCATCACATTTCGTGGTTCTGGATCATCGTGCCGGTGGCGCTCGTCGCGCTCGGCCTGTTCGATCTGACGCAGCAACGCCACGCGATTCTGCGTAACTATCCGCTGTGGGGCCACTTCCGCTTTCTATTCGAATTCATCCGCCCGGAAATCCGCCAGTATTTCGTCGAGGACGACACCGACGAGAAACCGTTCTCGCGCGCACAACGCAGCATCGTGTATCAGCGTGCCAAGAACGACGTCGATAGCCGCCCGTACGGCACCGAACTCGACGTCAAGGCCGTCGCGCACGAATGGATCAGCCACTCGCTTGCGCCGACCACGATCGCCAGCCACGACTTCCGCATCGTCGTCGGACCCGACCGTGCGCAGCCTTATTCGATGTCGATCTTCAACGTCTCCGCGATGAGCTTCGGTTCATTGTCGGCGAACGCGATCATGGCGCTGAACCTCGGCGCGAAGAAAGGCAACTTCGCGCACGACACGGGCGAAGGCTCGATGTCGAAATACCACCGCGAGCATGGCGGCGACATCATCTGGGAAATCGCTTCGGGTTACTTCGGCTGCCGCAACGACGACGGCACCTTCAGCGCGGAGAAGTTCGCGAAGCAGGCCGCCGAGCCGCAAGTGAAGATGATCGAAGTGAAGCTCTCGCAAGGCGCGAAGCCCGGCCACGGCGGCGTGCTGCCGGCCGCCAAGATCACGCCCGAGATCGCGGAAACGCGCGGCGTGCCGATGGGCCGCGATTGCATCTCGCCCGCCACCCACTCCGAATTCTCATCGCCGCGCGGCCTGCTCGAATTCGTCGACCGCTTGCGCACACTGTCCGGTGGCAAGCCGACCGGCTTCAAGCTGTGCATCGGGCATCCGTGGGAATTCTTCGGCATTGCGAAAGCGATGCTGGAGACGGGCATTCTGCCGGACTTCATCGTGGTCGACGGCGCGGAAGGCGGCACGGGTGCGGCGCCGCTGGAATTCACCGACCACGTCGGCGTGCCGTTGCAGGAAGGCTTGCTGCTGGTGCACAACACGCTGGTGGGCATCGGCCTGCGTCAGCGCATTCGCATTGGCGCGAGCGGCAAGATGATCACCGCGTTCGACATCACCAAGACGCTGGCGATCGGTGCGGATTGGGTCAACGCGGCGCGTGGCTTCATGTTCGCGGTCGGTTGTATCCAGGCGCAGACCTGCCACACCGGCCGCTGCCCGACGGGCGTCGCGACACAAGACCCGGTGCGCCAACGTGCGCTGGTCGTGCCGGACAAGGCCGATCGCGTGTTCAACTTCCATCACAACACGCTGCATGCGCTGAAGGAAATCATTCAGGCCGCGGGGCTCAAGCATCCGGCGGAGCTGCGCGCGCATCACATCGTGCGGCGCGTGTCGTCGCATGAGGTGCAGTTGATGTCCGAGCTGTTGAAGTATCTCGATCCGAACGATTTGCTGAACGGCAACTATCGCTACACGCTGTACGAGAAATATTGGCCTATGGCGCAAAGCGATTCGTTTGCGCCGAAGATTGAATTGGCCGCGACGTAAGCCGGTTGTGGCGGCGGTGGGCTCTTATTGAACCGATCGCCGCCTGAGTCTTAGGTTTTGGCGGGGATTTCTTTCAGAAAAATAAGAATCCTTAGGAACCCGTCTTATATACATCTGCTGTGACGGACCGTACATTGGCGGATCTTCTGCACCCGCTTAATGTTCATGCTTACATCCCCTTCTGCTCCGCTGCCGCTTGCCGCTCATACGCAACTTGTCCAGACCCGTCACGGCTGGATGCTCGCCAATCCCAACGACTTCTATCTAGGCCGGGCGCTCATCGAATACGGCGAGTGCTGCGAGCTGGAATCCGCCGTACTGCGACAGTTACTGGTGCAACCGGGGATCGTTGTGGAAGTCGGCGCGAATATCGGCGTGCATACCGTCATGCTGGCTCGCGAGGCGCTGGCGCGACGCCAGGTGCTGGTTGCATTCGAGCCGCAGCCGGTGATCTTTCAGAACCTCTGTGCGAATCTCGCGGCCAATGGTTTGCGTAATGTTCTGGCGTGGCCGTATGCGTGCGGGGCGAGTGCGGGCACACTGCATTTTGCGCGGCCCGACTACGACGCACCGGGCAACTTTGGCGCCGTGTCGATGCAGACCGAGGCCGCGGCAAACACGATTCCGGTTCCATGCGTCCGGCTTGACGATGTGCTGCGCTCGCATACGGTCGGCTTGCTGAAGCTCGATGTGGAGGGGTTCGAGTTAAACGCGCTGCACGGGGCGGAGGAAACCATCGCCCGCTCGCGGCCGGTGATTTACGTGGAGAACGACCAGCGCGATCGTTCGCAGGCGTTGATCGAATGGTTGTGGGCGAAGGACTATCGGATGTGGTGGCATTTGCCGCCTTTATTCAATCCTGGGAATTTCTTTGGGCGCGCGGAGAATATTTACGACCGTGTGGTGTCGTGCAATATGCTCGCGCTACCGCGGGAACTGGAGATGGAGATCGAGGGGTTTGTGGAGGTGACGGATTCGTCCGTGCATATGTTGGTGGGTGGGAGCGGGGCGAGTGGTTGACAATGGCTGCTCGGGGTCTTCACGGATGAATCTTGCTGCCGCCGGACTGTAACGCCTATTCTGGTAGTGGACAAATGGTACTGCGCTGACACTCATCGGTTTGCAGTTGGGCAAGCGCGTCGTAGCTGCATTCGTTGAACGTGCCTACCTCCGGTTCGCTATAACCGTCCAAAGCCCACCGCTCCGCCCGAGCAAGAGTAGATAAACGAAGGGCCGCTCAAACGTGGCCCTTCTGGTGCCTGACTGTTGATAGCCTCAAAGCTAGGGACTAGCGTGTGCCACCCCCCTCGTTCTCAGCAAAGTAGCGCTTGCCCAGTTCGATGTCAGCAGGCAAGAACCGAAGCTCCGGCATCTCCATACAATTCTTTAAGTGCTTTTCAAATCGAACACGAATAGCAGCTTCCCTAAGATCGGCCGGCCTTATTCGACTGACACACAACGCGGCTTCGTGCAACACGCCGAAGATTGAATTGTGCAGGTTGCGCATGATAATTTCCTCTGTCGAACCAATATAGTGCGCCTCCCTCGCATCAGACAAATCGTACAAGCCTTTAACTGAATAGCGATCCGATAGCGGATCGTGTCGAACCAGTACGCTCAGGTCGACTACCTCGGGCCATTCGAGGAGAGCGCGTCTTAGCAAGACATTGAATTTTAACGACACCGTTACGACCTCCCTCATTTTCGAATGCGTCCGTCAGGCCAAATACTATTTGGCGTCCTTCCTTTGCTCCAGTCTTTCTCGTTCTTCCACCGCTTCCATTGGTCTCCGCCATGGCTCGAGGTGTCTTTCTCCCAAACAGAACCATCATCAAGACATTTTTTTCCGCGCGTTCCACGAATAGGTTCAAAGTTCCCCGGTGCTTCTTGCGGATTGTTCGGATAAACAACAGGATCATCAGCGCCACCGTTTGAAAATATCCCGCCGACGGTATCCCTGATCCAGTCGCTAGCCCCCTGAGCACCCCACGGCGGAGAACCCCAGGACGGTGTATTTGACCCTGCGCCCGGCGGCGGTGGGACCGGCGTGTATGGGAACGGTACCTGCAGGCCCGACGGATCACTGTACGAAACCGGATTCCCGCCTACATAAGCATACGCATTCGTCTGCCCACTCGCGTAGCCTATCGGGTCTTCACTGATGAATCTGCCCGTTGCGGGGTGGTAGCACCTATTCCGATAGTAAACAAACGCCCCGACACGAATCCACCCTCACGCGGCCCGCCTTCCCTTATCAGGCAAGCCTTTTCCGCGTATCGACTTCGCGGGCCAGAGAATTTTTTTCCAGACGCGATTCTCGATTGATTCGCATCTCGAAACAAGTGTGATTTCAGGGTCGTTACGCGGTAACGGGCGCATGGCCGGCGTTGCCGCGTAACGCCTCAGATATCCAGATTCAGCCGGCCAGCCGCACGGCGTGGCTCCGGCGCAAGCCGCTAGAAGCAGGAAGGGAAGTAACGCAGTAAAGGCGCGGGCCGCATGGGCGGCAACCCATACGACCCGCTGACCACCACCAACTCATACAGTGAGTTGATCATGGCTGATGCCAATCATAAAGCACGTCTGCCCGCCACCGAACGGTTCGTCACCATCCAGGAATCCCGGCGGTATCAGAAGCCGGCACGCCTGCCCTTCCATATGTGCAAGGAGCCGGCCACCTTTCCGTGGATGAAGCTCCCCGGAAGGTGGATCGAGACCGCCGGCTTTGAACCCGGATCACGCGTGCGTATCACCGTCGAGTGCCAGCGGCTCATCATTACGCCGCTAAATGCAGAAGGGCCGCGAACGCGGCCCTTCTGTCATGCATCAGGCAATTTCAAGGATTACACCATCGCTTCGCCTCATCAACAATGGCTCTTTCAAAGAAGTCCCTCTCCCAAGGCCGGTCATCGGCCTCACTTGCGGCATAGATAAAACTATCCACTTCGTGGAAGTCAATCAAATTCGCGCCGAGACTTGCCCGCCATATGGCTTTTGCACCATCTACAGGAGACACCGATCCAGTCAGAATGGATTCCGAAATCCGCTTCGCGTAATGCCTAAGCGCATCAATTGTCAGCATTCCCTCGATGCCCACTTCCAATAGTATCTGTCCGAACAACTTGCGAATTTCGCCGGCCTCGTCGCTCGTGCAAATTGCAAGCTGTACAACAGCATCCCTACGGTCTCCCTCAAGTAGCGCACGGGACGCCATCTCTATCAATCCTTGATCATCAAGGAGGCCCAGCACTCGCAGGGCTTCGGCGTGAACGACGTCAAACACTTTGCTCATTTGAACTTGAACCCTTCGCTAACGCCTGTCACCAGGTTGTTCCAATAGTGAATAACAATGTTCTTCCCAGTCTGCGCATCAGGATGAACGTACTGCATTTTTGCCCAAACGTCCCCTGGATATCTTGAGTCGTTGATTAGCCCTTGCATAATACGTTCACCTGCTCCGGCTTTTGCCGCATCAAGCGCCAATTGCTCCGCAAGAGTGCTAGCAACGGTTCGCACAGTACCCGGACCGATACAAATACTGACGCCGCCACCTGTCGCCATGCAGCCGTTATCGTCAATGTTTGGCGGGGGGATCAACGGCTTGCAAGATGCACCGTCATCGATAAGCCCTCCCGGCATCACTTTTGCGAGGCCGAACGGATCTCTGGACTGAATCGGATTTCCACCCACATAAGCATACGCGTTCGTCTGCCCACTCGCGTAGCCTATCGGATCCTCACTGATGAACCTGCCCGTCTGCGGACTGTAATACCGGTTCCGGTAGTAGAACATCGGTACTGCGCCGACACTCATCGGTTTGCAGTTGGGCAAGCGCGTCGTAGCTACATTCGTTGAACGTACCTACCTCCGGTTGGCTGTGACCGCCCAAAGTCCACTGGTCCGCCCGAGCAAGAGTAGATAAACGAAGGGCCGCTCAAACGCGGCCCTTCTGGTGTCTGACTGTTGATAGCCTCAAAGCTAGGGACTAGCCCGTGCCACCTCCCTCGTTCTCAGCAAAGTAGCGCTTGCCTAACTCGATGTCTTGGGGTCTGCAATCTTCCGGTGCGTCCAGGTATTCTCGAATACGTCTTTCCAGTCGAACCCGAACAGCTTCAGGTCGCAATTCAGATAGCCTGATTCGCGTCACGTATGCTGCCGCCCCGTGCAGAACTTCGTACAGAGCGGTATGCAAATTGCGCATGATGGTTTCCTCCGGCGAACCTATATATCGACTCTCACGAACGTCCGCCATGTCATACAGACCGCGGATCGAATATAGCCCCGATTCAGGCTTGCTCCTCCGCAAAGAATGCACATCAATTTCCGCTGGCCATTCTGCGAGTGCCCGACTGAGCAAATCCTCAAATTTGAATGACATGTGTGTTCCGTCCATCATTTTCGAATCCGGCCATCGGGCCAGATGCTCTGGGGAGTTCTTCCGTTTTCCCACGATTTCCTGTTCGGCCAGCGCTTCCACTGACTACCGTCGCCCTCGCGATTACCATGACCCGACTTGTCGCGTTCCCAAACGGAGCCATCGAGGCACTGCTTACCGGGCGTCCCCGGAATGTTTTTGAATCTTTCTGCACTCTCGTCAGGATTATTCGGATAAACAACAGGATCATCAGCGTTGCTGTCCGCAAAGGTTCCGCCAGAGGGGTTGCTTAACCAGTCGTCAAGCCCCTGCGAACCAGACCCAGGCGTCCTCGGTCCGAACCCGCCACCTGGTACATATGGACCCGGCGTAAGAGAACCGCCACCAGCAAACTGCAACCCCGACGGATCGCTGAACTGAACCGAGTTCCCACCCACATAAGCATACGCGTTCGTCTGCCCACTCGCGTAGCCTATCGGATCCTCACTGATGAACCTGCCCGTCTGCGGACTGTAATACCGGTTCCGGTAGTAAACAAACGTCCCGACGCGAATCCGCCCTCACATGGGCCGCTTCCCCTTAGCCGGCAAAGCTTTGCCGCGTATCGACTTCACCAGCAGAGAATTTTTTCCAGACGCGATTCTCGATTGATTCGTATCTCGAAACAAGTACAACTTCAGGGTCGTTACGCGGTAACAGGCGCATGGCCGGCGTTACCGCGTAACGCCTCAGATTTCCAGATTCAGCCGGCCAGCGTAGTAATCAGCCTGCCCTTTGGGTAGCTTCCCCGCCCGCCTGAGGTAGGGCGCAGGCGCATCCCTGTTTCGGCGCTGCCGGTCGTGGCGCGAACCCTGTCGGTTTCGCTGGAGGAGCTGTTCGGCGAGCCCGATAGCTCACCTCGCAAACGCGGCCCCATGCCCAGATGGCAGAAGCACATCGAAGCCATTGCGCAGTTGCCCAAAGCGAAACAGCAGTTCGTCGCGCAGATGCTCGAAGCCGTGCTCGCGCAGGCGCAGCAGTAGTAAGGAAGGGGATGTAACGCCGTAAACGAAGCGCGGGCGATGAGTGCGCTAACACTCACCGCCCGCTGACCACCACCCACTCTTATCAGGAGAGTCGATCATGGCTGACGCCAATCACAAAGCACCACCGCCACCCGTCACCGAACGGTTCGTCACCATCCAGGAATCCTGGCGCTATCAGAAGGAGGCCCGCAGGCCCCTCCGTATGCGCAAGACGCCACCCCTCTTTCCGTGGATGAAGCTCTCCGGCCGATGGATCGAGACCGCCGGCTTCACACCACGATCCCGCGTGCGCATCACCGTCGAGCACCAGAAGCTCATCATCACACCGCTTTAAATACAGAAGGGCCGCTCACGCGGCCCTTCTGCAATTCACAATCCCGCCACAGCTACTCTTCTTCCGGCGGGTCAAACCACAAATCAAAGTGCAACTCCATATCCAGCGATGCCAGTGCCGCCATCTGCTTCGGCCCAAGCGCAGGGCCACCATTTCCCGAAACGGAAGACCAGAAGCAGTAAGTTCGGTACCAGCAGCCCATCTCCTTAATCTTTTTCATGTCAACGCCATACGTTTCCAACTCTCGCAGTATAAGATCCAAATGATCCGCGACGTCGACGGAGTCGAGTTCCTTGGTGTCGAAGAACCAGCCAAGAAGACCGTTCCTATTGCTGGTTCTGGTCGGGGAAATTTTTATCTCGTCCGCCATGCGATTCATCGCATCGGCATCAGATCCATAAATACAAAGCGTTACGTAGGTCCGCGCGCAAGCTGACATGTTTCATCCAATAAGTTAATACCGCGACCGGCCGCCTTTGCCGCTCTTGCCGCCCTTCCCCACCGGACAACCTTCGCCATTCCACTGGTTCCAGAAGTCGTCAAGCATGGGCTTAGTGAAATTAACTGGACCCGGGATACCTTCGTCCTGTTTTATGCCATGCACCCAATCGCGGAAATTCTTATCGTTGTACCCGTACCATTGGTCGCCTTTATGTAGACCGTATGGATCGTTGAACTGCACCGGGTTGCCGTTGACGTAAGCATACGCATTCGTCTGCCCACTCGCCCAGCCTATAGGGTCTTCACTGATGAATCGTCCGGTCGCCGGACTGTAGTACCTATTGCGGTAGTAATACAACCCCGTCCCGTCATTCTCCCGCCCGGTGTACTGCTGCGGGTTCGCATCCGCTGCGCCACTCTGCGTCGTCTGTCCGTAAGGCTCGTAGCGGTACTGCGTGACGATGTTCTGCCCCGCATCGGTCGGCGCAATCACGTTGTTGTTCGCGTCGCGCAACACGTAGCGGTCGGTTGCCGGATCATCACCATTGCGCCGCATCAGCAATTCGTCCGGCGCACCCTCGATGAACAGCGGGAACTGCTGCAGCCGGTGCGACCAGTCGTTGTCCGTGTTCGCGATCGCCAGATCGTCGCCCACGTTCAGGTAGTCCGTCGTCCTGCTGCCGTTCGCAATCATCCGCTTGCGGCGCCCCAGCACGTCGTACTGGTACTGGATACTGCTGCCGTCGGCGCTGTCGATCTGACTGAACTCGCCAGTCACGCCCCAGCCGTAGCGATTCACACCGTCGCCGGTGAGGCTGCCGTTCGCGTCATAGGTGAACGTCTTTCCCGCCCAACGCGTGAGCTGGTTCGCGCCGTTGTACTGCGCGTCAGCGACCGGTTGCGGCAGTGTTGTCTTCGCGAGCGAGCCGCCCATGCCGGTCCGGCGGCCGGCCGCATCATAGGTGTACGTCAGTGTGCCAATCGTTGTGCCGTCGCTCCTGCCGTATGTGATCCCGGTCAGCTGGCCGGCGGCGTCCCACGTGTAGGCAATCGCAATGCCATTGCCCAGCGTCGCCTTCGACCGGCGGCCCAGGGCGTCGTAGGCAAAGGTAAATGTCTTCGGCGCTTCATCGTTTAGCGTGTACTGCGCCTGCGTGATCCGGTGTTCCGCGTCGCGCATGTAGTCTACTGTCGCGTCGTTCAGCACCACACGCGTCAGGTCGCGGCTGTCCTGGGCATATCCAAACTGCTGTGTCTGGTGCCCCGGCAGATTGGGGAACTCCTGCACGTCCGCCACCTTGCCGCTGACCGGATCGCGTTTAACCATCAGCACCGCAGCGTTGTCCGTGAAGTACGGATCTTTCCAGGCACTCTGCGACGTGATCTGGAATTTCCCGGTCACCGCGTCCCAGCCGTAGTTCTGCGTGCGCATCGGACGGTCTCCGCCGGGGGGCGTCAACTCCCTGCGCGTGAGGCGGCCCGCCGCGTCATACCTGTATGTAGTGACCTGCCCCTTGCGGTCGGTCACGCTGGCCAGTTGCCCGGCACTGGTCCACGTGTACGTCTCACTGTGGCCCAGCGGGTCGGTTTTACTCACCGGACGGCCGATCGCGTTATAGGTGTAGCGCGTGGTCACCCCCTTCGGGTCGCTCTGGCTGAGCAGGTGCCCGTTACGGTCCCACGTGAAGCGGGTCACGCCGTTCAGTGCATCGGTGATATCGGTCGTGCGGTCCAGCGCGTCGAGTGTGCGCTTCGTCCTGTTGCCCAGCGGGTCCTGCACCGCCGTCACACGGCCTGCCGCATCCGTCGTGTACTGCGTGGTGCGGTTCAGCGGATCGGTGACAGCCGTCAGGTCACCGCCGGTATAGGTGTAACGTGTGACGCCTTTCAAGGCATCGGTCACCGTCAGGACGCGACCCTGCGCGTCGACCGTGAAAGTCGTGCGCTTACCGAGCCGGTCAGTGACCGTCAGCAGGTTGCCCTTCGCGTCGTACGTGTAGACGGTGGCCACGCCCCGCTGCGGATCGCCCGCTTCCGCGTCCGTCAGGACCTGGCTGTAGCCGTCATGGGTGCGCGTGTGCAGCGTGCTGTACTGATCGGCCTCACTGATGCGATTGCCGTTCGTGTCGTAGCCATAGGTGTACTGGCGATCGCCTGCCGCCAGGTTCGTCACCCGGCCCGTCGCGTCGTACGTGAAGGTCTGCACCTGCTGCGCGGTGTCACCCAGCGGATACGTATTGCGCACCACCCGTCCGTTTGCGTCAAACTCCACGCGGCGGATGCTGCCGCGCCGGTCGGTCACGTCGGTCTGCGTGGCCTTGCCGCCGCCCAGCGTGTAGGCGAACGCAAAGGTACTGCCGTCCGCGAGTTTCTGGGCAATGACCCGATCGTTGTCGTCGTAGGTGCTGGCGACCTGGAGATTGCCCTCGGGGTCGGTGATGACTGCAAGGCGTGAGTTGCTGTCCCAGCCGTATTTCCAGATGCCGCCGGCTGCGTCGCTCACCTGAACCAGACGGTCCGCGCTGTCGTACGTGTAGCTCACCTGGCGGCCCAGCGGGTCGGTCACGCGCGAAATGAGCGGCGTGCCGCGCGCCCCCACGATCGACGTGAACGTCAGCGTGCGGCCATTGGGGCCGCTCACGCTGGTGATCGCACCCGTACTGCTGTCACGGGCAATCACGACAGCATTCCCGTTGCGGTCCTCGAGACGGCTCAGGCGGTACACGCCGCCCATCGACGTGAAGCGCTGGATGCGGCCATCGCGCAGCGTCAGCGTCAGGCCGGTCGTGCCGGCCGCGTCGATGCGGGCACGGTAGTACTCGCCGGGACTGGTCAGATCGTCCCAGCCCTTGCCGCCGCTGCCCGCGCGCGGCGTGAACGGCACACGGATGCCGGTGGCCTGGCGAAGTTCGAGGCGCTGGCGGTCCGTGCTCATCGCGAGGATCGTGTCGAAGCCCAGGCCGCCGCCGACACCGAACGCGCCCACCAGCGGCCGGCCGCTACTGTCGTAGGCACCGCTACGGTAGGTGCGGGCAAGATCCAGCGGCAGCGTGTCGGTCACCGCCAGATCGTGGCGAAAGAAGTAGAACTGGCCGGTGTACAGGTTGACGGGCTCACCGCCCGACGTGCTGCTGCCGCACCCGGCAGTGGCGTCGGCCGCGCAGTTGTCCGGGTCGTCCGGCATGCTGCCCTCGGGCGAAACCGGTTCGGTCGTGTCGGTAGCCGACGGACCGCTGCAATAGCTCGCGATCACCGAAGGATCGCCACAGACGTAGCCGCCCATGCCGCCGAAGTCAGCGGCCGCGGCCTTGAGCGGGCACATCGGATCGGCAGGATACGCGCCGGACGCCGCGTAGCGGCCGGGACACTCGACAGCATGCGCGTGCGGCGTGACAAACCACGACAGCAGCACGAAGAAGAACAGCACGAACGGGCGCAGGAGGACCCGACGCGCCGTGAGGGCATCGATGGCGTGCATAAGGATCTGGGAGAGACTGGGGAAGGAACCCGGAAGATCAGGCGCCGCGAATCTGGCGCGCGCTGGTCTGAATCGGGATTGACGACAATGCCGGATTACCGGCCTCCGCAGCCGGCGGAGAACCCGTGCCGCTCACCGGCACCGCAGAAGCCACCCCACCCTGCCGCCGGATTGCCGTGATGTTGCCCGCCGCGTCGTAGTCGTAGTCGTAGTACGCGGTGGCGCCAGCCACGGCGACCGACGTCAAGCGGCCCAATGCGTCGTAGCCGTAGGTGATGTCGTCGGCGTAGGCAAGTGTGACAAAAGCGAATCCAAGCATCACTCCGCAGCATCTGCCAAGTAGTCGCAGCAATCCAGACGGCAAAGGCATAGACAACAGAGAAACAGGCTGCTCGAAGGTATTTTCAATGGCCATCGATATCTCCTCCCACAAAACATAAGTAAGTTTTACTTAATATTTTTTAACGATATCGAAAGGAAATCTCTGCGCCCACTTCTTTTGTGTCAAATTTGGTCAATACAAGAATCGATGATCCGCGTCAAAGCACTCTCCGAAGCACGCGGGTCCGCGAAGGCATCCAGACAGCTCACATCTCAGCACCAAGTCAGCCGTCCGAACTCCCGCATATCTCGAACCGTCGAGAGAGGTAAATCCCCCTCCGTCTTCCGGGCCGCACTCTCACCTTCAGCCCCCGCCGCCCCGCAAAACGGACACCCCCCTCCCTTTCCGTTAAAATCTACGGTTTAGCACTTCGCTCCACGGCCAGCCCGCGCGCTCCGGCGTTTGCGGCGCGGCCCTATGCCCGAAAGGCACTTCATGCTCACGTTTCAGCAAATCATCCTGACACTGCAGTCCTACTGGGATCAGCAGGGTTGCGCGTTGCTCCAGCCGATCGACATGGAAGTCGGCGCGGGCACGTCCCACGTCCATACTTTCCTGCGCGCAATCGGTCCGGAACCGTGGCGCGCCGCCTATGTGCAGCCATCGCGCCGCCCGAAAGACGGCCGTTACGGCGAGAACCCGAACCGTCTGCAGCATTACTACCAGTACCAGGTCGTGCTCAAGCCGGCGCCGGAAAACATCCTCGATCTGTACCTCGGCTCGCTGGAGGCCTTGGGCTTCGACCTGAAGCAGAACGACGTGCGCTTCGTCGAGGACGATTGGGAAAACCCGACGCTCGGCGCCTGGGGCCTCGGCTGGGAAGTGTGGCTGAACGGCATGGAAGTGACCCAGTTCACCTACTTCCAGCAGGTCGGCGGTCTGGATTGCAAGCCGGTGCTCGGCGAAATCACCTACGGCCTCGAACGTCTCGCGATGTACCTGCAGAAGGTCGAAAACGTTTACGACCTGGTCTGGACCGAGTGGGAAGAGCAAGGCCCGAACGGCCCGGAACTTCGTCGCCTGACGTACGGCGACGTGTACCACCAGAACGAAGTCGAACAGTCGACCTACAACTTCGAGCACGCGAACGTCGATCTGCTGTTCACGTTCTTCAACAGCTACGAAGCGGAAGCCAAGCGCATGATCGAAGCGCAGATCGCGCTGCCCGCTTATGAACTGGTGCTGAAGGCCGGCCACACGTTCAACCTGCTCGACGCCCGCGGGGCAATCTCCGTCACGGAACGTGCGGCCTATATCGGCCGGATCCGCGCGCTGTCGCGTCTGGTCGCGCAGGCTTACTACGACTCGCGCGAGAAGCTCGGTTTCCCGATGCTCGGCAATCCGGTGCACGGCGTGCCCGGCCTGACGACCGACGAACAGGATGCCGCGATGCCCGCATGGGCGCCGCCGCTGAAAATCGAACGCAAGATCGATCCGGACTGACGAGAACATCAAGAAATGACTCAACCCCATCAAGCCACCCTGCTCGTCGAGCTGCTGACCGAAGAACTGCCGCCGAAAGCGCTCGCGCGCCTGGGCGACGCGTTCGCCGAAGGCATTGCGCAGCGCCTCGCGGCGCGCGATCTGATCGAAGGCGAACTGTCGTTCGAACGTTACGCCACGCCGCGCCGCCTCGCCGTCACGATCAAGAATGTGCGTGCGGTCGCGCCGGAAAAACACGTGCGCGAAAAAGTGCTGCCGGTTTCGGTCGCGCTCGATAAAGACGGCCAGCCCACCGCACCGCTCGCCAAGAAACTGGCTGCGCTCGGCTTCCCCGATTTCTCGGTGAACGACCTGGAACGCGGGCAAGACGGCAAGGCCGAAGCCTTCTTCCTGCGCTACGCCGCGCCGGGCGCCACGCTCGTCGAAGGCCTGCAAAGTGCGCTCAACGAAACGCTCGCCAAGCTGCCAATCCCGAAGGTGATGACGTATCAGCGCCCGGACGGCACCAACGTGCAGTTCGTGCGCCCGGCGCATCGCCTGACCACCCTGCACGGCGACCAGGTCGTGCCGGTCACGGCGCTCGGTATCGACGCCGACGACACCACGCTCGGCCATCGCTTCCTGTCCGAAGGCCTGGTGCAGATCCAGCACGCGGATTCGTACGCCGATACGCTGTTGCACAAGGGCCGCGTGGTCGCGAATTTCGCCGACCGCAAAGAAACCATCCGCACGCATCTGCTCGCGCAAGCCGATGGTGACCAGGTCGTGATGCCCGAATCGCTGCTGGATGAAGTGAATTCGCTGGTCGAATGGCCGGTGGTCTACGCCTGCCGTTTCGAGGACGAATTCCTGCAAGTACCGCAGGAATGCCTGATCCTGACCATGCAGACGAACCAGAAATACTTCGCGCTGACAGACGCGAACGGCAAGCTGCGCTCGCGCTTCCTGATCGTGTCGAATATCGAAACGAAGACGCCGGGCGACATCGTCGAAGGTAACGAACGCGTGGTGCGTCCGCGTCTGGCCGATGCGAAGTTCTTCTTCGAGCAGGACAAGAAAAAGCCGCTCGCCGAGCGCGTGCCGCTGCTCGCCAACGTCGTGTATCACAACAAGCTGGGTTCGGCGCTGCAACGCGTCGAGCGCGTCGAAGCGCTGGCAGGTGCAATCGCCTCGCTGATCGGTGCGGATGCCGCACTGGCAAAGCGCGCCGCGCGTCTCTCGAAGGCCGACCTGATCACTGACATGGTCGGCGAATTCCCCGAGCTGCAAGGCACGATGGGTACCTACTACGCGCGCCACGACGGCGAGCCGGAAGAGGTCGCGCTGGCGTGCTCGGAACACTATCAGCCGCGTTTCTCCGGCGATGCATTGCCCGCCACGGCAACCGGCACCGTCGTCGCGCTTGCCGACAAGCTCGAAACGCTGGTCGGCATCTGGGGCATCGGCCTGCAACCGACCGGCGAGAAAGACCCGTTCGCGCTGCGCCGTCATGCGCTGGGCGTACTGCGGATTCTGGTCGAGAAGCAATTGCCGGTCGATCTGATCGAATTGCTGCGCACCGCTTACGCGCAATTTGCCGCCGTGCCGGGTGTCGCCGATTCGACGCAGGCAATTTACGAATTCAGCATCGACCGCCTGCGCGGTCTGCTGCGCGAACGCGGCTATGCGCCGGGCGAAATCGACGCGGTGCTGGCACTGAACCCCACGCGCCTCGACGACATCGTCGCGCGTCTGGATGCGGTGCGCGAGTTCGCGGCGCTGCCGGAAGCGGCCTCGCTCGCGGCGGCTAACAAGCGCATTTCGAACATCCTGAAGAAGTCGGAAGGCTCGGTCACCGGCGGTGTGCAGGTCACGCTGCTGACCGAAGCGGCGGAAAAAGCCTTGCATGCGCAACTGGAGCAGGTCGCACCGCGCGTGCAATCGCAACTCGCCGTGCGCGACTATACGGGCGCGCTGACCGCGCTCGCCGCGTTGCGCGAACCGGTCGATACGTTCTTCAACGACGTGATGGTCAACGCCGAAGATCCGGCGTTGCGCGCCAACCGTCTGGCTTTGCTCGGCGCGCTGCATCAGCAGATGAATTGCGTCGCCGACATTTCCCGACTCGCCGCCTGAGCCCCGCGCCATGCCGACCAAAAAAGTGGTGATCCTCGACCGCGACGGCGTGATCAACGTCGATTCCGACGCGTTCATCAAGTCGCCGGACGAATGGGTCGCCCTGCCCGGTTCGCTAGAAGCGATCGCGCGGCTCAACCAGGCGGGTTATCGCATTGCGGTCGCGACCAACCAGTCGGGCATCGGCCGTGGTCTCTTCGACATGAACGCGCTCAACGCGATGCATCTGAAAATGCATCGCATGGCGGCGGCAGTCGGCGGGCGTATCGACGCGGTGTTCTTCTGCCCGCATACCGCACAAGATCACTGCGAATGCCGCAAGCCAAAGCCCGGCATGCTGAAGATGATCGCCGAACGTTTCGAAGTCGATCCGCAGCATACGCCGGTGGTCGGCGACGCGATGCGTGACCTGGAAGCAGGCGCTTCGCTCGGACATCCGACCCATCTGGTGCTGACCGGCAAGGGCCGCAAAACGCTCCAGGCCGGCGGATTGCCCGAAGGCACGCGCGTGCATGACGACCTGCGGGCGTTCGCGCTCGACTTCCTTTCCGCCGCTCAAGAGTGACACGCACCACGCGCGTCCCCAACCCTCACAGACCACGCCGATGCGCTTCATTCGTTCCCTGCTGCTGCTGATCTATTTCGTGCTCTTCACGGTGCCGTACGCCACCGCGTGCTTCATCGCGTTTCCGTTCATGCGCGCCGACAACCGCTACTGGATGGCAGCCGGCTGGTGCAGCGCCACGCTGCGCACGGTGCGCTGGCTGAACGGCATCCGCTACAGGATCGAAGGCTTTGAGAACCTTCCCGACGGTCCGGCCGTGCTGCTGTCCAAGCATCAATCGGCGTGGGAAACGCTGGCGTTTCCGGCGCTGATGCCGCGGCCGCTGTGCTACGTGTTCAAGCGCGAGCTGCTGTACGTGCCGTTTTTTGGTTGGGCGCTCGGCATGCTGAAGATGGTTCACATCGACCGCAAGGAAGGCAAGTACGCGTTCGAATCAGTCATCAGGCAAGGCAAGCAGCGCATGGCAGAAGGCGCCTGGGTCATCATGTTTCCGGAAGGCACCCGTACGCCGACCGGCAAGCAGGGCAAGTACAAAACCGGTGGCGCGCGTTTCGCGATTGCCACCGGCGCACCCGTCGTGCCGATCGCGCACAATGCCGGGCGCGTGTGGCCACGTAACTCGTTTCTCAAATATGCGGGTATAGTCACAGTGTCGATCGGCAAGCCGATTGACACGACGGGGCTCACGCCCGATGAAGTGAACACGCGCGTCGAACAATGGATCGAAGCAGAAATGCGTCGCATCGATCCTACTGCGTACCGCGCGGCGGATAGCAGTTCCGCCGCCGCACCAATCTGACGCGCCCGCGCCCTCGAAGGCGCATTTGCGCGAAGCCGAATCCGATGCAGAAGTCTCCTACGTCGCAGCCCGCTGTGGCGCTCGATAACCGGCAGCTCGATCTCCCGCTCTTCGCCGAGCCGGGGTCGACGTCGTCGTCCCCAACACCCTCCGCTCCGTCCGCGGGTTCGCAGAGCGGGCAGCAGCCGGCCGTGCCGCTCGCGCCGGACGGCACCAAGCTGCGCAGCCTCACCATCGGTTCGCGCACGCTGCACTACGTACTCAAGCGCTCGGCACGCCGTTCGATCGGGTTTGCGATCGACAGCACCGGCCTGATGATTACCGCACCACGTTGGGTCACGCTCGCCGACATCGAAACCGCGATCACCGAAAAGCAGCGCTGGATTTTCACTAAGCTGATCGAGTGGCAAACGCGTGTCGAACAGCGCGCGCTGCCCAAGGTCGACTGGAAAGACGGTGCGGAAGTGCCGTATCTCGGCCAGCCCGTGCGTGTGAAGCTCGGCTCGCCGCAAGGCACGCTCGCGTTCAATGCGGCTGAAGCCGCGTTGCAGGTTCCACTGCCGTTGCAAGCCGATCCGCAGCAGATCAAGGATCGCGTGCAAGGCTGGCTGCAGGGCGAAGCAAAACGTCTGTTCGGCGAGCGCCTCGCGATCTACGCGGAAAAGCTAGGTGTCAACTATCGTGCGTATGCGCTCTCTTCAGCGGCCACCCGTTGGGGCAGTTGTTCAAGCGACGGCAAGATCCGCCTGAACTGGCGGCTGATTCACTTCCCGTTGTCGATCATCGACTACGTCGTCGCGCACGAACTCGCGCATCTGCGGGAGATGAATCACAGCCCGCGCTTCTGGCAGACGGTCGAATCGATTTTTCCGGAATTCCGCGAAGCGCGGCAGACGTTGAAGTCGCATCCGCCGGAATTGCTGCCGACGCTTTAGAACCCTCGGGCTTTCTTCGGCACAAAGCCGCAAAGGCACAAAGCCGCGAAGCCTCAAAGCCGGTGCCTCGACCCGACGCACCGGCGTTCCAAAACCCGCCATTTACTCCGTGCAGAAAGTTTCCTGCAGGTGACGCCACATCACCTTGCCGTGTGCGTCGAGTTCCAGCACCGCTGTCGAGCGTCGCACGTTCGCATTGCCCGCGCTGTCGCGCTGATACTCGCGATATTTCACCACCGCGCCCGACGGATACTCGGAGACGATTTCCATATCGCGGATGGTGATCTGCGAGCCGGGTCGCGCGCCGTTCAGCTTCGTGAAGATCGCGCGCAGGCCCGCGTGGTCGAGTGCGAGACCGGACGGCATGACCATCGTGAATTGCGGAGCAAAGCGCGCCATGATGTGTTCCAGCGCGCCGTGATCCGCGGAGCCGTCGAACAACGCCTGAATTTCGACGTGAATGTCGGCAAGTTCGTTGAAGTAGGGATTGCTGTTATTCATCGCTTGTCCTCACCCTGCCGCTTACGTCACTTTTTCTTCTGGATGAACTCGATCTTGTAGCCATCCGGATCTTCGACGAAAGCAATCACGGTGGTGCCGTGTTTCATCGGGCCGGCTTCGCGCACGACCTTGCCGCCTTGAGCCTTGATCTTGTCGCATGCTGCATAGGCGTCTTCCACTTCGACCGCGAGGTGGCCAAAGCCGCTGCCGAGGTCATACGACGGCGTGTCCCAGTTGTGCGTCAGCTCGAGGACGGTGCCGCTGCGTTCGTCTTCATAGCCGACAAACGCCAGCGTAAATTTACCTTCCGGATAATCGTCCCGGCGCAGCAATTTCATGCCGAGCAGGTCGGTGTAAAACGCAATCGAACGGTCCAGGTCGCCGACCCGGAGCATGGTGTGAAGCAGGCGCATCGTGTACTCCCTAGTGCGTGATGTCGAGAACGAGAATGTACCCGGAATTACGCCACGCTGCAGGGAGCCTCAACGTTGCAGCATGTGGGAAACCCACGTCAGGACACACGACACGCCCATTTTCAGCCCGCGCTCTTCACCTCGTCGCGCAATACGCGCCGCAAAATCTTGCCGACGTTAGTCTTTGGCAGTTCGCTGCGAAACTCGATGATTTTGGGGCGCTTGTAACCCGTCAGTTGCTCCTTGCAGAAGGCGAGAATCTCCGCTTCGGTGAGCGCGGGGTCTTTCCTGACCACATAAAGCTTCACCACCTCCCCCGCATCCGCGTCCGGCACGCCGACCGCCACCACTTCGAACACGCCCGGGTGCTTCGCCACCACGTCCTCGATTTCGTTTGGATAGACGTTGAAGCCCGACACCAGAATCATGTCCTTCTTGCGATCGACGATCTTCACGAAACCTTCTTCCGTCATTACGCCAATGTCGCCGGATTTGAAGAAGCCATCCGGCGTCATCACCTTGGCGGTTTCATCGGGACGGTTCCAGTAGCCGGCCATCACCTGCGGCCCGCGAATGCAGATTTCGCCGCGCTCGCCGAGCGGCACTTCGTGACCGGCGTCGTCGCGAATCGAAATATCCGTGGACGGCAACGGCAAACCAACCGTCCCGGTGAATGCGGTGGACGTCGGCAGATTGGTGGTGGCGCACGGCGAGGTTTCCGAGAGCCCATAACCTTCGACAATCGGCACGCCGGTCACCGCTTGCCAGCGTTGCGCAACGGCTTGTTGCACCGCCATGCCGCCGCCATTCGATTGCACCAGCTTCGAGAAGTCGAGCGTCTTGAAGTCGGGTTCGTTCAGCAGCGCGTTGTACATCGTGTTCACGCCGGGGAACGAGTTGAGCGCGAAGCCTTGCAAGGCTTTGATCATCCCGGGCAGATCGCGCGGATTTGGAATCAGGATGCCCAGGCCGCCACAACGTATCGTCAGCAAACCGCAGATTGTCAGCCCGAAGATGTGATAAAGCGGCAGCGCGACGACCGTGATGTACTGCTTGATATCGCTGCGCTCGCGATAAACCGGCTCGCGCCACAACGCCGATTGCAGGACGTTGGCGATCAGATTGCCATGCAGCAAGGTGGCGCCCTTCGAAACACCGGTGGTGCCGCCCGTGTATTGGAGCACGGCCACGTCGTTCTGCGTGAGCGCGACCGGCGTGAAGCCCGCCTCCGCACCGCGGGCGATCGCATCGTCCAGCGCGATACATGAACTTGGCGGCACATCGCCCGCAACCACGGGGCTCCCCGCACCGAGCATCTCGCCGATCGAGGTCAGCACAACATGCTTGACCGACGTATGCGCCTGCACCGCCTCAAGTGTCTTCGTGAACGTGTCGAGCAGCACGATTGCTTGCGCGCCGCTATCGATCAACTGATGCTCCAGCTCTCGCGGCGTATACAGCGGATTGACGTTCACCACCACGTAACCGGCACGCAGAATGGCTGCCATGGCCACCGGATACTGCAGCACATTCGGCAGCATCACAGCAATACGCGCGCCCCGCGCAAGACCCAGCCGTTGAAACCATGCGGCAAGATCACGCGACTTCGCATCCAGTTCGCCGTAGGTCAGTTCACGGCCCATGCAGACGAACGCGCGCTCGGCCGCGTGCGCCACGAAACTCTGCTCCAGCATGTCGCCAACGGAACTGAACCGCGTAGCGTCGATCTCCGCCGGGACGCCCGGCGGGTAGGACTTCAACCATATTTTTTCCAAGTCTCCTCCTTGTGTTTCGTATCGCGCTGCGCCAATGCACGATGTGGCGCGCTGCGCCAACGCACCGAAGCGCGCGACGCCGCTTCTATCCTGGCTCTATCGCGTGGTCAGTGCGGGCATCCGCCGTACCGGCCGGTCGAAGCAGTCAAAAAACTCGCGCAACTGCCCGGCCGTGCCGCGCTCCAGGGTTACTGCGCCGCTCTCGAGACACTTCGGCAACTGCGCCGCCATGTCGCGAAGCATACTGTACAAGGTGGCGGTTTCCAGCGCGAGTTGGACGTCGATCGTCGCAGGGGCTAGCTCGTGAATCTGCAACACGCCACGCCGCAATTCGAGCACGTATGTTTCATCGCGATCCGTCACGCGGAATGCGAGCGTCATCTGTACGTCGGTACAACGTTGCGGATCGACGTTCACGCTGAAGCGCTGGAACACATTGCGCAACGGTTGAGCGCGCAACACATCCACCGAGGCGAGGCTCGAACTGCCGCCAAACGGCAATTCGTCATAGGCGTGTTCGAGCTCGCGTGCCGCGCTCAGGTACCAGTTGCGCCAATTGGTGTTCACCGTACGGTAGCCCAATTCGCGCAACGCGCTCGCCTTGAGATTGCGTGCATCGGTGTCGGTTTTGTCGAGACGCACCAGCAGCGTGGCCAGCTCCGCGGCCCAGCGCCAGTCTGAATCGTCTAACGCCGCGCGCACGGCGGCGCGCACCGCTTCTGCGCCGCCCATCATCTGCACCATGCGCTGCGAACGCTCAACGCGCGGCAACGGATCGAGCGATGCCGGATCGCCGTCGAACCAGCCGAGCTGGCCGCTATACACCTGTCGTACCGAATGCTTGACTGTGCCGTAGTACTCGCCGAGCCATGCATGTTCCGCGAGATGAGGCGGCAGCGCGGGAATCGCCTCGGCGAGTTCATCCGGACTCAGACCGAAGTTCATCTGGCGGATGGTCTGGTCGTGGATGAACTGGATAGCGTCGCGATACACGCACAACACCTCGGCAACGTATTGCGCGCCCGATACCGGGCGGCCATGCGCCGGCACCATATGCGCCGCATTGAAGCCGCGCATCATGTCGATCGTCTGATACCAGCGCACCGGATCGCGATAACGCGTGCCGCGCAGCGTATGCACGTTCGCGAGACACTCGCCCTGGATCACTTCCGCCGACAGCAGTACTCCGAGCTCGGGCAGCCACATGACGATTTCGTCGTCGGCTTCGGAAGGCGCATAGCGGAACTCGAAACGCACGCCCGCCAGCACGATGTCGAGCCTGTCGTCGAACACACGGGTCGGCGCGAAGAAACTCGCCGGCTCGGCGATCAGAACCGGCCCGATACCCGCGTTGACCTTGCCGGTCGCGCCCTCCGGGAGCAGGGTGCCGAAGCTGTACGCCGAACGCGTGGCGAGAATCGGCGCCACGAGATTCGCGTTGTTGATCACGGTTTCCATCAACGAGCGGTGCGCGATGATCTCAATGCTGCCTGCCTCGAGCGCGGCTTCGTCGACAAAAGCACGCACGCCGCCCGTATGGTCCGTGTGGTTGTGCGTGTAGACCACGGCCTTGACCGGCAGCTTTGCGTGCCGCGGATCGATCGAGCAGAAATCTTCATAGATGCGTTTCGCAGCGGACACCGCTTCGGTCGCGTCGATGACCACGATGCCGTCGTCGCCCACCACGAAGATGATGTTCGCGATCGCATAGCCGACCGCGCAATACACGCGCTCGGCGACGCGGTAGATCCGCTGCGCCATGCGTCGCGAGTGTTCAGTGAGGCGTGGCGGCACGGTCGGCGCAGCAATCGTGAACGCGAGATTCACACCGGCGTCGAACGCGACGTCGAGCGGTTCGCCAAGATGCGGCGCATCGAAGGCGGGATTACGGACCCGTTCCGGGCAACATGAACTCATGCAGTGTCTCCTTGAAGGTTCGGCGGCGCGTAATGGAAATCGCGCGGCATCCGGATAGTTTTCTGACATACAGAACCGGAATTCCGATTCCGTTTTTTGGGCAAAAAAATCAGCCGTCCGCGAGGCCAAGGCAACGCCGCAGCCGGATCTGCAGCCATGAGCGCAGTTGGCGGCTGGACAGCGACAAAGGACCGGGGTCGTTCAGCACGCTGTTGACCAGCATGCCAAGAATCATCTGCAAGGTGGCGCGCACTTCGAATTCGAGCGCCTGGGTAGTGTCGTGATTCGCCTTGATGCCGCGCGACTGCGCCAACGCGCTGACGAGGCGCGGCACCATCATTGCCAGAACCTCGTGATTGGCCGACTTCACGACGTCCCAACTGGCTTTGCGCTGCGACGCCCGCAGCAATGACGCGTGATACAACCCGCGATTGCGCCGGAACGTCACAACGTAAAACGAAATAACTGCATCGGCAAGCGTGCCCGCATCGTTCGAACGCCAGGCCGGGTCACGCTCGACGGTCTCGCGTACGTGCTCGAGCCCCGCTTCCATTGCCGCATCCTGGAGGACATCGAAGAAGGCGTCCTTGTTGTCGAAGCGCCGATAGAACGCGCCGATCGACGTACCCGCGCGCTCGACGATGTCGTTGATCGACAGATCGTCGAGATTGCCGCTCGCTTCGATCAACTCGCGCCCGGCCTGCAGCATGCGAACGAGCCCTTGCTGACTGCGCGTCTGACGCGGCGCCGCGATGGCGCCCGGCTGCGTTTCGCGCCCGCGTGGTGAAGTCGTCGTCATGCGCTGTTCAGTCTCGGTTCGCTGCTTCGATAATAGGGAAGATTCTCGTGAAACCGGAATCTGGATTCCGGATCGTCCGCGATTGGGATCGCTGTGTCAACCGCATCCAGGGTAATCACGGGGACGCTCATCCGGTCACGCCGCCGGCCATTCGGCCGCCCGCTACGCCGTCGGCGCGCCGGGGTGCAGCAGGCCCTGCGCAGCGCGGTTGGCGTCCTCCATCACCTGCTCGGCAAGCCCCAACGCGGAATACGCGGCGGGCGAAGGCGTACGTTCGGCCAGATACACGAGCGCGAATTCCAGTGCGAGACGCGGGGGATTGACGAGCGGAATGCGCGCGAGCCGCCGCATTTCCAGATCCCGCCGCACTGCGGACGCCGTGGAGAACAGCACCGCGTCGGTCTGCGCGGCGACGTCCTTCAGCACCGCCACGTCGTTGCATTCGATCTGCAACGGAATCTGCTCATGAGCACGATACTTGAGCAGGCGATGCAAGGCGTCTTTCATGAACGCGGGCAAGCTCACCGAGACCAGCGGGAACTCGCGCAATGCCGCCAACTGCACGGTGTCGCGTGCAAACAGCGGATGGTCCGGCCGCGCGAACCAGCCGCCCTCGTGACGCGGCAGGCGCTGCAAGGTGACATCGGGCGTGACGGGGGGCACCCGGCGGTCGGTGACCAGAAAATCGATCTGTTCGCCACGCAGCTTGGCAAGCAGCCCATCGCCTTCGCCGAGTTCGATCGACACCTTGATCTTCGGAAAACGCCGCGCGAACTCCACCAGCAAGTCCGGCAGCAGCACGACGGCCGCATAGGGTCCGAGGCCGATACGCACCTCGCCGAGTTCGTGCGCCTTCAGCAGTTCGACGTCGCGGAACAGGCAACGCGTTTCGAACAGCACACGCCGGGCGCGCTCGACCAGCAGCCGCCCAGCCGCTGTCATCGCGACGCCGCGGGCGGCACGATCGAACAGCTTCATGCCGACTTCCTCCTCCAGCGCCTGAATGCTGCGGCTCAACGCCGGCTGGCTCAAATGAACCCGCTCGGCCGCGCGCGCAAAACTGCCTTCCTCGGCCAGTGCGATCAGATGGCCAAGGCGGCGGGAATTGACCTCATGCATGATTTGCAAGCTCCCGATAACGAGAATGCACTTGAACAATTCACTTATACCACCTCAAATGGGCGAAAACCCAGCGCCCCGCGCCAGAAACGGAGACACGCCTTGCCCACTATTCTCAGCAGCACGAAGCGCTGCACGGCGCTAGCCGCCGACACGGCGCCGGTTCAGCCCGCCCAAGCACGCGAGGCCGCACAGGGGCGCCGCTGGGTAATCGTCGCCTCGCTGTTCCTGTTCATGCTGATCAATTTCGCCGACAAGGCCGTGCTCGGACTGGTCGCGATCCCGATGATGCATGACATGCAATTGACGCATGGTCAATTCGGCTTCGTCGGCAGTGCGTTTTTTCTGCTGTTCTCGATCTCGGGCATCGCCATTGGCCTGATTGCCGACCGCGTCAATATGAAATGGCTGCTTGCCGCGCTCGCGCTGATCTGGGCGGTCGCACAGTTGCCGCTCGCGTGGCCGACCAGCTTTGCCGTGTTGCTGCTATGCCGTGTCCTGCTGGGTGCGGGCGAAGGCCCGGCCTCGTCGCTCGCGTTGCATGTGGTCTATAGCTGGTTCGACGACCGTGAGCGCAGTCTTCCCACCGTCATCGTGCAACAGGGGGCAACGGCGGGCGTCATCATCGCGGGGCCCGCGCTCACCTACATCTCGCAGCGTTGGCACTGGCACGCAACGTTTCTCACGCTTGGCGCGGTCGGCGTCGGCTGGACGATCCTGTGGCTGTGTCTGGGCAAGACGGGGAATCGTCAGCACAACCCATCACCCGCGCTTGCCGTTGCAGGGGCGGCCCCTCGCGCGGCGTCGTTGCGCTTGCGGCGCATGCTAGGCGACCGCACGGTCATCGGTGTGATGCTGCAATGCTTTGTCGCCTATGCGGTGATCGCGATCGGTTTCACCTGGGTGCCCGCGTATTTCCGGCTCGGCCTCGGCTTCGCAGCAACCGAGGCCGGCTGGCTGTTCGCGCTGCAAGTCGCGGCGCAGATCCCGATCGGCATCGCGCTCGCGATGATCTCGCATCGCATGCTCAAGCGTGGCGTGTCGTCGAAGGTAGCTCGCGGCAAATTGATCAGCGCGGCATGCGTGGTGAGCGGATTGGCGTACTGCGCATTGCTGTTCGGTGCGCCGCCGCTCGTCAAGGTCGCCTTGATGGGGCTCGCCAGCGCGTTGGCGCTCCAGACGTTCACCTTCGGTCCGATGCTGGTCGCCGAAGTCGCGCCAGTGGCGCGGCGCGGGGCCTTGCTCGCGATCACCAACTCGATCTTCACCACTGCCGGACTGATCGGCCCCGTCGCGATGGGCAAGCTGCTCGGCGCGGCAGGCGACGCGCGTGGCTACGAGATCGGGTTCGCAGTAACGGGCGTGCTGCTGCTGATCGTCGGCACAACGGGGTTCACGCTGATCGATCCGCAACGGTCGAAGCGGCGCATGGAAGGCGCGCCGGTGTAAATCGGGCATTCAAAACTGATGCCGCATACCGGCCATCAGGCCAATCTGGCTCCCCTTCTGCGCCAGCCCGACACCGTTGACGCCTTGCAACTGCGCGCCGATCAAACCGCCCCGGTACAGCGAGTAGTCGCCTTCCAGATAGACATCGGTGCGCAACGAAAGGTTGTAGTCGGCGACCAGTTGGTACTGCCACGCTGACCCGTTCTGCGCGGCGGTTTTGCCGTCCTGCAGGGTGCGCCACACGTTCGCGGCGAAGTGCCACGCGTTACCGACCTGCTGCGTGATGCCGCCCATGATCATGCGACGCCGCGAAAAATCGGTGTACTTGAGCGCGGCCAGCGCAGGCGCGGTAAACGGCCCGTTGGCAAAATTCGAAAAGCCGGCGTCATTCTGATTGACGATATAGCCGGCGGAGAACCGGGTCATGTTCCACGTGTACGACCCGCCGAAGGTCCACGCTTTCGCCGCGGCACCATTGACTGAATCTTTCGACTCCTGATACGCGCCGCCGAAGGTGAACGGGCCGCCCGGTGCGTAAGCGGCCGCCACGCCCACCTGGCTGCCGTACGAATTGCCCGCGTTGCCGCCGAATGCGTAGCCGGCGGCGAGATTGAAACCCGCATACTTCGCCTGATACTGCACCTGGTTGCTGGTCCAGATGCCGCCGGTCATCGTCACTTCCGGCTGAAAGCTGAAATCGTATGGAATCCAGAGATTGCTGCCATAACCGCCAATGGTCACGCCCTCGATCATCGCGTTGTACTGACGGCCGAAGATCACCTGACCATAGGAATCCGAGCGCACGCCCACTTGCGCTTCATTGAAGAATGGCAAGGTGGGATCGCTTTGGCCGCTATTCATGTAGAAACGGTTTTCGAGCTTGAAGAACGTCGACCAGCCGCCGCCCAGATCCTCGGTGCCCCTGATACCCCAGCGGCTCTCCGTCATGCCGCTATTACCGAGCCCGAGTGACGAATCACCGGCCTGATTTGCATGAGTCAGATAACGCACGCTCTCGTCGATCACGCCGTAAAGCGTCACGCTCGATTGGGCATGCGCCATGTGGCACGCCAACGCTGCGGGCACGGCCGCCATCGCCCACCTGCTTACGTTCTTCATTTCGTCTCCTCGTACAGGTTCCCGCTTTTTACGGATATTCGACACCGCCACGCTCGACGCAAAGTACCGGCACGCTGCTCATCTGAGGCCGCGCAAATCGACGGAAGACGCCATCCGGGTCTGCGTCGGAACTCATCACGAAGGCCCGTACAAGCTGCTTGAATGAGCTGACGAAATGCGCGTGGATGAACCTTAGCGCGAAATCAGGGCGGTAAGAAAATAGACTGACATAAGTGTTGTTCTCGTATCGAAACGCTTGCAGCTTGTAAGAAGCACGCGTAGGCGGTGGGGTCATCGCATGGCGGGAGGGACGGATTTGATATCGTACGATCTATAACTACTACGCCACGAGACCCATGAGCGCCACCGCCCTGCCCGCCCGCCGCACCCTGGACAGCTTTGCCATCCTTCTGATGATTGGCTTGTGCGCGATCTGGGGACTGCAGCAAGTCGCGATCAAAAGCGCCAACACCGCATTGCCACCGATATTTCAGGCGGGTTTGCGCTCGGCGATTGCCGCGGTGCTGGTCTGGGGCTGGGCGCGATCGCGCGGCACCCCGCTGTTTCGCGACGACGGCACGTTGGGCGCGGGCTTGCTCGCGGGCGTGCTGTTCGCCGGCGAATTCGTGTGCATTTTTCTCGGCCTGACGCTAACCAGCGCTTCGCGCATGGCGGTGTTTCTGTACACCGCCCCCTGCTTCACAGCGCTCGGCTTGCACTGGTTCGCCGATGGCGAGCGGATGCGGCGCACCCAGTGGCTCGGCATCCTGGTGGCGTTCGCGGGCATGGCGCTAGCGTTCGCAGACGGCTTCCTGCACGGCCACGCGGCGCAGGGCTCGACCCTGCAGGGCGTCGCCGGCGACGCGCTCGGCGTGCTGGCCGGCGTCTTGTGGGCCGCGACCACCGTGGTGGTGCGTGCCACGCGACTTGCCCACTCGAGCGCCAGCAAGACGCTGTTCTATCAATTGATGGTGTCGGCTGTGGTGCTGCTCGCGCTCGCGCTGGGGCTCGGCCAGGCACGCGTGGAAACCGTCACGCCACTCGCGGTGATGAGCGTTGCGTATCAGGCAGTGGTCGTGGCGTTCGTCAGCTATCTGGTGTGGTTCTGGCTGTTGACCCGTTACGTCGCGTCGCGCCTGTCGGTGTTCTCGTTCCTGACGCCGCTGTTTGGCGTGACCTTCGGCGTACTGTTGCTCGGCGAGTCGTTCAGCCTGCGCTTTCTGATGGCGGCGGCGCTGGTTCTCGTCGGCATTGCGCTGGTCAATGCGCCCGTGAAGCGGGCTGCTGCTTAACGGGTGGAGTGCGCGCGGCGCGTTTCACACGCGCTGCAGGACGCAGCGCGCTTCCTTCAGTTCAGGACCGTGCAACGCGACTCACGCGTCGTCAGTTCCAGTTCCAGTTCCAGTTCCAGTTCCAGTGTCCGCGGCTGCGGCATCGCGCGCCGGCGAAGCCGCCACGATCTGCGCCACACGCACATATTCGGCCACCGGCACATCTTCGGCGCGGCGCTGCAGATCGAAACCCAGCGCTTCGAAATCCACCAGATCACGAAACGCGGCCAAGGTGTTGCGCAGCATCTTGCGCCGCTGCGAGAAGGCCGCCGTGACTACCTCGCCGAGCACGCGCTCGTCCACGGCCGGCAATTCATGCGGTTCGTACGGAATCATCCGCACGATCGCAGAATCGACCTTCGGCGGCGGCTGGAATGCCTCAGGCGGCACATCGAGTTGCTTATCGATCACGTAGCGATATTGCAGCATGACCGACAGGCGGCTGAACGCCTTGGTGCCCGGCTCCGCCACCATGCGATCGACCACTTCGTTCTGCAGCATGAAATGCTGATCGATCACGCGATCCGCGAAGGCGGTCAGATGAAACAGCAAGGGGCTCGAAATGTTGTACGGCAGATTGCCGACAATGCGCAGCGACGCCTTCTCACCAGGCGCTGCCAACGTGCCGAAGTCAAACGCGAGCGCGTCACCCGCATGCAACTCGAGCAAGGCGCCGAATTTCGTCTTAAGACGGCCGATCAGATCGCGATCCAGCTCGACCGCATGTAACGGCGCCTCGGGCGTCGCCAGACGCTCGATCAACGGTTCGGTGAGCGCGCCAAGCCCTGGTCCGATCTCGACCATGCGCTCGCCCCGCTGCGGCCGGATCACGTCGACGATCGAATCGATCACGCCGATATCGACCAGAAAATTCTGCCCGAAACGCTTGCGCGCGATATGGCCCTGGTGGCGGCCCTGTTGCTGTCTGCTGGTGGACATCGAAGAAACGCTTTGAAAGAGAACTGCTTAAGAATAGGAGCAACCGGGAGCAATCAGGAACAACCCGGCAACAAACCAGGGCCACGCGCGCCACGAACGCGAAAACAGCAAGCGGCGAGAAGCGCGTAAGCCCCGTCTGCGCGGCTGCTGGATCAGCCCGCGCGGCGGTGCTGCGCCATCGAAACCGCCGTATCGATCGCGGCGATCAGACTGCCCGCGTCGGCACGGCCGGTGCCGGCCAGATCGAGCGCGGTGCCGTGATCGACCGAGGTGCGAATGATCGGCAAGCCGAGCGTGATGTTGATGCCTTCACCGAAGGTCGCGTACTTCAACACCGGCAGACCCTGATCGTGGAACATCGCCAGCACGCAGTCGGCCTGCTCCAGATAACGCGGCTGGAACAAGGTGTCCGCCGGATAGGGGCCAGGCGCGTCGATGCCTTGCTCGTTCGCGAGCTTCAGTGCCGGGGAAATCACCTCGATTTCCTCGCGGCCCAGATAACCGTTTTCGCCCGCATGCGGGTTCAACCCCGTCACGAGGATGCGCGGCGCGGGCAAACCAAAGTGATGGCGCAAATCGTGATCGACGATGCGCAGCGTCTCGACGATCCCGTCGATCGTTAGCGCGGCAGAGACGTCTTTGAGCGGCAGATGCGTGGTAGCCAGCGCGACGCGCAACGGGCGCTTGCCAGTGCCGGCCAGCATCATCACCACGCGCGGCGTGTGCGTGCGCTCAGCCAGATATTCCGTGTGGCCGGTGAACGGGACGCCGGCGTCGTTGATGGTGCTCTTTTGCAGCGGCGCGGTGACGATCGCGTCGAACGTGCCGGCCACGGCGCCGTCGATCGCGCTGTCGAGCAGATCGAGCACGTAGCGGCCGTTGGCGGCGTCCAGCTTGCCGGCCAGCGAGGGCGCACCGAGCGGCCTATGCTGCACCCGCACGCGCTTGCCTTGCGCCAGCAACGCGGCCCAATCGACCCCGACTGCGCGCGCGCGGTCCGCCAGCAAATCCGCATCGCCCAGCACGGTGAACTGTGCGTGAGGCCAATGCGCCGCCGCACCCGCCAGCGCCTGCGCGGTCAGCTCGGGGCCGACGCCGGCGGGCTCGCCGGTCGTGATCGCGATCTGCAACGGAAGGCTGGTGGGCTGCGCGGCGGTTGTCATGATGTTTATTGCATGCTCGACAGGGTCGGCTTCACTTCCACGTAGGCGGTGTCGCGCAATTCGCGCAACCAGTCGGCGTAGGCCTGTTCCGCCTTGCGCTGACCGATCGCCTGACGCGCCAGATCCATCTGCTGCGAAACCGAGCCTTCCGATTCGCGGCGGCCCAGCACCTGAATCAGGTGGTAACCGTATTCGCTGCGCACCGGATCGCTGATCTGACCGTCCTGCAGGCTGTTCATCGCGCGCTCGAATTCCGGCACCGTCTCGCCCGGGCTGATCCAGCCGAGGTCGCCGCCTTGCGACGACGAACCGTCTTGCGAGTAGGTGTGGGCAAACTTCGCGAAGTCGCCGCCGGCGGCGATCTCGTTCTTGATTTCGAGCAGCTTCTGACGCGCTTGCGGCTCGGACATGCCGTCGCCGACGCGCAGCAGAATGTGGCGAACGTGCGTTTGCACGAGCTTCGGTGCATCGGAGCTGGTGCCCTGGCCGGCGCGACGATCGACGAGGCGCAAGATTTCGAAGCCGTCGTTGGTGCGGATCAGATCCGGATTGATCTCGCCTGGACGCAGCGTCGAAGCGGCCTTGACGAACTCAGGCGGCAGCTTGGACGGCGGCACGAAACCCGTGTCGCCACCTTTCGACGCATCCGGCGCCTGCGAATTCGACTTCGCCAGCTTCTCGAAGTTGGCGCCGCCTTTGGCTTCGGCCAGCAGGGCCTGAGCCTTTTTCTGCGCGGTTTCAATATCGGTTTCCGAGGCGTTCAGCGGCGCCTTCAGGAAGATGTGCTGAAGGTGCAGATCGCTCGTCAGACCGGCGTTCGGGCCGCGCTGGCTGGCAATGTAGTTCGCGACCTCGGCGTCCGACACCGTGACCTTGCTGTCCACTTCCTTCTCACGCAGACGCGAGAGCGTCAGCTCGGTGCGTGCGTCTTTCGTGAAGGTGGTCCAGGGCACGCCTTGCGCCTCGATGCGCGAGCGATACATGTCGAGCGACATGTTGTTGGCCTGCGCGAGCCGCTCGAGCGTTTTTTGCACGGCGGCGTCGTCGATGTTGATGCCGTCTTCTTTCGCCTTCTGCAACTGGATGCGTTCCAGCACCATCTGGTTGAGCACCTGCTGGCGCAACTGGTCCATCGGCGGGACCGGAGCGTTCTGCTGGTTCAGCCGGTGGGTAATCAGGCCGATGCGATCATCGAGCTCGCGCCGTGTAATGACACCGTTGTTGACCACTGCGGCGATGGTGTCGACCGTCTGGCCGTTATTGCCGGACGACAGCGCCTGCGCCTGAGCGGGCGCAACCGACAGGAAAGACGCTGCGGCGACCAGACCGGCCGCAAGTGTTGCCAAGCGAAGCTTTTTCATGATTGCCACAGATACTCCAATGATGTCGGGCGCGCCTGGCCCGTCTTTTCGCATGCGATAAATGATCGCGCCAGCGTCATTCGTAATTGGTGAAACGCGATTCCGGCGGCGGTGGCGGCGGCAACGGCGTATAGCCCGCCACGCTGGCGCGGAATGCCGGAATCAGCCCGTTGTCGACGGTCGACAAGCCCTTGAGCGTCAACTGCGCGAGAAACCGCGTGCTCGACTGATTCTGCCCCGACGTATTCAGACCGTTCGCATAGCGCTGAATCCCGGCGCCGAGCGTCCAGCAGTCGGCGTCGTATTGCAGACCGATCAGGCCGTCGACGATCCGATGCCCGCCCAGGTCGTAATTGAATCGCCCGACCCCGTACACCCGATGCGTCAGCGGCCACTGCCCCGAAATCAGCACCTGATTGATTGGCGTGTTATCCAGCGTGGTGTTCGCGCGCGTGTAGCGATACGCGACATTGATCACCTTGCCGGAGGCCGGGCTGAAGCCAAAGCCGACGCTCGTCTTCACCAACTGGTTGTTGTCGGCATTATATTGGAACGCCGTTTCCGAAGCGAAACCGGCGCCGAGCTTGAGCGACGCCCCCAGGATCAGGTCCGAATGCGTGGCCTGCGTGCTGGTCTGCGTAGGCAGCAGCGTGACGCGCTGATCCTGGAAGTAATACTGCTGCGCGATCACGAAGCGCGCGCGTTCGTCGCCCGTTTCCGGGTTGATGAAGCGCGTGGTGATGGCCGCGGTCAGACGGTTCGCGTCGGCGATCCGGTCGTTACCGACGAAGGTGTTCGGCGTGAAGATTTCCGCCAGCCCGAAGTCGGAGTCGGCCGTATCGAACAGCGGCGCGGACGCCTGGTTGCGGTACGGCGTGTAGACGTAGTAAATCCGCGGCTCGAGCGTCTGGATGTAATCCTGCCCGAAGAGCCGCACCGAACGGTCGAAAATCAGCCCGGTGTCGAAGGTGAGCGTCGGGATCGATTCGGTGAAATTCTTCGGCGTGCCGACCGGCACGTCGTTGCTGATGTTGTTCAGGTTGTACGACGCAAGGTGCCACTGCACCTTCGGCGTAATGAAGTACCCGGGTCCGACCGCCGAATACGACACGTATGGGTTGAACATCACCCGCTGACCCTGGGTCATGTCCGCGGTCGTGATGCGGAAATTCGTGTAGTCGGCTTCCGCGCCGTAGTCGAAACCGCCAACGTTGTACTTCGTGTACTTCACGTTCAACTGCGGCTCGCGGCCATACGGCGCGATCGAAGGCGTCAGCGTCTGCCAGTGCTGTTCGCGGGCGAGCACCGACCACGGGCCGTTGTTATAGGTCAACCCGGCTTCCTGTTGATACAGAAGCTGGGTGCCGTTCAGGAACTGACTGACCGACGACGACAGGTCTTCCGGATACGTATTGTCCGAGACCTTGTTGTAGTAGATATAACCGCCGAACCCGTTGCCGAAGTTCTGGTTGTGCTGGATGTACAGCGCGTAGCGGTTGGTATGGGTCAGGCGGTCGTCCGGCAGAAACTCACCGGTGATCGAGCCCGAATACGTCGGCGACAGATAACGGAAGCTCGACTGCAACTGCACACCGCGTTTCGAGATCAGGCGCGGTGTGATCGTCAGATCGCGATTCGGCGCGATGTTGAAGTAGTACGGCAGCGACAGCTCGAAGCCGTTTGTCGAACTCAGCGAATACGAAGGCGGCAGCAGACCGCTGCGCCGGTCACCCGACAGCGGAAACGACAGCCACGGCGAAGCGAATATCGGCACGCCCTGGAAGAACAGCACGCTGTTGTACGCGACACCTTCGTCCGCACCGGTGTCGAAATCGAACTCGCCGCCCTTGAGGTACCAGGCCGGATTGTCCGAGCACGAGCAAGCCGTGTAGGTGCCCTTCGTGAACACGGAGCGCTCGTTGTCGAGCAGGTCGACGCGCTCCGCGCTGCCGGAGCCGCCCGTCACGTTGAAGCGGTACTTCGGCGCCGACATGAAGCCTTCGCTCGAGTCCACCCGCATATGCGCTTCCGGGCCGGCAAAGACAGCGCCGTTGTTGTTCAGGTGAACCTGGCCGTAGGCATCGGCCATGTCCGTGTCCTGATCGTAGTGCAGCGCGTCGGCCTTGATGACGAAGGTATTGCGCCGCACCTCGGCCGAGCCTTTCGCGGCCAGGTCCTGATCGGTGGTGCCGCTCGTCGTGTCGCCGAGCACGAAAGTGGCCGGCTTCTGGCTGGCCTGCAACGGATGTTCTTCGAGCTGCGGGGCGAGCTGCATGCCCCAAGGCGCGTCGATAGGTTGCGGCTGCGCCGCTTCCCCCACCAGCTGGGCGTGCGCAAGCGCGGGCATCAGGCCCGGAACGGCGATCAACGCCGCTACGAGCCGCCTTTTGCGCGGCACTACGGCACAAGAGGAAGTCGTTTGGGAAAGCTGTCTAGGCGGCATGTATCGTTTGGCGAATCGGCCCGTCCGTCAGCTTCTGCAGTCACGATCCACCGCCTGCACACCCCGACCGTGACAGTCGGCTGCACATCAATATTTACAATCTGTCGAACGATGAGGCGGGCGGTAAAGCGGAATGCGCGAAAGCTGGCGTGAGTCGCGTCAAAAAAGTCGTGGGGTATTATATGGCAAGACGTTGCCCCCCTGAATTTGCCGCCGGTTTTCATGACGCTGCCCCTCTCCAAAGACTCCACCCAAGCTTCCGCCGATAGCCGCCTCGAACTGCTCAAGGCCTGGCTGAACGCCCACGCAGCACGCTATGCGCTCGAACTCGACACGCTCGCCCCGGCTTCGTCCGACGCCAGTTTCCGGCGCTATTTCCGGCTTGCCGGTAAGGCGGCGGAAGGCGGCAGCAGCGGCACCCTGATCGCCGTCGACGCCCCGCCGCCCGAAAAGTGCCGCGAATTTGTGCAGGTCGCGCATCTGCTCGAGGCCGCCAATGTGCATGTGCCGCGTGTGCTGGAGGTCGATTTCGATGCCGGGTTCATGCTTGTCACCGATCTGGGCACCGATTCGTACCTCGGTGCGCTGACCGAGGCGCAAAGCGGGGATGAGCCCCGCCGCGCCCGCTCGCTGATGCGCGACGCGCTCGATGCGCTGATCCGCTGGCAGCTCACCTCGCGCGAAGGCGTGCTGCCGCCGTTCGACGAAGCCTTCCTGCGCCGCGAGATGGAATTGATGCCGGAGTGGTTCCTCGGCCGCCATCTGAGCCGCGAGGTCGACGAAAAGACCCGCGGGGTGCTCGATCGCACCTTCGCGCTGTTGATCGCCAGCGCCCGGGCACAGCCGCAGGTCTTCATGCTGCGCGACTTCATGCCGCGCAATCTGATGATCGCGGCCGAGCCCAACCCTGTGAATCCCGGCGTGCTGGACTTTCAGGACGCGGTGTACGGCCCAATCACCTACGATGCCGCCTCGTTGCTGCGCGACGCCTTCCTCGGCTGGGACGAAGAGTTCGAGCTGGATTGCTTCGTGTACTACTGGGAGCGCGCGAAAAAAGCCGGCCTGCCGGTCGATCCGGATTTCGGCGAGTTCTACCGCCAGCTCGAATGGATGGGGCTGCAACGGCACATCAAGGTGCTGGGGCTGTTCTGCCGGATCAACTACCGCGACGGCAAGCCGCACTACATGAAGGATCTGCCGCGTTTTATCGGCTATGCCCGCAAGGTCGCTGAACGCTATGCGCCGCTGCGTCCGTTCGCGAAACTGCTGGACGATCTCGAAGGCCGCGCGAATGAAGTCGGCTACACCTTCTGACCGATGACGATGTCTCTGAAGAAAGCGATGATTTTCGCCGCCGGGCGCGGCGAGCGCATGCGTCCGTTAACCGACACATGCCCCAAACCTTTGCTGGAAGCCGGCGGCAAGCCGTTGATCGTATGGCAGATCGAACGCCTCGCACGCGCCGGCTTGCAAACCATTGTGATCAACCATGCGTGGCTCGGCGAGCGGATCGAAGCCGTACTCGGCGACGGTTCGCACTGGGGCGTGCAATTGCGCTATTCGGCGGAACACGAGGCACTGGAGACGGCGGGCGGTATCGCGCAGGCGCTGCCGTTGCTGGAAGACGCGGGCAGCAGCGAAGTCTTCGTCGCGGTCAGTGGCGACGTCTACGCGGATTTCGACTACGCGGCACTCGACACGCGAGCCAAAGCGCTGAACGCGCTAGCCACGCCCGGCATGCATCTGGTGATGGTGCCAAACCCGGCGTTTCATCCGAACGGCGATTTCGGCCTGGTTGACGGAACGCTGTCGCTGGATACGCAACCGCGCTTCACATTCGGCAACATCGGTCTCTACGACACACGCATGTTTCGCGATCTGCCGCGCGGCACGCGGCGCGCGCTCACGCCGTACTATCGCGAGACGATTGCGCATGGTCTCGCGAGCGGGGAGGTGTATGAGGGTTTGTGGGAAAACGTCGGCACGCCGGCACAGCTACAGACTCTGGATCAGCGCCTGAGCGCACGATAGTCGCCGGGAGCCCGGCGCAAGAGGTTCGCCCAGGTTCGCGTCGTCACGCCACGCCACCCTGGGCGCCGACGCAAAACTTCACCGTCCGCCGTCGCCCACGCTCACCGTTTCCGCCGACTCCGGCGTCTCAGCGGCACGTTGCTGCTGCAACGCCCACATCTGCGCGAACAGCCCGTTCGCACTCAACAACTCGGCATGTGTCCCGCGCTCCACGATCCGCCCTTTGTCCATCACGATGATCTGCTGCGCGTGCACCACCGTCGAAAGCCGGTGCGCGATGATCAGCGTCGTACGCTCGCGAGCGATCTGATCGAGCTCATGCTGGATCGCACGTTCCGAACGTGAATCGAGCGCCGAGGTCGCTTCGTCGAACAACAGGATCGGCGGATTCTTGAGGATGGTCCGAGCAATCGCGACGCGCTGCTTTTCCCCGCCGGACAACTTCAGGCCACGCTCGCCGACCGGCGTTTCATAACCCTTCGGCAGTCCTTCGATGAAGTCGTGAATATGCGCCGCGCGCGCCGCCGCGATCACTTCCTCGCGAGTAGCCGACGGACGGCCATAAGCGATGTTGTAGTAGATCGAATCGTTGAACAGCACCGTATCCTGCGGCACGATGCCGATCGAGGCACGCAACGAATCCTGCGTGACGTCGCGAATATCCTGGCCGTCGATGGTGATCGCGCCGCCCGTGGCACGGTCCAGATCGTAGAAGCGGAACATCAGCCGCGCGAGCGTCGATTTGCCCGAGCCGCTATGACCGACCACCGCGGTGGTGCTGCCCGCCGGAATCGTGAAACTCACGTCGTGCAGAATCTGCCGCGCCGGCTCATACGAGAAGTTCACATGTTCGAAGCGCACCTGCGCACCGCTCACCCGCAACGCGGGCGCGTCCGGCACGTCGGGCACTTCCTGCGTGGCGCCCAGCAGCGTGAACATGCGATCCATATCGGTGAGGCTCTGCTTCAGTTCCCGATACACGACGCCGAGAAAATTCAACGGGATATAGAGTTGCAGCATGAAGGTGTTGATCAGCACCAGATCGCCGAGCGTGAGGCGCCCGGCCATCACGCCTTCAGTCGCGCGCCACAGAATGAACACGAGGCCCGTGCCGATGATCGCCTGCTGCCCGAAGTTCAGCGCCGACAGCGAGCGCTGCGATTTGATCGCGGCCGTGCGATAGCGCTTGAGATTTTCGTCGTAACGGTGCGCTTCCCACTCTTCGTTGCCGAAGTACTTCACCGTCTCGTAGTTGAGCAGCGAATCGATCGCGCGCGAATTCGCCTTTGAATCGAGCTCGTTCATCGTGCGGCGAAAATGCGTGCGCCATTCGGTGACTTTCACGGTGAATACGATGTACGCGGCAAGCGCAATGAACGTGACGATCGCGTAATACGCCTCGTATTTGACGATGAAAAAGCCGAGCACGAGGCCGACTTCGACGAGGGTCGGCAGAATGCTGTACAGCGAATACGAAATCAGTTGCGTGATGCCGCGCGTGCCGCGTTCGATATCGCGCGACATGCCGCCCGTCTGCCGATCGAGATGAAACCGCAGCGACAGGGCATGCAAATGGCGGAACACTTTCAGCGCGAGCTGGCGCACCGCGCTTTCGGTTACCTTCGCGAACAGGATCTCGCGCAGCTCGGTGAAAAGCGAGGTGGACAGCCGCACCACCGCATAGGCGACCACCATCAATCCAACGCCGCCAAGCAGCACAATGCCCGGCGAATCGTGCGCACGGCCGAGCGCGGTGAGATGCTTCACCGACGCGAGGCCGTCGATGATCCGCTTCATTACGATCGGCACGCCGAGATTCGCGACCTTCGCGCCGATCAGACAACTCAGTGCGAAGCCCACGCGCCATTTATAGGTGGCGAGGTAGGGCAGTAAAGACAGGATCGTTTGCCAGTCGTTGCGCGGCTGGGTCGAGATCGGGGAAGGTTCGGACGAGGGCGTACGGCGCATGGGATCGGCTGGGGAGAGTATGGAAGCGACGGAGTTCGCAGCGGCGCGCCGACCGGCAGCGTGCCAACCTCGCACTCTGCTTGATGTCGCGCGACCCGGCTGGGCGCTTTCCCGTACAATTCCTGATCTTTCTATTGTCGCAGAAGCTGGCTGGCGCCGCTTTTCATGGGCTGACCGGCCGCCGGTTGCAGGTGGACCGCGCCGATGTGGTGTCATTGCGTCGTGCAGTTGCCATGAAATCCCCGCCTGCCTCTCGAGCCGACCGAGCCATTACGAATTTCAAGGGTGCCCCGATGACCGATATCCTCCAACTTCCGCAAAAGCACTGCGCCCTGCGCGTCGTTCCGCAGCCGTCGGACGCGAACGTCCATGGCGACGTGTTCGGCGGCTGGATCATGGCACAAGTGGATATCGCCGGTTCGATTCCGGCAAGCCGCCGTGCCAACGGCCGGGTCGCGACCATCGCGGTCAATTCGTTCGTCTTCAAGCAGCCGGTGTTCGTCGGCGATCTGCTGAGCTTTTACGCGGACATCGTCAAGACGGGCAATACGTCGATCACCGTGGCGGTCGAGGTCTACGCGCAGCGTATGAGCCTGACCGAAGACCTCGTGAAGGTCACCGAAGCAACCCTGACCTACGTCGCCACCGACAGCGACCGGCGCCCACGCGCGCTGCCGGTGCTGGATTAAACGGCGGATAGGGGCATTGAATGAAATCGAGGCGCCTGAGCGCCTCGCTTAACTTCACAGGTTGTCCTTACCCGGTTGCGTTTGCGAGGCGGCTAGCGCCCCTACTGCCCGGCCCAAACGCAGCCGAACCCGCAATCGCTGTCCGGCCCGCAGCCGCTTACTGGCTCGCCGCCGCACCAGCCGCCGCCTTCTTCTGCGCATTCTGCAGATTCGTCGGATAGTTGGGATCGTTACGCGACGGGTTATACCCGTTGCTCTCCAATTGCTTCAACTCTGCGTTCTTCTTGGCGCGTGCCGCCTTGCGGGCGGCCTTGCGTTGCGCCCTGGCGGCTGCCTTGGATGCGGCCGACGGCTTGGCGGCATTGGTGGTATCGGCCGCCGGAGCACTTGCATCGTTTTGTGCGAACGCCGGTGCAACCGAAGCGACGCTCAGTACAACCGAGGTCAGCAGCACAGCCCATTTCTTTGCAGGTGAAGACGTCATTTTTCTCTCCAGTCGTATTGGAAGATATTCGACGGCGAAACGCCCAAGACGGAGTGCGAGCAGCGAAAGGCGGGCGCAACGCCACGTGAATCGATGCTTCGTGGTTCCCGGGGAAGTCTGAGACGGGAATCCCGAATATATACGACTGCCACGCGCCCGCAAACCGGTAATCCCCCTGCAAGCGGCCGCTGCATGTGCCAGGCGGCGCGCACTCTCACGAACCGTGACGCAAATAAGCGTCGACCTGCCCATCGATCCATTGGGCGAAATGCGCCTGTTTCGCGTTCAGGATCTCGCGTTGCTGCCAGACCAGCCAGTACGGATAGCGATACGGCACGCGGATGTCGGTGATCTGCACCAGCTCGCCCCGCGCGAGCGCATGCGCGACGAGGCTGCGCCGCTCGAGCGCGACGCCCTGCCCGAGCAGCACGGCGCCGATCACGATGTTCGAATCGTTCGCCGACAAGACCGCCGCTTCGGCGGCCGGCTCGGCCACCTGTGCCGCCTGGCACCAGTCGCTCCAGGGCGCGTCGGGGCTCGAGATCAGCGGACATGCGAGCACGTCCTCGGCCGTGCGAGGAAAACGGCCATGCGGCCCGAACGCGAAATGCGGTGCCGCGACCACGAGCATGTCGTCGTCGAATAGTTTCTGTTGTGCGACGTCGGGCCAATGCCCTTGCCCCATGCGAATGCCGATGTCGCTGGTGCCCTGGCGAAAATCCTCGATCTGCAGATTCGTCATCAGGCGTACGCGATAGTATGGATGCGCTTCGCGGAAACTCGCGAGGCGCGGCACGAGCCAATGCTGCGCGAACGACGGCACGGTTGAGATCACCAGATCGCTTTGGTGCGGGCGCGCCTGCGCACGGCGGGTCGCCAGGGTGATGTCGCGCAGCGCGGAGCGTATTTCGAGCGCGTACAGCCGGCCGTCGTCGGTAAGGCGCAAGCCACGTGCTTCGCGCACGAACAGCGCGACGCCCATCGACTCCTCCAGCACCTTGATCTGCTGACTGATCGCCGAATGCGTGACATGCAACTCCCGCGCGGCCGGCGTCACGCCGCCGAGCCGGGCGACGGCTTCGAAGCAGCGCAGAGCAGCAAGTGGTGGAATGGGTTTCATGTAAGAAATTCTGACGTAAACCGTCGAATAATGTCGCTTTTTCTGCCATGAAAAGACGGTTAATCTATTGCCTTCACGCTCCGTAAGCGCCGCCTGACAGGCAAATCGCCGCCTACCCGCTCGCACGGGCAGCCATATAGATCTTCTAACGGGATTGAGATGAAACTGATCGGAATGCTGGATTCACCCTACGTGCGCCGGGTCGCTATCTGCCTGAAGTTGCTAAAACTCGACTTCGAGCATCAGTCGATTTCGGTGTTCAGCACTTACGACGCGTTCGCGAAGATCAACCCGGTCGTGAAAGCGCCCACGCTGATCCTGGACGACGGCCAGCAGGTGATGGATTCGACTGTGATCCTGCAATACGTCACCACGCTCGCCGCACCGGATCAACGGATTTTCCCGACCCAGGCGGACCACTGCCTGCGGGCAGCACGCCTCACCGGTCTCGCGCTGGCCGCATCTGAAAAGACCGTGCAGATCGTCTATGAACGCAATCTGCGGCCGGCGGAGAAACAGCATGAGCCGTGGATCAATCGGGTGACCGAGCAATTGCACGCCGCTTACCGTGAACTCGAAGAGGAACTCGCGGCGGCGCCGCTGCCGGTCGAACCGAACCGTTTCGGTGCAGCGGACGTGGCGGTGGCCGTCGCGTGGAACTTCACGCAGATGTATTTGCCGGAGATCGTCACCAAGGCAGCGCACCCCCACTTGCAGGCATTTTCCGAAGTGGCGGAACAACTGCCGGTTTTCCTCGACACGCCTGCCGCCTGAGATACCCGCCGGACAGGAACGGGTATCGATCGTCGATTGCTACGCGGCACACAGCGACTCAGCCGCCGCCCCACGCTTTCACTGGCGGCCGCAGAGATCGAGACGCGCAGCGGCGGCAGTAGCCGCCGCCCGGCGTGTACGGCTGCCACGCTGCGCATTGATGCCCGCCTTGATAACGATGCACAGCAGCGTGCCGGTCAGCAGCACCGCGGCCGCCCACGGCAGCGAGACCGCGCCGTACCGGTCGATCGCAATGCCGCCGAACGCCCCGCCGCCCGCTATCGCGAGATTCCAGAACGTGACGATCATCGATTGCGCGACATCGGCACCCTCGCCCGCGGCACGCGCCGAAGCCGTTTGAAAGAGCGTGGCGGCACCGCCGAACGCGAGCCCCCACACCGCCACACCGGCATAGACAACGGCCGGCAGATCGCTCGCCAGACCGAGCGTCACGACGGCCGCACCGAACAGCGCGACGCTGATCAGCGTCAGCCGGCGCAGATGCCGGTCCACCAGCACGCCGACGATCGCGATACTCACAAGCGCCATCACGCCGAACACAAGCAGCACGACATCCACGCGCTGCTGCAAATGTGCGAGCGCAAGAAACGGCGAGATGTAGGTGTAGAGAATGGTATGCGCGAGCACATAGGTGAACATCACCGCGAGTACTGCCTTGAGACCGGGTGAGGCGAGCACGCCACTCAACGTCGTGCGCCGTCCGGCCGCCTGACCGGCGAAATCGGGCACCTGCCAGCGTACCCAGCCGAGCAGCACGACCGTCAGCACGCTCATCGCACCAAACGTATAACGCCAGCCGATTGAAGCGCCCATCAGCGTCCCAAGTGGAATGCCGAGCGACAAGGCCAGCGGCACGCCCGTCATCGCCACCGCGATGGCCCGGCCTTGCAGATGAGCCGGCGCCATGCGCGCCGCGTAGCCGGCAAGCAGCGCCCACAGCAGACCCGCCGACACGCCGGCAAAGAAACGCGCAACCAGCGTGAGCGTGTAGTTCGTCGACAGCGTCGTTACCGTATTGACGACGATGAAACCCGCGATCGCCATCAGCAGCAGCGGACGACGGCGCCAGCCGCGCGTCGCGATTGCAAGCGGAATAGCCGCCACCAGCGACCCCGCCGCGTACACGGTGACAAGCTGCCCGATCAGTGCCGCCGACACCCCGAAGTCGCCGCTCATTTCGCCCAGCAGGCCGGCGGGCAAGGCCTCGGTAAGGATCGTGATAAACCCGCCCGTGGCGAGCGCGAGCAAACCAGACAGCGGCAAGCGACCGGCAGGCTGGGGCGATTGTGCCGATGCTGCTGATGTTGCCGGACACGTCGCGGCGTCAGCCAGGTCCTGGTCGAATTCGCTCATGAGCGGCTCGCTCCCTGACCCTTGGCCGCGCTCACGCCGTACACCGCATCGCGCAGTTCATCCACGAACGCCCCCGACATTCCTTCGTACAACGTGTTGGTCAACGCAACGACGCTCAGGCCGCGGCTACGGTCCACGAACCAGGAGTGGCCATACGCGCCGCCCCAGCGCCAGGTGCCGGGCGACTCCGGTGAATCGGCGGCGAGCGGATCGCGCAGCACCGAAAAACCCAGGCCGAAGCCGTAGCCCGGCTTATCGGGCGGACCCATCTCGCCCGTCTGATTGCGGCCCATTTCGTCGACGATCGCGCGCGGCAGCAAAGCGCCGCCGCCATCGCGCAGTATGTCGAGCAAACGCAGCACGTCGTCGGCGCAACCCACCATGCCCGCGCCACCTGACGCAAACGCTTCGGGGTCCAACGCGCGCGCCGGCTCGAAATCGATGCCGACCGCTCCTTCGAACGGTGTCGCGCGCTCCTTGTCGCGCATGCGGTGCGGTCGCGGCACGTCGCTCACGTAGGGTGTCGCGAGACGCTGCGCGTCGAGCGTATAAAAGGCGGTGTCGTTCATCCCGAGCGGCGCGGTGACGAGATCGCGCACCGCGTCGCCCAGCGGCAATTGCGTCACGCGTTCGATCAGCGCGCCCAGCACGTCGATCGACAGCGAGTAGGCCCAAGCCGTACCCGGCGCGAACAGCAACGGTACGCCGGCAATCCGTCGCAGGTTCTCAGCGAGCGTAATGCCTGCGCCATCCATCCCATCGGAAACACCTGCGCGGGCATACGGGCCGTGCTCATCAGGTTCGAGAAAACGGTAGCCGAGGCCCGCCGTATGCGTCAGCAAATGCCGCACGGTGAGGTGCGCGGCGCCGCCGTCCGCTCCACGCGGCGTGAACTCAGGCAGATAGCGCTCGACTGCGTCGTCGAGCCCTAGACGCTGCTGACTGACCAGCACCATCGCGGCCGTCGAGACGATCGGCTTCGAAATCGACGCAAGCCGGAACAGCGTATCTTCGCGCATCGGTTGTTCATGCTCGCGGTCGGCGAGACCTGCGGCGCGGCGATACACCGGCTCGCCGTGCTCGGCGATCAGTACGACGCCGCCAACGAGGCGTTGCTCAGCCAGTGCTCTATCGATCACCGCATCGACCCGCAGCGGGAGTGGCGCGGCATCGCGAGCAGTGCGGGACAACGCGGACAATTCGGACATGACGGCTCCAATCAGAGGGATGCGGCCATCATACGAATCCGGCAAACGAAGAAAAACTGGGATAGAGTTCCTCAGTCTACGGACATTTATGTCCGGAATCGGAGGCGACGGTGGAAAGTCTGGGCGGGTTCCTGGTATTCGTGCAGGTGGCAGAAACACGCAGCTTCGTCGCAGCCGGGCGGCTGCTCGGTGTGTCGGCGTCGGCAGTCGGCAAGCGCATCGCGCGCCTCGAAGAAAGGCTCGGCGTGCGGCTTTTTCATCGCAGCACGCGCAGCATCACGCTCACCACCGACGGCATGCAATTTCTCGAACGCAGCCGGCGCATCCTTGCCGAAATCGAAGCAGCACAACTGGAAATATCGCAAAGCGCCGGCTCGCCGCGCGGCCGCTTGCGTGCGAGTCTGCCGCTGGTCGGTTCGCTGGTGTTGCCGATACTCGCCGATTTCATGCTGGCCTATCCGGAGATTGAACTTGATCTGGACTTCAGCGACCGCGTGGTCGATGTGATCGACGAAGGTTTCGACGTCGTGGTGCGTACCGGCGCGCTGGCGGATTCACGCCTCGCCGCGCGGCAAATCGGTTCATTCGGCGTAGTGCTGGTTGGCGCGCCGGCCTATTTTGCCCGGCACGGCACGCCGCAAAAACCCGCCGATCTCTCGAACCATATCTGTCTGCACTACCGCTACCCGAAGAACGGCAAGCTGGAGATCTGGCCGTTGCGACGCGAAGCCGGTGAGCGCGAGGTGACCTTGCCGATTTCGATGGTTTGCAACAACGTCGAAACGCGCGTGTGCTTCGCCATGCGCGGTTTGGGAATTGCGTGCATGCCGGATTTTTCGGTGCGGCAGGCGCTAAAAGACGGCCTGCTTTGCACGGTGCTCGACGACTACGTCGAGCGGGTGATCGATCTGAGTATCGTCTGGCCGGCCGGACGCAGTGTGCCGCCCCGCTTGCGGGTGTTCATCGATTTCATGGCCGCGCGGATTCTCGCGGACAACCTTCCGTAACGCTACGTCAGCGTGCCGCGCAGCGTCGCCGACCAGTTACACCGCCGCAGGCTCTCGCGCATCACCACCCTGGAACAACGCGGAAATCGCATCTGTCGACAACGGCTTCGCAAAGTAAAAGCCCTGCATTTCGTCGCACGCGCGCTCCCTCAGGAAATCGAGTTGCGCCGACGTCTCCACGCCTTCCGCGATCACTTGCAGTTTCAGTGAATGGGCGAGCGCGATGATCGCCGAGGTGATCGTCTCGTCGTCGCCCGACACGCCGATATCCGACACGAACGAGCGGTCGATCTTCAAACGGTCCACCGGAAAGCGCTTCAGATAACTGAGACTCGAATAGCCGGTGCCGAAGTCGTCGATGGCAAGGCCGATACCGAGCGCATGCAGCTCGTTGAGCATCGACACCGCCTCCTCGGCATTGCGCATGATGGTGCTTTCGGTCAGCTCGAGTTCGAGGTACTGCGGCTCGAGCCCCGTTTCGGCGAGCACCTGCATGACGAGCTTGGCGATATCGCGCTGCTGGAAAACGCGCGCCGACAGATTCACCGACACCCGCGCGGGCGGCAACCCTTCGTCCTGCCACGCCTTGTTCTGGCGGCATGCCTCACGCAACACCCATTCCGACAGCGGCCCGATCAAGCCGCTCTCCTCGGCGACCGGAATGAACAGCGACGGCAGCACCAGGCCGACTTCCGGATCGTGCCAGCGCACCAGCGCCTCGGTGCCGACGATCTGTCCGCTTTCGATATCCACCTGCGGCTGGTAGTGCAGCAGGAATTCATTGTCGCGCAACGCACGGCGCAAACGCCGTTCGAGATTCAGGCGCGCGCCGGCGCTCGCATTCATCTCCGGCTGATAAAACTGGAATGTGTTGCGGCCCATGTCCTTCGCGCGATACATCGCGAGATCGGCCTTTTTCATCAGCGTTTCCGCATCGTCGCCGTCCTGCGGGAAGAGGCTCGCACCCATGCTGCAACCGACATACAACTCGGTGCCGTCGAGCCACACCGGTTCGGAAATCGACGCGCGCACCCGCTCCATCCACGCGATCAGCGACTGCTCGTCGACGGTATCGGTCATTACGATCACGAACTCGTCGCCGCCGTGCCGCGCGACCGTGTCGCTGGTTCGCGTGCAGCGCGCGAGCCGCTCGGCCACCACGCCCAGCAAGCGGTCGCCGACGCTATGACCGAGGCTGTCGTTGACGTTCTTGAAGCCGTCCAGGTCGATGAACACGACCGCGACGCCCTTGTGATGCCGCTGCGCGACGATCAGTGCGTGCTGCAGACGATCGCGCAGCAGGTTGCGATTCGGCAGCCGCGTGAGACTGTCGTAGTTGGCCTGGTACTCGAGTTGCTCCTGATAGCGGATCAGATCGGTCACGTCATTGATCACACCGATGTGATGGGTAATCACCCCCTCCGCGTTCGGCACCGGCGCGATGAACAACTGATTCCAGAATAGCGCGCCGTCCTTGCGATAGTTGCGCACCACGGCGCTCACCTCGCGGTTCGCCGCAAGCGCCTGACGGATCAACGCGACGCCTTCCTGGTCGCGGTCGTCGCGTTGCAGCACACGGCAATCGTGGCCGATCACTTCGGCGGGATCGTAGCCGGTGATACGCATGAACGCGGGGTTCACGTATTCGATCAGATTGCCCGACGGCGACGGCGCGGTGATCAGAATCGCGTTGACACTGGCATCGAGCGCGCGGCTTTGCAGGCGCAAGGCCAGGTCGGCGCGCTTGCGCTCGGTGATGTCCGTGTAAGAACCGAGCACGCCGATCACGCGGCCCTCGCCATCGGTGAATGGCAGCTTGCTCGTGACGGTGGTGCGATGCACGCCGTCGATCACCAAATCGACCTCGAAATTCATTTTCGGCACGCCGGTGGTCACCACCTCCTTGTCGTGCTCGTTCAGCAGACTGGCAAAGGCCCGCCACGGCATGTCGTTGTCGCTCTTGCCGACCACCTGCTCCGGGTAAGAGAGCCCCGCGTCGCGCGCGAACGCCATGTTGCAGCCGAGATAGCGCGACTCCTGATCCTTCCAGAAAATTCGCTGCGGGATGTTGTCGATCACGGTCTCGAGCATCTGGTTCGAACGCTGCGCCTCAGCTTCGGCGTTGATCTGTTCGGTGACGTCGTCGGCCAGTACAAAGAAGGCGGCGCGGCCCATGAAATTGAGCGCGTGATACGAAATGTCGGCGCTGATCATCGACCCGTCCTTGCGCCGGTGATGCCAGACGCCCGCCATCGTGCGGCCGTGGTGCAGGACGTCGCTGCGTTGCAGGTGCGATTCGAGACGCGAGATCTCGCCATTCGGCCGGATCGCGCGAATCGTCATGCCGAGGAATTCGCTTTCCGAGTAACCGTATTGCTGGATCGTGGCCGCGTTCACGGCGAGAAAGCGCAGCGTCTCGCGGTCGAAAATGTACATCGGCACCGGATGATCGTCGAACAGGCCGCGAAAGCGCTCGTCGTTGCGATTGAGCGCGCGGACCGTGCGCAGTTTCTCGCGCGCGCGGCTTTCGCGAGCGCCGAACGTGAAGATCAGGAGCGCGCTGCCGGCCAGCATCGTCACGATCAGCAGGAACATGGCGCGCTGGGTTTCGTTCGCGGACGCCGCGACCGACGCCTGCAACACGTCATTCTCCTGCTGGCGCAGCGCTGCCAGACTGGTTTCCACTCGGCCCAGCCCCAGCCCGAGGTGCGTATAGGTCGATGCCGCCCACGCGCGTGACTCGTTCGGCGTGGCGTGAGCGCTCCTCAGCAGTGCATCGTCAATGTCGCGTTGCAGCGCGTGACTGTCCACACTCAATTTGGCGAGCGTGGCGAGCAAGGCTGGTTCGCCAGCGAGCTCCTTGCGCAACTCGCGCTCCACGTTGGCCAGCGAACTCGCCATGGCGGTGGCCTCGGTGACGGGCGCGGCGTCACCCGATGCTTCGAAACGGCCGAGCGCGGCCAGTCCGCTATCCAGCGCCGTATGGTAGGCGTCGAGATTCTGACGCACGTTCGCTGAACGCAGCATGCGCGCGTCAGCGTCGCGCTGGCCGCAAATCTGCGTGTAGGCGACGAACGCGTTCGCGCCGACCGCCGCGGCGACGACCGCCAGATTGATCAGCAGCCGCTTCGATAAAAAAGGAGTCATGGGTTCCGAACGTCAATCGTTCTGAGGGCGGGAGCGCGGGGTCGCTTTCGATGCGTCGGATCGCACCGGGTCGAGTCTTTTTACGCGCCAACCCATGGATAACGGCCGCGTTCGGAACAGGTTGAGGGGTGGGGGCGAAATAATTAGGGGATTTGGGTGGGGTGTTGGGCTGGGGGCGCCTGGTCGGCCACGCCTGGCCGGCCGCACCTAGCCGGCCGCACCAAATTCCTTCATTGCGGGAACGAAGTCATGGTTGCCTTCCGGTTTGCGTGACAATTTGGCCAGTACATAGCGCTTGAACGGCGCAAGCTTGGCCCACTGCGCGATACCCGGCACCGGCAGGCCGGCGAGTCCAGCCTGGTGTGCGACACCCTCCGGCACCGCGTCGATGCGGCGCCAGGCGGGCGCTTCCTCGGGCGTGAACCATTCCGGCTCGACATTCGCGTGCGTGCGCAGCATTTCGAACAGTGCGTGATCGAAATTCGGCTCGATTTCCGTGTCCTCCTCGACCGGAAACCGCGCCAGCAGCTTACGGTCTTCGAGCGGCAGCAACTGCCACTGCTCCAGTGTGATGCGCAGCCCGAAACGATCGAGATTGAAGCGCACCGACATCGGGATGTAGGTGAAATTCTCCGAAGACGCGACTTCGAAGTCGAACAGAAGCGGTGCCTCGTTGAGTCCCATGACAGTATTCCTCTTTGGTGACGGGCAACACTCAAGCCCAGCTTGAGGTATTTTAGAACCTTATTCGCGCGATAGCGGCGTGGTCTGGCACCGCTTCGCGCCGCTGGCAAAGCTGCAAACCGCTCAAACGCGTGCGGCATGAAAGGAGTGAAATCGCTTGAACCAACTGGAAACCGCCGGGCAACCCGGCGCCGTGGAGCGCGAGGTGCACCGGCATCGCGGCGCGGCGGTCGAAACCGTCACCGATCACGTCGGTCAGGAGTGGCCGGTGGCGCTCGTCTTCAACGGCATCTCGCACGCGGTCATGATGTGCACGCCGTGCGATCTGGAAGCGTTCGCAGTCGGCTTTGCAATTTCGGAAGGAATCGTGGAACGCGGCAGTGACATTCAGGACATCGAGGTCGAGCTGCACGACGACGACGAATTGCCGCATGCCGAAGTGCAATTGAAGGTCGTTCAGCAGGCGTTCGTCGCGTTGAAGGAAAAACGCCGCGCGCTCGCCGGGCGGACCGGCTGCGGCGTATGCGGGATCGAAAGCATCGATCTGCTGGATCTGAAGCCGGAGCGCGTGCCCGACACCGGCTTTCTGCAACGGCTTGCGCCGGATGCGATCGCGCGTGCGGCGCGCGAGTTGCCGGAACATCAGGCGCTAACGCGCCTGACTGGCGGCCTGCACGCCGCCGCATGGTGCGACGCCGCAGGCGCGATCCGCTACGCGTTCGAAGACGTCGGCCGTCACAACGCGCTCGACAAGCTGATCGGCCAGCTAGTGCTCGATCGCGTCGATACCCGTGAAGGGTTTGTGTTTCTGTCGAGCCGCGCCAGCTACGAGCTGGTGCGCAAGGCGGCGCGTGTCGACGTACCGATGCTCGCGACGATTTCGGCGCCGTCGTCGCTGGCGATTGCGATTGCCCGCAAAGCGGGCGTACGGCTTGTCAGCTTCTGCCGGGAAACCAGCTACGTCGACTACGACACCTTGCAGCCGGCGCAAGCTTGAGCGCTTCAGGCGCCTGAAGTATGGTCAGGCGCCCTGAGCGCAGCCGGTTCAATCGAACTGCCGGAAGTCCGGCTTGCGCTTCTCGAAGAACGCCTTGAACGCCTCGCGCGCTTCCGGCGCGATCAGCATCTTGCCGAAGTGCACCGCCTCCTCGCTCATCTGTGTTTGCAGTTCATGCTGGCTCGCGCGCTTCATCAGACTCTTCGTCACCCGCAACGAAGAAGCCGGCAGCGCCGCCAGTTTGGCTGCCTGCGCGGCGGCGAACGCATCGACTTCAGCCGCGGGCAACACGCGATTCACGAAACCCATGCGGTGCGCTTCGACAGCATCGAAGGCTTCGCCGAGCAGCAGCTTTTCCGCTGCGGCCTGATAGCCGGCCACGCGCTGCAACAGCAAACTCGACGCCGCTTCCGGGCAAAGCCCCAACTGCGTGAACGGCAGTGAAAAGCTCGCCGTATTCGATGCGTACACGAGATCGCAGTGCAGCAGGAGCGTTGTGCCAATGCCGACTGCCGGGCCCGCCACCGATGCCACCACCGGTTTTTCCGCCGCACTGATCGCGCGCAGGAACTGGAACACCGGGGCATCTTCGCCGCCTGGCGGCTTCTTCATGAAGTCTTCGAGATCGTTGCCGGCACTGAAAATGCCGGCGCTGCCGCGAATCAGAATTGCCCGGATCGATGTGTCGCCCTGCGCTTCGACCAGTGCGTCGGCCATCGTCTGATACATCGCAGCCGTGATCGCGTTTTTCCTGTCGGGCCGGTTGAAGGCAATCGTCAGCACACCGTCGGCGCGCTCGACCAGAATATCCATTGTCATCTCCTCGTACTCCTGGTTGCTGCTGAATGGAAAAAACGGCTCGCAAGCCGGATAGGCCTGCGAACCGTTTCCGCGGTCCTTAAGTGGTCGCTGCAAGGGTCACTGCAAGGATCACTGTCAGGACCTGGCAAAATACGCTTACAGACGTTCGATAATGCCCGCCGCACCCATGCCGGTACCGACGCACATGGTCACCATGCCGTACTTGAAGTTGCGGCGGCGCAGGCCGTGCACAACCGTCGACGCACGAATCGCGCCGGTCGCGCCGAGCGGATGGCCGAGTGCGATCGCGCCGCCAAGCGGGTTGATCTTCGACGGATCGAGACCGAGGTCCTGAATCACCGCCAGCGATTGCGCGGCGAATGCTTCATTCAGTTCGATCCAGTCCATGTCCTCGATCTTCAGACCGGCGGCCTTCAGCGCAGCCGGAATCGCTTCCTTCGGACCGATACCCATGATTTCCGGCGGCACGCCGCGCACGGCGAAACTGACAAAACGGGCGAGCGGCGTCAGGTTGAATTCCTTCAGCATCTTTTCCGACACGACGATCAACGCGCCCGCGCCGTCCGACGTCTGCGAGCTGTTGCCCGCCGTCACCGAACCCTTGTTTGCGAACACGGCGCGCAGTTTCGCCAGACCTTCCAGCGACGTTTCCGCACGCGGACCTTCGTCGAGCGCGACTTCACGCGTCTTCACCTTCACTTCGCCGGTGGCAAGATCGGGGAAACGTTCGGTGATCGTGTACGCGGCGATTTCGTCGTTGAACTCGCCGGCCTGCTGTGCGGCGATGGCACGGCGATGCGATTCGACCGAGAACGCGTCTTGCGCTTCGCGGCTGATCTTCCAGCGCTCGGCGACCTTCTCCGCGGTCAGGCCCATGCCGTAGGCAATGCCGATGTCTTCGTTGCGATCGAAGATATGCGGCGACATCGACGGCTTGTTGCCCATCATCGGCACCATGCTCATCGATTCGCAGCCGCCCGCGATCATCGCGTCCGATTCGCCGACGCGGATGCGGTCCGCCGCCATGGCCAGCGCGGTCAGGCCCGACGCGCAGAAACGGTTCACCGTGACACCGCCCACCGTGTTCGGCAGGCCCGCCAGCAGCGCGCCCATCCGCGCGACGTTGAGGCCCTGCTCGGCCTCAGGAATCGCGCAGCCGATGATGGCGTCTTCGATCACCTTGGTGTCGAGGCCGGGCACTTGTGCCACAGCCGACTTGATCGCGTGCACCAGCAGTTCGTCCGGGCGCGTGTTCTTGAACATCCCGCGCGGCGCCTTGCCGATCGGCGTGCGGCTCGCGGCGACGATGTATGCGTCTTGCAATTGCTTTGCCATTTCAAGCTCCGTTGTCGACGGGAGTTAGCGCTTCAGCACTTACTCCCGTCCCATGCAATTTATTGCGTTCGTTCGTCGCTTAGTTGCGCACCGGCTTGCCGGTTTGCAGCATGCCCATGATCCGTTCCTGCGTCTTTTGCGTGCCGAGCAGATCAACGAACGCTTGACGCTCGAGTTTGAGCAGCCATTCTTCGTCGACGAGGCTGCCGGCTTCCACGTCACCGCCGCACACTGCTTCCGCGATGCGGCTGGCGATCAGGAAATCGTGCTCGCTGATGAAACGGCCGTCGCGCATGTTGACGAGCGATGCCTTGATGGTCGCAATCGCCGAGCGGCCCGCCACCGGCACTTGCGTGACACGCAGCGGCGGACGATAGCCCGCGGCCGACAGCGCGCGCGCTTCCTTCTTCGCGATGTCGAGCAGTTCGAACACGTTGAAGACGATCGTGTCGGACGGCTTCAGGTAGCCCATGGCGCGAGCGTCGAGAGCGGAGGCCGAAACCTTCGCCATCGCCGCGTTTTCGAACGACTTCTGCACGAACTTGAGCAGGTCGTTGGTTGCGCCGGCCGAGGTTGCGGCTTCTGCCGTGCGCAGTGCCGCTTCCTTCAAACCGCCGCCCGCCGGCACGAGACCCACGCCGACTTCGACCAGGCCGATATAGCTTTCGATGTGCGCGACACGCTTCGCGCTATGCAGCGCCAGTTCGCAGCCGCCGCCGAGCGCGATGCCCGACACCGCCGAGATGACCGGCACACTCGCGTACTTCACGCGCAACATGCCTTGCTGGAATTTCTTCACGAACGGCTCGATGCCCTTCGCACCGCCCGTCATGAACGCGGGCATGGCTTCTTCGAGGTTCGCACCTGCGGAGAACGGGCCGCCCGGCGTGCCGAGTTTCAGCGACGTAGGCTGCCACACGACCAGGCCCTTGTAGTCCTTCTCGGCCAGTTCGATGGCTTGCGTCAGGCCGTCGATCACCGACGGTCCGATCGTGTTCATCTTGCTCTTGAACGACACGATCAGGACGTCGTTCTCGCCTGCGCGGTCGTCGACCCACGCACGCACGGCGTCGGTTTCGAACAGCGTCTTGCCGTAGGTTTTCGGATCAGCCGACGTTTCGCCGACCAGCGGTGCGCGGAACACCTGTTTGTCGTAGACGCTAAGGGACGAGCGCGGCACAAAGGTCTTCGAAGCCGGCGACCACGAACCTTCGTTGGTATGCACGCCACCCTTCTCGGCAACCGGACCTTCCAGCACCCACGACGGCAGCGGCACGTTCGACAGCGCCTTGCCCGCCGCGATGTCTTCCTGCACCCATTCGGCGACCTGCTTCCAGCCGGCCGTCTGCCAGCCTTCGAACGGACCTTCGTTCCAGCCGAAGCCCCAGCGGATCGCCAGATCGACGTCACGCGCGTTATCAGCGATCGATTCCAGATGCACGCCGATGTAGTGGTACACGTCACGGAAAATCGACCACAGGAATTGCGCTTGCGGATGCTCCGATTCGCGCAGCAGCTTTAGACGTTCTGCCGGCGGGCGCTTCAGAATGCGGCCGACCAGTTCATCGGCCTTCGCGCCGCCGTCGATGTACGAACCCGTCTTCGGGTCGAGCACCTTGATCGCCTTGCCTTCCTTCTTGTAGAAGCCGCCGCCGGTCTTCTGACCCAGCGCGCCCTTCTTCACGAGTTCGGCCAGCACGGCCGGCGTTTCGTAGACCGGGAAGAACGGATCGTCCTTCAGCGTGTCCTGCATCGTCTTGATGACGTGCGCCATCGTGTCGAGACCGACCACGTCCGCGGTACGGAACGTTGCCGACTTCGCACGGCCCAGACGCGAGCCCGTCAGGTCGTCCACTTCGTCGAAACGCAGGCCGAACTTGGCGGCTTCCGTAATGACGGCGAGGATCGAGAAAATACCGACGCGGTTAGCGATGAAGTTCGGCGTATCTTTTGCCCGCACAACACCCTTGCCGACCACGCTCGTCAGGAACGATTCGAGCTGGTCGAGGATTTCCGGACGCGTCGTGGCGGTCGGGATCAATTCGACCAGATGCATGTAGCGCGGCGGATTGAAGAAGTGCACGCCGCAGAAGCGCGCCTTCAGTTCATCCGCGAAACCGTTCGACAGTTCGGTGATCGACAGACCCGACGTGTTGGTCGCGAAAATCGCATTCGGTGCGATGTGCGGCGAAACCTTCTTGTACAGGTCGTGCTTCCAGTCCATGCGTTCGGCGATCGCTTCGATCACGAGGTCGCACTCGGCGAGCTTCTCGATGTCGTCGTCGTAATTCGCGGGCTGGATGTATTGCGCGTCGTCCTTCACGCCGAATGGCGCGGGCGACAGCTTCTTCAGATTCTCGATCGCCTTCAGCGCGATCGCGTTCTTCGGGCCTTCCTTCGCGGGAAGGTCGAACAGCAGCACGGGCACCTTGGCGTTGATCAGGTGCGCTGCGATCTGCGCGCCCATCACGCCGGCGCCGAGCACGGCTACCTTGCGAATGTTCAGATTGCTCACGTCGTTCCTCCGGGGAGTTATGCGGTGTCGCGAATGTGTCTCTTACATTTCGCGATGTATGACTTGTGGCGGTGGAAGACGCCACGCCTTGTGAAGGCGTGGCGTTTGCCGTAAAGGTGCGCCTTAGAACAGCGACTCTTCGACGTCCATCATCGACTTCGAACCGGCGCGCGCCTGACGAATCGTCATTGCCGTTTCCGGCAGCAGCTTCGCGAAGTAGAAGCGCGCGGTAGCCAGCTTCGCCTTGTAGAACGGATCGCCCGATGCTTCGTTGTCCAGCGCGATACGTGCCATGCGCGCCCAGAAGTACGAGAACACCAGGTGGCCGACGGTGCGCAGATACGGCACGGCGGCGGCGCCGACTTCGTCCGGGTTCTGCATGGCCTTCATGCCGATTTCCATCGTCAGCTTCTGCACCTTTTCGCCGATGTCGGCGAGCGGGTTGATGAACTCCTGCATCTCCGGCTTCACGCCTTCGGCTTCGACGAAATCCGACACCAGCTTGCCGAACTTCTTCATCTTCGCGCCCATGTCGCCGAGAATCTTGCGGCCGAGCAGGTCGAGCGCCTGAATCGCGTTGGTGCCTTCGTAGATCATGTTGATACGCGCGTCGCGCACGTATTGCTCCATGCCCCATTCGGCGATGAAACCGTGGCCGCCGTAAATCTGCATGGCGTGATTGGTGCTCTCGAACGCGTTGTCCGAGAGGAAGGCTTTCAGGATCGGCGTGAGCAGCGCGACCAGATCAGCCGCCTCTTTACGCACCGATTCGTCGGCGTGCGACAGTTCCTTGTCGATGTGCAGCGCGGACCAGTACGAGAACGCGCGCGCGCCTTCAGCGTAGGCCTTCTGCGTGAGCAGCATGCGGCGCACGTCCGGGTGCACGATGATCGGGTCGGCGGCTTTTTCCGGCGCTTTCGGGCCAGTCAGCGAGCGCATTTGCAGACGCTCTTTCGCGTACACCAGCGAGTTCTGGTAGCCGATTTCCGTCAGGCCCAGGCTCTGCATGCCGACACCCAGACGCGCGGCGTTCATCATCACGAACATCGCGTTCAAGCCCTTGTTCGGCTCACCGACCAGCCAGCCCTTCGCGTTGTCGAGATTGATCACGCAGGTCGCGTTGCCGTGAATGCCCATCTTGTGTTCGATGGAGCCGCATTTCACGCCGTTGCGCTCGCCCGGTTCGCCGGCTTCGTTCGGGATGAACTTCGGCACGATGAAAAGGGAAATGCCCTTGGTGCCCTTGGGCGCATCCGGCAGACGCGCCAGCACCAGATGCACGATGTTCTCCGCGAGATCGTGTTCGCCGCTGGAGATGAAAATCTTCGTGCCGCTGATCGCGTACGAACCATCGCTGTTCGGTTCGGCCTTGGTGCGCAGAATGCCGAGGTCGGTGCCACAATGCGGCTCGGTCAGACACATCGTGCCGGTCCAGACGCCCGCAACCAGCTTCGGCAGATAGCGTTGCTGCAGTTCCGGCGTGCCGTGCGCATGCAGACATTCATACGCGCCGTGCGACAGACCCGGGTACATCGTCCACGCCTGATTCGCTGAATTCAGCATTTCATACAGCGCGTTATTGACGAATGCGGGCAGGCCCTGGCCACCGTACTCCGGATCGCAGCCGAGTGCCGGCCAACCGGCTTCCACATATTGTTTGTAGGCTTCCTTGAAGCCCTTCGGCGTGGTCACGACGCCGTCGCCGACGTACGTGCAGCCTTCCTGGTCACCGCTGTGATTGAGCGGGAACAGCACTTCGGAGCAGAACTTGCCGGCCTCTTCGAGCACGGCGTTGATCGTGTCCGCATCGAGATCCGCGTGCTTCGGCATCTGCTTGATCTCGGCTTCGACGTTAAGCAGCTCGTGCAAGACGAATTGCATGTCGCGCAGCGGCGCGGCGTACTGTCCCATGACTCTCTCCAAAGTTTGACAAGGAGCCAGGCTGTTAGCTCATCCGGGAAAACGGACTTTCAACGCCGCTGAATCTGTTTAAGTTCGACGACCTTGCTAACGGCTTTCGCTCTGATACGAAACAATCAATTTTTCCAGCGCGGCCCACGTGAGACGCACTGCATCCGGCAAGTGCAGGAAGCGTGCGTCGTGATGCAGGCCGAGCGTGAAGCTGTACAGTTCGAACAGCATCAGCTGCGGATCGGTATCGGCGCGCAGATGCCCTTCTTCCATCGCCTGCGAAATGGCACGAGTGAGCGCTGCACGCCAGATCGTCACGCTCGACACCAGTTGCTCGCGCACCGGGTTATCCCCACGGTCGTCATACTCGACCGCGCCGCTGATGTAGATGCACCCAGTGGTGACTTCCTGAATGCGTTTCTCAATCCAGCGGGAGATCATCGCGCGCAAGCGCGGCAAGCCACGAGGCTCACGCAAGCTCGGGAAAAACACCTCGTCTTCGAAACGACGGTGATATTCGCGCACGACTTCCACCTGCAGATCCTCGCGCGACCCGAAATGCGCGAACACACCGCTTTTGCTCATCTGCATGCGCTCGGCCAGCAGCCCAATCGTCAGACCTTCCAGTCCGTCGCGGCTTGCCAGATCAAGTGCTGCTTCGAGAATCGCGACTCGTGTTTGTTCGCCTTTTCGCATAGCTTTTTTACCGTTCTAATGTGACCGAAAGAAAATCGAACGGCCGTACTATTATTGAGTGCTGCCGTCCGCGAAACAAGGACTTTATTAGAAACCGGTTTCTAACCTAGTTTCAATTCTGCGGCATCCGTCAATCAGACGAAGGAGATTTTTTAGAGGCGTTTGCCTTCTTTTTTTGCCTTGCCTTGCGCAAGGACGACATGATGCAGCAAGCGAGGGGGCATCGGGAAGAGTTTGAGAACGGTTTGACGGCCGTATGTGAGCGTCAAGTGCCGCGTGGCGGCGGCGCGTGGAGATGAACTGAAACCCTCACCATCTACAGAATCATGGGGCCTGTCGAACGACCTCCTCCTGCAAAGCGGCGACGACACGTGCCAGCACGTCGTCCCAGTTACCGCGCTCGAACTGCGTGAAGAGACGCAAGCCGGGATACCAGGGACTCTTTGTCCCGTTCATCCAGCGCCAGCAGCCGGGGAACCGGTTGAGTAGCCAGACCGGCTTATCCATCGCCGCGGCAAGATGAGCCACGGATGTGTCGACGGAAATCACCAGGTCGAGGTTCTCGATGAGCGCCGCAGTCTCCGCGAAATCATGCAGTTCGTCGGTCCAGTCGAGCAGTTGCGCCTTGCTCGCTTCATCCGGGCGCTTCGCGTCGTCGTCTGTTTTTTGCAGGCTGATCCAGCCGACGTTCGACACGTTCAGCAGGGGTGCGATCGACGCCGACGTCAGGCTGCGCCTCTTGTCGAAGTTAATGATTGAGTGACCTCCCGCCCAAACGATACCCACGCGCGGCATGGCTCGTGGCAACGAATCGCCGAGCCTGGCTCCCCACCAGCTGGCGCGCGAAGTATCCGCGTATAGATACGGCATTTCAGCCGGAATGGTGTCGATGCGGGTCTGAAATGCCAACGGCAAGGACATCATCGGACAATGCCAGTCCCAATCGCCCAGATCCGCGGGCACCGAGTCGAGCAACACAATGCCGGGCCAGCGCGAGCACAGAGACTGCTCATACAGGCGCCGCAGCGATGGCGGGCAGACATAGTCAACCCGCGAAAAACGCTCAAGCGCCAACGGCAGATAGCGCACGAAGTGCAGGCTGTCGCCCAACCCCTGCTCGTGGAGGACCAGCAGACTTTCTCCGCCGGAATATGGCTGCGCCGGATCGTTGGACGGATTCGGTTTCTCGCCGCGCCAGCGCGGCAGCGATACGCCGATCGGGACTGGGCACGGACGCCCATTGCTATCCTGTTGGCTGACCCAACGATCTTCGTAATAGGGCCACGCTTCGTCGTATTGCCCCTTGGCAAGCAGCGTTCGGCCAAGATTGTGGCGGGACGTCGGCTTATCCGGCACGAGCGCAATGGCGCGCCGGTAGTGGAATTCGGCCGTATCCGGAGCGCCGAGTTCCTGTAGTGCAAAGCCCAGATTGTTATGGATCGATGCATTGTCCGGGTCGAGTTCAAGTGCGCGGCGGTAGCTAATCACCGCTTGGTCGAGCACATCCAGTTGTTGCAGGGCCCACGCCAGGTTGTAATGGAATGCGGCGAAGTCCGGGTCGAGCGTCAAGCCCCGTCGGAGACTCTCGATGGCATCATTGAACGCGCCCAATTTGAATTGAATGGAATAGAGCGTGTTGTAGAAGTTGGGTTCGGCGGCAACTTCTAGCGCTCGCGCTACCCAGCGCTGCGCGGCCTCGGCATCGCCCAACGCGAGCAGTGACAAACCGCCCAGGTGCATGGCGTGAGCATGCTCCGGTGCATGAGCAAGGATTTCGTCGACGTGTGCCGATGCGATATCAAAACGCCCCGCGTAGTAGGCGTCGACGGCTTTCTGGTAAAGGTCTGCAATGGGATCGGAAAGATCCGGGGAAGGGAGCGTCATGGGGGTCAACGGATAAGAGAATCGGCCGGCGAGTGGCGCTTTTCGCGCAATCGCCTGAGCAACGCCCCGGACTGACTCGATACGCGTGAAAGGTAGCACTGCAGTCGAGGTCAGACCGCGCGGATCGTTATGGAGCGCCGATTGTGCGTACTACGGTCACAATCGTCTCTAAGAACAGTCCTAAACGCGGGTCGCTCGTGCCGACGCCCCACCTCGTCCACCGGCCATGTCGCGCCGCCCGCCCCCCGTGACTCGGCCACTTCCCGATGCGCATTCGCGCACTAATCGTAACCACCCACCGTCAACAGCTTCATCGCCGCCCGGTAAGCCGTGTAGGCCAGCCAGTTGAGCAACCGCTCGCCGGCCGGCCGGGCGTCGTAGTGCGCCTCGTCGATCCGGCGCGAATCCTTGAACGCGGCGAGGATCGCGGCGCGTAGCTTGTCGATTGCCGGGTCGTTCACCAGCACCACGTTGGCTTCGTTGTTGAGCATCAGGCTCAACGCGTCGAGGTTCGACGAACCGACCGTCCCCCAGTTCGAATCCACTACCGCGACCTTGCCGTGCAGCATGGTTTTCTCGTACTCGGCGATCTGCACGCCGGCCTTGAGCAGCGCCCGATACAGGAACGGCACGGCGTAATCGAGCGCCTTGAACTCCTTGCGCCCGATGATGAGCTTCACGTCGACGCCGCGCCGCGCCGCGAACACCAGCGCACGCCGCAGCTTGCGGCCCGGCATGAAGTACGGGTTGGCCAGCAGCACTTCGTTGCGTGCCTGGCCGATCGCAGTCAGATACGCCTTTTCGATGGCGCGGCGGTTGATCAGGTTGTCGCGCGCGACGAAGGCCACGCAAGGTTGACCGCCGGCCCAGAGCGCCTCGTTGCGATTGCGGCGCCGGCGACGCAGTGTGCCGAGCGACGCCACGGTCTTCGGCCCAAGATCGGGCTGCAGAGATTCCAGAGGCCGATGCCCGAGGCGAATCCGCCGCCATTGCACCTCGAACGCCTCGCGGATATCGGCGACCACGGGCCCTTGCAATTCCACCGCGAAATCCCAGCGCCGGTAAGGCAGCCTCTCACCGTTGTTCTCGTAATCGTCGACGATGTTGATGCCGCCGCAGTAGCCGAACTGATCGTCCACCACCGCGATTTTGCGATGCGTGCGCGAGAAGCCGAAGCGGCCGAACAGATGCGGGTTATAGATGCGGTGGTCGATGCCGGCGAGCGGCCATTCGTTGAACATCGGCAAGCGCGCGGTGCCGATGCCGTCGGTAATCACCCGCACGGTCACGCCGCGCGAGGCAGCGCGCAGCAAAGCCGCGCTGACGGCCTCACCCGCGCTGTCGTCACAGAAGATATAGGTTTCCAGAACCACGTCGCGCTGCGCCGCATCGATACGCTCGATCAACGCGGCGAAAAACTCGTCGCCGGAACATAGCAGCTTGACCTCGTTACCGCTGGTGAAGCGGTAGCGCTGCCAGTAGCGGCGGCCGAGCAGCGATTGCCGGAGTCGGGCAAAACGGCGCGCGCCGCCGACGCTCACCGGGCACGCTCCCCGGGCTGGCCATTCAGGCGCCCAGCAAGCCGCTTCGGCAATTGCAGGATCGCGTCGGCATTCGACGACGAAAAGCAGCGTGAGGCCGCTTCTTCATACGGCAGCCACAGAAACGCGGTGTGCTCGCGCGGCGCGAGCGTCACCTCGATCTGCTCGGGCACTTCCAGGCTGAACCAGTGCTCGGTGTTGTGAATCACGCCCTCGGCATAGCGATGCCGGAACTGAGGGTAGATCTCATACTCGATCGCATACTGCCAGTCGTACAGCGCACTCGGCGGCACCAGCTTGCTGCCGACCACAATGCCGGTTTCCTCGGCCACTTCGCGGGCCGCGGTCTCAATGAAGGGTTCGTCGATCTGGTCTTTAGAACCGGTCACCGACTGCCAGAAATCCGCGTGATCGGCGCGCCGGATCAACAGCACGTCGAGCGCGGGCGTGTGGATGACAACGAGTACGGATTGCGGAATCTTCGGCGGTTTCGGCATGGCGTAAAAAACTGGGCGCAAAAACTTGCGCGGTACATGTCGGTGGTCGGTTCGGCTAGCGGTCCGGTGATCGATCGGGACCGGTTGCTTCGACTGTAACGCAAAAAACGAAAAAGGCGCATCACGCGCCTTTTTCGTTTGCTTCTCCGTGTACCTCATGCGGCCATATTCAGGCCGCTTCGGTTTGCTCCGGTTTGCTTCGGCTTAGACCTTCGGTTCCGGCTGGCGCAGACGGATGTGCAATTCGCGCAGCTGGCGCTCGTCCACTTCACTCGGCGCCTGCGTGAGCAGACACTGCGCGCGTTGCGTCTTCGGGAACGCGATCACGTCGCGAATCGAATCGGCGCCGGCCATCATCGTGATGATGCGGTCCAGACCGAATGCGATACCACCGTGCGGCGGCGCGCCGTATTGCAGCGCGTCGAGCAGGAAGCCGAACTTGGCTTGCGCTTCTTCCGCGCCGATCTTCAGCGCGCGGAACACCTTGCTCTGCACTTCTTCACGGTGGATACGCACAGAACCGCCGCCGATTTCCCAGCCGTTCAACACCATGTCGTAAGCCTTGGCGAGACAGCGCGCCGGATCCGTTTCCAGATACTCGAGGTGCTCGTCTTTCGGGCTCGTGAACGGGTGATGCGCGGCGACGTAGCGGTTGTCTTCCTCGTCGTACTCGAACATCGGGAAGTCGATCACCCACAGCGGCTTCCAGCCGGATTCGACCAGGCCGTTGGCCTTGCCGAATTCCGAATGACCGATCTTCAGACGCAGTGCGCCCAGGCTGTCGTTCACCACTTTCGCGCGATCCGCCGCGAAGAAGATGATGTCGCCGTCTTGCGCGCCGGTGCGCTCGATGATCGCCTTGACCGCTTCGTCGTGCAGGTTCTTGACGATCGGGCTTTGCAGACCGTCACGGCCCTTTGCCACTTCGTTGACCTTGATCCACGCGAGACCCTTCGCGCCGTAGATACGCACGAATTCCGTGTAGCTGTCGATGTCGCCACGCGAGAGTTCGCCGCCCTTCGGCACGCGGATCGCCGCGACGCGGCCGTCTTTCGTGTTGGCCGGCGTGCTGAACACCTTGAAGTCGACGTCTTTAACTGCGTCCGTCAAGTCGGTGAATTCGAGCTTCACGCGCAGGTCCGGCTTGTCCGAACCGAAACGGCGCATGGCTTCCGAGTACTCCATGACCGGGAATTTCTCGGCCAGTTCGACGCCGATCGTTTCCTTGAACACGTGACGGATCATCGCTTCGAACAGATCGCGAATTTCCTGTTCCGACAGGAACGAGGTTTCACAGTCGATCTGCGTGAATTCCGGCTGGCGGTCGGCGCGCAGGTCTTCGTCGCGGAAGCACTTGACGATCTGGTAGTAGCGATCGAAGTTCGCCACCATCAGCAACTGCTTGAACAGTTGCGGCGATTGCGGCAGCGCGAAGAACTGGCCCGGGTTGGTGCGCGACGGCACGAGGTAGTCGCGCGCGCCTTCCGGCGTGCTCTTGGTGAGCATCGGCGTTTCGATGTCGATGAAGCCCAGCGAGTCGAGGTACTTGCGCACTTCGATCGCGACGCGGTAACGCAGACGCAGGTTGTGCTGCATCTGCGGACGGCGCAGGTCGAGCACACGGTGCGTGAGGCGCGTGGTTTCCGACAGGTTGTCGTCGTCGAGCTGGAACGGCGGCGTGATCGAAGGGTTCAGCACGATCAGCTCGTGGCACAGCACTTCGATCTTGCCGCTCTTGAGCGAAGCGTTCGTGGTGCCTTCCGGACGAGCACGAACCACGCCCTTGATCTGCAGACAGAACTCGTTGCGCACGCCTTCGGCCGTCTTGAACATTTCCGCGCGATCCGGATCGCAGACGACCTGAACGAGGCCTTCGCGGTCGCGCAGGTCGATGAAGATGACGCCGCCATGGTCACGGCGGCGGCTTACCCAGCCGCACAGCGAGACAGATTGGCCCAGCAGTTCTTCGGTCACCAGACCGCAGTATTCAGATCTCATCGACATGATGTTTGTCTTTCGTTTTGCATTAGTTGAACGGGCGCGCAGCAATCAAACACGGTTTGAAGCGCTGCGCACCGGCATTACAGCGGAGGCTCGACTGTCGTGCGGCGCACCGGCGCCGGCGGCGCGGACGGCGCCACGACGCCCATCGAGACGATGTACTTGAGCGCGGCGTCGACTGTCATGTCGAGTTCGATCACTTCGCTCTTGGGCACCATCAGGAAGAAGCCGGACGTTGGATTCGGCGTAGTCGGCACATACACGCTGACGTGATCTTCTTTCAGGTGGTTGAGCACGTCGCCGCCCGGAATACCGGTCAGAAACGCGATCGTATAGGAGCCGCGGCGCGGATACTCGATCAGGAGCGCCTTGCGAAACGCATTGCCGCTGCTCGACAACAAAGTGTCCGACACCTGCTTCACGCTGGTGTAGATCGGGCCGACCACCGGAATGTGCGCGACCACGACTTCCCACCACTTCACGAGCTTCTGGCCGATGAAGTTTTGCGTCAACAGACCGACGACAAAGATGAACGCCAGCGTAAGGACCGCGCCGAGGCCCGGCAAACGGAAGCCGAACAGGCGCTCCGGTTGCCATGCGCTCGGCAGCAGCAGCAGCGTCTGGTCCATCGTGCCGATGATCAGGCCGAGCACCCACAGTGTGATAGCCAGAGGCACCAGCACCAGCAGGCCAGTCAGGAACACCGATTTGAGCGTCGTTTTTTTCGTCGTCATGTGTACCGCCAGAAAGCCGCGCAAGCCGGTATCCGACGCGCGGCGTGTGCGCCGCCCGCGAGGGCGGCAGACCTACTAGGCGCTGCCGGAACCGCTCGAACTCGTCGATGCGGCGGGTGCGGCAGCAGGCGCGGCAGGCGTTGCGGCTGCGCCCGATGAAGCGGCGGCGGCCGTGCCGTTGGCCGAAGCCGTGTCGGATTTCGCTGCGCCGTCATTGCCGGCTGCGGCGTTTTCGCCCGAATTCGCATTCGAGCCGCCATTCGCGTCGGGCTTGGCCGACGCGCTCGCGCCAGCATTACCGCCGCGGAAATCGGTTACATACCAGCCGGAGCCCTTCAACTGGAAACCGGCTGCAGTCACCTGCTTGCGAAATGTGTCTTTTCCGCACTCGGGACACTGCGTCAACTGGGGGTCGCTCATCTTCTGAAGCACGTCCTTCCCGAAGCCGCATGACTCGCAACGATAAGCGTAGATCGGCATGAACTTTTCCCTACTGAAATCTTGTAAACGCTTGCAAAGCCTTGAATTATAGCCGCATATGGCTAGTCGCCCGTGAATTTCAGGGACAAACGCCGGACGCAGCCGCCGTCCACGTAAATGGGGGCGGCTGCTATCGAATCAAGTGCGCCTCGAACATGGTGACGCCGCGCTCAACCACGGCGGCGCCAGGTCATCCAGCGCTCGCGGCCGGCAAACACGGCAATCGAGTCGCTCACAGCCTCATCTTCGATCAGATCGAAATGCGGCATGAGCAACGCGTCGAGCTCGGCACGCTCGATGCCGAACGGTGGCCCTTTTGGCGTCGCACCCATGAAATAGAAACCTGCCAGCAACGCACCCGCCGGTAACAATTCCGCCATCCGTTGCGCGTAGTCTGCGCGGCGCGCCAACGGCAACGCGCAAAGGAACGCGCGCTCGTAGACCCATGCTGGCGTGAACGGCGGTTCGTAAGTGAAAAAGTCGGCCTGCTCGACCAGTTGCGCATGCTGCGCGCCCAGTTGCTCGCGCGCCGCAGCCACGGCGGCTGGTGAGAAATCGATCGCTCGAACCGGATTGCCCTGCTCGGCCAGCCAGAGCGCCTCGTAGGCACTGCCGCAGCCCGGAATCAGCACGGCGCCGCCGCTGTGCCTGCTGGCGAAAGATTGGAACGCGGACGGCACGCCGGCCTGATCCCACGGCATGAAATGGCGTTCGAAGCGTTCGTCCCAGAACTCAGGCGAGTTGGGATCGCGGCTCGCGAAATCAGGCGCGGAGGGCTGGGTGGGATCGCTCATGGGAGGCCTCGTCAGGATCTGGATCGAAATTAGGCGCCGTAGGCGAAGGCCAGAAACGCCCGCGCCGCCACCGCGCCGACGCCAACCGCCACGCCGAACAGCAGCAACCCTTGCAGCAACCGGTTGGTGCGCTTCTGCTCCAGCAGGATCTGGCGAATCATCTCGTCGTTCGCGCCGCGCGCGTTGTCGTGACGCTCGGCCAGCACGTGATGAATCAGGCGCGGCAACTGCGGCAACGTCTTGCTCCACTGCGGCGCTTCGATCTTCAGCCGCTCGTACCAGCCGCGCAGACCGATCTGCTCGTTCATCCAGCGTTCGAGATAGGGCTTGGCCGTCTTCCACAAGTCCAGTTCAGGATCGAGCGAGCGGCCGAGCCCTTCCACGTTAAGCATGGTTTTTTGCAGCAGCACCAGTTGCGGCTGGATTTCCACATTGAAGCGGCGCGAGGTCGAGAACAGGCGCATCAACACCTGGCCGAGCGAAATATCCTTCAATGCGCGATCGAAATAGGGCTCGCACACCGCGCGGATCGCACTTTCCAGTTCTTCGACCCGAGTAGTAGGCGGCACCCAGCCGGACTCCAGATGCAGCGTGGCCACGCGGTGGTAGTCACGCTTGAAGAAAGCGAGGAAATTCTGCGCGAGATAGTTTTTGTCGAAATCCGACAGCGCGCCGATGATGCCGAAGTCGAGCGCGATATAGCGGCCAAAGTGCGCCGGATCGAGGCTCACCTGAATGTTGCCCGGGTGCATGTCGGCGTGGAAAAAGCCGTCGCGGAAGACCTGGGTGAAGAAAATTTCGACGCCTTCGCGCGCCAGCTTCGGAATATCGACACCCGCCGCGCGCAGCGTTTCCACCTGGCTGATCGGCACGCCGACCATGCGTTCCATCACCAGCACCGTGGGCGTGCAGAACTCCCAGTACATTTCCGGCACCAGCAGCAGATCGAGCCCGGCAAAGTTGCGGCGCAACTGGCTGCCGTTGGCCGCTTCGCGCATCAGATCGAGTTCGTCGTGCAGATACTTGTCGAATTCGGCCACCACCTCGCGCGGCTTGAGTCGCTTGCCATCGGCCCACAGGCGCTCGGCCCACACCGCGATATCGCGCAGCAACGCCAGGTCGGAGTCGATCACCGGCAGCATATTCGGCCGCAGCACCTTCACGGCGACCGCCTTGCCGGCGTGCTGCCCCGCTTTCACCTTCGCAAAGTGAACCTGCGCGATAGACGCGCTCGCCACCGGCACCCGCTCGAAATCGTCGAACAGCACGTCGACCGGCGCGCCGAGCGACTTCTCGACCAGTCCGATCGCCACCGCCGAATCGAACGGTGGGACCTGATCCTGCAGCTTGGCCAGTTCATTGGCGATATCGACCGGCAGCAGATCGCGCCGCGTAGACAGCACCTGGCCGAACTTGACGAAGATTGGCCCGAGACTTTCGAGCGCGAGCCGCAAACGCACGCCCGGTGGCGCGTCAAACTTGCGGCCGATGGTGGTGATACGCAGCAATAGACGCACACGCCGGTCGTTGACACGGCTGAGCATCATCTCATCGAGACCGAATCGGATGACCGTGAAGAAAATCTTGAGGAAACGCAGAAAACGCATAGTTATGCCCAGTGACTAGCGCGTGCCGCGCGACGTGGCGGCGCCGCCCGGCGCATTGGCGCCGTGGGCTTCGACCTTCTGTTCAAGACGCTCGATGCGCTTTTCCACTCGCGCCAAAGCGTCGCGGGCGCGGGCCAATTCGGCGTTGAAATCTTCCAGCGCGACGCGCCGTACCAGTTGCGGATTTTCGTCGAGAAGATATTCGGCGGCGGTGTCGAGCAGGTTGCGCCCGGTACGCCGCGCATGTTCGCCAACCGTACGCACGACCGACGCGACCCGCCACGCCGGACCGTCACCGATCAGCTTCGCCAGATCCTCTTCCGGCTCCCAGCGCAGATGCTCGGCGAGCCTGGCGATCACAGTCGCAAATTCGGCGTCGCCGTCGATCTTCACGTGCTTCATCACCGCCGCCTGGCCGCCTTGCATGAAGGCCGGCAGCGCGTCGGACGGTACCGAGATGGTCACGTCGAACTGTTGCGTATCGGTTTCGCCGACGGCGCCCAGATAGCCGTCCGGTTGCACCAGCAGCATCAGCGTGACCGGCGGGCAGGACAGTCTGGCGGTCTTGCCCGCGTACGGGGCGAGGCGCTCTCGAGCCCACGATTCGCGGGCGAGCAGGTGATTGACGGCAGCAGCGAAGGGCTTGGCGGCGAGGGTCATTGAGAGTGGCAAGAAAAAACCCGCGCGGGCGAGGTGCCCGCGCGGGTTCCTATTGTAACGTCCGTTCGCTTCGCGGCCTGCTATGCCGAACGGCCAATGCTGTGTGCGAAGTCAGGGTTCGCAGCGCTGCCCCGGCTTTGTCTCGCGGCAACTTTAGTGCTGCACCACTTGCTGGATACCGGCCAGCAGCCAGCCTTCACCCGGCCGGTTCGACTTCGTCAGGTTCCACACTTCGACGAACGGCTCAGCCGCCGCACCCGCCGATTCACGGATCAGGCCGGAGAAGCGCACGCTGGCGAAGTACTCGGTCGCACGTTCTTCAACGCCCAGCAACTCCGCATTCAGTTGCACCACGTCCGTCTGATTGGACTCGGCGCCGCGCGACGACAGATCGACCTTTACTTCGGCGAACATTTCCGGCGTGGTGAATTCACGGATGTCTTCCGTGTTGCCGACGTCCCACGCGGCTTGCAGGCGCACGAAGTACACCTTGGCGTTGCGCAGGAACGCGTCCGAATCAAAGCCGGCCGGCACGACCGGGGCGGTATTGATCGACGGCGTGCTCAGCGGGTTGCCTTGCGGTTCGAGGTAGGAGCCCGTGGGCGGAGCGGTATAACGCGGTTCCTGCGTGTAGCCGGTACCACCCGCATTCAGCGACGGCGAGCCGCCGGCGTAGGCCGGTTGAGCCGTGTCGCGTTTGCGGCCCATGAAACGGCGGATCAGCCAGATGCCGATCATCGCGAGCACCGCAATCACAATGATGTTGGCCATGGCGCCGGCGAATGCGCCGCCCAGACCGAAGTGCGACAACAGCGCCGCGATACCGAGACCGGCCGCAAGACCGGCGATCGGTCCGAGCCAGCGCGAGCGGTTAGGCGCCGCCGCAGGTGTCGGCGCAGGAGCCGGTGCCGGCTGCGCGCGCTGCTGCATCGCCTGATTGCTTTGGGAAGGTTGCGACGGGGTCGATTGTTGCTGAACCGTGTTCGACTGACGGCCAATACTACGGCCACCGCCCATGCGGCGAGCTTCCGCATCGAGCGAGGCGAGAGAGCCGGCCATGATCAGACCGACCATCGCGATCAGTCCGATTCTTCTCACCAACGACCGCCCAACCTTACGGGGAGATAACACACCTGAATCGGACATTTTCGTACTTTCCTTTAAAAATCGATGGGTTAGGGACCCTAGTATTTGGTCCCCACATGTAAAGCTACCACGCCAGCTGACAAATTGTAATATTTGACGCCGTCCAGGCCCGCTTGTTCCATCATTGTTTTTAAAGTTTCCTGGTCCGGATGCATCCGGATCGATTCCGCCAGGTATCGGTAGCTCTCGGCGTCCTTCGCAAAGCGGTCGCCAAGCCACGGCAACACCTTGAACGAATAGACGTCGTAGACCTTTTTAAGCGGATCCCACACTTTCGAGAATTCCAGCACCAGCAGACGGCCCGCCGGCTTCAACACCCGGCGCATCTCGGCCAACGCCACGTCCTTGTGGGTCATGTTGCGCAAACCGAAAGCCACCGTCACCACATCGAAGTAATTGTCGGGAAAGGGGATTTTTTCGGCGTCGCAAAGCAGTGCCGGCGTGATCACGCCCTTATCCAGCAGGCGGTCGCGGCCCACGCGCAGCATCGATTCGTTGATGTCGGTGTGCCAGACTTCGCCGGTTTCGCCCGCCTGTTTTGCGAACGCCTTCGACAGATCGCCCGTGCCGCCCGCGATATCGAGCACCTTGAAGCCCGGCCGGACGTTGGCCTGGGCGATCGTGAACATCTTCCACGCCCGGTGCAACCCGCCCGACATCAGGTCGTTCATCAAGTCGTAGTTGGAGGCGACCGAGTGGAATACGCCCGCCACCTTCTGCGCTTTTTCCTGTTCGTCGACCGATTGAAAGCCGAAGTGGGTTTTGCTCATCGCGCTCGTCCTTTCGCGTATTCTGAAATATGTTGCGCCGCATCAGTGCGGCGATCAGGGCGAATCGTATCAGTGACAGTGCCCGTGCGCAGCACCGGCTGGGGTCATTGGCGTATCACGGTCAACACCGGCCGCTGCCAGTTTGGCGAGATATTCGCGCCAGAGTTCATCCTGACGGACGGCCATGTCGTGCAGCAGGTCCCAGGAATAGATGCCGGTGGAATGCCCGTCGGAGAAAGTCGGCTGTATCGCATAGTTGCCGACGCCTTCGATCATCTTGATCGTGACCTCGCGCTTGCCGGTTTGCAGCGTCTCCTGGCCGGGCCCGTGGCCCATCACTTCCGCCGATGGCGAATACACGCGCAGCAACTCGAAAGGCAGGCGATAGGTTTCGCCATTTGCGTATTGCAGTTCGAGCACGCGCGATTTGGAATGCACGACCACGCCGGTCGGCACGGGAGTATTGGGAGTCAGTCCACTCATGTTGACCTCATATAGAAAACGCCAGGCCGTCCCGAGTTTCCGAACCCCTCGGCGCATCTGGCGCGCAACGCCAGACTCAGGGACGTTCAGCCAAAAACCTGTTCGATTTCCTGCCGCACCGCTTCGCGCAGCAGGGTAGCCTGCGCGCGGCGCGACGACAGCATGGCTTCGGACACCGTGCGTTGGCGCGGCGCCCAGATCGGCAGTGGGAAGTGAGCGTCGTTCGAAAAACGCGGAATCACGTGCCAATGCACGTGCGGAACCTGGTTGCCAAGACTCGCCAGGTTGACCTTGACCGGCTGAAGAATGCGCCGGACCGCTCGCTCGACCGCATACACGGCCTGCATTACGCGATCCCGGTCGGTTGCGGCGAGATCCGAAAACTCGGCGACATGCCCGTTCCAGATCACCCGGCAAAAACCCGGGTAATCGTGTTCGTCGGCGAGGACGACACGCAGCGTATCGTCCTGCCACAGCACATCACCGCCATCTTCACGGCAAAAAACGCATTCCATCGTCGTCCTCAGGCAAAAATCGTCAGTCGTGCCATTAAACCAGCACGCGCTCGATTCCGCCATTGTTCGCCCGCTGGACGTAGTCCGACATCCAGTCTTCACCAAGCACGTGACGCGCCATCTCGACGACGATGTAGTCCGCCTCGGTGCCCGCATCCTCGTTGTAGCGCGACAGGCCTTGCAAGCAGGACGGGCAGCTCGTCAGAATCTTGACGTCGGTCGCGCCGTTCGGTTGCGGCCCATCGCCCGCCTTGAGCACCGAGCCATCCAGCGCACCTGCCGCACCGGCCGACGCATTGGCCGCATTGATTCCGTTCGCGCCCGCCTCGGCCACCAACGGAATGCCTCGCAGCTTCGCCGCGCCCTTGCGCATTTCTTCTTCCTTGCGGAAGCGGACTTGCGTCGAAATGTCCGGACGCGTCACCGCGAGTGTGCCGGATTCGCCACAGCAGCGATCGTTCTTCTCGATCTTGTAGCCGTCGTTCTCCGACCCCATCAGCTGATTGACGAGCTTGACCGGGTCCATCGTCTTGATCGGGGAGTGGCACGGGTCGTGATACATGTAGCGCACGCCGTTCACGCCTTCGAGCTTGATACCCTTCTCGAGCAGGAACTCGTGAATGTCGATGATCCGGCAACCCGGGAAGATCTTCTCGAATTCGTAGCCGGCCAGCTGGTCGTAACACGTGCCGCACGACACCACCACCGTCTTGATGTCGAGGTAGTTCAGCGTATTGGCGACGCGGTGGAACAGCACGCGGTTATCCGTGACGATCTGTTCGGCCTTGTCGAACTGGCCCGAGCCGCGCTGCGGATAACCACAGCACAGGTAGCCCGGCGGCAGCACGGTTTGCACGCCCGCTTCCCACAACATGGCTTGCGTCGCCAGACCCACTTGCGAGAACAACCGCTCGGAGCCACAGCCCGGGAAGTAGAACACCGCTTCCGTGTCGGCCGTGGTCGTCTTCGGATTGCGGATGATCGGGACGATCTTGTTGTCCTCGATATCGAGCAACGCGCGGGCGGTTTTCTTCGGCAGGTTGCCCGGCATCTTCTTGTTCATGAAGTGGATCACCTGCTGCGTGACCTTCGGCTTGCCGACGGTTGCCGGCGGGTGTGCCGTCTGCTTCTTCGCGAACTTCTTCAGCACGTCGTTGCCGAGACGCTGCGCCTTGTAGCCGATGCCCATCATCGCGGTGCGCGCGAGGTTGATGGTCTGCGGGTTGGTGGCGTTCAGGAAGAACATGCCGGCTGCGTTGCCCGGATTGAATTTCTTCTTGCCCATCTTGCGCAGCAGGTTGCGCATGTTCATCGTCACGTCGCCGAAGTCGATCTTCACCGGACATGGCGTCACGCATTTGTGACAGACCGTGCAGTGATCGGCGACGTCGTTGAACTCGTCCCAGTGCTTGATCGACACGCCGCGGCGGGTCTGCTCTTCGTACAGGAACGCCTCGACCAGCAAGGAGGTGGCGAGAATCTTGTTGCGCGGGCTGTACAGCAGGTTCGCGCGCGGCACGTGGGTCGCGCACACCGGCTTGCACTTGCCGCAACGCAAACAGTCCTTGATCGACTCGGAAATCGCGCCGATGTCGGACTGCTGCATGATCAGCGATTCATAGCCCATCAGGCCGAAGCTCGGCGTGTAGGCGTTGCGCAGGTCCGCGCCTGCGAGCAGCTTGCCCGCGTTGAAGCGGCCATGCGGATCGACCCGCTGCTTGTACGCGCGGAATTCGCCGATCTCTTCTTCGGTCAGGAATTCGAGCTTGGTAATGCCGATGCCGTGCTCACCGGAAATCACGCCGTCGAGCGAACGCGCCAGCTTCATGATGCGCGCGACCGCCGTGTGGGCATCCTGCAGCATCTCGTAGTTGTCGGAGTTGACCGGCAGGTTCGTGTGAACGTTGCCGTCGCCCGCGTGCATGTGCAGCGCGACGAACACGCGGCCACGCAGCACCTTCTTGTGGATCGCCTGGGCTTCTTCGAGAATCGGCTTGAATTCGCCGCCGTTGAAGATCTGGCGCAACTCTGCGCGGATCTCTGCCTTCCACGACACGCGGATCGTCCGGTCCTGGGTGATGTGGAACACAGTGGCATCCGGCTGCGCGTCCGCGCGATCGGCAAACTTCTCGGCCAGCCCCTCGTAGCCGAGGCCGACCAGATAGTGCTGCGCCTCGCGCAAGGACAGATCGAGCTTGTCGCGCAGGAATTCCCAGCGCGCGCGCACCTTCTTCAGCAGATCGAGCGCCTGTTGCACGCGGTCTTCGAGCAGCTCCGCGCTCGGGATCTCGTTGGCGTCGTCGCTCTTGCCGAGCGGCAACTTGCCGCCCTTGAAGAACGTTTCGAGCGCGTCGACCAGTTGCAGCTTGTTCTTGATCGACAGTTCGATATTGATGCGCTCGATGCCGTCGGTGTACTCGCCCATCCGGTCGAGCGGAATCACCACGTCTTCGTTGATCTTGAACGCGTTGGTGTGCTTGGCAATCGCCGCGGTCCGGCTGCGGTCGAGCCAGAAGCGCTTGCGCGCCTCGGCGTTGACGGCGACGAAACCTTCGCCGCTCTTGCCGTTGGCCATGCGCACGACTTCCGAAGTGGCTTGTGCGACCGCGTCCGCATCGTCGCCGACGATGTCGCCGATCAGCACCATCTTCGGAAACGCGTTGCGCTTGCTCTTGGTCGCGTAGCCGACCGCGCGCAGATAGCGCTCGTCCAGATGCTCGAGGCCGGCGAGAATCGCACCGCCCTGCTTCGACGTTTCGAACAGATAGTCCTTGATCTCGACGATGCTCGGAATCGCTTCGCGGGCCTGGCCGAAGAATTCGAGGCAGACCGTGCGCGTGTGCGCCGGCATCTTGTGCAGCACCCAGCGCGCCGACGTGATCAGGCCGTCACAGCCTTCTTTCTGCACGCCCGGCAGACCCGCCAGGAATTTGTCGGTCACGTCCTTGCCGAGACCTTCCTTGCGGAACACGCGGCCCTTGATGTCGAGCGCTTGCGTGCGCAGCAGCTTTTCGCCCGGCGCGTGGCTGCCGTCAAACCACTTCAGCTCGAAACGCGCGACTTCGATGTCGTGAATCTTGCCGAGGTTGTGATCCAGACGCGTAATTTCGAGCCAGTTCCCTTCCGGGTCGACCATCCGCCACCAGGCGAGGTTGTCGAGCGCCGTGCCCCACAGCACCGCTTTCTTGCCGCCCGCGTTCATCGCGACGTTGCCGCCGACGCAGGACGCATCCAGCGAGGTCGGATCCACCGCGAACACATAGCCGGCCTGTTCGGCGGCTTCGGTCACGCGGCGCGTCACGACACCGGCGCCGGAGAAAATCGTCGGCACCTTGCGATCGACGCCCGGCAGTTCGGTCAACTCGACCGCGCCCAGCTGTTCGAGCTTTTCCGTATTGATGACAGCGGAAAACGGCGTGAGCGGCACCGCGCCGCCCGTGTAACCCGTGCCGCCTCCACGCGGAATCACGGTCAACCCCAATTCGAAACACGCCTTGATCATGCCGGCGATCTCGGCCTCGGTATCCGGCGTCAGCACGACGAATGGGTACTCGACGCGCCAGTCGGTCGCGTCGGTCACATGCGAGACACGGGACAAGCCGTCGAACTTGATGTTGTCCTTTTCCGTGACCTTACCCAGTACCTTGTTCGCGCGACGGCGCAGATCGAAGGTTTTCTGGAATTCGCTCTCGAAATCGTCGACGGCACGACGTGCCGCCGCCACCAGCGTCTCAACGCGAGCCGCCCGATCAATCCCCGCTTCATCGCCATGCGCGACCAGATCGGCGCGACGGCGCTTTTCGATCTCGGTCAGACGGTGATGCAGCGCCTCGATCAGCATCGCCCGGCGCTTCGGATTGTCGAGCAGGTCGTCTTGCAGGTAAGGATTGCGGCGCACGACCCAGATGTCGCCGAGCACTTCATACAGCATCCGTGCCGACCGGCCGGTGCGGCGTTCCGCGCGCAGTTCGGCCAAAGCCGCCCAGGCATCGTCGCCTAGCAGGCGGATAACGATTTCACGGTCGGAAAACGACGTGTAGTTATAGGGAATTTCGCGCAGACGCGCTTCGGGATCGGCGGCCACCGCTGCGGCGGCCCCGTGCGGATCGAAAACTTGAGGTGCGTTCATGTTCGGACGACTCGGTGGGTCAACCAGGCGCGCTCACGGGTGAGGCGTCGGCGGACGGTGCGCGTGGGGCGCAATGCTGGAAATCTTCTAGGGGAGCGAAGCGCAACCGACGGCTTACCCACATCGGTCGCTTCACGGCGCTCAGAGACAGCTACACGATCGTGCCTGACGGACGTGACGCTCCGCCGCGGGGCAAGACTCACGCGGGACGGGCATCAAATGGGCGATCCGAGGCTGCCAGTGCATCTTCCGATCCTTATTCCAAAATGGAATTCTACCTTATGATCCCGCCGCGCGTTGACGCCCGAAATCGGAGCTGCGACGGGGTTTTGGACGGTTTTGGGTGAAACGGCGCTCATCGATGCCGACGGCGAATTCTCCGACCGAACGGTCGGGTGGCCGCTTGCCGGCGGCGCTCAGGCGCGCGCCGAGGGTTCGGCGACGGCCAGAGCGCCCACCGTTGGCGCTATCATTGACCCTTTCCCGTCTTCACAAAGCGCACCGCGCCACCCGCATGGCTTCCCACGACTACCTGAAGAAAATCCTGACCGCGCGCGTCTACGACGTAGCTCGCGAGACCGAACTCGAACGCGCGCCGAATCTGTCGGCGCGCCTGTCCAATCCGGTTTATCTGAAGCGCGAGGACAACCAGCCGGTGTTCTCCTTCAAGGTGCGCGGCGCGTACAACAAGATGGCGCATATCCCGGCGGACGCGCTCGAGCGCGGCGTGATTACCGCGTCGGCGGGCAATCATGCGCAGGGCGTGGCGCTGTCGGCGGCCCGCATGGGCGTGAAGGCGATCATCGTCGTGCCGGTGACAACCCCGCAGGTGAAGGTCGACGCCGTGCGTACGCATGGCGGAGCAACGGTCGAAGTCGTGCAGTTTGGCGAGTCCTATAGCGATGCGTACGGGCATGCGGTGAAGCTGCAGGAAGAGCGCGGCCTGACCTTCGTTCACCCGTTCGACGATCCGTATGTGATTGCCGGCCAGGGCACGGTTGCGATGGAGATCCTCAGCCAGCATCAGGGCCCGATCCACGCGATCTTTGTGCCGATCGGCGGCGGCGGACTCGCGGCAGGCGTTGCGGCATACGTGAAATCGGTACGCCCGGAGATCAAGGTGATCGGCGTACAGACCGACGACTCGTGCGCGATGGCCGCCTCGCTGAAAGCGGGTGAACGGGTCACATTGAACGAAGTCGGGCTATTCTCGGACGGCACGGCAGTCAAGCTGGTGGGCGAAGAAACCTTCCGACTGTGCCGTGACTATCTCGACGACGTGCTGCTCGTGAATACCGACGCGCTGTGCGCGGCGATCAAGGATGTGTTCCAGGACACCCGCAGCGTACTGGAGCCGGCCGGCGCGCTGGCCGTGGCCGGCGCCAAACAGTACGCCGAGCGCGAGGGCCTCGAGAACCAGACGCTGATCGCGATCACGTCGGGCGCGAACATGAACTTCGACCGCATGCGTTTCGTGGCCGAGCGTGCCGAAGTCGGTGAAGCGCGCGAGGCGGTATTCGCGGTGACGATTCCCGAGGAACGTGGCAGCTTCCGCCGCTTCTGCGAGCTGGTGGGCACCCGCAGCGTCACCGAGTTCAACTACCGGATTGCGGATGCCAGCTCCGCCCATATCTTTGTCGGCGTGCAGATCCGCAATCGCAACGAATCGGCGCAGATTGCCGCGGCCTTCGAAGCACACGGCTTCGCCACCGTCGATCTGACTTTCGACGAACTGTCGAAGCAGCATATCCGCTACATGGTCGGTGGCCGCTCGCCGCTGGCGCATGACGAACGCCTGTTCCGCTTCGAGTTTCCGGAGCGGCCGGGCGCGTTGATGAAGTTCCTGTCGTCGATGGCGCCGAACTGGAATATCAGCCTGTTTCACTACCGTAATCAGGGCGCGGACTACAGTTCGATTCTGGTCGGCATCCAGGTGCCGGAGAGCGAGAACCGCGAGTTCGACCGTTTTCTCGCGACACTGGGTTATCCGTACTGGGAAGAGACGCAGAACCCCGTGTACCGCTTGTTCCTCGCTTGATCTTTTTGGACTGAAACGCGCAGATGGCTCTTTCGCTCGTCGACAAACTGGTGGTGGCAATCTCGTCGCGCGCGCTGTTCGACTTCGAGGAAGAGAACTGCGTGTACGAGGCGGGCGACCTGCGAGCGTATGAGGCCTTGCAGCGCGAACGGCTGGCCGTGCCTGCCAAACCAGGCGTCGCGTTTCCGCTGATCCGCAAGCTGCTGGCCTTGAATGCCGGTGGCCATCGGGTCGAAGTCGTGATCCTGTCGCGCAGCGATCCGATCAGCGGCTTGCGCGCGTTTCATTCGTGCCGGGAATATGGACTCGCGATCGAGCGTGGCGTGTTTACACGTGGGCGCGCGCCGTTCGGCTACCTGAAGCCGTTGAATGCCGCGCTGTTTTTGTCCGCGAATCAGGACGACGTGCGTGACGCACTGGCCGCCGGATTTCCGGCCGCGCGCGTCTTGCCCGAATCAGCGAGAATGGCGAGTAAGTATCCGGACGAGATCCGGATTGCCTTTGACGGCGACGCCGTGTTGTTTTCCGACGAAGCCGAGCGCATCTTTCAGAAGGACGGCCTGCGCGCTTTCGTTGGCCATGAGATTCACAACAAGGACTTACCGCTTGCGGATGGGCCTTTGAAACCGTTGCTCGAAGCGCTGCACCGGTTGCAGAAACTCGCGGACGAAGCCGCGCCGATGCATATTCGTACGGCATTGGTGACGGCACGCTCGGCGCCGGCGCATGAGCGCGCGATCCGCACATTGATGGCGTGGAACATCGAAATCGACGAAGCGATGTTCCTTGGCGGCCTCGACAAGAGCGCATTTTTGCGTGAATTCGAGCCGGACTTTTTCTTCGACGACCAAATTGGCCATTGCGAATCGGCCCGCGTCGTGACGGCGACGGGGCACGTGCTGAGTGGCATCGTGAACGCATCATGACACCTGAACAGTCACCACTGGGTAAGGCTTCCACTTACACCGAACAATATGACGCCTCGTTGCTTTTTCCGATTGCCCGGAAGAACGCGCGTGAGGCGATTGGGATTGGCACGCAGTTGCCATTTTTCGGCACGGACATCTGGAACGCTTACGAGTTGTCCTGGCTGAATGCGCGCGGCAAGCCGCAGATTGCTGTGGCGACTTTCTTTGTGCCGGCTGATTCGCCGAGCATTGTCGAGTCGAAGTCGTTCAAGCTTTATCTTGGGTCGTTTGCGCAAACGGCGTTCGAATCAATGGAAGTGGTGCACGACACGATCAAGCGGGATGTGTCCGCTTCTTGTGGCGCGACGGTTTCTGTTCATCTGAGCGCGCCGTATGAGTTTGGCAAGTTGCAGATGGAAGAGTTTGAAGGCTTGTCGCTGGATCGGCTCGATCTGGATACGGATGTTTATCAGCCGGATGCTTCGTTGCTGAAGGCTGCACTTGATGAAGCGCCGGTTGAGGAGACCTTGTTCTCTAACTTGCTGAAGTCGAATTGTCCGGTGACCGGGCAGCCTGACTGGGGTAGCGTGCAGATTCACTATGTTGGGCCGCAGATTGATCATGCGGGTTTGCTGCGGTACATCATCTCCTATCGGAATCACACCGGGTTTCATGAGCAGTGTGTCGAGAGGATTTTTGTCGATATTCTTAAGGCCTGCCGGCCGGTGAAGTTGGCTGTTTATGCGCGGTATACGCGGCGCGGGGGGCTCGATATTAATCCGTTCCGGACGAATTATAATTTGCCGATGCCGGATAATATGCGGTTGGCGCGGCAGTAAAAAAGTTTGGGTTTTGGCCTGCTCGGCGGGTTGGTTTTGGTTGTGGTTTTAAGGTGTTGGCCTTTCCTTGTTGTGTTAGTGGTCTATTAGCGTTGCCCCTGTGCGGGGCGGCACCTGTGGTGGTCAAGTAATCCTGGACACTTTTTCCGCTTTCCACTTTTTCTGCATGGTGATTTCGTATTCGGCGGGCGGCATGTTGCCGGCCGCCGAATGCAGCCGCTGCTGGTTGTAGAACGTCAGGATGTAATCAGTGACATCGATCTTTGCTTCGAGATAGCTTCGGTACGGACGCAGCCTGACCCGCTCGGTCTTCAGGCTGCGGAAGAAACGTTCTACTACCGCGTTATCCCAGCAGTTGCCCTTACGACTCATGCTCTGCGTGATTCCGTTCTGGCTGAGGAAGTATCGGAACACATGGCTGGTGTACTGACAGCCCTGATCCGAATGGAACATCAGCCCTGAGGCGGGCCGGCGCACGTCCAGCGCCAGTTGCAAAGCGCGTATCACGAGGTTGGTGTCGGGCGAGGCCGGGCAGGCCCATCCGACCACACGCCGCGAGAACAGGTCCATCACGACGGCCAGATACAGCCAGCCTTGCTGCGTCCAGACATACGTCACATCCCCGGCCCAGACCCGATTGGGCATTGCGACATCGAATGCCCGCTCCAGCAGATTAGGCGCGAGCGTCGCTGTGGCGCCTCCCTTCGGATACTGATGGGTGCGTGCCACACGGACCTGCACACCGGCTTCGCGCATCAGGTTGCGGGCGCGATGTCGTCCCGCGTTGTGACCGCGCCGGCGCAGTTCCTGCGACATGCGTCGACTGCCACACGTCTGGTCGTACTGCGCGTGAATTGCACACACTTCACGCAGTGCCATCTGTCGCTTCGGATGCGGGCGGCCACCGCGCGCCTTCCACGCGTAGTAACTGCTGCGCGCCACCCCCACAGCCCGGCAGACAGCCGCTACCGGATAGGCCTTCCCTGCGCGCTGGATCACTTCGTATTGCGATCCAGTTCCTTGACAAAGAAGGCTGTGGACTTTTTTAAAATGTCGCGCTCCCGTTCCAGTTCGGCCACCCGCCTTTCCAGCTCCTGAATGCGGATCTGGGCAGGCGTCGAGCCTTCCTTTGGTGGCTCCGTCACGGCACCGTGTGGCAGGCGATCACCCATCCAGCGGCGCAACGCCGTCTCACCAATTCCCAGCGCCCGCGAGGCCTTCGTGACCGTGTAGCCCTGCCGCAGCACCAGATCGACCGCATCTTCCTTGAACTGCTTCGAGAATTCCCTTCTTCCCATCTGACACCTCTCTGTCTGGATATAAGTCTACCTTTTGAGGTGTCCAGCTTTATTAGGCCACTACAGCACCTACTTTTCTTTGCCGGCCCTCCATGTCAGGCTAGTTGTCGCCTCACTCGAACGATTGATGTAAAGATGGAGGGCGGACAGCGAATGGAATATGAGACGCTATTCAGCAGAGACGCGGGAATGGGTAGTCAAACAGATGATGCCGCCGTTCAATCGTGCGGTCATCGAGCTGGCAGGGGCGACGGGCATCACGACGGTGACACTGCGTGCCTGGCGGCAGAGCGCGAGACAGGCTGGGGGATTCATGCCGGGCAATGGCAAGACAAGCGATCAATGGTCGAGCGCCGACAAGTTCAGGGTGGTGCTGGAGACGGCATCGCTGAACGAGGTGGAGACCTCAGAATACTGCCGTAGCAAGGGCATTTATCCGGAGCAGATCCGGCAGTGGCGTCAGGCGTGCGAGCAGGCCAACGTGCCGGAGGCGAAACTCACGGCTGCCCAGCGCAAGGAAGTGAAGGCTCACCAGAAGCGCATCCGTGAACTGGAGCGCCAGCTCAAGCGCAGCGATGCGGCCCGTGCGGAGGCGGCGGCGTTGCTGAACCTGCGAAAAAAAGCCGACGCGATCTGGGGCAAGGAAGAGGAAGACTGATCAGCAGCCCGGATCGCGATGAAGCCATGCAGTTGATCGATGAAGCCGTACGGCAAGGGGCATGCCGCTCGCGAGCATGCGAGCAGTTGGGGCTCAGCATACGCAGTGTCCAGCGCTGGCGCCTGTTGCCGCATGACGGGCGCACTCAGGTGAAGCGTGCAGCGCCGCCCAACAGGCTGAGTGAAGCCGAGCGGCAGGCCGTACTCGATGCGGCCAACCGCCCGGGCTACGCGAGCCTGACGCCGCACCAGATCGTGCCGAAACTGGCCGATGAGGGGGTTTATCTGGCTTCCGAATCGACGTTCTACCGGGTGCTGAAAGCGGCAGGACAGGGCCAGCGCCGGGGCCGCGCGCGTGCCCCGCAACGACGCACGCTCACGACGCATTGTGCCGATGGTCCGAATCAGGTGTGGTGCTGGGATATCACCTGGATGCCGACCACGGTAAGGGGCCGGTACTTCTACTGGTACATGATGAAGGACATCTACAGCCGCAAGCTGGTGATGAACGAGGTCTGGGAGCAGGAGTCGGCCGAGCACGCGAGCGTGCTGCTGGCCAAGGGGTGTCTGCGTGAAGGCGTCGCCGGGCGTCCGCTGGTGCTGCACTCTGATAACGGCAGTGCAATGAAAGGCGCCACCATGCGCGCGGCGATGATCGATCTGGGTGTGCAGCCTTCGTTCAGCCGGCCGCGTGTGAGCAACGACAACGCTTTTGCCGAATCGCTGTTCCGAACGGCGAAGTACTGTCCGTTGTGGCCAGAGCAGCCGTTCGACACGCTGGAGGCGGCTCGGCAATGGGTGCAGCGCTTCGTGCAGTGGTACAACGAAGAGCACTGTCACAGCGGTCTGAAGTATGTCAGCCCGGGCCAACGTCACCGGGGCGAAGCCAGTGACCTGCTGGCCCGACGGCGAGCGCTGTACCGGAGCGCACGCATGCGAAACCCGGCGCGCTGGTCAGGAGCTATCCGGAACTGGCATCTGGCAGACGCGGTCTATCTGAATCCGGAACGAACCTCGGCCTCGGCCCAAATGTACAGGCAGGCAGCGTAACGGTTCACGCGACAACTACCTTGACACACACCGCCTGCCGCAAAGAAAAGCAACCGTATTGGAAGTCAAGCGACGGCTAGCTGGCGGATGACTGATGCCCGGCACGGTAGTCAGCGATGCACAGGCGAGCGCATGCAGCACGATTGATGATCGCGCCCGGACTGCCCGCCATCAGGGCAACGCGTGACGAAGCTCAGTTAGTCGGCGAACTCCAGGGCGTGGCGTTACGGACCATCGCATTGAGCGTGACGACGAGCTTGCGGATGCAGGCCGTGATAGCAACCTTGAACGGTTTGCCGGCCTTGCGTAGCCGGTCATAGAAAGCCCGGATGGTCGGGTTAAAACGCAGCGCCGGCACGCAGGCCATATAGAGCGCTCGCCGCACGACGGCGCGCCCACCCTGAATGCGGCGTTTGCCGATGTGCCTGCCGCTGTCGCTATTGAAGGGAGCGACGCCGGTGAGCGCAGCGATCTCCCGGCGGTTCAGCGAGCCAAGTTGGGGCATAAAAGCGATCAGCGTCGCGGCGGCGCCGGGACCGATGCCTGGCACGGAGCGCAGCAGGTCTTCCTTCTGGCGCCACGCGGGCGAGGAGCGCAGGAATGAATCGATGTCGTTGTCAGCGAGCTTGATCTGCTGCTTGAGCCATTTGATGTGCTCGTTCAGACTGTCCCGTGCAGCGGCATGGGCGCGCTCAAGCCGTGCTTTCTCTGCCACGAGCATATCGATGAGCTGGGCACGGCGCAGCAGCAGGGCCTGCAACTGCTCGGTCTGCACATCGGTGAGCGGGCGCACGACGGGCTTGAGGACCGCGGCGAAATGGGCGATGGCGAAGGCGTCGATGCGATCGGTTTTGGCACGCGAGCCGGTTGCGCGGGCGAAGTCGCGTACCTGCCGGGGATTGACCGCGACGGCGGGCAAGCCGGCCTCGCAGAGGGCCCTGAGCACAGCGAGTTCAAGCTTGCCGGTGGCCTCCATGACGATCAGTGTGGGGCTCAACGCGATCAGACGTTGCACCAGCTGTTCGATAGCGACCGGCTCATTGTCGACACGGAAATGTTCGGTGGTGTCGTGAATGGCAATATCGAGCGCGCTGCCGCTGACGTCGATGCCGATATAAACGGAAGAAGATTGATTCATCACGGTACCCATACTTGCAGGAAAATACGAGCTCAAGGCTCAGTCAACTGTTCGGGTTAGAAGGATGAAAAAGGATAGTCGCTCAAGCTTCTCTGCGGGCTCGAAACCCGGTAGGCAGACGAACTGACTGTCCCTGTGACGACAACTGATCGGGTCGGCGTCACAGAAGGGAATATACAAGTAGGCAAAAGAAAGCGGCTTTACACCGCTAGCTCATAAGCGGGTCCCCCGCGCAGCCACGGTAGTGGTGCATCTGGAATCTGTCGCCTCGCACATTCAGCGTCAGTGACAAAGGAGTCATACCTCCGGCGGCGCTGCGCGCGCCGACACCCAGTTCATAAACCGCCCGCTACGTTTTCGCACGCACGCCTCGTTTGGCGAGTGGGTCGGACTGTGTCTGGTGAGCCTTTATCGCCGGCATCATTTCATTCGAAGTACGAAATTTGAATAGCGCAAGCCATTACGACTTGCTGGCCAGTCAGAATGAAATCACGATACGTGTGAAAGCGCTGCAATACTTTTGCGCACTCCGCCGAGGCGAAGCCGATGGCTCCCGCTGCGCGAAGCAAACCCGCTGGTTTCCCTGGCAGACCCGTCCGCGACGCACGCAGTGCGGAGTGGGAGCTGATGAGCGCTTTGTCACGAACGCGGAGTGTGCGGGAACACAGATTCCAGATGCACCACTACCGTGGCTGCGCGGGGGACCCGCTTATGAGCTTGCGGTGTGAAGCCGCTTTCTTTGCTTATCTTTCTTTGCGGCGGTGTATAGACCGGAGACATAGCTGACAGGTGTGCGGGGACATGGTTGACACTTCCGGGTACTAAAACGCCCGGTCCCGACCATGCCCTGGAACGCAAGAGACACCATGAGCCTCCGACAGGAATTTGTTCATCTGGCCAGTCAGGACACGCTGACGATGACCGAGCTGTGCCAGCGCTTTAACATCAGCCGGCAGACCGGCTACAAATGGCTCCATCGCGGCGAGCATGCGCTGGCAGATCAATCCCGACGCCCGCTCAGCAGTCCGTCGAAGACCCCCACTGCGATGGAGCAGGAAGTGGTACGGCTGCGCCAGGCCCATCCGCGCTGGGGCGGACGCAAGATCAGCCGGCGCCTGCGTGATCTGGGCCTTGAGGCGGTGCCGCAGCCCAGCACCGTGACCGACATCCTGCACCGGCACAACCTGATCCTGCCGGCCGATTCAGCGATGAGCCAACCCTGGAAGCGCTTTGAGCACGAGCAGCCTAACGTACTCTGGCAGATGGACTTCAAGGGGCACTTTGAGACCCTCGGGAAGGAGCGCTGCAGCCCCCTGACGGTACTCGACGACCACTCGCGCTTCAGCATCCTGCTGCGCGCCTGTGGACCCACCGACACCGCTACCGTGCAGACAGGATTACGGGAGGCGTTTGGACACTATGGCCTGCCGTTACGCATCAATACCGATAACGGCTCGCCGTGGGGTTCGCCTGGCAGTCCGGGGCAACTCACCGAACTGGCCGTCTGGCTGATCCGGCTGGGTATCCGCATCAGTTACAGCCGGCCTTACCACCCGCAGACCAACGGCAAGGACGAGCGGTTTCACCGTACGCTGAAGGCTGAAGTACTGAACGGACGAAGCTTCGCTACCCAGCAGCACGTGCAACAGGAACTGGACCGCTGGCGCACCGTATATAACTGCGAGCGCCCGCATGAGGCGATCGGCATGGACACGCCCATCAGCCGTTACCGGCCGAGCCCCCGGGCGTATCCATCGATCCTGCCGGAGCCGGAGTACGGCCCGGATGACGTGGTGCTGCTGGTTAAATCGGATGGCCGGCTACGCTTTGAAGGACGGCACCTCAAGGTCTCGAATGCACTTTATGGACTGCCGGTTGCGGCACGCGCAAAGCCGGGCGAAGACGGCGTATTTGAATTCTGGTTTGCCCATCACCGCATCCTCACCCTTGACCTGAGGAGCGACAATCACTGACCATAAAGTGTCAATGATGTCTCCGCACGTTTGTCAACCATGTCTCCGGTCTATACACGGCGGCAAAGAAAGTAAGTGCCGCCCCGCACAGGGGCAACGCTAATAGACCACTAACACAACAAGGAAAGGCCAAAGGACCAAAAGACCAACCCCAAACAAACCACCAACAAGGCAACACCAAAAAACCCAGAATCGCCGAGCAGGCCCAAACCTTGACCTTCAATCAGGCAATTCCGCGGCTCCCATACGCCGCGCAATAACCCGCGAACGTTGCGCCAGATACCCCGAGCCCCTGTGCTCATCAAAGTACTTAGGCTGCGGCAGCATCACCGCCAACCGTGCCGACTGCGCAGCAGTCAACTTCGCAGCCGAAGTCTTGTAGTAATAATGCGCGGCCGCCTCCGCGCCATAAACCCCATTCCCCCACTCAACGGAGTTGAGATAAATCTCGAAGATCCGCTGCTTGTCCATCAAGGTCTCGAGCATCCACGTGATAATCAACTCCTGACCCTTGCGGATATAACTCTTCTCCCGCGATAAAAACAGATTCCGCGCCAGCTGCTGAGTAATCGTCGACCCGCCGCGAACAATCCTGCCCTTGGCTTTATTCCGCTCCCAGGCCTGCAAAATGGCATCCGTCTCGTAGCCATTGTTATTCACGAAGTTCGCGTCTTCAGAAGCAATAATCGCGCGCTTCAGATTGTGCGAAATCTGCTCATACGGCACCCACGTATGCTGCACCGAAAGATCAGGCCGATCCTGCGACAAACGCCACGCATCCGAGCGCATGAAAGCCGTCGACTGAGGATTCACGTAATTCCACACCGCGATCTGCGCGAAGTAAAACGCCTGCGTCGCAAGCCACGCAATCGCCACCACCACGCCCAGATAAAACACCCATCGCACCGGGCCTGGCCGGCTCGCGCGCCGCGTTGCTGTCATCGTGCCTGGAGTCCTCGAGTGAGTGAGCCGGTGGGTTCCGGGAAGTTAAAAGCCGCCTAAGCGTGCGACGGCGCTGTCAACAACGCTCGCAATTCGGCTAGCACCGGCGCGCCGTCGGGCCGCACGCCTCGCCACACGTAAAACGATTCGGCCGCCTGCTCGACCAGCATGCCGAGGCCATCGGCTGCGCGTGCACCCAGCTTCCGCGCATGCTCCATGAACACCGTCGGATGCGCGCCGTACATCATGTCGTAAGCAAGCGTGCCGCTGCCGAACGCGCGGTCGTCGCATTCGGGCAACGAGGCATCCAGACTGCCCGCCGTCGCGTTGACGATCACGTCGTATGCGCCGGCTTCGATCGCACGCGCGCTACCGCCGGCCAGATGGCAAGCGGCCTCGCGCGCGGCTTGCGCGAACTGGTCGACGAGCGCGTCGGCCTTCGCCGCCGTACGGTTGACGATGGTCAACGTGTGCGGCGCACGGTCCAGCATCGGCAGCACAACGCCGCGCGCGGCGCCCCCCGCACCCAGCAACAAAATCCGCGCGCCCTTCAACGACACACCGAGATTCACCTCGATATCGCGCACGAGGCCGAAACCGTCCGTGTTGTCGCCGTAAACACCGCTCGCGTCGAACCGCAGCGTGTTCACCGCGCCTGCTGCCGCCGCACGCGGCGACAAGGTATCGGCAAAGGCATGGGCGTCGAGCTTGAACGGCACCGTAACGTTCATGCCGCGGCCGCCCGCTTCGATAAAAGCCCGCACGTGCGGCACGAAGGCATCGACCGGCGCCAGCAGGGGGACGTACTCGATCGGCTCGCCAGTCTGCGCGGCAAAACGGCCATGAATGAACGGCGACTTGCTATGCCCGACCGGGTTGCCGATCACGGCGTAGCGGTCATGTGACTGATCCGCGCTCATCGTCCCGGCTCCGCGACGTGCTGCTGATCGGCGGCCGCATCGCCGGTGCCGGTGTCGGTCCCGTTTTCGGCGTCGCCTGCTTCTGCCGCGGCACCGTCGAGGTCGGCTTCCGCCTGAACCTCGGCTTCGCCTTCGGCACTCTCATCCGCCACGTCGATGATTTCCTCTTCGCCCTCGTCAGCTTCTTCAGCCTCGCTGCCGCTCGTCACGGTCGGCGCGTCGAGCACATGCAACAGGCGCACAGACGCTTCAACGGTCAGTTCGTCGATCGACATCACTTCCATCTGCAAGCGCGTGCCGCGCGCATGCACGCCGAGACCCGGCACGTGCAGCAACAGCGGAATCTCTTCGAGGCGTACGAGATCGCCCTTCACCACCGACGCCACCACCTGCTTGCGGTTCTCCTGCTTCAGCCAGCGCAGACACCAGAAGTACTCCATGCGGCGCTGGTGATCGGCGTACGCGGTGTAGGTGTCATCGAACCCTTGCACGACGGCAAACAGATCAGCGTCCTTCGGCTTGAACGGCGCAGCCAGTTTCGCAGTGACGCCGTGCTGCACACAGGCAAGCAACTGCCACTGATTCACGAGGTCGACATAGCGGCGCAGCGGCGAGGTGCTCCACGCATATTGCGTGACCCCCAAGCCTTCGTGCGGCGCGGCATTGGTCTGCATGCGGGTGCGTTTCGGGCCGGTCGGCGCGCCGAACGCGCGTTGTGTGCGATAGATGCCCGGCACGCCATGGTCGTGCAGGAACGCGCCCCACGACGAGTTGGCGAGAATTGCGAGTTCCGCGACGATCGTGTCGAGCGGCGAACCGCGCCGGCGCGGCGTAATCGTGATGTGCTCGCCTTCAACATAGAAATTGAAATCGGTGTTGCGCTGCACTTCACGCCGCAGGCCGTAACCGGCGCGCGCGGTCTGACGCTTTTCGAACAGCGCCTGCGCGAACGGCCACAGCACGGCGATGTCTTCCTTATGCGGATAGTCGCCCGTCCCCGCGGCCAGCGCTTCTTCGGTGACCAGTTCGTCCAGCGTGTTGTGGCGCAAATTATTCTTCACGAACACACGCTCGGCGCGCGTTTCGCTCGCCACGATTTCCTGCGTCTCGCGATTGATGATCACATACAGCGACAACGCCGGCCGCAAACCGCCTTCAGCCAACGTAAAAGCTTCGACGACGCTGTCGGGCAGCATCGTGATCTTGTCGCCCGGCATATAAACGGTCGACAAACGCGTGCGCGCGATCGCATCGATATCGTCGCCACGCGTAATGCCGAGCGCCGGCGCGGCAATGTGCACGCCGATCCGCACGCGGCCATCCGCCAGGTGCTCGACCGAGAACGCATCGTCGATTTCCGTGGTGGTGATGTCGTCGATCGAGAAGGCCTCGACCTCGGCTTCCGGCAGATCCTCGGGCAACGTGCCGACCGTGACCGGCGGAAAACCGGTGCCGTGCGGGAAAAACTCGGAGAGGAATTTCGCCTCGTGCAACGCGCGAGCCGACGCAATCCCGCCGCATTCGAGCATCAGCCGCGCCTGCGAAATGCCGCGCGCCGCCGCTGCGGCTTCGAGCGCCTTGTACTCGATCGTGTTCTTGTCGGGCTTGGTGAGCAAGGCCAGCGCCTTGCTGCCGCTGAAGCCTTCCGGCAGGTGGCCCGCTTTCAACTCCTCTTCGTAGCCGGCCTGCACCAGCGCCTGCTGGCGCTTGCGCTCCAGCCCGGCAAGCGCCATCTTGAGCTGCTCCTGCGGCGCGCGTTGGTACATGCCCCGGCCCTTGCGGCGGAAATACACCGGTGAGCCATGCATGCGCAGCACCAGCGCGGCGCGTTCGATGGCGCCAAACGAAACGCCGAAGTACTCGGCGCCCAGCGTGGCAAACGGAAATTCGTCTTCCGGCGCACATTCCCACAGGAAATCCAGATCGATGTCCTGCGCGGCCGCGTCAGCCTGCTGCATCAACTCACCGGCGCTCGGCTTTTCGAACTCGATCAGCACGTCTTTCGCGCGCACCTTGGTGCGCCGACCGCCCGGCAACTCGACCTGAAAAGCGTCGCCTTGGCGCGACAGCACGCTGCCCGCCTTGAAACTGCCCGATTCCTCAAAGAAAACGTTCACTCAATACTCTCGTTCTGACTTGCATCCACCGGCGCGCCCGATTGAGTTCAGCTATCGGTCACTGCGTGCGCGGCACGGCAACGTGTTCGTGGTAGTGGATCCGCGGCGCGACATACGCGCCAGCGGTATGAATCTGGTGATCCGCAACAGCCTCGCTGCGGGATCGTCGGTACTGTCAGGCCGCTTCGCGCGGCGCCGGCGGTTCGATATCCTCGGCGTCGCAAAAGGCCAGCACCTCGTCGACGTATTGCGCGAATTCGCTGATCGCGTGGTCGCTCCCTTCGATCAGCGTAGTGCGTGCGCCCGGATAGTGCGCAAGCATTTCACGGTAATCGAGCACTTCGTCGCCGGTAGCGGCTATCAAATAATAGCGTTCGGGCCGCGTGATCGACGCGACGCCGAGCGCGCGCAACTCGTCCAGGTGATGCGGCTCGACTGTAATGCTGCCGCCGCCATGCCACAACGGCTGCTCGCCGAGATAGGCGCTCAGGTCGCGCTGCGGCACCACCGCCGGATTCAGCAGCACCGCCGGCCAGCCGTGTTTCTCAGCAAGATACGTAGCAAAGTAGCCGCCCAGCGAACTGCCGATCACGGTGACGTTCGCCGGCCTCGCGGCCGCCACCAGCGATTCGACGAGCGCCACGGTCTCGAACGGCGAGACCGGCAGCATCGGGCAGCACCATTCGCCGCCGCGCCCGAGTTCGACCAGGCGCGCCGCCAGCACGCGCGCCTTGAACGAGTTGGGCGATGAACGAAAACCGTGCAGATAGAGGATCACGACGTGCCTCGTGCGGAAAGTGCGTCGAGCAGCTTCTGATGCACGCCGCCAAAGCCACCGTTGCTCATCACCAGAACCTGGTCGCCGGGGCGCGCGGCATGCGCCACCGCTTTGACCAGCGCGTCGAGATTGTCGAAAGCCTGGGCCTTGCCGCCGAGCGGCGCGAGCGCTTCGGCGAGATTCCAGCCGAGCGCGTCACGGCCGGACGGCGCGCCGTAGCCGAACACCAGATCGGCGTCGGCGAGGCTCGCCGGCAGTTGAGCTTTCATCACGCCGAGCTTCATGGTGTTTGAGCGCGGTTCCAGCACGGCCAGGATTCGCGTGTTTTCGTGGCCGACACGGGCGCGCAAGCCGGCTACCGTGGTCTCGATCGCCGTGGGGTGATGGGCGAAATCGTCGTAGACGGTCACGCCCTCGACGCTGCCGCGCACTTCCATGCGGCGCTTCACATTGCGGAAGCTCGCGAGCGACTTCGCGGCTTGTGCCGGCGGCACGCCGACATGGCGCGCGGCGGCGATCGCGGCCAGCGCGTTCATGCGGTTGTGCTCACCCTGAACCTGCCACTCGACGACCCCGACACGCTCACTGTTGTGATACACGGCAAAGCGCTCGTCGACCGGCTCGCCGTCTTCCGCCGGAAGGGTTTCCCAGCCCCCTTGCACGCCGAAGCGCTCGACTTCGCTCCAGCAACCGCGCGTCAGCACACGCTCGAGCGCGTCTTCACGACCATTGGTAACGATACGGCCGATGCCCGGCACGGTGCGGATCAGGTGATGGAATTGCGTTTCGATCGCGGCCAGATCCGGGAAAATGTCGGCATGATCGAACTCGAGGTTGTTCAGGATCGCGGTTTTCGGCCGGTAATGAACGAACTTGGAGCGCTTGTCGAAGAACGCGGTGTCGTATTCGTCGGCTTCGATCACGAAGAAGCTCGAATCGGTCAGCCGCGCCGACACCCCGAAATTCAGCGGCACGCCGCCGATCAGGAAGCCCGGATTGAGACCTGCGTCTTCAAGCAGCCAAGTCAGCATCGAACTGGTGGTGGTCTTGCCGTGCGTGCCGGCTACCGCCAGCACCCACTTGCCGTTCAGCACATGTTCGCCGAGCCACTGCGGGCCGGACACGTACGGCAGGCCGCGATCGAGGATCGCTTCCATCAGCGGGTTGCCGCGTGTAACCACGTTGCCGATTACGAACAGATCGGCATTGAGGCCGTCCAGCTGCTCAGCGCCATAACCTTCGATCAGACGAATGCCCTGTGCCTCGAGTTGCGTGCTCATTGGCGGGTAGACGCCGACGTCGCAGCCCGTCACGGTATGGCCCGCGCCGCGCGCGAGGACCGCGAGTCCGCCCATGAACGTGCCGCAGATGCCGAGGATGTGGATGTGCATAAGCCTGTCGTGCCGCGCGGGCGTATTTTTTGCAAGGGATGGGAGTGCAGAGAAGCGGCCGAAACGACCGTCTGCAAAGGACGCTATTGTAACCGACGCCTCCGAATCGCCCTACGAACGGGACCGTCAGCGCGGCCATCCGCCTGGCCCGTGCCGGGCACCCGGCGCGGCCCGCCCGGAAAGGGCTGTCATCAATCTCTAGTATGATTGAGAGATGGTTCGCAAATCACATTTCGATCCGCAGCGCGTGCGCGAGGAAATCGCCACTGCGGCTGCCCGGATGATCGCTGAAGACGGTCTGGACTACGCAACGGCCAAGCGTAAAGCGGCACGGCAGGTAGTCGGCGAGAGCCGTGTTGCCGGCGAATGGCTGCCGGATAACGACCAGATCGAAGAAGAAATCCGCGAGTACCAGTCGCTCTTCCAGGGTGACAGCCAACCGGCGTTGCTGCGGCGACTGCGTCACATTGCAGTCGACTGGATGGAGCGGCTCGCGCCGTTCAATCCGTATCTGACCGGCGCGGTGCTGGGCGGCACCGCTGGCGAGCACTCGGATATTCACCTTCAGGTGTTTTGCGACAACCCGAAAGAAGTCGCGATCTACTTTCTGAATGCCAACATTCAGTACGACGTTTCGGAGACACGGCATTTTGGCGGCCGCGGCTATGTCGAGACGCTGAGCTTCCTCTGGCGCCCCACGAACGAAGGGCGCGACGCGGAGCCGGCCGGCATCCACGTCGCCCTGTACGAAACAGACGACTTGCGCGGCGCGGTCCGCGCCGACGCGCGCGGCCGCACGGCCCGGGCGAATCAGCAGGCGGTTCAGGCGCTGCTCGACAGCAGCAACGTCACCTCTTCAACTAATTAGACAGACCTGGAATGAATACGAGACGGATTCTGGCAGGCGCGCTGGTCGCGATCGCCGCGGCGGGCGGCGGGGTGCTGGCCAATCATTGGCTGAACGGCGCCCCGGAAGTCGCCCACGCGGCGCAACCCGGTTCCACGCAAAGCGCGGTCGAGCAACTCTGGAGCGCGCCCGTCACGAATGTCGACGGCAAGCCGCAATCGCTAAGTTTGCTTAAAGGCCACCCTATCGTCGTCAATTTCTGGGCGTCGTGGTGCGGACCGTGCGTTGAAGAGATGCCCGCCCTGTCGCAACTTCAGCGTGAATATGCAAAGAAAGGTATCCAGTTCGTCGGACTTGGCGTCGATTCGGATAAAAATGTCCAGGCGTTCCTGCAGAAAGTCAAAGTAGCCTACCCGGTCTATGTGATCGGCTTCGGCGGCGCCGATCTCGCCCGCGCGTTCGGCAATAACGCCGGCGGCCTGCCCTTTACCGTCGTTATCGACGCCAAGGGCAATATCCGCTCGACAAAATTAGGGCAAATCGACCCGCGAGCGTTGAAAGAGACCCTCGACGCACTCTAAATTTCACATTCTTTTGACGATCAGATCGGGGTAAAAGGCGCGAAATTACGCGCAAATCGCCCGAATTTGAGAGAAGATGGGCGTCCGGAGAAGCGGCGAAAGGTCGCCGGCGGCGTTTCGAACGCGCGGGAAACTAGACAAGTTTCTCTAATCAGCGCTAAAGTGCGCCCAATTCCACGGAAAAAGAAGCGACCATGACGCGACTGCTGGTACTGCACGGCCCCAACCTCAACCTTCTCGGCACCCGGGAACCCGAGGTCTACGGCCGCGTGACGTTGCCGCAGATCGATCAGGCGCTGGCGGACCGCGCAGCGGACGCCGGTGTCGAACTCGCGTCGTTCCAGAGCAATCATGAAGGCGCGCTGGTCGATCGCATCCAATCCGCACGGACTGAAACAACCGATTTCATACTGATCAATCCCGCCGCGTACACGCACACCAGCGTGGCCATTCGGGACGCACTGGCGGGGGTCGGCATCCCGTTCGTCGAGATTCATCTGTCGAACGTACATCGCCGCGAACCGTTCCGGCATCACTCGTATTTCTCCGACCAGGCAGAGGGCGTGATTTGCGGCCTCGGCTGGAAGGGGTATCTGTACGCGCTCGAATTCGCGCTCGACCGGCTGTCCGCCGGTTCGTCGCGCGGCTGATTCCAAACACGTCTAATTTGCGCCGGCTGCGTACGCGCCGGCACTTTACGCATTGAAAGGGGCTTCCTGATGGATCTACGTAAACTGAAAACTCTGATCGACCTCGTCTCGGAGTCCGGTATTTCCGAACTCGAAGTGACCGAAGGCGAAGGCAAGGTCCGCATCGTCAAGAATGCGCCGCCGGTTTACGTGCAACCGTCCGCTTCGTATGCCCCGCAATATGCGCAACCGGCGCCGATGCCGGCTGGCGAAGCGCCGGCTGCAGCAGCCGGCGCCCCGGCTACGCCGGCCGCCGCCGCGCCGCAAGGCCACGTGGTGACCTCGCCGATGGTCGGCACCTTCTACCGTGCGCCATCGCCGGGCGCCGAGCCGTTCGTCCAGGTGGGCGATACGGTCAAGGAAGGCCAGACGATCTGCATCATCGAAGCGATGAAGCTGCTCAACGAAATCGAGTCGGACAAGTCCGGTGTGGTCAAGGAAATCCTCGTCGACAACGGCCAGGCGGTCGAGTACGGCCAACCGCTGTTCGTGGTCGGCTAACGCGGCACGCGTTGCGCTTTTTTTGCGCCTGCCGCCCGCGCGCCTGCCCTCCCGGGGCGCGCGGCCGATCCTCTGAGGCGGCCTGTGTTGTGATCAACCGGGCGCCTATTGATGAGTCGAAAACCCGCTATGTTTGAAAAAATCCTCATTGCCAATCGTGGCGAGATCGCGCTCCGTATTCAGCGCGCGTGCCGCGAACTTGGCGTCAAGACCGTCGTCGTCTATTCGGAAGCCGACAAGGAAGCCAAGTACGTGAAGCTCGCCGACGAGGCGGTCTGTATCGGCCCGGCACCTTCGAATCTGAGCTACCTGAACATGCCGGCGCTGATCAGCGCGGCAGAAGTGACGGACGCCGAAGCGATCCACCCGGGCTATGGCTTCCTGTCGGAAAACGCCGACTTCGCCGAGCGCGTCGAGCAGTCCGGCTTCACCTTCATCGGCCCGCGCCCGGAAACCATCCGGATGATGGGCGACAAGGTCACGGCCAAGCAGACCATGATCAAAACCGGCGTGCCCTGCGTGCCGGGTTCTGAAGGCGCGTTGCCGGAAGATCCGAAAGAGATCGTGAAAATTGCCCGCCAGGTCGGCTACCCGGTCATCATCAAGGCCGCCGGCGGCGGCGGTGGCCGCGGCATGCGCGTGGTGCATACGGAAGCGGCGCTGGTCAACGCGGTCAACATGACCCGCGAAGAAGCCGGCCGTGCCTTCGGCAACCCGCAGGTCTACATGGAGAAATTCCTGGAGAACCCGCGGCACATCGAAATTCAGGTGCTGGCCGATTCGTTCAAGAACGCGGTCTGGCTGGGCGAGCGCGATTGTTCGATGCAGCGCCGCCACCAGAAAGTGATCGAAGAAGCGCCGGCGCCGGGCATTGCGCGCCGCCTGATCGACCGTATCGGCGATCGCTGCGCGGACGCCTGCAAGAAGATGGGCTACCTCGGCGCGGGCACGTTCGAATTCCTGTACGAAAACGGCGAGTTCTATTTCATCGAAATGAACACTCGCGTGCAGGTCGAGCATCCGGTGACCGAGCTGATCACCGGCGTCGACATCGTGCAGGAACAGATCCGCATCGCGGCGGGCGAGAAGCTCGCCTTCCGTCAGCGCGACATCGTGTTCAAGGGTCATGCGATCGAATGCCGGATCAACGCAGAAGATCCGTTCAAGTTCATTCCGTCGCCGGGCCGGTTGACGTCGTGGCATATGCCGGGCGGTCCCGGCATCCGCGTCGATTCGCACGCCTACAATGGCTATTTTGTGCCGCCGAACTATGATTCCATGATCGGCAAGCTGATCGCATACGGCGCGACGCGCGAGCAGGCGATCAAGCGGATGCGCATCGCGCTGTCGGAAATGGTGGTGGAAGGCATTCAGACCAACATCCCGCTGCACCGCGAGTTGATGCTGGACGCGAAGTTCGTCGAAGGCGGCACCAGCATTCATTACCTCGAAAACCGGTTGGCCGCGAAGCAGCAGGCCGCGCCGGAAGAAGCGTAAGTCATGAGCTACCGGGAACTGATCGCCGAGCTGGCACGCGAGCACGCGGAGGAGTTCTCCGACGCGCTGCTCGAGTTGGGCGCGTTGTCCGTATCGGTTGAAGATGCGGACGCCGACACGCCCGACGAGCAGCCGCTGTTCGGCGAGCCCGGTCTCACGCCGGATCGCAAGGCGTGGCAGCGTTCGCGGGTGATCGCCCTGCTTGCGCCGGAACATGAGCCGGCCGTGCTGCTCACGGCCGCGGCCAATGAGGTGGGGCTGGAAACCGCTCCCTCGTTTACCGTGCGTGAGGTCGAGGACCAGGATTGGGTGCGGCTCACGCAATCGCAATTCGACCCGATTCCAATCGGCGAGCGCATCTGGGTCGTGCCCTCATGGCACGATGCACCGGACCCCGACGCCCTCGTGCTGGAACTCGATCCTGGCCTTGCGTTCGGAACCGGCAGCCATCCCACCACGCGTCTGTGCATGGAATGGCTGGAGCAATCGGTCAAAGCGGAGCAATCCGTGCTCGACTACGGTTGCGGCTCCGGCATCCTCGCGATCCTCGCCAAAAAGTGCGGCGCCAACCCGGTGTACGGCATCGATATCGACCCGCAGGCGGTCGAATCGGCGCGCCACAACAGCGAGCGCAACCGGGCGGAAGTCACCTACGGTTTGCCCGACGCCTGCCCCACCGGCGAATTCGATATCGTGGTCGCCAATATTCTGTCCAATCCGCTCAAGCTGATGGCCTCGATGCTGTCGTCGAAGGTCAAGCCGGGCGGCCGGATCGCGCTGTCAGGCATCCTGGCGCGCCAGGCGGACGAAGTGGCGCAGGTCTACGCACGATGGATCGACATCGGCATATGGCGCGAACACGAAGGTTGGGTATGTCTAACGGGAACCCGCCGCGAAAGCCATTAGAATAAGGCGTATTGCCCAACCAACGGCCTTTCGGCTTACCGGCTCAATATGCTCCTGGCAACGCGTTGCCCCTTCTGCGAAACCGTCTTCCGCCTGCAACCGGCGCAGCTCGCGCTGCGCCGCGGTCTTGTGCGCTGCGGGCATTGCAATGAAGCGTTCGACGCCTCGAGCAGCCTGTTCGAACTGAACGAGGACGGCGACTTCTCCACCGCCAAGCCGGTTGCCGCCGCAGCGGCGATCGAGGCTTTGTCCGGTGTGCGCCCGAAGGACCCCGATTTCAGCGCCGAAGCATGGGATCCGTGGGCGCCGGTCGCCGACGCCACGATCGACAATCGCCTGCTTCACAACGCCCGCAATCTGCCTCTTTCGCCGGTCTCCACCGGTGCAGGCGTCGCGGTCACGCCGCGTCATGCTACCGAGCCGGAACTGCCGGCGAGCGCCTTCACCGCGCCGATTCCCGCCGACAACGAACCCACGCTCGCGCATACGCCCGGCGAAACCTCCGCTTACACGGATGAGGTGCCCGCTGATGTCCCGCCCGAGCCGTTCGCTCACGCGGCCAACCCGCCTGTTGAGGCGGCGCCGCGGGTTTGGCACAAGACCGAACGCCCTTCCGAATATCCTGGGGATGCTGACGAACCGGTTCTGAACGAGCCGGCTGGCTTGCATGGCATTCCCGACAACGAGCCGCATTTCGGTGGGGCCGGCTTAGGTGCGGCCGCAGGCTCAGGTGCTCCCGCTGGTCCAGCCGCGGCAGCCGGCTTGGGTACTGCCGGCGCCGGTGGTCCCGGCACAGCCACATTCGGATCGAGCGGCGAGCCCTTCTCGGTCCAGCCGGTAAATGACGACGGCGTCGATCCCTTCCCGGTGGTACGTGAAACGCGCCCGCCCGAACCGCGCCGCCTCGGCTGGATCGTCTTCGGCTCGGTGGTCGCAGCGCTGCTGGCGATCGCGCTGCTCGCGCAACTCGCCTGGTGGCAGCGTGAAGCCGTTCAGGTCTTCTTGCCACGCTCGCAGGTACTCTATGCAAAGGCCTGCGCGCAACTCGGCTGCCAGCTCACGCCGCCGCACGACATCGACGGTTTGCTGGTCGAGCCGTCCGATCTGCGTCAGGTCGACGGCCCGCACAAGCTCGAACTGAAGATGCCGTTGCGTAACCGCTTCAGTATTGCGCTGGCCTACCCGGCCATCGAACTCACGCTGCTCGACGACCAGAACAATGTCGCCGTGCGCCGCGTGCTGTGGCCGCAAGACTACGTCCCTCCCGGCACGCCGATTGCGGCAGGTCTGGCGGCGCACACGACCCAGACCATGATCGTGCACCTCGACACGGGCAGTGCGGTCGCATCCAATTTCCGCGTGCAGATTTTTTATCCGTAACGCAACCTCGCGCGCCCGGCACTGACCGGGCGTATTCACCGTCATCACTGACGAATTTTCGGAGCACAACAACATGAGTCAAGTAACGCTGGGTGGCAACCCGATCGAAGTAGCCGGCACGTTCCCGACCGTGGGCCAGAATGCCCCCGCCTTCTCGCTCGTGGGCAAAGATCTGAAGCCGCTGTCGCTGGCCGACTTCGCCGGCAAGCGCAAGGTGCTGAACATCGTCCCGAGCCTCGATACACCGACTTGCGCCACGTCGACCCGCAAGTTCAACGAAGCCGCGGCCAAGCTGAGCAACACGGCCGTGATCGTCGTGTCGGGCGACCTGCCGTTCGCCGCATCGCGCTTCTGCACGACTGAAGGCATCGAGAACGTCGTGACGGCTTCAACGTTCCGCGGCCATGAGTTCGCGCAAGCCTATGGCGTCGACGTGACGAGCGGCCCGCTGACGGGTCTGACGGCACGCGCCGTGGTGGTCCTCGACGAGAACGACAAGGTCGTGCACGCTGAACTGGTCGGCGAAATCAAGAACGAACCGAACTACGACGCAGCACTCGCCGCGCTGAAGTAAAACCTTCGCGCACGAACCCCGGCGCCGCGCTTCATGCGCGGCGCTGTCACGTCGTCGCGCCCATTTTCTTTATCGATTTTTACAGGACGCTCACCTTGGCTACGCTGATTTGCGGTTCGCTCGCCTACGACAACATCATGACCTTCGAAGGCCGCTTTCGGGAGCACATCCTGCCGGAGCAGGTTCACATCCTGAATGTGAGCTTCCTTGTGCCGACGATGCGTCGTGAATTCGGCGGCTGCGCGGGCAACATTGCCTACTCGCTGCATCTGCTGGGCGGCAATGCGCGCATCATGGGCGCGCTCGGCGCGATTGACGCGCAGCGCTACATGGACCGTTTCGCGCAACTCGGCCTGTCGACGGAGAACGTGCTGGTGGTGCCGGATACCTATTCGGCCCAGGCGATGATCACCACCGATCTGGAAAACAATCAGATTGCCGCGTTCCATCCGGGCGCAATGATGCAGGCGCATCTGAACCGCGCCGACGAAGCGAAAGGCATCACGCTAGGTATCGTCGGGCCGGACGGTTACGACGCCATGATCCAGCATTCCGAGCATCTGGCAGCGGCCGGCGTGCCGTTTATCTTCGATCCGGGCCAAGGTTTGCCGCTGTTCAACGGCGAGTCGCTGCGACGCATGATTGAACTTGCTACTTACGTAGCTGTCAACGATTACGAAGCCAAACTGGTGAGCAACAAAACGGGTTGGTCGATCGAAGAAATCGCCGGCAAGGTCGAGGCGCTGATTGTCACGCTCGGCGAGCAAGGCGCGCAAATTCATCACGCTGGCGGGATCGAAGAGATTCCGGCGGTCAAGGCACAGCAGGTGCTCGATCCTACGGGCTGCGGCGACGCGTTCCGCGGCGGCTTGTTGTACGGCATCGAGAACAAGCTTGGCTGGGCGACCACGGGGCGTCTGGCGAGCCTGATGGGCGCGCTGAAGATCGAACACCAGGGCCCGCAAAACTACGCGCCCAGCCGGGCGGAGATCAACGAACGGTTCAAGCAGGCGTTCGAATACGACCTGCCGTAATACCGCAAGCTATTGGAGTTAGGGAATGAGAACAACGAGTCGCCTGGTCGTGGCCGCCTTGATCGCCGGTTCGCTGGCCATGTCGGGGTGTGCATACAACAGCAGTTCCGCCGACGTCTACACGGCATCGCAGGCACAGCGGGAAGAAACGGTTCGCATGGGCACGGTCGACAGCGTGCGCGCGGTGAAGATCAGTTCGAACAACGGCCAGCCGAGCGGCTTGGGCGCGATCGGCGGCGGCGCACTGGGCGCGGTAGCCGGCAGCGCGATCGGCGGCGGCCGCGGCTCGATCGTGACCGGCATCATCGGCGGCCTGGCCGGTGCGGTGGCAGGCAATGCGGTCGAGAACGGCGTCGCGGTGCACGACGGCCTCGAGATCACCGTGCGACTCGATAACGGCGATATGCGCGCAATCACGCAAAGCGCCACCGGCGAGATCTTCCGCGCCGGCGACCGCGTCCGGCTGCTCTCCAGCGGCGGCGTCACGCGCGTCACACACTAGGTTTCCCCTCTCGTGCGGTCGCGCTTCACGCGCTTCCGCGACGACCTCAAACGCATGCCCTCCCCTGTGCATGCGTTTTTTTTCGCCTGCCGGTTTTGAAGCGTTTCTCTTAGCGGGCGCGTTCGCCAGGGCAAAAAAAATCCCGTCGCCAGAAACCCGGCAACGGGACCCTGACCGAGTAGCGCTCGGTCATGCTACTTAAGCGCTACTCGATCATCGACACAGGTACGACGTGTCGAAGTACTTCTACCGCTTGTCGTCCAGATTACGGACGGCTGCCCGTCGGGAACGGCCATGCCGCTGCCGGGTTCAGCGCGGTCTTCACCGTTGCTGCCGGTGCGCTCGAGACAGAAGTCGCAGCGGGTGCAGGAGCCGCCTTCTTGGCGACAGCCTTCTTCGCAGGCGCAGCCTTCTTGGCAGGAGCAGCGGCCTTCTTCGCGGCAGCCTTCTTGGCAGGCGCAGCCTTTTTAGCAGCAGCCTTCTTCGCAGGCGCAGCTTTCTTGGCAGCAGCCTTTTTCGCAGGCGCAGCCTTCTTCGCAGCAGCCTTCTTAGCCGGTGCTGCCTTCTTTGCTGCGGCCTTCTTCGCCGGTGCCTTCTTTGCTGCAACCTTCTTCACTGCAGCTTTCTTAGCCGGTGCTGCCTTCTTTGCCGGCGCCTTCTTTGCTGCAACCTTCTTCACGGCGACTTTCTTGGCTGCAACCTTCTTGGCCGGAGCAGCTTTCTTCGCTGCAACCTTCTTAGCCGGTGCTGCCTTCTTCGCTGCAACCTTCTTCACTGCGACTTTCTTTGCAGCGACTTTCTTCGCCGGAGCAGCCTTCTTAGCCGGTGCGGCCTTCTTGGCTGCGGGTTTCTTAGCTGCGGCTTTCTTTAAAGTTGCCATCATTTTCTCCTTCAGGTTTTCAGATGAGAGTCAGTTCAAACTACACCCTTCGTCAAAACCCGTTTCCCGCGGACGCTTCTCAGGGCGCGCGCTACGAAGCGGGCTATTCATCGGCGTACGCAGGTGCTGCGCGCTTACGCTAATGAATGCGGTAAGGCGCGCGGTGCCAATGGGCACCGCGCGCCAGATCTGGTCGATGCTGGATATCAGCATCGGCAATTGCTTGATCGGGCCGCCGGCGCGAACGCCAACGGCTTTTTCCGGGGGGAAGTTTGCCCATCCCACTGAAGGGTTCGCAAAGTGCCAGCCATGTTTGTGGGCCGCGAAGGCACGCGGCGCACCGGGCACGATTTGCATCAGGCGGTTCTGCTCCTAACTAAATTGCCGCGGCCGAAGCCTGCCGGCATCCCCAAAATGAAATGCATCTGCGACTCGGACCCGGATCACTCCCAGGTCAACGCGCCGCCAGTCTGATATTCGATCACTCGCGTCTCGAAGAAGTTGCGTTCCTTCTTCAGGTCGATCATCTCGCTCATCCACGGGAACGGGTTTTCCTCGTTCGGGTACAGCGGATCGAGACCGATCTGCTGGCAACGGCGGTTGCAGATGAAGCGCAGATAGCTCTTGAACATCGACGCATTGAGGCCGAGCACGCCGCGCGGCATCGTGTCTTCCGCGTAACGATATTCAAGTTCGACCGCTTGCTGGAAGATCTCGCGGATGTCCGCGCGGAACTCAGCCGTCCAGAGTTGCGGGTTTTCGAGTTTGATCTGGTTGATCAGGTCGATGCCGAAATTGCAGTGCATCGACTCGTCGCGCAGGATGTACTGGTACTGTTCCGCCGCGCCGGTCATCTTGTTCTGACGGCCAAGCGCCAGGATTTGCGTAAAGCCGACGTAGAAGAACAGGCCTTCCATCACGCAGGCGAACACGATCAGCGAGCGCAGTAGCGTCTGGTCGGTCTCGAGCGTGCCGGTCTTGAAGCCCGGATCGGTCAGCACATTGATGTACGGAATCAGGAATTCGTCTTTCGCGCGGATCGAGGCAACCTCGTGATACGCGTTGAAGATTTCGCCTTCGTCGAGGCCCAGCGATTCGACGATGTACTGGTAAGCGTGCGTGTGGATCGCCTCTTCGAACGCCTGGCGCAGCAGGAACTGGCGGCATTCGGGCGCCGTGATGTGGCGGTAGGTGCCCAGCACGATGTTGTTGGCGGCGAGCGAGTCAGCCGTCACGAAGAAGCCCAGGTTGCGCTTGACGATGCGGCGCTCGTCTTCGGTCAGCCCGTTCGGGTCTTTCCAGAGGGCGATGTCGCGCGACATGTTCACTTCTTGCGGCATCCAGTGGTTGGCACAACCCGCCAGATACTTTTCCCAGGCCCACTTGTATTTGAACGGCACCAACTGATTGACGTCGGTCTGGCCGTTGATGATGCGCTTGTCGGCAACATTGACCCGCGCTTCGGAAATCGCAGCCGTTCCGGCAGCGTGAGCGGCGGCAATGCCTTTTTCGAAAACGTCTTGAGACGCGAAGACGTTTCGGTCCGAGGGAGCATGAGGAGCGGAACGCGTTCCGACTTGCGAACCGACAGCCGATCCCGCAGCGTTGCGCAACACATTCAGTTGCGTAGCGCTCGAGGGAGTTACGGCAGTGATCTCGTCATCCCAGTTGAGCATAAATGTCACCATCAATTTAGAACGGTTTGTACCATCTTTTCACGAGCGATAAAAGAGTTCGCTGATGAAAAATCCTGTTTTCGATTCGCGTTGCTACGTTCATACAACACTTTGTTCAACAGACTGTGTGTGTCGCCTCATGTGAAGCGTGTTGAACGCGTGTCGTCGAAGTGCTTCGCGAGCTCGAAGAGCAACGTGTCGAAGCGACGATTCGCTGCTCTATCTATCTGTATTGCGGAGCGTGCTTGCAGCGTTTTGCGATTGCTTCCTGCTGCCTCGCTGACGCGGTGGATTGCCTGTTCGTCAGCGCTGGCGAGGTGAAGTTCAATGCGATGTCGAGCGATGCTTCTGGCCGGCTGTGTCGTTCGACCTTTGACCGGAGCGTTTGCTGAGCGCTTCATGTCGAGCGCTTCGTCTGTGCTGCCGACTGCTTCATCTACTGCCTGCTTACCGCTTGCCATGCTTCGCTGCTGTTCGACGAGCGGTGTAACGTCGATTCTGTTTCGCCACGCCGCTCGTCTACTTCACTTCGGTACTACTTCTATCAGGCTTGCCGATCGCTGCATGCGGGTCTTTACCTACACCCATCTGCCACGCAGCGATCCTGCCGCCTGCTTCGTGCTCGCCTCGCAGTTGCCAGACGCTTACTGGCAAGCCTCGCACTCGTCGAAACCCGGATCGCCCGGACGCATCATGCACACCGGACCGTCCGCTTCCGGCGCTGCTTCGACTGCAACGGCCGGCGCTGCCGCCGCTACCTGGATGCCGCCCGAAGCCGCACCGCCGTTCGCGCCGAAGCTGCCTGCCGCGCCACCGCCGACACCGCCCGCGCCGCCCGATCCTTCGCCGCCACCCGAGCTCACCGCGTTCAGTGCGCCGTGCGCCACCGTCGACTTCTCGACGTGCGTTGCCGCCATCGTGCGGAGGTAGTAGGTGGTCTTCAGGCCGCGCACCCATGCGAGCTTGTAGATCTCGTCGAGCTTCTTACCCGACGCGCCGCCCATGTAAATGTTCAGCGACTGCGCCTGGTCGATCCACTTCTGACGGCGCGAAGCCGCCTCGACCAGCCACACTGGATCGAGTTCGAACGCGGTCGCGTAGATCGCACGCAGGTCGGCCGGGATGCGGTCGATGCGCGAGAGCGTGCCGTCGAAGTATTTCAGGTCGGCGACCATCACTTCGTCCCACAGACCGCGTTCCTTCAGGTCGCGCACCAGGTAGTCGTTGACCACCGTGAATTCGCCCGACAGATTCGACTTCACATACAGGTTCTGGAAGGTCGGTTCGATACAGGCCGACACGCCGATGATGTTCGAGATCGTCGCCGTCGGCGCGATCGCGATGCAGTTCGAGTTGCGCATGCCGTAGGTGGCGATGCGCGAACGCAGCTCGGTCCAGTCCATCGACTCGCTCGAATCGACTTCGACATAACCGCCGCGCGCATCGGCCAGCAGCTTCACCGAGTCTTGCGGGAGGATGCCGCGGTCCCACAGCGAGCCGCGGTAGCTGGAATAACGGCCGCGTTCCTGCGCCAGTTCAGTCGACGCGTAGTAAGCGTAGTAGCAGACCGCTTCCATCGACGTATCGGCGAACGCAACCGCCTCTTGCGACGCGTACGGCGTGCGCAGCAGGTGCAGGCAGTCCTGGAAGCCCATGATGCCCATGCCGACCGGACGGTGCTTCAGGTTCGAGTTACGCGCCTTGGCAACCGCGTAGTAATTGATGTCGATTACGTTGTCGAGCATGCGCATTGCCACGCTGACGGTGCGCTTGAGCTTGTCGTGGTCCAGCGCCAGGGTGCCGTCGGCCTGTTCCTTCAGGTGAGCGACGAGGTTCACCGAGCCCAGGTTGCAGACGGCGATTTCGGAGTCGCTGGTGTTCAGCGTGATTTCCGTGCACAGGTTCGACGAGTGGACGACGCCGACGTGCTGTTGCGGCGAGCGCACATTGCACGGATCCTTGAACGTGATCCACGGGTGGCCGGTTTCGAACAGCATGCCCAGCATCTTGCGCCACAGTTGCGCTGCCGGAAGCTTCTTGAACAGCTTGATCTCGCCGCGCGCGACCTTGTCTTCGTAAGCCGTGTAAGCCGCTTCGAATTCCGCGCCGAACTTGTCGTGCAGATCCGGGCAGGTAGACGGCGAGAACAGCGTCCAGTCACCGCCTTCGTGCACGCGCTTCATGAACAGGTCGGGAATCCAGTTCGCCGTGTTCATGTCGTGGGTGCGGCGACGGTCGTCGCCGGTGTTCTTACGCAGCTCGAGGAATTCCTCGATGTCCAGGTGCCACGTTTCCAGGTACGCGCAGACCGCGCCCTTGCGCTTGCCGCCCTGGTTGACCGCCACCGCCGTGTCGTTGACGACCTTCAGGAACGGCACCACGCCTTGCGACTTGCCGTTGGTGCCCTTGATGTGCGAACCGAGCGCACGCACGCGCGTCCAGTCGTTGCCCAGACCGCCGGCGAATTTCGACAGCAGCGCGTTTTCCTTCAGCGCTTCGTAGATGCCGTCGAGATCGTCGTCGACCGTGGTCAGGTAGCACGACGACAGTTGCGAGCGGCGGGTGCCCGAGTTGAACAGCGTAGGCGTGGACGACATGAAGTCGAAGCTCGACAGCACGTTGTAAAACTCGATCGCGCGCGCTTCGCGGTCGATCTCGTTCAGCGACAGGCCCATCGCCACACGCATAAAGAATGCCTGGGGCATTTCGATGCGCACGCCGTCGTGATGCAGGAAGTAGCGGTCATACAGCGTTTGCAGACCGAGGTAGCCGAATTGCAGGTCGCGGTTGTTGTCGAGCGCCGCGCCCAGTCGCTTCAGGTCGAACTGCAGCAGCTTGTCGTCGAGCAGCTCGGCTTGCACGCCGCGCTTGATGAACTGCGGGAAGTATTCGGCGTAACGATTGGCCATTTCGCCTTGCGTGACTTCCTCTTCGAGGATCTCGCGGCGGATCGTGTGCAGCAGGATGCGTGCGGTGACCTGGCTATACGCCGGGTCCTTTTCGATCATCGTGCGGGCAGCCAGAATCGCCGAGTCGTAGACCTGGCTCATCGGCACGCCGTCGTACAGATTCTTCACCGTTTCCGCGATGATCGGATCGGCGCTCACGGCGTCGCCCAGGTTCGCGCAGGCGGATTCGATAATGCCGCGCAGCGCTGCCATGTCGAGCGGACGCGTCACGCCGTTGTCGGTGACGTTCAGACCCGGCGTGTTGGCGACGATTTGCTCGTCATGGCCGCGCGCCTGGGTGCGCTTCTCGCGATACAGCACGTACGCACGCGCGACGTTGTGTTCGCCGCCGCGCATCAGCGCGAGTTCGACCTGATCCTGGATGTCTTCAATATGGAACGTGCCGCCGTTCGGGCGGCTGCGCACGAGCGCGCGCACCACGTTCTGCGTGAGTTGCTCGACCAGTTCGCGCACGCGCGCGGAGGCTGCGCCTTGACCACCGTTGACGGCCAGGAATGCCTTCGTCACGGCGATGGCGATTTTCGACGGTTCGAACGACACCACGCTGCCGTTACGGCGGATCACCTTGTAGTCGGCGTAGGTCGTTTGCGGCGCGAGCGGCTGCGCGCCTTGTGCCTGGCCGAAGGTCTGGCCAGTCGGTGAACCCTCGTACCGGGTCGTCGCGTTGTCGGTGGTTTGCATGTGCAAAGCTCCTGGTCCTGGAAATGGTGCGGAGAAAGCCGCGGATTAAAACGAACGCTGCGCCGCCGCGTGCGCAAGCGATGGGGTGCAGGAAAAAGGCCGGCTGAGCCGGGTGGCGGGATGCGACAGCGATGAAGCCTGGTTTGAATTGATGACGGTCTTCACGCTATGAGTCGCGATCACTTGCTGTGCCCTTTCCCTGAATGTTTCTGGACGCTGCCGACTCTCTATCAGCCGCGCCGCAGGAATATTTTCCGGTTGCCCGGAATGCTTGCGGCGCCATGCTCGGGAGCGGGGCGCCGCTGACTTATTCACTCGGTTATGCACTCAGTTATTCACACGGTTATGCACAGAGCAACACAAGATATAGTGCAAAACCGAATTTCTGGCACCAAGTATAGTGGAGATTCGAGACAGGTCAAATCGTTTTATTTGCTTTCGAAGTCTTGACTTTTGCATCTCGCGGCGCAAAGCCGCCTCCCCGGAGAACAAGGCTGCGCCTGGTTCTGCCCGTCTCACGCAAAGTCGTGAGAAGACCCTTTACGGCACTCTGGGAAACTTGAGATAGGGGAAGTACTGATCCGCCAACGCGGTGTCGCGCTGCAGACGCTGCCACTCGAAATGACGCCCTGGATCGGTCTTGCGGCCGGGCGCGATGTCAGAGTGACCGGCCAGCCCCTCGACCGGATAGCGAGCCTTGAGCGCCGTCACTAGTGCGCCGAGCGTGCGGTATTGCGCCGCTTCGAAAGCAGTCGTGTCACTGCCCTCCAGCTCGATGCCGATCGAGAAATCATTGCAGCGCTCGCGGCCGAAAAAATTCGACGGCCCGGCGTGCCATGCCCGCTCGTTGCAGGATACGAATTGCTCGAGCGCGCCGTCGCGATGGATCACGAAGTGCGCCGAGACCCGCACGCCGCGCAGATGCGTGTCGTAGTAGGGGTGGGCGTCACAGTCGAGCGTGTTCTGGAAAAGTTCGGCAATCGCCGTGCCGCCGAATTCATTGGGCGGCAAGCTGATGTTGTGTACGACGATCAGCGTGGGCACCGCCCCTTCGGGTCGCGCTTCGAAATTCGGCGAGGGAAGTTTGCGTGCGGCGGAGACCCAACCGTCGGCGTCGACGGTGAACGCGAGGTTCATCGAGCGTCGCGGCCCGTGGGACGCGCGTCATGCCGCTGTGCGTGCGCGGCGCTGCAGAATGCCTGCCCCGCGACCACCACGGAGTCGCTCTTCGGCGCGTGCACGCCGCACTCGGCGCAACGGATCATCGGCTCGGCGAGCTGCGGCTGTGCGGAAGCGGGTCCACGCGCGCCGCCGTTCGGACCATTCTGGCCGCCTTGGCGATTTGCCCCACCGGCGCCATTCGCACCGGCGCCCCCCGCGCGTTGCGACGCTTGCGCGTCATGACGACGCAGCGCCTTGACCAGCCATTGGCCAACGATGAACAACAGGATCAGCAGAAAAATTTGTCGCATAGCAGGACACTCACACTACAGCACGGTGCAACAGCACCTCGAATACGAAACGGCTGCCGACGTACGCCAGCAGCAGCGCGACGAACGACGCCAGCACCCAGCGCAATGCCGCACGGCCGCGCCAGCCGGACACCTTGCGCGCGGTCAGCAGCGCACCGAACATCACCCAGGAAAGAATCGCGAACACGGTTTTGTGATCGAGCCTCAACGCACGGTCGACCAGTTGCTCGCTAAATATGATGCCCGAGAGCAGCGTCAGTGTGAGCAGCACGAAACCCGCGCCGATCAGACGGAACAGCAGCTTTTCCAAAGTCAGCAGCGGCGGCAGCGTGTCGAGCCAACTCGACAGCCAGCCGCTTCCCGCAGCAGCCGCATTGCGTTGCGACATGCCGCCGCGCATTGCGTGCAGACGCCGCTCGACCAGCAGCATCAGAACCGCGTGCAGTGCCGCGATAGCAAACAGACCGTACGCGATATTGGCGATCAGGAAATGCAGCTTGAACATGGGCGCCGCCGAATACGGCAGCACGCGCACGCCGTTGAAGGCCAGCGGCAATAAGGAAGCGACGCAGGCAAGCGGAAGCACAAGCAGGCGCAGGCCGTCGAGCGGGAAGAAAAAGCTCTCGATCCAGTAGATGCCGGCGCCGAGCCAGAACATCGCCGACAGTGCGAACGCGAAACCGAACACCATCGCGTTCTGGGGAAAGATGGTGGTATGCAGCAGCACGCCGTGGGCGAGCAGCGCGACAAACAGTAGCGCGCGGCCCGAGGCGCTCATGCCCGAGGCCGCCGAGACGCTTGCAGCGGCCGGCACCGGCGGCACGCTCTCGAGCATGGGGCGCAGGGCGGCGTGCCGGTGCGAGCGCCAGCCGGCCACGGCGAGACCGCCGTAGAGGAGCGCAGTGAGGGCATACAGTACAATATCCATATTCGAAGTTTACACTAGGCCCCTGCTCCGCGACGTCTCCCGCATCGCGCCCTGCTCCGGCCGCACTGTTCATCGCTCCCCATGCTCGACAATCTGACTCAACGGATGGCGCGCGTCGTCAAGACGCTGCGCGGCGAAGCCCGGCTCACCGAGGCGAACACCCAGGAAATGCTGCGCGAAGTCCGCCTGGCACTTCTCGAGGCCGACGTGGCGCTGCCCGTCGTGCGCGAGTTCATCGCCAAGGTGAAGGAAAAGGCGCTCGGCGAGGAAGTCATCAGCAGCCTGTCGCCGGGTCAGGCGCTGGTCGGCGTGGTGCAGCGCGAGCTGACCGCGGTGATCGGCGGCGACTATGAAGGCAAAGCGGTCGAACTGAATCTCGCCGTCACGCCGCCGGCCGTCATCCTGATGGCGGGTCTGCAGGGCGCCGGTAAAACGACCACGGTCGGCAAGCTCGCCAAGCTCCTGCGCGAAAAGTACAAGAAAAAGGTCCTGACTGTCTCGTGCGACGTTTACCGTCCGGCTGCTATCGCGCAGTTGAAGATGGTGACGGAACAGGTCGGTGCGGATTTCTTCCCGTCGGAATCGGATCAGAAGCCGGTAGATATCGCGCGCGCAGCGGTGGATTGGGCCAAGCGCCACTACCACGACGTGCTGCTGGTCGACACGGCCGGCCGTCTGGGTATCGACGAGGCGATGATGCAGGAAATCGCCGCACTGCACAGCGAGCTGAAACCGGCGGAAACGCTGTTCGTGGTCGACGCGATGCTCGGCCAGGACGCGGTCAACACCGCGAAGGCATTTAGCGACGCCTTGCCGCTCACCGGCGTGGTCCTCACCAAGCTCGACGGCGACTCACGCGGCGGAGCGGCACTCTCCGTGCGTCACGTGACAGGCAAGCCGATCAAGTTCGTCGGCGTCGCCGAAAAGCTCGACGGCCTCGAGATCTTCTATCCGGATCGGATGGCGAACCGGATTCTCGGCATGGGCGACATTCTCGCCCTCGTCGAAGAAGCGCAACGCGGCGTGGACGTTCAAGCCGCGCAGAAGCTCGCCGACAAGGTCAAGAAAGGCGGCGACTTCGACCTCAACGATTTCCGCGCACAGCTGACCCAGATGAAGGGCATGGGCGGCCTGTCGTCGCTGATGGACAAACTGCCGGCCCAGTTCCAGCAAGCCGCCGCCGGTGCCGACATGGGCCAGGCCGAAAAGCAGATGCGCCGCATGGAAGGCATCATCAATTCAATGACGCCGCTGGAGCGCGCGAAGCCCGACCTGATCAAGGCCACTCGCAAGCGCCGCATCGCCGCCGGCGCGGGCGTGCAGGTGCAGGAAGTCAACCGCATGCTGAATCAGTACGACCAGATGCGCACGATGATGAAAAAGCTGAAGGGCGGCAATCTGCAAAAGATGATGCGCGGCATGAAGGGCATGATGCCCGGCATGCGCTAAGCTTTAGCAAGGCGGCGGCGCGCGTGCTTTCGTACATGAACCACGGCATGCGCGGCTGACTCCGGATTTGTGCGGGTTTATTCTGTACCGCCCGCCGTCGTTCTCACCCACACTATGTATACAGTTACCGCCCGTCAGACGTCATGAACCGCGAAGAAGCTCTCCATATTTTTAGCCACTCCGAAGAAATCGTTTCGGCCGACGACGTCAATGCGTCGATCAGCGGCATGGCTACCGCCATCCGTAACGAGATGAGCGAGGACTTCCCGCTCGTGCTGTCGGTAATGGGTGGCGCGGCGGTGTTCACCGGCATGCTGCTGCCGCACCTCGATTTTCCGCTCGAATTCGACTACATCCATCTGACCCGCTATCGCAACACCACCAAGGGCGGCAACGAGATGCAGTGGCGCGTGGCGCCGGCTGAGTCGGTGAAGGATCGTGTCGTGCTGGTACTCGACGACATCCTCGACGAAGGCGAGACAATGGCCGCGATCCGCGACCGCATTCTGGCCATGGGCGCGAAGCGCTTCCTGAGCGCGGTGTTGTGCGAGAAGATCATTCCGAAGGCGAAGCCGCTGCGCCCGGATTACTGCGGTTTCGAAGTGCCGGACCGTTATGTGTTCGGCTGCGGGATGGATGCCAAAGGCTACTGGCGCAACCTCCCGACTATCCGGGCGCTGACCGAAGGCGCGTAAACAGCGTGCGTCGCAGGCGCCACGTTTGATGACGCTGTTCAATGTAAAAAAGCGACCCACGGGTCGCTTTTTTGTTTGCTGGAAACAATGCAGGGCGCGGCTCTACCCGCTCTGCACTATCTCGGCCGACTCAAAGCTGATGCACAAACGACCGGATACCGCCGAGCATCATCTCCACTGAGATCGCCACCAGCACCAGTCCCATCAAACGCTCAAAAGCCATCATTGCGCGCTCGCCGAGCCACGCCTGAATCCGTTCCGCCAGCATCAGCACGACTGCACAGACGAGCATCGTGACAGTCAGCGCGCCGATCCACTCGAACATCTTGCCCGGCGCCTGCGACGTCAGCAGCATCACCGTTGCAAGCGCCGAAGGACCCGCCAGCGCCGGAATGGCGAGCGGCACGATGAGCGGCTCACCACCGCGCGTGTCGCCGCCGAACGGACCATCTGGATGCGGAAACACCATCCTGAGCGCGATCAGAAACAGCACGATTCCACCGCCGATGCGCAACGACTGGTCCGTCAGACTCATCATGCGCAGGAAGCGGTCGCCGACCACCATGAACAGCAGCAGGATCGCGAAAGCGATCGCCACCTCACGGAGGATGACGATCGTGCGCCGCTTCGGCGCCACCCCACGCAAGCAGCTAATGAAGAGCGGAATGTTGCCGAGCGGGTCGGTGATCAGAATCAGCAAGACTGTCGCGGACAGAAAGGTGTATTCCACCTCGACTCCGCCTAGCGCGCCAACGCGGCGCGAACCTTGCCGATCACCGTTTGGGCGGCGTCTTCGACCGGCAGCAGCGTCGCTTCAGCATCGCGGCGGCCTTGATACTCGAGCTTGCCGTCCTTGAGACCACGGTCGCCAATCACCAGACGATGCGGCACGCCAATCAGCTCCCAGTCGGCGAACATCACGCCCGGGCGTTCGCCGCGATCGTCGAGGATCACGTCGACACCCGCTTCGAGCAACTCTGCGTACAGCTTGTCGGCCTGCTCGCGCACGGCTTCGCTACGGTCGTAACCCATCGGGCACAGCACGACTTCGAACGGCGCGATCGATTCCGGCCAGATGATGCCCTTGTCGTCGAAATTCTGTTCGATCGCCGCGCCCAGAATACGCGTGACGCCGATGCCGTAGCAGCCCATTTCCATCGGCTGCGGCTTGCCGGTCTCGTCGAGGCAGGTCGCGTTCATCGCTTCCGAATACTTCTTGCCGAGCTGGAACACGTGGCCGACTTCGATACCGCGGCAGATCTCGATCACGCCTTTGCCGTCCGGCGACGGGTCGCCCTTCTTCACATTGCGGATATCTGCGACAACCGGCTCCGGCAGATCGCGGCCCCAGTTCACACCGGTGGTGTGGAAATCCACTTCGTTCGTGCCCACCACGAAGTCGCTCATGTTCGCGACCGTGCGATCCGCGACGACCTTGATCGGCTTCTTCGTGTTGAGCGGGCCGAGGTAACCCGGCGGCGTACCGAAGGTCTCAATGATCTCGGCCTCGGTCGCCATGCGGAAATCCGCCAGACCGGGCAGCTTGCTTGCCTTGATCTCGTTGAGTTCGTGATCGCCGCGCAGCATCAGCAACCAGATGGTCGGCTCGGCGCCTTCGTTTTCCGTGGCGAGGATGATCGACTTGATCGTGCGCTCGAGCGGGATGTTCAGCAGCTCAGCCACGGCCTCGCATTTTGCTTTGCCCGGCGTTGCGGTCTTCTTCATTTCCTCGGTCGGCGCCGCGCGTTCCGCGTACAGCGGCAACGCTTCAGCCGCTTCAACGTTCGCTGCGAAATCCGAGGTCGGGCAATAGGCGATCGCGTCTTCACCGGTGTCGGCGATCACGTGGAATTCATGTGAACCGCTGCCGCCGATCGAACCGTTGTCCGCCGCCACTGCGCGGAAATCCAGACCAAGGCGCGTGAAGATCCGCACGTACGCGTCGTACATCTTGCGATACGACTCGCGCAGGCCTTCCGCGTCCTTGTCGAATGAGTACGCGTCTTTCATGATGAACTCGCGGCCGCGCATCACGCCAAAACGCGGACGGATCTCGTCACGGAACTTCGTCTGGATCTGATAGAAGCTCACCGGCAACTGGCGATAGCTCTTGATCTGGCCGCGCGCGATATCCGTGACCACTTCTTCGTGGGTCGGTCCGATCACGAAATCGGATTGCTTGCGATCCTTGAAGCGCAGCAGCTCGGGGCCGTATTTTTCCCAACGGCCCGATTCCTGCCACAGCTCGGCCGGCTGCACCGCCGGCATCAACAGTTCGATCGCGCCTGCCCGGTTCATTTCTTCGCGCACGATGGCTTCCACCTTGCGGATCGAACGCAGGCCGACCGGCAGGTAGTTGTAAATGCCGCCGGCGACGCGGCGGATCATGCCCGCACGCACCATGAGCTTGTGGCTGACGATCTCGGCGTCGGCGGGCGCTTCTTTCAGCGTGCCGATAAAGAAACGGGAAGCTTTCATTCAGATTTTCCAAAAGCGGCGGCTCCGGAGGGACCGCCCGAAAGGTGAAAACGGTGGGGAAATCTTTACAGACCCGGCCTAAGGCCGGCTCGGACTCGCCGAATGCCCGGCCAAAGCCCGGCTCAGTTGCGGCAAACGGTCTGCGCATACCAGGCAAAACCCCGGCAAAACCGGCCCGACCGCAGCATTGAAGCTGCCGCGCAAAGCCTTTGCAGCAGGGGATAAGGCACGGAAAGACAGACAGGCTACCGCAAACGCAGGCCTTTTGCGGCGAATCGTTCCAATCTGGTGCGAATCGGTGCGTCGGGTCCGTTATCTGTTTATAATCAAAGCAATTTTAAAGGATTCGAAGGTGGTTGTATGCTGGATCGTGAAGGCTTTCGCCCGAACGTCGGCATCATCCTCTTGAACGCGCACAACGAGGTGTTTTGGGGCAAACGGCTCCGTGAACATTCCTGGCAGTTTCCGCAAGGGGGCATCAAGTACGGAGAGACCCCCGTGCAAGCGATGTATCGGGAGTTACACGAAGAAACCGGGCTGCTTCCTGAGCACGTCAAGGTGATCGGTCGCACGCGCGACTGGTTGCGCTATGAGGTGCCTGACAAGTTCATCAAGCGCGAAGTACGCGGTCATTACCGCGGCCAGAAGCAAATCTGGTTTTTGCTTCGGATGGTTGGACGCGATTGCGACATATGCTTGCGCGCCACCGACCACCCGGAGTTCGATGCGTGGCGCTGGAACGAGTACTGGGTGCCACTCGACTGTGTGATCGAGTTCAAGCGGGATGTGTATCAGTTGGCGCTGACGGAGCTATCCCGTTTCATGCGCCGGGCTGCGCCGCGTGCGGAAAAACCTGGCGGACACCATGGGCCTCGCTATCCCCGGATAGCGCCGTCAATGGAAAGTCCGCCGGATTCGACGATGATGACGGTCACCACCTCGGTGACCACCCTCAGCATCGAAACGTCGATTCACACGACGATCGCGTCTGATTGCGGTCCGGGTTCCGGGTCGGTAGCCGAACTGGGCTCCGCGTCGGAACACGAAGACGAATCGGATCGCGAAACGGCCGCCGGCTCGCTGTTCCGCCCCGGCGTACGCAATTAACAACTCTGTGCGGCCGTCCACGCCGCCTCCGCGGGTGTGGCTCATCAACGAGCCGCACCCGTCTTTCGAGGAAATCATATTGAAAGCACTTGCTCTCGTCGTGGCGTGCGTCGCCACCGGCGCCCTGCTGGCTGGTTGCGCCAGCAAACCCACGAATAAAGACGACAGCGCGTTTGCCTACCTGCTGGACCGGCCGAGCAACTGGGTTGAAAACAAGGTGGACACCTTACCGCCGCTACCGCAAGACTCCAATCTGCTGCCTTTCGAAGTTTCCGGTAACACGCCGCTGCACTTCGCGGTCGACAAAAATTCGCTTAGCGTCGGCACCGACGGCGTGGTGCGCTACACCGTCGTCGTCACCAGCCCGAGCGGCGCGCGCAACGTGAACTACGAAGGGATTCGCTGCGACACCTATGAATGGCGGCAATATGCAGGGCTGAACGCCGATCACGACGGCTGGGATGAAACCGTCGCCAACGACTTCAGGCGCATCGAGAATGGGGCGCTGAATGCCTATCAGGCAACGCTGTATCAGGATTACTTCTGCGCGAACAAGATGCCCACGGGCACCGCAAAGCAGATTGTCGAGAACATCCGCTACAAACGCACGCAGACCTCGCTGATTCATTAAAACCGTTTTCGCGCATGGTTTCCAATTTCTCCGGAAGCCGCCGCTGACGTAAAAAAGCCGTTCCAGCTCACGCTGGAACGGCTTTTTTGTCTGTCGTTCGGTCGGGGTCTTGCCGGGGCTCAGACCAGCACAAGATTGTCGCGGTGGATAACCTCGGGCTCCAGCATATAGCCGAGCACCGATTCAATCTCACCACTCGGACGCCGCTGGATCAGCTTGGTTTCCGTACTGCTGTAGTTGGTCAGGCCACGCGCGACTTCACGTCCGGCCGCGCTCAAACAAGCTATCACCTCGCCACGCGCAAACGCGCCCTGCACGCCGACGATGCCGATCGGCAGCAAGCTCTTGCCGCCTTCGATCAGCTTTTCGACCGCACCGTCGTCGATCACTACGTGGCCGCGCACTTGCAAGTGATCGGCCATCCATTGCTTGCGCGCTGCCATGCGTGCGGTGCGCGCGATCAACTGCGTGCCAATCGCCTCGCCCGAAGCCAGCCGTGACAACACGTCAGCTTCGCGACCGCTCGCGATCACCGTATTGGCGCCGCTGTGCGCCGCGCGTTTGGCGGCAAGAATCTTGGTCAGCATGCCGCCGCGACCCAGGCTCGAACCCGCGCCGCCCGCCATTGCTTCGAGCTCCGGCGCACCGGCATCGGCTTGCTGAACGAGCGTGGCGCGCGGATCCTTGCGTGGGTCGGCGGTAAAAAGCCCTTGCTGATCGGTGAGGATGACGAGCGCATCGCCTTCGATCAGATTCGCGACCAACGCACCTAAGGTGTCGTTGTCGCCGAACTTGATTTCGTCGGTAACGACGGTGTCGTTCTCGTTGATGATCGGCACAACGCCCAGACGCAGCAACGTCAGTAACGTGGACCGGGCGTTCAGATAGCGTTCGCGGTCGGCCAGATCAGCGTGGGTCAGCAGAATTTGCGCGGTCTGGATCGAATGCTCGGCAAAGCGGCTTTCGTAGACTTGCGCGAGGCCCATTTGACCGACCGCCGCAGCCGCCTGCAATTCGTCGATTTCGCGTGGCCGCTTGGTCCAGCCGAGCCGCTGCATGCCTTCGGCAATGGCGCCCGAACTGACCAGCACCACTTCCTTGCCTTGCGCACGCAGTGCGGCAATCTGAGCGGCCCAGCGGCCGATTGCAGCATGATCGAGGCCGCGCCCGTCATTGGTGACGAGGCTCGAGCCGACTTTCACTACCAATCGCCGTGAATCTGCGATGACTGAACGCATTGTGCGCGGTCTCCCGGGATGACGCGTGATGCATGTGCCGGCCGCCCTTGCAGGCGCCGGCGCTCAGACTTGCTCAGGTTTTGTTACGACTGCGGATCGACGCCGGAGTCATCCGGAGCGGCGGCCGGCGTTTCTGGCTTCTCGCGGAAACGCACGTCGGCGGCAAGATCTTCTGCTTCGGCCGCGCGCTGCGCGTCTGAATGCGCGGCGATGTGGTCATATATCGCGTAGCAAAGACTTTCGCAGCCCTGGCCGGTCAGCGCCGAGATTTCGAACACGGGCCCATCCCAACCGAAGCCTTCGAGGAACGCCGACACGCGCGCTTCACGCTCGTCTTCCGGCACCATGTCGAGCTTGTTCAGCACGAGCCAGCGGGGTTTCTCATACAGCAGCTCGTCGTACTTGCGCAGTTCGTTGACGATCGCCTTGGCTTCCGCAACCGGATCGACCGACTCGTCAAACGGTGCAAGGTCGACGATATGCAGCAGCAGGCCCGTACGCTGCAGGTGGCGCAGGAACTGGTGGCCGAGACCGGCACCTTCCGCCGCGCCTTCGATCAGGCCGGGAATGTCGGCAATCACGAAGCTGCGGCTCGGCCCGACACGCACCACGCCGAGATTCGGCGCGAGCGTGGTGAACGGGTAATCCGCGATCTTCGGCCGCGCGTTCGACACCGACGCGATGAAGGTCGACTTGCCGGCGTTCGGCATGCCGAGCAGACCGACGTCGGCCAGCACCTTCAGCTCGAGGCGCACCATGCGGCGCTCGCCGGGCTTGCCGTCGGTTTTCTGGCGCGGCGCGCGGTTCGTACTGGATTTGAAATGCAGGTTACCGAGACCGCCCGCGCCACCTTGCGCGATCTGCACGCTCTGGTTGTGCTCGGTCAGGTCGGCGATCAGCTCGCCGGTTTCCATATCGGTGATGGTCGTGCCGACCGGCATGCGCAGCGTGATATCGTCGCCGCCCTTGCCGTAGCAGTCCGCGCCACGGCCGTTTTCGCCGTTGCGCGCCAAATGTTTTTTCGCGTAGCGGTAGTCGATCAGCGTGTTGATGTTGCGATCTGCGACCGCGATCACGCTGCCGCCCCGGCCGCCGTCGCCGCCATCCGGGCCGCCGAACGGAACGAATTTCTCGCGGCGCATCGACGCGCTGCCATCCCCTCCGTCGCCGGCGATGACTTCAATCCTCGCTTCGTCAATGAACTTCATGCGTAACTCCGTCCCGTGGTGTGCTGCTAGATGGTGCTGCTGGGTTGATGCTTTCAGATGATGCTATTTTGCCGCGCCCGCCGTGCGGTGGGCAATCGGCCGATCGGCTAACCGCGCCGACAGGGCCAAGCAATCCGCTAATTCTTCGGACAAAAAGCGCTGCAATAAAAAAAGCCCCGCGAACTTCGCGGGGCCCTTTTCCGGTCCTGAAGCCCGTGCCTGAGTAAACTCAGACTGCTGCCGGGACGACGTTGACCATGTGCTTCTTCGCTGCGCCCTTCGTCGAGAAATTGACGTGGCCGTCCGTCAGCGCGAACAAGGTGTGATCCTTGCCGATACCGACGTTTTCGCCCGGGTGCATGCGCGTGCCACGTTGGCGAACGATGATGCCGCCAGCGTTGATGGCCTGACCGCCGTAAACCTTGACGCCGAGACGCTTCGATTCAGAGTCGCGGCCGTTGCGGGATGATCCGCCTGCCTTTTTGTGTGCCATTTGATTTGCTCCTTAACCGTTGCGCTTACGCGTTGATCGCGTCGATGCGCAGTTCGGTATAGTTCTGGCGGTGGCCGCCATGCTTCTGGTAGTGCTTCCGGCGACGCATCTTGAAGATGGTCACTTTTGCGTGACGACCTTGCGACACGACGGTAGCCTTGACGGAAGCCCCACTGACCAGCGGCGTACCGAACTTAATCGATTCGCCTTCGCCCACTGCGAGAACCTGGTCGAGCGTGATTTCAGCGTCAATGTCTGCCGGTATCTGTTCTACTTTAAGTTTTTCGCCGACGGCAACTTTATACTGCTTGCCACCGGTTTTTATGACCGCGTACATTGAGAACCTCACTCTGTGTTCATTTTTCCCACGCACCGCGCGCGGAAACCCGTGATTATACATAGAGTTAGCTGCTCGGTCAAAACTCATTGAGAGCCACCGCGCGCAACGCCCGGCGCCGTGCCGGGCAGCCCCGGCAGCGGCCCATCCGCGGTCTGCGTCGTGCCGAGCCGCAGCGTGCGACCCGGAACTGCCGCGATTCGCCTTATAATTCGCGGCACTACCCAATTCAGCCATCATGTCGTCGACTGCCACCCCCTCCTCCAACGCCGCCAGCCTGCTCGCTCCGATTGCCGAAGACATGCAGCAGGTCAATCGCGTCATACGGCACCGTCTGGCGTCCGACGTGATGCTGATCAATCAGATCTCCGAGTACATCATCAGTGCCGGGGGCAAACGGCTGCGGCCCGCCCTGCTACTTCTGGTGGCGGGCGCATTGGGCGAGACCACCGGGCATCGGCACGAACTGGCCGCAGTGGTCGAATTCATCCACACGGCAACGCTGCTGCACGACGACGTGGTCGACGAATCCGATCTCCGGCGCGGCCGCCAGACCGCCAATGCGCTGTTCGGCAACGCCGCGAGCGTGCTGGTTGGTGACTTCCTGTACTCGCGCTCGTTCCAGATGATGGTCGGCGTGGGCAAGATGCGGGTGATGGAAATCCTGTCGGAGGCGACCAACATCATTTCCGAAGGGGAAGTGCTGCAACTGCTGAACATGCATGACGCCGACGTCGACGAAGCGCGCTACATGCAGGTGATCCGCTACAAGACTGCCAAGCTGTTCGAAGCCGCCGCCCAGCTTGGCGCGGTGCTGGCCGGTTCGGACGCAAAAACTGAAGCCGCGGCGGCAGAATTCGGCCGCCGCATCGGCACGGCGTTCCAGATCATGGACGACTGGCTCGATTACACGGGCACGGCCGAGTCAATGGGCAAGAACGCCGGCGACGATCTGCGCGAAGGCAAACCAACACTCCCACTGATTTATCTGATCGAACGCGGCACACCTGAACAGTCGGCACTCGCGCGCGAAGCCATCGAGCAAGGCGGCACGGCCCGTTTCGACACCATTTTTGAAGCAATCACACGTTCCGGCGCGCTCGACCACACGCTGGAGTGCGCGAAGCAGGAAGCGCTTGCCGCAGCTGCAGCAATTTCTTCGTTTCCCGATTCCATTTTCAAAGATAGCCTGCTAGAATTATGTTCTTACTCGACGGCAAGACAGTCTTGAACGAGACTGAAACACCGTAAGAGTCCAGCAGTACAGATCGGGGTGTAGCTTAGCCTGGTAGAGCGCTACGTTCGGGACGTAGAGGCCGGAGGTTCGAATCCTCTCACCCCGACCAGATTTGCCTTGTTAGTTCAAGGCCCGAAAAACCGCCCAGCTTGCTTGGCGGTTTTTTGTTTTTGAGTCGCAATTTCTAGCGACCGATCGATGCCTTCCGTTTGTGGCCGATAGGCTCCTGTGCATTGCCGCCCCCTCCGCCCGGTCGGTTCGCCCGGCCCCCTCTGCTATATTCTCTCCATCCCTTCCCTACCCTTCACAACGCGTGGAACAACTTCCCTTATGGGCGCAGATCGGCGCCGTCTTTCTGCTGCTTATCTGCTCCAGCTTCTTTTCGATTTCCGAAACGGCGATGATGGCGATCAACCGCCATCGCCTGAAACACCTTGCCAACAAGAATGCGCTCGGCGCGAAAACCACTCAGGGTCTGCTGGCGCACACGGACCAGCTGTTGAGCGTGGTCCTGATCGGCAACAATCTGTTCAACACCATCATCCCGGTGCTCACCACCTCGATCGCGCTGCATACGTTCGGCCGTAACAACGTGGTGCTGTCGATCGCGACCGGCATCGTCGCGTTTCTGATTATCGTGTTCGCGGAAATCACGCCGAAAATCGTCGGCGCTACGTTCCCCGAGAAGATCGCGCTGCCGGCCAGCCTGCTGATCGCACCGATGATGCGCATCGGCAAACCGCTCGTCTGGTTCGTCAATCTGTTCGCGAACACGATCTTGCGCGTCCTGCATATCAACACCAAAGGCGCGCACGACCAACGGCTTTCCACCGAAGAACTGCGCACCATCGTGCTCGAATCGGGCAGCTTCATGCCGACCAAGCACCGCAGCATTCTGTTGAACCTGTTCGATCTCGAGAACATCTCCGTCGACGACGTGATGATCCCGCGCCGCCGTATCGAGGCGCTCGACTTCGACGCACCGTTCGAACAGATCCTGCACCAGCTGGAAACCTGTTACCACAACAAGCTGATCGTTTATCAGGGCGACATCGACCGTGTGCTTGGCGTGCTGCACGTGAGAAAAACACTGGCCGCCTTGCACAACCAGGAACTGGAGCGCGAGACGCTGCGCGAGTTGCTGGCCGAACCGTATTTCGTGCCGTCCGGTACACCGGTATTCCAGCAACTGCAGTACTTCCAGGAGAGCCGTCACCGCACGGCGCTGGTCGTGAACGAATACGGCGAGTTGCAGGGGCTGGTCACGCCGGAAGACATCATCGAAGAACTGATCGGTGAATTCACGACCTCGATTCCGCGTAGCGCCAATTCGCGCGGCGGCTGGAACGAGAACGGCGAATGTATCGTTGCCGGCAGCATGCCCCTGCGCGAACTGAACCGCTGGCTGCATCTCACGCTGCCAACCGACGGACCAAAAACGCTCAACGGACTGATTCTCGAAATACTCGAAGACATTCCCGATGGCGACGTGTGCGTTCAGATCGGCGAGGTGAAACTCGAGGTAATGCGCAGCGACGACCAGGCGATTCGCACCGTCAAGCTGTTCAAACCACCTGTTCGCGCGAGTGCGAAAGCCATCAAGACTGTGCGCGGCTAAGTACAGCACACCGCAGCATTGCACATGGACGCGGTGCGCACCATTAGCCGATTGGCTGAATGGTGGCGCCCGCGGCCTTACCGGATGATGGGGTCGTCGTGTTCTACAGGCGGCTCGTCACCGGTCTCTCATGCAAGATTCTTTTCAACACTCGGCATCGTTGCGGCCTATTGCCGTCGATAGCGAAGGTTCACTCAAACCCAAGGCCAACGGCTTTACGGCCAACGCCGCTGTCGGCACGAGGCTTGAGCCCGGCCCCACCGATTCCGACAGCGCGCCTGCGGTACGCCTGCTAACCGATACGTTGCAGGAGGCAACCCGTCGCAATGCATCGGACCTGCACATCGAACCGGCCGAGCGTGGCTGGCGCATGCGTTTGCGCATCGACGGCGTGCTGCACGAAATCCCCCAGCCCCCTGCGCATCTGCGCGACGCATTCATCACGCGGGTAAAAGTACTGGCGCGCATGGACATCGCCGAGCGGCGCGTACCGCAGGACGGCCGGCTGCGTATTGCCACCTCGCCAGGGCGCGTCGAAGACTACCGCGTCAACTCGCTGCCTACCTTGTTCGGAGAAAAGCTGGTGCTGCGCAGACTCGACGCGTTGCCCACGGATCTTTCGCTCGACTCATTGGGCCTCGATCCACAGCAACGTGCAGCAGTCGATGCGGCGATTCGCGCGCCGCACGGCCTCGTGCTCGTCACCGGGCCCACCGGCAGCGGCAAGACGCTGTCGTTGTACTGCTTCCTGCATATGCTCAACGACGAGGCACGCAATCTGTGCTCGGTAGAAGATCCGGCGGAAATTCAATTGGCAGGGATCAACCAGGTGAGTGTGCGCGAAAAGGCCGGCCTCACATTCGCGCTGGCGCTGCGCGCGTTCCTCCGTCAGGATCCCGATGTGATCATGGTTGGCGAAATCCGCGACGACGAAACCGCCGACGTCGCCGTAAAGGCGGCGCAGACCGGCCACCTCGTCCTGTCCACCTTGCATACGAACGACGCGCCGGCTGCCGTCGCGCGTCTGATCGACATCGGCGTCGAGCCTTACAACCTGGCCGCCGCACTAAAGATGGTGACGGCCCAGCGGCTGGTGCGGCGGCTGTGCGTGGCGTGCCGCGCACCCGCGCCGCAATCGGCGGCGGCGCTGCGAGCAGCGGGCTTCGCCGACGATCACCTCGACGGCTGGCAACCATTCGGCGCCGCCGGATGCGCCGCTTGCCACGGTATCGGCTACCGCGGCCGCGTCGGGGTTCACCAAGTGATGCCTGTCTCGGATGCGATGCGCGAGCTGATCGTGGCACGCGCGGGCACCCTGGAGTTGGCTCGGCTCGCACAAGCTGAGCACGTCGCTACCTTGCGCGACGCGGCCTTGGCGCGTGTGCGCGACGGCACGACGAGCCTTTCTGAAGCGCTGGCCGCCACCGAGGTCGCATGAGCACAGCCGCGCCTACTCAGCCAGCCGCCGATTTGCGCTTCAGATGGCGCGGTGTCGACGTCAACGGCATGCAACAAAGTGGCGCGCTCGTGGCGCCAGATGCCAGCGCCGCGCGAGCGATGCTCAAGCGCGACAATCTGTTCATCGTCGAACTGGCGGCCCGCGGGCCGGCACCACGCCCCAAAACTCGCGCCAACGACGTGACGATATTCACCCGTCAGCTTGCCAGCCTGTTGCGCGCCGGTTTGCCCCTCGCCCCCTCGCTGGAACTGTTGGCGCAAGCGCAAGGTTCGCCCCGGCAAGGCATGCCCCGAATCGTCGGTGCGCTGGCGCGCGATATCACCAGCGGCCTGCGGTTCTCAGCGGCATTGCAGCGGCATCCGGCGCAGTTCAATGCGTTGTACTGCCAGCTCGTCGAGGTCGGCGAAGCGGCCGGCGCATTGGCAACGATCCTTGCCCGGCTCGCCGACGACCGCGAACGCGCCGCCGCGCAGCGGGCCAAGGTGCGCGCGGCGCTGACCTATCCGGTGGCCATCCTGTTACTCGCCATAGCGATTACCGCGGCGCTGCTGATCTGGGTTGTCCCCACCTTCAAGCAGATCTTCGATGGCTTCGGGGCGAAGCTGCCCGCACCAACACAGTTCGTGCTGGCTTTGTCCGCAGGTGCTGCGCGTTGGAGCATTCCTCTGGTCGCTGTGACATTCGCAGCAGGTTCGGCTGTGACATTTCTGTTAAGACGTTCCGAAGCGGCGCGCATCCGGTTCGCACGCACATCGCTGACAATCCCGATCGCCGGTCCATTGCTTCGCACCTTGTGCGCGGCGCGCTGGAGTCGCGCGCTGGGCACTTTGCTCTCAGCCGGCACACCCCTCGCGGACGCGTTCGATTCACTCACTCACGCCACCGGCAACGCTTTCTTCGACCGTGCTACGGTGGAGATTGCCGCGCGGTTGCGGCGCGGCGAGCGGCTTGCCGCGGCAATGCGCGCAGCACACTGCTTTCCACCTGAGGTTGTGCAACCGGTCGCGGTTGCCGAGGAGTCCGGAGCGCTCGACACCATGCTGATCGATGTGGCGTCGCTCGCCGATCGTCAGGTAGACGAAAAGATCGGCACGCTTTCGGGTCTGTGCGAGCCCCTTGTCATCATCGTGCTGGGTACGCTGGTCGGTGGCCTCGTGATCGCGATGTATCTTCCCATTATTCAACTCGGCAACGTGGTGTAGCATCGCAGCCGAATCCCACCCTTTTTATATGCAGGCCACCATTCCGCTCGTGTCAGATACCTCTTCCAGCCTGTTTTCGGGTCTGCTGTCCGGCCACTTCGCAACGGGTCTCGAACTCGCGTTCGGTAGCTTGCCCGAAGGCCTGCAAATTGCATTCGCAATCGTATTCGGCCTTGTGATCGGCAGCTTCCTGAACGTGGTGGTGCATCGCGTGCCGATCATGCTGGAGCGCGCGTGGCGCGAAGAGGTCAGCGAGGCCACCGAACAACCGCTTGAAAACGACGGCCTGCCCGCCCGCTACAACCTGTGGGTGCCACGCAGCGCATGCCCGCACTGCGGCCACGTGCTCAGCGCATGGGAAAACCTGCCGGTGCTGAGCTACCTGCTGTTACGCGGACGCTGCTCCGCGTGCAAAACTCGCATCAGCCTGCGCTACCCGCTGCTCGAAATCGCCACCGCAGCCTGCGCGGCAGGGGCGCTCGCACTGTATGGGCCGACCGGCACGGCACTCGCCGCCTTCGGACTATGCGCCGCGCTGCTGGCAATGAGCGCGATCGACATCGACACGCATCTGCTGCCGGACTCGATGACGCTGCCGCTCCTGTGGGCCGGCCTGATCGTGAATTTCAACGGCATGTTCGCGAGCCTGCACGATGCCGTGCTGGGCGCGATCTTCGGCTATCTGGTGCTGTGGGCCGTGCATTGGCTGTTCCGGCTCGTGCGCGGCATTGAAGGGATGGGTTATGGTGACTTCAAACTGCTGGCTGCGCTCGGCGCATGGCTTGGCTGGGCGGCGCTTCCGCAGATCATCCTGATCGCGGCGGTAACCGGTGCAGTGGTCGGCCTCGCGGCGACATGGCGCGGTCGCATGCGCTTTGAAGAGCCGCTGCCGTTCGGGCCATTTCTCGCAGCGGGCGGTGCTGTTACGCTATTTCTCGGCACACCGTTTTATCTGGCCTTGGGAGGCTGAAGCATGTTTGTTGTGGGACTGACCGGCGGCATCGGCAGTGGTAAGTCCACTGTGGCCGACCTGTTCGCTGCGCACGGCGTACCGCTTGTCGACACCGACCTGATCGCGCACCGCATTACGGCGCCGCATGGCATCGCAATGCCCCAGATCGCCGCGGAGTTCGGCGATTCGTTCGTTGCCGCGGATGGCTCGCTCGACCGCGCCCGCATGCGCACGCTGGTGTTCAGCGACGAAGGTGCGCGCAAACGCCTCGAAGGCATCACGCATCCGTTGATTCGTGCAGAGACCGAACGCGAACAGCGTGAGGCGCAAGGGCCGTACGTGATCGTGGTCGTACCTCTGCTGGTGGAGTCGGGCAACTGGAAAACGCGCGTGAACCGCGTGCTGACGGTCGATTGCAGCGTCGAGACGCAAATCGCGCGCGTGATGAGCCGCAACGGGTTCAGCCGCGAACAGGTTCTGGCGATCATCGCCCGCCAGGCAACGCGCGAAGCGCGCCTCGCCGCAGCCGACGACATCATCGACAACGACAACGCACCGCTGGATGCGCTCAAGGCGCAAGTCGACGCACAGCATCGCGTCTATCTGGCACTGGCGGCGGCATAAGCGTGCGCAGGCCGTGGTATGCCGAGCACACAGTTTTGTTGAACTTTGCCGCGGCACGCGAGCCGAAGCACTCCGAAAACCACTCGAAACACGCGAAAAAAATTGCGAAAGCGCGCTGAAAAAGTGCGTGATTGCTAGGGTAGTCTCACGGCATTAGAATGTTCTGCATTCCTGTCACCGACCACGCCCGAGGCGAGCCCGCTTGATCCTTTACGAGTATCCCTTCAACGAGCGAATCCGGACGCTATTGCGCCTCGAAGATCTGTTCGAGCGCTTCACCTTCTTTCTGACTCAGGAAGACGCCCGGGAACACCACGTCGCACTGACAACGTTGTTCGAAATCTCAGAGGTGGCGGGTCGCGCGGATCTGAAGTCCGATCTGATGAAGGAACTTGAGCGCCAGCGGCAAACCTTGGCGCCGTTCCGGGGCAATCCGGGTATCGAGCAGAACGCGCTGGAGGCAGTGCTGGGAGAGATCGAGCAGACTTTGTCGGGGCTTTCACAGATGCAAGGCAAAACCGGCCAGCATCTGGCAGACAACGAATGGCTCGCCAGCATCCGCAGCCGCGCGATCATTCCGGGTGGTACCTGCAAGTTCGATTTGCCTTCGTACTACGCGTGGCAGCAGATTCATCCCGATCAGCGCCGGCAGGACATCGCCAAATGGGTCACGCCGTTGTTGCCCTTGCGCGATGCGGCAACCATCGTTCTGCGTCTCGCGCGCGAATCCGGTCAGGCGTCCAAGGTCATGGCTATGCAGGGCAGCTATCAGCAGATGCTGTCGGGCCGTTCATACCAGCTGATGCAGGTACGGGTGGCACCTGAATTGCGGGTGATTCCTGAGGCCAGCGCTAACAAGTACATGCTTTGGGTACGCTTCACGGTGCAGGACGGCGATTTGCGTCCGCGCGCGGTAGATGTCGACGTGCCCTTCCAGCTTACGCTGTGCAGCCTGTAAGATCCGCCCTTTAGAACCGAACCGTGGGGCCACGCCTTTAAAGCGGCGAAAAATGCCCCTATATTCGTTACTTGTTCCGTTTCCGATCGCCTGCCTGACCGTATGCCTACCGTCGTCAAATGCCCCACTTGCGGAAAGGACGTCCGCTGGACCCCTGAAAACCGCTTCCGTCCGTTCTGCTCCGATCGCTGCAAGCAGATCGATCTCGGCGCCTGGGCCGCTGAGAAGTACAAGATAGGCGGCACGGATGAAGAAGCGCCGTCAGATGAATCACCGGGTGGGGACTACAACCCGCATTAAACAGCGCAGGCATGCAGCAGTGCTGCAGTCTTCCGGGCGGCGCCGCTCACGCGGCGCCGCCCGTCACTACGCACCATCTTCCTGGTTCTTCTCAGCCGCGAGCCATTCCAGTACGGGGATCGCCGCCGGCAACAACGGTGAAACCGTCGCCGGGAGTGTCTGCCAGACAAATGCCTGGCCTTCGCGGCCGTGCGGCTCGCCGGTCCACTCTGTCACTTTGCAAAAAAACAGTCGCACATAGGCGTGCGGGTAGTCGTGCTCGAGCGTGCGCCAAAGATGACTCGCCTTGACGTCGATCCCCAGCTCCTCGTGCAACTCACGGGCTAGCGCGGCCTCGACCGATTCGCCCGCCTCCAGCTTGCCACCCGGAAACTCCCAGTAGCCTTCATACGGCTTGCCGGCCGGCCGCTGCGCCAGCAGATAGTGTCCATCGGACTGAACCAGCACGCCCACGGCCACCTCGGTCACCGTGCGGCCAGCCGCGTTCTTCTGCGCGTCGCTCATGCCGAGGTCTTCCGGCCAGACCAGTCGCGCGCGAATTGCCACGCGACGCGCCCCGAGCGGGACCCGCGCTCCAGCGCCCAAACCAGCGCATCGCCGCGCGCCGCCTCGACTTCCGCGTCGTCGCAGCCAAAATGGCGCAGCCAGTGGCCGATGATCGACAGATAGTCGTCCTGCTTGAACGGATAGAAGCTAACCCACAACCCGAAGCGCTCGGACAACGATATCTTTTCTTCGACCAGTTCGCCTGGATGAATCTCGCCGTCGGACGTGTGCTTGTACGTCTCGTTGTCGCTCATGTACTCGGGCAACAGATGGCGGCGGTTCGACGTTGCGTAGATCAGCACGTTGTCCGACTGTGCGGCGATCGAGCCGTCGAGCGCGACCTTCAGCGCCTTGTAGCCCGACTCGCCGTCTTCGAACGACAGGTCGTCGCAGAACACCACGAAGCGCTCCGGTCGTTGCGCGATCAGATCGACGATGTCGCCCAGATCGTGCAAATCGTCTTTATCCACTTCGATCAGGCGCAGCCCGTCATTCGCATAGGCGTTCAGGCAGGCCTTGATTAGCGACGACTTGCCCGTGCCGCGCGCGCCCGTCAGCAGCACGTTGTTAGCCGGCTGCTTGTGCACGAACTGACGCGTGTTCTGCTCAATCAACCCCTTCTGGCGATCGATGTTTTGCAGATCGTCGAGCGTAATCGACGAGATGGCCGGAACCGGCTGCAAATATCCGCGCCCCTGGCGTTTGCGCCAGCGAAAGGCGACCGCCGCCGACCAGTCGATCTCGGGTTGGGCAGGCGGAAGCATCGCTTCAAGGCGAACGAGCACGGCTTCGGCCCGGGTCAGAAACTGTTCGAGTTTGTCCATGGCTGAGAGATAAGCGGCCAAAGCGCCGCGTAATGAACCTGGTTACGAACGATAGTCGGCGTTGATGCTCACGTAGTCGTGCGACAGATCGCAAGTCCAGATCGTGGCTTGCGCATTGCCGCGGCCGAGTACGACGCGAATGCCGATCTCGCTCTTCTTCATGACGCGCTGGCCATCTTCCTCGCGGTAGGCCGGATTGCGGCCGCCGGCAGTGGCGACCAGCACGTCGTCCAGATACAGATCGATCTTGCCGACGTCGAGATCGTCCACGCCGGCATAGCCGATGGCCGCGAGAATGCGGCCGAGATTCGGATCCGATGCATAGAAAGCCGTCTTCACGAGCGGTGAGTGCCCAATCGCATAAGCGATCTGGCGGCATTCGCCGACGCTCGAGCCGCCTTCCACATGCACGGTCATGAATTTGGTCGCGCCTTCGCCGTCGCGCACGATCAGTTGCGCGAGGGTCTGGGCGACTTCGGTCACCGCGTCGCGCAGCGCTGCATAAGCGGGCGAATCGGTGGACGTGATCGCCGGCAGGCTCGATTTGCCCGAAGCGATCAGGATGAAAGAATCGTTGGTCGATGTATCTCCGTCGATCGTAATGCAGTTGAACGAGCGGTCCGCCACGTGCTTGACCAGTGCATCGAGCACCGGCTGCGCGACAGCAGCGTCGAACGCGAGGAAACCGAGCATGGTCGCCATGTTCGGCTTGATCATGCCGGCGCCCTTGCTGATGCCGGTGAGCGTGACCGTGTGCCCCTCGACCGTAACCTGGCGCGAGACGGCTTTCGGCAGCGTGTCCGTGGTCATGATCGCCTGGGCGGCGTCGTACCAGTTGGCTTCCTTGCGGTTTGCCAGCGCAGCGGGCAGTCCCGCCTTCAGACGATCGACCGGCAACGGTTCCAGAATCACGCCCGTCGAAAACGGCAAAACCTGCTCCGGCGTGATGTCCGCGAGACGCGCGAGTTCGGCGCAGGTTTCGCGTGCAGCGACGAGGCCAGGCTCGCCCGTGCCCGCGTTCGCGTTGCCGGTGTTGATCACCAGCGCGCGAATCGGCTTGCCGCCCTGCCGTACGCGCTCCAGATTCTCGCGGCACACGGTGACGGGCGCGGCACAAAAGCGATTCTGCGTGAACACGCCGCCTACTGTCGCGCCAACGCCCACGGAGATGACCAGCACGTCCTTGCGGTTCGGTTTGCGGATATTCGCCTCCGCCCAGCCGAGCGTGACGCCGGCGACAGGGTGAAGTTGAGCGGGATCGATCGAAGGGAAATTGACAGCCATGGTCGCGACCTGTCGAAGAAAATGCCGGCAGGCGCCGGCATCGATGGAAACGGAAACTGATGGCTCGAGCGCGTTGCCGAACCACCGCGAAATCACCAGCAAAGCACTGGGTAAAACGAAGCGGCGCGCTTAAAGCGCGCCGCTTTCGCCATTATGCGATCCTACCGTGACACTGCTTGTACTTCTTGCCGCTACCGCACGGGCACGGGTCGTTGCGGCCCACCTTCGGCACGCTATCCGCGCTCACGTCCGACGCGACGGCGTGAGACGAGCCGTGGCTCATCGCGTCGCCGATCATCGCGGCGGTAGCCGCCTCCGCGGCGGCAGGCGCTGCCGCTGCTGCCTCGGCGAATTCGGCGTGACGGAATTCGACGTTTTCGAGGTGGCTACCCTGCTCTTCGTACTGCTCGGCGGCCTGTTCCAGCTGTTCCGGCGACTGGATCTGCACGTTCATCACCACCCGGGTAACTTCGAGCTTCACGGCGTCGAGCATCGCGGCGAACAGTTCGAACGCCTCCCGCTTGTATTCCTGCTTCGGATTCTTCTGCGCATAACCGCGCAGATGGATGCCCTGGCGCAGGTGATCGAGCGCAGCCAGATGCTCACGCCAGCTACGATCCAGCGTTTGCAGCATGATCGAACGTTCGAACGCGCTGAATGATTCGCGGCCGACCTGTTCGACCTTCGATTCATACGATTCGTCCGCAGCGGCTTCGACCGCTTCGAGAATCTCGTCCGCGCTGATCGAGTTCGACTCGTTGATCATTTCCTGGATCGCGAGGTCGAGCTGCCATTCGTTGCGCAGCACTTCTTCCAGCTCGGGCACTTCCCACTGCTCCTCGATGCTGCCGGCCGGCACGAATTGGTGAACGATATCGGCGATCACGCCATGACGCATGGCGCCAATGGTTTCGGTGATGTCGTTCGCTTCGAGCAATTCATTGCGCTGCTGATAGATCACCTTCCGCTGATCGTTCGACACATCGTCGTATTCAAGCAATTGCTTGCGAACGTCGAAGTTTCGCGCTTCAACCTTGCGCTGCGCCGATTCGATCGAACGCGACACGATGCCCGCCTCGATCGCCTCGCCTTCCGGCATCTTCAGGCGGTCCATGATCGCGCGCACGCGATCGCCCGCGAAAATACGCAGCAGCGGATCTTCCAGCGACAGATAGAAGCGCGACGAGCCCGGGTCACCCTGACGGCCGGCACGGCCGCGCAACTGGTTGTCGATCCGGCGCGATTCGTGACGTTCAGTGCCGATGATGTGCAGGCCGCCCGCGGCCTTCACCTGGTCGTGCAGCGCCTGCCATTCGTCGTGCAGCTTCTGGATACGCGTCTGCTTTTCAGCATCGGAAAGTGTTTCATCCAGCTCGATGAACGACGCCTGCTTTTCGGCGTTGCCGCCGAGCACGATGTCGGTGCCGCGACCGGCCATGTTGGTGGCGATCGTGACACGCTTCGGACGGCCCGCTTCGGCGACAATCTCTGCTTCACGCGCGTGCTGCTTGGCGTTCAGCACTTCGTGCGGCAAGCCGGCCTGCTTCAGCAGATGCGACAGCAGTTCCGAGTTCTCGATCGACGTCGTACCGACGAGCACCGGCTGACCGCGTTCGTGACAATCGCGGATGTCGCGGATCACCGCGTCATAGCGCTCCTTGGCGGTCTTGTAGATCTGATCCTGCTTGTCGATCCGCTTCGGCGGACGGTTGGTCGGGATCACGACCGTTTCGAGACCGTAAATCTCGTTGAATTCGTACGCTTCGGTATCGGCCGTACCGGTCATGCCGGACAGCTTCGCGTACATACGGAAGTAGTTCTGGAACGTGATCGACGCGAGTGTCTGGTTCTCGCTCTGGATCTTGACGTGCTCCTTCGCCTCAACCGCCTGGTGCAAGCCGTCCGACCAGCGGCGGCCCGACATCAAGCGGCCAGTGAATTCGTCGACGATCACGACTTCGCCGTTCTGCACGACGTAATGCTGATCCTTGAAGAACAGCGTGTGCGCGCGCAGTGCGGCGTACACGTGGTGCATCAGCGTGATGTTCTGCGGCGCGTACAGGCTTTCGCCCTCGCCGATCAGGCCCCATTCGGCGAGCAGACGCTCGGCCTTTTCGTGGCCCGACTCCGTCAGAAAGACCTGACGACCTTTTTCGTCCAGCGTGTAATCGCCCGGCTTTTCGACGCCGGTGCCGTCCGCCTTCTCTTCGCCGATCTGGCGTTCGAGCAGCGGCGGCAGCGCATTCATGCGCACGTAGAGTTCGGTGTGATCTTCGGCCTGGCCGGAGATGATGAGCGGCGTGCGGGCTTCGTCGATCAGGATCGAGTCGACCTCGTCGACCACCGCGAAATTCAGGGCTCGCTGCACGCGCGCGTCGGTCTCATAGACCATGTTGTCGCGCAGGTAGTCGAAGCCGAATTCGTTGTTGGTACCGTACGTGATGTCAGCGGCGTACGCTTCCTGCTTCGCGCCGTGATCCATCTGCGACAAATTGATGCCGACCGACAGGCCCAGGAAGTTGTACAGACGCGCCATCCATTCGGCGTCGCGCTGGGCCAGGTAGTCGTTCACCGTGACGACGTGCACGCCGCGGCCGGACAGCGCGTTCAGGTACACCGGCAGCGTGGCCACGAGCGTCTTGCCTTCACCGGTGCGCATTTCGCCGATCTTGCCGTAATGCAGGACCATGCCGCCGATCAGCTGCACGTCGAAGTGGCGCATCTTGAGCACCCGCTTGCTCGCCTCGCGGCACACCGCGAAGGCTTCCGGCAGGAGCTTGTCGAGCGACTCGCCACTCGCGACACGCTGGCGGAATTCACCCGTTTTGGCGCGCAGTTGGTCGTCCGTCAATTGCTCGATCTGCGGCTCGAGCGCATTGATCGCCGTGACGGTCTTTTGATATTGCTTGACTAACCGCTGGTTGCGGCTGCCAAAAATCTTCTGTAGAAAACCGGTGGTCATCGGATCGGTGTCTGCGTCGCGGCTTCGGCTGGTTCGCGGCGTGCAGTTCATGCACGTGCGCTCCGGGGTCGGAAAGGCCTCGGCGGCTTAGTCCAAGAGTGAATTCGAATCGGGCATTTTAGCACGCGCCCCCGCCCGCGCCTGTGTCAGCGGCGCGACGACGGCAAGCCAGAAAAACCCGCCGCAGCGACCTCCGACAATACGCATTGAGGCAGATCCGCGTGCATCCCGCACGGTACAATCGCGGCGTGAGCGCACATCGGGTGCAAACACGCCGTCACTGTCAAACATGAGCCGTTTTCCGTCCTTTTCAAGGCCGCCGCCCCAGCAGTTCAAGGCGCGCCGCCCGCAGCCCGTCGCCGAAGTGCTGAAACGCACCGACGCATTTGCGGCCCTGCGCGCGGGCGTCGAGCAGATTGCGGCGCTGGAAAAGGATTTGCGCGAGCTGCTGCCGGATTATCTGGCAACCAGCGTAGAACCCAGCTTCATCAAGGAAGGCGTACTGGCCCTGTTTGCCGGGCACAACGCGCTGGCCGCCCGCCTGCGCCAGATCGAGCCGCGGTTGCTGTCGGATCTGCAGCAGCGCGGCTGGCCGGTCAATTCACTGCGGATTCGCGTGCGGCCACAGCCTTTGAAGGAGCCGCCGCCGGTCAAGCAGGCGCGCATGACGCCAGTCGGCGCCGACGCGCTGCACGCGCTTTCCGAATCGCTCGCACCCTCGCCGTTGCAGGAAGCTTTGGCAAAAATGGCAGCGCGGCATCGGCGAAATCGCTGAGCAAAAAATAAGCGACCCACAAGGGCCGCTTATTTTTCATCCATTCGCTTCGGAAATTTCATCCGAAGCGGCTAAGCAAATTACGCGAACGCCGTCTGCGTTTCGTACGCAAAGCCGCGCGGCGCCTTCTGCGTGTCCTCGAACGTGACGATCTCGTACGAATCCTCATGCGCCAACAACTCGCGCAGCAGCGCGTTGTTCAGGCCGTGGCCCGACTTGTACGCGGTGTACGAAGCCAGCAACGGATGGCCGATCACGTACAGATCGCCGATCGCGTCGAGCATCTTGTGCTTCACGAATTCGTCGTCGTAACGCAGCCCGTCGTTATTCAGAATGCGGTACTCGTCCAGCACGATGGCGTTATCCATGCTGCCGCCACGCGCCAAACCGAGTTCGCGCATCATTTCCACTTCATGCGCAAAGCCGAACGTGCGCGCACGGGCGATTTCCCGCACATACGATGTATTGGCAAAATCCACTTCCAGCGCCTGGCCGGTTTTATCCACAGCCGGGTGACGGAAATCGATGGTGAATTTGAGCTTGAAACCGAAATACGGATCGAGACGCGCGAATTTATCGCCGTCGCGAATTTCGACCGGCTTGGTGACCTTAATGAATTTCTTCGCCGCGTTCTGTTCTTCAATACCCGCCGACTGAATCAGAAACACGAACGAACCCGCACTGCCGTCCATGATCGGAATTTCTTCAGCGGTCACGTCGACATAAAGATTATCGATGCCGAGGCCCGCGCATGCGGACATTAAATGCTCGACGGTCGACACGCGCGCGCCGTCTTTCTGCAACACCGAAGCCAGACGCGTATCGCCAATCGCCATCGCCGACGCAGGGATATCCACCGGCGTGGGCAAATCCACGCGCGAAAACACGATGCCAGTATCCGGCGCCGCCGGGCGGAGCGTCAGGTCAACCTTGCGGCCGGAGTGCAGGCCGATGCCGACTGTCTTGACGATTGATTTGATAGTGCGCTGCTTCAACATGGTGATCTTCTATTCGATTGAAAATCCCAATCGGGACTTTTTATTCCATAGCGCGAAGTATACTCCAATACCCTAAGGGACGTCGTTTCACGGAACGTATCAATCTGTTTCTCTGCATTACCCCTTGGGCGCCCGTCAGGGAAAGCGTGACGGGCCGATGTCCGGAACGGAGGCGTTTCCGGTCATCGGCCCGCGTAACGGCCTGTCACAAAAGCGTCTTATGTGCCGTTGCCCTGATACAACGCAATAAGCGCGCAGACCCGGGGCATTGGCTTCAAACGCAATCGCGACTAGCTCAACGTAGCGAGGATACTCTCTGCACCGCTGACTTCGAATTTGCCGGCAGCCTCGACGTTCAACGTCTTGACCACGCCGTCGTCGACAACCATTGCGTAGCGCTGGGAACGGATTCCCATGCCGCGCGCCGACAAATCCTGCTCAAGACCGAGTGCTCGCGTGAAAAGCGCACTGCCATCCGCCATCATGCGCACCTTGCCCGAGGCGTGCTGATCGCGTCCCCACGCGCCCATTACGAACGCGTCGTTGACGGACACGCACCAGATCTCGTCGACGCCAAGAGCGCGCAACTGCTCGGCATGCTCAACGTAACCCGGTACATGTTTGGCCGAACAGGTCGGCGTGAACGCGCCCGGCAACCCGAAGATCACCACGCGCTTACCCGCCGTCTGCTCGCGCACGTCGAAGCTGTTAGGCCCCAGCGTGCAACCCGCGCGCGCGTCTTCGACAAACTCGAAGAGCGTTGCGTCGGGTAGCTTCTCACCTGTTTGAATCATGCTCAGTCCTTTGCATCGATGCGAAGCACGCTCGCACGTCGTCGTGTCGCAGTGAATTCAGCGTCTGCCCAATTCAGGCTCCGCCATCCGGCGACAGTTGCCCCGTCCGCTTCGCGATTCCGAAGAGGGCACTTGTCCTTGCCGCGAATCAAACGATACGCGGCTTTTTCGCCGTTCACCCGCCACGCTCGTGCATTCGTCCGCCAACGCTGCACTTCTACAAGCCGCAGCGCGACAACGAAAGCCTGCTCGTGCGCTCAGTCCGCCTGCTTGCGCAGGAATGCCGGAATGTCGTACGTATCGACGCCCTTTTCCTGCAGCGCCTGCACGTGCGAAGCCGCCGTATCGCGCGAGGTGCGCCACACAGCCGGCGTATCCAGCGCGCCGTAATCGGCCGTGCTTGCATGCGACGACGACGGCGTGTAAGCGGCGTGTTGCATCCCGCCGATCGGCTGATTGTCCGTGCCGGTGCGCAGCAGCGTCATCGGTGCCGATTGCTGCTTCTTCGCCGCACGGCCCAGACCCGTTGCCACGACCGTCACGCGCAGCGCGTCGCCCATTGCATCGTCGTACACCGCACCGAAGATCACGGTTGCGTCTTCTGCAGCATAGCTCTTGATGGTGTTCATCACTTCGCGCGTTTCCGACAGACGCAGCGAACGGCTCGACGTGATGTTGACCAGCACGCCACGCGCGCCCGACAGATCCACCCCTTCCAGCAGCGGGCTGGCCACAGCCTGCTCGGCAGCCAGACGTGCGCGATCGACGCCAGCAACCGTCGCCGTGCCCATCATCGCCTTGCCCTGCTCGCCCATCACCGTCTTCACGTCTTCGAAGTCGACGTTCACCAGACCGTCGACGTTGATGATTTCCGCGATGCCGGCAACTGCGTTGTTCAGAACGTCGTCTGCGCACTGGAAGCACTTGTCCATCTCGGCGTCATCGCCCATCACCTCGAACAGCTTGTCGTTCAGAACGACGATCAGCGAGTCGACGTGATCCTCCAGTTGCTGCGAACCAGCTTCTGCCACACGCATGCGCTTGCCGCCTTCGAATTCGAACGGCTTGCTGACTACACCAACAGTCAAGATACCCATTTCCTTGGCGATCTGCGCGACCACCGGTGCTGCGCCCGTGCCCGTGCCGCCACCCATGCCGGCGGTGATGAACACCATGTGTGCGCCGCGCAGTGCGTCGGCGATGCGCTCACGTGCTTCTTCTGCTGCGGCGCGGCCCATTTCCGGCTTGGCGCCGGCGCCCAGACCCGTGTTGCCGAGCTGGATCACCGCGGAAGCGCGCGAACGCGACAGAGCCTGCGCGTCCGTGTTCATCACGATGAAGTCGACGCCTTGCACGCCTTTGTTGATCATGTGCTGAACGGCATTGCCGCCAGCGCCACCTACTCCGATCACCTTGATGATGGTGCCGTTCGTTTCGGTTTCCAGCATCTGGAATTCCATGTTGCCTCCGTCAAGATAAAAAATTGCAGCCACTTCGGCCGTTATTCGGCAGGAGATCGGGCAACCTCCTGTCGCGCGCCAGCCGCCGGCACCAGCGCGTATTTACGTAAAACCGTTCAAAAAGCGAATTCTTTTAGAAGTTGCCGAGGAACCAGTCTTTCATTCGCGTAAAGACCTGGCCCATCGACCCCGACTGCACCGCGACCTTGCGGCCGCGCATCCGTTGCGAGCGCCCTTCGACGAGCAGACCCATCGCCGTCGAATAACGCGGGTTACGCACGACGTCCGCAAGACCGCCCGCGTACTCCGGCACGCCGATGCGCACCGGCTTCAGGAAAATGTCCTCGCCGAGTTCGACCATGCCGAGCATCATCGACGCGCCGCCGGTCAGCACCACGCCGGAGCTGAGCAGTTCTTCATAACCGGACTCGCGCACCACCTGCTGCACGAGTGAAAACAGTTCTTCGACCCGCGGCTCGACCACCGCTGCCAGTGCCTGGCGCGACAGCGTGCGCGGACCGCGCTCGCCGAGACCCGGCACTTCGATCATCTCGTCCGGATCGGCCAAGGCTTGCTTCGCAATGCCGTAGTCGACCTTGATGTCTTCCGCGTCCGGCGTCGGCGTACGCAAAGCCATCGCGATGTCGCTCGTGATCTGGTCGCCGGCGATCGGAATCACCGCTGTGTGACGAATCGCGCCTTCGCTGAAAATCGCGATATCGGTCGTGCCGCCACCGATATCGACCAGCACCACGCCGAGTTCCTTTTCGTCTTCCGTCAGCACCGCCAGCGACGAAGCGAGCGGCTGCAGGATCAGATCGTTCACTTCGAGCCCGCAGCGGCGCACGCACTTCACAATGTTCTGCGCCGCACTCACCGCGCCGGTCACGATGTGCACCTTCACTTCCAGGCGGATGCCGCTCATGCCGATCGGCTCGCGCACATCTTCCTGACCGTCGATGATGAATTCCTGCGTCAGGATGTGCAGCACCTGCTGATCGGTCGGGATGTTGATCGCCTTGGCCGTCTCGATCACGCGCGCGACGTCCGTCTGCGTGACTTCCTTTTCCTTGATCGCCACCATGCCGCTCGAATTGAAGCTGCGGATATGGCTGCCGGCGATCCCGGTAAAGACGTTCGTGATCTTGCAGTCGGCCATCAGCTCGGCTTCCTCGAGCGCGCGCTGAATGGACTGCACGGTGGCTTCGATGTTCACCACCACGCCCTTCTTGAGCCCCTTCGATTCGCTCTGGCCGAGGCCGATCACCTCGTAGTGGCCCTCGCCCTTCAACTCGGCGACGATAGCCACTACCTTCGACGTCCCGATGTCGAGGGCGACCAGCAGATCTTTATAGTCTTTACTCATAGCGTGCTCATTGCGTGTGATGTCCGTTTACTTCTTGCCCTTGTCGGGTTCGCTGATGAAGCGCATGCCAGCGGCACGAATCGCGAAACCGTTCGGATAGCGCAAGTCTGCATACTCGATATCCTTTCCCCAACGTTGCGTCACCGCGTTCCACGCCGCGGTCAGGCGGCGGCTCCGATCGAGCAGTGTGTCCTGATTGCGTTCGCGCCCAAGCTCCACCTGCATTCCGTTCGACAGCTTCACCGTCCACGCATAACGCGGCGACAGCGTGACTTCCTCCGGCGTTGCGCCCAACGGCGCAAACCACTTCCTGAAATCGCTATAACGTGCGACGACCTCTTTTGCCGTACCGTCCGGGCCGTCGAACGCGGGCAGCTCTTCTTCGAGCTCGCCCTGGTTCGCGGTGAACAGCTCGCCATCCACGCTTACCAACTGATCGCTACCCCACGTACCAAGGGGTTTGTACTCTTCAAGCGTGACAGCCAGCGCGTTGGGCCAGACCCGCCGTACGCTCGCATGACGCACCCAGGGCATCTGCTCGAACGCCTGCCGCGCGACGTCGAGATCCACCGTAAAAAAGTTGCCTTTCAGGCGCCCTACCACTCCGGCACGCACCGTCGGCGAATTGATGTGCTCGGTGTCGCCGTCGATCTGGATTTCGCGCAGCGCGAAATTCGGACGCTGAATCAGCCAGTAACCGCCAGCCACCAGCAGCACGAGCACCAGCACCGCATGCAATGCGTTGGCGGCGAGATTGAGCTGGCGAACGTTGTTCCACATGGTGTTGCTTTCGGGTCGCCCCGGTCAGTCCTTAGTTAGTCCTTAAGCGTCAGCGCCAACACGCCGACAACCAGGTCCTGATAGCTGATGCCCACCGCGCGCGCCGCTTTCGGCGGCAGCGAGTGATCGGTCATCCCAGGGGCCGTGTTCACTTCCAGGAAATACGGGTTGCCATCGGCGTCGAGCATGAAATCGGCGCGCCCCCAATCGGTACAGCCGAGTACGTCGAACGCGCGGCGCGCCAGCACTTTGAGGCGCGCTTCTTCGTCCGCCGCCAGACCGCACGGAATCAGATACTGCGTGTCGTTGGCGATGTACTTCGCGTGGTAGTCGTAGAACTCGCCGGCCGGCACGATACGGATCACCGGCAGGTCCAGATCGCCGGCGACACAGGCCGTATATTCGCCGCCGCCCTCGATGCTCTGTTCGACCACGACGATCTTGTCGTACTTGACCGCTTCGAGCAGCGCTGCCGGCAATGCGTCGGCGCTTTTCACCTTGATCACCGCGACGCTCGAGCCTTCGCTGGCCGGCTTCACGAACAGCGGCAAGCCAAGCTTCGCGACGATATCTTTCGCGCGTGCTTCGTAATCGTCGCCGCGCAGCACAGCCTCGAACGGCGGCGTCGGAATGCCGAGTTGCTGCCACACGAGCTTGGTGCGGAACTTGTCCAGACCGAGCGCCGAACCAAGCACACCGCTACCGGTATAACGAATGCCGTAAAAATCCAGTGCGCCCTGGATCTGGCCGTTCTCGCCGTAACCGCCATGCAGCGCGTTGAACGCGCGCACGAAGCCTTCTTCCTTCAACGCGGCGAGCGGACGCTCGGCCGGGTCGAACGGATGCGCGTCGATACCGGCGTCGCGCAGACCTTGCAGCACGAGGCGGCCCGAATTGAGCGACACCTCGCGCTCGGCGGAATCCCCACCGAGCAGCACTGCTACTTTGCCAAACTGTTTAGGGTCGATGCTGCTCATTTCACTCATACCTTCGTTTCTTGCGCGAGGCGTCCCGGCACACCGCCGATCGAACCCGCGCCCATCGTGATCACCACATCGCCGTCGCGAACCACTGCTGAGAGCGCGTCCGGCACTTCATCCACCGTATCGACAAACACCGGCTCGACCTTGCCCGCCACGCGCAGCGCGCGCGCCAAGGCGCGGCCGTCCGCGGCGACGATCGGCGCTTCACCGGCCGAATAGACTTCGGTCAGCACCAGCGCGTCGACGGTCGACAGCACCTTCACAAAATCTTCGAAGCAATCGCGCGTGCGCGTGAAGCGGTGCGGCTGGAATGCCAGCACCAGACGCCGCCCCGGAAACGCGCCACGCGCCGCCGCGACCGTCGCCGCCATTTCCACCGGGTGATGACCGTAGTCGTCGACCAGCGTGTACGTGCCGGCTGCTTTGCCTTCCGACACGACCGGCACTTCGCCGTAACGCTGGAAGCGGCGGCCCACGCCGTTGAAATCCGCGAGCGCTCGCTGGATATCGGCATCTTTCACTTCAAGTTCAGTCGCAATCGCGATCGCGGCCAACGCGTTCTGCACGTTGTGCTCGCCCGGCAGATTCAGCACGATGTCGAGCGGAGCCGCGTCCTCACGCATTGCGGTGAAGTGCATCTTGCCGCCACGCGCTTCGACGTTGACCGCGCGCACCTGCGCGTCCGGCGCGAAGCCATAGCGGATGATCGGCTTCGACACGAACGGCAGGATTTCCTTCACGTTCGGATCGTCGACGCACAGCACCGCGATTCCATAGAACGGCAAACGGTGCGTGAATTCGATGAATGCCTGCTTCAGGCGCGCGAAGTCGTGCCCGTAAGTGTCCATGTGATCGGCGTCGATATTCGTGATGACCTCGATCACCGGGAACAGATTCAGGAACGACGCGTCCGACTCGTCCGCTTCGGCGACGATGAAATCGCCCGTCCCCAGACGCGCATTCGCGCCCGCGCTGATCAGGCGCCCACCGATCACGAACGTCGGATCGAGCCCGCCCGCCGCCAGCACGCTCGCCACCAGCGAGGTGGTCGTGGTCTTGCCGTGCGTGCCGGCAATCGCGATGCCCTGCTTCAGACGCATCAGTTCCGCGAGCATCACGGCGCGCGGCACGATCGGAATGCGGCGATGACGCGCGGCCAGCACTTCCGGGTTGTCACTGCGCACCGCGGTGGAAACGACCACGGCGTTCGCGCCTTCAATGTTCTCTGCCGCGTGGCCAATCGCGATACGCGCGCCGAGCGCGGCGAGGCGATCGGTGATCGCGTTGCTCGACAGGTCCGAGCCGCTCACCTGATAGCCGAGGTTGACCAGCACCTCCGCGATGCCGCTCATGCCGACACCGCCGATGCCGACAAAGTGAATATGTTTGACGATGTGTTTCATTGCTTTCCTTCTGGGCTCGCGCCCGAAATCGAACCCGCCACAGTCGCGCAAATCTTCGCGACCTGTTCCGTGGCGTCGGGTTTCGCGAGCGAGCGCGAACGCTCCGCCATTTCCGCGAGAGTCTCTCGCGTCTGGCTGCGCAACCAGTCGGCGAGTTTCTGCGCCGACAGATCGCGTTGCTGCACGACCAGCGCCGCGCCGTTGTCGGCGAGGAACGCTGCATTAGTGGTTTGGTGATCGTCTACTGCAAACGGGAACGGCACGAAGAATGCCGCCACCCCAACTGCCGCAATCTCCGACACCGTCATCGCGCCCGAACGGCAGATCACCAGATCCGCGTTCGCGTACGCGTTCGTCATGTCGTCGATGAAAGGCACGAGCTCTACATCGGCGCCCGCTTGCAGGGCCGCCGCCGCGTAGTTCTCACGCAGCGCTTCAATATGCTTCGCGCCCGCCTGATGCACGATGCGCGGACGTTCATTCGGCGCCAGCAGCGCAACCGCGCGCGGCACCACTTCGTTCAACGCCGCTGCGCCCAGGCTGCCGCCCACCACCAGCACATTCAGCGGACCGCTGCGCGCTGCGTAGCGTGCTTTGGGTGCAATTGCGCGCGCAAGTTCCGCACGAATCGGGTTTCCGGTCCATTCGCCGTGCGGCAGCGCATTCGGGAATGCAACCAGTACACGTTTCGCGACTTTCGCAAGCACCTTGTTAGCGAGACCCGCGATCGAATTCTGCTCATGCAGCACCAGCGGACGCCCGCTCAACGCGGTCATCAAACCCGCCGGGAACGTGATGTAACCACCCATGCCCAGCACGACGTCGGGCTTCACGCGACGCAACACACTCAGGCTTTGCGAGCAGGCGCGCAGCAGATTCAGCGGCAACATCAGCTTGGTCTTCAGGCCCTTGCCGCGCAGCCCGCCGAAGCGCACGTATTCCATCGGGATGCCGTGTTTCGGCACCAACGTCGCTTCCATGCCCGCGGGATTGCCGAGCCATACGACCTTCCAGCCCCACGCCTGCATCAGGTGCGCGACCGCGAGCCCCGGGAACACGTGTCCCCCGGTGCCACCGGCCATCACCATCAACGTGCGTTGCTGCATGGAGGTCATACTTTCCCTCCACGCATGAGCACCCGGTTCTCGTAATCCACGCGCATCAGCACCGCGACCGCTACGCAATTCAGCAAGATGCCCGAACCGCCGTAGCTGACGAGCGGCAACGTCAAACCTTTCGTCGGCAGCAGGCCGAGGTTCACACCCATGTTGATGAAGGTCTGCGCGCCGAACCAGATACCGATGCCCTTCGCGACCAGCCCGGCAAAGGTGCGGTCGAGTGCAAGCGCCTGACGGCCGATCTCGAACGAGCGGCGCACGATCCAGTAAAACATCAGGATCACGACCAGCACGCCGACAAAACCGAGTTCCTCGCCGATCACCGCCAGGATGAAGTCGGTATGCGCTTCCGGCAGATAGTTGAGCTTCTCGACGCTGCCGCCCAAGCCCACGCCAAACCATTCGCCGCGCCCGAACGCGATCAGCGAGTGCGTCAATTGATAAGCCTTGCCCTGCGCGTAACGGTCGTCCCACGGATCGAGGTAGGCGAAAATCCGCTCACGCCGCCATGGCGACGCCCACACCAGCAAGCTGAACGTGCCGACCGCGGTGGCCACCAGGCCGCCGAACAGCTTGCCGTTCACGCCGCCGAGGAACAGCACGCCCATCGCGATCGCGGCGATCACCATAAACGCGCCCATGTCCGGTTCGAGCAGCAGCAACGCGCCGACGAGACCCACCGCCACCGCCATCGGCAGAAAGCCCTTGGCGAAGCTGTGCATGTATTCCTGCTTGCGCACCGTGTAGTTCGCCGCGTAAATCGTCACGGCCAGCTTCATGATTTCCGACGGCTGCATGTTCGTGATGCCGAGCGGAATCCAGCGGCGCGCACCATTCACGCCCTTGCCGACGTGCGGGATCAGCACGATCACCAGAGCCGCCAGCGAAATCAGGAAGAGCTTCGGTGCGTACTTATCCCACGTCGAGATCGGAACGCGGAACGCCACGACGCCGATCACCGAGCCCATCACCACAAAAACAAGCTGGCGCACGAGGAATGCGTAGTCACGGTATGACGCGTACTTCGGCGAATCGGGCATGGCGATCGACGCCGAATACACCATGACGACACCCAGCCCGAGCAAGGCGACCACCACCCACAGCAACGAATGATCGTAGTCGAGCATCCGCGAGCGCAGCGGACGCACGCCGTTCACCGCGCTCGAAAGACCGCTGCCACCAGCACGACCCGCGCTGCGGCCCGTGGTCGCGGCATCGCCACTGCCATTGCCGGCACGGGAGCCGGCGAGGCGCGAACCGAAGCGTTCCGACCAGCTCATATCATCGTCCCCCGTTCAGCCGCGATCTCTTCCACCGTGCTGCGGAACACCGCTGCGCGATGTGCGTAACCCTTGAACATGTCGAAGCTCGCGCAAGCCGGCGACAGCAGCACGGCGTCGCCGGGCTGCGCCAATGCGGTGGCGGCCCGCGTCGCTTCTTCGAGCGTCGCGTGGTCGGTCATTGCAATGCCGGTGTCTTCCAGCGCGGCGCGAATCTGTGGTGCGTCGCGGCCGATCAGCATCACGGCGCGGCACCAACGCATTACCGGTGCCGCGAGCGGTTCGAAATCCTGACCCTTGCCGTCGCCGCCGGCGATCAGCACCGCGCGTTGCGCGAGACCATCGAGCGCGGCAACTGTCGCGCCCACGTTGGTGCCCTTGCTGTCGTCGACATAATCGATACCTTCGATCGACGCGATCAATTCCACGCGATGCGGCTCGCCGCGATATTCGCGCAGGCCGTGCAGGAGCGGCGCGCCGGGCAGAGCGATCGCGCGCGCGAGGCCATACGCGGCCAATGCATTGGCCGCATTGTGCAGACCGCGGATACGCAACGCGTCGGCCGGCATCAGGCGTTTGAGCGCGATATTCTTGGGTGCCGCCACTTCGTTTTTGCGGCGGCGCGTCGGCGCGGGTTCGTCGCTGGCGTCGCGATCGTGCGCTTCGACCAGCCAGATCATGCCGTTCTCGCGCAACAGACCGTAGTCACCGTCGTTTTTCGGCTCGGTGACGCCAAAAGTGATCATCGCTGTGTCGGAATCGGCCGAAGGCGCCAGCGCCATCACGCGAGAGTCGTCGCGGTTCAGCACACGCACGGTTTGCGGTCCGAAAATGCGCCCCTTCGCGGCGGCGTACGCATCGAGGCCGCCGTGCCAATCCAGGTGATCCTGCGTGATGTTCAGCACGACGGCTGCGTCTGGAGAAAAGGTATGCGCGGTTTCCAGCTGGAAGCTCGACAGTTCCAACACCCACACGTCGGGCAGCGCCGTGTTGTCGATTGCCTCGCTGAGTTTGTCCAGTGCAGCCGGGCTGATGTTGCCCGCCACCGCCACCTTCTTGCCGGCGCGTTCGCACAGCAGGCCGGTGAGGCTCGTCGTCGTGGTCTTGCCGTTAGTACCGGTGATCGCAATCACCTTCGGCGCGTAACCGCTTTCGCCGAGCGTCTTCAGCGCTTGCGCGAAGAATTCGAGTTCGCCCCATACGGGGATATCCTGCTCGCGCGCGGCCGAGATCAGCGGCAGCAAATCAGCGGCGAGCGGCGACAAACCCGGGCTGATCGCCACGAGTTCCACGCCTTCGAGCAATGACAGCGAGAACGGGCCGCCGACGAAGTCGGCATCAATGCTGTGCGCTTCCAGTGCGGACAGGTTCGGCGGCACCTCACGCGTATCGGCCACACGCAGCCGACAGCCGTGCCGCGCGCACCAGCGCGCCATCGCGAGACCGGATTCACCGAGTCCCAGCACGAGCACCATCGGCTTTTGCCGATCCCGAAACTTCTCGCCAAACATCGCCTGCTTCCCCTAAATACGACTTAACGCAACTTGAGCGTGGACAAACCGAACAGACACAGCATCAACGTGATGATCCAGAAACGCACGACCACCTGCGTTTCCTTCCAGCCCGACAATTCAAAATGGTGATGCAGCGGCGCCATCTTGAAGAGGCGCCGCCCTTCGCCGAAGCGGCGTTTGGTAAATTTGAACCACGTCACCTGCAACATCACGGAGAGCGTCTCCGCGACGAAAATGCCGCCCATGATGAAGAGCACGATTTCCTGACGGACGATCACCGCGACCGTGCCGAGCGCGCCACCCAGGGCGAGAGCACCGACGTCGCCCATGAACATCTGCGCCGGGTGCGTGTTGAACCAGAGGAACGCGAGCCCTGCCCCGCCCATTGCCGAACAGAAGATCAGCAATTCGCCCGCACCGGCGATGTGCGGAAACAGCAAGTATTTCGAATAGACCGAGCTACCCATCACATAGGCGAACACACCGAGCGACGCGCCGACCAGCACGACCGGCATGATCACGAGACCGTCGAGACCGTCCGTGAGATTCACCGCATTGCTCGCACCGACAATCACCAGATACGTCAGCACGATGAAGCCCCATACGCCCAGCGGATAGCTGATCGATTTGACGAACGGCAACATCAGGTCGGCACGCGCCGGCAAGCCCATCGACAGGCCGCTGCGCACCCACGCCATGAATAGGTCGAACACGCGCACGTTGCTCGCTTCAGACACGCTGAAGGCGAGATACACCGCCGCGAACAGGCCGATCACCGACTGCCAGAAATACTTTTCGCGCGACGACATCCCGCGCGGGTCTTTATGGACCACCTTGCGGTAATCGTCGACCCAGCCGATCACGCCAAAGCCGAACGTGACCAGCATCACGATCCAGATGAAGCGGTTGGTCAGATCGGCCCACAACAACGTCGACACCGCGATACCGAGCAGAATCAGTACGCCACCCATGGTCGGCGTACCGGATTTGACGAGGTGCGTTTGCGGACCGTCTTTACGGACGGCCTGGCCGACCTTCATCGCGGTCAGCTTGCGAATCACCGCCGGGCCACAGACGAGCCCGATCAGCAGCGCGGTGATGGTGGCCATCACCGCACGGAATGTCAGATAACTGAACACGCGCAAGAAGCTTGCGTCATTCTGCAGCCATTGCGCCAGCGCCAGTAGCATGCTTCGGTCCTTCTATTTCAATGTGCAGCGGGCGTATTGCCCGCTGCGTTGGGTTGTGGACTCGTTACGGCGTCCACCACGCGCTCCATTTGCATGAAGCGCGAGCCTTTCACGAGAAGCGTTGCAGCGGGGCCAAAACCGGCTTGCTGCAATTGCGCGACCAGCGTGTCGATATCGGCCACGTGATGCGCGCCTGGGCCGTACGCGGTGCAGGCGTCACGCGAGGCGTGGCCCATGGCGTACAGCGCGTCGATACCGCGTTCCTTTGCGTAGGCGCCGATTTCGCGGTGAAACGCCGGACCGTGGTCGCCGACTTCGCCCATGTCGCCCATTACCAGCACTCGCGGCGATTCGCGCGACGCAAGCACGTCGATCGCCGCACGCATCGAGTCGGGATTCGCGTTGTAGGTGTCGTCGATCACGGTTGCGCCGGCTAGTGTGCCGAGCACTGCGCGCTTCACCTGCAAACGGCCTTTCACGGCGCCGAACGATTCGAGACCACGCTTGATCGCGTCGAGCGACACGCCTGCTGCAAGCGCGGCCGACGTCGCGGCCAGCGCGTTGTGCGCGTTGTGGTCGCCGAGTACTTGCAGCGTCACATCGACGTGGCCTTCCGGCGTGTCGATGCTCAACACGTTGCCTTCGAACGTGCCCGTTACAGCGGCTTCAGTCACGCGCCCGGCGTTATTCAAAGCGAAATCGACGATGCGGTTGCCGGTTGCCGCGACGCGCCAGATGCTCGCGTAGGCATCGTCGGCGGGGAATACAGCGACCCCTTCCGGCGTCAACGCGTGAATCACGCTCGCATGTTCGAGCGCGACGGCTTCAACCGTCGCCATGAATTCCTGATGCTCGCGCTGCGCGTTGTTCACCACGGCGACCGTCGGCTCGGCGATCTTCGCGAGCAACGAGGTCTCGCCCGGATGGTTCATGCCGAGTTCGACCACAGCCAGTTGATGCGCGGCGTGCAGACGGAACAGCGTCAACGGCAAGCCGATATCGTTGTTGAAGTTGCCGGCGGTCGCGAGGCGTGCATCCGCGCCAACCGCGGCGGCGAAAATCGACGCGATCATTTCCTTGACCGTCGTCTTCCCATTGCTGCCAGTCACGGCCACGAGGGGCAAGCTGAATTTACGCCGCCAGCCGCGTGCCAGCGCGCCGAGCGCGACACGCGTATCGGCTACGCGCAATGCCGGCACATGCCAATTGTCAGGCGCGCGCGTCAGTAGCACGGCCGTCACGTTGCGCGACGCGACTTCCCGCAGGAAATCGTGCGCGTCGAAACGCTCACCCTTGATCGCGACAAACAGGTCGCCCGGACCCGCGCTACGGCTATCGGTCGAAACGCGTTCGAACGTGACGCTTTCGCCGCCGAGCACGGTTGCGCCGGGAATCAGCGCGGCGGCTTCACGCAGCGAGAACATGCTCATTCGCCACCTCCGCGTGCGTGCGTCGCCCGTGCGGCGAGCGCAAGGCGAGCGTGATCCTGATCGGAGAAAGCGCGTTTCTTACCCATGATTTCCTGTGTTGCTTCGTGCCCCTTGCCGGCCAGCACGATGACGTCTTCGCGCGCGGCGCCGCGGATCGCTTGCAGGATTGCGCTTGCGCGGTCCTCGATGCGGCGGACCTTCGACGCGTCTTGCATGCCTGCGGTAATCTGCTCGATGATCGATTGCGGATCTTCGCTGCGTGGGTTGTCGCTGGTCACGACAACGCCGTCGGCGAGCCGCTCGGCGATTGCACCCATCAGCGGACGCTTGGTCGCGTCGCGGTCGCCGCCGCAGCCGAACATGCAGATCAGTTCCCCGCCGCGCGCGGCCGCCATCGGGCGCAACGCTTCCAGGGTCTTTTCCAGTGCATCCGGCGTGTGCGCGTAATCGATCACGACGAGCGGCTCGTCGCTTTGCGCGCGGCCGCCGAGACGTTGCATGCGGCCATTGACCGGTTCGAGCTTTGCCAGTTCGGCAAGCGCTGCATCGAAGGGCACGTCGGCTGCAAGCAAAGCGCCGAGCACGCCGAGCAGATTGCTGACGTTGAAGGCGCCGAGCGTTTGCACTTCGACTTCGGCATTGCCCCAGTCCGACGTGGCCAGATGAAACGCGGTGCCGGTCGCGGTGGCGCGCACATTCGAGGCGAGCAGCAACGCGTCGGCTTGCGGCGCATCCTTGAGCGTTTCGTCGAGGCCGTAAGCGATCGTGCGGGCATGACCCTTCGTGCTCGCGAGCAGGCGCCGACCGGCCGCATCGTCACGGTTGATCACCGCGGCGCGCAATTCCGGCCATGCGAACAGACGCGCTTTGGCGGCTTCGTAGGCTTCGAACGTGCCGTGATAATCGAGGTGGTCTTGCGTGAGATTCGTGAACACGGCGATGTCGAACGCCGTGCCGTTCACACGGCCCTGATGCAACGCGTGCGACGACACTTCCATTGCCACCGCCGCTGCGCCGGCGTCGCGCAACTGCGCGAGACTGCGCTGCAATTGCGGCGCGTCAGGCGTCGTGAAACCGGTATGCACGAGTTGACCCGGCAGACCGGTGCCAAGCGTACCGATGATCGCGCAGCGCTTGCCGAGCGCCGTTAGCGCCGCGGAAATCCATTGGCTGCAAGACGTCTTGCCGTTGGTGCCGGTGATGCCGACGGTCAGCATGCCGTCGCTCGGATCCTTATACCAGGCGCTCGCAATCGAACCGGCGAGTTCGTTCAGCGCCGGCACAGCCAGCGTGGTGGACGGATCGATCGCGTCGCTAAAGCCTTCGGGCTGAACCAGCACGGCTGCTGCACCACGCTCGATCGCGCTGCTGATGAACGGGCGGTTGTCCGCGCCATCGACCGCGTAGGCGAAAAACGCGTCGCCCGCTGCGACCGTGCGCGTGTCGGCGTGCAGATGCGCGCCTGGCTGCACGCGCGCGTGCAGCCAGTTGAGTGCGTCGGCGATCTGCCGGTGCGCTGGATGCTTCTTGCGCAGCGCGCTCATCGCACAACTCCGGGATGCGTTTTGGCGTTGGCGGCGATTGTCATTTTCTTCGCACCGCCGCTGGTGGCGAGTTTCTTGACCACGGCCGGTGAGGCCGGCGTGCCCGGTGCAACAGGCGCCGAATCGTCCGACACGACCATCTGTTTGACCGGCATATCCGGCGGCACATTCAGCGAGCGCAGCGTGTCGCCGACGATCGCCGAGAATACCGGACCGGACACCTGACCGCCGAAGTGGCTGCCCGCCGTCGGTTCGTCGACCGACACGGCGACGACGATACGCGGATTCGGCATCGGTGCCATGCCGACGAACGAAGCGCGGTACTTGGAGTGGTCGTAGCCATGAGCGCCGTGCTTATACGCAGTACCGCTCTTGCCGCCGACGCGATAGCCCGGCACGGCCGCGTCCGGCGACGTGCCGCCCGGCGCAGTCACGGTTTCGAGCATCGCGCGTACTTCGCGAGCGGTGGTAGGCGCGAAAATTTGCGGGCCCGTGGCCGGCTGATCGCCACCAGGCGCGTGGAAAATCGACACCGGCATGATCTGGCCGTCATGCGCGATCGCGGTGTACGCACGCCCTAACTGGAATAGCGATACCGACAGACCGTAGCCGTACGACATGGTCGCCTGCTCGATGCGGCGCCAGCTCTTCCACGGACGCAGGCGGCCCGCCGCCGCGCCCGGGAAGCCGACCTTCGGCGCCTGGCCGAGACCGATGCTGGTATACATATTCCACATCTCTTCGGGCTTGAGCTGCATGGCGATCTTCGTCGCGCCGATGTTGCTCGACTTCTGGATCACGCCACCCACCGTCAGCACGCCGAACGCGCTGTCGTCGGTAATCGGCGCACCGTCTAGCACGAAACGGCCGCCGCCTGTATCAACCAGTGTAGTCGGCGTCACGCGGTGCAGATCGAGTGCCAGCGAGATCGTGAACGGCTTCATGATCGAGCCCGGCTCGAAGGTGTCCGTCAGGATGCGGTTGCGCAGTTGATCGCCGGTCAGGTGCGAACGGTCGTTCGGGTTGTACGTGGGGTAATTGACGAGCGCCAGCACTTCGCCGGTACGCACGTCGATCACCATCGCCGCGCCCGCTTTCGCCTTGAATTTCTCGACCGCCGCCTTCAGGTTCGTGTACGCGATGTACTGGATCTTGCTGTCGATCGAGAGATCGACGTCCTGACCGTTATGCGGCACGACCTGTTCGTCCACGTCTTCGATGATGTGGCCCATGCGGTCTTTGATCACACGGCGGCTGCCCGACATGCCGGCGAGCAGCTTCTGGTCGCCGAGTTCGACGCCTTCCTGGCCTTCGTCTTCCACATTGGTGAAGCCGATCAGGTGAGCCGTGATCTCGCCTTCCGGATAGAAACGCTTGTACTCGTCGCGTTCGTAAATGCCGGGAATATCCAGCGCGGCGACTTTCTCGGCGACGTCGACCGGCACCTGGCGCTTCACGTAGACAAAGTTCTTGTCCTCCGACAGCTTCGCGCGCAACTCCTTGTTCGTCATGCCGAGCAGCTTGCCGAGCTGGTTCAGCTTGTCGGCGCCGAGATCATCCGGCACCGAGTCGGGAATCGCCCAGACCGCGCGCACCGGCAGACTCGTGGCGAGCACGAGGCCATTGCGGTCGAGGATCTTGCCGCGCGTGGCCGGCAGCTCGAGACGGCGCTGATAGCGGATCTCGCCCTGCTTCTGATAGAAGGCGTTGCCCGGTCCCTGAATCCAGAAGGCGCGCCCGGCCAACGCGACAAACGCCATGAACAGCATGAACACGACGAGTTTCGAGCGCCACATGGGCAGACGCACCGACAGAATCGGGTTCGCCGAAAAGGCGACGCTTTTGCGAGTCGACGATTTTTTCATCGCACGCCTCCGCGACGGGTCGCAGCCGGCGCCGAGGCCGGCCCGGACGTCGGAATCGGCGCATCCTCAGCCTTGGCGGCGCCCGGGTCGAGCGTCAGGTATTGGGTGCGGCCGGTCGTAACCGATTGCATCTTCAGGGAATCAGTGGCGATCTGCTCGATGCGCGACGTCTTCGATAACGCGCTCTGCTGATATTGAAGCTGTGAGTAATCCTGCTGCAGCTGGCGCTCCTGCGATTGCGCCCGCTGCAACTGGATAAAGATCTGACGCTGCTGATTGGTAGCGTTGACGACAGACAAAGCGCAGCCCATCACAATCATCAGCAGGAAGATATTGAGGCGACTCATGGCGCGATCCGCTCCGCCACACGCATCACGGCAGAACGGGCACGCGGGTTCGCGGCGACTTCAGCGTCGCTTGCGAACACACGGCCGATGATTTTGAGCGGAGGGCTCGGCAGATCGACGGCACGAATCGGCAGACGGCGATCCACCGCAGGCGTACTGGCGTGCGCCTGCATGAATCGCTTGACGATCCGGTCCTCGAGCGAATGAAAGCTGATGACCACCAGCCGCCCCCCTTGCTCCAACAGCGACAACGCTGCTTCTAAAACGACTTGCAGCTCCGCAAGCTCTTGATTGATGTGAATCCGTATAGCTTGAAAGGTGCGGGTTGCCGGATCCTTGCCCTTCTCACGGGTTTTGACGACGTTAGCCACGATTTGGGCAAGCTCGCCCGTGCTGACGAGAGGCCCAAGACGGTCGGACTCTGCCCGGCGAGCAACAAGCGCCTTTGCAATCTGAAAAGCAAACCGTTCTTCCCCATAATCTCGTATCACCTCCGTCAGTTCCTGCACCGTGGCCCGCGCCAGCCAGTCAGCCGCGGACTCGCCGCGCGTCGGGTCCATCCGCATGTCGAGCGGGCCATCGGCGCGGAAACTGAAACCCCGCTCCGGATCGTCGACTTGCGGCGACGACACGCCCAGATCCAGCAAAACGCCCGACACCCGCCCTACTCCGCGCTCCGCAATCGCGGTGCGCAGTGAAGCAAAACTCTCATGCACGATGCCAAAGCGCGGATCGGCAATCTGCTGTGCCGTGGCGATGGCAAGCGGGTCTTTGTCGAACGCGATCAGACGCCCCGACTCGCCCAGCTTCTCCAGCACCAACCGGCTATGCCCGCCGCGCCCGAACGTACCGTCCACATACACGCCGTCCGCGCGCGTGACCAACGCCTCGACCGCCTCTTCCAGCAGCACCGTGCGATGCTGCAATTCGTTTCTCATCGCAGGTGCCATATATGTAATCCGCGATCAGAACGTGAAATTCTTTAACGCTTCGGGCATGCCCTCGGCGATCGCTGCCTGTTCCTTTGCTGCGTAAATTTGTGCGTCCCACAATTCAAAGTGACGACCCATGCCGAGCAGGTTCACTTCTTTTTCCAGCGAGCCGGCCGCGCGCAATTCCGGCGACACAAGCACGCGGCCCGCGCCGTCCATATCGACGTCCATGGCATTGCCGAGAAAAATGCGTTTCCACCAGGCTGCGTTCATGGGCAGCTTGTCGACCTTGTCGCGGAAGATCTCCCACTCCGGGCGCGGAAAGAGCAACAGGCAGCCGTCCGGGTGCTTGGTGATCGTCACCCGGCCCTCTGCCTGTGTTTGCAGCGCATCCCGATAGCGAGAGGGAATCGACATCCGCCCTTTCGCATCGAGCGTCAGCGCCGACGCCCCTTGGAACACTTCGCTCTCCCTTGTCGACCGGAGTTGGCGCTTTAGCGCTTACTCCGGTCCCATGCAGTTCGCTGCGGTCGACCGGAGTTGGCGCTTTAGCGCTTTACTCCGCCCCCATGCAACTTAGTTGCTCGCGGCGCTTTTCCGCCGGCTGCCCGATTCGTGAAAATCTACCCCAAACTGCCCGTGAGATCACACAAAAATACACTTTCTCACACTGCCTCCCACTTTAGAGGAACGCTAAACAGGGGTCAAGGGAGATACGCGCTTTTCGAGCGAATTTTGTTTGTTAGAACAAGGACTTAGCGCCACTCTTTCATGTCAGACATAAAACGGAAAACCGTTATAAATGAATGAGCTAGTGAAACTTGTGAAGGTGATACGTGAAAAGTGCGAGGGAAAGGCGCGGAATGTAAGAGATCGTGAAGCGGGATCGGGAGGTGTTTGCTGGCGTTCCGGGTAATTCGAGCGGACGGCGTGCGAGGCGCCGTCCCACTTTGAGACGATAGGTGAGCCGAGGGCTCGAACTTATCGAACTTATATGTAGTACGCGGTGCGTGTCATGACTTTCGACACCGCGCGCATCAGTGCACGAGCAGGGAACGGCAACTCGACACCGCCTGCGTCCATGGCGGACTTGCCATGCTCGGCTTCGTCCACACGCATCTGTTCGACGATCGCACGCGACTCGCGGTCGGCCGCGGGCAATTGATCCAGATGGCTATCCAGATGCTGTTCGACTTGGCGTTCGGTTTCGGCCATGAAACCGAGACTCACCCGATCACCCAGGCGACCTGCCGCGAGGCCGATTGCCAACGCGCCGGTGTACCAGAGCGGGTTCAGCAGGCTTGGACGCGAATCGAGTGCCTCGAGGCGTTTGGCGGTCCACGCCAGATGATCCTCTTCTTCTATGGCAGCGTGATTAAACACCGCCTGTAAGGACGGCGACCTGGTAGCGAGTTTCTGCGCCTGATAAAGCGCCTGGGCGCACACCTCGCCGACATGATTTACACGCATCAAGCCGGCCGAATGCGCGCGTTCCGCCGGGGAAAGCTCGACCAGCTCCGCCGTCGATTCTTGCGGAACTGGCAACGGACGACTCATCCGCGACACGCCAGTCATTGAGCGTAAACCCCGATCAAACTCGCTAATCAACTCGTCCAGAAACATTCAGCACTCCCTGATTCGACAACTGCCCCGCTGCGCTGACAGGTCCGCGCGACAAGGCTTTGCTGGGCAAACCCGGTTTCGCGAAGACCTTGAATTCAAACGATTCCGGGGGCCAATTTCTGATTTTAGACCATGTTGCGTAAACGAAACAGGAGCCGTCCTGGCCATCTCCTTTTTCTTTGTGCCATGTATGCCTTTTGTTACATTACGTGCAACTTCTCGCGAAGTTGGACAAGCAAGGCCTCAACGCTAGATAAATATTCGCCTTGTACAAAAGATTCGTAATCCTTGGAGATCATTCGATGAAAAAGTCGCTTCTCGCTCTCGCAGCACTGGGCGCATTCGCAGGCGTCGCACATGCTCAGAGCAGCGTGACCCTGTACGGCATCATTGACGAAGGCTTCAACGTCACCACCAATTCGGGTGGCAAGCACCTGTACAACCTGTCCAGCGGCGTTCTGCAAGGTTCGCGCTTCGGCCTGCGCGGCACGGAAGATCTGGGCGGCGGTCTGAAGGCAATCTTCGTGTTGGAAAACGGTTTTGACGTGAACAACGGCAAGCTGGGTCAAGGCGGCCTGATGTTCGGTCGTCAAGCTTACGTCGGCCTGTCGAGCCAATTCGGTACGGTCACGCTGGGTCGTCAATACGACTCCGTGGTTGACTACGTTGGTCCGCTGGAAGCAGGCGACCAGTGGGGCGGCTACATCGCTGCTCACCCGGGCGACATCGACAACTTCAACAACGCGTACCGCACCAACAACACGATCAAGTACACGAGCGCAAACTACAACGGTTTGACGTTCGGCGGCACGTATAGCCTCGGCGGTATCGCTGGTAACGTTACGGGCAATCAGATCTGGTCGTTCGGCGCTGGCTACAACAATGGTCCGTTGGTCTTGGGCGTTGGTTACTTGAACGCACGCACGCCGGCAGCATCGGGCGGCCTGTTCAACAACGGCGGCACGATTTCCCCGAACACGTTTGCTACGGCAACGGCACCTGCCAACTTCGCAGTGACGTCGCCGGTCTACGGCGCTTACTCGTCGGCTAACACGTACCAGGTGATCGGTGCGGGCGGTGCGTACACGTTCGGCGCAGCAACGATCGGCCTGACGTACTCGAACATCAAGTTCGGAAACCTGGGCACGACGTTCGCACAGCCGGCCGTCCGTGGTCAATCGGCTACGTTTAACAACGCGGAACTCAACTTCAAGTATCAGTTGACCCCGGCGTTGCTGGTTGGCGCAGCGTATGACTACACGCGCGGCGCGAGCATCCAGAATGCATCGACGGCTCAGTACCACCAAGGTGCAGTTGGCGTGGACTACTTCCTGTCCAAGCGTACCGACGTGTACGTGACGGGTGTGTATCAACATGCTCTGGGCCAAGTGCTGAATCAATCGGGCTCGGGTGTTGTCGACGCAACGGCTGGCATCAACGGCCTGTCGGGTTCGTCGAACCAGAACCAGTTCACGGCTCGCATCGGTATCCGTCACAAGTTCTAATAAGTCGTAATAAAGCAGTCTGCCTCAAAGGCGCCTTCGGGCGCCTTTTTTTATGGCCGCGCGTGCATCGCGGCATTTGCCGGCTGTGGGTTTTCTGCGAGGAGCGCGCGATGGCTCAGAAAGTGAAAGGCCCGGCAGACTTTCGTCTGCCGGGCCTTTCCGCCTTTCCTTTTCTTAGCCCCGACTTGTTGTCGAGGCGCAGATCTGTTTAGAGCGGCGTGAACTCCATCTACTTACCGCGCCTAAGCCCGGCCGTCGCGTAACTCGCGACGCAGGATCTTACCGACATTGCTCTTGGGCAATTCAGTCCTGAATTCGACGATCTTCGGCCGCTTGTAGCCGGTCAACTGCGTTTTGCAGTAAGCGAAAATGTCCGCATCTGTCAGGGCCTGGTCTTTCTTCACGATGAACAGCTTCACCGCTTCGCCCGAGTGCTGATCCGGCACGCCAACCGCGGCGACTTCGAATACGCCTGGCATTTTGGCGACAACATCTTCGATTTCATTCGGATAGACGTTGAAGCCGGAGACCAGAATCATGTCCTTCTTCCGGTCGACGATCTTGACGAAGCCATTTTCGTTCATCAAGCCGACATCGCCTGATTTGAAGAAGCCATCCGCCGTCATGACCTTGGCCGTTTCGTCCGGGCGGTTCCAGTAGCCCGCCATCACCTGCGGGCCACGGATGCAGATTTCGCCTGGCTGGCCAAGCGGTACCTCGTTGCCTTCGTCATCGCGAATCGAGATTTCCGTCGACGGCAACGGCAAACCGATCGTGCCGCTATATTCCGTGACGGTAACCGGATTGCAGGTGACGCACGGCGACGTCTCCGACAGACCATAGCCCTCAATGATCGGCGTATGCGTCAGCTCGAACCAGCGCTTGGCGACGGCTTCCTGGACCGCCATACCGCCGCCATTGGCCGCGATCAGCTTCGAAAAATCGAGCTTATGGAAGTCTGGGCTGTTGAGCATTGCGTTGTACAGCGTGTTGACGGCGGGAATCGTCGTGATCGGGTAGCCTTCCAGCGCCTTGATCATGCCCGGGATATCGCGTGGATTCGGGATCAGCACGCCGAGGCCGCCGGTGCGGATCGTCAGCAGTCCGCAGACGGTCAGCGCGAAGACGTGATAAAGCGGCAGCGCGACCACGGTGATGAACTGATCGATGTCCGTACGGTTAGCGCGAACCGGATCGAGCCAGATTTCCGACTGCAGCACGTTGGCAATCAGGTTCCGATGCAAGAGCGTCGCACCCTTGGCCACGCCGGTCGTGCCGCCCGTGTACTGGAGAAACGCGACGTCGTCCGGTCCTTGCTGGACCGGCTTGAAATCCTGACGGCCGCCCTCGGCGATCGCGGCGTTGAACTTGACATGACCGGGCAGGCTCCATGCCGGCACCATCTTCTTCACCCGACGCACGACGAAGTTCACCAGCGTGCCCTTCACGCCCATCAGATCGCCCATTGCAGCGACGACGACGTGCTTGATCGACGTATTGCGCACGATCGCCTGCAGCGTAACGGCGAAGTTTTCGAGCAGAATGATCGCTTCCGCGCCGCTGTCCTTGAGTTGATGCTCGAGCTCGCGTGGGGTGTAAAGCGGATTCACGTTCACCACCACGTAGCCCGCGCGCAAGATCGCCGCGATCGCGACAGGATATTGCAGCACGTTCGGCATCATGATCGCGACGCGCGCACCGCGGGCCAGGCCCTTCGACTGAAACCACGCGGCCAGCTTGAGCGAAAGCGCGTCGAGCTCGCCGTAGCTGATCTCCTTGCCCATGCACACGAACGCCGGTTTGGCGCGGTGCTCGCGGAACGCTTCTTCGAGCAGTTCGGCGACGGACGAATAGCGAGTCGGGTCAATCTCTGCGGGAACGCCGGGTGGATAAGATTTCAGCCAGATTTTGTCCATGCAGCGTCTCCTCCTTTATTTTCGAATGGTCGTGCTAAAAACGCATCGTAGCATGGGCATCCCTTTGCTATTCGCGAAAAGCGGCTGGGTTAGACTGCAGCCTCGAACCCGTTGCGGGTCGCTTCGGCCTGATTTTTGAGCATATTTTTCAGACACGTTCGACTTCGACGAGACAGTCGTAAAACGTTGCTGATCCGCCCAGATCGGTGAGCGCCTGGCTGGTGACCTGATTGGCGTTGCGGCCGTCGGGTGCGAGCTTCTTCCACCAGATCGACAGGCCGACCACGAGCCCTTCACGGGTCTTTCCGGTGACACGGGCGCGCGCCTGCATTGCGCCGCGATCGTTGAATATGCGCACTTGATCGCCGTCAGCGATGTTGCGTTGCTGCGCGTCGGCCGGGTGGATGTCGAGGTGCGGCTCGCCCTCCGTCGAACGCAGGCTTTCGATGTTCACGAAGGTGCTGTTCAGGAAATTGCGGGCAGGCGGCGAGATCATTGCCAGCGGATAACGGGCGGCAAGCGCGGGTGCACCGTCCGCGGATTCGTAAGGCGGCAGATAGTCGGGCAGCGGATCGAGCCCTTGCTGCGCGAGGCGTTCGCTGAAGAATTCGCATTTGCCCGACGGCGTGCGAAAACCGCCCTCGGCAAAGGGCGCGTCTGGCAGGTTCAGCGCCGCCCAGCCGGTTTCCTTTAGCGACTCCCAGCTGACGCCTTCGAGCGTTTTGTCTTTCCAGCGGAACGCCGACTCCGCAATAGCGTCGTCACTCTCGTAAAGCGCCGGCTCTTGCAGGCCCATGTGGCGCGCCAAGCCGCGAAAGATCTCCGTGTTCGGACGTGCATCGCCGACCGGCGCTATCGCGGGCAAGTTGACCATCACGTGCGTGTGCCCGTACGACTTGTGTACGTCGAGATGCTCGAGTTGTGTCGTCGCAGGGAGCAGGAGATCGGCATAGTCTGCGGTGTCGGTCTGAAAATGCTCAAGCACGATCGTGAACAGGTCCTCGCGACCAAAACCTGCGGCGACTTGCTCTGAGTCAGGCGCAACCGCGACCGGATTCGAGTTATAGACCACAATCGCTTCGACTTTCGGGCCGAATGTGGCGTCGCCCGGGTGCAGCAATGCGTCGCCGATTGCGTTCATGTTGATCACGCGCGATGCCTTGGCCGGCCAGCCCGGCATCAGGTCCGGACGCTGCAACGCATGCGAGTCCACCGGCGCCCATCCGCCCGAGGACAGCAGAACACCACCCGCCCGCTCCCGCCACGCACCGGTCAGCGACGGCAGACAGGCAATTGCACGCACGGCGTTGCCGCCGCCCCGCACCCGTTGCAGACCATAGTTCATCCTGATCGCGGCCTTTTTCGTGCCGCCGTAAAGGCGCGCAAGATCGACGATCACCTGCTCGTCGATCCCGCAAATTTGCGCGGCACGCGAGGGCGGATAGGTAAGCGCACGTGACTTGAGTTCGTCAAAGCCCAGCGTATGAGCAGCGATATAGGCGTGATCGAGCAGGTTTTCCGCGATCAACACGTTGATCATGCCAAGCGCTAAAGCACCGTCGGTTCCAGGTTTCAGCGCAACGTGTTGATGGCACTTTTCCGCCGTCAGTGAGCGGTACGGATCGATCGCGATCAGCCGTGCACCGTGGCGCTTGGCTTCCTGGGCGCGCGTCCAGAAGTGCAGGTTCGACGCGATGGGGTTCGATCCCCAGATCAGGATGACCTCGCTCTCGGCGAAAAACTCGGTGAGCATACCGAGGCTGGCACCGTAGGTGTATTTAAGCCCTGCCGCACCGGCTGCCGCACAAATCGTGCGGTCCAACTGGGATGCTCCGAGTTTGTGAAAGAACCGCTGCGCAATACTGTCGCCCTGAACCAGCCCCATCGTGCCGGCGTAGCTGTATGGCACGATGGCTTCTGGTGCTCGGGTCGCGATCTCTGACAAGCGGGTTGCGGCTAGTTCGAACGCCTCATCCCAACTGATCGGCTCAAAGCGGCCCTCGCCTTTGCGGCCGACTCGCTTCATCGGCGTCGTTAGCCGATGCGGATGATGCACCCGCTCGGCATAGCGGCTGACTTTGGTACACAGCGCGCCTTGAGTCGGAGGATGATCGGGATCGCCGACGACCTTTACCACCCGTCCGTCTTCGACGATCACCCGCATCGCACAGGTGTCAGGGCAATCGTGCGGGCACACCGCGCGGGCGAATTCAGTCGGAGCATTCATCAGTGATCCGTCCAGGAGAGCGGTAAGCGGTAAGGCGACCCCGGATTTTATTACGTCCACTGGCCGTTGGCCCGTGTAGTGCCGCCAAAAATGCCTTCGGCGTAGAATCAGGGATCAACGTGCCCGGGCGGTATAGCCCCGAGCGATTCCACGCAAAGCAAAGCACAAGCGCTCCATCATGAAACTTATCCCAGAAATCCAGGCCGCTCACGGCGAAATTCAGACCCTCCGACGAACCATTCATGCGCACCCCGAACTGCGCTACGAGGAAACTGCGACAGCGGAGCTGGTTGCCAGGGCACTTGAGTCCTGGGGCATCGAAACTCATCGCGGATTGGGTAAAACAGGCGTAGTCGGTATTCTGAAGCGTGGCAGCGGATCACGCTCGATCGGACTGCGCGCCGACATGGATGCGCTGCCGATTCAAGAACTCAATACCTTCGGTCATCGCTCGCAGAACGACGGCAAAATGCACGCATGCGGCCATGACGGACATACCGCGATGCTGCTTGGCGCGGCGCGGCATCTGGTCAAGCACGGCGATTTTGACGGCACGATCGTATTCATCTTTCAACCGGCAGAAGAAGGTGGCGCCGGCGCACAGGCAATGATCGATGACGGTCTGTTCACGAAATTTCCGGTCGATGCTGTTTTCGGGATACACAACTGGCCGGGCATGCCTGCAGGCCACTTCGGTGTGACCGAAGGCCCGATCATGGCATCCAGCAACGAGTTTCGCATTGAAATCAAGGGCGTGGGTTCGCATGCGGCACTGCCGCACAACGGTCACGACCCCGTTTTTACAGCGGTGCAGATCGCGAACGGATTGCAGAGCATCATCACGCGAAACAAGAAGCCGCTCGATACCGCGGTACTGTCGATCACCCAGATCCACACCGGCGACGCGCTCAATGTTGTCCCGAACGATGCGTGGATGGCGGGCACCGTGCGGACTTTTACCACCGAAACGCTCGATCTGATCGAAGCACGCATGCGCAAGATCGCAGAGAGCACGGCCGAGGCTTACGATTGCTCGGTCAATATCCAATTCCATCGCAACTATCCGCCGACCGTCAACAGTAGCGAAGAGACTCGCTTCGCTGCGGCGGTCATGAAGGAAATTGTCGGTTCGGAGAATGTTGACGACGCGGTCGAACCGACAATGGGTGCCGAGGATTTTTCGTTCATGCTGCTGGCGAAACCGGGCTGCTACGCGTTTCTCGGTAATGGAGACGGCGGCCATCGGGACTCAGGGCATGGTGCGGGACCTTGCATGCTGCATAACGCGAGCTATGACTTCAACGACGAGTTGTTGCCGATCGGCTCGACGTATTGGGTTCGGCTGGCACAACGATTCCTGGCACAGGAAAAGTAACGCTGTTGATGGAGTGGCCGACGGCTTATACCGTAGCCTCCCGTTGCGCCTTCGCGCGTGTCGATGTGTGCGCTACGGGTATGTAAGCCGTCGGATGCACCTATCGGAAACTGACGGGATTCCCTGAAGGCGTCCGGGATGAGCAGAAACGGACGCGCATTCCCTGGAGAGAGGGTGTTGAGGCCGTACTGCGGGGATTTCCGGGGTGCGTAAACGCAGAAACCCCACCTTGATGGGGTGGGGTTTCTGTTGCTGCTAGGGAGCCTGACGATTACCTACTTTCACACGGGAATCCGCACTATCATCGGCGTGGAGTCGTTTCACGGTCCTGTTCGGGATGGGAAGGGGTGGGACCGACTCGCTATGGTCATCAGGCATGACTTGTTGTCGTGTCGCCCTGGGGGGCGGCACAACCAATCTGGAAGAAGTAGTTTCTGGTGATGCTCACCAGAGGGAGATTCGGGGGTTGTGTTGTTTCTGGCACAACACTGATCTCAACCTGTGTGTGGTCTGCATAAGACCCTGCGCGTGGCGCAGGGTGGGGCATCCATAAGTGCTGAAGCACTCACGGCTGCCGACACACACCTGTTATAGGATCAAGCCTTACGGGCAATTAGTATCAGTTAGCTTAACGCATTACTGCGCTTCCACACCTGACCTATCAACGTCCTGGTCTTGAACGACCCTTCAAGGGGCTCGAAGCCCCGGGGATATCTCATCTTAAGGCGAGTTTCCCGCTTAGATGCTTTCAGCGGTTATCTCTTCCGAACATAGCTACCCGGCGATGCCACTGGCGTGACAACCGGTACACCAGAGGTTCGTCCACTCCGGTCCTCTCGTACTAGGAGCAGCCCCCTTCAAATATCCAGCGCCCACGGCAGATAGGGACCAAACTGTCTCACGACGTTTTAAACCCAGCTCACGTACCTCTTTAAATGGCGAACAGCCATACCCTTGGGACCGGCTACAGCCCCAGGATGAGATGAGCCGACATCGAGGTGCCAAACACCGCCGTCGATATGAACTCTTGGGCGGTATCAGCCTGTTATCCCCAGAGTACCTTTTATCCGTTGAGCGATGGCCCTTCCATACAGAACCACCGGATCACTATGACCTGCTTTCGCACCTGCTCGACTTGTCGGTCTCGCAGTTAAGCACGCTTATGCCATTGCACTATCAGCACGATTTCCGACCGTACCTAGCGTACCTTCGTACTCCTCCGTTACACTTTGGGAGGAGACCGCCCCAGTCAAACTGCCTACCATGCACTGTCCCCAGTCCGGATAACGGACCAAGGTTAGAACCTCAAACAAACCAGGGTGGTATTTCAAGGACGGCTCCACGCAGACTGGCGTCCACGCTTCATAGCCTCCCACCTATCCTACACAGATCGGTTCAAAGTCCAATGCAAAGCTACAGTAAAGGTTCATGGGGTCTTTCCGTCTAGCCGCGGGGAGATTGCATCATCACAAACACTTCAACTTCGCTGAGTCTCGGGAGGAGACAGTGTGGCCATCGTTACGCCATTCGTGCAGGTCGGAACTTACCCGACAAGGAATTTCGCTACCTTAGGACCGTTATAGTTACGGCCGCCGTTTACCGGGACTTCAATCAAGAGCTTGCACCCCATCATTTAATCTTCCGGCACCGGGCAGGCGTCACACCCTATACGTCCACTTTCGTGTTTGCAGAGTGCTGTGTTTTTATTAAACAGTCGCAGCCACCAGTTTATTGCAACCCCTTCACCCTCCTGGCGCAGGCCAGTCAGGCTACAGGGGCGTACCTTATCCCGAAGTTACGGTACCAATTTGCCGAGTTCCTTCTCCCGAGTTCTCTCAAGCGCCTTAGAATACTCATCTCGCCCACCTGTGTCGGTTTGCGGTACGGTCTTGTTAAACTGAAGCTTAGAGGCTTTTCTTGGAACCACTTCCGATTGCTTCTTCACCTAGGTGAATGGCCTCGCACCCTTGAATTCCGCGCCCGGATTTGCCTAAGCGCCTTCTCCAATGCAAGGACCGGGACTTCCAACACCCGGACAACCTTCCGCGATCCGTCCCCCCATCGCATTTAACAATGGTGCAGGAATATTAACCTGCTTCCCATCAGCTACGCATTTCTGCCTCGCCTTAGGGGCCGACTCACCCTACGCCGATGAACGTTGCGTAGGAAACCTTGGGCTTACGGCGAGGGGGCCTTTCACCCCCTTTATCGCTACTCATGTCAGCATTCGCACTTCCGATACCTCCAGCGCACTTTTCAATGCACCTTCGCAGGCTTACGGAACGCTCTCCTACCATGCACATAAATGTGCATCCGCAGCTTCGGTATATTGCTTAGCCCCGTTACATCTTCCGCGCAGGACGACTCGATCAGTGAGCTATTACGCTTTCTTTAAAGGATGGCTGCTTCTAAGCCAACCTCCTGACTGTTTTAGCCTTCCCACTTCGTTTCCCACTTAGCAATATTTGGGGACCTTAGCTGGCGGTCTGGGTTGTTTCCCTCTTGACACCGGACGTTAGCACCCGATGTCTGTCTCCCGTGATTGCACTCTTCGGTATTCGGAGTTTGCTATGGCGTAGTAATCCGCAATGGACCCCACAACCATGACAGTGCTCTACCCCCGAAGGTGATACACGAGGCACTACCTAAATAGTTTTCGGAGAGAACCAGCTATTTCCAGGTTTGTTTAGCCTTTCACCCCTATCCACAGCTCATCCCCTAACTTTTCAACGTTAGTGGGTTCGGACCTCCAGTACGTGTTACCGCACCTTCATCCTGGCCATGGATAGATCACCTGGTTTCGGGTCTACACCCAGCGACTGAATCGCCCTGTTCGGACTCGCTTTCGCTACGCCTGCCCTAATCGGTTAAGCTTGCCACTGAATGTAAGTCGCTGACCCATTATACAAAAGGTACGCCGTCACCCCTCGCGAGGCTCCGACTGTTTGTATGCATGCGGTTTCAGGATCTATTTCACTCCCCTCCCGGGGTTCTTTTCGCCTTTCCCTCACGGTACTGGTTCACTATCGGTCGATCACGAGTATTTAGCCTTGGAGGATGGTCCCCCCATCTTCAGACAGGATTTCACGTGTCCCGCCCTACTTTCCGTACACCTAGTTCTTCCTCGCTGTTTTCGTCTACAGGGCTATCACCTGCTATGGCAGCACTTTCCAGAGCCTTCGACTAACAATGAAGATAAAGAGTACAGGCTGGTCCCATTTCGCTCGCCACTACTCTGGGAATCTCGGTTGATTTCTTTTCCTGCGGTTACTTAGATGTTTCAGTTCACCGCGTTCGCTTCTCGTAACCTATGTATTCAGTTACGGATGACCCATACGGGCCGGGTTTCCCCATTCGGACATCTACGGATCAAAGCTCGTTTGCCAGCTCCCCGTAGCTTTTCGCAGGCTACCGCGTCCTTCATCGCCTGTGATCGCCAAGGCATCCACCACATGCACTTGTTCGCTTGACCCTATAACGGGTGTGTCTCTGTCGACCCAGAGTTAGCGCTTTAGCGCTTACTCTGGTCCCATCCCCGAAGGGGACAGGGACATTCACAGGGAATGTCCTGGACCTCAGTCACATCGTTACAGGTTGAGTATTCGTGTTGCGCCGTATTCCAAAAGCGATCTTTCGATCTCTCTTTTCATACATTGATACAATCACAACCCTGATTCACCTACTCGCATGCCCATCTCTAGACACGCTTTCGTGAATCTCTTTACTACTTCTTCCTGATTGTTAAAGAACGACAGCCGATATCGCAGTTGCTATAACCGCGTATCACTCTGACTGGCTCAATCGCCAATGCCTGTTTCACTACACCGCAAACCCCTTTCAAGGTTTGCCGCAGTAAAACCGGCATTGAAGATTGGTGGAGGATGACGGGATCGAACCGACGACCCCCTGCTTGCAAAGCAGGTGCTCTCCCAGCTGAGCTAATCCCCCAGTCATGCACAGACCATCATCACACTTCGGGGTTCATCGACTAGCGCAGCCATCGCAGACAAGACAATGGTGGGTCTGGATGGATTCGAACCATCGACCCCCGCCTTATCAAGACGGTGCTCTAACCGACTGAGCTACAGACCCCTCAGTCTGTCTGACTTACTGTCTAATTTCACAGCCGATAAGCGTGAGCGCTCAACGTTCGACACGTTAGCTCGAGAAAGGAGGTGATCCAGCCGCACCTTCCGATACGGCTACCTTGTTACGACTTCACCCCAGTCATGAATCCTACCGTGGTGACCGTCCTCCTTGCGGTTAGACTAGCCACTTCTGGTAAAACCCACTCCCATGGTGTGACGGGCGGTGTGTACAAGACCCGGGAACGTATTCACCGCGGCATGCTGATCCGCGATTACTAGCGATTCCAGCTTCACGCACTCGAGTTGCAGAGTGCGATCCGGACTACGATCGGTTTTCTGGGATTGGCTCCCCCTCGCGGGTTGGCGACCCTCTGTTCCGACCATTGTATGACGTGTGAAGCCCTACCCATAAGGGCCATGAGGACTTGACGTCATCCCCACCTTCCTCCGGTTTGTCACCGGCAGTCTCCCTAGAGTGCTCTTGCGTAGCAACTAGGGACAAGGGTTGCGCTCGTTGCGGGACTTAACCCAACATCTCACGACACGAGCTGACGACAGCCATGCAGCACCTGTGTTATGGCTCCCTTTCGGGCACTCCCACCTCTCAGCAGGATTCCATACATGTCAAGGGTAGGTAAGGTTTTTCGCGTTGCATCGAATTAATCCACATCATCCACCGCTTGTGCGGGTCCCCGTCAATTCCTTTGAGTTTTAATCTTGCGACCGTACTCCCCAGGCGGTCAACTTCACGCGTTAGCTACGTTACCAAGTCAATGAAGACCCGACAACTAGTTGACATCGTTTAGGGCGTGGACTACCAGGGTATCTAATCCTGTTTGCTCCCCACGCTTTCGTGCATGAGCGTCAGTATTGGCCCAGGGGGCTGCCTTCGCCATCGGTATTCCTCCACATCTCTACGCATTTCACTGCTACACGTGGAATTCTACCCCCCTCTGCCATACTCTAGCCCGCCAGTCACAAATGCAGTTCCCAGGTTAAGCCCGGGGATTTCACATCTGTCTTAGCGGACCGCCTGCGCACGCTTTACGCCCAGTAATTCCGATTAACGCTTGCACCCTACGTATTACCGCGGCTGCTGGCACGTAGTTAGCCGGTGCTTATTCTTCCGGTACCGTCATCCGCCCCGGGTATTAACCAGAGCGTTTTCTTTCCGGACAAAAGTGCTTTACAACCCGAAGGCCTTCTTCACACACGCGGCATTGCTGGATCAGGGTTGCCCCCATTGTCCAAAATTCCCCACTGCTGCCTCCCGTAGGAGTCTGGGCCGTGTCTCAGTCCCAGTGTGGCTGGTCGTCCTCTCAGACCAGCTACAGATCGTCGCCTTGGTAGGCCTTTACCCCACCAACTAGCTAATCTGCCATCGGCCGCCCCTGTAGCGAGAGGTCCTAAGATCCCCCCCTTTCCTCCGTAGAGCGTATGCGGTATTAATCCGGCTTTCGCCGGGCTATCCCCCACTACAGGACACGTTCCGATGTATTACTCACCCGTTCGCCACTCGCCACCAGGGTTGCCCCCGTGCTGCCGTTCGACTTGCATGTGTAAGGCATGCCGCCAGCGTTCAATCTGAGCCAGGATCAAACTCTTCAGTTCAAACCTGTTACTGTTTTTCGGTCTCTTTCGAAACCGGTCGCTCACTCAACGTACTGACGAATGATTAACCTGCCGGCGTGAATCCACCCCGACAGGAAAACCTTCCTTTAATACTCGTGTGAGACTTGATACTTTCGCTTCCGGCAGACCCCGAAGAGTCCACCGCGCGTCGCGCATCAAGCGCCCACACTTATCGGCTGTTAATTTTTAAAGATCAAATACGCATTCACCACCGAATCCGCACCGTGTCGCCCACCTGCGCAACCACCGGTACCGCTTCGTTCTGCGTCGCTGCATCAGCAGCAGAGAAACGAGATTATGAAGAACTTTCGCTACATCGTCAACAGGTTTTTATAACTTCCTGAACCCGTTCACGTCGCGCAAAGCCTTGCCACTACTGGCTCTCCCGCTTCCCGTGCCCCGGCGTCCGGAGCACGAAAGAGCGAGATTCTAGCGAGCCGGACCCCGCCTTGCAAGCGTTATTTTGACAAGCTTATTAACGATGCTTGAAAACCGGTTTGCGCTTCTCAACAAACGCGGCCATCCCCTCCTTCTGATCCTCCGTAGCGAACAGCGAATGGAAAAGGCGGCGCTCGAAATGCACGCCTTCGGCAAGCGTCGTTTCGTACGCACGGTTAACCGATTCTTTGACCATCATCACCGCGGGCAGAGGAAACTCAGCGATGGTCGCGGCCGCAGCCACTGCCTCGTCAAGCAGGGACGCTGCGGGAATCACCCGGGAGACCAGTCCAGCGCGCTCTGCCTCGGCAGCGTCCATGAAGCGGGCGGTCAGGCAGAGATCCATCGCTTTCGCCTTTGCGACGGCGCGCGGCAGTCGCTGCGTACCGCCAGCACCCGGCATGACGCCGAGCTTGATTTCCGGCTGGCCGAACTTCGCCGTGTCGGCGGCAAAAATAATGTCGCACATCATCGCCAGCTCACAGCCACCGCCAAGCGCAAAGCCCGCCACCGCTGCAATGATCGGCTTGCGGATCGAGCGCACCGCTTCCCAGTTGCGAGTGATGTAGTCGCCTTTGTAGACATCCATATAGGTGTAGGTCGCCATCATGCCGATGTCGGCACCGGCGGCAAACGCTTTCTCGCTGCCCGTCACCACGATCGCACCAATCGCGTCGTCGGCATCGAACTCGCGCAGCGCCGTACCCAGTTCGTCCATCAAGGCGTCGTTCAGCGCGTTCAACGCCTTCGGGCGATTCAATGTGACCAAACCGACCCGCCCTCGCGTCTCAACCAGAATGTTCTCGTAAGCCATGCCGCCTCCTAATGGTTAATGCTGCGCGAAAACGCTTCGCGCGGCCGTCTTAATAATGCTACCATTCACCAACCAACCGGTCGGTCAATTATTCGACAGGCTTTTCCCAACGTACAGCTAAGCCCCCTCTGCCATGACACATCCGCTATTCACCAAGCACGAAGACACGCTGCAAAAGGCACTCACCGCGATTGAGACGCGCGGCTACTGGAGTCCGTTCGTCGAGATGCCCAGTCCGAAAGTGTACGGGGAAACAGCGAGCGCAGACGGCGAAGCCGCATTCAAAGCGCTTCTGAACAAGACGTTCGAAATCGACCAGCCGTCGACCGGAGAAACCGTCGGCGCCGAAGTCTCGCCGTTCGGCTTCCCGCTCGGCGTGCGCTATCCGAAGGCCGATCCTGACGCGCTGATCTCCGCAGCGGCCGCCGCACAGCGCGACTGGCGCCTGGCCGGCCCGCAGGCGTGGATCGGCGTATGCCTCGAAATCCTCGCGCGCGTGAATCGCGCCAGCTTCGAAATCGGCTACAGCGTGATGCATACAACCGGCCAGGCATTCATGATGGCCTTCCAGGCCGGCGGCCCGCATGCGCAAGACCGCGCGCTCGAAGCGGTCGTGTACGCATGGGACCAATTGCGCCGCGTCCCCGCCGATGCCCACTGGGAAAAGCCGCAGGGTAAAAATCCGCCGCTCGCGATGCACAAACGCTACACCGTCGTGCCGCGCGGCACTGGCCTCGTGCTCGGCTGCTGCACCTTCCCGACATGGAACGGCTATCCGGGCCTCTTCGCCGATCTGGCAACAGGTAACACGGTCATCGTCAAACCGCATCCGGGCGCGATTCTGCCGCTCGCACTGACCGTACGAATCGCACGCGACGTACTGCGCGAAGCCGGTTTCGATCCGAACATCGTTACGCTGCTGGCGACCGAACCGAACGACGGCCCGCTCGTCCAGGATCTCGCACTGCGCCCGGAAATCAAATTGATCGACTTCACGGGCAGCACACAAAACGGCAACTGGCTTGAGCGCAATGCGCATCAGGCTCAGGTCTACACCGAAAAAGCCGGCGTCAATCAGATCGTGATCGACTCTGTAGACGACATCAAAGCCGCCGCTCGCAATATTGCCTTCTCGCTCGCGCTGTACTCGGGCCAGATGTGCACCGCGCCGCAAAACATCTATGTACCGCGCGCCGGCATCCGTACCGCCGAAGGCACGCTCGGTTTCGACGAAGTCGCTCAAGCTATCGCCGGCGCAGTACAAAAACTGGTTGCAGACCCCGCGCGCGCCGTCGAACTGCTCGGCGCGATTCAGAACGAAGGTGTAACTCAACGTATCGACGAAGCTTCCAAGCTCGGCCGCGTTCTGGTGGACAGCCAGTCGCTCGAACATCCAGCTTTTGCCGGCGCCCGCGTACGCACGCCCCTCGTACTTCAACTCGACGCCGCAACCGACCGCGCGCAGTTCACCAGGGAATGGTTCGGCCCGATCTCGTTCGTGATCGCGACGGATTCGACCGCGCAGTCGCTCGACCTCGCCGGCGCAATTGCCGCCGAGCACGGCGCGTTGACGCTGTCGGTCTACAGCACGGATGAAGCCGTGCTCGAAGAGGCACACGAAGCATCGATTCGCGGTGGCGTCGCACTCTCGATCAATTTGACGGGCGGCGTTTTCGTCAATCAATCCGCAGCGTTCTCCGATTTCCATGGCACGGGCGCCAACCCCGCAGCAAATGCCGCGCTGGCTGACGCAGCCTTTGTCGCGAACCGCTTCCGCGTCGTTCAAAGTCGCGTTCATGTTGAACCGAAAGCGGCACCGGCGGTAGCTGGCTGAATGGCATAAGACAAAAGCACGGCTTTCGTCCTATGCCGTTTGGCCGAATAGACCGGGCCGTGCGCCCCAATTAACATGAGACATCGGATCGGCACATCTCGCCGATCCGCTCCGGTAGGAACCCACATGAACGACGCCTTCATCTGCGACGCGATTCGCACCCCAATCGGCCGCTACGGCGGCGCCTTAAAGGATGTCCGTGCCGACGACCTCGGCGCGGTACCGATCAAGGCGCTGATCGAGCGCAATCCTGGCGTCGATTGGCAGGCCGTCGACGACGTAATCTATGGCTGCGCCAATCAGGCCGGCGAAGACAACCGTAACGTCGCACGCATGGCCGCGTTGCTGGCCGGCTTGCCCACGAATGCACCCGGCGCGACCATCAACCGCCTGTGCGGCTCGGGCATGGATGCGGTCGGCACCGCTGCTCGCGCCATCAAGGCCGGCGAAGCGCGATTGATGATCGCAGGCGGGGTCGAAAGCATGACGCGCGCGCCGTTCGTGATGGGCAAGGCCACCAGCGCATTCTCGCGGCAGGCCGACATTTACGACACGACGATCGGCTGGCGCTTCATCAATCCGCTAATGAAGCGCCAATACGGCGTCGATTCGATGCCGGAGACTGCCGAGAACGTTGCTGTCGAGTTCGGCATCAGCCGTGCCGATCAGGACGCGTTTGCGATGTCGAGCCAGCAAAAGGCCGCCCGCGCGCAGCGTGATGGCACCTTGGCTCAGGAAATCGTGGGCGTTGAAATCGCGCAGAAGAAAGGCGACCCCACGCGCGTGACGCTCGACGAGCATCCGCGCGAAACATCCCTCGAAAGCCTGGGCAAGCTCAAGGGCGTGGTTCGCCCCGATGGTAGCGTGACCGCCGGCAATGCCTCGGGCGTAAACGACGGCGCGTGCGCGCTGCTGCTCGCGAGCGAGGAAGCCGCCGATCAATACGGATTGCGTCGCCGCGCACGTGTAGTGGGCATGGCGACGGCGGGCGTGGAACCGCGCATCATGGGCATCGGCCCGGCGCCGGCCACACAAAAGCTGTTGAAGCAACTGAACATGACACTCGAGCAGTTCGACGTAATCGAGTTGAACGAGGCGTTCGCTTCACAAGGGCTTGCCGTCCTGCGCACACTCGGTCTGCGCGACGACGATCCGCGCGTCAATCCGAATGGCGGAGCGATTGCACTCGGCCACCCGCTCGGAGCATCCGGCGCGCGCCTGATCACCACTGCGCTTTACCAACTGGAACGGATCAACGGTCGCTTTGCGCTTTGCACGATGTGCATCGGCGTGGGTCAAGGCATCGCCCTGGTAATCGAGCGGGTCTGACATCACCGCTGCCCGCCGGTTAATGAGACTTTGAGGAGACACCCAATGTCATTTGAAGCGATTCGCCTCGACATCGACACATCGAGTCGCGTAGCGACCATCACACTGAACCGCCCCGACAAGCTCAACAGCTTTACGCGCGCGATGCACCAGGAATTGAGCGCCGCACTCGACCAGGTCGAGGCATCCGGCGCCCGTGCACTCGTATTGACCGGTGCGGGCCGCGGCTTCTGCGCGGGACAGGATCTCGCGGATCTCGACTTCACGCCAGGCGCGATGACCGACCTCGGCGAGCTGATCGACGAGCATTTCAATCCGCTGATTCGCCGCCTGCAAGCGCTGCCGTTGCCGGTAATTGCCGCGGTTAATGGCACGGCCGCCGGCGCCGGCGCCAATCTCGCGCTGGCTTGCGACCTCGTGCTTGCCGCTCGTTCGGCCAGTTTCATCCAGGCATTCGTGAAGATTGGTCTCGTCCCGGACTCGGGCGGCACCTGGTTCTTGCCGCAACGAGTCGGCATGGCACGCGCCTTGGGCCTCGCCATCACCGGCGACAAACTGGGCGCGGAGAAAGCCGAAAGCTGGGGGCTGATCTGGCAAACGGTCGACGACACCGAACTCGCCGCCACGGCAAGCAAACTCGCAGCACAACTGGCGCAGCAACCCACGCGTGCCATCGCCGCAATCAAACAGGCAATGCGCGCAGGCGTGACGCAAACCCTGGATCAACAGCTCGATCTCGAACGCGATCTGCAACGCGAACTCGGTGCTTCGCACGATTACGCGGAAGGTGTGCAAGCGTTCGTGGAAAAACGCGCGCCGCGCTTCGAGGGTCGCTGATATGTCCGCACAACCCAACCACCCGGCCCAAATGACCCCAGACGAACTTGCTCGCGCCACCGCGGCAGCAATGTACGAAAACGACGCTTGCAGCAAAGCGCTCGGATTCGAGATCGTAGAAGTCCGTCCGGGGTACGCACGCCTGCGCATGGCCGTGCGCGACGACTTCCTGAACGGCCATCAGATTTGCCACGGCGGCCTGATTTTCACGCTCGCTGACTCGACGTTCGCTTTCGCCTGCAATACGTACAACATCAACACAGTCGCGGCCGGATGCTCGATCGAATTCTTGCGGCCCGTGAAAGGGGGCGACGTGTTGACCGCCGAAGCGGTCGAACAAACGCTGAGCGGCCGCACCGGCATTTACGACATTCGAGTCACGAACCGCGCCGAGGAGACCGTAGCGATGTTTCGCGGCAAATCTGCGCAGATCAAAGGCAACCTGATTCCTACGGGCGATTGATTAGCAGAGCCGCACCAAATTCGCAGCAAAGTCGCAGCGCGCCCGCGACCCATTGGCAGCGCATCCATAAATAGCAACGAGTCCCCGGTTTTCGCGCGCAAGCGTACCGTAACCCCAGACCCAAGCATTGAGGCAGCAAGGAGACATTCGATGACCACCGCCCTTCCGCTCGATCCCATCGAGACAGCCAGCCGCGACGAACTCGCCGCGCTCCAACTCGAACGGCTCAAATGGTCGCTGAACCACGCTTACGAAAATTCGCCCGTATATCGGAAAAAATTCGACGAGGCCGGCGTCCATCCAAGCGAAGCGAAGACCCTCGCGGACCTCGCGCGTTTCCCCTTCACCACCAAGAAAGATCTGCGCGATAGCTACCCGTTTGGCATGTTCGCGGTGCCGCAGGAACAGATTTCGCGAATCCACGCGTCGTCGGGGACAACGGGGAAACCGACGGTCGTCGGCTACACGGCGCGCGATATCGATACGTGGGCAAATCTCGTCGCCCGTTCGATCCGCGCCGCGGGCGCGAAGCGCGGTGACAAGGTTCACGTGAGCTACGGCTACGGATTGTTCACCGGCGGTCTCGGCGCACACTACGGCGCCGAGCGCGCGGGGCTAACCGTGATCCCGTTCGGCGGTGGCCAGACCGAAAAGCAGGTGCAACTAATCCAGGACTTCCGGCCCGACATCATCATGGTGACGCCGAGCTATATGCTGTCGATCGCCGACGAACTCGAACGGCAAGGCATCGATCCGGCGAATTGCTCGCTGCGCCTCGGCATCTTCGGTGCGGAACCGTGGACCAACGACATGCGCCAGGCAATCGAAAAGCGCATGGGCATCGATGCCGTCGATATCTACGGTCTGTCTGAAGTGATGGGACCGGGCGTCGCGTCGGAATGCGTCGAAACCAAAGACGGCCCGACCATCTGGGAAGACCATTTCTACCCCGAAATCATCGACCCGGAAACCGGCGAAGTATTGCCGGACGGCGAGCTCGGCGAACTGGTATTCACTTCGTTGACCAAGGAAGCGCTGCCGATCGTCCGTTACCGGACGCGCGATCTGACGCGTCTCTTGCCCGGCAGTGCGCGCACCATGCGCCGCATGGAAAAAATCACGGGCCGTTCCGACGACATGATGATCGTGCGCGGCGTGAACGTATTCCCGACGCAGATCGAAGAATTGCTGCTCAAGCAGCGCGCCCTCGCACCTCACTATCAGATCGTGCTGACCAAGGAGGGCCCGCTCGACGTACTGACGTTGAACGTCGAACCGTGCCCGGAATCAGCCCCGGATACTGCCGCGCTGACCAACGCGAAGCAGGCGCTGGCCTACGACATCAAGGCGCTGATCGGCGTAAGCGCGATTGTGAACGTGCTGGGTGTAAACGGAATCGAGCGTTCGGTGGGTAAAGCCCGCAGGGTGGTGGACAAGCGGAAGTCGGGGCTTTAAGCCATACGCCGGCACGCCAGGGGTTGATGGTTGCTAACGGAACCGACCGACGTCAGTCCCGTTAGCAAATGTGCCGGCGGCGAACCCGCCGCCGCGCCCATCTAACCCTCACGAATTCGGCAACAGCAGCCACATCCGTCCGCCCTGCTTCATCTTGCCAGCCAGGTCGCCGGCATCGTCGCCGAGACCCCAGAAGTAGTCCGCGCGCACTCCGCCCTTGATCGCGGACCCAGTGTCCTGTGCAAAGACGAGGCGATTCATCGGTGAGTTCGTCAACGGACGCGTGGTCTGCAAGAACACCGGCGTACCCAGCGGAATCGAAGACGGATCCACCGCGATCGACCGCTCCGGCGTCAACGGCACGCCCAGCGCACCAATCGGGCCATCCGCTCCGCCGCTCGGTGTACTTTCGCCAGACGGCATTTCGCGGAAGAACACAAAGCGCGGGTTGGTATCGAGCAATGCATCAACCCGCGTAGGATTCGCGCGCGCCCATGCCTTGATACCCTGCATGGTCGCTTGCGCCGGCGTCAGTTCGCCGCGATCGAGCAACCACCGCCCGATCGACTTGTACGGCTGGTTGTTGGTGCCACCAAAGCCGACCCGCATCACGCTACCGTCTTCCATCACGACGCGCCCGGAGCCCTGCACCTGCAGGAAGAAAGCTTCGATCGGATCGTCGACCCACACGAGTTCATTGCCGTTAAGCACCCCCGAGCGCTCGAGTTGCGCGCGCGAAGGCAGCGGAGCACCCGCGCGATAGCCGGATGGCCAGCGGTACAGCGCCGTCTGATACACGCCGTGCCGCGTGCGCGAACCGCGCAGCAATGGTTCGTAGTAGCCGGTGACGAGGCCATCGAGCGTGCCGTCGTTGTTGGCTAACTGGAACGGCGTGAAATACGCCTCGAAAAACGCCCGTGCACTGGTCACGTCCAGATCGTCGATCTGCGAGGCCGCCGCGCATGCGCGGGCCCAGTTCGGTTGACGTGCGAGCCTCAGGCAGTTTTGCCGCAACGCAGCCGTTGCGCCGATCAGCGAATCGTCCTGCCACCCCGGCACCTGTTGCCAGGCTACTGCCGTAAGCCGCGTCGCGGCGATCTGCCCGGGTATGATCGCGGCACCCGTGGGCGGCGAAACCGAAGGCCGGACTGCACCGCCGCCACCGCAGGAAGCCAGCATCACCGCAACTGAAAGCGCGCCGAGCCATGCTCCGGCAGTGCGGACAAAACGCATACAATGTTCGTTCTTGATGGAAACCGCCATGTCTGATCTGTTCGACGAATACCCGATGCTCATCTTCGCGCTGGAATCGCTCCTCGCGCTCTTCCTGCTCGTCTTTATCGTTGTATGGACGTCGTCCGGCAAGAAAAAGGCCGCGCGCACCACCACCAATGACCAGCAAAAGCAGCAAAAATCCCAGTAAAGCCGCGCCGTAGAGCCTCTTAAAGACCGCGAGCCGCGCTGGCGGTTCAATGCAAAGTACGCGGCATCCGCAAAATGAATTCGGGCACGGGAGCGTCAAAGCGCTCGCCGTCCTCCGCCACGCAGAAATACTCGCCGCGCATGGTGCCGACGGGCGTGGCGATCACTGCCCAACTCGTATATTCGAAATGCTCGCCCGGTTTGAGCAGCGGCTGGTGCCCGACCACACCCAGGCCTTTCACTTCCTGCACGCTGTTATCGCTGTCGGTAATCACCCAGTGACGCGCAATCAACTGCGCGGGCACCTGGCCGCTGTTACGGATAGTCAGCGTGTATGCAAACGCATACTGGCGGCGCTCCGGGTCCGACTCTTCGGGCAGATACTGCACCTGCGCCGAGACGCTGAATTCGTACTGGCTCATCCTGATTCCGGTCTGGTGAAACGGGCAAAAAAATCGCGGGAAGCCCCGAACGCCAATGGTTTGCGGGCGCATTGGAGAAGCGGCGCTGATGGTTTGGCATTCTGCTTGATGCGCGGCACGCCCGCAACCGGACAAATCCCTCTGGCCAGGGACGGTTAGGACGTTTTGTCAGCTTTGCCGCGCCTGGCCCGTGCCGTCTCCTCAAACGGCCCCCGAACCGGTTCAGCAGCCCGCAAACCGGTAAAATGGCGTTTTCCCGCTTGCATCCGCCCCCGCCATGACGCAATTTCGCATCGCTCCCAGCATTCTGTCCGCCGATTTCGCCCGCCTGGGCGAAGAAGTCCGCAACGTTGTCGCCGCCGGCGCCGACTGGATTCACTTCGACGTGATGGACAACCATTACGTGCCGAACCTGACGATCGGCCCGCTCGTCTGCGAAGCAATCCGTCCGCACGTAGACGTGCCGATCGACGTGCACCTGATGGTGCGCCCGGTCGACCGGATCGTGCCGGACTTCGCCAAGGCCGGCGCGAATCTGATCAGCTTTCACCCGGAAGGCTCCGACCATATCGACCGCACGCTGTCGCTGATTCGCGACCACGGCTGCAAGGCCGGTCTCGTGTTCAACCCGGCCACGTCGCTGAGTCATCTGGACTATGTGATGGATAAGGTCGACCTGGTGCTGATCATGTCGGTGAATCCCGGCTTCGGCGGTCAATCGTTCATTCCTGAGGCGCTCGTTAAATTGCGCGAAGCGCGCAAGCGGATCGACGCCTACAAGGAAAAAACCGGCCGCGAGATTCATCTCGAAGTGGACGGCGGCGTAAAGGTCGACAACATCGCCGAAATCGCGGCAGCCGGCGCGGACACGTTCGTGGCGGGCTCCGCTATCTTCGGCGCGCCGGATCACAAGGCCGTGATCGACAAGATGCGCGCCGCACTCGCCAACATCGAGCACTGATCGAACCCAGAGCGACCACCAGGATCGCGCACACAGCAAGCACATGACGACCTCGTACCCTGCCCCGACCTTCACCGGCCCACGCCTTCAGGCCGCGATCATCGACCTGGACGGCACGATGATCGATACCGCCGACGATTTCACCGCCGGCCTGAACGGCATGCTTGCGCAACTCGACGCGGCGGAAACCTCGCGCGAGGAAGTGGTTGGCTACATCGGCAAGGGCTCGGAGAATCTGATTCGCCGCGTGCTGGCCGAGCGCTTCGAAACGGACCATGCACAGGACCGTTTCGACGAGGCGCTCGCGATCTACCAAGAGGAATACGCCAAGATCAATGGCGTACACACGCGGCTTTACCCCGAGGTCGAAGCCGGCCTCAGCGCCATGCGCGAGGCCGGCCTCAAACTCGCGTGCGTCACCAACAAGCCGCATCGTTTCGCGGTCGAATTGCTGGAACAATACGGGCTCAGCCAGTATTTCAGCGTCGTGCTCGGCGGCGACAGCCTGCCGGAAAAGAAGCCAGATCCCCTGCCGATGCTCACCGCCGCGGCCCAGCTAGGCGTCGCGCCGCAAGCCACGGTCGCGATCGGCGATTCGGAGAACGATGCGCTGGCAGGCCGCGCGGCAGGCATGGCAACGCTCACGCTGCCGTATGGCTACAACCACGGCCAAGCTATACAAGAAATAAAATCCGATGGTATAGTTGCCTCGCTGCTCGATGCCGCCAAGGCAATTGCAGCGCACCATTCCACGACCTGAAAAGTCCTTCATCCTCATGTTTCTGAATAAAAAACGGAGTCTGATTAGCATCGACCGGGGAGCCTGGCCCTGGCGTCGCTGGTCGCGCTAACCTCGCCTGAGGTACGCTGAAGCACGTCTTCGGCAACCGTTTTTTACTTCGCTGCGCTCACGCGTTTTTTCCATCACCTTGTTTCGCTGCATCGGTTGATTTGGCCCCCGTGTACCCGCAAAGTACATCTGTGGTGCTGAAACCCGCTGCATGCGTCGATGGGAAACTCGCGCCGGTCGGTATCATCGTATCGATACGCCCAACCGACGCCTGACCGGCTGCGCAACGCCCCGCTTTGTCCGACGCATAGTGCCGTCTGACGTACGTACAGGATCGGAACATGACCGAACTCGAATTCCAGTCCCTCGCCAACGAGGGTTTCAACCGCATTCCGCTGATCGCCGAAGCGCTCTCCGACCTCGAGACGCCGCTCTCGCTGTACCTGAAGCTCGCGCAGAGCGAACGCAATGGCGCGAACTCGTTCCTGCTGGAATCGGTGGTGGGCGGCGAACGGTTTGGCCGCTATTCGTTCATCGGCCTGCCGGCGCGCACGCTGCTGCGCACCCGCAACGGCGTATCGGAAGTGGTGCGGGACGGCAAAGTCGTCGAGACGCACGAGGGTGATCCGCTCGAGTTCATCCAGCAATTCCAGGGACGCTTCAAAGTAGCGCAGCGCCCCGGTCTGCCGCGTTTCGCGGGCGGGCTGGCAGGCTACTTCGGCTATGACGCGGTGCGCTACATCGAGAAAAAGCTCGCACACTCCGCGCCGCCCGACGATCTGAATCTGCCGGACATCCAGTTGCTGCTCACCGAAGAAGTCGCGGTGATCGACAACCTGGCCGGCAAGCTCTACCTGGTGGTGTACGCGGACCCGACGCAACCCGAGGCGTACACGAAAGCCAAACAGCGTCTGCGTGAATTGCGCCAGCGTTTGCGCACGACCGTGCAGCCGCCGGTCACGTCGGCCAGCGTGCGCACCGAGACCTACCGCGAGTTCGCCAAAGACGATTATCTGGCCGCCGTGCGCAAAGCGAAGGAATACATCGCCGCCGGCGAACTGATGCAGGTGCAGGTCGGCCAGCGTCTGACCAAGCCTTACCGCGACAATCCGCTGTCGCTATATCGCGCGCTGCGCTCGCTGAATCCGTCGCCGTACATGTATTTCTACAACTTCGGCGACTTCCACGTGGTCGGCGCGTCGCCGGAAATTCTGGTGCGCCAGGAAAAGCGCGGTGAAGATCGCATCGTGACGATCCGGCCGCTCGCCGGCACCCGTCCGCGCGGCAATACGCCGGAACGCGACGCCGAACTCGCCACCGAACTGCTGAGCGATCCGAAGGAAATTGCCGAGCACGTGATGCTGATCGACCTCGCGCGTAACGACGTGGGCCGCATCGCCCAGATCGGTTCGGTGGTCGTCACCGACAAGATGGTGATCGAGAAATACTCGCACGTGCAGCACATCGTGAGCTCCGTCGAAGGCAAGCTGAAACCCGGCACCACCAATTTCGACGTGCTGCGCGCCACCTTCCCGGCCGGCACGTTGTCCGGCGCGCCGAAGGTTCGCGCGATGGAATTGATCGACGAACTGGAACCGGTGAAACGCGGCCTGTACGGCGGTGCGGTCGGCTATCTGTCGTTCACCGGCGAAATGGACCTGGCCATCACGATCCGCACCGGCGTGATCGCAAACGGCAATCTGTATGTGCAGGCGGCAGCGGGTGTAGTCGCGGATTCGGTGCCGGAATCCGAATGGCAAGAGACCGAGAACAAGGCGCGCGCTGTGCTGCGCGCCGCCGAGCAGGTTCAAGACGGCCTCGATAGCGACTTCTGACCGGAGACACACCATGCTGCTTATGATCGACAACTACGACTCGTTCACCTACAACCTGGTGCAGTACTTCGGCGAACTCGGCGAAGACGTGCGCACCTATCGGAACGACGAAATCACGCTGGACGAAATTGCGAAGCTCAACCCGGAGCGCATTTGCCTGTCGCCCGGCCCGAGCAATCCGCAACACGCCGGCATCACGCTCGACGTGCTGCGCGAATTCGCCAGCAAGACGCCGATTCTCGGCGTCTGCCTCGGCCATCAGGCGATCGGCGAAGCCTTCGGCGGCCGCGTAGTGCGCGCGCAAACCATCATGCACGGCAAGGTGAGCACGATCGAAACCGACTGCAAAGGTGTGTTCGCCGACTTGCCGAAGCATTTCGTCGTGACGCGTTACCACTCGCTCGCGATCGAACGCGAATCGCTGCCGGATTGTCTTGAAGTGTCTGCATGGACCGAAGACGGCGAAATCATGGGCGTGCGTCACAAGGAACTGGCTGTTGAAGGCGTGCAGTTCCATCCGGAATCGATCCTGTCCGAACACGGCCACGCATTGCTCGAAAACTTCGTGAAGCAATCGAAGACCGCCCACCGCACCGCTTGATGAAGAGAGACGAAATCATGTCGATTACGCCCCAGGAAGCGCTGCAACGGACCATCGAGCACCGCGAGATTTTCCACGACGAAATGCTGCATTTAATGCGGCTCATCATGCGCGGCGAACTGTCGCCCGTGATGTCGGCGGCAATCATCACCGGCTTGCGCGTCAAAAAAGAGACCATCGGCGAAATCACCGCAGCCGCCACGGTAATGCGTGAATTTGCCCGGCACGTCGAGGTGCAGGACAACTCGAACTTCGTCGATATCGTCGGCACCGGCGGCGACGGCTCGCAAACCTTCAACATTTCCACCGCAACCATGTTCGTTTCGGCTGCGGCGGGCGCCAAGGTCGCGAAGCATGGTGGCCGCGGCGTATCGAGCAAATCGGGCAGCGCGGACGTGCTCGAAGCGCTCGGCGTGAACATCGATCTGCAACCGGACCAGGTGGCGGCATCGATTGCGGAAACCGGCATGGGTTTCATGTTCGCGCCGAACCATCATCCGGCAATGAAGAACATCGCGCCGGTGCGCCGCGAACTTGGCGTGCGGACCATCTTCAATATTCTCGGACCGCTGACCAATCCGGCCGGCGCGCCGAATCAGTTGATGGGCGTGTTCCATGCCGACCTTGTCGGGATTCAGGTGCGCGTGATGCAGCGCCTCGGTGCGAAGCACGTGCTGGTGGTCTACGGGATGGACGGCATGGATGAAGTCTCGCTCGGTGCGGCCACGCAAGTCGGCGAGTTGCGCGACGGCCAGGTCCACGAGTATGAAATCCATCCGGAAGACTTCGGCATGCAGATGGTGTCGAACCGCACCCTGAAAGTGGCCGACGCCGCCGAATCCAAACTGATGCTGCTCGAAGCGCTCGACAACAAGCCGGGCGTCGCGCGTGAAATCGTCACGCTGAACGCGGGCACGGCCCTCTATTCGGCGAACGTGGCAGCGTCGATTGCGGACGGTATCCAGTTGGCGCGCGAAGCGATCGCAAGCGGCAAAGCACGGGCCAAGGTCGAAGACCTGGTTCGTTTCACCCAGCAATTCAAGCAGTAACTACGTAGCGAGACACTCATGAGCGACATCCTCGACCGCATCATCGCGGTCAAACGCGAAGAAGTCCGCGCGGCTGAACAGAGCGCGCCGCTCGAAGAACTGCGCCTCGAAGCGTCGTCGCGCGACATCCGCGATTTCGTCGGCGCATTGCGCGCGAAACACGCCGCCGGTCTGGCCGCGGTCATTTCCGAAGTGAAGAAAGCGAGCCCGTCGAAAGGCGTGCTGCGCGAAAACTTTGTCCCAGCCGAGATCGCGCGTTCGTATGAAAAGCACGGTGCCGCCTGTTTGTCCGTGCTCACCGACGTGCAGTTCTTCCAGGGCAGCGTGGCTTACCTCGAAGAGGCGCGCGCCGCCTGCAACCTGCCCGTGCTGCGCAAAGACTTCATCGTCGATCCGTACCAGATCGTCGAAGCCCGCGCGATGGGTGCGGACGCGATTCTGCTGATCGCTGCCGCTTTGGAAACCTCGCAGATGCAGGACCTGGAAGCGCTCGCGCATTCGCTGGGCCTCGCAGTGCTGGTCGAAGTGCATGACCACAATGAACTGATGGAATCGCTTAAGTTGAAGACGCCGCTGATCGGCATCAACAACCGCAATCTGCGCACCTTCGAAACGTCGATCGAAACGACCATTGGCATGCTCGAATCGATTCCGGACGACCGCATCGTGGTCACGGAGTCGGGCATTCTGTCACGCGTCGATGTCGAACGTCTGCGGGCGATGGACGTGCATACGTTCCTCGTTGGCGAGGCGTTCATGCGCGCGGAAGAGCCGGGCGTGGAACTTGCGCGGATGTTTTTCTAAGCGCGGCTTCAACACGCAGGCTACGTAGCGGAGCAGGTCATGGGCATGGAACGTGAAATCAAGCTGGCGCTGCCGCCCGCGCAGGTGCAGGCGGCGACGCAGTGGTTCGTCGCGCGCACAGGTGCTACGGGCCGGCCGGTCAAGTTGGTGAATATTTACTTCGACACGCCGCAGTTGACGCTGGCAGGTTCGAAAAGCGCATTGCGTTTGCGCCAGACGCCGGACGGCTGGCTACAAACCTTCAAGACGGTGGGCAAGGCCAGCAATGGTTTGCACAGCCGCCACGAGTGGGAAATGCCGGTGGCCGGCGAAAAACTGGAGATCGACGCGTTGCTGCGCGAATGCGACGAACCATCCGCCGCCAATGCTTTGCGTCAGGCCGCGCCCGAACTCATCGAACTGTTTCGCACGAATTTCACCCGCACGCTGTGGAACATCGAACTGGACGGCTCGGAAGTCGAAGCGGCGATCGATCAAGGTGACGTATTCGCTGAGGTCGATAGCGAAACGCGTCGCGCACCGATCTCGGAAGTCGAACTCGAACTGAAATCCGGCGACGAAGCGGCGCTCCACGCCCTCGCGGCTGAACTCGAAAAGCAGATAGCCGGCCTCGCACCGGACAATATCAGCAAGGCGCAGCGCGGTTATCAGCTGCGGGCGGGTTGAGCAACGCCCCGTTTGCTGCGACACTTCCCCGCCATGACCTCCGCTTCCCGTACCCGCTCCAGTTCGTCGCAAGCCTCGTTGTTTGGTGACGCCCCTTCCACACCGGCCGGTGCGACCGCGCAGCCGCAGCAAACGCCGGCCGCCGCCGGCTCGCCGCCGCCAACGCTCGAAGCCCAATTCGCCGCCCTGCCCCCGGCATGGCACGCGCACCTGAAACCGTTCATCGAGAGTGACGCCTATGCGTCACTATGTCGTTTCGTCGACGGTGAGCGCGCGGCCGGCAAAACCGTCTACCCCGCCGATGTCTTTCGGGCTCTGCGCCTCACCAGTCCCGACGAAGTCAAAGTCGTGATTCTCGGCCAGGACCCGTATCACGGTGAAGATCGCGGCACGCCGCAAGCGCACGGACTCGCATTTTCCGTAGCGCCGAACGTGCGCACGCCGCCGTCGCTGCGCAATATCTTCAAGGAAATCGCCGCCAGCCTTGGCCACGAGCCGCCACGTCATGGCTGCCTCGACACCTGGGCCAAACAGGGCGTGCTGCTGTTGAACACGGTGCTGACCGTCGAGCGTGATTCCGCCGCGAGTCACGCGAAACGCGGCTGGGAGAAATGTACGGACACGCTGATCCACGAATTGGCCATGCGTCATGACGGCCTCGTATTCATGCTGTGGGGCGCGCATGCGCAAGCTAAACGCGCGTTGCTGGGCGGCAAGTCGCATTACGTGCTGGAGGCGCCGCACCCGTCGCCGCTGTCGGCGCATCGCGGCTTTCTCGGTTGCGGACACTTTGCGGCAGCGAACGACTATCTCGTGAAGCACAGCCGCGCTCCGATCGATTGGCGCTTGCCCGAAGAAGCGCAGATGCTGGCATAGGCCTCAAAACGCAGCGGCAAAAAACAGAAACGCCACGGAATTCACATTCCGTGGCGTTTTTCAATTCCACCGCGCCGCGATCACGCCGCGCGGACAAACCTCAAACCTTACGCAGCAGCGATCGCTTCGCGCGCGCCAGCCAGCGCTGCGCTCGCAGCGTCCGGGCCCATGTTCAGGCCTTCGGCGTAGATGAAGTTCACGTCGGTCATGCCGAGGAAGCCGAGGAATGCCTTCAGGTACGGTGTCTGGCTGTCGTTCGGGGTGCCGACATACTTGCCGCCACGTGCCGAAACCACGTGGACTTTCTTGCCCTTCACGAGGCCTTCCGGACCGTTCGCCGTGTACTGGAAGGTGATGCCGGCACGGGCGATGAAGTCGAAATACGTCTTCAGTTGCGACGAGATGCCGAAGTTGTACATCGGTGCGCCGATCACGACGATGTCGGCGGCTTGCAGTTCGGCGATCAGCGCTTCGCTGCGTGCAGCGATCGCGACTTGTTCCGGCGTGCGCTGGTCAGCCGGCGTGAAGAACGCGCCGAGCACGGCGTCGTCCAGATGCGGCAGCGGTTCAGCTTGCAGGTTACGGACGACGACTTGCGCGCCCGGATTCGATTGTTGCAGCTTTGCGGTCAACTCGTTCAGGAGCAGGGTTGAGTTCGCGCCTTGCGAGCGGGCTGCCGAGTTGATTTGCAGGATCGTGGTCATGGTTGACTCCAGTAGGGGCGCGCAATGTTGCGCGAGTGGAGTCATTGTGTTTTTTTACCGCCCCGGGAAAAAGCCGTGCGGCAGCGAAGGATTGTTGCACTGGTAGAACAATCCCCCGCTTTGAAACGGCGATTAACGCTGTGGCTGATTACGATCAGCTTGCTAGCCAGCGCTCCCGCGCCTTGCGAGCGGCAGCCCGCTTGTCACTCGCGGCGAGCTTGTAACGCGACACCTCAGGCCCGTCCAGCTTGACTTGCGTGGTACGCAACTCGTCGCGGCGGAAGGCGTGGACTTCGACTTTTGCGCCCGGCAGATAGCGCGACAGCAGCGAATCAAGATTCGAGCCGGTTACGCGCAGACCGTCGAGCGCGATCAGCACGTCGCCTGCGGACAGACCGGCTTTTTGCGCCGCGCTGCCTTCGTGAACCACCGCCAATGTGCAATCCGCGCCGCCGCGTACGCGTGCGCCGAGCGACGGCTTGCCGTTCTTTTCCAGATCCGGCGCAAGCGTGACGCCAAACGGTTCGAGCAGCTTATCGAGCGGCAAATCGCGCGTGCCGTACACGGCGTCGGCGAACAATTCACCCAGTTGCACGCCGGTCGCCTCGGCAAAAATCGCCTCGACCTCACTTTCCTCGACGCCAACGGGCTTGCCGCGATAGAAATCGCGCCCAAACCGCTGCCACAGCAGGCGCATCACATCGTCGAGCGATTTGCGGTTATTGGTCTGCGCGCGAATCGTCAGATCAAAAGCGAGCGCGACGAGCGAACCCTTCGTGTAATAGCTGACGATCGCATTCGCTGCGTTTTCGTCCTGCCGGTAGTATTTGACCCAGGTGTCGAATGAGCTTTCGGCCACCGACTGCTTCAGGCGGCCACTGCCGCGCAGCACGCCGCCAATCACCTTGCCGAGCAGGCCGAAATAGTCGTCTTGCGAGATCAGGCCGCTGCGTACGAGGATCAGGTCGTCGTAGTAAGAGGTAAAGCCTTCGAACAGCCACAGCAACGGTGTGTAGTTTTCGACGCTCAGGTCGTACGGCGCGAACACAGCCGGCTTGATGCGCTTCACATTCCAGGTGTGGAAGTACTCGTGGCTGCACAGGCCGAGATAGGTCCTGTAACCCTCAGTGGGCGCCTCGCGGCCTTGCACCGGCAGATCGCTGCGATTGCAGATCAATGCCGTCGAAGCACGATGCTCCAGTCCGCCATAACCGTCGGTAACCGCCTGCGTCATGAACACGTAGCGATCCACCGGCGCCTTCTTCGACTTCGGCTCGAACAACGCGATCTGCGCTTCGCAAATACGTTTCAGGTCGGCTGACAAACGCGCCATGTCGAGCCCAGCCACGCGCCCCGCGATCACGATATCGTGCGGTACGCCGTGCGCCTTGAATGTCTCCAGCGCGAACACGCCCAACGTGACCGGGTGATCGATCAGTTCGTCGTAGTTCTGCGCGCGATATTCGCCGAAGCCGTAGCGTTTCGTGCCGCGCGCTTCCGGCAACGCGGTCGCGACCCGCCAGTTGCGATACGCCGCGCCGTCCGGCTTCTGGATATCGACCACGCACTGCGCGTCCTCATGACCGAGCGGCGCGAGGAACACGCTCGTGCCATTGAAAAAGCCGGTCGTATCGTCAAGATGCGCGGCGCGCACCGACATATCCCATGCATACACCTCGTAGCGCAGCGTCAGCGCGCCTTTCACCGGTGCGGCCTGCCACGTGTGCTTGTCGGTTTTCTCGACGCGCACCTTCCGCCCCGCCTCATTGGTGCCGCGCAGCGTGACGATGTTGCGGGCAAATTCGCGCACCATGTAGCTGCCCGGAATCCACACCGGCAGCATGAAACGCTGGCCGGCCGGATCGGGATCGGCGACGGTCACGGTGACTTCGAACAGATGGGCGGCGGGTTGCTTGGGAACGATGGTGTAGCGGATCGGCTTCATCGGCGGCGATTAGGAGATTGTTCTGGCAGGAAGGTTCGGGGCTTGATGTGAAAGGAGGCGCACTGCGCGCCTCCTTTCTTCGACTTGTGATGCGTGCTCAGTGCACGGCGGACATTTCCTTGTCCAACCGGTCTGCCGAGACAGCGCCTGGCAGGCGGCGGCCGTCGGCGAGGAACACGGTCGGCGTGCCGTCGACGCCCATCGCGCGGCCGAGCGCCAGGTTCTTGTCGAGTGCGGCCGTGTCACAGGTGCCGGCAGCGGTAGGCGCCTGATGATCCTGCATCCACGACTCCCACGCCTTCGCGCGGTCGGTCGAGCACCAGATCGACTTCGACTTGGCGGTCGAATCCGGCGACAGCACCGGGTACAGGAAGGTGTAGACCGTGACGTTGTCGAGCGACTTGAGCGAGGTCTCGAGCTGCTTGCAGTACGGGCAGTTCGGATCCGAGAACACCGCGATCTTGCGCGCGCCGTTGCCCTTCACGACCTTCACCGCGTTGCCGAACGGCAGGCTCGCGAAATCGATGCGGTTGGTTTCCGCCAGACGCGCTTCAGTCAGATTCTTGCGCGTTTTCGCGTCGACCATATCGCCGAGCATGAGGTAGTCGCCGTTCGCATCGCTATAGATGATCTGCGTGCCGAGATTCACTTCATACAGGCCGGCAATCGGCGACTTCGTCACGCTCTTGATCGTCACGTCGGCCAGACGCGTTTGCAGCGTGGCCTTGAGCTTGTCGGTGGCTTGATCGGCCTGCGCGGAGCAGCCCATTGTGACGGCGGCGATCGCGAGCGCGGCGGCCGCGATGCGGAAGGATTTTTTCATGCTGAATTCCTGGAGTTCAATCGCGCGATGCGCGTTTTGGGGACGTATCCGGTCTGACCGGAATGGCGCCCATGCGTTCATGATACCCGTCCCGCCGGCCGGGCATGCCGGCCTGGGCGTTTTATCCGAGCGCGGCCGACACCAGCCAGCGCTTGATGAACGGCTGCGCGCCGACAAACGCCATGCCGGTATTGCGCAATACCTTGGCGAACGGGCCGGGCGCCGAGAAGAGCTTTTGCAGGCCGTCGGTGGCGATCATCAGCGCGCGAATATCTTCGCGGCGGGCTCGCTCGTAGCGGCGCAGCAGCACCATGTCGCCGAGATCGCGGAAGGCTTCCTTGCCGGCGACCGTCTCGGCGAGCGCCGCGACATCGCGCAAACCAAGGTTCATGCCCTGACCCGCCAACGGGTGAATCAGATGCGCGGCATCGCCGACCAGCGCGACGCGCGGCGCCACGAGTTTGTCGACGGTTTGTAGTGCAAGCGGGAAGCCCTGCGCCGGCGTCACGCATTCCAGAGCGCCGAACTGCCCCCCGGTCACGCGTTCGACTTCGGCCGCGAGTTGCGCCGGATCAAGCGCGAGCAGTTGTTCAGCGTGCTCGGTGCGCGCCGACCAGACCAGCGACACGTGGCCCTCTGGCATCGGCAGCAGCGCGATGATCTCGCCGTCCTTGAACCACTGGTAAGCGGTCTCGCCGTGCGGCTTTTCGGCCTTGAAATTCGCGACGACGCCGGTTTGCTTATAGTCACGCCGGTCCATCTTCGAGCCGATCTGCGCGCGCACCCATGAATGGGCACCGTCTGCGCCGACCACGAGATCGGCCTCGAGCACGTTGCCATTGGCAAGACCGACGCTCGCACTGTCGGCGGTGAAGTCGAGCGCCTGGGCGCGCGTGTCGATCCAGGTGAGATTCGGCTGGAAACGCAACGCGGCATCGAGCGCGCGTTCGATCACCGACGACTCGACGATCCACGCCAATTGCGGCACAGAGGCTTGGAACGCGGAGAAATGAAGTTCGGCATGCGCGTCCCCATAGACGCGCATGTCATAGACGGGGCCGAGCTTGGTCAGATCGAGCGCCTGCCAGACCCGCAGCCGCTCTAGCAGAGCCTGCGAACTCGACGACAGCGCGTACACCCGCGAGTCGAAGGTCGCGCCCGGCGGCAGCGCGGCGCAGGGTTGCGCGAGCAGCGCCACGCGCAGTCCGCCTTGCGTCAGCGCCAATGCCGCGGTCTTGCCGACGAGCCCGCCGCCGATCACGGCGGCATCAAAGGTCTGGTGGTGTGCGTTCATCCGCGCATTATAGCTGCGGGGGTTGCGAGGGACGGATCGAGCCCGCGGCTTTACCGCAGGCAGATCAAGAACCCGATCCGAACGGGTTACAATTGCGCTTTCCGTGACAAAACTCGCCCAGAATCGTCGAGGCTACGCCCCGATCTGGTGTCTTGTCCCGCTCCGCTGCGCTTTCCTCCGCCACGCCAAACGCGAAGGCTTTTCGAATCCTGCACACAGCGTCGAGCGCATCACGCAACTTACTGATTCACTGAAGGATTTCCATGAGCCTCAAATGCGGCATCGTCGGCCTGCCTAACGTCGGCAAGTCCACCCTGTTCAACGCGCTGACCAAGGCGGGCATTGCCGCCGAAAACTACCCGTTCTGCACGATCGAGCCGAACGTCGGCATCGTCGAAGTGCCGGACGCGCGTCTGAAGGCCCTCGCCGACATCGTCAAGCCGGAGCGCATCCTCCCGGCAGTCGTGGAATTCGTCGACATCGCCGGCCTCGTGGCCGGTGCAAGCAAGGGCGAAGGTCTGGGCAACCAGTTCCTCGCGAACATCCGCGAAACCGACGCGATCACGCACGTTGTGCGCTGCTTCGAAGACGAAAACGTGATCCACGTCGCGAACAAGGTCGATCCGCTGTCGGATATCGAAGTGATCAACACCGAACTGGCGCTGGCCGACCTCGCCACCGTCGAGAAGGCATTGACGCGCTATTCGAAGGCCGCCAAGTCGGGTAACGACAAGGAAGCCGCCAAGAACGCCGCAGTGCTGGAAAAGGTTCGCGCGCAACTCGACCAGGCCAAGCCGGTCCGCGCGCTCGACCTGTCGGATGAAGAAAAGGCCACGCTCAAGCCGTTCTGCCTGATCACCGCCAAGCCGACCATGTACGTCGCCAACGTGAAGGACGACGGTTTCGAGAACAACCCGCACCTCGACGCAGTCACGAAGTTCGCGGCCGCCGAAGGCGCACCGGTGGTTGCCGTGTGCGCGGCGATCGAAGCGGAAATCGCCGACCTCGAAGAAGCGGACATGGAAGTGTTCCTCGCCGACATGGGCATGGAAGAGCCGGGCCTGAACCGCGTGATTCGCGCGGGTTTCAAGCTGCTGGGCCTGCAAACCTACTTCACGGCCGGCGTGAAGGAAGTGCGCGCGTGGACGATCCATATCGGCGACACCGCACCGCAGGCAGCGGGCGCGATCCACACCGACTTCGAGCGCGGCTTCATTCGCGCGCAGACGATTGCCTTCAACGACTTCATCACCTACAAGGGTGAGCAAGGTGCGAAGGAAGCCGGCAAAATGCGCGCGGAAGGCAAGGAATACGTCGTGCACGACGGCGACGTGATGAACTTCCTGTTCAACGTTTGATATTTCCAATCGGCAGCGTGCGGCGCTGATTGCAGAGCGCCAGACGAACATCACGCACCGCAGTCTGTTACATCTCCTCGGAAAGCCCGCTCAAAAGCGGGCTTTTTGTTTTACTGCGCGACCGCTGTGTCAGTTGCGTCAGTTGCAGCGCACACAGGCGCCACGTCAAACGCCCACTATTTCAGTTTCGTGACAGCCAGTGTAAATTGCAGCAACCGGCCCCTGTCAAAAGCGGACCGTCGTCCGGCAATCGACGCCAGACTGTCATCGAACACAAATAGAATCGCGCGATTCGCATTCGCGCCCGTTCCGATCTGGAGACAAATCGATGAGTTGCAAGCCGCTATTCCGTTCGCTTTCCGTTGCCGCCGTCTTGAGCCTCGGCATCAGCCAGGCAGCCCACGCCTCGACTGAAATCCAGTTCTGGCACGGCATGGAGGCCGCCCTCGGCGAGCGTCTGAACGACATTGCCAACGCGTTCAATGCGTCGCAAAGCGACTACAAGATCGTGCCGGTGTTCAAGGGTACTTATGACCAGACCCTCGCCGCCGGCATCGCCGCTTATCGCAGCGGCAACGCGCCGGCCATCCTGCAGGTCTACGAAGTCGGCACGGCGACAATGATGCAGGCGAAAAAAGCCGTCATCCCGGTCTCGGAAGTGTTCAAGCAAGCCGGCGTGCCGCTCGACGAAAAGGCCTTCGTGCCGACCATTGCCAGCTACTACAGCGACGCTAAAACCGGCGAACTGATTTCGATGCCGTTCAATAGTTCGACGCCGGTCCTGTACTACAACAAGGACGCCTTCAAGAAAGCCGGGCTCGACCCGAATCAGCCGCCGAAAACCTGGGCCGAATTGCAGGTAGACGCGCAGAAGCTGAAGGCGGCCGGCATGTCATGCGGCTATTCGTCGGGCTGGCAGAGCTGGATTCAACTCGAAAACTACAGCGCCTGGCATGGCGTGCCGTTCGCATCGAAGAACAACGGTTTCGACGGCGCCGACGCGCAACTGGAATTCAACAAGCCGTTGCAGGTCGCGCACATCCAGTTCCTGCAGAACATGCAGAAGGAAGGCACCTTCACGTACGTCGGCCGCAAGGACGAACCGGTGTCGAAGTTCTATAGCGGTGACTGCGGGATCATCACGAACTCGTCGGGTTCGCTGGCCACGATCAAGAAGTACGCGAAGTTCAACTTCGGCACCGGCATGATGCCGTACGACGCCAGCGTGAAGGGTGCGCCGCAGAACGCGATCATCGGCGGAGCGAGCCTGTGGGTGCTGTCGGGTAAAGATCCGGCCGTCTACAAGGGCGTGGCGAAATTCCTCGCGTATCTGTCGTCGGCGCCGGTTGCCGCGAAGTGGCATCAGGACACGGGCTACCTGCCGGTCACGACCGCCGCGTACCAGTTGACGCAGCAACAAGGCTTCTACGAGAAGAATCCGGGCAGCGACACCGCGATCAAGCAGATGCTCAACAAGCCGCCCCTGCCGTACACGAAGGGCCTGCGTCTGGGCAACATGCCGCAGATCCGCACCGTGATCGACGAAGAACTCGAACAGGTGTGGGCGGGGAAGAAGACGCCGCAACAGGCGCTCGATTCGTCGGTGGCGCGTGGTGACGAGTTGCTGCGCCGCTTCGAGAAAGCCGGCAACTAAGACTTGCTGTACTAGCCGGCGGGGTTTCGGTGCACTCGCACCGAAACCCTCGCGGTAGTAGAACCCAGGAAACTCTCGATGGAAAAGCGCTCACGCTTCGGCACCAGCGTCCTGCCCTACCTGCTGGTTGCGCCGCAACTCCTGATTACGCTGCTGTTCTTTCTGTGGCCGGCAGGCGAAGCGCTGTGGCAATCCACCCAGAGCCAGGACGCGTTCGGCACCTCGACCGAATTTGTCGGCCTCGCCAATTTCAAGCAGTTATTCGCCGATCCGCTTTATCTGTCGTCGTTCTATACGACGCTGATTTTCTGTGCGCTCGTCACCGTGTGCGGATTGGTCATCTCGCTGCTGCTCGCCGTCTGCGCGGATCGCGTGACGCGCGGCGCCAGGATGTATCAGACGCTGCTGATCTGGCCGTATGCGGTCGCACCCGCGATCGCGGCCGTGTTGTGGTCGTTCCTGTTCAATCCGAGTATCGGCCTCGTCACCTATGCACTCGCGAAGTACGGCATCGTGTGGAATCACGCATTGAACGCGGGCCAGGCGATGTTTCTGGTGGTGCTGGCATCCGTGTGGAAACAGGTCAGCTATAACTTTCTGTTCTTCTATGCCGGCTTGCAGGCCATCCCGCGTTCGCTGATCGAAGCGGCCGCCATCGACGGCGCCGGTCCAGTGCGGCGTTTCTTCGGCATCGCGCTGCCACTGCTTTCGCCGACCAGCTTTTTTCTACTGGTGATCAACATCACCTACGCATTCTTCGACACTTTCCCGGTGATCGACGCCGCCACCGGCGGTGGCCCCGCGCAGTCCACCCGCACGCTGATCTACAAGATTTTCGCCGAAGGCTTCCAGGGTCTCGACATCGGCAGTTCGGGCGCGCAGTCGGTGATCCTGATGGTGATCGTCGTCGCGTTGACGGTCGTGCAATTCCGCTTTATTGAACGCAGGGTTCAATACTCATGATCGAGAACCGACGCGGTTTCGACCTCTTCTGCCATGCGGTGCTGATTCTCGGCGTCGTGCTGGTGGTATTTCCCGTGTACGTTGCGTTTTGCGCGGCGACGATGAGCGAGCATGAGGTGTTCAGCGTGCCGCTGTCGCTGGTGCCGAGCACGCATCTGTTCGAGAACGTCGCGACGGTCTGGTCGCATGGCAGCGGCAATGCGGCGGCGCCGTTCGGCCGCATGCTGTTCAACAGCCTCGTGATGGCGCTGGTGATTTCGATCGGCAAGATCGCGATCTCGATGATCTCCGCGTACGCGATCGTGTTCTTCCGCTTTCCATTTCGCAATCTGTCGTTCTGGCTGATCTTCATCACGCTGATGCTGCCGGTCGAAGTGCGTATTTTTCCGACCGTGCAGGTCGTGTCGTCGATGCATCTGAGCAATACGTACAGCGGCCTGACCTTGCCGCTGATCGCATCGGCCACCGCCACCTTCCTGTTCCGCCAGTTTTTCATGACGCTACCCGACGAACTGATGGAAGCGGCGCGCATCGACGGCGCCGGCGCGTTGCGTTTCTTCTGGGACGTCGTGCTGCCGCTGTCGAAAACAAACATGGCGGCGCTGTTCGTCATCACCTTCATTTACGGCTGGAATCAGTATTTGTGGCCGATCCTGATTACGAGTCAGCAATCGCTGACCACCGCAGTGGTCGGCATCAAAAGCATGATCGCTTCCGGCGACACCGCGACCGAATGGCACCTCGTAATGACCGCGACCCTGCTCGCCATGCTGCCGCCGCTCGCGGTCGTGCTGACGATGCAGCGCTGGTTCGTGCGCGGGTTGGTGGATTCAGAGAAGTAACTCGCACAACGAGGCGAGCTTCGGCGTTGGACAGGACAGATACGTGACAAGCAACGAAAAGGTTAAAACAGCATGGCTGCACTGACTCTGCAAGGCGTTAAAAAGACCTACGACAGCAAACAGTTCGTGTTGCACGGTATCGACGTGGACGTCGCGGACGGCGAGTTCGTCGTGATGGTCGGCCCGTCGGGCTGCGGCAAATCGACCTTGCTGCGGATGGTGGCCGGACTCGAAGGCATTTCCGAAGGCACCATCTCGATCGCCGGCAAAGTGGTCAATCAACTGGAGCCGAAGGATCGCAACATCGCGATGGTGTTCCAGAACTACGCGCTGTATCCGCACATGAGCGTGGCCGAAAACATGGGCTACGCGCTGAAGATCGCGGGTGTCGATCGTGCGCAGATTGCGAAGCGCGTGGGCGCTGCCGCGCAGATTCTGGAACTCGAGGCGTTACTCACGCGCAAACCGCGCGAGTTGTCGGGCGGCCAACGGCAACGCGTCGCCATGGGTCGGGCGATCGTGCGCGAACCGGCGGTGTTTCTGTTCGACGAACCGCTGTCGAATCTCGACGCACGGCTGCGTGTGCAGATGCGCCTCGAAATCCAGCGCCTGCATGCGCGGCTCGCCACCACGAGTCTCTACGTCACCCACGATCAGATCGAAGCAATGACGCTGGCACAACGCGTGATCGTGATGAACAAGGGGCATGCCGAGCAGATCGGCGCGCCGACCGAAGTCTACGAACGGCCGGCGACGGTGTTCGTCGCGAGTTTCATCGGCTCGCCCGGGATGAATCTGCTGGAAGGCCGCGTGTCGGACGACGGCTCGACATTTGAAGTCGCGGGCAACGGCCCGAAACTGCCGCTTCAAGGGGTTGCATCGATCGGGCAGGAAGTCGCCAAGGGCCGCGAATGGACGCTGGGCATTCGCCCCGAACACATGACGCCGGGACAAACCGACGCCGCGCAGGCCACGCTCGTCGCCGACTCCTGCGAACTGCTCGGCGCGGACAACCTCGCGCACGGCCGCTGGGGCAAGCACGACGTGACGGTGCGCTTGCCGCACACGCACCGGCCGGCCGCCGGCGAAGCGCTGCAAGTGGCGCTGCCCGCGCGGCATCTGCACTTCTTCGATCCGTCGACGGGACGGCGTGCGAACTGAGGCTCCTGCTTAGGCCATAATCGCCGCTCCCAAAATAACAACGCCTCAAAGACCATGAAAGGCATCACCGCCAGTTGTTTTCGCAAAACCGCGGCCGTCACCGCCGCGCTGCTGTTCAGCGTCACCTCGGCATTCGCCTACGTCGCGCCCGGTACCTCGCCCGACGAAGCGAACCTCAGCAATCACAACACCTACACCAATCGCGACGGCAACACGGTGCATGCCCCAGCCCGCTCGCTGTCCGGCAAGGCGCCCGAAGGCGCAACCGCACGTTGCCGCGACGGCAGCTACAGCTTCAGCCGGCATCGCAGCGGCACCTGTTCACGGCATGGCGGCGTAGCGGACTGGCTTTAAGCGTCGGACCGCCAAAGGCGCATGAACTGACGTCACCGCCGACGCCCTCTGCCGCCGCACCGTCGCCCCGAAGTACAATGCCACCTGAACTACCCGCCCGCGCGGCGTCGCGAAGTCAGACCCGAAGTTCGACGCCCCGCTGGCCGGCGCCGGGCACACTGCCCGGCTACAACACCGATTACCCATCCACCCACGACCGCCCGCCCTTACGCGGCCGGCGGCGTCAACGTCTATTGCAAGCAAATGGCCCAATACGTCTTCACCATGAACCGGGTCGGCAAAATCGTGCCGCCCAAGCGTCAAATCCTGAAAGACATCTCGCTGTCGTTTTTCCCCGGCGCGAAGATCGGCCTGCTCGGCCTGAACGGCTCGGGCAAGTCGACGCTGATCCGCATCATGGCCGGTGTGGACAAGGACATTGAAGGCGAAGCCACGCCGATGCCGAACCTGAACATCGGCTATCTGCCGCAGGAGCCGCAGCTCGATCCGAACAAAACCGTGCGTGAAGCGGTCGAGGAAGGTCTCGGCGACGTCTTCGGCGCGCAAAAGAAGCTCGACGAAATCTACGCGGCTTACGCGGAACCGGACGCCGACTTCGACGCGCTCGCCGCGGAGCAAGCCAAGTACGAAGCCATTCTCGCCACCACCGACGGCAGCGCGGAACAGCAGATCGAAATCGCCGCCGACGCACTGCGCCTGCCGGCATGGGACGCGAAGATCGAACACCTGTCGGGCGGCGAAAAGCGCCGCGTCGCGCTGTGCAAGCTGCTGCTCGAAAAGCCGGACATGCTGCTGCTCGACGAACCGACCAACCACCTGGACGCGGAATCGGTCGACTGGCTCGAACAGTTCCTGACGCGCTTCCCGGGCACGGTCGTCGCCGTCACCCACGATCGCTACTTCCTCGATAACGCCGCCGAGTGGATTCTCGAACTCGACCGCGGCCACGGCATTCCGTGGAAGGGCAACTACAGCAGTTGGCTCGATCAGAAGGAAGAGCGCCTGAAGCAGGAAGAGTCGTCGGAATCGGCGCGTCAGAAGGCGATCAAGAAGGAACTGGAGTGGGTGCGTCAGAACCCGAAGGGCCGTCAGGCGAAGTCGAAGGCGCGGATTGCCCGCTTCGAGGAACTGAACAGCCAGGACTACCAGAAGCGCAACGAGACCTCGGAAATCTTCATCCCGGTCGGCGACCGCCTGGGTAACGAAGTGATCGAGTTCAAGAACGTCAGCAAGTCGTATGGCGACCGTTTGCTGCTCGACGACGTCAGCTTCAAGATTCCCGCAGGCGCGATCGTCGGCATCATCGGGCCGAACGGCGCCGGTAAATCGACACTGTTCCGCATGCTGACCGGCCGTGAACAACCGGATTCGGGCGAGATCGTGCAAGGTCCGACGGTCAAGCTCGCATACGTGGACCAAAGCCGCGATGCTTTGGACGGCTCCAAGACCGTGTTCGAGGAAATCTCCGGCGGCGCAGACGTGCTGACGGTCGGCAAGTACGAAACGCCTTCGCGTGCGTACATCGGCCGCTTCAACTTCAAGGGCGGCGATCAGCAGAAGACCGTCGGCAACCTGTCGGGCGGTGAGCGCGGCCGGCTGCATCTGGCGAAGACGCTGATCGCGGGCGGCAACGTCCTGCTGCTGGACGAACCGTCGAACGACCTCGACGTCGAAACGCTGCGCGCGCTGGAAGACGCGTTGCTCGAGTTCGCCGGCTCGGTGATGGTGATCTCGCACGATCGCTGGTTCCTCGACCGGATCGCGACGCATATCCTGGCATTCGAAGGTGATTCGCAAATTACGTTCTTCGACGGCAACTACCAGGAATACGAAGCGGACAAGCGCGCACGTCTCGGTGAAGAAGCTGCACGTCCGAAGCGCCTGCGTTACAAGCCGATCGCGCGATAAATCGCGAGCCTGGCGGCCCGCTCGTGGGTGGATGAGCGGGCTGTTTTGCCTCACTGGCCGGTCATTTTGAACATCAAGGCACCCCGGCAGCGTCTTGCGTTTGCCGGATAAGCGGCGCACGGCACACGCATTGCTGATCACGCGGTGACACACGTCGTCCGACTGAATGCGGCAACTCCGCCGGATCAGACGCATCAAATAACCGTGCGCCGAACCGGCGCGCACACAGGCCGATCACAGCTATACCGCGCCCGGCGCGGCGACGAGGAGGCAAGCATGGCGATGTCGAAGGGCAAGCGCTGGGCTATCGCCATCGGTGGCGTGCTGCTAGTGCTGATCGTCGTCGCAGTCGCTGCGTTGCAGTTCGCGCAGCGCGAAGTCAAGGAACGCATCGTTGCGGCGCTCGGACCGTTAGGCAGCGCCGAAAGCATCCAGGTCGGCCTCACCTCAGTCCATCTCACCAACGTTCTGCTCAAGGCGCCACCCGGCTGGCCCGCTGGCGATCCGTTACGCGCCGACGAAATCACGCTCACGCCCGACATCCGCGATCTGCTCGCGCGGCGCATCCATATTCGCAGCGTGGTGGTACACGGCTTCGACATCGCCGTATTGCGCACCAAAGACGGCACGATCCGCCTGCTGCCGAATCTGCGGGAATCGGTGAACAAGTCCGACGAAGAAACCGGCGGCGGCGCACCCTCCACCCCACGCGAAAAGCTGATCGACCACATCGCCTTCGAGCAGGGCAACTTCCATTTCTACGATATGACCGTTGGGCCGCCGGCATTCAAGGTGACGGTCAGCAACGCCAATGCGACGGTCGATCATCTGCATCTGCCCGCGCTCAGCGAACCGACCACGGTCGATCTCACCGGTTCGATCAAAGGCCCGACGCATACCGGCACGGTCTCGTTTAGCGGCTGGATCAAGATCGCCAGCAAGGATTCGCAGACCACCAGCAAGCTAAGCGGCATCGATGTCGTGATGCTCGATCCGTATTTGCTGAAGAAGGCCGGCGGGAAGGCCCAGGTGAGCGGCGGCACGGTCGACCTGACTGTGGAGTCGACGGTGCGCAACTATCAGTTGCACGCGCCCGGCACGGTGACGATCCACCATCTGCAACTCGCCGACAGCGACAATCCGCTGGACACCTTCATGTCGATTCCGACCAAGGCGGCCATTGCGGCGCTCAAGACGCACAACGGCGATATCACGCTGCATTTCGAGCTCGATGGCGACCTGCGCGACCCGAAGTTTTCGGTGCAGGAGGGTCTGATGAAGCGCCTCGGCGCGGGGTTTGCGAAATCGCTAGGCGTGAGCGTCGAGGGCGTGGCTAAGGGCACCGGCGAAACGGTGAAAGGTTTGGGTAACGCGTTGAAGAATCTACTGGGGCAGTAGGCTTAAACCCGCAACCCCAACCCACGCAGTCGCGTCTCGGTTTGCACCGCGCTCGTATGATGCACACCGTGCCAACCCAAGGCCGTCGCGGCCTCGGCGTTTTTCAGATTGTCGTCGATGAAGACGAGTTCGCCTGGCTGAATGCCCGGCAGTTGCGCCTCGATCCGCTGGTGCATGAGCGCGAAAATCGCCGGATCGGGCTTCACCAGCTTTACCTTGCCCGACACGACGATGTCACGAAACCGCCGCAGCACGGGGTAATGCTCCCACGCATACGGAAACGTCTCCGCCGACCAGTTGGTCAGCCCGAAGAGCGGCACGTCAGCCGCCTCGAGCTTTTCCATGATCGCCACACCCTCTTCCAGCACGCCGGCCACCATCTCGTGCCAGCGCTCGTAGAACGCGCGGATCAGCGGCGCGTGATCGGGAAACCGGGCGACGAGTTCGTCGGTCGCCTCGACGATCGGCTGACCGCCGTCCTGACGGATCACCCAATCCATCGAACAGACGTGGGTCAGAAACCAGCGGCGTTCTGTGTCGTCAGGAATCAACTGACGGTAGAGATACTCGGGGCTCCAGTCGATCAGCACACCGCCGAAATCGAACACCACTGCCTTGATGGCCATGCACGCACTCTCCCTAGGGTCGTGGCGACAAACTCAGATGGGTTGGGTACGCAGTTCGAGCCACGTCTTCGCCTCGCCCGACACATGCGGCGACAGGCGCGCGCGCACCGTCTCGTGATACCCGTTGAGCCATGCACGCTCGTCTTCACGCAGCAGCGACAGGTCGAGGCAGCGCGTGTCGATCGGGCACAGCGTGAGCGTTTCGAACTCGAGGAAATCGCCGAACTCGGTTTTCTCCGCCGGCACGTTCAGCACCAGATTCTCGATCCGCACGCCCCACTTGCCCGGCCGGTAAATGCCCGGCTCGACCGAGGTGATCATGCCCTCTTCCATCGCCGTCCACGGTTCGGCCGGTGCATAGTGCGAAATCACCTGCGGACCTTCGTGCACGTTCAGGAAATAGCCCACGCCGTGACCGGTGCCATGACCGTAATCGGCGCCAGCCTCCCAGATCGGCGCGCGGGCGATCGCGTCGAGCATCGGCGAACGAATGCCGCGCGGGAACTTTGCGCGCGACAGCGCCATGGTGCCTTTCAGCACGATCGTGAAATCGCGCCGCTGTGCATCGCTGATGGTGCCGATCGGCACTACCCGCGTGATGTCGGTCGTGCCGCTCAGATACTGCGCGCCCGAATCGATCAGCAACAGACCATTGCCCTCGATCACCGAATGCGATTCTTCGGTTGCGCGGTAGTGCGGCATCGCGCCGTTCGCGTTGAAGCCCGCGATCGTCGCGAAGCTCAGCGACACGAAGCCCGGACGGCGCGCGCGGGCTGCCGTCAGACGCTGGTCGATCGTCAGTTCGGTGATCGTTTCACGGCCCAATGCACCTTCGAACCACGCGAAGAATTCGGCGAGCGCCGCACCGTCCTGCTCCATCGTCTCGCGCACATGGTCGGCTTCCGCCTCGGTCTTGCGCGACTTGAAGAAGGTGGACGGATTGACCGCCTCCACCACCTTCACCGTGGACGGCACCAACTGCAGCGAGCCATAGGTAATGCGGCGCGGGTCGATCAGCAGCGTGCTGCCGGCCGGCAGTGCGGCTAGCGCGTCGGCGGCCTTCGCATACGGCTCGACGTTGATGCCGTCACGCGCGAGCGCCTCGGCCAGCGCCTGAGGCACCTTGCCGTCGGCGACAAAAAGCGACGCGCTTTGCGGACCGATCAGTGCGTGCGCCACGAACACCGGGTTGTAGCTGACATCGGCGCCGCGCAGATTCAACAGCCACGCCAGGTCATCCAGCGTGGAAATGAAGTGCCACTGCGCGTCCTTTTCCGCCATCGCGCGGCGAATCTGCGCGAGCTTTTCCGAACGGGCGACGCTTGCGTGCGGCGCGGCATGCTCAAACACGGCGGCGGCGGGCAGCGACGGGCGCTGCGGCCAGATCGCGTCGAACAGATCCACGTCGGTGCGCAACTTCACGCCGCGTGCGCTGAGCGCCTGGCCCAAGGCACGCGCCGCCGCCACACCGAGCACGGCGCCGTCCACACCGACCGTACCGCCGGTCGCGACGTTCTGTGCGAGCCATTCGAAATGCGGCGCGGTCTGCTGGCCGCCGGTCATCTTCATCAACTGAACGCCGGTGCCGGCCAGTTGCGCGTTGGCTTGTTCCCAATAACGGCTATCGGTCCATACGCCGGCGAAATCGGCGGTCACAACCAAAGTGCCGGCCGAGCCGGTGAAACCCGACAGCCACTGCCGGCCTTGCCAGCGCCCAGGTAGATATTCGGAGAGATGCGGATCGGAAGACGGCACCAGATAAGCGGCTACACCTTCGCGCGCCATTGCATTGCGCAATGTCGCGAGCCGTTCGGGGATGGAGGAGGTTTCGGGAAGTCGGGCATTCATCGGAGTCACCTGCAAGTATTCATCGACGGGAAAGCAAGCCGACCGTCACGGCAACGGCGATCAACGCGACGCCGGTGCATACCGGCCATTCGAGCGTATCGCCATCATGAAAGAGACCAACCACATTGCCGGCCATGCGCGCGAGCGCCGCGCCCAGCACGCCGGCCAGTAACGCCGCCCACCAGGGAGCGCGGCTCGAACGGCGCAGCGGATGCAGCCACCAGCCCGCAAGACCGATCACCACACCCAGCACCAGGATTCCGGGCCACCCCATTAGCAGGGGACCTCACACAGATTCAGACTTGTCTCATAGGCGCGCGGGGTCAAGACAGCTAGCATTTTCTTCTCATTAACCATAGAGGTTCAGCACGGCGCTTTCCGCATAGCGGTTGAGTTTAGGGGGTCGGGGTGATGTTAGGCAAGCTGTAAGCCTTACGGAGAAGCCTGGCCCCTGGTCATTGCCACGCTGACAGCGCGCCATGCGAATCGCCCTTATCGAGCCGGATCTACGGCACGCCACCCTAGTCGGCCGGCTGATTTTTGCGGGCGGCCATATGTGTCAGCACTTCACCGCCAGCGCACCGTTCCTGGATCAGGCTGCCGACGAATTCTTCGATCTGCTCATCACGGAAAGCTGGGCCGGCGACCGTTCCGCCGAAGACGCGATCCCCCGCGCCCGCTCCATCCTGCCCGGCTTGCCAGTGATCGTACTGTTATCGGAACCCCGCGAGAGCCAGATCGTCGCCGCGCTGCACGCCGGCGCCGACGACTGCCTGGCCAAGCCGGTCCGCGGCCCTGAAATGCTGGCCCGGGTAGACGCGCTGCTGCGGCGCGCGGGCTTGCGGCGGCCACCCAATCGGCGGCGCGACACGATCGGAGGCTACGCGTTCGACGCCGCGCAGTTTGCCGTCACATTCCGCAATCGAACCGTTGCCCTGACGCCCAAAGAATTCCGCTTTGCGTTGCTGCTTTTTAACAACCTGTCGCGGCCGGTATCGCGCGCGCATATTCTTGAAACCGTCTGGACACGCCGCCGCGACGTAAGGTCGCGCACTGTCGATACCCACGCATCGCGCGTGCGGACCAAATTACAGTTGCGTCCGGAGCACGGTTATTGCCTGACACCGCTTTACGGCTACGGCTACCAACTCGACGCTATCCCGCCAGAAGCGGTTGTGGAGGCCGGATGACGCGCGCAGAATGAAAGAATCATGAAAACGCTATAATATTGGGCTAAACCATAGCGCCCCATATGCAGCTTCTAACGATCGGAATCAATCACCACACTGCGCCTGTCGCCTTGCGCGAACGCGTGGCGTTTCCGCTCGAACAGATCAAGCCTGCACTGGATACCTTCAAGAGCGTCTGGCTCGGCCGCACCGCCCGCACGGCGCCGGAAGCGGCAATTCTGTCCACCTGCAACCGCACCGAGCTGTACTGCGCGACCGACGACCAGGCCGCGCGTGAAGCCGCGATCCAGTGGTTCTCGAAATACCACAACCTGCCCATCGACGAACTCGCGCCGCATGTCTACGCGTTGCCGCAGTCGGAAGCCGTGCGCCACGCTTTCCGCGTCGCATCGGGGCTGGATTCGATGGTGCTGGGCGAGACGCAAATCGTCGGACAAATGAAGGATGCGGTGCGCACGGCGTCTGAAGCCGGCGCGCTCGGCACCTATCTGAACCAGTTGTTCCAGCGCACCTTCGCCGTGGCGAAGGAAGTGCGCAGCACGACCGAAATCGGCGCACAGTCGGTTTCCATGGCAGCAGCAGCCGTGCGGCTCGCGCAGCGGATTTTCGACAAGGTCTCGAACCAGCGCGTACTGTTCATCGGCGCGGGCGAAATGATCGAGTTGTGCGCCACGCACTTCGCCGCGCAGCAGCCGCGCGAGCTGGTGGTCGCCAATCGTACCGCCGAGCGCGGCACCCGCCTCGCCGAACGCTTCAACGGCCGGGCCATTCCGCTCTCGGAACTGCCGGCGCGCATGCACGAGTTCGACATCATCGTGTCGTGTACCGCTTCCACCCTGCCGATCATCGGTCTGGGCGCGGTCGAGCGGGCCGTGAAAGCGCGCCGCCACCGGCCGATTTTCATGGTCGATCTGGCCGTGCCGCGCGACATCGAACCCGAAGTCGGCCAGCTCGAAGACGTGTTCCTGTACACCGTCGACGACCTCGGCGCGATCGTGCGTGAAGGCAATGCGTCGCGGCAAGCCGCGGTTGCGCAGGCCGAGGCGATCATCGAGACGCGGGTGCAGAATTTCATGCAATGGCTCGACGCGCGCAGCATCGTGCCGGTGATCCGCCACATGCATACCCAGGCCGACGTGTTGCGTCGCGCCGAAGTCGAACGCGCGCAGAAAATGCTCGCCCGCGGCGAGGATCCTGCAGCGGTGCTCGAAGCGCTGTCGCAATCGCTCACCAACAAACTGATCCACGGCCCTACGCACGCACTCAATCGCGCGAGCAGCGAGAACCGTGACACGCTCATCGAATTGATGAGCGGTTTCTACAAACACTCCGGTTCTACGGAGCGTTAGCGGCGCAGCCACCGCCGCACCATCCGCGCCGCCCCGAGTGGCCCGCGATGTGCTTCTGACCAGGGCATCCGCCCACTCCCCTAGTCGTCGTCCTTGCCGGAGTCCGCTCCGATACCCGTCCGATGAAAACGAGCATGCAACGCAAGCTCGACCAGCTCACTACCCGGCTGGCCGAACTGAACGACCTGTTGAGCCGCGAGGACATTACCTCGAATCTCGACCAATACCGCAAGCTCACGCGTGAACACGCCGAGCTTGGGCCGATCGTCGAACATTACGCGTTGTGGCGCCAGGCCATGACCGACGCGGCCACCGCGCAGGAACTGCTGGCGGACGCGTCGATGCGCGACTTCGCGGAAGACGAAATTCGCACGTCACGCGAGCGGATGGAAAAAATCGGCGCGGAATTGCAGAAAATGCTACTGCCGAAAGACCCGAACGACGACCGCAACATCTTCCTCGAAATCCGGGCAGGCACCGGCGGCGACGAATCCGCGCTGTTCGCCGGCGACTTGCTGCGCATGTACTTGCGCTTCGCCGAGCGCAATCGCTGGCAAGTGGAAATGATGTCGGCGAGCGAATCGGACCTTGGCGGCTACAAGGAAGTGATCGTGCGAATCGCCGGCGAAGCGGCGTATTCCAAGCTCAAGTTCGAGTCGGGCGGCCATCGCGTACAACGCGTGCCGGCCACCGAAACGCAGGGCCGCATTCACACGTCGGCGTGTACGGTCGCGGTCATGCCCGAAGCGGACGAAATTGGCGAGGTCGAGATCAATCCGGCCGATCTGCGCATCGATACGTTCCGCGCGTCCGGCGCGGGCGGTCAGCACATCAACAAGACCGATTCGGCCGTGCGCGTCACGCACTTGCCGACGGGCATCGTCGTCGAATGTCAGGACGACCGGTCGCAGCATAAGAACAAGGATCGTGCGCTGAAGGTTCTGGCCGCACGCATCAAGGACAAGCAGTCGCACGAGCAGCAGGCGAAAGAAGCCGCGACACGCAAGAGCCTGATCGGCTCGGGCGACCGCTCGGAGCGGATTCGCACCTACAACTTCCCGCAAGGGCGTCTGACGGATCACCGGATCAATCTGACGCTGTATCGCCTCGACGCGATCATGGACGGCGATCTCGACGAACTGATCGCGGCTTTGGTCAGCGAGCATCAGGCCGAGTTGCTGGCATCGCTAGGCGACGCGGACTAAAGCGGATGGATCCGGTCACGCCCACTGCGCTGTTGCGCGCCTCGCCGCTGCCGCCGCTCGAAGCGCGGATTCTGCTCACGCACGTGCTCGGCTGGCGGCACACGCAATTAATCACGCGCAGCGAAGAAGCGCTCGACAGCCCGGTCGTTGAACGATATCGGGCGCTGGAAGCGCGGCGCGCGGCTGGCGAGCCGGTGGCGCAACTGGTCGGCGCGCGCGAATTCTTTGGGCTTGATTTCGACGTGACACCGGACGTCCTGATTCCGCGTCCCGAAACCGAGTTGCTGGTCGAAACGGCGTTGGCGGCGCTGGGAAACACCTCGCGGTCACGCGTACTCGATCTGGGCACCGGCACCGGCGCGATTGCCGTAGCCATTGCGTCGATGCGTCCCGACGCGCGGGTCTGGGCGCTGGACCGTTCCGCTGAAGCGCTGGCGGTGGCCACCCGCAACGCCGCGCGTCTGCTGGATGGCGGACGCCTTGGCGGCGCCGTGACCTTATTGCAAAGCGACTGGTACGGTTCGCTCGACACAACTTTGCACTTCGACGTGATCGTCAGTAATCCGCCGTATATCGCGAGCGGCGACCCACATCTGTCGCAAGGCGATCTACGTTTCGAGCCGCGCGCTGCGCTCACCGACGAAGCCGATGGACTCAGTGCGATCCGCAAGATCATCGCTGGCGCGCCCACACGGTTGGCCGCCAACGGCGTATTGTGGATCGAACACGGCTACGATCAGGCGCAAGCCGTACGCGGTCTGCTGAGCGCGCAAGGTTTTGCGCAAGTCCGCTCGGAGCAGGATCTTGCCGGCATCGAGCGGATCAGCGGCGGCCGATGGCCCAATTAAGTCCGCTTGTCCGCCTTGATTCCCAAGGCGGCCAAGCGTCTCCCGGCCGGTCTTACCGAAATCCGCTATCATTTCAGCCTATTCCCTACACATAACGGAACCGCAAGGTCAGTCATGGATACGCAACAACGCATCAAGCAAATCGTCGACGAAAATAACGTCGTGCTCTTCATGAAGGGCACCGCCCAGTTCCCGATGTGCGGCTTTTCCGGCCGCGCCATCCAGATTCTGAAGGCGTGTGGCGTCGGCGAAATCAAGACCGTCAACGTGCTTGAAGACGACGAAGTCCGCCAGGGCATCAAGCAGTTCTCGAACTGGCCGACCATTCCGCAGCTCTATGTGAAGGGCGAGTTCGTCGGCGGCTCGGACATCATGATGGAAATGTACGAATCGGGCGAACTGCAACAACTGTTCGCTGCGGCCTGAACGGCCGCTGCCCGAACGTTCGTTGTCCATCGATAAGGCGCCGCGAGCCATGGAAACACGTGCTGCGGCGCCACGCCGGCTGATCGTCGCGATCACCGGCGCGACCGGCGCCATCTACGGCATCCGGTTGCTCGAGACGTTGCGCAAGCTTGGCGGCGTCGAGAGCCATCTGCTGATTTCGGGCGCGGGCTGGCTCAATATCCAGCACGAACTCCAGTTGAGCAAAGAAGACGTGCATCCGCTCGCGGATGTCGTCCACTCGGTGCGTGACGTGGGCGCGAGCATTGCATCCGGCTCGTTCGCCACCGACGGCATGGTGGTCGCCCCCTGCTCGATGAAGACGCTGGCGAGCGTCGCACACGGCTTTTCCGACAATCTGATTACCCGCGCCGCCGACGTCACGCTCAAAGAGCGCCGCCGGCTCGTCCTTCTGGTGCGCGAAACGCCGTTCAATCTTGCGCATCTGCGCAACATGACGGCGGTCACCGAAATGGGCGGCGTGATCTTCCCACCCCTGCCCGCTTTTTATAATCAGCCTGCAACGATCGACGAAATGATCGATCACACGGTGGCGCGCGTGCTGGATCTGTTCGCGCTGGGACCCGCCATGTCCTTGGCCTGGCAGGGCCTGCGCGAGACAGATTAACAACACCCGCGACACAATCAATTCCATTTGCGCCCGTTTATAAAACATCGGTGCGAACCTATATTGATAGCAACCCCACTTCCGCGCCGCGCTCCCGCGGCGACGTTGCTGCCATGAATCGCTTACCGTCGCTTTTCCTTTCTCACGGCGCGCCCACGCTGCCGATCGATCCGTCCCTGCCGTCTGCCGAATTCGGTGAGCTCTCGGCGCAACTGCCGCGTCCTGAAGCCGTGCTGATGCTGTCGGCTCACTGGGGCACGGCGCAGCCGGTGGCGAGCACGTCCACGGCGCCGGAAACCATTCACGATTTCTACGGCTTCCCGCGTCAGTTGTACGAGATTCAATATCCGGCTCCAGGTGCGCCCGATGTCGCGCGCCGAGCCGCCGCGCTGCTAGGCGAACACGGCATTCTCACCGCCGCCCAGCCGCATGGACTCGACCACGGCGCGTGGGTGCCGATGCTGCTGATGTTCCCCGAAGCCGACCTGCCGGTCGCGCAGTTGTCGATCCAGCCTCACATGGACGCTGCCCATCACTTCCGTGTGGGCCGCGCGCTGCGCTCGCTGAAAGACGATGGTGTGATGGTGATCGGCTCGGGCCAGATCACGCACAACCTGCGCGCAGCGGATTTTTCCGCGCGCCCGGAAGACGCCGATCCACGCGTGGCCGAATTCACCGGCTGGTTCGAGGCCCGGCTCGCCGCGCATGACATCGACGCGTTGCTCGACTATCGTCGTCAGGCACCGCACGCGGTGCTGATGCATCCGACCGACGAACACCTGCTGCCGGTATTCGCAGCGCTAGGCGCGGCGGATGATGATTATTCGCTGGCAATCCAGTCGCTCGGTACCTATCAGCGCTCGCTCGCCATGACGAATTACGTGTTCGGCACCGCCTGATACACCGCAAACGCAACAAAGCGCCACAAACAAAAAGCCCGCCTGACAACTCAGGCGGGCTTTTTTCATACTGCGCCGGACCAGAGCGGCCCGGCGCAAAACTCAACACGGCAATTTAATGCGCGCCCATGCCTTCGAGCACTTCGTCGTGCGTCTGACGCTCTTCGAGGTAATCCGAGCGATAGCCGCTATGCACGCCCCAGTAGTAGAACACCAGCGAAAACGCGATCACCACCAGCATGTCCCAGCCATACGGCAGAACGCCACGGCCACCGAACTCCTTGCTGCCGATCAGCGACAGGATCGCCATCACCGGCAGGTAGGCCACCAGCCACCAGGCGGCCTTCAGATCACGCCCCCAGCCGCTGAAACCCGACTTCGCCTGGAAGTAGAAGTACACCGGCAGCGCGACGATCATCAGCAGAATGATTTCGCCGGTCAGCGGCCACTTCGCCCAGTACAGGATCAGCGACGCGCACACGAAAGCGAACGGCGCAATGATCTTCATGCCCGGAATGTGCAGTGGGCGCTCCAGGTCCGTCGCCGCGCGGCGCAACGCCATCAGGCTAATCGGGCCGGTCAGGTACGAGATCACGGTCGCGACCGAGATCACCGCCGCCAGCGAGCTCCAGCCGCGGAAGAAGAACAGGAAAATGAACGACACCAGCAGGTTGAACCACATCGCCTGACGCGGCACGCCGTAGAACGGGTGCACGTTACCGAACATCTTCGGCATCGTGTTGTTGCGTTCCATCGCGTAGATCATGCGGGTGGTGGTCGCCATGTAGGTCGTGCCAGTACCGCTTGGGCTGACGAACGCGTCGACGTACAGCAGGATCGCCAGCCAGTTCAGGTTCAGCGCAATCGCCAGTTCAGCGAACGGCGACGCGAAGTTGAAGTGGCTCCAGCCCTTCATCACTTCGCTCGGGCTCACCGCGCCGATATACGCGATCTGCAGCAGCACATAGATCACCAGCGCCAGCAGGATCGAACCGATCACCGCAAACGGCACGCTCTTGGCCGGATTGCGCGCTTCACCGGCAAGGTTGATCGGGCTCTGGAAACCGTTGAACGCGAAGACGATGCCGCTCGTCGCCACTGCGGTCAGCACAGACGACCAGCCATACGGCGCGAAGGTGCTCACTTCGCCGAAGTTTTCCTTGTGGAAGCCCGTCAGCATGAGACCCGCGATCGTCGCGCCCGGAATCAGGAACTTGAAGACCGTGATTGCCGAATTGGCGCGCGCGAACAGCTTGACGCCCCAGTAGTTCAGCAGGAAGTAAACGATCACCAATGCGGCGGATAGCAATAATCCATTGGTGGTTAATGACCCGTTCACGAATAGCGCGTGCGCCCATGGATACGGCCACGTGCTCATATATTGAATGGACGCTTCCGCCTCGATTGGGATCACCGAGACAATGGCGATCCAGTTGGCCCATGCGCTGATGAAACCGACCAGGGCGCCGTGCGAATAGCGGGCGTAACGCACCATGCCGCCCGACTCCGGGAACATCGCGCCGAGTTCGGCATAGGTCAAGGCAATCGCGAGAATCACCACCGCACCGATCACCCATGCACAAATGGCAGCCGGCCCGGCAATTTTTGCAGCCTTCCACGCGCCGAACAGCCAGCCCGATCCGATGATCGAACCCAGGCCGGTCAGCAGCAGCGCGACCGGGCCGATGTTCCGTTGTATAGAACTTTTCACATCTTCTCCTGTGTCGACCGGAGCTGGCGCTGTAGCACTTACTCCGGTCCCATACACCGTGTGTCGGCCGGAGTTAATGCTTTAGCACTTACTCCAGCCCTATGCAAGTTTGCCGCATGTCGGCACCGCGTGACATCGCTTGTGACGCTGGGAACGGGTGACGCGCATGCATACGCGCCGGTTCATTCTAATCAGGTGCAACCGACGCGCGGCGCGTAGTTTAACGGTTGCACCCCGCCGTTGCGGCGAAACCAAGGGTTCTCCCTGGCAAAATTTTCGGGCCAACAGCAAGCTTTGTAAGCAATTTCTACGCCAATCCATCAAAATCTTGTAAAGTTGGGACCAGAGTGTTGACCTTCGCCTGAAATCGCCGTATAACGTTCGGGCAGGATTTCAAGCGGCGAGTGAATTGGTCTTTCGTAGTTCGCCCATCAACGGTACTCCGGTTGGTCCCATTACCCCCTTCCTTGATTTTCATGCGCACCCATTGGGCTTCGGCCTTATTTACCATCTTTAGGAACAAGTAATATGGAAACCGGTACCGTCAAGTGGTTCAATGACGCAAAGGGCTTTGGCTTCATCACGCCGGACGGCGGCGGCGAAGATCTGTTCGCGCATTTCTCGGAAATCCGCACGGAAGGCTTCAAGACGCTGCAAGAAAACCAAAAGGTTACGTTTGAAGTGAAGACGGGCCCGAAGGGCAAGCAAGCTGCTAACATCAAGCCGGCGTAAGCAGGCACGCTTCCTTCTGGACGCAAAAAACCCCGCCTTGGCGGGGTTTTTTTATATTCGCCGTAACTGCATACGGTGATTATCTTCGCAGTATGCGATTGGTATGTCTGTTTATCCAAACACACGCCGCGCGTGAATACCGAGACCTGTCGCGACACTGGCGAGACGGTCGCCGAATACTGCTTTGGCATCTGGAAATGCCGCCGCCAATGCGCCCGATAGAAATGCCAAACCAGTCGAGCCCCCCGTGAAGTAAATCGCGTTGACGTCGCGCGGGGCGACCCCGGCCGCCTGCACCGTGTCGCGCGCCGCCTGCACGATGCGCTGCGTCTCGTCCTGCCCGGCCTTGATGAGTTGCGTCTCGTCGAATGCGAGGCGCAGGTCGTCTTCCACTGCGTCGAGGTCGATCACGGTCTCGCCGCCCGCCGCCACGCCGATCTTCGCCTCTTCCGCGTGAGCCGCCAGTGCATGGCCCAAACGGCGCTCCACGACACGCATCAGGCGGTCGTGATGTTTGGTCTGGAGGAACAGATGCCGCATGAGCGCGAGTTCGCTGACGCGCTTCGGGGCGTAGACCGTGTTGATCAGGTGCCAGGTGGCCAGATCGAAATAGATGCGGTTCGGAATCTCACGGCCTTCGGGGTCGAGCGTCTGATAGCCGAGTTCGCGCAAGATCGTCACCAGTTCGACACGGCGGTCGAAATCGGTGCCCGCAACGTGCACACCGTGATGGGCCAGCACGTCGTCTTTACGCTCCACGCGCTTCACCCGCTCCGGCCCCACCCGCACCAGCGAAAAGTCCGACGTACCGCCGCCGATGTCGGCCACCAGCACGAGCCCCTCTTCCGTCAGATGCGATTCGTAGTCGAACGCGGCTGCGATCGGCTCATACTGAAAGTGAATCTCCCGCAAACCGACTGAACGCGCCGCCGCTTCGAGCTGCTGCTGCGCCATCTGGTCGGCACGCGGATCGTCGTCGACGAAGAACACCGGGCGCCCCAGCACGGCGCGGCTGATCGGGCCACCCACGCTCTTCTCGGCTGAGCGCTTCAGATGGTCGACGAAAATCGCGATGATGTCCGTGTACTTGATCGCCGAACCATCGCCGAGATCGGTCGAATTCTCGGCAAGCGGCGAGCCGAGAATACTTTTCATCGAGCGCATCAAACGGCCGTCAAAACCGTCGATGTACTCCGCCAACGCCGCACGCCCGAACTCGCGGGTGTTTTCGTCGGTGTTGAAAAAGACGGCGGTCGGCAGCGTCGTATAGGCGCCCTCGACCGGCGCAAGCTTAAGCGCAGCGCCGTCAGGGACGGCTACGGCCGAATTGGAAGTACCGAAGTCAATCGCGCAATAGTTCATGGCAGGAATCGCCGCTCACGGCTGGCGCGGACAGAAAGGGGAGCGGCTTTGTAACACGAAAGGCCAATCAGCATCAACTGACGCTTTCCGGTACCTCCGCAACAAGCCGCAAAGTCCGCTCGACGGAACAAAAATTGCTCAATTCGACAGGATACGCCGCCAAATTTCAGTAATCAGGAGACTTGCAGCAATGAGCGCGCCGCCTACCGCCGTTGTGCACGAGAAAAACGCCACCGTCATTGAAACGGACCTGCCCTCGCGGCTCGACCGCTTGCCGTGGGGACGCTTTCATTCGCTGATCGTTGTCGCGCTGGGCGTAACGTGGCTGCTGGACGGTCTCGAAGTCACGCTGGCCGGTGCGGTGGCGAGCGCGTTGAAGTCCAGTCCGTCGTTGCGCTTTACCAACGCCGACGTGGGTCTGGCCGGCAGCGCTTACATTGCCGGCGCCGTGCTCGGCGCACTCGGCTTCGGCTGGCTGACGGACCGGCTCGGCCGTCGCAAGCTGTTTTTCATCACGCTCGCGCTCTATCTGGCGGCCACCGCGGCGACCGCTTTGTCGTGGAATCTCGCCAGTTTCCTGCTGTTTCGCTTTCTCACCGGCGCGGGCATCGGCGGCGAATACACGGCGATCAATTCGACCATTCAGGAGTTCACACCGGCGCGGGTGCGCGGCTGGACGGATCTCGGCATCAACGGCACCTTCTGGGTCGGCGCGGGACTCGGCGCGGCAGGCTCATTGATCCTGCTCGATCCGAACCTGCTGCCGGGCGACTGGGGCTGGCGCGCCTGCTTCTTCATCGGCGCGGTGCTGGCGCTGGCGATTTTGCCGATGCGCATCTGGGTGCCTGAAAGTCCGCGCTGGTTGCTCACGCACGGCGATGAACGCGATGCGCGCTCGATCGTCGAGGGCATCGAAATGCGTTTTCGCGACGAAGGCCACACGCTTGCCGACGATGACCTCACACGCCTCAAGCTGCGAGCGCGCGGACATACGCCGCTGCGCGAGGTGTTTCACACACTGTTCAATGTGCACCGCCGACGCGCGCTAGTCGGCCTCTCGTTGATGACCGCGCAGGCGTTCTTCTACAACGCGATCTTTTTTACCTACGCACTGGTACTGACCGATTTCTACGGCGTGCCGGGCGACCATATCGGCTGGTATCTGTTGCCGTTCGCGCTCGGCAACTTCCTTGGGCCACTAGTGCTCGGCCGGCTCTTCGACGTAATCGGGCGACGCAAAATGATTGCTGCGACTTACGCACTGTCCGGCATCCTGCTGACGGTAAGCGGTTATCTGTTCGAGCAGCAGATGCTCACCGTCACGACCCAGACCATCGCGTGGATGGTAGTTTTCTTCTTCGCCTCGGCAGCGGCGAGCTCGGCGTATCTGACTGTCAGCGAATCGTTTCCGCTGGAAATCCGCGCGCTGGCGATCGCAGTGTTCTACGCGTTCGGCACGGCGCTGGGCGGCATCATCGGCCCGGCGTTCTTCGGCCGGCTGATCGACACGCATCAGCGCAGCGAAGTGTTTTCGGGCTATCTGGTCGGCTCAGGGCTGATGCTCGCCGCTGCGGTGATCGCCGCGGTCTGGGGCGTGGATGCGGAGCGCAAATCGCTCGAGAGCGTGGCGGCGCCGCTTTCGAGCGTCGTGGACGACGCGGAATGAAGCACGCGCTTTAAGACGTCGCAAAGGCACGGACCAGACCAGGTGCCCTGACACGTCGCAGCGGACACGAACGGGACCATGCGCCTCAATGCATGGCAGTAAATGCAGAACGAAAAAAACGCGCAGCCAGTGCTGCGCGTCTTTATCACCATCAAAGCTGCCGGACGTTCAGAACGCCTTCTTCCAGGCACCGCCATAAGCGATCTCGGCAAGCGGCAAACGCTGACGCACCGATTTTTCGCGCTCGCGCAGCACCGGGTCGAGCTTGTCGACGTCGCCGTAGTGGCCGAGCGAAATGATCGCGATCACGTCGACGTCGGTCGGCAATTTGAATGCCGTGCGGAACGCGTTCGGATCGAAGCCGCTCATCTGATGCGCGGCGAGGCCAAGCGCATGTGCCTGCAACACCAGTGCCATTGCCGCGGCACCCGCGTCGTACGCTGCGCAGCGATTCGCTTCGCCCTTGTTGGTGAGCGTGTGCGTGGTCACCGCGATCAGCACCGGCGCCGGTGCATTCCAGCCCTGATTGAACGGCACCAGCGTAGCAAAGGCCTGCTTGAACGAGACTTCATCGACGCTGCGGTCGAATACGAGAAAACGCCACGGTTGTGCGTTATACGAAGACGGCGCCCAGCGTGCCGCTTCGAGCACCGACTGCAGATGCTCGCGGCTCACCGGCTCGCTCGAATACGCGCGCGGGCTCCAGCGACCTGCAATCAACTCGTGAATGGCAACTGCGGTAGGGGCGGGTTTGTTGGTCATGCGCTTCTCTCGGTCGAAATTCATGATCGACGGGCGGCTGCCCGGGGGTTCATAGCATAACCGGGCTGAGCCGCTCGTGCTCCAACAAGTGCACAGTTAGTTTTTCAGATCGGCTGCAATGGCAAACGGCCTCATAAGAGAGAGGCCGTTTGCGCGGGTTCGCGTTTTTTAAAATACGCGAGAGACGCGCGGGCGCAGTTTCATACCGCTTGCGGCTCCGGCACCTTGGCCGGCCGGTTGATCCGCAGCACGATCACGGCGGCCACCAGGCACAATCCGCCAGAAATCATCGATGCGACCGTGTACGTGCCGAGGCTCGCGCGCAGCATGCCCGCGCCGAGCGCCGCGAAGGCCGCGCCCAGTTGGTGACCGGCGACCACCCAGCCGAATACGACCGGCGCCGATTCCTTGCCGAAGACATCGGTCGCGAGACGCACGGTGGGCGGCACGGTCGCGATCCAGTCGAGCCCGTAGAACACCGCGAACAGCGGCAAGCCGAAGAAATCGATGCCGAACGCGTGCGGCAGGTACATCAGCGACAAACCGCGCAAACCGTAGTACCAGAACAGCAACACGCGGCTATTGAAGCGATCCGATAGCCAGCCCGACAGCGTCGTGCCGAACAGATCGAAGATGCCCATGGCAGCGAGCAAGGATGCGCCCTGCACTTCGCTCATGCCGTAGTCGCCGCACATTGCGATCAGGTGAGTGCCGACGTAACCATTGGTGCTCGCGCCGCAGATAAAGAAGCTGAAGAACAGCAGCCAGAAATCGCGCGTCTTGCTCGCCATCGCGAGTGTGCCGAAGGCGATTGCCAGCGGATTCTGCTTTGTCACCGTGGCGGAGATCGGCGCGTCGGCCGGTTCGCCAAATGGGCGCAGCTTCATATCAGCGGGCCGCTCCGGCAACAGAAACGCGACCAGCGGCAAGACGACCGCCGCAGCGCCCGCCACCACCCACACCACCTGACGCCACCCGTAATGCTCGGCGATGGCCGCCAGCATCGGCAGGAACACCAGTTGGCCGGTCGCCGAACTCGCGGTGAGAATCCCCATTACGAGACCACGATGCGTAGTGAACCAGCGCGTCACCACCGTCGCCGACAAGGACAGCGCCGCCACCCCGGTCGAGCCGCCGACCATCACGCCCCAGATCAGGATCATCTGCCACGGATGCGTCATCAGCGACGACAACGCCACGCCCGCCGCCATCGTGCCGAGCGCGATCAGCAATGTGGGACGCACACCGAAGCGCTGCATCGCCGCAGCCGCGAACGGCCCCATCAGGCCATAGAGAGCAATATTCACGGAGATCGCGAGCGAAATCGTCGCGCGGCTCCAGCCGAATTGGTGCTCCAGCGGCACCATCATTACGCTCGGTGTAGCGCGGGTGCCCGCGGCCGCCAGCAACACCAGAAACACCACCGCCACGGTCAACCAGCCGTAGTGGAAACGTCCGCCAATCAGTCTCGCTGCCCAGTTCATCGGTTCTCCAATCGGCGCTTGCCCGCAGGCCGCGCCGCTCGCATTGTTACGACTTAGGTAAAGGACTTGTGACAGATCAGTCACAATGAGTGTTGCGATATTAGTTACTGGTCGGTAACATGTCAAGGCGTCAATTCAATTCAGGTGGTATGCCATGTCCGACAGTGAAACCTCCAAGCCGGCCAGCGCACGGCGAGCACGCGGCACGCAGACGGCCGGCCCGGAAGCGCAGCAGCATCTATTGCGCGCTGCGGACGAGTTGTTTTATCGCGAGGGAGTGCGCACGGTCGGCGTCGACGCGGTGGTGGAGCGCGCGGGCGTGAACAAGATGAGTCTGTACCGCCAGTTTTCGTCGAAGGACGACCTGGTGCTCGCGTATCTTGAGCGCAAGGATGAGCAGTTTTTCGGCTACGTGGAAAAGAGTTTTGCGAAGCATCCCGGTGAGCCGGCGAAGCAGCTTCAGCAATATTTCGACGACCTGGCGGTGCGTGCATCGATCGACGAGTACCGCGGCTGTCCTTTTGTGAATGTCTCGGTGGAGTTTCCTGACACGGCGCATCCGGCGCGGCAATTCGTGTTTCGCAACAAGGAGCGGTTGATGGCGCGGCTTCTGGAGCTAAGCACCGAAGCAGGCGCTGACGATCCTGTGGCGTTGGCCAACGGGCTGGGTTTGATGATCGAAGGCGTGTACGCGGCCAGCCAGACCTACGGCCCGGGCTGCGGGCCGATTCTTGCCGCCCCGAAGGTGGCGGCGCAGTTGATCGCCGCGGCGTGCGGCGGGTCGCCGGCGCGTTAAGGTTTTTGCCGTTCTATTGCGGCAACGCGCGGATAGGCACCGTTCCACGCCGTTAGAATGGTGGTTTCCCCTTTCGTTGCTTGCCATGTCGCCGCCTGCCGAATCTCATGACGCCGTTATCGCCGCCACTCGTCATTGGCTGACAGAGGCTGTGATCGGGCTCAATCTGTGTCCTTTTGCCAAAGCCGTGCACGTGAAAGGCCAGATTCGCTATGCCGTGAGCAACGCTGAGAATATGGAAGGCGTTTTAACCGATCTCGAAGCCGAGATTCAGACGCTGGTCGCGGCGAGCCCTGAAACGGTGGATACCACGCTACTGGTTTTACCGCGGGCGCTCGGCGATTTTCTCGACTATAACGACTGCCTGTTCTTTGCCGAAAGAATGATCAAGCAACTTCGGCTGGAAGGCATTATCCAGATTGCGAGCTTTCACCCGCATTATCAATTTGAAGGGAGTGAGCCCGACGATATTGAGAATTATACGAATCGGGCGCCTTATCCGATTTTTCACCTGCTTCGCGAGGACAGCATTGAACGCGCAGTGCAGGCGTTTCCCGATCCGGAAGCGATTTATGAACGGAATCAGGAGACGCTTCGGCGAATCGGTCTTAAAGGCTGGAATAATCTGATGAAAATGTAGTTCGCGCGGCGGCTACGGAACGGCCACCGCCAGACCAGCGCCGCAAAACAGATCAGGCGGCGACAAAAAACCTTTCTTTCAGCTCTTCGATCCCGAGCGTTTCCATTACTTCATTGAGCCGCTCGGCCGGCCGGCGCCTCGGCAGATCCTTGAACTGGGCAATAATCAGTTCATTCTTCATGGAATGCTCCCACCCGACCAACTCGGTCACGCTCACCTGATAACCGTGCGCTTCGAGCTGCAAGCAGCGCAATACGTTAGTAATCTGACTGCCAAATTCCCGGGTATGCAACGGATGCCGCCAGATCTCGGTCAAGGCATTGCCCAGCGATTTACCCTTGTTCTGCCGTAAAACGCCCGCCACTTCGGCCTGGCAACACGGCACCACCACGATGTATTTCGCGCGCTTTTCCAGCGCAAAGCGGAGCGCGTCGTCGGTCGCGGTATTGCATGCATGCAGCGCCGTCACGATATCGATTTGCGCCGGCAAACGCTCCGACGTAATCGACTCCGCCACCGACAAATTCAGAAACGACATCCCCTTGAAGCCCAGCCGGGCCGCCAGTTCCTCGGATTTCGTCACGAGTTCCTCGCGCGTCTCAATGCCGTAAATGTGCGACGCACCACCCGCGGCATCCTGAAACTCCTTGAAGAAAAGGTCATACAGGATAAAACCTAGATATGACTTGCCCGCGCCGTGGTCGACGAGCGTCACCGCGCCTTGCTGATCCTTGAGGTCTTTCAGCAGCGGCTCGATGAACTGGAACAGGTGATAGACCTGTTTCAGCTTGCGGCGGCTGTCCTGGTTCATCTTGCCGTCGCGCGTCAGGATATGAAGCTCCTTGAGCAACTCGACGGATTGGTTCGGACGGATTTCGTGGGTTTTGCTGGACATCGTGGAAGACCGGCATCAATTGCAACGCGAACGTGCGACAGATGACGGAAAAAAGGAAAAGTTGCTGCCAGTTTACCCAAAGCGCGGGCCGCTCACCTGGAGAGCCGTGTCGATTACGCAAGAAACGCCACAAACCTGGAACACTTCGTGCGTAAAACGCACTACGCGGGACGTTTCCAACGTGGCTTGAAAGCATCTTGCGGGCCGGCTCACCCGATGGCGTAAGCCGTGTCGCGCATAACAAGAGGCTGCCGGCCGTGGCGTCGATCACGCGAACCGAATGCATGTGGGGAGGACGGTCCCGGAACACGGGCCGAACGTTACGTAACCAGCAGCGCGCCGCGATATCAAACGGACGCGCGCCTGGAAAATAGAAGAGGCAGCAATGGACACGGTACCCAACGGAAACGTCGAACAGAAATTTCAGGAAATGCTGGCGAAGCTCACCGCCGCGCCCGCGTGGTCGGAAAAGCAGCAGCTCGAACTGGAAATGGCACGCGATATTTCCACCGAAATGCTGCGACTGGCCGAAATCATGCGCGACGGCAGCGTCGACATGGAAACGTGCCTGACGATGCTCAAGTACGCGAAAGTGCTCGACTTCGTGATGACGACGCTCGCTTCGCGTCGCGACATCAAACCGCAAACGCTGCGGGTCATTTTCAAACTGGCCGGCCTGAAGGTGGACGAGGCTTACCCCGGCTAGGACGCCCGCACAAAGTCAGGCTCAGCGCGAGCGGCTCGGCGCCGCTCGAACTGATCACGCGCGTGCGGCCCGCGGCGCGCGGGACGGTGCATTACGCACGCGGGGCCTCGACTGGCGGCGTGCCGTCATGAAATAGCGTCTTGAGTTGCGAGCGCAGTTCCGGCGAGTCCGCATGTTTGTGCACCGTGACGGCATGCTGCACGGCCGCGTCGAGCAGTTCGCTCTCGCTGTCGGCGGACAGGGCAACCGTGCAATTCATTTCGCTCGGAAACTCGCGACAGTCGATATATTTGCGAGTCATGGCAATCTCCTTGATCAAACGACGAAACACCCCAACGAGCAGCAGGCGCGCAAGCCGCCTCCACGTCCTCAGTGGCAACACGGCAGCGTGGGCAACGTCGGGCGCAATGGAAATGGCGGGATAGGTTGACGCGGAGACGACGCGGACTGCGTCCGATGGAAGGTGTTTGAAAAGTATAGTTCGCGTGTGGGGATTGAAAAGCAGTGACCACAGACCGGGCAGAGTCGAAACAGCCCGAACCCAGGTTTTTTCGGCCGCCTGATCCGGCACCGAGGCTCCCGTTTGCCCTGCGCTGCCCACGGTGTGAAAATAGCGCCCTTCGCGCCGCCCGATCGCCAGAACGGATCAACCGGTGCGCCGACCTTCCGCTCATCCGCAGGACCGCATGTCATCCTCCCTCGATTCCGCCCGCGTTGCCGTGATCGGCGGCGGCCCCGCCGGCTTGATGGCCGCTGAGGCGCTTGCCCTGCACGGCGTGCAGGTCGACGTCTACGACGCGATGCCGTCGGTTGGCCGCAAATTCCTGATGGCGGGCAAAGGCGGCATGAATATCACGCATTCGGAGCCACTCGCACCGTTTCTTGGCCGCTACGGCGCGCGTCGTGAACAGATCGCGCCGCTGCTCGACGCGTTCGGTCCCGACGCTTTGCGGGCATGGCTGCATGGACTTGGCATCGAGACGTTCGTCGGCAGTTCGGGACGGGTTTTTCCAACCGACATGAAAGCGGCGCCGATGTTGCGTGCGTGGTTGCATCGCTTGCGGGAAGCCGGCGTGCGCTTCCATATGCGCCACAAGTGGACCGGCTGGGACGGCGATGGCGGTGACAACGCCGCCGCCCACACCCTTCGCTTCGCCACGCCCGACGGTGAGCAACACGCGAGCTATGACGCCGTGGTGTTCGCGCTCGGCGGCGCAAGCTGGCCGCGGCTCGGATCGGACGCCGCCTGGGTGCCGCTACTGAGCACGCGCGAGGTGCCGGTGGCGCCATTACAGCCGGCGAACTGCGGCTTCGATGCGGACTGGAGCCCCTATCTGCGCGAACGTTTCGCCGGTCAGCCAGTGAAATCCGTGGCCATCACACTCACCGACGTAGACAATAAAGTCCACAATCGACAAGGTGAAATACTTCTGACCGAAACCGGCCTCGAAGGGAGTCTGATTTATGCGCTGTCGGCCATTATCCGGGAGCGAATTCTCGCCGACGGCGATGTCACGATTTCGCTGGATCTGGCGCCAGGCTTGACGTTGGAGCGTGTTGTGGCCGAAGTCACGCGACCGCGCGGCTCGCGTTCCATGTCCACTCACCTGCACGGCAGAATCGGTATAAGTGGCGTAAAACTGGCCTTGCTGCACGAGATTCTGTCGAAGGAAGCGTTCGCCGATGCACATGGCCTCGCGCATGCGATCAAGGCGCTTCCGATCCGGCTCATTCGCGCCCGGCCTATCGCGGAAGCGATCAGCACAGCCGGCGGTGTTTCATTTGAAGCGCTAGACAAGCATCTGATGATCGAGCGTCTGCCCGGCGCGTTTTGCGCAGGTGAAATGCTCGACTGGGAAGCGCCGACCGGCGGTTATCTGCTCACCGCCTGCTTCGCCAGCGGGCTTGTGGCCGGACGCGGCGCATTAGCGTATCTCGCGGCGCGCGGCGTATCGGTCTGACACGCCCACGCGGCGTTTCAACGGCGCCCTATTGCTGCGTGTGTGATCGCGCTCGAGCGCGCTTCAGCATGTCAGGCGCCGTCGTTTAGCGTGCCTTCAGACGCCAGAGCGACGTCACTTCAGCCACACGCGCCGTGTGCAGCGCGTCGGTTTCGTCGGTCGACTTCGGGTGCCGCGGACGAATATCCTCGCGACCGACCACAGTCAGGCCGGCCGTTTCGATCGCGGCAAGCAGCCACTCGCGAGTACGCAAACCGAGATGCTCGGCGAAATCCGACATGATCAGCCAGCCTTCCCCACCCGGCGACAAGTGCTCCGCCAAGCCGTTCAGAAAGCCGAGCAACATGCGGCTTTCCGCATCGTAGATTGCGTATTCAATCGGCGATGCGGGTCGCGCCGGCACCCACGGCGGATTGCAGACCACCAGCGGTGCGCGGCCTTCCGGAAACAGATCGGCCTGCACGATCTCCACTTGCTGATCGTAGCCAAGCCGCGTGAGGTTCTCGCGCGCGCACGCAAGCGCTCGCGGGTCCTGATCGGTCGCAACGATTTTCTTCACCCCGCGTTTGGCGAGCAGCGCGGCCAGTACGCCCGTGCCAGTGCCGATATCGAATGCCTTGTTCAGCGACGGCAACGGTGTGCGCGCAACCAGATCCACATACTCACCGCGCACCGGCGAAAACACGCCGTAGTGCGGATGAATGCGCTCGCCGAGCGCCGGGATTTCGACACCCTTCTTGCGCCATTCATGCGCACCGATCAGGCCGAGCAATTCGCGCAGCGACACGACCGAGGGTTCGTCGCTCGAGGGCCCGTAGGTTTCGATGCAGGCCTGCTGCACTTCAGGCGCGCGGCGCAGCGGAATGCCGTAAGCGGCGTCGAGCGGGATCAGAATCATGCCGAGCGTGCGGGCACGTTGCGACTGTGCCTGACGATGCAGGTTGAACGCGTCGATCGGCGTTTCGCCCTGCTTGCGCGGTTTGCGTTCCAGCCGGCGCGTGACCGCCTGCAGCAGTTGGCGGGCGTTCTGAAAGTCGCCGTTCCACAGCAACGCCGTGCCTTCGCACGCGAGCCGATAGGCCGAGTCGGCGGTCGTGCGGTCGTCCGCGACGACGACGCGCCTGGGCGGTGGCACCGCGGCTTCGGAGCGCCAACGCGCGGAGCGGGGGCCGTCGGCTTCGGGCCAGGAGATGGTTGCGGGGCTGGTCATGATGAAGGTGGGGTCTGTGTTGCGGAAGTGACGCGGTGAAATCTCGCGTCTCGGGGGGCGTTGCCCGCCAGAGTGACTGATCGTGATGCCGACTGACGCCCGAATAGTACCTCTCTCGACCGGGTTCGCGGGACGGTATCTGTTGGCGGTCGCCCGGAAGAGGTTGATGCCACGCCCGTCTGGCTTGGTCTAAGAGCAAATAACGAGACCGTCGTAGACTGAAATGTCCACAATCGACAAGGTGAATGAGATATGGTGAAAATGAGCCCTTTTCCGGCCTCACCCAACATCCGGAATCGGCGGGCCTTCACCTCTCCTGCCCCGTGCGGCAAGGGCCGCCGGGCGCAAGTCCATTCCGCTTGCCTGATTAAGCCCCAAATAAAAAACGGGTTTCTGAAATTCTTCAGAAACCCGTTTCCATGCTACTGGTGCCGGCTGCAGGACTCGAACCCGCCACCTCATGATTACAAGTCAAGCGCTCTACCTGATGAGCTAAGCCGGCATGAGGCCGTGATTCTACTTCATTTCACGATCTTGAGGCGAGCCCTTCCGCCACCTTTCGAGCCGTCATCGTCAGGCTGCGGATCGCCGGTCGCGCCATCCGTCCTCGCGGCATCGGCATCGGCGGCAGAGGTCGACGTTTCAACCGCGCGCGGCCCCGCGTTGACGGGCGCAGCCGGCGATTCGGGTTCGTCCGCCAGTTCCGCATCGGCGCCGGAATCCTGCGCTTCGCCGCCTGCCGATTCGACCGGGAACGCCATGCCCTGGCCATTTTCGCGTGCGTAGATCGCAAGAATATTCGTGATCGGCACTTCGATCTTGTGCGACTTGCCGGAGAAGCGCGCGCTGAACTCGATCCATTCGTTGCCCATCTGCAACTGGCTGGTCGCCTCGAAGCTGATGTTCAACACGATCTCGTTGTCACGCACAAACTGACGCGGCACGCGCGTCTGATTGTCGACCCGGACCGCGATATGCGGCGTATAGCCGTTATCCGTGCACCACTCGTACAGCGCGCGCAGCAGATACGGTTTGGTGGAAATCTCTTGCATCAACAGTCCTCTTACCGGGTTTGGGCGCACACGGAAAACGATCGAGACGCGGCGCCCTCACCCCAAAGCCAAACTCAACGACGCATCACCTTTTCCGAAGGCGTCAGCGCTTCGATATAGGCCGGGCGGCTGAAAATGCGCTCGGCGTACTTCATCAGCGGTGCAGCGTTCTTCGACAACTCGATGCCATAGTGATCCAGACGCCACAGCAACGGCGCGATCGCGACGTCCAGCATCGAGAACTCTTCGCCGAGCATGTACTTGTTCTTCAGGAAGATCGGTGCGAGTTGTGTCAGACGATCGCGGATGGCAAGACGCGCCTTTTCGTGATTCTTCTCAGCCGCCTTACCCTTTTCGTTTTCGAGGGTGCCGACGTGAACAAACAGTTCCTTCTCGAAATTGAGCAGGAACAGACGGGCGCGAGCGCGCTGAACCGGATCGGCCGGCATCAGTTGCGGATGCGGAAAACGCTCGTCGATGTACTCGTTGATGATGTTCGATTCGTACAGAATCAGGTCCCGTTCCACGAGAATCGGCACCTGACCATACGGATTCATCACAGCGATGTCTTCCGGCTTGTTAAACAGGTCGACGTCGCGGATCTCGAAGTCCATGCCCTTTTCGAACAACACCAGCCGGCAGCGCTGGGAGAACGGGCAAGTTGTGCCGGAATACAGAACCATCATATTTACGTTTCCTCAAAAAGCTGAAAGGCCAGCGCGCGGAAAAACCGTTCAACAGGTCTTTCCTGGCGCCGGCCCCACGCCGGATAACGGCGTGATTATTTGATATCTTTCCAGTACGCGGCGTTCAGTCGCCAGGCAAAAAAGCTCAGGACGCCGAGGAACATCAGCACCCACACGCCAAGCTGCTTGCGGGTTTTCTGAGTCGGTTCGGACATCCATGACAGGTACGACACGAGGTCGGCCACAGCAGAATCATAATCTACCGGCGACATCGTCCCCGGCGTGACCTGTTGGTAGCCGACAAATTTGTGCACTGTCTCGCCGGTTTTTTCGTCGACTTCGTCACCGAACTTCGCGGTACGTTGCCCCTGAAGTTGCCACAACACGTGAGGCATGCTCACGTTTTCATACACCAGATTGTTCCAGCCGGTCGGCCGCGTATTGTCACGATAAAAACTGCGCAAATACGTATATAGCCAGTCCTTGCCACGCGCCCGCGCTTCCACCGACAAATCCGGCGGGCTCGCGCCGAACCACGCTTTCGCGTCCTCCGGGCGCATCGCCACCGTCATGGTGTTGCCGATTTTATCCGTGGTGAACAGCAGGTTCGACTGGATTTCGTTCGGCGTAATGCCGAGGTCGGTCAGCCGGCTGTAGCGCATCAGATTCGCGCTGTGACAATTCAGGCAGTAGTTTACAAACAATTGTGCGCCGTGCTGCAACGAAGCAAAATTCTCCGCGTTATCGGGCGCGCGGTCGAGCGGGAAATTCTCGTCCGCGTGCGCCGGCCCGGCCAGCACCGCGAGCAGTGTCGCGCCGATCAGCGCGCACGTCGAAAGCAGTTTTTTCATCTTCGTGTTCTCCTGGCTCGCGATTAGTGGGGCTTGAACCGCACCCGCTCGGGTGGCTGCTTGAACGTGCCAAGCCGCGTCCAGACTGGCATGCCGAGGAAAAACGCGAAGTAGATCAGCGCGCACACCTGAGCAATCAACGTCGAGGCTGGCGACGGCGGTTTAGTGCCGAGGAAGCCCAACGTCAGGAAAGCGAGCACGAAGATCCCGTAGAACACCTTGTGGAAAAACGGCCGGTAGCGGATCGACTTCACCGGTGAGCGGTCGAGCCATGGCAGGAAGAACAGCGAGATCACCGCGCCGCCCATCACCACCACACCCCAGAACTTCGATTCGGTGAAAGCCATGGCCAGCACCACCAGTACCGCGAGCACCGGCAAACCGAGCTTCCACTTGCCACGCGCGCGCACCAGTGCAAACAGCCCGAGCAACGCGACGATGATCATCAGCACGATCTTGAACGGATCGGTGGTGGCGCGCAGCATCGCATAGAATGCCGTGAAGTACCACACCGGCGCAATTTCCTGCGGCGTTTGCAGCGGATTGGCAGGGATGAAGTTATTGGCTTCAAGGAAATACCCGCCCATCTCCGGCGCAAAGAAAATGATCGCCGCGAAGATCATCAGGAACACCGAGACGCCCATGAAGTCGTGCACGGAGTAGTACGGATGGAACGGAATGCCGTCGAGCGGAATCCCGTCCGCGCCCTTCTTCGCCTTGATCTCGATGCCGTCGGGGTTGTTCGACCCCACTTCGTGCAACGCCACCAGGTGAGCGACCACGAGACCGATCAGCACCAGCGGAATCGCGATCACGTGAAACGCGAAGAAGCGGTTCAGCGTCACGTCCGACACGACGTAATCACCGCGGATCCACAGCGACAAATCCGGCCCGATGAACGGAATCGCCGAGAACAGGTTCACGATCACCTGCGCGCCCCAGAACGACATCTGGCCCCACGGCAGCAGGTAGCCGAAAAACGCCTCGGCCATCAGGCACAGAAAGATCGCGCAGCCGAACACCCACACCAGCTCACGCGGCTTGCGGTATGAGCCGTACAGCAGCCCGCGGAACATATGCAGATACACGACGACGAAGAACATCGACGCGCCCGTGGAATGCATATAACGGATCAGCCAGCCCCACGGCACCTCGCGCATGATGTACTCGACCGACGCGAATGCGAGCGTCGAGTCGGGCTTGTAGTTCATGGTGAGGAAAATGCCGGTGACGATCTGATTGACCAGCACCAGCAACGCGAGCGAACCGAAGAAGTACCAGAAGTTGAAGTTCTTCGGCGCGTAGTACTCGGAAACGTGCTTCTTCCATGTGGACGTCATGGGGAAGCGCCGGTCGATCCAGCCAACCAGCCCGGTTGTCTCTACTTCATGATCGATCGCCATTACGCTTCTCCTTTCTCGTCCTTGCCGATCACGAGGCTGGTAGCCGACGTGAACATGTAAGGCGGGATGTCGAGGTTCTGCGGCGCAGGTTTGTTCTTGAAGACGCGGCCGGCCATGTCATAGGTCGAGCCGTGGCAAGGGCACAGGAAGCCGCCTGGCCAGTCGTCTGGAAGATTGGGCTGCGGCCCCTCCTGGAAGCGCGGCGTCGGCGTGCAGCCCAGATGGGTGCACACGGCGACAGCGACGAAAAGATTCTTATGGTCGGTGCGCGAACGGAACTCGTTGTTGCAGTACTCCGGCAACGGCATCGAAAAAGGATTCTTGGTGTGGGGATCCGCTACTTCGTTATCGGCTTTCTGGACATCGGTAAGCATCCGGTCGGTGCGGTTGATGATCCACACCGGCTTGCCACGCCAGGCAACGGTTTTCATGTCGCCGGGCTTGAGATCACTGATATCGACTTCGACCGGGGCGCCTGCCGCCTTGGCCTTTTCAGATGGTGCAAACGAACTAACAAAGGGTACGACAGTGGCAACGCCTCCTATGCCACCTGCTACGGTCGTCGCTATCAGCCAGGTACGGCGGCCGCCGTCGACGCGTTCATCTTCCTTGTCTCGCATTACACGCCCCACTTCTGAGTTGGATTTTTCCTTCACGTCGCTTCTACCGCCGCTAGTTTGCGCGAATGGAGTCGGCATTTACAAGGCCCCATTGCCAAAAACCGTGCGAAGCCCTTGATAAGTCAGGGTTTCTCCGTACGGATCGCAAACTTTTATGCACCTCCTTTTAAGCACCCTCTACGTTATTCGTGCCTTTTTCTTATCTAATGCCAATTTTCAGTTTCAGACGGGATTAGGGATATCGATAAACACGTGTTCGATATCGAACTGCTCGGACAGATGCTTGCCCACCGCCTGGACGCCAAAACGCTCGGTGGCGTGATGGCCGGCTGCGAGGAACGCCACGCCGCTTTCCGCGGAGGTGTGCATCACCGATTCCGACACTTCACCGGTCAGATAAACGTCGGCGCCGGCATTGATGGCGGCGTCGAACATGCCTTGTGCGGCACCCGTGCACCAGCCGACGCGGCGCAATTCGCGATCCGGGTCGCCGAACACGAGCGGCGTGCGCCCGAGCGTCTGCTCGACTTGCGCGGTGAAGTGCGCGAGCGTGATCGGCATCGGGAAGGTGGCGAGCCAGCCGAGATCGTTCTCGCCGAAGCGCGCGTCGCTGATCCAGCCCATCTTTTGGCCGATCTGCGCGTTGTTGCCGAACTCGGGATGGTCGTCGAGCGGCAGGTGATAGGCGAACAGGTTCAGGTCGTTGGCGATCAGCAGCTTCAGCCGCGCGTGTTTGCGCCCTGTGATTTGCGGCGCCTCGTTGCGCCAGAAGTAGCCGTGATGGACCAGCACCGCGTCCGCGCCCCAGTCGAGCGCGGCCTCGAGGAAGGCCACCGAAGCCGTCACGCCGGTCGCGAGCTTATTGATCCTTCGGCGCCCCTCCACCTGCAATCCATTGGGGCAATAGTCCTTGAAGCGCGCGGTTTCAAGAAGATTGTTCAAGTACAATTCAAGTTCGATCCGATCCATATAAACCTCTAGTCTTCAGATGCTTAGACGCTTTTGGCTGTTCTTTGCCCAAGCGGTGACTGTGCTGTTGGCGCTGATGTTCATCATTGCGACTCTCAAACCGCAGTGGCTCCAGCGTCAAGGGCAATTCGGCAAGCAACTCGCCGAACCGATCGTCGCCCTTCGGGAAGTGGCGCCAGGCATCGGCACGGGCCCTGCACAGGCGTCGTATGCAGACGCCGCGCAAAAAGCCATGCCTGCGGTGGTCAACGTGTTCTCCAGCAAGGATGGCTCACTGCCGCCCGATCCGCGCGCGAAAGATCCATTGTTCCGCTACTTCTTTGGTGACAAGAACAAAGGCAAGCAGCAGGAACAACCCGCGTCGAACCTCGGCTCGGGTGTGATAGTGAGTTCGGAAGGTTACATTCTAACGAACCAGCACGTCGTAGACGGCGCCGATCAGATCGAAATTGCCCTGGCCGATGGTCGCACCACCGAGGCGAAGGTGATCGGCGTCGACCCCGAGACCGATCTGGCCGTGCTGAAGGTCAACATGACCAATCTGCCCACCATCACGCTCGGCCGCATGGACCAGACGCGCGTGGGCGATGTGGTGCTGGCGATCGGCAATCCGTTCGGTGTCGGCCAGACGGTGACCATGGGTATTGTCAGCGCGCTCGGACGCAATCACCTCGGCATCAACACGTTTGAAAACTTCATTCAGACCGACGCGGCGATCAACCCGGGCAACTCCGGCGGTGCGCTGGTCGACGTGAACGGCAATCTGCTCGGCATCAATACCGCCATCTATTCGCGCTCGGGCGGCTCGCTCGGCATCGGCTTTGCGATTCCTGTCTCGACCGCGCGCAGCGTGCTGGAGAGCATCATCACGACGGGTTCGGTTACGCGTGGCTGGATCGGCGTAGAGCCGCAGGACGTGACGCCGGAAATCGCCGAATCGTTTGGGCTCGAACAGAAATCGGGGGCAATTGTCGCCGGCGTGCTGAAGAACGGACCGGCCGACCGTGCGGGCATCAAGCCGGGTGACATCCTGGTAAGCGTGAACGGCCAGGAGATTACCGATACCACGCGCCTCCTGAATGTAATCGCGCAGATCAAGCCGGGCACGGCTGCAAAGGTCCACCTGGTGCGCAAGAGCCACGAGATGGATCTGGACGTGACCATCGGCAAGCGCCCGCCACCGCCGAAGCAACCGGCAGAAGACAATGGCGGCGGCGATCAGGACGACGACGGCGGTTGAGAAGAGATAGATAGCGGGCCACTGGCGGCACCGCAAAACAAAAAGGGCAGTCCCAACGGACTGCCCTTTTTGCTTGAAGTGCGTTGCATTCAATCCGGCGGACTATCGTCCGCAACCACGGGCTTCTGTTTGCCCACAATCAAGCGCGCCGCGATGATGCCCGCCTCGTATAGCACGATCAGCGGAATCGCGAGGATCAGCTGCGAGAACACGTCCGGCGGCGTGACCACCGCCGAAATCACGAACGCGCCCACGATCACATACGGACGGATTTCCTTGAGCTTCTTGATGGTCAGCACGTTCATGCGGACCAGCAACACCACCACGATCGGCACTTCGAAGGTCACGCCGAACGCGAGGAACATGGTGAGCACGAAGCTCAGGTAATTGTCGATGTCGGTCGTCATCTCCGCGCCGAGCGGCGCGTTGTAGTGCGCCATCACGCGGAAGATGGTCGGAAACACCACAAAGTACGCGAACGCCATGCCGCACAGGAACAGCGTATAGCTGCTGCCCACCAGCGGCCCGACCAGCTTCTTCTCATGCTGATACAGACCCGGCGCGACGAACGCCCAGATCTGGTACAGCACGATCGGCAGCGCGATCACGAAGGCGACCAGCATGGTCACCTTCATCGGCACGAAGAACGAGCCGGTGACGTCGGTGACGATCATCTTGCCGTCCTTCGGCAGATTCTGCATCAGGGGCCGCGCCAGCAGCCGGAAGATATCGGGCGCCCAATATACGAGCCCGATGAACACCACGATGACGGCAAGGCCGGCGCGGATGATGCGGTCGCGCAATTCAACGAGGTGGGAAATGAAGGTCTCTTCAGTGCCTTCGTCCTGGGTTTGCTGGGGGTCGCTCACACCGGCCCTCGGTTAGAGATTGTCGTTCTGATCATCAGAAGAACCGCGTCGGGCGACGCATGGTGGCCGGTGTATGCCGCGCCACGCGCGCCGCACCCGATTGCACGCGCGTACGGCGCGCAGTGGCGCGCTTGTACCAGGTGGGCATGGCGGTCTGCTTGACGCGCCAGTTTTTGCGCTTAGGGCCTGCCGGTGGCGTGCTGATCGGCCAAGACGAATTGCCGGCGTCTTCAAGCGCGCCGCCAGCAATGCTCGGCGACACCGACGTGCCGCTATTCCACGCGTCGTTCAGTTCGGCTTCATGCTTGCGCAGATTGTCGTGAACGCTGGTTTCGACGTTGCTCGCCGCCGCTTCGAACTCGGTTTTCATGCGACGCAATTCGTCGAGTTCGATTTCGCGGGTAACTTCCGCCTTCACGTCGTTGATATACCGCTGCGCGCGGCCGAACAACGCGCCGGCCGTACGGGCGACGCGAGGCAGGCGCTCAGGCCCGAGTACGACCAGCGCGACGACGCCGATCAGCGCCATCTTGGTTAGACCGAGGTCCAGCATGAAGTGAAGTGTCCGTCAGTAACGCGGTTGGGCCGCGGCTTAGCGGTAATCGCCGGAACGCGGCGTCTTTTCCTTCGCATCCACATCCACGGTGCCGTTACGCGGCAGTTCGCGCTGTTGCGCTTCGCCTGCGGGCGTTTCGGCTTCCTTCATGCCTTCCTTGAAACCCTTCACCGCGCCACCCAGATCGGTACCGATATTGCGCAGCTTCTTCGTGCCGAACACGAGTGCCACGATCAACAACACGATCAGCCAATGCCAAATGCTCAACGAACCCATGACTACTCTCCTTAACCCCGACACCGCATCGTGATGCGGCAAAACTCGTGCGCCTTGCGGCGTGAATCGAAGCGCGGACGCTCCATCTATACGTTGCCGCGAGCTGTTTCGATTCAACCCGCGACACGGTGTGCCATTCTGACCCGGCGATCACGTCGCCGTCATTACAACCCGGTAAAAAACCACGGTGTTGCCGGTGCTGCCGGTGCTGATGGCCAAACCTCGCCGCGCACCTTCGGTAGCGCCCTTTTCCGTCAACCCATTCGCTGCCATGGCCGCGGCCCGGCCAGGATGTGCGCGTGCAGGTGATACACCTCTTGCCCGCCACCTGGCCCCGTATTGATTACCGTGCGAAAACCGGTTTCGCCACCGGTGTACGCCACACCCAATTGCTCAGCCAGACGCGCCACTAAAACAAGCATTCTACCAAGCAGCGGCGCCTCGCTTTCGGTGCAATTCGACAGTGTGGCGACGTGCTTGCGGGGAATCACCAGCACATGCGTTTCGGCTGCCGGACGGATGTCGCGAAAGGCAACAAACTCTTCGTCTTCATGGACTTTGGTCGACGGAATTTCGCCGGCGGCGATCTTGCAGAACAGGCAGTTTGGGTCGTGGCTCATCGTATTCCTGACACAGTATGGCTACAGCGCGAAGCGTGCCGCGGCGCGGTTCAGGTCCCGCCCGGCCGCAACCGGACTCGACTCAAACCCAGCCACGCGGATTCGCGAACGGCTTGTTATCGTACAGATACAGCCAGCCTTTGATAATACGGTACAACGTCCAGATGCTGACGGCCCACAGAACCGGAATGCCGATTAGCACGAACAACAGCAGCCCGCCGATCGCATAACCCAGCAAAGCCATCCAGAAAGTGCGGATCTGCCACTCGAAATGCGCCTCGTAAGGCGTGCCCACCACATCCGGGCGCTTCACGTAGTTGATGATGATCGCGATCAGAATCGTCAGACCACCCGTCAGCCAGTGCACCGCATACAGCGCGTACAGCACATGCGTGAGCGTGCGCAGACTGCGTTCGCGCTCCGGCTCGATCGCGTTGCGGTAGACCGGCGGCGGATAATTCCCTTGCGACTGTTCCATGCTTGCGTCCTCCCGAGGATGCGATCCTATGCGTTCAGTGCAATGTGGGTGCCGACGTTCGCCACTTCAAGACATGGCGGCAAGGCGGCGGCATTCAGTCGCCGTTCTCTTCACGCTCGCGGCTCTTGCGCAGCGCCTTTTCCTCGATGCCCGACAGGCCTTCACGGCGTTCGAGTTCGGCAACCACGTCAGCCGGGCTCAGGTCGAAATGCGACAGCATCACGAGACAGTGAAACCAGAGATCCGCTACTTCGCCGACCAGTGCTTTCGGCGCGCCGCCGTGGCGCGTATCTTTGGCGGCCAGCACGACTTCGGTGGCTTCTTCGCCGATCTTCTTGAGAATCGCGTCATCGCCCTTGTGGAACAGGCGCGACACGTAGGAGACGTCCGGATCGCCGCCCTTGCGGCTGTCGATAATCGCGGCGAGGCGCAGCAGCGTATCCATGGTGGACGTAGATTGCGTAGATTGCGTCATTTGTAGATGTGTTCGGGGTCTTTCAACACGGGATCGACGGCGACCCAGCCACCATCTTCAACCGTGCCTTCGAATTTCTGGAAAAAGCACGAGTGACGGCCGGTGTGGCAAGCGATGCCCGACACCTGCTCGACCTTCAGCAGCACCACGTCTTCGTCGCAATCGAGCCGCACTTCATGCACATGCTGCACGTGGCCGGACTCTTCGCCCTTGAACCACAGGCGCTGGCGCGAGCGCGAAAAGTACACCGCGCGGCCGGTTTCGACGGTTTTCGCCAATGCCTCGCGGTTCATCCACGCGAACATCAGGACGTCGTTGCTCGACGCTTCCTGCGCGATCACCGGCACGAGGCCGTTCGCGTCCCACCTGACCTTGTCGAGCCAATCTACTGCCGAAGAATTCGTCACGTTACAACCTCACCGAAATGCCTTGATCGGCCATGAAGCGCTTGGCCTCCCCCACGGTGTGTTCGCCGTAGTGGAAGATGCTGGCGGCCAGCACGGCGTCCGCGTGACCGTCCTTGATACCGTCGGCCAGATGCTGCAGCGAGCCGACGCCGCCCGAGGCGATCACCGGAACCGACACAGCATCGGACACCGCGCGCGTGAGCGCGAGATCGAAGCCGCTCTTGGTGCCGTCGCGGTCCATACTGGTTAGCAGGATCTCGCCCGCGCCCAGTTCGGCCATCTTGCGCGCCCATTCGACGGCCTCAAGACCGGTGGCCTTGCGCCCACCATGCGTGAATACTTCCCAACGCGGCGGTTCGCCGTCCGCGGAGACGCGCTTCGCGTCGATCGCAACGACGATGCACTGCGAGCCGTATTTGTCCGTCGCGTCGCGCACGAGTTGCGGATTCGCGACCGCCGACGAGTTCATGCTGATCTTGTCCGCGCCCGCATTCAACAACCGCCGCACGTCTTCGACCGCGCGCACGCCGCCGCCGACCGTCAGCGGAATAAACACTTGCGAGGCGACCGCTTCGATGATCGGCAGGATCAAGTCGCGCTGGTCTGAAGTAGCCGTGATGTCGAGGAAGGTAAGTTCGTCGGCGCCCTGGTCGTCGTAGCGGCGCGCGATTTCGACCGGATCGCCGGCGTCGCGCAGTTCGACGAAATTGACACCCTTGACCACGCGTCCAGCCGTGACGTCGAGACAGGGGATGATGCGTTTAGCTAGAGCCATGATCTTGCAATTCTGCCAATACCGCTGATGAGTCCGCTCGTCTGAATCTTCACGAGCGGCACTGTGCCGGCGCGGCGAGCCGCGTCAGACCGCAACAATGTGCAAACACAAGATGCGGCTTGACGCGCTTTCAGAATGCGCCGTTGCGTTCACTTTCGAGTTCGCTGCTGCCTGCCGCGCCGATTCCAGGTTGACCGCGACGCTTCAGGCATTCGACCTTAAGCGTCGTCCGATTCGCGCAGCCGGTCCGCGAGGGTTTGCGCAGCCGCGAAGTCGAGATCGCCCGAATAGATCGCCCGGCCGCAGATCACGCCCTCGATGCCCTCGCCCTCGACTTCGCACAGCGATTCGATGTCCGTGAGGTTCGACAAGCCGCCGCTCGCGATCACCGGAATCTTCACCGCGCGTGCCAGACGAACCGTGGCTTCGATGTTGATGCCCTGCAGCATGCCGTCGCGGCCGATGTCCGTGTAGATGATCGACTCGCAGCCATAATCCTCGAACTTGCGCGCCAGATCGGCCACTTCATGGCCGGTCAGCTTGCTCCAGCCGTCGGTGGCCACTTTGCCGTCTTTCGCATCCAGCCCGACGATGATATGGCCGCCGAAAGCCGTGCAGGCATCCTGCAGGAAGCCCGGATTCTTCACCGCAGCCGTGCCGATGATGACGTAGGACAAACCGTCGTCCAGATAGCGCTCGATCGTGTTCAGGTCGCGGATGCCGCCGCCCAGCTGGACGGGAATCTCGCCTCCCACTTCCTCGATGATCGCGCGAATCGCGTCTTCGTTCTTCGGCTTGCCGGCGAATGCGCCATTCAGATCGACAAGATGCAGACGGCGAGCGCCGCGGTCGACCCAATGCCGGGCCATTGCCGCCGGTTCCTCGGAAAATATCGTCGCCTGGTCCATATCGCCCTGTTTGAGGCGTACACACTGACCATCTTTCAGGTCGATGGCGGGAATCAGCAGCATAGCAATCGGGTGTTGTCTGGGAGGTGGTTGAAGGTTGGCGGCAGCGTCTGGTAAGCCAGCTCGCCGTAACGCCGTTCCGCTAGTTTAGTACAACTCTTTCGGCGCCCTTGCCGGGCGCCCTCTCGCGAGGAAATCAACGTGCTGCGGTGGCGGCGCGCGGCAACCGCCCCGCGGGTCGCGGAACGGCGCACGGCAACAGAACGAAAAAAGGCGCTCACGGGTTCCAGTGCACGAAGTTGCGATACACGCGCAGCCCCGCCTCAGCGCTCTTTTCCGGGTGAAATTGGGTCGCGAAGATGTTATCCCGCGCCACCGCCGAGGTAAAGGGCACACCGTACACCGTTTCGCCCGTGGTATGGGCGGCGTTGTCCGGCACGACGTAATAGCTATGCACGAAGTAGAAAAACGCGTTGTCCGCAACGCCGTCCCACAACGGATGCGGCAGCGCCTGACGCACGCGGTTCCAGCCCATTTGCGGCACCTTGAAGCGCGAACCGTCGTCCTGCACCTGGCCTTCCAGGTCGAAGCGCAGCACTTTGCCCGGCAGCAGGCCCAAACCGGGCGTATCGCCTTCCGCGCTCCAGTCGAACAGCATCTGCTCGCCCACGCACACGCCCATCAGCGGTTTGCTGCGCGAGGCTTCAATGACCGCCTCCTGCAGGCCGGATTCGGCCAGACTGCGCATGCAGTCGGGCATCGCGCCCTGACCGGGCAGCACCACACGGTCGGCCGAACGAATTGCTTCGGGCTGGCCGACGATCGCCACGTCCGCTTCCGGCGCGGCTTTGCGCAATGCCTGAGCAACCGAACGCAGGTTGCCCATTCCGTAATCCACAATCGCTATCGAAGTTTTCATTTCAAGTTAGGCAGCAATGCCTTCAATCCATCGACGATGAATTCCACCGCCAGCGCCGATAACATCAAACCCATGAGCCGCGTGCCGATATTGATCCCCGTGCGACCTACCCAGCGGGCAATCGGTTCAGCGAGGCGCAGCGAAAAAAAGCAGATCGCCGCCAATACCGCGCCGATCGCCACGAGGCTCAACCGGTCGTACCAGTGCGCCGAGCCGGCCGCATAAATGATCGTGGTGCTGATCGCGCCCGGCCCCGTCAACAGTGGAATCGCCAGCGGCACGACCGCGATGTTGTCCTTCTGCTCGGCTTCATGGCGCTCTTCCGGCGTCGAACGGCTGTTGCCGATCTGCGCGTTCAGCATGTTGATCGCCATCAGCAGCATGATGATCCCGCCGCCGACTTCGAGCGACCCGACCGAAATGCCAAAGAAGCTGATGATCTGCTGCCCGAGCAGCGTGGTCACCGCAATCACGCAAAACACCGAAATCGCCGCGATACGGATGGTTCTACGCCGCTCCACGTCGCTCTGATGCGCCGTCAGGCTCATAAAGAACGGAATGGCGCCGACCGGGTTGATCAGCGCCAGCAGCGAAATAAACGACTTCAGAATGTCCATCGCACACCGGGTGCGGGCAAGCGCAGCCGGTCCTGGTCTCGAGACTGGTAAATGAGCGCTTAAAGGCTGCCCTTGGTCGACGGAATCTGCCCCGCCGCGCGTTCGTCCAGTTCGACGGCCATGCGCAATGCACGCCCGAACGCCTTGAACACCGTTTCCATCTGATGATGGGCGTTCAGGCCGCGCAGGTTGTCGATATGCAGCGTGACGCCGGCGTGGTTCACGAAGCCGCGGAAAAATTCGATGGAGAGATCGACGTCGAACGTACCGATGCGCGCGCGCGTGAACGGCACGTGGAATTCGAGGCCCGGACGGCCGGAAAAGTCGATCACGACGCGCGACAAGGCCTCGTCGAGCGGCACGTAGGCATGACCGTAGCGGCGAATACCCTTGCGCTCGCCGATTGCCTTGGCAACGGCCTGGCCGAGCGTGATGCCGACGTCTTCGACCGTATGGTGGTCGTCGATTTCGAGGTCGCCATGCGCTTCGATGTCGAGATCGAACAAGCCGTGCCGAGCGATCTGGTCGAGCATGTGATCAAGAAACGGCACGCCGGTGGCCAGCTTCTGCTGACCGGTGCCGTCCAGATTGATCTTCACACGGATCTGCGTTTCGCTGGTATTGCGAACGACTTCCGCAAGGCGCATGGTAATTCCTCGAATCTAGCTAGAAAGCGATAGGTAGGTGGGATGGGAAAACAGCGAGCGGTGGCCCGCGCGCGCTTTTCTCCGTAGGGAACAGCGCTCACGCAGCCATTTAGCCAGCCGTTCAGTGCAACACGAGTTTCAGTCCGGCGATCAACTGGGCGTTTTCTTCGGGCGAACCGACGGTCAAACGCACGCAATTGACCAGCAATGGATGCATTTTACTCACGTTTTTGATCAAAACCCGTGCTGCCAGCAGCGTTTCGAACATAACGGATGCATCAGGCACCCGCACCAGCAGGAAGTTGCCGGCGCTCGGGAACACTTCGGCACCCGGCAGCTCGGCCACGGCTTGCGCGAGTTTCGTGCGTTCTTCACGCAATTGCGCGGCTTGAGCGTCGAGCACGTCGACGTGATCGAGCAGGAAATCGGCGGCGGCTTGCGTCAGCACGTTAGTGTTGTACGGCGGCCGCACCTTGTCGAATTCGGTGAGCCACGCGGGTTTGCCGACCAGATAACCGAGGCGGATACCGGCCAGACCGAGCTTGGACACGGTACGCATCACAACGACGTTGTCGAACGCATCGGCGCGCGGCAGCCAGCTTTGCTGCGCGAACGGCTGGTAGGCCTCGTCGATCACCACCAGGCTTTTGTTCGCCGCGGCGATGATGCGCTCCATGTCCGCGTCGTCGTACAGCGTGCCGGTCGGGTTGTTCGGATAGGCCAGATAGACGATCGCCGGCTCATGCTCGGCGATCGCCGCCAGCATCGCTTCGGTGTCGAGCGTGAAATCGGGCTTCAGCGGCACACCGATGAAGTCCAGATTCGCCAGCTTCGCCGACATCTGGTACATCACGAAACCCGGCACCGGCGCGAGCACCTTGGCGCCCGGCTGCGCGCACGCCACCGACACCATACTGATGATTTCATCCGAGCCGTTGCCGAGCAGCACCTCGCAACCCGCGGGCACGCCCATGACGCGCTTGATCTTTTCGATCAGCGCTTCCGGGCGCGGCGCCGGGTAGCGATTCAGCGCCACCCCGGCCAGATGCTCGCCCAGATGGGCGGCAAGCACCGGCGGCAGCGGAAACGGGTTTTCCATCGCGTCGAGCTTGATGTAGCCCGTGGCGTCAGGAACCGGATAGCTCGTCATCGCGAGCACGTCGCGGCGGATGATGTCTTGAGGTGTCGTCATAAGTCAGTGGACCGGCCCACATGAAGGACGCCGGCCCGGCAGCGGGTATCGGCGGCTTGGGGACTGCCCCAGGTTGGTCTGTATTGTCGTTATTTAACGGGAAACCGCGCGAAATCCGTCGGTAAATTTCGCGGGCATCGGTTTGATGCCCGCCCGGCGCCCGAACGGTCAGCCGCCTTGCCGCATCCGGTATTCAGCACTACGGGCGTGAGCCTGCAGGCCTTCGCCGTAAGCGAGTTCGGCGGCGATCTCACCAAGTGTCTGCGCGCCTTCCGCGCTGACCTCGATCACGCTCGACCGCTTGAAGAAATCGTAGACGCCCAACGGGGACGAAAACCGTGCGGTACGCGACGTAGGCAGCACATGATTCGGCCCCGCGCAGTAATCGCCAAGGCTTTCGCTGGTGTAGCGGCCGAGGAAGATCGCACCGGCATGGCGAATCAACTGACCCCATTGATGCGGCTCCAGCGCGGAGATTTCGAGATGCTCCGGTGCGATGTCGTTGGCAATCGCGCAGGCCTCGGCCATATCGCGCACCTTGATCAGCGCACCACGGCCTTCGAGCGACGCGCGGATCACGTCCTGACGCGGCATGGTAGGCAGCAATTCGTTGATCGCGTCGCGCACGCGGGCAATGAAGGCATCGTCCGGACACAGCAGGATGGATTGCGCGAGTTCGTCGTGCTCGGCTTGCGAGAACAGATCCATCGCGATCCAGCGCGGGTCCGTCGTACCGTCGCACAGCACGAGAATTTCCGACGGCCCGGCGATCATGTCGATCCCGACTGTGCCGAACACACGGCGCTTGGCTGACGCGACATAGGCATTGCCCGGGCCGCAGATCTTGTCGACCGCGGGCACCGTTTCCGTGCCGTACGCCAATGCGCCCACCGCCTGCGCACCGCCGATCGTGAACACGCGGTCCACGCCGCCCAGCAACGCGGCCGCCAGCACCAGCGGATTTTTCACGCCGTCCGGCGTGGGCACGACCATGACGATTTCACGCACGCCGGCCACGCGGGCCGGAATCGCGTTCATCAGCACCGACGACGGATATGCCGCCTTGCCGCCCGGCACATAGATACCCGCGCGATCCAGCGGCGTGACCTTCTGCCCGAGCACGGTGCCGTCCGCTTCCGTGTACTGCCAGCTATGGCTGCCGCACTCGATCTTCTGCTTCTCGTGGTAACCGCGCACGCGCGCCGCCGCCGCTTCGAGCGCCGCACGGCGCTTCGGCTCGAGGCTTTCAAGCGCGGCTTCGAGTTCCGACATCGGCAACTCGAGCGCGTCGACGCTCTTCGCCTCGACGCGGTCGAAGCGATTCGTGTACTCCAGCACCGCGGCGTCGCCGCGCGCCTTCACGTCGTTCAGAATCTGCGCGACCGAGCGCTCGATTGCTTCGTCTTCGCTCGCCTCGAACGCGAGCACCGCGTGCAGCGCCTTGTGAAAATCGGGCGCGCTGGAATCGAGTTTGCGAATCTTGATAGACATACGGGTATCCGTTTCGGTAAGGCGCGCGTTAAAAGCCTGACCACGCGCGTGGTCAAACGATTCAGTCGGCTGCGGTGCCGGCCTTCGACGCGCGTTCGAATGCGTCGAGGATCGGTCGCAGCGCGGCGCGCTTGAGCTTCAGCGCCGCCTGGTTCACAACGAGGCGCGACGAAATCTGCATGATCTCCTCCACCTCGACAAGATTGTTGGCGCGCAAGGTATTGCCCGAGCTCACCAGGTCGACGATCGCATCGGCGAGGCCCACCAGCGGCGCCAGTTCCATCGAACCGTACAGCTTGATCAGGTCGACGTGCACGCCCTTGGCGGCAAAATGCTCACGTGCGGTTTCAACGTACTTGGTCGCCACGCGCAGGCGTGCGCCCTGGCGCACCGCGTTCGCGTAGTCGAAACCGGCCGCCACCGCGACCGACATCCGGCACCGCGCGATATCCAGGTCGACCGGCTGATACAGCCCGCTGCCGCCGTGCTCGAGCAGGACGTCTTTGCCAGCCACGCCGAAGTCGGCCGCGCCGTATTCGACGTAGGTCGGAACATCTGTGGCGCGCACGATGATCACGCGCACATTCGCGTCCGTGGTGGGCAAAATCAGCTTGCGCGAGGTTTCCGGATCTTCGGCGACTTCAATGCCGGCTGCGGCGAGCAACGGCAGCGTCTCTTCGAAGATACGCCCTTTCGACAAAGCCAGCGTAAGCGGCGCACTCACGGCCGGCGACGACGACGTTTGGGGCATCGAACTCATGCCTGGCTCCCCGAGATACGGCGCACCTTGGCGCCGATGGCGTTGAGCTTGGTTTCCATCCGGTCGTAACCACGATCCAGGTGATAGATACGGTCGATCAGCGTTTCACCTTCGGCACGCAGCGCGGCGATCACGAGACTCGCTGAAGCGCGCAGGTCGGTTGCCATCACCTTGGCGCCGGACAGCTTCTCAACGCCGGTCACGAGCGCAGTGTTGCCGTCGATCGTGATGCTCGCGCCGAGGCGGTTCAATTCCTGCACGTGCATGTAGCGGTTTTCGAAGATCGTCTCGACCACTTGCGAGGTGCCGTCCGCGATCGTGTTGAGCGCCATGAACTGCGCCTGCATGTCGGTCGGGAACGCGGGGTATTCGGACGTGCGGAAGCTCACCGCGCTCGGACGCTTGTCCATGCGCACGCGCATCCAGTCGTCGCCTTCTTCGACCGTGACGCCTGCTTCACGCAGCTTTTCGGTCACGGCTTCCAGGATCAGCGGACGTACTTTACGCAATGTGACATCGCCGCCGGCGGCCGCGACCGCGCACAGGAACGTACCGGCTTCGATACGATCCGGAATCACCGTGTGCTTCGCGCCATGCAACCTGTCGACGCCCTGGATGACCAGACGGTCGGTGCCGATACCTTCGATCTGCGCGCCCATCTCGACCAGCAGATGCGCGAGGTCGCCCACTTCCGGCTCACGGGCGGCGTTCTCGATGACCGTCTCGCCCTCGGCAAGCACCGCCGCCATCAGCAGGTTTTCGGTGCCCGTCACGGTAATCATGTCGGTCACGATACGGGTGCCCTTCAGACGCTTCGCCCGCGCTTCGATGAAGCCGTGCTCGATCGTGATTTCCGCGCCCATGGCCTGCAGGCCCTTGATGTGCTGATCCACCGGACGCGCGCCGATCGCGCAGCCACCCGGCAGCGACACCTTGGCGTGGCCGAAGCGCGCCACCAGCGGGCCGAGCACCAGAATCGACGCACGCATGGTCTTCACCATTTCGTACGGCGCGACGAGGTTATCGACCTTCGACGCATCCAGCGACACGCACCCCTCACCGCTCTCGATGCGCACGCCCATCTGGCCGAGCAGCTTCAGCATCGTGCGCACGTCCTGCAAGTCGGGCACGTTCTCCAGATGCACCGGCTCCGCGCTGAGCAGACTCGCGCACAGGATCGGCAACGCCGCGTTCTTCGCGCCTGAGACGACGACTTCGCCCGACAGCGGGTAGCCACCTTCAATGACGAGTTTATCCATGCCTGTCAGTTCCTGATCGACCCGGACTTCAGCCGGGCCCGCTTTGACTTTGTTCGACGCGCCGCTACCGGCGTCGCGCCCTTCTTGAGTAATTCGCACTAAATTTCCAGATTACGCGTTCTGCCATTCGGCGGGCGTCAGCGTCTTCATGCTGAGCGCGTGGATTTCTTCGCGCATGCGGTCGCCGAGCGCCGCATACACGAGTTGATGGCGCGCGATCAAACGCTTGCCTTCGAAGCTCGGCGAGACGATGGTCGCGAAGAAATGCTGACCGTCGCCCTCGACTTCGAGATGCTGGCAAGCGAGCCCAGCCGCGATGTATTGCTTGACCTGTTCGGGAGTCGGCAACATGAGAGAAGCTCCTGATCAGTGGCGCAGTTTGTAGCCGGAGGCGAGCATGCGCATCGCCACCACGGCCAGCACCACAAAGAAACCGGCAACGATCGCCAGGCTCTCGAGCGGATTGATATCCGACATCCCGAAGAAACCGTAGCGAAAGCCGTCGATCATGTAGAAAAAGGGATTGAGCCGCGACACTTCGCGCCACACCGGCGGCAGCGTGTGCGTCGAGTAGAACACGCCCGAGAGGAACGTGAGCGGCATAATCAGAAAGTTTTGAAATGCGGCAAGCTGATCGAACTTTTCGGCCCAGATGCCGGCGATCAAACCAAGCGTGCCCAGGATCGCCGCGCCAAAAATGGCGAACGCGATGATGTAAAGCGGCGCGCTGAAGCTGACCGGCACGAACCAGATCGTCACGATGAACACGCCGAAGCCAACCGCCAGGCCCCGTGCCACGGCCGCGAGCACGTAAGCGCCGAACATCTCGTAATGGGAGAGCGGCGGCAGCAGCACGAACACCAGGTTGCCGGTGATCTTCGACTGGATCAGCGAGGACGAACTGTTCGCAAAGGCGTTCTGCAACACGCTCATCATCACGAGGCCGGGAATCAGGAAGCTCGTGTACTCGACGCCCGGATAGACCTGAACGTGACCGCGCAACGCGTGGCCGAAAATCGTCAGATACAGCAGCGCGGTGATGACCGGCGCCAGCACGGTCTGGAACGCCACCTTCCAGAAACGCAGGATTTCCTTGTAAAACAGCGTACTGAAACCACTGTAGCCGCTCATGCAAGCCCCTCGATCACTTCCGGACCGTTCATCACCTGAACGAACACATCTTCGAGGTCGGCCTTGCGGACCTCGATTTCTTCGAATGTACAACCCGCTGCGCGGCACTGCGCGAGAATCCGCTCGACGTCGTCGTAGCTCGCCAGACGCAGCAGATGCTGACGGCCATTGCCGTTGCCCGTCCCGCTGTCCACTTCGAGGGGACGCAACTCGGCCGGCAACACGCCTTCTGTAAAGCGCAGGAACAACTGCATGCCGGCGAAGCGTTGCAGCAGCGTGCTGGTGCGCTCGAGCGCCACGACCTCGCCGCGCCGCAACATCGCAATGCGGTCGCACAGCGATTCGGCCTCTTCCAGATAGTGCGTGGTCAGCACGATCGTGTGGCCCTCGCGATTCAGGCGCGAGATGAATTTCCACAAGGTTTGACGCAACTCGACGTCGACGCCCGCGGTCGGCTCATCCAGCACGATCACCGGCGGCCGGTGCACCAGCGCCTGCGCGACGAGCACGCGGCGCTTCATGCCGCCCGACAGCGCGCGCATGTTGGCGTCGGCTTTGTCGGTGAGGTCGAGATTGGCCATGATCTCGTCGATCCACGCGTCGTTATTGCGCAGCCCGTAGTAGCCGGACTGGATGCGCAAGGTTTCGCGGACGGTGAAGAACGGATCGAACACGAGTTCCTGCGGCACCACGCCGAGCGCACGGCGCGCGTCGCGGAAGTCGCTGACTACGTCATGGCCACGGACCGCGATGCTGCCTTCATCGGCGCGCGCGAGACCGGCGAGTATGCTGATGAGCGTCGTCTTGCCCGCGCCGTTCGGACCGAGCAGTCCGAAGAACTCGCCTTCTTCCACCGTGAGGCTGACGCCCTTGAGCGCTTGCAAGTCCTTGTAGCGCTTCTTGACGTTACGAATTTCTATGGCTGACATGACTATGGGCCGCGTGCGTCGCGGCGCCTAAAGGAGCCCCGAGGGGGCGCAAAAATGCTGGAAGGGACGAAATTGGGGCCGGTTATATGCCCCAAAAAACGTTTGATTATAGGGCAAAAATCGGCGGCCCCGGCTGAGCCGGGGCGATTGGAAGTGACGCTATGGGAGCGTCAATGTCGCGCGCGCTGCAAGCAGCATGGGACCGGAGTAAGCACTAAAGCGCCAACCCCGGTCGACACAGAAGGGTGTCGACGCCGTAGGCGTGTGCGAGGCTGGCGAGACCAGCCGGCAGGTTGACGATCTGGAACGCGGCGCCGCGTGCCTGAGCGGCACGCTCCCACGCGAGCAGGACGGCCAGCGCGGTCGAATCGAATTGCACGAGCGGCGCGCAGTCCACGCCGTTCGCGCCCGCCGCGATACGCTGCAAACCCGCCTCGAACGCGGCTTTCGCGCTCTCGTGGGTCAGCGTCGCGCCGCTTTCGAAGCGGCTCGCGACGGAGGCGTTCAGCACTTCGCTCACGACTGCTTGCCCGCGGCGAGTTGCTGATTACGCTGCGTGAGGAACTGGATCAGTCCGTCCACGCCCTTCTGCTGGATCTGCTCGTTGAACTGCTGCTGATACGCCTGGATCAGCCACGCGCCGAGCACGTTGATGTCATATACGCGCCAGCCTTGCGGTGTCTTGTACAGACGGTAGTCGAGTTCGATCGGCGAGCCGTTGTTCATCACGACCGAGCGAACCACCGTGTCGGTGTCGTCCGGGTTCATGCGGAACGGCTTGTACTGGATCTGCTGGTCACGGACCTGGGCGAGTGCACCCGAGTACGTGCGGATCAGCAGCATCTTGAACTGCTCGACCACCTGGTTTTGCTGCTCCGGCGTGGCGGTGCGCCAGTTGCGGCCCATTGCCAGCTGCGTGGTGCGGCGGAAATCGGTGTACGGCAGGATCTTTTCGTTGACGAGCTGGGTGATGTGCGAAATGTCGCCTTGCTGGATCGACTTGTCGGCACGCACGGCGTCAACCACTTGCTGCGTGACGGTCTTGATCAGGGTGTCAGGCGAGCTGGAGTCGACGGTTTGTGCCGAGGCACCGGCACTGGCGAACGAAAACAGCGCAGCAAACAACGGAATCAGGAAGAATTTTTTCATATCGAGCCTTGCTTTAAAAATAGTGCAACCGTTTGAGCCGACATTAACACGCGAGTTCAGCAGCAATCCATGCGCAAACTGCGAGAGTCGTTTCGAGGTGTTACGGCTGCACGATCAACGCAATTTGAATGACGGGAAGTTGAAACGCTGCGGCGGGACCAGTTGGCCGGCCGGAATCTGCGTGGTTTCCGGACCGCCGTTCAGATCGAGCGGCGGCGTTCCGGTGCTGCCTGAAGCGGCTTCCGGTGCGGCTGCCGTGCCCGCTTGCGGCGGCGTTGCAGCCGCTGCACCCGAGCCGCCCGACGCGTTCGCGGCAGCACCCTGCGTGCCTGTCGGCGCCGCAGCCGCGCCGCCCTCGACGTCGTCGTACTTCGGCAGCGGGGCTTCGTCGCCGTAGTTCGGCAGCGCCTGCGATTGCTTGCCATCCGACAACAAATACTGGCGGCGTTGCAGATACGCGTTGCGCACGAACGAATACTTGTCCAGTGCGGCGCCTTCGAGCACGTCGCTCGCGCTCAACAGATTCGCGCGCGTGTTGACCACGTTCAGGCCATACAACGCCCAGCTCAGCCCATCCGGGTGAATGTAGCTGAGCGGATTGACATAGTAATTACCGATCGAGCCAACCGCATCGCGCACCGTGCTCGGACCGAACAGCGGCAGCACGAGATAGGGACCTGCCGGCACGCCATAATGACCGAGCGTCAGGCCGAGGTCGTTGTCGTGCTTGGGCAGCTTGGCGAGCGTCGCCACGTCGAACAGCCCGCCGACGCCGAACACCGTATTGATCACGATCCGCATGATGTCTTCGACGCCATCGGTGATCTTCAGCTGCAGCAGGTTGTTCGCCGCAATGTAGACGTCGCCGATATTCGAAAAGAAGTTGGTGACGCTGTCGCGCACCGGCTGCGGCGTGATGAAGACGTAGCCCTTGGCGACCGGCTTCAGCGCGTACTGGTCGAGCTTGTCGTTGACGGTGAAGATGGTGCGGTTCAGGCCCTCGAGCGGGTCGCCCTTGGTCGGGGTCGGCACGGTCGAGCAGCCGGCTAGCGTAGCGGCCGCCAGTGCGAACGTCGCTATCTGGACAGTGCGCACACCTCGTTTGCGTAGGGTCTGCATTTTTATTCTCCTTATTGACCGGCCGCGCCAGAGGCGGGCGGAGTCGATGCCGCCGGCGCGGGCACCGTGGCAGGGGCGGCCGCAGGCGCAGCCGAACCCGTGCCAGGCTTGGACGCACCCGAGTCCGCGGCCTTGCTGTACAGGAATTGTCCGATCAGGTTTTCCAGCACGATCGCCGACTGCGTCATCGAAATCGTGTCACCCGCCTTAAGCATCTCGCTATCGCCACCGGGTTCGAGCCCGATGTATTGCTCGCCGAGCAGACCGGAAGTCAGGATCTTCGCCGAGGTATCTTTCGGAAACGGGTATTGCTTGTCGATGTCGATCGTGACGACAGCCTGATACGAATTGCTGTCAAAGCCGATCGAGTCGACCCGGCCGACCGTCACGCCCGCGCTCTTCACCGGCGCGCGCGCCTTCAGTCCGCCGATATTGTCGAATTTGAGCTTGACCGGGTACGTTGCCTGAAACGACAACGAGCTCATGTTGCCAGCCTTCAGCGCGAGAAACAGCAACGCCACGAAACCCAACACCACGAACAGGCCGACCCAGAAGTCGAGAGCAGTCTTTTTCATCGTCATCCCAAAGTGAATCCGCCACGCTGCTACCGCTCAGATCTCGCGCAAGCCGAGGCGCGTTCGCCGAGCGAAAACGTGCAGCGCAGTTTTAGCTGAACATCAGTGCGGTCAACAGAAAATCGAGGCCGAGCACCGCAAGCGACGCGTACACGACCGTCTTGGTCGTGGCGCGCGACACGCCTTCCGGCGTCGGCTTGGCTTCGTAGCCCTGAAACAGCGCCACGAAGGTCACCGCGAGGCCGAACACCACGCTCTTGATGACCCCGGCGCCCACATCGCGCCAGACATCGACACCGCCTTGCATCTGCGACCAGAACGCGCCGGCATCGACGCCGATCAGCAGCACGCCCACCACATAACCACCGAACACACCGACCGCGCTGAAAATCGCCGCCAGAATCGGCATGGCAATAATGCCCGCCCACAGGCGCGGCGCCACCACCACCTTCACCGGATCCACCGCCATCATTTCCATCGCGGTGAGTTGCTCGCCTGCCTTCATCAACCCGATCTCGGCCGTGAGCGACGTGCCGGCACGGCCCGCGAACAGGAGTGCGGTGACCACCGGTCCGAGTTCGCGCACCAGCGAAAGCGCGACCAGCAGCCCCAACGCCTGCTCGGAACCGTAGCGGTTGAGCGTGTAATACCCCTGCAGGCCGAGCACGAAACCGACGAACAGCCCTGACACAGCGATGATCACCAGCGAATAATTACCCACGAAGTGGATCTGCTTCGTGACAAGGCGCGGCCTGCGCAATAGTGGGAAAAATTCGAACAGCAGCCGGAAGAAGAAACGCGTGGCATAGCCGGCCGTGCCCAAGCCGTCGATCACCGAGCGACCCAAAGCACTGATCATGACTGACCTCCGCCAATGCCGAAGTCCGCCGCGAGCGGCGTCTGGCTGGGGTAGTGGAATTTGAATGGGCCGTCCGGCGCGCCGTCGATGAACTGGCGCACCGTGGCATCGGTCGACGCACGCAGCTCCGCAGGCGTGCCTTCGGCGTGCACCCCACCGTTGGCGAGGAAATAGACGTAATCGGCGATCGCGAACGACTCCGGGACGTCGTGCGTAACGAGGATCGAGGTTGCGCCAAGCGCCTGATTCAGCGCGCGAATCAGATTGGCGGTGATGCCGAGCGAGATCGGATCGAGGCCGGCGAACGGCTCGTCGTACATCATCAGCTCGGGGTCGAGCGCAATCGCCCGGGCCAGCGCCACACGCCGCGCCATACCGCCCGAAATCTCCGACGGCGCGAGATCGCGCGCACCGCGCAACCCAACCGCATTGAGCTTCATCAATACGAGATCGCGGATCAGCTCCTCAGGGAGGTCGGTGTGCTCGCGCAGTGCGAACGCGACGTTCTCGAACACCGACATGTCGGTGAACAGTGCGCCGAACTGGAACAGCATGCCCATCTTGCGGCGCAGCGCGTAGAGACCGTCGCGCGTCTGCTGGCCGATGTCCTGGCCTTGAAACAGGATCTGGCCGCGCTGCGCGCGCACCAGACCGCCGATCAGGCGCAGCACCGTGGTTTTGCCGCAACCCGAGCCGCCCATGACCGCGACGACCTGGCCACGCTTGAAGCGCAGATTCAGGTTCGACAGGACGAGCCGGTCGCCATAACCGAAGTCGACGTCACGCAGCTCGAGTAAGGTCTCGGGGGAGGAAGACACGAAACTGACAGTCCTTTTACACGGAAGGCCGAATTATAGGGCCATCATGCAAAAGCTGCCGTGAGGTGCCCTGTCCCTTTACTGACTTTGACGATTATTGCGTAAACGCATGTTGCAACGCAGAAACCGCGGCAGCCGGATCGGCGGCCTCGGTCACGGCGCGCACAACCGCGGCGCAGCCTACACCCGTCGCCAGCACCTGGGGCAGCACCTGCAGATCGATCCCGCCGATCGCCACCAGCGGCACGACGCCGTCGAGCAGGCGAACATACCGCGCCAGACGCTTGAGCCCCTGCGGTGCGGTCGGCATGACCTTGGTCGTGGTCGGGAACACGGCGCCCAAAGCAATATAGCTGGGCTGGAAATGCAGTGCTTTCAGAATCTCGTAGAAACCGTGCGTCGACAGGCCAAGCCGGATGCCGGCGCTGGCAAGCGCTGACAAATCGGCCGTGTGCACGTCTTCCTGGCCCAGGTGGACGCCGTAAGCGCCCGCTTCCAGCGCCGCCTGCCAGTGATCATTGATGAAAACCTGGGCATCGTGCTCGCGGCCCGCAGCGACAGAGCGGGCGAGTTCGCGCTTCAGTTCGTCGGCGGGTTGGGCCGATTTGCGGCGCAACTGGATTGTCTTTACGCCGAAAGCCGCCACCCGTTCGACCCATTCCGCGGTCGGCAGCACCGGATACAGGCCGAGCCGGTCGGGACAACGCGCGAAAGCTTGCGCCGGCGCGGCCGGTAGGCCGGTCAGACGCGGGAAGCGGGCGATATCGGCCGGAAAGGCGTCGTCCGCATGGGTTTCGTCGCCGTCACGCCAGGCCAGAGCCAGCACCAGTGCGTCGTGCGGATCGAAACCGCAGTCCAGAAACGCCGCCAGCGCGGGTATCCAGTCTTCCGCCAGATGGCCTTCCAGCCCGTATTTCTCGCCGCCCAGATGGAGCGTCGCCGCATTCTCGGCTGCGACGATCACGCCGGCGCCCTGCACCTGCCAGCGCGCCACCTGCTCGCCGTGCTGTTGCGCGTCGGCGACAACGATCAGGTCGCCGCCGTTCGGCTCGTCCGGCGCGGTCAGGCAAATGCGCCACGGCGCGTGCGTCGGCGGCCAGTCGCCCAGACGGGCGCGGATCCGCTCGGCGGCTTCGGTGAGTTCATCGGCGGGCGGCCAGAAGAGGTCGCGGCCGGTCAAAGGCAAAGTTTGCGTCATGCAGCACTCCCGTCTTGATGCCAGAACGGCATGCCGACCACCGGCGTGCTCGCGTGCGCGCTTTCGCGCTCGGCCATCGGCCCCGCCAGAAAAGCCTGGCGGCCCGCTTCGACGCCCAGCGCAAAGGCGCGCGCCATCGCGTCAGGGTGCGTTGCCTGCGACACGGCGGTGTTCAGCAGCACGCCGTCGAAGCCCCACTCCATTACCTGCGCCGCGTGCGACGGCACGCCGAGGCCGGCGTCGACGATCAGCGGCACATCCGGCAGGCGTTCGCGCAACACGCGCAGGCCGTACGGATTGATCACGCCCTTGCCGGTGCCGATCGGCGCGCCCCACGGCATCAGCGCCTCACAGCCCGCGTCGAGCAGACGGCGGCCGATCACGAGATCTTCGGTGCAGTACGGCAGCACCTTGAAGCCGTCCTTGATCAACTGCGTGGCCGCTTCGATCAGGCCAATCGGATCGGGCTGCAACGTGTAGTCGTCGCCGATCAGTTCGAGCTTGATCCAGTCTGTTTCGAAGATTTCACGCGCCATGTGCGCGGTGGTCACCGCCTCGCCGACCGTCAGACAACCGGCGGTATTGGGCAAAAGCGGCACGCCGTGGCGCTTGAGCAGGTCGAAGAAGCCGGCTTCGGCGCCGCCTTCGTTCATCTGCCGGCGCAATGCAACGGTCACCATCCCGGGCCGCGCCGCGTCGATCGAATCGGACAGCGATTGCAGCGAGGGATAGCGCGAAGTGCCGAGCAGCACGCGGCTCACGAAGGTTTGGCCGTACAGCGTGAGCGCGTCGGCGGTTTGGGGGGCAGTCATTTGCATAATCCTGGTCTCCGGCAAGGCGTGGTGCGGGGCTTAGCCGCCAGCCACGGGTTGCACGACATCGAGCTTGTCGCCCGGGCACAGCGCGCGCGCCGCATGCTGCGTGCGCGCGACAAAATCGCCGTTCAGTGCGACCGCGAACGGCGGACGCGCACCGAACGCGGCGAGCGCATCGGCAACAGTCGCGCCTTCGGGCAGCGACAACGGCTTCTGATTGATATGAATGTCCATGGTGTTCGAATACGGTTCAGTCAATAGCGGTAGCGGCACGTGCTGGCTTGCCCCGCGGTTATTTCATCCGCGGATGCGCAACGCTCATGCCGGTTCCCGCGCGGAGTCCAGTTGAAACAGCTCGCTCCAGCGCGCGGCGCCTTGCCAGCCGGCGAAAGCATCGGCGTCGCCGATGCGGCCGTCGAGCAGCGCCGCGGCAAAGCGCACGGCTTCGTCGGCGACTTCGGGCACGATCATGTAGCCGTGCCGGTACAGGCCGTTCACGCGCAGCGTCTGCGCGCCATCCCACAGCAAGGCCGGACGGTGGTCCGGCAAAGTCGGGCGGCACTGCGAATTCAATTCGAGGATGCGTGCCTCGCCGAAGCCGGGATGCACGGAGAACGCCGCGCTCAGCAACTCGAGCGCCGAGCGCACGCTGACCGGCGACATGTCCTCGCCTTCTACCTCGGTCGCGCCGATCACGTAGAGATCGTCCTGCTTCGGCGCGATATACAGCGGATAGCGCGGATGCAACAGGCGCACCGGCCGCGTCAGCCCGATACCAGGCGCATGGACCCGGGTGACTTCGCCGCGGATGCCGCGCAGCGTGGGCAGCACGGGTTTCGCCCCCAAGCCCCGGCAGTCGATCGTGACGCGCGCAGGCGGCAGCGCGTGATCGTCGACCGGCGTATTCCAGTGCGTATCGACACCGCGCTGCGCCAGACCCGCAGCAAGCGCGGCCAGCACCTGACGGTTATCCAGTTGGCCTTCATGCGGTAGCAGCCAACCCTGATTGAAGCGGCCCGCCAACGCGGGTTCGGCCGCACCGAGTTGAGCGCCGGCCAGTGTCACAAAGCCGCCGTCGAGCAATTCGGCAGGCGCGTTCGAGCGCACGCGGCGCTCGAACAAAGGCGCTTCGGTCCGGTCGGCGTGATGCCAGACAACGAGCGTGCCATTACGCTGGAAGAACACGGGTTCGGGCAATTCGGCCAGCACTTGCGGCCAGGTCTCGAGCGAGCTTGCGCCGAGACGCGTGATCAGCAATTCAGCGCTAGCGGCTTCTGCCAGCGGCGCCAGCATGGCGGCGGCGACCCAGGCCGCAGCTTGCGAGCCGGCGGCGTCGCCGCGCTCGTAGAGCGCCACGCGATACCCTTCACCGGCAAGACGCCATGCGACCAGACGCCCGCACAGCCCGCCGCCGAGCACCGCGAAATCAGGTTGAGCAGGACGGTTCATCGCGCCCACTCCGAGCCGCAACGGCCGGCAACGCTAAAACAGCACGGCGCATCAACATAAGCGGCTGGAGCGCGGCGAGCAGTAAAACACATGTATGAAGAATAGGCGGTCATCGAGTCCTTTCTGTACGGCCCAAAAACGCACGTACCCAGGACGAAACCGGCGGGTGAGGCCGGCCGGGCAAAACGCGCGTCCCAATAGCGGACGCCGCCCGGCGGGGAATGGAAGACTGGCTGCTTCCGGAAACTTCCCGCGCCGGTATTACCCGGATCGGGTGCAAAGGGTCTCTCTCAGCCTCGCCGCCGCTGCATGAGAATCACGCAGCCTGTGGGCAAAGCACCCCTGTTTCGTCGAAGGTCATTAGACCATAAAAGGCGCAACGCCCGCAAACCAATGGCCCATGCAGTCGCGCTGCATTTGATCCGGCACCATCTTTCGGTCCGTCAATATGGCCGGAGCCGGCGCTCTGGCACAATGCCAGCACCGGATACTGCGGGGTCGCCTGGCCGCATGCGCGGCGTCGAGGCGGGGCCGCTGAGTGGAAATTAATTTTCACTTAAGGGCCTCGCGCCAGAATCAGGCGCTCACCCGGACGTGGGTTCGTCGAGCATGACGCCCGGGGCACGTACCGCAAACCGCCGTGGGGTCGGCCCGAGATGGGCCGGCCAGATGGGCCAGCACTTCATCAGGATGCTCATGACACCGAATACCGCTTCCAGCCCCGCGCTGCCGCCGGACGAAAAAGTCTCCGCCTGGAGCCTGATCAAACCTTACTGGGTTTCCGAAGAACGAAAAACGGCGTGGGGGCTGCTCGTCGCGATCATCGTGATGAATCTGCTCGTCGTGTGGATCAACGTGCGCCTGAATCGCTGGAGCGCCGACTTCTACAACGCGCTGCAGACCAAGAACGTGCACGACTTTCCGCACCTGCTGATGGTGTTCACCGGGCTCGCGTTCGGCTTCATCATCCTTGCCGTGTACGGCCGTTATCTGCGCCAGATGCTCGGCTTCCGCTGGCGCCAGTGGCTGACCACGCGTTATCTCAACGAATGGCTGCGCGACAGCGCCTTCTACCGGATCGAACGCGACCGGCTCGCCGACAACCCCGACCAGCGGATCAGCGACGACCTGCAATCGTTCGCCACCACCACGCTCTCGCTAACGCTCGACCTGCTCTCCACGGTCGTCACGCTGGTCTCGTTCATCACGATCCTGTGGTCGCTGGCCGGCGCGCTGACCATTTCGCTCGGCGGCATGCCAATACAGATTCCCGGCTACATGGTGTGGGCCGCGGCGCTCTACGCAGTAGTGGGCTCGCTGATCATCCAGAAGGTCGGCCACCCGCTCGTGCCGATTAATTACCAGGCGCAGAAAGTCGAGGCGGATTTCCGTTTCGGCCTGATCCGTCTTCGTGAGAACGCCGAACAGATCGCCTTCTATAACGGCATGGAAACGGAGAAGACGAACGCGCACACGCTGTTTGGCCGCATCCGCGACAACTGGTGGCAGGTGATGAAGTACACCAAGCGGCTCACCTTCGTGCTGAGCTTCTACGGCCAGATCGCGATCATCTTTCCGATCGTCGTCGCCGCGCCGCGCTACTTCGCAGGGGCCTTCACGTTCGGCGTGCTGATGCAGATTTCGAGCGCATTCGGCACCGTCAGCGATTCGTTTTCGTGGTTCATCAATAGTTACGGCACCCTCGTCGAGTGGCGCGCCACCGTGAACCGGTTGCGTGAATTCAAGCGCATCGTGCATGCGCCGCGTCTGAAGGAGTCCGTGTCGCCGGCCACCGCGCATGGCGGCATCAACCTGCATTTCGTCGACGAAGACCGGCTTTCCACAGACGGCCTCCAGCTTGCGCTGCCGAACGGCAACCCGTTGTCGCGCATCCGCGATATCGCGATCACACCAGGCTCACGCTGGCTGGTGCGGGGTCCGTCCGGCTCGGGCAAGAGCACGCTGATGCGCGCGCTCGCCGGCTTGTGGCCGTTCGGCGACGGTTCGATCGACGCACCCGTCAACGCGCGCATGATGTTCATCCCGCAGGTCAGCTACATGCCGATCGGTACGCTGAAGGCCGCGCTCACCTATCCGTCCCCCGCGGACACCTACACCGACGAAGAATGCCGTGAAGCGCTCGTCACCTGCCATCTTTCGGAATACGCCGAGCGCCTGCAGGAATCGGGGCACTGGACGCGCATCCTCTCGCCAGGCGAACAACAACGCCTCGCCGGTGCCCGCGTGCTGTTGCACAAACCGGACTATCTGTTCCTCGACGAAGCGACCAGCGCGCTCGATGCGGAAAACGAAGCGCGTCTCTATCACCTGTTCACCGAACGGCTGCCGAAGGCGGCGATCGTCAGTGTCGCGCATCGCGAATCGCTGGCGGCGTTCCATGGCGACACGCTCGACGTCGAGCGCTCGGGCGAACCGATCGCCGCATAAACAGCATCAGCAACATGCACAGCGAGAGCGACATGAGCCGAGCCGACGACGCGAACAGCGCGACTGACATGAGCGACTCCGGCTTCGATCGGGTCGTCCTGATCACCGGCGCGGGTTCCGGCATCGGCGCGGCATTGGCACGTCGCATCGCCGCGCCGCGCACCGCGCTGATGCTGCACGCACGCGGCGCCGACGACGAAGCGCGTCAGCGTCTCGCGCAGGTCGCCGCCGATTGCAGCGCGAACGGCGCGCGCTGCGCGACGGTATGCGCCGATCTGGCTGAACGCGGCGCGGCTGAGCACGTGATTCATCAAACACTCGCGCAGTTCGGCGCGCTGGACCAACTGGTCGCGAATGCCGGCCACGCGCAACGGCAAACGCTCAACGCACTCGACACGGATGCGTTCAACGCCGCCTTCGCCGCAATGCCGGCCGCCTTCGCCGCGCTCGTCAAGCGAGCCACGCCGGCACTGGCGACGTCGGAGCGGGGCCGCGTGGTTGCACTCAGTTCGTTCGTCGCGCATCGCTATCGCGTCGATGCGCCATTCGCCGCTACGGCGGCCGCGAAAGCGGCACTCGAATCGCTGGCCAAAACCGCCGCCGCCGAACTGGCGACGCATGGGGTGACCGTCAATTGCGTGGCACCCGGCTACACCCGTAAAGATCGCGGTCCAAGTGCCGATAATGCATCGGTGTGGACTCGCGCCGCTGAAGCAACGCCGCTTGGCCACGTCGCCGAGCCGGCGGATATCGCCGCGTTGATCGCGTTCCTGCTCTCCGACGAAGCGCGCCACATCACCGGCCAGGTGATTCATATCGACGGCGGCCTCACGCTCGGCTAGGCGGAACGCCGCTCGTCAGCGCAGTGAGGCCGCACGCCTATTTGCGAGACCTTGCTGCGAGCCGTTGCCGCGAGACCTTGTGCGCCGCCGGCCCACACGTCGCAACATCCGGAAACACACGAGAAGAGTTCGAAAGCATTTGCGAAGCGGGCAAGCTGTTCCCTGCTTTGAAAAAACCTTGCAGCAGCGACGATAGTCGTGCGGGCCGTACCCTCTCCGGTCCGCCACGCCACTCACTGCTACTGGACTCTCCGCACATGTCATTCGATCGCCGCTCCCCTCCTTTGACCCAGCGCGCAGCGCTCGTTCTTGGCGCAGCCCTGCTGCTCGCGAGCGCCACGCACGCGGCGCTTGCCGCCCAGCCCACCGAACCCGCGGACGTTTGCCCCGCGCTCAAACATATCGTCAGTGCTCCCGACTTCAAGCAGTTGCACGCGCAACCCGCCGCGCAACTGCCGGGGGTCTCAGCCGTGGACGACTGCCGCGCCAACGCGCACGCCTACGATTGCCACTGGCGCGCGCACTGGCAAGCCGACGGCGTGGTCAACGATCCGCTCGAGGAATTCGGCGCCGATATCGCCGCCTGCTTTCCGAACGTCGTGCACGACGTCAACACGCCGACGCGTCAGCATTTCATCGTGACCACCGATGACCGGCGCGTGAACGTCACGGCCAGCGTGCAAGGGCAAAACGAACTGCGCCTGCGCGTCACGCGCTGAGCGTGGACCCTGCTTGCCGCGGGCCGTTACCGTTACCCTGCACCGCTATTCGCAGCGCTCCTTTGTGACGCCGCATATCTTCACCGCTACCAGGCACCGCATCATGACCTCCATGCCACGCTTGCGCGCTCACGCTTTCACGGGGGCCCCTTTGGCCGCGTGGGTCATGTTGCGGCGGCCCGGTGCCCGGCTCGCTGCCTCGGCGTCCCTCGCGTTAGGTCTGAACGGCTGCGCGTGGACGCTGATCTCAGCGGCCGACGCCACCGGCTCCGTGATTCAGGCCGGCTACGCGATCGCGGCGAACTACTCGTCGCCGACCTTCGTCAACGGCCGGCGGGCGGACGTGCACAACGTCTGCATCGAAGTGAATCAAACAGTATCGGTTGGCGATTTCGTGCCGGCACTGCAGCTCGCGCTCGACCGGCGCGGCATTCGTTCGGACGTCTACAATCCGGGCACCTCGCCCGCCGGATGCGAGGCGCGTCTCGTCTACAACGCGGCGATCGATTACGGTCGCCGCTCGTTTAGCGACGAAACGATCCAGTATCTGTCGATCATCGATCTGACGCTGATCCAGCACGGGCGCATTCTCGTCACCGCGCGCTACCAGACCGGCGGCCTCAATACCGACCGCTTCTCCACCGCATCGACCAAACTCAATGGTTTGATCGACAAGATGGTGATCGATCAAACCGACCTGGAACGGCAACCGATGCAAACGATGCAGACATCGCTGGCAAACTAGAAGAAGCAGACCTGCCTGCTTGCTTTCTCTTACGCGAGAAAGGATTCGAAAGCGTTACGTGCTTTGCGCCGCTCGCGCGGATCACTAAGATGACCTGGATGAACCAATCCATTCTGGTCGTCGACGACGACCCCGTCGTCCGCGAGCTCGTCAGCGAATATCTGCTAGGGCGTGGCTTCAATGTGTCCACGCTCGAACACGGTATGGCGCTGCAGCGCGCGTTGCAAAACGAGCGCCCCGCGCTGATCGTGCTCGACATCATGATGCCGGAGCTCGACGGCATCAGCGCGCTGCGCGCATTGCGCGTCGCCGGTGACGATATTCCCGTGATCCTGCTGACCGCGCGCGCCGATCCGATCGACCGCGTGATCGGCCTCGAACTCGGCGCCGACGACTATCTCGGCAAGCCATTCGAACCGAGCGAACTGGTCGCGCGGATTCGCACGGTCCTGCGCCGCCGCGGTGCGATTGCGCCGAGCGCGCCGGAGCAACGCGCGCCCTATCGCTTCGGCCGCTTCGAGGTGAATTTTCCGGCGCGCGAACTGCGCCGCGATGGCGAACGCATTCCACTGCGCTCAAGCGAGTTCGCGATGCTCAAGGTATTCGTCACTCATGCGATGACCGTACTCACCCGCGCACAGTTGCTGGAGAAACTACACGGCAATAGCGAGGCGCATCGCAATCGCAGCCTTGATGTATCGATCTGGCGCTTGCGGCGGCTGATCGAGGTGGACCCGTCCGAGCCGCGCTATGTGCAAACTGTGTGGGGCCGCGGCTACGTGTTCGTACCGGACGGCGAAATCGGCGCGGCGGAACGCAACGCGGCGCCGCTTTCGTAAAACCGGCGAGAGCGTGCCCCGGCGTGTCGCGCTGCTCGCGCGCGCACCGCGATCGACGTCAGAAAGTCAGCACGCTCAGAAACATTCTTTGCAGCCAGCCCATCGTGGTGGCGTCGGACACCATCCCCACGCCGGCCTGCTCGATACGTGCATTGGCGACCTTGCTCGACGCGACATAATTCCCCGCTTCGATATCCTTCGGATTGACGATACCCGACAGGCGCAAGCGGTCGCGATTGCCGCTCATCGCGATGACCTTCTCGCCCGACACCACCAGGTTGCCGGTCGACATCGTGCCGATCACGGTCACAGCGAGTGTGCCGGTCATGCCGCTGGTGTCGGTGAGACTGCCCTGTCCTTTGTAGTCGGTGCTGGCCGAGCCGACGTTGAACAACCTCGCAAGCCGCGCAGCGGCGTTGGTCGACTGATCCGCAGCGGTCGCGGTGATGCTGCTCGAGCGGCTCGCGGCCGCGGTCGAGCTATTGTTGCCGCTGTACGACTCCGACAAACGGATCGTCAGCACGTCGCCGATATGCTGGGCGCGCGGCGTTTCGTAAAGCAGCAACGGCGCGCCGGCCTGATAGATCGCCCCCTGCGTATTGACGTTCAGCGGCGCCGACGCGATCGGCGGCGACATCGGCGTTTCAACGATTGACGGTTGCTGGCTGCTGCCGCAAGCCGCGAGACAGGCCGCAGCGCCTAGCGCGACGGTCAGACGTAGCGCAGTCATAGTTGCTCCTTGGCCGGATCGGCCGGAATGAAAACAAACCGTGCGGTCGCGCTGCCAATGCTTCGCTCAACGACGCAATCGACGCCACGCGTGATCCCGCAAACAGCGCGGCAGACGAGGCGGCACATCACCCCGCCTCGGCGCCGCTTGCCTGCCACTGCCGCACGACGGATTTCACCCATGCGTCCGAGCCCTTCAACAGATAGGTGAGCGTGCCGTTGCGCGTTCCCGGCAAAAAACACAAGGTAATCGAACTCACCGCGTTGTCCCACACGTAGACCGGCAGCACGCCTGGCGACGACACGCTTTGCGTCACCAGACGCGGCGCGCCATAACGGTCCGCGAGCGCGTCGCGCAAGTCCTCGGCGGTGATCTCGTCGATCACAAAAGAAATCTCGTACAGACGCAGTGCGCTCTGGCCGTCGACACGCGCAAAACGCAGCACGTGCTCCAGTGCCGGCGCGCCGTCGACGACTGCTTGCGACACTGCCCAGCCGTCGTCGGAACGATGCGCCCAGCGGCACGCAACCGTCAGACTCTCGTGTGATTTCAGCCGCATGCCGAGCGCGCCGGCCTGCACGTCCGTCTCGCAGACAGGTACGCTGCCAACCGGCGTGGCGCGCACGGTCGAGCCGGCGCGAAATTCGTCCAGCGTGGTGCCGAGCGCAATGCCGCGAAACGCGAACGGCATGTCCTGCGAACGCCGGCGTGCCTCGGGAAAAGTGCTCTTCGACGCAGCACCGGCTGCGTTCGCGTCGCGCGCGACCGGCTGCGCCTGGGCCTGCGCCTCGCCGGCCAACGGAAACATGCCGCCCAGCAGCGTCAACGCAAAGGCAATCCGTTTGAGTGTCATGATTCAGTCGATGGCGGATGAACACATGTCGAACGGTGTGGCCGCGGCATGGCCGACGACCGGAATGATTTTCAGCGTGGCCGACGTCAGCCGGCACGGCAGCGCGGCAACGGCGCAGCCGCCGAGTGGCAGCAGCGCCGCGCCGAGCGTCAACCACGCAGCGACACGGACGAAGCGGTCAGGAATGCTTGAGGTCGACACACGGGCCTCGATGCGTCAGGCGGTCGTGTTGACGTGATGTCCGACGAGCCCAGACGGCAGCGAGGGCGACGACGGCTGCGCCTCGCTAACGGACTCCGGTGCCTGCGGCGTCGCCGCCGCGTTGTTTGAAGTTGCGGGCTTTTCCGCCGCCGACATGGGGGCGAGCGAAGAAAAGCGGGTTGAACCGAGATGGCTGTGAATGGTCATGATGAGCCTCGCATGGCGCTAGGTTTCGATTTCACGCCGCTTGCCGTGGGCCCAAGGCGTTAGGCTGTTTTTGACATGCGACGCAACGTACTGCACGACGAATCATCTCGCCGCACAGGCGGTAGCGATGCACGAAGGAACGCGCGCTTTCCGGCGGTTCTTACGACCCGTTGCGACCCATTGCCGGCGGTAGCAATTGGGGGCGGATTGGTCATGTGGAGGCGTTCAAGCGATGTAAAACGACTGCAGCGCCGCGCTTCACCCGGTCGGAGCATTACTCACCCATTACCCGCGCATTGCCAAATATGTGGCCTTGAAATGGGCGGTGAGCCTTTGGTGGCGGGACTGACACCCGAATCGGCAAAGACGGTGCGAGTTTAGGTAAGCATTGGTAAGAAAACAGTCGGGCGTGCGTCGCGCGGGCCAGTCTAGAATTTCGCCATGAATCCACAGGTCCTTATCGTCGACGACGATCCGGTCGTACGCGATCTGCTTTGCAAGTTTCTGCAGACGAACGGCTTCGACGCGTCGGTGCTGCACGACGGCACCCATTTGCAACGCCGGCTCGAACGCGAACGGCCGTCGGTCGTCGTGCTCGACATCATGATGCCGAACACCGACGGCTTACGCGCGCTCACCGCACTGCGCGCCGCCGGCGACGACATCCCGGTGATCTTCGTAACGGCGCGCGGCACGGTGGCCGACCGCATCGTCGGGCTATCGCTCGGCGCGGACGACTACCTGACCAAGCCGTTCGACCCTCGTGAGCTGCTCGCGCGCATCCACACGGTGTTACGCCGCCGCGGGCCGTCCACCACGAGTGCGCCGGAAGCCCGCAAGCCGTATCGCTTTGGCCCGTTCGAACTCGACTTCGCCACCCGCTCGCTGTCACGCGACGACGCGAAGCTGCCGCTGCGCGACAGTGAGTTCGCGCTGCTAAAGATTTTCGTCAACAATCCGTACAAGGTGCTGTCGCGCGTGCTGATTCACGATCTCGTGCATCGCGACAACCTCGCGTTCCGCGACCGCAGCCTCGACGTGCCGATCTGGCGCCTGCGCCGCGTGATCGAAGACGATCCGTCCAACCCTTGCTACGTTCAGACGGTGCGCGGCAAAGGCTACGTGTTCGTACCCGACGCCGACGGCACCCCATTCGCCGACGAGGCTGCCTCAAGCGCATGAGAAACCCGCTGAACACACTGTTCGGCAGAATGGCGTTGCTGTCGACAACGGTGTTGTTCGCGATTCAGGCCGGCTGGTTCGTGCTGGTGGTGATGCAGCCGCCGCGTCACGAAATCGACGGCTTCGCGCGCGGCATTCTGCTGGTGCTGCAAGCCATCAACGGCGAGCCGATGAAGGGCGCCGCGCTTGCGCCCGCCATGCGCGTGCATCTCGTGCCCACCTGGAACATGCCGTCGAGCGTCCATCTGCACACGCCCTCCGCCCATCCGCTGGTCGAACTGAGCCGGCATTTGCGCGAGAACCTGCCGCCCGGCACGCAGATCGCCGTCGACGACTTGCATCCGCCGCAGTTATGGGTACTGCTCCCCGGCAAGTCCAACTGGGTTGTCGTGCCGGTGGACGTCCCCCCGCGCCCGCGCTTCCTGATCGAATCCATCTCGATGCTGGCGGCCGCGCTGATCCTCTCGCTGTTCGCGGTCTGGCAGATGCAGCGGCCGTTGTCGCGCGTGGCCGACGCGGCCCGAGCATTCGGTTCGGGCGGCCGGCCAGAACCCGTGACGGTGCAAGGCCCGCGCGAGTTGCGCGATCTGATCGGCTCCTTCAACGACATGATGCGGCGCCTGAATGAGGCCGGCGACGACCAGGCGGTAATGCTGGCCGGCGTCGCCCACGATCTGAAAGCACCGCTGACGCGGCTGAAGTTGCGCGCGAGCGTACTGGTCGCGGAAAGCGAGCGGGCCGGCCTGATCCGTGACGTCGATTCGCTGACCAACATCGTCCAGCAGTTTCTGGAGTTTGCCGGCCAGTCCGCTGATGCGGGGCCGCCGGTCGAAGTCGACGAATTCCTGCGGGAACAGTTTTCCGCCAGCGACAGTACCGAGACACCGCTGTTCACGCTCGATCTGCGCGCCGGTTCGTCGTTCGCGTTGCCGCGCACCCTGCTCGACCGGCTGGTCACGAATCTCGTCGACAACGCGCTCGAGCACGGCTCACCGCCGGTGGACATCGCCACGGCGCGCAACGACCGGCATTGGATCATCAGCGTGCGCGACCACGGCCCGGGCATTCCCGACGACCGTGTCGCGGCGGCGATGAAACCGTTTGTACGGCTCGATGCCGCGCGCGGCGGCGAAGGCCATTGCGGTCTGGGTCTCGCGATCGTCGCACGGCTTGCGCACGATCGCGGCGGGCGCTGTCAGGTAGGCAATCATGCGCAAGGCGGGCTGGAGGTACGGATCGAATTGCCGGTTGCGCCGGCACAGTCATGAGTAAGGTTGGGAAGGTCGGGAAGGGCTGAGCGGGCTTCGCAGGTACGAGCGCTTACGCGTCCTTACTGAACGGATTTGCGCAGGCGTTGTGGCCTTATAGTCGCCCCCGGCAACCTCGATGCCGCCCTTCTCTGTCCGCCCGGTTACATGGGGCGGACTTTTTTTCGTCTGTCCCGCCGGCGTGTTCCGCGCGACACCTGGCGCGGCCAGCGCAAATCACACGACGAGGCGGGCGTGCAACATGTCGATCGTCGCTTGCGAGAGGCCAAGGCCTTGCGTCAGATAGCTCGCCATAGTGGCGTAGCTCGCCTGTACCTGATCGAACCCCGCTTGCAGATAATTTTCCTGGACATTGAAGAGCGGCGACTCGATCGTTGCGACCGCGTCGCCATCCTGCGCCTGCAACGTGGCCGTCTGCGCCTGGATCGATTGAGCCAGATAGACGTTGCTCAGCAGATAGTCCTGCATGATGACGTCGAGCGGCACGTTGGCGATGCTGAGCAGGAGCGCCGCAACCCAGCCGGTACGATCCTTACCCGCGCTGGAATGGAACAGTTGCGCGCCGGCGCCATTGGCAAGCCGCGTGAGAATCTCGCCGTAGCCGACGCGCTGGGCTGCGCCGGTGACATAGGCGCGCGCCTCACCCTCCATGAACGCGACGGCGGCCGCTGCCGTATCGAGCGTCGGCGTAACGAAATCGTTGACCCCCAACACATCGAGCGCCTGCGATCTCGCGCCGCTCGGCAAGATATCCGCGGTGCGCGCGATTTCGCCGGGCGTGCGCAGATCGTAGACCGAAGCGATGCCGAGTTTGTTGAGCGTGGCCGCGTCGGCAGTGCTGAGGGTCAACGCGTTCGCACGATAGAAAGCGCCACGGCGCATCTGCTTGCCGTCGACAGTGGGATAGCCGGCGGCTGCGCCCGCTACGTCGCGAAAGTTACTCACCGAGGCGAGGCGCGGCGTTGCCGGTTGATCGGTGTCCAGATTTCCGCCCCCACAAGCCGATAGCAGGGTGCTCCCCATGCCGGAAAGCAGCAGCGCACTTGCCGAAGATCTCAGGAACGCGCGGCGCGAGTAATCTGCCCGCAAAGGCGTGCTCGCGGGGCGGCGGAACGGCGAGCAGTTTTTTGCGGTTGCGGGCATTGGCAGTGGCGAGCGCGGACGTGAGGAGGGTAGTCGCAGCTCGAGCGCTGCCGGCGCAGTTTAACGGCGCCCGATTATTTTTGGGTTACATAGTAGTAGTTCGTAAGGAACCGGAATGGAGTCCCTTACCTGTCCCTTAGCCGTCACTTAACCGGTTGCCATTTTTGACCACAACTGGCCGCACCCCGTCCCATCCCCTTAGAATACAAAAAACCCACGATCAAGCCGCCGCAAGGCAAAAACCACCTGGAGACAACAAAAAAACATGCCCTCTCTCCAATGGTTCACCGAACTGACACAGCGCGAACGCCGCACCCTCTATGCGGGCTTCGGCGGCTACGCAGTCGACGCCTTTGATTTCATGATCTATTCATTCCTCATTCCGACGCTGATCGCGACATGGGGCATGACCAAAAGCGAAGCCGGCATGATCGCGACCAGTTCGCTGATTTCGTCGGCAATCGGCGGCTGGCTCGCCGGGATTCTCGCCGATCGCTACGGACGCGTGCGGGTCCTCCAGTGGACCATTGCCACCTTCGCGATCTTTACCTGCCTGTCGGGTTTCACCCACTCGTTCTGGCAACTGCTAACCACCCGCACGCTGCAAGGCATTGGTTTTGGCGGTGAATGGTCGGTCGTGACGATCATGATGGCCGAAACCATCCGCTCACCTCAGCATCGCGCGAAAGCCGTGGGCACCGTGCAGAGCAGCTGGTCATTCGGCTGGGCCGCGGCGGCCATCATCTATTGGGCGTTCTTCGCGCTGCTGCCGGAACAGTATGCATGGCGCGCCTGCTTCTGGATCGGCCTGCTGCCCGCGTTGTGGATCATCTACATCCGCCGCAATGTCAGCGATCCGGAAATCTTTCTCGAAACCCGCCGGGCTCGAGAAAGCGGTTTCGACACCTCGCACTTCCTGCAGATCTTCGCCTTCCCTTACCTCAAAACGACCATCCTGGGCAGCGTGCTCTGCACCGGCATGCTCGGCGGCTATTACGCGATCACCACCTGGCTGCCGACCTATCTGAAGACCGTGCGCCATCTGTCAGTCTTCAACACCAGCGGCTATCTGATCGTGCTGATCGTCGGCTCGTTCACCGGCTATATCGTCGGCGCGATTCTGTGCGACAAGATCGGCCGCCGCGCGTCGTTCGTGCTGTTCGCGATCGGCTCGTTCGTGCTCGGCATGGTCTACACGATGCTGCCGATCACCGACGGCATGATGCTCGCCCTCGGTTTCCCGCTGGGCATTGTCGTGCAAGGGATTTTCGCGGGCGTGGGCGCCTACCTGTCGGAGCTTTATCCGAATTCGATCCGCGGCTCGGGGCAAGGCTTCTGCTACAACCTGGGCCGCGGTCTCGGCTCGTTCTTTCCGATCCTGGTCGGTACACTGTCACAAACCATGACGCTGGTGAAGGCGATGGGCATCATCGCCGGGTCGGGCTATCTGCTGGTGATCGTTGCCGCAGTGTGTCTGCCGGAAACCAAGGGCAAAGTGCTCGGCGCGACTCGCCCGAGCGCCTGAAACCGCCGTACAACCACATGAAAACGATTGTTCTGGGCGGCGGCGTGATCGGCGTCGCCACCGCGTTTTATCTGCGCCAGCAAGGCTGCGAGGTCACCGTGATCGAGCGCGAGCCGGACGTCGCGCTCTCTACCAGTTTCGGCAACGCCGGTGTAATCGCGCCGGGCTATGTGACGCCGTGGGCCGCGCCCGGCATGCCGGCCAAGATCTTCAAGTATCTTTTCAAGCCGGCCTCGCCGCTGATCTTCCGCCCTACCCTCGACCCGGCTCAATGGCGCTGGATCATGCGCTGGCTACGCGAATGCGATCTCGAACGCTTTCGCGTCAACAAGCAGCGCATGCAACGCATCGCCTATTACAGCCGGGAGTGTCTGCACGAATTCCGCACCCGTCATCCGTTCGACTATGGCCGCAGCCAGGGCTATCTGCAGTTGTTCCGCAGCGAATACGATGTGGAGCTCGCGCAGCCGGCATTGGCGGTCCTGCGCGACGCGGGCATCGCGTACCGTGAAGTCAGCGCCGCGCAGTGTGTCGAGATCGAACCGGGTCTGCGCTGGGCCCGCCAGACGCCGCTCTCCGGCCTCTATCTCCCCAACGACGAAGCCGGCGATTGCGCCCGCTTCACCCGTGAACTGCGGGCGATCTGCGAGCGCAACGGCGTGCGGTTTCGCTTCGATACCCGCGTGAGTTCGCTCGATATGCGAGGCGGTGCGGTTCACGCGGTCAATCTCGAGAGCGAGCGCGGCAGTGAGACATTACAAGCGGATGCCGTGGTGGTGGCGCTGGGGGTCGACAGCGCGACGTTGCTCGCGCCGCTCGGCGTGAAGGTGCCGCTCTACCCGGTCAAAGGCTACTCGGCAACGCTACCCATCACCGACGAAGAAAAAGCCCCGCTGGCGGCACTCATGGACGAATCGCTGAAAACGGCGATCACGCGTTTTGGCAACAACCTGCGCGTGGCCGGCACCGCGGAGCTTGGCAATCGCCAGATAACCCTGCGCGAGCAGGCCTTGCAGACGCTGATGAAGGTACTCAGCGACTGGTTTCCGCACGCGGCCAATCCGACCTCCGCGCACTTCTGGGTCGGCCGCCGGCCCATGACGCCCGATGGAGCGCCATTGCTCGGCCCGTCCGGCGTGAACAATCTCTGGCTGAACGTCGGACATGGGTCGACGGGTTGGGCGATGTCGATGGGTTCGGGCCGGGTTGTCGCGGATTTGATTACGCAGCACAAGCCGGAGATCGATCTGGACGGGCTCACTTTGAACCGCTACCGGAAATAATTGCGCGTCGCAAAAACGGAAAAGCCGGGTCACCCTCTCAGGTGCCCGGCTTTGTTTTTTTACCGCTTTGGGGTACGGCTTATGTACCGCTTTGTCGTCTCCACCTCGTCCTGCAAGCATTAGCCGGTTCCCGCGTTATCAGGCGGCAACCGGCGGCAACCGAGTTGCATGGGACCAGAGTAAGTGCTGAAGCACTAACTCTGGTCGACAGAGAAGTTAGCGCGGCAGTTCCGAATGCCCCATCAGGAATGCATCGACCGAACGTGCGCACTGACGGCCTTCGCGAATCGCCCACACCACCAGCGACTGGCCACGGCGCATATCGCCCGCGGTGAAGACCTTGTCCACCGACGTGTAGTACGCCTTGTCGCCCTCGGTCGCGGCACGCACATTGCCGCGGTTGTCCTTGTCGACGCCGAACGCCTCAAGCACCGGCGACACCGGTTGTGTGAAGCCCATGGCCAGCAGCACCAGATCCGCCTTCATTTCGAATTCCGAGTTCGGCACTTCCTGCATCTTGCCGTCCTTCCATTCGACGCGCGCGGCGATCAGCTTTTCGACCTTGCCGTTCTTGCCTTCGAGGCGCTTGGTGGCGACCGCCCAGTCACGCGAGCAGCCTTCGTCATGCGAGGACGAGGTGCGCAGCTTGATCGGCCAGTACGGCCACACGAGCGGTTTGTTCTCTTCTTCCGGCGGCTGCGGCAGCAGTTCGAATTGCGTGACGCTCTTCGCGCCATGACGATTCGACGTGCCGACGCAGTCCGAACCCGTATCGCCGCCACCGATCACGACCACATGCTTGCCCTTGGCGAGCAACTGGTTCGCGACCTTGTCGCCGGCATTGACCTTGTTCTGCTGCGGCAGGAATTCCATTGCGTAGTGAATGCCTTCCAGCTCGCGGCCCGGCACCGGCAGATCGCGCGGCGTTTCCGAACCACCGGCAATCACCACGGCGTCGAACTGTTCTTTCAGCTCAGCCGGCGTGATGGTTTCCTTCGCCGTGTTGCCGATATGCGCCGGCAGCGAATCCGCTTTGCCGACGAAGACGTTGGCGCGGAACGTCACGCCTTCAGCTTCCATCTGACGCATGCGGCGGTCGATCAGCCACTTTTCCAGCTTGAAGTCGGGAATGCCGTAACGCAGCAAGCCGCCAATCCGGTCGTTCTTTTCGAACACGGTGACATCGTGCCCCGCGCGCGCGAGTTGCTGCGCGACGGCCAAACCGGCAGGGCCGGATCCGACCACGGCGACCTTCTTGCCGGTCTTGTGCTTCGGCGGCAGCGGTGCGACCCAACCTTCGGCCCATGCTTTGTCGATGATCGCGTGTTCGATCGACTTGATGCCGACCGCGTCGTCGTTAATACCGAGCGTGCAGGCCGCTTCGCACGGCGCCGGGCAGATGCGGCCCGTGAACTCGGGGAAGTTATTGGTGGAGTGCAGCACTTCAATCGCGTTCTTCCAGTCCTGATGGAACACCAGGTCGTTGAAGTCCGGAATGATGTTGTTCACCGGGCAGCCGTTGTTGCAGAACGGAATGCCGCAGTCCATGCAACGCGCGCCTTGAATCTTGGCTTCGTCGTCGGTCAGTGCCGCGACGAATTCCTTGTAGTGCTTCACACGCGTGAGCGGAGCTTCGTACGCCTCGTGGCGGCGCTCGAACTCGAGAAAACCGGTTGCCTTGCCCATGTGGTTCTCTTCTCTATCTGTATCAGGTGAGGTGATCTACACCCGCCGCGCGGACCGGGATGCGGCCGGCGCGGTGGGTACGGCTAGTTGTGACTGTGACGTCTGCGGTGGCAGGATCAGGCGGCGAGCACTTCCTTGTTCGCCTTCTTCGCGGCCATCTCGCCCAGCGCGCGCTTGTATTCGGTCGGGAATACCTTCACGAACTGACGGCGCGACGCGTCCCAGTTTTCGAGCAGCGCCTTTGCACGCGGCGAACCCGTGAACTGGAAGTGACGTTCGATGAGACCCTTGAGCAGCGCTTCGTCGGTGGTGCCGCTGTGCCACAGGCCATTGTCGACTGTGCGTTCCTGTTCGGCCTGCTGCAAGACCGGGTCGAGCGCGACCATCGACTTGTTGCACTTGCCCGCGAACGTGTTGTCCGGATCGAACACGTAGGCAATACCGCCCGACATACCGGCCGCGAAGTTACGGCCCGTTTCGCCGAGCACGACTACCGTGCCGCCCGTCATGTATTCGCAACCGTGGTCGCCCGTACCTTCGACGATTGCCGTCGCGCCCGAGTTACGCACGCAGAAACGCTCGCCGGCGACGCCGCGGAAGAACGCCTCGCCTTCTATCGCGCCGTACATCACCGTGTTGCCGCAGATGATGTTTTCTTCCGACTTGCCGCGGAAATCGTTCGTCGGACGGATGATGATGCGGCCACCCGAAAGGCCCTTGCCGACGTAGTCGTTACCGTCGCCGACCAGATCCAGCGTGACGCCTCGCGCGAGGAACGCACCGAAGCTCTGACCCGCGGTGCCCTTCAACTGGATGTGAATCGTGTCGTCAGGCAGACCATCGTGGCCGTACTTCTTCGCGATCGTGCCGGACAGCATCGCGCCGACCGTACGGTTCACGTTGCGCACCGGCTGGATGAACGAGACGTGCTCGCCCTTCTCGATCGCGGCCTTCGACTTCTCGATCAGCACATGATCCAGGGCGCGGTCGAGACCGTGGTCCTGCACGTCGACGTGCTTGCGCGCCACTTCCGCTGCGACTTGCGGCTGATAGAACACGCGCGAGAAATCGAGACCCTTCGCCTTCCAGTGCTCGACGCCCTTCTTCATGTCGAGCAGTTCGGCGTGGCCGATCAGGTCGTCGAATTTACGGATGCCCAGTTGCGCCATCAGTTCGCGCGCTTCTTCCGCAACGAAGAAGAAGAAGTTGACGACGTGTTCCGGCTGGCCCTGGAACTTCGCGCGCAGCACCGGATCTTGCGTTGCGACGCCGACCGGGCAGGTGTTCAGGTGACACTTGCGCATCATGATGCAGCCTTCGACGACGAGCGGCGCCGTCGCGAAGCCGAATTCGTCCGCGCCGAGCAGCGCGCCGATCACGACGTCGCGGCCGGTCTTCATCTGACCGTCGGCCTGCACGCGGATGCGGCCGCGCAGCTGGTTCAGCACCAGCGTTTGCTGCGTTTCAGCCAGACCCAGTTCCCACGGCGTGCCGGCATGCTTCACCGACGACAGCGGCGAGGCGCCCGTGCCGCCGTCATGGCCGGCGATCACGACGTGATCGGCCTTCGCCTTGGCGACACCCGCGGCCACCGTGCCCACGCCCGATTCCGACACCAGCTTCACTGACACGCTGGCCGCCGAGTTGGCGTTCTTCAGATCGTGAATCAGCTGCGCCAGATCTTCGATCGAGTAGATGTCATGGTGCGGCGGCGGCGAAATCAGGCCGACGCCCGGCACCGAGTAACGCAGCTTGCCGATATATTCCGACACCTTGTGGCCCGGCAACTGACCGCCTTCGCCCGGCTTCGCGCCTTGTGCCATCTTGATCTGGATCTGATCGGCCGACGCGAGGTATTCCGCCGTCACGCCGAAACGGCCCGATGCCACCTGCTTGATCTTCGAGCGCAGCGAATCACCGTCTTTGAGCGGAATGTCGACGATCACTTCGTCGCCGATCACCGACTTCATGGTGTCGCCGTTCTTGATCGGAATGCCGCGCAGTTCGTTGCGATAACGGTTCACGTCCTCGCCGCCTTCACCGGTGTTCGACTTGCCGCCGATGCGGTTCATCGCAACCGCCAGCGTGGCGTGGGCTTCGGTCGAAATCGAGCCCAGCGACATGGCGCCGGTAGCGAAACGCTTGACGATTTCCTTCGCCGATTCGACTTCGTCGAGCGGGATGGCCTTGGCCGGATCGAGCTTGAACTCGAACAGGCCGCGGAACGTCATATGGCGCTTCGTCTGATCGTTGATCAGATGCGCGTATTCCTTGTACGTCTGGTACGAGTTGCTGCGCGCCGAGTGTTGCAGCTTGGCGATCGCATCCGGCGTCCACATATGTTCTTCGCCGCGCACGCGATAGGCGTACTCGCCACCCGCGTCGAGCATGTTCGCGAGGATCGGGTTGTCGCCAAACGCGTCGCGATGCAGACGGATCGCTTCTTCCGCGACGTCGAACAGGCCGATCCCGCCGACCTTCGACGAGGTGCCCTTGAAGTACTTCGACACCAGATCTTCCGCCAGACCCACCGCTTCGAAAATCTGCGCGCCGGTGTACGACATGTAGGTCGAAATGCCCATCTTCGACATGACCTTCTGCAGGCCCTTGCCGACTGCCTTGGTGAAGTTGTAGACCGCCTTTTCCGCCGACAGGTCGCCCTTCAGGCCGGTTGCCAACTGGGCAAGCGTTTCCATCGCGAGGTACGGGTGCACGGCTTCCGCGCCGTAGCCCGCGAGCAGCGCGAAGTGGTGCGTTTCACGCGCCGAGCCGGTTTCCACGACCAGACCCGCGCTGGTGCGCAGACCGTGTTGCACGAGGTGCGTGTGGATCGCGGCCGTAGCCAGCAGTGCCGGAATCGCGACGTTGTCGCGGTCGGTCTTGCGGTCCGACACGATCAGCATGTTGTAGCCGGACTTCACCGCATCGACGGCTTCCGCGCACAGCGACGCCAGACGCGCTTCGATGCCTTCCTTGCCCCAGGCCACCGGATAGCAGATGTTCAGTTCGTACGAGCTGAACTTGCCGCCCGTGTACTGATCGATCGCGCGGATCTTGGCGATGTCCTTGAAGTCGAGCACCGGCTGCGACACTTCAAGACGCATCGGCGGGTTGATGTTGTTCGTGTCCAGCAGGTTCGGCTTCGGACCGACGAACGACACCAGCGACATCACCATGTTTTCACGGATCGGGTCGATCGGCGGGTTCGTGACTTGCGCGAACAACTGCTTGAAGTAGTGATAAAGCGTCTTGTTCTTGTTGGACATGACCGCCAGCGGCGAGTCGTTGCCCATCGAACCGACCGCTTCTTCGCCGGCTTGCGCCATTGGCGCCATCAGGAACTTGAGATCTTCCTGCGTATAGCCGAACGCCTGCTGGCGATCCAGCAAAGCAGCGGCTTCGCGGCGTTCCGTCGCGACGTCTTCGGCCTTCGGCTCGATTTCGTCGAGCTTGATGCGCACGGCGTCGATCCAGCTCTTGTAAGGCTTGGCGTTGGCGAGGTTGTCCTTCAGTTCCTTGTCGTCGATGATGCGGCCGTGTTCCATGTCGATCAGGAACATTTTGCCCGGCTGCAGACGCCACTTCTTGACGATCTTCGACTCAGGGATCGGCAGCGTGCCGGCTTCCGACGCCATGATGACGAGGTCGTCGTCGGTGACGATGTAGCGTGCCGGACGCAGGCCGTTACGGTCGAGCGTGGCGCCAATCTGACGGCCGTCGGTGAAGGCGATCGCGGCGGGGCCGTCCCACGGCTCCATCATCGCGGCGTGGTATTCGTAGAACGCGCGGCGGTTATCGTCCATCAGCGTGTGCTGTTCCCACGCTTCCGGGATCATCATCATCACCGCGTGGACGAGCGGGTAGCCGGCCATCACCAGCAGTTCGAGACAGTTGTCGAACGAGGCGGTGTCCGATTGGCCCGGATAGATCAGCGGCCACAGCTTCGGCAGGTCGTCGCCGAGCACGTGCGACGCGATCGCGCCGGTGCGGGCGTTCAGCCAGTTGACGTTGCCCTTCACCGTGTTGATTTCGCCGTTGTGGGCGATCATGCGGTACGGGTGAGCCAGTTCCCACGCCGGGAACGTGTTGGTCGAGAAGCGTTGGTGCACCAGCGCCAGCGCCGACACCGTGCGCTCGTCCTGCAGGTCGCGGTAGTACACGCCAACCTGGCCGGCCAGCAGCAGGCCCTTATAGACCACCGTGCGCGCCGAGCACGACGGCACGAAGTATTCCTTGCCGTGCTTGAGCTTGAGCGCCTGGATGCGGTGGCTCGCCGTCTTGCGGATCACGTACAGCTTCCGCTCGAGCGCGTCGGTCACCATGATGTCCTTGCCGCGGCCGATGAAGATCTGGCGGATCAGCGGCTCGCTCGCCTTGACGGTGGGCGAAATCGGCATGGTGTGGTCGACCGGCACATCGCGCCATCCCAGCACGACCTGGCCTTCGGCCTTCACCGTGCGCTCCAGTTCCTGTTCGCAGGCCAGACGCGATGCGTGTTCCTTCGGCAGGAAGACCATGCCCACGCCATATTCACCGTGCGGGGGCAGCACAACGCCCTGCTTGGCCATTTCCTCACGATAAAAACCGTCCGGAATCTGGATCAGGATGCCCGCGCCGTCGCCCATCAGCGGATCGGCGCCCACGGCGCCCCGGTGGTCGAGGTTCTCGAGAATCTTCAGGCCCTGCTCGATGATCTCGTGGCTTTTCTTGCCCTTGATGTGAGCAACGAAGCCGACGCCGCAGGCGTCATGTTCGTTTTGCGGGTCGTACAGACCCTGCGCGGCGGGAACCGGGTGAGTCGGTTGCTGGTGGTCGTTCATGGGGACACCGTCTGTGAGGGGCCGGACAGGCCGTTAAACCGTTTTTCTATTGCCGCAGTTCGCACCGCAACCACGTCGGCGACTCCGTACGCTTGATGCCGCGCGTCTCTAAAAGTGCCGGAATTCGGAATATACGCGACGAATCAATGGAATAGCAAATAAAACGCGATGATTGAACCCCAATTATCAGATTGGTGCATTGCGGCTATTTTTTATTGGTGTCACATCAAAATGGTGCAAAAGAAAACGGCATGCGAAGATGCCGTTTCCATACAGCCCTTTGATGCAAAACGCTTTATTGCGTCTGCGGCGTTTCGCGGACCTTGCGCGGCCGCCCGCGCGGCAGCGGCGAAACGCGCCGGTTGGCAGCCCGCGCCGCCCATTCGCGGTAGGTGTCGCTGCCCAGAACCCAACCTTTCAAGGTGGCCTGCTGAAGCTGGCTGGCTTCGCGCTCGTCGAGCGGCTGCTCGCACAACTCTCGGTAGGCTCGCTGTCGCTCGAACGGCGTGTTGCCGAGCGACCAGTACAGCGGGTGATCGGTAATCAGACTGTCGAGCGTGAGGCCGATGTGGTGGCGGTAGCTCGACCAGCGATAGTCCTCGGGTGCGCTGACGAGCCCGGTACGCACCGGGCACATCTCGACGACCCGGCTCGCGAGCAGGAAGTAGCGCTCGCCTTCGATCACCGTGGCGCGGTAGCGCCCTTCCCATAAGGTGCCGCGGCGCGCGTAGCGCCGGTTGAAGTGAGCCACATAGCGGCGCCCCACCGCCTGCATCGCCTTCGGCAAGCTCGACTCTTCAGTCGGCGTGACGAGCAGTTGCACAGCGCCGGGCATCAACGCATACGCGTGGATGGACAAGTGATGGTCGCGCGAAGCCGCTTTCAAGCAGTCGATGAAAAGCTCGTAGTCCTGGTCGTCGACAAATGCGGGCTGCTGATCGAGTCCACGGAGGATGACGTGCTGCGGCTGGTCAGGGACATAGAGACGTGCAAGCCGTGCCATGCTGGAGTATCCAATAGTCGCGTTGGTACATACCCGAAGGTCCAAGGAACCGCGCACGCCCGGGGTTCGGCGCAGCGCGGCTAAGCCGGAAACCGCGCGGAGCCTAGGGAGAAAGCTCTAGCCGCCGCGTATGGTTTGTTTCAAACGTTGTAGTCATAATGAGCGAGCCTTTTCTGGAGGAGCACATATGAAATTAAAACAGGCCGTAACGGGGATCGCGGCGCTCGCCTGTATGACGGCAGCACACGCGCAATCGGCCGGAAGCTTTTACGTTACGACAGGCTGGTTCCATCTTGCGCCTCAATCGAGTAGCCAACCGTTGAGAGTAACGAGCATAGGCGGCAGCCCGACCAACATCACAGAAGCCAACACCGGCGCATCACTCGGCTCAGCCGATACGCTCGGCTTCACAGCCGGTTACTTCGTCACTGATCACATCGCTACCGAATTCGTGATCGGGGTCCCGCCTTCGTTCGACCTGAACGGCACGGGCAACCTCGAACAATTCGGCAAGCTCGGTCAGGCGAAACAGTGGAGCCCGACTCTGCTGTTCAAGTACTACTTCAATGCTCCAACCGCCTCGTTCCGCCCGTATCTCGGCATTGGTGTGAGCCGTATCTGGTTCACCGACCAGAAGATCACCAACGGCGCATTCGAAGCAGGTGTTCTGCATGGTCCGACCAGCGTCTCCACGGATAGTTCGTGGGAGCCGGTGTTTAATGCGGGTTTCACCTATGCGTTCAACCAGCACTGGTTCGCGGGCGTGTCGATTTCATACCTGCCGCTCAGCACGACCGCCAAGCTGAACACCGCCGCAAACACCCCGGTCGGTACGCTGAACGTGCAGTCGCAAACCAAGATCAAGCTGAACCCGATCGTTTCCTACGTCAACATCGGTTACCGTTTCTAACGCGTGAAGAAATTGGGGCCGTTGAGTTAGGGTAGTCGAATTTTCGTGGCTTGGACAACGCCGTCAAATATCCAATGGATCCAATGACGGCGTTTTTCGTTTTTCTCGCGTGCCGGGAGGCCGTCCGTGGCCTGCGCGGGCAACCCCGCGGGCAGGCGGCGTAAGCGTTTGTAAATTTGACCCACTCTCGGGTTAGCTCGTGCAATATCTGCTGAGGAATAGTGGTCTGCGTCACGGCCCTTCGGGGCTGCGGGTTAGGCACCGAAGTTGCGTCCCCGTGGTTTTCCCCACATGGCAGCAACGTGTACGTGCCGTGACAGCGCGGGACCATTTCACCCTCATCGACGGAGCGACCATGACAGCATTTCCGAACACACGAGACGCCCTCGGCGAATCCTGGACCACCACCAGCCGCCGTGCGCGACGTATCGCCCGCCATAGCCGCCATGCGGCTGAAGACATCGCAGGCGAACTGCGCACGCTGATGTCGGAACTCGAATCCACCCTGGCAGACGGCACCCAGGCCGACGCCGTGGCGCTGCGCAGCAAACTGCGCAAGCAGCTTGAAGCCGCGCGCGTCCGCCTGAACGACACCCGCGAAGCCGTGCGCGAACGCGCCGAAGTCGCTATCGCCGATGCTGACGATTACGTGCGTGAAAACCCGTGGCAGACGATTGCGATCGTCGGCGGCGTTGCGCTGATCGCTGGGGCCCTGCTGGCGTCACGGCTACGCTAGGCGCGGGTTGCACCAGGCGGGTTGCGACAAGCGGTGAGATCGGCCTCGGCCGATCAGTTGTCGTCAATCACGAACAGCCGCTGATACTCCTTAACCGCGTACCGATCCGTCATCCCCGCGATGTAGTGGGCGATCAGGCGCGGTTGCCGCGACGCGTCCGTGGACTGATAACCCGGCGGCAATAGCCGCGGATCGTCCGTGAATGCGTCGAACAGACCGGTCACTACGCGGCGCGCCTTGTTGGCCATACGCATGACGCGATAGTGGCGGTACAGGTTCTTGAACAGGAAACGCTTGAGCGTTGCGGCCTGCGCGGCGATTGCTTCGCTATGGGCGACCAGCGGCGGCGTTGCGCGCACTGCGTCGAGCGAGGCAGGCGCGTGCCTGGCGAGATTGAGCGAAGTCGTATCGATCAGATCGACGATCAGCGTATTGATAATGCGGCGCACGGTCTCGTGAATCAGCCTGCGCCCCTCGATCTGCGGGAAGTCGCCACGCGCCGCCGCATAGTGCGTTTGCCATAACTCCACTTCGGCAAGCTGCTCCACCGTGAGCAGGCCTGAGCGCAAGCCGTCGTCGACATCGTGATTGTTGTAGGCGATTTCGTCGGCGACATTGGCGATCTGCGCCTCGATGGAAGGCTGCCGCCCTTCCAGAAAGCGCTCGCCCAGCGCGCCGAGCCGCCGCGCGTTCTCGCGCGAGCAGTGCTTGAGAATGCCTTCCCGGGTTTCGAAGCAGAGGTTCAGCCCGTTGAACGCGCCGTAATGCTCCTCCAGATCGTCGACCACCGCGAGGCTTTGCAGATTGTGCTCGAAGCCGCCATGTTCGCGCATGCATTCGTTCAGCGCGTCCTGGCCCGCGTGGCCGAACGGCGTGTGGCCAAGGTCGTGCGCCAGCGAAATGGCTTCGACGAGGTCCTCGTTGACGCGCAGATTGCGGGCAACCGAACGGGCGATCTGCGCGACTTCGAGACTGTGCGTGAGGCGCGTGCGAAACAGATCGCCCTCGTGATTCACGAACACCTGGGTTTTGTACTCGAGCCGGCGGAATGCCGTCGAGTGGACAATGCGGTCGCGATCGCGCTGGAATTCGGTGCGCGCGCTTGGCGCGGCTTCGGGATAACGGCGCCCGCGCGACTGGGCGGAATGCGCCGCATACGGCGCGAGATGCGCTTCGAGTGCTTCTGGCGATGGCACGCCGCTCACGGGCGTGCCTGCCGGGTCATGCTCTACATCGTCGCTGCGCCTGTCTGTCACCGGATTCTCCGAAACATGGGCGGCGCCTCGTGACGCTGGTGCGTATTGCCTTGCCCTGCCTTGCTGCCAGGCCCTCGCCGAATCGGTCTAGACGGCGGCAGCCAGCGTGGCGTGCACCTCGGCGTCGGGCGCCTGGGTGATGAGCGTCTCACCGAAACGCTTCAGCAGAATGAATTTGATCGCGCCGGCTTCCGCCTTTTTGTCGACTCGCATGAGTTCGACGTACCGCGAATCGCCCAGCGCGGGCGCCCGAGTGGGCAAATGCGCCGCAACGATCACGTCGACCAGGCGCTTGCGCGCGGCTTCGTCGAGATAGCCCATGCGTACCGACAGGTCCGCCGCCATCACCATCCCGCAGCCGACCGCTTCGCCGTGCAGCCATTCGCCGTAGCCGAGTCCGGCTTCGATCGCATGGCCGAAGGTGTGGCCGAAATTGAGGATTGCGCGCAGGCCGCCTTCACGCTCGTCCTGCGCCACGACCGACGCCTTGATCTCGCACGAGCGCTTGACCGCCTCGGCCAGCGCTTCGGGCTCGCAGCGATTGAGCGCCTCGACGTTCGCCTCGATCCAGCTGAAGAAGCCGGCGTCGGCAATTGCGCCAGTCTTGATCACTTCGGCGACGCCCGCTGCCAGCTCGCGCGCCGGCAGCGTGCGCAGCGCGCCGATGTCGGCGATCACGGCCTGCGGCTGGTAGAACGCGCCGATCATGTTCTTGCCAAGCGGATGGTTGATGCCGGTCTTACCGCCCACCGACGAATCGACTTGCGACAGCAAGGTGGTCGGCACCTGGATGAACGGCACGCCGCGCATGTAGCAGGCCGCGGCAAATCCCGTCATGTCGCCGATCACCCCGCCGCCGAGAGCGATCAGCGTGGTCTTGCGATCGGCGCGTGAGCCCAGCAGGGCGTCGAAAATCAGGTTCAGCGTTTCGAGGTTCTTGTACGCCTCGCCGTCCGGCAAAACGACCGTGGACACCTGCTTGCCGAGCGGCGCGAGTGCCGCGCGCAGCGTGTCGCCATAGAGCGGGTCGACCGTGGTGTTCGTGACGATTGTGACCGAGCTGCCGGCGATATGCGGCGCGAACAACGCGGTCTGGCCGATCAGATCGGCACCGATATGGATGGGGTAGGCACGCTCGCCCAGTTCGACATTGACGGTAATCATACGGTCCATTATGACGCAGGATGTTTGGCGACGCCGGCCATCTCGAGCTGCATCAGAACCATGTTGACGAGTCCGTTGACTGAAGGCCGGCCGGTTTCGATCACAAAGTGCGCGCATTCCCGGTATAGCGGATCGCGTACTTCGTAGAGCGCTTCGAGGCGCGCTTTGGGGTCTTCGGTCTGCAAAAGCGGGCGATTCTTGTCGCGCCGGGTGCGCAGCCACAAATCGTGCGGATTGGCGCGCAAATAGATCACTACGCCCCGATTTTGCAGCGCTTCGCGGTTTTCCGGCCGCAGCACCGCGCCGCCGCCCGTAGCCAGCACGATATTGTCGCGCCCGGTCAGCTCGGAAATCACATGCGCCTCGCGATCGCGAAAGCCCGCTTCGCCCTCCAGCTCGAAGATCACCGGGATACGCGCGCCCGTGCGCGCTTCGATTTCATGATCGGAATCGAAGAACGGGCGATCGAGACGGCGCGCAATGGCCCGGCCCACGGTGGTTTTGCCCGCCCCCATGAGCCCTACAAAAAATACATTGGCGTGTGCGTCCCGCGCTTGCAACGGTGTCCTCTGGCTAATCCGGTATGGTTCGTGCCGCAGCTTACTGGCAAAGCGGCTGCCTTGTCGAGCCTGCGGGCTGCCGCTAAACAGCGGCGCCAGCGTGCCCCTAATTTGTCTGAACGACGCGCGGCGTGATGAAAATTGCCAGTTCACTGCGCTGGTCCCGATGAGCCCGATGGCGAAAAAGCGCCCCTAAAACGGGTATTTTGCCCAGGACCGGCACCCGCGTCACATCGTCCCGGTCGTCGGTCGCGTAAATTCCGCCGATCGACACCGTACCACCATCTTCGACTTCGACGCGCGTTTGTACGTGTTTGGTGTTGATCGCGGGTCCGGCGTCGGTCTGCTCGCCGACGCTGTCTTTGGCTACATCGAGGTCCAGCACCACCCTGCCGTCCGGCATGATTTGCGGCTCGACCTCCAGTTTGAGCGTGGCGCGGCGAAACTGCACGCCCGACACGCCCTGCCCCACTTTCGCCTGATAGGGCAACTCGGTGCCCTGCTCGACGACCGCTTTCATCCGGTCTGCCGTCACTACGCGTGGACTCGAGACGATTTCGCCGCGCCCTTCGGCCTCCAGCGCGCTCAGTTCGATGTTCAGGAGCCGCGTCGCCCCGGCCGCGAACAAGGTCAGCCCGGCGGTGGCGGCGTCAAAACCCGAAATCGGCCGCGCCGACAGATCGTACACGGTGCCGTCCGTGCCACCTGTCAAGCCTCGGGCGGTACCGTCGGCGTTGGTGGCCGCCATGGAAAGCCGCACGCCGAGGTTACGCGAAAAGCCATGCTCACCCTCGACGATGCGCGCCTCGATCAACACCTGACGGGTCGGCCGGTCAACGGACGCAAGCAACGCACTGATTTGCGCAAGGCGGCCTTCGAGGTCGGTGACGAACAGCAGGTTGGTGCGCGGATCGGCGGTCGCGGCGCCGCGTCTGGATAGCACGCGCTGATTTCCCGCACCGGTCAGCAGGCGCCGCACGTCTTCGGCACGCGCGTAATGCAGCTCGAACGTGCGGCTTGCGAGAGGCTCAAGATCGGCGGCTCTCGCGTGTGCTTCGAAACGCTGTCTTTCACGCGCGGCCAGCTCCGCGATCGGCGCGACCCAGATCACGTTGCCACGGCGCTCCATTGCCAGCCCGTTGACGTCGAGCAGGGTGTCGAACGCGGTGCGCCACGGCACCTTGTCGAGTCGCAACGAGACGGCGCCACGCACTCTCTCGCTCGCGACGACGTTCAGCCCGGTGAACTCGGCGAACGCGTTGAGCACCGCGCCGAGTTCGGCGCGCTGAAAGTTAAGCGAGATTGGTTTGTCGTCGGCCGCGAGTTGCGCGTCTGCAGGCGTTTTAGGTGCATCGCTCAGGCGCGCAAGTGGGAGCAGCGGCACCGGCGGACCTTCGAGCGTCGTAGCTTCGGCGCCGTCGACCGCCGCCGACCCTGCGTGCTTCTCTGGAAGCACCGGGCCATTTGGGGCTCCGGTAAGGTCGTTGGCGGGTTCGATCCGGGTGGTCGCCACCGCTCGCGATAGGCCGGGCTCATCGACGGACTCGTCGCTGAACGGGTTGGGCACTTCGGCGCCGACGCCGCGCGGCAGCGGCGGTATATCGTAGCGAGCATCGGACGGCGCAAGGGTGTCGTCGACCGGCATGTACACGGGTAGCGGCGGGGGCGAAGCGTGCGCAATACCGATGCTTATCGCCACGCCGACGATGAGGATGCTAAAGAAGCTGCGAACCGGACTGCCTGGCGGACCGCAAAAGGCGCCTCCACGCGCCGATGCCGGCAAACTCCAGCGCATGCCTGAGCCAGAATGCACACGAACCCCAACGCGCGACGCAGTCAGGCCGAGCGACGTCATCAGACTCATCAGGACGCCTCCGTCAATGCCAGCGTTCGCGTCGCGCCGCCATTGGCCAAGGTGATGCCAAGCATGTCGAGGCGCGTGACGCGTTCGGCCCCGAGTTGCTGCCCGAACACGGCCGTGGTCGCACCGTCCGGCGTATCGAGCAAAGCGAGCCCGCGGATGCGATCGTGCAGCAAGCCGACCAGGCGCAGTTGAGAAGCATCGGCTTGCGGTTCGCCGGACGCGAACATCTGTGCAAGCGCGAACGGGTCGAAGAACACGATGTCTTCTTCGTCGTCCGAATCGAGACTCTCGTCGACCAACGCGTCTGTAGCGGTAGTTGACGGCACGGGCCTCAGCGCACTGAAGACATGCAGCGTTGCCTTCACCGTTAGCGAAACGGCATCGCGGTTGACCGTGACGTCGACGGGAACAATCAGTACCGGCAGGTCCGACAGGCCGCGCAGAAATGCCATCAGGTGAACGAAATCAGTGTGCGCGGTGAGTTGTACAGGACGCATGCTTTCGGCACCCGAGCCGTTGGCCGCACCCGGTTCCAGCGACAGCAAGGAGACGCCGTTCTGCTGCGCGAGCTCGGACACGATTCGAACGTCGTCCGCGGAGCTCCACGATGCAGGCAACCGTGAACCCGGGCCGGCCGCAGCTTCCCGGCGCAGCGCAGGCAGTTGCGCCAGCGCGCGGCGCGCATCCGCGAATTGCCGGGTGGCCGCCTCCAATGCCGTACGACTCGCCCCGACCCCACCGAGATCGGCCACTATCCAGCCATGAGCCCCAAGTCCGAACACCACCGCGGCGATCAGCAATGCGACCATCCAACGGCGCCGACGGCTCCAGACAGCGAGCGGCAAACGCACATGCTTGATCCAATGGGAAAAAGAGAACCGCGCGCTCGCCGCGCCGCCGAACTCGACAAAAGTCGCACTCATTTCGCACCTCGTGATTGTTCAGATTTCATGGGACGTTGCGCCGCCGTGCCGGACTGTTGGGTTGTTTTCGTCGGCGGACTGCCCCAGCGCAGATGCGCTCCAAATTCGATCGGGCCGCTCACACCGCCCGCCGTGACCGCACCAGTGCGTGGCGTCGAGCGATGCAGGTCGTTCACCTCCGCACCTTGCACGCCGCGGATTGCGCTCAGGCGTTTGAGCCACTCGGCCGACGCGATATGCCCGCGTGAGGTCGCCAGCAGTTCCGTCTCGTGCTCGCGCTGGCGCAACTGCTGCAGCACCACGCCGTCACCCGGTTCGAAACTCAATGCATCCAGCAGATCGCGCAAATGCGTAAGCGGCTCGGACAGGCTCACCGCGCGCGCCACGCCTTTACGCTGCTCGTCTTGCTCCCGCAATAATCTGGTGTGCTCCGCAAGCGGCGCGGCCAGTTGCGTGAGCGATTGATCGATCGACGCGCGCTGCGCATCGAGCCGCGCTCTTTCGAATGCCTGCCACCCAACCAGCGCGAGCACAGCCGCAAGACCGGCAACCGCCGCGGCAACCCATTCGAGCAGACGGCGCCGGTGCGCGAGCCGCGTATTGCGTTGTCTATACGGCAGCAGATTGAAGCCTCCAAGCCACAGCGGTGCGAAGCTGGCGCCATGCCTGGAAGCTCGCGTGTTCGAACCCGCCGGGTCCAAACCGGGGCGCCGCAGACCGCGCATCATTCGAGCACCCCGCGCAACGCGAGCCCGAATGCGACGGCCGCGGCAGGCTCGTGCAACAACGGATCGTGCAGTTGACGTGCGAGGCCGCCAAGCGCCGCGCATTCGAACGGCAGCACAGCGCAGCCCAGCACGTCGGCAATATCCGCAAGCGAGAAACCCACGCCGTCGAGCAGATCGACCTCGCCGCTCAACAGCGCGCAGTCGAGTGCGGGACCTTGAACGAGATCGCGCAACGCGTCAGCGAGATCCGCGTGCTCAGGCGCGGGGTAACGCATTTCACCCACCACGCAGTCGTCGACGATGCGCCAGCCGTACACACCGTCTGTACCGATCCAGAGCGCGACATAGGGCTCGTGCGGCTCGAGTTCGTGGCTCGCCGCATAGCGCATTGCACGCAAGGCTGCATGCGGCTCGCCGTCAATCGCGGTGAGCGAGATGCCGGCGCTCGCCGCGCATTCGATACGCGCTTCGAGATGCTGGCGGGCGGTTGCGGCAATCGTCACGGAACGAACCGGCAAATGTGTTTCGTCGACGAACCAGTCGACGGCCAGCGCATGCCGCTCGAGGCCGGCGATACGCTCGACTTCGTTCATCACCGCCGGCTCGAGTTCGGCCAGTTCATGCCCGCCGTCCTGCGTGCAACCGGCGAGTTCGGCGAGCCGTGTGAGCGGCACAGTGGTGGTCAATGTGGCAGAGGCGGGCAACGCCATCGCGCAGCGCAAGGCGTGCGGCGCACATGCGCGCGGCAGACCCGCGAATGCATCACGCAACGCACGCGCCACCGCAAGGCGGTCGGCGATCTCAGTACCGGCCATCGCGCCCGCACCGAGCGGCACGGTGCTCGCATATTCGATATGCAGCGCGGCACGTGTGCGCGAATGCCGGCTCACCACGATCAGACGCACCGCCTGTGAACCTACATCGATTCCCGCAGCAAACCGCTGCGCCCCGAGCCGCACATCTTGAAGCCACGAATTTTTGAACGTCATCACGCCCTCCCTGACACTCACGCGACGAACTATTCGAACGCGGGTAACGAGGAGGGATTGTGCGTAGCCGCGCCGCCGCGCGACACTCAGCCAAATGGCTAACGTTGCGCGACGCGTGCCCCGCGTGCGATCAAAGCGTCTACAGTGAAGTCATTCCTGCGCGGCGCAGCGACTTGTCAAGAACTGTCAGTAAGCCTGCCGAAAGCTGAAAAGCGGGGCGGCTATAATCGCGGGACTGTTTTTTGGTATCCATATGCAATCCACGTCTCCTACGTCCCCGCCGCCCGCGCCGCAGAAGCGCAAACGCCCCTTGTGGCTCAAGCTCATCATGGGCTTTGTGGGCTTGATCGTCGCAGGCATCCTGTGCGTGCTGCTGGTGCTGGGTTATGCGCTGGTGGTGGCAACGCCGAACCTGCCGTCGCTCGACGCGCTGACCGACTATCGGCCGAAGGTGCCCTTGCGCATCTATACGGCCGATCATGTGCTGATCGGCGAATTCGGCGAAGAACGGCGCGACATCGTCCACATCCAGGACGTGCCCGACAGTCTGAAGAAAGCCGTGCTGGCAATCGAAGACGCGCGCTTCTACGATCACGGCGGCGTCGACCTCACAGGCATCGCTCGCGCCGGTTTCGTCGCGCTGACCAATGGTCATGCCACACAAGGCGCCAGCACGATCACCATGCAGGTGGCGCGCAACTTCTTCCTTTCGAGTGAGAAGACCTACACGCGCAAGATCTACGAAATGCTGCTCGCCTATAAGATCGAATCGAAGCTGACGAAAGATCAGATTCTTGAGGTGTACATGAATCAGATCTATCTCGGTCAGCGCGCCTATGGCTTCGCGAGCGCGGCGCGAGTGTACTTCGGCAAGGATCTGAAGGACCTGACACTGGCGGAATCCGCCATGCTGGCGGGGCTGCCGAAGGCGCCGTCGGCGTATAACCCGGTGGTTAATCCGAAGCGCGCGAAGATCCGCCAGGAGTACATCCTGCAGCGCATGTACGAATTGCACTACATCACCCAGGAACAGTACGACGAGGCCAGCAAGCAGCCGCTAGTCGTCAAGGGGGCGGGCAAGGAGTTCAGCGTGCACGCGGAGTACGTCGCGGAAATGGTGCGGCAGATGATGTACGCGCAATATCGCGAGGAAGCGTACACACGCGGGCTGAATGTCGTGACCACCATCGACTCGGCCGATCAGGACGTGGCTTACCGGGCGCTGCGCAAGGGTCTCATGGACTACGAGCGGCGTCACGGCTATCGCGGCCCGGAAGCATTCATCGATCTGCCGTCCGATGCGGATGACCGCGAACAAGCTATCGACGACGCACTGCTCGAGCATCCCGACAACGGCGAAATCATTGCCGCGGTGGTGACCTCGGCGAGCCCGAAGCAGGTGCAGGCCACTTTCATCGACGGCAACGTCGCGACCATTCAGGGCGATGGCCTGCGCTTCGCGCAGTTCGCGCTCGGCCCGCGTGCGCAGCCGAATCAGCGCGTGCGGCCCGGCGCAATCGTTCGCCTAGTGAAGGACGACGACGGCAACTGGTCGATTACCCAGTTGCCGCAAGTGGAAGGCGCGTTCGTATCGGTGGTGCCGCAAGATGGCGCGATTCGCGCGCTGGTCGGGGGCTTCGACTTCAACAAGAACAAGTTCAACCACGTCACTCAGGCGTGGCGTCAGCCGGGTTCGAGTTTCAAGCCTTTCATCTACTCGGCCTCGCTCGAAAAGGGACTCGGACCGGCCACGGTGATCAATGACGCGCCGCTCTTTTTCAGCGCCGCGGAAACGGGTGGCCAGGCGTGGGAACCGAAGAACTATGGCGGCGGCTTCGACGGTCCGATGACCATGCGCACCGCGCTGCAGAAGTCGAAGAACCTCGTGTCGATTCGTATCCTGAACCAGATCGGCACGAAGTACGCGCAGCAATACATCACGCGTTTCGGCTTCGATGCGGACCGTCACCCGGCCTATCTGCCAATGGCGCTCGGCGCGGGTCTCGTTACGCCCTTGCAGATGGCCGGCGCGTTCTCGGTATTTGCGAACGGCGGCTATCGCGTCAACCCCTATCTGATCGCTGAAGTCACCGATCAGCGCGGTATCGTCGTGGCGCACGCGCAACCGTTGGTTGCCGAGCAGAGTGCGCCGCACGCGATCGAGCCGCGCAATGCGTACGTAATGAACAGCCTGCTGCAAAGCGTCGCGCAACGTGGCACGGGCGCGAAAACCAATGTGCTCAAGCGTACCGATCTCGGCGGCAAGACCGGCACGACCAACGATTCGCGCGATGCATGGTTCGCCGGCTATCAGCACACGCTTACCGCCATCGCCTGGATCGGCTACGACAACCCGCGCAGCCTCGGCGACCGGGAAACCGGTGGCGGCCTCGCGTTGCCGGTGTGGATCGACTACATGTCGCGCGCGCTCAAAGGCGTGCCGGAATACAAGATGCCGATGCCCGACGGCGTGACGGAATTGGGTTCGGAACTGTATTTCGACGACTTCACGCCGGGCCACGGCTTCGTCGCCACCGTCGGCATCAGTCAGGCGGCACTGGATGCCGACGCGAGCGGCGCGTCAGCGGCGGCGCCTGAACAGGTCGGCGAGCAGGAAAAGCAGGACATCATGAATCTGTTCCGCGGCCACTAAACGCTGGATTGGCCGGAAAAAAGAAAACCGCCGCGCTCGATGCGCGGCGGTTTCATTTGGGCGATCGATTCAGCACTTTTTCCGACGCATGTTTCCGCGCCGGTTCAGGCCGTCATTCCGACGACCCCTCTGCCACCACGCTTACGCTTCGAAGTGAACCGGCTCGCCGGCCTGCTGCGTCGCGTACTCCGACAGCGCGGCGAAAAACTCCGTGCCGCTGCGCGTATCGCGCCACTCGCCGTCGACGAAACGGAAGTGGAATCCACCCGCCTTTGCGGCAATCCAGATCTCGCTCATCGGCGGCTGCAGATTGACGATGATCTTCGAGCGGTTCTCGAATTCGAGGGTCAGGACATTGCCGCTGCGCTCGAGTTCGATGTCGGCTTCCGTGTCGTCGAGCGCGCGTTCGATGGCGGCTAGCGCGGCTTCCGCGCGGGTCAGGTAATCACTATCGGACATGCTAAACTCCATCGATTATTTATACAGGGACAGTCATGCGAGTCGTATCTCGGATGCGCGCGGCGGCGCCCGGCCGCGCGATTGTAGCGGGTTTAGCCATTCTCGCAGGTTGTGCACTTGCCGGCTGCGGACAACGCGGTTCGCTCTATTTGCCCACCGTGCCGCCGCTACCGGCCAAGCCGATCGATCGCACGCAACCGCCGCCGGCAGCAACATCGGGTGAAGTGAAACCGGGTGCGCAAAGCGCCTCCCCGACGGGTGAGATACCGGATACCTCCGGTGCGCCGCTCTCGTTGTCGCCGGATACCGAACTTGCCGCGCCGCCCGCGTCTGGCGCCTCCGCTGCTACGCCTGCGCAACCTGCCTCTGCCGCCACTCCCGTTCAATAAGACTTTCGCATGACTCGATCCGCATTTGACTACGTCGACGGCGTGCTGCACGCCGAGGGCGTGTCCGCCGTCTCACTCGCCGAGCAGTTCGGCACGCCGCTGTACGTCTATTCGCGCGCCGCCCTCACCGAAGCGTGGAATGCCTATGCAGGCGCTTGCGCCGGTCGCCGCGCGACGGTGCACGTCGCCGTCAAGGCCAATAGCAATCTCGCGGTGCTGAATGTGTTCGCGCGTCTCGGCGCCGGCTTCGACATCGTGTCGGCCGGCGAACTGGCGCGCGTGCTGGCCGCGGGCGGCAAAGCGGAAAACACCGTGTTTTCCGGCGTCGGCAAACATGCGGACGAGATGCGCCAAGCCCTCGCGGCAGGCGTCAAATGCTTCAACGTCGAGTCGATTCCCGAACTCGATCGCCTGAATGCAGTCGCCGCGGAAATGGGCAAAAAAGCACCCGTTTCGTTGCGGGTGAATCCTGACGTCGACGCGAAAACGCATCCGTATATTTCCACCGGCCTGAAGTCGAACAAGTTCGGCGTCGCGTTCGAAGACGCACGCGCTACGTATCGAGCCGCTGCCGCGATGACGCATCTCGAGGTGGTCGGCGTCGACTGCCATATCGGCTCGCAGATCACTGAAGTCGCGCCCTATCTGGATGCGGTCGACAAGGTCCTCGAACTGGTCGAACAGATCGAGCAGGACGGCGTGAAGATTCGCCACATCGACGTAGGTGGCGGGCTCGGTATCACATACGACGACGAAACCCCACCGGAGATCGGTGAGTTCGTGCGCACCGTGCTGGATCGCATCGAAGCGCGCGGCCACGGGCATCGCGAGGTGTATTTCGAGCCGGGCCGTTCGCTGGTCGGCAATGCAGGTGTGCTGCTGACACGCGTCGAGTTTCTGAAGCCAGGCGCGGAAAAGAACTTCGCCATCGTCGACGCGGCGATGACCGATCTTGCCCGCCCTGCGATGTACGAGGCCTATCATGCGATCGATGCCGTCGTTAAGCGCGACGTGCCTACGCATGTGTACGACGTGGTCGGCCCGGTTTGCGAAAGCGGCGACTGGCTGGGCCGCGAGCGTCTGCTCGCAGTCGAACCGGGCGATCTGCTGGCGATTCGCTCGGCTGGCGCATATGGCTTCGTGATGAGCTCGAACTACAACACCCGTCCGCGTGCGGCCGAGGTGATGGTTGATGGTACACAGGCGTATGTCGTTCGTGCTCGCGAAGAGGTCAAGCAACTGTTTGCGGGCGAAACGATTCTGCCGGCGTAAACGTCTGAATTCGCCAGAACGCGTCAGAACTTAAACAGCAGCATGAAAAAAAGGCGATGCCGCAATGGCATCGCCTTTTTTATTGGCACGCTCGACGCCTGGCAGCTTGGTCAGCGCGCATTTAACCTCCGCTCGCGTAGCCATAGGATCAAACGCCATCCCAGCAATGCGACCATGACCGCGCCGTAAATCTTCGGCAAAACCAGGTCATGCTTGCCCGCCTTCATCCACCAGAAGTGCAGGATCGCAAGCCCGCCAATCACGTAGATTGCGCGATGCAATGCCTGCCAGCGGCGGCCAAGTCTGCGCACCATCGCGCGCGGCGACGTAACGGCCAACGCGATCAGCAGCACGAACGCGGCAAAGCCCACGGTGATGAACGGACGTTTGCCGATATCCTTGAGAATCGCGGCAACATCGAACCACTTGTCGAACCACAGGTACGTGGTGAAATGGAGCGTCGCGTAGAAGAACGCGTAAAGGCCTAGCATCCGGCGAAAACGGACCAAAGCAGGGATGCCGGTCAGGCGGCGCAACGGCGTCACAGATAACGTGATGCACAGAAAAACGAGCGTCCACAGCCCCGTCGAGCGCGTGATGAACTCGATCGGATTCGCACCCAGCCGATCGGTCATGCCGAACAGCACGATGCGCGCGAGTGGATACCACGCCGCGATAAATACCGCGATTTTGGCCGGCACGATCCAGCGCGCGCCACTGGCAGGGCGCTTTGCGGCGACCGTGGCCGATGCCGACGTCGACGTCGGCGCCGCTCGCCGGGTCCCACGTTCGGTTGGCGGAGTAACAGGTTGTGTTTCAGAAGCCATGCTCACACCGCTCAAAAATTCTTTTTCAGGTCCATGCCCTGATAGAGCGATGCGACCTGATCGCCGTAGCCGTTGAACATCAACGTCTTGCGCTTGGGCGTGAAGAAACCGTCTTCGCCGATGCGCCGCTCGGTAGCCTGACTCCAGCGCGGATGATCGACGTTCGGATTCACGTTCGAATAGAAACCGTACTCGTTTGACGCATACGTATTCCAGCTGGTCGGCGGCTGCTTGTCGAGGAAACGGATTTTCACCAGCGACTTCGCGCTCTTGAAGCCGTATTTCCACGGCACCACCACCCGGATCGGCGCGCCATTCTGATTCGGCAGCACCTGGCCGTAGAGGCCCATGGTCAGCAGCGTCAGGGGATTCATCGCTTCGTCCATCCGCAGACCTTCGGAGTATGGCCAGTCGAGCACCGGCGTCGACAGACCGGGCATTTGCGACGGATCGGCAAGCGTGATGAATTGCACGTACTTCGCATTGCCGGTCGGCTGTACACGCCTGATCAACTCCGAGAGCGGCACGCCGATCCATGGAATCACCATCGACCAGCCTTCGACACAACGAAGCCGGTACACGCGCTCCTCGAGCGGCGCGAGCTTCAGCAATTCGTCGATGTCGTACACCTTCGGGTTCTTGATTTCGCCCTCGACGCTCACCTTCCACGGACGCGGCCGCAACGTACCGGCGTTCTGCGCCGGATCCGACTTGTCGGTACCGAATTCGTAGTAGTTGTTATACGTGGTGATGTCCTTGTACGGCGTGATCTTGTCGAGCGCGACGAACTTCGCATTGGTCTTCGCCGCGAGCTTCTGCGCCTTCGGATCAGGCGACGAATAAGCTGCCAGCGCTTCGCCGTTCACGCCGATCAGACTGCCGAGCGCTAATGCACCCGCCGCACCCGCCGCCTGCAAAACGCGCCGCCGGTTCTCGAAGACACCTTGCGGCGTGATTTCGCTACGCGCGATGTCATCGCCGATAAGTTGCGTTCTGTCGCTTCGCTTGATCCACATCGTGCTGCTCCTTGCCGGCCCATCGCTTGTCTATCTTACGGGGCCATATTGATGATCGGCTCGTTTAGCCATTCGCCAGCATCCATAGGTACTGCTCTAACGAACACCCTGGATGCAGCAAATATTCCGCCAGACGTAAAAAAACCGCCGGTGCGAAACACGCGGCGGTTCTTAGTCGTTCCAGAACGGCGGATCTTACAGCTTGCCGTAGCTATGCAGCCCCGACAGGAACATATTGACGCCGAGGAACGCGAAGGTCGTCACCAGCAGGCCGGTCAGCGCCCACCATGCCGCCACCGCGCCGCGCAGGCCCTTCATCAGGCGCATATGCAGCCACGCCGCGTAGTTCAGCCAGACGATCAGCGCCCACGTTTCCTTCGGGTCCCAGCTCCAGTAACCGCCCCAAGCCTCTGCGGCCCACAGCGCGCCGAGGATCGTCGCGATCGTGAAGAACGCGAAGCCGACGGCGATCGACTTGTACATCAGATCGTCGAGCACATCGAGCGGCGGCAGGCGGTCTGCCAGCATACCGCGCTCCTTCGCCAGATACGCGACGCCGACCATGGCCGACAGCGCGAAGCTGCCGTAACCGATGAAGTTAGCCGGCACGTGGATCTTCATCCACCAGCTCTGCAGCGCCGGCACAAGCGGTTGAATCTGCTGTGCGTCACGAGCGACCGAGTACCACATCAGGAAGCCGACCGCCGCGCTGATCACCAGCAGCACGAATGCACCGAGCGCACGCGTGTTGTAGTGCTGCTCGTAGTACAGGTAAAACAACGCCGTGATCAGGCTGAACAGCACGAACACTTCGTACAGGTTCGAGATTGGAATATGACCGACATCCGCGCCGATCAGATACGACTCGTACCAGCGCACCATCAGACCGACGAAGCCCATCACCACGGCAGCCCACGTCATTTTCGAACCGATCGCGGCACCGGTCGGCGAACGCGACAGCAAGCCGATCCAGTAGAAGACGGTGGCGAACACGAAGAGCGCGCTCATCCACAGAATCGCGGACTGGCTCGACAGGAAATACTTGAGGAAGAACTCGTTATCCGCGCGGCTGAGATCGCCGTGATAGATCTGGATCGCCAGCAACGACAGCGCGGCGATGCCCACCATCAGCGGACGGACGGGCTTCCAGCGCCAGCCCAGTACGATGAACACCGGCACTGCGCAGCACAGCACCAGTTTGTCGTAGTAATTCATGAACGGGTAATAGCGCGACAACGCGAAGCCCGCGCCCGCAACCATCAACGCGGCGAACAGCCAGTCGACGATACCGAGCCGTTTCAGAAACGGCCGCTCGTCATACTGCGCGACGTTGAGCGCCTCGCTCGCGAACGCCTTCTGCGAACGCGAGGCTGAAGAGGAGGAAGAGGAAACCTGAGTCAAGTCCATGATCTTACCGAGTCGAATCTTGTGAGCGTGCGGACGGCGCGCCGGCATTGCCGGGTTTGTCGGGGGCGCCGGCGGCGTCGGATGCTTCAACGAGTTTGGTGCCCAACGCGGCGCCGACGGCGTCGCGCGTCTGGACGAACTCCTTTTCGAAATCGAGCGTTTTGCGCGCGCTCGACATCGCCATCACGACATTCGTGCCGTGATCGGTATCTTTGAGCCAGAACCAGAGACGCCGTTCGCGGACGTAGAACATCGAAAAGATGCCCAACACGAGGAGCAGGCTGCCAAGATACACGACTTTTTTGCCCGGCGCGCGCGTCAACTGAAATACCGAAGCTTGCACCTGCTTGAATGAGTCAAGCTGTAAATAGACCGGCGATCCATACAAAAAGCTGTCGGATATCGCGTTGATCGAGCTCTGGATGAAGCGGCTGGCGTCCGCATTGGCCATGGCGTCCGGCTCGCCCAGTTGCTCACGCGACAGTTGCCACAGGTCCCACGTCGCGCCTTCCAGCATGCGCAGCAGCAGGCCGGCGGCCTTTTCCTGCTCGCCCTTCGGCACCGAATGGTCGATGAACCCGGCGATCGCCTGGAAGCCGCCGACCGTCTGGCCGTTCGGCATCTTGATGCTGTTGTCCGCCCCAGCAAACAGGGTCAGGACACGTAGCGCGCTCTCTTCCAGATGCTGTTGCAGTTCGGTATTCGAACCCGGTACGGAACGCAGTGCGAAACGGTGAGCGGCAGCGGCGCGCATGGCCGGATTTTCGAGCGTGGCGCGCAGGTTCATCCATTCCTTGACGGTACCGCCGGTGTCGGCGGGAATGCGCAGGTAGCGGAATGGGTCGTCCGGATTCAGGCGCATGCCGGCGAGGAACATCTTTTCGCCCGCAACGTCCACCGGCAGCATGTAGTTGTTGTACTCGCGCGCCTGGCCGTCCTTGTCACGCACCTTGTACTGCACCGACGGGCCGACGTTATGCAGATCGAGTGGCTTCGAGGTCTTGGCGCCGGAGCCGAGGCGTTCGTCGAACGCCTCCTTCAGCGTGCGATGCGCGGCAACCCCACGGGCGTCGGTCTGGCCGCTGCCGTTCGACACGTTTTCGACGTTGATTGCACGGAAATCGGTAAATTCGACGGTCTGCCCGTCGGCCAGCGGCGTGGCCGCGCTCAACGGCGCATTGCCGCCGATCGTGCCGCCGAAGGGCGCGGTTTTCGCGCTCGCGCCGGACATCGGGTACGCGGTCATCTGCATTTGCGAGCCGCCGTCCTGGAAGCTCGACTGGTAAATCGACACGCCGTCGTAAGTGAACGGCTTGTTCACCTCGACACGCGCCGGCACGCGCGCGCCCGTCTTGTGGTCGACCACGACAATGTCGCTCGCGAACAGCTTCGGCATGCCGGTGGAGTAATAATCGACGATGAACTTGTTCAGCTCGATCGAAAACGGCAGGTCCTGGATCAGCGAGCCGTTCGGCTGGTTCAGAATCGCCGTCGACACATGCTGCCCCTCCGGCACCCATGCGTAGCCGCGGAACGTCGGGTTCGATTGCGACAGGCGGTGTTCCGGCGGAATATCGTTGATCACCGTGTTGGCGCTGATCGGCGATTTATTGAACAGCCACATTTGCAGCTTGATCGGCAAATTGCTGTCGAGCAGGCCGCCCAGACAGATCACCACGATCGCGATATGCGCGGAGATGTAACCGAACTTGGTCAGCGCGCCGCGCTTGGCCGCGATCAGCGTGGCACCGTCCGATTCACGCGTGACGAACTTGTAGCCGAGTTTCGCCGAGAGTTTGGCGAGCACCGCGGCGGTCTGCGCGCGCGAGCCGTGCACCGCGAACTCGCCCTTGTGATGGAACGCGCGCAGGCTGCCTTCGCGGACCTTGTCCTTCCAGCTCTTCGCGTCTGCGACCATCTTTGGCGCATTGCGGATCACGCACAGCGACACCGATACCATCAGGAAACCGAGAATCAGCATGAACCACCACGAGCTGTACACCGTGTACAGGCTCAGCGAGCGGAAGATGTCCGCCCAGAACGGGCCGAACTGATTAACGTAGTTGGGATAGGGATCGTCCTGCGTGAGGACGGTACCAATGATGCTGGCGATCGACAGAATCACAAGCAGCGCAATCGCGAAACGCATCGAACTCAAGACCTCGATGATGCTGCGCGCGATGCGATTGCCCGACTTCGACTGCAAACCCGACGTGGTGACGCTCATTCATACTCCGACTGAACAGCAAAAAAGGGTGAAGGGCTGTCGTAGACACGACGCCCTCACCCTTTTCTTGTTTTGTACCAGCCTCGCCGGGCTGGTTGCACTTGCGTGCGGACTTCCTAGTGCAAGCCCGCGATGTAATCGGCTACAGCCTTGATCTCGCTGTCCGACAGACGCGACGCGACTGCATGCATCGCCTCATTGTTGTTACGTGCGCCCGGGCCTTGAGTGAACGCCATCAACTGCGCCACCGTGTATTCGGCCCATTGCCCCGAGAGCCGCGGATACTGCGACGGAATCCCCTGACCGGTCGGCCCGTGGCAGCTCGCGCACGCCGGCACGCCCTTATCCGCTATGCCACCGCGATAAATCTTCTGACCGAGCGGAACGGTATCTTTGTTATGCGCGTAACCTGGCTTCGGGGTCTGCGTCGAAAAATAGGCAGCCACGTTGACCATGTCCTGATCGGACAGCGCCGCAGCCATGCCCGCCATGATCGCATTGTTGCGCGCGGGTTGCTTGGCGCCCGGCTGCGTCTTGAAATCCATCAACTGCTTGACGAGATACTCGGGATGTTGGCCCGCCAGCTTGGGATAGGCACCGCCAGCACTGTTGCCGTCTGCTCCGTGGCATGACGCGCAAACCTGCATTGCGATTGCCTGCCCCCGATTGACGTCCGGCTTTGCCGGATCTGCTGCTCGTGCCTGAATTGCCAAACCTGAAAGACCCGCTGCTACTTGAAGCACCATCAGACTCTTGCACAGTCGATTCATTCGCACACCCTGTCTCGTCTTGTGGGATTTTAGAGGTTTTGCAAGATACGACAGCGACTGAGTGACCGCTAAGAGCCGCCAAGGCACGCTGGCTGGCCCCCTCAGGTTTTCAGTAAACCATCGTATTGTACAATAACTCGCTAATCGCTAAGACGCCAGTCGGGCTTGACCCGTCCCCACTCCGGGTTCCCCGGCGTCTCGAATCCTGGCCTGATCATGTCCTTCCTGCTCCACCAATCCCGCTTTTTCACGACCGTCAATCACTTACGTGATCTGCCGGCCACCGCGCAGCCCGAGATCTGCTTTGCGGGACGCTCAAATGCGGGCAAGTCCACGGCCATCAATATTTTGTGCAACCAGAAGCGCCTCGCGTTCGCCAGTAAGACGCCTGGGCGCACCCAGCACATCAATTATTTCTCGGTGGGCAAGGCGGACGAGCCGACCGCACACCTGGTCGACCTGCCGGGCTACGGTTACGCGGAAGTGCCGGGCGCGGCCAAAGCTCACTGGGAGGCGCTGCTCTCCACCTACCTGCAATCGCGCTCGCAACTGCGCGGCATGATCCTGATGATGGATTCGCGCCGACCTCTGACGGATCTGGACCGGCGCATGATCGAGTGGTTCGCGCCGACCGGCAAGCCGATCCACACGCTGCTGACCAAGTGCGACAAATTGACGCGCCAGGAGAGCGTGAACGCTTTGCGCGCGACGCAGAAAGGTTTGGCTGAATATCGTGCCGCCGGCTACCAGGGCGAATTGACCGCGCAGCTTTTCTCGGCGCTCAAGCGCATCGGCATCGACGAAGCGCACGAACTGATTGAAAGCTGGCTGATCCCCAACGCAAAAGGCGAAGCGGACGCCCCGCAGTGACCGCCCAGCCTGTCCCGGCCCACGAAAACACGCTCTTTCGGCCGCCCATAAAAAAACCCGCCGCTTTAACGGCGGGTCAAACAGCCTAATCGAAAAAACGACAGGCACCCGCTCAGGGAGGAGAAGCGGGGAGGTCAGCGCAGGGCGCCTTGCTCGATCGGTATGATATACCATTGTCTCGAAAAGTTTCCGGGAGCGGAGGCAGGCGCTACTTGTCCACTCCACACATCCACGTTTCTTCGATTCGTTTATGAGCTTCTACCCGCACTACCGTCCGCGCCGCATGCGCCGTGACGACTTCTCGCGCCGTCTGATGCGAGAAAACATCCTCACCACGAACGATCTGATCTATCCCGTGTTTGTCGTCGAAGGCACCAACGTGCGGCAAGCCGTACCGTCGATGCCGGGCGTCGAGCGCGTGTCGGTGGATCTGCTGATGGGCGTGGCCGAGCAATGCGTCGAGTTGGGCGTGCCGGTGCTGTCGCTCTTCCCGGCGATCGAGCCTTCCCTGAAGACGCCCGATGGCCGCGAAGCGACGAATCCCGCCGGGTTGATCCCGCGCGCGGTTCGCGAACTGAAAAAGAACTTCCCTGAACTCGGCGTGCTGACCGACGTCGCGCTCGATCCGTACACGAGCCACGGCCAGGATGGCGTGCTCGACGAAGCCGGCTATGTGATCAACGACGAAACCGTCGAGATCCTCGTCGACCAGGCGCGTGCGCAAGCTGAAGCGGGGGTCGATATCGTCGCGCCCTCGGACATGATGGACGGCCGCATCGGCGCGATCCGCGAAATGCTCGAGAGCGAGGGCTATATCCACACGCGCATCATGGCTTATGCGGCTAAATTCGCGTCGGCGTTTTACGGCCCGTTCCGCGATGCCGTAGGTTCCGCGGCGAACCTCGGCAAAAGCAACAAGATGACCTACCAGATTGACCCGGCCAATTCGAATGAAGCGCTGCGCGAAGTGCAAGCGGACATCGAGGAAGGTGCGGACATGGTGATGGTCAAGCCAGGCATGCCGTATCTGGACATCGTGCGTCGTGTGAAGGACGAGTTCAAGTTCCCGACTTACGTGTACCAGGTCAGCGGCGAATACGCGATGTTGAAGGCCGCTGCGCAGAACGGCTGGCTCGATCACGACAAGGCGATGATGGAATCGCTGCTGGCGTTCAAGCGGGCTGGCGCGGATGGCGTGCTGACCTACTTCGCACTGGATGCCGCGCGAATTTTGCGCGCACAGAAGTGACCTGATTCGATGACACGCCGCTCTGGCGGGCGGCGCTAGTCTGAACGCTTAAAAAGAAACGGAGGCGGACTTTTCAGTCCAGCCTCCGTTTCTTTATGCGGACCCGCGCGGTTGAACCGCGCCGCGACGCTAGGTGCCGGACGCAGTCACGCGATCGAGACTGCGCAAGAACTTGTCTGCGGACTCGTATCCGACAACGCGCAACACTTCCTTGCCACCTTGATCGAAGAAGATGATGCCCGGCGGCCCGAAAAGACTGAAACGCTTGAGCAGCATCTGATCGTCGGTGTTATTCGCGGTGACGTCGGCGCGCAGCAGATTCATCTGCTTCAACTTCGCCTGGACACGCGGATCGCTAAACGTGAACTTCTCCATCTCTTTGCAGCTCACGCACCAGTCTGCGTAAAAATCGAGCATAGCGGGCTGCGCAGCCGTTTTGACGGCCTCGTCGAGCTCGGCTGAGGAACGAACCGGAGCGAACGTCAGATCGCTCTGTGAGCCCGCATTCGGGGCACCGGACACGCCTGCTGCGTTAGCTTCCCCGCCACCGCGCGCGGCCAGCACGGCCAGCGGACGCAACGGATCGGATGAACCTGCCGCGAGGCCAACCAGCAACACCGCCGCCCAGATTGCCAGCGCCGCGCCGATACCCCGGCCGAGCCGGCGCCAGACGGAAGCCCCCGCTACGGGTGCCGAGAAAAGACCAAGTCCGGCTGCGGCGATCAGCAACCACAGCGCGCTCAACAGCATCGTCGCAGTCGCGCCGAGCACCGGCCAGACAATCCACAGAGCCGCGGCAAGCAGCACCACACCGAAAAACACCTTGACCCCGTTCATCCATGCGCCGGCGCGCGGCAGCAACGTACCGGCGCCGAGACCGATGATCAGAAGGGGCACGCCGAGCCCAAGTCCCATCGAGAACAACGCCGCACCGCCGAGCAAAGCGTCGCCCGTATGCGCGATGAAGGCCAGTACCGCAAATAGCGGCGCGGTCATGCAGGCGCCAACCACTAACGCGGACAGCGCGCCCATTACGGCCACCGCTGCAAACTTGCCGCCAGAACGCCCGCTCGATGCGCGCGAGACACCGTCTTGCCAGCGCTGCGGCAAGGCGATGTCGAAGCCCGCGATCAGGGTCAGCGCGAAGACTGTCAGCAATACGCCGAACGTGCCGAGTACCCAGGGGTTCTGCAGCCAGGCGCCGAGGCTCTGCCCAACCAGCGCTGCAGCAATGCCGAGCGCCGTATACACGAGCGCCATGCCGATCACATACGCCAGCGACAACGCAAAACCGCGAGCCCGCGTCACTCGTGCGCCTTCGCCGATGATGATCGCGGACAGGATCGGAATCATCGGATACGAGCATGGCAGCAAACTAAGCACGACGCCGGCCACAAAATAGAGCCCGATGATCGCGAAGAAGCCGCCGCCTTGCAGTAGCGATTGCGCATAGTCAGCGCTGGTGACGCGCTCATACCATGGCGCGCCGGCTGCTGCGGATTGCTGCGGGGAGGCTGCCGCGGCGGCGCTACCGGCCGGCTGCAACGCCTCGCCGCTCACGTGATACACACGCTCCATCGGCGGATAGCAGATACCGGCATCGGCGCAGCCTTGCGACGTGACAGCGAGATCGAACGGCCCTGCCGCCTGTTTCACCGGGATACGGATCGTCAGTTCATTTCGATAGGTTTCGACGTTCTTGTTGAAGGTCTGATCGAACTTGACGTGGCCAGCCGGCAATTGCGGTTCGCCGATCGTCGCCGCGCCATTGCGGGTCGCGAAGGCGAAGCGCTCGCGGTACATGTAGTAACCGTCCGCAATCTTGTAGGTGACGTCGACTTCACCGGGTTTCTCGGTCGCGCTGAACTTGAAGGCGACGGCGGGATCGAGGAAATCATCTGCGGCGTGGGCAAGCGTGCCGAACTGCGTGAATATCAGACAGCCAAGCAGAACAAGGAACGTGCGCAGCGCATTGCGCGCAACTCGGGTGGAACCGTTAAACATGGAGAGGACGTTGAGTTTCAGCGGTGAGCCACTGGCCGTACGCGGCCGATGCCGTAGCTTGCCACGAGAGGATTTCCGGCGTGTCGTAGGGATGGTGCGCCTGAATGTACTGCTCGAGTTCCAGCGCGCGTGCGTTGCTCGTCTTGAACAGTAACTGAATCTCCTGCGCCGCTTCGATCGAGCCCTGCCAGTGGTAACTGGACTGAACCGTCCCCAACTGCGTGACGCACGCGCACAAGCGTGCGGCCAGTACATCCGCGGCGAGCTTCTGAGCAACGGTGGCATCTGGTACCGTCGTCAGAATCAAGGTTACATTCACGCTCACAAAGGCTCCGGACAGGCACGATTCAGGTGCCGATATCGTATCACCTAGCCTTGCGATGCCGCAGACGCTCCTGGCGCAGGCGTGCGGCATTTGGCCGCCGCAATCTACGGCTTGTGATGAAATTCGTCGCCATAAACAAAAAAGCCAGGCTTGGCGCCTGGCTTTTTTCGATGCCAAGAAAGCTTACTCAGCTTCTTGCACTTCAACTTCTTCGACTTCCGGACGGTCCAGCAATTCGACCAGTGCCATCGGTGCGTTGTCGCCGACGCGGAAGCCGAACTTCAGGACGCGCAGGTAGCCGCCCGGACGGGTAGCGTAACGCGGGCCGAGGACTTCGAACAGCTTCGTGACCGAGTCACGATCGCGCAGGCGGTTGAACGCCAGACGACGATTTGCCAGCGACGGCTTCTTGCCGAGCGTGATCAGCGGCTCGACGACTTTACGGAGTTCTTTCGCCTTCGGCAGCGTCGTCTTGATGACTTCGTGCTCGATCAACGAGTTGGACATATTACGGAGCATTGCCAGACGGTGGCTGCTCGTGCGGTTCAGTTTCCGCAGACCATGACGGTGACGCATGTTAATTCCTTTGATTCAAAGTTTTGGTCCAGCTCTTCTATCGCGCTCGACGAACCGGAGGTTTGCGAGTGCACGGGCCGGTAGTGAAAAAAGACAAGACGCGGATTTTAAAGGAAAATCCGCGTCTTTGCCAGTGCAGCGACGGGTTCTATCCCGGGATGACTTCTCGACTTACTTGTCCAAACCTGCCGGCGGCCAGTTTTCGAGTTTCATGCCCAGCGTCAAACCACGCGACGCGAGTACTTCCTTGATTTCGTTCAACGACTTGCGACCCAGATTCGGGGTCTTGAGCAACTCGTTTTCCGTGCGCTGGATCAGATCGCCGATGTAGTAAATGTTCTCGGCCTTCAGGCAGTTCGCGGAACGAACCGTCAGTTCGAGATCATCAACCGGACGCAGCAGGATCGGATCGATCTGCGGTGCACGCGACGGCGCTTCAGCCGTTGCTTCGGTACCTTCCAGTGCAGCGAACACCGACAGTTGATCAACCAGAATACGCGCCGATTGACGGATCGCTTCTTCCGGTGAGATCACGCCGTTGGTCTCGATGTTCATCACGAGCTTGTCGAGGTCGGTACGCTGTTCGACGCGAGCGCTTTCAACGGCGTAGCTCACGCGGCGAACCGGCGAGAACGACGCGTCCAGCACGATACGGCCGATGATCTTGGCCGATTCTTCGCCGTAACGACGCACATTGCCCGGCACATAACCACGGCCTTTTTCGACCTTGATCTGCACGTCGAGCTTGCCGCCCTTCGACAGATGAGCAATCACGTGATCCGGATTGATCACTTCGCAATCGTGCGCGAGTTCGATGTCGCCGGCGGTGACAACACCTTCGCCTTCCTTGCGCAGCGTAACCGTCACTTCGTCACGGTTATGCAGCTTGAACACCACGCCCTTCAGGTTCAACAACAGGTTGACCACATCCTCTTGCACACCGTCGAGCGTCGAATACTCATGTACGACGCCTGCGATCGTCACTTCGGTAGGCGCGTAACCCACCATCGACGACAACAGCACGCGCCGAAGCGCGTTACCCAAGGTGTGGCCATAACCGCGTTCAAACGGTTCCATGACCACTTTCGCGTGGCTCTCACCAAGCGATTCAACTGCGATGATCTTGGGCTTCAACAAACTGGTTTGCATAGGTTTTCCTTTTCAATACCCTCGGCTCGTTACACCGATAAGGCTGACCGGTAACAACCTGAAAATAAACAGCCGAGACGCCCCCTTGCGCATCGCAATCGGGGTGCCCCGGCCGTTAATCCGATTACCGCGAATACAATTCGACGATCAGGCTTTCGTTGATATCGCCAGCGATGTCGCTGCGTTCCGGCTTCGACTTGAACGTGCCTTCGAATTTCTTCGAATCGACAGCGACCCAGCTCGGCAGACCGCCTTGCTCAGCCAACGACAGCGCTTCGAGAATACGCGCCTGCTTCTTCTTTTGTTCGCGCACTGCGACGACGTCGCCTGCCTTCACTTGCATCGACGGGATGTTCGACACAACGCCATTCACCGTGATCGCCTTGTGGCTCACGAGTTGACGTGCTTCAGCGCGCGTCGAACCGAAGCCCATGCGATACACGACGTTGTCGAGACGCGATTCGAGCAATTGCAGCAGGTTTTCACCCGTGTTGCCCTTCAGGCGGTCGGCTTCAGCGAAGTAACGGCGGAACTGGCGCTCGAGAACACCATAGATGCGCTTCACTTTTTGCTTTTCGCGCAGCTGCGTACCGTAGTCGGACGTACGTGCACCCGACGTGCGGCCATGTTGGCCAGGCTTGCTGTCAAGCTTGCACTTGTCAGCGAGCGAACGACGGGCGCTCTTCAGGAAGAGGTCAGTGCCTTCACGGCGGGACAGCTTGGCCTTAGGGCCGATATAACGTGCCACGTTGATTCCTTCTGTGATTAATCACACAAACTTGCGTTCGCGCTAGTCCGAACCCTTTGGGCCGAACGGTGGGCTTAGTCAATTCAATAACGCAAGCAGCCCGTCGTCGCCGGCACATAACCCGGCGGCAACAGGCGCTAGCGAAACAAGCGTCTTAGATACGACGACGCTTCGGCGGACGGCAGCCGTTGTGCGGTACCGGCGTCACGTCGGAGATCGCGGTGATCTTGATGCCAAGACCATGCAACGCGCGCACCGCGGACTCACGGCCAGGGCCTGGGCCCTTGATCCGCACTTCGAGGTTCTTCACGCCGTATTCCATCGCCACGCGGCCGGCCGATTCGGCTGCCACCTGAGCTGCAAACGGGGTCGATTTACGCGAACCCTTGAAGCCCTGACCACCCGACGTTGCCCAGGCAAGTGCATTGCCTTGACGATCGGTGATCGTGATGATGGTGTTGTTGAACGACGCGTGAACGTGAACCACGCCCTCGGCGACGTTCTTCTTGACCTTCTTGCGAACGCGTTGCGCCGCGGAGTTGTTCGAAGCCTTAGCCATTACGTTTTCCTGTAACTGTCAGTTCCGCTTACTTCTTCAGCGATTGCGCTGCACGACGCGGACCCTTGCGCGTACGGGCATTCGTACGCGTGCGTTGGCCACGCAGGGGCAAGCCCTTACGATGACGCACGCCACGGTAGCAGCCGAGATCCATCAGGCGCTTAATGTTCATCGTCGTTTCACGGCGCAGATCGCCTTCAACGATGAACTTGCCGACTTCTTCACGCAGCTTTTCGAGGTCTGCGTCGTTCAGGTCTTTGACCTTCTTCGAAAATGCCACACCAGCAGCGACGCAGATGTCGCGCGAGCGCGTGCGGCCGACACCGTAAATAGCCGTCAGGCCGATTTCGGTATGCTGGTGATTCGGGATGTTAACCCCTGCGATACGAGCCATTGTTTTTCCTCAAACAAAAAGCGCAGCAAAAAGCGCGGCGTTCAGCCTTGACGCTGTTTGTGGCGCGGATCAGAGCTGCAAATCACGCGCACAACGCCTTTGCGCTTAATGATCTTGCAATTGCGGCAAATGCGCTTAACCGATGCCATCACTTTCATGATATTACCCTTTTTTCAAATCACTTCGCCCGGAACACGATCCGCGCACGCGACAGATCGTAAGGCGTCAATTCAACCGTCACCTTGTCGCCCGGCAGGATTCGGATGTAGTGCATCCGCATCTTGCCGGATATGTGTCCCAATACGACATGGCCGTTTTCCAGCTTCACCCTAAAGGTAGCGTTAGGCAGGTTTTCGATGACTTCACCCTGCATCTGGATAACATCGTCTTTGGCCATAAGTCCTTTCAACGCATCGGGACGCCGCCGCCTTTGAAGTTAGCTTTCTTCAGCAGCGATTCATACTGTTGCGACATAACGTACGACTGCACCTGCGCCATGAAATCCATTGTGACGACGACAATGATCAGCAGCGACGTTCCACCAAAATAAAACGGCACGTTCCAGCGCAGTACCAGAAATTCAGGCAGCAGACAAACAAACACGATGTAGATCGCACCAGCCAGCGTAAGACGCGTCAGGATACGGTCGATATATCGCGCTGTTTGATCGCCCGGGCGGATGCCTGGGACGAAAGCGCCACTCTTTTTCAGGTTGTCGGCCGTTTCCCTGCTGTTGAACACCAGTGCGGTGTAGAAGAAGCAGAAGAAGACGATCGCCAACGCGTACAGCAACACGTACACGGGTTGACCGGGCTTAAGGGCTTCGGCCACGTTGTGCAACGTGTCTGCGAACCAGCTGGTACGCGACCCCGAACTAAACCAGTTCAGGATAGTTGCCGGGAAGAGAATGATCGACGATGCAAAGATCGGCGGAATCACGCCCGACATATTCAACTTCAGCGGCAGATGCGAAGACTGTCCGCCGTAAATCTTGTTACCGACCTGCCGCTTGGCGTAGTTCACAAGAATCTTGCGCTGGCCACGTTCGATGAACACAACCAGATACGTCACTGCAGCAATCAGCGCGACCACGATAATCGCCGAGATGATGCTCATCGAGCCGGTTCGCACCAATTCGAAAAGACCACCGATTGCGTTCGGGAAGCCGGCCGCAATACCACCGAAAATGATGATCGAAATACCGTTACCAAGCCCGCGTTCCGTGATCTGCTCACCCAGCCACATCAGGAACATCGTGCCGGTTACCAGCGTCACGACCGTCGTCAACCGAAACACCATCCCCGGATCGATCACCAGGCCCGGCTGATTTTCCAGTGCGACGGCAATGCCGAACGCCTGGAACGTCGCCAGCAGAACCGTAAAGACACGCGTGTACTGCGTAATCTTCCGTTGTCCAGCCTGCCCTTCCTTTTTCAGCGCTTCCAGCTGCGGCGAGACAATCGCCAGCAACTGCATGATGATCGACGCCGAAATGTACGGCATGATCCCCAGCGCAAAAATCGTGAACCGCGAAAGTGCACCACCCGAGAACATGTTAAACATGCCAAGGATGCCGCCCGACTGGCTTTGGAACAGCTTTGCCAGTTGGTCCGGGTCAATACCCGGCACCGGAATGTGCGCGCCGATACGGTAGACGATCAACGCCAGCAGCAGGAACACTGCACGCCGACGCAGATCGCCAAACTTCGCCGCGCTGCGACCGGGTTTTGCGAGACTCGGACTGTTAGCCAAGTACCTTCTCCGATGCAAATGCTAGTGACGGCAAATAAATCGCGCGTTACTCGGCAAAAGAGCCACCGGCTGCTTCAATAGCAGCGCGTGCACCCTTCGTCGCACCCAGACCCTTCACAACGATCTTGCGCTTGAGCTCGCCCGTCGCGATGATCTTGGCGCTCTTGATCAGCTCGCCGACCAGGCCGGCTTGCTTCAGAGCCAGCAGATCGATTTCATCGACCGGCAGCTTTTCCAGATCGGAGAGACGCACTTCACCAACGAATTCCTTCGTCAGCGAGGTGAAGCCACGCTTCGGCAGGCGACGTTGCAGCGGCATTTGACCGCCTTCGAAGCCAACCTTGTGAAAGCCGCCCGAACGCGACTTCTGACCCTTGTGACCACGGCCAGCAGTCTTGCCCAGACCGGAGCCGATACCACGGCCGACGCGACGCTTAGCGTGCTTCGAGCCTTCAGCCGGCTTCAGGTTATTCAATTCCATTATCAACTCCTTGAGTCCTGGTCAGCCGCTTAGCCGATGACCTTAACGAGGTACGAAACCTTGTTGATCATGCCGCGCACAGCCGGCGTGTCCTGCAACTCGCTAACCGAATTGAGTCGGCGCAGACCCAGGCCACGCACCGTTGCACGGTGCGTTTCACGGGTGCCGATCAGGCTCTTGACGAGCTGGACCTTGACAGTTTTATCAGACATGGTGTCCACCTTAGCCCAGAATATCTTCGACGGACTTGCCGCGCTTCGCCGCGATATCACCCGGCGTCGACTGCTTGCGCAGACCGTCGAGCGTTGCACGAACGAGGTTGTACGGGTTCGTCGAACCGTGGCTCTTGGCCACAACGTTCTGCACGCCCATCACGTCGAACACTGCGCGCATCGGGCCACCAGCGATCACACCGGTACCGTCCTTGGCCGGAGCCAGGAGGACCATCGATGCGCCGTGCTTACCGTGCACTTCGTGTTGCAGGGTACCGTTCTTAAGCGGCACCTTGAACATGTTGCGGCGAGCCTGTTCCATCGCCTTCTGAACAGCGACCGGCACTTCCTTCGCCTTGCCCTTGCCCATACCGACGCGGCCATCACCGTCGCCAACCACGGTCAGTGCGGCGAAACCGAGAATCCGGCCACCCTTCACAACCTTGGTCACGCGGTTGACCGAAATCATCTTTTCGCGCAGGCCGTCGTCGCGTTCGTCAGCCTGAACTTTCGCTTGCATCTTTGCCATGACGAATTCTTCCCTTAGAACTTGAGTCCGGCTTCGCGCGCCGCATCAGCCAGCGCTTTCACGCGGCCGTGGTAACGGAAACCCGAACGGTCGAAGGCGACGGATTCGATGCCGGCAGCCTTAGCCTTTTCTGCAATGCGCTTACCGATCAGGGTCGCAGCAGCGACGTTGCCGCCCTTGCCAGTCTGATCAGCCAGTTGCGCACGCACTTCGGCTTCGAGCGTCGACGCGCTGGCGAGCACCTTGGTGCCGCACGGCGAGAACACTTGCGCATAAATGTGCGTGTTCGTGCGATGCACGGCGAGACGCGCGACCTGCAGCTCAGCGATCTTGATACGCGTCTGACGAGCGCGGCGCAGGCGAGATTGAGTCTTATCCATGATTGCGCACCCTTACTTCTTCTTCGTTTCTTTGAGGATCACAACCTCATTGGCGTAACGCACACCCTTGCCCTTGTAGGGCTCCGGCGGGCGATAGCCGCGCACTTCTGCAGCGACTTGGCCAACTTGTTGCTTGTTGATCCCCTTGATCACGATTTCGGTTTGCGTCGGGGTTTCAGCCTTGACGCCTTCCGGCATCTGGTGCACCACGGGGTGCGAGAAACCCAGCGACAGGTTCAGCTTGTCGCCTTGCGCCTGTGCGCGGTAACCGACGCCAACCAGCGTCAGCTTGCGCTCGAAACCCTTCGTCACGCCGTTCACCATGTTCGCAACCAGTGCGCGCATCGTGCCCGACATCGCATTCGCTTCGCGGCTTTCGTCCACCGGCTCGAACTTCAGCGTGCCGTTGTCGTTCACCACCTTCACGAGGCTGTTTGCAGCCTGCGAAATCGTACCCAGCGGGCCCTTGACGGTAATGCGTTCGTCGCTCAGGGCCACTTCTGCGCCTTGCAGCGCGATCGGGCTTTTACCTACTCGAGACATGTTTCTCTCCTTTCGGCCTTAAGCGACGTAGCAGATGACTTCGCCGCCAACGCCCGTTGCACGCGCCTTGCGGTCCGTCATCACGCCCTTCGGCGTCGACACGATTGCCACGCCGAGGCCATTCATGACCACGGGGATGTCGTTACGGCCGCGGTACACACGCAGACCAGGCTTCGAAACGCGTTCAATGCGCTCGATCACCGGACGGCCAGCGTAGTACTTCAACACGATGTTCAATTCAGACTTCGCACCTTCGGACTTCACTGCGAAATCATCGATATAGCCTTCGTCCTTCAGGACCTGCGCAATCGCAACCTTGACTTTCGACGAGGGCATTGTCACCGAAACTTTCTCAACCATCTGCGCATTGCGGATGCGAGTCAGCATATCGGCGATAGGATCACTCATGCTCATTTACGTTTCTCCTATTACCAGCTCGCCTTGGTCAGGCCAGGGATCTCGCCGCGGAACGCGATTTCGCGAATCTTGTTACGCGCCAGCCCGAATTTACGGAACGTGCCACGTGGGCGACCGGTAATTGCACAACGATTGCGCTTACGGGTCGGGTTAGAGTTGCGCGGCAGTTGTTGCAGTTCCAGACGTGCTGCGTAATGCTCTTCGTCCGACTTGCTCATATCGCCGATGATCGCTTTCAGCTCAGCACGCTTGGGAGCGTACTTAGCGGCCAGGCGAGCACGCTTCTTTTCACGTTCGATCAGTGCCAGTTTAGCCACGGTAACCTCAGTTTCTGAACGGGAACTTGAAGCTGGCGAGCAGAGCCTTTGCTTCGTCGTCGGTCTTCGCAGTTGTCGTGATGCTGATGTTCAGCCCACGCAGTGCGTCGATCTTGTCGTAGTCGATTTCGGGGAAAATGATCTGCTCTTTCACACCGATGTTGTAGTTGCCGCGACCATCGAACGCACGACCCGACACGCCACGGAAGTCGCGCACACGGGGGAGCGCAACCGTCACGAAACGGTCCAGAAATTCGTACATTGCCTGACCACGCAACGTGACCATTGCACCGATCGGATAGCCCTGACGGATCTTGAAGCCAGCGATTGCCTTGCGTGCCTTCGTGATCACCGGCTTCTGGCCTGCGATCTTCGTCAGGTCGCCAACGGCGTTCTCGATGATCTTCTTGTCAGCAACCGCTTCGCCAAGGCCCATGTTCAGGGTGATCTTGGTGATGCGCGGCACTTCCATCACGGACTTGTAACCGAACTTCTCGATGAGGCCGGGTACAACCTTCTCTTTGTAAAACTCTTGCAAACGAGCCATTTTTTTACTCCGCAGCGTCAGGCGCTCAGCACGGCACCGGTCGTCTTAAGGAAACGGACTTTCTTGTCTCCCTCGACCTTGATGCCTACACGCGACGCCTTGCCATTCGCGTCGACCAATGCGACGTTCGAAATTTGCAGCGGCATCGTCTTGGCTTCCACGCCACCCGTCGTACCCTTCATCGGGTTCGGCTTGACGTGCTTCTTGACGAGGTTGATGCCCTCGACAATTACTTTGTCTTCGCCAACGGACAGCACGACGCCGCGCTTGCCTTTATCTTTGCCGGTGATGACGATAACCTCGTCACCTTTGCGAATCTTGTTCATCGCGACTCCTTACAGCACTTCAGGTGCCAGCGAAACGATCTTCATGAATCGTTCGCTGCGCAACTCGCGCGTAACAGGCCCGAAAATACGGGTGCCAATAGGTTCGAGCTTGGCATTCAACAGCACTGCTGCATTGCCGTCGAACTTGATCAGCGAGCCGTCTTGACGACGTACGCCCTTGGCGGTGCGAACCACCACGGCGTTGTAAATTTCGCCTTTCTTCACGCGCCCGCGCGGCGTTGCTTCTTTGACGGTCACCTTGATGATGTCGCCAATGCTGGCATAACGACGCTTCGAGCCGCCGAGAACCTTGATGCACATGACTTCACGCGCACCGGTGTTGTCGGCCACTTCAAGCCGAGTTTCGGTCTGGATCATGGTTTATCTATCCCAACTTAATCCGGTCACACCACCATGGCGTACCCGGTCAGTCTTGGTCCCGTCAGCCAATCGGCTGCTTGGGTATGAACAGCAGCGACGGCAAACGAAACCCGCCATCGCAATCCGGTGAATCCTTCGGAACAGACTGGCGCCTGAACCGCTTCCCCCACCAACTTCGCCCGCGACGGGGCTCCCATAAAAGAGGGAAGACCGAGATTATAACAAATAATCTCGGTCTTGCAAGCGAAACTTACTGCGATTTCAACTACTTCTACAACTTCGCGGCGTCAGATGACGCGAGCAGCCTCGACCAGGCGAGCCACAACCCAAGCTTTCGTCTTCGAAATCGGACGCGTTTCCTGGATTTCAACGAGGTCACCCTCGTTGTACGTGTTCGCATCGTCGTGCGCGTGGTACTTCTTCGAACGCACAACGTACTTGCCGTAGATCGGGTGCTTCACGCGGTGCTCAACCAGCACGGTGACCGTCTTGTCCATCTTGTTGCTGACGACCTTGCCGACCAGCGTCCGCTTGAGCGAGGTTTTTACGCTATCGTTCATTTCTGGTTCGCCTTCTCAGTCAGGACGGTCCGCACACGTGCGATGTCGCGACGGACCTTCTTCAGCTGGCTCGTGTTCGTGAGCTGCTGGGTCGCGAGTTGCATGCGCAGGCCGAATTGCGCCTTCAACAGGTCCGACAGCTCCTTGTTGAGCGCGGCCTGATCTTTCTGGTGAAGTTCGGAAGCCTTCATCATTTGCTCCTTAGGCGCCGAGCTGACGCACGATAAACGTCGTCTTGAGCGGCAGCTTAGCTGCAGCCAGACGGAACGCTTCGCGTGCCAGCTCTTCGGTTACGCCGTCCATTTCGTACAGCATCTTGCCCGGTTGAATCTCTGCGACGTAGTACTCAGGGTTACCCTTACCGTTACCCATCCGTACTTCAGCCGGCTTATGCGAGATCGGCTTGTCCGGGAAAATGCGGATCCAGATGCGGCCACCACGCTTGATGTGACGCGTCATTGCACGACGTGCCGCTTCAATCTGGCGCGCGGTCAAACGACCACGACCGATAGCCTTCAGGCCGAACTCACCGAACGACACCGCGTTGCCGCGGGTAGCGATACCGGTGTTACGACCCTTCTGCTCTTTGCGATACTTTCTGCGTTTCGGTTGCAGCATCGTTATTCTCCAGTCTTCCCGTCGCCGCCAGCACCGCCAGCACGACGAGGAGCGCCACGGCGTGCACCTGCCGGGCCACCACCTTCACCATCACGACGCGGACGGCGATCGCCACCCGGACGTGCGTTGCGGCGCGGACGCTTTTCTTCGGCGACTTCTTCAACCACCGGTGCGTCATTGCGGCCGAGCGTGTCGCCCTTGTAGACCCACACCTTCACGCCGATGATGCCGTACGTCGTCTTCGCTTCCGAAGTTGCGTAGTCGATATCAGCACGCAGCGTATGAAGCGGTACGCGACCTTCGCGATACCATTCCGTACGAGCGATTTCGATACCGTTCAGGCGGCCAGCGCTCATGATCTTGATGCCTTGAGCACCCAGACGCATTGCGTTTTGCATCGCACGCTTCATCGCACGGCGGAACATAATCCGGCGCTCGAGTTGTTGCGTGATCGAATCCGCGATCAGTTGCGCATCGGTTTCCGGCTTACGGATTTCTTCGATGTTGACGTGGACCGGAACGCCCATGCGGCGTTGCAGTTCCGACTTCAGCAGCTCGATATCCTCGCCCTTCTTACCGATGACCACACCCGGACGCGAGCTATAAATCGTGATGCGCGCGTTTTTCGCCGGACGCTCGATAACGACGCGACCAACCGAAGCGTTTTTCAGCTTCTTCTTCAGGTATTCACGAACACCGATGTCTTCCTGCAACATCGCCGCGAAATTGTTGTTGTTCGCGTACCAACGCGACGCCCAATTGCGGCTGACGGCCAAACGGAAGCCAGTCGGATGAATTTTCTGTCCCATCGTATGACCCCTTAATTCCCGACCGTCACAGTGATGTGACAGGATTGCTTCTCGATGCGGTTACCACGGCCTTTAGCGCGCGCGGTAAAACGCTTGAGCGAGGCAGCCTTGTCGACCATGATGCTCGTTACCTTGAGCTCGTCGATATCAGCGCCTTCGTTATGCTCCGCATTCGCGATCGCCGACAGCACAACCTTTTTCACGATTCCCGCAGCCTTCTTCGGCGAGAACGTCAGAACGTTCAGCGCCTTGTCGACCGGCAAACCGCGGATCTGGTCAGCCACAAGGCGCGTTTTCTGCGCCGAGATGCGGGCACCGCGATGAATTGCTTTCACTTCCATCATGATCCCCTTATTTCTTAGCCTTCTTGTCGGCTGCATGACCCTTGAACGTCCGGGTCAATGCGAACTCGCCAAGCTTGTGGCCGACCATGTTTTCCGAGATGTACACCGGAACGTGTTGACGGCCGTTATGCACAGCAATCGTCAAACCGATGAAATCCGGCAGAATCGTCGAACGACGCGACCAGGTTTTGATCGGCTTCTTATCACGCGCAGCAGCTGCCGACTCAACTTTCTTCAGCAAATGGGCGTCGCAGAACGGACCTTTTTTTACAGAACGTGCCATTGCCTACTCCTTAACGCTTGTGACGGCGCTGGACGATCATGCTCGTCGTGCGCTTGTTGCTGCGGGTGCGATAACCCTTAGCAGGCGTGCCCCACGGGCTCACCGGATCGCGACCTGCAGCCGTCTTGCCTTCACCACCACCGTGCGGGTGATCGACCGGGTTCATTGCAACGCCACGCACCGTCGGGCGGATACCGCGCCAGCGGTTCGCGCCAGCCTTACCGATTTGACGGAGGCTGTGCTCTTCGTTGCCAACTTCACCAATCGTCGCGCGGCATTCAACGTGAACGCGGCGGATTTCACCCGAACGCAGGCGGACCTGTGCGTAGATGCCTTCACGAGCCAGCAGCATCGCCGACGTACCAGCCGAACGCGCCATTTGCGCGCCCTTGCCCGGCAGCATTTCGATGCAGTGAATCGTCGTACCGACCGGAATGTTGCGGATCGGCAGCGTGTTACCTGCGCGGATCGGAGCTTCCGAACCCGACATCAGTTGCTGACCGACCGTCACACCCTTCGGAGCGATGATGTACTTGCGCTCGCCGTCTGCGTACAGAACCAGCGCGATGTTCGCGCTACGGTTCGGATCGTACTCAAGACGTTCGACCTTTGCCGGAATGCCGTCCTTGTTGCGACGGAAATCGACGACACGGTAGTGATGCTTGTGACCGCCACCCTTATGACGCGTGGTGATGTGACCGTTGTTGTTACGGCCGGCGGTCGTGGATTGCGAGTCGAGCAGCGGTGCGAACGGCTTGCCCTTATGCAGATCCTTGTTGACCACCTTGACCATCGCACGGCGACCCGGCGAAGTCGGCTTAACTTTAACGATTGCCATGATTACTTGGCCTCCGCTTCAAAGTTGATTTCCTGGCCGGGCTTCAGGCAGACGTACGCCTTCTTCACGTCCTTGCGCTTGCCCATGAAGCGGCCAAAGCGCTTGGCTTTGCCCTTCGAGACCAGCACGTTGACGGAATTGACTTCCACCTTGAACAGCAGCTCGACTGCAGCTTTCACTTCCTGCTTCGTGGCATCGGGCGCGACTTCGAACACAACTTGCTCGTTCTTGTCGGCCACCAGCGTCGCCTTTTCGGAGATCACCGGCGCGAGCAGGACCTGCATCAAACGATGATCGTTCTTGCGAATCTCGCTCATGACAGCAACTCCTCGATCTGGGCGACCGCAGCCTTCGTGATCAGGATCTTCTTGAAGTAGATCAGCGACAGCGGGTCGGCGTAACGCGGCTCGACAACTGCCACATGGGCGAGGTTGCGCGACGCGAGGTACAGGTTTTCGTCAACCGTGTCGGTAATCACCAGCACGGAGTCGAGACCCATCGCCTTGAATTTTTCGGCCAGCAGCTTCGTCTTCGGCGCTTCGAGCGTCAACTCGTCGACCACCGAAATGCGGCCTTCGCGAGCCAGCTGCGAGAAGATCGAGCAGAGACCTGCGCGATGCATCTTCTTGTTAACCTTGTGCGAAAAGTTTTCTTCCGGCGAATTCGGGAAGATCCGGCCACCGCCGCGCCACAACGGGCTCGACGACATACCGGCACGGGCGCGGCCCGTACCCTTCTGGCGCCACGGCTTCTTGGTCGTGTGCTTGACTTGCTCACGGTCCTTCTGCGCGCGGTTACCGCTACGGGCATTCGCTTGATACGCCACCACGACCTGGTGAATCAGGGCTTCGTTGTAATCGCGGCCGAACACTACGTCCGACGCGCTAACGCCCGCACCTTCCTGACCATTGGCATTCAGGAGCTTAAGTTCCATTATTTCGCTCCTTTCACGGCACGCGTCTTCACGGCCGGCGTAACGAATACCTTGCCACCCTTCGCACCCGGAACGGCGCCCTTGACCAGCAACAGCTTGCGGTCAGCGTCGATACGAGCGATTTCGAGGTTTTGCACGGTTACCGTATCGTCACCCATGTGACCGGTCATGCGCTTACCCGGGAAAACACGACCCGGATCCTGCGCCATACCGATCGAACCCGGCACGTTGTGCGAGCGCGAGTTACCGTGCGATGCACGGCCGGATGCGAAGTTGTAACGCTTGATGGTACCGGCGTAGCCCTTACCGATCGACACGCCTTGCACGTCGACCTTCTGGCCTACTTCGAACAGGTCGGGACCGACCACGGTGCCGTTCGACAACTCGGCAGCCTTGGCAGCATCGATCTGGAATTCTTTGAGGATTTCACCGGCTTGAACACCGGCTTTGGCGAGATGACCGGCCAACGGCTTCGTCACACGCGATGCACGGCGCGTACCGAATGCAACCTGCACGGCCGTGTAGCCGTCGGTTTCAACAGTCTTGATCTGCGTCACGCGGTTGTCGGACACGTCCAGCACGGTAACGGGAATCGAATCCCCTTCTGCCGTGAAGATACGGGTCATGCCAACCTTGCGACCTACGAGTCCAAGGCTCATCGTTTTCTCCATTCCCGACTGCGATTGGTCGGGGCTAATTTACAAAATGCCGGTGCCGTTTCGGGCGTGAAATCACGCTGCAGCACACCGACTTTTTTGCGCAAATGCGCGAAAAGCCCACTATTATAGCGAGGCCTTCCGTTTTCCGCAAGCAATCAATGACTTAGCGTTGCCTGGCAAGCCAGGCAAGCGTTAGAAGCCTTATTGGAGCTTGATTTCCACGTCCACGCCAGCCGGCAGGTCCAGCTTCATCAGTGCGTCAACGGTCTTATCCGTCGGGTCGACGATGTCCATCAGACGTTGGTGCGTACGGATTTCGAGCTGATCACGCGACGTCTTGTTGACGTGCGGCGAACGCAGGATGTCGAAACGTTGAATGCGGGTCGGCAGGGGCACCGGACCACGAACGATTGCGCCAGTCCGCTTTGCCGTGTCGACGATTTCAGCTGCCGATTGATCGATCAGGCGATAGTCGAAAGCCTTCAGGCGAATGCGGATTTTCTGGTTCTGCATGACAATTCCTTGGAAAGAGCGAGGCGGTATTGCGCCGCCAGATAGTAAAAGAACGTAGAGCCGGGCACCTGCTTTGGTGCTGGCGCCCGGCTCCGGGCACCACTTATTGCAACGTCAACCCTCGATTTTACTCGAGAATCTTGGCAACCACACCAGCGCCGACCGTACGGCCACCTTCGCGAATTGCGAAGCGCAGACCTTCTTCCATCGCGATCGGGTTGATCAGCTTCACCGTGATCGACACGTTGTCGCCCGGCATGACCATTTCCTTGTCCTTCGGCAACTCGATCGAGCCCGTCACGTCCGTCGTACGGAAGTAGAACTGCGGACGATAGTTGTTGAAGAACGGCGTGTGACGGCCACCTTCGTCCTTGCTCAGCACGTACACTTCAGCCGTGAAGTGCGTGTGCGGGTTGATCGAACCCGGCTTCGCCAGAACCTGGCCACGCTCCACGTCTTCACGCTTCGTGCCGCGCAGCAGGATACCCACGTTGTCGCCTGCCTGACCCTGGTCGAGCAGCTTGCGGAACATTTCCACGCCCGTGCACGTCGTCTTCACCGTCGGCTTGATACCGACGATTTCGATTTCTTCGCCGACCTTCACCACGCCGCGCTCAACGCGACCCGTCACCACCGTGCCGCGACCCGAGATCGAGAACACGTCTTCCACCGGCATCAGGAACGCACCGTCAACTGCGCGCTCCGGCGTCGGGATGTACGTGTCCAGCGCGTCGGCCAGGTTCATGATCGCCACTTCGCCCAGCTCGCCCGTGTCGCCTTCCAGCGCCAGCTTGGCCGAACCCTTGATGATCGGCGTGTCGTCGCCCGGGAAGTCGTACTTCGACAGAAGTTCGCGAACTTCCATCTCGACGAGTTCCAGCAGCTCAGCATCGTCCACCATGTCGCACTTGTTCAGGAACACGATGATGTACGGAACGCCAACCTGACGCGCCAGCAGGATGTGCTCACGCGTTTGCGGCATCGGGCCGTCTGCAGCCGAACACACCAGGATCGCGCCGTCCATCTGCGCTGCGCCCGTGATCATGTTCTTCACATAGTCAGCGTGGCCCGGGCAGTCGACGTGTGCGTAGTGGCGGTTAGCCGTTTCGTACTCGACGTGTGCCGTGTTGATCGTGATACCACGTGCCTTTTCTTCCGGCGCCGCATCGATCTGGTCGTATGCCTTCGCTTCGCCGCCAAACTTCTTGGTCAGCACCGTCGTGATCGCTGCCGTCAGCGTGGTCTTGCCGTGGTCAACGTGACCGATCGTGCCGACGTTCACGTGCGGCTTGGTCCGTTCGAATTTACCTTTAGCCATGTTTCTCTTCTTTCAAAAAGTTAATCGTTGAATGACTTGCCGCGCGATTACTTCGACTTGGCGTTGATGATCGCTTCCGACACGTTACGCGGTGCTTCGGAGTAGTGCTTGAACTCCATCGTGTACGTTGCACGACCTTGGGTCAGCGAACGCAGCGACGTCGAGTAGCCGAACATTTCCGACAGCGGCACTTCGGCGCGAACGATCTTGCCGCCGCCAACCATGTCGTCCATGCCCTGAACGATACCGCGACGACCCGACAGATCGCCCATCACGTTGCCCATGTAATCTTCAGGCGTTTCGACTTCAACAGCCATCATCGGTTCGAGGATGACCGGTTGAGCCTTGCGCATTGCTTCCTTGAACGCCATCGAACCGGCCATGCGGAACGCATTTTCGTTCGAGTCAACGTCGTGGTACGAACCGAACGTCAGGTGAACCTTCACGTCAACGACCGGGAAACCTGCCAGCACGCCAGCCTTCAGCGTTTCCTGAATACCCTTGTCGACTGCCGGAATGTATTCACGCGGAATCACACCGCCCTTGATTTCGTCCAGGAATTCGTAGCCCTTGCCCTGCTCATTCGGCTCGAGCGTGATGACCGCGTGACCGTACTGGCCGCGACCACCCGACTGCTTGACGAACTTGCCGTCGACGTCTTCCGCCTTGCCGCGGATCGTTTCACGATACGCCACTTGCGGCTTGCCGACAGTTGCTTCGACGCCGAATTCACGCTTCATCCGGTCAACCAGAATTTCCAGGTGGAGCTCGCCCATGCCCGAAATAATGGTTTGACCCGATTCTTCGTCCGTTTGAACGCGGAACGACGGATCTTCCTGAGCCAGACGGTTCAGGGCCAGACCCATCTTTTCCTGGTCCGGCTTCGTCTTCGGCTCAACAGCCTGCGAAATCACCGGCTCCGGGAAAATCATGCGTTCGAGCACGATCGGGTGCAGCGGATCGCACAGCGTGTCGCCCGTGGTTGCGTCTTTCAGGCCAACAGCCGCAGCGATGTCGCCTGCGTGCACTTCCTTGATTTCTTCACGCTGGTTTGCGTGCATCAGCAGAATACGGCCGAGACGCTCCTTCTTGTCCTTGGTCGCGTTCAGCAGCGTGTCGCCCGACTTCGTCGTGCCGGAGTACACACGGAAGAAGATCAGCTGGCCGACAAACGGGTCGGTCATGATCTTGAATGCGAGCGACGAGAACTTCTCGTCGTCAGCTGCGCGACGCTCAGCCTTTTCACCGTTTTCGAGTTCGCCCGTAACCGGAGGAATGTCGATCGGCGACGGCAGGAAGTCGAGCACAGCGTCCAGCATGCGTTGCACGCCTTTGTTCTTGAACGCGGTACCGCAAAGCATCGGCTGGATTTCGCAAGCGATCGTACGGTCGCGCAGACCCTTCACGATTTCGGCTTCCGTCAACTCGCCTTCTTCGAGGTACTTGTTCATCAGGTCTTCGCTCGATTCAGCCGCGGCTTCGACCATCTTTTCGCGCCATTCATTGCACGTGTCGACGAGTTCTGCCGGGATTTCTTCGTACGAGAACTTCGTGCCCTGGGACGCTTCGTCCCAAATGATCGCTTTCATCTTCAGCAGATCGACCACGCCCGTGAACGACTCTTCAGCGCCGATAGGCACTACGACCGGAACCGGGTTCGCCTTCAGACGCAGCTTGAGCTGGTCGTAGACCTTGAAGAAGTTCGCGCCGGTACGGTCCATCTTGTTGATGAACGCGAGACGGGGAACCTTGTACTTGTTAGCCTGACGCCACACAGTTTCCGACTGCGGCTGCACGCCGCCCACTGCGCAGTACACCATGCATGCACCGTCGAGCACACGCATCGAGCGCTCAACTTCAATCGTGAAGTCAACGTGGCCCGGGGTGTCGATGATGTTGATGCGGTGCTCAGCGCGGTCGCCGGCCATGCCTTTCCAGAATGCCGTGGTAGCAGCGGACGTGATCGTGATGCCGCGTTCCTGCTCCTGCTCCATCCAGTCCATGGTGGCAGCGCCGTCGTGAACTTCACCAATCTTGTGGTTCACGCCGGTATAGAACAGGATGCGCTCGGTCGTCGTCGTTTTGCCGGCGTCGATGTGAGCGCTAATACCGATGTTACGGTAGCGCTCGATAGGTGTCTTGCGAGCCACTTTGATCCTCTATTGGGATGACGCGATGCGAGAAAATACCCATCGCGCTGTAACACAAACGGGCGAGGCGCTTTGTAAGCGCACCCGCCCGGAATTTCTTTCCGCTTTTTCTGCTAAACCCGGGTTCGGGAAGCTTAGAAACGGAAGTGCGAGAACGCCTTGTTGGCTTCTGCCATCCGGTGAACTTCGTCGCGCTTCTTCATCGCGCCGCCACGGCCTTCAGCCGCTTCGGAGAGTTCACCTGCCAGACGCAGGGCCATCGACTTCTCGCTGCGCTTCTTCGCGGCTTCACGCAACCAACGCATCGCCAATGCCATACGACGCGACGGACGCACTTCGACCGGAACCTGATAGTTCGCACCACCAACGCGGCGGCTCTTAACTTCAACCACCGGCTTGACGTTGTTGAGCGCTACCGTGAACACTTCCAGCGGGTCCTTGCCACCCTTGGTCTGGATCTGTTCGAAAGCGCCGTACACGATACGCTCAGCAACCGACTTCTTGCCGGAGAGCATCAGCACGTTCATGAACTTTGCAACATCTACGTTACCGAATTTCGGATCCGGCAACACTTCCCGCTTGGGGACTTCGCGACGACGCGGCATGTTTCTTCCTTTACTTTTTCAGTTGGAGCTATTTTTAGCCCCGCGGCCACCAACTAACCCGATTCATCTCTGACGACTTACCAGCCTGGTCGGGTGACCACTTACTCGACAGCACCGGCGATTCCGGCACCACCGCTATTACCGCCTTTGCAGGCGACCTGAAACTACACAGACCGGCTAATTACTTGCCAGCCTTGGCACGCTTCGCACCGTACTTCGAGCGAGCCTGCTTACGATCCTTGACGCCCTGGGTATCCAGCGAGCCGCGAACCATGTGGTAACGCACACCCGGCAAGTCCTTAACACGGCCGCCGCGAATCAGCACGACCGAGTGTTCCTGCAGGTTGTGGCCTTCGCCACCGATGTACGAAATAACTTCGAAGCCGTTCGTCAGGCGAACCTTGGCAACCTTACGGAGTGCCGAGTTAGGCTTCTTCGGCGTCGTGGTGTACACACGGGTGCACACGCCGCGACGCTGGGGGCAGTCCTGCAAAGCCGGGCTCTTGCTCTTCGTCGTTTCCGACGCGCGGCCTTTGCGAACCAGTTGATTGATGGTTGGCATTGTTTATTCCTGAAATTGAACAAAATCGACGCATCTGTTTCCGGGCAAAGCAGAAACGATTGCGCATCGAACTTCCGGACCAAGGTGTCAGCGCACGAATTGACTTCGCACACAGGCATTCCAAGAACCGGAACCTAGCATAATATTCCGAAAATGCTAAGGGAGTCAACAGGTTGCGATGTTTCGCACGCCTGTCGACCTCGAACTGTGCCCGCCGACGCTCAGTCGGCGGACACGACTTCCAGCAATTCGTCGCCGAAACGGTCAAGTTTGCGGGCGCCCATGCCTGGAATACCGCGCAAATCCTCGATGGAATCGGGGCCGTTGCGGGCAATTTCGGCCAGTGTGGCGTCGTGGAAGATGACATAGGCCGGTACGCCATCGCTTTTCGCCGTCTCCGTGCGCCAGGCGCGTAGGCGTTCCCAGCGGGCGCGCTCGCGCGGACCCATGCCGATCGTCGGGTCAGCGCGCTCGCTAGTGCGTCCGGATGACTGGCGGGTACGCGTCGGCTTCACGTAACGGCGCATCGTCACGTTCTGCTCGCTCTTCAACACCGCTTTGGCAGCCTCGGTCAGTACCAGTGAGCCGAAACCCTCATGATCGACGGTGAGGTAGCCAAAGGCGACGAGCTGGCGAAAGATCGCCCGCCACTCCGGTTCACCGAGCGCGGCGCCGATGCCGAAAGTGGTCAGCCTCTCGTGGCCGCGCTGCATGATCTTTTCGCTGCGATTGCCGCGCAGAATGTCGATCAGGTGGCCGGCGCCAAAGTGAAATCCACTTGCTCGCTGCGCCCGGAAGACACATGACAGCGCCATCTGCGCTTCGCGTGTCGCGTCCCATGTGTCGGGCGGCTCAATACAATTGTCGCAGTTGCCGCACGGCTTGCTCGATTCGCCAAAGTACGCGAGCAACCGCACCCGGCGGCAGGTCGCCGCTTCGCACAGCCCGAGCAGTGCATCGAGCTTGCCAGTCTGCACGCGCTTATGCGCGTCGTCGGCGTCGGACTCGTCGATCATCTTGCGCTGCTGCACGACGTCGCCCAGACCGTACGCCATCCAGGCGTTCGCCGGCATGCCGTCACGGCCAGCACGGCCAGTTTCCTGGTAGTAGCCTTCGACACTCTTCGGCAAATCGAGGTGAGCCACGAAGCGCACGTCCGGTTTGTCGATGCCCATGCCGAAGGCAATCGTCGCGCACATGACGATGCCTTCCTCGCGCTGAAACATCTCCTGATGCTTCTGGCGGATTTCGAACTCCATGCCAGCGTGGTAAGGCAACGCGCGCATCCCCTTCTCTTTCAGCCACTCCGCCGTTTCTTCGACCTTGCGTCGCGACAGGCAGTAGACAACGCCGGCGTCGGTCGTACCGTCCGGTTTCGAGTGCTCAGCACGAATGAAGTCGAGCAATTGCGTGCGCGCATTGTCCTTTTCGACGATGCGGTAGCGAATGTTCGGGCGATCGAAGCTGGAGACAAAGACACGCGCGTCATCGAGCGCCAGACGGTGGATGATTTCGTCGCGCGTGATCGCGTCGGCCGTCGCGGTGAGTGCGATGCGCGGCACATTCGGGAAACGCTCGTGCAGCACCGACAGCTGAATGTATTCAGGACGGAAATCGTGCCCCCATTGCGACACGCAATGCGCTTCGTCGATAGCGAACAACCCGATACGCGTGCGCTCAAGCAACTCCTGGAAACGGGGCGTCATCAACCGTTCTGGCGCCACGTACAGCAGATCGATTTCGCCTTCACGCAGCGCACGCTCAGTGGCCATCGCCTCGGCGCTTGACAGTGTTGAATTCAGATACGCGGCCCTAACGCCCACTTCCTTCAGCGCGGCGACCTGGTCCTGCATCAATGCGATCAACGGGGATACGACGATCCCTGCTCCGCAGCCCGCTTCGCGCCGCACCAGCGACGGAATCTGATAGCACAACGACTTGCCGCCGCCCGTTGGCATCAGCACGAGACAATCGCCGCCGCCGGCGACGTGTTCGACAATTTCGCCCTGCTGCCCTCTGAACGCGGGGTAACCAAAGACTTCGTTGAGGATTTCGAGCGAACGGGACATGAATTGGAGAGAAGCAGCGTGATGCCGGTGACACGAATTTTACCAACGCATTCGTGCTGCGCCCGCGCTTAGATGCAACGTTAGCCATTCGGCCAACGAAACCATCACGAAGCGCATGAAAAAGAAGCGACCGCGGTGCGTCGGACAGGAGTAAGTGCTAAAGCACCAACTCCTATCGACAAAAAAAAAACCGCTCAGTCGAAACTGAGCGGCTTCGCTGGCTGGTGAGCCCAAGCGGCTTGCGCCGCCGGGACTTACTCGCCTGAGTGCTGCTGTTCGGCGGCCGGAGTTTCCGGGGTACCGAATTCGAACGACTCTTCCGCTGCGATCTGGTCGAAACGCTCGCGGTCGGACAGTTCCTTGCTCTTGCGTGCCTTGTGGAACGCGAGACCCGTACCTGCCGGAATCAGACGACCAACGATCACGTTTTCCTTCAGCCCGCGCAGATCGTCGCGCTTGCCCATGATCGCCGCTTCGGTCAGCACGCGGGTCGTTTCCTGGAACGACGCTGCGGAGATGAACGAATCGGTCGACAGCGATGCCTTCGTAATACCGAGCAGCACGTTGTCGTAGGTTGCCGGGATCTTGCCTTCCGCAGCCATCCGGTCGTTTTCGTCGAGCATATCCGAGCGCTCGACCTGTTCGCCCATGATGAAGCGCGTGTCACCGTTATCGACGATCTGCACGCGGCGCAGCATCTGACGGACGATCACTTCAATGTGCTTGTCATTGATCTTCACGCCCTGCAGACGATACACGTCCTGCACTTCGTCAACGATGTAGCGCGCCAGCGCTTCGACGCCCTGCAAACGCAGAATGTCGTGCGGATCAGCCGGCCCGTCGACAATCATTTCGCCCTTGTTGACGACCTGACCATCGTGCACCAGAACCTGCTTTTCCTTCGCGATCAGGAACTCGTGCTGATTGCCTTCGAGGTCCGTGATAACGAGACGCTGCTTGCCCTTTGTGTCCTTACCGAACGACGTCGTGCCCGTGACTTCCGCCAGAATACCGGCGTCCTTCGGCGAGCGCGCTTCGAACAGTTCGGCCACGCGCGGCAGACCACCGGTAATGTCGCGAGTCTTTTGCGATTCAACCGGGATACGTGCCAGCACTTCACCAACCTGCACTTGCTGACCGTCCTTCACGGTGATCAGAGCGCCGACCTGGAAGCCGATCTGCACCGAGTGCTCGGTGTTCGGGATCTTGACTTCTTCGCCGTTCGCGTCGAGCAGCTTGACCTGCGGGCGCACCGTCTTCGACGCTTGCGAACCGCGGCGCTTCACGTCGATCACGACCAGCGTCGAGAGACCCGTCACATCGTCGATCTGCTTGGCAACCGTCACGCCTTCTTCGACGTTTTCGAACTTCACCGTACCACCGTACTCGGTGATGATCGGACGCGTCATCGGATCCCACGTCGCCAGTTGCGTGCCGGCCTTGATCTGCGCGCCGTCCAGTTGCAACAGCGTCGCGCCGTACGGCACCTTGTGACGTTCACGCTCGCGGCCGTGGTCGTCGGTGATCATCGCTTCGCCCGAACGCGAGATGACGATCTGCTCGCCCTTCGCGTTGGTGACGTAACGCATGGTCGCCGTGAAACGAACCGTACCGTTCGACTTGGCTTCAACCGACGAAGCCACTGCTGCACGCGATGCCGCACCACCGATGTGGAACGTACGCATCGTGAGCTGCGTGCCCGGTTCACCGATCGACTGAGCAGCGATCACGCCAACTGCTTCGCCGACGTTGACCGACGAGCCACGACCCAGGTCGCGGCCATAGCAGGCTGCGCACAGACCGTAACGCGTTTCGCAAGTCAACGGCGTACGCACGCGCACTTCGTCGATGCCGAGGCGTTCGATTTCTTCGACCGCGTCTTCGTCGAGCAAGGTGCCCGTTTCGTACAGCGTTTCCTGCGATTCCGGATTGACGACGTCAGCCACCGTCACGCGACCGAGGATACGGTCACGCAGCGCTTCGACGACTTCACCGCCTTCGACCAACGCCTTCATGGCAACGCCGTTGGACGTACCGCAATCGTCCTCGACCACCACCAGATCCTGCGTCACGTCGACCAGACGACGCGTCAGGTAACCCGAGTTTGCCGTCTTCAGTGCCGTATCAGCCAGACCCTTACGTGCACCGTGGGTCGAGATGAAGTACTGCAACACGTTCAGGCCTTCACGGAAGTTCGCCGTAATCGGCGTCTCAATGATCGAGCCGTCCGGCTTCGCCATCAGGCCACGCATACCGGCCAGCTGACGAATCTGAACTGCGGAACCACGAGCACCCGAGTCCGCCATCATGTAGATGGAGTTGAACGATTCCTGACGCGTTTCGTTGCCGTCGCGATCGACCACCGGTTCCGTCGACAGCTGTTCCATCATCGCCTTGCCGACCGCTTCCGACGTTGCCGACCAGATGTCGACCACGTTGTTGTAGCGCTCTTGCGACGTGACGAGACCCGACATGTACTGACGGTCGTATTCCTTCACCTTCTTCGCTGCATCGCCGACGATCTGTTCTTTCTGCGGCGGCACGAGCATGTCGTCGACGCAGATCGAGATACCGGCGCGCGTTGCCAGACGGAAGCCCGACTGCATCAACTGGTCGGCGAAAATCACCGTTTCACGCAGACCGCACTTGCGGAATGCGGTGTTGATGAGTCGCGAGATTTCCTTCTTCTTCAGCGGCTTGTTCAGCACCGAGAACGGCAGGCCCGGCGGAAGAATTTCCGACAGGATTGCGCGGCCGACGGTCGTCGCGTACAGCGAGATCTTCGGCACGAATGCCGGCGCGCCTTCCGACTTGTCTTCGTTGTGGACCATTTCCGTGATCCGCACGTTGACGCGCGAGGCCAGCTCGACTTCCTTGTTCTCGTAAGCACGCAGTGCTTCCGACACGCCGGTGAACGTCAGGCCTTCGCCCTTGGCGTTCACTGCTTCACGCGTCGCGTAGTACAGGCCGAGCACGATATCCTGCGACGGCACGATCGACGGATCGCCGTTGGCCGGGAACAGGATGTTGTTCGACGCCAGCATCAGCGTACGTGCTTCCATCTGCGCTTCGAGCGACAGCGGCACGTGCACAGCCATCTGGTCACCGTCGAAGTCGGCGTTGAACGCCGCGCAAACGAGCGGGTGCAGCTGGATAGCCTTACCTTCGATCAGCACCGGCTCGAAAGCCTGAATGCCAAGACGGTGCAGCGTCGGCGCACGGTTCAGCATGACCGGATGTTCGCGAATGACTTCTTCGAGAATGTCCCACACCACCGGCGTCTGGTTCTCGACTTCCTTCTTCGCAGCCTTGATGGTGGTAGCGACACCCATCACTTCGAGCTTGTTGAAGATGAACGGCTTGAACAGTTCGAGCGCCATCAGCTTCGGCAAACCGCACTGATGCAGCTTGAGCGTCGGGCCGACCACGATCACCGAACGGCCCGAGTAGTCAACGCGCTTACCGAGCAAGTTCTGACGGAAACGACCGCCCTTACCCTTGATCATGTCAGCGAGCGACTTCAGCGGACGCTTGTTCGCGCCAGTCATTGCCTTACCGCGACGACCGTTGTCGAGCAGCGAATCGACGGCTTCCTGCAGCATCCGCTTTTCGTTGCGGACGATGATTTCAGGCGCCTTCAGTTCGAGCAGACGCTTCAACCGGTTGTTACGGTTGATCACGCGGCGATACAGGTCGTTCAGGTCCGACGTCGCGAAGCGGCCACCGTCCAGCGGCACCAGCGGACGCAGTTCCGGCGGCAGCACCGGCAGCACTTCGAGCACCATCCAGTCAGGCTTGATGCCCGAACGCTGGAAAGCCTCGAGCACCTTCAGGCGCTTCGCATACTTCTTGATCTTCGCTTCCGAACCCGTGTTCTTGAGTTCGGTGCGCAACATCTCGACCTGCTCGTCGATGTTAATCGCGCGCAGCAGTTCGCGAACGCCTTCCGCGCCCATTTCGGCACGGAATTCGTCACCGTACTCTTCGACCTTGTTGTAGTAATCCTCTTCGGTCATGATCTGCCGCGCTTTCAGCGGCGTCATGCCCGGATCGATCACCACGTATGCTTCGAAGTACAGCACGCGCTCGATGTCGCGCAGCGTCATGTCGAGCACCATGCCCAGACGCGACGGCAGCGACTTCAGGAACCAGATGTGAGCGACCGGCGAGGCCAGTTCAATGTGGCCCATCCGTTCGCGACGCACCTTCGCGAGCGTCACTTCGACGCCGCACTTTTCACAGATCACGCCACGATGCTTCAGGCGCTTGTACTTACCGCAAAGGCATTCGTAGTCTTTGATCGGCCCGAAGATCTTCGCGCAGAACAAACCATCGCGTTCCGGCTTGAACGTCCGGTAGTTGATGGTTTCCGGCTTCTTGACTTCACCGAACGACCACGAACGGATCTTGTCTGGCGAGGCCAGACCGATCTTGATCGCGTCAAAAACTTCAGGCTGTTGGACTTGCTTGAATAGATCGAGCAGAGCTTTCATTGCTTTCTCTCCGTAGTCCGATTAGTTGCGGTCGAGGTCGATATCGATACCGAGCGAGCGGATTTCCTTCACCAACACGTTGAAGGATTCCGGCATGCCGGCGTCGATCACGTGATCACCCTTGACCAGGTTCTCATACACCTTGGTCCGGCCCGCCACGTCATCCGACTTCACCGTCAGCATTTCTTGCAACACGTACGATGCGCCGTACGCTTCGAGCGCCCACACTTCCATTTCACCGAAACGCTGGCCACCAAACTGCGCCTTACCGCCCAACGGCTGCTGCGTTACGAGCGAGTACGGGCCCGTGGAACGCGCGTGCATCTTGTCGTCGACCAAGTGGTGCAGCTTCAGGTAGTGCATGTAGCCGACAGTCACCGTACGTTCGAACATCTCACCCGTGCGGCCGTCATACAGACGTACCTGGTTCTTCGACGGCGTCATGCCGAGGTTCTTCGCGATGTCGTCCGGGAATGCCAGATCCAGTGCGCGCGACATTTCTTCTTCCGTCGCACCGTCGAACACCGGCGTGGCAAACGGAACGCCTTCGCGCAGGTTCTTCGCCAGTTCGACGATTTCGTCGTCCGTGAAGCTGTCCAGCTCTTCAGCGCGGCCCGACTCGTTGTAGATCTTGGTCAGGAATTCGCGCAGTTCAGCGATCTTCGCCTGACGTTGCAGCATTTCTGCAATACGCCAGCCGAGACCCTTCGCGGCCCAACCCAGATGCACTTCGAGAACCTGACCCACGTTCATCCGCGACGGCACGCCGAGCGGATTGAGCACGACGTCAGCAGGACGGCCATCGGCCATGTACGGCATGTCTTCGATCGGAACGATCTTCGACACCACACCCTTGTTACCGTGACGGCCGGCCATCTTGTCGCCAGGCTGCAGACGACGCTTAACAGCCAGATACACCTTGACCATCTTCAGCACACCCGGCGGCAGTTCGTCGCCTTGCGTGAGCTTCTTGCGCTTTTCTTCGAACGCCAGATCGAACTGGTGACGCTTCTGTTCGATCGAGTCCTTGATAGCTTCGAGCTGTGCCGCTGCTTCTTCGTCCGCGAGGCGGATGTCGAACCAGTGGTAGTGGTCGAGATCTTCCAGGTAAGCCTGTTCGATCTTCGTACCCTTCGCGAGCTTCTTCGGACCACCGTTTGCGACCTTGCCGGTCAGCATACGAGCGAGACGCTGGAATGCATCGCCTTCCACGATACGCAGCTGGTCGTTCAGGTCGAGGCGATAACGCTTCAGTTCATCGTCGATGATCTGTTGCGCACGCTTGTCGCGCTGAATACCTTCACGCGTGAACACTTGCACGTCGATGACCGTGCCGCTCATGCCCGACGGCACGCGCAGCGACGTGTCCTTCACGTCCGAAGCCTTTTCACCGAAGATCGCGCGCAGCAGCTTTTCTTCCGGCGTCAGCTGGGTTTCGCCCTTCGGCGTCACCTTACCGACCAGCACGTCGCCTGCTTCGACTTCAGCGCCGATGTAGACGATGCCCGACTCATCGAGACGGCCGAGTTGCACTTCAGCCAGGTTCGAGATGTCGCGCGTGATTTCTTCCGGTCCAAGCTTCGTATCGCGAGCTACGACGTTCAGTTCTTCGATGTGGATCGACGTGTAACGGTCGTCAGCAACCACCTTCTCCGAGATCAAGATCGAATCTTCGAAGTTGTAGCCGTTCCACGGCATGAACGCGACCAGCATGTTCTGGCCGAGAGCCAGTTCGCCGAGGTCGGTCGATGCACCATCAGCCAGCACGTCGCCACGCGACACGATATCGCCGACCTTCACGATCGGGCGCTGGTTGATGTTCGTGTTCTGGTTCGAACGCGTGTACTTGATCAGGTTGTAGATGTCCACGCCGACGTCGCCCGCAACGGCTTCATCGTCGTTCACGCGGATCACCATACGGCCTGCGTCGACGTAATCGACCACACCACCGCGGAATGCCTGAACCGTCGTACCCGAGTCGACTGCCACCGTGCGTTCGATACCCGTACCGACCACGGCCTTTTCAGGACGCAGACACGGCACAGCCTGACGCTGCATGTTCGAACCCATCAATGCGCGGTTCGCGTCATCGTGCTCGAGGAACGGAATCAGCGAAGCTGCAACCGAGACGATCTGCGACGGCGCCACGTCCATGTACTGGATGCGGTCCGGCGTAACCATCAACGTTTCGCCAGCTTCACGCGACGACACCAGTTCGTCGGTCAGCGAGCCATCAGCAGCCACCGCCGCGTTCGCCTGAGCGATCACGTAACGGCCTTCTTCGATCGCCGACAGATAGTCGATCTGATCGGTCACCTTGCTGTCCACGACCTTGCGGTACGGCGTTTCGAGGAAGCCGTATTCGTTCAGGTGCGCGTACAGTGCGAGCGAGTTGATCAGGCCGATGTTCGGACCTTCCGGCGTTTCAATCGGGCACACACGGCCGTAGTGGGTCGGGTGCACGTCGCGGACTTCAAAGCCGGCGCGCTCACGCGTCAAACCGCCCGGGCCAAGTGCCGAAACACGGCGCTTGTGGGTGATTTCCGACAGCGGGTTCGTTTGGTCCATGAACTGCGACAGCTGCGACGAACCGAAGAACTCGCGAATCGCCGACGAAATCGGCTTCGAGTTGATCAGGTCGTGCGGCATCAGGTTTTCGCTTTCGGCCTGGCCGAGGCGTTCCTTCACAGCACGTTCGACACGCACGAGACCTGCGCGGAACTGGTTTTCCGCCAGTTCGCCGACGCAACGCACACGACGATTGCCCAAGTGGTCGATGTCGTCCACTTCGCCCTTGCCGTTACGCAGTTCGACCAGGATTTTGATCGTTGCGAGGATGTCGTCGTCTTGCAGCGTCATCGGACCGACGATTTCGTCGCGACCGACACGGCGGTTGAACTTCATACGACCCACCTTGGACAGGTCGTATGCGTCTTCGCTGTAGAACAGACGGTTGAACAACGCCTCGACCGCTTCTTCGGTCGGCGGTTCGCCCGGACGCATCATGCGGTAGATCGCAATGCGTGCAGCCATCTTGTCCGCGGTTTCGTCGATACGCAGCGTCGACGAGATATACGGACCTTGATCCAGATCGTTCGTGTAGAGCGTCTGGATTTCTTTGATCTTCGATTCGCGGAGCTTTTCGAGGACGGTTTCGGTGATTTCGTCGTTCGCGTTAGCGATGACTTCACCCGTGTCGCCGTCAACGACGTTCTTCGCGAGCACGCGGCCGAGCAGATAGTCTTCCGGCACCGAGATGAACTTCGTCTTCGCGTTGTCGAGGTCGCGAATGTGCTTGGCGTTGATCCGCTTGTCCTTCTGGACGATCACGTTGCCATCACGATCCGTAATGTCGAAACGTGCGACTTCACCACGCAGACGCTCCGGCACGAATTCCATCTGCGCGCCTTCCGGCATCAGCGTGAAATTGTCGAACACGAAGAAGTTTGCGAGGATCTGTTCCGGCGTCAGGCCGATCGCCTTCAGCAGGATCGTGACCGGCATCTTGCGACGGCGGTCAACGCGGAAGTACAGCACGTCCTTCGGATCGAACTCGAAGTCGAGCCACGAACCGCGGTAGGGAATGATACGTGCCGAGAACAGCAGCTTGCCCGAGCTATGCGTCTTGCCCTTGTCGTGTTCGAAGAACACGCCAGGCGAGCGGTGCAGCTGCGAAACGATCACGCGTTCCGTGCCGTTGATGACGAACGAACCCGTCGGCGTCATGAGCGGAATTTCGCCCATGTACACTTCCTGTTCCTTCACTTCCTTGACGACCGGCTTGCTCGGCGATTCCTTGTCGAGCAGCACCAGGCGCACTTTCGCGCGCAGCGCCGAGCAGTATGTCAAACCGCGCTGCTGACATTCCTTGATGTTGAATGCCGGCGGCGACAGCATGTAGCTGACGAACTCGAGACGCGCAAAACCGTTGTGCGAAACGATCGGGAAAACGGATGTAAACGCAGCCTGCAGGCCTTCCGGCTTGCGTTGCGTGGACGACGTGTCTGCTTGCAGAAACGTGCTGAATGATTCAAGCTGGGTAGCCAGCAGGAAAGGTACTTGGTGAACGATGGGGCGCTTCGCAAAACTCTTGCGAATGCGCTTCTTCTCGGTGAAGGAATATTGCATACGATCTCCGAATCACGGCGGGCATTGTTGTCGAGGCAGGATACCTTGATGAGACAACCCGAGTGTTCACCGACTGAGACCCGATGGCCGTCCGATGGCCTGAACGAGCCTAGAAGCTTGGTGGTTGGCCGCTACCAACCGCTGGCTGACGGCAGCGGATGCCTATGTTGCCCGCTACCCGACCAAACTTGCCTTCTGCAGTCGCTTCAGAAGACAAAGAGAAACGCCGGTCAATGTTGCCGAAAGGCGGTTTTCTTTGGCTTCTGGGGCCCAGTTTCTGCCGAAAACGATTGGCAAAAAACGTGGTCCCCACAAAGCACAAAAAGGCCGGCGGTGGAAAACCGCCAGCCTTCGCACAACGCGCTGAAACTTACTTGATTTCAGCCTTCGCGCCGGCTTCTTCCAGCTTCTTCTTGGCTTCTTCAGCAGCAGCCTTCGGTACCGATTCCTTAACAGGCTTCGGTGCACCGTCGACCAGGTCCTTCGCTTCCTTCAGGCCGAGACCCGTCAGTTCACGAACAGCCTTAATGACCGAAACCTTGTTCGCGCCAACTTCAACCAGGTTGACCGTGAATTCGGTTTGCTCTTCAGCAGCAGCAGCAGCGCCGCCGCCTGCCGGGCCTGCCACTGCAACAGCAGCTGCCGACACGCCAAACTTCTCTTCGAACGCCTTAACCAGCTCGTTCAGTTCCAGAACCGACATCGAGCTTACTGCCTCGAGGATGTCATCTTTTGCGATTGCCATTTGAAATACTCCTAAATTGAATTCGGATACAGCCAGCGATCAATCACGCTCGACTGAAGTGCGTTACGCAGCGGTTTCTTCGCCTTGTTTCTTTTCTGCCAGCGCGGCCAGGGCGCGCGCAAAGCCGGAAACAGGTGCTTGCATAACGTACAACAGCTTGGAGAGCAGTTCTTCGCGGCTCGGGATGTTTGCCAGCGCTTGCACGCCAGCCTTGTCCATCACCTTGCCTTCGTAGGAACCAGCCTTGATGATCAACTTGTCATTGGTTTTGCCGAAGTCGTTGACGACCTTAGCAGCAGCAATTGCATCTTCCGAGATGCCGTAGATCAGGGGACCAGTCATCTGCTCTGCCAGCGGAGCAAACGGGGTACCTTCGACAGCGCGACGCGCCAGCGTGTTTTTCAACACACGAAGGTAAACCTGTTGCTCACGCGCTTTCGCGCGCAGCTTGGTCAGATCGCCAACCGCGATTCCACGATACTCAGCCAGAACCACGGTCTGGGCTTTCGCGACTTGCGCGGCAACCTCAGCGACGACGGCCTGCTTGCTTTCTTTGTTAAGTGGCACGGTTAACCTCCAGATTCGATACACGCGGCGTGCGCCTTGTGTACCGCGTTCAATAACGGCGTCCGACCAGTCAGGAGTATTTCGACCGCCTGAACCCCACATTGCTGCGGACTTCAACCGGCTTCATCACTACAAAACCTTTTCGGGTTCGCCATCTGCGTTGGCTTTACATTAAGGGACCGCCTACCTGCTGCGTTCCCGCCAACGGTCTTTGACAACCGGCCGCTCGATGCAGACTGCCATCTTGCGACCGCCCAAAGCCCATAAAACCGCCTCGACTCACATCGAGGCGATGAAATTTATTACTGTGCTGCGAGCGATGCCTGGTCGACGCGAACGCCAACACCCATCGTGCTCGACAGCGCAACCTTGCGCAGATACACACCCTTGCTCGTTGCCGGCTTCGCCTTTTGCAGCGCGTCGACGAGAGCGTTCAGGTTGCTACGCAGAGCCGTCGGCTCGAACGAAGCACGGCCAATCGTGGCGTGGATGATACCGGCCTTGTCGACACGGAATTGCACCTGACCAGCCTTGGCGTTCTTGACTGCAGTCGCGACGTCCGGCGTAACCGTGCCAACCTTCGGGTTCGGCATCAGGCCACGCGGGCCGAGGATCTGGCCGAGCGTACCGACAACGCGCATCGTGTCCGGCGAAGCGATCACGATGTCGAAGTCCAACTTGCCAGCCTTGACTTGTTCAGCCAGGTCTTCCATACCGACGACTTCTGCGCCAGCTGCACGAGCTTGCTCAGCCTTTTCGCCTTGTGCAAACACTGCCACGCGAACCGACTTACCGGTACCAGCCGGCAGCACGACCGAACCGCGAACCACTTGGTCCGACTTCTTCGCGTCAATACCGAGTTGCACTGCAACGTCGATCGACTCGTCGAACTTCGCGCTTGCGCATTCCTTCACGAGCGACAGAGCTTCGTCGATCGCATACAGCTTTTGACGATCAACCTTGGCTGCAAATGCTTGCAGACGCTTTGAAAGCTTAGCCATTTACACGCCCTCCACGGTGATGCCCATCGAGCGGGCGCTACCAGCGATCGTACGAACCGCTGCGTCCAGATCAGCTGCCGTCAGATCGGGCATCTTGGTCTTGGCGATGTCTTCAGCTTGAGCGCGGGTGATCTTGCCGACCTTGTCGGTATGCGGCTTGGCCGAACCCTTGTCGATCTTCGCTGCCTTCTTAATCAGAACCGTAGCCGGCGGCGTCTTCAGAACGAACGTGAAGCTCTTGTCCGCGAACGCGGTGATCACGACCGGAATCGGCAGACCCGGCTCCATTGCTTGAGTCTGCGCGTTAAACGCCTTGCAGAACTCCATGATGTTCAGGCCGCGTTGGCCCAGTGCCGGACCGACCGGCGGCGACGGGTTGGCTTTACCTGCAGGAATCTGCAGCTTGATAAAGCCGATGATTTTCTTTGCCATTTTGAAAACCTCTTAGGAACGCCACCGTGGTACAGATGGACATTCAGTGAGTAGTAGCGCGCGTTCGCCGAAAAACAGACTACTTACGCTCCTCAACGGCCATTACGCGGACCGTAAGCGCGAAATACGGGACGCACCGAATGGTGCGTCCCGTAGAATTCTGGATTACAATTTTTCGACTTGGCCGAATTCCAGCTCGACCGGCGTTGCGCGGCCGAAAATTGTAACGGAAACACGGACGCGCGACTTTTCGTAGTTCACTTCTTCGACGCTGCCGTTGAAATCCGTGAACGGACCGTCCTTCACGCGCACCATCTCGCCCACTTCGAACAGGGTCTTCGGACGCGGTTTCTCCACGCCTTCCTGCATTTGCGACATGATCTTCTCGACTTCCCGCGGGGAAATCGGGCTAGGACGATTACGCGCACCGCCCACGAAACCCGTCACCTTTGCCGTGTTTTTCACGAGGTGCCATGTCTCGTCTGTCATTTCCATTTCTACGAGCACATAGCCCGGGAAGAAACGACGCTCGGTCACTGATTTGTGACCGCCTTTCACCTCGACCACTTCTTCAGTCGGAACGAGGATTTGACCAAATTGGTCTTGCATGCCAGCACGTTCGATGCGCTCCTGAAGCGCACGTTGCACGCTCTTCTCCATGCCGGAGTAGGCGTGCACCACGTACCAACGTTTGCCGCTCGGGGATGCCGGAGTATCGCTCATATCATTTCCAACCCAGAATCACCGAGAAAATCGCCCATTCGATGGATTTATCGCTAATCCAAAGAAAGATCGCCATCACGAACACGAAGCCAAACACTACGAGCGTTGTCTGGGTGGCCTCTTTACGAGTCGGCCAGACAACCTTACGAACTTCTTTGTACGAGTCTTTGGCGAAAGCGATGAAACCCTTGCCAGGCGCGGAGAGAAGACCGACTGCAACACCCGCGATAGCGCCAACAGCCAAGGCGGCTCCGCGGACGTACCATTCCTGGCCGCTGAGCCAGAAGAACCCCACGAACCCGGCCAAGACCAACAATACGCCCGCGACGAGCATCAGCTTGTCGCCGGATGTATTTACAGTTTCGACGGAAGGATTCGCCATAACACCTTAACGAAGCGCCACATACGGCGCGAGAGTTGGCAGGGGCAGAGGGAATCGAACCCCCAACCTTCGGTTTTGGAGACCGACGCTCTGCCAGTTGAGCTATACCCCTAAACCATTTTGGGGTTGACGACACCGCCAACCCCGTAACTACCGATCAACGAGAACTATCTGGCGTTACTCGAGGATCTTGGCAACCACACCAGCGCCGACCGTACGGCCACCTTCGCGAATTGCGAAGCGCAGACCTTCTTCCATCGCGATCGGGTTGATCAGCTTCACCGTGATCGACACGTTGTCGCCCGGCATGACCATTTCCTTGTCCTTCGGCAACTCGATCGAGCCCGTCACGTCCGTCGTACGGAAGTAGAACTGCGGACGATAGTTGTTGAAGAACGGCGTGTGACGGCCACCTTCGTCCTTGCTCAGCACGTACACTTCAGCCGTGAAGTGCGTGTGCGGGTTGATCGAACCCGGCTTCGCCAGAACCTGGCCACGCTCCACGTCTTCACGCTTCGTGCCGCGCAGCAGGATACCCACGTTGTCGCCTGCCTGACCCTGGTCGAGCAGCTTGCGGAACATTTCCACGCCCGTGCACGTCGTCTTCACCGTCGGCTTGATACCGACGATTTCGATTTCTTCGCCGACCTTCACCACGCCGCGCTCAACGCGACCCGTCACCACCGTGCCGCGACCCGAGATCGAGAACACGTCTTCCACCGGCATCAGGAACGCACCGTCAACTGCGCGCTCCGGCGTCGGGATGTACGTGTCCAGCGCGTCGGCCAGGTTCATGATCGCCACTTCGCCCAGCTCGCCCGTGTCGCCTTCCAGCGCCAGCTTGGCCGAACCCTTGATGATCGGCGTGTCGTCGCCCGGGAAGTCGTACTTCGACAGAAGTTCGCGAACTTCCATCTCGACGAGTTCCAGCAGCTCAGCATCGTCCACCATGTCGCACTTGTTCAGGAACACGATGATGTACGGAACGCCAACCTGACGCGCCAGCAGGATGTGCTCACGCGTTTGCGGCATCGGGCCGTCTGCAGCCGAACACACCAGGATCGCGCCGTCCATCTGCGCTGCGCCCGTGATCATGTTCTTCACATAGTCAGCGTGGCCCGGGCAGTCGACGTGTGCGTAGTGGCGGTTAGCCGTTTCGTACTCGACGTGTGCCGTGTTGATCGTGATACCACGTGCCTTTTCTTCCGGCGCCGCATCGATCTGGTCGTATGCCTTCGCTTCGCCGCCAAACTTCTTGGTCAGCACCGTCGTGATCGCTGCCGTCAGCGTGGTCTTGCCGTGGTCAACGTGACCGATCGTGCCGACGTTCACGTGCGGCTTGGTCCGCTCAAACTTACCCTTGGCCATTTTCGACTCCTAAGAGGATTTATCCGTACGTTGCGCCGCGCGCAAACAATCACCGAGTACTTCTGGTGCCCATGGGCAGGATCGAACTGCCGACCTCTCCCTTACCAAGGGAGTGCTCTACCACTGAGCCACATGGGCGCTACTTCTTTGTTACTGGAGCGGGTGAAGGGAATCGAACCCTCGTCGTAAGCTTGGAAGGCTTCTGCTCTACCATTGAGCTACACCCGCAAGGATTCATGGATTCCCAACTACTGCTACAGCTTGCATTCTGGTGGAGGAGGTTGGATTCGAACCAACGTAGGCGTAAGCCAACAGATTTACAGTCTGCCCCCTTTAGCCACTCGGGCACCCCTCCGCAGAGAACTGATGATTATGAGGGAACAACCGCTTGTTGTCAAGGCTTGCTCGACCGTTCCGAACTCATAGCTCTCACTTATATAGTGAGCCCAACGCCGCTGTAAACGCAGAAACCCCACCTTGATGGGGTGGGGTTTCTGTTGCTGCTAGGGAGCCTGACGATTACCTACTTTCACACGGGAATCCGCACTATCATCGGCGTGGAGTCGTTTCACGGTCCTGTTCGGGATGGGAAGGGGTGGGACCGACTCGCTATGGTCATCAGGCATGACTTGTTGTCGTGTCGCCCTGGGGGGCGGCACAACCAATCTGGAAGAAGTAGTTTCTGGTGATGCTCACCAGAGGGAGATTCGGGGGTTGTGTTGTTTCTGGCACAACACTGATCTCAACCTGTGTGTGGTCTGCATAAGACCCTGCGCGTGGCGCAGGGTGGGGCATCCATAAGTGCTGAAGCACTCACGGCTGCCGACACACACCTGTTATAGGATCAAGCCTTACGGGCAATTAGTATCAGTTAGCTTAACGCATTACTGCGCTTCCACACCTGACCTATCAACGTCCTGGTCTTGAACGACCCTTCAAGGGGCTCGAAGCCCCGGGGATATCTCATCTTAAGGCGAGTTTCCCGCTTAGATGCTTTCAGCGGTTATCTCTTCCGAACATAGCTACCCGGCGATGCCACTGGCGTGACAACCGGTACACCAGAGGTTCGTCCACTCCGGTCCTCTCGTACTAGGAGCAGCCCCCTTCAAATATCCAGCGCCCACGGCAGATAGGGACCAAACTGTCTCACGACGTTTTAAACCCAGCTCACGTACCTCTTTAAATGGCGAACAGCCATACCCTTGGGACCGGCTACAGCCCCAGGATGAGATGAGCCGACATCGAGGTGCCAAACACCGCCGTCGATATGAACTCTTGGGCGGTATCAGCCTGTTATCCCCAGAGTACCTTTTATCCGTTGAGCGATGGCCCTTCCATACAGAACCACCGGATCACTATGACCTGCTTTCGCACCTGCTCGACTTGTCGGTCTCGCAGTTAAGCACGCTTATGCCATTGCACTATCAGCACGATTTCCGACCGTACCTAGCGTACCTTCGTACTCCTCCGTTACACTTTGGGAGGAGACCGCCCCAGTCAAACTGCCTACCATGCACTGTCCCCAGTCCGGATAACGGACCAAGGTTAGAACCTCAAACAAACCAGGGTGGTATTTCAAGGACGGCTCCACGCAGACTGGCGTCCACGCTTCATAGCCTCCCACCTATCCTACACAGATCGGTTCAAAGTCCAATGCAAAGCTACAGTAAAGGTTCATGGGGTCTTTCCGTCTAGCCGCGGGGAGATTGCATCATCACAAACACTTCAACTTCGCTGAGTCTCGGGAGGAGACAGTGTGGCCATCGTTACGCCATTCGTGCAGGTCGGAACTTACCCGACAAGGAATTTCGCTACCTTAGGACCGTTATAGTTACGGCCGCCGTTTACCGGGACTTCAATCAAGAGCTTGCACCCCATCATTTAATCTTCCGGCACCGGGCAGGCGTCACACCCTATACGTCCACTTTCGTGTTTGCAGAGTGCTGTGTTTTTATTAAACAGTCGCAGCCACCAGTTTATTGCAACCCCTTCACCCTCCTGGCGCAGGCCAGTCAGGCTACAGGGGCGTACCTTATCCCGAAGTTACGGTACCAATTTGCCGAGTTCCTTCTCCCGAGTTCTCTCAAGCGCCTTAGAATACTCATCTCGCCCACCTGTGTCGGTTTGCGGTACGGTCTTGTTAAACTGAAGCTTAGAGGCTTTTCTTGGAACCACTTCCGATTGCTTCTTCACCTAGGTGAATGGCCTCGCACCCTTGAATTCCGCGCCCGGATTTGCCTAAGCGCCTTCTCCAATGCAAGGACCGGGACTTCCAACACCCGGACAACCTTCCGCGATCCGTCCCCCCATCGCATTTAACAATGGTGCAGGAATATTAACCTGCTTCCCATCAGCTACGCATTTCTGCCTCGCCTTAGGGGCCGACTCACCCTACGCCGATGAACGTTGCGTAGGAAACCTTGGGCTTACGGCGAGGGGGCCTTTCACCCCCTTTATCGCTACTCATGTCAGCATTCGCACTTCCGATACCTCCAGCGCACTTTTCAATGCACCTTCGCAGGCTTACGGAACGCTCTCCTACCATGCACATAAATGTGCATCCGCAGCTTCGGTATATTGCTTAGCCCCGTTACATCTTCCGCGCAGGACGACTCGATCAGTGAGCTATTACGCTTTCTTTAAAGGATGGCTGCTTCTAAGCCAACCTCCTGACTGTTTTAGCCTTCCCACTTCGTTTCCCACTTAGCAATATTTGGGGACCTTAGCTGGCGGTCTGGGTTGTTTCCCTCTTGACACCGGACGTTAGCACCCGATGTCTGTCTCCCGTGATTGCACTCTTCGGTATTCGGAGTTTGCTATGGCGTAGTAATCCGCAATGGACCCCACAACCATGACAGTGCTCTACCCCCGAAGGTGATACACGAGGCACTACCTAAATAGTTTTCGGAGAGAACCAGCTATTTCCAGGTTTGTTTAGCCTTTCACCCCTATCCACAGCTCATCCCCTAACTTTTCAACGTTAGTGGGTTCGGACCTCCAGTACGTGTTACCGCACCTTCATCCTGGCCATGGATAGATCACCTGGTTTCGGGTCTACACCCAGCGACTGAATCGCCCTGTTCGGACTCGCTTTCGCTACGCCTGCCCTAATCGGTTAAGCTTGCCACTGAATGTAAGTCGCTGACCCATTATACAAAAGGTACGCCGTCACCCCTCGCGAGGCTCCGACTGTTTGTATGCATGCGGTTTCAGGATCTATTTCACTCCCCTCCCGGGGTTCTTTTCGCCTTTCCCTCACGGTACTGGTTCACTATCGGTCGATCACGAGTATTTAGCCTTGGAGGATGGTCCCCCCATCTTCAGACAGGATTTCACGTGTCCCGCCCTACTTTCCGTACACCTAGTTCTTCCTCGCTGTTTTCGTCTACAGGGCTATCACCTGCTATGGCAGCACTTTCCAGAGCCTTCGACTAACAATGAAGATAAAGAGTACAGGCTGGTCCCATTTCGCTCGCCACTACTCTGGGAATCTCGGTTGATTTCTTTTCCTGCGGTTACTTAGATGTTTCAGTTCACCGCGTTCGCTTCTCGTAACCTATGTATTCAGTTACGGATGACCCATACGGGCCGGGTTTCCCCATTCGGACATCTACGGATCAAAGCTCGTTTGCCAGCTCCCCGTAGCTTTTCGCAGGCTACCGCGTCCTTCATCGCCTGTGATCGCCAAGGCATCCACCACATGCACTTGTTCGCTTGACCCTATAACGGGTGTGTCTCTGTCGACCCAGAGTTAGCGCTTTAGCGCTTACTCTGGTCCCATCCCCGAAGGGGACAGGGACATTCACAGGGAATGTCCTGGACCTCAGTCACATCGTTACAGGTTGAGTATTCGTGTTGCGCCGTATTCCAAAAGCGATCTTTCGATCTCTCTTTTCATACATTGATACAATCACAACCCTGATTCACCTACTCGCATGCCCATCTCTAGACACGCTTTCGTGAATCTCTTTACTACTTCTTCCTGATTGTTAAAGAACGACAGCCGATATCGCAGTTGCTATAACCGCGTATCACTCTGACTGGCTCAATCGCCAATGCCTGTTTCACTACACCGCAAACCCCTTTCAAGGTTTGCCGCAGTAAAACCGGCATTGAAGATTGGTGGAGGATGACGGGATCGAACCGACGACCCCCTGCTTGCAAAGCAGGTGCTCTCCCAGCTGAGCTAATCCCCCAGTCATGCACAGACCATCATCACACTTCGGGGTTCATCGACTAGCGCAGCCATCGCAGACAAGACAATGGTGGGTCTGGATGGATTCGAACCATCGACCCCCGCCTTATCAAGACGGTGCTCTAACCGACTGAGCTACAGACCCCTCAGTCTGTCTGACTTACTGTCTAATTTCACAGCCGATAAGCGTGAGCGCTCAACGTTCGACACGTTAGCTCGAGAAAGGAGGTGATCCAGCCGCACCTTCCGATACGGCTACCTTGTTACGACTTCACCCCAGTCATGAATCCTACCGTGGTGACCGTCCTCCTTGCGGTTAGACTAGCCACTTCTGGTAAAACCCACTCCCATGGTGTGACGGGCGGTGTGTACAAGACCCGGGAACGTATTCACCGCGGCATGCTGATCCGCGATTACTAGCGATTCCAGCTTCACGCACTCGAGTTGCAGAGTGCGATCCGGACTACGATCGGTTTTCTGGGATTGGCTCCCCCTCGCGGGTTGGCGACCCTCTGTTCCGACCATTGTATGACGTGTGAAGCCCTACCCATAAGGGCCATGAGGACTTGACGTCATCCCCACCTTCCTCCGGTTTGTCACCGGCAGTCTCCCTAGAGTGCTCTTGCGTAGCAACTAGGGACAAGGGTTGCGCTCGTTGCGGGACTTAACCCAACATCTCACGACACGAGCTGACGACAGCCATGCAGCACCTGTGTTATGGCTCCCTTTCGGGCACTCCCACCTCTCAGCAGGATTCCATACATGTCAAGGGTAGGTAAGGTTTTTCGCGTTGCATCGAATTAATCCACATCATCCACCGCTTGTGCGGGTCCCCGTCAATTCCTTTGAGTTTTAATCTTGCGACCGTACTCCCCAGGCGGTCAACTTCACGCGTTAGCTACGTTACCAAGTCAATGAAGACCCGACAACTAGTTGACATCGTTTAGGGCGTGGACTACCAGGGTATCTAATCCTGTTTGCTCCCCACGCTTTCGTGCATGAGCGTCAGTATTGGCCCAGGGGGCTGCCTTCGCCATCGGTATTCCTCCACATCTCTACGCATTTCACTGCTACACGTGGAATTCTACCCCCCTCTGCCATACTCTAGCCCGCCAGTCACAAATGCAGTTCCCAGGTTAAGCCCGGGGATTTCACATCTGTCTTAGCGGACCGCCTGCGCACGCTTTACGCCCAGTAATTCCGATTAACGCTTGCACCCTACGTATTACCGCGGCTGCTGGCACGTAGTTAGCCGGTGCTTATTCTTCCGGTACCGTCATCCGCCCCGGGTATTAACCAGAGCGTTTTCTTTCCGGACAAAAGTGCTTTACAACCCGAAGGCCTTCTTCACACACGCGGCATTGCTGGATCAGGGTTGCCCCCATTGTCCAAAATTCCCCACTGCTGCCTCCCGTAGGAGTCTGGGCCGTGTCTCAGTCCCAGTGTGGCTGGTCGTCCTCTCAGACCAGCTACAGATCGTCGCCTTGGTAGGCCTTTACCCCACCAACTAGCTAATCTGCCATCGGCCGCCCCTGTAGCGAGAGGTCCTAAGATCCCCCCCTTTCCTCCGTAGAGCGTATGCGGTATTAATCCGGCTTTCGCCGGGCTATCCCCCACTACAGGACACGTTCCGATGTATTACTCACCCGTTCGCCACTCGCCACCAGGGTTGCCCCCGTGCTGCCGTTCGACTTGCATGTGTAAGGCATGCCGCCAGCGTTCAATCTGAGCCAGGATCAAACTCTTCAGTTCAAACCTGTTACTGTTTTTCGGTCTCTTTCGAAACCGGTCGCTCACTCAACGTACTGACGAATGATTAACCTGCCGGCGTGAATCCACCCCGACAGGAAAACCTTCCTTTAATACTCGTGTGAGACTTGATACTTTCGCTTCCGGCAGACCCCGAAGAGTCCACCGCGCGTCGCGCATCAAGCGCCCACACTTATCGGCTGTTAATTTTTAAAGATCAAATACGCATTCACCACCGAATCCGCACCGTGTCGCCCACCTGCGCAACCACCGGTACCGCTTCGTTCTGCGTCGCTGCATCAGCAGCAGAGAAACGAGATTATGAAGGCTCTTTTTCGTTCTGTCAACAACATTTTTCCGCTTTCGCTTAAAACCTTGTTGACATCACAGCCGCTGGTTTCCGCCGCGGCCCTCGTTCGCAAACGAGGAGCCGAACTATAGGCGAACCTCGGCCATGTGACAAGGCTTTGGCGAAAATCTTTTTCTGACGGCTCACTTCCTGGTCGAATTCACTAAAGCTGCGATCGGAACCGCGCCAGCCATTGCTGTGTATCCAGCGTCGCTGGGATGAATATGATCGCCGCTATCAAAGGCTCGTTGCAAGCGACTCGGTTGCGCCGGATCGCGTAGTGCTGCGTCGAAATCTACGATGCCGTCGAACGCGTGGCTGGTCCGAATCCACTGATTGACCGCCAGGCGGATCGCCTCCCGCGGCGCCGGCAGCGAAGCCGGAGTCAACGTTGCGCCGAACACCTTCACGCCACGGTGCCGTGCATCCGCAATCACCCGCTGGTAACCGGCAATCAGGTCGGCGGCTGTCACCGAGGTATGGGGAGAGTCGCAATCGAGGCCGCTACGTGCAGGCATCTCGGAGAAATTGATGTCGTTGATTCCGATCAGCAGAATCGCCGTCTTGACGCCCGGACGCTCCAGCACGTCCCGGTCAAACCGCCGCACGAGCGCATCGCCATAGCAGACTGAGTCGCTCAATAAGCGATTGCCGCTGATGCCAAGATTGACGATCGCCGTCGAGTGATCACCAGTGCTGGCGAACCGACGCGCCAGCGCGTCCGGCCAGCGTCGGTTCTGATTCAGGCTGGAGCGCATGCCGTCGGTGATCGAGTCGCCGATCGCAGCGACTGCAGCCGACGAAGGCGCGTCCACCGACAACCCCGTCACCCATACATATTGCGTAAACCGCCCGCGAAACGACTCGGCGGAGGTATCGGCGGTGTGATTACCCGGTGAGGAAACGAAGTTCAACTGGCTCGAGACTCGATGCCACGCCACGATCCGTTGTTCCGGCCCCATGAACGCACTAACCGCATAGGGCGCGCCTTCTGCGATGTCGATACCAATCGGGTCACTGTCTAACTCCGCCCCCGCTGGTACGCTCACCGAACTCTTGCCGCCAAATGTCACACGCGCACTGTCATTGCCCAGCGCAGCAGCTCCGCCGGCCGAGCGCGCGATGCGCAAATCTTCAATGACAAGCGCTGTCTTGCCGTACTCATTGCTGAGATGGATTCGCGCGGATTTACCCGCCAGCGTGGGATAGATGATCTGACGAACCGTCCGCCCCGCGACTTCCGGAGCGCGGTAAAGCGGCGGCAAATCCGACCGCTGCGGGATGGGCTGCAAGGCCGTCGCCCACGCGGTAACCCAATGCGTTGGGGCGTCAGCGGCAAAAACAGTCGAAGAAACGGCAAATTGGCAAAGCAGCGCCGCGCCACATGCGGCAGCCAGGGTGCGAATGGTCATTCGGGTGGTCAGTTCGATGCGAAACGTGCATTGTGCCCGATCGCCATGGCCATCGCGGCTCTCCGCGCGAATGCCACCGTGCGGTCACCGCGCCTCATATCGGGATGGCAGCATCGAAAGGCCGGTGAGAGAGGTATGGATATCCGGCCGCTGGAACGGAAACTGGATGCACCCGGCTCTCCCTGCAACAGAGCACGAGAGAGTACGAGATTTCGGGCGCGGCGCCTGCGCCGCAGGCATTCGGCGCAAGCGCAGACGCATCGCCAATCAGCCCGCTGCCGACGCCCCGGTCATTTTCAACGCAAGCGCCTCGGCCACTTCGATCCCGTCGATGGCTGCCGAGTAGATTCCGCCGGCGTACCCCGCGCCCTCGCCAGCCGGATACAGGCCCTCGACATTCATGCTCTGATAGTCGTCCCGGCGCCGCACGCGAATCGGTGACGACGTTCTCGTTTCGACGCCCGTCAGCACAGCATCGTGCATGGCAAACCCGGCGATCTTTTTGTCCATCTGCGGCAAAGCTTCGCGGATCGCTTCGATCACGTAGTCGGGCAGCGCCGTACTGAGATCGGTGGGATGCACGCCCGGCTTGTAGGACGGCACCACCGATCCCAGCGAAGTAGACGGCCGCCCAGCGATAAAGTCGCCGACCAGCTGGCCCGGCGCCATATAGTTGCCGCCGCCCAGTTCGAACGCCCGCTCTTCCCATTTGCGCTGGAAGGCAATACCGGCGAGCGGGCCGCCCGGGTAATCGTCCGGCGTAATGCCGACGACAATCCCGGCGTTGGCATTGCGCTCCGCCCGCGAATACTGGCTCATACCGTTGGTCACCACGCGGCCCGGCTCGGAGGTTGCCGCGACCACCGTGCCGCCGGGGCACATGCAGAAGCTATAAACCGCGCGCCCATTACTGCAGTGATGCACCACCTTATAGTCGGCGGCGCCGAGTTGCTTGTGCCCCGCGAACTTGCCGAAACGGCTGCGATCGATCAGCCCTTGCGGATGCTCGATCCGGAAACCGAGCGAAAACGGTTTCGCTTCGATATAGACGCCGCGGTCGCTCAGCATCTGGAAGGTATCGCGTGCACTATGGCCAACGGCCAGCACCACATGGTCGCAGCGCAGCGTTTCGCCCGTCGACAGTTTGAGCCCGCGCACCTTGCCCTGGTCGATTTCGATATCGTCGACCCGCGACTCGAAACGCACCTCGCCGCCCAGCTCGTGAATGGTCGCGCGCATCTTTTCGACCATGCTGACCAGACGGAACGTGCCGATATGGGGCCGGCTCAGATAAAGAATGTCCTCCGGCGCACCCGCGCGGACAAACTCCTCGAGCACCTTGCGGCCGTAGTGCTTCGGATCCTTGATCTGACTGTAAAGCTTGCCGTCCGAGAAGGTACCCGCGCCGCCTTCGCCGAACTGCACGTTCGATTCAGGATTGAGCACCGACTTGCGCCACAGGCCGAAAGTATCTTTGGTGCGCTCGCGCACGGCCTTGCCGCGCTCGAGAATGATCGGACAAAAGCCCATTTGGGCAAGGATTAGCCCGGCAAACAGGCCGCACGGCCCCATACCGATCACGACCGGGCGCGGGGAAGTCATCTGCGCCGGCGCTTTGGCGACAAAATGGTACGTCATGTCCGGCGTCACACCACAGTGCGGCACATCGGCGAGCCGTTTGAGCGCGGCCGCTTCATCCTTCACCTCGACGTCGACTATATAAGTGAGCTTGATGTCGGCGCGCTTGCGCGCGTCGTGCGCGCGACGGAACACGGTGTACCGGATGAGTCCGTCGTCACCCACGCCGAGTTCAGCGAGGCGCGCGCGGACGGCGGCTTCGAGAGCGCTCTCGGGGTGATCGAGCGGGAGTTTGATTTCGCTTAGACGTAACATGAGTACCGGGGGGATGCAGGAAGGCCGCAAATCGCAGCCAATTCGCAATTTTATAGGTTAAGTGTCGGCACGGGGCAGTGGCGCAAGTGAAACGCCGTCGGTAACACACCCTCCTTCCCCCTATCGATAATCGCAGTTCGTCTCAAAAAATTTATTAACCGACCGGTCGGTTGGTTTATACTGCGCAAACACAGACAACTTCCGCTGAGAGCGTCCCCATGTATACGCAATCCCTGGATATCCCCGGCAACGTCGCCCCGCTCGACGCGGCAGCGGGTTCGCCCGAGCAGGCGCAATTCGACGCGGTCATGGCCGCCGACGGCAAGATCGAGCCTCAGGACTGGATGCCTGATGCCTACCGCAAGACGTTGGTGCGGCAAATCTCGCAGCACGCGCATTCTGAGATCGTCGGCATGCTGCCGGAGGGCAACTGGATCACGCGCGCGCCCAGCCTGAAGCGCAAGGCAATCCTCCTCGCCAAAGTGCAGGATGAAGCCGGCCATGGCCTCTATCTATATAGTGCGGCCGAAACGCTCGGCGTGTCGCGCGACCAGTTGATCGCAGCGCTGCACTCGGGCAAGGCCAAATATTCGAGCATTTTCAATTACCCGACGCCCACATGGGCGGACGTCGGCGTGATCGGCTGGCTGGTGGACGGCGCGGCGATCATGAACCAGATTCCTCTGTGCCGCTGCACGTACGGTCCGTACGCACGCGCCATGATCCGCATCTGCAAGGAAGAGTCGTTCCATCAGCGCCAGGGATTCGACGCGCTCATGTCGATGATGAGCGGCACCGAAGCGCAACGCGAGCTGGTTCAGCAAGCCGTGAACCGCTGGTGGTGGCCCGTGCTGATGATGTTCGGTCCGAGCGACAAAGACTCGATCCACAGCAATCAATCGTCGAAATGGGGCATCAAGCGCATCTCGAACGACGACCTGCGCCAGAAATTCGTCGACGCCACCGTCGACCAGGCCAAGGTACTCGGCGTCAAGCTGCCGGATCCGGACCTGAAGTGGAACGAAGCCCGCGGCCATCACGACTACGGCGACATCGACTGGGAAGAATTCTGGCGCGTCGTGAATGGCGACGGTCCGTGCAATCGCGAGCGTCTCGCGACCCGCGTAAAAGCGCACGACGAAGGCACCTGGGTTCGCGAAGCCGCGCTCGCCCACGCCGAAAAGCAGCGCCAGCGCGCGCAACAGCAGGCCGCTTAACCCACGCGCTCACGCGCTCACGCGGCAAGCCGAACAAAGTATCAGGAGATCAGCAATGAACAAGGAATGGCCGATTTGGGAAGTCTTCGTGCGCAGCAAGCAGGGACTCGACCATAAACACTGCGGCAGCCTGCATGCCGCCGACGCGCCGATGGCGCTGCGCATGGCGCGCGACGTCTACACCCGCCGCCAGGAAGGCGTAAGCATCTGGGTGGTGCCGTCGTCGGCAATCACGGCGTCCGCGCCGGAAGACAAGGCGGAGCTGTTCGAACCGGCTGGCGACAAGATTTACCGCCACCCGACGTTCTACACGCTCCCCGACGAAGTCAACCACATGTAAGCGCGGCCATGAACATCACGCCCCAACATCTGCAGTACGTGCTGCGCCTCGCGGACACCGCGCTGATCCTCGGTCAGCGCAATACCGAGTGGTGCGGTCACGGCCCGATCCTCGAAGAGGACATCGCGCTGTCGAACATGAGTCTCGATCTGATCGGACAGGCGCGTTTGCTGTACACACACGCCGCCACGCTGGAGCAGCAACTCACCGGCAAAAGCCGCACGGAAGACGACTACGCGTACTTCCGTGCCGAGCGCGAGTTCGCCAACTACACGCTGGCGGAGTTGCCGCATTACGGCCCGCTCGCCGGCACCGCGCAAGCCGAGAAGGATTACGCGGTCACGATCGTGCGCAATTTCCTGTACTCGACGCTGATGGCGCATCTGTGGTCGGCGCTCACTGAGTCGAAGGATGAGCAGCTTGCCGCGATCGCCTCCAAGTCGATCAAGGAAACCAGCTATCACGTGCATCACGCGAGCGAATGGCTGACCCGTTTCGGTGACGGCACGGACGAATCGCATCGCCGCGCGCAAGCCGCACTCGACTATCTGCTGCCTTACACGCGTGAGTTTTTCAGTGCCGACGCCGTGGAGGAAGTCATCGCCGCCGCCGGCATCGGGCCGTTGACCTCCGAACTCGAAGCGGCATGGCTCGAAGACGTACAGGCCACCCTCGCCGAAGCCACGCTCAAACTGCCCGAAGCGGTCAAGCACATCACGACCGGCAAGCACGGTGAGCACTCGGAGCACATGGGCTTCGTGCTGGCTGAAATGCAAAGCCTCGCGCGCCAGCATCCCGGCGCCACCTGGTAAGCACGCAGCCGCGCGCACAACTGGAACCCGACGGAACTTCACGATGACGACCTCGACTGCCACGCCCCCTGCCGATGCCGCGCTGGAACGCGCATGGGCCGTGCTCGAAACGGTGCCTGATCCGGAGATTCCGGTGGTGTCGATTCGGGAACTGGGTATTCTGCGAGACGTTCGGCGCGCCGCCGACGGCACGCTGGAAGTCGTGATCACGCCGACCTATTCCGGGTGCCCGGCGATGTCGCAGATCGCCGAAGACATCGCCCACGCGCTCGATGTGGCCGAGCTGAAGCCGTATCGGATTGCCACAGTCCTCGCTCCGGCCTGGACCACCGACTGGATGACCGCCGACGCGCGTGAAAAGCTGCGAGCCTATGGAATCGCACCGCCCACGGGCAATTGCGGCGCCGCCATGCAGCCCGAGGAAAAAGTGCTGCGTTTCATGCCGCGTGCGCTGCCGGCTCCGTCGTGTCCGCGCTGCGGTTCGGCGCATACCGAGCGTCTCGCGCAATTCGGCTCGACGGCCTGCAAAGCGCTCTATCGCTGCCTCGACTGCCGCGAACCCTTCGACTACTTCAAACCATACTGATATGGCTACCCCGCAATTCCATCCGCTGCGTATCCGCGAAGTGCGGCCCGAAACCGCTGATGCGGTGTCGGTCGCTTTCGAAATCCCCGCCGAACTGCGCGATCAGTATCGCTTCACGCAAGGCCAGTTCGTCACGCTGAAAACGCACATCGACGGTGAAGAAACGCGCCGTTCGTATTCGATCTGCGTCGGCGTCACCGATTACGATCGCGACGGCGAACTGCGCATCGGCATCAAGCGCGTGCGCGGCGGGCGTTTCTCGAACTTCGCGTTCGACACGCTGCAGCCCGGCCATACGATTGACGTGATGACGCCCGACGGCCGGTTCTTCACCCACCTGAACGCCGATCAAGGCCAGCAGTACATCGCGTTTTCCGGCGGATCGGGCATCACGCCGGTGCTCGCCATCATCAAGACGACGCTCGAAGTCGAGCCGCGCAGCACCTTCACGCTGGTGTACGGCAACCGCAGCGTCGACCAGATCATGTTCGCGGAAGAACTCGAAGATCTGAAGAACCGCTTCATGAACCGCTTCGTGCTCTATCACGTGCTGTCCGACGACCTGCAGGACGTCGAGCTGTTTAACGGTGTGCTTGACCAGCAGAAATGCGCGGCCTTCATCGAAAACCTGCTGCCTGCCGACGCAATCGACGAAGCCTTCATTTGCGGCCCTGCCCTGATGATGGATGCCGCCGAGGCCGCACTGAAAGCCGCGGGCGTGCCGTCGGCCAAAGTGCATGTGGAGCGCTTCGGTTCGCCGCTGCCGCAGGCGGGCGTGCCGCCGGTCGAAATCACCGACGATACCCCGGCCGCCGACCTCGAAATCGTCCTCGACGGGAAACGGCGCAAGCTGCGCCTGCCTTACCAGGGCGTGAGCGTGCTCGACGTCGGTCTGCGTGCCGGCCTCGCGCTGCCGTATGCGTGCAAGGGCGGCGTCTGCTGCACATGCCGCGCAAAGGTGCTCGAAGGCGAGGTCAAGATGGAAAAGAACTACACGCTGGAAGAACACGAAATCCGCGAGGGCTTCGTGCTGACCTGCCAATGCCATCCAATCAGCGATCGTGTGGTGGTGAGTTACGACGAACGCTGAGCCAGGTGTGCCGGGTTAGCCATGCGACGCCCGGAACGCTTTCAGCAGGTCCGCGATCCGCTTACACTAGGGGCCGCTCTCGATCGGACATCTGTCCCGATCGATGAGCGGCCCCTTTTTTGTCTTTTGTCGTTTTTTGCAAGCCCAAGCCACTGCCGATGAGCACCATCCACCTCACCAATGGCGACGTCGCCGCCGAATCACTGCGCGCCGCGCTAGCCGAGGCGGGCCGCGACGATCGCGTGCACGCACTGCGCGACGATCTGGCGGTCGGTCCGCTGCGCGGTATCGATGACGGACCCGACGTGCGAGCGGAGTTCTGGGACCGCGTCAGCATCGACACCAGGCGTGACTTTCTGCGGGAATTCCGTGAGCAGGCGGCCGCGCTGGAAAACATCGCGCGCGGTGAGACGAACCTGGTGGTCTGGCACGGTGAAAGCTCAGCCGATCAACTTATGCTCCGCCGCGTCTGCTACCACCTGCGCAACAGCCCGCAGCGACTGAATGAGGTGCGTCTGTCGATCCGGGACCTCACCGATCCGGGCGCATGGGCGCACAGCCGCAAAGATCGCGCGACCTCCGTCGGGATGTTCGCGCCGGCCGTATTGCAAGGGCGTCTGGCGGACGCGGCGCCGATTTCGGTTCTACGCATTAGCCGGCTCGCACTCGAATGGCAGGAAGCCAAGCACGCGAATGGCGAGACCCGGCGCTGGCGCGACAACACTTTTACGAGCGGCAGCTTCGCCGACCTGGACGCGCTGATTCTCGAACAAGCCACCGGCGACTGGCAACCCGCAGCAAGAGTTGCCGCCGAACTGATGGCCGCCGAACTCGGGTATCTGGTAAGCGACAGCATCGTGTTGTGGCGCTTTCGCGAACTGGCCGCGACGCGCCGCATCAAGCTGCGTGGCGATACGGGTGCATGGCGCACCCTGGAAATGTGCGCGGCGCTTGCCCCCTGTCCACACTAATAAAATAGACAACCATGGCCCGTACCCGAGCACCCGACCACGAAACCCAGCGCGATCAGATCCTCGAACTGGCCGCGGCGAAATTCGCGCAGACCAGCTACCCGAGCACCTCGATGGCTGACCTCGCCGCCGCCAGCGGCACCTCGAAAGCGCGCCTGTACCACTATTACGCGAGCAAGGAAGCGATCCTGTTCGATCTGCTCGACCGCTACACGAAGCGGCTGATGCTAATCATCGCGGAGGTGGAAGGGGCAAGCCAACGCCGCGGACTGTCCGAGCGGGAAACCTTCGCGGAACTGATCCGCGCGTTTCTGTCCGAGTACGAGACGTCGCACAGCCGCCACGTCGCGCTGCTCAACGACGTGAAATATCTGGTCGACACCCAGCGAGAGGTCATCCTGAACCGCCAGCGCGACGTGGTCGCGGCGTTCGCGCGGCAGTTGGCGCGCGCCTATCCGAAACGCGCCACGCGTGAAAACCAGACCGCGCTGACGATGATGGTGTTCGGCATGATCAACTGGACGTTCACCTGGCTCAAGCCGGACGGTCGGATGGGCTACCGTGAATTTGCCGAGCAGGTGGTCAATATGGTGGACCACGGATTGAGCTCTACCGAAGGCTGATTGCGCACGGCAACATTATTCAGACGAAGTAATTGGAGCAAGTGGCCTGAACGCGACAACTTGTCACGAACGCTCGTTCAATTTATTTCTCTTTAATAATCAATGCCATAAAAATAGGGCGCTAGCTTTTTAGGCATTCTCTTCAATTTTAGATACGGGTTTTCCCTAGTGTCAAATCGAGGTTTCCGCTAAAATCGTTTTTGCGGTGCACCATGCCGCTCGATTAAAAGGAGAACCCGACCATGAACATGATTACACCCCGCGCCGCTGAGCCGATCGTCGCACACGATCGTCTGTTGCAGTCAGGCGGTCGTGCGCCTGCTCTGGTCCGCGAACTCACCGCCGTCGACCGCGAGCGGCTGCTAACCCACTTCCTCGCGCTCGGCGAAGACGACCGCCTCCTGCGTTTCGGCCAGATCGTGCCGAACCACGTTATTGAAAACTACGTCCGCGCGATCGATTTCACGCGCGACACGGTTTTTGGCGTGTTCAACAGTCAGCTGCAACTCACTGGCGTCGGCCATTTGGCGTACCTGCCGGCCGAAGGTGACAAGCGCACAGCCGAATTCGGTGTGTCGGTGCTGGAAAGCGCCCGGGGGCGCGGGATCGGCTCCAAGCTATTCGAACGCGCCGCCATCCGTAGCCGCAATACGCATGTCACCACGCTCTACATGCATTGCCTGTCGCGCAATTCGACCATGATGCACATTGCGAAGAAGGCTGGCATGAAGATCGAATACGCGTACGGCGAAGCCGATGCCTATCTGACGCTGCCGCCGGCGGATCAATCGAGCATCATTGCTGAAATGCTGCAGGAGCAAGCCGCGGTGTTCGACTACGCACTCAAGCGCCAGGCGCGTCAGGCGTCGAAGCTGTTCGAATCGTTCATGCCGGCAGCTGAGGCCGCTTAACCGGTCTGCGTTTCGAGCGAAAAAGGGCGGCCTCGCGGCTGCCCTTTTTGTTTGTCTGTCAGTTGACGGTAGCCCGGTGCTCACAAAATCGGCAGCGCCGTCGTCTCCTTGAACTTCTCGAGCGAAAAGCTCGTCTTCACGTCGATCACAGACGGGTGGTGCAGCAACTGCTCCTGCACGAAACGTGAAAAGTGCGCCATATCCTCGACCTGCACACGCAGCAGGTAATCCATATCGCCCGTCATCGCGTGGCACGCAACCACTTCCGGCCACGTCTGCACCGCTGCGCGAAACAGATCGGCATGCGTGGCGCCGCTGCGCGGGCTAAGCGCCGGACCGCTGCGCTTTTCCAGCCGCACGTTGACATAGGCCAGCAGATCGAGCCCGAGCTTTTGCGGATCGAGCAGCGCAACGTAGCCTCGAATCACCCCACTCTCCTCCAACCGACGGATACGCCGTAGACATGGGCTCGGCGACAGATTGATGCGTTCAGCGATCTCCTGATTCGACAGCCGGCCATTCTCCTGAAGGATTGCCAGAATGCGTCTGTCGATGGCGTCTATTTCTATTTTGGCCATTTCCTGCTGCCCATGTTGAAAATCAAGCTAGAAAATAGCTCAAGCGTATCGGCGCACGATTAACTTCGCAAGTTTTCGTCACCAGCCGGCCTTTACACTTGCGTCATTCAGTCGCGCTAACTCGCCTCCTCCCCCACCAGCATTTAGCGTTGCATGGGATCGGAGTAAGTGCTGAAGCGCCAACTCTGGTCGACATAGGAGACAGACAATGCAGGTTTCAACTTGGGAAAACCCGGTCGGCACCGACGGCTTCGAATTCATCGAATACACCGCCCCGGACCCGAAAGCGCTCGGCAAGCTGTTCGAACAGATGGGCTTCACCGCCGTCGCCCGGCATCGTCACAAAGACGTGACGCTGTATCGCCAGGGCGATATCAATTTCATCGTCAACGGGGAACAGCATTCGTTCGCGCAACGTTTCACGCGCCTGCATGGTCCGTCGATCTGCGCGATTGCCTTCCGTGTGCAGGACGCGGCGAAGGCTTACCAGCAGGCTCTGGAAAAAGGCGCCTGGGGCTTCGATAACAAGACCGGCCCGATGGAGCTGAACATCCCGGCAATCAAGGGTATCGGCGACTCGCTGATCTATTTCGTCGACCGCTGGCGCGGCAAAAACGGCGCCGAGACGGGCAGCATTGGCAACATCGATATTTACGACGTCGACTTCGAACCGATCCCGGGCGCGAATCCGAACCCGGTCGGCCACGGCCTGACCTATATCGATCACCTGACGCACAACGTCCATCGCGGCCGCATGCAGGAATGGGCGGAGTTCTACGAGCGCCTGTTCAATTTCCGTGAAGTGCGTTACTTCGACATCGAAGGCAAGGTGACCGGCGTGAAATCGAAGGCGATGACCTCGCCGTGCGGCAAGATCCGCATTCCGATCAACGAAGAAGGCTCGGACGTGGCCGGTCAAATCCAGGAATACCTGGACGAGTACCACGGCGAAGGCATTCAGCACATCGCGCTGGGCAGCAACGACATCTACCGCACGGTGGACGGCTTGCGCGCGGCGAACATCTCGCTGCTCGATACGATCGACACGTACTATGAACTGGTCGATCGCCGCGTGCCGAACCACGGCGAGCCGCTCGACGAATTGCGCAAGCGCAAGATCCTGATCGACGGCGCCCCCGACGACTTGCTGCTGCAAATCTTCACCGAAAACCAGATCGGACCGATCTTCTTCGAGATCATCCAGCGCAAGGGCAACCAGGGCTTCGGCGAGGGCAATTTCAAGGCGCTGTTCGAATCGATCGAGCTGGATCAGATTCGCCGTGGCGTGGTTCAGGACAAGGCCTGACGACTAAAAGCCGGCGCGGAATCTGGGAGAAATAAAAAAGGGCGAGGATCTTGCGATTCTCGCCCTTTGTCGTTTGTGCCGTTGTCCGAAGCCCGGACAGCGGCCGATTTTCAACCGATACGTCGCCTCAGCGACGCATCACGAATTCTGTTCTTCCTCGCCGGCCTTTGTGGATCGTGCAATGCGCTCCACCGCAATGCGCGCCGGCGCGACTTGCGCCGTGCTGGTGATCGCGTTCGACAGCGTCCCTGCGCTGCCCGAGTTGGTGCTCGAGCGTACCGGCGCGCTCATGGCGAAGAATGCGGCCGAAACCATCAGGAACGTCTGGATGTTTCTAGTGTTCATGCGTACTCCTTTTCTAACTGCCCTGCTGTCCTGAAGCTCCACCGAATGCGGAGCGTTGCGCAGACATTGCTCGCAGGTGGGGTGTTAGACAGAAATTTCAACTGCGGTTCCGCAGATTTGTAGTTTTTACAGCTTGTTACAGTGGCGCTCCTGCCCAGGGAGTCTTCCCTTGTGATCCGTCGGAATCACGCTGCGCTGCCGCATTTACGGGTGCGCTGCGGCGGGTTTTTACCAGTGCTACCATCACTTAAAACACGTCAATATGGCGACCCCGGCCATACGCATTCACAAGATGCCGCGGCCCAAAAAGTTTTGGCGATCCCAAACTGGGTGGAGGAGTACACATAATGAATGCCCCGCTAGACGCAGGTCAGCGAGCCTCGCTCGAAGCCGCGCTATCTTCTGTCACGCTCGACGACAAATACACCCTCGAACGCGGCCGCGCGTACATGAGCGGCATCCAGGCGCTGGTGCGTCTGCCGATGTTGCAGCAGGAACGCGACCACGCCGCCGGGCTCAATACCGCGGGGTTTATCTCCGGTTATCGCGGATCGCCACTCGGTGGACTCGACCAGTCTCTGTGGAAAGCGAAGCAGCATCTCGCCGCGCACCGCGTGGTCTTCCAACCCGGTGTCAACGAGGACCTCGCGGCGACCGCCGTATGGGGTTCACAGCAGGTCAATCTGTATCCGAGCGCCAAATACGACGGCGTGTTCTCGATGTGGTACGGCAAGGGTCCGGGCGTCGACCGCTCCGGCGACGTCTTCAAGCACGGTAATTCGGCCGGATCGGCGCAACACGGCGGCGTTCTGGTGCTCGCCGGCGACGACCACGCCGCCAAATCCTCGACACTCGCACATCAGTCGGAACACATCTTCAAGGCGTGTGGCCTGCCGGTGCTGTTTCCGTCGAACGTGCAGGAATATCTGGACTTCGGCCTGCACGGCTGGGCGATGAGCCGCTATTCCGGTTTGTGGGTAGCGATGAAGTGCGTGACCGACGTGGTCGAATCGTCAGCTTCCGTCGATATCGACCCGCACCGCACAAAAATCATTCTGCCGGACGACTTCGCGATGCCCGAAGGCGGCCTGAATATTCGCTGGCCGGATCCGCCATTGGTGCAGGAAGCGCGTCTGCTCGACTACAAGTGGTACGCGGCGCTCGCCTATGTGCGCGCGAACAAACTGGACCGCGTCGAAATCGATTCGCCGCATGCGCGTTTCGGCATCATGACCGGCGGCAAGGCTTATCTTGACGTGCGTCAGGCGCTGACCGACCTCGGCCTCGATGACGAAACCTGTTCGCGCATCGGCATCCGTTTGTACAAAGTCGGCTGTGTATGGCCGCTTGAGGCGCAAGGCGCCCATGCGTTCGCGCGCGGTCTTCAGGAAATTCTGGTGGTCGAAGAGAAGCGCCAGATTCTCGAATACGCAATCAAGGAAGAACTGTACAACTGGCCCGATGCGCAGCGTCCGCGCGTGTTCGGCAAGTTCGACGAGAAGGACGGCGCGGGTGGCGAATGGTCGGTGCCGATGGGCAACTGGCTGCTGCCGGCCCACTACGAACTTTCGCCGGCGATCATCGCCAAGGCAATCGCCACGCGCCTCGACAAGTTCGACCTGCCGTCCGACGTCCGCGCGCGCATTGCGACGCGCATCGCGGTAATCGAAGCGAAGGAAAAAGCCCTGGCGCGTCCGCGCGTCGAAGCCGAACGCAAGCCGTGGTTCTGCTCGGGTTGTCCGCACAATACCTCGACGAACGTGCCGGAAGGCTCACGTGCGATGGCCGGCATCGGCTGCCACTACATGACTGTCTGGATGGACCGCAGCACTAGCACCTTCAGCCAGATGGGTGGCGAAGGCGTCGCGTGGATCGGCCAGGCGCCGTTCACCAACGACAAGCACGTGTTCGCCAATCTCGGCGACGGCACCTACTTCCATTCGGGCCTGCTCGCAATTCGCGCGGCGATCGCGTCGAAAGCAAATATCACCTACAAGATTCTCTATAACGACGCGGTCGCGATGACGGGCGGCCAGCCAGTCGACGGCGTGCTGACCGTGCCGCAGATTACGCATCAACTGGCTGCGGAAGGCGCGACGAAAATCGTGATCGTCACCGATGAACCGGAGAAATACTCTGCGAACGTCGGTCTCGCGCCTGGCATCGACATTCATCATCGCGACCAGCTCGACGAAGTTCAGCGTCAGCTTCGCGAGATTCCCGGCACCACGATCCTGATCTACGACCAGACCTGTGCAACCGAGAAGCGTCGCCGCAGGAAACGCGGCACATATCCGGATCCGGCACGCCGTGTCGTGATCAACGAAGCGGTATGCGAAGGCTGCGGCGATTGCTCGGTCAAGTCGAATTGTCTGTCCGTGGAACCGCTCGATACCGAGTTCGGCACCAAACGCCAGATCAATCAGTCGACCTGCAACAAGGACTTCTCGTGCGTAAACGGGTTCTGCCCGAGTTTTGTCTCGGTGGAAGGTGGGCAACTGCGTAAGCCAAAGGCGGCGTCAGGCATTGTCGCCGACGCGATGCCGCCGGTGCCGGAACCTGAGTTGCCGTCGATCGAGCGTCCCTATGGCGTGCTGGTGACGGGCGTCGGCGGCACGGGTGTCGTGACGATCGGCGCATTGCTCGGGATGGCCGCGCACCTGGAAAACAAAGGCGTCACGGTACTCGACGTCACCGGCCTCGCGCAAAAGGGCGGCGCCGTGATGAGCCACGTGCAGATCGCCAGGAACCCGGCCGACATCCACGCAACCCGCATCGCGATGGGAGAAGCCAGTCTCGTGATCGGCTGCGATGCGATCGTCACGGCAAGCGACGAATGCGTCTCGCGGATGCAGGCCGGTCACACGCGCGTCGTGCTCAATAGCGCGCACACGCCGACCGCCGCGTTGATCAAGAACCCCGACTGGCGCTTCCCGGGCAGCAGCACGGAAGCGGACGTGCGTGCCGGTGCGGGCGACGACGGTGTCGATATGGTCGACGCGAATCACTTCGCCGTCGCGCTGCTCGGCGATGCGATCTACACGAACCCGTTCGTGCTCGGCTACGCGTGGCAACGCGGCTGGGTGCCGCTGACCTATCAGTCGCTGATGCGCGCGATCGAGCTGAACAACGTGCAGATCGAGAAGAATCGCGCGGCGTTCGAATGGGGCCGGCGCGCCGCACATGACCTGGCCGCGGTGCGCAAGCTCGCACAGTCGCAAGGGCGCGGTGCCGCAGCGGAAACGACGAGCAGCAAGATCATTTCGCTGCATACGCCAAAAGCGCTCGACACGCTGATCGACAAGCGCGCCGACTATCTCGCCGCGTATCAGAACGCGGCTTACGCGGACCGTTATCGTGCATTGGTGTCGCAAGTGCGTGTGGCCGAATCCGCGCTCGATTCGATCGACAGCCAGTTGCCGTTGACTGAAGCGGTCGCGAAAAATCTGCACAAATTAATGGCTTACAAGGACGAATATGAAGTCGCGCGCCTGTACAGCGACCCGGCGTTCATCGAAAAACTGAAAGCGACTTTCGAAGGCGACTGGAAGCTGCACCTCCATCTCGCACCGCCGACATTCTCGAAGAAGGACGCCAAAGGTCATCTGGTCAAGAAGAAGTATGGACCGTGGATGTTCAGCGCCATGCATATGCTGGCCAGGCTGAAATTCCTGCGCGGCACGGCACTCGACCTGTTCGGCAAGACTGAAGAACGTCGCACTGAACGCGCGCTGATTGGGGAATATGAAGCGCTGGTGCGTGAGCTGATCGGCGGCCTGACTTCGCAAAAGCGTGAGCTGGCCGTCGAACTGGCGAATCTGCCGGATGGCATCCGCGGCTATGGCCATGTGAAGGAAAATAATCTGAAGGGCGTGCGGGTCAAGTGGAACGAGTTGCTAACGCGCTGGCGCTCGCCGGAAGCGGGGAAAACTCAGCACGCGGCTTGATTGCATTGCCCGCTTGATTTGCCAACGCCGGCCTGAAAATGGAAAAGGCGGCTGCCCTCACGGACAGTCGCCTTTTTTTGCCTGCTTCGACACGTGATGCGTGTGTACAAGAACAAGCGGTACTGCTCCTTCCAACAACACAACAACAACCAACCAAAAACAAACAACTACCAGACAGCAACTACTAACTTCAACTGCCTACTGCAACGTCAACTACCTACTTCAACTTCAACTGCAACAACACACATCTACTGCAACTACCACAACCCATTGGTACTACTGTCTTCATCGTCAGAACTGCAACTACTCAACACCAGAGGTGAAGCGCAACGCCAGATTCGATGCAACGAAGTGACCAGCCGACTGTTTCGTTGCCATCGCGTAGTGCCGCGCCTCAGAAGTAACTTTACAAAAGTGTCACAGTGAACCGAATAGGACCAGTCTTAAAGCTCGTTTATCGACTTAAGAATCCTTCAGACGAACGCTCACTCAAATCAGAACGTGCAAATAAAAAGCGCCACGGAATCTGCTTCCGTGGCGCTTTTTTCTGGCCTACCGCGAACGCCGCGATGCGGCGCCGCTTCGACATCAAACCATCTTTACTGCGCGTTCGCCCGCTTGCGTGCATTGGCCGAGGCCACTGCCGTCATGTTGATGATGCGGCGCACAGTCGCGGCCGGCGTCAGGATGTGCACCGGCTTTTCGGCGCCCAGCAGGAACGGACCGACCGTCACGCCTTCGCCGCCGACCATCTTCAGCAGGTTGTACGCGATGTTGGCTGCTTCGACGTTCGGCATGATCAGCAGGTTCGCTTCACCGCTCAGCGTCGTGCCAGGGAACGCAGCCTTGCGGACCACTTCCGACAACGCCGCGTCGCCGTGCATTTCACCGTCGATCTCGAGCGAAGGCGCACGTTCAGCAATCAGCTTGCGCGCTGCAGCCATACGTTGCGACGACGCCGACGGCGCGCTGCCGAAGTTCGAATTCGACAACAATGCAACCTTCGGCGTGATGCCGAACTTTTCGATTTCGCGCGAAGCCAGCATCGTCATGTCGGCAAGCTGCTCGGCAGTCGGCGTTTCGTTCACGTACGTATCGCAGATGAACAGGTTGCGGCCCGGCAGCATCAGCAGGTTCATTGCAGCGAAGTTCTGCACGTTGTCCGCTTTGCCCAGCACCTGCTCGATAAACTTCAGATGCGTGTGGTATTGGCCGATCATCCCGCAGATCATGCCATCCGCTTCGCCGAGGCGCACCAGGATCGCGCCGATCAGCGTATTGAACTTGCGCATCGCGGCCTTCGCGACGTCCGGCGTCACGCCTTCGCGCGCGCCGAGTTCGTGGTATGCCTGCCAGCATTGCTGATAGCGCGGATCGTCTTCCGGATCGACGACGACAAAGTCCTCACCGCACTTCAGCTTCGAGCCCATCTTCTTCAGACGCATCTCGATCACCGACGGACGGCCGACCAGAATCGGCTTGGCGATCTTTTCGAGCAGCACGAATTGCGCAGCACGCAGCACGCGCTCGTCTTCGCCTTCGGCGAACACGATACGTGCCGGCTCGGACTTCGCCGCCGCGAACACCGGACGCATGACCATGCCGGTGCGGTACACGGTCGTGCCGAGTTCTTCGCGATACGCGTCCATGTCCTTGATCGGACGGGTTGCGACGCCCGAATCCATCGCGGCTTGCGCAACAGCCGGCGCGATCTTGATGATCAGGCGCGGATCGAACGGCTTCGGAATCAGGTATTCCGGGCCGAACTCGAGCGAATGGCCTTCGTAGGCCTTGGCGACTTCATCGCCCTGATCGGTTTCTTCGGCCAGTTCAGCAATCGCGCGCACGCACGCGAGCTTCATTTCTTCCGTGATCGTGGTTGCGCCGACATCCAGCGCGCCACGGAAGATGAACGGGAAGCACAGCACGTTATTGACCTGGTTCGGATAATCCGAACGGCCCGTTGCGATGATGCAGTCCGGGCGCACCTTCTTTGCTTCTTCCGGACGGATTTCCGGTTCCGGATTCGCCAGCGCGAGAATCAGCGGCTGCGTGCCCATTTCGGCGACCATTTCCGGCTTCAGCACGCCGGCGCTCGAGCAACCGAGGAACACGTCGGCGCCACGGATCGCGTCGGCCAGGGTACGCGCTTCGGTGTTCGCCGCGTAGCGTTCCTTCGACGGATCGAGATTGCCGCGACCTTCGTAGATCACGCCCTTCGAGTCCGTGACCAGCACGTTCTTTTTCGACAGACCCAGATTCACCAGCAGATCCAGACACGCGATGGCAGCCGCGCCGGCGCCCGAACACACCAGCTTCACTTCGTCGAGTTTCTTGCCGACCACTTTCAGGCCGTTCAGGATCGCCGCCGAGGCGATGATCGCGGTACCGTGCTGGTCGTCGTGGAAGACCGGAATCTTCATGCGCTCGCGCAGCTTCTTCTCGATGTAGAAGCACTCCGGCGCCTTGATGTCTTCAAGGTTGATACCGCCAAGCGTCGGCTCGAGCATCGCGATTGCTTCGACCAGCTTGTCCGGATCCGACTCGGCGAGTTCGATGTCGAACACGTCGATGCCGGCGAACTTCTTGAACAGGCAACCCTTGCCTTCCATCACCGGCTTCGCGGCGAGCGGGCCGATGTTGCCGAGACCGAGCACGGCCGTGCCGTTCGTGATCACGCCGACGAGGTTGCCGCGCGAGGTGTACTTCTGCGCGTCGAGCGGTTCGTCGTAGATCGCCATACAGGCCGCGGCGACGCCCGGCGAGTACGCAAGCGACAAGTCGAGCTGGTTCGACAGCGGCTTGGTGGGCGTGACCGAAATCTTGCCGGGTTTCGGATTCTGGTGGTAGGCGAGAGCGCTTTGCTTAAGTTGTTCGTCCATTTTTTAACCTGCGAGACGTAAGTAATTGGGCCCGGCACACTGCCCCGTGGCGGCGCTTCGCGTCTATCGAATGGATAATCGACGGCGGCGGTTTTCGCGTGCGCCGGTTGGGCGCAGCGTCGAACCTCGGCGGAGCGCAAGACGGTGCGGAGTGCTACGCGGGTCGATCAGTGTACACCCCGAATGAGTCGATGCACTGACTGGTTAACGCGGCTCGCCACCAGCGAAACAGGCGCCGGCAATGCTGCGGCGCCGCATCCGGCGGCCATTCCGCTCACCGCTGAGCGGGCGTCGAGCACACGTCATTCGAGTTCGGCGCCGCGTCGTTCGGGAATCAGAAAAAGCGTTGCGAAGACGTCGAGCAGGTAAATCGACGCGAGCAAAACGAGCGCGGCGCCAAACGAATAGCGCGCGGCCAATGCGCCTACGACCACCGGCCCGAAACCGCCGACCGCCCGGCCGACGTTGAACAGCACGTTCTGCGCGGTGGCCCGCGCATCGGTTGGATAAAGCTCGGAAATCAGCGCGCCGTAGCCGCCGATCATCCCGTTGACGAACACGCCCATCGCCGCGCCGCCGATCAGCAGCGCCATCGGCGTTGTCAGATGAGCGTAGACGAATACCATCACCACCGCGCCCACCTGGTAGAACAGGAACGTGGGCTTGCGGCCGAACCGGTCGGCGGCCATACCGAACAGCCAGATGCCGGCCGCCATGCCGAGAACCGTCACGGCTGTCCACACACCGGATTTGGTGAGCGAATAGCCGAAGGTCTTCGACAAATAGCTCGGAAGCCAGATCATCAGCCCGTAATAGCCGAAGTTCTGGACTGAACAGAGAATCGCGACGCCCATGCTGGCGCGCGCGGTGCGTGCGTCGGCCACCAGCAGTTTGAGCGGCAGCTTGCGCATGCCACGTGCGACGCGTTCGGTGAACAGCGCCGGTTCCTCGACGCTGCGCCGCACGAAAAACGACACCACGGCAGGCAGCAGTCCAAGCGCGAACATACCGCGCCAGCCAATCACAGGCAGCAGCAGCGGTGTCAGCAACGCGGCCGCCAGCACCCCAAGCTGCCATCCCAGCCCGACATAGGACGACACGCGGGCCCGTTGCGACGCCGGCCACGCTTCGGCCACCAGCGTCATGCCGATGCCGAACTCACCGCCCAGACCAATGCCGGCAATGGTTCGATAGGCCAGCAGGTCGGTATAACCCTGCGCCAGCGCACATAGGCCGGTGAAAACGGCAAAGATCAGAATCGTCCACGTCAGCATCCGCACGCGGCCAAAATAGTCGCTTAAAACGCCGAAAATCAGGCCGCCGGCGACAGCGCCAATCAAGGTCCACGTCACAAGCGAACCTGCTTGTGCTGAACTCAGATGCAGATCCGCAGCAATTACCGGCAACATGAAACCGAGGATCAGCAGATCGAAGCCGTCCATCGCGTAACCAAGCACCGACGCGATCAGCGCGCGTCCCGCATAGCCACGCCTGGCGGATTCACAGGTCTCGGTGGCAGAAGAAGCGACAGTCATTGAAAGCATTCCGTAGGACATGGCGACGACCAACGTGCAAGGCCGCCAGGAAATTCGCGTGAGTGTAAAGGTGCCCCAAGCCGCTCACAAGCAAGCCATAAAACCGGCGCCCAACGAACCCTGAAAGTCCCGTTCAGCATGGCCGTTATGCCCGTCATTCGTGGCAGATGCACACGACAGCCTCCTCGGGAGGGCCCATTTCGGGTAAAATGTCGGGCTACGCGCGCAGCAAAATCGCAGTTAAACCGGCCGGCCTGTACTCCACTGACCGGCCGCGTATTCCGCCCATCATGGCGCGGCATACCCCGCTTGCTGCGCCACCGGGCTTCGCGCCCGCTTCTCCTCGCTCACACCCAAGGATCCGCCCATGACAGGCTTCGATCGCCAGACGATCTCCGACACCACCGCCAAGATGCTGCTGGAAGTGCAAGCAGTGCACTTCAACGCGGAGAAACCGTACATTTTCACGTCCGGCTGGGCGAGCCCGGTTTATATTGACTGCCGCAAGCTGATCTCGTATCCGCGCGTGCGTCGTGGCCTGATGGAAATGGCCGAAACCACCATCCTGCGCGACGTCGGCTATGAACAGATCGACGCAGTGGCCGGCGGCGAAACCGCCGGCATCCCGTTCGCGGCATGGCTCTCCGACCGCCTGATGGTGCCGATGCAGTACGTGCGCAAGAAGCCGAAGGGTTTCGGCCGTAACGCGCAGATCGAAGGTCTGCTGACCGAAGGGCAACGTGTACTGCTGGTCGAAGATCTGACCACGGACAGCCGCAGCAAGATCAACTTCATCAATGCGCTGCGCACTGCCGGCGCAACAGTGAACCACTGCTTCGTCCTGTTCCACTACAACATCTTCAAGGAAAGCGTGTCGGTGCTGAAAGACATCGACGTCGATCTGCACGCGCTTGCCACGTGGTGGGACGTGTTGCGCGTCGCCAAGGCAAATAACTACTTCGATACCAGGACGCTCGACGAAGTGGAAAAATTCCTGCACGCACCGGCCGAATGGTCGGCGGCACACGGCGGCGCCAACGCAACGCCGCAGTAAGCGCAGCCGCTTAATGCGAACTCAATGAAAAAAGCCGCCTGTCGATGAGACAGGCGGCTTTTTTCATTGAGTTCGCATGGAGTTCGTCTAGCTGGACGAATGGTCGCGGCTAGGACGCACTACCGGTATCGTCGGCCGAGTATGAAGACAGATTCAACAGGCCGTTGCTCTGCGCGTACTGGAACAACTCCGAATCGCGATCGATCCCGAGTTTGCGCATCGCCGTATTCTTCTGTGTGCTGATCGTCTTGATGCTGCGATTGAGATGCTCCGCGATCTCCTTGATCGTCATGCCGGAGACAAACAGGCGCACCACTTCGAGTTCGCGCCGCGACAGCATCACGTCTTCGTTCTTGCCGCCGGCATTCATGCGCAACGTGTCGAGCGATGCCTTGACGGACGGACTCATGTATTCGAGGTTGCGGCTAACGTGCTGCACCGCGAGCCCAATGTGGCTCAGATCGTCCGATTTGTTGACGACCGAGGTCACCCCGAGTTCGCTCAGCCGCTTGAGCAGCGCGGCGTTCTCCAGCATCGTCAGCACGACAATGGGAAGGTCCGGGAAATTGCGGCGCAGATAGCCGATCAACGGCAGACCGTCGCCATACTGGCCGCCAGGCATGGCTAGATCCGTGACGAGCACGTCGCACGGAATGGTCTGCAGCACCTTGATCAACTCGGTTGACTGTCGCGCGCGCGCGACGACCTGCAGACCTGGAAACTTGAGCAACGCTTGTTCGGCGCCGAACAGAATCACCGGATGGTCGTCAGCGACCACGACCCTGACTGGATCTTGCATTGCCCTCCCCTCGACAGATAAACCACTCTCCAAAACTTCCGACATGCCTTTCTATTCTTGGTACTTGAACTGACCGGGTGCGCGGTCTGTATTCGCGCGGACAATTCCTCCGACTATAGCCGATTTCGCGTCCACCAAACCCGCCGGCGGCAACAATGAGCCCTCGCAAAGCGAATGTTAGACTTGAATCGACCTTGGGGCACAAAATAGGGACAATAATCCTCGCGAGGACAACCGCCTCGCGCCCCTGACAGGAGAACCGGCACATGCGCTCGCGTTGCCTGGTTGTTTCGCTTGCTTCGCTGTTCCGCCGGATGCCGTCCTTCACCTGCGCGATGCTGGGTCTTGCGCTATTCGCGGCGCATGTCCCACACGCAATCGCCGAGGATGCGTTCACGCTGACCAGCACCAGTTTCCATGCGGGCGGCACCGTGGATGCGGCGCAGGTTTTTAATCAGGATGACTGCCAAGGCGGAAATCGCTCGCCACAATTGACGTGGCGCAATGCGCCACCCGGCACACGCAGCTTCGCGGTCACGATCTTCGATCCGGACGCGCCCGGCCGCGGCTGGTGGCACTGGGCCGTGGCAGCGATTCCGGCTACCGTCGGCAGCTTGCCGGAGAACGCCAGCGCATCGGGCTTCCTGAAGAAACTCGGCGCGTTCGAGGCACGCAACGACTTCGATCTTGACGGATACGGCGGCCCTTGCCCGCCGCCCGGCAAACCCCATCGCTACGTCATCACCGTCTATGCGCTGAGCACCGCGGACCTGCGCCTCGCGCAAGGGCGCCCGGCACTCATGTTCGATCATGAGATCGGGACTGCCACGCTCGGCAGCGCGCGGATGGTGGTCAACTACGGACGGTAGCGGCGCCCGTCAAATAGCAGCGCGCCGCTGCCATGCTTACCTCTGCTTTTTCACCTTGCCGGAGAGTGCCATGCCGAAGATCGTCATCGTTTATCACAGCGGCTACGGCCATACGAAGAAAGTCGCGGAGGCCGTGCTGGCCGGCACACTCGAAGCCGGCGCGGACGCAAAGCTCCTGCCGGTCGGCGAGATCGACGACGCTGGCTGGGCAGAACTGGCGGCTGCGGACGCCATCATCTTCGGCGCGCCGACGTACATGGGCGGCCCGTCGGCCGACTTCAAGAAATTCGCCGATGCGAGTTCGAAACCGTGGTTCGGCCAAACCTGGAAGGACAAGATCGCCGCCGGCTTCACCAACTCGGCGACCATGAACGGCGACAAGTTCTCGACGATCCAGTACTTCGTCACGCTGGCGATGCAACACAGCATGATCTGGGTCGGCACCGGCATGATGCCGTCGAACACCAAGGCGGCCACCCGCAACGATCTGAACTATGTGGGCGGCTTTACCGGCCTGCTGGCACAGTCCCCGGCGGATGCGTCGCCGGAAGAGGCGCCGCCCGCGGGCGACCTGGAAACGGCGCGGATGTTCGGCGTGCGCATTGCAGGCGCAACGGCAAGGTGGAAAGCGGGCGCGCACGCGGGCGTTTGATTGCACGGCTCCATAGGCTCACCCCGCGTGGCGGTATCAGTGCCCCGCGCGCGATGCGAGCGCCGCACGCGCCGGGAGCCGCACGCCGCAGCGCTTCGCACGCGTCGTCAATTTGCGTGGAACCCGCCTGCATCGGCATGCATCTGTCGCATAACCCGTCACGCCGATGTCACTTTCAGCGCGCATCGTCGTTTTTTCACCCCGTTTTGCACACCCATCGCTATCAGGTCTTAAAATAGCGTTCCGGCGCGGTGTCGCGCCCCGTTTCCAGCAAGCCAGTGAGATCGAGATGAGCACGAAAGTTTTTGTCGACGGACAGGAAGGCACGACCGGCCTGAAGATTTTCGAATACCTGTCGCAACGCGCCGACGTGGAGATCCTGCGTATCGAAGAAGCGAAGCGCAAGGACCTCGAAGAGCGCCGTCGTCTCATCAATGCATCGGACGTCACGTTCCTGTGTCTGCCGGACGTCGCCTCGCGCGAGTCGGCCTCGCTGGTCGAAAACGATCACACCGTGCTGATCGATGCGAGCACCGCGTTCCGCACGTCGGCCGACTGGGCCTACGGCCTGCCCGAACTGGCTCGCTCGCAACGCGAGCGGCTGCGCACCGCGAAACGGATCGCCGTGCCGGGCTGCCACGCATCGGCCTTCGTGTTGGCCATGCGTCCGCTGGTCGAAGCCGGCGTCGTGGCGCCGGACTTCGCCGCGCACGCATACTCGATCACGGGTTACAGCGGCGGCGGCAAGAAGATGATTGCCGACTACGAAGCCGGCGGCAATGACAAGCTCAAGAGTCCGCGTCCGTACGCACTCGGCCTCACGCACAAGCATCTGCCGGAAATGGCGGCGCACACCGGCCTGAACTCGGCACCGGTGTTCACGCCGATCGTCGGTGACTTCTACAAGGGTCTCGCGGTCACCACCTTCTTCTCGCCCAGCCAGTTGGCCAAGAAGACCACGCCGCAAGATGTGCGCGCGCTGTTCGCCGAGTACTACGCGGGTGAAGCCTTCGTGCACGTCGCACCGTTCGATGCCGAGGCGAATCTCGACGGCGGTTTCTTCGACGTACAAGCGAACAACGACACCAACCGCGTCGACCTGTTCGTGTTCGGCAACGAAGAGCGCCTCGTGACCGTCGCACGCCTCGATAACCTGGGCAAGGGCGCATCGGGCGCGGCCATCCAGTGCATGAACCTCGCCATCGGCGCCGCCGAAGAAGCCGGCTTGAAACGTTGAGCAAGTTCGAGATATAGACGTCTTCCACTGCCAATCCACTGATTGGCCGGTCTTTACAGACCGGCCTTTTTGTTTTAAAAACCTGCCCGCCAAACTCCTCTTTTACCGTTAATCAGTAGTAGCCCGCATTACTTTAAAAAGAAAAATCGGACTGCTCATCAACCGACGGTAATTCATTCTCCAGATTGACCCGGACAGCATAGTTTTCCGCATAGGGAAACTCCGGATTTTTTCTCGAACGGTCGTTCGAAGAAGATAGAGCCATTTTGCTGTAACGCTTGTCTGGAAAGGGCGTGCAGCGAAGCAACGGTACCGCTGTGAAAGCAAAAATTCCCTTTTTGTTTAAAAGGGCGGCGAAGCCCCACGTAGTGTGCGTCCGGCAAAAAATTCCCTGTTTGAATCGGTCTTTTTAGACGGCTCATTCAATTGACAGGCATTAAACGCGCAGCGAAATTAGTTCGCACAATTACATGAAGGGAGACAGCAGCATGTCGTACGCCATTATTCGAGGCTTGGCGATGGCCATCGCTACGACGCCGTTGCTTATTGCTTGCGGCGGCGGCAAAGCCAGCGATCCCGGCACGATCAGTGCCCCGCAATGCTCGGGCTCGAGTTGCGGCGTACAGGGCCCACCGGCCACCGGCGCGGGTGCGGCCGCGCTGTGTCCCGCTACTGCGGACATTGTGAAGACCACCTTTCTCGGTGGCGCCGGGAGCGGCGAAGTGGTGCAGTTGAACATCAACGCGACTGCGATGACGTACACGCTGAAGTGGCTCGAGTCGCCGATTCCGTTGCGCACGGGTCAAGTCACGCCGACGCGCGCGGGCACACAGATCACGGGCGCCGTGATCCACCCGCCGACCGGCGCGCTGCCGACCGCCGAACAAATACGCTGCGCCTTCATTCTCGGCGCAGGTACCGGCACCGCCGCTGGTGACGGTCAGCCCTACACGACACCCGATTTCGTCAACAATCCGAATCCCCCGATGATCCTCGTCGGTCAGGGCGTGGCTGGTGGCGGCATCCCGGGTGCGACGGTGCAGTTCAGCGGCCTGAACCTCGGCCTGCTCGGCTCAAACGTCGGCGCGGTGCCGAATCGGCATTTTGACTTCTATCCGTTTCTTGGTTTCGCCAGCACGACGACCGATATCACCAAGCTGCCAGGCACTTACAACGGCCTGCTTTATCACCTGACACCGTCGGGCAACTACGCAACAGTCGCGACCAACACGGTCGAAACGTTCGACGCCAGCGGCACCTGTACCAGCAGCAACACTGCTAATCCGAATTACTCGCCGAACGCCGGTGGTTGCCTGACCACCGGCAACCCGTTGACGCTGAACAGCAACGGGTATTTCGATAGTCAGCAGGCTCCGCAAATCGTCGCGCAGTTCAAGCTTCCGATTCTCGGTCCCAGCGGCAAGTCGGGAGTCGCTCACATGATTCTCGGTCAGGTCAACGGAGCCACGGTAGCGCTGGTGGTCCGCACCGGTTTTGTCGACACGAGCAATCTGCTGGCGGCAAAGGTCGACGACGAGTCCGGCATCGCAATGCTCGCCGCGGCCACGCCGCTTGCATCCGGTGGTTTCAACGGCGGCTACGTCGGCGCGGACTCGAACTTCAAGTACACCGCAACGTTGATCCAGGGTGCGGTCGGCACCTTCATCAATCCGAGCAACTCGTCGGCGGAAAGCGGCTTTGGTCTCGGCTACGGGCTGCCGAGTCCGGGCCTCGTCGGCGTGCAGGACACCAACGGCAAGACCGGCTTTGCGATTGCGTCCGGCGGTCTCTACGCCATCGCTATCCAGGGCGCTGAGAACGGCGGCCTCACGCCGACCTCGGCGAACTCAGATACGCCAAACGCCCCCTACTTCGGCATCGGCGCGCAGATCAGCAAGTAAGGACTGAAGGACCGGCAGTTCGCAGTACGAGACATAAATAGAGCAAAAGGTGGCCGGACAGGGAGCCTGCCACTCACAACGAGAAAATTCTGGAGGCGGTATGAAATGGAGAATCCTTTCGGTGCTCGCTCTTGCAGCACCGTTACTGGGGGCGTGCGGTGGTGGTGGCGGCAATGGCGACGGACCGGTGACGGAAGTTCGTCTGTGTCCTGCGTCGCTCGACTACGGCACGGTGTTCACGGGCGGCGGCGGTGACGGCGAACTGGTCAAGCTGCAGATGGACACGACCAAGATGACGTGGCAAATCAGTTACATCGAATCGCCGATCCCGGCGACTACCGGCACCGTCGCACCGACGCGCGCCGGCCAGACCGCAAGCGGCACGCTGACCCAGGAAACCCTGCTGCCGACCACCAAGCTCAATCAGTGCGCGTTCCGCCTGAACGGCGCGAGCCTCGACCCGAATCGTCCGGCGCGGATTTTTGTCGGCGAAGGCGTGGCCGGCGGCACGATTCCGGGGGCGGAAATTTCCTTCGCCGGGATTCTCGGCGTGGGCGCGGTGCCCGATACCACGTTCCCGTACTACCCGTTCATCGGCTTCTCGTCGATTGAAACGAACATCGCGAACGTGGCCGGCACCTACAACCAGCTCGGCTATCACCAGGTCCCGTCGCAAAACTTCGCGCCGGTCGCGGTCAATACGAAGATCACAATCAATGCGGACGGTACGTGGACCGAGTGCGACAACTCCGGGGTCAACGCGGGCACGTGTCAGCAACCGGGTACGAACTTCGTGCAGTCGTCCGACGGCAGCGGTGCCTTCGAAACCGACAACTTCCTCGGCCAGGCTAAACCGACGCTCGCCACGACACCCAAGGCTCGCGGCTACATGATCGTCGGCAAGCTGAAAAATCAGCTGGTGCCGATTCTGGTACGGACCGGCGCGGCGAATTCATCGGTGACGACACCGGTGAACGGCTCACTCGGCCCGTATGCGGACGACGAATCCGGCATCTCGATCCTGGCGCCGCAAAGCGCGATTGCGGTGAACTCGCAAAACGGCGAGTACATCGGCGTGGATAGCCAGTTCGACTATCGCACCACCGCGCTCGAAGGCACGGAGGCCACGCTGCTCGATCCGTTCAACGCCTCGCAGGCATCGCTCGCGACCGCGCTGAATCTGGACTTCACGCAAACCGTGCCGGGTGTGGTGACGACGACGCAAGTGGGTGCCTCGACGGGCACCACGCCGACCGGAAAGATGATCTTCACGGGTGGCGTGTTCGGCTACCTCGATCTGACCAACGCGGCCTCGCCGTACTTCACGATCGGCGCCTTCGTCCAGTAATGGACGCAGCACGCGCCGCCGACACGCAACGAGGCGTTCGTGTCCCGGCTGCCGCGCACAGCAATCGCGCGGCAGCCGGTGTCCACCGAATATCCAGCGCACCGGCCACGCAGCCAGGCCGCCGTCGCTCGCCGCGCGCAAAGAACGCAACGCGCGCCTCAGGAGGAACAACATGAAAAAAATCTTTTTCGCGATACTGGCCATCTGCCTGTCCGCCAGCGCGCACGCACAACACGCGGGTGACAACGTCGCCGTGCTCGGCTGGTTCCACGTCATGCCGCAGGATTCGAGCACGCCGCTGACCACCAACGTCGCCCCGACACCGATCAATACGCCCTTGCGTCTGCCGAATTCGTTCACATCCGGCGGCACGGGGTTGTCGACCAATACCGCGAATACCGTCGGCCTCGTATTCAGCCATTACCTTACCGATCACATCGCCGTGACGACGGTGGCGGGTGTGCCGCCGGTCTTCAAGATCTACGGGCACGGCACCATCCAGCCGCCGGGACCGGCGGGCGCGCTCGGTCAGCAGAATCTGGGCGATCCGCAGGCCAACCCGATCGTAAAGAGTGTGCGTCAGTGGAGCCCGGCGCTGCTGTTCCAGTATTACTTCAATGAGCCGACGGCCCATTTCAGGCCGTTCGTGGGTATTGGTGTGTCGTATAACTGGTTCTCGGACGTTCAACTGAGCCCGAACTTCGTGAGCGCGACGCAGAACAATCTCGGCTCGGTGCTGGCAGCAGGTGCGGGCAAGCCGGGGCAAACGCAGGTGTCGGCGAAGGCGTCGTCGTCCTGGCAGCCGGTGTTCAATGCGGGTCTCGCGTACAACATCACCGACCATTGGGGCCTCGTGGCATCGGTCACGTACATTCCGCTGAAGACCACCTCGTCGGTCATCATCAAGGCGGCGGACGGCACGGAACTGGGCGTCTCAAAGGCGGAACTGAAAGCCGACCCGATCATTTCGTTCCTGGCGGTCTCGTATAAGTTCTAAGTTCGGCGCGCAGACACGACAAAGCCGGCGGCTTCGCACAGGGGCCAGCCGGCTTCGTCTTTTCTGGAAAACCACGGGAAATTCGGGGCAAAAAAAAGCCCGCCTAAGTGGGCGGGCTGAATCCATATCAGAGGAGACATGGAGGAGACAAAACGAACTATAGCAAATGATTTGGTGCGTCGCAACATGCAAATTAGGGTTGACCCTCGGCGTTGCGTAAGTACAACAAGTTTTCCGGTGCGAGGCAAGCGGCGTTGAGCGCCATGCATCAGGCCGCCATTCGCCCATAACTTGCCTAGTGCCGCACAAGCGCCATCATCGCGCCGAAGCCGACGAACACACCACCCGTCAGACGATTGAACGTCCTGGCGACGCTGCGGCTCTTCAACGTGGCGCCAATTCGCGTGCCGAAACCGGCGTACACCAGATACCAGCTCACCTCGATGACCGCCACGGTCGCGACGAGCACGCCGAACTGCGGCAGCTTGGGCTGCGCGGCGTCGATGAATTGCGGCAGCAGGGCGGCGGCGAACAGGATGGCTTTGGGGTTACTGCCGGCCACCAGGAAGCCATTGCGAAACAGCGCGAAGCGCGAACGCACGGGCCTCGCGGACAGTTCCTCGACCGCGCCGGCAGCGCCTTCGTCAACCGGCGCACGCCACGCCTTGATGCCCAGATAGACGAGGTACGCCGCACCGATCATCCGCAGTGCGTTGAACATGGTCGGCCACGCCGTGAGAAACACGCCAAGACCCGCCGCCGACACCGCCAGCATCAACACCAGCGCCGACAGGCAGCCGGCCATGGTCGCGCTGGAACGGCGCAGGCCGTGCCTGGCGCCGTGCGTCATGACCAGCAGCATGTTCGGGCCGGGAATCGCGCAAACAACGAAAACAGTCGCGACGAAAAGCCACCAGGTATGCAGACTCATTGAGCTCAATCCGGAAAAAGATCAGGGCGCCATTATGCCCGTGCACATCCTGACGCACCGCGCCCGCTCAGCGCCCTGCCCGCCGTGCCGCAACCTGTCCCAGCACCGCGAAGTCTTTCTCGCCATCGCCATGCGCCACGGCTTCGATCAGGCTGTCGCGCACCACGCTCGCGATCGGCAACGGCGTCGTGACCGCTTCGGCGGCCGCCAGCGCAAGACGCAAGTCCTTCAATCCAAGGCGCGCCTTGAACAGCGCCGGCTCGTAGCGCTGCTCCGCGATCATCTTCCCGTAGCCCGAATAGACCGGTCCCGGGAACAGGCCGCTCGTGATGACATCGAGAAAATCCTGCATCGCAAGGCCGTGGCCCGTCACGAGCGTAGCGGCCTCGCCGAGCGTTTCAACCGCCGCGCCCAACATGAAGTTGGCCGCGAGTTTCATCACGTTTGCCTGCTGCGGCAGCGAACCGATGCGCCAGGTTTTTTGGCCGATGGCGTCGAAAATCGGTTGAACGCGATCGATCGACTCAGCGGGACCGCCGGCCACGATCGTCAGCTTGCCTGCCGCTGCGACGTCGGGCCGCCCCAGCACCGGTGCAGCGACATAATGGACGCCGCGCGAGGCGTGCGCCGTCGCCAGTTCCTCGGCCAGCGCCACCGAGATCGTCGCCATGTTCACGTGGATCAAACCGCGCGGCGCGTGTTCCAGCAGCGACGCGGTGACGACTTCGCGCAGCGCGGTATCGTCGGCCAGCATCGAGAACACTGCGTCACCAGCAAACGCTTCAGCCGGCGTCGCGACGATCTGCGCACCTGCGTCGGCGAGCGGCCGCGTGCGTTCCGGCGAGCGGTTCCACGCGCGCACCTGGTGCCCGGCTTTCAAAATGTTTGCAACCATCGCGGCGCCCATCTCGCCGAGACCGATAAAACCGATGTCCATCTGTCGCTCCGTCTTCTAAAGAACTGGCAGTAAAGCACACCCATGCGACACGTGCAGGACAGCGCGCAAATGAACACGGTGCGATACTGACGCGATGGTCACCGCGACATTCCGCTTCTATGAGGAGCTGAACGATTTTCTCGCCCGGCCCCTGCGCCGGCGCGCGTTCAGTTGCGCCTGCGCGCACGGCGCCACCACGAAACATATGATCGAAGTGCTCGGGGTGCCGCACACCGAGGTCGAACTGATTCTGGTGAACGGTGAGTCGGTTGGTTTCAATCATCCGCTATCCGACGGCGATCGCATCTCCGTTTATCCGAAGTTTGAATCGCTGGACATCCAGCCGCTATTGCGTGTGCGCGAGCATCCGCTGCGCGTGGTGCGCTTCATTGCCGATGCACATCTTGGCGGTCTCGCTCCGTTGCTGCGGCTAGCCGGCTTCGATACGCTCTATGACAACCACTATCCCGACGCCGATATCGAAGCGCTCGCTGCTGCCCAGCAACGCATCGTTCTCACACGCGACCGCGAGCTATTGAAACGCCGCGCCATCACGCATGGCTGCTACGTCCGCACGCTGCGGCCGCGTGAGCAATTACGCGAAGTGTTTGAAAGGCTGGATCTGGCCGGCAGCGCGCAACCGTTCCGTTTGTGTCTGATGTGCAATGCGCCGCTGCGGCGTATCGCCAAAGATGAGGTCGGCGACCGCGCGCCGGACGGCGTGCTGGAACGGCACAACCAGTTCGTCACCTGCGACGTGTGCCGGCGGGTGTTCTGGGAAGGCACGCACTGGCAACGCATGCGTGCTCTGATGGACAGCGTGGCGGGCGCACCCGAACGGCCCGCCTGAACAACGCGCAACGCCTCAAATTCCTCGCCGTCCGAGCGGCGCTCGAGCGCCGCTTACCCGCGCAATCGCCGCCGTTAGCTTCACGCGCGGCGCGATGCGTACAATGCGGGATTACTTATCTGGCAGAGGCCTTCCGTATGGCGATGAAAAAAACCGACCTTGAAAAGAACAAGGCACTCAAGCTGAACAACGCAATGAAACTGTCGACCGCCGACCGCTTCGGCAAAGCCGCTGCCGCCGAGCCGAAGCTGGATCGCCGTGAACAGCGCAAGCTCGACCAGGCCCAGGGGCTCGTCGCGTTCGCCTGCAAGCTGAATGGCGACCTCGTCACGGAGCTGAAAGAGCGCGCCGCCACCCATCCGGAAGGCATGACCGGACTGCTCAACGAGGTTATCAAGCGCGGCCTCGCGGACTGAACTCCGGCCAATACCCGCCGTTCAAGACAAAAAGGCCAGAGCAGAAGCTCTGGCCTTTTTGCTGGCGGTATTCAACCGGCGCCGCGCTGCACCCGCCGGCTAGCGGCAGGCACAGGCAAACCGGCAGGGTTCGCCCGACAAAACCAAGCGAAAAGCTTAGTTTGCCGTGCCCTTGTCGTTCGTGCCAGCTGCCGAAGCTGCCGACGAAACCGGAGCGCGCTTACCGTGCGTCTTCAGCTTCTTGATGTGGTGCTTCTTCGGCGTGCTAGCTGCAGCAGCCGGCGCTGCTGCGTCCGATGCCTGTGCGAAAGCTTGAACGGAGACCAGCGCGATCGATGCGGCTGCGAGCGAGACGATGAATTTTTTCATGTGTTGTTCCCCAAACCTGGACGACTGAGTCAAATTGAATGAAATAGCTGAACGGTGAAGCAGACGGCACTCGAGGCGCCTTCCCGCTCCCCGCGGGAGAGTATTACGCAGTGTATGCGGTTTGTCATGCGCAAAACTCGATATGTATTTTCCGGGAGACAGCTTGCTTTCGATATGCTTTCACTTATTAAGCAGGCCATATCAGGGAGATTACCTAGTGCTGCATTCAGATCAGGTTTCTGAGCAGACTCGCGGTTTCCTGAAGGGTCGGCAGCACCCGATGCAACGCGGCGTTCGCTGACTCCTGGCCGATCGGCATACTCACGCTAATCGCCGCCACAACCGAGCCATGCCGGTCCCGCAACGGTACCGCGACGCCGCGCATACCCAGTTCCAGTTGCTGATCGGTGACGACATAACCATCGCGGCGAATTTCGCTCAGCACTTCGCGCAAGCGTTCGACGGTCGAATACGTATGCGGCGTGAATACCTTGATCGGATAGGACGCCAGCCACTGCTCGATGCTTTCCGGCGCCTGGAAGGCCAGCAGGACCAAACCCGCGGACGACAGCGGCGCGCTCGCCCGCGAACCCAGCACGAATCCGACCGCCATCGCCCGGTTCACGCCGTTGCGCGCGACGTAGACCACGTCGTGTTCGTCGAGAATCGCGACCAGCGCCGTCTCCTGCAAGGTTGCGGTGATGCGCTGGAGAAATGGTTGCACGGTGCGCGGCAAGCGCGCCGAATCCAGATACGACTGACCGAGTCGCAATACCCGTGGCGCGAGCCAGAACAGCTTGCCGTCGGTGTCTACATAGCCGAGTTCGCGCAGCGTCAGCAGATAGCGGCGTGCGGCCGTGCGCGAGAGCCCGGCGCGCGTGGCCACCATGGTCGGCGTCATACGCGCGTGCTCTTCGTCGAATGCTTCGATGATCGCCAGCGCCTTGGCGGCGCCGGCGATCCAGTCTTTCTCGTCCATTGTGCCTGCCTGAAAATCCGTCGCCCGGATGAGTCGATGGTGTCCTGAGTCACCCGGGCGTTGCGCGAATCTCGCGCGAGTCGCTCACTGTATAGCCGGTTAAAGACCTGGTGAGGGTCTATTTGAAATCCCAGCGCATCTGCTCGGCAATCCCCACCCCGCGCGAGGTCCCCACACATTCGCTCACGTAGTCCGTGAACGGCAGCGGCTCGAAGCCGATCTCGTCGCGCAGGCGGCGGTTGTCGAACGTGTAGTCCAGCTCCGCGAAACCGGCGTACAAACGCAGCGCATGTTCGAGCAGACGGCCGCTGCCGCAACGGTCACGGCCCACTACTTCGCGCGCGATCTTGCCGAAGTCGCCCACGCGGCACATCGAATAGCGGCGCCCGGAGACGCCGGTGGCTTCGTCCATGGCGCTGATGATCTGACCGATGGTCGGCGCCTCCGAACCCGCCGACACGTGATACGTATCGAACGCCAGCGACGGCTTCATCGCCAGCAGCGCGAGAGCACGCGCGCAATCGTCGGCGGACACCACGTCGATGCGGTTCATTGCCCGCGCCGTGAAGCGCCGCGCGGTGTGCACCACGCGAAACACCCAGAAGATACTGGCCGAAGGAAGTGTGCCGAGCACCGTATGACCGACTACGATCGAAGGCCGCACCACGACCAGCGGCAGATTCGGATACGTGCTGCGCAGCAAGCGTTCGACTTCGCGTTTGCTTTGCGTGTACGGCACGAGGTGGCGGGTTTCACCATAGCCGAACGGAGATTCCTGCACATTCGCGCCACATTGCGTGCCGCAAGCCATCGCCGTGCTCACGTGTAGAAAACGCCGCAACTTTCTGCTGCCGACAAAACGCGACACGAAACGCAAAGTATCGTGCACATTTGTATCGAGTACTTGAGGATGTGTCGAAAACGACGCAAGCGCCGCGCAATTGATCACGTGCGATGCTCTGGCGAGCCGCGCCAGATCGATTTCCGAAAACTCACTGCCAAGCTCGCCTACCATCACGTTGGCTTCCGTGATTCGTTGGGCACGAGCGTGCGGCAGCCCGCAACGCACGGCCGAAGCGCGCAGCCGCGCGAGCGCGTCGGCCACACTGGCGCCGCGCACCAGACACACCATGCGTTCGACCAGCCCGGCGTGAACCAGGGTCACCAGCAGATTGCCGCCGATAAAACCAGTCGCACCGGTCAGCAGCATGCTGTCGACGCCAATCGCCTGCGCGCGCGCCGACGAAATCATGCTGTCCTGCCACGCGTTGGACAGAGGGGTTTGCCATGCAAACATCGCGAGCTCCTTGCAAGGAAGTCAGATCGTCGAGAGAGTTGATCCGCACAACCGACCAACAGCCGCGTCAACACGCGTATCAATAGCGATACGTCAGCGCTGTGATCGCGAAGTAGTTGTTCTTCGACTGCACAATCGGGCTGTTCGCCGACGCACCGAGCAGGCGCGTCACGCCGCCTTCGGTATGCACCGACCAACGCGGCGAAAAACTGTAGGTCCAGGCCGCCGACACCTTCGCGCTGTCGAACCCGCCCTTCACTGCATAGGGCTGAAAGCGGCTCGTGGTCGCCTGCGCATCGGTCACGCCGAAAAAGGTCTGCGTATAGCGGCCGCTACCGGCATGCACGCTGCCCGTGATGCTGATTTCGTTGTCGACGGTTTGCAGCACCGGCACCGTCAGATCGATGTGCCCGCTCGTCCCGCGGCTCGTGTGCGTCACCGGTTGATCCAGCGTGATGCTGACGGTCGACGGACCAAACAGATGCGCGCCGACCTGTACGGACACCATCACCGAGCCCGGAATCTTGCCCATGCCCTTCAGGTAGTCGGAGCCCGGCAAATCGGCACGATTGCTGTCGGTGCGGCCGAAGTCATAGCTGAGCGCCGCGGATGCAAACAGCCCGTTGGCGAAGGTGTGCTTGTAACCGAAACCGTCCGTCGGGCTCAAAAAGATGCCGTTGCTGAACTCCGCGGCGATCACCGGTGCGACAAACGGGCGGTAGTCGCGGCTACCCTGATAGCGCGGCGCCACACCGCCGGCCAGCGAAAACATATAAAAATTCTCGGCGTAAGCCATCGACGAGCAGGTTAGGCCAAGCAGCGGAATACACAGATAAGAGAGGCGTTTGCGCACGATCAGGACTTTTTATTTGGGACGGAAGCCGCAGTCTAGGGACGCCGCCGCGCCACGTCTGTCCTGAAGTTGGGAGAATGTGTGCGCAATTGTGTTCAAGTGTTCGCGAATGTTCGCGACGTATCCCCTCGCGGCACGCGCGGATAGAATCGGCGCCTGATAGTGGAGACCAATATGAACGACGCCCCTCTTAAGACCAGCGTGCTGCTGATCGAGGACGACGATCGCCTCGCGCAGCTGATCGGGGAATATCTGAACAGCTATGAATTCAATGTGACAATCGTGCGACGCGGCGACACCGCCGTGGCCGCCGTGCGCGAGCACAACCCGGCACTGGTGATTCTCGATCTGATGCTGCCGAACATGGACGGCATGGAGGTCTGCCGGCGTATCCGCAGTTTTTCGCGCGTGCCCGTGCTGATCCTGACGGCACGCGTCGACGTATTCGATCAGATCGCCGGGCTGGAAACCGGCGCCGACGACTACGTCATCAAGCCGATCGAGCCGCGTGTGCTGGTCGCCCGCGCCCGCGCGTTGTTGCGCCGCGCGCAGCCGGCCGAAAGTGCGGAGTCGTCCATGCAGGACGGCACGCTGAGCTTCGGCGAACTGGTGATCTCGCCGCCCGATCGCGCCGTGAGTTGGCGCGGCCAGCCGGTCGAGCTGAAGACCGCCGAGTACAACCTGCTACTGATCCTCGCGCGCGCAGCCGGCACCGTACTAAGCCGCGACGATATTCTCAGGCAGTTGCGCGGCATCGAATTCGACGGCCTCGATCGTACCGTCGACGCCGGGATCTCACGGCTGCGCCGGCGTTTCGAAGATGCGTCGCCCGAGCCGCACAAAATCAAGACGATCTGGGGCCGCGGTTATCTGTTCAGCCCGTCGGCATGGGAGGAATGAATGCTCCGCTCCCTGATCCGGCTGTATCTGGTCGTTCTGGTCGGTGGCGGTCTCACCATTGCGTTCATCAACATCTCATTCTCGCAACTGTTCCATGAGCGCGTCACACAAACCGAGCGCGACACGGACCGTACGTACGCATTCGTACTCGAGGATTACCTGCAACGACACGTGGGCCCGGAACGCGCTGCGGCGCTCGAGGAACTGAAAAAACACGGCGCCCAGGACTTCAGGTTGATGACGACCGACGAGGTCAAACCTCTGATCGGCGAGCGTCAATGGCGCGAGTTGCGCGATGGCAAGCTGGTGTTGAACGACGACACCACAAGTTACTACCTGCCGCTGTCGGATGGCACCGTCGTCAATTCGCGCCGCTACGAGGCCACCACCGTCGAGATTCAGGCATTCGCGTATGCGCTGGTCGCGCTTGCCACGCTGCTTTCAGTGGTCGTGTGGGTGCTCTATCACTGGCGCGAGTTGCGCAAGCTCGAAGCCGCGGCGCGCGCGTTCGGCGCCGGCAATCTGTCGACCCGCGCGCAGTTGTCGAAGAAATCGAACATCTACGACTTGTCGCAACAGTTCAACGAAATGGCTCAGCAGATCGAAGCGTCGATCCTGCATCAGCGTGAAATGATGCACGGCATTTCACACGAACTGAAGACGCCGCTAGCGCGGCTCGAATTCGGCCTTGCGTTGTTGCAGTCGCCGGAGTCTCCCGAGCGGCAGCGCGAAAGGCAAATGGCACTGCGCAAAGACGTGCGCGAACTCGACGAACTCGTCACCGAACTGCTGACTTTGAGCCGCCTGGAACAGGGCGACGGGCATCGGCTGCTGATGCAGGTGTCGGTGGATGAGTTGCTCGACAGCGTGGCCGCGAGCATGTCCAACGACGTCGCCGATCGCTCGCTGACGCTTTCGGTCAGCACGGCGGGCATGTCCGCTGCGGGTACGAGCGCCGCCGTTACGCCTGCCGGCCGCGCTCCGGTTTCTCGTATGCCGATTGCCCGTACGCCCACGTATCATGTCTGTGACCCCAAACTGGTCGCGCGCGCGCTGCTGAATCTGTTGCGCAACAGTACCCGCTACGCACGGCAGGCGATTTCGCTGAGCGCGACCGCCGGCGCGGCAGGCGCACTGGTGTTGATCGTCGAGGACGACGGTCCCGGTATTCCGCTTGCTGAACGCAACCGCATATTCGAACCGTTTCACCGGCTCGATTCCAGCCGTGACCGGCACACCGGCGGCTTTGGCCTTGGCCTCGCGATCGTGCGGCGCGTCGCGCTGGTTCATGGCGGCGACGTGCGGCTCGAAGAAGCGGCCTCGGGTGGCGCGCGTTTTGTAGTCACCTTGCCCGCGTTACCATTGCCGGTGCCGGTAAAGGGGTCCGTGCCGCAAGACGCCGTGCATCACAGTTAAGCCGCGAGCACCCCGTTAAGACCAACCTGATTCGAAAAACAGCCTTTGAAACCCGACACACGCCAACACCTGCGCGCCAATCTGTTGATGCTGATCGCGGCCATGATCTGGGGCTCCGCGTTCGTCGCGCAACGTCTGAGCCTCGATACGATCGGGCCGTTTCTGTTTACCGGGCTGCGTTTCCTGCTCGGCGCGCTGGTCGTGCTGGCCATGATCGTTTGCGTGCGGCGCTCCGCGCTGGCGGAATTGTCGAAACGCGAACCCGGCGGCGCACGCGAACTGCTCGGTGCGGGTGTGTTGCTCGGTGTGGTGCTGTCCGCGTCGATTTCGTTGCAGCAGATCGGCTTGCAATACACGAAGATCGCCAACGCCGGTTTTATCAGTTCGTTGTATGTGGTGATCGTGCCGCTGCTCGGCGTGCTGTTTCGTCATCGAACGGGATTCGGCACGTGGCTCGGTGCGACGCTAGCCGCGATCGGCATGTACTTTCTGAGCGTCAACGAGCATTTCTCGATCCTGTATGGCGACTGGTATCAGCTTGCCGGCGCCCTGGTGATTTCCGTGCAGATGATGCTGGTCGGCCGCTTCGCGCTGCGGCACGACACACTCATGCTGGCGCTCGTGCAGTTCGTGACTTGCGGGGTCGTGTGTCTGGCCATCGGACTCGCAATCGAGCCGCTCAGTCTTGTGGTGCTCGAGCGTGCCGCGCCGACGATTCTGTACGGCGGTGCGCTATCGGTGGGCATCGCCTATACGATTCAGGTGGTCGCGCAAAAACACGCGGCGCCCTCGCATGCCGCGGTGATCTTCAGTATGGAAGGCGTTTTTGCCGCGTTCGCCGGCTGGCTCGTGCTTGGCGAAACACTGTCGGCGCGTGCGCTGTTCGGATGCGCACTCATGCTCACCGGTTTGATCGTGTGCCAGCTGATGCCCGCCCGGCGCCCCGCGAGCGAGCGTAATCGCTTGCCCCATGCTTCGTGAGGGTTTAGCCAGTCAGCCACCTAACCGCGCCCGTCATCAAGCGGCGAGTGGCTGCGTGAAAAGCTTGGGCGTATCGGCAGTGGGCGGAAACACACACCAGCAGCCGTCGTCGTGACGAAAGAAAAAGAGACCGCGCGACCCAGCCTCGGGGGAGGTTTCCACGCGTACGTAACGCCTGCCGCCCAGACGGGTGCGGCTGAACTCGGTAACGCGAACCGGAGCAGACGGTTCCGGCGCCAGCCATTTCTCGACCAGAAAACGCAGCGATTGTTCGCTTGCCGCTCTCATGATCCGCTCCGGACCGGCTTGTCGTGATTCGCCTCGCGCGCGGCGTCGTTGCTTTCGTCGCTATCGGCACCGACCTCGTCATGCTCGGAGGACGCGAGGGATATGGCCCGGTTAGTGGCCGCCGCCCGCAACGTCGTGCAGTGGCTGGCATGTCTGATATCCGAAAGAAGACGGACTAGCTGTCGTGCTGTTCTACGTTTCATTGCACACCCCCGCACTGCACCAATAACTTCAGAAAACACTTTAACTCTATGCCTGGATAGGGCGTTGCTGAAATGGTTTTGACTAAATAGCAACAGTTGCGCTTGCAAAAACATAGACGCAATCTTTGTACCTTCCAGCCTCAATGTGCGCGCCTCGCGGGACCCGGTCTGTACGGTGGCGAGCGAATGTCATCGACGAAAAAAGCCGATTCACCACCCAGCAAAGCATGGCCGGATACGCGAGTTATCCACAATTGCCTATGAATAACTTCGGGATATCGCGTCGGACAGCCTGTGCGCGAAATCTTGATAAGACTCGGCGCGAGGCAAGCTGTGTCAAAGTTATCCCGACTTTGTAGTTTTTCTACAGAGGTGTTCCGCAGGGTTATGGTTTCTGCATGACTCTGATGTGACAGGGAATTGGAGAGTTATCCACAGAAGGGGTTAACCCTTGTTAACTATTACTACATATATATACGTGTGAAGTAAAAGACATAGGATAAGTACCGCCACGTGATGAGATCAAAGGCTGATCAGCCCTTCATCAGTCTGAACCTGGCAAGTATCGACGGCCATGTTTCACGGCGCCACGCCGGTTCCGCTTGCCGGTTGCACCATCGCGGCAGCAGCTTTGTCGATTGCATCGGGCATCTCAGGAAGAAGTGCCGGAGCCGGTGCTTCGAGTTGCTCCGGAACCGGCACCGGCAAAATGCGCGTCTCGATGCGGTTGCTCACAACCGGCTGCGTGCGCACCACCGTCTGCAAGTAGTGATCGACGAGGCCAAAGAAGCGATCGTAGAACTTGCCCGACGGAATCGTCTCGCTCGAAATCTTGACCATCGCGTCGTTGTTCGAGCGGATCGGCAACGACAGCGAACCCAGCACGCTCAGCCCGACGCTCGCCGACGTATCGCTTTTCTTCAGCGCAAAACCGTTTTGCACCGCGTTGACGTAGACGATGCTCGTATCGCTCGCCTCTTCTCCCGGCGTGCACACCACGTGAAATTCGACAACGATGTGGGTATCGCCCGTCGGCTGGAAGTTTTTCGTTCCGTCGACGGTATCGGTGCGCGTCATCGTCGTCAGATAGCCCTGGCTCAACAGCGCGCGGCGTGCAGCCTCGCACGTATCCGTAGTGCTCGAGTTGAAGTTTCGGGCGTAAGGGCTTGCGCCCGTTTCGAACAATTCCTGCTGGAATTTTGGCTGAGGCGTGCTGTTGCAAGCGGCAAGTGTCAGCAGGCCGACAAGTGAAACGGCGGTGGTTTTGGAAAACGAGGTGAACATGGTCGATCGAAAAAGGCGCAGCGTGAGCTCGAATGGAAATGCATTGTAGAGCGGTTGCCAGGCATGCGTAAAAAGCGCGCAGCGTTTGCCCCGCGCCGCCGGGCATGGCGTGACAGTTCGATCCGCAACTTCAGTGCGGACGCATGACAAAGAGGAAAATCAGGGAGAGCGACTGCTCAGTGCGGCGTTGCAGGCGATGCGCTTTGCAGCGTCGGCGCGCCGTTCACGCCGGCGGCGTTCGCGGCATTCGTGGCAGTCGTTGTATTGCCGGCCGGTATCGTGAAAGCGTCGGCCCAGTTTTCCGGTGCCGGACAACGATCGGCCTCGCACATGCCGGTTTGTGCGCTCAGATGCGATGCGACCTCCTGGGGCGCGGCGACGCCGGCGAAATCTTCCACGCGCAGGTTCACTTTCCTTGCGTACGCCTGCGATCCGCCGTAGCTCTTGAGTGCCGCGTTCATGTCGCCGTTTGCCGAGCGCATGTAGCCGTAGAGGATTGCCGAACCCATTTCAATGTTGGTGGTCGGCTCGGTGAGGTCCTTGACGTTTCTCAGCAGCCCGCGATGGGCGCCCGGCACCACCTGCATCAACCCGGTCGCGCCATTGGGACCCTTGGCCTTTTCCTTGAAGCGCGATTCGATCGAGATGATCGCCAGCAGCAGCGCCGGCGGCAGTGAATATTTCGATGCGGCGGACTGTACCGCGTCGGAAATCTTTTGAGCCTTTTCCTTTGCCAGGCCGAATTTCTGCGTCAGATACGCGGACATGCGGTCATTGGTTTCGTCGGCCGTGGCGGTTTGCATCAGGCCGAGCGAAAGCACGATCAGGCAAAGTAACCGGCTCATAACGGGGACGGAAAAGAAAAAGGGATCCGCGCATTATATCCCTGCCCGAAAAATAGGCACTAAACCGGCGAAAATCGTCTGATGAAAAGCAGCAGTCTGATACGCCTGCTGTTGCTGGCGGTTGCTACTTCGACTGCTTCGGTTTCAGCACGTAATCGTCGTTCAGCGTCGCAAGAAACGCGGCGACGTCGTCGATATCCTGCTCCGACCACACGGGACGCTCGCCCGCTTTACGCGTAAGCGGCTCATCGGTCGTGTCGACATTCACCCGCAGCGCAACCGGCAGGTCGTTGAATTTATCGACCTTGCCGTGCGCGTCTTTCGGATACCACTTCGCCGGGTTGGTGTCGCGCTGCACGTAAAAACGCAGCGCGTCCTTCAGCGTATGGACGCGGCCGTTGTGGAAGAACACCTGGCGCGTCGCCGTGTTACGCAGCGACACCGACTTGAAAAGTCCGCAGTTGCTTTTATCGCTCGCCTGATCGGTGCGCAACGGCCCACACAATCCCATATCGAAGTACTTCGGGTCCGCGTTCGCACGCAACTCCGGATTGCGCGGCACGCCGAGCGCCTGGAAGTTGAAGTCGGTGAAAAGCGGATGCGAGCCGTCGACACCCACCTGGTCGATGTGGCAGGAGGCGCAATTGCCGCCCGTCGGGCTGTCGAACAGTTTTTTGCCTCTCAACTCCTGTGCCGTTAGTTGCACTTTTCCATCGAGGTAGTAATCGAACTTGCTGGTGTACGGATGGAAGCTCGGGTCTTCGAGCTCGAAACGCTCGATCGCAGCCATCGCCTGGGCGAACGCTTTCGTGCGGTCCACGAAAATGTTCTGGCCAAACACTTCCCTGAAGCGGGCGGCATACGGCGCCCGCTCCAGTTTCGCGAGGAGGGCTGCCGGGTCCCGGTTGGCCATCTCGTCGGGATTGAACAGCGGGAAGCTCGCCTGATCGTGCAACTGGTTAAAGCGTCCGTCCCAGCCGAAGCCGCCAACCGGCGCGTTATCCGTCTCGCTCAGCCGTTCGGACAGGCTGGCCGCCTGCGCATGACTCCACATCGGCGTGCGGTTCAGCACGTAACGCAGGCTCGGCACGGCGCGCGTGCCTTGCCGGTGCATGTCAGGGCCGCCCAGTTGCGCGGCCAGCCCGTCAGGCGGGCCGTACGCATGCGACGGACTATGGCAGCTCGCGCACGACATCTTGCCCGAGGCCGACAACGACGCATCGAAGAACATCAGCTTGCCGAGCGCCGCGGCATCGCTGTAGACGGGCTGCGCGTCGGCCACCGTCGGCACAGGTGCCGCCACTGCCGCGAACGGCAGCCACGCGGCGCCAATCAGCGCTGCGAGCGCCGCCCATCGTGTGGCCGTGCGCCTGGTGAATCGTGTTGCAAAGAACTGCATCTGATCGCTTACAGGTTCGTGAAGATGTCGTTGCCGAACCCGACCAGGCCGGCCTGCCCTGCGTAGCCCAGATAACCCAGCTGGAAGATGTCTTCAATGCTCTTGAGCATCGAGTAATGGTTGTACTGCACCGTCGACACCGTACCCGGCTTGATGAACTTCGAAATCATCACCGCGCCGGTCTGGTCACCGCCGAAGCTCTGCTTGGTCAGGTTGATCGTCAAGCCCTTGTACGACAGCGACGAAGTCTGCGGGAACGCCGGCAGATTCGGACCGGGCTGCTGGCTACAGCAGGTCGAGCCGGCGAAGATCAGATCCTCGCCGGATGCCGACTGTGTGATGGTTGCGTAACTGCTTTCGTCGAAGTTGATGATCAGCAGGCCGTCCTTCTGGAATGCCGGCGAGGCGGTAATAATCGGCACCCACTTCTGCAGAAACGTGTTCGCGCTCGTCAGCCCGCCCGGCTGGCCGTTCACGCACGGCGAATCGTGACCGTCGTCGCACAGGTTCGGCGTGATCAGGTTGAAGTTCGCGGTGGTCGAGATCGACTGCAGGTCAGTGGTGAGCCTGTTCAGGTTCACGACGTTCTGGCCGCAGCCTGGCGAATCGATAATCGAGTGGAAGTACATGAACGGGTTGTGCCGCGTCGCGTACTGATCGCCCAGCGGCACGGCCGCGCTCGGCGCTTCTGCCGATTGGGTCAGGTCGGTCGTGTTGAGCGTCGGGTGGCCGCAGGTGGCGGCTTCGCGCGTCGGGTCATTGCCCATATCACCCTCATAGCCCTTCCAGGTGTAGCCGGCGGCCGTCAACTGGTCCGGCAGGGTCTTGACACTGGCCGGATACACGCAGCCCGAACCGATCGCCTGACCGTCCTGTGTCATGCCGGTGAGCTTGTAGTCCTGATAGGTGATGCAGTCATTGTCCGTTTCCGGCGTCGGCGCCTGACCGCTGATCATCGAGATGTAGTTGTCGAGGCTCACGTGCCCGGTGCCGTAATACTGCTGCACCAACGCGCCTTGCGAAGCCAGCGTCTGCGACAGATACGGCGCCTTGCTGCTGGCGCCAAATGTGGTCGCGTAGTTTTCGTTTTCGAGCGTGATGACAAAGACGTGCCGGATCTGCTGCTGCCCTGTCGGCGCGATCGACGAGGACGACGAGCCGCACGCGGCGACGATAAGACCGGCTAAGGCCGCGCAAACGACCATGAAGAAAGCACGCAACCCGCTGCGCTGTGACATGTTTTGCCCTTGGGGATTAGAGTTTTATTCGCGGGCAAACTCTAGGCAGCATGTATGACGATGACGTGAATCACGCCACATACGCGCAATATGCCGGCCATTCAACGCCGCATATAAGGGCGGCTACGTTAGCGACGAACGCTCGCCCTCATTGCATGTAGCGGCGGTGCAAAGCAGCCGCCACTTCGGCGAAATGGGCGCGCAACTCGGGTGGCGCCAGCACCTCGGCCTCGGTGCCGAAGCGCAGCAGTTCCGCACAGGCCTGCCTGACGGAGCCGACCGGCAATGTGACCATGCGCCAGCCGTCGACAGGGTCCGGCTCGCCGATTTTCGCGCCTGAGCGGGCGAATGGCGAGACAAAGGCGTCGAGCATCTTCATGCCCCACGGCGACAGGCGCAAAGTTGCCTCGCTCGCATGCATCTCTTCGGATAGACGCTGAGTGCTGTCTTGCCAGTAGCTGGCCAGATCGAAGGCGGCCGGCCGCTCGAAAGTCTCATCCAGCATGCTCAACTCAAGAATGCGCGAAATACGGTAGATGCGGTTGTCCGTGCCGACACGCCCAACCACGTACCACGCCCCACTTTTCAGCACGATGCCGAGCGGTTCGATCCGGCGAAATTTTTCGGCCTTCCAGCTCTGATAGCGAATTTGCAGCGGATGCTGCTCCCACACCGCGTTGGCGATCAACGGCAGGTTCGCGGGCTGATCCGTATCGGCGAACCAGCCCGGGGCGTCGAGGTGGAAACGCGAACGCATACGCTCGGCAGTCGAGCGCAATTCGACCGGCAGCGCGGCCAGCAACTTGGTTTGCGCGCCGGCCATCACCGCGCCGAGACCGAGCGCCTGCACCGGGCCAGGCAAGCCCGCGAGGAACAGCGCCTCGGCTTCCTGTGACGACATGCCGTTCAGACGCGTGCGATATCCGTCGAGCAGACGGTAGCCGCCTTCCGCACCACGCTCGCTATGGACGGGGACACCCGCGGCGCTCAAGGCCTCGATGTCGCGATAGATTGTGCGCAACGAGACCGCGCATTCGTCGGCGAGCGACTGCGCTGTCACGCGTCCGCGCGCCTGCAAGGTCATCAGGATGGAAAGGAGGCGACTGGCTCTCATACCCGCAAGTGTAGTCATACCTGACACAAACTGACAGGTATGGGCGCCTAGTATGGAGTCATCCAGCCAACGCCAGATGGACGCTGGTTTTTCCTACGAGACACTCACCCAGAAAGGCTCCCACCATGACCACCGACCGCACGATCACGCTGTTTCACTCACCGCAATGCCGCTCCGTCAGCGCGCTCACGCTACTCGAAGAACTCGGCGTCCCGTATCAGCTGCAGGTGTTGAATATGAAGGCCGGCGAGCAACGCAAGGCGCCGTATCTCGCGATCAATCCGCTGGGCAAAGTGCCGGCCATCCTGCACGGTGATGCGCTGATTACCGAACAGGTCGCCATCTTCATCTATCTGGCGGATCTGTTCCCCGAAGCGGGTCTCGCACCGGCGCTCGACGATCCGTCGCGCGGGCCGTATCTGCGTTGGCTGGCCTACTACGCCGCATGCTACGAACCGGCGCTGGTCGACAAGGCGATGAAGCGCGAGCCGGCGCCGCTTGCCACGTCGCCGTACGGCGACTTCGATTCGATGCTCGGCACTTTGACGAGTCAGTTGGAGGCGTCACCGTATCTGCTCGGGGACAGGATGTCGGCTGCGGACATCTTGTGGGGCATCGCGCTCCATTGGGGGATGATGTTCAAGCTGGTGCCTGAGACGCCAGTCGTGGTCGAGTATGCGAACCGCATTTGCTCACGGCCGAGCTTCGTGAAGGTGAACGCGCGGGACGTCGAGCTGGCGGCCGAGCATGAGGCGGCGCTCAAGGCCGCAGGATGATGCCGGCTGCAGCGTCTATCGTGGCGATCCGGGATATGGGATGCACGCGGTCGCCGACCTTCTGAAACGGGCATCCGGTTCAATGCGCCGGGATTTGAGACAATGAGGCCGCCGGTGAGTATCTTCCCGGGACAACCGGGCGCGCCTCGACCTTCCCGCAGGTGCCGGCCCATTGAACAAGAGATGTTTTCAGGTATGAGCAAGACCGCATTCATTCCGAGCGTTCCCGCGACGTCGGAGGACGACTTTGAAGTATCCGCGACGTCGAAACTGGCCGGTTACCGGCGCTTTTTCGGCGTGCTGAAAGTGGTTCGAACCACCGACGGCCGCGTGCTGTTCCCGTTCGACGGCGCACCGGAACTCGGACCCTACGCCACCAAGCTGGAAGCCGTCGCGGCGGCGCAGGTGTACGGTGAGCACATCGTGACCAGCGATCTGGCGCGTCCGGAGTTGTAAGCGCAGGGGTATGGCTGGCTTCAGGTCGATCGCTTAGGTTCGTGACCCGGCTTCGTCGCTTAAGGTGGTCACTTCGGGAGCAACAGATGACTCGTCTGTGCAAGGTGCGCCCATCGGCGATGGTTGTATGGAGTGCGGCTGTGCTGATGGCCGCTTTCTGCCGATCCGGCCTCACTCAGGAGGCTAACGCTTACGCCACCAGTCAAACGGCACTCGGAAAAGCCGAGGTCGTGCACGCCCAGGTCCATGTCGTAGCGATCCACCCCGCCACTAACAGCGTCACGCTGCGTGGTTCGCATGGCCGTCTGGCGGATGTCGATGTCAATCCCCAGTTGGCCGATGTCAGAAAACTGCGGGTTGGCGACAAGCTGAACATTGCATACCAGCAGGCGCTGCTGCTTCACATCGACAAGGTGACGGCCCGAGGCGTTCGTGAACGCATCGAAACAACCGTGGCGATACCGGCTTCAGCAGGATACGCATCGTCGGCACATCGGGTGCAGATTATCGCGACGGTGTTGAAGATCGACCGCAGGAGCCGGATGGTGACGCTACGCGGGCCGAAGCATCAGCAGGTGCTGCGGGCCGCAGCGAGCATTCCGCTCGATGAGTTGAAAGTCGGTGATAGCGTGCGGGCGGAGTTTGTTTCGGCGGCCGCGGTGGAGGTGGTGAGGGAGTGAGAGGTTTCAGCGTCCCGAGCACAACCGGTATCAGCGGCAGAACGATAAGTGTCAGGCCCGTGACTAAAGCTGGCGGCATCAGATGCCGTAATACGAGGTTTTGCGCGATACTTTTGCCCTGGTAACGATTGCAGGTTGCAACGTGCGCAACACCTGCCTGGCTGTTCGACACGAATGGCAGGCATATCAATACAAGCCACGAAAAAGCCACGAAAGTGCGCGACAAGACTTTGGGGGATCGAATTGAATACGAAGCTGCTATTGGTGGCGTTCACGGGAACCATCGCGCTCTTATTGCAGGCGTGCGGTGTCGCTCCGAAGCTGACTCCTCAGGAAAGAGCGGTAGAAGCAAAATCCAAGGTGAATGTCTACGATGACAACCGTGTTGCATTCCAGGCTTCCTTCCGAAATAGTCAAGGCTATTGGGCCTGGACTTCTGACAAGAATCTGATTCTCGCGCTGCTGATTCAAGGACACGGATACAACGCCAAAGATATTGCGACGCTGACATCTACAGAGGCCGGTCCGGCGAACTACAACGTGACGGTTCAACTGAAGTCTGGCGAATCGATATCGACAACGGTTAAGCCTGGTGGTTCGAATGTCGCGTGGCTTGTTTGCGATACTCAAAAGGTTTGTACTCGGCGTTTTCTGATTGCTGGCGATAGCTACAACAACAACCTGGGTGGCATTCTTACCGGTATTTACGACAACGCCCTGGGTGCGCAACCGACACGCGATCCGAAATATGACTTCATTCGCGACTATCGCGCCATTCCTGATGTGCATTTAGGGCTGAATCAGGTGCGTTTTCTCAGCGACCCGGAGAAAGCAGGCCTTGAAAAGAAACTTGATGACCGGCAGGCCCGTTGGGCTCAGGTCCAGGCGGACGTTGCCAAACGTCGCGAGGTACAACGTGCCGAACAGCAGGCGCAGGAGCGGGCCCTTGAAAGAGAGTCGCTCGAAATGCGCAAGCATATTCGCGTAGGCACGATGACAAACTGTGGCCAGGTCTTTGAAGTCCGTTTGCCGATGATCGGAGTTCAAACCATCAACGGGATGCAGTTCATCGACGTCTCCCGACTCTATAGCCCTAACGCAAACTGCCGGTTTGTTAACGGTCAATACGTCGGCCGGTAATCTATTAGAGGCTTGGGCCTCGACGGACTTCATCCACACGGCCTCCAGATGCCGTGTTGGATTCAACACCCTCAGGCCCATTTTGTGCTCCACCTCCGCGAACGCCGAGATTTTTCACGAATGGTAAAACCTCACGACTGAGCCAATACGGCTATTGCAAAAACGGCAATCAAATTACAGGAGGACTGGTGCATCTAAGACGATATTTGGTCTTATTGCTGACGATGACAGCGCTTGGTTCGACCGCGGCATGGGCGAGCGATATTCAGTGTGCGACCACGCGCCAACCGGCGGAGCGCGTGATATGCGACCACGCCATCCTGAACAACGAATACGACGATATCTCCGCGCAGCAGCAGGCTCTCCTGAACAGCGGAAAACTCTCGCCCGAACAGCTCGCCCAGTGGCGGCACTCGCGCAATGCCTGTAGCGACGTCCACTGCGTCGACACCGTCTTCGCGCAGTGGAAGACGATGGCCAGGTCGGTTGAAACCGGCTCCCGCGCGGTAGTGGCACCGGCTATAGCTTCGGCCACTGCCATGGCCCCTGTCGGACCCGCTTCGGAAACCATCACCCTTCCCGCGTCACAAGCTTTGCCCACCTCAGAAGCGTCTCTGGTGCGCCAGGGAAGTGCCGCCGGCGTGGCGCTTCCGAAACCCGTGGAGACTCAGGCTTCTTCGCCAACGGTCGCCTCGGCTCCCTCGGGCGCGAGTGAATCGCGTAGTACGACTGGGATGAGCGCGGGTCTGATGGTGGCCCTGATTGTTGCGGTTGGATTCGGCGTTCTCTTTCAGCGCCGAAGGCGGAACGGTGGAAGCGCCGGGGAACGACCAGGTAATGTGCGCGACAAGGACAAGCCCTGAGCGCAATACATTGGAGGGTGACGAGCGCGGCGATGCAGTGCGGTGATGCAGTGTTGTTATTTTCAGTGAATCACCGCACCAGTCACCGCACTAAACCTCACTCCACCGTCACCGATTTCGCCAGATTCCGCGGCTTATCCACATCTGTCCCACGCGCACAAGCCGTGTGATAAGCCAGCAACTGCAACGGCACCACGTGCAGAATCGGCGACAGCAAGCCGTAGTGCTCCGGCATCCGGATCACATGCAGACCCTCGTCGTTCACGATCTTCGTATCCGCGTCCGCGAACACATAGAGCTCGCCGCCGCGTGCGCGTACTTCCTGAATATTCGACTTCAGCTTCTCCAGCAACGCGTCATTCGGCGCCACCGTCACCACCGGCATCGCTTCCGTCACGAGCGCCAGCGGTCCGTGCTTCAGCTCGCCGGCCGGATACGCTTCCGCGTGGATATAGGAAATCTCCTTGAGCTTCAGCGCGCCCTCGAGCGCGATCGGATAATGCAGGCCGCGCCCGAGGAACAGCGCGTGCTCCTTGCGCGAAAATTCTTCCGACCACGCGATGATCTGTGGCTCCAGCGCCAGCACGCTATTCAAGGCCGCCGGCAAGTGGCGCAACTGTTTCAGATATTCGGCTTCCTGCTCAGCGCTCACCTGTCCACGCAGCTTGCCAAGGGTCGCGGCCAGCACAAACAGCGCAACCAGTTGCGTCGTGAATGCCTTCGTGGACGCCACGCCGATCTCGCGACCCGCATGGGTCAGGAACGACAACGCTGTCTGACGCACCATCGCACTCGTGCCGACATTGCACACCGACAGCGTATGTTTATGTCCCAGCGCCTGCGCATGCTTGAGCGCCGCCAGCGTGTCGGCCGTTTCGCCCGACTGCGAGATCACCACCACCAGCGACTTCGGATTCGGCACCGACTCGCGGTAGCGATACTCGCTGGCAATTTCCACCTGGGTCGGGATCTTCGCGACCGACTCGAGCCAGTACTTCGCGGTCAGCCCCGAGTAGTAGCTCGTGCCGCAGGCCAGAATCAGCAGGTTGTCGATATCCGCGAACACCTGGTCGGCACCCTCGCCGAAGAGCGACGCGTCGAACGAATCGGCTTGCGGGATCGTGTCGGTAATCGCACGCGGCTGCTCGAAGATTTCCTTCTGCATGAAGTGACGGTACGGGCCGAGTTCGACCGCGCCGCCATACGCCGCGACCTGACGCACTTCGCGCTGCGCCTCGTAGCCGTCACGATCGGCAATCCGCACGCCCTCGAGCGACAGTTCGCAGACGTCGCCTTCCTCGAGGAAGATGAAGCGTTCGGTGCTGCCGGCAAGCGCCAGTGCATCCGAAGCGAGGAAGTTCTCACCGTTGCCGAGTCCTACCACCAGCGGCGAACCTTGCCGCGCGCCGACCACCGTATGCGGCTGATCCTTGTGCAGCACGGCGATCGCGTACGCACCGTGCAATTGCCCGACGGCTTCACGCACCGACGCGAACAGGTCGCCGCGATACAGGCTGTGAATCAGGTGGGCGATAACCTCTGTATCGGTCTGCGAGACAAACTCGTAGCCCTTGCCCCGCAGCATTTCCCGCAGCGATTCGTAATTTTCGATAATGCCGTTGTGTACCAACGCGAGCGCATCTCTCGAGAAAATCGGGTGGGCGTTGTCGGTCACCGGCGCACCGTGCGTCGCCCAGCGCGTATGCGCGATACCCGTGATGCCTTCAAGGTGGCTTTCGTGCACCTGCGCGTCCAGATCGGCGACGCGCGCGACGCTGCGGGCACGACGCGGCCCGCTCTCGGCGAGAACGGCCACGCCGCAGGAGTCGTAGCCGCGATACTCGAGGCGACGCAGTCCTTCGATCAGAACGGGAACGATATTACGTTGCGCAACCGCGCCAACAATCCCACACATGGCTTATTCCTTTTCAGTGCTGGGTTTCAGGGAGCGCGCTTCGCGCGCGCGTCACGCCCATCAGCTTTTCTTCTTGACTGGGCGTACGTAGCCCGGCTTGCTTGTTTGAGTCTTATCGTTCAGGACCAGCATGCCTTCTTCGACATCTTTCCAGACCGTTGTGCCCGCGGCGATCGTCACGCCGCGTTTCACGCGCACGGGTGCCACGAGTTGCGTATCGGAGCCGACGAACACGTCGTCTTCGATGATCGTGCGGAATTTGTTTGCGCCGTCGTAGTTACAGGTGATGGTACCCGCGCCGATATTCACGCGCGCGCCGATGTCCGCGTCGCCGATATACGTTAGATGGTTCGCCTTCGAGCCATGACCCAGCACCGCGTTTTTCACTTCGACGAAATTGCCGACGTGCGATTCGTCCTGCAACTGCGCGCCCGGACGCAGCCGGGCGTAGGGGCCGAGCACGACGTTCGCACCGACTTCGGCGCCTTCGATATGCGTAAACGCGTCGACGCGCGTACCGGCGCCGATCGTCGCATTGCGGATTAGGCAGTTCGGCCCGATCGTCACGTTGTCGGCCAGGATGACGCGACCTTCGAACACGCAGTTCACATCGATCGAGACATCGCGGCCGCATTCGAGCGTGCCGCGCACGTCGAGCCGAGCCGGGTCGGCAAGCGTCACGCCCGCAACCAGCAACGCCTCGGCGACATTGTGCTGATGAATCCGTTCGAGTTCGGCAAGCTGCTGCTTGCTATTCACGCCTAGCGTTTCCCACTCGTCGTCAGGCTGAGTGGTAACGACTTCGAGCCCTGCCTCGATCGCCATTTCGACCGCGTCGGTCAGGTAAAACTCGCCTTGCGCGTTGTCGTTTTTCAACGCCGCGAGCCAGCCGCCCAGGCGTTCGGTCGGCGCGACGATGATGCCGGTGTTGATCTCGGCGATCTTGAGTTGCTCGGGCGTTGCGTCCTTCTGCTCGACGATGCGCGACACCTTGCCGTGCTGATCGCGCACGATGCGGCCATAGCCGCTGGGGTCGCCGAGCGTGACGGTGAGCACGCCGTAGCCGCCCTGCCCTGCATGGTCGGTCAACGCCCGCAGCGTGCTGGCGCGCGTGAGCGGCACGTCGCCGTACAGCACCAGCGTGGGTTCGGACGGATCGAGCAACGGCAGTGCCTGCTGTACCGCGTGGCCCGTGCCGAGCTGCTGCTCCTGCGCGGCGAACTGGACATCTGGCGCAGCTACCGCTTGACGCACGGCGTCGGCGCCATGGCCGACCACCACAACCAGCCGCGTGGGTTTGAGCGCGCGGGCCGTGTCGATCACGTGAGCGAGGAGTGGCCGGCCAGCCAGCGGATGGAGCACCTTGGGAAGCGCGGACCGCATGCGCTTACCGGTGCCTGCCGCCAAAATCACGATGTTCATGGCGTCGGCAATCAGACGAGTTTGGAGCCGACGATTCTATCATGCAGGCCATCACGAAAAAGGCCGCTCACGCGGCCTGACTACCCTGCTGAATCAGCCGGAAACCTTTGATTTCCGGACACTCCACGGCTCGATCACAGATCGTCGAACTGAACGATCGAGATCGGCTTCGATCCGTTGAACGTTGCACCTTCGCCGGCATCGGTCGAACACGGCTCCTCGTCGAAGGCAATATCGCCTTGGGGATCCGCCTCGCCGCTTGCGCGCAGGCCCGCGAACGGGAACAGCTTGTGATCCATCAGGTGCGACGGCACGATGTTCGACAACGCGTTGAACATATTTTCGACACGGCCCGGGAAGCGCTTCTCCCAATCGCGGATCAGCGCCTTCATTTCCGCGCGTTTCAGGTTCGGCTGGCTGCCGCACAGATTGCACGGAATGATCGGAAATTCGCGCAGCTCGGCGTACTTTTCCAGATCGGTTTCCTTCACGTAGGCGAGCGGACGGATCACGATATTCTTGCCGTCGTCCGATTGCAGCTTGGGCGGCATGCCCTTGAGCTTGCCGCCGTAGAACAGGTTCAGCAGCAGCGTTTGCAGGATGTCGTCGCGATGATGGCCGAGCGCGATTTTGGTCGCGCCCAGTTCGCCCGCCACGCGATACAGAATGCCGCGACGCAGCCGCGAGCATAGCGAGCAGGTGGTCTTGCCTTCCGGCACCAGCCGCTTGACGATGCTGTACGTGTCCTGATTCTCGATGTGAAACGGAATGTCCAGTTGTTTCAGGTACTCAGGCAGCACGTGCTCCGGAAACCCCGGCTGCTTCTGGTCGAGATTCACCGCGACGATGTCGAAGTTGATCGGCGCGCGTTCGCGCAACCGCATCAGGATTTCGAGCATGGCGTAGCTGTCCTTGCCGCCCGACAGGCACACCATCACCTTGTCGCCTTCCTCGATCATGTTGAAGTCGCCGATCGCCTCACCGACCTGGCGCGCGAGCCGCTTGAACAGCTTGTTGTTCTCGTAGGCTTCTTTCTGCTCGCGGCGCGTAAGCGGTGTTTTGCCCACGGGGGCGTGCGCGGCCTCGCCCGCCTCAGGGGCCGCAGTGCCGTTCAGGATTTCCTGAGCGTTCATGGCTCAATCCTCTTTGATACGAAAGACTTCGACGCCCACCGCGTCGCAGTCGGGATAAACGTCCGGCTTTTCGGTCGACACGCACACGGCGCGCACCTGAGGATGATCGAGCAGCGCCTTGACGAGGTCGTCGCAGAGGGTTTCCTGCAGATGAATATGACCTTGTTCGACGCGGCGCGCGATGGTCGAGCGCATGAAGTCGTAATCGACGACTTCATGCAATTTATCCTGAACCGGCGTGGACAACGCGAGCGGCACGAACAGTTCGACGTTGATCACGACGCGCTGTTCGCCGCGCTTTTCGAAATCGTGCACACCGATGTTGATGTGCACTTCGTAATTGCGCAGAAAGAGCCGGCGGCAATCGGCGAGCCGGGGATGCGAAAGAGCGGCAAACATGTTCGTTCCAGTCGAAAAAGGCGTGCGGGGCACGCAAAGGGACGCTGCAACACGCGTGCTGGCCGCCGGCTAGAACCGGCAACCCGCACGCGCGCTATTCAGGCGCCCGTCAAAAACATTACGTCGCGCGGCAGCGGCACAAGGTGCTGCCCGCCGTCGACTACCAGCGTCGTTCCGGTGACGCCCGCTGCATCGGCGAGATACAGCGCGGCGGCGACAATATCCTCCGGCCGCGACGCGCGGCCCAAAGGCGTAGTACGGTGAGCGGCTTCAAAATCGGCCGGCGTCTGGTCGCCGGATTGCATAGTCAGACCGGGGGCGAGCCCGACCACGCGCACTTTCGGCGCCAACGCCTGCGCCAGCGCAACCGTCGCTGTCTGCAACGCTGCTTTTGACAGCGTGTACGACAGGTAGTCCGGATTCATGTTGTACAGCTTCTGGTCCAGCACATTGATGACCACGCCGCGCTGGCTTTCATCGGTGCGCGCGGTGTCCGGCGTGAGCTCGAACAGCATGCGCGCCAACACGAGCGGCGCGCCGAGATTCATTGCGGTGAGCTTCAGCAGCAGTTCGTAACCGACGTTAAGCGCCGTATCTTCCTCGAAGCGCGACGCGTTGTTCACAATACACGACGGCCGGCCCAGCGCGGCCATACAGGCGGGTAAAAGTTGCCCGACCTGGGCCTCGTCGCCCAGTTCCGCGTGCAGAGCCACCGCGCGGCGCCCCAAAGCGACGATTTCCGCGACCACCTGGTCGGCCTCCTCCCGCGACGCGCCGTAATGGACCGCCACGTCCCAGCCACGCGCGGCAAAGCCGAGCGCGAGCGAGCGCCCGATGCGGCGGGCGGCGCCGGTAATCAGCACGATGCGCGGCGCTTCGGGCGCGCGGGCGGCGGCGGTATCCAGAGAGGCGGTCATTTACAATGCGGGGATGAATCCGAAAGCTCACCAACCCGATAGTTTACCTGCTCCCGGCCCGAGCGCGCTTGCGCAGTCCGAAGCGCTGGTCGCGCAGCTCCGTTCGGCGCTCGAAGCGGCAGGCGGCTGGTTGCCGTTCGACCGCTACATGGAGCGCGCGCTTTACGCGCCGGGGCTCGGCTATTACAGCGGTGGCGCTCGCAAATTCGGCCTGCGCGGCGACGACGGCAGCGACTTCGTGACGGCGCCGGAAATGTCGCCGCTATTCGCATCGACACTGGCGCGCCCGCTCGCCGAGGCCTTGCAGGCAAGCGGCACGCGCAACGTGATGGAATTCGGCGCCGGCACGGGCAAACTCGCCGCCGGCTTGCTGAATGCGCTCGACGCGCTGGGCGCCGAATTCGACAGCTATTCGATCGTGGATTTGTCAGGCGAATTGCGCGAGCGCCAATGCGAGACGATCGAAGCCACGGCACCGGCACTGGCCACGAAGGTGCGCTGGCTGGACGCGTTGCCGGAGCGATTCGAAGGCGTGGTGATCGGCAACGAGGTGTTGGACGCGATGCCCGTACGGCTATTCGCCTTCACCGGTGGGACCTGGCACGAACGCGGCGTGGTGTGGCGCGATGAGGCTTTTGCGTTCGACGACCGTCCCGTATCGGCGGCAGCGGACATTGCGTTTCTGGCCCAGATCGACACGGCTGGCGAAGACTACGTTACGGAAACGCACGAGGCCGCCTGTGCATTCACGCGAACCATCTGCACGATGCTCACGCGTGGCGCGGCGTTCTTTATCGATTATGGTTTTCCGCGTCACGAGTATTACCATGAGCAGCGCGCGCAGGGCACGTTGATGTGCCATTACCGGCACCGCGCGCATGGCGATCCGTTTGTTTATCCGGGTTTGCAGGACATCACGGCGCACGTGGAGTTTACCGGCATCGCCGAAGCCGGGGTTGAGGCTGGCGCGGACTTGCTGGGATTCACTTCGCAAGCGCGGTTTTTGTTGAATGCGGGGATTACCGAGGCGTTATCGGCGCTTGATCCAACGGACACGGCGAGGTTTTTGCCGGCGGCGAATGCGGTGCAAAAATTGTTGTCCGAGGCCGAGATGGGCGAACTGTTCAAAGTGATTGCGTTTTCGCGTGGGCTCGATGACACGTTGCAGGCGTTTTCCGGCGGCGACCGGTCACATACGCTGTGATTTTTTTGCCTTAAGGATGGGTGATGATCCGCTGGCTGTTGACTACGTTTATCGCGGTGGCGGTGCTGTCGGCCTGCTGGCCGTGGCTCAGGAAGTTCGGAGTTGGGCGGATGCCCGGTGATGTTACTTTGCGGCTGTTTGGGCGGGAGTATCCGTTTCCGTTTATGTCGGCGCTTGTGGTTTCGATGGTTTTGTCGTTGATTGCCAGGGTTTTATAGCGGTTTGGTTTTTGCCTGTTCGGCGGGTTTGTTGTTGGTCTGGATTTTGGGCGCTGTCTTGCTGTGCTCGTGGTCTGTTCTGGTGTTGGTCTTTTGGCCTTTCCTTGCTTTGTTAGTGGTTTATTAGCGTTGCCCCTGTGCGGGGCGGCACCTACTTTTCTTTGCCTGCCGCAAAGAAAAGTAGGGGCGGTTTCAAATACCAAGTGCAACAGCCGGGTCGATAACAATTCCCTGTCTGGCGCAGTTATCAATGAATACCTCGCCGGGCCGGCGCCAGCCGAGTGTTTTGCGAGGTCGCCGATTCAGGTTCAGCGCGATGGCATCGAGTTCGCGCTGCGTGAACTTTGACAGGTCCACGCCCTTCGGCAGGAACTGGCGCAGCAACCCATTGGTGTTCTCGCAGATACCGCGTTGCCAGGGACTATGCGGATCACAGAAATACACCTTGATACCGGTTGTTTCGGCCAGCTTCTTGTGTAGCGCCATTTCCTTGCCCTGATCGTAAGTCAGGGTCTTCAGCAAATCCGGATCGAGCGGCGCAAACGCCGCACTGTACGCCTTGAGCGCGGCTTCGGCGGTGCTGTCCTCCATCTTCACCAGCATCACGAACAGCGTGCTGCGATCGATCAGTGTGCCCACTGCCGAACGGTTGCCCGCACCCTTGATCAGATCCCCCTCCCAATGTCCGGCAATCCGCCGCTCATTGGCCTCCGGAGGCCGGATATGGATGCTAGCCATATCGACCAGTTTGCCCCGTCGGTCTTCGCCTCGCGTGCGCGGCTTGCGCGTGCTACGCCCCTGTCTTAACAGACCCACCAACTCGCGCTTGAGTTCTCCACGCGGCATGGCGTAGATGGCGTTGTAGATGGTTTCGTGTGAGGCATTCAAGGCAGGTTCGTCTGGATGGGTACGTTTGAGTTCGGCAGAAATCTGTTCGGGCGAGTGACACTCGTCCAGATGCTGACGCACTTCAGCCCACAGGGCTCCTTCAGGCTGTAGCTTGCGTTCGCGACGCGGCTTATGACGAAGCTGTGCAGCCCTGCGCCCGGCCAATGTTGCATTGTATCCACCCGCAACCGGCGGCCTGCCCAGTGCGCCGCGTTCGTGCTTCGGCTTCCAGTTATTGCGCCTCAACTCCCGACTGATCGTGCTGCGCGAGCGCTGCAAAGCGAGCGCAATCTCGCTTGATTTGCGATTCTCCATCTTCATCGCAAAGATCACGCCGCGCTCTTCGACGCTCAGATGTTCGTATATTTTTCCCATGCAACGCATCCTAACTGAGGCTGTTGCACTTGTATTTTGAAACCGCCCCGCACAGGGGCAACGCTAATAGACCACTACCACAGCAAGGAAAGGCCAAAAGACCAACAACAGAACAAACCACGAACACCACAAGGCAACGCCAAAAAACCCAGATCAACAACAAAACCGCCCAACAGGCAAAAACCTCATTTAAGAGCCTCTTCAACAGCGCAAACGCGCTCCCGATGCACTGCATCCTTAATCCCACCAGGCGAGTCAACGAGCCTCTTAGCCACTGCTCCAGCATCCACACCCCGCGCAGCAACAAGCGCAACCCGCAGCCGCTCAGCCTGCGGATACTCCCGCATCTCAAACCCCAACCGCCCACGCGCATCCGCCTCGCAAGCCTGCAACGCTTCAGCAAACCGCGCAGGTTTCCGAATAGCATCGCTACGCTCCAGCAACCTCACCAACGCGGCCGCCCCCATCTCCATCACGCGATGAATATTCCCGTGCTCCCGCGCAACCAGCACCGCCAGATCGCGGCATTCATTCGGCACCCGCAGCCGCTCGCACAAAGGCTTCAGCAAATCAACGCTACGCCCCTCATGCCCGATATGCCGCGGCAAAACATCATCCGGCGTCGTCGCCTTACCCAGGTCGTGCGTGAGCGCCGCGAACCGAACCGGCAACGCATAGCCCTGCTGTGCCGCATGGTCGACCACCATCATCACGTGCACGCCCGTATCCACTTCAGGGTGATAGTCCGCCCGCTGCGGCACGCCGAACAACGCATCGATCTCCGGTAGAACTCGCGCCAACGCGCCGCATTCCCGCAATACCTCGAACATCCGCGACGGCTTCTTCTCCATCAAGCCGCGCGACACTTCCTGCCACACGCGCTCAGCCACCAGCGCGTCCACCTCACCGTGGCTCACCATCTTGCGCATCAGCGCCATCGTCTCCGGCGCCACCGTGAAATCGACGAAGCGTGCCGCGAACCGCGCAATCCGCAAAATCCGCACGGGATCTTCAAGAAACGCGTCGCTGACGTGACGAAACAGGCGTGCCTGCAAATCGCCCCGGCCGTTGAACGGGTCGATCACCGGACCGGTCAACTCACCATCCGGGCGCATTTCGCGCGCCATTGCATTGATCGTCAGGTCGCGGCGGGCGAGATCCTCTTCGAGCGTGACGTCCGGCGCGTAGAAGAACTGGAAGCCGTGATAGCCCGCCGCCGTCTTGCGCTCAGTGCGAGCGAGCGCGTATTCCTCATGCGTCTGCGGATGCAGGAACACCGGAAAATCCTTGCCCACCGGACGATAGCCCTGCGCCACCATCTGCTCAGGGGTCGCGCCAACCACCACGTAATCGCGGTCTTGCACCGGCACGCCTAACAACTCGTCGCGAATCGCGCCGCCGACCGCATAGATGTTCATGGGCATACGTCTTGGTAGGCAATCGTGTGCGTTTCGCGAAGCGCGTCGTCGATCCAGGCCTTCACTGCCGGCAACGCCGTCACGCGACGCACATAGGCAGCGACCGTTTCGGACAACGCGGGCTGCCACGTGTTGAAGCGCATCACCACCGGTGCGTACATCGCGTCGGCAATGCTGAATTCACCGAACAGGAACGGGCCGCCGTAGGTCGCGAGGCACTGGCTCCAGAGCGCCTCGATACGCGCGATATCGGCAAGCGCGCCCGGCGTGCCGTTCTTTCCGGGAAACGATGCACGAATGTTCATCCACATGTTCGAGCGCAAGTCGCCGAAACCCGAGTGCATCTCGGCGCTCACGCTGCGCGCGTGGCATCGCGCCACCGGATCGCGCGGCCACAGCGCATGCTGCGTAAAGCGTTCGGCCAGCGTCTCGGCGATCGCCAGTGAATCCCAGGTAACCGATCCATCTTCGCCGAGCAGACACGGCACCTTGCCCGGTCCCGTCGGCGCATGAGCCAGAATCGCAGCCTTCGTACCGGGTTCATTCAGATGAATCTGCACCTCTTCAAACGGGATGCCGAAATGCTTGAACAACAGCCACGGACGCATCGACCACGACGAATAGTTCTTGTCACCGATAAGCAGCTTCATGCTCTATCTTTGTATAAGGGAGTGGATAAAAAAATTCAACGCCCCGCGCTGGCGCGAAACGTATCGAAACGTGACCGCGTCGACGCGCCGGTCAGATAGATGGGCGCGATCGTTTCGATGCTGACGGGTTCGATGCCGAGTTCAGGCGCAAGCGGTCCGCTCAACACGTTGTCGACTTTCATCGAATCGAGATTGTCGCGCGAAATCACCGGTACGCCAGGCGCCATTTCGAACGTGAACGCCTGCAAGCGCGCCAACGCTTCGGGCAGGCGAATGATCCGCGCGTGCCGGCCAATCACCTCGCCGCAATACTCGACGAGATCTTCGAGCGTATAAACGGTTGGACCACCCAGTTCGTAAGTATGGCCACTCGCTGCATCGAGATCGAGCACGTTGCAGATCGCCTTCGCCACGTCGCCGACATATACCGGCTGGAATTTCGCATCCGGCATGGCAAGTGGAATCGCCGGGAACATCCGCTGCAGGAACGCGAACTTGTTGAGAAGCTGGTCTTCCGGACCGAACACCACGGAAGGCCGGAAAATCGTCCACGCCAGATTCGCCGCATGCACGGCCTTTTCGCCGTCGCCCTTGGAGCGCGCGTACATGCTCGGCCCATTCGGATCGGCGCCGAGCGCGCTGATATGAATCAGGCGATGCACGCCCTTGCCTTCGCACGCCGCAACGATTTTACTCGGCAACTCAACGTGCAGGCGCGCGAAATCCGGACCATAAGGTGTACCGCGTTTGCCATGCAGCGTGGCAACCAGGTTGATGACGCAATCGGCGCTTTCGACGAAACGTGCGAGTTGCACCGGATCGAACACGTCGGCTTCGATCACGTCGATGGGGAGCAGGGTGAGATGGCGGGCGTTATAGCGACGCCGGGTGGCAATGCGCACGTCTTTGCCCATTTCAACGAGGGCATTGACGAGATGGCTGCCGATAAAACCGGAACCGCCGATGACCGCAATGGCTTGGTGTCGCATTTTCGACTCCCTGGTGGAAGCCGCGGCAACGGCTGGCGTGGCGCACCGCCGCATCAGAGTGACACGGCGGCGGCCCGGCGCTTACGGTGCGATATAACCCAGACGCGCCTTCAGCGATTGCGGACGGCCTTCGAACAATGCCGCGTAGTAGACCGTGTTGGACAACACATTCTTCACGTAGTCGCGCGTTTCCTGGAACGGAATCGCCTCGGCAAAGATCGCGCCTTCAACCGGACGCTGCAACGATTGCCGCCAGTTGCGCGGACGGCCGGGGCCGGCGTTATAACCGGCGGTGGCCAGCACGGCGGACCCGTCGAATTGATTGTAGATCATCGACAGATAGTTCGTGCCGAGCAGGATGTTGGTGTTGATGTCGTTCATCTGCTCACGCGAAATCGGGCCGAGGCCGATCTTTTTCGCCACCAGTTGCGCGGTGCCCGGCATCAACTGCATCAGACCGCTCGCACCGACTTCCGAGCGCGCGTTCATGATGAAGCGCGATTCCTGGCGAATCAGCCCGTACGCCCATTCGACGTCGAGCCCATTCGACTGCGCGTCGCGCTCCACGATGTCCTTGAATGGCGACAGATAGCGCAGCGAGAAATCGTGTTCGCTCTTCGTGCGATCGGCCGTGTTGACGGTGCGGTCATACAACTGAATCCGGCGCGCGTATTCGGCCACAGCGAGCAGTTGCCGGTCGCTCATGTTGCGCAGCGGCCAGTTCCACTCGCGATTGCCTTCGAGCCGCAGATTCAGCGCATAGAACCGCTGCGCCAGATCGAAGCCCGGCGTGTTGCCGGCCTGCTGGATTTCCGCGTCGGTCACAGTCGTTTTCGGCGGCACGGTGATCTTCTGACCAAGCTCTTCCGAAGCCAGTTGGCCGTAGAAATTGAAGCCTTGCGAGATCGACGCGAATTCCTGGTTGGCGGCGGTCGTGTCGCCAGCCTGCTTGAGGGCCCGGGCATGCCAGTACACCCACGACGGCTGGTTGCGCAGCCCCGCCGGCATCTGTTCGATCGACCAGCGCACCATCGTCCAGTCGCCCGCAAGCAACGCAGTACGCGTGCGCCACTCGTACGCCGGGTTCGACAGCGGCGCATTCACCGAGAGCCGGTACCAGTCGACCGCGCTCGGCATCTGCTTGACCGCGGCCTGGTAGGCAATCGTGCCCCAGCCGATGGCCCGCTCGGGCGAGCTCAGCGACGGCGCCACCGAGGCAAACGTGGCCGCGGCCATGGCCGGGTCGTTGCGCGCCATGCGCGTGATCGCGAGCAACGCGAGTTGATGCGACTGCGTATCCGGACCGACGCCGCGTGCCAGCAACAACGGCGGCGTACTCGTGGCCTGGCCGAACAGCACCGGATCGGGCGGCTGGTTGCTGAGCGCATCGACAAGTTTGCTGCCGGTGCTGGTGTAGTTCTGCTCGTAGGCGAGACGGATCTGCTGCCACACGTCGTCGGAGGTGAGCTGCTGGTTGACTGCCAGCGAGGTAATCAGATCGACGCAGCCGTCGCCGTACCACTTCGGATCGACCAGCAGCGCACGCGCCGCGTCGGCAACGTTCTCACCGTGCGCAGCGCGCGATTCGAGCGCGTAGCACTTCACCTGCGTATCGTCGTTCAGCACGAAGCGCGCGTATTGCTGATCGAAGTTACGCCAGTCGTGACGTGCGCCGAGCACCGTGAGGTAGTCGTTGCGCAGGCGGTCGGCAATGGCCTGGCCGTCGTACTTCTGCAGGAACGCCAGCACGGGCGCATCCGGCGCGTCAATGCGCGCATGGCCGCTGGAATCGAACAACTGGGGCTTGATCTGGAAATACTCCAGATACGAAGGCGCAGGATAGTTCGGGATCATGCTCGCCAGTTGCGCTGCGCGCGCCGCGTCATTCGTGCGGGCGGCTTCGCGAAGCTGGACGAAAATCTGGTCGTCGTTCGTAAGCGGAGAAAGGGGAACGGGCTTGATGGCGGAGGCCGTACTGCATGCGACGAGTGCCGCAGCGCCAAGCGCCAGAGCGACCGCGCGATATACTTGATAGAGGCGTTTTGACATCGTTGTTTCTGGAGCGCGAATTGATCCCAAGCATAGCATGCAACCCCGTCGCGGAATCGAAAAAGGCGCTGCGTCGAATGCTATTGGAAGCAAGGCTACAAGCGGCTTCCGAGCCGGCACGCAATGCCGCGCTCGGCCGCCGGATTCTCGACGCGTTGAAGCACTATGGCGCGCGCAGTGTCGGATTCTATTGGCCGCTGTCGGGCGAATTCGACGCGCGCGCCGCGATCGCGGTCTGGCTCGCGGCAGACGCGCAACGCGAGGCGAGCTTACCGGTCGTCAAGGAGCGCGGCGCACCGCTCGAATTTCACGCATGGGCCCCGGATACGCCGATGAAGATCGGCCATCACAAGATCGCCGAGCCCACCTCGGGGCGCGTCGTCATTCCCGATCTGCTATTTGTGCCGTGCGTCGGCTTTGACGCCGACGGCTACCGGCTCGGTTACGGCGGCGGCTACTACGATCGCACGCTTGCCGGCTGGCCGGGAGCGAAGAAACCCGTCACGCTCGGCATCGCATATGAAGCATGCCGCACGGACGCGTTGCAACGCGAGACCCACGACATCCCGCTCGATCTGATCGTGACGGAAGCCGGCTGCTACCCACCCCTGGCGGATTAAGCGTTTGACGAGCACGGCGTGAGGCGCGCCCTCCATTCACCGCCGCGGCCCAACCCCGTTATAAAGACGCCGCTGCCCGCGCGGCCGTGTCGTACAGTCCGGACGCATTGCGCATCAGTTGCGCCGCCTCGCCGATCTGCTCATTGGTCATGCCGCTTTCCTTCAGCGTCGAAATCAGGCAGCTCTCGCGCACCTCGCGGTACTTCAGACAGAGTTCCCGGCCGGCATCGGTGGCCGAGAAGAACACTTCCTTGCCGGTCTTTTCGCTTTTTACATACCCTCTAGCTACAAGCTTCTTCAACGCGTAGGTGGCGACGTGGGTGTCTTCGATGTTCAGCACGAAGCAGATGTCGGCCAGTTTCTTGCGCCGTTCGCGATGGCTGACGTGGTGCAGCAACGAGACTTCGATCGCGGTCATGTCTTTTTCGCCGGCTGCCGACATGCAGCGCACCATCCAGCGGTTGAACGCGTTGCCAGCCATGATCAGTGCGTACTCCAGCTCGGATAACTCCGCGCTTGTGTCAGACACGAGATGTTCCGAAGAGACGATCTTGGTAGGGTGGCGCGACATGGTGAAGTTTCTCGAAAAACACGAAGGGAAGGTGTCGGGAGTGTACGACGAGCAGCCCCTTCCCGGGAGCCTGGCGAAAACGCTTATTGATAATTTGTCGATATTTTATTGATAATGTACTCTTCAAACATCGCGAACCCCATCCCGACGAACACCCATGGGGTCCGATATGTTCGACAATTCCGACTCGACCAGGGCCATGAAGCGATGAGCCAACCAAGAATCTTTCCGTTCGGTGATGCCGCGCTAGTCTGCGAGGCGCCGCCGCCTGCCACGCTGGAATGCCAGCGGCGCGTGTGGGCCACCGCCGAGGCCGCGCGCGACTGGCCGCACGTGCTGGAGGTCGTGCCGGGCATGAACAATCTGACGCTCGTATTCGATTCGCTCGAAGCCGACCGGGACGCGCTGGTGAACCATCTGCAAGCGGCCTGGGACGCGGTGAGCGACACGCCAGCAACCGGCCGCGAGGTCGAGATCCCGGTGCAATACGGCGGCGAGTTCGGACCCGACCTGCGGGCGGTCGCCGATCACACCGGCCTGAGCGTGCGCGAAGTCGTGCAACGTCATGCAGCGGGCGAGTACGTAGTGTTCTTTCTCGGCTTCCAGCCGGGTTTCGCCTATATGGGCGGGCTCGACGAGACGCTGCATACACCGCGCCGTTCGTCGCCGAGGCTGGAAGTGCCGGCCGGTTCGGTCGGCATCGGCGGTGAGCAGACCGGCATTTATCCGGCCACCTCCCCCGGCGGCTGGCAGTTGATCGGCCGCACCGAACTACCGCTGTTCGATCCGGCCCGGCGCCCGCCCACGCTGCTGCAACCGGGCGACCGGGTGCGCTTTACCATTGCGGGGATACACGCATGATCGATGTGATCCGCGCGGGCCTCCTGACTACGATTCAGGACCTCGGCCGTCACGGCTACCGGCACCTAGGCGTCGCGATGGGCGGTGCGCTCGACCGTTTGTCGCTCGAAGTCGGCAACCGGCTGGTCGGCAACCGGCCCGATGCGGCCGGCCTGGAAATTACCTTCGGCCCGACCGTGCTGCGCTTTCTGCGCGCCACGCGCGTGGCCATCACCGGCACCGAATTCGGCGCGACGCTCGACGGCAAGCCGGTCTATTCATGGTGGAGCCTGCCCGTGCAGGCCGGCCAGGAGCTGGTTCTACAGGCCGCCAAACGCGGTATGCGCGGCTACGTCTGCGTCGCCGGCGGCATTGACGTTTTGCCGATGCTCGGCTCGCGCAGTACCGATCTTGCCGGCCAATTCGGCGGACTCGGCGGCCGGGCGCTGCGCGACGGCGATCGTCTGCCGGTCGGCGCGCCGCCCCAACGCGGCCATCTCGGCTTCACCCCTGAAGCGCCGGAGTTCGGCGTGAAAGCGCCGGCCTGGTGCAAGTTCGTGCTGGTTCACGAGCCACTGCGGCGCGGCCGGCATCCATCCGGCGTGCCTTGGGCCGTGCCGATCCGCGTGCTGCAAGGCCCCGAGTACGACAGCTTCACTGAAGCAGCGCACGAATCGTTCTGGTCCGACGAATGGCTGGTTACGCCAAACAGCAACCGCATGGGCTACCGTCTCGCCGGCAAGCAACTGAAACGCAGCCAGAAAAGCGATCTGCTCTCGCATGCGGTGCTGCCTGGCACGATTCAGGTTCCACCGAACGGCCAGCCGATCGTGCTGATGAGCGATGCGCAGACCACCGGCGGCTATCCGAAAATCGGCGCCGTGATTCAGGCCGACCTGTGGAAGCTCGCCCAGGTTCGCCTGAACGCCTCCATCCGCTTCATCCCGACTACGGTCTACGAGGCACGCCAGGCGCTACTGGAAGAACGTACGTATTTGCGGCAGATCGACGCCGCGATCGCCATGCACGAGGAACGCTGCGCGCGCCAGCCGGCGGTCGCAGCGCTGTAACACTAAGTAGAGGAACACCATGGAAATCGATTTGAACGCCGATCTCGGCGAAGGTTGCGGCTCTGACGAGGCGCTGCTCGACCTCGTCAGTTCGGCCAACATTGCGTGCGGCTGGCACGCGGGCGGCGCCAACGCCATGCGCGACTGTGTGCGGTGGGCGGTGCAAAAAGGCGTGTCGATCGGCGCGCATCCAAGCTTTAACGATCCCGAGAATTTTGGCCGCAAGGAAATGGACCTGCCGGCCAACGAGATCTACGCGGGCGTGCTGTATCAACTCGGCGCACTGTCGGCCATCGCGCAGGCCGAGGGTGGGCGCATCGCGCACGTCAAACCGCACGGTGCCCTTTACAACCAGGCTGCGCGCGACGCGAAGATCGCCGACGCGATCGTCTCGGCGGTCCATGATTTCGATCCGTCGGTCGCGGTGTTCGCGCTTGCCAACAGCGGCCTCGTGACCGCCGCGCGCGAAACGGGCCTGATCGCCGTTGAAGAAGTATTCGCCGACCGCGGTTATCGCGCCGACGGCTCGCTGGTGCCGCGCAAGGAGCCGGGCGCGCTGCTCGACGACGAAGAGGTGGTGCTGGCGCGCACACTCGCCATGGTGCGGGAGCGCCGCGTGCAGGCCGTGGACGGCCACTGGGTGCCGCTCAACGCGCAAACCATCTGCCTGCACGGCGACGGTCCGCACGCGTTGGCATTCGCACGGCGCATCCGCAGCGCGCTGGAGGACGCCGGCATTGAAGTACACGCAGCAGGCGCCGCGAGCGTCTGAACCGCGCGGACTCGCGCGAACCCGGCAGCGTGAGTCGACCCATTGCCGTGCCCTGAACGCCCCGCTCCTTGCGGGGCGTTTGCCAGGTGCAGGAGGGTTTGCAGTACCCGGAGTGGAACAACACCGTCGAATAACAAAAAGCAGCAGGTGCAGGTGTAGTCGAAGCAACGCGGCCAGCAAGAGCCGTGGCAACAAAACGGCGCGAGGATCATCAAGCGCCGGCACACGTTAGCCGCCACAAGCGGCGAGGTTGAAACCCTGTTTGGAGATCCAGATGCAGACAACAGTCAGTCTATGGCCGCTCATTGGCGTGGCCGTCATCATCGTCGGCTTTTTATTACGGTTCAATCCGATGTTGATCGTGGCGGTTGCCGCGATCGTCACCGGTCTGGCCGCGCACTTCCCGCCCGAAAAGATCCTCGCCGAAATCGGCACCGGCTTCATCAAGACCCGCAATATTCCGCTGATCATCCTGCTGCCGCTGGCCGTGATCGGTCTGCTGGAGCGGCATGGCCTGCGCGAGCGCGCGCAGGCGTGGATCGGCGGCATCAAGGCCGCGACCGCGGGACGTTTGCTGATCGTCTATCTGCTGGTGCGCGAGCTGACCGCCGCTGTCGGCCTGACCGGTCTTGGCGGTCATCCGCAGATGGTGCGTCCGCTGATCGCACCGATGGCCGAAGGCGCGACTGAAACGCGCTTCGGCAAAATCAGCGACGCGGTTCGCTTCAAGCTGCGCGCCTTCTCCGCGGCGACCGACAACGTCGGCCTGTTCTTCGGCGAGGACATCTTCGTCGCGTTCGGCGCAATCGTGCTGATGACGACCTTCCTGAAAGAAGCGGGCATCGTCGTCGAGCCGATTCACGTGGCCGTCTGGGGCATCCCGACCGCGATTTGCGCATTCATCGTTCACGGCTTCCGCCTCTATCTGCTCGACCGCAGGCTCGAGCGCGAACTGCGCGGCAATGCCGCAGCGAACACCGCCTCCATTTCGCCGACGCAACCCGCCGCTGGAGACAAAGCATGACGCTCACGATTACCTATCTGTTCTGGCTGCTGGGCGTGGTGCTGCTCGTCATCGGCGGCATGATCGTCACGGACAAGGAGCATCCGCGCCGCTTCACCGCCGGCGGCTTCTGGATTCTTTACGCACTGATCTTCCTGATCGGCGACAAGCTGCCGCCCTCCGTGGTCGGTGTGCTGGTGATCGTGATGGCGCTGGCTGCGGGCTTCGGCGGTGTGACCGCGGCCAAGCCGAAGCTGCTGTCACTCGAAGCACGCAAGGCTAGCGCCGCGCGGCTGGGCAACAAGCTGTTCGTACCCGCGCTGACGATTCCGGTCGTCACCGTGCTCATTACGCTGTCGGCCAGCCATCTGATCTTCGGCGGCATACCGTTGATCGAGAAGGCCAATGTCACACTGATCGGCTTCGGCATCGGCTGCGTGATCGCGCTGGCGATTGCCTGCGTGATGACGCGCGATACCGTCGGCCAGTCGATGAAAGAAGCGCGCCGCCTGGTCGATGCATTGTCGTGGGCAGCGGTGCTCCCGCAAATGCTCGGCATGCTCGGCCTCGTGTTCTCGGACGCCGGCGTCGGCAAGGCGGTCGCTCACGTGACCACGGCCTATATCAGCCTTGACTACCGTTTTATCGCCGTGGCTGTGTACTGCATCGGCATGGCGCTCTTCACGATGGTGATGGGCAACGGTTTCGCCGCATTTCCAGTGATGACGGGCGGCGTCGGCGTGCCGATTCTGGTCGGCGTGTTTCACGGCAATCCGGCGGTGATGGTCGCGATCGGCATGTTCTCGGGCTACTGCGGCACGCTGATGACACCAATGGCCGCGAACTTCAACATGGTGCCGGCGGCGCTGCTGGAATTGCCGGACAAGAATGCGGTGATCAAGGTGCAGGTGCCGACCGCATTGACCTTGCTGGTCGTGAATATCTTCCTGCTGAATTTCCTGATGTTCCTGTAGGACTGTTGGCCAGGCCACGCGAGAAGTACCGGTATCGCACCGGATTGTCGCGCTGGCCGGCGTAGTTCCATAAACCGTGGCAAATGGACGCCGCCGAATTCGGAGGCGTCCGATCGTCAGGAACGGGGCCAAAACATAAGCTGGTGGATGGTCTCCCATCCACACGCGCCGGCGCGGGCACCGCATGCCGCTGGCGCTTTCCAGCAGGCCCTCATGGAACATCAACCTCAATCCGATACCGCGAGCACCGGTACGCCACCCTCCGCTTACCTCGCCTCGGTGCTCGACGCCGCGCTCGAAGAACACCTGGCTGGCCGGCTCGATTCCGCTGAACCGCTCTATCGCGAAGCCCTCGTGCTCGATCCCGCACAGGCCCAAGCGCTGCACTACTTCGGCGTGCTCCAGCATCAGCGCGGCAACCACAGCTTCGCTGCGGAACTGATGAGCGAGGCGCTCAAGCTCGATCGCACCAATGCCGCCTGCTGGAGTAACCGCGGCCTCGTGGCCGCCGCCCTCGGCCATCCGCAGGAGGCCATGATCTGCTACGACCAGGCGTTGCAGTTGCAGCCGGATTTCGCCGACGCGCGCAACAACTTCGGTGTCGCGCTGCAGGCGCAAGGCGCGTTCGACGAAGCAATCGGGCAATATCGCCTGGCGCTTGCCGCGAACCCGCTATTCATCGACGCGCTTCTGAACCTCGGCACGGCGTTCAGCAAGCTCGACCGCTATGACGAAGCACTGGTGTGTTATCAGGACGTGCTGACACTCGACCCGCAATCGGCGGAAGCGCACTTTAACGCGGGCAATGCACACACCGCGCAGCGCAATCACAGCGCTGCCATTGCCAGCTTTCAACAAGCGCTGCTGTTGCGCCCCAGTTACGCCGAAGCGCATGTCAACCTCGGCAGCGTGATCGGCAAGCTCGGCGACTACGCCGGCGCCGAAGCCCATTATCGGCAGGCAGTCGCGCTCAAGCCGAACCCAACCAATCTGGTTTGCCTTGGCGGCTCGCTTGGCGCGCAAGGCCGTCTCGACGAGGAAGAAGGTCCCTACCGCCATGCGCTGGCGCTTGACCCCGACTACGCAGACGCGCATCAGAACCTCGCGTGGCTGTTGCTCAAGCGCGGCGATTACAAGCAGGGTTGGGCGGAGTTTGCAAAGCGCTGGCGCAAGCGCGACTACGAAGCGATCGCGGTGCCGAACGTCGCCGAATGGCATGGCGAGCCGCTCGACGGGCGCCGCCTGTTGGTGATCGGCGAACAGGGTTTCGGCGATCACTTCCAGTTCCTACGCTACGCGCGTGAACTCGAACAACGCGGCGCCACGGTGGATCTCTGTGTTCGCGAGCCGCTGCTGCCGCTGGTCGGGCGCATTCCTGGCGTGCATCGCGCGTTCAGTGGCAAGCCCGATAGCGAGTATGACTTCTGGGTGCCGCTGATGAGCGTGCCGTCGTGCGTCGGCACCGAACTGTCGACCATTCCCGCTGCCGTGCCGTACATGTTCGCCGACAAGGCGAAGATCAAGACATGGCGCAAACGGGTGGCTGCAGCCGACCAATCGAAACGCAAAGTGGGTCTGGTGTGGGCCGGCAGTCCGACATTTGGCAACGATCGTTATCGGTCGGTGGTTCTGGCCGACCTGGCCGCGCTAGGCGAGGTGAAAAACATTGCCTGGTACCCGCTGCAGAAAGGCCCGGCGCACGATCAGCTGGCCGATGCGCCCAAAACTTTCCGGCCCCACGATTTCACCGCCGATCTGCACAACTTCGACGACACCGCCGCGCTCATCATGAATCTCGATCTGGTGATTGCGGTGGACACTGGCGTGGCCCACCTTGCTGCCGCGCTGGGAAAACCGGTCTGGGTGCTCCTGCCCGCCAACTCGGACTGGCGCTGGCTCGAAGAGCGCAGCGATTCGCCGTGGTATCCGACCATGAAACTATTCCGGCAGACGGCCTTGGGCGATTGGGCGCAGGTGGTCAAGCGGGTGTCGGAAGAATTACGCGACACTGGGCCTTAAGGACGACGGCGCTGCGCGCCAGCATGTAGGCGCGCAACAACTTGTTGATGCGCGTCTGATAGCCAGCGCCCTGCTCTTTGAACCGGTTCAGCACATCCGCAGCATGGCTCGGCGACACTCATCCCGCATCGACCACGAACCCGTGCTGCCGCAGCAGTTGCAGCACACCCTTGCGGCCGCCCAGATGCAAGGCGCCGATCGCCACGAACACCGGCTTGTTCGGCCCGGCGATCAGCAGCATCCGCGACACGAAGCGCCGGTTACGCTCGTACACGATCTTGTTGTCGATCGAATCGGAGACGCGCTTGTCGCGCGCCAGCTTTTCGGACTTCGCGGCCTGCCAGGCCGCAATCGCGTCGGCATCTCCCACGCGCCACAACCGATGCAGCGTCTTCACATCGTCGACATTTTCCGCGGGTGTCTGCACCAGGTCCTGCGCGAGCATTTCGCGCTGTTGCGCGAGCGTAAGCCCAGTGAATGCGCGCATCTGCTGATGCAGCGTCTCGAGGCCGACGATCTTGCCGCGCGTCCTGATATACACGTTCTGCAACTGCGCTTCCGTGCCGTACTCGGTCTGCAAACCGGCGCTCAACGAATCGTAGGTTTCGACCACCAATGACGCGAGCCACGGCCGCATCTTCTTGATTTCATCCAGCGCCGCGGGATTGCCGCGCAGGCGCGCGGCCAGTTTGTGCCACAAAGGCTCGGGTAACAGACCCGGCAAGCAGTCCCGGCGGCACACCCCGTACTTCGACACGTCGTCTTGCGAGACCAGCAGTTCGTCGGGGGAGAGTTCGAGCGCCAGGGTCGGCGAGGCGATCAGCGCGCCGAGAATCGGTGCGCGGAACGGCTGCTGGGGCGGATAGTCGGCGGGGTCGCCGACGTGCAACGTGCCAAGCACGTAGATGGTCGTAGTGCCGCGGGTCGCGACATAGAACGGCATGCGCGCCGGTTGCAAACGCACCGGCCCGCTCGCGGTAGTGCCCGGCGTGGCGGGCGGGGGATTGAAACCCGGCAGGGTGGCGCGCGGCGGCGCCGGCAGATTGGGCACCGGCATTGCCGGCCGCCCTGCCTGAGCAGGCGTATTGGCGGCTGCCCCGGCGGCATGTGCGACGCCGACTGGTGCCACGCTCAAATGAAAAACAGCACAAACGCCGAGGAGCGCGGCACCGGTCAGTGCACGCGCTCCCCAGCGCCGCGCGGAAGCAACGTGGCGGCCGTCATCACGCGAGCGGCGCGTAAGACGACGCGCCGCCACTGCATCAGGCATCCACGTCCCCCACCTCCTCGGCACGGTGACACGACACCTGACGGCCATCCACTTCACGCAACTTCGGTTCTTCGCTGCGGCACCGGTCGATCACATACGGGCAGCGCTGATGGAACGTGCAGCCCGACGGCGGATGCAGCGGCGAAGGCATTTCACCTTGCAGCTTGATCTTGATGGTGCGATCCGCTTCGAAAATCGAAGGCGTGGCCGACATTAGCGCACGCGTGTACGGATGACGCGGGTTGGAGAAAATCCGCTTCTTGTCACCGAGTTCCGCCACGCCGCCGAAGTACATCACCATCACATCGTCGGCGATGTGCTCCACCACCGACAGATTGTGCGAGATGAACACGTAGCTGGTCTTGAACTGCTCCTGCAGATCCATGAACAGATTGAGAATCTGCGCCTGGATCGACACGTCGAGCGCGGACACCGGTTCATCGGCGACCACGATCTGCGGATCGAGGATCATCGCGCGCGCAATCGCCACACGTTGACGCTGACCGCCCGAGAACATATGCGGATAGCGCTTTGCATGCTCCGGACGCAGGCCGACCGTGCGCATCATCTGCGCGATACGTTCCGCGCGTTCGGTCGAGCTCAATTGCGTGTTGATCGCGAGCGGTTCGCCGAGCGTCTGCTCAACGGTCTTACGCGGATTCAGCGAAGCAAACGGGTTCTGAAACACCATCTGCACGCGCCGCCGTAGTGCGGCGATCTTCGCGTGATCGGCGCCGGCCACGTCTTCGCCGTCGATCAACAGGCGGCCCGCGCTGGGCGCTTCGATCATCGTGAGTTGACGTGCGAGCGTCGATTTGCCGCAGCCCGATTCACCAACCACCGCCAGGGTCTTGCCGCGCTCGAGCGCGAACGAGACACCGTTGAGCGCCTTCACCGTGCCGGACGCGAACAGCCCGCGTTTGACCGTGTAGTACCGCGCCAGCTTGTCGGCAACCAGCACGTGATCGCCCGCATGGTCCGACTGGCGCCGCGGTTCGAATACTGCGTTCATCGTGCGCCTCCATGGGTGTGAACGTTGGCGTCGCCGCTCAGGTTCAGGGGTTTGATGCAGCGCACGCGCGCCACTTCGGCGTGACCTTGCATCGGCGCCAACGCGGGGCGCGCCTTCATGCAATCGTCGACCACGTACTTGCAGCGCGGCGCGAAGAGACAGCCTTTGGGACGGTCGTCACGCCCCGGCACCATGCCCGGCAGCGCGGCGAGCCGCACCGCGCCCACATTGTGCTCGGGAATTGCCGCCAGCAACGCCTCCGTGTACGGATGATGGGGCGCGGCGAAGATATCCGGCACGCGGTTGGTTTCGATCACTTCGCCAGCGTACATGACCGCGACACGCTGCGCGACCTCGGACACCACGGCCAGATCGTGCGAGATCAGCACGAGCGCCATGCCGCGTTCCTTCTGCAGCTTGATCAGCAGCTCCATGATCTGCGCCTGGATCGTCACGTCGAGCGCGGTGGTCGGCTCATCGGCGATCAGCAGCTTCGGGTTGCAGGCAATCGCCATCGCGATCATCACGCGCTGGTTCATGCCGCCCGACATCTGATGCGGGAACGAGCCGATACGGCCTTTCGGGTCGGGAATGCCGACCTGGTCGAGCAACTCCAGCGCGCGTTTGTCCAGTGCGCTGCCGCGCAGACCTTCGTGCAGCTTGAGCACTTCCTTGATCTGATAGCCGACCGTGTAGCTCGGATTCAGACTGGTGAGCGCGTCCTGGAACACCATCGCGATGTCTTTGCCGATGATCTTGCGGCGCTCGCGCGCGCTTGCCTTCAGCAGATTCTTGCCGTTGAAGGTGACTTCGTCCGCGGTGACTTTGCCCGGCGCGTCGATCAGGCCCATCAGCGCCATCATCGTTACGCTCTTGCCCGAACCCGATTCGCCGACCACGCCGACCACTTCACCCGGCGCGACATCGAGGTTGATCCGGTCAACGGCGGGCAGGCCGTTGAAATTCACCGCCAGATTGCGGATGGTCAATAAACTGGTCATTTCAGGCCATCCGTTTCAGTTTGGGATCGAGTGCGTCGCGCAGCCCGTCGCCGAGCAGATTGATTGCGAGCACCGAGATCAGGATGGAAAGACCCGGCATCGTGACGATCCACCAGGCGCTGTCGATATAGTCGCGCGCCGAGGCCAGCATCGCGCCCCACTCCGCCGAAGGCGGTTGCACGCCGAGACCGAGAAAGCCGAGCGCCGCGGCATCGAGAATCGCCGACGAAAAGCCCAGCGTAGCCTGCACGATCAACGGCGCGGTGCAGTTCGGCAGCACTTGCGAGAACATCAACCGCAGCGTGCTCGCGCCAGCCACGCGCGAAGCCGTCACATACTCTTTCTGCAATTCGCCTTGCGCCGAAGCACGCGTCAAACGCACATAGCCCGGCAACGCGACGATCGCAATCGCCAGCATCGTGTTGACGAGACCCGGACCGATGATCGCGACCACGGCAACGGCGAGCAGCAGCGAGGGCAACGCGAGCAGCACGTCCATGATGCGCATGATCGGCGTGTCGGCCCACTTCTCGAAGAATGCCGCGATCAGACCGAGCACGATGCCCGGAATCAGCGCCAGCACCACCGAGACGAAGCCGATCCAGAACGACAGGCGCGCGCCGTACATCAAGCGCGAGAGGATGTCGCGGCCCGCTTCGTCGGTGCCGAGAATGAACTTCCAGTTGCCGCCGTCGAGCCATGCGGGCGGAATCTTGACGAAGTCGCGATACTGCTCGATCGGGCTATGCGGCGCGATCAACGGCGCGAAGATCGCGATGAAGATCAACGTCAGTACAACGATGCCGGCGCCGACCGCGCCACGGTTGCGTGAGAAATTCGCCCAGAATTCACGGGCGGCTATTGCGCGGCCACTGGGGGGTGTGACCGACTGGGGGACTGTGTTTTGAATGTCTGCCATGGCCAGTTACCTCGTATGGCGAATGCGCGGGTTCAGCACGCCGTACAACAGATCGACGACGAGGTTCACAACGATCACCAGCGTAGCGATCATCAGGATACCGCCCTGCACCACGGGATAATCACGCCGGCCGATCGCGTCGATCAGCCACTTGCCGATACCCGGCCACGAAAACAGCGTCTCGGTCAGCACCGCGCCGGCCAGCAGCGTGCCGACCTGCAGGCCGATCACGGTCACGACCGGAATCAGCGCGTTACGCAACGCATGCACGACGATCACGCGCGCGGGCGACAAGCCCTTCGCGCGTGCCGTGCGGATGTAATCCTCGCGCAGCACTTCGAGCATCGACGAACGCGTCATGCGCGCGACGACCGCCAGCGGAATCGTGCCGAGCACGATGGCCGGCAGGATCAGATGGCTAAGCGCGGATTTGAACGCGCCTTCATCGGTGGACATGAACGCGTCGATCAGCATGAAACCGGTCACATGCGGAATGTCGTATTCGACCGCGATGCGGCCCGACACCGGCGTCCAGCCGAGATCCACGGAAAAGAACATGATGAGGATCAAACCCCACCAGAAGATCGGCATTGAGTAGCCGGTCAGCGCCGTGCCCATCACGCCGTGATCGACCACCGTGCCGCGCCTCAAGGCCGCGAACACACCCGCCGGCAAGCCGACGATCAGTGCGAACAGCATCGCGCAGAACCCCAGTTCAACAGTGGCGGGAAAACGTGCGAGGAATTCGCCCATCACGCTGGTATTGGTGATGATCGAGGTGCCGAGGTCGCCATGCATGGCGCGGCCAACATAGTGGATGTACTGCATGGGCAAGGACTCGTCGAGCCCGAGGCGATGCAGCGCGGCGGCATGCATGGCGGGATCGACGCCGCGCTCGCCCATCATCACTTCGATGGGGTCGCCCGGGATCAGGTGAATCAGCGCAAACGCGAGGATCGTGATGCCGATGAAGGTCGGTATCACCATGCCGATGCGGCGCAAAACGAAGCGGAACATGGTTCGTCCCTATGGTCTTGATGAAGAAAAAACGCAACCGGCGACGAGGGCTTGTGACCCCGGCCGCCGGACCATTTCGACCAGTTTTCTAACCGTGCGAAAAGCTACTGCGTAAGCTTGACTGTATTACCTTTACTTGACGCTGACGCCGTCGAAGCGCGCATAACCGAGCGGCTCGATACGCATGTCGACCACCTTCTTGCTGACAGGCTGGTACACGGTCGAGTGAGCAATCGGCGAGAACGGCAGTTGCTGCGCGAAAATCTGTTGCGCCTGCATGTAGGCCGTCGTGCGTGCACCCTGATCGGACGTGACGCGTCCCTTCTGGATCAGATCGTCGAACGGCTTGTAGCACCACTTCGAGAAGTTGTTGCCGTTCACCGCTTCGCAACCGAGCAACGTGCCGAGCCAGTTGTCCGGATCGCCGTTGTCGCCGGTCCAGCCGATCAGCATCGTGTCGTCTTCGCCTGCGTGAGCGCGCTTGATGTATTCGCCCCATTCATACGTGACGATCTTCGCCTTCACGCCGATCTTGGCCCAGTCGGCCTGGATCATTTCCGCCATCAGACGGGCGTTCGGGTTGTACGCGCGTTGCACCGGCATCGCCCACAGCGTGATGTCGAAGCCATTCGGATAACCGGCCTTGGCCAGCAGCGCCTTGGCCTTGTCAGGATCGTAGGACGCGCTCTTCAGGTTCTTGTCGTACGACCATTGGGTCGGCGGCATCGGGTTCGTCGCGGCCTGGCCTGCGCCTTGATACACCGACTCGATGATCGCCTTCTTGTTGATCGCCATGTCGAGCGCCTGACGCACTTCGACCTTGTCGACCGGCTTGTGCGTCACGTTGTATGCGAGGTAGCCAAGGTTGAAGCCCGGCTGCGACGGCATCGCGATATTCGCTTCAGCCTTCAGCGGCGCGATGTCGGCCGGACGCGGATAGCTCATCACCTGGCATTCGTCGCGCTTGATCTTCTGTACGCGCACACCGGCGTCCGGCGTGATCGAGAAGATCAGCTTCGAGATCTTCACGTCGTTCGGCTTCCAGTAATCCGGATTGCCATCGAAACGGATCGTCGCGTCTTTCGTGTAGCTGCGGAAGATGAACGGGCCCGTGCCGACCGGATACTGGTTGATATCGGCGGCCTTGCCGGCCTTCAGCAGTTGATCGCCATATTCGGCCGACAGAATCGACGCGTATTCCATCGCCATGTTCTGGATGAACGGCGCGTTGACTTCCTTCAGCGTGAACTTGACCGTGTACGGATCGACCTTTTCGACGCTGGTGATCAGCTTGTCGAGGCCCATGTCCGTGAAGTATGGGAATTGGACCGGGTATGCCTTACGGAACGGCTGATTCGTGTCCAGCATGCGCTGGAACGTGAACAGGACGTCGTCCGCATTGAATTCGCGCGTCGGCTTGAAGAACGACGTGGTCTGGAACTTCACGCCATGACGCAGATGGAAGGTGTAGGTCTTGCCGTCTGCGGAAACATCCCACTTTTCGGCGAGGCCCGGCTCGACCTTGGTGCCGCCGCGCTCGAATTCGACGAGACGGTTATAGACGGTGAACGTATTCGCCGTGAAGTCGGTGCCCGTGGTGTATTGGGCCGGATCGAAACCCGCGGGGCTGCCTTCTGAGCAGTAAACGAGGGTTTTGTTCGGAATCTCGGCACGCGCGATATTTGCGCCCACCATCGATGCCGCTGCAGCTGCGACGAGCGTCGTAACACGCGCGGCGCGCAACAGATTGTTTTGCTTCATGTTTCCTCCAAGTTCGAGGCTGGCTGACGCCAGCGTAGCGCGATATTACTTGAGCTTGGCTCGCCCCAACAAGCGGAGGAAAATACCCCCGTTGACGATCGGAAACAGATAAGGCATAAGAGCGGCCGCACGCCGGCACTGACCGGAACGTGCGCCGTTGGAGGCGGACCCGGCAAAAAAGCGGTCCGCGAACCGTTGCTGGCGGCTATTTCAGGCCGACACCCATGAATTGCGTCGGGCCGAACGGGTCGATCCTGAAGCCCGTGACGTCCTTGCTGATCGGCTGGTAGACCGTGGAGTGGGCGATCGGCGTGAACGGAACCTGCTGCTTGAAGATCTCCTGCGCCTCAATATAGTCCTTGGTGCGCTCGGTGAGATCGGTAGTGCCACGCGCTTTCCTGATCAGGTCGTCGAAAGGCTTGTAGCACCATTTGGAGAAATTGCTGCCTTTCACCGCATCGCAGCCGAGCAACACGCCAAGCCAGTTGTCAGGATCGCCGTAGTCCCCCGTCCAGCCGATCAGGATCGCCTCGTGCTCGCCGGCATGGGCGCGGCGGATGTACTCACCCCACTCGTACGTGGCAATCGTCGTCTTGACGCCGATCTTCGCCCAGTCGGCCTGCAGCATTTCGGCCATCAGGCGGGCGTTCGGGTTGTAGGGCCGCTGCACCGGCATGGCCCACAGGGTCAGGTCGAAGCCCTCCGGGTAGCCGGCCTCTTTCAGCAAGGCCTTGGCCTTGTCGATGTCGTAGGGCGCGTCCTTCAGGTTTTTGTCGTAGCCCCATTGAGTCGGCGGCATGGGATTGGTCGCGATTTGCCCGGCACCCTGATACACCGACTCGATGATCGCTTTCTTATTGACCGACATATCCAGCGCGCGTCGCACCAGCACGTTGTCGAGTGGCTTTTTCGTCGTGTTGTAGCCAAGGATGCCCAGGTTGAAGCCAACCTCGCTCGGCATGGCCAGCGCAGGGTCGGCCTTGATCTGCGGAATATCCGCGGGACGCGGATAGCTCATCACCTGACATTCACCACGTTTCAGTTTCTGCAACCGCACGGCGGGATCCACGGTGATGGCGAAGATGAGCTTGCCAACTTTCACGATGCCCGGTTTCCAATAATCGGGATTGCCGTCGAAGCGAATCGTGTCGTCCTTGGTGTAGCTGCGGAAAATGAACGGTCCGGTGCCGACCGGATATTGGTTGATATCGGCGGCCTTACCGGCTTTGAGTAGCTGATCCGTATACTCCGCCGACAGAATCGATGCGAACGGCATCGCGATCTGCTGCAGGAACGGTGCATCGACCTCTTTTAGCGTGAAACGCACCGTGTACGGGTCCAGCTTCTCGACCTTGGCAATGTTCTTTGCCAGTCCGAGATCGGCGAAGTAGGGAAACGGCACCGGGTACGCCTTACGGAACGGCTGGTCCGGGTCCAGCATCCGCTGGTAAGTGAAGACAACGTCGTCTGCATTGAATTCGCGGGTGGGCTTGAAGAACGCGGTGGTCTGAAACTTCACGCCGTGCCGCAGGTAGAACGTGTATTGCAAGCCGTCCTGCGACACATCCCATTTCTCGGCGAGGCCCGGTTCGATATCGGTACTGCCGCGCGCGAACTCGACAAGACGGTTATAGACCGTGTACGAAGCGGCGGTAAATTCAACGCTGGTGGTGTACTGCGCGGAATCGAAACCAGCCGGACTGCCTTCGGAGCAGAACACGAGGGTTTTGTCGGGCAAGCTGGCCGCGTCGGTAGCGGCCGGCGCGAGGCCGGCCGCGAGGACCGCGCACGCGCTCAACACTGGCAGGCAGGTATGGCGAACTGCAAACAGCAATCGATGTACTGTCATCACGTTCTCCGCACGGCAGCCAGGTCAGCTGCACCCCGATCATAGATAGCGCAAAAATCGGGTTCAATGCGGGCTTACACGACAGCGGGGAAACGCCTGGTGGCGCATATTTGCTGCAATGCAGCAAATACTTCAGCGCGGGTTCACGCCCGGGATTTTCTGTCCGCGATGGTTACATCGCATAACCGTGCGAGATAACTCGGCGAGATTGCCCGGTGCGAAAAAAAACCGCGCGGTTCGATCAACCGCGCGGGTTTTTTATAACGCTGTCTGGTCAGGCTTCAGGCGCCCGCCCGGACGTCAAGCGCCCAGCCGTTCGCAGATGGCCTTGGTCGCGGCCGCGCCATTGAGCGTGTAGAAGTGCAGACCCGGCACTTTCGCGTCGATGAGACGCTCGCACAGGTCCGTCACCACATCCAGCCCGAACGCGCGGATCGACTCGCGGTCGTCGCCGAAGCTTTCCAGACGGCGCGCGATCCAGCGTGGCACTTCCGCCCCGCACATCTCCGAGAAACGCATCAGCTGCGAAAAGTTCGTGATCGGCATGATGCCCGGCACGATCGGCACGTCGACGCCAAGCTTGCGCGCGTCGTCGACAAAACGGAAATAGGCGTCCGCGTTGAAGAAATATTGCGTGATCGCCGAATTAGCGCCGGCCTTCACCTTGTGGGCGAAGTTTTCCAGATCGTGACGCGGCGAGCGCGACTGCGGGTGGTACTCCGGATAGCCGGCCACTTCAACCCAGAACCAGTCGCCGAACTCGGCGCGGATAAAGCTCACCAGTTCCGACGCATAGCGCAGCTCGCCGACTTCGCCCATGCCGGACGGCAGATCGCCGCGCAGCGCGACGATATGGCGGATGCCATGCGCACGGTACTCGTTGAGGATCGCGCGCAGGCTCTCTTTCGACGAGCCGATGCACGACACGTGCGGCGCCGCTTCGAGCCCTTCCTTGGCCATATCGACGACGGTATCGAGGGTGCCCTGTTGCGTCGAGCCGCCGGCGCCGAACGTGACGGACACGAACTTGGGCTTGAGCGGTGCAAGCTGCGCGCGGGTGGCGCGCAGCTTGTCGACGCCTTCCTGCGTTTTCGGCGGGAAGAATTCGAATGAAAGTTCGATCGGGTTCATGATTCAGTAGATCAACCGATGCTGCGGTTGCCAAAAATAAGCGCGGACAGCAGCCACGAAACGATGCTGTACAGAATCGAACCGAAGAACGCGGACCAGAAACCCGACACTTCGAATCCCTTCAGCAGCGACGCGCACAGCCAGAAGCACAGCGCATTGACCACCAGAATGAAGAGTCCGAGCGTGACGATCGTGACGGGCAGCGTCAGCAGGATCAGCACCGGTCGCAGGATCGTGTTGATCAACCCGAGCACCACCGCGACGATCAGTGCGGTGCCGAAACTGCGGATATGAATCGACGGTACGAGGTAGGTGATGATCAGCAGCGCGAGTGCGTTGATCAGCCAGGTCAGCAGCACGGTCATGTAGAGCTCCTTTGAGGCAGGATGTCCGTTTGAACGGCGCGAGGCGGGCATGGCGAACAAAGCGGCGCTTTGCGCGCCGCCCTGTTGTCAAACTGTCATGCTTTGAAACCGCCCGCGTGCTTAATATTACCTAGAAGCGGTTACTTGGCCGCTACTTAGTAACGGTAGTGGTTCGGCTTGAACGGACCGTTCTTGTCGACGCTGATGTAGCTCGCCTGATAGTCCGACAGCACTGTCAGTTCCGCGCCGATACGGCCCAGATGCAGACGCGCGACCTTTTCATCAAGGTGCTTCGGCAGCACATAGACCTTGTTTTCGTACTTGTCGCCGTGCACGAACAGTTCGATCTGCGCGATCGTCTGGTTCGTGAACGAGGCCGACATCACGAACGACGGGTGGCCCGTTGCGCAACCCAGATTCACCAGGCGCCCTTCAGCCAGCAGGATCACGCGCTTGCCGTCCGGGAAAATGATGTGGTCGACTTGCGGCTTGATGTTTTCCCACTGGTACTTGCGGGTCGAGGCAACGTCGATTTCCGAATCGAAGTGACCGATGTTGCAGACAATCGCGTTGTTGCGCATGGCCGCCATGTGATCGTGGCCGATCACGTGGAAATTGCCCGTCGCCGTCACGAAAATGTCGGCCTTGTCGGCGGCATATTCCATCGTCACCACGCGATAACCTTCCATCGCTGCCTGCAACGCGCAGATCGGATCGATTTCCGTGACCCACACCGTGGCGCCCAGACCGCGCAGCGATTGCGCGCAACCCTTGCCCACGTCGCCATAACCGGCCACGACCGCGATCTTGCCCGCGATCATCACGTCGGTCGCGCGCTTGATACCGTCGACCAGCGATTCACGGCAGCCGTACAGGTTGTCGAATTTCGACTTGGTGACCGAATCGTTCACGTTGATGGCCGGGAACGGCAGGCGCCCTTCCTTTTCCATCTGATACAGACGATGCACGCCAGTCGTGGTTTCTTCCGTCACGCCCTTGATGTGCGCGAGACGCGTGGAGTACCACACCGGGTCTGCGTCCAGATGACGGGCGATCGACTTGTACAGTGCGACTTCTTCTTCGTTTTCCGGCTTCGAGATCACCGAACGGTCTTTCTCGGCCTTCGAGCCGAGGATCAGCAGCAACGTGGCGTCGCCGCCGTCGTCGAGGATCATGTTGGCGAATTCGCCATTCGGCCATTCGAAAATGCGGTGCGAGAATTCCCAGTATTCGTCGAGCGATTCGCCCTTGAAGGCGAACACCGGCACGCCGCCTTCCGCGATCGCGGCGGCTGCATGGTCTTGCGTCGAGAAGATATTGCACGAGGCCCAGCGCACGTCCGCGCCGAGTGCCGTCAAGGTTTCGATCAGCACGCCGGTTTGAATCGTCATGTGCAACGAACCCGCGATGCGCGCGCCCTTCAGCGGCTGTGAGCTCTTGTATTCCTCACGCGTTTGCATGAGACCGGGCATTTCGGTTTCGGCGATGTTCAGTTCCTTGCGGCCCCAGGCTGCAAGCGACATATCGGCGACGAGGAAATCCTGCTTCTTGTTTGAATCGAGAACTGCGGCGTTCATCACGCCCTCCTTTCTAAAAAATTGACTAGAAATTTGACGTGAGCGCGGTTCGATGCGGTGGCTGGAAACGCGCAATGCGCACCCTGGCCCTCCGATTGAAGCCTCCGAGCCTGGCGGGCGGCCGGCGAATAGCTGGATTCGCAGTACCCGTCGCAACGCTCCTCGAAGACGAACGGCGATTGTAGCAAATCAAGATGGCTTCGGGGTGACGCTGGCCGTGCGCAATTGTTCGATTCCCGCGCGGGCGGTTTCGACGAACTGCCTCGAAAACCGGAATGCATCGGCCACATCGGCCGGGTTCGGAATCTGCATGCCAAGCGCGACACGGAAATAACGTTCAGCGTGAATGCCGGCGTGATAGTGCATGCGCACGCGCTTTGCATCGGTCAGCCGCCGGTTGCCGAAAAGCTCGCGCAACGCCCATGAAAACGCGCCGTCTTCGCCGCCAAGGCGGCGAAACGCGTCATCCATCGGGAAGCCACCGAGTGCGGCGTACGCCGCGCGGCGGATGATCAGGCTGCTCGGCACGGTATTGCTAAGCGTTGCAGCATGCATCGCGAAGTCGGAATGGCCGGTGAGTTCGGCCGGAAAATCCGTGTAGTCGACGTCGAGCCGCACGGAGACGTCCTGCGGGTTCTGCGCGAGAAACACACTCGCGGCGGCTAATGCGCCGGGCAGGTATTCGTCGTCGGCATCGAGAAAGGCGAGCAGACCGTGAGCCGCATGCATCGCGCCCCAGTTGCGTGCGCGGGCCGGGCCGCCGTTGTGTGGCATCCGCAATAGACACACGCGAGGGTCGAGATTCCCATAGTGCGCGGCCAGGTCGGCGGAGGTATCTGTGGAGCCGTCGTCCACCACGATGATCTGCGCGGCTTCCGGCTGAGCGAGGCAACTCCGGAGCGCACGGGCGAGCGTCGCCGCGCCGTTGTAGCAGGGAATGATGATCGAGATGGGCGTCATGGGACAAAGCGGGCGCTGCGGGCCGAACGGTAGAGAACCGTCGATGGTAGCCCGCTTGTGACGAGGCCCATCCTGGAAAGGCGGCAGCCCCGCCCCCCGGATGGACCGGTCCGCAACATAAACACAATGACTTACAATCCTGAAATTCATTCCAAATTGGAATTCTGGAGCTTGAGATCGTGGAACTACGTGCGTTGCGGTATTTCGTCGAAGTAGTCCGTCAACAGAGCTTCACCGTCGCCGCCGAGCAGATGTTCGTCACGCAGCCGACCATCAGCAAAATGGTCAAGTCGCTGGAAGACGAAATCGGCTCGCCGCTGCTGTTGCGCGACGGACGGCAGATGGTGCTGACCGATGCCGGGCGGATCGTCTATCAGCGCGGTCAGGACGTGCTGGCGGCGCACGCGCAGTTGCAGGCCGAACTGAACGATCTCGACACGCTCGGCCGTGGCGAGTTGACCATCGGCATTCCGCCGATGGGCGGCTCGCTGTTCACGCCGGCCATCGCCGCGTTCCGTCAGCGCTACCCAAAAATAGAACTAAAGCTGTTCGAACAGGGTTCGCGCGCGATCGAAACCGCGCTGATCCACGGCGAACTGGAGTTGGGCGGCGTGCTGCAACCGGTCGACCCGGAAAACATCGAAGTGCTGCCGATGACGCGGCAATTGCTCTGGCTGGTCGCGCGTACCGGCTCGCGCTGGGACGACCTGCACGAAGTGCCGCTCGCCGCGCTCGCCAACGAGCCCTTTGTGTTCTACGGCGAGAGCCTCGCGCTCAACGATGTCGTGCTGAATGCATGCCGCAGCGCCGGCTTTGCGCCGACCATTGTCGGACGTAGCGGGCACTGGGATTTCATGGCGGCGCTGGTGCTGGCCGGCGTCGGCATTGCGCTGTTGCCCGCGCCGTATTGCCGGCGGCTCGACGCGGCGCAGTTTACTTGCCGGCCTGTGGTGGAACCGGAAATTCCGTGGGAAATGGCGATCGGCTGGCGCCGCAACGGCTATCTGTCGCACGCGGCTCGCGCATGGCTGGAAGTGGCTCGCGAGACGCTGCCGGGTCAGGCCGGCGACGATTTCATGCTGGGACCGGGCATCGGCATGAGCGGCATTGCGGCACCTGCTCAGACGCCGCCGTCACACATGTAGCCACTGCAAACGCGGCCGCCGCCTATGCAGCAGGCCAGACGAAAACATGCCACCGGTACGAAGCGGGCGGCATGTTTTCAGGTTCACCTCAGCGGCTCACGTGGGACGTGTAACGTTAATCGCGAACGCTCAACGAACACCGTCACACGTCATTACTGCTGCGCGACAAACTCGATGCGGCGGTTGGCGAAACGGCCGCTCGCCGTGTCGTTGCTCGCAACCGGATGCGCGTCGCCGTAACCTTGCGCGACAAGCGAATCCGCCGGCACGCCGGCCTTCACGAGATACGCGCGAACCGCTTCGGCGCGCTTCTTCGACAGTTGCAGATTGGCTTGTGCGCCGCCGACATTGTCCGAATAGCCGGCCACTTCGAGCCTGGCCGTCTTGCCGTTACGCGCACAGGCGTTCAGCACCTGCGCCGACTGATTCAGATCTTCAACCGCCGAGGCCGGCACACGGGCACTGGCGCTCACGAAGTTGATCACCTGCAGATTCAGCACTTTGACGACGTCCGCCGCCGCGCACGAGCTATCCGGCGTGAGCAGGTTCTTGATCGCACCGCGGAAGTTCTCGGTTGCGTTGGCGACGGCCTGTTCGACGTTGAACGAACCGATCTGATACGACCCACCAAACAGCGACTTCAGCTTGTCGAGCCAGCCGAGTTTCGCATTTGCCGCGCTGCCGCTCAGTTCGATGCGCGCACCGTCCACTTTCACCTCCGCGCCCGGCAATGCCATCAGCGGCAGCAAGCCGTCCAGATGAGCGAGCCAGTCGGCCGGCCTCGTGTCCTGATCGACCGTGATGTTCGCGACGAAACCATCCGCGCCGAAGCGCTTCGTGAGCGCCTCGATCAGCTGGTTCTTTTCGGCTTCGCTGCCGACCGTGCTGGTAAGCGTCGGCTTGCCGGCAGCGTCAACTGTGAAGCTGAGCTGGCTGTCGCTGGTCGGCGCAGGCGCGGCGGCGGGTTGCTGCGCTTCGCTGGCGGTGCTGGCTTGAGTCGCTGAAGCCGCCGCAGCCGAGGCTGCGACCGGTGCGGACGCGGGCTGCACGGGTTGCGCGGTTGCCGCGGCTTGCTCGCCGCTGCGCTCGCTGCTTGGTTCGCTTCGTTGCCCGTCGCGTTGCTCATTATGGCAACCGCGCAGGAACAGGAACGCCAGCACCGCGGCAATCGCCGCGAGCAGCCACCACAGCCCCTTGTGAGAGCGGCGCTCTTCACGCACCACGGCGTCGGCCGGCACGCGGACGTTCGGCAAAGCCTCGGCCACCGGCCGGGCCGCAGGCGTCGGATGATCGATATGCGACGAGACAGCTTTCAGCTGCGACAGGATATTGCCGGTGAACGCGCCGAGTCCGCTCAGGCCAAGGCCAGTCATCAGACGGTCGTTCAGGTACGGCGCAATCGCCGGCAGTTGATGACCCAGCAAAGTCGGCAGTTGGCCGACGTTGCCCTGACCTTCGAGGAAATGCCGCTTCAGCAGACCCAGCAGCGTGGCGCCGACGATACCCGTCATCGCGTGCGTTGCATGCGCGGGCACGCCGGTTTGGGCGGCCACTTCATCGCTGAGCGTATCGACGCGGCGATCGAGCGCGCGCTCGAGCAACTGGCGCCCCACGCCTTCCAGCTGGCTCACGCCAGTGGTGCTGCCGATCAATTGCGGCAACTGTTCGGCGATGTGGCCGTTCACCTCAGGTGAGAGGATCGTTGCGAACAGCGAACGCGCGCCGTCGAGCGTCGCGCCCTTCTGCATCAGGCCGGCTACCAGCGCAGGGCCGGTTGTCGCAAGCACCTTCTGGGTCGCGTCCGGTGGCAGCCCGAAGCGGGCCGCCAGTTGTCGCACGACCCCGTCCGTCAACGCGGACTGAATCAGCTGAATCACATTGATACTCATCGCTTCGCTTCCTTGAGTTCCCGAACGCATCACCTGACGCGCTCTTTTTCGCGGCGCGATTATAGGTTTGGGGAAATCTCATAAACGAAGTGACACAATTTATGACGAATTAGCCGACGTTCGCCTAAATATTCTTATATTTACGGCCCAAATTAGGGCGATTGATGCGACATCAAGCCGCCACGCCGGCGACGCCAGGCGATGCCATCGCGGGCGCCGTTTGCCCCTCGCGCCGGCTCGCCGCGATCAGTTCGGCAGCACGCTCGCCGATCATCACGGTCGGCGAATTCGTGTTGCCGCCGATCAGCGTCGGCATCACGGACGCATCGACGATCCGCAGCCCCGTCACGCCGCGCACCCGCAACTGCGGATCGACCACCGATTGCGCATCGCCGCCCATCCGGCACGTCGCCACCGGGTGATAGATCGTGTCGGCATGCTCGGCGATGGTCTGCCGCAACGACTCCTCGGTCTGGCCTGAATGTGTGTACAGCTCCTTGCCGCCGTGCAGCGCCAGCGAGGGCGCGTCGAGAATGCGCCGCGCCATCTGCGCGCCTTCCACCAGTAGATCGAGATCGCGTGAGTCGCTGAAAAACCGCGGGTCGATCACCGGCGCGGTGCGCGCGTCGGCACTCGCGAGCGTCACCGTGCCGCGGCTATACGGCCGCAACACGCACACGTGCAGCGAATAGCCGTGGCCCCAGTGCATATGGCGGTTATGGTCGTCGACAATCGCCGCGCAGAAATGAAGTTGCAGGTCTGGGCGATCGAGCGTCGGGCGGCTCTTCAGGAAACCGCCGGCTTCGGCGACGTTGCTCGACAGCATGCCGGTTCCATGCCGCATGAAGGTCACAAATTGCGGCAGCATCCGCGCGATGCCGCGAATCGAAAAGCCGGTCGGTTCAATCGACGACACCCGCTTGTTGATCGTGAAGTCGACGTGGTCGATCAGGTTCTGCCCGACCTCAGGCGCGTCATGCAGTACGGTTATGCCAAGCGATTGCAGATGCGCCGCCGGGCCGATCCCCGAACACATCAGCAATTGAGGTGAATTGAAGGCACCCGCCGCCAGCACGACTTCGGCTCGCGCTTCCAGTGTTTCCGTGCGGCCGCCTCGCACGATTTCTACGCCGCTTGCGCGTTTGCCGTCGAAAGTGACGCGCAGCACTGTCGCATCGGCGATGGTATGGAGATTGGGGCGCTCACGATCGTAGACATAGGCGCGCGCGACGCTGCAGCGTCGTCCGTCGCGCTGCGTCACCTGATAGAAACCCACCCCTTCCTGATCCGCGCCGTTGAAGTCGCTATTCGGTTTGTAACCGGCCTCCATCGCGGCCTGCACGAAACGCTTCGAAAACGGATTGCGGTAACGCAGATCGGACACCGTCAACGGACCGTCGGCGCCGTGCCACGCATCGCCGCCACGCTCGTTGCCCTCGGCGCGGCGGAAATACGGCAGCACCTCGGCCCACGACCAGCCTTCGCAGCCGAGTTGCGCCCATTCGTCGTAATCGAGCGGATGGCCGCGCGTATAGATCATCGCGTTGATCGCGCTCGACCCGCCAAAGCCGCGCCCGCGCGGCTGATAGCCCTGACGGCCGGCGAGCCCCGGCTGGGGCGTCGTCAGATAGCCGTAGTTGGTCTTGAGTTTGTGCGGCACGACGGCCGCCACGCCCACCGGCATGTTCACGAACAGATTGCGGTCCGTATGCGGGCCGGCTTCGATCAGGGCGATCGTGGCGTCCGGGCAGCTGTCCGCCAGACGGCTCGCGAGCGAACAGCCGCCCGAGCCCGCACCGACGATGATGTAGTCGTATTGCATCCGCGCCTCCTGTTGGGGCCGCATTGCTGGCGGCTCCTGTCTCGTGCACACTTGTCTACGTGTGTTTCATCGGCATTGTAGGGAGCGTTCGGGCGCGACGGCGGGTTCGTGTCAGAGCGATCCCTCTAAACGAAAGGCCGCCCGCGACCCTATGATGAAAGACGCGCATGCGCCCGCCAGGCAGCTGCGCACGGCATTCAAACACGGCGCCCCGCGCGCCGTCCTCTGAGCGTGCGGCACGACACGCCGCGATAAAACAGCCCGCTGTCGCAGAGCGACGGCGCGCATCCGGTGAACGGAGACAGCAGATGGAACGGCATAGCTTCGGCCCCACCCACGACGTGACAAATCAGGCCCCTCCGCTCGCGGACTACAACCTGTTTTCGAGCGACGTGGCGTTGTCCGCCGCCCTCGAACGCGATGGGGCCGCGTGGCATCGCGAGGCGTTGCAGCGGCACGGCGCGGCACTCACCACATCCGAGACACTCGCGCTCGCCGAACTGGCCAACCGCCACACACCCGAACTGTTCACGCACAGCCCACGTGGCGAACGCATCGACGTGCTCGAGTTTCATCCTTCGTGGCATACGCTGCTGTCGCTGTTGCGTCGTGAAGGCCTGCATGCGCTGCCGTTTTCGGATCCACAACCCGGCGCGATGGTCGCACGCTGCGCCGGCTACTTCCTGCATGCCCAACTCGAATCAGGCTCGCTCTGCCCGCTGACGATGACCTTCGCCAGCATCCCCGTTCTGCAACGCGAACCCGCGTTGTTCGACACGTTGCGCGACAAGCTCTACGCCCGCGAACACGATCCCCGCGACGTGCCGCTCACGCAGAAAAATTCGGCGATGATCGGCATGGGGATGACCGAAAAACAGGGCGGCTCGGACGTGCGCAGCAACCAGACCCGTGCCTACGCCACCCGCGGTAGCGGCCGTGGCGCCGAATACCGCCTGGTCGGCCACAAATGGTTTTTCTCCGCGCCGCAATGCGACGCGCATCTGGTGCTCGCCCGCACCGACGATCACGAAGGGCTCTCCTGCTTCTTCGTGCCGCGCTTCGCGCCGGACGGCAGCAAGAACGCAGTGCAGATCCAGCGTCTGAAAGACAAACTCGGCAACCGTTCGAATGCCAGCAGCGAGGTCGAATTCTTCGATGCGTTCGGCATCATGATTGGCGACGAAGGCCGCGGCGTGCCGACCATCATCGAAATGGCGAACTACACGCGGCTCGATTGCGTGATCGGCAGCGCGGCGTTGATGCGCGCGGCGCTGGTGCAGGCAATTCACCATGCGCGGCATCGCAGCGCCTTCGGGCGGCATCTGGCCGATCAGCCGCTGATGCGTAACGTGCTCGCCGACCTGGCATTGGAATCGGAAGCCGCGACAGTCCTGTTCATGCGGCTCGCGCGCGCTTTCGAAGCGTCGGCGGAGGCGTCGTCGGCCGCGCCCGCCGAGCGCGCATGGCGCCGGATCGTCACGCCGGCCGCGAAATACTGGGTCTGCAAGCGCGCGCTGGAATTCACCGGCGAGGCAATGGAAGTATGGGGCGGCAACGGCTACGTCGAAACCGGCCCGATGGCGCGCTTCTATCGTGAAGCACCCGTGAATTCGATCTGGGAAGGCTCGGGCAACGTGATGTGTCTCGACGTGCTGCGCGCCATGGAGCGCGAGCCCGACGCGGCGCAAGCCCTGTTCGCCGCGTGGCAAGCGGATGCGCACGGTCACCCCGCTTTGAGCGCCGCACTCGGCAAGCTCGCGACCACGCTCAGCGGCCCCGCCGAACATCGCGAAGGCTCCGCGCGACGGATCGCGCAGCAGATCGTGCTGATCGCGCAAGCCACCTTGCTGCTCAAGCATGCGCCGGCGGAAGTCGCCGAGGCTTTCATCGCAACACGTCTCGGCGATGGCTGCGGCGAGAGCGGCCGTGTGTACGGCACGCTGCCGGTGACGTTCGACCACGCGGCAATCATCGCAAGGGCATTTCCCGCCTGAAGCGAAGCGGACCGCCCGGCACTAAATCGACAACACATCAATAAGCGCGACTCAACGCGCACCGTTATCCATCAGGGAGTGGACATCCATGAAGAACGATTTACCCGAAGTCGCCGCGCTCGAAGCGCTGCTACGCGATCAACGTCATGCGTATTTGCGCGCGCCGTATCCGTCGTGGGAAACCCGTGCGGGACATCTGAAAGCGCTGCGCAAAGTCATGCTCGACAATCGCGATGCACTAGCCGACGCGATGAGTGCCGACTTCGGCAATCGCGCGAAACAGGAAGTGCTGCTCGCGGAATTCCTGCTGGTGAAAGAGGAAATCGACGCCGCGCTCAAACACGGCAAACGCTGGATGAAAGCGCAACGCCGCAGCACCAGCAAATGGCTGATGCCGGCGCGCGCGAAAGTCGTGCCGCAGCCGCTCGGCGTGATCGGCATCATCGTGCCGTGGAACTATCCGGTGCTGCTCGCCGCCGGTCCGCTGATCAGCGCACTGACGGCCGGCAATCGCGCCATCATCAAGATGTCCGAATTGACGCCGCGCACCTCGGCGCTGTTCGAGCAACTGATCGGCCAGACCTTCGCTCGCGAACACGTCGCCGTGGTGAACGGCGACGCCGCATTCGCCGCCGCGTTCAGCTCGCAACCGTTCGACCACCTGCTGTTCACCGGTTCGACCAAAATCGGCCATGAAGTGATGCGCGCCGCCGCAGAACATCTGACACCGGTCACGCTCGAACTCGGCGGCAAATCGCCGGCCATCATCGGTCAGCACGCGCGCTTCGACAACGCGGTGGACAACCTCATCGCCGGTAAAACGCTCAACGCGGGCCAGACCTGCGTCGCGCCGGACTATGTGCTGGTGCCGCGTGGCAAGGAGCAGGCGTTCATTGAACGGGCGCGCACGCGAATGGCGAAGGTGTACCCCGATTTCGCGCACAATCTCGACTACACATCGATCATTTCAGAGCGGCACTTTGCGCGCTTGCAGCGCCTTGCCGACGAAGCACAGGCCGCCGGCGCGCAACTGCACACGCTCACCGACAGCACCCCGGACGAGGCAAGCCGCCGCTTCCCGCTGATCGCCGTCACGAATGCCCCGGATGAAAGCGCGCTGATGCAGGAGGAAATCTTCGGCCCGCTGCTGCCGATCGTCTCGTACGACACGCTCGACGACGCGATCGCGTGGATCAACGCGCGTCCGCGTCCGCTCGCGCTGTATCTCTACGCCGACGACAGCGCGACGATCGAACGCGTCACACGCGACACCATCGCGGGCGGCATGGCGATCAACGAAACGCTCATGCATCTGGCGTGCGAAAGCCTGCCGTTTGGCGGCGTCGGTGCAAGCGGGATGGGGGCGTATCACGGTTACGAAGGCTTCGTGAACTTCTCGAAGATGAAGCCGGTGCTGACGCAAGCGCGCCTGAATGCGCGCGGCTGGATCTCGCCGCCGTACGGCAAGCGGGTGAACGCGCTGCTGAAGTTGATGCTGCGGTTTTGATAGGCCGGCTATCCGGGCGACGGGCGGCCGGGGCCGGCTATCCGGGCGACGGGCGGCCGAGGCCGGCCATCCGGGGGCCGGTCTCAGCCCCGCGGCCTGCGCCTCAGCGCCTGGACGCTCCGCCAGAAACATCCGCTATGTCCGTCGCGACCACATCGGTCACGTCATGCACGGCAGCGGCTCCACCTTCGGGTTCATTCTCGGCACCGCTTTCCAGCCGATGCAGCCAGGCGAGCAACTCCGCCACCGCCTGATAAAGCTGCGGCGGAATCCGCGTATCGAGATCGACCTGCATCAGCAACGAGACCATTTCCGGCGCCTCGTGCACATATAGACCGGCCTCCTTGGCGCGCTGCACGATCATCTCGGCCAGCATGCCGTAGCCTTTGGCGACGACGCGCGGCGCGGGATCGTTGCCTTGTGCGTCGTAGACGAGCGCGGCCGCGCTGCGGCGATGTTTGCGGCTCATCACATATCCCAATCGAAATCGTCGAGCGGCGCGGCGGACGAGCGGCCAACACGCCCCGCGCGATGCCCCGCCGACGCCTTGTCAGCCGCCGAGGCCGCAGATGCCACCGACGCCGAGCGCGCATACGCAGACGCCGCCGCCTGTCCTGCGGCCGCGGCGCCTGCCGCGGTAGCCGGCATGCCGCCGCCGATCTCGCGAATCGTCAGTCCATGCAATTCGATGCCTGCCGCAGCGAGCCGTTGACGAAAATCCTCACCCTGCATGGACAATCGCGCCGCGCCAACCGGACTCGCCTGCACGCGCGCGACCAGCCGCGAGCCGGTCAGCGTCAGGTCGGCATCGACGGTACCGAGCGTCGGCAGCGACAGCGTCAGCCGCGTGCGCCACGGTTGATCGTCCTCGCTCGCCATGCCGCCGCCGCTGCGATCCCACTCATCGCCTTCCTGCTCGATGGTCCAGTCGAGCTTGGCGCCCGGCCATGCTTCGCCGGTCCAGCGGAATTGTCCGGTAGCGAGCAGATCGAGTTGCTGGCGCACCAACGGCACGGTCGCGGGATGAACCGCGGCTGCCATCGATTGTGTGTTTTGCGACGACCCGCCGTCGTCCAGCGGCGTCGCGGCACCGCGTAAGCTCGAATGCGCCGGCTGGCCGTTCAGGTCGGACAGCGAGCTCGCCAGCACTTCGCCCGCTACGAAACGCGCGGCCTGCGCGGTCTGGATCGACGGCATCCGGCCTGCCGCGTTGCCGTCCGGCGCACCGTTGGCCGGGCCGTTGGGCGCACCGCCCGTGCCCTGCCGGGGTGCCGCATTGGAAGACGGAGCCTGCTCGGCGTCGCTCGCCCAGTTGAGCGGCAGTTGCGCGGCGGCGGCCACCAGCTTGTTTTGCGCTTCGCCGGCCAGGGCGGCCGGCGTGCTTTGGCCGGCCAGCCATTGTGCGAGATGGGATTCGTAAAACAGGCCGCTTTCGCCGACCGTCTGTTCGAGCGCGGCGGCGAGCGCGGCGACCGGCACCTGGGCCGCCGCGACATTGGCGGTGGCCGCGGTACCGGCAGTATTCGGATTCGCGGAGGAAGCAGCGGACGGAGCAGCCGTATCGAAGAGCGGCAAGCCACCAGCCTCGATATCGAGCGCCGGAGCGGCCGGCCAGATCGGCGCCTGGCCGAGCACGGCCGGCGTCGCCTCGCCGCCAGAGTTCACGATCGCATTGAGCGTCAGCGCGACGGCGGACAGCGCGGTCTGGGCGGAAGCCGGTGGGGCCGCGGGAGGCGCGACAGGGGTGGTATTGAGAACTTCGGTATCGACGCCCGCAGCGCCAGTCTGCGAGGCCGTCGCACTGCCCGGCGCGAGATTGAGCAGACTGTCGACCCGGTTCGCGAGCAGCGAACTGACGACCGTGTCGATTCCGTTCATACCGATTCCTTGGTCACATTGGCAGCGGCACGCTCAAATATAGTCGGACAGACTCAGGCAGCGTGTTGCCCGCGGGCACACTCAGCGCGCCCCGTACAATTCCTTGAGCACACGAGTGGGCCGTCCGGCGAACAACGCCGACAGATTGGCCATGCGCGGATTCGCCAGATCGCGGATCGCCGCGTCGTCGGCCAGAATCTGACGGATCAGCGTGTACTTGCGCAGACGCTCCGCATCGTCCAGCCTGACGCCGGTTTCCGCGTCTTTCAGCGCGTCAACCAGACTCCGATATTCCTCCTGCAAATGGACCAGATCGCTCCACAGGGCCCGCCGGGCAGCTGTCAGCATGCGGCGGGAAATCGCTGCAATCGCCTCGTAGCGGGCGAAATATTCTGCGTTCGATGTCATCTCATGCTTTCCGCGGCCGGCTGGGCTGCCATCCGCGCGATCTCCGGGGCGATCCCGATCCATGCCTCTTCGAGTGTCGCCAGCAGGCCATCGACCTCGACCAGCATCGCCTCGCTCTGTTTTATGTTGGCTTCGAGCAACCGGCGCGACATATAGGTATATAGCGCGTCCAACCGCTCTGCAATCTCGCCGCCCACCTCAAGGTTCAGCGATAGTTGCAGCCCGCTTTCGACGATCTGAATCGCCTTGCCGATCGCCTCACCACGAGCCGGCACATTGCCTTGCTGCACATGCATGCGCGCTTGCGCGATCGCCTGCCGGGCGCCCTGATACAACATCACGATCAGACGATGCGGACTCGCGCCCATCACCCCTGTCTCGACGCCGACGCGCGCATACGCGTTGGCTCCAGAGTGTCCTGGGGAAAACATCGGCGCTCCTCCTCTCTTGCACTGCGGTTGGTCGTGGCTCCCCATCCGGGCACGTTGCCGCGCCCAGGACTTCTGCCTATACCTGGTTATCGGATAGGCAACGGGAAAGCTTTAGGCCGGTGTAAGGAGGATTAAGGGGCCGATCGCGGCGACATCGTGCTGAACGCGGCAAGGCCGCCCGCCACGAGGCGCCTCGCGGGCGCGCCGAGCCGACTGTCCTGCCGTGCAAGCGCACAGCGTTGCATCCGGGGCACAGGCATTCGGGCGGGCGGAACAGCCCTGCCGCCCGAGTCGCACTTACACCGACATCTGCATGATGTCGTTATAGGCCGACACCAGTTTGTTGCGCACCTGCAGCCCGAACTGGAAGCCGACGTTGGCCTTCTGCATATCGACCATCACGTCGTTCAGCGAGACGTTGGACGCGCCGAGTTCGAACGCCTGCGATTCGCCGATCGCCTTGGTCTGATCGCCGCTGATCTTGTCCAATGACGCCTTCAGCGCCGAGGCGAACCCGCCGGCCGTAGCCGCGCCGGACTGGTCGGCCACCGGGCTGCTGCTGCCGGTCGCTTGCGCCGCCATCGACTGCATCTGTTGCAGTGCCGACGTGAGCGCGTTTACGGGCAAAGTCATGTTCTCTCCAGGGAATGACGACCGGCATGCCGGAAACCGTACCGATCTGGACGAAAGCATAGCAGCGGGTCCTCAGGGAAAGCCCCGAAACTAGGGGGGAAACCCGGCTCTATTCAAGCAATCGGGTTGAGCGGCGCTGCGGATAATTTCAATCGTGAAAGTCTCTGTCCGTACGCCCGCCGACCCTCGGTGCGCTCAGGCGGCAGAACGCAAAGGCATCCCGGAGATACCCGACGCATGGATTCGTCAGCCAACTCTTTGATCAACCCCGACGCCCGCATGGGTCTCGCCGGCGCGCAGCCGGGCGCCGGTGCTGCCGGCGCCGGCCAGGCCGGCGGCGCCGCGGACCTCGGCGGCCTGGGGAGCAACCTGGGCGGCAACTTCGGCCAGCGTCTGTCGGGTCTCGCGCAAATGCGCGGCAACCCGCGCGCCCCGCTGATTTTCGCGGTCGCGTTGCTGGTCGCCATCGTCGCGGGCCTGTTCCTGTGGTCGCGCGCGCCGGACTACAAGGTGCTCTACAGCAACCTGTCGGACCGTGACGGCGGCGCCATCATCACCGCGCTGCAGGCGGCCAACATCCCCTACAAGTTCACCGACGCCGGTGGCGCGATCCTCGTGCCGTCCGAGCAGGTGCACGAAATGCGTCTGCGTCTGGCAGCGCAAGGCCTGCCCAAAAGCGGCTCGGTCGGCTTCGAATTGATGGACAACCAGAAGTTCGGCATCAGCCAGTTCGCCGAGCAGATCAATTACCAACGCGCGCTGGAAGGTGAACTCGAACGCACGATCGAGTCGATTTCATCGGTGAAGTCGGCGCGCGTGCATCTGGCCATTCCGAAGCCTTCGGTGTTCGTGCGCGACAAGGAAGCGCCGTCGGCTTCCGTGCTGGTCAACCTGTACCCGGGCCGCGCGCTCGACGAAGGCCAGGTGCTCGCGATCACCCACATGGTGTCATCGGCGGTGCCGGATATGCCGGTAAAGGGCGTGACCATCCTCGACCAGGACGGCAACCTGCTGACGCAGCCCTCCACCGGCAGCGGTCTGGACGCCTCGCAACTCAAGTACCGCCAGCAGATCGAGCGCAGCACCCAGCAACGCATCGACGCGATCCTCTCACCCCTGTTCGGCTCCGGCAACGCGCACTCGCAGGTCAGCGCCGACATCGACTTCTCGCGCAGCGAGCAGACTTCGGAAAACTACGGCCCGAACGGCAGCCCGCAGCAGGCGGCGATCCGCAGCCAGCAAACCAGCACCGCAACCGAAATGTCCCAGGCCGGGGCGTCGGGCGTGCCGGGCGCGCTGTCGAACCAGCCGCCGCAACCGGCGTCCGCGCCGATCACCGCGGGCAACGGCGCAAGCGGCGTGACCACCACGCCGGTCAGCGACCGCAAGGATTCGACCACCAACTACGAACTCAACAAAACCGTGCAGCATCTGGAGCAGCCGATGGGCGGCATCAAGCGTCTGTCGGTGGCGGTGGTGGTCAACTATCTGCGGGTGGTCGACGCCAAGGGCCACGCGACCATGCAACCGGTCACCGCCGACAAGCTCGCGCAAGTCAATCAACTGGTGAAGGACGCGATGGGTTTCGACGCCGCGCGCGGCGACTCGGTCAACGTGGTCAACAGCCCGTTCACCGCCGATATCGATCCGAATGCCGACCTGCCGTGGTGGCGCACGCCGGACATGATCGCGCTCGCCAAGCAGCTCGCAACCTACCTCGGCATTGGCGCGGTCGCCCTGTTCCTGTACTTCGTGATGGTGAAGCCGGCGCTGCGCCGCGCCTTCCCGCCGCCGGAACCGCTCACTGCCACCGCGGCGCTGCCGTCGCCGGACGAGCCGATCCTGCTGGACGGCATTCCGGCCGCCGAACGCGCCAACGCCATCACCGAAATGGAAAGCGACAGCGAGCTGCTGGCGTTCGAAAACGAGAAACACAAATACGAACGGAATCTGGAATTCGCGCGCAACATTGCCCGCCAGGATCCGAAGATCGTCGCAACCGTCGTGAAAAATTGGGTGTCCGATGAGCGCTGAAGGCGTAATGAAGAGCGCGCTCCTGCTGATGTCGATCGGCGAGGAAGAAGCCGCGCAGGTATTCAAATTTCTCGGACCGCGTGAGGTCCAGAAGATCGGCGTGGCGATGGCCGCGCTGAAGAACATCACGCGCGAGCAGATCGACGAAGTCCTGCAGGAGTTCGTACGCGAGGCCGAGAAGCACACCGCCCTCTCGCTCGATTCGAGCGACTACATCCGTTCGGTGCTGACCAAGGCGCTCGGCGACGACAAGGCCGGCGCGATCATCGACCGGATTCTGCAGGGCAGCGATACCAGCGGGATCGAAGGCCTCAAGTGGATGGACTCCGCGGCGGTGGCCGAGCTCATCAAGAACGAACACCCGCAGATCATCGCGACCATTCTGGTTCACCTGGACCGCGATCAGGCTTCGGAAATCGTCGCCTGCTTTACCGAGCGTCTGCGTAACGACGTGCTGCTGCGGATCGCCACGCTTGACGGCATCCAGCCGGCCGCACTGCGCGAACTCGACGATGTGCTGACGGGCCTGCTGTCCGGCAGCGACAACCTGAAGCGCAGCCCGATGGGCGGCATTCGCACGGCGGCCGAAATTCTCAACTTCATGTCGAGCAACCATGAAGAAGGTGTCATCGAGAACGTTCGCCAATACGACGCGGAACTCGCGCAGAAGATCATCGATCAGATGTTTGTGTTCGAGAACCTGCTCGATCTCGAGGACCGTGCGATCCAGTTGCTGCTGAAGGAAGTCGAGTCCGAGGCGTTGATCATCTCGCTGAAGGGCGCGCCGCCCGCATTGCGCCAGAAGTTCCTGTCGAACATGTCGCAGCGTGCTGCCGAACTGCTCGCCGAAGACCTCGATTCGCGCGGCCCGGTGCGCGTCTCCGAAGTCGAGACGCAGCAGCGCCGCATCCTGCAAATCGTGCGCAATCTGGCGGAAAGCGGCCAGATCGTGCTAGGCGGCAAGGCGGAAGATGCGTATGTCTGATCAGAAGTCCTCGGCGAAGGAAAGCCTCTCGGCCTACCAGCGCTGGGAGATGGCTTCGTTCGACCCGGTGCCGCCGGCACCGCCCGAACCCGAAGTCGACGACGGCGCGTTCGAAGCCGAACTCGAGCGGGTGCGCGACGCCGCCCATGCGCAGGGCATCGCAACCGGTCACGTGGCCGGGCAGGCGCTTGGTTATCAAGCCGGCTACGAGCAGGGGCATGCGCAAGGTTTCGAGCAGGGCCAGAGCGAAGCGCGCGAAGAAGCGGCGCGTCTGGCCGCGCTGGCCGAGACCTTCAAGGTGGCGCTCGACGGTGCGCAAGGCGCAATTTCGGAGACGCTGGTCGCGCTGGCGCTGGACATCGCCCAGCAGGTGGTGCGCCAGCACGTGCAGCACGATCCGACCGCGCTGATTGCCGCCGCCCGCGAGGTGCTGGCCACCGAACCGGCGCTGGTCGGCGCGCCCGCGTTGATTGTCAGCCCTGCCGACCTGCCGGTCGTCGAGGCCTATCTGATGGAAGAATTGCAAACGCGCGGCTGGACCGTGCGGACCGATCCGGCGGTCGAGCGCGGTGGCTGCCGCGCCCAGGCCGGCACCGGTGAAGTGGATGCCGGCATCGATACGCGCTGGGAGCGCGTCGCCGCCGCCCTCGGCAAGGTGAGCACATGGTGAAGCCGACGCTCGAAGAAATCCGCGCCAGCGATCTGACGCCGCTCGAACGCGAACTGGCGCTGGCGTCGTTCGGCGCCGAGGCATTGGCGGATGCACCGGCTGCGCTGACGCCCGCTGCGGCCGCCGTCGCGGCTATTGAAGCGGCCTTGCGTGAGCCTGGCCACGGTCATCCGGGCGCGGCGCAGTTGCAGATGGATACGGCGCCGAGCCGCGAATCCGCTGCCGCAGATGCCACTTCAGATGCCACTTCTTCGAGTTCCGCTTCATCCCACCCCGCCCCATACGATCCCGCACTCGACAGCAACCCGCACATGCAAGCCTGGCGTGGCCGTCTCGACGCACTGCGCGAGCGCAACGCGATCGCCAAACCGATGCGAGCCTGCGGACGTTTGACCCGCGCAGCCGGCCTGGTGCTCGAAGCGGTTGGCTTGCGGCTGTCGGTGGGCGCTGAAGTGATGATCGAACTGCCGCGCGGCAGTTCGCTGCCGATGGCCGAAGCCGAAGTGGTCGGCTTCTCCGGCGACAAGCTGTTTCTGATGCCGACCACCGAGGTGATCGGCCTCTTGCCTGGCGCGCGCGTGTACCCGCTCGAAAGCGCGCCGATCGCCGATCCAATGGCGGGCGCCAAGCGCCTGCCGGTCGGCTGGGAGCTGCTCGGCCGCGTGCTGGACGCGTCCGGCCGCCCGCTCGACGGGCTCGGCCCGCTCGGCGCGCATGCCGATGCGCCGCTGTCGGCGCCTGTCATCAACCCGCTGAACCGCGAGCCGATTCACAAGGTGCTCGACGTCGGCGTGCGCGCGATCAACGCGCTGCTGACCGTGGGCCGCGGCCAGCGCATGGGCCTGTTCGCCGGTTCAGGTGTCGGTAAATCGGTGCTGCTCGGCACGATGGCGCGCTACACCAGCGCCGAGGTGATCGTGATCGGCCTGATCGGCGAACGCGGCCGTGAAGTGAAGGAGTTCATCGAACAGATTCTCGGTGAGGAAGGCCTGGCGCGCTCGGTCGTCATCGCCGCGCCGGCCGACGTCTCGCCGCTCCTGCGGATGCAGGCCGCGTCGTACTCGACCTCGCTCGCCGAATATTTTCGCGATCAGGGCAAGCACGTGCTGCTGCTGATGGATTCGTTGACCCGCTATGCGATGGCGCAGCGCGAGATCGCGCTCGCCGTGGGCGAGCCGCCTGCCACCAAGGGCTATCCGCCTTCGGTGTTCGCCAAGCTGCCGGCGCTCGTCGAACGTACCGGCAACGGCCCGGCGGGCGGCGGATCGATCACCGCGTTCTACACCGTGCTGACCGAAGGCGACGACCAGCAGGATCCGATCGCCGACTCCGCGCGCGCGATTCTGGACGGCCACATCGTGCTGTCGCGCTCGCTCGCCGAGGCCGGCCACTATCCGGCAATCGACATCGAAGCGTCGATTAGCCGGGCAATGACCGCACTGATCGACGATAACCATCTTGAGAAAACGCGTATGTTCAAGCAGATGCTGTCGCGCTACCAGCGCAACCGCGATCTGATCAACGTCGGCGCCTATTCGAGCGGGCGCGACGCGCTACTCGACCGTGCGATTGCGTTGTACCCTCGGATGGAAGCATTTTTGCAGCAAGGTTTCCGCGAATGTGCGAACTTTGAACCGAGTCTCGACATGCTGGACGCTCTGTTTGCCCAAGGAGGCTGACGATGGCGAAACATTTTCCGATCAAGACACTTATCGGCCTCGCTCAGGACGATGTGGATGCCGCCGCGCAACGTCTGGGCCGCGCGCAGCGCGAGCGCAACGACGTGCAATCGCAACTTGACGCGTTGGTGCAGTACCGCGACGAATATCACGCGCGCTTCACGGCAACCGCTCAAACTGGCATGCCGGCCGGCAACATGCGCAATTTCCAGGCGTTCATCGACACGCTCGACGCCGCCATCGAACAGCAGCGCAACCTGCTGGTGACCGCCAATGCGCGTGTCGAGGCGGCCAAGCCCGACTGGCAGCGCCAGAAGCAGAAGCTGGGCTCGTATGAAGTGCTGCAGGCGCGCGGCGAAGCTGCCGAAGCAAAAGTCACGGCACGACGCGATCAGCGCGATGCCGACGAACACGCCGCCCGCATTCTGAGGATGCGCGCCGAGGGCGTTTGACGCGCCCGGGCGCCGCCTCGCTGACCGAACACCCCGTTTGACGGATTGACAGGATTCCCTATGTCGCTTCTTTCACAGATCGGTTCACTGCTCGGCTCCGCCAGCAGTACGTCCACCACCGCGGCCATGGCTGCGGCGGCGAACGCCACGCCGTTCTCGCAGACCCTGCAGCAGAGCATCAACCTGCAGAACAACACGGCGGTGCAGAGTGCGAGCAAGCCGCCGGCTCCGCCGTCCTCTTCGTCTTCTTCGTCTTCGTCTGCTTCCTCGTCGTCTTCGGCCTCTTCGGCCTCTTCGTCGAGCGTGCATGACGCGCCGCCGCCGCCCGATCCGTCGACGCAGAACCAGCATGCCGCGAGCAGCAACACGAACAACGGCAACTCGGCGAATGGATCTTCATCCAGCTCGTCGTCGGCTTCGTCGGCTGGTTCGTCGTCAGGCTCGCAGCAGGCCTCGAACGGGACGAACAACGCGACGCCTTCGAAGTCCACCACCAGCAACACCACGCAGACCGACGCGGGTACGGCAGCGGCCGCCGCAGCCGCGCAGGCACAAGCTCAGGCGCAAGCGCAGGCCAACGCGAACAACGCCGCCGATCCGGCGAGCACCGACCCTGCCGCCGCGCTGACTGACGCCGCGACCACGCAGGCTGGCACGGATCCCACGACGGATGGCGCCACCGGCAAGAAGACTTCCGCGACCGATTCAAAGTCCGCGCAGGACGCCCTGCAGGCGGCGCTGGCCGCGTTGGCGAGCGGCCAGGCCGTGGTCCCGGCGCAGGCGCTCGCCAGCGGCGCGGCGGCGAACGCAACGCCGGCGGGCGGTTTGGGTGCTGGCGCGAGCAACGGGCTGAACGAATCGGCGGACGGCAAGACCTTGGCGGCTGGTTTATTCGGCAACGGCAAGGGATCGAGCGCCGGCAAGACCACATTGACGACTGCGGCGACGACAATGGCCGACCCATCGACGGCGGCGAAGGCGGCAGCCGACGCGCTGAGCGCGACCGCTGCCGGCGGTGCGCAGACTGACGATCTGGCCTCCTTCAAGAGTGCGGCCGATGCCGCGACGGCGGCGCTGGCAGCCGGCCAGGCTGCGGCCGGCGCCGCGAGCACGACGACGGCTGTGCAAACGACGGGGAACGCCGGTGCGGCGGAAGTGGCGAATGCGTTGTCGCCGCAGGTGGGCACGACGGATTGGGAAGACGCGTTGAGTCAGAAGGTGGTGTTTTTGTCGAATGCGCATTCGCAGAGCGCCGAGCTGACTTTGAATCCGAAGGATCTGGGGCCGCTGCAGGTTGTGTTGCAGGTTGCCGATAACCATGCACATGCGTTGTTTGTTTCGCAGCACCAGCAGGTGCGGGAAGCTGTCGAGGCGGCATTGCCGAAGCTTCGCGAGGCGATGGAATCCAATGGGATTGGGTTGGGGAGCGCTAGTGTTAGCGATGGGTTTGCCCGGCAGGGCGGGCAGCAGAGTGCTGGGTCGGGGCGTTCTGGTGGAGGTGGCAGCGGGGCTGCTGGGGCTTTTGGCGGCGGGGCCGCAGGTGATTCTGATTCTGTAGTGGCTGATGTCGCCGTTCGGCGGAGTGCTGGGTTGGTCGATACGTTTGCTTAAGTAGTTTTTTTTGCCTGTTCGGCGGTTTTTGTTTGGTTGTGCTTGTGTGGCTTTTGGCCTTTTCTTGATTTGTTAGTGGTCTGTTTGGGATTGGTCTTTTGGTCTTTGGGCCTTTCCTTGATTTGTTAGTGGTCTATTAGCGTTGCCCCTGTGCGGGGCGGCACTTACTTTCTTTGCCGCCGCAAAGAAAGATAAGCAAAGAAAGCGGCTCACCCCGCCAGCTCATAAGCGGGTCCCCCGCACAGCCGCGGTAGTGGTGCATCTGGAATCCGTGCCCCCGCACACTCCGCGTCGTTGACAAGGCACTCATCAGCTCCCACTCCGCACTACGTGCGTCGCGGATGGGTCTGCCAGGGAAACCGGCGGGTTTGCTTCGCGCAGCGGGAGCCCTCGGCTTCGCCTCGGCGAGTCGGAGAACGGGGGAGTCACACCGCGGCTGAGTGGCAGCGATTCAATGACGAGTTGGGAGGCGGAATCGGGGGACCGAAAACCCGGCGGGCGGCTTTCTGAACCGGGCATCGGCGCGCGCAGCGCCGCCGGAGGTATGACACCCTTGTCACTGACGCCGAATGTGCGAGGACACAGATTCCAGATGCACCACTACCGTGGCTGCGCGGGGGACCCGCTTAAGAATTAGCGGTTTGAGCCGCTTTCTTTTGCCTACTTTTCTTTGCGGCAGGCAAAGAAAAGTAGGTGCCGCTCCGCACAGGGGCAACGCTAATAGACCACTAACAAATCAAGGAAAGGCCAAAGAGCCAGATAACCAACAAAACGCCGAACCGGCAAAAACCAGAGATAGCCCTCAATAACCCTTCTTTTCGACCCATCGCGCCGCAGGCAAATCAACAACAATCACCCTCATCAGCAATAAAGGCAAGCAAAGCAAACCTCATGGCAACCACGACCGCAAACCAGCAAGCCGTGCCCGCTTCCCCGGGCCCCTTGAAGCGCATCATCCTGATCGTCCTCATCGCGATCATCGCCGCAGGCGCTGCCGGCACGGGTGTGTGGTTCTTCATGTCCAAACGCGCGCCGGCCCCGGTGTCGGCGGAAACCGCCAGCGCTCCGCCGCCGCTCGCCGCGCCGCTGTTCTTCCCGCTCGAATCGATGACCGTCAACCTGCAATCGGACGACGGTCAGCAACACTTCCTGCGTATCGGCCTGACGCTCAAGCTCAACGACCCGAGAACCCAGCAGGAACTCACCGAGCATATGCCGGAAGTGCGCAGCCGCATCCTCCTCGCCCTGTCGAACAAACACCCGGAAGAACTCGCGCCGCTCGAAGGCAAACGCGCGCTGGCCGCCGAACTCCGGACGCTGATCGAAGAGCCGACCGATAAGGGCGCGGCGCCGATCCATGTCCAGGACGTGCTGTTCACCGAATTCGTCGTGCAGTGAACCTGATTCACGCTGCCATCACTAACCGCCGGACGCACGAGGAATAAGGAATGGGCCACGAAGAGTTCATGTCCCAGGAGGAGGTCGATGCCCTCCTCAAGGGCGTCACCGGCGAGTCCGATTCGGAAACCGAGCAGACTGATCGCTCCGGGGTACGTCCGTACAACATCGCGACGCAGGAACGCATCGTCCGCGGCCGGATGCCCGGTCTCGAGATCATCAACGACCGCTTCGCGCGTCTGTTGCGCGTCGGCATCTTCAACTTCATGCGGCGCTCGGCGGAAATCTCCGTCGGTCCGGTGAAGGTGGTGAAGTACAGCGAATTCACCCGCAACCTGCCGATCCCGACCAATCTGAATCTGGTCCACATGAAGCCGTTGCGCGGTACGTCGCTGTTCGTGTTCGACCCGAATCTGGTGTTCTTCGTGGTCGACAACCTGTTCGGCGGCGACGGGCGCTTCCATACCCGCGTCGAAGGCCGCGATTTCACGGCAACCGAGCAGCGCATCATCATGAAGCTGCTCAATCTGACGTTCGAGCACTACGCGGCGTCGTGGAAAAGCGTGCGCCCGCTGCAGTTCGAATTCGTGCGCTCGGAAATGCACACACAGTTCGCCAACGTGGCAACGCCGAACGAAATCGTCATCGTCACGCAGTTCTCGATCGAGTTCGGTACGACGGGCGGCACGCTGCACATCTGCATGCCGTATTCGATGATCGAACCGATCCGCGACATTCTCTCGTCGCCGATCCAGGGCGAGGCGATGGAAGTCGACCGTCGCTGGGTTCGCGTGCTGTCGCAACAGGTGCAGGCAGCGGAAGTGGAACTGACCGCCGACCTCGCGCAGGTGCCGGTCACGTTCGAACAGATCCTGAACATGCGCAAGGGCGATGTTCTGCCGATCAATATCCCCGAACACATCACGGCGAAAGTCGATGGCGTGCCGGTGATGGAATGCGGCTACGGAATTTTCAATGGTCAGTACGCGTTGCGGGTCCAGAAAATGATCAGCGCAGCCGACACGATGAAGGAAGGTGGATATGAGTGACCTGAACGCAAAGACTGAGGCCGAGCTGGCCACCGGCGAGCCGCAACTGGCCGCCGACGCCGGCAGCGCCGAAGACGACGCGGCGATGGCCGACTGGGCCAGCGCGCTGGCCGAGCAGAACGACAACACGGAAGTCAGCGCGGCCACGGCCGGCGTGTTCCAGCCGCTCTCGAAGGTCGAGTCGACCTCGACGCGCAACGACATCGACATGATCCTGGACATTCCCGTCCAGATGACCGTCGAACTCGGCCGCACCAAGATCGCGATCCGCAATCTGCTGCAACTCGCGCAAGGCTCGGTGGTGGAGCTGGACGGCATGGCGGGCGAACCGATGGACGTGCTGGTCAACGGCTGCCTGATCGCCCAGGGCGAAGTGGTGGTCGTGAACGACAAGTTCGGTATCCGTCTGACCGACATCATCACGCCGTCCGAACGCATCCGGAAGCTGAATCGATGAAACGCGTTGCCGGTCGCGCCATGCTGCACGCGTCGCGCAATGTTCTCAATCGCACTGTGCCCGCAGCCTCAACAGCAGCGACCGCAACGGCAACGACGTCCACGGCCACTTCGGCGCGGGTGTTCGCAGTGGCCTGCGTGGCGAGCTTCGCAGCATCGGCCGCGCACGCAGCCGACATGAACGCGGTCAACAACGCCGCGAACATCGCATCGGGTGTCGGCGCCGGCACGGCCGTTCCGGCGCTCGGCGTAGGCGCGGTGCTGCAAACCATCGTCGGCCTGCTGGTGGTGATCGGCCTGGTGTTCGCCTGCGCATGGCTCGCGCGCCGCTTCGGCTTGCAGCCGGCCAATCGCAGCGGCCTCGTGAAGACGATCGGCGGCGCCTCGCTCGGCGGCAAGGAGCGCGTCGCCGTGGTAGAGATCGGCGACACGTGGCTCGTGCTCGGCACGGCACCCGGCAATGTGCGCCTGCTGCACACCATGCCCGCCGGTTCGGTCGCGGGCGATTCCATCGCGAGCACGCAACCGGCCACAGCTGGCGGGTCGGATGCATCGGCTAAGGGCACAGCGTTGCCCGGCACCTTCGGTCAACGCTTTCGCGACGCTCTACGAGGCGAAGTGAGCAAACGTTTCAACGGGCAAGGCAACGGGGATCGGTAATGCAGTTCAGTCTTCAATCATCGCGACCCGTGCAGTCAGGCCATCAAGCGCACACCACTCGCATGTCTCGCATCGCTTTGAAAGCCATTGCCGTCCTGCGCCGCGTGGCGCCCGTGGCGTTACCGGCACTGATGCTCGCGCTGCCGACGCTGTCGTTCGCACAAGCCGCCGGCTTGCCGGCCTTCAATACAAGCCCGGGCCCGAACGGCGGCACGACCTACTCGCTGAGCGTGCAGACGATGCTGCTGCTCACGATGCTGTCGTTTCTGCCGGCCATGGTGCTGATGATGACGAGCTTCACGCGCATCATCATCGTCTTGTCGCTGCTGCGTCAGGCGCTCGGCACCACCACCACGCCGCCGAACCAGGTGCTGGTCGGCCTCGCGCTGTTCCTCACGCTGTTCGTGATGTCGCCGGTGCTCGACAAGGCCTATAACGACGGCTACAAACCGTTCTCCGAAGGCACGATCCCGATGGAGACCGCCGTCGGCCGCGGCCTCGCGCCGTTCAAGACGTTTATGCTGCGCCAGACCCGCGAAAGCGATCTCGCGCTGTTCGCCCGCATCTCGCACGCCGCACCCATGCAAGGTCCGGAAGACGTGCCGCTGTCATTGCTGGTGCCGTCGTTCGTGACGAGCGAACTGAAGACGGGTTTCCAGATCGGCTTCACGATTTTCATCCCGTTCCTGATCATCGACATGGTGGTAGCGAGCGTGCTGATGTCGATGGGGATGATGATGGTGTCGCCCGCCACCATCTCGCTGCCGTTCAAGCTGATGCTGTTCGTGCTGGTGGACGGTTGGCAATTGCTGCTCGGCTCGCTCGCGCAAAGCTTTGTTTAACCGCTGGTTCACCTCGCTGCGTCACTTAACCCCTCACGCATCGCACTGAAAACGCCATGAATCAAGAATCCGTCATGACGCTCGCGCACCAGGCCATGTATGTCGGCCTGCTGCTTGCCGCGCCGTTGCTGCTGGTCGCGCTGGTGGTCGGTCTGGTGGTGAGCCTGTTCCAGGCCGCCACGCAGATCAACGAAACCACGCTGTCGTTCATTCCGAAGCTGCTCGCGATCGCCATCACGATGGTGATCGCCGGTCCGTGGATGCTGACGACCATGCTCGACTACCTACGCCAGACGCTCACCAACATCCCCTCGCTGGTCAACTGAGCGCGGCCCAGGCCTTCGCCCGGCGCTCGCCCGCTCCCCCTCCACCATGTTTTCCGTCACCTACGCCCAACTGAACGCCTGGCTCACGGCGTTCCTGTGGCCGTTCGTGCGGATTCTCGCGCTGGTGGCAACCGCGCCGGTGCTCGGCCACCGCTCGCTGCCCACACGCGTGAAGATCGGCCTCGCGGCCTTCATCACGATCATCGTCGCGCCCACGCTCGGCGCGCTGCCGCAAGTCACGGTGTTTTCCGCCGAAGGGGTGTGGATCATCGTCAACCAGTTCCTGATCGGCATCGCGCTCGGCATGACGATGCAGATCGTGTTTCAGGCGATCAGCGCCACCGGCGATTTCGTCGGACTCGGCATGGGCCTCGGCTTCGCGACATTCTTCGATGCGCAGGCGAGCAGTTCGAGCCAGGTGCTGTCGAGCTATATGAACACTATCGCCATGCTGGTGTTTCTGGTGATCGACGGCCATCTGCAGATGATCAGTGCGCTGCTGGCCACCTTCCAGTCCGTTCCGGTGTCGGCGAACATTCTGGGCGCACCTGGCTGGCGCACCCTGGCGAATTTCGGCAGCACAGTGTTTTCCGCGGGCCTGCTGCTGTCGCTGCCGGTGGTTGTCGCACTGCTGATCACCAATCTCGCGCTCGGCATACTGAACCGCGCCGCGCCGCAAATCGGCGTGTTCCAGATCGGCTTTCCACTGACGATGCTGATCGGCATGCTGCTTCTGCAACTGATGATCCCGAACATGATTCCGTTCTTCATGCGCCTGTTCGATATCGGCATCGATCAGATGGGACGGGTTGCAGCCGGATTGAAGTAGCGTACGCGGAAAACAGGAAGGGCGGGAGCCGGCTCACACCGGCTTCCGCCCTTCCGTGTTTCAGACTACTGCCGCGTTCAGTTCAGGTACTGGAACAGCGAAACGCTCTGAATCTTCACGAATGCCTGTTGTGCCGCTTGCAGCGCGTTTTGCGTCATCGTGTACTGGCCGATCGTCTTGACCATGTCGGTCTGGGTGAGATCCGCCAGGTTGCTCGCCGTCTGCAAGGTGTTGGTCTGCGTAACCGTCTGCAATGCCTGCACTTGCTGCTCGCGGCCACCCACCGCCGCCTGCGCTGTCACGACGTTGTTCATTGTGTTTTCGAGCTGGGTCATGCTGGTGGTCAGCGCGCTCTGGAAGCTGGCAGTCGAGGCGCCGCCCGACACCGGCGTTTGCAAGGTGGTGATCAACTGGCTCAGGTTGGCGAACACGTCCGTGCTGCCTTGCGTGGCCGGCGTCACCGTGAAGCTGTCGCCCGCGTTCGGCGCGCCGCTGATCGACACGGTCTGCCCACCCAGCGTGATCGCGGAGCCGGCCGTGAACGGTTGCGGTCCGCCCGTGGTCACCGTGCCGGAAGGCGTGGTCTGGGTCACCGTGTAAGTGGTCGCCGACGTGAAGGAAATGCTGTACTTGTCCGCGTTGGCCGGGTTGGTCGGATTCGTCATGCTGACGGTGCTAACTACGCCTGTGCCGGTGTTGCCGGTCGTCGCGGCCGGTACCGAGCTGGTGCCGATCGCCGCCACGCTGTTGAAGATCGCGATCCCGTTGTCACCCGTCTGAATGGTGTGCGAGGGGGTGATCTGCATGGCAGGCGTGCCTGTATCGCCCGAATAGGTCACCGCGCCGGCCGAGTTGGTGGTGTATGGCTGCGCGGTGCTTTGATAACCGCCAAACAACGCATTGCCCTGCGGGTCGGTCGAGTTGGCAAGCGTGAGCAACTGGCTGCGCAAGCTCTGCAATTGCGTCGCGATCGAGCCACGGTCGCCGTCGTTCAACGAACCGTCGCCGGCGCGCAGCACCAGCGTGTGAATACTCTGCAGCACGGTATTGACGCTGCCGAGCGTCGAATCTTCCTGCTGCAGCGAAGACAGCGCCACATTCTGGTTGGTCGTGTACTGCGCGAGGCTCGTCGCCGTCGAGCTCAACTGCACCGCCTGCGCCGCGCCGAGCGGATTGTCCGACGGCGTGGAGAGGCTCACGCCGCTCGAGATCTGTGCGTACAGCTGCGACAGCTGAGCTTGCTGGTCGCTCATCGTCGCAACGTTCATGTTGAAGTACTGCATGCTGGAGATACGCATGTTCAACGCCTCACTGGAAGATGCCAAGTATCGTCTGGAACAGGGTCTGCGCGGTTTGGATGACCTTGCTGTTTGCCTGATACAGCTGCTGATACTGAAGCAGGTTGGCTGCTTCTTCGTTGATGTTCACGCCCGAGACCGACTGCTGCGCGGTGGTGATCTGCGTCACCAGCGCGGTCTGCGCCGTGCTCGAGGTCTGAATCTGGTTGGTCTGGTTGCCGATCTGGTTGACGTAGTTCGCATAGGCGCCCGTCAGCGTGACCGTGCCGCCGGCCAGCGCTTTCGCGTTGGACAGGTTCGACAGCGCCAGCGCGTTGCGGCCGTCGTTGCTTGCGCCGGTGTTCGGGCCGATGGTGAAGGTGTCGCCGGCAGCCGGTGCGCCGCTGATCGTGACCGACACGCCGTTCATGCTGCCCGCCGCCGCGTTGTTGATCGTCAGCGTCGCACCGGTGGTCGCCGAATACGGGATGACCGGCGTCGTGCCGGTGTCGTAGGTGGTGGTGGTCGGCGGTGTGCCGGCCGTCACCGTCACCGTCGAGCCAGCCGGGAAACCGGTGAGGCCGGTGCCGTTGTACGACAGCGTAGTGGTCGCATTCGGCATCGTGTAGCCGGCCGTCACCGTGCCTTGCGTGATCGTGCCGGTGCCGGTGTTGCTCGCCGTTGCGGAACCCAGCACGGGCGCGGCGGCGGCGATCGCCGACGGGTCCGTGGTCGCGGTGTTGAAGCTGTTGAGCGCGCCGCGGGTCGGTTCAACCGTGAACGAGTCGCCGGCGTTCATCGTGCCGGTGGTCGAGAAATTCAGGCCATTGATCGGCTTGCTCAGATTGGCCGCCGAGCCCACCACGTTGCCGGTCGAATTGTCGGTCAGCGTGTAGACGCTGCCGTTGTAGGACAGCGTGTAATCGCCGGTGGTCGGCTGCGCGGGATTCGCGAACGAGACGTTTAGCTGCGCATTGCCGGTATTCTGCGTGTTCGCGTAGACGGTGGGGCCGCCCACCGAGAACAGCGCGCCGCCTTGAGCGCCGGCGAGCGTAACGCCAAGGCTGTTCTGCGCATTGACCTGCGAAGCGAAGCTCACTGCAATCGCGCCAAGTTGCGCTTCGGCCGGATCGAGCGTCTGGCTGCGGAATGCCAGCAGACCGCCCAGCGTCCCCCCGGTGACTTTGCTGTCGGGCAGGTTTTGCGGCGCGGCGGCCGGGTTGGCGCCGGCCTGGCCGAGATACTGCACCGACAATTCGCTGGTATCGCCCGTCGAAGGCGCGGTGCCCAGGTTGTAGCTGTTGGTTGACGACACGAGCGGCTGGCCGTTGGCCATGAACACGCTGTAGCTGCCGTTGCTGTTCACGACGTTCACGCCGATCAGTTGTGACAGGTTCGACACGGCGAGATCGCGCTGATCCATCAACTGGTTCGGCGGCTGTCCTTGCGTGCTGGCCTGGGAAATCTGGCCGTTCAACTGCGCGATCTGCTGCGTGTAGCTGTTGATCTGCGAAACGGTGTTGCTGAGCTGCGTGTTGACGCTCTGGCGCAGCGCGTCGTATTGCTGGCCGGCGGCATTGATCTGGTTCACGAGCGTCTGCGCGCCGCTCATCGCGGTCTGGCGGGTGGCCAGACTGGAGGCGTTGTTCGAGACGTTCTGCAGACCGGTGAAATAGCTGGTGATCGCGCTCGCAATGCCGGAAGTCGGGCTCCCGACCAGATTGTTCAGTTGCGAGATCAGCGTGTTATAGGTCGACAGCGAGCTGCCCGAGCTCTGCGCGTTGTTCAGCTGAGTGGTCAGATACTGGCTGTACTGGCGCGTCACGGTGACAGTCGAGACCCCCTGCGGCAAGTAGCCGGAACCCGTGTACTGGCCGGCGCTTTCCGCGTAGACCGGGGTTTCGATCGTGTAGCCCGGCGTCGACGCATTGCTGATGTTCTGGCCGGTCGTCGTAAGTCCCCACTGGGCTGCGTTCAGTCCACTGAGTCCGAGATTGATGAGGTTGCTCGACATGCGTCATCCTGAAGGGCGACACCGACCACTTGCCGCCGCGTTACTTGAACATTCTGTTTAACGGCCCTTTCGACGAAAAATTGAGGGCCATCCCACATCAGCGCACCAGCGAGCGGCGCTTCATTTCGAGTTGCGTAATCAGACGTTGCAGCGTGTTTTCGGCGTTTCCCGGCAGCGTCAGAAAACGAAAACCGAGTTGATAGCGCTGGGTGCCATTCGGCAACGCCGTGGAGCGGTGCGACACCAGTTGCAGATCGAGCGAAAGCCGGCCGAACCCGCCAAGCGACAGCTCGCAATCCTGCAAGCGCACGCCCATCGGCAATTCGGCCACGCGCTCATCCGTGGTGCGCATGCCCACGCCGCCGAGCGACAGGTCGTGCACTTCGAAACGGAATGTGTCGCCTTCGGGCAAACGGCCGCTGCACACATACGGGTCGAGAATCGGCGCGTCGACGCGGAAATACTCGCGGCGCTGAACGTAGAACAGCACTTCAGGGAAGTCCGCCTCGAACGCGGGCAGCCCTTCATAGCGGGTTTCGCGCGGTGTGGCGGTCACGAACTCGACGCGCACACCGTCGGGCGAAGCATGGAACTGGCAGCGCGGCGCGGCCAGCAAGCCTTTGTTCTGTTCGGAGAGCGCGCCCCAATCGAACGTGAAGGTGCGCCCTCGCACGTCGACCTCGAGCAGGCGCGTCACGAGCTGACCACCCGCATATTCAACGGTGAGGAAATCGCCCCGATTGACGAGGTTACGCAACTGAACGCCGATCTCCAGCGGATTGCGACGGCCGAAATCGGGTGTGCTTTCGTCTAGCGGAGCGTGCGACTGGCCGGGTGCGTCGGTCTGGCCGTGCGACTGGTTAGTATCCATGGGCTTGCCGGTATGCATGTTCTTGCGGGCGCGTGCCAAGGCTCCTGCCGGGGCTTTCGCGCGGTCTTCGTCGAAGCCGCAGCACGCGCATTCAACCGGACATTACAACGCTTTCCGGTATCGGGTCTAACTGATTAGCGGCAGCATTCCGCCAAAATTTAGGGCGGTTAATGAAATATTTGCCACAAACGTTAGAACGCCGACAGGCGATCAGCGCAATCCGGTGCATCGAAACCAGGCGGCAATCAACGGCACGCAGCGGCACGCAGCACACATCACGCCGCTTATGCGGGTGGACCGGCCGCCCGCAGGCGGCCGGCCTCGTCCGTCTTGTTATGCACCTGGCCCCGTCGCGTGCATACTTTATTCGAGAAAATCAGACGGCAAAAACTGACTGGCTGCGTACTCCTGTGCAACCGCGCCCCTGCATTAACGGCAGTTCAGCCCATTTTCTGCATGATGGACATCAGTTTTTTAGCGTAATGCGGATCGGTCGCGTAACCCGCGCGCTGCATGCCATTGGCAAAGCCATTCACGTCATGCGCGGAGTTAATCACCTGCGCATAACGCGGGTTGCCCTTGAGCAGGCTCGCGTAGTCGGTCATCGCTTCCTGATACGAGTCGTACGCACGGAATTTTTCGACCATGCGCTGCGGCTTGCCGTTCACATACTCTGTCGTGACCGTCGAAACGGTCTTGCCGGTCCAGTCCTTGGTCGCCTTGATGCCAAACACGTTATGGCTGGTCGACCCGTCCGACTTCTTGATCTCGCTCTTGCCCCAGCCCGATTCAAGCGCGGCCTGGCCGATAATGAAACGCGCCGGAATGCCGGTTGCCGCGCTGGCGGCCTGGGCCGGCTCGGCGAGCTTGTCGACGAAGGCGTCGACCTTCGGCGAACTGCCGTCGCCTTTGAGCGGCGGAGTCAGCGCACTGTTGGCCGAGTAGCCCTTACCCATCGCCAGTTGGCCATTGGCCTGCGCATTGCCATAGGCCTTGGCGAGCGCGTTCAGCGCCGCGGTCTGACCTTCGTCGCCGCCGCTGCCGCCACCCAGTGCATTGGCCATGCCGGCCAGACCGCCACCCGCGCCGCTGCCGCCTGCTTGCAGACCCTGATTGCGCATCATCTGCTTGAGCATCGCGTCAGCCACGCCAATGCCCTTCTGCGACAACTGTTGCGACAACTGCTGATCCATCATCGACGTGAAGGTGGCGCTGTCGTGCGAATCGAACGGGCCGTCCTGCGGCGTCGCATCGCGCATGCTCTTCAACATCATCTGGGTGAACACCGCGTCGAACTGCTGCGCGGCCATCTTCATCCCGGCCTGCGGCGAAGCCTTGGCCTGCGCGCTCAATTTGCCGAAGCCCTGCACGTCGAGCGCGAAGCGCTGGGTCAGGTCGTTCGCCATATTGGCGGAATTGGTCGTATCCGAATTCATCCTGTGTCTTCCTTAGATGATTTCCAGGTCGGCGCGCAGAGCGCCCGCCGCTTTCATGGCCTGCAGGATCGACATCAGATCCGCGGGCGTCGCACCGAGTGCGTTGAGCGCCTTCACCACTTCGGCGAGGTTGGCGCCGGCGGTCACCATCTTCAGTGCGCCATTGTCCTGCTTCATTTGAATCTGCGACTGCTTGGCCACCACCGTCTGGCCGTTCGAGAACGCGCCCGGCTGACTCACCACCGGCTGCGTATTGATCACCACCGACAGATTGCCGTGTGCCACCGCGCAGTTTTGCAGCGTGACCATCTGGTTCATCACGATCGAGCCGGTGCGCGCGTTCAGGATCACCTTCGCGGCGGCTTGCGCCGGCTTGACGTCGAGGTTCTGCAATTGCGCCATGAAGGCGACCTGCTGCTCCGGATCGGACGGCGCGCGCAGCTGGATCGTGCGGCCGTCGAGCGCCGTGGCCGTGCCGCTGCCAAAGGCATTGTTCACCGCGGCCACGATGCGTTGCGTGGTGTCGTAGTCCATGTCGTTCAGGTCGAGCTGCATCGTGCCGGCCTGCGATACCGAGGTCGGCACCGCGCGTTCGACAATCGCCCCGCCGGCAATGCGGCCCGCATTGAGCGTGTTGACCTGCACCTTGCTGCCGTTGGCGCTCGCGCCGGCGCCGCCGACCGCCAGATTGCCCTGGCCGAGCGCGTACACCTGGCCGTCCGCGCCTTTCAGCGGCGTCAGCAGCAGCGTGCCGCCGCGCAGGCTCTTCGAATTGCCGAGTGACGACACCGTCACGTCGATGGCTTCGCCTGGACGCGCGAACGGCGGCAGCACCGCCGTGACCATCACCGCGGCGACGTTCTTCAACTGGATGTTCGACAGCGACGACTGCTGGTTGGTCGAACCCGCCGCCTGGTTGTTGATCGAGATGCCGAGGTTCGCCAGCATGTTGGCGAGCGTTTGCGTGGTGAACGGCGTCTGGGTGGTCTGGTCGCCCGTGCCGTCGAGACCGACGACGAGGCCGTAGCCGATCAGCGGGTTGTCGCGCACGCCCTGAATCTGCACGAGGTCCTTCAGACGTTCGGCATGGGCGGGCGTGGCGGCCGGCAGCGCGGCGCAAGCGAGCGCAACGAGAGCGAGGGCGCGGCCGAGGCGGGAAAAGACGGTACGCATGATCACCACGGCGACACGTTAAGGAAGAAGCGCTGCAACCAGCCCATGTTCTCGGCCTCGTTGAGATAGCCCTTCGCGGAGTATTCGATCTTCGCGTCGGCCACCTGGGTCGAGTACACGGCGTTCAGGTTGGAAATCGTGTTCGGATTCACCACGCCGGAAAAGCGCACGAATTCATCGCCCTGATTGATCAGCATCTGCTTCTCGCCGCTCACCATCAGATTGCCGTTCGGCAGCACGCCGGTCACCGTCACGGTGATCGTGCCGTTAAACGTATTCGACGCATTGGCGCCGCCGGTTCCGTTGAACACGTTCGCCCCGGTGGCGCTCAGGTTGGTCTTGCCAAACAGTCCGCCGAGGAAGCCCGCGGTCGGCACGTTGAAGTTGGTGCTGCCCGAGCGATTCGCGTTGGCGCCCGACGACTTTGTCGCGTTGACGTTTTCCTGAATCACGATCGTCAGGATGTCGCCCACGTTGCGCGGCCGCTGGTCTTCGAACAACGGCCGGCCCGCATAGCCCGGGTTGTAGATCGAGCCCGGCGATTGAGCCTGCGGCGGCATCGGCGGCAGCGCAGTCATCGGCTGCTGCGTGATCGGCTGCTTCGGCACGAGGCCGCAGCCGCCCAGCGTCGCGAGCAGCGTGAGCTGCACGAGCGCCTGAGCGGTGCGCGAATGAACCGGATGACGAGTGAAGTGCGACATCTTGATTACTGCCTTTCGAGAAAGCGCCGGGCCGTCCCAAATTTTCCTGGTCCCCGTTGGGGGGCCTGTCGCAAAGCGACAGGTTCGGAGGCGCTCTTGATTCCTGATCCCCTGAGCCTTAAACCTGCATCTGGCTGAGGGTCTGCAGCATCTGGTCGGAAGTTGTCACGGCCTTGCTGTTGATTTCGTAAGCGCGCTGCGTCTGGATCATGTTCACCAGTTCCTGCACCACATTCACGTTCGATGCTTCCACGTAACCCTGGCTAAGGTTGCCCGCGCCGTTCAGGCCCGGTTGCGCGATGTTCGGCGCGCCCGACGAAGCCGTTTCCGCGAACAGGTTCTCACCCTTCGCATCCAGACCGGCCGGGTTGATGAAGGTAGCGAGCTGCATCGAGCCGAGCTGCTGGCTATTGGTCGAGCCGGCCACGGTGATCGACACCACGCCGTCGCTGCCGATGGTCAGCGAGGTGGCGTTGCTCGGGATCGTGATGCCCGGAATCACCTGATAGCCGCTCGAAGTGACGAGCTGGCCTTGGGCGTTGGTCTGGAACGAGCCGTCACGCGTGTACGCGGTCGTGCCGTCAGGCATCTGCACCTGGAAAAAGCCCTGGCCGTTAATAGCGATGTCTTTCGAGTTGCCGGTCTGCTGCAGGTTGCCCTGCGTGTACAGGCGCTCGGTCGCGACCTGCTGCACACCCGTGCCGAGCTGGATGCCGGACGGCAGTTCGGTGTTCTGCGTCGAGTTCGCACCGGGCTGACGGATGGTCTGATACAGCAGATCCTCGAACACCGCGCGCGAACCCTTGAAGCCATTGGTGCTGACGTTCGCGAGGTTGTTCGAAATCACGTCCATCTGCGCCTGTTGCGCATTCATGCCGGTAGCGGCGATGTAGAGCGAGCGATTCATAATTCTTCTCCAAGGTGTCGGGGCAATCCCGGGACAACCCGTTAGCTAAAGCTGAGCAGCTGGTTGGCGGACTGATCGTTCTTGTCCGCGTTCTCCAGCAGCTTCGTCTGCATCTGGAACTGGCGCGCGTTGGTGATCATCGAGACCATCGCGGCGACCGGATTCACGTTGCTGCCTTCGAGCGAAGCCGGCGCCAGCGTGACGGCCGGATCGGCGTCGGCGGCATTGCCGTCGGCGGTGCGAAACAGGCCGTCGTCGCCACGCGTCATGGTTTGCGGATCCGGATTCACCAGCTTCAACTGGTCGACCGTCACCACCGCGGTCGGCGGATCGCCGGGCGTCAGCGCGGACACCGTGCCGTCCTTGCCGATCGTGATCTCCGCCCCCGGCGGCACCGACACCGGACCGCCGTTACCGAGCACGACCTGGTTCATCGCGTTGACCAGTTGGCCGTTCTCGTCGACGTGCAGGTTGCCGGCGCGCGTGTAAGCCTCGCCGCCGTCGGCGGTTTGCACCGCCAGCCAGCCCGGACCCTGAATCGCCACGTCGAGCGGGTTGCCCGTCTGCTGGATCGGCCCCGGCGTATAGTCGGCGCCCGGCGTGGACGACAGCACGAAGGTGCGGGTGGTGTTGTCGTTGATCGAACTGCCGTCGCCGAACGCCATCGGCACGGCGCGGAAAGTTGCGAGCTGGGCGCGAAAGCCGGTGGTCGAGGCGTTCGCCAGGTTGTTGGCGACGATAGCCTGCTGTTCGAGCGCCTGCGTGCTGCCCGACATTGCGGTGTAGATCAGCCGATCCATGATGGGAGGTCCCGGTCGCTTACAGGTTGATCAGGGTCTGGTCGACGGTCTGCTGGGTCTTGATCGTCTGCGCGTTCGCCTGATAGTTGCGTTGCGCCGTGATCAGGTTCACCAGTTCGCTCGTCAGATCGACGTTCGAGTTTTCCAGTGCGCCGCCTTGCAACACGCCGTGATTGGTCGAACCCGGCGACGAAATCTGCGCGACGCCCGATTGCGAGGTCTGCTGGAATTCGTTGTTGCCGAGGTTCACGAGACCGTTCTGGTTCGAGAAGTTCGCCAGCACGATCTGGCCAAGCGCCGCGGTCTGCTGGTTCGAGTAGTTGCCGGTCAGCGTGCCGTCGGCGCCGATCGTGAAGCTCGTCAGCGTGCCGGCTGCGTAGCCGTCGGGCTGCAGCGAGTTCACACCGTCCTTGCCGCCGTACTGCGTCGTGCCGCCGATGTTCAGCGTCAGGTTCTGCGGCGTCGACGAACCGTCGGTGGTCGGGATGCTGAAGTTGTAGACGAACGGCGTGGTGGTGGCGGTGAACGTCGGCGGACTCGTGAGCGGGGTGTTGACCTGGGTCGTGCCGAGCAGCGTGCCCGACGAATTGAAGTTCGCCTGACCGACGAGGTTCGCCGTGCCCGTCGAGGTGCCCGCGTACACGTTCCACGTACCGGCCGAGGTCTTGGCGAAATACATGTTGACCGTCTGCGAGCCGCCGAGCGAATCGTAGACCGTCGTGCTGGTCGAGTAGTTATACGTTGACGAGCTGTTCTGGTTGAACGCAATCGCTGTCGGCTTGATCGTGTAGCTGTCGCCGGTCGCCGGCGTGCCGGTAATCGTAATCGTCTGGCCGTTGCCGAGCTGGATCGCCGTGCCGGACGTATAAGGCGTGGCGGCGGACGTCGTGCCGAGCGTGCTGTCCGTCACCTTGTACGTCGGCGGAGTCGTCGTGGCGTCGAAGGTGACTGAGTAATTGTCGTTGTTCGTGCCCGAAGCCGTATTCGTGATCGTCGCGCCCGTCGTGCTCAGGCCGCCGCTGTTGCCGGCCGCCGCCGCCACGGTCGGCGTGCCGAGCATCAGCGGGTCCTGCGCATTCAGGTTCAGACCGGCGACGATCTTGGTGGTGGCTTGCGGCGCGATATTCGCGGTCGGCACGCTGAGCGGCACGGTTTGCGCCGTGTTGATGACGCCCGAGCTGTTCGCCGCGTAACCCATCAGTTGCAGGCCTTGCGCGTTGGTGATGTAGCCGTTCTTGTCGAGCTGGAACACGCCGTTGCGCGAGTACACCAGCGAGCCGTTGTTCGACAGCTGGAAGAAGCCGTTGCCGTTGATCGCGACGTCGAGCGCCTGATTGGTGCTGGTGATCGTGCCTTGCGAGAACTGCTGCTGCACTTCGGACAACTGGGTGCCGATGCCGATCTGGTTGTTCACCGCGGTCGCCACGGAATTGGCATACATATCGGCAAACTGCGCAGCGCCGCTCTTGAAGCCGGTCGTATTCGCGTTGGCAATGTTGTTGCCGATCACATCGAGATCGCTCGACGCTGCGGACAAACCACTCAAACCTTGTTGGTAACCCATGACGGTCTCCGTATCTGGAAAGTCGTAACTGACTGAATCTGAATCAGAGGATGGCAGCGACGCTGCTCAAGCCCACGGTCGTGCCGTTCGACAGCACGAGACCCGGTGTACCGCTGCTTTGCATGACGACGCTTTGCACGGTCGCGCCCGCAAGCGTGGTGGCCGTGGCTTGCTGACCGTTGATCGTGCCGACCGCGGTGATCGTGTAGCTGCCGTCGGGCAGCGTGTTGCCTGCCGAGTCGGTCGGCGTCCAGCCCACCGGAATCGTGCCGGCCGACTGCTTGCCGAGGTCGAGCGTGTTGACGATCGTGCCCGCCGAGTTCTTGACGACGATCTGCAGATCGCCCACGGAGTTGGCGAGCTGCACGCCGAACGAGCTGGCCTTGCCGCTCGCAACCGTCACCGAGTTGCCCGGCGCGAGCACGGTCGAGCCGATCAGCAGCGCGGCTTGCGACTGCTGGCCTGCCGACATCTGCGTGGCGAGCGAAGTGAGCGTCGTGTTCAACTGGCTGATGCCCGACACCGTATTGATCTGGGCCAACTGCGACGTCATCTGCGAGCTGTCCATCGGATTGGTCGGATCCTGGTTCTTCAACTGCGCGACGAGCAGTTGCAAGAAGGTGTTCTGCAGATCGGTGGCCGAGGTGCCCGAGGTGCTGCCGGTCGAGCTGGTGGAACTGCTCGCGCTCTTGGTGCTCTTGGTGCTGCCGCTCGCGCTGTTCGTGCCGTTCATCGTATCGAGCAGCGTTTGCGATACGGTCGGGCCGTTGTTGCCAATAGTGGTGGTCAAGTAACTCTCCTCAGGTGCCGATCGTGAGCGTTTTGAGCATCAACGTCTTGGCGGTGTTCAGGGTCTCGACGTTGGCCTGGTACGAGCGCGAGGCCGAGATCATGTTGACCATCTCCTGCACCGGGTCGACGTTGGGCAGGGTGACGTAACCGTCCGGATTGGCAGCCGGGTTGCCGGGGTCGTACGCGGTCTTCATCGGCGTCGGGTCGTCGACCACGCCGGTGACCTGCACGCCGCCGATCTGCTGGCCGGAGGCTGTGCGCGAGCCGCCGATCGGGCTGACCGCGAACACGACCTGCTTGGCCTTGTACGGCTGGCCGTCCGGACCCGTCGTGCTGTCGGCGTTGGCGAGATTCGACGCCGTCACGTTGAGCCGCTGCGACTGCGCCGACATCGCGGAGCCTGCAACACCAAAAATGTTCATCAAAGATGGCATGTTCCCTTCCCTCTCCTATGTCGACCGGAGTTGGCGCTTTAGCGCTTACTCCGGTCCCATGCAACGCAGTTGCATGGGCCGACCCGGCCTCAAGTTAAATCCCGTAGCGATTGTTCGTGCGTACTGCGTTTTCTTTTTGCGGCGTTGGCCGCTGTATCCGTTACCTGTTACTACGAGCCCGACGTGATCGCCGCGAGCATCGTCTTGATCTGGCTCGACAGCACCGTCATGCCCGATTCGAAGTGCAGCGTGTTGTCCGCGAACTGCACCCGCTCCGTATCGATATCGACCGTGTTGCCGTCGAGCGCCGGTTGCGTCGGGATGCGGTATTGCAGATTGCCGTAGTCGTCGGGCGTGCCGCCGGTCGGCGTCAACGTCGCGTTGCCGGACATGTGGCCCGGCGCGGTCGACACCATCGACATGCCGCTCGTCACGCCCGCGGGCTGCGTCATGGCAAGCGTCGAGTTGTTCGAAGCGCCTGTGCCCGCGCCGCCGCCCGCCTTCTTCAGCGCGCCGGCCAGCGACGAAGCGAAGTCGACGTCGCGCGCCTTGTACCCGGGGGTATCGGCGTTGGCGATATTCGACGACAGCAGTTCCTGCCGGTAAGCGCGTACATCGAGCGCCTGACGGCCAAAGGCGAATTCGGCATCGAGTTTGTCCAGCATAGAAATCTCCGGAGAACGTTCCCGAGGCTTCCCGGGGCTTGTCTCGCGTTAAACCTGCGTCGGCCGGGAAGACCTTTTTGCATGAGGTGCATCTTATGGGCCGAACGCAAGTGGCAATCGGACGAATAACCGGGAAAGGGGGCTTCTATTCAACGTTTGCGCAATGGGGGCGCTCTCTAGAATGCAAGGCGTACCGATGCATTCGATGGAGAAACACGATGGACCAGCCCGCCTTCGACCTGACGCACCACGCAAGCCGCGTGGCCGCGCATCGCGGGAGTGCGGGCGCGGTCCGGCGTGCTGCGCGTGGCGTATCCCGCGGCGCGTGCCGTCTGCTGGCTCGCGTTGCCGTGAACCTCGCGGTATGGGTCGCCGGCGGCATCGTGCTGCTGCCGGCATCGACAAAGGCTCAACAGGCTCCGGACGCCGGCGGCGCCATCGTGATTCCGGGCCCGGGTGAAAAGAATCCGGCCGCCCTCGCCGATCTGGCCGCGCAGATGCAGGCCGCGCCCGCCAAACGCGCGGGGTCCGCAGCGACGCTCGCTGCCGCGACCGCGCAGTCGCTGGCGCCGGGACCGGTCGCGCGCAACACCGATCAGTTCACGCGAGCCGCCAACGCGAGCGGTTCGATCGTCATTCCGGGCGCGGACGAGCCGCCCGCCGCGCCGCAAATGATCCGCACCAGTTTCAGGCCCGACGCGAACGGCGTCGTGACGATTCCCCCGCCTGGAACCGCATCTGGAAACGCAGCTGGACGCGCGCCCGCGCCTGGCAACAGCGCCAACGGCGCCGGTATCGAAAGCGCAATCGGCAATGCGCCGGCAGCCGGTGGCTTCGATAGCCTGGCGTCGCGTGGCGAGCCGCCTCAGCTGGGTGCGAACGGCAAACCCATCGCGGCCGCCGCAGCCGCACCCAAACCGGCGCCGACACCGGCTCCAATGCCGACACCGCCCGCCACCATCGGCCGCTCGCCGTCGGTGCGCCAGGTGGCGCCGGCTGTCGCGCAACAGAATCTGCAACCCGCCGCGCTGGCACAGCCCGCGCCGTTGCCCGGCCAGCAAGACGCCGAGGCAATTCGCAGCGCTGCGCTCGCGTTCCTGCAACAACAATCGGCAGGCTTGCCCGGCAAGGTCGACATCACCGTCTCACCGGCCTTCCCGCGCGGCCTTGCGGCCTGCACGACGCTCGAACCGTTCATGCCCAGCGGTGCGCGCCTGTGGGGCCGGATGACCGTCGGCGTGCGTTGCGCCGGCGAACGGCCGTGGACCATCTATCTGCAAGCGCGCATTTCGCTGCGCGCCACCTACTATCTGGCCGCCCGCGCGATGGCGCCGGGCGAAGTGTTCACAGCCGCCGACCTTGTCGCGCGTGACGGCGACCTGACCGGTCTGCCGCAGGCGATCGTTACGGACCCATCGCAGGCGGTCGGTTCGGTGTCGCTCGTGCGGATCGCCGGTGGTATGCCACTGCGCCGCGACATGATAAAAAGCGCGTCGGCGGTGTCCATCGGGCAAACGGTGCGGGTCGTCGCGGCCGGCCAGGGCTTTGCGATTTCCGCCGAAGGCAGCGCAATGAACAACGCCTCGCCGGGCCAGCAGGTACGGGTGAAGACGGCTAACGGCCAGATCATCTCCGGCATCGTCAAGGATGGTTCGACGGTGGAGATTCAGCTATGAAGCCGTGCGCCGGCGAGGAGTCAGGCGCGACGGCCCGCGCCACGGGCCCAGTGGCCGCGGCAGCCGTAGCGTCCGTGATGGGGCCGGATTATCTTGAAAGGAAAGGTAAAACCTGGAGCGATTGCGCTAAAGTTTTGATCAGCGCTTGCCGTTATCAGAATCAAATCGTTCAGGAAGCCAATCGTGAAAGTCGATTCCACAACCAATTCGAATCTGCCGACGTTGAAAGACGCCCTGTCCCGCTCGCAACCAGGCGACGCGACGAACAGCGTGACCAGCAACGCGCAGAGTGCGAGCACGAGCTCGCCGACCACTACCAGCGGCTCGGGCGACGCCAGCGTCAGCCTGTCGGGTCTGTCGCAGCATCTGCGCAGCCTCGCGGCGTCCGGCTCGGCCGATATCGACACGGCGCACGTCGAGTCGATCAAGGCAGCCATCAAGGACGGCTCGCTGACGATCGATGCGAGCAAGATCGCCGACGGCGTGCTGAATACCGCGCGCGAACTGTTGCAAAGCAAAACCTCGTCGACCGGCAACTAATCGACGCATCGAAGTATGGTGAATGGCCGGGCGGCATTCGACAAACCCGGCTCGCGAATCGTGCGCGAGCCGTCGTGTTCAGCGAGTTGTTGAGATGAAAGACGCCCTGCTTGCCACCCTCATCGAAGAATATTCGGCCGTCGAGGCATTCGCCTCGATTCTGACGCTCGAGACGAAGGCATTGACCGCCTTGTCGCCGCTGGAGCTACTGCCGCCGATCATCGAGAAGAAAACCGAACTGATCGGCACGCTCGCCAAACTCGAAGCCACGCGCGACGGGCTGCTCGCGGAAATGGGCTTTCCGGCCGGCTGGCCCGGCATGGAGCTCGCGGCCAGCGCGGATACGCGGATCGCCGAGCAATGGGCGCTGCTGCAAAAAGCCGCCGAGCGGGCGCGGCACTTCAATACGAACAACGGTGAGCTGATCCGCGTGCGGATGGACTACAACCAGCGCGCGCTGACAGCGCTGCAGGTGGCCGTACCGCAAAAGGCCGGTTTCTACGGCCCGGATGGGCGGATTCCGGCGCAACCGGCGGGTTGAAAATGTAGCTACGCGGCGCGTTTCACGCGCTGACGCCGTTGCGTAGATTGCCTTGAACAAAAGGGCTCGTCTTTGACGAGCCCTTTTTGCTTTTCCCCTTCCGCTCAGGGCGCTTAGGCCCTTCTCCAACGCACGTTGGCCATCCGGCCAGGTCGCGCGCAATTCCCCGCCAGGTTGAAATCACGGATTCCCCCCACTGAGGTTCTCCGCCGTCGCTCACGGCTTTTCGACGCCGCGCCGCACGAGCAAAGCGGAACGTCAACCACTAGCGAAGTTGTGTAATCGTGTGTATATTCAGAGGAGTGCACTATGAACAGCGCCGAAGTCGTCAAAGTAATTCAAGCGGATGGCTGGCGGTTGATCCGGATAACGGGCAGTCACCATCATTTTCGGCACGCGGTAAAAGCCGGTCTCGTGACCATCCTGCACCCGAAAAAAGATCTTCCGCCCGGCACATTGAGCAGCATCCTGAAACAGGCGGGTCTGAAATGAAAAATCTGATTTTCCCGATCGCAATCGAACCTGGTGACACGCACCACGCGCTCGGCGTGATCGTCCCCGATATTCCGGGTTGTCATTCGGCGGGTAATTCGCTGGAAGAAGCCTACGCGAACGCAAAAGAAGCGATCGAGGCACATCTGGACACGCTGCTCGATGAAGGCCTGCCGATTCCCGAGCGGCTAACGCTGGAGGAGCATCGGCGCAATCCCGACTACGACGGTTTTACCTGGGGATTTGTCACCACGCGCAATATTCCGGCGCTGAAGAAAGCCGTGCGCATCAATATCTCGCTGCCCGAGGCGCTGGTTCACGATATCGACGCTTACGCCCAGGCACGCGGCATGTCGCGCTCGGCGTTTCTCGCGCTGGCCGCCGAGCACGAGATGGCGGACGCGTAACTGAAGAGAAGAAACAGAACGAGAAGGCGGGCGTTGCACGCGCCGCCGGTCAACCATCAGGCCGTCAGGCGCCCGTCGCCTCGGCGTTCGCCCATGCCATCTCACGCAGGCGCGTACGCAAACGCGCCACGGCCTGGCTGTGCAACTGGCACACCCGCGACTCGCTGACTTCCATCACCGCGCCAATCTCGCGCAGGTTCATGCCGCGTTCGTAGTACAGCGACATCAGCAGCTTCTCGCGTTCCGGCAAGCGGTCGATCGCCTCGATCAGCGCCGAGCGCAGGCTGTCGTCCAGCAGCGCCGACAGCGGATCCGAATGATCGACGCAATAACGGTCGAGAAACGGTTCGTCGTCCGCGGAACGGTCGAAGTCTTCGTAATAGATGAGCTGACTGCCGTGCAGATCCTGGAGCATCGACTGATACTCGTCGAGCGGCATTTGCAGATGCTCCGCGATTTCCGTTTCACTCGCCGAGCGCCCCAGATTCTGTTCGACCTTGTGCACGGCGGATTCGACTTCGCGCGACGTGCGCCGCAAGCTGCGCGGCAACCAGTCGTTGCTGCGCAATTCGTCGAGCATCGCGCCGCGAATCCGCTGGCTGGCATAGGTCTCGAACTGCGCGCCCTGGTCTTCCTTGTAGCGGCTCGCCGCATCCAGCAATCCGATCATGCCGGCCTGGATCAGGTCGTCGAGATCGACGCTCGCCGGCATCTTGGCGACGAGCTGCAAGCCGAGGCGACGCACCAGCGGCGCGTACTTCGTCAGAACGTCGGCTTGGGAGATCTTTCCCTGAGCGTTATACATCGTGCTCCCCTTGTCCTTGTGCCGCCGCTCAGGCGTGCTGCGCGGACGGTTGGTCGGCGTGTTGCGCCGCTGTAACTGTCGCTGGCGCCATCCACGGCGCTTGCGACGACATCGCTGGCCGCATCGGCCAGTACTGCAGTTCGGCAGCGAGATGCCGGAAGTCGCGTGCGGCCGGTGTCGATGGGAACGCATCGACGACACACCGCGACAACTCCAGGGCTCGCGCCATCCGCGCATCGGCGGCAATACAACCGGCGTCTTCCAGCGCCACCGTCAGGTAGCGTCCAGCCACGCCGGCCAGGTTGACAAAGGCGGTATGCGCGTCGTCAACGCTCTGCACGTGATTCACCAGCACGCGAAACTGCGCGGTGGCGTGTGCGTAGTGCAGACGTTTCATGCACGCATACGCGTCGGTGATCGCCTGCGCGGCCACCCGTGTCACGATCATCAGGTCATGCGCCTGCATCGCAAGCGGTGACAGGTGACCGTGTTCGTCGAGCTCCGCGTCGATCAGCACAATGTCGGCGGATCCGCGCAACACGGCGCTCAACTGCGCGGCCGTGTGGCCCTCGCGGTTGTGACGCGAGGCGGTCAGCACCGAGAACCCGAGTGCGTGCCGTGCGGTGGCTTCGTCGAGCGCCATCTCGCCGCGCATCACAGCCGCAAAATTACCTGCGCCGCGCACGCCGCCGAGCATCGCGCTCACCGATTTGCCGCCGAGGCACTCGTCGATCACCAGCACGTCCTTGCCCTGTTGCGCGAGCGCCGCGGCGAGGTTCACCACGATCGTCGTGGAGCCCACGCCGGCCGATCCACCCGCCACTGAAATCACGCGCGAGCCGCTTCTCGCCAACAAACGCCGCAGTCCTTCGGCTTGATCCGAAATGAATTTATCCAAAGCGGACCTCGTGCAATTCGGCCGTCGACCGTGCGGACAGCGCGGACAGCAGCGCCGGAATGTCGTCGTCGTGCGGCACGAACGGCGAGTTGTCACGCGGAATGCAGAACGTGCTCTTGATCAGGAATTTCCTGGTCGCGACGTACAGGTTTTCCGGCACCTTCTGACCGGTCGACACGTAGTGCACCGGCAGCTTGTAGCGAATCACCGTATCGAGCACGCCGCCCAGATTGGTGGCCTCGTCGAGCTTGGTGAGGATGCAGCCGGCGAGCGGCTGCTGATCCGGCGCGCGCTGATAGGCCTGCACCACTTCGTTCAGGGTATCGCCGTGGCTCGTTGCGTTGAGCAGCAGCAGACGCTGCACCGGCTGGCCGGCGCGGCATAGCATGGCGATCTGATCGGAGACGAGGCGGTCGCGCTGGCTCATGCCGATCGTGTCGATCAGCACGATGTGCTTGTTGCGCAATTCGGAGAGCGCGAGTTGCAGATCGGCGCCGTCTTTCACCGCATGAACCGAGACGCCGAGAATCTTGCCGAAAATGCGCAGTTGCTCGTGGCCGCCGATCCGGTAACTATCGGTGGTGAGGAGCGCCACCTTGCTGGCGCCGAAACGCATCACGCAGCGTGCGGCGAGCTTCGCCGTGGTCGTGGTCTTGCCCACACCCGTCGGGCCCATCAGCGCGAACACACCGCCGCGCTCCATCAGCGCGTCTTCGTCTTCCATCACCGGCAGGTTCGATTCGAGCACCGAACGCACCCACTCCATGCCGCCTTCCATGTTGTCGACGTCGTCGGGCAGGTTGTCGACCATCATCTGCACGAGCTGCGCGGAGAAACCGGCGGCGAACAGGTGCTTGGTGAGCGCGGCGCGCGCCGGGCTGCGGCGCTGGCGGTCGCCCCACAACAGGCCGGCAAAGTGTTCTTCCATCATGCCGCGCATCGACGACAGTTCATGCATCACGGTGTCGTTGACGACCTGCTCCATGCGCGCCTTGATCGCTTCGGCGACCGAAGCCGGGGTGCGGGCGTCGTCGCCCGTGGGCAGCGGCGGGGCTGCTTTCTGAGCGGCACGGCGCGCGGCGAGTTGCTGGGCTTCGCGGGCCCATTCGGGCGTATCGGTGACTTGCGGCGCGGCCGGTTGTGCGCCGGGTTCGACTGCGGCGCCGAGGCCCTTGGCCATCGCGGCGGCCGGCGTCATCGCGGCGGGGCGCGCGCTGTATGCGCCTTGCTGCTGCTGTTCGGCCGCGATGCGGCGTGCGTGATCGATCAGCCAGGGATTCGATTCGGCCATGGTGCGCGGCGTGTCGGCGGCGGGTGCGGCGGGCACGCCGGCAGCTTTAAGCAGATCCGCGCGGATGTCTTCGGTGAGGCGCGTCACTGCGGCGCGGGCACTGGGTTGCTCGATGCTGATCGGTTGCGACGCCGACGTCGCCGTAGCCGCCGCGGCGGGCGCGGCGAGCGCTGCTTTAGGCGCGTTCGGCAGCGAGGCCTTCGGCGCGGCGGGAGCGGCAGCCTTGGCAGCCGGGCCTGAAGCGCTAGCGGCATGCGAAACATTCGGCGTCATGTTCTCGGTACCCGCTTCCGGGCTTGCGCCAAACACTGACGAAAACACATCGGGCATACCGCTCGCATACGGATTGGCGCGCGGTGCGGCGAGCGCGGCTTGCTGTCCAGTCGTTGCAGTCGTTGCAGTCGTCGGCATGGCCAGCGCTGCGCCTGCGCTACCGCGCGGCGCCTTCGGTGTGATGGCGGCGAGGTCGCTGTCGGCTAGCGCGACGATCTCGACGCTGCCGTCGTCCATCGTGCGGTTTGACAGAACGACGGCATCCGGGCCCAACGCTTCGCGCACGAGACGCAGAGCATCGCGACTGGTAGCACCGACAAATTTACGAATGTTCAAGCTGGACCCCCGATGAGGTAAACGGACTTACGGACTAACGGACCGGCAACATACCGCTTCCCATTGAGATCATTATTGCGAAACCTGTCGAGCGACGATCGGTGGATAAAGACCGTTAAAGGTGGGCAATTCGGGCGATGGAAGCGCGCCGCGAGGCACGCGCCAGGCGGTTTGAAACAGGCGCCAGAGCCGCGTCCAGCGGCGTTTTTGCGGACGCAGCATGACCTCCGTCAGACGCTTGCGGCACGCCAAGTCAGACGCTGAAATGAAAACCGGCGCTCCAGGAGCGCCGGCGGGAAATCATTGGTCTGGAACAACTTCGGCTAACTGCCGGGAATCATCGTGCAAGCCCTGCCATGCGGGACTTAAGCGTGCGCCCCGATCAGATTCACCACTTTGATGTTGCGCGTATCCGGTACTTCCGCGTAAGACAGCACCTTCAACTGCGGCAGGCTGCGGCGCAGGAAGCGCGCGAGCATGGGCCGCAATGCATGCTGCACCAGCAGCACCGGCGCGAGCCCAAGATTCTGCTGACGCGTCATCGCTTTCTGCGTTTCATTGAGCAGCGTATGCGCGAGACCCGGCTCGAGGCCCGGATTGGCACCCGTGGAAAGCGCCTGCGACAACACCCGCTCCAGATTCGAATCGAGGCCCATTACCTGCATGTCGCCCACCCCCGGGAACCATTGCTGGGTGATCGCACGGCCCAGCGCGAGGCGCACCGCGGCGGTGAGATCGTGCGCGTCGGTGATCTTCGGCGTGTGTTCGGACAGGGCTTCGAGAATCGTGCGCATGTCGCGGATCGGCACACCTTCTTCCAGCAGGTTTTGCAGCACCTTTTGCAGGGTGGTGAGCGGCAGCGACTTCGGCACCAGATCGTCGACCAGCGACGGCGTGTCCTTCTGCATCCGCTCCAGCAGCGCCTGCACTTCGCGGCGGCCGAGCAGTTCGGACGCATGCGTGACCACCAGATGATTCAGGTGCGTGGCCACCACGGTGCTCGAATCGACCACGGTGTAGCCGTACACCTGCGCCTGTTCGCGCAGATTCGTATCGATCCAGATCGCCGGCAGCCCGAACGCCGGATCCTGCGTCGGCGTGCCCGGCAGCGCGGCTGACACCTGCCCCGGATTGATCGCCAGCCACTGCCCCGGATACGCTTCGCCGACGCCCACCTCGACGCCCTTGAGCGCGATCCGGTAGCCATTCGGCCGCAATTCGAGGTTGTCGCGGATATGGATTACCGGCGGCAGGAAGCCGATTTCCTGCGCGAACTTCTTGCGGATGCTCTTGATCCGTTTGAGCAGTTCGCCATCCGAGTTCTTGTCGACGAGTGGAATCAGCCGGTAGCCCACTTCGAGACCGAGCGTGTCGATCATCGTGACGTCGTCCCAGCTGGCTTCGGTATTTTCCGTCGGCGCCATCGCGGCCGGCGCGACGTCGACGAGCGCGGCGCTGGTCTTGCGCGCCTCGCTGCGCTTCTTCATCGTACGGCCGAGTTGAATCAGACCGCCGCCGAGAACCAGGAACGCGAAGTGCGGCATGTTCGGAATCAGGCCCATCAGCACCAGAATGCAGCCGGTGATGATCAGCACGCGCGGATTCGTGAAGAGCTGGCCGGTCAGCTGCGTGCCGATGTCTTCGTTGGTCGCGACGCGCGAAACGATCACGCCGGCGGCCGTCGAAATCACCAGCGACGGGATCTGGGCGACGAGCCCGTCGCCGATCGTCAGCAGCGTGTAGTTCTTGCCCGCCGCCGCGAAGTCCATGTTGTGCTGGACCATCCCGACGATCAGCCCGCCGACGATGTTGATCAGCATGATCAGCAAACCGGCGATCGCATCGCCGCGCACGAACTTGCTCGCGCCGTCCATCGAGCCGTAGAACTCGGCTTCCTGCGAAACCTCCGCGCGGCGCTTCCTGGCCTGCTCTTCATTGATGAGGCCGGCGTTCAGGTCGGCGTCGATCGCCATCTGCTTGCCGGGCATCGCATCGAGCGTAAAGCGCGCGGACACTTCCGCAATCCGCCCGGCGCCCTTGGTGATCACCATGAAGTTGATGACCATCAAGATGACAAAGACGACGATACCGACCGCGAAGTTGCCGCCCACGAGGAAGTGGCCGAACGACTCGATCACCTGGCCCGCCGCGTCCGGCCCGGTATGGCCTTCGAGCAGCACGACGCGCGTGGACGCGACGTTCAGCGACAGGCGCAGCAAGGTCGAGAACAGCAACACGCTTGGGAAAGCGGCAAAGTCGAGCGGTTTCATCGTGTACATGCTGACGAGCAGCACCATCACGGAAAGCGCGATATTGAAGGTGAACAGCAGATCCAGCAGAAACGGCGGCAGCGGCAGAATCATCATGCCGAGGATCATGCAGATCAGCACCGGCCCGGCGAGGGCGCGCAAATTGGTGCTGCTCAAGGCATCCGGCCGTCGGGACAGGAATCCGGCGCGAGCGTTCATGCGGAGGCTCCTGAAGCGTTGTCGTTAGCGGGGTTAAGCGTGTCGGCGGCTTCCTGCTCGGCTTCATCGTCCGGCACGCCGCCCTTGTCGAGGTCCGCGGGCACGTCGAAATCGGTCGGTGCGACCGGCGCGACGCCGCCCTCGGTGTTGAAGCGCCGCAACTGATACACCCAGGCGAGCACCTCGGCGACCGCGCCATACAGCGGGCCGGGAATTTCACGGTTCAGTTCGACGTTGTGATACAGCGCACGCGCGAGCGGCGGCGCTTCCAGCAACGGCACGTTGTTCTCGGCAGCGATTTCGCGGATTCGCGCGGCCACCAGATTGACGCCCTTGGCGACCACCTTCGGCGCGCGCATCTCACCGTCGGTGTACTGCAGCGCGACCGCGAAGTGCGTCGGGTTGGTCACCACCACGTCGGCCTTCGGCACGTTGGTCATCATGCGACGGCGGGCAATCGCGCGCTGCTGCTGGCGAATCCGGCCTTTCACGTGCGGATCGCCTTCGCTTTCGCGGTGTTCGCGCTTCACTTCTTCCTTCGTCATGCGCAGTTTCTTGTGGAACTGCCAGAGTTGATACGGCACATCGAGTGCGGCCACGACGAACATGCCGGCCACCGTCATGCCGCAGCACACCGCGATCAGATGCACGGTGTTGGCGAGCGCCAGTTGTATCGGCTGAGTCGCCAGCGCGAGAATTTCCTCGCGGCGAGTCCAGATCGCCGAGCCGCCGATGCCGCCGACCACGAGCGTCTTCGCGAGCGACATGCCAAGCTGGATCGGCCCGTTGATGGAGAACATCTTGCCGAAGCCTTCAATCGGATTGAGCCGGTTGAACTTGGGCTCGAGTCCTTTCGAAGAAAACTGCCACCCGCCCAGCGCCATCGGCGCAAGCAAGGCCGCCGCGCCCGTGAAGGCGAGAATCGGCAGCAGCGCATACAGGCCTTCGCGACTCGCCAGACCCGCGCCGCTCATCATGCGGCGGGTTTCGAACACCGTGGCATGGTCGAACGTGAAGGACGAACGCAGCATTGCCTGCAAATGCTCGCCGATGTGGCTGGACATACCCCATGCGCCAAAAAATCCCGCTGCCAGCAGCGCAAACGTCGACAGCTCCCGCGAACGCACGATCTGCCCTTCCTCGCGCGCCTTCTGCAGGCGCCGGGGAGTGGCTGATTCGGTTTTTTCGAGGTCGCTATCCTCTGCCACAAACGCTCTCCAGTCGGCTGAGGCACGGCGCCTCTTTCCAGTGAGAGCGATTATTCCCGCTCGACGCAAGCGCTGATCGGCGGATAAAGCTGGAGAAAGGGGGGTATTTCGGGGGATGGAGCGCCCGGCGGCGTTTGCTGGCGGGACTGTGGCGATTGCGCCCCGACAACGGAGCGCGCCAGGGTCAAGCGGGCACCCGCGCTATCGCGCGCGGGTACCCAGCCGGTTCTTAAGCTTGCGTCTACGGCCTAGAAGCCGACGTACGGCGCTTGACCGGTGGTCGACGTCAAGTCGAAGCCGTAGTACATGTGACGGCCGTAAAAGAACGGCAGGCCGAGATCGAAGCTGCTGCTGCCGCCGATCTGCCCGCCCAGATCGTTAAACGCGTAGTTGCTGCTGTTACCGAACAGCGTGGCCGCGTTCAGGATGCCGATGCTGACGCTGGCGGTCGTGCTGTTCTGGCCGGACAGCGTGATCGAACGGGTTTGCGCGGCCGACGGGCAATAGAACCCGGCGTAATTACTGGGGCACTGCGTGATCGAGCTATCGGAGAAGAAGTACGCGTTCGAGCCCGAATCGAAGAACGCCTGCACGGTCGTCCCGTTATAGACGCTGTTATTCAGGTCGCCGTAGCCGTCGGTGGCGAAGGTCTGCGAGGCCGCCAGCGCATTGTTCGACTGGGTGCCGATCCCGAATACCAGCGTGCCGGTGGCCGAGGGTGCACCGGTGTTCGACACCGGCGGCATCTGCACGATCACGCCGTTGTTGTCGCCGGTGAAGTTGGCGACCGGATTGGCGACCTGCTGGGCGAGCGGCACTGCGGTACGGGCACAGGAAGCGCCGCCCGGACATGCGAAGTAATTGCTGTAGGTGGACGCAGTGGCCGCGTTCGCGCAAGTGGTGCCGCAATCATAGAGCGCCGTACCGATGCCGAGAATACCGTTGGCGCCAAGATCGCTGGCCGTGTTTTCCGCCGAGCCGCTGCCGCAACCCTTTGCCGGCACCGTACTCGCGGCCATATCGCCGATGATCTGTATCGGAATGGCCCTGCCCGTCGTCTCGCCGCCGATCTGCACGGTCGCGGTGCGCACGGTGCCCCACGTGTAGCCGTCGGCAAAGGTCGCGCATTCGGCAATTTGCGCGCCGCTGCTCAGGGTGCTGATCGGCAACGCCGAGGTATTCAGCGCCGAGCTGACCACACGCAGCCCGAACGAACCCGTATCGACCTGGATGTTGTTGATGGTCTGACAATTAGTTGTCGTGCCTGGCGGACAAATGGTCACGCTAACCGTCGGAATATTGATGACGCCGTTCACTCCTTGCGCGACCGTGATCGGCACGGTATTCGCGGCATTCGAGGCGATCGGTTGCTGGGTCGGGCTGGCGGGCAGTGAGCCGCCGTTCAGCGCATCCGACGAATTGTTGCTGGAGCTGGAGCCGCCACCACCGCCGCAGGCGACCAGCACCGACACCAACACCACGGCCACGACGGCCTGCATCCAGCCCTTGAGCTTCACAGCACTTTGCATGGTTCGCATCGTTTGTCCTCGCCCTTACTGGATGTCGGAACCGCTGACGCCGGCAGGCAACGCCTGCGGCAACCAGGCCTGACCGTTGAACGCGCCCATGTGGCCGCCGGAGCGAACCACGAGGCTGCTCTGGTTGACCGCAACGGGGCCATGACCGCCTCCGCGCGCCGCGCGCACAGCCTGTATGCCGGCCACATATTGCGGGAAATAGCTGCCGAGCAGATCGTTGAGATCCGGCATTTGCGGACCGCGCCACGCGATGCCGAACACCGAGCCATCGGCGGCAAGGTATTCGCGCACCACCGTGCCGTTGCCCAGCGTGGTTTCACGCACGGTGTAGGAGGCGGAAGCCGAGGTGGAAGAGGCCGCGCTGGATGCAGAACGCATCACGCTTTGGGCCCCCGATGCCGAACTGGCGGCGGGCTGCACGGTGCGGGAAGACACCGACGCATCCGCGGGGGGCGTCATAGGGTCGCCGCCCAGTGCCGCATGGGCGGACTGTACGGCTGACAGCGAACAAGGTAAGGCTAGCGCGATAACGAATCCGGCGCGACGTACACGACTCCACATGACAAGGCTCCTCCCGAGCTGCTGTGGCTCGGTGCGCACCTCGTGCGAACCGGCCGCATGTATGCAGATCATACGGCACCGCTGCGGTCGCACTCAGAAGCCATGCCTCATCGTGCCACCGACCGGTGACTGTATCTCACCGGAAAACCGTGCCGCTGCTTGAGTCCGTAGTATGCCTGTGGTTTGTGTCGGTAGACAGCAAGCGCACGCGGGAGCGTGGCTTGCCGCCGATACCGGGCCGCGATCCCGCCGTCCGCTATCCCGCCCTTGCGGGCGGCTGGCCGGTCAGAAGCCGAGACTTGCCAGCAGATCGTCGACCTGCGACTGGTCCTGCATCACATCCGTCTTGCCTTCCGGATTGATCTGGGGACCGTTCAGCAGATGTTCGGGGCTGCCGGTGGACGACGGTTCGGCCGCGAGAGCCGCCGCGTTCGCCGCGAACTGCTCGCGCCGCTCGAGCGCGATGTTCTCGACCAGCACGCCGAGCAGCTGCTGCTCGATCAGGTAGACGACATCCGTGATCTTCTTGATGACCTGGCCGGTCAGATCCTGAAAGTCCTGCGCCAGCATGATCTCCATCAGCTGCGCGTTGGTCGCGCCCGTCGCTTCAGGCACGCCGCGCAGAAAGATGCGCGTGTCGTTCATCAACGCGCGCACTTCCTCGCGTTCGATCGGCGCCGCATACCATTGCTCCCAGCGCGCGTCGAGCTCACCCGCGTCCTGCTGCAATTGCGTCTGGATCGGCTTGGCAATTTCGATCGACGACAGCACGCGCTCGGCGGCCTGTTCCGTCATGTTCGCGATGTACTTCAGGCGATCGCGGGCGTCGGGTACGGCTTCCGCCGCACGCTCGACATGTTTGTCGAGCCCGAGCTCACGCATCGAGTCACGCAGCGTGCGCGTCAGTTGTCCGATACGGGCGAGGATGCGATCGGACGCGAAGTCACCGCTCTCGCTGACCGCATCAGCGCTTTGCGCGTTGGTCGGCAGATTCACATCAGCTCCCGGCTTTTGCCATCTTCTCGAGAATCTTGTTGAGCTTCTCGTCGAGCGTCGCGGCCGTGAACGGCTTGACGACATAACCGCTCGCGCCGGCCTGAGCCGCCGCGATGATGTTTTCCTTCTTCGACTCGGCCGTCACCATCAGCACCGGCAGGTGCGTGAGATTGGCGTCGGCGCGGATTTCCTTGAGCATGGCCAGACCGTCGAGGTTCGGCATGTTCCAGTCGGAAATCACGAAGTCGTAGGTGCCGCTGCGCAAACGCGCGAGGCCGGCCTGACCGTCTTCCGCTTCATCGACGTTCGAGTAGCCGAGCTCTTTGAGCAGGTTGCGAACAATCCGGCGCATCGTCGGAAAGTCGTCAACCACCAGAATTTTCATTCCCTTATCCATTTCATTCCCTTTGCTTGATCCTTGATGCGGCGCATGACCGCCTGTTCATTCCATACGCGCGCATCATACCCGCTGTACGCGATCACCCATCGACGACAAACGCGCCATCACGCGGCGGCTCATCTCCGGCAGCGACGCGATTTCGTCCGCCGCGCCGAGCGCAATGGCTTCGCGTGGCATGCCGAACACGATACAGCTCGCTTCGTCCTGCGCAAGGGTATACGCCCCCGCTTTTTTCATGTCCAGCAGCCCGGCGGCGCCATCTCGCCCCATCCCGGTCAGAATCACGCCGACCGCGTTCTTGCCCGCGTGCTGCGCGGCCGAACGGAACAACACATCGACCGACGGCCGATGCCGGTTCACCGGCGGCTCGTCCGACAGGTGCGCAATATAGTTCGCGCCGCTGCGGGCCAGCAACAGGTGAGCGTGGCCGGGCGCGATATACGCATGTCCCGGTAGCACGCGTTCGCCGTGCTCTGCCTCTTTAACGGTAATCCGGCACAAACCATTAAGGCGTTGTGCAAAAGATTTCGTAAAACCCGGCGGCATATGCTGCGCGATCAGCACCGCGGGCGCATCTGGCGGCAGCGGCACCAGCACTTCACGGATCGCTTCGGTGCCGCCCGTCGACGCGCCGACGATGATCAGCTTCTCGGTACTGAGCAGCGGATTGTTGAACAGCGGCGCGGCGGCGGCAGGCGCATGCGCGGCTTGCGTGGCCGCGTGGTGCACCGGCGCGGCCTGGCGCACGCGCGCGCGAGCCGCGGCGCGAATCTTGTCGGCGAGCTTTTCCGAGTAGTCGAGCATGCCGTCGCGAATGCCGACTTTCGGCTTGGTGACGAAGTCGACCGCGCCCAGCTCCAGCGCGCGCAGCGTGATTTCATTGCCGCGCTCGGTCAGCGACGACACCATCACGACCGGCATCGGCCGCAGGCGCATCAGCTTCTCGAGGAAGTCGAGACCGTCCATGCGCGGCATTTCGACGTCGAGCGTCAGCACGTCCGGATTGTGTTGCTTGATGAGCTCGCGCGCGACCAGCGGGTCGGGTGCGGTCGCCACGACAGTCATGTCCGGCTGGCCATTGATGATTTCCGTCATCAGGCTGCGAATCAGCGCCGAATCGTCGACGCACAGTACTTTGATCTTTTGCACAGCGCTCACGCCTCCTCTGTAGTTCTGGCGTTGTTTGAATTGATCGGGCGCGAGCCACCGCCGAACAGCTCGACACGCGGCTTCGGGCTGCCTGCGCCCGCACCGCCTGCCGTTGTGCCGAACAGTTCGACCCTGGGCCGCGTGGCAGCCGGCGTCGAGAACAACTCGACCCGTTTGCGTGCTGCCGCGAGCCGCTCGGCACGCGCTTCGGCGCTTTGCCGCACGAGCGCCTGTTCGCGCTCGGCCACGCCTGCTTCCTGCTGCAAGCGCAACTTCTTCACCATCACCTGGCCGGTGCGCGGCATGAACGCGACCTTGCGCGGGTGATTGCCCTGCAAATCCTCGGCGACGATGCGGATCTTTTCGAGCGCCAGATAACGGCGCACGAATTCCGAATTGCGATCGCCGATGTTCATCGTGGTCATGCCGGCCAGCACCGCGCCGCCGCCGAACACCTTGGCTTCGAAACGCTCGCGCCGGCCGCCGGCCTTGATCAGTTCGTTGATGAGCACTTCCATGGCGTACGCGCCGTAGCGCATCGAATCCGACGCGGGCTGGCCGGCGTCCGCGCCGTCGTCGGGCAGCATGAAGTGATTCATGCCGCCAATGCCGGCCGTGCGGTCCTGAATGCAGGCCGCAACGCACGAGCCCAGCACGGTGACGAGCACCATGTCTTCGCTCGTCGTGTAAAACTCGTTCGGCAACAACTTCACGCCGGGGCGCTGGAAGTGGTTGTCGAAGTATAGATTGGAGGCGATCGGCAGGCTGCTGCTCATGCGGTCACCCCGCTTGTCGTTACGCTACCCGCATGGCTCGTGGCACGCGCCGGCGTGCGTGCGGCGCCTGCGTCGCGCGTCAGTTCGTAGACGGTCTGGCCGCGCAGCTTGAACGCCTGGGTCACATAGGTGAAGTTTTCCGAGTGGCCGGCGAACAGCAGACCACCCGACTTCATCAGCGGCTCGAAGCGCGCAAGCACCTGTGCCTGCGTCGGCTTGTCGAAATAGATCATCACGTTGCGGCAGAAAATCGCGTCGAACTGCGAGCGCAACTGGTAATCGCGGTCAGTCAGATTCAGTTGTTCGAAGCGCACCATCGCGCGTACTTCCGGTCGCACCTTGACGAGACCGGCGTGCGCTCCCGTGCCTTTCAGGAAGAAGCGCTTGAGCCGCTCGGGCGACAGGTGCTTCACCTGGTCGAACTGATACATGCCGGCTTCGGCTTTCGCCAGCACCTGCGTGTCGATGTCGGTGGCGAGCACGGTGGCCTGGCGCGCGCCGCTATCGCCGAGCGCTTCGATCAGCGTCATCGCGATCGAATACGGCTCCTCGCCGGTCGAGGCCGCCGAGCACCACACCGAAACCGGCTGCGGGCGACGCGGCACGAACTCGGCCAGGATCGGGAAATGATGGGCTTCGCGAAAGAATGCGGTCAGGTTGGTGGTCAGCGCATTGGTGAACGCCTCCCACTCGGCCGGGTCGTTTTCCGCTTCAAGCAGATCGAGGTACTGCTTGAAAGTCTCGAGGCCACGGGCGCGCAGCCGCCGCGCCAGCCGGCTGTACGCCATGTCACGCTTGTGATCCGACAGCGAAATGCCCGCGCTGCGATGAATCAGATCGCGAATCCGGGCGAAATCCGCCGACGTGAATTCGAAATCCCGTCCTTGCTCGCCGGATCTAACCGGTTCCGCCCGGTCGGCACGTGCCGCTCGCGGAGGTTGTTGTGCGCGCGTTGCCGTCATGAGAGTTCCCGCCTGCAATACGAGCCATCCGGCTTTTCGTCAAAAGGATTGCTTCTGCCGAAACGGATTGAGTTCGCGGGGTCGCGCCCGCCCGCGAGTTCTGCAAACACGCAGTCGGCCCACGACACGCTTTGTAAGCGTGCTTCGATGATTCGCCCCTCAGGGAGCGAGATGTCGAATGACCGCATGTCTTTGTGCCACTTCCTAGAACGTTTCCCAGTCCGCGTCCGATCCTGCCGTCCCGGCGCCTGCGGCGGCCGGTCGTGTTGCGGAGTCGGAGGCGGCGCGGGCCGTCTTCGGTTTGAGAGCCGGTTCGACACGTGTGGTGTCGGCACCCTGAGCGGCCGAAGCCGGTGCTGCTGCCGGCGTTGCCGGAGTTGCTGTCTTTGCCGCCTTGCCTGCTGCCGGGTGTGCCGCGGCATGAGCGGACGCTGGCGGCGCTGCCTTCGCCGACTGCACGTACTGGCCGCCGCTCTTACTGGCGCTCGGGCGTGCCGCAGCCGGGGCACGCGTCGCTGCACTGCCGCGCGCCTCGCCGCCCACTTTCCAGCCGTTCACCACCGCTTGCAATTGACGCGTCTGCTCTTCGAGCGAGGCCGCCGCAGCCGCAGCCTGTTCGACCAGCGCGGCGTTCTGCTGCGTCACCTCGTCCATCTGCACGACCGCGCGATTGACCTGTTCGATACCGCCCGATTGCTCTTCGGAAGCCGCGCTGATTTCGCCCATGATGTCGGTCACGCGCCGCACCGCCTGCACGATCTCGTCCATCGTGGTGCCCGCGCGGCCGACCAGCGCGGAGCCGCTTTGCACCTTGTCGACCGAGTCGCCGATCAACTCCTTGATTTCCTTCGCGGCGCTGGCGCTGCGCTGCGCGAGGCTGCGCACTTCGCCCGCGACCACCGCGAAACCGCGGCCCTGTTCGCCTGCCCGGGCAGCTTCGACCGCCGCGTTCAGCGCGAGAATGTTGGTCTGGAACGCAATCCCTTCGATCACGCCGATGATGTCGACGACCTTGTTCGAGCTGGTCGCGATGTCCTGCATCGTCGTGACGACCTGGTTCACCACGTCGCCGCCACGGGTCGCGATATCGGACGCGCTGACCGCCAGTTGGCTCGCCTGACGGGCGTTCTCGGCGTTCTGCCGCACGGTGCCCGTCAGTTGCTCCATGCTCGACGCGGTTTCCTGCAGCGAGGCCGCCTGCTGTTCGGTGCGTTGCGACAGATCGGTGTTGCCCATCGCGATTTCGCGCGCGCCGGTATCGATCGATTCGGTGCTGCTGTGAACCGACTTCACCATCGTGGCGAGGCTTTCCTGCATCCGCTTGATGCCGGAGAACAGGCGGCCGATTTCGTTACGGCTGAATACTTCGATGGTCTCGGACAGATCGCCCGAGGCCATCCGTTCGAAGCACGCGGTCGCATCGCTCAACGGCTGCACGATCAGGCCGCGCAGGGCGAAACGGATACCGATCACCATCAGCAACGCGAGCACGGTGACGCCGATGATCAGCGTAGTCATCAGCGAAATGTTCGATTGCGCGCTCGACTGCTGATCCACCGCATGCTGCTGTAGCGCCTTGATGACAGCAGACGCGGCGTTGTCGTACGAAACGAACCACGGGCTGATCTTCGTATCGGCGATGGCGTGATAGGCCGCCAGATCGTTCGCCCGCAATGCGGCGAATTCAGGCTCCATGCCGTCGCGCATCAGGGACGTGCGACGCGCCAGCAGTTCGTCCAGTTGCGCCTGGCTCACGCCGTTCTTTTGCGTGTCGAGATAGACCTGCCAGCTCTGGTTACCCATGCCGTACAGTTCCTGCGCGCGATCGAGGACCTTCTTCGCCTGTTCGGTGTCGCCGGCCGCGCTCAACGCGTTGAAGCGGTCGAGCGAGACGCGCGAGCGCAACAGGTATGACGACGCATCGTCGAGCGCGTGAATGGCGACCAGGTCGCCGCGCGCGATACGGTCGAGCGACCGGCTCGCGTCGTTCAACGCGGTTAGACCCAGCGCGCCGACCACCACCGTCAGCGCCACCAGAATGATCCCCACCATCGTCAACGATGTGCGAATCGACCACCTGCTCAGCATCTTGATGCTCCCTGTTCGATCTTTCTTCCGTCCCGACGCGTACTGCCGTTCACGCGCTGAGCGTTTCGATCAGCGCCATTTCGCGGCTGGTCATCAGCTTCTCGATATCCATCAGGATCAGCATGCGGCCGTCCACCGTGCCCAGACCCGTGAGGTACTCGGTTGTCAGCGTCGCGCCGAATTCCGGCGCCGGCATGATCTGGTCGGTGGCGAGCGTCAGCACGTCCGACACGCCGTCCACCACCATCCCGACCACGCGATGCGCGACGTTCAGGATGATCACGACGGTCTGGTGGTCGTATTCGACGCGGCCCAGATGGAACTTGATGCGCATGTCCACGATCGGCACGATGATGCCGCGCAGATTGATCACGCCTTTGATGAACTCAGGCGCATTGGCGATCCGCGTCACGTTGTCGTAGCCGCGGATTTCCTGCACCTTGAGAATGTCGATGCCGTACTCTTCGGCGCCGAGCGTGAAGACGAGGAATTCCTGACCGCCGGCGTCTGCCTGCTGCGCGTCGCGGCGACCATTCGTCGCGTTCGCGACGCTCGAATTGATGGATTGGACTTCTGCCACGTTAGCCCCCAAACGGTTGGGATGAAATAAGTTGAGTGAGTTCGACGAGTGTCATGCGAGGCTCATCGCGCCGTGTGCATGGCGCGTTTCGCGGTTCAGCGCCGCCACGTCCACGATCAGCGCGACACTGCCGTCGCCGAGAATGGTTGCGGCGGAAATGCCGTGCACCTTGCGGTAATTCGTTTCCAGATTCTTTACGACCACCTGCTGCTGCCCCACCAGTTCATCGATCAGCATCGCGAAGCGGCGCCCCTCGGTTTGCATGATGGTGACGATGCCCTGGGTCGGTTCCTGCTTGGCGTCTTCGACCGTGAATACTTCGTGCAGCGCGACGAGCGGCAGATATTCGCCGCGCACGCGCACCACGCGCTCGCCGTTGGCCACCGTGTAGATGTCCTCGGCTCGCGGCTGCAATGACTCCATCACGAAGTTCAGCGGCAAGATGAAAATCTCGTTGCCGACCTTCACCGACATGCCGTCGAGAATCGCCAGCGTGAGCGGCAAAACGATGCGCGTCGTGCTGCCCTTGCCCGCATGCGAGGTGATTTCAACGTGCCCACCCATCGACTGGATGTTGCGCTTCACCACGTCCATGCCGACGCCGCGGCCGGAGACGTCCGTGACCTGCTCCGCCGTCGAGAAGCCCGGCAGGAAAATCAGGTTCCAGACTTCTTCGTCGGTCATGCTTTCGCTGACCTGCATGCCTTGCTTCGCCGCCTTCGCGAGAATCTTGTCGCGGCGCAAACCCGCGCCGTCGTCGCTCACTTCGATGACGATGTTGCCACCATGGTGAGCCGCCGACAGCACCAGCTGGCCGGTCGCATCCTTACCCGCCGCGCGCCGCGCTTCCACGGTTTCGATGCCGTGGTCGAGACTGTTGCGCACGAGGTGAGTCAACGGATCGATGATCCGTTCAATGAGGCTCTTGTCGAGTTCGGTCGCCTGACCGAAGGTGACGAGTTCCACTTCCTTGCCGAGTTTCGCCGCCAGATCGCGCACCAGACGCGGGAAGCGGCTGAACACGTAATCCATCGGCATCATGCGGATCGACATCACGGCTTCCTGCAGATCGCGCGCGTTGCGCTCGAGCTGCGCCATGCCGTTGAAGAGCCGGTCATGCAAGGCCGGATCGAACGTGCTGGTGGTCTCGGCCAACATCGCCTGCGTGATCACCAGTTCGCCGACCAGGTTGATCAACTGATCGACCTTCTCGACGCCCACGCGAATCGAGCTGCCTTCCGCGCCGCCGGCCGCCGCAGCCGGCCGTCCGCCTGCCTTGCGGTCCTGCTCGGCGGGCGCAGCGGGACTTGCCGCCGGCGTGCTGTTTGCCGCTGGAGGTGCTGCCGTGGCAGACGCCGGGCTCGTTGCGGCTGAGCCCGGGCTGTCGAACAATCCGTGCGTGGCGGCGGCTTGAGCGGGCGCAGCGGTGTGGGCCACCGGTGCCGACGATGCTGCGCGCTCCGCTTGTGCTGCCGGTGCCGTCTGTGCTGCATGCGCCGGCGTCGAGTCGGTAGCGTTGGGCGTTCCAGGTTCGCCTTGCTGCGTCTCGTCTGCCGGTGCCGTGCCGCGGCTGATCGAGATCTGACTTTCGTCGATCACAAAACAGCACACGGCGATAATGTCGTCGGAGGTTACATCGGTCTGAAGCCACAGCGTCAATTCGCCGCCGCTCTTGACCTGCCCGACGATGTTGCCCAGGTTGCCGAGCTCTTCGGCCAGCAGTTCCTGGTCCTTCTCACCTACGCCCCGTAGCGTAATTTTCAGATGGGGGCCGGCGGCGCCACTTGCGTCGCCAGCGCCCGCGGCTTGCCCGGTCTGTGCCGGTTCGCCGTCAGTCCATTCACCCGCCGCCTGCACCGCCTGTTCGACGACGTGCTCGGGCGGGGTACCGCCTTGACCTGCTGTTTGTGCTTCCAAAGGTGCTACAACTGCCGCCGCCGCGACCGGCGCCGCGTCGAAACGGCTTTCCGCATGCAACTGTTCGAGCTTCGCGCAGATCGCCTTGGCGACCGCCGCATCCGGTTCGGCACTCGCGCGATAGTCGGCGAGCTGGCCTGACAACACGTCCTTGGTTTCGAGGAACGTGTCGATCATGTCCTTGCGCAGCACGAGTTCGTTATTGCGCGCGCGGTCGAGCAGCGATTCCAGAATGTGGGTCGTTTCCGTCAGCGCGGTAAAGCCGAACGTCGCCGCGCCGCCCTTGATCGAGTGCGCCGCGCGGAAAATCGCCGCGAGGTCTTCGGGGTCCGGGTGGGCGATATCCAGATTGAGCAGCAACTGCTCCATCTGCGCGAGCAGTTCGTCCGCTTCGTCGAAGAAGGTCTGATAGAACTGAGTGATGTCGAGTGTCATGCCTGGGTCACCGCGAGAGTTCCTGTCTACGCTTGGGCTGCTTGGGCTGCTTGCGCGCCGCTGCGTCGAGAGCTTCTATAACTTGTCTAAAGGTGGTGCTTACGGGGTGCTCATGCCTGGTCCGGTTCGGCTAACGCCGCCACCAGTTCGGTCAGCATGTCGGGATCGAGCGGCTTTTCGATCCAGCCGGTCGCCCCCGCGGCCCGCGCCGCCGCCTTGAAGGGTTCGCCCGATTCCGTCGTGAGGACGAGGATGGGGGTCGCCTCATAGGCCGGGTTGCCACGCAGTTCCGTGATCAGATCGAGGCCGGTCTTGCCCGGCATGTGCTGGTCGGTCAGCACGAGGTCGAACGACATGGCGAGCGCGTTTTCGAGCCCTTCATTGCCGTCCGCCGCGAGCGTCACTTCATAACCGGCCGTCGTCAGCGTTGCGGCAAGAATTTGCCGCATCGATGCCGAATCGTCGATCGCCAGAATGTGCCTGATCATGAAAACCTCGCTGCACTTACGCTATGGATCGCCGGCCGGTCCGCGCCACATGGGCGCCGGAGCCGACCTGGCGATCGTTGTCTGTTACTGGGCCGCCGGCACTACCGCCGGCGCCTTCGGTGCAACCGTCACCGGTTGCGCAAGCTTTTGCAGCAGCGGCTTGGAGCCGGCCGCGTCGTCCGACAAGGTAGTCGTGGTGGAGTCGTCATGGTCAAGCGCCTCCTCCGACTTCTTGTTCAGCACGATGATGCTGATGCGACGGTTCTCCGGATCCATCGGGTCCGCCTTGTTCAGGTTCTGCGTCGACGCGAGACCGAGCACGCGCATTACCTTCGCTTCGTCCATGCCGCCGGCGATCAGCTCGCGGCGCGACGCATTGGCGCGGTCCGCGGACAGTTCCCAGTTGCTGTAACCCTTCTCGCCACCCGCGTACTGCGCGGCGTCGGTGTGCCCTTGCACGATGATGCGGTTCGGCACGTCGTTCAGCGTGTGGCCGATTTCGCGCAGGATGTCGCGCATATACGGTTCAACCACGTCTCTCGCGGTCGCGAACATCGGCCGCTTCTGCGAGTCGACAATTTCGATGCGCAGGCCGGTCAGCGTCGAATCGATGCGGATCTGCTGCTTGAACTGGCGCAGTACCGGATTCGCTTCGATCGCGGCCATCAGCTTGATCTGCAGATCGTGCAGACGGACCTGTTCGCGGCGCTCCAACTCGCCTTGCAACTGCTTGACCGAGTCTTCGTCGTTGTGTGAAGCGGTGCGCTCGGCGCGCGCGGTCGAGCCGTCAGTGGCGCGCGTTACACCTTGGGCGTCGGTCGAAATGTCGCGGCCGCCGCCCTTCAGAATGCTCGAGTCCTCGGCGCTGCGATCGCCGCCCCACAAGGTGATCTTCAACGGCTGGTTAAAGTAATCGGCAATGCCCTTCAACTGCACGGTGGACGCCGAACTCAGCAGCCACATCAGCAGGAAGAACGCCATCATCGCGGTCATGAAGTCCGCGTACGCGAGCTTCCACGCACCGCCGTGATGACCTTTCTTGGCCGGCGCGGAGCGCTTGACGACAATGGCGCGGTCTTTGTCCTTGCTCATCGAATCGGTTCCCGGCGCCCGTTACTTGGCCTTGACGCGGCGCACGTGCTCTTCCAGCTCGGCGAACGACGGGCGTTCGGTCGAGAAGAGCACCTTGCGGCCGAATTCGACGGCAATCGCCGGCGCGTAGCCATTCAGGCTGGCAAGAATCGTCACCTTGATGCACTGGAACATCTTGGTCGACTCGGTCACGCGCTGCTCGGCGACGCTCGCGAGCGGGCTGATCAGCCCGTACGAAAGCAGAATCCCGAGGAAGGTGCCGACCAGCGCCTGGGCGATCATCTCGCCTAGCACGGCAGGCGGCTTGTCGGCGGAGGCCATGGTGTGCACCACGCCCATCACAGCGGCCACGATACCGAATGCCGGCATGGCGTCGCCAACCTTGGTCAATGCATGCGCCGGGGCTTCGCCTTCCTGGTGGTGCGTCTCGATCTCCTCGTCCATCAGGCTTTCGATCTCGAACGCGTTCATGTTGCCGCCCACCATCAGGCGCAGGTAGTCGGTCAGGAATTCGATGATGTGCTTGTCGGCGAGGATCTTGGGGTACTGCGTGAAGATCGGGCTCTTCGCCGGATCGTCGATGTCGGCTTCCAGCGTCAGCGTGCCTTCCTTGCGCGCCTTGGCGAGCAGGACGTAAAGGAGCGCCATCAGCTCCATATAGACGTCCTTGTTGTACTTCGCGCCCTTGAACAGGGTCGGAATGACGCGCAGTGTCGCCTTGATAGTCTTCATCCCGTTGCCGAGAATGAACGCGCCGACGCCGGCGCCGACGATCATCAGCACTTCGACAGGCTGCAACAGCGCGCCGAGATGGCCGCCTTCCAGCGCGTAACCGCCGAAAACGGACAATAGCGTCACGAGTGTTCCCACGAAAATCAGCACTGCCGAGCCCTCACAAAGAAGCGACGGTGACCGTCGTTAATCTGGTTTACGGCAACGGAGCAGAAAACTTTGACGGAAAAGCGGCGCGTCACTCCGGTGTAAACCAGAGGCGGGTTAAACCCGCCCGTCAGGGTCTGGCGCCGGCCAGTGGGGCCGGAAAGCCCGCCGGGTAGGGGTTGGGACGTGTATGACGGCGCGTGCACCGGGTTGCGCGCCGTAGGCCAATGCCGCTTTGTGGGTCAAACCTCAAGCGCGGCAAGGCTTTCGCGGGCCCGGGCATCGGCAAATTTCTTTGTCTTACCGGCGCGCGAAGGCGGCTGGCACAGCCCGCAGACGAAGGCGTGCTGCGGATCGTGCGCATGCGCGACAAAATGTCCGCCGCAGCGGCAGCAGGCGGTCATTTGCAGCATTCCGGAGTCGAAGAAGCGCACTAGCGTCCAGGCGCGCGTAAGACTGAGCACGGGCTCGTCGTCGTGCATCTGGACATGTTCCAGATAGAGCCGGTAGCTCTTCACGATCGACTGGATCGTCAGACAGCCGCCGTGGCCGGCCATGAAACGGTAAATGTTATAGAACAGCGACGAGTGAAAGTTCGGCTGCCAGGTCATGAACCAGTCGGTCGAAAAGGGCAGCATGCCCTTGGGTGGCGACACCCCTTTCAATTCCTTGTAAAGCTTGATCAGCCGGTCGCGCGACAGACTGGTTTCAGCTTCCAGCAATTGCAACCGCGCGCCGAGTTCGATCAGCTCGATGGCCAGGGTGATTTCCCTGACTTCCTGCACCACACTTTTATACGCCATCCGTTTGCATTTCCCCCGTCCTGATCGCTTTATTTGAGCTAAAAGCTGCCATCAGCCGAGTTGCTCGACTGGCTGGCTTGCCATCAGGATCGCGGAATGCGCCTGAGCCACAGCGCTGGATTTGCCTTTGTCCGCAAGGGCGGACAGCACGGCATGGTCATCGAAACGGAAACGGCACAACACCTGATTGGACGCCGCCAGCTTCACGGTCTGCGCCAAAGACAGATTGGCGAGCACGTCGGCCAACTGGTCCGAAATCCCCATGCGAAACATGCCCATCGGCTTGTCTTCGCGCAGCAGACGCTGTGCGAGCAGGAGATAAGACAGGTTGACTTCTCTGATCTCATTGAGCATTTCGCTTGTCGCGCTCATGATTCCCCCGGGGTGTATCTGGCTGGTCAGGCCGTTACGGAAACGTTTGCTCGAACGCGCGCACTTAAACCGCACGAATCGGCTCGTTTCTGGTCTTGCGAGCATTGTGTCGAAAGGGGGGGCGAACGAAAATCGGACAGACACCCAGCCTACCTGACGGATTAATCCGTCATTCGTGTAGGAATTTTTCCTACACGGAGGGCGTCAGAAAGAAGATTGAAGCAGGTCAAGTGCCGCGTGGCTTGGGGCTCGCGATGCGATCCGGATAACATTGCGGCCGAAATGTGAACCAAATGGTGAGTTCTGAGTGGCTCACAATCCGCACCTTGCAGCGGTGAGGAAGAATTATAAGACGTTTTCACTTCTGCGCAACGGACGTGATCCCGGGGTCCCGGGACCGCTCCTTGCTGATGTTTCTTCAGCGTTTGAATGTCCACCAGCCGTGCCTCCCGACTATCGGGACAGCCCTCCTGCCGACCTGTAACGCATCATGTTTCGCGCTGTAACAACATTAAGCGTTTGAAAAATAACTCGAATTAGCGCGGCCGATCCCGATAATGAAGCTAAGGGATTACCCGATGCAGGTTCGGAGCACCCCCGGGCGGCGGCTTACCGCGCCCAACCGTCCGTCAGGCATTCGCTCCCCGCTCTACTCGAGCGTCGCTGTGCGAAGCCGTTTTGAACAGGAGAACAACGCATGCGAATCGCACAGATTGCGCCGTTATACGAAGCTGTCCCGCCGAAACTCTACGGGGGCACCGAGCGTGTCGTCTCGTACCTGACCGAAGCGCTGGTCGATCTCGGCCATGACGTCACGCTGTTTGCGAGCGGCGACTCGGTCACCTCCGCGAACCTCGACGCCTGCTGGCCTCGCGCGCTGCGCCTCGATCCGACGATCCGCGATGCGCTGGCGCCGCATGTCCTGATGATGGAAAAGGTGCGCAAGGTCGCGCATGAGTTCGACGTGCTGCACTTTCACCTCGACTACATGCCGTTCCCGCTCTTCACCACCATGGACACACCGTTCGTGACGACGCTTCACGGCCGCCTCGACTTGCCGGAACTGCAGCCGGTGTTCGATGCATTCTCGAATGTCCCGGTGGTGTCGATTTCGGATTCGCAGCGCGCACCGCTGCCGCAGGCCAACTGGCTGAACACGATTTACCATGGCCTGCCGGAGCAACTGCTCACGCCGCAAACGCACAAGAAGCCGGAATACCTGGCGTTTCTCGGCCGTATCTGTCCGGAGAAGCGCGTCGATACAGCTATCAAGATCGCTGCACAAAGCGGTTTGCCGCTGAAGATCGCCGCCAAGGTGGATAAGGTCGACCAGGAATACTTCAAGAAGGAAATCGAACCGCTGCTCTCGATGGCGCACGTGGAGTTCGTCGGCGAAATCAACGAGGCGCAAAAGCCCGAGTTTCTGTCGGGCGCCAAGGCGCTGCTGTTCCCGATCGACTGGTCTGAGCCGTTTGGTCTGGTAATGATCGAGTCCATGGCGTGCGGCACGCCGGTGATCGCGTTCAACCGCGGTTCGGTGCCGGAAGTGATCGACCACGGCGTGACCGGCTACATTGTCGAGGACGTTCAAGGTGCGGTCGCCGCCTTGCAGCGCCTGGACGAACTGTCGCGCACCGAAATCCGCGCGCAATTCGAACGCCGCTTCAGCTCGAAAACGATGGCTCAGAATTACGTTGATGGCTATTCGGCGCTGATCGACGCGACGCGCCGCCCGGTGTTGCGCCAGGTAGCGATGGGGTAAGGGCTGGAGCGACACGCTTAAGCGACTGAGATCTTTATGCGTTCAGCCGCTTAAGCCATGCGTCTGTCGCTCACGCCGGTTTCCAGTTTGCACGCCAATCGTAAGTAAATTTGCCTTGTGAATCGTTTGCGCGAGCGGTTAGCAGGAGTTAACCCGCTTCCACTTCGAAAAAGCCGCCCTTCAGAGGCGGCTTTTTTAATGCGGTTGTGGATACGCTTCCATCCCGGATTAGCGCATCACAAATTAGCGACCCGGCACCAATCAACCTTCAGTTGGCTTTCATCTGGAGCGGCAGGATATTCAAGCCGCGCCAATCAGAAAACGTTCGCGGTTCTTGCCGACAATCCACTTGGGCGGTTTGCCGCGCCCACTCCAGGTATTACCCGATTTCGGGTCCTGATACTTGGCCGGCAGCGGTGCCTTCTTTGGCGGGCGTCCGCGCCGGGCGGCAACTGCAAAGCCGAGATCTTGCGCGGTTAGACCGTATTCAGCGATCTTTTGGCGGATGTCAGCGACAACGTTATCGATTTCAGTACGCCGTGCTTCATCAGCCTGTGCCTGCAATTTGGCGATCTGCGCCTTGAGGTCTGCATATTGAGACATTTCGGTTCTCCCCTTTTCTAGAACTCATTCGCTCGCAGACTAGCTGCAATTATAAAAATTCGCAATGGACAATAATACCGATTTAGCAAGAAATCATCTGATAATTATTAAGCGTCGATGAATTGTAAAACATGATCTTTATCGCGGAATAATAGGTAAAGGAGACTCCACATTGACAATTCTTGACACCTAATCCGGTCGTCTTTCCCTAAAATTGCGCGCTCAATGGCATGCATCGGCACTTAGCACTCATGCCACTTCAGACGCCAAACATTTTAGGATTACCAATCATGCCGTTGTCAAAGCGACTTGCTGCCGAGCTGTTCGGCACCTTCTGGCTTGTGCTCGGGGGCTGCGGCAGCGCCGTCCTCGCCGCCAGCTTCGCCGGCCCGGTCCACGGACTGGGCATTGGCTTCGTGGGCGTCGCGCTCGCATTCGGCCTCACGGTCCTGACCATGGCTTATGCAATCGGCCACATCTCCGGCTGCCATCTGAATCCGGCAGTGAGCGTCGGCCTGAGCGTCGCGGGTCGTTTTCCGGCTCGCGACCTGCTGCCGTATATCGTCGCGCAAGTGATCGGCGCGGTGCTGGGTGCGCTGGTGCTGTCGTTGATCGCATCGGGCAAGCCGGGTTTCGACCTCGTCGCCAGCGGCTTCGCCAGCAACGGTTACGGCGAGCGCTCGCCCGGCCATTACTCGCTCGCTGCCGCCTTCATTTGCGAAGTGGTGATGACCGGCTTCTTCCTGTTCGTCATTCTCGGCGCGACCGACAAGCGTGCGCCGGCCGGTTTCGCACCTATCGCCATTGGGCTGTGCCTGACGCTGATTCACCTGATCTCGATTCCGGTCACCAATACATCGGTGAACCCGGCGCGCTCGACTGGCCCCGCGCTGTTCGTTGGCGGCGCAGCGGTGGATCAGCTGTGGATGTTCTGGCTCGCCCCGATTATCGGCGCGGTGATCGCAGGTGTGCTGTATCCGGTCATTGCCGAAAACCGCCGCGGCAGTTCGCAGGAACCGGTGCTCAACTAATTCAACGGTGCGCCGGGGGTGCGGCGTGCCCTTGCAGACAGTCAAAGCGGGCGCTGCGGCGCCCGCTTTGACTTGGTACGCACGAGGTGTTGGCAACCCGGTGGCCTGCCAACGGTCCGCTGCTAGAATCGTGCGACTTTCCAAGCTCGCACAGGTGCTACCGATGACCCGTCTCCGCGGATTCCTGCATGGCGTCGCACTCTCCATCGGCGGCTTGTGTATGGGCGCACTGGCATTGCCCACGGCCCATGCGGCAGACAGCAATACCGAAACGCTCGTATTCGTGCGCCACGGCGAGAAACCCGCCAAGGGTTACGGCCAGCTCAATTGCCAGGGGCTCAACCGTGCGCTGGCGTTGCCGGCAGTCATCGCCGCCAAGTTTGGCAAACCGGATGCGATCTATGCACCCGATCCCGGGCAGCAAAAGGACGACAGCGGCCACCCTTATTACTACATTCGGCCGCTGGCAACCATCGAGCCGACCGCCATCCAGTTTCAGATGCCTGTGCAAACGCCGTACGGTTTCGCCCAGATCGATCAGCTCGGCAGCGCCCTCGTCAATCCGTCCAATCGCAACAAGCTGATTGTCATTGCGTGGGAGCACAAGCTGATCGTGAAGTTGTTGCGTCAGATGATGAGCACACATGGAGGCAATGCCGCCGATGTCCCCAACTGGCACAGCGACGACTTCGACAGCATCTATATCGTTCGCCTCAACTGGCAAAACGGCACGGCCCACGCCAGCTTCAAGCTCGATCATCAGGGATTGAACGGCCGCGCTACGGATTGTCCTTGCGCGGCACTGCCGGGTGCCGCTTCCGCGGCTGCGTCGGGCGCCTCCGCTGGCTCAGCTGATTAATTCGGTAATACAGGTGTAAGCCGTGATTACGAGCGACGCCGCCCAATACCGCCACCTGTCGGCGAGAACTGGATACCGGCTCGTTCCGGGAATCCGGGATGCCTTATTTGACGGGGGTTTGAGCGGAAAACACGTAGCGCGCTTCGCGTTCGAATGTTCCTTCTATCGCCTTTCAAACCCTGCGACGATGCTTGCAGTCCGTAACATCTCGTCTCACTAATCAGCGGCCGGAATGCGTAGATTGGTCCTGTGCGACAAACATACGTCGCCTCACAGGAGAACAACATGAAACGCATCGTCACTCACTTGCTGGTTGCTGCTGGACTCGCGGCGGGCGCATGCGGTGTCGCGCAAGCGCATACGGATCTGAATATCGGCCTGTCGCTCGGCGCACCAGTTTATGCCCAGCCCGCACCCGTCTATGCAGCGCCGCAGCCCGTGTACTACGGCTATGGCGGCTGGGACCATCGCTACGACCGCGGCTACTATCGCGACGGCCACCGGGATAACCGCGGCTGGGATCACAACGACCGCCGCTGGGGTCATGATGACCATGGCGATCGCCGTGGCGGATGGCACGGCTGACCCTAGCGTTGGCGCATAAGATCGCCTGGGGAGGCGAACAGCCGGCCCGCATCCGCGAAAGAGGATGCGGGCCCGTCCGTTTTCAGGACATCAGTTCGTCGTCGAGCGAGAAAAGTTTGCGAAGATGGTGCGCGACGCCCGCTTCGAAGTTGTTGCCGATGCGCGGCACGTTCGGCAGACGCGTGATGAGATCAGGATTGGCGTTGTTCATCATGAACGGATGGCCGGCTGTCTCCAGCAGATCGATATCGTTCATGTTGTCGCCGAAGGCTACACATTGCGAGGCATCGACGCCGAGACGCTCAAGCACGATCTGCAAAGCACGCCCCTTCGATACGTTCGCCGTCATCACCTCCAGGCAATCCGGCAGCGAATAGGTGACGTATAGCGCATCGCCGAATTCGCGCTCCAGGTTGGCCGAGATTTGCGCGAGATCGGCGGGATCGCCGATATAAAGGGCCTTCGCAATGTCGGCACCGTCGTGCTTCGGCAGATCGGTTACTTCGTATCTGAAGCCGGAGTCCTGATGGAATTTCAGCAGGTCAGGTGCATCCCGGTCGATCAGCCACGCCTGGTCGGCGAACAGGTTGACGATCACGCGGCCATGCGCGCCAACAATTTCCGGTAGTACCAACCGCTGCACGATGGCAGGGGGCAGGTCGTCGGCGTGTATCACCGTGTTGTCCGGTGCATGAATGCGTGCGCCGTTCGACGTGATCAAATACGGATTGATGCCCAGCAGATCACGAATGCCCGCAACGTCGCAGTAGTGGCGCCCCGTCGCGATCACGAAGTGCAGCCCGTCGCTCTCGAGCTTACGCACAGTCGCGATCGTGAACGGGTCCACCTGGTGATCGGCGTTGAGCAGTGTGCCGTCGAGGTCCGTGGCAATGACTTTGTACATAGTGTGAGGAGCCGGGCAGCGTCAAAGATCGCATTTTACCGTTGTCCGGTGCATCCGCGAGATCGTGCCTGGCGCGGGCCGGGATTTTCAACCGGCGACGCGAGCCGCTTCGCGTTGCGCTAACTGCAATCCGCCATGCGCCGAGTCGGCCAACGGTTCGCGCAAACGAGCTTGATAAATCTGCGGCACGTACTCGCGCAAAGGTGCACCGAGCCCGCCGCACAGCGCGACCCGCAGGCTTGCCGAAGGGTCGAGCGCCGCAATCATCTTGCCCACGTCCACGCCGGCCTCGCCAAGCAAACGCGCCGCGAACGGATGCGAGGGGTTGGCGATGACGAGCGGCGCAAGCTTCGCATAAGCAGTCTGATTGGCCTCGCACAGCCAGACGATGAGGCTGTCGCGGTCATGTGCGCCGGTGTGGGCAAGTAGCGCCTGGGCCAGATCGTCGTTGGGTGCGCGTCCGTCGAGCGCCTGCTGCGCGTGCACGATGGCCCGCAATCCGAGCCAGGCGCCGCTCGCTTCGTCGCCGGACGGGTAACCGAAGCCACCGGCGACCCGGCATGCGCCATCGCCGTCGAGCACGGCCGCCTGACTGCCGGTGCCCAGCGCAACGACCACGCCCTGCGCGCCGCCATGCGCGCCCAGCAAGGTGGTGTACACATCGCTTTCCACCGCGAGCCCGGCTACCGCCGGCGCCTGCGCGCGAAACGCGGCCAGCCAGTCGCGATTATTGACCCCTGCCAAGCCGCAACCGAGTACGCAGCGCGCCCAGTCCAGCGGCATGCCGGCACGTGCGAAGGCTTCGGCGCAGCCGGCCGCAATGGCCTGCCACGCCCGTTCCACGCCGAGCCCCAGCCCTGAGGGGCCGCTCGCCGCCTGCGCCAGTTCACGGCCCTGCGCGTCGCCGAGTACGACGCGCGTACCGCTGCCGCCGCCGTCAATGCCGATCAGAAAGAGGTCTTTATTCATCGAATCGAGTGAGTTCAGGTGGTGAATAACGCTAGCGTGGCAGGTCAGTTTCAATCCCGCAATCGGCCGAATGGCCAGCTTGCGGCGCGCACGGCTTCCGCTATGCTGACGGACGACATGACAACGCGGGAGCGCGAAAGTGACACAGCGATGCAACTGGGTATCGAGCGAAGCGCTCGCACACTACCACGACACCGAGTGGGGCGTGCCCTCGCGCGACGATCAGCATCTGTTCGAACTGCTGGTGCTGGAAGGCGCCCAGGCAGGGTTGTCATGGTCGACGATTCTTAACAAACGGACCGGCTATCGCCGCGCCTTCGCCGACTTCGAGATCGACAAGGTCGCGCGCTTTACGCCTAAACATGTCGATGCGCTGGTGCTGGACGAAAGTATCGTGCGCCATCGCGGCAAAATCGAGTCGGCCATCACCACCGCGCGCGCCGTGCAGCAGATTCAGGCCGAACACGGCTCGCTCGCCAACTTCGTATGGTCATTCGTCGATCAGACGCCGATTCAGAACGATTGGGCGTCGTATAAACAGGCGCCTGCGTCGACCGAAATTTCGGACGCGCTCAGCAAGGGGCTCAAGCGCTATGGCTGTAAATTCGTCGGCTCGACGATCTGCTATGCGTTCATGCAGGCGGTCGGCATGGTGAACGACCACGAGGCAAGCTGCATGTGCCGCGCGCGATGCGCGGCGCTTGGCAAGAAGGGACGCAACCGCAAGGCCGGCTGAAGTAGCCGCGGCAGCGGTTGCCAGTCAGCGCCTGGCGCCATGCGTCTGAGGGGGCGTCGCTCGCGTTCCAGGCAACCGTCGGCTATCCGGTAGAGCCCTGTCTACAATTTTCACACGGCCAGTCGTTATAGAAGGTAAGCGCCAGTCGCGACGGTGGCGGGCGGTGTCGCCAGACTGACGCAAGCGACATAAAGGGCAAACGAACCAAACTCGGGAATTAAAGGCTTTTCGCCGTGCTAGTCCGGGGTTCGTTAATTGGCGTGTGTCCGATACTGCCCTTCATGCGCTCGAACAACGAATAACCGCTGCGTAACGCATGGGAGACCAACCATGAAAACCCATAACTTCCTGACCCATCAGGAGATTTTCGATCAGGCCGTCGACCATCTGTTCAGTCAGAAACGCGCCGCCTTGCTACCGCGTGGTGGTGGCGCATACCGCGGCTACTGCGGCGGTTGCCCGGTCGGCAGCTTCATCAAGCCACGCGATTACATGACCGCGATGGAAGGTGTTCCGGTGCGCTACATCGGCAAGGCGCCCATCGAGGTGCCGGCTTATATGGATGCCGGTATCTCCGCGCTCAAAAAGGCCCTCCTGCGCGCCCGCCTCAATGTATACGACCCGACCACGGTCTCTCTGCTGAGTTGCCTGCAAAACGTGCACGATGTGTTTGGCACGTGGGAATGGCATGAGCGTCTGGCTTCAATTGCCCGCCAATTCGGGCTGTCCGCCGAGCGCCTGAAGAACGCCGCGTAACGAACCTCGGTCGGCGGCAAAAGCTCAACGTAAATCGATTCCTCAAAAGCAAAACGGCGATGTGGCTTCTTTCGAAGCTCACACCGCCGTTCGGCATACAGTGCGCGAAATGCAGCGCGAAAAAACGTGCTTAGTGCAGCTTTTTCGGCAGCATCTGGCTGCGCAGGCGCTTGTGCAGGCGCTTCACAGCAGCAGCCTTCTTGCGCTTACGTGCCGTGGTCGGCTTTTCGTACGATTGGCGCTCACGCAGTTCAGCGATCAGGCCATTCTTTTCGATTGCGCGACGAAAGCGGCGAATCGCCACTTCGAACGGCTCGTTTTCTTTCAGAAGAATCGTCGTCATGTAATTCCTAACTCAATCACTTGATAGGGGTAAATTGCGTGGCGGATACCGCTCACGCGCCGGCCCTCCGGTCGTTCCGATTCATGGCCAGTAACAGGCAAACGCGGGCAGAACCCGGCCAAACCACGAATGAAACGAGAGGCATAACGGCCACGGAGGCCGGAAAAGAGAGGTGGGGAGTTCACCGCGGAACGCGGACAAACGTCATGCCGAAGCCGCGTCTGCTGCCGTTTCGCCAACCAACCTTTCATCAATGAAAAACATTGACGAAACAGGCAAAGATCTCAATTCACTCCCGATGATATCAGGAAACTCTCCATCCTACCAGGGGTTTAGCGATCGCGCCAGGCCTCGCGCACGGTCAGGCGCTTACCTCGTCCAGCTCGCGGACATCGGCGCCCGTCAGCATCAGATGGACGGCGGCGGCCAGGCTTTTGAGCTGGTCGACCGAGGTCGCGCTGGCAATTGGGGCCGTTACACTCGGGCGAGCGATCAGCCATGCCAGGGCAACGGTGGCCGGCGTACTGCCGTGCCGCCCGGCAACCCGGTCGAGCGCGTCCAGAATCCGCAAACCGCGCTCATTCAGATACTTCTCGACCCGGCTGCCGCGCACCTTGTTGGCCAGATCGGCCTGAGAGCGGTATTTGCCGGACAGAAAGCCACTGGCCAGACTGTAATACACCACCACGCCGAGCTGATTGGCGAGCGCCACCGGCTCGATGTCGCGCTCATATTCGGTGCGATCGTACAGGTTGTATTCCGGCTGCAGCAACTGGTATTCGGGCAGCCCATGCTGACGGGATACGGCGAGCGCTTCCTCGACGCGCGCGCCACTGTAGTTCGACGCACCGATCACCCGCACCTTACCCGCCTCGATCAGCTTCTGATAGGCGCCCAACGTTTCGGCCAAAGGCGTTTCGGTGTCGTCGTCGTGAGAAAAATAGACGTCGATGTAATCGGTTTGCAAGCGTCGTAGCGAATCCTCGACGGCCGCCTGAATATTCGCTGCGGATAAACCCTTGCGCTGCGGATGCTTGGAAACCTTGGTGGCGAGCACGATCCGGTCGCGCTTGCCGCTCTGCCTGAACCACTTGCCGATGATAGTTTCCGATTCGCCACCATGGTTGCCCGGCACCCACGCGGAATAGACATCGGCAGTATCGATGAAGTTGAGTCCTGCATCGACAAATGCATCCAGGATAGAAAACGAGGTCGCTTCATCTGCGGTCCAGCCAAATACATTGCCGCCGAACATAAGCGGTGCGACCTCCAATTCGGAACGTCCAATCCGTCGCTTTTGCATGATTTCTCCAGGGTTTGCCTCAGGAGAAAACGAGAATACGCCGTCTTTTCAATACTTGCAGTGAAGCGCCCGAACCAGGCTGCAAGCGGCTTACAGACGAGTGAGTGCGTAATCCGCCGTAAAAACAATTGGGTCGCTATAGCACAAAGTCCCTCAAGTTTTTTTTATACGCGCCGTCAACCTTCACTGAGGCGGCCAGCAATGAACGAGTGCTTCCGCCGATGCCAACGTGGCGTTTTGGGCTCAAGGCTTATTTAGGAGATTTTCATGCTCGGAATCAATAGCAACATCAACTCGCTGGTTGCACAGCAAAACCTTAATGGCTCGCAAAGCGCCCTCTCGCAAGCCATCACGCGCCTGTCGTCGGGCAAGCGCATCAACAGCGCAGCGGACGACGCAGCAGGTCTGGCAATCTCGACGCGTATGCAAACGCAGATCAACGGCCTGAACCAGGGCGTGTCGAATGCGAATGACGGCGTGTCGATGATTCAAACCGCATCGAGCGCACTGTCGTCGCTGACCTCCAGCCTGCAACGTATTCGTCAGTTGGCTGTGCAGGCATCGACCGGCACGCTGTCGTCGAGCGACCAGGCTGCTCTGCAACAGGAAGTTGCGGCCCAGATCTCGGAAGTGAACCGTATCGCGTCGCAAACGACGTACAACGGCACGAACATTCTGGACGGCTCGGCAGGTAACGTGACGTTCCAGGTCGGCGCGAACGTTGGCCAGACCATCAGCCTGAACCTGACCCAGTCGATGTCGGCAGCGAAGATCGGCGGCGGCCTGGTGCAAAAGGGTCAAACGGTCGGCACGGTGGCGGTTTCGACGGACGCAAACGGCGGATACACGGCAACGGGCGCGGCAATCACGTCGGTCAACGTGCTGTCGGACGGCAACGGTGGCTTCACGTTCACGGATCAGAACAACCAGGCCCTGTCGGCAACCGCAGTCAGCGCAATCTTCAGCTCGGGCGCCACCACGGGTTCCGGCACCGCGATCACGACCCTGACGCTCAGTTCGACGCTCGCAACGTCGATGGGTGCCACGGCAGCAAGCGCAGCAACAGCAGCGATTGCTCAGATCAACGCAATCAACGCGCCGCCGACGGTTTCGAACCTGAACATCAGCTCGGTTAGCGGCGCGAACGAAGCAATGGTCTCCATCGACAACGCACTGCAGACGGTCAATAACCTGCAGGCGTCGCTGGGTGCCGCACAAAACCGCTTCACGGCAATCGCTACGTCGCAGCAAGCTGAATCGACCGACCTGTCGTCGGCACAATCGCAAATCACGGACGCCAACTTCGCGCAAGAAACGGCGAACCTGAGCAAGGCGCAAGTGCTGCAACAAGCCGGTATCTCGGTGTTGGCGCAAGCTAACTCGAACCCGCAGCAAGTTCTGAAGCTCCTGCAGTAAGAGCTGACGCAGTAACGGCGATGCGTCGCGCGCAAGTGCGGTGCATCGCCGGTTCCAGACAACGGGAGGCTCGCCTCCCGCTGTGCATTCCAATCGTGAAGTGATGTAGCATCGCGCACCACCCAATACAGATTTCCAGACGCCCGGAGCCTCTGCAATGTCCTCGATCTCGACCACGTCTACTGCGGCATCGACCGCCGCTGCCAATGCCGCGCTGCAATCGGCCGCGCAATCGATCATCAGCGGCTCGACCGGCAACACGTCGATGGACGTAGGGACGCTCGTCACGGCACTCGTGAACGCGAAGACGGCGGGACAAGCCGCGGCTCTGACGGCGCAACAAACCAGCGACAACACGCAGGTGTCCGCATACGGGGCCTTGACCGCCGCGCTGGACGCGCTGCAGTCGGGCATCGCGGGCCTTGCCTCCGGCTCCACGCTGTCGACCTTCTCGGCCACCGCGAGCGGCACCGGACTGACGGCCACCGCAGGTACGGGCGCCGTGGCCGGCACCTACTCGGTCGGGGTCACGCAGATCGCCAGTTCGCAGGCTCTGTCGTCGGCCGCCTTCGGCGCCACGACGCAGCTGGGCACCGGCACGATGACGATCTCGATCGGCAGCCAGTCGATGAATATCAACGTCGACAGCACCAACAACACGCTCGCCGGCATTGCCTCCGCGATCAACTCAGGGAGCGGCAACCCGGGCGTGACGGCGACCATCGTGACCGGTTCGGACGGCGCCCACCTGGTGCTGCGCGCGGCCAACACCGGCGCGGCCAACGTCATCAACGTCTCGGTCAACGCCACCACCGACACCGGCCTGTCGAGCCTTGGCGTGACCTCGACCGCGAGCACGACGGGCGGTCAATCGACGTTCACGTCGGCAAATTCGAGCAACGCCTGGACGCAGAGCTCGTCTGCCCAGGATGCCGAATTCACGATCGGTGGGATCGCCGCCAGCAGTTCGACCAACTCGGTGACCACCGCCATTTCCGGCGTCACGCTGAATCTGGCGGCCGCGGCCGCGGGCACGACGCAGACACTGAACGTCGCGGCGGACACGACGGCGGAAAGCACCGCGATCAACAATTTCGTCAGCCTCTACAACACCGTCGTCACAACAATGTCGACGCTCACGTCGTACAACTCAGCGTCGTCGTCGCAAGGCCCGCTGCTGGGCGACTCGACGCTGATGACGATCCAGAACAACCTGGCCTCGATTGTCGGCGGGGCGGTCGGCTCGGGCACGACGGGCAGCACGCTGGCGGCGATCGGCATTACGCTGAAGGACAATCCGGCGGACGGCACCATGGTGATCAACAACACGACGCTGAGCACAGCGCTGACGGCCAACCCGGCATCGGTGGCCTCGCTCTTCAACTCCACCAACGGCATCGCCGAGCAGTTGAACGCCAGCATCACCAACTTCACGCAGACCGGTGGCCTGATCGATACGCGCACCAGCGCGCTGAATACCGACCTGCAGAGCATCACCACACAGCAAAGCGCGCTTGCGGACTACACTGCGCAACTGACGAGCCAGTATCAGGCGCAGTTCACCGCGCTCGACACGCTGATGGCTACAATGAACAACAATTCGCAGTACCTGACCGCGCTGTTCGGCGGCGCCAACAGCGCCGGCGCGCTGGCGTCGGCCAACAACACCTGAGCCCATGGACCCGATCGAAATGAACCAGACCGAACTGATCGAACGGCTGCTGTCGATGACCCGGGAAATCGAACAGGCCGCCTCGCTCGCCGACTGGCCGGAAGCGGCCCGTCTGACCGAAGTGCGTTCGCCGCTGCTGATGTCGCTGTCCGCGGATCAGGAACCGGCCGCGCTGGAGATGATCCGCCGGATTCAGGCGATCGACGAAGCGCTTCTCGCCGACGCCGAAACCACTCAGAACGAGTTGCACCTCGAATTCGAAGCAGCGATGGGGCGCACCAAAGCCGCCGGCGAATACCAACGGATAGCCCGGCTGTAAGTATGCGGGAGCCACAGCCACCGCTTCCGGCCGTGCAGATTGCGACCAATGACGGAACGGAACCGACCCGCAGAACGGCTCCGCAGCACTGAACGGCAGTACCCAACAATAAGAACTACGCGCTGAAGTCAGGGCGCGCTCGTTCCCTCGGCCCGCCTCGTGCGGGCTTTTTTCATGGCGTTCGGCTTTCCGCCGCCGCGCCCCATGCGCTAAACAGGCGGCCTTTTCACCGTCATCTCCGCGCATCGGAAACGCCCTCTCCGTCGCACAATTTCCGTCATAGACCATTCTGCGCTGAGACCATGACTCTCCTCCACGAGCAGCCGACGGCTGAACCCTTGACGCCCGAACAACAACTCGAGCAAGACATCGCTCTGGTTTTGCAGACCGCGTTGGCGCATCACCACGAGGAGGAGTTCGACGACGCCGAAGCGCTGTACAAGGCGATCCTCGACGCCAGACCCGCCCACACCGACGTGCTGTACAACCTCGGCGTGCTGTACGTACAGCGCAAACAGCCCGTCGACGCCCTGCCGTATCTCGAGGCCGCATTGGGCGGCGCGCCAGATAACGGACAGTTCTGGGTCGCCTACATCAATGCGCTAATCGATGCAGAGCAGATCCCGGCTGCATGGCTTGCGCTCGAAATGGGCCAGCAAAGAGGGTTGAGGGGACCGGCGGTCAACGGTTTGATCACGCGCATGGCGTATGACGGCAAGCAGCTCTCGACCGCCGCCGTAGCACCGAAGGTGCAGCCTTCCATTACCGTGGAAAGCGCTGGGACCTGCGCCGCCGGATCAGCCGACAACAAAGCTGTAGTAGCGATCGATACACGCCGCCCGAGCCCGCAGGAACTGAATCGCTTCGCCTCGCTGTTCAAAAAAGGCCAGCTGCCGCAGGCGATCAAACTCGCGCGTGATCTGACCGAGCGATTTCCCGCGCACGGGCAATCATGGCGTTCCCTCGGCATCGCATTGCATCGCGCCGGGAATTACGTCGAGGCGATCGAACCGTTCAGGACGGCGATTTCACTGGGAAGCGACGACGCCGAAGCACGCAATACACTCGCCGACCTGCTTCGCCTGACCGCCAACCCGGCCGCCGCGGAAATCGAGTCCAGAAAACTGCTTGAGCTGAATCCCAACTATTCAGAAGGTCATCGCGTACTTGGCCTCACCCTCGCCGCCCGCGGAAGGTACCGTGAAGCGATCGCCTCGTGCAGACGAGCGGTCGAACTGACGCCCCAGCACGGCGAATCGCACGGCACACTGGGCGTGGTATTGCTGGAACATGGCGCTTCGCAGGAAGCGACTCCGTCGTTTCGTCGCGCACTGGAAATTGAGCCGAAAAACTCGCTGACGCGCAGCAATCTCTTGTTCTGTCTCGCGCACGATCCCAACGTTGATACCGAAGAGATCTACGCCGAACATCGAAAGTTTGCCCAAATTCATGAAGCGCCCATGCGCTCCAAATGGCCGAAGCACAACAATAGCCGCACGCCGGGGCGGCGCCTGCAGGTCGGCATCGTCTCGGGCGACCTGTTCCGGCACGCCGTCGCTTCATATCTGATGCCGGTCATGGAGCCGCTCGCGAACGACGAGAGCCTGACGCTCCATATGTACTACAACCACGTGATCGAGGACGACTATACGGTGCGATTGCATAGCCAGGCGGACCACTGGAACATGATCGCCGGCATGAGCGACGAGCAACTTGCTGCCAGGATTCGCGCCGACAAGATCGACATTCTGATCGACCTGAGTGGTCACACTGGCCGCAACCGGCTTCAGGCGTTGACACGCAAACCAGCTCCGATTCAGGTGAGCTGGATCGGCTACCCGGCGACCACGGGGCTGGACGCCATGGACTATTACCTCAGCGACCGCTTCTTCACGCCGTTCGGCGACATCGAGCGCCAGTTCTCCGAGAAACTCGTGCACCTGGCCGCCATCGGGCCGTTCCATCCGGAGAAGAATGCGCCGCCGGTCAACATTCTGCCGGCCATGCACAACGGCTACATCACCTTCGGTAGTTTCAACCGTCTGAACAAGTTGCGCGCCGACGTGATCGCCGTGTGGGCGAAGCTACTTCGCGAACTTCCCACCTCGCGGATGGTGCTCGGTTCGATGACCGGCGAGGAAGGTGACGAAACGCTGATCGACTGGTTCGTGCAGGAAGGTATTTCGCGCGACCGGCTCAGCTTCCGCCCGCGCTCGACGGTGCCCGTCTACCTGCAACAGCATTTCCAGGTGGACATCTGTCTCGACACCTTTCCCTACACCGGATCGACAACGGTCCTGAATTCGCTGTGGATGGGTGTGCCCACCCTGACGATCGCCGGTCAGACAATGGCCAGCCGCGCGGCAGCCGCATGGCTGGGCCACACCGGCCTCGAAAACTTCGTGGCCACCGACGCGGATGATTTCGTCGCGCGGGGTGTCGCTCTGGCCTCGGACATCCCGGCGCTCGCGACGCTGCGCACAGGGTTGCGCGAGCGTTGCAGAGAGTCGGCGGTGTTTCAACCAGAAGTGGTCGCGGCAAGCCTCTCGCGAGCACTCCATGTGATGTGGCAGCGCTGGCGTGACGGACTGCCGCCAGTGGCCTTCGGTGTGGACGATGCGCAAACGGCAGACAGCCGCCCGGTTCAAACCGCCTAACGATACCCATCCGTGACCCGGACTAAAAATTAGCAGCGAGGAAACCATGGGCTCAAGCGCTCCTCTTCGTGCGATCACGTCACTGGACGACGAACGCATCTATGTGACTCAGCCGCATCTGCCGCCGCTGGCCGAGTTCCTGCCGTACCTCGAAAAAATCTGGAACAGCAAAACGCTGACCAACGGCGGCCCGTTCCATCAGCAACTCGAGAAGGCGCTCTGCGAGTATCTGGGCGTGGAACATCTGGCGCTATTCGCGAACGGTACGCTCGCGCTCGTGACTGCGCTGCAAGCTCTGCGCATCAACGGCGAAGTCATTACCACGCCCTATTCGTTCGCCGCCACCGCGCATTCGTTGCTCTGGAACGGCATCAAGCCGGTTTTCGTGGACGTCGACCCGGACACGCTCAATCTGGATCCGGAAAAGATCGAAGCGGCGATCACGCCGCAAACGACCGCGATCATGCCGGTGCATTGCTACGGCCACCCGTGCGATGTGAAAGCGATCCAGAAGATCGCCGACAACTACAACCTCAAGGTCATCTACGACGCCGCGCACGCGTTCGGTGTGCAGACCGAAGATGGCAGCGTGCTCAAGCATGGCGATCTGTCGATCGTCAGTTTCCACGCCACCAAGGTCTTCAATACGTTCGAAGGCGGCGCGATCATCTGCCCGGACGCGAAGACCAAACAGCGCATCGACCATCTGAAGAACTTCGGTTTCGTGGATGAAGTAACGGTCGTGGCAGCCGGCATCAACGGCAAGATGAGCGAAATCAATGCCGCGTTCGGGCTTCTGCAACTGCAACACGTCGACAATGCATTGGCAAAACGCAAGACGATCGACGCGCAGTATCGCGAGTTGCTGGCCGATGTACCCGGCATCCGCTGCCTGTCGGACGCAGGCGAAAAAGTCGCGAACTACGCCTACTTTCCCGTCCAGGTCGAAGACCACTTTCCGATCAGCCGTGACGCACTCTACGAGCGCCTGAAGGAACACGGTATCTATGCGCGCCGTTACTTCTATCCGCTGATTTCCGAATTTCCGATGTATCGTGGCCTGCCGTCCTCGCACAAGGACAACCTCAGTGCGGCCAGCGCGGCGTCGAAACGGATCCTGTGCCTGCCAATCTATCCCGATCTGAACCCGGCGCACGTTGAACGCATTGTCGGCATCATCGCCGGCATTCAATGAATTGAGCCGGTCTTAAAAGCGGAACGTGGACCATGCAGAACATCGTGCTTGTCGGGTCTTCCGGCCACGCCAAAGTCGTTATCGACATTGTTGAAAAGCAGGGGTCCTACCGGATCGCCGGCCTCATCGACGCCTTTCGCACGGTGGGTGAAACAACGCTCGGCTATCCGGTGCTGGGTGGCGAAGCCGATCTTGCGCGCCTTGCCATGGAGCACGATCTGAAAGGCGTGGTCATCGCGATCGGGGACAACAGCGTTCGCGCGAACGTAGCCGCCAAGGTAGCCGCTGCCTGTCCGCATCTGCCGTTCGTCAGCGCAGTCCACCCGGCGGCCAGCGTCGGCAAAGGGACCCTCATCGGCGCCGGTACGGTCGTCATGGCCGGCGCGGTCATCAACGCGGAGTGCCGCGTGGGCCGGTTCTGCATCGTGAACACGAAGGCATCGCTCGATCACGATTGCATCATGGAGGATTTTTCGAGCCTGGCGCCAGGCGTAACCACCGGCGGCAATTGCCGCATCGGCAGCCACGCCGCCGTGAGCATTGGCGCTGTGCTGCGCCATGGCATCACGATTGGCGAACACAGCGTGGTGGGTGCAGGATCGATCGTAATGAAACCGGTCGAGCCTTTTTCCGTGACATACGGCAATCCCGCGAAGAAAGTCCGGGATCGCCAGCAGGGCGACAAATATCTTTAAACAGAATCAGCCGCCACTGCGTCACCGCCGGAACCGCCCACCCCCACCGCCAAAGCGCCGCTGCGGCTGAAACTGCCCACTCGCCCGCGCATTTCCAAGGTCATGCCCCTGCCTGAGCGAATCGAGCCGCTGGGTCTGGCTCGCGTTCGGCTGCACGGGCTGCCAGCCGTCGGCGCCGTGCTGTTCCCAGCCGCCGCCCTGCTCGTGCCGATAGACGTTGCCGTCGCTGCCTGCATAGACATTGCCGTTGTTCCACGCGACCCCGCGCCCCGTGTCCTTGTTGCCCACAATGCCTTTCGTGCCAGCCTGGTGATCGCCTGAATACGCATTGCCGGTCACACCCGCCTCAGCCGCGCCATAGCGCCCCGTCTGCGCGTTGTAGCCGGCGCGTTGCCGGCCCGCCGCGTAATCGCCGGTGGCTTCGTTGCCCGCCACACCACCGCGCGCCGCGCCGCTGCGTCCCGTCGACGGATTGCTGAACGAGCCTTGCCGTCCCGCAGCGAAGTTGCCGTTGTAGGCGTTCTCAACCGCGCCGCGGCTCGCCTGGAAGTGACCGCCGGTGTACGGATTGAAGCCCGACGCCGCCGTGCCGGCCCAGCTGTTGCCAGTCCAGCCGTTCCAGCCGCTCGCGTGGGTCACGGTGCCCTGCCCCCAGCGGCCGTAGATATTGGCCTGGTTGACGTTCGCGTATTGCCAGCTCCACGGACCACCGCCCCAATACGGTCCCCAGTACGGCGACGCCGCGCCCCACGTGGCGCCGATCGCAAAACCGAAGGCGAAGCCCACCGTGGTGCCGAGCGCGAAACCCGCACCGTAGCCGTAGGTGGCCGGATAGCCGTAATAGACCTCGCCGACATAGGGCGGATAAACATAGCCCGTGCCGTACACAACGGTGCCGTCCGCATTGACGACCACGCCCATGTAGCCCGGCGTGTAGCCGACCACCACCGTATCGGGCGTTGCCGAATAAACGTGAACGTAGGTGACGTAATGCACGGGCGACGCCGCCGGAATCGTATAGATCGCGGCCGGCACGGTATCGGCGACAAGCCACGGGCCGCTTGCCGCGCTCGCGGTGAACCAGATTCCGTTGGCAACGGCGAAGAATTGCGAAGGCGCGGTCTGGATCACCGGCGTCGCTGTATTCACCGCATACGACAACGACGTGCCCGCGATACCGACGAACTTCGGCGCACCGTCATAAACGACCTTCAACGTGGTGGTCTTACGCGATACGGTCGCCGTCTGCGGGATGGTTGCGGCAATCGCCGCCTCTTTTGCCTGCGGCGTCCCCGGCACCGAGACGAGCGCATTCGCGTGCGGATCGTCGGCCGCGATCTTCGAGAAATCGGCGGGCAGGCTTTTGCCGTCGACAAAGGTCCACGGTCCGGAAAGGCTCACTGCGCTGAACCACCGGCCCGACAGCAGCAGGTAGTAATGACTGTCGCCCGGTTCGACGAAGAGCGCGTGGTCGGCATTGGTGACGGACAGCAGATTCACACCCTTCACCGGTTGCAGCGCCGGCTTGCCGTTCGTCACCACCAGTTCGGCCGGTTGCGCGGCGACCACCACGTCCGGCGCTTGCGCGGGCTTCTTGCCGTCGGCGGGCAACATCGGATCGGACTTGAGATTGGTTTGCGCTTTGTTCGCCGCGGCAACCAGTTCATGCGGCGGCGTTGCGTTCAGATGCCATGGGCCGTCGAGCGCGCTCGCCTCGTACCAGTAGCCCGCGGCATTCAGATGCAGCGTGCCGCTCGCGTCTTTGAGCAGCATCGCCCGTGTGTTGATCAGACGTTGATAGTGTGTGTCGCCAAGCGCGCGCCAGTTTGCGTCGCCGTCGACCAGCACGAGCAGCGTGGGGCGTTCGGCAAAGATGATGTTAGGGACGTTGTTCTGCACCGCGAGGCCGGGCGCGCTGCCTTCGTGGGTACTGGCATAACTGGCCTGCAGTTGTTCGAGCGAAGTGATGAGGCCGTCTTTGGGAATGCGCGCCTGCAAGGCTTCCTTCACGCCATCGGCTGCGGATGGCGTGGTCGGCATGTCGACCTTGTCGAACACGATGTCGAGCAGTTGCACAGTCGAACTCGTCTTGTCGACTTCAGCGCGCGCGGTGAAATGCGCGACGCCGTAGTTCGGCGTGGCGCCCTTCGCGCCGACGGCGAACGCCGCCCGGCCTTCGATCCGGTTGCCCTGCCACACTTCCACCTGCGGCTGATACAGCTCGATGCGTTGCTGTGCGCTATCGAAGTCGCGCGGCCAGGCCGTCGGCACGGGCTGCACAGCGGCAGCGGCGAGCGCTTGCCCAGGCGTCGCGAGTGTCACCGCAAGCGACGTGCAGACGCCCGCGAGCAACACCAGGGATCGCTTCATCGTGATTTTCATGGTGCTTGGTTCCTTCAACACGAACATCGGAAACACGTGGACGGCAACCGGCGCTTGTACCCCGCATGCAGCCTGCCGCCACGTCCCTTCTGCGAACTCAACTGAACGGATGGATTCTCGTCAGCGCCAGGCGCTGCCCACCTGCACATAGAAAGCGTTCTGCCCGGGCCCGTGCGCGACGTCGATCCCCATCGACAATCCGAGCTTGCGAGCGATCAGATAGCGAAACCCCGTACCAAAGCCGAACGCGGTCGGCGCCTCCGAAAACGAATGCAGACGGCCATAGGCTTTGCCAACCCCGCCGAAGCCGAGCAGCGCCCAGCGCGGCGTGACGTTCCAGCGGATTTCGGCTTCCGCCGTAAGCTGGTTGCTGTCCTGAAACTTCGCATCGGATACGCCACGCAGCGACACGTACGGCTGTGCAAAAAACGGAATGTTTCCTTGCGAGAAACCGGTGTCGGCTCGCAGGCCGAGCACCCAACTCTTCGACAGCGGAATCCACTGATAGCCGCGCGCCGTCTGCTCCTGAAAGTTGGTGGAACTGCCAAGACCGCCGCGCGCGAGGTCCGCTTCGAGCTCCGCATAGGTACCGCTCGACGGGTAGAACATGTTGTCGCGCGTGTCGTAGTCGACCACCACGCCGGCCTTGGCAACGCGCTGATCTTTTTCGAACTCGCGAATCCCCTGCGGAATCGTTCCGCTAAAGCGCGTGCGGGCATCGAAGAACGTGTAGCGCGGACCCACATACCAATGGCTATTGCCGATCCGGAACAACACCTGCTGCACGAGCGCGATGCCATCGAGCTGGTAGGCGCGCGGCCGGTTCTGGATGCCGTAGTAGTTCAGATGCAATCCCACTTTGCCGACTACGCCGAGATAGCGGATGTGGTCGTCGTCCCAGGTGTGGAAGTGCATCAGTCCCGCACCCCAGCTATGCGTGCCGGTCGCGAAGCCGCCGAGGCCGGTGACGTTCGGCGGCGCCTTGGCGTCGTCGGGTGCATCCGCGCTTTTCTTCGGCATCGTGAAATAGAGGAGGCCCAGACCCAGACCGTAACCGACCGCGGGCTCGGTGATGAGCGTCGGCACAGGCAATACGCCACGATGCGTCAGCAGCAGATCGCTCAGGTCGAATGCGCCGTCTTCGGGGTCGATGAATTTCGACGCCGCATGAGCGTGGGCCGACATCGCCAGCAACGCTGCGGCGACCGCCGAGGCGCGCCTTGTGCGGCGGCTGCGCTTATCGGCCTCGCTCGACAAGGCTGCGTTGACGCACAACGGCGCACACAGGGCATGACGGATCAGCAAACGCACGCTCCGTTACTTGAAGGTGGCGCTAACCGACAACTCCACCGCATTCCCTTTAGGCCGGTTGCTGACGTTGAATTCGTTGACCCAACGCAGCGACGCCGACACCGGCGTTTTCTGAAGCTTGCCCGACCAAGTGACCATCGGCCCGAGGCCCACCGAATGCCCCTGATTTCCGCCGGTGACATCGGCGAGACCGCCGCTGTCATGACCAAGTTGCTGGATATAACCGCCCACGACACCCACGCCCCAGCCGCCGAAGCGCTTGAGCGCGAGCACATCGAGCACGCTGACCGGTGCGTTGTGATAGTGGGTATCGCTGTTGGCCGTGTAGAACCCGATACCGTAGTTCACGGACAACTCGATTTCCTCTTTCGGGAACAGCTTCGTATAGGCAACCGTCGGCGTGAAGGTCCACGTGTTCTGTCCGGCATTGGCGAGCCGGCTAGTGGAATAAGCGCCGGTCGGTGCATAGATCTGCACGCTGAGCGCGATGTGGTCGGTCTTGGTCAGGTGATACCCCGCGACGATCGGCGTAAAGAAGAGATCGGCGAACTGGGTGTTGTGGTCGTTCGGCAAATGGCCGTGGAACGACGAGATGTCGGTGTACTGGAACGGCACGCCGAACGACGAGGCAAAATTCCAGCCGCCCGCGGTAATCCCCCACGTCTTGACCGCATTGACGATGGTGTACACGGCCGTCACGTCTACGCCCGCGGTAATCCGCCCGGCGATCGGAATGGTCTTGCTCGCGCCTAACGAGCCTTCGTAGTAGATGGTGGTAGCGGACACGATCCAGTCGTCGGTAGGCGGCACGACACCGGCATATGGCGTGACCTGCATACCGGTAATCGGCCTGCCGATGCCACCTTCAGTCGCCCATCCTTGCTGGGAGACAACCAGGCCTGCGGTGGTCAGAAGCGCACCCGTGCACAACCTGGCGAGTGACCGGTTTGCGGACAAATGATTGCGGCGACCCATAGTCATCCTCACGAAAATAAGTTTCCGCATTCTCACTCTGCGGACCAGGCTGTAGACGACGTGCGGCCACAAGCCACAGCGATGCGCGACGAGGCGATGCTCACGGCTGGCGCACGATCGGCGGTGGCGTCCAGCTACCGTCAAGCGCCGGCTGCTGCGGCCAGTAGGCGCGGACATACAGCGAGAACGCTTCATTGGCCGGCGCCGGCAGCCAGTTGGCGAGTTTGTCGTCGCCGGGGCTCGTGTTCTGCACATACAGCGTCAGCGAGCCGTCGGCATTGAACTTCAGATCCTTGTTCTTGGTGCCGAGCGAGTAGCGGTTTTGCGCGTTCGGCGAGAAGAAGTGATGCGCGTTGTACAAGGTCAGCGACCAGAATCCTTTGACCGGCGGCAAACTGTCTTTCGCGAACGTCACTGTGTAGTGCGCATTACCGTCGAGGCGTTGACCGGATGCGTCGGCATCGGCATAGAAATACTTGGTCTCGTTTGGCTTGTTGACGAAGATGTTCGACTTCGCCACCGCCGTACGTGTGAAGTAGTCCGTGCCGAACGCAGCGCCGTTGCTGATGGTGTTCCAGTTGGCGGGCAGCTGCTTGCCGAAGGTGTTGAAGTTGAACAGTGGCGTGACCAGATCCGCCTCGGCCTTGACTGCTTCTTCGACGATCGCGGTCTTGATCGCCGGATCTTTCCGCGCCGCCGCGATCAGCGCGCGCGCCTGCGCATAAAGCGCTTCTTCGCCTCGTTGCGGCGGCGTCTCGTCGAGTACCGTGGGCAGTTCATCCCAGAACCGGTTGGGATCGACCCACTTGATCTCTTCGGCGTTGCCGCCCGCGGCGGCGCCGGCCGGACCGAAACTCGGCAACTTCGACCAGTCGGTCTCCTTGACCTTGCCGTCGTACTCAGCGAGCGGGTACAGGCCCACCTTGGCGAGCACCGGCTGCACGGCCGCGCGATCTTCAGCCGTGTCGTCCATGAAAACGCGCGGGATGAAGCTGCCGACGCCGGTCGGCGAGCGGAACACCTGGCGAATGCCCTTCGGCACCTGGCCGTGCCAGTCAGGCCCCGCTAACAGGTAGAAGCCCGGACGCGTGCCGTACATCTTGCCGAGACTCGCGAACCCGTCGGTACGCAGATCGACGGCCTGATAAACCCAGAAGCGTTTGCCGAAATCGGGCACCTGCACGACCACCGGTGTCTGGTTCAGATCGAGAATCGCGGAGCCGTAGACCACGTCCTGATTCGGACACGCGACAAATCGCTCCTGCGGCTGGATATAGTCGCGCAGCATCGACAGGTGATTGGGCGGTGCGACCGGCACGATGCCGCCATTCAGGCCCGGCTGCGGCACCTGCCTCATCGCCAACAGCCGGCCGTAGACGTTCACCATCGGCCACGCCCAGAAGTAGGTCTGCCGCGCAACCAGCCGCGCGTACTGATCGGAGATCGCATAGCCCGCGACCGGGCCCGGCACAGACGCCGCAGTGGCAGTCGCATGGGCCGGCTGACCCTGCGGCGTCTTCGCCAGAATCGGCGCGGCGACCGACGCCAGTACGGCTGCCGTCACCCATGTTGCGGCTTTCTTGTTCATATCGCTCTCAGGTTCGTCCATGCGCGGCCTAGCGCTTTTTTTTGCGGCTCTGGCAAATCCCTGGCGCCGCCGGGCACGGTCTGGCCGGGACCGTCGGGCCGCATGATGCGGTCGTACACGCCAGGGGACGCGGGCGGCCAGGTCGATGTCATGTCTGCTTTCTCTCAGGTTCCGGTCTATTTGCCGAACGTCATATTCAGGCCTGCGAAGATCGTGAACTTCGGCACCCCGGCACCGGAATGGGCGACGGAGTACTGCGGTTCGATAAACGCGTTGTAGATGGTCGAGCCGCCCTTCCACGCCTTGCCGGCACCAAGGCCGACCGGAATGTAGTAGCTGCCGTGCTGCAGATCGAAAGTCCAGATTCCGGTTGAGCGGATGTACCAGCCGCCCGGCAGGTTGAAGATGCCGAACGGCTGCGCGGTAAGCGATTGCGTGGTGGGCCGGCTGCTTTGCCCGGCGAACGAGTGTTGCCATTGCACCAGCGCGCCGAGCAGCCGTGCCTTGGTCGCACTGACCGCGACCGCGGCAAGACCAGCCTGCCACTTGCCGGTGCCGAGGCTCGGGTCGGTGGCCGTCGGCATGGTCACGAGCGGGCCCACGCCAACCTGCACGTCGCCTTGGGACAGCAGGAAAATGTCGAATAGGTTCAGGTCGCCGAGACCGGTGTTATAGCCCCCGCTTGGATCAGGCCGAGTGCTGACCGGCACCGTGGCACGGAAAATCTGCGGCACGCCGATCAGGCTGTTTGGGCCGATCGGCACGGTGGGGCGCAAGAGCAGGTCGTTGGTGTGCGCGCTCGCTCCGAACACGCTCGGCGTGTAGTAATTCTGGATGTTGAACGAAGCGGCCAGGTTCAGCGGGTTATTACTTTTATTGGCGTCGTCGGCGGAAGCCTGGGCGAACGCAGGCGACAGCAGCACCGAGGCGGCATATAGCGCTGCCGCCGAAATCACGCATTTACAACCCATCGCGCACCTCGTCTATAGGCACTTCTTATAGGCGAACGCATTCCCCATTGCCAAAGCAAATAAATTCAGGAAACAGCATTCGTATTTATTGATTTAAATCAAATTAATCGCGGAAGCGAGTTCGTCCACCCGGCAGCCACATGCGGCCGGGAAATACGCACAACGGATAAGACGCGCGATTAAATAGCGCTAAGCCTTTCGAGCAACCTGGAAAGACGGTTCGGACGGATACAGGGCTTGCATGGACGCTCCTTTCAGATTCAAGAGACGCCGCATCAAACAAAGCATGCGGGAGGTAAAAAATTCACAACCTGGGACCTTGTGGCGGAATGGTAGCAAACGTTTCAGGAGATTACAGAGATAAATTTGTAACACAATCGAAAGTTCGGGATTTTCCGTCTCGACTCAGGTTTTTATAGCCATTCCAATTGCATATTTCTGATATAGCCTTAGCAATTGTTTCACCCGGATCATATGAATCCGCATAACGGCATATGCCATTGTGCATTGCCAGCATTGAGGTAGCCGCGCAAAAAAAGCCACAGAATGGGCTGCAACAATCACCGCACACCATTAGACTGGCGCTCGCTTTGGCTTCGACCCACCGCTTTTGATGAGGCTTTCATGATTCGTACGATGCACCGGTATTGCATTGCTTTGACCGTTGTGATTCTTTCAGCTTGCAGTGTTACGCCGCGTCACGACGCGAGCGAGTCGCCGGCCGCCGCATCGGCCGCCACGGCGCTCCCGTCATGGAACGACACCGCGACCCGACGCTCGATTGTCGATTTCGTCACGCTGGTCACCACGCCCGAGTCGAAGGACTTTATTGCGCGTGCTGACCGGGTCGCCGTGTTCGACAACGACGGCACGTTGTGGCCGGAGCAACCCGCCTCGGTGCAACTGGTGTTCGCGCTGCAACGGGTGAAAACGGTGGCCGGGCGGCATCCGGAATGGAAGCGGCAGGAACCCTTCCGCTCGATTCTGAGAGGCAATCTGAAGAGCATCGCGGGGAGCGGCGACGCCGGCTCGATGAGAGTGCTGGCGGCCGCGCATGCCGGCATGACCAGCGATCAATTCGCTGCGCTCGTGCACGAATGGTTCGACTCCGCGAGTGACCCGCGCTTTAACCGCCCATACGCCGAGCTCGCTTATCAGCCAATGCTCGAATTGCTCGCCTACCTGCGCGCCAACGGCTTCAAGACCTATCTGGTGACGGGCAGCGATGTCGAGTTCGTCCGCGACCTGGCGCAGCGTGTGTACGGCATTCCTCCCGAGCAGGTGATCGGCAGCACCGTCAAATACAAGTATGGCCAGACGGACGGCGCCGTCACGCTGACCCGGCTTGCGCAGGTCGACAATCTGGTCGACGGCGCCGCCAAACCGCTCGCCATCGACCGCGTGATCGGCAGGCGCCCTGTGATCGCGTTCGGCAACGCCGACGGCGACGTGCCAATGCTCGAATGGACCGCCGCCGGCGACGGTCCGCGCCTGGCGGTACTGCTGCATCACACCGACGGTGAGCGGGAGTACGCGTACGACCGCTCGGCGAAAAGCGGCAAGCTCGACAAGGGTCTGGACGAAGCCGGCGCGAAAGGCTGGCTCGTCGTCGATATGAAGGATGACTGGAAGACGGTGTTCAAGCCGGATAGCGCGGCTACGGCTGCCGCTCCCTCCAATTAAGGGCGGCAACCTGCCCTGAAACACCATCACACCGGTGAGATTGCCGCCCGCGCACGCACTCGGACGCACAGGCGTGCGCGGGCCGCGCTGGTAAGATCGATCACCGTCTACGACCGCAGTGAGTCCTCCCATGAGTTACAAGAATCGCCAGTGGTTTTACGTCAAACGTCCCGAAGGACGCGTTGGCGATGAGCACTACGCGTTGCGCGAAAGCGAGATCGACGACCAGTTGTCGTCGAATGAAGTGCTGATTCGGGCACGCATTATTAGTGTCGATCCGTACATTCGAATCCAGCAGCACGAGCGCAATACCTACGACGTGCCGCATCCGCTCGGGATCGTGCAACGGGCAGGCGTGGTGGGTGAAGTCGTGGCATCGGCGAGCCCGCTTTTCAAGCAGGGCGACTGGGTGTCGGCCTATAGCGGCTGGCAGTTGTACGCCAAGTGCCATCACAGCGAACTGACCAGGCTGGACCCCAGCACGGCGCCGGTTTCGACCGCGCTCGGCGTGCTCGGCATGCCGGGACGCACCGCGTGGTTCGGTTTGATGGAAGCGGGCAAACCGCGCCCGGGCGACACGCTGGTCGTGTCCGGTGCAGCGGGCGCGGTCGGCTCGCTGGTCGCGCAGTTCGGCAAACGCGCCGGATGCCGCGTGATCGGAATCGCGGGCGGTCCGGACAAGTGTGCGTTTCTGACTGACACGCTGAAGCTCGACGGTGCGGTCGACTATCGGGCGCACCCCACGCTCGAAGGTTTGCGCTCAGCGCTGCAAGCGGCCACCGGCGGCGTCGATGTCTATTTCGACAACGTGGGCGGCATGGTCACCGACGCGGTGATTCCGCTCATCAAGCGTCGCGCGCGGATCGTGATTTGCGGCGCGATCGCTCAATATGACGGCGGGTTGGATACGCCGGACCTCGCGCCGCGCTTCTTGCAGCACATGCTGTTCCAGCGCGCGACGATCCAGGGGATTCTGGCGCGCGATTTCACGCACCGGATGGACGAGATGCTGCAGACGGTTGCGCCTTGGGTGAAGAATGGTGAAATCGTTTACCAGGAGACCTATGTCGATGGGTTTGACGCGTTGCCGAATGCGCTGAATAGCCTGTTCGAGGGGAAGAATCTTGGGAAACTGCTGGTCAGGGTGTGACGGTGTGATGGCGAGTTAACGCCAGCGGACGGCCGGCGGTCATGATGACGGCTGTCGTTCGCGGCAGCGTGGCGCGGGACGCGACGGAAAACCAGCAATGCCTCCCTGCACGGCCAGGAGTTCTGCCGAGGCCTGGCGTCGTCGCGGTCCCTGATTCGATAATCGAGTGAACGCGTCCAGACGGTTACCTTTAAGAATGAAGCTAAGGCGCCACTAGCAGGTTCATCCGCTCTAGCCTGACCACGCGATTATCCTGTTCTGGCCGACAGGCAACTGCTTCAATAGAAAACGCGAGACGCATATAAACGTATATCGGCCTCGATATAGCGTCTTCGATTCGCTTGCGCGAATCAACTTATGTTTTGTACCATGCCGCGATGTTTGCCGATTATCGGTGCATTTATTCACCAACCCGATCCGCCCTGATCGCGGTAACTCCGGCTAACATACCAACGCGTCATGCCTCTCCACTTCAACTGAATCTATGTCCGCGTTCCCCACGCCAGCCGAACTGAGTCGCATCCTGCCGTTCGCCGCGCCCGCCAAACCATGGCGTCTCGCGCGGTATGCGTGCACGGATTGGCTCGTCATCGTGCTGTGCTGGGTGGCAATGGCACGCATCCCTCACCCCGTCGTCTACGTAGCGGGCGTATTGCTAATAGCCGGACGTCTTCAGGCGCTCGGGGTGATTCTCCACGACGCGTGCCATTTGCCGTCGCGCCGCCGAAATCTGCCGCTCGTCATCGTCGAAGCGTTGGCCGGCTGGCCGATCGGTTCATCGATCGCGGCGATGCGTTACCACCATCTGCGCCATCATCGCGCGGTGTGCACGCCGGAAGATCCGTATCTGCATCGTCTGGCCGCACGCGGCGGCTGGCTCAAGCGCGCGATGATGCTGCGCGGCGCCCTGCTGCCTGTCTGGTGGCCACTGCGTGCATTGATGTCGCCGCTCGCGTTGCTGTGGCCTGCATTTCGCCCGTGGTATGCGCGCGGCTTTCTGCAAGAACGTTCGAAACGCGATCTGCGTCAGCATCCCGAGATCATCGCGTGCGCGCGCGCCGACTTGCCGCATTGCGTCGCTTATCTGCTCGCGATCGCGGCGGTCGTGCATTGGGATCTGCCGTTCTTCACGTATTACGGCTTGCCGTGGGTGCTCGGCGGCATCATGAACGCGAACCGCGTGCTGATCGAACACGATCACGTCGAGAAAGGCGAGCGCTCGCAACAAGCGGTGTGGGCAATGACGCACACGTGGCATTACGGCTGGGCCGGCAAGCTCGTGCTATTCCCGCGCAATATCGGCTTTCATCAGGTACATCACGTGTATCCGGCTTTGGCGCTGGAACATTTGCCGGCGGTGCATCGCCATTTGCTTGAGCGTCTGCAGGCGGCGTCGCGGCAAGCCTGAAGCCACGGCTAACGATGCGCCATCAAACGCGCGTCAAAACGCCTGTCGTCCGCTCAAATCTCGAACCTCATCAACTTCTCCCCGCGCTGCGCTTCCGGCAGCGTTTCCCCGCGCCGCACCGCGGCCAGCAAGCGGTCGATGCCCACGTGCACCACATCCGCGCGAACGTTATGGGCCTCGAAATCCGGCGCGTTATCCAGTCCCTGCCGATGCGCCCGCATAATGCGCACATCCTGTTGAATCACGATATTCGTGTAGAGATGCAACAGCGGCCTCAGCGCGCGCAGCACCCAGCGCGGCAAGCGGAACCGGTAAGCGATGTAGGTATAGACGCGTGAGCGCCGCGCATCGATCGGCGTAATCTGGCTCACGATCAAAAACCCCGAACGGCTGCCCCACAGATAATCGCAACGCGTCACATTGGGCGCGAAGAAACGATCGGTGTGAACCAGGGGCTCATGATCGGGATTCGTCAGCCAATCCATCATGCCGATCTTGTCCTGTTCGTCGTGATAGGTCACTTCGACGCTTTCCGCTTTCAGCGCGACCGTCGCTTCCATCGCACTGCCGCGGCTCGACCGGAAAATGCCGTCGTGCACGAACACGGTGTGCGGCACATCCATGAAATTCTGCGCGAGCATGCCGATGTCGCCATCGAACGTATTCACCATGAAATACGATTGCCACGGCGCCTGCTCATAGAACGGCATGCGGAAGATCGGCTTCTTGTCGGCATTGCCATCGCCGATGAACACCCAGATAAGACCGTCCTGCTCGCGCACCGGCAGGCTGCGCTGGCGAAACGGGTAGTCGCTGGGCGTCGCGGCGGGTTTTACGCCGTCGATGGTCGGAATGTGAACGACGCGTCCGTCGCCGTCGTAACGCCAGCCATGATACGGACAGACAAGGCAATCGTCGGCCAGCTTGCCCGCGGACAAACGCGTGCCGCGGTGCACGCATTGATCGATCAGCGCGGCGACCTGACCGTTGCTTTGACGGAACAGCGCAACACCCAGGTCGAGAATCTTGACGCCGAGCGGCTTGCCGCGCCGCAATTCACGCTGCGTGCACGCGACGAACCATTGCTCGTGCAAACCGTCGCGGGTTGCCGTGGCGGTATTAGGCTGAGTCGCGTCGCCACAAGCATGAGGAGCGGCCACATTTTCCGGTTCGCGATTCAAAGTCGACATGGTGTCAGTTACCGGTCAAGGCAAGAAGTGCGTTCGCCGTATCGAGCCGGCCGATCAGCATGCGGGGTTTCGCGTCGCCGGCACGAATGCCGGTTTGCTCGGCGGCTCGCTGAAGCGCGCCGGCGAGCCGCTGAGGAGAACCCGTCAGGTGCCGGACCTGCACGGGGCCGAGTTGACCGAGGCGGCGCGCATGGGCGTAGTGGAAAGCACGCAGCAATGCCGATTCGACTTCCGTTGCTACCGCGTTCGCAGCGCGCGGCGTGGAGCTTGCGATCAATAACACGTAGTGAGGCGGTTCCGCCGTAGCGCACGGAGCGAGACACACAGCTTCGCCGGGATCAGTGAAAATCTCTTTGAGTACCGACGCCACCGTCGTTTCATCCAGCTTTTCGCCGACCAGATCGCACTGTGCGCCAGTGCGGCCGACAAACTCCACGCGCGGCGTACGACCCGTGAAGCCCACGACTTGCACACGATCGCCCAGCAAATAGCGATACAAACCGCCGCCGGTCGTGACCACGACTTGCGCGATGTCTCCTCGTTGTAGTTCGGCGGCTTCGCACACACGGCCATCGTCGAACATGAACTCCAGAAAGTGGCTCTCAATCGCGAGCGCACAGCCCTCGCCCGATCCGAACGGCAGCGTGATGACGGCTTCGGTCGCGAACAGTCCTTTCGGCAACCACCGCACTTGAGGAAACCGCGCGCGCAATTGCGTCGCGTACTGGCGGCTTGGACCGTCCATCCAGCAACTGACGGCGGCGAGGCGCGGCCATAGTGGCTCGCAGGTCCCTTCCGCCAATGCTGCACGCAATGCAGCATTGCGCGGTATCGGCAACCTCGCATCGAGCCAGCCGAGCGTGGCCGCATGCCCAGGGTCATCCGCCTCGAACAGCGGGCGCAGCAAGCTCGATAGAAACGTCGGGCTCCACACGCTGATAAAGCTCAGATCGTCGGCGGCAATAAGCGTGAGCAAAGTCTGTTTGCGCCACTCGGCGACATCGTCCTGAAACGACGGCACGATCAACGTCGGCGCCAGGCCCGCGACGATACTACCGCCGAGGTAATCCAGATCGCTCGCCGATCCGATCGGAATGCCATTGGCGGCGTGGCCGTTCGCTTGCAGCGGCGGCGACATCGACCAATACGCGCGACCGAGCGCGATCCCCGGAACTTGACGATAAACATCCGCAAGCCATACCACCAGAGCGCGTTGCATTTCGCCGAGAAATGCAGGCGTGTACGGAATCAGCTTCTGCAACGCGCTGTTGCCGCTGGTCCGTTCGAAAAACCGCGGCGGCTGCGCGCTCAGAACGGCTGCCGTTTCGCGCTGCGCCCGTTCGATCCAAGGCAGCAAATCGGCGTAGGTATGCAGCGGCACGCGCTCGCGATACTGCGCGGCATCGCTGATAGTTGCAAAGCCGTATGCGCGGCCAAAGGCGGTATCGCGATTGGCGGCGAGCAAGTCCCTCAGCCGCTTAGCCTGCGTGACCGACGGCTCTGCCACTGCCGCTTGCCAGTCATCCAGCGCGGGCTGCGCGGCGGCGTAAAAACTCCGCCACGCATCGCGTACGACGGTCGAATCCGTACTCATCAAAAGTAGGTCTTCTCAAGCCGGGACAGATCGTCCGGCAAGCGCTGCGGCGGCAAGAATATCTGCAACCAGCCGAACCACAATGGCCGCGTTTCACTCGCATTCGACGCGGCATGCAATTGCTGCCAGCGCAGATTGGGGCGCCGATGATGCGTCAGGTTGTAGTTGAAGTTCAGAAACGCCCAGCGCACGAGAATCGGCGCACGCATGTTGTAAGTGCCCTCAACCGCATCGAGCGGGGTGCGCATGTGATAAACCCATTGCAGCGACGACCACGAAAACGCAAACGCCACATACGCGACCAATACGACCAACGGCTGCCAGTGAAACAGCCAGCCTGCGAGCAGCCACGCAGCCACGCCGCACACCACTTCGAGACGGATACGCTTGAAATCACGCAGCGAAAAGTCCTTGAAGGCCGCGGCATACGTGTTGTCGTCGCCCGTTTTAGACCAACTGTTCGCCACGCCCGCCGGCAGCAGTGCCAGCACGAAACTGCCCACGAATCCGCCGAGCCAGATACCGCCCAGAATCGCCGCGTAGTACTCGATCCGCTTGCGCAACAACGACTCGCCGGGACTCGCGAAATCGGCCCGCTCGGCGCGCGTGCGGTTGCGCACATGGTGACCGAGGTGATTGATATGAATCAGTGTCGCGGACGCGCCGAACATCGTGGACGCCCACCACATCATCAGATAGTTGAGTTTTCTGCCGCGATGTCCGAAGCCATGAAACGTTTCGTGCATCATCGAAAACACGCCTTGCATGACGAGGCAGAACGGAATCAGGATCAACCATTTGAGCGGACCCGCAGCGGTATTCGACAACCACGTCAGCACCGCGATCCAGAACGCCGTTTGCAGCGTCAGGACCACCAGATTGGCGAGGTCGAAAGAATGCGACTGCAGAACGCTATTTTGCTCGGTGGACGTGGGCATACCGGAGGTGAAAACTTAATGTAGGCGAAGGATACCGCGTATACCCCGGTTTAATCCAATCGACGCGAACCGTCGCCACGCGATATGCAAACCGAATATAGAGAAAGTATTGAATAGACTTGGCGAAAGCGCGTATTCCCTTTATCTTTGCCACCTTCCAATATAAGTCGCGCCGGCCAATCGCCCGATATGATTTTTTTACGCAAACGCGAGAGCAAACCCGTACCGGCCAACGATATTCCGCAACGCGATTTGCGCTTTACGCTGGACGACAGCATTCCGCGCTACTGGTATCGCGGCTGGTGCCATGTCACGCGCTTCTTCGACGCGTTTTCGATCATGTTTCCGCTCGGCGAGAAGTTCTTTATCGACAGCGTGAAGCAGTTTCGCGACGAGATCCCCGCGGGCACGCCGCTCGCGCAAGAGGTTGCGGGGTTTATCCATCAGGAAGCCACGCATATTCGCGAGCATCGGCTGTATAACCAGCGGCTCGCCGCGCAAGGCGCGCCGACCGCCGAACTCGACGCGCTGATCGCGCGCCGCCAGCAGAACAGTCTGCGCAATATCTCGCGCACCACGTGGGTGGCGCTGACCGCCTGCCTCGAACACTACACCGCGATTCTCTCCGATCAGTTGCTGCGTCACCCCGAGATACTCGATGGCGCCGATCCCACCATGGCCGCAATCTGGCGCTGGCATGCGATCGAGGAAACCGAGCATAAAGCCGTCGCATTCGACGTCCTCACCACGTTCGAGCCGCGGCCGCTGCGGCGCTATGTGATTCGTTGCGGCGCGATGCTCGGCGTGTCGGTGTTCTTCGTGATCGACCTGATCTACTTCGTTTACCGGCTGGCTGCCTGTGACCGGCAACGCGGCAATTGGCGCGAATGGTGGCGCCTGCTTGGGTGGCTGTTCGTGTATCCCGGCATCTTCACGCGTGTAATGCCGTCGTGGCTGTACTGGTTCGCGCCATGGTTCCATCCGAACCGGATCGACAGTCGCGCGGTGCTGGCGAACGCGCGTCGCTCGCTTGAAGAACAATCATGAATGAGCATAGGGCTTCCTCCTTTCGCGCGAGGTCTGCGATGACCGCCGCGCAGCGCTGGACGCCACACGGTTTCGACGACTGGCAGCGCCATTTTCCGGCGACGCCGTTCGCGCGGCAGACCAACGGGCTCGATTGGACCGAGCGTTTCGTCGATAGCTGGGATCGCGCGGATTCACGGTTGTCGCGTGAAACAGCAGTCGTGCTGGTGGCGGGCCTGTACTCGGAATGGTTGCCGCGTTGTCATCGCGATGCGTTGCTGTCGCTACGGCGCGCAGGTTATCGTGCGATGCGTCTGCCGGTGCGCTCGGCACGCGGTGTGATCGCGCAGGGGGAGCATATCGCCGCGACGCTGCGAACGCGGCTCAAGGACGGCGAGCGCTTCGTCGCGCTGACGCATAGCAAGGGCGGGATCGACACGCTCGCGGCGCTGAAACACGCGCCGGATCTACGCGCGCGCTGCGATGGACTGGCCTTCGTGCAGCCGCCGGTGGGACCGGCGTCGATCGTCGACGATATGCTCGGCTTCGGCGCGACGCCACCGCTTGCCGCCACCCGCCGGCAGGACAGCATCGGCAGGCGCTTGCTGCGTACGCGCTGGGTCGCAAATGGCACGCTCGATATCAGCAGCCGGCGCGATCCGCGAGTCGCACCGATGCTCGCAGCGATTCCGGATGACTTGCATTGCGTGCATGCGGTGACGTGGTCGATCGAACGCAGTTCGCGTTTCGATGCCTACCACGAGCGTTTGAATGCGCGGCGTCCGGGTTGCGCGCATGACGGACAGTTCTACCTTGAGCATCAAGTGTTAAGCGGCGTGCCGCAGATCTGCCTGCCGGAACTCGATCACGGTCAGCCGGTGCTGGGCGGCCTGGGTTTCGATGCCGGACGCTTCTGGCTGGCACTCGCCGATCTGCTGCACGTGACGCGTACTCACACGAGGTAAATCTCGAATCCGGGTATCCTGGCTTCTGAAGTTTTATCGACGGCGGGCGTCGCGCCAGCGCTCGACAGCGTGTAGAGGTCCATCGGCACACTCGTCGTCCGGTAACGCTTGAGCGCGGGCCAAAGCGGATCGTCGTCGTAGAGGCAGAGTTGCATCAGCGCGTACTGGCCGCGCAGGTTCGTCCACGCGGCGTCGAGCAAGGCGGCGAACACCGTCGGGTCACGCTGCGTTACTTGCAAATGCGTAAGGTAGACATCCAGCAATGCTTCGCCGGGCGGCGCGATCTTCGGGCGGCCGACCGCAGGCGCCAATGCATTGAAAGCGACGCGAATCGCCTGAAGAGACAGCGGTAACTTCTCCAGCACGATTCGTTTGATGCGCCTGGCGTTCCATGGTGCGACGCAACCCAGCAAGTTGCCGTGCGAATCAAGTGCCAACAGAAACGACGCGATGCCGAAGTCCGGCCACGTGCTCAAGCGCCGCTCAAATTCCTGCTCCGAAAATACCGGACCGAACGGTTGCGCTTTCGATTCGGTATCGAGAAACGCGCGCAGCGCGTCGGCGTGATGCGATTGCGCTCGCACGACACGGATCGAATCGGCGGCGCGCGAGCCGTCCGCTTTCGGCCAACCGCGTCGGCCATAGACCGAAACATTGCTATAGCCGCGCCAATGCGTAAGCGCCAGCTGTCTGTCGCGTCGCGAGCCCAGCAATGATTGCGTGGCCAACCGGTTGTCGCGAATCATGCAGCAATACGCGTGCTCCACACCGGCTTCGTGTTGCAGATCGGCGAGCCGCGCGCGCACTTCCTCCATCCACACGCGCGACAGGCGACGATCGGGCACGATGCGCAGGTCGCCGAGATACGCGACCGGTTGCACGCAATCCTGCAGATACCCGTCGCGCACCACCAGGCTCGCGATACCTTTGACGCCCCCTTGCACATCTTCGGCGAGCCATGTGCGGTGATCGTCCGCATGGCAACGATGCAGCGCGAAGTAGTCCGGCGTGCGATCGAAGCGCAGCGGCAATGCGCCTTGCATGGCGTGTTGCCGGCAGAAGTCGAGAATGGAGGGGTTATCCGCGGGCAGCGCGCGGCGGATATGCATGGGACACACTATTCGCTACAGAAGAGCCGCCGCGCCATCGGGCGCAGATTGGCCGGCGAGAGTTCACACAGGCACACCAGTTCGTCACCACGAGCGTAGTGGGGATTGCGTTGCAGGAAATAGGCGACATCCGGCAGCCGCCGATGTGCGTCCGAAATCTGCGCGAGTTCCGGCGTGAGACGCCCCTGCGGCTTCGGGAACGACAGCACGCCGGTAGCGGCGTCGTACGCGTTGCCAAAGCGCTGCGTGGCCAACTGATCCATCAGCGATTGCCGGTCCGGCGCGGTTGCCGCGTCGCCGCGCGGCGCGTAGTCGTGAGCGAACGCACGCAAATAGCGATACGTGCGATGTCCTTTGCAAATCAGAAACCAGTAGAGCGGTACCTCCGGCGTTTGTTTCTGAAGCTCACCGGCGAACCGGATCCATGCGAACGCCAACTGCTGACTACCCCAGTGTGCGGGATCGATAATCGTGTCGCCGGAAAAGATCACGCGCAGCGGCGCGTTATTCCACGTACTGTTATAGAGCTTCAGTGTGGAGAAACCCTGAATGACGTGATCGGTATCGCGCAGGATAATGCAGTGGCTTTTGTCGTTCAGATCCTGATTGAACAGATCGCGCTGCGCGTCGCAATAGGACGCCGAGTAGAGCGCGTACATCCGGTCTATTTCAACCGTGCTCAACGTGGCACGTTCAATGGGCATGGCGCTAAGGCGCATGAGTCGATTTTATCTGGCTGAACAGGTTGATATGATACCTGACCCATTCCCGTATTCCGCACCTTATGCACACCTCTGTCACGCGATCGGCTGCAAACACAATACCGTTGAAAAAGCCGTGGACGTGTCTGGTGATTTACCTGCTTTTGTCCGGCGCGTTGTATTACGTCGTCACGCATTTTCCATTCGGCGCGGTGCGGATTATTTCACCGTCTATGCTTGATGCGTGGATTCCGCTTTTGCCCGCAACGGTTCCGCTTTATATGAGCTACATGCTGGTCATGCCGGTATTGATCGGGTGTGGGCGCGGGAAAGAGTGGCTATTGCCCGCTTTCTTCGCCGGTGCATTGGCCACGGGGCTCTGCCTGGTCAGTCATCTCTTCTGGCCAACGATGATTGTGAGACCCGTTGCGGCGACCGGCTGGATCGCGTGGTTGCAGTCGATCGATTCGCCGCTGGCCGCTTCGCCGAGCGGGCATGTCGCGTTGCCGATGGCGATCACCGTGCTACTCGCGACGCTGCGCAAGCGCGCGGCCTGGTGGTTCGCGCTATGGAGCGCGGTGTTGATGTTGACCGTACTGACGACCGGGCAGCATTTGACCGGCGATATGGCCTGGGGCGTCGTGATCGGTTGGCTGGCCGGCGCGATAACAGCGATCTCGATGCGCCTGCGTATCGATTTGCGCTCGATGGCGATGATCCTGCTGGAGTGGCTGTGCATCGTGGTGACATTGCGCGTCGCGCTTGCCGTGGACGATTGGCGTCTCCACCTCGTTGCGGCCATCATTATTTCCACCCGCCAGCACGCGCTCTTCATTCTGTATCACGATGCCACGCACTATCATCTGACGCGGCGTCGCACGGTCAACGACTTTCTCATCAACGTGGCGATCGGCGTGCCCGGCACCGTGCCGGTCGAGTTCTACCGGCCGCTGCATCTCGCGCATCACCGGCATGTGGGAACGGCGCAGGATCCGGAGCGTCGTTTTCTTTACCAGAATCAGCGTTGGACCTTCCGGCCGCTCGACACGCTTTCGCTCAGCAGGCAGTTAGCCGGCGATCTGCTGTTGCTCAACACGCTGCGCACCATGCGCGCTTATCGGCGGGCCGGCGGGGCCGTTGTCCGTCCCACGGCACCGATGCTGGCCGCGGGCTTGATATGGGCGCTGATCGTGGGATGGCTGGTTTATCTCTGTTCAGCGAAGACGCTGATGCTGCTCGCGGCGCTCTGGTTCGGGCCGCTTTTTACGCTCAGTGTGCTGCTGCAAAAATTGCGCAGCTTTGCCGAACACAGCGGCGGCCCAGGCGTCACGCCGGACTGGAACGATTGGACTTACTCGTGGTGGGTGGGCTGGATGGGCCGCATTTTCATCTGGCCGTACCATATCAACTTGCATTTGCAGCACCATCGCAGTCCGAATACGGCCTGGTATGACTTACCGTCACAAGTGCTCGCAAGCGATCACGTCATGTCCTCGCGTCGCTTTCCCGGGTTGCTTTGGATTGGACGAAGAGGTGGCGTCAACCGGCACCGCGAAACGGAGCAATTCTAGAAGTCGCGCCTGACGCAATACCATAACGCGCCCGGCACTTCTCTGAGCGCCGAATAGATGTCCCGCGCTTCAAAGAACACCGGATAGGCACCACTGACCTGACTCACGCCGAACCGCTTCAACGCAATGACCGCGCGCGGCACATGGAAGTACTGCGAGACGACGATCGCGCTGTGCAGATCGTGCGCCTTCATATAAGCGCTCGCGTTTCTCGCGGTGTCCCAAGTGTCGCGCCCCTGGTTGTCCATCACGATGCGTTGTTCGGGAATACCTTGGTGCACGAGATCGCGCTTCATGGCGAGCGCTTCGTCCGTACCGTGTTTGTCGATACCGCCACTCACCATGATCTCGCGGCATAGCCCTTTCTCGTAGCATCGGCGCGCTTCGTCGAGCCGCGCCGACAGTCGCGTCGATGGGCTGCCGTCCGCATGAACCTTGTTGCCGTAGACGATCGCGAGATCCGCCGGCTGCGGTCTCGACAACAAGCCGGCGGCGGCGACGATCAACGCCGCGGCCAACCAGAGCCCGACGGCCCATTTCAGTAGTGAAGTCAGCAAGCGTCTCAACTCGTCACCCTCTAGTCGCAGCCAAAGAGGAAAAATCTCCCGATGTCACGTTGGAAATAATGCCGAACAATGCAAAAAGATTAACTAGAACACCAATCACCGGTAGCCACATCGTGTTTGTCCGAACGCATCCCGCTTGAGCAATGTTTCGCGCCGACATCGGCGAGCACTGGATTGCCTGCTCAATCTTTCGACGTTCTGTCCTATTCAGAGATTTAATTTTTTTACAAAGCTGAGCGGACTAGCGCGTTCTGGCGATCCGTCGGAAGCGATTGTAAGTTCTATATCGCGGTTGCCGCACAATTCTTTGAATGATCGAATTTGTCGATGCGCAGCTCAATAGCATCGCGCATTTCATTTGCGATATTCTCTTACGCGATTCAATGCCCGCATTCGCCCGAACCACTGCTGCTCAATCGATACCCCCGCCGCGTCTATGAGTTCACGTGTACTTTGCCCACGCCATGGCTTACAAGGATACGGACCGACGTCGAGCCACGTTCATGCTCGCGTCCACGCAAGAGGCCAATTCGACGCCGGGCAGATGGTGAGACTGTCGTTCGACCGTCGGAAGCGCAGCTATCAGATCTGGATGGCGCGGGTCGAATTGGCCGAGTACGAATCTCTGCTGACTTACGAAGGCAAGACCGCGCATCTGACCCACTTTGCAACCATGGCCACCATCGAGCGATCGAGGGCCTATGTTTGTCCGCGTTGTCTGGATGAGTTGCTGGTGCGCTCCGGCGAGGAGCCCGCGCGGCCCACTTCGCGAGAGAGTGCTTTCGACGCGTCCGCCGTCGCCGCGGACGCCGTGATCTCGCCAAACTGGCGAGCTTGCACGATTCACGGGTTGTTCCGGCCACAATTGACCTCGCGATGGATTGCCGAAGCGATCAAGTCCGGCCGCCTGCTGGCAGGCAGGCGATTGATCCGAACCAGCTTCACCGATGACAAGCATGGCAACGAGTACTGGTTCGACAACGTCTATTTGCAGAAGCGCTTCGGGTCGGCAATCGACCCGACCTCGTCGACCTGTCGACTTGAGCGGGAGCACTCGGACGTCCTGTTCAAGGGAGCGGCGCGAGTCTGTGGGAGTTGCTTGCGTGACTTACTGGCGCGTCATGGGATCGACGTTTGAGCGTCGGCGCAACCGACTCGAGCGAAACCAGGCCGAAATCGTCGGACTGCTGTGGGACACCTGGTGGGTAGAACGGGGGGCAGATTTTTTGTACCGAATGGTACGGACTGGTACTGGCGCGTGACGCAAGCCACTGAATTTAAAAGCCAGATTTGGTGCGCCCGGCTGGGATCGAACCAGCAACCCCTGCCTTCGGAGGGCAGTACTCTATCCATTGAGCTACGGGCGCTTCAACACGAAAGCGCGGCAACCTGAACAGGAGCGACGCCAAAGCGAGACCGAAAGGATACCCGGTTTCGGCCAAACCGTCCACCGGACGGCCTATATGGCGGGATCGGGCGGCTCCGGCCCGCAATCCAGACGCCGCCCGCCACGCTCCGCGATGCGGGTAAACGCCTGCTGAACACCTCGCCGAGCCCCTCGCCGTCGTCGAAATGTTCCGTCTATAATCGTCCGTGCCTGAATAAAGAACAAGAAGTTGCCGTCACGCTGTACCGCTCACATACCCACGGAGACGAGACAAGCATGAGCGAAGCACCACACGGAGCCCCAATCAAAACCCCCGGGCAGCTCATTGCCGCGATCATTGCCAGCTTTGCGGTACCGATCGTCATCATCGTTCTGCTGGTGATCTACGTCGATAATTCGACACGCACTGGCGCCGGGACAGACAGTCTTTCCGAAGCCGAGGTCAGCGCGCGCATCAAGCCGTTCGCGCAAGTCGACATTCGTGACGCCAATGCGCCACGCGTCTACAAGACCGGCGAAGAGGTCTACAAGGCCGTTTGCTCCGCCTGTCACGCCGCAGGTGCGGCAGGCGCGCCGAAATTCACCAATACCGCCGATTGGGCTCCGCGCATTTCGCAGGGCTTCGACACGCTGTGGCACACGGCGCTCGCCGGCAAGGGCGCGATGCCCCCGCGCGGCGGCACCAGCCCGGACGACTACAGCGACTTCGAAATCGCCCGCGCGGTGGTTTACATGGCGAACAATTCCGGCGCGAGTTTCCCTGAACCGGCGCAACCGGCAGCGGGTGCGGCGGCCGCCGCGTCTGGTGCCGCTGCCGCAGCGCCGGCGGGCGCTTCGGACGCCGGGGCCGCGCAAGCGGCCGCCGCGTTGGCCGCTATGGCAAGCGTGCCGCAAGCCGCTGCACCGGCAGCCGGTGCGGCACAAAGCGCGGACGCCTCGCAAGCCGGCAAGGCGCTGTACCAGCAGGTTTGCCAGGCATGTCACGCGGCCGGCGTGCTGAACGCACCGAAGTTCGGCGACAAGGAAGCCTGGGCGCCGCGCCTGAAAGACTCGATGGACACGGTCTATAACTACGCGCTGCACGGCAAGGGCGCGATGCCACCCAAAGGCGGCTCGAGCGCCTCCGATGCGGACGTGAAAGCCGCCGTCGACTACATGGTCAGCGCGGTGAAATAAGGCGCGTCCAGGAGCGCTGCCGGCAGTTGCCGCGAAACAAAAAAGGCGGGATCAAGCCCTTCGTGCAAATCGCGCGGGGCTTGAAACCTTATGCGGGGCAGCAGGTTAGCGCTATTTCGCGCCGCTCGGTGGGAGTGCAGCGTTCCGGGCTGGGCCCACATAAGAGCCTTTGGAAAAAAAGGCGAGTCAGGCGGGTGCTGCGCATGGTACGCACAAAGAGCTGCGTGCCAGGTCTTCTTCCAACTCCTTGATCACCCGCGACAGCGGCGACTGTTCTATATGCAGTCGTCCCGCTGCATGGGCGCAATGGCGTTCTTCTGTCACAGCCAGAAGCAACGTAGATGGCATAGCTGCCATCCGTTCTTGACCCTACAGGCATGATTGAGCAATCCGTGACAAGACCTGATGCCTGATCGGCCCTCGGAATGAGCCGCTCGGCTAATTACTTAGAGCGCAATGACGTTTTTCCCTCGTTTCAGGCCAAATGGCGCTATTTAAGGGTTGTCCGTAGAATACGACTTCCTAGGTTTTCAGTTAGCTACCGCATCATGCATCGAATTGGATTCTTCGTTTGCCGTGGCCACGACGCTCTTGATCTTGCTGGACCACTCTCGACGTTTAATCAGGTGGCCACAGCCGCAGGCCACACTCCCTACGATCTTCAGGTCATCTCGCAGGCCGGGGGACCCGTTCCTGGCAATGCGGGCCTTCCGATCGAGACAAAGCCGATCGGAAAGCGCACGTTTGACACCGTCATTTTCGTGGGCGGTGATATAGATCCGATGCAGGCACCGGAGAATATCGCCGCGGCCAGGAAATTGGGCGCTAGAGCCTCGCGGGTGGCAAGTGTCTGTACGGGAGCGTTTCTGCTTGCGGAAACCGGCTTGCTGGACGACCGCAGAGCAACAACGCACTGGCGATACGCCGCTCAATTCCAGTCGCGCTTCCCTCGCACCAGAGTCGAGGGCGATAGCATTTATATAGCGGACGGCCACATCTGGACGTCGGCCGGCATCGCCGCCGGAATAGACCTGGCGCTCGCCATGATTGAAAGAGATATGGGCGTGGAAATCGCGCGCACTGTCGCCAGGTATTTGGTCGTTCCATATCGCCGACCCGGAGGTCAGTCCCAGTTCTCTGCTATGTCGCAAATGGAACCGGAGTCGGATCGTATCCGCATCGCTCTGAATTTTGCCAGAGAACATCTGGCTGAAGCGCTACCTGTCGAGCGACTCGCCGATGCTGCACGATTAAGTCCGCGGCAGTTCGGACGAGCATTTCGCCGGGAAACGGGTGAAACGCCTGCCAAGGCGGTCGAGCGCTTGCGGGTCGAAGCAGCGCGACTGCGCCTGCAGGATGGTAGTGAACCGATCGAACAGATTGCTCTAGCAGTGGGATTCACCGATCCGGAACGGATGCGGAGGGCCTTCGTCAAACTGCATGGACACCCACCGCAATCGATCCGACGCGAGATCAGACTAAGCAGTGGGCGCTGATCGATCGGCGGCCGATCAGCGCACTGCCTGGTTAGCGTCCGTCTAACGGCCCGCTGGCACTTTCGGTACCTGACTCTCTATTTCGCCGGGCGCTCAATGGCCGTCAGGTTTTGGGGGACCGTAGTCATTCCACATGTCGCGATGCAACTTCCAGGCGTTGCCCTGTTTCACGAAGATGAGGATCTGCTTACCGCGGTATTTAGGTTTTCCATCAGGGTCGCGGATCTCCGCATCTGAAACCTCCGTCACGATCTGATCATTGCCGTAGAACTCATAATTGCTGAACGATACGGTATTAGGCTCTGATCCGGCATACCCTTTGGTGAAGTATTCAGCGATCGCGCTGCTCCCCGTTATCTTGTCGCCCCCGGGTGGCAAGAGTGCGCCATCTTCCGTGTAGAGGCGGCCTATTCGCTGATAATCACCTCGCCCGAAAGCTTCAGCCCATCGTGCGTTCTCCGCTTTGATGGCCGCTTCGGTCGAACTCGTCGGGCTGGCGGCAGTAACGGGAACGGCAAAGGCGAGAAGAGGGAGGCAGGCTGCAAGGACAACAGAATAAAAACGAACCTGTCGCATGTGATGTTTTCCTATCCAGACTTGAAGTAGAGACGGCTCCGCCAAATAGAGCGGGTGGAGACGGAAGTGTTGGTTGCGGTTTTCGACAAGGCCAAGGGTTGACCTCAGGCTTCTTCAACGCGGGTTTTTCAGCGAACGCCTGGGATTCGTGCGAGCCCCCGGGATGCGCCGGGCAGTTCTTTGTCGACCATCGCGATTACTTCTGGCCGCGCGTCTCTGGGATGACCGGAATGGAACGGCGGAGCGGGATCATATTCGATTACGAGTTGCGTGAATTCGGCGGCCTGTTGACCGCGCAGCTTCGCTGCAACGCGAAGTGCGAAATCGATGCCCGCTGTCACGCCGCCGCCGCTCATGAACCGGCCGTTGTCGTCTTCTACGAAGCGATCGGGAACGGGGATCGCGCCATATTCAGACAGCTTGTTGACGAAGGCCCAATGGCAGGCGCTTCGCTTACCTTTGAGAACGCCCGTTGCCGCAAGCACGAGCGATCCGTTGCAAACCGACGTAATATGTTTCGCGCTTTCCGCCAGGCGTCGGATCTGCGCTTGATACTCTGGGCGCATCGGCGCCGTCAAATCAGACCCGCCCGGAACCAGGATCAGGTCTGTCTTCTCGATATCGGCCAGTCGTTCAGTCTTGCCATACACGACCCCAAATTCGAGCGTCACGCTGCCCCCATTGAGGCTCGCATAGCGAACGTTGGTATTCGGTAGCCGGTGAAAAATCTCGCTGGGGCCGGCGAAATCGAGAAGCGTACCTCCGTCGTAATTGACGATCAAAATGTTCAGGGGCTCATTCGGGGCAAGTTCTCCCTCGGTGCCTCCCTGCGCAAGAGCAGGCGTGGCGCGGGCAAGCAGGCCTGCGCCTCCCAGGATGGCGCCGAGCGTGGCGACGCTTCCAAACCTGAGAACATCGCGGCGGGAATGGCCTGTTCTGGTGAGTTGCTCGCCGGCGGCGTTGTTTTCGCTACTGTCGGTCAAGATAATTTCTCCTAGCACTTCGGCCCTCTCTGCGAGCGCAGTCGGCTGGGCCAGATGGAAGAGCCACCACGACGAGAGGCGTGGCGGGCGTGTGATTAAGGTTTGGATGAGCCGCGATGACGTGTAGGGCTCTGGAATCGGGAACCGAAGACTTAAAGCTGCGAGGCGCCGCCATCGACAACCAGTTCGGTCCCGACGACGTAGGAGGATTCGTCGCTAGCGAGATAGAGTGCCGCGTAGGCAATGTCCTCGGCTTTGCCCATGTGGCCCACTGGAATAGCTTCGGCGAACTCGGCCTTACGGTCGCGAACCCACTCGTCGGACATGCCCCATTTGGTGATCAGAGGCGTGTTCATCGCGCCAGGAGCGATTGCGTTAAAGCGGATTTTGCGGTCGAGAAATTCGTAGGACCAGCTACGGGCAAGTGATCGCACGGCGGCCTTCGCCGCCGCAGTCAACGAGATGCCATGTTTTCCGGTCTGCGCGACGAACGATGTATTGAGGATGACTGAGGAACCCTCTCGCAAGTCCGGCAGTACCGCCTGAAGCGTGAACACCACGCCCTTGACGTTGACGTCCATGATCTCGTTATAAAGTTCTTCGTCGATGTCGCGGACTGCGGAAGGGAAAGCCCAACCCGCGTTGGCGAACACGATATCCAGGCCGCCGAACTTCTCTTTTACCTCCGCGGCAATCGCCCGCATGTCGTCGATCGAACGTACATCGCCTTTGAGAACGAGCGTATTCTCGCCAAGCTCGGCCTTCACGCGCTCAAACACGGTCTCGTCGCGGCCAGTCACCGCTACTCGCGCACCTTCTGCAATGAAGAGCCTGGCAGTCGCAAGACCGATCCCGCTGGTCCCGCCCGTGATCAAAGCTGACTTGTTTTTAAGCCTCATCTTTATGTTCCTTTCTCCGCTTCGTGATTGATCAAACCAAAGGTTAAAAGCGCAATCGCGCTTGTCCCGGCTTGATTTCGTGTGCAGATTATGGAACGCGACGTCAATGGCTCAAAGGTCGTATAACCCTCAAAAAACGTCACAACCTCATATGGGCTAAGTGTGCGGGTCGGGCGCAGTACGGAGGCATCGCCGCGCTGCTTCGGCGCGTGCCGCGCCAGGCGCTCGATGCGCGATCAGATCAGATTGGATGAGGTCAGGTTATGTGCCGGTCGACGCACCTGCCGTTCACAGCGGTTTTGCATCCGCCGCTACGTTCAAGGCTTCTGTAACAGCGCCTTCAAACTCGCGAGCCGGTCTTTCGGCGACATCGGCGCTTCTTCCGGCGTCGGCGGCGGCGCATCGTCGAGCAGCATCTCGGGGATGAAACGCGACGGCTCGCACACCACGGTTTCGCGCGCCCGCTTGCGCTTCTTGCACCAGTTCAGATGCAGACTGCGCTGAGCCCGCGTGATCGCGACGTACATCAAACGCCGCTCTTCCTCGATGCGCGCGTCGTCGATCGGTTCGTCATCGGGACCGCCACGGTGCGGCATGATGCCTTCTTCGACGCCCACCAGAAACACGTGCGGGTACTCCAGCCCTTTCGACGCGTGCACGGTCGAAAGCCGCACCGCGTCCGGATCTTCTTCGCGGCCTTCGAGCATCGACATCAGCGCCACGGTCTGAATCAGGCCGAGCAGATTCTTGCCGGTGTCGCCGAGGCCGTCGGCCGTGTCGTAGCCCGTGGCCTCGCTCTTCTCCGAACCTTCGGGCTCGGCCTTGGTGCCTTTGCGCTTCAGCCATTCCATGAACTCGAGCACGTTCTGCCACTTGGACTGCGCCTGACGCTCGTCGAACGCGTCGTACAGATAGGCTTCGTAGTGGATCGCGTCCATCAGTTCGTCGAGCAGCGGGCCGGCGGCATCCTTCTCGGCGCGGTCGGTGAGCCGCTGCATGAAGTCGCAGAACACCCGCATCGGTTCGATCTGACGCGGCGACAAGCGGGCTTCAATACCGCCCATATAAACCGCTTCGAATAGCGACACTTTTGCCTGACCCGCAAACGAGCCAAGCGCTTCGAGTGTCGTATTGCCGACACCGCGGCGCGGCGTGGTGATCGCGCGGATGAACGCGGGGTCGTCGTTTGCGTTGGCGATCAGGCGCAAATACGCGCAGATATCCTTGATCTCAGCTTTGTCGAAGAACGACTGCCCGCCCGACAGCACATACGGAATCCGCTCGCGACGCAGCACCTGTTCGAAGATGCGCGCCTGGAAGTTGCCGCGATACAGGATCGCGTAGTCGCGGAAATTCGCGCGCCGCTCGAACTTGTGCGCGGACAGGCGAAACACCACCGACTCGGCTTCGTGCTCTTCGTCGTTGCAAGGCGTGACGGTGATCGTGTCGCCCATGCCGTGTTCGGACCACAGCTTCTTCTCGAACAGCTTCGGGTTGTTCGCGATCACGTTGTTCGCTGCGGTGAGAATACGCACCGTCGAACGGTAGTTCTGCTCAAGCTTGATCAGATGCAGCTTTGGAAAATCCTTGCTGAGCTGACCGAGGTTTTCGAGCGTCGCGCCGCGCCAGCCGTAAATCGCCTGATCGTCGTCGCCGACCGCCGTGAACGCCGCGCGCTTGCCGGCCAACAGCTTCACCAGTTCGTACTGACACGCGTTGGTGTCCTGATACTCGTCGATCAGCAGATAGCGCAGCTTGTTCTGCCAGCGGTCGCGCACCTGCTCGTTCTTCTCGAAGAGTTCGGCGGGTAGACGGATCAGATCGTCGAAATCGACCGCCTGATAGGCGTGCAGCGTCGCCACGTAATTACGGTAGACGATCGCCGCCTGATGTTCATCTTCATTCGCGGCAATCGCGATCGCCTGCTCCGGCATGATCATGCCGTTCTTCCACAGCGAAATGATCGACTGGATCTTGCGGATGAAGCCCTTGTCCGTCGAGCCGACCTGCTCCTGAATCATGCCGAAGCAGTCGTCCGAATCCATGATCGAGAACTGCGGTTTCAAGCCGACGTGTTCCGCTTCCTGCCGCAGAATCTGCACGCCGAGCGAGTGGAAGGTACAGACCGTCAACTGGTTGACGGGCACTTTGCGGCCTTCCTTGCCGGGCGTGGTGAGCGTCTTGCCCTCGAGCAGCTTGCCCACGCGCTCGCGCATTTCCAACGCGGCCTTGTTCGTGAACGTGACGGCGGCGATATGGCGCGGCTCGAAACCCTTGGCCTCGATCAGGTGCGCGATTTTCTGCGTGATCACGCGCGTCTTGCCGCTGCCGGCGCCGGCGAGCACGAGACACGGACCGTCAAGATAACGGACCGCTTCATTTTGAGCGGGGTTCAGGCCTGCGGACATCGTCTGTGGATGGGTAATGCGGTTGAGGGCGCTTAGGTGCGGAATCGCGAGACCGAAGGCCCGGGGGCATGCTGCGCGGGGCCGGCGGCTGGACCAGCGCCGCTTGTGCCGCGGGGTTCCGGCTCGCCACGCTTGCGCGCGAGAGGAGCGATGTTAACACGGATAAATGACGCGGATGAATGTGGCAGACCAGAAATGGACGAGCAAAACCCACGCCGCGTCCGGCGCCCCGATGGCGGCTCCCACTCAATACCAAGGCCTTGCTTGTACGACCTGGTGACAGATATCCCTGACAGGCGCCTGCGGCAACGCTGACAGTCCGCCTTCGAGACATGCCACAATTACAGTGTTGCGCGCCGTCGCCGCGGTGGCAAAACGGCGCGCCGTTTCTGCAGGAAGACACGCATGTCCGCATCGCTGAAGATTGGATTGATGGGTTACGGTTTTGCTGGCGCGACCTTTCATGCGCCAGTGATCGAACACTGCGGGCGGGCGAGCGTCGCGGCCATCGCGACGAGTCACCCCGAGCGCGCGCAGGCCGATTACCCACACGCAAAGGTGGTGGCCGATCTCGACGCCCTGCTGGCGCTCGAGGAAATCGACTGTATCGTCATCGCGACGCCCAATGACACGCACTTCGACCTGGCGCGCCGCACGCTGGAAGCGGGCAAGCACGTGGTGGTGGACAAGCCGGTCACGCTAAGCGCCGCGGATGCCCACACGCTCGCCAACATCGCACTCGCCCGCAGCAAGCGCTTCGTGCCCTTTCATAACCGCCGCTGGGACGGTGATTTTCTGACCGTCCGGGATCTGCTGGCCAACAGGGAGTTAGGGCGCATCACGCAGTACGAATCGCATTTCGACCGTTTCCGGCCGGAAGTCAAGCAGCGTTGGCGCGAGGAAGCGTCGCGCGGCGGCGGCTTGCTGTTCGATCTCGGCCCGCACCTGATCGATCAGTCGTTGGCGTTGTTCGGCGCGCCGCAGACGGTGTTCGCGACGGTTCGCACGCACCGCGACCAGGCCAGCGCGCCAGACTACGTGCATATTCAACTCGGATACGGTGAGTTCGAGGTGGTATTGCATGCAAGCGCGTTGACTGCGCTGGCTGCGCCGAGATTTACGATTCACGGCACGCAGGGAAGCTACGTGAAGTACGGCCTCGATACGCAGGAAGATCAGTTGAAAGCAGGCCTGCGGCCTGGCGACGAAGGATTCGGTGCCGGCAATGCGGCAGGCGTGCTGCGCGTGCTCGAAGGCGGTCAGGAGGTGGAGCGGGAGGTGCCTACGCGCAATGGGGATTACGTCGGCTTCTATATTGCTTTGGCGGATGCCATCCAGAACGGCGTGAAATTTCCTGTCAGCGCTCAGGACGCGGTCGACGTGATGACGATCATCGAGCTTGCCGCCCGGAGTTCGGAAGAGGGAGTCCGGCTGCCGTTCGAACGTATTCGCTGACTTTTTTTGCGTACGTTACAGGGTACTTACAAGGCACTTGCCTGCCTTTCGGATTGTCCGGCGGTGGCACGCGAACACTGCCGCCGCCCGGCGCGAAACTCCTGACAATCCCGAAAGGAACATAACGTTACAAATAACCCCCTCTTTGCGGTCAGCGTAAATCGCCGGCAATCCGTTGCTACCCCAGTAGCACCTACACAAAACGACAACGACTTCCGGAGAGTCCATGCCCCGTATCGCCCGCGCAGTAGCAGCATGCGCATTGCTCAGCTCTCTCGCCGCCTGCGTGGTGGCGCCCCAGCAACCCGCGCCGGCGCCGCGCCCCAACCCGCAGCAGATTGCGGATGAGCGCCTCCATCAAGTCAATGGCCGCATCGACAACCTGAGCCGTCGTATTGACGCTCACGTCAACCAAGGCTATTACCCGCCCCCGCAAGGCGGCGCATTGCACCACCGTCTCGACGTGATCCGCCAGGAAGCGCACGATATGGCGGCGCAACACGGCGGCGGTCTGTCCGGCGACGAACAGCGCGTGTTGAACCAGGAACTGGACAACGCGGCACACGCCATCGGCGAATAAATCGGCGAATAATCGCGCCAGTTCAGGCACCGAAGCAAAGAAGCGCGGGCATTGCGTCCCGCGCTTTTTTTGACCTCAGCAAGCCCGCTGAGCCGCCCACCTTGCCCGTTGCGGGCCTTTATTTGACAAGCCCCCGGCCCTCGCGTACATTCGCCGCACGCGTCGGGAGAGCGTGCTGGCCGCAGAAAATCGCAGGCCGCACCGCCGAAGGGGCACACCCACAAACTCTCAGGCAAAAGGACCGGCCGCGTCGAGAAACCCGCGTTATAGCAACGTCAACGCATCGGTTTTTCGCACTCTGGAGAGCGGCAGTAGCCGTCTGCATCGTTTATAGCGGTGCAGATTCCGGCAAGCTGCCCACCGAAGGGGCGCGCGTTTCACCGTAGCGATCACGGCTTCACATCGCACGGCAGCGCAATCTCTCAGGTATCGAGGACAGAGGGGTCATGCAACGCAAATCGCTCGCAGCCGGCAGGCCGCGAGGCGTAGCGCCGCATGGCCTTTTTTGTTTCGCGAGACGCCTGAGGCCCCATGACCGAACTCAAACACACCCCGCTCAACGCCACCCATCGTGCGCTCAACGCCCGCATGGTCGATTTCGGCGGCTGGGACATGCCTGTCAATTACGGCTCGCAGATCGACGAACACCGCGCCGTGCGTACCGACGCCGGCATGTTCGACGTCTCGCACATGTGCGTCGTCGATTTCACTGGCGAGCGTGTACGCGCCTTCTTCGAATACGCGCTGGCCAACAACGTCGCCAAGCTGCAAACGCCGGGCCGCGCGCTCTACTCCTGTCTGCTGAACCCGAACGGCGGCGTGATCGACGATCTGATCGTTTATTACTTCGGCGAAGATCACTTCCGCGTGGTCGTCAACGCCGGCACCGCCGATAAAGACATTGCGTGGTTCGGCCAGCTCAACGCCGAAGGCGGCTTTGGCCTGACCATCACGCCGCGCCGCGACTACGCGATCGTCGCCGTGCAAGGCCCGAACGCCCGCGAAAAAGTCTGGCAAACCATACCGGCCGCGCGCGCCGCCACGGAAAACCTGAAACCCTTCAACGCCGCGCGCGTCGACGCTACGCCGTTCGGCGAACTCACCGTCGCCCGCACCGGCTACACCGGCGAAGACGGCTTTGAAATCATCGTCCCGGCGGACCACGTCGCAGCGTTGTGGAACGCGCTGCAGGCACAAGGCGTGCGCCCCGCAGGTCTTGGCGCACGAGACACGCTGCGCCTCGAAGCCGGCATGAACCTGTACGGCCAGGACATGGACGACAACGTCTCGCCGCTCGACGCCGGCCTCGCCTGGACCGTCGATCTGAGCTCGCCGCGCGACTTCATCGGCAAGGGCAAGCTCGAAGCCAACGGCTCGCAAGCCGCGTTCGTCGGTCTGATCCTGCTGAAGGAAAACGGCAAGGCGGCAGGCGTGCTGCGTGCTCATCAGCAAGTCGTCACGCCCCAAGGCGAAGGCGAAATCACCAGCGGCACTTTTTCCCCCACCATGCAGGAATCGATCGCTTTTGCGCGCGTGCCGAAAGGCGTGCAGCCGGGCGACACCGTTCACGTCCAGATTCGTGACAAAAACGTCCCTGCAAGCGTGGTAAAACTGCCGTTCGTGCGCAACGGCAAGGTGCTCGCAGTTTAAGCAGCCGGCGCGTGCGTCACCACTTTGAAACACTACCAAATCACACCGCATAGGAGCATCCGATGAGCATCCCGGCCGATCTGAAATACACCGAATCGCACGAGTGGGTCCGCACCGAAGCGGACGGCACGCTGACGGTCGGCATCACCGACCACGCGCAGGAAGCGCTCGGCGACATCGTCTTCTTCGAAGTCCAGGAACTGGGCAAGACCGTCGACGCGGGCGACACCGTCGCCGTGATCGAGTCGGTGAAAGCCGCTTCCGATATCTACGCTCCGGTCGCGGGCGAGATCATCGAGGCGAACCCGGCTGTTGCCGATACGCCGGACGGCGTCAACAGCGCGCCGTACGAAAACTGGCTCTTCAAGATCAAGCCGGCTGCGGGCGCATCGCTGGACCGCCTGATTGACGCGGACGCTTACTCGAAGTCGATCGGCGCCTGATTCACCGTACGTTGCACCATTACGTTTAAACCCGACAGGCGCGGCGCGTCCGATTCAACCATCGAACGGACGCCCGCACCGGCAGGAACACCTCATGAAGCTCGAACATCCGGATCGTCTGATGAACCGCACTCCTCTCTCGCTCGCCGCGCTCGAAGTGCATGACGCCTTCGCAGAACGGCACATCGGCCCGGATTCGGCCGACCAGCAGGCGATGCTTGAAGCCCTCGGCTTCGCGTCGCGCGCCGCGCTGATCGACGCCGTCATTCCGAAGACGATCCGCCGGGCCGAAACGCTGCCGCTCGGCCCCTTCGTGCAACCGAAGAGCGAAGCGGAAGCGCTCGCCGCGCTGCGCGAACTCGCGGACAAGAACCAGGTGTTCCGCTCGTACATCGGGCAAGGCTATTACAACGCGCACACGCCGGCGGTGATCCTGCGTAATGTGCTCGAAAATCCGGCGTGGTACACCGCGTACACGCCGTATCAGCCGGAAATCTCGCAGGGCCGTCTGGAAGCGCTGCTGAACTTCCAGCAGATGATCGTCGACCTGACGGGTCTGGCGATTTCGAACGCGTCGCTGCTCGACGAAGCCACCGCCGCTGCCGAAGCGATGACGCTGCTGCAACGCGTCGGCAAGCCGAAGTCGAATGTGTTTTATGTCGCCGACGACGTGCTGCCGCAAACCATCGAAGTGGTGAAAACGCGCGCCACGCCGGTCGGCATCGAAGTGAAAGTGGGCCCGGCCGCGGACGCCGCAAACGCGAATGCGTTCGGCGTGCTGCTGCAATATCCGGGTGTCAACGGCGACGTGCGCGACTACCGCGCACTCGCTGACGCGATCCACGCAGCGGGCGGCCACGTGGTGGTCGCCGCCGATCTGCTCGCACTGACCGTTCTGACGCCGCCGGGTGAATGGGGCGCGGACGTGGCCGTCGGCAACACGCAGCGTTTCGGCGTGCCGGTCGGTTTCGGCGGCCCGCACGCGGCTTACCTCGCCGTACGCGACGAATTCAAGCGCCAGATGCCGGGCCGTCTCGTCGGCGTGACGGTCGACGCGCAAGGCAATCCGGCATTGCGTCTCGCGCTGCAAACGCGTGAACAACATATCCGCCGCGAAAAAGCGACCTCGAACGTGTGCACCGCGCAAGCGCTGCTCGCGATCATGGCCAGCATGTACGCGGTTTATCACGGACCGCACGGTCTGAAAACGATCGCACTGCGAGTGAACCGTATCGCTGCGCTGCTCGCCGAAGGCGCGAAGCAACTCGGCTACCCGCTGGTCAACGAAACCTTCTTCGACACGCTGACGTTCGAAAGCGGCGCGCGTACCCAGGCGCTGCACGACGCCGCCAAAGCCCGGCGCATCAACCTGCGCCGCGTGAGCGACACGCAAGTCGGCCTGTCGGTCGACGAAACCACGACGCGCCATGATCTGGCCGATCTGCTCGCCGCGTTCGCGGAAGCCGCGGGCGCGAAAGACGTGCCGCAAGTCGATGCGCTCGACGCAGCGATCGCCGCGTCGAACACCGCGTCGGTGCCGGCCGCGCTGGAACGCACCAGCGCGTACCTCACGCACCACGTGTTCAACCGTCATCATTCTGAAACGGAAATGCTGCGCTATCTGCGCAGCCTGTCGGACAAGGATCTCGCGCTCGACCGCTCGATGATTCCGCTCGGCTCGTGCACGATGAAGCTGAATGCGACCTCGGAAATGCTGCCGGTCACGTGGCCCGAATTCGGCCAGATCCATCCGTTCGCACCGGCCGAGCAAACCGTCGGCTACCGCGAAATGATCGACCAGCTCGAAGAAATGCTGGTTGCGGCAACGGGTTACGCCGCCGTGTCGCTGCAACCGAATGCCGGCTCGCAAGGCGAGTACGCGGGTCTGCTGATCATCCATGCATACCACGCATCGCGCGGCGAAGCGCATCGCAACGTTTGCCTGATTCCCGCTTCGGCGCACGGCACGAACCCGGCGTCGGCACAAATGGCCGGCATGCAAGTGGTCGTGGTGGCTTGCGACGCGCAAGGCAACGTCGATATCGAAGACCTGAAGAAGAAAGCCGATCAACACGCTGAGAAGCTCGCGGCGATCATGATCACGTATCCGTCCACGCACGGCGTGTTCGAGGCGAACGTCCGCGAAATCTGCGAGATCGTGCATGCGCACGGCGGCCAGGTGTATGTGGATGGCGCGAACATGAACGCGATGGTCGGCCTGTGCGCGCCGGGCCAGTTCGGCGGCGACGTCTCGCACCTGAACCTGCACAAGACCTTCTGTATTCCGCACGGCGGCGGCGGACCGGGCGTCGGTCCGGTCGCGGTCGGCGCGCATCTCGCGCAATTCCTGCCGAACCAGATTGCGACGGGCTACGAGCGCGCGCCGAACGGTATCGGCGCGGTGTCGGGTGCACCGTACGGTTCCGCATCGATCCTGCCGATTTCGTGGATGTACATCGCGATGATGGGCGCGAAGAACCTCACCGCAGCCACCGAAACCGCGATCCTGAACGCCAACTACGTCGCGAATAAACTCGCGCCGCATTATCCGGTGCTGTATTCGGGCCCGGGCGGACTGGTCGCGCACGAGTGCATTCTCGATCTGCGTCCGATCAAGGAAACCAGTGGCATCACCGTCGACGACGTCGCCAAGCGTCTCGCCGACTACGGCTTCCACGCACCGACCATGAGCTTCCCGGTGCCAGGCACGCTGATGGTCGAGCCGACCGAATCGGAATCGAAGGAAGAACTGGACCGCTTCATCGAAGCGATGATCGCGATCCGCGACGAAATTCGCGCCGTCGAAGAAGGCCGCTCGGACCGCGAAGACAATCCGCTCAAGCATGCGCCGCACACCGCAGCGGTGGTCATCGCAAACGAATGGAAGCACGCGTATGCGCGTGAAACCGCTGCCTATCCGCTGCCCACACTGATCGCGAAGAAGTACTGGCCGCCGGTCGGCCGGGCGGACAACGTGTATGGCGACCGCAATCTGTTCTGCTCCTGCGTGCCGATCGCCGACTACGAGTAAGCGTGTCCGCTAACCGCGCATCGCCCTGAAGGTTGTAAGCAGGCGTTGCGCGGTTCTGTCGCTTGGGTCCGCAAACGGCTAACATCTCACACCGAATCAGCCTAACGAGGAGTTTCGCATGGCGCGAAAGGTGCGATTGATGCAAAGCCGGACCGAAGCAACGCGAGCCCAGACATGGCAACAGGCTTGCACCTTGCTGCTGGCGAGCGCGGCGGTGCTGCTGCCGCTGCGGCAGGCGCAGGCCGCGATGAATTTTTGTGCAGCCCCCGCGCTGCAAACCAGCGAGCGCACGAATGCCGATCCGGGCGTCAAAGCGCTGGTGAGCAATGTGCAGGCGCATCTGAACGAGCCGCCGCATGCGGTGGCGAAACTGCATACCGAAGGCACGCTGCCGCACGAGGGCATCTACGATCAAAGCGTCGAGGCGGAGAAGGATCTGGATCTGCTGCGCGACGCCGCGCTCGCCTGGCGTGCGACCAGTGACGACCGTTATCTGAAACTGGTCGACCGCTTGCTGTATGCGTGGGTCACGACGTATCAACCCAGTTTCAATCCGATCGACGAAACCCATTTCGAAGGCCTGATCCTCGCCTACGACATGACCGCAAGCGCGTTGCCGGTGAAAACACGCAATGCATCGATGGCGTTCCTGACGAAGTTTGCGAGCGGCTACATCGCGCAAATCGACGCGCAGCCGCGGCCGCTCAAGGGCACGTTCCGGAATAACTGGCAAAGCCACCGGGTCAAACTGATTGCGATGGCCGCGTTCACGCTGGACAACCGCAAGATGATCAACGCGGCGCAGCGCCTGTTCGACGAGCATATCGGCGACAACATCGCACCGGACGGTTCAACCGTGGACTTCGCCGAGCGCGATGCACTGCACTACGTCACATACGACCTGCAGCCGCTCGTGACCGCCGCACTTGCCGCGCGCCGCCACAACCGCAACTGGTTGCCGGAGAAGGGGGCGAATGGCGCGTCGCTGGCCGCCGCGCTGAACTGGCTCACGCCGTATGCGGACGGCAGCAAGACGCATGAAGAATTCGTGCATTCGAGCGTTGCGTTCGATGCCAAACGTCGCGAAGCCGGTTTGCCCGGCTATTCGGGTCAATGGGATCCGAAAAACGCGACGGAGCTGTATCACCTGGCGGCGCGTCTGGACGGACGCTATACGCCGATCGCGCTGCAGCTCGCACCGACGCCGCCCGCGTGGCTCGCCGTGTGCTTACCGCTGCCGGCGCGCTAAACTTACTTTTATCAGCAGGAGCAGTAAATGGCAGTCAGCGTGTTTGATCTCTTCAAAATCGGCATTGGTCCGTCCAGTTCGCATACGGTCGGGCCGATGCGTGCGGCGCTGATGTTCGCGCAAGGGCTCGAACGCGACGGGCTGCTGGCTGCGACTGCCTCTGTGAAGGTGGACCTGTACGGATCGCTCGGCGCGACCGGCAAGGGGCACGGCACCGATCGCGGCGTGATGCTTGGCCTGATGGGCGACGCCCCCGACACAGTCGATCCCGACACCATCGCGCAACGGCTGGAAGCGGTGAAGAACTCGCGCAAGCTGGCCTTGCTCGGCACGCACGAGGTGCCGTTCGTACAAAAAGATCACATTTCGTTTTATCGCCAGGCACTGGCCGAGCATCCGAACGGCCTGAAACTGCGTGCGTTCGATGTGCAGGGCGAGACGCTGCGCAAATCGACGTATTTGTCGGTGGGCGGTGGTTTTGTGGTGACGGCAGGCGCGCCGAACACGAAGGTGCTGAGCGCCGTCGAACAGTTGCCGCATTCGTTCCGTAGCGGCAACGAACTGCTCGCGTTATGCAAATCGACCGGCAAGAGCATCGCGCAATTGATGTGGGACAACGAGCGCGTCTGGCATACGGAAGAGGAGACGCGGGCGGGCCTGCTGAAAATCTGGGGCGTGATGCAGTCGTGCGTGTCGCGTGGTTGCGGCATCAACAATCCGGATGCGGACGGCAACTTGCCCGGTCCGTTCCAGGTCAAGCGCCGGGCGCCGCAGTTGTATCGCGCGTTGGCGGGTCATCCTGAACTGGCGCTGCGCGATCCGCTGTCGATGGTCGACTGGATCAATCTCTACGCCATCGCCGTGAATGAAGAAAACGCTGCCGGTGGCCGCGTGGTGACGGCGCCGACCAACGGCGCGGCCGGCATCATTCCGGCGGTACTGCATTACTACACGCGCTTCATGCCGGGTTCGAACGAGCAGGGCGTGGTCGACTTCCTGATGACGGCGGCGGCAATCGGCATTCTGTACAAGCTGAACGCGTCGATTTCCGGCGCGGAAGTAGGCTGCCAGGGCGAAGTGGGCGTGGCCTGTTCGATGGCCGCCGGCGGGCTCGCAGCAGTGATGGGCGGGACGCCGGAGCAAGTCGAGAATGCGGCCGAAATCGGCATGGAGCATAACCTCGGGCTGACGTGCGATCCGGTCGGCGGCATGGTGCAGATTCCGTGTATCGAGCGCAATGCGATGGGCTCGGTGAAAGCCGTGAATGCCGCACGCATGGCACTGCGCGGTGACGGCACCCATTACGTGTCGCTGGACTCGGTCATCAAGACGATGATGCAGACTGGCGCCGATATGAAGACGAAGTACAAGGAAACGTCGCGCGGTGGGCTGGCGGTGAATATTGTGGAGTGTTGAGGCAGCGGGGCATGCGGTTGCGCTGCGCCGTGACATCGGACACGCGCTCGGCGTAAGCTGTCGGTGCGCCCATCGGCGTTGATAGACAACCCGATGCGGCAAGCACCCGCCTGCACTGATCGCACCCATCGTCACGCCTGGAGGCTTCATCGCAATGCCGCTTGCTTCTGAATCTTCTTCCACTACCCAAACCACTGGTGCGCGTCTCGTCGTCGACGCCTTGCTGACGCATGGCGTCGAGCGTGTTTTTTGCGTCCCCGGCGAGAGCTTTCTCGCCGTGCTCGATTCGCTGCACGACGAAACAGATCACATCCAGACCATCGTCTGCCGGCACGAAGCGGCGGCCGCGAACATGGCCGAAGCAGTCGGCAAGTTGACCGGACGCCCCGGCGTCGCGATCGTCACGCGCGGACCGGGCGCGACGCATGCATCGATTGGCGTGCACACCGCGTTTCAGGACTCCACGCCGATGATCCTGCTGATCGGCCAATGCGCGCGCGAACATCTCGACCGCGAGGCCTTCCAGGAAATCGACTATCGGCGCATGTTTGGGCAAATGGCCAAATGGGTCGCGCAAATCGACGATCCGAAGCGCATTCCCGAATATCTGAGCCATGCGTTTCACACGGCGACGTCGGGGCGCCCGGGTCCAGTCGTGTTGTCGTTGCCGGAAGATGTGTTGAGCGACGCATGCGAAGCGGTGGCTGGCGCGCCCAGATACAAGCGCGTGGCGGCCTCGCCGTCCGCGGCTCAGATGGACGAGTTGCGTCGCTTGCTGGAAGTCGCGCAACGGCCGATGGTCATTGCCGGCGGCAGCGGTTGGACGCCGGACGCATGTGCCGACCTGCGGCGCTTCGTCGAGAATTGGCAATTGCCGATTGGCCTCGCGTTCCGCTTCCAGGACACGCTCGACAACGAGCATCCGAACTATGCGGGCGATGTCGGCCTTGGTATCAATCCGGCGCTTGCTCAACGCATCCGCGACGCGGACCTGCTGCTCACGCTCGGCCCGCGTTTGGGCGAAGCAACCACGAATGGCTACACGCTGCTCGACATTCCGAAAACGAAGCAGACGCTGGTGCATGTGCATCAGGGCGCCGAGGAATTGGGCCGGGTCTATGCCGCGGACTTGCCGATCGTCTCCGGCATGCCGGAACTTGCGGCATTGCTTGCCGCGCTAAAACCATCCACCGAGAAACCCGCATGGAGCGGCGCCGCAGAAGAAGCCCATCGTGCGTATCTCGACTGGCGCAAACCACGTCAGATTCCTGGCGATGTACAGATGGGTGAAGTGATCCAGCAGTTGCGCGCGCATCTGCCGGAAGACGCGATCCTCACCAACGGTGCGGGCAACTACGCAACGTGGTTGCATCGGCATTTTTCGTATCGGCATTTCCGCTCGCAGCTAGCACCGACCAGCGGTGCGATGGGTTACGGCGTGCCGGCGGCGATCGCGGCGAAATCGCTTTATCCGCAACGCGCGGTAGTCGCATTAGCCGGCGACGGTTGTTTCATGATGGCGGCGCAAGAACTTGCGACGGCGATGCAATACGATCTGCACGTGATCTTCATCGTGGTGAACAACAACCACTTCGGCACGATCCGGATGCATCAGGAGCGGCATTATCCGAACCGCGTACACGGCACCGGTCTCACGAATCCTGACTTTGCGGCATTTGCAAAATCGTTCGGCGCGCACGGCGAGACAGTGGAGCGGACCGAGGATTTTCTGCCGGCACTCCAGCGCGCGATGGAAGCAAACCGCGCGGCAGTGATCGAGATCCGCATGCCGCAGGAGGCGAGTACGCCGGGCGCGACGTTAGAACAGATTCGCGAGCAGGGGAGGAAACTGCGCGCGTCGGATTCGTAGACTCGCGCCGATGGCCCAAAGGAATGCGCGCCGATGCCATTGCGGCAACAGCGCGTTTCCATCGTTTTGTGCGGCACAGCCGCTGCCGCACAGGTCACCTCGGCATTCTTCACACAGGCGACATCTCCTCTTTAACGCCTCTCTTCAGCATCGGCTTCCTCGCGCAAAGCGACACCGAAACTCTGCAGCAGCGGCGCGTTTTCACACGCCACATACGTCGCATCCTGGTCGCCCGTATTGCCGTGCTGATGCCACGCCCACACGGGCACATACAGCGCGTCGCCGGCCTGCCACTCGACGCGTTGCGAGCCGATGCGCGACCAGCCACGGCCCGCAGTGACGTAAATCAGCGTTTCGTAATTGTGCCGATGCAAGCGCGACGTCTGTCCCGGCTTGAGTCCGCCGATGGTCATGCTCAACACATGCGACGGCAAGTCCACCAGCGCAACGGGATGCTGCCGTTCCGCTGAAAACGCCGCATCGTTGCCGCCAAGCACGTTGCGATGCACGACCTTGTCCGGCACCTGTGCTTCGAGTACCGCCGGCACACGCGGGAAATCGACTGAACTGAAGCGGCCCCGCTCGTTCATTGCGCGCCTCCGGCCATCAGACGATCGAACAGCCGTAGACGCGCATTGAGTGCCGCCTCGCCCGCGCTGACCATCGTGACCACCGACGCCGGATCGTCGGCAACCATACGCGCCATGATGTCGCGCATGGTGTCGGCATGGCCGTCGTCACACTCGATGTGAAGCGTGAAAAACCCGAGTCGCTCACGCGGCACGCCGGCCTGCACGAAACCCTCGACGATATCGGCATAGAACACCGGAACGATCGCTTCCGCCCCCAGGCACAGCGCGCCCAAACCATTCGCCGGGTCGGTCTGGCGGCACAGCATGTACATGGTGTCGATCAGACCCTGCGTCTCCGGATAAACGGGTTCGTTCGCCGGATTCACGCCGAGATCGGCGAGCATTTCACGGTACAGCTTCGAGTGCGGCGTGGGACTGTCTTCCGCGAGGCCGATTTCCTCCAGCAGGTTGCCTGCGAGCCGCAAGCAGTCGTCGCCCGAGCGGAGGTTCGCCATCAGCGCGGAGAGGAAGCGGGTGAAGTGCTCGCCGTACTTCGCATGTTGAGTCAGCAGCCGATTGAGTCGCGGCCGGCCGATCGTTCCAGCACGGCACGCGGCAAGGAAAGGATGCACCGAAATTCTCGCCTTCAATTCTTCCTGCGTATCGCCGATTACGTCCGTCGAAAAAACCGCTTCTTCAATAGCAAACATAGTTTCCTTATTAGAATAATTAATCCGCATTGCCGCCGCAGGAAAAACATTTTATTCAGTGGCCGGTCAATACAGAGTTCAATCGACATCGAACCCAATCACCATAACAGCCCCGTCTGGATTGACTCTGAATGGATGCGGGTCAATTGATAATTGGCAATCGGCCTATTAAGACGCGAGGTTTAATCAGGAATATTCCGGAACCGGCAAATGAGAAATAGGAACGCGAAAAGGTGCCGTGCGCGGCACAATAAAAAAGCCCCGCGGGCAGAACCCGCGGGGCTTTTTTTATAACTGGCGCAGCGCGCCCGGAATCTCACTTCACATTCCAGGCAGCGCCCGCCGGACCGGGACGCGTGGGACCGCTTACTTACCGCCCACGCTTTGCAGCGTCGTCCACTTGCCGTCGACAACCTTGTACAGCGTGATGCCGCCGTTCTTCAGGTCGCCCTTGGTGTCGTACGCGAGGTTCGCTGCCGTCACTGCCGGCATCGAGGTCTTCGCGAGCAGCGGCAGATACTTGGCCGGATCGGTCGAGTTAGCCTTCTTCATTGCGTCGAACATTGCCATTGCGCCGTCGTAAGCGTACGGCGAGTACGTTTGCACGTCTTCGTTGAAGCGCTTCTTGTACTTCGCGACGTAGTCCTTGCCACCCGGCATTTCTTCCAGCGGCAGGCCGGCGAGCGATGCCACCGTGCCGTTCGCTGCTTCACCCGCGATCTGGATGAAGGTCGGCGTGTGGACCATTTCGCCGCCCATCAGCGGCGCCTTGATGCCCAGTTGCTTCATCTGCTTGACCATCGGTGCCGCTTGCGAATCCGCGCCGCCGTAATAGATCAGGTCCGGTTGCACTGACTTCAGCTTGGTCAGGATCGACTTGAAGTCGACAGCCTTGTCGTTCGTGTATTCACGATCGACGATCGTGCCGCCCGCAGCCTTCGCTGCCTTCTCGAACTGATCAGCCAGACCTTGGCCGTAAGCCGTGCGATCGTCGACGATCGCGATCTTCTTCACGCCCAGGGTCTTCACCGCGAACGTGCCGGCGACCGAACCTTGCTGCGTGTCGGACGTCATCATGCGGAACGTGGTCTTGAAGCCTTGCTGCGTGTACTCAGGTGCCGTCGCCATGGCGATTTCGGGGATGCCCGCGTTCGCGTAAATGCGCGAAGCCGGAATCGTGGTGCCCGAGTTGAAGTGGCCGAGCATGCCCTTGATGCCGTCATCCACCAGCTTCTGTGCAACGGTCGTGCCGGTGCGCGGGTCAGCCTGGTCGTCGGCCGAATCCAGCACGAAACGAACCTGCTTGCCGCCGATCACCGGCTTGGTGGCGTTCATGTCTTCCACAGCCAGCGTGATGCCGTTCTGGAAGTCTTTGCCGTAGTGCGCCTGTGCGCCCGTCATCGGACCGGCAAAGCCGATCTTCACGTCTTCAGTCGATTGAGCGTTGGCCGTCCCCGCCAGCGACATTGCCGCAACCAGTGCTGCGCCTGCCAGCTGTTTCATCTTGTGTTGCATAGCTTCTCCTTGGTACCAGGTGTGGATGGAGCGGTTTTTCGGGGTCGCCGTACCGCTTCCGTTCTATTGAAGGGATCAATGAGGTTCGCTCAACCGATCGTCATCAAATTTGCATTACCGCCTGCTGCTGCCGTATTCACACTGACCGAGCGCTCCGTCAACAGACGCTCGAGCGCGTAGTCTTCATCGCCGCTTTCCAGCGCGCGCGCCGCGACGCCTTGCACCGAAACGATCGGCCCCGGACGTTTCGCGACTTCCTTCACCAGCGCCAGCAGTTCGTCGCTATCGCCTTCGAACAGCACTGCGTCGAACGGCGTATCGGCACTCTTCTTCACGCTTGCGTAGGACTTCAACGCGGCGGGCAATTGCGATACCAATTGTTCACCAGCCGCGCCCTCGAACAACGCGCGATTTCCCGTAGCCAGCGCTGCGGCAAACTGCACGCGTGCGCCGCTTGCCGTCGAGGCGATGCACAGCACCGTGCCGCGTGCGCCCAGCGTGTACGTGTTGCGCTCACCCGTGGGCCCAGACAATACCGCAGTCGCACCCGCCGGCACATGCGACAGATAACCGTCGCAGCGCGCGGCCAGCACTGGCTGTTGTTCGTCGATCAGCCAGTCGCGCAGCGCCGCCAGCGCCGCGGACGGATTGTCGCCGCGATTATCCCCGTTCGGGCCGGCTTGCGGTACGTCGGCGATCAACGACTGCGCTAGCGACTTCGGCAAGCCTGCCGGACGCGTCGCCAGCAGACGTTGCAGATACAGCGCACCCCCTGCTTTCGGACCCGTGCCCGACAAACCTTCGCCGCCGAACGGCTGAACTCCCACTACCGCACCGATCACATTGCGGTTCACGTAGATGTTGCCGACATGCGCGCTGCTGATCACGTGAGCAATGGTTTCGTCGATCCGCGTGTGGATACCGAGCGTGAGGCCGTAGCCCGTTGCACGGATCTGCTCGAGCAGCTTATCCAGTTGGCTGCGGCGGTAGCGCACCACGTGCAGCACCGGGCCGAACACTTCACGCTTCAATTCGTCGATGCTGTCGAGTTCGATCAGCGTCGGCGGAACAAACGTGCCTTGTGCGCCGCCTTCCGGCATCGGCAGTTGCTCGACCTTGCGGCCTTTCTCACGCATCGCCGCGACGTGCGCGTCGATACCGCGTTTTGCATCGAGATCGATCACCGGGCCGACGTCGATCGACAGACGATCCGGATTGCCCACCGACAGTTCGCGCATTGCGCCCGTCAGCATTTCCAGCGTGCGGTCCGCCACATCTTCCTGCAGACAAAGAACGCGCAACGCGGAACACCGTTGACCGGCGGAATCGAACGACGACTGCAGCACGTCCGCGACCACCTGCTCAGCGAGCGCCGACGAATCGACGATCATCGCGTTCTGACCGCCGGTTTCGGCGATCAGCGGAATCGGCTTGCCCTCCGGATCGAGGCGGTTCGAGAGCGTCCTGTTGATCAGACGCGCGACTTCGGTCGAACCGGTGAACATCACCGCGCGGGTGCGCGGATCGGCCACCAACGCGGCGCCGACCGTTTCGCCGTCGCCCGGCAGCAGTTGCACGGCGCCCGCCGGCACGCCGGCTTCGCGCAGAATGCGCACAGCTTGCGCGGCGATCAGCGGGGTTTGTTCCGCCGGCTTCGCAAGCACGGTATTACCGGCCGCCAAAGCCGCCGCTACCTGGCCCATGAAAATCGCCAGCGGGAAGTTCCACGGGCTGATACACACCACCGGACCGAGCGGGCGGTGCGTGTCGTTGGAGAATTCGTTGCGGATCTGCGTCGAGTAGTAGCGCAGGAAATCGATCGCTTCGCGGATTTCCGCAACCGCGTTCGCCAGCGACTTGCCGGCTTCCCGCACGACGAGACCCATCAGCGTGTGCATCTGCGCTTCGAGCAGATCAGCGGCACGCGCGAGGCAATCGGCGCGGGCTTCGACCGGTGTGGCTTGCCAGATCGGCGCGGCGGCAACCGCGTGCGCCAATGCCGCGCTCACGTGTTCCGACTTCGCTTCGACAACCGTGCCGACGAGGTCGCGATGATCGGCCGGGTTGCGCACATCGCGCGCAACGCCCACGGCGATCTCGTTGTCTTCCAGCATCGGCGCGGCGCGCCACGGGTGATGCGCGCTCGCCAGCAAGGCCGACGACAGCGAGGCCAGACGGTGCTCGTTCGACAGATCGAGACCCATCGAATTGAGACGCTCGGCACCAAACAGATTGCGCGGCAGCGGAATCTTCGCGTGCGGCGCGCCGAGCGGCACGATCTTCGACGCTTCGTCGACCGGATCGGCGATCAGCTCCTTGATCGCGACGCTTTCATCGGCGATGCGGTTCACGAACGAGGTGTTCGCGCCGTTTTCCAGCAGACGGCGCACGAGGTATGCGAGCAGCGTTTCATGCGTGCCGACGGGGGCATACACGCGGCACGGACGGTTCAGCTTGTCGCGGCCGGTGACTTCCTCGTACAGCGGTTCGCCCATGCCGTGCAGACACTGGAACTCGTACTGGCCAGGGTAGTAGTTGTTGCCCGCGAGGTAATAGATCGCCGACAGCGTGTGCGCGTTGTGCGTGGCGAACTGCGGATAGACAGCGTCCGGCGCGCCGAGCAGTTTTTTCGCGCAGGCCAGGTACGACACGTCTGTGTAGATCTTGCGCGTGTAGACCGGATAGCCTTCCAGACCGTCCACTTGGGCACGCTTGATTTCGGTATCCCAGTACGCGCCCTTCACGAGGCGAACCATGATGCGGTGACGGCTGCGGCGCGCCAGATCGATCAGGTATTCGATCACGAACGGGCAGCGCTTCTGGTACGCCTGCACCACGAAACCGATGCCGTTCCAGCCGGCCAGTTCCGGATCGAAGCACAGCGCTTCGAGCAGATCGAGCGAGATTTCGAGGCGGTCGGCTTCTTCCGCGTCGATGTTCAAGCCGATATCGTAGCGGCGCGCGAGGATCGCCAGCGAGCGCACGCGCGGCAGCAGTTCGCTCATCGTGCGTTCCTGCTGCGAACGTGAATAGCGTGCATGCAGCGCCGATAGCTTGATCGAGATACCCGGGCCTTCGTAAATGCCGCGGCCGCCGGCGGCCTTGCCGATCGCGTGGATCGCCTGTTCGTACGACGCGTAGTAGCGTTGCGCGTCGGCTTCGGTGGTAGCCGCTTCGCCGAGCATGTCGTACGAGTAGCGGAAGCCGCGCGCTTCGTATTTGCGGCTGTTGGCCAGCGCTTCGGAGATGTTCTCGCCGGTGACGAACTGCTCGCCCATCAGGCGCATCGCCATGTCGACGCCCTTGCGGATCAGCGGCTCGCCGCCCTTACCGATCAGACGCGTGAGCGCCGACGAGAGGCTCGCCTCGCTGTTGGTCCCCACCAGCTTGCCGGTGATCATCAAGCCCCACGTCGCGGCATTGACGAACAGCGACGGCGCCTGGCCGACGTGCGATTTCCAGTCGCCCTTGCTGATCTTGTCGCGGATCAGCGCGTCGCGCGTGGCGCGATCGGGAATGCGCAGCAGTGCTTCGGCGAGGCACATCAGCGCCACGCCTTCCTGGCTCGACAACGAGAATTCGTGGATCAGCCCTTCGACGCCACCGCCCTTGCTCTTCGTGCGCAGCGTTTCGACCAGCTTGCCGGCCATGGCCTGCACATCGCCCGCGAGATTGGCCGGCAGACGCGCCTGACCGAGCAGGAACGGCACGCATTCCGGTTCGGGACGGCGATACGCGGCGGTGATCGCCGCGCGCAGCACCGATTGCGGTTGCACGTTCTGCGCGAATTCGAGGAACGGATGCGACGCGCTGTCTTCGTCGTGCTCAACCGCAGCGCCGTCAGCCAGATCGGCCGAGCCCGTGTGGCCTGACAATTCTGGGGGTAATTGGCCGTGTTCGATCTTTTCGAGGTATGCGAAGATCGCCTGCTTGATCAGCCAGTGCGGAGTGCGTTCGAGGCGAGTAGCGGCATCTTTCAGCCGGGAACGCAGGAGGTCGTCGACCTTGACGCCGAGGGTGGTGCTAGCCATGTTTCCTTCTTCGGATACCAGACGACATCGCTGGCGAGAGACTAAAAGTTGAGCGAATCGTACGCCTCCCAATAAAAAGGTGCAACCATGCATCGCGCATGGTTGCACCTTCGTAGAAGCCTTATATGGCGGGGGTTTGCGCCGAATGGCGCCGCACGTGGCAAGCGCGGTTGCGATTGGTACTTTCCCTAGCGTGATTCTTTTCGCTTTTACCCTTATCAGATTGCTCTGCGCGCCGTTATACAGAACATGGGTGGCGGCGGCCTCAAGGCACGCACATAAAAAGCGGTACGGGGTTTTAGAGGACTGGTGAAATGGAAAAGTGGTTGGTCATACTGGGCATCTGGGCGATGTGTGCGATGTGCGCGGTGCTGTTCATCCGTGGCGCGACGGGTGGTTCGGGCAAACGCACGGCCGCGGATGGACGTGCGCGTCCGGCCTCACGCGCCTCGGCAGGCGATGTGCGGGCAGCGGCGAACGATTGAACGGTTGAATCCGGCGGCTCGCCATGGCCATAGCGATGCCGGTCCCGATCCCGATTGAGGTCTCGATCGAGCTCTCGATTAATGCAGCGAACAGTGAATGTGCGCCGCCCGGTTCAACCAGCGGCGATGTCGACGCGCGCGTCAGAAGTGCGTGATCGGCTCGAACTGCGCGCAGACGTCATCAGGCGAAACGAGCTGGTCGTGCAGACGGCAAAGCCGGCTGTCCGCCACGCTCGCGCCGAACCCGGAACTGAACACGGTGAGGCCCGGAATGCTCTGCTCCAGTGAATGCCGATCCTCGGCGCGATACCGGCAGCTTGCACAGCGCGGCACGCACGCGTCTCCGCGTGCGTGGGCCGTGCCGGCAATGCGGACAGCCTCGCTCATTACGAGCCCTGTCCCAAGCTATTCCAGTACGGTGCGAACACGTGCGCGGACAGCGCGTAGCCGATGGCGATATTGACGACCACGCCCGCCGTGAAGGCCAGGAACGGCTTCAGGCCGGTGGCCGACAACGCGCGCAGGCGAGTGGTCAACCCGATGCTCAGAAAACAGAACGTGAACGCCCACGTGCGCAGCGCGGTAATCGGCGCGACGAATTCGGGCGTGACGATCTTGCGGTAATCGGCCAGCGAGTAGTGACTGGCGACCCACGTCACCAGAGCGGATGCGATCACGAAGCCGATCACGAATTTCGGGAAACGCGCCCAGATATCGCCCACTTTGGCCCTGGATTTGACGCCACTGTCCTGCGATTCCCAGCGTGTTGTCGCGACAATCGCCAGCACGAACGCCCAGATACCGATCCAGATGTCGCGGCCCACCACCTTCATCAGCGTGAACGCCTGCAGCGACGCCTCTGGCGCGCCCGCAATAACACCACCCGCGTGCTTCGCAAAGTCGCCATAGGCTTGCGCGGCGGCAATGCCCGCGGCGTCGGCGAATTCGGAGGTGCCGATCCACGCGCCGGCGACCGCCGTCGATAGTCCCAGCGAGCGCGACGCGAACGGCAGCACGAAGATCATCACGATCGCCCACAACACGACCAGCGTGATCGCCACCGACGCCTGTTCGCGCCTCGCCCGCACCGCGCCGGCAATCGCAATTGCCGCCGAGACACCACACACCGCGCCGCCCACACCGAGCACGGCCGCGAACCGCCGGTCGAGGCCAAGCGCCTTGCCGGCAAAAAAGATCACAAAGAATGTCACGAGCGAGACGATGGTCGCCTGCCCGACCGCGACCGGCCCCGCCCACACCAGCAAGGTGAACGGCAGCGTCGCACCGAGCAGCACGATGCCGACCTTGATGTAAAACTCCACTCGCAGACCGGCGGAGAACCACTCGGGCAAGGTGAATACATTCGAGATCAGCAGGCCGAGCGCCAGCGCCACCAGCGGCGGTTCGAGGTTGTACTTCGACGCATTGACCCACGCGCCCAGCGTGAAGATCAAAGCCGATGCGATGAACAGGATCAGGAACGACGCCAGGAATGCGCCGATCCGCTGCTTCAACGCGGTAAGACTCACGCCGAACAGCACCGCGAACACAACGAACAGCGCAACATAAGCCGGCAGATGCTTACCGATGTCCTGCGCGGCTTGTGCCACGTTCGACCATTTGGCCGGCGCTACCGCCAACCACTTGATGCTGCTGCCCGAGGCGAATAGTCCCCAGGCGATCACGATCACCAGCAGGCCGATCCAGACGGCCCACCAGTCTTCAGTGGAAAAGAGACCGCCGTCGTGTGCGCTTTGGCCACTGTGATCTTTGCCGGGCGCCGCGCCAGTCGGCAGCGTTTGATTGGTATCGCTCATCGTCATGCCCCGAGTGAGTAGAGGTACATCGGCGCGGGAATGTTGGAGTTTTGCTTAACGATGCGCCGATTCGGCGAAATATAGGCGAGCGGCGGCGCAAAACGAAACGACCATTCGCTCTATGAATATGACTCAAAGGAGTAACGAGCAACGCCGCGGGTGGCGCGGCGGCAGGCGTCAGATGTCGAGCGGGTCGACTTCGAGGTTCCAGCGCAGCACGCCTTTCAGTGTGCGCAGCATCGGTTGCCACGCGCGCAACGTAGCCTGCAGCGCACCCCGCGATGCGCTCTCAATCAGCAATTGCGCGCGATGCACATGCATCACCTTGACGATGGTGAGCGGCACGGCGTCATAAACCGTCACGCGCTCGGCGGCCGGGATCTCCGTCAGCGCGGCGGCGGCCTGTTGCAGGAAGGCAAGCGCGGCTTCGAGTGTGCGGCCTTCGGCGCGCAGCAAAGCCTGATAGACGAACGGCGGCAAGTGAGCGTCACGCCGTTCGGCCAGCGTCGAACTGGCAAAGCCGACGTAGTCATGCCGGCCCAACGCGTGGTACAGCGCATGGCGCGGATAGCGTGTCTGCACCAGCACTTCGCCTGGCAAACCGGCACGGCCGGCGCGGCCGCTCACCTGCATCAATTGCGCGAAGAGCCGCTCGCTCGCGCGGAAGTCGTGTGAGAACAAGGCGGTGTCCGCATTCAGCACGCCGACCAGCGACACCCGCTGAAAATCGTGCCCCTTCGCAATCATCTGCGTACCGACGAGGATATCGACCTCACCCGCGTGAACGTCGGAAAACAGCGCCTGCGCGCTGCCTTTGCGGCGCGTACTGTCGGCGTCGATGCGCAACACGCGGGCACCGGGTACGGCGCTCGCCAGGGTTTCTTCAACGCGTTGAGTGCCGCGTCCCATCGGCGCGATGTCGACATTGCCGCACTCCGGGCACGAACGCGGAATGCGCGATTCCCAGCCGCAGTGGTGGCAGCGCAGCGCGCGCTCGGGTTTGTGCAACACGACGTAGGCGCTGCAACGCGGGCAGCCTGCCACCCAGCCACAGGCATCGCAGGCGAGCTGCGGCGCGTAACCACGCCGGTTGAGAAATACCAGACTCTGCTCACCGCGCTCGAGCCGCACCTTCAGCGCCGCGATCAACGGCCCGGATAAACCTTCCACCGAAGCCCGCCCGCGCCGGCGCTCTTCTTCCAGATCGATCAGCTTGACGGTCGGCAAAACAGCCTCGGCGACCGCCCGGCGCGACAGGGTAAGCCGCTTATAGCGCCCCTGATCCGCCTGCCACCAGCTTTCCAGCGACGGCGTGGCCGAGCCGAGCACCACCGGCAAAGCCAGTTGTTTGGCGCGATAGATCGCCAGATCACGCGCCGAATAGCGCAGGCCTTCCTGCTGCTTGTAGGCCGGATCGTGTTCCTCATCGACGACAATGATCGCGAGTTTTGGCAGCGAGGCAAGCACCGCCAGCCGCGTGCCGAGCACAATGCGGGCACGCCCGGTGTGCGCGGCAAACCAGTTGCGGGCCCGTTCGCCTTCCGCGAGACCGCTGTGCAACGTGACGATCGAGGTGCCTTCGAGCGCAGCAAAGCGCGCACGGAAGGCCGACTCGAACTGCGGCGTCAGATTGATTTCGGGGACGAGGACGAGTGCCTGGGCGTCGGGCTTCGCGGCCAGAATCTCGGCGAGCGCACGCAGATACACCTCCGTTTTGCCGCTTCCCGTCACGCCGTGCAGCAGGAATGGGGCGAAACCGTTCGCGTCGCGGATCGCCTCGACTGCGCTCGCCTGCTCGTCGGTGAGGGTGGGCAGGATGGGCGCGGGTGTATCCGCCGACCCGGGAGTGGCGAGTACCTCGGCGGCTTCGATCACCTCCAGCGCAACCCAGCCTTCGGCTTGCCATGCGTCCAGGGTTGCAATGGCTTTGGGGTGGAGCGCACGGGCGTCGGCGGCGATCAGAAATTCGGCTTCGGCGAGAGCTGAGGCGAGCTTGCGCAGCGCGCTGGCGCGCGCAGGCAAAGTTTCGGGCAGTGCGGCGCGGCCTGCCGCCGTCAGGCTGTAACGCTTTTCCGGTGCGAACAGACGCGACCAGCGCGAGGCATCTCGCAGAGCTTGTGGCAACGCGGGCAACGCGACTTCTCCGAGGCCGCGCTGATAGTAATCGGCAGCGAAGGCCGTGAGACCCAGCCATTCGGCCGACAGCGGCGGGCAGGCGGTACAGACTGCGCTAACCGCCCGCAAGCGCTCCGCCGGCACGTCACTGTGAGTAGTCACTTCGCAGACGAGGCCAACCACATGACGCTTGCCGAACGGCACGCTCACCAACATGCCCGGCGCGACAGGCTCGGGTGTGTCGCAACGGTAGTCGAACAAAGTCGGCAGCGGATGATCCAGCGCGACGCGGACGAAAACGTCACTCACGCGGCGGTGTGGATCAGGTAAATGGCTGCGTCACGACGCCGCGTCACAGCGCGCATTGAACACACGGCGAACCCATCGAAGTTAAAGTAAAACTTCAATTTCCGCGCTAAGTTTTGGATTCGGCTGAACAATTGCAATCGGCCCGCTTGCCTGTGGATAACTTTGTTGAGAACTTCGCTCAGATGGGCCAGGAACCGCGCCGCAGCGGCGTTCTGTGGGATTTCACACATTTTGTCGTGAGCCCTTGAAACCCTTGCCAGACAAGGCTGAGATCAAAGGCGCCGACAATGTGCAAGGGCTAAGGCAGGACGAAAGCTTCTACCGCGCCGCAGCGTGAACAATGTGCATAAGTCAAGTCTTGACTTTCGTGGGACCGCCATCTGACGGCCCGTTGACTACAAATATTCCCTTAGACCGAGAGCCCAGTTCGCCGCAATGCAGCAAAAATGGCAACGATTTCGGCGTCAGGTTGGTGCATGCGCGCCACTGCGAATCGCGCGGCTATGACGATGGACTTCGTCTACCAGTTCGGCGACGTTCTCCGGCGGCGTGAACTGCGAAATGCCATGGCCGAGATTGAAAATATGGCCAGGATGATTCCCGAAGCTGTCGAGCACGGCGCGCGCCTCCATGCGGATCGAGGCCGGCGGCGCAAACAGCACCGAAGGATCGATATTGCCCTGCAGCGCGACCTTGCTACCCACACGCTCGCGGGCTCGGCCCAGGTTCACGGTCCAGTCGAGACCGACCGCATCCACACCCGTATCGGCGATCTCATCGAGCCACAAGCCTCCGCCCTTCGTGAAGGTGATCACCGGCACTTTTTCGCCGTCGTGATCGCGCTTCAGCTGGCTCACGACCTGCTGGATGTATTGCAGAGAGAAGCGTTGATAGACGCCATCTGCGAGCGCCCCGCCCCACGTGTCGAAAATCATCACGGCTTGCGCACCGGCTTCGATTTGCGCATTCAGATATGCCGCAACCGACTTCGCGTTGACCTCGAGAATACGGTGCATCAAGTCCGGGCGGGCATACAACATGGATTTGACGGTGCGGAAATCCGCCGACCCGCTGCCTTCGACCATGTAGCACGCCAAGGTCCACGGGCTGCCTGAAAACCCGATCAGCGGCACGCGCTGACGGCCTTGCGCGTCGGTGAGCGCGGTGCGGATTTCGCGCACTGCGTCGGTCACGTAGCGCAGCGTGGCGTCGATATCCGGCACAGCAAGGCGTGCCACGTCGTCTTCAGTGCGTACCGGCCGGGCGAATTTCGGACCCTCGCCGGCGACGAATTCGAGACCCAGGCCCATGGCGTCCGGCACGGTCAGGATGTCGGAAAACAGGATCGCGGCGTCGAGCGGATAGCGCTCCAGCGGTTGCAGCGTTACCTCCGTTGCGTACGCCGGGTTCTTCGCCAGACCAAGGAAACTGCCCGCACGAGCTCGCGTGGCGTTGTATTCCGGCAGATAGCGGCCAGCCTGCCGCATCAGCCAGATCGGCGTGTAGTCGGTCGGCTGGCGCAGCAGCGCGCGCAGGAAAGTATCGTTCAGGAGTTTATGGGCCACGTTGCGTACGACTGAAGGCAAAGGGGCATTTTACCGGAGCCGGCCCGCCGTATCGCGCTTGATCCAGGCAATAACGCTCACACACCTTGCTTGCGGCCGGCTTTTTCGCTGCCCCGTGCGGCGCCATGACTCAGCTGAACGGCCAATGTTCAAGCGCGAATTGCCGGGCTATCATCCGACGGCCTTACCAAACAATTACGCGCAACCAAGGAGACTCGATGAACAAGGCAGCACTCGCACTGCTCGGCGTTTTGACCGGTGTTTTGATGCACGCAGGCGTGGCCCAGGCGCAGACCAGCACCACGGCCGCGGCGCCCTCCCGGCTCGACGAAATCCTCGCGCGTGGCACGCTGCGCGCCTGTACAACGGGTGACTACAAGCCGTACTCGTTTTACAAGGCAGACGGCCAGTTCGAAGGTATCGATATCGACATGACCGAGTCGCTCGCCAAATCGCTCGGCGTGAAGGCTGAATTCGTCAAGACGTCGTGGTCGAACCTGATGAACGACTTCGTCGCGAAATGCGACATTGGCGTGGGCGGGGTTTCGCCAACGCTCGAGCGTCAGAAGCGCGCGTTTTTCACGCAGGCGTACATGATCGACGGCAAAACGCCGATCGTCCGGTGCGACGACGTCAACAAGTATCAGACGGTAGCGCAGATCGATCAGCCGGCGACCCGCGTGATCGTCAATCCGGGCGGCACCAACGAGCGTTTCGCCAAGCAGTATTTCCCGCACGCGAATCTGACTATCTATCCGGACAACGTGACGATCTTCAAGCAGATCCTCGCCGGCAAGGCCGATGTCATGGTGACGGATGCGTCAGAGACCCTGCTGCAGCAAAAGCTGAATCCGGGTCTTTGCTCAGTGCATCCGGACAAGCCGTTCCAGTACGGCGAGAAGGCGTGGCTGCTGCCGCGCGGCGATGTGACGTTCCAGCAATACGTCGATCAGTGGCTGCACCTCGCGCGCGCGACCGGCGAGTATCAGGCAATCTCGGACAAATGGCTGAAGTAGCTGGAGGGACGCGGTCTGCGTCCTGCCCAGTTGGCAAAGACTGGCAGGTCGATTGACTAATAAGTCCGCACGGCTGACACAATCGTGTAACCAGCGTTTGAGGTGTTAAGCAAAACCTGAGCAATCCAGTTGAACAGAGGGTCGACGAACCGGCCCTCTGACAAGTCTTCCCCGCATGCATGAAATGCTGCGGCGCAGCGCGCAGAACTGCCCGCGAATAAGCGGGTTTCGTCACGCCGGAAAACCGCCTGTAATACAGCCGATCCGTCCTGAAAAAGTTGAGCATGCAACCATTTCATGCGGAATCGACTGAACGGATTACGCCGCGATATGCGTCACGAGTAGCATCAATCAGGCGTATGAAATTGCACAACTGTCATCGGTAAAATTTACGTTTAAAACGTTTCGGATTGGAAATAAGTCCTGCAACGCCTTATCTGGCGGGCGTTACAACCTGAAACACTTTGTTACCGCGCTGGTAGGTTAATTCGCCCACAATGCCCTCAACGGTTTCAACACGGATGTGGCTGGGTGCGTGGTGTGAGCGGATACGATGCACTTGCCGGTCGGCGTATGCCGAAGCCCTGTGAAGGGGCATCCCTGCTGGGGCCGTAGTCGACGCAGGGTCGTCGTCTCAGTTGGTTCCATCTTTGGTCTCCTCGCGCTAACCCCGTAGCGTGTGGTTTTTAGCGGGCTCCAGGCCCGCTTTTTTTTCGTCTGGTCAAACGTTTGCGAGCTTCATAGCGGGTTGATTTGTGGCGGTTTCCAGCTGTACCTTTTCCCGCGCACGGCTCCTCTTCCGGCAAACGGTTTTCCTCAAAATGTCGGCCGGCGCCACGCGGATCTACGCGTGGCGCCGAACCAGCATGCCCATCAAGCCGTCTTGTCTTCCTGAATCTTCAATTCGCTGATCATCCGGTCACGCATGACGAACTTCTGCACTTTGCCGGTTACCGTCATGGGCAATTCGTCGACGAAGCGGATGTACTTCGGCACCTTGTAGTGAGCGATCTGGCCCTGGCAAAACTGCTGAATTTCCTCCGCCGTGGCTTGCTCTCCTGAGCGCAATACAATCCACGCGCACACTTCCTCACCGTATTTCTTGTCGGGCACGCCAAACACCTGCACGCTCTGGATTTTCGGATGGCGGAACAGAAACTCTTCGATCTCACGCGGGTAGATGTTTTCACCACCGCGTATCAGCATGTCCTTCAGGCGGCCAACGATGTTGCAGTAGCCGTCGGCGTCAAGCGTCGCCAGATCGCCGGTATGCATCCAGCCGTCAACGATACTTTCCCGCGTCTTCGCTTCGTCCCCCCAGTAGCCTTGCATCACCGAATAGCCCTTGGTGCACAGTTCACCCGTTTCCCCCACCGGCACGATATTGCCAAGCGGATCGACGATTTTCACTTCCAGATGCGGCTGAATGCGTCCAACCGTCGTGGTGCGTTTGTCGAGCGGATCGGTGGTCGAACTCTGGAAGGACACCGGGCTCGTTTCCGTCATGCCATAGGCGATGGTGATCTCACTCAGATGCATGCGCGCGACGACCTTCTTCATCGTCTCGATAGGACACGGCGAACCGGCCATGATGCCCGTGCGCAGACGCGAGAAGTCGTAGGTGGCGAAGTCCGGATGATCGAGTTCGGCGATGAACATGGTCGGCACACCGTGCAGCGCGGTGCACTGCTCTTCAGCCACGGCCGCGAGCGTTGCCGCCGGATCGAAGCCCTCGCCTGGAAACACCATGTTCGCGCCGACCGATACGCACGCAAGCACCGCCAGCACCATGCCAAAGCAGTGATAAAGCGGAACAGGAATACACAGGCCGTCCTGCTCCGTTAGCCGCATCGCCATCGCGATATAGCGGGCGTTGTTGACGACGTTGCTGTGTGTCAGCGTCGCGCCCTTCGGATTGCCCGTCGTGCCGCTGGTGAACTGAATGTTGATCGGTTCGTGGCAGGACAGCGTCGCACCGATAGCATCGAGCTTCGCGACGTCCAGCGTTGCGCGGCCCTGCTCGATTACGTCGGAGAAGGTCAGCATGCCGGGCGTTTCCGTGTCGCACATGCGAATCACGTAGCGCAACTCCGGCAAGCGAGCGGCGTGCAGTTCGCCCGGCTTTTGCGTCGCCAGTTCCGGTGCGAGCTCCTGCAACATTTCGAGGTACATCGACGTCTTGAAACGCTCGGCCGCGATGATCGCCTTGCAGCCCACCTTGTTCAACGCGTACTCGAGTTCCGCGAGTCGGTAAGCCGGATTGATGTTGACCAGCACCGCGCCGATGCGCGCGGTGGCGAACTGCGTGAGCAGCCATTCCACACGGTTCGGCGACCAGATGCCCACCCGGTCGCCTTTCTCGATACCCAGCGCAAGCAGCCCGGACGCCAGCACGTCGATCTCTTCCGAGAACTCCCGCCACGTCCAGCGAATACGCTGCTCGCGAAATACCACGGCCGGACGGTCAGGGAAGCGCGCTGCGGTGTCGCGCAGAAACTGGCCGAGAGGCGCTTCATTCAACGGAATCTCAGTCGACCCGCGAACATACGACAAATTGTCTTTAGGTTCGATGAGTGCACCTTCGCCTGACATATACGTTGCCATGGTGTTGTCTCCGTGAGCGAAAGCTCGCCCAGTCTATTGAAATGAATTTGAAACCGATTGTGCCACCGGCGTATGTCCGTACGGCATCAAGTGTTACCCGCCCTCTGCGCCAACGGTGGCTGTGACGATTACCCAATGTCTGCAGACTGAATCTGCGATTTTGCTGACCTTTCCGTAAACGTCAAGTAGTGGTCAAAAAAAAGCAGCCGCGAAGGCTGCTTTCTCTCTGATACGTATTGCTTAGCTCTGACCGCGCAGCTTGCGCAGACGCTGAATCGCAGCGAGCTGAGCCGTCGCGTACGCCAGTTCCGCTTGCGCGGTCGCGTATTCGAGGTTCGAACCCGTGTTTTGCAGCGCTTCTTCTGCGCGCTTGCGTGCATCTTCGGCTTTGGCTTCGTCGAGATCCTTGCCACGGATCGCCGTGTCGGCGAGAACCGTCACAGCGCCCGGCTGGATTTCGAGGATGCCGCCGGCGACGAACACAAACTCTTCTTCGCCGTTTTCAGCTTCGATGCGCACCGCACCCGGACGAATCCGCGTGATGAGCGGCGTGTGGCCCGGCAGAATGCCGAGTTCACCTGCTTCGCCCGGCAGTGCGACGAACTTCGCCTGGCCCGAGAAGATCTGCTCTTCCGCGCTGACTACGTCTACTTTAATGGTTGCCATATCGACTCCTGGTGAGCGTAATTCGAGGGCACCGACATTGGCCGGCGCCCGCTTCTATACACCCGACCTTTACTGGATCTTCTTGGCCTTTTCGAAGGCTTCGTCGATCGTGCCGACCATGTAGAACGCTTGCTCCGGCAGGTGGTCGCACTCGCCCTCAACGATCATCTTGAAGCCACGAATCGTTTCTTTCAGCGGCACGTACTTGCCCGGCGAGCCCGTGAACACTTCAGCGACGTGGAACGGCTGCGACAGGAAACGCTGGATCTTACGAGCGCGCGCCACGGCGAGCTTGTCTTCCGGCGCCAGTTCGTCCATACCCAGAATCGCGATAATGTCGCGCAGTTCCTTGTAGCGCTGCAGCGTTTGCTGCACACCGCGCGTGATCGAGTAGTGCTCTTCACCGATCACGTTCGGGTCGATCTGACGCGAGGTCGAATCGAGCGGGTCCACGGCCGGATAGATACCCAGCGAAGCGATGTCACGCGACAACACGACGGTTGCGTCAAGGTGGCCGAAGGTCGTAGCCGGCGACGGGTCGGTCAAGTCATCCGCAGGGACGTACACGGCTTGCACCGACGTAATCGAGCCGGTCTTGGTCGACGTAATACGCTCTTGCAGCTTACCCATTTCTTCAGCCAGCGTAGGCTGATAGCCCACTGCCGACGGCATACGGCCGAGCAGTGCCGACACTTCGGTACCGGCCAGCGTGAAACGGTAGATGTTGTCGACGAAGAACAGCACGTCGAGGCCTTCGTCACGGAAGTGCTCAGCCATCGTCAGGCCGGTCAGCGCGACGCGCAGACGGTTGCCCGGCGGCTCGTTCATCTGGCCGTACACCAGCGCGACCTTGTCGAGAACGTTCGAGTCCTTCATTTCGTGATAGAAGTCGTTCCCTTCACGGGTACGCTCGCCAACACCGGCGAACACGGAGTAACCACCGTGTTCTTTAGCGATGTTGTTGATCAGTTCCATCATGTTCACGGTCTTGCCCACGCCGGCGCCACCGAACAGGCCAACCTTACCGCCCTTCGCAAACGGGCAGATTAGGTCGATAACCTTGATGCCGGTTTCGAGCAGTTCCGTCGACGGCGACAGTTCGTCGAACGCCGGAGCCTTCTGGTGAATACCGCGAACCACGTCCGAGTTGATCGGGCCGGCTTCGTCGATCGGGCGACCCAGCACGTCCATGATCCGGCCGAGGGTCGGCTTGCCGACCGGCACGCTGATCGGCTTGCCGGTATTCTTCACCGTCGTACCGCGGCGCAGGCCGTCCGATGCACCCAGACAGATGGTACGGACAACGCCGTCGCCCAGCTGCTGCTGGACTTCGAGGGTCAGTTCCGAACCTTCGAGAATGAGCGCGTCGTAAATCTTCGGCATGTGGTCACGCGGAAATTCCACGTCGATCACCGCGCCGATGCACTGTACGATCTTGCCTTCTACCAAAGCAGTAGTACTCATCGCTTTTCCTTTAGATACTCAATTCTTCACTCGCGCAAAGGCGCAATTTCGATGGGACCGCCAAGGTGGGGTGCGCCACGAAGGCGCACACGAAGCGGCATGCCTGACCGTTAGGGTCAGACCGCCGCCGCGCCACCGACGATTTCCGACAGTTCTTTCGTGATCGCGGCCTGACGGCTCTTGTTGTACACGAGCTGCAGTTCGTTGATAACCGTCTTCGCGTTGTCCGAAGCGGCCTTCATTGCGACCATTCGTGCCGACTGCTCCGATGCCATGTTTTCCGCGACAGCCTGATAGACCAGCGCTTCGACATAACGCACCAGCAGTTCGTCCACCACTGCCTGTGCATCCGGCTCGTAGATGTAGTCCCACTGCGTGCTCGGCGTCGTGCCGTCCTCTTCCTTGCGCTCGAACTGCTCTGCCGACAGCGGCAGCAGTTGCTCGATCACCGGCTCCTGCTTCATCGTATTGACGAAGCGCGTGTACGCGAGGTACACCGCTGAAACCTTGCCTTCCGAGTACAGGTCGAGTTGCACCTTCACCGCGCCGATCAGCTTTTCCAGATGCGGCGTGTCGCCCAGATGCACGACATTCGACACCACCTTGGCGCGCAGACGGTTCAGGAAGCCCAGACCCTTGGTGCCGATCGCAGTTGCTTCGATCGTCTTGCCCTGGCCTTCCAGTTCCTTGAACTTCTGCAGCGACGCACGCAGCACGTTGGTGTTCATCCCGCCGCACAACCCTTTATCGGTTGTGACGAGGATGATGCCGGCCGTTTTCGCACCTTCGTTCGACACCATGAACGGGTGACGATACTCCGGGTTCGCACGGCTCATGTGCGCAGCGATATCGCGGACCTTGTCGGCATACGGGCGAGCAGCGCGCATGCGCTCCTGAGCGCGGCGCATCTTCGATGCGGCCACCATCTCCATCGCTTTCGTGATCTTGCGCGTGTTTTGCACGCTCTTGATCTTGCCGCGAATTTCCTTCATTCCAGCCATTGCTTGCTCCTTGTCGGCCCAAGTTAGCGCTTTAGCGCTTACTCGGGTCCCATGCAAAGCGATCTAAGCAGCGCGGGTTCAGTTGCTTGCGGCCCGCGCCGCTTCAAGGTCCTTTTATGCCTTGCGGATCACTCGCAAATCAATAAGCGCCGGACTTCTTGAAGTCTTTGAGAGCCGTATGCAGCAGGGCTTCGTCGTCCTTCGAGAGTTCCTTGGTATCTTCGATGCGCTTGACCAGGTCAGCGTGGCTCGACTTCAGATAGTCGCGCAGGCCCTTTTCGAACGGCAGCACTTGCGCAACTTCCAGATCGTCGAGGTAGCCGTTGTTCGCTGCGAACAGCGAGACAGCCAGTTCCCACACTTGCAACGGCTGATATTGCGGCTGCTTGAGCAATTCCGTCACGCGGCGGCCGCGCTCCAGTTGCTTGCGGGTCGCTTCGTCGAGGTCCGATGCGAACTGCGCGAACGCAGCCAGTTCACGGTACTGTGCGAGGTCGGTACGGATACCGCCCGACAGCTTCTTCACGACCTTGGTTTGTGCCGCACCACCAACGCGCGACACCGACACGCCGGCGTTAATTGCCGGGCGGATACCTGCGTTGAAAAGGTCGGTTTCCAGGAAGATCTGGCCGTCGGTAATCGAGATCACGTTCGTCGGAACGAATGCGGTCACGTCGCCTGCTTGCGTTTCAATGACCGGCAGTGCCGTCAGCGAACCGCTCTTGCCCTTCACTTCGCCGTTCGTGAACTTCTCGACGTACTCTTCCGAAACGCGAGCAGCACGTTCCAGCAGACGCGAGTGCAGATAGAACACGTCACCCGGATAAGCTTCACGGCCCGGCGGGCGGCGCAGCAGCAGCGAGATCTGACGGTATGCCCAGGCTTGCTTGGTCAAATCGTCATAAACGATCAGGGCGTCTTGACCGCGGTCGCGGAAGTATTCGCCCATCGTGCAGCCGGCGTACGGTGCGAGGTATTGCATCGCGGCCGATTCCGAAGCCGAAGCGGCCACGACGATCGTGTATTCCAGCGCGCCGGTTTCTTCCAGCTTGCGCACCACGTTCATGATCGACGAAGCTTTCTGGCCGATCGCGACGTAGATACAGAAGAGGTTCTTGCCCTTCTGGTTGATGATCGCGTCGACTGCGACTGCGGTCTTGCCGCACTGGCGGTCGCCAATGATCAGCTCGCGCTGGCCACGGCCAACCGGCACCATCGCGTCGATCGACTTCAGACCGGTTTGAACCGGTTCCGAAACCGACTTACGCCAGATCACGCCCGGAGCAATCTTTTCGATTGCGTCGGTCTTTTTCGCGTTGATCGGGCCCTTGCCGTCGATCGGGTTGCCGAGTGCATCGACCACGCGGCCGAGCAGTTCCGGACCCACCGGCACTTCGAGAATGCGGCCCGTCGTCTTGACGATGTCGCCTTCCGAAATGTGTTCGTACTCACCCAGAATCACGGCGCCGACCGAGTCGCGCTCGAGGTTCAGTGCGAGACCGAAGGTGTTGCCCGGGAATTCGAGCATTTCGCCCTGCATCACTTCCGACAGGCCGTGGATGCGCACGATACCGTCGGTCACGGAGATCACGGTGCCCTGGTTGCGAACGTCTGCGCTCGCTTCAAGGCCCTGGATCCGGCTCTTGATCAGCTCGCTGATCTCAGAGGGATTGAGTTGCATTATTCGCTCCTGATAGTCAATTCTGTTGCGTGCCAGCTGCTGAAGCGCCTCGGGCGCTTCAGGCCGTCAGAGCCGTCTGCATGCTGGCAAGCCGCGCGCGGACCGAGGTATCGAGCACTTCGTCGCCGACCGTCACGCGCACGCCGCCGATGAGCGACGAGTCGACTTCGACCGTCGGCTTCAGCTTGCGCTTGAATTTGCGTTCGAGACTTGCGACGAGTTCGTTCAACTGCGCGCCTTCGAGCGGGAATGCGCTGACGATCAGCACATCTGCCGCCCCTTCGCGGGCGTTCTTCAACTCTTCGAACTGCGTAGCGATTTCCGGCAGCAATTGCAGGCGATGGTTATCCACCAGCATTTGCACCAGATTCTTCGCTTGCGCGTTGTCCTTGAGCGGTGACTTGACCGCAGCCAGCAGCAGTTCGCTGACCTGGGCACGGCTTACTTTCGGGCTCGAGGCGATCGACAGCACTTCGGGCAGACGCGCAACCTGTGCCAGCTCCTGCACGAGCGTGGACCAGGCGGCGATGTCACCAGCTTCGGCCACGCCAAACAGCGCTTCTGCGTACGGACGGGCGATGGTTGCAAGTTCGGCCATGATCAGAGCTCGGCTTTCAGTTGATTCAGCAGGTCAGCGTGAGCTGCCTGGTCGACTTCGCGCTTCAGGATCTGTTCAGCGCCCTTCACTGCCAGTGCGGCGACTTCGCCGCGCAGCGTTTCGCGCGCCTTCACGACTTGCTGTTCCGCGTCGGCCTTCGCTTGCGCGATGATGCGAGCGGCTTCAGCTTGTGCTTGAGCCTTGATTTCGTCAGCGACTGTCACTGCGCGCTTTTCTGCGTCAGCAATACGTTGCTGACCGTCATTGCGTGCCTGAGCGAGTTCCTGGTCGACGCGCTTGTGGGCGGCTTCGAGTTCCGCCTTACCCTTTTCAGCAGCCGACAAACCGTCAGCGATCTTCTTCGAGCGCTCGTCGAGGGCGTTGATCAACGGCGGCCACACGAACTTCATCGTGAACCACGCGAGGATCAGGAACACGACCATTTGCGCAAACAGGGTTGCGTTGAGATTCACGGTGTTTCCTTAAACGTTGCTAGTTCGGAAAGTGAAACGGCAAGGCGCTCATCGATTCTGTATTCGATCAGCGCCCAAGTGCCCGTTCCGCCCTGCGCCTTTACCAGTTATAGCTCAGGCGCAAACTTCCGAGGAACCTCAGCCTGCCAGCTTCGACAGCAGCGGGTTCGCGAACGCGAACAGCATTGCCACACCAACGCCAATCAGGAACGCCGCATCGATCAGACCAGCCAGCAGGAACATCTTGGTTTGCAGCGGGTTCATCAGTTCCGGCTGACGCGCACATGCTTCGATGTACTTGCCACCCATCAGGCCGATACCGATACAGGCGCCGATTGCACCCAGGCCGATGATGATGCCGATACCGATGGCGGTCAGACCCTGGATGTTGGCGATGAAAGCTTGCATGATCACTCCTTTGTGAAAAGTCTTTTAGAACTGGTTGGAACTGGGATTTAAATAAAACAAAACTAAAAACAATTCGTCGTTCGACACGCCGTGATTAGTGGCTGTCGTGTGCCTGTCCGATGTACACCAACGTCAGCATCATGAAAATGAATGCCTGCAGGAAAACGATCAGGATGTGGAAGATCGCCCAAACCGTGCCTGCGATGACGTGGCCGATAAAGCCGAGCACTGACGCGTCCGCGCCGAAACCCCACATGCTGCCGAGCAGGGCAATCAGCAGGAACAACAGCTCGCCCGCGTACATGTTGCCGAACAGCCGCATGCCGAGCGAAACCGTCTTTGCGACGAACTCGATGATGTTCAATGCAAGGTTCGGGATCCACAGCAGCGGATGCGCGCCGAACGGAGCCGACAGCAGTTCATGCACGAAACCGCCTGCGCCCTTGATCTTGAAGTTGTAGTAAATCATCAGCGCGAACACGCCGAGCGCGATGCCGAGCGTGCCGTTCAGGTCGGCGGTCGGCACGATGCGATGATGGGGAATGACTTGCGACAGACCCAGCCAGCCGATCACGCGGCCCGGCAGATCGACGGGGATGAAGTCGAGGGAGTTCATCAGGGCAACCCAGACGAACACGGTCAATGCCAGCGGAGCGATAAAGGTACGCGAGCCGTGGATCATCGACTTCGATTGATCCTCGACCATTTCGACCAGCATTTCGATTGCGCATTGGAAACGGCCCGGCACGCCGGACGTTGCCTTGCGAGCAGCAAGATGCAGGATGGCGATGGTGGCCAGACCGCAAACGATCGACCAGAAAAGGGTGTCCAGATTCCACACGTGAATGTCGAAAATCGACGTCTGGTGCGCGGTGGAAAAGTTCTGCAAGTGGTGCGCGATGTACTCGGACGGATCCAGAGCGCGCGTGCCTTCGCTAGCTGCCATATCGTTAATGCCACCCAAATTGTCGAAAATCGTCTTAGGCCGTTCCCGCCGCAATGCTGTATTGCGGGAACACACCGGGTGCGGATCGTGTCATATCCGCACTCCTTACGCCAGCGCTACGCGCCGGCCTGAATTTTGTGCTGCTTTTGTGCTGCTACTCTCTGCTACGACCTTAACGCCACGCGAGGGCGATCCAGTACGTCTTGAGCGCGATGAGGTAAGTCACGAGCAGCGGCACCCAGCATACGTCGTGATACCAGAAGGCGATGACTACAAACATCGCGATCGTTGTCCCCATCTTGAGCGCTTCGCCGATCATCCAGCTCATTGCTGTTTTGGCGCCGCTCAGCGTTCTAAGACGTGCCGCGAACAGCGCGCTCGGCACCCAGCAGATCGCCCCCCCCAGGAACGCGGACAGCGCAGCAGCGCCCGGCGGCTTGTAGAACAGCCACCACACCAGCGTCGCACCCAGGGACAAAACCATTTGCGCCGCCACGACCTTGAAAGGCGTAACGCGCGATGGACGACTCACATTCGGGCCAAACAGCTTTTCAGCCTCGACCCGGGTGAGCGGAACGATATTGTTATCTTGTTGCTCGACATCCCACGCATCGTCAGTTGTAACGTGCTGACCGGTGGACGCATCGGAAACGGTGCGTTCAGCGCGGTGGTCGTCACGCCCATTCTTCGGCGCTTGATTCGACGTTTTAACCGCCATCGCAGTGTTCCGAAAGTCTTGTTCCAGCCCGCGAGCTTACGCTGCGCTTACGGGGTTGCCGTGCAATTAAATCCGGGCGATTGTAAGCGATAGTTGCAGGCAATTCAAGACTTTAGGCCGTTCAATAACCTGTGTGAAAACGACCTTCACGATGCGGAAACGTCCTCTCGGGCGGCCTATACACGGCAAATGTAAGGCGGTCGGGGGATGGCAAAACATGCGCGATGAATCGAGTCGATTGAAGCTCGCCGATGTGTCGTTTCGACGCTGCTGCGGACGTCTCAAAAATGCAACAGACGATCATTTTCGTCAGCTTTGGTGGACATAAAGGACGGCGCCGGGTAAAGGCGGGGCGGCTACGAGTAGGCCGCAGTCCCTTCCTCATTGAAATCGAACAACGTTGGACGCTACCCTCGACACCGGGCGATCGACACGGCCGGCAGTCAGGCACCTCCTACGGCATGTCACCACCTACCCTACCGCCGCAAACGGCCGCCTCTTCAAGGCACACCCTCCCACCATGCAGGCGCCACCGGGAAAACGGCGGCGCAACTCAATACATTGGAATCCTTATTATTAAACACGTCAAATAATCAGGAATCCAATGCGAATCCGCGTAGGCTACCAATCTATCTGAGAACTCATCAATCGGGCGACGCCTGCGGCAAGTACAACCGCGACGCCGCTGCTACCAAAGAGAACCCCGCCTGACGCCGTTTGCGGGGGGAAGCAGACGCGTGGCCCAACGAGGCCGCAAGCCCGCCCAACGTCCGCCACAGATCGAACCTGCCGCCCTCACGCCGTAGCGTTGCCGCGCAACCGGACAAGAATGCCTTCCAGTGCGTCCAGATCGCCGAAGTCCACCAGCACCTGGCCGCGGCCGCGCCGGCCGAGCTTGATCTTAACCGTTGCGGCAAGCAGATCGGACAACTCCTCTTCGAGCCGTCGCGTGTCGCGGCCGCCGTCCTGATTCGCCCGTGCCTTCACTGTCGGCGCAGCCTTGGTGGTCGCCGTCACCAGTTTTTCGGTCTCGCGGACCGACATGCGCTTGTTGACGACCTGATTGGCCAGCGTGATTTGCGTCGCGGCATCAACGGCCAGTAGCGCACGTGCGTGCCCCATGTCGAGATCACCCGCCAGCAACATCGTCTGCACCGGTGTCGCCAGATTGAGCAAACGCAGCAGATTCGATACGGCACTGCGTGAGCGGCCCACCGATTCAGCCGCCTGCTCGTGCGTGAAATTGAACTCGTCGAGCAAGCGCTGAATGCCCTGCGCTTCTTCCAGCGGATTCAGATCTTCGCGCTGGATATTCTCGATCAGCGCCATTGCCGCGGCGGCCTGGTCCGGCACGTCCTTCACCAGCACCGGCACCTCATCGAGACCGGCTATGCGTGCAGCGCGGAAACGCCGCTCGCCGGCAATGATCTCGTACTTATCCGCCGAAACCGGCCGCACGAGGATCGGCTGCATCAATCCTTGAGCACGAATGCTGGCTGCCAGCTCCTGCAACGCGCCTTCGTCCATACGCGTACGCGGCTGGTACTTGCCCGCCTGCAGCTTGCTGAGCGGCAGCACGTTCGGCGCGCCCTCGATCGCCACCACCTCGGTAATATCCGCACTGCCACCCAGCAATGCTTCCAGACCGCGGCCCAACCCCTTCTTTCTTGCTACTGCGTTCATTGTGCTTCCTCGATCCGCTTAGGACGCCTGGGGCGCGTCATTCAATGTGCGCACCCGCTCAATCATCTCTGCACCGAACTGCACATACGCCTGCGCGCCACGCGAGGCCTTATCGAACACGACACCCGGCAACCCATAGCTCGGCGCCTCGGCAAGACGTACATTGCGCGGAATTACCACGTCGAACACCTTGTCGCCGAAGTGCTCCTTCAACTGATCCGAAACTTGCTGCTGCAATGTGATGCGTGGGTCGAACATGACGCGGAGCAGGCCGATCACCTTCAGATCGCGATTCAGGTTCGCGTGCACCTGCTTGATCGTGTTGACCAGGTCAGACAGACCTTCGAGCGCGAAGTACTCGCACTGCATCGGGATCACCACGCCATGCGCGGCGCACAAGCCATTGAGTGTCAGCAGCGACAACGCCGGCGGGCAATCGATCAGCACAAAGTCGTATTCGCTTTCGACCGCCGTCAAGGCGATCTTCATTTGACGCTCGCGGTTCTGCACGCTGACCAGTTCGACTTCGGCACCCGCCAGTTCACGATTCGCAGGCAGCACGTCGTAGCCGACAGCCTCTGGACGGACTCGCGCATCTGCCACCGACACCCCATCCACGAGTACCTCGTAGACGGTGTTCGTGCACGCGGCCTTGTCGATGCCACTGCCCATCGTGGCGTTGCCTTGCGGGTCCAGATCGATGAGAAGGACTCGCTGTCCCTGCGCTGCCAAGCTCGCGGCCAGATTGACTGCCGTCGTCGTCTTGCCGACGCCACCCTTCTGGTTTGCAACGCAGAAGATTTTTGCCATCGTTGGTGTGTCCCTTTTGCTGCTTAAAACTGCTTGAATAAAGTAGAAAGCGCTTTCAGGCCGCGGTGCGCGCCCCGAACCTGCCGGTGGCCGTCAGTTGTCGGCGTCCACCAAAACCTTGATCAAATGCCGCTCCGCGTCGAGCGACGGCACGTTCAGCCGAATGATCTGCTCCACGTGGGCACCCGCCGGCAGACGCTCGATCTCACCATCCGGACGCACGCCTTTCATCGCCCAGATCGCGCCCTGCTCCGCAACCAGATGACGGGCCAGTGTAACGAAATCCGCGAGCTCTGCGAATGCGCGCGACACGATTACGTCGAACTTCGCCGGCACTTCGGCGCCCGGCTGCAAAGTCTCGACGCGGCCCGTGACAACCGACAGATTCGCAAGGCCGAGTTCGGCTTTGGCCTGCGCCTGAAAAGCCGTCTTCTTGTGAACGATATCGTTCACGGTGACGGTCCAGTCGGGCAGCACAATAGCGAGCACGATACCCGGCAGGCCACCACCGGAACCCACGTCCAGCACGGAAGATGCGCCGCGCGTAGCAAGGTGCGGCACGATCGAAAGCGAATCCAGGATGTGCTGTATCAGCATTTGCCGCGGATCGCGAATCGCCGTCAGGTTATAGACGGCGTTCCACTTGGACAGCAGCGCAACGTAGTCGAGCAGTTTGCAGAGTTGCGCCTCGCTCAGATCAAGACCGAGTTCGCGAACACCGCTCGCCAGCAGCGGCGACAATGCCTCGTTACCGCTTCCCTTCTGCCCCACCGTCATTGCACCACCGGCGTGCTATCGGTGCCGGGTTCGGCGGGTTTCGCGGCACGGCGCCCCAAACCGCGTTTCAGGTGAACCATCAGCAAGGAGATCGCCGCCGGCGTGATGCCGGAGATACGCGACGCCTGACCGATGGTTTCGGGACGGAATTGCGTCAGTTTCTGACGCGCTTCAAACGACAGCCCTCTTACCTCGGCGTAGTCCAATCCCTCCGGCAGACGCGTACTTTCGTGCGACTCATTCCGCTCGATCTCATCGGCCTGACGATCGATATAGCCCTGATACTTGATACCGATCTCGATCTGCTCCTTGATCTGGGCGAGCAGAACGTCGTCCTCGGCTAGCGTTTCAGGCGCAGCACATGCGCCTGCGCGCAAACCACAGACGCCGTCGTACGTCACGCCCGGACGACGCAGCAAATCAGCCAAACTATATTCGTGGTCAATCGGCTTGCCGAGCAAGGCGGTCGCCTCTTCCGCCGGTAAGGTCTTAGGATTGACCCACGTCGTACGAAGACGCTCTGTTTCACGTGAAACAGCATCGCGCTTGCGGCTGAATGCGTCCCAACGAACGTCGTCGACCACACCGAGTTCGCGACCCATCTCGGTCAGGCGCATATCGGCGTTATCTTCACGCAGACTCAGCCGGTATTCGGCGCGGCTGGTGAACATGCGGTACGGCTCCGACACTCCACGCGTGACCAGATCGTCGACGAGAACGCCCAGATAGGCCTGATCGCGGCGCGGGCACCATGCGTCCTTGCCCTGCACCTGCAAGCCGGCGTTAATCCCCGCCAGCAAACCCTGCGCAGCAGCTTCTTCGTAGCCGGTCGTGCCGTTGATCTGGCCCGCAAAGAATAGTCCGTTGATCACCTTGGTTTCCAGCGACGCCTTCAGCCCACGCGGATCGAAGTAGTCGTACTCGATCGCATAGCCCGGCCGCAGAATATGCGCGTGCTCCAAGCCCCGCATCGAACGCACGAGCTCAAGCTGCACGTCGAACGGCAGACTGGTGGAAATCCCATTGGGATAGAACTCGTTCGTCGTCAGCCCTTCCGGTTCGAGGAAGATTTGATGCGATTCCTTCGACGCGAAACGGTGAATTTTGTCCTCGATCGACGGGCAGTACCGCGGCCCGACCCCTTCAATCACGCCCGTATACATGGGCGATCGATCGAGACCTCCGCGGATAATGTCGTGCGTACGCTCGTTCGTATGCGTGACCCAGCACGGTACTTGACGCGGATGCTGCTCCGCACGTCCCAAAAACGAGAAGACCGGCACCGGGTCCAGATCGCCCGGCTGTTCTTCCAGCATCGAAAAATCGATCGTCCGACCGTCGATTCGCGGCGGTGTCCCGGTCTTGAGACGGCCTTGCGGCAGCTTCAATTCCTTAAGGCGGGCAGACAATGAGACCGCTGCCGGATCGCCAGCGCGGCCACCCGTGTAATTGTTCAAACCCACGTGAATCTTGCCGTCGAGGAATGTCCCGGCCGTCAGCACCACGGCGCGCGAGCGGAAACGAATCCCCACCTGCGTGACCGCGCCGACCACCCGGTCGCCCTCCACCATCAGATCGTCGACCGCTTGCTGGAACAGCCATAGATTCGGCTGATTCTCCAGCCGATGCCGGATCGCTTGCTTGTACAGCAGACGGTCCGCCTGCGCGCGCGTTGCGCGAACAGCAGGCCCCTTCGACGAATTGAGGATGCGGAATTGAATACCGCCCTCGTCCGTCGCGGCCGCCATGGCTCCACCGAGCGCATCGACTTCCTTCACCAGGTGGCCCTTGCCAATCCCGCCAATGGACGGGTTGCAGCTCATCTGACCGAGGGTCTCGATGTTATGCGTCAGCAGGAGGGTGGTATTGCCCATGCGAGCCGAAGCCAAAGCGGCTTCGGTGCCGGCATGACCGCCGCCGACGACGATTACGTCAAATTCTGTGGGAAAAAGCATCGCGGATCTCACGCCAGATCGTCGCGTGAGCCTTTCAAAGGAAAATGTATGGGCGAATTATAACGGGTTCGGTTTAGGCCCGAATTTCGTCCGAATGGCCAGGCAACAAAAAAGCGGTGTGTTTCACGTGAAACACACCGCTTTGAGCCACAGCGACTCAACCGAAAAAAGAGACCTAAGCCACTTTCTTGGCCAGCCCCAGGTACGTCTCGATCACGCGTGGATTCTGCGCCAGATCGGCTGCGGGCCCCTCCAGCGCCAGTTCACCGGTTTCAAGCACGTAGCCGTAATCGGAAATCTGCAGCGCCGCGCGGGCGTTTTGCTCGATCAACAGCGTGGCAACGCCGGTCTGCCGCAGCGCGCTAATGATGTGGAAAATTTCCTTCACGATCAGCGGAGCAAGACCCAGACTCGGTTCGTCCAGCATCAGCAGATCGGGCTTGCCCATCAACGCACGACCGACCGCCAGCATCTGCCGTTCGCCACCCGATAGCGTACCGGCCGCCTGCTTCCGGCGCTCTTTCAAGCGAGGAAAAAGCGTAAAGACCGGCTCGAGTTGATCGAGAAAGTTGCGCTCCCCTGCCCGCTTGCGCCGATACGCGCCGAGCACCAGATTGTCTTCAACAGTCATCGACGCAAACAGTTCGCGCTTTTCCGGCACCAGACACATGCCGCGCGCGACCCGCTTTTCGACCGGCACCGCGCTGACGTCTTCACCTTGATAGAGAACCTCGCCTTTCGCATGCCCCGTAGTGGGCAACGCGCCCATGATCGCATTCAGCAACGTGGACTTACCCGCGCCGTTCGGCCCAATCACCGAGACAATCTGCCCGGGCCGCACTTTGATCGCCGCGCCGTGCAGCGCTTCGACCTTGCCATAGCGGACCGACAAACCATTCACGTCGAGAATCGGTGCGGCTGCATTCATCGTGTTCTCCATCACTCCACCCCGCCCAGATAAGCCTCAAGCACAGCCGGGTCTTGCTGGACATCCTGCGGCAAGCCTTCTGCGATCCGCGTGCCGAACTCCATCACAACCAGTCGATCGGTGAGATTCATCACGAAATCCATATCGTGTTCGACCAGCAGCACGCTCATGCCTTCGGCCTTCAGACGACGCAGCAAGTCCGCCAGTTGCAGTTTTTCCTGATACCGCAGACCGGCGGCGGGTTCATCCAGCAACAGTAAGGTCGGGTCACAGCACAAGGCGCGTGCAATTTCGAGAATTCGCTGCTGCCCCAACGCCAGGCTGCCCGCCTCGTCGTACATATGTTGCTCAAGCCCGACGCGACGAATCTGGCGAGCCGCTTCGGCCATCAGGCGCGCTTCCTCAGCGCCGTTCAGTCGCGCAACACTGCGCCACACACCGGCGTGGCCGCGCAGATGCGCGCCGATCGCGACGTTCTCGAGCACGGTCATCCCGGGCAGCAGCTTGACGTGCTGGAACGTACGGCCAATGCCACGCTTGACGATTTCACGTGAACTCAGCGAATCGATACGTTCGCCGCGGAAGGTAATCTCCCCGCTCGTCGCCTGCAACACGCCCGTGACCAGATTGAAGGTAGTCGACTTGCCAGCGCCGTTCGGGCCGATCAAACCGATGATCTGCCCGGCTTTCACATCGAAGCTGACATCGTTCACCGCGACCAGACCACCGAACTGCTTGCGCGCTTTATTCACCGTCAGCAGATTCTCGCCCGCGGCCGGTTTGCTGCGTTGCGGCAACGGTTCAGCATGGTCCGACAGATGTGCGCGCGACCCCTTCGGGAAAAACCGCGCGACAAACGGCCAAACGCCCTGGCGAGCGTATTGCAGCAGCAGCACCATCAGGATGCCAAACACGATCACTTCGAAGTTGCCGTTCTCGCCCAGCAGCTTCGGCAGCAGGGTTTGCAGATAGTCCTGCAACACCGTCAGGATCGCCGCGCCGAGCAACGCGCCCCAGACATGCGACACGCCGCCCACCACCGCCATGAACAGAAACTCGATGCCGTGGTTCAGACCAAACGGCGTCGGATTCACTGCGCGTTGCAGATGGGCATACAGAAAACCGGAAATCGACGCCAACACTGCGGCATAGACAAAGATCACCACCCGCATCCACGCCGTGTTGACGCCCATCGCCTCGGCCATCATCCCGCCGCCGCGCAAGGCGCGGATCGCTCGCCCCGGCCGGCTATTAAGCAGGTTTTGAACAGAAATCACCGCGCCGAGCACCACCACCCAGATCAGGTAATAGATATGGCGACCGGACTCCAGGTCGATGCCAAAAACATTCAGCACGGGAATTCCATTGATGCCGTCGTACTTGCCGAGCATCTCGAGGTTGCCGAACAGGTAGAACAGCGCCAGCCCCCACGCGATCGTGCCGAGCGGCAGAAAGTGGCCCGACAGCCGCATCGTCACGAGGCCCAGCATCAGCGCGATCAACGCCGTCACCACCACGCCCGCGATCAACGCCAGCCACGGCGACACGCCGTACGTCGTGGTCAGATACGCGGTTGCATACGCACCGATACCAACGAACGCCGCCTGCCCGAAGCTCGTCATCCCGCCGATACCCGTCAACAGCACGAGACCAATCGCGACGATCGAGTACAGGCCGATGTAGTTGAGCAGCGTCACCCAGTACTCGGGCACGTGAATCGGGTGCGGCAACACCGGCAGCGCGAACAGCACCACGAGAAACAACCAGAAGAACTTGTTTTGCATGATCCGTTTCATCGTGTCACTCCTCTTCCTCTTCCGAGTGCGGGCTGGCCAGACTCCGCCACAGCAGCACCGGAATAATCAGCGTGAACACGATCACTTCCTTGTAAGCGCTCGCCCAGAACGACGAATACGACTCCAGCAGACCGACGAGGATCGAACCTGCGGCAGCCAGCGGATAGCTGACCAGGCCGCCGATAATCGCCCCCACGAAGCCCTTCAAACCGATCAGGAAGCCCGAGTCGTAGTAGATGGTGGTCAAGGGTGCGACGAGGATGCCGCACAGCGCACCGAGGCCCGCAGCGAGCGTGAACGCGAGACGCCCCGCCTGCGTCGTGCCGATGCCGACGAGCCGCGCGCCGAGCCGGTTCACCGAGGTCGCGCGCAGCGCCTTGCCGGAGATCGAGCGATCGAAGTACAGATACAGGCCGCCGATCAGCACCACCGCCGTGCCGACCACCCACAAACTCTGCCCGGATATCGACAGGCTGCCGAGATTGAAGGTCGCGTCGGAGAATGCCGTGGTGCGCGAGCCTTCCGCACCGAACATCACGAGCCCGAGGCCGACCATCGCAAAGTGCACCGCCACCGCCACGATCAGCAACAGCAGCGTGGTTGCCTCCGCGATCGGCTCATACGCGAGCCGGTAGACGAACGGTCCCATCGGAATCACGATCAGCAGCGTCAGCGCGATCTGAGCGATCATCGGCAGTGGGTGCAGGAAAACGCCTTGCGTGAGCGCGTACACCGCGACCGGGAACAGCAGGTATTTGCCGACCAGCATCACCAGCGTGCGAGCCGCATGCCGACGCCTTTCGGGGTGCCGCACCAGCCCCGCGATCTCGACGACGAAGCACGCCGCGCCCATCGCCATCAGCAACCAGCACGTCGCAGGAAATTTTTGCGTCTGCAGTGCGGCAAGCGTCAACGCACCGTACGACACAAACTCCCCCTGCGGGATAAAGATCACTCGCGTCACAGAGAACACCAGCACCAGCGCGAGCGCGAGCAGCGCGTAAATCGCGCCGGTGGTGATGCCGTCCTGCGCGAGGATCGCCGCAATTGATAGATCCATACTTCCTCGTCCTGAAGCGTCGAAATCGAAATCGGGAAACAGTCGTGGCGGCAGAACCCGCGGCCGGCCACCGGCCTGCAATGCCAGAAAAGGCGACCGCCGCGCCGGGACACGGCGCGGCGGTCGTTGCCATTGTTATCGAACAGAATGGCAATGCGGCATCAGTCATGCGCCGCAAGTTGCGCGAGAGGCGCGTACCGCTTTTTGTTATTAGTCGTTCTGCAGCTTCCACTTGCCGTCGACGATCTGCACGATCACGCGTGCACGCTTGTCGAGGCCATTGTGGTTGGTCGGCGTGGTGTTCATGATGCCGTGCGAGACCGGCAGTTCCTTGATGTTTTCCAGTGCGCCGCGCAGTGCCACGCGGAACGCTTCGGTGCCCGGCTGAGCGGTCTTCAGCGCGACCGGAATCGCAGCTTGCAACATCTGGCCGGCATCCCATGCGTGACCGCCGAACGTCGCCACCGAACCCGTGCCATACGCTTTCTCATACGCGGCCTTGTAGGCTTCCGACGACTTCTTCACCGGATTCGAATCCGGCAGTTGATCCGCCACCAGGATCGGGCCGGCCGGCAGGAATTCGCCTTCACAATCCTTGCCGCACACGCGCAGGAAGTCGTTATTCGCGACACCGTGCGTCTGATAGACCTTGCCCTTGTAGCCGCGCTCCTTGAGCGTTTTGGCCGGCAGTGCCGACGGCGTACCCGCGCCGGCGATCAGCACCGCGTCCGGGTTCGCGCTCATTGTCTTCAACACCTGGCCGGTCACCGACGCATCGGTACGGTTAAAGCGTTCGTTGGAGACGATCTTCAGATTGTGTGCCGCAGCCGCAGCGGTGAACACGTTGTTCCAGCCGTCCCCGTATGCATCCGCAAAACCGATAAAGCCGACCGTCTTCACGCCGTGATGCTCCATGTAGTCGGCGATCGCGTCAGCCATCAGGCTGTCGTTTTGCGGCGGTTTGAAGGCCCATGCGCGCTTGGCGTCCATCGGCGAGATGATCGCGGCCGATGCCGCCAGCGAGATCACCGGCGTCTTGCCTTCGGCTGCGGGATCGAGCATCGCCAGCGAATTCGGCGTAACGGTCGAACCGATGATGGCGTCGACGTGGTCTTCGTCGATCAGCTTGCGCGTGTTCTGCACGGCCTTGCCGGTATCCGACGCGTCATCGAGGATGATGTACTGCACCGTCTTGCCGCCAATCTCTTTCGGCAGCAGCGCGATCGTGTTCTTTTCAGGAATCCCGAGCGATGCGGCCGGCCCCGTGGTGGACAGCGTGACGCCGATTTTCACCTGCGCGAAGGCAGCGCCCGCGCCGCACATCAACGCCATCGCGATACCGGTGCGTACCCATTGCTTTGTCTTTTTCATGCAAGTCTCCAAACGCTTTGAAGCGCGTATCTGTAATCCGGCGCACAGGCCGGGTGTCTGAATCTAGTTATAGGGTTCAGGCATGCCAAGCATGGTTTTCCCTGCTCAGCGTCAATGCCTTCGCCATTCTGGTGCCACTCCCCTGCTGCGAACCACTGCTGCGATTTCTTGTGCATCAACCACTAACATGTTAGTAGTATTGCGTTTTGCATCATTTACGGTCAATAGACTGTCGCCCGAATGCGGGTTTGTCCCGAAACCCGCTACCCAGCCACGTTGCGTTAACCCCACTTTGACCGCGCTTTCATCATCTCCCATCAAACGCGGACAATAAAAAAGACGCGTCAACTGCTCGCGTCTTTTTTGATGGGGTCCCGTATCGCGTCGCCTTCGCTCAGTCGCCGGACAGCTTCCACTTACCGCCGACGATCTCCACCATCACACGCGCCCGCTGGTCGAGACCAGCATGGTCGTTCGCGCTCATGTTGAAGATGCCGTGGGAAGCGGGCATGTCTTTCGTGTTTTCGAGTGCCGCACGCAGCGCTTCGCGGAACGCAGGCGTGCCCGGCTGGGCTTTCTTCAGCGCAAGCGGGATCGCGCGTTGCAGCAGCAAGCCTGCATCCCATGCGTGACCGCCGAATGTCGACACCGAACCGGCGCCGTATGCGGCTTCATACGCATGCTTATATGCGAGCGAAGTATTCTTCACCGGGTTCGAATCGGGCAATTGCTCAGCAACCAGCAGCGGACCGGCCGGCAGATAGGTGCCTTCGCAATCCTTGCCGCACACGCGCAGGAAGTCATTATTGGCGACGCCGTGCGTCTGATAATACTTGCCCTGGTAGCCACGCTCCTTGAGGGTCTTTTGCGGCAGCGCAGCCGGGGTGCCCGCACCGGCGATCAGCACCGCGTCGGGATGCTGCGACATGATCTTCAGCACCTGGCCGGTCACCGAAGCATCGCTACGCGCAAAGCGTTCGTTCGCGACGACCTTGATCTTCGCGAGATCGGCCGCCTTGCCGAACTCCTTGAACCAGCTTTCACCGTACGCATCCGCAAAGCCGATGAACCCGACTGTCTTCACGCCGTGATTCGCCATGTGCTGCGCGATCGCGGTGGCCATCAGAATGTCGTTCTGCGGCGTCTTGAAGACCCATGCGCGCTTCGCGTCCATCGGTTCAACGATGCTCGCCGCCGCGGCCATGGAGATCATCGGCGTAGTGCTTTCAGCGGCGACGTCGATCATGGCCAGCGAGTTCGGCACGACGGTCGAACCGATCAATGCATCTACGTGATCTTCGCTAGTGAGCTTGCGCGCGTTCTTGACGGCCTGGGTCGAATCCGTGGCGTCGTCCAGCACGATGTAATCGATTTTCTGGCCCGCCACCTCTTTAGGCAGCAGCGCGATTGTGTTCTTTTCCGGAATACCAAGCGATGCAGCCGGTCCGGTTGCCGATACCGTCACACCGATTTTCACGTCCGCGAATGCATGGCCGCTCCATGCTGCGGATACTCCCGTTGCGACCAATGCCGCGCTTATCCATCGCAATGCCGACTTCATCCCGCTCCTCGAACTACCCCGTCATTCAATTGAATTTAAATCCATGAATTTCAATCGCCGACCAGGCGGTCGGTGAATGGCGAGTTTAGCGGACGAAAGCCCCGCACTGCAAGCATTTTGCAGGCTGGAAACTGTTGAACCCGGATGTGGTTCGGTGAATAAAAAAGGGTCACCGAATTAGCAGAAGAATTGAATGGCGCTTTATGAAAAAGCCAAATAAAAAGCGCTGTTGGATATCAATCCAACAGCGCTTTCGTCTGGGCACTGAGTGCCTCATTGTCTCCTCGTTCTCCACCTGCAAAATTCGTGGTGCATCAGAACTGCATGAAGATTAAACGAGCACCTAATCCCTTACAACTAGCAATTACCCTAGTGGTGCACTGCGGCACAAATTTGGGGCACGTTTCGTGCGCCTTTGATCGCGGGTGGAAATTCACGCACAACACAAGAGCAACTCTGGCCGATTCAGAGGTGCCGAATTATATCGGAGACCAAATCAATTTAAAATCCGCTGCCGTTTTCAGGCTCGCAATGGCCGCACTCGCGCGACAATCTCACCGACAATGCCGCGCCGGAACGCCAGCACGCAAGCAATGAAAATCACGCCGGTCACGATGGTCACGGACTCGCCAAGCGAGCGGAACCAGTCGATTCCGGTAGTGGCCGCCAGCGCCGTACCGATATCGCCGAGCCGGTCTTCGAGCGCTACGATCAGCGCCGCGCCGAGCAGCGGGCCAAACAACGTGCCCATGCCGCCCACCAGCGTCATCAGGATCACCAGACCCGACATGGTCCAGTACGCGTCGCTCAGCGTCTCAAAGCCCTGCACCAGCACCTTGAGCGAACCCGCCAAACCGGCAAGCCCCGCGGACAGAATGAAAGCCAGCAACTTGAAGCGATCGGTGTCGTAGCCCAGCGATACGGCGCGCGGCTCGTTCTCCTTGATCGCCACCAGCACCTGCCCGAACGGCGAGTGCACGATCCGCACGATCAGCAGGAACGCCGCCACCATCACGGCTAGCACGACAAAGTACAAAGTCACGTCCGACGACAGATCCAGCAGGCCGAACAGCTTGCCGCGCGGCACGCCTTGCAGCCCGTCCTCGCCGTGCGTGAACGGCGCCTGCAGGAACACGAAGTAGACCATCTGCGCGAGCGCCAGCGTCACCATCGCAAAGTAGATGCCCTGCCGACGGATCGCAAACAGGCCGACCACCAGACCAAGCAGCGTCGCCGCAGCAGTGCCGGCCAGCACACCCAGCTCCGGCGAGAAGCCGAGCGTCTGCATTGCATAGCCGGTGACATAACCGGCCGAGGCGAGAAACATTGCGTGGCCGAACGAGAGCAAACCCGTGTAGCCGATCAGCAGATTGAAGGCCGCCGCGAACAACGCGAAGCACAGCACCTTCATGACGAACAGCGGATAGATGCCGAGCACGGGCACCGCGAGCAGCGCGATCAGCAGCAGACCGTAGAGCACTTTTCTCTGCATCATTTTTCCTTGCCGAAGAGACCCGCCGGGCGCACCAGCAGCACGAGCGCCATGATCACGAAGACGACGGTCGCCGACGCTTCCGGGTAAAACACGCGCGTCAGCCCTTCGATCACGCCGAGCATCAGGCCGGTCAGAATCGAGCCCATGATCGAACCCATGCCGCCGATCACGACCACCGCGAACACGGTGATGATCATTGGCTGGCCCATCAGCGGCGAGACCTGAATCACCGGCGCGGCCAGCACGCCGGCGAACGCCGCCAGCGCGACGCCGAAGCCATAGGTGAGCGTAATCATCAACGGCACGTTGACCCCGAAAGCCTCGACCAGTTTCGGGTTTTCAGTGCCTGCGCGCAGATAGGCGCCAAGGCGCGTCTTCTCGATCACGAACCACGTCGCGAAGCAGATCACGAGCGACGCCACCACCACCCACGCGCGATAGTTCGGCAGGTACATGAAGCCGAGATCGGTCGCGCCAGAGAGTGCTGCCGGCACGTCGTAGGGCTGGCCGGAAGAACCGTAGATCGAACGGAACACGCCTTCGACAACCAGCGTGAGTCCAAAGGTGAGCAGCAGCCCATACAGATGATCGAGCTTGTACAGCCAGCGCAACATCGAGCGTTCGATCACGATGCCGAACACGCCGACAATCAGCGGTGCGAGCACCAGCATCACCCAGTACGGCAGACCGAAATACGACAGGCCCATCCACGCGAGCATCGCGCCAAGCATGAACAACGCGCCGTGCGCGAAATTGATCACGTTGAGCAAGCCGAAGATCACTGCAAGGCCCAGGCTCAGAATCGCGTAGAACGAGCCGTTCACGAGCCCCAGCAACAACTGGCTCAGCATCGCCGGTAGCGGAACGCCAAAGATTTCCATTGAAGCCTTAATCCCTTAAGCCATCGTCAGGATGAGATCGGTTATGTACGGTCCGCCCGGCATGCGATCGGCGAGTCATCCGCCCGACCGCATGCCGGCATGTGAAGCGGCTTGCCATCATCCTGTGTACCAACGTGGCACTATGCAATTCCCGCCCGGCGAGGCAGGATGATGGTCATCTGGTTATCAGTCTGCGTTTATTTCCACAACGTGCAGCGCGTCTGCGCCTTGGTCGTGAACGCCTGTTCACCCGGGATCGTCGCCATGATCTTGTAGTAGTCCCACGGCTCTTTGGATTCGGCCGGCGTCTTCACCTGCATCAGGTACATGTCGTGGATCATGCTGCCGTCCTGACGGATGTAGCCCTTCGCGTAGAAGTCGTCGATCTTGGTCTTCTTCAGTTGCGCCATCACCTTATCGCTGTCTGTCGAGCCGACGGCTTTCACCGCGTTCAGATAGGTCATGGTCGCCGAGTAATCAGCCGCTTGCAGGCTCGACGGCATCTTCTTCATCTTGTCGAAATAGCGCTGCGCCCACTTGCGCGTGGCGGCGTCCTTGTTCCAGTACCAGCTGTCTGTCAGCACCAGACCTTGCGTGGTTTCCAGACCCAGACTATGCACGTCGTCGATGAACATCAGCAGCGCAGCCAGCTTCATCGTCTTCGTGATGCCGAATTCCTTCGCGGCCTTGATCGAGTTGACCGTATCGCCGCCGGCATTCGCGAGGCCAAGAATTTGCGCCTTCGAGGCCTGCGCCTGCAACAGGAACGACGAGAAGTCCGAAGCCGACAGCGGCGCACGCACGGCGCCCAGCACCTGCCCGCCATTCGCCTTCACGACGTCCGAAGTCGCCTTTTCCAGTGCCTTGCCGAACGCGTAGTCGGCCGTCAGGAAGTACCACGTCTTGCCGCCCTGCTTCGTCACGGCCGAACCCGTGCCGTTGGCCAGCGCCGTGGTGTCGTACGCGTAATGGACCGTGTACGGGGTGCACTGCTCGTTGGTCAGCGTGTCGGCGCCGGCGCCGATATTGATGTAGACCTTGTGCTTCTCGCCGGCCACCGTGTTCATCGCCAGACCGGTCGCCGAGTTCGTGCCGCCGATCAGCAGATCGACGCCGTCACGATCGAACCACTCACGCGCGCGCGACGAGGCAATATCCGCCTTGTTCTGGTGATCGGCGTAGACCAGCGTAATCGGCTTGCCGTTGACCTTGCCGCCGAAGTCGGCGATCGCCATGCGGATCGCTTCGAGGCCGCCCTGGCCGTCGATGTCCGCATACAGACCCGACAGGTCGGTGATGAAGCCGATCTTCACCGCATCGTCGGCCGCTTGCGCGCTCGTCATCGTCAACGCGGCGCCGGCGGCAACCGCGAAACACAGTGTGGCAAGCCGCGCGAGTGGGTTCTTTTTCATTCCTGTCTCCTGTTTCTTCACTTGTGGTTATCAGAGGCAATCGGACGCTTTTTATACGCCCAGTAGGTCGTGCAACACCGGCATCTTGCTTTCGAGCTCGTTGGCCTCGAAGTGCTCGACGATCGCACCGTGCTCCATCACGTAAAAGCGATCGGCAAGTGGAGCGGCAAAGCGGAAATTCTGTTCAACCATCACGACCGTGTAGCCGCGCGCCTTGAGCGTCATGATCATGCGTGCCAGCGCTTGCACGATGACGGGCGCGAGGCCTTCCGAGATTTCGTCGAGCAGCAGCAAACTCGCGCCGGTACGAAGAATGCGCGCGACGGCCAGCATCTGCTGTTCGCCGCCCGAAAGCCGTGTGCCCTGGCTCATGCGGCGTTCCTGCAGATTCGGGAACATCGAATAGATTTCTTCGAGCGACATCATGTGGGCCTTGTCGCCGACGGGTGGCGGCAACAGCAGGTTTTCCTCGCATGAGAGGCTCGAAAAAATGCCGCGCTCTTCCGGACAATAGCCAATGCCGCAATGCGCGATGCGATGCGTGGGCAGGTTGATGGTTTCGCGTCCGCCGATGCGGATCGAACCGGTGCGTCGGCCCGTTAGCCCCATGATTGCGCGCAGTGTGGTGGTGCGCCCCGCGCCGTTACGGCCCAGCAGCGTGACAACTTCGCCGCGGTTCACCGTCAGGTCGACGCCATGCAGGATATGGGACTCCCCGTACCATGCCTGCAAACCCGCGATCTCCAGCGCGGGGGCACCCCCAGCCGTGCCGCTCACCTCGACGCTTTCGCGCTCGGCAATCGTATTCATGCGTGGGCTCCGGCAAGCGCAGCGTCCGCGCTGCCCATATAGGCCTGCATCACGAGCGGATTCTTCGACACTTCGGCATAGCTGCCTTCGGCGAGCACTTCGCCTCGTTGCAGGACGGTGATGGTGTCGGAGATCCCGGCGATCACATTCATGTTGTGCTCGACCATCAGGATCGTACGGCCGCTCGAGACTTTCTTGATCAACGCCGTGACGCGATCGACGTCTTCATGGCCCATGCCTTGCGTGGGTTCGTCGAGCAGCATCAACTCGGGCTCCATCGCGAGTGTGGTGGCAATTTCCAGCGCGCGCTTGCGGCCATATGAAAGCTCGACCGTCAATACATCGGCGAAATCGGTCAAACCGACTTGCGTGAGCAGGTCCATCGCCCGATCGTCGAGTTGATGCAGCGTGCGTTCGCTCTTCCAGAAGTGAAATGCCGTGCCGAGCACGCGCTGCAAACCGATGCGCACGTTCTGCAATGCCGTCAGATGCGGAAATACGGCGGAGATCTGAAACGAGCGGATGATGCCGCGCCGGGCGATTTGCGCCGGACGTTCATTGGTGATGTCGATCCCGTTGAAGACGATCTGGCCCGCAGTCGGTTCCAGAAATTTGGTGAGCAGATTGAAGCAGGTGGTCTTGCCAGCCCCATTCGGGCCGATCAGCGCATGGATCGAGCCACGGCGCACGCGCAGGTTCACCCCGTTCACGGCAATGAAGCCTTTGAACTCGCGGGTGAGGCCGCGCGTTTCGAGAATCGTATCGCCGAGAATCATGTTCCCTTCCATACGGAGTAAGGCGAAGCACTACGATCTTCCGCGCGAACGGCTGCGCGACGTTTGATAACGGCGACACCCCCGTGCCGCTCGTTGGCGTGCTGCACCAATCCGGACGGTAATCCATGGGGCGACACGCAGCATGGCTGCCATTGTCGCGCCAATGATGCAGCGCATTCATTGGGATTTGCACTTAGTGGATGACGACTGCATGCGCCAAAGGTAAGGCTGGCCCCAAGGCATGTCACACGGCGGACATGGACGGCGCCGCGCTCGTTTGAACAGGGACGCTGCCGGCCACACGCGCGCGACGGTCTTCGCGGATCATGTCGCTGGCGCGTTCGGCGATCATCAGCGTCGGCGAATTGGTGTTGCCCGAGGTGATGAAAGGCATGATCGACGCATCGACCACACGCAATCCGTCAACGCCGAGAACGCGTAAGCGGTTGTCGACGACGGTGCCGGGATCGTCGGTGGTGCCCATGCGGCAGGTGCCGACCGGATGAAAGATGGTGGTGCCGACCGCGCCTGCGGCCTGCTGAAGCTCTTCTTCGGTCTGGTACTGGATGCCGGGCAGAATCTCCTGCGGCCGATAGGGTGCGAGCGCGGGTGCAGCGGCGATGCGGCGCGTGAGGCGCAACGCGTTGGCGGCGACATGCCGGTCGTAATCGGTGGACAGGTAGTTCGGCGCGATCAACGGTGGCGTCGACGCATCGGGTGATTCGATATGAATACTGCCACGCGAGGTCGGCCGCAACTGGCACACTGACGCGGTGAACGCGTTGAAGCGATGCAGCGGTTCACCAAAACGATCGAGCGAGAGCGGCTGCACGTGATACTCGAGGTCGGGGCGCGTCAGCAGGCGATCGTCCGGATCGGATTTGGCGAATGCGCCGAGTTGCGACGGTGACATCGACATGGGGCCGCTTTGAAAAAGCGCGTACTGCATGCCGATCATCAGCTTGCCCCACCAATGAGCGGAGGCGGTATTGAGCGTGCGCACGCCGTCGACTTTATAGGCCATACGCAATTGCAGATGGTCCTGCAAATTCTCGCCGACCCCGCGCAGATCCTTTACGACCTCGATGCCAAGATTTTGCAGACGCGCGCCATTGCCGATTCCCGAGAGTTCGAGCAATTGTGGTGAGTTGACTGCGCCGGAACTGAGGATCACTTCACAACGGGCTTTGGCAAGATAGTCGGTGTTATCGCCGCGATATTCGACGCCGGTGCAGCGGCGTCCTTCGAACACGACGCGCTGGGTGTGCGCGCCGGTAATGACGGTGAGATTCGGACGTTTGAGCGCCGGACGCAGGAATGCTTTCGATGCGTTCCAACGGATACCGCGTTTCTGATTGACGTCGAAGTAGCCGACGCCGGTGTTGTCGCCGCGATTGAAGTCGTCGGTGGCGGGTATGCCGGTTTGTTGCGCCGCTTGCGAGAACTCCTCGAGGATCTTCCATTTCAGACGCTGCTTTTCGACACGCCATGGGCCGCCTGCTCCATGCGATTCGGATACACCGGCGTGGTGGTCTTCGCTACGTTTGAAGATTGGGAGGACGGCGTTCCAGGACCACGAGGCGTCATTGGTGACGCGGGCCCATTCATCGTAGTCTTCGCGCTGGCCGCGCATGTAGATCATGCCGTTGATCGACGAACTGCCGCCCAGTACGCGTCCGCGGGGATATGAGAGGGAGCGGCCGTTCAGGCCGGGTTCCGATTGGGTTTTGTAGAGCCAGTCCGTGCGGGGATTGCCGATGCAGTAGAGGTAGCCTACCGGTACGTGGATCCAGTGGTAGTCGTCTTTGCCGCCGGCTTCCAGGAGCAGGACCTGGATTTCCGGGTCTTCCGAAAGGCGGTTGGCGAGGACGCAACCTGCCGTGCCGGCGCCTACTATGATGTAGTCGAATTCGCCTTCCAGGCGGGGGGGTGTTTTTTCTGTGATGCTCATCGTTTCGTCTCCTAAGCTTTTTTGCCTGTTCGGCGGTTTTGTTTGGTTGTGCTTGTATGGCGTTGGCCTTTCCTTGTTTTGTTAGTGGTCTATTAGCGTTCCCCCTGTGCGGGGGGGCACCTACTTTTCTTTGCCTGCCGCAAAGAAAAGTAGGCAAAAGAAAGCGGCTCAAACCGCTAATTCTTAAGCGGGTCCCCCGCACAGCCGCGGTAGTGGTGCATCTGGAATCTGTCCCATCGCACACTCCGCCTCAGTGACAAGGCAGTCATACCTCCGGCGACGCTGCGCGCGCCGACGCCCAGTTCATCACACCATCAGTTATGCAAATCGCCGGCCAGGTTTCCCTGGCAAACCCATCCGCGACGCACGTAGTGCGGAGTGGGAGTTGATGAGCGCTTTGTCACTAACGCACAGTGTGCGATGGGACAGATTCCAGATGCACCACTACCCCCTCCAAGCCAGGGGACCCACTTATGAGCTAGCGGTGTGAGCCGCTTTCTTTTGCCTACTTTTCTTTGCGGCAGGCAAAGAAAAGTAGGTGCTGCCCCGCACAGGGGCAACGCTAATAGACCACTAACACAGCAAGGAAAGGCCAACGCCACACAAGCACAACCAAACAAAACCGCCGGCCCGGCAAAAAACCAGTTACTTAGCCACCGGCATAGTGAACTCAGCCCCCTTCCCAATACTATCCGGCCACCTCTGCATAATGCTCTTGTAGCGCGTATAAAACCGCACACCCTCCTCCCCGTAGGCATGATGATCCCCAAACAGAGACCTCTTCCACCCACCAAAAGAATGCCACGCCATCGGCACAGGAATCGGCACATTAATGCCCACCATCCCGATCTGAATCTGCCGCGAAAAAGCCCGAGCCACGCCACCATCCGAGGTAAACAACGCCACCCCATTAGCAAACTCGTTAGCGTTAATAAGCTCAACAGCAGAAGCAAAATCCGGCACCCGCACAACACACAGCACAGGACCAAAAATCTCTTCGCGATAAATCTTCATGTCGGTCGAGACATCGTCGAACAACGTGCCGCCGAGAAAGAACCCCTTCTCATGTCCAGCCACCTGATGACCACGTCCATCGACAACGAGCTTCGCACCCGCCGTAACGCCGGCATCGATATAACCCGCCACCTTCTCGCGATGCGCCGCCGTCACCAACGGCCCCATCTCGGCTTCCTTTTCCATCCCGTTCAAAATCTTCAGGCTCTTCACTCGCGGTGTCAGTCGCTCGATCAATTCATCGGCAATATGTCCCACCGCAACGGCCACCGAAATTGCCATGCAGCGCTCGCCCGCTGACCCATATGCGGCGCCGATCAATGCATCGACAGCCTGATCGAGATCCGCGTCCGGCATCACCACCAGATGATTCTTCGCACCGCCCAAAGCCTGCACACGCTTGCCGTGCTTCGTGCCTTCCGTATAGATATATTCCGCAATCGGCGTCGAACCGACAAACGACAACGCACTCACCTCGGGATGCACCAGCAACGCATCCACCGCTACCTTGTCGCCATGCACGACGTTGAACACGCCATCCGGCAATCCCGCCTCTTTCAGCAATTCAGCCAGTCGGTTCGACGCGGAAGGATCACGCTCCGACGGCTTCAGCACAAACGTGTTGCCGCATGCAATCGCCACCGGAAACATCCAGCACGGCACCATCATCGGGAAATTGAACGGCGTAATACCGGCGACCACGCCCAACGGCTGACGCAGATTCCAGTTATCGATGCCGCCGCCGATCTGGTCGGTGAAATCGGTCTTCAACAGATTCGGAATGCCGCACGCAAACTCGACAATCTCGATGCCGCGCATCACCTCGCCCTTCGCATCGGAAAACACCTTGCCGTGCTCACGCGTAATCAGTTCCGCCAGTTCGTCATGGTGACGGTCGAGCAATTCCTTGAACTTGAACAGCACCCGCGCCCGCTTGATCGGCGCGGTTTCGCTCCATGCAGGAAACGCGGCATTGGCGGCCGCGACCGCCGCATCCACCTCGGCGACGCTCGCCAGCGGCACGCGCGCGCTCACGCTGCCAAGCGCAGGATTGAAGACGTCGCCGAAACGGCCGCTCGTGCCTTCAACCGTCTTGCCGTTGATGAAATGGGTCAACGCGCGGGCGCTCGTCTCGCTGCGCACGCTCTCGTCCTGATATGTCTCGCTCATCGTCCTGTCCTCTTCCTGTGAAAGTATTCCTCCGCCCGTTGCTAGCAGCGTGATGAAGGCAAGCGTACGGCGCTTCGGGGCGACAAATCCAATGAGTAATGCTCAACTGCGCTATAAGCCGCGCTAATATCAGGATATGGATCTGACTCTGCTACGGGCGTTCGTCACCGTCGCGCGCGAAGGCAACCTCACGCGTGCCGCGGTGCAACTTCACCTGACCCAACCTGCCGTCAGCCTGCAAATCAAGCATTTGCAGGAGACGCTCGGCGTGACGCTGTTTACCCGGACCTCGCACGGGCTTTCGCTGACCCGCGATGGGCAGGCCCTGCTGCCCCATGCGGAACGCGCGCTGGGCGCGGCGGGCGACGTGGAGCGCGCGGCGGCGTCGCTACGTCATGAAGTGCGCGGTCGATTACGGATCGGCACGATTCTCGATCCGGCTTTTCTGCGTCTCGGCGGCTTTCTCAAGCAACTGGTGGAAACCTGGCCGCACATTGAAACGGCCTTGCGCCACGGCATGTCGGGCTGGGTGCTGGAGCAGGTTCGCGCGGGAGAGCTGGATGTCGGCTATTACATCGGCCTGCCATCCGACGACGCCAGCCGCGACAGCGCCGCCTTTCACGCCGTCACGCTCACGCACTTCCAATACCGCGTGCTCGCGCCGGCAGGCTGGAAAGATCGCGTGAAAGGCGCACGCGACTGGCGCTCGCTTGCCGCGCTGCCGTGGATCTGGACGCCGCCCGCCTCCGCGCACAATCGATTGTTGTCACGCTGCTTCGACGAAGCCGGCGTAAAACCGGTTAAGGTGGCGGAAGTGGATCAGGAGCCGTCGATGCTCGATCTGGTCAAGTCGGGCGTCGGTCTGACGCTCGCGCGCGACGCCACGGCGATCGCCGAAGCGCACGCGCACGCGTTGACCATCGTCGAAGGCATCACCGTGCCGACCCAGCTCAGCTTTATCACGCTGGCCGAGCGCCGGGACGAACCGGCGATTGCCGCCGCGTTGAAGCTGATCGAGCAGCAATGGGCGACATAAGGTCACATAAGTGCCGCACAAGCGGCCGAGCATGCCGCGGATATGAGCGGCGCTCATGACAGCCGCATTGCCGCCGGCCGAAACAACGCCGTCACGCGCTTTTTGTTAGATTGAGGGTTCGCGCTCACGCGCCGGCCCGCTTCGTTCTTGTTCCGTCTGACTTCGCCCTTCCCGGCAGCTTCGCCCCGGCAACACCGGAAGCTGCCGACCACGCCATCCTTCGACAGGAGCCTGACATGGCACGCAACATTGAAATCAAAGCCCGCGCCCAGCACTTCGAGCAACTGCGCGAGCGAGCCGCAAAGCTTGCACCTGACGCCCCGCTGATCTTCCGCCAACAGGACTTTTTCTACGACGTGCCGCGCGGCCGCCTGAAGCTGCGCCAGTTCGACGACGGCACGCCGGCCGAACTGATCTTCTATCAGCGCGACGACCGCGATGGCCCAAAGGCGTCGTACTACACGCGCAGCCCGGTGACCAACCCTGAAGCCATGCACGCGTTGCTGGCCACGGCGCTGACCACGCGCGGCATCGTCACGAAGGAACGCCATGTGTATCTGACGGGCCGTACGCGGATCCATCTGGACCGGGTCGATGGTCTGGGCGACTTCGTCGAACTCGAAGTCGTGCTGGCGCAGGACGACGACGAAGAAAGCGGCCATGCCGAAGCGCACGCAATGTTCCAGACTCTTGGCGTGCCGGAATCGGACCTGGTGGCAGTGGCCTACGTCGATTTGCTGAGTCCGGACAGTGAACCGAAGCAAGCTGCGTAAACCTAGGAAGAATCAAGGGCCGCGAAGGCACTCATGCTGAAACCGCGGCCCTGAAAACCCTCAACACCCGCAGCACCGGAAGCCACCGCCTCAAACAGCCGCCGCTCCCGGCGACAGATGACCCAGCGGCAACGGCCCATTGCGCTTGAACGTGGTCAACACGATATTGGAGCGCACGCTATCCACGCCCGGCACACGCATCAACTTCTTCATCACGAAGGTCGACAGATAATTCAGGTCGGGCGCCACAATGCGCAACAGATAATCGGCGTCGCCGACCACCGCGTGACATTCCAGTACTTCCGGTAGCACCTCGATCTGCTGCTGGAATTGCTCGATGATCGAGTCGCCGTGATGCTTCAGCTTCAGACTCGTAAAAGCGGTCACGCCGAGCCCCAATTTTTCTGGACGCAGCACGACACGATAGCCGTCCACCACCCCCACCTGCTCCAGGCGCTGCAAGCGCCGTCCGATCTGCGACGGCGACAGCGGCACCTGCTCCGCCAATTGCTGATGCGTAGCCCGGCCGAAGCGCTGAAGTACATCCAGCAGCGCGAGATCGAAGTGATCAAGTTCCAGCATGATTTATATCCGCATTAAATCCGTATTTTATGCACGATTATTGCATATATCAACACCATAACGCCATCATTGCGCCCTTTCCGCACGCTGCCCGCTCTACACTTGCATCACCGTTTCAACCCGCAGTCGCCGCAGAGCGTGCAGCATCATGTCCACAGCCAACACCGCCAAACTCAAAGAGCAATTCGACGCCGGCCTCGAAACTCGCGCCGACTTCACCATCGATCAGCCAATCGAACGATACGGCGCCGTCGACCACGCGGTTTGGCAACAGCTTTATGCACGTCAAACCGCGCTGCTCAAGGGTCGCGTGTGCGATGAGTTTCTGGCGGGCGTCGACCGTATCGGCATGCCGTCCGATCGCGTGCCCTCGTTCGATGAAATCAACGCCAGGCTGACGCCCGCGACCGGCTGGCAAATCGTCGCCGTACCGGGACTCGTGCCCGACCAGGTGTTCTTCGAGCATCTGGCGAACCGCCGTTTCCCGGTGACGTGGTGGATGCGCCGTCCCGATCAGCTCGATTATCTGCAGGAACCGGACTGTTTTCACGATCTGTTCGGCCACGTGCCGCTGCTGATTAATCCGGTGTTCGCGGACTACATGCATGCATACGGCCGCGCCGCGCTTGCCGCTAACGACGCCGGCGCCCTGCCGCTGCTCGCACGGCTCTATTGGTACACAGTCGAGTTTGGCCTGATCCGCGACCCGGCGAGTCCGAACGGCGTGAAGATCTACGGCGCGGGCATCGTGTCGAGCAAAGGCGAGACGCTCTACAGCCAGCAAAGCGCGGCGCCGAACCGGCTTGGCTTCGATCTCGAACGCGTGATGCGTACGCGCTACCGCATCGACACGTTCCAGAAAAGCTACTTTGTCATCGACGACTTCGCGCAATTGTTCAGCGTGGCGCAAACCGATTTCGCGCCGCTGCTGGCCAGGCTGGCCGCGCAGCCGGCCTTCGCTGCAGGCGACCTGCTCACGTGTGATGACGTCCTCACGCGGGGCTCGCAGGAAGGCTGGCAAGCCGACGGCGATATCTGAAAACACAATCGGAGCAATCCGACAGCAGGCTGACGGCATCCGTGAAAAAATAGCGGGTGCGCATGCCCACTGGCGTGCCTGTTCAGATCAACGAGGTCGCATCATGATTAATAAACTCACTTCCGAAGAACGCGCCACGCTAATGACGGAACTGCACGGCTGGCAAGCCGTAGCGGGCCGCGACGCGATCCAGCGCCAATTCAAGTTCGCCGACTTCAACGAAGCATTCGGTTTTATGACGCGCGTGGCAATCAAGGCGCAGGAGATGGATCACCATCCCGAATGGTTCAACGTGTACAACAAGGTGGAGATCACTCTGTCCACGCATGAAGCGAATGGCCTGACCCAGCGGGACATCAAATTGGCACAATTTATCGACAGTATTACTGCTTAATACAAGCGCTCAGATACCTCGATGCGCCCTGCATCGAGTGATTTGACGGTAATGAAAGGGCATTGCAGGCAATCCGGCGCCCAAACCTTCAGTTCTACAGGCTATTATTAAGGCAGACGTAAGAATCCCACGCTTGCCTGGCAATCCCGTCTAAACGATCCGGCGATAGCGTCTGCTGACGCTGTACAATCATCAGCGCATACGGCTTGGAGAGCGCGCTTGCCTCCTTGCACAGAACGAGTTCGTCGCCGCTCGAAGGTGAGCGGGCGCGCCAGAAGTTGATTGCGGCTTCCAGTTCGTGAATGCTTATCTCGGACATGACGTCGTGATCGCCCGGTGGCTGCTGTTTGGCTGCCAGTGCAACTTCAGACTGCTCGATAGCTGTTTCGTGACCACCTTGTGCCAGTCCGGCACGGCCACGCAGCATGCTGCCTGTGCAGCAGGCGCCCCGGCGAACCGCTTGCCCAGACGCCTAAAACCATTGTACTTGAGCGAAATCCATGCGACTCCTTCTGATCGAAGATGACCGCCCCATCGCACGCGGCATCCAAAGTAGTCTCGAACAAGCCGGCTTCACCGTCGACATGGTCCATGACGGCATTTTCGCCGAACAGGCCCTCACCCAAAATCGCCATGAGCTGGTGATCCTCGATCTGGGCCTGCCCGGTATCGACGGCATGACGCTGCTCGCGCGCTTCCGTCAGAGCAATCGCCACACGCCGGTGATCATCCTCACCGCGCGCGACGAGCTGAACGACCGCGTTCAAGGCCTGAATTCGGGCGCGGACGACTACATGCTGAAGCCGTTTGAACCCACCGAACTCGAAGCGCGCATCCGCGCGGTGATGCGCCGCAGCGGTCCGCACGGCGACATGCCGCGTCCGGAAGTGTCGCTGGGCGGTGTGCGTCTGTCGGGCGTCGATCGCCGCATTTTCAACGACGACAAGCCGCTCGAACTGTCGCCGCGTGAATTCGCAGTGCTCGAAATGCTGCTGCTGCGCCACGGCCGCGTGGTCAGCAAGGCTCAGTTGCAAGACCATCTGACGCACTTCGGCGGCGATCTCGGCGACACCGCGATCGAAGTCTACGTGCACCGGGTGCGTAAAAAGCTTGAAAACTGCCGTGTCGAAATCGTCACGGTGCGTGGCTTCGGTTACCTGTTGCAGGAAATCCGTCAGGCCGCATAATCGCCACAAGGGCCGCACGCTGTTTTGCGGCCTGACGGCGCCGGGCCGGCGCCGCGCACTCGGTGCGCAGTTCGCCGGCAACCGGCGAGTTTTCACGGCGCCACGGTGCGTTTCGCCGTTGCCCCTTTCCTGCGCGTTCGATCATGCCCCAGCCGGCCGCCAATAGTCTGCGCCGCACGCTGCTGCGGCGCCTCGCTGCTCCCCTTTCGCTGCTCGCCCTGATGAGCGGCCTGATCGCTTACTGGCTGGCGTGGCAGTACACGCAGCATGTGGTCGACCGCTCGCTTGCCGACCTCGCCACCGCGATCTCCAAACAGATTCAGATTGCCGGCCCTAACGCCAAGGTAACGGTGCCACCGCTCGCGCAGGCCATGTTCTCCGATCCGGTCGAACATCTCGTCTATCGAATCAGCAACGGCGAAACCGAGATCGCCGGCGACCACAATCTGCCGCTGCAAGGCACCAGCGTGCGGCGCATGCACTATGCGTACGTCTTCGAAACCCAGCACCAGGGCGTGACGGTGCGCGTGGCGCAGGTGCGCGTCGATCAGCCCAGCGGTAATCCGATCGTCGTCGAAGTCGGTCAGCCGGTGCATCATCGTTTTCGCATTGCCGCCGAGTTTCTGGTCGCGATCATGATGCCGCTGCTGTTGCTGCTGCTGGCCGGCTGGGCGATCGTATGGCGCGTGGTCAATCAACAGCTCAATCCGCTTACCGATCTCGCGGACTCGCTGAACCGACAGACTCATACGTCGCTCGAGCCGGTGGACGAAACCTATGTACCGGTTGAAATCCGGCCCCTTACCGGCGCGCTCAACGCGCTGCTCGATCGCCTGAAAACCGCCCTCGACGGCCAACGCAAATTTATCGCCGACGCCGCGCATCAGCTGCGCACGCCACTCACCGCCGTCAAGCTGCATGCGGAGCAGGCCGCGGTCGCGCGAGACCCGCAGCAAACGCTTGCGGCAGTCCGTGAGCTGCGCGCAGCCGCCGACCGTGCCGTACGGCTGTCGAATCAGTTGCTTTCGCTGGCGCGCGCCGAACCGGGCGAACAAGCCGCACGTTTCGTCAACGTGGATATGGCCGCGCTCGCATTCGATACGGGTGCGGAATGGGTGCCGCGCGCGCTGACGTTCCACGTCGACCTCGGCTTCCAGCGGCTCGACGATCCGGCCAACGATCATCCGCTGATGGTGCGCGGTAATCCGGTGCTGCTGCACGAAGTGATCGCCAATCTGCTGGATAACGCGCTCAAGTACGTGCCGCCTTCACGCTTCGATGGCGGCCGGATCACCGTAACGGTGTCGCAAACCGTGATCGACGAACTGCGTATGGCCGAGATCATCGTCGAGGACAATGGGCCGGGCGTGCCGTACACACAGCAAGCCGATCTGTTCAAACGATTCTTCCGCGGCGACGGTCAGAGCGAAGCCGGTGTGGATAGCGGCGCCGGTCTCGGTCTCGCAATCGTTCATGACATCATGGTGCTGCATCACGGCAGCGTGCATTACGAAGATGCGCCGGAAGGCGGGGCGCGCTTCATCGTGCGCATTCCGCTTGTTCCGATCAGCGTTCACCACGACGTCGATATCGAGGCACGGCGTCCGGCAAAAAAATCGGCGCACTCGGCGCCGATCGATATCTGATTCTGCAGCAGGTCAACCCGCTGCTGAGGGCCGCCTCGAGTCCACCAACGTTCAACGTGGTGCTCAACTCAGGCGGCCCGCTTTATTTCTTCTTCGCCTTTTTCCCGGACGTTTTCGCCTTCTCCGTCTTGTCCGATCTGGACGCGCCCTTCTCTTTCTCCGGCCGCGCCAGCATCGTGCCGCGGCACTTGCGCGCGCCGCAGCGGCATTCGTATTCCTTCTTCAGCTTCTTGGTCTGGCGTGCGTCGATAACGAGGCCGTAGTCGTAAAAGACTTCCTCGCCCTCGGCGATGTCGCGCAGCGCGTGCACGTACACATGACCGTCGATCTCTTCGGCTTCGCAATTCGGCGCGCACGAATGGTTGATCCAGCGCGCGCTATTGCCATCCACCTTGCCGTCGATCACCTTGCCGTTATCGAGCGCGAAGTAGAACGTGTGATTCGGTTCGGCCGGGTTATGCGGATGACGGCGCAACGCTTCCTTCCAGGAGATCCGCTCACCCTTGTATTCGATCAGCCGTTCACCCGCCGCAATCGGCTCGGTGGCAAACACGCCTTTGCCGTGCACACCCGAACGGCGCACGGCGATCCTGCGTGAACTCATTGAATGAATCCTTGTGAAGAACTGGGGGTGAAGATCCGGCAGTCGCCAGAAATGCCCGCGTCTGACGCGCTGCTTTTTCTGACGCGGATAGCAAACGCGGCGCCTTGCGAGCGCCGCGTCGACCTGCGACGCTCATGCGCCACATCCGGCATCCTACACGCTCAAGACGGCTTCCTTCAACCGTCAAAAAGACGTGAACGTACAACGTGCGTGTGCAGCTTCACCGTTGTCCGAATGAAATCTCGCCGAACAGCGCCTTTTGCTCGCGTGGTTGCGAACGCCAATACTGCGGCGGCGCTTCGACTGTCGCGCCGAGTTGAGCCGCGGCATGCCACGGCCAACGCGGGTTGTAGAGCAATGCACGCGCCAGTGCGATCAGATCGGCGTCACCTTCTTCGATGAGTTGTTCGGCGTGCAGCGGATCGGTGATCAGGCCCACGCCGATGGTCGTGAGGCCGGTTGCCTGTTTGACGGCCCGTGCAAAAGGAATCTGATAACCCGGCTCGAGCGGAATCTTCTGCAACGGCGAGACACCGCCGGACGACACATCGATCCAGTCGCAGCCACGCTTTTTCAACTCCTGCGCGAATACGATCGTCTCTTCGAGCGTCCAGCCGCCTTCCACCCAGTCAGTTGCCGAGACGCGTACGCCGACCGGTTTGTCGGCCGGAAACGCCGCGCGCACGATGTCGAAGATTTCGAGCGGAAAGCGCATGCGGTTCTCGAGCGAACCACCGTAATCGTCGTTGCGTTGATTGGCGATCGGCGACAGGAACTGATGCAGCAGATAGCCATGCGCCGCATGCACTTCCAGCGCGTCGACGCCGAGGCGCGCGGCACGCCGCGCGGAAGCCGCGAACGCTTCGCGAATCCGGTTCAGCCCAGGTGTATCGAGCGCGAGTGGCGGCTCTTCACCCGCTTTATGCGGCAACGCCGACGGCGCATGCGGCAGCCAGCCGCCTTGCGAAACGGTAATCAGTTGACCGCCTTCCCAAGGCACGTGACTCGACGCCTTGCGTCCCGCATGTGACAACTGCATCGCAACGCGAATGTGCGAATGCTTGCGGATCGCGGCGAGAACCGGCACCAGAGCCGTTTCGGTGGCGTCGTCCCACAGTCCGAGATCGCCCGGCGTGATGCGCCCATCCGGCTCGACAGCGGTCGCCTCGATGCACAGCATGCCGGCGCCCGACAGCGCAAGACTGCCGAGATGGATCATGTGCCACGCGGTAGCCTCGCCACGTTCGGCGGAGTACTGGCACATTGGGGAGACGACGATGCGGTTGGGAAGCGTCACGCTACGCAGCGTGAGCGGAGAGAAAAGCGCGCTCATGGATTACGCCCTGTAAAAACCCCAAGAGCGGACGAGCATAGCACCGCGGGTAATTGTCTGCAGGCGCGCGCGGATCAGGGTTTCGGTTCGACCTGATCGAGCCACTCGCCAAACATCCGGCGCGCCGCGGTTTCCAGTACCGGACCGAACTGCGCTGTCTCGGCTCGCAAACGGCGTACGTCGATACCATGGCCGGCAATCTCGCCGGCGTTGCCGATCAGCCAGGGCTCGAACCGGTCAGCGCGAATCTCAGGATGGCATTGCAGACCCAGCACGTGGCTGCCCCAGGCGAATGCCTGGTTTTCGCAGGCAGGCGTCGAAGCGAGACGTGTGGCGTTGTCGGGCAGATCGAAGGTGTCGCCATGCCAATGCAGCATCGACGTGAGCGCGCCGTCCAGATGGCGCACCGGCGAAGCACGGCCGGCATCGGTGAGCGTGAGCGGTGTCCAGCCGAGTTCGGTATGGCCGGCGGGATAGACCCGCGCGCCGAGCGCACGCGCGATCAGTTGCGCGCCGAGGCAGATGCCGAGCGTCGGCAAACCGGCGGCGATGCGCTTTTCGATCATGGAGAGCAACGGCACGAGCGTCGGATAGAGCACGTCGTCAGTTGCACTGATCGGGCCGCCCAGGATTACCATGAGCGATGCGGCGACCGGGTCCGGCGCTTCGATACGGGCAAAGCCGACATCGAGATAGCGCACCGGCCGACCGCGCTCGCCGAGCTCCAGCTCAAGACTGCCCAGATCCTCGAAGTGCACATGGCGAATGGCCAGAACTTCGCGATTCATCAGCCTGCCCCACCTTCAGGTTGACTAAAGACTTGCCGCTACGCGGCGCGAACCGCCCGGCGGCCGGCAATCGCCGGCCGCCGGAGCACGGTTTGGCAGTGTAGCGGAATGTCCTGAAAGACGCCGCCTTATTGGGCGAAGATCTTCCAGGTCTTCTTCTGGGTGGCGATGTCAGCCGCTTCGTACACCGAGCAATCGAGACGCACGTCCGTGTCCGACATCTTCAGATTGAGCAGCGCGCAATGATGCGGCGTCTTCTTCGGCGTCTTGCTGGGCTCGAAATGCGTGCAGGTCAGGCACATGCGGTGCGGCGGAATCGTGCCTTGCACTTCCAGCTGATGGATGGTCTTGAGCAGCGTGCGATAGAACAGCGTCTGCTCTTCGTCGCGCAGCGTGCCGACCGCTTTGGCCAGAAAGTCCGGCCATTGCGCAGCGCGCTTCGCGGCGGTGCGGCCACGCGCCGTCAGACGGACCGCGAGGGCGCGGCCGTCGTCGAGGGCACGGCGTTTTTCGACCAGGCCTTTGGTCTCGAGCGTGCTCACGGCATCGCTGGTGGTTGCGGCGGTCAACGCCGTTTCGCGGGCAATTTCGCCAAGACGCATCGGGCCCTTGCGTTGCATCAGCAAGACCAGGATTTCGCCCTGGGTCGGCGTAAGGCCTGCGCCTTCCGCCCATTCCCAAGCCTGGCTCCGCATGGCCGTGCTCAATCGCAATAGGCTGTGGGTCACTCGCCCGGTTGCCTGTTCTCCGTATACGCCTTCGCTCATAATCTTCGTTTGGTTTATTAAAGCTTGCGTGCAATGTCGGCGAACCGCTGCCGAACAAGCCCGTAGCCTGTGTGGGGTAGCCTCGCCCAAAAGCAGACGAGACGGTTTCTACTATCTCAAAAATTTACCGCCTTACCAGCCAAAGGCAGCTAAAGCGACATTCTATGCGAGACCGGCCAATCGTACAGCTAAGTTATCCAACATAAGCTGTGGATAACCATGGGAAAACATAGGGGATCGCCTGTGTGCCGATTCTTGATAAGCAAGCAGCCCCCGCTATCCTTACCAAAGTTGTCCTCGTTTACCGGCTCCGATGCACCCCGGATCCGCCTGGTTATGGTTTACCTAGCACTTTGACTTTTCAGGGAATTATTCAGTTGTCCACAGGCAGATGCAATGCTTGTTAACTACTACTACGTTTGTATACGTAAATTTTTGAAAAACCTAAGACCCCGCGAGCTGGAAATTTATTTACGAAAAAAAACCCGCACGAAGCGGGTTTCCTTACGGTTTAACGTAACCAATCCCGTCTCCGGCTAGGCTCGCCACTGCAAACACTGCTGCCTTACGGCTTCGTGCAAGGACTTTTCCCGTTCGAAGACACCGCGCAGCCACGCCGCGTCATTGACCTGACCGCGTGCGATCGCGCCGATTTCGGCGAGCGCTTTGCCCGAACCCAATGCTTCGGCGTGCGGTGCAATCAGATCAAGCGTTTCGAGGATATCTTCGGAAATCGTCTTGCGCTCGCTCGTTTGCGGATTGATGCAGTTGCCGGCCAGTCCGAAGCGGCATGCTTCAAAACGGTTGAAAGTGTAGACAAGGTAATCGTCTTCTTTCGGCGTGATCGGCTTGTCGAGCAGCAGATGCCGTGCAAGGGTCTGGATGTAGCAGGCAATCGCTGCCGCGCGATCGACGGAAAACGGCGTATCCATCACGCGAACTTCGATCGTGCCGAAACCCGGCTTCGGCCGGATGTCCCAGTAGAAATCTTTCATGCTGTTGACCACGCCCGTGTGAACCATCTTCGAGAAATATTCCTCGAAGCTGTCCCACGTCAGCACGAATGGCGCGCGCCCCGACAACGGAAACGCAAACACGGAATTCAGTCGTGCCGAATGAAAACCGGTATCGACACCCTGCACGAACGGCGACGAAGCGGACAAGGCGATGAAATGCGGAATGAAGCGCGACATGGAATGCAGCAGGTACAGCGCGCTGTTCGGATCCGGACAGCCGATGTGCACGTGCTGTCCGAACACCGTAAATTGCTTGGCAAGATAGCCGTACAACTCCGAAAGATACTGAAAGCGCGGTGTATCGACAATCTGCCTTTCACTCCATTGCTGGAATGCATGCGTGCCGCCACCGCACAAGCCGACGTTCAGATGATCCGCAGCGGAAACCAGCGTGTCGCGGATCTTGCGCAAATCGGTGACGGCCTGTTCATGCGTCGTGCAGATACCGGTCGACAACTCGATCATGCTTTCGGTGATTTCCGGCGTGATGTTGCCGGGGATTTTTTCATCCTTGATGAGGCGCAGCAGGTCCGAGCCGGCTTTGGTCAGATCATAGTCATGCGTATTCACGATCTGCATTTCGAGTTCGACACCGAAGGTGAACGGTTTCGAATCGATGAAGGGTTCGAGTGACATAGCGTCCCCTGAGTCAGGTCGGCCGGTGTGTCACATGGTTGTGTCACAGGTCCGGCCGTTTTTTTGAAACGAATAAACAGGATAAAACGAGGGTAAAGCGCGCAAATCAGGCATCCAGCGCATCGAGTAGCAGTGCTGCGTTACTCTTCACGCCGTTCGGCCACCAGCGCCAGGCTGCGATACACGAGCCACGGCCCGAGAATCTGCAGCACGAAAATCGAACACATCACGATCGCGCGCAGTTGTGGATCGAAATTCGGATAAAGGTTGTAGGTATCGTCGACGAGCAGGTACGCAAGCGCCGACATCGGCGAGAGCGACAAACCGAGGGCCATGCCCTGCTTCCAGTTCAAACCGCTCGGCTTGGCAAAGGCCATCACGCCCACCAGTTTCGCAACCAGCCGCGCAATAATCAGACCCAGCGCAGCGACACCGCCGAGCGCGATGTCTTTCCATTCGAACGAAGTCAGCGTCAGCACGAACAGAATCACGGTCAGCAGCCAGCCTGCCGTGCCGAAATGCTCCGGCCACAACTGCGGACGCGCTTCAAGATTCTTAACGATGATGCCCGCAGCCAGCAACGCAAGAATGGTGGAAAGCTTGAACACGTGCGCAATCGCAATCGCCAGCAGTACGAGGCCGAATAGCGCGACAAACGAATGCTCGTCCTGCATGTTCAGACGTCGATAAAAAAACGTGCAGGTGCGTGCAAGCAGATAGGCCAGTACGAGCGAGCCGACCAGCAGATAAAGCGGTTGCAGAATCGTGGCATAGACGTTGCCGTAAACCTCCTGATGCAACCAGCTCGAGACCAGCTTTTCGATCACCACCGCGTACATGCTGTTCAACGCGGTCAGGGTCAACAACCGTTGAGTCACCTGGCCTTCCGCGCGCAGCTCGGTTTTGAGCTGGATCACCATGGCCGGCGAAGTCGCCATCGCAATCGCGGCGAGCACCGTTGCCACCATCAGCGGCACCTTCAGAAACAGCAGCACCGGCAACACCAGCGCGAACGTCAGCGTGGCTTCGGCGACGCTCGACAGAATCAACCAGGGATTGCGGCGGATCCAGCGTAGATCGAGCCGGCTGCCCAGTTCGAACAACAGCAAACCGAGCGCGACGTCGAGCAGCGGCCGGGCGGCGTTCGCGGACTCCGCGTCGATCACGCCGAAACCGGCAGCGCCTGCTATCAGACCGATGACCGCATACCCGGAAATGCGTGGCAAACGCCACGCGCGAAAGCAGAGTTCACCGCACAGGCCAGCGGCGAGCAAGGCGAGACCGGCCCAAAAAATGGCGTCGGGAGTGAGTGGCCAGGCTGGAAAAAATGAAAACGCCGACTTCATTGTGATGGGTTCTCCTTGGCAGCAACGGCAGACGACACGAACCGGCCTCAACACCGGTGAGCGGCTGAGCGCATGAGGCGCTCACTGTTGCGATCGCTTCGCGTGACCCGCGTTGCGAGTTTTCAATGATCGGATGATCTGAATGCGCCACGGTCGCGTGGAGCGCGACGCATTTCGGGGTGCGGCCGTAGCAACCGGCACGGAACGGTGAAAGAACGCCGTCGACTTTGAATCAGATTCTGATTGAGCGGCACCGTTCCGTTGCAGCGAGTGCCGCCCAGGGCGAGGCGCGACGCGGAAAAGAACGGCGATTGTGCCATAGCTTTTTCATACTTGACTGAAAAGACCGGAACATGCCGTCAAAACGGTAAAAACGTACGTTAACTTCGCACGACGTGGAAAATGCGACCGTTTTAACACTGAATCAGGCTCTCACAGGTTACAGATTCAACGTTGCAGAACGGTTTTTCGGAAAACTGCCGGCGTCGTTTTCTACCCATTGCAGGAGGTTCGAGCTCGGCGATTGCGCTCGATCGCACGCGGGTTCTTCTGTTTACAGGTTTACCGTATGTATACGTAGTAACAGTTAACAAGGTGCCTCGTTTTCTGTGGATAACCCCGGTTTACCGAATCGATTCATCGGGTTGTCGCTCGCATAACAGGATGCACAGCATGTGCGGCAGCAGCGGGTATACAAGGGTAACTTTTGGCGATTTTCGGCGGCGGCAAAGTTACCCCGTTTACGTCCACAACGGTTCCACATGAGTTGCGCGGGTTAACAAGGCAGTTATCCACAAGTTTCAGTGGATAACTTTTTCGTCACCCGTGTTCATGTTCAGCGCGTGCGCTTGGTCCGCGGTGCCATGGCGCAACGCACGTAAGAGGAAGCGAGCCGGATCGAGGTCTTCGGCCAGGTCGCGTTCGAGCGGCCACGGCTCACCTTCGATCTGGGAGGCGATCAACTCGGCGCCCAGGCTTGCCCATACCAGACCGCGCGAGCCGTAAGCGAATGCGCCATACAGGCCGTCGATGCGTGGCAAATCGAGCGGCCAGGCGCCACGCAGACGCTGGGCGTCACGTGCCGCTGCGGGTTCGTCGGCAAAATTGCCGATCATGGGCATCCGGTCGCTCGTCACGCAGCGAAACGCGACGCGCCCGGCGAGCGCTGCCACGCCTGCCGGATCGATAACGCCGTCAAAAGCCGGCAGCATCTGCGCGACCCGTTCGAGGTTTTCCAGATGGCCATCCGGGCGTAGCGACGTGTCAGGGTCGTCGAGTTCGTAGGTGGCGCCGGTTAGCGTGACGCCGTCGGCGAGTGGAACCGCGTAGCCTTCACCTATCACCGGCATGCCGAGCGGAGGTACGGTGCCGGCCGGCAGCAAAGTCAGCTGGCCGCGGATGCTGCGAGTTGGCGCGTGACGCAAACCGGCGATGCGCGCGGCCTCGTGTGCACTTGCGACAATGACCACCGGCGCGCGCGCGATCGCCTGCCCCGCCACATCGAAGACGGTCCATTGATTACCGGACCGTTCGAGGCGCCCCACGTCCACGCCGAAGCGGCGCTCGAGCAACCCAGCCGCGGCTGCACACTGCGCTGCGCAAAGCGACGCCGGATCGATCCAGCCGCCGTGCGGAAAGAACCAGCCACCGCGTGCGAGCGGCATGCCCGCTAATTGCCGGGCTTCGCTCAGCGATACGGGCGTGACGTATTCAGACGGGTAACCGAACGCCGTGATTGCTTCGCTCATCGAACGTGCTTCGTCGTCGTCCGCGGCGATCTGCAACAGGCCTCGAGCGCCGCGCAAGGGACGATGGCCCAGCCGTTCGAGCGCGGCCCAGCGTCTGAGCGTATAGAGAAAGCCCGCTCGCGTAACGCGCGAGGCGACGCTGTCATCCCGCGAGATCATCGGATGGAATACGCCGGCCGGGTTACCCGAGGCGTCCTGAGCGACCGATGCGTGCCGCTCCAGCGAGGTGACGCGCCAACCACGTGAGGCCAGACGCTCGATCGTCGCGCAGCCGGCGAGTCCGGCGCCGATCACGATCGCGTGCCGCTCATCGACTTCAAGCGGCGCGGGCGGTTCATAGCGGCGCACGCGCCAGCGTGGCGCGAAATGGCCGACCAGCATCGCGCGCTTCCAGCCAAAGCCGTCGACTTTTTGGTACACAAAGCCGTTCTGCGTCAGCGCACGCTTGATGTCGCCGGCACTGCTGTAGGTCGCGAACGTGGCGCCCTCACCGGCCAGGCGAGCGAGCGCCTTGAAGATCGCAGGTGTCCAGATTTCCGGGTTCCTGGCTGGCGAGAAGCCGTCGAGATAGAACGCATCGGCGCGTAACCTCAATGCTGGCAAGCTTTCCGCCGCGTCGGCGAACACGAGTGTCAGTGTGACGCGGCCGTTCTCGAACTCGAGCCGATGCGTGCCGGGGACCAGCATTGGCCATTCAATGGCCAGTGTTTCCGCCAGCGCGGCAATCTCGGGATTCGAAATCGTCGCTGCATAGACGCTGCGCAAATCGGCCTGAGTAAACGGATGCTTCTCGGTCGAGACGAAGTGCAAGCGCTCGCAACGCGCCGGATCGGCTCGCCATGCGGACCATGTCGTGAGGAAATTGATGCCCATGCCGAAGCCGGTTTCGAGCACGGTAAACACGCGCTTGCCCTGCCACTGCTGCGGTAGCTTATTGCCCCGGAGGAACACGTATTCAGCCTGTTCGAGACCGCCGACGGCGCTGTGATAAATGTCGTCGTAGCGCGGTGAAAAAGGCGTGCCGTTGTCGCGGAATGCGAGGACGGCGGGGATCAACGGATCGGTCATGCGCTGTGGAAAATGACGCTCGAAAGAGCGGATCAGACGTTACCGCCGGCGCGGGCAGCTCGCCAGGCGGCGAAAAAGACGTGCGGCAACGTTGGCAAAAACCAACGCTAAGCCCCGTCCACGCTGGGTTTCAGCCTTCGATTGAGGTCCGCGAAGAGAAAAAAGAAGGGTTTCCCCTGAATCTTGGCCCCAGAACCGCTTAAATCTTCGAAACCCTTATCCTGATTGGGTTTGCGCTGCGCTATCATAGCAAGCGCCGCGAAGGGAGCGGCGGCACGGCCGTGGGGCAGTCAATTACCCCATGCTAATTGTCCGGAGGGGATCCGGAGCCGCAGCTGCTCGACGGCGCGGCCCGCGCACGTATAATCGGCGCGTTCGCGCTGTTCGTGTCAACCTAAACTCAGAAAGGAACCTTAATGAACAAACAGGAACTGATCGACGCCGTCGCAGGACAGACGGGCGCCAGCAAGGCTCAAACCGGTGAGACGCTGGACACGTTGCTTGAAGTGATCAAGAAGTCTGTGTCGAAGGGTGATGCGGTCCAGTTGATCGGCTTCGGCAGCTTCGGTTCGGGCAAGCGCGCAGCACGTACGGGTCGTAACCCCAAGACCGGCGAAACTATCAAGATCCCGGCCGCCAAGACCGTCAAGTTCACGGCTGGTAAGGCGTTCAAGGACGCTGTCAACAAACGCTAAGCAGATTACTGCCTGGCAGTTGACACCCGCCAATGGCGGGTTTTTTTTCGTCTGGAATTACTGTTTAGCCGTGACGGGCGTCTCGGCCAGACAGTTGGCGTGAGGCCGCAACGGCCTCGCCGGCTCAATCGTGACGATGCACGATTTCGCCGTGGGCATGGCCGTCGTGGTCATGATGGTCGTGGTCATGGTCGTCTTCGTCGAAGTCCCATGCTGGGAACGGATCGGCGAATTGTTGCCATGCTTGCGGTCCCGCCGCGTATTCCTCGTCGGTGACGAGGCACGCATCGAACTTCGCTTTCCACACTGCCGGGTCAATGCCGACGCCGATCATCACCAGTTCCTGGCGACGGTCGCCAATGCTCAGATCGTCCGGATCGCCGTACCAGTCGGCGGCAATTTCGGCAGCCAGCTCGTCATCGCCATCCGGCCATTCGCTGCGATCCTGAGCGGCCCACCACATGCCCGCCGGACCATGCCGGCAAGCGCCACCTGCCTGCGACAGCGAACCCGCAATGTCGTTACGCGTGGCGAGCCAGAAGAAACCCTTGCTGCGCAAGACGCCCTGCCACTCCTGATGCAGCAGCGCCCACAGGCGCTCCGGATGAAACGGCCGCCGCGCGCGGTAAATGAAATTGCCGATGCCGAATTCGTCCGCTTCACCGTGATGAGCGTGGCCGTGTTCATGGTCATGCTCATGTTCTTGATTGAGCGACGCCAGCCAGCCCGGTGCGCTCGAAGCCTCGTCGAAATCGAAACGTCCGGTGTTCAGCACGTCGGCAAGCGGCACCTCGCCGAAACGGCTTACTACCTGCACGGCACGCGGATTGACGCGCGCGAGGATGCGCTGCAAACGCGTGAGTTCGTCGGCGCTCACCAGATCGGCCTTGTTCACCACCAGCACGTCGCAGAACTCAATCTGCTCGATCAGCAATTCGACCAGCGTGCGATCGTCCTCTTCAGTGGCGGCGATGCCCCATTCGGACAGCGCGTCGGCGGAACCGTAGTCGCGCAGAAAGTTGAACGCGTCGACCACCGTCACCATCGTATCGAGCTGCGCGATGTCGGATAGCGACACGCCGTCGTCGTCGACGAAGGTGAAGGTTTCGGCGATCGGCATCGGCTCGGCCACGCCGGTCGACTCGATCAGGATTGCATCGAAGCGCTTTTCGCCGGCCAGCCGCTTGATTTCAACCAGCAAGTCGTCGCGCAACGTGCAGCAGATGCAGCCGTTCGACAGTTCGACGAGCTGTTCTTCGACATGTGAAAGCGCGGCGGCGTCGCGCACCAGCGTTGCGTCGATATTGACGGCCGCCAGATCGTTGACGATCACGGCAACGCGCAAACCTGCACGGTTCGCGAGGATGTGGTTCAGGAGCGTGGTCTTGCCCGCGCCCAGAAAACCGGAGAGGACGGTGACGGGCAATAGCGGCTGGTTCATCGCAGTACAGAAAGACAAGAGGATTGGAGGGCGTGCCGGGTGGGGTCGCATGACTCCTGGGCCAGAAGATGGCCGAACACCGGCGGCAGCACGAAGCCGCATTGTGCATCAAAACGGAAAAGGGCCGTGCGGCGAGAACGGCTCAGTGCGCAGCCGGCATCAGATTCCACTTGCGCAGGATGGCGGCGATTTGCTGCGCATACTTGTCACGCAACGCCGGCGTCTCGGAGTGATACGCGCCGACCGCCTGCCAGGTATTGCCGTACTTGTTCATCTGACGGCGCAGATGCCACGCCGCAATATAGACGTTCTTGCAAGGCTCCATCAGCGTGCCTTGCGAGATGCCGTACTGGGCGAGCGTGGGCAGATGAACCGAGTTGATCTGCATGACGCCGTAGTCGGTCGAGCCGTTGGCGTTCTTATGCAACGCATCCGGTCGATTATGTGACTCCTGCCACGCAATTGCGCGCAGAATCAGGGGGTTCACCTTTTGATATCCTGCGGCCTCGTCAAAGCAATCGGCACGCGCGGACCCTGCTGTGATCAGCACGGCAAGTCCTGCAGCGACAGTGACGAAGGTTCGTTTCATCAGTCAATAAATACGACTAAACAAATCGCAAGGATAAGGTTTGGTAAGGCAATGCATCGGCCATACTTCAGCCGCTGGAAGCCGGTGAGGCTCGCTGGCCGGGCCTTTGTCGGGCATCGGGGAAAACCCGCCTCGGCAAGTCGCTACCAGCACCTCGAACGGCTCGTATCATACCGGCAGGCAGACACCCGTCAAGTTGGCTAACCGACATAGAAGAGCGTAAAACGAAGCACTTTTGCGGGTCGGCGCACACAAGCGCGTTTGCTTTCAATTGCTTGACGGTTCGAGGCGGTCTTTAGAGTAATCGCACCGGGTCGTTTGTTTTGTGACAAATCCGACATGAAAAACTGTTACTGTTCATTTTTTTCGGACTTTGGAGGTCCGGCATCCTGGGGATTGACCCCCCGTGAGGCCGGCTGGCAGACCGACAGGGCGGCGGCCTGCTCAAATGTTCGCACTGCATGACCGTCGACGGCTTGGGCCGTCGGCTTCGAACCCACATTCCATGAGAAGAAATCGTATGGCATTGCGTCGCGTCGCAACGGCGCTGCTGGTGGCTGGATTGATCACCGCGCAGACAGCACAGGCACAGGTGACACTCAACTTCGTGAACGCTGATATCGACCAGGTGGCCAAGGCGATCGGGGCGGCAACCGGCAAAACGATCATCGTTGACCCGCGCGTGAAGGGTCAGTTGAACCTCGTGTCAGAAAATGCAGTGCCCGAAGACCAGGCGCTGAAGACCCTGCAATCCGCTTTGCGGATGCAGGGTTTTGCACTGGTCCAGGATCACGGCGTACTGAAGGTGGTGCCCGAGGCCGATGCCAAGCTGCAAGGCGTGCCGACCTATGTCGGCAATGCGCCGGTGGCGCGGGGCGATCAGGTCGTCACGCAGGTGTTCACGCTGAAGAACGAATCGGCTAATAACCTGCTGCCGATCTTGCGTCCGCTGATCTCGCCTAACAATACCGTGGCGGCCTACCCGGCCAACAACACGATTGTGGTGACCGATTACGCCGACAACGTGCGGCGCATCGCGCAGATCATCGCGGGTGTCGATACGGCCGCCGGCCAGTCGGTGTCGGTGGTGCCGCTGAAGAACGCGAACGCGATCGATATCGCCGCGCAGCTGACCAAGATGCTCGACCCGGGCGCGATCGGTAGCACCGACGCAACGCTGAAGGTGTCGATCACCCCGGACCCGCGCACCAACTCCCTGCTGATTCGCGCGTCGAACGGCGGCCGGCTCGCGGCCGCGAAGCAACTGGCGAGGGAACTCGATACGCCGACCACCATGCCCGGCAACATGCACGTCGTGCCGCTGCGCAATGCGGACGCGACGAAGCTCGCGAAGACCTTGCGCGGGATGCTCGGCAAAGGCAGCGGCGACACCGGCTCGTCAGGCGGCTCGAACGAAGCGAATTCGTTCAACCAGAACGGCGGTGGCGGGTTGGGCGGCAGCAATTCGACGGGCACGTCGGGTACGCCGCCGCTGCCCTCGGGCGGACTTAACAGCAGTTCGATGTCGTCGCCGATGGGCGGCGGTAGCGGTGGAGGCTCGAACAGCGGTTCCGGCGGCCTGCTCGGCGGTGACAAGGACAAGAGCGACGACAATCAGCCGGGTGGCATGATCCAGGCGGACGCGGCGACCAACTCGCTGATCATCACGGCGGCCGAGCCGGTGTACCGCAATCTGCGGGCGGTGATCGACCAGCTCGACGCGCGGCGCGCGCAGGTCTATATCGAGGCGCTGATTGTCGAACTGAACTCGACCACGAACGCCAACCTCGGCATTCAGTGGCAGGTCGCGAACAGTTCGGTTTTTGCCGGCACCAATCTGGCGGCCGGCACCGGCAACAGCATTATCAATCTGACGGCCGCCGCCGCGGCAGGCGCCGCTACCGGTGGTCTCGGTGCAGCACTCGCCAGTGGCTCGGGTCTTCAGCAGGGGCTCAACGTCGGCTGGGTGCACAATATTTTCGGTGTGCAGGGACTTGGCGCGCTGTTGCAGGCGCTGTCGCAAACCGCCGATGCGAACGTGCTGTCCACGCCTAACCTCATCACGCTCGACAACGAAGAAGCGAAGATCGTGGTCGGTACGAACGTGCCGATCCAGACGGGTTCGTATTCGAATCTCACGAGCGGCACCAGCCCGGGTTCGGCGTTCAACACGTATGACCGTGTCGACGTGGGTCTGACGCTGCACATCAAACCGCAGATCACCGACGGTGGGATTCTCAAGCTGCAGCTCTACACGGAAGATTCGGCGATCGTGAACGGCACGACCAATGTGTCGACCAACCCGGCCGGTCCGCAGTTCACCAAGCGTTCGATCCAGTCGACGGTGCTTGCCGATAACGGCGAAATCATCGTGCTGGGCGGCCTGATGCAGGACAACTATCAGGTCAGCAACAGCAAGGTGCCGCTGCTGGGCGATATTCCCTGGCTCGGCCAGTTGTTCCGCTCGGAACAGAAGACCCGCCAGAAGACCAACCTGATGGTGTTTCTGCGTCCGGTGATCATCACCGATCGCGATACCGCGCAGGCCGTGACGGCGAACCGTTACGACTACGTGCAGGGCGTGACGGGCGCGTATAAGTCGGACAACAACCTGATGAAGGATAAGGACGATCCGGTGGTTCCGCCGATGCCGCTCGGCCCGAGCCAGGGCGGTTCGCCGGCGATGAACCTGTTCAATCTCGACCAGATGCGTCGCCAGCAGATAGCGCCGCCGTCGGCTCCAGTGATGAACGGCGGTGCTGTGCCGGGCAACCCCGCTGTGCAGACGAACCCTGTTACTAACGGTGGCGCTGTGCCGACGAATCCCGCTGTACAGACAAACCCGGCAACCGTGGGACCGTCCACCGCATCACCTGGAGCGCAGCCGTGAGCACGCCGTCCACGCCGCCGTCAGCTTCGCGAACGTCGGCAGCAGCCCGAGCTTCGGCGATTGCGCCCGCAGTTGTGGCGGAGCATGCCGAACGCATCGCGCCGTCGGCGGTGGCCGCGCGTCTCGTGCCCTATGGCTTCGCCCGCAGCGGCCAGATTCTGGTCGCGCATCAGCACGCCGACGGCCTCGAAGTCTGGATCAGCGAACGCACCAGCGACGCCGCGCTGGCCGAGGTCGCGCGCAACTTCGGCGCGTTGTCCGTGGTGCGTGTGCCGGCCGACGAACTGGCCCAGGCGATCAACCAGGCTTACGCGCGCCAGGACGGCAGCGCAGCGCAGGTGGTCGGCGAAGTGGAAGGCGAAGTCGATCTGTCGCGTCTGATGCAGGACATTCCCGAGGTCGAGGATCTGCTCGAATCGGAAGACGACGCGCCGATCATCCGCATGATCAACGCGCTGCTCACGCAGGCCGCGCGCGAACAGGCCTCGGACATTCACATCGAGCCGTTCGAGACTTCTTCGGTGGTGCGCTTCCGGGTCGACGGTACGTTGCGCGATGTCGTGCGACCGAAGAAGGCCCTGCATGGCGCACTGATCTCGCGGATCAAGATCATGGCGCAGCTCGACATTGCCGAGAAGCGTCTGCCGCAGGATGGTCGTATCACGCTGCGCGTGGGCGGCCGTCCGGTCGACGTGCGGGTCTCGACCCTGCCTACCGGTCACGGCGAACGTGCGGTGCTGCGTCTGCTGGAAAAGGACGCCTCGCGCCTGAATCTCGAAGCACTCGGTATGGCGCCCGACACACTCGTCAGGTTCGACAAGCTGATCGGCAAGCCGCACGGCATCGTGCTGGTGACCGGGCCGACCGGCTCGGGCAAGACGACTACGCTGTACGCGTCGATGTCGCGGCTCGAAACGGCGACCACCAACATCATGACGGTCGAAGACCCGATCGAGTACGACCTGTCCGGCATCGGCCAGACGCAGGTCAACGAGCGGATCGGCATGACCTTCGCGCGGGCGCTGCGCTCGATTCTGCGGCAGGACCCGGACGTCATCATGATCGGCGAAATCCGCGACCTGGAAACCGCGCAGATCGCGGTGCAGGCGTCGCTGACGGGTCACCTGGTGCTGGCCACCCTGCACACCAACGACGCGGCCTCCGCCGTGACCCGTTTGACCGACATGGGTGTCGAGCCGTATCTGCTGGCGTCGTCGCTGCTGGGTGTGCTGGCGCAGCGGCTGGTGCGGCGTTTGTGCCCGGTGTGCCGCGAGGAGCGTGTCGAGGAAGACGGCAGCGTGCGCTGGCATCCGGTCGGCTGCGACAAGTGCGGACAATCGGGCTATGCGGGACGGCGTGGTGTCTACGAACTGCTGCTGATCGACGACGAGATCCGCACGCTGGTTCACCGCAACGCCTCCGATGCGGAAATTCTGGCGTCGGGACGTGCGCAGGGCATGCGTACGCTGCGTGAGGACTCGGACCGCTGGCTGGCGTCGGGGCTGACGTCGCTCGAAGAAGTGATTCGCGTGACGGGCGGAGCATAAACGCATGCCGGCATTTCGTTTCGAAGCGATCGATGCGGCGGGCAAAGCGCAAAAGGGCGTGCTCGACGCGGACAGCGCGCGCGGCGCGCGGACCAATTTGCGTTCGCAAGGACTGACGCCACTCGTCGTTGAACCGGCCGCGACGCGCACACGTGGCGAGCGCAATCAGCGCTTGTCGCTGGGACGGCGTTTATCCCAGCGCGAGCAGGCGATTCTCACGCGGCAACTGGCCAGTCTGCTGATCGCCGGCTTGCCGCTCGACGAAGCTCTCGCGGTGCTGACCGAGCAATCGGAGCGCGACTACATCCGCGAGCTGATGGCGTCGATTCGCGCGGAAGTGCTCGGCGGCCATTCGCTCGCGAATGCGCTGACGCAGCATCCTAAAGACTTCCCCGAGATCTATCGCGCGCTGGTGGCGGCCGGTGAACATACCGGCAAGCTCGGTCTCGTGCTGTCGCGTCTCGCCGACTACATCGAGCAGCGCAATGCGCTCAAGCAGAAGATCGTACTCGCGTTCACCTACCCGGCGATCGTGACGCTGATCGCATTCGGCATCGTCACGTTTCTGCTGAGCTACGTCGTGCCGCAAGTGGTAAACGTGTTCGCCAGCACCAAACAGCAACTGCCGATCCTCACCATCATGATGATGGCGCTGTCCGGTTTCGTGCGGAACTGGTGGTGGGCGATGCTGATCGGCGTGGCCGCGCTGGCGTATCTGGTGCGCTCGATCCTGAAGCAGCCTGGTCCACGCCTCGCGTTCGACCGGTGGCTGCTGACCGCCCCACTGCTTGGCAAACTCGTGCGCGGCTACAACACGGTGCGTTTTGCCAGCACGCTAGGCATTCTGACTGCCGCGGGCGTGCCGATTCTGCGCGCGTTGCAGGCCGCCGCCGAAACGCTCAGCAACAACGCGATGCGCGAGAACATCGACGATGCGATCGTGCGGGTGCGCGAGGGTACGTCCCTATCGCGCGCGCTCGGCAATACGAAGACGTTTCCGCCGGTGCTGGTGCACCTGATCCGTTCGGGTGAGGCGACCGGCGACGTAACGACCATGCTCGACCGCGCGGCCGACGGCGAAGCACGTGAACTGGAGCGGCGCACGATGTTCCTGACGAGCCTGCTCGAGCCGTTGCTGATTCTGGCGATGGGGGGTGTGGTGCTGGTGATCGTGCTGGCGGTGATGCTGCCGATCATCGAGTTGAACAACCTGGTGCAGTAAGTGGTGCAGTGAGGACGCAGACGTGCTTCGGTTGCGCGTGGCTGCAACGAGGGATGTAGCAGCCGTTGTGACAATTGCTTGCGGGGCGGCCGCCTTGGGGCAACCGCCGCGCAATCCGCCGAAGCGCGGCGGAACGTCTGGACTAGCGCACGTAGATAGTAGGACCTGCCGGATTGGCCGGCAGGAATACTTCGGAATGCGCGCCATTGCGGTCGATGATGATCGAGCGGGGGCGGACTTCAGAGAGTTTGGCGCCTTGCATGAGCGCGCTGCCGAGCGACACCGCATGGGGCGGTTCACCGCCGACGCTGACGATGGCCGCGGCGCCTTCCCGCAAAGCGAGGATGCCGAACAGATGCACGTCCTGGTTGGCGCTCCGGGTGAGCTGGCCGCCGAACAGCGTGGCGGCCTGTTCGGTCGAGACCTGCGCGTGCGCGGCGGCAGCGGGCAACGGCGCACCGGACGTGGTGGCGAGCGTGATGACCCAGTAGGTCAATGTCGCGCAAAACACGGCGAACAGTGCGAGCGACAGAAGGCGGATTTGAATGGCGTTCATGCGCATATTGTACGGACTATTGTGAAAATTGCGTTGGGGGAAAGTACTCCTAAGCTCGCGTGAAACGCGAGATCCCCGAGGGGACGCAAGAAACTGGGGGTTGCGTGGCGTTTTCTCGCAACCCTTCAACTGCATGACATTAAAATGACCGGCCGGGCGTGTTCAATGGCAGCCCCGATTGGCTGACACGCGAATCCCGCCCGATCGAAAACTTCACCTGAAAAGAGGTAGCAAGCTATGCAACTGTCGACCACTCGACGAATTGGAATCGCGAACCCGCGCAGCCGTCGTCAGCGCGGTTTCACACTGATTGAAATCATGGTCGTGATCGCGATTCTGGGCATCCTGGCCGCGTTGATCGTGCCGAAAATCATGAGCCGTCCGGACGAAGCGCGCCGCGTGGCCGCCAAGCAGGACATCGGCACGGTGATGCAGGCGTTGAAACTCTATCGTCTCGACAACGGCCGCTATCCGACTCAGGAGCAAGGCTTGCGCGCATTGATCGAAAAGCCGACCACCGACCCGGTGCCGAACAACTGGAAGGACGGCGGTTACCTCGAACGTCTGCCGAACGATCCGTGGGGCAATACCTACCAGTATCTGAATCCGGGCGTGCATGGCGAGATCGACGTGTTCAGTTATGGCGCGGACGGTAAGCCCGGCGGCGAAGGCAACGATGCGGACATCGGTTCGTGGCAATAGTCCCGGCGGTTTCGTAGTTCGGTAGTTTGATAATTCATTAAGCGCAGTTGATCGTCAGGCGCGCCGGATCGCCCAGTTCCCTGGCGACCCACCGCGCGTCTTATCGACTCATTGTTTTTCTGATTTTTGGTTGATCGTTTGTGGCCGGCACTATGCGACTGTCCGCTTGCAAGTCCCCTGTGGACACTCCGTGTACGGCGTCGCTGCCGGGCACGGCGTGCGTCGGCGCGCGCGTGCGCGGCCGGCGTGGCGCAGGTGGTTCCGGTGCTACCGGCCCGAAGCGTGCGGCGGGTTTCACGCTGCTGGAAATGATGGTGGTGCTGGTGATCGCGGGCATTCTGGTATCGCTGACCGCGCTGACCATGACGCGCAACCCGCGCACCGATCTGAACGAAGAGGCGCAGCGTCTCGCGCTGCTATTCGAATCGGCTGGCGACGAAGCCCAGGTGCGCGCCCGGCCGATCGCCTGGCAACCGCTCGACGGCGGGTTTCGTTTCGATGTGCGTACCGAAGACGGCTGGCGTCCGCTGCGTGACGATTTACTCGGGCCGCGTAACTGGGAAGGTGGCGTGACTGGCGTCACGATCAATTATCCTGGGTCGGATTCGCACCCGAGCCGGGTCGTGTTCGGTACCGAAGCGATCGACGTGCCCGTGCAGATCACGCTGTTTTCGGCGGTGGGACGCGCGACGATTGTCAGTACCGGCAACGGCCGCTATGAGGTGCACTGAGATGCGTCGTTGCAGGGACATGAGCGCGCGCGAGATGGTCCACGGCGCGCAGCGCGGTTTTACGATGATCGAAGTGCTGGTGGCGCTGGCGATCATTGCGATTGCGTTGGCCGCGTCGCTGCGAGCGGTGGGGAGTCTGGCGAGCGGCGAGGCCGATTTGCATCGACGGTTGCTGGCGGGATGGAGCGCGGACAATACATTGGCGCAATTGCATTTGACACATGGCTGGCCGAATGTCGGCTCGACGAGTTTTGACTGCTCGCAGGGCAATTTGCAGTTGATTTGTACCGAGCATGTGACGGCGACGCCGAATCCGGTGTTTCGTCGAGTGGAAGTCATGGTGACGATGCCTGGGCGTTCCGGCAATCTCGCCCAGATGGTCACGGTGGTCGCGAATGAAAACAACCGTTCGCTCTGAGCGCCGCGGCCGATCGGGCGCGCGTGGTTTCACGCTGATCGAGCTGCTGGTCGCGATCGCGATCATGGCGGTGATTGCCGTGTTGTCGTGGCGCGGGCTGGACCAGATCATTCGTGGCCGGCAGACGATTACGAATGCGATGGAAGACGAGCGCGTCTTTGCGCAGGTGTTCGACCAGATGCGGATCGACGCACGTCAGGCCGCGTCGGACGATGAGTCCGGGCAGGCCGCTGTGTCGATTAGCGGCAGTGTGCTGCAGATCGTGCGGCAGATCCTGCTGCCGGGGACGGCGCCGCGCTTGCAGGTGGTGAGGTATCGCGTATCCGAGGGGCGGGTGATTCGGTATGCGTCGCCGCCGCTGGCGAATGTGGGCGAGTTGCGTAGTGCGCTGCGCGGTGGCGAGGGTGATGGCTGGACGGCAGTGCCTTTGATGGGCGGCGTTGGGGCTATTTCGGCTCGTCTTTATGTGCCCAAGGTTGGCTGGACCACGCAGATGAAGGATGTGCAGAGTGCTATTACGGAGAACGATAATAATTTGAAGGTGCCCCAGTTGGGGAATGCGCCGCTGCCGCGGTCGGTGACGGGGCTGGAAGTGAGTGTGGGGGCTAAGTCGTTGGCGCGGCCTGTCACGCGGGTTTTTCTCGTCGGAGAATGAGATGAGGGTTTTGTTGTTGTCTCCGCGACGGTTTGTGGTTGTGTGGTTTGTTCGCCTTTTGCGGCGGGCTTGGTTGCGGTCTTCTTGTGTTGGCCTTTCCTTGTTTTGCTATCGGTCTATTGGCGTTCCCCCTGTGCGGGGGGGCACCTACTTTTCTTTGCCTGCCGCAAAGAAAAGTAGGCAAAAGAAAGCGGCTCAAACCGCTAATGCTAAGCGGGTCCCCCGCACAGCCAACGGTAGTGGTGCATCTGGAATCTGTATTCCCGCACACTTCGCCTCAGTGACAAAGCAGTCATTAGCTCCGGCGGCGCTCCGCGCGCCGATGGGTACACCTCAAACAATCGGGCCTTTGGGCGTGACGCCCTTTTCAGCCGCACTCCCCAGTTCTGACGCACCGGCATTGCCGGGGAAAAGGGTTGGGCACTTCGCCGAGGCGAAGCCGAGGGCTCCCACTCACCCCGGCCAAGGCCGGGGGTTTTCGAAGTGGACCGTTCCGGTGAGCGCGCAGCGCGAGGCGGGAGGTATGACGGCCTTGTCACTTCCGGTTGGGGACATTGGGGCACGGATTCCAGATGCACCACTACCCTCTCCAAGCCAGGGGACCCGCTTAAGAGTTAGCGGTTTGAGCTGCTTTCTTTTGCCTACTTTTCTTTGCAGCAGGCAAAGAAAAGTAGGTGCCCCCCCGCACAGGGGGAACGCTAATAGACCGATAGCAAAACAAGGAAAGGCCAACAAAGCAATCGCACAGCCAAAAGCCCAACGCGGCGCAGCGATCATCAGCGCCCTACTGGTAGTCGCGCTCTCAGCGATATTAGTATCGGGCATGCTCTGGCGCCAGCAAGTCCAAATCCGCAGGATAGAAAACCAGCGTCTCCTATCCCAGGCGCAATGGGTCGCCCGCGGCGCGCTCGACTGGACGCGCCTGATTCTCCGCTCGGAGGGCGACACCTCGGCAGGCATCACGTATCTGGGCGGCCTATGGGGCGTCCCCATCGCCAAAACACGTCTGTCGGATTTCCTTGGACAAATCGGTGAAGTCAGAGCCGAGCAAGGCCAGGCAACCTATCTGTCAGGTTCAATCGAAGACGCCCAGGCGAAATTCAATCTCCGCAATCTGGTCTCGAGCCCGGCGCCCGGCGTCATGCAAGTGAACATGGAGCAGGTCGACGCCTATCAGCGCCTGCTCGTATCTCTCGGTGTGAACAGCCAGCTGGCGAAAACCACCGCCTTGCAGGTGCGCTCGAGTCTCGCGCAATCGGCGACACGTTTCCAGACGGTCACGTCCGCCGCGGGCACGACGGCGACCCCGCTCACCGCGGGCGGCGGCGCTATAGGCGGCAGCTTCACCGATAAACCCGGTATCGAGGACGGTGACGACAACGCCGCAGTCGCGCCGCTGCAAATGACCAGCGTCGATTCGCTGCTCGATATCCCCGGCTATACGCCGGAAATGGTCGCGCGTTTGCGGCCGTTCGTCACCGTGCTGCCGACAGTGTCGGCGGTCAACATGAATACGGCCTCCGCCGAAGTCGTCGCTGCAATCGTGCCGGGGATGAATCTGTCCGCCGCACAAGCCTTCGTCGCGCGCCGGCAGACCGTGTTTTTCCATAACGTCGCCGATGTGCAACTGGCCTTGCGCGGCGCCGGCGTACAGTCGGTGTCGATCGATCCGAATGAGATGGACGTCAACACGAGCTACTTTCTGATCCACGGCCGCGTGCAGCACGAACGCGCGGAAGTCGATCGCACGACCCTCGTCTATCGCGATGCTTTGACTCACACTACGCGTATCGTGCGGGTACAAGACCAATTATGAATAACGCCTTTCCCAGAGAGAGTGGCCTTTGAGCACGCTGATCGTTCTATTGCCGCCGCGTGATCCGGCGGTGCCGTCGCAGGAATGGCAACTGCCGGACTTGCCGTTCGTGCTGCTCGACAAGTCGGGCCGCACCCAACGCGCGGGCCGCTCGGCGCTCGCGCTGTTGCCGCGCGCCTCGTCGACGGTGCTGATGGTCGCCGCCCGCGACCTGCTGATGATGCCCGCCAAGCTGCCGCCGTTGCGCGGTCCGCGGCTGCGCCAGGCATTGCCGAATATCGTCGAGGATCAACTGATCCAGGACCCGCAAACCTGCCACATCGCCGTCGATCCGCAACCGGTCGCAGGCGGCCGGCAGTTGCTCGCGATCATCGACCGCGGCTGGTTCCGCTTCATCTGCGAGGGCTTTGCCGCAGCGGGCCACCGCAGCGTGCGCGCAGTGCCGGTTACGCGCTGTCTGCCGCAAGCCGTCGCGCTCGACACCCCCGCCGAAGTCGCGGAAATGGTCAACGCGGGCGAGCCGGTGATGGCAGGTACGGCCAGCGTGGCGACATCGCTGCCGGGTGTCGCGCCGGTAGTGGCGCCAGAAGTCGCGTCGGTAATGCCGATGGTGGCGGCCGTGCTCGGCGCCGTTGTTCAGACCGCGCCCGCATTGCTGCTTGAAGGCGCGGTCGAACGTGTGGTGGACAACGGTGCGCCACGTGTCGAACTGGCTATCGCGCGCGGCGTGCAAGGCGAAGGGCTGGCGGTGCCGGCCAGCGCGGTGAACGCGACGCTCAGCGCGCTCGCCGGCGCGGCGCCGGTCTCGCTGTATATGCTGACGGAAGTGCCCGGCACCGAGCCGAGTCTCGCCGCAACCAGTCCGGCCAAGCTTGCCGCCTATGTGCACGGGGCCAGCCCGCTGCCGTTCGAGCAGCTCGCACGCCGCGCGCTGGCGTGCCGTTTCGACCTGTGCCAGTTCGAGTTTGCCTCGCAACCGTGGCGGCTCGACCGCGCGACGCTGCGGCGCCTGCGCCTGCCGGTCCTGCTGGCGGTCGGCGCGCTGGTGATCGCGATTATCGGCGCGAACGTGCAGTGGATGATGCTCGCGCGTCAGCGCGACGCGATCAACACGCAGATGACCGAGCTGCTCCTGAACACCTTCCCCAAGACGACGGTCGTGCTCGACGCGCCCGATCAGATGTCGCGCCAGTTGCAGCAGTTGCGGGTGGCCGCGGGTGAACTGTCGCCGGACGATTTTCTGTCGCTCGCCGATGGCCTTGCGCGTTCGTTGGCGCCAGTGCCGGTCAACGGTATCGCCGCGCTCGACTATCACGACCGGCGGCTCGACGTGACCTTCAAGCCCGAGGTGAAACTCGATGCCGATTTCGCCAAGCGTCTGTCGCGCAACGGCCTGACCGGTGCGATCGACAGCAACACCGGCAAGTGGACCATCAGGAACGGACAATGAAAGCTGAACTCGCCCAAAGCTGGGCTGGATTCTGGGACCAACGCACCGAGCGCGAAAAAACGCTGCTGGCGTGGGGCGGCGGGGCGCTGGCCGTGGTGATCGCGTGGTCGGTGCTGTGGGCGCCTGCGCAGGACGGCCGTGCGCATCTGCGTGAATCGCTGCCTACCCTGCAGCGTCAGTTGGCGCAGATGACCGCGCAATCGAATGAAGCGCGCCAGCTCTCCGCCGCGGCTCAAGGTGTTGCGCCGACCGGTGCGGCACTGAAGGATGCGCTCACCGCCTCGCTCGGCGATCACGGGTTGGCCGCGACCCAGGTGCAGGTGATCGGCAATGCGGTGCAGATCCAGATGAAGAATGTCTCGTTCCCCGCGTGGACGAGCTGGGTCGACGACGCGCGCAAGCAGTTCAAGGTGCAGGTCGCCGAAGCTCACGTGACCGCTCTCAAGGAAGACGGCCAGGTGGATCTGATGGCATCGTTGCAGCCGTCCACCGCGAAATGACCGCGCCGTTACAGGATCTCGCATGACTTACTGGATGCGGCGCCTGCGCGTCGCGCTACCCTGGCTGGCGATCGCGGTGCTGGCCAGCGCGGCCGTGATGCTCACGCTGTTGCCGGCTGCCTGGATCACGCCGCAATTCGCCAGGCAAACCCGTGGCCACGTCAATCTCGTCGATCCCGCCGGCTCGTTGTGGCACGGTTCGGCCACGCTAATGCTGGCTGCCGGTTCCGACATGAGTGCCGCGACCCTGCTGCCGGGGCGGATCGAATGGCGCACGGCGTTCTGGCCGCTCTTCACCGGCCGTGTGCGGATGATCATGCGGCACAGCGAGGCGATGCCCGACCCCATCACCGTCGACATCACGCCGCGCACCGCCACCGTCACGCCAGGCGCAATGGCGGTGCCGGCTTCGCTGCTGAGTGGGCTCGGCGCGCCGTTCAATACGCTCGATCTGCAAGGCGACGTACGTCTCGCGTGGTCAGATTGGCGCAGCTTCAATCAGGAAGCGTTCGGCCAACTGACTGTGACGCTGAACGACGTCAGTTCGCGCGTCTCGCTGGTCAAGCCGCTAGGCTCTTACCGGCTGGTGTTCCAGGCGCAAGGCGCCTCGTCCACGCTGGATCTGACGACTCTCAAAGGGCCGCTGATGCTGACCGGCAATGGCACGGTGTCGGCAGTCTCGACGTCGTTTCACGGAACGGCCAGCTCCGCGCCGGAAGCTCGCGACAACCTGGCCGGACTGCTGAATCTGCTGGGACGGCCGAGCGGGCCCGATAGCGTCGCATTGACATTCGTGCACTGAGGCGCGGATTGCGAAAAAAAGAGGCGTGGCCGCATTTCGCGGCCACGCCTCTTTTGCATTTCGTTAGTGCGCCGCGCGCCTAGTCGCTCCGGGCTGCCGGCGACGTGGCTCCGCTTTGCGCCACAGGTGTGGCCGGCGCTGCCGGTAACGGTGCGGGCGCCGCCACATCGCCCGTTTCGCGGTTCATTTGCGACGCATCCCAGCCACCGCCGAGCGCCTTCACGAGACCCACCGACGACACCATGCGCTGCCCGGCGAGGCTTTCCAGCTTCTGCTCCGCGGTGAAGGCGGTGGTCTGCGCGGTCAGCACGTTGACGTAGCCGACCGTCCCCGCCTTGTACTCGTTCGTCACGATGGCGAGCGCCTGACGCGCGGAATCCACGGCCTGCCGCTGCACGACGATTTCCTGTTCGAGGATGCGTTGCGAGGCGAGGTTGTCCTCGACGTCCTGGAACGCCGCCAGAATCGTCTGACGGTAGGTGGCGACGTCCTGATCGTAGACGGCGCGAGCGGCTTCGGTCTTTGCCTGGCGCAGGCCCGCGTCGAAGATCGTGGCGGCGAGCTGCGGGCCGAGCGTCCAGAAGCGCGACGGCAAGGTCAACAACTGCGAGAACGCTGAACTCTGGAAGCCGCCGGTGGCCGACAGCGTGAGCGACGGGAAGAACGCGGCAATCGCGACGCCGATCTGTTCGTTCGCCGCCGCCGCCGTGCGCTCGGCCGCCGCGATATCCGGACGCCGCTCGAGCAGCGCGGACGGCATCTGCGCGGGCACGGCAGGCGGCGTAGCGGTTAGCGGCATGGGTGGAATCGAGAAGGTCGAGGCCGGCTCGCCGACCAGGACGGCGATCGCGTGCTCGTCTTGTGCGCGCGCTACGCCGTTGTCGATTGCGGCCGCCTGCGCCGACTGCAGTTGCGTTTGCGCCTGAATGACGTCCGAGCGGGCGGCGACGCCTGCTGCGTACTGATTCTGCGTGAGTTGCAGCGAGCGCTGATAGGCCGCTACCGTGTCGTCGAGCAGCTTCTGGGTGGAGTCGAGCGCGCGCAGTGAGAAATAGGTCTGCGCGAGCGTGGCCTGCGCGGACAGCCGCGCATTCGCCAGATTGGCGGCGGCGCCCTGCTGGCCGGCCTTTTGCGAATTCACCGAGCGCGTGACCGAACCCCACAGGTCCGGTTCCCAGCTTGCGTCGAGTTGCACGTTGTAGTTGTTGCTGATGCCGGAGCGGCTCGAGGTCGTCGCGCTGCTGCTGGACGACGAACCATAGCCGGAGCGCGTCACGCCTGCCGATGCACCGACGGTCGGAAAATACGCCGCGCGTGCCTCGCCGACCAGCGCACGTGCCTGCCGGTAGGCGGCGGCATATTGGGCAATGGTCTGATTCGACGTGTTCAGCTTGTCTTCGAGCGCGTTGAGTTGCGGGTCTTCGTAAATGGTCCACCAGTCGCCGCGGTCCTGCCGATCGGCTGGCTGAGCGACTTTCCAGCCGGGTGCGGCTTCTTTGTAGGAAGCGGGGATCTCGGCCGCGGGCCGTTTGTAGTCGGGGCCGACTGCACAACCGACCAGCGAGGTGGCGAGGGCTGCGGCTACCGCGATAGTCAGGGCACGGGGCGCAAGCGTCCGCGCGCGCGAGATTCGATCAAACTGCATGCAATGGATTCCTTCAGGACGCCGCAGCGCGGCCAATGGCGGCACTGCCAGCCGGGCGAGATCATGGCTCTGCCGGAATGTTAGCGTATGGGGCCGCATGAGCGCGGCAAACTGAAAGGGTAATGCGAGGGAAGGCGGAGGTGTGTTACTTAGGGTGTCGGGATGGTTACGCGCTGTTACCGGCCTGGTTGCCCTTGGCGACGCGAAGCGCTGCACGTGCAACCGGGACCGGCCCTGCGAGAAGAAGAGAGTTAAAGCGCGACGCTTTAGACCCGCGAATCCGACGACGTCGTCTGCCGGGCCAGCTTGCCCGCCGCAGCCCGGCACGGTGCATCACCTCTCGCCTGGCAGGCGCCAGCAGGACTTCCGGAGATGGCTGGAACGCCATTGGCCGCGCCGCCGCCGACACCACTCACAGCCGGCAATTCCGTTGATTTCGCTGCTGCAGCGGCTTGAGCCCCCTTCTGTACCCGCCGATGCTCGAACCACGCAAGCACCGCGACGCCTACCGAGCCACCGGGCAGCACAAACAGCACAGCGAGCAACGCCAGCTTCCACCAGCGATGCGGCCCTTGAAAGCTGCTCATTGCGGAATCGGTCAGGGAGCGGCTCAAGCCGCCGAGGGTGTTTTTGAGGTACAGCATGGGGGAAATCCTTTTCGCACGGCGCCGGCGCGGCGTGCAGACAATCGGTCAGAACATGGTCTCGGGTGGCGCAGGTTGCGCGTAACTCGTTGCCTATCATAATATTGACTATGCAATTAAATTTCAAGATACTTTGCTCGTTCGCAAGAGCGGTGTTGTTTTTTGTGCTGCTCGCGTCGTGCGAAATCCAATTTGACTTGTCTGCTTAGGCAGCTAGAATTCGTTCTGCTTGGCGATGTTCCCGGATACACGATGACTGACGGCCCCTACAAAGCAGACGAGATTCGACTCGAATCGAGTCTTGGCTATTACCTGACGAAAGCGCGAAACGTGCTCGTCGAACGAACCGACCGCGCAGTTAAACCGTTAGGACTGACCGCTCAACAGATCGGTGTGATTCTGATGTTGTCCGCGCAACGCGCGAACACGCCGTTTGAGTTGTCGCGTGTCATGTCATACGACAGCGGATCGATGACACGTTTGCTCGATCGTCTTGAAAAGAAAGGCTTTATCGTGCGCACACGCAGCGACGCCGACCGCCGGATGGTCAAGCTGGAGTTGACGCCGCAAGGTCACGAAGCCGCGCGGCAATTGCCCAGTCTGGGCGCCGCCGTGCTGAACGAGCAGTTGCGTGGATTTTCCGCCGCGGAGCATGCCACCCTGCTCGACCTGCTCAGCCGTTTCATTGCGAACGGCATCGGTGAGGGCGCTGGCGGCTGCTGTGGACTCGAAACAACGCAGGAATCGCTGGAAGACTTACCCGAAGTGCCGTCGGCAAAGCACGGCGAGCGGTAACCAGGAGGCGCTTTTGAACGCGCCGTTGTTTGAAAATGTCTGTCTGGGCAGAGGGTGATCCGGCATGTAAGCACACCGTTAGACGGGTGCGATAAAGCTGCCGCGACAAGCTTTCCCGGTTGAGGAGAATCACACATGGCTGCTACGGCTTCCGCCGATGCCCTACCCGCCGCCGAACCCGCGCCGCTCAAAGGCGGGACGCTGGCCTTGCTCACCGTCGGCCTCGCGCTGGGCACGTTCATGGAAGTGCTCGATACGTCGATCGCGAACGTCGCCGTGCCGACCATTTCCGGCAGCCTTGGCGTGGCGACCAGTCAAGGCACCTGGGTCATCTCGTCCTATTCCGTGGCATCAGCGATCGCGGTCCCGCTGACCGGCTGGCTCGCGCGGCGTGTCGGCGAGGTGCGGCTGTTCACGCTGTCTGTTCTGCTTTTCACGGTCGCCTCGGCGCTGTGCGGCTTCGCGCACAATTTCGAGTCGCTGATTGCGTTCCGGCTTCTGCAGGGGCTCGTTTCCGGGCCGATGGTCCCGCTCTCGCAGACGATTCTGATGCGCTCGTACCCACCGGAAAAACGCGGGCTCGCACTCGGCCTCTGGGCGATGACTGTGATCTGCGCGCCGATTTTCGGGCCTGTGATGGGGGGCTATATCACCGACAACTACACGTGGCCGTGGATTTTCTATATCAACGTGCCGATCGGGTTGTTCTCGGCGGTATGCGCGTTCCTGCTGTTGCGCGGCCGTGAGACCAAGGTCACCAAACAGCGTATCGATGCGGTCGGTCTCGCGTTGCTCGTAATCGGCGTGTCATGTCTGCAGATGGTGCTCGATCTGGGCAAGGATCGCGACTGGTTCAACTCGACCTTTATCGTCACGCTGGCGATTATCGCGGTGGTGTCGATTGCGTTCCTGCTGGTTTGGGAGATGACGGATAAGGAACCCGTTGTCGATCTTTCGCTATTCAAGGATCGTAACTTCGCGCTCGGGGTAGTGATTATTTCGTTCGGGTTTATGGCGTTCTTCGGGTCGGTGGTGATTTTCCCGCTGTGGCTGCAGACGGTGATGGGATATACCGCCGGGATCGCCGGTCTGGCGACGGCGCCGGTTGGCATTCTGGCGCTGTTTCTGTCGCCGATGATCGGCAAGAATATGCATCGGTTGAATCTGCGTGTGGTGGCGAGTTTTGCGTTCATCGTGTTTGCGTTTGTGTCGTTCTGGAACTCGACTTTTACGCTCGATGTGCCATTCAATCATGTGATCTGGCCGAGATTGGTGCAGGGTATCGGCGTTGCCTGCTTCTTTGTGCCGATGACTACTATTACGCTGTCCAGCGTGTCGGATGAGCGGCTTGCTAGTGCTTCCGGGTTGTCTAACTTTTTTCGGACGCTGTCGGGGGCGATTGGGACGGCTGTTAGTACGACTTACTGGGAAAATGACACGATCTATCATCATGCGATGCTGACCGATTCGGTTAATGTTTATTCGGCTAATACTAATGCTTATACCAATGCGCTGGCCGGGATCGGGCTTTCTGGGGATGGTCTCACCGCTCAGTTGAATCAGGTTGTTACAGCGCAGGCTTATATGATGGCCACTAATGACTTTTTCCGCATTTCTTGTGCGGCGTTTTTGGTGTTGGCGGTGCTTGTTTGGGTTACTAAACCCCGTAAAGGGGTTGGGCCTTCTATGGGGCATTGACTGGTTTTTGTGCTTGTGCGGCGCCTTGGCTGTTTGCTTATGGTGTTGGCCTTTCCTTGTTGTGTTAGTGGTCTATTAGCGTTGCCCCTGTGCGGGGCGGCACCTACTTTTCTTTGCCTGCCGCAAAGAAAAGTAGGCAAAAGAAAGCGGCTTTACACCGCCAGCTCATAAGCGGGTCCCCCGCACAGTAGCGGTAGTGGTGCATCTGGAATCTGTGTTCCCGCACATTCCGCCTTAGTGACAAGGCAGTCATACCTCCGGCGGCGCTGCGCGCGCCGATGCCTCGTTCTTGGAACCGCCCGCCGGGTTTTGTGCGGCGAGTTTTTTGCGCCTCGCTGCTTCTGCGAGCGCTCTCCCTTCTTTACCTCACTGCGTTACCGGTTCGCCAGGGATCGATTGGCCCGATGGGTCCGGGTGCATCGCCGTGGGTGCAGCTTGCGATGGTTTCTCGCCGTTCTGCGGCGAGCCCGGTGAGGTGCCCCCTCGTACGTATTCCTTGAAGTCGGCGCCCGCTTCCCATGGGTTGGGCTTGCAACCCAGCGATCCGTCGCAATGCGCAGCGAAACCAATCGTTGCCGTGCCGTCCGGATTCGGTGTACGCGTTATCTGGTACGCGAGCGCACGCTTGCCACCGTCCGGGCCCGCCGTCTGGATCAACGTGTCTGTCGAAGACTCGATCTTGTACTTCGAATGCCCCGCTACCCACGTCTGCGCACGTTGCCACCAAACGTCACACTCGGCTTTGGTCGAACACGTCAACGGCGTGGTCGCGATCTGCATCACGCCCGGGTCGACCTGCCCCCGCGTCGAACACCCCGTCACCGCCACCAGGCACAGTACGGCCAACAGACCTTTTTTCATCGCGTTAAAGCCTCCCGCTCCGGAACGTGTCATGCACGTTGGACCGCATCCCCGACAAGGTGTTTCATACGCGCTTGCGAATAGTCGAAGCGCGTGGAGATTTTGCCGGTATGGTCGGGTATCGATGGTCGCCTGGCGTAGACGTTACCTGTGCGCAATAGAAAAGCGGCCATCAAACCGCGTGCGGTTCTGCAAATGAAAATGCCGTTCAGTGTTCACCGAACGGCATTTGCTCTGAAGGCGTTTTTCCGGGTTCGTCTGCTGCGTTGTTCAGACGCTAAACCGGTTCAGTGTGTACGCCCGGTAAGCCGCGACAAATGCGTCGAATGAACCGACCTCTTCCCGTTCAAGTTTGGCCTGCTCGGCAAGCGATTGCGCAGCAAGGTCGGCAAATTCTTTGGTCTGCGCGGCATCCAGCGGACGCGAGCGGAAATAAGCGGCGTGCGCTTCGCTTTGCTCAAGGCCGAATGCGAGAAAGCTCTGCTGCTTGTCGCGCATCGTCTGCAACACGCGTGCGGACGGTGTCAGCGACGCATCCGCCAGTTTCGCGCGTTGAACCGCCACGGCGCGTGCGTGGGCGTCGCCACCGTGCAGTGCGTCGAGCTTCGCGGCGGCTGCATCTATCTGGATGAACAGTTCGTTCGCCCAATCCGTCATCGCGATCGGGCTGCCGTCGCGCGTCAGTTCAAGACCAGGCTTGCGGCCCTCCATCGTCACGCGGCCGAAGTTCTGATTCGCCTCGGCATAGGCGTCCGGCGGCAGTGGCGCGCTGTCGTCGAGCGCGCAGACCAGCAGGTAAGCATCGAGGAAGCGTGACGTCTCCAGCGAAATGCCGGTCGGCTCGAACGGATCGATGTCCATGCAGCGCACTTCGACATACTGCACGCCGCGCGCAGCCAGCGCATGCAGCGGACGCTCGCCCGGGTACGTGACGCGTTTCGGACGGATCGTCGAATAGAACTCGTTTTCGATCTGCAGCACGTTCGTATTGATCTGCACCCACTCGCCGTCGCGTTGCGTGCCGATCGCCTCGTACGCGGGATACGGCTGGCTCACGGCCTTCGCGAGCGCGTCGAGGTAGCCCGGCAACGTGTCGTAGTCGGCGTGCAGCGCGGCTTGCGCCGTGGTGTTCGAGTAGCCGAGATCGCTCATGCGCAAGCTGGTCGCGTACGGGCGATATAGCGTGTCGGCGTCGAAGGTTTCGAGCGTGTGCTTGCGATCGCGCAGGAAGCGGCGATCCAGTGCCGGCGACGCGCCGAACAGATACATCAGCAGCCAGTTGGTGCGGCGGAAATTGCGGATCAGCGCGAGGTAACGGTCGGACTGGAAATCGACGGCATTTGCCGTGGATTGCTGGTCCGCATGCCATGCCCGCCACACTTCTTCGTTCAGCGAATAGTTGTAGTGAATGCCCGCAATGCACTGCATCGTGCGGCCGTAACGGAGCGCGAGGCCAATGCGGTACACGTACTTCAGTTTGCCGATATTCGACGTGCCGTAATGCGCGATCGGAATGCCCTCGTCTGTATCGGGCAGCAGGCCGGGCATCGAGTTGTTCCACAAGATCTCGTCGCCGAGTTCGGCGTAGACGAAACGATGCAACGTATCGAGCTTCTCGAGCGTGAGCGCGACGTCGTGCTCGGCCGGCGTAATCAGTTCGAGCAACGCCTCGGAATAGTCGGTGGTCAGCGACGGATGCGTGAGCGCCGAACCAAGCGTGAGCGGATGCGGCGTCAAGGCAAGCTGGCCGTCGTGCGTTACGCGCAGGCTTTCCTTTTCGATGCCGCGCAGGCCGCGTATCAGCGCGTCGCGCTGCGGGCCTGAGCTCAGCACCGAGAGGCGGTGCAACAGCGCGTCGTTCGTGCGGGAAGGTGTCGTGTTTGGCATTGATGCGTGTCGGGCGTTGTCGGCCGCCATGTACCGCTTCACTGCTTAGGTGCAGCACTGCGCGGTTGACAACGTTCGGCGGAATTTTCGGGTAGCGGGCACTTTAACATCTCGCCAGAACGGCTGCTTGAGGCCGCTTCGGCAGGCCTTCAGGCGACACGGCCCGGCCTGATCGCAGGACAAATGGCTTGCCCTGCACCGGACTACCCGTCATGCGCCCGACGGCCGCACGACCTCAGCCGCCGCGCGCGGCCCCTGCCCGATCCGCGACCTCGTTCCACAGATGCATCGCCGCATATGCGCGCCACGGCCGCCACGCATCGGTGCGTGTGCGCTGCTGCGTGGGCCTCACGAGCGACGGGTCGCGTGCGCAGATCGATTGCATCAGCACCAGATCCCATGCGGGCCAGGCGTCGGCATCACGCCATACGCGCATTGCCACATACTCGACCGTCCATGGACCGATGCCAGGCAGTGCGAGCAACGCCGCGCGCAGGCTGTCGGCGTCGGCGACCTTGCTGTCGAGCGGCACGTCGCCTGTAGCCACTGCGTGTGCGAAGCCTTGCAACGCCGCTACGCGTTTACCCGGCATGCCGATCTTCTCCAGATTCACCGCAGCGAGCGCGGCGGGTGTTGGAAAGCGCCACGCGGTGTGCTCATGCGAATGACCTTCGATACGCTCGCCGGCACGCTGCACCAATCGTCCGATGATCGTGGTCGCCGCCTTCACGCTCACCTGCTGGCCGACGATCGCGCGCACCACCAGTTCGAAGCCCGACCACGCGCCTGGTACGCGCAAACCTGGCACGGCCTCGATCAACGGTGCGAGCCATGGGTCGGCGGCCAGTTCACGGCCGATTTTCTTAGGATCGGCGTGCAGGTCGAACATTCTCGCGATCGGCGTGGCGAGCGCGTCGGCATGACGGCTCGCCGGGCCTTCGATGTTCGCAACGATGCAGCGCTTGCGCGGATGCAGGCGTACGGTCAGCGTGCCGCTGTCGCCGGCCCAATCGATCGCGCGGCGATAGGCGCCGTCTTCAACCGCTTCGACCCCGGGCGTCGCGCGTCCGCCGAAAAAGCGCAGCAGACGCGGCCAGTCGAAGGGTGGTTTGAAGGGCAATTCGAGTGTTGCGACGTCGTCAAGCGTGCTCACGCGGCGTGGTCCAGTTTAGTGGTGGCGGTAACGACCGCAGGTTCGCGGCGCTCAGATTTGTCGGGCGAAACGTCGCCGGCGTGCCGGGCTTCGTTGTCGAGTAGCGCGGCCTTGCGCGGCAGCCCCCAACGATACCCCGCGAGTGCTCCACCCTTTTGCACGACGCGATGACACGGAATCGCCAACGCGACCGGATTCGTCGCGCACGCGCTCGCCACTGCCCGCACGGCGCGAGGTGAACCGACGGCTTCTGCGATCTGCGAATAGCTACGCGTCTCGCCGTAGGGAATGCGGCGTAGTGCGTCCCACACACGCTGCCGGAAGGCGGTGGCGGCGATATCCAGAGGCAGGTCGAAGTCCTGCCGCGTGCCGCGCAGATAGGCGTCGATCTGCGCGATGAACGGTGCGAGCCGCGTTGCATCTTCGACCAACTCGGCATTGGCGAATTCGTCGCGCAAATCGTCGGCGAGTATCGCGGCATCGTCGCCGAACCCGATCTTGCAGATGCCTTTATCGGTGGCGGCGACCAGCACGAAGCCGAGCGAGGTCGGTGCGCTGGCGTAACGCACGGTAAGTCCCGCACCCTTGCGGCGGAACGCGGACGGCGCCATGCCCAATTCCGCCGACGCGCTGTCGTACATGCGCGATGGCGAGCCGAAGCCGGCGTCGAGCGTGGCGCGGGTCACGTCCGAACCGCTCTGCAGCGCATCGCGCAACGCGGCGCCGCGCTGCGCGGCCTGGTACTGACGGGGCGACACGCCCACCACGCGCTTGAACAGGCGCTGCAAGTGAAATGGGCTGACATGCACGGCATCGCTCAATTGCGCGAGCGTGAGGCGCTGTTGCGGATCGGCGTCCAGCGCGGCGCACGCGCGATTGACGATCTCCAGCTCGCGCGGCAATCCGCCGGGCTGGCAGCGTTTGCAATCGCGATAGCCCGCGGCGCGCGCGGCGTTTGCGTCGGTGAAGAATGCGACATTTTCGCGGCGTGGCTGGCGCGATGCGCATGACGGGCGGCAGAACACGCCCGTCGTCTTGACGGCGTAGAAGAACGCGCCGTCGGCCTGCGGCTCGCGGCGGGTGACGGCGTCCCAACGCTCGGCGTCGGTGGTCCAGTGGGTGTCGCCAATGGCGGTTTCGCTGCCGGTTTCGGTATGGAAAGTACGGTCGGTGCGGTTCATGATGGTCCCGAAAAAGCGGTGTCGATGCTCACCAATGTAGGCCGCATGCCAACACACTACGCTCCGGTTCTTGCTCTGTCATTGCACTTCCTCGTAGGCTCCGGGCGCCCGCCAGGCGCTCGTTTCGCCCCAAACTGCGACAATTTGGCACGATATCGGGTTTTCCCTTAAAAAGTTATTGCGTCGCACCAACCCCATGTGTATATTAGTACCTGTCTCCTCCATGTCTCCTCCTGATATGGATTCAGCCCGCTCCACATAGAGCGGGCTTTTTTTCGTCTGATGTTTTCTGATCTGTCCCTCGCGCACGCCTCATCGCCCGTTCTCGCTGCCCCTGCTATCTCCTACACTGATGGCTGTTCATCCGTTCTGCGAACGGGGCCAAGGGGCGTTCGACATGAAAATCCATATTCGCGAGATCGATCACATCGTCATTCGGGCATCGAATGTTCCGGAGATGACGCGTTTTTATTGCGAAGTGCTCGGTTGCAGCATCGAGAAGGAGCAGCCCGATCTGGGCCTGACGCAATTACGCGCGGGGCGCTCGCTGATCGACCTGTTAAAGGTTGGCGCCAAGCTCGATCATCCCGAGAATGGGGTGCCGGGCGCGGGGCGGAATATGGACCACGTATGTTTGCGTGTCGAGCCGTTCGACGCCGAAGCGCTTACGGCGCATCTGGCCGAACACGGCGCGCGGCCTGGCGAGGCGGCTTTGCGCTACGGCGCCGATGGGTTTGGGCAGTCGCTGTATCTATTCGACCCGGAAGGCAATATGGTCGAGCTCAAAGGGCCGCCTGAAGCAGCACGTGCGACGTCGCTGTGACGGGCGTAGCCGCCACGTTCCGGCCTGTGCGACAGACAGGTGTCAAACGATGCAGGCGGGCGCAGCCGTAGGCGAAGTTCGTGCGGCATGCGCGGTTGGCGGTAGCTAGCGCTTACCCGCGTCATCAGGCGTTGGCAGGCGCCTTCAACACCGTCCATTCGATCTTCACCGCATCGGCGTCGGCGCTGCCGAGCCACGCTTCGCCATCCTGCACCGTGCATTGCAGGCGCATGGTCCGTTCGGCGAGCGAGCCCAGCGCGGCGGCAACGTCTTCGCCAAGCGTCCAGACCGTCACATTGCGCATGCGTTCGACCTTGCTGCGCACTCCTTGCCACCAGATGTCCGAGGTGCGGCCGCCATAGGCGATCACGATCACTTCGTTCGAGCGGCCGCTTGCCTTGGCAATGCGCCGTTCGTCCGGCTGGCCGACTTCGATCCAGGTTTCGATCGCGCCCGTCAGGTCCTTTTGCCAGAGGTCCGGTTCGTCGACATCCGACAAACCTTTACAGAATTCGAGCCGTTCCTGCGCGAACAACGCAAATGCGGCGACGCGCACCATCATCCGTTCGTCGGTTTCGGAGGGATGACGGGCGATCGTCAGGGCATGGTCGGCGTAGTAGTGCCGGTCCATGTTGGCAATCTGGAGTTCTGCTTTGTAAATCGTCGATTTGAGAGCCATGCCGTTGCTAAACCAGGCGCTCGCCCCACCGGAGCCGGAGCGAACAGAAAAAGAATCGTCGACGGCGCGTTGCCGTGTTCGGTGTTTGGTGTACATCGCGTGTTCCTCCTGAGCCGAGGCCGGCTGCAATTGCGACTATCGCAACAGGAGAAGCATTTATCGCGCCACTGCCGGTTCGAAGCTGCTGCCGTAGACCTCGCCTGCGGCTTCCCGCAAGGCTTCGAGCACGATGGAGGCCGCCGGCGAAAGCAGGTGCGACTGGCGCGTGATGATACCGAATGTATCCATTCTGCACGGTAAATCGAGCGGTACACGCTTGAGAACACCGTACTGCTGGTACTGGCGCGCCACTTCATCGGGTAAAACCGCCAACATGTCGCTTTGAAGCAATAAGCTCGAAATTGCCAGAAAATTGTTGGTATTGACGACGTTTTGAGGCGGATTCAGTCCAATCTGCGAAAACATCAGATCAAAGCGATGGCGCAACACACTGCCCGGCGGGTGCAAAACCCAGCTCGCGTTGACGATTCCGCGCAGTGTCAAACCTGTTTCATTTTCGAGAGGATGGCCGGGACGCGCCACCACACATAGCGGCTCGTCGGCGAGCGGTTCGTAGCGGATTTCCGCCTTGAGCTGGTTTTGCCGCTCCAATACCCGGCCGATCATGATGTCCAGTTCGCCCTCGGCAAGTCTCGGCAGCATGACGTCCGAGGTTTCCACTTCCGCCCAGATCTGCAACTGGGGATAACGTTCTTTCACGCTCGCGATGGCGCGCGGCACCATTGTCGCGGCGGCCGCGGCGATCACGCCGATCCGCACCTGGCCGGCCAGACCGGCGCGTAGTGCGGAGATTTCGTCATGCGCGTGGCTGAGATTCGAGAGCACCATGCGCGCGTGACGGATCATCACCTCGCCGTACAGCGTGGCGTGCATGCCGTGCGGCGTGCGGTCGAACAGACTCACCTCCAGCATGTCCTCGAGCTCTTTCAGGAGCCGCGACGCGGCGGGCTGGGTCATGCCGAGCACGTCGGCGGCGCGCCGGACGTTGCCCTCCTCTTCCATTGCCGCGAGCAGCAGCAACTGCCGTGTCTTGAGGCGCGCCCGCACGAACCAGTTCGAGTAGCTACGAGTCGTCATGGCCTGTCTCCCTATGCGGCTTGAGGCCGTCTGTTGGACGATTTGCCGTTGTGAAGCCTCCATGATGCCATATCGAAATTGATATCGGGATGGCCTAAAAAGGGATTGGAAAGTTATTGGGACGGCTCATACCATTCGTGGACTTTGTGAGCGTCCTCATAAGTTTTCTTTAGGCAGCGCCTTCCCGTCGATGAATCGCGATCCGCTCGTCCCGCTTGTTGCCAGTCCGTTCCGCCATTACATCAATGGCGGCTGGGAGACGGGCGCGACCACGGGCGTGTCGCTCAACCCGTCGGATCTGGACGAGCCGGTCGGCGAGTACGTGCGGGCCGACGCGAGGCAGACCGATACCGCGATCGAAGCGGCCAGCGCGGCGTTCCGCGAATGGTCGCTGGGTTCGGCGCAGCGCCGCGCGGATGCCCTCGATGCGATCGGCAGCGAGATGCTGGCGCGCCGTGACGAACTGGGCCGGCTGCTTGCGCGCGAAGTCGGCCAGACGCTGCCGGAAGCGCTGGCCGAAGCCACGCGAGCCGGCCAGATCTTCAAGTTCTTCGCCGCGGAAGCCCTTCGCGTGTCCGCCGAGTCAGGGGTATCGGCACGCCCCGGTGTCGAAATCGACGTGACGCGTGAACCGCTCGGCGTGGTCGGCATCATCGCGCCGTGGAGCGCGCCGCTGGCGATTGCCGCCGCGAAGATCGGCGCCGCCCTCGCCCACGGCAATTGCGTGGTCTTCAAACCGGCCGAATCCGTGCCGGCTTGCGCGGCGGCGCTGGCGTCGATCGTGAGCCGCGCTGGCTTGCCGGCCGGGGTATTCAATCTGGTGATGGGCAGCGGGCGGCAGGTCGGCGCGCGGATCGCCGCGCATCCGCTGGTGGCGGCGATCAGCTTCACCGGTTCGGCGGAAACCGGCACGCGTGTCCTACAGGTTGCAGCGGCGAGACAGGCGCGCGTGCAACTGGAAATGGGCGGCAAGAATCCGTTCGTGGTGTTGGCCGATGCCGATTTCGACGGTGCTGTCGACGCAGCACTCAGCGGCGCTTACAGCTGCGCCGGCCAACGCAGTACAGCCGCGTCGCGGCTGATCGTCGAACGGGCGGTGTTCGAGCCGTTCGTCGACGCGTTGCAGACGAGGCTCGCAAAACTCAGCGTCGATCACGCACTGAAGCACGGCACGGATATCGGTCCGCTCGCCAACGCCGCGCAGTTGGAGCGCAATCTCGACCACGTGCGCATCGGTCAGCAGGAAGGCGCGGAATTGCTGTGCGGCGGCCGTCAGTTCGAACGCGCTGAACGCACGACACGGGGTTACTTTTTCGAACCGGCGCTGTTCGTCGGCGAACCGGAACACCGCATCGCGCGAGAAGAGCTTTTCGGCCCGCTTGCCGTGGTGCTGAACGCCGACGATTACGACCACGCCCTGCATCTCGCGAACGACACCGCCTACGGGTTATGCGCCGGCATCTGCACGCGCTCGCTGAGCCGCGCGCGGCATTTCCGCCGTCACGTGCAGTGCGGCCTCGTCACGATCAATCTGCCGACCACCGCCGTCGAATATCACGCGCCCGGTGGTGGTCGCAAGGCGTCGGCCTACGGCGCAACCGATGCAGCGTTCTGGACGGCCGTGAAAACGGCCTACGTTGCGAGTTGATGGCCATGAGAGCAGCTCGGACCGCGGGTCAATCCATCGCTCGATGCACGGCTTGCCGCACGGCGGCCACCGCCGCGGGCGCGGCAGCGCATTGCGCGCTTCACCCCAAACCTTATCCACGTTCCGGCTGACGCCGCCGTGCACCCTCGCTGCAAATAAACGAAATCAATGCAGCTTTTCAACCTCAGGAGACAGGTATGACCAGCAAGCTTCGCCGTTTGACGCTATCCGCGATCGCCGCCGCGGCCCTCGCCGCGCCCTTTGCCGCACAATTCTCCGCGCACGCCGATCAGCCGCTCAAAGTCGGCTTCCTCGTGAAGATGCCGGAGCAGGCCTGGTTCATCAACGAACAGAAGGCTGCCACCGCGCTCGGTCAGAAGGACGGCTTCTCGGTGGTCAACATCGGCACGCCGGACGGCGAGAAAGTGCTGGCTGCGATCGACAATCTCGGCGCACAAGGCGCCAAAGGTTTCGTGATCTGCGCGCCCGACGTGCGGCTCGGACCGGCGATTCAGGCGCGTGCGAAGCGCTACAACATGAAGTTCGTCACCGTCGACGATCAACTGGTCGACTCCACCGGCAAGCCGCTGCCGAATGTGCCACACCTGGGCATGTCGGCGTTCAAGATCGGCAATCAGGTCGGCACGGCGATCTCTGAAGAAATGAAGCGCCGCGGCTGGAAGCCGGAAGAAGTCGGCGCGCTGCGCATCACGAACTACGAACTGCCGACCGCCAAACTGCGCACTGACGGAGCGACGGAAACGTTGTTGGCCGGTGGCTTCAAGAAGGAAAACATCTTCGACGCGCCGCAGAAGACCACCGACGACGAAGGCGGTTTCAACGCATCGTCGCCGGTGCTCGCGCAGCATCCGAACATCAAGAAGTGGGTCATCTTCGCGCTCAATGAAGAAAGCGTGCTGGGCGGCGTTCGCGCGACCGAGCAACTGCACATTCCGGCGGCCGACGTGATCGGCGTCGGCATCAACGGCGCGGGCGAAGCGTTCGCCGAGTTCCAGAAGAAGGAGCCGACGGGCTTCTACGGCACGATCGCCGTGAGCTCGACGATGCACGGCAAGGAGAGCACGGAAAACCTCGTCGAGTGGATCAAGGACGGCAAGCAGCCGCCGGCCGATACGCAAACCACCGGCAAGCTGATGGTGCGCAGCAACTGGCTGGACGTGCGTAAAGAACTCGGCATTTAAGCGGTCTTCGAGTTTGCGCGAAGCGGGCTTCTTTCACGTTGACGCTAACACTGACGCGAAAGCGGCCCGCGCAGCTTGTCCACCCGCTAGAGGCTTTTTGATGACGGTTTCTCATATTGGCGAAACGGCGCTGCCCGCAGAGGCGCCCTCACCTGCGCTTACGTCGGCTGATCCGTATCTGCGGCTCGACGGCATCACCGTGCGCTTTCCCGGCGTGCTCGCGCTCGACCAGGTGTCGCTCGACGTGCGGCGCGGCGAAGTACACGGCTTGATGGGCGAAAACGGCGCCGGCAAATCGACGCTGCTCAAAGTGCTGTCCGGCGTGAATCAGCCGGTGGCGGGCAGGTTGTCGCTCGATGGCGTTGAGCAGCAGTTCGTCACCACGAAAGCGGCTATCGCGGCGGGCGTTGCGATCATCTACCAGGAACTGCATCTGGTGCCGGAGTTGACGGTGGCGGAAAACCTGATGCTCGGTGCGTTGCCCAACCGCTTCGGCGTGCTTGATGAAAAAGCGCTGCTTGCACGCGCAGTGCGCGAACTGGAAAGACTCGGCGAAAAGATCGACCCTGCGCAGCAGGTGAAAAATCTCTCGATCGGTCAGCGCCAGATGATCGAGATCGGTAAGGCACTGATGCGCGATGCTCGCGTGATCGCGTTCGACGAACCGACGAGTTCGTTGTCGTCGCGCGAAACCACGCAGTTGTTCCGGATTATTCGTGCGTTGAAGGCGGAGGGCCGGGCGATCGTCTACGTCACACATCGGATGGACGAAGTCTACGAACTATGCGATCGCGTGACGGTGTTCCGAGATGGCCGCCGCATCGATACGTTCGAAGCCGGTGAAGGGCTCAATCGCGATCGCCTGATCAGTTGCATGGTGGGCCGCTCGATCGCCGACGTGTACGGCTATCGCTCACGCGAACTCGGCGGTGTGCAACTCGAGGTCAGGGAATTGATGGGACGTGGCCTGCGCGAACCGGCTTCGTTTAGCGCACGTAAAGGCGAAATCCTCGGGTTCTTCGGGCTGGTCGGTGCGGGACGTTCCGAGTTGATGAAGCTTATCTACGGGGCCGTGAAACCGGAGACCGGCGAGATTGCGCTCAAAGGCCGGCGCGTGCGCTTCGCCACGCCGCGCGATGCGGTGCGTGCGGGTGTCGCGCTGTGTCCGGAGGATCGCAAGCAGGAAGGCATCGTTTCGATTGCCTCGGTATCGGACAACCTCAATATCAGTTGCCGCCGCCACTTCAGCCGCTTCAACGTGCTCAACGGCCGCAAGGAAGCGCAGACCGCGAAAGAGTTTATCGGCAAGCTTTCGATCAAAACGCGTAACGGCGAAACACCGATCGGCACCCTCTCCGGCGGCAATCAGCAGAAGGTGATTCTGTCGCGTTGGCTCGCCGAAGAGATCGACGTGTTCCTGATGGACGAACCCACACGCGGCATCGACGTCGGCGCGCGCAGCGAAATATACGGGCTGTTGTACGGACTCGCTGAGGCCGGCCGCACGGTCATCGTTGTGTCGAGCGATCTGGCCGAAGTGATCGGCGTGGCGGATCGCGTGATCGTGATGAAGGAAGGCTGCATCGTCGGCAATCTGCCGAAAGCGCAGGCCACGCCCGATGCGCTGATCAAGCTCGCGCTGCCTCGTTAAGAACGCCACACGTATCGGGCAACGGATGGCAACCCAAGGCAACCGAACCGGATTGCGCCATTGAAAACGGAATAGACACTATGCACACACCCTCAACCGACTCCCCTACTCCAGCTGTCGCTTCCTCGGGCCTGAGCGCGCGCGCCGCACGCACCTGGGACCTGCTCAACAAGTCCGGCATCGTGATGGTGTTCGTCATCCTGTTCGCGGTTTTGTCGTTCACCGTGCCGGACTTTTTAAGCTCGAGAAACATCCAGGGGCTGCTGCTTTCCGTCACGCTGATCGGTTCGATCTCCGTGACGATGATGTTCGTGCTCGCGCTCGGCGAAGTGGATCTGTCGGTGGCGTCGATCGTGGCGTTCGCGGGCGTGGTGGCGTCCACCTTGATCACCGCGACCCATAGCGTGACGCTCGGTATCGCCGCCGGCGTGCTCGCGGGTGGCGCGGTCGGACTGGTCAATGGCGTGCTGGTCGCGCGCTACAAGATCAACTCGCTGATCGTCACGCTCGCGATGATGGAGGTCGTGCGCGGCCTCGCCTACATCACGTCGAACGGCGACGCGGTGATGATTTCGGAGGAGCGTTTCTTCGACCTCGGCGGCGGCGCGTTCCTCGGCATTTCGTATCCGATCTGGAGCAACATCGTCGGCTTCGTGCTGTTCGGTTTTCTGCTGAAGAAAACCGTATTCGGCAAGAACGTGCTGGCCGTCGGCGGCAATAGCGAGGCCGCCCTGCTCGCGGGCTTGCCGGTCACCCGAATCAAGATCACAGTATTCGTATTGCAGGGCCTCGTAACGGGTTTTGCAGGCGTGATGCTGGCATCGCGCATGAGTCTCGGCGACCCGAAAACGTCGGTCGGTCTCGAACTTGGCGTGATCTCCGCGTGCGTGCTCGGTGGTGTTTCGCTAACGGGCGGCGTCGCGACGATTTCCGGTGTGCTGGTCGGCGTGCTGATCATGGGCTCCGTGCAGGACGCCATGAGCCTGATGAATGTGCCGACTTTCTATCAATACCTGATTCGCGGCGGGATTCTGCTGCTCGCGGTGCTGTTCGATCAGTACCGCCGCAGCAAGCGCGTGCACTGACGCGCGCCCCGCCCTACATGCTTGCCAACAGGAGATTTCATGGCTGATTCCAACCAGACTAAAAAGCCGCTGCGCAGCCAGGCGTGGTTTGGCCTCAAGGACCGCGACGGTTTTCTGCATCGTTCGTGGATGAAAAATCAGGGCATCCCACACGACGAATTTGACGGACGCCCGGTGATCGGCATCTGCAATACGTGGTCCGAACTGACGCCGTGCAACGCACATTTTCGCGAGCTCGCCGAGTACGTGAAAAAAGGCGTGCACGAAGCCGGCGGTTTGCCGCTCGAGTTTCCGGTGATGTCGCTTGGTGAAACCAATTTGCGGCCTACCGCGATGCTGTTTCGCAATCTCGCTTCAATGGATGTCGAGGAGTCGATTCGCGGCAATCCGATGGACGGCGTGATTCTGCTGGTCGGCTGCGACAAGACCACGCCTGCGCTGTTGATGGGTGCGGCGTCGTGCAATCTGCCGGCGCTCGCGGTGTCGGGCGGCCCGATGCTCAACGGACGGTTTCGCGGCAAGAACATCGGCTCCGGAACGGGCGTCTGGCAGATGTCCGAGGAAGTGCGCGCCGGCACGATGACGCAGGAAGAATTCACCGAAGCCGAGTCGTGCATGAACCGCTCGCGCGGCCACTGCATGACAATGGGCACGGCATCGACGATGGCCTCGATGGTCGAATCGCTCGGCATGGGCTTGCCGCACAACGCGGCGATTCCCGCGGTCGATGCGCGCCGGCAGGTGCTCGCGCATCTGGCGGGCCGGCGCATCGTCGATATGGTTCGCGAGGATCTGACGATGGACAAGATTCTCACGCGCCAGGCGTTCGAAAACGCGATCCGCACCAATGCGGCGATCGGCGGCTCGACCAATGCGGTGGTGCATCTGATCGCGCTGGCCAAGCGCATCGGCGTCGAGTTGTCGCTGGAAGATTGGGAGCTGGGCTCGGACGTGCCGTGCCTGGTGAATCTGCAACCGTCGGGCGAATACCTGATGGAAGATTTTTACTACGCGGGCGGTTTGCCGGCCGTGCTCAAGCAACTCGGCGAGCAAGGTCTGCTGCATCGCGAAGCGCTGACGGTGAACGGCAAGACGATCTGGGACAACGTGCGCCACGCGTCGAACTACGACGAGAAGGTCATCACGACCTTCGCCGAGCCGTTCAAGCCGAAGGCCGGCATTGCGGTGCTCAAGGGCAACCTGGCGCCGAACGGCGCGGTGATCAAGCCTTCGGCCGCGACGCCGCATCTGCTGAAACATCGTGGCCGCGCGGTGGTGTTCGAGAACATCGAGGAATTGCACGCGAAGGTCGACGACGATTCGCTCGACATCGACGAGCATTGCGTGATGGTGCTCAAAGGGGCGGGGCCAAAGGGTTATCCGGGGTTCGCGGAAGTCGGCAACATGCCGCTGCCGAAGAAGGTGCTGCAAAAAGGCATCACGGACATGGTGCGCATTTCCGACGGCCGCATGAGCGGTACGGCGTATGGCTCGGTGGTGCTGCACGTGTCGCCTGAAGCGGCCGCGGGCGGGCCGCTCGCGTTCGTGCAAACCGGTGACATGATCGAACTCGACGTGCATGCCCGCCGGCTTCATCTGGACATTACCGACGAAGAACTCGCGCGCCGCCGCGCCGCGTGGCAGCCGCCCGCGCCGCCCACACGCGGCTACTACAAGCTCTATGTCGAACACGTGCTGCAAGCGGATCAGGGCGCGGATCTCGACTTTCTGGTCGGGTCGAGCGGCGCGCCGGTGCCGCGCGATTCGCATTGAGCGCCGTTTGAACGGTTGAACGTTTCTCCCTGCGCTTTGCGAGAAGGCGTATTACCGATGCGGACCGAAAGCCCGCATCGGTTTTTTTTCGCCGTCACATCAGAGCAAAGCAAGGGGCAAGGGGGGCAAAAGCGAGCTGAAATAAAAAACGGCCGGGCGCGTAATGCCCAGCCGTTTTTTAACTCGCAGGTTCACCCCCTCCAGTTTTTAAAGCTGGAGGGTTGGCGTTAATTGAAACCCCTTCAAGCTTTGGGGTTTCGACGCAGCGTTGGCGTTTAGCTTATTGTTTAATGAATCGATCGTTTGCCCAGAGGCCTTGGGTATCGCTATTGGCGGCATTCACGAATTCGACATCATGGCCGACCACGCGAACCACTCGGAAATTCGAGTTTTCTGGCGTGGAAACACACTGATATCCGGAGAAGAATTCCTGCATCTTTTGTTGTTCACCGGCTTGCGCGTGGACATCGGCGGCGTCGAGCTTATCCTTCGACAGGCAGCCGTACGCGTTGGCCTTGAACTGGATGGTTTGCTGCGGCTTGACCATCACGTCTTGCGCCTGAACAGATGCGGCAGCCAATCCCGCAATGGCGAAAACAAGGGCGATTCGCGTTTTCATATTTTCCTCCGGTGCGGGTTGAATACTCAGGTTAGCTATGTATTTAACTTTAACGTCGAACCCGCACCTTGCACTTTAGGAGAACGTGAGAGAACGACAAGCACATCTTGTGTGCGGTCGCAACAGCGGCGAATTGTCGCACCACCTGTCGCACCTGCTTAAACCTTGGGCAGGCACTTAAATCGGCTGGATTGAAACGGATAACTAAAAGACGGGTAGGGCGCATCGCTTTAACCAGTAAAGCTTTGCGGTACGTATTGGCGTAAACGAGAGGCACCAATTAAGTGAATTAATACAATTAGCGGGCGCACTTGGTGCGTTGCACACAAAGTCATTCACCCGACTAATCAAAAAACACGAAATAACGGTGTACGTACAGAAGATAAACGGTGCCAGGTGCGTCACACGTTGCCGCATGACGCACCTGGCATGGGTGAGCTTACTCGCCGTGCTGACCGGTCTTGAAGAATTCAGACTGGAACATACACATGCGTAACGCATTGTGATAGCGGCCGTTACCGAAAAACTCCTCGATTAACTCGGCCTCATGCCGAAAACCGCACTTCTCGTAAACGTGGATGGCAGCGGTATTCGACTTGTCGACGATCAGGTAGACCTTGCGCAGGTTCAGCACCGAAAACGCGTAGTCGATTGCGAGCTGGGTGGCGACGGTGGCATAGCCGCGACCCTGCGCATGCGGTGCGATGATGATCTGAAATTCTCCGCGCCGGTGGATGTAGTCGAGCTCGATCAATTCGACGACACCTACGGTTTGACCCTCATTGTCGATCGCCACGAAGCGGCGCTCGCGCAGATCGTGCACGTGCTGGTCGTACAACTGGGTCAGTTCAGAAAACGTTTCATAGGGCTCTTCGAACCAGTAACGCATGATTTTGGCGTTGTTGTTCACTTCGTGAACGAAGCGCAGATCGGTGCGCTCGAGCGGCCGCAGGGTGAGTTCGCTGCTGCGTTCGATAGTCATTGGATTCCCCTTGAGAATTATTGGTGAGTTATTGGGTGGTGCGCGCAAGTCCAAGGTGAAAGCCCGGGCTCGCGTTTTCTGTTAGTCCGGGTTCGGCGCGGGGAGTTCTTACAACGTCTGACGCTGGCGCAGGCCGCTCTTGTAAGGCGTGAGGCGCCGTGTGGGTTCGGCAAGGGTGGCGCGGCGCGTTGTCGCAGGCCACTTTTCACGTGCTTGTCGCAAATTTGTGAGGGGCTTGGCACCGTATGGGCACATGCGGTGCTCTACAATGAAATCAAGCTCTTGCGATGGAGGCTACCGTGATCGAGCACTTGATATTAGGCGCCTTTCTGGTCATCCCGCTACTTATCGTCGCGTTTCTTTTCTCCGACGAATTGTGGCAGGAGCATCGGCATCTGCACGATATGCAGCCTATGCCGGCGAAACCGCGGCGTATCGACTGGCGGCATCCGCTGCGGCGCGCGCGGCATCGGCTTTGAGTTGAGCGATCGGACCTGCAAATAAAAAAGCCTGCCGTTTCGGGCAGGCTAAAAAGAGATCCACACTCAATGCCTTGCGGGTACAAGGCAGACGCCAGTCTAGCCGTAGCGCGCGTGCGGCTGGTTTCACCAGCCATTACACATATTACGGGGCATGACCAGTTCGGTCGTCCGGGCCGCCTGTGGCGTCGGCAGGGGCGCGCCAGTGGTTGCGAATGCGCGTGGCCAGGGCTTCTAGCGTGGCCGCGTCGGCAACTTCGCGAGCATGCATGCGCAGCGGCTGTCCTTCCCAGCGCGGGATCACGTGAAAATGGACGTGCGGCACCGTTTGTCCCGCTGCGGCGCCGTTGAACTGTCCGATGAATACGCCGTCAGGGCGCAAGGCCGCGCGCACCGCGATGGCGAGCTTCTGCGTCATGCGCATGCAGGCTACCGTCGAGGCGTCCGACAATTCGAAAATCTCAACCGCCGCTTCCTTTGGCACGATCAGCATGTGGCCGTCGGCTTGCGGCATCAAATCCATGAACGCCAGCGCGGCATCGCTTTCCGCCACCTTGATGCAAGGTAGTTCGCCGCGCAGAATCTTCGCGAAGGGATTGCTGTCGTCGTAGTTCATCACGCGTCCTTTTGGTTGCCGTACGGTTCAAGCTGGGGAGGCCGTCGACGATATTGTCCACTACCTCTGTTACAGCGCGCCGTATTTGTCTCTGTCCCGTTCCTGGACGGTGCCGGCGCCAGCCGGCAATCAGCGAATCACCGCCACCTGATTCTTCCCGTCCCGCTTCGCCCGATACAGCCCGACGTCGGCGGCTTCGATCAGCGTCGTCACCGGTTCGGCGGCGGACGGCACGATGGCCGCCGCGCCGACGCTGATCGTCACGACACCACTCGCGGACCCGGCATGCGCAATGCCGAGCCCCTCGATGGCCAGGCGGATTTTCTCGGCGAGCAGGCGCAAGCCACCCGACGACGCGCCCGGCAACACCACCGCAAACTCTTCGCCGCCAAAGCGCGCCGCGAGATCGGGCGCGCGTCCAAGGCACGATTCGATGGTTTGCGCGACGCGTTTGAGCACCTCGTCGCCGGCGACGTGCCCATAAGTGTCGTTGTAGGCCTTGAAGTTATCCACATCGATCATCAGAAAACCGAGGCCGGTTTTGTCGCGCGTGCCGCGACGCCACTCGGCGGCCAGGTACTGATCGAGGTAACGGCGATTCGACAAACCCGTCAAGCCGTCCGAATGCGTGAGCCGCTGCAGTTCCAGATTGGTCGCGAGCAACTGCTGTTGCGACTGGCGCAGCGCCCGATAGGCCTCGTCACGCTGCAGCAGGTTCAGATACGAGCGCGAGTGATAGCGAATCCGCGCGATCAACTCAATGCGATCCGGCAGCTTCACCAGATAGTCGTTGGCGCCGGCGGCGAAGGCGGCGCTTTTCACCAGCGGCTCCTCTTTGGTCGACAGCACGATGATCGGAATATCGCGCGTCGCCGGATTTTGCCGGTACTGCCGCACGAGCGTGAGGCCGTCGGTGCCGGGCATGACGAGGTCTTGCAGGATCACCGTCGCACGGGTTTCCTCCGCGCAGCGCAGCGCATCTTCAGGCGACGCGCAGTAGTGAAAGTCGACGCTTCCTTCGTCAGCCAGCGCTTGGCGGACCGCCTCGGCGATGATCGCCTGATCGTCGACCAGCAGCACCATGATCGGGCATTCGGCGGCGGGCGGACTATCGAGGATGCGGGCTAACGCGTCGTCGATGGCGCTGTTGGGCGCGTCCACCGCGTACGCCTGCGCGTTCGCGTCGTGTTCTGCGAGGTCCGGCGCGGTGGCGTTCTGATACGGTTTGGAAGTGTCCATGTTGGTCAGCCAGAATGAATGTCAGTGAGTCGTAGCGGGCTAATGTGTGGCCAATGTGTGGGTAGTGTGCGCTTGCCCGGCCTTAGCCGGCACCGACGGCGGCGGCAAGCGCGGCGGCGATGCGGGGCAGGGGCAGGATCGCGGCGGCGGCGTCGAGCGCCGCGGCCGCCTTCGGCATGCCGTACACGGCACAGGTCGCCTCATGCTGTGCAATCGTGCGGTAGCCCTTGGTGCGCATCGCCTTGAGCCCGATCGCGCCGTCGCGGCCCATGCCGGTCAGCAGGACGCCAATCGCGCGCGCCGGCCAGCGGGCCACAACGCTATGGAAGAACACGTCGACGGAAGGCCGGTAGGGCGTTTCGGTTGGCACGTTCGTATAGCCCAGCACGTTGGGTAATTTCAGGTGCAGATGATCGTCGGTGGCGGCGAGCAGCGCGACGCCGGCTTGCGGCCGGTCGCCTTCGTTCGCGATCCGCACCGGCAGCGCCGACTGCTGGTTCAGCCAGTCGGCCATACCGGCGGCAAACGCCGCGTCGACGTGCTGGACGATCACGATGGCCGCCGGGAAATCCTTCGGCAAACCGCCGAGCAGGGTGGCGAGCGCTGCCGGGCCGCCTGCCGAGGCGCCGATCGCCACCAGCGGCGTGTCGCGATTGGTCACGCTTTTCGTTTCCGCCGCAGCGGCCGTGCCAGGCGCGTTGCGTTCCGCGACCTGCGCGGCGATGCGGTCGATCTTCGCGATCAGGGTGGCGATGCTCCTGTGCGCGTCCGGGCCGCTCAGCGAGGGCGTATCCACGGCGTCGAGCGCGCCCGCGCCCATTGCTTCATAGACGCGCCACGCGTTCGCGCCTACGTCGACGGTTACGATCAGGATCGCGCACGGCGCCTTCGCCATGATGCGGCGCGTGGCTTCGATCCCGTCGACGTTCGGCATCACGAGATCCATCAGCACGATGTCGGGCCGCTGCGCGGTGCAGAAATCGACTGCCTGCTGGCCGTCCTGCGCGACCCACAGCACCTCGTAGTCGTGGCGCGCGGCCAGCGCGCGGCGCAGCGCTTCGACGGCAAGGGGCAGGTCATTGACGATTCCGATTTTCATCCGTTTTACCCGTGGGTTTAACCGTAAGCTTCGCCGATCAGATCGCGCACTGCGTCGAGCAGTGCTTCGTCGTGGAAACTGCCTTTCGCCAGATAGTAATCCGCGCCCGCGTTCAGGCCGGCGCGGCGGTCCTCTTCACGATCCTTGTACGAGACGATCATCACCGGCAGCGACTGCAGTTGCGGGTCGCGCTTGATGAGCGTGACGAGTTCGATGCCGTCCATTCTCGGCATGTCGATGTCGGTAATCACAAGGTCGAAGCGCTCGCTGCGCACCGCGTTCCAGCCGTCCATGCCGTCGACGGCGATCGTCACGTCGTAGCCGCGTGTGGCCAGCAGCTTTCGTTCGAGTTCGCGCACGGTGAGCGAATCGTCGACCACCAGCACGCGCCGGGTGACGCGCCGGGCGGCGAGGGCGGTGCCGTGCTGCGTGTGTTTCAGATCGCCGCCCGCCACGAGTTTCTCGACCGAGCGCAGCCAGTCGTCGACATCCGCGATCAGCACCGGGTCGCCGTTTTCCATCAACGCGCCGGCGGTGATGTTCCTGATCTTGCCGAGACGTGGATCGAGCGGCTGCACGACCAGCATCCGCTCGCCGAGAAAACGGTCGACCACCACGCCGTAGGTTTCTTCACCGTCGCCGATCACGATCAGGCTGACGGGTTCGGCTTCGTCAGCGGGCGGCGCCGTATCGAGAATCTGATGCGCGGTGACGACGCCGATACGGCGGCCGTCGAAGGCAATGTGCTGATGGCCTTCGAGCAGTTCGATCTCCGTGCGGCTCACGTGCAGCGTGCGGTTGACATGCGCGAGCGGCACGGCGTACGGCTCGCCCGCGACTTCGACGAGCAGGCTGCGGATCACCGAAAGCGTCAGCGGCAGCTGCAACTGCACGCGCGTGCCGAGGCCGGGTTCGTGCGTGATGCGCACCGTGCCACGCACGCGCTTGACGACGTCGTACACCGCATCGAGTCCGACGCCACGGCCCGAGACCTCGGTAACCTGATCGCGCAACGAAAAGCCGGGCAGGAACAGGAATTCGAGTAGTTCGGCCTCGGACAGGCGCGCGGTGGTGTCGGCGCTCGCCAGTTTTTTGCGCACGATCGAGGCACGCAAGGCTTCGAGGTCGATGCCCGCGCCGTCGTCGGTGACGGTGATGAGCAGTGAGCCGGCGGTATGGCGCGCGTCGAGCGTGAGCGTGCCTTCTTCGGACTTGCCGCGCAGGAGACGGGCTGACGGCGCTTCGATACCGTGGTCGATCGCGTTGCGCAGCAGGTGGCCGAGCGGTGCTTCGAGCAGATCGAGGATGTCGCGATCCACCTGAGTCGATTCGCCGACCAGTTGCCAGCGCACCTTCTTGCCGAGCGAACGCGCGACGTCGCGCACCATGCGCGCCAGACCGCCGGTGCCGTCGCCGAAAGGGCGCATCCGGCATTGCAGCGCGGCGTCGTAAAGCTGCTGCGACAGATGCGTCGAGCGGCGGTCGAAGCTCTCCAGATCGGCCAGGCGCTCGGCGAGCAGATGCTGCGATTCCGCGGTGAGGCGGCGCAATTCTTCGAGCGCGGCCTGCGTGCGCGGATCAAGCTTCAGGTCGGCAAGTGTCTCGTGCAACTGATCCAGCGCACGCGAGCCGTCACGTTGGACGCGCTTGACGCGCAGCATCGATTGCGCGAAGGGTTTGAGCCAGCGCGATTCGACCAGCGATTCGCCGGATAGGGACAGGAGCCGGTCGAGGTTGTCGGCGCGTACACGCAGCATGCGGCCGGGGTCGGTGGTTAGGCGGCTTGCTTCGGTTGAACCGGATGCGGTTGATGCCGGAGCGCTTCTGGAATCGGCCGTCGACGGATTTACTGTCGTGCTGACCGATGCGCCTGACGCTGGCGTGGCTTCGGCGCGCAGAGCGTTGGCGAGCAGATTGAATGCGGCGTCTGCGTCGTGAGCCGTGTCGGCGGATGCGGCTTGGGGTTCGGTGGTGATACTGGGCACAGATCCGGCGACGCGAGCAGGATTTTCGGCCGGCGTAGCAGCAGCCTGCGGCGCACTTTCCCGCCGCATCGCCGCGCCGTGCGGCACGATACCGGCCATCCGCGCTTGCAACGACGCGACGCACGCACTCACCGCGTCACGCGCCGACTCATCCTCATCATTGCCGATGCGCGCAACGATATCGACACCGCGCAGCAACTCATCGATCCACGCGGCATCGAGTAACGCGCGCCCTTCCTGCGCCGCGACAAAACAATCCTCCATCGCGTGCGCGAGTTCGACGCCCACCTGCACCCCGACGATACGTGCCGCGCCCTTCAGCGAGTGCGCCGCGCGCATGCAGGCCTCGAGCGCGGCGGCATCGCGCGGCGCGCGTTCGAGGGCGAGCAGGCCGTCGTTGAGCACGCGCGCCTGGGTCCGCGCTTCCTCGCGGAAGAGATCGATCAGCGACGGGCGGCGCGGGTCGTCCGTCATCCGAGACTCCGGTTCAAGGTATCGAACAAGGCGTCAGCGTCGAGCAAGCCGACCGTCATGCCGCGCCACGGGGCCACGGCGCGCGTATGCGCGGCGGCCGCGTGCGAGAGCGTCGCGGGCGGCGGGCAAAAGGTGGTGACTGCGAGCCGATGCACGCCGTCGACCTGGTCGACGGGAAATACCGCATGCTCTTCGGCGCGCGAGACCACCAGCAAACGCGGCAGATCGTGGCGCGCCTGATCGTCGGCCGCCGTGGTGTCGGTTTCGAAACCGAGCAGATGCGCGAGCGACAGACACACCAGCAAGTCGCCCTGCACATTCACCACGCCCAGCACCGCGCGATGCTGCCGGTGCGGCAAGGTATGAACCGGCCGCGTCTGCACGATGCGTTTGAAGATCGGCGTAGGCAGCGCGAGCCATTCGCGGCCGATCCGGAAAATGAGGAACGACTCGCTCGCACCTTGCGGGTCGTGTTGCTGCTGCCGCTGCTGATGCGGTGACGTCTCGGCGTCATGCAGCGAGAGATCCACAAGGGGAATCGGTCGCTCCAGCAATTTGGCCGCGGCCGCTTCGAACACGGGGCAATTCAGACAACGCACGTACTCGGTCAGCCGCTCGCACGACGAATCGCCGCGCACGCCAATGCGATTCCAGCAATCGTCGAAAGTCACGGTGCGCTCCTCAACCACGTTGCGCTCCCTGCGCGCGCGACGCGCGTTCCATCAACAGACGCGCACCGTTACGGTCGCCTTCGAGTTCGAGCAGCGTGGCCAAATGCGCGAGCGCTTCGGCGTGCTGCGGGTCGAGATAGAGCGCCTTGCGATACTGGCCGCGTGCCAGGTTCGTATCGCCGCTGGCGTCGGCCAGCACGCCGAGCAGGTAGAACGCATCGGCATGCGGCGCGTGCTGTTCCAGATAAGCGTTGATCGCGTTCGCGGCGTCCGTCAGACGGCCCGCATCGGCCAGCGCGTGCGCGGATTGCAGCGTGTCGCGCGCGGCGTTGGTGGGCGGGGTAATGTGGGGCGGCGTGCGGTCGTACGATTGCGCTGCGGGTTTCAACGGAACGGCCGCGCTGTTCCATATGCTCTTGTTCGGCGCGTGCAACGTGTGCTGCGGGATCTCGTTGTTCAGTGCCGCATGCGGTTGCGTACCGTCTCGAAACGCCTGTGAAGAGCCGGCATTGAACGGCGTGCGCGCCACCGGATCGGGCCACGCGAAAGGCTCTGCCGAAAACACTTGCGGCGGCGCGAGCGCGGGCACGGGCGAATGCGTCATCGCCAGTGCCGCGGCGGTGGCGAGCGGCGCGGTGTGCCAGCCGTTGAATTGCGTTTCCGTGGACGTGGCGCGGCGAAATGCGAACGCCAACGGAATCTTCGCTGACTGCATGCCATAACGCATCAGTAGTCCGGTTTCCGCGGGGCCGACGAACAGCGTGCCGTTTTCGGCCAGCACGCTATTGAGTGCATGCAAGGCCGTTTGCTGTGCATCGCGGTCGAAGTAAATCAGCACGTTGCGGCAGAACACGAAATCGTAGATACCAAGCGTCGTGGCATCGAGTTGCATCAGGTTGGCGCGCGAAAACCGCACCGCATCGACGATGCGTGGTGCGAGACGCCAGCCGTCTTCGGTGCGCGTGAAGTGGGCGTCCCGAAACGGAAACGCATTGCCGCGAAACGAATTACGGGTGTACACCGCGTTTTGTGCGACAGCCAGCGAACGTTCGCTGATATCCATCGCGTCGATGCGCATGTGCGCGGCGTCGATGCCGGCGTCGAGCAGCGTCATCGCGATTGTGTACGGTTCTTCGCCGGTCGAGCAGGGCAGGCTCAGAATCCGCAACGGCAACGCGGTGCCGCGTTCGTCAAGGCGTTCGTACGCGAGACGCGTGAGCGCTTTGAACGCGTCGGTGTCGCGATAGAACCAGGTCTCCGGCACCACTACGGTTTCGACCAGCGCCTGCACCATGGCAGGCGATGCTTGCGCAGCCTCCCAGTAGTCGTTAAGCGTGGCGTCGGCGTGACCGTCCGCGCACCAGGCGGCGGCGCGCTGATCAACCGCACGTTCGATCGCGCTATGACCGAGCGACGCCGCGTCGAGCCCGATGGTCCGATGCAACAGATCGGTGAAGCGTCGATAGAGCGGCGCGTTGTCGTGATGCGCGTTCATGCGTGCGCCTCGGGAAACAGCAGCGCTTTGACATCGTCGGGCAGCAGATGCTCGACGCGAATCCATTGCACCAGACCGCCTGCTTCGCTCGCAACCGGGCCCAGATAACGCGCGTGCGGCATGTCGATACCGGCATCGTGAAACGCTTCGGCGGCGAGGCGAATCGTGCGCGTGGCGCCTTCGAGCAGGAGCGCGAGCAGGCGTACCGTGCCGGCATGCGGATAGCGCACCAGCACGACGCGGGTCGACATCAACTGCGCGGCGGGACGGCCGAGCGCGAGCGCCGGCAGGTCGATCACCGGCAGTGGTGCGCCTTCATGATCGAGCACGCCCGCGACCCACGACGGTGCGCCGGGGATCGTCTTCGGCGGCGACTGCGGCGTGAGCGGCATCAGACGCTCCACCTGCGTCGCGTCGATCACGTAGCGTTCGCTATCGAGCGTGAAGAGGATGAAGAGCATCGGCGTGGGTTGAGTGAGGTGGCGTGCAAATAGTTGGCTTCAGCGTGCGTGTCTGAATGAGCCAGTGGTGGCGCGTCAGGCCACCACCTTGAAACGCGACACACCGGTGCGCAGACTATTGGCGACGTGCGTCAGATCGTCGATTGCCTGGGTCGACTGGCGCAGCGATTCCGCCGTCTGCTGCGCGGCCTCCGAGAGCTGCGTCAGCGCCTGGGTAATCTGCTCGGCGCCCGTGGCTTGTGTCTGCATGCCTTCGTTGACCATCGAAAAGCGCGGGGCGAGCTGCTGCACCTGCTGGATGATCTGAGTGAGATGGCCGCCCACGTTCTGCACGTCGAGCATGCCGCGCCGGACTTCTTCGGAAAACTTATCCATGCCCATCACGCCCGCCGCCACCGCCGACTGGATTTCCTTGACCATCTGTTCGATGTCGTACGTCGCCACGGCGGTCTGATCCGCGAGACGGCGAATCTCGGTTGCCACCACGGCGAAACCGCGACCGTATTCGCCGGCCTTTTCCGCTTCGATCGCGGCGTTCAGCGAGAGCAGGTTGGTCTGATCCGCGACCTTGGTGATGGTGGCGACGACCTGGTTGATGTTGCTGGCTTTTTCGTTGAGGATCGCGAGTTTCGCGTTGACCGAGCCGGCTGCCTCCATCACGAGGCGCATGGTTTCCTCCATGCGAGCGAGACCGGCATGACCGGTGCCGGCGAGCGCCGCCGACTGTCCAGCCACTTCGGAGACTTCGTTCATGGTGCGCAGCAGATCGCGCGAGGTCGCGAAGATTTCGCGCGACGTGGCCCCGATCTCGGTGGTGGTCGCCGCGGTTTCGTTCGCGGTGGCTTGCTGTTCGCGCGAGGTCGCGGCGATTTCCGTTACCGACGTGGTGACCTGAACCGCCGACTTCTGCGCCTGGCCGACCAGCGCGGTGAGCTCGTCGGTCATGCGGTTAAAGCCGGCTTCGAGCGCGCCGATTTCATCCGCGCGATTCAGTTGCAGACGTTGCGTGAGGTCGCCCGTGCGCATGACGTCGACAACTTGCAGCACCTTCGCCATCGGCGTGGTGACCGCGCGCAGCAGCCAGTAACCAGCCAGGATGGCCGCGATGGCGGCGAGCAGCAGCATCACGAGCAGCACGATGCGGGTCGTCTCGACCGAGCCGCGGATGCTTTCGGCGGACTGATCGGCGTAAGCCTTGTTGTTCTCGACGAGCTTGCGCACCGAGAGGCGGCCCGTCTCCCAAACCGGGGTGAGCTGCGCGTTGAATATCTGCGCGGCGTTCTCTTTCGACGTCGGCAATGCGGCGATCAGCGACGCCTGGATCGGCAAATATTGCGTGTACTGCTGGCGGAAATCATTGAAGAGGTCGCGGTCTTCCTGACGGAAGATGGTCCCGCCGTAATCGTTGAGCAGCTTCTGCAGCGATTGCTGGGTCTCGGTGAGCCGCGTGCTGTCGCGTTTCACGGCATCCGGGCCCTCATCGACATAGATGAGACGCTGCGTGACGGAGTAGTTCTCGAACCAGGCCGCGCGCATGGCGGTCGCGTAGTAGAGGCCGGGCATCGAGTCCTGCTGCTGACTCTTGGCGTCGCGGTCGATGCCGCCGAGTTGTTCGAAAGTGACAATCGCCATTGCCAGCATCACGATCAGCACGATTCCGAAACTGCACAGAATCCGTTGCCGGATGGTCCATTGTTTCACGCGCGCGCCCCTTAACTTTTGGCTTGGTTTCAACGCCGACGTCGACTTGCTGGTCTCGGGGTCGAAGGATCGGAAAGCTTTACGGGTCGGCGGATTTGCCGACGGGTCTGCCGCGAATTTTACATTGATCGTAGGAGCGGATGGCGGTCGGTGTGGCGTCTTCCGCCTAAGGGGTTACACCCGTAATGCCCGGTTACCAACTGCAGCATCTATTTCCGCGCGCACCCTACACAATCTGTTCCATGCCTGAACGGCGGGAGCGAAACATGAAAAAGATTGCGGTGGCGTTGTTGGTGGTGGGGAGCCTGAGCGTGGCGGGTCCGGCGTCGGCTCATGGCAATGGCGGCGATGTGGTCGGTGCGCTGATCGGCGGGGCTCTGTTGGGTGCGGTGGTGACCTCCGCGCTGAATCCGGCGCCTGTGGTCGCTTACCAGCAACCGGTCTACGCACAGCCGGTGTATCAGCCGGCGCCCGTGTACGCCGGGCCGCCGCCGGGATACTGCTATGACCAGTACCAGCGCGCGTACGTCGGTTGCGGTGCGCCGCCGCCGGCACAATATGGGTATCCGCAGCAGCCCCAGCCAGGCTGGTAAATGAATGACCTGCGCGGGCGTGTGCAGTCCCGACGCTCGCGCACCACAGAGAAAAAGGCCGTCGCAACACGCGACGGCCTTGTCTTGTTGGGTATCTCTACTCAGTGCTTGTGGTGCAGCCACTCCGCATAATGCGTATCGAGCCAGCGCTCGAGGCGCTCGGGCTTTGATTTCTCGCGATAGTGGGACGCGGCCCAGATCACCACGCCGACCACCAGCATGACCAACGGTCCCAGCAAATAAGCCATCAACGATTCTGACATGGGGGCCTCCGTCCCGGCTTGCATCCATGCTTCAGTTTAGGCGATGAATGGCGGGAAAAAAGGACGCTGTGATGGGTTGGCCGGCAACGCGGCGGTATTGACGTGAATGGGCTGAGAGGGCGTGGGACAGGGTGATTGAGAACCTAGCGAAAGCGGGGGTTTTCTTTTATGGGTGGTCAGTTTGGCTTGATCTTTGTCTGGTTGTGTACCATCGGGCATGTCGCTGGCCAATGATCAGACAAGCCACGGTAACCGGTTCGGCGCTTGCCGCCTGCCGTGTTTGGCATACTTGCCGCTGCCGCGCTCAACCGGTCACGCCTTGTCGGCCGCTCTCGATCTGGGTGTCGACGAAATCCGCCCACAGTTGCAAGGTCTGACGCTGTTCTGCCGCATGCTCAGCGTGGGCGGCTCCGCCCGGGGTGTCTTTGACGGTATGCGCGAGTGCTCTTTCGATCGGGTGCGAAGGCTGCCCCATTTCACGCAGATGGGTCGCGGCGGTGCGTCGAAAGTCATGGAGGACGAAATGCTCGACGTCGAGTCCGAGCGATTTGACGGCCTGATTGAGCGTGCTTTTGGCGATCGGCCGATCGTCACCCCTGACACTCGGGAAGACGAAATTGCGACTGGCCTTGGTCTCCTGAAGCTCGCGAAGCAGAGTGACCGCCTGATGCGGGAGATACACCACATGGTCGCGGCCCTTGTTCATCCGCGCGGCGGGGATCGTCCAGCGTGCTGCGTTGAGGCTGAACTCCGACCAGGCTGCCTCAACGATGTCCGATTTCCGTACCATCGTCAGCACCAGCAGGTGCAAAGCCAGTTTCAGCGGACGTCGGATGTTCGATGCGTAAATCGCCCGCAACATGGTGCCCATTTCGTCTGCGGCGAGCACGCGGGTGCGGCTGTCCGGCGTTGCGATGAAGCGCGCCGGGATGAGCTCCGCCGGATTGGCCGTGGCGAGTTGCCGGGCGATCAGATACTCGTAGAGTCGCTTGACTGCGTTGCGCGTATGCAGCGCCATCTTGGGCGAGCCACGGCTTTTGATCTGGTCGCATATCGTGCGGATGTCGTCAGCCGTTACGGTTTTGATCGACTTGGCGCCAAGCGTGGGGAGCACGTCTTTTTCGAGCGCGCGCCGTGTGGTGCGCTGATATTCCGCGGACTTGCCGGCCATTTCCGTTGCGAGATAAAGCTCCGCGGCCTCGCGCAGCACCTCGACCTTGCTCTCCACTCCACGGTCGCGGCGTGCTGTCGCTATTGGCGACACACCGTTTGTAACCATCTCCGCGTACTTCTGCGCCTTGGCGCGCGCAACGCGCAGCGAAATCATCCGGTAGTCGCCGATCGTGACGAGCGGCTGGCGCTTGCCGTTCAATGAATAGCGAAAGCGCCAGACCTTGGTGCCCGTCGTCATGATTTCGATAACGAGACCGTTGCCGTCAGCGACGCAGTACCGGGTGGCGCGCGGTTCGAGTGCGCGGATTTGCGCTTCGGTGAGGGGAGCGGCTAGCTTTGGCATGGCGATTCGTTTGGTACCGGGACAGCGGGGATTCTAAACCGGCTATGCTTTGTGTACCAACGAAATCAACGAATTTGGGTCAACAGATAATGTTGGGTGTGGATTTTTACGAGCGCACTGAATGGCCTTATTAGGCTTACTGGATAAGCCATTCGCGCAAAATTCTCCAGCCCGGTTTACTTGCCAATGCAAAACCGGCTGAAAATCACGCCGAGCAGGTCATCCGAACTGAATTCCCCGGTGATCGAGTTCAGTTGATCCTGCGCGAGGCGCAATTCTTCTGCGAACAGATCCAGCGCTTGAGCGTTCTGATCGGCGTGTGCTGCAGCCGTTGCCAGATGTTCCTCGGCCGCACGCAGCGCAATCAGATGCCGCTCGCGCGCGAGGTAGACGCTTTCCGCGCCCGCCTGCCAGCCGGCGATGCGCAGCAATTCTTCGCGCAGCAACGCAACCCCGTCGCCGTGTTTCGCCGACAGCCGCACTTCGCTGAGATCGAGGTCCGCGTCCAGCGGCGTCACGGTTGGCGCGAGCCCGGCTAGGTCCGTCTTGTTCAGCACGCGCACCACCGGCACGCCACTCGGGAAACGGGCCGCGATCGTTTCATCTTCGGCGGTCATGCCGGTGCGCGAGTCGAGCAGATGCAGCACGACATCCGCGCGCTCGATCTCGCTCCACGTGCGCGCAATGCCGATCTTCTCCACCTCGTCTTCGGTATCGCGCAGTCCGGCCGTATCGATCACGTGCAGCGGAATGCCTTCGATCTGGATGGTCTGCGCGACCTTGTCGCGCGTCGTGCCGGCAATCGGCGTGACGATGGCCAACTCCGCGCCGGCAAGCGCATTCAGTAGCGACGACTTGCCGACGTTCGGCTGCCCCGCCAACACCACCGACAAACCCTCGCGCAGCAACGCGCCTTGGCGCGCTTCGCTCAGCACGTGGGCGAGACGCTCGCGGATTCGCGTGAGCTTGCCGCGGGCGTCGGCGGCTTCGAGAAAGTCGATTTCTTCTTCCGGGAAGTCGAGCGTCGCTTCAACCAGCATCCGTAGCGTGATGACTTCTTCGACCAAAGCGTGGATGTCGCGCGAAAACGCACCGTCGAGCGAGCGGCCTGCCGAACGCGCGGCAGCCTCGGTGCTGGCCTCGATCAGATCGGCGACGGCTTCCGCTTGCGCCAGATCCAGCTTGTCGTTGAGAAACGCTCGCCGCGTGAATTCGCCCGGTTCGGCCAGACGCAGGCCGAACGCGCGGCCGGCGTCGATGCAACGCTGCAGCACCAGTTGCAGCACGACCGGTCCGCCGTGGCCTTGCAGTTCGAGCACATGCTCGCCGGTGTACGAGTGCGGCGCGGGAAAGTACAGCGCGATGCCGCGATCGAGCGCGTTGCCGGTGTTGTCGAGAAAGGGCACGTAGCTCGCGTGCCGTGGCGTAAGCGCCTGGCCAGTGAGCGCTTGCATCAGCGGTTGCGCGGCGGCTTCCCCGGCGCGGCCGAACGAAATTCGCACGACCCCGATCCCGCCTCGGCCGGGTGCGGTGGCAATGGCGACGATCGGATCGGAATCGGTGGCGAGCATGGGAGCGAGGCTATCAGAAGGGATGAATGCGGGATTGAAAGCGCATCAGTGAGCGCCGGGCATTGTAACGCGGGCATCCACTGCCTCTGGAGCTGGGCCGGATTCTTGACGCGATTTGGCCTTCGTTAGACAGATGGGGATTTATCTCAAATAAGCTAAGATAGCTTAAGACAGATTTGCGACAGATCGACGCGCCGGAATGCCTAAAACGCACACCACAGAAGGAAAAGACGGAATTCGGTGAAATCGTGAAATGCGTTATTAGGTGGCGATTTCAGGCTAAAAATAGCTCATACGGGCTATAAAGTAGCGTAACTGGTTGTCCACTGAGTATGCGCCGAATTGCACAATCTGGCCCATGCCGACCTCCAAAGAAAAAGCTGCTTTCGCCAAACGGCTGAAAGACTCACTCCCCAGCGAACTCCAGGGCGGGACCGCTCTGGCCAAGGCATTTAGCCTGCTCTATCGAAACGGTCCTGCGGTTTCACCGCAAACCGCGCATAAATGGCTCTCGGGTACGACGATTCCAAAGCCTGATAAGTTGCAGGTGTTGGCGACATGGCTGCAAAAAGATGTCCACTGGCTGCACTACGGTCCCGTGCCAACCGGCAAGACCAAACCGCTCGGCCGCGGCGAAAAATATCCAATGGCGCCGGAAACGATCGAGCTGGTGACGCAGATGGCGAACCGGTTCGCGGGCTTGTCGCCGAAACAGCGCAATCTGGTGGAAGAGCTGATCACGGAGTTCGACGGCGGCACACAGCCGGCAACCGACGCTACGCCCGAGCCTGAAGACGCATCGAGAGACAAGAGCCCACCAAAAAGCGAGTCATAAAAAAAGCCGCCCGGCGCAAACCGGGCGGCTTTTTTACAACCAGCTTCTGCCTCTCTTCGCCTGTCAGCCAGCGGGCGCTACCGCCACCCGCTGCAAGCAAGACATCAATCAGGCTGCTTTTGTCTTCGACTGACCCATCATCCGCGTGATGTAGTACTGCTGGGCGATCGACAGCACGTTGTTCACCACGTAGTACAGCACCAGACCGGCCGGGAAGAAGAAGAACATGACCGAGAACGCGATCGGCATGAACATCATCATCTTGGCTTGAACCGGATCCGGCGGCGTCGGGTTCAGACGCGTTTGCAGGAACATCGAGACGGCCATCAGCACCGGCAGGATGAAGAACGGGTCTTGCTGCGACAGATCGTGAATCCAGAGAATCCACGGCGCGCCGCGCATTTCAACCGACGACAGCAACACCCAGTACAGCGAGATGAACACCGGAATCTGAATCACCACCGGCAGACAGCCGCCGAACGGATTGACCTTCTCGGTCTTGTACAGCTCCATCAGCGCGGCGTTCATCTTCTGCGGATCGCCCTTGAAGCGTTCGCGCAGCGCTTGCATACGCGGCGTGATCGCCTTCATGCGCGCCATCGACTTGTAGCTGGCAGCCGACAGCGGGAAGAACACGGCCTTGATCAGCAGCGTGAGCAGCACGATCGACCAGCCCCAGTTGCCGACATAGCTGTGGATCTTCTCGAGCAGCCAGAACAGCGGCTTGGCGATGATCGTGACCCAGCCGTAGTCCTTCACCAGTTCCAGACCCGGGGCGATGCCTTCGAGCATGCGCTCTTCTTCCGGACCGGCGAACAGGCGTGCCGAAACGTCAGCCGATTGACCCGGCGCGATGGTCGGCACCGGTTCCTTCACGCCGACGCGATACAGCGCCGGATCGATCTTCTCGACATAGATGTCGCGCTTCACGCCTTGCTGCGGAATCCACGCCGACGCGAAGTAATGCTGCACCATCGCGATCCAGCCGTTGTCGGCCGAATTGACGAAGTCTTCCTTGTTCTTGTCGATGTCGCTGAACGTCATCTTCTGGAAGTGGTGCTGGTCGGTGTAGACAGCCGGCCCGATGAACGTGTGCGAGAAGCGCGGCGTTTCCACCGGCGTGTCGTCACGCACCAGTTCCATATAGACCGACGGCGTGACCGGTGCGGTACCGACGTTTTCGATCTTCGTGTCGACGCCGATCACATAGCTGCCGCGCGTGAACGTGTAGGTCTTGATGACCTTAACGCCACCCTTGACCGGCGACTCGAAGCTGAGCTGGAACGATTTGGCGTCGCCCGTCAGATCGTGCGGCTGGTTCGGCAGCGGCGTGAAGATGTCGTTATGGTTCGGGAAATCGCCGCCGAGCAGACCAGTGCGCGCCAGATACGTATGGTTCGCGGTGCGGTCGAACAGCGTGATCACCAGATCGGGCTGCTTGCCGTCGCCTTGCTTGACGAGCGACAACTTCGACAGCGTGCCGCCGCGGGTGTCGATCTCGCCGTTATAGACGTCGGTGCTGAACTTGATCAGTTGGCCTTGAGCCGCAGCCGGCGCGTTGCCCGGTGCTGCTGCGTTGGTGGCCGGCAGATCGGCGGATTGGGTTCCCGGCGTCGTGGTTCCCGGAGCGGCGCCTTCGACGGTCTTGGTCGGGTTGGCGCTCGGGAAGAACATCGACGGGCGTCCGTGGTCGCGTTGCCAGTTGTCGAACAGCATGACCGCTGACATGAAAAAGATGACCCATAGGACGGTGCGTTTGATATCCATGCGTTGTCTCAGTGTCGATGGAACGGCGCGTCAGCGCTTTTCAGAAGTGGGAGGCGGGACGAGATCGATGCCGCCCGCGGAAAACGGGTGGCAGCGGCAAATACGCCTGGCGGCGAGATAAGTCCCGCGCGCGGCGCCATGATACTGGATTGCTTCGCGCGCGTAATCAGAACAGGAAGGGTAAAAACGGCACCGGTTGCCGAGCATAGGGCTCACAGCAACCTTATAGAAACGCAGTAAAGCGATGAGTACCGTTTGCATGGCTGGTGCGGCCGGACGGCGCCGCGCAACGTGGAGTACCGGGCGACGCCCGCGCAGCCTGGCTGCACTGCGGGCGGTCACTTGAGCGTCATTCCGTCTTGGGCGCTTCCGCGGGCGGCGCCTCGCGACGGACAATTTCGCGCGCTGCCTTGTCGAGCAGCACCTCTATCTCGCTGCGGCACAGCGCCCTTAACGGCGGCGACGAAGCGCTCGGCAAAGCCTTCTTGTCGAAGCGCGTGTGCAAACGCAGCAGCACATCCCAACCGCCGAATTCCGCGCGACGCAGCCGGAAGGCTTCACGCGCGAGTCGACGTACCAGATTACGCGTGGCCGCGCGCGGCGCATACTTCTTGCCGATTACGAGGCCTAAGCGAGCGTCATTGCCGGTGGGCCGGCCGTACACCACGAAGTGTGCGGTGCGGCGCCATGGGCGCAAACGAAAAACGGATGAAAATTCATCCGTTTTCAGTAGCCTTGCGGCTTTGGGGAAGGCGGCTTGCGCTCGCAACGGAACCGAGCCCTGTTGCGGCGCCCCTGCCGCTCCCGCGTCACCGCGGTTCTCGCCTGGCACAGACGGAGCGCGCAATCCGCTCGCCTGCCTTAGATGGCGAGGCGCTTGCGGCCCTTCGCGCGACGTGCGTTGATGACCTTGCGGCCACCTGCGGTCTTCATGCGAACGCGGAAGCCGTGGGTGCGCTTGCGACGGGTAACGGAAGGTTGGTAAGTACGTTTCATGTTGCTCTCACTTGATCGACTGATCGAAAATTAACCGCACGATCATCGCTGAAGCGGCAATGGCCGGAGGTTGTGCAGAATTGGTTTTCGCGGAACCCGCTATTTAAACCGGTTTTCTTTTGGCCGTCAATAGTTTAGCCTGGTTCGGCCTGTCCCCAAGAAGAGTCCACAGGACGATCCGTCCCTGTGGATAACTCCCTTTCGCCGCCGTTTTGGCGGTAGAATCTCGCCTTACTTCCCAAAAATCCTGCACGCCGCTCCGGCTCGCTTGTCCCGCAAACCCTTGTGGCACAAGCGCCTGGAGCCATCGCGCCTGGTTTGGCCTAGCTGCTCAGGGCCTTGTTGCGTACGCGCGACAGGGGCAGCGGCGAACCGCCGTGCATACATAACGACAGCAACTCG